>NZ_JANADS010000001.1:4800000-9130000 GCF_024199935.1 Bradyrhizobium sp. CCGUVB14
ATCAAGAACATCTCGATCGAATCGCCGCCCCTGACCCCCGACAAGCCGGTTGGCGCTGAAGATCTCGTCAGCGCCGATGGCGGATGCCCCGGCATGACACCGCCGCCCGGACCTGCCGATGCCAATGCGTCGACGACGGCGCCTGCGCCGATGGGCGGCACGGTCGCGCTCGGCCACACCGAATGCGACGTGGTGCGCGGTATCGGCGCGCCCTCGACCGTCAATCTCTCCAGCGATGCGGCTGGTCGTCGCGTCGCGACGGTGACCTGGACCACGGGTCCGCGCGCCGGCATCTACACGTTCACGTCCGGACGCCTCTCCGCGATCGAGGGCTCGCCCGAACCGCAGGTCGTCCCGAAGGCGACCAAGCCGAAGGCGAAGAAGAAAGCGGCGACGTAACACGTCGTCGGTCTTTCGCACTGAAGTCGGCTGCGGCTGGCAACGCGATCAGCCGCGCATGGTCGTCCAGAGGATCAAGCTGCCTTGCGTCCCTTGATCGCGGTGACGAAGGCATGAACGGTGATCTCACCGGTCGCGCTCGCCGGCAGTCGCGCCTGCAATCGGCGCTGCAGTTCCGCGCTCTCTGTCTCCGACAGCCTTCCCAATACGCCGGCCGGGCTGCTGACGACCATCGATAGCCAGTAGTCATCGAAATTCGCAAACGTTCGTTCGACGACCAATTCGCGGGTTTCGACATCGCGCAGACCGAGCTCTGCCCAAAGCGCCTTCAGCGCTTCGAAACGTGATATGTCTGCACTCGGCGGGCGCATCGCCGGCTTGCCAAGTCCGTCCATTTCTTCCCACAGGGGCTGAGTGGGTGAGCCGCCGCGCACGATGTCCCAGGTATAGGACGCAACCATCCCGCCCGGCTTGGTGACGCGGACCATTTCCGAGGCGCCCTTGCGGGCGTCGGGCACGAAGAACAGCGCCAGCGCCATCACCGCGACGTCGAAACGGTCGCGGACGTAGGGAAGCGCCATCGCATCGCCAATCGAAAACTCGACCAGCTTTGCCGATATTTTTTGGCGCGCAGTCGTGATTTGTCCGTCGGAGGGATCGATCGCGCAAACGGATGAGGGAGCAGACTTCGCAAGAAGGAGCTCAGTGAACGCGCCGTTGCCCGCACCGACATCCACCCAGGCCAGCCCGGAGCGTGGCGCCAGCCAGTCGAGGAACAGAGTCCCGGCCGATCGGCTCCACGGCGCCATGAAGCGCTCGTAAGCTGCGCCGTCGGTGAATTTGATCGGTTCGGGTGACGACATCTCGGCCTCCCCAAAAAAATAACTTGTTTGAAATTGCATTCGGCCGAAGAGGCCGCTCCATGCACCGTAGCATGGAGCCGAACCACGCGCGATGCGCCGCCGCAAACTCTGCTAGCCCGGATATGTCCGATGGAAATGCATCCGGCATCTATCAAACGTTACGCTTGAACAGTTACACTCCCTGCATTCAAGGGGCGAGGTTGGGGCATGCGGCGGCGCGAATTCATTGCAGCATTGCGCTACGAGCTCGTCGTCAATTTGAAGACGGCCAAGGCGCCTGGCGTTGAGATGCGCCGGTGCTGCTCGCGCGCGCCGATCGCGTGATCGAATAGTCGGCTGCCTGATCGCACGGCCCACGCGGCTCGATGGATCGTCCCATTCGCGCGCGACGGCGCGGTTCTGGTTGCACGCCATGGAGGCAGCGAGGTAGGGTAGAAGAGGAGCTCGATCAAAACGAGCCGATGGGGAGAAAATGCATCATGGACTTACGCAATGTAATTTGCGCGACGTGCGTGGTTTGCTTTGCCGCAACTGGCTCGGCGATCGCCGGAACCAATGACATGCTGATCGGCCTTGACAGCAAGGTCACCTTTGGTGCCGACGGCCAAGTGAACGTCGCGCCGGCAACCGACGCTGTGCTGGTTGTCGACATTTCTGAGCCGGCCAAGCCCAGGATTCGCGCCAACCTGCCACTGACCAATTCGCTTTTGGGGCCACCGACCAATCTGCAGATCACGCCGGACGGCAAGCTCGGCCTTGTCGCGAATTCCGTGACTAACGTTCAGGACGGCAACGCCTGGAAAGCAGTCCCGGATAACAAATTGTACGTGATCGACCTCACCGCGGAGCCGCCGAAGTTGATCGATACGGTCACCGTCGGGCGACAGCCGTCCGGCCTGTCGATCTCGAAGAAGGGCGACCTCGCACTGATTGCCAATCGTGATGGCAAGAGTGTTTCTGTTGTCTCTATCCAGGGTTCGACGGTCAAGGCGATTGCCGAAGTGCCTGTAGAGCAGCAGGCCGCGGCGGTTGCTATCACACCGGACGGCAAGCGCGCCTTCGTTTGCCTGAATCTTGTGAACAAGATCGGTGTGCTGTCCATCGATGGCGACAAGGTCACCTACGACAAGTCGCTGGACATTCCGTCGGCAATCAACCCCTACAACATCGACATCACGCCGGATGGCAAATACGCCATCGCCTCAAATACCGGTGCAGGGAAGAACAACGTCGACGCAGAGGTGATCATCGAAGCGACAGGTCCGCATCCTCACGTGGTCGACGTCATGAGCCCCGGCATTGGACCAGAAGGCTTTGCCATCGCGCCAGATGGAAAGACAGCGGCGGCGCCGCTGCTGCTCGGCACCTCCGCCAAGGATAGCGACTGGTTCAAGACCAAGACCGGCGAGTTGGCTCTGATGTCGATCGGGGAGGGAGGCAAGCTGACGGTCATCTCTCGCGCGCCGCTTGGTGGCCTGCCGGAGGGCGTCGTCTATAGTCCGAGCAGCGATTATCTCTATGTGGGCAATTACATTGACCAGGATTTGCAGGTGTTCGCGCTCGCCGGAGGCAAGCTGACCGAAGTTGCGCCAAAGCTGAAATTGCCGGGGCAACCGGCCTCGATGCGCGGGCCTGTGCGGTAGTAGGGCGTTCTCCGGAATCGTCGGCGGACGCTAGCTCTTCTTGTCGAACTGTGCGGTCGCAGAACAGCGGTCCGCTCGTGATTCCCGAACCCTTCACCAACGGGCATCGCGATCACATCGTCGCCCAGTGCGCCCGCTTTCACGTGCCCGCCTTGAATTCGGTGCTGGGCGCCGTCGATGGCGGGGCGCTGATATCCTACACATTCGTCTGGGATGAATTGGTCAGCGCATCCGTCGACTATATTGATCGCATTCTGAAAGGCGCTTCGCCGCACGATCTGCCGATCCAGGCACCGCGCCGCTACGAACTGGTCATTATTTGAAGACGGCCAAGGCGCTTGGTTTCGATGTGCCGCCCGTGCTGCTCGCGCGCGCCGATGGAAAATCGCGCGGTTGTGAAACGTGATCGAGCGCCTCGCAATGTGCCAGCCGTCACATCCGCCGCAAATCTGGAGGAAATCTCCAGAATAATCACGCGCGTCTCAAGCAACGCTCCAAGATTGTCTTGATGGCGGCTGCTACGGATCGAGAGGAGGGGCTAGATCGATCGAAGGAATATTTGGATGTCTATTACCTCGGTTTTTTCCCCGGTTACGGGGCAGCTCACGATTTTCGGCGACAGCGCCAATAACGGCCTCGTGATAGGCCGCGACAAGTCCGGACGCATCCTGATCAATAACGGGCACGTGAAGACGGTCGGTGGCGATCCCACCGTGGCCAACACGAACGCGATTGATGTCTTCGGTCAAGGCGGTGACGACACGATCACCGTCGACGAAAGCCACGGTGCGATGCCGGCGGTGAACATTTTCGGCGGCGACGGCAATGACAGGATCACCGGCGGCTCGGGAAACGATCTGCTGTTCGGGCAGGCCGGCAACGACGTGATCAAAGGCGGCGGCGGCAACGATCTCTTGTTCGGTGGCGCGGGCAGCGACACGCTCGACGGTGGCAGCGGCAACAACCAGCTGTTCGGCGAGGCCGGCGACGACCTCATGATCTGGAATCCCGGCGGCGGCAGCAACGTCTTCGAGGGCGGCGACGGCAACGACACGGCGCAGATCAACGGAAGCAATGCGTCCGAGACATTTACGATCACCGCGAACGGCACCCGCGTGCGGTTCGACGGGACGGGCACCGCGCCATTTTCGCTCGACATCGGCACGACCGAGAATCTCGTGCTGCACGCCGGCGGTGGCGACGACGTCATCACGGCCGGAAACGGGCTCGCCAGCCTGATCTCGCTGACACTCGATGGCGGCGCCGGCAACGACACGATCACCGGCGGCGACGGCAACGATCTCCTGATCGGCGGTTCCGGCAATGACATCGTCAACGGCGGCCGCGGCAACGACGTCGCCCAACTCGGGAGCGGTGACGACACCTTCATCTGGAATCCCGGCGACGGCAGCGACACCGTGGAAGGCGGATCGGGCAACGACAAGCTCGTGTTCAACGGCGCCAACATCAACGAGAACATCAACATCACGGCCAATGGCGGCAGGGTGCGCTTCACCCGCGATGTCGCCAACATCACGATGGACCTCAACAGCATCGAGGAGATCGAGTTCGATGCGCGCGGCGGCGCCGACAACGTCACCGTCGGCGATCTCACCGGAACCGGCGTGAAGCAGGTGCTGGTCGATCTCGGAGCCGTTCCCGGCGGCACGCAAGGCGACGGCGCGGCTGACACCGTGACCGTCAACGGCACCAACGGCAATCAGCACATCCAGGTCACGGCCGTCGGCACCACGGTCACGGTGACGGGCCTGCCGGAGATCGTGACCATCGCCAATGCGGAGGCTGCCAACGACCGGCTGGTGATCCAGGCGCTCGGCGGCAACGACGTCATCGATGCGTCGATGCTCGCTGCGGTGATCGGGCTGGCCATTGACGGCGGCGCAGGGAATGACACCATCACCGGCAGCCAGGGCAACGACACCCTGATCGGCGGCGACGGCAACGACAAGGTCACCGGCGGCCGCGGCAACGATTTGGCTCTGCTCGGTGCGGGCGACGACATCTTCACGTGGAATCCCGGTGACGGCAGCGACGTCGTCGAAGGCGGCACGGGAACGGATACGCTGGTGTTCAACGGCTCCAACGTGGCCGAGAACATGTCGATCTCGGCGAATGGAAGCCGCGCGCTGCTCACCCGCGATGTCGGCAATGTCGTCATGGATATCAACGGCGTCGAGCACGTGCAGATCGCTGCTGCCGGCGGTGCCGACAACATCACGGTCAACGATCTCACCGGCACCGACGTCACCCAGGTCGCGATCGACCTCGGCGCCAGCCCCGGCAGTCAGAGCGGCGACGGCGCGGCGGACCGCGTGACGGTGAACGGCAGCGCCGGCGACGACACCATCAAGGTCGTCGCCTCGGGCGGCTCGATCGACGTCAACGGCCTGGCCGCGCAGGTCACGATCGCGCATGCCGACGCCGGCGACGTGCTCGCCGTTAACGGCGGAGGTGGCAACGATGTCATCGACGCCTCCACGATCAAGGCCGGACAGCTCCTCAGCCTCAACATCAACGGCGGCGACGGCAACGACACCATCACCGGCAGCGCCGGCAATGACGTCGTGAACGGCGGCCGCGGCAACGACGTCGCCAATCTCGGCGCCGGTGACGACACCTTCGTCTGGAATCCCGGCGACGGCAGCGACACCGTCGAAGGCGGCAAGGGCACCGATACGCTGTTGTTCAACGGCGCCAATGTCAGCGAGAACATCAACATCTCGGCCAATGGCGGCAGGGTGCTGTTCACCCGCGATGTCGCCAACATCGCGATGGACGTGAACAACATCGAGCATATCGACTTCAATGCGCTGGGCGGCGCCGACAACATCACGGTCAATGATCTCTCCGGCACCGGCGTGAACCAGGTCAATCTCGACCTCGGCGCCAATGACGGCGCCGCCGATACCGTGACCATCAACGGAACCAGTGGCGCCGACGTCATCACGGTGACCGAGCACGACGGCATCATCACGGTGTCCGGGCTTGGCCAGGACATCAACATCACCGATGCCGGTGCGGGCGACAGGCTCGTCATCAACGGCCTCGACGGCGACGATGTCATCACCGCCACCGGCCTGCACGGCGGCATCCAGCTCGTCGCCAATGGCGGCAACGGCGATGACGTCCTGATCGGCGGCTCCGGAAACGATACGCTGACCGGTGGCGCGGGTGACGATGTGCTGATCGGCGGCCCCGGCCAGGACGTCCTCGATGGCGGCACCGGCAACAACGTCCTGATCCAGGACGGTGGGGCGATGGCGGCCGCGATGCTGCTCAACCAGGCCATGGCGGCGAGCTTCGTTCCCGCAGGCGACGGCCATGGCGTGATGCCGCTGGCCGATCCGCACATGGCGCAGACCCAGACGCTCGCTCCGCCGCAGCACGCCTGACGCTCCGGCCTGGAGAACGCCCATGACGACGCACGTGGTCTCGACCGATACGGGGCTCGACGCGCTCCTGACCTTGCTTCACCTGCAAGGCGTGGCGGCCGACCGCGATCAGCTCAGGCACCGGCAAGGTGCGGTCCATTTTGGCGCAGCGGACATCATCCGCTGCGCCAAATCCCTCGGCTTGAAAGCGCGAACCCATCGAACGCAGTGGAGCCGCCTGTCGGACACTCCGCTCCCGGCGATCGCGATGCTGCGTGACGGCAGCTTCATGGTCATCGCAAAAGCCTCCGCCGACAAGGTGCTGGTGCAGTCGCCGACGACGCAGCGGCCCGTGTTCATGGAGCGCGACGAGTTTGCTGTGATCTGGGGCGGCGGATTGATCCTGATGACCCGGCGTGCAGGGTTATCCGACCTCGGACGCCGTTTCGACATCACCTGGTTCATCGGCGCCATCGGCAAGTACCGGCGGCTGCTGGGGGAGGTGGTGGCGGCCTCGTTCTTCCTCCAGCTGTTTGCGCTGGTGTCGCCGCTGTTCTTCCAGGTCGTGATCGACAAGGTGCTGGTGCACCGCTCGCTGTCGACGCTCGACGTGCTCGTCGTCGGCCTCGTGGTCGTCTCGCTGTTCGACACCATGCTCGGAATCCTGCGCAACTATCTGTTCTCGCACACGACCAACCGCATCGACGTCGAGCTGGGCGCGCGCCTGTTCAATCATCTGCTGGCGTTGCCGATGGCCTGGTTTCAGGCGAGGCGCGTCGGCGATTCCGTGGCGCGGGTCCGCGAGCTCGAGAACATCCGGAATTTCATCACCTCATCGTCGCTGACGCTGCTCATCGACCTGGTCTTCACCTCGGTGTTCCTGGCGGTGATGTTCGCCTATTCGCCGCTGATGACCTGCATCGTGCTCGGATCGTTCCCGTTCTACATCGCGATCTCAGCGGTCGCGACGCCGCTGTTCCGCCGCCGGCTGGAGGAGAAATTCCGCCGCGGCGCCGAGAACCAGGCGTTTCTGGTCGAGAGCGTCTCTGGCATCGAGACGCTGAAGGCGATGGCGGTCGAGCCGCAGATGCAGCGCCGCTGGGAAGAGCAACTCGCAGGCTACGTCTCGGCGAGCTTTGGTGTCACCAGCCTCGGCAACACCGCAAGCCAGCTCGTGCAGTTCGTCAGCAAGGTCGTCACCGCTGGCATCCTCTATGTCGGCGCGCGGCTGGTGATCGGCGATGCGCTGACCGTCGGCGAGCTCGTGGCCTTCAACATCTTCGCGGGCCGCGTCTCGGCGCCGGTGCTGCGGCTGGCGCAGGTCTGGCAGGATTTCCATCAGGCGCGGCTCTCGATCGCGCGGCTCGGCGACATCCTCAACAGTGCCGCGGAGCCGGCTTACTCCGCGGGCCGCGCCGGGCTGCCGGCGCTCCAGGGCAACATTCGCTTCGAGCACGTCGCGTTTCGCTACCGGCTCGATGGGCCGGAAATCCTGCATGATGTCTCCTTCGATATTCCGGCCGGCCAGACCGTCGGCATCGTCGGCTCGTCGGGGTCCGGCAAGAGCACCTTCGCAAAGCTGGTGCAGCGGCTCTATTTGCCGCAGGGCGGCCGCGTGCTGATCGACGGCATGGACCTGGTGATGACCGACCCGGCCTGGCTGCGGCGACAGATCGGCGTGGTGCTGCAGGAGAACATGCTGTTCAACCGCTCGGTGCGGGACAACATCGCGCTCGCCGATCCGACTTTGCCGATGGACCGGATCATCGAGGCGGCAAGGCTTGCCGGCGCGCATGATTTCATTCTTGAGCTTCCCGAAGGCTACGACACGGTGGTCGGCGAGCGCGGCTCGACACTCTCGGGCGGCCAGCGTCAGCGCATCGCGATCGCCCGCGCGCTGGTGACCAATCCGCGCATCCTGATCTTCGACGAAGCCACCAGCGCGCTGGACTACGAAAGCGAGCGGATCGTCCACGACAACATGAAAGACATCGCGAAGGGCCGCACCGTCCTGATCATCGCGCATCGTCTCTCCACCGTCCGCGGCGCCGATCGCATCTTCACGCTGGAGCGCGGCCGTCTGGTCGAGGACGGCACGCATGATGCCTTGATCAGGAGCGGCGGCCGCTATGCCAACCTGCACCGGCTTCAGGGAGGACTCTATGAGGTCGGCTAGCACCGCACCGGCCCGAAAGCCGGAGCAGACTGTCGTTCCGTTCCGGACTACGAAGAACCGGAGCGCCGCGGAAACCGCGTTCCTGCCCGCGGCGCTGGAGATCACGGAAACCCCGCCGTCGCCGATCGGCCGCGCCATCGCGTTCGCGCTGATGGCCCTGGTTTGCGTGGCGCTGGCTTGGTCGGCCTGGGGCACGATCGACATCGTGGCGTCCGCGACCGGCAAGGTGGTGTCGAGCGGCCGCAGCAAGGTGGTGCAGCCCTTCGAGACCGGCGTGGTACGCGCCATCCATGTGCAGGACGGGCAGGCGGTCAAGTCCGGCGACGTGTTGATCGAGCTCGATCCGACCGTCAATGCCGCGGAGCGCGACCATCTGCATGACGATCTCATGGCCGAACGGCTCAACAGCGCGCGCCTGCGCGCGGCGCTTGCCGCCGGCGAAGATGGTCCCGCCAATCTGGTCCCGCCCGCCGATACCGATCCCTTGCTTGTCGCGACGCAGCAGCAACTTCTCGCCAGCCAGGTTGGCGAGCACCGCGCCAAGCTCGCGGCGCTTGCCGGCCAGGAGGCGCAGAAGAACGCCGAGCAGCAGACGATCGCGGCGACGATCCACAAGCTCGGTGCCTTGCTCCCGGTGACCGAGCAGCGCGTCGATATCCGCAGGACGCTGATGGAGAAGGAGATCGGCTCGAAGCTGACCTATTACGAGACGCTCCAGCTCCAGATCGAGCAGCAGGAGGAGCTCGGGGTCCAGCGCAGCCATCTGAAGGAAGCCGAGTCCGCCGTCGCCGCGATCAGGGAGACCCGCATCCAGGCGGTGGCCGAGTATCGCAAGAGCCTGTCCGACGAGCTCGCTAAGAGCGAGCAGAAAGCCAACGGCCTCGCGCGCGATCTGATCAAGGCGCAGCAGCGGACGCAGCTTCAGCGACTGACGTCACCGGTGGACGGCGTCGTGCAGCAGCTGGCGGTCCACACCGTCGGCGGCGTGGTCACGCCGGCGCAGTCGCTGCTCGTGATCGTGCCGTCGGATACCCGGCTCGAGATCGAGGCGATGATCTCCAACCGCGACATCGGCTTCGTCGAGCCCGGGCAGGGCGCCGCAATCAAGATCGACACGTTCAATTTCACCCGCTACGGCCTGCTGCAAGGCCGCGTCGAGAGCGTCTCGCAGGACGCCATCATTCGCGACCGTCCGCCGGAGCGTGGCGACCGCGCGCCCGGCGCGCAGCACGATAGCAGCGAGCCCACCGGGCAGGAGCTGAGCTACAGCGCACGTATTTCGCTCGACCGCACGCAAATGCAGGTGGACGACCGCCTCGTCAGCCTCACGCCGGGCATGGCGGTCACGGTGGAGATCAGGACCGGCTCGCGCACCATTCTGAGCTATCTGCTGTCGCCGCTGCAGCGCTACCGGCACGACATCATGCGGGAGCGCTAGGGTGCGCGCCTCACTTCCTGGTAAACCGGATCGTTCCATCCCAATCGTCCGGAGGTGGTTCGAGCAGGAAGCCGACCACGCGGTCGAGGTAGATTCCGGCCAGCACATCGTCCGGACGGGCGCGGGCAAACGCCTCCAGCGCCTCGAACGCACGCATCCAATCCCGGCTGGCGTAAGCCTCGTAAACGCGGTGCCAATCGCGAACGATGTCGGTCATATCAGCCGTTGCAAGGCAATCCTCCGGACCCTCGAGGGCGCCAAGAAGCTCGAAGAGGTCGAGTGACCTCTTCGCGCCCTTCGGCTGGATCCTGTCGACGCGACGAAACAGAAACGCGTCCGAGCAGAGGTCCGCGATCTCTGCGCTCGCCAGGATTTCGGTGCCGTAATATTTGTTGAGGCCTTCGATCCGGGAGGCGACATTCACGGTATCGCCGATGGCGGTGTAGTCGATCCGGTCGGTCGAGCCGACATTGCCCAAGATCGCTTCGCCGCCGTGGAGCCCGAAACGGGTGTGCCACGGCGTAAGGCCGTCTGCCTTCCAGCGTTCTCCAAGGCGGTGGGCCGCCGCCCGGCACTTGAGCGCCGTACGACAGGCCACGTGTTCGTGCCGCGCAACCGGCAGCGGCGCATTCCAGAAGGAGAAGATGGCGTCGCCAATGAACTTGTCGACGGTCCCTTGCTCGCTGATGACCACGGAGGCGAGTTCCTCGAAATATGTCGACAGATTCACCATCAGATCCTTGGCGGGCGTGACACCGGCCATCGACGTGAAATCCTGGACATCCGTGAACATGATGCTGACGTTGCGGGTCTCGCCGCCGACCGCGACAACCGTCTCGCTTTGCAGGATGTCCCTCACGAGCGCCTTCGGGACGAACTTCGTCACTTCGCGGAGCGTGCTCTTCATCCCGGACATCGACCTGATCAGCACATCGAGTTCCCGGACACGCGAGCCGAAGCCGATCGGATCGTCCAGCTTGAATGCCCGGATCAGATCCGCCTCGCCGGCGAGCTTCATGACGGGCCGCGAGATCGAATGCGCGAGGTAGGCGATCGCCGGCAGCGACAACACGAAGATGAGCAGGGCAGGCGGGATGCTCCGCGCTGCGGCATCGGCCAACGTGCCCATGAAATCCGAAAGTGGCGCCGCATAGAGCACGAAGAACGCGCCGCCGTCCCTTGCGACCTGGCGAACGACCGTTGCGAGAAAGTCCGCGCCTGCGGCATGGAAGCGGACCAGGGAAAACGGACCGTTCTGCTCGAATAGTCGTACGGCTTCCTGAATCACGGGATCGGAAAGTTCGCTGACGGTCGCGACCTGCATCGCGTCGCCTCCATTGATGCCGGATGGCTTGAACATCTGGCTGGGATCGGAGTGGGCCAGAAGCCGCTTCTGCTCGTCGAAGGCCACAAAGCGATGGCTGTCATTGAGGCGGACGGACCGCACATAGGCCATTAATCGGTCGATAGTGATGTCGACGCCGACGGCGCCGCCCTCGAAGGCCTTGGCGAGAGTCATTCCCGCCTGCGATGTGGTGGCGAAAATGTAGGGCACGTTCCGGACGATATTCTGCGGCTGCGCCCTCGCATCGCGATACCATGGGCGAAGGCGCGGATCATAATCGGCGGCAATGTTGCGCGTGCCGACCTGACGCCGGCCGGCATCGAGAAATCGCCAGGTCTCGGTGCGCACCCCGGCTTCATCGTGGTTGATCTCCTGTATCGCGAACCGGGTCGTCGGAGGCGCGCTCAAGGCCGAGACAAAGGAGCTTTCAGCCTCCGAGATGGACAGGATCTGAAAATAGTCCCCATTTTCGTAGCCGACGTAAGTTGAGGAAATCTGGGGACTGAGCGCCAGGCTCGTCAGGATCAGCGGCTCGATTGAAGCTTTCAGCCCCGCGATCTGCCGGACCGCGGGCGCGTCGCTGAGCTGGGCCGCGATCAGGAACGCGGGAGCAAAGAAGCCCAGCCGCCGTTCGTTGATCCGATCGATCGTCGTCTTGAAGCTGTCCGAGGCTGCCCTGATCGCTGCTCTGCGGGTCTCGAGGTAGTTAGTGACCGTCAGCGCGGTTCCGAGCAGGAACGCCGCGAGTACGAAAAGCGTGAGCACGGTCACGAATATCGGGATGCGTGGCGTACGATCTGCTGCATGCATGGCTGCGGACCCTCACGAGCCGCGTTACGTGGACAGGTCGATGATGCGCTTGGACAGATAGTCCACCCAGTATCGAAGGAAGGGGTCGGCCTCATCGAGCTTCTGCTTGAGCCTGCTCTCGCTGACTGCCAGCAGGTCGCATCCGTTTTTGGTATAAGCCGATGCGGCGCGTTGTGCGCCCGCCATCAAGGCGTGCACGCCAAACATCTGGCCCGGCTGGAGCTCGGTCACGAGGCGCTGCTGGTCGGTGCCGAACCGGAGATAGATCGTGACGTCGCCCCGAAGCAGGATGTAGGCGATCGTTCCGATTTCACCCTCGACGAAGATCGTCGCGCCCGCAGGACAGGTTCTTCGGCCGAGACCCTCCCGGATCGAAACAATCGGGGCATCCGTGCTTCCAGGTTCGATGATCATCGCGGACCAGGTGCTTCTGCCAGGCTTTGAGGCTCTCGAACGACGCAACGGAAGCCGACATGGCTCGTCGAGGTGTCGATCGGTTCGGCGTGACGCGCGGCCGGACGGTAGCGCCGGCAATAGTTCGGTGCGCACAGATGCGAGCCGCCCTTCAAGACCTTTCGTGGAATCCGGATCGATGGCTGGCAGGGATCGTAGCTCTCTTCCTCACGGGGCCCGCGCGGGTTCTTTGGAATGCAACACGCCTTGGCCGGATTGGCCGTATGGCACGCGATGTACCAATCGCTGGTCCACTCCCAGACGTTTCCGATCATGTCGTGAATGCCATACCCGTTCGGAGGGAAGGCGGTGACCGGCGAAGTCCGGGAAAAGCCGTCCTCGCAGAGATCTTGAACCGGGAATTTTCCTTGCCAGGTGTTGGCGCGGTGTTTGCCGCCTGGAGCGAAGTCGTCGCCCCACGCATATTCCGCGCTATCGAGCCCGCCGCGTGCGGCAAATTCCCACTCGGCTTCCGTAGGCAGGTCCTTCCCGGCCCATCGCGCGTAGGCGAGGGCATCGGCATAGGCGACATGCACCACCGGATGGTCATCGAGATCGTCGATATTGCTCTCTGGTCCGTAGGGATGACGCCAGTCGGCGCTCCTCATGAAGCTCCACCATTGGCTCCAGTGCTTTGGATCGACGGCGCGTCCGGGCGGTGTAAAGACCAGCGAACCGGCATAAAGCATCTGCGGTTGAGCGCCGGGATAGTCTTTCGGGTCCGGTGGGATTTGCGCGGTCGTGACATAACCGGTCGCCGTGACGAACGCCCTGAACTGCCGGTTCGTCACCGGCGTAACATCGATCCGAAACGGATCGACGGTGACGCGATGGGCTGGAGCCTCCTCGGTATAATGCCGGTCCGATCCCATGCTGAACGTACCGCCCGGGACGAGGATCATGTCCTTGAGGTCAGACATCAGCATGAGCTCGCCCTTCCATCTCGCATGTCGGGGAGGCATCCGGGCAGGGCGCGCGACCGCGACCGCTGCCCGGGCTCGATCGTCTATTCGCCGTGCTTGTCCAGCTTCTTCATGGCTTCATCGACGGCCTTCTTCATGCTGAAGGTGTCTGCTCCCTGGCTTGGCGGGAACGCAGCCATGCTCTCCAGATGAGCCTGAACGAAAGGCCCCGCCGCGGTCGGCGCCCAGAGTTTCTGGGCAAAGAATTTGCGGCCGGCATAGCCCCATTCGTGAGACTCGGGATCCATCTTTTCCATCGGATCCATTCGCAAATTGAACACGTAGGGAATGCTTGGATAAGACTTCTCGTTGAACCAGCTGCCGTCCTTCTTGACGCCAAAAGCGATCTTCCAGTCGTCGACGCGCAGCGCCATCAGATCGGTTTCGTCGTAATAGAAGAACTCGCGACGGGCCGACTTCCTGGATTTGCCGGTCCACAGCGCCGTATTGTCGTAGCCGTCGAGATGAACCTTGTACTGGGTTTGGCCGATTTGGGTGCCCGCGAGCAGCTTGTCCTTGAGCCCCGTCTGGCCGGCCGCTGTCGCAAGGGTGAGGAAGAGATCCTCATGCGCCTGCACTTCGTTTGAGACCTGGCCGGGCGGAATCTGTCCCGGCCAGCGCACCATGCAGGGAACGCGAACGCCACCTTCCCATGTGGTTCCTTTCTCGCCCCTGAACGGCGCGTAGCCGCCATCGGGCCAGTACAACAGCTCGTTGCCGTTGTCGGTGGTGTAGACAACGATGGTGTTGTTGGCGACGCCGAGATCGTCGAGCTTCTTCAACAGCACGCCGACATGCTCGTCATGCTCGATCATGCGCGCACGCACCACGTCTTCCTCGGCGCGCCCCTCGTCCACGGCCATCTGGATATATTTGGGATTCGGGTGCGACCAGACGTGAATGGCCGTCGAGTTGAACCAGGCGAAGAACGGCTTGTCGCCTTTGCCGTTCGTGTCCAGCCATTTCAGGGTCTCGTCGAGCACTTCCTTGTCGATCGTTTCCATCCGCTTCCGCGTCAGGGGGCCGGTGTCCTCGAACTTCTGTTTGCCGACGCGCCCGAATTTCGGGTCGGTGGTTGGATCGTCGACGTCGGTCGCCCAGGCGCGCAACACGCCACGCGGTCCGTATTTCTGCTTGTAGGCCGGATTTTTCTGGCCGGGATAGTCGAGCTCCTCCGGCTCTTCCTCGGCATTCAAATGATAGAGATTACCGAACCAGTAGTCGAAGCCGTGCATGGTCGGCAGGAACTCGTTGCGATCGCCGAGGTGGTTCTTGCCGAATTGCGCGGTCGCGTAGCCGAGCGGCTTCAGGACTTCCGCCAGGGTGGGGTCGGTCTTCTGGATGCCGCGGGTCGAGCCGGGAATGCCGACCGTCGTCATGCCGGTCCGGATCGGCATCTGCCCCATCAGGAATGCGGCGCGGCCGGCGGTGCAGCTGGGTTGTCCATAATGATCGGTGAAGATGATGCCTTCCTTGCCGACGCGGTCGATGTTCGGCGTCCAGCCCATGAGCCCGTTATTGTAGGTACTGAGGTTCCACATTCCGATGTCGTCGCCAAAAATGACGAGGATGTTCGGCCGCCGTCCGCTGGCTGCCGGTGGGCTCTGCTGCGCCTGAGCCGTCGGGATCGCAGCTCCCGAACCTGCTGCCGAAACGGCAGCGATGGCGGTCCCGGCGAGCAGGATCTTTCGCCGGCTCATGAAGGGCTGGTCCGGCTTGCCGTCCGCAGTCTGACCGCGCGTCTCGATGGGATCTTCCTTGATCTCGCTCATCACTGGCTCCTGGGTGGTTGGGGACGCCTTCTTGATTGACCTGAATGTCCTGTTCAGCCGCTCCCGGGGCTGTCGCCGAGCGCCGCACGCGCGGACGACGAAACGTAGCTGTCGCCGGCAAGAACGGCGTCGATCGCGTCGGCCAACTCGTCGCCGGCGTCCGACTTCACGACGTAGCCGCGAGCGCCATCGGCGAGCGATCGCCTGATGATCGCCGGCTCATCCAGAACGGTCACGAAGACGATCGGAAGCTTCGGATGTGTCGCCAGGACTCGCCGCGCCGCTATCAGTCCGTTGACGCCCGGCATCGCGATGTCGGTGATGATCAGATCTGGCCTCTGGAGGCTCGCGGCCTCGATCAGCGTCTGCCCGTCGGAAACGACGTCGACGTGGTAGCGAGAGTCGAGCAGCGCTTGCAGGTGCTGAGCCATCTCGGGGTGGTCCTCAGCCAAGATGACACGTATTTGACTCATGTCCGTCTCGGCGGCTTGTCATAGGCTACGATGCGCGCAAGACCTACGCGCTCGGCCGGGAGGACGCATCGGGGAAAGCTGAAGGATCGGGTGTGGAAATCACGGGGGCGGTCGGCCCGGAATTCCCGGTCGCGTCACTCGGGAATAAGCCCCTGCTTGACGGCAAATTTGACCAGATCGGCGGTGCTTTTCGCGCCGAGCGCCGCGAGCAACTGGCTCTTGTGATCTTCCACGGTTCTCACCGAAATGTTGAGCTGGGCAGCGATCTCCTTCATGCGCTTGCCCTGCGCGATCAATCGCAGCAATTCCAGCTGCCGTGGGGAGAGCGAGGGCCGGTCGTCCCCGCGCGTGCGTGACATCGTCTGCAGCACGTCCCGGGTGATGTGCGGCGTCAGATAGATGCGCTCCGCCATGACCGCGCGGATCGCGTCGATCAATTCTTCGCCCGCGGCGGCCTTGAGAAGATAGCCGCATGCGCCTTCGCGGATCGCCTGCGTTGCGAGTTGCGGGTCGGCGTGAACCGTCAGGAAAATGAAGCGCGCCTTCGATCCTCCGGTCTTGAGCTGACGCAGGGCGTCCAGCCCGCTCATGACGGGCATCGTGACGTCGGACACGACGATGTCGGGCTTCAACCGCTGGACGGCTTCCACGAGTTGCTTGCCGTCGGCAACCTGCGCAACGAGGTCGGCGACTTCGCCGACCAGTCGGCCCAGTCCTTCCGCGACCATCACATGGTCGTCTGCGAGTACCACGCGCGGTCTCACTGGGAGCCTCCGGCGGGAATAGAGGTGGTGGCGATGGTGCCTGCGTTCGGCGCCGAAATGATCTCGAACGTGCCGCCCAGCATCCTGACGCGCTCGCGCATGCTCAGAAGCCCGAGACCGCAATGGCCGCCGTCCGTACTCGCGTCGAAGCCATCGCCGTCGTCGACGATCTTCATCACGATCTGCCCTTGCTCGCGTGCCACCGAGATATTTGCGCGCCGGGCATGGGCATGCTTGGCAATGTTCCGCAGCGCTTCCTGCGCAACACGGTACAGGCACAGTTTGACGTCGTCCGCGACCTCGGCGACGCCGTCTGCGACGTCGAGGTCGATCGACGTGTTCGAGTTCCGGGCGATTTCCTCGCAGCGCTCGCGCAATGCTTCCGGCAATCCGGCATGTTCGAGCACGCCCTGGTGCAAGCCGTGTGAAAGCTCGCGCATGTCTTCCGCCAGATCGACGGTCAGCCGCTGAAGTCGGGACAGCTCGTTCTTGGTCAAATCCTGCGAGACCGGAAGGTGACGTCTCAGGCTGCTCAATCCGATCGACAGCGAAGCGATGCGCTGGCCGACGTCGTCATGCAGTTCGCGCGCGATCCGACGGCGCTCTTCGTCCTGCGCATTGATCAGTCGTCCGGCGAGGTACCGTAGCTGCTCATAGCTGGTTCGCAGCGCGCTCTCCTTGGCGCGGTTGTCCCGCTCCGCCGCCCAGCGGCGCGAGCGCTGTGCGATCAGTGCGGTTATCAGGATCGATTGGAGAACGACGAGGGATCCCGCACCGATGATGTAGCGACGGTAAAGTTCCCAGACGCCGGGCTGCTTGAAGAGAACCACGGAGTCAGGCGGAAGATTGCTTTCACTCAGTCCCCACCGCAGCATGGCCTGGTGGTCGACCCGGTAGGCCGCTTCAGAGCTGGTTCGTGGCGGAATCGAAGCCGGGTCCTTGCCCCCGAGAATTTCCAGCGCGATGTCGCCCGCAGTGCGTCCCATCGCGTCGTAGTTTTCGCTGAACCCGCCAACGAAGCCTCTTACCGGATAGGGATACGGCGCATAAACCGGTGCCGGCGAAGATTTGGCGACCTGGGCCGTGACCTCGGACGGCATGACGGCCGTTCCGCCGCCGTCGCGAAACATCGACAGCATAATGACGATCGCGTCGTTGGGGATCTCGGCGACCTTGGCGATGAGCTCATCATAGCGCAGGTCGAACAGATAGGTTGTTTCGAGCTTGCGGTCGCGCGCTTCGATGATCCTTCGGGCGATGACTTGCCATCGGCGATCGACAAGGCCGCTTCCCGCAATGATGAAGAGGCGCTGCGCCTCCGGTTGGAGGCGCTCGGCCAAATCGATGGTCCTGGTCAGATTTCCGTCGAGGTCGACCATGTGGCCGGTCACGTCGGGCGGTGGCTTTGCCGCTTCGTAGCCCTGCCTCGAGACACCGAGAAAGACAACGGGAACGTGGGGCGCGAAATCGTCCCGGTGCTGGATCACGAAGGGGAGGGCGTCGCCGCCGATGACGACCACGATGTCGGGTCGTCTCTGCGCATATCTGTCCCGGAGGAAGTGGGCCATGAGGGATTCGTGGCCCGGTTCGGAAAAGCGAGCGAGATCGAGATACTCGGCGTTGAGCTCGATCTTCTCGCGCGAACCTTCCAGCAGGCGACTGCGTGCTCCGTCCGACGCCATGGACGTCGCTGGAAACGTGTAATTGTACGAATGCAGGATCAGGATGCGCTTTGCCGTCTCGCTGGCGTAGCTGGGTGATCCGAAAAACAGCAGGCTGAAAAGGAGCAGCAAGCCGCACAGAAGGCTCGTCCCTCTGAGATGCCTTGTTGAGGTTCGCAGACGGGAAACGCCGAAGACTCTTGCGCGGTACATCGAGAAAACCTTGGCTTTCGTCGATGGGAACAAACTATCGTTTACCGGCCGCGCTGAGATGTGCAGTTTGTGCCACCGGCCCAATTATCGGCGGGGCTGGACAGGCTTTGTGGCCTTTGCCTGACCGCGGCTGCCGGCCAAGGGCGCGGGGTCGGGTGCGAATACCGATTATTGAAGTTTAATAAGTTATTTCAACGTCTTACGTTGTCCGAGTAGCGCATTTTCGGCCAGCGCCCCGCTACTGTGCATGGGGTTGTTTTCAGGTTTTCGCCTACCCGGCCGCCTCGTCGAACTGCGCGCTCGCCTCGAGCCACTGTTCCTCCGCGCGCGCCAGCGCATCGGCCGCATTGGCGCGGGCCTTCGAGAGCTGCGCGGCCTGCTTGGGATCGCGCGTGAAGATGTCTGGCAGCGCGAGCGCCGTATCGATCTTGGTGATGATCTCGGTGACCCGCGCAATCTCGCTCTCGGCCTCCGCGATGCGCTTCTTCAGCGAGCCGCGATTGTCCGATTTCGGGCGCTGCGGCTTCTCGCTGGGCGCGCTGCGCTCGCGCGGGGCAGGCTCGGCGTTGCGCGAGGACAGCACCAGGCGGCGATACTCGTCGAGGTCGCCGTCGTAATTGGTCACGGTGCGGTCGGCGACGATCCAGAGCTGGTCGGCGCAGGCCTCGATCAGATAGCGGTCGTGCGAGACCATGATGATCGCGCCGGGAAACTCGTTGATGGCTTCGGCGAGCGCTGCACGGCTGTCGATGTCGAGATGGTTGGTCGGCTCGTCCAGGATGATCATGTTGGGGCCGTAGAACGTCGCGAGCCCCAGCAGCAGCCGCGCCTTCTCGCCGCCCGACAGTTTGCCGGCCTTGGTGTCGGCCGCCTTGCCGGAGAAGCCGATCGCACCGGCGCGGGCGCGCACCTTCGCCTCGGGCGCCTCGCTACCCATCAGCTTGCGGACGTGGTCGTAGGTCGAGGCGTCCTCGTTCAGCTCGTCGAGCTGATGCTGCGCGAAATAGGCGATCGACAGCTTGTCGGCGTGCGTCACCTTGCCGGAGAAGGGGGCGAGACGTGCGGCGAGCAGCTTGACGAGCGTCGACTTGCCGTTGCCGTTGGCGCCCAGCAGCGCGATGCGGTCGTCGTTGTCGATGCGCAGCGTCACGCGGCTCAGCACCGGCGTGGCCGGATCGTAGCCGACCGAAACGTTGTCGACGGCGATGATCGGCGGCGACAGGATTTTCTCCGGTGCCGGGAAGGTGATCTCGCGCACGTCCTCCGTCACCAGGGCCGTGATCGGCTTCAGCCGCTCCAGCATTTTGACGCGGGATTGGGCCTGGCGCGCTTTCGAGGCCTTGGCCTTGAAGCGATCGACGAAGGCTTGCAGGCGGGCACGCTCGGCCTCCTGGCGCTTGACCGCCTTGGCATCGAGCAGCTCGCGCGCGGCGCGCTGCTCCTCGAAGGAGGAGTAGGTGCCCTTGTAGAGCGTGAGCTTGCCGCGCTCCAGATGCAGGATCTGGTCGACCGAGCTCTCCAGCAGGTCGCGGTCATGGCTGATGACGATCACGGTGCGCGGATAATGCGCGAGGTGATCCTCCAGCCACAGCGTGCCTTCGAGGTCGAGATAGTTGGTGGGCTCGTCGAGCAGCAGCAGGTCCGGGGCCGCGAACAGGGTCGCGGCCAGCGCCACGCGCATGCGCCAGCCGCCGGAGAATTCGGCGCAGGGACGCAGCTGGTCGGCGGCGGAAAAGCCGAGGCCGGACAGGATCGCAGCGGCGCGGCTCGGGGCGGAGTGCGCGTCGATGTCGACGAGCCGGGTCTGGATCTCGGCGATCCGGTGCGGATCGGTGGCGCTCTCGGCTTCGTGAAGCAGCGCGTCGCGCTCGAGGTCGGCCTTGAGCACGACCGAGATCAGGCTTTCGGGGCCGTTCGGCGCTTCCTGGGCCAGGCTGCCGACCCGCCACCGCGGCGGCAGGGTCACCGAGCCGTGCTCGGCGGCCAGCTCGCCGCGGATCACCTTGAAAAGCGTCGATTTGCCGGTGCCGTTGCGCCCGACCATGCCGACGCGCGAGCCGGGCGTGATCTGCACGGAGCTACTGTCGATCAGAAGGCGTCCGGCGAGGCGGATGGAGAGATCGGTGATGGAGAGCATGCGGCCTTGTCACCGCAGGCGGGATCAAACGCAACCCGATTTTTTCGTCAGTGCGACTCGCGTTCGCGCTTCCTCAACTCGTCCATCAGCTGCTCGAGATGTGTCGGGAGCCGGGGGTCGGGACGAAGGCTTTGCTGAAGCCGCTCGCCTACGGCATCGCAAATCGAGCGGCTGGTGCGCCGATCGATCTGTTCGCTCTCATTGGCAAAAAGGCCAGCCATCTCGGGGTTCCGTGTGTTCGAAGTAACGACACGGTACCAAGTCATTGGCCCCCAAAATGGTTTCGCCGGTTGTTGGGGACGTCAGCCATTCTAGTAAAAATTGTATGAATTCGCCGTATCTGCCCAAAGACAAGGCCCCGGCGGGGGGAACGCCGGGGCCTCTCTTGGAAGGTACCGCAGGGGGGAACGGCACCTCAGGAAGGTTCTGTCGGGCTCAGTAGCAGCGGTTGATCAGCCGCCAGCGGGGTCCCCAGGGGGTCGGGACCAGCCGGCGCACATAGCAGCCGCCATAACCGTAGGAGACGGGAGCGGCGTAGAAGCGCGGTCCGCCCCAGCCCCAGCCGCCGTGATGCCAGCCGCCACCGCCGTGCCAGCCCCAGCCGCCGCCATGCCAGTGAGCGGAGGCGGAGGTGGGAGCCAGCGCGGCACCCAGCACGACCGCGGCGACTGCAGCGAGCGAAAGTTTCCTCAACATGATGATCTCCTCAAAACTGCCGGCGCGGGGCTATCGCGTCGATGGAAAGGCCGCCGAAACGATCCGCCTCGGGAGGAGGCTTTGGTTTCGATGGACCTGACATTAGGCCAGCGAGGCTGAACCAAACCCTCATGGGGCCTTCAGATTGGGTTCATCTGCGTGAAATCGTTGTAATCCATGTTGGAATTCGGCTCAGCCTCTCGGCCTGGCCCTGCGGCGAAGCGCCCGTGGGCTGTTCCGGCGGTCGCTTGCCGGATCGCGAAGGCGCCGATATAAGCCCCCGCAACTCCAAACCACCCTTTTTCTCTTCAAGGACAAGATCATGGCCATCGAACGCACTTTCTCGATCATCAAGCCCGACGCGACCGCGCGTAACCTGACCGGCGCCGTGAACGCCGTGATCGAGAAGGCGGGCCTGCGGATCGTCGCGCAGAAGCGCATCCGCATGACCAAGGAACAGGCCGAGACGTTCTACGCCGTCCACAAGGCCCGTCCGTTCTTCGGCGAACTGGTCGAGTTCATGACCTCGGGCCCGGTCGTGGTCCAGGTGCTGGAAGCCGAGGGTGCGATCGCCAAGTACCGCGACGCCATGGGCGCGACCGACCCGTCCAAGGCGGCCGACGGCACCATCCGCAAGCTCTATGCAAAGTCGATCGGCGAGAACTCCGCCCACGGCTCGGACGCCCCGGAGACCGCCGCGATCGAGATCGCGCAGTTCTTCTCGGGCAACGAGATCGTCGGCTGAGCTTTCAGCCGATAAGTTAAGTCGACGGGGCGAAAGGACTTATTGTGAACTGGCTCTGGCAGATCTTCGATCCCGCCACGATCGGGGCATTCTTCACCCAGTTCCGCAATGAGATGGCCGAACCGACCTTTTGGATTGCGGTCGGCAAGATCATCTGGATCAACATCCTTTTGTCTGGCGACAATGCGCTGGTGATCGCGCTTGCCTGCCGCGGCCTGAAGCCGCGGCACCGGCTGTGGGGCATGGTGCTCGGTGCAGGCGCCGCGGTGCTGCTGCGGATCATCTTCACCGGCATCGTCGCCAGCCTGATGGAGCTGCCGTACCTCAAGCTGGTCGGCGGCCTCGCACTGATCGTGATCGCGGCAAAGCTGCTGGTGCCGGAAAACGAGGACGAGGACGGCGTCGAGTCGGCCTCGCATCTGTGGCAGGCGGTGCAGATCGTCGTCGTCGCCGACATCGTCATGAGCCTCGACAATGTCATCGCGGTCGCGGCCGCCGCCAATGGCAGCGTGCCGCTTTTGGTGCTCGGCCTTGCCATCAGCGTGCCCTTGATCGTCGCGGGCGCGGCGCTGATCATGGCATTGCTGTCGAAGCTGCCGATCCTGGTCTGGGCCGGTGCGGCGCTGCTCGGCTGGATCGCGGGCGAGGTGATCGCGACCGATCCGGGCATCGCGCCGAAGCTGCATTCGCTCTCCGAGGGTCCGTTCGGCACCGCGCTGGACCAGATGCTCGGCACTCTGCACATCCCGCCGCAATTCGCCCATGGCGGCGGTGGCGCCGAATATCTCTGCGCTTTGCTCGGCGTTGTCGTCGTGCTGCTGGTCGGCGCGATCTGGCGCCGGCGCCGACTGAGCCATGCTGCGCTCGAGGCCTCCGAGCACCACGCCAAGGCGTCGGCGGAGTAGTTTCTAACGCCGGACGATCGACCCCGAACGTCCGATCAGCCGGGCGAGCTGCTTGAAGCGGCTGCCGACGCGGTCGGCGACGAGGTCGCCGAGCCTGTGCTCGAACACCAGCATCAGATTGCGCGCTTGGCTGCGGAAATGCGTGGCGGGCAGGACGCCCGGGCGCGCTGCTGAGATCAGATGCGCGACACGGAACGCTGCCCCAAGGAGCCGGGCGCGTTCGAGCTGCGCCGGTGTCAGCAATTCCTGCATGGTCAGCGGCGGCTGGTTCTCTTCGCTGAGGCCCGCATAGCGATAGAACACCGACAGGCCGACAAAGGCGCGCTCGCGGTGATCAATCGCGCCGAAATTGGCGTTGACCACGAGGCTCAACGTCTGCTCGCCCCGATGGTCGGGATGGACGCGCCAGCCGATGTCGGACAGTAGACAAGCGGTGTGGCGGAGGCGGCGGTCTTCCTCGGTCTCGCGCAGCTTCACCACGCGTGCGAGGCGATCGGTCCAGGCAATCAACTCGCGGGCGTGCTTGGCCGAGCGTGACAAGAGCTGGTTCAGCTCTTCGGCGGCACAGATCAGGCCGTCCTTGTTGCGCTCGGAGTCCGGCAGCTTCTCGTGCAGCAGGCCCTCGCGCACGCCGAAGGTCGAGAACACGATGGTCTTCGGCTTCGCGACCCGGATGATGTGCTCGAGCACCAGTGCTGCGTAGGTGAGGAGAGGGCGCCGCGCATCCGCGACGACCTCGATGTCGGCAAGCATGTTGGTGGCAGCAAGCCGCCGGAGGCGACGTGAGAAATCGAGCGCCTCAGCGGCGGGAATCGAATAGCCGTGCATCACCTGGAGCGGATAGCCGCTCTGGATGATGTGGATGCGCGCGAGCGCACGCCAGGTGCCGCCGACGGCATAGAAGGTGCGGCCGCGACCCGCGGCGAGCTGCGGAACTTCGTCGATCGCCTCGCGCACGATGCGGTCGGCGCGCTTGAGCGATTTGTGGGCGAGGTCCTGCAGCGCGAGGCCGCCGAGCGGCAGTGTCACGCCGCTGCGTACGCTGTTCCCGCGTACGTCGATCAGTTCGAGCGAGCCGCCGCCGAGATCGCCGACGATGCCGTCGGGACGATGGATGCCCGAGATTACGCCGAGCGCCGACAGTTTTGCTTCGCGCGGTCCCGACAGGATCTCGATTTTAACGGCGCAGATGCGCTCGGCTTTCGCGATGAAGTCCGGGCCGTTGGAAGCGTCGCGGCAGGCCGCGGTCGCAATCGCGAACACGCGGCCGACCTGCATCACGCGGCACAACGCCCGAAAACGTTTCAGCGAGGTCAGCGCCTTGTCGACGGCATCCGGCGCGAGCAGACCCGTGCTCTGCACCTCACGCCCGAGGCCGCACAGCGTCTTCTCGTTGAAGATCGGAATCAGGCTGCGTGTCAGTCCCTCGTAGACGACGAGACGAACCGAGTTGGAGCCGATGTCGATGACCGCGACGCTAGCGCCACGCTTGCGCGGCCGTTTCACGGCAAAGATCTCCGGTCAGGACTGATGGCGTTCGTTTCGGCGCGTGAGACGGCGCGGCGAGGATTCCTTGAGCGACTTTCCACGGCCAGACAGACTCGGATTTGTCATGAAGTAGTTGTGCACGTTGAAGGGCTCCTCGCCCTTCGCGGCCTTCATACGCGTTGAGGACCCGTCCGGCAACAATTGCCAGCTCTGCTCATTGTCCTTCAGATTCGCGACCATGATCTGTTCGAGAACCTGCTGATGCACCGTGGGATTTTGCAGCGGACACAGCACCTCGACGCGGCGGTCGAGGTTGCGCGGCATCATATCGGCCGACGAGATATACACAGCCGCTTTCGCGCTCGGCAGGCCCTGGCCCATGCCGAAGCAGTAGATTCGACCATGTTCCAGGAACCGTCCGATGATCGACTTGACGCGGATGTTCTCCGAAAGGCCGGGAATGCCGGGCCGCAGGCAGCAGATCCCGCGCACCACGAGCTCGACCTGCACGCCGGCCTGTGAGGCCTCATAGAGCGCGTCGATGATATCGGGGTCGACCAGCGCATTCATCTTCATCCAGACCGCGCCGGGCTTGCCGTGACGTGCGTGCTCGGTCTCGCCCTGGATGTGCTCGATGATGCGCTTGCGCAGCGTCAGCGGCGACACCGCCATCTTCTCCAGATCGCTCGGCGCGGCGTAGCCCGTGATGAAGTTGAACACGCGCGCGGCGTCGCGGCCGATGGTCGGTTCCGACGTGAAGTAGGAGAGGTCCGTATAAATACGCGCGGTGACCGGGTGATAATTGCCGGTGCCGGTATGGACGTAAGTGGTGAGGCTGCCGCCCTCGCGGCGCACCACCATGGAAAGCTTTGCGTGCGTCTTCAATTCGAGGAAGCCGTAGACCACCTGCACGCCGGCGCGTTCCAGGTCGCGCGCCCAGCGGATGTTGGCCTCTTCGTCGAAGCGCGCCTTCAACTCGATCAGCGCGGTGACGGATTTGCCGGCCTCGGCCGCTTCGGCCAGCGCGCGCACGATCGGCGAGTTGTTGGAGGTGCGGTAGAGCGTCTGCTTGATCGCGACGACGTCGGGATCGCGCGCGGCCTGTTGCAGGAACTGCACCACCACGTCGAAGGATTCATAGGGGTGATGGACCACGAGGTCCTTCTGCCGGATCGCGGCAAAGATGTCGCCGCCATGCTCGCGGACGCGCTCGGGATGGCGCGGCACGTAAGGGGTGAATTCGAGGTCGGGCCGGTCGAGCCGCGTCAGTTGCGAAAGCTCGTTCATGGCAAGCACGCCGTCGACCAGGAACACCTCGTCGTCGGCCGCCGAGAGCGCGTGCTGCACGAAGCTGCGCAACTGCTCCGGCATCTTGGCGTCGATCTCGAGCCGGATCACCGATCCGCGGCGGCGGCGCTTCAGCGCGGTCTCGAACAGGCGGACGAGGTCTTCGGCCTCTTCCTCGATTTCGAGCTCGGAGTCGCGGATGATGCGGAAGGCGCCCTGGCCGTGGAGATTGTAGCCGGGGAACAGGCGATTGATGAAAAGGCCGGTCACCTGCTCCAGCGAGATCAGGCGTACGACCTTGTTCTCCTTGCCGTCGCCCGGAAGACGGATGAAGCGGTCGATCTTGCCGGGCATGCGGATCAGCGCGTTCATCTGCTTGCCGTCGATGGCGCGCGTGAGCTGCAGCGCGATGGTGAAGCCGAGGCTCGGTATGAACGGGAAGGGGTGGGCTGGATCGATCGCCAGCGGCGTCAGCAGCGGGAACACGTTGTTGAGGAAATAGTCCTCGAGCCAGGTCCGCTCCGCCTTGCTGACGTCCTTGCCATCGACCAGCACGATGCCGACGCCGGCGAGCGTGCCGCGCAAATCGGCCCAGATCGCCTGCTGGTCGGAGGCGAGCTGCGAGACGGTTCGGTTGATCAGCGCAAGCTGCTCGGACGGCGTCAGGCCGTCGGGGGCGCGCTCGGCGATGCCCTCGCGCACCTGCGCCTTGATGCCGGCGACGCGGACCATGAAGAACTCGTCGAGGTTATTTGCGGAAATCGACAGGAATCGTACCCGCTCCAGCACGGGATGGCTGGCGTTGACCGATTCCTCCAGGACGCGGCGGTTGAAATGCAGCCAGGAGAGTTCGCGGTTGATGAATCGCTCAGGGCTCGAGGCGATCGCCGGCAGGCCCTCGGCTTCCGTAGCTTTCTCTTTTATTTCAATAGTTTGCGCGGAATCCATGAGAAGTCGGTCCATCCAGTTCGCCCCAATTTGCGACTTATGCGCAAAACCGGCCGGAGCATGTGTTAGTGCGATGACGTTTCGATGACATTGATGTTCCGCGGCCGCGCCGCGTCAAGCGGGCCAAGGGGACAGGGCTGGCTGTCAGGCGTCCCGGAGCAGCTCGGCCGCGAGCGCCCGGGTGACGGGGCGGCCGAGCCGCAGCGCCTCGCCGTCCAGCAATTCCACGGCGCGCCGGGCGGCAGCCGACGACCGCTCCAGCCGGGTCGCGAGGTAGCTCACCACGCTTTCGTCGACGGAGAGCTGACGGTCGGCGCAAAACTTGACGATCAGGCCGCGGAACAGCTGGTCGTCCGGCGGCGCCAGCGAAATTACCGGAATCGTCCGCAGCCGGGAACGGAGGTCGCGGAGCTCGACCTCGATCGCCGCCGGCGCCTCACGGCCGGTGAAGAGTACATAGGCGCCGTCCTCGCGGGCGAGGTTCATCAGATGGAAGAGGGCGCGCTCGTCAAGATCGCCGGCCTTGAGATCCTCGACCACCAGCGCGCCGGTCGCGAGCGCGCCGGGGACGCTGGCCGCGGTCAGCGCATTGGCCGTGGTCGAGCGCGCGCCGGCCTCCTCGGCCCAGATCGCGGCGAGGTGGCTCTTGCCCGAGCCTTCGGGGCCGGCGAGCCACATGATCCGGTTCGGCCATTCCGGCCAGCCGTCGATCAGCGCGAGACCGGCGGCATTGGCAGGGCCCTCGAGAAAATTGTCCCGGCTGAGGCTCTCCGCATGCGGAAGCGAAAACGCCAATTGTCGGGGATGAACGCGGCCTGCCACGCTTGCTTTGCTCCGTGCCGGCGCGCCGGCTTTGTCTGAAGAGATTCGATCTATTCGATCGGGTTTTGGCCTTTTGCAGGGCGGCCGCGTCCCGGCTCATTTGGCCTCGATCGTGCTCATGTGCCGCAACCACTCGACGAGATAGAGCGATACGGAGGACAACGTGAACACCGTAACGAAGCCCATCAGGACTATATCATACGGTGCCGGCCTGAAGCCGAAGGCGAGCGAGGCCAGCACCAGCGCCGCATAGGCCACCTGGGCCGCGGTGTTGAGCTTGGAGACCATCGACGGCTTCATCTCGACCGGCTTGTCGAACAGCCAGGACACGATCACGGCCGTGACGATCATGATGTCGCGCGACACCACCAGGATCACGATCCAGCGCGGAATGTCGCCCCAGATGCCGAGCGCGAGGTAGATCGACACCAGCAGCGCCTTGTCGGCCAGCGGGTCGAGCAGGGCGCCGAGTTCGCTGGTCATGTTGAAGCGCTTGGCCAGGAAGCCGTCCACGGCATCGCTGATGCCGGCGACCAGGAAGACGGCGAATGCCACCTCCATTTGGCTCGACACGATGGCCCAGACGATGATCGGGACCAGCATGATGCGGCCCAGGGTAATGATGTTCGGAATACTCACGCGGCGCTTCCCGGCACCCGGTCTGACCTCGAATCCGGCCTCCAAAGAGGCTGAACCGGTTGATATCTCTACATAGTATAGGGCGGGGCGCCACGCTTGCCATTGCGCGTCCCCGGAATTCGACGTAACCAGCCGCAAACCCACTGGAAATCGGGCATGACCGACCGCAAAAACGGCCTCACATACGCCGATTCAGGCGTCGATATCGACGCGGGCAACCGCCTGGTCGACCTGATCAAGCCGATGGTGCGCGCCACCGCACGGCCCGGCGCCGACGCCGAGATCGGCGGATTCGGCGGCCTGTTCGACCTCAAGGCGGCCGGTTTCAAGGATCCCGTCCTGGTCGCGGCCACCGATGGGGTCGGCACCAAGGTCAAGATCGCGATCGAAACCGGCCTGCATGGCGGGATCGGCATCGACCTCGTCGCCATGAGCGTCAACGACCTCGTGGTGCAGGGCGCCGAGCCGCTGTTCTTCCTGGACTATTTCGCCTGCGGCAAGCTCGACCCCGAGGCCACCGCCTCGATCGTCGCCGGCGTCGCCGAGGGCTGCCGCGAATCCGGCTGCGCCCTGATCGGCGGCGAGACCGCCGAAATGCCCGGCCTCTACAAGGACGGCGACTATGACCTCGGCGGCTTTGCCGTCGGCGCTGCCGAGCGGGGCACGCTGCTGCCGCGCAAGGACATTGCCGCGGGCGACGCCGTGATCGGCCTTGCTTCGTCGGGCGTGCATTCCAACGGCTTCTCGCTGGTGCGCAAGATCGTGGAACAGTCCGGCCTCGGCTTCGAGGCGCAGGCACCGTTCGCGCCGGTCATGACGCTCGGCGGCGCGCTGCTGACGCCGACGCGGCTCTACGTCAAATCCTGCCTGCGCGCGATCCGCGAAACCGCTGCGGTGAAGGGCCTCGCCCACATCACCGGTGGCGGCTTCACCGACAACATTCCGCGCGTGCTGCCTGCACATCTTGGCGTCGGCATCGATCTGGCGCGCCTGCCGGTGCTGCCGGTGTTCAAATGGCTGGCGGCGCAAGCCGGCATCGCCGAGCTCGAAATGCTCAGGACCTTCAACTGCGGCATCGGCATGATCGCGATCGTCGAGCCCGAGAAGGTCGACGAGGTCG
This sequence comes from Bradyrhizobium sp. CCGUVB14, assembly GCF_024199935.1. Lineage (NCBI taxonomy): Bacteria > Pseudomonadati > Pseudomonadota > Alphaproteobacteria > Hyphomicrobiales > Nitrobacteraceae > Bradyrhizobium > Bradyrhizobium sp. CCGUVB14. Next base: position 4,829,152 of record NZ_JANADS010000001.1, read on the forward strand.
TGCGGGTCTTCACCGACGCCGGCGAGACCGTGGCGCAGCTCGGCACCGTGATCCCGGCCGAGGGCGAGCACCGCGTCGTCTATAACGGCCATCTCGATCTGGCGCTGTGATGAAGCGCCGCGTCGCCATCCTGATTTCCGGCCGCGGTTCCAACATGTCCGCGCTGATCAAGGCAGCTTCTGCTGCGGATTTCCCGGCGGAGATCTCGCTGGTCATCTCGAACAAGGCCGGTGCGCTCGGGCTCGAACGGGCCAAGGCGGCCGGCGTGAAAACGCTGGTGATCGAGAGCAAGCCGTTCGGCAAGGACCGCGCCGGCTTCGAGGCGGTGCTGCAGGCCGCCCTCGACCAGCACGGCATCGAGCTGATTTGCCTCGGCGGCTTCATGCGCCTGTTCACCGCCGAATTCGCCAGGGCCTGGTACGGACGGATGCTCAACATCCATCCCTCGCTGTTGCCGTCCTTCCCCGGCCTCGACCCGCATGGCCAGGCCTTGCGCGCCGGCGTCAAACTGTCTGGGGCGACGGTGCACTTCGTCATCCCCGAGACCGATGCGGGGCCGATCGTGATGCAGGGCGCGGTGCCCGTGAGCGATCACGACACGGCGGAGACGCTGTCGGAGCGCATCCTCGAAATCGAGCATCGCATCTATCCGGCGGCGCTGAGCCTGCTCGCGACCGGCAAGGTCAAGATCGAGGGCGATGTCTGCAGGACCGCGGGCAGTTCGGCGTCGGAGAATTTTCTGGTTGCGCCGGTGGCGCACTGAATCGCGGTCGCGTTTCGACGTCCCCAAACAAAATCCCCCGGCAGAGCCGGGGGCATCGTCATGATCTCTCGCGCAGCGCTTTGAGAGAAATCAGGAGACCTTGAGGTTCTCCGCGGACGACTTGCCGCGGTTCTCCACGAGGTCGTATTCAACCACCTGGTTCTCATTCAGGGTCGAGAGTCCGGCGCGCTCGACGGCCGAGATGTGGACAAACACGTCCTTATCGCTGCCGTTCGGCTTGATGAACCCATAACCCTTGGTCGGGTTGAACCATTTGACGGTGCCCTTTTGTGGCATCGTTAGTCTCCTCCGCTAGATACTAAAAAGACGCGGCCGCTTTTCGCGTGCCACGTCACAAACGGGCTTCCGGAAGTCTGTTCGAGTCTCATTGTCGCGAAACGCACAGCCGAGCGGCCAATTCCGATTGTGTGCAGTATTCCAACACGAAATTCGCGCGCTAGCAAGCCGCGCGCGAATTTCAAGACCACACCGGAGATGTCCCGCTGCAATTTGCGACCTGTGGCGCCGGAACCACAATCGTGGGCAATCGCCCCTGCGATAGCGTGCCAACCGGTTGACCCCTCGTGGCAGTTCGGCACAAATCGCCGCACCCGCTCACGGTTCGTGTTGTATTTTTGCGGGCCGCCACTTTGCTTTGGGATTCTTCGTCATGCGCTGCGCCTCGCAGCTTACCGGGACACGGCAGATGATTGGGCTGGACCGCGTCCGCCGGATCGTGACGGCAATCGCCATGGCGTTCGCGCTCGTCGTGATGCTGTCGGCTGTGACGCCCGTGCTGGCGCAAAGTCCGACGCCCACGCCGACCCCCACGCCCACGGCATCACCGACCCCGGTGCCGGTCCCGACCGCGACCAATTACGACCAGTCGGCCGGCAACAGTGCGCTCAATCTCGGCTCGAACTTCCTGGAGCGCCTCGGCAACCAGGCCTCCGGCGGCGTCAATCGCGCCTTCCGCACCAACCCCGGCGGCGGCGGAGCCTCGGCGAGCACGGAGGATCCGCGTTACCGCACCTGGTACGAGGGCTACGGCATTTCAATCCGAACCGATCCGCAGGGCGATTTCGTCGGCGACAAGCGTAAGACGTTCGGTGGCGTCGCCGGTTTCGGTGCGCGGGTCGCACCGGGCGTCAATCTCGGCTTCTCCGTCGACCAGAGTCATACCGATATCGACGTGCCGCTGGCGCTGCAGTCGGCGACTCTCGACCTGACCCAGATCGGCTTCAACGGCTCTGTCGACAAGGGACCGTGGACCTGGGCCTTTGCGTTGGTGCATGGTTTCGGCAAGGTCCACTCCAGCCGGGACACCGGCTTCGGCTTCGCCACGGCGGGCTATCGCGCCGCGGTCGACGGGGCACTGACCGAGATCAGCTATTACTGGACCAAGGACCAGATGCGCGTCGTTCCCAAGGGTGCGCTCGAATATGTGCGGGCGACCGGCGCGGCGTTCCAGGAGGCGGGCGGACTCGATCCGCTCAACGTCGGCTCGAGCGCGCTGGCGCGTGCGCGCGTCATGTTCGGCGCCGAGATCGGGCGCTACTTCATCTTCGACCAGAAGATCCTGGACCTCTCGGCCTACGGCAAGTTCGTCGACAATTTCTACCAGGATCTGGGCTCGGTCCAGGTCAGCCTCGGTACCCAGAACATCGTCGTCCCCGGCATCGGCGAAAGCCGATACGGCATGGACGCCGGCGCCTCCGCGTCACTCAGCCTGACCAACACCGCGCGGCTCTACGTCAATTACGACGGCAAGTTCCGCAACGAGCTGACATCGCATCAGGGCACGATCGGCTTCGAATATCGGTGGTGACGCGCAAAACGACGATCTGCGCTTACTTCGGCGTCGCGGCAACGTATCCGGACAATCCAAAGCCTTCGCGCGCGGCCGTCATCATCGGCACCAGCGCGTTCGGATGGATGAATTCGTCGCGGAAGCAGGGGTGGGTCTTGGGATCGAAGATCTTCTTCAGCCAGTCGACCACGATCTTGTGCCGCTCGGAGGCGCGGAACTCCTTGTGATAGGTCAGCCAGAGGTCGGCATGGTGGCTGACGCCGAGGTCGACGGCGACGAGCGGCGCACCGAGCGCGATCGACACCGTCGGCAGGAAGCCGATGCCGGCGCCGCGCTCGACCGCGTAGAGCGCGCCGACCGACGAGTTGGTCTTGATCCCGACGATGCCTTCCAGCGATTTCAACCCGAGCACGCGGGCATAGGCGCCGTCGTCGACCTGCGGCGCGCTCTGCTTGATGATGCGGTGGCTCGACAATTCGGCGAGCGTCGCCGGCACGCCGTAGAGGTCGGCATAGTCCCGCGAGACGAAGGGATAGATGTGCAGCCGGCCGAGCTTGGCGACGATCAGGTCGGGATTGGTTGGCGGCTCGAGCTGGATCGCGATGTCCGACTCCAGCCGCGCGACGTCGGCTTGTTCCATCGCACAACGCAGGTCGACGGTGATCTTGCGGTAGGTCTTCTGGAAATCGATCAGTCGCGGCAGGATCCAGAAATTGCCGGGGCCTTCCGTCACTGCGACGCGCACCGTGCCGGAGGTGTCGTTCGAGGACCGCGAGGCGCGGCGGAAGACGTTGAAGGCGTGACGCTCCATATGCGCGACGTCGGCGATCATCGAGGTGCCTTCGTCGCTGAGCGTGAGCCCGCTCTGGTCGCGCAGGAAGAGCTTGCAGCCGATGCTCTCTTCGAGCCGGTCGATGCGGCGCATCAATGTGGTGGAGGTCAGCCCGAGCTCTTCGGCTGCATTCCGGAAACTTTTAAATTTCGCGCAAGCTAAAAAGAGTTTCAAATCGTCCCAGGACGCATTTAGCGCTTCTTCATGGTGCTGCATCAATGCAGCGCCCCGGTGCAATTGTTGCTGCATACTCCTGATCTCCAGCCGCTAAGCTTCCCCCCATAGCGGCGTACAAAACCCCTGAACGATAGAGGGACGACATGAGTATGGAAAGGGGCTCGTTTGCCGCAAGGCATGATTTCGATGCCTTGCCGCTGAGCCCCGAGGTGGATGTCCGGTGCGCGCAATTCGGAGAAATCGCAGCGCTTTCGGAAATGGCGCACCGCCTGGTGCCCGGCGTGCAGATCGGGACGATGGAGCTTGAGACATATTTCGCCTGGGACCCCGAGAGCATCCTGACCTTCAGTCGGAACGGCCATCTGCTCGGCGGCATGGCCTTCCTGTTCCTCAACGACCGCGGGCATGATGCCTTGCTGCTCGACGATATCTGTCTGACCGCGCCCGAGACGCACTACCTCGCTTCCGCGAAAGAGGATGTTTCGGCGATCTACATCTGGGCGATCGCGGCCACCGGCCGCGGCATCGCCGGTCTCGGCAAGGCCTCGGCGCATCTTCGGCAGATAAGGTTTCGCGGCGCGGACTGCTATGCGCAGCCGTCAACCGTGGCCGGACGTGAAATCATGAAGGCTACGGGCTTTACGCCCATTTCGAGCTTCCAGCGCGACCTCTGGTGTTACGAGCGGCCCTGGCATCGGCAGCCGATGCTCATGCCGGGCGCGGTCATCCAATCAAGGAGTTTTTCAGATGCACGGCACTAGGATTCCCCTCGCCAAGCCTGACTCCCGCGCGATCACAGTTCGTCTTGCGCGCGATCCGAGCGACCTCATGCTGGTCACGGCCATTCGCTCCGCGGTCTATCTCGCCGAGCAGGATTGTCCGTTCGATGAGGAGTTCGACGGCAACGACATGGTTGCCGCTCATTTCATCGGCTACATCGGCAACGAGCCGGCGGGTTGTTTGCGGGTGCGCTTCTTCGGCGACTTCGCCAAGGTCGAGCGGCTTGCGGTGCGTCACCAATATCGGCGCTCGCGCATCTCGTTCAAGCTGGTGCAGGCCAGCGTCGACTATGTGAAGCGCAAGGGGTTCCGCAAGATCTACGGTCAGGCACAGGACCGGCTGGTCGATTTCTGGGCTCATTTCGGCGCCAAGCCGCTCGGCCACAATCGCAAGATCACCTTCTCGGATTTCTCCTACACGGAAATGCTGCTGGAGATCGAGCCGGGGCCGGACGCCATCACGCTGGACAGCGATCCCTACGTCATCATCCGCCCGGAGGGCGACTGGGACCGGCCGGGCGTGCTCGACGCATCGGCGGGGCGAGCAGTGACGTCGCCGCTGCGGGACCTCGCGCTCGCCGACCGCTGAAACTGGTGCAGCTCTGCGCAAAACCATGCCGGTCTCCGTCCACGACGATCCGTTGATCCTGGTTTGCGCGGATCTCCAGGTCGAATATCTGACCCCCGGGCGCCGCCACGTCATTCTCGACGGCGACGCCACGACGTTGCGCTGCCTGGAACTGCTGACGCTGTGGCGCAGCAACCTCTGGCCGGTGATGCATTTGAAGCGCATCGCGCAGGCGGCCTGGTTCAATCCGTCATCCAGACTGACCGATTGGATCGCGGAAACGAGGCCGCGTCCGGGCGAGATGACGTTCGAGCACCCCTTGCCGTCGGCCTACAGCTCGTCGCGTTTCGCCGATTACATGTCGAGCATCCGCAATGTCGGCTGCGTGGTCACGGGCTTTTCCCTCGACGAAACCATCCTGGCCACCGCCGTCGAGGGATTTCACCGCAGCCATCGCTACCAGGTGGTCGTCGATGCCGTCGCCTGCCGGCAGCCGGGAACAATCGAGGCGGCCGCCTACAAGCAGTCGGTGGTGAATGTCATCGCCAACTTTGCTAAACTCCAGTCCAGCGCCGAACTGATCAGAACCAGCGGCGCCGTCGCAGTCTGAGAGAGACGCGATCGGCGGATGGATGGGTGGGACATTGTCTCGGGAGGACGAACTCAAGGAGCTGGCGAGCGATCTGTCGCGTGCCGTCGAGGCGGCGCGCCGGATCGGCCTGTCCACGACCGTTTATCTGCTCTCGATGGCGCTGGTCGAGGTGAAGGAAGCTGCAGCCGACCAAGAGGGACATGACGACGGCGCGACCTGAGCGCTGCCTCGAGTGCGGCTTTGTGCATCGCTGCTGAGCGCTTGCTGCCGACGAATTGGCGTTGCAAGTTTTGCCTCGCCGCAATAGCCAAGTAATCTCACAATCGAGCGATGGCGTTGGCCGCAGCGGCGACGTCATGACTTAAGGGATCCCTGCAAATGTCCATCCTGCCCAATTCGCAAGAAGCCCGCGATGTGGCCTACCAGCTCCACGCCTACACCAACGCGCGGGCCCATCAGCAGGCAGGCCCGCTGGTGATCGAGCGCGGCGAGGGGCCGTACGTGTTCGATGCGTCGGGCAAGCGCTATTTCGAGGCGATGGCGGGCCTCTGGAGCGTCGGGCTCGGCTTCAACGAGAAGCGGCTGGTCGAGGCCGCGCACAAGCAGATGCAGGCGCTGCCGTTCTATCACACCTTCTCGGCCAAATCGCACGGGCCCTCGATCGACCTCGCCGAGAAGCTGGTCGCGCTCGCGCCGGTGCCGATGAGCAAGGTGTTCTTCACCAATTCCGGCTCGGAGGCGAACGACACCGTTCTCAAGCTGATCGCCTATCGTTCGAACGCGCTCGGCCAGCCCCAGCGCAAGAAGATCATCAGCCGCATGCGCGCCTATCACGGCGTCACCATTGCGTCGGCGAGCCTCACGGGCCTGCCCAACAACCACCGTTCGTTCGACCTGCCGCTGCCGAACATCCTGCATACGGGCTCGCCGCATTTCTACAAGGACGGCGCGCCCGGCGAGAGCGAGGAAGCCTTCGCGACGCGCCGGGCCGAGGAGCTCGACGCGCTGATCCAGAAGGAGGGACCCGACACGATCGCGGCCTTCTTCGGCGAGCCGGTGATGGGGGCGGGCGGCGTCGTCGTGCCGCCGGCGACCTATTGGGACAAGATCCAGGCGGTGCTGAAGAAGTACGACATCCTGCTGATCGCCGACGAAGTGATCTGCGGCTTCGGCCGCACCGGCAAGATGTTCGGCTGCGAGACCTTTGGCATCAAGCCCGATGCGATCGTGGTGTCCAAGCAGATCACCTCCAGCTACTTCCCGCTGTCGGCGATCATCATGAACGACCGCATGTTCGAGCCGATCGCCGATGAGAGCAACAAGATCGGCGTGCTCGGCCACGGCTTCACCGCGGGCGGCCATCCGGTCGGCTCGGCGATCGCGCTGGAAAACCTCAAGATCATCGAGGAGCGTGGCCTGGTCGCGCACGCCGCCGAGCTCGGCGGCTACATGCAGGCCAAGCTGCGCGAGCTCACCAGCCATCCGCTGGTCGGCGAGGTCCGCGGCGTCGGCATGATCGCAGCGCTCGAGCTCGTGCTCGACAAGGGCCGCAAGACCGCAGCCGCGACGCCCGGCGCCGTCGGCGGTATGGCGAGCCGCATGCTCCAGGAGCGCGGCGTGATCTCGCGCAACATGCTCGACGCCATCGCCATCTGCCCGCCGCTGATCGTCACCAAGGCCCAGATCGACGAGCTGATCGCGGCGATCACTGGCGTGCTGGACGACATGAAGCCGGAAGTGGCCAAGCTGCCGCAGGCGTAGGGGCTCTCGCCCTCGTCCGGGCGTTCAATCCAACCCGTCACCCTGAGGTGCTCGCCTCTTCGGCGAGCCTCGAAGGGCGACGGCCCGACTGGCCGCAGCGGGGCCGTTCATCCTTCGAGGCTCGCCATGCTGCGCATGGCGCGCACCTCAGGATGACGGTTTAACCGCCTCCACCCGCTGAACCCCGATCACGCGACCCTTCTCGATCGCAAGCGCCAGCTCGCCGCGCTTCAGCTTCAGCGCGTTGTCGCCGAACAGCTCGCGGCGCCAGCCGCGGAGCGCCGGCACGTCGGCCTCGTCGTCGGCTGCGATCTCCTCGAGATCGTCGACGGTCGCGATCACCTTGCTGGCCACGGCATGGCGCTCGGCGGTCATGCGCAGCAGCACCTTCAGCAGCTCGACGGTCGCCGCGCCATTGTTGTTGTTGCGCGGCTTCTCCAGCTTCGGCAGCGTCGAGAAATCCCGCGCCAGCCCGCGCTCGACCGCGGCGACGATGTCCGCGCCCCATTTGGACTTCTCAAAGCCCTTCGGCACCGAGCGCAGATGGGCGAGCTTCTCCAGCGTGTTCGGCGCGTGGGTGGCGATGTCGCTGATAGCCTCGTCGCGCAGCACGCGGCCGCGCGGCACGTCGCGGCTCTGGGCTTCCTGCTCGCGCCAGGCGGCGACCTCCATCAGCACGGCCAGGTCCTTCGGCTTGCGCACCCGCGTTTTCAGCCGTTCCCAGGCGCGTTCGGGGTGGAAGTCGTAGGTCTTGGGCGAGGTCAGGATCTCCATCTCGATGGAGACCCATTCGCTGCGGCGGCGCTTCTTCAGATCGGCATCCAGTGCTGCGAACACATCGCGCAGATGCGTGACGTCGGAGACTGCGTAGTGCATCTGCTCCTTGGTCAGCGGCCGGCGCGACCAGTCGGTGAAGCGGTGTGTCTTGTCCGGGCGGTGGCCGGTGACCTTCTCGACCAGGGCGTCATAGGCGATGCTGTCGCCATAGCCGAGCACCATGGCCGCGACCTGGGTGTCGAACACCGGATGCGGGATGATGTTGGCCTGGTGCCAGATGATCTCGATGTCCTGGCGCGCGGCGTGGAACACCTTCAGCACGCTCTCGTTGGCCATCAGCTCGAAGAACGGCTTGAGGTCGATGCCCTCGGCCAGGGTGTCGATGACGATCGCTTCCTCGGCACTGGCCATCTGCACCACGCACAACAGCGGGTAGTAGGTGGTTTCGCGCAGGAACTCGGTATCGACGGTAATGACGGGGTGCTTGGCCAGCCGGCTGCAGGCAGCCGCGAGGTCAGCGGTGGTGGTAATCAAATCCATGAACGGCCCATGACACTTGCCATCAGCCGTTCTGCCGAAAGCGCTGTGATGTCAAGGGGGTTGGAGCGAATTCGAGCCTTGCATTGGGCCGGAATCGCCCCCGTCGGCCGAAATTCCTACTCGTAGCGGATCCGGTGCGAGGATTTGCGGGCGCAGGGCAGCGCCACCACGATCAGGCACATGCCAACCAGCGCCAATCCCAGGAACTCGAAAACCAGCAGATCCACGGCGGAAATCTCCAGAAACACCGTTAGATTTGTCGGCGGTGCGTTGACGCTCTGTTAATTCAAATGGTTACCGGCAGAGCGGGCGGCCGGATGGTGGACGCAGGGTTAACGGGGCGGGCCCGTGGGTCACGTCATGAGCTTCGGCAGGGCGACGGCCAGGATATCCACGGCGGCGCGGACCTTTGGCGACAAGCGCGGCGAGCGCGGCCACAGCGCGTGGCAATCGTAGAGGAATTCGTCCTGGCCGCCGAAGAGGCCGATCAGCGCGCCGGTGTCGAGGCGCTCGCGGACCAGCCAGGAGGGCAGCCAGGCCAGGCCCATGCCCTGCGCGGCGGCGTCGGCGATGGCCTCCAGATCATCGAGACGCAGCCGGCCGGCCGGCATGATCTCGCGTGGCGGCTGGCCTGCTTGCGGAAATAGCCACGGCCGGACGCGTCCGGAGCGGCGATAGATGATCGCCTGATGTGCCGCGAGATCGTCGATCTTCTTCGGCTTGCCGTTGGCGCGCAAATACGACCTCGCGCCGCACACCACCATGCGCTGGCTTGCGAGGCGCCGTGTGATCAGGCCGGACTGGTCGTCGAGATCGCCGGTCCGGATCGCGAGGTCATAACCGGCCTCGATGATGTCGGCGATCGGATCCCCGAACGAGAGGTCGAGCTCGAGCTGCGGATATTTTCGCGCGAGCTTCATCAGCAAGGGGGCGATGCAGTGCCGTCCCAGCAGGGCAGGCATGGTCACGCGCAGTTTTCCGCGCGGCTCCGATTGTTCGTCGGCGACGACCGCGTCGGCAGCTTCGGCCTCGATGAGGACGGCACGACAGCGCTCGTAATAGGCTTGCCCTGCGTCAGTCAGGCTCTGGCGGCGCGTGGTGCGGTTGAGGAGGCGGACGCCCAGGCGCTCTTCGAGGAAGCGCACGTGCTTGCCGACCATCGGCCCGGACATCTCGAAGGCGTCGGCCGCGGCCGCGAACGAGCCGAGATCGACGGCCTTGACGAACACGGCCATGCTGGTCAGGCGGTCCATGATTGAAAACTCTTGGTTTCGACTGTTCGCTTGGTTCTGCGATTTATCCGCTTCGGCGGGCGCGGCATAGCTCCATTCAGTTCAATTGTTTCGGAGTGAATCCAATGGTCCGCGTCGTTCGCTTTCACCGGCATGGCGGCCCCGAGGTGCTGCGCATCGAGACCGTCGACGTCGCGCCGCCGGCACGGGGCGAGGTGCAGATCCGGGTCAAGGCGCTTGGCCTCAACCGCGCGGAAGCCCTGTTGCGGCGGGGGACCTATATCGAGCCTGCGACGTTCCCGTCCGGCCTTGGGCTGGAGGCGGCGGGCCTCGTCGAGGCTGTCGGCGAGGATGTTGCCGGCTTCGCGCCGGGCGATGCCGTCAGCATCGTGCCGCCGCTGTCGATGGTGCGATGGCCGGCCTATGCCGAGCTCGCGACGTTTCCAGCTCAGCTCGTCGTGACGAATCCGCCAGGGCTGAGCTTTGAGACGGCGGCGGCGATGTGGATGCAATATCTCACGGCTTACGGCGCGCTGGTCGATATCGCGGGCCTCGGGCGAGGGGACGTCGTCGCCATCACGGCGGCATCGAGCAGCGTTGGGCTCGCGGCCGTCCAGATCGCCAACCGGGTCGGTGCCGTTCCGGTCGCCCTGACGCGGACCTCAACCAAGCGGCAGGCCTTGCGCGACGCCGGCGCTGCTCACGTCATTGCGTCGGATGAGGAGGACATCGGCGCTCGGCTGGAGGACATCGCCGGACCAAACGGCGTCCGCGTGGTGCTCGATGCGGTCGGGGGGCGCGCGTTCGAGCCGCTGACCGCGGCGATGTCGCCGGGCGGCATTTTGATCGAATACGGCGGGTTGAGCCCCGAGCCGACGCCGTTCCCGCTCTTCAACGTGCTGACCAAGAGCCTGGTCCTGCGCGGCTACCTCGTGCATGAGATCACCCGCGATCCCGCGCGCCTTGCGCGGGCCAAGGCTTTCATCCTCGATGGGCTGGCAGACGGTACGTTGAATCCGATCATCGCCCGAACGTTCCCGTTCGAGGACATCGTCGCGGCGCATCGTTTCCTGGAGTCGAATACGCAGTTCGGCAAGATCGTGGTCACGATCTGAGAGGCCGTAGGGTGGATTAGCCGAAGGCGTAATCCACCACTGTTGATATCCGAGGAGGCAGAAGAGGTGGATTACGCCCGCGACCGCGCTTCGCGCCGCCGCGGGCTAATCCACCCTACGTAGGTCCCTTACGGCAGCTTCAGCGACGTCTCGGCGTTGTACGGCTTCAGCGTCTCGTCCGCGGCCTTCTGGGCGGCGACGAGCGCCTCCTTCGGCTGCTTCTTGCCGTTGAGGACCAGCATCACCTCGTCCTCGAGGTTCTTGCGCACCGGCACGGTCTTGTAGGTCGCAAACCAGGGTTTTGCGACGTCGAGCTGCTCGACGGCGGTCTTGGCGTCCGGGTTTTTGTTCAGGAACTCGACCATGTCAGGCGTCTTGTAGGCGGCCATGTTGGGGGCGAAATAGCCCGTCGCACGGCTCCACCAGGCGCTCTTCTCGGGCGAGGTCATCCACTTGATCAGCGTCCAGGCGGCCTTCTGCTTGTCGGCTTCGACGCCGGCCGGAATGATCAGCGAAGCGCCGCCGATCGGCACGGCGTTGCGCACGTTGCGCGGGATGAAGGCGACCTTGTAGTTGAACTTGGCGTTCTCGCGCAGATAGGTCAGCGAGCCCGTCGACAGCATCATCATCGCGGCGTTGCCGGAGATGAAGGAGGTGCTGACGGCAGGGCCGGGCGTCGCGCCGGGCGGGTGGACCTTGTGCTTGCTCACGAGGTCGTTCCACCAGGTCAGCGCGCCGAGCATCGAGGGCGTGTCGTAATAGACCTCGCCGCCGAACTCCTCGTTGTAGTAGCGCCCGCCATTGGTCATGGTGAGCGTTTCCATCATCCAGCCGCAATAGTCGTAGGCGCAGGGGATCGCGATGCCCCATTGGGTCACCTTGTCGCCCTCGCGCTTGGTGAGCTTCTTGGCCCAGTCGGTGAGCTCGGCCCAGGTCTGCGGCGGCTTGCTCGGATCGAGGCCGGCTTCCTTCGCCTTGTCGGCATTGATGTAGAGCAGCGGCGTCGAATTGTGGAAGGGCACGCCGTAGACCGAGCGATCGATCACCGCGTTGCCCTGCAGGGCCGGGAAGAACTGGCCCAAAAACTTGTCCTTGGTGCTGCCGTCGGCGGCGATCAGGCTGTCGAGATTGGTGAGCTCGTTCTCGATCTGCATGTCGAGCAGGAAGTTGGCCGACATGATCACGGCGGCCGGCGGCTTGCCGGCCTTGATCGAGGCGCGGGTCTTGATCAGCGTGTCGTCATAGGAGCCGGTATAGACCGCGGTCGCCTTGACCTCGGGATGGGTCTCGTTGAACTCCTTGATCAGCGTGCCCATGTCGCGGGCGAGCTTGCCGTCGACGGGAACGGGGAAGAACAGATCGATCTCGGTCGGACCTTCACCGGCCAGCGCCGGGACGGCGAGGGCGCCAGCCATAGAGCCTGCCATGGCGAGGCCGAGCATGAGCCTGCGGGAGAACAGCATCGACAAATCTCCTATTTGATGCCTGAGGTGACGAAAGAGCTGATGAAACGCTTCTGGAAGATCAGGAAGGTGATGAGCAACGGCGCGATCACCATCAGCGTGCCCGCGGCGATGGTGCCCCAGGCCTGCGTGCCTTCCGCAGTCGCGGTGAAGACGGAGAGGCCAACCGTGAGCGGCCGCTTGTCCGGCGAATTGATCACCATCAGCGGCCACAGGAAGTCGTTCCAGTGGCTGGTCACCGAGATGATGGCGAAGGCCGAGAAGCTCGGGATCGACAGCGGCACGTAGATGTGCCGGATGCGCTGGATCAGGCTGGCGCCGTCGATCAGCGCGGCATCCTCGAGCTCGGTCGGAATCGCCTCGAACGCCTGGCGCATCAGGAAGGTGCCGAAGGCCGAGGCGAAGAACGGCATCATCACGCCGGCGAGCGTGTCGTAGAGGCCGAATTGCGCGATGATCCGCAAATTCGGCACGATCAGCAGCACCGGCACCAGCATCAGCTGCATCAGGAACAGATAGAAGATCAGCGACTTGCCAGCGAAGTCGAGCCGCGCAAAGGCAAAGCCCGCGAGCGTGATGGTGAAGAACTGCACCAGCAGGATGCCGGTGCAGATGATTGTGGTGTTGAGGAAGTAGCGCGGGAAATCGCCGATCTCCCAGGCGTCCCTGATGTTGTTGAGCGTCGGCTTCAGGCTCGGCATCAGCTCGGCCATCAAATTGATGCCGTCGGAGGCCGGGCGCAGCGTCGCCACGCCCATCCAGAGGAACGGGATCAGCCAGGCGAGCGCGAGCAGGATCGTCAGCAGGAATCCGAGTTTTGGCGTGATCTCGTTGCGGGTGGCGAGGGGCGCGTCCTTGTAGAGGGCATCGATGAGTTTCATGGCCCGCCCTCACGTTGCGCCATGGTGCGGAACGAGAGCGCGGTGAGGGCCATCAATGCAGCGAGCGTCAGCAGCGTTGCCGCCGAAGCCATGCCGATGTCGTAGTGCTCGACGGCCTGCTGGTAGATGTAGAACAGCACGAGGTTGGTGGCGTTCGACGGTCCGCCCTTGGTCATGACGAAGACATGGTCGACCTGCGTCACCGCGTTGAGTGTGGCGATCACGGTGACGAACAGGAAGGTCGGCTTGAGCTCCGGCAGGATGATGTGGCGCAGCCTATGATACGGACCTGCGCCGTCGAGATAAGCGGCTTCCATGACGTCTTCGGGCACGGCTTGGAGGCCGGCGAGGAAGAACAGCATGTAATAGCCGGCGTTCTTCCAGATCGTGATGATCATGATCGCATAAAGCGCGATGTCGGGATCGCCGAGCCAGTTCGGCAGCACCGGCAGCAGCCGTCCGATGTAGTAGTCGAGCAGGCCGACATTGGGCAGGAAGATGAAGAGAAACAGCGCCGAGGCCGCGACCATCGGGATCAGCACCGGCAGGAATAGCGCCGCCCGCAGCGCGCTGGTGACGGCGTTGGTGCGCGCCAGCGCCAGCGCGAACAGCAGCGCCAGCCCGATGCTCGGGACCGCGGTGCCGACGGCGTAGATGAGGTTGTTGACGACGGCGCCGGTGAAGGCGGGGTCCGCCAGCACCGCGGCGATGTTGTCGAGGCCGACGAAGCGCAGCGGCGCCTTCGGCGTGGCGCGCTGATAGAGTGCGTCGATCAGCACGCGCCCCATCGCGCCGTAGGTGAACAGCGCGAGGAAGATCAGCGAGGGCAGCAGCAGCAGATAGGCCGGCAGCGAGGCTTTGAGGCGTGCCGAAAACCGCGTCGCGATGTGCAGGCGCGGCGGCGCCGCAGCCGCGACCGGAAGAGCCGCGGGCTCAGCGAGGCTCATGTCACCGCGCCGGGAAATTGAGCGCATAGTCGCGGCCGTCCATTCCCGCAGGGGGCTCGAAGGGAAAGCGCAGACTGGTGTCGAGGAAGTCGTGGCTGTGCACGACGAGGTTTTGGTCGTCGATCAGCACGACGCCATAGGCCGGCGGCTCGTGGCTCGCCAGATGGTCGGTGACGTTGGCGTCGAGCTCGAACCAGACCTGATGGTTGGTGCCGCGCAGCGTCGAGAACGGGATCTTGCCGTAGCTGCCGAAGATCGGACGGTGCACATGGCCGAAGAAGAGGTGGCGGATCCGCGAACGGTAGGGCGCGATCACCTCTGCGAATTCAGCGCTCTGCTTCAGCGCGATCTCGTCCATCGCGTGCACGCCGACCGGGAAGGGCGGATGGTGCATGAACACGACGAACGGTGTCTCGGCGGGCGCGGCGGCCAGCGTCTTCGAAAGCCAGTCGAAGCGCCTGGCGCACATCTCGCCGGCGTGACTGGTCTCATCAAGCGTATCCAGGAACACGAACAGCCCGTGCTCGGTGGTGCGGGTGCCCTGCACGAAACCGTTGGGATCGCGCGGCGCGGCCTTCAGGGTGTCGAGGCAGGTGACACGCTTGTCGTGATTGCCGACCATGGCGATGTACGGGATTTTCAGCGCCGCCATCGCATCGGCGAAATTGGCGTAGGATTCAGCCTCGCCCCAATGGGTGAGGTCGCCGGTCACGACCGCGAAGGCGGCGTCCGACTGGTGCGCGTTGATGTCGGCAATCGCCGCATCCAGCCGCGCGCGCGGATCGAGGCCATGGAGCTTCAGCCCGGGGTTCGCGAGATGCGTGTCGGTGATGTGGATGAACTTGAAGGGCATGGCGCTTGTCAGGATCGTTGGAGGATGGGCGCCTCCGGCAAGACGGCCCTGACAGGCCGTTAGAGCGCGTGTGTTTCAGTTTGATGACAGCGGTTCCCGAGGTCGGGACGTGTCCACAGCATGAGCACGCGCGCGGTGGATCAGCTGAAAGCGCAATCCACCGTTGAGCCAATTAGAGGTAGCGGCGCGCCGGCGCCCGTCGTCACGTCCCGCAGAACGTCTGCAGCACCCGCTGGTCCGGTAGCGGCGGATCGGCGTAGGCGGCAAATTCCGGCTGATCCTGATACGGCTTCGCCAGCACCTTCACCAGCTCTTCGAACGGCGCGTAATCGTCGTCGTTCACCGCGGCCTGGATCACGGCCTCGACGCGATGGTTGCGCGGGATGAAGATTGGATTGACGGCGTGCATGGCGGCTTGCCGCTCGGCCGCGCTCTGCGGCTCCAGCGCGATGCGGGCGCGCCAGCGGCCGGCCCACTCGTCGAAGGCTGCCGCCTCCATGAACTGCGCGCGGACGTCGTTGCCGTCATCGCCGGCGGCGTCGCCGAGCTTGCGGAACGTCAGCGTGAAGTCGGCCTGGTTCTTGGCCATGGCGTCGAGCAGGTCCTGGATCAGCGCCTCGTCGCCGTCCCGCTCCGTGAACAGGCCGACCTTCTTGCGCAGGCCGGCCTGATAGGCGTTGCTGAACGTCTCCGAGAAGGCGCCGAGAATGTCCTGGGCTTCCGCGACCGCCTTCTCCTGATCGTCGGAGAACAGCGGCAGCAGGCATTCGGCGAGCCGCGTCAGATTCCACAAGCCGATGCGCGGCTGGTTGGCATAGGCGTAGCGGCCCATCTCGTCGATCGAGGAAAACACCTGCGCGGGATTGTAGGCATCCATGAAGGCGCACGGGCCATAATCGATGGTCTCGCCGGAGATGGAGGAGTTGTCCGTGTTCATCACGCCATGGATGAAGCCGACCAGCAGCCAGCGCGCGATGAGCTCGGCCTGGCGCGCCACGACGCCGGCGAGCAGCGCGTGATAGGGCCGCTCGGCATGAAGCAGGTCCGGATAGTGCCTGGTGATGACATGGTCGGCGAGCCGGCGGATCGCATCGGTGTCGCGGCGGACGGCGAAGAACTGGAAGGTGCCGACCCGGATGTGGCTGGAGGCAACCCGCGTCAGCACGGCGCCGGGCAGCACGGTCTCGCGGATCACGGGCTCGCCGGTGATGACGGCCGCCAGCGAACGCGTGGTCGGAATGCCGAGCGCGTAAATGGCCTCGCTGACGATGTATTCGCGCAGGACCGGACCGAGCGCCGCGCGGCCATCGCCGCGGCGGGAGAACGGGGTGGGGCCCGAGCCCTTGAGCTGGATGTCGCGGCGGATGCCGTCCTTGTCGATGACCTCGCCGAGCAGGATCGCGCGGCCGTCGCCGAGCTGGGGCACGAAATGCCCGAACTGATGGCCGGCATAGGCCATGGCGATAGGGTCGGCCCCGGGGGGAACCGTCTTTCCGGCCAGGATTTCGGCGCCCTCGGGCGTCTCCAGCAGATCAGGATCGAGCCCGAGCTGGACCGCCAGGGGCCGGTTCAGCTTGATCAGCCGGGGCGCAGCCACGGGGGTCGGCGCGACGCGGGCAAAGAAGCTGTCCGGCAGCGCCGAATAGGAGTTCTGGAAGGGGAAATGGACTGTCATGGCCTCAAGATAGGCCTCGAACGCTGATCGGCAAAGGCTCAGGCCTGGATTGGCCAAAAATGGCCGCCTCCAGCCCCAAAACAGCCCGTTCCTTTGGTTGCCGCCCCCGGCCTCGTCGGGTAAACCCTGCCGCAACCTCGGACCGGTCGTTTCAGGCCGTCCGATTCGTATCCTCCGACATTGATTTTGGGACGACCATGCATCGCTACCGGTCACATACATGCGGCGCGCTCCGCGAGAGCAACATCGGCGAAACCGTTCGCCTCTCGGGCTGGGTCCATCGCGTTCGCGACCATGGCGGCGTGCTGTTCATCGATTTGCGCGACCATTACGGCCTGACCCAGTGCGTGGTCGACCCGGACTCGCCGGCGTTTGCGCAGGCCGAAAAGCTGCGCTCGGAATTCGTGGTCAAGTTGGACGGCAAGGTGCGCCGCCGCCCGGCCGGCGCGGACAACAAGAGCACCGACAATGACGACCTGCCGACCGGCAAGATCGAAATCTACGTCACCGAGATCGAGGTGCTGGGTCCGGCCGGCGACCTGCCGCTGCCGGTGTTCGGCGACCAGGAATATCCCGAAGACATCCGCCTCAAGTACCGCTTCCTCGACCTGCGTCGCGAGAAGCTGCACCAGAACATCATGACGCGCGTCGAGATCATCAAGTCGATGCGCCGGCGCATGGAGGGGCAGGGCTTCTTCGAGTTCAACACGCCGATCCTGACCGCGTCCTCGCCGGAAGGCGCGCGCGACTTCCTGGTGCCGTCGCGCATCCATCCCGGCAAGTTCTACGCGCTGCCGCAGGCGCCGCAGCAGTACAAGCAGCTGCTGATGATGTCCGGCTTCGACCGCTACTTCCAGATCGCGCCCTGCTTCCGCGACGAGGACCCGCGCGCCGACCGTCTGCCGGGCGAATTCTACCAGCTCGATGTCGAGATGAGTTTTGTGACGCAGGAAGACGTCTTCGCGGCGATGGAGCCCGTCATCACCGGCGTGTTCGAGGAGTTTGCCAAGGGCAAGCCGGTCAGCAAGAACTGGCGCCGCATCCCGTTTGCCGAAGCGCTGCGGAAGTACGGCAGCGACAAGCCGGATCTGCGCAACCCCATCGAGATGCAGGACGTCTCCGAGCATTTCCGCGGCTCCGGCTTCAAGGTGTTCGCGCGCATGCTCGAAGACCCCAAGAACCAGGTCTGGGCGATCCCGGCGCCGGGCGGCGGCTCGCGCGCCTTCTGCGACCGCATGAACTCGTGGGCGCAGGGCGAAGGCCAGCCCGGGCTGGGCTACATCATGTGGCGCGAGGGCGGCGAGGGTGCCGGTCCCCTGGCGAACAACATCGGGCCGGAGCGTACCGCTGCGATCCGCGCGCAGATCGGCACCAAGGAGGGCGATGCGGCCTTCTTCGTCGCCGGCGATCCCGACAAGTTCTGGAAGTTTTCAGGTCTCGCCCGCAACAAGGTCGGCGAGGAATTGAACCTCACCGACAAGGAGCGGTTCGAGCTCGCCTGGATCGTCGACTTCCCGATGTACGAGTACAACGAGGACGACAAGAAGGTAGACTTCTCGCACAACCCGTTCTCGATGCCGCAGGGCGGTCTCGATGCGCTGACGGGCCAGGACCCGCTGACCATCAAGGCGTTCCAGTACGACATCACCTGCAACGGCTACGAGATCGCCTCGGGCGGCATCCGCAACCATGTGCCGGAAGCCATGGTGAAGGCGTTCGAGATCGCAGGTTACGGCGAACAGGAAGTGGTCGACCGCTTCGGCGGCATGTACCGCGCCTTCCAGTACGGCGCGCCGCCCCACGGCGGCATGGCCGCGGGCGTCGACCGCATCGTGATGCTGCTCTGTGGCACCAACAATCTGCGCGAGATCTCGCTGTTCCCGATGAACCAGCAGGCCATGGACTTGCTGATGGGCGCGCCGTCGGATGCGACGACCAAGCAGCTCCGCGAGCTGCATGTGAAGGTGAACCTGCCGCAGAAGTGAGGCTCGTGCCCCGGACGCAGCGCAGCACGCAGTGGTGCGCTGCTGAGCCGGGGCCCACGTCTCCGCTAGTATGAAGCTTTCTGGGTCCCGGCTCTGCGCAGCGTCACTGCGTGCCGCAGCGCGTCCGGGACACGAGACCGCTAACTCTACAATCCCGTCGACGCCTCGATCCTGAATTGCGCCAGCGCGCTCTGCGGGTCGGTCTGCAGAAGTTGCATCAATTGCATCAGCGGCGCTTTGGCGCGCGGGGTGAGCTTGATGGACAGCGTCTGGCCTGGCGTCTCGACGAAGCGGGCGATCGCGTCCACGGCTGCGTCCGCGTCCGGATTGGCGGAAACAACTTGCTCGCGGTTGGCCTTGATGCTCTCGACGAGCGCCTGACGCGCGGCGTCACGGCTGACGTTCTGCATGCGCGCAAACTGCGTCACGACGAGATCGACGCCGCCATTGTCGCGCAGCGAGAGCTCGAGCGCGCCTGCCTCGATCCGGGCCGCCTGACCCATCAGCTGGGCGGGATCGGTCGAAAACACGCCGCGCGGCACGTTGTCGAGCGCGACGCGTAGTTGCGCCTTTGCGATCCCTCCGATGTCAAGGGTTGCCGGCGTGACGGCGAAGCTGCTGGACGGCTCTGTCCAGGCTGCGCCGAGATCGAGGTCGATCGCGAGCTTGTCGATGCCGGCGGCAATCAACGGAAGCTGCTTCGGCTCGGATGGATCGGTGGGCGTGACGAATTTGGCCACCACATGCGCCTTGCTCGGAATCGCGCCAACCAGCTGACCCCAGTCAAGGCTCAGCGTGTCGATCGTGACCAGCTTCTTGGTGGTCTTGAACGGCGCAGTCACGCCCTTGATCTCAGCGCCGGCGAGCACACGGAACACGTCGAGAAACTGGTCGGGCGTGGGCTTCCGCGCAATATTGGAAAACTGCGCCGTCCACCGCATGAGGTTGGCCATGCTGAAGGACTTCAGCGCAAAGCGCTCCATCCTGACCTGGCCCTGCGGCGAGGGCGCATCGAGGCCCTCTAGTGCAATCTCATCGTTTGCGTATCTGATCGCGTTGAGGTTCGCCGTTCCTTGCGGCATGCCGACCGACACTTTGCCGACGTCGATACCGGCGACACGCACGCCCTCGAACATCACGGCGAACGCCTCCAGCGCCCGCCGTGTCTCTGTCGGGCTCGGAGGCGTCGAATGGTCCCTCATAAATGCCTGGAGTTCGACCCGCTGGATTTTAGAGGGTTGCAGGGCGATGTCATTGATGCTGATCCTGTCGATCTGCGCGCGTATCCCTTGCGCGGATGTGATCGTATAGGGCCCCGCCGAGATCTGCCTGTAGATCCGATAATAGCTGTCATCATCGACCCTCTTGGGGTCCAGGGCGGCGGCCAATGCCGTTACATCGAAATCGTCGGTGGTCGTGTTCAAGAGCTCGAGGGTAAGCTTATCGGGTTTGCCCGGCTGTTGCAGATCCACGACGTGAACGGTGCGGTCAACCTTGGCGGCATCGACTTTCCCGCGGTTGATATTCAGCATCGTCACGCCGGAATAGGTGACCTCGGTGCCGCCGCTGCCCGGCCTGCCTGTTTCGGGGTTGACAGTGACGGCGATGGTCGGTGCCGCGATCGAAGATGCGGTGACGTTGACGAGCTGATCCAGAACAAATCGGTACAGATCGATCAACGAGTCCGACGCCGGCGAACCCTGAATACGAACCGCACTGGAAAAGTCGCGTGCCGTAAGCTGCGGGACCTTGTAGATGGCGTTCAGCTTCCTCTCGCCCATGACGCTGCTGTATCTGATCTCAGTGTCCGACAGCTCGATGCTGTCGGCCGCGGCCTTGCTGTCGTCGATCTGCCTGATGCCAACCGCCTTGATGCCCGCGATCTTGACGGTGGCCGGCGGTTGCGCGGTGCGCTCGACCGCGATGTCCTCGACGGTCAGCGTACGGGTCACGAGATCGAAGGCGACCTTGCCATGGCTCGCCTTGTTGCCGCCGGCCCGGATCAACTCGAAGGCAGTCTCGACCTCGGCGGTGACGCGATGTTTGGCGTAGAGGTTGAAGCCGAACCATCCGCCGGCGGCGAGCACCGCGATTGCGACCAGGCCGATCAGGATCCGCTTCATTCCCAGCTCCAGTTGCTCGTTGTGCGCTGCGCAACCTGCCATATTCGGGAAACGTCGCGAGGTCTAGGGAAAGCTAGCGCTGTCAAATATTTGAGCGTGTGATCTGCTAATGGGATTGCAATCGGATGTTGCCACCGAGGCGTCGGCCGTGCTTCATCGCGGTTTCCACGAGCCGGAAATTCCGTGTGCACTGCGGCGAACCGGCCGAGGTTGATGAATGATTGAGACCGGATAACGCGAGGCAGAGACCGCATGTCGTCCTATTCTGATGATCTCCACCAGGCGGCGCTGGCCTATCACCGTCTGCCGCGCCCCGGAAAGCTCGAGATCCAGGCGAGCAAGCCGCTCGCCAACCAGCGCGACCTGGCGCTTGCCTATTCTCCGGGCGTTGCGGCGGCCTGCACCGAGATCGCCAAGAACCCGGCGGAAGCCGCGACCCTGACGACCCGCGCCAATCTGGTCGCCGTGGTCTCCAACGGCACCGCCGTGCTCGGCCTCGGCAATATCGGCCCGCTGGCGTCCAAGCCGGTGATGGAAGGTAAGGCCGTCCTGTTCAAGAAATTCGCCGGCATCGACGTGTTCGACATCGAGATCGCCGCCGACACCATCGAGCGCGTGGTCGAGACCGTGGCGGCGCTCGAGCCGACCTTCGGCGGCATCAATCTGGAAGACATCCGCGGGCCGGAATGTTTCGAGATCGAGGCGCAGCTGAAGGAGCGCATGAAGATCCCGGTCTTCCATGACGATCAGCACGGCACCGCGATCATCGTCGCCGCCGCCATCACCAACGGCCTGCGCCTGAACGGCAAGAAGCTCTCGGAGGTCAAGATCGTGGCGTCGGGGGCAGGGGCTGCCGCCATCGCGACGCTCAACCTGCTGGTCTCGATGGGCGCGCAGCGCAAGAACATCTGGGTCTGCGATATCGACGGCCTCGTGCATGAGGGCCGCAACACCACGATGGATCGCTGGAAGGCGGTCTATGCACAGAAGACCGACAAGCGCACGCTGGGCGATGTCATCGGCGGCGCCGACATCTTCATCGGGCTATCAGCTCCGGGCGTGCTCAAGCCCGAGATGGCCAAGGCGATGGGCGAGAAGCCCCTGATCATGGCGCTCGCCAACCCGACGCCGGAGATCATGCCGGAGGAGGCGCGCAAGGTGCGCCCCGACGCGATGATCTGCACCGGCCGCTCTGACTATCCGAACCAGGTCAACAACGTCCTCTGCTTCCCCTTCATCTTCCGCGGCGCGCTCGATGTCGGTGCCAGCGCCATCAACGAGGAGATGAAGCACGCCGCCGTGGAGGCCATCGCGCAGCTCGCGCGCGAGGCGCCGTCGGATGCGGTGGCGCAGGGCTTTGACACCGGCGAGACGCAGGGCTTCGGTCCGGGCTCGCTGATCCCGAGCCCGTTTGATCCCAGGTTGATCCTGCGCATCGCGCCGGCCGTGGCCAAGGCCGCGATGGAATCGGGCGTCGCGACGCGGCCGATCACCAATTTCGACGAATACACCGCACTGCTCGAGCGCTTCGCCTTCCGCTCCGGCCTCGTCATGAAGCCGATGTTTGCCAAGGCCAAGACCCAGCCGGTGCGCTTGATCTACGCCGAAGGCGAGGACGAGCGCGTGCTGCGTGCCACCCAGGTGGTGCTGGAAGAGAAGCTGGCGCGGCCGATCCTGGTCGGCCGTCCCTCGGTGGTGGAAGCCCGCATCAAGCGTTTCGGCCTCCAGATCCGCGCCGGCAAGGATTTTGACCTCGTCAATCCCGAGGACGATCCGCGCTACCGCTCCTACGTGCAGTCGTATGTCGAGGTCGCCGGCCGTCGCGGCGTGACGCCGGATGCCGCGCGCACGGTGGTGCGCACCAACAACACCGTGATCGCGGCGTTGGCGGTGACGCGCGGGGAGGCGGATGCCATGCTCTGCGGCGTCGAGGGCCGCTACATGAGTCATCTGCGGCATGTCCGCGAAATCATCGGTTTCGTGCCGGGGGTCAGCGACTATGCCGCGCTGGCGCTGCTGATCACCAGTAAGGGGGCCTTCTTCATCGCCGACACGCAGGTGCGGCCCAATCCGAGCGCCGAAGAGCTCGCCGAGATCGCCTCGCTCGCTGCCGTCCACGTCCAGCGCTTCAACATCAAGCCGAAGATCGCGTTCGTCTCGCACTCGGATTTCGGCAGCTACGACACCGACTCGTCGCGCAAGATGCGCCGCGCCACGCAGTTGCTGAAGGAAAAGCATCCGGAGATCGAGGCCGACGGCGAGATGCAGGGCGACACCGCGCTGTCGGCTGCAGCGCGAAAAATGGTGCTGCCGCACTCCAAGCTGGAGGGCGAGGCCAATATCCTGATCATGCCGACGCTGGACACGGCCAACGTGGCCTATCAGATGATCAAGTCGCTGGCGGATGCGTTGCCCGTCGGCCCGATCCTGATCGGCCCGGCGCGTCCCGCCCACATCCTCACGCCCTCGGTGACCGCGCGCGGCATCCTCAACATGACGGCGGTCGCCGTGGTCGAAGCGCAGGAGCGCGCGGCCCGGCAGCAGCCGACGTTGTTCACGTAAGGGGCGCGATCTTTCCTTCTCCCCTTGCGGGAGAGGGTGGCTCGCCGCGCAGCGGCGAGACGGGTGAGGGGTATCTATCCGCGTGTCATCTCTCACGATTGAACTCGGGGATGGATACCCCTCATCCGGCGCTTCGCGCCACCTTCTCCCGCAAGGGGAGAAGGGGCACCGGTCGTGCGGCCAGATTTGAATTGCTCGCAGTTTTCCATTTCCCCGTTTGTAAACCGGCCCACGACTCTCCATAATCGCGCGGTCCTTGCGTCCAAGTTCCGATTTCAAAAAGCCTGAGCCAAGAGGCCGACCATGCCAGCGTTCGTGACTTTCGGGCGAATCCTGTTCGCCGTGCTCTTCATCTACACGGGCGCGACCAAGCTCTTTGCCATCCAGGCCACTGCCGATTTCATCGCCACCAAGGTCGTGGTGCCTGACGTGATCGCGCCCTATGCCAAGCAGGTCGAGACCGCGACCGCGATGACCACCCCGCAGCTTCTGGCGATCGCGCTCGGCGGGCTCGAGATCATCGCAGGCCTGATGATCGCGCTGAACTTCGGCGCGCGCTTCTTCGCGATGCTGATGATCATCTACATGGTGGTGTCGACCGTCCTGTTCTACGATTTCTGGAATCAGGCGGCGCCGGACAACGCCAAGATGCTGGTCGACGCGCTGAAGAATCTCTCGATCATCGGCGCGCTCTTCATGATCATGGGCTATGGCCGCGCCACGCGCTCGGTCGAGACGGCCTACGGCGACGTGTAGCCGGGTAGAAATCTCCGCCCGCATAAGCGCGCGACGTGAACCTTCATTCACACGTTATGGCTTTGAGAACACAGCGGTTCTACAAAATCGCGGCCGCTGTGGAGCGCGTGCATTTCTAGCCTTGTCGGACTCTGCTGGAACCGAATAGGACCCGTCGACCGGTTGAATGGACTCAACCGGCTCGGGGAATTCGGGGGCGGCACGTGGTTTATTCGAAGCGACGGTTGACGCGTGCGGTGATTGTTGTCGGAGCCGCGCATGCCGCAGCCTTGGCCGCGACGGCGGCTGATGCTGCCGACTTGCCCGTGAAGGTGCCGCCGCAGATGGCGCCCGTGGCGAACTGGACCCAGTTCTATGTCGGTGCAGGCCTTGGCTTCGACTTCGCGTCGGGGCGGTCGAATCTCGCGCCCGTTGGCGGCGGGCCTTCGCTGTTCAGCTTCGATGGCCTGCAGGGCGCCGATCTCGGATTGTCGGCATTCGCCGGGTTTGATTTCCAGGTTGCACCGCGCTTCGTGGTCGGCGGCTTCGTCGATTACGACTGGTCGCGGCAGCGGACGACTTTGAGCGTGGGCGGGAATGCCTTCGGGCAGATCGCCACGGCAACCATGCCGTCGCTTGACCAGGGCTGGACCATCGGCGGCCGTGCCGGATTTCTGGCGACGCCGGATATCCTGCTCTACGGCCTCGCCGGCTACAGCCAGATGCGCATCAACAACTGGAGCGGAACTTACACGATCATCGGCGGTCCCTCGTTCACAGTGCAGGAATCCGCCCAGACCTCGCACGGCTACACGGTGGGGGCGGGCGTGGAATATCGCCTTGCCAACAATTGGTCGCTGCGCGGTGAGTATCGCTATGTCGATCTTGGCCACAACACGACCGTCGATCCGCTCGGCCCGATCTGGACCAACGATCTGACGGAGCATGTGATCCGGATCGGTGCGGCCTACCGCTTTGGCCAGTTTGGCGGTCCTGCGACGACCGCAGCGGCCGCGCCGGCGATCAATCCGGCGTGGACCGGCGTCTATGTCGGCGCGGGCATCGGCGGCGATGCCGTCACACCCCATGTGGCGGCTTCGGTCCCCGGCGCTCTGGATTTCAACGCGGCGGGCCTTGGTGGTGTTGATGTCGGCGGCACCTTCACCATCGGCTACGATCGTCAGATCGCGCCGAAATGGGTGGTCGGCGCCTTCGGCCTGATCGATGTGGCGACGAATGGCGGGGCCAGCGTGACGGCAACGGGGGCAGGCGCGGGGGGGACAGTCACGTCGGATCTGGCGTCGGTGAAGTGGGCCTGGACCGTCGGCGGCCGCGTTGGCTATCTCGTCTCGCCGGAAACCATGGTCTATGTGCTCGGCGGCTATACCGGCTCGACCGCGCGGTCGATCACGTACAGCTTCTTTGGATTCCAGAGCACCAGTCCGGAGCGCGAATATCATGGCGCCACCTTTGGCGGCGGCTTCGAGCGCTTCTTCAGTGACAGGATCTCGGCCCGGGCCGAATATCGCATGACGCATGTCGAGACGCGCGATGATCTCACGGACACCCTCTTCACCAACATCAGCGCCGGTGGCACGATCCATACGCTGCGCGGTTCGCTGGTCTATCACTTGCCGACGCCCTAGGTTGTAGGCGCGATCCAAAGCGATCGCGCAAGGCGCCCGCGGGAGCTAACGCGCGGACGCCGGCGGGTGTGTCCAGCCCCGCACAAGGACGTTGCTGCAGAATGATCGGCAGGGTGGGGCCGATCGTCATGTTTGCTCAGCAGTCATCAGATTCGGTATCGCTCGAGGCCGGTCTCGCGCACCATCGCGCAGGGCGCTTGCCGCAGGCAGAGGCGATCTACCGGCAGATCCTGGCATCCGCGCCTGATCATGCGGACAGTATTTTCCTTCTAGGCATTGCCTCACTCCAGACGGGGCACCCCGACAGGGCGCTCGATCTCTTCAGTCGTGCCGTCAAGCTGCAGCCCCGCAACAGCGCCTATCACAGCAACATGGCTGTCGCTCTGCGCGCGCTCGGACGCAAGGGCGAGGCCGTCGCGAGCTACCGGGAAGCGCTGCTTCATCAGCCCGGCAATCTGGATACGCACATTCAGCTTGGCATCCTGCTGGGTGAATGCGGGGATCTCGCAAGCGAGGAGGCGCAGTACCGGCTCGTGTTGCGACATCCCGTTGGCCTCGACCTCGCCGCGGTTCGCGCGCAGGTCGATTCCCGTTTTCATCTCGCCAATCTGCTGGTGAGACGGAAGCAATTCGATGATGCGATCAGCGAGTTTCGGCAGGTGCTGCGGCAAAGGCCGGATTTTGCGGAGGCGCATTGCAATCTCGGGGCTGTGCTGTTCGATCTTGCCGCCTTCGAGGAATGCGAGCGTTGCTATCGCGAGGCGCTGCGCCTCAAGCCGGCATTCGCGGAGGCCCATAATAATCTTGGAGGTCTTCTCCTCAAATTGAGGCGCCTCGACGAGGCCGAGCTCAATCTTCGCGAAGCTTGCAAACTCCGGCCGAATTTCGCCGAGGCCTTGAACAATCTCGGTGACTTGCTGCGTCTTCGGGGGCGGCTGGAAGAGGCGGAAGCATCCTGCAGGGAAGCTTTGCGTCTGAAGCCGGACTATGTTCCAGCGCAATTGACCCTGGGCAACGCGCTTCGTGAGGCCGGTCGCTTCCACGAAGCGGAGCCTTGCTATCGGACCGCGCTCGATCGCAATCCGAGTTGGCCGGAGGCGCTCAACAATCTCGGCACGCTCCTTTACGATCTCGGGCGGACCGATGATGCCATTCAGAGCTTGCGTGCGGCGGTGGCGCAAAGGCCGGATTATGCCGACGCGCATTTCAACCTCGGGATCACGCTGTTGCTGGCCGGCCAGTTCGACGAAGGCTGGCGGGAATATGAGTGGCGATGGAAGCAGGAGACGAAGAAGCCGCATCTGCGCGGTTTCAGCCAGCCGCTCTGGGATGGAGGCGATATCGGTGATCGGGTCCTGCTGCTGCATGCGGAGCAGGGCCTGGGCGACACGCTCCAGTTCTGTCGCTTCGTGCCGGCCATTGCTGCGGGGCGGCGGGTCGTTCTCGAGGTTCAGCGGCCGCTGATGCCGCTCCTGACAGGGCTGCCGGGAATCGAGCGCGTCGTCGCGAATGGCGATCCGCTGCCGCCATTCGATCTGCATTGTCCGCTGTTGAGCCTGCCGCGGGTTCTCGGCACCACGCTCGACACCATCCCGCGCGAGGCACCCTATCTCCGTGCCGAGCCGCAGCGCGTGGCGGCCTGGCGCGAGCGGGTCGGGCAGCTCGATGGGCTGCGGGTCGGCCTCGTCTGGGCCGGCAATCAGACGATGAGCGGCGACGGCCGACGCTCCGTTCCGCTCGAACGATTTTCGGAGCTTGCGGATCTGCCGGGGGTGAGTTTCGTCTCTCTGCAGAAGGGGCCAGGGGCCAGCCAGTCGCCGCCGCCGGGTCTGTCCATGCACGACTGGACGGACGATCTGCACGACTTCGGCGAGACCGCGGCGCTGATCGAGGCACTGGATCTGGTCATCGCTGTCGATACGGGCGTGGCGCATCTGGCCGGCGCGCTTGGTCGCCCGGTCTGGCTGCTCAATCGCTTCGATCGGTGCTGGCGGTGGCAGCTCGACCGCGACGACAGCCCCTGGTATCCGAGCCTGCGGCAATTCCGGCAAAGTCAGCCCGGCGATTGGACCAGCGTCCTCCGGAACGTGCGCGCTGAGCTCGAGGCTTGCAGCCTGGCCAGGCCCGTTCGGCCGTGAGGGTTATGCGCGGCTAGCCCGTCCATTGCATGAAGGTATCAAAATACCGGATACCGGTACTGTGCATGGGGTTGTTTCGCGCGTTTTAGACGGAGCTTCGCGCCGGCCGCCATGGCGTGACCGTCACATCATGGGCGGCGTCGAGCAGATAAGGCGTGCCCGGCTTCATCCCATGCGACGACAGCACCTCATGCGGCGTCCGCTTTGGGACGTCGACGAAGCAGCCTTCGCCGCCGGGCAACCGCACATGCGGGGCTTCCGACAGCCAGAACGTGTCGTAGCGCTCCATGAACATCTCGAACACGTCGGGGCCGCCGATGACCGCGATCCGTCCCGAGGCGACATCGGCGAACGCGATCGCGTCCTCGAAGCTCGCATGATCCGGATTCCACAGCGTCGCGTTCGGCATCTCCGGATCGACGGTGAGGGCCTTGATCTTGCGGGTGGTGATCAGCCGCTTGCGCTGGGGCGAGTTCGGCTGCCCCTCATGCGAGTTGCGGCCGTGCACGATCAGCGCCGCGCCATCGAGGGCCTGCTCGAAGAACAGCTTGTCGCCTGCGAACTTCAGGCTGTCGGGCATGACGCCGCTGGCGTCGGCAAGCATGCCGTCCGCCGAGACGATGACGTAGCCTTCGAAATGGAAAGACAAGCGACGTCTATTCGGAAACGGTCGTCACCACGGAATTGACCGGGCGCGTGCTCACCGTCGGCAGCTTGACGTCCTTCATCAGGTCCTGGTCGTATTCGGGAAGCGAGGCGACCGGCGCCTTGGCGCGCATCGCCACCACCTTGTAGCCGCCGGCCTTGAGACGGTTCAGCAGCTCGGGCAGGGCTTCCGCCGTGTGCTTCTGGAAGTCGTGCATCAGGATGATGCCCTTGCCCTTCTTCTCGAGCCCCTTCATCACGGTCTCGATCACCTTCTCCGGCTTGGAGGCCTTGAAGTCGAAGGAGTCGATGTCGCAGGAGAAGATCGCGACGTTGCGGTTGCCGAGATAGGTGACCATCTCCGGCGGGTGTTGCAGCGCCGGGAAGCGGAAGAACGCCGCGGGCGAGATGCCGCCGAGCGCCCATTTCACGGCGCTGATGCCCTTCTCGATCTCTTCCTTGCGCTGCGCCTCGGTCAGCTTCTTGTTGTTGAGGTTGGCGTGCGACCAGGTGTGGGTGCCGACGGTGTGGCCGGCCGCATAGACCTGCTTCAGGATCTCCGGCTCGTAGGTGGCGTGCTTGCCGATCGAGAAGAAGATGCCGGTGGTGCACTGCTCGGCGAGCGCCTTCAGCACGGCGGGCGTGTTGTGCGGCCAGGGACCGTCGTCGAAGGTCAGGACGACCTCCTTGTCGCGCAGGAAGTCGAGCTCCTTGAAGTGCTCGAAGCCGAAGCCGGGACCGCCGGTGGTGTCGATCTCCACGGTGCGGGCGACGCCCAGCGCATTCGGATTGTTGCATGCCGCACGTGCCGGCTGCGGCGCCTGTTGCGGCGGGGGCGGGAAGGCGGCGGCTTGCGGCGCGGCCGCTGCGGCAGGGGCTGCAGCGGGCGCCGGAGCAGCGGCCGGTGCTGCCGCGGGGGCGGCCTGAGTCGCGGCTGCGGGTTTCGCGGCCGGGGTCTGCGACCATGCCGCGCCTGTCAGCGCAACAGACATCGCGCTTGCCAAAATCAGTCCTGCCGCCACACGCATGGTGTTGTCCTCGAGATTGATCCCGTTGTTCCGCCGTGGCTTTTCGCCTCCGGCAAAACCCATCCTGCCCCTGATCATCCTAGCCTAGATGGTGCCCCGTCGCCATGGCAACGGCTGTTTGGCGCTTCGCCCCAATTGTGCCCAGACCAGTTCGAGAGGCCTGTTTGAGCGGGGATGACTCAGCTGTCAGCTAGGGTTCTGGCGATCGCCGTCTTGATGCGCGTGTCGGCGGGCTCGACAGCCGACGGAAACACCTCGGCGATGTAGCCGTCGCGGCCGATCAGGTACTTGTGGAAGTTCCACTTCGGGACCTCCTTCGGCCGCGCCTCGGCCGCCCATCTGTAGAACGGATGCGCCTTCGCCCCGACCACGATGGCCTTGGCGGTGATGGGGAAGGTAACGCCGTATTGGTGGTGCGCGGTCTCCGAGATCTCGCTGGTGCCGCCGGGCTCCTGGCCGCCGAAATCGTTGGAGGGCACGCCGATCACGGTGAGCCCGCGCTTGCCAAACTCGCTCCAGAGCTCCTGCAGCCCGGCATATTGCGGGGTGTAGCCGCACAGCGAAGCGGTGTTCACGACCAGCACGGGCTTGCCGGTAAAGGCGGCCAGCCGGATGTCGTCGCCGGAGAGAGCTGGGAACGAGAACGCGTAAGCGGAAATGCGGCTCAAGCCGCCATCGGCCTGCACGCGCGTAGCCGATGTGGCTGCTGCGAGAAGCGCTGTGGTGAGAACGGCTCTGCGGTTCAACATGGCGGCGTCCCCCGGATGTGATCCGGCGCGCAGTCTACTCCGGCGAGACGGCCGGCCTGCTCAACACCGCGTTATCTGGTGCGGTGTCGGGCTCTTATTTTGACGCGTTTTCTTTACGCGAACCGGCATCCACTTCGCTTGAAAACGCTCTAGTAAAGGCGCACGATGAAGTCGGTGCCTTCGCCGGTCTCGCCCTGATTGATGCCCTGGTCGGAGACGATCACCGAGCCGCCGGTGGTGAGCATCTCGTTGATCTTCGCCATGGTGTCGGCGGGGATCGTGATGCGATCCAGTGCCTCGGCCGGGCTGTCCGGCGTGATCACCGTCTTTGCGGCGACGGGGATCACGGCGGCGCCACGCTGGCGGCGCGTAACGTGTCCATCGTCCTCGCGCGAAGCGGCGCGGACGGCGACGGGCAGGGACACCACCGACCAATGCAGCGCGTTGGAATCGGTCTTGTCGACCTCGGCGGTGAAGACATGCGTGCCGAGCGGGCGGTCGCTTGCCGCAATCGTCACGGGCACGTCGAACAGCGGCGCAAAGTTCTGCCGCACGTAGAGCTTGGAATCCTTGCGGCTGATGAACACCGCGATCTGGCCGGTCCGCTTCGGCAGGTCCGGCTTCACGGACGGCGCGGGATCGGCGACGCGGGTCTGATCTTTCTTTGCGTCGGGCGAAGCGGCTTGCGCCGGCGCCGTTGCGGTCACCGCCGCGTCGGGCTTCTTCTCGGTCGCTGCCGCTTCAGCCTTGACCGGCTCGGGCTTGGTCGGTTCGGATTTGGTCGGTTCGGACTTTGCCGTTTCGGCAGGCGCAGTTTCCGCCTTCGGCGCGTCGGACTTCGCGGCTTCGACCGCGTCAGCGGGCTTCTCGTCCGATGTCGTCTTGGGAGCTTCTGCAGCCTCTGCAGGCTTCGCGTCTGTGCTCGCCGCGTCGGGCTGCCTGGCCGGCTCGGAGGCCTCGGTGGACTTGGCGTCGGTCGTTGTCTCGGTCTTGGCGGCTTCCTCGCGGACCGGTGCATTGCCCGTGGTCACATCCGACATCACGGTATGGCCGACGCTGGAGCGCAGCTCGAGCACGCTGTCGGCGCTCGCGGTCTTTGTCTCAGGAGACTTCGTCTCGGCGGGCTTGGCGTCCGTGACCTTGGTCTCGGGCGCGCCCTTGTCCGCCTTGTCGCCGACGCTCGTTGCCGGCTCGAGGCTTGCGGCCGGCTGCGGCGGGACGCGCAGAGAGGCGAGCATCGGATGCGAGAAGTTCTGCGGCGTCATCTGGCCGGGCGCGACGATCACGCGCGCGCCCATCTTGGTCCAGTTCCACATCTTCACCGCGAACGCCATCGGCATGCGGATGCAGCCATGCGAGGCCGGATAGCCCGGCAGCACGCCGGCATGCATGGCAACACCGGACCAGGTGATCCGCTGCATGTACGGCATCGGCGCGCCGCTATAGATGTTGGAGTGGTGGAATTTGTGCTTCTGGATGACGCTGAACACGCCCATCGGCGTCGAGTGGCCCTTCATGCCGGTCGACACCGGCGACTCCGCAAACACGCCCTTGGAGTCGTAAATCGTCACCTTCTGCCGATCGATCGAGACAACGATCACGAGCGGACCCTGCGGCTTCGCGCCGGCCTCCTTCTCGGCGAGGGTTTCCTTCTTGCCCGCTCCCGCGCCGCGCTTCTGCGGCTTCTGTCGCGGTCCCTCGGGATGTCGCTCTGGCTGGGAGTAGTAGGACGTGCCCGAATAATCCGGTGTGTAATAGAACGCGGCTTCTGCCTGGCTGGTCGTACCGATCGCCCCCGCGGCCGTCAGAATGGCAAACTGCCACAGCCGCACCGGCGCGGCAGCAAAACGGGACCCGTTCACGCTAGTCATTCCTCGAATCCATAATCCAAATCAGACATTAGTCTCGCAGAGGGGATATGCGTTCACCAGCACAGCAGTTCTGCCCTCGGCTACTTTTGTTCTGGACGTAGCAAAAAAGCCTCACAGAGCGGTAAACGACGGCCGCGGCCGGCTGCCATCATCTTCCTGAACGATCACCCCATACCTACATTGCCGGGACTTGTTACCGGAGAACTTCATGTCATCTCGTTTCCTCGGTCTTTCAGGCATCCGCTTGAAAGGCCTCGCTTTATTGCTTCTGGCTATGGCCGTGCCGGCGGCGTCCGCGCAAGCTGCCGACGAGCCGGATCTGATCTTCCGCCGCTCCACCGTGTTCAAATGGATGAGCCCGAATGACAAGCTCGCGACCTATGGCCTCGACGACCCCGAGGTCGAGGGCGTGGCCTGCCATTTCACAGTACCGGAAAAGGGCGGTTTCAAGGGCTGGCTCGGTCTTGCCGAGGAAGTTTCCGACGTCTCGCTCGCTTGCCGCCAGATCGGCCCGATCAAGTTCAAGGACAAGATGGAGCAGGGCGACGACATGTTCCGCAAGCGACGCTCGCTCTTCTTCAAGAAGATGCAGATCGTCCGTGGCTGCGACGCCAAGCGCAACGTCCTGGTCTACATGGTCTATTCGGACAAGCTGATCGAGGGATCGCCGAAGAACTCGACTTCGACGGTGCCGATCATGCCGTGGGGGCCGGCCGACGCGAACGTCCAGAAGTGCGGCGACTTCTTCACTCAGTGACGCACTTGCGTTCACTCAGTGACGACTTGTTAACTCAAGTGACGCGTTAGCGTTCACTCAATGATGTGATCGCGGCTCGCGCGCGGTTTCGCAAGGTGCGAGCCGCTCAGCCGTACGAACGCCTGTGGCGCGGCCTCGTAGCCGCGGCCCGATTGCAGGGCCATCGCTCCCGGCGAAGCGTTGCGTTGATCAGCGCGGTCGGTCCGTTCGGCCGCGTCGCGCGCCGTTGCGCGATCTTGCGCCATCATGATGGCAATTCCTTACATGCGCCCGGTTGACGGGCTTTCAGTTTTCGAAGGCTTCGGTCGCGCCCGGCGAACTGCGGGTTCATCGGCGGGACCGGCCTTCGTTTCGGTTCCTTTCAGCAGAAAACCGTAAAATGCATGTGAAGCGCTGACGTCGCGGATGTGACCACGTCACTTCAACCGACGTGGATGGCGGCTCCCAAGCAGGTTCAAACCGTCGCGCGCTCCATCTGAAATGATTGATGTTTTTCGAGAATTGTTTCGTCCGTGCGCGGGCGACGAAACAATTCTCACCTGGAACGAAACCATTTTGGGCTTTGGGCGCATCACGGAAGAAACCGCGGATGGTTATCAGCGTCACAACGACGACGGCACACCGCCGGCCACGCGATTCGGGGACAGATCCATGCGCGCGCTCAGCTTCATCCTTGCTTTCGGCTTCGTGCTCGCCGGTTCCTCGTTTGCCGGTGCGCCGGACGGTAATCTGCCTGGTATCGGCACCTTCCAATACAGCGGCTCGCCGGTGACGACCACGGCGCCGCAGCCGATCGTTCTGGCCGCGCGTTTCTGATCAGCAACAAGAAAATAAACCGGCAAAAGCCATCATGCACCTTCGTCTCTGCGCTGCAGCGGTCCTCTCCCTTCTGACGGTCAGTTCCGTCCAGGCGCAGGTGCGCGCGCCGAACCGATTGCCGGATCCGCGCACCGAATTCGTGCGGCAATGTGCCC
This sequence comes from Bradyrhizobium sp. CCGUVB14, assembly GCF_024199935.1. Lineage (NCBI taxonomy): Bacteria > Pseudomonadati > Pseudomonadota > Alphaproteobacteria > Hyphomicrobiales > Nitrobacteraceae > Bradyrhizobium > Bradyrhizobium sp. CCGUVB14. Next base: position 4,863,130 of record NZ_JANADS010000001.1, read on the forward strand.
CGCGCATGCTCGGACGCTGGGAGCATCCGGAAGAGGTTTGCGGCTGCCTGCACGACCATGCCGCGGCTGTCGTCGAAGATCGCGACCTGCGCGAGGCGCTGCTGCGCGGCATCAGCGAGACCGGTGTTCCCACGATCGAGACCGATTGGGTGCCGGCAGCCAAGCAAAGCGAAATCGGCGCGACCTTCACCAAGATCGCCAAGCCGACCCTGCAGTGCATGTTCGACCCGGCGAAGTCGTAGGGCTACTTCGATTTCGGACCGTACCGCGCCACGCAGGAACTGGTTCGCACGACGCCCTTGTCGCTCATCTTCGAACCGCGCACTTCCTTGACCTGTCCAGCCGGGCAGGTTCCGTCATCCACCATCACGCGCTGACCAAGCTTGAGATCCACGATGTCCTGCTCGCGGCCGACCGTGGCTGCGTGCGCCGTCGTCGCGAGCGCGGCTGAGATCAGGAGCGAAAGGCAGGCTGCGTAGCGGAGTGACATGATCAGTGGTTCCGGCGTCGATGCCGCAATCTAGGGAGCGGCACACGATTCTCATAGTGAACCTTTGTCACGCGCGCCGGCCGACCTTGCCTTTGTTGCGCAAGGCGGCCCACGCTTCCCGCGCGAGCCGCTCGGCAGAGGCGACGAGGTGTGGAACCGCGTGTCCCGAAAATCCGAGCACGAAACCGGGTAGCGGACGCGCCCGCGCGTAGGTGTCGGCGAGCAGCCAGCCCTCGGCGCCGGCCGCCTGCTTCGCTTCGGCCGCAATTGCTGGTGGGACCGACGGATCGAACTGCGCCACGAGGTGCAGGCCCTGCGACGGCACCGGGACCGACAGCGCGCCGTCCGAGGTCGCCTCGAGCGTTTCGGCCAGCGCATCGCGGGCCTCGCGATAGAGTTTTCGCACGCGCTTCAAATTTGCGGCAAACGCGCCGGAATTGAGCATGTCGGCGACCGCGCCCTCCATTAGCGTTCCCGGAAAACGGTCGAGCGCGGCGCGTGCGGCGGTGACGTCGCCGATCAGGCGTTCGGGCAGCGCGCAATAGCCGATGCGCAGACCTGGAAACAGCGTCTTGGCGAACGTGCCCATGTAGATCACGCGCTGGAGGTGATCGATGCCGGCGAGCGACATCAATGGCGCGCCGTCATAGCGGAATTCGCTGTCGTAATCGTCCTCGAACACGAAGGCGCCGGCCTGCTTCGCCCAGTCGAGCAGCTCGAGCCGCCGCGGCATCGACATCTGCACGCCCAGCGGAAACTGATGCGACGGCGTCACATAGGCCGCGCGCGCGGCCGGGGCGGCGGCGCGGCCCCTGGCGACTTGCAGGCCGTGGGCGTCGACGGGAATGGGCACGGTGCGATAGCCGCATTGCGCGATGGTCCTGCGTGCGATGGGATAGCCGGGGTCCTCGCACCAGACCTGATCGTTTGTCTTCAGGATCGCGCCGAGAACGATGCGCAGCGTATGCAGCGTGCCCGATGTGAGCATGATCTGGTCGGGGTCGCAGCGTAGCCCCCGCGCCGAGAGCAGATGGTCCGCGATCGCGACGCGCAGCTCGCGGCTACCACGCGGATCGCCGTAATGCAGGTGTTCGCTACCAAAGGCGCGCATGCGCCGGCCGACGAAGGCGCGAAAGCGCTGTACTGCGCGCTCGTCGATATGGGTGCAGCCGAGCGAGAGCGCGCCTTGCTTCGGCGCCTCCACGATCACCTTCGGCTTCTTCGATATTGCGGCGCGCGCCGGGATGCGCGCAGCGACGAACGTGCCGGAGCCGATGGTGGCTTGCGCAAACCCGTCGGCGATCAGGCGCTCGTAAGCCGCGACGACCGCATTGCGCCGAAAGCCGGTCTGCGTGGCCAGCGTGCGCGACGGCGGCAGCGGCTCGCCGGGTTTGACGAGGCCCGAGACGATCATCTCGCACAGCGCCTGGTACAGCCGATGCGCCGAGGAGGCGCCGGCGGTGATGTGCGCCCCGGTGAGATCGAGCGGCAGCTCGGCTTTGGCCGGGGCGAGAGAATTGGTCGGAATTTTTTGCATGGAATTGGCACTATCGCAGACCAAATGCCCCGCTACAACTAGCCTGGAATTCTTCCAATTCCGATGAGGAGCGGCCGTGAGCCAGACCGAGAGTCAAAATTCCTATCCGACGTCAGCGCGCAACCAGGTGAAGCGCCGGCATGATCGCGGCTTCTACGATCACGAGACGGTTCACCGCATCCTGGATTCCTCGATGATGTGCCACGTCTCCTATGTCATCGACGGCCAGCCCTATTGCACGCCGACCTTCTTCTGGCGCGAGGGGACCAAGCTCTATTGGCACGGCTCGAGCGCGAGCCGCATGCTGCGCAACCAGACCAGGGGCGAGCGGGTGTGCCTGACGGTCGCCCATCTCGACAGCCTCGTGCTGGCGCGCTGCGGCTTCAATCACTCCGCCGATTACCGCGCGGTGATGGCGTTCGGCACAGCCTATCTTGTCACCGACGCGCAGGAGAAGGAGCGCGCCGTGGTCGCGATGGTCGATCGCTTCTTCCCGGATCGCACCGCGAGCCTGCGTGCCAGCAACACCCAGGAGATCAAGGCGACCTCCTTCATCGCGATGGAGATCGAGGAAGCCTCGGCAAAGGTCCGCGCCAAGGGTGTCGCGGACGACGACGAGGACTACGAATTGCCGATCTATGCCGAGCGCATTCCGGTTCACACCGTTCTCGGCGCGCCGGAACCATGCCCGCGGTTGCTCGACGGCGTGAGCCGGCCGGCGACGCTGAATGGCTATTCCGAAGGCCGGCTGCTCGAAGATGCATTGCGGGATGCTTATTTTGTGGAGTACCCGAACGGCTGAAATCGGCTAGCTTGCGCGCACCCTTGACCAACTGGATGCCCGGAGTTGCCTGATGAATGCCGAGACGCAGCAGAGGATTCTTGACGCCGTCGATGCCGGCTTCGAAGCCCAGCTTGCGACCACCCGAGATTTCGTCGCGATCCCCTCGACCCGCGGGGCGGAGGGGCCGTGCCAGGACATGATCGGCGACCTCCTGCGTGCGCGCGGTTACGAGGTCGACGATTGGCACATCAATGTCGACGACCTCAAGGATCTGCGTGGCTTCGGCCCGATCGAGCATGATTTCTCCAAGGCGCGCACGGTGGTCGGCACCTATCGCCCGACGACCGAGGCCGGCAAATCGCTGATCCTCCAGGGCCATTGCGACGTGGTGCCCGCGGGGCCGCTGGAATTGTGGGACACGCCGCCGTTCTCGCCCGTCATCAAGGACGGCAAAATGTTCGGCCGCGGCGCCTGCGACATGAAGTCGGGCACCATCGGCGCGCTCTATGCGCTGGATGCGATCAAGGCGGCCGGCCTCAAGCCGACCGCGCGGATTCACTTTCAGTCGGTGATCGAGGAGGAGAGCACCGGCGTCGGCGCACTGTCGACGCTTCAGCGCGGCTACCGGGCCGATGCCTGCTTCATCCCCGAGCCCACCGCCGGCAAGATGGTGCGTTCTCAGGTCGGCGTGATCTGGTTTCGCCTGCGGGTAAAGGGCCATCCGACCCATGTCGCCTTTGCCGGCTCCGGATCGAATGCGATCATGGCGGCGTATCACCTCGTCCACGCGCTGCAGAAGCTCGAGATCGAGTGGAACGAGCGCGCCAAGGCCGACCGCCACTTCAAGACGCTCAACCATCCCATCAACTTCAATCCCGGCATCATCAAGGGTGGCGATTGGGCCTCCAGCGTGCCGGCCTGGTGCGACGTCGATTGCCGCATCGCGATCCTGCCGGGCTGGTCGGTCGCTGACCACCAGAAGGAGATCATGGCCTGCGTTGCCGCCGCCTCGCGCAACCATCGCTTCCTCGCCAACAATCCGCCGGGGGTCGAATGGTCGGGCTTCCTGTCGGAAGGCTACGAGCTGACCGATTCCGCCGCGCCGGAAGCTGCATTCGGCAAGGCCTTCAACAAGGTCTATGGCGGCGCGGTCGAGGATCTCGTCTTCACCGCGCTCACCGACACGCGTTTCTATGGACTCAATTACGGCATCCCCAGCCTGTGCTTTGGCGCCAGCGGCGGCGAGATGCACGGCTTCAACGAATATGTCGATCTGGACTCGCTGAAGAAGACCACCAGGGCGATGGCGCTGTTCATCGCGGAATGGTGCGGAGTGGAGAAGGCCTAGCGAGAGCCTCAGTCACAGCTCTCGTAGGGTGGGCAAAGGCGCGTCAGCTCCGTGCCCACGCGTCGTCTCGGACATGACCAAGATCGTGGGCACGCTTCCCTTTGCCCACCCTACGGTGTCTCGGCCGGAGTAGCACCTGCCCGAAACAATGGCTCATCCAAATCCTTTAAGCTTAAAATAAAGACTAGGATGCCGCCCTCAGCGGTGGCAGACTGTCCGCTGGTTCGCTGGACGAGTCACCGGGAGTCACGATGCGCGATTGGGATGATGCTTACGCCAATTCGGCCCATATCCCGGGCTCGGACAAGATGCCGGCGCAATGGGCGGAGCGGGCGGCGGCCTACCGCACCGGGCTGAAGGCCTTTCGTCCCGACATCGCCTACGGCTCAGGTGAGCGCCAGCGCTTTGACCTGATCCTGCCCGAGGGCGACAGCAAGGGCCTCGTCGTGTTCGTGCACGGCGGCTACTGGATGCGGTTCGACAAGTCGACCTGGACGGATCTGGCCGAAGGCGCGCGGCACCACGGCTGGACGGTCGCGCTGCCGAGCTACACGCTGACGCCGGCGGCGCGCATCTCCGACATCACCGCGGAGATATCAGCCGCGATCGCGAAAGCGGCGTCGCTGGTCGCAGGGCCAATCCGGCTCGCCGGCCATTCCGCCGGCGGCCATCTCGTCACGCGCATGCTCTGCGACGACAGCCGGCTCGAGCCGGCCGTCTATAACCGTATTGCGGGCACGCTCTCGATCAGCGGCCTGCACGATCTGCGTCCGCTGCTCAAGACGAAGATGAACGAGACGCTGCGCATGACCATGGACGAGGCGACGCTCGATAGCGCGGCGCTGCACCTGCCGCGCGGGCATTCGCCTGTCACCGCCTGGGTCGGCGGCAGCGAGCGCCCGGAATTCATCCGCCAGTCCGATCTGCTGGCCAATGTCTGGACCGGCTTCGACGTACCGACCCACCTCGTCGTCGATCCCGGGCTCAACCATTTTACCGTGATCGATGCGCTCAAGGATCCATCGTCGCCGATCACTGCGCGCCTGATCGGCCTCGACTGACGGAGGCAGGGATGATCGATCGAAAGGGCCTGTCATGACCTCCAGCGATTACGATCCCGCAAAAGAAGGCGCCGAGACTGATTTCGCCCGGCGCATGTCCTATGGCGATTATCTGTCGCTGGACGCGATCCTCGGCGCGCAGCATCCGCTGTCGGAAGCGCATGACGAGATGCTGTTCATCATCCAGCATCAGACCACGGAGCTCTGGATGCGCCTTGCCATCCATGAACTCAGTGCAGCGCGTCGCGCCATTGCCAAGGACGAGGTCGCTCCCGCCATGAAGATGCTGGCGCGGATGTCGCGTATCTTCGAGCAGCTCAACAACGCCTGGGACGTGCTGCGCACGATGACGCCCAGCGAATATACGCGCTTTCGGTCCCAGCTCGGCCAGTCCTCGGGCTTCCAGTCGCGCCAGTACCGGCTGATCGAATTCTTGCTCGGCAACCGCAACCACGCCATGCTGAAGCCGCACGCGCACGATGCTGAAACGACCAGGCTCCTCGAAGCCGAGCTCGCGACGCCGAGCCTCTATGACGAGGTGCTGCGGCTGGCGGACCGCAACGGGCTCAAGATGCCTGCGACTGTCTTGGCGCGCGACGTCCGCGAAACCCACAGCTTCAGCGAGGGCGTGCTGCAGGCGTGGCGTATCGTCTACGAGGCGCCGGAGACGCATTGGATGCTGTACGAGCTCGCCGAGAAGCTTGTCGATTTCGAGGACTATTTCCGGCGCTGGCGCTTCAACCATGTCACGACGGTCGAGCGCGTCATCGGCTTCAAGCGCGGCACCGGCGGCACCGGTGGCGTCAGCTACCTCAAGCGCATGCTGGAGGTCGAGCTGTTTCCCGAGCTCTGGCGCGTCCGCACGATTCTGTAGAAATCCCCATGACCAAATATCGCGTCTATCACGACACCAAAGCGCTGTTCCATCTGCCCGACGGGGTGATCTATCTCGATGGCAATTCGCTCGGCGCATTGCCATTGGGCGTTGCCGAGCGCGTCAGCCGCGTGATCACGACCGAGTGGGGCAACGAGCTGATCCGCGCCTGGAACACGGCCGGCTGGTATGCCCAGCCGCGCCATGTCGGCGACCGCATCGCGCGGCTGATCGGCGCGGAGGCGGGGTCGGTGATGGTCGGTGATACGCTGTCGCTCAAGGTTTATCAGGCGCTCGCCGCCGCGCTCGACATGAACGCGTCGCGCAAGGTTGTCTTGTCGGACACCGGCAATTTCCCGACCGATCTCTACATGGCCGAGGGGCTGATCGCGACGCTCGGGCGCAGCCATCAATTGCGCCTGGTGGCGCCCGAGGAGGTCGAGGCTGCGCTGTCGGAAGAGATCGCGGTGCTTTACATCACCGAGGTCGACTACCGCACCGGTCGCCGCCACGACATGGCCGGGCTGACGGCAAAAGCGCAGGCGCTCGGCATTGTCACGGTCTGGGATCTCGCCCATTCGGCCGGCGCGCTCCCGGTCGATCTTGCCGGTTGCGGCGTCGATTTTGCGGCCGGCTGCACCTACAAATATATCAATGCCGGCCCGGGCGCGCCGGCGTTCCTTTACGTCGCGCCGCGCCATGCCGACGGCGCGCGCGCCGCGCTGTCGGGGTGGATGGGACACGCAAAGCCCTTCGCGTTCGAGCTCGGTTATGCGGCCGCCGGCGGCGTCGAGCGCATGCGCGTGGGTACACCGCCGGTGCTGGCGATGGCGGCGCTGGAGGCTTCGCTCGACATCTGGGATCGGGTTGATATCGCGGATGTCCGCGCGCGTTCGCTGGCGCTCGGCGATCTCCTGATTGCCGAAGTCGAACGCCGCTGTCCGTCTCTGCAGCTCGTGACCCCGCGCGCACACGAGCGCCGTGGCTCGCAAGTCTCGTTCGCCTTCGAGGGCGGCTACGCCGCGATGCAGGCCGTGATCGCCCGCGGCCTCATCGGCGATTTCCGCGCGCCTGACATCATGCGGTTCGGCATCACGCCGCTCTACATTGGTGAGAGCGAGATCATCCGCGCGGCCGAGATCATCGAGGAGGTGATTGCGGGCGAGGTGTGGCGGCGGCCGGAGTACCAGGTCGTCAATGCGGTGACGTGAGATCAGCCCCACAGCGCCGTCACGATCGCATCCAGCCCATCCGTCAACGCTGCCGGTCCTGGCTGCAGGATGATCGGCGACTTGATCTCGACAATCCGGTCATCACGCACCGCTGGAATTTCGTTCCACCGCTCGCGCTGCCTGATGCGGGCAGGCACGACCTTCTTGCCGCACCATGACGCGAGGATCACGTCCGGCGCGGCCTCGCGCACCGCATCCGCAGAGATAATGCGATCCTTCGCGGCTTGCCGATGGCGCAGGTCCGGAAACACGTCCTCACCGCCGGCGATATCGATCAGTTCGGAGACCCATCCGATTCCGGAAATCAGCGGATCGTCCCATTCCTCAAAATAGACTTTTGGCCGCGACGAGGGGCGGGGCGTTGCGGCGATCGCCGCGAGGCGGCGTTCAAAACCTTGGGCGAGTTCGTCGGCGCGCGCCGCGGCACCCACCAATGCGCCAAGCGTCCGGATCATCGCCAAGATTCCGGCGACGTCGCGCTGATTGAAGACATGGACGTCGATGCCGGCGCGGACGAGGTCGGCGACGATGTCGGCTTGGAGATCGGAGAAGGCCAGAACGAGGTCGGGTTCCAGCGCCAGCACCTTGGGGATGTCCGCAGAGACGAACGCGGAGACCCGCGGCTTCTCGCGTCGGACCTGCGGTGGGCGGACGGCATAGCCGGAGACGCCAACGATGCGGTCCTGCTCGCCGAGCAGATAGAGCGTTTCCACCGTCTCTTCGGTCAGGCAGACGATGCGGCGGGGCGGGAAGTGGCGCATGGGAGGAGCATATGCCCCGATGGCAGGTCCGATGTCACGGCAACCATGACCTCCGACGTCATTGCTTTGCCCCGCGAAGCCATTCACGCTGAGACAACAACGAATTGGGAGGAGATCTGATGACGCCGCTCGAGAAACTTAAAGCGATGAAGATGCCGTTCGCCGAGCTCAAGGGCGTCGAGTTCGTCGAGGCCGAGAAGGATCGCGTGGTGGCGCGAATGACAGTGCGGCCCGATCTCTGCACGCTGCATCACACCGTCCATGGCGGCGCGGTGATGGCGTTCGCCGATTCCGTCGGCGCGGCGGCGACCGTGATCAACCTGCCGGAGGACGCCAAGGGCACGACCACGCTGGAGAGCAAGACCAACTTCATCGGCGGCGCCAAGGAGGGAACCACCGTTATCGCCACCGCCACCCCGGTCCACCGGGGCCGACGGACCCAGGTCTGGACCACCCGGCTGGAGACCGAGGACGGCAAGCTGGTCGCCATCGTGACCCAGACACAGCTCGTCCTGTAAGACTACGGGGCTTTGATTTTGTTAACGAATTAGTCGCTTCCGCTGCCTCAAACTTGAGCAGGTTCCCGTCTTGAAAAATTTGTTGCGACGCACAATATTGGAGGCCTAGGGATTCGAACGCCTCCTCGAGGGACACCAAGAGGAGTTTTGACGTGGTACTTGAAGACACCGTCCGCACCGCCCCGGGCTATGTGCGGACCCTGATCCAGCAGGAAGAATTGCCGCTGTTGCGCGATCACCTGCTGAGGCTTGATGCCGCAAGCCGGCATGACCGTTTCAACGGGTTTCTCGACGACAGCTTCATCGAGCGTTACGCCGCCCGCTGCGCCGAAGATGGCACCGTGATCGCCGCCTATATCGTCGATGGCGTGGTCCGTGGTGCAGCCGAGCTGCATCCGCCGGAGGGCGATTCGTTGCCCGAAGTCGCCTTCAGCGTGGAAGCCTCCGCTCGCCGCCAGAACGTCGGCACCGTGTTGTTCAGCCGCCTGATCGCGGAAGCGCGCTGGAAGGGCTACAAGAGCCTGCGCATCACCACCGGCGCGGAGAATCACGCCATGCGGGCGCTCGCCAAGAAGTTCGGCGCGCATCTGCAGTTTCGCCACGGTGAATCCACCGGCACGATCGATCTTGGCAAGACGCCCGAGGCCGAGCTCGCTGATCTCGCAGCGGCGCCGTTCAAGGCCGGTCGCGCGATTCTCAACTTCAATTCGACCTGCTGGAAGCTGATCTCCAGCATGTACGGCAATCGCGCCGCCTGAGATCGAAAGACCTGAAATTATAGGTCTGAATCAAAAAGCGGACCGGCTAGGCCGGTCCGCTTTTCGATTGAAGCAAGGGAATGAGCGCTCAGGTGCCGGTGCGCTTGTCGTTGCCGAAGCGGCGGACGACGCGGCGTTCGACCACGACGGAGCGCTGCGCACCTTGTTCGCCGGCGATCACGCGGGTCGCGGTGATGCGGCTGTTGGTGCGGGCCTGCTTCTTCACCTCGGCCTGAACGACGTCCAGCGGCATCCCCATCAGCGAGGCAGCGATCTCTGCCTGCTGCTCCTGATCGTCGGTGATGCCGACGGCGGCGAAGATCGCCTCGTCCAGGGTGGGCGGATCGTGGCGCACGCGCCGCGTGCCATATTTGGTATTCCAGTCTGCGCTCATAACGGCCTCGTTTTGATGCCGGGATACCTAGTGCGACCCATGTTGCATTGCAATATGAATTTGGTGTGGCATCTCAGCTATGCACTCAAAGCTTTTCGAGCTTGCTGGCGTCGTAAAGTTCGAGCGTCGTCGCCCCGGTGGCGAGTGAGCGCAGGGCCCGTACGAAATCGCCGGACGCAGGTACCGCAAAATGGGCCGCAAGCGCGGCCCGGTCAGCCCATTGCTCGAAGAACACCAGCCTGAGCGGGTTCTCGCAGTCGACATGCACCGCATGTGAGATGCAGCCGGGCTCCAGGCGCGAACGATGGACGTGTTCGAGGCTGAGGCGGCGCGCCTCCTCGAACGCCTCGGGCCGGACCGTCACACTGCCAGTCACCACGATCATGCCGTTCTCCACAGTGATGGCCGCTAGGGCAGGGATGCTTCGCGCGCGATGGTCTTGACCGGTGTCTGCGGCCAGCGCTTCAGCGCGGCGTGGCCGGCCTCGGTCAGCCGATAGATTCCGCGCTCGGCGCGTTCGAACCAGCCATAGACGTTGTGCAGGAGAATTTTGCCGGCATCGGGACAGCGTTCGCGCAATTCGCGCACGGCCCGCGGGCCTGCGGCGAGCTGCGATGCGCAGGCCAGCGCCTGTTGCCGGTAGGCCGTCATGATTGGCGCGCGCGTGCTGCCGCCGAGCACGGGATCGCCTTGGCGGCGCTGATGTTCGGCTACGAGCCGGGAGCGCGTCTTTGGCTCGCGGCGCGGGGCGGCTGTCGGCGGCTTCACCAGCACCTCGACCTGGCCGTTGTCGGTCACCCCGAGCATACCGAAGCCGAGGCGCCGACACAGATTGCGATAGCGCGCGTCGCTCTCGCGGCCCTTGCCGCGGATCGACATCTTTGCGGCGATCCAGACCTCGTCACCCGCCGGCGCGCGATCGACCGCCTGCAGGATAAGCTCGAGATTGAAGGCGAGCTTGAGCTCGCCGATCACCACCACCGGCGGATCGCCGGCGCTCAGCCCCACGAGATCGCAACCGCCGATCTCGCCCTTCACGGAGAAGCCGAGCTCTTCGAGGAAGCGTTTCACGGGGAGATAGAGCTCGGTTTCCAAGGCGAGTTTCCGATCGGAGAATCAGTTGCGGCCAGTTTAGCCCGGATCGAACTCGGGCTGCCGGCCATTTGCCCGGACGCTGTCAAGCCAGCTATACCCCTGCGCGGGGAACAAGCGGGCGCGACGATGACGATCAGGAACGGGCTCTATCACATCCGGATCGAGATGCTGGATGGCGTCCAGGGCGGTAATCAGGGGGTCATGGTGCTGCGTGACGGCACCATGCGTGGCGGCGATTCCTTTTTCTTTGCCTATGGCAGCTACACGTCCGCCGATGGCAGATGGAAGGGCGAGCTGACCAACGAGGAGCATTCGCCCTCGTTCGACGAGCGCCCGGTGTGGGGCCGCAGGGTCGTGACCATCGGCTTCAGCGGCACCTACACGGACGAGACCGCCTATGGCGAAGGCATGGCGCTCGCCGGCAAGCAGAGCATCCGTTTCAAGGGCAATCTGCGCCTGCTCGTGCCGGATTGATCAGACCCGTCCGCTCACCGGAATGAGCGCGCCGGTGACGCCGCTTGCGGCGTCGCTCGCCAGGAACAGGATCACCTCGGCAAGCTCCTGCGGTGTCACCCATTTGGCGAAGTCGGCTTTCGGCATGTCGGCACGGTTGGCCTTGGTGTCGATGATCGACGGCAGCACCGCGTTCACGGTGACCTTGCCCTTCCATTCGTTGGCCAGCGCTTCGGTGAGGCGGTGCACGCCGGCCTTCGACGCCGCGTAGGGACCCATGCCCGAGCCCGCCTGCAGCGCGCCCATGGCGCCGATATTGACGATGCGGCCAGCCTTCGAGGTGGCCAAATGCGGCAACGCCGCGTGCGAGGCGTTGAGCGCTGTCAGCACGTTCAGCGCATGCATGCGGTGCCAGGTCTTGATGTCGCCGTCACCCACGGTCTCGAAGGCAAAGCCGCCGGCGATGTTGACCAGGGCGTCCAGTCCGCCGAAATGCTTCGCGGCAGCGTCCACCGCTGTCTTCGCCTGCGCAGCATCGGACAGGTCGACGCCGCCGATCTCGATGCGCTGGGTCGTCGCAGACATTTGAGAGGGCGCATGGTCGATGCCGGCGATCCGCGCGCCGCGTGATTGCGCGATGTCGGCGACCACCTTGCCAAGCGCGCCGAGCGCGCCGGTCACGACAATGATTTTTCCCTGCACGATACTCTCCGTCGTCTCGCTTCGCGCCGACTATTGCGTGAGGCGAATTGGACTTGCAATGGCGGCGGCATCAAGGCTGGGCTATAAATGCAACTTTAGGCGGCGACGGAGGGCGTTTCATGTCTGATGAATTGCCGACTCTCGATAATCCTCCAGAGATCGTTGAATTGAAGCGTCCGCTGGAGAATTTCCGGGCGGCATTGGGCAGACGAAGCCCCGTGCGCGTGGTGGCGATGGGGTCGTCCTCGACTGCGGGACTTCGCAATGTCGTTCCCTATCCCGCGCGGCTCGAGCTGTATTTGAGAAAACACTACAAGGATGACGATCCCCATCCGAACATCCGGATCGACGTGTTCAACCGCGGCCAGGGCGGTCAGGAAGCGCCATTGGAAGTGCCTCGGTTCGACGACGATATCTTTGCTGACAATCCTTCTCTGGTGCTCTGGCAGGTCGGGACCAACGCGGTCTTTCGCCAGAAGGAGTTCAACTTCGACGAAGTGGTCGCGAGCATCACCAGGGGATTGGCCCTTCTGCGTAATCACCCGACCATGGACGTCATCCTGATCGACCCGCAATATGTGACGGCCATGCTGTACGACGACAACGCCGATCTCGCGGAGAAGATGGTTTCGGCGATCCGAACCGCGGCGGAGGACGCCGAGGTCAACCTGTTCCAGCGTTGGGCGCTCATGCGCCACTGGCACGTCTACAACAAGGTCTCGTTCGAGCAGCTGCTCGATCCGGAGGATGACCTGAAGCTGCATCAGAGCAATTGGAGTACCATGCAGGTATCGCTCGCGCTGACCAATTCCATCATCAAGGCCGCAACTCCGACAGCGTGAGGCGCTTGTCGTCGGTCACGGCTGAAGGTAGCGCTCCTTCAGCGCGGTCCGCTCCGCTGCCCCGAGCTTGATGCCGTCGCGCAGGTAAGTTTCGACATCGCCGTACTCGCCGCTGACGGCATCGAAGGCTGCGTCGAGATAGGAAGCGTTGACCGAGCCGATCGCGTCGAGGACGTCGGCGGGCAGATCGGAGACGCTCGACACGTCGCGCTTGTAGTGGCGATTGGTCAGCAGGTAATCCTCTGCAATGATCGCCTCGGGCACGCCGAGCGCATGCAGGATCAGTGCGCTGGCAAAGCCGGTGCGGTCCTTGCCGGCGGTACAGTGGATCACGAGTGGGGCGCGGTCCTGCAGGAGATGGCCGAACAGCATGCGAAAGCTGTGCGTGTTGTGGCGGACATAGTTGCGATAGGACTCGCGCATCAGTTCGAGCGCGACGGGCGCAGTCAGCGTGCCCCTGGCGAGCTCGGTGCGCAGTGAGGCCACGACCGTCGGCTCGATCGGAAGCGAATGCACCGTGATCTCGTTGACGACGCAGACGCCGGCCGCGCGCTCCTCGACGCCGCGGAAGTCGAACGCGCTTCTGACGCCGAGTGCGCGGACGATCGCGATGTCTTCAGCGGTGAGCTGGCCGAGATGGTTGGAACGGAAAATGTGGCGCCAGCGCGTGGTACGGCCGTCGCTGGTGGCGTAGCCGCCGAGGTCGCGAAAATTGCTGGCGCCGTGCAAGGCGAGGTGACGGGCAGGGGAGTCTGACATCGGAGCTGCTTTTGTTATGTTGCCGACGGACCATTACAGGGGGCGATCATGGGCCGACACAAGGCCATTCTTTTGGGGATCAGCATGCTGACGGCTGCAATTTCCGGGGCGCGGCAGGCCGACGCGCAGACATTCCGGAACTACCGCTGCGCCGATGGTACGCAGTTCATTGTTGCGTTTTATGACGGCGACAAGCGCGCGTTCCTCCAGATCGACGGCGAACCGGCGACGCTTGCCAAGCGGTTGGCTCTTTCGGGGGTGCGCTATTCGGGAGCGGGCATCACGTTGAGGATCGGCAAGACCGGGGCGACCACGGTCAAGCATCTGAAGCGGCCGGCGACGGCCTGCGCGATGATCTGACGCTAATCAGGTCTGGAATCAAAAAGGGTCGAAACCTCGTTGTTTCGACCCTTTTCAAACTTCCGCTGAGCGCTTGGAGGAGCGCGTCGGTCTCAAACCAGATGCTGGCATTAGCGTTCCCATTTGGGCTTTGCTTCGTCGACCGCGTCCTGGTGGTACCAGCTGTCGCTGCAGATCGAGACGTTCGCGGGAAGCGAAGCGTGATCGGCGGGAAAGCGGGTCTCGCCATAGCGGCGTCCGGCGAGAGCCGCGCGGCCCCCGGCGGGGAATTGATAGATCTTCGCAGATCCCTGACTCAGTCCATTGTTCATCATTGCGATTGCTCCTGGGTCGAAGCGCCTTGGCCTCCATGGTGCGCCCGACTCGTTCGATTGTGGTTACTGGAATCCCCATATCGGCCCGGCACTCCGAAATGCAAAGTGCTGAAAAGGAAATCAGTTTCCGCTCAATTTGTAGGCAGGTGATGGTCTGCACCCCCTAAGGCACCGTGTCGATGACTAACGCCTAGGCCATTCCAAAGGTTGCTGGGCAGGGGGTGGGGACTTTACGAAAGTTGCCGGACGTTGATGCGCGTTTCATCGGCAACCTTCAGCTGGGGCCTGCCTGCTCCAGAATCAGGCGTTTTCCGCGGGATTTTTGCAGTGCAGCTTCACGCGAAGGTGCGCGCCTATGCCGCACGCTGCTGTGGACGGTTTGCCGCCCCCGGGCCGGTTCCGGTCGCGGTGGAAAACCTCCCGCGCTGCGGCCTTTTGGCACGCAAAATGCTTATAAGGCACCGGCCGATGATGGCCGGGTACAAACGTGCGGGGCTCTCAACCCCACCTTTCGCATCATCTACAGAGAGGCTCAATGACCAAGTATAAGCTCGAGTACATCTGGCTCGACGGATATACGCCGACTCCGAACTTGCGCGGCAAAACTCAGATCAAGGAATTCGCGTCGTTCCCGACGCTCGAGCAGCTTCCGCTCTGGGGCTTCGATGGCTCCTCCACCCAGCAGGCCGAAGGCCACAGCTCGGATTGCGTGCTGAAGCCGGTCGCGGTGTTCCCGGACGGCGCCCGCACCAACGGCGTGCTGGTGATGTGCGAAGTCATGATGCCCGATGGCAAGACCCCGCACGCTTCCAACAAGCGCGCCACCATCCTCGACGACGCCGGCGCCTGGTTCGGCTTCGAGCAGGAATACTTCTTCTACAAGGACGGCCGTCCGCTCGGCTTCCCGGCCTCCGGTTATCCGGCGCCGCAGGGCCCGTACTACACCGGCGTCGGCTTCTCCAACGTCGGCGACGTCGCCCGCAAGATCGTCGAAGAGCATCTCGACCTCTGCCTGGCTGCCGGCATCAACCATGAAGGCATCAACGCGGAAGTCGCGAAGGGCCAGTGGGAATTCCAGATCTTCGGTAAGGGCTCCAAGAAGGCCGCTGACGAAATGTGGATGGCCCGCTATCTGATGCTGCGCCTGACCGAGAAGTACGGCATCGACATCGAGTTCCACTGCAAGCCGCTCGGCGACACCGACTGGAACGGCTCCGGCATGCACGCCAACTTCTCGACCGAGTACATGCGTACGGTCGGCGGCAAGGAGTACTTCGAAGCGCTGATGGCGGCCTTCGACAAGAACCTGATGGACCACATCGCCGTCTACGGCCCGGACAACGACAAGCGTCTGACCGGCAAGCACGAGACCGCGCCGTGGAACAAGTTCAGCTACGGCGTGGCCGATCGTGGCGCGTCGATCCGCGTTCCGCACTCCTTCGTCAACAACGGTTACAAGGGCTATCTGGAAGACCGTCGTCCGAACTCGCAAGGCGACCCATACCAGATCGCTTCGCAGATCCTGAAGACGATCGCGTCCGTCCCGGCTGACAAGAAGGCCGCGGCTTAAACATCCTCCAGGCCCGGGCTGGGGGGCTGGCCCGGGTTGGCTTTCAAATCCGCCGGAGCTCATAAGGCTCCGGCGGATTTTTGCATTTCGATGACAGTGCTTGCCAATGACAGCGCTCGTTGTGGGTCTGGCGGCCATGCCGGCCTGGAGCCTGTCCATCGCAACCCAAACCGGGCTAGAGTGGGCGCAGGATGCGCGCGGGGCCGGGGACACGGCTGGTGTTTGAAGGCTTCTACAAGGTGCGATTTCAGCTCGGCGACAGCGTCGGCCGGAGCGTGATGCATGCCGGCAACGGCAAGATGCTCGGGGGCAATTCGGCGTTCGCCCATATCGGCACCTACGAGAAGACCGCAGGTGGCGTCGACATCGTCATCAAGACCGTCCGCCACAACCCCGATCCGAACTACCGCGCGATGGCCGGCACCGACGATGCGACGCTGATCGCGAAGGGTTTTGCCGACGGCGATCTCTACCGCTTCAAGGGCGAGCTGAAGGAGCTGCCCGGCGTGCCCTTTCAGTCGCTGATGACGCCGATCACGGAGGACGAGGTACCGATCGCCGGCGGCGTCGGCGAGGCCGGGATCGCCGATGGCCTCTACTCGATCCATCTGCGCATGCTCGACGGTGTCGACGGCGGGCTCACCGGCGTGATGCTGCTCAATCGGGGCCGCATCCTCGGCGGCGATGCCTCGTTCTATTACCTCGGCAGCTACACCGCCGCGAACGGCCGCTGGAAGGGGCAGATCCTCAACCAGGAGCACACGCCCGCCAAGGACGATCCGATCTTCGGCGGCCACGAGGTCGGCATCGGCTTCTCCGGCAGCTATGACGGCGACGAGGCGGTGCTGGAAGCAACCGCGCTGGCCGGCAAGCGCAGCTTGCGCCTGACTGCGGCGCTGAAGCTGATGCATCGCGCCTGATCGCACCAGGAAAGTCGCCCATGGAAAAAATTCGCATGCTCTCGACGCTCGGCCTGATGGGCGCGATGCGCAGCCTGTCCACCGCCTTCGAGGCGGCGAGCGGCATTCACGTCGATGCCGACTTCGCGCCGACGCTGGCGCTGCTCAAGCGCTTACGCGCCGGCGAGGCTGCCGACCTCGTGATCCTCACGCGCGAAGGGCTCGACGAGATGATCGGCGAGGGCCGGGTGATCGCGGACAGCGCAGCC
Organism: Bradyrhizobium sp. CCGUVB14; assembly: GCF_024199935.1. Taxonomy (NCBI): domain Bacteria; kingdom Pseudomonadati; phylum Pseudomonadota; class Alphaproteobacteria; order Hyphomicrobiales; family Nitrobacteraceae; genus Bradyrhizobium; species Bradyrhizobium sp. CCGUVB14. The sequence goes on from NZ_JANADS010000001.1 coordinate 4,880,150, forward strand.
GACCTCGCGCGCTCCTATGTCGGTCTCGCCGTGCGGACCGGCGCGCCGCATCCCGGCATCGCCAATGAAGCCGCGCTGCGCAAGACGCTGCTCGCGGCCCGGTCGGTCGCCTATTCACGGCTCGGCGCAAGCGGCGTCTACTTCGCCCAGCTGATCGTGCGCATGGGCATCGCCGCCGAGATCAACGCCAAGGCCACCATCGTCGAGCAGGGTTTTACTGCCGAGCGGCTCGTCAGCGGTGAAGCTGATCTGGCCGTGCAGCAGATCAGCGAGCTGAAGCAGGTCGAGGGCATCGAAGTGATCGGCCCGGTCCCGCATGATTTGCAGACGCCGGCGGTGTTTTCCGCCGGCCGCATGGTGGATGCGAAGCAGGCCGAAGGCGCCGAAGCGTTGCTGCGCTATCTGGCATCGCCGCAGGTCGTGCCCGTCTTGCGCCGATCGGGACTCGAGCCTTGAAATCGCCGGGGCGTCAACGCAACGTGATGGCCATGCGGATCCATCTCTTTGCCGTCCTCGTCGCGCTCGCCGTGCCTGTCGCTGCCCACGCGCAATCGGCCGACCTCGTCCTGTGCGATCGCGTCGCCGCCGATCCAAGCGATCCCGACAAGCCGGCTGACGTCAAGGGCGTGTCTGAGATCGCGGCCTCCGACGTCGCGACCGCGATCAAATTCTGCAAGCAGGCGGCGTCCTCGTCGCGCCGCGCGATGTTCGCGCTCGGCCGTGCCTATGCCGCCAACCGGCAGACGGCCGAGGCGATTGCTGCCTGGCGCAAGGCGGCCGACAAGGGCTCCAGCGCGGCGATGGTCGAGCTCGGCGTCGCCTACGGCACCGGCTCCGGCGTGGCCAGGGACGAGCCACAGGCGCGAAAGCTGTTCGAGAAGGCGGCGCAGGCCGGCAATCCCCGCGGCGTCTCCAATCTCGCGGCGCTCGGCAACGCCGGCGGTGGCATGCCCGCCGATCCGGCGCAGGCACGCACGCTGCTCGGCAAGGCCGCCGAGACCAATGCGGAGGCGCAGTACCAGCTCGGCCTGATGCTTGCCAACGGCAATGGCGGCGAGAAGGACGACGTTGCGGCACGCGCGCTGTTCGAGAAGGCGGCCGCGCAAAACCATCCTGGCGCGCTGGAGCGGATGGGGGCCTTCGCCGAGGGCGGCCGCGGCGGTCCGAAGGACAAGGATGCCGCAAAGGCCTATTACGAGCGCGCTGCTGCGCTCGGCGACGAGGACGCCAAGAAGGCGCTGGAGCGGCTGCGCTGCCCTTACGCGATCAAGGACAAGCAAGGCAAGCTCGTCACCACGCTGTGCTTCTGACTCATGTCGATGTGATGAGAGCCCGCAGGGCTCACTTCATGTAGTAGGCGAGATTGTTGCGGGCGTCGCGATAGGTTGTCTCGAGGAAGCCGGGATATTGCGCCGCCGCCTGTGCCACCGCGCGCACGACGCAAGCCCAGAAATCGCCGTCCCACTTGAAATGCGCTTCGGCCGCGCCCTCGAACTTGACGGCGGTGATGATGGCCTGCCGGACCGCATCGTCGCCGGCATGCGGATGGGCGCGCTTGAGATAACCGAACATCGGCCCCTCATGGGCGTGGTCGCGATCGTGGCGATATTTCGCACCGATCTGCTCCGGTGAAAGCGTGCGATTGATGCGCACCTCTTCGGCGGTCGGGCGCCCCTTGATCGAATTCAATCGGTAGCGCCAGCGCCAGAGTTCGAATGCGGCATCGAGCAGCGGCTGCTTCGCAGCGCTGGCGATGAAGGCTGCGATCTGCTCGTCGGCTGAGGGTTCAATCGGGTCCATGCCGCTTGGTCGCGCGCAGGCACTTGCGGGTTCGAAAGGCGAAAACAACCCCATGCACAGTAGCCAGGGGGCTGACGAAACACCCGAATAGCCGAACCAAACGGTCGGATGCGGATTTTACGAAATCTGCTTGCTCCGTCGGGCAAAACAGGCGCATGATGGCATCATGGCACGACCGGCTCCGCGCGCAGCCTGCGCGGAAAAGCCGGATGGCTTCGGTGCGGCGACGGTGCTAGGTAGCCCGCGATTCCTTTTATTTTTTGCGGGTTCATGACTTTGCTCGACGGGCTCTACAAGGTTGAATACGGCATCCACGAGGCCTTCGGGCGCAGCATCATGTGCCTGCACGACGGCAAGATGTTAGGGGGCAATTCCGCCTTCGCGCATCTCGGCACCTATTCCGAGCGGGACGGCGAGATCGTTGCCGAGGTGATCACCGAGCGCCACAACGAGGACCCCCATTACAAGCCGCTGATGGGCGCCGACGTCGCAACGATCGGCGCGCGCGGCAAGCTGGTCGGCAACCAGATCCGCCTGGAGGGCAGCGCGGACACCATGCCGGGCGGTCAATTCTGGGCCAACCTGACGCGCCTCGATGAGGACGAGGCGCTGCCGCCCCGCGGCACGATCGGGCATGGTGGCATCGCCAACGGCCTCTATGGAATGAGCCTGCGCGCGCTCGACGGCGTCGATGCCGGGCTCTCCGGCGTGATGCTGCTGATCGACGGCCGCATCCTCGGCGGCGATGCGTTCTTCTACTACCTCGGCGCCTATTCGTCGGCGGACGGCCGCTGGAAGGGCGAGATGCTCAACCAGGAGCACACGCCGGCGAAGGGCGACAATCCCGTGTTCGGCGGCTACGAGGTCGGGATCGGTTTTTCGGGGACCTGCACGGAAGACAGCGGCGAGCTCGAGGGTATCGCACTCGCCGGCAAGCGCAGTCTGCGGCTGGCGGCCTCGCTCAGGCTCATGCGGCGGGCGTAGGGCGTCTCATCGGCTGTCGCGTCTGCTCTGCTAGAGCAAGGCGACGTTCGAGCCGTGCGTTTGGATGTTGGCCTTGGGCCAGACGCCGACCCCGCAACGGTGCGGGCGACGTTCTGTGGCCCCATGTCGATGGCGCAGATCGTCCTGCACCCTCCGAATTGCCGGTATCTGTATGCCGTGGTACAACCCTTAGCTGTAGGGACGGCATTTCCGTCCCGAATTTGGGAGGTACCCTATGCGACCGTCATTTGGCTTCGCCGTGCCGTCCGCCATCGTTACCTTGTCAGCTGTCTTGCTGTGCAGCAGCACGGCAATGTCACAACCCACACCAAGCTCCTCACTTCCCACCGTCTCGGTCGAAGCGCCGAAGGCAAGAACGACTGTTGTGCCGAGGCAGGGGCGAACGACCGTGACTTCCCACCACCACCGGGCAACCGGCTCATCGACCGCTCAAGGGCCGGTATTCGGACCGAATACGGTCTTGGGGAAGATCGCCAGGCTGGAGCGATCTGCCAGCAGCTGTAACGGTGGCTGCGAAACCAGTTACAGGGTCGGCAACGCTCCCTGGGTTGGATGTAGCATGGCTGCCGGAGGCGGGACGGGGGGAGCGATTGACGGCAGCAATTTCTCGTCAACGTGCACGGACACGCTCAGCTACAACACTTACGCGCAGTGCGTAGAGACCAAGGCTCTTCTTGGCGCGCAACCCAGAGAATCCCGGTGGATTTGCACCAGCCTGCTGGCCGGAGGCAAGTTGCCCGGCGAAAAGCGAGTCGCCGAAAGCCGCCACTAGTCGACGCCGCCCACTGACTGCATAGAGACACAGGACAGCATGGCTCGAAACCTTGAGCCATGCTCGTTGTCCGCTTCGGGTCACAAGCCGCCGACGACCACTAGACGCGGCGACTGCCGCTCTAGGCCCCGAAGCGGACGTTCGCGCGTACTTACCCTCGCGCCTCATCGGTGTGCGAGCAGGGGGCTCAAGTGACCGGGCGCACGCGTTCATGGGGGGAGGCCTGCGATGTGGCAAGCCCGATTGACCCGTTCGAGGTGTTCCGGGATGTAAAATTGGGCGAGCTTGGGAATGAGTGTGGAGATGCGCAGCGCCGGCCTCGCTTCGACTAGGCGTGCACTGATCATCCGGGCTTCCTCGACCCGTCCGGACATTGCGTGGCATGCCGCCAGAATAAATTGTGCGTTTAGATAGTTAGGGCGGTGCAACACAGCCGACTTGGCCCATGATGTCCCGTCCTCGTATCGATCTGCCAAGAAATGCGCGAACGCTATTCCGGTCTGCATCAAGAAAATAAACGGATCCATGGGGCTTAAGCGCCCCCCGGCATGGAATTGCTTAAGTGCCGCGTCTAGGTTGCCGCGGCGAATGTGCTCCCAGCCGATCGTATACTGTGCGAGAGCCAGGCTTGGGTTAAGTTCATGCGCTCGGAAGACGAGGGCAACGCCTTCGTCGATCTCATATAGTACGGCGGCAATTGCCTGCCCAACCCTCACGAGTACGGTTGGATCGTCCTTATCGAGTTCAATCGCGCGCCTTGCAAACAGTCGGGTATCATTTCGTTCCTGATCCGCATCAACCGTCCAGCCGAAGACCTTGCGTTGCAGGTAGCAATAAGCACCAAGCGCGTATGCTACCGCCAATCCGGGATCGATCTTGACTGCAAGCCGGGTCAGTCTGAGGGCTTCAATGTTTTGCTCGCGGGTGAATTGATAGAAGCTCGAGAGTGCACGAAGATAGTAGTCGTAGGCCTGAAGATTTTCGGTTGGCTTGCGCTTTGCGCGCTCTATCTCGGCACGCTCCAAGTGAGGAAAAAGTGCGCTAATCACGCTGCTCGTCACTTGGTCCTGTAGATCGAAGATGTCGTTGAGTTGGCTGTCGAAGCGGTCTGCCCAAAGATGGGCACCCGTCGTGGCCTCGATCAGCTGCCCGATAATGCGAACTCGGTCGTTGGATTTGCGCACACTGCCTTCGAGTACATATCGAACCCCTAGCTCGCGTCCGACCTGCCTGACGTCGACAGTCTTGCCCTTGTAGGTAAAAGTGGATTGTCGCGCGATGACGAACAGCGATTTGGATCGTGAGAGGCCGGTAATGATGTCCTCGACCATGCCTTCGGCGAAATACTCCTGCTCTGGATCGGAACTCAGGTTAATAAACGGGAGAACGGCTAGCGACGGTATGTCGGGAAGCGTGAGGGCACCCTTGGCCGTTTCTCCTTGGATTTCGGTTACTACCCCTGTGGAAGCGTTGTGAGCTTCTTGCACAGTGCCGATAAAGCGATAGCCTTTCCTCGGCAGCGTCTTGATCAACCGCTGCTTCTCCCCGGAATCGCCAATCGCGGAGCGAGCGGCATTCAGCCGGGTCGTCAGCGCGGCATCCGACACGCATCGCCCCTTCCAAATGGCTGCGATAAGATCGTCCTTGCAGACGACGCGCTCGCGGTTGCGGATGAGGTAGTCAAGCAGGTCAAAGGCTTGTGGCGTCAGGGCGACGACTTTTGTATCGCGGTATAGCTCGCGGCGGCCGGAATCCAGTTCGTAGTCTTCGAAGAGATAGCGCACGACGCGAAATCCCTTAAGCCGTCCCCGGTTAGGCTCGGCAACATTTGGAGGACGGAGAATAAGCTGCCCGTAAGGAAAATGTAAGCGACAGATTAAGCGTTCCGGGTCGGATCCTGGCAGCTTGCCTGGGTGGAAACAAGGCACCCGAGGATGCTGCAATGAACACGTTTTACCAGACAGCGGGCTTGGTCCAGACGACAGCGCAGCGAGGCAATGTCAGCGCTCTCAAGAATTGTTGGGACGCTTTTCAAGAGTGGCGGAAATGGGAGCGGCTGCGGCACGATCTTTATAATCTAAGTGATCGAGAGCTTATGGATATCGGGATCTCGTATGGCGAGATCGACTACGTTGCCTCGAATCGAAATACTGACCCGCGAGGAATACGTTCCGGATCATAAGCCGTTGATGCTGCGATTTTCACGTGGCCTCTAGGAAGCCGACGCATGGTGACTCGCCGCCGCGCCCCCATCACGGCGCCGGGCACGCCGCTCCCGTCTTCACCCAGCTCGTAGGATGGGTTGAGCCCTTGCGAAACCCATCGCCAACCTGACGCCTCTCGCCATGGCGAAGACCGCCTTCAGGCTGATCGCCCGCCCAGTCCATCGGATCGTGACCAAGTTCGGCGCGACGGTGAAACGAAGAGTATGCTTGACCGGGGTGGTACGCGGTCATGACGGAATGCCATCACAAGACGATAGCGATGGGTTTCGCAAGGGCTCAACCCATCCTACGAACTATCCTCCCTGTCGCAGCGCCTCGACGGGGTCGAGCCGCGCAGCGCGCCACGATGGGTAGAGCGTCGCGAGAAACGACAGGGTCAGTGCCATGGTCACGACTGCTGCGGTCTCGACGAGATCGATTTCCGCCGGCAGCTTCGACAGAAAGTAAAGCTTCGGCGGAAACAGGTCGGTGCGCGTCAGCCATGACAGGAGTTGTCGGATCTGTTCGATATTGGCGCAGACGAGGAGTCCGACGGCGAAGCCGACCAGCGTTCCCGCCACCCCGATCGAAGCGCCTGTTATCATGAAGGTCCGCATGATCGCGCCTTGCGAGGCGCCCATGGTCCTGAGGATGGCGATGTCGCTGTCCTTGTCTTTCACCAGCATGATGAGGCCGGACACGATGTTCAGTGCGGCCACCAGAACGATCAGGCTGAGGATCAGAAACATCACGTTGCGCTCGACCTCGAGCGCACCAAAGAAGGTCGCATTGCGCTGCCGCCAGTCGACCAGGAAGACCGGTCGACCAGCCGCTTCCGCGACCGTCTTGCGAAACAGGTCGATCCGATCGGGATTGGCCGTAAACACCTCGATCGCAGTGACATCCTGATTGCGATTGAAGAAAGCCTGCGCTTCCGTGATCGGCATGAAGATGACACCTGCGTCGTATTCGGACATCCCAACCTCGAATATCGCCGCCACTTGATATTTCTTGACGCGCGGCATCATGCCCATCGGGGTGACTGCGCCGCGCTGTGCAACGATCGTGATGCTGTCACGGACATGGGCGGAGAGTTGATCGGCAAGGCCCTGACCGATGGCGACGCCCTGGCCCTCGTCAAAATGCTCAAGCGACCCATGCTTGATGCCGCCGGCGATCGAGGGCAGCTCGTTGAGGTCAGCCGCCCGAATGCCGCGCACCAGGACGCCGGAGGCGTTGGACGACGATGCCAGCGCAGGGCCGTCGACGACCGGGACCGCCAACCGGACACCCTGCGCCTGGCTGATGCGCTCGGCGACATCCTTCCAGTCCGTCAACGGCGTTTCCAGCGGCTGCACCACAAGATGCCCGTTGAACCCGAGAATCTTGCCGAGAAGTTCTGTGCGAAAGCCGTTCATCACCGCCATGACGATGATCAGGGTGGCGACCCCGAGCATGATGCCCAGAAACGAAAACCCGGCGATGACCGAGACAAAGCCTTCCTTGCGGCGGGCCCGCAGATAGCGTGCAGAAAGCATCCACTCGAATGGTGCGAAGGGTCCTGCTTGTGGCGAATCCATCACCCTCTCATCCGTCATTCCATAGGATGGTCATTCTCTCCCGTTGCGGCCGGATTGGCCATAGGGAGGTATAGCTCCATGGCCGGCGTTGGCCGTTGATGGATGCCAACGTCGGCACGTCTGCAGGTCGGCCTTGGGCGGGAGGATTGAGATATGGGCCTCAGATTTGGTCTAGGAGAAGATCTTCATAGCGGTGGATACTCAATCGTCGATCGTCTATTTCTTGCCAAATAGATGGAGAAAGACTGAATGCGAGCGGAGGCATGGAGTGACATCGTTCAAGCTAATGCATCGAGCTATGGAGGGATCGTCGTCGGCATCGATCCTTACCTGCCGGATGTTCCCGCGGCTTTCGAGCAAGAGGGGAGCAGCGCTGATTGGCTGACCCGGTACCTCGATTTCGTCCTGGATAGAACCATTGGTCGGGTCGGCTTTGTGAAATTCCAAGCCGCTTACTTCGAGGCATATGGACTTGCCGGCCTCAACGCCTTGTCGTTGGCAATGAAGCGTGCCCGGAGTGCGGGCATGGGCGTGATCCTGGATGCGAAGCGCGGTGATATCGGATCAACCGCAGCTGCGTATGCTCGAGCCTATCTCACACCTGCGAATGCTGGTGGCAGCGGCGACTTTGAGGCGGACTGCCTGACCGTCAATCCAATGATGGGACCGGATACGCTGGAGCCATTCCTCGATTGTGTTCGCAGACATGGCAAGGGCTTGTTTGTCTTGTGTCGCACCTCGAATCCCGGCGCAGGCTGGTTACAAGACCGCATGACGGGAAATCGCTTTGTTTCCGACCGGCTCGCTGACTTGATCACGACTGTTGGCAAGGATTGCCTTCAGGGGGCGCACCTCAATCCAGTCGGTGCTGTGATAGGTGCAACAGTTCCACAAGAAGGAAGGCGGCTTCGCAGCCTCCTACCGAACGCCATTATTCTAGCTCCAGGGCTTGGGCCGCAAGGAGGAGATGCGACGGCATTGGACGCATTGCGGGGCACTCACTTGGGTGATCTTCTGGTGCCGGTCTCTCGCGGACTACTTCGTGTGGAAGATAGATCTATTGCACTGGACAAATACGAACAGCTCATCGAGGAACGTCTCGAACTATTCAGGACGATGATTGCAACTCCAGCGACCTTGAGTGCGACTGGTTGAAGGTCATGGGAGTTGAGATGGCCGCAACGAGCATCAGCCGCCGATAACCACGACCTGGGCGACATGCACTTCCCCCGGGAAACCGACGTTGACGAGTCTTCCCCCCACCGCCTACATCACGGCGCCGGGCACGCCGCTCCCGTCTTCACCCAAGCTTCCACCAATGCGCCGGCCTGCTCCTGTGTGCCCGGTGCGGGCGCGCGGCCGAAGCCGGGCTTCCAGGCCCAGCCGACCAGGGTGTCCTTGCCGATGTGGTCGATCAGCGCTTCCACCTTGCGGCCGCCGTTGCGCACGGGGTCTCTGATCTGCTCGCAGATCTCGCCGACCGTCTTGCCTTCCCAGGCCATCTCGCGCGGGGCGAGGTGCCATTCGGGATGGCCGGGAATGCGGCCGGGCTCGAAATTGGCTTTCTGGTGGCAGGTGTGGCAGCGCATCGCCTCGAGGCCGTGGCCGTCGGCGCCGCGCGTCACCGGCGGCTGATGGAGGCGGGGATTGTCGCCCTGGCGCGGGCTGTCGCCGGCCGGATGGCAGTTGGTGCAGCGTGGATGCGTCAGCACCTTGCCGAGTTCGGTGAAGATCGCGGCCGAGCGTTTTTCGGTGTCTGCGATGTTCGCAAAGCTTTCGGGCGAGGCGAGGGCGTGGCTCGCCGTGTCAGACGCGGCGTAGCCGGCGCACAGGCTGCTCGTCAGCGCCGCCAACACGGCCATGATCTTGACGCGCGTGGTGATCATCCCTTGCGCACTCATTTGGTGGCGACGAGATAGCGGCTGGAATCGGCGAGGATCACGTCGCGCACCGCCTCGTGATATTTGATGTAGCCGGTGCAACGGCAGAGATGCCCGTCGAGCGCATCCGCAATGGTCTGCTCCAGTGCCTCGCGGGCGACAGGCGCGCGCGACAGGCGTTCGAGCAGCACCTGGCCCTCATTGAGGAAGCCGGCGGTGCAATAGCCGCACTGGAAGGCGAAGTGATCGATGAAAGCCTGCTGCAGGGCCGAGAGCTGGCCGTCCCTGGCGTGGCCTTCCACGGTGCGGATCGACTTGCCGTCGAAATTCACCGCCGGCGCGACGCAGGTCGGGCTGGTGTAGCTCGTGCCATCCGGCTCGTCGACGATGATGGCGCAGCTCAGGCATTGCGCGGCGCCGCAGCCGAACTTGGTGCCGGTCATGCCGAGCATCTCGCGCAGGAAATCGTTCATCGAGAGATCGTCGCGGACATCCATCGGGCCATGTTTCTGGCCGTTGATGGTGAGGCTGAGGGTCGTCACGCGAGCACTCCCTTCAGGAGGTTTGCAGTCACCGGCAGCGCGCGGAAACGGTGGCCGGTGGCGTCGTGGATGGCGTTGATCAGCGCCGGCACGATCGGGATCATCACGACTTCGGCCATGCCCTTGGGCGCCTCGTCCGGGCTGAGCGGCTTCAGCATCTCGATCTCGAGGTCGCGCAACGGCAGGTCGGAGCCGCGCGCAACGAGGTAACGGCCGAGATTCCACTCGCCGTTGCCGGGGCCGCCTTCGAACGGCGGCAGCGTTTCCAACAGCGCGTAGCCGACACCCATGGCGAAGCCGCCATGCGACTGGCCCATCACCACCTCAGGCACCAGCGCCGTGCCGCATTCGAACACGCTGTAGGCCTTGGCGATGCGAAGTGCGCCGGAGGCACGTTCGATCTCGACGCGGACGAGCGTGCCGCACATCGAGGTGTAGGCGGTGCCGATGCGGTTGTTGTCGGTCGGCGGAAATTTGACGCTGATGCGGTTGATCCGCTCGAATTTGTTATTGCCGCGGCGGATCGCGAGCGCGTCGATCTCGGCGCGGTATTGCTCGCCGAACAGGGGGAAGCGCGCCCGCGACCAGGCCCAGCGCGAAAAACTATGTGCGACCGCACCCGTGACGAAGCCGCGCGCATGTGCGGTCGCGGCGAGCGCCGGCAGAGCCAGCGGTTCGAGGCCGGGCATGGTGAGCTGGCCGTTCTGCCAGCTCGCATTGGCCCATTGTTTGGCGCGCGGATCGGTCCTGGGAATGCGCCACAACTCCAGCGCCGCGGGCCACAGGCCGAAGCGGAAGATCACGCGGGCGGCTTCCGCCGACGAGTGCGTGCCGACATGGGCGCCGATCGAGGCCGATGTGGCCGAGGAGATCGAGGGCACCCAGCGCGGATTGCGTTCCGCGGCATCCTGGGTCTTCTGGTCCATCGTGTAGGGATCGCCCGAGGTGACGAGGCCGAGCACGTCGTAGCTGTCGACGCGGGCGACCGAGACCTCGTCGGCGATGGCGCCGAGATGGACGGCGACACGGTTCGCCAGCGCCGTGCCGATGCCGTTGCCCATCTCGACATGGTCGCAGAAGATCGCGATCTTGCCGTCAGCGCCGAGCTCGACGCGGCCGAGCGAGCAGTCCGCGCCGGAGCCATAATCCTTGGTGACGCAGGCCACACCCGTGCCGACCAGCCGGTCGCCCGAGGTTTGCCTGAGCTGGGCGCGCTGCCGCCAGATCGGGTGCTTTTCGAGCTTGTCGAGAATTTCGGGCGTGCGTACCGAGACGATGTAGGGATTGCCGGTCATGGTCCGGCCGTTCTGCTTCAGCGCATTGCGGCGGCGGAATTCGATCGGGTCGAGCTTGAGCTCGCTTGCCGCTTCATCGATCAGCGCTTCGAGCGCGGTCATGGTCTGCAGCGTGCCGTAGCCGCGCATCGAGCCGGCGGTGACGCCGCGCGAATGCAGCGCGATCGTGGTGACGTCGACCTTGGGGATGTCGTAGATGCCGATCGCGCCGGTCGCGGCAACCACCGCGACGTTGGCGGAGAAGTTCTGCAGGCCGCCGCCGTCGAGCAAATGATCGGCGGCAAACGCCTTGATCAGGCCGGTCGAACGGTCGATGCCGATCCGCGAGCGCATCTTGATCGGGTGGCGTTTAATGCCGCCCTGGAATTGCTGGTAGCGGTCATGCGCCAGCCGCACCGGCTTGCCCGGGAAGCAGATCGCCGCGAGCGCGACGTAAAGGATGAACGGCGTGTGGTCGCGGCCGCCAAAGCCGCCGCCGACATGGGCGAACTGCGCGTTGATGTGCGAGGGCTTGTAAGGCGCGTGCGCTTTGCCGAGCAGATGCGCGAGGGACTCCGCGGCCTCGTAAGGCGACTGCACGCCGAGCACCAGCTCGAGATTGCCGCCGCGGCCAGCGTACCAGGCGAGCCCGCACTCCGGCTCCAGAAACATCGGGTCGACCGACTGCGTCTCGAACTCGCGGTCGAGCACGAGGAGAGAGGCGTTGTCCGCAGCGAGCTCGCTGCGGATCTGGTCGCCGAGCTTGGCCGCCTTGACGTAGTCGGCCGGCATGTCCTTGGCGAGCGGCGACCACACCGGCAGTGCGGCGTTCTGCACCTTCTTGGGCGAGACCCAGCCGGCCTGGATCGGTGAATAGATATCGGGCTTGTCGGGCGAGGCGCCCGCGACGCGGGTGAAACGGTAGGAGCCGTAATCGGGCGCGATCACCGGGCCGGTTTCCTCGCCGAACCTGACGAAGGTGCCGTCACGCAGCACGAGGCGCGCCTGGTCGTAGGCGTCGAATTTCTCGAAGATCAGCAGCGCGACCGGCTGGCCGAGATAAAGCGGCGTCTTGCCGAGCGGGCAGAACAGATCGCCGGCATAGAATTCCGGCACCTCTGTGCCGATGCGGTCGAGATCGCTGGCGGTGACGACGACGGACGGCTTCAGCGGTCCCGACAGGCGGGCGAGGTCCATGCCGGCATAGACATGGGTGGCGTCATTGGCGCGCACCAGAATCGCGTGCGAGGTGGTCTGCGGCCAGCCGGGCATATCGTTGGCGCGGAAATCAGAGGCGTAGAGCTTTGCGCCGGTGACTTTGGCGACGCCGTCGACGCGGCCTGCGCCTTTTGTTGCTGGATTGAAATGTCCGCGCCCGGGCAGCGTCTCGTGCGACGCAAAGGGCGCGTTCGCCGCCGTCGCCATATGCGACAGGCTGACCGAGATGCCGCCCGCCGATAACCACTTCACGAACTCGCGTCGCGAAGGCCGCATGATCTCATCCTTGTACAAGGTCTTTCGGGGCTCACGATGCTGACGGCATCGCGACCACAGCTACGCGCCAACGCTGGCGTGAGGCTGTCATGATTCGCCCATGGGCGAATAGAACAGGGCGGCCGTTTACGAGAGGTGAAGGCGGCTGCGGCGAACGCAGCCGCCTCTCATCTGGCGCAACATCAAGCCTTCACTTGAGGTCGGCGATGGTCGCGGGCCCGGGGCCGGGCGTGACCAGGGTCGGCCATTGCTTGGAGCCGAACGGGACCAGCGGCGGCAGGAACGGCGTCATGCCGCGCTTTCCTGTTTCGGTGATGATCGCGGCGCGCGCGTCGCCTCCCATCAGCTCGTAGTCCATCAGATGATAACTGCCGAAGAACAGTGCGCCGACCGAGCGATCGGCGATGATCCGCGTCAGCGATTCCAGCATGTCCGCCGGCGTCGTGGTGAACGAGACCGTCTCGATCAGCAGCAGGCGCGTGTTGATCGCGTCGGGGCCGAAGAACTGGGCGAGCACGCTGAAGATCACGTTGTTCTGCCGGGCCACGTAGATGGTGTTGCTGGCGGCATAGGTCTTCTCCCAGTCCGGACCGAGCTGTGCCTTCCAGTCGGCCAGCACGCCCATCCAGTGCGCGACCTGGGTCTGGGCCGCCCATGCGACGTTCCTGGCGAGGAACGGAGCCTGCTGCTTGCCGAAAGCCTCCAGCCTGGCGAACGGAATGACGCCGCTCGCAAGGCACTCGTCCATGAAGGCGATGTTGTTCTTCAGGATGGTGCGGTTGTTGTCGCGCCAGTCGGCCTGCATCGGCGTGGCGTCGAGGCTGTCCAGCGCCGACTGCATCCGGCTGCGGAAGGCCAGCATCGCGCCGCGCCAGGATTTGTTGTCGGGATTGTCGACATAGGGGCCGACGACCTCGGCCAGCGCCATGGTGCTGTGGCCGACCGATTTCAGTAGCTGATAGACGATCGGCACCTGCGGCGCGTCGAGCGGCGGCTGGCCCGGCCGATAGAGGATCAGCCGTCCGCCGGCGCCGGAGAACAGGCCGAGGATCACCGGGTGCTTGCCGAGGATGTTCTTCTGGAACACCTTGGCAGCATCGCCATAGAGCTCGAACATCGCCGTGTTCAGCGCGAGCACGTCCCCGGTGGCGACGTCGCCCGGCGCGGCGTTGGTCTTGCCGGAGATCGGCGCCATGTAGTCGGGCAGGGTCTGGGCGGTTGCGGCGCTGCCGCCGAGCATCAGTACGGCGGCCATGGCCAGGCCAAAGCGAGTTCTCATCGGTCGTCCCCCGGGTCACATCTCAGCTCTACGGACGCCCGTCGGAATCGCCGGGCGTCGCCACCCGCGCTTTTGGCCGAAAATTGCTAAGGATTTGTCAGGAGGGAACAAAACCCGGGCCCGGCCGGGCTTCCTTTGGCGGCCCGCATGGCCTATTACGCCGCAACGCAATAATTCCCCCAAAAGACCTCATGATCCGCCTCGACAACGTCAGCAAGCAAGCCGGCCACCAGATCCTGTTCATCGAAGCCTCCGCCGCCCTTAATAAGGGCGAGAAGATCGGCCTCGTCGGCCCGAACGGTGCCGGAAAGACCACCCTGTTCCGGATGATCGCCGGCGAAGAGCTGCCCGACGAAGGGCAGGTCTCGACCGATCGCGGCATCACCATCGGCTATTTCAACCAGAACGTCGGCGAGATGTCCGGTCGCAGCGCCGTGGCCGAGGTGATGAATGGCGCCGGTCCCGTCAGCGAGGTCGCGGCCGAGCTGCGCCAGCTCGAAGCCGACATGGCCGACCCCGACAAGGCCGACCAGATGGACGAGATCATCGCCCGCTATGGCGAGGTGCAGCACGCCTTCGAGGAGCTCGACGGCTACGCGCTCGACGGCCGTGCGCGCGAAGCGCTGTCCGGCCTCGGCTTCAGCCAGGAGATGATGGACGGCGACGTCGGAAAACTCTCCGGCGGCTGGAAGATGCGCGTGGCGCTGGCCCGCATTCTGCTGATGCGTCCCGACGTCATGCTGCTCGACGAGCCGAGCAACCACCTTGATTTGGAAAGCCTGATCTGGCTGGAAAAATTCCTGCACGATTACGAAGGCACGCTGCTGATGACCTCGCATGACCGCGAGTTCATCAACCGCGTGATCTCGAAAGTGGTTGAGATCGATTCCGGTTCGCTGACGACGTACACGGGCAACTACGAGTTCTACGAGCAGCAGCGTGCGCTGAACGAGAAGCAGCAGCAGGCGCAGTTCGAGCGCCAGCAGGCGATGCTCGCCAAGGAGATCAAGTTCATCGAGCGCTTCAAGGCGCGCGCCTCGCACGCCGCCCAGGTCCAGAGCCGGGTCAAGAAGCTCGACAAGATCGAGCGCGTCGAGCCGCCGCGCCGCCGCCAGTCGATTGCGTTCGACTTCCTGCCGGCGCCGCGCTCCGGCGAGGACGTCGTTGCGCTCAAGGGCGTACACAAGGGGTATGGCAGCAAGCGCATCTATGACGGGCTGGATTTCATGATCCGGCGCAGGGAGCGCTGGTGCGTGATGGGCGTCAACGGCGCCGGCAAGTCGACGCTGCTCAAGCTGATTGCCGGCGCAAGCGAGCCGGACCAGGGTACGGTGGCGGTCGGCGGCAGCGTCAAGATGGGCTATTTCGCCCAGCACGCGATGGATCTGCTCGACGGCGAGCGCACCGTGTTCCAATCGCTGGAAGACCAGTTTCCGACCGCGGGGCAGGGCTCCTTGCGCGCGCTCGCCGGCTGCTTCGGCTTCTCCGGCGACGACGTCGAGAAGCGCTGCCGGGTGCTCTCAGGCGGCGAGAAGGCGCGGCTTGTGATGGCGAAGATGCTGTTCGACCCGCCGAACTTTCTGGTGCTGGACGAGCCGACCAACCATCTCGACCTCGCCACCAAGGAAATGCTGATCACGGCGCTGGCGGATTTCGAAGGCACGATGTTGTTCGTTTCGCATGACCGCCACTTCCTGGCGACCTTGTCGAACCGCGTGCTCGAGCTGACGCCGGAAGGCATCCACCAGTACGGTGGCGGCTACACGGAATACGTCGCGCGGACCGGGCAGGAAGCGCCGGGGTTGCGGAGCTAGCCGGGATGGGCGCCGATCGGCGCCCATCCGTGTCGCTCTCAATCGCTACCGCAAAATCTCGTTCAGCACTTCGCCGTCGACCCCGTGCGGCCTGACGCCCAGGATCTGCATGATGGTCGGGGCGACGTCGAGATTGTGCATGCGGCGGATCGTGGTGTTGTCGCGGATGCCGGGGCCGGCGGCGATGAAGGTCGCGCTCATCACCGGCAGCTTGGGATCGTGGCCGTGGGCGCCGTAGAAATTGGGCATCGATAGCGCGGTGGTGGCCGCGCTGAATGCGGCATCGCCGAGGCGGGCGACGCCAGGGTTCTGGATGCCGTCGAAATTGTAGCCCGGCGCCATCAACGCGAACACATCGCCAAAATCCTGGCCGATGGTCTTGCTGGTGCACTGCCCGAGCCCGGCCTCGCATTGCGCGGGACGGGTCTCGACCACGGTGAAGATCTTCCCGTTGTCGAGCGAGAAGTTGAACTTCGGGTTGGGGTCGACCGCGTTCTGCACGGCTGCGGTGATCTGCGCCAGCAGCGCCTGGTAGGTGGCGGGATCGACGGTGCCGCCTTGCTCGCGCTGCTGCAGGTTGATGTAGATATTGGCTGCGGGACCTGAGGTGCGGATCGCCACTTTGGTGGTGTCGATGCCGGCATTCCTGAGGATGTTGGTCATGCTGACCGAGGTGTGGAACGGCGCAAAGCCGTGGTCGGACACGACGATGACGTTGCTGTCGGGGCCGGCCGCATCCGCGATCCGCTTCACCGCCTTGTCGGCGGTCTGATAGGCGAAGCGGATATAGGAAGCGTAGCGCGCGACCTTGGCCGGGTCCTGGTTGGCGCCGATCGAGTTCGGGTCCTTCGGGTTGGTACCCTGACGGGGATCGGTGAGCAGGAACTGGTGCTCGGAGCCGTCGGGCTGCTCGATATAGACCATCACGAGGTCGGCGTCGGGATGGTTCTGGATCGCGCGCTCGCCGATCTCGGCCTGGTAGCGCACGAAGGTTTTCACCATGTCCTCGAACATCGCCTCGATCTCGACATCGGGGAAGTTGGTGAAGCCCGGGCTCAGCCGCTCCGGAATGCGGAAATCGGCCTGCGGACGCCAGAACCCGATGCTGTTGTTGATGTCGTCGACATCGGCCAGCACCGGCGCGTTGCGCGGAATGTAGTTGGCGCCGTAGCGGGCAAAGCGCACCACCGAGAGATCAGGCGCGAGCTGCGAGACGAAGTACGCAGCGCCAACCTTCGCCCCGCTGCCGTCGAAAAAGAAAGGCGCGTTCTCGCCGCCGAACTTGACGTAGGCCGGTCCGGTCGCCGGCGGCGCGAACGGTCCCGCCGTGATGCCGCGCGTGGCGTCGAAGAACACCAGCGTGTCGTAGTTCGCGACGTTGTCGTTGGTGGTGTCGAGCGCGGCAACGCGGATCGCGTATTTGAGGTCGAGCGTCGCCGCGCTGGTGCAGGTCGCGGTCGAGGCCGACGCGCAGGAGAAGCTCTCGATCGGATTTGTCGTCGCCAGCACCGGGCTGAACGAGAAGCGGCCGGCCGCCTGCAGCGCCGTGGCCACCGCCGGATCAGGGGCGAAGTCGGCCCGGGTCAGCGAAAAGCCCTGGGCACCAAGTCCGCCGAAGGCACCGAACGGCACGGTGTAGTCGGTGACGCGGATCGGCTGGGCCGGTTGCACCACGGTGCCGTTGATCGAGATGTCGGCGCCGTCGCCACCCGGCCATGTCGCGGTGACGACCTTCTTGCCCTGCTGGCGCAACTGCACCCACAGCGGCGAGGCCGTCGGCCGTGACGTGGGGCCGAGCGGGCTCTCGCGATAGCCGCCGATCGGCGCGGCGAAGCCGCTGAGGCTCGAGGTGGATGGGCCGACGATCGCCTGGAAGGTGTTGGACGGGATGTCGTTGTGAACGGCGGTCGAGCCGGTCGCGATCTCGATATGCGAGACCGCGGTAAGCGAGGGCGAGGCCGTGATGTTCTGCACGGCAATCGCGCCATGGCGGCTCAGTCGCGCCAGCCCGCCGTCGCGCGGCAGCACGCCTTCCGCGATGAATTGCTGAATGAAATCGGGCTTGGCCCCGTCGAGCGAGATCAGCACCACCGGCGGCGAGCGATGCCCGTGATACCTGCCGTGATCGTGGTCACGCGAATTGTCGGAACCGCGGTCGCGGTTATCCTCGTCGGCATGGGCAGGCATCACCGTGCCGGCCAGCGATGCCGCGAGCGAGAGCGATGAAATCAGCGAGAAAACTTTCTTCTTGTCCACGTGCAGCCCCGTGTTTTTCTTCGCGCAATCTGTGCGCGTTTCACCTGGAATGACACGTGGAGTATCGAGTGCGGCCGACGACGCGCGTGTGACGCTTGAGCGACGCGTACGCGTCGCTGCGCGGATGTTGTCGCAAGAGTCCAACCCGATCTCCGTCGCGCGCGCGAGGGGAACTCGGCAACGCAGGCCTGCGCGCACGCGCCTTGAACGCTGCGAACCCGTTCGTTACGCTTGAGGAAAGCCAGGAGGGGCGCGTGAAGCAGTTGAGGATCGGCGACATCACCATCGATGCGGTGATCGAGCGGGAAGGGCCGTGGCGGCGGCCGCAAGATTTTTTCCCGGCTTATGACGACGGCGTGTTCAAGCACCATCTGCCGACGATGGAGCCGGAGGTGTTCGACGCCGCGCGCGGCATGATGGTCATCACCTATCAGACCTTCGTCGTGCGCACGCCGCGCTACACCATCCTGGTCGATACCTGCACCGGCGAGGACAAGGGCCATCCACCGCCGTTCGACTTTCCCGGCAAGGAGCGCTGGCGCAACGAATTGTTCGCGCTCGGCATTAGCTTCGAGCAGATCGACTACGTCTTCTGCACGCATCTGCACATCGATCACACCGGCTGGAACACCACCTTGCGCGACGGTCGCTGGGTGCCGACATTCCCGAACGCGAAATACGTCTTCCACAAGGGCGAGTACGCGGCCTGGGAGGCCGAGAATGCCAAAGGCAACAACCCTCCCGGCACGGTGTTTCGTGACAATTGTCTGCCGATCGTCGAGGCGGGGCAGGCGCTGCTGGTCGACGACGATTATGCGCTCGACGACACCGTGACGCTGACCCCGACGCCCGGGCATTCACCCTGCCATTGCTGCGTGAATATCTTGTCGAAGGGCCGGCGCGCGGTGGTCGCCGGCGACCTCATGCATCACCAGATCCAGTGCCGCGAGCCGGACTGGTCGGCGAAGCCCGATTGGGATGCCAAGCAGTCGGCGGTGTCGCGACGGAAGTTTTTCGCCTCCGTCGCGGACACCGATACGCTGATCCTGCCGATCCACTTTCCGGCGCCGACGGTCGGCCTGATCAAGCCGCTCGGCGCCGCGTTCGATTACCGCTTCAAGCGGGAGTAGGGCTTTCCGCCGTTAGTCGGGGCGTAGCCCGGATTGCGCTTCGCTCCATCCGGGCTACAGACCTCACCGGATGCTCTAATACGAGTAGAACATCCGCTGGATTTCCTTGGTGTCGGTCGTCTTGGTCAGCGCCAGCATCAGCAGGATGCGCGCCTTTTGCGGATTCAGCGTATCCGAGACGACGAAGTCGTGTTCGTCGTCCTTGGCCTCGCCATTGCGCGCAACGATGCCGTTGCCGACGCGGCTGCTGCGAACGATCACGACACCCTTCTTGCGCGCCTCGTCGAGAGCCGGCTCGACCGCGGGCCGGGCGAGGCTGCCGTCGCCCACGCCGGCATGCACGATCCCCTTGGCGCCGGCGGCGACGAATGCGTCGACCGCGACCCGGTTCATGTTGGCATAGCCGTAGACGATATCGACCTGCGGCAGCGTATCGAGGTTGGACACGTCAAACTCGGAGTCCGCCGTGTTCCGTCGCGTCGATTGACGATAGAAGTACGGCTTGTTTCCCTGCATGTAGCCGAGAAAGCCGAGCTCAGGCGTGCGGAAAGTGTCGGCCGTGGAGGTGTTGTTCTTGGTGACCTCGCGCGCCGCATTGATCTGATCGTTGAGAGCAACCAGCACGCCCTTGCCGACCGCTTCCTCACTGCCTGCGAGGATCACCGCATTGAACAGGTTGATCGGTCCGTCCGCGCTGATCGCGGTCGACGGCCGCATCGCACCGACGATGACGACGGGCTTCTTGCTCTTGACCACGAGATCCAGGAAATAGCTGGTCTCCTCGATCGTATCGGTGCCGTGCGTGATAACGATCCCGTCGACGTCGTCCTGCGCGAGCAGCGTGTTGACGCGCTTGGCAAGCTTCAGCCAGTAGTCGTTGTTCATGTTCTCGCTGGCGATCTGGAAAACCTGCTCGCCCTTGACGTTGGCCACCGTCTTCAGTTCGGGGACCGCGTTCAGCAGGGTCTCGATGCCCACCGTGGCCGCGGTGTAACCGACCACGGTCGTACTGCTTGCCCCGGTGCCGGCGATGGTGCCGCCGGTTGCCAGAACCATGACGTTGGGCAGACCGACGCCCCTCGCGTTCGCGACGTCAAAGTTGATGAGCAGCGCGAACAGCAAGCTCGCTGTCGCTATGATCGGATGATGCACTCGAAGTTGCCACATCTTGACGTCCCTTTCCTGGAAAGCCTGGTCGATGCGCCCCATTTCGCTCAGCACGCCATGATCCGTCAGCCGACGGCGTCTGTCTAGGGTTGTAATGTCGAGGGATGATTTGATTGCGGTGCGCGGCGCGCACGGAGAGGCGGCCTTGGCGTCATGTCGGGCAGAAGCGCGAAGACGCGCTTCGCGCTTCTGCCCGGACATGACGGAGTTCGTTTGCAGACTGCCCGCTAAAGCGGCAGCGAATTCGTAGCGCCTTACGCGCCCATCTCGCACTTCTTCATGAAGCTGTTCTTGGCGGCGCCGGCGAGCGCCTTGCCGTCGGAGCCGACGGCCTTGGGCGTGCAGGCGTCTTCCTTGCACTTCTTCATGAACGAGGTCTTGGCCGCTCCGGCGAGCGCCTTGCCGTCCTTGCCGACCGCCTTGCTCTCGCAGGTGTCGTCCGCAAGGGCCGAGCCTGCTGCAAAGGTGGCAACGATCGCAGCCAGGAAAATTCGCTTCATCATGGGTGTCTCCCTAAACCAAAAAGATGGCGCTGCGAATTGGAGCGCGGAATCGTGGCGCAATCAAGCAGGATCGCGGTGCGGTATCGGTCCTCGCTTCATTTTTTCCAGCGGTCGAGGATGCCGGCGGCCCTGGCGAGGGCATCGTTCATGGCCGCCTGATTGCCCAGCGCGGATTGCCGGCGCGACGACGGCTCGTCGAAATCATGGGTGGCGCCGGGATAGAGGGTGACGTCGACGGGGCTGCCCGCCTGCCGCGAGCGCTCGGCGACGCGCTGGCAGATCGCGGGCGAGACCTCCTCGTCGTCGGCGCCCAGGAACATCGCGATCGGCGCCGTGGTCGAGATGGTCGATGCGAGCAGGGCGGTCTGTCCGCAGCCCGGATAAAACACCAGGGCGCCGCGATAGCCCGGCTGATTGCCCTGCTGGCTTGCTTGCCGGATCATCACGTTCAACGCGGTGCTGCCGCCATTGGACCAGCCTTGCAGATAGATCCGGCCGGCAAGGACGTCGCTGCGGCCGCGCAGATAAGCGAGCGCGCCTTCGGCGTCGAGCGGGCGCACATCGGTCTCGTTGACGTCGGCGCGGTCGGGGTCGCCATGGGTGAAGCGGCCAAAGCCATAGGCCTTGCCCCGCGGGCCAAAACTGTCCGGCAGCAAGGCGAGGTAGCCGCGCGCCGACCAATATTCACCCCACATCGCATGACGCTTCGACAAGGTGTTCGCATTGCAGGGCGAGGTGGTGCCGGCGCCAACGAAGGTGCAATCTTCATTGTCATTGCTGGAGTACGGTCCGCCGCGCCCGTGCAGCATCACGATGGCGGGCCAAGGGCCGGGCGTGCTGGGCTGGAACAGATAGCCGGTGAGCGCCGTGCGGCCGTCGGCGCTACGAAAATAGACGGTCTGGGGCGCGGCCGCGACCGCGTGTATCGACAGCAGCAGGGCTGCGATCAGGCTGACGATGCGGACCAGATGAGGTCGCAATTCGAATCCGTCGGGCCGCAACGCGATCAGACCCCGCGCGCGAGCAATGCCTTGAAGTCGGCGCGTGCACGCTGTGCTTCGGCACGGGCGACCTCGGAGGCGTCCCCGAGCCCGAAATAGCCATGGATCAGGCCGGCACCCTCGTGATGCTTCACCCGTACGCCGGCCGTCTCCAGCGCCTGTGCATAGGCTGTGCCTTCGTCGCGCAGCGGGTCGTACCAGGCGGTGGTCACGATCGCGGGGGCGAGGCCTGCGAGCGAGGCGGCACGCAGCGGCGAGACCCGCCAGTCGGCGGCGTGACCGGCATCGGCGAGATAATGGCCGGCGAACCACTCCATGACGGCACGCGAGAGGAAGTAGCCATCTGCATTTTCGGCGCGCGACGGAAAGCGCGCGTTCTCGCGCGCGTCGGCATAGGAGCCCACGACATCGGTGACGGGATAGACCAGGAGCTGAGCGGCGAGCTTGATGCCGGAATCGCGGCAGGCGATCGCAGTGGAGGCCGCGAGATTGCCACCGGCACTGTCACCGGCAATGCCAAGACGCCTGGCATCCCCACCAAATTCCGCAACGCGGTTGAACACGTCGCTCGCAGCATTGAAGGCGTCGTCGAAGGCGCCAGGAAAGCGTGTCTCCGGCGGGCGGCGATAGTCGACGGAGACCACGACCGCGCCGGTCTCGATCGCGAGATTGCGTGCCTGTCGGTCGTGGGTCTCGAGGTCACCCGCAACCCAGCCGCCGCCGTGGAAGAACACAACGGTGGGCGCGGGCGCGCTGCCGACGCGATAAACGCGCGCATCGAGCGGGCCGGCGCCGCCCTTCACCTTGATATCCTGCACGGCATCGACGGGCGGCGGCGGGACGGCGGCACGTGAGGCAGCCAGTGCGCGCAAGGAATCGCGGGCGCTCTGTGGCGTCATCGTCGTGGGATCGCGCAGCGGCAGCAGCGGAATGATCTGGGCGATGACGGGATCGAGCGGCGCGGCCATGGTGGGGTCCTTACAGGGTTTTTGGTCTTGCTTGCGGGGTAGCATAGATTTCGCGCGCCGCATCGGCAACCGGAGACGTGTTGCAGATGTCATGCAGATGAATGAACGGGCAGGGAGGTCCTGAGGTGGAATTCGAAACGCTGGTCCAGTCGCGCCGCAGCGTGCGCGGCTTCAAGCAGCGGCAGGTATCCCGCGCCGTGGTCGAAGCGATCATCGAGAGCGCCAAGCGCGCACCGTCGTCGATGAACACCCAGCCCTGGCATGTTCACGTGCTGACCGGCGCGCCGCTGGAAGAAGTGCGCCGCCGCAACATGGAGGAGATGGTCGGGGGCGCAAAGGTCAAGCGCGACATCATCAGCTATGGCGAGTATCAGGGCATCCATCGTAGCCGCCAGGTCGACATCGCCAAGAAGCTGTTCGGCGCGATGGGGATTGCGCGCGACGACAAACCGATGCGGCAGGATTGGGTGCTGCGCGGCTTCCGCCAGTTCGACGCGCCGGTCTCGCTGGTGCTCACCTATGACCGCGTGCTTGATCCCGGCGCCGTCTGTCATTTCGATCTCGGCGCACTCTGCTACGGCATCGTGCTGGCAGCCTGGGACCGCGGGCTCGGCTCTGTCATCAACGGGCAGGGCATCATGCGCTCCGACATCGTGCGCGAAGTCGCAAAGATTCCGGAAGACGAAGTCATCATGACTTGCGTTGCGATGGGCTATCCCGACGACAACTTTGCCGCGAATGCCGTTCGTTCGGATCGCGAGGGTAATGACGAGTTCGTCCGCTACGTCGGTTTCGCCGACTGACATCGAGAGGTCGGAAGAGATTATTCCGTCACGAAATTTTTCGTGCGGACTCGTTACGGCCTCTTGCAATCTCTTCCGTGCAGGAGGAACAATATGCGGACTCAAAGGTTTGTTGCTGGCGCGAGGGAACTGACATGCGGCGGCTGGCTAGCCTGGTTCGATGGTTCTTCGGCCCGCGGGTGCGTGGTCCGATCGATGATGATCCCAGCCTTCCCTTCACTCCTGAAGAGTTCAGCAGGCTGGTTCGCAGTGGCCGGCGCGAGGATATGAAGCTGCTTGCCGAAGGGTTGGCCTCTCGTTCAATTCCGCGCCGCATCAAATACCGCGCTACGCACTGAAGCGCGTTGAGATCGGGATGAATCGCCGTCGTCCTTCGGGTTGTTGGGCGCGCGCTCAGCGTGAGAGTGCGACCTCCTTGAAGGATGTGACCAGCGCCTTTTCCAGCTTTCCGGTCATGCCGCAGAGAATTTGATAGGCCTCGTTGCGCGGCATCGTCGGCTTGTAGTGCCGGTGCTCGATCAGCGCGGCGAAGATGTCCGAGATCGTGAGAATACGCACGATATCGTTGATGCTCTCGCCGGCTAGCGCATCCGGATAGCCGCTGCCATCGAGATATTCATGGTGATGGCGGACGGCATCGAGAATTTCCGGCGTGATCTGCTCGTGATCCTTCAGGAACTCGTAACCCGCCGCCGGGTGGGTTTCGATCATGGTGCGTTCGTCGGGATCGAGACGGCCGGGTTTGTCGAGGATCGCAAGCGGGATCTGCGCCTTGCCGATGTCGTGGAACATGGCGGCCGTGTACATGCGCTCCAGATCCATTCGTCCGACGCCGAGACTGAGTCCGAAGTCGATGGCAACGCCGGTCACGAGCAAGCAGTGCTGATAGGTTCCCTCATGGTGGCGCCGTACCGTCGTGAGCCATTCCGTCAGGCCATGCTCGGTGATGCGGTCGGCAATCTGACGTCCAGCTTCCTTGGTGCCGTTGACGTCAAGGGGCTGGCCAAGTGTCACGGCCGTGAACATCGATGCGATCGCGGTGGCAGCTGTCTCGACGGCGTTGTCCGGCCGAGGCGAACCGCCCGATGAGTCCGCGGCCGGCTCGACCGGATCGACCAGCGCCGCCAGCAGCTTGGTCTTGTTGAGCGGACCGGGAAGCACGAGCGTCGCGCCGAGCGCATAGGCTTGCGAGATGCAGACATGCGAGGAGTGCTCGACGAGGAAGATGCGCTTGGCGGCCTTTGCCAGCCTGGCGGACCGTTTCTTGATCGCCGCGATATTGTCGACGTCGCGCAACTCCGCGCGGATGACGATGGCGAACGGCGCTTGAGACAGCTTGGCTTCCGCGTCGAGCCGTTCGCCCGCAACGGCGAATTGCTGTTCGAGCGCCGAACAGATGCCCGACAATTTGTCGGAGGAATCCGCCAGCACATGCACGAAGGGGCGCGCCGATTGCGCCGTTCGGATGCCGCCGTCGCCTTTGATGGGGCTGGTGATGGGTCGCGCGTTCTGCACGGGTGACATGGACTTTACTGAGGTACTGGAATTGAACGAGCGTGATGATCTCTTGAACTGGTTGGCCTACTTGGCCGGTGCGACGTCCGCCTTCGCACTCGTCAGCTTTTTCTTTGTATCGCCATTGATGAAGTGAACGCCGGCCATTGTGCCGTCGATCCAAACCAGCTCGCAGCGCCGATACGCCAGCCCCGTCGACGACAGCACCAAGAAAAATTCCTTGGCTTGCAGCACGTCGAGTGTGCCCTCGACCTCGATCTTGGCGCCGGTGTTCGATACATCGAGCAGAACGCAACTGCGCCGCCAGGTGCCGTCCGAACCCATCAAATTGACGGGTTGCCGGTGGTCCATTTTCACACGAGAGTCCTTGCGGCCATCGAACTTCATCGGCTAACCCCCATTTTTGCGCCGCGATGTCCCGGATCGCCTGTGTTGGCGCTTGCTGCGATTTCCCCCCAGCGCACCGTCCATTGGCTGGTCGACAAGAGAAGCGTTTCGAACATCAGCTGCGCGCGTTCGCGCTGGGCAAAGGAGAGCCGGGGGCCGTTGCGATTGCTCAAGATCGCGAGCGTGGTCGCCCAGTTCAGGCGCGACGCCCGGCAGGCCATCACCAGGCCCTCACAATCGTCATCGCTCATGACATGTTCGACGATCTCGATCGGCGCGCCCGACAGCACCGACAGGGCGGTGAAGAGATTGGCGGTCTCGCCGCGGATCGCGAAGCGATTCACGGTGGAATCGTTGAGCTTGCCGACGCGGCTTAACGCAACGATCTCGGGTCTGGCGCTTGCATAGTCGGCGGAGGAGGGCGGCTTTGGCGGGGCCGCGACGACTGCCTGCACGGGAGCAACGGCGGAGGCATTGGGCTTGGCGGGGGCTGCCCGGACGGGCGCCGGCTTGG
This sequence comes from Bradyrhizobium sp. CCGUVB14, assembly GCF_024199935.1. NCBI lineage: Bacteria > Pseudomonadati > Pseudomonadota > Alphaproteobacteria > Hyphomicrobiales > Nitrobacteraceae > Bradyrhizobium > Bradyrhizobium sp. CCGUVB14. The sequence goes on from NZ_JANADS010000001.1 coordinate 4,906,038, forward strand.
CGGGTGCGGTCGAGAGCAGCTTCCGCACGATCAAGTCGGGGGTACCCGGCCGCAGCACCAGCGCTTTCGCAATTTCGCCGTCCTGGTCGGCCCCGGCGAGGGTGGCGTAAGCGGCCTCGGAGAATTTTGTTCCAGGGTTCTTAATCAGCGCATGAAAGAGATGCGCGCCGCGCTTGATCAGTGCCTCGGTCACATCAGGCTCGATGCAGTCACGCGCCGCGATGGCGCGTTGGTGCCGCTCGCCGCATGAGGTAGCGATTGCCGCCAGATCGGCCGTGGCAAGTGCCTGCGATCTCTGCAGCACGGGACATGCGACGTCCGCGTTGTCGTGGGAGGCAAGGCGCCGCAATGTCCGTGGCGGTGCGACCTTGAGGTCGGCAAGCGTCGTGGTGAGCTCAATCAGCGCGCCGACCTCGACCCGTTCCGTCAGGCGCAACAGAACGCCATCGACCACACCGCAGAGCAGTTCCTGAGATCGGTCGCGGCTGCCAGTGAGCAACTGCAAAATGCCGGAAAGAATGCGAGCGCAACGGTCAAGCGGACACGTTGCGACCGCCGCTTCCAATTCGACCAAAATATCAGCAGGCGAATTTGCCATCATGGCAGGGGCCTGTACTCAAATAAACTTCGACGAACTAACGCCCCTCATTCCGCCAGACATGCGTTAATTTGAAATTTAGGCCTCGCCCTCCCGGGGTATCTGCGCACCGCCTACCGCGCTGGAAACGCTATCGAAATTTGGCAGGAGGCGAACGCTCCGCTTGTCCTTTGCGCCGGACACTCGCCAACTGAGCGGGAGGGGCTCGGATGAGTCCTTCGCGCGAATGGGGGTTCACAGGAGGAATTCAGATCGGCGTATTGCCGGACACGCGCCGTTTCCTGGTGCGGTTTTTTATTTGTCATGAACAACAGTGATGCTGCGCCAGCGCTGGCGCCAAAGATATTTCGCTTCTCCGACGTTGACGAGTTTCGCAGTTCGATCCGCGGCCTGGATTACGAGTTCACGCCGTTCGTCCGAAGCATTGCGGCCGAGCAGATCATTCTGCAATTGCCCGGCTGCGACGTGAACATGACGCGGTCATTTCCGCGCGTCGTGGACGCGCAGCTCGTCGCCGATTGCACGGCAGTGGGCTTTGCGATGGACGAGCTCGAAATCCCGATCCGCTTCAACGGCGCGCAGCGCGACCGCGCCGTCATCGTCATCGGCAGCAGCGGCGCGGCCTACAACACGATCGAGGAAGTGCAGCGGCAGATCGCCTCGGTCGTGTTCCGGCCCGAGGTGAAGGATCGCGGCTGGCCCGTGACGAACTCCAGCTTCAAGATTTTCGAGACCAGTCCGTCGGCGCTGAACTGGCTGCGGAAGGTGGTCGGGGAAGTGCTGGCGGCTGCGGCCGAGCCGATCGATCCAGCCGAGGTGCCGTTGAAGGCGGCGGCGATGAAGGAATCCCTGCTCGCTGCGGTCGATGCCGCGTTCGCCGACATCGTGCAGGCGCGCTGGACCCAGCGGCCGAATGACGAGCGGCAGTTCAAGCTGTTCCAGGACATCCGCGCGCTGTTGTCAGACGACCTCTCGCAGCCGATCTACAGCGAGGAGGTCGCGCGCAAGCTCGATCTCTCCGTCCGAACCTTGCACGATGTCGTGCGCCGCTATCGCGGCATGAGCCTACATCGCTATCTGCGCCTGCGCCGCCTGTGGCTGGTGCGCCAGCGGCTGCTTGCCGGTGCCGACAGCGTCAAGGCCGTCGCGCTCGCGTTCGGCTTCTGGCACCTCAGCGATTTCTCTCGCAGCTATCGCGATCAGTTCGGCGAGACGCCGTCGGAAACGTTGGAGCGCGGCCGCAGGCGATAAGGGGTTGGGACCGGAGTCCGGTTTCGTGTTAGCCTGCCGGCCATGAGCAATCGCATCCTCGTCCTCTACGGTTCCTACCGGGCCGACCGCATGGGCATCCGCCTGGCGAATTTCGTCATCGATCGCCTGCGCAAGCGTGGCGAAGACGTCGAGTTCATCGACGCCAAGGCGATCGGCCTGCCGATGCTCGACCGCATGTATAAGGAGCACCCGAAGGGCAGCGCGCCCGAGGCGCTGGAGAAGCTCGCCGGCCAGATTCGCGGCGCCGACGGTTTCGTCTTCGTCACCGGCGAATACAATTGGGGCATTCAGCCCGGCCTGAAGAATCTCACCGACCATTTCCTCGAAGAGTGGTTCTGGCGGCCGGCCGCGATCGTGAGCTATTCCGCCGGCCGGCTGTCCGGCGCGCGTGCTTCGACCGCGTGGCACGGCACATTATCGGAAATGGGCATGGTGGTGATCTCAAGCACCATCGGCGTCGGTCCGATCGCCCAGACACTGTCGGCCGAGAGCGAGCCGATCGGCGAGGGCGGCAAGGCGCTGGAACGCTCGTTCCCGCGCTTCGCCGACGATCTCTTGTGGTGGATCGAAGCGGCCAAGGCCCAGCGCGCGCGCAAGGCGCCGCCTTATTGAGCTGCGCGCGTCTCTACGCCGCCCTGACTTCGCCGAGGAAGCGGTCGAACTGGCCGGCGAGATCGCGCGACTGCGTCGAGAGCTGTTCGGCGGCGCCAAGCACTTCCTGGGCGGCCGCTCCGGTGTCGTCGGCGGCGCGCTGCACGCCCGTGATGTTGGTGTTGACCTCCTGGGTGCCGCGAGCGGCTTCCTGGACGCTGCGGGAGATCTCCCGGGTCGCCGACCCCTGTTGCTCGATCGCGGCCGCAATCGCGGTGCCGATCTGGTCGATCTCGGCGATGACGTCGGCGACGTTGCGGATCGCAGTGACGGTCTCGTCGCTCGCGGACTGGATCGCATTGATCTGTTCGGAGATCTCGGTGGTGGCCTTGGCGGTCTGGCCTGCCAGCGACTTCACCTCGGAGGCGACCACGGCAAAGCCGCGGCCGGCGTCGCCGGCACGGGCGGCCTCGATGGTGGCGTTGAGCGCCAGCAAATTGGTCTGTTCGGCGATGCTCTGGATCAGCGTGACGACATCGCCGATCTTCTGCGCGCCGTCGGCGAGTGCACGCGCGGTGTCGCCGGTACGGCGGGCGTTGTCGACGGCGCGGGCCGCGATCTCGGTCGATTGCGCGACCTGACGGCCGATCTCGGCGATCGAGGAGGTCAGCTCTTCCGTCGCGCTTGCGACCGTCTGCACGTTGGTCGAGGTCTGCTCGGAGGCGGCGGCCACGACCGCGGCCTGGCTGTTGGTCTGGGCGGCCGTCGAGGTCATCGACTGCGCCGTGGTCTCCATGGTGGAGGAGGCCTGCGACAGGCCGCCGACGAGCTCGGTGACCTTGGCCTCGAAGGCGCGGGTCAGCTCGTCGAGCGCCTGGGCGCGGCGCATCTTGCCGTCGTTCTCGGCCTGCTTCTCGGCTGCGAGCCGGTCGGCCCGGATCATGTTGTCCTTGAACACCTGGACGGCCGCGGCCATCGCCCCGATCTCGTCGGAGCGCTCGGCGCCGGGGATCTCCTGCGCGACCTCGCCGTCGGCGAGCCGCGACATCCGGGTGGTCAGGCTGACGATCGGCGCGCAGACGCGGCGGCGGACCATCACGATGAGGCCGGCGCTGGCGATCAGCACGGCGAGGAGACCGACGAGCGCGATCGTGAAGCTGGTGCGCGCGGCGGCGGAGGCGCCGGAGAGGATCTGCTCGGCGTTGTCGTAGAAGGCGTCGCGGACGCCGATGATCGAGCCGAGGCCTTTCTGGGAGGCCACGTAGAAGGTCTCGACATCGTGCTCGTACTTGCCGCTGAGCGCGCCGTCCTTGACGAGCTTCATCTCGCGGCCGAATTCCTCGACATAGCTCGCATTCATCGTCTCGAGCGCCGCGGCGACGTTGGATGGCGTTGCCGGATTGCCGCGCAGTTCCATCAGCGACATCACGATCTGGTCGTTGCGGCCCTGCATGCGGGCCATGTCGGCCTTCTCGGAATCGTTGGCGACCTTCTTGGCGCCGACAAGGTTCTTGTGCACGCTGGAATTGAGGCCGCCGATGTCGCGCAGCGTCATGGCGATGTTGGCGTAGTTGGACTGGCGATAGGCATCGCCGTTGAGGATCGCCATGCGGCGGACCTGCTCGTTGAGCAGCGCGGTCACGCCGGCGTTGAGCACGGCATTGTCGGCGACGATCTTCTTGGCCGCGTCCTTGCGCGTATCCGCAGGTCCCGCGATCGCCTTGTCGATGGCGTCGCGCAGTGCGGTGAATTTCGAATTGATGCCGTCGATGTTGCTGCCGATCGCGTTGCCGTCGTCGAAGGAGCCGGGCAGCTCCTTGCGCAGCGCGTTCATCTTGTCGCGCGCGCCGTCGGTCTGCTTGCGCAGCTTGTCATGCTCGGTGAGCTGCGCGGGGTCGACGGTCGCCGGTCCGTACATGATGTTGGTGGCGAAGCCGCGCTCGGGATTGAGATAGCGCGGGATGTCGCTGACGGCGCGGACGATCGCGAGCCGGCCCTGCGCCTCGGCGATCCTGTCCATCGTCTGGTATTTCGTGACCGCGACGTAGACGGCGAGGCCGCCGCCGACGGTCGAGAGCGAGACGATGGCGGTGGTCAGCAGCGTACCGATTTTCATGATTCGTCCGGCAATTGCGCAGGTGGAGAAAAAAATTCTGCGCGAACGATAGGGGCGTCGTCTTAATCGCCGGTTTACGCTGCCGCCCGGCATGCTTCACCTGCATGCGTCCATTCGGCTAGGTGTAGGCTGCACTCACGGTTCCGAACGGACCGAAATCGGCGACATAGGTCTCGCCCGCCTTCGGTCGCAGCATGCCCGTCAGCGTGCCGGTGCTGATCGTCTGCCCGGCCTTGAGACCGATGCCGGTCCGCGACAGCTCGTTGGCGAGCCAGGTCAGTGGCACCAGCGGATGATCGATTGCCTCCGCTGCGCTGCCGCGGCGCCTCTCGACGCCGTTGCAAGTGAGCACGACCTCCCGGGCCGCGACGTCGCGGCTGCGCCAGTCGGCGATGGGGTCGCCAAGCACGATCGTTCCCGAGCCCGCGCCGTCGGCCAAGATCGCCGGCATCGGTGGAAACGCCGCGTCGTGGGCGAACCGGCATTCGGCGAGTTCGATGCCCGGATGCAGGGACGCAACGGCATCGCCGACCTCGTCGATCGCATATGGCTGCGCGCGGGGCGGCAGATCGGCGCCGAGGCGCACCTGGTACTCCACTTCCGGAATCGGGCTGCATTGCCGGGCGTGCTCCACGCGCGCGGGCGAGACCTTGATCAGCGGCGCGAACACGCGCCCATAGATCGGCGAGGAGGTGCGAAGCTGGCGTTGCAGCCCGGGCTTCATGCCGGCGATCTTCCAGCCGACGACGTCCCAGCCCAATTCCTCTTCGACCATGCGCGCAATGCGATACGCGGTGTCGGCATCCGGCGGCACCAGCCGCTCATCGAGGCCGCTTCGCTGCCGGGCGTTGCGACGCAAATCGGCGAGGTGGCGGGCGAGCTCGCGTTGCCGGGACACATCCATCGGTGCCTATCCAATCTATCTGGTGGTGCGGGCGAGGGCGGCGGACAGGACTGTCTCCAGCTCCTCCTGAACCTGATCGAGCGCGTCCGCGCTGCGGCTTGCGCGGCACAGCGCAACGGTGCCCTCGATCGAGGCGACGACGAGCGTTGCGAGCCGTTCCGCGCGGTCCGCGGCCAGCCCTTCGCGCAGCAAGGCCGCGTGCATGATCCGCCGCCAATCGGCGAACACCCCGTCGGCGAGCTCGAGCAGTTGCTGCTGCGCCGTCTCGTCGTCCTTGTCGGAGGCTTCGCCGACATAGCGGTCGACGGCGACGGCGAGCACCGGACAGCCGGCCTCGAAGCCGGTCGCTTCCAGCCGGCGGCGCCAGGATGCGGCGAAGGCCCGCAAGCCGCCGATCACGCCGCGTTCGCTCATGGCCTTCTCCAGGGGAATCGACACCGCCTTGCCGGCGAAGGTCACGGCTTCGGTGATCAACTGCCGCTTCCCCTCCGGAAAATGATGGCTGATCGAGCCGCGCGGCGTCGCCGTGTAGTGGACGACGTCGCGCATGCTGGTGGCATTGACGCCGCGGCGGCTCATCAGGTCGGCCGCGCCGGCGATCATTTTGTCGCGTGTGGTGGTCATGCCGCGAATATGACAGTTGACATAGTCGAGGGCAAGCTCAAATATGACGTGTGTCATACTCAAGGGGTGCGGGCAGAGAAGCCGCGCCGGCAGCATCAGGGAGACCCGCCATGACATCCGAAGGTCAGATCCGCACCGAGGTGCACGACCACGTCTTCAAGATCATCATCGACAATGTCGCGAAGAAGAACGCGTTCACGCCGGCGATGATGGAGCAACTGTCCGATGCGCTCACCGAGCTGCACGACAACGAGGCCTATCGTGTCGGCGTGATCTGCGCCGAGGGCAGGGATTTCACCGCAGGTCTCGACATGCCGAAATTCTTCGGTCCGACCGCGGAGAAGCGCAACACGAAGGAGGGCAATGTTGATCCGTTCGGCCTTGCCAAGCGTTGTCGCAAACCCGTTGTCACCGCCGTGCAGGGCATCGTCTTCACCATCGGCATCGAGCTGATGCTCGCCGGCGATATCGTGGTCGCGGCTTCTGATGCGCGCTTCTGCCAGATGGAGGCCAAGCGCGGTATTGCGCCCTTGGGCGGTGCGCATTTCCGCTTTCTCTCGCGCGCCGGCTGGGGCGATGCGATGTATCATCTGTTCCTGTGCGATGAGTTTTCCGCCGAGCGCGCTCAGGCGATCGGGCTGGTCCAGGAGGTCGTGGCCCCCGGCGAACAGGTCGCGCGGGCGATGGCACTTGCCGCCATCATCGCGCGCAACGCGCCGCTCGGCATCCAGGTGACCAAGGAGGCGGCGACCAAATATATCGAAGGCGGCGAGGCGGCTGCGATCGCCTACATCCCGAAAATTCGCGATCGCGTGCTGTCCAGCGCCGATGCGAAAGAGGGCATCCAGTCCTTCATCGAACGTCGCGCAGCCGTCTTCCAGGGCCGCTGATCTCGGGCGCTTACTGTTGCCGGTCGCGTTTCGACAGGATCTCCAGCGTTGCATCGTCGCGCTCGCCGCCGAAATATTTGGCGAGCGCCTCGTCGAAAACGGGCTCTTCGGAGATCGCATCGAACAGCGTCATCGACGAGCGGAATTTGGCATCGTCAGGTGCGCCGAGGATCGCGTTGATGGTCCGCCCGTCGACGGCAAGCACGAGGCGGGTGCATTCGATCAGGCGCGGGCCGAGCACGGGGTGGGCGAGGTAGGCCGCTGCCTCGGCGCGCGAGCCGATGGCGTAGCGCTGCGACATGGCGCTGAAGCCGAGGCCGGCGACCTGCGGGAAGACGAACCACATCCAGTGAGTCCGCTTCCGGCCTTGGCCCAGCTCCCCCAGAACGTCGCGAAAAACCGGGTCCTGGGCCCTGAGGAAGCGCTCTAGATCGAAAGGATCGGTCATTGGATACCTTACGGGGTCCTGACGGCCGCGATTATGCCTAACTTTTGGCTCCCAATGTGGTAGCTGGTATAGAGTCTCCGGGTGGGGGTTGGGTCCCCCGGGGGTCGATTTGGGGATCTGATGGTTTCCGACCGCGCAAGCGCCGAGAGGCTGTTGCCGCGCCGCCGAATTGGGCGAGCCGAGGCAATACTGCTGTCTATGGCTGCCGTCGCGCTGGCGCTCGGCGCCGCCGCGTGGGTCGCGGATATCGGCGATTCGACTCCGCTGGTCACCGCCGCGCTGCCGCCGGCCAATTCTCCTTCGTTCGACGACCGTTTCGCCTCGCTGTCCGGCAATCCGCCGGCACGTGAGCTCGGCCTGCGGACGATGGAGCGCTCCGCCCTGAGTGCGGTCCAGCTCAAGCTGCGCGATGCCAAGGCGATGCTCGCCCAAAAGCTCCAGGGCGATGACTGGCGTTCGACCCTGGCCGACAACGACCAGCAGCCTGCTGCCGAAGAGACGACAAAGCCCTCGCAGCGCGCCGACGCCGTTCCCATGCCGCGTTCGCGGCCGGTCCAGGCGGACCTCTCCGCGCAGATCGCCTCGAGCCAGTCCTATGCCGACACCAATCCCAGGGTCGACAACCGCAACTTCTTCGAAAAGTTCACCGACAAGATCAAGCTGGCTTCTCTGACGCCTGATAGCGGCCTGTTCGCCAAGGCGCCGGATCTGGCCGCGCTTGGCTACGATTCACGGACGGCGGTCTATGACATCTCGGCCAAGGCGCTCTATTTGCCGAGCGGCGTCGCGCTTGAGGCCCATTCGGGCATGGGCGCGCTGATGGATGACCCCCAGCATGTCGACCAGCGCATGGTCGGCGCGACCCCACCTGCGACCTACGATTTGAAGCCCCGCGAAAAACTGTTCCACGGCGTCCGCGCGTTGCGCTTGACGCCGACCGACGGCACCAGCGCACTCGGCCGCGTCGGCCTGCTCACCCACACCTACATGCTCGGACCGCGTGGTGATTCCAACGGCTGTGTCTCGATCAAGGACTACGATCGCTTCATGAAGGCCTATGACAATGGCGAGTTCAACCGCCTTGTCGTGGTGCCGCGCCTGGGCAGCCCGGCAACTGTCGCGCAGCGCGCCAGCACCGATTCCTGACATTCGTCAGACGGTGGGGCTGCCGTTTTCCCTTCGTTAAGCCGTTGTCGTCCAGAAGCAGCCCATGAGTGATCCAGCAAGCTCCGAGACCCCGCTGCGCACGACGTTCAAGATCAAGCTGAACGGTGACACGCTGGCGATCGCGACCGTCGGCCAGGCCTATCAATTCCTCACCAACTTCAAATCGGTCGAGTGGATGGAATTCCGCTCGCTGCACGACGATGCCGTCCAGGCGCTGGAGGGGGCCGCCGAAAATGCCATCCTCGTGGTGCAGGCGACCAACGCGGTGCGCGCGCTGTTCGTGAGCGCGAAGCTGCTCTAAGCGAACATTCTTCTCCTCGAACCGGCTCCTCGGCTGCTGCGACGAAGCCATGGCGCGCGCACGCGCCGAGGAGAGAATGCATGGACATTGCTAAATTCATCGCGGACGTCGATAGCGCCGCAGGTGAGCCGCCGACCGAAGCCGCGCTCGCATCGTTCGAGACGGTGCTGGGGTGTCGCCTGCCGGACGACTATCGCCAGTTCCTGCTGGCCTGCGCCGGCGGTTATGTCCAGGGCTCGGCCGAGTTCAACTGGCCGCAAGGGCATTGGGCCGGCGCGATCCAGGAGGTGCTGGGATTGCGGGGCGATGAATGCTCGCTGGCGCGGACGCGCGAGACGCCGCAATGGCCGACCGTCGATGAGCTCCTGTGGATCATGAGCGATCACGGCGGCAATCCGATCTGCATGACGATCGACCAGGCGCATTTCGGCAAGATCTGGTTCATCGATCACGAGGTCGCCGAATATGAGAAGCCGTGGACGCTCGCCGAGGCGATGTCCGACAATTGGGGCTACGTCCTGCCGCTTGCGCCGACATTCAGCGACTTCATCGCGGGCGTGTACGAGGAGGCCAAGGCCGCGTGAGGTCTGGTCGTGTCCCGAACGCGCCGCAGCGTGCAACGCTGCTGCGCAGAGCCGGGCCCAGAAATCACAGGGTCAGCGGAAGCGTGGGCCCCGGCTCTGCAGCGCACCGCTGAACTCGACGATGTTCGCATCGCCAGGGAAGCGCTGCGCTGCGTCCGGGGCACCAGAACGTCAGTGCCCGTCGCCGCCGTGGCCGTCGTCATCGTCGTGGAAGTCGTGGTCGCCGCCGCGGCCGAAGCCGGGATCGACGCACGCAAAGCTTGCCGCATCGCTGGTCAGGCCGCTGCCCTTGTACGCGGGAATCCTGGGATAGACGCAGAGCGGCCGCGTGCCTCCGGTCGGGAAGTTCTGGGCAATGCGCGGGTCGAACACGCCGCCGGTCGGGTAGGGCGAGGTGGTGTTGGTATTGGCCGCGATGATCCGTTCCGGCGCGATGCCGTTCTCGACCCAGTCCGTGATCGCCTTGAGCTCGTTGGTGGCGAAGCTAGTGGTCGCTGCGCCGCCGCCGCAATGGGCCATGTTGGGCACCATGAACAGCCGCGCGAAATCGGTCGCGTGATTGTCCATGCGCTGGTTCATCTTGCGATACCAGCGGGCGATCGCGGCGCCGGAGAAGATGCCGTCATTGACCGAGGACGAGATGATCAGCTTGCCGCCGCGCGACCTGAACGGACGCAAATCGGTTGCGACCGCCGCCATGAAGTCCATCGAACTCTGAGGATAGGCCGCGGTCTTCGTGAAGATCTTCGGTGCATCCGTGTCGAAGTTGAATTTGAACACGAAGGCTTCCTGGCCGGTCGGTCCGTTGACGGGCGTGACGACGGGCGGCGTCTGGAAGATCATCGGGATCGCGCCGGCGCCGAGCGTCAGATTGATCGCGGTGTTGACGCCAGGCACCGGAGCGGTGACGACGTTCCAGAATTGCCAGCCTGCGCCCGGCGCGGTCGGCGGCGTCCAGATGCCGGCATCCCAGAACCAGTTCGAATAGAGCCGCTCGCCCTTTGAATTGACCGGTCCGGTGTAGATCTTCTTCAGCGCATCGACCTGTGCGCCGGTCAGGCAAGTGCCGCCGTGCGGCGTGCTGCCGTGCGAGCCGGTGCCGCAGGTGTAGCTCGCGAGTGCCGGATACACCTTCTTCGCCGTACATGCGTGGTAATTGTCGATGATGCCGTCAACAAGGCCGTCGAGTGCGTCGCAGGCGCTCAGGATCGCAGCCGATGCCACCTGAAGGTCCTGCTGCGGGAACGTGTCGGGAATATAGGGCTGGCCGTTGACGTCCTTGCTGGTCGACAGCGTGCCGAGCACCTGCTCGTTCCAGGCTTCGGCGAGGCCCGCCTGCGGTAGGTTGAAGCCCGGGTTTTGCGAGATCACGCCGTCGAACAGCCAGGGCGATCGTTGCGAGGCGACCATCGCGTCGCGGCCGCCGTTCGAGCAGCCCATGATGTAGGAATAGACGGTCTCGAGGCCGTAGAAATCGGAGATGATCTGCTTGGCGGTGGTCGCGGTCTTCTCGATGCCGTTATAGCCGTAGTCGCGGCGTGCCTGCGCATCGATCGCGAAATGCGCGGAGCCGCCGGCATTGGCGTCGTCGTCCTGATGGCCGCCGACCACGTTGGTCGCGCTGTCCTCGTGGCCGCCGTCGTCGGCCGCCACCGCCCAGCCCTGGCCGAGCTCGACGCCGGCCGCACCTTGCGGGTCGGCATTGAGGCTGCCGTCGGTGCCGCCGCCGCCCATCATCTCGAAGCGGCCATGCCAGGTGTTGGGCAGATTGAGCGCAAAGCCGATGCCGTAGGTGAAATGATCGGGGTCTTGCGTGGAGACGCGCTTGTTGATGATGCCGACCACGTTGCAATAGCCGGACTTCTGCGTCGCGCTCAGTATCTGCGTGTTCGGCAGAGTGAGCCCGGTGAGGGCGGTGCAGGACGAGCGCGGGGCCACGCCGCTCGGCGGCAGCCCGCGTGCCGTTGCCTGCGGGCCGAGCGACGCCCACGTGGCGACGATCGTCGAGGCGAGGAAAAATCGTTTCATGTCATGCCCTCCCGGTTTCAACGTTGATGATTGAACGAATGCACGCGACGCATCGCGAACCGGCGAGGTGTCGGGTGGTCGGAGACGTTTTCTGAATCGTTATGGGGAGAGATGAGTGTTCGCCGGCGATGCGCCGCGACGCAGTTTCATTCACGCGCAAAACCGCTCCGCCGCGATGCGCCATGGCATGCGGATCGGTGCCCACCCCTGATGACGGCACGGACGTTCGCTCCCCTTGAACCCACTCGCGGTGCGGCAGGCTTTCACGATCCTTAGGCGAGCCATGTTGTCGTGTCAACATGACGCATTGCGCGATATTGCTGTGCAACTTGTCGTAGAAGCTGTACGCGCCGCCGCGATGGTCCGCGCGGCTTCTCGATCCGACCGCGTTGCGTTAGACTCGCTGTCCGAATCCTCGAGATGCAGCCGGATGCGCTTGCACCGGCTTTGCGAAAGATGCACGTCGATGCAGCCAGGCAAGGCACGGATCAGGAAGCGGATCGCGCGACCGCAGCGGGCGGCGCGCGTGACAAAGCCGTCGCGACCGGCGCCGCGCGTCGTATCCGGCACGAAAACGGCCAAGGCGAAACCGCTTGACCTCGGCGACCTCTCGCAACTGCTCGGCTATTCCATTCGCCGGGCGCAGCTCTGGATCTTCAAGGAATTCAGCCGTCAGTTGGCGGCCTTCGAGATCAGTCCCGCCCAATTTTCCGTGCTCTGCGTGATCGACGCCAATCCCGGCGTCAACCAGCTGGCGGTCGCGCAGCTTCTGTCGATCGAGCGCGCCGGGCTCGGCAGGCTGGTGGATCATCTGGAGGGCCGGGGCCTGGTGCGGCGCACGGCGTCGGCGATCAACCGCCGCTATTACGTGCTCTATTTGACCGAGGCGGGCACCGCGCTGCTGGGCGGGCTGAGGCCTGCGGCGGCCGAAAGCGACAAGGCGCTCGCGGCCAAGATCGGACCGCGCGCCTACAAGGAATTGCGACAGGCGCTGTCGGTCTTTGTCGGGGACGCCTGACCGCGGCGGCAGCGCTGATTGGGCAGGGCGCCCCTCCTTTATCATGGCTTGAACTGGGTGGCGGGAACAGGCAAACGGTCCGCGACGACCGTGGCTTACGCCACCCATTTCAAGCCTGACTGAGAGGGAGAGACCCCAACATGAAACGCCGTACATTTCTCAAGGGCGGCGCGGTCGCCGGCGCGACGACGCTGGTTGCGGCCCCTGCGATCGCGCAAAGCGCGCCCGAGATCAAATGGCGCCTGACCTCGAGCTTCCCGAAGTCGCTCGACACCATCTACGGCACGGCGCAGACCTTCGCGAAATACGTCGCTGAAGCCACCGACAACAAATTCCAGATCCAGACCTTTGCCGCCGGCGAGCTCGTCCCCGGTCTGCAGGCGCTCGATGCCGTCAGCGTCAACACCGTCGAGATGGCGCAGACGCCGCTCTACTTCTACATCGGCAAGGAGCCGGCGCTGGCCTACGCCACCGGCGCGCCGTTCGGCATGAACCATCGCCACCAGGAGTCCTGGTGGTACTTTGGCGGCGGCGCCGAGCTGACCAACGAGGCGCTGAAGCCGTTCAAGACGCACGCCATTCTCTGCGGCAATTCCGGCACCCAGATGGGCGGCTGGTTCCGCAAGGAAATCAAGACCGTCGACGATCTCAAGGGCCTGAAATTCCGCATCGCCGGCATGGGTGGCCACGTGCTGGCGCGGCTCGGTGTCGTGCCGCAGCAGCTCGCGGGCGGCGACATCTATGCGGCGCTGGAGAAGGGCTCGCTCGACGCGGTCGAATTCGTCGGTCCCTATGACGACGAGAAGCTCGGCTTCCAGAAGGTCGCCAAGTACTACTATTTCCCCGGCTGGTGGGAAGGCGGCGCCATGCTGCACATGATCGTCAATGACGAGAAGTGGGCGAGCCTGCCGAAGCAGTACCAGGCCATCGTCAACCAGGCCGCGTCCGCGGCCGGCGCCTGGATGCTCGAGAAGTACGACAGCGTGAACCCGGCGGCGTTGAAGCGGCTGATCGCGAACGGCGCGGAGCTGAAGGCGTTCCCGCAGCCGGTGATGGAAGCCAGCTACAACGCGACCCAGGAGCATCTGAACGAGCTCGCCGCCAAGAGCGACCTGTTCAAGCGCACCAAGGAAAGCCACGACGCGTATCAGAAGGAACTGCTGTTCTACACGCAGATCGCGGAGAACTATTACGACAACTATCTGCTCAGCAAGATGCGGAATAAGAGCTGATCGCGAGGAGGGCGCGGTTGACTAAGCCGCGCCCGGCTCTCGTAGGGTGGGCAAAGGCGCATTTGCGCCGTGCCCACGATCTGTTTCCGTTTGAGAGAGGCGGTGGGCACGCTTTCGCTTAGCCCACCCTACGAGTTCCGAGCGTGTGGCCGGGACGGAGGGCCGCGCAATGCGATGCATTGCTGCAACATCCTGCCGGAAAACGATAGGCAGGGACGTCGCCCGGCGTTTCTCAACCTTACGGTTGATGTGCGAATTTCGCCATTCCTCCAGACCTTGCGCAACAGGGAATGGAGTCGAAAATGGCCTCACGGAACAGCATTTTAGGGACCGCTAGGCGCCCGATCGCCTTTTGTTTGGCGATCCTTCTCGCGACCACATTCCTTCACACCGGATCCGCAATGGCTGCCGACTACGCGGCCGGCGGTGGCGTCAACAACGCGCCATCCGGCTTTGCCACGGCGGTCGGGCCGAGCGCGACGACACAGGGGATATTCGCCGCTGCCTATGGCTACTCATCCACCGCAACCGGCAATACCGCGATTGCCATCGGCGGCTTGTCCAATGCGACCGGCGATAACGCAACCGCGATCGGTACCGGCACCACGGCAACCGGACTATCGGCCAGCGCATTTGGCGACAATTCCACCGCGACCGGCGCGGGCGCCACGGCAGCTGGTACCCACTCCAGTGCCATTGGCGACAATGCCGCTGCGTTCGGAGGCAACGCCTTCGCTAGCGGGCTGAATGCCACCGCGACCGGCGCCAGCAGCTTGGCATCCGGCGCGGCGGCGACCGCAACGGGCGCGAGCGCGAGTGCCATCGGCAACAACGCGACCGCAACCGGCGCCAGCAGCTTCGCCAATGGCGACACCGCAACGGCCACGGGCCAGAACAGCAGGGCGAGCGGCCAATACGCGACCGCGACCGGTGCCAACAGCTTCGCCAACGGCGGTGCGGCCAGTGCCTACGGCCAGGGCAGCATCGCGACGGGTACCCGGGCCACGGCGATCGGCGAGACCAGCACCGCCACCGGCAGTTTCGCGACCGCACTCGGCAGCAACGCCATCGCCACCGGCAACACGTCGACGGCGGTGGGTACTTTCAGCAACGCCAATGGTGAGGGGACGACCTCGGTCGGGACCTCCTCCAACGCGACCGGGATCAACGCCACCGCGCTTGGCGCAGGTGCGACTGCATCGGCAGCCAATTCCGTCGCGATCGGCGCGGGCTCGGTCGCAACCGCCGCCAACACCGTGTCGTTCGGCACGGCCGGCAACGAGCGTCGCCTCACGAACGTGGCCGCCGGCGTCAACCCGACCGATGCCGTCAACATGAGCCAGCTATCCGGCATCACCTCCGGATTTCAGTCGCAGATCGGCTCGCTCCAGGCGCAGATCGGCAACAACCTGACCGAAGCGCGGCGCGGTATCGCTGCCGCTGTTGCGGCCGCCAGCGCGCCGATGCCGTCCGCGCCGGGCAAGACCACCTGGCAGGTCCGCGGCTCCACGTTTCACGGCGAGGGCGGCTTCGGTGTTGGTTTCGCCCATCGCCTCAACACCGCCATGCCGTTCACCGTCGTGGGCGGCTATGGCAATGGCGGCGGCACCGAGCACACGGCCTATCTCGGCGTCGGCGGAGAATTCTGAGCCTTCGTCTCAGGAGGAGCCCAGCCCGAGTTTCGCGTAGATCCGCCGCGCATAGGCGCCGAACGCATCAGTCGTCTTGAGCGGAAGATCGCGCGGGAAGGGCAGGTCGATCGGGAAGTAGTCGGCCATCTTGGCGGGGCCCGCAGTCAGCACGGCGCAGTGCGAGGACAGGAACACGGCTTCCTGGATCGAATGCGTGACGAAGATGATGGTCTTGCCGCTCTCGCGCCAGATCCGCAGCATCTCCAGGTTCATCTGCTCGCGCGTCAGCGCGTCCAGCGCGCCGAACGGCTCGTCCATCAGGATCAGCTTCGGATCGTGGATGAAGGCGCGCGCGATCGCCGTGCGCTGCTGCATGCCGCCGGAGAGCTCTCGCGGATATTTCTGTTCATAGCCGGCAAGGCCGACGAGGTTGAGCAGATCGCGCGCCCGCTCGCGCGCGGCCTTGATCGGCAGGCCGACGATCTCGGCCGGCAACAGCACATTGTCCAGGATGGTGCGCCATTTCAGCAGCAGGGCCTGCTGGAACACCATGCCGATGTCGCGGGTCGGATCGAACGGGCTCTCGGCATTGCCGATCGTCACCGTGCCGCCGTCTGCGCCGTGCAGGCCGGCCAGGATCTTCATCACCGTGGTCTTGCCGCAGCCGGACGGACCGACCAGCGAGACCAGCTCACCTTCCTGCACGTCCATGGTCACGTCGGACACCGCGAGGAACTCGGTGCCGCCGCTACGATAGACCTTTCGGACGCCTTGCAGGCTGATGAAGGGTTTTGAGCTCATGCCAGCCATTTGCTCAGATTGTCGGCCACGAAAGCATCGTCGCTCAGATCAGCATGCTCGCGCGTGACGCGGTCGATCTCGTCCTTCTGGCCGGGGCTCAGACCCTCGTTCGGATCGAGGCACCACAGGCCCTGCATCAGGCCCTGGCGCCGCAGCACCTCGTGACAGCCGGCGATGCAGCCGTGAAAATTGTTGGCGACGTCGAAGAAGGCGCTGTTGCAATCGGTGACGCGGGCATCGAGTGCGAGCAGGTCGGCCGGCACGCTGTCCTTGTGCCGCGCCTGCTTGCAGCGTTCGAACTGCTGTATTGCGCTCGCCGTCCACACCGACCAGTGGCCGAGCAGGCCGCCTTTGAAATAGGTGCGCGTGGTGACGCCCTTGTCGCGCAAGTCGAACGGCAGCATCAGGTCGAGCAGGATGTGATCGTCGTTACCCGTGTAGAGCGCGACGCGATCGAGCGCGCCGGCGGCCGCGACGCCACGTAGCACGTCGAGCGTGCGATAGCGGTTGAACGGCGCGATCTTGATTGCGATCACGTTGTCGATCGAGGCAAAGCGCTGCCAGAACCGGCTCGACAGGATGACGCCGCCGACCGCCGGCTGAAGGTAGAAGCCGACGAGCGGGATCTCGGCAGCAACGGCGGTGCAGTGCGCGATGATCTCGTCCTCGGAGGCGCTCTTCATCGCGGCGAGGCTGAGGAGGCCCGCGTGATAGCCGATGTCGCGCGCGGTGCGGGCTTCGGTGACGGCCTGTGCGGTCGGGCCGGCGAGGCCCGCGACCATGGCCAGCGGACGCTTGGTCCAGGTCGCGGCGGTCTCTGCGGCGAGCTCGAGCACGGGGCGGTAGAGGCCGACGTCGCGGATGGCGAATTGGGTGGTGTGCACGCCGACGGCAAGGCCGCCGGAGCCGGCGTCGATATAGTAGCGCGTCAAGGCGCGCTGATGTTTCTTGTCGAGCTGGCGCTCGGCGGTGAGCGCGAGCGGATGCGCCGGCAGCACGGTACCCTCGGCAATGAGCTTGCGGACGTCGGCGTTGATCTGGCTGTGGTGCATGATGTCCTATCCGAATTCGGGGCCGGCGACGGCGAATGGCATTTCTTCGCTCGCGGTGGTGGCGGGTCCGAACCGCATGCGCTGGAACGGGCGCTCGATGGTCCAGCCCGATGCGGTCAATCCTTCGAGGAACGCAGCCTGCGGCGCGACCGCGTCGAGCAGGAGCGGGCCGGTCTCGGAGCGTACGATCGCATGAACCAGCGCCAGCGCTGCCGCGGCATTGTCGGCGAATAACGGGCCGATGTGGCGGGCGGTCCGGCCATCGCGCACCAGTGCGATGGCTCCGTTGGCCGAGACGATGCGCGAGCCGGAGCGCTGCGCGAAGGCTGACAGCAGCGCGGTGCGATCGAGCCCGGTGGCCCGCCGGTCGCGCGCGCGAAGCGCATCGATGCTCGCGGATGACAATGGCGGCGCTGCGGCACGCGCGGGTGTCGCGAGCTTCATCCGCCGCAATTGCAGCGTCGGCGTGAAGCCGAGCGGCCCGTAGACCGCAACCCCGTCCGGCGTGGCATCAAGCCAGCTTGTCAGGCCGTTCTTGCGCGCGGTTTCCAGGCAGGCATCGACGAGGCGCGTGGCGAGGCCGCGGCGGCGGTGGCTTGCCGTCACCAGCACCATGCTGATCCAGGCGTTGTTGCCGGAATAGGGCAGCAGCGCGGCCGTCGCGACCAGCAGCACGCCGGTGCGAATGCCGAACACGACGCCGTCGCGCAGGAAGACGCGCCAGTCCTCCTCGGTCTGGTTCCAGTGCGCCTCCGTCGAGAGCACGAGCCCGGCCATGGCATCGTCCAGGCCGAGCTTGATGACGGGAGGCCCGTCAGTAGCGGCCATCGCGCACCTCATATTTGGTCGGCTTGCCGAGGCTCGGCATGGCCCGGGAGACCCAGTCGGCGGTCCAGGCGATCAGCTGCTCAGTGTCGACGACCGGCAGGCCGAACAGCTCCACGGCTTTCGACGTGTCAGTCAGCCACGCCGTCGGTTCTTCCTTGCCTGTCAGCACCGGCGCGCGGCCGAAGCGGGCGCCGAATTTCTGTGCGAGATCGCGCACCGCCAGAATCTCGTGGCCGCTGACATTGATCGGCGTGGTCGGCGCCGTGCAATGCGCCAGGCACCGCAGCGCCTGCGCGGATGCATCGCCCTGCCAGATGAAATTGACGTGGCCGAGGCTGACGTCGATCGATGTGCCCGTCAGCACTTTTGTCGCGATGTCGTGCAGCACGCCGTAGCGCATGTCGATCGCGTAATTGAGCCGGAACAGCCGGCCCGGTGTTGCGAATTTGTGCGAAAAATACTCGAACATGCGCTCGCGACCGACGCAGGACTGGGCGTATTCGCCGGGCGGGTTCGGCGCCATGTCCTCGGTCGAGCCTTTGCCGTCGACGCCGACGAACGGATAGACGCAGCCGGTCGAGAACGCCACGATCCGCGACGACGGGAAGGCCTGCGCCACCAGCGCCGGCACATGCGCGTTCATCGCCCAGGTCAGCGACAGATCGCCCTCGGCGCCGAACTTGCGGCCGGCCATGAAGATGATGTTGGGCGCCTTCGGCAGCGCCTTGATCGCTGCGTCATCGAGCAGGTCGCAATTGATGGTCTCGACGCCGCGCGCCTGCAGCCAGTCCTTGACACTGGCGTCGCTGAAGCGGGCGACGCCGATGACACGGCGGTCGGGGGCGGCGGCCTTCGCCAGCCCCGCCAGCGTCGGCCCCATCTTGCCGGCGACGCCGAGGATCATGATGTCGCCTTCGACCCTTTTGAGATCGTCGATCAGCGCCTGCGTCGGACGGCAGAGGAGATCGTCGAGGGCCGCGATATCAGGGATCGTCTTCGGCAGCGTCTGGCGGGTGAGGAGCATCGATTGGTCCTTCAGGTTTGCCGTTTTCAGGTTTGTTCGTTTTCAGGCTTGTCTTGCATCGCCCACGACGAACATGCGTTCGAGCACGAGCACCAGGCCGTAGAGGGCGACGCCGAGCAACGTCAGCAGCACGACGGCCATCACCATCGCGGGCGTGTCGAGCGACGACTGCACCTGGATCATGAGGTAGCCGAGCCCGCGCTCGGAGGCGATGAACTCACCGACGATGGCGCCGGCGACCGCAAGGATGGCGCCGACCTTCATGCCGGAGAACACATAGGGCAGCGAGCCCGGCAACTGGATCTTGCGAAACAGCGTCCAGCGCGAGCCGCGCAGCGATTTGACGAGATCGAGCAGGTCCGGCTCGACCTCGCGCAGGCCGCGCGCGGTGGTGAGCAGGATCGGGAAGAAGCAGATGCTGAAGGCGATCAGGATGTTCGGCAGGATGCCGTAGGAGAACCAGACGATGAAGAGCGGACCGAGCGCGACCTTCGGGATCATGTTCAGCGTGACGAACAGCGGCAGCAGCGCGAGGCTGAGCAGCGGCGCCCAGCTGAAGATCACCGCAAGCGCGACGCCGACGAAAGCGCCGAGCGCGAAGCCGCCGAGGATCTCGACCGCCGTCACCAGCGTGTTGGCGCCCCAGGCATAGCTGGCAGTTCCCAGCGTCTGCACGGTTGCGAGCGGCGAGGGCAGGATGAATTTCGGCACGTGGAAGGCATCGACCGCGACCTGCCAGAGCACGAGCACGGCCAGGTGCACGATCAGGACGATCGCAACGCTGCGCGCCGGACTGCTGGCTCCGCCACCTGCCACCGTCTGCTCCCTGTTGCCTCGGCATCACTACCGCAACGCCGAGCTTAACCGTCCCGGCGCCAAGTTTCAACCAGTTGGTTGATTACGGCCGGAGCGACTGCAGCACGAGATCGGCGACATGCCGGCGGCGGGCGCGGCGAGCGGTGCGGCTCGACAGGTCCTTGCCGAAGATCGCCGACAGCGTCGGCGTGTTGGAGAAGAAGAAATAGCTCAAGCCGGCGATGGAGATGTAGAGCTGGACCGGGTCGATCCCCTTGCGGAACAATCCGGCGCGCACGCCTTCGTGCAGGATGTGGGAGACGCTCTTCACCAGCGGCGAATGCATCGCCTCCAGCCGCGTCGAGCCGCGGACGTGGCGGGCGCCGCCGCGGTTCTCGTCGTTCAGAAGCACGATGAAATCGGGGTTTTCCGCCAAATGATCGAACGAGGCCTCGATCAGCCGGCGGATCGCCTTGTCCGGCGGCAGGCCCTCGAGATTGAGCTTGCGCTCCTGCTCGCGGATGTCCTCGTAGACCCATTCGAGCACGGCGAGGTAGAGCGCGTCCTTGTCGCCGAAATAGTGGTAGACCAGCTGCTTGTTGACGCCGGCGCGCTCCGCGATCTCGTCGACGCGGGCGCCCGCAAAACCGTGCCGGGCGAACTCCAGGCGCGCCGCGGTGAGCAGCTTCTTGCGGGTGGCGACGGGGTCGCGGCGCTGCGGCACGGTGTCGCCTGATCGTTTTGCGGGCATTTCCAACCAAACAGTTGACAAGTGGAGGACGGGCTTGTTGCATTGGTAGCCTCACGCGGGGAGAGCGACAAGCCGGGTGCGGCAATGGGGAGACAGACGATGAAACGTTTGCAGGCGGCTTTCGTGGCTCTGGCGCTGGGTTTGCCGGCAATGCCGGCGAGCGCGGGCGAGGCGGTCAACCTGATCCTGAACTGGACGCCGACCGCCGACCATTCGCCGTTCTATTACGCCAAGGCGCAGGGCTGGTACGAGAAGGCCGGCATCGACCTGACCATCGAGGTCGGCAAGGGCTCCGGCGTATCCGCCGCCAAGGTCGGCTCCGGCGGCTCGCCGTTCGGTATCGCCGATCTCGCCACCATGCTGGTCGCCAAGAGCAAGGGCGCCGACGATGTGGCACTGATGAGCATCTACGCCAACACCGGCCAGACGTTCTACTGGCTGAAGAGCTACGGCGTGAACGGCGTAAAGGATTTCGCCGGCCACAAGATCGGCAATCCGCCGGGGGACGCCTCGCGCGTGATGTGGCCGGCCTTCGCCAAGGCCGCCGGTCTCGCGCCCGACTCCGTCAGCTTCGTCAATATCGGGCCGACCGCGAAGATCGCTGCGCTGAAGAGCCACACCGTCGACATCATCAGCGATTTCTACAACGAGCACGATCTGAAGGTGATCGAGTTCGGGCAGGACCTCGGCTACGTCAACTGGAAGGACATCGGCCTCAACCCCTACGGCAATTCGCTGATCGTCAACGGCGCCTATCTCCAGAAGAATCCGAAGCTGGTCGAGGCGTTCGTGCGCATCTCGCAGAAGGCCTTTGCGGCCTGCGTCGTCGACGTCACGCCGTGCCTGAAGGCGCTGCTCGACCAGGTCTCCGGTCTCGACAAGGAGAACCAGGAGCGCCAGTGGGAGCGCATCAAATATCTGATGACCGACGAGTTCACGACCACTAAGGGTCTCGGCTGGATCGACGGCGAGCGGATGAAGAAGGATTACGAGCTGGTCCAGACGTATCTGGGCATGGAAAAGCCGTTCGACGTGACGACGGCGTTCTCGACCGGGATGCTGGATCCCGCGATCAAGATGGATGCGAGCAAGGTGAAGAAGTAGGGTTACGGCTTGGCCGCGGCGTCGGTCTTCGCGGCTTCCTCGTTTGCTTTGATCTGGGCCGCGTAGACGACGTAGTATTTGTAGATATTGCCGATATAGCCGACCGTCTCCTGCCCGACGATCGCCGCCGCTCCGTTCTCGACGTTGCCGAACCAGCGGTTTCGGTCGAGGCCATGCTTACTGGCAAAATCGCGAAATTTCTTCAGATTGCCGGGGCCCGCATTGTAGGCCGCGAGCGCCATCAACACCTGTTCGCGGGCCTCGACGGCGGGTTCGGCGATGTAGGTGTCGGCGAGGAAGCGGAGATATTTTGCGCCGGCGTGGATGTTGTCCTCCGCACGCGAGGTAACATCGTTGATGGCAATCTGCTTCTCGTGCGCCGTGCTCGGCTTGATCTGCATGATGCCGACCGCGCCGGAGCTGTTTCGCATCTTCTGGTCGAAGCCGGACTCCTGGTAGCCTTGTGCCGCGAGCAGCATCGGATCGATGGCGTATCGACCGCCATACTCCGTGAATGCCGCGACCAGCGCCTGGAGCTTTCCGGCGTCGGCAATCGCATTCTTGATGGCCTTGGCGTTGGTCACGTAACGCGCTTTGAGGTTGTTGCCGAACTCCGTTCCGAGCCGGTGGCCGGCGACGAACTCGTTGAGCTCCTTGGTCAGGAGCGGGCTGTCCTTTCGTAGAGCCCAAGCCAGCTCACCGCCGTCGTTGATCGTGATGTCCTCCCGGACCTTGAGTCCCTTGAGCAGGCCCGACCAGGCGACGGCCTTGTGACGATCGACGACCACCCACGGCAGCAGGCCGCCACCCACCATTTCGAGCAGATCCTCGTCCTGGAGATTTTCGTCGGCGGCATCGAGCTTGATCGGCGCCTTTCCCGACTGCTTGCGCTGTTCGTTGATCGTCTTCAGATGCGTGAAATAGCTGCTGGAGAGCCTCGTTGTCACGCCGGTTGCGGCGAGATCGTCGAGCCCTGCGATGGCTGGCGCCGCGGGTCCCGTCACAAGGACTTCCTTGACGTTCGTCGCCCAAGGCGCTGCGAAATCGACGAGGCTGGCGCGCTCCGCGGTGATGGTGAGATTGCCGGCGGCGATGTCACCTTTGCCCGCTCGTAGTTCGTCGAACAATCGATCGCGCGGCGTCGGTATGAAGACCACGTTGATGTGATAGGGCTTCTTCCCGTAGCGCTTGTTCAGCCAGGTCTCGAACTCCTGACCAAGCTCGGCTTCGAAGCCGAAGGCTTCGCCCTTGTCGAGAAAGAACGACGTCCTGCTGAAGGGCACCAGGATGCGAACGAGCTTGCGGTCCTTCATCCCGTCGAAATCGCCGGTCCAGACGGGGACCGCGGGAAGTCCGATGATTCTTACCGGTTGGTCGGCAAGAGCCGGGGTGATGTGCGCGCCAATCAGAGCCGCGGCGAGAAGCGGCAGCAATGGACGAATGACCCGTGCTCGCCGGACTTCGCCCGGCCGATGCATCGTCGGCATGATGTTCTCTCCACGACAGCCGAATGTTGCGAGCCGCGGGGCGACGCGCTTGGCGAGAAGAGCTCGCGGGGAGAGTAGGTCGATGCCGGCGAACCAGCTATGCAGTTTGTGCCAATAGCGCGCGAACGGCGTGCGACACGATTGCCAGTAGAGCGCGGGGAAGGGGCGAGGCCCACCGGCAGCCAAATCCGCCCACGTACCCGTCGCAAGGAGAAATTAACCGGCCATTAACCATATCGGCGGCATCGTTAACCATTCAATAACTGGGAACGAGTCGGCCGCCATGGAGGCTGAAGCAAAAATCCAACGCCAAATGGTGCGCCTGCGCGGGCGCTCCTACGTGGCCTTCGTGTTCGTGCCGACGGTTCCGATCCAGGACTGGCTCCAGGAGATCGACACCACCATCGCGCGCTCGCCGGGCTTCTTCGCCGGTCGGCCCGTCGTGGTCGATCTGTCCTCGGTCGATCTCAGCCAGGCCGGCATCGGTCATCTCCTCACCAGCCTGCAGGACCGCAACATCCGCGTGCTCGGTATCGAGGGTGTGGAGGAGGCGCGGCTGACGCCGTCCATGCCGCCGCTGCTCTCGGGCGGGCGAAGCTGCGTGATCGAGCCCAGCGCGCCCAAGAAGCCTGAGGCCAAGGTCGAGACCAAGCCGACCTCGCTGCTGCTCGAGGCCCCGGTGCGCTCCGGCCAGACCGTGATCTTTCCCGAGGGCGACGTCACTATTCTGGGCTCGGTCGGCTCGGGAGCCGAAGTCGTCGCCGGCGGTTCCATCCACATCTACGGCGCGCTCCGCGGCCGCGCCATGGCGGGCGTGAACGGTCACACCAGCGCGCGCATCTACTGCCAGAAGATCGAGGCTGAACTGCTTGCAATCGATGGGTTTTACCAGACCGCCGACGATATCGACGCCGACTTGCGCGGCAAGCCGGCGCAGGCCTGGCTGCAGGGGAATACCATGCGAATTACAGCACTGAACTGACCAGCAAAGGAGACATTTCAGATGAGTAAGGTACTGGTCGTGACATCAGGCAAGGGCGGGGTCGGCAAGACCACCACGACCGCCGCATTGGGAGCTGCGCTCGCGCAACGCGGCGACAAGGTCGTCGTCGTCGATTTCGACGTCGGCCTGCGCAACCTCGACCTCGTGATGGGCGCCGAACGCCGCGTGGTGTTCGATCTCATCAACGTCGTGCAGGGCGTGGCCAAGCTGCCGCAGGCGCTGATCAAGGACAAGCGGCTGGAGAACCTCTGGCTGCTGCCGGCCTCGCAAACCCGCGACAAGGACGCGCTGACGGAAGAGGGCGTGGGCAAGGTCATTGCCGACCTGCGCAGCCGTTTCGACTGGGTGATCTGCGACAGCCCTGCCGGCATCGAGCGCGGCGCCTCCATGGCGATGCGCTTCGCCGACGAGGCCGTGATCGTCACCAATCCGGAAGTCTCCTCAGTGCGCGATTCCGATCGCATCATCGGCATGCTCGATTCCAAGACCGTGCGGGCCGAGAAGGGCGAGCGCGTCGAGAAGCATATCCTCATCACCCGCTACGATCCTTCGCGCGCGGCGCGCGGCGAGATGCTCACCATCGACGACATCCTGGAGATCCTCGCAACGCCTCTGCTCGGCATCATCCCCGAGAGCCAGGACGTGCTGAAGGCCTCCAACGTCGGCACGCCGGTGACGCTGTCGAACGCCCACGGCGCGCCCGCGCGGGCCTATATCGACGCGGCGCGGCGGCTGTGCGGCGACACTGTCGCCATGCATGTGCCGACCGAGCGCAAGGGCTTCATGGATCGTCTGCTGCGACGGAGGGCTGCATGAGCATGGGTCTGCTCCGGCTTCTCCGCGGCAACAAGGCGTCCGCACCCGTCGCTCGCGAACGGTTGCAGATCCTGCTTGCCCATGAACGCGGACTGCGTGGCCAGCCCGATCTGCTCGGCGTGCTGCGTGAGGAAATTCTCGCCGTCGTGTCCAAGCACGTGACGCTGGATCCGACCAAGGTCATCGTCCGGCTCGAGCGTGGCGACGAGGTCTCGACCCTCGAGGTCGACATCGAGGTGCCCAACGATATCGAGCGCAAGAAGGTGGCTGTCGCGTAGGGGACGCGACCGCAGACTTTGGGGTGGGTGAGAAGGCGGTCCGCCGGGCACGGCGGGCCGCCTTTGTCTTGCGTGCATGCCGGGAACCACGGTTTCGCCCGATTCCGTCTCGACGCTGGATTGTCATTGCAGGGCGTTGCGCGTCCTGCTGGTTCAGGAAGGGAATGCGCCATGCCGTCGGGACAGCCGATCCATCAACGCATCATGGCCGTGGCGCTCGCCGCAGCGATCGCAGCCGCGCCATCGGTCTCGCTGGCCTGCACGCGTTTCGTCTATCACGGCGCAGGCAATCAGGTGATCACGGCGCGCTCCATGGACTGGAAGAGCGATGTTGCCACCAATCTCTGGATCTTTCCGCGCGACATGGCCCGAACCGGCGAAGTGGGGCCCAACTCGCTCAAATGGACCTCGAAATACGGCAGCGTGATCGCCTCGGGCTACGACATCTCGACCACCGATGGGCTCAACGAGGCCGGCTTGATGGCCAACGTGCTGTGGCTGGTGGAGTCGGAATACCCCAGGTTCGACCAGAGCAAGCCGGGCCTGACCATTGCGGCATGGGCGCAATATGTGCTCGACAATTTCGCTACCGTGCAAGAGGCGGTCGACGTGCTCGCGAAGGAGCCGTTCACGATCGTCACCGACAACGTGCCGGGCGAGAAGCGGCTCGCGACGCTGCACCTGTCGATCTCGGATGCGACCGGCGACAGCGCCATCGTCGAATATATCGCCGGCAAGCAAGTCATCCATCACGGCCGGCAATACCAGGTGATGACGAATTCGCCGACCTTCGACGAGCAACTCGCGCTCAACGCCTATTGGAAGCAGATCGGCGGCACGGTGTTCTTGCCCGGCACCAACCGCGCTTCCGACCGGTTCGCGCGCGCCTCGTTCTACGTCAACGCGATCCCGAAGGACGAAAATCCCGACCGCGCGCTCGCCAGCGTCTTCAGCGTGATCCGCAACACGTCCGTGCCTTTCGGCATCAACACGCCGGATGAACCGAACATCTCGTCGACGCGCTGGCGCACCGTCGCCGACCACCAGCGAAAACTCTATTTCTTCGAGTCGGTGCTGACGCCGAACACGTTCTGGGTCGATCTCAAGAAGGTCGATTTCTCGCCGCAGACCGGAAAGGTGAAGAAGCTCGATCTCGGCCCGGACCAGGATCACACATTTGCGGGTGATGCGACCGCCAGCTTCCGCGAGGCCGAGCCGTTCAAGTTCCTGGGCCTGCCGATGTGATCGGTAGCGTGCGGAACGGGAGCTACGGCAAATCCGTTATCAGAAACCCGCGGAGCGCCGAGCCGGGCGCCGCGGTTTCCTTCAAACGGGAGTGCGCCCATGATGTCCGAGATCCAGCTCCATACTGTCGCGCGGCAAATGCTGGAAAGACACGGTTTCGCTGCGATTGCGAAGGCCGCCGAACAGGCGCAGGCTTGCGAGGGCCGTGGCGAGGCCGACGAAGCCAAGGAATGGCGCCACATCGCCGACGCCATGAAGATCATGCGCGGTCCGGCCGTTAGCTGATTCGCCGGAACCGGATTCGTCAGCTTGGTCCGGTTCCGTCCTTGATCATATCGAGCACGCGGCCCGCCAGCGCCTCGACGACGAACGGCTTGGTCAGCACCTGCATGCCGGGCGCGAGCTGGCCGTTGCCGATGATCGCGTTCTCCGCGTAACCGGTGATGAACAGCACCTTCAACGTCGGCTTGGTCGCGCGCGCGGCATCCGCGAGCTGGCGACCGTTCATGCCGCCGGGCAGGCCGACATCGGTGATGAGCAGGTCGATGGTCGCATCCGATTGCAGGATCTTCAGTCCGGTTGGGCCGTCATGCGCTTCGATGACGTCAAAGCCGATCTCTTCCAGCGCGTCCGTCAGCAGCATGCGGATCGAGGGCTCGTCGTCGACGATCAGGATGGTGTGGCTTGCCTGCGGGCGTACGGGGCTCTTGGTGGCGAGTGCTGACGGCTTGTCTGCCTCGTGGCCGTAATGGCGCGGCAGATAGAGGCACATCGTGGTGCCTTGTCCGACCTCGGAATAGATGCGCACCTGTCCGCCGGACTGCCGCACGAAGCCATAGACCATCGAGAGGCCGAGGCCCGTGCCCTGGCCGATCGGCTTGGTGGTGAAGAAGGGATCGAAGGCGCGATCGATCACATCTGCGGCCATGCCGGTGCCGGTGTCGGTGACACAGAGCGAGACGTATTGCCCGGGTTCGAGATCGCGTTCGCCCGCGCCATGTTCGTCGAGCCAGCGATTGGCGGTCTCGATGGTGATGCGGCCGCCCTCCGGCATCGCGTCGCGCGCATTGATGCAGAGGTTGAGCAGCGCATTTTCGAGCTGCGAGGCATCGATCAGCGTGGCCCACAATCCGCCTGCGGTGACGACCTCCAGCGCGATTTCGGGGCCGACGGTGCGGCGGATCAATTCCTCCATGCCCATCACGAGTCTATTGAGGTCGGTGGGCCTCGGATCGAGCGTCTGCCGTCGCGAGAAGGCCAGCAAACGGTGGGTGAGGGCGGCTGCGCGCCGGGCCGCGCCTTGCGCCGCGGTCACATAGCGGTCGATCTCCTTGACGCGGCCCTGGCCGAGCCGTGTCTGCAACAGCTCCAGCGAGCCGGTGATGCCGGTGAGCAGATTGTTGAAATCGTGCGCGATGCCGCCGGTGAGCTGGCCGACCGCTTCCATCTTTTGCGATTGCCGCAACGCCTCTTCGGCCTGGCGCAGGCGCTCCTGCTCTCTCAGCCGTTCGGTGACGTCGTAGACGAACTGATAGGCGCCGGCGATCCGGCCATCGCCGTCGCGCAGGCAATTGAAGCGCATCTCGTAGGAGCGCCGGATTCGGCTGGGGTCGCCGAATTCGCCGATCTCGACAAATTCCTGCCCGGAGAGCGCCTTCGCCCAGACGGAGCGGATGGCGTCCCGATGCTCGGGCCGATCCTCAAGCAGCTCGAGCATATTGTCACCGACCTGCGGCATCACCCCGTAGATGCGGAAGAATTCCCGGGCCGATGCACCGTTGATCGCAAGCCAGCGGAAGCTTGGGTCAACCACCTGCACGAAGGCGTTGGTGCCCTCGACGATATCGGCAAGCAGCTTGCGTTCGGCCAACGCCGCGACCACGCGCGCCTCCAACGTCTCGTTGAGCTGCTGCAGATCCCGCTCGGCGCGCTTGCGCGGCGTGATGTCCTGGAACAGCACCGCAACCTGCTTGCGGCTGGCCGGCTCGACCCGGAAGGCGGCGAGCTCGAGGTGGCGCCCTGTGGCCATCAGCTCGCGTTCGAAGCGAATCGGTACACCGGTACGCAGGACGTCGCCATAGAGCTCGACCCAGCCGCCAGCTTCGGTCGGGACCATCTCGCGGACCTTCTGGCCGACCACGTTCGGAATGCCCGCATGCTGGGTGTAGGCGGGATTGGCCTCGACATGGATGTAATCGCTGAGCGGGCCGTGCGGTCCGTCGAAGAACTCGATGATGCAGAAGCCTTCGTCGATCGAGTTGAACAGCGTCCGGTAGCGCTCCTCGCTTTCGGCGAGTGCGGACTCCGCCCTTTTTCGCTCGCCGACAACGGCGATCCCCTGGGCCTTGAGGCGTGCGTTTTCCTCCTCAAGCGCCTTCAGGCGGCGTTGCAGGTCCTCAAACTCGATCGAATCCACAAGAGCTCGCGGGGTTGGCGTTTCCAGCAGCTGATCCTCAGCCCTGCCCACGGCACCTTAGCTGGCCTATGCACCGCGGCAAGCCGACAACCCGGTCGAGGCCGCCCGGTTCCCGCTCTGTCGGGTTGGTCTAACGTTCGCCTTGCTCGGCACCTTGCGTTGCCGGCTTGTGCTGGGTCTGCGGCTGCGCCCGCTCGCCGGTCTCCTTGCAGGGGAGCTGCTCCCAGGATCCGTCAGCCGCCTGCTGATAGGCGCTGCAGGATGACGAGGTCGCCTTGTCCTCGCCCTTCCGGGAATCGGAATTCTTCGCCAGCGCGGGCGCTGTCAACACGGCGCTCGCCGCGAGCAGCCCGGCGAAGACGAGATGAGTGATCCGCATGGGGTTCTCCAGTTTGAAGACGCCTCGCATGCTGGCCAGGAATGTGACGATTATGGGCCGCGACGAGGGTTCCGTCGCGGCGTGCTTAACGATGCGGGGAAAGCCGGTTAACCGCCCTTGTTTCGGATCAGTCCGGCAAGGTTGGTCTTCTGCTTTTCGCACCAGCTGGTCATGCCGAGCCGGCGCTGGTCGAGGTCCGTCGTCTGGGTTGCGACCGCGACCTCCGCCATGATGTCGTCGGACTGCTTCTCGCCCATCTTGCCGCCGGTGTGCATCCAGGCAATGGCCTTGCGCACCTGCTCGGTGGTGCCGTCGGGAAGCTGCATCTGCTGCGCCTTCTGCACCAGATCCTGATAGGCGACGTCCGTGTTCGGGCATTCGACCTTGGCGGCGAAGGCCTGCAAGACCATCGTCACATAGTTCGAGCGCGTATGGTCGTCAGCTGCCTGGGCGGGCGCGGCGAGCAGCAACAGGCCTGCCATCAGGAACGGGTAGCGCATCCTTGGGTCCTCCTCGTTTTTTGGGGAGGCTAGCGTCCGGCGGGCCGCTTCGCAATGGTTGGCGCGGCTGATTGTCGCCCGTTTGTGGGGCACGCTAGATTGGGCCCGACCTTGCCCCCGGAGAGCGACATGAGCCTGTTCAGCACACCGTTCGATCCCGCACGCGACAGGGCGCTCGTCACCGGTGCGGGCAACGGTATCGGCCGCGCGATCGCGCAGGGCCTGGTCGGCGAGGGCGTGCGGACGCTCTTTGCCGATGTCAGCGCGGAGCGGGTCAAGGCCGCCATTGACGCGAGCGGGTCGCCTGATCTGGCGCGGCCCTGGGTCGGCGATCTCGCCCGGCTCGAGGCGTGCGACGAATTGCTTGCGGCCGCCGATGCGGCGCTTGGCGAGGTCACGCATTTCGTGCACAGCGCCTCGCCGCCGCGGCGCGAGGCCGATCATGCGCTCGCGGTCGATCGCCGAACCTGGCAGGAGATGCACGCCGTCAATCTCGATGCCGGCTTTCATCTGGCCCGCGAAATCGCAAAACGGCTGATCGCGGCGAAGCGGCCCGGCTCGTTCCTGTTTCTCACCTCGCTGCACGCGGGCACGCCGCGCAACCTGCCGCACTACTCGACGGCAAAGGCGGGGATGGCGATGCTGGTGAAGGAGCTCGCGAAGACCTTCGGTCGTCACCGCATCCGCGTCAATGCGCTGGTGCCGGGTGCGATCGCGGCCGGAGGGTTCGTTGCGGATGCCTCGCTGGCGCGACGCATTCCGCTCGGGCGTCTCGGCGAGGCCGACGACCTCGTGCCGATGGCGCTGACCGTGCTCTCGAACAAATTGTCAGGCTACGTCACAGGCGCGGCCTTCGTCGTCGACGGCGGCTTGTCGCTGACGAACTGGTTCGAAGCGCCGGTGCTGGACGACTAGCTAGCGACGCCAGGCCGGCACGGGATCGAGCGGCGTGCGATAGACCTCGTTGTGATCGCGATCGGTGACGCGCACCGAGCAACCTTTCCGCTGCAGCTCCGGCTTCACCTGCGACAGCTCGGTGGCGAGCTGAACGGCGCGATCGGAGGCAACCTCGATGTCTTCGAGGATGATTCCACCCTGGTTCTTGAACTCTTCACCAACCACGAGATCGAAGGAATAGTACGGCATCCGAATTCCCCGGTGTGACGATCCAAATTTCCAAAAGAAGCCTTCAAACGGACGGCTTCGAAACATGAGAGATCGTACCACTGAGTCGATATTTATCCGATAAACGGATCGCGTAATCTCTGCGCTTATGGCGCAGAAATGATGTGCAAGGCTCCAGTGCTTTAAGATTTTATTAAATATGTCGGCGTGATCATAAGACATGGAATTGCAGCAGAACCGGGCTCCGGGAACCGGCAGCTGCAAGAGAAGGCCGGCGGCATAGATCCCGACGGCCTTTTCTCTTTGTGCGCGTTGGCGCATCACCGTAGTTGCACGGACTCACATCATCGCATCGAGTCAGCCAGCCTGCGTTGGTCGTTTGATGCGGCGCTAGTGCACCGGCATCGGCGGACGCACGACAGGTCCGTCATCATCGGCAACGGCTTGCGTCGTCGCGATCGGTGCTGCCACCGGCGGCGGGACCGCGGCAGCCTGTGACGGCGGGGGCGCGATCGGCGGCGGCGAATAAGCCGGCGTGTAGCTGTGCGACACGATCGGCTTCGGCTTGCGAACCGGCGGCATCGGCGCCGAAAGGCGCGGCTGCAGCGCAGACACGCGCGCACGCGGATCGATCGGCGGTTTTGTCTCGGCGACCGGCTTTGGCGCTGATGACTTCGCCATCTCGCGGACCATCTGCTCCTGACTTGTCTTCAACTCGGCGATGTTGGCCTTGAGCTGCTCGATCTGCTGCGCCATCGCGGCGATGTCGCGCGTCATGGACTCCACTGTTTGCGAGGCATCGGCTTGTGTCGGGGCAGGCGCGGCGGCGGCGGTGACAACCGGTGCTGCGGGCGTCGCCGCAGGTTGGTCGGTGGCGGTGGCCTGATCCTGTACGGCGGGCGGCGCGGCCTGCGCGGCTGCGACCGGCGCTGTCTTCGACGTCGAAGGCAGCAGCGACTGCAAGACCGGTGTCCATTCGGCAAGCATCTGCTTCGCAGTGTCGCCGTGCTTCTCCCAGCCGATGGTGGCGGCGGCGCTGCCGCCAGCCAACAGGGATGTGAGGAACGCGCCGCGCAACCACCTGCCGGCGGTCGATCGCTTCGGCCGGCCGCGACTATCGCTGGCCGTGACGCGCACGGCGGTGTCGACCGCGGGCGTTGCCGCTTGCGGCTCCAGGACCGGAATGAATTTCGGCTCCGGATGAATTTTGGGCTCCGGCGCGAATTTTGGCTCCGGACGGGCGGTGAACTCGGGTGCCAGCGTGGGCGCTTCGCCGGTCACGCGCGAAGCCCGCACCACGTCAGGTGAAATCTGGACGGCATCGTGCGGATCGTTGTTGCTGACCGTGTCCTTCACGATCTCGTCGACGATCTGCCGGCTGTTCAACGTTGCGAGCATCGCAGCTCCTTTGACCCCTTGGTCGTCCGCATTCGCGCGAGCCGATCTGTTGCGTGAGCTCAACCAAATCCTGGGGTTGGCCTGATGTCGCACGAGTCCAGCCGGGTTTGACCAAAGCAAGGCAAGGCGATGGAGACATCGCGACGGTCTTCTGTCGTTTGTGGTGATGGAACCAGCCGTGCCGAACACGGGCACGTGTTCCGCATTGCCTTGTTTTCAGCACGATTTGGGCAGCATTCTTACTGCGCTGGGGGCGCTGCTATCCGCTATCGGGGGCCGGCGGTGCCAAAATCTCTATTCGCTTTATTCGTTCTCGCCCTGCTGCCGCTCGGTGGCTGCATGCAGACGACGCTCTCGCCATCGACGGATGCGAGCATGACGCCGCGCGACCGTCAGTTGCTGGCGCACACGCCGTACGCCCAGGCGAACGTGCCTGAGCAATATCTCCGCCACATCGTCGATTATCCGCGCAAGGAGCAGCCGGGCACGATCCTGGTCGATACCGATGCGCGCTATCTCTATTACGTACTGCCCGACGGCAAGGCGATCCGCTACGGCGTCGCGGTCGGCGAAGAGGCGATGGCCTTCTCGGGCGTCGCGCGTGTCGGTCGTCTGGCGGAATGGCCAGACTGGGTGCCGACGGCAGAGATCCAGGCGCGACTCGGGCCGTATCCGTCGCGCGTGGCCGGTGGTCCCGCCAATCCGCTGGGTGCGCGGGGCATCTATCTCTATACCGGCAACAAGGACACGCTCTACCGCATCCACGGCACCAATCAGCCGGAATATATCGGGCAGGCGATCTCGTCGGGCTGCATCCGGATGCGCAATGAGGACGTGATCGATCTGTTCGATCGGGTGAAGCTCAACGCAACCGTCGTGGTGCTACCGCCTGGACAAAGTGCGCAGATGAATGCAGGGCCGAACTGGCGCGGGTGAGACAGCTGATCTGACCTGTCACGTCAGCCGCATCACCGAAGCTTGAAGGTCGTGACTGCGTCGAGCGACGACCGGGCGGTTGCAAAGGTGAACTGCTTCACAGGCGCCAGGCGCCGGTTGCGCTATGTCTCAATGGCTCGTTGCCATTGGAGGCATCATGCAAAAATTTCTTGATCAATTGAATGAGGGCGACCGTCGCATTGTCCGCAACTGGCGCTTGGTTGCCGTTGGCTTCTACGGATCGATCTTCGCCGGACTGGTCGCGTACTCGGTGCTGCACTGGAATCCGGAGGTGAACTACGCCTCGGCCGATTCCGCGGCCCATGCGAAGCTTGTGGGCACTTCAGGCACTGATGGGCGTGCGCCGTTCGCGCCTTAATCCTCGGGCCGGGCGACGCGCCATTGCAACGTCGTGGCGGTGCCATTGGCTTCGCCCGGCGCCTTGTCGGCCACCGACGTGTAGAGCGGACGGTAGCGGAACGCCCACATCTTGCTGCCGTCATTGCGGGTGATCGGTGTGAAGTCGCCGGTCGCCTGGGCATTCGCGGGAGCAGCCAGCGGAATCCAGGCCTCTGCGCATTTGCCGTTACAGCTCGATGTCTTGCCGCTGGTGTCGCGCTCATAGAAGTAGAGCGTCATGCCCTTGAGGTCGACGAGCTTCGGGCCCTGCTTGGTCAGCACGTAGCGCGCAGGTGCGGGCACCGCCTCGACTTTCGGCGCGGCCGGGGCTTCGCCGCCGCCACCGCCATGCCCATTCGCGAACGCATGCCCGGCGGACAGCGCGATGACCGTGGCGGCAATGACGACCCTGAACATCCGAAGCTCCAAACCGGCAAAGTTAATCGCGCGTTAAGCGCAGAATTGACGCCGACCGTAACAGCCGAAGGTTAGCTCCAGGTTTCGCGAGTCTGCGACAAATACGTACAAAACTACGGGGGTATTGGCTTTTTGTCTGTCGCGTTTTCTTGGCGCGAACCGGTACCCACTTCGCTCGAAAACGCTTTACGCATCACGCAGCGGCGCACGGCTGAGCTCGTTGCCGGCGGCGATGGCCTTGCGTAGCAGCCGCATCAAATCCTCGCCTTCCTTGGCGTTGAGGCCGCGCAGCATGATCGCTTGCGCAGATTCGACCGCGGGCGTGATCTTGCGCAGCGTGCGGCGGCCCTCGTCGGTGATCTCGAGCTCGCGGGCGCGGCGGTCGCGGCTGCTGGCGCGCCGCTCAGTCAGGCCTTTCTGCACGAGGCGATCGACCACGCCGGTGATGGTGGTGCGGTCATAGGCGATCAGTCCCGCGAGCGTGACCTGGTCGAGCCCCGGATTGGCCTTGATGGTCGCAAGAGCCGCGTATTGCACCGGGGTGAGGTCGAAACCGGCTTCGCCGACCTCGGCCAGAAACACGGCGACCGCGATCTGCTGGAACCGGCGCGCCAGATGGCCGGGCATGTCGTTGTTGTCTTTCACCGAATTCTCCGTGCGGGCAGGGACGGTGGATGATTATTGACAAGTATACTGATAGTCAGCATACTGAGCAATATCCAACAAGACGTCAACGGGAGAGGTGCTCATGCAATTCCATCTCAATGGATTCCAGCCGGGCGACCCCGAGATCGCCGATCCCGCCGAGCGCATCCAGGCCTCGGGCGCTGTCGGCGCCGTGCCTGATGAAGTCGATGTCCTGATCGTCGGCTGTGGCCCGGCGGGCCTGACGCTCGCGGCCCAGCTCGCACAATTCCCTGATATCAAGACCTGCATCGTCGAGCAGAAGCCGGGCCGGCTCGCGGTCGGCCAGGCCGACGGCATCGCCTGCCGCACCCTGGAGATGTTCCACGCCTACGGTTTCAGCGAGCGCGTGCTGAAGGAGGCCTATTGGGTCAACGAGACGACGTTCTGGAAGCCGGACGGGCAGGCGCCGGAGAAGATCGTCCGCAGCGGCCGGGTGCAGGACGTCGAGGACGGGCTGTCGGAATTCCCGCACGTGATCCTCAACCAGGCACGCATCCATGACGGTTTCCTCGACGTGATGCGAAAGTCGCCGGCCAAGCTCGAGCCCCATTACGGAAGGCGTCTGCTCGACCTCCAGGTCGATCCAGCCGCTGGGCCGTCCGACCATGCCGTGACGGTGCGCCTCGAACGCGTCGATGCCGCGAACGAAGGCAAGGTCGAGATGATCAAGGCGCGCTACGTCGTCGGTTGCGACGGCGCGCGCAGCACGGTGCGCAAGTCGATCGGCCGCGAACTGCATGGCGATTCCGCCAACCATGCCTGGGGCGTGATGGACGTGCTGGCGGTGACCGATTTTCCCGACATCCGTTTCAAAGTGCTGATCCAGTCGGCCAAGGACGGCAGCCTTCTCATCATTCCGCGCGAGGGCGGCTACATGGTCCGCCTCTATGTCGAGCTGGCAAAGCTCGACATCGGCGAGCGCGTTGCCAACCGCAACATCACGGCCGAAGACGTGATTGCCAAAGCGCAGCGGATCCTGAAGCCGCATACGCTCGAGGTGAAGGAGATCGCCTGGTGGTCGGTCTACGAGATCGGCCAGCGCCTGACCGACAAGTTCGACGACGTGCCGGAAACCGAGATCGACACGCGGCTGCCGCGCATCTTCATCGCCGGCGATGCCTGTCACACCCACAGCCCGAAAGCCGGGCAGGGCATGAACGTCTCGATGCAGGACGCGTTCAACCTCGGCTGGAAGCTCGCCGCCGTGCTGCGGAAGCAGAGTACGCCGAGCCTGCTTCATTCCTATTCGGCCGAGCGGCAGGCGGTCGCGAAGGAGCTGATCGATTTCGATCGTGAATGGTCCGGGATTCTCGCCTCCGCGGCGAAAGCCGGCGGTGGCGATGCGGCGAAGACGCAGGACTATTTCGTCAGGCACGGCCGCTACACCGCGGGCACGGCGACGCACTACACGCCGTCACTCCTCACCGGCGCAGCCTCGCATCAGCATCTCGCGCGGGGCCTCGTCATCGGCAAACGCTTCCATTCGGCGCCGGTCATACGGCTTGGAGACGCCAAGCCCGTGCATCTCGGCCACGCGGCGCAGGCGGATGGTCGTTTCCGGATCTATGCGTTCTCCGGTGCCGAAGATCCGGCCGCGCCCGGCTCCGCCATTCGCGCGCTGTGCAGTTTCCTCGCGGAGGCCAGGGAATCGCCGCTCAGGCGGTACACGCCGGCCGGTGCCG
Source organism: Bradyrhizobium sp. CCGUVB14 (assembly GCF_024199935.1). NCBI lineage: Bacteria > Pseudomonadati > Pseudomonadota > Alphaproteobacteria > Hyphomicrobiales > Nitrobacteraceae > Bradyrhizobium > Bradyrhizobium sp. CCGUVB14. The sequence goes on from NZ_JANADS010000001.1 coordinate 4,942,565, forward strand.
ACATCGATGCCGTGATCGATCTGCGCGCGGTGTTTCAGCAGGATCATCGCGCGCTCGCCATCGAGGCGATGCCGACGCTGCTGCTGCCGCGGAAAGGGCGCTACGGCTTGCTCGACTACGAAAAGATGTTTTGTCCGGACCTCAAGAGCGGACAAGACGTGTTCGATATGCGCGGCATCGATCGGACGTCCGGCTGCATGGTCGTGGTGCGGCCCGATCAATACGTTGCACAGGTGCTGCCGCTCGATGATTTTGCGGCGCTCGCGGCGTATTTCGATGGCTTCATGTTGCAGGTGAACTGACACGTTGCTGCGCCGATGAATGGCGGATGAATATTGAACCGCGGGCGCAGCGCGCCTCTCAATCTTTTGGCTGATACGGCGTCGGCGCACGGAACGCTTCATTCCGCTCGCGCGTTCCGCCTCTCAGAGGAGGACTTCGCCATGAGACTGAGAACCGCTTTAGTTGCTGCATTGCTGCTCGCGCCGACGGCCGCATTGGCCGCGCCGGGAATCGTCACCGTCTCGACCGGTCTGCGCGCCGGCCCGGGTGCGGGCTTTCCGCTTGTCGATCGCGTCCCCGAGGGCGCCCGCGTCAACATCCACGGTTGCCTGCGCGGCAATGCCTGGTGCGATGTGAGCTTCTCCGACGACCGCGGCTGGGTGTCGTCGCAATATCTCGAATATCTCTACCGCAATCACTACGTCTATCTGCCCGACTATGCCGACGAGGTTGACGTGCCCGTCGTCCCGTTCGTGCTGAGCTCGTACTGGTCGAGCTATTACGAGGGCCGCCCCTGGTATCGCCGCCACGCCTACTGGAATAACTACTGGACGTCGCATGAGCGCTTTGCGACGCGGATGACGATCGATCCGCACGCCGCTCGGATCGGACGCGCCGCGACGCGTGACGCTGCGGTTGCGCTCGGCCGCGACGCGCATGGCAAGGGCAATGTTGCGGTCTCCGGCCGTGATGCCGCGACGGCGCGGCATGATGCGACGATCGCCAAGCGCGACGCTGCAATCGGCGTCGATCGGAATCGCGCCGAACGGAGCCAGCGTTTCGTCAACGAGCGGACGGCGGTGCAGGGCCGCAATCCCCGTGACGCGCAGGCGCGGATGATGCACGAACAGGCGGCAAGCCGCGCTGCGATACGCGCGCAGCCGATGGCGCGTGCACATGAAGCGCCGCGTGTGTCGGCCGCGCCGGCGCCCCGGCCCGCGATGCCGCACGTCGCTCAGCCGAATATCAGCCATGGCGCGCCGATGAACGCCCACGCGCAGATGCCGGCACCGCGTGCGGCTGCACCTGCGCCTGCGATGCCGCATCCCGGTGGCGGCGGCGGTGCGCCGCACGTCAACGCCGCGCCGCATGGCGGCGGGCCCGGCGGTGGTCCGCAGAAGCACCAGTGACATTGGAAAGAAAAGCCCGGCCTTCGCGCCGGGCTTTTTGCTTGGGTTGTTCGGGTTCCGTGCGCGTACAATTTAAGAAAGTTCTTCGCGGGCAGATTTCATCGATCGTAATATGTGTACTCAAAGGTGTAAGCATCCACTCGGGGCAGCGGGGCACGGGAGGATGTAGATGAGACAGAGCCAGGCGGACTCGCGCCGCCAAAATGTCGCGAAGCGGTCGATGACCAAGGAGGCGAGGCAATTGGCCAGCTTGATTGCGGGCTTGCGCAAATCTCTCGATGGCATCCACAAGGAGCGGACGAGCACAAAGCTCTCCGGCGCCGAGATGGGGCTGCTCGACGAGCGCCGCAACAATCTGTTGCTCACCATAGCTGCCCTGGACGACCGTCTATCGGCTGTGCAGGGTCTGATCGATCTCGGCCGTCCACACGTGATCCGCGTTCACTGAGCGGATCGGCTCGGCATTATCGGTTCCGTCGCGGCGGCGATGGGCCGGCGCCGGCTGGCGGCTCTGCACCGCATAGGGGTTGTACAGCACTCGGCCGTCGCGGATCCAGGTCTGCGCGGTTGCGCGGCATGGCCGCGAACAAGCCCCCGGCAAGCAGAATCTCATTGATGATGCGGCGTATGGACCTTCGTCGCGCTGTTGGAACCGGTGCCGGCGCACAATGCTGCCGCGGACGGCACCAAATTGCCACGCTCCCGGCGAATTGCCGCCAAAGCCCGCTGCCACGACGGAACGGGTGCAGGGCAACCGCAAGGGGACAAGCATTGGCCTATAAAATGGTCGCAGAACGCGACAATGAGAAGTACAGTTTTGCCCGTGAAAGCCGGTTGCTCATCGTGGCGAAGGCGAAGGTTTGGGCGAGCGAAGGGTGGCGGGTCGTCATCACCGATCAGGACGGCAAGGCCTACGCGCCGCCGGAGTTCGATCAGTTGCTGGCGGCGTGATCGCAAGGCGCGGGCTGGGGGACGACATTGAGATCGCACATTCGACCGGGGCGCGAAGTCATTGCGCCTCTGGTGATTCTTGGGACCGTGGCCGCAGCTGCGATCGCGCTGACGGCGCCGTTTGCCTTCGCGCAAAATCTCGACGCCGGCAAATCGGCTGAAAAGCTGTTCGCCGACGGTTGCACGGCCTGCCACCGCAGTCCGCGGGGGCTCGCGAAAGGGCGCTACACCCTGACGCTGTCCTGGTTCCTGCAGGACCATTATTCGGCCGGTCCCGACTCGGCCAAGGCGCTCGCAGCCTATCTGGTGTCGGTCGACACGCCGCCTCCCGTTGCTCCGGCGAAGCCTGGGGCAAAGTCACCCCGATCCAAGCCGCATCCGCCGAAGCCGGCGCAGAGCCAGTAGTCGGCTGGACTAGACGCGCCGATAGGTCTGCGCGATCAGGCGGTCGTGCACGGCGCGCAGATCGGCGTTCATGCGGGTCTGTCCCGTCGTGACAAAGGACAGCCAGGCGCCGTCTGCGGCCAGGCGCACGATCTGCAGCTCAGGCGTCGCATCGGTGGCGCGGTGGCGTTTGAGGCGCGCCTTCATCCAGTCGTTCCAGAGCTTGCGCAGTGAGGGGTCGGTGACGACCACCATGCTCAATGCCGCCCAGGGCGTGGCGAAGCCGAACGCCTTGCCGGTGAACACCGCATTGACATAGGCGCGCGTAAAACTGCCGCGCGGCTTTGGATCCGCCTCGATGGCGGCGTCGATCTCGGTATCGACGCGGGCGAGCAGATCGGCGAACAGGCCCTCGATCAGCGCCTGCTTGCTTCCGAAGTGATGGAACAGCCCGCCTTTGGTGACGCCGGCCGCCGCTGCCACCGCCTGCACCGTGACGCCGGAGACGCCGTGGTCCATGGCGATCGCTGCGGCGTGGTCCAGCAGGGCGCGCCGCACCTGCTCGGGCTGCTTGGCGCGGGTATAGGCGCTCGCCGGCATCAATGCGCTGTCGTCTGCGAGAACAGGTTGATCACCACGACCCCCGAGACGATCAGTCCGATGCCGACGAAGGCTGCGGCGTCCAGCATCTGGCGGAACAGCACGAAGGAGACGGTGGCAGTCAGGATGATGCCGATCCCGCCCCAGATCGCGTAGGCGATGCTCAGGGGGATGACACGGATCGCGACCGACAGCGCGTAGAACGAGGCCACGTAGAACAGCACCATCGCCAGCGTCGGCCAGGGCCGCGTGAACTGCGCGGACTGCTGCAGGAAGGCGGACGCCGTCACCTCGAACACGATGGCGAGGGCAAGCGCGGCATAGGAGGTGAAAGCGGACGTCATGACGATCTCGGGCCTGGCGCGCGAAAGATACCGCGCGGTAGGTATGTTTAGCACGCGTAATCTGGCTTTTGTCGGGAGCGGATATCACGTGTGAGTGACGAGCCTGCGACAGGGAGCGATGAGCCCGGGGCTACGACGGGAAGCCGCCGCGCGGCAAATCGCGCAGCGGCTTCAAGCCGTCGTGAGCCGTTCGATGCGGTGCTAGTTGATCCGCACGGTGAGTTCGACGTCCCCGGCGAAGGGCGTGGACATGTAGCCGTTGCCCGGATGGCGGACGCGGGCGAGATAGTCCGGGCTGAAATCGGCGTTGTCGGCGACGATGATCGCGCCGGGCTTCAGACGGTCTTCGACCAGATCGAGGATCTCCGGATAGAGCGCCTTGGCGCCATCGAGCAGCACGAGATCAATCTGATCGGGCAAATCCTTGCCGAGCGTCTTCAGTGCATCGCCTTCGCGGATTTCGACGAGATCGATCAGCCCGCCGTCTTTCAGGTTTTCCCGCGCCCGCGCCGCCTTGGACGGCTCGAATTCGCTGGTAATGAGCCTTCCCCCGCCATTGTCGCGCAACCCTGCGGCCAGATGCAGGGTCGAGATGCCGAACGAGGTGCCGAACTCGACGATCATCTTCGCGCGCGAGCTGCGCGCCAGCATGTAGAGCAGGCTGCCCGTCTCGCGCGAGACGGCGAGCGGCGCGTCCCTCAGGCGTGCGTAGAGGTCGCGGTAATCGGTCTTGCTCTGCATCATCCGCGCGCGGTCGGCGTCGGTCACGTCGGCGAAGGCGGCTCGTGTCGCGCCGCGTGCGGCTTCGTCCTGGTCGAACAGGCGATCCAGCAGCGGCGCGAGCGAGGTGATGGTCGAGGTGGTCATTCGGTGTCTCCAGAGTTCGCGGCAAGGCGTGGGCTTGCGTGCGGATTGAAATACGACTAATTCGTCACATTTCCTATTCGCATTCCCCCGGGTGGACCGTGGCCGATCGTCGAAGTCGTTCAGTTTCCTCACGAAAACAGCCGCAGCAGACCCGCTCCAACGAGCTGGTCGCGGCCATCCTCGATGCCGCCGTTCAGGTTCTGGCGAAGGAAGGGGCGCAGCGTTTCACCACCGCGCGGGTGGCTGATCGGGCCGGGGTGAGCGTCGGATCGCTTTACCAATATTTTCCGAACAAGGCGGCGATCCTGTTCCGCCTGCAGAGCGACGAGTGGCGAAGCACGAGCGAACTCCTGCGCGGCATTTTGGCGGACCAGACGAAGCCGCCCTTCGTGCGTCTGCGCGCGCTGGTGCACGCCTTCATACGTTCCGAATGCGAGGAGGCGGCGATCCGCGGCGCGCTGAGCGATGCCGCGCCGCTCTATCGCGATGCGCCCGAGGCCGAGGCGGCGCGCGCGGCCGGCGAGGGCATCGTCGCAGCCTTCATGCGCGAGGCGCTGCCACAGGCCTCGGAGGCGACGCGCGAGCTAGCCGGGGAGCTGATCAAGACGACGCTGGCGGAAGTCGGCAAGCGGTTCTCGGAAACGCCGCGCAGCGAGGCCGAGATCGCGCGCCACGCCGACGGTCTTGCCGACATGTTCTGCGCCTACCTCGATCAGCTTGCGGGCCGCGAAAGTCATTCCTGACATCTGCGTTTGCGGCCCAATATCGTTTCGGATTTCGTGGGATCATGGGTTAGCTTTCCATCGCCCGTCGTCCAGCCCGAGTGCCGCGCCATGCATGTCCTTCGGCCCCAGTTCCGCATCGAGGAGCAGCGCGCACTGGAATTTGCGTCAAGGCGCGGCTTCGGCGTGATCGTGGCGGCGGATGCGAACGGCCCGCGCGCCTCGCATGTGCCGTTCGTGCTGGTCGAGCGCGATGGGCGCGCGATCGTGCAGATCCATTTCACGGCAAAAAACCCGCTGGTCGAGCTGGCCGACGGCGTCAGGCGCTTCCTGCTGATCGTTGCCGGCGACGATGCCTACATCTCCAACGATTGGTACGCCTCGCCCGACAATGTCTCGACCTGGCTTTACGAGGCGGTGCATCTGTCGGGTGTGATGCATCTGCGCGGACACGATGAAATCCGTGGTCATGGCGATGCGCTGCTGGCGGTTGCCGAGGCGCGGCTGCCGAAACAGCCCTGGGACCTCCAGCAGATGGATCCGGGCAAGCGTGAGAGCATGCTGGCTGCGATCCGCGTCGTCGATCTCGTGGTCGATCAAATCGAAGGGCAGGCCAAGCTCAACCAGCATAAAAGCGACGCGGACCATGTCGCGGTCGCCGATCAATTGGGGCGGTCGGAGGAGACCGGGCACCGGAGGCTGGCGCGGAAGATGCAAGCGCTACGGCCGGGGCTCGGGTACGAATTTTCGTGATCCGGGCGACGCTTGCCACATCGCACTTTTGACCCTACGGACCTCTGCATGCTCGTCATCTCGATTCAAAGCCAGGTGGTCCACGGCCATGTCGGCAACAGCGCGGCGGTCCACGCGATGCAGGCGGAGGGCGTCAACGTCGCTGCGGTGCCGACGACGCTGCTGTCGAACCATCCGCGCTATCCGACCGTGCGAGGGCGGGTGCTCGACGCCGAGCTGGTCGCCGATCTGCTGCTAGGTGTCGAGGAGCGGGACCTCGTCGATGAGGCGGCCGTGCTCGTCACCGGCTATCTCGGCTCGCCCGACAACGCTGTCGTCATCGCCGATTTCGTCGAGCGAGCGCTGTCGCGCAATTCGAAGCTCGTCTATCTCTGCGATCCCGTGATCGGCGACGACGGCCGTGTCTATGTCGCCGATGGCATTTTGGACGTGGTGCGGCATCGCTTGTTGCCGGCCGCACATTTGATCACGCCGAACCAGTTCGAGCTCGAGCTGCTCTCTGGCGTCAAGATTGCAGACACGGATAGCCTGCGTGCGGCAGCGGCCGCCCTGGCGGGACAACGCCGGATCGACGTCGTTGCCACCGGCTGCACGCTCGCCGACACGCCCAAGGGGCAGGTCGAGACAATCCTGTGTGCTGACGGACAATTGTCGCGCTTTGCGACGCCGCGCCTGCCGATCCGCCCCTATGGCACCGGCGATCTCCTCACCGGCCTGATCGCGGCGCACCTGGCCAAGGGGACGGCAATCGAGGCGGCAGTGCGGCTTGCGGTCGAGACCATCTTCGCTGTGCTCGTTCGCACCGAGCAGGCAGGATCGGCCGAGATGCGTGTCGTGCCGTTGCCGGCCTCAGGGAACTGAGCGACGGCTCAGGTCGTTCGCTTCGCGGCGGACTGTGCCGATTTCTGCGACCTTGACGAGCTCTTCTGCTCCCGCGCGGCCTGGGCCTTCGGCGGCCTCGCGCTGGCTACCGCGCGCGCTTTCTTCGATCTGGTGTTGGCGGCTTCCTTGCGGTCGGTCGAACCGCCGCGCTTCGAGATATATTCCTGACCGTCGATCGGGCCGACATGCGGCGGATCGCGACCGAGATAGGGCCGGCCGATGCCGAGCGCCTTGCCGTTGGCATCCACCCACTTCCACAACACTTCGGTCGAGACCCAGCGCTGCGCGCGGTTGTTGCCGGCGGTCGAGACGATGTCGGCCGCCATGCCGTGGCCGTAGCCGCCGCGAAGACTGCCGCCGTGATAGGAGCGGTTGGAGGCTGCCTTCAGGCCGCTTGCAATCTCCTGGCGATAATCGTCACGGAACGCGCTGGTGATCCCCGGCGAGAGGCCGGCGGCTTCGGCCGCGAGCAGCATGCGAAACAGCTTCTGCTTGAAGCTCTTGTCCATACCGCCGATGACGTAATCCATCAGTGCCATCTTGGCGCGGTCGGCCGCCTTTGGATCCTTCCAGGCAAAATCCTCGTCGACGAGCTTCGTGAAACTGCGCATCACCGTGACCATCTTGCCCCTGCGTTTGATGGTGACGGCGCGGCGGTCCTCGACCTTGATCGAGTCTTCCTTTGGCGTGCGCTGATAAAGCGCCCAGAGATAGCGGTCGATGCAGGCATCCATGGCGAAGCATTCATCGAGCACGGCCACCGTATCGGCGGGCGGCGACGACTTGCTTTCGGTCACGGGCCCGCTCGCGATCGCCGCGGGCGACAGCGTTTCCTGCGGCACAACGTCACCGGGATCGGCGGATGCAAGCTTGATGGTGGGCGCGGGCGCGGGCTCAACTTCAGCCTTGTCCGCAGCCTTGGCCTCTTCAGCCTTGGCCTCAACTTCAGCCTTTGTATCAACTTCAACCCTGGCTTCGCTGGCGACGGGAGCGGCTTCGCTGATGACAGCGGCAGCCTCGCTGGCGGCGGCCGCGGGCTCAGGTGCGACTTGAGGCGCGGGCGAAGCCGCAGGCACGATGTCGGTCGGATCGGCCGAGGCGAGCTGGACGGCGGGGGCGGGTGTCTCGGGCGGTGGTGCTTCGACCAGTGCCACGCTGGGTGTAGCAGCCGCGGCGGCGGCGATGTCGGCGGTCAGGGCGATGCCATCGTCGATCGTCGCCGCGCGCGGGATGTCGGCAAGTTCGAGACGGGTGAGATCTTTGGCGCGGGAGACGGCGGCTGCGTTGGCGCCGCTGTTCTCGATCAAAGCAGGGGCATAGGCGGAGAGGGACAGCGCCAGCCAGCCGACCATCACGGCCGAGGGGCACGAGACCGCCACAAGAAGAGACCGCCGATCATTCATGATCCCTGCCTCCAAGGTTCGTGAGCGAACCAGATTGCACAGCCAAGCACGCGGCGCGTCAATTGTTCGGGGGGCGATGTGGCGGTGCAATGGCGCAAAACCCCTGGAAAGGGCTTTTCGCGCGAGTGTTGCCCGATTGCAACTTTGGTTCCCGTGCGGTTCCAGCAGCTTTGCAGTGGGAGAAGCACGCAAAATCGGCTCCGAATGCCGATCAAATTGAATTATCCGGATTTACTCAATCTTGGATTGTGATGCTGCATTGCTCGCGTGCCGGCAACGTCCGGCAGATCTGGGAAGGATATGCTTGTGAAATTGAAATGCTTGTTGGCTGAATTCGTGGCCGATGAATCCGGTGCCACAGCGATCGAATACGGCCTGATTGCAGCGGGCATTGCGCTCGCGATCATTGAAGTCATTTATGCGCTCGGCACCAATCTCGTCGCAAAATTGCAAGCATTGGCGACTGCCTTGAAATAGGGCGTTGTCGCCTCCCTTTTGCGGGCTAAGCGAAGCAATCCAGCATTACTTCCGTATAGGCCCTCGCAGCGAGGCGATTCGCCCAAGGCGTCCGGCGCGTTAAACATATCGCCATGCGCGACGCGCGATATTGCGTTGCAGCAATGCATGTCGCAATGCAGCAAATCAGCCTTACATGTGCTCCGAACTTCTCTTTGGAGCATCACCATGAACAAGAAGACTTTGTCGATCGCAGCCGCTGTCCTCGCTCTTGCGGGCACGACTGCCACCTTCGCCGCCGAGCTGCCGGCCTATGAGGCCAACGGCATTCCGGCCTCGCCCGTGCAGGTTCGCGTGCTCGGCGCTGCCCATGTCGAGCAGCAGGTGACGGCGCCCGCCACCAGCGTGACGGCGCTTCAGGCCGCCGTGCTGACGCCGCGCAAGCTGAAGACTGCGACCGTGGGCTCCGCCCGGTAAGACCGACATTGCACCCGGCCGAGAGGCTGGTGACAGAACCTTCACGACGTCATGGCCGGGCTAGTCCCGGCCATTTTTTGTTCGCGGCCGTAATGCCTGTCGTCGCGATGAAGTGATTGCTCACTTTAGACGCGTTCCATCTCTGGCCGCGCGTTGATGCGCTGACTGAGAATCTTTCGGCAGAAAAATTCCTCGCAACGCGCGACTTGTCTACCGGCGTTCAAAACGAGTGTGATCTCCTTAATACTTGTTTTGCAGATCGCGGCGCTTGATGCGGACGCCGCATATTGGCGGCCAAGAATCGTTTTTCATAATGGAGTCCGTCATGCCTGTTGCGCAGAAAGCCGTTGTTGTCGCCAATTCGCCGCGCGAATTCATCGTCCGGCACGTCGCAATGTTCGCAGCCGCCGCGCTGTTCGTGTTCGTGCTGAGCCTGACTTATGGCCTCGATCTCAGCCCCGGCTTCTTCTGAGCGATCACACTCTCCGTACTGCGCGCAAGCTCGATGGCGAACGGCCATAGAGCTCGGCGAAGGCGGCGTTGAAGCGCCGCAGGCTGCCGAAGCCGGACTGGAACGCGATGTCCGTCATGGTGTGCTCGCCGGCATCGAGCAGGCGCTTGGCGCGCTGGACGCGAAGCGTCTTGGCAAGCTGCTGTGGCGTCGCGCCGACGTGGCGCTCGAACAGCCGCGCCAGATGACGCGATGAGATGCCGAGCCGCGTCGCAAGCGTCACCACCGAGGCCGCGTCGAGCGCACCTTCATTGATGAGCTTCATGGCGCGCGCGACCGTCGAACGCGTGCCGTTCCAGGCCGGACAGAACGGCGCGGTCTCGGGACGGCAACGCAGGCAGGGCCGAAAGCCGGCAGCCTCCGCCGCCGCTGCGGTCGGGTAGTAGGTCACGTTGCGTGTCAGCGGGTGCTTGGCGGGGCAGACCGGCCGGCAATAGATCCCCGTTGTCTTCACCGCCGTGAAGAACCGGCCGTCATAGCGGGGATCGCGGCGCAGCCGCGCGGCGTTGCAGGTCTCGAAGCTCAGCATCGGTGGATGATAGCGCATGCCGGCGCTGACGAAAGTGCCGCGGGATGACCGAGTCCGATTGTGGCGAGCCGCGGACCTTCTCGCGGCCTACAAGGCGCATCCTCACATCAACGCAAGCGAGGGAGCGCGCCGTGACCAGCCCGAAGGACATCGTGATCGCCGCCTGGAAAACCTTTTCGTCGCGCGACATCGAGCGCATCGCGACGCTGTTCACGGAGGATGCCGAGTGGATCGCGCCAAAGGGCAACGCCACGGCCATCGCGCTCGACCACACCGACCACATGGTCGGCGCCGAGCAGATCGCGCGCTTCATCGCGCAGGAGATGCACAAGATGTTCTCCGGGATCGATATCGCCTTTCGCGGCGTCTATGCCGACGGTGACACCGTCATCGTGGAGGAACGGATGCGTGCGACGCTCGCCGGCGGCAAGGCTTACGAGAACGACTACTGCTTCGTGTTCATTTTGGCCGGCGATCGCATCCGCGAGGTCAGGGAATATATGGATACGCGCAAGGGATGGCGCATGGTCTTTGGTGAGGAGGCACGATGATTGGATCATCGCGTGCCAGCCCTGCAGCCGCGTGGGTTGAGCCGATCTGCGCACTGACATAAGGCTTGGGCCCATGGATCAGCGAACGAGCGGCGCTGACGCTCTCACTCAAACGAACGATGCGACGCAAGCGCTAATCGGCGTCGTCTGCGGGCTGTCGGCTGCGCTGTTCTGGGCGCTCGGCTTTGCCGGCACGCGGCACGGGCTGAAGGTCGGCTTCACGCCGGTCGATCTCCTGGTGCATCGCTACGTCTGGTCGGGCATCGCCTTCCTGCCGCTGGTGCTGCGCGCCGGCGTCTCCGATCTCTGCGGCATCGGCTGGGCGAGGGGGCTGGCGCTGATGGTGCTCGGCGGCCCCGTGATGTCGCTGATCTCCTACACGGGGTTCCTGTTCGTGCCGCTCGGCCATGGCAGTGTGATCCAGCCGTCCTGCGCGACGCTCGGTGGCCTGTTGCTGGCTGCGCTGTTCCTGAAGGAGCGGATCTCCGCCTCGCGATTGGCCGGTGCGATCGTGATCGTCGGCGGGCTCGGTGTGATCGGCGCGGAATCGATCGGCCATATCGGCATCGACGGCGTGCAGGGCGATCTGATCTTCGTGCTGACCGGCCTGATGTTCGCAGGCTTCGGCGCGCTGCTGCGCCACTGGCGTGTCTCGGCGGTGTCGGCCGCGCTCGTCATCAACGTGCTGTCGCTGCTGCTGCTGCCGATCTACATCGCGACCGTCGGTCTCGCCCACGTCGCCGCGATCGGCATCACCGAGAACGCGATCCAGGCGCTGGCGCAGGGCGTGCTCGCCGGTCCTGCCGCGCTCTATCTGTTTGCGGTCTCGGTGCAGCGCCTCGGTGTCGCGCGGGCGGCGGTGTTTCCGGCCTGTGTGCCGGCGCTGACGCTGCTCACCGGATGGTTGCTGCTCGGCGAGCCGCCGACGGCGCTGCAGGCCGCCGGCCTCGTCACGGTGCTGTGCGGGTTCTATCTGGCGCAGCGGCAGAGCTGAGACGCAGCCGGCTCAGTATTTGGCGACGAGCGGCGTGCTGCCGAACTTGTAGTTGAGCGTCAGACGTGCCGTGTCGACGACAAAGCGCTGGCCTTGCGTGATTGTCGTCGTGGGCGCGAGGCCGGTCGTGTCAACAGCCGTGACCGACGAGCGCCCGAGATCGACATGAAGGTACTCGAGCCCGACGTTCCAGTTTCCGAAGGCTTTCGAGACGCCCGCACCGGCGCTCCAGCCCACGCGGGTCTCGGTAGCGCTCCCGACGAAATTGATGCCGGCGCAAGCAACGCCGCCCGGGGTACACGCAAATCCAATGCTGCTTTCCGTCCGGCCGTAGGCAAGGCCGCCGGTGCCGTAGAACAGCCAATCATTGGCGGCGTAGCCGACCTTCCCGCGCAACGTGCCGAACCAGTTGATCTTGGCCGACAGGCTTTCGTCGACGTTCGCGGCCGTGGTCACCGCCGAAGTTGTCACCAGGCGACTGGCGCGAAAATCCGCGGCTTGAATGTCCGTGACGGCGCCGACCACCCATTGGCCGAACTGCTTGTCGTAACCGAACTGAAGCCCGCCAAACACGCCATTCGGGTTGAGGTTCGGGAATTGATTTCCGCTGACGAAGCCCGGAAAGCCGGTGGTCAGAAACGTCGTGATGTTTCCTGCGTTGCCGGGATTGACGAGGCTGAGACGGGGGTCGGTATTTTCACCCCAGCCATAACCGACATTGCCGCCGACATAGAATCCGGTCCAGTCGTAGACCGCAGCGATCGGCGGAGCCTTGACATAGGGCCGGGCAGCCAGATCGGCCGCCTGGGCGCCGGTCAGTCCAATGATCGTCAGGCCAGCGGCGAGCGTCAGTCTTTTCATGAGGCAATTCCAACTTCCGGATCAAAACACCTGCGAAAATACCTCAGGTTGTCTCGGCCGAATGTAGTGAATTTGACACACCGGCAAGGAAACGGCATTCGCCGGCGCGGCTGTAGGGCGCGCGCCGGTGCTGTGCGAATTCCATCTCGCGTCACGGGAGAGATAGAGGGCGCCGCGACTAGCCGCTCTTCGCCGGTGGGCTGCAGGTGACGGTGCAGCTGTTGAAATCGCAGACCAGCAGTTGGGATTTCGCCGGGCATGCCTTCAGGCTGCGGATCGGCTTGGGCTCGCCGCCGGGGACGACCATTTCGAGCGTGGTGCAGTTGCCATAGCGGGAGCAAGCGCCGCTCGGGAAGACGATGTCGGTGCAGCGACAGGTCTGTGCGGCGTTCGCCGGTGCGCTGCCGACGAATGCGATCGGGGCCACGACGAGCGACGCGGCCAGGATGAACCGACGGAAATACATGACGACCTCCCTATGGTTGTAAAGTATGCGGCAAGTTACCACAGGGGAGGTGCGGCGCTTGTGAAGCGCCTCACAAGGCCGCGCGTGCGAAGCTACTCTAATCGCCGACCTGGACCAGCCGCGATCCCTTGACCGGGGATTTCGGCAGCTTGCCGGGCTTCTTCTTTGCTTTTTTGACGGTCGCCTTCGCCAGCGCCGGTGACTTCTCGAGCCGGTGCAGGATGTGCTTGATCAGCCCCTCGCGATCGGACTTCTTGTCCAGGGCGTAGTGCTTGATCGTGATCTCGAGCCGATCCTTTTTCGGATGATAGTCGTGGTCGAGTGACGGCTTCTTCGACATGGACGGAACCCCCTCATGATGCAGCCGGGCTGCGTGCCCTTGCGTGTCATCCTAGCTGCATCGGGTGGGTTCGCCTATCGCGGTGTGCGTTCAGCGCGCAGGGGTATGACGCGTTGCCGAGCGGTGGGGCGGGTTAGGCCTTCTTTACGAACTCCGACTTCAGGTTCATGGCGCCGATGCCGTCGATCTTGCAGGCGATGTTGTGGCCGTCGGTGGCGTCCTGGAGACGGATGTTGCGGACCTTGGTGCCGCCCTTGACGACCGAAGACGAGCCCTTGACCTTGAGGTCCTTCATCACGATGACGCTGTCGCCATCGCTGAGCGCATTGCCATGGGCGTCGCGCACGCCGCCTTCATCAGGTGCAGCCGCTTCCGCACCCGCCGCGGCGCTCCATTCATGACCGCACTCCGGGCAGATCCAGAGATCGCGATCCTGATAGGCGTGCTCCGACTGGCAGGCGGGACAATGTGTGGAATCATTCATGCTGGTCTCGATCCTGGAAGGGAAACGCCTCGGCGGTCTTGATGCAGATCAATTTTCACGAAAACAACCCCATGCACAGTAGAAATGCTCGCGGGTTTTGAATTTCGGCGAATCGGAATAACATTTGACCCGTCGGGCAAAACAGGTGCATCATGGCAGGGTGGGCAACTGCGATGGTTGAGGGCTGCGCCCCGACGCACTACCCCTCCATGAACCGCGCCGTGCCCGACACCCGGATCGAGCTGCCCTTGGCCGCGCCGATCTCCGCGCGGATCAGCGAGCGCGCGCCCATGTCTTCGCCCTGGACGATGTCGATGGCGCCGCCGTGCGGCCAGCCGATGTCGCGCAGATAACCTGCGAACGCTGCGGCAGCCGCACCCGTCGCGGGATCCTCGACCACGCCGCCGGCGGCAAAGACATTGCGAACATGAAACAGCCGCGGCGTTTCCACCGTCACCAGGGCGATGGTGACCAGGCCCGCTTGCTCCATCAGCGCGCGGCCCCGTTCGAACTCATAATTCATGCGCGCGAGCGCCTCGCGCGATCGCAACGCCAGCAGGGCATGATCGGCGCCGCCGTGAATTTTCGCGGGGGGCAGTTTCGGGTCGAGATCGCCGCTGGCGTAACCGAACAGATCCAGCAACGCATCCCGCAGCGACGCATCGAGCGGCGTGCTGCGTGTCGGCGGCGACTGCAGCGCGGCTGCGATGGTGGTGCCGTCGCGCTGCCCCGAGACGGAAATGTCGGCATCGTTCAGATGCAGCCCAAAGCTGCGATCGCCGTAGCGATGCGCGAGCGCCGCACCGAGCGCGATGGTGGCATGGCCGCAGAACGGCACCTCCATCGCCGGCGAAAAGTATCGCACGCGCCAGGCCTCGCCCTCGGGTGCGGCAAAGGCCGTCTCCGAAAAGCCGACCTCGGCTGCGATTGCCTGCATCGCCGCTGCATCCGGCAACACCTCGCCGATCCAGACGCCGGCGGGATTGCCGCCGGTGTTGCCGTCGGAGAAGGCCGCGATACGGAGGACATCGGTCATAAGGGGGATCCTGTTGGCCGCCAGGCCCGGCGGCCATTGGCGATGTGATGCGCGAAGGCGAGGCTATTGTTGGCGGGCGTTCCGCGTAAAGTAGTCGTGAATCCTGACGGCTTGCCGAACAGGCCAACTGGGCTTCTGCCCGGTGAGCTGACGAGATAGCGCGTCTCGCTGCGCATGCAAGTCGAAATGCAGACCTGCCCAACCAAATGCGGCAGCGATGAAAATGAGACCGGGAATAAAGTCGGCAATTTCGACGGGCTGGTGAGTGACAAGCTTGGCAAACGGCGTCGCGCTGCGAATGCCCGCTAGAGCGGCAATGAACTTGATCAAACTCCAGACGACGAATTGCTCGATTTGCCAGACGAACTTCGGGGCGATCGCGGCCCCGGATATCCCGGCAAGTACATATGTCAGCAATTGGGGACCGACAAAGACGCCGACGATGGCGCCGATGAAAATCACCTCGTCCCTGGCGTTCGTGAGGTAATCGACAATCGCTGCGCATGTCGCTTCGTAGGGTTTACAAACCGCTGCAAGGTGGGCGCTGTTCTTTGCCGCGACGATTTCCAATGCAAAGAAAAGCAAAAAGAAAAACGAGTTGATGTACCAGATCAAATAGAGCTCGCCGGCGTGCTGCTTTCTCAAGCGGCCTGCCACGTAAAATACCGCGACGGTCGCGACGATCACGAAAACGAGGTGCCAGCCCCAGCCCGCCATTTCAAGATTTCCCGCAGCAAGAACAGGGATGCGGAGCGTATTTGAGCACAAGAATTCGGGGCTGACCGCGGTCTGGCGCCTTCAAAACTGCCGACGATGCGGACAATCGTCGGCGGTTTGAGCCTGCGCCCGAAGTCTTAGGCTTGTCTCAATTTTCATTTTCCGCGTTGTCCGGGGCAGGTGCCCGACAACAGGCAGTAGGTCCCGGTACCTGTAATGGAACCACCAATCAGGGGCCCGGCCTTGCTGGTTTTGTCGGCCGAGGCAGTGGAATCCTGGGCTGGCGCAGCAAGAGTGAGATCTTGCTTGGGAATGGCAAGTTGCCGGACGAACTCATCCGGTTGGCGGAAGTTCTGCGTTTCGTATGGATTGTGATAATTGCCTAGCGGCCGCGTCAACGGCGCGGTCTCCAGCCTCTGCACAGTCGGTGAGAGCTTCAGCTCTGTAGCCGCACGCCCGAACCACCGTGCGGCCATTTCTTCCAGGACGACCAGAAACGTTCGGGGAGGAGGCCCGGCGTGGGCCGCGGTGCCGGACGCGCAAACAACTAAAAATACAAAAGCAGCAAGCATTTTCGCACGCATGGTGATCCCTCCATGAGCAAATGACTTTGACTGCAAACGCTCTAAATAATCAGCCAGCTCGGATGGACGCCCGCTGTTGGGCTACCAATGTCTGCAATGTTGCTTCTGCAATCTCGGGGCGGAACGCCCTGGAGAAGCAATATGTCCACCTGCATCTGTGGCGTGTGAGGGGCCCGATCGGTTCACAACGCCGTTTGAATTGGTCTTCACGGTTGCGCGATCATTCGAAAATGGACGTCGGCCACGCGGTTGTTGCGCTGCGTAATTCTGCGGGGATGCCGCGGTGAACGGGTAGCTGCGTTCGTGTCCAATGTCGGGGCAAGCTTCGCACAAGCAGGTATTGGGATAGAGTGGCATCGAATCATTGGGGGAGATTCTGCAATGCCGATCGCGGGGCAAAAGCTGGCCTTTGTCATGGCTTCGACCAGCCATGGGACGATGATCGTCAATCGATTCGACTATCGCATGGTCGCCCCTGACCGCGGCTACGGTGTCGGGTTTCAGCTCCTCGAGGGCGCCGCCTTCGATCCCGGCGAAGTCAAGGTCGCGCTCGAGCTGCTGGCCTTGCGGCGCAAGCACCACGGCGACGGCGTGATCGCGATCGACTGCGGCGCCAATATCGGCGTGCACACGATCGAATGGGCGTCCGCAATGACCGGCTGGGGCTCGGTGATCGCGATCGAGGCGCAGGAGCGGATCTACTATGCGCTCGCCGGCAACATCGCCATCAACAATTGCTTCAATGCGCTGGCCGTGCACGCGGCCGTATCGTCCGAAGCCGGTACGCTGCAAATCCCGAATCCGGACTATTTTACGCCGTCCAGCTTCGGCAGCCTGGAATTGCAGGAGCGTCCGAACAATGAGTTCATCGGCCAGCAGATCAACTATACCGACAACACCGTTCTGGTCCGGAAGATGACGCTGGACGAGCTCAATCTGCCGCGCGTCGATTTCATCAAGATCGATATCGAGGGCATGGAGATGGAGGCGCTGAGCGGCGCCCGGGAGACCATCAACAAATATCACCCCGTGCTGCTGATCGAGAAGATCAAGACGGACATCCCGCAACTCGAGCGATGGCTCGCCGACAACGGCTACAAGCCGTTCGGGCTCGGCATCAACATTCTCGCAGTCCATCAGGGCGACGCGAGCCTGAAGGACATCAACGCGCCGCAACGGGCGGGGTAGGCGGGGCGCGCGGCCTCACGGAAGCAAATGTCTCGTAGGGTGGGCAAAGCGAAAGCGTGCCCACGGACTTTTTGTGACGGAGAGAGGTGGTGGGCATGGCGCAAGTGCGCCTTTGCCCACCCTACGGCGTCGTCGCCGCGTAGGATGGGTAGAGCGGAGCGAAACCCATCAAGTGTCGTCGTGGAATGATGGGTTTCGCTGACGCTCTACCCATCCTACGGGCTGCGCCGCTACCAAGTCGTGATCGAAATTCGCTTGCCTTGCTTTGCGTCCTTTTGCACTCTTGCCGGGCAAGGAGACCAACGCATGAAGATCAAGACTGTCGCGTGTGCGCTCGGAACGGCCGTGGTGCTGTGCAGCCTCGGAATGTCAGGTGCTGAGGCCAAGACGCGGAAGGCCGTCGTCGTTCGCGCACCGCAAGAGAGGCTCATCGTCACGGCGCCCGTGCTGCGGCCAACGCCGTGGGATTACAATGTCGTTCCGCGCTATCGTTATCGACCCGAAGACGACCGCGTCGATCCCTATGGCCCGCCGATCGTGCCGTCATATGTTCGTTACGAGGGATGGCGCTGGCCGTATTGGTGGTAGTGCGCAGCAATTCTTGGCTCTCGTAGGGTGGGCAAAGCGGAGCGTGCCCACCTGTTCTATCCGCATCAATGAGATCGTGGGGACGGCGCTTTGCGCCTTTGCCCACCCAACGGCATCGACGCTGACGCGCCATCCCGGCCACACCTGCTAACCACGTCCGATTCGGGTTCCGGCTCCGCGCTCCCCCGGCCTTGCCTGACATTCCCCCCGTCTATACCTTGCGTTGCGAAAGCGACGATTTTCTAGGAATGGATCGGCTGGAATGACCGTAATTGAGCGCGTGGCATCGGAGCAATCCGCGGCCCCGAAAATGCCGCCCGGCGTGCTGGTCGATGGCCCGGTGGTCGACGCGAAATTTCGCGATTCCTACATCTCGTTCGCCCTGATGATCGGAGGCTCGATCGGCGCGCTGATCTGGGCCTTCACGTATGGGATCGGCCGGGTGGAGATTTCGGTCTTCGCCGGCATGTTCATGCTGACCACGATGGGGATCGGTTTCATGCACCGCTACTTCGTGCATCGAAGTTATCGGGCGGGTCCGGTGATGCGGGCGATCCTCGCCGCGATCGCCACGATGGCGGTGCAGGGCTCGATCCTCAAATGGGTGAGCAACCACCGGCGGCACCACCTTCACTCCGACAAGCCCGGCGACGTCCACAGCCCCTATTATGACGGCGACGGTTATCGCATCGCCTCCTTCGCCAAGGGGATGGGGCACGCGCAAGGCAATTGGGTGTGGGACCGCGCCACCACCGATGCCGAATACTATGCCCGCGATATCCTGGCCGACCCGATCGCGATGTTCTTCACCAGGACGCGCTGGTACTGGTACGCGCTGTCGGCGCTGATCATTCCCGGCGGCATCGGCTATGCCTTCGGCGGCGTGCACACGATGATCGGCTGCGTGCTGTTCTCCGGCCTGTTCCGCAGCTACCTCATGACCATGGCGACGTCGCTGGTCAACTCGGTCTGCCATAGCGATGGCCGCTGGGGCTATCGCCGCTATGAGCTCAACGACGGCACCACCAACGAGCTGGTGACGACGATCCTCACCTTCGGCGAAGGTCTGCACAACAACCATCATCGCTTTCCGCGCGATGCCTATCTCTCGCACGCCTGGTACGAGATCGACATCAACGGCCTGATCATTTTGGGACTCGGGAAGCTCGGTCTGGTGCACGACATCTTCATGGCCGGAAGCCGGCAGCGAGCCTCGGACGGCGGGAAGGGGTCCGTGCCGGATACGGAGGCGACGGTCTGATCGGCACGCGTAGAAGCCGTAGGATGGGTAGAGCGAAGCGAAACCCATCAACAGTCGTCGCGGAATGATGGGTTTCGCAAGAGCTCTACCCATCCTACGGGCCGCGGTTCTCCGGAATGGAGAGTTGCCAAACGCGCGCGGACTGGCGAACATGGGTTGCTGATCTCGTCGGGGCATTCATTCGGCCCCGATCGACGCTATTTTGAAAAATCATTGGAGGGCGCCATGAATCGTTCGAGTTTCCGAATGTTCTTCCTTGCCGTTGCGGCCATCGTCGTTGCCTCGGTCAATCCTGCGTCCGCGCAGATCGTGGCGCTCGGCCACAGCGCGGTCCACGGCAACGTCTCCGAATCCGAGATGTGGCCGGCCGTGCTGGAAGGCTTGCTGCGCGCCAAGGGATCTCAGGTTCATGTCGTCAATGCCGGCGTGTGGGGCGAGACCACCGATCAGACGCTTGCCCGTACGCCGAGCGCCGTTCCGGCAGGGACCAAGCTCGTCATCCTCTGCGACAACCCCGCCAATGACGTCAGGCACAATATGAGCCCGGTCAAAGCCATGGAGAACATCGCGGCCATCAAGAGCCAGTTGAAGGCCCGCGGCATCCGCGTCGTCGACGTCTGGGGAACCTACATGTCGGTCTGGCGGCAGCCGGGCAGCGTCGGTCCCGACGGCCGTCATCTCAGCGTCGAGGGCAACAGGAAGATGGCGGCGGCGGTGGTCGGCGTGGCGAGGTAGCCGACAGCAAAAGCGAAACCCATCAAGCGCCGCCGTGATTGATGGGTTTCGCACGTGCTCTACCCATCCTAGGACATTGGAGCTGGTGCCTCGCGACCGGCGCATTTTTCCCTATTGACTTAGAGTGCGCTCTAACGGGTAGCTTCCCGTGCGTCGTGACGAAAGAAGGGCGTTCATGAAGATTGGTGGACTGGCAAAACGTTCGGGACTGTCGACCCACACCATCCGATACTATGAGCGGATCGGGTTGCTTCCCCACGCTGAGCGGGACCAATCGGGCCAACGCGAGTACGACGCATCGATCCTGACCTGGATAGAATTTCTCGGCCGTCTCAAGACAACCGGAATGCCTATTCGGGACATGCTGCATTATGCAGCCTTGCGGGAGCGTGGCGTCGGCACGGAAGCGGAACGCTGCGCCTTGCTCGAACAGCATCGCGAAAAAGTTCGCGCCCAAGTGGTCGATCTGCAAGCCTGCCTTTTCGTCCTCGACACCAAAATCGCCGGATACACCGGCGAGGACAAGAGGATGAGAGAATATGAAGCATCAATCCCCGAGCGTCGGCGAAAGCCGGCTGGAACGCGGCAAGCGGGCGCTCGCTGACATCGACGGCGAAGCTGGCCACAACGTCATTGCTGCGCTGGCGGATATCGCTCCCGATTTCGCAAACTATATTTTCGAGTTTCCGTTTGGCAACATTTATTGCCGCCCCGGCCTCGACCTGCGCGCCCGCGAAGTCGCAACCATAGCAGCGCTGACGGCGATGGGTACCGCGACACCTCAACTGAAAGTCCATATCGCGGCGGGGCTGAATGTCGGGCTGACCAAGGACGAAATCACCGAGGTCATCATGCAGATGGCTATGCGGGCTTTCCTGCAGCGCTCAACGGCCTGTTCGCCGCCAAGGAGGTCTTTGCTGCTCGGCGTCCGGGCCAGAACGGGTAACAGGACGATGGTGGTAGGCGTGGCGAGGTAGGCGGGCGTGCAGGGTGGATAAGCACAGCGCACCTTTGTATCCGCGGAGGCTGTCCGTAGGATGGGTAGAGCGAAAGCGAAACCCATCAAGTGCCGTCGTGGAATGATGGGTTTCGCAAGAGCTCTACCCATCCTGCGCGTCAATTGTCGTCATCCGCCGCAAGCCGCTGAAACTGCCGCTTCATCGCGTTGACCTTCGCGACATAGCTTGCGACGAGATGATCGCCGCAGCGCTCAGTGGCGATCATCTGAAAGTGGCGGCGCGCATAGGCCGTGGCGGGACCTCCGCCGCAAAGATGGATGAAGGCGGCGAGGTCCTGTTTTTGCTGCGCCGTGGCCTTCACATCGCCGGCGCGGGCGAGGACGTCAGCCACCTGGCGATCCAGATACACCGAGGCGAGCTCGATCGCGTGGCTCGGGATCGCGCGGGTGTAGAGGAAGGTCGAACCGCAGCCGTTGTCAGTCACCAAATTGCCGCGCACACAGAACCGCGCGGCGTCGCTCAGCGCCGGATCGGTCATCTGGTAGAGGCCGACGGCGGAGGAGGCGGGCCGGTAGATCGCGAGCGGATTGATGCTCCATCGCCAGCGCCAATAGGTGCGCGCCACCGGATTGCCCGAACTCTCGACCTGCGCAAGGGCCGCCAGCAATTCGGGCGTGATCGTCGCGGTGGAGTAGGTGCGAAACAGCGGGCCGTATTGGCGCCAGTTTTCGGCCGGCTCCTTGTCGAGGGAATTGCCGATGAGGACGAACAGCTCTGTCGGCTTGCGGATGACGTGATAGGCGAGGTTCAGGAGCGCTGCGGCCGCAAGCAGGATCGCTGCCGTGCTTGCGATCCGAACCATTCGCGGCGCTCGCGCGAACGTCTTTCGCACCCACCGGGTACCCCGCCGGACGCTGAGGCGAGGGAGGAGGCGCTTGCTTTTGCTTGGCATGGGGCGTGTGTAGCATAGCACCAGGGCTGATGGCCGTGAACGCGAGCTCACCAATCCGCATCGCCGTAAGGATCCATCATATAGGGCGGGGGCATCCAGTGTCCTCGCGACGGAGGCTTGGGCCGGCGGGGTGGTGCGGCCGCCTGCACGTGCGGCCGTGCCGGTGCAGCCGTGTCGTTGCTCACCACGCTCCGCACGACGGGTTTCGCGGATGCAGATGCGGGAGCAGACGCGGGTGCAGCCGTCAGTTGCGTTTGCAGCGCCTGGACCTGCGCGGCGAGGCGCGCATTGTCCGCCGCATCCTTCTCCTGCGCCGCCTTGAGCTGCTGAATGGTGTCGGCCTGCTCGCGCAGCGTCTGCTCGCTGCGGCTTTTCAGTTGCTCGAGCTTTCCGTTGATGCTCGCAAGCTCGCTGGTGATGGTCTTGAGCGATTGCGCAAGATCGGAAGATGATGTGTCGGGTGCCTGGGCGCCGGTTCTTGGCGCGTCCGTTTTTGGCGCGTCAGCTTTTGCGGCGTCAGGTCTTGAAGCGTCAGCTTTTGGAGCGATTTCCGGTTCCTTGCCGGGCGGCGGCGCCGGCACGGGCGTTGGCCCATCCGCGGCAGCCAGTTGCACGGCCGGCGGTTGCGCCGGACTTTCGACCGCGGACGCGCGTGGCGGTTGACCGGCGGCGGGCGGCGCCCATCGCGCCATGATCGACTTGCTGAACGATTTGGCCTCATCGCGATATTGCGAAGCGAAGGCGGCACCGAGAAGGCCGATCGCGAGCACGAGGATAACCAAAGCACGCAGCATGGGCCGATCTCCCCTCAGGCCTTGATTGCGGACCGTGCTAGCCGGTGCCGGCACGATGTCCCTGCGAGTCTTGTCCTCGGGAGGCTTGTTCTCGAGAGTCTTGGCCGCCTTCGCACCGCCGCTTGCTTGCGAGGCCCGCGAGCTTTCGCCGCCGCGTTCCATTCCGGAAACCAGCCGGTCCAGCCGCGCAAGGTCTTCCTCTGCGCTCTTGATCTGGTCAAGGGCCCGCGCCAGCCCGCCATCGGCGCGCCCCTCGTTCGGCTTGGGGGCCTCAGGCTTTTGGGGATCGGGTTTGGGGTCGTCTGCTTCAGGCACCGATGCACGCTCCATCCAGTCGGGCGCTAACGGCAGTCCGATCGCAGGAAGGATAGGCCTCACCGTTGTCCAACACAACGCGCGTGCGAAGGAGAAATTGTGGCGGGCTCGGTGCACTGTCACCGGAATTGGTAGCCGGCAATCAATAGCGGCCGCCGCTGCCCTTTTGCTGCGTGATCCAGGCCGACAATGATTTCGGTGGTGATTTCGCAGTCCGGCCCGGTGATGCCTTCGGATTGTCGCGGGCGCCTTGCGTCGAACGGGTGCGCGGCGCTTCCGTTGCGTTGACGCGCTTCGCGGCAGCCGTCGATGCCTCTGCGGCTTCCCTCTCGAGGCGCAATTGTTTCAATCGCGCCATCTTGAGGCGCTCCGCCTCCACTTCGGGTCCGTCGGACAGCAGGGCCTTGTGTTGAGCAAGGTCGGCCGGGACCAGGACACCGAGAATGGTTGTCTCGCCGAGCGCCTTGCAGGCTTCGAGCCGATGCAGTCCCTCGACCAGAACGAGGCGGTCTCCGTCGAGCCGAACGGAAATGGGGGCCTGTTGTCCGATGTCCAGAATGCTTTCCGCGATCTCCGCGACGCTCTCGGGCTTGATTGTCTTCTTCTGCTTCGTGGGAACGAAGATCTTCTCGATCGGGAAGCTTTCCGGTTTGGGCATAACTCGACTCCGCTTCTACCGGGCCCATCGGAACCCATGCCGGTAGGTTCGGAGTTTAGCTCGTAGGATGGGTAGAGCGAAGCGAAACCCATCAATGTCCGTCGTGGAATGATGGGTTTCGCAAGTGCTCTACCCATCCTACGGGCTGTCACCGCAATTCCCATCATCTTCGCGAACCGCAAATACGGGTGGTTGAACGCTTGTGACACCCATCATCCCCGCGTGCCGCGTTGGCAGGCGGAGAAAAATGGCAAAGTTGAGACTGTCAACGACAGATTGGATTAGTAATGCCACTTATCCACGTCATACACTGAGTGTCGTTTGGGGTGCGGGGTGCGTATTGGGAGGGTCGATCATGGCAAGTGTCGGACAATTGCGCAGGCACGAAGGAGTGAACCTGGTTCAACTCGAGGCGGACATTTCATCGATCCGCCACGGAAGCTCGATCGCTTCAGTTGCTCTGCCTGATTACGTCGAGCACACCGAGGGCGTCACGCGCGTCGGCGCGCTCAGTGCAGAGGCGGTCATTCGCGACTATGAATCCGCTGCAAGAGAGATCGAGGCCATGGGCACCGAGTTGATCGACGCCGCGCAAAAATGCGAGGTGCTGACGGCCCAGGTCCATGATGCGATTGCCTTCATGCGCGAAACGGCCGCAGGCTATCGTGCAGAGGGACGCAAGATATTCAAGCGCATCGAAGAATGCGCGCTCTTCACGGAGGACGTCCGCAAGACATGTGAAGAGGTCAAACGCAGAATGACGGAAATCTCGGTCGGCGAGTCCCCCAATGAGGAGATTGCGGCGCCAGTACGCGAGCTGAGCGGAATCGCGGCCAACGTGTCGATGTCCGAGATGCCGTGATGCGGGAGCGGTAGTAGCTCGTAGGATGGATAGAGCGAAGCGAAACCCATCAATGTTCGTCGTGGAATGATGGGTTTCGCAGGTGCTCTACCCATCCTACGGGCTGGCCGACTGTGCGAATGTCTGGCCGCCGCAGCGGTCGGGCCAAATCGCACAGCGCCCAAAAAAAGTCGTACCGCAATTGTGAATTGGTCCACAGACGGCGGCCGTCCTGTCTGTTTATCTGCGGCCAAACGGCCCCTCGTGCGCACGCTTGGTATTGCGCACTTGGCGCCTCCGCATTCCGCAACGATTGGGTTATCGCTATGGGCGTTTTTCATCGCACGGCCATGCTTTGCAACTGGATCATCGAGTCCACCATGAGCGGGTGTACCGAGAGATTTCGCGTGCGCTGAACAAGGCGTGCAGGAGTTGTCTTGAGGCCCCGCCGGTGAGGACGGGGCCTTTCTTATGTTCGCAATCTGCCCACTCCAGCCCGGCGGAGCCTTCGTGAGAAGGAGGCAGGGTCATGTGGGAGTATTTTGGACCCGATTTCGCTTTCGACGTGGTCAAAGGGGTGGTCGCTGGAATCGCCTCATTGGCAGTTCAGGTCATCGCACCGCGGACCTTTCGTGCCGCGACACAGTTTCGCGCGCGCTGGGTTGCGAGAAGGGCGGCGAGGCAAGCTGCACGACAAGCGCGTCGAAATGCAGTGGCGAACGATGAGCGGTGAAGAGCGAATGGCCCGGGTGGAGCATACGCGACATCCGGGCGACACGGCGCTCCCGCCGCCGTGCGCAAATAGAGAAGGGCGGCCTCTCGGCCGCCCTTCGTCCGGGATAAGCCCGGGTCTAACGATCGTCGTGAAGAGCTATCCCCTCACGAACATCCCGTCGTGCTGCCGCAAGTATCGCACTTCATGCAGGTGCCGTTCCGCACCAGCGTGAAGTTGCCGCACTCCGAGCACATCTCGCCTTCGTAGCCCTTGGCCTTGGCTTCCGCGCGGCGCTCGGCCTTGCTGGGGGCTGCGGTCGTGGCCGCGCTGCCGGCCTTGCTCCACTGCAGGGCCTCGAGCTTCTCGGTGGGTGAGAGGTCGTGCGCCACTTCCTGCTTCAGCGCGACCGCGCCTTCCAGGACATCGCCGACCCGGGCGCTCGCGCCGTGCCCGGCAAGCGCGGTGACCTTGCTGCCGCCGGCGGGCGCGTTGTCACTGCCGGAGGCGACCGCGGCCGAGCCGCCGCGCATCACCACGAGATTGTCGGTGCGGGAGCGGGTGAGGCCGCGCGACACCAGCTTGGTGGCGTGATGGGTCTCGTCCGGCTCCTTGCCTTCCTCCACGCCCTTGCCGAGCGCGTCGAAATTCGACTCGGTCGGATCGACATGGGCGAGATCGAAGCGCGACATGTAGCTCACCGCGAGCTCGCGGAAGACGTAGTCGAGGATCGAGGTCGCGTACTTGATGCTGTCGTTGCCCTGCACGGGGCCTGCCGGCTCGAAGCGGGTGAAGGTGAAGGCGTCGACATATTCGTCGAGCGGCACGCCGTATTGCAGACCGAGCGACACGGCGATGGCGAAGTTGTTGATGAAGGAGCGGAGTGCCGCGCCTTCCTTGTGCATGTCGATGAAGATCTCGCCGAGACGGCCGTCGTCATATTCGCCGGTCCGGAGATAGACCTTGTGGCCGCCGACGACCGCCTTCTGGGTGTAGCCCTTGCGGCGATCCGGCATCTTCTCGCGCTCGCGCATCACGATGATGCGCTCGACCAGCTTCTCGACGATCTTTTCCGAGACTTGGGTGGCACGTGCCGCCATCGGCTTCTCGTAGAGCGTCTCGACCGCATCGTCCTCGTCCTCATCATCGCTGATGAGCTGCGAGTTGAGCGGCTGGCTGAGCTTGGAGCCGTCGCGATAGAGCGCGTTGGCCTTCAGCGCCAGCTTCCACGACAACATGTAGGCGGACTTGCAGTCCTCTACAGTTGCGTCGTTCGGCATGTTGATGGTCTTGGAGATCGCACCCGAGATGAAGGGCTGCGCTGCCGCCATCATGCGGATGTGGCTCTCGACCGACAGGTAGCGCTTGCCGATCTTGCCGCAGGGATTGGCGCAGTCGAACACCGAGTAGTGCTCGGCCTTCAGGTGCGGCGCACCTTCCACCGTCATCGCGCCGCAGATGTGGACGTTGGCCGCCTCGATCTCGCGCTTGGTGAAGCCCACGGCCTGGAGCAGGTCGAAGCCCGGAGCCGCAATGGCTTCAGCGCCAATGCCGAGCTGGTCGCGGATGAAATCCTCGCCAAAGGTCCACTTGTTGAAGGCGAACTTGATGTCGAAGGCGGTCGGAAGCGCCTTTTCGACCTTGGCGATGGCTTCATCGGTAAAGCCCTTGGCCTTCAGCGTCGAGGCGTTGATGCCGGGCGCGTTGGACAGCGAGCCGTGGCCGACGGCGTAGGCTTCGATCTCCGCGATCTCGCTCTCGCGATAGCCGAGCGCGCGCAGCGCGGCGGGCACCGCGCGGTTGATGATCTTGAAGTAGCCGCCGCCGGCGAGCTTCTTGAACTTCACCAGGGCGAAGTCGGGTTCGATGCCGGTGGTGTCGCAATCCATCACCAGGCCGATCGTGCCGGTCGGCGCGATCACCGTGGTCTGTGCGTTGCGATAGCCGTGCTTCTCGCCGAGCTCGAGCGCCGCATCCCAGGCCGCCCTCGCGTGCGCGATGATGTCCTGTTGCGGGCAGGAGGCGTGGTCGAGCGGCACCGGGTTGACGGAGAGGGCCTCGTAGCCGGAGGCCTCACCATGCGCGGCGCGACGGTGGTTGCGGATGACGCGCAGCATGTGCGCGGCGTTCTTCTTGTAACCGGGGAAGGTGCCGAGCTCGGCCGCGATTTCGGCCGAGGTCTTGTAGGTGATGCCGGTCATCACGGCGGTCAGCGCGCCGCAGAGCGCACGGCCTTCCTTGGAGTCGTAAGAGAGGCCCATGGTCATCAGCAGGCCGCCGATGTTGGCATAGCCGAGGCCGAGCGTGCGGAACTCGTAGGAGAGCTCGGCGATCGCGCGCGACGGGAACTGCGCCATCATCACCGAGATTTCGAGCACGATGGTCCAGAGCTGGCAGAGATGCTCATAACCCCTGACGTCGAACTGCTTGGTCTCGGTGTTGTAGAAGGTGAGCAGGTTGGCGGACGCCAGATTACAGGCCGTGTCGTCCAGGAACATGTATTCCGAGCACGGGTTCGACGCGCGGATGTCGCCGGACGCCTTGCAGGTGTGCCAGTCGTTCATGGTGGTGTTGAAGTGCAGGCCCGGGTCGGCCGACGCCCAGGCGGCGTAGCCGATCTTCTCCCAGAGGTCGCGCGCCTTCAGCGTCTTCGTCACCTTCTTGGAGGTGCGGGCGTTCAGGTTCCAGTCGCCATCGGTTTCGACAGCGCGCAGGAAGTCGTCCTTCAGCGAGACCGAGTTGTTGGAGTTCTGGCCGGACACCGTGAGGTAGGCTTCGCTATCCCAGTCGGTGTCGT
The DNA here is from genome assembly GCF_024199935.1 of Bradyrhizobium sp. CCGUVB14. Taxonomy (NCBI): domain Bacteria; kingdom Pseudomonadati; phylum Pseudomonadota; class Alphaproteobacteria; order Hyphomicrobiales; family Nitrobacteraceae; genus Bradyrhizobium; species Bradyrhizobium sp. CCGUVB14. The sequence goes on from NZ_JANADS010000001.1 coordinate 4,970,689, forward strand.
AGACGTCGAACTGGATGTCCTTGTAGCCCTGTTTTGCAAATTGGATGACGCGCTTGATGTAGTTATCGGGAACAAGCGAGCGACGAGCCAGCTTGATTTCCCGGCGCAGGGCAGGGTTCTTCTCGGGGTCGAAGCAATCGTCGCCCGAGCCTTCGCAGTTGACGCAGGCCTTCAGCACCAGCTTGAGGTGCTTCTGGTTGATCTTGGAGCCGGTGACGAGAGCGGCAACCTTCTGCTCCTCCTTCACCTTCCAGTCGATATAGGTCTCGATATCGGGGTGATCGACGTCGACGACGACCATCTTGGCGGCACGGCGCGTGGTGCCGCCCGACTTGATCGCGCCGGCAGCGCGGTCGCCGATCTTGAGGAAGCTCATCAGGCCGGACGAGCGGCCGCCACCCGACAGCTTCTCGCCTTCGCCGCGCAGGCGCGAGAAGTTGGAGCCGGTGCCGGAGCCGTATTTGAACAGGCGGGCCTCGCGGACCCAGAGGTCCATGATGCCGCCTTCGTTGACGAGGTCGTCACCGACGCCCTGGATGAAGCAGGCGTGCGGCTGCGGGTGCTCATAGGCCGACTTGGACTTGGTCAGCTTGCCGGTGAAGGGGTCGACGTAATAGTGGCCCTGGCCGGGGCCGTCGATGCCATAGGCCCAGTGCAGGCCGGTGTTGAACCATTGCGGCGAGTTCGGCGCGACCATCTGCATCGCGAGCATGTAGCGGAGCTCGTCGTAGAACGTCTGGGCGTCTTCGTCCGACGTGAAGTAGCCGCCCTTCCAGCCCCAATAGGTCCAGCAGCCGGCGAGACGATCGAACACCTGCTTGGACGAGAGCTCGCTGACATAGCGCTCCTTCTCGGGCAAAGCGGCAAGGGCCTCGGTGTCGGGCACGGAGCGCCACAGGAAGGAGGGGACGGACTCTTCCTCGACCTTCTTCAGGCGCGCGGCGACGCCGGCCTTGCGGAAATACTTCTGGGCGAGCACGTCGGAGGCGACCTGCGACCATTCGGTCGGGACCTCGACGCCGTCCATTTTGAACACGACCGAACCGTCGGGATTCCTGATCTCCGACGTGGTCAGGCGGAATTCGATTCCCGCATAAGGTGACTGTCCCGAAGTGGTGTGGCGCCGCTCAATCCGCATGGTCTTGCCCCGTCCTTATCTTTGACCGGATCCGCCTCTCGTTGAAGGCGTCCGGGTCGCTATTTCGTTTCGCGTTTCCACCCAGGCCAGATCGGCCCTTGGGCACCGCAGTTCAGCCGGTGGATCCGGCCCAGTTTCTCCCGGGGATGTCGGGTGCATGCACCTCTCATCCGCCGGCATGTCCAGACACATCCGCCCCCAAGGGGATGAGCCCGGCATGCGTTCAAACGCCCCACATCGTCACAACGTCTACTGATGCCTTCCGAGCCTGTTGCCGGCCCGTTCTGGCGCCCGAAAAGTCCGCTTATCGCGGGCAGACAAGCCCTTTCCCGCTGCCTTTGGCTGGCTGGCGGAGTGGCGATTTGCGAGACCCTTTGGGGGAGTGCCGGCGGGACGCAAACTCACTCGCGCCGAACGGACCGAAAGCTAGGACTCTCCGTTGCGCCCGTCAAGAACTAGTGCGAGTTCCTGAATCAAATACTAAATATGGTGGATTGCGGGGGATAACAGGGGGCAAGCCATCACCTGTTGTTGAGCCAAGTATCAGTGAGTCCTCAGGGATTCCCAACCGAAAAAATTTGCATCCAGTGACGATACGGACCCTTCATCCCGCTGTTCACAGGGCAGGTATATTTTTGGGCAACGGGATTGCGTCAGCGGGACTCACGTAGTGGTACGGAAGGAGAGGGCAGGCATGCCCGCCGAGGCGGTGGTCGCGCCTGCGAATCCGCGCCAAGCTGACCTCGATTTTGCCGGACTGCCCACATGCTTGATTCGACCCGTCGGGATGCGCGACCGCGCATCGCCCCGGCCGGCCTGATGTTCCTCGCGATCACCTCGATCGGCTGGGGCTTCAACTGGCCGGTGACAAAGTTCCTGCTTGGCGAACTGCCGCCGCTCACCTTGCGCGGCGTCACCGGCGTGCTCGGCGCGGTGCTGCTGGCCGCGCTCGCCCTGGTCCGCGGCGACAGCCTGAAGGTCGCGCCCCAGATCTGGCCGCGGCTGGTCACCGCTGCCACCCTCAACGTCACCGGCTGGATGGTGCTGATGGGGCTGGCGCTGCTGTGGCTGCCGGCGAGCGAGGCGGCGCTGATCGCCTACACCATGCCGGTCTGGGCCTCGCTGATTGCCTGGCCCGTGCTGGGAGAGCGGCCGACCTTGCTGCGCACGCTCGGGCTGGTGATGGCCTTTGCCGGCCTCGCCTCGATCATGGGCGGCAACGGCATCGCCGCCAGCGCCGAGAAGGCGCCCGGCATCATCATGGCGCTGTGCGGCGCGATCGGCTTTGCCGTCGGCACGGTCTTCTCCAAGAAGTACCCGATCCATCTGCCGCCGATCACGGCCGCGGCCTGGCAGATCGGGATCGGCTGCCTGCCGATCTCGATCGTCGGCCTCCTGATCGAGACCTCGCATCTGGACAAGGTGACACCAATCGGCTGGCTGCTGCTGGTCTATTCGACCGTGGTGCAGTTCTGCATCGCCTATGTCAGCTGGTTTGCGGCGCTGGCCCGCCTGCCGGCCTCGGTCGCGGCGATCGGGACGATGGCCGTGCCGGTCATCGGCGTGGTGGCGTCCGCGCTGGCGCTGCACGAGCCGCTAGGGGCAGGGCAGATCGCCGGGCTGATCTTTACGCTCGCCGCGGTGGTGCTGGCGACGCGGTAAGTGGTCTGCGAGGCCGCGGGCGCCGTAAACGGCTCCATAAAAACCGACCGGTCGACTTGTTTTTAAGGCCCCGATCTGCTACCAGCCGGGTGATGGAAGCTGCCACCGCGCCCGATTGCACCGACTATGCGGTGCCGGCCAGGATCCTCCTCGTCGAGGACGACCGGGACATCGCGCGCATGCTGGCCGAGCTGCTCACCGAGGCGAACCTCGTTGCCTTCGTCGTCGGATCTGGCGCGGAGATGGATCACGTCCTGCGGCGCGGCGACTTCGATCTGATCGTCCTGGACGGGATGCTACCGGGGGAAGACGGCTTCAGCATCTGCCGCCGGCTGCGTTCGACCGGAACGGTTCCAATGATGATGCTGACGGCACTCAGCGACGATGTCGATCGCATCGTCGGCCTGGAGCTCGGTGCCGATGACTACGTCACCAAGCCGTTCAGCTCGCGCGAGTTTCTGGCGCGCATCAAGAGTCTCCTGCGCCGGGCCTCCTACGGCAACCGCGTTGCCCGGCAGCCTGCAAGCATGACCTTCGCAGGCTGGAGGGTCGATCCGGTGCAGCGCAAGCTTCACGATCCCGACAGTGTCGAGATGCCCATGACCACGGCGGAGTTCGACATCCTGCTTGCCTTCTGTGCCAACCCGGGTCGTGTGCTGAAGCGCGAAGAACTCCTTTCGCTGACGCACGCCGGTTTGGCGGGGCCATTCCTGCGCAGCATCGACGTTCACGTCAGCCGCGTTCGTCAGAAGATCGAGCCGAACGTGCGAGAGCCGACGCTGATCAAGACCATTCGCCTCGGCGGCTATCTCTTCACGCCGACCGTTACAGCCGCCTGAGGTTGGAGCGGCTTGTTTACGCCGTGGGAAGGTCGCTGAGCGGGTCGCTAATATCTCTACACATACCGCCACGGCGCGGACAAATTTCGACAGAAAAGACGCCGCAGCTTCGACCCCAAATGCTGCCATTACGTTCAGCTCAGCGCGTCAGTCGAGGCGAGATTATGCACAATACGGAGTCAGTCATCCCAGAGGTCGCGCCGGGCCGGCGCTGGTGGCTTCCCATCTTCAGGGCGCTCGGGCATCTCCTTGGCTCAGGACGCGCCCGCGACCAGCGTCCCGTCGATGGGAGCGGCGTCACCGTGTCGAATGACGACGAGTTTGGCGATCCGAGCCGTGTGCATGCGCTTCTCGCGTCCATTGAATCCAAGCCTGAATCTGAGCCGCGCGAGCTGCTCGCTGCTCCCGCGGCCATGTCGGAAGTGACCGTGCCGGAAGTGGTCTTGCTGGAAGTGGTCTTGCCGGATGCATCTCACACGCCGCCGGACGCCGATCTCGACATGCCTGCGGTGCAGGAGAACGCGAGCCGTTCGCTGGTTCGACCGGCCGCAGCCGGGCCGCGTGCGCGCGTGCCGGCCTTCAGGTACGTTCCGCGCAGGCTCGCCTTTGAGATGCCGAGGTTTCGCAGGTCTCGTTTTCGTTTCCTGGACGCATTGCTCCTGCTTGCGATCGTCGGCGGCTTGTCCATGTCGCGCGGAGAGCCGGCGGCATCCAGCCCCGATGTGGCAGCGGTCAGTCAGGACATTCGCCGTGATCCAGCTGATGGAGCCGAAGCAGAGTCCACCGCGCAGCCGCGTGCGACAACCATATCCACCGAAGGCAATCAGCCGGTCGACGAAGCCACGTCCCCGCCCGGCACGCGTGCGGCCGAACCCGAGACTGGTGTCTCGGAAGCGCGCGATATCCTGACGACGACGGCGACGGAGCCGAAGGCCGAGAAGGCATCTGCGGAGCCGGCACGTGAGAGCTCGAACCGCGACGTCGATGCCAACCGGACGCCGGCGAAGGTCGCGGGCATCCCGGCTGAACAGAAAAAGGAAGCAAAGGCCAAGGTCGAACCCGCCGGGCGCCAGAGGTTGGTGCGCCTCGCTTCCACGGCGCCGGCCGAGAAGCCCAAATTGCTCGGCCAGCTACGGGGCGACGTCGACTATCGGAATTGGAGATCGAGTGCGGCCGACGTGACCCCTTCCTGGGTCGGACCCCCGCCGGTGATCTACGGCCCGGCGCCAGCTCCGAATGTTGCCGTCGCCGAGCCGGCCAACGCGACCAAGCGACAGGATAGGCTGTCTTATGCCAGGCCCGGGGTTCTGGAGCGCGTGATGGATGCACCTGGAGCGGTGCTGAGCGGAGGCCGGCAGGCCCTGTCCAACATCCTCGATGCGGTCTGGTGACCAGGATCATTGCCGAGCCGGGTGATCTGACTCAGACGCCCGGCTCGCGATCCCGCCAGTCGCCCATTTCAACTCGACAGAGCCATGTTGTTGCGTAACTACTCTCGACCTGCGACCGGCAACTGCACCTTGGTACAGGGGCAGGCCGGTCGTCTGCCGGCCGCGCTTGGCATGCGCGGTATCTTGCGGTTTGTTGTGCTGCCGATCGTCATCGGATTGGGGCTTGGAGGTTGCGCGACGACCCCGGGTGGCGCCGCTGGCCTACGCAATCCGCTCGATGCACAGGCATCCCTCGCCGAGGGTGGGAAAGCGACCGACAAGAGCGGTTATCTTGCAGTCCACGATTTGCCGCCGGCGCGCAAGGCGCCGCTCATGGACGTCGCCGAGCAGCAACGGATCAAGGCCGCACTGATCGCCGCTCGCGGGCGTCAGACAGTCGTGCCAACCAAGGCCTCCTCAGCGGCGCCGGCGGTTCACGATAGCAAATGACCTCGATCAGCGACGCGTCAGCCCGCCGCCATCCCGCCGACGTTCAACGCCTTCCGGATCATTTCGCGCTAGCCGTCCGGACGCCGGGGTATCAGTGGTCCTGAGGCTCTTTCTCTCGGCGGCGTTGTCCCGAGGCCGGCGGTTTCAACGGCAGGTCGGCAGGTGCGACAGCAAAGACTTCGAGGGGCTGGTCGTAGCCTTTGATGTGTCGCTGTCCGAGCGATGCCAACGGAACGCTATCCTTTACCCTTCCAGCGATCGTGGGATCAGCCAGGATCTGCGCGTCCTTCGCGAGATTGCAGAGCCGCGACGCCAAATTCACCACGGCTCCCATCGCCGTGTAGTCCAGCCGACCGTTATAACCAACCGTTCCTACCGTTGCCGGTCCCATCGCAACGCCCACGCCAAAGCCGATCGCGTGGCCGGCGTCGCACCATTTGCCGGCAAGGGATTGTACCGTCGTTTGCAGGTCGATCGCGAGTCGGACCGCTTGGGTTGCCGGCTGTTCGCATGCGACCGGGGCATTGACGAGGAGCATGACTCCGTCCCCATCAAAGCCGATGAGCGTTGCCTCGTGACGAGTCGTCACGGCGCCAACGGCCTCGTAGTACTCGCGCATGACGGCCATGATGACATCAGGTTCATTGCGCGTGGAGAACGCCGTGAAGCCGCGCAAGTCGCCAAAAATGACGGCGACTTCACGTCGCTGTCCTTCGAGCAGTTCATGAGAATGCTCGACCAATTCGGCCACCTGCGATGGCAGGAACTGCTTCAGCCGTTCGATCCGCGCAGATTTCTGTTGCGAGATCGCCAGTTCAGAAGCCATTTCATTGAAGCGCAACGCCAGTTGCTGCAACTCGTCACCGCTGAAGATCCTGATGCGATGCTCGAATTGTCCGGTTCTGATCCGCTCCACGCCCTCTTCCAGTTGCTTGATCGGGCCGGACATTCTGTGCGCGCGCCAATAGGCGAGCGCCAGCGCGACAAGAACACCAAAGGCAATCAGAATTGACGAGCGCCACAACGCCGCGTGAATTGATGCAAAAGCTTCCGAGACCGGCTGCATCGCGATCACTGTCCATCCCACATCGGCGGCTAGAACGGACAGCGCAACCACCGGCTTGCCTTGGTCCCCGGTTATCACCGCCGCTCCGCTCGACGCGCCAACGAGATGCTTGATCCGGCCGAAACTGCCCGAGCTGGCGCGGCCGCGCAGAACCAGACTGATGTCGGGATGGGCGATCAGATGACCGGAGTCATCGACAACAATGGCGTAGCCGGTCTCGCCAATTCGAATGGCGGCGATGACATCCCAGATCAGCTTCAGATTGACTTCGGCGATCACGACCCCCGCAGCCGGCAGGCTCCCGGCAACCGCGATCCTCATATAGGGCTCTGAATCTCGCTGGTACTGAACCGGTCCGTACCAGACCTTGTTGGCGCGCGCGCCCAGAACAGCGGGATCAGCAGACATATCAATGCCGCGCCCGGTCCTGTTCAGATGCAGCCTGGAAACAAAAATCCGTTCAGTGCCGGCCTCATCCAGAAGCGAAACCGAAACGATTGCAGGCACCTGCTGGAGAAGGCGCAAGGCGTCGATCTTATGTTGCGCATCGTCCCCGGCAGACCAGGGAAGCTGCACCATCCAACCCAGCTGATCCCGGATGCCGTCGGTGAACGCCTCGATCCTGTCGGACGCCGCGCGAGCATCGGCCTGCAGCACCGCGCTGATCTGGCGGCGCTGGTCTCGGTAACCGAACGACGCCTCGACGGCCGCGCCGAGTATCAAAGGCACGACGGCAGCGACAAACAACGTCGCGAAATACTTGCAGAACAGCGAGCGACGCGGGGGCATCGTACACGAAGAGGACTGCGCAGCACCGTCGGTCATCAATGCTCTCAGGAGATCACCTTGCTGGCCCGAAACAGGATCGACGACACGTCCAGGTCGATGCCCAGAAGCCTGGCTGTCTTCAGATTGACTGCCAGCTCGAACTTCTCGGGGCGCATCACCGGAAGATCTGACGGATTTTCACCGCGCAGGATGCGATCGGCATAAGTGGCAAGCCGAAAGTAGGTCGTGCGCTGGTTTGCGCCGTAACTCAGGAGTCCTCCAGCGTCACAATATTCAGACCAGCCAAACATCGAAGGCAGCCGGTGCGCGATTGCAAGCTCCGCAATCTTCGCACGATGCACCAGCGTCACAACATCGGGAAAAACGAGGAGAGCATCCGCGTCCACTTTGCCGGCAGCCGCTAACCCATTCTCGATTTCGCGAGCGCCACAGAACGGAACGTAGACTGCCTCGATGCCGAGATTCCGGCACGACTCCAAAGTCGCACGCCATTCCAGTGGCTCTCCCGGATGATCCGTGTTCGAGAAGACCGCCAGTTTTCGCAGCTTTGGATAAATGTCCTTGAGCAGCTCAACGCGCTTTCCTGCCAGCTCGAGCGACAGGAATGTGCTGCCGGTGAAATTGGTGCCGGGGTGAGCAAGGCTCTTCACCACACCCAAAGCGACGGGGTCACCGCTCAACGCAAACAGCACGGGCACGTCGGTGACCCCAGTCATGACGCGTGTCGCCGGACCGCTCGAGACCACAAGGTCGATATCCTTCCGCTGCAAATCGGAGACGATCTTGCGCAGTGCCTGCGGATTTCCAGGGGCATAGTGCGTCTCGAAGGTTACGGTCTTGCCCTCGACGTATCCCAGCGCGCGCATTCCATCGCGAAAGCCGTCCAGGAAGGGATCCGGTTCGGACTCGGTCGAGACCCAGAAGATGCGATGCAGCTTGGCTCCGTCCTGCGCCCGCGCGATCGCGGGCCAGACCAGCCCTCCACCAATCAACGAGATGAACTCGCGTCTTTTCATCCGAGCACCTTTGGAAAGCTGTGCCGTCAGTTCCGGCCGCAGACCAGGATCCTAGCTGTGCATCTGGTGACTGCGATCGGTATCGCGCTCCGCAAGCGGACTGTCGCGACGCCGGCTCCAACATTTGTCGCCGGGAGCATGCTCGGAGATGGGGGTGGTGAGACGATTTGTCCTTGAGATGCGCTTGATTTTTGCTTGAGACCGGCCCGATCGGAATCAAAACGGCCTTACTCGTTGCAGCGCGCGGTTTCGGAACACCTCCGGCGCGGATCCGGGCGAGCCACGACGTCTCAAGAGGACAACCGGAACTCACATCCTGAGCAGTGCGCTCGGCCTTATATATATATGCGAGACCGCAGCGCGCCTTCGGCAGTCCACGCGCTCAGCCCGTCCGCATCCCGCCGCCACTCAACGCCCTCCGGATCATCTCGGCGAGCTGGTTGCGGCGGTACGGTTTGGTGAGCAGCATCACGCCGTCGTCGAGCTTGCCGTGGTGGACGATGGCGTTGTCGGTGTAGCCGGAGGTGTAGAGCACTTTGACGCCCGGGCGGCGCTTCGCCACTTCGTCGGCGAGCTCGCGGCCGCTCATGCCGCCGGGGATGACGACGTCGGTGAAGAGCAGATCGAAGGCCTGGCCGGCCTCGATCAGTTGCAGCGCGGCGCGGCTGTCGCCGGCGGCCACCGTCCTGTAGCCGAGGCTCTGCAGCTGCGCGGTGACGAAATTGCGCACCAGCACGTCGTCCTCGACGACGAAGATGGTCTCGGCGCCGCCTTCGGCCTGCGGGGCGATTGCTGCGGCCACTTCCGTCGTGCCTTCGCCGGGCGGCAGATAGAGCTTGATCGTGGTGCCGTGACCTTGCTCGCTGTAGATCTTGATGTGGCCGCCGGACTGCTTGACGAAGCCGTAGACCATGGAGAGCCCGAGGCCCGATCCCTTGCCGACCTCCTTGGTGGTGAAGAACGGCTCGAACGCCATGTCCTGCACGCTCTGCGGCATGCCCGTGCCGGTGTCGCTGACGGCGAGCATGACATAGGGGCCGGGCCGCACGTCGGCATTGGCCTGCGCGTAAGCCTCGTCCAGCACGACGCGGTGGGTCTCGAGCAGGAGCTTGCCGCCGTTCGGCATGGCGTCGCGGGCGTTGATCGCCATGTTGAGCACGGCATTGGTCAGGCGCGACGGATCGATGTGCGAGGTCATCGGTCCCTGTTCCAGCACGGTCTCGATCTGGATCTGCTCGCCGAGGGTGGGACGCAGCAGCTTTGCGATGTCGGTGATGGCGGCGTTGATCTCGACGTCGCGCGGCTGCAACGGCTGTTTTCGCGCGAAGGCCAGCAGATGCTGGATCAGCTCGGCGCAGCGCTCGGCGGCGTCGTCGATCAGGCGCGCGGTGCGCTGCAGCTCGGGCTGCTCCTTCAGGCTCGCCACCAGCGTCTCGGTATTGCCCGAGATCACGGTCAGCATGTTGTTGAAGTCGTGCGCGACGCCGCCGGTCAGCTTGCCGATCGAGTCGAGCTTTTGCGACTGGTGTAGCTGCCGCTCGGTTTCGCGCGAGGAGGTCGCATCGTGATAGACCAGCACGGCGCCGGAGATGTTGCCCTGTCCGTCCCGCATCGGCCGGCCGCTGACCATCAGATGGCGCGCGTTGTTGCCGCTGTGCGGGCGGACGATCATCTCCAGATTTTCGAACGCGTCGCCGCGCAGCACGCGCACGGACGGCAGTCCGTCGGACTCGAGCGGCGTGACGCCGTCGCCGTGGAAGACGTCGGACAGCGCGCGCAGATTGCGCAGGTTCGTGCCGGTGCGGTGCAGCAGTATGTGCTCCGCGGCCGGATTGGACAAAAGGACGTTGCCCTCGGTGTCGATCACCAGCACGGCCTCGGCCATGCTGCGGAACGTGCTCTGCAGCACGTTGACCGACAGGCGCAGCTCATCATGGGCGGTGACGAGGTGCTCGGTGCGCTCCGCCACGGCGGCCTCGAGTTGCTGATTGGCCGCGGTGGTTTCCAGCAGTGAGCTCTGGAGCTGCACGGTGGTACGCCGGCTCTCGCGCAAGAGGATGGTGACGAGCAGCAGGATCACCAGCGCGCCAATGACGTCGATGCCGAGCAGCACGATGCCGGTCCGGCGCGAGGCCGCTTCGCGAGTGGCGCGTAGCTTCTCTTCGCTCGCGGCCAGCCGATCCAGATTTCCCGTGAGCGTCTCCATCAGGCCGCGTCCCTCACCGCGGTCTCTCAGCGCGTTGGAGCCCTCAATGTCGCCATTGGTGCGCAGCCGAAGCGACTCGGCTGCGACCTCGATGCGCCGAAGGATGAGTGGCTCCGTAGCCTCCATCAGCGCCACCTGGTCGGCATTGTCGCGGATCGCGAGCTTGAGGTCGCCGAGCGCCGGTGCGATCTGGCCGCGGGCAGCCTGGAATTCGTCGATGAAGCCTGCCGTGCGGTAGATCTCATAGCCGCGTAGCGCGCTTTCCGCGCGGCGAACCAGCAGGTGCACGTCGGAGATCTTCTTCAGCACCTCGGCGGTGTGATTGACCCACGCAGCATCCGACCGCGACTTGACGTCGAGCCCGATCGAGGCGGCGGTGATGAGCAGGAGGATGGCAAGTCCAGCACCGAGAATGACGCGCTGCGAAGGGATCAAGGTGCTTCTTTCTGGTCCTTCGGCGGTGCGCTCTCGCCAAGGCATTCCCGGATGGTCGTCAACAGCGTCTCGGGCGTGAACGGCTTGCGCAGGCAGCGCGATGCGCCGAGCTCGAGCGCCATGCGGAGGAAGTCCGGAGAGGGCGAGGCGGATGAGGCGAAGGCGTAGCCCGACATGGCGATCAACGGAATCGCCGGCGCGCGCTCGTGAAAGATGCGGATCGATTCGAAGCCGCGCATATGCGGCATGAAGATATCAACCAGCATCACATCAAACGTCTGCGCTTCCAGCGCAGCAAGCCCCGTTTCGCCGCCGTCGGTGAGCGTGACGTCGAAGCCCTGGCGCAGGAGGAGGACCTCGATGGTCGCGCCGACCATCGGATCGTCATCGACCACGAGAATACGCGGCATGACCCTTCCTAGTAGATCGAAGTCCCCACAGTGATTGGTGATATAGGCGAATCGTGCGCCGGGTCAATTTTGGATTGGACCTACATAGGTATGCACGTCGCAATGCATAGCGCCTCTGCGGGTTCCGGGTGGCAGGCGAATTTCGTCGGATTTCAATGACAGGTTGAGGCAAATCCGCACGATCCGCGAAAGCTGCTCCGTCATTGAACCGTTCTGGAGAGGCGTGGCGCATATGTCACCCGACGGGATGATGACGCGTGTGAGCAGGTCGAATTACTGCAGAACCATGATCTGCGGAGGTTCTGCGATGACCCGGCTCGGGCTTGATGGACTGCGTTCGCGACAAGATGTGCAAGATCTGAGCGCGGATGATCGCAGGACGTATCGACGATGGGCGCGTCGCTCATGCGCAGTCTATGCAATCGTTCTCATCGTCCTGTTCGCCGGCTTCTGGTTTCACGACCGCAGCGTGATGGTCGCTCAATCCGTGCCAGAGACCGGAAACACGTCGAGAGGCGGCCAGCACAAATGAGAGCGGCGCCGTTGGTCGGCGCCGCTCAGGGATGATGCTCTTCAGGTCGTGTTACGGGCAGGGATGGCGCAGGCCGTCATAGCCGAGATAGGTGCCGGACGCCGGGTCGTAGGACCGGTAGCGCTGGGCACAATAGGCCGACGAATCGCCGCCGCTGTCGGGCACCACGGCGACGGTCGCACTGTCGTCATAGTAGCTGTTGTCGTAATAGCCATCGCCGTAATACGGGCCGTCGCCGTAATAGGCGTAGGACGAGCCCAGCGCGCCGATCGCCGCACCGGCTGCGACGCCCGGCCAGAAGCCGCCGTGACGACGCCAGCCGCCACCATGCCAGTTGCCGCCGCCGCCGTTCCATTGGCCTCCGGTCGCTGCGAAGTTGCGGCCGCCACCACCGCTAAAGGCGGGGCCCGCACTGGGGCGCACAGCCGCACCGGCCGCGAAATTGCCGCCGCCGCCACCGATCCGGGGGCCGCCGCCGGCAAAGCCGCCGCCGCCCATGCGGGCGCCTCCGCCGCCACCGCCGAAATGAGCACCGCCGCCACCACCGCCGACATGTCCGCCACCGTGGCCGCCGGGGCCCTGGGCGAAGCTCGGGGTCGCCATCGGAAGAACCAGTGCCAGCGCCGCGGCCGCACTCAAAACTCTCAGACTGTTCATGGTCAAAACTCCTTTCCCGGAAGCAAATCCCTTGAACGGGCTACGGTTCCTGGGATCACGCCGGTTTGCGTATGAAGGGCAGATTTTCACGGCGCCGCTGTACCCGGCATGAATGGATCGCGACCGATTTGCGGCAGGCAGGGCCGCCCTGTGTCACCGCGTTTGGGCTGGGCACGGCCGCACTGGGCGAACTGGACATTTGGCCGTCCGGATGGCATCAGGACCCCACGAAGCAGGGCCCTTGCCGCATGAAACAATTCTTCCTGAAGCTCTTCACCTGGTGGAACGGCCAGACCTTTGGCACCCAACTCTGGACCTCGCGGTTCGGGGAGCTGGTCGGTGAGGACGAGCAGGGCAACCGCTACTATCGGACGGCCGGTGGCAAGATCGACCCGACGCTCGGCTTCGAGCGGCGCTGGGTGATCTACAACGGCTATGCCGAAGCCAGCCGGATCCCGACGGGTTGGCATGGCTGGATGCATCACGTCGTCGACGTGCCGCCGACCGAAGAGAACTACCAGCCGCGCGAATGGCAGAAGCCGCACCAGCCGAATCCGACGGGGACGGCCAAGGCCTACCGTCCGTCCGGCTCGACGCTCGCCGGCGGCAAGCGCCCCAAGGCGACCGGCGACTACCAGCCCTGGACGCCTGGCTAGTCCCCAAGCGCTCTCAAATCATCGGTTTGGATGCATGCGCATCCGCATCACGCCGCTGTGGACAACGGGATCAGCGGGGATGCTGGCTGCGTGGCCGTTGCGCCTGCGCCAGCGATGCGGCTCAATGAACCCATCTTACGGAGATGGGAGACCATCGCGTTCGGTTCGGGCAACAGTTCGCGACTGTCCCGAGATGCAGCGGCCGCCGAGGAAGGACTCGATCGGGAGATAGGCCCCCGGTCTGGAAGTTCCGAAATCGCCCGATGAGAATGTGCGCCGCCGTGAGACAGGAAGGGCCGCTCGGGAAACCGGGCGGCCTTTTTCTGTTGGGCTAGGGTCCGCTTGCCGTGTCGCTGCTGGGTCCCGGCTCTGCGCAGCAGCGCAAGGGCGCTGCAGCGCGTCCGGGACACGAGAGCCGCGCTACATCATCCGGTCGGCTGCACGCTTGGCAGCCTCCAAGCGCCGCGCCTGGAATGGCGCGACCCGCTCCTTCATCAGCGCGAGCACGTCTGCCGGCGCAGTATCCGGCGAACCCGCATTGAAGGGCGGGGCGGGATTGTACTCGAGGCGAAGTTGAATGGCTTCCGCGGTGGTGCGATCGACCAGCAGCGACACCAGCGTTAAAGCGAAATCGATGCCTGCGGTGACACCGCCGCCGGTCACGCGATTTCGATCGATACAGACGCGCGTCTTCGTTGGCGTCGCGCCGAACACCGACAGCATCTCCATCGCGCTCCAATGGGTGGCGGCATTGTAGCCCTTCAAGAGCCCGGCCGCGCCCAGCACCAGCGATCCCGTGCAGACCGACGTGACGAATTTGGCGCCCTCAGCCTGCTTGCGCACGAAGTCGAGGGTCTCCTCGTCATTGAGGAGAGCGTCGGTGCCGAAGCCGCCGGGAATGCAGATCACGTCGAGTTGCGGGCAATCGGCGAATGTCACCGTCGGCGTCAGCATCAGCACGGAATCGCTTGGCACGGGATCCAGCGTCTTCCAGATCAGGTGCACGGTCGCGCCGGGGACGGATGAAAACACCTGCAATGGGCCGGTGAAGTCGAGCTGGGTGACGCGCGGGAACACCAAAAGGCCGATCTGAAGCGGTGCCGACATGAGAGCCTCCAATGAAGTGCTTGACGCCGGCAAATTGGCATGATGCCCTTCTGTCCAAAATGGCGTATTTCCCTCACTTTCGGACATGAGCATGATCGGCATCCTGATCTTCCCGGATTTTCAGCTGCTCGATGCGGCCGGCCCGATCTCGGTATTCGAGATCGCGGCACGCGCCGGCGACAAGCCGCTTGCGCTGCGCGTGCTGGCGATGACCGCGGGCCCGGTGCGCTCGTCCTCCGGCGTCGAGATGATGGCGCGCGATTTCAGATCGACGAATGCGATCACGACGCTGGTCGTGGCGGGTGGCGCGGGCGTGTCGGCGGCGGCGCGCTGTCCGACAACGCTCGCCTTCGTGCAGCGTCTGGCGAAGCGCGGCGTGCGGATCGCCAGCGTCTGCTCGGGCGCCTATGTGCTCGCGGAGGCCGGCCTGCTCGACGGCCGCCGCGCCACGACGCATTGGGGCCGCACGCGCGATTTCGTCGCGCGCTATCCCAAGATCAAGTTCGAGCCGGACCAGATCTTCACCCGCGACGGCCAGGTCTGGACGTCGGCGGGCATCAGCGCCGGCATCGATCTCGCGCTCGCGATGGTCACCGAGGACCATGGCGAGGAGATCGCGCAGGCGACCGCGCGCCAGCTCGTGCTGTATCATCGCCGCAGCGGCGGCCAGTCGCAGTTCTCGTCGCTGCTGGAATTGAAGACGCCGAACGGCCGGTTCGGTGCCCTGCTGTCGTGGGCGCGGGAAAATCTCGACACCCCGCTGACGGTCGAAAACCTCGCCGACCGCGCCGGCATGAGCGCGCGGCATTTCGCCCGCGCCTTTGCCGCCGAGACAGGCACAACGCCGTCGAAGGCGATCGAGCGGCTGCGGATCGAGGTTGCGCGCGAGCGCGTGCAGTCCTCGCGCGAGGCGATCGAGCTCGTGGCAGAGTCGACCGGCTTCGGCGATCCCGAGCGCATGCGCCGTGCCTTCATCCGCGCCTTCGGACAGCCACCGCAAGCGCTGCGGCGCGCGGCGCGGGCGGGGTAGCGACTCTCACTTGCCACGCGACCGAGGAGGCAACGATGAGCGGGATGGAGTACAGCAATGAGAACGCGAAACGGCTCCAGAGAATCTATCTCACCGACGATGTGAAGGCCCAGCGCGCGGACACAATCCGGCACCTCAATCTCTCTGCCGGCGAGCGCGTTCTCGATATCGGATGCGGTCCGGGCTATCTCTGCGAAAGCATGGCGCAGATCGTTGGGCTTCACGGCGCTGTCGTCGGTATCGATGTGTCGACCGACCTGATCGCCGTCTGCAACCGGCAGAAGGCTTCGGACTGGATTTCATATGCCATCGGCAACGCGACGGAGTTGGGCCAGCCCGATGCATCATTTGACGCCGTCGTTTGCACTCAGGTCGCCGAGTACGTCCCTGATGTCGACCGCGTGCTCAGGGAAGCGTTTCGCGTCCTGAAGCCGGGCGGCCGAACGGTTTTTGTCGCAACGGATTGGGACGCCGTGGTGTGGCATTCTGAGAACCGCAAGCGCATGGCCGCCGTCATGACATCATGGGAAGCACATTGTGCCCATCCGCGTCTCCCCAGATCGATGGCCTTCAGACTGATCAATGCCGGATTTCATCTCGACGGAGCATCCGTCTTTCCGATTCTGAATCTGCGGTTCGATGACGATAGCTATAGCAAGGGACTGGCCCAGGGGATCCGGGATTTCGTCAGCCGCACGAACGACGTTTCAGCCGACGATCTCAATGCATGGCACGGCGAATTCGAGCGCCTGACCGGGACGGGACAATATTTCTTCAGCACCAACCGCTATATTTTCAGGGCATCAAAGCCTGCCGGCGCACCGACATGAGAGCGCGCTAGCTGGTGCTGCCTGCGGCCGTCGCGGAAGTATCCGCTCTTGCCGCCAGCCGCCGCGCGATCGGCGTCAGCATGTACGGCGACAGATGGATCGGAAACTGCGTCATCGCGAAATAGAGCCAGGTCGTGGCCGGCAGCGCGCCGGCGGTCGCGGCGAGCATCAGGCCGAGATTGCGCTGTGACACCATCAGCCCGAGCGCCAGCGCGCGCTCATAGCCGATGCGGCGGAACAGCAAGGTCGTGACGGCGAGCAGGGTGAAATAGATCGCGAACGACAGGGCTGCGAGGCTGATCGTGAAGACCGGCCGCGCCATCAGGTCGCTCACGACATCGCCCATGATCGCGGACGCGAAGATCAGGAGGATGATGATGTTGAAGCCGTCGATCGGCTGCTTGTGGCGCTGGATCGCCTCGGCACCGAAGACCCATCGGATCATGGTGGCGCCCAGCAGCGATGCCGCGAGGATGCCGAGCAGTTTCAGTCCGAGCGTGAGCGGTGAGATGGCCAACATTCCGCCGAGAAAGAGGCTCGCGAACAGCGACGCGGTGAAGGGCACGATCGCGGTCGCGGCCACCAGCGTGATCAGCACCAGCGTGGCGTCGAGGCCCATCAGCGCGGCCAACGCCGGAGATGCCATCATCGGCGAGGCCATGCTCTGCAGCATCAGCGCCAGCGACAGGCCGGGCGCGCGCTCGGTGAGCCCGCTCGCATGCGCGATCAGTCCGACGATCAGCGGCACGCCGATCGTGGTCCACGCCGTGGCGGTTGCCACCAGCGCGGGCCGGCGCAGATGGCTGTAGAGCGCCGCGAGATCGACCCGCATGAAGGAGATGCAGAGCAGGACGAGGATCGCCTCGGTGACGTAGGGCCGCAGCAGCGCGCCGAGCGGCGGCACAGCGGCGGCGATGAACACGACGGCGGCCACCGCGCGCGTGCCCTGGCTGCCGAGCCAGGTCAGGCCGCGGACGGGAAGGGCAACGACGGTCTTGAGCGCGGACGACATTCGGATGACGCTGCTGTCAGCCCAAGGCTCTCAGCCACGCGCCGATCTCGCTGACGGCGAGATCGGCCTGTTGCAGCAATTTGCCCATGGTGAAGAAGCCGTGGAATTGGCCGGGGAAGTGCTTGTATGTGACGCCCACGCCGGCCTGCTTGAGGCGCGCGGCGTATTCGTCGCCCTCGTCGCGGAGGGGATCGGCGCCGGCCGTGAGCACATAGGCCGGCGGCAGTCCGGCCAAGGTCGCGGCGCGCGCGGGCGAGGCGCGCCAGTCGTGAATGTCGGCCGCGCCGTTGAGATAATGGTCGCGGAACCAGCGGATCACCGAATGCGTCAGCAGGACGCTGGTCTCGGGTTCGCGGTGCGAACCGTGCGTCATGGCGAAATCGACCGCCGGATAGATCAGCACCTGGCCGGCGAGTGCGGGGCCATCGCCGTCACGCGCGGCCAGCGCGACGACGGCTGCGAGATTGCCGCCGGCGCTGTCGCCGCCGATCGAGAGGCGCGAAGCATCGATGCCGAGCTCGCGCGCGTTCGCCGCAATCCATTTGGTCGCGGTGATCGCGTCGTCGGTGGCGGCGGGAAATTTGTGCTCGGGCGCGAGGCGGTAATCGACCGCGATCACGATCAGGGCGCCGGCATCAGCGAGCTGCCGGCAGACGACGTCATGGCTGTCGAGATCGCCGATCATCCAGCCGCCGCCATGGAAGAACACCAGGGCGGGCGCCAGCCCGTCCTTGAGGCGCGGCTCCGTCGGAACGTAGATGCGGGCGGGGATGGTCCCGTGCGGCGCCGGGATCGACAGCGGCGCGACCCGGGCAAGCTCCGGCGGCTCGGGGTTGGTGGCAAAGCGAGCCTGCGCGTAGTAGGCGCGCGCCTCCGCGGCGGTCAGCGTCTCGTAGGCGGGACGGCCGGCCTCCTGGAAAGCCTTGTAGACGGCGGCGGCATCGGGATCGAGCACAACGGGCATGGGCAGGTACCCCAGAGGTTCTGGTGATCGGGACGTCATTTTCGGGGGGCGATGCCCGCGTTCCGCCTCGGGGGGAGGCGGCCGACTATCCCATCCGGAGGCCGGGATGGCCAGCCGGCGGCGGGCAGGGCAGGGATGCCGCCCTTTCCCCGCCGTATTCGCCGTGTTAACCGGATGGCCTGCGAGCGGCGGTATCCCCTGTAGAATGTCGAATAAGCCCGATTCGCTGTTGAAGCCGCGCGAGATTATGTTTCGAACCATTACCCTGACAGGTCTTGCGGCGCTTTTGGCCGCTACCGCTTTGACGGTGGCGACGCCCGCGCAGGCGCAGATCGGCACGATCTTTTCCGATCCGCCACCATTGCGGCCGCCGGGGACCATCCCGCGCGGCGGACAGCCGCAACCGCAGCCGACCCCCGACGACGACGAAGAGGTGCCCGAGCTGCCGCCGCAGGGCCGCGTGCTGCCGTCGCGTCCGATGCCGCGCCAGGGCAATGCCATGCCGGGGCCGGTCGAGACCCAGCCGCTGGCGCCGCCGCCAGGCAGCCCCGTCGCCCCGCAGAACCAGCCGCCGGCCGTCGCTGTGGCGCCGCCGGGCGCGCCTGCTCAGCCGGGCGCAGCTGTTCCGGGAGCTCCCGGCCAGCGCCAGCCGCAGCAGAAGGGCGGGACCCAGCAGGGCGCCGTGCCTCAGGCGCCGGCAAGCCTCCAGCCGGGCGACGAGGTCGTCACCGAGCCGCCGGCGCAGAAGATCGTGAACAAGAAGGCGACGTTCTCCGGCCTCGACAAGATCACCGGGCGCATCATCAATTTCGACGAGGATATCGGCGAGACCGTGCAGTTCGGCGCGCTGCGGGTGAAGACCGACGCGTGCTACACGCGGCCCGCCACGGAAGCCGCCAACACCGACGCATTCGTCGAGGTCGACGAGATCACCTTGCAGGGCGAGGTGAAGCGGATCTTCTCCGGCTGGATGTATGCCGCAAGCCCCGGCCTGCACGGCGTCGAGCACCCGATCTACGACATCTGGCTCACCGACTGCAAAGAGCCGCAGCAGACCATTGCGACCGCAGCGCCCGATCCCGCGACCAAGCCTGCGCCGCCGCCACCGCCTCCGGCGCAGAAGAAGGCCGCGCCCAAGCAGGCCGTGCAGCAGCGTCCGCCGCAGCCTCTGCCGCCGATCCAGCAGCAGCAGCAGCCGGCGCCGCCGCCACCTCCGCCGCCGGAGCAGCGGCCGGGTCTGTTTGGCATTCCGGGGTTTGGTAGCCGATAAACCTGATTTATTGCCGCGAGGCGATGATCTCGAGCGCGCGTGCGCCCGGGATCGCATCCCCCGCAGACAGTTTCAGGAAATCGCCGGGCTCACCGGCGAGCGCCTTGTCGAGCAGCGCGGTGTAGCGCCGCCGCGAGATCTCGGCCGCGCCAAAGCTCTTGAGATGCTCGGTGACATATTGCGTGTCGAGCAGCTCGAAGCCGCCATGGATCAGACGCGCGACCAGATGCACCAGCGCGACCTTAGAGGCGTCGCGCGCGGTGTGAAACATGCTCTCGCCGAAGAATGCGCGCCCCAGGCTCACGCCATAGAGGCCGCCGACGAGGTCGTCGCCCTGCCAGGCCTCGACGCTGTGGCAATGGCCGAGCTCGTAGAGGCCGCCATAGAGGTCGCGGATGCGCTTGTTGATCCAGGTGTCCTCGCGCCCGGCCTGCGGCGCGGCGCAGCCGGCGATGGTCGCCTTGAACGCGGTGTTGACGGTGACGCGAAACGCATCCGAGCGGACCGTGCGCGCCAGTCGCGACGAGACGCGAAAGCCGTCGAGCGGGATCACACCGCGCATTTCCGGTTCGACCCAGAACAGGGTCGGGTCGTCGGCACTCTCGGCCATCGGGAAGATGCCGCAGGCATAGGCGCGCAGCAGCACGGCCGGCGTGATTTCAGACGAGGCGGAGTCGCGCGAAGTCATAGCGTCCGACCATAGCAGGATCGCGATGCGCGTGCGATGGGGGGCAATTCCGGATGGGCGGATCAGCCCGCCGCGGCGGTGTTCGCCTTGTTGGGGGGCGCGGGCGTGCGCTGGAACCGCAGGATGATGCGGGTTCCGGAATGGGCGGGATCGCGCTCGACGGTGGCATCGAGCTTGCTGGCCATCGCCGCGACGATGCGCTGGCCCATGCCGGTGGAGCGCGGATCGGCCTTGACGTTGTCGCCGACGCCGTCGTCGGTGATCGACAGCAGGAGATCGTCGCCTTGCGAGCTCAGCTCGACATGGATGGGCCCGGCGCCGTCGGGATAGGCGTATTTCACCGCGTTCATCACCAGCTCGTTGACGATGATGCCGACGGCGACGGCGCGGTCCGGGTCGATCTCGATGGCTTCCGCCTTCACCGTCAGGCGCGACATCCGGTTACCTTCGGCCGAGCGGCGGAGATCCTCGAGCAGGGAGTCCAGATACTGGTTGAGCACGACGCTCTTCAGGTCCTGCGAGGTGTAGAGGCGGCGGTGCACCTGGGCGACGGCGGCGACGCGACCCATCGCGTTGGTGAGCGCGGCCTTGACCTCGTCCTGCGCGGCGGAGCTCGCCTGCAGGTGCAACAGCGAGGCGATGATCTGGAGCGAATTGCCGACGCGGTGATTGACCTCGCGCAGCAACAGCTCGCGTTCGGCGGCAAGTGCGGCGTAGCGGTCGCGCGAGGCGTGGATCTCGGCTTCAGCCTCCTCGCGGGCGCGCTGCAACTCGGCCTGGCGCAGCGCGCCTTCGGCCGCGACATGCAGGAGCGGGATGAAGTCGCCCTTGACGTCCTTGACCAGATAGTCGGCCGCACCGGCCTTGAGCGCGGTCACCGCGATGCTGGAATCCTGCGAGGCCGTGACGAACACCACCGGCGGGGCATCCGGGATCGCCATGATCTGCTCGAGCGTCTCGAGCCCGTCGAGACCGGGCATGTACTGATCGAGCGCCACCACATCGATGCAGCCTTGACTGCTTGCGTTACGGATGCGCTCCAGGCCTTCCTCGCCGCTCGCGGCATGGATGACCTTGTAGCCGCGCCGCGTCAGGCCGCGATCGACCAGGCGCGCAAGCGCGTCGTCGTCATCGATGTAAAGCAGTGTAGGCGTGCGCTGTTGGTTCATGAGGCGGCGGGCGGGACCTGGATGACCGAGAAGAACAGGCCGAGCTGCCGGATGGCATTGGCGAAATTCTCGTAGTTGACGGGTTTGGTGATGTAGACGTTGCAGCCGAGCTCGTAGCAGCGCTTGATCTCATGGCTGTCGTCAGTCGTGGTCAGCACCACCACGGGCGAGGCCTTGAGATATTTGTTTTCCTTGATCTGCTTCAGGATGTCGATCCCGCTCATATCGGGCAGGTTGAGGTCGAGCAGGATCAGGAGCGCGTTGCCCTTCTGGACCAGCCCGCTGCCGTCGGCGCCGAACAGGTGCTTCATCGCCTCGGTGCCGTTGGCGAACGACACGATTTCATTATTGACCCCGGAGCGGCGGATATTGCGCTCGATCAGCCGGGCGTGGCCCTCGTCGTCCTCGATCATGATGATGGTGACGGGCAGTGTCATTTGTCAGCGTTCCGGTTGCTGGCGTTCCACGAGATGGGCAGCGTGATCGTAAAAGTGCTGCCCGCGTTCAGTTCCGACGATACCGACATCGTGCCGCCGAGGCGGCGCACAAGTGCACGCACATGGGCAAGACCG
The DNA here is from genome assembly GCF_024199935.1 of Bradyrhizobium sp. CCGUVB14. Lineage (NCBI taxonomy): Bacteria > Pseudomonadati > Pseudomonadota > Alphaproteobacteria > Hyphomicrobiales > Nitrobacteraceae > Bradyrhizobium > Bradyrhizobium sp. CCGUVB14. The sequence continues at coordinate 4,992,617 of NZ_JANADS010000001.1, forward strand.
ATGCCCTGACCGGGCTTGTCCTGGGTTCCCGCACGGCGGAACAGGTCGAAAATCCGCTGATGATCCCTAGCGTCGATACCGCGGCCGTTATCGCTGATTTCGAAGATAGCGTAGCCGAGCTTGGTGCGCCCGCGAATTCTGATCTCGCCGGGCACCCCGTTCTTCAGATACTTAATCGCGTTGTCGATCAGATTGGAGAAGATCTGCTCCAGCGCAAGGCGGTCGCTGACGATATTCGGCAGCGGCTCGATATGGATCTCGGCCTGCGCCTCTGCCGCCTGATGTGCCACCGACGAGACGATGGCCTCGATGAAGTCGCGCGTATCGATCTTCTCCGGCTGGAACTCACGCCGGCCCTCGCGGGTGAGGTTGAGGATCGCCGAGATCAGCCGGTCCATCCGGGCGATCGAGGATTTGATGAAGCCGAGGGCTTCGGAAAAATCCGCCGACATCTGCTTGTCGGGGCCGTCCAGCGGAATCTCCGCGACATCGACGGGCGGGCCGCCGGCCGGCGTGCCCGTGAGACCTCCGATCCGTCGAAAGATGTCCTTGCCCAATTCCTCGAGCTCGCTGGTGAAGCCCATGATGTTGACCAGCGGCGAGCGCAGGTCATGGCTCACGATATAGGCAAAGCGCTGGATCTCGTCGTTGGCTTCGCGCAGGTCGGCCGTGCGCTCATCGACAGTGGCCTCCAGATTGAGATTGGAGTCGCGAAGCCGTGTTTCCGCGTCGTCGCGGGCGCGGGCAGAGCGCCGCACCAGCCAGACCGAGATGATCGCTAGCAGCACGACGAGACCCGAGCCGATACCGGTCATCGATGCAGCGAGCGTCTGGCTGCGGTTGGCGTTCGCCGAACGGAGGCGGAACAGTCGCTCCTCCTCTGCGATCATGGCGGCCGCGACGCTGCCGATGGTGGCGGTCGTGTTGCCGTCAGCCGCCTCGCGAGCCAGCGCTGTGGCTTGGGCCTGCTGGCCCTGCCTGATGAAGTCGATCTCGCGTCCGAATTGGCCGAGACGGATCTCGATCGCCGCGCTCAGTTTCTCGATACTGTCGCGCTGCGCAGGATTGTCGCCAATGAGGCGGGTGACACGGTCAAGCGCAGGAATGATTGCGGCGACGGCCTTCTCGTGGTCGCCCTGGAATTCTGGTCCCAGCGTCAGGAGATAGCCACGCAGGGCGCTCTCGGCGCGCCGGACTTCGAGCAGCAGACCGTTGATCTGGTTCTCCACCTCGAGGGTGTGAACCACCCATTTGCTGTCGTCTCGGGCTTCGTTGACGAGGTAGACGGAGCCGGCGCTGATCACGGTCAGCACCAGGAGTCCCGCCGCGAACAGCAGGATCTGCCAGAATGCGCGCCGCCGCTGTTCCCCAGCCGTCACGACGGTCTTGCCTTGTTAGGTGTCGCGGAGTTCAAAACGCCCCCTTGGAACTGTCCCCAACCGTCCATAATGCGATTGGGACCAAAGGGTTCCACGGCAGAGAAGATTATTTCGCGCTGGGTTCCGTCTTACCGGCCAGGTACTGCTCCAGCCAGTGGATGTGGTAGTCGCCGTTGATGATGTCGTCCTGGCGCACCAGATCGCGGAACAGCGGCAGCGTGGTCTCGATGCCGTCCACCACCATCTCGTCCAGTGCCCGGCGCAGCCGCATCAGACATTCGGCGCGGGTCTTGCCGTGGACGATCAGCTTGCCGACGAGGGAATCGTAATAGGACGGGATCGTGTAGCCCTGATAGACCGCGGAATCGATGCGGACACCGAGCCCGCCCGGCGGGTGATATTGCGTGATGCGGCCCGGCGAAGGGCGGAAGGTCTGCGGGTTCTCGGCGTTGATGCGGCACTCGATGGCGTGGCCGATGATCTGGATCTCGCTCTGCTTGGCCGGCAACTCGCCGCCGGCGGCGATGCGGATCTGCTCCAGCACGAGATCGATGTCGGTGATGCTCTCGGTGACGGGATGCTCGACCTGGATGCGCGTGTTCATCTCGATGAAGTAGAACTCGCCGTCCTCGAACAGGAACTCGATGGTGCCGACGCCGAGATATTTCATCTCGCGCATCGCCTTTGCACAGGTCTCGCCGATCTTGGCGCGCGCAGCGGCGGCCAGCACGGGCGAGGGGCCTTCTTCCCAGACCTTCTGGTGGCGGCGCTGCAGCGAGCAGTCGCGCTCGCCGAGATGGATCGCGCCGCCGCGGCCGTCGCCGAGAATCTGGATCTCGATGTGGCGCGGCTTCTGCAGGTATTTCTCGAGGTAGACGGAGGCGTCGCCGAAGGCGGATTTGGCCTCGTTGGCCGCCGTCGACAGCGCGATCTGGAGATCCGCCTCGGTCTGCGCGACCTTCATGCCGCGGCCACCGCCGCCGGCAGCCGCCTTCACCAGCACCGGAAAGCCGATCTTCCTGGCGATCGCCATCGCATCGTCGTTGGGACCAACCGCACCGTCCGAGCCGGGCACCACGGGGATGCCGAGCTTCTTGGCGGTCTTCTTGGCCTCGATCTTGTCGCCCATCAGGCGGATGTGCTCGGCTTTGGGGCCGATGAATTGCAGATTGTGCTCGCCGAGGATCTCGGCGAAGCGCGCGTTCTCCGACAGGAAGCCGTAACCGGGATGCACGGCGTCCGCGCCGGTGATCTCGCAGGCCGCGAGCAGCGCGGGCACGTTGAGATAGCTGTCCTTGGACGGCGGCGGCCCGATGCAGACGCTTTCGTCCGACAGGCGCACATGCATGGCGTCGGCGTCGGCGGTGGAGTGCACGGCGACGGTCGCGATCCCGAGCTCCTTGCAGGCCCGCAGGATGCGAAGGGCGATCTCGCCGCGATTGGCTATGAGGATCTTGTCGAACATGGTCCCTCAGCGGGCGAAATTCGCCACTCGCTTATTCAATGATAACCAGCGGCTCGCCGAACTCGACCGGCTGGCCGTCTTCGACCAGGATCTGCGTCACCGTACCGGCGCGCGTCGAGGGAATCTGGTTCATGGTCTTCATCGCTTCGATGATCAGCAGGGTCTGGCCGACCGAGACCTTCGAGCCGACCTCGACGAACGGCTTGGCGCCGGGCTCCGGCGACCAATAGGCAGTGCCGACCATCGGCGAGGTCACGGCGCCCGGATGTTTCGACAGGTCGGACGCAGCAGCCGCAGGTGCGGCAGCCGCAAGGGCGACCGGCGCGGGGGCTGCATGCGCCACCGGAACGGGCATGGTCGCGGCGACGCTGATGTTGCGGGCGACGCGAAGGCGCAGGCCGGCGCGCTCGATCTCGATCTCGGTGAGGCTGGTCTCATCGAGCAGCAGAGCGAGCTCGCGGACGAGTGCGGAATCCTCGCTGGAAAACTTTGCGGCTGCTTTGTCGTCTGGCTGGCGCGCCATGTTCTTTGATCCGAATGTTCTGTGTGAGGAGGGAGCGTCAGGCTTTGGGCTTGATGCCGACCTTGGCGGCAAGGCCCTGGATGGCGAGGCGGTAGCCCTCGATGCCGAAACCGCACAGCGAGGCGAAGGCCGCGCGCGCGGTGTAGGAGTGGTGGCGGAAGCTCTCGCGGGCGTGGATGTTGGTCACATGCACTTCGACGGTCGGGATTTGCACCGCGAGCAGTGCGTCGTGCAGCGCGATCGAGGTGTGCGAATAACCGCCGGCGTTGATGATGATGCCCTTCATCTTGCGGGCATGCGCCTCGTGGATGAAGTCGATCAGCTCGCCTTCGCGGTTGGATTGACGGCAATCAGCCTTGAGGCCGAAGGTCGCGGCCGTCTCCCGGCACAGCGCCTCGACGTCGGCAAGCGTCGCGTGGCCATACTTCTCGGGCTCGCGCGTCCCCAACATGTTGAGGTTCGGCCCGTTGAGAACGAGGATCGTGTCAGTTGCTGGTTCGGCCATTCCTGTCCCGGCAAAGGTGTTTCGGCGTGGCGGGGGTTATAGGTAACAAAGTGACCCAGGGGAAGCCTTGAAGGGGCTCCCGATCGACTTCAGGCCCCTCATCCAGTGTGCAAAAACCTGTGCGGAAACTACGGAAATTGCTTGTTAACCAGTCGAAAGAGTGGCTTGCGGCAGGCCCCGGCGGGGCAGACCGCCCGATAGGCCAAAAGCCCCTGCCGATGGCTCGGCAGGGGCTCACTTTGGCTTCAGCGATCCGGCTTAGCCTTCGATGATGTAGACGATCTCACGCGTCTGCGGCCGGACGATGATGTACTCGCCGTGCACGAAGATCACCTCATAGCCGCGCCATTCCGGGTAGATCTCGACGATCCGGGCCGGGAGCGGGTGGAAACGAACGCCCGCCGGAATGGCGGTGCCGACCGAGATGTTGAAGTTGACGTTGGTGGTCTCTTCGATCTTGGTCGACTTGATCGCGGTGGAGATCTCGGTCCGCTTCTCCGCCGGCGGCGCAGCGGTCGCCGAGGTGGCGGCGTTGCCGGTCGTGGTCTGCGACTTGCTGTCGGTCGCAGCCGGGCGGTTCTCGGCATTGTTGCTCTTGGCGGCGCCGCCGGCCTTGTTGTCCTCGGCCTTCATGTTCTTGCTGTCGGACTTGGTCGTCGAGTCGGAACTCATGCTCTTCGACTTGTCCTGCGTCGCCTTGTCCTGCGCGCTCTGGGTGTGATCACCCTTCGCCGCACCGGCCTTCTCGTCGGCCGCGTTCTTGTTCATCGCGCCGGACTTCTCCATGCCGCCGGATTTCTCCGCGGCGCCCGACTTCTCCATTGCGCCTGACTTCTCTTCACCAGGCTTCATGGAGCCACCGGCCTGACCGACCGTGCCCTTCTGCGGGCTCGCGGATTCCTTGCCCATCGTGCCGTGTTCGGCGGCGCCGCCGGACGGCTGCGACTGCTGCATCGGCTGCGCGCCGGCGCCGCCGTTGTCGTTCTTCATGGTGCCTTGTGCGTTCGCCAGACCGGTGCCGGCGACGAGTGCAAGCGCGGCGACCGAGATCATAAAGCGGTTCGACATCGAGTTTCTCCTCACGTGTTTATTCTGCGTCATTGCCCGCGCCGACAACGAGAGGAGGTGTCACTTGTTCCGGAACATCTGCTGTTCCAAGGTATTTGTTTCTTAAACGCGAGATGAACGCGCGTGCCGGATTCGCGCCGGGATTCATGCAGAGAAGCGGCCAACGAAACAGGCCGGCTTTTCAGCCGGCCTTGTCGCGTCTGCGAATTGCAGGATGATTGTCAGCAGGTCGCCTTGCCGCAGCGTGCGACGCCGATCTTTTCCTTGAGACCGTCGAGCCCGACGGCGCCGACCACGATCTGCTTGCCGATCACGTAGCTCGGCGTGCCGTTCATGCCCATCGCCTCGGCGAGCTTGAAGTTCTCCTCGATGGTGGCGCGCACCTCGGGGCTCGCGATGTCCTTCTCGATCTTCGCGGTGTCGAGGCCGGCTTCCTTGGCCGCCTGGAGCGCGCGCGCCTTGTCGGCCGCGCCGCGACCGCCGAGCAGCTTCTGGTGGAAGTCGAGATATTTCTTGCCGGAGGGATCCTGCATGCGCACGGCGACCGCAACCTGCGCGGCCTCGACCGAGCCCTGGCTCAGCACCGGAAATTCCTTCAGGACGACCTTCAGCTTGGGATCGGCCTTCATCAGGTCGAGCATGTCGCTCATCGCGCGCTTGCAGTAGCCGCAATTGTAATCGAAGAATTCGACGAAGGTGACGTCGCCGTCCTTGTTGCCGAGCACGACCTGCCGCGGCGAGTTGAAGATCGCATCCGAATTCTGCGTGATGCTGGCTTCGTGCTTCTTGGTTTCGGCATCAGCCTGGCGCTTGCTGAGCTCGGTCATGGCCTCTTCGAGCACTTCGGGATGGCTGACGAGGTAGTTCTTGATGATCGCCTCGATGTCGGTGCGCTGGGCATCCGAGAAGCTGTCGGCCGAAGCCGGTCCCGTTGCGCCGAAGATGGCGAGCGCAAACAGCGCGGGAGCAAGCAGGCGCAGCGAAGGCATTGGCAAATCCTCTTATCCAGAGCAGGTTTCGAAAAGAACGTCCCGGCGGACTTAATCGGAGTGTCGTGACGTCAACGTGGCGGATGTCGTGATCAGGCTAGTTGCGCGGCGGCTTCGACGCCACGATATCGTCGGCCTTGACCCATCCGGGCGTGCCGACGGCGAAACGGGTTTTCGCGCGCGTGGCGAGCTCGCGAGCGGTCTTGTTGTCGCCGCGCAGATACGCGGCCTGGGCGGAGGCGAGATCCGCCTCGGCATAGTCTCCCTTCCGGCCATAGGCCATCGCGAGCTGGGTGTAGCCGATCGGCGCCTCGGGCTCGCGCGCCACCGCGGCACGGAGAATCTTGATGGCGTCGTCCGTGTAGGCCTTATTATCGGTTCCAACCAGAGCCTGCCCAAGTAACATCTCGATGAGGGCCCCGTTGTTCGAGAGTGCGACAGCCTTGCGCAGGGGGGCGACCGCGTCGGCCGGCTTGCCGCTTTCCAGCAGGGCCTGGCCGCGGACCTCGTAGAAGTACGGGTTGTTCGGCTGCACCGCGATCAGCGCGTCGATCTGGGTCAGCGCGCTGCGCAGGTCGCCGTGCAGATAGGTGCTGATCGCGCGGGCATAGCGTGCCGGCAAGCTGTCATTGGTCAGGGGATAGCGGCGGTAGACCGTCTCGGGCCGCTCCATGAAGGCGGAGATCTTGGCGCGCACCATGTCGTGGCGGAGCTGCAGCGCGGGATCGTCCTTCTTGTCCCAATACGGACTGCTGCTGGCAAACTCCTGGAGCGCTGCGACGCGCTCGGCGGGCATCGGGTGCGACTGCAGATAGGGATCAGCGCCGCGTGCCGCGAACAGGCTCTCGCTGGTGAACCGCTTGAAGGTCTCGTACATGCCTTTCGGCGATTGCTGGGTCGCGGTCAGGAATTTCACGCCGGCGCGGTCGGCGTTCTCTTCCTGTTGGCGCTGGTAGGACAACAGCGAACGGCGGATCATCTCCTGCGGTCCGGCGATCGCAGCGGCACCGGCATTGGCGAGGCCGTTATTGCCGCTGCCGCCGCCGCGGCTGGCGCCAGCCGCAAGGGCACCTGCGCCAAGCAGCATGGCGATGATCATCTGGGTCTGGGCACTGGCGAGCTGCTCGCGCAGCTTGGACAGATGGCCGCCGGCCAGATGCCCGGTCTCGTGCGCGAGCACGCCGATCAGCTGGTTCGGCGTCTCGGACTGGAGGATCGCGCCGTAATTGACGAAGATGCGGCGGCCATCGGCAACGAACGCGTTGAACGTGCTGTCGTTGATGATCACCATCTGGATGTTCTGCTTCTCCAGACCGGCAACGCGCAGGATCGGGCGCGTGTATTCGCGCAGCAGCTGCTCGGTTTCGGTGTCGCGCAGGACCGGCGGTCCGCGGCCTTCCTGCGCCTGCGTTGCCGGCACCGGCAGCAACGCGATCGCAGCTGCCGTGACGAGGGCGGTGAGGGCGGAGGCCTTCTTGCGCAATTCGATCTGGAGCAACATCAAACGGTCTGGGTCAAACGGGCTTTGCAAGCGGACTTGGCGATCGGACTTGGCGAGCGAACTTGGAATGCAGCTTTTGTGATTGGTTTTGTCGATTGGCGGCGGACCGGATACGCGATATGCCCTTATGAGCCGTATAATGCGGCTAGTCTGGGGCGCAAGTGCCCTGTTTTCCGGACCGAATGGCCCGGTCCGCCAGCGAAATAGCAGATATCGATGCACGATGCGACATTGAGGAACCGGGTGGGGCAGTGGCTCGAGCCCTCCCGCCGCAGTGATGTTCCCCCGTTCATGGTGATGGACGTGATGGCCGCGGCGGCCCGGATCGAGGCGGCCGGTGGTCATGTCATTCACATGGAGGTCGGCCAGCCCGCGGCCGGGGCACCGAAGACCGCGATCGCGGCGGCGCAGGCTGCGCTTCAAACGGGGCGGATCGATTACACCTCGGCGCTGGGCATCCCCACCTTGCGCGAGCGCATCGCGCGGCATTATCGCGATGCCTATGGCTGCACCGTCAGCCCGGAGCGAATCGTGGTGACCACGGGCTCCTCCGGCGGGTTCATCCTCGCCTTCCTGTCGATGTTCGAACCCGGCGATCGCGTCGCCGTCACGGTGCCGGGCTATCCGCCGTACCGTCACATTCTCACGGCGCTCGGCTGCGAGCCGGTGCTGATCGAGACCACCAACGAGACGCGTCACGCGCTGACCGGCGAGGCGCTGCTCGCCGCCCATCGCAAGGCGCCGCTCAAGGGCGTGCTGGTCGGCAGCCCCGCCAATCCGACGGGCACGATGATGTCGCGGGAGGCGCTGGCCGGGCTGATCGCGGCCTCCGAGGACGCCGGCATCCGCTTCATCTCCGACGAGATCTATCACGGGCTCGACTACGCGTTTCCGGCGGTGACGGCGGCCGAGCTGTCTCCGCACGCACTCGTGATCAACTCGTTCTCGAAGTATTTTTGCATGACAGGCTGGCGCGTCGGCTGGATGGTCGTGCCCGAGATCCTGGTGCGCCCGATCGAGCGGCTGCAGCAGAACCTCTCGATCTCGGTGCCGTCATTGTCGCAAATCGCGGCCGAAGCCGCCTTTGATGGCGCTGCCGAGATGGAGGAGATCAAGCACGGCTATCAGGAGAACCGGCGCATCCTGATCGAGGGATTGCCCAAGGCGGGGCTAGCCAAGTTTCTGCCCGCGGACGGTGCGTTCTATCTCTATGCCGACGTCTCGGACTTCACGTCCGACAGTTTCGACTTCGCCAAGCAGATGCTGGAGAAGGCCCACGTCGCCGCGACACCGGGGGTCGATTTCGATCCGATCCACGGACGCTCGTTCATCCGATTCTCCTATGCACGTTCGGCTGCGGAGATGCGGGAGGCAGTTGACCGGATCGCTCACTGGCTTAAATAGCCGCCAGTTTCGAACAGCCTTCCGGAGTGCATCTTGTCTGACCGAACCGTCCAGTCCGCCGCCACGCATTCTCCTCTTGCCGCAGTGATGTGGCCGACCCGACCGGGTGAGACCGTCGGCGCCTTGCGCGCCGTCGTCCTGGTCGCGCTCGGCTCCGCGCTGATGGCGTTGTCGGCCAAGGTGAATCTGCCGCTGCCTTACGTGCCCATGACGTTGCAGACCCTGGTCGTGCTGATGATCGGCGCGGCCTATGGCTGGCGCCTTGGCAGCGCAACCATGATCGCCTACCTCGCCGAGGGCGCGATGGGGTTGCCGGTATTCGCCGGTCCGGTCGGTGGAATTGCACCGCTGGTCGGCCCGACCGCCGGTTATCTCTATGGCTTCGTGCTGGCTGCCGTCGTCATCGGCTGGTTCGCCGAACGGGGCTGGGATCGCAACGTCGTGCTGCTGTTTGCGGCAATGGCCGTCGGCCATGTCGTCATTTTCATCGCCGGTTTCGGCTGGTTGGCCTACGGCATCGGCCTTGGCGCGGACAAGGCTTGGGCCGTCGGCGTCGCGCCGTTCATTGCGGCCTCGTTGGTCAAGAACGCGCTGGGCGCTGCGCTGATGCCGGCAGTGCGCCGGATCGTCGACCGCCGCGGCTAGATTTCATCATACGGAATGTTCCAATTGACAGGGCCGGCCAAGTTGATCTTGGCTGGCTCTGAATTTTGAGGGGGGAGTAAAAAACAATGACAACGACAACAATGAGCGGCGCGCCGGCCGCACCGAGCGCAGCCAAGCCGTGGTATAAAGTTCTCTACGTCCAGGTGCTGATCGCCATCGTGCTCGGCGCCATCGTCGGCTGGCTCTGGCCGACGGTCGCCACCAACGATTGGATCAAAGCGCTCGGCGACGGCTTCATCAAGCTGATCAAGATGGTGATCGCGCCGATCATCTTCTGCACCGTGGTCTCCGGCATCGCCCACATCCAGGACGCCAAGAAGGTCGGACGCATCGGCGTCAAGGCGCTGGTCTATTTCGAGGTCGTCTCGACCTTCGCGCTCGTCATCGGCCTCATCATCGGCAACGTCGTGAAGCCGGGCGCAGGCTTCGGCAGTGCCGCCGCCAACGCGCAGGCCGTCGCCAATTACGCCAAGCAGGCCGAAGGCCAGCGGTCGGTCGACTTCATCCTGCACATCATTCCCGACACGGTCGTCGGCGCCTTTGCGCAAGGCGAGATCCTCCAGGTGCTGCTGTTCTCGGTGCTGTTCGGCTTCGCCATCATGGGGCTCGGCGAGCGCGGCCATGTCATCCGCAGCTTCATCGACGATGCCGCGCATGCGGTGTTCGGCGTCATCTCGATCGTGATGCGCGCAGCCCCGGTCGGCGCCTTCGGCGCGATGGCCTATACCATCGGCAAGTTCGGCACGGGCGCGATCCTCAATTTGATGGGCCTGATCGCGACGTTCTACCTCACTGCCGCATTGTTCGTGTTCGTCGTGCTCGGCATCATCGCGCGGATCGCGGGGTTCTCGATCTTCAGGTTCCTGGCCTACATCAAGGACGAGCTGCTGATCGTGCTCGGCACCTCGTCGTCCGAGAGCGCGCTGCCGTCCTTGATGGAGAAGCTCGAACGGCTCGGCTGCTCGAAGTCGGTGGTCGGCCTCGTGGTGCCCACGGGTTATTCGTTCAACCTCGACGGCACCAACATCTACATGACGCTGGCAACCCTGTTCATCGCGCAGGCGCTCGGCTTCGATCTGACCTTCGGTCAGCAGCTCACCATCCTGGTGGTGGCGATGCTGACCTCGAAGGGCGCCTCCGGCATCACCGGCGCGGGCTTCATCACGCTGGCGGCGACGCTCGCGGTGGTCGATCCGCGGCTCGTGCCGGGCATGGCGATCGTGCTCGGCATCGACAAGTTCATGAGCGAGTGCCGCGCGCTGACCAATCTCTGCGGCAACGGCGTGGCCTGCGTGATCGTCGCCTGGTGGGAGGGCGAGCTCGATCGCGACAAGCTCAATGCGCGGCTGAGCCAGCAGATCGATCCGACCGACCTCGAGACCGCGGTCACGACGGACTGATCCACCGGCTACATCTGGCGGCGTGATGCGCCGTCAGACCTTGAAGTAATAGGGCTGGTCGAGATCCTCGATCAGCCCGATTTCTTTTGGCGCCCAGCCAAGCAATGCGCGCGTCTTCGCACTCGATGACGGAACGTCGACGGCGGCAAACCGCGCGAACCAGCCGAAATGCGCTTCCGCTTCGTCGGGCGATTTCGAGACCACGGGCACGCCGAGCCTTTTGCCGATCACCTCCGCAATCGTCCTGAACGGGATGCCTTCCTCTGCGATCGCGTGATAGCGCGGCGCGGTTGCGCCTTGCTCGAGCGCGAGCCTGTAGACGCGCGCGGCATCGATGCGGTGCCCGGCCGGCCAACGATTCATGCCGTCGCCGATATAGGCCGCGACGCCCTTCTGGCGCGCGAGGTTGATCAGGATCGGGACAAAGCCGTGGTCACCTTCGCCATGGGTCGTCGGTGGCAGCCGAACCACGGCGGCACGAACGCCGTCCAGCGACAGCGCGGTCGCTTCCGAGACACGTGGGAAGCCGCGTGCCGGCTCGTCATCCTCCGTGGCGAGCCGTCCGGGCGCGAGCAGCGCCACGCCGGAGGTGACGATCAGCGGGCGCGCGGAGCCCTTGAGCTCCGCGCCGAGCGCCAGGATGGCGCGGCGGTCGAGCTCGCAATTGTCAGGGAATTTCGAGAAGTCGTGGTTGAAGCCGAGGTGCAGCACGCCGTCGGAGCCGGCCGCGCCGCTGCGCAAGGAGGCGTGGTCCTCCAGCGAGCCGCGGTGGACTGTCGCCCCCATCGCGGCGAGCGATGCGGCACCCGCATCGGAGCGGGCAAGGCCGGTGACGTTATGGCCGGCGGCGATCAGGTCGGCGACGACGGCAGAGCCGACGAAGCCGGTGGCGCCAGTGACGAATACACGCATGAGCAGTTTCTCCAGGGTTGGTGGAGGGCAGCATCTGCGCTACAATTATCCGGGTAAAGTAGTGACGTTATCAGGGTATAATAGCTAACAGGATGAGCGAGACCACCAGCGAGAACCTGCTCGGGACCTATTTGAAAGACCGCCGTACCCGGCTCGACGCGGCGGCCTTCGGCTTTGGCGGCAGCCGCCGGCGGACGCCGGGGCTGCGGCGCGAGGAGGTGGCGCAGCGGGCCAATATCAGCCCGACCTGGTACACTTGGCTGGAGCAGGGCCGCGGCGGCGCGCCGTCAGCCGACGTGCTCGACCGGATCTCGGCCGCGCTGATGCTGACCGACGTCGAGCGCGAGCATCTGTTCTTGATCGGGCTCGGCCGTCCGCCCGAAGTCCGCTACCAGGCGCGTGAGGGCGTGTCGCCGCGGCTTCAGCGCGTGCTCGACGCGCTCGAGACCAGCCCCGCCATCATCAGGACCGCGATCTGGGATGTCGTTGCCTGGAATCGCGCGGCGAGGCTGGTGCTGACCGACTATTCAAAACTCCCGCCCGAACGGCGCAACATCCTGCGGCTGATCTTCAGCGAGCCCAACATCCGGGCCGCGCAATATGATTGGGACAGCGTGGCGCGCTTCGTGGTCGCGGCGTTCCGGGCCGATGCGGCGCGCGCCGGCGCGGTCTCGCATGTCGCCGAATTCGTCGACGAGATGTGCCGTCTCAGCCCCGAATTCGCGAAGCTGTGGGCCGACAATGACGTCCGCAGCTATGGCGAGGGCGTCAAGCATCTGCGCCATCCCGTGCTCGGCCCGGTCGCGTTCGAATATTCGGCCTTCTCGGTCGACGGCCGGCCCGATCTCGGCATGGTCGTCTACAACCCGGCGACGCCGGAGGACGCCGAGCGCATCAGAAACGTTCTCGCCACGCATATCGACTGACGGAATTCGCCGCGTCGCACGTTTAACCGGCATCTCTGATCTCGGGGGGCGGTGATATCGTGGGCGAGGCGGCGGTTAATCGGATCGTGCGGGCGGCGGCGGAGCATTTTGCGGCCGGTCGACCGGATCAGGCGGAGGCGCTCTGCACCGAGGTCCTGAAGGCGGAGCCGGACCATGTGCCGGCGCTGCATCTGGCGGCCGTCGCGGCCTTCGTCACCGACCGTGCCGCCGACGGCGCCGCGCTGCTCAACCGGGTCTTCAATATCGATCCCGACCATGCGCCGGCGCTGGTCACGCTCGGCGATGCGCTGGCCGTGAAGGGCGAGCACGAGGGCGCCGTGGCCGCATTCCAGCGCGCGCTGCGCGGGCGGCCCGATGACGCCGGCCTGCACAACAAGCTCGGCGTGGCACTGGGCGAGCTGTCGCGCTTCGGCGAGGCCGAGACCGCCTATCGCCGCGCAATCGCGCTCGATGCGCATCTGACGCGCGCGTGCTTCAACCTCGCCGTCGCGCTCGCCGGGCAGGGGCGGCTGATCGAGGCGGAGGACGCCTATCGCGCCGTGATCGCGCGCGAGCCCGCCTTCCGCGGCGTCTGGCTCAATCTCGGCAACGTGCTTGCGGACCAGAACAGGTTGAGCGATGCCGTGGCCGCCTATCGCCGCGCACTCCAGCTCGATCCCAACGATGTCGGCCTGATCTGCAATCTCGGCGCGGCGCTCTATCGGCAAGGATTGCTCGAAGAGGCCATCGTCCAGTATCGCCGCGCCGTCGAACGCACGCCCGACAATGTCGCGGCACTGCGCCTGCTTGGTCTCGTGCTGCATGAAGCCCGTCATTTGCAGGAGGCCGCCGGGATCTACCGGCAAGCATTCGCGCGCGATCCCACGGATCATATGATCGCCACCAATCTCGGCGCCTGCCTCTCCGATCTCGGCGAACTCGACGACGCCGTTGCGGCCTGCGAGCACGCGCTGCGGCTCAAGCACGATCACGCGCCGGCCTACACCAATCTCGGCATCATCTTCGAGAAGCAGCAGCGCGTCATTGATGCCGTCGCCGCGCATCGCTGCGCGATCGCGACCGATCCGTCCTATGCCAAGGGCCACGCCAATCTCGCCGTCGCACTGCGCAACGCCGGCGAGATCGACGAGGCGCTCACGGTCTCGGCCCGCGCGGTTGCGCTCGATCCGGAGCAGCCGCTCGCGCAATACAACCACGCGCATTTCCTGCTGATGAACGGCCATTTCACCGAGGGGTTCGATGCCTATCGGTGGCGCCGCAAGTGCAAGACGCTGTCGGATGGCGATCCGACTTTCAGTGAGCCGGAATGGCAAGGCGAGCCGCTCGAAGGGTGCACCTTGCTGGTCTTCGCCGAATACGGCCTCGGCGATGCCCTGCATTTCGTGCGTTACCTGCCGATGGTCACAGGGAAGGGCGGCAGGATCATCCTGCAGGTGCAGCCCGCGCTCGCCTCGCTGCTGCGGCAATTGCCCGATGTCACCGTGATCCCGCGCGGCGAGGCGCTGCCGCCGTTCGATCTGCAAGTGCCGCTGATGAGCCTGCCACGCCTGTTCGGCACCACGCTCGACAATCTGCCTGCCGACGTCCCGTACCTGCACCCGGATCCCGAGAAGCTGTCGCGCTGGCGCGCCGTGCTCGGTCGCGAGACGCGACTGAAGGTCGGCGTGGTCTGGGCCGGCAATCCCAAGCACAAGGGCGACGCGCAGCGCTCACTGTCGGCCGGGGCGGTCCTGCCGCGGCTCGTGATGCCGGGCGTGCAGCTCTACAGCCTGCAAAAGGAGCCGCGCGCGGAAGACGGTGCGGTGCTCGCGGCGCTCGGCGACGACATCATCGATCTCGCGCCCGCGCTCGGCGATTTCGCCGACACGGCGGCGGCCGCGGCCGCGCTCGATCTCGTCATCGCCGTCGACACGTCGGTTGCGCATCTGGCCGGTGCGCTCGGACGTCCGGTGTGGATGCTGACGCCTTACGCGCTCGACTGGCGCTGGCTGCGCGATCGCGAGGACAGCCCGTGGTATCCGACCATGCGCCTGTTTCGCCAACGCCGCCCCCGCGAATGGGACGATCCGCTGATGCGCCTGACGGCTGCGCTCTCAGTGCTCGCCGCGAAAGCGGAGAGCTAGAACCGCTCCGGCCGGTACGGCGTCGGATCGATTGACGGCGTCTCGCCGTTCATCATCTCCGCGAGCAGGCGTCCGGTGGCGGGGCCGAGCGTAAAGCCCTGGTGGCCGTGGCCGAAATTCATCCAGAGGCCGGGGTGGCGCGGGGCGCGACCGAGCACGGGCACCATGTCGGGCGTGCACGGACGGGTGCCGAACCATGGCTCTGGTTCGGCGCGCTTGCCAAGGTCGATCAGTTCGCGGGCCGAAGCTTCGGCACTGGCGAGCTGTACCGGGGTTGCCAGCGCATCCGGGCCCGTGAGCTCCGCGCCGGTGGTGATGCGGATGCCCTTGGCCATCGGCCCCATGGCGTAGCCCTGGCCCTTGTCGACCAGCGGCAGGTCGAGCGAGGCGCCGCCAGTGTAGTGCATGTGGTAGCCGCGCTTGCGCACCAGCGGGATCCGGTAGCCGAACTTGTGCAACAGGTCGGGCGACCACGGCCCGAGCGTCACGACGGCGTTCGCGGCATCGATGCGGCCGTTGTCGGTGTTGACCGACCATCCGGTCGCGGTCTGCTGCAGCGACTGCGCATCACCGAGCACGATGGTGCCGCCGAGCCGCTCGAACAGATTGGCGTAGGCCGTCACCAGCGCGCCGGGATCGGACACGGTCCAGGTATCGAGCCAATGGATCGCGCCGGGAAGGTCATCGCGCAGGATCGGCTCGGCTTTGGTCAGCTCGCTGCCCGAGAGCACGCGAAAATTCACGCCGAACTCGCGGCGGTCTTCTTCCGCGGCCTTGATCGACTGGTCGAGCGCGGCAGCATCGCGAAACAGCGCGCGATAACCGGCGCGGCGGATCAGATTGTCGGCATGGGCCTCGCGGATGAGGATGTCGTGCTCGGGCGTCGCATAGGCGATCAGCTGCGCCCAGGCGGCGATCGCCTCGCGATGCCGCTTCGGTGCCGAATGCCACCAATAGCGGAGCAGGGGCTCGACATGGCGATGCAGCGAGGACAAGCTGTAGCGCACGTCGTTGGTGCGGCCGGTCGCGATCTTCACGAGCGAGGCGAGATCGCGCGGCATCGGATAGGGCCGCACCGCCTCCGCCTGGATCATCCCGGCGTTGCCGTAGCTGGTCTCGCGGCCGGGCTCCCTGCGGTCGACCAGGGTGACGGTCCAGCCGCGTTGCCTCAAATGCAAGGCGGCGCCGACGCCCACCATGCCGCCGCCGAGAATGATTGCGCTTTGCATTGGCGGAATTCTCCTGTCAGGCCGGCTTCGGCGTGAGCCTGGGCTGCGCCGTGTTGATGGTGGCGGCGACGACCACGGACAGCGCGGTCATTGCCACCAGGAAGCCGAAGGCCGCGTCAAACGATCCGGTCCCGGTCACGATGAAGCCAATCGCCGCCGGTGCGACAAAGCCTGCGCTTTGGCCGCCGAGATTGACCATGCCGACGCCCGACCCGATCTGGTCGTCGCGGAGCAGCTTGGTCGGAAGCGCAACCACCGCGGCCAGCACGAAGGATTTGAAGAAGTAGACCAGCGACTGATAGACGATCAGCACCGTAATCGTCTCCGCCTTGTACATGGCGTAGAGGAAGATGCCGGTCAACGCGGAGCTGCCGATCAGCAGATATTTCTCGCGCTCGGAAAAGAACGTGGTCATCACCCAGCCACCGATCGCGGTCGCGATCGTCGCCATCACGAACGGGATCGGCGCCACCACGCCGACGGTCTTGAGATCGAGGCCGCGCTGCTGGAGCAGATAGAGCGGCATCCAGGAATCCAGGCCCTTGTTGACGCAGCTCAGGCCGAACCACACCACCATCAGCTGCCACAGCAGCGGATTCTTCATCAGCTCGCGCATCGGCGCCCGCGGCTTCGCCGTCACCGGCCCCACGCCGATACGCGCGAGATGCGGAACGAAGACGAAATAGATCACCGCGAACAGGACGCCGGCGATGCCGATGGTATTGAAGGCGTGACGCCAGCCGAGCCAGAGGATCAGCGGCGCCATGATCAGCGGCGCGATCATGCTGCCGGCATAGTTCGACGACAGCAGCAGCGCGGACATTTTCGGCCGGCTATCCTTCTTGAACAGCTCCGCGATGGCGCGGATGCTCGCCGGCGGAAATCCGCCCTCGGCGATGCCGAAGATGAAGCGGATAGCGATCAGCGAGGTCAGCGACCAGGCGAGGCTGGTGAAGGACGTGAACAGCGACCACATCACGATAGTGACGATCACCACGTATTTCGAGCCGAAGCGGTCGGAGAGCCATCCGCCCGGCACCTGCATCGCGGCGTAGCCTAAGAAGAACGCGCTGATGACGATGCCGAGGTCGGCAGCCTGGAGATTGAAGTCCTTGCCGATCTGCGCCAGCGCCAGCGAGATCGCCGCGCGGTCGATGTAGGAGATGCAGTAGGCGACATAGAGCAGGACGAAGGCGACGATGCCGGTCTTGCGGTTCGACAATTCGGCCATGCTGCTCTCCGCTTTGCCGGCGACCCGGCGGTCATGCCTGCTTGTTGATCTATTCCCGGGCTCTATTCCCAGGTGAGGAAACCGGGCGTCGACGACAGCGGCGGCGCTGCGGCAAGCCGTGCGAGGTCGGGAACAGGCCGGCACAGTTGTGGATCGCCCGCGAACGCAGCTTCGATGCTCGCGGCGACCGACAGCACGACGGCATCGCCACCGCGCGGGCCGACGATCTGCAGGCCGAAGGGCAGCCCGGCTTCATCGACGCCGAGCGGAACGCTGATCGCGGGATGGCCGGGAAGCGTGACGGCATAGGCGAGCGCGAGCCAGTGGAAGTAGGATTTCGTCGGCACGCCGTCGATCTCGGCGGGATAGAGCTCCGACCACGGCCGCGGGCTGAGCGTGATCGTCGGGCTGATCAGCACGTCGCAGGTTTCGAAGAAGCTTTGATAGGCGCGATAGATCCGCGTCTGCGTCGTCGCGGCGCGACCGTGATCTTCCAGCGTGTAGCTCAGGCCTTCCTCGACATTGGCGCGGACATTGGGGCCGAGCATCTCCGGCCGCTCCTTGTAGTTCTTGCCGTGCATCGCCAGGAACAGGCCGGCGCGCAGCACGGCGAAGGCATCGTCGGCGCCGGTGCAGTCAGGCGTCGCCTCGCGGCTCTCGGCGAACAGCGGGGCAAGCTTGTTGACGCGATCGCGAAAGACGCGGCGGATGGCCTGCTCGGTTGGCGCAAAACCAAAATCTTCGGTGAAGGCGAGGCGTAGCCTGCCAAGTTCCGCGGGACGCGGCGCGGCCCAGCGCTCGGCGCGTCCGCGCAGGGGCTCGCCGGGAAGCGTGTAGGCGAGCGGATCGCGGGCATCGTCGCTCGCCATCACCGAGAGCATCAGCGCGGTATCGGCGACATTGCGGGCCATCGGTCCGTCGGTCGACAGGTTGGACCAGCCGAAGGCGCGCTTTTCGCTCGCCACCAGGCCGTAGGAGGGGCGCATCCCGACGATGCCGGCATAGCCCGCGGGATTGCGCAGGGATCCGCCGGTGTCGGAGCCCGAGGCGAGCGGTGCCATGCCGCACGCAAGCGCAACCGCCGATCCGCCGGAGGAGCCCGCCGCGGAGCGTGAGGGATCAAAGGGGTTGCCGGTCGCACCGAAAACAGGATTGCGGGTGTTGCCGCCCGCCGCCCATTCCGGCGTGTTGGTCTTGCCGAAGACGATGGCGCCCGCCGCACGCAGCCGCGCCACCGAGCCCTGGTCGGCGGCCGGGACATTGTCGCGCAACAGGGGGCTGCCGTAGGTCGAACGCATGCCGGCGGTGTCTTGCGTATCCTTGATCAGGACGGGAAGCCCGTGCAGCGCGCCATGATCCTCGCCGCGCAGGATCGCGGCCTCAGCCTTCTTTGCGGCGGCGCGTGCACCCGGCTCGTCGAGCGTCACGATCGCATTGACGGCGGCATTGGTGGTGGCGATGCGGGACAGGCAGGCGTCCAGCAGTTCGATGGGCGAGATCGCCCGTGCGGCCAGCAGGCGGCGCAGCTCGACGGCACTTTTGTCGCAAAGTTCGGACAACGCCAGGCCCTTTCAAAATATGAAAACGATTTAGCATATCGGAAAGTATGTACAACGCACCAATATTCGCCAACCGGGGCATTTCATGCACAAATCGTGGCTTGCGTGCCCGAGAGGTAGCTCGGAGAGGTATTATGTGGCGGATTGAGCCGAAAAGATTAGACGGATCGGCCAATACCTTTTTCCCGGCGGCGTGATAGAGATGCTGCATGAGCGAGATCACCACGCCCGAAAGTGCCAACTCCCAGCTCGGCCAGTGTCTCAAGGCTGCGCGTCAGGCGCGCGGCCTGACGCTCAAGCAGGTGGCGGAGCGGACGGGCATGGCGCTGTCGACCCTGTCGAAGGTCGAGAACGGCCTGATGTCGCTGACCTACGACAAGCTGCTGCAGCTCACTTCCGGCCTGAAGATGGAGATCGCGGAGCTGTTCAACCCGGCGGTCGCGGCGCCTGCGCAGGGTCGGCCGGTCACCGCGCGGCGCAGCATCAGCCGGGCCGGGCAGGGGCAGCTGATCAACACGAAATTCTACACCTACACCTATCAATGCACCGACCTGATCGGCAAACGCATGGTGCCGATCGTGGCCGAGGTCCGCGCGCGCTCGCTGGACGAATTCGGTCCGCTGCTGCGCCATGCCGGCGAAGAGTATTTTCTGGTGACGAGCGGCCGCGTCGCTGTTCACACCGAGTTCTATGCGCCGGAGATCCTTGGCGCGGGCGACGGTATCTATCTCGACAGCACCATGGGCCACGCCTACCTCAACGCCGGCGAGGCACCGTCCGCCACGGGCGTCTGTCTCTGCACCAGCGAGGCGCCTGACCTCTACGACCAGCTTCGCCAGATCGCGTCGCGCGAGGTGGCGCCACTCGGTGATGACGAGCTGCCATCGTAATCGTCAGCCCTAGGCATAAAATGAAAAACGCCCGGCCAGGCCGGGCGTTTTTTTATTCGGGTGTTTCGTTCTATTCGCCGCCGCCGAAACGACGCGACCACCAGCCGGCGCGACGCGGCGCCGCCGGCGTCTCGCTTGCCGGTTCCGGCGCGGGCTCAGGCGCAGGCGGAGCAACCGGCTCCGGCGCGGCCGCAACCGGGGTTGCGGGCTCGCTCGGGCTGCTCGACAGGAAGCTCACCTTCTCGCGGACGGTGGAGCGGCGTCGTGCGGCCTTGTCGTCGACTGCGGGCTCTTCCTCCACAACGGCGGCAGAAGGTTCGGGCTGCTCCGGTGTTTCAACCGGGGCCTGCAACTGAAACTCGGGCTGAGACGTCTCAACCGGCGCGATGTGCTCCGAATGCGTGATCGACGGAGCTGTCTCGTTGCCGGAGCTGTCGAAATCGGCGACCGCGTCGGTCGCTTCCGACGGCGGATTGCCGCCGAGCTCATCGCCGATGGAGCCGGCGAGACCTTCCTCGCCGTTACCGCGCCGACGACGTCCGCCCCTGCGACCACGCCGGCGACGGCGTTCGCCGCTGCCCTGCTGCTCGCCACGGGCGGCCTGCTCCTCGCCTTCCTCGCCGTCCTGCTCGGTGTCGGCATCCTCTTCGCCTTCGCCGGCCGCTACGACCCCTTCGGGAGAAGCGGGAGCACCATCCTCGCGTGCCTCACCGTCGCGCTGACCGCCGCGGCCACGCCGACGGCGGCGACGCTTGCGGCGCTGGCCGTCCTGCTCGGGCGCGGCATCGCCAGCGGCCTGCTCTTCGGAGAGACCTTCGGTTTCCTCGCTCTCGACCTCGGATTCCAGCTCCGCGTCGAATTCCTCGTCGTCAAAGGCCTCTTCGACCAGCGGCGGCGGGCTTGCGGCCGCCTGTGCTGCGAGCAGCGCCTTGGCGGCTTCGAGCGTATGCACCTGCTCGCCGCGGTCGATGACATAGGCTTGCGGTCCCGAGACGCTGGGGTCGGCGATAACAGACAGCGAGACCTTGAAGCCGTTTTCGAGATCGCGCAGATGACCGCGCTTGTGGTTCAGCACATAGAGCGCGACGTCGGTGCGGGTGCGGACCACGAGGTTGTGGGTCGCGCCCTTCATCAGGATCTCTTCGAGGCCGCGCAGCAGCTGCAGCGCCACCGAGGACACCGAGCGGACATGGCCGGTGCCGCCGCAATGCGGGCAGGGATCGGTCGAGGATTCCAGCACGCTGGCGCGGATGCGCTGGCGCGACATCTCGAGCAGGCCGAAATGCGAGATGCGTCCGACCTGGATGCGCGCGCGATCCTGCCGCAGGCAGTCGGACAGCTTGCGCTCGACCGCACGGTTGTTGCGCTTCTCGTCCATGTCGATGAAGTCGATGACGATCAGGCCGGCGAGGTCGCGCAGGCGGAGCTGGCGGGCGACCTCTTCGGCCGCTTCCAGATTGGTCTTGAGCGCGGTGTCCTCGATATGATGCTCGCGCGTCGATCGTCCGGAGTTGACGTCGATCGAGACCAGCGCCTCGGTCTGGTTGATCACGATGTAACCGCCGGAGCGCAACTGCACGGTCGGCGAGAACATCGCATCCAGCTGGCTCTCGACGCCCATGCGCGAGAACAACGGCTGGCCGTCGCGATACTGCCTGACCGCGCTGACATTGGCGGGCATCAGCATCTTCATGAAGTCGCGGGCTTCGCGGTAGCCGGAGTCACCGGCGACCGAGATCTCGTCGATCTCCTTGTTGTAGAGGTCGCGCAGCGAGCGCTTGATCAGCGAGCCTTCCTCGTAGACCAGCGTCGGGGCCTGCGACTTCAGCGTCAGGTCGCGCACCGTCTCCCACATCCGGATCAGGTACTCGAAGTCGCGCTTGATCTCGGGCTTGGTGCGGGCGGCACCCGCGGTGCGCAGGATAATGCCCATGCCCTCGGGCACGTCGAGATCCTGCACCACTTCCTTCAGGCGGGAACGGTCCTGGGCGCTGGTGATCTTGCGGCTGATGCCGCCGCCACGGGCGGTGTTCGGCATCAGAACGGCATAGCGGCCGGCGAGCGACAGGTAGGTCGTCAGCGCCGCGCCCTTGTTGCCGCGCTCTTCCTTGACCACCTGCACCAGCATCACCTGGCGGCGCTTGATGACTTCCTGGATCTTGTACTGGCGGCGCGGACGGAAGGTGCGCTCCGGCACTTCCTCGAGAACGTCGTCACCGCCGACGGATTCGACGTGCTCCTCTTCGGCTTCCTCGCCGTCTTCATCGTCCTCGTCGTCTTCGTCGGCCCTGGCTTCCGCGTCCTGATGCGGAGCTTCGGTGGGCTCGCCGGCGGCGTAGACGGCATCGGCGGGCTCGGTGACGGAGATCACGGCTTCGGCAAGAGCCTCGGCATGCGTTTCGGAGGCGGCGGCCTCTTGTTGCGGCTCGGCAACGGTCTCGACCGCAACCACGGGCTCGGCTCCGACCGCTGCGACAGGCGCGGGCGTCTCGTCGGCATGATCATGGTCGTGATGATCGTGGTCATGACCATGGTCGTCATGATCGTGAGCGTGATGCTCGTCATCATGGGCGTGATGGTGATCATCGTGCTCATGATCGTCATGCCCGTGATCGTCGTGATCATGGTCATGATGATCGTGGTCGAGATGGTCGTGACCTTCGTGCTCGCCGTGATGCTCGGCATCGGCATGCAGGTGCTCGCCCTCATGCGGCGCGCCCTCGGCGTGCAGGGCCTGGCCCTCGACCGGCTGGGCCGCGGGATCGGCGCCGGCGTCGAGACCCTCGACGATGTCGCTGCGGACGCGCTCGCCATGACCGCGACGGCGGGCGTTGCGGTGGCGCGAGCGGCGGCGGCCGTGGGAGCGGTTCTCGTTCTCTTCCTCGGCTTCGCGATGGGCCTGCTCTTCGGCCTCGATCAGCGCCTGCCGGTCGGCGACCGGGATCTGGTAATAGTCGGGATGGATTTCGCTGAAGGCGAGGAAGCCGTGGCGGTTGCCGCCATATTCAACGAAAGCGGCCTGGAGCGAGGGTTCGACCCTTGTGACCTTGGCGAGGTAGATATTCCCGCGCAGTTGCTTGCGTTGCGCGGTCTCGAAGTCAAACTCTTCGACGCGATTGCCGCGGACCACGACGACCCGGGTCTCTTCCGGGTGGGTGGCATCGATCAACATCTTGTTGGGCATGTCTTAACTCTTGGCGGCGGCGGGCGCGATCGACCGTGGGCGCGAAGAGCGCTGCCGGGTGACGCGACGGTCCACCTGATTCGGGGGTGAGGGGAAGGCCGAAACGCCGTCTCTCGCGCCTCGCCGAATCGGAAGCTTCAGGACCGAAGCGGCGCGCGGGAGTGTCACTCCGCAGCGTCGCGAAAGGTCCTTCAGAATTCGTCGGCACAGTCTGGCGCATCAAGCGTCGGCCCGTATGAAACATTGGGCGGCGGGGCCGCCCCTAATCAGTTGCTGCTGGCCAGGCATGGCGCGTGCGCGCTCGCCCTGGGATCACGAACCGCCCCCTTGGGATTAAGGGACCGGGTAACTGGCCGCGTCGCTGTCAAAACTGTCCCGGAAACAGTGTGGTAACCGGAAACCGTCCGCCGCCGGGGCTTGCCCTGTTCCACCTCGCTGCCGCGCACCGCGCTGGTCTTAGAGGAGAACAGAAAAACGCTGGAATTCCCAAACCTTGGGAGTTCCGGCGCTGCACCGGGAGGCTGAATGCGACACAACCGGAAATTATTGGCCGTCAGCAATCCGTACATACGAGGAATGGGTCATCCGTGCAAGGGAGCGTCGCACGCCGGTCACAGTCGGAGAGTTTCGCGTTTTCGTCATTAAGGATCGATTAACCCTGTGGTTCTATTGCGTTAAAGAGGGCTGCTCGGAGGCACGGATTCGGTGGCGAGCCGCACAAATCAACGGGTTTTGCTGGGTTTCGCGCTGCTGTGCGCCGCAGCATTGCCGTGCGCCGATTCCTCGCGCTTGAGCGCGGCCGAGAGCCCATCGCAACCCTCTGTTGCGACGGCGAATTTTCCGATTGCCACGGCTGCACGCCTGGCCGGCGACGGCAAGCAGACCCGCTTCATTCTCGACCTCGACCAGACCGTCAGCTTCCGCGTCACGACGCTCGCCGACCCTTACCGCGTCGTGGTCGACGTTCCCCAGGTGAATTTTCAGCTGGCTCCGGGCTCGGGGGCCGGGCGAGGGCTGGTCAAGGCCTTCCGCTACGGGCTCGTGATGCCCGGCGGCTCCCGAATCGTGTTCGACCTGACCGGGCCCGCCAAGATCACCAATTCCTACGTGCTCGAGGCGGCCAACGGCCAGCCGGCCCGGCTGGTGCTCGAGCTGGAGGAGGTCGACCGCGCGGCTTTCGTGCAGACACCCGCCCCGGAGAATCGGCCCGAGCTGCGGCCGACGATCGCCACCGCGCCGCCGGCAACGGTTCCTGCCGCGCCCGACGAGGCGCCGCAAAAGCCCTCCGACGGCCGGCCGGTCGTCGTGATCGATCCCGGCCATGGCGGTATCGACAACGGCACCCAGTCGAGCGGCGAGAGCGAGAAGAACCTCGTGCTCGCCTTTGGCCTGGCGCTGCGCGATCGGCTGGAAAAAGCAGGCAAATACCGTGTGGTCATGACGCGGGACGACGACACCTTCATTCCGCTCAATGACCGATCCAAAATCGCCCGCAACCTGAATGCCGCGCTGTTCGTCTCGATCCACGCCGACGCGCTGCCGAAGGCCGAGGGCGATGCGCAGGGCGCCACGATCTACACGCTCTCGGACAAGGCCTCCGACGCCGAGGCTCAGCGGCTGGCGGACGCCGAAAACCGTGCGGACGCGATCGCCGGCTTCAATCTCGCGGAAGAGCCGACCGACGTCGCCGACATCCTGATCGATCTGACCCAGCGGGAAACCCGCACCTTTTCAAACCGTTTTGCCCATCTGCTGATGGGTGAAATGAAGTCGACCGTGCGGATGCACAAGCATCCCCTGAAGTCGGCCGGCTTCAGGGTGCTGAAAGCTCCCGACGTGCCTTCGGTGCTGGTCGAGATCGGCTACGTCTCCAACAAGGGCGACCTTGAGCACCTCGTGTCCGAGGGCTGGCGGTCCAAGGCTGTCGGCTCGATGGCCCAGGCGATCGACACGTTCCTGGCCAAGCGGATGGCGACGGCGGGGGCCAGCAATTAATCAGGGAATGCCGGTTCCGATGTTAAGCCCTAGTTTGGCCACAGCGGACGCTTTATAAAAACGATGCAGGGGGTTCCGGAATCGATCAGAATCCCGTTCGGCAAGCGTCTTTCGGTCCGGCATCGATGGTATTGAATAGGCCGGTGAATTCGCGACGTGAGGATGGCGTCCGTTTGGGGCGCCTTATTTGGGCGCCTTGGGCTGATCCCGAGATTGAACGGATAAACACATAATGCGCTTGCTTGTGCGGTTCATGGGCTTCCTGTTCGCCGCGGGAACGGTGATGTTCCTTGTTGGCGTCGGTGCCGTGGCAGGCCTGATCTGGCATTTCTCCAAGGACTTGCCCGACTACTCTCAGCTTCAGGATTACGAGCCGCCGGTGATGACCCGCGTGCACGCGGTCGACGGTTCGCTGCTCGGCGAATACGCCAAGGAGCGGCGGCTTTATCTGCCGATCCAGGCGGTGCCGAAGCTTGTGATCAACGCGTTCCTCGCCGCCGAAGACAAGAATTTCTACGAGCATGGCGGCATCGACTACACCGGCATGGCGCGCGCTGGCGTGCTCTATCTGCAGAACTTCGGCTCGAACCGCCGTCCGCAGGGTGCGTCCACGATCACCCAGCAGGTCGCCAAGAACTTCCTTCTCACCAACGAGGTCTCGTTCTCGCGCAAGATCAAGGAAGCCTTGCTCGCGATGCGTATCGAGAAGACCTATTCGAAGGACAAGATCCTCGAGCTGTATCTGAACGAAATCTATCTTGGTCTCGGCGCCTACGGCATTGCCGCCGCTTCGCTGGTCTATTTCGACAAGTCGGTGAACGAGCTCACCGTGGCGGAAGCCTCCTACCTCGCCGCGCTGCCGAAGATGCCGGCGACGCTGCATCCGGTGCGTAACCGCGATCGCGCCATCGAGCGCCGCAACTATGTGATCGACCGCCTCCAGGAGAACGGCTGGATCAAGCAGGCCGACGCCGAGAAGGCGCGCAAGGAGCCGCTGGCCGTCACCAACCGCTCCAACGGTGCCCACACCTTCGCCGGCGAGTATTTCGCCGAGGAAGTCCGCCGCGACATCTTCGAGCGCTACGGCGAGAAGAAGTTGTATGAGGGCGGCCTGTCGGTCCGCACCACGCTCGATCCGAAGATCCAGGTCATGGCGCGCAAAACCATGGTCGCCGGCCTCGTGAACTATGACGAGCAGCAGGGCTATCGCGGCGCCATCAGCAAGCTCGATATTTCGGGCGACTGGGGCGTGAAGCTCGCCGAGATCAAGTCGCTCTCCGACATCTCGCCGTGGCGGATGGCGGTGGTGCTGGAGACCAGCGATCAGTCGGCGCGGATCGGTTTCCAGCCCAACCGCGAGCTCGGCGGCGCCGTCAGCAAGCAGCGCGAGACCGGCCTGGTCACGCTCGACGGCGTCAAGTGGGCGAAGGCGGCCTCAGGCGCTGCAAAGGGCAGGGCGGCGACGTCGGTGGCGCAGGTGCTGCAGCCCGGTGACGTCATCTATGCCGACCCGCTCTACAGCAAGGAAGGCCAACCCGTCGAAGGCCAGTACCGTCTGCGCCAGATCCCCGAAGTGTCGGGCGCGATGGTGGTGATGGACCCCTGGACCGGTCGCGTGCTCGCGATGGTCGGCGGCTTCTCGTTCGACCAGAGCCAGTTCAACCGTGCCACGCAGGCCTACCGGCAGCCGGGTTCGTCGTTCAAGCCGATCGTCTATTCGGCCGCGCTCGACAACGGCTACACGCCGTCGACCGTCGTGCTCGACGCGCCGATCGAAATCGACCAGGGCCAGGGCGCCGGTGTGTGGCGGCCCGAAAACTTCTCGTCGAACAAATATCAGGGGCCGGTGACGCTGCGGAACGCGCTGCGGCAGTCGCTCAACACGGTGACGGTGCGCCTCGCGCAGGACATCGGCATGCCGCTGATCGGCGAATATGCCCGCCGCTTCGGCGTCTATGACGAGCTGCCGAATTATCTCTCCTACGCGCTTGGCGCCGGCGAGACCACGGCGATGCGCATGGTCACGGCCTACTCGATGCTCGCCAATGGCGGTCGCCGCGTGAAGCCGACCTTGATCGACCGTATCCAGGATCGCTACGGCCACACCATCTTCAAGCACGACCAGCGCGAATGCCGCGGCTGCGACGCGCCCGGCGGCTGGAAGAACCAGAACGAGCCGCAGCTGATCGACCGCCGCGAGCAGGTGCTGGACTCCATGACCGCCTATCAGATCACCGAGCTGATGGAAGGCGTAGTCCAGGCCGGTACGGCGACCGTCGTGAAGGAAGTCGGCAAGCCGATCGCCGGCAAGACCGGTACGACCAACGAGGCCAAGGACGCCTGGTTCGTCGGCTTCTCGCCTGACGTCGCGGTGGCGATCTACATGGGCTACGACAAGCCGCGTCCGCTCGGCAAAGGCAACGCTGCGACCGGCGGCCATCTGGCGGCTCCGATCGCGCGCGATTTCCTCAAGCTTGCGCTCGCCGACAAGCCCGCGGTTCCGTTCAAGGTGCCGGCCGGCATCAAGCTGATCCGCGTCGTCTCCAAGACCGGCATGCGCGCCGGCCCCGGCGAAACCGGCGGAACCATCCTCGAAGCCTTCAAGCCGGGCACGGCGCCGCCGGACAATTACTCGGTCATCGGGGTCGCCGACGCAGACGGGCGCGGCGGCATGCCGTCGTCGCAGCAGCAGCCGGATTCCGGCTTCCTGATCCGGCCAGGCACCGGTGGGCTGTGGTAGCCGTTAACGCCTGATCCGGGCGAGGCGGGCGGTTGCGCTTTGGCGCCGCCGCCGCTACATCCCCGTTGCAAATCAAACGCGGACCAGCTCCGCGAGACCAGAGAACGACATGCGCGCCGAAATCGAACGGTTGGTAGAAGAGATCAAGCAGTCAGTCGGGCTGCTGAGGAGGCATCTTTGACGTCGAGAAATCGACGGCGCGCCTCGCTGAGCTGAACAAGCTCGCAGAAGATCCCAACCTCTGGAACGATCCCCAGAAAGCCCAGAAGCTGATGCAGGAGCGGACCTCGCTTGAGGACTCGCTCTCGGGCATCGGCAAGGTCGAGCAGCAGCTCGAAGACGACATCGGCATGATCGAGCTCGGCGAGGCCGAGGGCGATGCCGGCGTCGTGGCCGAAGCCGAAGCCGCACTCAAGAACCTCAAGAAGGAAGTGGCGCGGCGCGAGCTCGAGGCGCTGCTGTCGGGCGAGGCCGATCGCTTCGATTCCTATCTCGAAGTCCATGCCGGCGCCGGCGGCACCGAGAGCCAGGACTGGGCGCAGATGCTCTTGCGCATGTACACGCGCTGGGCCGAAACGCACGGCTTCAAGGTCGAGTATCTCGAAGAGTCCGAGGGCGAAGAGGCCGGCATCAAGTCGGCGACCATCCAGGTCTCCGGCCACAACGCCTATGGCTGGCTGAAGACCGAGGCGGGCGTGCATCGTCTTGTCCGCATCTCGCCGTTCGATTCCAACGCGCGCCGGCACACCTCGTTCTCGAGCGTGCAGGTGTTTCCGGTCATCGACGACAGCATCAAGATCGACATCAAGGAATCCGACGTCCGCACCGACACGATGCGGTCGGGCGGCGCCGGCGGTCAGCACGTCAACAAGACCGAATCCGCGGTACGCCTGACGCACATCCCGACCGGCGTCGCGGTGGTCTGCCAGGCCGGCCGCTCCCAGCACAAGAACCGGGCGCAGGCCTGGGACATGCTGCGCGCGCGGCTGTACGAGATCGAGCTGAAGAAGCGCGAGGAGAAGGCCGCCGCCGACCAGGCCGCCAAGACCGATATCGGCTGGGGTCACCAGATCCGCTCCTACGTGCTGCAGCCCTATCAGATGGTGAAGGACCTGCGCACCGGCGTGCAGACCTCCGACACGTCGGGCGTCCTCAACGGCGAGCTCGACGACTTCATGGCCGCGACGCTTGCCCAGCGCGCCTTCGGGACCACCGGCGCTGACATCGAGGACGTGGATTGATCATGCCCCGTGTTGCCTTCATCGGGTTGGGGCGGATGGGCCATGGCATGGCCGGTCGCTATCTCGATGCCGGCTTTACGGTGGCGCTGTGGAATCGCAGCAAGGCAAAAGCGGAAGACCTGATCGCGCGTGGTGCGCATTGGGCGACCTCGCCCGAGGATGCCGCGATCGACGCCGATGCCGTGGTGACCATGGTCGCCGACGACGAAGCCTCGCGCGCGGTCTGGCTCGGACCGAACGGGGCAGCCAAGACGGCGAAGGCCGGCACCATAGCGATCGAGTGCTCCACCGTTTCCTATGACCATGCGCGCGAGATGGGTCGCGAGCTCAATGCGCGCGGGCTGATCTATATCGACTGCCCCGTGACGGGATTGCCGGATGCGGCAGCAAGCGGAAAGCTGACGCTGCTGGCCGGCGCCGATGCGGCCGACCTCGAGCGCGCCCGCCCGTTCCTCGAACCCATCGGCTCGACCATCCGGCATTTCGGTGCTGTCGGCTCCGGCACGGTCTACAAGCTCATCAACAATCTCATGGGCGCGATCCAGATCGCTGGCCTTGCCGAGGGCCTCGCGATCGCCGAGCAGGCCGGGCTCGACATGAATCTGGTGCTGGAGTCGATCCAGGCCGGCGTCGCCGCCAGCCCGCAGGTGCAGCGCCACTCCAAGCGCATGGTCGCCCGCGATTTCAGCGGCGCGACGTTCACCGCAGCGCTGCGGCACAAGGATGCCGCCTACGCCGTGAAACTCGCCGAGAGCCTGCTGGCCGACACGCCGCTGGTCTCGCGCGCCGCGGTCGATGCATACGCCCTAGCCAAGGCCGCGATGCCCGATGACGACGAGGGCAAGATGATCGAGCTGGTGTCGCGGCCGAAGAAGCCGTCCTAACTGGGAATTTCGACGTGGGGCAGCCTCGATCGGAGCGCGGTCTCGGCATTGCCCTTGTCGCCGCAGCGGCGATTGCCTGGAGCACGGCGCCGTTCTTCACGCGACTGCTGCCGTTCGATCCCTGGACCATCCTGTTCTGGCGCGGCCTGTTCGGCGGCAGCCTGATCACGGTGCTCCTCGTCCTGATGCAGGGGCCGGGCGCGCTGCGGCAATTGGTGGTGCCGGGACGCGGGGGCTTGCTCGTCGCCTCGCTGTCCGCTGTCGGCATGATCTCGTTCATCCCCGCGCTGCAGATGACTGATGTCATGAATGTCGCGGTGCTGATCGCGACCCAGCCGTTCGTTGCGGCTGCACTGGCATGGCTGTGGCTTGGCGAATCCGCGACGTGGCGCACCCTGATCGCGAGCCTCGTCGCCTTTTCCGGCGTCGTCATCACGGTCGGCGGCATCAGGGCGGGCGCCGATATCGGCGGCGTGGCCCTGAGCTGCCTGATGGTGCTTGCGATCTCGGCCATGACGGTCGTCGTCCGGCGCCATAGGGAGACCTCGATGGTCGCGGCGGCAGCACTGTCGAACTTCATCGGCAGCCTCGTCAGCCTGCCATTCGCGCACGATATCGCCCATGTCGGCGGCCACAGCCTCGCGATCCTCGCGATGTTCGGCTGCCTCCAGGTCGCGCTCGGCCGACCTTCTACATGCTCGGCTCGCGCCTGCTGCCGTCAGGGCAGGCCTCCCTGATCGCCACGCTGGAGACGCCATTGATGGCGTTCTGGATCTGGGTGGGGTTTGGCGAGGTCCCCGCCGTGCATGCGCTGATTGGTGGGGCGCTGGTGATCGGGGCGGTGATCGCCGATATCGCGGGCGACGCTCGTTCGCGCTTGTGAGCCGCGTCTTGTCGGAAATCGGGTGGCATTATCCGTTGGCTTGAACTAGGTCGACCGCCGAGATGAAACCCATGCCGCCAAACGATATCAAGATCGATGCGCGAGACTGGTCGCTGCTCGCCGTCCTCTCGATCCTCTGGGGCGGGTCATTCTTCTTCAATGGTGCGGCTTTGCGGGAATTGCCGCCGCTGACACTCGTGCTGCTGCGCGTCGCGCTTGGCGCAGCCATGCTGCTCCCGCTGCTTCGTTTGCAGGGGATCAACTTCCCGAAGGGCGTCAGGGGCTGGAAGCCGTTCTTTGCGATCGGCTTGCTCAACAACGTCATTCCGTTCTCGCTGATCGTGATCGGCCAGACCTTCATTCCGAGCGGGCTCGCCTCCATCCTCAATGCCACCACGCCGCTGTTCACGGTACTGGTGATGGCCGCCGCGGGTGAAGAGGCATTGCAGGCGCGGCGGGTCGCCGGCGTAGCGCTTGGGCTCGCCGGCGTGGTCATCCTGCGCGGATGGGGCATCGAGACGCGCACGGCGCAGGGGCTTGGCATCCTCCTCTGTCTCGGCGGCGCGCTCAGCTATGGCTTTGCGGCGCTCGCCGCGCGGCGGCTCCTGAAGGACTCGCCACCACTGGGAACGGCCACGTTTCAGCTGATGGCGTCGACGGTGATGATGGCTGTCGTCGCCGGCGCGGCGGAGCAGCCGTGGCGGCTGCCGATACCGGGCGTGTTGACCTGGCTTGCGGTCCTCGGTCTCGCCGCGCTCTCGACAGCGCTCGCCTACATCGTGTTCTTTCAGATCATACGACGCTCAGGCGCGAGCAACGTCATGCTGGTGACGCTGCTCATTCCCGTGACCGCGATCCTGCTGGGATGGCTGGTGCTGGGTGAGCCGATTTCCGCGCGCGAGATCGCCGGTGCGATCGTCATCGCCAGCGCGTTGATCGTGATCGACGGACGCGCGCTGAGGATGCTGCAGCGCGTCGCATAAGTTCCTGCCTCCGCGTTTCACGTTGCGGAAAATCCTGCCGCTTGCCAGCGGCAAGGCTGCTTGCGACACTCCCTCACAATAAGAACGACAAAACATAGGGGAGAGAACGATGCCGGGTCGTCGCGAAAACCTTGCTGCCCTCGCCATGCTTGCTGCCGGAGTGCTCGTCACGACGCCGGCCTCGGCGCAGAAGAAATACGATCCCGGCGCCAGCGACACCGAAATCAAGATCGGCAACATCATGCCTTACAGTGGACCGGCTTCGTCCTATGGCGTGATCGGCAAGACCGAGGCCGCGTTCTTTCGGATGATCAATGATCAGGGCGGCATCAACGGCCGCAAGATCAACTTCATCAGCTATGACGACGCCTATTCGCCGCCGAAGGCGATCGAGCAGGCGCGCAAGCTGGTCGAGAGCGATGAGGTGCTGCTGATCTTCCAGGCGCTCGGCACGCCCTCGAACTCGGCGATCATGAAATACATGAACGCCAAGAAGGTGCCGCAGCTGTTCGTCGCCTCCGGCGGCACCAAGTTCGGCGATCCCAAGAACTTTCCGTGGACCATGGGCTTTCAGCCGAATTACCAGAGCGAGGGGCGGATCTACGCAAAGTACATCCGCGACAACTTCCCGAACGGCAAGATCGCCGTGTTCTGGCAGAACGATGACGCCGGCAAGGACCAGTTCAAGGGCCTGAAGGACGGGCTCGGCGACAAGGCCAGCATGATCATCGCGGACAAATCCTACGAGGTCAGCGATCCCTCGATCGACTCGCAGATCGTCGCCTTGCATGATTCCGGTGCCGACATCTTCTTCTCATGGGCCGCGCCGAAGGGTTCAGCGCAGGCGATCCGGAAGGTCGGCGAGCTCGGCTGGAAGCCAAAATTCTTCCTGGCCAACACCGCGACCTCGGTCGCCTCGGTCTTGAAGCCGGCCGGCCTCGACTATTCCAAGGACATCATCTCGACCATCTATCTGAAGGAGCCGACAGATCCGACCTGGGACAAGGATCCCGCGGTCGTGAAATGGCGCGAATTCATGGACAAGTACTATCCTGACGGCGACAAGGCCAATGCCAACAACGTCTACGGCTACGTGCAGGCCGAGGCGATGCTACAGGTCCTGAAGCAGTGCGGCGACAATCTCACGCGCGACAACGTCATGAAGCAGGCCGCAAGCCTGAAGAATTTCCACACCGACCTGATGCTGCCCGGCATCATGGTCAACACGTCAGCCGACGACTATTTCCCGATCGAGCAGATGCAGCTGATGCGCTTCAACGGGCAGGCCTGGGAGATGTTCGGCGATGTCATCACCGGCGAGGTCGGCCACGAGCGCAGCCAGTAGTCGGGGCTGGCTAATGGAGCGTTTTCCAGCGAAGTGGGCACCGGTTCGCGTCAGGAAAACGCGTCAGGACTTCCGTTCGGATTCGAACAAAACCGAAGTTCTGGCTTTCGCCTTCAGGACCATGCCGCCGGCGACGCCGACGCCGAGCACATAGATCCAGCCCTCGTGAAAATCGGCGAGATGGGAGTTGAGAAGCGAGCTCGCGATGTTTTGCACGACGACGACGAGGCCGATCCAGGCGGCAAGACCTTCGCCCGCGAACAGGCGCAGATGGGCAATCCACAGGGCGTAGAGCAGGATGACGCCCAGCAGTCCCCACTGCACCGCGACGTGCAGGGTCTGGTTGTGCGGGTTGCTGACGACCTCGGAATCAAGGCTGCTCTCGCCTGAGGCCGCGCGCTCGAACTGGCGCTTGATCGACCCGGTGCCGTGGCCGAACAGCGGCGCCGCGGCGAAGGAGGCGACCGATTTGCGCCAATAGGTCAGGCGCTGCGCGGTCGAGGCGTGACTGATGTCCTCGCGCCCGTGCTGATATTCCACGGCAATGTCGGAAATGCGCTGGCGCAGATAGGGCGACGCCGTCCAGGCCAGCGCGCTTGCGGCCACCGCGCCCGTGAGCAGCCACAATGCCGCGCGCCGGCTCAGATGCCGCCAGGCGAACAGCACCAGCAGGACCGCGACGCAGAGCAGTGCCGTGCGGGCGGAGGCGACGAACACCATGTTGGTCAAAAACAGCAAGATCAGCGCAACGCACGCGGCCGTCGCAAGCATGCTTCCGCCGCGCCAGAAGCTCAGCGCCGGCAGCGCGAGCGCGAAGGCGCACAACGTGAACTCCTGGCTCTGGTCGATGTAGTTCTTGACGGGAACACCGGCCGACGCCGTCGCGGTCAGCTTCAAGGCGGGATCGAGCAGCACAACCCAGGAGAACATCGCAAGCAGCGCGCAGGAGGCGAGAAAGGCCGCGCAAACATGGAAGCCGCGCTCCGATCGACTGAAATGATAGAGCAGCGGCGGAATCAGCACGAGCTTTGCAGCCGGCTTGAACGCGTGCAGCCGGTCGGTCCAGGCGCCGTCCGACCACAGCATCCCCAGAAGCGCGAGCAGCAGGATGATGAAGGGCAGGGCGTAGGCAGGCTGCGCAAGCCTGCGTGCATAGTCCCGCCAGTCGATGGTGGGCGTCACCGCGAGCAGCCACAGACCGACGAAGATTGAAGGTGCCGTGGTCGACCACGGCAGCGACGCCGCGATCAATGCTGCGAGCCCATCGGCGGCCTGGGTCCATGCAGCCGAGCCGCGCGCGGTGCGGGCAGTGGCGTGACCCCCGTACGCCACCGATTGGGCGGTCATGCCCGTTGCGCCGCGACGGGGCGTTCCGGGCCCAGATATTGCCCGAGGAAATCGCGGGCCTGGGTCTGGTAGCCGAAGCGTTCGGCAAGCTCGGAGCGGCGCGCCCGGATTCGGCCACGACATTCCTCCTGCCGCGCCAGCACGCGGGTGACGGAGGCCACGATCGACTCGGTCGCGAACGGATCGAAGTAGTCGGCGAGCTCGCCCGCGACTTCGCGGAACACGGCGATGTCGGAGCAGAGCACGGGCGTATTGGCGGCCAGCGACTCGATGATCGGGACGCCAAAGCCTTCGGCGAAACTCGGCATGATCAGGCCGTGCGCCTCCGCGATCAGGGCAGCCTTCTCCTGCTCGTCGACATAGCCGGCGAAACGAATGTTCGGCGGAAGATTGCGCATCTTGCTGATCTGGCCGGCCAGGCCGATCACCACCAGGTCGGCCTGGGGGATGCTGCGGAACGCGCGAATGACGGTCGCGACGTTCTTGCGCGGCTCGTTCGAGACGATAACGACAAAGCTCGGCCGCCCCGGACGCCCCGACGGGGCTGGGAGGTGCAGGACATCCGGGGCGTCGAACCGGGTGCGGGGATACACGACCCGCGCCGGCAGGTGCGCAAATTGCGGTAACAGGTCCCTGAACCGCATCATGCTATAGTGTGAAACGAAGGCGAGCTCGTCGGCCTGACGCAGGCTGGTGAGCAGCCGCGACAGGAAAAGCCGCGTTGCGACGTCGCTGAGCTTGAGATCGGTGAGCGGCAGCAGATCGTGCACGACGCAGATCACCTTGGCGTCCGGCCTGCGCTTCACCGAGACCCGTGTCGGCGTGTCGATGACGATGACGTCATAGTCGCGCGCGTCGATCCGCGGCGGCGGCAGCAACAAGAAGGCCGAGGAGTCCTGATAGCTGTAGAATCCGGGCTCGAGATGGAAGTCGCGGAACAGTTCGAGGTGACGCAGATCCGGCGGGATATATTCGAGAGCCGAGGTCTTGTTCTCGATCAGCCGCGCGTGCAGGCCGCGCAGGCCGATCGCGCGCAGGAAGCAGAGAGTATAGTCCCATGACACCGACATGGTGACCTTGTGGCGCAGCCAGTCGAGCGTACGCCGCAGGCCGTTGCGCGCCAGCGGCTCGGCCATGTTGATTTCGTCGAGGAAACGATAGAGCGCCAGCAACTCGATGTTGCGCGATTGGGTGGGGAACAATCTTGTGCGCCGCTCGCGCCGGCGCAGCTTGCGGTAACGCCGGCTGGTCTCGACCAGCAGGGTGAGCTCGTGGCCCTCGGCGGCCAGCGAGCGCATCAATTCGCGGGTGAAATGAAAGATGCCGCGCTTGTGGTTGGGTTCGCCGAGCGCCTCGGAGACGACAAGGATATTCTGCTTCATGCGCGTTTCTCGCGGAGCTCGAAAGACAGGGGCGACGGCGGCTCGACTGTGATGGTCGAGGCGATACGGCCGTGGTCGAGGTTGATGATGCTGGTGCAGGTGCGCCGCAGCAGCGGCTGGTCGTGCGAGGCGATGATCACGATCGCGGCCTGCGAGACCAGGTTCTGCAGCCGCTGCTCGGCCTTCTCGGCAAAGTGCTCGTCGACCACGCTCAGCCATTCGTCGAGCAGGAGGATGTCGGCCGGAAAGGCGGTCGCGGTCGCGAACAGGACGCGCATCAGCATGCCCGAGGAGAACATCCGCAACGGCAGCCGCTGCATGCGCTCTTCGAGCTCGGTGAAGGCCCAGATCTCGTCGATCACGGCGCGGGTCGGCTTGCGGCCGCTGATCCGCAGCAACAGGGCGATGTTGTCCTCGGCGATGAAGTCGAGGTTCACGCCGGCATTGAGGCCGAGCAAGGGCACGACATTGCCTTTGACCGCGACGCGCCCGCTGCTCGGCGGATAGACCCCGGCGATCAGCCGCAGCAGCGTCGACTTGCCCGAGCCGTTGGGACCGGCAAGCCCGATGCGCGCG
The DNA here is from genome assembly GCF_024199935.1 of Bradyrhizobium sp. CCGUVB14. Taxonomy (NCBI): domain Bacteria; kingdom Pseudomonadati; phylum Pseudomonadota; class Alphaproteobacteria; order Hyphomicrobiales; family Nitrobacteraceae; genus Bradyrhizobium; species Bradyrhizobium sp. CCGUVB14. The sequence goes on from NZ_JANADS010000001.1 coordinate 5,028,968, forward strand.
CCGGCCTCGGCCTCGATCGTGACGTTGTCGACGGCGCGGATGATCCGCATCTCGCCCTTCTCGCGGATGAGGTGGCCGAGCAGACGCCGCTTCAGTGAGAAGTCGTAGGCGCCGTAGAGGGGATAATCGAGACAGACATCGTGCAGGCTGATCGAGGCCATCGGTCAGATCCAGAAAGCGGCTTTGCGCAAATGGACCAGCGTGAGCACGCTCGCGCAGAGCAGCAGCGCCAATGCGACCAGGACATAGATGATGCTGGTCGCATCGACATGTGCGCCCACAAGCGGCTCGCGCCACACCGCGAACAGATGGGTCAGCGGATTGAGCCGCATCACGGTCGAACGGTGATTGATGATGTCCGAAGACCAGATCACGGGCGAAGCGAGGAAAGCGAGCATCAGCGTCGATTCGATGATCGGCTTGAGGTCGCGATACCGCGTCGCCAGCGCGCCGAGCACGAGGCTCAGGCCGAAGGTGCAGATCACGAACAGCGACAGGCCCGGGAGCGCCGCGAGCGCGCCGGAGAGATCGTGCGGCGTGAGCAGCAGCCAGAGCAGGAGCGGGACGCAGGCATTATGCAGGGCGAACAGGCCCTGGCGGAACGAGCATTGCAGAAGGAAGATCACCGGCGGCAGCGCCCGGTCGCGGATCAGGCTCGCGGAGTTCTGCAGCGCCGTGGTCGAATCGAGCACCACGCTGTTGAGGAAGGTCCAGGCCGTCATCGACAGGGCCAGCATCGGCAGCCGTGCCAGCATGTCGGCGTTCGACATCTGGCCGATCACCGAGCCGAGCACCGCGACCACGATCGCCATCTGCAGCGACATCCAGAACGGACCGAGCAGCGAGCGCACATAGCGGTGGCGCATGTCGGACCAGGCCAGCGCTGCTGCAATTCGCAGGCTATCGAGCCAGCCCGTTGGCTGCGGCGCCTCGGCGACGGGGACGATCTCATTGGAGGGAGCGGTGACGGCGTTGCGGTAGACGGATTCCATGCCTTCCTTGAAGGCGGTGGCGGAATAGCGGCTGACGGCGCGGGCCCGGGCCGAAAGCCCCAGGCGGCGGCGGCGTTCGGGATCGCTGATCAGAGCGTCGATGGCTTCACCGAGTTTCTCGGCGTCGCCCGGCGGCACCGTGATTCCCTCCATGCCGTGACGGGCGACGCGTGGCACCGCGGTGTCGAGCGCCGTGTTCACCACGGGGCGGCCGGCGGCCATGGCTTCGAGCTGGGAGAGGCCGAAGGTCTCGGCATTGGTAACGGACGGCATCACGAAGACGTCGGCAAGGCACATCAGCTTGATGCGCTCGGAATCAGTGACTGAGCCGAGCAGGCGAACGCGGTCGCCGACGCCAAGCTCGCTGATCAGCTGCTCGAGCCGGGGCCGCTCGGCGCCTTCGCCGATGATCCAGGCCTCGAACTTGCGATTGACGGCGGCGCGGATCAGCACGTCGTAGCCCTTGTAGGGCACGAGACGGCCGCAGGCGAGCACGAGGCGGCCGCGATCGTTGACATGGTGCGGCTCGATCTTCGGCCAGTCATAGACACTGGTGTCGATGCCGAACGGCACGACGTGGCACTTGTCCTCGAATTCCCGCAGCAGCGGCGTCTCTTCGATCAGAACGCCGTCGGAGACGATGATCGCCTTGGCGCGGCGCAGCGTCCGTCGCATCAGCGGCTCGATGAGCCAGCGCAGGCCCGAATGGGTGACGATGTCGGCGTGCCAGTGCACCACCAGCGGCCGGTTGCGGCCGAAGCCGAGGGCGAAGACGAGGTCGGCGAGCGGGAAGGGCGCATGCAGCGCCAGCAGATCGTGCTCGGCGATCTTCTGCCACAGCCTCCAGGGATAGGCGGGCGCGGCCGGCAGCGACATCACATTGCCGAACGAGCGGACGCGCTCGACCGGCACGTCGTTGACGACGATCTCGCGCTGGTCGGCCGATTGCGAGCAGGTCAGCACGGCGGAGGCGAAGGTGTCCTTCAGGCTGGCGCAGATGTCACGGATCACCGTGAGCGTGCCGCCGAACAGGTCGGGATAGTAGATCTTGAAGATGTGCAGCACCGACGGACGGCGCGGGGGAGAGCTGGTGTGATGCATGGTGGTGTCAGCCGGCGAGGAGTGCTGCGACGAACGGTGCGGATAGCACCAAGATGAAGATCACGCCGCGCAGCAACGCCGGCAGGATCGGCTCGATTGCAGCCGTACGGCTCCGCTCGGGAAACGGCACGGCACGCAGTGAACTGGAATTGCAGACCAAGCGGTCAGCCATGGTTGTCTGTCCCTTTACGTCGTCGCGCCCTCAGTGAGGTTTCATCTACGTGGGAAAATTTACCACGTCAATCGCAAAATGGGAAAATGTGGGATTGTGTCCCACGTATGTCACGGGTACAATTCAGACATGAATGCCAAGTCCGGGCCCAAAGCGGCGGCGCCAGAGCCGAATGCCGCCGCAAAGCTGCACGCGCCGCTGGCGCGGCTGCTGCGCCCGCTCGTGCGGCTCTGTATCCGCAGCGGCATGACCTTTCCGGCCCTGGCGCAGCTGCTCCGCGAGCTCTTCGTCAACGTCGCCGAGCATGATTTCGCGCTCGAGGGCAAAGAGCAGACCGACAGCCGCGTCAGCCTGCTCACCGGCATCCACCGCAAGGAGGTGGCGCGGCTGCGCGGCGCCGGCGCGCCGGTGCATGAGACGCCGGCGGCGCTGTCGCTGACGAGCGCGGTGATCGCGCGCTGGCTCGCCGCGCCTGAATTCACCGATGCGAGCGGCGAGCCGCTGGCATTGCCGCGCACGGCCGAGGGCGACGCGCCGTCCTTCGAGCAGCTCGTCGCCTCCGTCACCAAGGATGTGCGCCCGCGCGCGGTGCTCGACGAATGGGTCGACCGTCAGCTCGTCACCATCAACGCGGCCGACGAGATCGAGCTGGTGGAGGCGGCTTTCGTCCCGAGTGGCGCCGACGACAGCAAATGGCACTATCTCGGCCGCAATCTGCACGACCATATCGCAGCCGCCGCCGAGAACGTGTCGGGGCCGGCGCCGCGCTTCCTCGAACGCGCGGTGCATTACAACAACATCTCGCCGAAGCTTGCGAGGCGTCTCGAGGCGCGCTCGCGCGAGCTTGCGATGGATGCGCTGAAGACCGCCAATCGCGAGGCCAATCGCGCGCTTGCCAAGGACAAGGGCGGCGACGCGCGCTGGAATTTCGGCATCTACATCTACAGCGAAGACGCCGATGAGGAGGGCGAAACCAAGGACGCCAACAAGGACGGTGGCAAGGAGAACGGCAAGGAGGGCAGCTCCTGATGAGCCGGCCGCCGCTGATCTCCCGCCGACTGCTGCTGACCGGATTCTGGCTCGCCGGAACGGCTATCGCGCGCGCGCAGGTCAAGCGCGGCACGGACCAGGGCATCGGCGGCACCGGAATCACGCGCGGTGACGATCACGGCATCGGCGGCACCGGCATCGTCGGTGTGATCCAGCGTTTCGGCAGCATCTACGTCAATGGCGAGCGCGTCACCTATGCGAGCGACGTGCCGGTGCGTATCGATGGCGAGGCGGCGAGCCCGAGCAGCTTGCGCATCGGCCAGCTTGCCCGCGTGGTCGCGACGCGGCAGGCCGACGGTACGCTCGTCACCCGCAACATCGCGATCGCGAGCGAGGTCTCCGGGCCGATCGAGCAGGTCAAGGGCAATGAGCTGACGGTGTTGGGTCAGAAGATCGTCGCCGGCAGCAAGGAGAGCAAGCTTCGCGCCGGCACCCAGGTCGCCGTCTACGGCCTGCGCCGGACCGACGGCGTGATCGTCGCAAGCCTGGTCGAGCCTCGGAAGGACGCAACTGAGCGCGTCACGGGGCTGGTCGAGCGCGGACCCAACGGGTTGCATATTGGCGGGCTGAAGCTCGCCGGCGTCGATCCCTTGCTGGTCGGCCAGCGCGTCCAGATCGAGGGCAGCGCGAGCCAGGGCGCGATGCAGGCCGCGCGCACGCGCATCGACGATTTCTCGGATCTCGTCGGCGCGAGCCGGCTCTCGATCGAGGCCTATGTGCAGCGCGCAGGCTCCAGCCTGCAACTCGGCTCCGGCTTGGTGGCCCGCGACAGCTCACGCTTCGGGCCGGCGGCGGGCGAAGCGCGCATGGTGGTCAATGGCGTGTTCGATCGCTCGCGCGGGCTTCAGGTGGAGTCGACGCAAGCGATCGGCCCGGGACCCGGCGCGCCTCAGCCGGGCGGCAACAATCCCGGCCGGTCGCCCGGCGGTTCGATCATGCATCCGGATCGCGGCGCCCCGAGCCCGGGTAACAGCCCGCCCGGTGGGTCGACTGCGCCTGGATCCGGTCCCGCTGGCAATCCTGGCTCGGCGCCGTCGGGAGCAGGCGGCCCCTCAGGCCCCGGTGGTTTTGGCACGCCCGGTGGAGGCCCGATGGGCCCCGGCGGCGGAATGGGTGGTGGCGGCTTCGGAAGTCCCGGAGGCGGGATGGGCGGCGGCGGTCGGCGCTAGGGAGGAGCGCCTTAACGCGCTCTGGAGAGGAACGCGCGCAGCCGGTCGTGACGGGGAGCATCGAGGACATCGGCCGGTGGACCGCTTTCGACGATCTGGCCCTTGTCCAGAAACCAGACGGTGTCCGCGACTTCGCGCGCAAAGCCGATCTCGTGCGTGACGACGACCATCGTCATGCCATTCTGCGCCAGCGTCCTCATCACCCGCAGCACCTCGTTGACCATTTCCGGATCGAGCGCGCTGGTGGGCTCGTCGAACAGCATGACGTCCGGATCCATCGCGAGTGCGCGTGCGATCGCGACGCGTTGCCGCTGCCCGCCGGACAGGCGCGAGGGCAAGGCGTCAGCCTTGTCGACCAGCCCGACGCGGTCGAGCTCAGCCATGGCGCGTTCTCGGGCCGCCGCCTTGCGCATGTTTCGGAGACGCTCCAGCCCCAGCGTGATGTTGCCGAGCACAGTGAGATGCGGAAACAGGTTGAACGCCTGGAATACGAAGCCGACGCGCTGGCGCAAACGGTTGATATCGACGCCACGCCCGGCGACGTCCACACCCTCGAACAGCACTTGTCCACCTTGAATGGCTTCCAGGCGCGTCACCGCGCGAATGAGCGTCGATTTGCCGGAGCCCGATGAGCCAAGCAGCGTGACGACCTCGCCGCGTTTCACCTCGCCCGTCACGCCGGCTAGCACCCGGTGCCGGCCAAACCATTTTTCGACGGCCTCGAAGCGGATCATGACAGCCCTCACGCCGGCTGAACGCCGAGCCCACCGCGCTCGGCGGCCAGCCGGCGTTCTAGCCAGCGCGCCGCCGATGTCAGGGTGAAGCACAGTGTGAAATAGGTCAGCGCCAGCAAGCCATATACCTCGAACGGTTGGGTCATGAGCTGGTTGTTCACCTGGCTCGCCGCAAAGGTCACCTCGTTGGCGCTGATGACATAGCCGAGCGAGGTCTCCTTGATCGTGGAGACGAACTGGCTGACGAGGCTTGGCATCATGTTGTGCAGGACTTGCGGCAGGATGACCTTGAAGGTGGTCGGAAAGTAGCCGAGGCCAAGCGCCTTTGCCGCCTCAGCCTGGCCTTTCGGTAGGCCTTCAATCCCGGCCCGGATGATCTCCGACAGATAGCTCGCCTCGTAGACGACAAGCGCGAAGAGCAGCGTCTCGACGCCTCCGACCGTATGTCCGGTCAACAGCGGCAGCGCGAAATAGGTCCAGAAGATGAACATGATCAGCGGCAGGCCGCGCACGACGTAAACCACGGCGGTGGCCGGTCCGCGAAGCCAACGACGCGTACTGAGACGCGCCAGCGCGAGCGCAATTGCGACGGGAAAGCTGAGAGATAGACCAGCCATCGCGAGGAACAGCGTCATGGCGAGGCCACCGACGGGGCCGTGCGGATATTGCCCGATCAGAAATAGAAGCCAGTTGTCCTCGAGGATCTTCAGCATCAGCGGATCTCGAGTTTCAGGCGCCGGTCGGCGAAGCTGCCGAGGGCCATGATGGCGAAGGAAATCGCAAGATAAAGGATGGTCGCGACCGCAAAAGCTTCGAACGTCTTGAACGTGTAGCTGTCGACCTCACGCGTGCGATAGGTCAGTTCGCCGACGCCGATCGCCATGGCGAGGCTGGTGTTCTTGAACAGAAGCAGGGTCTGGTTGATCAGAGGCGGGATCACGATGCGCAGCGCCTGCGGCAGGATCACGTAGCTCATCGCCTGGAGGTAGTTGAACCCGATCGAGCGCGCCGCCTCGTATTGCGTCTTCGGGATCGAGCGAATACCGCTGCGCAAATCCTCAGTAATATAGGCAGCGCTGGCGAGGCCCAGCGCCACCATCGCGAGGAGAAACTCGCTGTGGTGGCTATTGACCCACATGCGGATGGCGCGAGGCAACAGTTGCGGGACGCCGAAATACCAGACCAGGATCTGAACCAGCAGCGGAACGTTGCGATGATATTCGACGTAACCAGCGACCAGCCATTCGAGCGGCTTGAACGGAAGCATGCGGACCAGCGTCAGGATGATCCCGATCGTCATTCCGAGCAGCCAGGCAGCCACGGTCAGCGCGATCGTCGTCGCCAGTCCCCAGATGAACCAGTCCAGATATTGGCCGGTCAGGACCGCGGCCGGGTCGAAGACATAGCCCATCGTTAAATCATGCACTCCCGATGTTCGGTTTCGCGCGGTGGCGAGGGGGTCAGCCCTTGATCTCCTCGATCTTGAAATCGAGCTTCATTCCATAGACGGTATCCGGGCCGAACCATTTTGCAAAAATCTTGCCGGCCTCACCGGACGCATCCAGCTCGGTCAGCACCTTGTTGACCTGGTCCTTGAAGGCGGCCTCACCCTTGCGGACGCCGAGTCCCCACGGTTCGACGAAGACCGACTTTTCGACGATCGACATCGGGGCGGATGCCTGCGCCTGTTTACGGAGCTTCACCAGGATCAACTCGGAAGCGCAAAAGCCGTCGACCTTTCCCTGAACGACCGCGAGGAAGGCCGAGGATGAATCCTGAAAGGTCACGGTTTCTGCCGTCGGTATGACACGCCTGACGCCCTGTTCCGAAGACGATCCCTTGAGCGCGCTGACCCGCTTGCCCGATAATTGCTCGAGGGTGGCGATGCCGGAATCGGCGGACACGAGAACCTTCTGCTCGCTGACGAAGTACGAATAGCTGTAGTCGATCTGTTGCGCGCGTTCCTTGGTCCAGCCGAGATTGGCGGCGAGGATGTCGACCCGCCCCTGCAACAGCTCGGGGATGCGGGCCTCGACGGCCATCGGCTTGAGCTCGAGCGCGACACCGAGCGACTCTGCGACCTTGCGGCACATGTCGACGTCGTATCCGACGATCTCCCGCGTCTTCGGGTCCTGGAAGCTGAACGGCTCGGCCGTGCCGAGCGTCCCACAGACCAGCTTGCCGCGGCTCTTCACGTCCGCGAGCTCGTCTGCCTTTGCCGCGCTGACAACGCCTGTGAGGATCAGGAGTCCGGCGGCGGTGACCTTTGATAATCTCATGGCTCTCTCCTTCGTCCTTCGGCGGTTAGCGCAAGGCCGCACAGGTTCGCGCGAGCCGCGTGCAGGCTTCCTCGATCTTGGGCAACGAGGTCGCGATCGACATTCGCAGATAGGACGGCATTCCGTAGGCCGTTCCATCGATCACGGCGACGCCGGCGGCATCGAGAAAGTGCATCACGACATCCAGATCCGTCTTGAGGATCTTGCCCTCGGGCGTAGTCTTCCCGATCAGGCCGGCGCAAGACGGAAACACGTAAAAGGCGCCGTCGGGCGGGAGGCAAGAGAGGCCGGGAATGTCGTTGAGCATCGCCACCGCACGATCGCGGCGACGGCGATACATCTCGCGAGCCTCCGCGACGAAGCCCTGGTCGCCGTCGAGTGCGGCGGTCGCCGCTGCCTGGCTGATCGCCGACGTGCAGGACGTCGACTGCGACTGGATCGTGTTCATGGCCGAGATGAGCTCTGCGGGTCCCGCGCCGTAGCCAAGCCGGAAGCCCGTCATGGCATAGGTCTTAGAGACGCCGTTGACCAACAGAGTCCGCGTCCTCAGCCGAGGCTCGGCGGCAACGATGCATGGAGTTGCCCCGCCATCGAAGCGGATGTGCTCGTAAATGTCGTCGGTCATGACCGCGACATGGGGGTGCCGCAGCAGCACCCCGGCGAGCGCGGCTATCTCGGCAGCGGAATAAAATGCACCGGTGGGATTGCAGGGCGAGTTCAGAATGAGCCAGCGCGTCCGTGGCGTGATTGCCTTCTCGAGAGCCTCGGCCGACAGCTTGAAGCCTGCGTTCTCGCCGCAGCTCACGATCACCGGAGTGCCGTCGCAAGCCTCGACCATGTCGGGGTACGAGACCCAATAGGGGGCGGGGACAATCACTTCATCGCCGGCTCCGAGCGTGGCGGCGAGTGCGTTGTAGATGACCTGCTTGGCGCCGCCGCCAACGGAGATCTCGTTCATGGCATAGTGGACGCCGTTTTCGCGGGCGAGCTTTGCGATGATCGCCTTGCGTAGTGCCGGCGTTCCGTTGACCGGTGTGTAGCGCGTCTCTCCCGCTTCGAGCGCGGCTGTAGCTGCGTCACGGATATGCTTCGGCGTATCCAGATCAGGCTCGCCGGCGGTGAGATCGACGACGTCACGGCCCTCCGCGTGGAGCTGCCGGACCCGTTCCCGCGCGACCATGCTCGGTGACGGCTTGATCCGTTGAACCCTCGGGGCGAGGGCGATGGCGCTAGTGCTGCTCATGACGTTGCCCCTTGGGCAGGAGAGTTTCCGGTGCCGATGTAGGAATTGTCGAGACGGCCCTCGCGGATGGCGGCCAACGCGCCGGCTTCGCGCGCTTCCTGCTGTCTGACCCGGTCGAGCAGCTCCGGGGCAACGGATCGCTCGAAGGCCACGACACCATCCTCATCGCCGAGAATGACGTCGCCCGGCATCACCACCATGCCGTCGATCGAGACCGGCACGTTGATCTCTCCGGGGCCTGATTTGTACGGACCGCGATGCGTGACACCGCGCGCGAAGCAGGGAAAGCCAGCCTCGGCGAACGCGGCGACATCGCGGATGGCGCCGTCGATGACGAAGCCGGCGACTCCCATCGCCTTGGCGCGCGTCATCATGATCTCGCCGACCAGGGCCTGGTTGAGATCGCCACCACCATCGACCACGAGCACGTCGCCCGGCCGGAGCAGCTCATACGCCTTGTGCAGCATGAAATTGTCGCCGGCACGCGTCTTGACGGTGATCGCCGTGCCGATCAGGCGGGCGTTGCCATGGAACGGGCGGAGCGCGCGCGTGCCGTGCAGCCGGTTCATGTTGTCGGACACGATCGCGACCTGCGCCGCGGCAAAGTCGGCGATGATTGCAGGCGGGACCGAGGGCGGCGAGGGAAGCAGTCGATGGCCGGGCAGGAGCATGGGGCAAAACCGATGGGCTGTGCGCCGGAGCGCAGATTTCGCGTGAAGCCTGCCCTGCGGTTGACTTGAAGAAAAGTGAATATTTTTCTACGTATTGGATCACTTTTTTCGATTGATGGGGGCGAAGCCATGGTGAGCCTGACACTGAAGCAGGTCGAAGCCTTCTACTGGATTGCCGAATTGGGCGGGGTGGTTGACGCCGCGGAGCGGCTGAACCTGGCGCAATCGACCATTTCCAAGCGCATCGCCGAGTTGGAAGCTGCGATCGGGAGCACGCTGTTCGATCGCAACAGTCGAACGATCAGCCTGACGCGCAGCGGCGAAAATCTGATCGAGCTCGCGGCTGAGCTGTTGGAGCTCGAGGCGCGAATGCGCCAGGTCGCAGCAGGGCCGCTGGCTTTTAGCGGTGCCTTCCGGTTCGGTGTCACCGAGCTCGTGGCGCTGACCTGGCTCCCGAAACTGATCGTGGCCATGAAAGAGGCCTATCCGGCGGTCATTCCGGAGCCCGAAGTCGAATCCAGTGTCGTGCTTCTCGACAAGCTCGCCGATCGCCGCCTGGATCTTGTCATTGGTCTTGATCCGCCGGCCAGTGCCGACTTCAACGCACTGCCGCTCGACAGCGTCACGTTGCAATGGATGTCGGCACCTGGCGTCGGGCCGAAGTCCAACGAGGCCGCGCTCGAGGAGATCGCGCAATATCCGATCCTCACCCAGGGAGAAGGATCAGGCTTGCAGAAGCTCGTCCTGGATTGGCTGGGTGGGAGCGGCATCAAGCTCAATCGCGTCGTCAAGTGCAACAGTCTCAGCGTGCTCTCGGCGCTTGCGGTGGCCGGACTCGGCATCACCTTTCTGACCGAGCAGTATTTCCGGCATGAGATCGAGATCGGTCTCTTGCGTACGATCAGAACGTCGCCGCCCATCCCGCAGATCAGGTATTTTGCCGTGACGCGTACGGACATCGTCGATCCGTTGGCCGGGCAGATCGCACGGATTGCGCGTGAATGCTGTGATTTCTCGCTTCGAGGCCTATCGGCGCGGCGGGGCCGACAGACTTAGCCCGCGCTGAGCCGTACGCCGGCGCGCAAAAACTTCTGCGGGTCGACCGCTTCGCCATCGATGCGGGTTTCGTAGTGCAGATGCGGCCCCGTCGAACGTCCCGTCGAGCCGACCAGGCCGATGACCTGGCCGATCTTCACGATCTCGCCGACCTTGACGTTGATCTCGGAGAGATGGCCGTAGCGGGTCGACAGCCCATTGCCGTGATCGACCTCGACCATGCGGCCATAACCACCGGACCAGCCGGCCGAGACGACCTTGCCGTTGGCGGTGACGCGCGCGGGATCGCCGGTCGCGGCACGGAAATCGAGTCCGGTATGCATCGCGGGCCGGCCGAGGAAGGGATCGCTGCGCACGCCGAAGCCGGAGGTGAATTCGACCTCGCCGACCACAGGCTTGCGATAGGGCACCTGCGCCAGCGTGCGGTTGAGCCGGTCCATCTCGGCGCGGGTGGTGCTGATGCGATAGAGCTGCTTCTCGAACGGGCCCGCATTGGCCGTGAGCTTGACCGGCACGAACGGGCCGCCCATCGCGGCGCGCGGCACCGCCGCCTCGAGAGTGGCCATGTTCAGGCCGAGGTCGCTGACCACGCCGCGCAACCGCCGCATCCGCGAATCCATGCCTTCCTCGACGGCGCTGAGCGCCGCAACCTGGCGGCGCTCGACCTGATCGAGCGAGGTCGTCAGCCGGACCAGGACGTTGTCAAAGCCCTGGTTCTTGGCGAATTGATTGACCGGCGGGGCGATCGCGGCCGGCGCACGCGATTCGAGCCGCGCTTCGCGGTCGGGCGGCGCCACGAAGATCACGGTGTCGCTGATCGGCGACGGCTTTGGCGTGCCTTGCGTCGTCTGGTTCGCGTCACCACGCTGCGGCGTCGAACGGGGAATCGATCCGGTGACGTCAGGCATGGCCCCTAGCGCCGTCGCCCGGGACTCCAGCGCCGTCTGGCGCTTCATGATCTGGTCGAGCTTCTGGTCGAACTGCTCTTGGTCGAGCAATTGCCGGCTGGTGGTGCGGTCGACCTTGGCGCGCAACTCGGCGATGCGATCCTCATAGGCGTATTGCATCTCGGCCTGGCGGGCGATCAGCCGTGTCAGAACGTCGTCGCGGAAAGCGAAATAGGTGGCGGTCGCCGCCGACCACAGGCCGAGCAGCACGACGGTGCCGACCACGATCCAGAACACGACAGGCCCGAGGCGAACCTGCTTGCCGTGATGCACGATGGTGTAGGCGTCATCGGCATCGGGCAGGGGAATCGCGGCGGCTGCCGCAGCAGCGGCAGGACGGCGATGGAAGGCACGTCCGTGGTCGTGGGGATGATGCTGGGGGTACTGCGAGAATTGGGCAGAACTTTTCGACATCGGCACTCCCGCGCCGGTCGGAACGGTTCCTTACGGCCTAATTGCCGCAGCAATCTGGGCCGGTCATGGTTAATTTTCCGGAAACGGGAACGCTCGATTTTAACGGGCTGGTTAAAGACTTCTTGCCGCGAGCAGCACCTCGTCGGCATGGCCATCGACCCGCACGTTGCGCCAGACCTTGGTCACCTTGCCGTCGGATCCGATCAGTACCGTGGTGCGAAGAATCCCGAGGAAGCTCCTGCCATACATGGATTTTTCGCCCCAGGCGCCATACGCCTCCAGCATCTCGTGCTGTTCGTCCGAGATCAGGGGGACGCCGAGGCTGTGCTTGTCGCGAAACTTCTCCTGGGCCTTTAACGGATCGGCCGAAATACCCAGCACGGCGGTGCCGGCAGCCGCGAAGTCGTCCTTGAGCCGGGTGAAGTCGATCGCCTCGCGGGTGCAGCCCGGCGTGTCGGCGCGGGGGTAGAAGAACAGGACGAGCTTCTGGCCGGCATAGTCCTGGAGGGTCACGACGTTGCCGCCGTCGCGGGGGAGGCGGAAGGCGGGCGCCTTCTGGCCCTCGGCCAGAGACTTTGCCGACGCGGGTTTTGCCGAAGCGGCCGACGCCGACGCGGAAGGCTTAGAGGCCTTTTCAGAAGATTTTAACCGTTTCGATGCGGCCTTATGCGATGCTGCCTTGGCGGTTGCTTTGCCTGATTTGCTTGCCGATGCCGGCTGTGATTTCGCGCCACTTGCTTGAGTCGATGCCCGTGTTTTCAGGGGCTTCTTTTTAGCGGTCGAACTGCCGGAGGGCGTTTTGGACGATTTCTTTCGGGATTTCTTGGACATACGCCTTCCTTTCGTCGCTTTCGGCGGGTCAACCAAAGCGGTATTGCAGCTCTCGTCCGGTGTGCCGGATTCGCGCCCTCGGCTGGGCAATTTTGGCGGCGACGGAGTATGGTTACAAGGAATTCCACACACCACCCCACTGCTCGTTGAACGCGCTCCCGGGGCGAAATGACGAACAGCAGGAACATTCGAGGTATGGCGGCAATGCCGGGGCGGGGAGCGTCGATTCCCGTCGACGGCTGCGGTCCCGGCGGCGCTCAATCCTACGACGGGCGCCTGTATCGAGAGGCAATGGCTAGGAATACGTCGCCCCAGGATCACAATCGGGACTTCGATCGGCACGGCGGCCATCACGAGCAGCCGGAATGGCACGAGGACGACTGGGATCAAGACCAGGAAGAGGAAGCGGGACATCGCGCGCGCCGCCTGTTGTCGCGTTCCAACTCGCGCTTTCGCGTCGGTGACGGTTTCTCTTTGTTTCGGCGGGCGCTGCCGAGCGGACGCTGGCTGCGCCGGATGTCCGTCGTCCTCGGCGCATTGATCGTCATCTTCGTCGGTTGTTTTGGCGCGCTGTGGTGGCGGCTGGGCGCCGGTCCCATCAACCTCGACATGGCGACGCCCTGGCTCGCCGCTGCCATCGAGGACAATATCGGCCACGGCAATACCGTGGAGGTCGGCGGCACCCAGATCGAGCGCGCCGGGCGGGTCCGGATTGCCGTGCGCATCCGCGACATCATCGTCCGCGATCACGACCATGCCATCGTCGCCAGCGCACCGAAGGCCGAGGTGCGGCTGTCGGGGGCAGCACTTCTCACCGGGCACCTGCGCGCCGAAAGCCTCAACCTCGTCGATGCCGAGCTCGCGATCCGGATCGCACCTGACGGGACAGTCACGGTGTCCGCCGGCGACACGGCGAAGCCGCTCGCAACCGGCGTCGCGTCCAAGAAGGAAGCGGGCCTGCCGCCGACATTCCCGCGCAACGGCGTTCCGCCGCCGCCGTTCGGGATGGCGCCTGCAACTCCGGACGCATCCCAGGCCGCAGCTCAGCCTGCCGCGCAGAGTGGAATTCTTCAGGGCCTCGACTGGCTCGACAGCTTGAGCTTGACCGGCCTCGACGGCCAGAACCTCAACGAGATCGGTCTCAAGAACGGCAATCTGATCGTCGACGATCAGCAGCGCGGCAGCAAATGGACGTTTGAGAACATCACGCTCAGCCTGCGCCGGCCGAGCCATGGCGGCGTTGCGCTCAGCTTCGGCGAAGAGGGGGCACGCCCGTGGTCGCTGCGCACCACGATCGGACCGAGCGAGAACGGCGTGCGCTCGATCGATATCCGCGCCGACAAGGTGTCGACCGCCAACATCCTGCTGGCGCTGCGCGTCAAGGACTTCACCTATACGGCCGACCTGCCTCTGACCGGCGAGCTCAAGGGTGAGCTCGGCCGCGACGGTGTGCCGACATTCTTCCGCGGCAAGGTCGCAATCGGCGCGGGCAACATCATCGACACCGACACGCCCGATTATCCCATGGCGATCGACTCGGCCGAGATCAACGTCGAATGGGATGCGGGACGGCGGGTGCTGGTCGCACCGTTCAAGATCCTCTCCGGCGCCAATCGCTTGACACTGCTTGCCCATCTCGAGCCGCCGAACGGCACCACCAATGACTGGCAGCTCGGCTTCAGCGGCGGCTCGATCCTGCTCGGCGGCATCGACAACGAGCCGCCGCTCGTCTTCAACCGTATCGCGATCGGATTCCGCTTCGACACCGATCACAAGCGCATGCTGCTGACGCAGGCCGACATCTCCAACGGCGAGATCGGTGTCGCCGGCACCGGCGCGATCGACTATTCCGGCGAGCCGCGCCTGACGCTCGGCTTTGCGGGAACGCCGATGTCGGCCTCGGCCATGAAGCGGATGTGGCCGACGCTGGTGGTGCCCGAGTTGCGCCAATGGGTGATCGAGCGGATCGAGCGCGGCACGCTTCAGCGCATCGAGATCGGCATCAACTCGCCGACGCGCAACCTTCCGCGCAAGGGGCCGCCGATTCCCGACGACGGCCTGTCGGTCAACATCGTGGCGAGCGGCGTCGCGGTCCGCCCCGTGGACGGCATGCCGGTGGTGCACGATGCGGACCTCAAGGCGCATGTGACCGGACGCACCGCCACCGTGAATATCGGCCAGGGCGTTGCCGACACGCCCGCAGGTCGCAAGGTCACGATCTCCGACTTCACGTTCGAGGTGCCGGACATGGCGCCGAAGCCGTCGCCCTCGCGAACGCGCTTCCGCGTCGATGGTCCGGTGCCGGCCGCTGCCGAAATGCTGTCCAACGACCGGTTGAGCGATCTGTCATCGACCGTCGTCGATCCCAACACCAGCAAGGGCACGTTCACGGCGAACATCCAACTCGGCTTGCCGGTCAAGGGCGAGCTGACCAAGGCGGACACCGTCTACGCCGTCACCGCCGATCTCAACGGCTTTGCCGCCGACAAGCTGGTGATGAACCAGAAGCTCGAGGCCAACAATCTCAAGATCGTCGCCAACAACCAGGGTTACCAGGTCAAGGGCGACGTCAAGATCAACGGGCAGGCGGCCTCGCTCGACTACCGCAAGGCGACCGATGGCGATGCGGACGTCAAGCTGCAGACGACGCTGGACGATGCCAGCCGTGCGCGGCTTGGCTTCGATCTCAGTCCGGCCGTCAGCGGGTCGGTGCCGGTCAAGGTGTCGGGCAAGATTGCCGGCGGGCCCGAGCAGACGACGAAGCTCGGCATCGAGGCGGACCTGACTTCGGTCAAGCTCGACAACATCCTTCCCGGTTGGGTCAAGCTGCCGGGCAAAGCGAGCAAGGCGACGTTCAAGGTGGTGCCGACGGCACAATCGACGCGGCTCGAGGACATCGTCATCGACGGCGGCGGTGCCTCGATCAAGGGCTCGCTGGAAGTCGACCCGAACGGCGACCTCATGAATGCGAACTTCCCGGTCTATTCGCCGTCCGACGGCGACAAGACGTCGCTGAAGGTGGAGCGCGGTCAGGACGGCGTGGTCCGTGGCACAATGCGCGGCGACGTGTTCGACGGTCGCGGCTTCCTGAAGTCGGCGATCTCAGGCAATTCCAAGGACGACGGCAAGAGCAAGCTCAAGAACGTCGATTTCGACATCGATGTGAAGCTCGGCACGGTGGCCGGATTCAACGGCGAGACGATGCGCAGCGTCGACGCCAAAATGTCGAAGCGCAGCGGGGCCATCAAGGCGTTCTCGCTGAGCGGCAGGGTCGGTCAGAACACGCCGGTGGCAGCCGATCTGCGCGGCGGGCGTGCGCAAGGCAGCCGCGAGGTGATCTATCTCCAGACCAACGACGCGGGCTCGCTGCTGAAATTCACCGACACCTATACCAAGGCCGTCGGCGGCCAGATGGTGGTGGCGATGGAGCCGCCGACATCGGACGCGACCACGGCGCGCGAGGGCCTCATCAACGTGCGCGACTTCACGGTGAAGGGCGAGGCGCAGCTCGAACGCGTCGCCGCAGGCGCGCCGAACGGCACTCCGGGCGGCGGTGGCGTTTCCTTCAGCGCCTTGCGCGCGGAGTTCACCCGGCAGAACGGCGCGCTCACGGTCCGCGACGGCCTGGTCAAGGGGCCGATGATCGGCGCCACCATCGAGGGCTCGATCGACTATCCCGGCAATCAGGTCTGCATGAGCGGCACCTTCGTGCCGATGTATGGCGTGAACAACATTTTCGGCCAGATCCCGTTGTTCGGCCTCTTCCTCGGCGGTGGCGACAAGGAAGGGCTGATCGGCGTCACCTACGAGGTCGTCGGCACGCCTGCGGCTCCCGTGATGCGCGTCAATCCGATCTCCGCGATGGTGCCAGGCGTGTTCCGCAAGATCTTCGAGTTCAACACCGGCAAGCAGAACATGCCGATCGACGAACTGCCGTCGTCGCAGTCCGGCGACAGTTCGACGGGATCGGCAAGGCCGCTGTCGAGCGGTTGCAGCGTCGCGCGGCGTTAGCCGCGAGTCCGTTCTATCGGGGCGGGCCCTGAAGTCTCCACAGCGTCATGGCCGGGCTCGTCCCGGCCATCCACGCATTCTCTAGCAGCACAAAGAACGTGGATGCCCGGGACGAGCCCGGGCATGACGACATCTTGTGAATGCTTATGCGACGAGCCGCGTCGTCTTACGCCGCGCGCACGCTCGCCAGGAATGTGCCGACTTCGCCCGAGAGCTGCTCGGCCTGCTTGGAGAGGTTCGACGCGGCCGCGAGCACCATGCCGGCGGCATTGCCGGTCTCGTTGGCCGCCGAGCTGACGCCGCCGATATTGGTGGTGACTTCCTTGGTCGCCTCGGCGGTCTGCGAGACGCTGCGGGCGATCTCGGCGGTGGCCGCACCTTGCTCCTCGATTGCGGCGCCGATCGAGGTGGCAATGCGGCTGACCTCCTCGATGGTGGCGGTGATGCCGCCGATGGCGTCGACAGCTTCCTTGGTTGCGCCCTGAATCTGGGCGATCTTGTCGCCGATCTCGCGGGTGGCCTCTGCAGTCTGACTTGCCAGCGATTTCACTTCGGAGGCGACGACGGCGAAGCCGCGACCGGCTTCACCGGCGCGTGCGGCCTCGATGGTGGCATTGAGTGCCAGCAAATTGGTCTGCGCGGCGATGCTGGAGATCAGCTCGGCGACGTGCTCGATCTGCTGGGCGCCGTCGGATAGCGCGCGCACGATGGTGTCGGTGTGGCGTGCGCTCTCGACCGCGCGGCCGGTGACTTCGGCCGATTGCGCGACCTGACGGCTGATTTCGGTGATGGAGGAGGAGAGCTCTTCGGCGGCGGCGGCGACCGTCTGAACGCGTTGGCTGGCTTCGGTCGCAGCCGAGCCGACCACGGCGGCGCGGCGGTTGGTGCCCTCGGCGGTCGACGACATCGATTTGGCCGTGGTTTCCAGCTCGCCGGAGCCCGAGGCCATCAGACCCACGAGCTGACCGACGGACGCATCGAAGCGATCGGCGAGGGAGATCAGGGCGTCGCGCTTTTCCTGCTCGCCGCGGGCCTTGGCTGCGACCTGTTCGGCTTCCAGCGTGCGCGCCGTCAGGGCGGTCTGGCGCAACACTTCGAGCGTCTCGGCCATGCGGCCGATCTCGTCGCCGCGATCGGTCTCCTCGACCGGCTTGTCGATGGCACCGTCGGCGATGTCCTGCATCCGGGTCTTCTGGCGGTCGAGCGCGCTGAGCACGTCGCGGGCGATCAGCCAGGACAGCGTCGCCATCAGCAGCATCAGGCCGGCGCCGATCGCGGCGAGCTCGAGCGTCAGCGCACGCACGTCGGCGTCGATATCGTCGACGTAAAGGCCGTAGCTGATCGTGGCGTTCCAGGGCGTGAACTGGCGGACGAACACGGTCTTGCGGACGGGCTCGGTCTGACCGGGGCGAGGGTAGAGATAGGATGTCACGCCGCCCTGCGGCGCCTGCCTGGCGGCGTTGAGCTGAGCATCGGCAATCAGGACGCCATTGGAATCCGTCGCGCCTGTGATCTTGCCTTCGAGCTGGGGATTGGCGCCGTTGACAAGGATCGACGTGTCGGAATTGTAGACGACAGGATAGCCCTGGCCGCCGCCGAACTTCATGTTGCGGGCACGCTGGCGAAACTGCAGCTTGGCGTCGTCCACCGTCATCTTGCCGGCGGCCGCGTCATCCTGGAAAGTCTGTGCGAGGCCGTGGAGCAGATCGACCGCGGCCTTCATCTGCTGGACCCGGTCGTCCATCATGCGGCTCTTGCTGAGGACGGTCGATACCGCGATGATGGCCGTGACTGTCAGAGCTGCGAGGCAGACCATGCTGGCAAGCTTGGTCCGGATCTTCAGATGGCTCAGCAGCTTCATCACAGCCCCTACGGAATGGTTGTTATTGTCATCATCCGTAACATCAAGTTCTTACCAATCATGAAGATGGACGCGCCGCGGCCGGCCGCGCGAGGGACTCTTCGCAGACCCATGCGCAACGGTGCAGGCAAATGGACACGCTCTGTTGCGCGTCCGCATATTTGCGGGAGGATGTCGATCTCAGATTTTGGTGGTCATCGCACCTGGCCGGACCCGCAATGAACCGATTCGTTCACCGCCTCATCATGTCCGTGCTGCTTGTCGCGGCCCTCGTTCTGATCTGGAACATACTGGGCTCTCGCTGAGACGGCGCCGGCTATGGCCGGCGCCGTCCTCGTTTTGCGAATTGGGCGCGCGTCAGCGCCGCGCGAAGGCGCCGCCTGGTGCGTCGCTCTCCTTGCCGATCAGCGCGTCGACGCTGACCGAGCCGCCGCCCGCCGCCGAGATGTAGAGACAGGCGAAGCAGAACAGGATCGCGGCGGTGCCGCCGTTGAGCAGCGGCAGGAGCACCGGCGTTCCGGTCTTCATCGCATGGCCCATGAAGTAGGCGAAGGCCATTTCACCCGACAGGATGAAAGCCGTGAGGCGGGTGAACAGGCCGAGCATCAGCGTCGCACCGAGCACCAGCTCGAGCGTGCCGGCCACATAGATCAGCGGCGGGATGTCGGCGAAGTAGGGGAGCACCGGGAACTTGAACAGCTTGGCGACACCGTACTGGAACAGCAGCAGTCCAGTGATGAAGCGAAACAGGCTCAAGAGAACCGGCTGAAAGCGAGAGAGATAGGGAAAGTTCATTGGTTTGTGCCCTCCATCCAATGCTGCGACTAGGACCGCATTCGGTTCCACCCTGCAAGCTGCGCCAGGTCAATTTGCGCTGACATTTTTGTCATGTCGGACAAAACACCGCAGGCGGTGATTCCAGCCGCGCGCCGTCCGCCTTTTTTAAGCATCTACGCGTCGTGCCTATCCGTAGTTCCCCGGTGACGCGTTTGAATTCAGGTTACCTCTGGGAGACCTAGCGCCGCAAGGCGGGCACGATCAGGAACGGGATCATCCCGAGGACCACGTTTGCAAGTGCGAAGACGAGCAGCGCGTTGTAGCCCTGGGTGGCATCGTGGATCAGGCCGCCGCTCCAGGAGCCGAAGGCCGAGCCGAGTCCACTGCCGATCGAGATCGTGCCGAAGATGGTGCCGACCCGCTTGCCTCTGAAGATCTTCATCGCCGTTGCCGTGATCAGCGGTCCGCGCGATCCCATCATGCTGCCGAAGCAGACGACGAAGCCGGTGAGCAGGATGACATTCGGATAATACTGAATGAGCCAGAGCAGGACGATGCCGAGGATCGAGATCGCGTAGCTCAGCAGCACCGAGGGACGGCGTCCGATCAGCCCGTCGAGCGCGGAGACGCCGATCATGCCGAACACCAGCACGACACCCGAAAAGCCCCAGGCGGTCGCGGCCTGCAGCGGCGGGAAGCCGGCATCGATCAGATAGGCGACGATCTGGGCTGCGATGCAGTACATGCCGACCGCGGTGAAGAAGAAGGTCGAGAACAGCGCCCAGAACGCGTGGTGACGCATCGCGCTCACGAGCGTCCAGCCGTGGTCGACGAAATCAGGATCGGTCTTCTTGGCAACATACGGCGAGCCGGCCGCGAAACTGCGCCAGGGCAGCAGCAGCAGCGGCACCAGCAGACCAAGTGTAGCGAAGCCGTAGACCTGATAGGTCTCGCGCCAGCCGAGATGATCGATCAGGAGCTGCGAGGCCGGCAGCAGCGCCAGCACGCCGCCGCCCATTGCCGAATACACCACCGCCATCGCGGTCGGCAGCTTCGGCCCGAACCAGCGGCCGAGCAGGATCGAGTTCGGCACGTTGCCGATGAAGGCAACGCCGATACCGACGCACAATCCGATCGAGAGCTGGAATTGCCAGAGCGCCTGCGCATGGCCTGCGATCAGGAACGCGGAGCCGAGCAGCAACAGGCCGAGCGCATAGACGATGCGCGGTCCGGAATGATCGAACAGGCGGCCAACCAGCGGCGCCGTCAGTCCGCTGATGAGCCAGGTCAGCGAATAGATCGAAACGACCTGCGCGCGGTCCCAACCAAAATTTTCGGAGATCGGCTTGAGGAAGACTGTGAAGCTTTCGCTCAAGCCGCGGCCGAGCACGGCCAGCGTGAAGCACAACGCGAGCACGACGAGCGCGGTTCGTGCCGCGTCCTGCTGCATGTTCCCCTGTTCGCCGGGCGTCTTCTGATCCATTGCCGTCAGGGAGCGCGCTTCGGCGCGCCCTGACAAGCATCAAAAGCTCATACGCCTATGCAGGCTTGAGCAGGACGTGCTTCTTCTTGCCGAAGGACAGCTTGATCACGCCTTCCGGCGTCAGACTGGCCGCTGACAGCGCCATCTTCTCGTCGGTGACGGATTCGTCGTTGACGCGCAGGCCGCCACCTTTGATCTGACGCCGTGCCTCGCCATTGGAGGCGACGAGGCCCGCCTTGACGAAAGCGTTGAGCACGCCGAGGCCGGCCTCCAGCTCGCCGCGCGGAATTTCAACTGTCGGCAAGCTCTCGGCGAGTGCGCCTTCCTCAAAAGTGCGGCGTGCGGTTTCGGCCGCTTCGTTTGCTGCGTCGCGGCCATGCAGCAGGGCGGTCGCTTCCGTCGCGAGCACCTTCTTGGCCTCGTTGATCTCCGAGCCGCCGAGCGCCTCGAGCTTCTTGATCTCGCTCATCGGCAGCGTCGTGAACAGTTTCAGGAATTTGGCGACGTCGGCATCCTCGGTGTTGCGCCAGTACTGCCAGAAATCGTAAGCGCTGAACTGGTCGGCGTTGAGCCACACCGCGCCTTGCGCGGTCTTGCCCATCTTGGCGCCCGATGCTGTCGTCAGCAGCGGCGTGGTCAGCGCGAACAGCTGATGCGTGCCCATCCGGCGGCCGAGATCGACGCCCATGATGATGTTGCCCCATTGGTCCGAGCCGCCCATCTGCAAATGGCAGCCGGTCCGCTTGGCCAATTCGACGAAGTCGTAGGCTTGGCAGATCATGTAGTTGAACTCGATGAAGCTCATCTCCTGCTCGCGCTCGAGGCGCAGGCGCACGGAGTCCATCGTCAGCATGCGGTTGACCGAGAAATGCCGGCCGACGTCGCGCAGCATCTCGATCCAGTTGAGCTTGGTCAGCCACTCGGCATTGTCGAGCATGACGGCGTCGCTCTTGCCGTCGCCGTAGCGCAGCACCTTTGCGAACACGCCGCGGATCGAAGCCTTGTTGGCCTCGATCTCGGCGACGGTGCGGATCGCGCGCGTCTCGTCCTTGCCGGAGGGATCGCCCACCATGGTGGTACCGCCACCCATCAGCGTGATCGGCTTGTTGCCGGACTGCTGAAACCAGTGCAGCAGCATCATGGTCAGGTAGTTGCCGATATGCAGCGAAGGAGCGGTGCAATCGTAGCCGACATAGGCGATCGCCTCGCCCCTGGCGGCGAGCGCGTCCAGCCCCTCGAAATCGGAGCACTGGTGGATAAAACCACGTTCCTGCAGGGTATTGAGGAAATCCGATTTAAATGCAGTCATCTGTCGGCGTGCCTGACAATTCTTGGTTTACTGTTTCGGGCGCAATTTAAGCGTCTTTCTATGGGAACTCGATTGCCGCCCGCCACTTGGCGCTGTGGCATTATAAGATGTGTCCCTCTGGCACAAGATCGGCATGCCGGAGGGGGTGTTTTGAGGACGCTGATCCCATGATGTTGACGGCACTCGGTTTGATGAGCGGCACCTCGCTGGACGGGGTGGACGTCGCGCTGATCGAAACCGACGGAAAGCAGGTGAAGGCGTTCGGACCGTCCGGCTACCGGCCCTATAGCCCGGCCGAGCGCAATCTGCTGCGCCAGGCGCTGTCCGAGGCGGTACACTTGCCGCAACGCGATGCCCGGCCGGGAATCCTGGCCGAGGCCGAGCGCGCCGTGACGCTGGCGCATGCCGAGGCGGTTGCCGCGTTCGTGGCCCAGAACCGGATGAAGCCGGAGGATATCGACATCGTCGGCTTCCACGGTCAGACCGTGCTGCACCGGCCCGAGCGGCGCCTGACGGTGCAGATCGGCGATGCGCCGGCGCTGGCGAAGGTCATCCATATTCCCGTGATGTACGACTTCCGCGCTGCCGACGTCGAGGCCGGCGGGCAGGGCGCGCCGCTCGTGCCGGTCTACCACCGGGCGCTGGCCAATTCGCTGGCGCGCGAAGGGCCGATCGTCGTGGTCAATATCGGCGGTGTCTCCAACATCACCTATATCGACGGCAACGACACGCTGATTGCTTGCGACACCGGCCCCGGCAACGCGCTGCTCGACGATTTCATGTACCGCACCATGAACCAGGCCTTCGATGCCGAGGGCAAGTTCGCAGCCCTGGGCAAGGCCGACGAGGCCTGGATCGCGCGGGCGCTGGAGCTGCCGTTCTTCGCGGTCCCGCCGCCGAAATCGCTCGACCGCAACGACTTCGCCGCGGTCAAGCTCGGCGATGTCCAGCCGGCCGATGGGGCTGCGACGCTCACCGCCTTCACCGCGGCCGCGATCGCCCGGATCATCCCGCTGCTGCCGCGGCGGCCGCGGAGCTGGATCATTTGCGGCGGCGGCGCCCGCAACCTCACCATGCTGCGGATGCTGCGGGAGCGGGTCGGCGCGGCAACCGTCGAAGCCGCCGAGACGCTGGGCTGGGCCTCCGACGCGATCGAGGCGCAGGCCTTTGGTTTCCTTGCCGCGCGTGGCCTCAAGGGCCTGCCGCTGTCCTACCCGGCCACGACAGGCGTGCCGATGCCGATGACGGGCGGGGTGATCGTGCGGCCCTAAAGGCGACTGCCGGCGGTCACAGTAGGTTGATGCAGTTGCATTGATCTTGACGGTTGCATGCAAGTGCATCTATCTTGGGTGCAGTTGAATCCAACCGCCGGGATTAGCCATGACCGCTTCGCTCAAACTGATCAGCCACAAGCTTTGTCCGTACGTGCAGCGCGCGGTGATCGCGCTCAAGGAGAAGGGCGTGCCGTTCGAGCGGGTCGACATCGACCTCGCCAACAAGCCCGACTGGTTCCTGAAACTGTCGCCGCTCGGCAAGGTGCCGGTGCTGGTGGTTACGACGGACAAGGGCGAGGTCGCGCTGTTCGAGAGCAACGTGATCTGCGAGTACATCGAGGAGACGCAAGCCGGCGCGAAGCTGCATCCGATCGATGCGCTGAAGCGGGCCGAGCACCGGGCCTGGATGGAGTTCGGCTCGGCGATCCTCGGTGATCTCTGGGGGCTGGAGACAACGGCGGATCCGGCAACGTTCGAAAGCAAGCGCCAGGCGCTGGCGACGAAATTCGCGCGTGTCGAAGCCGCACTGGGCGCGGGACCTTATTTCGCCGGCGAGGCATTCAGTCTGGTCGATGCAGTGTTCGCGCCGGTGTTCCGTTATTTCGACCTGTTTGATGAGCTGACCGAGCACGGTATCTTCCGCGATGTGCCGAAAGTGCGCGCGTGGCGGAGCGAGCTCGCGAAACGTCCGAGCGTGCGCACTGCGGTCGGAGCAGACTATCCGCAATTGCTGCGCGCCTTCCTCGTGCGCCACGACGCGCATCTGCTCAAGCTCGCGGCCTGAGCACACGCCGATGTCGCAATCTCTGGCCTGGTTGATGCTGGTGATCGCCGGCGCGCTCGATGTCGGCTGGGCGATCTCGATGAAATATGCCGAAGGCTACACGCGCGTCGGTTGGAGCATCGTGTCGCTGGTGCTGCTCGCCGCCTTCGTGTTCCTGCTCGGGCGTGCCTTGAAGGTGCTCGAGGTCGGCGTCGCCTATTCGGTGTGGACCGGCATAGGCGCCGCGGGCACCTTCATGATGGGCGTCGTGCTGTTCGGGGAAGCACTGAGCGCGATGAAGCTTGCGGGCATCGCGCTCGTCTTGATGGGGATCGCCGCGCTCAAGCTGGCTTGAGCCGCGCTGCCGCGCTCAGGTGCAGCCGTCGGCGAGCAACAG
This sequence comes from Bradyrhizobium sp. CCGUVB14, assembly GCF_024199935.1. NCBI lineage: Bacteria > Pseudomonadati > Pseudomonadota > Alphaproteobacteria > Hyphomicrobiales > Nitrobacteraceae > Bradyrhizobium > Bradyrhizobium sp. CCGUVB14. The sequence goes on from NZ_JANADS010000001.1 coordinate 5,053,502, forward strand.
TCTGCTCGTCGTCGTGGCATGGCGCAGCTTGAACAGGGCCTGAGCGTCGGGATCATCCAGGAAGGCCTGCGCGTCCGCGCGTTCCGGAAATTCGATGATGACGAGACGCTCGGGCATCCAGTCGCCTTCGATTGCGGTCGGCTCGATGCCGCGGACGATGTATCGCCCCGAATGCCTGGCGATGAAGGCCGGGATTTCAGCGATGTATCTCTCGAAGCCGGCAGGGTCATTCACCGACAGGTCGAGCACCAGATACGCCTTCAATCCTTGTCCCCCGAAGCGAGCAATGTCGTCTTCGATCAGCTAGCAGGCTGCTGAAAAAGATGCCTTGGATGATGATTTTCGTAATATGCGGCTTGAAAACGAAGCCAGCGATGGGCCTCGATGAGCTCCGCATGCGCTGTATAGGTGGGGTTGGTGGCTCATTTTTGACGCTCCAGACGGATTCATCCCGTCGCGGCCAGCAGCTTTGGGATGCGAACGAGGTTGTAGGCTGCGGCGGTGAACACGAAGAACCACTCGACCAGGCCGCGGCCGCGATGGCGCGTCTTGCGCAGGCCGCCAACCGTCTTGATCCACCCGAACGGCTCCTCGATCAGCTTGCGTTTGATGGTGCTGATCCGATAGCCGGGATGGCGGGTGGTGCGCGCGTCGATCGCCGAGCGGCGGTTGGTGTCGTTCTGCGAGACATGCGGCGTGCAGCCGCGCTCGCGGCAGCCGGCGACGAAGTCGGCAGTGTCGTAGTTCTTGTCGCCGCCGACCGTGCTACCGGGCCGGGCATTGTCCTCGATCATGTCGAGCGCAGTCGCGCGCTCGGCGGTGCCGTTGGCCTCGGTCAACCGCGCATCGACGATGAGTCCGTTGCGATTCTCCGTCATCAGATGCCCCATGTGGCAGAGCTTGGCCTCCTTGCCAGCACCCTTGCGGAACAGGCGGGCGTCGGGGTCCGTCGTCGAGGAATGCGTGGCGTTCTTGCGCTTCTCGCCATGGAAGTCGCGCTCGGCATTGCGGGAGCCGCGATCCTTTCCCGCGGGCGGATCGCCAGCGTCCTTCGGCACGAAGCTCTTCATGCTGGCCCAGGCCTCGATCAGCGTACCGTCAACCGAAAAGTGCTCGCTGGACAGCAGTCCTCGCACCTGCGGCAGGTTCAGCACGGCGACGAAGAACTTGGCGGCGATGTCGCCGTCGAGCAGCCGATCCCTGTTCTTGCAGAACACGGTCGGATTCCACACCGCGTCATCCATCGAAAGACCGACGAACCAGCGAAACAGCAGATTATAGTCGAGCTGCTCCATCAACTGCCGTTCCGAACGCACCGTATAGAAGGCTTGCAGCAGCAGCGCTCGCAAAAGCCGCTCCGGCGGGATCGACGGCCGACCTTCGCGCGAGTAAAGCCTGCTAAAATCGCGCGACAACTCTTTCAGCGCAGCGTCGACCAGGTCGCGGATCGCACGCAGCGGATGATCCGCCGGAACACGCTGCTCCAATCGCACGTAGCTGAATATGCCTTCCGACCGCTGATCTGCCCCGCGCATCGCAATCCCCAGCCCCAAGGAATCAAGCAAATGCAGGGAATCACAATCCGCGCGTCGCGCGAAGCGACTTTTTCAGCAGCCTGCTAGAGCTCAGCAGCCATCTTCGCTAGCGTCGCGATGGTATTCATGTTGCGTGCGGTACCGGTCTTGGCGGCGGGGATCGCGAGCTTTGACGTTCCCATACCGTCGCCATAGTGCACGTAGATCTCGCGGCGGCCGAGCTTGATCTCTTCGTCCTTTTGACCGCGAATGCCAGCAAGCGCGTCTGCCGGCGGTGGCTTGTCGAGGAAAATCGCAACCGTGCGGTTCGGTGCCATCTTTGGGAATGGATTGTCGGCCGCGACTTGCGCCATCTCGGCCGCGCTGCGCACGAGCACGCCGACCGGCGCGCCCGCATAGGTGTGCAGGCGCTTTTCCAACGCAGCCTTGATCGCGGTTTCAGATTTGCGGCTCGTGAAGACCACATTGCCGCTGGCGATGTAGGTGCGCACGGCACCCAAACCGAGCTCTTCGCACATCGCCTTGAGCTCGGTCATCGGCAGCTTGCCGGTGCCTCCGACATTGACCGCGCGCAGCAGGGCTACAAACGCGGCCATGTCATGCTTACCGCACGTTGGCGAGGCGCATGTCGAGATAGGCTGTGATGGTTTCCATCAGCGGCTCGAGCTTGGCGTCGAAGAAGTGGTTGGCGCCGGGGATGACCTGCTGGTCGATCACGATGCCCTTCTGTGTCTTCAGCTTCTCGACCAGCGTGTTGACATCCTTCGGCGGCACCACCGCGTCCTTCTCGCCATGCACGATCAGGCCCGACGACGGGCAGGGCGCAAGGAACGAGAAGTCGTAGAGGTTCGCGGGCGGCGCGATCGAGATGAAGCCTTCGACCTCGGGGCGGCGCATCAGAAGCTGCATGCCGATCCACGCGCCGAAGGAGAAGCCGGCGACCCAGCAGGCGCGCGCCTCGGGATTGATGGTCTGCGCCCAGTCGAGAGCCGCCGCCGCATCCGACAATTCGCCGGTGCCGTGATCGAACGAGCCCTGGCTGCGGCCGACGCCGCGGAAGTTGAAGCGCAGCACCGAGAAGCCGCGATGCGCGAAGGCGTAGTAGCACTGGTACACGATCTGATGGTTCATCGTGCCGTGAAACTGCGGATGCGGATGCAGGATCATCGCGATCGGCGCGTTCTTCTGCTTGGCCGGGTGATAGCGGCCTTCGAGACGGCCGGCGGGGCCAGTGAAAATGACTTCAGGCATGGATGATCTCTTGATTGATGTCCTGGAGAGACGGTTCTCCGCAATCAACCGATTGTGGCCTCATCGGCAGCGACGCCGGCGAGAGCGCGAATGGAAGGACGAGAAGGCGTGCGCCTCGCGGTGATGCGCAAATGGCGCGCGTTGACTTGACGGTGCGCGTTCTAACATAGGCGGCGGGGCTAAAAGCAAGCATCTTCGACATCTGCCAATTTGCTCAAGAACTTAGCCGGTCATCGCGGTGTCATGCCCAAGGCGGCCGGGATGAATCGGGGCAATGGCCCGCCTCGCATCCGTGGCGGCAACTGATTGGAATCACGATCGTTTATCGATCGCTCGGGCGATTTGGCGAGCGATTCACACGGGCGCCGTGCGCCCTCCGAGCGCGGCGACCGCGGGCCGGTAGCGGCGGCTGCCCCCAAGCGTTTGCCCGTTGTCGAATGTGAGCTCGAAATCTCCTGACGGCTTGAACTCCACGCCGCTCACGCGGTCGAGATTGGCGAGCCGGGTCCGGTGCACGCGCACGATGGCGAAGCGGGCGAGCTCGCTTTCGGTCGCAGCCAGCGTGCCGCGGATCAGGTGCTGGGTGCCGTTGGCGAGGATGTATTCGATGTAATTGCCGGCGGAGGCGACCCAGAGGATGTCACGCGGCGCGACGCGGATGCGGCTGGTGCCGTCCCGGAGCCAGATCAGATCGGATGAGGGTTGCTCCTGCGGAGCGGCCGGCATGGACGCAGGGGCGCGCGCGGCCTTCCTCAGCTCACGCCGGCTTTCGATCAGCCAGAGCGTTGCCCCAAGCAGCAACGCGGTCACGGCATCCTTGCGGAACTCGTACAGGACCGTCGCCAGCGAGAAGTGGAAGTCGTAGGTGCCTCCAGCGAGCCAAAGCAGGAGTTTCCGCAAGCCCACCATGCCGGTAATGTGGAGGGCTGAGAAGCCGAGCAGGGCGGCCGCAGCGATTCCGATCCGCGCCACCAAGACCTTCGTCTCGCGCATGCGCCGAACGGCCAGCGCCAGGATCGGCACCAGCAGCAGGATGACGCTGATGCTCGACAGCTCCCAAAACAACCGCTGGCCGACATTGGAGCTGTCGCCACGCCAGGCGGCGTCCTGTGCGCCTGACAGTGCATTGACGATACCGATGGCAAGCGCGACGGCTGCGATGGTCGCGAACGTCGTCCACTCGCCGCCGCCGATCCCACCGCGCCAACCGCTCGTCCCGGCCGGGGACGATTCGTCCCCTCGCGCCCGGTTCTGATCCCAAACCGTCTCGACGCGCTCCGTTTCGGGGGCATTTTGGCCGTCAGCCATGGCCCGAAAACCGCGTTTGTCTTTCCGTCAAGGAGCAGAACACCATGTCAACACCGCAGCAATCAGCAAACTCGGAACGACGCATCGATCTGGATTGGGTGCGGATTTTAGCCTTTGGGTCGCTGATCTTCTACCACGTCGGCATGCTCTACGTGTCCTGGGGATTTCACATCAAGAGCGAGCACCGGCTGACCTGGCTGGAGCCAGCGATGCTGGTGCTCAATCCCTGGCGGCTGTCGCTGCTGTTCCTGGTTTCCGGGGTCGCCAGCCGCGTCATGCTGGGGAAAGTTCGCTTGGCTGCCTTCGCCCGTGCTCGATCGGCGCGGCTTCTGATCCCGCTGATCTTCGGCATGCTCGTGATCGTGCCGCCGCAATCCTATCTCCAGATCGTCGAGAGCCTCGGCTATCCCCAAGCCTCTTATCTCCAAGGTTTCGCTGATTATTACGTCCACCATTATCTGGCGTTCGGGGCGCAGTTCTGTCCGAACCCCTGCATCGCGCAGCCGACCTGGAACCATCTCTGGTTCGTGATCTATCTCTGGGTCTACACCATGGCGCTGGCTGGCGTGTTGTGGGTGTGGCCGAAGGCTGCCGACTGGATGGGTGAGAGGATGGCGGCCGTCCTCGCCGGACCATGGCTGCTGGTGCTGCCCTGCCTGCTGTTTGCAGCCTGGCGGCTGTTTCTCTCGCCGATCTTCCCGTCGACTCATGCGCTGTTCGGTGACTGGTACAATCACGCGGACTACGCGAGTGCGTTCCTTATCGGCTTCCTGCTCGCCCGCCAGGATGGCATCTGGCGCGACATCGAGCGGCAACGATGGCTAGCGCTCACCGTGGCGGCTGGCTGCTTCACCATCTTCGTCGTTGTCTATGCCGGCTTGTTGGCGCCTTCGTCGGTGCCGAAATGGTTCGCGAGCTCCGTCTATGGCTGCTACCAATGGCTGGCGATGGCGGCGGTGCTCGGCTTTGCGCGGCGACATCTGAAGGCTGATGGCCCTGCGCGGCGCTATCTCACCGATGCGATCTTTCCCTATTACATCGTGCATCAGACTGCGATCATCATGATCGCACATGCGCTACGAGGCAGCGGGCTGTCTGCGGGAAGTGAGGCTGCGATCGTGATTGTCGGCACCGCGCTCGCCTGTCTCGTCACCTACGAGGTCGCGCGCCGGATCGCCTGGCTGCGGCCGCTGTTCGGACTGCGGATGGAGCCCCGTTCCGTTGGTCGAATTGCGCAGCAACAGCCGGCCTGATGCGCGATGGCTGCCGATTGGCGCCGGGGCAAAAGGTGCTAAGAGGGCGCCATGCCGAGCCGCGTCTATCTCGACTGGAATGCGACCACACCGCTGCGCGCCGAGGCGCGCGCAGCGATGCTGGCCGCTTACGAGCTGATCGGCAATCCGTCCTCGGTCCATGCCGAGGGACGCGAGGCGCGGCGGCTGATCGAGGACGCCCGTGGTACGCTAGCGGCGGCCGTCGGCGCGCTGCCGCGAAACGTGGTTTTCACCTCCGCCGGAACCGAGGCTAACGCGCTGGCGCTGTCGCCCGGCTTGCGCAGCCGATCGGGCGAACCGGTGCGGCGACTTCTGGTTTCCGCGGTCGAGCATGCCTCGGTGCTGGCGGGCGGCCGGTTTCCGGCCGACGACATTGGCCAGATCCGGGTCACGCGCTCAGGCGTCGTCGACCTCGACCATCTCCGGGCTCTGCTCGCTGATGGTCCGCCCGCACTGGTCTCGATCATGGCGGCCAACAACGAGACGGGGGCGCTCCAGCCTGTCGCCGAGGCGGCGCCGATTGTCCATGAGGCCGGCGGCCTCCTGCATGTCGATGCGATCCAGGCCCTTGGCAAAATTGCTTTCAATATTAACGCGCTAGGCGCGGACCTTGCGACCTTTTCTGGCCACAAGATCGGCGGTCCCAAGGGCGTCGGCGCGCTGGTCGTGGCCGAGGGACTGGCCGGGTTGGAACCGGTGCTGCGGGGCGGCGGACAGGAGCTCGGCCGGCGGGCGGGAACCGAGAATGTCGCCGGGATCTCCGGTTTCGGGGCTGCGGTGAAGGCCGCCCTTCAGGCTCTGCCGGAAGATGCGGAGCGGATGACAAGCCTAAGAGATCGCTTGGGAAATGGCCTTCGGGCTATTGCCGGGGCGACCATCTTCGCGGAAGATGGCAAGAGGTTGCCGAATACCGTCTTGTTCACGGCGCCGGGGCTCAAGGCCGAGACGGCCGTGATCGGCTTCGACCTCGAAGGCATCGCCGTATCCTCCGGTTCGGCGTGTTCCTCGGGCAAGGTCCAGCCGTCCCACGTGCTCTCGGCGATGGGGTATGATGCCACCGTCGCCCAGGGAGCGGTGCGCCTCAGTCTGGGCTGGTCCACGCAACCTGATGACATCAATAGGGCGTTAGAGGCTTGGCGAAAGCTCGGTAATACCCTACTTAGAGGCTAAGCGATGAAACACGGCTTGAACGGTTCTAAGCCCGTGCTTTCCGCACAGAAACATCGTAATACTCGTCCGAGTTTGATCCACCGCGGTCCTTGAAACCGCGAGCGGAGGATAGAATGCCAGCCGTCCAAGAGACGGTCGAGCGCGTCAAGCGCATCGACGTCGACCAGTATCGTTATGGGTTTGAGACCCAGATCGAGTCCGACAAGGCCCCCAAGGGGCTGTCCGAAGACACCATCAGGTTCATCTCCGAGAAGAAGAACGAGCCCGCCTGGATGCTCCAGTGGCGGCTCGAAGCCTATCGGCGCTGGCTGACCATGACCGAGCCGACCTGGGCACGTGTCGACTATCCCAAGATCGACTTCCAGGATCTCTATTACTACGCGGCGCCGAAGCCGAAGAAGACGGTCACCTCGCTCGACGAGATCGATCCGGAGATTCTCAAGACCTACGAGAAGCTCGGCATTCCCCTGCGGGAAGTCGCCATGCTCGAAGGCGTCGAGCCCAAGCCCGGCGAGGAAGATCCGGCGCGCCGCAAGATAGCGGTCGATGCGGTCTTCGATTCGGTTTCGGTCGCGACCACCTTCAAGGCAGAGCTGAAGAAGGCCGGCGTGATCTTCATGCCGATCTCGGAGGCCATCCGCGAACATCCCGAGCTGGTGCAGAAGTATCTGGGCTCGGTGGTTCCGACGTCCGACAATTTCTATGCGACGCTGAACTCGGCGGTGTTCTCCGACGGCTCGTTCGTCTACGTGCCGCCGGGCGTGCGCTGCCCGATGGAGCTGTCGACCTATTTCCGCATCAACGAGCGCAACACCGGTCAGTTCGAGCGCACGCTGATCATCGCCGACAAGGGCGCCTACGTCAGCTATCTCGAAGGCTGCACCGCGCCGCAGCGCGACGAGAACCAGCTGCATGCCGCCGTGGTCGAGCTCGTCGCGCATGACGACGCCGAGATCAAATACTCGACGGTGCAGAACTGGTACCCGGGCAATTCGGAAGGCAAGGGCGGCATCTACAATTTCGTCACCAAGCGTGGTGACTGCCGCGGCAACAACTCCAAGATCTCCTGGACTCAGGTCGAGACCGGTTCGGCGATCACCTGGAAGTATCCGAGCTGCATTCTCCGCGGCGACAATTCCCGCGGCGAGTTCTACTCGATCGCGATCTCGAACGGCTTCCAGCAGGTCGATTCGGGCACCAAGATGATCCACCTCGGCAAGAACACGTCGAGCCGCATCATCTCGAAGGGCATCGCCGCCGGCAAGTCGCAGAACACTTATCGCGGTCTCGTTACGGCGCATCGGAAAGCGACCGGCGCGCGCAACTTCACCGCCTGCGATTCCCTGCTGATCGGCGACAAATGCGGCGCGCACACCGTGCCGTACATCGAAGCCAAGAACTCCTCGGCGACGTTCGAGCACGAGGCGACGACGTCGAAGATCTCCGAGGACGTGTTGTTCTACTGCGTCCAGCGTGGCCTCAGCCAGGAAGAAGCCGTCGGCCTCGTCGTCAACGGCTTCGTCAAGGACGTGCTGCAGCAACTGCCGATGGAGTTCGCGGTGGAAGCGCAGAAGCTGATCTCGATCTCGCTTGAAGGGTCGGTTGGCTAATTACCGACCCTCGCGGTGCGCATCTCGCGCTCCAACATCAATTGAATAAACTGGATACCAAGATGGCTTTGCTTGAAGTGAAAGACCTGAAGGTTCGTGTCGAGGAGCGTGAGATCCTCCACGGGCTGACGCTGACCGTGAACGAGGGCGAGATTCACGCGATCATGGGGCCGAACGGCTCCGGCAAGTCGACGCTCTCGCATGTCATCGCCGGCAAGCCCGGCTATGAGGTCACCGATGGCCAGATCCTGTTCAAGGGCGAGGACCTGCTGGAGATGTCGCCGGACGAGCGCGCCGCCAAGGGCGTGTTCTTGGCGTTCCAGTATCCGGTCGAGATCCCCGGCGTCGCCACCATGACCTTCCTGCGCACTGCGCTGAACGCGCAGCGCAAGGCGCGCGGCGAGAGCGAATATTCGACGCCTGACTTCCTGAAGAAGGTCCGCGAGGTCTCGAAGTCGCTGAACATCCCGCAGGACATGCTCAAGCGCGGCGTCAATGTCGGCTTCTCCGGCGGCGAGAAGAAACGCAACGAGGTGCTGCAGATGGCGCTGTTCGAGCCGAGCCTCTGCATCCTCGACGAGATGGATTCCGGCCTCGACATCGACGCGCTGCGCATCGCGGCCGATGGCGTCAACGCGCTGCATTCGCCCAAGCGCGCGATGGTCGTCATCACCCACTATCAGCGCCTCCTCAACTACATCGTGCCCGACATCGTGCACGTGATGTCGAAGGGCCGCGTCGTGAAGAGCGGCGGCAAGGAATTGGCGCTCGAGCTGGAAGCGTCCGGCTACACCCAATTCGAGGATGCCGCGTAAGGAATGTTGCAATGAACGTTGCTGTGGCAAAGACCGGAAAGGGCCGCGCGGTGAGCGATCTCTTCACCAGCGCCGAAGGCCGTTTGCCGGGTGCGCCGACCGTGATCGCAGCGCGCCGCGAGGCGTTCGAGACCTATGAGCGTCTCGGCCTGCCGCACCGCCGGATCGAGGAATGGAAATACACCGACCTGCGCGCGCTGGTCGGCGAGGTGCTGCCGCTCGCAGCCGCGCCGGATGCGGCCGCTCTGAAGCGTGCTGCGGACGCCGTGAAGGCGCATGCGATCGCCGGCGCCCGCAAGCTGGTGCTGGTCGACGGCGTGTTCGCGGGCGATCTGTCCGACGTCAAGGCGCTCGCCGGTGAAGCGGGCTTCAAGACGTCGCGGGAGATGCTGGAGAAGGATGCCGGCCTGCTGAAGACCGCGTCCACCGACGCCGTGATCGCGCTGAACGCGGCGATGGCGACCGATGGCGTGGTGCTGTCGATTGCCGACGGCGCGCAGCTGTCCGCACCGATCCAGATCATCCACATCGCGACGGCCGCTTCCGCATCCAGCTTCACCCGTTCGCAGGTCGCGATCGGGAAGGGCGCCCGCGCCACCATCGTCGAGACCTTCGTTGCCGCTGGCGCCAACGCCTACCAGATCAATGACGCCGTGCTCGTCACGGTCGGCGACGATGCGGATGTCGCACACATTCGCCTGATGGACGATGCGCCCGACGCGCTGAACGTCTCGTCGCATTTCGTCACCGTCGGCGCCAATGTGAAGTTCAACTTCTTCAACATGACGACCGGCGCGGCGGTCAGCCGCCTGCAGGGATTCATCACGCTGGCAGGCGAGGGCAGTGAGCTCTCCGCCAACGGCGTGAACTTGTTGCAGAAGACTGAGCATGGCGACACCACGCTGGTCGTCGACCACGCCGTGCCGAACTGTGTCAGCCGCGAAGTCTTCCGCGCCGTGATCGACGATCGCGCCCATTCGGTGTTCCAGGGCCGCATCATCGTTCGTCCCGATGCGCAGAAGACCGACGGCAAGATGATGACCCGCGCGCTGCTGCTCTCGGACGAAGCCGAGGCCGACAACAAGCCGGAGCTGGAAATCTTTGCCGACGACGTCTCCTGCGGCCACGGCGCCACTGCCGGCGCGCTGGACGACAGCCTGCTGTTCTATCTGAAGGCGCGCGGCCTGCCCGAGAAGCAGGCCCAGGCGCTGCTGATCCAGGCCTTTGTCGGCGAAGCCGTCGAGCAGATCGCAGACGATGATTTGCGCGAGCATGTGATCGGCATTGCCGAGCGCTGGCTGGAGCGCCGCCAATGAGCACGCATCCCGCGGTCAAGAACGGTGCCTACGACGTCGCGCGGGTGCGCCAGGACTTTCCTGCGCTCGCCATGCAGGTCTACGGCAAGCCGCTGGTCTATCTCGACAACGCGGCCTCCGCGCAGAAGCCGAGCGCCGTGCTCGACCGGATGACGCAGGCCTACACGAGCGAATACGCCAACGTGCATCGCGGCCTGCACTACCTCGCCAACGCCGCGACCGAAGCCTATGAGGGCGGTCGCACCAAGGCCGCGCAGTTCATCAACGCTGCCCGCACCGAGGAAGTGATCTTCACCCGCAATGCGACTGAGGCGATCAATCTGGTCGCTTCGTCCTGGGGCGGGCCGAACATCGGGGAAGGCGACGAGATCGTCATCTCGATCATGGAGCACCACTCCAACATCGTGCCTTGGCATTTCCTCAGGGAACGTCAGGGCGCGGTAATCAAGTGGGCGCCGGTCGACGATGAGGGCAACTTCCTGATCGACGAGTTCGAGAAGCTGCTGACGTCGAAGACCAAGCTGGTCGCGATCACGCAGATGTCGAATGCGCTCGGCACCATCGTGCCGGTCAAGGACGTCGTGAAGATTGCGCATGCCCGCGGCATTCCCGTGCTGGTCGACGGCAGCCAGGGCGCTGTGCATTTGCCGGTCGACGTTCAGGACATCGGCTGCGACTTCTACGTCTTCACCGGCCACAAGGTGTACGGGCCGACCGGCATCGGCGTGCTCTGGGCCAAGTACGACCACCTCGTAAGGATGCGCCCCTTCAATGGCGGCGGCGAGATGATCCGCGAGGTCTCGCGCGAGATCGTCACCTATGGCGATCCCCCGCACAAGTTCGAGGCGGGCACGCCGGCGATCGTCGAGGCCGTCGGCCTTGGCGCGGCCATCGATTACGTTAATTCGATCGGCAAGGAGCGCATCGCCGCACACGAGGCCGATCTCACCGCCTACGCCCAGGAGAAGCTGCGCGAGATCAACTCGCTTCGGCTGATCGGTACGGCACGCGGCAAGGGCCCTGTGATCTCCTTCGAGCTGAAGGGTGCGCACGCCCACGACGTCGCCACCGTGATCGACCGTCAGGGCATCGCGGTCCGCGCCGGCACCCATTGCGTGATGCCGCTTTTAGAGCGGTTCAACGTGACCGCCACCTGCCGCGCCTCGTTCGGCATGTATAATACGCGGGAAGAAGTCGATCATCTGGCACAGGCGCTGTTGAAGGCGCGGGATTTGTTCGCATGAGTGACACGGCCGAAATCAAAGCCAATCCGATGGAAACTCATTCGGCGCTGCCGCCGGAGGAGACCGAACGCCTGACCACCGAGATCATCGCGGGCCTCAAGACCGTGTTCGATCCGGAAATCCCGGCCGACATCTACGAGCTTGGCCTGATCTACAAGGTCGAGATCAAGGACGATCGTTCCGTCGACGTCCAGATGACGCTGACGACGCCGAACTGCCCGGCCGCCGGCGAGCTGCCGACCATGGTCGAGAACGCGGTCGCCAGCGTTCCCGGCGTCGGCGTGGTCGACGTCAAGGTGGTCTGGGAGCCGGCCTGGTCACCGGAACGCATGAGCGACGAGGCCCGCCTCGTCCTCAACATGTGGTGACGCGTAACTCTGGCATTGAATTCGTTCAGCAACGGACCACATCACTGACATGACACAGATTTCGTCCGGCTCGACACCAGCATCCACTCCGAAGCCGCGGCGGCCCCGCCCGCAGGTGATGCGGTTGACGGATGCCGCTGCCCAGCGCATCTCCGAACTCACCCAGCGCGCCGATTCCGAGATCGTCGGCCTGCGCGTCGGCGTCAAGAACGGCGGCTGCGCCGGCCAGTCCTACACGGTCGAATACGCCCACGAGATCCGCGCGACCGATGAGGTCGTCGAGGACAAGGGCGTCAAGATCCTGGTCGACCCCAAGGCCGTGCTGTTCCTGCTCGGCACCGAGATGGACTACAAGGCCGACAAGATGCAGGCCCAGTTCGTCTTCAACAACCCCAACCAGATTTCCGCCTGCGGCTGCGGCGAATCGGTCGAGCTGCGTCCGGCCAAGATCGACGGGTAAACCCGGCTCGCGCCAATAACTCCGCTGTCGTCCCTGCGAACGCAGGAACCCATACCGCGTGATCTCTCTTTAGGGCGAGATATCCGTACCGGAGCTGGCACCACGACCAGTCTTCGCTAAACTCCTCCCTGTGGCTATGGCGACGAGCGCAAAGCGCTCGCGCTGGGGTCCTGGCTTTCGCCAGGACGATGCTGGGGAGAGAGTTGGGCCATGGACCGCGAATTCCTGATCGACCTGTTTTCCAGTTTCGGTCCCGTCACCGTGCGAAAGATGTTCTCCGGCCACGGCATTTCCGTCGACGGGGTCAACTTCGCGCTGTCCTTGCGCGCCGGCCTGTTCTTCCGGGCCGATGAGATCACGATCCCCGACTTCGAAGCCGAAGGCTCAAAACCGTTCCAGTATTCCACCCGTGCCAAGACGGTGCTGGTGAACTCCTACTGGGAGCTGCCGGCGCGCCTGTTCGATGATTCCGAGGATTTTGTGCAGTGGGCGAGGGCGGCGCTTGCCGCCGCCCAGCGTGCCAAGGTCAGGAAGCGGCCGAAGAAGGCGGCAGCGAAGAAGGTCGCGCCGAAGAAGGCTATTGCGAAGAAGAGGCCGGCCAAGAAGGCAGCCAAGAAGACGATCCGTAGGGTGGGCAAAGCGACTCGTCCGCCGTAGCTCGCAGAGCGAAGGCGGAAGCGTGCCCACGGTTCGAAATAGTCATGCCGAGTTCGTGGGCACGGCGCGGTGCGCCTTTGCCCACCCTACGGCACCTGAGGCTCAGTCCACGGCTTTCGTCAAACCAACCCTCATATCCTTCGCGGTGAAGACGCACGCGCCGTCCGCAACCACACGCCCGTCGGCAATCCCGAGCACCAGCTTGCCGCGGCGGACCATGCGCATGGCGACCTCGTAGCGGACGGATCGCGTCTGTGGCGTGATGGCGCCCGTGACCTCGACTTCGCCGACGCCGATGGCGCGGCCCTTGCCCGGTGAGCCCGACCAGCCGAGCCAGTAGCCGACCATCTGCCACATCGCATCCAGGCCCAGACTTCCCGGCATCATCGCGTCACCGCGATAGTGACAATCGAAGAACCAGTGCTCCGGCGCAATGTCGAGCTCGCCGACGATATGGCCCTTGCGGAATTCGCCGCCGTCCAGGCTGATCTCGGTAATGCGGTCCATCATCAGCATCGGCGGAGCCGGCAATTGCGCATTGCCCGGGCCGAAATAGCCGCCCTCGCTCGATCTCAGCAGCTCGTCCTTGGTGTAGGACGGTTGTGGCGTGTGAAAATCATGCGGGTTTGGCAAGGCGACAGAACCTCTATGGGGCACGGTCAGGTGCATGGGACCGGCGACACAGCCTCAGATGTCGTTCGTCCGGGAACAATGTCAAGCGCGCCATCGGACAGACCCTGCCGCGGCGATGTCAGGCTGCGGACGTGGTGAGGCCGACGCGCAGATCCCGCACGACATGGACGCAGGTTTCGTCGGCGAGCACGCGACCGTCAGCGACGGCTAGGCGGCTCAGGCCACCACCCGGTTGTGCGTCTCGACCGCGTATTCGGGATCGACTTCGCAGATCACGCGGTTGCGGCCGTTGCGCTTGGCCGCGTAGAGGCAGGCGTCGGCACGATCGATCAGCGTCTCGGTGTCGTCACCCTGCTTCAGCATGGAGACGCCGACGGAGATGGTGACGCGGCCGAGGATCTCGCCGGTCGACTTCTTCTTCAATTCCTTCGCCATCACGGCGCGGCGGATATGGTCGGCGACGGTGAGAGCCTGGCGCAGCGCGGTGTTGGGCAGCACGACTGCGAATTCCTCGCCGCCGTAGCGCGCGGTGATGTCCTGGCCCTTGATGGTCTGCTTCAGGGACAGGCCGACGAGCCGGAGCACCTGGTCGCCGGTGAGGTGGCCGTAGGAATCGTTGAACGATTTGAAATGGTCGATGTCGAACAGCAGCAGCGACAGCGGCTCGCCGCTCGCGAGCGCGCTCTGCACGGCCATGCCGATCATGCGGTCGAAATATTTGCGGTTGCCGAGACCCGTCAGCGGATCCGTCAGGCTCTCGGCGCGGATCGCTTCCAGGCTCTGCTGGAGATTGCTGATCTCGTTCTTTGCCAGGATGAGCCGATCTTCGAGCGTCTTGTTGCTCTCGCGCATGTCGCTTGTCGAACGGAGCAGGGATTCGATGATCGATTGGAGCTGGTCGGCCTTTTTGGCCAATGACAGATCCTTCGCCGCGCCCGACAGGCTCGCGTCGTAAGAGCTGGTCACTCCGAGTGCTTCGCTCAGCACCTCCACGACGTCGTCGATCTCGCCGATGACGCGCGCTCCGACCTTGTCGATGCGGTCGGTCGTTTTGATGTGGGAGAGATAGGTGTCGTAGATCTGCTCGAGATCGGCTTCGGTCAGCTTGCCGTTGCGCGCCAGCGTCTCGTTGATGATCTTGTTGAGCGGGGCATTGTAGCCGGTCGCGTAGACGTACCAGATCTCGTAATTGCGGGGGATTGCGGTCTGCTTCAGCGACCGGATCTGACCGAGCGCCACCTCGGCGAACGCCATCGTGCGTTCGTGTTCATCGAGAACCTTGACCACAGAACATACCCCACAGCGGTCGGTGCGCTAGCGACCGCAGCAATGCTTAAATTATGTTCGTAGGCTAACGGACGATCATGAACGGTCGGTAAACGGGCGACCGTTCAACTTACGCGTGTATCGCGGTGTCAGGCCCCGGCGGGGGAGCGGACCGGTCGGAGCAGGAAGGCCGGAAGATGCGAGTGATCGCCGGGCTCGGTATCGGCTTCGCGCTGGCGGCGCGGCTCGGGGCGGCCGATCGACGGCACATGCGAATTGTTGGCCTGCTGGCGCGCGCCATGACGCGGCTCAGAGGATTGCCTGGCTTCGCGCGGAGGCCTTGCCTCGCGAGCAGGCCGCGCTTCGCGCGCGGGCCGTGCTTCGGCAGCAGGTCTTGCATCCGACGAAGGCGTTGCTTCGGAGGCGTGTCGCGCCTCGCGCGGCTCGTGGCTGCGCTCACGGTCGCGACCGCGCTGCGGCTTGCCGCGTCCGCCGCGGGAACGTTCACGATCGCGGCCGCGCGATTCGCGCGGACGGTCGCTCTGCTCGCCCGACCCTGCATGCACCTCGTAATCGCCTTCGGCGCGGGGAATGCTCTGGCCGATCAGCTTTTCGATCGCCACCATCGACTTCTGGTCGAGCGGCGTCACGATCGAGATCGCGGTGCCGGTGCGACCGGCGCGGCCGGTGCGGCCGATGCGGTGAACGTAGTCATCGGCGTGGTGGGGAACGTCGAAATTGAAGACGTGGCTGACCTCGGGAATGTCGAGGCCGCGGGCGGCGACGTCGGAGGCGACCAGGAGCGGAAGCTCACCCTTGCGGAACTGGTCGAGCGCGGCCATGCGGGCCGGCTGGTCCATGTCGCCATGCAGCGCGCCGACGCTGAAACCGTGCTTCTGAAGCGACTTGTGAACGATCGCGACTTCGCGCTTGCGATTGCAGAAGATGATCGCGTTCTTGAGATCCTTGGCCTCGCGCAGCAGGCGGCGCAGCAGCTCGCGCTTCTCGTGCGCCTCGCGCCCGGCAGGTACTTGCGACTGCGTGACGGTGACGGCTGTGGTGGCGGGCTTGGAGACTTCCACCTTCTGCGGGTTGTGCAGGAAGGCTTCGGTGATCCGCCGGATTTCCGGCGGCATGGTCGCGGTGAAGAACAGGGTCTGCCGCGTGAACGGGACGAGCTTGCAGATGCGCTCGATGTCGGGGATGAAGCCCATGTCCAGCATGCGGTCGGCTTCGTCGATGACGAGCAGCTCGACGCCAGTGAGCAGCAGGCCGCCGCGCTCGGTATGGTCGAGCAGCCGGCCCGGGGTGGCGATCAGCACGTCGACGCCGCGCATCAGCTTGGCATCCTGGTCGCCGAAGGAGACGCCGCCGATCAGCAGGGCGACGTTGAGTTTCTGGCCGGCGCCGTAGCGGTCGAAGTTTTCCTTCACCTGGGCTGCGAGCTCGCGGGTCGGCTCCAGGATCAGCGTGCGCGGCATGCGTGCGCGGGCGCGACCCTTTTCGAGGATGGTGAGCATCGGCAGCACGAAGGCTGCGGTCTTGCCGGTGCCGGTCTGGGCGATGCCGAGCACGTCCTTGCGTGCGAGGACGTGGGGGATCGCCTGTTCCTGAATGGGGGTAGGGGTGGTGTAACCGGTGGCCGCCACTGCGGCGAGGACTTTTTCGGAGAGTCCGAGATTGGAAAAGGACATTGAGCCTCTGGTCGAAACCGCCGTTCGGAATCGAGGGTAAAAAGGCTGTCGCGTTCCACCCCGAAACGGCGCGCTCTCAAAGAAGCTGGGGGTGCTGACTCACGCGAACAAAGCGCCAAGCTCAGGAATCGCTCTTCGATACCGAGCCGCGTCGACCCGGAACATAGGGCGGAATCGGCCAAAGTCAATGGAGCAGGCGCGGGAAGGCCCTAAAAACCCTCATGTTTTTGCCCAAATACCGGGCGCGGCAGGGCTTTTCGATGCGGGTAGCCGGCCCGGTGGTTAACGCGCCCCTGCGGCCTGGGCCCGGAAATCGCCCGGCGCCATGCCATAGGCGGCGTTGAAGACCCGGTAATAGGTCGCCAGGCTCTCAAAACCGCAGGCGCTGGCGATGTCGGCGATCAGCCGCTCCGGCGCTTCGCGCATCAAGCGGCGGCTCTGTTTCAGGCGCTCTTCCGTCACCGTTTGGGAGAAGCTGCGATCGGCGACTTCGAACAGCATGTGCAGATGCCGCACGGAGACGCCGAGCAGGTCGGCCACCCGCGTCGGCGCCAGATCGGGGTCTTGCAGATGGCGTGCGATCAGGCGCCGCGCCAGCGAGAGGCGGGCGGTCCGGAGCGCGGCCTGTCCGCGCCGGCTGCCCGGTCTGACGATGCCGCGCTCGATCAGCGCCAGATGCCCCAAGGCCTGCACGAGCGGGACGGCGCTGGACGAACCATCGTTGGCGGCCGCCTCGCCGAGGTCGGCAAAGCAGGCATCGAGCAGAGCTGCGAGCGCGGGATCGTTGAAAACCTTGGGCGCAAGCTCGCGCGTGCGCTTGTCCTGTGTCGCAAGGCCGCTGACGGGGATTTTCAGGATCCGCAGGTGGAAACCGGAATCGCCCAGCGGCCTCGTGCGGTAGGGCAGGTCGGTATGGCTGGTGGCAAAGGCACCATTGGCGATCGCGAAATCGCTGGAGCGCATGCCGCCGAACCAACCGCCGCCACCGAGCTGCTGGTAGACGCAGATGCTGTCACCCGGCGCGTAGCCGATGTCGGCCTGGCTGCGCTCGACCGCGTAGGACGAGGCCTTCAGCTCCACAAGGGCGCCATTGCCGACCTGGCTCAGCGAGAACTCCCCGTAAAAGCCTGCGCGCTGTTCGCGCTCGAGCTCCGCCGTGACCCCGAATAGCCCCTTGGAGCGCACCTCGCGCCAAAAATCGAACCGGTCGTGAGGCTCGACCTCGTCAGTGCACCAGCGATACACGGCAGCCCCTCGTCTCAAACGGAATTCCGCCCAAGAAAGAGCAGATTCCGCGGGAATCTGCCATAGGCGAGATGATGGAACTGCAGGGACGAACGGGTTGAACCGCCGTTACGGCTGGGCCGACTATCACATCAACGGCGTAAGGCTCCGCATGGAGCCAACGGGGAGCCGTTCTGCAACGGGATTATCACGATGACGCGTCTGGTTTTCAGGATTTTGGCAGCGCTTGGCCTGGCCGCGAGCCTTGGCGGTTTCGCGAGTGCCGCGCACGCCGAAAAGCGTGTCGCGCTCGTCGTCGGCAACAACGACTACAAGAACGTTCCCAAACTCCTGAAGGCCGTCAACGATGCCCGCACCATGGGCGATACGCTGAAGCAGCTCGGCTTCCAGGTGATGGTTGCCGAAAACCAGAACCGCCAGCAATTCTCCGAGACGCTGCTTGCCTTCGACCGGGCGATCGAGCCCGGCGACACCGCGTTCTTCTTCTACGCCGGCCACGGTTTCGAGATCGCGGGCCAGAACTATCTGCTGCCGACCGATGTGCCGGCGGCGACTGAAGGCCAGGAAGAGCTGGTGCGCGATGCTTCCATTCTCGCCGATCGTGTCGTCGAGCGGCTCCAGAACAAGAAGGCGCGCACCTCGATCCTGGTGTTCGACGCCTGCCGCAACAATCCGTTCGAGCGTTCAGGCACGCGCGCAGTCGCCGGCGGTGGCGGGTTGGCGCCGATGGTGCAACTGCCCGAAGGTGTGTTCTCGGTGTTCTCGGCCGGTCCCCGCCAGACCGCGCTCGATCGTCTGTCCAATGACGACGCCAACCCCAATTCGGTGTTCACGCGCACCTTCGCCAAGGAGTTGCTCCAGCCCGGCGAGAACCTGGTGCAGGTGGCGCAGCGCACCCGCCGTCTCGTCAGCGAGATGGCCGATACCGTGAAGCACAGGCAGGTGCCGGTCTATTTCGATCAGATGGTCGATGACGTCTTCCTCAGCGGCACCGCGAAGGATGCTGCCGCCCGGCCGGCCGATCCACCGCCGCAGAAAGTCGCGGCGCTGCCGCCGGTCTCGGTGCCGCGCGTGCCGAAGGAGGAGACCACCAACGCGCCGATCGCAAGCTTCTCGCGGCACAATGGCGGCTGGAGCGTGACGTTCTCCTTCGCCGATCCCACCCTCGGCGTGTCCTGGCGCATGGCCGGCAACGGTGATTTCCGCGAGACCGGCTTCATGGACACGCTCGATCCGCGCACGCGCAAGCGGATGCCCAACCCATCGATCGAGCTGCCCCCGGACGCGCAGGCCGGCACCATCGAGGTCCGTTATGTCGATGCGTCCGGCGACATGCAGGGCCCGTTCCCGATCAAGTTCGATCCCGAAGCGGCGCTGGTCCGCGATCAGCGCAAGATCCTCGACATGACCGCGACGAGCTGGCTGTCGTTCCGCCAGTTCAACGGGTTGCTGGTCTATTACACGCATCTCGTCTCGTACCGCTGTGCGATCCGCGAAGTGCGGATCGGCATCGACACGGCGGTACCGGACAAGGTGCTGAAGATGCCGCCTTGCGATCTCAGAGACCCCTCCGCAATCACCGCCGGCATGCTGCTTTATGAAAAGCTGCCACCCGCGACGCAGTTCATGTCCGTCGAATTGACCTACCGCGACGGCAGCGTGTCCGAGGTCAAAAGCTTCCGCACGGCCAACCGCAGCAACAATTGAGCGGTTGCAGATTGAACATGCTCCCGACGCCCGCTGGCGCTACAATCGATTGAGCGATTGCAGCAGCGAGAGTCGGGTCATGGAAGCAGCCACACAGGATCAACCTGCGCGCGTTCGAAAAGTCCGCTGCTGCATCGTCGGCGGCGGACCGGCCGGCATGATGCTCGGCTATCTCCTCGGTCGTGCCGGCGTCGATGTCGTTGTGCTGGAGAAGCACGCGGATTTCTTCCGCGACTTTCGCGGCGACACCGTGCATCCCTCGACGCTTCAGGTGATGGACGAGCTCGGCCTGATCGACGGCTTCCTCAAGCTGCCGCATCAACGCCTGCAGACGATGGACGGCTTGTTCGGCGGCACCAAGGTGCGGATCGCCGATCTCCGCCGGCTGAATACGAAGTACCCGTTCATCGCCTTCATGCCGCAATGGGATTTTCTCAACTTCCTGCGCGAGGCGGGCAAGCGCTTCACCTCGCTCGAGGTGCTGATGAACACCGAGGCGGTCGACCTGATCCGCCACGGCGATGCCGTCGCCGGCGTACGCGCCAGGACGCCTGACGGCATCGTCGACATCGCGGCCGATCTCACCATCGCCTGCGACGGCCGGCATTCGACGGTGCGCGAGCGCGCGGGCCTCAGCGTCGAGGAGATCGGCGCGCCGATGGACGTGCTCTGGTTCCGCGCCAGCCGCAAGCCGGACGAGACCGAGAACCTCTTTGCGCGGATCGAGCCCGGCAAGATGATGGTCACGTTCGATCGCGGCGATTACTGGCAGTGCGCCTATGTCATCGCCAAGGGACAATACGATGCGGTGAAGGCGAGGGGATTGCAGGCGCTGCTCGACGACGTCGTTCGCATGGCACCGGTCCTCAGACAGGGCGTCGCCGACCTGAAGAGTTTTGACGACGTCAAGCTTCTCACCGTCGCGATCAATCGCTTGAGCCGCTGGACGCGGCCGGGCCTGCTTTGCATCGGCGACGCCGCGCATGCGATGTCACCGGTGGGCGGCGTCGGCGTCAATCTTGCCGTGCAGGATGCGGTCGCGACCGCCAATTTGCTCGCGGATGACCTGACGCGCGGCTGCCCATCGGAAGATGCGCTCGATGCCGTGCGGCGCCGCCGCGCGTTCCCTGTGAAGATGACGCAGGCGATGCAGGTGATCGTGCAGAACCACATCATCAGCGGCGCGCTTCAGGGCGGCGATCGTCCGCTCACGGTGCCGTTGCCGCTGCGTCTGATCTCCGCATGGCCATGGCTTCAGGGGATTCCGGCGCGCTTCCTTGCGATCGGCGTGCGGCCCGAGCATGTGCGGTCGAAGGCAGCGCCAGCGTCGTAGCGCAGGGATTTGGTAGGGATAACGCCGCGTTAAATCGCGCGCTTTGCGTTGCCTGCCTGCAACAGCGCATCCGGATTCAAAGAGGGCGAAGTGCCAATCCGGCGTCTTAACTTTCTTGATTCAAATTTGAGTAAGAACTGCGTGTGAGCGTGCATCCGTCAAAGGACACGGGATGTACCATGCGTAACAAATTGATTGCCGCCTTCGCCTGCACGACCGCTCTGGTTTCGACCGGCGCCGCTTCCGCCGCCGATCTCGCCGCGCGTCCTTACACCAAGGCGCCCGCCTATATCGAACCTCTGTTCAACTGGACCGGCTTCTATGTCGGCGGCCACATCGGTGGCGCCTGGACCAATGAGCAGTTCATCAACAATGGCGTCGGCGCGCCGTTCGGCGATCTGACGCCGGGCCAGGGCTATCGTCAGCGCGGTACCGGCATCATGGGCGGCGCCCAGATCGGCTACAACTGGCAGGCCAACAACTACGTGTTCGGTATGGAAGGCACGATCTCCGGCCTCGACAACAAGGGCACCGTCGTGAACACCGCGTTCGGCGCGGGCGACGACGTCTTCACCTGGCGTGCGAACGTGCTTGCGACCGTCGTCGGTCGCGCCGGCTTCGCGGTTCAGAACAACCTGTTCTACATCAAGGGCGGCTATGCCGGCGTCAACAACCGCCTGTCGGTGAGCGACACGGTCGGCCCGGCGACGGGTTCGGGCGGTCAGACTCACTGGGCCAACGGCTGGACCGTGGGCGCCGGCTGGGAATACGGCATCACCCGCAACTGGATCGTCGGCCTCGAGTACAACTACGCGGCCTTCGGCAGCCAGACCTATCAGCTCGGCGGCACCTCGGGGAACTACACCTTCGATGCCAAGCCGCGTGACATCCAGTGGGCCGTCGTCCGCGCCAGCTACAAGTTCGACGCCCCCGTCATCGCCCGCTACTGAGCAACGAAGTTCGACGCAACGAACGATTAGGAAGACAAGAAACGATCACTGCCAAAAAATTCAAAGCCCCGGCTTCGGGCGGGGCTTTTTTTGCGCGAGTCGCACCCAACGGGAGTGCGGGCAGGCGACGCCGCTGCCTGCGGAATATGGCCGTTTGGCTGTGCACAAACCCGCAGTAGGGAAGGATCGCTTCCATATTTATGTAGCAGGAGGGCAACGCCCCGAAGCGAAATGGTCGAGAAACCAGGCGGGTACGACATTTGGGCTGGGTTTGAGTGAACAGCTGTCCATAAATGTTGATCTGATTATTTTTGCGCATTGGGGATTTGGTTATGAAGAGATATTTCGGATGGGCGTTCGCCACTGCTTCGCTGCTCTCAATTGCCACCATGGGCGCTGCTTCCGCAGCCGATATGGCCGTGAAGGCTCTGCCACCGCCTGCACCGATCTACAGCTGGACCGGCTGGTATGCCGGCGTAAACGGTGGCTGGGCATTTGACACCACGTCCACAGGAAGCTTGGTCGCGTTCACGCCGCCCTTTACGGGAGCGGTGACTGCGGGGGGCACCCCGAGCTTCCTCGGTGCCAAGCACGAAGGTGGTTTTGGTGGCGGGCAGGTCGGCTACAACTGGCAGATGGCCAACTGGCTGGTTGGCGTGGAAACCGACATCCAAGGCGCGGATATCGGTCGCACCTCGACGGTGATTTTCCCGGGGGGCGGAGGCATCGTTCCGAGCGTTTCAACCGGCCGCGACCATATCGATTGGTTCGGAACTCTCCGTGGTCGCGTTGGTGTCACGACTGGTCCGGTTCTCTTCTACGCAACGGGTGGCCTTGCCTACGGTGGGGTCAGGACCAGTGTCACCAATGTCTTCACGCCTGCCACTTCCGGCAATTTCGCAGGCAGCGACAGCAGCACCCGGGTCGGGTGGGCTGCTGGCGCCGGTGTAGAGTGGGGCTTCGCGCCCAATTGGACGGTAAGGGGAGAATATCTGCACGTGGATCTTGGCCGATCGAACGTGACGATGTTCGATCCGGTCAACTTCCCCACCGACTCGGCGACCTATCGTTTCAATCATGTGGTTGATGCGGTGCGCGTCGGCGTGAACTACCGCTTCGGTTCCACGGCTGTCGTCGCGAAATACTGAGTTTCTCCCGCGTATGACTTGATGCAAAGCCCCGGCGCGAGCCGGGGCTTTTTTCATGATCCGTTAGTTGCCTTACGCCATCACCGAGAACCCGCCGTCAACGGGGATCGCGGTGCCCGTGACGAAGTTCGAGGCTGATGAGGCGAGGAACACCGCGATGCCGGCGAAGTCGTCGATATCGCCCCAGCGCCCCGCAGGCGTACGCGCCAGCACGCGCTCGTGCAGGCCCGACACCTGCTTCCGCGCGCCGCGGGTGAGATCGGTGTCGATCCAGCCCGGCAGGATGGCATTGACCTGAATGTTGTCCGGCGCCCAGGCATTGGCGCAGGCGCGCGTGTATTGCACGATGCCGCCCTTGCTCGCCGCATAGGCGGTCGCGAAGCTCGCACCGAAGATCGACATCATCGAGCCGATGTTGATCACCTTGCCGTTGCCTGACGCCTTCAGCGCCGGATAGGCCAGCTTCGAGCAGACGAAGGCGCTGGTGAGGTTGGTGTCGATCACCTTGTTCCACTCGTCGAGCTCGAGCTCATGCGGCGGCTTGCGGATGCTCATGCCGGCGTTGTTGATCAGGATGTCGATGCGGCCGAGATCCTTGACGACGCGGTCGATCATCGCGGCGACCGCGGCTTTGTCGGTCACGTCGGTGGTGACGGAAATCGCCTTGACGCCGCGCGCCTTGAGATCGGCAACGGCCGCAGCCGACTTGGTTTCGTTGCGTCCGACCACGGCAATATCGGCGCCGGCGTCCGCAAGCCCGTGCGCGAGGCCGAGCCCGATGCCGCCATTGCCCCCTGTGACGATCGCGACCTTGCCGCGGAGATCGAACCGGTTGGATGTCATGCTTTCACTTCCTGGTTTCTTCTATTGGTTGCTTTGCCAGATCAGCACCAGCCCGAAGCCTGCCATGGCGGCGCCATAGCCGGCCCATTGCAGCTGGTTGACCATGAAGCTCGATCGGGGCCAGGCGACCGTGCCGGTGCCTTGTCCGATCCAGAGCAGCCCGACGGCGAGGGCAAACAGGCCTGCGATCAGCAGAAATCTGCGCATGCATTCCTCCCCATTCGACTGCTTCTGCCGCGACCCACGGCAAAACGATCGCCGGAGGTCGCGAAAACTTCCCGCAAGACTAGCCGTAGCTTCGGTTGGGATACAATGGCCGCGGACGCAGGGCCGCGGGAAGGATGCATGTCCGTGCGCAAGACCATTCTGGGTGTCGCTGCTGCAGCCGTCCTTGTCGCGGCCTATGCCGCCATTCCGCGGCACGCGGATCTGCGGGCGTTCGATCCGGCCGAAATGGCGCGACTCGAGACGGCGATGTGGCGCGACTATTACGACAAGCGCTATGCCGCGCTGTCCTACCATCTCTATGAGTCCACGCGGACGCAGTTCGGCTTCTCGCCGTTCAAGAGCCTGCATGTCGCGCTGAGCGCTGCCGAGGCGGCCCGGGCATTCCAGCCGACCCGGTCACGCCGGGAGGCCGATGCGGCCCTGCCGGCGCTCGTGGCGTACTACCGCGATGTCGCAACGGCCGCGCCCGTGACGTTCGAGGTGGAGGCGGCCGCGCGCCTTGAGCTCGACTGGTGGCAGGCGCGCCGCGAGGCGGTCGGTCCGCAGGACTATGGCCTGACCATCGCGCGCGTGACGGCGCTGACGTACGGCGGCAGCGCGGAGGATGCCGGGATCAGGCGGTTCGGCGTCGCGCGGGCCGAAGCGATGGCTTACCGCGATGCGCGCGGTGAGGGGATTACCGACACCGACTGGGCCGCCATCGAAGCCCGGCTGGTCGACGCTTACCGGTCGCTGAAGGCGAGCGTCGCGCGCTAGGGCCTCAAAACGAAAAAGCCCCGGCGATGCCGGGGCTTTGACGTCTGAAGTGAAGTTCAGCTCACTACTTTTCGGCTCAGTACTTGGCGACGACCGGGCCGGTCCAGTTGAAGCGGTAGACCAGCGAGGTCGAGATCGTCTGGTTCCAGCTGTTGGCGCGGATGCTGTTGACGCCGGTCGGCAGGTTGGTGACGTTCGAGATCTCGTCCTGGGTCTTGGCGTTGTAGAAGGCCGAACGGTACTCGGTCTTCATGAACCAGCCGGGGGAGGAGATGCCGAAGATGTTCAGGCTGTTCTCGACGCCGCCGCCGACGAAGAAGCCGTTACGGTTGTAGCCGTTCAGGTGGACAGCGGTCGGGCCGCCAGCCAGGGTCGTGAAGTTGGTGCTGCCGAAGTGAGCGCCGGAGTAACCGCCGTTGACGTAGGAGAGAACGTTCGGAGCGACCAGCCAGCCGAGGCGCACACCAGCGGCCCAGGAGTCTTCCAGCTTCTGGCTGCCAGTGAGGCCGAGGAGCGGATCCTGCACGGTGGAGCGGATGCTGCCGAACTGACCGTCAGCGAACACGCCGGCGACCCAGGTGCCGCTGAACTGCCAGTCGTAGCCGGCGCCGACGGTGCCGAACCAACCCGAACCGCCCTGACGCTGGGTGATGGTCAGCGGAACAGCGCCGACGGTCGACTGGACGGACTGGTCGGAGTTCGAGAGACCGCCGCCGCCACCGCCGAACACGTAGAAGCCGGTCCAGCTGGCAACCGGGGCAACCACCGGAGCCTTGACGTAGGGACGGGCAGCAAGGTCGGCCGCCGAGGCCGAACCGGTCATCGCCGCGACCGCGGTCAGTGCGAGTGCAATCTTCTTCATGATAAAATCCCCAACCTTGGTCCGTAGCAGGCGCGAGCGCTCTGAAGTCCGTGTGATCTGATGCCCGGACTATAGACGGTTCTCTCCGAAATGCTGTTGCAGGGCAGGCACAGTTGCCGGAAAACGCCCGCCAGCCGGGTTTAGGGGCGGTCCTGCTCGGTTTCAGAAAAACCATGTAATTTCAATTCATTACGCGAATTCCGGCGTCTCCCGTTTCGGTAGGTTTTCGTTAGGAATTCGCCTTTGTCCGAAACGGAGGCAATCCTGCCTCAGCCCTTGGCTTGCCGCCTGGCCATTGTGAGTCGCTGGCCGAGTCGCGCATTCGGGGATGCGAATCTCGCGGATCGATCGTCGGCAAGGGGCCGCACCGTCTCCGCAAATGAAAAAGCCCCGGCCTCGGGCCGGGGCTTTTCAGCGGGAACCGCCGTCTCAGACGTCGAGCAGCTCGTCGCTGGCGAACTCGGCCTTGTCGGAGATGAAGGCGAAGCGCGCCTCGGCCTTGGTGCCCATCAGGCGCTCGACCGAGTCGGCCGTGGTGTCGCGATCGTCGGGCAGCAGCACCACCTTGAGCAGCGTCCGCTTGACCGGATCCATGGTGGTTTCCTTGAGCTGCGCCGGCATCATCTCGCCGAGGCCTTTGAAGCGATTCACCTCGACCTTGGCGTTGGCGTTGAACGCGCTCTTGATCAGCTCTTCCTTGTGCTTGTCGTCGCGCGCGTAGACCGACTTCTGGCCGTGCGTCAGCTTGTAGAGCGGCGGCACGGCGAGGAAGAGATGTCCTTCGTCGATCAGTTTCGGCATCTGCCGGTAGAAGAAGGTGATCAGCAGCGAAGCGATGTGCGCGCCGTCGACGTCGGCGTCGGTCATGATGATGATGCGCTGATAGCGCAGATCCTCTTCGCGATACTGCAGGAGCTGGCCGCAGCCGATCGCCTGCACGAGGTCGGAGAGCTGGGCGTTCGCCGTCAGCTTGTCCTTGCCTGCGGAGGCGACGTTGAGGATTTTTCCGCGCAACGGCAGCACGGCTTGCGTCTTGCGATCGCGCGCCTGCTTGGCGCTGCCGCCTGCCGAGTCACCCTCGACGATGAAAAGCTCTGAGCCTTCGGTGCCGGCGTCGGTGCAGTCGGCGAGCTTGCCGGGTAGGCGCAGCTTCTTGCCGGCGGTCTTGCGCGCCGTCTCCTTTTCCTGACGACGGCGCAGCCGCTCTTCAGCGCGGTCGATCACGAAGTCGAGCAGCCGGTTGGCCATGTTCGGATTGCCCGACAGCCAATGGTCGAACGGATCCTTCATCGCCTGTTCGACGATCCGCTGCGCTTCCGCAGTAGCCAGACGATCCTTGGTTTGGCCCTGGAATTCAGGCTCGCGCACGAACACCGACAGCATCACGGCGGCGCCAACCATCACGTCTTCCGAGGTGATGGACGAGGCACGCTTGCCCTGGCCGACGCGCTCGGCGTGATCCTTCAGGCCGCGCAGCAGCGCGCTGCGCAGGCCGGATTCGTGCGTGCCGCCATCGGGCGTCGGCACGGTGTTGGTGTAGGAGGAGAGGAAGCCGTCCGCATCCGCAGTCCACGCAACGGCCCATTCGCAGGCGCCATGTGCGCCGTTGCGGCCCGACTTGCCGGAGAAGATGTCGGGATGCACCAGCGTGTCGGCGTGGATCGCCGCGGCCAGATAATCCTTGAGGCCGCCGGGGAAGTGGAAGGTCGCTTCCGCCGGCACGTCCTCGACGCCCTTGAGCAGCTCGGGCGCGCAGTTCCAGCGGATTTCGACGCCGCCGAACAGATACGCCTTCGAGCGCGTCATCTTGAACAGGCGCTGCGGCTTGAACGCGGCCTTGGCGCCGAAGATGTCGGTGTCGGGCTTGAACCGCACGCGCGTGCCGCGGCGGTTGTTGACCTTGCCGAGATCCTCGAGCTTGCCCTTGGGGTGGCCGCGCTCGAAATTCATGCGGTAGAGCTTCTGGCTGCGCGCGACTTCGACCTCGAGCCGCGAGGAGAGGGCGTTCACGACGGAGATGCCGACGCCGTGCAGACCGCCCGAGGTCTCGTAGACCTTGCTGTCGAACTTGCCGCCCGAATGCAGCGTGCACATGATGACTTCAAGCGCCGACTTCTTGGGGAACTTCGGATGCGGATCGATCGGGATGCCGCGACCATTGTCGGTGACGGTGAGGAAGCCGTCTGCCGAAAGCTCGACGCCGATGAAGGTCGCGTGCCCGGCCAGTGCTTCGTCCATCGAGTTGTCGATGACTTCGGCGAACAGGTGATGCAGCGCCTTCTCGTCGGTGCCGCCGATATACATGCCGGGCCGGCGCCGGACCGGTTCCAGGCCTTCGAGCACCTCGATGTCGGCGGCCGTGTAATCGGCCTCGCCACCGCTCGCGCGTGGCGCTGCCTTCGCGGCAGTCGCGCGTCCCTTCGGCTCATTGCCGTCGAACAAATCGTCTTTGCTTTTTGTTTTCAACTGCTTGGACATATATCTTGATGCGTTTTGAGGGTCGCGCAAGCGGCGAATCGGTTAGGCCGACTATGCCACTTCTGGCCCCGAAAGGTTACCGCAGCGCCGGCCGGACGCTGTGGGTGGGAGCTAATGCCGGCGATTTTACGCCGCAAGCCAACCAAGTCCCGGCAATTTGACGCTGCCGTCCGGCCATAGCCGGTTTTTGTGACTTGATGTCACACAACCCCTTGGCTTACCAGTCTTTTCCATCTGACAGGACCTCGAGGCGGGGCGGGAAGGCTATTCTGGAATGGAGCAGTACGCGCACGCACTGGCCGATTTCGTGCGCCATCACCAGGCCTGGGCTGCTCCGATCGTGTTCCTGCTGGCGTTCGGGGAATCGCTGGCCTTCATCTCGCTGCTGATCCCGGCCTGGGGCGCGCTGGTCGCCATCGGCGCCCTGATCGGGGTGAGCGGCATCAGCTTTTATCCGATCTGGATCGCCGGCGGCATTGGTGCCGCGCTGGGCGACTGGGTCTCCTACTGGTTCGGTTTTCGTTACAAGGAGCGGGTCGCGCAGATGTGGCCGCTCTCGCGCTATCCGGAACTTCTGCCCAAGGGCGAGGCCTTCGTGCGCACCTGGGGCGTGCCCAGCATCTTCATCGGCCGCTTCTTCGGCCCTTTGCGCGCCTCCGTACCGCTTGCCGCCGGCATTTTCGAAATGCCGTATTGGAGCTTCCAGGCCGCCAATTTCGTCTCGGCGCTGGTCTGGTCGGCGGCACTCCTGCTGTTCGGCGACGTGATCGCGAAGATCATGGAATGGCTCTGGCGGGTGATCTGACGCCGCGAACCTTGACGGAAACCGCATCTCGCCCTATAGCCGCGCGCCATGATCAACGCCGCGACCATCTTGTTCGCCCGTCGCCGCCGCCGCTCTTTAGCGGTTCGGGCGGTCGATCGCGTTTGAGATCATCGTCTTTGCCGCTGGATCCGATCCGCGGCATTCTCTCTCCTGTCAGCGCGATCTGATCCGGCGGCCCCCAAGAAGGCCCAGCAGGAGACCACGATGTACACGCCACCCTTTTTCAAGCCGGACCGCGCCGCGAGCCTGAAATTCGCAGGCGAGCGCGGTTTCGGCACCATCTGCGCCTTCGATGGCCATAAGCCGATCGCGTCGCCGCTGCCGTTCTATCTGACCTATTCCGCCGACGGCACGCCGCAGGCCGCCTTTCATGTCGCCCGTCACAATCCGCTGGTAAAGCTTGCGGACGGCGCGACGTCCTGGCTGCTCGCGGTCAACGGCCCCGATGCCTATGTATCGCCCGACTGGTACGTCTCGCCGGATCAGGTGCCGACTTGGCTCTACCAGTCGGTGCATTTGAGCGGAGCTGTCAGGCTGTTGTCGGACGATGAGTTGGCGCTGCAGATCGACACGCTCAGCGACATCTTCGAGAACTGGCTGCTGCCGAAGAAGCCGTGGACGTCGGCCAAGATGACGGCGGGCCGGCTCGAGGCGATGAAGAAGGGGATTGTTGGTCTGGTCATGACGGTTGAAGAGGTCGAAGGCAGCTTCAAGCTCAACCAGCACAAGTCCGATGCCGACTATATGGCGATCGCCGATGCGCTGGGCTCGCAGGCGAATGCGGACTCGCGCGCGATCGCAGGCCTGATGCGCGAAGCCAGACCGTTGGCCTTCGCAACAGATGCGATACAAGCACAACAAGCGCTTGCGCCTGAAGGGGGCGTGTGATGAGCACGAAGAAGACGATCGGCATTCTCGGCGCGTCCGGCTACACCGGAGCCGACGCGGTGCGCCTGCTGGCGCGGCACCCGAATGCCGAGATCACCGCGCTCACCGCCAACACCCATGCCGGCAAGGCCATGAGTGAAGTGTTTCCGCACTTCTTCATGCTCGACCTGCCAAGGCTCGTGGAGTGGGAGAAGGTCGACTGGACCAAGCTCGACGCAGTGCTCTGCGGGCTGCCGCACGGCACCACGCAAGAGATCATCGCGGCCGTGCTCAAGGCCAATCCGAAGATCAAGATCCTCGATATGTCCGCGGATTTTCGGCTGCGCAACAAGGACACCTACGCGCAGTGGTACGGCCATGAGCACCGCGCGCTCGAACTGCAAGGTGAAGCGGTCTATGGGTTGACCGAATTCTACCGGGAGAAGATCGCTTCGGCACGGCTGGTCGCCTGTCCCGGCTGTTATCCGACCGCGGCGTTGCTGGCGTTGGTTCCGCTGGCGAAGGCCAGGCTGATCGACGTTGATGACATCATCATCGACGCGAAATCGGGCCTCACCGGAGCCGGTCGCGGGCTGAAGCAGAACACGCTGTTCAGCGAAGCGGGCGAGGGGCTGTCGCCCTATTCGGTCGGCACGCACCGGCACGCGCCTGAAATCGAGCAGGAGATCAGCCTCGCTGCGGGCTCTGCGGTGACGGTGAATTTCACGCCGCATCTGATTCCGATGGCGCGGGGCGAATTCTGTACCTCCTACGTCAAGCTCAACGGTGCAACGCCCGACGATTTGCGGGCGGCACTGCAGAATGCGTACGCGAACGAGCCGTTCGTGCATGTCGCCCCAAAGGGCGTGCTGCCACAGACGCAGAACGTGCGCGGCTCCAACTATGTCCAGATCGGCGTCGTTGCCGACCGCATCAAGGATCGGGCGATCGTGCTTTCGACGCTCGACAATCTGGTGAAGGGCTCGGCCGGTCAGGCGATCCAGAACATGAACCTGATGTTCGGATTTCCTGAGACCGCGGGGCTTGAGCAGATCGCGCTGTTTCCATAAGGCGAGGCGCCGACGGTGATACGAACAAGCTCGAAAGGAGCGTGCCATGAGTCTTTCTGAAGTCGACGCCAAACAGGCCTCGAGCAGCGCCGCAACGACAAAGCCCGCCACCGTCTTCGTCGACGGAGGCTCCGGCACGACCGGGCTCGGCATCAATGAGCGGCTCAAGCTGCAGAACGACGTCGTGGTGAAGACCATCGCCGACGACAAGCGCAAGGATCCCGCGGCCAAGAAGGCGCTGATGGAGGAGGTGGATCTCGTCATCCTCTGCCTGCCCGATGATGCCGCCAGGGAAACGGTCGCGCTGATCGACAGCATGGGCGCCTCGGGCCCGAAGGTGCTCGACGCCTCGACCGCCTACCGGGTTGCGCCGGACTGGGCCTACGGCTTTCCGGAGCTCGCCCCGGACCAAGCCAGCAGGATCAAGGCCGCGAAGAAGGTCTCCAATCCCGGCTGCTATCCGACCGGCGGCATCGCGCTGCTGCGGCCGATCGTGGATGCCGGCCTGTTGCCGCCTGACTATCCCATCAGCGTCAATGCGGTGAGCGGCTATTCCGGCGGCGGCAAGTCGATGATCGCGAGCTTTGAAGACGGCAGCGCGCCGTCCTTCGAGCTCTATGGCCTCGGCTTCGAGCACAAGCATCTGCCGGAGCTGCAGCTCTATTCGAACCTGACGCGGCGGCCGATCTTCATTCCCTCGGTCGGCAATTACCGGCAGGGCATGCTGGTCTCGGTCCCGCTCCAGCTCGACACGCTGCCGGGCAAGCCCAGCGGCGCCGACCTGCAGGCCGTACTCGCCAAGCGCTACGCGGGTTCGAAATACGTCTCGGCGATGCCGCTTCAGAACGAAGCGACCAAGGGCGGCCGGCTCGAACCGGAAGCGCTCAACGAGACCAACATGCTCGAGCTCTACGTCTTCGCCAGCGACAAGTATCACCAGGCGGTGCTGGTCGCGCGGCTGGACAATCTCGGCAAGGGCGCCTCGGGCGCAGCCGTGCAGAACATGCGGCTGATGCTGGGGCTGCCGGAGGAGTAGGGCGTTGTTCGCCGCACGCAGAGCAGGACTTCTTGAGTGATGCGCTGCGTGCGGGACTCCAGACCTCAGTACTTGGCGATGACCGGGCCGCCGAACTTGTAGTTGATGCGGGCCGTGATCAGGTCGACATCCTGACGAATGCTATCGGTGCGCGAGAACGTGCCGACCGGCGCGAGCGCGCCGTTGGCCGTGAGCGTGACGTCGTGGCGGCCCATGAACAGGTGATCGTATTCGAGGCCGACCGACCAGTTCGGGGCAAAACCGTACTCGAAGCCGACGCCGACCGTGCCGCCCCAGCGGGTCTCGTTGGCACCATCGAACTCGGCCCCGGCAAGACCGCCTGTGCCGATGCCGCGGTACTGATTGCTGGTGACCGCGGCGCCGCCCTTCACATAGAGCAGCGCATTGTTCCAGGCGTAGCCGACCTGGCCGGTGAACAGCCCGAAGGCGTCGATATGGGTGCGGTTCGCGACGCCGAGCACGGCGCTGGTATTCCGGCCCGAGAGATCGGCCCAGTCACCCTGCGCTTCGAGGCCAAACACGAAGGCGCTGCTCTGCCAGCGATAGCCGATCTGGCCGCCGGCGACGGCGCCCGTCGCATCATGGCAACCTTCGGCGATGCCGACCGGGAAGCCGGCGGTTCCGTTCCAGCAATTGTGCGAGGAGCCATAGCCGCCGTTGGCGCCGATGTAGAAGCCGCTCCAGTCATAGACGGTGGCGATCATCGGCGGCGCCTTGGTGTAGGGGCGGGCAGCGAGGTCGGCAGCGTTGGCTTGCGTCGCGATGGCGGCGAGCGAAACCGCACCGAGTGCGAAAATCATCTTCCGGTTCATGTCTGTTCCGAATCAATCAATTGCGATGCGTGAATTTTGCTGTGGATGGGTGACAACCTGTACGGGCAATCTGTCGCGCCAGTCCGTTTTTGCCGCACTGTCATCCTTCGGCAACAGCTGCGGTTGATGGCGGACAGCCGTCAGGGTGCGCAGGCCTGAAGCCTTCGCCAGGCATCGCCCCGCATGCGGGGTGCGCAGTCAGAAGATCTTGAAGATCGCCAGCGCCAGCACGGCCTGCGCGAGGAAGCCGACGGTGAAGGCCAGCGTTCGGAACACGGGGACGCCGAGGGCATAGACGATCAGATGCGCGACGCGCGACCAGAAATAGACCACGCAGGCGAGCACCGTCCATTTCGAGGAATAGTCGATCGCGTTCAGGATCAGCACCAGCGGGGCGAACAGCACGAGGTTCTCGACGGCATTGTCATGCGCGAACATCAGGCGGTTCGCCCACTCCGACTGCGGCTTGTCGCCGCGCGACGGATTGGCCATCGCGCCGCCGAGGCCCCGAATCTGGCAGCGGTTGATGGTGTAGGGAATCCAGAGGATCCCGGTCAGGATCACTGTGCACGTCAGCCAGAACAATTCGCGCGTCATAACCCGGTCCCCTCCAAATCGATGTCGTGAGCTTATACGAAAGCGCGCGGCATTGCGCTATGCGCGAACCCTGACATAGCTGCCCGGGGCGTCCTCGATCGGCGGCAGCGTCTCGGTACCGACGCCGCGCGCCGGCACTTCCTCCGGATCGAGCCCGCCGAGCCATTCGCGCCAATCCGGCCACCATGAGCCCTTGTGCTCCACCGCGCCCTTCATCCACTGGGCGACGTTGACGTCCTTGATGTTGTCGTTGGTCCAGTACTGATACTTGTTGGAGACCGGCGGATTGACGACGCCGGCGATATGGCCGGAGCCGGACAGCACGTATTTCACGGGCCCGCCGAAGAATTGCGAGCCGTACAGCACCGATTCCGCCGGTGCGATGTGATCCTCGCGCGTGGCGAGGTTGTAGACGGGCACCATGACCTTGGAGAGATCGAGCAGGGTGTTGTCGAGCACCATCGTGCCGGTCGACAGCCGGTTCTCCAGATAGCAGTTGCGCAAGTAATAGGAATGGTTCGCCTGGGTCATCCGCGTTGCGTCGGAATTCCAGTGCAGCAGGTCGAACGCGCTCGGCTGCTGGCCCTTGAGATAGTTGCTGACCACGTAGGACCAGATCAGGTCGTTGGAGCGCAGCATGTTGAAGGCCATCGCCATCTTGGAGCCTTCGAGCACGCCGGACGCCTTCATGTCCTGCTCGAGCGCCGTGATCTGGCCCTCGTCGACGAACACCAGGAGATCGCCGGCATGGGTGAAATCGACCTGGGCGGCAAAGAACGTCGCCGAGGTCACGCGCTGGCGCCGCTTCTCGGCGAGCCAGGCCAGCGTGGTCGCGAGCATGGTGCCGCCGACGCAATAGCCGGCGGTGTGCACCTTCATCTCGCCGGTGACCCGCTCGATCACGTCCATCGCCGTGAGCGGGCCTTCCTTCATGTAGTCTTCCCAGCTCTTGGCACCGAGCTTCTTGTCGGGATTGACCCATGAGATCACGAACACGGTGATGCCCTGGTCGACGCACCACTTGATGTAGGATTTCTCCGGCTTGAGATCGAGGATGTAGAACTTGTTGATCCAGGGCGGCACGATCAGCAGCGGCGTGCGCAGCACCTTCTCCGTGGTCGGAGAATACTGGATCAGCTGCATCATCTCGTTCTGGTAGATCACCTTGCCCGGCGTCGTCGCCATGTTGACGCCGACGACGAGGTTGTCCGGATTGGACTGGCGGATCTTCAGCATGCCCTTGCCGGCGGCGATGTCCTCCGCCAGCATCGTCAGGCCGCGCGCGAGGTTCTCGCCGCTGCTGGCAACCGTCTCGCGCAGCACTTCCGGATTGGTCAGCACGAAGTTCGACGGCGAGATCGCGTTGGTGACCTGCTGCATGTAGAACTCGGCCTTGCGCCGCGTCTGCGGATCGAGCCCCTCGGCATCGTGCACCAGCTCCTGCGCCCATTTGGTCGTGAGCAGATAGAGCTGCATCATGAAATCGAAGAACTGGTTCGACTTCCATTCCGGATCGGCAAAGCGCTTGTCGCGCGGCGAGGGCGCGATCGCGGGCTGTGCTTCCTGGCCGGCCATCCGCCGTGCAGCCGAGCCCCAGAGATCGAGATAGTCCTTGGCGAGCTTGGTCTGGAGGTCGGACGACCGCGACTGGTCCGACAGCCAGTATTCGGCGACCGACGTGAAGGTCTTCACGACTTCGGCGAGCTCGGCCGGCGGACGGTCCTGCACCTCCCCGGTTTCGCGCGGCTTCAGATATGCGGCGAGCGCCTTGCCGCCGCTCTCCATGGCCCGTGCGACATTCATCGCGAAGGCTTCCGCATCGAACTTCGTTTCGGAGTTTGTCCCGGATTTGGGCGTGTCGGTCGTGGCGCTACTCATGAAGGCGACAGTAACGATTCATTCCCTATTCGTCACCGCGAAGCTCGCTGGTTTTGCGTTAAACACGCGTGGAAGATGTGCTGCACTGCGACAAGGCTTCTTGCTTTTGTCACAATCGCAGTGCACCTCTCCCAGCGTGGGCCTTGGATGATTTCTCGCTCGTACCATTTGTGGGCAGCAATGGTTTGAGCTTGGGCAGGTTGTTGGGATAAGCTCCCACAGCCTCGCATGGGACGAGTAGGGGAATTCCCAGGTGTTTGCGTTGTGGGACCTGCAAAAGTCGCGGCTTGCCGGCTGCGTGCTGCTGATGGCGGCGCTCGCGCTGGGCGGCTGTTCGAGTCAGCTCGCGGACATGTCGGCCGCCGACACGCCGGCTCATCCCAAGGAGCCCGGGGCCTATCTGCCGGTGCACGATTTGCCGCCGGATCGTGATCAGGCGATCATCCCGCCAGAGCAGCGCGCCAAGATCGAGGCCGAGCTTGCGGCCGCCCGCGACCGCCAGGCCGTCGCCGCCAAGGACGCCAAGTAAGCTCCGCCGATTCGGCGCGGGACGGCCATCGCAGGGCGCGCAAGGTAATCGCTGGCGCCCCCGCCACTCCGTGCTAAAAAGACTTCAATTCAGCCGAGAGTCAGGGCGAAGGAGTTCAGTCCTCGTCGCCGAAAATTGCTCCAAGTATTTGATTTTGAGCAATTTTTGCGTGTGGGGCGAGATCTCCTCGAAGGGTGGTCATCGCCCATCGATTCTATCCTGACCGGTTGCCCGGAGCCCAGAGAGCCATGGACGATTTTTACCGCATCCGCCGCCTTCCGCCTTACGTGTTCGAGCAGGTCAATCGGGCCAAGGCGGCCGCGCGGAATGCCGGTGCCGATATCATCGATCTCGGCATGGGCAACCCGGATCTGCCGGCGCCGCCGCATGTGCTGGAGAAGCTCAAGGAGACGCTCGGCAAGCCGCGCACCGACCGCTACTCGGCCTCCCGCGGCATCCCCGGCCTGCGCCGGGCCCAGGCCGCCTATTACGAGCGCCGCTTCGGCGTGAAGCTCAACCCCGACACCCAGGTCGTGGCGACGCTGGGATCGAAGGAGGGGTTTGCCAATGTGGCCCAGGCGATCACCGCGCCGGGCGACGTCATCCTCTGCCCGAACCCGAGCTACCCGATTCACGCCTTCGGCTTTTTGATGGCGGGCGGCGTGATCCGCTCGGTGCCGTCGGAGCCGACGCCGCAATTCTTCGAGGCGGTGGAGCGGGCGATCGTGCATTCGATCCCGAAGCCGCTCGCGCTCGTGGTCTGCTATCCCTCGAACCCGACCGCCTATGTCGCGAGCCTCGATTTCTACAAGGACCTCGTCGCCTTCGCGAAGAAGCATGAGATCCTGATCCTGTCCGATCTGGCTTATGCCGAGGTCTATTTCGACGAGAGCAACCCGCCGCCCTCGGTGCTCCAGGTGCCCGGCGCGATCGACGTCACCGTCGAGTTCACCTCGATGTCGAAGACCTATTCGATGGCCGGCTGGCGCATGGGCTTTGCGGTCGGCAATGACCGCGTGATCGCCGCGCTCGCCCGCGTCAAATCGTACCTCGACTATGGCGCATTCACGCCGGTGCAGGTCGCTGCGACCGCGGCGCTGAACGGCCCTGACGACTGCATCAAGGAGATGCGCGACACCTATCGCAAGCGCCGCGATGCGCTGGTGGAATCGTTCGGCCGCGCCGGCTGGGAGATTCCGCCGCCGGAGGCCTCGATGTTCGCCTGGGTGCCGCTGCCCGAAGCGTTCCGCAGCGTCGGCAGCATGCAGTTCGCGACCCTGATGGTGGAGAAATCCGGCGTCGCGGTCTCGCCCGGCGTCGGCTTCGGCGAGCATGGCGAAGGATATGTCCGCATCGCCATGGTGGAAAACGAGCAACGGATCAGGCAGGCCGCGCGCGGCGTGCGTCGCTTCCTTGAAAGCGGCATCGAAACGTTGCACAACGTCGTTCCGCTCGCCAATCGGCGCTAATTCTCTTCAAGTTCTCTTCGACAGGTTTTCCTAGGCATCATGGTTGCACCCCTGAAAGTGGGCATAGCGGGGCTCGGCACCGTGGGCGCCGAAGTTGTCCGTTTGATTGAAACGCAGGCGCGCGTGCTCGCGGGCCGCAGCGGTCGCGGCATCCGCGTCGTCGCCGTCACCGCGCGCTCGAAGGCCAAGAAGCGCAGCATCGATCTGCGCGGCGTCGAATGGGCCAAGGATCCGATGGCGCTCGCCACGCATCCCGGCATCGACTGTTTCGTCGAGCTGATGGGCGGCGCCGGCGATCCCGCGCTGTCGGCGGTCGAAGCCGCGCTGACGGCCGGCAAGTCCGTCGTCACCGCGAACAAGGCACTGCTCGCCAAGCACGGGATCAAGCTGGCAAAAGCCGCCGAAAAGCATGGCGGTGCGCTGAATTTCGAGGCAGCGGTCGGCGCCGCTATCCCTGTCATCAAGACGTTACGTGAAGGTCTTGCGGGAACCGGCATCAACCGCGTCTATGGCATCCTCAACGGCACCTGCAATTACATCCTGACCCGGATGGAGCAGGAGGGCCTGTCGTTTGCCGAGTGCCTCAAGGATGCGCAGCGCCTCGGCTATGCCGAGGCCAACCCGTCCTTCGACGTCGACGGCCACGATACCGCGCAAAAGCTTGCCATTCTCGCCAGCCTCGCTTTCGGCACGAAAGTTGCTCAAAGCGCGGTGTATGTCGAAGGTATCTCCTCCATCGCGCCGGAAGATCTGCGCGCCGCTGACGATCTCGGTTACCGGCTCAAGCTGCTCGGTGTTGCCGTTCGCACCGCCAAGGGCATCGAGCAGCGCGTGCATCCGACCATGGTTCCAAAAACCTCTTCGATCGCGCAGGTGATGGGTGTCACCAATGCGGTCACCGTCGATGGCGAGGGCATTCCGCCGATTACGCTGGTCGGCCCCGGTGCGGGGGGTGCTGCGACCGCGTCCGCCGTCGTCGCCGATATCGCCGACGTCGCACGCGGCATCCGCGCCAATCCGTTCGGCCGGCCGATCGCGCAGCTGCGCGACACCAAGAAGGCGCCGATGGAGCGGCACGAGGGCGGCTATTACATCCGCCTTCTGGCGCGCGATTTCCCGGGCACGGCGGCTGCGATCGCGACCCGGCTCGCGGAGCAGAAGATTTCGATCGAGTCGATCGTGCAGCGTCATCCCAATGGCGGCGCTGCCCCGGCGGACGGCAAGGCGGTCCCCGTGCCCGTCATCCTGATCACCTATGCCACACATGAGGACGCAGTGCGCCGCGCGCTCGCCGCCGTGCAGAAGGACAAGGTGATCAGCGGGCGGCCGCAGGTCATCAGGATCGAGAAGAACTAGAGCATGATCCGGAAAAGTGTGAAGCGGTTTTCCGGTAAGGTCATGCTCAAACGATAAAACAGTTCGAACGAACTGTGGGTGTTACGAGTTGATGTGGGCGGAGATTCCCGCCCAGAACTGTTTCGAAGGAGTTAGCCGATGTCGACCCATATTTCAGTGCCGCCGCAAGCATTGCTCGAGCGCATTCTCACGCTGGAGATCGTGCGCGTCACGGAGCGGGCCGCGGTGTCGTCGGCGCGGCTGCGCGGGCACGGGCAGGAGAAGGCCGCCGACCAGGCCGCCGTCGACGCCATGCGCCGCGAGCTGAACAAGCTGCCGATCCAGGGCACCATCGTGATCGGTGAGGGCGAGCGCGACGAGGCGCCGATGCTCTTCATCGGCGAGAAGGTCGGCGTGAACGCCGGCCCGGAGGTCGATATCGCGGTCGACCCGCTCGAAGGCACCACGCTGTGCGCCAAGAACATGCCGGGTTCGATCGCCACCATGGCGATGGCCGATGGCGGTACGCTGCTGCACGCGCCTGACGTCTACATGCAGAAGCTCGCGGTCGGCCCCGGCTACGCCAAGGGCGTCGTCGAGCTCGACGCGACGCCGGCCGAGAACGTCCGCCGCCTCGCCAAGGCCAAGGGCGTCCAGCCCGACGGCATCACGGTTCTCGTGCTCGATCGTCCGCGTCATGCCGGTATCATCGAGAGCGTGCGCTCGACCGGCGCGGCCGTGCGCCTCATCACCGACGGCGACGTCGCCGGCGTGATCCACTGCGCCGATCCCGACAACACCGGCGTCGACATGTATCTCGGCACCGGCGGCGCGCCGGAAGGCGTGCTCGCGGCGGTGGCGCTGCGTTGCATCGGCGGCCAGATGCAGTGCCGCCTGATCCTCGATTCCGGCGAGAAGATCGAGCGCGCCGCCAAGATGGGCGTCAACGATCCCAAGATGATCTACGGCATCGAGGACATGGCGCGCGGCGACTGCCTGTTCGCCGCGACCGGCGTCACGACCGGTTCACTGCTGTCGGGCGTGAAATTCCGCAAGGACGGCGTGATCGAGACCGAGACGGTGGTGATGCGTTCCGTCACCGGCACCGTGCGCTACATCAAGGCCGAGCACCGCGAACTCGCGAAGTTCCACCTGGACTGAGCTGACGACACGCTACCCTCATTCCGGGCCTGCGCCGCGCGGCGCATCCCGGAATGACCAAGAACAAGCAACATACAGGGAAGCGCCCATGTCCGATCTCTCCGCCGTCAAAGCTCTCGTCTTCGACGTGTTCGGCACCGTCGTCGACTGGCGCACCAGCCTGATCACGGACTTCATGTGGTGGGGGAAGGGCCGCGGCATCAGCACCGACTGGACCGCTCTGGTCGACGGCTGGCGCGCCGTGTACTCCGCCTCGATGGACGACGTGCGCAAGCATCCCGAGCGCGGCTATGTCATGCTCGACGATCTGCATCGCCGCTCGCTGGAGAAGCTGGTCGAGCAGTTCGCGATCAAGGGCCTCACCGAGGCCGATCTGGATTATCTCACCAAGGGCTGGCACCGCCTGCATCCCTGGCCGGACAGCGTCGCCGGCCTGACGCGGCTCAAGACCAGGTTCGTGATCTCGCCACTGTCCAACGGCAATGTCGCGCTGCTCACCAACATGGCGAAGTTTGCGAAGCTGCCGTGGGACCTCGTGATGTCGGCCGAGCTGTTCGAGCACTACAAGCCCGATCCCGAGACCTATCTCGGCGCGGCCAAGCTGCTCTGCCTCAAGCCGGAAGAGGTCATGATGGTCGCTGCCCACAATTACGACCTCAAGGCCGCCCAGAGCTATGGCTTGAAGACCGCCTTTGTCGCGCGGCCGACCGAGTACGGCCCGTTGCAGAAGATCGATTTCGAAGCCACAGGCCAATGGGACATCGTGGCCAGGGATTTCGGCGGCGTCGCCGACCAGCTCGGCTGCTAGGCCGGGCGCCCCGCATAATCCACAAGCCCTTTCTTCACGCTCAGCCTCTTACCGTTCGCGCGCCGCGAGCGGAAGCCGAGGAGCGTCGCATCGCTGCCCGTCTTGCAAAAATCACAAATTTGGGAAAACGCCGATGGCCTTCAAAGGATTGCGCGTGTTCGCGGTGATTCCGCGGACTGTGTTTGTGGCTGGCTTGCTCGCGTCGACTGCGCTCGCCGGTGTGCCGGCGCGCGCCGACCAGGACGATTTCCATTTCCGGCCGGGCCATCTGCTCCTCAGCCGAGCGGTCTATGACAACAAGGCTTCGAACATCACGGCCGGCGTCACCCAATTGCCGCCGAACTGCGTGGCGCCGAATTGCGCCACGGCGACCGCGGACGGCATTTATCCGATGGTGTTCAGCAACGATCTCGTCGATGCCTCCTTCGGTATCACGGCCAAGATCGTGCTCGACGAGCTGCGCCTGAACGGCCATCGCATCCATTCGCTCGAAGTGCCGAATAGCGG
This sequence comes from Bradyrhizobium sp. CCGUVB14, assembly GCF_024199935.1. Lineage (NCBI taxonomy): Bacteria > Pseudomonadati > Pseudomonadota > Alphaproteobacteria > Hyphomicrobiales > Nitrobacteraceae > Bradyrhizobium > Bradyrhizobium sp. CCGUVB14. Next base: position 5,094,569 of record NZ_JANADS010000001.1, read on the forward strand.
CCAGCACGGCGTCACCGCGAACAGGGACCAGATGGTGACGAGCTTCCCGTCGAAGTCCGAGATCGGGCTGAACCTCTCGATCGATCGCCACAGCGTATCGTTTATGGGTTACCTCGCACCAGTCGACGCGATCGACGTGTCGAACTCCAACACGCCCGATGTCGTCGATTCGACCAACCCGGTGACGTCAGCGTATTCACGCGTGATCGCGACGGTCGACGAGCATGGCCGCTTCCGTTTCACCAAGACCAACGCCTATAGCGGCAACAACGGCCGCGCTGCGATCCTGAACGACCGGGCCGGTGCCAATGTGTTCTACACCACCGGCAATGCCGGCAACGGCGGCAATCCTCAGCCGAACGGCGTGATCATCGGTGCGGGCGCGCAGATCATGACATCTGCGAAGACCCCGCTCGTCGATCAACCCGATCCGGGCCTGCCGACGCCGGTCGGGAGCTTCAATGTCACACAGTTGAGCCTGAAGGCCGACAAGGTTGGCAAGGACACCAACTTCCGCGGCCTGACCGTGTTCAACGACGTGATCTACGTGACCAAGGGTAGCGGCGGCAACGGCATCAACACGGTGTACTTCATCGACACATCGGGCTTCGACGCCAATGGCAAGCCGCTGGCGTGCCCCAATGGCGTCGGTCTGCCGAGCCCATCGGCGAAGCTGCCGACGACTCCGATCTACTACGATGCAACGAAGCTCCAGACGCTTGGCGTCACGCCTTACAATATGTGCGTGCTCAAGGGTTTCCCGACCAATCTCGCGAAGACAGCGACCTCGTTCCCGTTCGGGATCTGGTTCGCGGATGCCAAGACTCTCTATGTCGCCGACGAAGGCGACGGCACCAATACGTACAGCGCCGTCACCAACACCTACACCGTCGCTGCGGCCCAGACCGGAGCGGGCTTGCAGAAATGGGTGTTCGACGACGCGGCCAAGACCTGGAAGCTGAGCTACACGCTGCAGGCGGGTCTTGGCCTCGGCGTTCCCTATACCGTTCGCGACTATCCGACCGGCAACAACGCTGCGACCGGGCTGCCGTGGTCGCCGGCGACTGACGGGCTGCGCAACATCACCGGACGCGTCAATACGGACGGCACGGCATCGATCTGGGCGATCACCTCCACTGTGAGTGGTGGCGGCGATCAGGGCGCCGATCCGAACAAGCTTGTCATGATCAAGGACAAGCTCGCCGCGACCGCGCTGCCGGCGAACGAAACGTTCAGCACGGTGCGCACCGCGCGCTTCGCCGAAGCGCTCCGCGGCGTGTCGTTTACACCGGAGACCGGCCTGGGCCGTGATGCGGACGACCGTGACGGTGCCTGCGACCGCGACGACGACGATTGCCGCTGATCGGAATGAGCCGGAAGGCGGCGCCCCTTACGCGATCTTCAGCGTGGGCTCGCTGCCCTCCGTCTCCGCATAGCCCGCCTGCAACACTTCTTCCCGCTTGTGCCGCAGATGCGCGCGCAAGATATGGGAGAGCCCGGCGCCGTCGCGGCGCTGGAGCGCGTTCAGGATGGCTTCGTGCTCGCTGACGGCGAACGCCCAGCGCTGCGGCGTCATCGGCGTCACGTAGCGGGCGCGGCGGATGCGCGCGGTGACGGATGCGTAGAGGCCGGACAGCACGGGATTGCCGGCCGCATTGACGATCCCTTCGTGGATGGTGCGGTTGCCGCGGTAATACTGGATCAGATCGCCTTCGCGATAATGTTGCACCATCGCTGCGTGCGCAGCCGCGATCTCCGCGATCTCACGATCGGTGATGCGTTCGCAGGCGAGCTCGCCGGCCAATGCTTCGAGGCCCTGGCAGACCTCGAACAGGTCGCGCATGTCCTTGTCGGTCAGTTTTGCCGCGCGCGAGCCGCGATGGGGCAGGAGCTGCACGAGGCCCTCGGCAGCGAGCACCTTGAGTGCTTCGCGCAACGGCGTGCGCGAGATGTCGAGCCGCTCGCACAGCTCGCGCTCGGGAATCCGCGCGCCCGGCGGAATCTCGCCGTCGAGCAGAATGTCGCGGATACGGCCGACGACCTCCTCATGCAGCATGGGATAATCCCTAGTTTGAATGCAAAAATGATCAAATAGACCAAAGTCTGGCAATTATATCTTGAAATTCCCAAATTGTGCATTCAAAAATACAAAAAACAGCAGGGATCGAGGAAATGGACCAGGCCGTAAAGGCGGACGACCTCGTTTTTGAATGCAGGGACGGGATCGGGCGGATCACCTTTAACCGCCCGCAGGCGCGCAACGCCTTCACTTTCGCCATGTACGAGCGGCTCGCTGCCATTTGCGAGCAGGCCAACGACGATCGCTCCATCAAGGTGCTGGTGCTGCGCGGGGCCGGCGACAAGGCCTTCGCCTCGGGCACCGACATCAACCAGTTCCGCGAATTCAAGACGCCACAGGACTCCATCGACTACGAGAACCGGATCGACCGGGTGCTGACCACGCTCGAGCAATGCCGGGTGCCGACGATCGCGGCGATCAACGGTTTCTGCACCGGCGGCGGGGCGGGCATCGCCGCGACGTGCGATCTGCGCATCGGCACACGCAGCACGAAAATCGGCTTTCCGATCGCCCGCACGCTCGGCAATTGCCTGTCGATGTCCAATGTCAGCCGTCTCACGGCCCTGATCGGGGCTGCGCGGGTCAAGGATTTGATCTTCACCGCGCGCCTTGTCGATGCGGCGGAGGCAGCCCAGGTCGGGCTGCTCGGCGAGGTCGTCGACGATCTTCCGGCGCTCGACAGACGTGCCGACGAGCTCGCGCGCCTCGTCGCCAGCCATGCACCGCTGACGCTGAATGCGACCAAGCAGGCGGTGGCCCGCCTGCAAAAGCGCCTGACGCGGGACGAGGGCGAAGACCTCATCCTGATGTGCTACACGAGCCAGGATTTTCGCGAAGGGCTCGATGCTTTCCTCAACAAGCGCTCCCCGCAGTGGCGCGGTCAATAGGACGCCCCGATGCCAAGCGATCGATCGCAATCCGCCTCACGTCGTTCCGGCCCGCTCGCCGGCCTCAAGGTCATCGATCTCACCCACGTCATGGCGGGGCCGACCTGCACCCTGATGCTCGCCGACATGGGCGCCGACGTCATCAAGATCGAGAAATGGCCGAACGGCGACGACACCCGCCATTCGGTGCCGCCCAGGATCGGCGACGAGGCGGCCTCGTTCCTGATGATGAACCGCAACAAGCGCGGCATCGTGCTGGATCTGAAAACCGACGGCGGCAAGGAGGTGCTGCGTCGCCTGATCGCGGACGCCGACGTGCTGGTCGAGAATTTTGCGCCGGGCGCGATGGAGCGCCTTGGGTTCGGCTATGAAGAGCTGCACGAAAAATTTCGGGCGCTGATCTATTGCTCGCTGTCGGGCTTCGGTCGCACCGGTCCCTACAAACACCGTCGTGGGTTTGACCTGGTCGCGCAGGCCATGAGCGGCATCATGAGCTTCACCGGCGAACGCCCTGATGGCCCGCCGGTGAAATGCGGCCCGCCGCTCTCGGACATCACCGCCGGCCTGCTCGCGAGTATGGGGATCCTTGCCGCCTACACCCACCGTCTCAAGACCGGCGAGGGGCAGTGGGTCGAGACCTCGCTCTACGAGGCGGCGCTGGTGCAGACCTATTGGCAATCGACCATCGCGCTCGCCGCCGGCACCGCGCCGCGCGCGATGGGTTCGGCCCATCCGCTGAACGCGCCTTACCAGGCGTTCGAAGCCGCCGACGGCTGGCTGGTGGTCGGCGGGGCCAACAAGAAGCACTGGCTGTTGATGCTGGAGGCGCTCGGCGCGAGCGAGCTGGCCTCCGATCCGCGCTTCGTCAACGGCGCCGACCGTATGGCGAATTTGAAGGAGCTCGAAGCCGTCCTGAGCGAACGCTTCCGCACGCAAACGCGGGCGCACTGGCTCGCGGCGCTGGACGAGAAGGGCGTGCCCTGCGGCCCCGTGCACGACATGCTGGAGGCGCTCGGCGATCCGCAGACGCTGGCGCGCGAGATGGTTGTCGAGGTCGAGCATTCCACGCTCGGCCCGGTCAAGACGATCGGGTTGCCGGTCAAGTTCTCGGAAACGCCGGGCAAGGTTGTGTCCGGCGCGCCCATCTATGGCGAACATACGCGCGAGGTGCTCGCCGAGCACGGGTTCGATCAAAAGCAAATCGAAGCGCTCGAACAAGAAGGCGCAATCGTTTCGGCTTCAGGGGAGCGCAGGGAGCGCGTCGCCTGAGCGGACGTCGAGACGGCTGATCAAACAAAACAGAAAAAATCAGTTGGAGGAAATCATGCGTGGGACGTCTCTCTTCATGTTGTCCGTCAGTGCAGCCGTGTTCGCAGGCATTGCGCCGGCGTTTGCTGCCTGGCAGCCGCAGAAGCCGATCGAGTTCGTGGCGACCGCAGGTCCTGGCGGCGGCACCGACAACATCGCCCGTGCGGTGCAGAACATCATCACCAAGTACAAGCTGACGGACCAGCCGATCGTCGTCGTCAACAAGGCCGGCGGCAGCGGCGCCGAAGGCTATGTCTACGGCAAGGCTTCTGCCGGCGATCCCTACAAGGTGATCTTCGGGACCTCGAACGCCTGGCAGCAGCCGCTCGTCTCCAAGGTCGCCTTCAACTACACCGACCTCACCCCGATCGCGGCGATGGCGCAGGACGAATTCCTGCTCTGGGTCAAGCAGGACGCGCCCTACAAGACGGCGGGCGATTACCTGAAGGCTGCGGCAACCGGCGACTTCAAGATGGGCGGTGCGCAGTCCAAGGACACCGACGAGGTCCTGACCCGCATGATCGAGAAGGCCGGCCATGTGAAGCTGACCTACATCCCCTTCAAGAGCGGTGCCGAAACCGCCGTGCAGCTTGCCGGCGGACATCTGGATTCCCACGTCAACAATCCCAGCGAAAGCATTGGGCAGTGGCGCGGTGGCACGCAGCGCCCGCTGTGTGTCTTCAGACCGAAGCGGCTGCCGCAAGGCGCCAAGGTCACGGCCACCGAAGGCTGGGGCGACGTGCCGACCTGTGCCGAACAGGGTCTCGACATCAAGCAATATGAGCAGCCGCGGACGGTCTGGTTGCCCGGCAAGGTCACGCCGGAGCAGGCCGCCTATTATGTCGATCTCATGAAAAAGGTGCAGGCGACGCCGGAGTGGAAGGACTACATCGACAAGAGCTCGCAGATCGACACGTTCCTCACCGGGGCGGACTTCGACAAATTCATCAAGGAGGATCTCGAGCACCTCAGGCAGGTTGCAAGCGAGCAGGGCTGGCTGGTCAAGTGAGGCGGGGCTGTTGCATCAGCTTTGATGGAAGCAGGGCTTACCCACCAGCTCCGCTGTCGTCCCTGCGAACGCAGGGACGACAGCGAATGCTGGGCAAAGACGTGGGCGTCTTAGCCGGCCGCTGTCCGATGCCACAAGGGAGCCTTCGATGATCTCGCGCCGCGCCCTCGAACTCGCGACCGCGATCCTCACCGGCAGTTTTGGCGTTGCGGTGGTGGTCCAGAGTCTGGACAACGGTATCGGCTGGTCGAGCGCGGGCGTGGATTCCGGCACGTTCCCGTTTCTGACCGGCATCATCATCGTCGCCGGCAGCCTCTACAATCTGGCGCGCGGCGTCGTGCCGGCTGCGACGCTTGCCAGCGTTCCCATCGCGATCACGTCCGTTGAGCTGCGGCGGCTGGCGGGACTGTTCGTGCCGGCCGCGATCTTCGTTGCCGCCATCCCGCTGCTCGGGATGTATCTGGCGTCGGCGGCTTACGTGTTCGCGGTGCTCGCGATCCCTCGGCACCAATCCGTGGTGCGTTCGGCGGTGACGGCGGCGGCAACGGCGCTCGCGCTCTACGTCGTGTTTGAGCGCATGTTTCAGGTGAGCCTGCCGCACGGCGCGGTCGCCGCTGTTCTTGGGTTCTAGGGGAGCACCCGATGGATAATCTCCAGGAACTCCTTCACGGCTTCACCATCGCGGTCACCGTGCCGCATCTGGCCCTGATGGCCGTGGGCGTGCTGCTCGGCATCCTCGTCGGCGTGCTGCCGGGGCTGGGTGCGCCGAACGGTGTGTCGCTGCTGCTGCCGTTGACCTTCGGCATGCAGCCGGTGTCGGCGATCATCCTGCTTTCCAGCATGTATTGGGGCGCGCTGTTCGGGGGATCGGTGACCTCGATCCTGTTCAACATCCCGGGCGAGCCGTCCTCGGTCGCGACGACCTTCGACGGCTATCCGATGGCGCGGGACGGCCGGCCGACCACAGCGCTGGCCACCGCCTTCGGCTCGGCGGCGTTCGGTGCGCTGATTGGCGTCATCCTGATCACCTTCCTGGCGTCCTGGGTGGCGCAGGTCGCGCTTGCCTTCGGTCCGCCGGAATATTTCGCGGTCTACTTCCTGGCTTTCGCAAGCTTCGTCGGCATGGGCGGCGCGGCGCCGATCAAGACCGTGGTGGCGCTCGCCATCGGCTTTGCCATCGCCGCTATCGGCATCGACACGGTGTCCGGCAGCGTTCGCCTCACCATGGGCGTGGACGAGCTGGTCAAGGGCGTCAACTTCGTCGTCGCTGTGATGGGCCTGTTCGGCATCGGCGAGCTGCTGGTCGCGGTCGAGGAGGAATTTCACGCGCGCGCCGTCTCCTCGAAGATCGACTGGCGCGAGGTGTTTCGCGCCGTCAGCCGCCTGCCACGGCACGGCGTTGCGCTGCTGCGGAGCGCCGCGATCGGCTGCTGGATGGGGATCACGCCGGGTGGTCCGACCGCGGCATCCTTCATGAGCTACGGCATCGCCCGCCGCTTCTCGCGCCGCGGCCGCTATTTCGGCACCGGTGAGGTCGAAGGCATCATCTCGCCGGAGACCGCCGATCATGCCGCCGGCACCAGCGCGTTGCTGCCGATGCTTTCGCTCGGCATTCCCGGCTCGGCGACCGCGGCCGTGATGATGGGCGGACTGATGATCTGGGGTCTCAATCCCGGACCGATGCTGTTCGTCGACCAGAAGGATTTTGTGTGGGGCCTGATCGCCTCGATGTATGTCGGCAACATCGTCGCGGTCGCGCTGGTGCTGCTGACCGTGCCGGTGTTTGCCGCGTTGATGCGAATTCCCTTCGTGATCATCGCGCCGCTGATCGTGATCATCTGCGTCGTCGGCGCCTATTCGGTGTCGAACTCCTATCTCGACGTCGTCATGATGCTCGGCTTCGGCGTGGTCGGCTATCTCTTCAAGAAACTGTTCTATCCGTTGGCACCGCTGGTGCTCGCCATCGTCATCGGCGACAAGGCCGAGGATGCGTTCCGGCAGTCGATGCTGATGTCCAAGGGATCGCTCGGTATCTTCTTTGCCAACAAGCTGGTGACCTGCCTGGTCGTGGGCGGCATCGCGCTGCTGCTGCTTCCGCTGGTGCTGCAGCTGGCGCGGCCCTTCCGCAAACCCAATTCGCCCACTGCCGAGACGCCCGCCCAAGAAAAGGTGATCATATGACCGCAAAGCCGCTCATTGCGCTGGCAATGGGAGATCCCGCCGGCATCAGCCCGGAGCTGACGGCAAAGCTCGTGGCGCTGGACGAGATCCGCAGCCGCTGCCGCCTTGTCGTGATCGGCGATCGCCGCATCTTCGACGCGGGCGCACGCGTCGCCGGCGCCACGCCGGAGCTGACGAAGGTGGAGCAGGGGGCCGACTTTCGCGCGGCGAAAGGCGAGGCGCTGTTCGTCGATCTCGGCCATCTCGACCCCAAGGAGGTTGAACCGAAAACCGCGACCCTTGCCGGCGGCAGGTTCGCGCTTGCCAACTACCGCCACGCGCTCGAGCTTGCCCGGGATGGCCGCGTCGACGCCGTCTGCTTCACGCCCTTCAACAAGCAGGCGATGCGGTATGCCCGCGCCGACTACGACGACGAGATTGCATTTTCCGCGGAGGTCGCCGGGCTCAAGACGCCGGCCAGCGAATTCAACGTGCTGGGCGAGCTCTGGAATGCGCGGGTTACCTCGCACATTCCGCTCAAGGATGTGGCTGCAAAGCTCTCCGGCGATCGCATCCAGCGCGCGTTGAAACTCACTGATGCCTGCATGCGCAATGCCGGCTTTGCGCGGCCGCGGATTGCCGTGGCAGGCCTCAACCCGCACGCCGGCGACGGCGGCAATTTCGGCCGTGAGGAGATCGATGTCATCGCGCCGGTGGTGGAAGCCGGCCAGCGCGACGGCATTGCCGTGGAGGGACCGTTTCCGGCCGACACCGTGTTCCTGCGCGCCAAGGCCGGCGCCTTCGATGCGGTGCTGACGATGTATCACGACCAGGGCCAGATCGCGATGAAGCTGATGGGGTTCGATCGCGGCGTCACCTTGCTCGGCGGCTTTCCGTTTCCGATCTGCACGCCCGCGCACGGCACCGCCTACGACATCGCAGGCCAAGGCGTCGCATCGACCGGCGCCAGCCGTGCGGCGGTGCTGCTTGCGGCCGAGATGGCGGCGCGGCGTAGGGGCGACGCTTGAGCCGCCCCTTGCCGCAGTGCTGAGAAGCTACTGACAGACGTGCATCAGGCCGTCACCACCTTTGAACGTGGTGCCGGGATCGCACACGATGCCATTGCGCGCCTTGTAGTCAGTCCACCCGTTGTGGCCGTACCACGGGGCGCTTCCGGAGTAGGCGCGCTGCAGGTAGAACGGGCTGGTCTCAGCCGGCCCGGAATAATAGGCGTTGGCGGCAAGGGCATTGTTGCCGACATACGGCCCGTTCCCGTAATAGCCGTTGTTGTAGGGATCGCCGAAGGGTGAGGTGGCCGCGGCGACGGCGGCCGTCGTGCCCACCACCGCTGCGCCGGCGAGGCCGGCTCCAACGGCAGCGGCGCCGTAGCCATAGTTGCCCCGCCGATACTGACGCCGTGCAACGCCGGCGACGCTGACGGGTGTCAGCGGACGGCCGACACGCGCCTGAGCGCTGTCGATCGACAACACGGGGCCGCCTTGTCCGGACCAGCTAAAGGACAGCAGTGCGGCACACACAAAGGTTGAGGCCCCGATCGCAATATTTCTCGGACGCAAACAAGTCATGGATTGGCTCCACGGTTTCCTGCCCGCGGATGGCGTTGCGCCTGCCTGCGGCTCGCGCATTGCGCTAGATCAAGGTTGCCGGGAGGATTTCCGAACAACGCCAACCATGCTGACGTGCCGCGTCCCGGATCGCGCCGTTAAACCGGCCACGATCTAGACCGGGCCGTGCGAGCCGGGCGGTATCATGTAGAGCGTCATGGCGAAGATGGCATAGATGAACAGCAGGAGCGCGCCGATGAACCATGCCGATCGTCCGCTGTTGGTGACGAAGCATGTCACCACGGTCGCAATCATCACCATGGTCACCGCGCCGCGCCAGAATTGGAGATCCATCGGGTGCGGTCCGATGAGATAGCTCAACAACACGAGGACCGGAGCAACGAACAGGGCGATCTGGGATGCGCTTCCAAGCGCGATGCTGACGCTGAGGTCGAGCCGGTTGTGACGGGCCGCCGAGAACGCCACCGCCATCTCGGCCGCTGCTCCCACCAGAGCGACGACAACAAAGCCGACGAAGGCCGGGCTCATGCCGAGCGTTTCGGCCGCTTTCTGCACGGATTCCACGAAGATCTCGCTGACGATCGCGACGAGCACGGTTACGACCAGCAGGGTCGGGACGGCAATTCCGATCGGCAGCGCGGGCCCGCCCGTTTCGCCGTGATCCTCGCTGGCAAACAGCTCCTTGTGGGTCTTCATCGAGAACAACAGGCTGAGGCCATAGGCCGCAATCAGCAGGATTGCCAAGGCGGTGCTCAACCGCTGCACCGCGCTTTCCTCTCCGGCGAAGTCGAGATCGGCGATGGCCGAGGGCGAGAGCAGGGCGATGGTCGCCATCAGCAGCAATGCGGAATAGAGCCTGCCGCCGGCGCGGTTGTACTCCTGCGTCGGAAATTTCAGTCCTCCCAGCAGCAGGGAGGCGCCGAGCATGAACAGCGAGTTGGTGACAATCGCGCCCGCGATGGAAGCCTTCACCAGCATGTATTCACCGGCCTGCAACGCAGCGATCGCGATGATGAGTTCGGTCAGATTGCCAAGCGTGGCATTCAACAGCCCGCCGATCGCGTCGCCCGTCCGCTCGGCAACCGCTTCCGTAGCATGGCTGAGCAGGCTCGCCAGCGGAATGATGGCAATGACGGCCAGCACGAACAGCAGGGTATGAGCATCCGGCCTGACCTGCGCGAGGACGATCACCACCGGCACGAAGACCAGAAGCCAGAGCAGTGGGTTGTGCCGGATTTCCTTGAGCAGCAGATTCATGCGCCGTCCTCAACGGGAATGCATCGAGCCTGCCGTCCGGGGGGACGTCAGACTTGATCTAGCTCAACGATCGCGGTCGGCCGGGAAGAACTGGAAACTTCTGCCGTCGAGCCGAGTTGCCGATCCGACAGACCTCGCCACATCGGAGCTGGACCATGGCCGAGCAGGTGCCCCACGCGGCAGCGAGAATTGCCTTCGCCGTCGCGCTCCTTGCCCTAGCGGCCGCGCCGGCGTTCGCCGCCGGGATGGACGCGGCCGCGATCGGTTCGGCTGAACCATCGAAGAAGACCCTGTCGAACGAGAAGCCGACCCCGGCGGGCGTGCGTCTGCAGGTGCTGCTGGACAGGGCCCATTTCTCGCCCGGCGAGATCGATGGCAGGTTCGGCGAGAATGCCAGGAAGGCGCTGCGCGCCTATGCGGAAGCGCGGCAATTGCCGAGCTCGGATGAATTGACGGATGACGTCTGGAAGGCGCTGCAGGCGGACACGCGGCCACCCATGGCAACCTACACCATCACCGATAAGGACGTCGCAGGCCCGTTCCTGCGCAAGCTTCCAGCAAAGATGGAGGCGATGAAGGACATTCCGACGCTCGGCTACACCAGTCCGCGCGAAGGATTGGCCGAGAAATTTCACATGAGCGAACAGTTGCTCGCCGCGCTCAACCCCGGGCGGCACTTCGACCGTGCCGGCGAGACCATCGCCGTCGTCGACACCAGCGACGGTGGGAGCGCTGCACCTGCCAAGGCCGACAGGGTCGAGATCGACAAGAAGCGGCAGACCGTCAAACTGCTCGACAAGTCGAACGCGCTGATCGGTTTTTATCCCGCCAGCGTCGGAAGCGAGGAGAAGCCGTCGCCATCAGGCACGCTGAAGGTCACCGAGATCGATCCAAATCCGACCTACCGCTACAATCCCGCCTATCATTTCAAGGGCGTTCATGCGCGAAGACCCTTCAAGATCAGGCCCGGCCCGAACAATCCGGTCGGCACGATGTGGATCAACCTGTCCGCCGACGGCTACGGCATCCATGGCACGCCGTCGCCGCAAAATATCTCGAAGGGGCAATCGCACGGCTGCGTTCGTCTCACCAATTGGGACGCCGAACGCGTCGCGGCCAGCGTCGCGAAAGGGACGCCGGTCGCGTTCGTGGAGGGCGGATGATGCCGGCGCCAGATCTCTAGATGCCCGTCAACCAGGTTGCGAGCGGCGTCTTTCCGAGCCGCGCCTCGCCGAGCGGGACGAGCGTCGTGTCGTCGATGGCGACGCCGTAATACTGCGCCTTTCGGTCCCCCACCACTTGGCGGCCGTCACCGGCTGCCTTCAGGCGCCGCGCGACGAATTCATTGAAGGGCGCCTTCTCGGGACCTGCGATGTCGATCGTGCCGTTCAAGGGCCGTCCCGTTGCGACCTCGGCAAGGCTATCTGCGACGTCGACCGATGCGATCGGCTGGAACAGCGCCGAGGGAACGACGATCTTGCCGTCGATCACACCTGCTTCGCCGATGGCGCCGAGGAATTCGAAGAACTGGGTGGCGCGGACGATCGAGTAGGGGATCGGCGAGGCCTTGATGACGGTCTCCTGCGCGAGCTTGGCACGGAAATAGGCGATGTCGGGCGAACGGTCGGTCCCCACGATCGACAGCGCGACATGATGCTTGACGCCAGCCTTGGCTTCGGCAGCGACCAGGTTCTGGCTCGAACGTTGGAAGAATTCGAGCACGGCGGCAGGCTCCCAGGATGGTGAATTGGCGACGTCGACGACGACATCCGCGCCGGCCAGCACTGTGGTGAGACCTTCCCCTGTAACGGCATTCACGCCGGATTTCGGTGAGGCCGCGATGACCTCGTGGCCTTGCTGCTTGAGCTTCGCAACGAGCTGGGATCCGATCAGCCCGGTTCCGCCGATCACGACGAACTTCATGGCGTGCCTCCTCGACATTGGGGAACGTGAGTTGACCAAATCCAGCGGATGCTCACGCTCTCGCGTTGGCGCGATCCATCTTAACAGAGTTGCTGGGTACGCTCTCGCCTGTCACAGACAAAACATGCCGGAAATGCGCGAGAGACGTGCGTTCCGGGAAAAATGCGGTGAGGGATCATTTGCGATCTGCTGGTCTCTATCCAGTTGCCGCCAGATAGAGCTGCGTATCAAAATAATCCGACGCGCGCTGTGCGCCGGTGACACCGGCGTCCGCCATGAAGAAGTCGCTGGCCTGCTGCAACCATTTCAGCACGGTGCCATCGGCATAGAGCCGCCGCCATTCGCGCGCGGAATAGAGCTTTTGCGCCTTGAAGGCTTCAGCGATGTCTTGGGGGCGCGATGGCTTGTAGTGAACCGGGAGCGCCTCCGTGGCAGCGGCCGGATTGCGCACCATGTGGTCGTTCGCGTCGACCCAGGCGCGGATGATCCTGCTCAGGACCTCTTTGTTGTCGGCATAATAATCCAGCCGCGCCGCCCAGCCGCCGAGCACGGCGGATTGCGGATAGAAGGCGGAGGCGTCCACCAGTTTCACGGCGTCAGGCAGTGCCTCGCGCACGGCGACATTGAATGGCACCCACAGCGCCACGGCCGGTACCTGGCCGGCGATGAACGCCTTGACGGCATCGGGCATGCTGGCGTTGACGATCTCCACCTCGGACGAGGCGATGTTGTTGGCCTTCAGCGCGCGGTCGAGAAAGATGTGCGCCGTGGTCTTCATGGTCGTCGCGATCCGCTTGCCCCTGAGATCGGCGAACTTGTTGATTCCGAGCGACGGCCGGACCCAGAGCTGCGCGGTCGCAACCTCGATGTCATTGATGAGAAAGCCCCGGCCGCGGCCGAGCGCGAGGTAATTGGAGATGACACCGCCCGCCGAAGCGACATCGGTCTTTCCGCGCATCATCGCTTCGAACACTTCAGGCCCGGTGTTGAACTCGTGCAGCTCGAAATCGATGCCCTCCCGATCGAACGAGCCGCGATCCAGGCCGGTCCAGATATGCCCGTCCACGGCGACCACATGGAGATAGCCGAGCCGGACTTTTCTGCGCGCCTGCGCGATGGCGGGCACCCCAAGTGCCGAGGCGCCGGCTGCAGCCGCGCCGCTCAGCAGCAATCGCCGGCGGTTGATGGGGCGGGCGCTCATGCCGCTGCTCCCGAATTGCGGGCGGTGCCGCGAAAACGCTGGGCGTGAAACTGCGCGATGCCGTCCTTGGGATAGTCGTGCAGGAAGCCGGAGAGTCGGACCAGGGTGGTGTCGGCCGCGCCGTCCTGCGCAATCGCGGCAAACACCTCGTCCCAGCGCTGGCACATGATGATCTCGGCTTCGCTCGCCTGCGCCAGCTCGCCGCGCAGCTCGCTGACCTCGATCGGCTCGGCAAATCCCTTCGGCGTGATGCTGTCGACGCTGCGCAACAGGAACGCATGGCCGACGCGTGCGCGCACCGCTGCGCTGACCAGCACGCGCGTGCCGTAGTTCTTGTTGAGGCCTTCCAGCCGCGAGGCCAGGTTCACGGTGGCGCCGAGCGCGGTGTAGTTCATCCGGTCACTGGAGCCGACATTGCCGATCACGGCATCTCCGACATGGAGGCCGTAACGCGTGTCGTAGGGCGGCCAGCCCTCGCGCCGAAACTCCTTGTTGAGGGCCTCGTTTGCCGTAAGGCATGCCAGCACGGCGCGGCAGGCGTTGACGGTGTGATCAGGGTCATCCGCGGGCGCGTTCCAGAACGCCATCACGGCGTCACCAATGTATTTGTCGATCGTACCCCGGTGCCGCATGATCTCGTCCGAAAGCGCTGCGAAATAGCGCGAGGTGAAGATCATCACCTGCGATGGGTCGGCCCGCTCGGTCTTGGCGGTGAAGTCGGCGACATCCGTGAACAGCACCGTGACCTCGCGCCTGCTGCCGCCGAGGCGGAGCGACGAGCCGGTTTCGATGAGCTGCCGCACAATCGGGCGCGGGATGAAGCTGGCAAAGCTGCTGACCACGCTCCGCATGGTGAAGACCGAGCGGCCGAGCTCCTCGATCTCGGCAATCGCGGAGTGGATGCGCGGCCGCTCTGCGATGTCGAAGCGCTGGATGGCGTCAGTTTCCTCGACCAGCTTGCGGAGCGGCTGCGCCATCCGCGATCCCAGCCAGAACGCGAACGGCAGCGTGGCGCCGACGAAGGCCAGCGCCAGCGCGAACAGCGCGCGGCGCTCGCCGATGATCTGGGCGTAGAATTCGTCGAGCGGCGCGATCATCGCGAGCCGGACATTGGCCGAGCCGGCCGTCTCCAGCCGGTGCACCGCTGCGACATAGGTCCGGCCCGACGCATCGGCGAAGAATTGCTGCGCTGGCCCGCCGTTGCGCCAGGATCGGATGATCGGGACCAATGCGGGCAGCTTGAGCGCGCCAATTTGTGGCAAATCGTCCTGCCGCTCCGGGATCTCCGCCATCAGGCGGCTCATCTCGGGATGACCGACGATGCGCTCGGCATCGTTGAACAGGAAGGCGAGCCCGGATTGGCCGAGCTTCTGTTCCCCCAGCATGGCCTCGAACCGGTTCAGCAGCACGTCGCCGGCGACGACGCCGCGGCGTCCTTCCTTCAGGGGCGTTCGCAACGTGTAGCCGGGCTCGCCCGTGGCGTAGAACACGTAGGGCCCGGTCAGCAGCGTCTTGTCGTTCTTGAACGCCTCGACATACCAGGGCCGCTGCCGGGGATCGTAGCCGGTGGGGCCGGGGACCTCGGCGACCTGGATCAGGTTCTCCGACAGATATTGCGTGACCGGCGCGGCGCCTGCCGTGCGTGAGATCACGACCAGCCGGAACGCCGCATCCTGATCGACCCTCAGGCTGGCGCGGAACGCCGGCTTGGCGCGGTCGATCACATCCATCTCGATGAACGAACCGTCCTCATAGCCGACATAGAGGTTGAACAGCTGCGGGTTGTTGCGCAGCATCGCCGCCATCAGGCTGTAGAGCCGCGTATTGTCCGCGATGTCGGCTTCCTGGATCGGCGTCAGGCCGGACAGGATGTCGAGATTGTCGCGAACATTCTTGAACTGTTCGTCGACATGGTCGGACCCGAGTTGCGCGACCTTCTCGATGAAGCCGCTCGCCGCCGTCCGCGTGATCGAAGTCACGCGCTCGAAGCTGAGATAGACCAGGGTCAGGCCAACAAGCAGCACGACGGCCACGAACACCGTGATGATCGATGTCTGGAAGCCGATGCTGAATGGGCGCTTTCTGGTCTGATCTCCGGGCATTGGCGCTGCGTGACGCCTCCGTCAATACTTTCGAACGATGGGCTTGGTCGCGGCTGGCGGCGAAGCGGCCTGGGAGAGCGAGAAGGTCACCCAGGTCGACCAACTGCTCGGCCGGTTCTGGACCTCGAGATCCTTGTAGCCGCGGACGTTGAGATAGCCCTGATAGCCGTCGGACATCGGGATCATGAAGCCGATTTGTGGTCCGATGCCGACCGCCTGTCCGCGGAAGCCGCCGAGCTTGGCGCCGGGGCCGCTGTCGTCGGTGAGCTGCTGGAAGAAATAGCCGGCGATGCCGACATGGACGGTCTTGCTGACGAACTGCGAGGCGGCCCAGTCGACATGGAAATCGATGCCGTTCTGGTACTGCAGCGCGCCGTTCATGAAATTATAGGTGAGCCCGCCGACGACCGAAAATTCATGGCCGCTTTTGGGGTCGAGATAGGTGTAGCCGGCGCCGGCGTCGACCGCGGGGAAGCCGAAGCTCAAATTGGCGAGCCGCGTGGAGTCGTAAGTCCCACTCGGGATGTTGCCGGTGATGTAGACCATCTCGTTGTGGACGCCCTGGTTCCATTTCAGCGTGCCCTGGTAGAACACGTCGGTCAGCGTGGTGCGGTTGTCCGAGACGCCGCCCGAAATGGCGTTGCCACGCGGGCCGGTCAGCGTCGCATCGATGCCGACACCGATGTTGCCGGGGGCGGTGAGCAGCGTGAAGGCGGCCTGGCCGCCGAGCACCGGCATCGCCGAGGTGTAGGTGATGCCTTGCACGAGCACGTCGGCATGCGCGTTGAGGCCGGCCGTCACCGAACCGGGAATGCCGCCGCTGGTGACGAAGTTCTGCCCGGCGCCGGCCTTCTCGTTGAGATGGATGTAGATGGTCGAATAGGCCCACCCCGGCGCGACCGGAACGGCGGCGAGGCTGCCGAAGATGCCGGGGAGCCAGAAGCTGACGCCGCCGGAATCGGCGAGGGCAGGCTGGGCGGTGAAGCTCATCGCCGCGAACGTCGCCGCAAGCGTGGTCTTCCGAAAATGTCCCGTCATGTTGCGTCTCCTTGGTCCCATCAAGTCATCCACCCGAGCAAGTCCAATCGTCCCTCAAAGCCGTCGTCATGGCTCATCTACTTCGTGGCGCCTCCGATCGTGGTCGCGACCCGCTCGACGTCGGGCAGCTTCCAGCTGTGATCGAACAGCGGCTTTTCCGGCCCGTAGAGGCGGAACAGCAGCTCGAACTTGCGGGCAGGGTCGGTCGGCACCCAATTGGCTTCCTTGCCGTCGGGCGCCTTCGGGCCGAAATAGACATCGACCGAGCCGTCGGCGTTTTTCTGGATGCCGGGACTGATCGAGGCGCGGCTGGCGCTCGGCATGTTGCGCACCAGCGCATGCGTCTCGCGGTCGTAGACGGTGGCCGACCAGTATTGCTTGACCGGCGCGTTGGCCGGTACCGTCAAGCGATAGGTGGCGCCACCGTCAAACGGCTGGCCGTCCTTGTCCTTGTTCGACATCAGATAGAACTGGGCGGTACCGAGCCGCTTGATCCCGGTGAAGCCGAGCGTGTAGGTCACGCCCCGCGCATCGACCGGGTATGCATTCGGATCGGCATATCCGCCGCTTGCAGCCTTCACCATTTCAGCCACCGCAGCCGGGAACCAGCGGATTCCCGGATTGATCGCGGGGAAGCCCGCGTCATAGATCTGCGCCAGGATGGCGTGGGCCTCGCCCGCAGCCTGGTCCAGCAGCACGATGGTCTTCGGGTCCGGATCAAACGGCTTGCCTTTCACGATGCCAATGGTTGCAAGCTGATCGATCATGGCGCGGTCGCGATCGAGCCATGGTTCGCTCTGCACGACGCGGTCGAGGCCGCGATAGAATCTTGAATCATACGGGATCGTCGAGTCGAACAAGACGTCATAGGCGTCTGTGAAATTGGTCGCCGGCGGCTCCTTCGCGCTCGACAATCGATAGATCTTGATCTGCTTGCCATAAGCGACCGATTTGGCGACGTCGGCATCGGCATGGCTGGCGAGATTGGACCGCAGCAGCGCGAAGCCGCTGAATGTGTCGGACTGCAGCGGAATATAGCCAGCGGGCACAGCGCTTTTGTAATCGGGCGGCAGGATCAGGTATTTGCCACCTTGGCCCTTGTCGGCGCCTTCAGGGCCGGCGTCCTCCAGCGGCATCTGCCAGGCGGTGACGATATTGCCCGCGATCGAGCCGCCTTGCGCCGGCGGGATCTCCAGCACGATCGGTCCGTCTTTCACGTTCCAGAACGACATGAAATAGATCGAGTCAGGGTTCGGCGTCAGCGTCTGGTTCTTCCAGTTCACTGGCTTCGACCAATAGACGATCTCGTTGACCTTGGCTTTCGTGCTCCTCAGCATCGCCTGAAGCATCAAGTCGGTATTCACCGCCGGCATGGCCCAGATCATCGCCTCGACGGCGCGGCGATGGATGTTGCGCGCGGCGAGCTCATCCGGGGAGGGAGTCTGGGCCTGTGCGCTCAAAGCCACCAATGCAGCAACGGTGGCTCCGGCGATGACTCTCAACATGTGGCACTCCCTCAGAACGGATTGACGTAATTCAGGATCGCAAGCTGGCGCAGCACCACACGTCGAACGATGTGCGCCGGCTTGACATGGTCGGTGTAGATCGCCGCCGTGCCTGCGCTTCCTGCCGGCAGGCGCCTTGCGAAATCGGCATCGTCGAGCCTGACGCGGACGACGAACGGCGCCGCCTCGATCGCCCTCGGCAGCACGGCTGTGCCCGACGTCTGCGTCTGGCCCGGCGCGATCGCCTGCAGCACGCTTTCGACCTTGCCCGTAAAGATCTGGCCCGGGGCGAATTTGAAGGTGGCCTCGACCTCCTGGCCGGGCGCGACGTAACGCGCGTCGATCTGGTTGATCTCGACGCCGATGATGGTCGAGGAGGTGTCGATGAACGCCATCACCGGCGACAGCGGCAGGCTCGAGACGCGCGCGCCCTTGCGTAGCGCGAGGTTGGTGACGTAGCCGTCGGCCGGCGCGCGCACGGTGGTCTTGTCGAGATTCCACTGCGCGGCCTCGAGCTGGCCGGACAATTGATCGGCCTCGGACTGGCGCTGCTCGACGTCGAAGCCGCGGCCGGCGTCCTTTTCGTAAAGTTCGGTCATCTGGCCGAGCCGTGTCTTCGCGAGCTTGAACTGGGCGTTGATCGCCTTCACTTGTGCCGCGTAAGGTGTCGGGTCGATCTTGAACAGCACGTCGCCGGACCGCAGCGGCACGTTGGCGACGACGGGGACGTCGGTCACTTCGCCCGCGACGTCAGGCACGATCGAGACCGCGTTGCGCACCACCAGCGCTGCGCCTTGCGGCGCGCCCCAGCCCATCGGGATCAGCAAGCCCAGCAGCACCAGCACCATCACGATCGCCGGTGATACTTTCCAGAACAGGTTGAAGCGCACGACTCTGAAATGTACCAGCAGGAACAGCAGCACGAGGTAGATGTTGAGGATCGCGATGGCCATCACGCATCTCCTGCCTTGCGCGATGGCACGTCGACATAGGCCCAGATGAAGGCGAGGGGCCATAGCGCGAAGCCGAAGAACAGCGTGATCCAGCCCGCGACCGCCACTGCCTGTGCGTAGGGATGGTTGCGCGATTTGGCGATATGACCGGGCAGCCATCCGGCGATGCAGATCACGGCGACGCCGCTGGCGAGCAGGATCACCAGCACGATCCAGGCGAAGATGTCGTAGCCGCTCATGATGGCCGCCCCGGTGTCATTGGCGCGCCGCCGTCACTGGCAATAGTCCCAAAAGCCCTGGGTGCGGGACGGATCGGTGTAGTACCAGCACATGCCGGGCGCGGGGGCTGCACCGGCCCATGCGGCCGCCGTTGCCGCGGTCACGACGCCGATCGCGGCACCCGCGGCAATTGCGCCGCCACGCGGCCAGCCGTACCAGCCCGGCCGTGCCCAGCCGCCGCGTCCGGCAACCGCCGTCGTGCTGCGAGCTGCGACGTTGCCCCGAGGTCCTCTGACGACGGTGGTGCCGCGATAGGCCGCGCCGCGCGGACCGACGGCGGCACCGCCGCGATGAACGACCGCACCGCCACGGGGGCCCACTGCCGCCCCGCCGCGGCGACCCGCCGCGCGGACCTCGATGAGGTCGGACGACGCCGTGGCGTCGTGCTGGATCGCGGTCGGTTGAAGCGGGGCCGCCGATAGCGTCGCCGGCGCTATCGTTATGCCGCCGGCGAGAACCAGAATGCAGCCTGCCAGTCGTGCCACGTCGGTATGCTTAGACATTGTGTACCTCTTCTTGCTCTTCTGCCTATTGCCCGTCAGATCCATCACCGGTTTCCCGTCATTGCGCCGCTCCCGTGCTGCCGCGGTCGGACGCGAACACCGTCTTCCAGTCTTTCGCCATGTCGACGACGGTCCAGCCGCGCTGGGTGGCCTCGTCCCAGGCCTTGTCGAGCTTTCCGACCTTCGACTGGCGGTCGTAGGCGTATTCGCGTGCGGCGTCGGTGTGGTGGACGATGCCGAGGAAGCGCGCACCGGAGCCGGCCGCGGTCCATTGCAGCATCTGCTGGTCGCCATCCGAATTGCCGAAGGCAAGGATCGGGCGGCGGCCGATGAAGCGGTTGATGCCCGACGGCTTGCCGGCGCCGTCGTCGATGAATTCGACCTTCGGCAGCTTCATCAGCACAGGCCGGCCGTCGGCGCCGATCTTGAACTGCGTGACGCCGGACGAGCCCACGACCTGCTCCGGCGGAATGCCGTAGGCCTTCTCGGCCCAGACCCGCATGAATTCGACGCCGCCGCCGGAGACGATGAAGGTCTTGAAACCGTTCGCGCGCAGATAGGCGAGCAGCTCCACCATCGGCTGGTAGATCAGCTCGTCGTAGGGCCGGTTGAACCGCGGATGCCGGGCCTGCGCCAGCCAGTCGCCGACCGATCGGGCGTAAGCGTCCGTCGTCATGCCGCTGTGCGCCACCGCGAGCAGGGTGAGCATTGCCTTTTGGCCTTGCGCGGCGAAGGCGTCCTTGTCACCGGCGAGGAACGCCTTGAACGGCTGCTGCTGCTTCCATTCCGGATGCTGCGGCGCCATCGCCTTGACCTGGTCGAGCCCGAACGCGAACTGGAAATAGATCGGCTGCTCGCACCACAGCGTGCCGTCATTGTCGAACACGGCGATGCGCTCGGCGGGCGGCACGAAGTCCGGGCCGCCGTCGCGCGTGACGCGCACGACGAAGTCGGCAATCGCCGATTTCGCCGCGCCGTCGTTCCAGGAGGGCAGGAGATCGGCCGGCTGCGCCATCGCAACGGCGATGCCGGCCAAACATGCAAGCAGCAAAGCAGCGAGCCGTGCCATCATTGCATCTCCCCTTCCATCCCTCGCTCCGGCTATTGCGGCTTCATGCGTTCGAGCTCGTTGAGCCGCTTCAAGGCCGCCTGCTGCCGAAGCAGGCCGTAATTGATGCCGCTCGCGTTCAGCGAGCTGCCTTCCTGATAGGGGAACTGGTCGAAGTCGGAGAAGAACTCCTTGATCTTCCCTTGCACCGGCACGATCAGCCACATGTTCCGGGCCAGAAAGTCGATCGCTCCGCCGCCATCCTCCATGCCGCGCTCGTAGGGGTCCATGCGCAGGTTCGCGATCAGCGACCATGCGGGAATTTCGCGGGTCGCGGTCGCGATATTACCCTTGGAGGCGGTGGCGAAGCTCAGCTTCCAGTCGTTCCACCTGATGGCGTTGAGATTGCCGCCTTGGTCGAAATAGTAGAGCGCGTCCCGCGGCGGCGTGGTGGTCTCTCCCTTGAAGAACGGCATGAAGTTGTAGCCGTCGAGATGAACCCGGAAGCTTTTGCCGCCGGCGCCGGCGAATCCGGTCTTCATCTTCTCCTTGATGTCCGGGATCCCGGCAGCGGCGCAGAGGGTCGGGAACCAGTCGATCAGCGAGATGATCTCGTTGTATTGCGTGCCGGGCTTCACGACGCCTGGCCACCTGACCATCATGGGAATGCGCATGCCGCCTTCCCAGGTCGTGCCTTTCTCGCCATGGAACGGCGTCTGCGCGCCGTCGGGCCACAGCGCGAGTTCGGCGCCGTTGTCCGTGGTGTAGAGGACGATGGTGTTGTCGGCGATGCCGAGATCGTCCAGTTGCTGCAGCAACTCGCCGACCATGCCGTCATGCTCGACCATGCCGTCGGCATGCATACCCTTGCCGGTCTTGCCAAGCGACGACGGCTTCAGATGCGTGAAGACATGCATCCGCGTCGAATTGAACCAGACGAAGAACGGACGGTTGGCGCGGACCTGACGTCCGATGAAATCCTTGGCGCCGCCGAGGAACTCCTCGTCCACCGTCGGCATCCGCGCGGTATTCAGAGGGCCTGTGTCCTCGATCTTGCCGTCGGCCGATGTCTTGAGCACGCCGCGCGGGCCGTACTGTTTCCGGAAATTCGGATCCTTCGGATAGAAATAGCCCTCCGGCTCTTCTTCCGCATTGAGGTGATAGAGATTACCGAAGAATTCGTCGAAGCCGTGCTTGGTCGGCAGATGCTCGTCGCGATCGCCGAGATGGTTCTTGCCGAACTGGCCGGTGGCATAGCCTTGCGTCTTCAGCACGTCGGCGATCGTCGGCATCCAGTCCTGGATGCCATGGGGATCGCCGGGCATGCCGATCGTGAGCAAGCCGGTCCGGAACGGCTCCTGGCCGAGGATGAAGGAGGCGCGGCCGGCCGTGCAGCTCTGCTGGCCGTAGGAGTCCGTGAAGATCGCGCCTTCGCGCGCGATCCGGTCGATGTTGGGCGTGCGGTAGCCCATCATGCCCATGGTGTAGGCGCTGATCTGGGGAATGCCGATGTCGTCGCCGAAGATGACGAGGATATTGGGCTTGCGTCCGCTCGGCGGCGCCGCGGCGGGTGTTGGCGACGGCGCAGCCTTCTGCGCCTGGGCAACGGCCTGTGAGGTCAGCGCGGCCGTCGCGACGATCGACGATGTGCCGAGCAGAATCGCTCGGCGATGAATGGCTCGCGCGGTATCGGAGGCGGAATCCGTGCTGAGGTCTTGCCTTGTCGTTTCACTGCTCATTTGACGCTCCCGGTTACACAAGGGTTGTTTTCGCTGGTGACAACGAGCTCCGTTCTGGTGCTGCCTGGTCTTGACGTGCTTCGCTCATCTGGCGGGCCTCCTGCGGTCATGCGCAGGCGTGGAAGTCCCGGCCGGATTGATCGATGGGGGCAGGCCTCTGCTGCGGCCGTGCCTCGCGCGCGGTCGCAGATCGCGGCGCGCCGCGGTCAGATGGCGGATCATCTCGTTGGGCGACCAGGGAGCGGCGTTGCCTCCCTTGCCATAGAGCGTGCGCTCGAGCGCTCCGATCTGCGCGTCGAGCACCGGATCGCCTGCGGCCGCGCGAAACGCCGCGGCGGTGCTGTCCGGGGCGGCCTTGAGGTGCGGCAACCAATCGAGCAATGCGAAATAGGCCCGGCTTGCGTCCCGGCGACCGATCGCGCGGCGAAGCTGGTGGAATGCAAAGGCCTCCGACCGGCGGTAGGCGTCCCGGCGTCGTCGATGATCGGCGCTCGCTCGCCGGATCGCGCGGGGCGCGATCAGGCCGAGGCCCACAGCAATGATGGCTGCGAGCAGGACGATCAACCAATGGTCTGCGAGGACGTCGCGAATGCCGGCCCAGGTCCAATTGCGGCCGGATTGGCCGACAGGCCGCTCGCCTGTCATCCCGGGAGTTGCGGCAACGGTGAAAGCCAAACCGTCGAGATGGATCCGCTCGACCTTGCCGCCGGCCACGTTCCACCAACCGATCTCGATCGCGGGCAGCGCATAGGTGCCGGATCGTTCCACCATATAGGTCGCGGACTCGATCCGGGTCGCGGTCATGACGTCGGTGCGCGCCTGCGTCTTGTCCTCGAGCTGAGACTGTGCCGGATAGAGCCGCAGGCCATCGACCGCCGAAAATTGCAACGGGGGTAGCAGCATCGCCGGTGTCCCCTCGGCGGTGATCGTCACCGTCAGGGTGACGGCGTCGCCGGCCCTGAGCGGGTCGGATGAACGTTTGATCTGCTGTTCGGCAACCAGCTTTTGGGCTGACACAAACGGACGGAGTGCGGCGGCCGCATCCGGAATGAAGGCCTCGAACGACACACGCGGCAGCACGACGCTCAGCTCACGCGTGGCGGGAGGGGCGGCGGCGTATTTGATGCTGACGCTCTGGTCCGCAATCGCATAGGTGCCGGGCTCCTGCGGCGAGATGGCATATTCGTACTGCACGCCGGCATAGGACACGCCGTCGCGCTGCTCGGTGGTATTGACGCTCTGCAGCTGCCGGGTCACGGCATTGCGGACCTGGAAATCGGGCAGCTCGGGCGGCGAGGTCATGTAGTTGGGCGCGAGCACGGCGATCCGCAGCGTCACGGGCTGTCCGACCACGACACGTGCCGGATCGGCCGTCACCTGCACGATCGGCTCCGCGGCGACCGGCTCCTGCGCGAAGGCGTGCGGTTGCAGCAGCAGCGCGGCGATCCAGACCATGGCTGATCCGATCCATCGTGTCATGGCGCGGCCGTTCGCTGCGCAGGCGCTGCGTCCTGGATCGCGAATTTCAGCTTGAGGAAATCGGCCGGCGAGGTCTGGACCTGCCGCATCCAGGCTTCGGCCGCGCCTGCGGTGGTGACGTCCTGCGGCGTGACGGTGATCCTCTTGCCGCCTTTCTGGTTGGGATCGATGCGCGTCTCGTCGGCCTTCTCGTCCGGCGGCGCGGAATCGTCCTGCTCCTGCTTTCGGCGCTTCGCCTCCGCCGCCTCCAGCGCCGCCTGAACGATGGCGCGGTTGGTCTTTGCTGCGGCGTTGCCGGGCTGCGCCTTCAACACCTCGTCGTAGGTCTTCAGGGCCTTTTCATAGGCGTGGTTTTGCGCCTGGGCATTGCCAAGCGCGAATTTGCCCTCGAGCGTATCGACGCGCGCGAATTCCTCGGCGGCTGCGATGAAGTCATAGCTGCGGTAGGCCGCGATGCCGCGCCACATCGGATCGGCGAACAGATTTTGCGCAGCCCGATACTCGCTGCGGTCGAACGCCAGCCGTCCCTGCTGGTCAGGCGTCAGCCACAGGCCGGTGAACCCCGAGGATCCCTCGGCGCGCGACGGCGCCGCGTGCGAGACGATGCAGAGAGCCAAAATCCAGGCCACGGTCGTGCCGCGCCGGAACCAGAGCAGGCTCAGCAGCGCCAGCAGCGGCAGCAGCCAATAGCCTTCGTCGCGCCATTGGGTTCCGAACGCATCGCCTTGCGCGGCCTGAAAACGTGTCTCGATCCGTCGCTCCAGCCGCGCAATGTCGGAGCCGTCGATGCTGACCTTGATGGCATCGATGCCGGCCGGCAGCGCAGAATCGTCAGCGCTGACCGCAAGGACGACGAGGCTGTTGCGCCCGGCCGCTTGCTGCATGGCGGCCGCATCGGCAGTGCCGAGATCGTCGGCGACAAGGAGGATGGTTCCGGCGACGGGTTCGGTCGCCAGCGCGTCGACCGAAAGGGCGATTGCGGCGGCCACATTCATGCCGTCCGTAGGCATCAGTCCCGGAGACAGCGCGGCCAGGAATGGCGCGATCACGGAGCGGTCATCGGTCGGCGGCATCACAAGATGCGCGGTGCCGGCATAGGCGACAAGGCCGGTCCGGGCACCGGCGCGGGCCGCCAGCAGATCGCTGACTTTCTGCTTGGCGCGTTCGAGGCGCGACGGCGCGATATCGGTCCCGCCCATCGAGGCGCCGACGGCGAGTGCGACCATCAGTGGCGCCTTGTCCTCGACAAAGGGCGGCAGCTCCCGCCGCCAGGTCGGTCCGGACAGCGCGACGATTCCGAGCGTCATGGCGGCAGCCACCAGATAGAGCGGATTGACGTGGCGTCCCTGCTGCGGCCGCACGATCAGGTGCGTGAGGAGATGGGGGGCGATCACGCCGCCCCATTGCGCGCTCGCGCTTTGCCGGCGCAGCAGGACGACCAACACCACAGCGAGCGGGATCAGCGCGAGCAGCCAGAGCGGTCGCAACAGATGGAAGGACATCGTGGCCGCGTCATGCATGGCTGACGCTCCTCATCCGACGCCACTCGCTGCCGAGCAGGAGTGCGAGCCACAGCAGCAGGCCAAGCATGACGGCCGCGCCAAGCGGCCACTGGAACAGCGGCAATTTCGGCCGCCACGACAGGGTCTGAAGTTTCGCCGGCGCCAGCCGGTCGATGTCGGCGTAGATCGCCTGCAGCTCGGCGCCATCCTCGGCTCTGAAAAAGTGCCCGCCCGTGGTGGTCGCGACGCGCTGAAGGACCCCGAGATCGACGCGGTTTTCGCCGGAAGCGGCGGGATCGCCGACACCGATCGTGTAGACGGCGACGTCGTTCTGATGGGCGATGTCGGCGGCGTGCTCGGGCGGCACGCGGCTCGCGGTATCGTTGCCGTCGGTCAGGAGGACCAGCAGCTTCTGCTTCGCCGTGCTGGCCGCGAATGTCTTGATGGCAAGGCCGATCGTGTCACCGATCGCGGTCTGCTGGCCGGCCATGCCGACTGCGGCCTGATCGAGCAATTGCTGCGCCGTTTGCAGATCCTGGGTGAACGGCACCTGCACATAGGCCTTGGTGCCGAACAGGAGGAGGGCGACCCGGTCGCCCTTGCGACGGGCAATGAAATCACTGACCACGCGCTTCACGCCGTCGAGACGGGTCAGCACCTTGCCGTCGGACGCCTTGAAATCGTTCTGGTCCATCGAGCCCGAGATATCGATCGCCAGGATCAGGTCGCGCGCGGACACGTCGCGCGTCACTGCGTCGCCGACCCATTGCGGGCGCGTGAGCGCGATCACCAGCAATGTCCAGATCGCCACGGCGGCGATCATTTGCACGGCCCGGCGTTCCAGGATGACCGCGCCCCGCTGCGGCGTCTGTCCCGTTGCTGCGGCGAGCCTGTCGAAGAACGGCACCTGGATCGAGGCCTGTCGCGCCCGGTACGGCGGCAGCAGCCACCACGCCAGGATTGGCAGCGGCAGCAACAGAAGCAGCCATGGCCAGGCGAATTCAAGCATGGTGCCCCCTGATCCAGAGGCGGACGAGCCGAAGCAGCGATTGCAGCTCGGCCGGTTCGGGCGGTATTTGCTGATACGGATCGCTCGCGAGCAGGCGGCCCACGCCATGAGAGAACTCCTCGCCGCCATAGCTGCGATCGAGGAAGGAAAGCCATGCCGGCCCGATCAGGGGCGCGACCTGCGCGCGCGGGAAGGCGGCCAGCGACGTGCGCCGCACCAGCACGGTGAGCCTCGACAGCAGTTCCGAAGGCCCCGAATCGCCGGCATGCTCGATCCGCGAAAGCTCTGCGAGCGCTTCGCGGCGATAGCGGTCAACGCGGCGCCGATGCACATAGCGCCACACCGCCGCAACCATCGCCAGCAGCAGCAGGCCAATCGCGAGCCGCGCCTCCCAGGTCTGTGGCCAGAGGCTCACCTCACGCGGCAGCGGGACGTCGATCAGGCCGGCGACAGGATCTGCCGTTGCGGATGGAGCTTCAGCCAAGGGCCGCCTCCGTCCGGTTGTGGCGGGTACCACCACCATGGCGCGCCGAGAGGCCGCCGAGCAGGCGGCGAAGTTGTGCGGCTGTATCCTCCGCGGCGCTTAGCGGCAGCACGGGGATTCCGAGTTCATGCGACCAGTCGAAGATAACCTTGAGGCGATCCTGAGTGGCTCGCGATACATTGTCGCGAACGCTGTCACGGCCGACGTCGAGCCTGATCTGCAATTCGCCGTCGGTCACGGTCATGGTGGCCGAAGACGGCAGATCGCTTTGCAGGGGATCATGGACCAGCACGGCGATCACATCATTGTGCCGCGCCATGTCGGCGACCATGCCCCGCGTCGTCTCGTCGGCGCCATCGAAATCGCTGATGATGATCACGGCCGCATCATGGGGCGCGCGACGCCGCGCGCGATCAAGCGCGGCATTGAGCATCGCCGGCGCGGAGACGAGACCGCGCCCGACACCCAGCGCCTGGTTCTGAGCGACGATGGCGGCGAGGATCTGGAGCACGTTCGCCCGGCTGCGACGCGCCGTCACCTCCGTGATGCCCTGGTCGCCGAACACCACGCCGCCGATGCGGTCGCCGACGCCAAGCACCCGCCAGGCGCCGATCGCGGCTGCCTCCGCGGCGGTCACCGATTTCATCGCGCGTCGGCTGCCGAAGAACATCGACAGGCGCTGGTCGACCACGAGGATCGTTTGCCGGTCACGCTCTTCGTTGAAGACACGGATATGCGGCTTGCGCAGGCGCGCCGTCACTTTCCAGTCGATCGAGCGGACGTCGTCGCCGGCGCGATAGTCCCTGATTTCCTCGAAGTTCAGGCCACGGCCGCGCATGCGTGAAGCAAAGCGGCCCGAAAGCAGGCTGTGGACCGGCTGACGCGGCAGGAACGAGACCCTGCGTCCGCGGTATTCGAGCGCAATCAGGTCGTCGAGATCGACATAGACACCTGGCAGTTTGGCTCCTGGCAGTTTGGCTGATGTCTCGGGCATGTCGGCCTCAGGCTGCCGCGACGAGCTCGGTGATCTTGTCGATCACCTGGTCGGGAGTGACGCCCTGGGACACTGCCTCGTAGCTGAGGATGATCCGGTGCCTCAGGCAGTCGTGGACGACGGCGCGAACATGGTCGGGTGTCACGAAGTCGTACTCGTCGAGCCATGCGCGGGTACGGGCGCAACGGTCGAGCGCGAGGCTGCCGCGTGGACTTGCGCCGACCTGGATCCATTTGCTCAGGCGCTCGCCATAACGGCCGGGGAAGCGCGTCGCGGAGATGACGTCGACCATGTATTTCTCGGCGAGGTCCGAGACGAAGATGCCGTCGATCTCGCCGCGCGCATTGAGAATTTCCTGCTGCGGGATCGGTGGCGGCTCGGTGGCGTGGTCCTTCGGTGCCTGTGCGTTTTCCGCGCGGTTGAGCCGGATGATTTCGGCCTCCGTCGCTTCGTCGGGATAGGTGATGACGACATGCATCAGGAAGCGGTCGAGCTGGGCTTCGGGAAGGGGGTAGGTGCCTTCCTGCTCGATCGGGTTCTCGGTCGCGAGCACCATGAACAGATCGGGCATCTTGTAGGTCTTGCCGGCGACCGTGACCTGGCGCTCTTCCATGGCTTCGAGCAGCGCGGATTGCACCTTGGCCGGCGCACGGTTGATCTCGTCGGCCAGCACCAGATTGGCGAAGATCGGACCCTTCTGAAACTCGAACTGGCCGCCCTTGTCGGTCTGCACGTAGATTTCAGCGCCGGTCACGTCCGATGGCAGCAGGTCGGGGGTGAACTGCACCCGCGACAGGTCCGCGGCCAGATGCTTTGCCAGCGTCTTGACTGCGCGCGTCTTGGCGAGGCCCGGCAGGCTCTCGATTAGGAGATTTCCATTGGCCAGAAGCCCGATCAGCATGCTCTCGACGAGATGATCCTGGCCGAGCACGGACTGGCCGATGCGTGACTTGAGATCGAGCACGGCGTCACGCGCCGCCGAGCGGTCGGCGTTCGCGGGTGCCTTGAAGGCCGCTGCTCCTGCCGTTCCGGATTCCGACATGCTCTTCCAGTCTTTTTGAGAAACCACCGGCCGGCATTTCACCGGCCGATGCACGGCGTATTTCTTAGTTCTTGCCCGAGTTCGCCGTGGTCAGTTTGTCCATCACGTCACTGACGGTGAAGCTCGCTGCCTTTGCGCGTGGTGGAAACTCCTTGAAGCTCTCGATGTATTTCGCGACGATCGCTTGAGCCGGGACGAACATGAAGGCGCGGTGGGCCTGCCAATCGGCGTAGTAGATGCTGTCGGGGCCCCGCTCGAACGGATCTGCCCGGAGATTGTAGAGATTTGGCCCGCGTAGCTTGGTGAAGTTGCCTTGCCAGACGCCAAGCGGGGTTTGTGGATTCACCTCAGTGTGCTGCTCCATGAAGGTGATCTTCCACTCGCGGATGCGGAGGGCCATCAAGTCGCCGTCGTCACTCCAATACATGAACTCCTTGCGCGGCGATTCCTTTGCGTCACCCTTGAGGAACGGCAGCAGGTTGACCCCGTCGAGATAGACCTTGAACGTCTTGCCGTTCAGCGTTGAGCCCTTTTTCAGCTTCTCGACGAGGTCGGTATCGCCATTCGCTGCCGCAAAGGTCGGGATGAAATCCTCATGCGCGCAGACATCGTTGATCACGGTGCCCGGCTGGATGACGCCCGGCCAGCGCATCAGGCAGGGAACGCGGAAGCCGCCTTCCCAGTTTGTCGCCTTCTCGCCCTTGAACGGCGTGGAGCCGCCATCAGGCCAGGTGAAGGCTTCGGCGCCGTTGTCGGTGGTGTAGACGACGATGGTGTTGTTGGCGACGCCGAGATCATCCACGAGCTTCAACAGCTCGCCGACCATCCCGTCGTGCTCCACCATGCCGTCGGGATAAGTGCCGAGCCCGGTCTTGCCCTGCGACTCCTTCTTCAGATGCGTGAAGATGTGCATCCGGGTCGAGTTGAAGTAGCAGAACCACGGCTTGTTGGCCCGATGCTGGCGGTTGATGAAATCCTTCGCCGCTCCGAGGAATTCCTCGTCCACAGTCTCCATGCGCTTGGTATTGAGTGGTCCGGTGTTCTCGATCTTGCCGTCGCTGGTGGCCTTGAGCACGCCGCGCGGCCCGAACTTCTTGCGGAACTCGGGATCCTTCGGATAGTCGGGGTTCTCCGGCTCCTCCTCGGCGTTGAGATGGTAGAGATTGCCGAAGAATTCATCGAAGCCGTGCGCGGTCGGCAGATGTTCGTCGCGGTCGCCGAGATGGTTCTTGCCGAACTGACCGGTGGCGTAACCATAGGTCTTGAGGACGTCGGCGACGCTTGGATCCAGCGGTCCAAGCCCGAGCTCGGCGCCAGGCAGGCCGACCTTGGTCAGGCCGGTGCGTATCGGTGATTGTCCTGTGATGAAGGCCGCGCGGCCCGCCGTGCAACTCTGCTGGCCGTACCAGTCGGTGAAAACAGCGCCTTCCTTGCCGATGCGATCGATATTGGGCGTGCGATAGCCCATGATTCCCAAATTGTAGGCGCTGACATTGAACCAGCCGATGTCGTCACCCATGATGAAGAGGATATTCGGCTTGCTGCCCGAATTGGACGATGACGCAGCGGGAGCCGCCTTCTGAGCCTGCGCGAATGCATCGGAGGTCAGCGCCGCGGCCGCGACGAGCGAGGATGTTCCCAAAAGAAGGTTTCTGCGATCGATCGACTTGTCAGCCCGCGACTGGTTTTTGTTGTTCTCCAATTCGCCACTCATTCCTTACTCCCTATGTTGCAGCACGTCCTTCTTGTTCGCGTTGATTGGCAAGCGGCGCTCGCACCACGCATCGGAAACCGACGTGGCTGGTCGATGTATCGATGGGCTCGGCGTGCCGCGCAGCAGGGCGATAGCGGCGGCAATAATTCGGCGCGCAAAGATGCGAGCCGCCTTTCAAGACTTTGCGCGGGATGCGGATGTCTGGTTGACATGGATCAAAGCTCGCCTCCTCACGGCCGCCGCGGGGATTGCTTGGGACGCAGCAGGGCTTTGCGGCGTCGGCCGTGTGCTTGGCCGACCACCAGTCGGAGGTCCACTCCCAGACATTACCGATCATGTCGTGAAGGCCGTAGCCATTCGGCGGGAAGGCCATGACCGGCGAGGTACGCTCGAACCCATCCTCGCCGAGATTCTGGACAGGGAAGTTACCCTGCCAGATGTTGGCCATATGCTTGCCGCCGGGCATAAGTGCATCGCCCCAGGCGAACTCCTCGCCCTCGAGGCCGCCGCGCGCCGCGAATTCCCATTCGGCCTCCGTCGGCAGCTCCTTGCCGGCCCAGCGCGCATAGGCCGCCGCATCGCTGTAGGAGACGTGCACGACCGGATGGTCGTCGAGACCCTTGATGTTGCTGCCGGGACCGTAGGGATGGCGCCAGTTGGCGCCGCGCATGAACGACCACCACTGGCTCCAGTCCTTGAGGTCGGTGATGCGGGGCAGGGGCGAGAACACCAGCGAGCCCGCGTAGAGCATCTCCTTCAGCGCGCCGGGATAATCCTTCGGGTCGGGAACGATCTGCGCCTCAGTGACATGGCCGGTGGTATTGACGAACTGCTTGAACTGCCGGTTGGTAACCGGCGTGCGATCGATCCAGAAGCCATCGACGGAGACGCGATGGCTCGGCGCCTCCTCGGGATAATGATGGTCGGATCCCATGCGAAACGTCCCGCCGGGAATGAAGACCATCTCGCCGGTCTTCACGTCATCCGGCAACCACTCGCAGTGATCCAGATCCGCCCGCAGCATGGTGGACACTCCGATACGCGTATCCCACCTGACGCTAAGGCGTAGACATTGGCAGACGACGGCACGTTCCCCGGCTCATTGGACGCATTATCTGGTCCCCTCTTTTTTGGCGCTCGGGGAGAGGAAGACGCCTCATTGCGTCAACATCTCTTTCCTTTGCGCGCACGTAGTCCAGCACGCGGCAAACACCTGCCACGTGCGCTCCGCCATCTGCGGAGCGCGTTCTGTCGAAATCGCTAAGGTTGCAAACGGTATCCGAAGATTTGGCAGCTGTGATGTGCAGTTTGTGCCAATACGTGTGAGCGACAGGTGAGACTTAATGACCCATGTCGCTAATCGCTCAATCCGCAGCGCGATCTGGTACTTAGCTCGCATCAAATACAGTATTGATTTAGATCAAACCACCAGATCACTTTGTCGCATGGACTCGCGCTAGGGTGGTACTTCACTATCGCCTGCCCCAGAATAGCCGCCCTTCAGCAACAGGGTTCAGCCATGGGGCAATTTCTTCTGGTTGATTCGAAAAAGCTGGACGGTTTCGAAGGACTTCAGCAGGCCGTCCACGGTTCGCATGTCGATGTGATGCAGCTTGGCCGCGGGCGATTACGCGGAACGTTGTCCCATATCGGCATCGGCGATTTCTCGCTCAGCATCGGAACGTTCAATGTAGGTATGCGCACACAGCGTGTCTCCAGCGACGACAAGCTGATCATCGGAATGCTGCTGGCGGCCGAAGACCGCGTTGCGCACTGGTCGTTCGACATGCAGCTCAATGACGTGCTTGTGATCCCGCCGTTGCTCGAGCATGACGGGGTCTTTCACGGCGGGTCCGCTTATGCCGCGATGCGCCTCGACCTCAACGAAGTCGCATCCTTGTTCGGCGGCGAGACGAGGCTGAGCGATCCCGACACCTGGCGCAGCCGCGGCCATTTCCGGGCGGACCTCGAGACTGGCGCGATCGCATCGCGCCGCCTGGTTCGGATCATGTCGCATCTGGGCACTAACAAGCTTGGCCTGACGCCGTCGACGGCGGATTTCTGGAAGCGATCGATCGTCGAATGCATGGCGGCCAACGTCATGTCGTCGCTGCCGCCCGACGACGGCGGCTGGTTGCCTTCGGCGCGACGGCTGATCCGCAGGGTTGAGGACTATCTCGACGAAGCTGGTACGCGACCGGTGCATGTCTCCGAGATTTGCGCGGCACTCGGTGTATCGCGGCGCACCTTGCATCGCGCCTTTCAGGAGGTGTTCGGTCTCGGCCCGGTCAGCTTCCTCCGGCACAAGCGCCTCTGCGCCGTTCACTCGATCCTGCACCAGAGCGCGCCCGGCTCGACCACCGTAGCGGCCGTCGCGATGGAGCAGGGCTTTTACGAGCTCGGCCGGTTCGCGCAATATTACCTCGCGATGTTCGGCGAGCGCCCGTCGCAGACGCTCGGAGGTGCAGCATTGCACACGGTCGGAGAGCGCGTCGCCAGGGCCTAGCGCGGTCGGGGCTACGACGGCGCGCGTATCCCCAGGCGTTCGACCAGGCGGATCAAATAGCCATCGGGATCCTGCACGAGAAACTCACGCTGCCCGACTTCGCGATCGCCGACCCGATACCAGGCCTCGTTCGGTGGCTCGTAGAGCGGCCATTTCGCGCCTTCGAGCGCGCGCAGGATCGGATCGACGCGATCGACGACCATCTGGAAATTGATGCCGCGCCCGAACGGCGGCTTCATCTCCGCCGTCTCCCATCGTCCGTTCAGCTCGCACAGCATCACCTGCAAACGGCCCCTGACCAGATAGGCAAATCGGGCGTCAGGGCGGTCATAGGCGATGTCGAAGCCGAGCAGGTCTCGCCAGAACGCCAGGCTGGTTTGGATGTTTGAGACGCTGAGCTCAGGCACGAGATCGGCAAAGCCGTCACTCGGCGCGCTTCCCGTGCTGTCGGAGGTGGCGCGGGCGACGGGGTCGGAAAGCGGAGGTTTGGACATTGCGGGGCGCGCCAGTCGTCAGCCTCGCTCGCGAACGACGCCATCGTCGGAGAATGCCGGTGTTTTGCCCGACGTGTCAAACGGCATCACGCGAAAAATCGCAGGCTGCTTTCGTCACGCCAGATCGAAAACAAAAACCGCTAAGAAAACAACCCGCCCGCTACTGTGCATGGGGTTGTTTTCGTCGGCCTCACGTCGCGCAGACGATCACGCCGTACCAGCCAAGCCCGCGATAGGTCTCGTAGCCCGGCGTCGCATGGAAGGCGATCATCGCGCCGGAGCGGTCCTGGTAGAAGCCGGAGCGCTGGCCGTTGAGCGAGATCGAGATGCGTTCGCTTAAGATGCCTTGGCCGTCGGAGGCGGCGATGACGCGGAAATGCGAGTCGACCAGCAGCACGCGGGCCTTGTCGGCATCGCCGACGCGCACGCCTTGCACGATCGCGCGCGCCTGCGGCTCCCAGTCGAAATGGATGGCGAGCACGCCGATCGGCGCGCCGTTGGCCTGGCCGCCCGCGCGGACGCTGGCGCAGTAGGTCGCGACCTGCGCGTTGCCGAGCAGCGGCTGGTTCTCGATGTCGCCGGCGACATAGTCGTCGCCGGAGCGCAAGGTCTTTGCCTCGCGAAACCATTTGGTGTGGGCGACGTTCTGGCCGACCACACGAAAGCGATCCGCGCGGCCGTTGGCGATGACGTTGCCATCGAGGTCGCAGAGCCAGAGGTCGAGATAGACGGTGTAGGCGCCGAGGATGACGCCGAGGCGCTGCGAGGCGTAGCTGACTGCGGCCGGCGCAGGCGAGGCCGCGCAATCGACCACGGCGGAATCGGTGGCCCACCAGCGCACGTCGCAGGTACGCTCATAGAGGTTGCGGTCGATCAGCTCGACCGCATTGAGGGAGAGATCCATCATCCGCTCGCCGCGCGACCGTTGGCTCATGCGGTCGATCGAGGCGACGAGATCGCCGGTGCGTTTGGTCAGCTGCGTCTCGAGCTCGCGCGCGATGGTCTCGACCTGCTGGCCGACACCGCGGACCTCCTGCGCCACCACCGCGAAGCCCGCGCCTTGCGCGCCGGCCCGCGAGCTCTCGATCAGCGCGTTCAGCGCCAGCATCTTCATCTGGTTGGTGATCTGCTGGATCGACTTGGTCTTGTCGACCGCGATCTGGTTGACCTCCGCGGTGAGGCGGTTGATCAGCGCGGAGATGTCGGAATCGTCGTCGGCGGGTTCGGTGGTGGTCGGCTTGGTTTTCAGACCCAGCGCAGCAGACATCGGGCACTTCCCTTGGCAATGAGGCCTGATCTGCAATGAACCCGGAACAATCGCTTACAGATCGAATAAGATTCGTTTTCGAAGATTCCGCCTAACGCCCGCTTAATTTGCTGTTTTGCGGAATGCCTAAATGGTAGTCAGTCAGCGCAGCAAAGCGGCAATCCACCGCTTTGTGCGGTCCGGCCGTTGCAAATTCCGAGGGATTGCCGGCCAATCCCTTCCAGCCCAGTGACCGGACATCCGCGCTTGTCCGGGTCCCGAGTTCCCAACAGCCGACTTCCCCTTATGACGCCGCCCGCCACCGCCTTGCCCGTTGAAATGCCCCAGGCCTTCCTGGGCGTGGCGCGCTCGCTCACCGACAAGCTCTGGCGCGACCGGCTGGATCCGCGCGGGGCGGCCAAGGCGCTTGCCATCGTGCAGCAACACCAATTGCCCGAACTGCTGGCCCGGGTGCTGGCCGGCCGCGGTGTCGACATCGACGCGGTCGCCGACTTCCTCGATCCGACCATCCGAAAGCTCATGCCGGACCCGTTCACGGTGACGGAGATGGAAGCCGCCGCGAAGCGGATTGCTGATGCCGCGGCGAAGGGCGAGAAGGTCGCGATCTTCGGCGATTACGACGTCGACGGCGCGACCTCGGCGGCGCTGCTGGCCTGGCACCTGCGCCATTGCGGGCTCGATCCGCTGATCCACATTCCCGACCGCATCTTTGAGGGCTACGGCCCGAACGTCGACGCGGTTCGCGGCCTTGCGGCCAAGGGCGCAACCCTGCTGGTCACCGTCGATTGCGGCACCACCAGCATCGAGCCGCTCGCCGAAGCCAAACGCCTCGGCATGTCCGTCGTCGTGATCGACCACCACCAGGCCGGCACGGAGCTGCCGGAGGTCGACGCCCTGGTCAATCCGAACCGTCTCGACGATCTCTCCGGCCTCGGCCATCTCGCCGCCGTCGGTCTCGTGCTGGTCACGCTGGTCGCCGTCAATCGCGAGCTGCGCCAGCGCGGCTTCTGGAATGCGGAGATGCCCGAGCCCGATCTGCTCGGCATGCTGCACCACGTCGCGCTCGGCACCGTCGCTGACGTGGCGCCACTGATCGGCCTGAACCGCGCCTTCGTCGCCAAGGGACTGATCGCGATGCGGCGGCGCGACCATGTCGGCCATACCGCGCTGATGGACGTGGCGCGGCTGAATGGCCCGCCGGAAGCCTGGCATCTCGGCTTCATGCTGGGCCCACGCGTCAATGCCGGCGGCCGCATCGGCCGCGCTGATCTCGGCGTGCGGCTGTTGCTCGAGGGCGACAGCGTCGAAGCCGCGCGTATCGCGGCCGAGCTCGACCGTCTCAACAGCGAGCGCCGGGTCATCGAGCAGGCGGCCGAAGCGCAGGCCGAAGCCGAAGCGCTCGCATCGATCGGGCTCGAGGACAAGCTCGGCGTCATCGTCACCGCGTCCGAAGGCTGGCATCCCGGCGTGGTCGGCCTTGTCGCATCGCGCCTGAAAGAGAAGTTTTCGCGACCTGCCTTCGCGATTGCGCTCGAACCCGGCGGTATCGGCACCGGCTCGGGCCGCTCGATCACCGGCGTCGATCTCGGCAAGGTGGTGCGGCAAGCGGTCACTGACGGCATCCTGCTGAAAGGCGGCGGTCACGCGATGGCCGCGGGCGTGACGCTGCGGAAAGAGAAGCTCGCCGAATTCCGCGCCTATCTCGAAAACGCGCTGGCGCAGGACGTCGCCGAGGCGCGCCATGTCAACGAGCTCTATATCGACGGCGCGATCTCGGCGCGCGCAGTGACGACGGAGCTTGCGACCACGCTCAATCGCGCAGGGCCGTTCGGCAGCGGCAATCCGGAAGCCGTGCTGGCGCTGCCGGCGCATCAGCTCGTCTTTGCCGACGAGGTCGGGCAGGCGCATCTGCGTTTACGCTTCAAGTCGGGCGACGGCGCGATTGTCAACGGCATCGCGTTCCGCTCGGTCGGGCAAAAGCTCGGCAACGCACTGCTCGCCAATCGCGGCCAGCAATTGCATGTCGCGGGCTCCTTGTCGGTCGATCGCTATCAGGGCGCCGAGCGCGTGCAGTTTCGCGTCATCGACGTCGCACTACCGGACCAGGGGCCATCCGTGATTAGGTAGCGCCTGATCCGGAAAAGTGCGAAGCGGTTTTCCGACAAGATCATGCGCAAGACAAAACGGCCTCAAACAACAAAAAGAAAGGGAGTGAACATGGCAGGACAGGTTGAGGGCAAGGTCGCACTGGTCACGGGCGGCGCATCCGGCATTGGCGAGGCGATTGTCGAGCTGTTCGCGCGCGAAGGCGCGACTGTTATCATCACCGACATCGATGAGCTCCGCGGGCCCGAGCTCGCCACGCGAGTGACAAAAGCCGGCGGCAAGGCGATCTTCCTGGAGCAAGATGTCACCAGCGAGGAGCGCTGGATCGAGATCGTCGCCGAGGTCGCGAAGCGCTACGGCCGGCTCGACATCATGGTCTCCAATGCCGGTATCGGCATTGCCGTGCCCTCGATCACCGACATGACGCTCTCGGACTGGCGCAAGCAGAATGCGATCAATCTCGACGGCGTGTTTCTCTCGGCCAAACATTGCCTGCCCTTGATGCGCAAGACCGGCGGCGGCTCGATTGTCATGATGTCGTCGCTGGCGGGCCTACGCGGCGCGCCGGGCCTCTCGGCCTATTCGCTGACCAAGGGCGGCGTGCGGCTGTTCGCCAAATCGATCGCGATGGAATGCGCGGCGGCCGGCGACGGCATCCGCGTCAACTCGGTGCATCCCGGCATCATCGACACGCCGATCTGGGGCAAGATTCCGACCGGGGCCTCCGGCGCCGGCCAGAATGCACCGATCGATCCGGAGGAGCGCGCCAAGGTCGCAACCCCGCTTGCCCGTGCCGGCCAGGCCGCGGAGATTGCCTCCGGCGTGCTGTATCTGGCCTCGGATGCCTCGCGTTACGTCACCGGCAGCGAGCTCGTGATCGACGGCGGCATGAATGCCGGGGGCGTGCCACGGCGGGCGTGAGAGGCGCAGGGCAGGGTGGCGGCCGCAGGGGCTGACGCGCAGGCGCAGGCCCTGTAAAACGCGGCCGTCTCATGCCTGATAGAGGTCTCCTTCGCCATGGCGCATAGCCTTCATGCCTCCTCACCAGCGGCCGCTCGCTCGAACCGGCCGGACCTCGCGACCGATGCGATCCGCACGGCGCGCGAGGATCTCGCCGCCTGCTTCCGAATGGCCGCACGCAATGGTTTCGAGGAGGGCATCTGCAATCATTTCTCGGCCGTGGTGCCCGGCCATGACGATCTCTTCCTGGTCAACCCCTACGGCTACGCCTTCCGCGAGCTGACGGCGTCGAAGCTTCTGATCTGCGATTTCCACGGCCACGTGCTCGATGGCGAAGGTGAGCCCGAGGCGACGGCATTCTACATCCATGCCGAGATGCACAAGCGCTTGCCGCGCGCCAAGGTCGCGTTCCACACCCACATGCCCTACGCCACGGCGCTGTCGATGACCGAGGGCGATCCCCTGATCTGGGCCGGGCAAACCGCGCTGAAGTTCTACGGCCGCACAGCGGTCGACCGCGATTACAACGGCCTTGCGCTCGACAACCGCGAAGGCGCGCGCATCGCATCAGCTGTCGGGGATGCCGACATCGTCTTCATGAAGCATCACGGCGTGATGGTACTGGCGCCGACGATCGCGGAAGCCTGGGACGATCTCTACTACCTCGAGCGTGCCGCCGAGGTGCAGGTGCTGGCGATGTCGACGGGACGGAAAGTTCTGCCGGTCGATCCCGCGATTGCGGCTGCGACCTACAAGCAGATGCGCGAAGGCGATTCCGAATCCGCGCGGCTGCACCTCGCTGCAATCCGCCGCCAGCTCGATGCGGAAGAGCCGCAGTACCGGCACTGAGCCCGTCTACGATCCCTGCCGCAGCTTCGCCAGCACCTTCAGCCCGCCATAGCCATCGGCGGGCGCGATCCCGGCGCGCTGCTGGAAATCCTTGATCGCCTTCATGGTGTCGTTGCCGACGCGGCCGTCGGTGCCGCCGGTATCAAAGCCGGCCTTGGTCAGCCGCGTCTGCATCTCCTGCACCTCGGCGAGCGTGAGCACGCGCTCGGAGCCGGGGAAGGGCTGAATGAAGGGCGGCGCACCCAGACAGCGGTCGCCGAGATGGCAGATCGCGAGCGCGTAGTTCATCGAGGGATTGTAGCTCTTCACCGAATAGAAATTCGGCCCCAGCAGGAACGTCGGCCCGCCCGCGACAGGTGTCCACATCTGCGCTGATGCGTTCGGCTGCGGGAATGGCTGGCCGTCGGCGCGGGTGACGCCCGCCGCCTGCCACGCCGCATAGGTGCGGCTGCCGCTCATCTCGCCGGATGTGCGCACCTCGTAGCCCCAATGCTCGCCGCGATGCCATTTGCCGCGATTGACGAGGTACTTTGCCGTCGATCCCAGCGCGTCGTCAGGCTTGCCGAACGGGGAGACCTTGCCGTCGCTGTCATAGTCGATGCCGACATTGAGCCAGACTTCCGGCATCCATTGCGAATGGCCCATCGCGCCGGCCCAGGATCCCTGCATCTCCTCGGGCGTGCTCCAGCCCTTGTCGACGATGCGCAGCGCATTGATCAGCTCGGTCTCCCAATAGGCCTTGCGGCGCGGCTCGTTCCAGGCGAGTGCGGCGAGCGAGGGAAACACCGGCGTCATGTGGTTCTGCTGCACCAGCGGATCGCCGTAGGCGGATTCCACGCCCCACAGCGCCAGCAGCGTGCCGCGCTCGACGCCGAAATCGCGTTCGATCCGCGCAAGCAATGCCTCGTTGTTCTTGAGTGCGATCTTGCCGTTGATGATGCGCCAGTCCGAGACGCGGCGGTTGATGTATTGCCAGACCTGCTCGTGGAATTCGGGCTGGTTGCGCATCTGCTTGAAGACGCTCATGTCGGGCTCGACCCGCGCCATCGCACGCTGCCAGGTCGCGGCCGAAATGCCTTTGGCCATCGCGCGTGCGCGAAACCCCTCGCGCCATTCATCGAAGCCCGGCGGCGACGCGAAGACGCTCGTCGGGATTGCGAGCAGAGCGGCTGTGCTCAGCGTGGACTGGAGCACGGCGCGGCGGGTGATGGCCGAGGAATCAGCATGTTTCATACGGCCATTGTAGCTGGAAACGTGGCGCCTGTGAGCCGGTTCCCGGAACATGAGGAACAGGCTTTCGGCGTCACGTGCTCCGGAACAAAGTGTCGCAGTCCCGCATTCCCTCCGCACGACATTGGAGGAGGATGAGATGAGGAAGTATCTGTTCGCCGCTGCGATGGTTACGGCTATCGCGGCCCCTGCGTTCGCGGATGAAGTCGGTGTTCATGTCGGCCCGGTCGGCGCCGGCGTGACGGTCGGCGAGTCCCACGAATATCGCGACCGCGATCGTGATCGCACCACCGTCATCAAGGAGCGCGCGCCCGCCGACCGCACCACGGTGATCAAGAAGGAAGATGAATTCGGCAACCGCAGCAAGACCGTGATTCATCACGACAACGATTGACGGAGCCGGGCCCTGGCCGAACGCCAGGGCCTACCTCCAACAAGATTTCGGGGTGGAATGAAGATACGCGCGCACGCGGAAAGCCATGTTGTCGAGCTCGACGACGGATCGTGCTGGCAAATTTTTCCAGGCGATCTCGCGGCGACGCTGAGCTGGAAACCCGAAACGGATTTGCATCTGGAGCCGAGCAGCGACCGGATCAGTTCGCACGTGCTGGTCAATGCTGCGGACCGAAGTCGCGTCCGGGTCATTCGGGCAGGCGGGACCTGGCCCGACGGCGAGGTTAAGAAAGTGTTGAAGGGTGGCTAGGCCGGCCTCCCAAATCCCCAACTTTAAGCCTGTCCTTTTACGGTCAGTTCGCTTCCATCTGCGTATCATGCGCGCATGCGGGAGCTGTTCGACATCATCCGTTCCAATCCCTGGCCGTTCGGCGCGGGGCTGTTGGTCGTGGTCATGATGATCATCGCGGAGAATTTTGGCCGCGGCATTCAGGGGGACGGCGACTTCGGCTTCGGTGATTTCGGGGATGGCGACGGCGGCGACGGAGGAGGCGACTAGACCTCGTCCTGCAGATCGGCCGCGACGCCCGCAAGCCAACGGCGGACGGTGACTTCAGCTTTGGCGTCGAGCCCTGTCACCAGACGCTTCTCCAGTTCGAGCACACGGTCCCGGCATGCCTTGAGCAGCGTCGCGCCACGCGGCGTCAGCGTCCATTGCTGAATGCGGCCGTGGACGGGATGCGGCGTCATCAGGATCGCGCCGTCGCGCTCGAGGTTGCGGATGATGACGCCGACGGTCTGCGGCGTCAGGAAGGTGAGGCGGGCGACGTCGGCGCCCGAGAGTCCGGGATAGGCGTTCAGCATGGTCAGCACGGCGAATTGCGGCGAGGTCACGCCGAGATCAGCCAGCGTGCGTTCCATCTTCAGCCGTACCGCGGCGTGGGCCTGACGCAGGAGATAGCCGAGATAGCCTTGCTCGCCGCGCTTGCCTTCGCCGGGGGCGGGCACGTGCACCACAGCCTCCTGCCTGGATCCCTTCGCCGGTTTCGATTTCGTGATGGTCGCCGACTTGCGCATAATGTAAGAACTCTTATAAGATGTAAGCAGTCTTATAATAGCACGAGGTGAACGGCAATGTCACACGCCCGCAGCGAGTACGAGGATTTCAAGAGGATTGCTCCGGACGCGTATGATCTGGTGCTGGCGCTGGGCCAGGTTGCGGCCAAGGCCGGCCTCGACAAGCAGCTGCTCGAGCTCGCCAAGCTGCGCGCCTCGCAGATCAATGGTTGCGCGTTCTGTGTGCAGCATCATATCCTCCTCTCGGAGCGGCTTGGCATACCCGCGGACAAGCTCCATCTGGTCGCGGTCTGGCGTGAGGCACCGATCTACTCGGCGCGTGAGCGTGCGGCATTAGCCTGGGCCGAGGCGTTGACCTTGCTTCCCGACGGCTTCGGCGACGAGGTTTACGCAGAGGTACAGCGTGAATTCTCGGAGACCGAGCTGATGTACCTGACGTCGGCAATCGCCTCGATCAACGTCTGGAACCGATTTGGTGCGGCCTATCGCTGGACGCCAACGAAGCGGCCGGTCGCGGCGAATGCCGCGGCGTCCTGATTGCAACGAGGGGAGGTTGTTATGACTGCAATGAATTTGGTCACCATGCCGCGCCCTGTGCCATTGCGCTCGATGGCGCTGGCCGTCGTCGGCGGCCTCGTCTGCGCGGTTGCGATCGGCAAGGTGCTGCCGGTGACGATGGACAAGGTATCAGGCGCACTGGCGCCGCTCTGCGCCACCGCCGCGGAAAGCTCGCCGCTCGACAAGATCGAGCCGATCGGCTCATACGCATTGCCCAACGTACCGGGTAAGCGCGTCACCATCGTGCGCGTGTTCTACGGTCCGGGCGGGTTTTCGCGGCCGCACCGGCATGCCGGCTCGGTGACGGCCTATATCACCAAGGGCGAGATCCGCTCCCAGCTCGGTGGCGGCCCGGTCGAGACGTTCGGTGTCGGCCAATCCTTCTTCGAGCCGCCGGGCGCGACGCATCTGGTCTCTGCCAACGCCAGCACCACCGAGCCGGCTGAACTGATCGCCGTATTCGTGGCTGACGAGGGCGCGCAGCTGACGACGTTTCTGGAGTAAAGCCGGTAACCCGGATGACCCTTCGTCATCCGGGTCCTCAAGCCGTCCTCAGCCCCCGTAAGACGCAGGATCGGGATTGTCCGACGGGCTCTCGAACGATTTCTTCAGCGAGGCCGGCATCGGGACATGGAAGTTGAGGCCGCGCGGGGGCACCGACTCCATGAACCATCTGTTGTAGATCTTCTCGATCTCGGGGCTCTTGTAGAGCTTGGCCGTTGCGCGATCGACCACCGCCTTGAACGGCACGTCGTCCTTGCGGAGCATGATGCCATAGGGCTCCGGATCGGAAAATGCGCCGGTGCTGATGGCATAGAGCGACGGATCCTTTGACGAGGCGATCATGGCCGCAAGCTGGATGTCGTCCATGACGAAGGCCACGGCGCGGTCGGTCTCGACCATCAGGAAGGCCTCTGGGACGTCCTTGGCGCTCATCACGGTGATGCCGAGCGAGCGGGCGGCGTTGGCCTTGTTGAGCTGGGTGATGTTGGTCGTGCCGGAGACCGAGACGACCGCCTTTCCTTTGAGATCATCGACCTGGTCGAGCTTCAGCGCCTTCTTGGACACGAAACGGCTCGCCGTGAGAAAATGGGTATTGGTGAACCACACCTGCTTTTGGCGGTCGGCGTTGTTGGTCGTCGAGCCGCACTCGAGATCGACCGTGCCGTTCGCCATCAGTGGAATGCGGGTGGATGAGGTGACGATGGTCTCGTTGACCTCGAGCTTGTCCAGCTTGAGCTCGGTCTTGATCTCGTCGACGATCTTCATGCAGATGTCGACGGCGTAGCCGACGATCTTCTGCTTGTCGTCGATGTAGCTGAAGGGCACCGCGCTGTCGCGTATCCCGAGGGTGATCGCGCCGGTGTCCTTGATCTTCTTCAGCGTGCCGCTCAATTCTTCCGCTTGAACCGGTATAGCGAAAGCGACGGCGAGAATAGCCGCCGTGGTGAGATAACGCATGAGCTTCCCCTTCATCCTGTTTGGCTGCGGACGCCAAGCAAGTCTGGGGCCAGAGAAGATCAGGTCATGGGGGAGCCGGCGGGATCAGGCTTGGCCAAGCCTGCAGGGCTGTCATTGGCGTGTCATCAACACACGCGTCCGAGCCACATGGCCGGCGCGAGCAGCGCGTCAATTCTCTTCGCTGCTCGATCCCTCGCGCTGATCGGGTTTGATCACATCCTCGGGCAGCGCGTGTGCGACCGGCTGCGGCGAGCTTGCGATCTCCGGCCCGACCTCGCGGCCGCGGGCGCGGATCAGGCGTTCATAGGCCGAGACCAGCGTGACGTAGGGGCTGACCCAGATCCAGCCGTCGCGGGTGAACACCTGGACGTCGAAATGCAGGTGCATCGACGTGCCGGCGGGGTGGTCAAGGTAGTTGGAGATCACGCCGATCTTCTCGCCCTCGGTGACGATGCGGCCGTTGAGAATGCCGTCGGCGTTCAACGCCTGCGGATTCATGTGCATGTAGCGGAAGCGGATGTGCTCGGTGCGGCTGTTGACCTCGAGCGTCGCGGCCTGATCCTTGGAGGCACGGATCACCGTGGCGTCGCGAACGGCAACGACGCCGCGCTGTTTGGGATCGCAGGGGTCGCGGCCGTCACCCGGCGAGGGGCAGTCGGCCGCGCGGATGTCCTCGCCCTGGTGGCCATAGCCGCCGCCGCACTGCCAGACTTCGAAGCTGCGTGACTCGCAGAAATTGTCGCGCCACGGATAGGCGGTCGGGCGGTCGTCCTTGTCGCGCTTGGCGTAGGACTGCGAATGCACAAAGGCAGGCGCCTTCTCGAGCGGAAAGCGGATCTGCGCATAGGCCATCGGATCGGGATGGCCG
Organism: Bradyrhizobium sp. CCGUVB14; assembly: GCF_024199935.1. Taxonomy (NCBI): domain Bacteria; kingdom Pseudomonadati; phylum Pseudomonadota; class Alphaproteobacteria; order Hyphomicrobiales; family Nitrobacteraceae; genus Bradyrhizobium; species Bradyrhizobium sp. CCGUVB14. The sequence continues at coordinate 5,139,140 of NZ_JANADS010000001.1, forward strand.
CCCTGCTTGCGGTAGCCGGTGTTCGGGATGATGTCGCCGCTCGGCCGATAGCTGAAATCCGCCGAACGTGCGACCGGGCGATCGATCAGATCGGAGGCAACGTCCATCAGTGGCCGCATGCGCTGCCCGCCGGCGACGTGCAATGCCTTCAGGAAGCGCTCGGCAACGGGATAGGCTTCCTTGCAGGCGAGCCGCCGCGGTTTCGCGACGCTGTCCAGGCACTGGATCGAAACCACATAGGCGGCGCCGAAGCGCGTGAAGGCGTAGCGCACATAGCCCTCGCGGATGAATTTGCGCAGGTCCGGATAAATTGCCGCCAGCGGCTTGACCGGCTCGCCCTTGCCGCCGGCGGGATCGGCGATGTCATAGACGAGCGCCGATCCGGTGATCTGCACCTCGACCGGCTTTGCGAAGGTGCGCAATGGCATGCCGTCGCCGGCGCCGGGCTCGAGCGAGAACGTCGCGCTGTAGCCGGCGGGACCGGCGTCGAACATGTCGGCGGGATTGAAATCGGCCTGGTAGCGCGCCAGCGCCAGCGGGGCCTGTGCGCGGCTGCGTTGTGCTTCGAGATAGGCGGCGGCATCGAACGGCAGCAGCACGGGAACCGAGCTGCGGGCAATGCCGGTGAAGTGTTGCGAGGAGACCGCGTTGAGCTGCACCAGCGCGGGCATTGCGCGCGGATCGAAGCGTGGCACCGAACGGCGCGGCACGAAGATGAAATCGCCGGCGACCTGCGGGCGGCTGTTGATCTCGGTGCGGAGCTGGTCGAGCGCTGCGCGCCAATCGACGCGCAGGGCTGTGAGTGAGGGGCTGCGGAATTCGTCCGCGGCGAGCGGCGTGGTGGTGAGGAGCGAAAGCGACGCCAGAAAAAGCGAGACGAAGCAGAAAGCCTTTCTACCCACTGTCTCGCCCCCCGGCGGCACCTGTCCGATCCTCGATCCCTTGCCTAGTCCTTGGCGCGCTCGGAGTAGGAGCCGTCTTCGGTCATCACCACGATGCGGGTGCCGACGGCGATGTGCGGCGGCACGGTGGTGCGGATGCCGTTGGAGAGCACCGCGGGCTTGTAGGAGGACGAGGCGGTCTGGCCCTTGGTCACGGGCTCGGTCTCGACCACTTCCAGCGTTACGCGCTGCGGCAACGCGAGCGACACCACGTTGACGTCGTGGGTCGACAGCTTGACCATCATCTCTGGCTGAAGATAGGCGGCCGCGTCGCCGACCACGTCTTTAGAGACCTGGACCTGGTCGTAGGTCTCAGGGTTCATGAAGTGGAAGCCGTCGCCGTCTTCGTAAAGGAAGGTGAAGTTGCGCTCTTCGATCGTGGCCTTTTCGACCTGGTCGGTGGTCTTGTAGCGCTCGGAGATCTTTACCCCGTCCGAGATTCGGCGCATTTCGATCTGGCTGACCGGCGTGCCCTTGCCGGGATGGATGTTCTCGGCGCTCACGACGACATAGAGCTTGCCGTCTTGCTCGATCACGTTGCCCTTGCGAATAGAACTGGCGATGACTCTCAAAGCTATATTTCCTGCTTGCTTGGCCCGGCTCAGGCCAGGACGTGGTCAAATCGATGGGGGACTTGGGGCCTCAAATCAGACCTCGGCGCCCGTTTCGGGCCGCAACATACTGATTTTGCCGTTGGATGCCAGCACTTTGCTGGCTCAGGGGGTGGTCGGTTAATGGCTGGGGAAAAGCCGATTTCGCCGTTCTGGGCGCCCAGCCGGCACCTCGACCGGCGGCCGTTCCTCCAGGCAAGGGGGGCCATTACCGGGTCTCTCAGGGGCTTTTTCGCCGAGCAGGGCTTCGTCGAGGTCGAAACCTCGGTGCTCCAGGTCTCGCCGGGCAATGAGACCCATCTGCATGCCCCCCGGACCGAGATCATCAGGCCCGATGGCAGCCGGATCAGCCGATACCTGCGAACATCGCCCGAATTCGCCTGCAAGAAGCTGCTGGCGGCCGGCGAGGCGCGGATTTTCGAGTTCGCACGGGTGTTCCGCGACCGCGAGCGCGGCGACCTGCATCTGCCCGAATTCACCATGCTGGAATGGTACCGGGCGGGCGCCCCCTATGATGCCATCATGGCCGACACGGTCGTGGTGATCGCCCACGCCGCGCAGGCGACCGGGATCGGGACCTTCGCGTTCCGGGGCCGGACCGCGGACCCCTTCGCCGAGCCGGAGCTGCTGACGGTGGCTTGCGCCTTCGAGCGCTTCGCCGGCCTCGACCTGCTGTCGACAATCTCGGGCAACGAGGGTAACCGTGCGGCGCTCGCCCAGGCGGCCGCCGGCAAGGTTCGCGTCGCCGAGGACGACACCTGGTCTGACATCTTCAGCAAAGTCCTGGTCGAGCATGTCGAGCCGCATCTGGGGCAGGGGCGTTTGACCATTCTGTTCGAGTACCCATCTCCAGAGGCGGCGCTGGCGCGGGTCAAGGCGGACGATCCGAGGGTCGCGGAACGGTTCGAGGTCTATGCCTGCGGCGTCGAGCTCGCCAATGGCTTTGGCGAATTGACCGACGCCGAGGAACAGCGCAAGCGCTTCACGGAATCCATGGCGGAGAAGCAGCGCCGCTACGGGGAGGCTTATCCGCTGGACGAAGACTTCTTGGCTGCGGTCGCCCAAATGCCGGAGGCGAGCGGTGTCGCGCTCGGCTTCGACAGACTGGTGATGCTGGCGAGCGGTGCAACAAGGATTGATCAGGTGGTGTGGACACCGCCTGCAAATGAAACGTTAAGTGGAAAATGACGAAGACCAATCTTGCACGCACCTTGCGTGAGCCGGCCGAGCTCGTGGCTGCAGATCTCGCGCCTGCGACTGCGCTGCCCGCGCTCGAGCGCGTCGCTGCGCGCTATGCGGTGGCGATCACGCCGGCGCTGGTCGAGCTGATCGACAAAACGGATCCCGAAGACCCGATCGCGCGGCAGTTCGTTCCGACCGCCGCCGAGCTGGAGACGCAACCGGGCGAGAACGCCGATCCGATCGGCGATCACCCGCACTCGCCGGTCCAGGGCATCGTACATCGCTATCCCGATCGCGTGCTGTTCAAGCTCGTTCACGTCTGCGCGGTCTATTGCCGCTTCTGCTTCCGCCGCGAGATGGTCGGACCCGGCAAGGAGAACGCGCTGTCGGACGGTGCCTACCGCGCCGCGATCGATTATATCCGCGCGCATAGCGAGATCTGGGAGGTGATCCTGACCGGCGGCGATCCGCTGATGCTGTCGCCGCGCCGGATGAGCGAGATCATGGCCGATCTTGCCGGCATCGATCACGTCAAGATCATCCGTCTGCACACCCGTGTGCCCGTCGCCGATCCCGCGCGGATCAGCGACGAGATGGTTGCGGCGCTGAAGGTCGAGGGCGCCACCACCTGGGTCGCCGTGCACGCCAACCATGCGCGCGAATTGACCGGGCCGGCGCGGGCCGCCTGCGCGCGGCTCGTCGATTCCGGAATTCCCCTGGTGAGCCAGTCCGTGCTTTTGCGCGGCGTCAATGACACCGTCGCGGCCTTGTCGGATTTGATGCGAGCTTTCGTCGAATGCCGGATCAAGCCCTATTATCTGCATCACGGCGATCTCGCGCCGGGCACCGTGCATTTGCGAACGACGCTCGCGCAGGGGCAGGATTTAATGCGGCAGTTGCGAGGGCGGGTGTCAGGGCTGTGTCAGCCGGACTATGTCATCGACATTCCCGGCGGCGCCGGCAAGTCGCCGGTGGGGCCGAATTATGTGTTGGCGGAGCAAAATACCGCAGCCGATGCACGTGATGCGGCCTCGGAAACGCGCTATCGTATCATCGACTATTGCGGCGACGTCCATCTCTATCCGCCCGAGACCTGAGCGGTCAGAGAACGCCGGTTTGAGGAATGGAGGATCGGACATGAAGAAGATCATGGTGGCTGCATCGCTCGTGGTCTTGCTCGGCGGTGCGGCGATGGCGCAGACCGGCACCAAGGGGTCATCGACGTCAAGCGGCGCAACGTCCGGAACGTTGCCGCAGGCGCCCATCGGACATCGTCAGCCGCGCGCCGGCGACGTGCCGAACGAGAAGAATCTGAGCGATCCGAACAATCCCGTGAACAAGGAAGACGCTCTGCTCGACAAGAAGATCAAGAGCATCTGCCGAGGCTGCTAGGCCGCAAGTGCGGCGCGGTGGGCAGGACGCGAACAGCATCGCCCCGCCCACCTGTGGCCCCGCTTAGGCGGAGCGCTCGTGCAGTCCGGCGCGCGCGGTGTTGCGCCGGATCTCGACCGCATCGGCGAGCTGCTCGAGCACATTTGCCGTCGTCGCCCAATCAATGCATCCGTCGGTGATGCTCTGGCCGTAGGTCAGGGGCTTGCCCGGCACCACGTCCTGGCGGCCGGCGACGAGATTGCTCTCGATCATCACGCCCATGATGCGGTTCTCGCCGCCCGAGATCTGGCCGGCGATATCGGCCGTGACCAGCGGCTGATTTTCCGGCTTCTTGCTCGAATTGGCGTGGCTCGCATCCACCATCACCAGCGGCGCGACGCCGGATTTCGCCAGGTCGTTGCAGGCCGCGGCGACGCTTGCGGCATCGTAGTTCGGCTTGGCTCCGCCGCGCAGGATAATGTGGCAGTCCTCGTTGCCTGCGGTCGAGGCGATCGCCGAGCGGCCGAGCTTGGTGACCGCCATGAAATGATGCGGGTGCGAGGCCGACTTCACGGCGTCGGCTGCGATGCGCACATTGCCGTCGGTACCGTTCTTGAACCCGACCGGGCAGGACAGCCCCGAGGCCAGCTCGCGATGGATCTGGCTCTCGGTCGTGCGCGCGCCGATCGCGGCCCAGGAGACGAGGTCGGCGATGTATTGCGGCGTCGTCATGTCGAGGAATTCAGTGCCGGCGGGCAGGCCGAGATTGTTGATGGCCGAGAGCACGTTGCGTGCGAGCCGCAGGCCCTTGTTGATGTCGAAGCTGCCGTCCAGATCGGGGTCGTTGATCAGGCCCTTCCAACCGACCGTGGTGCGCGGCTTCTCGAAATAGACCCGCATCACGATCTCGAGCTGGTCGGCCAGATCCTCGCGCAGGGCGGCGAGGCGCTCGGCATATTCGAGTGCGGCTTTGGGATCATGCACCGAGCAGGGGCCGACGACGACCAGAAGCCGGTCGTCCTGGCCGCTGAGGATGGCATGGATCGCGTTGCGCGCCGCCATCACCACACGGGTGGCCGTGAGGGTGCGCGGGACCTCCCGCATCACGTCCTCAGGCGTGCTCAGCTCTTTCAGTTCGCGGATACGAAGATCGTCGGTCGTGCTCAGCACGGCGGGCTCCTGTCATGTTGAGAACCTGCCGGCCAATAAAAAAGCCGCCAGGTCTGGCGGCTGTTCGGACGTTTGCTTCAATATTTCAGATTGAGCGCGATCCTCCTGCCGCCAGCGAGCTGTCGTAGCTAAAGTACCAATAAAAGCTGGTGGCGACGGTGATCATGGTCGCTCATATAGCTTGCCGTTGGCGCCTTGTCACCCCCCAATCGGCGCGGCGGCGACGAGGCGGCTCAGGTGTTGCTTTTGCGTGCCGCCAAGGCCACGCCGATCAGGGTGGCGCCGCCGAACAACAGGTTGATGCCGACCAGCACGCCGATGGCCCATTCCGCCGAACTCGGCAGTCCCGCGATCACCATGAACGCGATCGCGATGTCGACGAGGCCTGAGATCAGCAACCACGACCAGCGGCCGCTCAGCTCGCGGCGGTGCTCCAGCGCGTACATGATGGTGGTGACACCCTCGGCGAGGAAATAGGCGCCGAGCACGATGGTCAGCGTCAGCACGGCCTGCATCGGGCGGGCCAACAGCAGCATGCCGGCGAGCACCGCCAGCGCCGCGGAGATCAGCGACCACCAGAAGCCCGGCGTGGCGCGCGCCCAATAGGTCACGATCAATCCGCCGATACCGCTGACCAGGAACATCCAGCCGAGAAGAATCGTGATGGCGAGACTGGCGAGCGGCGGCAGGATCAGCGCGGCGATGCCGAGAGCGGCGAGCAGAATGCCTTCGAACAGAAAGGCCCTCCAATGCGCCTTTACCGCCTGGCTCATTGCCGATTGCAGCCGCGAAAATTCCTCAGGCGAAGTCATCGGCTAGCTCCGGATCGAACGACGTGCGCCCAATCTGGTACGCACATTCCACGCTTGCCATCCTGCGGATCAACCGCCGCCGTGCGCTGACGAAAAACCCTCGCCAGTGGTGCGGATGCGGTTGCGGCCGAGGACGTAGATCGCGGTCGTGACCACCAGCAGCGCAAGGCCGAGCAGGATCGAGACGAAGCCGATCGGGATCAGGGCCAGCGTCAGATTGCGCTCGGGGTTGATGAGCCAGTGATGGATCGAGGTCAGCACGAAAGCGAGGCCGAGGAAGCCGACACCGCCGCCGGCGAGCCAGAGCGCCCACATCCGGCGCAGCTGGCTGAGACGCTCCCGCGCGATATCGGTGCGGGGCGCGTGGTGGCGCGCGACGCGACGCACCAGGCGCATGGCAAAAGCGATCGAGCTGAAGCCGATCAGAAGGCTTGCCCCGCCCAGCCACATCCGGATTGTCGGATCGAGATCGGGCATGCGCTGGAGCGTGAGCAGCGGGAAGTCGAACGCCGCGTGCAGTGCGAGTGGGCCCGCGAAAATCAGCAGCCGGCTGGAGAGACGGGCCCAGTCGCGGTGATGGCGGTTTGCGCCCAACGCCGTGCCGGCCCGGGCGATCGTGAGATAGGCGCCCGCGATGATGCCGAGCGCGCCGTGGAACGGCACGGTGAGAACGCTGCGCAGCGCCGCCAGCGACCGCCACATCTCGGCATGCTGCACCAGGTAGGCGAGGTTCTCGTAAGCCGCGAAGCCAAGGCCGACGGCGGCGCCGTAGACCACGGTGTCCATGGGGTTGGCAAAGGTTCGCCGCTTGGTCGAGGAGATCAGCACGATGGCGATGACCTTCACGGCCTCCTCGGGCAGCGCGACGCCGAAGACCGAATGCATCACAAGTGCCGTCCAGGGATTGTCGGGCGCCGCAACCATCTTGGCGAAGGGGGCCCGGGCCAGACCCAGCAGCGAGATGCTGGCCGCGCCAAGCAGGAACGCGGTCCAGACCTGGGCCGGCGGCCCGGGGCGTTCCTCGGCGGCAATGACAAGCCACAGCATCAGCAGCGCCGGGGCGATGGCGGCTGTCCCGATGACGGTGGGTAAAGCTTCAATCAGATACATCGGCGCCGAAATTAGGTTCCCTTGGTCCGCTTATCTACGTTTCCCGATGCGACCATCTGTCATGCGCCGGCTGTCCCGTAGCTTAACAGGCACGACAGCCGGCGTTCATCAGGGCCGTGTAGAATACGAGCGCAATCAATTGCATGACAGAACCACCTCGTCGTCGACTATAACGGCTGCGCGCCGGTCAGCGGATCGCGATTGATAAGTCAGATCAAGGCAGTGTGCAGGTTTCTTCGATTCACGATGCACGTGCGCGCGCGGCGAGTCCAGAGGCGGGATGGGCCTCGTTCGGACAACGTCCGGCCAATGAGACCGCCTAATCACGCTTCGTTGTGCGTCGGCGAGGCGATGATGCGATCCGGCGGGCTCGCAGCTGCTCGAGCTCCCAGATGGCGCGTATGAGGCACGTGCCAAGACAGGAGACGATGAGCAGCAGCAGGAAGGCCTGGTCGGCGGGAGGAATATGGATCATGGCGTTGATTAAGCAACGCGCATGCCATGCGTTCCCGAGAAGGCCTGCACATGGTGCAACGGCGGCTCACACCGGGCACGGCTTGCTCCGGTTCGAATCGCCGATTCCCGAAAGGCGGCCCTAGCCTGCGCTTCCCGCCCTCAATGGGTGGTGAACGGCGCTGGAGCGTCGGGCGTGATGTCGAAGGCCCCGAGGTGGAATTCTTCGCCGACGGCCTCATCTGGCTCGGAATAGTGGGCGAGCAGCGTGAAGGCGGCTTCTGGATACCGTTTCCAGATATCGAGGTCACCGGCCGTAATCGTGAGCCATCCGAACGTGTACATGTAGCGCCCGGGCTCGGTGACCCGGCCGACCCTGTCCCAAGTGATCTTATCAACTGTGATCTTGTCGACTGCCATCCGGTCCCCCGATCGCAAGCCTGCAATGATGCCCGGCACGCGGCACGGACCCCTGAGAGGCTGATCCCGCAATGGGGCCGCGGTAGGGCAGCAATCTGGTTCGTTTGTCCGGCGTTAGCCCGGCTGCGGCACGGCCTGGCGTACGACCAGGCGGACGAGGTCGTCCCGCTGCTGCTTCTCGGTGAACTTCACCGCAAAGCCATTATCGAACTTACGGATGACGCGGCCAACGCAGGCGCCGACCGCAAGCGGGGTCCCGATCGGCGGGTCGTATTCGCAGGAGATCGCGACGCCGGCCGTTGAGACGTCGATGATAAAGCAGGGATGGGTGCTGCCGTCGGCAACCGTCAGGAATGTGTGTGAGGCCTGCGGGACAAAGCGCGCGTCACGGCGCAGATCCTGGATGCTGTCGTCCTTCTGCTTCTTTTCGAGCCAGGTCAGCTTTTCCGACATCCAGGCGCGGCGTGCGCGGGTCATGTCGAGCTCCATCAGGAAGCCCGATTTCAGCGTCGCGCTGATGGTGCACTGGAACTCGCCGAAATCCTGGAAGTAGGAGGTGACGCGCTCGCCGATCTTGCCGACGACCGGCACGTCCACGATCATGCGGAAGGGTGAAACGCGCTTGGTGCGGCAGGCGAAGTTTCGCAGTTTGCCATCGCAATCGTACCAGCGATGCAGCGAATAGCTACCGCTCACGTTCACTTCCACGGCACGCTGCCTGAGGAACTCTGCGACGGACATGGGTGCCAGTTCGTGTTTCTGATTGTTTCCGTAATTCCACGGTAGCGGTCAAATTCTAAGCAAATGATACCGGCGCTCAGGAGCAGGGGTAAATTTCCGGTAAATGAGCAGGTCGGTAATGTGCCGGGATAAGCGGCAAAACGTCCCGGTTATCGGGCGCGCGCATTCACAACCACGTCATTGCGGTCGCCTTGTCCGCAATCGCGCGAAGCGCGACGACGGAAGCGGAGCAATCGAGGCTCACGCGTTTACTGTCAGCCGTTCCTGCATTTGGCGATGATGCCGTCGGCGAGGCGGATGTCATCAAGGGTCCAGTTGCCGAGCAGCGTGATGATCGCCTCCCGCCGGTACTGATGCCGCTCGTCCCTCGAGGTTTGCCGATAGTCGATGCCGTCCTGTCGTGCCAACGCGCGCGACACGATCGCGATCTGTCGCAGCTTCGCCTGCTCCAAGGAGCTCATGTCTCACCGCGTGGCAATGCCACCTGCCGTTTGGCGGGGTCTGTGAATCGGACGCCCTGAAACTAGCTGCACCGGCTTACGGAGACCTGACGCGGGTTTTTCGCCCGAGCTGAATGGCGCCGTTCAGGCAGGGCCGTGCAGCGCGAGCAAAGCCAGCACGCCAAGCGCAAGGGCGAGCTTCATCACCGCCCAGGTCAGGCCGTTGGAGCTGATCTCCAGCCCGAACCACGGCAACACGCGCCGCATTGCGCGCGTCGCGAGCGCTTCGACGATGGTGAAAGCAAAGGCAATGCCGGCGATGAGAGACCAGGACGGTTCGGCCGGAGGCATCCAGGCGGTAAGCCAGCCGGGGACGAAGTCCCGCAACGACACGAGCAATGCGAACCATCCGAACAGGGAGACGAAGCCCTTGACGATGTCAGGCCTGATCGCTTCCGGCTCGAACCGGATCCCCATCATCGCGAGGGCGCCTTCGACGCGCTCGCCGTCGGTCAGGAAGATGAACGCCCCGAGATAAAACGGCACGCGCGATTGCAAAAAGAACGCGATGATCGCCGACAGGACGGCGTAGCCATAGGCGTCGCGGAGAATGTCCCAGCCGCTCATGCGCGACGGCTCCGTCGCCTTCGCAGCTTGTGGCGACGGCACCGATCTGGCGCGCGCCATGTGCTCCAGCATTTTGGCACGCCGGTCGGGCGAGTAGGGCAACGTGCGTCGCATCCAGGCCGGCGCCGGTGGGGCGCCGGACGGGCCGTTCGCTGTGGATTTGCGTTGCTCCATGGGCCGAGCCCGGTCCTTCAAGACGTAACGCCATCGCGGTCGGCGAGGCGGTTCCTTCGGACATTGGTCGGAGTTGAGGGGCGGGGAGGTTCATGCCGGAGGACAGATTCTGCCGGCGCATCATTCGGGTGCCCGATTTCCCGAGCGATCAAGGCCGGTCCGCGGACGGACCCATTTCGATAGATTGCCATGGCGTGCCGTATTGTGCCTAAGTGCGAACCGATGCGGCCAGATCAGAAGCCGTCGAAATCCAGACCCTGGATGTCGGGACGAGCGTGATTCAAAAACTCGAATTCCTGCCGAGACTTGAGTCGCTGCGCGGCCTGGCCGCGGTCTCTGTCGTTGGCTACCATGCATTCGGACGCTTCACCGACACCTATGTCACAGGCATGGCGCCGGTGGTGCTCTTCTTCGTGCTGAGCGGCTTCGTACTGTCGCGCTCGCTGGCTCGGAACGACGACATCGCGGTATTCCTGCGTCACAGGATTCTCCGGCTATTTCCGGCGGCGATTGCGGTCGTGCTGCTGCTGGCCGTGCTGCACGAGGCATTCGGGTTCTACGTGGGCTTCAGGCCCGATTTTTCGCCGTTCAACGTGATGCTGAACGCCCTGATGATCCGGCACGACATCAATGGGCCGATGTGGTCGATGACGGTGGAGTGTTTCGCAACTCCGGTCATCATTCTGGCTTTCCTGGCCGGCCGGCGATTTGGCTCGCGGGTCCTGATCGCAGCGATCGCAGTGCTGTTCGGGTTGTCGTTCATCGGGCCATATGCGCACCTGCTCGGCGGCTACACGAACATCGCGCCCTTGTATGCTTTCGTGCTTGGCGCGGCGCTGCACTTCTCGGGACGCCGCCTCGAGGAACGTATCGGCGATCGGCAGATGGTGGTGGCTGTCGTGGCGGGTGGCCTGTTCCTCTATTGCGGTCTGCAGAAGCAAACCGCGCCGATCATCTTGCTCGAAGCCTGTTCATCCGGGCTGCTGGTTGCGTTGATCGCGTTTGGGGATCGGCAGCGCGGCTTTCGTTGGCTGGATCATCCGGCGCTAGGCTTCTACGGCCGGATATCCTACAGCTTCTATCTCTTCCACATCATCGGCTTGACCGTTGCGGTTCGCATCAGCACCATCGATGGCTGGCCCTTGCTGTCGATCCTGTTGAGCATTGTCATCGGCGTTATCTTGACCACGCCGATGGCGTGGATATCCCAGCGGTTCATCGAAGAGCCGTTCATCGCGATCAGCCGAAAATGGCGCGACCGGCGACGTGAGGTTTTCACGACGACCTGAGGAATCCGCAGCGCGGTCGTTGACCTTCGCGCCGATGTGGCGCGCTCGGCAGCATTCGATCGTCGCCGGATTGGGGGCTTAAATTCTGGCCCGCCGAATGACGTTCCTGTTGAAGTCCCGCTGCAGTTGCGCTTGAGTAGCAGCAGGTTCGGGGGAACTGTTTTTATGTGTTTTTTTGTGTCTGCGGCGCCTCGCGCTGCGTTGTTTGATGTCGCGATAGATTATCGTTCGAGCAGGCGTGACGAGGCCTGTGTCCTGTCATGGACATGACCCTCACGTCGGACTGCCTGTCTCCGCGAAAAGCAGGCATCCTCGATCACGCCGACAGCGTCGCCACGGACCGCGTGGCCTGGCGCGAGAAGAACAGCTTCTTTCATGACGAGGATGAACGCTATCTCCGGTTCTTGATCCCGGCGGGAAGTCGCGTCCTGGAGATCGGATGCGGTGTTGGCGACACGCTCGCGAGCCTCGCGCCATCGCATGGCGTCGGAATAGATTTCTGTCGCAAGCAGATCGAGATCGCGCGGGAGCGCCACTCCGATCTCACCTTCGTCGTCGGCGATGCCGAAGACCCTGCGACGCTGGAAGTGCTGCAAGGTCCGTTCGACTATATCCTCGTCCTCGATACGATCGGTTCGCTGGAGGATTGTCAGAAGTTCATCGCACAGCTGCATCCACTGTGCACGCGGGATACGCGGCTGGTGATCGGCTACTTCTCGCATCTCTGGTACCCCGTGCTGAAATTGGCCGAGCTCGTCGGCCTGCGGATGCCGCAGCCGGATCAGAACGTGCTGTCGCCGTCCGACTTGCGCAGTCTGGCGAGACTTGGGGACTTCGATCCGGTGAAGTCCGAGCAGCGCGTGCTGTCGCCGGTCCGGATATTCGGGCTCGGGCGCTTCCTCAATCGTTTCGTCAGTGTGCTGCCGGGGATCCGCCAGGCGGCGCTGCGGCACTATATGGTCGCGCGCTCGAGCCGCAGGGCGAGGGAGGAGTTTTGCTCCGCCACCGTCGTGGTGCCCGCGCGCAACGAGCGCGGTAATATCGAGCCGGCTGTCCTGCGGATGCCCGACTTCTGCCGCGACATCGAGATCATCTTCATCGAAGGCCACAGCCAGGACGGCACCTTCGAGGAGATGGAGCGGGTCAAGCAGGCGTATCCCTCCAGGGACATCAAGGTGATGCGCCAGCCGGGCAAGGGCAAGGCCGACGCCGTCTTCACCGCGTTCGACGCGGCACGCGGCGACGTGCTGATCATTCTAGATGCCGATCTGACCATGCCACCGGAACAGATTCCGAAATTCGTCGAGGCGTTGCTGTCGGGCAAGGGTGAGTTCGTCAACGGATCGCGCCTGGTCTATCCCATGGACGAGGGCGCGATGCGCTTCCTCAACCTGATCGCCAACAAGATCTTTTCCTATCTGTTCTCCTGGCTGCTCAACCAGCGCTATACGGACACGCTGTGCGGCACCAAGGTTCTGCGCCGGAGCGACTATCAGCGTCTGAAGGCCGGCAAGGCCTATTTCGGCGATTTCGATCCATTCGGCGATTTCGACCTGATCTTCGGCGCCTCGAAGCTCAATCTGAAATCGGTGGATCTTCCGATCCGCTACGCCGCGCGCACCTATGGCGAAACCCAGATCTCGAGGTTTCGTCACGGCTGGATGCTGCTGAAGATGGTGGCTTTCGCCTTTCTCAAGATCAAGGCGATCTAGGCCGTGGAAGCCGCGGTTCGATGCCGATGATGTCAGCCGATCGCGCTTTTCCCGACACGCGCGTGAGCGGGAGGGTCAGAACGTCGCTGATCCTGATCGTGCCGATATTGTATCTGGCGGCGACGTTGCTCTATTCGGCCTGGCAGGCGGTCTGGGGTGTCCAGGTTGATCCGGAATCGGCCTACACCATGAACGGCCTGGTGGCGGCGGCCGGATATGGCTCGCTGAAATTCGATCATCCGGGAACGACGACGACGCTGCTCGTCGAACTTGTCATCAGGGGCTGGGCCCTGGTCGCCCGGCCTGACGATATCGTTGCGTTCGGGCTCAAGCACTACGATGCGATCACCTTCGCGGCGCGGACTTGCGAGGCGCTGGTGCTCTCGGGCGCGTTGCTGGCAGGCGGGCTCATCGTCGGTCGGACCACGCGCAGTGCCATTGCTGCGATGCTGTTTCAAGCCGGCGCGTTCGTTCATCCCGATGCGTTTCATTTTCAGACGGTGCTCGCCCCGGAAAGCCTCATGGTCGCGATCGCGCTGTTCGGCATGGCGATCGTGCTCAAGGCTGCGCTCGACGCGCGACCGCCGGCGACCAGCCTCGGCGTGGTGTCCGGATTAATTTTCGCGCTCGGCTTCACGACCAAATATCTCTACCTGCCGCAGGCGCTGTTCGCGGTGTGCCTGCTCAGAAACCGGCGGGCGGTCGTCGCCGCCTTGCTCACGGGGGCGATCGGCTTCGTTGCCTTCAGTCTCGTCTTCAATCCCGGAACGATCACGCGCGGGTTCGGATGGCTGGTGCAGATCGCAACCCACAAGGGACATTACGGTGAGGGCGAGACCGGATTCATCGACTTCGCGACGTTCTGGTCGAACATGCGCGAGATCATCACGGCCGGACCGCTCGCGGCGGGTGCCTACATCGCAGCCGCTGCTGCGGCGCTGGCCTGGTGCATCAAGACGCGCGACTGGCGCGATCCGGTCAGCCTCACGCTCAGCGCTGCCGCCCTGGTCTTTGCGGCCTACCTCGTGGCGACGTCGAAGCATTTCGCGCTGCATTACATGATGGCATCGTGGGCCCTGACGGGCGGTGTCCTCGTCCTGGTCGTGGTGCAGATCAGGCGCCTGGCCCCCTCGGTTCCGTCGGCGGCGCTGAGCCTGCTTGCGGGCGGCCTATGTGCCGTGACGGCGGCGGTGACGCTGATCGACGCCCGCGCTATCGCGCTGCAAGCCTCTGCCTCGAATGCGATCGGGGCCAGGCTCTCGAAGGCCGTGGTCGCGGCGGGTCCGGTCTGCGCCAACGTCTCCGGCATGTTCGTGGGAGCGCCGGAGAACGACATGAATCACGGCTGGGACATGACCTTGCAGCTCTGGGGCGACCAGGCGATGCGGGAGAGGTTCTCGGTCGCCTATGAGCACGCCTTCGCGGTCGCCCTGCTGGACCACAACACCTACACGCATGTCCTGAAGACCAATTTTCGCGCCACCAGCTACGCCAGGCTCGCTGCGGACTATCCCTGCATCGTGGTCCGCTCACCGTGGGAACTGAACGAGGACAATTCGATCGGGCTGCTGGCGCTCCATCCGGACCATTGCGTGATCGAGGGGATCCACGTCTATACCGTCGGGTTCGCCTGCGCGAAGGTGCGCGAGAGCTTCCTGGGCGAGCGGTGAGGGATGGGGGCTGCTGCTTGGCGCTCCCTAGCGGAATCGAACCGCTCTCTCCACCGTGAAAGGGTGGCGTCCTAACCGATAGACGAAGGGAGCAAACGCAAGGCCGGGCCGCATGTGGCGACAGGCCCGCTGGCCGGTCCGAGTCGTGCCCGGCGGCTTGCAGCGGGCGAACGTATAGTGGCCTTTCGGCCCGTGGGCAAGCCGTTCCGGAACGCTCTTTTGGGCCCGGTGGATAGCCTGCCCCGGGATCGTGCGGGCGGCGATTTCAACCGTTTCTTAGGGTTCCCTGGGCTAGCGCTGGGGCGGGAGATATCTTTCGCCGATGCCACAGCCCAAGAAGCGCGCAGCCCGCAAAATGCTGTCGCAGCACGCCTGGATCACGCTCGAGGGCGGATTCGCGGCGCGGCATTGCCTGGTCCAGGACATCTCGGCCTCCGGCGCCAAGATCACCATGGACGAGGATGCGAGCCAGCTGCCGGGCGTGATCCGGATGGCGTTTGCGCGCGACGCCCGGACCGGGCGGAGCTGCCAGGTGGTCTGGCGCCGCGGCAAGTCGGCCGGCATCAAGTTCCTCTGACGGCCGCCCGATAGCGCCTGGCCCGGGTCCGGGTTACAAGGCGGGCATGCGCCTTTCCGTCCTCGTCCTGATCTCACTCGCGACGACCTCCGCAGCCGGAGCCGAGACGCTGCGCCTGCCGCCGACCGAGCAGCCCCAGTCGGGCAAGACCCTGCCGCTGAAGAGCACCACGGGGGCTGCCAGCAAGGCCAATGCCTGCGCCGCTTATGGCCGGGGCTTCATGATGGTCGAGGGCACCTGCGTGAAGATCGGCGGCTCGGTCAGGGTCGACACCGTGACCGGGCGCTGAGGGACAGATGTCTCAGGACCTGCTGCGGCTCGATCTGCTCGTCCCCGCGCTGATGTATTGCGCGCTGTTGTGGTGGGTCGGACGCGGGCTCTCATGGACGGCCAAGCTCGCCACCGCGGTGGTCACGCTGGTGCTGATCGTGGTCGTCGTGATGGCCGAGCGCGGCTGGCGCTGACGCGCCCTTCAACAAAAACGCGAAAACAACCCCATGCACAGTAGCCGTCAAGGAAGACGTCGGACGCGCCCCGTTTGCGCGGCCCGCGCGATTCAACGTGCTCTCACCGCAGCTTAAGCCGCGTCAGCGGCTTTACGACATCGGCGGCGCCACGTGCTGCGCAAATCCGGGCCGCTTGCCGAGCGCGGCGAGCCACCGCGTCAGGTTCGGTTGCGCCGGACGAGTGATCCCCTCGACGCCGAGCCAGCGCCGCGCGTAGCAACCGATCGCGATATCGGCGATCGTGAACTGGTCGCCTTCGATGAAGGTGCGCGATGCCAGATGGTGGTCGGCGATGGCCCAGACCTCGGCGGCCGCGTCGGCATCCCTCTGGATCTTGATCATGTCGCGCTCGGCAGGCGGCGTGCGCACGATGCCCCAGAACACCGGGCGATCGACCGGCTGCACCATCGACAGCGTCCAGTCGAGCCAGCGGTCGACGCCGGCGCGCTTCTTCGGCGGCTCCGGATAGATCGGCGTGCCGCGCCCATGCGCCATGCAGAGATAGCGCATGATCGAATTGGATTCCCACAGCGCATAATCGCCTTCGACCAGCGTCGGCACGCGCGCATTGGGATTCATCGCGAGATAGCCGGCCTCGCGGGTCTTGCCATAGGCCATGCCGGCGTCGATGCGCTCGTAGGGCAGGGAGAGCTCGGTCAGGCACCACAGCACCTTCTGCACGTTGACCGAATTGGCGCGGCCCCAGATCGTCAGTTTTTGGTCCGGCATGAAATCCTCCCGCAGCGTTTTTTGACGTCGCGCGGGTGATAGCGGAATTCGCGGCCTGGAGCGATGCGCATTGCCGTGAGCCCCTCATGCAAAAAGCTCCGCCAGAGGCGAAGCTTTCCTTGCAGAGCAAGCCGGCGCGACACACGCAAGATGCGTTTGCGCGGAGATCAATGGCCGAAGAACAGCCACAACAGAATGATCACCGGGATAGGGACACCCAGCAGCCACAGCAATATTCCTCGTCCCATTGCGTCCTCCTCCAATCGCTTTGTTGAAGGGAGAACGCGCCGGGTGGGCGCTGGTTCCTGTGGTAAAAGCCTTACCAATGGCCGGTATTCGGCATCGACGCCCACGGCTCGGCCGGCGCTTTCGGCTCGCCCTTCTGCAGGATCTCGATCGAGTGCAGATCGGGCGAGCGCACGAACGCCATGTTGCCGTCGCGCGGCGGCCGGTTGATGGTGACGCCAGCCTTTTGCAGCTTCGCGCAGGTGGCGTAGATGTCGTCGACCTCATAGGCGAGATGGCCGAAGAAACGGTCCTCGCCATACGTCTCCTCGTCCCAGTTGTAAGTGAGCTCGACCAGCGGCGCGCCGCGCGTCTGCGGCTGCGTCTTCAGTGCCTCGAGATCGTCCGCCGAGCACAGGAACACGAGCGTGAAGCGCCCCTTGTCGTTCTCGATCCGCCGCACCTCCTTCAGCCCCAGCGCATCCTGGTAAAACTTCAGCGCGACATCGAGATTGCGCACGCGCAGCATGGTGTGGAGATAACGCATGGTTGTTGCTCCCTACGGATGGGGTTTTGCTTTGGGCCGGGATGGCGGGGAGGAGAGATAGCAGGAAAAGGGGAAGAGGGGCAGGGGGCGGGATCAGGCCGCGCCACAGTCGAACTGTCGGTTGAAGCGGAGCACCCCACCAGTTTTGCATGTTCGGCAATGAGGACCGGAGCGGAGGCACCAGTGAGCAATCCTCGACGGAGGCATTGCATTTGCGCTCCGTTTAGGTTGAATCCAATTGGGAGGCGAAGATGGCTTATCTTACTGTCGACTGTGCTCGTTGCGGTGCGAACCAGATGACCCATGACGTTAGGGGTTGCTCAACTTATCCAGGACCCAGCTACGAATACTACCTGCAATGTCGAAAATGCTACAAGTCAGCAACCTGGGAAATCATTCGCCGCCCGAACAAAGACACGCCTGTTAGTTACTTCAAGTATGACACCTTGATTGATGACGATGTCCTGATTGGCGCTGTTGTTCGCCCCAAACCGGATGCCGTGCCCACACCTGATCACACTCCACCCGATCTCAAATTGATTTTTGACGAAGGAGCCGAGTGCATCTCGGTTGGCGCATGGAACGCAGCATGCGCCATGTTCAGGAAGATCCTCGATCAAGTTTCGAAGGACAAAATGAACGCGGCGCCGAGCGGCCCGCCGCCGGACAAACGGACGCGCTTCAGTTTGAAACCCAGGCTGGAGTGGCTGTTCGCAAACAACCTACTTCCAAAAGACGTAGAAGCGTTGGCCGACTGTATTCGCGAAGATGCGAACGATGCGGTCCACAATACGCCGCTCAGCAAAGATGACGCGTTAGATTTGCAAGATTTCACCGTAGAGATGCTTGAGGCGCTGTTTACGCTTCCGGGGAGATTGAAAGATGCTGAAGCGCGGCGCGCTGCTCGGCGAGGAGCATAAGAAGATAGACGATGACCCTTGGTCTCTGGAGTCTCGATAAGGGCCCTTAGGGAACTCCAGCCTCGCTGCTGATTGCAAACGTCGCGCCTCACTTCAAAGGTACTGCAGTCCAGCACTGTCACCGCAATTGCACCGTCACTAAGACGAGGAGCGCAAATGACGATAACGATAAGACGAAATATCAGGTTTGGCCCATGAAGTTCCCAAGTTAACAGCTTCGGCTACACGGCTAATCAGTTCGGAAGCGAGATGCGTGACCGCAAATGCTCCTGCATCCCGAAGTTCTGATGCGAATTGAGGAGATTCGTTTGAGCTATAGACAACGACCGGAATCTCGCTGCCCATTTCTCTGAGTTTGCGGACTAATGTTTTTCCAGCCTCAGTGTCTCCGGGACGCGACATATCGGAGATGATAGCGTCGTATCTAGTCTTGAGAATGTTTTGGAGTGCCTCGTCGGTGCTCACGACAAAGTCGACAGCGAAGCCCAATTCTTCCAGCGCCTTCGCTTCCAAGAGATTGTTGCCCGGCTGATCGTCGACCCAAAGCAATTTTCGGCCTGATGTGAGGGGACCGTGAAGCTTAAGCAAATTAACAGCGTAGTCGGCAGCACGGAGTGACATGCCTACCGAGCGGCTTAGTTGAGCTGGTCGGTTGCTATCTGTTTCCTGTTTCGAGAGTTCGGCGCTGACAAGAGCTTGCTGGACCCGGCGCTTAGCAGAGCCTTCGATACCAAAGGCCTTGAATGAGCCTTCCGAGACGCCGAGTAGGAACTGCTTCAGCGCTTCGCCAAACCACCAGAAGAGGAATATCACCACCCCCGGCCAAGCGAAGGCGGCAACGAGCTTTGCGAGCGCCTCGATAAGACGGACAAAGGTATCCATAGTTCCCTCAGGCTGCGGGAGCATACCAAGGATCTCACCAAACACAACGGAAAACAACCATTAGTTGCGGAGCTCGTCTTCAGAATGGCTGAGCTCGTAGGATGAGTTAAGCCCTCGCGAAACCCATCTCTTCCCGATGTCAGCAACTATAGCTGCCGTTGCGCCAAGTTCACGATGACGAAGATGCATCCGCCCGGAACGAAGTTGCGGTGACCCACCGTCATGAGGACGCCACCGGGAAGCAAGTGCGATGGGTTTCGCAAGCGCTCAACCCATCTACGGGCAGTTGATCCAGATGATCCGGCCAGCCCTGCTAATCGAAATCAGCGCGAAAGGCGCTGCATCGGGCTGGCGTTACATCAGGATTTGCCCCCGTAGCCAGCGATATTGGGGGATTGGGCCACCGGTTTTCCTGCCCCTTGGGAAAGAACCGGACGCATGTAGTAGTTGTGCATGCTGGAAGCCGGGATGTTGTGGAGAACGTAACCGCCATTTAATCTGCGCAACCTTTAGGCGAGGCACATCGACGGGGAAGAGATGGCAGAAGATCCCGAACTGAAAGCGATCAGAACGATCATTGAGCTGATGCAGCCGCTCGACGAAACGGGAAGAAGCCGCGTCCTTGAATACGTTCTCAAGCGTCTTGATATGGGCACGTTCCAATCGGACGGACTGATTTCCGAGATGGCAACCGTGGCCACAGTCCCGTACGAAACCCGGACTTCGCCGATCAAAGATATCCGCACTCTCACCGCTGAGAAGCAGCCTCGGTCTGCCAATGAAATGGTGGCCGTTATTGCCTATTACCTTTCCGAGGTCGCGTCGCCGGCAGAAGCGTCGTCAACGATCAACGTTGAGACTATCCGCAAATATTTCAAGATGGCTGCATTCCCGATGCCGCGCGCTCCGACGAGCGCGCTTACAAATGCCGCGGCTGCCGGGTATTTGGAAAACACAAGTCGCGGCGAATATCGCCTGTCGGCTACAATTTGGTTGTGCACGCTCTCCCACGATCTAATGCGGCACAACCTGCAACAAAACAGCGCCGCAAGCGGCGATAAACGCCAATGGCTCGCCGCACGACCAAAATCGCGGTCCCGACACCGACTGAGCTGCTGATCGTGAAGACCTTGCGTCGCATTGTTCCCGCGGCTGCCGTCTCCTATGAACAAGTAGTCATCGACCTCGCTGACGTGCGGCGACATTCGTATCGGGGCATCGCCCATGAGCTGCGCGAAGTCCTTCGCGAGACGCTGAACTACCTGGCTCCCGATTCCGAAGTGATAGCAGTGAACGGTTTCAAGCTTGAGAAGGATCAAGATAAGCCAACTCAGCGCCAGAAGGCGCTGCATGTGCTCCGCAAGCGGAAGCTCTCCAAAGAAGAAATGTCTGCGCCAGAACTTACAATTAACCTCGCCGAAGAGCTGAGCGCCACCATCACACGCAATGCCTACACTCGTGGCGCCAAGGATGCGCATACGCTCAGCTCAGCGCCTGAGGTGCGGCAGTTGAAGATGTGGATCGACGCCGTTCTGGGCGAGCTCTTAGAGATTCATCGGTCGCGCCCAGTTGTGGTCGCGCGCGCGGTACAAAGAGCAGCATCGCCTGATGAGGGACACGTTGAATACGCAATACATATGAAGCTGAAGTCCTGAGAGTCATTGGTGGCGGTCAGGAATTCACGGAAAATTTAGGTGGAATCATGCACGGAGACTGGGTAGCGGCCACGGCGAGCGTTCTAGCCGCCATAATCGGGGTGGTTGGAGGCTACCTCTTGGCCCGTTATCACCGTGAGAAGCGGCTGCTTCGCTTTGTGCTCATGGACGTGGATGATCTTTCTTCCACGCTCCGGCAACACGGTAACTTCGAATTCAAATTTAAGGACTACACGACCAGCCAGCTGATGCTTTCTACAATCACGGTTCGCAACACCGGCAACTGCTCTCTACGGGATATTTCCATCACTGTAAAACTTCCAGGCTACCACCCGTTCGCCCAGATTAGCTGCTCAAGTGACAGTGAAGCCCTCGCATCAGAAGTCCGAGTTACTGCGTTGCCGACCAACGGCACCTCGCCAGAGTTCGCGGCGACACTACCGTTCTTCAATCCAAACGAGCGGTTCAGCTTTAAGATACTTTACGATGGCCCTTCATCCGTTTGTGAGATCTCTTGCCGATTGCCCGATACCGCAGTCAGCGTACTCACTGTATCGGACCTTATTCGTCTAAATTCGAGAAGAGATCGTTGGAAAACGCTGACATCGATGCTGCTTGCAGCTGCACTCGCATGCGGAGGAGCGCTTCTCGGTGCGCACTCTTACGACGTCGTGAAGAAGCGCGGGGCCGACCTGTCGGCACCTGCACAGTGATTTGTCTCCGTCGGAATTCAAGCGCTACGAAGACAAATTGCGGCGACAGTGCGCTCAAATCATCGGCAGCCACGGACTTCAGCGTCGCTTGGCTACGCTCGACCCTTGGCTGGTTGTGGACGCGCGAGTTATTAGAAGCAAAGTTCTTTTTGTGGGGCTGAGGAAGGGGAAGGGATGACAAAAGCAGAAGCATGGGGCCTGTTGCTGCAGGCATTGACATATTTGGGCGGAGGCGCGGTGCTTACCATTGCTCTTGCCGGCTTCTTTTCAAAGTTCATGGCCGATCGATCGATCGAGAGTCATAAAGCGGCATTGGGACAGGAGACCGAGCGTCTTAAGGGCGAACTTGCGAAAGAGACGGAGACGCACAAGCTGGCTCTAAAGAAGAGGGAGATGCTCTATCAAAAAGAGTTGGAAGCTGCGTCGGCTTTCATAGCATTACATCGCTTCATTGAGCCAAAATACGCATATCCCGACATGGACTGGGATGATGCAATGGATAACGTCGTGGACGATTTTACCGACACGTCGGTTCGGTTGCGAAAATACATCTCCACCTATGGCGCGGCGCTCAGTCCGGAAAATCGAGTGCAAATTGATGCTTGCTACATGCTCGCCGAGAATCATCAATACGCCAAGCACGAGGGATCGCAACAAACAGACGATGCTAAGAAGAAGGCTGACGAATTTCTAAAGCAGCTTAAAGAGATTGAAGCGCGGTTTTTGGCGGAGATTCGAGCTTGAACAAAAGCCCGGCTGATTAATGGCTATTCTGGCGCCAAGGGCGGAGAGAGCGCCGAGGTGATTTGCTCTCTCTCGTGTAGGTAGCGCGAATTACGCTGCTTTGATTGAGTTGTCCCCGAAGAGCAGTGCACAGCAGCGACGCCGTGAACTGACTGCACTGTCGCAACAATCCAGAGCGCTAACGCCTGCTGAAAGACGTTGTATGAGCAAACAGAAACCGCGCTGCCGGGCAAGCAGCGCCGTTGGGTGTTCGCCGTGGAGAGGTCGGCTTACTTCGACATTTCGTCCTTCTTCATGCGGTCCTTTGACAGGCCCTACTTGGACATGCCGTCGTTGCTCATGGCGGTGGGGCGCGACCCGACTAGCCCGTCCGCTCATCGATGCCAAGGCTCTTCCGAATCCTCCTAAGGACTTCATCGATGTCCATTCCATCCTCAATTTGAACGTTTTCACCTTTCACTTTGATTGTGACGGTTCGGCCTCTTCTCAACTTCTCCCAATCGGATATTGATCCGAGAACATTCCGAAGAAAAACTGCGACGCCCGCCGCTGCACCTCCAGCATAGGCCAAGTATGGCCCCGCAATGTTGATGGTTTCGACGGTAACCAGGGTCGAGAGGCTGCTCATACCCCCGCGTGGGAAATCGCGTCTGGCTTCTTCGAGAGTTAGTCCTGTATTGGAAGCAGCTTTTTTTAATCCAGCCAGTATCTCGGCATCGCGCGTGGGATCGGAGCTGGGAGGCGGGCTGTCGAAAAGCACATCCGGAATGTTTTGTCGTAGCTTGTCATCATGCTGTTCAAAAGTCGCTTCTGAACGCGCGGTCAGCTCGATCGAAATCAAGTCATCCATGATTTGGCCCGCCATGCAAAAGCCCGAATGATCACGGGCCTGGTGTAGCGCCGAGAGGTGGAGGAAAGGCGCTGAATCTCGAAGCTAGCACGCCGTAGGCGGATGAGGGAGCGGCGCGAAACGCCCAGGCAGAATGTTTGTCGCTCTTCCTCTACTTCTCCTCCGCCGCGGTCGCGGTCGCCGGGCCTTCGCCCATGATCAGCCGCACAGCGTCTTCGTCCTTGGCGCCGTCCCAGTGCACCTGCTTGCCGGTGTGGGTGACGAAGCTGCCTGCGGGCATCGGCACGGTGCCGTTTTCAGGATCGAATTTCGGGCCTGAGCCGACCCACCGGGTGCCTTGCACGACCACGATGTAGCGGTCGTTCGGATGGAAGTGCGGGCGGCTGAAATGGTTGCCCTTGGTCCACTTGCTGTAGACCATGTAGAAGCCGGGCTTGTCGGGATTGCCGACCACCACGGCCGATTGCGCGCCGCGCGCGTCAACCGGGCCCCAGGGGATTCGGTCCGGCAGTTTGTATGACCGCGGCGGGATTGAGCTCTGCGGCGGAGCTGATGCTCAGCGTGCTGGCGAAAGCGAGCGGCGGCAGTAATACGGTGACAGTGCACCAAGTCGCCGGCCGGCCAACCGCGGGGGCCCAAGCTGCAGGATCAGCAGGAGGACGTTAGCGAATAGAGTAAGTGCGCTATCACCATAATCCGGCTCTCATGACAGGACGCTCCGGGAGAACAAGTGCGATGGGTTTCGCAAGTGCTCAACCCATCCTATGTGCCCATGATCTCCGTTTTGGGCGCACCGGGCCGAGCCAAAAAACCCGGCAGTGTGTATTATGGTCGACGGCAACGTGGAGGAGCAGCGGAGTATGCTATCTTTTCTTGCGTTCATCGGGACGTCGATCATCGTCATCGTCACGCCGGGGCCTGACACGGCCACGACTATTCGCAACACCCTTTTGGCGGGGCGGACTGGCGGGATTTGCACAGCGGCTGGCATCGCGGTTGGGCAGACGATCTGGGCCCTGGCGACCAGCGTCGGCCTTGCTGCTCTGTTGGTGGCCTCGGCGTCACTGTTTCTTGCGATCAAGTATTTGGGAGCCGCTTATCTCATCTATCTCGGCATCATTGCGTTGTACGAAGCCCTTTGGCCGTCGGAGCAAGGTTCTGACATCGCGGTGGAGAACCGCTCGCACGGCCGCGTAAGCCCCTGGATCGCTTTCAGACAGGGGCTCATCAGCGATCTCGGCAATCCCAAGATGGCTGTTTTCTTCACAAGCCTGCTTCCGCAGTTCGCGCCGACAGGCGGTTCGACCTTTGCGACGCTGCTCGCTCTTGGAATTGTGTTTGCAGGGATGACCTTCGTCTGGCTCGCAGTCTATGCCGCAGCAATCCACAGAGTGCGGAATGCGCTGCAACGGCCGACCGTACGTCGCCTCGTGGAGGGCGTGACGGGAGTCGTCCTGATTGCTCTGGGTTTGCGTATCGCCACCGAGCAGCGGTGAAGAGCCCTCCATCTGCCTACTTGCACTCAAAACTCTCCGCGCGCTCCGGATCGCCTTGCCCCTTGTACTGCGCGTGTTGCGGATAGGCGCAAAGCGGCCGACTGCGGCCGGGGAAGGCTGGTCCCGTCGCGACCACCGCGTCGGGCGCCTTGCCGTCTTCCACCCAGTTCACGACCGCGCTGAGGAGATCGAAACGATCGAGCGTTGCGCCGCTCGAGCAGTGACCCATGCCGGGCACCAGGAAGGCTCGGCTCGATGTCTCCCGCACCATCTCCATGCCGCCGGAGTCCGCCGCCATGCGCTCGTAGTAATTCACGGTGTCTTCAGCCGAGAACCAGGGATCGCTCACACCGTGGTAAAACAGCAGCTTGCCGCCATGGCCGAAGTAGCTCGACAGGTTGGTCCAGTAGGCGGTGTTGCCGAGGCGATCGAGCCCGCTCGCGTTGACCCGGTCTTCGAGTTGATCGACGTCGATGCTGGCCCAAACAGGCGGTCCGACCGGACTGAGCGCGCCAGATGTCAGGATGCCGGGAATGGCAACGCCTTCGGCTGCGACGCCGCTGTCCCACGGGAACGGCGGGTAGACTTGCGCGCCGCGTGAATTCTTCGGTCCGGCAAAAGCTTTCCGGAGGGCATCGACCTGCGGCGGCGCCAGGCAAGAATCTGTCTTGCCATCCGTCTTGTCGCCCGTGCAGGTGAGGACCGCGGGATCGAATTGACAGGCCTTGCGGTCGAAGATCAGGCCATCCTTGGCGCCGTCTCTGGCGTCGCAGGCCTCGAGGATCGCGTTCGTGATCAGCTTTCGCTCGCCCGCGGAAAAAGTCCTGGCGGGCTCCGGCTTGCCGGACGCATCTTTCGGCGCGACCTGGCTGAAGGCAGCGTTGGCCCAGGCGAGACCGATATTGGAGTTACCGGTGCGCATCGCAGGCGCGCCGGCGACGATGCCGTCGAAGTGTTCGGGATAGCGCGCCGATGCCAGCATGCCCTCGCGGCCCCCGGTCGAGCACCCCGTAAAATAGGAACGTTTGGCGGGCTGGCCATAGTAATGCGCGACGATCGCCTTGGCGGCAATCGTCACCTTGCCGACGGATGAATTGGCGAAGTTGAGCGCGGCTTCCTGGTCCTTCAGGAACGAGGCATCGAACACCGCGCCCTGATGACCGCTATCGGTCGAGACCACGGCAAAGCCGCGCGCCAGCGCCGGCACCTCGCCGGCCGCCTGGTAACCCAGCGGCGGCCGGATCGAGCCGTTCAAACCGCCGCCGCCCTGAAACAAGAACCGGCCGTTCCAGCGATCGGGCAGGGCGACGGCAAAGCCGATCGCGTAGGACTTGCCCTCGACGCCCACGCGCTGATCGATCACGCCATCCGCGCGGCAGTTCGGCGGCAGCGCCACCGATACGGTGGCCGGCGAGGGCGGCGACGGCTGCACGGTCCCCGGCGGCGCCTCCGGCACCATTTCGGCCTTGGTGATCAACGTCGTCGATCCCGGCATCTTCCAGCCGGTCAGGTCGGCGCATTTGAGCGTAGGTGATATGTTGGCTGAATCGTCGGCGCTTGCCGGCGAGATCGCAACGACCATGATGGCCGCGACCAGAGCCAGGCAAGCCATCGCACCATCAAGCGCCACATTGCTTTTTCGCTGCATTGTTCTTCCCTGCCGTTTTCTGATTTTTATTGCGGTGCATTGAACTTACGCCGACCGCCGGACGATGTGGTGCACCGACACTGAACTATCTTGTGTCATTCGGCAGGTGCAGTCCAGCGGCGCAGGCTTTCAACCGCGCTCGCTGTTCGCCCCTTGCGGCGGCATGAGTGAGTGCATTGTCGCCGAAACGCTTGGAGCTAAGCGCACGGTCGGCGTAATCTAGGGTCCAAGCCTGGATTGCTTCGCTTCCGCCGTCGCTCTTCGAGCTATGGGGGACAAGCCGCTCGCAATGACGTGTTGAGAGTGTGCGCCGATCTATCACCGTCATTGCCGAGGGGCCCGGCCTAAGCTGGCGCCCGCAAAGGACCGGCCTGCCTCAGATCGCCTTCGCTTTCTTCAGCGCGTCGAGATCGCGCCGCACGCCGGTCAGGCCGTCGTGGTTGTAGCGGATCAGAATCCGCTCGGCGCTGAGATACGACAGCGCCGGGTTGCGGAAGCCGTTGTTGAACTTCGCCGCATCCGCGGGGTCGAAGCCGTAGTCGGGCGCGAGCTTGGTGAGGATCGCCACTGACGCCGTCACCGCCGGGCCTGTGAAGATGTAGTCCGCATCCGACAGATTGTGGATCACGGTCTCGGCCGAGAGGTTGCCGATTTTGGCGGCGAGGAAGTCGATGTTGTCGGTGGTGCGTGCCGGCGGCAGGCGGAAATGGCCGTCAGCATCCTTCACCAGATAGCCGCGTGCGATCGGGTCGACATGGGCAATGATCGCCGCAGCGCGCAGCCAGTTCACCGCCATGTATTCCTTGCCGAGCGTCGGCGCGGTGTGGGCTGAGGCCTGGATCACGATGAACGGCGCGGGCAGGTCGCGCGCCATGGATTCAGCGACGCCGAGAATGTGATGGGCGCCGGTGCGGCTGTCGCCCTTGGCGCCATCCGCGTCGGTCTCGCCATTGCCGCCGAAGTTGAACTCGGCGAACTCGCTGCCGTCGGCATTCCACTGGAACACGATCGGCTTGGCCCAGTCGTGCAACATCGGGGCGGCGATGATGGCGTCGTTGTTCATGACGAGATCGGAGCGGTTGACCGCGTCGCGCGAACTCGGCAGCGGCGCCACCCGCGGCAGACCGTCCTCGCCGGTCAGGCCAACGGTGAGGCGATAGTTCTCGCTGAGGCTGATGGCACTCGCCAGGTTGAACGATTCATGCACCGGCAGGCCGCCGGGATAGGAGTGGTGGCCGGCGAATGCGCCGCCGGGTGCAGCTCCCCAGGCCATCGGCAGATGCGGGCAGGCGGTGCCATCGTCGCGCAGCGGCGGAAACACGCCGGTCACCGCGCCGCCCGGGAATGCCTTGCCGTTGGCCTCGTTGATCAGCCCTTGGCTGGTCAGCTCGGCGATAATCTTTTCCTTGTCGGAGGCAGTGAGGTTAGCGCGATGGGCGACACAGGTGTTCGGGTTGAACAGGGCGTCGCGGGTGGCGGCCTTCAGCTTGGCGTCGTCGATGGTGGCGATGACCTGCTCGATGCGCGCCAGAGCTGATGTCACCAGCGGCGATCGGGCGGCGAGCTCTCCTGCCGCCGCGTTGCCGGCTCCAAGCACGGTCTGGTCAACGGCCAAAGCCGGGGCGGAGGTTGCCAGCACGGCAGCGGCGACGACGGGAAGCATGAGGCGCATCAGCTGGTTCCTTCTGAAAAGACGCGCAGCGCTAGCATCGGACAATGACAGTCCGGTAACAGAAGGTGCCACCGTCGTTTCCGGAAATTGCGGTGACAGTGCGCTTGACTCCGATGGCAGCACGAGTGTGAGTTGAGCGCACAGTCACCGTAAATCTATGGATGGCAACGTCAAATAGATTCAATGCGCATACCAACGAACCTGTGGTGGGCTACGACATGTTCGGGAACAATTTGACGGCAGGGGTGGCGACCTTGATGGCAGCGAGCATGATGGCGGCAGGCTCGGTTTGTGCGGCGCCGTTGAAAACGCGCGACGTCATCGAGATATGGCCAGGCGGCGTGGGGCCGGGGTCGGAGAAGTCGCCGGCGCAGCTCACGGTCACCGAGCGCAGCAAGGTGGCCTACTGGCCCGATCGTATCGTCACCGGGATCACCAGGCCCAATCTCACCGCCTTCGTGCCTGACAAGCCCAACGGCACCGCGGTCATCGTGGCTCCCGGAGGTGCCTATTCGCGCATCGTGCTCGACAAGGAAGCCGCGGAGATGGCGCGCTGGCTCAATCCCTACGGCGTGACGGTGCTGCTGATGCAATACCGGCTGCCGGCGGAAGGCCATGTCGACGCCAAGGACGTTCCGCTGCAGGACGCGCAGCGTGCGATCCGTGTGGTGCGGCAGAATGCCGGGGAGTGGGGCCTTCAGCCCGACAGGATCGGCTTCCTCGGCGCTTCCGCAGCGGGCCACATGGCGGCAAGCCTCGGCGCCCAGTTCGCCAAGAAGGTGTACGACCCCCTGGATGCGGCCGACTCGCTGTCCGCTCGTCCGGATTTCCTGCTGCTGCTGTATCCTGTCGTGTCGATGGACGACAAGCTGACCCATCTGGAATCGCGCACCAATTTGCTGGGCAAGGATCCGTCGCCAGAGCTGATCAGGGACTATTCGGCGGATCTGCACGTCACCAAAGAGGCGCCTCCGACATTCATCGTGGTCGCGAAGGACGATCCCGTCGTGCCGCCTGAGAACAGCATGCGCTATCACGACGCGCTGCAGAAGGCGGGCGTATCCAGCGAGCTCCACACCTTCGCGGAAGGCGGCCACGGCTTCGGCATCCGCGACGCGCGCCAACTGCCGGTCTCCGACTGGCCCAATTTGGCCGCCGCCTGGATGAAGGCCAAGGGCTATATCAAGCAATAGGCTTGAAATTATCGGATGTCCTCTCCGTGTGCGTGATGAAGCACGTCGGGATCTACTTCTCCTCCGCCGCGGTCGCTGTCGCCGGGCCTTCGCCCATGATGAGCAGCACAGCGTCCTCGTCCTTGGCGCCGTCCCAATGCACCTGCTTGCCGGTATGGGTGACGAAGCTGCCTGCGGGCATCGGCACGGTGCCGTTGTCGGGGTCGAATTTCGGGCCTGAGCCGACCCACCAGGTGCCTTGCAACACCACGATGTAGCGGTCGTTCGGATGGAAGTGCGGGCGGCTGAAATGGTTGCCCTTGGTCCACTTGTTGTAGACCATGTAGAAACCGGGCTTGTCGGGATTGCCGACCACCACGGCCGATTGCGCGCCGCGCGCGTCGACCGGGCCCCAGGGGATCTGGTCCGGCAATTTGTAGGTGACCGCGGCGGGATTGAGCTCGGCGGCGGAGCCGACGCTTAGCGTGCCGGCGAAAGCGAGCGGCAGCAGCAGAAAGCGCAGGGCGCGGCTGGTTGTCATGATGACCTCCCTTTTTTCAGTGCCGGTGGCTATGGCACCCCTGGGTTGCAGGGGATGCTAGCCCGTCTCGTCGCCCCGGCAAAGCCACGGCGAGATAAGGCCACGCATGCGTGGTCTGCTGCAAGAACCGGCCGGCGAGGGGGCCGACAGTCGGCCTGATGAACCGGGATGGCGCTCAGGGCGACGAATGCCTGGAAACGAGGGCATTTCACCGTGACATGGTTCAAACGATATCTGATCAGCTTCCTGATCGCGGTGGTCTTTTTCGCCGGCTTCGATGCCTACAAGCGTCCGGGCGAGGACGCGCGTTTGGCGACGATCCTGGTCGCGTCTGCAGGCTGGCCTCTCTTCGCTGCGCTGGTCGTGGGCGGCGCCGTCGGCGACGCGGTGCACGCCATGAAGTACGGCAAGACGGGATAAGCGGCCATGCTCGACGCCTTGCTCGGCTTGATCTTCGACATCGTCCTGAGCGCGATCGGGACCGTCATCGCCAAATTGTTCGGCGTGGCTGATGCCGCCGAGTTCGCGCCTGTCATCATCGGTCTCGGCTTTATCGGCATCGCCGTCGCTGCTGCCGTGTGGGGGCATTGAAAGTGGGGACGCCGTGAAGACGATCACGCTGCTCGCGGCTCAATCAGCTCCGCTGAGCGGCGCGGCAGTCGTCGTGCTCTCGCGGCCGTCAGCTGTAAGCCTGGGACAGGACGATCCAGATCCCGTACGAGGCGCCAAGCAGGCCGAGCAGCCCGCTTACCATCACATAGAGATCGATCCCGAAGGTGCGGCGCATGATGGCCCTGTGCGCTGACCTATGGTTTGTCCACTCTCTCCTGGCGCGATGTGATCTGGCTGACATGCTCGAGCACTCCGGACTCCCCTCGTGATGCAGCCTGAGCCTAACGCAAATTACCCGTTCCGCGTGTGAAGCGCCTCACGCATGTTCGTGGCATCTGGTTGCCCCACAAGCGTGACGCCGGTTACGGAGCGGGCGCGTCGATATCGGCACTCTCCGACGAAAGGAGTGTGTCATGCGATATGCCACGATCATCTTGTTTGTTCTCGCCGGCCTTCAGGCTGCGCGCGGCGGGTATCTCAGCGCCCCGCTTTTCATTATCCTGGCCTTGGGCGGCTGCGTTGGGGCGATCATGCTGAGGAAGGCGTGATGGATTTTTACGTCACCGCCATGTTCGAGCTCGCCGTCGAGTTGTTCTTCCACTTGCGGGCCAGGCTCAGGAAAAAGCCTGCCGTGGTGGGGCGGCCGAGTGTGCCGCAGGTCACGCCGCGCTAGTTGCGCGAAAGCCGCCCATGGCATCGCCATGGACGGCTTGGCCTTGCCTTCAACGCTCATGACGATCTCCTGGTCTGGAGATAGGTCAATCCGCGCGACAGCCGAGCGTTCCTAAGCTGCGATCCGTTGCGCGACCGGGGTCGGCATCGTCAGCAGTTTCAGCACTTCGGCGTGCTCGAGATCGGGAACCGCGATGGCCGTGTGGCTGTAGGTCGCGTGCGCGCGCGATTTGGCGATTTTGTCCA
This sequence comes from Bradyrhizobium sp. CCGUVB14, assembly GCF_024199935.1. Classification (NCBI taxonomy): domain Bacteria; kingdom Pseudomonadati; phylum Pseudomonadota; class Alphaproteobacteria; order Hyphomicrobiales; family Nitrobacteraceae; genus Bradyrhizobium; species Bradyrhizobium sp. CCGUVB14. The sequence goes on from NZ_JANADS010000001.1 coordinate 5,170,270, forward strand.
GGATCTCTTTGCCCTTGATGACGTGGAGACCCATGCCGTCTCCGGACGGGAAGATCGCCAGCACCACGTCGTAGGCCCTGATAACGGTTCTGAGCGCCTCGGCCTTGTCTTCGGCGACATCGACAAAGACGCGAACATCGGCTGCGAGTTCACGCAGCTCGTCAAAATTCAGCACTGTGGGGGTACTCCAACGCAACAAGACTGATTTGGAGAGTGGCGGCGTTGGGTTACCAGAGTCTGAACAACACCCATCGAGATGAAAGTTTCACGATGAGGTGACGCCTCGTGTGGAAAACTCCGCGACGGGAACGCGGAGCCTTCTTGCGCGGCTTCAATCGCGCCAGCGCATCGGGAGCACGCCTTCATCTCGAAAACTGCCAAGGAAGCGGAAGCGATCGGCGTGCGGATTGCGGCGGGCTTCGATAGTGTTGCCGAGGATCTGCACGACATCGCCCGCGTCGTAGGCCGGCCAGGAGGACAGGCCGGGCCCGTTGGGATCGCCTGATGTCGCGAAGTTCACCCAATAGTCCATCATCGTCTCCGAGAGTGCGCGGTCGGCTTCCGCCGGCGGCGCGGTGCTGCCGATCACCCGCTGCGGCGTCAGCGTGCCGAACACGAAGGGGATTTCGGTGACGTGCGAGGCGATCGGCGTGTAGGGCGAGGCGTAGTTGAAGTGATAGCCATAGACGGGCGCGCGGGTGATTGCCCGATGTAGCCGCAGCCACTGCCAGCATTGCTCGCCGACCACCATGTCGCCCGTGAGCGCGGCGGCGGATGCTTTTGCGCGTGCGTTGGTGTCGGCAGGATAGAGTGTCAGGAAATCCGCCAGTCGGTCCGTGCCGAACATGTCTTCGGCGGCGGCACGAAAGACTTGCGCGGAATGATGGGGCAGGGATTGCGACATGAAGGGGAATTCCTCCGCGCTGTTCCAGCCGCCCAGCAAGGGGATGTGCATCTGTTCGCCGCGCAGGAAGCGTCGCGCGGGCACATCAGGCACGACGTAACGATCGATACTCGCCGAGAACGCCTGGCTGACGTGGTCGCGTTCAAAGTTCCAGGGCGCGGCTGCAATCAACTGTTCGGCCGGCATTGCGCGCAACGCCGCGATTGAGGCATCGCCTTGCCTGCGCGCGAAGGCGAGGCCGCGGGCGCGAGCCTCATTGAACGTTTGCAGCGGCCCGCGCCGGCCATCCCAGAAGGCGCCGCTCTCGCCGATGGCCTTGTGGAACAGCCCGCGTGCCAGCGGCGACGCCATCAGAATCCCGACGGCCATGGCGCCGGCGGATTCGCCGAACAGGGTGACGTTGCCGGGGTCACCGCCGAACGCGGCGATGTTGGCTTTAACCCAGCGCAATGCGGCGAGTTGATCCTGCAGGCCGTAATTGCCTGACGGCGCCTGGGTATCGAGATCGGGATGGGCGAGAAAGCCGAAGACGCCGAGGCGATAGTTGAAGCTGACGACGACGGCGCCCTTGGCCGCCAGGCGGCTTCCGTCGGTGGCGGGATTGGCCGAGGAGCCGAACTGAAAGCCACCGCCGTGGATCCACACCATCACGGGGCGCTTCTCGTCAACCTCTTGCGCGGCGGTCCAGACATTGAGGGTGAGGCAATCTTCATCGCGCGGTCCTGGGCGCGGATCATTCTCGAGCGACGAGAGCGATGCCGGGCCAAAGGCCAGCGCATCGCGCACGCCACTCCACGGCGCCGGCGGCTGCGGCGCGCGCCAGCGCAACGGCCCGACCGGAGGTGCTGCGTAGGGGATGCCTTTGAACGCGAGTACGCCTTCGGCGTCGTGTGGCTCTCCGCGCACGAGGCCCGCTTGCGTGCGAATGGTCCGGCCCGACTGGGCTGCCTTGGAGATCATCGAGCCATGCACGGTCGCAACTCCTTGATGGGGGGCGAGGCGAGATCTAGCGGCTTTCCCGATGGATGAATTTGTGTATAATTCCAATTGATCGCTAAAAATCGTCAATGATCCGACAGAAGCTCCAATACCCGCTCCAGTATCCCTGGCTCGACCTGGATGTGGACGACCGTGCCGCGCCGGTCATTGCCGTGCGCGTCGATGCCGGCGGGACCAAAGGCGAGGTGCCCGACCACAGCCATCGCAAGGGACAGCTCGTGGTGTCGCTCGGCGGCGGCGTGACCTGCCGCGTTCCGAGCGGGCTGTGGATGGTGCCGCCGCATTGCGCGGTCTGGATTCCCGGCGACATGCCGCATCTGTGGACGCCCCGCTGGATGCAAGAAGAATCTTTCGATCAGGTGTTGCGCGTAGTCGGGTGCTGACATCTGTCCGGCCTTTATTGCGACCGTCAGATGTCGCGGGCCCGTATGGGAGTTCGCGGATCAGATCCAAATCACAGCAGCGTGCTTGGAAGCACCTGGGCATGTACTGGTTTTCCTGACCCCGTCTCATCGACTGTTGCGCCGTACCTTCCGTTTGACCTTCCTACCTCCTCGACGACCTCTGGCCGGGCGGACTAAGCGATTAAGCCGCTGCGACCGGAGCTTTGTAGACCCCACCGTTGACCATCAAAGCCCAAACGGTGCGAGCCATCTTGTTGGCAAGAGCGACCGCGACAAGCATGGGCGGCTTACGAGCGAGCATGCGCTCCAGCCATGTCCCTTGCGATGCACCGCGTCGGCGAGCCAGCTTCACCACCGCACTCGCCCCGATGATGAGGAGACGCCGCAGCGTTCGCTCACCCATTTTCGATATTTGGCCGAGCTTCTGTTTTCCACCAGTGGAACGTTGCAGCGGCGTCAAACCCAACCACGCAGCGAAATCCCGGCCACGTTTGAAGTTTTCAGGCTCAGGCGCTAGCGCCATCAGAGCCGTCGCCGTGATTGGGCCGATGCCAGGAACCGTCATAAGCCGTCGAGCAACCTCCTCTTCTCGGGCTCGTCGCGCGATCTCAATATCGAGTTGCTTGATTTGCTCTTCCAGCACCCCCAGCATCTTGACCAGGATGTCGAGCGCCGGGTGCGCCGCCGTTGGCACGCCGCTCCCGGAAGCTTGCGCGTGCTCAACCAGCCCGGCGACATTGGACGCCCCCTTTGCAACGACCAGGCCGTATTCGGCGAGGTGACCTCGCAGCGCGTTTATGATCTGAGTACGTTGCCGGACCAAAAGATCACGAGCGCGAAACACGACCGCGCTCGCCTGCTGGTCCTCACTCTTCGCGGCGGCAAAGCGCATGGTGGGGCGTTGGGCTGCTTCGCAAATCGCTTCTGCATCGGCCATATCGTTTTTCTGGCGCTTAACAAAGGGCTTTACATAGGACGGTGGAATCAGACGCACTGTGTGACCTAGCTTGCCAATTTCACGAGCCCAGTAATGGGCGCTGGCGCAGGCTTCCATCGCTACCAGGCACGCAGGCTGCCGGGCAAAGAAAGCCAGCACTTTGTCACGACGCAGCTGTTTGCGGAAAACAACATCGCCGCCAGCGTCTGCGCCATGTGCCTGAAAAACATGTTTCGCCAAGTCTAGTCCAATCGTGCTAACCTCGTTCACGGACGCCTCCTCTTTTGTGACGGTTCAACACCCCTCACTTTGGCATATCGATGCCGTCGAGGGGCGTCCACCCCATCACAGCAATCGCGCGACGGCGAATGCGCGTCTGTTCTTCGTCTATATCGAGGCGGAGCTGGTCGGTCTGCCCGATCGCTGCTGCACCATTTCGATCTCGCCATTGCTGCGCGAGTTGATCGTCGCGCTGTCCGACGGCGCGCAGCATGACGAGGCGAGGCGGGAGCGCCTGATCGGCGTGCTGCTCGGCGAGTTGCCGCGCATGCCCGTGCAGCAATTGCATCTGCCGCTCTCGCGCGAGCCGCGGTTGAAACGCATCGGGACTGCCTTGGCGGACAATCCGGCGGACCGTCGCACGCTTTCGGAATGGGCCGATCATGTCGCGCTCAGCGAGAGCAGTCTTGCGCGGCTCGTCGCCAAGGAGACGGGGCTGACGTTTGGACGCTGGCGTCAGCAACTGCATCTGATCGTCGCGATCAGGGAGCTTGCTGCAGGCGCGAGCGTGCAGCAGGTCTCCGCCGATCTCGGCTATGAATCGGTCACGGCGTTCATCACGATGTTCAGGAAGGCGCTCGGCAAGCCGCCGGCCAAATATCTCAGCAGTGTGTCTTAGGAGACCTAGTCGCGCGCGAGCGAGGATGCATCCGCAGGGTTCGCGAAAAGCTTGGCGAACTCTCTAGGGATGCTGCGGAATTCGATTTGTCGTCGCCGCACGCGGGGAATGTCCCGGCCGAAACATTACGGAACTCGGTCTGAACTGCGGCTTGCGTTTTCGGCCTCAATGGGTTCTAAGCCCGGCTGCTTCGTGGCCGACAGGCATGAACAGACGCGTGGCCCGCGTGGTTTTACCGCTTCCCGGATAAAGCCACGACGCAGCTCGTGCGCACCCAATTCAGAGGAAGTCCAGACATGGCAAAGATGACCAAGACCCAATTGATCGATGCAATTGCGGAAGGCACGCAGCTTGCGAAGAACGACGTGAAGTCGGTCATCGAGTACATGGCGACCGTCGGCTACAAGGAGCTCAACGAGTCCGGTGAGTTCGTTATTCCCGGTTTCGTGAAGATGTCGGTCGTCAACAAGCCTGCGACCGAAGCCCGCATGGGCGTCAATCCCTTCACCAAGGAGCCGATGCAGTTCGCTGCGAAGCCGGCGAGCAAGTCGGTCAAGGCTTCGCCGCTGAAGGTGGCCAAGGACTCGGTCTGATCCGGCGCCAGCGCGTCGTCTGCGTGCCAGCGGGCGACGTGATGTCGACCAAAAAGGGGAAAACCCCGCCTGGGGGAAGCGGGGTTTTCTGATGGGGGGTGAAGCTTGGGGGAAGCTTCATTGATTAGACGCGCCAGCGCTGAAAAAGTTCATCGCGCAAAGACGTGATCGTGCGCGTCGATCCCTCCAACTTCCCCGCAGGTCACCACGCGATTTTCAAAAGAAAAACCCCGCGCTTGCGCACGGGGCTCTCTTGCTGACGGCGTTGGGATTTCAGCGCCTGGCCGTCAGCAGTGTGTCTAACTTAAGGTTGAAAATCCAAAAAGCAACAGCGCCGCGGTGACGGAGTATGATCGTCCATCGCGGCGCCGGCATCTGACTGGGCGCTGAAATCCCCAGCATCCATAGGTCCGTGGCGCGCCGAAAAGGTTCAACGCGACATCACAGGAAATTTCGCGCGAGGACTGGACTTTTTGTTCTCATTTTGTTCTAGTGAGTCACCTGCTTTGGAGGTGACTCATGACCGTCGAGAAACAGCGCGAAGTGATCCGGCTCTGGAACCAGCTCAGGAAGGTCGAGGGCCCGGCCGCGGAAGAACTCCGCATCCAGATCCTGGAATGTTTCTCGGAGAAGGGCAGTTCGGAGAGGGGCGAGGCGAAGCGCGCGGCCTGAGTGGTCTCGGCGTGAAGCGACGACCTGATGTGATTGTGCGCCCGATGTGAATTCGCGTCTGATCGCGCGTCCGTCGTGATGTCGAGCTCGTTTGCATACAAACGGATTGTTAAGAGTTGGCCGGCGGCGATTTCGTCGATTCCGATTCGTTCTTCGAGAACGAAATGGCGGCGAAGCCGGAACAAAGCCGGTCGACGCCTCCCATGCGCCGCGCTATCGTCCGGTGGACGGAGGGCGCATCGATGAAGAACGGGCTCTACTCCATCCACATCCACATGCTCGATGGCGTGAAGGGCCGCGACAGCGGCGTGTTGATCTTGCGCGATGGCGTGCTGCTCGGCGGCGGACCTTACTTCTGGTCGCGCGGCTCCTACACCGTCGGCAACGGTACCTGGAAGGGCGAGCTCGCCACCAACCAGCATTCGCCGTTCGCCGATCCGCTGGTGAGGCCGCTCTTCGCCGGTGCGGAGGCAACCAGCGGTTTTTCGGGAACGTTCACCGAGGAGGGGGCCGAGGTATACGGCACCGTGCTGATCGCCGGCCATCGCAGCCTCGGTTTTCGCGCTTCGCTGAAGTGGCTGGCGGAAGCGTGAGGCGCTGGGCGATCTCCTAACGAAAGCTTGCAGCGATCGCGATAACCCTATTCGGTTAGGTTAAAAGCCCAATCGCGTTGCGCTTGCCGCGCGTTGGGATAGGTGTCTGGCAACGACAACAAGAAAACCGATTTTGCCAAGAACCAATTCATGACACCGTTTTTAGAACCGTCATTTTATCAGGGCGACCGCCAGACCTATCGCCGCGTCGCTGTCGTCGGCACGCTGTTCTGTCTCGCCTTCGTGGTGATCAGCTTTTCGCTGCGGCCGCAGAACGAGGACATTCGCGTCGCGGTCAAGGCCGATCGGCTGGTGCGCACCGCGGGCCAGGCGCCGCAGGCACATTAAGCGCCGCAGGCATATTAGGCGCCGCACGCGAACTAACGCTTGCCGTTATAGACCTCACCGTCGGCGGAATCGCGCGGGCATGCGGCGCCGCGTGTCGCAAGCGCCACGAAGCCGGCATAGCCGGACAGGTTGAGCAGGACTTCGAGCCAGGCAGGCATGACGAGCCTCTTCTTCTCTTGCGGGAATACTACCTCAACGTGTGCGGGACGTCATTGTTCCCGATTGGCCCAGAGACTTGCTTCAAGGAAATCAGAGCGGCGAGGTCGGATCGAGCCGCCGCCCGAGCGCCGCAACCGATTCCGCCGAGGGCGATGCCTTGAGGAACTCGGCAATGGCGCGCGCGAGCTCGCCGTCGCTCATCGGCGTCGGCGGCGGACGCAGCGCGCCGACGCCGAAGTTGCGGACGATCTCGTCGTAATGCTGCGCGTTGGATTTGGGAACAAGCCTGCGGATGCGGGCCAGCAAAGCGGATATCGGCAATCTCTCCTCCTCGACCTCCGCCCCGCCGGCAGCGCTTGATCTCTGCTGCCATTTTTGTCGTTCGAAACGGAAAACCCCGCCAGCACCGCGGAGATGCTGACGGGGTCTTTCGTGCTGTCGCCTCAACCCGGATGGCGGAGGCTTCCGCACTTGCATGTCCAATCCGCAACTCCCGATATCGTTCCTTCGGTGGCCAACTTTTTTTCGTGGCGCGCGGTTCCACGAAGGCCGAACCATCGCGTCTGGTCCGCGTTGTCCCTGCGAGATGCGAAGGAGGAGATCATGAAGAAGACACTCGCAGTCCTTGCCACCGTCGCGGCCGTCGGCGCGACCGCGGTTGCAGCACCTGCGCAGGCGCGCGGCATCGGCCCGGGTCTGGCGTTCGGCCTGGCGGCCGGTGCGATCACCGCCGGCGCGATCGCGGCGTCCCATCCGTATGGCTACTATGGCCCGGGCTACGGCTATTATGGCGGCCCGGCCTATTATAGCCCCGGTCCGTACGGCTACTACGGCGATGGGCCGTACTATCGGCACCGCCATTATTACCGTCACTGGTAACGGCTGAGGAATCGAAAAAGCCCGGAGCGATGCTCCGGGCTTTTTTCGTGTGCGCAGGTCTCGCGCGAAATTGCGCGATATTACGGCCAGAGCGAGGGCCGTTCCACCTTGCGGGCGTTCTCGAGCGTCGAGACAAAATACTCCTCGCGCTCGCGTTTGAATTTTTCCTGGGTGGCACGGAACGCGGCGACACGAGCGGCAATTTCTTCGCGTTCGCGGATCTTGCGTTGTTCGTCTTCGGTCATGTCAAATCCCCACGACTTGAGTATGTGCATTTCTGAACTCAAGCACTGCCGCCGCAATCACATTGAGTCGCGTCAACACATGCATTGGCGCTTCTGATTGGGGCGTCAATGGGGAGGAGGCATTGCAGGATTGTGATATGCGATGGTCGGAAAAAATTGCCGCCCTATCGCTGTTCACGGCTTGCGCGGCGGTGGATAACAGCGTCAACAATCTTGTCGCTTGCAGATGTTGCAGCTAGCGCGACGGCAAATCAGGAGGCGGCGAGTGATTGCATCGGACCTTCAGAGCGGTGTCGAACGACTCGGCGACATGATCGCAAGCGCCAAGATCATCGTGCCGTTCACCGGCGCCGGCATCTCGACCGAATGCGGCATCCCCGACTTCCGGTCGCCGGGTGGAATTTGGACCCGCAACCGTCCGATCCAGTTCGATGAGTTCGTTTTGAGCCAAGAGGCGCGCGATGAATCCTGGCGGCGGCGTTTTGCGATGGAGGAGGTGTTCGCCGCGGCGAAACCCGGCCGCGGCCATCGCGCGCTCGCCTCGCTGCATCGCGCCGGCAAGATCCCCGCGGTCATCACCCAGAACATCGACAATCTGCACCAGGCCTCGGGCTTCGCCGCTGATCGCGTGATTGAACTGCACGGCAATACCACTTACGCGCGCTGCATCGGATGTGGGCAGGACTATTCGCTCGACTGGGTGAAGCGCCGCTTCGACGAGGACGGCGGCGCACCCAACTGCACCGCATGCGACGAGCCGGTGAAAACCGCAACGATCTCATTCGGTCAGGCGATGCCCGAGGATGAAATGCAGCGCGCGACCGAGTTGTCGCAGGCCTGCGATCTCTTCATCGCGATCGGTTCCTCGCTCGTGGTGTGGCCGGCGGCGGGCTTTCCGATGATGGCGAAGAACGCCGGTGCACGTTTGGTGATCATCAATCGCGAGCCGACCGAGCAGGACGACATCGCCGACCTCGTCATCCGTCACGACATCGGCGAAGCACTCGGGCCCTTTGTCGCAAATTGAGGCATCAATTTGATTCGCGGCTGTGCAAGCTGTTCATAGGTTCCGGCGAATCTCTTTTTTATCTATGCCTCGCAACCGGGAGTGTTATCTTTTGATTCGAAAGATTCGCGTCGCGTCGATTGAGAAGATTCTCTGAAGGTTCTCTAAAGACGCGTGATTCGACGCCGCCATTGAGGCGGGTTGCATGGCATGTGTGGGGTCCGGGGTTATGGGGTCGTCGGACGGATTTGAGTCCAAGAAGCTGGGAGTTCCAGCGCCGGGCGAGCACGGCGCTGGTCGCGATAGCGCGCTCAGTCCCTTCACCGGGCTAGGTGAGGGCAGCGCCAACCTCGTCGAGGTTCATGGCGTCATCAAATGGTTCGACGCCTCAAAGGGCTACGGCTTCATCGTTCCCGACAATGGATGGCCCGACGTGCTGCTGCACGTCACCGTGCTCAGGCGCGACGGCTTCCAGACCGCGTACGAGGGGGCCCGGATCGTCGTCGAGTGCATCCAGCGCGCCAAGGGCTATCAGGCCTTCCGCGTCGTCTCGATGGACGAGTCGACCGCGATCCATCCGGCGCAGATGCTACCGCCGCGCACCCACGTCACGGTGACCGCGACCAGCGGGCTCGAGCGGGCCCAGGTCAAATGGTTCAACCGGCTGCGCGGGTTCGGCTTCCTGACCTGCGGTGAGGGCACCCCCGACATCTTCGTCCACATGGAGACGCTGCGCCGCTTCGGCATGACCGAGCTGCGGCCGGGCCAGTATGTGCTGGTCCGCTTTGGGCCGGGCTCCAAGGGCATGATGGCCGCCGAGATCCATCCGGAGACCGGCTCGCCGGGGCTCCAGTCGCACTAGCGGCTTCCCGTTTTCGTATTCGTGAGCAGAAGCGCGCGGCCCCGGGGTCGCGCGCTTCTGGCTTTTGTCACGATCGCCGCGTAAGGATGTCGCAGTCCCACGCCCCAGCGCCCGTCCCGAGTGCCATCCCATGAAGCTTGATCGAACCACTGTCTGGTCCCTCGCCAGGGGCTGGCTTGCCGCCGTTCTCGTCGTTGCCGGCTTTGCCGTCGCAAGCGCGCCCGCCGGCGCCGCCAGCTTCCAGCCGCTCGAGATCGTCACCAAGAACGGCGTGCAGGTGTTCTCGGTGGAGATGGCGACCACCGACGAGGAGAAGCAGACCGGTCTGATGTACCGCAAGGAGTTGGCCGACGGCAAAGGCATGCTGTTCGACTTCAATCCCGAGCAGGAAGTCTCGATGTGGATGAAGAACACCTATGTCTCGCTCGACATGATCTTCATTCGTGCCGACGGGCGCATCCTGCGCATCGCCGAGAATACCGAGCCGCTCTCGACCAAGATCATTTCGTCGAAAGGTCCCGCCCGGGCCGTCCTCGAGGTGGTGGCGGGAACAGCGCAGAAATACGGCATCCGTCCCGGCGATCGCGTCGGCCATCCCCTGTTCGGCAGCAAATAGGTCCAATTAGTCCGGCGATGGCCGTCTTGGGGGCAGGTTGGACGCTTGGTGCGGCTGAGCGAGCTTGCTGGCATTAGTAAGCTTGCTGGCGCTTGGGGAAGCGTGTATCGACGGGGCTCGCTAGACATTCGGGGTATAGCGCAGCCTGGTAGCGCGGCAGTTTTGGGTACTGCAGGTCGTTGGTTCGAATCCAGCTGCCCCGACCAGCGATTTCAATGACTTAGACGTGACTTCCTGGCCTCTATCTTCCCAGAAAATCGAATTGGGAAGACCATGGGAAGAGCCGGACAGGGGGTGAGTCAATTTGACTCAGGTTCAGCGCGCAAAACTTCTGGTCGAATGCGATGCCGGCCGCGTCGCTGGAGACCTGTCGCGGATGCAGGCCGCGCTGCAAGGCCTTACCAATCTCTACCGAGCGATGTACGGGCATCGCCCAAGATCGATCGGCCGCCACAATGCCGAATGAAACTCCCGTCTTTTATGCCTTCGCAGTTGATCCAGCCACCGGCGCCTGGAAAATCTGGATGGGTACCGGCACCCGTGAAGCAATTGCAGCTGCGGGTTATCGCACGCCGCCGAAACCGTTTGGATACTGCTCGAAGAGCTCGCTGAAGGACGGCTGGGGATTCCGCTTTTTGCACATCCACGACGCGCAGTAGTAGATCTAGCGCGCGCATCGTACGATCAACGTCATACCCAACTCACGCTCGGCTGCATTGCTACCGCAATCGGCACGGTGCTATGCTCATCGCAGAACGGGGAGTTTCTCGATGCACAAAATCGCCGTCACCGTCTTGCTTGCCCTGATGATCGCCCCCGCGCTGGCGGAGGAGCATGTTCTAGGGCCTGGCGAAGAGCCCAAGGCGAAGACGGCGACGCAGAAGGAAGATGATGCTCGGGCTGTGCGCGCCTATCAACGCTCCCTCAACAGTGTTCCGGACCAGAAGCCGGTCGACCCGTGGGGAACTGCCCGTGGCGATGATGCGTCGAAGAAGTCGGCAGCGACGGCCAAGCCGGCTGTGAAGCAGTCGTCCAAGGCTGCCAAGAGCGGCGCCAATTAGCAAAGATGCGGGCGCTAAATCGGCATTACGTCCCGCCGCTCACCCCGAAAGGCAAAGAGCAGCACTGGGGTCGGCGCAGGCTGAAGAAAGATCATCAACCGTCTTCGTCGGCGTGAGCCGGGGGGGCGTCATTGGCCGCTGCCGGTCGCGCTTCCTGTGCAGTTCTGCGCCGGCGCTTCATTGATCGCGCTCCGCCAAGATGCTGTAGATCTCAGCCGTCGCGATCGCCTGGTGTTAGGGCGTGAGTTGCGTAGTTGATCCGGCTTAATTGCCGCGACAACTTGTCCGCGACACAACCTCCGCGTCAGCCTCACGTGCTTTACCTCTGCGCGTGCAATTGGGATGACGGGACATGTTTAGAACTCTCTGCGGTGCGGTGCTTCTCGCTCTGTCTGCGACGACGGCATCCGCGGCTGACTATGCGTCGCAAGCGCCTGCACTGGCGGCGCTCACCTTCAACTGGACCGGTTGCTATATCGGCGGTCATCTCGGCGGCGGTGCGAGCGAGGATCGCACGATCAACAGCGCCGGTGGGACGGTGGATTTCGGCGCGGGTGGTTTTGTCGGCGGCGGGCAGGCTGGCTGCGACCATCAATTCGCATCCAACTGGGTTGTCGGCGCAGAAGGCCGGGCCGCATGGTCGAGCCTGTCGAGCCAGCACGCCAGCAATGTCAGATTTCCTGCGCTTGGAAACCTCGTCGCGCCGTCGCAGTTCGGTCTCAAGAACGATTTTCTCGCCTCGATCACTGCACGGTTCGGCTACGCTTATGGCTCAGGCTGGCTGTTCTACGGGCGCGGCGGCGTCGCCTGGACTCACGAGAAGATCGATGATGCCTATGTCAGTCCGGCCACCGGTCTTGCAGTCGATCCGAGCGCGTCCGTCATGCGGACTGGCTGGACATTGGGTGCGGGCGTGGAATGGGCGTTTGCGCCGTGCTGGTCCGCCAATGTCGAATACAACTACCACGACTTCGGCACGAAGGGCCCCATCCAGCTCATGAGTCCGACCGAAGGCATCACCGTGGCCCATCTCAAGGACACGATCCATGCCGCGACCATCGGCGTGAATTATCACTACTGACGGAATGGGGAGAGGGCGGCCGCCGCGATCGCGGTGGTCTGTCCGGGCCTAGGACAGGAGCCAGTCGGCCAGGCGCCAGGCCAGCCAGCCCAGCGTGCAGATCCAGCCCACCATCACGATCCCAGCGATCCCGAGCCCGCACAACGCAAACAGCGATGCCCGGGGCTCTTCTACCTCGGGCAGTTTTTCGGTCGTATCAATCTGGCTCACAGCATCCCCTTGGCCGACGGCCTGCTGTTTATTGGTCTCCGTTTGCTCGCGAAAATTCACCAGCCGCGCTCCAACTCACACGGACGTGAGACGGGATGACTGTCCATTCATGGCGAGCGGGAGCCGACAGCGGGCTGGTCGCGAGCCATCCGGACAGGAGGGAAGCACCTGCAACTCGTGGCGCGGCGATTGGTTGCTGTCTGAGGCGCGGAGATGCAGAAGCGTCGGCGCTTTTTTCGCGCTTGGTGCGCCTGCTTCGCGCCTTCCCCGCGTTGAAGGGGAGAACAGGGCCCGCAATCGATGCTGCGCCCGCAGGTCCCTTCAGGCGAGGTCTTCATGTCGATCAGTGCAATCGCTTCTTCCGCCGCCGCAGTGACGGCAACCCCCTCGAGCGCCGCAACGTCGTCCTCGTCGTCCTCGTCGAAATCGTCAACGTCGTCCACCTCGGCAACATCATCCACGTCGTCGACGTCGTCGACGTCAGCGACTTCGTCGACCTCGTCCTCGCAATCGGCCGGCGGCAGCTCCGGATCGGGCGGCAGCGGCAGCTCGTCCAAGACGGTCGTCAGCGAGGTCTCGACCACCGCGAACGGGATGACGACGACGACGATCACTTATTCCGATGGCACGACCGAGGTGGAGACAACGCCCGCCAGCTCGCAGGCCGGCCAAGGCAACCAGCCGGGACAGACCTACAATTCGCAGGGTGCGCTGAGCTCCGGCGCCAACACCGCCGCGGCTGCGAGCAGCGGGGTGTGAGTCGCGATCGACCGCGGGCCAAAAGCACGGTCACGCGCGACGTTGAACGCTTGGCGTTCGTTGTTTGCGGCCCGCCATCTCTGCGTGATTTTTTCTGGAATCAAAACGGCTTAACCGGCGCAAAATTACCAAAGCTTCGTCGAACCTTTGGCCGTCGCCACAGACATATCAGTGTTGGGGATTTCAGCGCCCAATGCCTAAACGGACGCCGCCAAGCGATAATATTCCGCTTGCGCGGCGTTGCGCTTTTTGGGCTCAGCCCGAGGCGTACCAGCCCGCCGGAAACGGGATCAGCGGCCAGACCGGATAATTGTCGTTGGCAGCTCTCGTCGGTCTGTCGTGGGGTGGCCGGGCAACCGGTGTCGGGGGCGATGAAACCATCGCCAGAAGCAAATGCGCAAATTGCAAATTCATGATCATCGACCTGCTGTCAGTCGTTTGAAAAATTCAGTCCGAGTCTTGAAATCAACCAGATGAGCGTTTCGGAAACGGCGCACTCATTCTCAAATCGCGCATGTATCTTAGGAAAGATAGGCACCTGTTTCAACCGGCAACGCGGGCTGTCCCCGGCAAGTAAGGGTTAATCGGTTAGGTTAAGCACGGGCCGTCGTTGCGGCCGTTGTGACGACTGGTATCAAACGCGTCCCGGCACGCGACGGCGCCGCCATCAGCGGCTCACACGAGGTCACATTCGTCGCGGCGTTTCGTTTCGCACGAGTTGTCCGCCATGGCTTTCGATCTCACCTCCAAAACACCCCGCCAACGGTCGAACTGGACCGAGATCTGGCACCTCTGGACCGTGATCGTGCCACGCCGCTCGATCAACGGGCAGCTCGTCTACGGCAAGGTCTGGCGTCGTCACGACGGGCGCGACTGGATCTACAAGAAGTTCACCGAATATGATAGCGAGGCGGCTGCCTGAGCTTCCGCCGCCAAAGCTTCAACAGCCAAACCTTCAACAGCCAAGCGTCTCAGGCGGCCTTTGCGGTCGGGGTGGCCGCGGGCTTCGCCGGCGGCGGCTTCAGCGGCTTGTCCTGCCGTTTCGACCACGAGATGTAATAGGCGACCGTCGTCATGATCGCGATGCCCGCGATGGAGACGAAGAGCTGCGCGAACAGCGAACCCGAGCTCATCGACAGCTCGAAATGGCCGACGAAGGACAGGAACACGCCGACGCAGAACACGGCGAGCGATTGCTGGCCGCAGACGATCACCGGATCGAAGATCTTCCACTCCAGCCCCGGCCAGTCCTTGGGCACGAAGCGGATCACCAGGATCACGATCACGGCGAAGTGGATGAAGCGGTAGGGCGCGAGGTTGGTCTTGTCGTTCGGATTGAACGTCGAGAACAGCCATTCCGGGAACATGCCGCCGAAGGTGGGGAAGCGGCCCGCCATGGTCATGACCAGCGCAAACGCGAGATAGCCGAGACAGAGCCACAGCGTGATCGGCGAGTTGATCAGCCAGCCCGAGCGGCGCGCGCCGCCCATCGCACACCAGGCGCCGAACACGAACAGCACCTGCCAGCAATAAGGGTTGAAGTACCACTGGCCGGCCGGATAGGCGCTCAGGTTCAGGCTGAAGTGACGCGCGGTCAGCCACAAGACGATGGAGAGCACCATCGTCAGGTCGGGCTTGCGCAGCATGAACCACAGCACCGGCGGAAACAGGCCCATCAGCACGATGTAGAGCGGCAGCACGTCGAGATTGAGCGGCTTGAAGCGCAGGAACAGGCCCTGGCGCAGCGTCTCGGTGGCATTGTCGACGAGGCCGGCGACGTTGAACTCGTTGATCATCTCGGAATCGCCAAAGCGCAGCGCCAGATAGCTGATCGAGGCGATGTAGATCACGAACAGGATGATGTGGGCGACGTAGAGCTGCCAGACCCGCTTGGTGAGGCGGGTGGCGCCGACGATGAAGCCGCGCTCCAGCATCATGCGGGCATAGACGAACGAGGCCGTATAGCCGGAGATGAAGACGAACAGGTCGGCCGCGTCCGAAAAGCCGTAATTGCGCGTCGTGATCCAGTTCACGACGTTGTCAGGGATGTGGTCGAGGAAGATCGCCCAGTTGGCGATGCCGCGAAACAGGTCGAGCCTGAGGTCGCGGCCCTTCTCGGGCAGCGTGGCGTTGATGTTCAGAAAGGCCATGCGACGGGAGCTTTCGAAGGGGACGGATACGCTGATGTCGGCGCGGCAGATGTTGTCAAGGCTTGGCCGCCGGGCGGGATTCCCGGGCGGTCGGCGGGTACGCAATTGTCACAGTGCAGCATAATGACTATACCCGTCGGTGAGGGACCCGGGGGCCCGGAATCACCGATCAGTTCCCGAAAGGTGTCTCTATACTATGCCCGCGGTTTCCACCAATCGCTACCGTGACGCATTAAAATCGAACGAAAAGACGAAGAGGCCGGACCGCCAATGACCGCACGCATTTTCAAGCCCGCCAAGAACGCGATGCAATCCGGCCGGTCCAAGACCAAGGAATGGCAGCTCGATTACGAGCCGGAGCAGCCGCGCGCGGTCGAGCCGCTGATGGGTTGGACCTCGTCCGGCGACATGAAACAGCAGATCACGCTGCGCTTCCACACCAAGGACGAGGCGGTCGCCTATTGCGAGCGCAAAGGCATCGCCTACCAGGTGATCGAACCGAAGGAATCGCTGCACCGCCAGGTCGCCTACGCCGACAATTTCTCCTTCCGCCGCGGCGAGCCCTGGACGCACTGAGGGGCGGCGGCTTCGGCCGCCTCCGCGGGGAGCCCTTGGCACCCATTCCGCCGCGTGCTTCGCTGGTCCGCATGACGGGACCATGACGGGGTGGGGGATGGCGGGGCGTGACCAGCTCGACGGCGTCGATCTGAAGATCTTATCCGAGCTGCAGCAGGACGGGCGGGTTCGCAACAACGAGCTCGCGCTGCGCGTCGGCGTGTCCGCGCCGAACTGCCTGCGGCGGCTCAAATCGCTGTTCAGCCGCGGCGTGATCCGCGCGGTGCGCGCGGTCATCGACGAGCGACTACTCGGCTATGAGGTGGTGTCGTTCGTCTCGATCCAGCTCGGCAGCCAGGCCCAGCCGGTGCTGGAGGCGTTCGAGGGATCGATATCAGCGATCCCGCGCATCCAGCAGTGCTGGCGCATTTCGGGTGACACCGACTATCTCCTCAAATGCGTCGCGCCGAGCGTCGAGAGCATGCGCCAGCAGCTGCTGCATTTCGCCGCCATGCCGAACGTGAAGAACGTGCGCAGCTTTCCCGTGCTGGGCGTCGCCAAGGACGTGCCGCTGCCGGTGGAGGAGATCGCGGCTGCGGCGCCGGCAGGATAGCTGCCGCGTTTCAGCGATACCGGCCGCGAAACTCGCGCGGGCTGGCACCGGTCCAGGTGCGGAAAGCCCGCGAAAAGCTCTTTTCGTTGCGGAAGCCGGCGATCTCCGCGATCCGCTTGATCGGGGTGCGGCCGCGCATCAGCTCCTGCTTGGCGAGTTCGAGCTTTGCTTCCTCCTTGAGGTCGCGCAGCGAGGTGGCTTCTTCGCGCAGGCGACGGTGCATGGTGCGGGTGGAGAGCGCGAGCTCGCTTGCGACATCTTCCGCGCCCAGAATGCGGCCGCGCGCCTCGCGCAGCACGCGCCGGACACGCTCGACCAGGAGCCGGTCGCGGCGATAGGGCCGATAGGGCAGCACAGTCAGCCGCAACGCACCCTTGAGCATGCTGTCGAGATCGGCCGCATTGCGGGTCAGCGGCAGCGAGAGATAGTGCCTGTCGAAGACGATGCTGGCGCGGTCCGCGCCGAAGCGGATGGTCTTGCAGAAGATGGTTGGATAGACCGAGACATGGTCGGGCTCGACATAGGGGAATTCCGCCGCGCGCAGCGCGATCGTGGAATCGATCGCCCAGCAGGAGAAGCCGAGCACGTAGCGGAGCAGGGTGACGAGGCAGAACTCACGCAATGCGCCGAGCTCGTGCTGCTCGCGGATCGAGATGGTCGCCGTCTCTTCGGCGACCGAGAGCTCGAACAGCACATCCTCGGTCAGCAGGCGATGATGCCGGCACCAGCGCTTGAGCGCGACCTCGAGATTGGGCGCGGTGATCGAGGCGCGGCACAGCATGCCGTAAGTGCCGAAAGGGAGCCGGCGCGAGAACCAGCCGAGCGCCTCGTCATCGAGCTCACGCATGGCATGGCCAGCCAGCGCCTCGAACTGGGCGGCCGTCACCCGCCCATCCCCGGATTTGACGAGGTCGGGGAGAACCTGCCCCTTGCTCAACGCCTCGGCCGGGTCCCGCCCATAGCGGCCATAGGCCGCAACCACGCCGCGCACGAAGGCGGCGGGGGTCATGGCGCGGCGGGGCGTGGCGGTTGCGGCCTGAAAGGGCATGGACGATCCTTTGGAAAATCCTCGCCAAACTTGGCGGAAAATGCAACCTTTTCGACCGCCACGGCGCCCGGGCGGGGGTAGGTTCGGGGCCGATAAGAATCTTGGAGGACTCGCCTTGAACATCCCGAGCATCGACTTCGATCTGGGCGAAGACATCAGCATGCTGCGCGACACCGTGCGCGCCTTTGTGGAAGCAGAGGTGGCACCGCGCGCGGCTGAGGTCGAGAAAGCAAACCTGTTCCCGGCCGACCTCTGGAAGCGGTTTGGCGACCTCGGGCTGCTCGGCATGACCGCGCCGGAGCAATATGGCGGCTCCAACATGGGCTATCTCGCTCATGTCGTCGCCATGGAGGAGATTTCGCGCGGTTCGGCGGCCGTTGGCCTGTCCTACGGCGCGCACTCCAATCTCTGCGTCAACCAGATCCGCCGCAACGGCAATGATGCGCAGCGCGAGCGCTATCTGCCGAAACTGATCTCCGGCGAGTTCGTCGGCGCGCTCGCGATGTCCGAGCCCGGCGCCGGCTCCGACGTCGTCTCGATGAAGCTGCGCGCCGACAAGCGCGGCGACCGCTATGTGCTCAACGGCTCGAAGATGTGGATCACCAATGGCGGCGATGCCGACGTGCTGGTGGTCTACGCCAAGACCGATCCGGAGGCCGGCCCGCGCGGCATGACCGCCTTCCTGATCGAGAAAGGCTTCAAGGGTTTCACCCACGGCCAGCATCTCGACAAGCTCGGCATGCGCGGCTCCAACACCTATCCGCTGTTCTTCGACGATTGCGAGGTGCCGGCGGAGAACGTGCTGGGCAATGTGGGCGAGGGCGTCAAGGTGCTGATGTCCGGCCTCGATTACGAGCGCGCGGTGCTCTCCGGCGGCCCGCTCGGGATCATGGCGGCCTGCATGGACGCGGTGGTGCCCTACATGCACGAACGAAAGCAGTTCGGCCAGCCGATCGGCGATTTCCAGTTGATGCAGGGCAAGCTCGCCGACATGTATTCGACCTGGCAGGCGACGCGCGCTTATGTCTATGCCGTGGGCAAGGCCTGCGACCGTGCCAACCACGCGCGTACGCTGCGCAAGGACGCTGCGGCCGCGATCCTGTATTCGGCCGAGAAGGCGACGTGGATGGCGGGCGAAGCGATCCAGGCGCTCGGCGGCGTCGGCTATACGTCCGAGTTTCCGGTCGGCCGGCTCTGGCGCGACGCCAAGCTCTACGAGATTGGCGCGGGCACCTCCGAAGTGCGCCGCATGCTGATCGGCCGTGAGCTGATGGCGGAAACCAACTAAACCCTTCGTAATTACGCCACCAGAAACGCGGGACCTCATGCCGCTCCATTCCAGCATCGATCCATCCTCATCCGATTTTGCGCGCAATGCGGAGGCCATGCGCGGCCTCGTCGCGGACTTGCGCGAAAAACTCAGCCAGGTCGCCGGTGGCGGCGGCGAGGCCTCGCGCAACCGCCACACGTCGCGCGGCAAGATGCTGGCGCGCGAGCGCGTCGATCTGCTGGTCGATCCCGGGACCTCGTTCCTGGAGCTGTCGCCGCTCGCGGCCCACGGCCTCTATGGCGGCGACGTGCATTCGGCGAGCATCGTCACCGGCGTGGGGCGTATCTCGGGGCGCGAATGCGTGATCGTCGCCAACGACGCCACCATCAAGGGCGGCACCTATTATCCGATGACCGTGAAGAAGCATCTGCGCGCGCAGGACATCGCGCGGCAGAACAACCTGCCCTGCGTCTACATGGTCGATTCCGGCGGCGCCTTCCTGCCGCTGCAGGACGAGATCTTTCCGGACGAGCGCCACTTTGGCCGCATCTTCTACAACCAGGCGCAGATGTCGTCCCAGGGTATTCCGCAGATCGCGATCGTGATGGGCTCCTGCACGGCCGGCGGCGCCTATGTCCCGGCGATGTCGGACGAGAGCATCATCGTGCGCAACCAAGGCACCATCTTCCTCGGCGGCCCGCCGCTGGTGAAGGCCGCGACCGGCGAGGTCGTGAGCGCCGAGGAACTCGGCGGCGCCGACGTGCATTCGCGGCAGTCCGGCGTGACCGATCATTACGCCCAGAACGATGCACATGCGATCGGCATCGCCCGACGCATCGTCGGCACGCTGAAGCCATCCGCGCGGCCGAACCTGAACATGCATCCGCCGCGCGATCCGCTGTTCGCGGCCGAGGAGATCTACGGCGTGGTGCCCGTGGACGGCCGGAAGCCGTTCGACGTGCGCGACATCATTGCGCGCGTGGTCGACGGTTCCGAGTTCGACGAGTTCAAGAAGCTCTACGGCACCACGCTGGTGTGCGGCTTCGCCCACATCTGGGGCTATCCGGTCGGCATCATCGCCAACAACGGCATTCTCTTCAGCGAGAGCTCGCTGAAGGGTGCCCATTTCATCGAGCTGTGCTGCCAGCGCGGCATTCCCCTGGTGTTCTTGCAGAACATCACCGGCTTCATGGTCGGCAAGAAATACGAGGCCGGCGGCATCGCGCGCGACGGCGCCAAGCTCGTCACGGCGGTTGCGACCGCCTCGGTGCCGAAATTCACCGTGGTGATCGGCGGCTCCTACGGCGCCGGCAATTACGGCATGTGCGGCCGCGCCTATGCGCCGCGTTTCCTCTGGATGTGGCCGAACGCGCGCATCTCGGTGATGGGTGGCGAGCAGGCCTCGATGGTGCTGAGCCAGGTCCGCCGCGACAACATCGAGGCCAAGGGCGATAGCTGGTCGAAGCAGGAGGAAGACAAGTTCCGCGAGCCGATCCGCGCGCAATATGAGAGCCAGGGGCATCCTTATTATGCGACTGCGCGTCTGTGGGACGACGGCGTGATTGATCCAGCCGACACGCGGCTCGTGCTCGGCCTCGGCCTCTCGGCGGCGTCGAACGCGCCGATCGAACCGACGAAATTCGGCCTGTTCAGGATGTGATGCGATGGACCGCTCAAAGCTCTACCGCCGTTTTCGCACGCTCCTGATCGCCAACCGCGGCGAGATCGCCTGCCGCGTCATCCGCACCGCGCGTGCCATGGGCCTGCGCACGGTCGCGGTCTATTCCGAGGCCGACCGCGACGCGATGCATGTCGCGCTCGCTGACGAAGCCGTGCTGCTTGGTCCCTCGCGGGCCCGCGACAGCTATCTCAATGTCGAGCGGCTGATCGAGGCCGCGCGCAAGACCGGCGCCGAGGCCGTGCACCCCGGCTACGGCTTCCTGTCGGAGAATGCCGAATTTGCGCAAGCCTGCCTCGATGCAGGGCTCGTTTTCGTCGGGCCCACGGCCGAGATGATGACGGCGATGGGCTCGAAGTCCGGCTCAAAGGCGCTGATGGAGAAGGCCGGCGTGCCGCTGGTGCCCGGCTATCACGGCGACGCACAGGACGATGCGACGCTGGCGAAGGCGGCCGAGAAGGTCGGTTTCCCGATCCTGGTGAAGGCTTCGGCCGGCGGCGGCGGCCGCGGCATGCGCATCGTGCGCTCGGCGGCGGAGCTTGGACCTGCGATCGTCAGCGCCAAGCGCGAGGCCAAGGCCGCGTTCGGCGACGACCGCATGCTGATCGAGAAATATGTCGACAATCCCAGGCATATCGAGGTGCAGATCATCGGCGACAGCCACGGCAATCTGCTGTCGCTGTTCGAGCGCGAATGCACCTTGCAGCGCCGGCACCAGAAGGTGATCGAGGAAGCGCCGTCGCCGACGCTCAATCCTGCGCAGCGCGAAACGGTCTGTGCCGCCGCGCGAAAGGCCGCGGGCGCGGTGAACTACGTGGGCGCCGGGACCATCGAGTTCGTCTCCGACGGCAAGGACGTGTTCTTCATCGAGATGAACACGCGTCTCCAGGTCGAGCACCCCGTGACCGAGCTGATATCAGGGGTCGACCTCGTCGAATGGCAGCTGCGCGTCGCTTTCGGCGAGGCGCTGCCGCTGAAGCAGGACGAGATCAAGCTCAACGGCCACGCCGTCGAAGCGCGTGTTTATGCAGAGAACCCGACCAAGAACTTCATGCCGTCGGTCGGCAAGATCTCGACCTGGCGGTTGCCCGCGGAGACCGGCGGCTTGCGCATCGACGCCGGCTATCGCGAGGGCGATACGGTCTCGCCGTATTACGATGCCATGCTCGCCAAGATGATCGCGTGGGCGCCGACGCGCGATGTTGCGATCGACCGGCTCAACCGTGGTCTGGAAGAGTCGGACGTTCGCGGGATCGTCACCAACATCCCGTTCCTGTCGGCGCTGATCACGCATCCGAAGGTGCGGGCCAATGCGATCGACACCGGATTCATCGAGCGCGAGCTGGCGGCCCTGACCTCGGCTGCGCCGGCGCCCGGCGAGCTCGAGCTGTGTGCCGCAGTTGCCGCGATCGTCAATGACGAGCGGCAGGCGACGCAAGGTGAAGCTAATTCGCCTTTGAATTCTCCTTGGCAGACCTTCGGCTGGATGCCGGTCGGCCGGCGCCAGCGCAGCTTTGCCTTCCGTGTCGGCCATGGGACCGAGCAGAAGATCAGTCTGAACTACGGCAGCGGACCATCGACGCTGGTGATCGGCGAGCGCGAGCTCGCGTTCACGGTTGCGCCGAAGGATGGCGGATTCGACCTGACGCTCGACGGCGTGAAATCCTCCGTCGCAGCCGTTATCGACGGCCATGAGCTGTACCTGCGTACGCGCAACGGCCGCTTCGACCTGCATTGGGTCGACCCGTTCGGCGGCGAGAGCGAGGAGCAGACCGGCGCGGACAAGATCGCAGCCCCGTTGCCTGGCACGGTCGTCGCGGTGCTGGCCGAGGAGGGCGCGAAGCTCGAGAAGGGCGCGCCGATCCTGACACTGGAAGTCATGAAAATGGAGCAGACGCTGCGCGCGCCCTATGCCGGCGTGCTGAAGTCGATCAAGTGCAAGGTCGGCGATATCGTTCAGGAAGGCGTCGAGCTCGCCGTGGTCGAGGCCTCCGAGGAGTGACATGAGCGATCCTGTCCGCATCATCGAAATGGGGCCGCGCGACGGCCTCCAGAACGAGAAGACGCCCGTCAGTGTCGAGGCTCGCATCGCCTTCATCGAGGCGTTGGTCGCGGCCGGGCTCGATACGGTCGAGGTCGGCGCCTTCGTCTCGCCCAAGGCGATCCCGCAGATGGCGAGTTCCGACGCCGTGCTGCGCGGCGTTGCCCACGTCAAGGACGCCGAATTCCACGTGCTGGTGCCGAACGAGAAGGGCTATGACGCGGCGCGCGCCGCCGGCGCGAAGGTGGTCTCCGTGTTCGCCGCAGCCTCCGAAGGTTTTTCGCGCGCCAACATCAACTGCTCGGTTGCGGAGTCCATCGAGCGGTTCAGACCGGTGCTGGTCCGCGCCAAGGCGGACGGCATCCCGGTGCGCGGCTATATTTCCTGCGTGCTTGGCTGTCCCTTCGACGGCGAGATCAAGCCGAAGGCAGTTGCCGATCTCGCCAGCACGCTCTGGGATCTCGGCTGCTACGAGATCTCGCTCGGCGACACCATCGGCGTCGGCACGCCTGACAAGGCCAGGGAGATGCTGCGCGCGGTCGGCGCCAACATACCCGCGTCAAAACTCGCGATGCATTTCCACGACACCTACGGCCAGGCGCTCGCCAATCTCTACGCCGGCCTGGAGGAGGGGGTCCGCGTCATCGACGCGGCCGCTGGAGGGCTGGGCGGCTGTCCCTATGCGCCGGGCGCCACGGGCAATGTCGCGACCGAGGATGTCGTCTACATGCTTGAGGGCATGGGCGTGAAGACCGGGATTGATATGGAGAAGCTGCTGGCGGCGACCAACGCGATGAGCGTGGTGCTGGACAAGCCGCCGGTGAGCCGGGTGGCGACGGCGCTGAATGCGAAGAAGAAGCGGGCCAGTTCGTAGGTGCCGTAGGGTGGGCAAAGCGTAGCGTGCCCACGAAATCTATCCGATCATCGAGAGGTGGTGGGCACGGCGCTGGTGCGCCTTTGCCCACCCTACGACAGCGGTGTTTGTGTTGCTACCTGCTCCCGTCCGGCCCCATCACCAGGTCCGGCAGCCAGGTCGAGATCTCCGGCACGAGGCACAACAGCAGCACGGCGCCCATCATCAGCAGCACGAAGGGCAGCGTGCCCCAGATCACCTCGCTGAGTGAAATGTCCGGCGCGACGTTACGAATAACGAAGATGTTGAGGCCGACGGGAGGATGGATCAGCCCCATCTCCATCACGATGGTCATGACCACGCCGAACCAGATGATGTCGAAATTCGCGGCGCGCAACGGCGGCAGGATGATCGGCGCGGTCATCAGAATGATCGAGACCGGCGGCAGGAAGAAGCCGAGGACGACGACCATGACGAGGATCGCAAACAGCAGCCCCCAGCGCGGCAGATGCATCGCGACGACGGATTCGGCGACCGATTGCGAGATGTGCAGATAGCTCATCACGTAAGAATAAAGCAGCGACATGCCGATGATCATCATCAGCATGGTCGATTCTCGGATGGTCGATTTCATGATCGGGCCGAGGTCGTCCGGCCGCCACACGCCATAGATCGCCGCGATCAGGCCCAGCGCCAGAAGGCCGCCGAGGCCTGCCGTCTCCGACGGCGTGGCAAAGCCGCCGTAAAGCGCCGCCATGACGCCGGTCAGCAGCAGCACGAACGGGATCACCCGCGGCAGCACGCTGAAGCGTTCGGCGAGCGTGTATTCGTCGCGGGCGAGGATCGCAGCTTCTGGGCCGCCATTCTTGTAGGCCGCTTCGGCCGCCGCATATTCCTGACGGAAGCGGATCACGGCATAGGCGCCGAACAGCGAAACCAGCAGCAACCCGGGGCCAATGCCGGCGAGGAACAGCCGACCCAGCGATTTTTCCGCGGCGACCGCAAACAGGATCATGGTGATCGAGGGCGGCAGCAGGATGCCGAGCGTGCCGCCGGCGGCGATGATGCCGGCGGCAAAACCGCCGGAATAACCACGCTTGCGCATCTCGGGGATGCCGGCTGAGCCGATCGCAGAGCAGGTCGCTGGGCTCGAGCCCGCCATTGCCGCGAACAGCGCGCAGGCGAAGACGTTGGCAACGCCGAGGCCGCCGGGCACGCGATGCAGCCAGGCATGCAGTGCGGAATAGAGATCCTGGCCGGCGCGCGATTTGCCGATCGCCGCACCCTTCAGGATGAAAAGTGGGATCGACAGCAGCGTGATCGAGGCCATCTCCTCGTAGACATTCTGTGTCACGGTATCCAGCGACGCGGCAGGCATGTAGATGCCCATGAACACGACCGCGACCGCGCCGAGCGCGAACGCGATCGGCATGCCCGAAAACATCACGAGCAGCGTCGCGATCCCGTAAGCGATACCGATACCGAAAACGCTCATGGACGCTTGGCTCCCGCGAACGGCAGCGCCAGCTGCACGAGGATCTGAATGCACAGCAGGCTCATGCCGAGCGCCATCAGTGAATAGGGAATGGCGAGCGGCGGCGACCACATCGAGTTCGAGACCTGGCCATCGACGTAGGCCTCATGGGCCAGCGTCCACGACTTCCAGGTGAAGAAACCACAGAACAGCAGCGTGGCGACATCGACCAGCCAGAGCCTGACTCGGTTGGCCAGCGGCGACAGCAGGCCAACGAAGGCCTCGATGCCGATATGGCCGCGGTTCTGCTGCACATAGGCTGCCGTCATGAAGGTGGCGCCGACCAGCAGGAATACGGCGGCCTCGTCCTGCCAGTAGTTGGCGGCCTTGAACAGCGCGCGGCTCAGCACGCTGTAGCTCAGGATGGCGCACGCGGCGATCAGCGCGACCGCGGCGAACGCGACGATGATGCGGTTGAGGATGGCGAGGCCGCGATCGAGCGCCGCCGCAAGGCCGGTCCTTGCGGCAGCGTTCGCCGTGTCGTCACGATCCGTCAGCGGACCGTGGCTCATGCAGCGACGTCGGAGGCGAGCTTGAGCAGGTTCGCAGCGGTCGCGGTCTTGGCGCCGTAATCCTTCCACGCGGTGTCGCGGGCGATGTCGCGCCACTTGCCGACCGTCGCGGCATCGAGCGCCGAGACCTTGGCGCCGGCCTTTTCGTAGACCTTGGCGACCTCGACGTCGTCATCCTGCGCGCCCTTGCGGCCGAAGGTTTCGAGCTCTGCGCCCACAGTGACCAGAATGTCCTGCTGGTTCTTCGGCAGCTTGTCGAAGATCGCCTTCGACATCATCAGCGGCTCGAGCATGAACCAGTAGGATGCGCCCGCACCCGAGGTCAGCGACTTCGCGACCTCTTCGAGACGGAACGAGATCAGGCTGGTGGAGGAGGTGATACCGGCGTCGCAGGCGCCGGTCTGCATCGCGGCGTAGATTTCGTTCGAGGGCACCGACAGCACCGAGGCGCCGGCGGTCTGAAGCACCATGTCCATCTCGCGCGAACCGCCGCGCACCTTCATGCCCTTGGCATCCTCAGGCGCCACGATCGGCTTGGAGCGGCTGGCGACGCCGCCGGCCTGCCACACCCAGCTCAGGAGGATGATGCCCTTGTCGGCGAGGAAGTCGGTCAGCGCCTTGCCGACCGGCTCCTTCTTCCAGCGCATGCCCTGGTCGTAGGTGGTGACGAGGCCGGGCATCAGGCCGATATTTGTCTCCGGCAATTCACCGCCGGCGTAGGGCATCGGATACAGCGAGATGTCGAGCGCGCCCTTGCGCATCGCGGAGAACTGCGCGTTGGTCTTGATCAGCGAGGAGTTCGGATAGATCTCGGCCGCGATGTCGCCGTTGCTGCGCTTACTGACTTCGGCGGCGAACATGCGGCAGAGCCGGTCGCGGAAATCGCCCTTGTCGATGGTGCCACCGGGGAATTGATGCGAGATCTTCAGCGTGGTCGCGGCATGCGCGGTGCCGATGCCGAAGCGGAGAATGGCGGGTGCTGCGACAGCGGTCGCGAGCAGGTGACGACGCGTGAACATGGAGTATCCCCTTGACGGTTCTTTGAACGGCTCTTGTTTGACGTGATTTGGGCGGTCATGAGACCGGCGCGAAGGCCCATCTTAGCCGGTCTTTGCCCTGAACTTCTCTCATCTGATAGTTCGAGACCGAATGCCGCGGCAAGTGTTGGCCTTGCTGCGCTGCACACGCCGGATCCCGCTATTCCCGTTGTTGACAGACGACGTTCGCGCAGGTCGGCCGGACAATGTGAGAAAAAATCGCAACGTCGCGTAACAAGCAGGCGTGTCGAACCGTCGAGATTGTGTCGCGGCACAAGTCGCTGACGAACACCATCTCGAAGGGATTGTTTCTCATGACCATTCGCACCCGCATCGCGCTCGGCGTCTCGGCTGCCGTTCTCTCGCTGGGCCTCGCGCTGTCGCCCGCCGCTTTCGCCCAGGACAAGATGGGCAAGGACGACGGCATGATGAAAAAGGACACGATGTCCAAGAACGGCATGAAGAAGGACACCATGTCCAAGGACGACGGCATGAAGAAGGATACGATGTCGAAGGATGGGATGAAGAAAGACGACGGGATGATGAAGAAGAACTGATCTCATGCCGTCATGCCGGGCACCCTCGCGAGGCGAGCCCGGCATGCGCTGATCCAGGCTCGGTCGATGGCCTGCCATCGTGCGCACGCGTTCGCGCGGACGGAGCTGGTCGCGCCGTCAGGATTCGACCTGAAGCACATCCGCTTCAGGTCAAATCTTGTTGAGAGTTACTTCCGCTTGGCCTTACGGGCCGCGTAACGGGCGTCGCGCTTGGCCTTTTGCTCGGCTTCGAGCTCGGCCTGTCTGGCGACCGCCTCTTCGGCTTCGCGGGCGATCCGCGCCGCTTCAGCGGCGGCAGCCTCTTCCGCGACGCGCTTCTGCTCGGCCTTTTCAGCCTCGCGAGCGGCCTTCACCTCGGCGCGCTTGGCTGCGAGTGCCTCGCGCTCGGCACGCTTCGCCGCGACCGCGGGATCGTCGTGCCCCGGCTGCGACTTGAATTTGTTTAAAAGATTTTTGCGTGCGTCCTGCGCCGCCTTTTGCCGGTCTGCAAACCCGGGTTCCCTGAATCCACTCATCGACGAGCCTTGTCTTCCTCGCTTTCGATCCTACATCACTGCCTGTTGGTACGTCGGCTGGGCACAAGCAGGCACCACACGACGCAGAAGCGTGTACATCGCCGCGCGCCGTGAAGCCACCCATAATCGCAGCCGATCAGGTCAACGAAAATCGCTTACCCAGCCGATCCTTCGTAGCCCGGAAAAACTGCCGAATTGTGATGCCCTTCATAAGGGCACCCAGCGGCGGCGCCTAGCGTCCGCCCCAATACGAGACGGAGCACGGGCATGATCTATTTCCGGCTAAGCCTGAAAGCCCTTGCAGTCACGGTCGCCACAGCGGCAGTTGTGGGTGCGGTGCTGTTGCTTGCCCGCCCGCAACCCATCGAGAGCACCGTTCTGGGGGGCGCATGGGAGTGCACCCAGACCGCGTTCATCCTGACGAGCTGTGCGCCGCGCGCGCAGCAGGCCATCCCGGCGGTCGAGACCTTGCGCAAGGAGGCGCGGAGGGCAACGCGGGGCTGAGTGGCGATGCGGAGCGCAGGATGTGACGCGACGTCGCAGAGGTGATAAAGGGCCTCACCGAGCGCGATAGGTCCCCATGTCCGAGCCTGACTCCAAGCCTCACACCACCAAGAAGCCCAGTGCGCCGGCAAATCCCCAATCCGGTGACAACCGTCGTGGTGCCATCGCCGGGCTGATCATCGCCGCTGTGATCCTCGGTGTCGGGCTGTGGCTTGCCCGCGACCTCACGGCTGCCAGCAAGCTGCAGGATTGCCTGATGTCGGGGCGGAGCAATTGCAATGTGATCGAGCCGGCCCGCTAGGCCGGTCTTGCTGGACGCGTCCGGACGAAAAATTGCCGTGATCTTAAACATTTGTAACGGGACATAGCCGGCCTGTCAGGTCAGTTTGACAGGTCAGTCATGTCCGTTGGCATCACCCAGGCGCGACCCGAATCGTCTATCGCGCGTGGACAACGGCAATTGCGAAAGTTGAGGGGTAAGCACGCATGAGTGCGTCCAGCCGCATGAAGATCATCATTCCCATGGTTTCGGCCATGTCGTTGCTGGCACTGTCCGCGCAAGCGCAGGACGCCGCGCCGAGGGGCCCCGGCCAGCCGCCAGGGCAGGGCGCAGGTGGTCCACCCCCGGCCAATCAGAACATGCGCAAGGGTCCTCCGCCGCAGCAGGCCGTGCACCCCGGGCCTCAGCCGGGCGGTCAGGCCCACATGGCGCCGGCCCCAGGAGCAGGGCCAGCAGCCGCTCCCGGCCCGCATGGTCCCGGACCGCGCAATGCCGGTGGCCCGCCGCCGGGATCCGGCCGCTACATGGCACGCGGCCCCGCGCCGGCGCGTGATTGGGGCGGACATGCCTATCGCGGCAACCTTGCCTGGGACGGTGGACGTTGGCGCCACGAGGTCCACAACGGCCGCTCCGGCTGGTGGTGGGATGTCGGCGGCGTCTGGTACTATTATCCCCAGCGGATGGACGGCCCGCCCGCCTACATTTCCGAGGACTATATCGACGATGTGCCGGTGGCCTACGCGCCGCCCGGTCCGCCGGTCGCCTATGAACCGCCGCCTCCACCGCCGCCGGCAGATCCCGGCGCGAGCGCGCTCGGCGGAGCAATCGTCGGCGGCGTGCTTGGCGGCCTGATTTCCGGCAACGCCACGGGTGCGGCCGCAGGCGCCGTGATCGGCGGCGCAACCGGGGCAATCGCCGGCGCCACCGCCGCATCGCGTCCCGGCTACTATCTCGCTCAGGGCAATTGCTATTACCGCTATCCGAGCGGCCAGTATGTGCAGGCCGATCCGCGCGCCTGCTACTGAACCTCTCAAAGCGCAATCCAACACGAATGAGGCGGGCCTGGTGCCCGCCTCATTTGCGTTTGCTTCCACGGGGAGACGAGGTCTGACAACGTTGCGGGGGGCGCACAACCAAGGCGTGCGACCGCGTTGCGCTCAGGAGACCAGCCAGGTCAGGAACGCCATCGCGGCCCAGACCAGGCCGCCGATCCAGATTGTCATCACCAGGACGATGGCGGCGAGGAGGGAGAGACCGAACAGGTCGGTCTTGCGCGATGATGCGTGAGCCCGTGCTGCGGCTTCGGCCTTGTGTGTCATGAGGCGAACAGCCATCCTTCCTGTGTCGCGTTCTTGCGGCGCGTAAGGCGCTGTTTAGCGAACGCGCCGGAACTCGGCTGTGATGCACTTCACAGATCGCCGGAATGAAAGCCGGCCTCACCGGCTTGTGCGCGCGGCGCCCTGAAGCAACACACTGTTGCCGAGCGGACAAAATCCGTCGCAACCGGCTCCGAACGCGAACCCGTCGACGGGGCCGGCTGTTTGCAGAATGAGGAAAATGCGAAGACCGGCGCGATCGGGTTCGCGCTGTCTTCGCGCTTTTGACGTGACGTCGTCTGCGAGAAGCGAGCCCGCGCAGCTCCCGGTCGCAACGACAGATTCGTCGCGGTACCATCGTGCGGAAACGCGCACGCCGGTGCGACTTTCGTCCTCCGCAATCATACGGACGAAATTGCCACGCACTTGTCCATATCGGCTGGTTAAACTTGGCCGCATGTGTACCAAGTACGACCCCCAGCATGAAGCCGAGGCGGCGATGAAGCGCGCCGCGGCGTCCGAAGGGCCCGATCGGCAACGACTGATCGAACTGGCCCTGGCCTGGCATCAGCTCGCTCGCGATCGGCGCGACGACGAGCGACAAAGCTGATTTTCGTCTAACGGACAGCTGCGCCCGATTCGGGATATTGGCATTCGAGTCTTGCCGATCGAGTCTCTTGGCACAAGTCATGAGAAAGCCCCGTGCTCGGGGGGACAAGCACGGGGCCCTTCAAAGCCGACCGGGGCTGGCAGGTCGGCACCACTCTGTTTCGTCGCATCAACGTGCCGATCGCGATCTCGTTCCCGCGCAGCGGTTGCATTTTATCGAAAGAACGACCCGATTAATGCGTGTTGGTCGTGGCTTGCGAAACGTGTCGTTAAGACATGCGTCGTGCCGCATTCTGCGGTGATGATTCGCATTTTGGGAACGGAGCGGAGTCGAACCGTGAACAATCGGAGCGCTCGACCGTGCGGAGCCGAGTTCAGGCCGAAGCCGGAATCACTCCACCGCCGACGGCTCTTTCTGGTGGCCTCGACGCGTCCAGGCGTGAACTGCGGAGGCGAGCTGATGCTGGCTCATGGCGGCATCCGCAATGGACGCCTGCGCCATCTCGATCCGCTTTGCGATCGCGCCGGAGTTGACGTCCACGACTGCGTCGAGCACGAGAAACGACATCGCGACGATCGCCACAGCACAGGCAATCCCCATTCTCGTCAATTCGGCTCGCGGCATCGATCGTCCTAACCGGGCGCAGGTCGCCCGCCGCGCATAGATAGGGCGCACCTGCGCGGTTCAAAGGCCGAGGCGAGGGTGCCCACGCGTTCGTGAAAGATGACGGATGTGTAATGGCGCGTCGACGCGCGCGTTAATGATGAACGCCGGCGCGCGCCAGCAAAACTGAGGCTGGCGATCCCAGCAGGACTCGAACCTGCAACCCGCGGAGTAGAAATCCGCTACTCTATCCAGTTGAGCTATGGGACCGTCCTGGGCCACCCGGTCTAGGGGGGCTGGCTGTCATATAGCATGCCAATATGAAAAATCTGGTGTTTCGCCAAGCCTGAACCGAACCGTTTTCCTCGATGGCGCGACAAAGCGGAACGGCGGAGTGTCAGGGTGCCGGGTTGAGCGGCAGCGTACTGGACGATGGATCACATCGCCGGGGGCGCTGATGAGCTTCCGGGACACGGCTGCCGGACGACTGGTCCGATATGGCTGCGCCACAGGACGGCGTGCGCGGCGATAGCGCGATCGGTCTCCTTTGGGCGTGCCTTGCCATGGCGAATGCGACGTTTTGCACCTCTGGTTCCATCGCCATGAGTCTGTCACCTTTCCGCGCACTTCATGCGCCCGCGGCGTTCGTCCGCGATTTCCGGGAGTCCCTACATGATCGGTCTGGTTCGCGCCGTCACAATCTGCGCCGCGCTGGCGCTTGGCCTGAGCGCCGCACACGCGGCGGATAAGGCGTTTAAGCGCGACGATCTCGCTGATTCCGCCATCAAGCTGGAGGCGCAGATCAAGAGCGAGGCAGGGCCGATCGCCAAGACCGGGGCGACCTTGCGCACCGACGCGGATGCCGCCTTCAAGCGCAACGACTACCGCACCGGGCTCTCGGTCCTCGGCCAGATCGCCGCGGTCACGCCTGACGACGCCGGCAACTGGCTGCGGCTCGCAAAGGTGATCTTCCAGATCACGCCGAAGAGCTCGAGCGAGCAGACCTTCCTGCTGGAGCGCGCCTCGACCGCCGCCTACATCGCCTACCAGCGCGCCGGCAATCCGGGCGAGGAGGCCGATGCGCTCGCCGTGCTCGGCAAATCGCTGTCCGAGCGAAAGCTGTGGCGGCCGGCACTGGATGCCCTGCGGCTGTCTCTGGACATGCGCGAGGTCGCCGACGTTCGCGGGAGCTACGAGAAACTGCGCGACGAGCACGGCTTCCGGCTGCTCGACTATACCGTGGACTCGGATTCGGCGAGCCCGCGCGCCTGCTTCCAGTTCTCGGAAGAGCTGGCCAAGCGCACCGATTTCGCGCCGTTCCTGGCGCTTGCCGGCCAGGACAAGCCGGCGCTGTCGGCCGAAGGCAAGCAGCTCTGCGTCGATGGGCTCAAGCACGGCGAGCGCTACAACATCAATCTGCGCGCCGGCCTGCCGTCGACCGTGAAGGAGGGCCTGCCGAAATCGGCCGAGTTCAACATCTATGTGCGCGACCGCAAGCCGTTCGTTCGCTTCACCAGCCGCGCCTACGTGTTGCCGCGCACCGGCCAGCGCGGCATTCCCGTGGTCAGCGTCAATACGCCCGCGGTGAACGTCAACGTGTTCCGGATCGGCGATCGCAACCTGATCAACACCGTGGTCGACAGCGACTTCCAGAAGACGCTGTCGAAGTACCAGCTTGGCGATCTCGGCGACGAGCGCGGCGTAAAGGTCTGGTCCGGCGAGCTTGCGACCGCGATGACTCTGAACCAGGACGTCATCACCGCGTTTCCGGTCGACCAGGCGCTGGGTGAGCTCCAGCCCGGCGTCTATGTGATGACGGCGGCGGCGAAGGGCCCGGGCAGCGACGACGACAACCAGCTCGCCACCCAATGGTTCATCGTTTCGGATCTCGGCGTCACGGCCTATTCCGGCAATGACGGCATCCACGTGTTCGTCAATTCGCTGGCCTCGACCGACCCGGTCGGCAAAGCCGAGGTGCGACTGGTCGCGCGCAATAACGAGATTTTGGCGACGCGCAAGACCGATGAGTCCGGCCACGTGTTGTTCGAGGCGGGGCTCGCGCGCGGCGAGGGCGGCCTGTCGCCGGCGATGCTGACCGTCACCGGCGAGAAGGCCGATTACGCGTTCCTCAGCCTCAAGACCTCGGCCTTTGATCTGTCCGACCGCGGCGTCGCGGGTCGCGTGGTGCCATCGGGCGCCGACGCCTTCGTCTATGCCGAGCGCGGCGTCTACCGCTCCAGTGAGACGGTCTATCTGACTGCGCTGCTGCGCGACGGGCAGGGCAATGCCGTCAATGGCGGGCCGCTGACCCTGGTGATCGAGCGTCCCGACGGTGTCGAATACCGTCGCGCCGTGCTGGCTGACCAAGGTGCCGGCGGCCGGACGCTATCCGTGCCGCTGAACTCGGCCGTTCCGACCGGCACCTGGCGGGTCCGCGCCTTCACCGATCCGAAGGGAACTTCGGTCGGTGAGACCACCTTCATGGTCGAGGACTACGTCCCCGATCGGATCGAATTTGATTTGTCTGCCAAGGACAAGCTGATCAAAGCTAACGCTCCTGTGGAGCTCAAGGCGGACGGTCATTTCCTCTACGGCGCGCCGGCGTCGGGCCTTCAGCTCGAAGGCGACATGCTGATCGCGCCCGCGAGCGAACGCCCGGGCTTTGCCGGCTATCAGTTCGGCGTCGACGACGAGCAGACCACCTCGAACGAGCGCACGCCGCTGGAGAACCTGCCCGAGGCCGACGCCAATGGCGTGGCGACCTTCCCGGTGACGCTGGAGAAGCAGCCGGCTTCGACCCGTCCGCAGGAGGCGCAGATCTTCGTCCGCATGGTCGAGACGGGCGGGCGCGCCGTCGAACGCAAGCTGGTGCTGCCGGTCGCACCCGCGACCGCGCTGATCGGCATCAAGTCGCTGTTCGGCGACAAGAACGTCGCGGAGGGCGACAAGGCCGAGTTCGACATCGTGTTCGTTTCGCCCGAGGGCAAGACGCTTCCGCGCGACGGGCTGCGCTACGAGCTCCTGAGGATGGAGTCGCGCTACCAATGGTACCGTCAGAACAATTATTGGGAGTACGAGCCGGTCAAATCGACCTCGCGCGTGGCCGATGGTGACGTCATCATCGCCGCCGACAAGCCGTCCCGGATTTCGCTCGCGCCCCAGCCCGGCCGCTACCGGCTCGATGTGAAGTCGAACGATGCCGACGGCCCGGTCACCTCGGTGCAGTTCGACGTCGGCTGGTATTCCGACGGCAGCGCCGATACGCCGGATCTGCTGGAGACCTCGATCGACAAGCCGCAATATGCGTCCGGCGACACCATGACCGTGTCGGTCAATGTCCGTTCCGCCGGCAAGCTCACCGTCAACGTGCTCGGCGATCGCCTGCTGACGACGCAGACCATCGACGTCAAGGAAGGCACCGCGCAGGTCAAACTCCCGGTCGGCAAGGACTGGGGCACCGGCGCTTACGTGGTGGCGACGCTGCGCCGTCCGCTCGACGCGGCCGCCCAGCGCATGCCGGGCCGCGCGATCGGCCTGAAATGGTTCGGCATCGACAAGCAGAGCCGCACGCTCCAGGTCAAGCTGACGCCGCCGGCGCTGATCCGGCCGAACGCGACGCTGAAGATCCCGGTCAAGCTCGACGGCCTCAATCCCGGCGAAGACGCGAAAATCGTGATCGCTGCGGTCGATGTCGGCATCCTCAACCTGACCAACTACAAGCCGCCGGCGCCGGATGATTATTATCTCGGCCAGCGCCGCCTGAGCGCGGAGATCCGCGATCTCTATGGGCAGCTGATCGACGGCATGTCGGGCACGCGCGGCCAGATCAAGTCCGGCGGCGACGCCGGCGCAGCCGAACTGCAGGGCTCGCCGCCCGCGCAAAAGCCGCTCGCGCTCTATTCGGGTATCGTCACCGTCGGCGCCGACGGCAGCGCGGAAGTCAGCTTCGACATTCCGGAGTTCGCCGGCACCGCGCGCGTGATGGCGGTGGCGTGGACGGCTACAAAACTCGGCCGCGCCAACACCGACGTCGTGATCCGCGATCCGGTGGTGCTGACCACGACCTTGCCGCGCTTCCTGCTCAATGGCGACCACGGCACGGTCAATCTCGAGATCGACAATGTCGAGGGCCAGGCCGGCGACTACGTCATCAGCGTCAAGACGGGCGGTCCGGTGAAGATGACCGGCAATCCCGCCACCACCGTCAAGCTCGCCGCCAAGCAGCGCAATTCGTTCGCACTCGCGATCGACGCGACCGCGGCGGGACCGGCGACGCTCGACGTCGACATCAAGGGACCGAATGGCCTGACGCTGGCGCGCCACTATGCGCTCGACGTCAAGGCGGCAACCCAGGTGCTGGCACGGCGCTCGATCCGGACGCTGGCGAAGGGCGAGAGCCTGACGCTGACCTCGGACATGTTCTCCGACCTCGTGCCGGGCACCGGCAGCGTTTCGGTTTCGGCGAGCCTGTCGACGGCACTCGATGCGGCGACGATCCTCAAGGCGCTCGATCGCTATCCCTATGGCTGTTCGGAGCAGATCACGAGCCGTGCCATGCCGCTGCTCTACGTCAACGATCTCGCGGCCGGCGCGCATCTGGCCATGGACACCGAGGTCGACCAGCGCATCCGCGACGCCATCGAGCGGTTATTGGCCCGTCAGGGATCCAATGGCTCGTTCGGCCTGTGGTCAGCCGGAGGTGACGACGCGTGGCTCGATGCGTACGTGACGGACTTCCTCACCCGCGCCCGCGAAAAGGGCTTTGTGGTGCCGGACGTGCTGTTCAAGAACGCGCTGGATCGTATCCGCAACTCCGTCGTCAACGGCAATGAGCCGGAGAAGGATGGCGGCCGCGATCTCGCCTACGGCCTCTATGTGCTGGCCCGCAACGGCGCTGCTCCCATCGGCGATCTCCGTTATCTCGCCGACACCAAGCTGAACAACCTCGCAACCCCGATTGCGAAGTCTCAGCTCGCGGCAGCGCTGGCGCTGGTCGGCGATCGCAACCGCGCGGAGCGGGTCTATGGCGCAGCCCTCGACAGCCTTGCGCCAAAGCCGGTGCTGGAATTCGGCCGCACCGATTACGGCTCGCAGCTGCGCGATGCTGCGGCTCTCGTCTCGCTCGCGAGCGAAGGCAACGCGCCCAAGGCGACGCTGACGCAGGCGGTCGCACGGGTCGAGACCGCACGCGGGCTCACGCCCTACACCTCGACGCAGGAGAATGCGTGGCTGGTGCTGGCGGCCCGCGCCTTGGCCAAGGAGAACCTCGCGCTCGAGGTCGACGGCCAGAGCGTCAAGACCGCGCTCTACCGCAGCTACAAGGCGGATACGCTGACCGGCAAGCCGCTGAAGATCACCAACACCGGTGATGCGCCCGTGCAGGCGGTGATCTCGGTGTCGGGCTCGCCGGTCACGCCGGAGCCGGCCGCGTCGAACGGCTTCAAGATCGAGCGCAACTACTTCACGCTCGACGGCAAGCCCGCCGATATCAGCAAGGTCAAGCAGAACGATCGCTTCGCCGTGGTGTTGAAGATTACGGAAGCGAAGCCCGAGTACGGTCACATCATGGTGTCGGACTATCTGCCGGCAGGCCTGGAGATCGACAATCCAAAACTGGTGTCGTCGGGTGACAGCGGCACGCTGGACTGGATCGAGGACGGCCAGGAGCCGGAGGATACCGAGTTCCGCGATGACCGCTTCACGGCGGCCGTGGATCGCGCCTCGGACTCCAAGGCGGTCTTCACCGTCGCCTACGTCGTGCGCGTCGTTTCGCCCGGCAAATACGTGCTGCCGCAGGCCTATGTCGAGGATATGTACAATCCCTCGCGCTATGGCCGCACGGGTACCGGCACCGTCGAGGTGCGGGCGGCGAAGTGAGGCGTGAGATGAGCGAGGCGCTGAGCAAGAACGTGGATGGCCGGGACAAGCCCGGCCATGACGGCGTGCGGGGCAGGGGACATCGTGTCCTCTCTATCGCCGCGCTCGCGTTCATCCTCGCCATCATCGGCTTCGTCGGCTGGGTCTATTCCCTCGGTCCTCTCCCGTTCGACGAAGCGCGCCGTGTCTCCACCACCGTCGTCGACCGCAACGGCAAACTGCTGCGCGCCTATGCCATGGCCGACGGGCGATGGCGGCTGCCGGTCGATGCCAAAGCCAATGTCGATCCGACCTATCTGAAGCTGCTGTTCGCCTATGAGGACCAGCGGTTCTACAGCCATGACGGGATCGATCCGCTGGCGCTGGGCCGCGCCGCGCTGCAGCTCTCGACGCGCGGGCACATCGTGTCCGGCGGCTCGACCATCTCGATGCAGCTGGCGCGGCTGATGGAGCCAAGGCGGCAGCGTTCGCTCTACGCCAAACTGCACCAGATCGTGCGCGCGATCGAACTGGAGCGGACACTGAGCAAGGACGAGATCCTCAACCTCTATCTCGCGCTGGCGCCCTATGGCGGCAATCTCGAGGGCATTCGCGCTGCGTCCATTGCCTATCTCGGCAAGGAGCCGAAGCGGCTGTCGCTGGCGGAAGCAGCGCTGCTGGTCGCGCTGCCCCAATCGCCGGAGACGCGGCGGCTCGACCGCTATCCCGAAGCGGCGCGCATCGCCCGCGATCGCGTGCTCGACCGCATGGTCGAGGAGCATGTGGTCAGTGTGGACGATGCAAAGCAGGCCAAGTCCGTGCCGGTGCCGAAGCTGCGCAAGCCAATGCCGATCCTGGCGCCGCATGCCTCCGACAGCGCGCTCGCAACGGTCAAGGACGCGCCGGTCATCAAGCTGACGCTGGATTCCAATCTCCAGAGGGTGCTGGAGCCCTTGGCGCGCGATCGTGCCATTGCGCTGGGACCGAACATCTCGGTCGGCATCATCGTGGTCGACAATGAGAGCGGCGACGTGCTCGCGCGCGTCGGCTCGGCCGATTATTTCGATGAGAGCCGGGCAGGGCAGGTCGACATGACCCGCGCCATTCGCTCACCTGGCTCGACGCTGAAACCGTTCATCTATGGGCTCGCCTTCGAGGACGGTTTTGTTCACCCCGACAGTCTGATCGACGACCGCCCGGTCCGCTTCGGCTCCTACGCACCGGAAAATTTCGACATGACGTTCCAGGGCACGGTGCCGGTGAAGAAGGCGCTGCAGCTGTCGCTGAACGTGCCGGCGATCGTGCTGCTGGACCGCGTCGGCTCGAGCCGACTGGCCTCGCGGCTGCGCCAGGCCGGCGGCAATCTCGTGCTGCCCAAGGACGAGGCACCGGGGCTCGCCATGGGGCTCGGTGGCGTCGGCGTGACGCTGCAGGATCTTGTCCAGCTCTATGCGGGCTTCGCCCGGCTCGGCACCACCTGGCCGTTGCGCGAGGTCATGACGGCCGCGGATGACCGCGAGCCGCTGCGGCTGCTGGACCCCGTCGCGGCCTGGCAGGTCGGCAACGTGCTCCTGGGAACCCCACCGCCGGAGAACGCCGCCCACAACCGTATCGCCTTCAAGACCGGAACCTCCTACGGCTATCGCGACGCCTGGTCGGTCGGGTTCGACGGCCGCATGACCATCGGCGTCTGGGTGGGCCGGCCCGATGGCGCCCCGGTTCCCGGTCTGATTGGTCGCATCGCGGCGGCACCCATCCTGTTCGACGCCTTCGCCCGGACCGGCAAGACGCTGACCCCGCTGCCCAAGCCGCCCAAGGGAACCCTGGTCGCCAGCAACGCGAAGTTGCCGTTGCCACTGAAGCGGTTCCGCCCCGTCGGGGAACTCGTGCGGTCCGGGGGCGAGCAGGCGCTCCATATCCAGTTCCCGCTCAATGGCTCCCGGATCGACGTGGATCGCTCGGCCGGAGCCGAGGCTGCCGCCATGCCCGTGAAGGTCGCCGGCGGGGTATTGCCGATGACTGTCATGGTCAACGGTACGGCGCTCGGCGAGATCGACGGGCGCCGCCAGCGCCTGATTGATCCACCCGGCCCGGGCTTTGCACGGCTGACCGTGATCGACGCCACTGGCGCCGCGGACACAGTTGTCATTCGAATTCAATGACCTTGCCTTAAGCGGTTGTGGCGATGGCGGTTTCAGCGTAAGCGGAACCAATGGCCGAGACCTATCCCACGCCCCGTTTTGGAGCGCCCCGAGAGCCGAAAACGCCCGTAAATCCGGGCAGCCGGCTCGTGCTGATGCTCGACTTTGTCACCGCCAGCCACGCCCGCGCTGTGGCCTTCCTCGCGGTGTGCGCGCTGCTGCTGTTCCTGCCCGGCTTCTTCACCATTCCGCCGGTCGATCGCGACGAGGCACGCTTTGCCCAGGCCACCAAGCAGATGGTCGAGAGCGGCGACTATGTCGACATCCGCTTCCAGGAGGACGTGCGCTACAAGAAACCCGTCGGCATCTACTGGTTGCAATCCGCCGCTGTCGAAGTCGCCACCGCGTTGAAGCTGCCGAAGGCCGAACTCCGGATCTGGGTCTATCGGCTGCCGTCGCTGCTGGGGGCGATCGGCGCCGTGCTGATGACCTATTGGGCGGCGCTTGGCTTCGTCACGCGGCGCGCCGCGGTCCTTGCCGGCCTTCTGGTGTGCTCCTCCGTGCTGCTCGGCGTCGAGGCGCGGCTCGCCAAGACCGACGCGATGCTGCTGTTCTGCGTAGTTGCCGCAATGGGCGCGATGTCGCGCGCCTATCTGTCCTGGCAGCGCGCCGAGGACGAAACCCATCCGCCCTGGAGCTGGCCCGCGATCTTCTGGACCGCGCTGGCCGTGGGTATCCTGATCAAGGGGCCGCTGATCCTGATGTTCGCGGGCCTGACGATCATCGCGCTCGCGATCCAGGACCGCGATTCCTCCTGGCTGTGGAAGCTGCGCCCGGTCTGGGGCCTGATGTGGATGCTGGTGCTGGTGCTGCCCTGGTTCGTCGCGATCTTCTGGCGCGCCGGCGATGCCTTCTTCGCCGATTCCGTCGGTGGCGACATGCTGAGCAAGATCGGC
Source organism: Bradyrhizobium sp. CCGUVB14 (assembly GCF_024199935.1). Classification (NCBI taxonomy): domain Bacteria; kingdom Pseudomonadati; phylum Pseudomonadota; class Alphaproteobacteria; order Hyphomicrobiales; family Nitrobacteraceae; genus Bradyrhizobium; species Bradyrhizobium sp. CCGUVB14. The sequence goes on from NZ_JANADS010000001.1 coordinate 5,210,125, forward strand.
GCGCAGGAATCCCATGGCGCGCCGCCCGGACTGTACCTGGCGCTGTTCTGGATCACCTTCTGGCCGGGCGCGCCGCTGGCGGCGATGGCGGCGCCTGCGGTGTGGCGGGCGCGGCGCGAGCCCGGCGCGCAGTTCCTGCTGGCCTGGCTGATCCCGTCCTGGATCGTGTTCGAGGCGGTGCTGACCAAGTTGCCGCATTACGTGCTGCCGCTCTATCCCGCGATTGCGATCCTGACCGTCGGTGCGCTGGAGCGGAATGTGCTGGCGCGCTCCTGGCTGGCGCGCGGCTCGGCCTGGTGGTTCGCGATCCCCGCGGGCGGCTCGATCATCGCGGTGGTCGGTGCTGTCATGCTGACGCGACAGCCGGCCTTCGTGGCCTGGCCGTTCATCGCGGCCTCGCTGATCTTCGGCCTGTTCGCCTGGTGGCTCTACGACAACAACCGTGCCGAACGCTCGGTGCTCAACGCGCTGGTCGCGGCACTGATGCTGGCGGTCGTGGTCTACGGCATCGTGCTGCCGTCGCTCACGCCGCTGTTTCCGAGCATCGAGGTCGCGCGGGCGCTGCGCAACGTCACCTGCGTCGGGCCGAAGGCGGCGTCGGCCGGCTATCACGAGCCCAGCCTCGTATTCCTGACGGGCACCCAGACGCTGCTGACCGACGGATCGGGAGCCGCCGATTTCCTCAGGCAGGGAAGCTGCCGGTTTGCATTGATCGAGCAGAAGTCAGAGCGCAGCTTCGTGCAACGCGCCGAGGCGATCGGGCTGCGCTACAAGGTCGGTACGCGCATCGACGGCTATAATTTCTCGCAGGGACGCGCGATCTCGATCTCGATCTTCCGCTCCGAGGGCACCGAATAAGATGCCTGTAACGACCACCGTCGCGCCGCGCGCAAGCTACCCTGTGCAGCTGTTCGGGGTGGCGGGACACGCGCTGGCGCAGCTCGTGCGCACGCCGTCGCATTCGCGCCGCGCCGCGGCTGCACGAAAACTGGCGCGGCATTCGCTGTGGCTCAGTGCGGCGGGGGCCGCCTTGATCGTCGTGCTGATGGTCGCGTTCGATCGGACCGAGATCCAGCTGATGCCGGCGCGCGGTACGCCGGCGCTCTGGCCGATCCGCATCCTCACCGATTTCGGCAAGGACGAGAATGTGCTCTCCGTGCTGGGGGTCGTGCTCATCGTATTGGCGCTCGTTGCCGCCGCGATGCACGGCACACGCCGCGCGCTGCTGCTCGGATTCGGCACCCGGCTGCAATATCTGTTTCTGTCCGTTGCCCTGTCGACGTTCGTCACCGATGGCCTGAAATATCTCATTGGCCGCGGCCGTCCGTTCGTCGGCGGCAAGGCCGATCCGTTCAACTTCATCCCGCTCGAGGGGACGGGGGCCTATGCCAGCCTGCCGTCGGGGCATGCGGCGACGGCGTTCGCACTGGCCTTTGCGGTTTCGGCACTCTGGCCGCGCCTGCGCGTGTTCATGTTCACTTACGCAATCGTGATCATACTGACGCGCTTGGTTCTGCTGGCGCATCACCCGAGTGACGTCACGGCCGGTGCGCTGGTCGGCATGGTCAGCGCCATGGCCGTCCGCTACTGGTTTGCGGCGCGCCGGCTCGCTTTTGCCATCCGCGCCGACGGCACCATCGTGCCGCTTCCGGGACCGCTTCCCAGGCGCCTCAAAAGGGTTGCCCGCGGGGCATCTGCCCCATAAAAGCGGCTGCTTGCCGGGGCTGCCGGTTCCCCAGGTCGCAGGCCAATTCCAACCACGAGCTTCGATTTGTCGTCGTCCCAGCCTTCGGTTTCCATCGTCGTCCCCGTGCGCAACGAAGTCGACAACATTGTGCCCCTGATCGAGGAGATCACAGCCGCGCTCGATGGCCGCTGGGCCTATGAGATCATCTATGTCAACGACGGCTCGACCGATGCGACCGGCGAGCGGCTCGCGTCGATCATGGCGCAGCGGGACAATCTGCGGCAGTTGCGTCATGCCAGGTCGGGCGGCCAGTCGGCGGCGGTGCGCAGCGGCGTGCGCGCGGCCCGTGGCGCGATCGTGGCGACGCTCGATGGCGATGGCCAGAACAATCCCGCCTTCCTGCCGGACCTGATCGCGGCGGTCGAGAGGAGCGCGAATGTCGGGCTTGCCGCGGGACAACGCGTTGGCCGCAAGGACACCGGTTTCAAGAAATTCCAATCGCGCGTAGCAAACGGCATCCGCAATAGCATCCTGAAGGACGGCACGCGCGACACCGGTTGCGGGTTGAAGGCATTCCGGCGCGACGTCTTCCTGACCATGCCCTATTTCGACGGGCTGCATCGTTTCCTCCCGGCATTGGTTCGCCGTGAAGGTTTTGACATCGCCTATGTCGACGTGATCGACCGGCCGCGCCATTCAGGCGTGTCCAATTACGGCTTCTTCGACCGGCTGTGGATCGGGATCATGGATCTCGCCGGCGTGTGGTGGCTGATCCGCCGCAAGAAGCCGACGCCAGAGGTGACTGAGGTGAACGCATGATCATCCAATACGGCCAGGCGCTGAGCAACTATCTCTACGACGTCTTCGTCGCCAAGTTCGATTTCTGGCTGGCCTTCGGCCTGGTCGCGCAATTGTTCTTCACCGCCCGCTTCCTGGTGCAATGGATCGCGAGCGAGCGCGCCGGCAACAGCGTGGTGCCGATGGCGTTCTGGTTCTGCTCGATGGGCGGCGGGTTGATGACGCTGGTGTACGGCGTCGTGAAGCGCGAGCCCGTCATCATCCTCGGGCAGGCGCTGGCGACGATCATCTACATCCGCAACATCATGCTGATCATCAAGAACCGCGGCCGCACGTCGAAGACGCTGGAGCGCTGATCCAGGAAACCGTCGAGAATGACCTGAAACGGACGTTGCAGCCCCAATCCGGGGCGCCTCCTGCGGTACGCGCAGCGGCTTCCAGGATCGTGTCTATTCGACGAACTCCAGCAAGGTATTCAGCGCTAGCCGCGCCGGCACGACCAGCCGGCCCGGGTTTCGAACGAACTCGATGTTCTCAGTTTGCAGGGCCTGCGCTACCTTGGCCAGCGATACCGTGCGGAAGGTGAGCCCCGCCATATAGGTGCCGCGTCCTTCTCCATCCGGCGCCGACGGACCAAACTGATCCTTCAGCACTGCCTCGGTGATGATCTCGATGTGCGCGCTGCCCGCCACCACGTTCTTACCCCCCTTCCATGTCGCGCACCGCCTCTCGTCCAAACATATCTGCATAGAGCTTTGCGCCGGCCGACGGATCAGGATCGACGATCAGCGCGCGGATGATCGCGACGACGCCATTGGCGTGATGGCGCCATTCGTCGCGCCAAAGCAGGTTGCGCGTGAAGTGATGAATGTAAAACACGCGGCCATAAGGCACCGCGCCCGCCTTCATGCGCACCGCTCGGAAGCGAGCTTCGCGCGCCGCGCCGTCAACATTCACCGGACGTGTGAATTCGAGTGGTGGCTCGACCGGCACGCCCACCTTGGAAAGTGTGTCGTAGGTGATTGTGGAATCTTCGGAACCGAAGGCGAGTCCATTGAGTCCGACGGGGTAGTTGAGGAGGTCCCGGCGAATGGTCGCGCCTTTGGGTATGCCGATTAGTTCCAGAAAGTCAGAGCCGAACATTGCTAGGTGGTTCATCGAGCCCAAAGAATGGTATCCACGGTCGGTGAGAGTGAAGCCGAGCCGTCGATAGATGTCTGCAGCGTGGTCCAGGTCGTCGCGCGCGTTGATGACCACGTGATCGAGCGTCGCCACTGGTAATGCCATATTGTGCACTCCCATCAATGTCGATCGGGGCTGGCACCACAGACTGAATTGATCGATCAATAACCGGGCAAGGCCTTAGTGGGTACAGGGACTACCGAACGTCGTAGCCTCGCACCCGCGGCAAACGGATTTGGATAGACGTTCCGCGAGTCACAGAGCTGACAACCGTTTGGCCCCCATGGCTGCGTGGCCGCCGCGCCGCACAGCGGCAGCGCCATGCGTGCCGCAACAGCTGGCGGAACTGCCTGTTGACCGCCTTCGCAATAGTACGCAACCGAAGTCTTGCTCACTGACAGCGTAAGCAACAATGCAACGAGGAGAGCTCTCATGTTTGCCTCCCAGCTGGATGGCCTTGGCAAGTAAACGCTAGCTGAGATTAGCTGGAGCGAACAGGTCTTTCGGCCGGTTGTCAATTTGCGCTAGCCGACGCCAGGTTAGATTGATTGCTGCGAGGTATCTTGTTGGCCCATTGCGACATTTGCTGCTGTCGCACAAAGGCCGTCGGTATCGGAGCACAGCAGGCGTCGCTGACGATTTATGAGTACATGTGCTAGCGTGGCAAGGCCGACGCCGCGCCTGAGGCGGGCAGGGCGGCTGTCTCCGCCTCGGTCCGGCGATAGGGCTGGCCCGCGGCATCCAGCACGGGATAGGCGACCGAGCAGATATGCGAATGGATGCGGCGCAGATCGCGCAGCACGTCCAGGTGCAGCGACGTGGTCTCGATGGTCTCGGGACGGCCCTCGCGCAGGCGATCGAGATGGCGCTCCACGGCCGCGAGCTCGGTGTTCTTCAGCGCGGTCTTTTCCACCAACAGCTTGCGGGCCTCATTCGCGTCGCCCGACATGAACACGCCGAAGGCGATCCGCAGCGAATCCATCGTACGCTTGTGGAACGCGGCGAGTTCCTCGGCGCCTTCAGCCGAGAACTGGAAGCGCCGCTTGATCTTCTTGGTGGCGAGCTCGCTCAAATTCTTGTCGATGATGTCGCCGATATGCTCGAGGTTGATGGCGAAGGAGATGATCTCCATCGCACGCCGGCCTTCGCTCTCATCGAGGCTGCCGCGGGTCAGCTTGGTGACGTAGAGCTTGATGGCCTCGTCGAGACTGTCGACGACATTGTCGGTCTTCGAGACCTGGTCGACCAGCGAGCGGTCGCCGGTCATCATCGCGGCCATGACCTTGCGCAGCATGGTTTCGACCAGATCGCCCATGCGCAACGTCTCGCGGGCGGCGTCCGCAAGCGCGAGCGAGGGGCTCTCGAGTGCGGTCTCGTCGAGATAGCGCGGCCGCGCGGGATCGGTTTCCTGCACGCGATCCGGCAGGAGCCGGGTCAGCAGGCGCGACATTGGGTCGAGCAGGCCGATGAAGATGACGGCCGTGCCGACGTTGAAGGCGATGTGGAACGCCGCGATCATCTTGGCGAGATCGGGCTGCCAGGCATGCATGTGACCCGCGATCGTGCCCAGGAACGGCAGCACCAGCGCAATGCCGATGACGCGGTTGACGAGATTGCCGACCGGCAGGCGATAGCTCGCGGGATCGTCGCGCCTTGCGCCTTCGAACACGGGGTTGACGGCGCTGCCGAGATTGGCCCCGAGCACCAGCGCCAGCGCCGCATCGGGCGTGATGAATTGCGAGTAGGCCAGCGACATGATCAGCAGCACGCTGGCGACGCTCGAATGCACGGCCCAGGTCAGAAGCCCGGCGACGATGATGCACAGAACGGGGTCGCCTGTGATCGCCGACATCACGACGCGCACACCGGGTGCGTTCTCCGCCGGCGCCAGCGTGTCGAGCAGGATGTGCAGCGACAGCAACATCAATCCGAGGCCGATTGCGATACGGCCGATGTCCTTGATCCGCGAGCGCGGGCCGGAGCGGAAGGCGACGAGGCCGAGCACGAACAGCACGGGCGCGACCGCTGCAATGTTGAACGACAATGCCTGCACGATCAGCGTCGTGCCGACATTGGCCCCCAGCATGATGGCGAGCGCGGCGACGAGGCTGAGCAGGCCCTCCGCGGCAAAGGAGCTGGTGAGGAGCGCGGTCGCCGTGCTGCTCTGAAGCAGTGCGGTGAGTCCCAGCCCGGCTGCAAACGCACTGAAGCGACTGCCGAGCGCCTTGCCGAGCAGGCGTCGCAGATCGGGGCCAAAGGCGCGCAAGATGCCGCTCTGGACCATGTGCAGGCCCCACAGCAGCAACGCCACGCCGCCCATCAGATCGAGCAGAACCAACGTTCCCATGCTCCGTGTCCGGATGAGAGTCGAAGGGATCAGGCTAGCGCCAAACGCCAGCGGATCAAACCCATTGTTGGCGCGTCGGCGTTAACGCCTGCGGTCCTTGCTCGTTCCCGCCGCGGCGCGCTCTGGCGCGTCCGCAGGCGAGATGCCTCGTGAGCAGGCTCACATTGCCGCTTTGAGGGCAGCGAAGCCGCGATCGAGATCGGCCTTGAGATCGTCGGTGCTCTCCAGCCCGATATGCAGGCGCAGCGTCGGGCCACCGGGCGCCCATTTCGTCGCCGTACGATAGTCGTTGCAGTCGAAGGGAATCGCGAGGCTTTCGAAGCCGCCCCAGGAAAAGCCCATGCCGAACAGTTTGAGCGTGTTGAGCATGGTGTCGACGGCCGTCTGCGGCGCCGGCTTCAGCACGATGCTGAACAGGCCTGAGGCGCCGGTGAAGTCGCGCTTCCAGATGGCATGGCCCGGGTCGGTCTCGAGCCCCGGATGCAGGACGCGAGCGACCTCAGGGCGGCCAGCGAGCCAGCGCGCCATGTCGAGGCCCGAGCGATGATGCTGCGCGAGCCGCACCGACAGCGTGCGCAGGCCGCGCAGCGCCAGGAAGACGTCGTCGGGACCGGCGCAGACGCCGAGCAGGCGGATGCCTTCGGTAATCTGCGGCCAGGTCCTGGCGTTGGCCGAGATCGTGCCGAACATGATGTCGGAATGGCCGCCGATGTATTTGGTGGCGGCCTGCATGCTGATGTCGACGCCCTGCTCGAGCGACCGGTGATAGAGCGGCGTGGCCCAGGTGTTGTCGTCGATGACGAGCGCATCGCGCGCATGGGCGACGTGGGCGATGGCGCGGATATCCGGCATCTCGAACGATTGCGAGCCGGGCGCCTCGACCAGCACAGCGCGGGTGTTGGGCTTGAACAGCTTCTCGATGCCGGCGCCGATCAGCGAATCGAAATAGGTGGTCTCGATGCCGAGGCGGGCCAGCATCCCGTTGCAGAAATTGCGCGTGGGACGATAGACATTGTCGCAGACCAGGATGTGGTCGCCGGTCTTCAAGACCGCGAGCAGGGTGGTCGAGATCGCCGACAGCCCTGACGGGACGATGCCGACGCCGGCGCATTGCGGCCCCTCCAGCGCCATCAGCGTGTCCTGGAACGCCCGGGTGGTCGGGCTGCCGTGCCGGCCATAAGTAAACTCGCCGCGATGGGCGTGCAGGTCCTCGGCGGTCGGATAGAGCACGGTCGAGCCGTGGAACACAGGTGGATTGACGAACCCCTTCTGCGCCTTGGTGTCGCGGCCGGAGGTGACCAGCCGGGTTTCGGCGTGCTGCTGTGCGGGGTGCGAGGAATCCATGCGACTGCTTTCAAAAAAGCGTTTCCGCCGGCGCGGATCGCGCGGTCGGGGCGGCCTGGAGGCCGCTGACGTTAATAACAGAACACAGAAGAGTCCCGTCAACCCCTTGACCCGGCTCGCCAGTCGTTCTGTGATGCGCAGGTGCTATTCAGTCGCCGCATGTTGAGGGGCCTGCCGCGACCTTCGATCCATCGTCTGACCGGACCTTGCGCCACAGCCACAACGGCGGGCGCCCGCGGCGAGGATTTAAGGTATGGCCTCCCAGCATCGGCGAGTGTTCGGCAAGGTATTCCAGCATGACTCTTGCAAGGCTGCCCTTTGTGCAGGGAAAGTCTTGGCAGAGACACCGTTCCTGACGTTGAGATGACTTTGAAAGGCTTGAAGCCCATGAAACGCGTAACCCTGGCTCTCTCTCTTGCTCTCGCCGCCGGCCTCTCTGCCCAGGCCGCCGACGCGCAAACGCTCAAGACCGTCAAGGATCGGGGCACACTGTCCTGCGGCGTCAGCCAGGGCCTGCCCGGCTTCTCCTCGCCCGACGACAAGGGCAACTGGACCGGCCTCGACGTCGATGTCTGCCGCGCCATTGCGGCTGCGATCTTCAACGATCCGACTAAAGTCAAATACGTGCCGACCTCGGCCAAGGACCGCTTTACCGCGCTGCAGTCCGGCGAGATCGACGTGCTCTCGCGCAACACCACCTGGACCATCTCGCGCGACACCTCGCTCGGCGCCAACTTCACCGGCGTGACCTATTATGACGGGCAGGGCTTCATGGTGAAGAAGTCGCTCAAGGTGAATTCCGCACTGGAACTGAACAGTGCCTCGGTCTGCGTGCAGACCGGCACCACCACCGAGCAGAACCTCGCCGACTACTTCAAGGCCAACAACATGAAGTACGAGGTGATCGCGTTCGGCACCAACGACGAGACCGTCAAGGCCTACGAGGCCGGCCGCTGCGACGTCTTCACCACCGACCAGTCGGGCCTCTACGCCAACCGTCTGAAGCTCGCCAATCCCAACGACCATATGGTTCTGCCGGAGATCATCTCGAAGGAGCCGCTCGGACCGATGGTGCGCCATGGCGATGACCAGTGGTTCGACATCGTGAAATGGACGCTGTTCGCCATGATCACCGCCGAAGAGCTCGGCGTGACCTCGAAGAACGTCGACGAGAAAGCCAAGATGGAGAATCCGGAGCTGAAGCGCGTGCTCGGCACCGACGGCAATTTCGGCGAACAGCTCGGCCTGACCAAGGACTGGGTGATCCGCATCGTCAAGGCCGTCGGCAATTACGGCGAAGTGTTCGATCGCAACGTCGGCGCCGGCTCGCCGCTCGCCATCAACCGCGGTCTCAACAATCTCTGGAACAAGGGTGGTCTTCAGTACGCGCCGCCGATCCGCTGATTCCGCCCGATCGGTCGGCACACGGCAATGAGCACCGAGGCTCGTAAACCGCCGCTCCAGATCGCCCTGAAGATCAGGCGCCTTCTGGGTGGCAAGGCAGGCTGGAACGGCGTCGCCGTCCAGTTTGCCTTCGCGGCAGTGCTGGGCTGGATCGCCTACGAGATCATCTCGAACGCGCGCACCAACGTCGAGAACCAGCACATTGCCACCGGCTTCGGTTTCCTTTCGAACAACGCCGGCTTCGACGTCAACCAGACCCTGATCTCCTATACCGGCTCCGACACGTTCCTGCGGGTGTTCGTGGTCGGCCTATTAAACACGTTCGTCGTCTCTGTGGTCGGCATCGTGTTCTCCACGGTGATCGGCTTCATCGTGGCGCTGTGCCGGCTGTCGCCGAACTGGCTGGTGTCGCGCGTCGGCGAGATCTATGTCGAGATCATCCGCAACCTGCCGCTGCTGTTCCAGATCCTGTTCTGGTACCTGGCGGTGTTGGCGGCGCTGCCCAATCCGCGACAGAGCATCTCGTTTCTCGGCATCGCCTTCATCAGCAATCGCGGTCTCGTCATTCCGCAGCCGATCGGCCAGGCCGGTCTGGAGCCGTTCCTGGCGGCGCTGGCCTTGGGCATCTTGGCGGCGCTGGCCTTGCGCGTCCACGCGCGACGAGCGCTGTTCCAGCGCGGGCAGATGATCCGCATCTGGCCTTACGCGCTGGGCCTCGTCATTGGGCTGCCGCTTGTGACGATGCTGGTGTTCGGTCTGCCGTTTACGGTCGAGCTGCCGCAACTCAAGGGATTCAATTTCGCCGGCGGCGCGCGCATCATCCCGGAATTCGTAGCGCTGACTCTGGCGCTGTCGACTTACACTGCGGCTTTTATCGCCGAGATCGTGCGCGCCGGTATCCTGTCCGTCCACGCCGGCCAGATGGAGGCGGGGGCCTCGCTCGGCCTCAGCCGTGGCACCACACTGCGGCTGATCGTGGTGCCACAGGCGATGCGCGTGATCGTGCCGCCGCTGACCAACCAGTACCTCAACCTCACCAAGAATTCCTCGCTGGCGGTCGCGATCGGCTATCCGGATCTCTTCTCGGTGTGGGCCGGCACGTCGCTCAGCCAGACCGGCCAAGCGATCGAGATCATCACCACGACGATGGGCGTCTACCTCCTGATCTCGCTCGTCACCAGCGCCGTCATGAGCGTCTACAGTTGGCGCCTGAGCCGGAGTCTCGGCGCATGACCGATATCACCGCGTCATCCTTCGTCCGCGATGACCTGGTCGCCGAGCGGCCCGCGCCGGTGAAGACCACCGGTTTTGTCGGCCTGCTGCGCACCCGCCTGTTCAATTCGCCGACCAACATTCTCCTGACGATCCTGGGCGCGCTGCTGCTCTGGTTCACCATCATTCCATCCGTCAGGTTCCTGATCGTCGATGCGGTCTGGAGCGGCCAGGATCGGACGGCTTGCCTCGCTGAGAACGCCGGATTCGCCGTCGGCGCCTGCTGGCCCTACATCCAGGCCAAGCTGCCGCAGCTGATCTACGGCTTCTATCCCGAGGCCGAGCGCTGGCGGGTCAATCTCGCGCTGATCCTGGCGGCCGCGCTGCTGCTGCCGCTGCTGATCCCGCGCCTGCCGGCCAAAGGCCTCAACGCCAGCCTGTTCTTCTTCGCCTTTCCGGTCGTCGCGTTCTTCCTGTTGCATGGCGGCGGCATCAGCGGCTTCGGCCTGAGCTGGACTGCCGGCCTGCTGGAACTGTTCGACGACAGCATCGTCAGCGCCGGGCAGGTGCTGCTCAGCCTGAGCAAGACATCGGCGATCGCGCCGCTGCTGTGGGTTGTCGGCAATCTCATCGTGCTGGTTGGCACCGCGATTCATTGGCTGATCTTCCCGTTGACCTGGCTGCGCGACCAGATCCAGGCGTCAGGGCAGTCGGTCTGGCTCGATTTTGCCATCACGACGGCGTTCGTCTCGTTGATCGCCTTTGTCCTCAGTGGCGGCATGCGCACGGGATGGCGCGCGCTCGCCTCGAGCATCGCCACCTTCGTCGCCATCGCAATCGTTATCAAGCTGATGGGGCTCGACCGCGGCGGTCTGCCGATCGTCGCGACCAATCTCTGGGGCGGCCTCCTGGTGACGCTGGTGGTCTCCGTGACCGGCATCGTCACCTCGCTGCCGATCGGCATCGCGCTGGCCCTCGGTCGGCGCGCCTCCATCCCGCTGATCCGGATCTTCTCGATCGCGTTCATCGAGTTCTGGCGTGGCGTGCCACTGGTCACGGTGCTGTTCTTCGCCACCTACATGCTGCCGCTGTTCCTGCCGGGCAATTTCACCGTCGACGGCCTGGTGCGCGCGCTGATCGGCATCGCGCTGTTCACGGGCGCCTACCAGGCCGAGAACGTCCGCGGCGGCCTTGCTGCGATCCCGCGCGGGCAGGGGGAGGCAGCGGCGGCGCTCGGGCTGTCCTGGTGGAAGACCACGTCGCTGATCGTGCTGCCGCAGGCGCTGCGGCACGTCATCCCGAACCTCGTCAACAGCTTCATCTCGCTGTTCAAGGATACCTCGCTGGTGTCGATCGTCGCGCTGTTCGATCTGCTGGGTTCGCTGCGTGCCTCGTTCGCCGACCCCAAGTGGTCGACGCCCTCGACCTTGTTCACCGGCTTTGCCTTCGCCGGGATCATCTACTTCATCTTCTGCTTTGGAATGTCCCGCTACTCGCTCTTCGTCGAGCGCCGCCTCAACGCCCACCGCCGCAACTGATCGAGCTCACCATGACCGCAGATCCCATCGTCAACATTTCCGGCCTCAACAAATGGTACGGCGAATTTCACGTGCTGCGCGACATCGACCTCGAGGTCAACAAGGGCGAGCGCATCGTGATCTGCGGCCCCTCGGGGTCCGGCAAATCGACACTGATCCGCTGCATCAATGCGCTCGAGGAATTCCAGGAGGGCGAGATCGTCGTCGACGGCATCGAACTCGGGCCGAACCTCAAGCATGTCGATGCGGTGCGCCGCGAAGTCGGCATGGTGTTCCAGAGCTTCAATCTGTTCCCGCACCTCACCGTGCTGGACAATTGCACGCTGGCGCCGATCTGGGTGCGCAACATCCCCAAGAAGGACGCCGAGGAGACCGCGATGAAATTCCTGGAGCGGGTCAAGATCCCGCACCAGGCCAACAAGTTTCCGGGGCAGATGTCCGGCGGGCAGCAGCAGCGCGTCGCGATCGCGCGCGCGCTCACCATGAACCCGAAGGTGATGCTGTTCGACGAGCCGACCTCGGCGCTCGACCCCGAGATGGTCAAGGAGGTCCTCGACACCATGGTCGACCTGGCCGATGAGGGCATGACCATGCTGGTCGTCACCCACGAGATGGGCTTTGCCAAGGAGGTAGCCAACCGCGTGGTGTTTATGGATGCCGGCCAGATCATCGAGGCCAACACGCCGAACGAATTCTTCGCCACGCCCCAGCACGCGCGGACGAAGCTTTTCCTGAGCCAGATCCTGCGCTGATCTCGTAGGATGGGCAAAGGCGCCCTTGCGCCATGCCCACCCTCCGTCCTCAACCTTGGCAAACCTGGGCTCGACCTCGTCGGAGCTTCGTAATCTCTCCTCAACCATAACCACGGTTGCGCGTCCGCCGCTTCACGCGTCCGAAAGTTCTTTCTGCACCTATGGCCTGAAAACGGAGGCGCTCGTGCTGGACCTCGTATTCGGCCTCAATACCCGCCTGGGGCGTTTGCAGTTCTTCCTCGCCACGCTCGTGCTCGCGGTGGTGATGACTGCGATCTGCTTCGTGGTCGCGATGTCGGTGCTGCGCAACGTCAATTCGGCCAACATCCGCCCCGATGATCTCCTAAAGAACGGGGGAATCATCGCAGCGATGGCGTTCTTCGCAATTGCGACGATCGAACTGTACTCGATGCGCTTCCGCGACATCGGCTGGGACCCGGCCTGCGTCGTCCCGGCCTGGATCGCGTTGATGATCGTCGACTACGTCGTTGCGATGAAGTTTCCGGCCTATGCGCTTGGCCAGGAGCACACCGGCACGGTCGTCGGCAGCATTGCCAATCTCGTGCTGACGCTGGCGCTGTTGTTCTGGCCGGGCCGCGAGCGCTACACCTAGCGCCAGTGGCCGCGACCATCGCGATCTAGACGAACGGCAGCTTGATGTTGCTGCGCTTCTCCAGCCATTCCGGCACCGGCAGGTTCTTGGCCCGCATAAAGTCGGCGTTGAACAGCTTCGACTGATAGCGGCTGCCGGAATCGCAGAGAATGGTGACGATGGTTTTGCCGGGCCCAAGCTGCTTGGCGAGCCGCATTGCGCCGACGATGTTGATGCCGGTGGACCCGCCGAGGCAAAGGCCTTCGTGCTGCAGCAGCTCGTAGATCACCGTGACGGCTTCCGCATCGGGAATGAGATAGGCGTCATCGACCTTGGCGCTCTCGACGATCGCGGTTTTCCGACCGAGCCCGATGCCTTCCGTGATGGAGTCGCCGGGCGTTGCCTTGGCTTCGCCGGTCCTGAAGTATTCAAACATGCCGGCGCCGTGCGGGTCGGCGCAGGCGATCCGGATATCCTTGTTCTTCTCTTTCAGAAAACGGCTGGTGCCGGCAAGCGTGCCGCCGCTGCCGACCGAGCAGACGAAGCCGTCGATCTTGCCGCCGGTCTGCTGCCAGATCTCGGGACCGGTCGAGTCGTAATGCGCCTTGGCGTTGTCGAGGTTGTTCCACTGGTCGGCGAACAGCACGCCGTTCGGCTCGGTCTTGCGCAGCTCGTCGGCAAGACGGCGGCCGACATGCTGGTAGTTGTTCGGATTGGAGTAGGGCAGAGCCGGCGATTCCAGAAGCTCGGCGCCGCACAGCTTCAGAAAATCCTTCTTCTCCTGGCTCTGCGTCTCCGGGATCACGATCAGCGTGCGATAGCCGCGCGCGCTCGCCACCACCGCAAGACCGATGCCGGTGTTGCCGGCGGTCGCTTCCACCACGAGACCGCCCGGCTTCAGCTCGCCGCGCTTCTCGGCTTCCTGGATCATCCATTTGCCGGCGCGGTCCTTGACCGACTGGCCGGGATTCATGAACTCGGCCTTGCCGAGAATGGTGCAGCCGGTCAGTTCGGACGCGCGCTTGAGCTTGATGAGCGGGGTGTTGCCGATGGCGTCGACAACGTCGTTTTTGATGGTCATGTCAGGCAATTACCGGCTGGATGCGAGAAGTCACCAGACCCTAAAGTAGGGTCGCCGGGCTTACAAGCGACCCCTTGCAAGGCGGGGGCGCAAACTCTTATTGCTGCTTTGCGAAGATGACCTGCCGGACGTCGATATTGCCTGACAGGAATCCGGCCTCGCAATAGGCGAGATAGTACTCCCACAGCCGCCGGAACCGGTCGTCGAAGCCCAGCGGGACCAAGCCCGGCCAAGCCGCGCGAAAGTTATTTCGCCAGGTGGCAAGCGTCTTGGCATAATCTTGCCCGAAGATGCGCTCGCCGATGACGGGGACGTTGAACCGGTCCCCGAGCGACTTCAGTACCGCAGGCGAGGGCAGCATGCCGCCGGGAAACACGTAGCGCTGGATGAAGTCGACCTCGCGCCGGTAGCCCTGGAAAAGCTTGTCCTGGATCGTGATGGCCTGGATGCCGGCCAGCCCGCCCGGCAGCAGCCGGTCGCGCAGCTGGGCGAAATAGCGTGGCCAGAACTGCTCGCCGACCGCCTCGATCATCTCAATCGACGCGATCCGATCGTAGCGATCCCGCTCGTCGCGATAATCCTGCAGCCGGATCTCGACCTTCTCCGCGAGGCCCGCTTCGTGGATGCGCTTGCGCGCGAAATCGCGCTGCTCGGTCGAGATCGTGAGGCCGACAACGCGCGCGCCAAACGTCTTGGCGGCGAACTCGGCGAAGCCGCCCCAGCCGCAGCCGATCTCGAGCAGCTTCTGGCCGGGCTTCAGGTCGAGCGCTTCGGCGAGGCGGCGATATTTGTTGGTCTGCGCGGCCGTGAGGTCCGTGGTGGTCTCGTCGTATAGGGCCGAGGAATAGGTCATGCTCGGATCGAGCCAGGCCGAGTAGAACGCATTGCCGATGTCGTAATGGGCGTGGATGTTGCGCCTCGCCTGGCGGCGGGTGTTGCGGTTGAACCAGTGCTGCACCATCTGGACGAACCGCATCAGCGGCTTGTCACGCAGCATCGCCTGGATCAGATCGTGGTTGACGCAGAACAGGTAGAGAAACTGTGTCAGGTCCGGCGTATCCCAATCGCCGGCCAGATAGGCTTCCGCGATGCCGATATCGCCGCCATTGATCAGCCGCGCCGCGACGCTGTAATTGTGGAGGCGCATCGCAGCCTTCGGGCCCGGCTCGTTTCCGCCCAACCTGATCAGGCGCCCGTCGGGCAGCGTGACGTCGAGCGTACCGCGCCGCAGTCGCGCCCCGAAGGCGAGCGCAAGGCGGACGATGCGCGGCAGGTCGGCAAACACTGTTTCGACGTCGTCGGGCGTCACCGAGATGGCATTCGACATCGGAAAATCCATCAACTGAACGGATACTGTCCGACCGCGAGCCGAGCGCGCCTATCCCGCTTCTATCGCTGGACCCGTGCGCGCCCCGCAACCGGTCAGCTATCAGCAATATAGGGATGCACTTTGTCGTGCGCCAAGGTGGTTTCGCCGTTACGCTGCTCTGCGGCATTCGGCCGTGGCACCAGCCGGACACCCTTCAGCCAAAGCCGTAGCGCCTCCCAATGGATCGCCGCCATCACCTTGAGGCTGACGAGCGGCAACGCAACGAACGACCGCAGCAGGGCAGCGGAAGTCAGGGCGCGGCGGCGGCCGCTGAAGGTCGCCGCGAGCAGCGGGCCGTCGCGGTCGGTCTCCAGAATGCGCAGCCTGACCGTGTCAGACGGTGGTAACACGCGAAAACGGTAGCGCATTGCCATCGGCATGAAGGGTGAGACGTAGAACAGTTTGTCCTGCTGCTGCCGCAGGCCCGCATCGGTCCATTCACCCGGCTGCACCGGCAGGATGTATGGATGAATCTCACCAAAAGTGTTGCGCACCTCGTAGATCATCAGCGCCAGTTGGCCATCTGCGCGATAGCAGAAGTAGACCGAGAGCGGGCTGAAGCCGTAGCCGAGCAGGCGGGGATAACAGAGCAGCTCGACCCGGCCGCCACCGAGATCGATGCCGTGTGCGGCAGCGCGGCCCTCCGCATAGGCGCGCAGCGAGGAGCCGTCGCGCGGGCCGTGGTCTTTCTCGTGAAAACTGTAGAGCGCAGCGCGGTTGATGCCGAACAGCGCCGTCTGCCGGTCGGCCTCGCCAAGCCGGTCGAGATCGATCAGCAGGCTCATGACGCGGTAGCTGAAGCGATGGCCCGTCGGCTTCAGCCGCGCATGCATGACGTCGCCGAAATAGAGCGAAGCGGCGTCGGTCGCGGGAAGGGCTCTCGTCTCCATCGCGCTACTCCGCGGCCTCCGCGAGCTCGACTGGTGCCGCGCGCCATGGCGCAGTCGCCCCGAGCGCCTCGGCGACGCCAAGGCCCGAGCGCAGGCCATCCTCGTGAAAGCCATAGCCGGTCCAGGCGCCGCAGAACCAGGTGTGCTGCGTCCCCTGGATTTCGCCAAGCCGCTTCTGCGCGGCGAAGGCCGCCGCATTGTACTGCGGATGCTCGCAGAGGTAATGGCCGAAGGTGAGCTCGGGCGCAGGCTTGAACGGCGGGTTGAGGCTGACGAACAGCGGCATGTCGGGATCGATGCCCTGGAGGTTGTTCATCCAGTAGGTCACCGCGACGTCGTTCGTCGCATCTCCCTCGCGCTGCCAGCGCAGGAAATTCCACGACGCCCAGGCATGCCGGCGCTTCGGCATGAGCCTGACGTCACGATGGAGATAGACCCTGTTCGGGGAATAGCGGATGGCACCGAGGATGTCCCGCTCGCGCGGGTCTGCGTCGGACAGCATCGCGAGCGCCTGGTCGCTGTGGGTGGCGATCACCACGTGATCGAATGTCTCGCACCCACCATGGCTGTCATGGACGACGACGCCATGAGGGCTTCGCTCGACCGACGTGACCGCGCAGCCGAGCCGGACGCGATCCTTGAACCCGGCTTGCAGCCGCTCGACATAGCGCCGGCTGCCGCCCTTGACCGTACGCCAGACCGGGCGGTCGTAGTGCAGCAGGCGATGATTGTCGAAAAAGGTGACAAAGTTCTCGGCCGGAAAGTCGAGCATCTCGTTCGCAGGCGCCGACCAGATCGCGGCGCCCATCGGCGCGAGATAGTCGGTCAGCAGCCGTTTGGAGAAACGCCGTTGCTGGAAGTAGTCGCCGAGTGTCAGCCCGCTCAGGCGGCCGTTGCGCAAATCGTCGACACTTTGCCGACCGAATGTCGGGATCTCCGTGAGCATCCGCAGGTAGGACGGAGAGAGCAGGTTGCCAGCCTGCGCAAACAGGCCTGCCGCCGTCTCCCGCCAGTCATTGCCGCCGCCGCGCCATTCGAACCGGCCGCGATCGGCTGAGACGGCAAAGCTCATGCAGCTCGCCACCGTCTCGACGCCGAGATGGGCGAACATTGCGGTCAGGTCGGGATAGTTGAGCTCGTTGTAGACGATGAAGCCGATATCGACCGCGACCGGCGTGCCCTTGTAGTCGATGGTGACGGTGTGGCTGTGGCCGCCGGGGCGCAGCTCGCGGTCATAGACCGTCACCGGATAGCGCTGCGAAAGCGTCCAGGCCGCCGCGTTGCCGGCGATGCCCGTTCCGATGACCGCGATGCGCATGTGTGAAAGTGTCCCTGCCTCGTGTGAAGCAAGCTACGGTGCGTTGCGGTGCAGGTTTCAGTGGAGCAAAGGCGGCGTTCGCTGGTCTCGCGGCCAGTGTGGCCGCAATATCACATGAAATCTTGGTAAGCTTGAACGCGCTTCGGAGTGGCACGGCAAATCAAAAAGTCCCTGCGAGACAGTAGCTTTTTGTATTTTCGTTGTCTCGAACCGGCTGTGATCGGGCGTGCTTTTCGCAGGTGCGGGACTGTCCCGCAGTTCCGCACCCGGCTAGGATGAAATTCAGGTTCCGCAGAAAGCATCACGCTGTGATCGAGCTACAGAAAGGCCTCCAGCCGCCCGCCCGCGAATCGGCTAATCCGGCCGCGCGGTGGCGGCGTGATCTGCCTGGCAGGGGGTGGATGTGACACAGCGGGTTCCGGCCGTCGCGAAGCGGCAATTCCTCGGGTCTGCGTCGCGAACGCTGCGTGCGGTCGCCGTGGTGTGCCTGGCTTCGAGCTCGGGCGCCTGCGTCCTGACCCAGGACCTTCCCGATCCCGCGCTCGATGTCCCCACGCAGTACAAATACGCCGGGAAGGCGGATGCGCCGCCGACGCTGGATTGGTGGCGCGGCTTTCGCTCGACCGAACTGACGCAACTGATGGAGGAAGCGCAGACCGTCAACCTTGACATCGCAGCCGCGGTCTCGCGGATCGTGGAGGCCGATGCCCAGGCGCGCCAGGCGGGCGCGGCACTGCTGCCCAGCCTGTCGGGAAGCGGTTCGGAGACGTATTCGCGCACGTCCGGCTCAAGCGCGTCGGGCCTGACCAATGGCGGCCGTGAAGTCGTCAACTATTCCGCGTCGCTGAGTGCCAGCTATCAGCTCGATTTCTGGGGCCAGAACCGCGACGCCTTGCAGACGGCGGAGGAGACCGCCAATGCCAGCCGGTTCGACCGCGACACGGTCGCGCTGACGACGCTCGCAGCCGTCGCCAATGCCTATTTCCAGGTACTGTCCTCGCAGGACCGCCTGCGCACCGCCCAGCGCAACATCGCCAGCGCCCAGCGCATCCTCGACGCCATCCGGGAGCGCCGCAAGGCCGGCACCGGCACCGATCTCGACGTCGCCCAGCAGGAGAGCGTGCTGGCCAACCAGAAGGCGCTGGTGCCACCGCTGCGCCAGACCCTCGACCAGAACACCAATGCGCTGGCGGTGCTGGTGTCGCGTCCGCCGGAGAGCGTGCGCCTCGCGGGAGGCTCGCTGGACCGGATCGCGATCCCGCGGGTCACGCCCGGCCTGCCGTCCGAGCTCCTGACCCAGCGGCCGGACATCCGCCGGCAGGAGGCGCAGCTCGCCTCGGCCACCGCCAATATCGGCAATGCGCGTGCGCAGTTCTTCCCGACCATCCAGCTCACCGGCAATGGCGGCTATCAGAGCTCGGCGCTGGTCTCGCTGTTCCAGCCGCACGCGGCGTTCTTCCAGCTGGTCGGCAGCGCGACCCAGCCGATCTTCGACGGCGGCAAGATCCTCGGCAATTTCGAGTACGCGAAGGCGCGGCAGGAGGAGCTGCTGCAGACTTACCGCAAGACCATCGTCCAGGCCTTCACCGACGTCGACAATGCGCTGTTCTCGATCAAGCAGACCACGATCAAGCTGCAATTGCAGCGCGATGTCGTCAACGCCTCGCGGCGCGCCTTCGACCTCGCGGAGCAGCAGCTGCGCGCCGGCACGGCCGATATCGTCACCGTGCTCAACACCCAACTGACGCTGTTCCAGGCCGAAGACACCCTGGCGCAGGCGCAGCTCGCACGCCTTCTTGCCATTGTCAGCCTGTATCAGGCGCTTGGCGGCGGCTGGGAGCCGCGAATGGAGAAACCGGTCAATGCTCTTTAAGCCGGAAACGAAGGACAACGCGAAACAGGGGACGGCGAAAAAGTCGCGCGGCCGCGGCTTCGTCATGACCCTGATCACGCTCGCGATCCTCGGCGGCCTCGGCTATCTCGGCTGGACCGTGATGCAGCAGAAGCCGCAACAGGCGGCCGGCGGTCGAGGCCAGCAGCGGCCCGATCTGCCGGTGCCGGTGCTGGCGGCGACACCCAAGGTCCAGGACGTGCCGGTCTATCTCGACGGGGTCGGCGCGATCCGCGCGCTCAACACCGTCACCGTTCGCTCGCAGGTCGACGGCAAGCTGATCGCCGTGAAGTTCACCGAGGGCCAGGACGTCAAGAAGGGTGACGTGCTCGGCGAGATCGACCCGGCGCTCTACCAGGCGACCTATGACCAGGCCGTCGCCAAGAAGGCGCAGGACGAAGCCCAGCTCGCCAACCAGCGCATCGACCTGACGCGCTACGAGCAGCTCGCGGCCTCCAATGCCGGCTCGAAGCAGCAGGCCGACACCCAGCGCGCCGCGGTCGCCCAGACCGAGGCGCTGGTCAAGGCCGACCAGGCCGCGATCGACAACGCGGCGGCGACGCTGAGCTACACCAAGATCGTGGCGCCGCTGTCGGGTCGGGCCGGCCTGCGCCAGGTCGACCAGGGCAACATCATCCACGCCGCGGACACCACCGGCCTCGTCGTCATCACGCAATTGCAGCCGATCGCGGTGTGGTTCAGCCTGCCGCAGCAGCAGATCATGCGCGTCAATGCAGCCGCAGCGAAGGGCTCGCTTGAGGTGGACGTGTTCGGCAATGACGGCGTCACCGTGATCGACACCGGCAAGCTCACCGGCATCGACAACCAGGTCGACCAGACCACCGGCACGCTCAAGCTCAAGGCGGAATTCCCCAACGCCAATTACCAGCTCTGGCCCGGCCAGTTCGTCAATGTCCGCCTCAAGGTCGAGACATTGTCGCAGGCGCTGGTGGTGCCGACATCGGCGGTGCAGCGCGGACCGATCGGCACGTTCAGCTATGTCATCGGCGAGGGCGACATCGTCTCGGCCAAGCCGGTGACGGTGACGCAGCAGAATGAGCATGACGCGGTCATTGCGAGCGGCCTTTCGCCGAACGACCGGGTCGTGACCACGGGCTTTGCCAATCTGTCCGACGGCTCCAAGGTGATCGTCGGCCGCGATGAGCAGACGCCCTCGGCCGATCTCGCCCCGCGCAAGCGCACGCGCGCGCCTCAGGGAGACGGGAAGGGCGGTCAGGCCAAGGACGGGCAGAAGGACGGATCGGGCAAGGACGGCGAATTCCGCGCCAAGCGGAAAAGTAGCGAAGGCGACCAGAAGGGGCAGACCGGACCGGCACCGGGGCCAGGAGCAGGTCCGAGTGCAAGTCCAAGTGCAAGTCCGAGTCCGAGTGCATCGGGGGCTGGAGCAAAGCAGCCATGACCCGGACAAAGTCGGACTGACGACGAGGCGCATCTCATGGGTGTCTCAGAACCCTTCATCCGCCGGCCGATCGCAACCTCGTTGCTCGGTATTGCGCTGCTGATTGGCGGCGCGCTCGGCTATTTCGCGCTGCCGGTCTCCGCGTTGCCGCAGGTCGATTTCCCGACCGTGCAGGTGTCGACGCAGCTGCCGGGCGCGAGTCCCGACGTGATCGCTTCGCTGATCACAGCGCCGCTGGAGCGGCAGCTCGGGCAGATCCCGTCGCTGACGGCGATGAATTCGACGAGTTCGTTCGGCGTCAGCCAGATCTCGCTGCAGTTCGATCTCAACCGCGACATCGACGGCGCGACGCAGGACGTGCAGGCCGCGATCAACGCGGCCGCGGGCGTCTTGCCCAAGACGCTGCCTTACCCGCCGACCTACGCCAAGGTGAACCCGGCGGATGCGCCTGTCATGACGCTGGCGCTGCGCTCGGACACGATCTCGCTGCGCGCGATGAGCGATATCGCCGACACGCTGCTGGCGCAGCGGCTGAGCCAGATTTCCGGCGTGGGTCGTGTTTCCGTGCTCGGCGGGCTGAAGCCGGCCGTGCGCATCCAGGCGGATCTGGCGCGGCTGGCTGCCTACGGCATCGCCATGGAGGATCTGCGCAACGCGATCGCCAACGCCAACGTCTCCGGGCCGAAGGGCTCCCTCGACGGCGCCCAGCAATCCTACATCATCGCGGCCAACGACCAGATCGCCGCCGCCGACGCCTACAGGCCGATCATCATCGCCTATCGCAACGGCTCGCCGGTCACGATCGGCGACGTTGCGCAGATCGTCGACGGGCTCGAGAACGACCGCACCGGCGGCTGGTACCAGGGCACGCCGGCCGTCATCATCGACATCCAGCGCCAGCCCGGCGCCAATGTCATCGACGTCGTCAGCCAGATCCGCGCCGAGATCCCGAAGGTCCAGCGCGCCATACCGGCCGGCGTGCACCTGACCATCGTCTCCGACCGCACCGTCACCATTCGCGCCTCCGTCCACGACGTGCAGTTCACGCTGATCCTCAGCGTGGTGCTGGTGACGCTGGTGGTGCTGTTGTTCCTGCGCTCGCTGCGCGCCACGCTGATCGCCGGCGTGGCGCTGCCGCTGTCGCTGATCACGAGCTTCGGCATCATGTATTTTGCCGGCTTCAGCCTCGACAATCTGTCGCTGATGGCGCTCACGATCGGCACCGGCTTCGTGGTCGACGACGCCATCGTCATGATCGAGAACATCGTGCGCCATATGGAAAATGGCGACAGCGCGATGACCGCCTCGCTCAAGGGCGCGAGCGAGATCGGCTTCACCGTGATCTCGCTGACGGTGTCGCTGATCGCGGTGTTCATCCCGCTGCTGTTCATGTCGGGCCTGGTCGGCCGCATGTTCCGCGAATTCGCGCTGACCTTGACGATCGCGGTCGTGACCTCGGCGGTGGTGTCGCTGACGCTGACGCCGATGATGTGCTCGCGCCTGCTCAAGCACGCCCATGAGGAGCTGGCGGTGCCGGGGCTGGCTGCCATCAGTCGCTTCATCGACCGCACCGTCGACTTCTACCACCGCACGCTGCTCGTGGTGTTGCGGCACCAGCGCACCACGCTGGTCGTGACCTTTGCCACGCTGGTCGCAACGCTGGTGCTCTATGTCGTCGCGCCGAAGGGCTTTTTGCCGCTCCAGGACACCGCCTCGATCACGGCTGTGACGGAGGCGGGGCCCGATGTCTCGTTTGGGGAGATGCAGAAGCGGCAGGCCGAGATCGCCGACGCCATCAAGGCCGACCCCGACGTGACCGGCGTGGTCTCGGTGATCGGCGCGGGCTCGGTCAACCCGACCACCAATGTCGGCCGCCTGGTCATGAGCCTGACGCCGCGCGGCGAGCGTCGTGACGATGTCAGCGTCGTCATTGCCCGGCTGAAGGAGAAGGTCGCCGGCATCCCCGGCATGACCGTCTACTTCCAGCCTGTGCAGGACGTGCAGATCTCGACCCAGTCGAGCCGGTCGCAATACCAGTACACGCTGACCGGTACCGATGCGACGCTGGTGTCGGAATGGGCGAAGAAGCTCGTCGACGAGATGCGGCACGATCCCCTGTTCCGTGACGTCTCCTCGGAGGCCCAGGAAGGCGGCCTGCGCGCGCAGCTCGACGTCGATCGCACCCGCGCCGGGCAGCTCGGCGTCAGCCTGCAGGCCATCACCGACACGCTCAACGATGCCTTTGCGCAGCGGCAGATATCGACCATCTACGGCCAGGCAAACCAGTACCGCGTGGTGCTGGAAGCGCTGCCGATGTACCAGCGCGATCCTTCGATCCTGTCGAAGCTCTATTTGCCGGGCGGGGCCAGCAGCTCGGTGGTCGGCGCGCCCAACGCGCAGGTCCCACTCGACGCGGTGGCGACGCTGAAGCGTACCACGGCGCCGCTGGCAATCTCGCACCAGGCGCAATTCCCGGCGATCTCGCTCTCCTTCAACCTCGCGCCGGGCGCCGCGCTCGGCGATGCCGTCGAGGCGGTGAAGGCGATCGAGACCCGGATCGAGATGCCCAACAGCATCGTCGGCGTCTATGCCGGCGACGCCGCCGAATTCGCCAAGGCGCTCGCCGGCCAGCCCTGGCTGCTGCTCGCTGCCGTGATCACGATCTATATCGTGCTCGGCGTGCTCTACGAGAGCTACATCCACCCGATCACGATTCTCTCGACGCTGCCCTCGGCCGGCGTCGGCGCCATCCTGGCGCTGATCCTGTGCGGGCAGGATCTCTCGGTCATCGGCCTGATCGGCATCATCCTGCTGATGGGCATCGTCAAGAAGAACGCGATCATGATGATCGACTTCGCGCTGGAGGCCGAGCGCGGGCAGGGCATGCCGGCGCATGAGGCGATCGTGCAGGCGTGTCTGTTGCGCTTCCGCCCGATCATGATGACGACGCTGGCCGCGCTGTTCGGCGCGCTGCCGCTGGCGATCGAGAGCGGCACCGGTGCAGAGCTGCGCTTCCCGCTCGGCATCTCCATCATCGGCGGCCTGCTGCTGAGCCAGCTGCTGACGCTCTACACCACGCCGGTCATCTATCTCGCGCTCGACCGCATCAACCGCCGCCTCGAACAGGCGCTGCCGCCACCGGAGCCCGACGCGCCGCCGACGGCGGGCGCGACCGAGGGGATGCAGTGATGGCATCGATCTCGGAGCCATTCATCCGCCGCCCCGTCGCGACCACGCTGCTGTCGATCGGGCTGTTTCTGCTGGGGGGCGTCGCCTACGAGTTCCTGCCGGTTGCTTCGGTCCCGAATGTCGACTTCCCCGCCATCTTCGTCTCGGCGAGCCGTCCCGGTGCCGACCCTTCCGTGATGGCCGCGACTGTGGCTGCGCCGCTAGAACGGCGGCTCGGCGAAATCGCAGGCATCAACCAGATCACGTCGACGAGCTCTCTCGGCACGGCCAACATCCAGCTCCAGTTCGATATCGGCCGCAACATCGACAAGGCGGCGCGTGACGTGCAGGCCGCCATCAACGCCGCGCTGGTCGACCTTCCCAGCGACCTGCCGGCGCTGCCGCGCTTCCGCAAGGCGAATACGGCAGGCGCGCCGGTCTTCGTGCTGGCGCTGACCTCCAAGACGCTGTCCGCCAGCGCCATCTACGACGTCGCCGATACCGTACTGGCGCAGCGCATCTCGCAGGTGCCGGGCGTGGGCGATGTGACCGTGTCGGGCGCGGACCAGCCGGCGGTGCGGATCCAGCTCAACCCGGTGGCGCTGTCGAATGCGGGGATCGCGACCGACGACGTCCGGACCGCCATCATCAACGCCAACCCGCTCGGTCCGGTCGGCATCTTCAACGGCGAGCGCCAGAGCGAGACGCTGTCGCTGAACAGGCAGATGCGCACGGCCAAGGAATTCCGCGACATCGTCATCAAGAGCTCGAACGGCAATTTCGTCCGGCTCTCCGACGTCGCCGACATCGAGGACAGCGTCCGCAACGCGCGCTCGATCGCCTGGTTCAACAAGCAGCCGGCGGTGCTGATCCAGATCACCAAGCAGGGCGACGCCAACGTCATCGACACCGTCGACCGGGTGAAGGCGCTGGTCCCCGAGTTGAAGCAATGGATCCCGGCCGGCGTCGACGTGTCCACGCTGGTCGACCGCACCACCACGATCCGCGCCAGCGTGATGGACATGCAGTGGACGCTGCTCGCGACCGCGGTCCTGGTGATGGTCGTCGTGTTCGTGTTCCTCCGCCGGGTGACGCCGACGGTCGCGGCCGGCATTTCGGTGCCGCTGGCGCTGGCCGGTACCTGTGCCGGGATGTGGGTCGCGGGCTTCTCGATCGACAATCTGTCGCTGATGGCGCTCGCGATCTCGGTCGGTTTCGTGGTCGACGACGCCATCGTCATGATCGAGAACATGTTCCGCAATCTCGAGCACGGCATGCGGCCGATGCAGGCGGCGCTGGAGGGTGCCAAGCAGATCGGCTTCACGGTCGTTTCGATCAGCCTGTCGCTGATCGCGGCGTTCACGCCGCTGATCTTCATGGACGGCATCGTCGGCCGCCTCCTGCGCGAATTTTCGCTGACGCTGACCTTTGCGATCGTGGTCTCGACCCTGGTGTCGCTGACTGTCACGCCGATGATCTGCGCCCATTACATCCGGCAGACGACGTCGGGTTCCGCCACGCTGTTCGACCGCCTGATCGAAGGCTCGCTGTCGCGCATCGTCTCGTTCTACGCCCGCACCCTGCGCGCCGTGCTGGAGTTTCCGTTGCTGACGCTGCTGGTGTTCTTCGCCACCATCGGCTTGACGGTGATGCTCTACATCAAGGTGCCCAAGGGCTATTTCCCGACGGACGATTCCGGCTTCGTCATCGGCGCGACGCGCGCCTCGGCCGACATCTCGTTCCAGTCGATGCTGACCCTGCAGCAGCGCCTCGCCGACATCGTGATGCAGGATCCGGCGGTGGCCGGCATCGGCTCGACCGTCGGCAGCGGAGGCGGGGGCCCGGGGGCTGCGACCTCGAACCGCGGCACCATGTTCATCAGCCTGAAGCCACCGGAGGAGCGCGACCACGTCTCGACGCAGGTGGTGATCGACCGGCTGCGGAAAGCACTGTTTCCTGTGCCCGGCATCCGCCTCTTCATGTTCGCCGCGCAGGACGTCCGCGCCGGCGGCCGGCAGAGCGATTCCGACTATCAGTACACGCTCGCCTCGACGGATCTCGATCTGCTGCAGAAATGGGCGCCGATCGTGGCCAAGCGCATGGAGACGGTCGAGGGCATCACCGACATTTCCAGCGACCGCGATCCCGGCGGACTTCAGCTGACACTGAACATCGACCGCCAGAAGGCGGCCGCGCTCGGCGTCAAGGTCCAGGACATCGACAACGCCCTGAACAACGCGTTCTCGCAGCGCCAGATCGCGATCATCTACACCCAGCGCAACCAGTACATGACCGTGCTGGAGATCGACCCGAAATTCCAGGTCGATCCGTCCAATCTCGAGCGCATCTATGTCGCCGGCGCCAATGACGTGCAGGTGCCGCTGTCCGCCGTGGTGCACGCGACGCGCGGGCTGGCTGCGCTTGCGGTCTATCATTCGCAATCGGTGCCTTCGACGACGGTGTCATTCAATCTGCTGCCCGACGTGCCGCTTCAAGCCGCGACGCAAAACATCCAGCGCGCGGTCGACGAGTTGCACATGCCTGAGGGCATCCGCGGCAGCTTTGACGGCAATGCCGGCGATTTCGCCAAGACCAGTGGCCGGCAACCACCGCTGATCCTCGGCGCGCTGGTGGCAATGTATATCGTGCTCGGCGTGCTCTATGAGAGCTTGGCCCATCCACTCACGATCATCTCGACGCTGCCCTCGGCCGGCCTCGGCGCGCTGCTCGCGCTGCAGATCACAAACACGCCGCTGACGGTGATCGCCTTCGTCGGCATCATCCTGTTGATCGGCATCGTCAAGAAGAACGGCATCATGATGGTCGACTTCGCGCTCGATGCCGAACGCCAGCGTGGCCTGTCGTCAGCCGAAGCGATCTTCGAGGCCTGCCAGGCACGCTTCCGCCCGATCCTGATGACGACCATGGCGGCGCTGTTCGCCGGCATTCCGCTGGTCGTCGCGACCGGGCCGGGCACGGAGCTGCGCCGCCCGCTCGGCATCACCATCATCGGCGGACTGTTCGTCTCGCAGATCCTGACGCTCTACACCACGCCCGTGATTTACCTCCTGATCGACCGTCTGCGCCGGCGGTCCGAGCCGCAACCGCTCGCGGCGCCGGCGGAATAGGTTGTTGCAGCGCGGCTTCGAGCGTATAGCGGCGGCATGTCGAACCCAGCTGAAACCACGGCCGCAGCGCCGGAGCCGATTCCCGAATGCCCGCACTGCCAGAAGCCGATGCCGCTCTGCATCTGCGACAGTGTCACGCCGATCGAGAATGGCCTCGAGCTCCTGATCCTCCAGCATCCGCAGGAGCAGGACAGGGCGCTTGGCACGGCGCGGCTGCTGGCCCGGCATTTTGCCGATGCGACGGTCCGCGTCGGCCTGTCCTGGCCGAGCCTGTCCAAGGCGCTCGGGCACCCCATTGAAAACGCCTCGCACTGGGCCGTGCTCTATCTCGGCTCGGCCCGCGCAGCCGACCTCGACGTGGCGAGCGAGATCGTCGCGCTCAACCGCAAGGGCGAGGTCGCGGACAACCAGCGCGCCATTCTCGGCAAGCTCGAAGGCGTGGTGCTGCTCGACGGCACCTGGAGCCAGGCCAAGGCGCTGTGGTGGCGCAATCCCTGGATGCTGAAATGCCAGCGCGTGATCCTCAACCCGGCGCACCCGTCGCGCTACGGGCGGTTGCGCAAGGAGCCGCGCAAGGACGGACTGTCGACCATCGAGGCAGCCGCAACGCTGCTGGCGGGCCTCGAGCGGCGTCCCGACATCGCCGAGACGCTGAACGCCAGTTTTGAACGGCTGTTGACGCGCTACCGCGAAGTTCAGGCCGAGATGCCGGAACTGGCGCCAAAGCCGGCGCCAAAAGGCCGGCGACGCGATTTCCGGCGCGGCAAACGGTCCTGATGTGAGCCGATCTCGTCCGTACGGTTGATTGCCCTGTCAGGAGCGGGCAGATACAGACCGTCCGAGCCGGAGCAGAAGGGGCAGCCGAATTCAGAGCGCAGCGAAGGAGATCCTGGCCCAGGCAGCGCAGTTCGATCGCTGGGGCACGCTCGCCCTGATGGACATTTCGCTGCGCTACCGGCGTACCGTGATCGGGCCGCTCTGGATCACGCTGACGCTTGCAGCGACGATCGTCAGTGTCGGCACGGTCTACGCCGCGCTGTTCAAGCAGGATATCACCGCCTTCCTGCCGTCCTTCGCGGTTGGCCTGATCGTCTGGACGCTGATCGCCACGACGCTGCAGGAAGGTTCCAACATCTTCGTGGCCTCCGGCCATCTGATCAAGGCGGTGCCGGCACCGCTGATCGTGCACGTGCTGCAGATGATCGCGCGCAACGTGCTGATCTTCGCCCATCATCTCCTCATCGTCGTCCTGCTCTACGTCGTGATGCCCTGGCCGCTGCACGCGAGCATGCTGCTCGTCGTGCCGGGCTTTGCGATCCTGCTCATCGTGCTGCTCGGCGGCTCGGTCGCGCTTGGCATGCTCTGCGCGCGCTTTCGCGACATCGGATCCGCGATCGTGAGCGGCCTGCAATTCATCTTCTTCCTCACGCCCGTGATCTGGACCGAGGACAGCGTGCGCGGCACCGCGTTCCATTGGCTGACGCGAGTCAATCCGTTCGCGACGCTGCTCGATCTCGTGCGCAGGCCGCTGTTGTCGCAGCCGATGGATGCGGAGCAATGGCTGCTCGGCCTGGCTTACGCAATCGCCGTCGCCGCCGTCGGGCTGGGGTGCTACGCAAAATTCCGCCACCGCGTGGCATATTGGCTGTGAGGGGCGGGATGAGCACCACGGCCCATATCGTGCTGCGCAACGTCTCGGTCACGTTTCCGGTGCTGTCGTTCCGCGACCGTTCGCTGCGCAGCCGCTTCGTTCGCGCCGTGACCTTGCGCCGCGAGGCGGCCCGTCCGCACATCGTCACTGCGCTGGATGGCATCGACCTCGACATCCGTGCCGGGGACCGCGTCGCAATCGTCGGCGCCAACGGCGCCGGCAAGACCACGCTGCTGCGGGTCCTTGCCGGCATCTACCATCCGACCTCAGGCAGCATCGACGTGCTCGGCCGCTGCCTATCGCTGTTCGACCTGTCGGCCGGCTTCGACGAAGAGGCGACCGGCTACGAGAACATCATGCGCCGCGGCCTGGTGATCGGTGCCCGGCGGACCGAGATCGATGCGCGGCGCGCGGAGATCGCTGAATTCACCGAGCTCGGCGACCGGCTCGACCTGCCGCTGCGGACCTATTCCAGCGGCATGATGCTGCGCCTGATTTTTGCGGTCGCCACCGCCGTCGAGGGCGAGATCGTGCTGCTCGACGAATGGATCGGCGTCGGCGACCAGCAATTCCGGAAAAAGGCGCGGCAGCGCCTCGACGAGATCGTGGCCCGCGCCGGCATCCTGGTGCTGGCCTCGCACGACGTCGACCTGATCAAGAGCACCTGCAATCG
Organism: Bradyrhizobium sp. CCGUVB14; assembly: GCF_024199935.1. Taxonomy (NCBI): domain Bacteria; kingdom Pseudomonadati; phylum Pseudomonadota; class Alphaproteobacteria; order Hyphomicrobiales; family Nitrobacteraceae; genus Bradyrhizobium; species Bradyrhizobium sp. CCGUVB14. The sequence goes on from NZ_JANADS010000001.1 coordinate 5,239,570, forward strand.
CGCGATCCTGCTGGAGGAGGGGCGGATCACCGCGGCGGGCACGACTGAGGAGATTCTTGCCAGATACCTCGGGGCCGCCAAGGTGTAACTGGCCGGTCGGGGTTGCCTAAGCCGTTGATCCCCTATATTGCTCCGCCCTTACGGGGCCACGTGGCGGAGTGGTTACGCAACGGTCTGCAAAACCGTGTACACCAGTTCAATTCTGGTCGTGGCCTCCATCACAAGCTTCTGATATTTCAGCGCAAATTGTGGTTTGTCCGAGTTCCGCCGATCGTGCGGGCGGAGCCGGCCGAGCCATGCCCACCGGGTTTGCCCGGGGCTTGCTGGAAACCCTCGATTCAGGCCGGATGGCACAACCTTCGCATCTGCGAAGGGATGCAGTCCCGACAATCGAGCGCTGGAGAGCACGTGGGCGAGATCGTCCGATTTATCCCGAAATCCGAGTTGGAGCGGGCTCGCCTCATTGCCGAGGCGCGCGCGATCTATGACAGCATCTTCCCGCCGGCTGAACCCGACCGGGCGCAGCGGGACGACGAGGATGGCGTCAAGAATTGATCGCAGCAGGCCCCGAGGCCCGCAATCAGGTCGGGCCGGAAGGTCTTAGCAGGCGGCGTACCAGCCGTCCGGAAAGGGCACGAGGGGCCAGGCACCCTCATTGTCATTCGCGGCCTTGGGCGTCGCGAAAAAGCTCCACGAGCGGGGCACGAATTCCTCCTCCGGCGCGGGCGCGAAATCTTCATTGATCATGGCGTCGCGGACGGCTTCCAGCATCAAGTTGAATTCGGCTTCGCTCATCACACCCTCCGGAACGCGGATGGCGCACTGTCGCAAAGCCGGTTTGTTTCCCGATTGACCCGATCGTTCGCATTTTAACGATCGGCCGATCGAGATCCGTTTGGTTAGCGATTCCTGAAAAATCCCCAGAGATCCCCGGATGGAACTTTAGGCGTCTCCAGGCAGCGGCCAGTGTGAAAGAGATCACATCCGGCGCGATTTATTCCTCCTACCCATACCCCCACGCCGGCCAACGCAGGCCGGGCGAGCAGGGCAGACAGGAGACTGGTCATGAAGGCGAGGTTCTTACGGTTTGCGGGTGTGACCAGCCGGGCGCGTCGCGCCTCGACGGTCGGGCTGTTCCTGACGCTGTTCGCCACCGCCGCGAGTGCGCAGCAGGGCACGCCGGAGCAGCGCCGGGCCTGCACCCCCGACGTCTACCGGCTCTGCGCCGGTGAAATCCCGAACGTCCGCGCCATCACGGCCTGCCTGCGCCGTAACCGCTCAAGCTTGAGCGAGGCTTGCCGCACCGTGTTCGACCAGGCAGGTGGCTGACGGACCCCTGTGGATTTGTGCGCAGCAAGTACTTTGCGCGGTCAGCGCAAATCCGTCAGGCCCGGCCTGTTGATATGCTGCGGAGAAGCTGTTGAACGGCGGATATCCGGCGCAATTCCGAAAGGTCGTCGAATCATATCTGTCAGATTTATGAAGCAGTTTTGTCTGGCAGCAAAATCATCTGATTTGTCGGAGCCTCGTGGCCCGCACGACTGCATCTCGTTTCGGCAGGCCGATCTAGCGCTTGCCGAACCATTCCTCATAGATCCTCTGGTACCTGTCGCTCTCGCGTAGCCCCAACAGGGCTTCGTTGACCTGCTTGCGCAACGGGCTGCCTGTCGGAAAGACGATGCCGTAATCTTCCTTGTGGAACACCTCGCCGACGGTCCGCGCCGATCCCCGGCCATCGTGGGTCGTGTAGTAGAGCAGCGCGGGTGAATCGAACACGACCGCGTCGATCTCGTGGTTCAACAGGGCATTGTAGAGGTCGTCGACTTTCTCAAACTCGACCATCTGAGCCTTGACCTCGTTCAGATAGGCGGTCGCGGTGCTTCCTCGCGTCGTGCCGACGGTCTTGCCGACGAGATCCTGCGGGCCGTTAATCGGTCCCTTGATCTGTTGCACGGTCAGTGAAGCCGTCAGCTGCGCCGTGTAGAAGGCAACGAACACGACGCCCGTGAACATCCACAGCACGGCGACGATCCGCGCCATCCAGTGCCGTGGCATTTGATCCGCCTGGGTGGCCAGCGTGCCTGCCGCCCAGAACATCGCATGGAAGATTCCCGGGAAATAGTTCTTGGTTGGAATGATCCCGCTGTGATGCGTGCGCTCGACCAGGAACATCAGGTGCGCCGGCACGAGGATCAGGAGAAGCGCGATGCCGAGCCAGACCAGCAGGGTGCGCGAGAAGAACAGTTGCGCCAGCTCGCGCAGCGGATTGGCCTCGACATTGACGGCCGTGCCGCGAACGAGAATTTGCAGGCCCGAGTTCATGATCGGCTGAGAGAAATCGAATCTGTCTTCCCGCTCCGACGTGATCGAGATGGCTGCGATGGCGAGATCGGCCTGTCCATGTCCCACGGCGTCGAGCAATTCGCGCACATCGGGCAACACGACGTATTCGGTCTCGCGGTTCAGTTGTTTGCCAATGCTGTTCCAGAGCTCGATACTGAAGCCGGTCAGCGTGCCGTTCTTCTCGACGACCATGGGCGGCACGATGCGGGTTGCCACCCGGAGCTTGGCGCTCTCGGCCTGAGCCGCCGACCAGGTCATGCAGACGAGCAGGGCCAATACCAGCCCGCGCACGACATTGGCTACAACCGACCAGGGCAGCCGATCGCTTCGAGCGCGAGAACTGGTCGCCGGTTGCGGACGAGGCATCGATGGGTTTCCCGGTCTCGAACCGCGCTGTCGGCGGACGCTTGAGGACAGTCCCGTTCCGGATTGATGGCCCAGTCCCGTACAAAACACCATCCCTCGTGTTGGCCGTCGGGCAAAGCACACCGCGCCCCCGTCAATCCACGCCCGGCAACATATTCGCCTTTACGGAAATTCTGATTTGACGCATTCCTCCTCCACCTCACCCCCGGTCAGAGAGGGCGTGACGGTTGGGAGACGGTCGCGCCCACACCGCATCCTGTTCCGGGTCCGCACGGACTTTCCGTAAAATTGCAACCCGCGCGTGCAAGAAGTCTTGATCCGCGGTGATTTAGAGGTGATGGCGCGTCTTGAACGCAGCCCCGGGCGACAGCGACTAACCCTCCGAGTGCATCAGGATCAGTGGAACGTGATTGAGCTTCCCCCTTGTAAAGCACCAAAATGGTGCTTTAGTGCTTTCCATGAGCCCGTCGCCCCGACATGCGCCATCGGCGCTGCGTTACAGGCTAGCCCCTGACCCGGCCGCCAAGGCCGCGATGGAGGCGACGTTTGGGGCTTATGACCGCATGATGGAGATCCTCGACGAGGTCGCGCGGACCCATAATGTGGGCTCCAACGTCGTGCTGCTGCATGCCCATGCCTATGAGCCGATCCGCAAGGAGACCTCGCTGCCGTCGCGGCTGGTGACGCTGGGCCTGCGCGACCGCGCCGACTATCGCGCGGCACAAGGCCGCCGCCTGCCGCTCGACGACAAGCTCGCCAAGATCAAAGGCCCGGCCACGATTTCGATATCGACCGTACAGGGACGCTTCAGCGTGCCCTTCGACTACGCCGGCTACGCGGAGGGTTGGGGCCAGAGCGTGCCCGCGCACCTGATCCGCACCGACGACGGTTTCGAGGTTCACTACGGCGTCACGCCGAACAGTCTGCCAGAGGAGGAGAACGCTATGGATACCATCGCTGCCGCTCCCGAAAATTTCCTGTCCCGGGTCGGACGTCTGATCGCCGGCATCGCCTATGACGCGATCGAGCAGGCGGAAGGCAACAACAAGCTGAAAGTGGTCGGCCAGGCCATCCGCGAGATCGAGCGTGCCGAAAGCGAGGCGCGCGATGCGCTCGCGGCCGCGCGCGCCGAGGAATATCGCCTCAATGCGCGCCGCACCGAGATCGAACGCGAGATGACCGATCTCGCCGCCAAGATCGAGGGTGCGATCGCAGATGGCCGCGACGATCTTGCCCGCGCCGGCATCGCGCGGCAGATGGACCTGGAAGCGCAATTCGAGGTGCTCTCGCGCGCCATCGACGAGAACAACGAGAAGATCGAGCAATGCGTGACGTCGCTGCGTGCGGTGCTCTCGGCGCTCCAGGATGCCGAGCAGCGGCGCGTCGATTTGGAGAAGAGCGAGGCGGTGGCCAGCCACCAGGCCTCGACCTCGCCCCGCAAACGTGGCGGCACGTCCGCGGCGGGCAAGGCGCTGCGCGCGGGCAGGGCAGTGGCCCGCGTCACCGGCGTGCCGCCGGGCATTCCTTATTCCAGCGACATCGACGAGCTCAGCGCGTTGCATCGCAACAAGGAGATTGCGGCGAGGCTCGCGCGGTTGAAGTCGCGCTCCTGAGGTTCGTGTCATGAGCGCATTGCTCGAACACGTCATGTCGCCCGAGGTCAGGCCGTTCGCGATCGCCGCGGCCATGATCCTCATCGTCGGCACGCTCGAAGTGGTCACGATGCTGGTTGGAGCCTCGCTCAGCGAGATGCTCGGCACCAGCGTCGATTTCAGCCATCCCAGCGACAACGGCGTGATCAACGCCATCTCCTGGATCAATGTCGGCGGCGTGCCGCTGCTGATCTTCCTGCTGCTGGCGCTCGGCGCCTTCTCCATCACCGGCTTCCTGATCCAGGATGTCGCGCGGATGGTGGCCGGTCCCTTGCCGGCCTCGATCGCTTCACTCGCGGCGGTCGTCGTCTCGGTCCCGCTGGTGCGGGGGGCGAGCCGCGGCATCGCCCGGATCATTCCCAAGGACGAGAGCTATGTCGTCGGCCTCGGCGATCTCGTCGGCCGCGTCGGTGAGGTCGTGGTTGGTCCCCTCGACCAGGGACCGCCCGGCCGCGTCAGCGTCGCCGACGTGCACGGCAACAGGCATTTTGTACTGGCGGTCGCCGCACCCGACTCGGCGCCATTGCCGCAGGGGACCCTCGTCCTCCTGGTTGATCGCGTCGACACCCGTTTCGTCGCGGTGAAGGCCGACGATGAACTCAAACCGACCAAACCCACTCTAAGCCAGCAAGTCCATTAGCGGAGAAAGTCATGTTCGACATCGCAGTCCCGGCCATGATCGGCGTCGCGCTGATCGTTGTCCTCGGGATCATCTTCACCATCCTCTATAAACGCGCCACGCGCGACGAGGCGTTCGTGCGCACCGGCCTCGGCGGCAAGAAGGTCGTGCTCGACGGCGGCGCCATGATCCTGCCGATCTTTCACTCCTATGGCAGCATCAACCTGAAGACGCTGCGGCTGACCGTCGAGCGCAAGGAGCGGGAATCGCTCATCACCAAGGACCGTTTGCGCGTCGACATCGTCGCTGAGTTCTACGTCCGCGTCCGGCCCGACGAGGAGAGCATCGCGCTGGCGAGCCAGACGCTGGGGGCGCTGACCAACGATGCCGAAGCGCTGCGCAACCAGGTCGAGGCCAAATTCGTCGACGGCCTGCGCTCGGTCGCCGCGACCATGACCATTCTGGAGCTCCAGGAAAAGCGTTCGGACTTCGTCAAGCACGTACAATCGACCGTGGAGTCCGACGTCAAGTCGAACGGCCTCGAACTGGAGTCGGTGTCCCTGACCAAGCTGGACCAGACCGACGTCAAGTTCTTCAACCCGGAAAACTTCTTCGACGCCGAAGGTTTGACCCAACTGAAGACCATTACCGAAACCCGACGGCGCGACCGTAACGCCATCGTGCGCGACAACGAGGTGGCGATCGCCCAGAAAGACCTCGAGGCACGGCAGCAGACCCTGACCATCGAGCGGACCAAGAAGGAGGCCGAGCTGTCGCAGGAGCGCGACATCGCCAACAAGACCGCGAGCACCCGCGCAGAAGTCGCGACCGCCACGCAGACCGCACGCCTGACCGAGGAGAATGCCCGCATCGACACCGATCGGGCCGTCGCGGAAAAGGAGGCGGGAGCCAAGCAGGTCAAGGAAACCGCGGTCATCGAGTCGGACCTCGCCATCAACAAGCGCAAGACCGACGCCCAGCGCGAGATCCAGATCGCCACCCAGGAGAACGAGATCCAGATCGCGTCCAAGAGCAAGCAGACCTCGGAGGCCGTGGCCGAAGCCAAGACTGCGGAAGCGCTGGCCGTCTCCGCGGAGGAAAAGGTCGTTACCGCACGCGCGGTCGAGGTCGCCGATCGCGCCCGCCTGACCCAGGTGCTCGCCGCGCGCACGGAAGCCGAGCGCAAATCGACCGAGCTGATCGTCGCCGCCGAAGCCGAGAAGAAGGCATCGCTCGACCGCGCCGAGGCCGTCAAGACGCTGGCCACGGCCGAAGCCGAGTCCAACAAGATCAAGGCGGTCGGCGTCCGCAATATCGGTGAGGCCGAGGCTGCCGTCATCACCATGAAGAACGAGGCGCAGAACAAGCTCGGCGCCAACGTCATCGATTTCGAGATCGCCAAGAAGCGGATCGAGACGATGCCGTCGGCGCTGGCCGAGATGGTCAGACCGATCGCCAACCTCAAGGACGTCCGCATCCTGCACACCGGCGGCGCTTTTGGCGGCAATGGTAATGGCGCTGCGGGCGGCGGCGTCGGCTTCGGTGAGGGGCTCGCCGGCGAGCTTCTCAAGGTTCACGCGCTGCGTCCGATGATCGACGAGATCCTGCGCCAGAGCGGTTTTGCACCGGGCGATGATCCGGTGAAGGCGCTGGTCGGCGCCGTGACCGGCAAGGCCAATGGTGCTGCGGTCGCGCCTGCGACCGTGTCCGTGCCGGAGAAAGCAAACACCGCCGATCTATGAATGCCGGTTCATTGCTGCTGAGAATTCGAATCGATAAGAACTGGCTCGTTGCGCGTCTCGCGTCGTGCAACGAGCCGGAGCGTGGATTGAGGGCGTATCGAACCTCTCGATCTCGCTCCGGACGAACCCTCCCAGGCAACGCCATCGGTTGCCGCGGCGCCTGCGCCGATCGACGTCAGGCGCTGGAGCCTGTTTCGATCCGGAGAATTTCACATGAAGTTTTTTCTGTCTGGACTGGTCGCGATCGGACTTGCGATCGTAACTACTCCGTCGTCGTTCGCCGCCGACGCTCGCAACGTCACCGTCGTCAACGAGACCGGCTATGCCATCAAATTCCTCGGCTTCAACGCGCCGGACGATGGCTTGGACGAATGGGACAACGAGCTGGACAAGGTTTTGCAGAACCAGGCCTCGACCTATGTCGAGTTCGAGGAGGACGATGAGGGCTGCGTTTGGAACATCCGCGTCGACTGGCAGAACTATGACGAGTCGGTGCTCTGGAAGAACGTCAACCTCTGCAAGATGACCGCGCTTCGGCTGCGCTACGACCCTGGCACCAAGACCACGTCCTTCATCGCCGAGTAATATCGGCCCGGATGGCCCGAGGAGGGGCCGGAGAGGCCCTTCCTCGATGCTTTGCGAGGGATGGCGAATTCGTCCTTTGCAAGCGCAAGCGGCTTTGTTATACGCAGCCGCGCGCGAACGACTGGTTCGCCTTTTCCTCGGTAGCTCAGCGGTAGAGCATCCGACTGTTAATCGGATGGTCGCTGGTTCGAATCCAGCCCGGGGAGCCAAATTCCGCTTCATTTTCAATTGCTTGCCGACGCTCGCTGATGCGACGCACGATGCTGCTCGCTCAATTTCTTAGTGGCGTTCCGTCCGGGCCCCGCAGAATCGCGATCAAGTGGATGTGTATGGCGGCGGCACCGCAGCCACGCCGACGGCGCCAAATCGACTTAATTCAAATCGAGCGTGATCGGGCCGGACTCTTACGGAGCTGATTCCCATGCCCGACATCCAGATCGACCGCGCCCGCCTGGCCCCCTCGATTCTGCCGGCCGACATTCCCGAATTGAGCGACGATGAGTGCCTGGCCTGTCTCGCCCGTGCGGTCGAGACCCCCGATTCGGCGCGGCTGGACGAAGTCGCGGCCCTGATCGGCCGACTCGCCGTGGCGATCGAATAGGGCATCTCGCCTCCGATACCTGCGTTGCATCGCCGTTGCTTCACCGGCCAACGGACGTGTTGCGTTTTCGCGGAGCCTGCTCCAAATATGCCGCCAACTTTCGTCCGCGGCATCGTCCGCCTTGCAGGGTCCGCAAATGTCCGGTTTCTCGACCGCGCGCCAAAAAATGGTCGATGGCCAGGTGCGCACCAATGACGTCACCGATCGCCGCATTCTCGACGCCATGCTCACGGTTCCCCGCGAGGCCTTCGTGCCGGCGAGCCGGCAGGCGCTGGCCTATCTCGACCTCGATCTCGATGTGAGCGAGGGCGGCGCCAAGCGCTTCCTGATCAAGCCGCAGCTGATCGGCAAGCTGCTCCAGGCGGCCGAGATCGGCGAAGGCGACAACGTGCTGGTCGTTGGCTGCGCCACCGGCTACCTCGCCGCGCTTGCCGCGAAGCTTGCGCACCAGGTCACGGCCACGGAGAGCGATTCGGCTTTGGCCGCGAAGGCCAAGGACGCTTTCGCCGCAATCGGGCTCAGCAATGTCACCTGCAAGGCCGCCGCCAGCGCCGAGGGCGACCCGGCTACCGCACCCTATGACGTGATCATCCTCAACGGCGCGACCGAAGTGACGCCGGACGGGCTGTTCGGCCAGCTCCGGGAAGGGGGGCGCCTGGTGGGCGTCTCGGCCGAATCCCGGCCGTCGCGGGCCATGATCGTGACCCGTACCCACGGCGAATTCGGCCATCGGCCGCTGTTCGACGCCGCCGCCCCGGTGCTTCCGGGCCTGGAACGGGCCGCCGCCTTCGTCTTCTGACCGCCGAAACCCCGTTAAAATCCCGTTCTGAATCAGAAGTGTGGCCGGGATGCTGCACGTGAAGAGTTTCCGCTGAGAACTCCCCTCAGGTAGTTCCGTTGCGCGCGGCCGCGTCCTATGTTGCTACGGGGCAACGACTCCACTTGGATACGGTAACCAGGCTCGCGGGCACGAGCCTGACGTGAGAATGAACGGATTTTCAAGGATGCATGGGGTGAAGTTCTTCACCGGAGCAGCGGTTTCGGTTCTCCTGGCGGCGATTGCCGGGCCGGCGCCTGCATTGGCGGATACGATCGAGGCCGCGCTGGTTCGCGCCTATCAGAACAATCCGCAGCTCAACGCACAGCGCGCCCAGGTGCGCTCAACCGACGAGAACGTGCCGCAGGCGCTGTCGGGCTATCGCCCCAAGGTCAATGTGACTCTCGGCACCGGGTATCAGTATCAGGATATCCAGGCGGTACAGAAGGGTCTGTCGATCCATAACCCCGACCCACTTCAGTCCAACAGCGCCGCCCTGACCGTCAACCAGACGCTCTATAACGGCAATCAGACCGCCAACAAGACGCGCGCTGCGGAAAGCCAGGTGTCAGGCGCGCGCGAAGCGTTGCGCGTGCTAGAGCAGACGGTCCTGCTGCAGGCTGCCACGAGCTACATGGACTACCTGCGGGACGCGGCCACCCTCGAAGTCCAGCGCAGCAACGTGCGCGTGCTCGAACAGACCCTCAAGCAAACGCGCGACCGCTTCAATGTCGGCGAGGTCACGCGCACGGACGTGGCGCAATCCGAGGCCCAGCTGGCTGCCGGCAAGACCCAAGCGCTCACTGCCGAATCGAATCTGACGACGACGCGCGCGAACTTCCGCCGGATCATCGGCAACGAGCCGACGAATCTTGCCCCCGGCTCGCCGGTCGATCGTTTCCTGCCCGGGACGATCGCCACCGCCGTCAGCCTGAGCCTGGTGGAAAACCCCAGCGTTACGGCCGCGATGTACGGCATCGACGTCAACTTTCTTCAGGTCAAGATCAGTGAAGGCGCGCTGCTGCCGACAGTCACGGTTCAGGCTGGTGTCAGTACGGGCTATCAGCAGACCCTGCAGGTTTTCCGAACGAATACGGCGTCCGCTATCGCGACGGCTTCCATCCCGATCTTTCAAGGCGGCGCAGAATACTCGCTGATCCGCCAATCGAAAGAGAACCTGGCGCAGCAGCGCCTGAACCTCGAAACGACGCGCGACCAGACCCGCGCCAACGTCGTGCAGGCCTGGGGCCAGCTCGAAGCCGGCAAGGCGCAGGTGCAATCGGCGCAGGCTCAGGTCACGGCGTCCGAGATTGCGCTGAACGGCGTGCGCGAAGAGGCCAAGGCCGGTCAGCGCACCACGCTCGACGTCCTCAACGCCCAGCAGGCTTTGGTGAACGCGCGCGTCGCGCTCGTCACCGCGCAGCACGACCGCGTGGTCGCGTCCTACTCCGTGCTCAGCGCGGTCGGCCGCCTTGCACCGCAGGTGCTTGGCCTCAGCACCACCGTCTACGATCCGAGCGTGCATTACCAGCAAGTCCGCGACAGCTGGGTCGGCGTGCGCACGCCTGACGGACGCTAAGTCCCGTAGTCCTCCGGTCGGCCTCGCAAACAGACGAGTCCGACCGGTGCTTTGCTTGCAATCATCAAAAGCCCTGACATAGCCTTGCCAAGAAGCTGCGGGTCGATTCGTCCCGCATCCAATGTTGCATGCGTAATGCTTGAGTGACGGGGCAGGGGCGCGCCGCCTCACGTTGAGCCGTGATCTGGGGACAAGTCTGGCTGTCGCGACGAAAATGTCGGGGCACACATCCGGAACCGGCCAATCCTGTCGTGCTTGGTGTAAAACAACGCATGCGAGGGCGTTGATGATGTGGAGTCGGAGATGACGCAGCCTGCAAAGGTCACAGAACCCTCCATGGAGGAGATTCTGGCCTCGATCCGGCGCATCATTGCCGACGATGAGGCGAAGCCGCCGCCAGCAGAGGCTGCCAAGCCCGCGCCGGCGCCCGCCGCTCCCGCACCGAAGCCGCAGGCGATGGCCGACATTCCGCCGTCCAAGGTCGCGCCTGCAAAACCGGCTGCCGAGAAGCCCGTACCACCTCCGGCTGCGAAGCCTGCTCCGGCGCCGCCACCGCCTCCCGCGCCCGCAGCGGATGCTGGCCCCAATAGCCAGGACGACATCGACGCGCTGCTGGCAGGGCTCGATACGGCCACGGCTGCGCCCGAGATTCGTGCTCCGGAACCTGAACCCGAGCCCGAACCCGACGTGCTCGAATTGACCGACGAGATGGCGATGGATCCGGAGCCGACACCGGCGCCGCCGCCGCCGAACTTCCGCAGGGTCGAGCCGCGCGACGATCTCGAATTCGCCGAAGCGCCGCCGCCTCGTTCGACACCCGCGCCGTCCTATGCGCCGGTGGATTTCGACGCGCCGCCGCTGCCGCCGCAGCAGCCGATTCTCGCCCAGTCGACCGTCTCGGCAGTCGAATCCGCTTTCAACTCACTGGCCCACACGGTGCTCAGCAGCAATGCGCGGACGCTGGAGGATCTGGTCAAGGAGATGCTGCGGCCGATGCTGAAATCCTGGCTCGACGACAACCTGCCGGGCCTTGTCGAACGCATCGTGAAGGCCGAAATCGAGCGGGTCTCCCGCGGCGGCCGTTAAACGGGGGCCGCCCGGCCCCGATAAAGCCCTGCTCCTGCGTCATAGTCGACCTGCCGGTCGGGCCGGAAAGCCCTTTTGCCGCTGAGCTTTCCGTTGACTTGAACCCCGCCCACGGCTTTCTAGCGCCCCATGATCGAGAAAAACTACCAGCCCGCCGATATCGAAGCCCGCATGTCCGTCGTGTGGGAGGACAGCCTCGCGTTCAAGGCCGGTCGTCCCGACCGCCGCGACGCCGTGCCCTTTACCATCGTGATCCCGCCGCCGAACGTGACGGGCTCGCTGCACATGGGCCACGCCCTCAACAACACGCTCCAGGACATCCTGTGCCGCTTTGAGCGCATGCGGGGTCGCGACGTGCTGTGGCAGCCCGGGACCGACCATGCCGGTATCGCCACCCAGATGGTGGTCGAGCGGCAACTGATGGAGCGCCAGCAGCCCGGCCGACGCGAGATGGGCCGCGAGAAGTTTCTCGAGCGGGTCTGGCAGTGGAAGGCCGAGAGCGGCGACACCATCATCAACCAGCTCAAGCGCCTCGGTGCGTCCTGCGACTGGTCGCGCGAGCGCTTCACCATGGACGAGGGCCTGTCCAAGGCCGTCATCAAGGTGTTCGTCGAGTTGCACCGCGACGGCCTGATCTACAAGGACAAGCGGCTGGTGAACTGGGACACCAAGCTCTTGACCGCGATCTCCGATCTCGAAGTGCAGCAGACCGAGGTGAAGGGCCACCTCTGGTATCTGCGCTATCCGATCGAAGGCAAGACGTTCAATCCCGAGGATCCCACGACCTTCATCGTGGTCGCAACGACGCGGCCCGAGACCATGCTCGGCGATACCGGCGTCGCCGTGCATCCGGAGGATGAGCGCTACCAGAAGCTGGTCGGCAAGAACGTCGTCCTGCCGCTGGTCGGCCGCAAGATCAAGATCGTCGCCGACGACTATTCCGATCCGGAAAAGGGCTCGGGCGCGGTGAAGGTGACGCCGGCGCACGACTTCAACGATTTCGAGGTCGGCAATCGCCACGGCCTGCGCCGCATCAGCGTGCTCGACAAGGAAGGCTGCCTCGATCTCGTCGACAACGAGGACTATCTGAAGGGCCTGCCGGAAGGCGCCTCGCAGTTCGCCGAGGAGTTCAACAAGGTCGACCGCTTTGCTGCGCGCAAGCGCATCGTCGAGCGGCTGGAGAGCTTCGGCTTCGTCGAGCGCATCGAGCCGCACACCCACATGGTGCCGCATGGCGACCGCTCCAACAGCGTGATCGAACCGTACCTGACCGATCAGTGGTACGTCGACGCCAAGACGCTCGCGAAGCCCGCGATCGCGGCGGTGCGTTCGGGCGAGACCTCGTTCGTCCCGAAGAACTGGGAAAAGACCTATTTCGAGTGGATGGAGAACATCCAGCCCTGGTGCATCTCGCGCCAGCTCTGGTGGGGCCATCAGATCCCGGCCTGGTACGGTCCCGACGGCAAGGTGTTCGTCGCCGAGACCGAGGAGGAGGCGATCAGCCACGCGCTTGGCTATTATGTCGAGCAGGAAGTCATCACGGCCGAGCAGGGCCGCGAGATGGCGCTCGACCGCAACAAGCGTGAAGGCTTCATCACCCGGGACGAGGACGTGCTCGACACCTGGTTCTCCTCGGCGCTGTGGCCGTTCTCGACGCTCGGCTGGCCCGAAGACGCGCCCGAGGTGAAGCGCTACTATCCGACCAACGCGCTGGTGACCGGCTTCGACATCATCTTCTTCTGGGTTGCCCGGATGATGATGATGGGCCTGCACTTCATGAAGGAGGTGCCGTTCTCGACCATCTACATCCACGCGCTCGTCCGTGACGAGAAGGGCGCCAAGATGTCGAAGTCGAAGGGCAACGTCATCGATCCGCTCAACCTGATCGACGAATACGGCGCGGACGCGCTGCGCTTCACGCTGGCTGCGATGGCGGCACAGGGCCGCGACATCAAGCTCGCCACCAGCCGCGTCGAGGGCTATCGCAATTTCGCAACCAAGCTCTGGAACGCGTCCCGCTTCGCCGAGATGAACCATTGCGCCGTGCCCGAAGGTTTCGAGCCGGCGAAGGCCAAGGAGACGCTGAACCGCTGGATCGCGCATGAGAGCGCGCACACCACGCGCGAGGTGACCGAGGCGATCGAAGCCTATCGCTTCAACGATGCCGCCGGCGCGATCTACCGCTTCGTCTGGAATGTCTATTGTGACTGGTATGTCGAGCTCGCCAAGCCCGTGCTGCTCGGGCCGGACAGCCCTGCCAAGGACGAAACCCGGGCCATGGTCGCCTGGGCGCGCGACGAGATCCTCAAGCTGTTGCATCCCTTCATGCCCTTCATCACCGAAGAGCTGTGGGAGGTGACGGCCAAGCGCGACGGCCTGCTCGCGCTGGCGCCATGGCCGCTGAAGCCGTCCGGTCCGACGCCGGAGCAGCTTGCGATGCTCGCGGCTGCGGCCGGACCGACCGATCCGCTGATCTCGCCTGCCTTTGTCATGCCGATCTTCGACCATGCCGACTTCAGCGATCCCAAGGCGGAAGCCGAGATCGGCTGGGTGATCGACCTCATCACGCAGATCCGCTCGGTGCGTGCCGAGATGAACATTGCGCCAGCGACCTTGACGGCGCTTGTGCTCGCCGGCGCCTCGGCCGAGACCAGGGAGCGTGCGCCGCGCTGGACCGACGTCATCAAGCGCATGGCGCGGCTGTCGGACATCTCCTTCGCCGATCGAGCCCCTGACGGTGCCGTGCAGCTCCTAGTGCGTGGCGAGGTGGCAGCGCTGCCGTTGAAGGGCGTGGTCGATTTCGCCGCCGAGCGCACGCGTCTCGACAAGGAGATCGCGAAGGCCGACGCCGACATCAAGCGCGCCGAGTCGAAGCTGGCGAATGAGAAATTCGTCGCCAACGCGGCCGAAGAGGTCGTCGAGGAGGAGCGCGAAAAGCGCGAGGCGGCGCTGGCCCGCAAGGCCAAGCTGCTCGAGGCGCTGGAGCGGCTGAAGCAGGCGTCCTAAACCGATTTCGGGAACGGCTTGCTGAGGAATTTCGAGCCCTTGACGCCATAGCGCCAGGGCAGCTCGACGGCCTTGGTGATGCCGATCCGGATGCCGGTTGCGACCGCGACATCCTCTGTCCGCGCATGCAGCGCGATCGGCGGACGGTCCAGCGGCAGGGTGTTGTGCGCGATGGTGATCCCGAGCGCCTCGGTCAGCTTACCCGGGCCCGAGCACAGCGCGTGCACATCGACCGCGTGGCGGCGGCGGCGCATTGCGGCGAGGCCATGCGTCGGCTCCAGCGCACGGATCAGCACGGCGGCGGCCGAGCCTTCCTCCTCGCAGACGAAGTTGACGCACCAATGGATGCCGTAGGAGCGGTAGACATAGGCAAAGCCGGGCGGGCCGAACATGATCTGGTTCCGAGGCGTCGGGCCGTTGTAGGAGTGCGCCGCAGGCTCGGTATGATGATAGGCCTCGACCTCGACGATGATCCCGCCGACGCCGTCGACCAGCATGGTGGCCCCGATCAGATCGGGGGCGACCTCACGGACGCTGCGCGCGAAAAAGGCACGCTTCAGCGCCTTGCCAAGCCGCGGTGTGGAAGTCTTCGAGGTTGGAGCCATTCGAGGTGAGAATCGCCTGAGAACAGAGCAGGATATTGCCCATATCTGCCATGTTCCCTGAAGCGGCGCGAGCCGGGTTGCGGCAGGCAACCAGACCGACTAGGTAGGACCTGAACAGACCGGACAGATCATGGTCGTTATTGTCGATACCATCACGAACCCGTTGCGCCCGCGCCACCCCGAAAAGGTGAACCGCCCCGATTCCGCTTCGCCGCCGAAGCCGGACTGGATTCGCGTGCGTGCCCCCAATACCCGCGGCTATGCCGACACCCGCAACATCGTGCGCGCCAACGGCCTGCACACGGTATGCGAGGAGGCGGGCTGCCCGAATATCGGCGAGTGCTGGGACAAGAAGCACGCGACCTTCATGATCATGGGGGACACCTGCACCCGGGCCTGCGCCTTCTGCAACGTCAAGACCGGCTTGCCCAACGCGCTCGATGCGGCTGAGCCGCAGAACGTCGCCGAGGCCGTCGCCAAGCTGGGCCTCGCCCACGTCGTCATCACCTCGGTCGACCGCGACGATCTCGCCGACGGCGGCGCCGAGCATTTTGCCCAGACGATCCGCGCGATCCGCGTGGCCTGTCCCTCGACCACGATCGAGATCCTGACGCCGGACTTCCTGCGCAAGGAAGGCGCGCTGGAGGTCGTCGTGGCCGCGCGGCCCGACGTCTTCAACCACAATCTCGAGACCGTGCCGTCGCGGTACCTGACGGTGCGACCGGGCGCGCGCTACTTCCACTCGATCCGGTTGTTGCAGCGGGTCAAGGAGCTCGATCCCACCATCTTCACCAAGTCCGGCATCATGGTCGGCCTCGGCGAGGAGCGCCACGAGGTGCAGCAGGTGATGGACGATCTGCGCTCGGCCGACGTCGACTTCCTGACCATCGGGCAATATCTCCAGCCGACCCGCAAGCATCATGCCGTGATGCGCTACGTGCCGCCGGACGAGTTCTCGTCCTACGAGAAAGTTGCCTACACCAAGGGCTTCCTGATGGTGTCGGCGAGCCCGCTCACCCGTTCGTCGCATCATGCCGGTGAGGACTTTGCGAGACTGAAAGCCGCGCGGGCAGCTCACGCCCGCTGAACCGCTATGCCAAAATTTTCGAGCAAGCGCCGTGTCAATCACAGCGCGCCCAAGATGTTTGATCTGGTCGCCGACGTCGAGCGCTACCCGGAATTCGTGCCGCTGTGCAGCGCGTTGAAGATCCGTCAGCGCATGGCAAAACCCGACGGCACCGAAGTGCTCGTCGCCGACATGACGGTGTCGTTCAAGCTGGTCAAGGAATCCTTCACGAGCCGCGTGACGCTCGATCGCGCCAATCTGAAAATCCTGGTCGAATATCTGCAAGGTCCGTTCAGCAATCTCGAAAACCGCTGGACGTTCGAGCCCAAAGGCGACGATGTCTGCGACGTCGGCTTCTTCCTCGCCTATGAATTCAAGAGCCGCATGCTGGCGATGCTGATGGGCTCGATGTTCGATGCCGCGTTTGCGCGCTTCTCCACCGCGTTCGAAAAGCGGGCCGATGCGGTCTACGGCCGGCCGAAGCTGGCGTCGTCCTGATCAATCCACCGCCTTCACCACATCCGGCGGCTGCGAGGCGTAATACGCCGCGGCCGCTTCGATCTCCTGCGGCGTCATCGCGCGGGCGATGTTGCGCATCTGCTGGCTGATGTCGTTACGACGCTCGCCTGAGGCAAACGCCTGGAGCTGCGCTTTCAAATAGGCCTCGGATTGTCCCTCCAGCCAGGGGCTGCCGGTCTTGTTGTCGAGGCTGCCATGGCAGGCGCCGCAGGGCGCGATGCCCCGCAGCGGTGCGCCGTAGATGACGATGTTGGGCTTGGGCAATTGCGGCGTCGGGTGATAGGCCGGAAGCCGCGGCAGATAGGCGTAATAGTTTGAAAGGTCGGCGATTTCATCGTCCGTCAGATTAACGGCGAAGGGTGACATCACGGCATTGCTGCGCGCGCCGGCGCGGAAATCGTGCAGCTCCTTGTAGATCACGGCGGCATATTGGCCGGCGAGGTTCGGCGAATCCGCGCGGCTGATGCCGGTCGGGCCGTGACAGATCGCGCAACGCTGCGCCAGCGTGGCGCCGCGGCCGATCGCCTCCTGGCTGGGGCGTGACAGCGTGTGCGAGGTCAGCACGACTTCCGACAGGCGTTTTGCCTGCTCCGGGGCCGTGACGCTCGCCGCGCGCTGTGGCACCCCGGCGGCACTGCAGATCGCGTCCCAGACGTTTGCAAACTCAACCCAGGGCTGGGCGAGGGGCAGCACGATGAAGCCCGCGATCGCGGTCACGATCAGGATCGCGACGGTGATGCCGACGCCCCGCGTGAAATGAGGATTGTTGAAGGTGAAGAGATCGCGGGTGCTCATCACTGCGCTCCCACATAGACGGCCGGCACAGAGGTGCCCGCCGTGGTCGCGAGGTTGAGGATCGGATAGCCGTAATTGGTGATGGTGAGCGCGATCATCAGCGCCACCCACAGCGCGTGCGTGTTGAGAGCGACCGGCACGGTCGTCGGTTGGTGCACCGCGACCGCAAAGCGATAGGCGCCCGCGTCAGCCTGCGGGGCACGCATGCCGCGGGCGAGGATCACGATGAACATGATGCCGGAGGTCAGGAGGATGAAGCCGCCGATCGCCGAGAAGGTCACCGAGAGCGCTTGCGGCGCGATGGCAGGATCGCCGAAGTCGAAATAGGCCATGCGGCGCGGCATGCCGAGAATGCCGACCCAGTGCCACGGGAAGGTCGTGACGATCATGCCGACGAACCAAAGCCAGAGCTGGGTGCGGATCAGGCGGAGGTCGATCAGCTCGCGGCCGGTCAGATGCGGCCACAGATCATAGGCGATCGCAAAATACATGATCACGATGGCGCCGCCGAAGATCAGGTGGAAATGGCCGGTGATCCACTGCGTGTTGTGGATCGATGCATCGAGCTGATAGCTCATGTTGATGAGCCCGCCGGCGCCGCCGAAGCCGAGCATGACGAACGAGAACGCCAGCGCCAGCATCATCGGATTGTCCCAGGGCAGGGCCCTGATCCAGCCGAACATGCCGCGGCCGCCGCGCAAGCGTGCTGCGATCTCGACCGAGGCGCAGATCGTGAACACGGTCAGCAGCGTGGGCAGCGCCACCAGCGCCGTGAAGGCCGAATGGATGAACTTGAAGCCGGCGCCGACCTGCGGATCGGCGAAGGTATGGTGTATGCCGATCGGCATCGCCACCACCAGGAACAGGATGAATGCGATCCGCGCCATGGTGTCGGAATAGACCCGGCCCCCGATCGCGCGCGGCACGATGGTGTAATAGGCGATGTAGGTCGGCATCAGCCAGAAATAGACGATGGCGTGCAGCGTCCAGGAGAAGAAGATACGGGCGAGGCCGGCATCGATCGTGTTCTTCAGCCCCGCCGCGACGGGGATGATCTGGAGCAGCAATTCAAGCGCGGCGCCGACGGCGGTCCAGGCCCACAGATATGAGCCCGCGACGTTCGCATACATCGCGAGCGGTACCGTCGCCCCGGGATGGGCCTTGCGCCAGACGCGCAGGTTGATCGACATCAGTGCGACCCAGATCCATGAGCCGACGACGACCAGCACGACGCCGAGATAGTAGAAGAGATTGCCGATCAGCGGCGGATAAAACGTGTAGAGCACGGAGGCGCGCCCCAACGCGATCGGGATCACCGCCATCACGCTGCCGAGGACGATCAGCCAGAAACCGGCCCAGGCCCAGCGCACGCCGACCAGCCGCTGCTCCAGCGCGGACTCGCTGATGGCATAGCCAAAGCCCATCGCGACCAGGGTCGGGAACACATAGCCCATCACCGTGCCATGCGCGGTCAGCGAGCGGTAATAGAGCTCGGGGTTGGAGAGCCAGGTGCCGATCGGGCTGCGGATGAACATCTGCCAGGCGCCGAGCGTCAGCGCCACGCCGAACACGGCGAAAGCAAACCAGAAATGGGCGAGAATGAGCTTCCTATTGACCAACACAGCTCAGCCTCCCGCCGGCCTTCGCGCGGGTTGCGAAGTCGGTCTTGTCGATCACCTTGACCTTGCCCCACATGCCCTCATGGCCGAAGGAGCAGAACTCCTGGCAGGGCATCAGATAGTCGCCGGTCCTCGTAAAGCGCATCAGCTGCTCGGAGACGTAGCCCGGCACCAGCATGGTGTTGACGTTGGTGCCCTGGATCAGGATGCCGTGCACGACGTCGGCGCTGGTGGCGCGCAGCGTGATCGGCGTATCCACGGGCACCACGATGCAGGCCGGCGTGAAGGAATATTGCTGGCCGATCGCGCGCACGGTGACATTGCCGTTGGTCTCCAGCACACTGCCGAGATTGCTCTCGACGAACTCGCCGGACAGATGAATCCGCGACGGATCGGTGGTCTCGACGCGCGGCTGCGGCATCGTCGCCTGATGGATGCCGGCGAACGCCGCCAGCAGCGCCATGCCCACGATGATGATCACGGCAATGGCGGCCCAGCGCCGCTCGACGCGGGCCGCGACCTCGACGCTGCGATGCGTGTCCTCCGCGCTCATTGCAGCGGTCCCCGCGGCAGGAAGACGAACAGGTAAAAGGCAAGCCACATCGCGACCACGCAGGCCGTGGCGATACCGGCCAGCACGATTGCGCCTGACGGGCCTTGCGCGACCACTTCCTCGACGGCCTGGTCGGCGGCGGCTGGGCTGGTCGGCGGATCGGAGTTGAACATGACGCCTCTCAGTTCAGCGGTGCGGAGCGCAGCTCGTTGGCCTCGCGCGCCGAGACCGGCGTGCCGCGATTGCCCCAGGCGGTGCGGATGTAGGAGACGACGGCGGCGACCTCGTTGTCGGAGAGGAGGCCCGCGAAGGGCGGCATGCCGTAGGGCATCGGATTGCCCTTGGTGCCCGGCGGATAGCCGCCATTGAGCACCATGCGGATCGGATTGACCGCCGACTGCATCTCGATCGACTGGTTGTTGGCAAGCGGCGGCCAGTGCGGCGGCTTGCCTTCGCCCTGCGCGCCGTGACAGCTCGCGCAGTTCTTGTCGTACACGGTCTTGCCGAGGCTGATCAGCAGGCTGCTCTCGGTATTCGGCAAGGCCGTGCTTGTCGGCGGCGGCGACGAGCCTTCCGCGATGCCCTTAAGATACACCGCCATCGCCTTGGTGTCGGCGTCGTTGAGGTATTGCAGGCTGTTGTGCACGACCTCGGCCATCGGGCCGTAGACCACGCCGCGCGCGGAGACGCCGGTCTGGAGCAGATCGGTGATGTCCTTGATGCTCCAGTCGCCGAGGCCGGCCTCGCGGTTCGAGGTGAGCGAGGGCGCGTACCAGTTCTGCATCGGGATCAGGCCGCCCTTGAAGGCGTCCGACTGCGAGGTGCCGCCCAGCGCGTTGATCGGCGAATGGCACATGCCGCAATGGCCGAGGCCTTCGACCAGATAGGCACCGCGATTCCATTCGGCCGATTTGGTCGGATCGGGCTTGAACTCGCCTTCGCTGAAGAACAGCGTGCGCCATCCCAAGATGAGCTGGCGGTTGTCATAGGGGAAGCGCAGCTCGTGCGGCTTGTTCTTCTGGTTCACCGGCGCAATCGAGCGCAGATAGGCGAAGATCGCGTCGCTGTCGGCGCGTGTCACCTTTGTGTAGGAGGCGAACGGCATCGCCGGATAGATCAGCCCGCCATCCGGGAAGCGGCCGCTGTGCATGGTCCGATAAAAATCGTCCGCACTCCATTTGCCGATCCCGGCCTCCGGGTCCGGCGTGATGTTGGAGGTGTAGATCGTGCCGAACGGGGTCGGCATGGCGCGACCGCCGGCGAACAGGCGGCCTTCGGGGGCGGTGTGGCAGGCGGTGCAATCACCGGCGCGCGCGAGATATTCGCCGCGCGCGATGATGTCGCTTGTTTTATCCTGGGCCGGCGCCGGCGTGGTGAACGCGGCGAGAGCGAGGATTGCGATCGACAGTTTCGAGCCCATCATCCGCCTCGTCAGTTGGGCTGGCTGCCGCAGCCGAACGGCAACGCGTAGGTGCCTTTCGCAACGGGTGCAGGATTTGCGGGGGCAGGGCGCGTCGCAAGCCAGGCCGCGACCGCGGTAACGTCGGCCTCGGTCAGATGGCCGGCAACGAGCTGCATGCAGTCGGGCGATTTCGCCGTGCGGGTGCCGTAGCGCCATGCGCCGAGCTGGGCGCTGACATAGGCGGCGCGCAAGCCGAGCAGGCCGGGGATGCCGGGCTGCATGCCCGTGAGTCCCGGCCCGTGGCAGCTCACGCACGCCGGTATGTTACGACCGGCATCGCCGCTGGTCGCGAGCAATTCGCCCTGCGCGAGGACTTCCTTGCTGACCTCGCTCGGCACCGGCTGCGGCAGTGGCGGGTGCTCGCCGGCAAAATACTCCGCCATCGCCTCCAGATAGGGATCGGGCAGAAACTCCAGCAGATAGTTCATCGGCGGGTATTTGCGCCGGCCACTGCGGAAGGCGAGGAGCTGGTTGTAGAGATAGCCGGCCGGCTTGCCGCCAAGTCGCGGGAAATAGACGTCGCTGGTGCCTTCGCCCTTGTTGCCATGACAGGGCGTGCAGGCCTCCACCCGCGCCGCCATGGTATCAGGAGGCTGGTTGGCCGTTTGCGCGGCCGCACCATCAAAGACGGCCAAAGTGAAAAGTGCAGCGGCCAGAGCCGCGTCGCGAGCGAACACGGTGTCGCCCTCCAGTGTGCTGGACCGGTTGATTCCGGATCGCAACGTAGAGCGGCATTATTGCGCCAATATTTTTCAACGCAAGATCACTTAGGGACGACGACGTTTGGTCGCGCCGCTGCATCGCACATGATGATCGATTTGGACAAATTTGCGTGCAATTTGAAAAGCAAACATGATGCTGCAGCCTCGCAGCCGCTCGTGCCCGAGCTTAGCCTCGTTGTGTCACCCTCTTTGTCAGAGGGCGCAGGGAAGACCGGGTGCGGTCGTGCGCGCGACGCTCTCGCTCACGATTATCCGCCCTGCGATGCCCTTCGCGCCGATGCGACCTGCGTCCACCACGGCTCACCCCAAATTCGTGACGATCGCGGTCCGCCCCTCTGACCGGGATGAGGTGGCGGACGCCTACTGCAAATCGGAAATTCGGTAAGGCGGAATCTTTTCGCGTGCGCGGATTGACCCGTTTGTGGGGTGTTTTGCCGACGGGCAACGCGAGGGCTGTGAAGTGCCCGCTAGCTGGCACCCAACCGTCGATTCACGCCTCGATGAGGATCGGTGACAAGTGCAGTTTGTGCCAAAATGCAGAGGAGTGACGGAACACCCCTTGTCGTGGATGGCACATCAGGACGGGCTGCATTTCGCGAGGGGGACAATTAGACTCCGAGTCGGGCGCAGGGCTTGTGTAGCGGAACCAGGAGACATGGCGCGCTGGAAGCAGTCGTGGAGCGACGACGACCTCAATCGACTCAGGAAGCTTGCAGGGACCAAGCCAATCACGATGATCGCGAAGGAGCTCGGCCGGACCACCGGAACTGTGCTCGCGAAGGCGATCGAGCAGAAGCTTCCCGTCATCCATCGGATCGCGCGAACCTCGCAAGGATCGGACCTGACCTAGACGCGGAAGTCCTGCCGATCGATTCCCGGGATTCAGAGGCAAAGATGCGCAGGGGCGCACCAGCTGCAGGAGTAATCCGACCAGATCCTGCAGGAGCTGCGCGATGACCCGCGCGTCAGCGAGCAATTGACCGTGAGTGCAAAGGTGAAGCCGTCGGATGCCGATGCGGTCAAGCAACGCGTGCTCGACCACGCGAGCGCTTTGCTTGCGGCTGCGTAGGGCGCGTCACCCCCGCGGCGACCGCGGCGTCCTGCGCTTCACGACGTGCCGGCGCGGTGAGCGGGTCACGCGCGGACGAAGTCTCGTCGCGGCGGTGGCGCGGCGGGGCTTGGCAGCGGTTTGCGGGCCGCGGGCGAGCTCCATCAGCATGCGCAGCGCCTCGACCACCGAGCGCTGGCGCACGGCGGTGCGACCGATCGCGCCAAAGCGCTGCTCGCGATGGATGATGCGGCCGTCGCGCGCGGCGGCGGCAAAATGGACGAGGCCGACCGGCTTGCCTGGGGTGGCGCCGCCGGGGCCCGCAATGCCGGTGATGGCAACCGCAAGATCGACGCCGGCACGCTCCAGCGCGCCGACTGCCATCGCAGTTGCGGTCTCCTTGCTGACGGCGCCGAAATTGGTGAGCGTGCCGGCCTCGACGCCGAGCATCGCGCGCTTGGCGTCGTTGGAATAGGTGACGAAGCCGCGGTCGATGACGTCAGAGGAGCCGGGGATGTCGGTCAGCGCGCCGGCAACGAGGCCGCCGGTACAGGACTCGGCGGTCGCGATGGTCAGCTTGCGCATCCGGCAGAGGTCGAGCAGCGAGCGGGAGAGGGCGCGTGCGTCGCTGCCGGCCATGACCTAGACGCTCCAAGTCTTTTCGTTAAATGGCAGGCGGATGGTGGCGCTCGCGGTGGCCGCGATGCCTTCCTCGCGGCCGGTGAAGCCGAGCCGCTCGCTGGTCGTCGCCTTCACCGCGACGCGGGAGACATCGACGCCGGAGATCTCGGCGATGCGCGCGCGCATGACGTCACGCAACGGGCCGATCTTCGGCCGCTCGCAGATCATGGTGACCTCAAGATTGGCGATGCGGCCGCCGCGCGCCGTGACGCGCTCGATGGCGTATTTCAAGAACTGGTCGGAGGAGGCGCCCTTCCACTTCGCATCGCTCGGCGGGAAGTGCGAGCCGATGTCGCCGTCGGCGAGCGCACCGAGGATCGCGTCGACCAGCGCATGCAGGCCGACGTCACCGTCGGAATGGGCCAGGAAGCCCTTCGTGTGCGGCACGCGCACGCCGCAGAGCATGAGGTGGTCGCCTTCGCCGAAGGCATGCACGTCATAGCCCGTGCCGGTCCTGATGTCGCCGAGCAGGCTGGCCAGGCGCGCTTCCTCGCGCACGAAATCTTCGGGAGTGGTGAGCTTCATATTGGCAACATCGCCTTCAAAGGTCGCAACCGTCAATCCCGCCCATTCGGCGATCGCGGCATCATCGGTGAAATCGCTTCGTCCGTCCTTTGCCGCGCGACGATGCGCTTCGAGGATGACATCGAAACGAAAGGATTGCGGCGTCTGCGCGATTCGCAACGAAGCCCGATCGGGCGTGTCCGCGACATTGCCGTCCGCGCTCGTGACCTTGATCGTGTCGGTGACGGGGACGACGGGGATCGCCGCACCCGTGCGGCTTGCCGCCTCGATCGCCCGCGAGATCACGCCGGCCGAGACGAAGGGGCGCGCGGCGTCGTGAATCAGGACGATGTCGGGCTTGTGCTTTGCCAGCGCTTCGAGGCCGGCGAGCACCGAGGCCTGGCGCGTCGCGCCGCCATTGGTGGGTGCCTCGTGCTTCAGACCTGCGACCGCTGCCGTGAACATGGCGCTGTCATCCGGGTTCACCACCGGCTGCACGGCGAATACGTCAGCGTGGGTGCTGAAGGCTTCCATGGCGCGGTAGATCACAGGCACGCCGCCGATCTCACGATATTGCTTCGGCCCGCCGGCGCCTGCGCGCAGGCCACGACCGGCCGCGACAAGAACAACTGCAGTGCGCTGTGATTTCGCCATAGGACTCAAATATTCAGCTGTTAGGGGATGCGTCGGGCGTGGGGTGATTGCCGGCATGCCTCTAGCACGGCAGGCCCGCAAAAAAAGGGGGTTTCCCCGGATTGTGGGATTCAGCATTTTGCTGCACTGCACTTGAAAGATTTGCAGAACTGTCTAAACTGTAGGCATGACGCTTGACTGCACAAGAATTGTGCGCAAGATAGGCCATGGCAGGCGCGATGAGGCCCTGTCCACTCAACGAGACCCCTGTGACCGGCTCGGCAAGATCAGGCTCTAAGCCGTTGAAAATAGGCGATATTGAAATCGCCACCCCGGTCTTCCTGGCACCGATGTCGGGAGTGACGGACTCACCCGTCCGGCGGTTGGCCGCTGAGCTTGGGGCGGGTCTGGTCGTCTCCGAAATGACCGCCAGCGATGAGCTCGCCAATGGGCACCGGATGTCGCGGTTGCGCTGCGAAGCAACCGGGGTCGGGCCGCATGTGGTCCAGCTCGCCGGTTGCGAGGCGCATTGGATGGCGGAGGGCGCCCGGATCGCCGAAGCCGAGGGCGCCGACATCATCGATATCAACATGGGCTGCCCGGCCCGCCACGTCACCGGCGGCCAGTCCGGCTCGGCCCTGATGCGCGATCTCGATCACGCCGTCAGCCTGATCGAGGCGACGATATCAGCCGTGAAAGTCCCCGTGACGCTGAAGATGCGGCTCGGCTGGGACGACCGCACCCGCAACGCGCCGGAGCTCGCCCGTCGCGCGGAGGCTGCCGGCATCAAGCTCGTCACCGTGCATGGCCGCACGCGCTGCCAGTTCTACAAGGGCGAGGCCGATTGGGATGCGATCCGCGCGGTGCGCGAGGCCATCTCCATTCCGCTCGTCGTCAACGGCGACATCACCACTTACGAGAAGGCGCTCGCGGCGCTTCAGGCCTCCGGCGCCGATGCCGTGATGATCGGCCGCGGCGCGCAGGGCCAGCCCTGGCTGCCCGGCGAGATCGGCCGGCGCCTGAACGGCGGGTCAGCTGAAGCGACGCCGTCGCTCGCAACGCAGCTGCATTATGTCCGCACGCTCTATGAGGGCGTCTGCGCGCTCTATGGCCTGCGTGTTGGCCTCAAGCATGCGCGCAAGCATCTCGGCTGGGCGCTCGACGTCGCGGCAGACGCGAGCGGCGCGCCGATCGAGACGCTGAAGGCCTGGCGCCAGAAGATCCTCACATCCGAAGATCCGGGCCTCGTCCACCAGTCGCTGCAGGATGCCTTCGACGATTTCGCATGGAGCGCCGCTGCATGAGCTCAGCCGCTGACTATCGCCGGCCGCTTCCGTCCGAGAGCGACGCGATCCTGGACGCCTTGCCCAATCCCGTGCTGATGATCGGGCCGGACGGCAAGATCGTCGCCGCCAATATCGCGACCGAAGCCTTTTTCGATATCTCGACGCAGTTCCTGAAGCGGCAGGCTCTGAAAGAGCTGGTGCCGTTCGGCAGCCCCTTGCTCGCGCTGATCGATCAGGTGCGCTCGTCGAATTCGCCGGTCAACGAA
This sequence comes from Bradyrhizobium sp. CCGUVB14, assembly GCF_024199935.1. Classification (NCBI taxonomy): domain Bacteria; kingdom Pseudomonadati; phylum Pseudomonadota; class Alphaproteobacteria; order Hyphomicrobiales; family Nitrobacteraceae; genus Bradyrhizobium; species Bradyrhizobium sp. CCGUVB14. The sequence goes on from NZ_JANADS010000001.1 coordinate 5,265,725, forward strand.
TACAAGGTCGATCTCGGCACGCCGCGCATGGGCGGCGACCGCCAGGTCGATCTGCATGTCGCGCCGCTGACCGAGCGGCCCGGCCACATCGTGGTGATGCTCCAGGAGCGCTCTATCGCCGACAAGATGGACCGGCAGCTCACGCATCGCAGCGCCGCCCGTTCAGTGATCGCGCTGGCCGCGATGCTGGCGCACGAGATCAAAAATCCGCTCTCCGGCATCCGCGGCGCGGCGCAATTGCTGGAGCAGCAGGCGTCCTCCGAAGACCGCATGCTGACGCGCCTGATCTGCGACGAGGCCGACCGCATCGTGACGCTGGTCGACCGCATGGAGGTGTTCGGCGACGAGCGGCCGGTGGTGCGCGGTCCCGTCAACATCCATTCGGTGCTCGACCACGTGAAGCGGCTGGCGCAGTCGGGCTTTGCCCGCAACATCCGCTTCATCGAGGACTACGATCCCTCGCTGCCGCCCGTGCTTGCGAACCAGGACCAGCTGATCCAGGTGTTCCTCAATCTGGTGAAGAATGCCGCCGAAGCGCTGATCGACGTCCCCGACGCCGAGATCCAGCTCACCACCGCGTTCCGCCCCGGCGTGCGCCTGTCAGTCCCCGGTCAAAAATCCCGGGTATCCCTGCCGCTGGAATTCTGCGTGAGGGACAATGGACCAGGCGTGCCGGACGACCTTCTGCCCAATCTGTTCGACCCCTTCGTGACCACCAAGCAGACCGGCTCTGGCCTCGGTCTCGCGCTGGTCGCGAAGATCGTGGGCGATCACGGGGGCATCATCGAATGCGAGTCTCAGCCGCGCAAGACCACCTTCCGCGTGCTGATGCCGATGTATTCCACATCGGTCAAACACGCTGATCACAGCAGTCGCGACGGCTCTGCCGGGAAGTCGTCGTCTGCATCACAGGGGGCAAAATGAGGATTAACGATGCCCGCAGGTAGCATTCTCGTAGCTGATGACGACACCGCCATCCGCACGGTTCTCAACCAGGCACTTTCCCGGGCCGGGTATGAAGTCAGGCTGACCGGCAATGCCGCGACGCTGTGGCGCTGGGTCAGCCAGGGGGAGGGCGATCTCGTCATCACCGACGTGGTGATGCCGGACGAAAACGCCTTCGACCTGTTGCCGCGGATCAAGAAGATGCGGCCGAATTTGCCGGTCATCGTCATGAGCGCGCAAAACACCTTCATGACGGCGATCCGCGCCTCCGAGCGCGGCGCCTATGAGTATCTGCCGAAGCCCTTCGACCTGAAGGAGCTGATCGCCATCGTCGGCCGCGCACTCGCCGAGCCCAAGGAGCGGGTCGCGACGCCGGACGAGGACGCCGAGATGGAGGCGATCCCGCTGGTCGGCCGTTCGCCGGCGATGCAGGAAATCTACCGCGTGCTCGCGCGGCTGATGCAGACCGACCTCACCGTCATGATCACGGGCGAGTCCGGCACCGGCAAGGAGTTGGTGGCGCGCGCGCTGCACGATTACGGCAAGCGCCGCAACGGCCCGTTCGTCGCGGTCAACATGGCGGCGATCCCGCGCGACCTGATTGAATCCGAGCTGTTCGGCCATGAGCGCGGCGCCTTCACCGGCGCCAACACGCGTGCATCAGGCCGGTTCGAGCAGGCCGAGGGCGGCACGCTGTTCCTCGACGAAATCGGCGACATGCCGATGGAGGCGCAGACCCGCCTGCTGCGCGTGCTGCAGCAGGGCGAATACACCACGGTCGGCGGCCGCACGCCGATCAAGACCGACGTGCGCATCGTCGCGGCCTCCAACAAGGATCTGCGCGTGCTGATCCAGCAGGGGCTGTTCCGCGAGGATCTGTTCTTCCGCCTCAACGTCGTGCCGCTGCGCCTGCCGCCACTGCGCGAGCGCATCGAGGATCTGCCGGATCTCGTGCGTCACTTCTTCTCGCTCGCCGAGAAGGACGGATTGCCGCCAAAGAAGCTCGACGCGCTGGCGCTGGAGCGGATGAAGCAGCACCGCTGGCCCGGCAACGTACGCGAGCTCGAGAACCTCGCCCGGCGCCTTGCCGCGCTCTATCCGCAGGACGTGATCACCGGCTCCGTCATCGACGGCGAGCTGGCGCCGCCCACGGTCAGCCCGGGTGCGGCGGTCCAGCAGGGCGTCGACAATCTCGGTGGCGCGGTGGAGGCCTATCTGTCGTCGCACTTCCAGGGCTTCCCGAACGGCGTGCCGCCGCCGGGCCTCTATCACCGCATTCTCAAGGAGATCGAGGTGCCGCTGCTGACGGCCGCGCTTGCCGCCACCCGCGGCAATCAGATCCGGGCCGCCGACCTGCTCGGTCTGAACCGCAACACGCTGCGGAAGAAGATCCGGGATCTCGATATCCAGGTGTATCGGAGCGGGGGTTAGTCCTCGCGACCAACGCTCAACGCATTCGCGCGGAGTGGCTCAGCTCCCCCTACCAAAGGTGAGCTGAGCCTGTCCGGATCGCGCTGGCCTGTGTGGCTGACGCGGTGAGCAGAAGTCCGAATCGGGCCGAAATGTTCCGCTGGAACGTTTGAATTTGTCGTTCGGCCGCAGGGCGCGGCGTCGCACCTATCGGATCAGGCGCGCGACGACCGGCTGCATGTTGGCCATCTCCGCCGTCTGGTCCTGCCTGCTGGGGCCATTGACCAGCAGGTCCGACGCCACGATCAGCAGCAGCACGGCCGACACCATTATCGCGAGAAATATCCTGTCCATGCCGGGTCAAGCCGGAACGGCCCGATTCTGTTCCGGGGGAATTGACCAGCATCCGCCTGTGGATGCGCCCGTCCGCCGCGGGTGAGACGCCGCGGAATTGTCGCAATTCGGCAACTATTACGGGTTTAGAGCAATTTCAACGGCTTACCAGAGGCCGGTTTTACCAGTTTCGCTGTCCGTTCCCAAGATTTACCGAGCCGCCCTCCACAACTGTTCTCCGTTTGCCTACTTCACGCGCTTGATCTTGGCACGGCGCTCGGCAATCCGTTCGTCAGCGTACCGGATGCGCTCTCTGCCGCGACCTTCGAGATAGGTCTCCAGCTTCGCCGTCGCGGTCTCACTGAGCTGCACCTTGCTGGCCTGCTTCACGTAGAACATCGCCATCTTCGGGCTCTTATGGCCGAGCACGGCCATGATCTCGGACACGGAGCAACCGGCCAGCGCCAGCTCCATGCCAGCGTTCTTGCGCAGGCCGTGCATTGAGTAGTCCGGTAACTTGAGCTTCTTCTGTACGAGGTGGCGAATCGCTGTCCCGAGCGTCCCCGCGTGCTTGTAGGGGCGCTTCCAGCAATTGGTGAAGATGTAGACCGGATCATGCCGGGGCATCGTGTCGAGCATCTGCTTGAAGGGGGCGGGGCAGGTAAGCCAGATGCGTTCGCCGGTCTTCTGTTGGACGACATTGATGCGCTTGCCGTCATAGTCGTCCCACTGCATGTCGACGAGATCACTGCCGCGCTGACCGGTATAGCGGAGCCCGCTGATGATCTCGACGAGATGGCGCTTGGCCTTGGCGATGGCCGCGTCATAGACGTTCTCGGGCCATGCCAAGATACCGACGCCGTCGTGCTCATAGTGATGGATCGCGCCAAGCGTCGGACACAGCTTGTCACCCGGCTTGAACTCGGCGAAGCGCTTGGCGAAGCGCCAGAGATTGGTGATCAGGCTGCGCTGCTGGTCTGCGGCGGCGCCGCCATGTTGGTCGGCAATCTCGCTGGTGTAGATATCGACGCTGCGCTGGTTGAAGTCATGCAGCATGCCGGTGCCCAGCTTCTTCTTCATCACATCCAGGGCGAAGCCGTAGTTGTATTGCGTCCCGGATGAGAGCTTGAGCAGGCCGAACTCGGACGTCTTGTATTTATCGATGAACCAGCCGACCGAGCCGGGCCGGAACACGACCTTGGCGTCGATCGTGTAGTCGCGCGGGTTCTTCCAGCGGCCGAGCTGATCCTTGGAGCGCGGCGCAGGGCGCGGCTGTTTCGCAGCTCGCAGGAGCGGGTCATAAGCGTCGGCGAACTCTTGCGACGCTTCGTCATCCGGCAAGCGCGTCAGCTTGCCGGTGCGAGGCATGCGGAAGTAGACATAGACCGTGCCGTTCGCCTGCGGCTGGCGGTACAGATACTGCCGCTTCCCGTCCTTAGCCTTCTTCGCCATCGGTGATCCCCAGTAGTTCGTCGATCGTGTTGCGCGGCTTGATCGGCTGGCCGCCGCGTTTCAGTTCCTCAAACGCATCGTCAAGGTCTTGCCGATCCCAGATCGTCATGCCCTTGACCTTCGTCGGCGCCGGCATCGCGCGCTCCTCGACGAGCCGCAGGAAGCTGCTCCGCCCCATGCCGACGTACAGCGCGGCCTGTTCGAGCCGCATCCCGCGCGGCGGATAGGAAGTCTCGATTTTCTTGGTGCCCATGCTCCTGATGGGGTCTAGCAGCGCGGCTTGGCCGCAGGATTGGTGACGTCATGGTTCGGCCTTCGGCTTGATGCCAAGGCGCTGCAAAGTCAGTTCAACGGCCTGCGTCGCGGCGCTAGTGGCGATGCCTTCCAGCCTCGTGGTGGGTTGATCGGGCGACTGGAGCCGGTGAACCATTTCGGCATTGAGGGAGCGCCCGTTTCGGCGCGCTTCGGCCCCCAGCTTGCGATGCAAGCCCTTAGGGATGCGGAGGTTGACCTGCACAACGTCTCCGGCTTTTTCGGTCACCAGCGCCTCCAGACTCCATTCAGTACCATATTGGTACCATTGGTTTGACTGGTACCAAAATGATTTTTGGAGTTATCGACCGGGAACCGCACCCTTTGCATCGTTTCTCGCGGACTCGCAACTTCGCAGATGATATCTTGAGTGTGTCGTTCACACCTTGAGGGAAAGGGTTTCGTCATGACTACCGACGCCCGCGTTTGCGTCCAGACGCGCTTCGACGATCAGATGATTGCGCAGATTGAGCGATATCGGCGAAGTCTGCCGCGCATCCCGCCGATGACGGCGGCGATCCGCGCTCTGGTATCGGAGGGCTTGAAAGCCATCGAGAACGAGGCTGGAAAATGACGACAAAGCCCCCGGCGCTTCCATCGCCGAGGGCTCCGGTCGAAGATAATCGCAGCAGGAATAGTGATCATCTAATTGATCGGCGTGCCTCGACGCAAGTCAGCATTCCAACCGAAATTGCCCACATCGGCGCGATCTGGCGTTCGCCGCGCGACAAGAGCACCTGCATCCAGGGCGCGCTCAAGACCTACAATTCGAATCCCTATTTCGACTTGCGCCTGTTCGAGCTGGATCATGCCGGCCGGATGCGGCCGACCTCGAAAGGCATCACGGTCTCGCCGCAGCGGCTGATGCAGCTCGCCAAGCTCGTCGGCGATGCGGCGCGGACAGCCGCGCGGCTCGGACTGATCCCGGGGTCGTCGGCATGAGCACCAGGTCAATCAGCGCAACGGACGCAACGGGACAGCGTCGATGGGTTGAGGCATTTGCAAAGGTGGCGTTGCCAGAGAAGTACCCCGCGCGCGCCATTGCGCTGGCAATGGTACTGATCGAGCTGCACTTCAATCGGAAGACAGGTCTGTGCAATCCCGGGTACCCGCTACTCGCTGCCGAGCTGGGCTGTACTGAGCGCACCGTGATGCGCGCCGTCAACGATTTGGAGACGGCTGGATGGATCAAATGTCGTGCTCCCGGTCAGCACGAGAATGTCGAGTTCACCTTTACGATCCCAGCGCAGTCAGAGGTGACAACTGCTGTCACCTCTGACCGGGCTCCAGAGGTGACACAAAACGGCACCAGAGGTGACAACTGTTGTCCTCCCTTTAATGATGAACACTTGAACACTGGGAATCGACGTCCCCAATTCCATCCGAGGCCGGGGTTGCACATGCTCTCTCAAAACGAGGCGAGGAGCCGGGCGGCAAATGAGCTGAGGCGGAAATGGCAGCGTCCATCCGAGAGCCTCACTGCGGCAAGCAGCTAGCTCGGTGCAGCGGCGTGATGGTAGCCCGGCGCCTCAAGGCGTCCGGGCGGACGTCACGAGACGTGTGTCATTGGCGCGCTTCATGTGCGCGCACATCAAGCTTGCCATCGTCAACGTCATGGCAACTGACTGACAGGCGCCAACGAACAAGATGATAGCCGCAAATGTAAAGGGCGCGGCCTTGAGCCGCGTGGTAATTTCCTCGGCGCGAAGCAACGTGAGGAACAATGATGGCCGATGATCAGCGCACAGCGAAACTCAAGCAGCGCATCAAAGCGCTGGAGCTGGAAATCGAGGAAGCGAAGCAGGTCTATGATGAGCTAGAATGCGAATACGGCGAACTTCTCGACCGACACAAGCGACTTGCCGCAGTCTGCAATGTCGGCTTCGGCTATCTGCTCAGCGGCGATGTCACGCTAACCCAAGGAACCATGGATGGCGACGGACAAGGAACGCATTGCAGAGCTTGAGAAGCGGCTCGCCGACGTCGAGCGCACGCTTGGCGAGGGCAACACTCTACCGAAGGGTATGTACGACACGTCGTTTATCCAGGCCCTCTGCAATGGGCACCTCAATGATGTCGGTGTCGAACGCTCGGTCTTGCTGTCGCTTGAGCCGGGGCGAAGCATCGAGATCAGGCGATACAAACAGCCGGCGCAGGAACAATGCCCGCACTGAAAAACACCAAGCATGAATTCTTCTGCCATCAGATCATCGAGGCAGCGAGATTTGGCCGGACGCAGGGCCAGGCTTACAGCCGCGCTGGCTTCAAGGCGGACGGTGCCGCTGCCGAGGCCAATGCCTCGCGCCTGCTAAGAAACGCTAATATCCAGGCCCGGCTCGCCGAGCTTGGCGCGCCAGCAGCGCGCCGAGTGCGCGCCACGGTGGACACGCTCGCCGATCAGCTCGACGAGGTCTTTGCCGGCGCCTCCGGAGACCGGCAATGGGGCGCGGCCGGTTCGGCTGCCGCGCTCAAGGCAAAGCTTCTCGGTCTCATGAGAGACCGGCTTGAGGTCGGCACGCCTGGTTCCTTCGATGACTGTAAGACGCCCGGCGAAGTCGTGGATCGCATCATCGAGGACGCAGGCAGCGCGCAAGCTGCGCTAGCTCAGCTCGACGACATGCGCGTTCTGATCGAAGCGCGCGCGGCTGGAGCCGCGCTCGACGTGACGTCACTGGTGGAATGGCCATCGATGCCGGAGCGTCGGCGAGGCTTGGACTGATCTCTGTGTAACACCCTCAAATATGGCTTGACCTGTAACACGTAACACGTCAACGTTCGTCGGCATGTTGCAAAATCGGGGTCAGCGCCATGAAGACGGCCGTCGCGTACATCCGGGTCAGCACTCAGAGGCAGGGCAAGTCAGGCCTCGGCTTGGAAGCGCAACAAAGCGCGCTTGCCAGGTTTGGCGAGGCCGAGGGCTATCAATTCACTGCCACCTATCAGGAAGTCGAGACCGCCAAGGGTGACGACGCCTTGGAGCGACGCCCGCAGCTCGCTGCCGCGATCAAGGCCGCGCGCAAGTTGAAGGCGCCGGTTGTCGTCGCCAAGCTGTGTCGTCTTAGCCGTGATGTCCACTTCGTCAGCGGCCTGATGGCTCACAAGGTACCGTTTATCGTCACAGAGCTGGGCGCCGATGCTGATCCCTTCATGCTGCACATCTACGCCGCCCTCGCGGAGAAAGAGCGCAGGCTGATCTCCCAGCGGACGCGAGACGCATTGGCAGAGGCGAAGAAGAACGGCGCCAAGTTGGGCGGCACGAGAGCCCAGAGCATTGCTAACCGCGATGAGGCCATTCAACGCGCGGAGACGCTCGCCCCGATCCTCAAGGAGCTGGAGGGCGAGTCCGCTCGCGCAATCGCGCGCGCGCTCAATGAGCGCAAGATCAGCACGCCGAGGGGCAAGCCCTGGTCAGCGGTGACCGTGCTGCGGGTGCTGGCGCGGCTGAAATAACCGCTCTCCGCCCAAAAGGGGGCGACCCCACTGGCCCACCTTCCACCGACCATCCTCTGTTTAAATTCAACCCCGCACCTCGACGCCTTCGCGCTATTTTTTGCTAGAATTTTTCGGGCAACCTCGCCGGATCGCACCTTGAGGCGACCGCGCAAACTGACAGTGGAATGACAGCGATGAATGCACATGAGGAGAGTATGGCGGTCGCGGCGAAGCCATGGCCGTGAGCCTTTTAGATTCGGCGGCGTTGCAGGCCGTGTTTATGCTCGTTCCGCCAGAGCATCACGAAAGAATGCTTTCCGCTTAAATGCATTTGCTGACGACGCTCTAAATCGCACCGGCCCAGCCAAAGGGGACGCGCACGATGAGCCCAATACTCTGATGCGCGAGACGGCCCGGTTTCTGGCGATGCAGCAACTGGATGCAATAGCAGCGAGGTTCAAGGGTCCGCCGACAGGAAGCTGACGACCCGCCAGATCGCGCTGGATGCCCTTGTCGTCGATTACGCTCAGACGCGCAGCTGATGGGCATAGAGATACATCTGGAAAATGTACTCGCGTGTGTTGGGACCGTGCGGCGGTGTGTTGACGAAGCTTGGCAAATCACATCCCATAGTTGAATTACGGGCGATTAACTCAACTGATTGGGGTGCGGATTGTGCTCATACGAAAACTGTCCATTGAGAACGTCCGGAGCTTCCTTGACCGCCGAGAGATCAACTTCGACGGCAACATTTCGATTTTGATTGGTCCGAATGGAGGAGGAAAGACTAACCTACTCGATACGTTGGTCGGCATGCTTCGGCGGCATGTTTTCAACGCACCATACTATGCACCTGCTGGTACCATCGAAGAACCAGATCGCTGGGAGATCCGATACAACGATAACCTAAACCAACTGAATTTCGAGAAACATAGCTTAGCGCGAGACAGGAGCCAGACGGTTGAGATTGTGCTGGAGGTTAGCGCGCAAGATATCGACAATATGCGAGCTATTCAGCACGACGCGGCGAGCATCCGTGCTGGCGTGAGGGGAAAATTCTATCCCGATCCTTGGGATGGCGTCACGAATTGGGACCTCTCCAAGATCAGGGTCGGCCAGCTTGTCACTGTTGTGTGGCAAAACGGATCAGTGCAGCCACTGGCTGGCAAAGCGGAGCAAGACTTCGTTGCTTATCTGCATGTCTTTGAAGGAGACAATACGTTAAGAGCCCAGGTGGGTAAGGCGTCACTGCAACTCCCGATGATCTATCTGCCAGTTAATAGAGCAGCGAGTGGCTTCGCCTCGTCCGTTGGCCTTTCCGGTTACAATGATTACGACCAGAAGCGCCAGGCCGATGCGACGACTTCCCGTAGCGGAGTCAACATTGTGACGCTCGCCGTTAGCAGGATGGCTCAGCGATTCCGTCTCATGCAGGAAGACTCAAATGTTGATGCTGTCACAAGATTTCGGCAAGACGAGAATCTCAAAGAACTCTCATCGGAGCTGACTGCTCTCGGCTACACTTGGGACCTCATTACGACCAACCCGCTCAACAACACATATGACGTGCGCCTGACCAAACAGGGCTCGTCCTTCCTCGTAAGTGAGGCCTCGTCGGGGGAACGCGAGCTCTTAACTTACCTGTTCGCGATCTTTGCCCTGAACGTTCGGAACGCCTTAATTATCGTTGATGAACCTGAGCTCCACCTTCATCCGAGGTGGCAAACAGCCCTATTTGCCCTTTTCGAGAAACTGTCAAAGTCCACCGGAAATCAATTCGTCCTAGCGACGCATTCGCCAACGTTCATATCTCCGGCATCGATTCAGTACGTTTCAAGGGTATATAGCGAGAACCAGCGCAGCAGCATTGTCCGTTTAAGCGCCGCAGGTCTTCCGAACGCCAAGCACCTGTTCAACATTGTAAACAGCGAAAATAACGAGCGCGTGTTCTTCACCGATACTGTGGTTCTGGTCGAGGGTCTTCACGACAGGATTGTGTTCGAGCGTGTGCTCGATATCGTGGCGAAGAAGCACAAATTGAACGCCCCCTCGGTAGAAGTCGTGGCCATCGGCGGCAAAGGTCTGTTCGCGGCTTACCAACAACTCCTGGATACTTGTAAGGTCGACTGGTTTGCCGTCGCCGACCGCGACTACGTTGAGCAAATCGGAGATGGCGACGTAAAAGCGCTCTTCGCGATCGACGCGGGAGAGATTAAGGGAGACGTTATCGACAACGTGAAGAGCCTCGATGGCGCCGCATTGGTTGAGCGCATCGATACGGCGATGAGTTCTGGGAACTGGGCCGATGCCAAGGATGTCTGGGCCTATATCAAATCTCGTCGCATCCGGTTAAAGGACACGCTGGATGAAGAACAACAGAGTGTCCTCGCCGCGTTCATCGAACAAAAAAGGACTGATGGTATCTACCTGTTGCCTCGCGGCGACCTAGAGGCCTATCTGCCGGCTGGCTATCGGGCGAAGGACACTCAAAAATTGATTGAGTTGGTATCATCCGACGATTTTTGGGACCGTCTCGGGCCTGATATCTGCGCCGAACTCGAAAGCATGGCCATGGATTTTCTGGGCCTCACAAGGAATAAGTCTGCTATCACCTTGCCCTCCTAGTCCGCCCTAGAACCAGCGGCCGGGCCGCAGCCCGCCGCCTAGCTCACATTGCGGGGGTCCGGAGAACTCGCGGTAATCTCGTCGAGGCACTCCTCCAGTTCGCCTGTCACATCGCCAGAGTTAGAGGCCACCATACAGCGCTGGCACAGATGGCCGCTCTGCCGCCTCCGTAGGCCCGGGAAAGGGCGAGACAACCGTAGACATGGATTAGCGTGCCGAACGGCCGAAACGCGTTGATTACGAGAGCTGCGGCGGCCACCGCGGCTCTTCGGGCTCATCAGATTTTGGCTTGCGTTTCACGAGACGACGCACGCCGAGCACAATTCCAGTGATGCCAAAGATGATGACGACTGGAATCACTAGAATCATCAGCAACGCAAGAGCCTTGTCGAGCATATCGCGTCCGACGCCGAACAATGCGTAGCCGACGCCGAGGACAAGCGCGGCGATCCCGACCAAGAGGATCGGACCAAAGGGATTGGTTTGCTGAGGCGGGCGGTTCACGGCGGGAGGGTAGCACGCCCGGATCAAAAGGGGCCTCAGGTATCTTTGTTGTCGCCCTCAGATCACCCCCGATCCGAGAGGCAGTGGCGCGGCAGAGTGCGTTGCGGCCGGCTCACATCGATCTAGCCTTTTGGGCGCACGAGTCGTTCGTGCTCTGACGGAGAAAGACCATGTCACCAAGCAAGTATGAAGTTACCAAAGCCAACATCGAGAAGCGCTGCGATGCCGCCCGCAAGGCCGGCGATATCGCCGAGCTGCAACGGTGTGCGGCCGACCTGACTGCGTTGAACCACGCCTACTACGGCAGACCAGAGAAGTCTTGAGACCGACTTAATCACGCCGGTCCGCGTAATTGCGCGGGTCGGTCTGGAGCTGGAGCTGGAGCAGCGCGCGGTTCGGCGCATTGAAGTCACGCGCCGGGCTTCCGCTGGAGGGAGCGGATTACGCTGCATGGGTCGAAACCAATGGCGGCGGCCACATCGAGGTATTCTAACACGTCCAGCCGGCGGTCTCCCCCCTCGTATTTCGCGACATAGGAGGGCGGCTTACCAAGCCGCTCCGCGACCACAGTTTGCGTCAGCCCAGCCGCCGTGCGTCGCGCTTTGAGCAGCTCGCGAAGGCGTTTGTGACGCTCTGTATGAATGGTTTTGGACAACTCGGGCAGGCCCGTGCGAGATTCGGGCTTGCCATAAGAGTTGAGCCAATGGATTCTCCCAAAATAGGAGAATTAGCCATGGCGCTTTCCGGCAGGCTGGACGAAATCAGAGAGCGGTTAGTAGACCGCCAGCGCGAGTTGGCCGAATTAGAAGCTGAGGCAGGCATAGCCGATGCAGCAGAAAAGCTACGTAGTGAGCCGGAATCGTATGAACGGATTTACGAAATCTCCCATGAGGAGAATATCAATCACAACCTGCGTAAGCTCTACTTTTCGGTGCGCGACGTTGGGCTTCGTCGGGACCTAATCAGAGCAGATCAGGAAGCGGCAGATACCCTTCGCCAGTTTTGGCAGCAACATTTGGATGACGCAGCTGATCGCCAGAAGGCTGCGCAGTCAGCCAATGAATTCTGGTGGGTTTGGGCCAGCATATGCGGCGCAATCCTAATCGGGTTGGGATTCCATTTTTTTGGATTGGCTGGAGCCCTCGCCGGGTTGCTCGCAGGCTATCTATCGTCTCGACAAATGGAGCAAAGCGCGCTGAGAGCACGACAGAGTGCAATTGCGGACGCCGACAGTCGGTTTCGATACGCGGCGGAAACCTGGAAAGAAGCGAGAAACGAGAAACGGAAGTTTTCGGAGCGAGAAGCAAAGACGGGCGAGCCTGATTTAGGTGGCCGGCTCCCTCCTCGGCGCGGTTTCTAACTGGCCACAAAGCGGCTGGTCCCGGCCGTCCAAAGGGGGGCACCTTGGCCACCGACGGGCACGGGCCTCTCTGCGGCTTCTCTGGGGATTCCGTCAGTTCGTGTATGGCGGCGAAGCAGCATGCGGGCATGATGTGACGGAAACAAGCGCAGGAGACTTTCCGGATGAGGGCCGTAAAGAAGAGACCGTTGAAGCAACAGCAGGTCCACACCGTCAGCGACTGGTTTTTGAACGACAAGCCGGCCGGTAGGTATGACCACGCGATCGACGAAATTCGCAAGCAGCGAGATCGTGGCGCCGCGATCATTGCGACGTCCATTCTAGAGGAGCATCTGTTGGACGCCATCCAGGCTCGACTCAATCGCCACGACGCGACAGAGAAGAAAGTCTTCAACGGCTACGGCCCGCTAGCCACTTTCTCAGCCCGGATCGATTTGGGTCTTCTTCTTGGACTGTACCCTGAGGAGGGCCACACAAAACTCCATCTGATCCGGCGCATCAGAAACAACTTCGCGCACAGCATGCACCCAATTTCGTTCAAGTCGCAAAGGGGCGACTGCAACAAGCTCCGTAAGGCGCGCGGCTCATATCGCGAGATGAACAAGTGGGTCGATGCGACGCTCAACAAGGTCCAAGCCATCCCAATCCGACTCGGCATGTACCGGAGCAGCACAAATCCCAGAACCCAATTCATTCGAGCCATTCAGGAAATGTGTTTTCATCTGACGGTGCAAACGCTCGTCGGGAACAGTTGGCGTGATTGGACCAAGGAGAACAATTGCTCTGCTCAGCCAGCGACCAAATCCGCAGATTGAACTGGACTTGGGGCGCCGAGCGTCACGCTCATACGCCCGTCTCGCCGTTGATCACGCCGATCCGTGTCTGCAATGGATCGGTCTGGAGCTAGAGCAGCGCTTGGTTCAACGCGTTCATATCGGCGAAGAGCGCGACATCGGCTTGCAACAGAGCGGTCATCGGTCGCTGCTCGCCATTGGGGCCGTTTGTGACCCAAAGCAAACTAAGGAGCGATCTGGACCGTCCTACTCTAGCGCGAGTGCTGGTATAAGGGAGGATTGATAGCGACCCTGAGCCGACCTGCTGAGGCGACAGTTCGCGGAGGGCAATTGTAATGTCCTACCATCCCGACCCACGAGCCAAAGAGCCCACCCAAGCCGTACAATACCTCCGAATGTCGTCGGAAAATCAGCGTTACTCGACCGAAAATCAAGAGAATGCGATTGCCGAGTACGCACAGCAGCACGGGTACAAAATAGTTGCCTCCTACATTGACGCGGGGAAGAGCGGGCTGTCCTTGAAAGGAAGGGATGCCCTCAGGGAACTCCTCAGCGACGCTCTAAGCTCAAAAAGAGTGTTCGACACCATCCTTGTTCTTGACGTGAGTAGATGGGGACGCTTTCAAAACCCTGATCAGGCTGCGCACTATGAATTTTTGTGCCGCCAAGCAGGGGTCAGAGTGGTCTACTGCGCAGAGCCTTTCGGCGATGATGTCGCCCCTGTAACGACCATCGTGAAGCATCTAAAGCGCGTGATGGCCGGCGAATATAGCCGTGAACTCTCAGGCAAATTGGCGCGCGCAAAGCGCCAGCAAGCTGCGTTGGGTTTTCGCCAGGGCGCTCGCGTGCTCTACGGCTTTCGACGGGTGCTCGTCGATGCGGGACGCAATCCCAAGCAGATACTGAAAGACGGGGAACGAAAGGCCTTGAGTAACGATAAGATCATTGTCGTTCCTGGCCCGCCTGAAGAACTGGAAGTAATAAGGCGCATTTTCCGAATGTATGTACAGAAAGATTTAACAATCGCGGGGATCGCACGAGTTCTTGCTGGCGAAGGTATAAGAGGACTCGCGAATAACCTTCTCACGCCGGCAATTGTTCGCAGAATCCTTTCGAGCGAGCTGTGCATCGGTCGAATGACGTACAATCGGACGGTTCATAGGCTGCAGACCCCGGTAATAAATAATCCCGAAAATGCATGGACCCGGTTTGCTGCTTTTGAACCTATCGTTCCACTTGCTTTGTACAACGGTGCACAGGAGCGCCTAGCGCAGAAGAGATTTTGGGACAGGGAAGCAATCAAGGCCGCCTTGCAGAAGCTGCTGGCCCGAGAAGGGTATCTGAAGCAAAAGCTAATCGAGAATGCCAAAGACACCCCATCGGCGGACACAGTAGCCGCTCACTTCGGTTCGCTCTATGCCGCATACGAAGCGGTCGGATATTTTCCACCCCCCGTATCTCCATTTGGCAATAATGGAAGGCATTGGAGTAAGAAGGAAATATTGACAGGATTGAAAAAGCTGCACGCTGCCCGGGGGTACATCACGAACAGGCTGATTAACAGATGCGACTGCCTTCCATCGAACAACTTCATACGGCGACACTTCGGTTCTTTAGCCAACGCACTCCAGGAAGCTGGGCTGCCGGTCGTCCCTCACAGCGAAGTGCAAAAGCGGAGCTGGGAGCGGCGGAAGAAGGCTGGTTGTGATGAATACTACCACGGCGTTCGCTGGACCGATGCGCGTCTTCTCCGTACTCTACGCCAACTAGAGAGGCAATTTGGGTATACATCGGCTAACCTGATTGACCGGAACGGAAGCACACCGAAAAGTGGATACTATGCCAAACGCTTCGGTTCGCTTGCGAAGGCGAGGAAATTAGCGAAGCTCCCAAGCCGCAGCCACTCAGAACTCACGCTGGCGGGCTGCAAGCGAAGGAAAGAAGGCAGTCTTATCAGGCGACAGTGGCAGGACTCCAAGCGGACATCTGTCCTACGCTATCGATCCGAAGATGTACTCCGAGGCTTGAGAGCACTAGCGCGACGAGCGGGAAAGATAACAATCGCCCTCATCGATGATGACCCCAATCTGCCCGCAGCGACGACGGTGATCCATCATTTCGGCTCGATTTCGCGCGCGTACCGTTTGGCCGGACTGGTTCGGCTAGATGGCTGGCCAATGCGACATGGCTTGCCAGGAGCCTAATAAGTTAGGGTCGGCTAATGGCCCAGAGCGCCCGTATTGGCAGGTCGCCTTCGCGTCCGCTCCTCGGCAGCAAGCAGACCTAGGCTAAGTCCGAGCACATGGCCGGGCGCACGGCGAGGGCGGATGGGCCGCGACGCAGGCGAAGCGGCTGCTTGGCCGGCTTCTCTGCGGATACCGTCAGCTCCTGTAGACTGCCACTTTGCGGCTGAATTGATCAGCCATCCAACTCGCTATCGTCGCGGCGGCGCGCGGATGATCATATAGAGAGTGAGAAAGGGTCGAGTCCTTCCTGAGGCTGAGCGTTATGATTGCAGCCTGATCAGAATCTGGAACTGAATCGAAGAAAGCATCACAGCTCATCGAGCCTACGGCGAGTTCTCTGCCGAATACCGTTCGCGTCAGCGGAACCAGAAAAATTGCGACCACGGGCACAACAAACATGGCTGCGTATAAGATCATCGCCGCGACGGGGCCAAACAGCAATAGGGAGCCAGCTACAACAAAACTTATGGGAGCACTGACCATAACCGGCAAGAAAAGTACCCAGTACCATTTGTCCGATTTCGGGATGAATGCTGCGCCCCATACCTTTACGACAGAACCATAAATGACGCGCAAAAGCCTATTGGCTAACGCGCCCGCTGCAAGACTGAGCGCCGCCTCGTCGTCGATTCCTCTCAAAATTAGAAGACGATCTTTCAGCGATCTTGCATCGGACACGGTCGCTTCGCACAATAGGCGCGACCTCAATTGCCACGCCGTGGGGGTCCTCGTTTTAGGAAGCGGGTTGATCAAAAGTTTAAAAAGCAGATCTCCGCCGCGCCACCCAAGTATGAAGCAGACGAGGCAAATTCCAGCCACTACGAACCGCCCCCCATGGAACGTCACACCCAAAAACCCGCCGCCGAACATACAGAACGCGACGCTGACGAGCGTTAAGATCATCCGCGCGCCGGCGAACCGCCGCTCCGACTCGAAAAGACGGAGAAACGGTGTTGCGAGCGTACAAACGTACATATTCGCGGTATGCGGAAGACCGGAGGTCGCTTGCAGCACCACATTTCCACCGTGGCTGTGCCCAATAATGAGAATTGGTTCTCCCGGTGCTGTCGTTTCTAGTTCGGCTTTCAGTTCGCCCGCAGCTTGGGCTCGACGGAAGATCGAGTTGCTTCCGCACCACGCAAACGACCTGACGCTGACCGCCACATCTGGGATGCACTCCTCAAATTCTCCCAATAGTTGGTCGACAAACTGTGAATCAGGGCGGCACCAGGATGCGGTAGGTGTCTTATAAAAGACGCCGCGACCCCATGTCCCGTGGACGAGCACGACTGATAAATGTGTTCTAGGTTGCGGCGGTGAAGGTTGCATGCTCCATCTCCAAGGAAAACACTAGGATGCCGTCGCATCCTAACATAGCAAGGACAACGCGCATCAGCTTCTGATAGGCCGAGGTCGAAGGGCCTTTTGAGCCCGCCTTGGCCGCGCGCCCCTGTGACGATCGGGTCGCTGTCACTCATCCGCCAATCCCGGTTTGCATCGAGATTCCGGGGGCCATCGTGGAGCGCTTCACGCTCGGCGCAGAAGGCGCGCCGGTGCCGGTCACCGAGGGGGCAACCCGACCCGTGGCGCTGGTGCAGCGTCATGCGGGCATCGTGCAGGCGCGGCGCTATTCCTTCGCCTTGTCCTGATCGCCCGTCTGACATCTGCCAAGCGAGGAAAGCCATTCCCCAGGCCAAGTCCATGGGGGCCTTCGGTTCCGGCGCTTGCCGCTCAGGGGCAGCCCGCTTCGCGGACATTCATAAGCGCGCGCACAACGGGATAGACTTGGTCTCGCAGCGTCTGGATTGCCGTGATCGTTCGATCGACGGGCGGCAAGACAATCGGAGCTGTGTTTTTCTGGAATCGTCGCTGGTTATCACGGCTGCCATCGCAGAGATCGACAATGATCTCGCGTGCTGCTTCATCAAAGCTCAGTCCTGCTTGAGCTGCGGCGTTGAGGAGAGGCGCGAGATGGTGCTTGTTCCAACCCGGACAACTTGTGATTCCCTTGGCTAATAGAAAGCTTTTCATGAAAAGCTCCGCAGATTGTGCGAAGCAAAAGAACATTGGCAGCGGAGCCCGGGTGCCTTTGAGCGGCTGTGGAGACGGCAACCCGGTCCAAACCCTCATGACGATGCCGGTTGGAGCGGCAGGCGGGGCTTCATACAGAGCGAGCGCCGCTTCGAGATATTCTTCGGCCAGCGAATAGAAATTGGCGGGGACCGTCATCGCGCGCGCGGTTGCCGAGTATCCGGGCTTGATGTCGATAGGGCGTGACATCCTATGTTACTCGCCAATCGATGTTTGCCTTCTCGCATGCCTCCCGGATGTATGGGAGCGCTTCCAGAATGTCTTTTCGCGGCGCCCAGTGGTCCCGACCGAACGAGTCAGTGAATCCAATCCGCTGGTAGTCGCCCTTGGCCAGCCTTTCGTGGGCAGGGACAAGATACGCGCTGAAGGATTCACCAACAGCCAACTTGACGGGAAAGCCAGCGCCAAGCCGGCCGAGCGTCAAGTCCATGTGAGTGGGGTAGTCCCATAGCGTTGAGAGTAGCAAGTAGCGCGTGGTTTGGCCGAAATAACCAATGAAGTTTCCCAACGCCTTGTCCAAGATGACTTCACCCGGTCCCATGTTGGTGGCGCCTAATCGCAATACCTCAGGGACGTCGTCCGAGTTCTCGCTGATGAATTGAACCATCTTGAACGAAACACGGACCCCCGGCTTCGGATAGATGAACTTCGACCAGACGTTCCAGACGAAGCTGGCGGCCGAGACGACCAGCGAGAAGAGACTGATCACCAGAGCCCAGTCAGCGGTCTTCATTTGGATGGCGTCCTTCTCGTCGCGGCGCGTTGCTCAACTATTAGAGCAGGCGGCAGGTGCCTTCCTTGGCGCCCACCACCAGCTCGACTTGTTGCTTGAAGAGCTTCTCGATGTCCGAATCCCGGTCAATTCCCACTGCTTCGAGTATTCCCATCCCGCCCAGCATATTCGTTGTCACAGTAACGAAGAGACCTTTGCTGGCTATTTCAAGTTGGAACGTGAGTCGTTGAGCCATGCCCATTCTCGCTTGCCCCTCTGCTTGCGCTGGGGTGACGTCAAATCTGATCCCGTAGGGAATGTCGTTGAAGACGATCGAGATGCCGAGCGCGTTGCCATAGATGTCCGCATTTCTGCGCAACGCCTCTTTAGCGGCAGTTCGCTCAGCGGGGTCAACCTGCGGAGGCAGCGGGCAGAGATAGAGAACCTTGCCCCATTTCGAAAGCGGCGCCCCCGGCAAGTCAAGCGGAGGCATGTCTGACGGCTCCGTAAGCAGCGGCGGCTCTGAGAAGGTTATAGGCCAGCGGAAAGCGACGTTGCGGTAGTTCTTGTGGAAGTCCAGCCATATCGGCTTCCACGACAGCCCGACAAATAGCGTGATCAGAACGACGGCAGCCGCGCTTCGCCATAGAGGGCGGGCGCCGTGTCTCCACGCGGCGTAGGCGATCAGCAGCGACGCCGCCAGGACCAGCAGACCACGACCGACCCAACCCGGGTCGAACGCCGTTCCGCCGAGACCGAGAACGCAGCCAACAACGCCGATCAGGGCGTCGTGCGATAGGCTACTGGCTTTCTTCTTGACCGCCATTATTCCCCTCCGGCCGAATTCTGCGGACTACGGAACCCGGTTTCAACTAGGGGGAGATGGAATCCAGTTGAGAACCCTAAAGGGCGAGACGGCCCCCGCGCTCGGTCATCTTGTGTTGCGGTATCCCATTCCCGCAGCGGACGGCTTGCCTAGATCGAAGTCCGGCCGGACGTCAGGGCAGCGCCTGCCGCAGGCAGTGCAGATCAAGCGCGGCTCGACATCGGACAGCCGGACCTCATCAGGCCAGCGATCCGCGCTCAAGGCGATGTGGTGCCCGCAGCAGCAATAGATCAGGACACCCCGGATGCTCATCTCGCGCATCTCGCCGAAGGTGATCTTCACCGGGCGGCCATCGGGAAGGGTAGAGGTGACGCGTCTGATCGGGCGAGGCATCCCGCCAAGAATGCCGGGGTTGGCTCCGCGTCAAATTGTCGATTCAAGGTGGGTCGGAACGGCGCCGCGCTACTGCCGGTCGTGGGTGTGGAGAATGAACAATGTCTCGCGGGCGGCGGCTTTCCAGCCCGCGTCGGTGTAGCGCAAAGCTCCGGTAAGGGTCACCTAGCACAAGTTGTGCCAAGCTTTTGTGTCAATTAACGGGATGCCAACGAGAACCGGCCCGTCGCCATACGCGCGTTAGACGACAGGCCGTTCCGGGTGGATGGCGCGAACTCGGGGGGCTAGGTGTCGCGCCACAGACCGATTTGCCAACCTCTCCGATAGAGAGTCGTTCCTAGGGGTTGCTGCCAACTGAGGCGGGCGCACTGGGAAATTTACGGGTGTCAGTTCCTCGTCGGCGCGGTGACGGTGATTATGATATTCCTGTCCGCATCGAGCACTGTCACAGCACAACCCGTCTCTGCGGCGATCTTTTCCGCAAGCTGGATCGCAGTTTCGTCGCTCGCTAGATCAAGCGAGACCAGCGAATACTCCTTCTGAGGGACAGCCGGAATCATCTTGGCGGTTGAAGCCCAGGGGACCTCGCCCAATCGTCCAGGTGGTTCGCCACGTCGGCCTGTCGCGCCTTCTTGATCAGTGCGTCGCGCTCGGGACCAGGGGGGAGCTTCGCGGCCTCGTCTTGGACCTGCTTAGACCAAGCTGCGAGACGATCTTGAAGCGTAAGCTGTTGTTTGAAACGTCGCCGTTTAAACATGGCGCGCTCCTTTCCCTGAGAGGAAGGCGGGAGCGCTATCGGCGTTCTCATCACAGATAAAAGCCACGGTCCGTTCTGTGATGAATGATAACTAGCAGGCGGGGGGGGGGGCGTTTCCTCCACAAACGTTAACTTTGGAGATCGGAACACCGAAAATTCAACTTGGGATTATTTTGGTCAGATACGGACAATACCCGGAACCCTTCTCGCTAGGTGTCCTTCGCATTACGAAATCGGCCAAAGGGGCGCTTTCCGGTGGATGCGCCCAGCTTGCCGAGTCCGGTCTCCCGCGCGTCAATCCGGCTATTCACCCATGCCTCGATCTCGGCCGTTACCCACGCCACGGACCAAGAGGTGAGGGGGACGCGCTTGGGGAACTTGCCGTCAGCTTCGAGCCGATCAATCTGGCGACGGCTGAGGGAAACGCCGTATTCTCGTAGCTCACGGAATCTTATGAGCTTGGGCATTGGGCCTCTGGCAAAACTTTCGTCATCGAATCCCAGACTCGCTGCTTTGGTAAATCGTGGCCAAAAGAAGAAGTTGAAATTGGTAAGTCGCTGAGATCACGTGGCTATTTGACACTGTAGTGTCTCGGCAACAATGTGGTACGAATACATCAGTAGCCGCTCGTAGCGGACCCGTTTTCAGCACCCCATTGCCGGAATGACCAGCGCAGATACCTCGGCCGCATCCTTTGACACGGCCCCAGCGGAAGAGCCCCGGCGTTGGTCGGTGCGACGCTGGCTGGTCCCGTTTGCGGTGGCGCTGGCGCTGTTGTCGGGCCTCCTGACCTTCCTCGTCCTGACCGGCCTCACCAGGATCGATCCGACGCCGGAGGTGGTCCGGTCGTTCTACCTGATCAATGCGGGCACGATCCTGCTGCTGGTCGGCATCATCGTGCGCGAGCTTTGGCAGCTGATCCTGGCGCGGCGGCGGGGCCGGGCGGCGGCGCGCCTGCATGTCCAGATCGTCAGCCTGTTCTCGATCGTCGCGGTCCTGCCGGCGGTGCTCGTTTCCGTCGTCGCCAACGTCACCCTCGAACGCGGCCTCGACCGGCTGTTCTCGGGGCCGACCAAGGAAGTCATCCAGAACTCGCTGGATATCGCGCGGGCCTATATGCAGGACCATGCGCAATTGATCCGCGGCGACATTCTCGGCATGGCCAATGACATCGCCCATGCAAGGCCGCTGTACGACCAGGATCGGCGGTCGTTCCGCGAGCTGCTGACCGCCAGCGCCGGCTCCCGCAACCTGCCGGGCGCGATGATCATCGACAAGAACACCAATATCCTGGAGTCCGCCGACACCGGCATGCGGCTGGCCTATTCGCCGCCGGCGCCGGACTTCCTCAGCAACGTCAACGAGAATGAGCCCGAGATCGCGGTGCTGCCGGATGCGAGCTATGTCGCCGCGGTGATCCGCCTGCGCGCCTTCAGCGACACGTTCCTGTACGTCGCCCGCCCGCTCGATCCGAAGGTCGTCAGTCAGCTCAAGCAGACCGAGATCAGCGTCGCCGAATACGCCCAGATCGAGTCGCGCCGGCTCGGCATCCAGGTGGCGTTCGCGCTGATGTTCGCGGTGATCGCGCTGACCATTCTGATGGCCTCGGTGCTGATCGGCCTCAACTTCGCCAACTCGCTGGTGGCGCCGATCCGGCGGCTGATGAACGCGGCCCACACGGTTTCGACCGGCGATCTCCATGTGAAGGTGCCCGTGCATCAATCGGAGGGCGATCTCGCCCAGCTCGGCGAGACCTTCAACAAGATGACGCAGGAACTGCGCAGCCAGCGCGACGAGCTCGTCAATGCCAGCGACCTCATCGACAGCCGCCGCCGCTTCATCGAAGCCGTGCTGTCCTCGGCGAGTGCCGGCATCATCGGCGTGGACACCTCGGGCAGCGTCGGCATTCTCAACCGCTCCGCCGAGAAGTTGATCGGTCATTCCGAGGCCGAAACACTCGGCCATCCGCTCTCCGACGTGCTGCCCGAGCTCGACGAGATGATGAAGACGTCGCGGGAAGGGACCCAGCGCCTGGTGCAGGGCCAGATCACCATCACGCGCGACGGCACCGAGCGAAACCTTTCGGTGCGCGTCAGCGCCGAGAAGAACCAGCCGCACGACAGCTACATCATCACGCTCGACGACATCACCGAGCTGGTCTCGGCGCAGCGCACCTCGGCCTGGGGCGATGTCGCGCGCCGCATCGCCCACGAGATCAAGAACCCGCTGACGCCGATCCAGCTCTCCGCCGAGCGCATCCGCCGCAAGTTCGGCAAGGACATCACCGAAGCCAAGGACAAGCAGATCTTCGACCAGTGCACCGACACTATCGTGCGCCAGGTCGACGACATCCGCCGCATGGTCGACGAGTTCTCGCGCTTTGCGCGGATGCCGAAGCCCGTGATGGAAGGTGAGGACGTCGCCGACACCGTGCGGCAGGCGGTCTTCCTGATGAAGGTCGCCCATCCCGAGCTCGATATCGAGGCCGAGTTCAAGGACGATCCGCTGCGCGCCCAGTTCGACCGCCGGCTGATCTCGCAGGCGGTCACCAACATCGTCAAGAACGCGACCGAGGCGATCGAGCAGGTCCCGCCGGAGGAGCTCGGCAAGGACGGCGGCAAGGGCCGCATCGACGTCGTGGTGTCGCGCGAGGGCGAGGACGTGCTGATCGACGTGATCGACAACGGCATCGGCCTGCCCAAGGTCGCGCGCTCGCGGTTGCTCGAGCCCTATGTGACGACGCGCGCCAAGGGCACCGGCCTTGGCCTTGCCATCGTCGGCCGCGTGCTGGAAGACCATGGCGGCCGCATTGAGCTGAAGGACGCCTCCGACTTCCGCGAAGGCCAGCGCGGTGCCTGGATGCGGATGCGCTTTGCGATCTCCGGCGAAGCCAAGAAGGCCGAGGGAGCCGTGCAGGCGCCGGCCGTCAAAGAACCGGCGAAGGACCCGGCCGAGGCGACGGCAAAGGCCGGAGCCACGGCGGACATTAAGGAAACGGCTGCGGATTCCGTCGCGGCGCAGGAAACAAAAGAGCCGGCGGCCGAAACCAAAGGGCCGGCTGAAAAGACCAATGATTCACCGAAAATCGAAGCCTCAACAGGCAGCTGACAAGACAGGCGCGACCCATGGCAAGTGAAATTCTGATTGTCGATGATGAGGCCGATATTCGGGATCTCGTTGCGGGCATCCTCGAGGACGAGGGATTCGTCACCCGCACCGCGCGCGACAGCGACTCGGCTTTGGCCGAAATCGCCAATCGCCGGCCGCACCTCGTATTCCTCGACATCTGGCTGCAGGGCTCCAAGCTCGACGGCCTGCAGTTGCTGGAGCAGGTCAAGAAGGACAATGCCGATCTGCCGGTCGTGATGATCTCCGGCCACGGCAACATCGAGACTGCGGTCGCCGCGATCAAGCGCGGCGCCTATGATTTCATCGAGAAGCCGTTCAAGGCCGATCGCCTGATCCTGGTCGCCAACCGTGCGCTGGAAAACTCGCGGCTCAAGCGCGAGGTCAAGGAGCTGAAGCAGCTCGCACCGAGCGCCAGCCAGCTCGTCGGCCGCTCGCCCAGCATGAACCAGCTGCGCCAGACCATCGAGCGCGCCGCGAAGGCCAACAGCCGCATCCTGATCGTCGGCCCCGCCGGCGCCGGCAAGGAGCTGACCGCGCGCACGCTGCATACGGCCTCGGGCCGCGCCGATGGCCCCTTCGTCGTCATCAACGCCGCCGCGATCACGCCCGAGCGCATGGAGCACGAGCTGTTCGGCGTCGAGCAGTCCAACGGCGAGCAGCCGCGCAAGCCGGGCGCGCTCGAAGAGGCCCATGGCGGCACGCTGTTCATCGACGAGATTGCGGACATGCCGCGCGAGACCCAGAACAAGATCTTGCGCGTGCTGGTCGAGCAGTCGTTCCAGCGCGTGGGCGGCACCGCCAAGGTGCAGGTCGACGTCCGCATCATCTCCTCGACCGCGCGCAATCTCGAAGAGGAGATCGCCGCCGGCCATTTCCGCGAGGACCTCTATCATCGGCTCTCGGTGGTGCCGATCCGCGTGCCCGCGCTCTCTGAGCGGCGCGAGGACATTCCGGAGCTGATCGACTATTTCATGGAGCAGATCTCGGCCGGCAGCGGCCTGCCCAAACGGCAGATCGGGCAGGATGCGATGGCGGTGCTGCAATCGCATGTCTGGCCGGGCAATGTGCGCCAGCTCCGCAACAATGTTGAAAGAGTCATGATTCTGGCCGCTGGCGGACCGGAGGTGATCATCACCGCCGATATGCTCCCGCAGGACGTTGGCTCGATGGTGCCCGCGATGCCGACCAGCAACAACGGCGAGCACATCATGGGCCTGCCGCTCCGCGAGGCCCGCGAAGTGTTCGAGCGCGACTATTTGATTGCCCAGATCAGTCGTTTTTCAGGAAATATTTCTCGTACGGCCGAGTTTGTTGGCATGGAACGTTCGGCGTTGCACCGGAAGTTGAAAGCGCTCGGCGTCGGCTGACGCCGGACGCCCCGGGGATAAGCGAGAAAAATCATCTATTTCCGTAGTTTTTCGGAGAAAATGGACGGGCCCTGCCGCGTCAAGCGGCTTGCCTAATAAGCCGACCTGTCCTCTAATCAAGGGGCTGTTCCTCCGAGGGGGATCTCATGAGGAACGGCGACCGGAAGAAGGCCCAATTTTGAAAACAGGGTCGCAACCGGCGCAATAAAAAGAAACTCAAAGCGAGAAAAAAACAATGGCGGCAGACCGCGCACAAAACCTGCAGGACACCTTCCTCAATCACGTTCGCAAAACCAAAACGCCACTGACGATCTTTCTGGTCAACGGAGTGAAGCTCCAGGGCATCGTGACCTGGTTCGACAATTTCTGTTTGCTGCTTCGGCGCGATGGTCATTCGCAGCTCGTCTACAAGCATGCGATCTCGACCATCATGCCGGGCGCTCCGATCCAGCTGTTCGAAGGCGGCGAGGATCAGCCGGCTTGAGAGTGCTCTGATTGGAACCCCGGAATTTCGACGGGGATGCCGATCGTCCGCGGTCGGCAGGGGCTAAGCAGACGGGGCGGGTGCTTGTCATCGGCCCCTATTTGCGGGTGCGCGCAGGCGGTGCCGACGCGCAATTGGAGAGTCATATCCAGCGCAATGCCGAGGCCCGGCTCGACGAAGCCGCCGGCCTCGCGCGCGCCATCGATCTCGTCATTGCGGATGCGATCATCGCGCCGATCAGCCAGATCCGGCCCGCGACCTATATCGGCAAGGGCAAGGTCGAGGAGATCGCAGCGCTGGCCAAGAGCCTCGAGGCCGAGCTCGTGGTGATGGATTGCGCGCTCGCGCCGATCCAGCAGCGCAATCTCGAGAAGGAGCTGCATGCCAAGGTGCTCGACCGCACCGGGCTCATTCTCGAAATCTTCGGCCGCCGCGCCAAGACCAAGGAAGGCTCGCTTCAGGTCGAACTCGCCCATCTCAACTACCAGCGCTCGCGCCTGGTGCGCTCCTGGACCCATCTCGAACGCCAGCGCGGCGGTTTCGGCTTCATGGGCGGTCCGGGCGAGACGCAGATCGAGGCCGACCGCCGCCTGATCCAGGAACGCATCTCCAAACTCGAGGGCGAGCTGAAGAAGGTGCAGGCGACGCGGCGGCTGCATCGCGCCGGCCGCCAGCGCGTGCCGTATCGCGTGGTTGCGCTGGTCGGCTACACCAATGCCGGCAAATCGACGCTGTTCAACCGCCTGACCCGCGCCGACGTGCAGGCCGCCGACATGCTGTTCGCAACGCTCGATCCCACCTTGCGCGCGCTGACGCTGCCGCATGGCGGCAAGGCGATGCTGTCGGACACCGTTGGCTTCATCTCCAATCTGCCGACGCAGCTCGTCGCCGCCTTCCGCGCCACGCTCGAGGAGGTGCTGGAGGCCGACGTCATCCTGCACGTGCGCGACATCTCGCACGAGGATGCCGAGGCGCAGCAGAGCGACGTCGACGCGGTACTGCGGCAGCTCGGTATCAATCCCGATGATTCCGGCCGCATCATCGAGGTCTGGAACAAGTTCGACCGTTACGACTCCGAACAGCGCGAAGAGCTTTTGAACATCGCTGCACGCCGGCCGGAAGACCATCCGGCGATGCTGGTCTCGGCCGTGTCAGGCGAGGGGATCGACGCACTTCTTGCGGCGATCGAAGAACGCCTCGCCGCCAAGCGCACCACGCTCGATCTCTCCATCGACGCGGCCGACGGCGCCGGCATCTCCTGGCTGCACCGCAATTCCGAGGTGCTGGCCAAGGAGCTGCACGACGGTCGCTTCGACATGACCGTACGGGTGGACGAGACCAAGCGGGATATCGTGGTGAACAGGTTCGATGCCGTGCCGCGTCTGTCGGCCCCGTAGTCGTCCTGGCGAAGTATGAAGCAAGTTATCTGGACAGATCGAGGCGCATGAACTGGTTGTGCGGGCTCGCCTGATAGTCGGCGAAGGGCTCGCAGGATACGAAGCCGGCGCTGCGGTACAGCGCGACGGCAGGTTCGTGTAGCGGCGCAGTGCCAGTCTCGAGGCTAAGGCGCGCATATCCGCGCTTGCGTCCTTCGGCAACGATGTGGTTCAGGATGGCGCGGCCAACTCCGGTCCCGCGCGCGGCAGGCGCAGCGCGCATCGACTTCACCTCTGCATGCGTGTCATCGAGCTGCTTCAGTGCACCGAACCCAGCCAGCACATCGCCTTGCCAAACGGTCCAGAACGTAACGGTCGGGGCCGACAGACCGCTCGCGTCCAGCGCCTGCGCATGTTCGCCCATGACGCTGCGCAGCTCTTCCAGATGATGTGCCAGCAAATCGGCGACATGTGCCGCCTTCGGATCGTCTTGCCTGATGTCCACAATGCCCTCGAACTCGGGACGACTAGTCCTCGTCCTCGACCCATAAACAACCGCTGCTGGACTCTCCGACGACCAGAATGCCTTTGTCAAACGTGGAGTTCGTTGCGGGATTCCATTGGTGCACGCCGGCTCGGCAGTTCGAAAAGAAGCAAAGCCTCTGGCCGTCGAAGAGCTGAATAAACTGTTGCCAGAAAGCCGCCGCGCGGGCAGGGCTCATGATCTCTGTGTCGTAGGCGAGGTCGCGATTCAAGATGCCGACTGCAATCGAGGCTGCTTCGGACTCCTCGATCGGAATGTAGACTTCGGCCTCGTCCGAGAGATCAAAGGCTCGCGCGACATCCTCGAGCATGACGGTGCCCCGAAGCATCCCGCATCGCGTGCGGCCAACCCGGCGCGCGGCTCGAATTTGACCGCATATCGCGGGCTCTGCGTCAGCCACCAGCTCTGTCCATCAGAACGGAATCGTCAGGCCCGGAGTTTTCGCTTGCGCCTTGGTATAGGCGACGCCGTGGATCTTGACCCCATTCGCGTCCAGCAACGAAATGATGCCACCCTGGTTCGACAATTGCATCGGCGCCTGCACGACGACGGCCAGCGTGCCCCCGGCCGCGATTGTCCCTGACAGGACCATCTTGTTCTTCTGCTTGTCGGCCAGCATCCAGCCGGTGAGATCGATGTCGCGATCGGCCGTATTGAGCAGCGTGACGACCTCCCGCTCGGGCGTCTTCACGGCGTTGACGAGCGCCGCGATGATGCGCACGAGACCATCCGGCAGTTGCCCGGTCGGAGGTGTCGTCGGATCTGGCGGCGGTGTCGGCGTGCCTCCACCGAGATCGATTGGATCACCGGTCTTGTCGTCGGTGTGCCAGGCCTGCGTCTGGAATTTGAGGAAGACCGCGGTCCAAAGCCTTTGATTGGGGAATTCGAACACGAGCCCGCCGTCCTGCCACGGGCCGTTGTCGCCCGAGAAGCTTCCGATCGGGTTTCCCTGGTTCATATGGATGTCGTGAATGCCGCGGCCCGGGCGGAAGCCGAAATAATTGTCCGCCTTCGTCTCCGGCCCCCATATGTCGCCGAATGCGTACATTATCGCGCTCTCGTCCGAGAGTGCGCGCTGGACGAACTGGTTGAGCTTCTCGTTGAGGTCGTTATCCGGTCCAGGCGCAGACAGCGGCAGCGGAGTCATCTCCTGCGGCTGCATCAGATTGCCGCGAATGAAGTCGAGCGCGACGCCGCCCGGTTTCGGCGGCTGCGCATGCAGGCCTTGCGGCAGCGCCGCGAGTTGATCGGTGATCGGATGGACAAAGGGCGATCGCACCAGGAATTCGACTTCGCTTCCGTCGGCTGACTGAACATTGACGGCGATGCGGAAGTCCGCGTTGTCGGCCACGATATGGATCTGGTAGTGCGGCGACTGGCCGGTGCCGAAACGCATCGCGATCGGGCGTCCCTTGAGGACCGAATAGCTCTTCAGTGGCATCGCACTCACCTGCCATGGGTTACGGCTGCGCTGGCTTCGCCGTTCAACTCTAGACTGTCGGTCGTGACGATTTGATGGCTTGAAAGGTAGGTGATCCACCAAGCCCCGAGCCGGACTTCAAGGTCTGGCTGGGCGGCTCCGCTGCATTCAGGAAAGGGGACTGACCTATGTCTGAATCAAATCGCGTCAACTGAGTGGAGCCGCATGCGAGGAATGCCGCAAGGCTAGCGGCGGGCCTCCTTGTATCCCTCCGATGCCGCTTCACCCTTTGCTGCGTTCCACAGCGCGTCCATCTCCGCCAGCGAGGCCTGCTGCAGGGTGCGGCCCTGCGCCTCCAGCGCGCGTTCGATATAGGCAAAGCGCTTTTCGAATTTTGCGTTGGTTGCACGTAGCGCGGCTTCCGGATCGGCGTCGACATGGCGAGCGAGGTTGACGAGGGCGAACATGAGGTCGCCGGTTTCTTCCGCGATCTCCTGCTTGTCATTGCGATCGAGCGCGGCTTCGATCTCGTCCGCTTCCTCGCGGATCTTTTGCAGCACGGCGCGCGGATCGTTCCAGTCGAAGCCGACGGTGGAGGCCTTGCGCTGCAGCTCCATGGCGCGGGTCAGCGCGGGCTGGCCGGCCTTGACGCCCGACAGCAGAGATTTGTGCGGCGGCGTCGCCTCCGGCGGCCGGCGCGCGGCGCGCTCGGCTTTCTCCTCGGCCTTGATGCGGTCCCAGACTTCCTTGACGTGGGAGGAGGCGAGATTGCCATCCTTGTCGGCGAAGACGTGGGGATGGCGCCGGATCATCTTGCGGGTGATGGCTTCGACGACATCGCCGAACGCAAACGCGTTCTGCTCCGAGGCCATCTGGGCATGGAACACCACCTGCAAGAGCAGATCGCCGAGCTCCTCCCTGAGGTCGTCGAGATCGTTGCGATCGATGGCGTCGACCACTTCATGGGCCTCTTCGATCGTATAGGGTGCGATGGTCGCAAAGTTCTGCTCGAGGTCCCAGGGGCAGCCGGTCACCGGCGTGCGCAGCGCGGCCATGATCTCGATCAGGCGGGAAATGTCGCGGGAAGGGGTCATTGCGGGGCAGTCTCCTGGGTCCCATGCCTTATGCCAAAAGCGGGCCGCCGTTCCCAGCGGCGGCAAGCGGAACAGGCCGATTTCCACCGATTGGCTGCTGCGCTTCACAGTGCTAAAGCCCGGGCCATGAGCGACGCATTTTCATCACAAACCGCGCTGGTGCTGTTTTCCGGCGGCCAGGATTCCACCACCTGCCTTGCCTGGGCGCTCAGCCGCTTCGCACGCGTGGAAACGCTGGGGTTCGACTACGGGCAACGCCACGCCGTCGAGCTCGATTGCCGCGACCGGCTGTTCGACGGCATCAAGGGCTTGCGTGCCGATTGGGCCGCCAAGCTCGGCGAGAGCCATACGCTGTCGATCCCGACGCTGGCCGCCGTGTCCGAGACGGCGCTGACGCGCGATGTCGCGATCGCGATGGGCGCCGACGGCCTGCCCAACACCTTCGTGCCCGGTCGCAATCTGGTGTTTTTGACGTTCGCCGCAGCGCTGGCGTATCGCCGGGGCATCACCCACATCGTCGGCGGCATGTGCGAGACCGACTATTCCGGCTATCCCGATTGCCGCGACGACACCATCCGCGCGATGCAGGCCGCGCTCTCGCTCGGCATGGCCCGCAAGTTCGAGCTGCATACGCCGCTGATGTGGATCGACAAGGCGGCGACGTGGAAGCTGGCGCATGACCTCGGCGGCGCGGGGCTCGTCGATCTCATCCGCGAGCAGTCGCACACCTGCTATCTCGGCGAACGCGGCGCGCAGCACGATTGGGGCTATGGCTGCGGCGAGTGCCCGGCGTGCAGCCTGCGGGCGAAGGGGTGGCGGGAGTTTGTGGCCGGACGCAAATAGCGCTCGGGTCTCCCCTGTCGCCATCACCTCCGCAGTCATCGCCCGCGAAGGCGGGCGATCCAGTATTCCAGAGACAGTGCGAGGTACGGAGAAGCCGCGGCGTACTGGATTCCCCGCTTTCGCGGGGAATGACAGTGGAGGGTTTGGCGCGAGCGCGCCAAACAAACTACCCAAAATCTTCCGGCCTTAACTCAATCGGCTTGCCGTGCGGCGTCCGATCGGCCGCGTGGTCCCACGCATCGCGATAGCGATGCAACGTGTCCATCGATGCCACGCCCTTGCGTGCGACGAGCCCCTCCAGCGTGGCGAGCCAGTGCAGATAATAGGTCTCGCCCGTATCGGGATCTCCGGCGGCCTGCGCGCGCTTGATCTCATCGGCCAAGGCTGCGGCCCATTCCGGCCAGGTGAAGACGCCGCGGTCGTGCAGCGTCAGCGCCATGGCGAAGGCGTGTGCTTCCCAGGGCGCGCGGAACACCGGGCCGTCGTCATCGCGCGGAATGCTTGGAATGGCTGCCGTCGCAGCGGCAGCGGCCTTGCTGCTCATTACGCCGGATCCAGATAAGGCTCGAACGCGTCGATCGAGACTTTCAGCGTCGGATCACCATCCGCGCCCCAGAGGTCGCGGCCTTCGAATACGACGGTGTAGAGCCATTGCGGATTCTCACCGAGCTCCATCGCCGCGGAATCCGGAAACACGTGGCAGCCATGGTTCAGCTCGACCACGCCGACATGGCCGCGCACGTAGCGCGGCAGCCGCGTGTGCGTGGTCGGGTGGATGTTCTTCGCACGGACGCGATCGCCGATGTTCAATTTGGCGGCCGCGGGGGCAGGGCGGGCGAACTTGCCGCGCACCATGATGCGCTCGACATTGGCGAGGTCGAACTTGCCGTGCTTGAGCGCCTTGCCCGGCTGCATCGCATGACCGGCGGCGACCTCTTCGCGCGTGAGGTAGCCCTTCTCGATCAGCATCTCCTCGAGCCCGAGGAACCACTTCTTGTAGTAGGAGCTCGAGAGGTAGACATGCGGCGGCAGCGTCTCGCGATAGAAGCGCGAGGTGTCGATGTTGAAGGCGCCGGCCGCGCCCATCGCGCGCACCATCGCCAGCACGCGGGACTCCCACTCCTCGTGGAAGACAGGCTCGTTCGGCTCAGGCTCGACCTTGCCGAACCCGTCCATGCCGCCCATGTCGTGGACGCCGTTCACGACGGCGCTCCGGGCGTCTTGGGAAAGCCCGTACCGATCATGGAGTCGCGGGTGACGAGGTCGGCGAGCTGCTCCTCGCTCCAGCCCTCGGTGCCTGCGGGCCGCATCGGTAGCACCAGGAAGCGCGTCTCGGCGGTCGAATCCCACACGCGCACCTCGATGTCCTTCGGCAGTGTCACGTCGAAATCGGCGAGCACGCCGCGCGGGTCTTTCACCGCGCGCGAGCGATAGGGCGAGGCCTTGTACCAGACCGGCGGCAGCCCGAGCATTTCCCAGGGGTAGCAGGAGCACAACGTGCACACGACCATGTTGTGTCGCTGCGGCGTGTTCTCGACCACGACGAGATGGTCCCCGACGCGGCTGACATGGCCGAGCGTGCCAATCGCCTTGCTGCCATCCTCCAGCAGGGCCTTCTTGAATGCCGGATCGGTCCAGGCCTTGGCGACGACGCGCGCGCCGTTATGCGGGCCGATCTTGGTCTCATAGGCCTGGATGATGGCATCGAGCGCGGCCGGCTCGACGTAACCCTTTTCGGTCAGAATCGTCTCGAGTGCGCGCACGCGCAGCTCGGTCTCCGACAATTCCGAGTGGTCGTGATCGTGGTGATGATGGTGGTCGTGATCGTGGCTCATGGCGCGAAAGATTAAGCGCATGGTCCTTGCCTGTCGAGCCTTCGTTGAAGCGCGGTCGGTCCCATATTCGTGACGTCGTTTGTGGGCTAACATCATCGAAAATCAGCTTCGGAGGCGCCCCATGAAAGACTTCGTCAAGATCGAGAGGGGCCTCGGCCCCGATGGGCGGATCGCGGTGGTGCGGTTCGACCGTCATGACGGCATCAATGCGCTGTCGCCGGAGGCGCTGCGCCAGCTCACCGCAGCGGCGCGCTCCTTCGAGGATGACGCGGCGACGTCCGTCGTGGTGCTGACCGGCAATTCGGGCGCGTTCAGCGCCGGCTTCGATTTGAAGGACGCCGAAGGGCGCTCGCGCAAGGAGATGGATCTCGGCGCGCTGAGACGGCATCTCAAGCTCGGACCGCGCCTGACGCACGCATGGCAGGAGATGGAGCAGATCACGATCGCGGCGATCGAAGGCTTTTGCGTCGGCGGCGGCGTGGCGCTTGCGGTCGCACTCGACTTCCGCGTGATGGGCGGCGATGCGCATCTGCGCGTGCCCGAGATCGGGCTCGGCATGAACATGAGCTGGCAGAGTATCCCGCGCATGTTGCATCTGATCGGACCGGCCCGCACCAAGCAGGCGGTGATCCTCGCCGGCGAGCGCATCTCCGCTGACGAGGCCTATCAATGGGGCCTGGTCGAGCAGGTCGTCGATCCCGGCCATGCCTTTGATGCCGCCATGGAGCTGGCGCGCAAGGTGGCCGCGCAGCCGCCGCTGTCGGTCGCGATGACCAAGCTGACCGTCAACCGGCTCGCGCACGCGCTGGACGATCTCGCCAGCCACATGGATATCGACCAGTTCGCGCTGGCGAGCCTCAGCGAGGACCACAAGGAGGGCGTCGAGGCGTTCCTGACGCGGCGCAAGCCTAAGTTTAAGGGAAGGTAGCCAACGCTTTCTTTACCGCTTTGCACAGGAGGGATGCGCCGCAAACTCATTCTCAATGCTGCCTGCGCTATCCACCCCGCATGTTCCGCCCGGAGGTGGGCGTTCGTGGTTAAGGAATTGCAGACATGCTCGCCGCCGATCCGCAAATCGCGCCTGGTTTGGTTCTCGCCAGCGGCATTGTGATCGCGCTGCTGATTGCGCTGGTCGCCGGCATCTGGCTGCGCTCCCGCCGGCTGCTCGGCAAGCTCATCGCGCTCGAAGCCGAACGCGCCGATCACGCCAGACAACTCCAGGACACCAACGCCCGGCTGACCTCATCGCTCAAGGCGGCCGAGATCCGTACCAAGGAAATCGCGCTGCTGACCGAGCTCTCCGGCCTGCTGCAGTCCTGCCAGAAGCCGGAGGAGGTTTTTGCCGCGGTCGAAACCTATGCCGGCTTCCTGTTTCCGGAGGAGGCGGGCGCGCTGTACCTGATGAACGACGCCCGTGACGGCGTCACACGCGGGCCGCGCTGGGGCGAGGTGGCCGCGACATCGCAGGCGTTTGCGCTGGAAGATTGCTGGGCACTGCGCCGCGGCACCAAATTCCCGGTCTCCGAGGCGAGCCAAGGGCTCGTCTGCGGCCATGCCTGCTGCGAGGCTCGCGCCGGCATCTATGTCTGCGAGCCGCTCGTCGCGCAGAACACGCTGCTCGGCGTGCTCTATCGTGAAGCCGGCAATGCTTGCTTTGCCGACGGCACCGACCAGCTTGCGACGATGCTTGCCGAGCAGATTTCGCTGGCGCTCGCCAACCTCCAGCTGCGCGAGCAGTTGCGCAGCCAGGCTATCCGCGACCAGCTCACCGGCCTCTACAACCGCCGCTTCCTCGAGGACGCGCTCGCGCGCGAATCCGGCCGGGCGATGCGCACCGGCGAGACGATGGCGCTCTTGATCATCGACGTCGACCATTTCAAGAAGATCAACGACACCTTCGGCCACGAATCCGGCGACGCGGTGCTGCGCGAGCTCGGCGCGGTGCTCGAGAAGACCATCCGCAAGACCGACATCGTCGGCCGCTTCGGCGGCGAGGAATTCCTGGTGCTGATGCCGGGCGCCGATATCGACGCGGCCATGTCACGCGCCAATGCCGTGCTCGATGCGGTCCGCGCGATGCATGTCGACATCCCCAACGGCGCGCCATTGCGCAACATCACGGCGTCGATCGGCCTTGCCGTGACGCCGCTGCATGTGCCGAAGGGCGACATGCTGGTGGCAGCAGCCGACACGGCGCTGTACCAGGCCAAGGGGCAGGGCCGTAACCGGGTCGTCGAGTCCGATCGCCGCTCCCTGATGGTGCCGCTCGCCAAGACGGGGACAGACGGCTAGCCGGCTTCGCGCAGGCATTGAATCGCCCGCCGATCTGTGCCGTAACAGGCTTTGGCGGCAGCGGCTCGGTCAACGATCCCGCGCGCGCCGCGGGAGGGACCGGGAATGCATCGCTGGAAGCTGATTGCGCCGCTGGTGGTATGGCTCGCGATCTATCTGTGGCCGGTTCCGGCGGGCCTCAACGTCAATCAGTGGCACTATTTTGCCGTGTTCGCGGCCGTCATCACCGGGCTGATCCTGGAATCGATGCCGGTCGGCGCGGTCGGCCTGATCGGGCTGACGGTCGCAGGCGTCGGCGGCTATGTCGATCCCGATCCCGGCAAATCGCTGCGCTGGATGCTGGCAGGATTCGCCGAGAGCACGGTGTGGCTGATCGTCGGCGCCTTCGTGTTCTCGATCGGCTATCGCAAGAGCCAGCTCGGCCGGCGCATCGCACTGGTGCTGGTGCGGCGCCTGGGACGCAACACGCTCGGTCTCGGCTACGCGGTCGCGATGTCCGACTTCCTGCTTGCCCCCGCGACGCCGTCCAACACCGCGCGCAGCGGCGGCATCGTCTATCCCATCATCAGCAACATCCCGCGCATCTACGGCTCCGAGCCGGGGCCGACCGCCGGCAAGATCGGCACCTACGTGATGTGGACCGCGTTCGCGGCGACCGCGATCACCAGCTCGCTGTTCTTCACCGCACTGGCGCCGAACGCGGCGGCGCTCGCCATCGCCAAGAAGACGGTCGGTGTCGACGTGAGCTGGGGCCAGTGGTTCATCGGCTTCGCGCCGCTCGGCATTCTCCTGATGATCCTCGTGCCGCTGCTCAGCTACGCGATCTGCCGGCCGGAGGTGAAGCACAGCCCCGAGATCTCCGATTGGGCCGCGAACGAGCTCGCGGAGATGGGCCCGATGTCGCGCAACGAGTGGATCATGCTGGCGCTGATCATCCTCGCGATGTTCCTGTGGATCGCGGGCTCGAGCCCGGACATCCATGTGCCCGTGCTCGGCTCGAACTTCGTCAATGCCACGACCGTCGTGTTCATTGTGATCTCGCTGATGCTGGTGACCGGTGTGATCGAGTTCGCCGACATCGTCAGCGAGAAGAGCGCCTGGGAGGTGTTCTTCTATTTCACCTCGCTGCTCACGCTGGCCTCGGGTCTCAACGAGATCGGCTTCATCAAATGGTTTGCGAACGAATTCGCCAAACCGCTCGCAGGCCTCACGCCGTCGACCGCGATGATCCTGCTGGTCGCGCTGTTCTTCTGGATCCACTACTTCTTCTCGAGCATCACCTCGCATGCCGCCGCCGTGCTGCCTGTCGTGCTTGCGGTCGGTTCCGGTATCGCCGATCTGCCGGTGACGACGCTGGCGATGCTCTGCATGTACTCGCTCGGCCTGATGGGCGTGATCTCGCCTTACGCCACGGGGCCGGCGCCGATGTATTACGGCAGCGGCTATATCGGGAAGGGGCAGTTCTGGGGCTTTGGCCTGATCTTCGGGGTGCTCTATTTCGCCGGGCTGCTGCTGATCGTGCTGCCCTGGCTGCAAATGGTCCGGTGAGCCCGGCCGCAGGCTGATACCCCCGGCAGACGAATTTTCTTCTCAGCCGGGGGATTGGGAAAACTTCGCCCAATCGCCAGCAAATATCTGAAATTGCAAGAAAGACTGGAAAAGGCGATGGTGTGCTGCAGTGCAGCGTCGCCGTTCGGCACCTGTCACTGTTCCACCCTCCGTCGCTTGGATGGCGACCTGGTTCTCGTGCGCCTCTCGGGCGGGCGAGCTAAATATCGTGCATGAAAGTCGCTTCCATGAATGCGCACCCATCGCTGGTGATCGGAGAGCCGGTCGAGATCAAGGACAACGCGGCTGAACCGGAGGCCATGGTCCGTTTCGCCGACATCTCGAAGACCTATCCGGCCTATCGCGGCAAGCCCGGGGTCAATGCGCTGGAAGGCATCGACTTCGCGATCGCGCGTGGTTCCATCACCGGCGTGATCGGCCGCTCCGGCGCCGGCAAGTCGAGCCTGGTTCGGCTGATCAACGGGCTGGAGAAACCGACCACGGGCCGCGTCGTCGTCGATGGCAAGGACATCTCGGTGCTCACCGGGCGGGACTTGCGGCTCGCGCAGCGCTCGATCGGCATGATCTTCCAGCACTTCAATCTGCTGTCGTCGCGCACCGCGGCCGACAACATCGCGCTCCCGCTGGAGATCGCCGGCTGGTCCAAGGCCGACATCAAGGCCCGCGTGGCCGAGCTGCTCGACCTCGTCGGGATCGCCGACAAGCACGACCGTTACCCCTCGGAACTCTCCGGTGGTCAGAAGCAGCGCGTCGGCATTGCCCGCGCGCTGGCGACACGGCCGAGCGTGCTGCTGTCGGACGAGGCGACCTCCGCGCTCGATCCGCAGACCACGCGCGCGATCCTCGATCTGCTTGCGAACATCAACCGCGAGCTCGGCGTGACCATCGTGCTGATCACCCATGAAATGTCCGTCGTGCGCCAGCTCGCCAAGGAAGTCGTCGTGCTCGATGCCGGCCACGTCGTCGAGAGCGGCCATGTCGCGGATATCTTCACCCATCCCAAACATCCGATCACCCAGTCCTTCCTGGCCGAGGTGACCGGCGACAGCCTGCCGGTCTCTCTGGCCAGCCGGATCGTGCAGGAACCGGGCAGCCACGCCGTGATCCGCGTCCAGGTGCGCGGGGCAGGGGCGGGAGACACGCTGATCGCGCGGCTTGCCCGCGAGCTCGGCCTCGACGTCTCGCTGCTCTCGGCGCGCATCGACGAGATCGGCGGCCAGCATGTGGGATCGCTGGTGCTCGGCATTCCCGGCGGAGACAGCGCTGCCGCGCGCACGCTGGCCTGGCTGTCGCAATATCAATTCTCGGCGGAGCGTCTCGGCTATGTCGCCTGAACTCATCAACCTGATTATCCAGGCCACGGGCGAGAGCCTGTACATGGTCGGCATTGCGGCGCTGCTCGGCACCGCCTTCGGCCTGCCGCTCGGCGTCTTCCTTGCGACCAGCCGGAAGGGCGAGCTGTTCGCGGCTCCCGCCGTCAATCGCGTGCTCGGCATCGTCGTCAATGCGACCCGCTCGACGCCCTTCATCATCCTGGTCGTTGCCATCATCCCGTTTACGCGGCTGATTGCCGGCACCTCGATCGGGTCGACCGCGGCGATCGTGCCGCTGACCATCGCTTCGGCGCCGTTCATCGCGCGCCTCGTCGAGGCCGCGATCCGCGAGGTCGATGGCGGCCTGATCGAGACCGCGTCGTCGTTCGGGGCCTCGCCGATCCAGATCGTGTTCAAGGTCTTGATCCCCGAGGCGCTGCCCGGCCTGCTGCTGGCGCTGACGCTCGCGGTGGTCAGCCTGCTCGGCTACTCCGCCATGGTCGGCGCTGTCGGCGGCGGCGGGCTCGGCGATCTCGGCATCCGCTACGGCTATCAGCGCTTCATGCCGGAGATGATGCTGGCCGTCGTGGTCGTGCTGATCGCGCTGGTGCAGCTGGTCCAGAGCGCGGGCGATTATCTGGCGCGCCGGGTCAACCGCCGGCTACGGCATCGCTGATCCAAACTTTTTCGAAACTGGAGACACCAATGCGTTTTCTCGCAACCCTTGCGGCTGCAGCCTTGCTTGCGACCACGGCCCACGCCGAAACCATTCGCGTCGGCGTGACCGCCGGTCCCCACGCCGAGATCATGGACGTCGTGAAGAGGGTCGGCGCCGAGCGCGGCCTCGACATCAAGGTGGTCGAGTTCACCGACTATGTGATCCCGAACCAGGCGCTGGCACTGAAGGACCTCGAGGCCAACTCGTTCCAGCACGAGCCTTACCTGAAGAACCAGATTTCGAAGACCGGCTGGAAGATCGTCAAGGTCGCGACCACGATCGGCTCGCCGCAGGGCGTCTACTCGCAAAAATACAAGAAGCTCGCTGAGCTGCCCGAAGGCGCCCGCGTCGCCATCGCCAACGATCCCTCCAATGGCGCCCGCGGCCTGATGATCCTGGCGCTGCATGGCCTGATCAAGCTGAAGAACCCGAACGACGTCAGCTCCACGATTGCGGATATCACCGACAACCCGAAGAAGCTCCGCTTCGTCGAGCTCGATGCCGCCCAGCTTCCGCGCGCGCTCCAGGACGTCGATCTGGTCTCGATCAACAACAATTACGCCGTGCAGGCCGGCCTCAATCCGTCAAAGGATGCGGTTGCGCAGGAGAATCCGGACGGTCCCTGGGTCAACATCCTCGCCGTCCGCGAAGAAGACAAGGACAAGCCCTGGGTGAAGCAGCTGATCGAGGCCTATCACTCCGATCAGGTGAAGGCGTTCCTGGAGACGCGCTTCAAGGGCACGTACCTTCCGACCTGGTAAGCTCGCGCAGGCGCGTCAGGCCGCGAGCCTGGCGCGCCGCAGCGTCTCCGAGGGCAGCTCTGCGAAGTGGCGCTTGTAGTCGAGCGAGAACTGGCTGAAGTGCCAGAAGCCGTGCTGCACGGCGACGTCGTAGATTGACGCGTCAGTACCCCGCTTGAGGTCGCGCCGCACGCGGTTCAGCCGCATCGCCCGCCAATAGTGCATCGGGCTGGTGCCCACCACCTCCTGGAAGCAATAGCCGAGCTTGCGCGGGCTGGCGCCGACCGCCTTGCAGACCTCCAGCAGCGACAGCGCGCGCTCACCGCTGCCATGCATCAGCTCGCGGGCACGATCCACGGTCCGCTTCCGTGCCGCCGAACTGCGGCCGGGATCGCTCGGGCGTGCCGTCGGCAGCATGTCCATGATCTCGACGAGGAGGGCGTCTTCCAGCGCCTGCCGGGCGGCCGGATCGTCCAGGCGCTCGGGCGCGATCGTAATGGTCTCCTGGATGGCGGCGAGATGGGCGCGCAGCCGCGCGACGGGAGCTTCGGCCGTCTCGATCACCCGCAGCTGGTGCCAGACGGCGCGCGGCAACTCGATATCGAGCCGGGCTGCGAGCTCCGCGATCAGCACCGTGCTGGCGACGACGCCGCGCAGCTCGAAGGCCCTCGGCGTGCACATGTCGATCTCGGCATCGATGCTGGCGAGCACGCGGGCGCCTCTCGCGCTGGTTCCGTTACAGCTGAGTTCGCCATCGCCGTCCCAGGGCAGGCCGATGCCAAAACTGTCGGCACCTAACTGGCCGTATTGGCGCACTTGCTGGCTGGTGATCTCGCGGAACACTTCAAGCCGGGGCAGGGTCAGTTGCGTAAAGCTGCCCCGGAACGCCCCGGCGCTGATCTGGTCGTAGCTCAGCCTCCAGCGGCCGAGCTTGGCGCAATGCTCGTCGACATCCGTGCTATCAGCCTGAAGCAGGCTGGCAGTCGAGTCCTGAATCGGAAGAGTTGCGCTTAAGGCCATGACCGGACGTCAGAATTTGTCAGCCGAAAACCAGCAAGAACCGCGCCAAGACTGGCACGCCCTGCGTCCGAGTCCAGCAAAATATTGCGGGATTTCGATAACGCCCCGCGCGGCCTTCCGTGCAGTCTTCCTCCCCAGCCGTTCCCGGCACCGGGGTTGGGATCGCGCCTTGCGGAGGGATCGAGATGCGACCGACCGAGATCATGCGCGGCAGCCCGCCCGCACCGGAGGCCCAGGTGACCCGCGCCAACTGGCGCAGTTTTCCAGCCATCCGCTGGGGCTTCACGCACGTTCGCGAAGTGCTGCCGACCGCCGACATCCGTCGCTCCGCGCATCCGACGCCAATTCCCAGCGCGCCACGCGAGTTGGCAAAGCTCGGCTTCACCGCGCCCGACGGCAAGGCGACCACGATCGAGGCGACGCTGCGCGAGACCCAGTCCGACACGCTGCTCGTGATGCATCGAGGCACGTTGATCCACGAATGGTATGGCGACGGCATGGGCGTGACCACGCCGCACCTGATCTGCTCGATCAGCAAGGCGATCGCCGGGACGCTCGGCGGCGTGCTGGCGGCGCGCGGCCTGGTCGATCCGGAGGCGAGGGTGGTGCGCTACGTGCCGGAGCTCGAGACCTCGGTTTACGGCACCTGCACCGTGCGCAACCTGCTGGACATGGCCGTCGCGATCCAATTCGAGGAAGACTACGAGGACCCCGCCGGCGACGTCGCGCGCTACCGCTTCTCATCGGGCTGGGATGTGCCACCGCCGGGTATCGAGCCCGGCCATCAGCGCGCCTATCTCGCGACACTCCGCGGCACCGGCAAGCCGCACGGCAAGGTGTTCCACTACGTCTCGACCAACACCGAAGTGCTCGGCTGGGTCTATGAGCGTGCCTGCGGCATGCCCTATCCACGCATTCTGTCCGAATATCTCTGGCAGCCCCTGGGCGCCGAGGAGGACGGCTCGCTCACGCTCGACAGCCACGGCATGGGCCGCATCGCCGGCGGAATCTCCGTCACCGCGCGCGACCTGCTGCGCTTTGGCGAGATGATGCGCAATCGCGGCGTCGTCGAGGGGCGGCAGGTCGTGCCGGGCTGGTGGGTCGACGATATCCGCGAGAATGGCGATCCCAAGGCCTGGGCTGACGGCGACCTCGCGGAATTCTTCCCGGGCGCGCGCTACCGCAGCAAATGGTTCACGATCGACCCGGCGCGCAACGCGCTCACCGCGATCGGCATCCACGGCCAGCACCTCTATGTCGATCTCGAAACGGACACCGTCATCGTCAAGCTCGCGACGCAGCCCAAGGCGATGGACGTCCCGATCGACCAACGCTGGTTCGCGGCCTACCGCGCCATCACCACACATCTCGCTCCGCGCTGATCTCTGGACATCACCATGCTCGATACAGTCAAAGCCAAATCGCAGGCGCAGACCGCGGCGCCGCATCCGCTCGATCCGCTGACCGCCGAGGAGATCATCGCCGCCTGCACGCTTGTGCGTTCGGCATCAGCCTCGCCCGAGAATTGTCGCTTCCCGACGGTGCGGCTGGAAGAGCCGACCAAGCAGGAGCTGGCTGCGGGTGGCGTGCCGCGTCGTGCGTTCGCGCTGACACTCGATATCGCGACGGGAGAGGCGATCGAGCACATCGTCGATCTGACTCGCAACGAGATCGTCGCCCGAAAAGTCATTCCGAACCGGGAGGCGCCCTATGGGCAGCCGTCGGTGATGCTGGAGGAAATCATCAAGTGCGAGGCCATGGTCAAGGCCGATCCCGGCTGGCGAAATGCGATGTACCGGCGCGGCCTCACCGACAAGGACATCGAGCTGGTCCAGGTCGATCCGTTCTCCTCGGGCTTCTTCGATTTTGAGTATGAGCGCGGCGCGCGCATCGTCCGCGCTGTCAGCTTCTTTCGCGAGCATCTCCAGGACAACGGCTATGCTCATCCGATCGAGGGCGTGGTCGCGGTCGTCGACCTCATCAGCGGCAAAGTGCTCGACCTCACCGACGGGGACCCGATCGTGCCGATCCCGCGCAAGAAGCGGAATTACGGCGCGCATGAAGTCACCAATACGCGAACCGACATCAAGCCGCTGCATATCGAGCAGCCCGAGGGCGCGAGCTTTGAGGTCGATGGCTGGAAGGTCGACTGGCAGAAATGGAGTTTTCGCGTCGGCTTCACGCCGCGCGAAGGGCTGGTGCTGCATCAGCTCGCCTACCAGGACGGCGCGCGCAAGCGGTCGCTGATCCATCGCGCCAGCGTCACCGAGATGGTGGTGCCTTACGCCGATCCCAGCGCGAACCATTTCTGGAAGTCGGCGTTCGATGCCGGCGAATACGGCCTCGGCATGCTTGCGAACGCGCTCGAGCTCGGCTGCGACTGCCTCGGCAACATCCATTATTTCGACGTGCCGGCCGCCGACAACAATGGAAAACCCTTCGTCATGCAAAACGCTATCTGCATGCATGAAGAAGACTACGGAATTGCCTGGAAGCACTACGAATTCCGCAACGGCCTGTTCGAGGTGCGGCGCTCGCGGCGGCTCGTCATCTCGTTCTTCGCCACCGTCGGCAACTACGACTACGGCTTCTACTGGTATCTCTACCAGGACGGCACGATCCAGTTAGAGACAAAACTCACCGGCATCATCCAGACCGCCGCCGTGCCGTCTGGCGAAAAGTACAAATGGGGCGGGATGGTCGACGACAATCTCGGCGGCCCGACGCACCAGCACTTCTTCAACGTGCGCATGCACATGGATCTCGAC
Organism: Bradyrhizobium sp. CCGUVB14; assembly: GCF_024199935.1. NCBI lineage: Bacteria > Pseudomonadati > Pseudomonadota > Alphaproteobacteria > Hyphomicrobiales > Nitrobacteraceae > Bradyrhizobium > Bradyrhizobium sp. CCGUVB14. The sequence goes on from NZ_JANADS010000001.1 coordinate 5,308,429, forward strand.
GGCGGCGGCAACACCGTCAGCGAGCACGAGTTCGTGCCGCGGCCCTGGGGGGCGGACAACCCGCACGGCAATGCGTTCGACGCCACCACGCGCGTGCTGTCACGCGAGCGCGATGCCGCCGCCATTGCCAATGGCGAGACCGGTCGGTTCTGGAAGATCAGCAATCCCAACGAGACCAATTCGGTCGGCAACGCGCCGGCCTATAAGCTCGTGGTCAATCCAAGCCCTCTGATGCTGGCCCAGGAGGGCAGCTACGTCCGCAGGCGCGGCGGTTTTGCGACCAAGCACGTTTGGGTCACGGCCTTCGACAAGGACGAGAAATACGCCAGCGGCGATTATCCCAACAACCATGCCGGCGGCGATGGGTTGCCGCGCTATGCCGCTCAGAACCGCAACATCGAGAATACCGATATCGTGCTGTGGCACTCCTTCGGCCACACTCACATCTGCAAGCCCGAGGATTTTCCGATCATGCCGGTCGAATATGCCGGCTTCATCTTGAAGCCGACCGGCTTCTTCGCGGCCAACGCGGCCGGCGACATCCCGCCGGACCGCAACAGCCGCAGCGTGCTTGCGGGTGAGCAGAAGGACGCCGGCAGCGGGTCGTGCTGCCACAAGGGCTAGGTCTGCAGACCGCGCGGTAGGGGCTTGCTCAGGCATTGGCGGGAGCGCAACATCCACGACGGTCGTGGAGGCGCCCGATGAGCGATTTCGAATTGCCTGTGACCCGCTACGCGCTAAGCGGGGAGCTCAACATCGCATATCAAACAATCGGTGAGGGACCGATCGATCTCATCATCGTCCCCGGCATGGTGTCCCATGTCGAGTTCATGCATGAAGGCCCGGGATACACGACCTCGTTGCGGCGCCTGGCTCATTTCGCCCGGGTCGTCACCTTTGACAAGCGAGGCCAGGGCCTCTCCGACAGAATGCCGGATGCTCCCTCGCTTGAACAGCGCATGGACGACGTTCGAGCCATCATGGATGAAATCGGTTCGCCCCGCGCGGCCCTGATGGGTATCTCCGAAGGTTCGGCAATGAGCATCTTGTTTGCCGCGACATACCCCGATCGCGTCTCTCATCTCATTCTGTACGCCGGCTTTGCGAGCTCACCGGCCCAAAAGGTCGCGAACTACGCAGCGCTCGTGTCCGAACGTGCAAAGGCGTGGGGAACGGGGGGATTGATCAATCTTATCAATCCGAGTGAGGCTCATAACCCTGAGGCGGTCAAACATTTCGCCAAGTTTGAAAGGCTGTCTGCCAGCCCAGGGGCGTTCAAGTCCTTTTCCTTGCTGAACGCCGCTATCGACGTCGAGTCCATATTGTCGGCGGTGCGAGTGTCAACATTGATCCTTCACCGCGAGACGGACGCTCTCATTCCGGTGCAAGCCGGACGAAATCTCGCAAGGAAGATTCCCGACGCCAAATATATCGAGTACCCGGATGGTGATCACATACTGGGCTCCGGTGACGCCGACACCCTGTTAGGAGACGTCGAAGAGTTCATCACGGGCAGCCGCGAAAGCTCATCGCGCGACAGGGAGCGGGTTTTGGCGACCGTGCTTTTCACCGATATCGTCGATTCCACGCGCAACGCTGCCAATATGGGAGACCTGAAATGGCGACAGGTTCTGGACCGGCATGATCAGTTGGCAAAGGACGTCATCCAGCAGCATCGCGGCACGTTCATAAAAAGCACAGGTGACGGCATCCTGGCGACATTCGACGGTCCCGGTCGCGCGGTTCGTTGCGCGCTGGCTTTCAGTCATTCCTCGAAGCAACTGGGTCTGGCGGTGCGAGCGGGTCTTCACACAGGTGAGATTGAGATCAGGGGCGGCGACATCGGCGGGATTGCCGTGCACGCGGCAGCGCGCGTCATGGGGCATTCGAACGCTGACGAGGTTCTGGTCTCAAGGGTCGTAACTGATCTGGTTGCTGGCGCAGGTTTAAGCTTCGCCTCGCGTGGTTCGCACGAATTCAAGGGCCTTCCGGGCCGATGGGATATTTTCGCCGCCAGCCTGTAACGGTGATTGCCAGAGCCCTTCGCACGCCCGGGAGAGCCAGCCGAAAAACAGACGTTCGCGGAAACCGCTAGTTCGCCGGCGGATAGTAGAGAAATTCGATCATCAGGCAGCCATCGCGGGTGAAGAACGGTCCATGCTCGACATGGGCCGGCCTCACAGCATAGGTGCCGGCCTCCAGGACTCGTGTTTCCCGTGACGCGGTGCCGATCGACAGCGTACCCGAAACCAGAAAGACCTCCTCGCACCAATCGTGCGAGACTGGCTGGCCCACAGAGGCACCGGCGACCCAGCGCGACAAGCGGGTCACCGCACCCGTCCGTGCCGCGTGATCGAAGCGACCGGACAGGATCTTCTCCTCGACCCCGACATAGCCGGGCACCGAGCGCCATCCCTCATTGGCCAGCGCGTTGAAAAACTCCCGGTGGTCCTTCATGAACCGACCGAAACCCGGCTCCGCCATACGATCATCTCCCGCGTCGACACTGACGCGGGTGCGAGCTTACAGCAGGCAAAAGGCGTTTCCCACGTGGACCGGCAGAGCAGGGCTGTCCCGCAGGGGCAGTGCGCTCACTCCGCCATCAGTTCGACGTCGCTGGATGCCGGGCCGGCCACGAGACTGTCGAGATCGACCAGCAACAAATCGGCCATGTGGGTGAGCTGGTGGAGCGGGATGCTGATCTCGCCATTCTCGGCCCGCGAGACGAACTCGGGCGAGACGCCGACCAGGTTGGCGATCTGGGCCTCGGTATAGCCTCGCGCCTCGCGCGCGCCTTTGACCTGCGCGCCAATATGGCGCCGGTGCAGGGCCTGCTCTTCCTCGGTCATCATGAGTGCCTGCTCGTCCGCGCTCGCGACGCCATCGACGAAGGCGACGCCGATCAGCCGCCGCTTCTGCCAGGCGACGCGGCAGGTTTTTCGCAAGCCGTCGGCAAAGACCAGCGTGGCTTCTTTCGGAAACGACAGCGACCAGTCGAGCTTCAGCCGCGCGCCGGTGCCTGATACGTCCGCGATGGTGCAGGGGATGCTCACCGTGCCCCTGGCGCCATCGAATTCGATGATCCCGGTCCTGGCCGTGGATTGCCTGGTCGCAGCGCGCAATTCGCTCATGGACGTCGCCCCCGGGATGTCCAGCACCTGCTGAAAATCTGCAGCCGATTTTACCTCCCGGGTTCCCTGCGCTCAATCGAACCCGCAAGCCATGGTGAAGGATTGGTTCTCGACCGGGCAGGACACCGCGACGGGATGAACCTTCCGGCCCGGCGACGCCACCAAGACTGGAGATCGCCCTTAGCCTTCCGGACATCGCAATGAGATCGCTCGCCTTGCTCTGCCTGCTCGCCTTCGCCACATCAGCACACGCGGCGTCTCCCGAGCAGCACTATCTCGATCTGCGCGACCGCTACATCGCCAAATTCTCCAAGGCCAAGGAGAGCGACGAGACCTTCAAGCAGCACGACGCGGCGCTCAACGAGCTGACCGGAGTGCTGCGCGGCCTGGTTGGTCCCGTCACGATCAAGGGGCTGCCGGCCGAGGGCAAGTCGAACGTCGACACGCTGTTCAGGGAAGACATCGGCTTCGGCCATCTCGACGGGCTCGGCTTCGCCACCGAAGGCGACAAGCAGCAGGCCGTGGTGACCACGACCGCGCTGCTCAAGCACTGGCTGCACGAGCACGGCAAGGACGGCATGCCGCAGGAGATCGATGCGGCGTTCAGGTCGGACCGCTTCTACTACCAGGCGATCCAGGACGCCGCCTTCGCCAAATACGCGGAGCTGCCGATCACCAAACCCGCATCCGCAGGCGCTGCGGTCGCCGTCCTCGGCGTCCGTGGCAATGGCGATTTGAAAGGGCCGCCGCACGAGATCGACGTGGTCGCGATCCAGGGCGAGAAGGTCTTCTTCCTGGCCGCAACTGACGCCGTGAAGACGGCCGAGATCCCGGCTTGCGAGAAGGTCTGGAAGCAGATGATGGCCAAAAAGGTCCCGCAGGATTCCATGGCCAAGGAAGATCAGGCGATGGACGCCTACACAAAGTGCTTCGCCAAGGAGGCACCGAGCCAGAGCTGGTTTGCGGCGGTCGTGAAGAAGGCGCAGAGCCAGTTGGAGCTGTTGCCGCTACGCTAGCCGAAACGGTGTTCCGGCAGACCCTGCGCAACGCCGTGGATGGCGAGAAGATGACCGGCCTGAGGCTCGACACTGAGCTGCTGCTGATCCAGGAATTTCCGGGCCGTGGTCACGTACAGCGTTTTGAGGTCGCTGCCGCCAAAACACAGGCATGTCGGATTGGTCACAGGCAGCGGGATGACGGTGTCGATCGTTCCGTCCGGCCGATAGCGCACCACCCGGCCGCCCGAGAAGAACGCCGTCCATAGCCCGCCGGTCACATCAACGCAGGCGCCGTCAGGTCGCTCCTGCGAGGCGCTGTAATCGGCAAACAGGCGCCTGTTTCGGATCACGCCGTCGTCGAGATCGAAGTCGAACGCAAAGGTGCGATACCGCCGCGTGTCCGTGAAATAGAGCGTGCGATGGTCGGGCGAGAACGCAATCCCGTTGGTGACGATGACGTCGTCGAAGATGCGTGCGACCTGGCCGTCACCAGTCACGCGATAGAGCGCGCCGTTCGGGCGATGCAGCTGGTTGTCCATGGTGCCGATCCACAGGCGGCCACGGGCGTCGACGCGGCCGTCGTTGAGACGGTTGTCGAGGCCGCGTTCGACCTCGATCACGGTCTGGCGGTGGTGGAGGGCCAAATCCCGCGCGAGCAGATGCGCACCGTCCACCGTCAGGGCCTGGCTGCCGAGGAATCGGCATGCGTAGGAGGTGACATGATGCGCGCCCGTCGCCGGGTCGAAGGATTGATGCAGCCTGCCGTCGATGTCGATCCACCACAGCTTGCGGGAGCGGTCGCACCACAAGGGCGTCTCGCCCAGAATATCCGCGCTGGCGACGGCGGTCTCGACCTTGTGCGGGGAGATCGAATTCGCGCTCATGCCGGGATCCGGTTCCAGCCGCGCGAACCGTCGCCAAAGGCCTGATAGCCATCCGGGGTCACGGCGATGGTATCCTCAAGCTTGATGAAGCCCCGTCGGGGGTGGGGCAGCGTGGTTTCGATCGAGATGACCATGCCGGCTTCCAGTGGCGCGTTGGCGTCATCGGCGGGATAGGGAATGGGGCCGTTCGCTGTCAGGCGTGGCGCTTCGTGGCTAACGATGCCCATGCCGTGGGCGACGAAATGCATCTGCTTGCCGTGAGGCGATCGCGCCAGCGCTTCCGTGGCGGCGGCGTAGATCCCGCAGCCGTCAAGACCCGCGCGGATCGGCGCGCGGGCTGCCTGCTGGATCAAATCGATCTCGTCGAGCAGATCGACCAGCTCGCCGTCCGGCGTCCCGTGCACGGCCATCCGGCAGAGATCGCCGATATAGCCTTTGTAGTTTCCGCCTGAATCCAGCGAGACGATATCGCCGGGCGCAAGGCGCTGCTCGGACGGCGCCCGGTTGAGGCTCGTGCCCATCGTCACCAGCGCATATTCGAAGACCATGTCGCGCGACAGCTCCGCGCGGCGCAGATGATCGATGATCTCGCGCTTGCTCTGGCCGGCGCGGGTACGGCTCGCCGCGTCCATCATCGACGCGACCACGCGCTCGGACGCCTCGCGGAGGATCTCCAGCTCGGCCGCGGTCTTGATCGAGCGCAGTTTCTCCAGCGGCCGCATCGCCTCGACAAGCGGGCAATCGGGAAGCTCCCGGCGCAGCACGTCCGCGGCATCGGCCGGCAGGAATGACAGCTCCGCGCCGACGCGAAGCGTGGGCGTCGCGATGGCCTTGATATGCCCAAGCGCGAGCGTCATCGCCTCGACCGAGGTCGACGACCCGAACACAACCGGCGGCATCCAATAACCGGCGCTGGTTCTGTTGTGGATGCTGTCCCGCTCGTTGCGGTTGGCGATGTAAGCCGACTTGTCCAGGTCGCCCTTCACGTAGACGAAGACGGGCAGATACCGGCTGATGCCGATCGCTTCCATGTAGTTGAACTGGAAATGATAGTACCCGCCGAGAAGGTACTGGATGTTGTGCTTCGACGTCACGATCAGGACGTCGATGCCGGCATCGTCGAGCAGGCCGTCGAGCCTGGCCGTGGAGAATGGAATATTGGCGTGCATCGATCGTTCTTCTGCGTCGACGATTTGATCTTGCGGGCAGGCGAGGGCGGTCAGGAATCCTTCCAGGACGACAGGGCATGCGCGACGCAGCCATTGATGTGCTCGCTAAGCACAGTTCTCGCGCTCTTGATGTCGCGCTTCAGCGCGCATTCCAGCAGCGCCTTGTGCTGGTTGATCGTCTCGGTGCCGCGATAGCGCAGCGCGTAGCGGAAGTATTTGTCGAATACGATCGCGTGCGTGTGCATCAGCTCGCGCGAGCCGCAGCTCGAAATCAGCGCCTGGTGGAATTCGCCGTCGTAGCGCTTGCGCAGCTCGGGATCGTCGCCCTCCTTGAGGACGGTGCGCTCGGTCGCGGCCAGCTTGTGATGCGCCGACACCACGCGTCCCTCCCACTCGACATCACCGGCCCGAAACGACTCGGCCATCGCGTGATGCTCCAGCAGGATGCGCAGATCGGCGAGCTCGCGCAGGTTCTGGATCGAGATCGGCGCCACCTCGAAGCCGCGCTGGCCTTCGGCCACCACGAAACCCTCCGACGTCAGGCGATTGAGGATCTCACGCAGCGTCGAGATGCTGACGCCGTAGTCTTCCTTCATGGCATCGAGCTTGAGACGTCCGGACGGCGTCAGCACCCCGAAAATGATGTCGGAGCGGATGCGCTGATAGCCGCTGTCGCCCGCCGACAAAGGCCGTTCCTCGAGTGCCGTCATGCCTTCTGATCCCGCTTGTCCGGACCGCCCGCTGCGCAAGAGCAGGCGAACCATCAATGTTGCCAGCACTATAGCAGATCGTCGATACCTGACGTCTACAATAATCTCATATGAAACGGATAATGTCGTTTGACTTGGAAATATATGTATGATGTGTAAATAACCTGAGGGTACGAGAAAATGAGCGCTTAAGCCGCCGTTCGTGCCCCGTGGGACCAAGGAGGTAACGATGAGCTTGTGGGTACGGGCGCTGTCTGCGACGGCGATCTGCGTGGCGCTGACGGTCGGCGCATCCGCCGCCGATGACATTCAGGAGCGGACGATCAGGTGGGGGCACCTGAACAACACCGATCACCCCGTCAGCTTTGGCGTGCAGAAATTCGCCGAGATCCTGCTGGCGAAGAGCGGAGGCAAGATGAAGGTCCGCGAGTTCGCAGCCTCACAGCTCGGCAACGAATTGCAGCAGCAATCCGCGCTACGCGGCGGCACCCAGGAAATGCTGTCGGCCTCCACGACCTCACTCGCAACCGTCATTCCGGAGTTCGGCCTCGTCGATTTCCCGTTCCTGTTCAACACGACCGAGCAGGCCGATGCGCTCGCGACCGGCAAATTCGGCACGGCGATGCTCGATACCTTGCCGTCGAAGGGCCTGATCGGTCTCGGCTATTGGGGCCTCGGCTTCCGCAACGTCACCAACAGCACACGGCCCATCACCAAGCTCGAGGATTTCAGCGGCCTCAAGCTGCGCGTGATCCCGAACCCGGTCTATCTCGAGACCTTCGGCGCCTTCAAAGCCAATCCGGTCCCGATGGCCTTCGGCGAGCTGTATTCGGCGCTGGAGACCCGCACCGTCGACGGCGAGGAGAATCCCTACACGGTCATCCTCTCCAACAAATTCTACGAAGTGCAGAAATACGTCTCCGCCACCAACCACACCTTCACGCTCAACATCATCCTGGTGAGCAAGGCGTTCTGGGACAAGCTGTCGCCGACCGAGCAGCGCCTGATGCGCGAAGCCTATGAGGAGAGCCGCGGCTACCAGAAGGAGCAGACGCGCGCGCAGACCGAAAAGGCGCTGGCGGAATTGCAGGCCAAGGGCATGCAGTACAACGCGATCGCGCCCGAGGAGACCGAGCGCATGCGCAAGACGTCGCAGCCGGTCGCGGATAAGATCTCCGCCAGCTTTCGTCCCGAGACGGTGAAGCTCTTCAACGACGAAGTCGAGCGCATCCGCAAGGACGTGAAGTAGTCCACCTCTTCGTTAACGCAGGCGGCCGAGCCGGCCCATGGCCGTCTCACGCTCCTCCTTTGCCCGGACGTCACGCATGGCGCGCGCTCTCGATCTCTATTGCAGCTTCCTAAAGGCCGTCATTGCCGCGTGTCTCGCGGTCATGGTGGTCCTGGTCTTCGGCAACGTGGTGCTGCGTTACGGCTTCAACTCCGGCATCACGATCTCCGAGGAGCTGTCGCGCTGGCTGCTGGTCTGGCTGACCTTCCTCGGGGCCATCGTCGCGATGCGCGAGCACGCCCATCTCGGCGTCGACACCCTGATCCGGAAGCTGCCGGCCTCCGGCAAGCGCATCTGCTTCGTGCTCAATTACTGCCTGATGTTGTTTGCCGACTGGCTTCTGCTGTCCGGCAGCTGGCGGCAGACCATCATCAACCTCGACGATCGTGCACCGGCGACCGGTCTTTCGATGGGCATCTTCTACGCGGTCGGCGTGATCTTCGGCGCATCGACCGCCGTGATCCTTCTCTACGATTTGTACCGCGTGATCAGCGGGCAGGCGAGCGAGGAGGACATGGTGGCCGTCCGGGAATCGGAGGAGCAGTGACATGACGATCGCCGTCTTCACCTTCTCTCTGCTCGGCGCCATGGCGCTGGGCATGCCGATCGCCTTCGCGCTCCTCATCTGCGGCGTCGCGCTGATGAGCACGATCGACATGTTCGACTCCCAGATCGTGGCGCAGAACGTCATCAACGGCGCCGACAGCTTTCCGCTGATGGCGATTCCCTTCTTCATGCTCGCAGGCGAGATCATGAACAAGGGCGGATTGGCCAAGCGCATCGTCAATGTCGCCCTCGTTGCGGTCGGGCATTTCCGCGGCGGGCTTGGTTACGTCACGATCATGGCGGCCTGTATCCTGTCGTCGCTGTCGGGGTCGGCGGCCGCCGACGCCGCCGCGCTCGCGGCGCTGCTGGTGCCGATGATGGTGGCGGCCGGGCACAAGAAGACTTACGCGGCAGGCCTCGTCGCCGCCGGCGGCGTCATCGGCCCGGTCATCCCGCCCAGCATCGGCTTCGTGATCTTCGGCGTCGCCGCCAACGTCTCGATCTCCAAGCTTTTTCTGGCCGGCATCGTGCCGGGACTGCTGCTCGGATTGGGCCTCTGCGCCGCCTGGTACTGGGTCGTGCGCAAGGAAAACCTGACGCCGCCGCCGCGGGCCTCGCTGCGCGAGATCCTGCACGCCGTCATCGACGGTTTCTGGGCGTTGATGCTGCCCGGGATCATCATCGTGGGCCTGCGCTTCGGCATCTTCACCCCGACCGAGGCCGGCGTCGTCGTCGCCGTCTATTCGCTGTTCGTCGCGACCTGCATCTATCGCGAGCTGAAATGGTCCGAGGTCTACGCAGTGATGGTGTCCTCCGCCGTGACGACGAGCGTCGTCATGTTCCTCGTCGCCGCCGCGCTGGTGTCGTCCTGGCTGATCACGGTGTCCGAGATCTCCGCCCAGGTGGTCGATCTCTTAAAACCCTTCATGGGCAACAACACCATCCTGATGCTCGCGATCATGGTCGTGGTGGTGATCGTGGGCACGGCGCTCGACATGACGCCGACCATCCTGATCCTGACGCCGATCCTGATGCCGATCATCAAGGCGGCCCATATCGACCCGGTTTATTTCGGCGTGCTCTTCATCATCAACAATTCCATCGGCCTGATCACGCCACCGGTCGGAATCGTGCTCAACGTCGTCTGCGGCGTCTCCAGGATCAGCATGGAGGACATCATCAAGGGCGTCTGGCCCTTCATGATCGCGCAACTGATCGTCCTGTTCGCGATGGTATTGTTCCCGGGACTGGTCACGATCCCGGCAAGATGGTTCGGCGGCTAGTCGCATCGGGTACAATGGAACGGAGCAGGGCAATGGCCGCGAACATCATGATCCTCAACGGGCCCAATCTCAATTTCCTCGGCATCAGGGAGCCGCATATCTACGGCCGGACGACGCTGCAGGAGATCGAGGCGAGTTGCCGGGCGCTGGCCGACCAGCTCGGCGTCTCGATCGCGTTCCATCAGTCCAACATGGAGGGCGAGCTCGTCAGCCTGATCCAGTCCGCGCATGGCAACGCGGATGCGATCATCATCAACCCGGCCGGCTATTCCTTCACCTCGATCGCCCTGATCGATGCGCTCAAGATTTTTGAAGGCGTGAAGATCGAGCTGCATATCTCCAACATCCACGCGCGCGACGAGCTGCACCGCCACTCGATCACGTCGGGTGCCTGCACGGCCGTGATCTGCGGCCTGGGTCCCTACGGCTATCTCGCCGCGATTCTGGCGGCCGTCCAAAAGCTCGGACAATTGCCTGCAACGATCCCGCCGGCCCTTCATGGGCTAGCGGTCGCGGGTCGGGCATAGCCTCAGGAGAGCGGGATGCGCGGATCGGGATTTCTCGCCATCTGGAGCGATGTCGCAGCGCAGGACCTGACCGATTACCGGCACTGGCTGACGCGCGAGCACACCGCGGAGCGCGTGACCACGAAAGGGTTCCTCGCATCGCGCGTGTTCTGCACCACGCGGGACGATATCAATCGCTTCTTCATCCTGTACGAGCTGGAAACGCCCGAGGTCCTCGACGGCGAAGCCTATCTGGCACGCCTCAACGCGCCGACGCCGTGGTCACAGCGCATCATGCCAAGGCTTGGCAATTTCATGCGGGGCGGCGGCGCCATGCTGGTGCGGGCAGGGCGGGGCGAGGGGGCCACAATTCTGGCGCTCCGGATCGAGAAGCTGCCTGGTAACCCCATGACATTGGCCGAGGCGCTGGTTGCGTGCGACGGGGTCGCCGCCGTGCAGATCGGAGCAACCGACGAGGCGCGGACATCGGTGCCGACGACGGAGAAGGGCATGCGCAAGGAGGAGGGCTTCTTCTCGGGCCTTCTGTTGATCGAGGCGCTCGATGGAGCCTCGCTGCAGGCCGCCTTGCAGCAGGCGCGCACGATTGCGCCTGACATTCTTGGGCGAGCGAGCGAGCCGGAAGTCTATCAAACCATGTTTACGCTCGACGCCCGCATCGCGGATTTCGGCTGATGGCAAGTTTCTCGCTCGCCGCCCTGACCGTGCTCGAGCTTGCGCCGCCCGAGATGATCGCGCTGGCGGCGCGCTGCGGCTACGAGAAAGTCGGGCTCAGGCTGCTGCCGGCGACGCCGGGCGGAACAGCCTACCGCCTGATGGACGATGCACCGCTCTTGCGGGAGACGCTGGCGCGATTGCAGGCGACGGGCGTGAGCGTTGCCGATCTCGAGGTCGTCGCGTTCAGGCCGGAAACCGATGTCGCGTCCTTCACGCCCTTCTTCGAAACGGGCGCGCGTCTCGGCGCGCGGCACATCCTCGTGGCCGCCTATGATCCGGATCTGACGCGGTTTTCGGACCGCTACCATCGGTTTTGCGAGGCGGCTGCCGCGTATGGACTGACGTCCGACCTGGAATTCATGCCCTGGACCAGCGTTCCGGACCTCAAGACCGCGATGCGGATCGTCGCCGACGTCGACCATCCCTCTGCCGGCATTCTGGTCGATGCCCTGCATTTCGACCGATCGCAGAGCTCGCTTGCCGATCTCCGCACCGTCCCGGCGCATCGGCTGCACTATTGGCAGCTCTGCGACGGTCCGACTGAGCGTCCGACGACGACGGAGCAGCTCATCCATGCCGCGCGCGAGGAGCGGATGTTTCCGGGCGAGGGCGGCATCGACCTTGTTGAACTGACGCGGGCGATGCCGGACGACCTCACCATCAGCATCGAGGTTCCGACCGTCCAGTTGGCGAAGACCGTCGATGCCGAAACCCGGGCGCGCCGGGCACTCGCGGCGGGCAAGGCCGTGGTCGAGAGGGCGCGCGCGAAGTCCTGAGGGAAGGGTGCTCCGGATGCCGCAAGGCGATCGCTCCTTTGACGTGGAGACCGATCTGCTGGTCGTCGGCGCCGGTGCGGCCGGCATGACCGCCGCGTTGGTCGGTGCCCTCGAGGGACTCGATGTCATCCTTTGCGAAAAGTCGGACATGGTGGGCGGCACGACCGCAACCTCCGCCGGGACCGTCTGGATTCCGGGCAACCGGCAGGGACAGCGCGCGGGCACGCCTGATACGGTCGAGGCCGCGCGCACCTATCTCGCCGCGATGCTCGACGCGCACGCGACGGACGAACGCCTGGACATGTTCCTGAAGGCAGGCCCGATCGTGCTCGATTATCTCGAGCAGAAGACGAGCGTGCAATTCGCGGCGCCGCCGGTCCATCCCGACTACAAGAACCTACCGGGCGCCGCGATCGGTGGGCGTGCCCTTGGGGCACTTCCGTTCGACGGCCGCCGGCTAGGCCGAGACTTTGCCCGGGTCAGGCCGCCGCGCCGGGAGTTCATGGTTCTCGGCGGCATGATGGTCGGAAAGGCGGACATTCCGCCCTTGCTGGCGCCCTTCCGTAACTGGGCAAACGTCAAGCACGTCGCCAGCCTCCTTACGCGCCATGCCCTGGATCGGCTGAGCTACAAGCGCGGGACGCGCCTGATCATGGGCAATGCGCTCGTCGCGAGACTGTTCGACAGTGTCCGTCGCACCGGCGTCGACTTGCGATTTGGGACAGCACTTCGCGAGATCATCCGTGAAGGCGACGACATCGCCGGTGCCGTGCTGTCGTCTCCAAGCGGAGAGGTGGCCATACGCGCCCGCAAGGGCGTGGTGCTGGCGACAGGCGGCATCGGCTGGAGCCGTGAGCTTCGGGAGCGCCTGTTTCCGGAGGCGGCGCGGCGCTTTTCCCTTGTGCCCTCATCCAACACCGGAGACGGCCTTTTGGCGGCCGAGCGTGCCAATGCCGTGATCGAACGCGACCTCGAAAGCCCGGCCTTGTGGATGCCGAGCTCGGTGATGGCGCAGGCCGACGGTCATGTCTCGGTCTTCCCGCACATCATGCTCGATCGGGCCAAGCCGGGACTGCTGGCCGTGAACAAATCGGGGCGCCGCTTCGTGAATGAAGCGGATTCCTACCACGACTTCGTCGCCGCGATGCTGCGCTCGAACGCGTCGGCAGAGTCAACGACACCTGCTTTCCTGATCTGCGACCGTGCCTTCATCAGGGATTTTGGCCTCGGGTTGGTTCACCCCGGGACCAGGAATTTGAGCGGCTTCCTGGGGGCCGGATATCTGATGGAAGGCGACACCGTCGCGGCCCTGGCCCGCAAGATCGGCGTGGACCCCGACCGGCTCGCGCAGACAGTCGAGCGGTACAACGGCTTTGCAGAAACCGGGATCGACGAAGACTTCGGCCGGGGCGCCAGCGAACTGAATCGGTTCAATGGCGATCCCAAGGGCAAGCCGACCCCATGCCTGCGACGGATCGGGCCAGGGCCATATTATGCGGTGGCCGTCTGGCCGTCGGACCTCGCCAGCAGCGCCGGCTTGCGCACGGATTCACGAGGCCGGGTTTTGTCTCGCGACGGCGAGAGCTTATCCGGGCTCTACGCGGTCGGCACCGATGCATCCTCGATCTTTCGCGGAACGTACCCCGGACCTGGCACGATGATCGGCCCAGCGATCGTATTCGGCTGGTGCGCCGCGATGGATGCTGCGGGAACGTTGCGCAGATTTATCGATCCGCCACCGCGCTAAAGCACGTCGTTGCGGTCTCTCGGACATGCCGTTTTGTTCTCAAATCATTCCGATACGGCATTAGTGCTCGGGCCTGCACTCGTCCAATGTAGTCCGCAAATCGACAAGAGAGCCATCGGCCACGACCGATGGCCGCGCGGAGGAAACCATGAAGCTCAGCAGGATGCTTTCCGTAGTGGCTGTGGCGGGACTGACCGTTTCGCCCGCCATGGCGCAGACACCCGATGCCGCCATCGCCGTGGAGGGCGGGCAAATCCGCGGTGTCGCATCCGATGTCGCCGGAGTTTCCATCTACAAAGCGGTGCCGTTCGCAGCACCTCCGGTGGGCGGCAACCGCTGGAAGTCACCTCAGCCCGTGGTGCCCTGGTCGGGCGTCAAGGACAGCGGCGCGTGGCCAAACCGGTGCACCCAACTCGCCAGCGCCAATCCGCCGGGCACGTTCTACTTCAATGAATATTATTGGGACCCGGCGAAGGATCCCAAAGACAGCGAAGACTGCCTCTATCTGAACATCTGGGTGCCGGCAAAACCTGCCGGCGCGGCGCTTCCGGTGATGGTGTACTACCACGGCGGCGGCAACCGCCACGGCAACAATTCCGAGGTCGAGTTCAACGCGGCCAAGCTCGCCGCCAAGGGTATCATCGTCGTCTCGGCCGCCTATCGCCTGAACATCATGGGCTTCCTCGCTTTGCCCGGAATGAAGGAGGAGGGCGCCGGAAACTTTGCGATCCTCGACGCCGTGGAGGCGCTGAAATGGGTGCACAAGAACATCGGCGCGTTCGGCGGTGACCCCGGCAAGGTGACCATTGCCGGGCAATCGGCGGGATCGCGCAATGTCAGAAGCGTCATGTCCACGCCGCTCTCCAAGGGCCTGTTCCAGCGCGCGATCATGCACTCGAGCCCCACCGTGATGGCGCAGCCGGGAAAGCCGAACTACGTCACGCTTGCGGACAAGACGACCGCGGCCGGACCGGTCTTCGAGAAGCTCTTTCCCGGCAAGAGCCTCGACGATCTCAGGAAGCTGCCGGCCGAAGAGTTCTACAAGGATCCGGCCAGGATCGACGCCATGTATGGCGCAACCAGCAACATGTACGCGGTCATCGACGGTCACGTCCTGACCACGGACTCGGTCGACCTGACGAAGGAGGGCGCCCTCAACGGCGTTGATGTCATCGTCGGCACGGTCGCCGACGAGCGGACCGCGCTCGACGGTGCGCCGGACAAGGTCATGGAGATTGCGGCCTTCCATGCCTACTGGAAAAAGCTGCTGGGCGAACAGCTGTACGCCAAATATGCGTTCGAGAAGCTGTACCCGGCGTCCACCGAACGCGACGCCTACCGCCAGCACCTCAAGGCCCAGGCCGACCTGCTGCTCGAGCAAAACCGGATCGCGGGCTCGCTTCTCACGGCCCGAAACCCGTCCAGCAAGGTCTACGTCTTCTACTTCAACCACCCGACGCCCGGACGCGATCGCGAATATTACGGCGCGTGGCATTCGTCCGACCTCTGGTACACCTTCAACTCGCTTCGCAACGAGCCCGGCCAACGCCCGTGGGCGCCCTATGATTTCGAGCTGGCCGAGCAGGCCTCCTCGATGTGGGCCAATTTCGTCAAGACGGGCGATCCCAACGGAGAGGGCTTGCCGGCCTGGCCCAAGGCCAGCCGTTCCAACAACGGCACCTACATGTCATTCAACGAGACATCGACCGGCGCGACCAACGCCTCGCCGTATACAGGCACGACCGCCGAACGCCGCAACGCGCTGTTCCACGATTATCAGATGACGTTCTACGGCGTCAGCGAGTGACCCGCCCCTTACGCCGGGGACTCCGTTGCTCGAGAGGCGGCCGCTCGTTCCTGAGGTCCTCGGTCGCGCGCCTGAGGATGTCGTGGAGCCAGTCGTGCGACGGCTCGCCCGCGATGCGTTCGTGCCACAACAGCCGGACCTCGACCGGGGTCGTGGCGTAGGGCAGCTCGTACGTTGTGATGGCATGCGCGCGCGCGAACGCCCGCGCCAATGGCCGCGGAACGATGGCCGCCAATTCCGAGTCCGCGAGCAAAGCGGGCAGGGCCAGGAAATGCGGCAGCGAAACTGCTATTCGCGGTGGCCGATCGCTTTCGGACAATGCCCGTTCGAGCGCCGCGCGGTCGTACATTTCCGATCGCCTGGCGAGGCCGCGCTCGGAGATGAAGCCTCCGATCGCTCCTTCCTGCTCGCCGCCGAAGGAGACAACGACGAGCGGCATGCGCGCCAGAGCCGCATTGTCGATCCGGCCGAGCTTGCGCTTTCCGCCCACGATCAGCACGTCGTCATATTCGAACAACAGCGACGTCCGGAATCGGCTCGGCGGATCCGAGAAGACGCCGATCGCAACGTCGATGCGGCCAAGGTCGATCTGCTCGGCGAGGTCGATCCGCGTCACCGGCTTGATCATCAGGTCGACCGCCGGCGCCTCGTGCCTGAGTATCTTCAGGAGCGGTGAGGCCAGCACCATCGTGGTGAAGTCGTTGGCGGCCAGGGTGAACTGCCTGGTGGAGGCGGACGGAACGAAGCTCGGCAGTTCGACCGCCACCTCGAGCGATCGCAGGGCCTCGCGAACCTGCGGCGCCATCGTCAATGCGCGCGCGGTCGGCTGCATGCCGGTCGCGGTGCGCACGAACAGATCGTCTTCCAGCATCTCGCGGAGCCGGGCGAGCGAATGGCTCACGGCGGATTGACTGAGAGCCACCCGCTGACTCGCCCGCAGCACGCTGCGCTCCTCCATGACGGCATCGAAGACCTTGAGCAGGTTCAGGTCCAGGGTCTTGAAGGAAACAGCCACGAGCAGCACACCATCGCAGGCGGATCGCGCGCCCGTTGCGTACCTGCGATCTTGTCCAGTTAAGGCCAGACGGCCAGCCGACGCAACCGAGCAGGGCGCCGGGACCGCGACGCCGGGCCGCGCGTGGCGCCAAACTGAAGGTGGTTCAGGATCACTCTGCAAGAGTTTCACTTCCGCAATTGCGCGATCCCGTCATGATCCCGGCGCCGGATTTGGAGGAGACGGGCCATGACATCCTGCGGGATATCGATCGGAGTTGTCGGAGTAGCACTGGCGCTGTTGACGGCGCCGGCCATTGCGCAGGACGGTCCGGTGAAGCTCGGCGTCCTGACCGACATGTCCTCGCTCTACGCCGACAATGGCGGTCAGGGCTCGGTGGTTGCGGCGCAGATGGCCGTCGACGATTTCAACGGTCAGGTGCTCGGGCGCCCCATCCAGATCGTCGCGGGAGATCACCAGAACAAGGCCGATGTGGGAGCGACCATCGCCCGGCGCTGGCTCGAGAATGAGAATGTCGAGGTCATTCTCGATGTGCCGAACTCTGCCGTCGCACTGGCCGTGCAGGGCATCACGCGCGACAAGAAGAAGCTGTTCCTCGCCACCGGCGCCGCCACGTCCCGCCTCACCGGCGACGAATGCTCGCCGACCGGGATCCACTGGACCTACGACACCTACGCGCTGTCGCAGGGAACGACGAAGGCGATGTCGCGTCTCGGCGCAAACGAAGCCGACAGCCGCAAGGTCATCGACGCCATGGGCGGCAAGGTGGCTGGAGCAGCCAAACATCCGATCAACACGCCCGACTTCTCATCCTTCCTGCTGCAGGCGCAGTCCTCGAAGGCGGACGTGATCGCGCTCGCCGATTCCGGCGGCGACTTCATCAACGCCGTCAAGCAGGCCGGTGAATTCGGCATCACGGAGCGGCAGAAGCTTGTCGGGTTGCTCGTCTTCATCGCCGACATTCACAGTCTCGGACTCCAGAGCGCCCAGGGCCTGATGCTGAGCTCGGCGTTCTACTGGGACCTCAACGACGACACGCGCGCGTGGTCCAGGCGTTTCATCGCGAAGACCCAGAAGGTCCCGACCATGATCCATGCCGGCACGTATGGCGCGGTCATGCACTACCTGAAAGCCGTCCAGGCGGCGGGCACGCTGGATGGGCCAACCGTCGCCGCCACGATGCGCGCAATGCCCGTGAACGATTTCATGACCCGCAACGGCCGGATCCGCGACGACGGCCGGCTGGTTCGCGACATGTATCTGTTTCGCGTCAAGGCGCCCGCGCAATCGAGATACAAGTTCGACTATTACGAGCTGCTGGCGACAATCCCGGGAGACGAAGCTTTCCGGCCGATGGAGCAGGGCGGATGTCCATTCCCCAAGAAGTCATGATCGGCCAAGGCGTCGTCGGCAAAGGCTTGGCGGCCCAGAGCCGCATCGACGAGATCATCGCAAGCCGTTTTGCATGCCGCGACTTCTCGGGCGCGCCGGTCGGGCGAGGGATCATCGAAGAGATTCTGCGCGTGGCGCGGTTCGCGCCGAGCGGCGCCAACATCCAGCCCTGGCGCGTCTACGTCCTGGCGGGCGACGCCAAGGAGCGGGTGTCGGCGGCGCTCCACGAAGCCCACGAAACCGCTCGCGACGCGCACGTGTCGGAATACCGCTACTATGCCAGCGACCTGCCCGAACCCTACCTGCAGCGACGGCAGGAGTTCGGCCGATTGTTCTACGGCTCGCTCGGCATCGCCCAAACCGATGCCGAGGCCAGAAGCGCGCAGACGGCCAAGAATTACGCGTTCTTCGGCGCGCCCGTCGGACTGATCGTCACAATCGACCGGCGCCTGCAGGTCGGGAGCTGGCTCGACCTCGGCATGTTCGTCCAGAACGTGCTGTTGGCGGCGGCAGGCCACGGGCTGCAGTCCTGTCCGCAGGAGACGTTCTCGAAATATCACCGGATCCTGCGCCCGCTGCTGCAGATCCCGGCGGAGCAAATGGTGGTGTGCGGCATCTCGATCGGCCGTGCCAGGGACGGGTCGCGGGGCAGGCTGATGCCGCGCGCGGACATCGCCGACTTCGCCGCGTTCGCGGGGTTCGAAGACCAGTGTGCAACCGAAACAGAAAGGACACGGCCATGGGAAGCCGAGAGGACCTGATTCAGAGCAGCATTCCGTTCCTGCGCGAGGTCAAGGACATGACGCCCGGCGCGCAGATGGAGCGGTGGCTCAACGAGAGATATGGCGAGGACAGCCAGCTCTACCAGGACCTGGCCCGCCTGATAAAGCGCGGCGTCGAGGAAGGCTGGGCAGCCAACCAGGAGGTCGATGGTCCGAACTACCGGCGCAGCCGCATCCTGGAGCCCACGCCCGACACGTTCCAGTTCAGCATCACGGCCGTCTACATGAACAGCGCCGATCCACGCCGCTTCAAGGACGAGGACGACCATGACCATGACGTGCTGCGTGGGCAGTATCACGGCCATCCGTATGGGGAGCTGAACCTGGTCGTGCCCCTGGACAAGGGCGCCGAGCTGAAGGGACTGCAGGGCTGGCAGGGGCCCGGCTGGACGGCGCCCGATCCCGGCAGCCGGCACTATCCCGAGGTCCGCGGCGGCGCCGTCATCGCGCTGTTCTATCTGCCCGCCGGACGCATCTCCTACGACTTCGCCGCACCGTCCTGATCACCCGCCGGACGATCCCGGATGACGCCGTTCGCCGGCGCCATCGGTTTCGAAGCAACCCCATCAAAGTAAGGACAGGCCCGCGCGGCGACGATGCGTCGCGCTGGCCACGGCCTGCGAGGCAGGCTGTGGTCGAAGAGGAGGCGTTTCGGCGACGCGACGCCGGATCGCACCCGATCCGGGACAGCCATATCCGTAATTCGCATAAGGTATATTATGGAATATATTTATATCCAATTGGATCAGTTATTTAGACGAAGTTCCTGACACCACGCCTTCGCTGCAGCCGATTTTCGAGCCGACCCATCGGTCGTCGCCGCAGCTCCTGACGGCTACTGTGCATGGGGTTGTTTTCGCCTTTTCGAATCCGACCCATCTGCCGAAAGCCGATATTGCCGCGACCTTGTCCGGCTGCAATAAGCGAGCTTCGCGAGATCGCAGATGACTGCTGACCAGACGTCCGTATAGGTTTGCATCTCACAACAAGAACAAACTTCCGAGGAAGCAGACCCATGGTCTTTTCGACGCGTTTTTCCCGCCGCACGCTTCTCAAGGCCTCCGCCGCGACCGCCGTCTTTGGCGGCGTCAGCTCGCCCTATGTGGCCCGTGCCCAGGCCGCCGAGTTTTCCTACAAGTTCGCTAATCTGACTGAGTCACAAAACCGCAGGCTTTGGCCGGCCAGAATCAGCGATGGTTGAGGCATCGACCATCAACCGACGAGGCCGACATGAACGGGCGTGGCACCAAGACCAGCGAAATGCGATTTGCGGCGTATTTGGAAGGGCTTGCCAGCGTCATCGGTCATGCGGATCGGAAGGCGCCACTGCGCGACTATTGCGTCGGTCTGATGGCCTGTGGCGGTCGCAAGAGCGTGGAGCCGATGGCGGCGGTGACGGCCCCGGAACGGACGGCCGCCCAGCATCAATCGCTGCTGCATTTCGTCGGCAGCGGCGCCTGGTCGGATGAGAAGGTGCTGGGCAAGGTACGCGAGATGGTCCTGCCGGCGATTGAACGCCAGGGCCCGATCGAAGCTTGGATCATCGATGACACCGGATTTCCCAAGCAGGGGCGACACTCGGTTGGAGTTGCACGGCAATATTGCGGGCAGCTCGGCAAGCAGGATAATTGCCAGGTGGCGGTGTCACTGTCGATTGCCAACCACCACGCCAGCCTGCCTGTCGCCTATCGCCTTTATCTTCCGAAGGAATGGACTGAGGATTGCGATCGGCGGCGCAAGGTGGGCATTCCTGCCGAAGTCGGCTTCCGGACCAAGCCTGAGATCGCGCTGGAGCAGTTGCGGTGGGCCTGTGCGAGCGAACTTCCGCGCGGTGTCGTGCTGATGGACGCGGGCTATGGCAACAACAGCGATCTGCGCACGGAGATCACGGCGCTGGGATTGACCTATGTGGCGGGTCTTCTGTCGAGCACAACGGTATGGGCGCCCGGCACCGGTCCCTTGCCGCCGAAGCCATGGTCGGGCCGCGGTCGTCCCCCGAAACTGATGCGCCGCAACCGTCAGCATCAACCGGCCGCCGTCAAGGCGCTCGCGATCGGCCTGCCGGCCAAAGCTTGGCGCACCATCACATGGCGGCAAGGAACGAACGAAAAGCTGAGCTCGCGCTTTGCCCGCGTCCGGGTCCGTGCCGCGCACCGTGATTATTGCCAAACCACCCAGCGGTTGGAGGAATGGTTGCTGATCGAATGGCCGAAAGGCGAGGACCAGCCTACCAAATACTGGCTCTCGACATTGCCGGAGGATGTGGCATTCCGGACTCTCGTAGAGACGGCTAAATTGCGCTGGCGCATCGAACGCGACTATCAGGATCTCAAGCAGGAAGTCGGGCTTGGCCACTTCGAGGGACGCGGCTGGCGCGGCTTTCATCATCACGCAACGATGTGCATTGCAGCCTTCGGATTCCTGATCTCCGAGCGGGAGACGATTCCCCCCTCAGGCGCTCGGTGCGCCCGGCCGATCCCGCTCGCTCGCGTTCCCGCAGATTACAGACCCCGCGGATCTGCCACTGCGAACCCAACGCCACATTCCAGATTCGATCACGACGATGCGACGGCGGCTCGAACAAGGGCTGGTCCGAACGTTGTTGAGATGTCCTTGTTGTGCGATCAAGTTCGCCCACTCCACCGACCACCGTTTGTGACGCAGTAGGACTAACAACCTGCCTGAGTCGCATCCGTTCGTGGCGCGCGCCCGTGAGATGGCGGCGGCCATCAAGACCGAGACCAACGGCCGGTTCGACCTCCAGGTCTTTCCGAACAGCCAGCTCGGCTCCGACACCGACATGCTGAGCCAGGTGCGCTCCGGCGGCGTCGAGTTCTTCACGCTGTCGGGCCTGATCCTGGCGACCCTGGTGCCGGCGGCCTCGATCAACGGCATCGGCTTTGCGTTCCCGGATTACCCCACGGTCTGGAAGGCCATGGACGGCGATCTCGGCGCCTATGTCCGCGGCGAGATCAACAAGGCCGGGCTCGAGGTCATGGACAAGATCTGGGACAACGGCTTCCGCCAGACCACGTCCTCGACCAAGCCGATCAACGGCCCGGACGATTTCAAGGGCTTCAAGATCCGCGTGCCGGTGTCGCCGCTGTGGACCTCGATGTTCAAGGCGTTCGACGCCTCGCCCGCCTCGATCAATTTCGCCGAAGTCTATTCGGCCCTGCAGACCAAGATCGTCGAAGGCCAGGAGAACCCGCTGGCCCTGATCTCGACGGCGAAGCTCTACGAGGTCCAGAAATACTGCTCGCTGACCAACCACATGTGGGACGGCTTCTGGTTCCTGATGAACCGCCGCGCCTGGGCGGCGCTCCCGGACGACATCAAGACCATCGTCGCCAAGAACGTCAATGCGGCCGCCGTCAAGGAGCGCGAGGACACCGAGAAGCTCAATATCAGCGTCAGGCAGGAGTTGGCGGGCAAGGGCCTCACGTTCAACCAGCCCGAGGTCGGGCCGTTCCGTGACAAGCTGCGCGCCGCCGGCTTCTACGCCGAGTGGAAGGGCAAGTACGGCGACAAGGCCTGGGATCTGCTCGAAAAGTCCGTCGGCAAGCTGTCGTAACGTACCAAGCAATAGGGGCCTCGCCATGGCTCATGTCGACATGACGCCAGCCGTGGCCGGCGAGGTGGCAACACCCCCTCGCCGCCGGCCTGTGCTCGGCGCGATCGAGCATGCATTGAAATGGCTGGTCGAGATCCCGGCGGCGATCCTTGTCGTCGCCGAGGTCGTGATCCTGTTCGCCGGCGTGGTCTCGCGCTACGTGCTGCATGCGCCGCTGGTGTGGTCCGACGAGCTGGCCTCGATGCTGTTCCTGTGGCTGGCGATGCTGGGCTCCGCGGTCGCATTCCGCCGCAGCGAGCACATGCGGATGACGGCGCTGGTCGCGAGCGCCGGCCCCAGGCTCTGGGCTTATCTCGACGTGGTCGCGACCTGCGCGGCGCTGGCATTTCTGCTGCTGATCGTGCACCCGGCCTATGAGTACGCCTACGAAGAGAGTTTCATCACCACGCCGGCGCTGCAGATCTCAAATACCTGGCGCGCTGCGGCGCTGCCGGTCGGCATCTGCCTGATGGTGCTGTTCGCGCTGCTGCGGCTGCTCCGCGTCGGCGACATCAGGACGCTGCTGGCGGCCGCCGCCACGGTCGTCGTGCTCTGCGCCGCGTTCTGGTACGCGCAGCCGCTGCTCAAGCCGCTCGGCAATCTCAATCTCATCATCTTCTTCGTCGGAGTGGTCGGCTTCTGCGTGTTCGCGGGCGTGCCGATCGCGTTTGCTTTCGGGCTGGCGATCTTCGGCTATCTGGCGCTGACCACGCGGACGCCGCTGATGGTGCTGGTCGGACGGATGGACGAGGGCATGAGCCACCTCATCCTGCTCTCGGTGCCGCTGTTCGTGTTCCTGGGGCTCCTGATCGAGATGACCGGCATGGCGCGGGCCATGGTGGCGTTTCTGGCGAGCCTGCTCGGCCATGTCCGCGGCGGCCTGCATTACGTGCTGGTCGGCGCGATGTACCTGGTCTCAGGCATTTCGGGCGCCAAGGCGGCTGATATGGCGGCCGTTGCGCCCGTGCTGTTTCCGGAAATGAAGCAGCGCGGCGCCAAGCCGGGCGATCTCGTCGCCCTGCTCGCGGCAACCGGCGCCCAGACCGAAACCATTCCGCCGAGCCTGGTGCTGATCACCATCGGCTCGGTCACGGGCGTATCGATCTCCGCGCTGTTCACCGGCGGCCTGCTGCCGGGCGTCGTGCTGGCACTGACGCTGTCAGGCCTGGTGTGGTGGCGCTACCGCGGCGAAGATCTGAGCCACGTCACCCGCGCTACATCGGGCGAGATTGCGCGCGCGTTCGTGGTGTCCATCCCTGCCCTGGCCCTGCCCTTTGTCATCCGCTACGCCGTGGTCGAAGGCATCGCGACCGCCACCGAAGTCTCGACCATCGGCATCGTCTACGCGCTGGTGATTGGGCTCCTGATCTATCGGCAATTCGACTGGCGGCGGCTGTTGCCGATGCTGATCGAGACCGCGTGCCTGTCCGGCGCCATCCTGCTGATCATTGGGACTGCGACCGGCATGGCCTGGGGCCTGACCCAGTCCGGCTTCTCGCGCGCGCTGGCGGCGTCCATGACCGGCCTGCCCGGCGGCTCCGCCACCTTCATCGCCGTCTCGATCCTGGCCTTCGTGATCCTCGGCAGCGTGCTGGAAGGCATCCCGGCCATCGTGCTGTTCGGACCGCTGATGTTTCCGATCGCCCGGCTCGTCGGCGTGCACGAGGTCCACTACGCCATGATCATCATCCTGGCGATGGGCATCGGGCTATTCGCCCCGCCGTTCGGCGTCGGCTATTATGCCGCCTGCGCCATCGGACGGGTCGATCCGGCCGAAGGCATCAGACCGATCTGGGGCTATCTGCTGGCGCTGCTGGTGGGATTGATCATCGTCGCGGTCTTCCCCTGGATCTCGATCGGATTCCTGTAAACCGCGCGGCGTCATGGAGGGTGTCGATGAGCGATCAGCAGAACCAGTACAATATCGGCCTCGACAAGACCCCCGCCAACTACGTGCCGCTGTCGCCGCTGAGCTTCCTCGCGCGTAGCGCCGCGGTGTATCCGGATCACGTCAGCACGGTCTATGAGGGCCGCAGCTTCACCTGGGCTCAGACGCATGAGCGCTGCAAGCGCTTTGCATCCTGGCTCGCCGGCAAGGGCATCGGCGTCGGCGACACCGTCGCGGCAATGCTGCCGAACATTCCGGCGATGAACGAGGCGCACTTCGCGGTGCCCATGACGGGCGCCGTGCTCAATGCGCTCAACATCCGCCTCGATGCGCCCTCGATCGCGTTCCAGCTCGATCATGGCGGCGCCAAGATCATCCTTGTCGACCCCGAGTTTTCCGGCGTGATCACCGATGCGTTGGCGCAAATGAGCGGGCCAAAGCCGTTCGTAATCGACGTCGATGATGCCTCGTTTAAGGGCGGCAAGCGCATCGGCGAGTTCGAATATGAAGCCGCCGTCGCGCAAGGCGATCCGAATTTTGCGGCGATCCTGCCAAAGGACGAGTGGGATGCGATCGCGCTGAGCTACACCTCTGGCACCACGGGCAATCCCAAAGGCGTCGTCACCCATCATCGCGGCGCCTATCTGAATGCCGTCAGCAACATCCTTGCCGGCAATCTCGGTCAGCATCCGGTCTATCTCTGGACGCTGCCGATGTTCCACTGCAACGGCTGGTGCTTTCCCTGGACCTTGGCGGCGGCCGCCGGCATCAATGTCTGCCTCCGCAAGGTCGAGCCGACCAGGATCTTCGAGCTGATCAAGCAGCACGGTGTCACCCACATGTGCGGCGCGCCGATCGTCTACAACACGCTGATCAATGCTCCCGATGCACCGAAGGACGGCACGGCCCGCCGCGTCATCGGCCTGATCGCCGGCGCTGCGCCGCCGGTCGCCGTTCTCGAAGGCGCCGAAAGCATAGGCATCAAGCTCACGCACGTCTATGGCCTGACCGAGGTCTACGGCCCCGCCTCCGTCTGCGCCGAGCAGCCCGGCTGGGACGAGCTTCCCGCTCCCGAACGCGCGAAAATGAAACGCCGGCAGGGCGTGCCCTACCCGCTCGAGGAAGGCGTTACGGTCATCAATCCGCAGACCATGCAGGAGGTGCCGCGCGATGGAGAAACCATCGGCGAGGTCATGTTCCGCGGCAACATCGTGATGAAGGGCTACCTCAAGAACGAGAAGGCGACGAAGGAAGCCTTCGAGGGCGGCTGGTTTCACACCGGCGATCTCGGCGTGCTCGACGAGCACGGCTACGTCACCATCAAGGATCGCTCCAAGGACATCATCATCTCCGGCGGAGAGAACATTTCGTCCGTGGAGGTCGAGGACATCCTCTACAAGCACCCGGCCGTGCTGTTCGCCGCCGTGGTCGCGAAGCCCGATCCGAAATGGGGCGAGGTGCCCTGCGCCTTCGTCGAGCTCAAGGACGGAGCGAGCGCGAGCGAGGCCGAGATCATCGCCTTCTGCCGCACGCATATGAGCGGCTTCAAGACCCCGAAGGCGGTCGTGTTCGGGCCGATCCCGAAGACGTCGACGGGCAAGATCCAGAAATTCCTGCTGCGCAACGAGGTCGGCTCGGCCAAGGCGATTACGGCCTGATTGATCTGCGACGACCGGGTCGCATTCCCGTGAAACCCCGGACATAACGGGAAAAGATTTGAAAAAGGTGGCGCCGCCCTTACGGTTCCATCGCACCGGGTTCGTCGATTCCTGAACGATGCGCCGCGCGGTTGGCGACCGGTACGGTTGGGGCGGTTGATGCGATTTGTCTCGCGCGAGGGCGCATTTTTGCGTCTCGCGCCGCTATTGATGATCGGACTGCTACCGGGTGGCGCGAACGCGCAAGCCCCGGCGAAGCTGCCTGCCAGCGCGTCTCCGCCGGCCCAGAGCGCCATTCCTTCGGCTCCGTCGCAAACAACGCAGACGAGTGTGACGGCCGCTAGTCCGGCGCCATCGTCGCAGCCGTTGACGGCAACAACCTTGAGTACCGCGCTCGCCAGTCCGGCTTCTGTTGCTTCGGCCGCGTCCAGCAACAGCGTGACGGCCAGCAGTGGCACGAGCTCGCCTGCTCCTGCCAGCAATACCGTGACCAGTCAGCCGAGCGTCGCAACTGTTGCCGGCGCGCCGACCGCTGCGGCGAACGTTGGCGCCGCCGCTGCGTTGTCGCCCTCGAGCCCTGCGGTGCTGTCGCAGGCCGAAACCGCACAGGCCACGTTCCTTGCGATGACGCAGTTCACGCAGACTCTGCTCGACCCCGCGATCGACGGCCGCGGAGCCGGTGCGGGGCCCGTCGATCAGGCGCTTGAGGCCTATGCGGCGGCACCGTCTGAGTCTGATCGAACGCGCGGCGGTGTCGGGCGCGATGTCTATGCGGCCTTTTACGGTAAGCTGCCCTTCCCCGGCTCGTCTTACGCGCCGCATTGGAACGTCTGGACCTCGGGGTTGGGCTCGCAGGTCTCGAGCAGCAACGCTACGTCTGGCTCCAGCTCATCGAGCCGCATCTTTGCAACTGTGGTCGGCGCCGATTACTCGCTCTCGCAGCAAACGCAGCTGGGCTTCGCAATGGCTGGCGGCGGCACCAATTTCACCGGCAGTGCTGGAAGCGGCCGCTCCGACCTGTTCCAGGCCGGCGCGTTCGTCCGCCACACGGTCGGGCGGGCCTATGTCGCCACGGCCCTCGCCTATGGCTGGCAGGCGATGACCAGCGATCACCCGGGCATCGATCAGCTCAACGCTGCGTTCAATGCCGATGCCTATTCCAGCCGCATTGAGAGCGGCTATCGCTTCGCCACGCCAGGGCCCGGCGTGACCGCCTATGCCGCCGGGCAGTTCATGACCTTCAACCTACCAGCCTATGTTGCGAACGCCGTTGCGACGGCTTTCGGCAGTGATCGCATCAACGATAGAAGGAGCGAACTGGGCTTGCGTACCAGTACATCCTTCGCGCTTGACGATGGCATCGCGAATGTTCGGGCGCGAGTGGCCTGGGCGCATGATTTCACTGCTGCCGGTACTCTGCCCGCTGCTTTCCAGGCGCTGCCGGGGCTCGGTTACGTCGCAAGCGGCGCGGCGCTGGCACCGAATTCGACGCTCGCGGGCGGCACCATCGAAGTG
The DNA here is from genome assembly GCF_024199935.1 of Bradyrhizobium sp. CCGUVB14. Taxonomy (NCBI): domain Bacteria; kingdom Pseudomonadati; phylum Pseudomonadota; class Alphaproteobacteria; order Hyphomicrobiales; family Nitrobacteraceae; genus Bradyrhizobium; species Bradyrhizobium sp. CCGUVB14. The sequence goes on from NZ_JANADS010000001.1 coordinate 5,335,872, forward strand.
AAATGGCTGAACGGCTGGGCCGCGGCCGCAACCCTCGACGGCGAACTCTCAAGCCAAGTGAGGTCGTACACCGGCAAGGCCATCATGCGCTATGCTTGGTGAGGCCGCAGCGGGTACTTGGCCCCAAGCCGGCATCACGGCGACCATTGCCAGTCTGACATGCCCGTAGAAGCGCGGAGTTGCGTTTGCGGCGATCGGAATTCGCCCTGAAATGAATCGCGCATGTTTGACGACATCGAGACACGACAGGAAAAGATTGGAAAACGTTAGAGCATTTACGTTTCCTTCCCGTCGGATTCGCTGATTCCACCTGATTCGCCGTGCAGGCTGCGCGGCTGGCGACCGGCGCGGTTGGGGCGCTTCATGCGGTTGCTGTCGTGAGCACAGACGTGCGTGCGCGTCTGGCGCTGCTGCTATTGACGGCTGGATTGTTTCTGCCGCGCGCGGCGGACGCGCAAGCCATGCGTGAGTACGGCGGCTTCGCCGTTTCCGAGAATTTTGGTATGCCCAGTCCGAATGCACCCGGCAGCTTCGGCAATTTTGGTGGTGGCAACAATTTTGCTGGCACGGGCGGCGCGATGTTCGGCGCCCCACCGCCGATGTCTGGCTTTGGCGGCGCGCCGTACGGCAGTGGCAATAACGGCGCCTCGGGGATGCAGCCGAACTACGGCTGGAACGGAGAGCCACCAGGGCTCGCCGGCGCAGGCCGATTCGGCATGCGGCAGGCGTTTGGCGGCGGCTCCGCTGCTTCGTCACAGACCGATGCGGCGCAAGCCACGTTCCTGGCGATGACGCAATTCACGCAGACCCTTCTTGATCCAGCCATCGACGGACGCGGCATCGGGCGGCCCGAGTTCGACTCGGAGCTCTCTGCCTACGCCGATCTCGGCAATGACCGCACGCACGGCGGCATCGGGCGCGATGCGTATGAGGCGATCTACGGCAAGCCGTCACTTGCGGCTCCGCACTGGAGCATCTGGGCCGCAGGCTTCGGCGGATCGCAGACCGCAACCGATGGCAACGGCTCGTCGGCCCGCAGCTTCGCCACCGCCGTGGGCGCGGATTATTCGCTCTCACCACAGACGCGGATGGGCTTTGCGCTTGCCGGCGGCGGCACCGGCTTTGCCAATAATTTCTCAAGCGGCCGCTCTGACCTGTTCCAGGCCGGCACTTTCATCAGGCACTCCATCGGCGCGGCCTATGTCGCGACCGCGCTGGCCTATGGCTGGCAGGCCATCACCAGTGATCATCAGGTCACGCCGGCCGGCAGCGACCAGCTCTCCCCGGCCGTCAACGCCAACGCCTATTCGGGCCGCATCGAGAGCGGCTACCGGATTGCGATGCCATGGTTCGGCATCACGCCTTACGCAGCCGGCCAGGTCACCATGTTCCGCCTCGCTGCCAGCGCCGGTCAGCTGGCTGACGCTGCCGATCCGTCCAGGGCGCCCTCCAGCAACAGCAACAGCTTTACCGACAGCCGCAGCGAGCTCGGCCTGCGCACGAGCACCTCGTTTGTGCTCGCTGGCAGCCTCTTCGATCTGCGAGGACGTCTGGCCTGGGCGCATGATTTCAGCGCAACGCAGTCTTTGCCAGCGGTGTTTCAGGCGTTCTCCGGCCAGGGGGCCGGCCAAGGCTTCGTGATCGGAACCACGGCGCTTGCACCTAACTCGGCACTGACTGGCGTAGCCCTCGAGCTGCGCGGCTTGAACGGCTGGTCGGCGAGCGCGAACTTCGACAGCGAGCTGTCGAGCCTGGTGCGCGCCTATACCGGCAAGGCCGTAGTCCGCTACACTTGGTAAGGCTAGTTCGTCTCCAGCCGCAGTCCGTCATAGGCCGGCACCACGCCGGAAGGCAGCTTCTGCCGGATCACCTCGTAATCAACGTCGGCCGTCATGTTGGTGATGACGGCACGCTTCGGCTTGAAGCGCTCGATCCAGGACAGCGCGTCGTCGATGCTGAAATGGCTGACATGCGGGGTGTAGCGCAGGCCGTCGACGATCCAGAGATCGAGGTTTTCCAAGGCCCCCCAACTCTCGCGCGGGATGTCGTTGAGATCGGGCGTGTAGGCCGCGTTGCCGATTCGATAGCCCAGCGCCGGAATGTTGCCGTGCTGGACCAGGAAGGCGGTCATGGTCACGTCCCCGCCCTTGCCGCCGATAATCTGGCTCCCGCCCGCCTCGATCGAATGCCGGTTGAGGATCGGCGGATAGTCGCTGCCCTCCGGCGAGATGAAGCAGTAGGAGAACCGCGCCATGATGTCCTTGGCGGTCGACTGATTGAAATAGACCGGAATGCGCTTGCGCATGTGGATCACGACCGAGCGCAGATCGTCCATGCCGTGGGTCTGGTCGGCATGTTCATGCGTCAGGAACACTGCGTCGATATGATCGACATCGGTCGAGATCAACTGCTCGCGCAGGTCCGGCGAGGTGTCGATCACGATGCGCGTGGTGCCGTGGTGTGATGTCTGCTCGACCAGCAGCGAGCAACGGCGGCGGCGGTTCTTGGGATTCTTGGGGTCGCAAGCGCCCCAGCCGAGGGCCGGACGCGGCACGCCGGCGGAGGAGCCGCAGCCCAGGATCGTCAGCGTCAGCGTCATGCGATTCAGAACCTCAAGCTTTCACCTTGGAGAACAGGCGGAAGAAGTTTTCGCTGGTCTGGTGTGAAATCTCTTCGAGCGACACGCCGCGCGTCTCGGCCAGTACCTTGGCGACCTCGACCACATAGGCAGGCTCGTTGCGCTTGCCCCGGAACTTGCCCGGCGCAAGGTAGGGCGAGTCTGTTTCAACCAGAATACGGTCGGACGGCAGTTCGGCCGCAAGCGCACGCAAGGCATCCGACTTCTTGAAGGTCAGGATGCCCGTAAAGCCGATATAGAGGCCGAGCGACACCGCCTTCAGCGCCAGCTCGCGCCCGCCGGTATAACAATGCAGCACCGCGCGAAACGACCCCTTCGCCGCCTCCTCTTCCAGGATGCGGGCGCAATCCTCGTCGGCTTCGCGGGTGTGGATCACCAGCGGCAGGCCGGTGACGCGGGCCGCGGCGATGTGGGCACGAAAACCCCTCGCCTGTGCCTCCGGCGAGCCGTCGTCGTAGAAATAGTCGAGCCCGGCTTCGCCGAGTGCGACGACCTTGGGATGCTGCGTCAGCGCGATCAGCTCGTCCGGCGAAATGCCGTCCTCCTCGTCCGCATTGTGCGGATGGGTACCGACTGAGCAATAGACGTCGTCGTAGCGCCCGGTGATAGCGAGAAGCTGATCGAGCTTTCGCACCCGCGTCGAGATCGTGACCATGCGGCCGATCCCGGCCGCGCGGGCACGAGACACGATCCCGTCGAGATCCTCCGCAAAGTCCGGAAAATCCAGATGGCAGTGACTGTCGACCAGCATCGTGCGAACGCCTCAGGCCGCCGGCTCGATGTAGCGCGGGAACGCCGGCGTCGGCGCCGGCAGTATCGAGCCGGGCGCGATCCGCTTGGCACCGCCAAGCATCGCAAAGTCGCGCTCGCCTGCGGGAATGCCAAGGCTGTCGAGCAGCAAGCTCGATGCGGTCGGCATCGCCGGCTGGGCCAGGATCGCGATCTGGCGCACGACTTCGGCGGTGACATACAGCACCGTCTTCTGCCGCGCCGGGTCGGTCTTGGCCAGCGCCCACGGCGCCTCGCCCGCAAAATAGCGGTTGGCTTCCGCGACCACCGCCCACACGGCGTTGAGCCATTGATGGATCTGCTGCGTCGACATCGCTTCGCGGCCGGCCGCGATCATGCCGTCGGCCATCGCCAGGATCGCCTTGTCGTTGTCGCTGAACTCGCCGGGCTCGGGCAGCACGCCACCGAGCTGTTTGGCGATCATCGACAGCGAGCGCTGCGCGAGATTGCCGAGATCGTTGGCGAGATCGGCATTGATGCGCGCGACGATGGCTTCATGGTTGTAGTTGCCATCCTGGCCGAACGGCACCTCGCGCAGGAAGAAATAGCGCATCTGGTCGACGCCATACTGGTCGGCGAGGTTGAAGGGATCGACGACGTTGCCGACCGACTTCGACATCTTCTCGCCCCTGTTGAACAGGAAGCCGTGAGCATAGACCCGCTTCTGCACGGGAATGCCGGCCGACATCAGGAATGCGGGCCAGTACACGGCGTGGAAGCGGATGATGTCCTTGCCGATGATGTGCACGTCGGCCGGCCAGTAGCGCCAGTTCTGGTCGCTCTCGTCGGGGAAGCCGACGCCGGTGATGTAGTTGGTCAGCGCATCGACCCAGACATACATCACGTGCTCTTCGTCGCCGGGCACCTTGACGCCCCAGTCGAACGTGGTGCGCGAGATCGAAAGATCGCGCAGGCCACCCTTGACGAAGCTCACCACCTCGTTCTTGCGGGAGTCCGGTCCGATGAAATCAGGGCGATCCGTGTAGAGCTTGAGCAGCTTGTCCTGATAGGCCGAGAGGCGGAAGAAATAGCTCTTCTCCTCGACCCATTCGACCGGCGTGCCCTGCGGTCCCAGCCGCACGCCGTCGTCGTTCAGGCGCGTCTCGTCCTCGGCGTAGTAGGCCTCGTCGCGCACGGAGTACCAGCCGGAATAGGTATCGGCATAGATGTCGCCGTTCGCCTCCATGCGACGCCAGATCTCCTGGGTCGAGCGATGGTGCTGCTCTTCGGTGGTACGGATGAAACGGTCGAACGACACGTTGAGCCGCTCGTCCATCTCCTTGAAGCGGGCGGCGTTGCGGGTCGCGAGCGCGGCGGGCGTCAGGCCCTCGTTCTGTGCGGTCTGGACCATCTTCAGACCGTGCTCGTCGGTGCCGGTCAGGAAGAACACGTCCTTGCCGTCGAGCCGCGCAAAGCGCGCCAGCACGTCGGTGGCGATCGCCTCATAGGCGTGACCGATATGCGGAACGCCGTTGGGATAGGCGATGGCGGTGGTGATGTAGAAAACGTTGTCGCGCGCGGGCGCCGCTACGGGCGCGGCCGCCTTCGGCGCAGCCACCGGCTTCGGCGCAGGCGGCGCCTTCGGTTTCGACACTTTGGGCTTCACAGTCTTTGGCGGTGTGGCGACAGGCGCCGGCGCGGCGACCGGAGCGAACATCACGGCGGGCGCGCTCGCCCTCGCCTTCTTGGCCACCTTCTTCGCCGGAGCCTTGGCGTGCTTCTTGGCAGCCTTCTTTGTCACGGCTTTCTTGGCGACGACCTGCTTCTTCGAAGCCTTCTTGCCGACCTTCTTTGCCGTCTTCGTCGCGCCCTTCTTCACGCCCTTCTTGGCGGCCGCCTTCTTGGTCTTCTTGACCTTCTTGGCAGCTTTGCGCGCGAGCGCCTTCACAGCCTTCTTCGCGGCCTTCTTGGAAGCCTTCTTCTTGCTGCTCTTGCCCTTGGCGGTTTTCTTAGCTCGTGTTGCCACGACGAATTCCTTTACCGGCTTCTCGAAATTTGGAAACGAATTTGGGTTCGGTTATTGTTCTGAGCATGGTCTTCTCGGAAAACCTGCACACTTTTCCGGATCATGCTCTAGCGCGTTGCGTCCGCCAGCCAGCCGAACACCGAGAAAACCAAGGGCTTTCGCTCCAGATTATAGGTTTCGGTGTCGCGCGCGGCGCGGACGATCTTTTCCCATACCTCAGCTAGGCGCGCAAGGCGCGGCAGGTTCTGGTTGGCATTGGCCTCGTCGGAATGGAGGCGTTCCGCGATCCAGCGATCGATGCCGTCGATGAAGGCCGCAAGCGCGACGCGGTCGCTGGTGCCAAGGGATTCGCCGAGCGTATGCAATTCGCGCGGATCCACTTGCGGCAGACGTGAAAGCAGCGCCGCCGTGCGCTGCTGGAGCTTCAGCGCATCACCGCCGAGCAGGGTCAGTGCCCGTGCGACGCTGCCTTCGGAGGCCTCCGCGGCCTCGCGCAAAGCCAGATCGGTCGGAGCGAGATCGGCGGCCGTGGCGGCTGCGCGAATGACCTCGTCGGTCGTCAGCGACCGCAAACGCAGCTTGCGGCAACGCGACTGAATCGTGGCGAGCACGCGCGCGGGCGCGTGGCTGACAAGCAGGAACAGCGATCGCTGCGGCGGTTCCTCGAGGATTTTCAGCAGCGCGTTCGCCGCGTTGGGATTGAGCTCGTCGACCGTATCGACGATGCAGACGCGCCAGCCTTCTGCCGCCGCCGTCGAGCCGAAGAACGAGATCGTCTCACGTGTCTCGTCCACGGTAATGACAGTGCGCATCACGCCGCGGTCGTTCGCGGTCCGCTCCAGTGTCAGCAAGCCGCCATGCGAGCTTGCCGCCACCTGCCGCGCCACGGTGTCATCTGCATCGATCGCGAGGTCCTCGGCGCTCTGCGCGGCAGGCGACAGCGGCTGGCCGTGGGCGAGCACGAAGCGCGCCATGCGATAGGCCAGCGTTGCCTTGCCGATTCCTTGCGGTCCGCCGATCAACCAGGCATGCGGGATCCGCCCGCTGCGGTAGGCGGTCAGCAGCGCGATCTCGGCCTCGCGATGGCCGAACAGAAGGCTTGTCTCGCGCGGATGCGGAATGGCGGATTCACGCTCGACCTGACGCGGGCTCATACTGAGACCACCGATGCAGGCGTCGGCAGGAGACGGTCGCGTAGCGCGGTCCAGACCCGTCCGGCTACCGTGTCAGGATCGGAATTGGCGTCGATCAGCACGCAGCGCGCAGGCTCGTCCGCGGCGATCTTGCGATAGGCCTCGCGCAAACCCTGGTGGAAGGTGAGCTTCTCGCCCTCGAACCTGTCGGGCGCGCCGCTGCCGCGCCGCGCCGCTGCGCGTGCCAAACCAATCTCGACCGGCAAGTCGAGGATGATGGTGAGGTCCGGCTTGAGATCGCCAATCGTGACCCGCTGCATGGCATTGATCAACCCGGCGGGCACGCTGCCGAGGCTGCCCTGATAGGCCCGCGTCGAGTCGGCGAAGCGGTCGCAGAGGACCCAAACGCCCTGCTTGAGCGCGGGCTCGATCACGGTACGGACATGGTCGTCGCGAGCGGCCGCGAATAGCAGCGTCTCGGCTTCGGGGCCAAGCAGCTTGCCCATGCCTGACAGCACCAGATGGCGCATGATCTCGGCACCCGGCGAGCCACCAGGCTCCCGCGTGACGATGGTGCGGAGCCTCGCCGCACCGAGGCGGTCGGCGAGCTTCTTGATCTGGGTCGACTTGCCGGTCCCCTCGCCGCCCTCAAAGGTGATGAAGCGTCCGCGTCCGGACGGACGCTGTCCCGTGCTCTCACTCATGATCAGAGCTTCTCGGCGCCCGCGCGGAACATGCCGATCACGAGCTCGCTGGCACCATCGATCGCGCGCCGCATGGTCGAGCCGGTACCGATCGCCTCGGCCGCATAGACCGGCGTCTCCACCGCGATATTGCCGCTGCGCCAGACCTTGACCACGCCAACCTGCTGGCCGGCCTGGACCGGCGCGCGCACCGGGCCGTTATAGACCACGCGCGCGATCAGCTTGTCGCCGCCGCTCTTGTGCACCATCACCTTCACCGGCTCTTTCGCGACCAGCTTCACCGAGCGGCTCTCGCCACCGAACACCTTGGCGTAGCCGACCTGCTGGTCGGCCGCGATCAGCGTGCGGGTCTCGAAATTACGAAAGCCCCATTCCAGCATCTTCTTGGCTTCGGTGGCGCGATCTTCGATGTCCTCAAGCCCGTTGACGACGACGATCAGTCGCGTGCCGTTCTGCACGGCCGAGCCGACCATGCCGTAGCCGCCTTCCTTGGTGTAGCCGGTCTTCAGGCCGTCGGCGCCCTCCATCGAATTGAGCAGCGGATTGCGGTTGGGTTGGCGGATCTTGTTCCAGGTGAACTCCTTCTCGCCGAACAGTTTGTAGAACTCGGGGAAGTCCAGAATGATGTGCCGGGCGAGCATGCCGAGCTCGCGCACCGTCATCTTGTTGCCTGGGTCGGGCAAACCGTTGGAGTTGGCGAAGGTCGATTTTGTCATGCCGAGCTCACGGGCGCGCTTGGTCATGAAATCGGAGGCGAAAATCCGCTCGTTGCCCGCGATGCCTTCGGCGAGCGCGATGCAGGCGTCGTTGCCGCTCTGGATGATCGCGCCATGCAGGAGGTCGTCGACCGAGACCTTGCTGTTGATGGCCGCGAACATGGTCGAGCCGCCGGAGGGCGCGCCGCCCCTGCGCCAGGCGTTCTCGCTGATCCGGTATTCGTCGGTCAGCTTGACGTCGCCCTTCTTGATCGCGTTGAAGACGACTTCCGCGGTCACGAGCTTCATCATGCTGGAGGGCGCGCGGAGCTCGTCGGCGTTCTTCTCGAACAGCACGCTGCCGCTGGAAGCCTCGATCAGGATCGCGGTGGGGGCATCGCCATCGAAGCCGGTATCTTCAGTCTTCTTGGCGCCCTGGACGCTCTGGTTGGCGGCGTAGATCACGCCGCCCCAGCTGAGGCTCACCGCAATAGTCGCCGCGACCAGCCCGCGCGCCAGTGCTCCGGCCGTGAATCCGGTATGACGGAGCGAGATGAGACGAAATGCCATGGCGAAGCCCTGAGAGCGGCGTTCTAACAGCTGGAACCGGTGCGAACAACACGAGGATCGGCGCGTGCCCCGAGATTGCACGATTCTCGTCGCATCCCTATCGTGGCACCTGATATTTCCTGACCAAACCCCTGAAACAAGGCGGAAAAGCGATGTCCACCACCCGGGTGATCAAGGCCAATGGGATCGACCTCTTCATCCGTGAGGCCGGCCAGGGGCCGCTGGTCGTGCTGTGCCATGGCTGGCCGGAATTATCCTATTCCTGGCGACACCAGATCCCGGCGCTCGCCGATGCCGGCTTCCACGTCGTGGCCCCCGACATGCGTGGTTACGGCGAGAGCGCGGCGCCGCCTGACGCGACCGCCTATTCGATCTTCGAACTCGTCGGCGATGTGGTCGGCCTGGTCCAGGCGCTTGGTGCCACCAAGGCGATGGTGGTCGGCCATGACTGGGGCGCGCCGGTCGCCTGGCACTCGGCTCTGTTTCGTCCGGATATCTTCACGGCCGTCGCAGGCCTGAGCGTGCCACCGCCGTTCCGCGGACGCGGCAAGCCGCTGGAGCTCTTGCGTCAGGGCGGCATCACCAATTTCTATTGGCAATACTTCCAGGCGCCTGGTGTCGCGGAGGCCGAGTTCGAGCATGACGTCGCCCGCACCATGCGCATCGTGCTCGGCGGCCGCGGGCTTGCCGATCCGAACGCCGCGATGTTCGTGCAGGAGGGCGAGGGCTTTCTCGGTCGTGCCAGCACCGAGGAGCCACTGCCGGCGTGGCTGAGCGAGGACGATCTCGCCCAGTTCACGGAGAGCTTCCGCAAGTCGGGATTCCGCGGCGGGCTGAACTGGTATCGCAATCTCGACCGCAATTGGGAGCTGACCGCGCCATGGCAGAACGCACAGATCCACCAGCCCTCCCTCTTCATCGCCGGCGCGCAGGACGCCGTGATCACCGGCCTGATCGGCGCCAAGCGCGTCAACGAGCTGGAGCGCGTGCTGCCCAATCTCACGCGAAAGCTGATCATCGACGGTGCCGGCCACTGGGTGCAGCAGGAGCGGCCGGACGACGTCAACGCCGCGCTGATCAGATTCCTGCGTGAGGCGACTTCGCGCTAATGCGCGGCCGTCAGTAAAGGCCGCGGCCGGTCAGGATGCTGCGGGCTTCGGATGCCCCGTCATCGGCGGCGGCCGGACCGCTCCCCGCGGCATAGCGGCCGTCCTCGTCATAGGACACCTGGCGCGCATTCTGGAGCGCCCGGCCCCGGCTGCGGCTCGAGGCCGACATTTCCGAAGTCGCGTTGATCGAGGCGACGTCAGTCGAGGTGTTGCCGAGGCTATAGGGCCGCCCCTCCGGCATCGGGACATCGCCACGGATGGCGCCGCGGCTCGACGTCAGCTCCGGAACGAACGGCCGGGCCGAGGCGACCCGGACCATCGAGGGCGACGGCGCCGGAACGCCGGTGCGCAAGGTCGCCATCAGCTGGCGGTCGTCGGAGCCTTCGAGCGGCGCCCGGCCGACATATTCGACGCGAACCCTGGCGACGCCATTACCTTTGAATTCAAGCAGTTCGGCAGCCTTGTTCGAAACGTCGATGAGGCGGTTGCCGTGATAGGGCCCGCGGTCATTGACGCGGACGATCAGCGACTTGCCGTTCGAGAGATTGGTCACCCGCGCATAGGACGGCATCGGCAGGGTCGGATGCGCCGCCGTCAGCGAGCCCATGTCGAACACTTCGCCATTGGCGGTCTGGCGGCCATGGAAATCGTCGCCGTACCAGGACGCCATGCCCTCGGCGCGGTAGTTGACGTCCTCCTCCGGCACGTAGGTCCGGCCCGCGACCACATAGGGTTTGCCGACGCGATAGGTGCCGCCGCCCTTGGGGACCGGATCGCCCCAGGCCACGACTCGCGGGCTCGAGGACACGCCGTATTTGGGATCGACCCGGCTGGCGAACTTGTTGGACGAGGCGCAATTGGCGAGCGCTAGGCAGCTGGCGACCACCGCAACACTGCGCGCGGCCCGCACCACCGAATCTGACCGTCGGATCCCCATTCGCCCCAAATACCATTTCGCCGGAGGCGGACCCAACCCGCTTGCCTGCGGGGGCGCCTTCCGGACCCTAAGCTCCGAGGCGGCCCACCACCGTCTCAGAGACGGTAACGATAACGCAACCCGAACACGGCGGAAATGGGGAGCCCACAGCGTTCGCGTCGGGATGGTAAACAGGACGTTCGGCATTCTCCGTTGATCTACGGTGCACGCGGCCCTCGGCGCCACCTCTGATGTGCCACTCCTGCACAAGCTGTTGCGCCAAAAGCTCACTCCACCCCCATTGTCGCCGGCTTCACCGGAATTCTTTTGACTGTGCAAGGCCGCCCGCGTTTTCTCGGCTGCAGGGGCGGGATTGGAATTTAACGATGATCGAGACGGTTTCGGCACTGATGGGTCTGGTAAGCGCAGGTATCTTCCTGGCCCATGCGTTTGAAGGCTACCGCACGAGGGCCTGACGGCACTCGCGCGGTCGACATTGCATCACTTCTTCACAGCGGCTCGTTCGGACAATTTTAATCAATCCGATTGAGCATCGAGGATGAGAGCAGCAGGTGTCCCATGCGCAAACATGACCTCGTATCCGATGGCTTTCTGGCATTGACCGCAGGCGGTCTGGTCCTGCTCTGCTCGAGCCTCGTCGCCCTGGCCTTCGGCTAATCCTCAACCAGCGTTTTCGAATTTTCCGACCGCTGCACCATTGCGACGCAGCATGCGTATTGATCCGGGATTGCGACGCTCCCGTTTAGTTGATTGAATTTTCGCGTCGGCGCCTCGACTCATTTTCACGAGGCCATCACCAATGAGGGTGACGCACATGCTAGCCGAGAAATTCTTCCTGGTCCTGGAATCGCTGATCCGCGGCGGCCGGACCTATCCCGACGGAAGCCCCCGGGTCATCAGCACCTCCCCGCACGTCCCGGTGAAGCTGCCGAGCCAGAACTAGCTCACGCCCGCAACCGTCAGCGCAAGCCCAGCGGCGATCTGCGATAGAGGCCGCCGCGCGCTTCGGTCAGACAGACAAAGCTGCCGTCGAACCCCTGGCCATAGAGCTTCTGGCCCTTGCGGTAGTAGACGCCCTTCCTGAAATCCAGCCACACCACCTTGTCGTCGGGGCAATGGCGCTGGGCCTGATCCTCGTAGCGAAATGGCGTCAGCGGTGTCGCCGATACCGGGGCCGCGCCGGCGTCCAGCATCAGTGCGGCCGCGATCAATATCTTCCCGAGCGCCCAGCCAAAGCTGCGAGACATCTGCCAGCCTCCCGATCCAGACCGCATGATAGCACGGCCGCGTCTTCCGCCGGCCATCTGGGCGGGTTACAGGTGAGCGAGACAATCTCGATGCGTGGATGCGACCTGCATGTCAACTGAACCAGACACCACGACCCGGCCCCGCCCGCCCTCGCCGCGGCTCGGCCTGTTGCCGATGATCATCTTCGGTTCGCGCTGGCTGCAGCTGCCGCTCTATCTCGGGCTGATCGTCGCGCAATGCGTCTATATCGTGCTGTTCCTGAAGGAGCTCTGGCACCTCTCCTCGCATGCGTTCGAGCTCACCGAGCAGGAGATCGTGATGAGCGTGCTGGCGCTGATCGACGTCGTGATGATCTCCAACCTGCTGGTGATGATCATCGTCGGCGGCTACGAGACCTTCGTGTCGCGGCTCGACCTGCAGGGCCATCCCGACGAGCCGGAATGGCTCGGCCACGTCAACGCCAGCGTGCTCAAGATCAAGCTGGCGATGGCGATCATCGGCATCTCCTCGATCGCGCTGCTGCGCACCTTCATCGAGGCCGGCAATCTCGGCTCCAACCGCGCCAGTCTCACCGAGAACGGTGTGATGTGGCAGGTCCTGATCCACATCACCTTCGTGGTCTCGGCGATCGGCATCGCCTTCGTCGACAGGTTCAGCAACACGGCCGCGCGCAAGGACGCCGAGTGAATTGACTATCCGCCAGCCTGGCGCGATGCGGCCTCGAGCTGCGCCAAGGCCTGGTGCAGGCATTCCTGGCACTTCTGCGCGACCTGCTCCCGCGAAATCCCCTTTGGCGCGAGATCGTTCGACACCTTGCGCAGGGTCTCGTTGATGGTCTGGTTGCCCAGATTGTCCGTGACCAGCGCCGTCGCGTAAGCGGCTGCGGCATCGCCGCTGAGCCCGAGCTGGCCCGCGGCCCAGAGCCCGAGCAGCTTGTTGGACCGGGCCGCGGCCTTGAACATGAGCTCCTCGTCGTGGGCGAATTTCGCCTCGAAGCCCTGCTCGCGCTTGTCGAACGTGGTCATGGTCAGCTCCATTGCGTTGCGCTGATGGGATCTGGACTGGGAGCGGATGTCTCCGTCGTTCTCGTCAATTGAGGATGATTTGAATCATCCGACCGAAGGCGCACGCCGTCAAGCCACTGGTCGGCCCAGGCGCAAGCGGCCGCGCGCCCCCGGGTCCTGAACCGGAGGCGCACGGCGAACAGATTTGTGAGATGCCTGACCGATGCGGCCTTGCTTGCCGTCAGGCCTTGTCAGGCCTTGTCGTTAGGCCTTGGCGGCGGCCGCCTCACGAGCCAGCCGCTCGGCTTTCAGCCGTTCGCGATTCTCATAGAATGCCTTCTGCGCGGCCTCATGATCGCGCATGGCCTTCTCCGCTTCGACGCGGCGCGCCGCATCGCGCGCCTGGCGCTGTTCGGGGGTCAAGGGTTTGCGTCGGAAGGAAAGATCTTCTGTCATGGCGAGGTAACGCGGCGGTGAGGAAAAGGTTCCGCGAGAGGTTCCCGTCCCATCAGGCGCCCCCGGCACAGACCTCTGCCAAAAATATCGAAAACAACCCCATGCACAGTAGCCCGCGCATCGCGAATCGACGATGTCCGCGCCCACCTTGCGCATCCCCGCAAAAGCCGTTTGACGCGTCGGGCAAAACAGTGAGATAATACTATTATTCCGAAATCGAATCGCGGACCCCAGCCCGCTTGCGCGATTCGAAATGAGCAGCGACAGCGCGTGTGATCTGACGTACCAGCCGCCCGGGTGAGCTATGGCCTCCACAGCAACCAAGACGCAGACTGCCATTGGCTTCGGCTCGCTCAAAGCTCTCTCGTCGAGGGCGTCATATCTGGAGAACCGAGATGCGCACCACAGTCCTGGCCCTGTTGATCCTTCTGGGATCCCTTCCTGCTGCGCACGCAGAGCGTGATTATCCCTGGTGTGTCGTTGGCGACGATCTCGGCTGGCCCGGCGAGTGCATGTACGAGACCCGGGAGCAATGCATGGCTTCAGCATCCGGACGGTGGGACACGACTTGCGACATCAATCCGCGCGTGAGGTTCAAGCAGCAGGCCCAGCCCGGGACAAAGAAGTTGCAGGAGCGGCGCTGATCGTCGCGACTGCTCCGGCGCTCACTCTCGCCGACGGCGTCAACGCGCCGAGCCTGGCCGCCGACGTAAACTCGCGGAAGACCCGACGGCCGCGCGCGTACCGGCCCTCGGATACTCGTTTTTCCCGACACTTCGTCTGCTGCGTCCCCGGCCGTCGAGCGGGATCACGACGTGGCAAAAGCCAGCTCGTGGCTGCGAGAGATAGGGACGAGCTCAGCACATCAGGATTTCGAGCAAGCGAGAAGCTGCCTATCGTTGTCTCAGCCGCGCCCTGATAGACGCAGCTGCTCCAATCCCTCCTCGATCACGCGAAGGTCCTCGAGTATGGACTCGCGAGACTTCGCCGCGTTGATGCTGGATGTCGTCTGGAGCGGTTCGAGCAACTGGCGCCGAAGCTCTCGCATATTCTCGAGAGCTTGCCGGTTATTCGAGCGCACGTAAGCAGAAACGATCATTTTTAGACTTGCGGCCAACGGGTAGCTCCAAATCAAAATTCTAAAATGAGTTGTATCCTAATCCGTCCGAGGCACCCCTAAAGGTCCGGAATTCTCATGGAATTCAATGAGCAATTGGGCTCAAGGTTCCCTTGGGCCGGGCCGCGGGGATGTATGCGGCTTGCGCTTGGGGTCGAGGGCCCGCCCGATAGCCAGCCAAAGGGCGGAGCTCTCCCTCATGACCTCCCACAAAGGTTAAGCAATTCAGAGATTCTCTCGCGGCCCGGCGGAATTAATTTGAAGATTGCCTAATTTTCCCGGTAGAATTTTTGGTACCGGGGCTGGCAGCATATTTCACTTGAATCTTTTCACCCGGCATTTTTGAGACGGCATGGGCCGCAGCGGATCATCGCTGCGGCCTTCGTCTTGAGCCCCCGAGGATAACGGCTCGGTGAACGAAGCCATTTATCGCTCCCTCGAAGCAGCCTGGAAACAATCAGGGCTCAGCCTGTCCGCATTAGAACGAGGGGAATTCAGATGATTGCTCTCAAAGTTATTGCTCTGGCGCTTGGGCTCGGGATTGCTTTGTCGATCTATTCGGGTGACCTCGGCTCGGATGTCGTTCTCGCCATCGTCGCTTGCCTCTCGTAGGGAGCGCGAACCGGTCGCGAACGAACCCGGGATCGTCCGAACTGTCGATGCTGGTCCTTTCGTAGGGGGTATGGAGCCGCCTCGTTGCCGCCGGTGCGGCAATGTTCCCGGTCGGCTCGGCGTCGATCGACCAGCGTCGGATCGGCAACAGGCGGCCTCCGATAAAGGTCACACATGCTGTCCCTGTCAGGTGCGCTGCCAGCGAATCTGCAACAGTTCTCCCGGTTCCCCAAGTGAAACCAACGATTTACGTTGCGTCGAAAGCACGGGCGATTAGCATAGCGGATGCCGGGGCTGGCATTTCAATTCCGAACAATCATTGCAACCGGCAGGGGGGCCGCCATTGCGCGGCCCCCTTCTTTTGGGCCTCCGCAGGCCCAGTCCCGCCTGCCCGGGACTTATCCGGACCTGGGCCTTTTGCTTGACCTCGCCCAGCCGTACCCGCAGCTTCAGCCCTTCGGACCGAACAGACCGCCGGCGGCCTTCATCGCCGACTCGCCCATGGTCCGGGTCTGCTCGGTGAGCGCGCGCATCTGGTCCTGGAAGAAGTCGGCCTGGAGCTTAAGCGCGTCCGGCACATCCTTGGCATGGATCAGCTTGTCGCCGAGATCGAAGGTCGCGTTGACGTTGCGTTGCATGACGCTGCAAAACTCCTTCGCCTGGCTCGCAATCGGCAGTGGTGAAGAGCTCAGGGCTTTCTCCAGCAGCTCGAAATAATTCGAGTTGGCCTTGCGCACGCGATCGAGTGCGTCGGTCATTGTCGCACGCACGCCTTCAACGGATACGTTGATCTCAGCCATGACGTCTCTCCTTTCAGGAGTTCGTGGTTACGCGGCAAGTCTTCCGAACCAGGCGCCGAAGGTCTGATCGATGATACGGTCGAACAGCGCCTGGATATCCGTCCAGGCCTTCACGGAAGCGTGCAACGGCGTTCGGCGCCGTAGCAAGCATCGACATCTCACCCGCGAACGGCACGAAGCCTTGACGCAGATCAAAGCTGCGAGGCCGCTCGCGCCCACCATCAATCCGGTCACCTGCGCCCGCCGACCGGAGTTCCGACCATGAAGGCCGTGTCCGTCGAAGAAGCCGTCGCGATGATCCCGGCCGGCGCGAGCGTCATGGTCGGCGGCTTCATGGGCGTCGGCACGCCGGAGCGGCTGCTCAACGAGCTCGTGCGGCAGAACAAGACCGGCTTGTCGCTGATCTGCAATGACGCCGCCACGCCGGGCAAGGGCGTCGGCAAGCTCTTTGATGCCGGGCAGGTCTCGAAGCTGACGGCCACCCATATCGGGCTCAATCCAAAGGCGCAGCAGCAGATGCTGGCAAACCAGATCGCCGTGGATCTGGTGCCGCAAGGCACCTTCGTCGAGCGCATCCGGGCCGGCGGCTGCGGCCTCGGCGGCGTCCTCACGCCGACCGGCGTCGGTACGCTCGTTGCGGAAGGCAAGCGCCAGATCGAGGTCGACGGCAAGCCGTTCCTGCTGGAGACCGCCATCCGCGCCCAGTACGCGCTGATCCACGCCTTCCTCGCCGACTATCTCGGCAACCTCACCTACGTGCTGACGGCGCGCAATTTCAATCCGATCATGGCGATGGCGGCAGACACCGTCATCGTCACCGCGGAGCACATCGTCCCGGTCGGCGTGATCGCGCCTGATCACGTCGTCACGCCGGCGCCGCTCGTCGACTACCTCATTACGAACGGGTGAGATCATGGATCCGCAGATCATCATCGCCCGTCGCGTCGCCCAGGAGCTGAAGAGCGGCAATCTCGTCAATCTCGGCATCGGCATTCCGACCCTTGTCGCCAACTACGTCGCGGCCGATCTCAAGGTGTTCTTCCAGTCGGAGAACGGCCTGATCGGCACCGGCCCCATCCCGGAGCATGGCATGGCCCACCCCCTGCTCACCGACGCCGGCGGCCGTCCGATCAGCGCACTGCCGGGTGCGGCGACCTTCGACAGCGCGATGTCGTTCGGGCTGATCCGCGGCGGTCATGTCGACGTCACCGTACTAGGCGGTCTCCAGGTCGATGCACACGGCCTGCTCGCCAACTGGATGATCCCCGGCAAGATGGTCCCGGGCATGGGCGGCGCGATGGACCTCGTCAGCGGCGCCAAGCGCGTCATCATCGCCATGCAGCACGCCGCCAAGGGCAAATCGAAAATCGTCGCCAAATGCACCCTGCCCCTGACCTCTGCGCGACCGGTGAGCCTGGTCGTCACCGACATGGCCGTGATCGGCTTCCCCGACGGAAAGGCGACGCTGCTGGAGACCGCCCCCGGTGTCAGCGTCGGCGAGGTCATGGCGGTCACGGAGGCCGAGCTCGCCGTCCCCGACAACGTCGCCGAAATGAAGCTCTGATCAGGGGACCGTCATGCGGATATTCAGCGACCTCAACGAGATCAAATCCGCGGTCGGTACGGAGATCCCCGACGGCTTGCACGTGAACGACCATCTCGTGATCGAGATCGAAGACGGCAAGAAGCCCGCCTGCGTCGCCGAGTCGATCGCCCTGCACTGTCGTTGACGGACGCGACGCTCAATCGATGATGTGATATCCGCCGTCGATATAGAGCACGCTGCCGGTAATCAGCTTGGCGCCATCGAGCGCCAGGAACGCGGTCGCGTTGCCGACATCGTCGATGCTGACGAGGCTGCGCGCCGGCGCCTTCGATTGCGCCTTGTCCATGAGCTCGTCGAACTCCGGAATGCCTGACGCCGCACGCGTCGCCAACGGCCCAGGCGAAATCGCGTGCACGCGGATTCCCTTCGGTCCAAGCTCGGCGGCGGCATAGCGGACGGCCGCCTCGAGCGCCGCCTTTGCGACGCCCATGATGTTGTAATTGTCCACCACCATCTGGCTGCCGTAATAGGTCATGGTGAACATCGTGCCGCCGTTCTTCATCAAGGGCTCGGCCAGATGAGCCATCCGCAGGAAGGACCAGCACGACACGTCCATGGTCTTGAGGAAACCGTCGCGGCCGACGTCCACGACACGGCCGTGCAGCGCCTCCTTGGGCGAGAATGCGATCGAGTGCAGCAGGAAATCGAGCTGCCCCCATTCCCTCGCGATGCGCTCGAAGACCGCCTCGGTCTGGCCTTCGGCCATCACGTCCAGCGGCATGAAGATCGGCGCCTCCAGCGCCTGCGCCAGCGGCTCGACGTGCTTCCTGGCGCGGTCGTTCAGATAGGTCACGGCGAGATCGGCACCGAGCGCGCGAAATGCGCGCGCGCAGCCCCAGGCAATCGACTGGTCGTTGGCGATGCCGACAACCAGGCCCTTCTTGCCCTTGAGGGCCACCTTGCTGTCCGGGAATGCCGGGATCATGACACCCTCTCAGGTCGTGTGTTGTGGGATTGACCGTTCATCAGCATCGCCAATGTGTGCTGCGCGATCATCAATTCCTCGTCGGTCGGAACGACATAGACGGGGATCAGGCTGTTGGCCCGCGAGATCCGCCGGGAATGGCGGGCGTTCTCGCCCGCATCGAGCGCCACACCGAGCCATCCGAGCTGTTCCGCGATGCGTGCGCGGATCGATGCGGAATTTTCGCCAATCCCGGCGGTGAAGACGAAGGCGTCGAGCCCCTGCAGGGCCGCCGCCAGCATGCCGGCGTTGAGGCCGATCCGATAGACGAAATAGTCGATCGCCAGCCTCGCCTGCGGATTTGCGCTGGCTTCCAGTTCCCGCATGTCGTTGCTGACGCCGGACAGGCCTTTCAGGCCGCATTCGCGATAGAGAAAGTCCTGGGCCTGCGCGGGCGTCATGCCCTTCTCGGACATCAGATAGAGCACCACGCCCGGATCGATTTGTCCGGGACGCGTGCCCATCGGCAGGCCGTCGAGCGCGGTAAAGCCCATCGTGCTCTCGATGCTGCGCCCATCCTTGATCGCGCACATCGAGGCGCCGCTGCCGAGATGGGCAACGATCACGCGTCGCCTGGCGATGTCGGGCGCGATGCTCGGCAGGGTCCGTGCGATGTATTCGTACGACAGCCCGTGAAAACCGTAGCGCCGCACCCCCTCGGCATGAAGCTGATGCGGGATGGCATAGTGATCGGCGACCACACCATGCGTGCGGTGAAAAGCGGTATCGAAGCATGCCACCTGCGGCAGCGCGGGGAAGTTCGCCAGCAGCGAGCGGATCGGCGCGAGATTGTGCGGCTGATGCAGTGGCGCCAGCGTCGCGAAACGTTCGAGGCGAGACACGACGCCGTGGTCGATCAGGACCGGCCGCGAAAAGTCCGGGCCACCATGGACGACACGATGGCCGACCGCGATCGGCGTGACATGGAGCTCGTCCCGCAGCCAGTTGCCGGCGACGGCCATTGCGGTCGGGACATCAGGTACAGCCTCGATGGGATAGGCGCGATCGGCCAGCGGATCACCGCTCGCGCCGCTGGCCCGCAGGCGCGGCCGGCTGCCGATGCCGTCCATCTGTCCCTTGATCTGGCGGCGAAGCGCACCGTCGCCTTCGACCGAATAGACCTGGAACTTGACACTGGAAGAGCCGGCATTGACGACCAGGATCGTATCCATGGCGGTCACGCCGCGACTGTCGGCGCCTTCCGGCGCCGGGCGTGAGCGTAGAGCGCGGCGACCGCGCATGAGGCCATCCGCGCCCGCGGCGAATCCGCCCGCGAGGTCAGGACGACGGGGACCCTGGCGCCGAGCACGATGCCCGCGCCGTCGGCCTTGGCAAAATAGGCGAGGTTCTTGGCCAGCATGTTGCCGGACTCGAGATCCGGAACCATCAGGATCTGTGCGCGCCCGGCGACCTCGGATGTGATGCCCTTGATCCGCGCAGCTTCGGGATCAATGGCGTTGTCGAAGGCCAGCGGGCCATCAAGCACGCCGCCGGTGATCTGGCCGCGGTCGGCCATCTTGCAGAGAGCGGCTGCTTCGATGGTGGAGGGAATCTTCGAGGTGACCGTTTCGACCGCCGACAGGATCGCCACCCGCGGCAATTTGCCGAAGCCAGCCTGGTTATAGAGATCGATCGCGTTCTGGATGATGTCGCGCTTGGCGTCGAGATCGGGAAAGATGTTGATCGCGGCATCCGTCACGAAGATGGTCTCGGCATAGGCCGGCACGTCCATCACGAAGACATGGCTGATGCGGCGGTCGGTGCGCAGGCCTCCGGTCTTGGCCGTGACGGCGCGCATCAGTTCGTCGGTGTGGAGGCTGCCCTTCATCAACAGCTCACCCCTGGCGGAATGAATCAGCTCGACGCCCTTGGCGGCAGCGTCGTCGCTATGCGCGGCATCGACGATCTCGAATCCGGACACGTCCAGATCGAATTTCGCCGCGGTGTCCCTGATCCTCTTTGCGGGGCCGACCAGGATCGGCCGGATGATGCCCGCGCTCGCGCTGTCGACGGCCCCGCGCAGCGAGGTCTCGTCGCAGGGGTGGACGACGACGGTCGGCGTGGGTGGCGCGGCCCGGGCCGCGGCGATCAGGCGGTCATATTTGCTGCCGGACTGGGTTTGCGTCGCATCGGCTGACATCCTGTCACTCCCGCTTGCGCCAATGCGCGCTATGACGCTTTTGCTTTGGGGTCGAAAGGGGCGACGTTCGACGTCCACTCTCCTTCCCCGTCCAGTCCGAACAGCCCGGCGACCCGCCGCAGACGGTTCGCACGCTCGCCGCTGATGTCCTCGCTCGCCGACAGCACCTCGCGCATCGCAGCGAAAGCCGCGCGCTTCTGATTGAGATCGTTCGGCAGCATATTGGGAATAGCGCCAAGCGCCGCGTCCCGGTCCAGCAGCAGCATGAAGAATTGCTCGCGCACCAGCGTCTTGAACGCCTGCAGCGTCATCCGATCGCCGGGATGATCGCGCCGGATCTGGCGCAGCGCCTCGATGCTCCGCTCGTCCACCATGCCGCGTGCCGAACCGACATAGAGCAATGCGCGGATGGCCGCCTCGCGAAGGCCGCCCTCTCCCATCCGGGACTTCAGCTCGGCGATCCGCTTGTCGAGCATGGCGCGGTGCTCGGCCGACATCTCGCGGAGGCGCGACGGTACGGAATTCGGATCCACGCCGACCGCGGCCTGCAGCGCCGGCGAACCGTAGACGTTGAGGAAGATCGTCTCGCTCAGCGCTTCCTGCGCATCACGCCAGCTATCCAGCGCATGGACGATCTGCTTCGAGAACTGCTCCTGGAATGCCAGGAACGGATTGTCCTTCGAGACCGGCCTGCGATTGTCCTCGACGCGATCAGCCGCCGACTTGATGGCGGCCATCCAGGGGTTCTTGGTGCTGAAGGCTTCGTATTGCATCCGGAGCGGATGCATGTTGCGCGCCCAGTCCGCCACCTGGGGCGTGACCATCTTCTTGAGCCATGGCTGCACGAACTTTTGATAGGCCGCGAGATTGAGCTCCGAGACGCGCTTCGCCGCCGCGAACCGCCGCTCGTCTTCGGGCGAATTTACTCCCATCGCGCGAATATCATCCAGCGTCCGCGCCTCGCAACGCATCACCCACTGCCCGGCAGCCAGATCGGCATTGCGGGTGTCGGAGCCCCTCGCCTGGAATGTGGCTTCGTACAGCCCGGGCGGCAGCACGTCGATCAGGTCGATATTGCTGGAAAACTCCGCATGCTCCTTCTTCGCGACGCCCCCGGAGACGAAGATGCCGAGATGGCCGATGCTCTCGTGAACGGTGTAGACGATAGTCTGGCCATAGGCCCTGATCTCGTCGACATCGGCGTAACAATCGAGGATCCAGTCCAGCGCCTGCTGCGGCGGGGTGACGTTGTCACCCCTGGAGCAGAACACCACGATCGGCGAGCGGATGTTGCGCAGGTCGACTTTCTGACCGTCGGACATCTCGATCCGGCCGGCGGCGAGATTGTTGCCGATGAACAGTTCGTCGACGATGAACTGGATTTCTTCGGCATTGAGATTGACGTGTCCGCCCCACCAGCGCTCGAAATCGAGATAGCGCTCGGCCTCGGTGTCGACCTTGGAATAGACGTTGTACTGCTTGGTCCAGAGCGTGTTCGACGGATTCTGGTTCTCGAAGTTCTGCACCAGCCAGGCGCCGTCGAACTTGCCGGCGCCGAGATCGCTCGTCATCGCCGTGAGCCAGCTGCCGCCCAGCAGTCCGCCGGAATAGCGCATCGGATTTTTGCCGTGCACGCCGGCCCAATAGGCAAGCGGTGCGCCGGCGATGATCAAAGGCCCGAACAGTTCCGGCCGCAGCGACGCCAGGATCATGACGGCCCATCCGGCCTGGCAGTTGCCGATCACGCACGGCTTGCCGTCGGCGTCGGGATGGCGGCTGATGACCGTCTCGATGAATTTCGCCTCCGCGCGCGCGATGCGCTCGATGGTCTGGCCCGGTACCGGCTCGGGCAGGAACCCGATGAAATAGCAGGGATGACCAGCCTTCATCGCGACGCCGATCTCGCTGTCCGCCTTGAAGCCGCCGATGCCCGGACCATGACCGGCCCGCGGGTCGACCACGACAAACGGCCGTCGGTTCATGTCGATCTCGACATCCTTCGGCGGAATGATGCGCACCAGCGCGTAGTTGACCGGCTCCTCCAGCGAGCGGCCATCCGTGATCAATTCTGCAGCATATTGCAGCACATGCGGTGCAGTCTGCGCGACGTGCTCGCGATACTGGTCGCCGCGCTGGCGCATGATGTCGAGAAACAGGACGCTGCGTTGTCCCGCATCGACCATGTATTCAACGGCCGAGGCGACCAACCCCGACATCGGACCATCAGGCAGCTTTGGGATTTCCGTCGCCATGTTCGACCTCGTCGTCACGCGAGGTCATTCAAGAGGGCCGGCTGTTGCCGTCGTTGATATAGGTCAACGGTCGGCGACGGCGTGCGCGTCAATCGAGATCAATATCGCCCGATTCCTCGACCGCGCAAGAGAGCGACAAGAGAGCGACGCGAGAGCCAAATGTCCGATGCCGCAAATT
The DNA here is from genome assembly GCF_024199935.1 of Bradyrhizobium sp. CCGUVB14. Classification (NCBI taxonomy): domain Bacteria; kingdom Pseudomonadati; phylum Pseudomonadota; class Alphaproteobacteria; order Hyphomicrobiales; family Nitrobacteraceae; genus Bradyrhizobium; species Bradyrhizobium sp. CCGUVB14. The sequence continues at coordinate 5,358,790 of NZ_JANADS010000001.1, forward strand.
TCATCCGTCGCGAGACGCTGCGCGACGGACGATTGATCGAAATCAGGGCACTTCGCCCCGACGACGAGCTCGACATGCTCGCTGCGCTCGAAGAAACCAGCGCACAATCGCTCCAGCGCCGCTTCTTTGTGACGAAACGCCATTTTTCCGAACGGGAGCGCGCTTTCTTCATGGAACCCGACTTCAGGAGCCATGTGGCACTCGTCGCGTGCACGGACGACGCGGGCCGCAGCACGATCATCGGCGGTGGCCGCTATGTCATGTCCGGGCCTGGACGGGCCGAGACGGCTTTCGTCGTGATCGATGCCTGGCAAGGGTGCGGTATTGGCGGGCTGCTGACGGGCCACCTGATCGCTATCGCCCGCGAGGCTGGATTGACGGAGTTGACCGCGGAGGTGCTGTCAGACAACGCGGCGATGCTCCGCGTCTTCAAAAAATTTGGATTCACGCCAGCAACGACCTGCGAGCCCGGCGTCATTCACATGACATTGAAGCTGACCTAGCATGTCGGCGAGAAACGAGCTGGTGGCCGACTGGGTGTCCTGTGATTCATTCGCTGGTGGCTGGAACCAGGACGCTACCGATCCAGTTGTGAGGTGTTGTCTTATTGTTGCGTAGTCCAACCATGTCGTCGTTATCCAACCATCAGTCTTGGACACTTTCACAGGCTTCCAAGACGGTCTTGGTCTTGCTCGCGATCTATTTCCCGGTCGCGGTATATCTGCACTACAGCTACGTCCCGAAACCCGACCCGCCGAAGGCCGCGACGCTGGCCGGCCCGTTCCGCAAGCTCGATAACAAAGCTTATCAAGCCCTGATCCCGGGGCTCGACGGGCTCGCCGATTTTGATAGCGCACCGACCCGGTCGACAGTCACCGTATTCGAGAACGGAAGGCAGCTCGGTCCGGCGCATAGTCTCAAGACAATCGCCGACGGCAGCTATTCGCATCGGCGCGGCAGCGGCATCATCTTCTCGGCCAGCGACAACAGCGACCCCAACACCAACGGGCGAACCTATTCGCTGACATGGCAATGAGCGCTCATCGCGGTTGTCTGGCAGAGCCGCGGCGGTCGCGGCGCCGATGTTCGGCCTGCCTTTAGAAAGGGAAAGGCCGCAGAGTGGTTCCAGCCCCTCCTGCGGCCATCCCGGGCAACTCGAAATTGCTTAGTACTCAAATCTCGCCGGTGTTCTCACAGTAGAACACCCCGTTCCGAAAATGGATTCCGTAAAACTACCGGAGTCCGCCATTCCCAGGATTGCACCTCAAGCGCGAACATGGCACGGCTCGTTTGCCAGCCCCCAAGCTCCCGGCAGCCGATCCAATTGCGGATTTGAGCGCCGGGAGTGCCAGCGCTCCCCGATCCATCGCCGCGAGACAACGAGGCCCACGAGGTCGCCAAGGAGTATGCGGACGATCAGCGGGCCGTGGGCGGACTCCTGAGCTTTGACGTGTCAGCACGAAAGGCAGTGGCCTCCAACGCAGCATCGATTGTCGTGAAGCTCGTTCGAGGAAGCGGTGCCGCCTTGGGCGCGAACAATTTCGACGCTCTTGTGATTAACCACAAACGACTAGCACAGCTGGCGCATTCGTAGAGTTTCAGCTCGAAGCCTTCAGCCACCGGAAAAAGTGCCTTGAGCACCCTGGGTTGGCAGCAAACTATGCATCCAGCTTCGCCGTGCACGCTAGTCCCCATAGAAGCAATTCCGGCTTCAACGAAGAGACCTGAGTCGAGAATGCGAGACAATGGCGCGGTGTAGAGTATTGCGATGCGTGCTCAAACGGCCACATTGATGTTTGCCGATTTCCGATAATCGCGACGCCAGCTTCACACAAGCTAGCCCGTCGTTACCGGTTGAACGTTATCGAATAATGGAATCTGCGGTTGCTTGCCGATTCCGCTCAAAGGCGTACGCTTCAACTGATTTGCAAACACGGAGGCACCGCATGACTGCAGTCCTCGTTTTCAAAGTCGCTATCGTTGGATTGAGTGTTTTTTCGACGGCTCTTGTTTATTCGCTTATTCAAAGCTTTTGAAAAAGACCGCCTCAGTGGGCGGCCCATCTCAATTCATCGTTCGACCGAACGCTAACCGTTGAGCCGCTCCGAGGCAGTCTTGTCGCGGACCGAAATCCTAACGCCAAGCGTCCCACGCGCGATCGCTGTTCACGTCGCGAGTGAGCGTGCGAAGCGTCGACTAGGTCGGCTTCACTGTCCTAACCTGACGTCACGTGTGTCATTACGCGACATAAAACGTTGGCACGATCTGTGCTGACTATCCCGGACCGGGTTTTTGCAAACCCACCCGGGGCTGGAAAGTCGCCGCCCGCGATCATTTAAGCGGGCGGCGTTTTTATTCGCGGAAACAAAAGGCCCCAGCCCGGGGCTGGCCGGCTGAGGCCTTTGCGAGCACACGGCGATACGCCGCGCGTCTCATTGCACCACCACTGTCTCAAATCAAAGTGTCCCAATTCGGATTTGCGGGTGTCCGAATTCGGACGGTACCGGAGAGGCCGACGCCAGGGTAACGACCAATCGCCAAAGCCTCTCAGTCCCGCCCGGCAGCTTGAGCTCCTTACCTGTAGACTCGGCGTTCCGGCATTTCGAGTGACAGGAAGGAAGTCGACATGGCGGGCGCGACGCCCCCACTTCTTCGCAGTTGCAAAAACAACAAATTCGCCTGTGGCATAGTTCACAACCACGACGTACGGCTCTGCCTAGACTTGGCCCCATGTGGAGCCTCGTCATACGAGCCCTGATCGTTGTTGCCGTCGCGCTAGTCGCGGTGACTGCCATGTACGACGGACCGTTCAAACCGCTAGCGACCGTGGCGATGCCTGCGGTGAATGTTCCCTGACAGCAGCACTAGACACAACGCTACCGTACACGTGAATCGTGGGGGATTTCATATCTCTCAAGGCGCTCAACGCCTGCCTGTCGCTGATGTTCTCCGAGCCACAGCACTAGAAACACATAAGCGCAGACTGCAGCCGCAAGGCCAAAATAGAGCCTTCGCATGTCGCACTAAATGCGGCAGCTAGCCTGCAGTTCCTGCCATGCAGCCGAACCAGCTTCCGTCCATAGCGTTACCCGCAATGGACTCAGATATGATCCAACAACACCTTGCCCAAGCCGAAGGGCACGTCGCCAAAGGCAGGCAGATTGTTGCGCGCCAAGAGAGACTAGTAGCGGACCTACATATGCATGGTCACGACACCACCGATGCCTGCAAAGTGCTCGACACTCTGGCAGATGCGCTGACCATCCACGAAGCTGACGTCCAGCGCCTTCGCGATGAACTGAAGGCTGCCAGCCGGCCGTTGGCGTCCCTTACCTCGCGCTAGCCTGAATCGACGCGTGCTGCTCTGGCGAACTTATGTGCTGTGTGACCACAATTGCGGTCGCGCCTGCCAGAAGAACGCAGGCGTAAAATACGACAATGCCGCGCGCCCAATGCTTCCGAGTGACCGTGTCTTCAGACGTACCGTTCGCAGGCTCTGCCAAGAACTGGCTCGCGACATGAGCGCAATCCTGCTGGAAGTCATCCATGGGACCAGCCTCCTAGTGGAAACTGCACAACACGATCTGCTCAGGATGCTTCCGCGTAACTTCGTGAGGGGTGGAAAATGGTTTCGTTGCCTTCGCAACAGATCGCCACCAGCGCGTTATCTGGCAGGGAAACTTACCCCAAACACCAGCCAGGCCTTCAAACGCACAGGCGCTCCATCCAGTTGATATCGGGCCGCCGCCATCCCATGCGTTGTTTTAGCTCCGGCCAGTACCTTCAACCCGTTACAGCCTACCCCTTTTTTGCCGTGGCCTTTCCGGCCGTTTGAGATCAGGTTCCAGTTCTGAACGGAACTCTAGTCAAGCGCGTTCTCATGGCTCAGTCTCCATCCATCGTGCCGCTGAGTGCGGGCAACCGCGATGTCTATATTGTGCTTGAGGACTTCGGCGGCCGTTTGGGACGGGCCTGGTCTGAAACGGCAGAAGAGGACAGCAATCGTGCGACTTTGCTGCGGCACCTGATCGAAGGCCATTACATTCGTCCAGCTCGCATCGTCGCCTTTAACACGACGGAGGGATGGTCGCGCGATGTGACCGCGGAAATCGCGGATGAGCTGCGCCGTCGCTTTGTTGAATTCGAGGAGGTGTCGCCCTCCATGCTGGAATTCCTTGAGAGAGCGGCGAAGCACTGAGCGAACTGCCCGCTTCTCCACATCCCGCGCCGTGCGCCGCTCCCGAACGATATCGACGCCGGGGGTGCTGCGATCGCCCTTCACCTTTAGCCGCGCAGCGTCCCGAACCAATCCGAGCATCCTTGAGCGAGACATCCTTGAACGAGTCGAGGCCGTGCCAGCGCTCCTTGCCGTCTTTCCAGTAGCGATACGCCCAGCTCCTTGACGTCGGACCGGTGACGATCAGATAAAGGCCGCCACCGTCGGCATACTTCCCGGGCTTGGTCTCCCGCTCGACGTCGAGCGCCTTCAATCTTCCGGACATGCGTTCCCCTCCGTAAAACCATCCTCCGAACCCACGGTCAAAATCTGCGGTCACAGCTCGAATTGAGGCGAACACTTGCGAACGTGCAAGTATAGCGTCTTCGAGCAGACCTTTGATTTTGCTGTGAATTCCGAATAGGTGCGAATAGTGGAAAACAATATACTGGCGGAAGGGGTGGGATTCGAACCCACGGTACCCTTGCGGGCACGCCGGTTTTCAAGACCGGTGCCTTAAACCACTCGGCCACCCTTCCAAGCCTTGAAATTGTTTAGCTTTTCGCCACTTCGCAGAGACCATTTCGAGGACTCTGCTACCGCTTTGCTACCCAACGTCGTCGGTTCGCTTCTTTATGGCGGCTCGCATGGCGTCGTCAACCGCTGCGACCGCTTCGCCCTGCATGTTCGGCATCAGATGGCTGTAAATGTCCATCGTGATCGCGATTGAGGAATGGCCTGGCCGTTCCTGCACGATCCAGGAAGCGCGACCAACAGCGGCTCATGACGCCCCCTTCGACTGATGCGATGACAATAAGGCCCGCCGGCTGCCGCTGGCGGGCCTTCAGCACGTGTGCCGTTCAGGCAGCGCTAGAACTGACTTGAAGACAAAATCGGTCCGGATATGCCGCTGTTGTTTCGGTTGTTGCCATAGCTGATCACGTTTCCGGAGACGTTTTTGATACCGGTGGTGTTGTTGAAAAGGTCATTATTCGACAGCCGCGTCGTACCACCTTGATTCAAAATACCTGTTACGTTGTTTGAGATCGCATTGTTGGTTGCAGCAATGTTGGCACCTTCGTTGTCAATCCCGGCGGTGGTATTGCCGGACAGCTCGCTATTGGCGATGGTGGCATTGATGCTCGCGCCGAGGGAAATTCCGAACCCGTTGTTGAATGACCTGAAGTTGTTGATCTGCAATTTCAGGGCGCCACCTGTTGCGGCTCCCAATCCGGCCCCGGCAACGTTCCGTGCGACGGAATCGACGATCGTGAGGGTCCCGGCAGTCGGACGAACATCCGCAATCGCCTGCTGCGAGAAGTTCGACATCGTCACGTTTTCGATTGAAACGGAGTTCGCGGCGAGAATATTGATCGCCCTGAGTCCGAGAGTTGTCCCCGCACCGTCGATGCTGAGGTTGCGCAAGACGACATTGCTCCCGGGAGAGTTGACGTTGATGCCGTTGGTCCCCGAGGCAAGGATGGAACCAAATGTTCCACCGCAGTCGATTGTGATGCTTTTGAGAATTGTTACCGTTCCAAATCCGCCCGCATCGACGCAATCGATTTCGCCGCCATCTGCCGTCTGGGCAATCGCCCCGGCAAAGGTCTTGCAAGGTGCGGCGCGGCTGCACGCATTTACGTCGTCGCCCACACCTGACACCCAGGTTCGCGTCGCCTGAGCCTGGGCAGGGACTGACGAGACTGACAGACAGGTAAGACCAACAAATAAGGCCCATCCAATTATTCGGCGCATGGCTTTCTCCAAAAATCCAAGGATAAGCCAGCCATTCGTCGTCTGCCTCAACCACACGGTTGAGATCGATCGCCTCAGCCACGTTTCTTGCAAGACGGCTGCCGCCGCCTGCCCCGCCTTTCCGCCGGAACGGGATCTGTCAGGCGCCCGTCAGTTTGGTGCTTTAGCCTCGGTCGGGACTGGCGATGCCACCCAGGGCGTCGCCGGTCGCGAGGCCCGGTTGGATTCGCCTCCATTTCCGGGCCTCGTTTGGCTTCGCCGGCAAAACAAAACGCGGCGCCCTTTTGGGGCACCGCGTGAAATCTTGTTTGTTGCGATGATGGTTGTTGTTGCGTCGGCTCAGTAGCCGCAATTGCCGCAAGCAGGCTGCACCGGTGCGTAATAGGAATAGCCCGGCGACACCATCTCGACGCGCTGGCGCGTGGCGTATTGCGGCGGGATGCGCTCGTACTGGACGCTCGGCGGCGCCACCATCACGGTCTGCGGAACCATCACGGTGCGATACTGCGCCGGCGTGCGATGCGCGACGGTCGAACCGGGCGACACCATCACGGTTTCGTCGACCGTGCGGTATTGCGGCGCGACGTATTGCTGCTGATAGCAGGTCGTGCACGGCTGCGGCGGCGCGTAGCAATTGTAGCAGCCGGCGGAGGCCGCGGTCGTCATGGCAAGTGCAGCGACGGCCGTGGAGAAAACGACAGCAAGAGTACGAGACATTAGGTTGGTGCCCCAGTTGCCCAAAATGGATTTGCGAAGGTCGATCGCAGTATACGCCGCAAAATCCTGAGCTGCCGAAGTTCGTTGAGGCATCCTTAATGCGAACGGCCGGTTTTCACCGGCCGTTCAGAACTTGTTGACCATGCACGACCGCAACGTTTGCGATCGCGTCTACGCTGGGTGTGCTTACTTCGTGCGACGCTTGACTTCGCGCACCGCGCCGCGCGCAGCGCTGGTGGTGAGCGCAGCGTAGGCCTGCAGCGCGGTCGAGACGTTGCGCTTGCGCGCGGCGGGCTGCCAGGCGGCGTCGCCCTTGGCCTCCTCCGCGGCACGGCGATTGGAAAGCTCCTCGTCGGAGATTTCGAGGTTGATGCTGCGGTTCGGAATGTCGATCGCGATGCGATCGCCGGTGCGCACCAGACCGATGTTGCCGCCTTCGGCCGCCTCCGGCGAGAGATGGCCGATCGACAGACCGGACGAACCACCGGAGAAGCGTCCGTCGGTGACGAGCGCGCAAGCCTTTCCGAGGCCCATCGATTTCAGATAGCTCGTCGGATACAGCATTTCCTGCATGCCGGGACCGCCGCGCGGGCCTTCATAGATGATGACCACGATCTCGCCGGCCACGACCTTGCCGCCCAGAATGCCTTCGACGGCCGCGTCCTGGCTTTCGAACACGCGCGCGGGGCCGGAGAATTTCAGGATCGAGGAATCGACGCCCGCGGTCTTCACGATGCAGCCGTCCTGCGCGAGATTGCCGTAGAGCACGGCCAAGCCGCCGTCCTTGCTGAAGGCATTCTCGAGATTGCGCACCACACCCTTCTCGCGATCGGCATCGAGCTCGTCGTAGCGGCGCTCCTGGCTGAAGGCGACTTGTGTGGGGATGCCGCCGGGCGAGGCGCGATAGAAGGTTCTGATAGCCTCGCTCTTGGAGCGCTTGATGTCCCAACGCTCCAGCGCCTCGTTCATCGTCGGCGCGTGAACGGTCGAGACCGACGTGTCGATCAGGCCGGCGCGGTCGAGCTCGCCCAGAATGCCCATGATGCCGCCGGCACGATGCACGTCCTCGACGTGCACGTCGGCGACCGACGGGGCGACCTTGCAGAGCACGGGCACGCGGCGCGACAGCCGGTCGATGTCCTGCATGGTGAACTTCACCTCGCCTTCGTGGGCGGCGGCCAGCAGATGCAGCACGGTGTTGGTCGAGCCACCCATCGCGATGTCGAGCGTCATCGCGTTCTCGAACGCCTTGAAGTTCGCAACGTTGCGCGGGAGCACGGAGGCGTCGTCCTGCTCGTAATAACGACGAACGAGATCGACGATGGTGTGGCCGGCCTCGACGAACAGGCGCTTGCGGTCGGCGTGGGTGGCGACCACCGTGCCGTTGCCGGGCAGCGCGAGACCCAGCGCCTCGGTCAGGCAGTTCATGGAGTTGGCGGTGAACATCCCCGAGCAGGAGCCGCAGGTCGGGCACGCCGAGCGCTCGATCACCTTGACGTCCTCGTCGCTGACCTTGGAATCAGCGGCAGCGACCATGGCATCGATGAGGTCGACGGCCTTGGTCTTGCCCTGCAGCTTGACCTTGCCGGCTTCCATCGGGCCGCCCGAGACGAACACGGCGGGGATGTTGAGCCGCAGCGCGGCCATCAGCATGCCGGGCGTGATCTTGTCGCAGTTGGAGATGCAGACGAGGCCGTCGGCGCAGTGCGCGTTGGCCATGTACTCGACGCTGTCGGCGATCAGCTCGCGCGACGGCAGGCTGTAGAGCATGCCGTCATGGCCCATGGCGATGCCGTCGTCGACCGCGATGGTGTTGAATTCCTTGGCGACGCCGCCGGCCTGCTCGATCTCGCGGGCGACGAGCTGGCCGAGGTCCTTGAGGTGGACGTGGCCGGGCACGAACTGGGTGAAGGAGTTGACCACCGCAATGATCGGCTTGCCGAAATCGCCGTCCTTCATGCCCGTCGCGCGCCAGAGGCCGCGGGCGCCCGCCATGTTACGGCCGTGGGTGGTGGTGCGGGAGCGATAGGCTGGCATGGCGGTTTCCGTCCTCGGGTTTGACCGGCCGGGCGGGAAAATATGGAGCCGCCTCAGGCCTTTCCGGCCGGATAGCGCACGGGGTGGGCCGGCGCAACGGGAACTTGCCCCGAAAGGGCCCAGATCGGCTCGGTGCAGGCCTCCCCTGCTCCCGGCGCGGCCATTTTCGTAGCCTGGATGGAGCGCAGGGCTACGGGCCCTACTGCAGCGTCGGATCCAACCGATCGCGCAGCCAGTCGCCGATCACGGACACCGCCAGCGTGGTCACCACGATGGTGGTCGCCGGCGCCAGCATGATCCAGGGTGCCCGGGTCAAATATTCGCGGCCATAGCCGACCATGTTGCCGAGGCTGGTCATCGGCGGCTGCACGCCGAGGCCGAGGAAGGACAGGCCTGATTCCATCAGGATCACTTCGGGGAAGACCAGCGTGGTCGAGACGATCAGGGTCGAGGCGATGTTGGGCAGGATATGCCGCAGGTAGATCCGCGTCGGCGTCGCCCCTAGCTGCCGGACCGCGGCCGCGTAGCCCTGCGCATTGGCGGAGATGGCGAGGCCGCGGGCGATGCGGGCGTAGCGCTCCCAGCCGAACAGGCCCATCAGGCCGATCAGCAGCGGCAGCGAATTGCCGAAGAAGGCGAGCACGGCGAGCGCCATGATCAGGAACGGCATGCTGGCCTGGAAATCGGTCAGCATCAGCACGAGCTGCTCGATGCTCCCGCGGAAATGCGCGGCCAGAAAGCCGAGCGTGGTCCCGACCACGGCCGAGATCGCGGTCGCGCCGAAGGCGATCAGCAGCGAGATCCGGATCGAGACGAGAAGGCGCGACAGCACGTCGCGGCCGAGCTCGTCGGTCCCGAGCCAGTGCGCGACATTGCCGGGCGCCGAGAGGCGGTTGCGTAGATCGAATTGGGTGTAACCATAGGGCGCGATCTTCTCGGCCAACGCGGCGATCACCAGCATGGCGACGATCCAGCCGACCGCTAGCGCGACCGAGACCGGGATCGCCGGCAGGCCGATGCGGCGGCGGACGTTGGATTCCAGTTTTAACGCGTTTTCTTTACGCGAACCGGAATCCACTTCGCTTGAAAACGCTTTGCTGTCCTTCAGCGTCGCGTCGCTCATGCGTGGGCCCCTTTCGCACGCAGACGCGGATCGAGGAAGCCGTAGAGGAAATCGACGATCAGGTTCGACGTGACCATGGTCAGCGCCACCAGCAGCAGGATGCATTGCACGACGGCGAGGTCGCGGTTGGCGACGGCGACGACGAGGAGGCGCCCTACTCCCGGCCACGAGAACACGCTTTCGACCACGACCGCGCCCGCGATCAGCGAGCCCACCATGAAGCCCAAAATGGTCACGGTCGGGATCGCCGCGTTCGGCAGCGCATGCGACGTCACCACCTTGCGCCACGGCACGCCCTTCGCAGACGCCGTGCGGATATAGGGCTGGCCCAGCACCTCGAGCATGGCGCTGCGGGTGAAGCGCGCCAGCACGGCGGCGCCGCCGAGGCTGAGTGTCGCGATCGGCAGGATGGCGTGGCGCCAGCTGTCCTGCCCGCCCGACGGAAGCCAGCCGAGCTGCACGGCAAAGACCAGCACCAGCAGCAGCGCGAGCACGAAACTCGGCACGGTGAAGCCGGCGACCGCCGTCATCATCACAGCGCGGTCGATTGCCGAACCGCGATGCAGCGCGGCGTAGATGCCGGCGGGAATGCCGAGTGCAACCTTGAAGACAAAGGCCGGCAGCGTCAGCGCCAGCGTCGCCGGGATGCGCTCCAGCACGAGCTGGATCGCGGGCCGCCCGTCACGCATGGAACGGCCGAGCTCGCCCTTGGCAATCGCGCCGAAGTAATCGAGATACTGAAACCAGATGGGATCATCGAGGCCCCACGCCTTGCGGAAGGCCGCGAGGACTTCCGGCGGCGCTTCCGGTCCCAGGATCATCAGCGCGGGATCGCCGGATAGCCGCAGCACCACGAAGGCGAAGGTGACGACGAGCACGATCGTGAGCGCCGCACGACCGATCCGAATGGCGAAATAGCGCCCCATCATGCCGCGTCCCGCGTCTCGGCCTGTGGCCCGGTGACGAGATGGCAGGCCACCTGGCGGTCGCCGCCGACCGCCGAAAGCGCCGGCACCTCACTCGCGCAACGCGCCATGGCGCGCGGGCAGCGCGGATGGAACGCGCAGCCGTTCGGACGAGCGGTCGGGTTCGGCGGATCGCCCGCCAGCACGATGCGGCCCGCGCTGCGGCGGCCGGGTGCGGGCGAAGCCGAGACCAGCGCCTGCGTATACGGGTGCTCGGGGCGAGCGAAGAGATCGTCGGCGCTGCCGATCTCGACGATGCGGCCGAGATACATCACGGCGACGGTGTTGCTGATCTGGCGGACGACCCGCAGATCGTGGCTGATGAACAGCATTGTCAGCCCAAGCCGCACCTGGAGATCGGCGAGCAAATTCACCACTTGCGCCTGGATCGAGACGTCGAGCGCGCTGACCGGCTCGTCGCAGACGAGGAAATCGGGTTTTGTCGCCAGCGCCCGCGCCAGCACGATGCGCTGGCGCTGGCCGCCGGAGAGCGCGCCCGGATAGCGCGCGCCATGCGCGGGCGTCAGCTCGACGGCGCGCAGCAATTCGCGGACGCGGTCCTCGCGCTCGGAGGCCGTGCCGAGGCCATGAATGTCGAGGGGCTCGCGGATCTGGGTCGCCACCGGCAAACGCCGGTCCAGCGCGCCGAGCGGGTCCTGGAAGATCATCTGCACGCGGGCGCGCTGTGCACGCCACGCCGGCATCCCCGGCGCGGCCATCGCCTTGCCGCCGAACCGCACCTCGCCGCGATCGGGCTGCTCCAGGCCGAGCACGATGCGCCCCGTCGTGGATTTGCCCGAGCCGGACTCGCCGACGAGACCGAGCGTTTCGCCCTTGGGAATGCTGAGCGACACACCATCGACGGCGTGCACGGCCGTAGCCCGGCCGAACATCCCGGAGCGCATCGCATAGCTGCGCGAGATCGAGGACACCTCGACGAGCGGCGCGCTCATTCGGCGGCGATCCCGAGCAGCGCGCGGCGCGAGGCTTCGGCGCGGATGCAGGCGACCGCGCGATCGTTTGCGATGGGCGCGAGGGTTGGGGCCGCAAGCGCGCAGGGCTCGGCTGCCAGTGCACAGCGTGGCGCGAAGGCGCATCCATCAGGCATGTGCGCGGGATCGGGTACGGTGCCGGGAATGGCGGTGAGACGCCGGCGCGGCCCATCGAGCGGCGGCAGCGCGCCGATCAGTCCCTGCGCATAGGGGTGCACGGGATCGGCAAAGAGCTGGTTGCTAGGTGCCTGCTCGACGATGCGGCCGGCATACATCACCGCGACGCGGTCGCAATTCTCCGCGACGACGCCGAGGTCGTGGCTGATCAGGACCATGGCCATGCTCATCTCGCGGCGGATCGTGGAGAGCAGCTCCAGGATCTGCGCCTGGATGGTCGCATCCAGCGCCGTGGTCGGCTCGTCCGCGATCAGCAGATCGGGATTTCCGGCCAGCGCCATCGCGATCATGATGCGCTGGACCTGCCCGCCGGAGAATTCATGCGGATAGGCGGACAGCCGCCGGCCTGCGTCGGGAATGCCAACGAGATTGAGCAGCCGCAGTGCCTCGGCCTTCACGGCCTCGCCCGAGAGATCGCGATGCAAGGCCAGCGCCTCGCAGAGCTGCCTGCGGATGGTCAGCACCGGGTTGAGCGCGCTCGCCGGATCCTGGAAGATCATGGCGACACGCCCGCCCCGCACCTGGTCGAGCTCCGACGACGGCGCACCGAGGATCTCGCGTCCATCGAGACGGACAGAGCCGGAGACTTTTGCGTGCCGCGGCAACAAGCCGAGAGCAGCGAGCCAGGTTACGGACTTGCCGGAGCCGGACTCGCCGACGAGGCCCAGGGCCTCGCCCTTTTGCAAGGTCAGATCGACGCCGCGCAGGACCGGCACGCCGTTGAAGGCAACGCTGAGCCCCTGGATGCTGACGAGCGGCGCCACGGCCTCAAGCCTCGAAATTGCCGGCGCGGAAATCCATCGCGAAAGCGGGCGAGGCCTTCCACTTGATCGACTTCGGCTTGGCCGTGAAGGTCGCGTTCTGGTGCAGCACTGTGTAGGCGGGGTCCTCGCGCTCGGCGATCTCCAGCATGCGGTGGAACGCTTTCTTGCGCGCGGCGCGGTCGGTCGAAGTCTCCAGGAACTCCGAGAGCTTGTTCAGCTCCGCGTTGGTCCATTCGCCGATCTGCTGCTGCTGGCCGTTCGGACCGTGCTGGGCAACGATCGACGACACCGGATCGTTGAAGGCCGCCGAGTTCGACCAGTCGCGCACGGCGCGGGTCGGCGCGCGTTCCATGATCTGCGACCAGTTCTCCTTGGTCTCGATCTGGACGTTGAGGCCGACCGACTTCCACATCTCGACCAGCACCTGCGCGGTCGCGACCTGGTTGGTGTAGTAGTTGTTGAGCAGGCGATAGGGAATCGGATCGCCCTTGTAATTGGCCTGCTTCAACAGATCCTGCGCGAGCTTCGGATCGTAAGCCGGCACGCTCCAGTCGGCGTTGAACATGTCGCCATAGAATTCCCACTGCAGGCCCTTCGGCACGCGGGTGCGGCCGGCCCACAGGCTGTCGACGATGGCCTGACGATCGATCGCGTGGGTGAAGGCGCGGCGCACCAGCGGATTGGCAAGCACGGCGTGGTTCTTGTCGAACACGGTCAGGCGATGATTGAGGATGGTGCCGCCCTGCACTTCGAACGCGGCATTCTTCTCGATCCCGGCGATCTGGTCCGGCGGGATGTCGCAGGCGAACTGGTACTCGCCGGACAACAGTCCATTGATGCGGCTCGCGACCTCAGGCACTTCCAGGAAGCGGATGCGCTTGAGCGGCGGACGGCCGCCCCAATATTCGTCGTGCGCTTCCAGCGTCAGCGAGACGTCGGGCTTGAGCTCGACGACCTTGTAGGGGCCGGTGGTGATCGGCTTGCGCGCCCAGTCGAGATAGCTTGCGGATTCATCCCAGGCGCGACGGTTGGCGATGTCGGAGCCGTAGCGCGACAGGCGGCCTTCGATGGTGACGTCGGGCGTCGCGTTGTAGAAGCGCACCGTGTACTTGTCGACGGCATCGACGCGGACGAGGTCCGGCCAGATGCGGCGCGCAACCGCGGGCACGTCCGGCGGCAGCTCCTTGCCGGGCTTTGGCATCGGGATTTTTTCGAAAGCCTGGATGGTGGAGCGGCTCTTGGCTTCGGTCTCACCGAACATGCGCTCGCGGCTGAAGGTGAAGACGACGTCTTCGGCGGTCAGCTCGTCGCCATTGTGGAATTTCACGCCCTGGCGCAGCTTCACCTCGACGGTCTGATCGTCGATGCGGCGCCATTCGGTGGCGAGCCCCGGCACGGCCTCGAGATTGCCGCGGAAATTCTTCGAGATGAGGCCTTCCCAGATCGAGGAGAAGAACACGCGCTCGCCGACATTGGACTGCTCGCGCAGCACGTCGAGCACGTTCGCATTCGTCACCTTCTGCACGGCGATCGTCACCGACGGACGATTGTCACCCTGCCCGATCGCAAAGCGCGGCAGCAGCAGCGTGCCGGCGGCAGCGCCACCGGATTTCAGGATGGTACGACGGGTAAGCTTGCTCATGACGATGACCCCTGCCCTCTGCGATCTGGTTATTCGGCGAGACCGAGCGCGGTGAGATGCGCGGCGCCCTTGCGGACGTCGTCGTGGTTGCGCAGCTCGAGGATCAGCCGCGGATTGGATGTCAGCCGGCCCAGCGCGCGGAACAATGCGACCCAGGGGATGTTGCCTTCGCCCGGCGCCCAATGCCGGTCGGCAAAGCCGTCGGTGTCCTGCAGGTGCACATGCGTCAACATGTCACCGGCGGTTTCGACGTAATAATCGACCGGCGGCGCGCCGGTCGAGATGTGGGCGTAGTTGGCGTGGCCGGTGTCGAGAGAGACGCGCACCTTGCTGCTTTCGAGCGCCTTGGCGAGACGCACGCGGTCGCGCGGGTCCTTGTCCTCGATGTTCTCGATGACGATCTCGCAGCCGATGGTCTCGGCGCGGGCGATCACCTCGGCGAGCGTCGCCTTGACGCGCTCGACGATGTTGGCGCGGCTGTCCGGATAGAGATCGAGATTGTTGTGGTCCCAGGTCGTGAACGGCGAATGCATCACCATCTGCGTCGCGCCGAGGAATTCAGCGGCATCAAGGCCCTGCAGCAGCCGCCTGGTCACAGCCTGGCGGATCAGGGGATCGTGGCTGTCGATCTTGAAGCCCCAGAACGGGCCGTGGATGCCGAGGCGGCCGGTATGGCCTGAGAGCATCTGCTTGATCTCGGCGGCGGCGCTGCGCCAGTCGCCATCGAGCAGATCGGCGCGGAAGAAGTCCTGAATTTCGAGATCGCGTTGTCGCTCCAGAAGCCAGTCGCGGTGAGCGGGGATCGATTTGATGGATAGTGCGGCGCCCAACACCGGCTTCGACATGGCTTGCTCCCTTGGCCGTCAGCGATGACGGGGAGCAGCGCTAGACCAGTTCAATGACAGGCCGGTGAAATGCGGATTCGGGAGATGTGGACATCGCGTCGCGCGCTTGCATCGATTTCGGGGAGCACCGAGCGCACCGCGTGCAGGCGCATGCATGCGCGCGCGAAATCAAGCGCGATTAAGTCCGTAGTGATCCGGAATGGTATCCTATGCCGATCTCACGTACATCGCGGACATCGATCGGCGGCCTTCACGGGGCATCACCCTCTGATCGCGCACCACGGGGTTGGGGGACCACTTGGGGCGGGGGCATCAAAGGCTGGGGCAAGGTTACGAGGTCCGGACTCCTAGGCACTCCGGACCTCGTGCTTTCTGAGGTTGAACGTGATTTCGCGCCGCCGGCTTGATCAGCCGTGCGGCGCGAAGTCGTTCTGGATTGCCCTCTTCGCTTACTTCGGCACGTTCCGCTCGAGATCCTCGAGCCAGGCCGCCGCACTCGAATCCGACGGCGCACGCCAGTCGCCGCGCGGCGACAGCGATCCGCCGGCCGAGACCTTGGGCCCGTTCGGCATCGCCGAGCGCTTGAACTGGCTGAAGGCGAAGAAGCGACGCAGGAACACTTCAAGCCAGCGCCGAATTTCCGCAAGATCATAGGCGCGGCGCTTGTCGGCCGGGAATGCCGGCGGCCACTCGCCCCCGGCGACGTCCTTCCAGGCCTGGAACGCCATGAAGGCGATCTTCGACGGCCGCAGGCCGAAGCGCAGCGTGTAGAACAGGTTGAAATCCTGCAGCTCGTAGGGTCCGACGGAGGCTTCCGTGCTCTGCGGCTTCTCGCCTGGCTTGACCGGAACCAGCTCCGGCGAGATTTCGGCCGACAGGATCGAGGCGAGCGTCCCGTTCACATCGCCGCTGAACTGCTTTGAGGCGATCACCCAGCGGATCAGATGCTGGATCAGGGTCTTCGGCACACCGGCGTTGACGTTGTAGTGCGCCATCTGGTCGCCGACACCGTAGGTGCACCAGCCCAGCGCGAGCTCCGAGAGATCGCCGGTGCCGATGACGATGCCGCCATGATGGTTGGCGAGCCGGAACAGATAGTCGGTGCGCAGACCCGCCTGCACATTCTCGAAGGTGACGTCATAGACCTTCTCGCCCTTGCCGAAGGGATGGCCGATGTCCTTGAGCATCTGCGTGGCGGTGGTGCGGATGTCGAGTTCCTGCCAATTGGTCTGCAACGCCTTCATCAGCGCCAGCGCATTGGTCTTGCTCTCGCTGCCGGTGGCAAAGCCCGGCATGGTATAGGCAAGGATGTTCTCACGCGGCAGGCCGAGCAGGTCGACGGCCTTGGCGGCGACGATCAGCGCATGGGTGGAATCGAGACCGCCTGATACGCCGATCACGACGCGCTTGGTGCCGGTCGCGCGCATGCGCTGCACGAGGCCGGCGACCTGGATGTTGTAGGCCTCGTAGCAATCCTGTTCGAGCAGGCTTTCATCGCTCGGCACGAACGGGAATCGTTCGACCTTGCGCAGGAAGCCGATGTCGGCGGCCGGCGGGGTCACGGCGAAGCTGATTGTGCGATAGAAGCCCTCGCGCTGCCGGCGGTTGTCGTCGAACGTGCCCATCAGGGCGCGCTCCTGCCGGAGCAGGTCGAGGTCGACGTCGGCGAGCGTGATCTGGCCCTCCTGCCGGAACCGTTCGCCCTCCGCCAGCAGCACGCCGTTCTCATAGATCGAGGTCTGGCCGTCCCAGGCGAGATCGGTGGTGGATTCCCCTGCCCCCGCGGCCGAATAGACATAGGCCGCAAGGCAGCGGGCCGAGGTCGATTGGCACAGCAGCGCGCGCGAGCGCGCCCGGCCGATCGTGATCGGACTGCCCGACAGATTGATCAGCACGCTCGCGCCGGCCAGCGCCAGTTCGGAGGCCGGCGTCACCGGGATCCACATGTCCTCGCAGATCTCGACGCCGATGGTCAGGCCCGGGACGTCCTCGGCCGCAAACAGCAGATCGGTCCCGAATGGCGCATGGAGCTTGCCGATGGCGATCGCCTCGCCGGCGATGCCGGCGCCAGAGGCGAAATGGCGTCCCTCGTAGAATTCGCGATAGGTCGGCAGATAGCTCTTGGGCACGACGCCCAAGACATTCCCACGGTGAACGACGACGGCGCAATTGTAGATGCGATGGCCAAACCGTAACGGCGCGCCGACGATCAGCACGGTCATCAGCGCCGTGGAGGCCTCAACAATGGTGGCAAGCCCGCGCTCGACCGCATCGAGCAGCGGATCCTGCTTGACGAGATCTTCGATCGCATAGCCGGACAGGCAGAGCTCGGGAAACACGGCCACCGCGACCGACTGCGCATCGCAGGTTTTCGCCGTCGCGATGACCGCCTTCGCATTGGCCGCGGGATCGGCCACATGGGAGGTGGTGACGCAGGCTGCAACACGCGCAAACCCGTGGGCGTAGATCGAGTGGAAGCTCATCGAGCACAGCACCTTTAAATCTCGTCGGACCGGCCTCGCCGGCTCTGCACTCTATTTAGCCCATCGACCGGGCCCCGTGCAGGCCATCCGCCATCATGCATAACGGAATTGCAGCTGCGCCGGCCTTGGCTTGCGGGCCTTTGCTTGCAGGCCTTTGCTTGCAGGCTTGGCTTCAGGTGCCGTCAGGCGCTGCGCGCAAGCACGCCGGAGAGGTCGTTGCGCAGCCATTCCGCGATCCGGGGCCAGGCATGGGCGTGGGTCCGCGCGCCCATGAACAGGCCGAGATGGTTGCTCGGTTCGGAGGCCGCGGCAACGAAAGCCGGCGGCGTGCCGACGAGGCTGGCGGTCGCGAGCGCCTGTGTGGCCGGCACGACATCGTCGTCGAGCCCGGCCAGCAGGAAGACCGGAGACTTGACGTTCTTCAGATCGATGGCGCGACCGAAGGCCGTGAAATTTCCGCTGGCGATGCGGTTCTCTCGAAAGATCCAGTTGACGACCTGGAGATAGTAGGTGCCCGGCAGGTTGAGCGTCTCGGTGTTCCAGCGGTCGAAGCGCGCGAGCAGGGCCGCGCCCTCCTCGTCCGAGAGGTCTTTCTGCAACGCCGCCGCGATGTCGTCACGGTCAGGCGCCTTCGACCAGACCCGCAGCATCTCCTCGCCGCTGACATTGCCACCGCCACGTGCGACGATCTGGTCGTAGACGATCTCGGGCGCGTTGCGGGCGAGCTGCGACAGCCTGGACTCGACCGAGAGGTCGACCGGCGCACCTGCCAGCACCAGCCGCCGCACCTTGGCCGGAAACCGCGCCGCATAGAGCAGCGACAGCCAGCCACCCTGGCACAGGCCGACCAGATCGACCGGCGAGCCGATCTCGTCGACGGCGACGTTGAGATCGCCGAGATAATTGTCGATCGAGAGATAGCGCATGTCAGGCGTGGCCGAGCGCCAGTCGGTGAGATAGATCCGATCGATGCCGCCTTGCTGCAACGACTGCACCACGCTGTGGCCGGGCGCAAAATCGGCAATCAGGGCACGGTGCAGCGCATAAGGCGCGCAGACCAAGGCCGGCTGACCGGATCGCGTGCGCGAACAATCGCGCAGCCGCATGGTGGCGAGCTCCAGCGCTGCAGTGCCGGGCGTGGTCCAGGGGAGTTCGCCCTCGCCGTGCTCCGCCGGGCCGCGCTCCAGCCACCAGAAGCAGGCGTCCATGGCGAGCCGTGCCGCCGCGAACGGCCACAACACGGGGTCATCGGGGCCGCGCCCAGCGTCGCCGGGCTGTGGACCACTCGTCCTCGCCACCATCACCGCATGATCCTCACAAAAACGCCTCCAGGCTGACGACGGAGATGCCGCGCTCCCTGAAGCTGTGATGGGTCGCGGCCACCGACCCGTCGAGGTCGATGCCGCGGCAGGCGTCCTCAATCACGACAACCTCGAAGCCCGCCTTGCGCGCATCCTCCGCGGAAAAGCGGACGCAGAAATCGAGCGCCAGGCCGGCGACGAAAACCGTCTTCAACTCGCGCTCGCGCAGATAGCCGAGCAGTCCGGTCGGCGTCTTGTGGTCGTTCTCGAACAGCGCCGAATAGGAATCGATCCCGCGGCGGAAGCCCTTGCGCACCACAAGGTTCGCGCGGGTGACCTCGAGCTCCCGGTGGAATTCGGCGCCGGCGGTGCCCTGGACGCAATGCGTCGGCCAGAGCACCTGGGTGCCGTAGTCGAGCTCGATGGTCTGGAACGGCTGCTTGCCCGCATGGTTCGGCGCGAAGGAGACGTGGTCGCCCGGATGCCAGTCCTGCGTCAGCACCACATTGGCGAATTTTTGGGCGATCCGGTTGATGGCCGGGACGACCTTCTCGCCCCCGGGAACGGCGAGCGCCCCGCCCGTGCAGAAATCGTTCTGCACATCGATCACCAGCAGCGCGTCGCGGTCGGTTATCTTCATCGCAGGCCCCATGTCGTCCGTCCGGCGCAATCGGCGCCAGCCGTCATCAATGTCGATCTTCCCGCGCGGCTTCGCAACCTCCGACACGCGCAACGATGTCGCGCAAACGGCCGGCTGATCCCCGCGCCGGTCCCCACCTGGATGCAACGCTTTGGCCTCGTCCGTGTTGACTAGCTGTACCCGAGGGCGGAATCTCTGATATCCGCGGCGTGCGGATCGCGGCGAAGGCGTGGAGGAAAAGGGTTCCCGAAGCCTGCAAGGCTACGGGAGCCGGATGGTCATGAGTATCGGCAGGACAGGCAACATTCTTCTCGCCGATATCGGCGGTACCAACGCGCGGTTCGCGCTGAGCAACGGCGAGCAGATCGGCACGATCGACTATGTGAAGGTCGCGGACCATCCGACGGTCCGCGAAGCGATCACCGACGTGCTGCGGCGGGCCGATAGCGAGAAGCCGGTCAGAGCCGTGCTCGCCGTCGCCGGTCCCGTCACCAACAACCGCTGCGTCATGACCAACAGCCCCTGGGTGATCGACGGCAACGAGCTCCAGCCGGCGCTCGGCTTCGAGAGCGTCCACGTGCTCAACGACTTCGAGGTGGTGGCATGGTCCCTGCCCGCCTTGCAGCCGGCCGACCTGATTCCGCTCGGCGGCCAGGACGGCATGTCCGGGGAGCCGCTTCTGGTGGTCGGACCCGGGACCGGTTTTGGCGTCTCCTGCCTGGTCGAGCGCCACGGCTCCCGGCTGGCTGTGGTCACTGAGGCCGGTCACGCGACGCTACCTGCCGAGAACGAGCGCGAGGAACGCGTGATCGCCGCCATGCGCCGGCGCTTCGGCCACGTCTCCATCGAGCGTGGCGCCCTCTCCGGCTCCGGGCTCCAATCCCTCTATGAGGCGATGGCCGAGGTCGATGAAGCCCAGGTGCCGCAACGCGATGCGGCCGGTATCACCAGGGCGGCGCTGGACGGGACCTGCGAGCTCAGCCGCGCGACGCTGGACATGTTTTGCGCCATCCTCGGCTCGGTGGCCGGCAACCTCGCGGTAACCTTCGGCGCCAGAGGCGGCGTCTACATTGCCGGCGGAATCGTGCCGCGCTTTCCGGACTTCCTTTCGGCTTCAGCGTTCCGCGCGCGTTTCGAAGCCAAGGGGCGCTTCCAGGACTATTTGCGTAACATCCCGACCCGCCTCGTCATGAAGCCCGATGCAAGCTTCGTCGGCCTGAAGACGTTCGCCGACCACAATCTGGATTGAAACGCACCCGTTCGCGCATCTTCCGTTAAGCAATTCACAGCTGATTGCATCGTACGTGCGGTTCCACGTAGGATCGTGCTTGCCCCCTTGTTTCCGATGGGAAACAATTCGCGCCTGTGTGTGGCGTAGGTACGGGGGCGTGACATGCGTAAGCAGGATGTGGGCTTCGACTATCACCGTTATCACCGGCTGCTGACCGAGGCGGACGATGACGATAAGCGCATGGCGCTGATCGAGCTGTTGATCGAGGAGAAGGCCCGGGACCGGTTGGCGGCCCAGCGCGCCTCGGACCGCGCCGCGATGACGGCCCACACGATCGCCACGGTGCTGAGGGCCGGCCGCAACTAGCGCTTGCATGATCGGCTGCCACGCAGCGACGAGTCTGCGATCAATTGCGATTCGATTAAGGATCTCTGGCAATCCTGTATCAAACTTTGTGCGCTACGGTTCCCCCACCTGATGCAATTCAGGATCAAACAGGGGGAATGAACATGAGCATGATTTCGCTCGCCGAAATGCCGGCTGCCGTCCAGACCCGGTCGATCGACTATTCTTTTAAAGCCATTATCATCTTCTGCGGCCTCGGACTTCTCGCCTCGTTCAGCCTGATGGCGAACGGCGTGGACCTCAGCGCCGGCCTGATGTGAGACACTGACGGACCTTCCGTCGCCAAATGGCCGCCCCTTTCGGGCGGCCACTTTCGTTTGACGACGTCTCGATCGATGACAATGTCAGCGTGCCGCCCTGGATCAGTGCCTGAGATCAGCGCCTTGGATCAGTGCGAAGCCTTGGATCAGTGCGAAGCCTTGGCCGGCGCATCCGGAAACAGCGAGTCGATCATGATCTTGAGCTGCTCCATCGCAATCGGCTTGCGCAGGATCGGCCGGCGCCGGAGCAAGGACGGCAGCAATTCAGGCCCATAGCCCGTCGCGAACAGGAACGGCTTGCCGCGGCGCTCGATCAAATCGGCGACGGGATCGACGTAGACGCCCATCAGGTTGATATCGAGGATCGCGAAGTCGTACTGCGCCGTCATCGCAAAGGCGCTCGCATCGCGCACGTTGTCCGCTTCCGCAACGACATGGTGGCCAAGCTCCTCCACCATGTCGGCGATCATCATCCGGATCAACGCCTCGTCTTCAACCAGGAAAACGGAGAGTCCGTCCGCCATATCAACCCCGCAGCCAATCAAGCGGAGTTAAGCATACCCGATTTGCAAGAAAGATTCACGAATTCGTGGCCTCCAAATTCCACGAATACATGCAATCCGATTCAAGCTCGATCAATCCAGGCCGCGCTCGTGGCTGAGGCGAACCATCTCCTGGATGAACACCTCCTTCTGCTTGTCATCGAGGCTTGAGAACAACGGCTCGGCGGCATCGGCGACATTGCGCTGGTCGGCAGCGCGGTCGATCAGGAATTGCGACTCGTTGCGCATTTGCTCGATGATGTCGTCCGGCGGATCGCGCTTGGCCCGCGCGATGCGCAGGTTCAGCCGTTCCGCACCATTGTGCCCGAGATAGTGCATTGCGCTGGAGAAGCCGAACCAGTGCTTCTCCTGATCCGGCGTGAGGTTCAGCTCGGTCTTGATACGCTCGATATAGGAATCGCTGTTGGCGACGATCTGGTCGGCGGTCAGCTGCGGCGTGCCGGGCTGGGTCAGGACGGTGACGTCCTTGTTGTCCTTATTGTCATTCTCCTTGGTGTCCGAGGGCGCGTTCTTGGCTTCCTTGGTCGCCTTGGCACCCTTGCCGCCTTTGGCGGTCTTGGCGTCCTTGTCCTTGGCGCCGCCGGGCTGCTTGGAGTCCTTGGCGGCATCCTTGGATGCGTCCTTGTTTGCGTCCTTGTTCGCGTCCTTGGCAGCCGGCGCCTGGCCACTGTTGTTGTTGACGCCGAGCACGCCGGTGAAGACGCCGACCACGCCGCCGATGGCGCCGCCGAGAACGCCACCGACCGGACCTGCCGCCTTGTTACCGGCCGCGGCCCCGTCCTGAACGCCCTTGACCAAACCTTGTGCATTCGCAACCGCGGCCGCGCCGATCAGCACAGTCAGCACGGAGCCGAGCGCGAGCCAATGCCGCAGGCCAAGCCGCACAGGCGGCGCCGGGGGGATGATTTGGGTCTTCATGTCGATCTGCTTGCCTTCCAGGAAACGGCAGGCCTCCTGCCGGTTGCAACTCTACCGTTTTCGCGACGCCGAGGTCTAGGCGCGGACCATCGCTGTCCCCGTTTGAAGGCCCTGTGGCGCGAAGCGGTGATGCAGGCTCATTCGGAACTGCGGCGTAATTGCGCACGGGATCGTCTCGAGCCGTCGCACGCGGAAGTGTGCGTCGCAATAAGAGCAGACGCAGCTCATCGCCGACAGACGCGACGGGCATTCCGTACGCAACGTTAGTTCTAGAGCGCGAGGCTTCCGGGTTTCTCGACAGACGCAATCAATCATGATGTGATGGCGCTACCAATCTGGCCGCGTTTCCGGCGCGATTGACCGCCCGGAAACGACGGCGCGAACAAGAAACGCCAACCAACAAACGCAAAACAAACTCGGGAAATTCAGAGGAAATGACAGAACGATAAAACACACCAAGGCGAGGAAACGAGATGTCACGCAATAGACTGACGCGACGTCAATTTGTAGCAGCCACTGCAATGTCCTCCGCGGCGCTCATCGCAGCGCCCTACGTCCGAGGCGCTTACGCCGCCGGCAAGCTCTCGATCGGCCTGTGGGACCACTGGGTACCCGGCGCCAACGCTGCCTCCACCGACTTGATCAACGAATGGGCGGCGAAGGAGAAGGTCGAGGTTTCAATCGACTACATCACCAGCCAAGGCAACAAGCTGCTTTTGACGATGGCCGCCGAGGCGCAGGCCAAGTCCGGGCACGATATCCTGTCGTCTCAAATCGGCTGGCAGCCGCACGCCTATGACGACTTGCTTGAACCGGTCAACGACGTCATGGAGCCGATCGTCAAGCAGAACGGCGAGGTGAACGGCACGGTCAAGTATCTCGGCCAGGCCGGCGGCAAATGGCTCGCTGTGCCGGCGACCGCTGGCAGTCAGATCAAGGGCCCCTGCTCGCGTATCGACCTGATGAAGAAATACGCCGGCATCGACGTCCAGGAAATGTATCCGGCCGGTTCACCGCCCAAGGCCGACAACTGGACGATGGAGACGTTCCTCAAGGCGGCCGAAGCCTGCCAGAAGGGCGGCTTCGCCTTCGGCATCGGCCTTGGCACGACCCCGGACAACATCGACACCGCGGGTGCGATCTTCCAGTCGTTCGGTGCCGAGCTCGTCAACGCCAAGGGCGACATCACCGTCAAGACCGACCAGGTCCGGCAAGCGCTGGAATTCTACAAGAAGCTGATCGCGGTGTTGCCGCCGGACGCCCCCTCCTGGGACGACGCCTCGAACAACAAATGGCTGATTGCCGGCAAAGGCGCGCTGATCATGAACCCGCCGAGCGCGTGGGCGGTCGCCAAGCGCGACGCGCCACAGGTCGCGGAGCAATGCTGGACGCACGGCTTCCCGGCCGGACCGAAGGGGCGTTTTGCACCTTTCCAGCCGTTCTTCTGGAGCATCTGGAAATTCTCCAAGAACAAGGACGCGGCCAAGAGCCTGCTGAGCCACCTGTCCCAGCCGTCGTCGATCGAAAAGTTCGTTCAGGTGAGCGGCGGCTACGATCTGCCGGCATACGCAAGCATGACGACGCTGAAGACTTGGGCCGAGGAAGGGCCGCCGAAGGGCACGCTCTATCACTATCCGAACCCCTACAATCATCAGATATTGTCGATTGCGGCCGCGCCGGCGCCACCAAAGATCGCGGAGCAGATCTATAATCAGGCGACGCTGACCAAGTTGGCGCTTCGCTATGCCAAAGGCGAGAAGATGGAAGACGCGCTCGCCTGGGCCGAGGGCGAGTGCGAGGGCTTCATGCGGAGCTGAGCCGGGTGTGTGCCGCGGTGGTTCACGCCTTCGGGCGTGAGCCGCCGAGGCCGCCTCGCGAAACCCGCCCGTCGATGCCGCTCGCCGCGCTGGCCTTCGGCGCCCTACGTCTTACGAAGAGGCTCGTGTCATGGCCGATGTCGTCGTTCAGCAAGGTCGTCTCGCCCGCGCTGCGAGCCCGCGCAAGGGGGCCAGTCTCCGCAATGTGCTCGGGCGCAAATCGACCGTGGCATTCCTGCTGACGCTGCCGCTGATCCTGCTGATCCTGCTGCTCGTGCTCTACCCCGCATTCTACTCGGTTTACCTGGCGACGCTGAACAAGGCGATGACGAAGTTCGTCGGCTTCGGCAACTTCACCTTCCTGTTCAAGCGCGAAACGTTCTGGATGGTGGTCAAGCAGTCCTGCATCTTCGCGGTCACCGCGGTGATCTTCAAGGCGCTGATCGGCTTCATCGTCGCGCATTTCGTCCACAACATCCCGGGCAAGAAGCAACGCAAATGGCGCGGCATGCTGCTGGTGCCCTGGGTGATCCCGCCGGCGATGAGCACGCTGGCCTGGCTCTGGCTGTTCGATCCCTCCTACAGCGCCTTCAACTACACCCTCTCCTTCTTCGGCGTCGGCCCGATCCCCTGGCTCGGTGACACCTTCTGGGCGCGCTTCTCCGTCATCCTCGTCAACGTCTGGTACGGCGCGCCGTTCTTCCTGATCATGTACCTCGCGGCGCTGAAATCGGTCCCCGATCAGCTCTACGAGGCGGCGTCGATCGACGGCGCCAATTGGTGGCAGAAGATCTGGCACATCACATTGCCGATGATGCGCAACATCATCGCCATCACCACACTGTTCTCGCTGATCGTGACCTTCGCCAATTTCGACATCGTGCGCATCCTGACCGCGGGCGGCCCGCTGGATACGACCCATTTGTTCGCCACCTGGGCGTTCCAGGTCGGTATCCAATCGACCGACATTCCGCTCGGCGCCTGCGTCTCGCTGTTCATGGTGCCGATCCTCGCGATCGCGGCGGTCTTCATCCTGCGCGACGTCAACAAACGCGGAAACGAAGCCTGATGAGCACACTCACGATCGACAAGGCCGGACCGTCCCGCAAGCTCAAATACGGCAGCATGAGCCGGGACCGGGCCTGGGCACTGCGCTGGTCTTATTTCTTCCTCGTGCTGTTTGCGATCTTCTTCCTGACGCCGCCGATCTACATGCTGATCACCTCGCTCAAGAGCAGCGCGGAGATCTCGGCGGCGACCAATCCGTGGTGGGTGTTTCATCCGACCCTGTCGAACTATGTCGAGCTGCTGACCTCGAACCAGTTCCTGCGCTTCTTCTGGAATTCAGCGATCATCTCGATCGTGGTCGTGATTGTGACGATGCTGATCAGCATCCCCGCCGCGTTCGCGCTGGCGCGGATGAAGTTCTGGGGCTCGGCGACGCTCGCGACCGGCGTCTTCCTCACCTATCTCATTCCCGACAGCCTGCTGTTCATTCCGCTGTTCAAGATGCTCACCGTGATCCAGGACTTCACCGGCATCACGCTGCTGAACCGCTGGTATGTGCTGATATTCGTCTATCCGACCCTGACGGTGCCGTTCTGCACATGGATCATGATCGGCTATTTTGCCTCGATCCCGAAGGAGCTCGACGAGGCCGCGATCATCGATGGTGCCTCGTGGCTGCAGACCTTGCTGCGGATCTTCATTCCGGTGGCGCTGCCCGGGCTGATCGCCGCGACGATCTTCGCTTTCACCGTGTCCTGGGCCCAGTTCCTCTATCCCCTGGTGTTCACCACGTCCGTGGACCAGCTCGTGCTGCCGGTCGGCATCACCACGACGCTGATCAAGGGCGACGTCTTCAACTGGGGTCAGATCATGACCGGTGCGCTGCTCGGCGCAGCACCACCGCTGATCATCTACGCCTTCCTGATGGACTACTACATTGCCGGCCTGACCGCCGGCGCGACAAAGGGTTGATGTCGAAAGGTTGAGGTTTCATGGCTGACGTTGCATTGCGGAAGGTGGTCAAACGCTACGACGATGTCGAAGCAGTGCGCGGCATCGACCTCGATATCGCCGACCATGAGTTCATCGTCCTCGTCGGGCCGTCCGGCTGCGGCAAGTCGACCACGCTGCGCATGATCGCGGGGCTCGAGGACATCAGCGACGGCGACATCATGATCGGAGGCGACGTCGTCAACGACGTGCCGCCGAAGGACCGCGACATCGCCATGGTGTTCCAGAACTACGCGCTCTACCCGCACATGACGGTCGCGGAAAACATGTCGTTCGGACTGCGGCTGAAGCACTACCCCAAGGCCGAGATCAAGGCGCGGGTGACGGAGGCCGCACGCCTGCTGGACATCACCGATCTGATCGATCGCAAGCCGAAGCAGCTCTCCGGCGGCCAGCGCCAGCGCGTCGCCATGGGGCGCGCCATCGTACGTAATCCAAAGGTCTTCCTGTTCGACGAGCCGCTGTCCAATCTCGACGCCAAGCTGCGGGTGCAGATGCGGATCGAGATCAAGAAGGTGCACCAGAAGGTGCGCACCACCACCGTCTACGTCACCCACGACCAGGTCGAGGCGATGACGCTGGCCGACCGCGTGGTGGTGATGAACAAGGGGCGCATCGAGCAGATCGGCACGCCGAACGAGCTCTACCACAAGCCGGCGACACGCTTCGTCGCGGGCTTCATCGGCTCGCCCGCAATGAATTTCATCCCGTGCCGGCTGGAGGATGCCGGCGGCACGCTGCAGCTCCGCCTGACCGACCGTGTCGCCTTTGCGCTGCCGCCGGCCCGCGCCGCGCGCTACAACGCGCTGCCGCGCACCGACAGGCTGCTGCTCGGCATCCGTCCTGAACACCTCACGGAATCGAACGCGCATCTGGAGCCCGGCGTCGAGACGTTCGACACCGTGCTCGACGTCACCGAGCCGATGGGGATGGAGACCCTGGTTTATTTCGGGCTCGACGGCACGCCGGTCTGCGGCCGTGTCAATCCCAATGCCGGCGCCAAGGACGGGGCTCCCATGCGTTTGGCGATGGACCTCAACAACATGCACCTGCTAAACGAGGAGACCGGGGTCGTGCTGTGACGCCGGCCAAGAAACGCAAGCAGGCGGGGAGCGATGGCGACCAACAAGAAGAAGATTTTCGTTACACAAACTTTGTCGCAGGGGGCACGAGCCCTCCTCACCCAGCGGGACGATATCGAGCTCGTCGAGTTTCCAAACCTGATCTCCGCGAAGGACTTTGAAGCTCTGCTGAAGAGCCATGCGCCGGTTCACGGCGTGGCGCTCGGTGCCACCGCCTTCGGCGAGACCGAGCTCGAGGCATCCAAGGACATGAAGGTGGTGACCCGCATCGGCGTCGGCTACGACGCCGTCGACGTGCCCGCCCTCTCCCGCCGCAAGGTGCCGTTGATGGTCGCGGGCAGCGCCAACTCGCCCTCGGTCGCCGAGCAGGCCCTGTTCATGATGCTGACGCTGGCAAAACGCGCGAATGAAATGCACGCCTGCGTCAAGGATGGCCAGTGGGCCAACCGGCTCGGCATGCTGCCGTTCGACCTCTACGGCAAGACCGTGCTGATCATCGGCTTCGGCCGCATCGGCACCCGCACCGCCAAGCGCTGCCAGGCGATGGAAATGAAAGTGCAGGTCTACGACCCCTATAAGCCCGCCGCCGACATCAAGGCCGCCGGCTGCGAACCGGTCTCTGACCTCGACGCGGCGCTGCCCAACGCCGAATTCGTCACCATCCACTGCCCGAAGACGCCGGAGACGGTCGGTCTGTTCGATGCGGCGCGGATCGGCCGGATGAAGCCAAGATCCTATCTCATCAACACCGCGCGCGGCGGCATCGTGAAGGAGGCCGCGCTGTACGACGCGCTGACTTCGGGAAAGCTCGCCGGCGCCGGCATCGACGTGTTCGAAGTCGAACCGCCGCCGGTCAGCAATGCGCTGTTCGCGCTGCCCAACGTGATCATGGCGCCGCACGTGGCCGGCGTGACCGTCGAGGCCGTGAGCCGCATGAGCGAGCAGACCGCGCGCAACATCCTGAGTGTGCTGGACGGCGATCCGATCCGGCAGAACATCATCAATCAGGACGTGCTGGGCTGAGGCAAATCCGAAGGCGGACGACTAAAGCGCGATGAACTATCATCGCGCTTTAGGTTGTTGTTTGAGCATGATCTTTTCGGAAAACCGCTACACACTTTTCCGGATCATGCTTCGTCCGCCCGCCTTCGGATGGCCAGAATGCGTCCCATTTTGGTGCAGATCGGGCCCCAACTCAGCCTTAATCAAGCCCGCGTAATGTATCCGGCCGCGGCGGCAGTGGGACAGACTTGCCGGCCGCGTCGAGCTGGAGGATGGACCCTTGTCAGAGATCGACCCGACCGACCAAGCGCTGGCGACCATCGCCAGCATTTTTGAGCACCCCGAGCCCGTTCTCGTCGTCCGCGACACTGAGACGGAAACGGAGGCTGCCGACGATGACTATGCGGTCGCAGACGAGCATCACATCTCCGACGAGCAGCTTGTCTCCGAGGAGGAGCATCCGGTGGTCGAGGAGCAGCCGCTGGTACCCGACCACACCGATGCCGATGGCTACAGCAAGGTCGGGCCCGGGCCGATGGTCGCGATCCGCCTGAAATGGACCGTCCATCGCGGCGACGACGACCAGTACTACGTGCACGAGACCATCGGCGAGCAGTCCGCCCCCGTGGTCAGCGGCCCCATGACCAGCGAGGCCGCCGTGCATTTCGTCGACGAACACGAGAGCGAGGCGCATCGGCGCTTCGAGCTGCTGCGCAGCGAGATCGCCGGCCGCAGCTCGCTCGCCGACTACGAGCGCAAGGGCGAAGCCTAAAGCGATTTGCAAGTCGGATGGCTCTACACCTCTCCCCGGCGGGGAGAGGTGCACATCGAGCCCGCTGCCTACTTCCGTCCCAAAAAGTCCTTCTTCACGAGTTCGACGCCCGCGTGCCGCAACAGGTCGTACGCGGTCGTGACGTGAAAGAAGAATTGCGGGACGCTGTTGGTGAGCAGCAGCGTCCGCCCGGTGAAGGGCAGCTCGGTCCCGTTCTTCAGCCTGAAGAACACCTTCAGCTCCGCAGCCGCATCGATCTCGGCACGCGGCAGACTTTGAATGAATTCGATTGAGGTGGCGATCCGCGCCTGCAGCCCGGCCATGTCGTGCTCCAGCGGCGGCAGCGCAACCGGTTCGCACTGCGCCAGCAAGGCCGGCGCGATGGTGGCATGGCGGCAGGCCTCACCGATCTGCTGCGCCAGATCGTACATGTTCGGCGCCATGCGCATGCCGAGCAGGACCGCCGGATTGAACTTGCGGGTCTCGGCATAGGCAACGCCCTTGTCGAGCAGCACCGACAGGTTGCGCAGGTAAGGCACGAACAGGCCGACCGAGGCCTCGTACATCGAGATCGTCACTTCAAGATTCCCTTCAATTTCCGTCTCGCCAGAAACTGGCATCTGGTCTAAATCCACGTTCAAGAGCTGCACAATGACAGCTTGGGCTTGGGTGGAAAAGACTTGGGTGGAAAAGAGATGACCGTTCGAATAACCGTCCGAATCCTGGCGGCTTTGGCCGCGATGTTGCTGGCAAGCCTCTCGGCGCAGGCGCAGCAGCCGGCGCCTTCGCGCCTCGACGAGATCATCAAGCGCGGCACGTTGCGCGTCGGCATGACCGGCGACTACAAGCCTTTCACCTATCTGGACAAGGCCACGCAGCAATTCAGCGGATTTGACGTCGACATGGCGGAGGCGCTGGGCAAGGCGCTCGGCGTCAAGGTCGAGTACGTCGCCACCGCCTGGCCCAAGCTGATGAAGGATTTCGAGGCCGACCAGTTCGACATCGCGATGGGCGGTGTCTCGGTCACGCTCGACCGCCAGAAAAAGGGCTACTTCACGATGCCGATCATGCGCGAGGGCAAGACGCCGATCGCGCGCTGCGCCGACGTCGGCAAGTATCAGAGCATCGCCGATATCGACAAGAAGGGCACCCGCGTCATCGTCAATCCCGGCGGGACCAACGAGCGTTTCGCGCGCGCCAACGTCAAGGACGCCGACATCACCGTCTTCCCCGACAATACCGCGATCTTCGACGAGATCGCCAAGGGCAACGCCGACCTGATGATGACGGACGCCTCCGAGACCCGCTATCAGCAGAAGCAGCATTCCGGCGTGCTCTGCGCCGTGCATCCCGAAAAGCCGTTCGACTTTTCGGAGAAGGCCTACTGGCTCCAGCGCGACATGGCGTTGAAGGCCTTCGTCGACCAGTGGCTTCACATCTCCATGGAGGATGGCAGCTACAAGAAGATCTACGCCGCCTGGTTCGATTAGAGTTCGTTTTCCAGCGAAGTGGGTACCGGTTCGCGCAAAGAAAACGCGTCAAAACTAAAATCTAAAGTCCCGTTCCGGACGGGACTTTAACCCGCGGCCTCCTGTCGCTGGCCCCTCGCCAAACTTTGGACCGGCTCCAGGGCTATTGAACCCGGAACCGCTGGAGGACGACTCATACCGTGACAGTGATCTAGATCACTTTCCGCGATCGAACCGGGGCGTAAGCGTCGGTGCGGGGACCACCAGTTCGGGAGATGGAAATGAGGAAATTGTTGGCCACGGCCGCATTCCTTTTGCTGGCGAGCACCGCTGCGCAGGCGCAGTACACCTTCGAATATGGCGGACGCACCATCCGCATCGATCCGGATCGCGGCACGGTGCAGATTCCCGGCGTCTACGACAACACCGGCCAGGGCAAGGCCAAGAAGGCCAAGAAGAACGACACCAAGCCGGACCAGCAGGCCCCGCAGCAGGCCAAGGTCGATCCGCAAACGCCGGCCGCTCCCCCGCCGGCGCCAGCTCCTGCTCCTGTCGCTGCGCCCCCGGCGGCCGAACAGGCTCCTGCCCAGACGCCGGCGCCTGCCGCAGCAGCGCCCACCGCCCCGCCAGCTTCTCCGGCCACCACCGCCAACAACGCTCCGGCTGAAGATGCGATGGTGCCGCCGCCTCAACCGGCTCCGAGCGCCGCCCCGACGGTGGCCGCGGTACCGCCGGCACCTCCGCCGCCCGCACCGCCTCCGCCGCCGGCTCCCGCCGTCGCAGCCGCGCCTCCGGCGCCGCCCGCGCCAGCTGCCCCGGCTCCGGCGCCGGCGCCTGCCCCCGCGCCCGTTCAGTCCGCCGCCGTCGCACCGCCAGTTCCGGCGGCAGCGCCCGCGCGCGATCTCAATTCACCACTCGGCGTCTGGCTCACCGAGGAGAAGGAAGGCAAGGTCCGCATCGAGCAGTGCGGCAATAACCTCTGCGGCTATTCGGTCGACAGCAAATCGAACCAGAACGGCGAACAGGTCCTGATCAACATGAAGCCCGGCAAGGACCAGAAATGGTCCGGCCGCATCCTCGATCCCAACACCGGCTCGACCTACGACTCGACGATCTCGCTGAAGGCGGGCGACCGCCTGCGCGTGCAAGGCTGCGCCTTCGGCGGCATGTTCTGCGGCGGCCAGACCTGGACGCGCGTGAACTAGATCCGCACCCCCATTTTCTTCGAGAGACAAGGGGCCCGTGATCCGGGCCCTTTGCTTTTGCCAGCAATGTCGTTGCGATGTGCGTCACCTCACAGAGAACCTTGCGCGCGTGACAGCCCTCACATCGCCGGTTCCGCGCCCGTGACACGATCCCCGCATGGTCAACCCCAAGGGGCGCGTCATGAACGGATTTCGCAAAGGACTCTTCGCCACCATTATCGCCATCGCCTTTCCGCTCACGCAAGCGGATGCCGCGGGCTCGACTTTCGACGGCACATGGAACGTCCGCATCTCGTCATCGAGCGAGACCTGCGGCAATGGCGCGACTGTCGCGATCGGCATCAGCAACGGTCAGATCGCCTCGAGCAGCGCTGCGGTGACAGCGTCGGGCCGCGTCGCGGATGCCGGCGCCATCAACGTCAGCCTGAGCACGGGCATCAAGCACGCCGTCGGCTACGGCCGGCTCAGCGGCACCTCAGGCTCCGGCACCTGGCGCGGCGCCCTGTGCTCGGGCACGTGGACGGCGGAGCGGATGTAGGTCCACGCCGAGGATGGGTGACGCATCGCCCGAGGGCGACGCGTCTTGTCGGAAAATGGCGCTAGCCGAGCGGCGCGCCGTATTCGGCGTCCGTCACCGGCTCGAGCCAGGTCGAGAAAACGCCGTCGAGCGCTTCCTGCATGGCGATGTGGCACATGCTGTTGCCCGGCGAGGCGCCGTGCCAGTGCACTTCATTCGGCGGGATCCAGACGGTATCGCCGGGACGGATTTCCTTGACCGCGCCGCCCTTGGTCTGGACGCGGCCGACGCCCGAAATCACGTAGAGCGTCTGTCCAAGCGGATGATGGTGCCAGTTGGTGCGGGCGCCCGGCTCGAACGAGACGCGCGAGACGTTCAGCCGCGCCGGTGCCGGCGCCATGTTGATGGGGTCCTGCAGCACGGTGCCGGTAAAGTTTTCCTTGGGCGCGCGGCGGGTCGGCCGCGTGCCTGCGAGCGTGATGTCCATGGGATACCTCGTTTCCTGTTACTTCTTGCTGGCGGCGTAGCGCGCCTTGGTCTCGGCGTTCATCGGATAGAGGCCCGGCAGCACCGCGCCATTGTTCACCTCGTTGACGATCCAGGCTTCCATGCGCTCCTGCTCGACGCCCTCATTGAGGACGTGCTCGAGCATCGCCTGCGGGATCAGCACGCAGCCGTCCTGGTCGGCGACCACGATGTCGTTCGGGAACACGGCAACACCGCCGCAACCAATCGGCTCGCCCCAGCCGACGAAGGTCAGGCCCGCGACAGACGGCGGCGCGGCATAACCGTCGCACCACACTGGAAGGTTGGTACCGAGCACACCCTCGACGTCACGCACCACGCCGTCGGTGACGAGCGCGGTGACGCCGCGCTTCATCATGCGGGCGCAGAGGATGTCACCGAAGATGCCGGCGTCGGTGATGCCCATGGCATCGACCACCGCGATGCAGCCTTCCGGCATCGCCTCGATCGCGGTGCGGGTCGAGATCGGCGACGACCAGGATTCCGGCGTCGCCAGATCCTCGCGCGCCGGCACAAAGCGCAGCGTGAAGGCAGGGCCCACCAGGCGCGGCAGGCCCGGGCGCAGCGGGCGCGCGCCGCGCATCCACACGTTACGCAGGCCCTTCTTCAGCAGGACCGTGGTGATGGTGGCAGTGGTGATGCCGGCGAGGGTCTTGCGGGCTTCAGGGGACAGCGACATGGAAACAGACGAGCTCCGGATGGGCGGGAAAGAACGCGCGCATCTTGCGAGCCGGACGCTTGCCGTCAAGGCCCAAAGCTCTGACGAGAACGCGGCCCAGCCGGGCTGTTATGCGACGCGATAACAAGGCTTTATCGCCACCCCTTGCATTAATTTATTGGAC
This sequence comes from Bradyrhizobium sp. CCGUVB14, assembly GCF_024199935.1. Classification (NCBI taxonomy): domain Bacteria; kingdom Pseudomonadati; phylum Pseudomonadota; class Alphaproteobacteria; order Hyphomicrobiales; family Nitrobacteraceae; genus Bradyrhizobium; species Bradyrhizobium sp. CCGUVB14. The sequence goes on from NZ_JANADS010000001.1 coordinate 5,393,074, forward strand.
TTGCGGGCGCATTTACGCGAAGCAAGGTGATGCGGAACTCAAGGCCGAGCCCGCGCTTTTCCAAAGGCCCGATTTCGACATCTCATGGCCGCGACGCTCCCCCCGCCCCGCCTTTTGCCCAGTGGCGACAGCGCCGTCACGGTCGAGTTCAGCCGCACCATCGACGACGCCGCCAATGAGCGCGTGCTGGCGCTCGACAAGGCCCTTGCAGCCGCGCCCATCGAGGGCATCTCCGAGACGATCCCGACCTACCGCTCGCTGCTGGTGCATTACGATCCCGGCAGGATCGGCTTTGACGCGCTCGGCGAAAAGCTGCTCGCGATCGCCAGCCAGCCGCTGCCGCCCACGACGAAAGCGCGGCGCTGGCGCATTCCCGTCGCCTATGGCGGCGAGCACGGCATCGACCTCGAGGACGTCGCGAAAGCGCTGAACACCACGCCCGACGATATCGTGGCCCGCCACGCCGGCGGCGATTATCGCGTCGCCATGATCGGCTTCACGCCGGGCTGGTCCTATCTCAGCGGCCTCGACAAATCCCTGCACATGTCGCGACGGCAGAGCCCGCGGCTGTTCACGCCAGCCGGCACGATCTCGATCGGCGGCATCCAGGCGGGGATCCAGTGCCTGGCCGCGCCAAGCGGCTGGCATCTGCTTGGCCGCACGCCTGTTAGAACCTATCAGCTCCACCGGAATCCGACCTTCCTCACCGAACCCGGTGATCGCGTGACGTTTTTCGCGATCGACCACAAGACGTTCGAGGAGCAGGACCGCGCTGCGGAGGCCGGCGAGATCATTGCGGAGCGGGTGGACGCATGAGCAGGCTCGTCGTCGCCAGCATCGGTCCCGCGAGCTCCGTCCAGGACGGCGGGCGCCACGGCGCGCAGCGCTATGGCCTCACGGTCAGCGGCGCGATGGACCGGCTGGCGCTGGCCGCGGCGAATACGCTGGTCGGCAACGAGCCGTTCGCAGCCGCAGTCGAGATCGGCCCATTCGGTGCCACGTTCACGGCCAAGGACGGCGCCGTGCGCGTCGCCATCGCGGGCGCGCCGCGCAACGCCGATGTTGCCGGGAAACCCGTCGCGATGGACACATCCGTCACGCTGAAAGACGGCGAGACGCTAACGCTGGGCTTCGCCCGCGGGGGCGCATTCACGTATCTGGCGATCGAAGGCGCCATCACAGGCGAGCTGGTGTTCGGCAGCCTCGCGGTGAATGCCCGCGCCGGTCTCGGCAGCCCCTACCCGCGCCCGCTCCAGGCCGGAGACGAGTTCGCGGTCGATGCCGCGAGCGGTGCACCCGAACTGCGGATCGAATTGCCGAAGGCGGTGAGCGGCCCGATCCGCGTCGTGCTGGGGCCGCAGGATGACGAGTTCGACGACGCCAACAAGGCGCTGTTCCTCGACAGCGAGTGGAAGATCTCGGCGACCTCCGACCGCATGGGCTACCGGCTCGAGGGCCCCGCGATCAAGCATCTGCACGGCCACAACATCGTCTCCGACGGCACCGTCAACGGCAGCATCCAGGTGCCCGGCAATGGTTCGCCGATCGCGCTGATGATGGATCGCGGCACCTCCGGCGGCTATCCCAAGATCGCAACCGTGATCACGGCCGATGTCGGCCGTCTGGCCCAGACCTCGGCCGGCACGGCGTTCCGCTTCAAGGCCGTCACAATGGCCGAGGCGCAAGACGAGGCGCGCAGATTTCAACAGCTGATCCGCACCCTGCCCGATCGCCTGCGTTCGTCCGACACGGTCGAGCTCAACATCGAGGCGCTGAGCGATGCCAACGTCGCGGGCTATGCGGTGAGCGCGGTGGATGCCGGAACCTGGCAGGTGACGGCCGAGCCGTAAACGACAAGACCAAAGGCGGAGAGCAGCCATGAAGACGATCGATCTCAATTGCGACCTCGGCGAAGGTTTTGGCGCGTGGGAGATGGGCAACGACGCCGCCATGATCGACCTCGCAAGCTCGGTCAATGTCGCCTGCGGCTTCCATGCCGGCGACCCCGACATCATGCGGCGGACGGTGGAGCTGGCGAAAGCGCGCGGCGTCTCGGTCGGCGCGCACCCTGGATATCGCGACCTGCACGGCTTTGGCCGGCACCCGATCGCGGGCCTGAAATCATCCGAGATCGAGAACCTCGTCGCCTACCAGATCGGCGCGCTGCAGGCGATCGCCACCGCGGCCGGCCACAAGGTGACGCATGTGAAGGCGCATGGCGCGCTCTCCAATGTCGCCTGCGAGGACGACATGACGGCGAAGGCGATCGCCGCCGGCATCAGGGCAGTCGACCCCAGCCTGATCTTCGTCGTGCTCGCCAACTCGAAACTGGTGAAGGCCGGCGAGGACGCGAACCTGCCGATGGTGCACGAGGTGTTCGCCGATCGCGCCTATGAGGACGACGGCAATTTGGTCTCGCGCAAGAAGCCCGGCGCGGTGCTGCACGATGCCAAAGCCATTGCCGATCGCGTGGTGCGCATGGTGCAGGATGGCGCGGTGGTGTCGGTCACAGGCAAGGTCATCAAGATGCGCACGGACACCGTGTGCATCCACGGCGACACGCATGGCGCCGTCGAGATCGCACGCACCTTGCGTCAGGCGTTGAAGGATGCGGGCATCGAGGTCGCGCCGTTCAAGCGCCGGGCGTGAGGCACATTACGAGAGCTGTCAATCTCGCTAGAACGGGTGCACCGAGAGCGTGCCGAACACGATCGCGGCAATGACCGCGAAGGCGCTATAGAGCCCGATGTGATGAGCGTTCGCCGCGGTCCGACGCGAGAGCGAGCGCGCGTAGAAGTGCAGTCTGGCTTCCGCCGATAGTTCGCGCATGGTCGATCTCCAACGCCCCATTTGCGGGATTATGAGGGATCGACCGGGGTGGCGGGCAAGACGGCCACGGAAATAGCGATGAGCCTTCTCTGAAGATGGCCCATCCCAGGTGCAAATTCTCTTCCGGCCCGGGTTCCGAGAATCTTATTCGTTAAGATCCAAGCCAGATGGAACCCGCTGGATGACACCTAGATGACAGCGCACCTTCCCGTCCAACGTGAATCGCGAAAACAACCCCATGCACAGTAGAACGCGGTCGCCGGCGCCCTGCGCGGCGCCGGCGATTCAGGACACTCCCACCGAGGCTTAGTACACGTCAGCCTGGAAGCGGCCCTTCTTCTTGAGGTCGGCGACGAAGCTGACGGCCTCGTCGGTCGAGCGCGCGCCGAACTGGGCGACGATGTCAACCAGCGCACGCTCGACGTCCTTGGCCATGCGCTTGGCATCGCCGCAGATGTAGAGATGGGCGCCCTCGGCGAGCCACGTCCAGACTTCGCGGCCGAGCTCGCGCATACGGTCCTGCACGTAAAACTTCTTCTCGCCGTCACGCGACCAGGCGAGCGACAGGCGCGTCAGAAGGCCCGAGGTCTTCATCGCGTTGAGCTCGTCGCGGTAGAAGAAATCGCAATCGCTGCGCTGATGGCCGAAGAACAACCAGTTCTTGCCCTGCGCGCCGGTCGCCTTGCGATCGAGCAGGAAAGCGCGGAACGGCGCAATGCCGGTGCCGGGGCCGATCATGATGACCGGAATCTTCGGATCCTCCGGCAGACCGAAACCGTGCGCCTTCTGCACATAGACCTTGAGCTTGTCGCCCTCGTTGATGCGCTCGCCGAGGAAGGTCGAGGCGACCCCGAGGCGCTTGCGCTTGCCGATGACGTAGCGCACGGAATCGACCGTCAGCGACAGCTTTCCAGGCGTCGCATTGTGCGACGAGGAGATCGAGTAGAGCCGCGGCTGCAGCGGCTCCAGCGCTTCGACGAAGGCTTCCGGATGGGGCCGCGTGCCCGAAAACTTCTGCAGCGCCGCCATCACGTCGAGCGTCGCCGCATCGCCATCGGGATCCTCGCCCTGCGCCAGCGCCCGCGCCTTCTCGCGCTGCGCACCGCCGGTGATGAAGGAGAGCAGCTCGAACAGCTTATCGGGCGCAGGTGAAAGAGAAACGTCCTCGACCAGCGCTTCGCGCAGCGTCTTGTTGTTGACCTTGGTGGTGTGGGACGCCCCGAGCAGCGCGATGATCTGATCAACGAGGCCGAGATCGTTGCGCGCGAACACGCCGAAGGAGTCGCCGACGACGTAATCGAGCTTGCTCTCGGAGAGATCGAACTCGACGTGATACGTCTCCTTCTCGGAAGCTCCCTTGTTGAGCAGGCGCCGCGACAGGAAGGTGGCGTCGGCTGGATTTTCGCGGGCGCGGCCGAGCTCGGCCTTCACCTCGGGCGCAGCCGGTGCACTGGTGGTCGCAGCCGCCCCCGTCGCAGGCTTCGCGGCCGGCGCCTTGTCGACCTCCTCGAAGAGCTGCTTGAGCATCCGCGCCGTCTCCTTGCCGCCGGGGGCACAGAGGTTGAGGCGCGCTTCGCTCTTGTTGGCGATCGAGTCCGAATAGTCGGCGCAATTGTAGCCGCACTGACCGCAATCCTGCTGCGCCATCGCCGCCATCATACGGCGGCGGAGCGGACGTCCCTCCGCAAGCTTCATGCGGTCGGCGATCGCCATCCCGGGATCGTGCCAGGGAGCCTCACCGTCATCGCCGTCGCCCTGCGGCGCCAGCATGACCCCGCTCTCAATCGGCGACAGAGCCGTCGAGCCGTCGAGGCCGAGCATGCCGACGAGAAATCCGTTCAGCCACAGCCGCTGGCCCTCGCTGAACGGCGCATTGGCCGGAATGATCTCGATCTTGGGAGGCACGGACATCTGGGTCATGCTGCTACTTCCGCTTCGGCGAGTTTGCGCAGGGCTTCACCGTCATGGCGACGGGAGAAGGTCAGGAACGTCTCTTCGGGCGAGGCGCGATTGGCGAGATAGGCCTTCAAAAGCCCCTCGACGATCTTCGGCGTATCCTCGGCCTTCAGGTTTTGAAACACCTCCTGCCCGATATCGGCATCAGGACCGAAGCCGCCGCCGGTGAAGAGGTGATAGCCCTCGACCTGGTCATCCTCCGTCGCACCCGGCACCTTGGCCGCGATCAGGCCGATGTCGGAGATGTAGTGCTGCGCGCAGGAGTGATGGCAGCCGGTCAGATGGATGTTGAGCGGCGTGTCGAGATTGATGCGCTCGTCGCACCAGTCGCCGATCGCGGCGGCATGGCGCTTGGTGTCGGAGGCCGCGAACTTGCAGCCGGCATTGCCGGTGCAGGCGATCAGGCCGGCACGAACGTTCGAGACCTGCGTGGCGAGGCCAAGCTTCTCGACCGCGGCGGTGACGAGCGCGACGCTCTCATCGCGCACGCCGGAGATCAGCAGGTTCTGCCAGACCGTCAGGCGGATATCGCCGTCACCGAGATCCTGCGAAATCTTCGCCAGCCCGCGCATCTGCTCGCACGTGAGCTTGCCGACCGGCAGCGCCACGCCAACCCAATTGAGCCCGGCCTGCTTCTGCTTGTGCACGCCGATATGGGCCATGCGGTCGGACAATGGACGCGGCAGAAGCGCCTCGGCCGGCACGCGTGCGAACGGCTTCTTCAGCCGCTCCTCGACCAGCTTGAGGAAGCCGTCGTGCCCCATGATGTCCAGCACGTATTTCAGCCGTGCCTTGTTGCGGTTGGTGCGGTCGCCATGCTCGATGAAGACGCGCACGATGGCATCGGCCACAGCGGTCGCGTCTTCCGGGCGAACGACGATGCCGGAATATTTCGCGAAGTCCTTGTGGCCGGTGATGCCGCCGAGGCCGAGCTTGAACCAGACACCGGGCTCGACGCCGTGGCCCTCCTTCACCTCGACCGCGGTAAAGGCGATGTCGTTGGTCTCCTCCAGCGCGGCGATCTTGCCGGCGCCGTCGAAGGCAACGTTGAACTTGCGCGGCAGGCCGAACAGCGAGCGGTCGTTGAGGATGTGGTAGTGCCATTCGCGCGCATAGGGACGCGTATCCAGCAGTTCCTGCGGATCGATGCCGGCCGTCGGCGTGCCCGTGACGTTGCGGATGTTGTCGGCGCCGGCGCCGCGCGAGCACAGGCCGATATCCTGCACGCCCTCGATCAGCGCAACCGCGTTCTTCGGTTCGATCTCGCGGATCTGGAAGTTGGCGCGGGTGGTGACGTGGGTGTAGCCGCCGCCGCAGCTTTCGGCGATGTCGGCGAGGCCCGACATCTGCCAGTGCTTCAGGATGCCGTTGGGAATGCGCAAGCGGGCCATGTAGGAGGTCTGCGCCGGTGCGACCCAGAAGATGCCGTAATAGCGCCAGCGGAAATTGTCAGCCGGCGTCGGGTTGGCGTTGTTGCGCGCCTGGTCCTTCAACCGATCATACGCATCGAACGGATGCATCTCGCGCTTGAACTTCTCCTGGTCGGCGAGCTTCTTGCCCGCGGCCGTGAGCTTGTCCTGCGCCTTGATCCCTGCTGCGTCCGGCCCCGTCGGCTCAGACGGAGCGTTGGCCGCAGGCGCGCCGCCGGCTGCGAAGGCGCGCCCGACACGTCCGACCTGCATGCCGGACATGAAGCCTTCGAGATAGCGCTTCTGCTCGTCGGAGAAATCGGCCGTGGGTGCTGTATCGAGTTTCATGGGCTGAATGGACCTACTCTGCTGCCTGGACCGCGACCTGCGCGACATCGGCCGTGGGCTTGGCGGGCTTGTACGTCGCGTAGAGCGCAAGGCCGGTGAAGACGAAGCCGCCGACGAGATTGCCAAGCGTCACCGGGATCTGATTCCACAGCCACCAGTCGCTGAGCGAGACCTTGGCGCCGAGCAGCATGCCGGTCGGGATGACGAACATGTTGACGACGGCGTGCTCGAAGCCGAGCGCGAAGAACAGGAAGATCGGCAGCCAGGTCGCCGCGATCTTGCCGACCGTCGAGGTCGAGGTCATCGCCATGACGACGCCGAGGCAGACCAGCCAGTTGCAAAGGATCGCCTTGACGAAGACCGAGACCATGCCGGCGGTGCCGATTGCGGCATTGCCGATGGTCTTTGCTTCGGCCACTGCAACGATGCGGGCGGCGACGCCGGCGACCTCGACCTTGCCCATGTTGGTGAGCGCGATCGCGATCAGCGCGCCGAAGGCAAGGCTGCCGAGCAGATTGGCGACGAACACCCAGGACCAGTTGGCGATCACCGCATTCCAGCTCGCCTTGCCTTCGAGGCGGGCCAGCGGAACGATGGCGAAGCTGCCGGTGACGAGTTCGAGGCCGAGCAGCACGATCATCACGAGGCTGACCGGGAAGATCAGCGCGCCGACAAGGGGCTGGCCGGTGGTGAGAGCGCCGCTGAAGGCGAGCGTGGTGGCGGCGCCGAGCAGCGCGCCGGAGATCGCGCCGCGGATCATGATGTCGCGCGGGGCGAGCGCCAGCTTCTTCAGGCTGGCATCGACCATCGAGGCCACAACGTCAGAGGGTTTCGCGTAATCCATATCGAAGCTCCAGCTTGCCGCGCGCAGGCGGCGTCAACGGGTTGAACGGACGTTGATCGCTGGGAGCCGGTTGGAGGCGCATCAGCGCCCAGCCGGAACCCGGAGCGATCCGATCAGCTTCGTTGCTGCGGAAATCCACCATGGACCTGGAACCGCCGGCGCCCACGCCGGGCGGCTCAAGACCTCCTATTCAAGACGTGTGCCAACGCAGCATGAACTGCAAAGACACGTAAAATCAGTGATTTAGGATTGTGTGCAGTGCATGAAGTGGATCGCAATTCATGCTGCTTCGGGCAGCAATGGCCCAAAGAATAAGCTTCGAATCAGAATGATTACTTTTTAGGCAGAGACTAAAGCGCCCGCCGTCCGACCTCGAAAGAGGCGAGATAGCCACCCACGTCGGTGGGGTCGAAGGCCGGTCCGGCGAAGGCACCGAACGGCGTGCTGGCCTGACCATCCCCGGCCCGCCCAAGGGCGGCGTCATAGAGGTCCGGCCGGAACACGGCCATCGCCGTCCTGAGCGCTTCGGGGCTCAGCGCCGTCTGTCCCCACCGGACCATTTGCGCGTAAAGCCAGGCGGCCTGGACCGGATCCGGGCGCCCTGCCCCTTCGCGTCCCACCAAAAGATAGCGGCCGCTCTCGCGCACCGCGCCCTCGGGCGCGATCTTCAGGCGCCCGGTGAGCGAGCGCTGGATCACTTCGGCGTCGACACCAATCCGCTCGGGCTGCGCGAGGAGTTGTGCTGCCTCAGCCAGATTTGCCGGCTGCTCGATGAACGCGGCCGCCTTCACCGCGGCGCGAACCAGCGATGCAACCACGTCCGGATGCTTGTCGGCCCAGACCTGGCGCACCGCCAGCACCTTCTCTGCAGCCCGCTCCAGAATATCGGAGACGAAATGCAGGATGTGGCCGATGCCGAGATCGACCGCGACCGAATTCCAGGGCGCGCCGACGCAGAAGGCGTCGACATGGCCGTTGGCGAGGCTGTCGACCATATAGGGCGGCGGCAGCACCACCAGGCGCACGTCCTCGTCGGGATCGACGCCGGCCGCCGCCATCCAGAACCTCAATTGATAATTGTGGGTCGAGAACGGAAAGGTCATGCCGAAGGTCAGCGGATCGGCACCCGCCCTGCGCCGCTTGGCCACCACCTTCGCCAGCGCCTTTGCGGTCGCGAGCGGATCGAAGCGGTCGCCGTCGATCTCCTCCATCAGCGCGGCGTGGAGCGCGGGCGACACCGTAATCGCATTGCCGTTGATGCCGAGATTGAAGGGCGCGGCGATCGGCACCTTGACGTGACCGAGCCCGAGCGACGACGCGATCGCCACGGGGGCGAGCAGATGCGCGGCGTCGAACAGGCCGATGTTCAGCTTGTCGCGCACGTTGGACCAGGACACCTCGCGCACCAGCTCGACCTCGAGCCCTTCGGCCGCGGTGAAGCCCTTGTCGACGGCGACGATCAGGGCGGCGGCATCGACCAGCGGGATGAACCCGATGCGGAGGGGTGCGGTCATTTCAGCATCTCCGACGCGGTGATGATCGATTGCGCGATCTCGCCGATTTTCTTCTTCTCGCGCATCGCGGTGGAGCGCAGCAGCACATAGGCCTCGTCCTCGGTGAGGCCCTTGACCTTCATCAGGATGCCCTTGGCCTTCTCGATGATCTTGCGGTCCTCGAGCTGCGACTTGGTCCGCTCCAGCTCCTCCTGGAGCTTGGCGAAAGCGTTGAAGCGCGACACGCAGAGGTCGAGGATCGGCTTGATGCGCTCCTTCTTCAACCCGTCGACGATGTAGGCGGATACCCCTGCCTCCACGGAGGCCTGGATCGAGGATGAATCGCTCTGGTCGACGAACATCGCGATCGGCCGCCGCACGGCGCGGCTGACCTGGAACATCGCCTCCAGCACGTCGCGGCTGGGGTTTTCGAGATCGATCAGGATGATGTCGGGGTCCACCGCATAAATACGGGCGAGCAGGCTCTGCATCTCGCGGATGTGGACGATCTGCGTGAATCCGGCCTCCCGCAGCCCCTCTTCGAGGATCGCGGCCCGGATCGGGCTCTCGTCGACAATCACGATTTTAGGCGACTGTTCGGCGCTCATAGCTCACTCGCAACCCGGCGATTCATCCATAGCATGCCGGACGCCCATGCAAAGGGTTGTAATTATGAGCAATTGGGACTAGCTCAAGCCCGTCAATCAGGCAGATTTGGATATGGATCAGACGGCTGCGCCCAAGGTCAGCTTCGTGTCACTCGGGTGTCCCAAGGCATTGGTGGATTCCGAGCGCATCATCACGCGCCTGCGCGCCGAGGGCTATGAGCTCGCCCGCAAGCATGATGGTGCCGACATCGTCATCGTCAACACCTGCGGCTTCCTCGACAGCGCCAAGCAGGAATCGCTCTCGGCGATCGGCGAGGCCATGGCCGAGAACGGCAAGGTGATCGTCACGGGCTGCATGGGCGCCGAGCCCGAGCAGATCGAGGAGGCCTATCCCGGCGTGCTCTCGATCACCGGTCCGCAGCAATATGAGAGCGTGCTCGACGCCGTGCACCGCGCGCTGCCGCCGGCGCACAATCCGCATCTCGATCTGGTGCCGCCGCAGGGCATCAAGCTGACGCCGCGCCACTACGCCTATCTGAAGATTTCCGAGGGCTGCAACAACCGCTGCACCTTCTGCATCATCCCGAAGCTGCGCGGCGATCTCGTCTCGCGTCCGGCCAATGACGTGCTGCGCGAGGCCGAGCGTCTCGTCGGCGCCGGCGTGAAAGAGCTGCTGGTGATCTCGCAGGACACCTCGGCCTATGGCGTCGATCTCAAATATGCCGAGAGCCCGTGGAAGGATCGCCAGGTCCGCGCCAAATTCCTCGACCTCGCCCGCGAGCTCGGCGAACTCGGCGCCTGGGTTCGCCTCCAATACGTCTACCCCTACCCGCATGTCGACGAGGTCATCGCGCTGATGAACGAGGGCAAGGTGCTGCCCTATCTCGACATTCCGTTCCAGCATGCGAGCCCCGACGTGCTGAAGGCGATGAAGCGCCCGGCAGCCCAGGACAAGACGCTGGCGCGCATCAAGCGCTGGCGCGAGGAATGCCCCGATCTCGCGCTACGCTCGACCTTCATCGTCGGCTTCCCCGGCGAGACCGATGCCGACTTCGCCTATCTGCTCGACTGGCTCGATGAAGCCGAGATCGATCGCCTCGGCTGCTTCAAATACGAGCCGGTTGCGGGCGCGACGTCGAACGCGATCGCAAATCCCGTGCCGGAGGAGATCAAGCAGGAGCGCTACAACGCGCTGATGGCGCGTCAGCAGAAGATCTCGGCGCGCAGGCTGAAGCGCAAAGTCGGCACACGCCAGCAGATCATCATCGACGAGGTCGGCCCGACGGTGGCCAAGGGCCGCTCCAAGGCCGATGCACCGGAGATCGACGGCGCGGTGTATCTGTCGAGCCGCCGCCCGTTGCGCGTCGGCGAGATCGTCACTGCGAAAATCGAGCGCGCGGATCAGTACGATCTGCACGGTAGCGTCGCGGGGTTCTGAGGTTACTGCGTCATTGCGAGCGTAGCGAAGCAATCCAGAATCCGTCCGCGGAGACAGTCTGGATTGCTTCGCTACGCTCGCAATGACAATGTGGATGCAGTTAAGCCAGCCATTTCGGCACCCAGCGCTCCGGACGCGGGGCACGGGTGAGATCGGCCTGAGCCTCGGACAGTTTCGCCGGCTCGCCATCGATCATCGGGCGCCCATCGTATTCGAAATTGGGCATGACGCGGCCGTCGGCATAGAGGCCGAATTTCATCGCATACCAGAGCCCGAGCTCAGGCTGGGCGCGACGCATCTCCTCGCGCAGGTCGCGCAGCAGGGATTCGATTGAGGCGGCCTCCTCGAACGGCTGCGGTCCGCGCGACAGGACGCGCGCCTCGTATTGCTTGCCGACGATCGCGACCTCGAAATGGGTCTTGTCCCAGGCGTTCTTGCCCTTGGGCAGATGTGCGGCGAGCCGCCAGCCGAGCTCGGCCATCAGGCGGTGATTGGCCCAGTATTCTTCGCGGTCGCGGCTCCACTTCTCGACGAAGCCGCGGAAGTCGGGCAGCTCCGAGGTGACGTCCTCGCACGGCACCGGCTCGCCAGGCGGACGCCGGGCGAGCCATTGCGCGAGCTCGACGGTCTGCGGCTCGACTTCGTCATGCGGCCGCAGGTCGTGCCAAGCCTTGTCGAATTGCTGCGAGGTCAGTTTCGTCAGCAACGCATCGAGGGACGGTGCGAGCAACTCGTAATCGCCCTCCGAGCCCAGCCCTACGATCGGGGGATCGTCGCGGTCGAGACCGGCGCCGTACCAGCCACCGACGGCCGAGCCGTCAGGCAGGCGCATGAACAGCGCGAAGCGGTCGCGCAAGGGGCTGCCGTCGAAGATCGGGGCCTGATCGGAGAACTGGCCTTGCAGGGAGAAGCAGCCGACGCTGCCCCAGGCGCGCCCGTTCAGCCAGCCGGCAAAATCCAGCAGCAAAGGCGGCGCCTCGATGCCCGGCGGAAAGGCGCCGCGAATGCTGTCGAGGTCGATCGGATAAGGCGTGTCGGACAAGGCTGAAAACTATCTGGTTGGTCCCGTACCCGTTGGTCTGTCCCGATTTGCGTCAGGTTCGAACCAATTCGCGTTCCGAGATCACAAACGCGCTAGAGGCTTGTTGGTTTCTGCGCGGCAAAAATGAAACACAATCACAAGATCTGGACCTGCCTGTGCACGATCGCCGCAGCATTGACTTTGCTCACGTTCCCGGCGGCGGCGCAATCCCTCTCGGCTTCACAGGCGCGCCAATGGTGCTTCGCCAAGGACGACAAGGTCAGCGACGACCAGCGCATGGACGGATGCACCGTCGTGCTGAAGTCCAACCCGTCGAATGCGGCCGCGCTTGCCAATCGCGGCGAAACCTATCGGCGCAAGGGTGATTCGGAGCGCGCCGTCGCCGATCTCAACCGCGCCCTCGATCTCGATCCGAACGACGTCCTCGCCTGGTACAATCGCGGCATCGCCTATGACGATCTGGGCGACCGCGATCACGCCATCGCCAATTACACGCGCGCGATCCAGCTCGAGCCCGACGATGCGCGCTACTACAACAACCGCGGAAACTCTCGCATCGCCAAGAACGACTACGAGCGCGCAATGGCGGACTACGACCGGGCCATCAAGCTCAACCCGAAATTTGCGCTGGCCTATTTCAATCGCGGCAGCACCTTGCGCGAACACCACGAGGCCGAACGCGCGCTCGCCGATCTCGACATGTCGATCAAGCTCGACCCCAATTACGGCCCGGCTTACGGCAATCGCGCGCGCATCTTCCGCGACAAGGGCGACCGCCCGCGCGCGCTGGCCGATTTCGGCAAGTCGATCGCACTCAATCCGAACAACGACCGCGACGCCTATGCGCGCGCCGACATGTATTTCGACGACCACGACTATGCGCGGGCGCTGGAGGACTATGATCGCTCGATCAAGGCCAATCCAGGATATTCCGGTGTGTTCAACGCACGCTGCATGACGCACGCGATCCTCGGGCAGTTGCAGGAGGCGCTCGCCGATTGCGATCAAGCGCTCAAGATGCGCCCGAACGATCCCTACACGCTGGACAGCCGCGCCCTCACCTTCCTCAAGCTCGGCAATCTCGACGCGGCGATCGCCGATTACGACGCGGTGCTGAGTGCGAAGCCGGGGCTCGACAGCTCGCTCTATGGCCGCGGGCTGGCGAAGCGCAAAAAGGGGGATGCCGACGGCGCAGCCCGCGACATCGCGGCGGCGAAGGCGATCAATGCCGGCATCGCCGATACGTTCGCACCCTACGGCGTTCAGTAGGTCGAGCTTGACAAGCCCTGCCGTTCGGCTGTACGGACCCGCCCCATGATCAATTCCCGGACCCATCTGCGCCAAGCCATGCGTCGTCGCTCCCGCGACGATGATGGGTTGCGCCATGTCCGACGACGCCGCTGAACCAGTAAATTCAGCACAGTTTTCGAGAAGGCCGCACCCGCAAAGTGCGGCCTTCTTGTTTTTCGCGTCCCTTTTTCACCCGCCCCCCAAAAGATCTTGGCTATCTCCAGAGGAGTTCGACATGACCACCGCCACCCATCCGTATGACGCGCTGATGGACATCACCGCACGGCCCAAGGCCGTGTTCGTCCGTGGCGCCGGCTCATACCTCTGGGACGACAGCCGCAAGCGCTACCTCGATTTCGTGCAGGGCTGGGCCGTGAACTGCCTCGGCCACTCTCCGCCGGCGGTTGCGGATGCGCTGGCGTCGCAGGCCAAGCGCTTGCTCACGCCGAGCCCGGCCTTCTACAACGAGCCGAGCCTCAAGCTGGCGCAGGCGCTGGTCGAGAACAGTGCGTTCGACCAGGTGTTCTTCGCCAATTCGGGTGCAGAGGCCAATGAGGGCGCGATCAAGCTCGCGCGAAAATATGGCAGCCTGCACAAGAGCGGCGCGTTCGAGATCATCACGTTCGAGGGCAGCTTCCACGGGAGAACGCTGGCGACGATGTCGGCCTCGGGCAAGAAAGCGTTCGAGCCGCTGTTCGAGCCGAAGGTCGCCGGCTTCAAGAAGGCAAAACTCAACGACATTGCCTCGGTCGAGAAGCTGATCGGCAGCAACACCGTTGCGGTGATGCTCGAGCCGATCCAGGGCGAATCCGGTGTGTGGCCGGCGACCGATGCGTTCCTGCGGGAGCTGCGTGCACTCACGGAGGCGCACGGGCTGCTGCTGATTTTCGACGAGATCCAGACCGGCATGGGCCGGACCGGAAAGCTCTTCCACTATGAGCACACCGGCATCGCGCCCGATATCATGACGCTCGGCAAGGGCATCGGCGGCGGCGTGCCGCTCGCAGCGCTGCTTGCGACCGAACGCGCCTCCTGCTTCGAGCACGGCGACCAGGGCGGCACGTTCAACGGCAATCCGGTGATGTGCGCGGCCGGCCTTGCGGTCCTCGACGAAGTCAGCAAGCCGGCGTTCCTGAAGCAGGTGGGCGAAACCGGCCTGCTGCTCGAAAGCGAGCTGCAAAAAGTCTCGGCCCGGCATGGCCTCGGCGGCGTGCGGGGACGCGGGCTGCTGCTCGCGCTCGACCTCAAGCTGCCGATCGCGCCCGGCATCGTCGCGCAGGCGTTCGAAGCCGGCGTGCTCCTCAACGCCCCGCAGCTCGACGCGCTGCGCTTCATGCCGGCGCTCAACGTCGCGAAGGCCGAGATCGCCGAGATGATCGATTGCCTCGATGGGATCTTGACGAAGGCCGGCGCGGCGAGATGCGTGGCGTAAGTGAAGGTGCCGTAGGGTGGGCAAAGCGAAGCGTGCCCACGTTTTCTCTATTGTGAAGAGATCGTGGGCACGGCGCTGCGCGCCTTTGCCCACCCTACGAGATCTCGACCGTGACGGCGAGTTACGGCTTCAAAATCGACGCCCCGGTCGTCTTGCGGCTCTCGAGATCGATGTGCGCCTTCGCCGCATCCTTCAGCGCATAGGCGTGATTGATCGGCACGTGAAGCTTGCCGTTGATGACGGCGGAAAATAGCGTGTCGGCGCCTTCCAGCAATTCCTTGCGCGTGCCGATGTAGTCGTTGAGCTTCGGCCGGGTGGCAAACAGCGAGCCGTGATTGTTCAGCTCGGCGATCGAGAACGGCGGCACGGGACCTGAGGCATTGCCGAACGAAACGAACATGCCGCGCGGCTTCAGGCACGACAGCGAGCCGGGGAAGGTCGCTTTGCCGACGCCGTCATAGACGACGTCGCAGCCCTCGTTGCGGCTGATCTGTTTGACGCGCGCGACGAAGTCCTCCTCGTTGTAGAGGACGACGTGGTCGCAGCCATTGGCCTCGGCAAGTTCGGCCTTCTCGCGCGACCCGACGGTGCCGATGACATGGGCCCCCAGCGCCCTCGCCCATTGGCAGGCCAAGAGACCGATCCCGCCGGCAGCGGCATGGATCAGCACGCGATGATGCGGTTCGACCTTGAAGGTCTTGTGCAGGAGATACCAGACGGTCAGCCCCTTGAGCATCAGCACGGCGCCCTGCTCGTGGGTGATGTGGTCGGGCAGCTTGACCAGCTTCTCCCAGGAGATGTTGCGCTCGCTCGTATACGCGCCGAGGTTGTGGTAATAGGCGACGCGGTCGCCGGGATGGAAATTCGTCACGCCGGGCCCGACGGCCAGGACCTCGCCCGAAGCCTCGTTGCCGGCAATGAAGGGCAGCCCCGGCGCCTTGTAGAGGCCGGTGCGGTAATAGACGTCGATGAAGTTCAGCCCGACCGCATGCTGGCGGATGCGCACCTCGCCGGGTCCCGGCGCCGGAACGTCGACGCTCTCATAGACCAGTGCTTCGGGGCCTCCGACCTTGTGCACACGGACGGCTTTGGTCATCACCTGACCTCCTCTTCTCCAAGGCCAGCGAAAGACATAGCGCCTGCCTTGTCAACTCGACCCAAATTGGAGCGGCTAGACGGACGGCTTGCTGGCCCTCCTGCGGTTACGCTTCGCCAGCACATTGAAGAACTCGACCGCCGCCGAGAACGCAATTGCGAAATAGATGTAGCCGCGCGGAATGTGGAATTTGAATCCATCCGCAACCAGTGCGACCCCGATCAGCACCAGGAACGCCAGCGCCAGCATTTTCGTGGTCGGATGCTCCGCGACGAATCGCGCCACCGGTCCCGACGAAATGTACATGACCAGGCACGCGATCACGACGGCGGCGATCATGATCTCGAGATCCTGCGCCATGCCGATCGCGGTGATGATCGAGTCCAGCGAGAACACGATGTCGATGACGATGATCTGGACGATCACCCAGAAGAAGGCGCTGCCGCCGGATTGCTTCTTCCCCTCGCCGTCATCGGCCTCGACCTCGGCGTGGATCTCGTGCGTCGCCTTCGCGATCAGGAACAGGCCGCCGCCGATCAGGATCAGGTCGCGCCAGGAGAAGTCATAGCCGGAAAACGACAACACCGGCGCGGTCAGGCCGATCAGCCAGACCAGCACGCTGAGCAAAATGATGCGGAACACCAGCGCCAGCGCCAGCCCGATCTGGCGGGCGCGATGGGCCTGCGGCTCGGGGATTCGCGAGACGATCACCGACAGGAAGATGACGTTGTCGATGCCGAGCACGATCTCGAGCGAGGTCAAGGTCAGCAGCGCGGCCCAGGCCTCCGGGCTGGTCAGCAGATGCATCATGCGAAGGACCTTGCGAGGCGGATCAGCGCATCGCTGAACGCGATCCAGAGCGCGATCGCGCAGAGCGCAACCGTCACGCCGGTGCCGACGCGAAAATCCATCTCCAGCGCGTAGAGCCCGAGCAGCGACCAGACCGCAATCAGCGACATCGTCAGCCAGCGCAGCCGCACCACACGAACCGGATGCAGGACGTGGAACGGCACGAAAGTCAGCACCACCAGCGCCGCGACCAGCAGCGTCGACGACAGCGGCGGCCAGTGCAGCAGGAACAGATAGAACGCCGCCGCATTCCACAGCGCCGGAAAGCCGCGGAAATGATTGTCATCGGCCTTCATGCGCAGATCGGCGAAGTATAATGCGCTGGTGACGATGATGGCGATGCCGAGCAAGGGCGCCGCCACCGGCAGCAACAGGCCGCTCGCCACGATCGCATAGGCCGGCACGAAGACGTAGGTGACGAAGTCGACCACGAGGTCGAGCACGTCGCCTGACCAGTTCGGCTGCACGTTCTTGACGTCGAGCCGGCGCGCGATCGGCCCGTCGATCGCGTCGATGATCAGGGCGACGCCGAGCCAGCCGAACATCGCCGCCCAGTGCTCGCGCACCGCCTCCAGCATCGCCAATAGCGCGATCGCCGCGCCGAAGGCGGTGAAGATGTGCACCGAAAAAGCCGCGGCCCGGATCGCGGGCGTCGGCTTGAGGGAATCCTCTTGGCTGTCGATCTGAGTTTCCATGGCTTCTGCTACCAGAACGGGACCGATTTGCACATCCGCCGTCGCGGCATTGGGTCGCGCAATTCGTCATAAAAGCAGGCAAAATAGGTGGGCTTGAATTTGTCGTGGGGCGTGTCAAATGTCGTTCCATGACAGACGCATCCACACTCTTTGACGCGGCCATTATCGGCGGCGGACCGGCCGGCCTTGCGGCAGGAATTGCTCTGGCGCAGGCCGGTGCGCGGACCGCGCTGGTGGCGCGGCGCCTGCCCTATGCCGACAACCGCACCACCGCGCTGCTGGGTGCCTCCGTCGACCTCCTGGAAAGCCTCGACGTCTGGTCCCGTTGCAAAGACAAGGCGGCCGGCCTCGAGGTCATGCGCCTCGTCGACGACACCGGGCGGCTGTTCCGCAGCCCCGAGGTCCGGTTCTCCTGTCATGAGATCGCGCTCGAGGCGTTCGGCTACAACATCGACAACCGCTCGCTGATGCTGACGCTGGAGGCGCGCGCGGCCGAGTTGCCCAGCCTCGTCCGTTTCGACGACGAGGCAGAGAACGTCGTCATCGAAGCCGATGACGTCGCAATCCGCACGGCGTCCGGACAATTCCTGTCCGCGCGGCTCGTGGTCGGCGCCGACGGCCGGCACTCGCTGTGCCGGGAGGCCGCCGGGATTGCGGTGACGCGGCGCGACCTGACGCAGACGGCGCTGACCTTCAACGTCAGCCATGCCCGGCCGCATCGCAACGTCTCGACCGAGTTCCACACCCCGCACGGCCCCTGCGTGTTCGTGCCCCTGCCCGGCAACCGCTCCAGCATCGTCTGGGTCTCGGCGCCTGCGGAGGCCGAACGGCTTCGCTCCCTGAGCGACGAAGAGCTCTCCGCGGCGATCGAGAAACAGTCGCATTCCATCCTCGGCCGGATGACGGTCGAGCCCGGCCGCAACCTGTTCCCGCTGGCGATCGAACGACCAAACGCCTTCGCGCGCGACCGCATCGCGCTGGTCGGCGAAGCCGCCCATGTGGTTCCCCCGATCGGTGCTCAAGGCCTCAATCTCGGACTGCGGGATGCTGCCGACATTGCGAGGCTCGCCGGCGACGCCATCGCCGCCGGCCAGGATCCTGGCGCAGCCGACGTGCTCAAGCGCTACGACCGGGCGCGGCGTCCGGACATTCTGAGCCGGACCTTTGCGATCGACATCGCCAATCGCTCGCTGCTCAACGATTTCCTGCCACTCCAGCCGGTCCGCGCTGTCGGCATGCACTTGCTCGGCGCCATCGGCCCGCTCCGGCGCTTTGCCATGCGCGAAGGGCTGACACCGACCTGGCGGAAGTAGCGTTCACGGAAACACCAGCCGGCCGGTCTGCAGCAACCACATCACGGTGGTCAGCGTGACCACGGATGCGAACGTCCCGAGCAGCACGGCGACCGAGGCGGACTCGATCCAGGCATCGTTCTGGCGGGCAATCACGAACACATTCAGCGCCGGCGGCAGCGAGGCCATCAGGATCGCAGTCGCGGCCCAGGGCTGTGCGAACGGACCGAACGCCAGCATCAGGCCAAACGCTGCAAGCGGATGGATCAGCAGCTTGACGGCGATGACGCCCGGCACTTCCCAGGGCACGCGGTCGAACGGCCGCAGCGCCACCGTCACGCCGAGCACAAACAACGCAGTCGGCGCAGCGGCGTTCTGGAGGAAGATGATGGTGCGATCGAGCGCCACCGGCAGCTCGATATGGAGTGCGGCGACGGCTGCACCAAAGCAGGCCGACATGATCAACGGGTTGAGCACGATCTGTTTCAGCACGACACCGAAGGCATGCACGATCGAGGGATGATCGCGGTCCGACAGCTCGATCAGCAGCGGCACGATCGTGAACAGGAAGATGCTGTCGCAGCAGAAGATCAGCGCAGTCGGCGCCGACGCCTTCGGCCCGAGCACGGCCAGCGCCAATCCCGGCCCCATGTAGCCGATATTGCCGTAGCCGCCGGAGAGGCCCGCCAGTGTCGCCTCACGCAGTGTCAGGCCGCCAAGCACCTTGCCGACGACCAGCGCCAGCGTGAACGCGGTAACCGTCGACAGCGTGGTCGCAACCAGGAACGGCGGATTGTTCAATTCGGAAAACGGCGTCTTCGACATGATCGCGAACAGCAGCGCCGGCAGCGACACGTAGAGCAGGAAGAAGTTCATCCAGGCGAGGCCCGATTCCGGCAGCGACTTGGCCTTGCCGCAGGCGAAACCGACGAAGATCAAGCCGAAATAAGGTAGCGCCAGATTGAGGATATCGACCATTGATGAAGTGACTTCTGAAGACCTGGGGGTTATCTCCCCCGCAACCGCGGGCTAATTCCAGATCAGGGCACTAGCATCGGCCACAATCCTGGTCTATCGACGGGGAATGATTAAAGCGCGGACCGCCAAATTCCAGATCGGACAGGTCGTTCGCCACCGGATCTTCTCGTTCCGGGGGGTGATTTTCGACATCGATCCGGAGTTCAACAACACCGAGGAGTGGTGGCTGTCGATCCCTGAGGAGGTGCGGCCTCACAAGGATCAGCCGTTCTATCATTTGCTCGCGGAGAACGCGGAGTCCGAGTACGTGGCCTACGTGTCCGAGCAGAACCTCCTGCCCGACGAATCCGGCGAACCGATCCGACATTCCCAGGTCGCCGAGATCTTCATCAAGAACAAGGATGGCGGCTACCGCCCGCGCAATCCTTCACTGAACTGAATGTCTCCGCCGACAAGCGGCCAGCAAAAAAGGCGCTCGAACCGAGCGCCTTTTTCATGTCCGGGATTTGGTCCCGATTACTTCTGACCCGCCGGAGCTGCACTGGGTGCACCAGGCGCGCCGCCGTTCTGCTCGAGCTTCTTGCGCTGCTCGTCAGCCTTCTTCTGAAGCTCTTCCTGGAGCTTCTTCTGGGTTTCCTCGAACACCTTCGGATCGGTCGGCGGACCGTCATAGGCCTTCTGGAATTCGCCGGTGAGCGGCAGCGGCAGGGTCAGCGGCGCACCGTTGGCGTTGATCGCCTGCACCACGAGGTTCTGGCCCTTCTTCATGTTGGCGAGAAGCTCGGGCGTCGCCTCGTAGTCCGACATACAGCCGTTCTGGAAGCAGATCACATACGGGCTCTGCAGCGGCGGATTGTTGTCGACGATGACGCGGGTGCCGTGCACGAGCTGCATGCCGAGCGGCAGCGTCACGCGCAGGATCTTCTTGGGCTCGCCTTCCGGCTCGATGATCACGGCCGCGATGACAGGCTGGCCCGATTCGATGCGGCCGTCCTTGCCGGTGAAGCAGACCTGCTTGGCGTTGGCGTCCTGGCCCTTCAGGCAGAACTTGGTCCAGGGGGCGTAGATCAGCTGGATCTGCTGATCCGCGGGCTGAGCGCCCTGCGCCGCCGGAGCGCCCTGCTGGGCCGGGGCCTGCTGGGCCTGCGGAGCCGGCGCGGGAGCCGCAGCTGGCGCCTTGGGGGCAGCCTTGGGAGCGGCTTTCGGGGTTGCCTTCGGCGCCGCGGGCGCACCTGGGGCCGGCGCGGGGGTCTGCGCCTCGGCAGCAAACGGGACGACCAACGCCGTCGCCGTCAACAGGGCGAGAACTCGCCCGCGCGGCCGGACGGACGCGGCCAAATAACGGAAATTCATTGCAGAAAACCCTTTCTGAACGGGAAGTGCCCGAACCGCTCCGAAACGCCGAACCAAGCCGCCTTGGGCGCGGCTCTCTCCCCGTCAATTGAGGCAGATAAGTGACGGGCTCGGCGCTCGTGCGCGATTGCGTGCCTTCTTAACGCGGTCGACGGAAAGATCAATGCCGACAAGCGTCTTTGCCCACTTCCGGGCAGGCGCTCAGTGAAATCCCTGTGATAGGATTCAGCTCCTGACGGCCCTCGAATCAACGTGTCCGAATGTTCATGTTCCAGCGCCTGCTCGAGGGCCCCAGCGTCCGATTCTGCAGCATCGCTTTGGCCCTCGCCATCGGGCTGTCGGCCTTCGGCGGCGCGCGAGCCGAGGAGGCCCATGCGATCGCCATGCACGGCAAGCCGGCGTTGCCGGCCGATTTCACCCACATGCCCTATGCCAACCCCGATGCCACCAAGGGCGGCCGGCTGACCTGGGGCATCCTCGGCACCTTCGACAGCCTCAACCCCTTCATCGTGAAGGGACTGGCCGTGCAGCCGATCCGCGCCTACGTGGTCGAAAGCCTGCTCTCGCGCGGTCAGGACGAGCCGTTCACGCTCTATGGCCTGCTCGCCAAGACCGTCGAGACCGATGACGAGCGCAGCTACGTCACGTTCCGCATCGATCCCCGCGCGCGCTTCTCTGACGGCAGGCAGGTCACTGCCGAGGATGTGCTGTTCTCCTGGCAGTTGCTGCGCGACCACGGCCGTCCCAACCTCCGGCAATATTACGCCAAGGTCGCCAAGGCCGAGGCGCCCGATCCCCTCACCGTCCGCTTCGACCTCGCCGGCGCCAACGACCGCGAGCTGCCGCTGATCCTCGGCCTGATGCCGATCCTGCCGAAGCACGCCGTCGATGTCGCGACCTTCGAGGAGACGACGCTGACCGGGCCGATTGCCTCGGGCCCGTATCGCGTCACGGCGGTCAAGCCCGGTGCCAGCGTGACGCTCTCGCGCAATCCCGATTATTGGGGCCGCGATCTCCCGATCAATCGCGGGCTGTTCAATTTCGACGAGATCCGGCTCGACTATTTTCGCGAAGCCAACGGCCAGTTCGAAGCCTTCAAGCGCGGCCTCTATGATTTCCGCGTCGAGCACGAGCCGTTGCGCTGGCACGACGGCTACGATTTTCCGGCCGCCAGGAACGGCGACGTGATCCGCGACACCATCAAACCCGGCGTGCCGCAGCCGTCCGAATTCCTGGTGTTCAACACCCGCCGTCCGATCTTCGCCGACATCCGCGTGCGCCAGGCGCTGACGCTGCTGTTCGATTTCGAGCTGGTCAATCGCAACTATTTCTTCTCGCTGTATTCGCGGGTCGCCGGCTATTTCGCGGGATCCGACCTCTCGGCCTATGGCCGCCCTGCGGATGCACGCGAACGCGAATTGCTGAAGCCGTTTGCCGCGCAGATCCCGCCGGACATCATGGACGGCAGCTACCGCCTTCCCGTCACCGACGGCTCGGGGCGCGACCGGACGACGCTGCGCGCTGCGCTCAAACTCCTGTCCGACGCCGGTTACGATCTCGACGGCACCGTGCTGCGCAACCGCGCGACCAAGGCCCCCTTCACCTTCGAGATGCTGGTGACGACCCGCGACCAGGAGCGCATCGCGCTCGCCTTCCAGCGCGACCTCAAGCGCGCCGGCATCGTGCCGAGCGTGCGTTCGGTCGATCCCGTGCAGTTCGACCAGCGCCGGCTGGCCTATGAGTTCGACATGATCCAGAACCGCTGGGACCAGTCGCTGTCGCCAGGCAACGAGCAGTATTTCTATTGGGGCAGTGCTGCCGCCGACAATCCGGGCACCCGCAACTACATGGGTGCCAGGGATCCCGCCATCGACGCGATGATCAAAGCCCTTTTGGAGGCCCGTGATCATACGGCTTTTGTCGCGGCGGTCCGGGCACTCGACCGCGCCTTGATCGCGGGCTTCTACACAATCCCCCTGTTTAACGTATCCGAACAATGGATCGCGCGCTGGAATCGGATAGAACGACCATCGACCACGGCGTTGTCCGGCTATCTGCCGGAGACCTGGTGGTCGAAGGGTGAGCCTCAAGCCAGTCCAGCGAAGTGACGCCGTGAACCAGCCAGCCGTATCGCCGACGCTCGACACGCTGTTCCAGCGGACGCTGATGCGACAGCCGCACGCGCCCGCCCTGCTCGATCCGCTCAACAAATCCCGCATCACCGGGCACCAGCCGCGGCGGCTGACCTATGCCGAAGCCGACACGGCCATCGAGGCGCTGTCGGCGCATTTCGTCGAATCGGGCCTGCCGGCCAATTCGGTGATCGCCATCCAGTTGCCTTCCACGGTCGAGTTCGTGCTGACGGTGCTCGCCGCCCATCGCGCCGGCCTCGTGGTCGCCGTGCTGCCGCTGCTGTGGCGGCAGGCAGAGCTGGCGGCCGCGCTCAACCGCACCGCGGCGCGCGCCATCGTCACCATGAGCAAGGTCGACGGCGTCAGCTATTCCGACCTTGCGATGCATGCGGCCGCCGAAGCCTTCTCGATCCGCCACGTCTTCGGCTTCGGCGCCGATCTGCCCGAAGGCATGGCCTCGCTCGACGAGGTGCTCACACGCCCGCCCGGCACCACGCGCGCGGTGATCCAGGACGGCCGCAAGGCGGCGATGATCTCCTTCGACGTCACGGCCGAAGGCTTCCGCCCGGTGCCGCGGCCGCATTTCAGCCTGATCGCGGGCGGGCTTGCAATGTCGCTGGAAGCCGACATCCAGCAGGGCGCGACCGTAATGTCGGCGTTCACGCCGATGTCATTCGCGGGCCTCGCCTCCTCGCTCGCGGTGTGGCTGCTCTGCGGCGGCACGCTGGCGCTGCATCATCCGTTCGAGAGCGAGGTGCTGGAGCAGCAGATCAACGAACACGCATGCGACGTGCTGATCGCGCCGGCCCAGCTCGCGCTGCGGCTTGGCGATTCCAATCTCGCGGCGCGGATGCCGACCTTGCGCAATGTCATCGGACTCTGGCGCGCGCCGGAGCAGGTGGCCGCAAGCGAAGCCTGGATCGCGCCGCATGCGCCGCTCACGGACGTCTATCTGTTCGGCGAGGCCGGGCTGTTCGGCGCCCGGCGTGGCGAGGACGGGGTGCCTGTTACGGTGATGCCGGGGCCGCATGGCGCCCCGCGCGAGCAGTCCGGCTCCTCGATCGCGGGCGATATCCTGCTGACCCCGAAGGGCACGCTCGGCCTGCGCGGCCCGATGGTGCCGATCGCGGCCTACGCTCCGCCGCAGCCGGTCGGCGAGACCCTGACGGCGCAGCCGCCTCGCGACTACGTCGACACCGGCTATGCCGCGCGGATCGACCGCGCCAGTGGCGCGATCTGCATCACCGCGCCGCCCTCCGGCATCATGGCGGTCGGCGGCTATCGCTTCCTCTCCAACGACCTCCAGGAATGGGCACGCCGGCTCGGCCAGGGCGCGTTGCTGACGGCCCTGCCCGACCGCCTCTCGGGCCATCGGCTGGCCGGCCGGGCCCAGGACAATACCCGCGCCCGCGAGGCGCTGAGCGAACTCGGCCTTAACCCCCTGATGGTCGAGGCTTTTCGCGACCGCTCCGGGCCGGTTTGAGCACAGTTTTGGCTGGAACATTGACGCTGCATTAAGGCCGCCGGACTAGATTGCGCTGCATCGATTGCGTGATCAGAGTATCCCATGTCCCAGGCGGGCCCGATCCTGTTTGTGTCCAATGCCGAGCGCCCCGCCTTCATCGCGGCGCTGGACGAGGCCCGTCTGTTTCCCATCGTCGACAGCGACTGGGCGAGCGCGGCGCGCGCCGTCAGCGAGGTTCAGCCGGCCGCAGTCCTCGCCGCCATGTCAGCCGGCCACGAGCCCCATATCGCGCTCCTCGCCAAGAAGATCGCTGACCAGCCGCTTTATCTTCCATTGGTCGCGCTGGATGCGCAGACCCCGCTGCCCCACAACGCCTTGCCCTTCGCCACCCGCGGCAATGCTGCCGAACGCCTGATCGCGCGCCTGCGCGCCGCGATCCGCGTCCGCACGCTGCACGCCACCGTGCTGCGCCGGCTGCCGGAGGCGAAGGTCGCCGTGCCGGAGGCCGATCCGATGCGCGATGCCATCGTGCTGCTGATCGGCCGCGGTGCCGCCTACCCGGCGCTCTCCGTCGCACTCGGCGAGCGCACCGGCGTGGTCGGCGCGCTCTCGATCGAGGCCGCAGCAAAACATCTCAACACCCGCGACATCGACGGCGTCGTGCTCTCCGACGGTTTCACCCCGCGCGTCACCGATGCCTTCCTCACGGTGCTTGCGGAGGACACGCGCTTCCGCAACCTGCCGGTGGTCGTCACCGCGCATCAGCTCACCCAGAGCTACGACCTGCCCAATCTCGAGTTGATCGCGGGCGAACCTGCGAAGGTCGCGGCCAATGCGCTGCCACTGATCCGCCAGCACGCGATGGAAGCGCAACTGAGCCGCACGTTGCGCTCGATCGACGCCGGCGGCTGGCTCGACCCGCGCAGCGGCCTGTTGACGGTCGAAGCCTTCGCGCGCGATTTTGCCAAGGCGGTCGAGCAGACGCTTGCCCGCGGCGGCGGCCTGTCGGTGGCGCGTTTCGCCTTCGATCCCGGCAATCCCCGCGCGCAGCTCGATGCCGCACGCATCCTCAGCCGCCTGATGCGGCAGATGGATTTTGGCGCCGCGCAGAAGGACGGCTCGGTGATCGTGGTGTTCGCCGAGACCGACTTCCGCACCGCGCACATGATCGCCCGACGACTGTCGGCGGTGATGAAGCACACGTCCAACGGCAAGCACGAGATGCGCAGTGATCCCGTCGTCAGCGTGGATTCGCTGTCGCCGTCGGATACGGCAAGGTCGCTGCTGGGGCGGCTATCGGCGGACGCGTCAAGGGCGGCGTCGTAGGTAGGCCAGCGCAGACGCAAGACACGACGCGGCCGCATGTCATGTCGACGCGGCCGCATGTCATGTCGACGCAACCCTCATGATATCCAGCGTTCCGCGAAAAATCATGTCGACTGCCACGTACAGAATCACGGCCAGGCCGACGTAGGCAATCCATCGTTGATCGTGCAGCAGGCGCGCTATGAAAGAAGCGGCCACGCCCATCATCGCAATGGAAAGCCCCAAGCCGAAAATCATGACCACTGGATGCTCGCGTGCCGCCCCTGCGACAGCCAGGACATTATCGAGCGACATGGAAACGTCGGCCACGATAATCTGCCAACTCGCTTGGACAAGTGTTTTACGGGGCTTGTTTCCTGCGCTTGCTCCCGCCTCCCTCGCACCTGCGGGCCCTGTCGAGGAGGCACGCAACTCCCGCCACATTTTCCAACACACCCACAACAACAGGATTCCGCCGGCGAGCAGGAGGCCGACGATCTGGAGGATTTGCGTGGCTAACACGGCGAACAGTATTCGCAGAACCGTCGCGACGACGATGCCGATCAAGATCGCCTTGGCCCGTTGCGTCTGAGGAAGTCCGGCGGCGGCAAGACCGATGACGATGGCGTTATCGCCAGCGAGCACGAGGTCGATCAGAACGACCTGCAAAAGAACGTTCAGGACATCTGTGATGGGAAATTCAATCACGGGTCAGCGGCTCGAAAAAAAGCGCTACTTGATCCGGTTCGCTGAAAATCGCCGCGGCGCAACCCATCATGGTGAATGCACCGGCAATATCCCACAGCGTTACATTTTCCAGCGTTACAGTTTCCGAATCCGTTCGGGCTAAAAGAGCGGCGATCATTGCGCCTGAGAAAAGCAGAATGCTGAGCGCAGGCAGGACGAGTTCGGACTCCAGCAAGTGGATCATCGATAATGCGGGAGCCGCGATCAGCAGGCTCAATAGCGCGAGCATACCGAAGGAATCCCGCCAGGGAGCATTCCTGTTTGTCCAGCTTGCATGAGGAGCAATCATTTTGTCCTCTTGCAGAGGGGCGTCCCGGATGGCCAGTTTGCCGACGCCTCTCTCGATCAATGTTTTGTCGGGCGCCTACTTTCCACCAGCGAAATAACGCCAGCAGCCACCACGGCAATCACGACGACGGTGGCAAGCGCCTCGACCGTGACCAGGGTCTCGTACCATTTATTCCAAAGCTCGAGCATGCACTGGCCCCTATCGAGAGCCCACCCGCGATCGATCAAATCCACTCTCTCAAGGACGTGCCTTTGCCACCAAAAACGCAATGCTACCTATCGACGCGCGGGTTTTGACCGCGCGTCAACATGGCTATGCACCGCAATCGAATTAAGCCGCCTTCTTGCTCCGCGCGACTGTCCGCCGACGCATCAAGGGCGGCCTCGTAGCGACGACCTGGACCCCGTAGGGTGGGCAAAGCGGCTTGTCCGCCGTAGCTCGGAGGGCGAAGGCGGAAGCGTGCCCACCAGACCTATCGTCGCGGAAAAATCGTGGGCACGGCGCAAGAGCGCCTTTGCCCACCCTACGGCACCTCGCCTACGCCGCCTTCTTTTTCTGCGCGAGCTGCGCCAGCTGCCGCATGATCTCCGTGGTGCCGGCGAGACGTTCTTCCGGCGTCTCCCAATCCTGCAGGAACACCACCTTCATGTCGGGCCGGACCTTGGCGGCCTGACCATAGCTGCGGATGAACGACACCAGGCGGTCGGGATAGGCGAAGGAATTGTCGCGGAAGGTGATGACGGCGCCCTTCGGGCCGGCATCGATCTTGCCGACATTGGCCTGGCGGCAGAACGCCTTGATGGCGGCAACCTTGAACAGGTAGCGCACCTCGTCCGGCAGCACGCCGAAGCGGTCGCGCATCTCGGCGCCAAAGTTGTCGATCTCCTCCTCGCTGTCGAGATCGGCGAGGCGCCGGTAGAGCGACAGCCGCACCGAGAGATCGCCGACATAATCCTCCGGAATGAGCACGGGCATGCCGATGGTGATGGTCGGCGACCAGCGGTCGGCGGCGGGCTCGGAAACGCCGGCCTTGAGGTTGACGATCGCCTCCTCCAGCATCGACTGGTAGAGTTCGAAGCCGACTTCCTTGATGTGGCCTGACTGCTCCTCGCCGAGCAGATTGCCGGCACCTCTGATATCGAGGTCGTGCGAGGCGAGCTGGAAGCCGGCGCCCAGCGTCTCCAGCGATTGCAGCACAGTGAGCCGGCGTTCGGCCTGGGCCGTGATCTTCTGCTGCGACGGCAGCGTGAACAGCGCATAGGCCCGCAGCTTGGAGCGGCCGACGCGGCCGCGGAGCTGATAGAGCTGGGCGAGGCCGAACATGTCGGCGCGGTGCACGATCAGCGTGTTGGCGTTGGGAATGTCGAGACCGGATTCGACGATCGTGGTCGACAGCAGGATGTCGAACTTGCCGTCGTAGAACGCGGTCATGATGTCCTCGATCACGGCAGGCGGCATCTGGCCGTGCGCGACCGCGACCTTCATCTCCGGCACGTTCTTGTCGAGGAAGTCCTTGACCTCGGCGAGGTCGTCGATGCGCGGCACCACGTAGAACGCCTGGCCGCCGCGATAGCGCTCACGCAGCAGCGCCTCGCGGATCATCAGCGGATCGTGCGGGGCAACGAAAGTGCGCACCGCGAGACGGTCGACCGGGGGCGAGGCAATGATCGAGAGCTCGCGGACACCGGTCAGCGCCAGTTGCAGCGTGCGCGGGATCGGCGTCGCCGACAGCGTCAGCACGTGCACCTCGGAACGCAGTGCCTTCAGCCTTTCCTTGTGGGTGACGCCGAAGTGCTGCTCCTCGTCGACGATGACGAGGCCGAGATCGCGGAACTTGATCGCCTTGCCGAGCAGCGCGTGGGTGCCGACGACGATATCGACCGAACCGTCGGCAATGCCCTTCTTGACCAGGTTCAGCTCCTTGGTCGCGACCAGGCGCGAGGCCTGCGCCACGTTCACCGGAAAGCCCTTGAAGCGCTCGGTGAAGGTCTTGGCGTGCTGGCGCGCGAGCAGCGTGGTCGGCACCACGACCGCGACCTGCTTGCCTTCGAGCGCAACGGCAAAGGCCGCACGCAGCGCCACCTCGGTCTTGCCGAAGCCGACGTCGCCGCAGATCAGACGATCCATGGGACGGCCGAGCTCGAGGTCCTTGAGGGTGGATTCGATGGCTCCTAACTGGTCCTCGGTCTCGTCATACGGGAAGCGCGCGCAGAACTCGTCATAGACGCCCTGCTGCACCGGCATCTTGGGTGCCTCATGCAAATGGCGCGCGGCGGCGATCTTGATCAGCTCGCCCGCGATCTCGCGGATGCGGTTCTTGAGCTTGGCCTTGCGGGTCTGCCAGCCGGAGCCGCCGAGACGATCGAGCTCGACCGTGGTCTGGTCGGAGCCGTAGCGCGACAGCAGCTCGATGTTCTCGACCGGCAGGAACAGCTTTGTCTCGGCGGCATAGTGCAGCTCGAGACAGTCATGCGGCGCGCCGGCGACGTCCAGCGTCTGCAGGCCGATGAAGCGGCCGATACCGTGATCGACGTGGACGACGATGTCGCCCGCGGTGAGGCTCGTCACCTCCGAGATGAAATTGTCGAGCTTGCGGCTGGCCTTGCGCGGCCGCACCAGGCGGTCGCCCAGAATGTCCTGCTCGCTGATGACCGCGATCTCGTCGGTCTCGAAGCCGCTCTCCAGGCCGAGGACCGCGAGCATGGTCTCGTTGCGCGGGGTCGCCTGCACCGTCCGCCAGGCGTTGACGCTGGTGGTGTGGGTCAGCTTGTGATCGCGCAGCATCGAGGTCATGCGATCGCGCGAGCCTTCGCTCCAGAGTGCGATCACGACTTTCTTGCGGTTCGCCTGCAGGCCCATGACATGGGCGACGACGGACTCGAATACGTTGACCGTGCTGTCGTTGCGCTCGGGCGCAAAATCGCGGCCCTTGCGGGCGCCGGCATCGACGACGCTGGTGCCGTCGGTCGGCACGGAGAACGCCGTCAGCCGCGCCAGCGGGATGTCGCCGATCCGCTTGCCCCACTCGCTCTCGGTCAGATAGAGCCGGTCAGGCGGCAGCGGCTTGTAGATGGCGCCGCCGGCGGGGTGCTCCATCGCATCGCGGCGCGCCTCGTAATAGTCCTGGATCTGCTTGAAGCGCTCGCGGACGGCGTCCTCGGCCTGCGGCTCGATCGCGACGGCGGCGCCTTGCAGATAGTCGAACAGCGTGTCCATCCGGTCTTGGAACAGCGGCAGCCAGTGCTCCATGCCGGGATGGCGGCGGCCTTCGCTGACCGCCTCGTACAGCGCATCGTCGCGCTCGGGTGCGCCGAACTCGGCGACATAGCCCATGCGGAAGCGGCGGATGGTATCGGTGACGAGCTGGAATTCCGAGATCGGCACCAGGTCGAGCGCGCGCATGTCGAGCAGCGTGCGCTGGGTCTCGGCGTCGAAGGTGCGGATCGATTCCAGGCTGTCGCCGAAGAAGTCAAAGCGCACCGGCTGCTCGAGGCCGGCCGGAAACAGGTCGAGGATGCCGCCGCGCACGGCGTATTCGCCGGGCTCGCGCACGGTCGAGGAACGATTGTAGCCGTTATGCTCGAGCCAGGCGACGATGGTGTCCATCGGCACGACATTGCCCGGCGCAACCGACAGCGCCTGCGCCGCGACCAGCTCGCGCGCGGGCACGCGCTGCACCACCGCGTTCACCGTTGTCAGCACGATCAGCGGCTTGTCGCTGCCGGTGAGCGGGGCCAGCCGCGCCAGCGTCGTCAGGCGTTGCGCCAGAACGCCGCCGTGCGGCGAGACGCGGTCATAGGGCTGGCAATCCCAGGCCGGGAAGGTCAGCACCGGCAGATCGGGCGCGAAGAATTGCAGCGCGCGTTCGAGCTGCTGCATGCGGGCACCGTCGCGGCAGACCACGGCAAGGCTGACAGGCGGTTTCTTCGGCCGCGCCGCCAGCGCGCGCGCAAGATCGGAGACGACGAGGCCCTCGGCGCCTTCGGCGACATTGGCAAGCGTCACCGCGCGGCCGGGCGTCAGCAGCTCGGCCGGAGATTTCATTCCCGGTTTCATACGTCGCGGTCCGCGATCGGATAGGCCTTGATCCGGGCATACAGGGCGCCGGTGACATCAGCTGGCAGCACCTTGTCACCGGTGATGGCGGCATAGAGGTCGGGATCGTTGACCTCGAGCAAGGTCTCCAGCTCGGTCAGCTCGGCGTCGGAGAGATTGGCGATCTCGGCGTCCGCGAAGCGGCCGAGGATCAGGTCCATCTCGCGCGTGCCGCGGTGCCAGCAGCGGAACAGCAACCGCTTGCGGCGGTCGTCCAGCCCGTTGCTCGATCGTGTCGTTCCCGTCATGTCTCAAATCCAGTCAAACGCCGAAAGCCCGGACGTGCCGGGCCGGGGTGATATAGCCACTCGGACCTGCCGTGTCAGCCCTCGATTTGGCATGGCCGCACCGGCGCACAGGGCCGCGAAAAAAGACGTGGATGCCCGGCATAAAGCCGGGCATGACGGGCCGAAACGATCCTAGATTCGCGTCCATGCGCCCCAGCCTGCTCAATCCGCTGTTTGCTCCCGTGACCACGCTTCCCGGCGTCGGTCCGAAGCAGGACAAGCTGCTGCAATATCTGCTCAGCCGCAACGAGACGCCGCGGCTGGTCGATCTGCTGCTGCATCTGCCGAGCCAGGTCATCGACCGCCGGGCGCGGCCGAAAATCCGCGACGCTGGTGTGGGAACCATGGTGACGCTGGAGGTCACCGTCGACCGTCACCGCCCGCCCCCGCCGCGCAACTCCCGCGCGCCGTATCTGGTCTATGCCAGCGACGACACCGGCGACGTCGTGCTGACCTTCTTCCGCGCCAAGCCCGGCTATGTCGAAAAGCTGCTGCCGATGGGCGAGAAGCGCTTCGTCTCCGGCACGCTGCAGATGTATGACGGCATCCCGCAGATCGTGCATCCCGACCGCGTGCTCGACGAGGAGGCGATCTCAAAGCTCTCGGGCATCGACCCGGTCTATCCGCTCACCGAGGGCCTCGCGCTCGGCTCGCTCCGCCGCGCGATCGCGCAGGCGCTGCAGAAGCTGCCGGCCCTGCCCGAATGGATCAGCCCGGAGGTGCTGCGCCGCTGCCATTTCCCGCCGATCGCGGAAGCGCTCAATCGCGTGCACCAGCCGGTCGAACTGACGGACATTCTGCCGGACCAGCCGTTCTGGTCCCGCCTCGCCTTTGACGAACTGCTTGCCGGCCAGCTCGCGCTCGCCCTGATCCGCGCCCAATTGCGCCGCCCGGCCGGCGTGCGCAACGCCGGCGACGGCCACCTGCGCCACAGGATCATCGACGCCCTCCCCTATGCCTTGACGTCCTCTCAGCGTGACGCGGCCGCGGCGATCGCGAGCGATCTGCAACAGCCCGTGCGCATGCTGCGCCTGCTCCAGGGCGACGTCGGCTCCGGCAAGACCGTGGTCGCACTGCTCGCTGCCGCCGCTGTCGCCGAGGTCGGCAAGCAGGCCGCGCTGATGGCGCCGACCGAAATCCTGGCGCGTCAGCACATCAAGACCATCGCGCCGCTGGCCGAGCGCGCCGGCATGCGGGTCGCGATCCTCACCGGCCGCGAGAAGGGCAAGGAGCGGCGCGAGATCATCGCGCAACTCGCCGAGGGCGAGATCGATCTGCTCGTCGGCACCCATGCGCTGATCCAGGACGACGTGATCTTCCACGATCTGGCGCTGGCCATCGTCGACGAGCAGCATCGTTTTGGCGTTCGCGAGCGCCTGGCGCTGACCTCGAAGGGCGAAGCCGTCGACGTTCTGGTGCTGAGCGCCACGCCGATCCCGCGCACGCTGGTGCTGACCTATTTCGGCGATATGGACATCAGCGAGTTGCGCGAAAAGCCCGCCGGCCGCCAGCCGATCGACACCCGCGCCGTCGCCATGAGCAGGCTCAGTGAGGTCATGGACGGCGTCGGCCGTGCGCTCGAATCCGGCAAGCTGGTGTACTGGATCTGCCCGCTGGTCGAGGAGTCCGAGGCCGAGGGTACCGAGCATCTCACCAACGCGACCAAGCGTTTCGAGAGCCTAGAGAAGCGCTTTGGCGATCGCGTCGGCCTCGTCCATGGCCAGATGAAGGGCACCGAGAAGGACCGCGTGATGGGCCAGTTCGCGGCCCACGAGATCGGACTTCTGGTCGCGACCACCGTGGTCGAG
The DNA here is from genome assembly GCF_024199935.1 of Bradyrhizobium sp. CCGUVB14. Classification (NCBI taxonomy): domain Bacteria; kingdom Pseudomonadati; phylum Pseudomonadota; class Alphaproteobacteria; order Hyphomicrobiales; family Nitrobacteraceae; genus Bradyrhizobium; species Bradyrhizobium sp. CCGUVB14. The sequence goes on from NZ_JANADS010000001.1 coordinate 5,426,154, forward strand.
GTCGGTGTCGACGTGCCGGCCGCCACCATCATGGTGATCGAGAATGCCGAGCGCTTCGGCCTCGCCCAGCTGCACCAGCTGCGCGGCCGCATCGGGCGCGGCTCGGAGGCTTCGACCTGCATTCTGCTCTACAGCGAGCCGCTCGGCGAAATGTCGAAAGCGCGGCTCAAAGTGATCCGCGAGACCACCGACGGGTTTCGTATCGCCGAAGAGGATCTCAAATTGCGCGGCGAAGGCGATGTGCTCGGCGTCCGCCAGAGCGGCCTGCCCGGCTACCGCATCGCGCGCTCGGAGGTCCACGGCCAGCTCATCACGCAAGCCCGCGACGAAGCGCTGCGCATCATGAAGGACGATCCGAAGCTGAAGGGCGAGCGCGGCGAGGCGCTGCGCTGCCTGCTGTATCTCTACGAGCGCGACGAGGCGATCCCGCTGATCGGGGCGGGTTAGTTCGCCGGTTTTTGCCGCCCAACCTCATAAGCCGCGACATGCGCCCGGGCGAGATCGAGCACGGGTGTTTCGATGTCCAGCGCCCGGGCCCGATTGGCCATGTCGCCGAGGATATGCTCCGCCTCGGTGGTCGAACCGCGCTCGATATCCCGCAGCATCGACGCCTTCAGCGGCGAGTTCGCTGTGGTGAACAGCTTTCGGTCGAATTCGATGAACGGCGCGCGCGGCTCGAAGCCAGAGGCGGTCGCGACAGCGCAATGCTCCGCAAAAAGCCGGAAGATCGCCCGCTCACCATTCGGCACGGTCAGGATGTCACCGATGCTGGCGCGCATCAGGCAGGTGATCCCGGCGAGCGTGCTCAGCTGGACGAACTTCTCCCACATGTCCTGCATGATCACATCGCTGGCGCGCACGTCGATGCCGGGGACCCGCAGCAGGTTTTCCAGCGCGAGCACACGCTCACTCAACGAACCCTTCACCTCGCCGAAGACGATGGTCTGGTTGGCCATGAACTGAACGACGCGACCATCCGCATCGAGCCCGGCGCTGACATTTGCGAGCCCGCCGAGGACGTGCTCGGCGCCGAACCGCGCGGTCAGGGCGTCGATGTGCTTCAACCCGTTGAGGATCGGCAAAATCATCGTGTTCGCGCCAACGGCCGGGGCAAACTGGCTCATGGCGTCGTCGAGCGAATAGGCCTTCACGCCAACGAGCACGACGTCGAAGGGATCGTTGAGCTCGTTCGCCAGCAGGATCTTCGGCTGCACGGCGAAGTCGCCGTGCGGGCTTTTGACCCTCAATCCGTCGCGACGCAACTGCTCAGCCCGCGCGGACCGCACCAGAAAAGTCACGTCGGCGCCCGCTCGGACCAGGCTCGCTCCGTAGTAACCTCCGAGCGCTCCCGCGCCGATCACCAGCACTCTCATTCCAACTCCCGTGTCATGTCAGCGATCGTCAGCCGTCGCCACATTGCATGAGCAGGCAGACTGATCGCGAATGCCTGATCATCAGGCCTTTTTCTGCGCAATGCTTGCGGCAAACGCCTTCAACAGCGACGCATCGACCGCCTCACCCTTCGCGTCCCCGGCCAGATGCTCGAACCATTTGGCAAAGCCCTGGTAGATCTGGCTTGCCGGATGATCCGGCCCGAGGAAGCCGGAAATCTCCTGCATCTCCGCGACCCAGCGATAGGCCTTCGGGATCATGTCGGGCAGCGCGACCTCGAGCCGCGCCAGGATCGCGGGCTGGCTGAGGGCGAGCTCGTCGCGCAGCGCATCCGCAGCACCGGCTTTCGTGGCCGCGACCACCATGGCGGAGCCGATGCCGGCGAGACCCTTGACGATACCGGCATAGGACATCTTGAGCGCGGAGGCCGCACCCACCGGACCTTCGACGGTGCGGACATCGAGCCCGAAATCTCTGAGCACGGCGACGTCTCTGGCGTGCTCGCCGGACAGATAGAAGGCCGGGCTCTTGCCGCCCGGCTGCGGCGGGAAGCCGATGATGCCGCCGTCGACGAAGGGCGCCTGCGCCGAGCCGATGATCTCCTCGATCCGCTTCACCGTGTCGACATTGACGGCGTTGCAGTCGACCACGACCGGCTTCTTTGCCCGTTTCACGATCAGCGCGGCCAGCCGCTCGGCCAGCGCCACCGCCTCGCCGGGCGGCACGATCGAGAGGATGATATCAGAGTCCGCGATCGCATCGTCCTCGGCGCCGACCATGCCCGCATCCGCCGCCCGTTTCAGCGTCGCCTCGCTTCGCCCCTTCAAGGATGTCAGCACGCGCGCGCCATTCTCGCTCAGGCGTCGCGCCACCGCGCTGCCCATGGCACCGGGCGCGAGGATCGCAATGGTTTTCGACATCGGGGGCACTCCAGTTCGAATTCCGAGCGTTGTCGCTCAACTCGACCGGAACATTAGCAGAGGATGCGAACGCCCGCGTGATCCACGGCCATCCCGCCGCGGAATGGCCCTACTCCGCCTTCGCAGGCTCGGGCCGGAGCGTGGAGGCGTTGGCAATGCGCGCGGCATTGGCCATACCGGCGAGCGCGGCTGCCTTCTTCGGATCCGGCGCTGCGCCCGGCTGCACCACGCCGGCCGACATGATCAGCGTCGCGGCATCCTCGGCGCTGAGGTCGACCTCGATGATCTTGCTCCTGGGCACATAAAAGAAGAAGCCGGTGGTCGGGTTCGGCGAGCATGGCAGAAACACCGAGACATGTTCTTCCTGCCCCGGCAGGCTGCGCGCGATGTCCTCACTCGGCGATTGCGAGATCAGCACGATCGACCACATGCCGGGCGATGGAAACTCGACGAGACCGACCTTGCGGAAGCTCGAGCCCTTGCCCGAGAACAGCGTCTCGAACACCTGCTTGAGACCGCGATAGATCGCACGCACCGCCGGAATCCGGCCGAGGAACGTCTCGCCGACGTCGACCAGGGTGCGGCCGATCAGGTTGGCCGCGAGAAATCCGACCAGCGTCAGCGTGAAGAATGCGACAATCAGTCCCCAGCCGGGGACGCCGTAAGGCAGATAAGTTTCCGGCCGATAGGCCAGCGGCACGAAAGGCCGCACCACGCCGTCGACCCAGGTGACGAACCACCAGACCAGGTACAGTGTAATCGCAATCGGACCGGTGACGATCAGCCCGGTCAGGAAATAATTGCGAAACCGGCCCATCAGGCCGGTATGCGGTTCCGGGGCGGGGTCAAGAGGCGCAGGCGCGTCGTCGCGGGTGGTCATTCGGGTTCCAGGTCGGTCGCTTGGTTCAAGCTAGGGGCTTCTAGCAGGTTTTGGAAGAGCGCGGCCTGGTCCCTGCTGCCTATTCCACCGTCACGGATTTCGCGAGATTGCGCGGCTGGTCGACGTCGGTGCCCATGACCACCGCCGTATGATAGGCGAGCAATTGCACGGGAACGGCATAGACCATTGGCGAGAAGGCCGCGGCCATGTCGGGCATGACGATGGTCACGAGCGACTCCACCGTCGCCTCCGCCGCGCCTTTGGCGTCGGTCATCAGGATGATGTTGCCGCCGCGGGCGGCGACCTCCTGCATGTTGGAGACGGTCTTCTCGAACACGCGGTCGTAGGGCGCGATCACGACGACCGGCATGGTCTCATCGATCAGCGCGATCGGGCCGTGCTTGAGCTCGCCGGCGGCATAGCCCTCGGCGTGGATGTAGGAGATTTCCTTCAGCTTCAGCGCGCCTTCGAGGGCGAGCGGGAAGCTGGTGCCGCGGCCGAGATAGAGCACGTCGCGGGATTTGGCGATCCTATGGGCGAGCTTCTCGATCTGGAGCTCGGTCGTGAGCGCATCCGACATCAGGCGCGGGATCTCGACCAGGCCGTGCACGAGCTTGGTCTCGTCCTCGGCGGACAATTCGCCGCGGGCCTTGCCGGCCGCGATCGCCAGGTTGGCCAGCACCATGAGCTGGCAGGTGAAGGCCTTGGTCGAGGCGACACCGATCTCGGGGCCGGCCAGCGTCTGCAGCACGGTCTCGCTTTCGCGCGCGATGGTCGAGGTCGGAACGTTGACGACGGCAATGGTGTGCGCGCCCTCGGCCTTGGCATAGCGCAGCGCCGCCAGGGTGTCGGCGGTCTCGCCGGATTGCGAGATGAAGATGGCGAGATCGCCCTTGCGCAACGGCGCTTCGCGGTAGCGGAATTCGGATGCGACATCGACCTCGACCGGCAGGCGTGCAAAACGCTCGAACCAGTATTTTGCGACGATGCCGGCGTAGCTTGCGGTGCCGCAGGCCGTGATGTTGATGCGCTGGATGTCCTTGAAGTCGAACGGCAGCTTGACCGGCAGCGAGACGCGCTCGGTCGCCATGTCGACATAGCGCGCCAGCGTGTGGCCGACCACTTCCGGCTGCTCGTGGATCTCCTTCGCCATGAAATGGCGGTAGTTCGCCTTGTCGACCAGCGAGGTCGAGGCGGCATGCTTGATCCTGTCGCGCTCGACGGCGTGACCGTCCTTGTCGAAAACCGTCGCGCTCTTGCGGGTCAGGACCACCCAGTCGCCGTCTTCGAGATAGCTGATCGTGTCGGTGAACGGGCCGAGCGCAATCGCGTCCGAGCCGAGATACATCTCGCCGTCGCCATAGCCGATCGCCAGCGGCGGACCGTTGCGGGCGCCGATCATGAGGTCATCATCGCCGGCAAAGATGAAGCCGAGCGCGAAGGCACCGCGCAACCGCGCCAGCGTCAGCTTGACCGCTTCCACCGGCTTGTTGCCGCGCGACAAGAGATCGTCGACGAGGTGCAGCACGATCTCGGTGTCGGTCTCGGTGTGGAACACCGTGCCCTTCTTCTCGAGCTCCTCGCGCAGCTCGCGGAAATTCTCGATGATGCCGTTATGGACGACGGCGACGCGTTCGGTCGCGTGCGGATGAGCGTTGTTGACGGTCGGCTTGCCGTGCGTGGCCCAGCGGGTGTGACCGATTCCGGTCGTCCCCTTCAAAGGCTCGGCTTCCAGCCGCCTCTCCAGATTCTTCAGCTTGCCCTCGGCGCGCCGGCGCTCGAGATGCTTGCCTTCGAGCGTGGCGACGCCCGCGGAGTCATAGCCGCGATATTCAAGACGTTTGAGCGAATCCACCAGTTGCTCTGCAACCGGCTCGCGCCCGAGAATGCCGACAATCCCGCACATGCGGATCAATATCCCCCAAATCGTCGAAAAATCGCCTAAACGACGCGCTCGGTTTTTAGCGAAGTTCCTAAGGAACCAGATACTCAATAATTATGACGGATTGCGACAGCAGCCGGCGACGTCAAGCTTCGCCCATGTCGATGTGGCCGGCTTTAACCGCGCGGATTAACTTGTTGTCAACAAGTTTGGCCAACGATTCTCGCTCGGGAGATCAAGGCCATGAAAGCCACGTCCGACCGCAAAGGTCTGCCAACGACGTATCTGCTCGCCAGTGAGAGCACCGGTACTCGCCTCGCGCATTGGCCGCCGCCTCAGCGCGCCATGGAGCGCGGCAAGGAAAGCAAGCCCGTCCTCATGACGCAGGCCAAAGGCGAACCGGCAAAGCGCGCCAGGCCGCGCGGCTGGCGCTTGTCGCGCGCGATGTTCTCGGAAGTCGCCGACGACGACTAAGGGCGCGCCTCACCACCCCAGCACCAGGGCAAAGACGAGGCAAACGACGAACGCCCAGAACGTCAGGCCGGTGACCAGCGACGCGATCTCGGTTGGGTCGGGGTCGCCGACCTGTTCCAGCACCCATCGTCCCGGCGGCATGACGACGTGCTTGACGAGGAATTCGAACACATCCAGGTCGTTCATGAGCGCGCAGCCCTAACGACACAGAAAAGCGCCTGGGATCCGGCCGCTCATTTCTCCGGCTTCTTTTCCAACTTTTTGCCGCTGGTCTTCATCTCGCGGTAGCGCGCAGCACCACCCTCGCGAATGGTCTGCGGGCTGCGCTCCAGCGCCATGGCGTCGTCCGGCACGTCGCGCGTGATCACCGAGCCCGAGCCGATATAGGCGCCGTTGCCGATCTTCACCGGCGCGACCAGCGAGGAGTTGGTGCCGACGAAGGCGCCCTGCCCGATCACCGTCTTGTGCTTCTTGAAGCCGTCGTAGTTGCAAGTGATGGTGCCGGCGCCGATGTTGGAATTGGCGCCGATGGTGGCGTCGCCGATGTAGGAGAGATGGTTGACCTTGACGCCGGCCTCCAGCGTCGCGGCCTTGGTCTCCACGAAATTGCCGATCCGCGCGCCATCGCCGAGCGTGGTGCCGGGACGCAAGCGCGCATAGGGTCCGATCGAAACCTTCTTGCCGAGCGTGGTCTCGACGATATGCGAGAAGGAATGGATCACGGTGCCGTCGGCGATCGAGACACCCGGTCCGATCACCACGAACGGCTCGATGGTGACGTCCTTGCCGAACACGGTGTCGGCGGCGAGATACACGGTTTCGGGGGCGATCAGCGTGACGCCGGCCTCCATCGCGGCCTTGCGCAGCCGCGCCTGCATCACGCTTTCCGCTTCCGCAAGCTGGGCCTTGGTGTTGATGCCGCGCACCTCGTCCTCGCTGGTTTCGATCACGACGGACTCCCATCCATTGCTGCGGGCGACGCCGACCGCATCGGTCAGGTAATACTCTGCCTTGGAATTCGCATTGCCTATCTTGTCCAGGATCGCGAGCGCGCGGCGGCCGTCGATCGCCATCACGCCGGCATTGCACAGATCGATCTTGCGCTCGTCCGCGCTGGCGTCGGCGTGCTCGCGGATCGCGACCAGACGGTCGCCCTCGACGATGAACCTGCCATAGCCGGTCGGATCCGCCGCGCGAAAACCGAGCGCGGCAATCGCAGCACCTTTCGCCAGCGGCGCGCGGAGCCGTGCAAAGGTTTCGGCCGAGATCAGCGGCGTATCCCCGAAGGCGATCAGCACGTCGTCGACGCCTCGCGCAATCGCCTCCCGCGCCGCCAGCACGGCATGCGCCGTGCCGAGCCGCTCGGCCTGCACGAAGATGAGCGCATCGGAGCGGATCCGCTTCGCCTCGTCCGCGACCGCCTGGTGATCAGGGCCGATCACGACCGCAAGCGCAGTGCCGGTTCCGCGCGGTGCGGCACCGAGCACATGGGCAAGCAGCGTCTGGGAAGCGACGGGATTCAGCACTTTCGGCAGGCTGGATCGCATTCGCGTGCCTTCGCCGGCGGCGAGCACGATCGTGAGGCTTGAGCGGGCGGTCATCGCAATCCTGTCAAATATGGCCGAATCGATCATCACATCGATGGGCGACACGTCAATGTCGTCCGAGCTTGTTGCCTTGCTACCCCCGCAAACGCCCGGAATTCAAGTGCGCGTGGGTTTTCCTGTTAATGTTCCCTGATTGATTCGGGGAAGCCAGGCAGGGCTGGGCACTAAACGTTCATGGCAAAGGATTCCGACCCACTGGCGGATGCCTTCGGCGACAAGGAGACCGGCGGGCTGTTCTCCGGACTCTTGGCAGAAGAAAGCACATTCGATCGCCGGATGATGTGGCGGCTGGGCTCGTGGGGAGTCGCGGCCGTCGGTGCCGTTGTGGTGGCCGTGCTGGCCAACCAGGCCCAGCTCGGCTGGCGGCGCGACCAGGTCGCCTCCGCCGATCTCGCCCGCCAGTCCGACCGTCTGCAGGTTCTGACCAAGGAAAGCCAGCTCGAGGCGCGTCGCCTCGCCTCCGCCATCGAGACGCTGAACACCGATCGCGACCGGCTCTATTCGCGCGTCACGGTGCTCGAGCAGGGACTTGATTCCGTCACCGGCGCCATCGCCAAGCAGAGCGCGACATCGCCGCAAGCGCCCGCGTCGAAGCCGCAGGACACGCCCGTCACCACTGCGCAGCCCCCGGCTCCGGATGTCGCGCCGGTCGCGTCGACCGCGGCCTCGCTGGTCGACAAGCCGCGCGCGGGGGCCGGCAAGGAGCCCAAGGAAGCGTCGAAGGAAGCGTCGAAGGACAGCTTGAAAGACGCGGCCAAGGATCAACCGGGCCCGCCGCCACAGACTGCCTCTGCCGCATCACTCGTTCCGCTGACGACGTCGGCGGTGCCGATCCTGCCGTTGGTGCCATCGAAGTCGATCATGGCGCCGCCTGATCCGGCGGCTTCGAAACTGATTCAGCCTCAACCAGACGCCTCGGAGCAGAAACCCGAGGCGGCGCCCGCTCCGACCGAAATCGCCGCGGCGCCAGCCAAGCCCCCCGAGGCAACCGAAGCCGAGTCTCCCGCAATCGCAGTCCAGCAGACGCGCTTTGCCATCGATCTCGGCGGTGCGAACTCGGTCGACGGCCTGCGCGCGCTCTGGCGCAGCCTGAGCAAGTCCCATCCGGAGGTCGCCGCGCTGCGGCCGATCATCATGATCAAGGAAGGCAATAACGGCCTCGGCATGCAGCTCCGTCTGGGGGCCGGCCCCCTGATCAATGCTGCCGCCGCCGCAAAGCTTTGCGCAGGCCTTGCCGAGAACGACCGCCACTGCGAGACGACCGTGTTCGACGGCCAGCGCCTGTCGATGCGCGGCGGCGCGGACAAGGGACAGGATAAGGGGCAGGACAAGGGTTCAGACAAGAACCAGGACAAGAGTTCGGAGAAGAGCCAGGAAAAGGGTCAGGACGCGGTACCGCAAGCTGAAACCGCGCCCGCGCCCGCGCCCGCCGCCAAGCCGGACAAGCGTCGCCGCAGCTACTCCTCCAAGCGCTCGTCAAGGCGCGAGGAGCCGGCGCCGCCGCCTGCACCCGCGCCGCAGCCGGCCGCTCAGGCCAAGCCGGAGACGGCATCGGCGAGTTCGACGATATCGTCGTTTTTCAGACGTTGAGGGGATCAGGGCTTCCGATTGAAACGCCGGAGCATCTCGCCTGAGACAGCGCCGCCTAGAGAGCGGCCATCAACTGGCTGATCTTGATTGCCCCGCAAATGATCATACCCCAAAGCGCAAAATTGACCTGCAACGCTTCAACCATTGCCAACCTCGCTCGCATCCCCGCAGTCGCGTTCTTGAACGACGTGATCTGCTTCTGATTAGACCTGCGATCACGCCTACGCTTCAAGTCGAATGTTAGGCGACGTTGAAATTCCCGCAAATCCGTATGGCTACGGTTCTAATGCGTTCGGGATGCCGCAAATCCATGCAGCGGCCCCTCCGCGAGGCCCCCGGTGCAAAAATCCCCCCGCCCCTGTTGCTCCCTCCCGCCATCCCGACCATATTGCCGGCATGACAAAGAAGCCGTTTCGCCTCACGCCCTACCAGGTGCAGTTTCTCATCGTCGTCGGTTTCGTCACCGTCGGCTGGGCGCTCTATGTGCGCTATCTCGCGGTCGAGTTCTCGCAGGTGGCGCTCGCATGCGATGCCGGCCTGCAGACCATGATCTGCAAGGCGCGCTCTGTGTCGACGTCGCTGTTCAAGAATTCGGTGTTCGGCATCGTCGCGCTGGTGATCGCGACGCTGAACCTGATGCGGCCGTCGATCGTGCTGCTCACGCTCGGCGTGGTCGCAGCCGGCCTCGGCATCGTGCTCTACAACATCGTGCTGTCGGGCCTGGCGATCGGCCTGCTCATCCTTGGCTTTGCTCGGCCCGCGCCCGCCACAGCGTGAGCGCGAACAAGAGATAGATGGCGCAGGTCCACATCGCCTGCCAATTATCGCGGCCTTCGTTCAGGATCACGTAGACCGCCGACAGCGCCAGCAGCCCTGCGAACACCGCTTCCGCGATCGGTCGCACGCCGATCTGCGGGCGGTTCAGCATCAACAGCGCGAACGGCACCACCGCCATCGTCAGCGAGGCATAGGGGAAGTCGCGATAGCGCGGGTCGAACACGAAGCCGAGCGCGGTCTCGGCCGCGATCACCGCCGTCACCGCCAGGGTCAGGCCCAGCACGGCCGAGAGCTTTGACCACTTCCGCCCTTCGCGCGGACCGAGCAGGTCGAGGAAGCTCGGCAAATTGCGGCCGATAACAAGCGCCTGCGCGCAGAAGATCGGCGACAGGATGCCGGCGAGCAGCAGCATGCCCCATTGCAGCCAGCCGCCCCAGCCGTAGCTCTCGTAGTACATCTTGTCGACGGCGATCCCGAGCAGGATGCCCGCCGACGTCGCGGAGATGCCGACGCCGAGCCAGGCCGAGAAGCGCGGCGTCCAGGGCCGGCGGCGCAGCGTGATGCCGGCCACCGCGAACACCAGCACGCTGAGGACCATGCCGGCGCCCATGTACCATTTCCAGAACGGGAAATTGCTGATCGGCTCACCCGGCGGATATTTCAGCTGGCGCCGGACGGAGTCGATCAGGCCCCAATAGCCGCCGACGGTGCCCTCGAGCCGCCGCTTCCACGGCTGGTCATAGGCCTCGATCAGGTTGACGCGAAACTTCAGCGCCTTCGCGAGCCCGAGGATTTCCGAGACCACGCGGGCCTGATTGGTGCGCGACGGCAGCGCGCCCTCGCGCATGCGGCCTTCGCTCGGCCAGCCGGTCTCGCCGATCAGGATTTCCTTGTCGGGGAACGCCACCGCCATGCGCTCGCGGATCGCCTCGACGTGGCTCGCGGCGAACTTCGCCTTCACCGGCATATCCTCCCAATAAGGCAGGATGTGAATCGTGACGAAGTCGACGGCGTCATAGACCTCGCGGTTCTTCAGCCAATATTCCCAGACGTCGGCATAGGTCACGGGCACGGTGACCTGCGCCTTCACCGAACGGATGATTGCGGTGAGGTCCGACGTCGTCATCTCTCCGCGCAGCAACACCTCGTTGCCGACGACGAGCGCGGAGATGGTGTCGGGAAATTCCTTGGTGAGGCGAACGGCGGTCGCAACTTGCGCGAAATTCTTGGCGCGGTTGCTGCCGAGCCAGATGCCCTGGATCACCTTCAGCCCGCCGATCCTGGCCGCGACCGAAGGCACCTGGTCGAGCCCGTTCTCGATCGAGTAGGTGCGGACGCAGTCGGTGATCTCTTTGAGCTGGCGCAGATCCTGCTCGAGCTGATCGGCCTCGATGTGGGTCCATTCGTTCAGCGGCGTCTGGTCGCCCCGGAACGGGGCGTAGGAGACGCATTGAACCTTGTCGTTGGGATCGATGGGCGCGCGCGCGAGCGTGATCGGCGTGGCAAGCCACCACCACACGGCAGCAATCGCACCCAGGGAGACGAGCAGGAGCGCCAGTGGCGTACGAAGTGAAATCGGTTCCGTCCTCCGCGAGGGTCCGTCGATTACCTGCTCGCACGCCATCTGCCAAGGGGGTGAGGCAGGTCGGCTGCGCACTCTCCCCGGGGAATTGGGCTGCGGCCGTTCGACCGGGCCCTAGGATCGTGACTTTGCTGGACAAAATTCCAATTACAGGTCATTGGATTTTGCGGGACTTTTCCGCCGCATTGGAGACCCATTTGGACGCCATCACGTCGGCGTCCGCGAGGTCCTCCCGCGCGGGCGGACGGCTGAGATATTGGGGAATTCATGCGGCGACGGGTGTTCGAGTTACGAAATGCGGTCCTGCGGCAGTTCGCCGCCACTTTGGCCGTCTCTTCCCTTGTCCTCCTGGCCAACATCGGCGGCGTTTCCGCCCAGAGCGGCTCGCCCGCGCCTGACCAGGGCAAGGCTGCCGCCCAGCCCGCCGACGCCGCCAAGGATGCCACCGCCCAGAACCAGCGCCGCACCGACGAATTCGCCGAAGCCGCCCAGGCCATCAACGGCCCGGCCGGCAACCCCGAATGCGTCTGGCTCGGCCGGCGCGTGGTGCGGCTGATGTGGCGGGATGACCTCGATACCGCGTTCCGCCATCTCGACCTCTATGACCGCTTCGGCTGCCCCGGCGGCCACATCCAGGCGGCGTTCCGCTGCCTGACCCGCTTCGGCGCCCAGATCGATCCCAAGATCGCCGAGACCCTGGACAGCCGGGTGCACGCGTGCTGGATCAATCCGGCCTCCCAGCCGCAGCAGGCGGCCGCCGCGGCCTCGCAGCCTCCGGCGCCGACGGCCGGTAGTGCGCAGCCGCCCCAGCCGGCCGCGAGCCCCGCGCCTGCGGCAAGCCCGTCACCCGCTCCCCAGAAATAGCCGCGATCGTTTCAGCCGCCGTTCAGGAACGATCGGCGATAGCAACTGACGGCACTGCCGCGCGTTAACCCGACCAAACAAGGCCATGCCCTGATAAGGACATGAGGCCATGACAGTTGAGAAACCGCGCGGCAGAGGTATGCTCCATTTGCCGCGGACTTGGTCGGATCTCGGGGTCGGATCCGCTGCCCTGCCCCCTCAGCCCCTTTTGGTTTAGCCGCGATGCGCGTTGTCGCCGCCGTTCTGTTGCTCGTGTCCATGCTCCACGCCGGCCTCTGGGGAGTCCTGCGCGACAAGGAACCTGCGCCGGACTTCAAGGGCCTGTTGCCGAGCCTCTCCTACACCCCGTTCGAACCGGGGCATGTCGTCGACAACAATGTCGATCCCGACAAGATTCGCGCCGACATGAAGAAGCTCTCCACCATGACGCGTGCCATCCGCTCCTACTCTGCGACGGAAGGCAACGAGCTGGTGCCGCCAATCGCCGCCGAATTCGGCCTCAAGGTCACCGTCGGCGCCTGGATCGGCAAGGACCCGGATCGCAACGAGCGCGAGATCAAGGCCGCGATCGAGCTCGCCCGCAAGAACAGCAACGTCAACGGCGTCGTCGTCGGCAACGAGGTGATCTACCGCGGTGAGCAGAAGGTCGAAGACCTCATCGAGATGATCAAGAAGGTGAAGAGCGCGGTCCGCGTGCCCGTCACCACCGGCGAGATCTGGAACATCTGGCGCGACAACCCCGACCTGGCCTCCAACGTCGACTTCATCGCTGCGCACGTACTGCCCTATTGGGAGAATTTCCACTCGGACGAGGCGGTCGACCAGGCCGTCGACCGATACAACCTGCTGCGCAACCTGTTTCCCGGCAAGCGCATCGTGATCGCCGAGTTCGGCTGGCCGAGCGCGGGCTATAATCTGCGCAAGGCCGATCCGGGTCCGTTCCAGCAAGCGCTGACCCTGCGCAACTTCGTCAGCCGTGCCGAAGCCATGGGCATGGAATACAACATCGTCGAAGCGATCGATCAGCCCTGGAAGTTTTTTGAAGGCGGCGTCGGTCCTTACTGGGGCATCCTCAACGCCAGCCGCGAGCCGAAATTCGCCTGGACCGGTCCGGTCGAGAATCCCGACTATTGGAAACTGATGACGATCGCGCTGCTGGTCGGCATCCTGTTGTCGCTGCCGATCCTGCGGCTGGAGCAACCGACCGCCAAGCAGGCGTTCTTGCTGTCAGCCACCGCCAACGGCGTCGGCGCCTGGGCTGCGATCGTATTCGCGTTCTGGAACGGGCACTATTTCGTCTTCGGCTCGGCCTTCGCGCTGACGCTCGGCATGATCCTGCTCGTGCCGCTGGTGCTGATCGCGATGGCCCGCGTCGACGAGATCGCGGCCGTCGCCTTCGGCCGGCCGCCGCAGCGGCTGCTTGCCAAGGGCAAGCCGATCGAGAACGTGCCCGAGAATTACTACCCGAAGGTCTCGATCCATATCCCCGCGTATTTCGAGCCGGTCGACATGCTCAAGCAGACGCTCGATGCGCTGTCGCGGCTCGACTATCCGAACTACGAATGCGTGGTCATCATCAACAACACGCCCGACCCCGCATTCTGGCAGCCGATCCAGGACCACTGCCGTGCGCTCGGCGAACGCTTCAAGTTCATCAATGCCGAGAAGGTGCAGGGCTTCAAGGCCGGCGCGCTGCGCATCGCCATGGACCGCACCGCCGTCGATGCCGAGATCATCGGCATTCTCGATGCCGACTATGTCGTCGAGCCCGACTGGCTGAAGGACCTCGTACCGGCGTTCGCCGACCCGCGCGTCGGCCTGGTGCAGGCGCCGCAGGAGCACCGCGACGGCGACCTGTCGATCATGCACTACATCATGAACGGCGAATATGCCGGCTTCTTCGACATCGGCATGGTCCAGCGCAACGAGCTCAACGCCGTCATCGTGCACGGCACGATGTGCCTGATCCGCCGTGCCGCGATGGACATGGCGGGCGGCTGGTCATCCGACACGATCTGCGAGGACTCGGACCTCGGGCTCGCGATCCAGGAGCTCGGCTGGACCACCCACTACACCCGCTACCGCTACGGCCAGGGCCTGCTGCCCGATACCTACGAGGCCTTCAAGAAGCAGCGTCACCGCTGGGCCTATGGCGGCCTCCAGATCGTGAAGAAGCACTGGCGGCACTTCCTGCCCGGACGGAGCCGGCTGACGCCCGACCAGAAGCGCGAATATAGTCTCGGCTGGCTGAACTGGCTCGGGGCCGAAAGCCTTGGCGTGGTCGTGGCGCTGCTCAACCTCATCTGGGTGCCGATCGTGGCGTTTGCCGACATCGCCATCCCGGACAAGATTCTGACGCTGCCGATCATCGGCGCCTTCGTCGTCTCGCTCGCGCACTTCCTGTCGATGTACCGGCTGCGCGTCGCGATCAAACCCGGCCAGATGCTGGGTGCCATGATCGCGGCCATGAGCGTGCAATGGACGGTGTCGCGGGCGGTCGCGCAAGGACTGATCACCGAGCACATCGCATTCGCGCGCACCTCGAAGGGCGGCCTGTCCAGGATGTCGATCGAGTTCCAGGCGTTCTGGGAAGCCGTGATCGGCGCCCTGCTCCTGATCGGCTCCGGCGTGCTGATCGCCTCCAACAGTTTCAGGCAGATCACCGAGATCTACATCTTCGCGGGCGTGCTGGTGCTGCAAAGCCTGCCGTTCCTCGCCGCGGTCGCGATTGCGATCCTCGAGCTCAGCCGCATCAACTCGTTCCAGTTCTGGCGCGACAGCGCGATCCGCACCGCCGAGCTGATCGGCTTGCGCCCCGTCGCGCTGCCGACACCCGCCGGCCCCGCACAGCCGGTGCCGAGCGAGGTGCGGCGGGAGGCAAACTGATCCGGGGCCGATTTGGGCGCCCGGACCCCGTGATCAGAAGTCACGAGGTCTTTGGGCGTGGATGACGGCCCGCCAATCGGGTTCAAAACCCCGGCCTAAGCGACGGAATCGGCGAGCAAATCCTCGCTACTGCCGCGTGTTTCGGCAGCCACCCCTGCTATTGACCTCCGCGTCCCATCCCCCTACACAGCGCGGGCCGAAAGCATGATCCGGAAACCGCCGGTTCTCCCCGCAGCGCTTCAGTCAAACGCGGGCATGACATGCTTTTCCAAATGTCCGACGACGATGGCGATCAATCGAAAAGCCATCCGGCGGCCATGGGAGCGCGTAGCTCAGCCGGTAGAGCACGTGACTTTTAATCACGGGGTCCTGGGTTCGAGCCCCAGCGCGCTCACCAACAACTCCCCGAGTCATCATCTTCGGTAACAGTCGCAGGCGGGAGCGGTCCCGAACGGACTGTCACCGCAACGCGAAGGCGGGGACGGACGAAGACCCGTTGGCGTGAGCCGTTAGGCCAACTCGCGCGAACAAGGGCCCAAGCAAGTTACTCGACGCGCGCTCAGCTCTCCGGCGGAGCAACCGTAGCCGGCGCAGCAACCGTCGCGGGCGCGCTCAGCGGCGCTCCTCCCAGCGAAACGGGTCCTACGGATTTCGGCTGCCGAGCCATCCGCTTGCGCATCATGAGCCGATCGTGCGCGCGCAGCTTTGGAATGGAGGAGGTTACTTCCGACATCATCGTACTTTGCAGCGTGTCGATCTTCGCGATCAGCGTCGAAAGCTGCGGCGATATCTTCTTCACGTCGACCCGTTCGTCCGTGATGCTCTGTCGGAGAGACAGAAGGGTCGTTGAATCCTGCTGCTGCAGAGCTGCATTTTGCTGCAATGAGGAATTGATCTCCAGCAGCGCGGCGGCCTGCTGCTGCTGGGCCGACTGGATATCCTTCAAGGCAGCGACAATCGGATCCGGCTTTGGCGCGGACTCTTCCAGACGAGGGAGCAGCGCAGCCAGGCTGGTGAGGTTCGGCGACGGAAGATCGAATGGCAACGTATAGATGGCCGCCGCGCCATTGATGGCCAGGGCACATACCGCCAATGCCAGCACCGATTTCCGGCTGGACTGCTTGACCACCGCGAGCGCTTCCGGGGCTTCAGGTTCGGGGCGGACCTCGGATGCGGCGACTGCAAGTGCTGCAGCATCGAGATGTTCGACAAAGCCCGGCGTTTCGGATGTCGTGGTCATGTGCATTGACCTCATGAGCAAGCAAAAGGAGGCCGTCGCCGGAACGTCCTCGCGACGCCTCCCTTACGCAGCACTCACAACAACTGACTTAAATTGTGGGCTTTTCAGATTAATTCCACGTTAGCGACGTGGCCGCGCGGCATGCCCCGCCACCCCGGCCGATTACGGGGCGATGCGAACGGAAGAGCGGCGGCAGAGCACTGTGAACCCCGCGCGTCACTTCAGCGCGATCACAATCGTGCTCAGATTGGCCGCCAGTTCCAGTCCGGCCTTCGGACCCTGAAGCACGATCGTGACGCCCTTCTCGTTGCGGAGGTGAACGCCGTTGACGCCGCCGACCAGCGCAAAGCCGCCGCCGACGGAGCTATAGGTGCCGGCGAAGTCGCCGACCTCGCGGATATCCGAGGCCCAGCCGTCAAGACGGCCGATGGTGGCACCGGCGGTGATGCCGAAGCTCAGGCCGCTGACCCTGAACGGATAGGTCTTGCCGCGATAGACCAGCGTTCCGCTGCCGACGCCGCCGCCGACGAGAAGGCCGGCCTTGACGATCTTGACCCGGACCTGACCGCCCGCCTGCGCGAAAGATGGTGTCGCAGGTAGCGCGAGCCCCAGCGCCAGCAGGAGCATCGCAATCAGGCGGAACGCGCCGATGCGCCGTTCAGGGTTTTGCGGCATCGATTTTCTTCCAGGTCTCATCGGGGTCGAACAGCATGGTGCGTTCGGCGATGGTCTCGGTGCGCTTGCCGAGATCCTTCTGGTAGACGGTGCCTGCGTGATTGACGAGGAAAGTCATCACGCCGGAATTGCCGTATTCGGCAGGCCAGGCGATCAGGCCGAAGCCTCCGATCATCTTGCCCTTGACGACGTAGTTGAGCGGGCCGCCCGGCGCATCGCGGCCCTGCCCCTTGAGGATGTGAAAGTAGTAGCCGTGATAGGGCACGGGACCGACATCGCCTGCCCTGTAGCCCTCCTTCGAGGCCTCGGCCGCCAACGCGCCGAGCGGGCTCGGATCGCTGTCATCGCGCCAGAACAGGCCGTCCTTCTTGCCGGGTGACGAGACGATGCGCTGGGCATAGACACCGGCGCCCTCGCCGCGGTCCTTGTCGGCATATTCGTTCTGGGCATCGACATAGGCCAGCACGGTCTGGATCGCGTCGAGCTCGTTGCGGCCGATGCGGCGACGAAGCACCTCGATCCGTCCCTCGTCGGTGTCGAACGCCCAGCCGGTCTTGGTGTTCACGAGCGGGATCGGGAACGGGAAATCATCCGGTCCCAGCATCAGGGTCGCGGTCTTGTTGCCCTCCGCCTTGATGCCGTGCTTGGCGTCGTACATCGACGAGAAGCGCGCGCGGATGTCGTTGTCGGCGACCTCGTCGCCGGAGGCGACAATGTCCTCGGCGGCCCTGCCGAGCACCTTCAGGATGTCTTTCGGGCCACTCTTGACCGCGGCGGCAAGCGCGGCGGCTGCGTCCTCCGGCGACTTGTAGGATTCCTGCGCGAGGGCCGGCGAGCCGAACAATGCAAGCGCCACCATGCCGGGCAGGATCGCACGGCGGAACGATTTCAGGCCGATCATGGCATCACCTCCGCCGGGATCTTCGCGCCGCCGGCAACCCAGTCGCGGTAGGTGCGGAATGTCAGCCCGAGCTTTTCGTAATAGACGCGCAGATATCCGTCTCTGCCGCGGGTCACCGCGTCGGGCACCACCTGCTCGACCTCCTGCGCCATCACGCCGACATAGGCCTTGTCGTTGCCGATGTAGCTAAAGCGATAGTAGCCGAGGCCATTGGAGAGATGCCCGAGCAGGACGATGTCGTGCTTCAGAGCGATATCGGAGCGCCGACCACCGCCGCCGCCACGACCTCCGCCACCGCCGAAGCCGCCACCACCGCCACGCATCGCCATGCCGCCGCCACCGCCACGGCCGGCCATGCTCGGCCCGCCGCCGCCGCGCGGCATGCTTGCCATGCTGGCACGTCCGCGCGCGGATGCTGCGGCCGCCGACCGGCCGGAGGAGACGTTCATGGCGCCGCCGCGATTGCCACCGCCGCGATTGGCGCTCGCTGCCTTATTGCCGCCGCCACGGTTCGCTGCCTTGGCGCGATCGCCGCCGCCCTTACCGGCGTTCTTCGCCCGGTCGCCGCCGCCTTTGGCACGATCGCCCGCTCCGGCGCGGTCGCCGCCTCCGGGCCGATCGCCGCGATTGCCGGCACGGTCACCCGCGCGATCCCCGGCCCGATCTCCGGCACGGTCACCCGGACCACCGCGATCACCCGCGCGGTCGCCTGCCCGGTCACGCGCTCCCTGGTCGGGCCGCAGCACCTGGTTGCCGTCACGGCCTCGGAAGTCCATCCGGTCGGACGCGCCGGCCCTGACGTTGGTGTTGCCGAAGCGCTGCTGAACGTTGGTGTTGCTGTAGCGCACGCCGCCGCGATGCGCCGGATTGTGCTGCCAGCCGCCACTGATGTTGGTGGTGCGGTGATTGACGTAGACGTTGCGGTTGCCCCAGTTGCAGCCGCCGCCCCAGTAGTTGCCCCAGCGTCCGATCGCCCAGGCTGTGCCGAAGGCGAGGCCGGCGGCGATCACCCCGGCGCCGATATAGGACGGGTAGCCCCAATAATACGGCGGATATTCCGCATAGGGCCAGGTGCCGTAGACCGTCGCCGGATCATAATACGGCACGTACATTTCGTCGGGGTTGGCCTGCTGGATCACGATCGCCTGCTTGCCCTCCTGGGTCTGGACGCTGACCTTCTGCTGCTTGGTGGTAACGAGCTTCTTGTTGTCATAGGCCTTGTTGCGCAGACGCTGGATCGCATCCATCACGTCGGGCTGCTGAGCGAGAAAGGCATCGCCGAGCTTCTGGGTCCAGTCGAGCTTGTCGCTCATCATGGTCAGGACATCGGCGGTACTGGCCAATGCCTTGACGCTGTCATCCCAGGTCTGCTTGTCGACCTCGGTCTTCAGTGCATCGCCCTTCAGGCTCTTGCGCTCCTTCAGAAAGCGGTCGGCCTGCACCACTTCGAGCGGATAGGTCGAGGCGGCAAGCACGTTGGCGAGAAGCTCATCGGGATAGAGCGCAATCGGCGCGACGAGGGCTTCGAGCTGCTCCGGCTTCAGGAGCTCCGCAGCCGGCGGCGGTGGGCTCGCGGGCTGCGCCTGCGTGCTCGGGGCGGCCGGCGTCGCCGGCGTGGTGGCCTGAGCCATTGCAGCGGCGGGCACCGCCGCCACCAGCGCAAGCGCCATCAGGATCTTGCCGCAGCGAAACATCGGAAACCTCCACAAAACTTTCCGTCCGCGACCATCGGGCCGGGGCAGAGGCGTTCGTTGATCGAGATCAACGAAACTGCGCCGCCTGGCTGTTGCAACGCAAAGCGCTCACGCGATCAGTTCGGCCTCCATCAGAAGCCGGCCGGGCACCGGTCGTTATCGGACGATCGGCAGCCTGACCGTGAACAGCGCACCGCCCGCCGGCAGAGTCTCTGCGGCCATCGTGCCGTGATGGGCCTCGACGATCGTCTTGGCGATCGCAAGCCCCATCCCCATGCCCTCCGGTTTGGTCGTGAAAAACGGATTGAAGACGTTTGTGAGATCGCCGGTTGCGATGCCGGGGCCGGTATCGGCGATCCTGATCTCGGCCTGGTTGCCCGCCCGGGCCGTCGACACGTTCACCTCGCGCTTCTTCATGTCCGCATCGGAGATCGCATCCATCGCGTTGATGATGAGGTTGAGGATGACCTGCTGGACCTGGACGGGATCGCCCTTGATCGGCAGAGCGGTGGCGGCAGGCACATAGCTCAGCGCAATGCGGCGTCCATCGGCAACTGCCGCGGCCAGCCCGATCGCCTCCCACACCGTGTCGTTGAGCTCGAGAGTCCTGATCTCGAACGGCGTCTTCCTCAACACGCTGCGCAGGCGGCGGATCACCTCGCTCGCGCGCTGGTCGTCGCGCCTGATGTCGGCGAGAATGTGCCTGATCTCGTCGATATCGGGCGAGGCTCCCTTGAGCATGAGCTCCGCGGTCTCGGCATTTGTCAGGATCGAGCCGAGCGGCTGGTTCAGTTCGTGGGCAATGGACGTCGTCAGCTCGCCGACGGCCGAATACCGGTTGGCATGCGCGAGCTCGGCCAGCCGCTGACGAGACTCGACCTCGGCGAGCTGGCGGCGGCGACGCTCATGCAGCAATCCGCTGATCAGGCCCGCCTGCACCACGATGATGGCGGCGATGAGCAGCATCTGCCAGCGATAGCTCTCCCACATGGTCGGCTCGCGAAACAGAATCTCGCTCCCGGCAGGCAGACTGCTTTCGCTGATGCCCCAGCGCTGCAGCTCGCGCCAGTCGTATTTCGGCGCGGCAAACCCGATCGGCTCGTATTTGATGCTGGACGGCTTCTCGCCTTTGAGGATGCGGATGGCGGCATCGACAGTCTTCCGGGTCGTCTCCGCCGTCGAATGCATGGGGCCGCCGACAGTACTGCCGCCAAAGAACGGCTCCTGATACGAAAAGATGGGTGCATTCGCGACCGCATGCAGGCTGCGCAGCGCGATGTCGCCTTCATGGACGATTCCGGCGGCATCAACCGACATCAGACCCCAAAACAGCACTGTATGCGGCGGAAGATTCGCCGCCTGTTTCAGGATCTCCTCGAACGACAGGTCCGAAAACCAGACGAGCTCGAGCCGGCCATCCAAGGGCTTCAGCTCCCGCTTCACCTCGTCCATCCAGAATTGCTCGAGCGGCGATGCGCCGACGACGACAGCGACTGTTTTGGTCGCCGGCAAAACCTGAAGGATGTTGTTGAATGCGGCCAGGAAATCATTGCGGACCGACACCACCACGTCGTTGTCGGTGAGGTCCGAGCGATTGACGAGCCGTTGCTCGACCACGGTCAGCACCATCGGCGTGTCGGGGAAGAGTTTGGCCCGGTATCTCTGTACGAACCGCGCCGCCGGCGCGCCGATGCTCAGCACGATGTCGGGGAATGCGCCTTGATACAGCGAACTGAGATATTCGACAAAGGGAGCCTCCGGACCCGGATTGTTGAAGCGCGCTGAGAGCAGCGTGTGCTCCTGGACGTCGAGCGGCCACGGCGACTGCCGCTCAAGCTCGGCCTTGATGCTGCGGGCATACTCGCTCCACGGCCGAAACTCGCGGCCGAAGGAATGCAGGATCAGGACGCGCTTGAGCTCCCCGCCCAGCTTCCGTTCCACGGCATTGGCCCGCCCCGCCAACGTGCACACCGCAACGAACAGGCCAAGGCACAACAGCGCGGCCATCGCCGACCGCGACCTGAGCGTGTCAGTCGACATCCGCCTGTTCATGCTCCAATCCCGCGGCTTCCGACGGCCGCTTTCGGGACATTCTAGCGGGAATGGCAAGGCGCGGACAGCCCTTGGACCTGCCGCTAAGTCGCCGGGCAACGATGATAGCGGATCTCCATGTCCTCCATGCCCGGGAAGAGGCGGATCACGCTGTCGGCATCCAGCGCCTTCAGGCTGAACTGAACGTTGGACAGCATCATGTCGGTCGCACACGCCGCGATCAGATTGACATCCGGCCCGTTG
The DNA here is from genome assembly GCF_024199935.1 of Bradyrhizobium sp. CCGUVB14. NCBI lineage: Bacteria > Pseudomonadati > Pseudomonadota > Alphaproteobacteria > Hyphomicrobiales > Nitrobacteraceae > Bradyrhizobium > Bradyrhizobium sp. CCGUVB14. The sequence continues at coordinate 5,447,813 of NZ_JANADS010000001.1, forward strand.
TCCTTCCGCGCCTTGATCCGGCAGCGCGCGAACTTGCCGATGATCTGGTCGCCTTCGACGATGAAACCACCGCCGTAGACGTCCGACATGTCGGTGAAGCCTATCTGGGCGCCCTTGCGCACGAAGACTTTCGCGCAATTGTCGGCATCGCTCGCCCAGGCGCCCTTGAGATCGACTGCGTTAGCCTTGCTCCCGGTGACGAGCAGCGAGGCGAACAGCAATCCGCCCAATCCAAACAATTTAATCGAATTCATTTTTGATTCCCTCGCGTGCTCAGTGCCTCAGTGCCCGCTCATCACCAGCGTCTTGATCGGCATCAGCAAGGCCTGGATGCGCAGTAGCAGCGCATGGACGAGGCCGACGCCATCCACCACGTGGAGCGCGATCGCCCGGCCGGTGCTGGTGTGCTCCGCCGAAATCTCCTCGTGATTGCTGGTATAGGCGTTGACGATACAGCTGCTGCCGGGCGTGACGCCGTCGAGCCCGTTCTTGTACAGCGGTTCGAGGAACACCAGGATCGTGCCGGGCTTGACCGCGTTCTGGGCTTCGATCAGCTGCTGGCCGCCCTGAAACTGTCCGGCCGCGATGTAGTCCTGCACGCTGGTGATGACCATGGGAATGATAACCCACGGCTTGGAGATGCAGGCCGCTTCCGCCACCATGCCTTCCTTCAACACACCTGCCTCGATCTGGCCGAAGCCGGCCTGAAGCGTACCCTTGCCCGAGCCATCAGGGATGAGAATGCCGGCTGGTCGCATGATCTGCGCCACGAGGTCGCCGGGGCGAAGGAAGAATTGCTCGACGCGACCGTCGACGCCAGCCCGAATAGTGGTTTTGTCGAGATCGACCTGGGCTTGATCGAGCGCGGCCTGTGAACTCGCCTTCTGCGCCGGAAGCGACGTAGAGACTTGCAGGCTCGCGGCCTGTTTGGAGGCCGTCGCAGCATCGACGCCCGATTGACGCTGATCGACCAGTACCTGGAGCTTGTCGATGTCACGCTGTGCAACGATGCCGGGATTACGGCGCTGAAGCTCGCTCTTGACGTCGAGTTCATCCTTGGCCTGCTGATAATTCGCCTTCGCTTCGCCGATCTGCGCCTCAGCCTTGACGACATCGGCCTGCGCCGTCTGCATCGCGGCGTCGACTTCGTCAACTTTTCGCTTGGCGGTCTCCAGAGCAGCCCGCTGCTTGGAGGCGTCCAGGGTGAACAGCACGTCGCCCTTCTTCACCGCCTGGCTGAAGCTGACTTTCACCTCCTCAACGCGCCCCGATCCTTCCGGCAGAATCGGTACGGTGCGGTAGTACAGCGTCGCCGAATCCGTCGCGGGATGGAAATAGAAGATCATGGTGATGAGCGAGATCGTCAGCATCAGGCAACCGGTGATGCCCCAGCGCAGCTCGTACCAGACCGAGAAGAAGGTGATCTCCTTGCCAAAGCGCTTGCCCTGCACATAGCGACGGTAGAGATAATCCGGCACGATCGTAAGGAGCGAGCAGAACATCAGCTCAAACATGGCTGTGCTCCTTCTTGGCGATATCCGACGCGCCCGCGGCGGCCGCAGCGGGACCGGCCTCTATCGGCACATCGTCCTGCCCCGGTGTCGCGTCGGCGATCTTCTCGACGGAGTCAGCGATGCTGCGCAGCGGCGTTCCGAAGTCCGGTATATCAATCAACGCAAGCAACAGGCCCGCGATCCAGAAGATGTGCATGTGCGTGAACAGCGAGATCAGCCCAAGCACCGCGACGAACTCGAACTGCAGCTTCTGCGACTTGTGCGCCATTCGCTCGGGGAGGCTGTGCAGCCGCCAGTACAGTGTGCCGACCCAGAGCACAGTGCCGATCAGGAAAATCCCCATCACGACCATCAATGTGTCGGTGCCGCTTCCGGGCGCCAGATAGAATGGCAGATGGTGCGGTGCCAACGGATTTAGCTGCTCGTTCAAAGGTCTCTCCCGGCTCAACGTGCTCTTGCGGCACTGTGTTGGGGCAGCTTCCCAATTTGCTTGATTTGAATCAAGGGAATGCCCCTCACCGGACATAGCGTTTTGTGAACGCGTTTGAATAATCACAGGGAGCCGCTGCCATGCCCGGCCTCGACGATCTCATTCCCAACGCCACCCAGATCCGGAAGGAAGCCGCGCTCAAGGAGGCGGAGAAGGCCGACGAATATGTCCGTCTCGCCACGGCTGCCGAGGCCGAGAAGCGCGCGCTGATCGAGCGCCTGAGCAAGCCCTCCGGCAAGAGCGAAGAGGAGAAGATCAAGCTCGCCGCCACCATCATCCAGCGCGCCGTGCGCAACGGCCTGACCGAGGTGCTGGTCTACCGCTTCCCGAACTCGCTCTGCACCGACAAGGGGCGCGCCATCAACCAGATGGAAAAGGGTTGGGAAAAGACGCTCACCGGGATCCCCAAGGAGATCTTCCAGCTCTGGACCGACTACCTCCAGCCGCGCGGTTATCGCATCGCCTACCAGATCATCGACTTCCCTGGCGGCATGCCCGGCGATATCGGCGTGACCATTTCGTGGGACGAGTAACGCGTGCAATAGCGAAAGGACAGGCATGGCCAAGGACGAGCCCGCGGAGAAAATGAAGCGCAAGGCCTACGAGAAGGAGCTCGAAAAGCTCCAGGTCGAGCTGTGCCATCTCCAGGAGTGGGTCAAGGCCCAGAAATTGAAGGTGATCATCATCTTCGAGGGCCGTGACGCCGCCGGCAAGGGCGGGACCATCAAGGCATTGACGGAGAAGGTGAGCCCGCGGGTATTCCGGGTCTGCGCCCTGCCTGCACCGTCCGACCGGCAAAAGTCCCAGCTGTTTCTGCAACGCTATATCGAGCAATTTCCGGCCGGGGGCGAAATCGTGATCTTCGACCGCAGCTGGTACAACCGCGCCGGCGTGGAATATGTCATGGGCTTCTGCTCGCCGGCCGAACACAAGCGCTTCCTGGAATTGTGTCCGCTGGTCGAGAAATTCGCCGTGGACGCCGGCATCATCCTGATCAAGCTGTGGCTCGAGGTCGGGATGGAGGAACAGGAGCTTCGCTTCAAGGCACGGATCGAGGATCCGCTGCGGCAGTGGAAGCTGAGCCCGATGGATACCGAATCGTTCGGCCGCTGGTACGATTACTCCCGTGCGCGCGACATGATGTTCGAGGCGACCGACACCAAGCATGCGCCGTGGCGGCTGATCCGCTCCGACGACAAGCGGCGCGCCCGGCTCAACGTCATCTCGCATATCCTGCAAAGGATCCCGTACAAGAAGATCAAGCGCGAGAAGGTCACGCTGCCGCCACGCTCCCACAAGGGGCGCTACAATGACCAGGCCAGCCTGCGCGGACTGAAATTCGTTGAGGAACGATACTGAAAAGCGGAACGGGCCGGGGGTAACCCAGCCCGTTCACCCTCGCCGATGTCCTTCGCCTATTTCAGCTTGATCGTGACGCCGCCCACCGCGGCCGACACTTCCGCGCCGACCTTCGGCCCACTGAGCTGAAGGATCACGCCGTTGCCGTTCTGCAACTGCACGGCGCCCGCACCGGCGGCAACAGCGCCACCCGCCCCGCCTGCCGCGTAGGAGCCTTCGATCGACTGCGGCCCTTTGAGATTGAGCGCGCGGCCGACGAACTTGGTGGTCGAAGCGCCGATCGTGAATCCGACGCTCATGCCGGAGACGGTGAAGGGGTATTTCTTGCCCCTATAGACCAGCACGCCCTCGCCACCTCCGACGCCGACGATGAAACCGCCCTTGGTGAAGACGACGGCGACCTGCCCGGTATCGGCACGCGACGGCGCGCTGAAGGCCGTGACAGCGGTTAAGGCAAGAGCAGCACCAACAACAAACCCTTTCATGACTTTCGTTCCCCATTTGAGATTGACGTCCAACCAGTCCGGACCAGTACGCCGGCCCTATCGCGTCGCCTTGGCATTCCCGCTTCCCTTGGCGGCCTCGTAGGCGTCCCGATAACCGCGTGCGATCGCCCGAACGCCTCGCCCGATGTCGTCGTAGACGTCGTCCGGAAGATTGGCCAATGACACACGCAAGGACCATTCGGGCGCATCGAAACCGCCGCCGTTCAGCAGGACGATGCCGTGGGCCTCAGCCAGGCGGAATGCGAGATCGAGCGGATGGATATTCTTCTTCAGATAGTCGACAGCTTCGTTCCCGATGTTCTTTCTCGCCCAGAACTCGAAATCGATCAGTCCGTAATAGGCGTCGTAGTTCGGATTGGGCGTCATCTTCTCGGCAAGCCCGAGCCCGTCGAGCAGCGCCCACAGCCGCTTGTTGACGATTTCCATGCAGGCGGCCTGATAGGCCTTCTTCGTATCCAGCATCTCCGACAGCGAGAACAGGCTCATCATCACCTGCTGCGGCAGTGACAGGCCGGCCGTGTGATTGAGCGCGACATCGCGACTGTCGGCAACGATCCGGTCGATGATCTTCAGCTTGCGCGGCTCCAGCGTCAGCGGTCCGTAGCGCTTGTCGAGGGCCTTGACCGCGGCCTCGGGCAGCTTCGCGATCATCTTGTCGAAGATGTTGTCTTCGTGAATGGCGATGGCGCCGAGCCGCCACCCCGTGCAGCCGAAATATTTGGAATAGGAATATACGCCGATGGTGTTGTGCGGCAGCTCGCCCAGCAGCGAGCGAAAACCATGGACGAAGGTGCCGTAAACGTCGTCAGTCAACAGCATGAGATCGGGCCGCTTGGTCTTGACCAGCTTGCTCAGCTTGCCGATCGTTTCCGGGCTCACCCCCATTCCGCTGGGATTGGCGGGGTTGACGATGAAGAATGCCTTGATCTTCGGATCTTCCAGCTTCTTGATCTCGTCGTCGGTGAACTGGAATTTATTCTCCTGCGGCGCCTTGATCTGGACGACCTTGAGGTCGTAGTCCTCCAGATGCGTCATCTCGATGTAGGGCGTGAAGATCGGCGTTCCCAGCGCGATGGTATCGCCGGGGAGCAACAGGCGGTTGGCCTTCAGCGACTTGAAGAGATAGCACATCGCAGCCGTGCCGCCCTCGACCGCATAAATGTCGAACTTGCCCGATGGCCGCGGCTCGCCGCAGACGGCCCACATCAGATATTCGTGCACGATCTTCTCGTTGTGCACCAGCATGCGGTCCGGCACCGGATAATTGTCGCCGATGATGGAATCGACGAGCTCGTGGATGAAGGCGTCCGGCTCGAAGCCGAATTTCTTGACCGCAAAAGGCAGCATCTCCGAGAGGAAGCTTGCGCCCGGCATGTCCGAATGCTTGGCGAGCCAGGCCTCGTAGCGTGCGGCAATGCCCTTGGCCTGGGGCATGCCCCCGATCCCGGACGGGTGCTCCATAACCCGCTTGCTTTCGGTGATCGCGAACTGCCCGAGCAGGAAGAAGCCTTCGCGCGGCGTGGTGGCCACCCAGTTCGGGTTACCGCGGCCGGCGTTCAGGAATGCGGATTGCGTCCGCTTCGACGTCGCCTTGGCGAGATTGATCAGCTCGTCCTTGATCTCGAACGGGCTCAGTGCCTCGAATTTCTTCAGCGTCAAGATATCGGCCATATGACACTCCCGAACGATGCGATCTGTTGGGACGAGGTGGAGCAGGCTTCCCTGCCTGCGTCATCGCGCTCAGGATGATGGGCAGCCAGCGGCTTCCCTTGATCTAGCTCAAGGGTCTTGCAACCCGCCGCTGTCCCGCAACGCAGCGCGATGTGTGTTGTCGATCCTGCACGCTGCAAGGCTCGGCCGTTGACATAAATCAACATGTCCGGCGTGGGCCATCGCCTCATATCGCTCGATACGGCTTCAGATCTCGTTCTCGAGATCTTCGCATCCGATGTGGCGCGGAGCGAGCTGGGCGCGTGCCGATGCACGAAGGGGTGACATCATGATCGACTGGTTCTTTCAGACGCTCAAGAGCTATCCGGAAATCGCGATCTTCCTGTCCTTGGCCCTGGGCTATTATTTCGGCTCCTTCACCTACAAGGGACTCGGGCTCGGAGCCGTCACCGCGACGTTGATCGCCGCTGTGATCATCGGCCAAATCGGCATTACGGTGACAGGTCCGCTCAAGCCGTTCTTCTTCCTGATGTTCCTGTTTGCCATCGGCTACGGGGTCGGTCCGCAATTCGTGCGCGGCATTGCGCAGGACGGTGTCCCACAGGCGATCTTCGCGGCCGTCGTGTGCGTGTTCTGCCTGATCTCGGCGTATGTTGGAGCAAAACTTGCCGGCTATGATGTCGGTTCAGCCGCCGGACTTTATGCCGGCTCGCAGACGATCTCGGCATCGATGGGCCTTGCAACCGATGCCATCAACCGACTTGGCCTGTCGCCGGAGGACACCAAGAAGATCCTCGATGGCATGCCCGTCGCCTACGCCGTCACCTACATCTTCGGCACCGTCGGATCCGCCATCGTTCTTGCGCTGTTGGGCCCCGCCCTGCTCGGCATCGACCTCGAAGCGGCGTGCAAGAAATATGAAGAAGAGCACGGCGGCAAGAAGCAGCTGGGCGGTCCCGGCACCGCGTGGCATCAGTTCGATGTCCGCGCATTCCGCGTTCGCGAGCGCGGCCCGGTGGTCGGAAAAACGGTGCGGGAAGCCGAGGCGCTGCTGCCCGACCATCGTGTGTTCATCCTGCGGCTGAGACAGGACGGCAAGATCATAGACGCCACCGCGGATGCCGTGATCCACGCAAACGATGTCGTCGCCGTGGCCGGCCGGCGCGATGTGCTCGTGCAGTTGATCGGCGAGCAGGCCGAGGAAGTCGATGATCGGGACCTCCTCTCGATGCCGATCGAGGGCGTCGATGTCTACGTGACCAGCAAGGACGTCGACGGCAAGACCCTGGAGCAACTGGCGCAGATCCCGGCATCGCGCGGCGTGTTCCTGCGCAAGATCACCAGAGGCGCCATCGCGGTCGATATCCCGATCCTCCCCAACACCAAGATCAATCGCGGCGACATCGTCACCATCGTCGGGCGCACGCCTGACGTCGCGGCCGCGACAAAGATGCTCGGCCGGCCGGACAAGGCGACCGACGTCGCCGACGTGGCCTTCATCGGCGCCGCCATCGCCATCGGCGCGCTGATCGGCGCCATCGTCTACAAGATCGGCAGCGTGCCGCTCACGTTATCAACCTCCGGCGGCGCACTGATCTCGGGTCTGTTCTTCGGCTGGCTGCGCTCGGTGCATCCCACCTTCGGGCGGATTCCCTCACCGACCGTCTGGTTCATGAACTCGGTCGGTCTCAATGTCTTCATTGCGATCGTCGGTATCTCGTCGGGACCAGGATTCGTGGCTGGCCTCAAGGCGCAAGGCATCGGCCTGTTCCTCTGGGGGGTCGCTGTGACGACCGTGCCGCTGATCCTCGCCATGTATGTCGGCAAATACGTATTCCGCTTCCATGACGCCATCGTGCTTGGATGCTGCTCGGGCGCTCGCACCACCACGGCCTCGCTCGGCATGATCAACGATCGCGCACGCAGCCAAATTCCCGGTCTCGGCTACACCGTCACCTACGCGGTCGGAAACACGCTGCTGACGATCTGGGGCATGGTTCTCGTCATGCTGATGACATAGAGATCGGATGGCCCAAAGATGCTGACCGAGATGCTGACTTGGCTGGAGCAGTTTCTCGTCCGCTATCCCGAGCTTGCGCTGTTCCTGGTGATCGCCGCGGGCTACTGGATCGGAAGCTTCAAGATCGGTGCCTTCAGTCTCGGCCCGGTCACAGGCTCGTTGTTCGCCGGCCTCGTGGTCGGCGACTTCGCGCATGTACCCGTCTCCGGCATGACCAAATCCTTCCTGTTCCTGCTGTTCCTGTTCGGGATCGGCTATTCCGTCGGTCCGCAATTCGTTCAGGCCATGAAGCGCGACGGATTGAAGCCGATGCTGCTTGCCGTCGTCGTGGGCCTCACCGGCCTTGCGGCCGCCATCGTCGTGGGAAAGACGCTCGGTCTCGATCCCGGCCTCGCGGCCGGGCTGATGTCGGGAGCCCTGACGCAAAGCGCGGCGATGGGAACGGCGACCGACGCGATCAACGGCCTCGCTGCACCCGAGACGCAGCGTGCGCTCTATGTCTCGCACATCGCGGTCGCAGACGCCGTCTGCTACATCTTCGGCTATGCGGGCGTGATCCTGTTTATCACGGTGGTCGCGCCTGCCCTCCTCAAGATCGACCTGCGCGACGAGGCACTCAAGCTCGAGCAGTCGCTGGGCATGAGCCGGAGCAAGCCGGGCCTGGCGTCGGCATGGCGGAAATTCGAGCTGCGTGCCTATCGGCTCGACGCGGACTCTCCGCTGATCGGATTGACGGTCGCCGCCGCCGAAGCACGCCTGCCGGAGCACCGCCTGTTCATTCACCGGATCCGGCACGGGGAACGCATATCCCAGGCGGAACCGGGCACGATTCTCGCCCCTGGCGATGTGATCGCGATCTCGGCGCCGCGCCATATCATCGTCGAGCTGATCGGCTCCCGCGCCGAGGAGGTCGAGGACAGGGATCTGCTCGACATTCCCCTGATCTCCGCGGACGTCTTCCTGATCAATGCCAAGCTCGCCGGCATGAACCTGCAGGAGGCCTCGCAGCAGGACTGGACACGCGGACTTTATTTGCGCTCGTTACGCCGCGGCGGCCAGGAGTTGCCGATCGCGCCTGGTGTGGTCCTGCAGCGCGGCGATCTGCTGCGGATCGTCGGTCCCGAACCGGTCATAGAGAACGCGGCGAAGAACATCGGCGTCATCGTCGAGCCCAGCACCAGCATCGATTTCGTGGTGCTTGGGCTCGCCATATTCTTCGGCGGCGTCGTCGGCGTGCTCGTGAGCTTTCCTGTCGGCAGCATCAAGATCGCACTGAGCACCAGCGTCGGCACGCTGCTCGCCGGGCTCCTGGTCGGCTACCTCCGCACGCTCAACCCGCGGTTCGGCCGAATTCCGGACGGCGCCATCAGCCTGATGACGTCACTCGGGCTTGCCGCGTTTGTTGGTCTCACCGGAATCCACGCCGGGCCCATCTTTCTCTCCTCCTTGCGCGAGTCCGGCATCGGCCTGCTGCTCGGCGGCATGGTCGTGACGCTGCTGCCGCAGATCGTCGGATTCTGCTTCGGTCACTTCGTCCTGCGCATGAACCCGATCCTTCTGCTCGGCGGATTGACCGGCTCGCAGACGGTGACGGCCGCCATGGCCGCCCTCCAGGAGCGATCGGGAAGCCCGGTGCCCGTGCTCGGATATACGCCGGCCTATCCCGTCGCGAACATTTTGCTGACGACCTGGGGCTCGGTGATGGTCGCCGTGTTCGCGCCCTGAAGGGGGCCGCGTGCTATGACGCGGCTTTGAGCTTCGGTTGCGCGCCCGGCTTCGGCCGGCCGATCTTGCCCAGCGCTTCCGTGCGCACGAGCTTCAGGCCCTCCTTGGCGTCGTAGCCATGGATCTCCTTCACATCGAGCTTGCGCATGAAGTCGATGGTCTCCTGGGTGATGACCTGACCCGGCACCATGATCGGGAAGCCCGGCGGGTACGGGATCACGAAATTGGCCGAGACGAGCTCGGGCCCGGCCTTCAGGCGCCGATCGATCTCGGGATCGTTGAGGCGGATATGCTCGCAGCCGGCGACGTCATAGGCGGCATAGAAGCCGCTGCGAATGTCGCCTTCGTTGGTCTTGGTGCCGGCATCGCCGCGGAAGCTCGGGTGGAAGTGCGAGAAATTCGGGAGATCAGGTACGTCCTTCATCAAGCTCTTGACCCGCGCCTCGAAAGTCTGGCGCGCATTGGCGCCGCCTTGTGCGAGCCCACGGTCCACCTCGCCCGCGATCTCGGCGAGGACGCGCACGAGATGCGCGACATCGCTGCGGGTGTTGTTGATGTTGGACTGAACCAGCACAGAGTTGCGCGAGGTCTTGTTGACCTGGATGTTGTACTCGCTGGCCAGAATGCCCTTGAACTGGGTACCGTCGAAACCCGCCGTGCCGCACACCAGCGTCATGCGGGTCGGGTCGAGACAGAACTCGTCCTCGTCCAGGCTTTTGAGCGTGTTGGCCCAATTCACGCCGGCCGCGAGATAGTCCGTAAACCCGCTCTGGCGGTATTGCGCCGGCACCATGGCGTCGGCGCCGAGAACGTGGAAGTATTTTGAGATCAGCGGATTGTTGTTGACCGCGTTGCGAATGGCGAACGCGATCTCCATGGCGTTGGCGACGAGGCCATAGCCCTCCAGCTCCATCTGGCGCCGCGAGATATCGAGGCTGGCAATGAGCTGCTGGTTCGGACTGGTGGAGGCGTGCGTGAACACGGCTTCCTTGAACTGCTGCTCGACCGTGTGGAATTCGACGTCCTTGACCGACAGCATCGAGCCCTGCCGGATCGCCGACATCGACTTGTGGGTCGAGTTGGTCTGGTAGACGCGGAGACGAATCTGGCGCGGATCGGGAATGAGGCGCGTCTTGAGCAGCACCTCGTCCGTCGGATTCTTGCCGAGCTCGGCCTGCTGCTTCTCATAGGCGGCGACCGATTTCGGGTCGCGCATCCACGCCTCGATCTCGTTGGCGGCGCCGAGGCCGGTGCGGCGACGCAGGAACGGCGAGAAGCGCGCGAAGCCGAACCAGGCTTCATCCCACAGGAAGATCAAGTCCGGCTTGATGGCGAGGCATTCCTCCATCACCCGGCGAGTGTTGTAGATGTGGCCGTCGAAGGTGCAGTTGGTGAGGTCGAGCAGCTTGACGCGGTCGAGCCGTCCGTCGGCCTTGGCGTTGAGCAGCGCCTGCTTGATGGTCTTCAGTGGCACCGCGCCGTACATCGAATATTCCGTCATCGGGAAGGCTTCGACATAGAGCGGCTGCGCGCCGGCCAGCACCATTCCATAATGATGCGACTTGTGGCAGTTGCGATCGACGATCGCGATATCGCCCGGCGCCAGCAGCGCCTGCACCGCCATCTTGTTCGACGTCGAGGTACCGTTGGTGACGAAGAAGACGCGGTCGGCGCCGAGCGCCCTCGCCGCCTTCTCCTGTGCCTTCTTGATGTTGCCGGTCGGCTCCAGCATGCTGTCGAGGCCGCCGGTGGTGGCGCTGCTCTCGGCCAGGAACAGGTTCGGGCCGTAGAACTCGCCCATGTCGCGGATCCAGTCGGATTTGAAGATCGACTTGCCGCGGGCAATCGGCAACGCATGGAACGTGCCTATGGGGCGCTGCGCGTATTTCTTGAGGTTGTCGAAGAACGGCGTGTCGTAGCGATCCTGGATGCCTTCGAGGATCGAAAGATGCAGCTCCAGTAACTCTTCCACCGAATAGAAGATGCGGCGAACGACGTTGGCCTCGGGATTACCGGCCATTTCCTCGACGTCACGATTCGAGATCATGTAGAGATCAAGCTCGGGCCTGACCCGCTTGATGATCTGGGCCAGCCGCAGCGCGGATGCATCGGACTCGTCCTTGAGGCCGGCCGCGGCCGTCATCGAGCGGAGGACCGGCGCATCGTGGCGCGAGCGCAGGCCAAAGCCCTCGTTGATGACGACGGCCCCGAGGTTTGCATTGAGCATGGTCGCGCAAAAGGCGTCTTCCAGATTGCCGACGATGACCGGCTCGTAGATGAAGGCGTCCTCCGGACGGCGCAGCTTGCGCCATTCGGACGCCAGCGCCGGCCACTGGCCGGGTGACACGCCGGTGACGATCAGTGTTTCGAAATAGGGCCGGCGCGCCTTATGCGCACCGAAAGTGGGCGACACCAGTTCGGGCGCATCGCCATTGCCATCGTCCTTTGCATTCCAGTCGCCGGCATGCTGGCGGAATGATCGCGTCGCCAAAGCCTGGGTGATCCGGGTCGCAAGCGACAGCGACGCGGCCGCATCGCCGACCGCGGCTGCTTCGCGCAGGGAAGCCATCAATTGCAGGCCGGGATAGCCGTGGAATTCTTCTGTCACCGACAGGCTGGCCAGCGCCGCGTCATAGGCCGTTCGATCGCCGCCGCGCGCCCAAACTTTTGCGGCCTCGACCAGATCACGCCAATCGTCGGCGCGCGCTCCGGGCCCGGAAAAGAACTGGTCGATGCGCTTCTGCGCGATCTTCGTATCCTTGGCCATGCGTCTCTCCCGATCTTTTTGGGGAAGGTGATGCGGGATCGTGCTTTCGGCGCCGGTCGCTCCATTTGATCCAAGTCAACGGTCGCGCGCATTCCGGGGACGCGAAGCGCCGCAGTTCGCGTCGCAGCGCGCCGCGTCAGGCGGTCCGCTGAGCCGGATCGCCCTTGGCGTCGCCGAGAACGCTGTCGAGCGAGCGCAGCCATTGCCCGCTGTCGGTCTTTTCCCCGAGCCCCTCGGCGCGCAGGAGGTCCCGCAGTTGTGCGTGCGCGCCGACGATGCAGAGGGTCACCCGGCGTGACGCGAGCTCGTCATGGAGATCATGCAGCATCCGTGCGCCGGCCAGATCGATATAGGGCGACGCCGAGAGGTCGCAGGCGACCAGATGGATGCCCGGCGAACTCCTGAGCGTGCTCAGGACCGTGTCGAAAATCGTCTCGGCATTGATGTAGAGCAGCGAGGCCTCGGGCCGGAATGCGATGATTCCGACCAGCGGCTCGACATCTGCGTGCCGCGCGCTGTCCGAATAACGGCCGGTGCCGGGCAAGCGGCCGAGGAACGCCACGTTCGGCCGCGACGCCCGCGCCAGCAGCAGGAATATCGACGCGATCGACGCCAGCAGGACACCCTGGAGGATACCAAGCAGCAGTACCGAGATCAGGGCAATCGACGCTGCCAGGAAATCGATCCGGCTGACCTGCCACATCCGTATCAGCGCGCGCATATCGACCAGCTTGTAGACGGCGGCAAAGACGATGGCGGCGAGCACCGCCTTGGGCAGATTGGTGAGCAATCCCGTGAAGAACAGCAGACACAGCCCGAGCGTCACGGAGCAGATGAGCAGAGCCAGAGGTGTTCGCGCACCGGCGCTGTCGTTGACTGCCGATTGCGACAAACCGCCCGCGACGGGATAGCCGTGGCCGAAGGCGGCCGCGAGGTTCGCCGCACCCAGTCCCAAAAATTCCTGTCGGACGTCGAGGGGATAGCCATGCTTGGCGGCAAAGCTCCGGGCCGCCGAGACGCCCTCGATGTAAGCCAGCAGCACGCAGCCGGCAGCGAGCGGGAAGAGATCGTCGAACTCCAACAGTCCGAAGGTCGGCATCCCCAGCGACGGCAGCCCTTCCGGTATCTTCCCGGTAACGGGCACACCAAGGCCCGGAAAGCCGAACACGGTTGCCACCACAATCGCCAACGCCACGACGGTGATGCCGACCGGTTTGCCCGGTAGCAGTCGTTCGCCGAGCAACAGCAACAACAGCGCGACCGCGCCGATCCCCAGCACGAGCGGATCAAGATGGCCGAGCTGCCCGACCAGCTTGAACGCGCGGTCGAAGAAATTGTGGCCGCCGCCGGCGACGCCGAACAGGCTCGGCAGCTGGCTCATGATGATGGTGAGCCCGGCGCCGGCCTTGAAGCCGACCAAAATGCTGTCGCTGACCAGGCGGACGAGCACGCTGAGCTTGAACAGCCAGGCGATGAAGCACAGCACCGCGACAGCGAACGCCGCAAGACTCGCGATCTGCGCATACTTCACGGCATCGCCGCCGGCGAGCGCGCCGACGGTTGCCGCAATCATCAGAGAGATCGCCGACGTCGGGCCGATCGCCAGCTGCCGCGACGCCCCGAGCAAGGCATAGCCAATGCCGCCAAGCATGTAACCGTAGACGCCGATCTGCGGCTGCAGGCCGGCGAGTGCCGCGTAGGCCAGCGAGACTGGAATGGCGTAGGCGGCGAGCGTGACGCCCGCGACGGCGTCGAAAGGAAGCCATTCGCGTCGATAGGCGGCGAGCCAGCCGAACGGCGGAAAGAAGCGTGTCCAACCTGGATCAGAAGGCTCGGCCATCCCCCTCCTCCCGACGAGAGACCTCGCAATGCGGCAACGATCAACAGCGCCGTGACGACAATGCCAGCTATCGCAGGTTCTTCATCCATTCATAGGCGTCGTCGGGTCGACGTCGAAGCTTGATCTGGATCAAGCAATCTCTCCCCGTCGACAATCAAATCGCGCCAGCGCGCCCGAGGAAACCGCGACCATGCTTGAATTCCTCCGCCGTTTGGTGACGGCCCTCATCGTCCTCTTCATTGTTCCCGTCCCCGCGCGCGCCGAGGACGACGTCCGCATCCAGGAGGAGATCTGGGCCCTTCCGCTGCCGCTGCCGATGTTCGCTTATCTGGTCCGCCCGGTCGGCGACGGCCCATTCCCACTGGTGATCATGAACCACGGCGTTTCGCTGAACCCGACCGACCGCAGTTTCTTTCCACTGGTCGAATTCCGCGACGCCGCGAAATGGTTCGCGAAACGCGGCTATCTGGTGGTGGCTCCGGTCGGAAGCGGCTATGGCGCCGCCGCGATCGATATCCCCGAACGGGCGATCTACGGCCCGTTCTTCTCCAAGATCGGTAAATGCATCAATCCCAACTTCCACGATGCCGGGCTCGCTATCGCGCAAGTCGATCTCTGGATTATCGACTACATGGCCGCCGAAAAGCGCATCATTCCGAAGGATGTGATCGTGGTCGGCCAATCCGCCGGGGGCTGGGCGGCGATCGCTCTGTCGAGCGTGAACCCGCCGTCGGTGAAGGCGATCATCGTCTTTGCCGGCGGCCGCGGCGGTCGCGTCGACGGCAAACCCAACAACAATTGTGCACCCGACAAGCTGGTCGATGCGACGGCGGATTTCGGCAAAACCTCGCGCGTGCCGATGCTGTGGATCTACATCGAGAACGACACGTTCTTCGGTCCCGATCTGTCGAAGCGCATGCGTGCCGCCTTCACGGCCGCCGGCGGCAAGGCCGAGTACCATTTGATGCCGCCATTCGGCAACGAGGGTCACTTCTTCATCGGCTCACCGGACGCGATCCCGCTCTGGTCGCCCCTCGTGAGCAAATTCCTCGATACACAAAAATAGATCCCAGTTCCCGGAGACGCGATCATGTTTAGCGCCCGTGACTATCTCACAGCCCTTGCCGCCGCCATCGCCGCAACCACTGCATTGCCAGGTCTCGCCGCACAGGCAGATAAGCCTGCCGAAGTCGCAACACGCGGTCAGCGCGAGGCCAAGGACATCACCTATGGCGACTGGCAGAAGCTGTGCTTCAAGGCGGGTGGCGCGCCGATGCTGTGCCGGACGTCGATCACGGGTAAATTCCCAACTGGTCAGATAGCGGTACGCATCGACCTGATTGAGCGCGACGGCACCCCGACGGCACGACTTCAGCTCTTCGTACCCGTTGGCGTGTATCTGCAGCAACCGGCCAAGCTGACCGTCGACCAGGGCACTCCGGTCCGTGTGCCATATACCTGGTGCCTGACCAATGCCTGCATCGCGGCCGACGTCGCGCAAACCGGGATGATCGAGCAGATGGAGGCCGGAAAGACGCTGACCCTCGAGACCGTCGACTCCAATCTGCTGGCGTTGACGACTTCGATACCGCTGGTCCAGTTCGCATCGGCTCACAAGGGCGCACCGGCCAAGACGCTGGAGCAATATGTCGACGAATAAGCCGCCCAAGCGCCCCTAAGCGGCGGCCGATGCCCGCGTCACCGACTCGATCAGGGACTGCGCGGAAAACGGCTTCGCGAGGTAGGCGACACAGCCGGACGCAATCGCGGCGGTCCGATTTGCCGCGCTGTCGGTTCCGGTGATGTAGATGACCGGCACCTCAACGCCCGTCTCCGCCAGCTTCCGGCGCAGATCGATGCCGGACACACCGTCGAGATTGATGTCAAGAACGATGCAGATCGCCTCGTCGAAATGGCCGTGATCGCGCAGCGCGTTCGCGGACTCGAACAGCGTCGCGGCGAAGCCGTGCTCACGCAGCAATCTGGACAGGCTGGTGCGGATGGATGGATCGTCATCGACGATGAAGACGGACTGGCGCATCGACACGGCATCCACCTCTCGCGCAGCATCAACGGTGACAACGTTGCGCAGCTTCAATCGCGCACCGGGCGCGGCTGCACATCCATCACGTATGCATGGCAACATCTCGCTGCCGGCTTTCATATTGTCCCTTTGGGAAGTCACATCGCGGGAACTACGCGGCGACAGAAAATCAGCTAATCGCGGTTCGCATCGAGCATTCCAAGGCGCTCAGCGACCGAAACGAGCTCGGCAAGTGAATGGACCTGCATCTTCTCCATCACCTGGTGCCGGTGCGCCTTCACCGTGCGCTCCGTCGTTCCAAGCTCATGCGCGACCTGCTTGTTGATCCTGCCGCGCACGATCAGATCGAACACCTGCCGCTCGCGCTGGGTCAGCGTTGCAAGGTGTGCGCGCAGCGTATCGAGCTTGCCGCGCTGCGTACGAGCGGCATCCTGCCGCGTCAGGGCACGCTCGATCGCGTCGAGCAATTGCTCTGACGACACCGGCTTGGTCAGGAAATCCTCCGCGCCGGCCTTGATCGCTCGCACTGTGGTCGGCGTGTCGGCGTGCCCGGTCAGGAAGATGATCGGCAACGTCGAGCCCTGCGCGATCAGGCGGCCCTGCAGATCGGGCCCGCTCAGCCCGGGGATCCGTACGTCGAGAAGGATGCATCCCGGCTGCGCATCATCGAGTTCGGCGTCGAGCAAATCCTCAGCGGTTGCGTAGGTCGCAACATCGTAGCCCGCGAGTTTCAGCCGGCGTTCGATCGCCGTCCGGAATGAAGCGTCGTCATCGACCACATGAACCAGAGCGGGCACCCTCACCTCTCGCCAGAGCCACCAAGACTGGACGAAGTCCGCTACGTTCTCGGCATCTTGTCAAACGGTTTGACAATCGTCGCACGTGTTTCGAAACGGGATACATTCCAGGCCGCGGATAATGCTTTCTCAATCTGCGCAACGAACGCCCGCCGGTGTCCGTTGGTACCATGCACCTTAGGACAATGGTTTGAAATGCGTCCTTGGTCGTAAATCAACTTCGGCGGGAGTGGGATAGCGCGGCACATTCCCCGCAAAGTACGCAATGAGTTCAGTCTGACAGACCAATTCGGCGATGAGCTGAGGAGTTGGCCATGTTCGTTCGTATCACGACTGATTCCGCCCCGCGTCCCAATTCTCTCCGTGATCTCGGAATGACCAGCGCTTCAAACTCGCTCGTCAATTTAAGCGAATTTTCCTACAAGAAAGGCAGCGAAATCTACGGCGAGAAAGAGCCCGCCGATTATGTCTATCAGGTCAAGTCTGGTGCAGTGCGAAGCTACAAGCTGCTGTCGGATGGCCGCAGGCAGATCGGCGCCTTTCATCTCGCCGGCGACGTCTTCGGCCTGGAGAACGGTGGAGAGCACCGCTTCACGGCAGAGGCGATCGTCGATACCCATGTGCGCCTCGTCAAGCGGCAAAGCCTCGAGATCGTGGCCGAGAGCGACGCCATGGTGGCGAAGAACCTGCTGAGCATGACCACGAACAATCTCCAGCACGCCGAAGACCACATGCTGCTGCTCGGCCGCAAGACCTCGCTGGAACGGGTCGCGGCCTTCCTGCTCGAGATGGACAAAAGGTTGACGGCGGCCGGCGTGATGGCGCTGCCGATGTCCCGGCGCGATATCGCCGACTATCTTGGCCTGACGCTGGAGACCGTCTCCCGCGCCCTGTCGCGGCTGCATGAACTCGGCATTCTCGGCTTCATCGGCAATACCCAGCGCCAGATCGTGCTGCTAGACCGGGAACAGCTCGCAAGCCTCGACTTGCAGCCCTGATCCAGCCGAAAACGACTGACTGGACGGTGCGCGACGCACCGTCCAGGACCGATCGTGCGACCTCCGACACCCCGGTGACGCCAGGGTGGCACAAACTGCACATCACGCCGGCTCCCCTCAATGCTAGCCTCGATCCATGTCGAAGGAGATCGTATTTCGGATCGCCATCGTCGTCCTTGGCGCGTTGCCGGTGGCGTTCACGGCGCTTGTCCTTTTCATGGGATGAGGTCGTCTCGGGTAAGTCCGACATGGTCGAGCGTCTTGCGCAATACCTCGAACAGGATTGCGGCTGACCAGCCGAACAGCAGCACGCCGTTCATGGCGGTCAGCGGACCGAGCAACCTCCACGCCTGCACCGGCGTGATATCGCCATAGCCGAGCGTCGTGTAGTTGACGAAGGCGAAATAGAGCAGATCGCTATCGGGCGAGGCCGCGGCCTCGACGATGTCGTATGTCCAGGCCCATACTAGCACTTCCACCGTGTGCGCGAGATTCAGCACCGCCGCGGTCGCAATCATCACGCCCATCAGAAGCAATCTCGGTCGCTCGGTTCTTCGAAGCCCGGCGCTGCGCGCAATAGCCACGGCAACGACGGTGACCAGCGCGTGAATACCGATATTGATCGCGCTCACCAGCGCGCCGACTGCCAGCTGCAATATCATGAGAACCGATCTGAGGATGGCCTTTGGCTGGAACGTTTGCTTTCGGTCACGAAGGTTCGAAATTTGACGTGCGATGCCTCCGCGCCAATCCAGGTCAATGGTGCTGCAAGGTCGCGTCGGTCGCGACATCGCGCACCTCGTTGACCTCCGCCGGCGCGACGCGCTCGATGCGGATCCAGGCGGCCGCGAGCTCCCAGGCGACAGCAAGAATGATCGGCCCGATGAAGAGGCCGATGATGCCATGCGCGAGCGTTCCGCCGATCACCCCGATCAGGATCACGAGCGTCGGCGTGGTCAACCCGCGTCCCATCACCAGCGGTTTCAAGATGTTGTCGAGAACGCCGACGATGACGAAGAATATCGTCAGCGGCAGTGCCATCATCACGTCCTTGTCCATCCATATCCAGATCACGACGGGAATGAGCACGATGGCCGGGCCGATCTGCACGATCGACAGCAGGAGAACGACCACGGCCAGCAGACCCGCGCTCGGAATGCCGGCGAGCTTGAAACCGATGCCGGCGAACAGCGCCTGAATGATCGCAACCCCGATCACGCCCTGCGACACAGCGCGGATGGTCGCCCCGGAAAGCTCCAGAAAATGCTCGCTCTGTTCCGGCACGATGCGGAACAGGAAACCGCGGATCGCGCCGGCGAGTTGCGGACCGTACGGAAACAGGATTCCGGCGACCAGCACCGACAGCAGGAACTGGAGCGTGCCGATGCCGGCGCTGCCGGCGAAAGACAGCATGATCCCGGCGAGCGGCTTCAGATATGGCGTCACCTCGCGCAGCACCGCGCGGACATTGGTGTAGGCCAGATTCCAGAGATCGTAGAGCTGCGGTCCGATCAATGGCCAGCTCTTGATCTGCTCTGGAGCGGCCTTCAGCGCGAGATCGCCGGCGCTGATCTGGCTCGCGATATCCCTGATCCCCTCGACGGCGCTCAAGCCCAGCCACGCCGCCGGGCCGATGACAATTCCGAGCATCACCAAGGTGAGAATGGCTGCCGCGATCCGTGGGCTGCCGCCGAGCAGTTTCTCAAGCCAGCCGAAGACCGGATAGAACGCCACCGCCAGCACTGCGCTCCAGGTCAGGATCGGCACGAACGGCTTGATGATCAGGAACGTCCAGATGATCAGCAGCCCCAGCAACGCAAGCCGGATCACGAGCTGGACCACGGCGTCGGCGGGCAGAAACTGGCGAAGTGTCTTCACGGCTCAATACCTGTGTCTCGCGGAACGGCACACTCTCGTCGAGCGTAGCGGCGCCGAGCAAGCGGCAGGCTTGATCCAAATCAAATGGTCGATCGGAGGCACGACGGGACGGGATTCTGCCCCCAGTTCCATGCGTCCCGTCGAAAAAAGCCAGAAGACAACCGGCTGGAAAGGTGTAGGATTCGACCAAACGGGAGGAGCGGCATGTTTGAAATCACCGGTTTCGACACGGCAGGCGTCGTCAACCTGAAGCGGGAGTCTCTCGCCGCCGCCCTCAAGAAGGCCAGGGAGCTGATCCAGGACGGCTGCCGCGACGTTCAGATCGTCGATCCCCATGGCCGGGTTTACACCTCGTTTGAGGAGCAGGCAGCCTAACCGCACCTTCGGCATCGTAACCGAAAATGAGACCTCCGCGCCCGGGAGCGCGGGGCTCTTTTGGCGTCTGTCTCGTGCAGTCCGCAACTCGCACGAGCCACGTCGTTGCCAATCAACTCATTTGGGCGCACCTTTCAGCGAGGCGCGCAGACGCCGCACAGGGAGAGACCCATGAAGGAGTCGGGCCTGGATGGTCGCCATCGGGACAAGGATGGCGCGATCAGCAAAAAACACGGCAACACGCTGGTCGGCACATTGCGCAAGATCTACGGCAAGGGTTTTGCGGCCGGCTATCCGGACGCGACCCAGCTCAGTGAGGTCTTGCACCAGTTGAACGAGACGTCGCTGAGCCAGCTGCGGCGCGACCACGACACCGGCCATTTGGGGCACAAGATCGACCACGTCCCCAAGTGACGGACCTCACGCGAAGACATTGATGTCGTCAGGCCTGACAGCCGGCCCTCCGGCGGCCTGGGTCGGTCGGGGCTGGCTGTTGCCCCATCACACTTCCCGCATCGCACTTGCCGTTTGAGCCTTCCGAAACCAAGCGCTAGGATGAGCGCTTTTACGGAGACTCATTTGAACCAGTTTATTGTTGTCGCAGCCGTCGCGCTGCTTGTCACGGTGCCTGCCCGATCCCAAGGCCTGGTCGATCCCAGCAAGGTTGCACCCGAATACCGCGAAGCGGCCGAAAAGCGCCGCGCCGAGCAGATCCGTCAGCGCGAATGCGCCCTGAAGGCGGATCTGGAGAAAGTGCTGCCGCGCGATCGGACCGATTATCTCAATCACTGCCTGGACGCGATCGCCGCGAAGCAATAGCGGTTGCGCCGCAAGACGCGCGTGAAAGTCGCAACCGGCTTTCAGGCTTTCTTCAGATATTCGGCTCACCGTGGCTGCCGATTTCCATAGTCATTGTTGTCGGCACATGAGTTTCGTCCAGGTCCAGTGCACGCGCTGCAAGACGATGTTTCGCGATCGCGCGGGACGGTTGCAGGACGGCTATTCCAGGCAATGTCCCGGTTGCGAGGTTGTGTTGTTCTTCGCCGAGGACTCGCAACATCCCTTCATCAAGCGCGCCATGCGAAACGCGAGGAAGGCCCGCAAGGAACAGCACGAGGTCGAAGCAGCCAGGCGCTCTATCCCGCCGGAACCGCGTGCGGCTCCTCGATCGCGGTCGTCGTCCGCCGGACGCGCGCGGGTGCAGGAACGATCCGAATAGGACCCGGCAGGCCTTTTACGTCGCCTCGATCCAGATCCCGGCGTCGGAATGCGCGCGGATGTGATCGACCAGAAAGTCCGAAAACACCCTGATCTTCGCCGGCAGCCGGACGCGGTTCTGATAGGCCACGTTCATCGTCAGCAGCGGCAATTCCCAATCCGTCAACACGGGCACGAGCTTGCCGGCTGCGATGTCGCTCTGCACGATGTAGAGCGGCTGGATCAGGATACCGAGCCCCGCGCGCGCGGCGCCGCAGATGATCTGGCCGTCATTGCTGTCGAGCGTCGGCGCGATCCGAACGGTCTGCGTCGTGCTGCCCCGGCTCAACCGCAGCGAATAGGGATCGTTGGCGAGGTTGTAGACCAGCATGTCATGCCGCGCGAGATCGGCGGGATGCTCTGGCGTGCCGTGCGCCGCGAGATAGGACGGTGCAGCCGCCAGCACGCGGCGCATCTGCCCGATGCGGCGGATGATGATGTTGGAATCCGGCTCTTGCTCCCGCGTGCGGATGGCGACGTCGATGCCGGCCTCGATGAAGTCAGGATAGCGGTTGGCGGCGATGATCTGCACATCGAGCTTCGGGTAGAGCTTGCGAAACGCCGGCAGCATCGGCGCCATGTAGATCATCGCAAAGGACAGCGAGCTCGTGACGCGCAGCATGCCCTTGGGCGAGAGCGCGCGATCGCTGACGGCATCCTCGGCCTCCGCGAGTTCGTTCAGCAGCGTGCTGCAACGCTGCAGCAGCTCCTGTCCGGCTTCGGTCAGCCATTGACGGCGCGTGTTGCGCTCGATCAGCCGGACCGCGAGCCGCTCCTCCAGTGCGCTGAGGTGCCGGCTCGCAGCCGCGTTCGACATCCGCAAGGTGTCGGCGGCCTTGGAGAGGCTGCCGAGCTCAGCCGTCCTGGAAAACACCTCGAGTTGGAGGAGCCGGTCCATTCTTCCTCATAGTGGAAAAGAGACTTACGATTTTTGGCCTTTATTTCCGATTTCTGCAAGGCAAAATGGAGCCAACAAGCAAGATCGCAGGTGAGGAAATTTGGGAAATGTCGGGTCCGATCAAGCACATCGTGATGTGGCGGCTGCGCGGGGAGACCGAGGCTGAGCGTTTGGCCGCTCGAGCCAAGGTCAAAACCCTGTTCGAGGGCCTCAAGGGCCGGATCGACGGCCTCACCCACATCGAAGTTGGCGCTGATATCAGCGATGTCGATTACGCCTGCGACGTTGTCCTCGTCTCCGAGTTTACCGACAGCAGCGCCTTAAAGGCCTACGCCACCCATCCGGAACATCTGCGGGTGCGGGAGGAGCTCGGCGACTTGCGGATCGGACGCTTCCAGGTCGATTATCCCGTCAAAGAGACCGGCGCATGATCGGTTCGTTCACCTTTGAAAATCTGCCCTGCCGCGTCGTGTTCGGCAGCGGAACTCTTGCCTCGGCCAAGGCCGAGATCGAGCGCTTGGGCGGCCGCCGCGCGCTGGTGCTGACGACGCCGCAGCAGGAAGCGCAAGGCAAAACGCTCGGTGCCGCCTTGGGCCCGCTCTATGCCGGCATCTTTGCCGGCGCCACCATGCACACGCCCGTTGAGGTGACCGAGCGCGCGATTGCAGCGATGGAAGCCTGCGACGCCGATTGCGTGGTCGCGCTCGGCGGCGGCTCGACGACCGGTCTTGGCAAAGCGCTCGCGTTGCGCACCGGCGTCAACCAGCTCTGTATTCCCACCACCTATGCCGGCTCGGAGATGACCCCGATCCTCGGCCAGACCGAGAACGGACTGAAGACCACGGTGCGCGACACCGCCGTGCTGCCGGAGACCGTGATCTACGATGTCGACCTGACGATGACGCTGCCGGTCGGCCTCACGGCCACCTCCGGCATCAATGCCATCGCGCATGCGGTGGAGGCGCTCTACGCGCGCGACACCAATCCCGTGACCTCGCTGATGGCCGAGGAAGGAATCCGTGCATTGGCGCGGGCGCTGCCCGCGATTGCGGCCAAGCCTGATGATCGCGCGGCGCGTAGCGATGCGCTCTACGGTGCATGGCTGTGCGGCGTGTGTCTCGGCACCGTCGGCATGGCGTTGCATCACAAGCTCTGCCACACGCTCGGCGGTACGTTTGACCTGCCGCATGCCGAGACGCACACGATCGTGCTGCCGCACGCGCTGGCCTACAACGCGCCCGCGGTGCCTGACGCGATGGCGCGGATCGCGCGTGCAATCGGTGCGGCAGATGCGGCCCAGGGTCTCTACGATCTCGCCAGGCGACTGGGAGCCAAGGTCGCGCTACGCGACATCGGCATGCCCGAAAGCGGCATCGACAAGGCGGCCGATCTCGCCGTCACCAATGCCTACTGGAATCCGCGCCCGCTCGAGCGCAACGCCATCCGCGACCTGATCGCGCGCGCCTGGGCCGGCGATCCGCCCGTCGCAACCGAAGCGGCGGCGTGACCGACATGCGGCGCACCCTCATCCAGTCAGCAACGATCATCAGCATGGACGCTTCGATCGGCGATCTCCGTGTCGGCGACGTGCTGGTCGAGAATGGGCGGATCGCCGAGGTGCGTCCCGGCATTGACGCCACCGATGCCGAGATCATCGACGGTCGCGGCCGCATCGTCATCCCCGGGCTAATCAACGCGCATATGCACACCTGGCAGACGGCGCTGCGCGGGTATGCCGCGAACTGGACGCTGCTCGAATATTTCCGCCGCATGCATGCCGGGCTCGCGACCCTGTTCGCCCCCGACGACATCTACATCGCCACCCTCGTCGGCGCGCTGAACCAGATCAATTGCGGCGCCACCACGCTGGTCGATTGGTGCCACAACAACCCGACGCCGGCTCATACCGACGCCGCCGTGCGCGGCCTGCTCGAAAGCGGCATCCGAGCTGCCTTCTTCCACGGCTCGCCGAAGCCTGAGCCCAAACCGGGCGAGCCGCATTTCTCGGAGGTGCCGCATCCGCGCCGCGAGGTCGAGCGGCTGCTGGCGGGTCCCCTCGCCGACCGCAATGGCCTGGTCACGCTCGGACTTGCCATTCTCGGTCCGCACTATTCGACGCTCGACGTGTCCTTGCACGATTTCCGGCTGGCGCGGGAACTCGGCCTGATCGCCTCGATGCATCAGGGCGGCGGTCCCGCGAAGACGCAAGGTGGCTGGGAGAAGCTGATCGAGGCCGGGCTCGTTGGGCCCCATGTCAACATCGTCCATGGCAACGATCTACCCGACGACCTCCTGCAAAAGTTGATCGATCTCGGCGTCAGCTTCTCGGTGACGCCCGAAAACGAGATGATCCAGGGCCACGGCTTTCCCATCACCGGACGGCTGCTCAAACGCGGCGTCCGGCCCACCATCGGCATCGACCTGGAATCCGTGCTGGCCGGAGACCTCTTTTCTGCCGCCCGCGTCGCCCTGTCGATGCAGCGCGCGCTCGACAATTCCGAGATGCGCAAGAGCGAAGGCACGATTCCGGCGACGACCACGATTCCCGCGCGCGAGGCGCTGGCCTGGATCACCACCGAAGGCGCACGCATGCTCGGCCGCGAGAGCCAGATCGGGTCGCTGACGCCGGGCAAACTCGCCGATCTCGTGGTCATCAACGCCGACGATCTCAACCTCTTTCCGGTCCATGATCCCATCGCCACCGTCGTGATGCAGACCAGCCTCGCCAACATCGAATCGGTGATGATCGGGGGCGTCTGGAAGAAGCGGAATGGAAAACTGCTGGCCGACGGGCTCGACCGGAAGAAAGAGCTGCTCGCACGATCCGGCCAGCGGCTGGTGAAAGACATCGAACGACAAGGGCACGCCGCAACATAGCGGCCAACGGACAACAACAATGACTGAAACAAGCAAACAGGTCGCCTTCATCGGCATTGGCAAGATGGGCCTGCCGATGTCGCTTCTCGTCGCCAAGGCCGGCTACGCCGTCACCGCCTTCGACCAGAGCACCGCGCGTCTCGACGAGGCACGCGAGCACGGGATTGCCGTGGCTGGCTCGCCCGCAGACGCCGTTAACGGCCGCCCATTGGTCGTCACCTCGCTCCCCGATGACGCCGTACTTCGCGCGGTGATGCTCGGCCCGACCGGGCTGATCGGCGCGATGGCGCCGAAGGCGGTGCTGATCGAGACCAGCACGGTCAGCGCCGAAGCCTCCGCCGAAGTCGATGCCGCCGCGCAGGCGCGTGGCGTCGCCTATCTGCGGGCGCCGGTCTCCGGCAACGCCAGCATCGTCCACACCGGCGCACTGAGCTGCTTTGTGTCTGGTCCAAAGGACGCCTTCGAGAGTGCAAAACCGCTGTTTGCGAGTTTTACCCGCGCGCAGACCTATCTCGGGCCGAGCGAGGAAGCGCGCTACGCAAAGCTCGCGGTCAATCTCATGATCGCGGTCTCGGCCGCGATGATGGCCGAGAGCCTGGCTCTGGCGCGCAAGGGCGGCATCGGCTGGCAGGACATTTTGAAGGTGCTGGACGAGAGCGCGGTCGCCTCCCCGATGGTGAAGTACAAGACCGCGCCGCTGCGAAAGCGCGACTTCGTCTCGAGCTTCTCCTGCAAGCAGATGGCCAAGGACCTCGACCTCATTCTCGGCGCCGGCCATGCCGTCGGCGTGCCGCTGCAGCTCGCAGCCCAGGTACGCGAGACCTACGGCTCGCTGGTCGCGCAAGGCGACGGCGAGACCGATTTCATCGCGACCGTGAAGCATCTCGAACGGCTGTCGGGCCTTGATGAGCCCAAACTCTGATTAGCGGAGGCAGATTTGCGTAATTTCAGCGAGACCAACATCACCGACGCCGTGCTCGAGCGCATCGCAGGCGCAACCGATCCCCGCATCAAGCAGGTCAGCGAAGCCCTGGTGCGTCATCTCCACGCGTTCGTGCGCGAGATCCGCCCGACCCAGAAGGAGTGGGAATACGGCATCGACTTCCTGACCCGCACCGGACACATGTGCGACGACAAGCGACAGGAGTTCATCCTGCTGTCGGATACGCTCGGCGTCTCCATGCTGGTCGACGCGATCAACCACCCGGTGCCGGAAGGCGCGACCGAGACCACCGTGCTCGGTCCATTCTTCGTCCAGGCCGCGCCGGAGAAGCAGAATGGCGACGATATTTCTGGGACCATGGAAGGCGATCCCATGATCGTCACGGGCTCGGTCTCGACCGTCGACGGAAGGCCGCTCGCAGGCGCCGTGGTCGACGTCTGGCATTCCGACAATGACGGCTATTACGACGTGCAGCAGCTCGACGAGATCGGCGATCTCACGATGCGCGCCCGCTTCCACACCGACGCCAATGGCCGCTTCCATTTCTGGTCGATCAAGCCCGCGGCCTATCCGATCCCGCATGACGGCCCGGTCGGCGAGATGCTGGAGGCGCAGGGTCGCCATCCCTGGCGCCCGGCGCATGTGCACTTCATGATCTCGGCGCCGGGCTTCGAGCAGCTCGTGACGCATGTGTTCGTCGCCGGCGACAAATATCTCGACTCCGACGTGGTGTTCGGCGTCAAGGACAGCCTGATCCACGATTTCGTGCATTGCCCGGCCGGCCGTGCGCCGGATGGTCGCATGGTGGACAGCGCCTACTTCCATCTCAACTATGATTTCGGCCTGAAGCAGGCTGCAAGCAACGCGCAAGCGGCGTAAGCCGAACGTCGAATCGACGGACTGACAACAGTCCGCGACAAGGACCGACGACAGGGAGAAACGATGGGACCGCGGGTCAACAGTGCCGCTTTGGCTGCACGCCTCACGGGCGTGATCGGTCCGCGTGCGACCATCGCGCGCGGCGTGCTCGACCAGCATGGCCAGAGCGAGTCCTATTATCGCGCCCTGCCCCCGGACATCGTCGTCTATCCCGAGACGACCGCTGAGGTCGCCGAGATCGTCAAGCTCTGCGCCGGCGCTAATATGCCGATCGTGCCGTTCGGCGCCGGCACTTCGCTCGAGGGCAATGCGTCGGCGGTCGCTGGCGGCGTCTGCATCGACTTCGCACGCATGAACAGGGTGCTTGACGTCCACGACAGCGACATGAATGTCGTGGTCCAGCCCGGCATCACCCGCAAGCAGCTCAATGCGGAGCTGCGCGGCACCGGATTGTTTTTCCCGATCGATCCCGGCGCGGATGCCTCGATCGGCGGCATGACCTCCACGCGCGCCTCCGGCACCATGGCGGTGCGCTATGGCACCATGAAGGACAATGTCATGGCGCTGGAGGTGGTGCTGGCCGACGGTCGCGTGATCCGCACCTCCCGCCGCGCCCGCAAATCCGCGGCCGGCTACGATCTGACCCGGCTGTTCGTCGGCGCCGAAGGCACGCTCGGCGTGATCACCGAGATCACCCTGAAACTGCATCCGCTGCCGCAGGCGATCTCAGCGGCGGTGTGCAGCTTCGACACCCTGCACAACGCCGTCGATACCGCGATCGGCATCATCCAGGCTGCCATTCCGGTCGCCCGCGTCGAGCTGCTCGACGACGTCATGATGCGCGGGATCAACGCCTACGCCAAGCTCGGCTATCGCGAGGCACCGACCCTGTTCTTCGAATTCCACGGCTCGGAGACCGCCGTTGCCGAGCAGGCCGAGCTGGCTCAGGCCATCGCCGCCGAGCACGGCGGCCGCGGTTTCGAATGGGCCAAGGCGCCGGAGGACCGCAGCCGGCTCTGGCACGCCCGCGACAACACGCTCTATGCAGGCCTGGGCCTGCGACCAGGCGCGCGCGCCGTCATCACCGATGTCTGCGTGCCGATCTCGCGGCTGGCGGAATGCCTGACCGAGACGCGCCGCGATGCCGACGAGCACGGCTTCACCGCGCCCATCGTCGGCCATGTCGGCGACGGCAATTTCCACATGCTGATCCTGGTCGATCCCGCAAAGCCGGAGGAGATCGACGGCGCCAAGGCCCTGCAGGCCCGCATGGTCGGCCGCGCCATCGCGATGGACGGCACCTGCACCGGCGAACATGGCATCGGGCTCGGCAAGATCGACTATCTCACCGACGAGCTCGGCGACGCCGTCGACGTGATGCGGTCGATCAAGACCGCGCTCGATCCGGACGGATTGATGAACCCCGGCAAGATCTTTGCGGGAGCGCGGCCATGAACACCCACGTGAGCGCCCCTGTCGAGACCGCAGCAACACCGCTGCTCGAGCTGCGCGGCATCAGCAAGGAATTCCCCGGCGTCAAGGCGCTGGACGACGTGTCCTTTGCGCTCTACGCGAGCGAAGTCCACATGCTGCTCGGCGAGAACGGCGCCGGCAAGTCCAGCCTGATGAAGGTGCTGTGCGGCGCGTACCAGGCCGACGCCGGGGAATTCTTCTACAAG
This sequence comes from Bradyrhizobium sp. CCGUVB14, assembly GCF_024199935.1. Classification (NCBI taxonomy): domain Bacteria; kingdom Pseudomonadati; phylum Pseudomonadota; class Alphaproteobacteria; order Hyphomicrobiales; family Nitrobacteraceae; genus Bradyrhizobium; species Bradyrhizobium sp. CCGUVB14. The sequence continues at coordinate 5,476,330 of NZ_JANADS010000001.1, forward strand.
GGCGAGAAGGTCACGATTGCATCCACCGCCGACGCGCAAAAACTCGGCATTGCCGTGATCTTCCAGGAATTCTCGCTCGTCCCCTATCTCGACATCGCCCAGAACATCTTCCTCGGCCGCGAGCCGAAGGGGCGCATCCCCGGCACCATCGACCGGCGCAAGATCCTGGCCGATGCCAAGCGCCTGCTCGACTCAATCGGCTTCGACATCGATCCCTCCATCACCGTGAACACGCTCGGCGTCGCCCAGCAGCAGATGGTCGAGATCGCCAAAGCCATCAGCCAGAACGCGCGCATCCTGGTGATGGATGAACCGACCGCCGCGCTGTCCGACCGCGAGACCGAGCTGCTGTTCGCGCTGATCGCGCGGCTGAAGGCCGACGGCGTCTCCATCGTCTACATCTCGCACCGCATGGCCGAGGTGTTTTCGCTCGGCGACCGCATCACAGTGTTGCGCGACGGCCGCCGCATCGACGGCGTCAAGCCGGCCGACGTCACGCCCGACCAGCTCGTTCGCATGATGGTCGGCCGCACCGTCGACATGACCTATCCGCGCAATTTTGCCGACAAGCCCGGCGAGGTCCTGCTTGCGGTCAAGGGGCTGACCGCACCGAGCGGCATCTCCGACATCAACATCGAGGTCCGCCGCGGCGAGATCGTCGGCCTCTGCGGCCTGGTTGGATCCGGCCGCACAGAGGTGGCGCGCGCGATCTTCGGCGCCGATCCGGTCGCCTCGGGCGAGATCGTGTTCGACGGCAAGGCGATCTCCGGCGAGCCCGACATTGCCGCCCGCCGCGGCATCGCGCTGATCCCGGAAAGCCGCAAGAGCGAAGGGCTCGCGCTGTTGCGTTCGGTCGGCGACAATCTCGTGGTCTCGGCGCTGCGAAAACTGTTCCCAAGCGGGCTGTTCGATCCGCGCAGCGGCCAGCGCACCGCCGATGGCCTGATCCGTCAGCTCCGCATCGCCACCCCGAGCGCGCGCCAGACCGTTGGTCTGCTGTCCGGCGGCAATCAGCAGAAGGTCGTGATCGGCAAGTGGCTGGCGGCCGGCGCAAAGCTCTTCATCTTCGACGAGCCGACCCGCGGCATCGACGTCGGCGCAAAGTCCGAGATCTTCGCGCTCATCGACCGGCTGGTCGCCGAGGGCGCGGCGGCGCTGATGATCTCGTCCGAGCAGGTCGAGATCTGCCATGTCTGCGACCGCGCCTATGTGATGCGCGAGGGCCGCGTCGCCGGACATCTGGCGCGCAACGAGCTGACCGAGGAGAACATCGTGCGATTGGGGATGCACCATGCGTGAGGCCGCCGTCGTTTCCCAACCCAATCCGCTGCAGCGCATTCCCGGCGTCGCCATTGTGCTGGGCGCACTCATTGTCTTGTTTGGTGCCATCGCACCCGGGTTCCTCACCCCCGCCAATCTCTCGAACGTGCTGGTGCAGTCGACCATCCTGACCATGCTGGCGCTGCCGATGACGCTGATCATCATGACCGAGGGGCTGGACCTCTCGATGGGTGCTGTGCTGACGCTGACCTCGCTCTGCGTCGCCATCGTCTCGCTCGCGACCAAGTCGATGCTGCTCGGCCTGGGCGCCGGCGTGCTGGTCGGCGCGGCCTTCGGCACCGTCAACGGCTGGCTGGTCGCGATCCTGGGCATCCCGCCCTTCGTGGCGACGCTCGGCACGCTGGGCATGGTGCAGGGCCTGTCGCTGATCGTCTCCGACGGCCAGAGCGTGGTCGGCATCCCCCACAGCGTCCGCGACATCTATTCGGCGACGCTGCTCGGCATTCCCGTGCCGATCGTGATCGCGCTCGTGACCTACGCCGCCTTCCACGGCCTGCTCTATCACACCCGCTTCGGCAGCTACGTGTTCGCGCTTGGCGGCAATCGCGAGGCGCTCCGCTACGCCGGCCTTTCACCCAACAAGCTCCTGATCGCGGTCTACGCGATCGGCGGCACCATGGCCGGCATCGCCGGCCTCTTGATGACCGCCCGCATGAATTCGGGCCATCCGACCGCGGGCCTCGGGCTCGAATTCGATGCGATCGCAGCCGTCGCGGTCGGCGGCACCTCGTTCGAGCGCGGCAACGGCTGGCTGCTCGGCACGCTCCTCGGCGTCATCGCCGTCGGCGTGCTGCGCAACGGGCTGAATTTGATCTCGCTGCCGTCCTCGGTGCAGGTCGCAAGCGTCGGCGTCCTCGTCATCGTCGCGCTGTTCCTCGATGGCCTGCGGAGCCGCACATGACCGACATCACCAAGGAAGCGCTGTCGCCGCCGCGTTCCTTCCTGTCCCAGGACGCGATCCAGCTGTTCTACCGGCTGCTCGCCGTGCTGCTGATCTGTGCCGTGCTGGCGGTGCTGAACGACTCCTTCCTCAGCCTCGGCAACATCCTCAACGTCCTGCGCCAGGCGAGCCTTACCTTCTTCATCGCCTCGGGCCTGACGCTGGTGGTGCTCACCGCCGGCCTCGATCTCTCGGTCGGCGCCAATGTCGCGCTGTCCGCCTGCGTCGCCGGGACCGTGATCCACACCACGGGATCGCCGGTGCTGGGCATCCTGACGGGTCTTGCCTGCGGCGGCATCGTTGGCCTCCTCAACGGCATCATGGTGACGGCGCTGCGCATCCCCTCCTTCATCGCCACCTACGGCATGCTCTGGGTTCTGAACGGGCTCACCTACTGGTACATGGCGGGCGAGACGCTGCACGGCTTCCCGGCAGGCTTCCGCCAGATCGGCAGCGGCTATCTGTTCGGGCTGCCGATCCCGGTCTATCTGCTGCTGGTGTTCCTCGGCATCGGAACGCTGTTTGCCCAGCGCACGATCTGGGGCCAGGAGATCTATGCGATCGGCGCCAATCCGGTCGCCGCCCGCCTCTCCGGCATTCCCGTCACCCGCCGCCTACTGCTGGTCTACGCCGTCTCCGGCACCATGGCGGGGCTTGCCTCGATCATCTTCCTGTCCCGGCTCAATTCCGCCGAGGCCGACATCGGCGAAAGCCTGACACTGCCGGCGATCGCGGCCGTGCTGATCGGCGGCACCTCGCTGTTCGGCGGTGTCGGCACCGTGTTCGGCACCTTCATCGGCGCGCTGATCCTGACGCTGGTACTGAACGGCATGAACCTGCTCTCGGTCAGCGCCAATTGGCAGCCGCTCGTCACCGGCATCATCGTCATTCTCGCGGTCTGGCTCGACATGAAGACCCGCCGCCGCACGCAATGAATTCTCAAGCAATCCAACAAACCAAAATGGGGATGGAGACGACATGAAACAGAGACTGGGCTATCTCGCACTGCCATTGGTGATGGCGGCCGCGTTCACGACGCAGGCGCGCGCCGATGGCGAGACCATTGCCGTGTTCACCAAGAACCAGACCAACCCGTTCTTCCAGACGGTGCGGGTCGGCGCCGACAACATGGCGAAGACCCTGAACGCCAAGACGCTCCAGTACATTCCGACCAAGCCGGACTCGATCCCAGAGCAGCTCAGCCAGATCGAGGACGTCGTGGTGAAGAAGCCGAGCGCGATCGTGTTCACACCGGTCGACTACAAGGCGATGGTGCCTGGTGTCGAGAAGATCAACGACGCCAAGATTCCCGTCGTCAACATCACCGACCGCTCCGCCGGCGGCAAGTTCCTCTCCTTCGTCGGCGCCGACGACTACAGCCTCGGCCTCGAGACCGCGCGCTTCCTGCTCAAGACGCTCGGCGGCAAGGGCAACATCGTGATCATCGAGGGCGTCAAGGGCTCGCTCACCAACGTCGATCGCGTCCGCGGATTCAACGATGCGCTGAAGGAGAACCCGGGCGCCAAGCTCTTGGCCTCGCAGCCCGGTAACTATCAGCGGCTCCAGGCGCTCCAGGTCATGGAGAACCTGATGCAGTCGAACGCGCAGATCGATGGCGTGCTCGCCGCCAACGACGCCATGGCGGTCGGGGCGATCGAGGCGCTCGACGGCGCCAACCGCAAGGCCCAGGTGATCGGCATCAACGGCACCAAAGAGGCGATCGACGCCATCAAGTCCGGCAAGCTGCTCGCGAGCGGAGACTACAACGGCTTTTACCAGGGCTGTCTCGGCACCATGATGGCGATCCGCTCATTGCGCAATGAACCCGTGATCTCAGAGATCGTGCTGAAGCCGACGGTCATCACCAAGGACAATTACCAGCCGTTCGACCAGCCGCTCGAGCAGCGCACCTGCCCGACCTTCGAGGAAGCCGGCAAGCTCGGCGCGAAGTAAGCCTCTTCACGACAAGCACGGATGGCCGCCAGCGCGGCCGTCCCAACAACCGAAGCAAGACACGGAGACACCATGCTGTTTGCCATCCATGCCATCGACCGCACCGGTGCACTGCCGACGCGGCTGGCCAATTACGATGCCCACAAGACGTTCCTGAGCGACACCTCGCGCTTCGGCGTCAAGATCGTGATGTCGGGACCGCTGGTCGCCGACGACGGCGCCACGATGATCGGCAGTCTGTTCCTGATCGAGGCTTCCAGCCGCGCCGAGGCCGAGGCCTTCAATCGCGCCGATCCGTTCGCGGCGGCCGGCATCTGGGAGAAGGTCACGATCACGGGCTTCCTGCGGCGGCAGGGCTGAGTAGGCCCCCGACGCGAAAAACCCCAGTGCGCGGAGACACTGGGGTGTTTCGAGGAAAATGGATTGGTAAGGCAATGACGTCCTTATAGCAGCCCTCTCCGCAGCCGCCTGTGAACTGGTTCACACTTGCCGCGCGGAATGATCGGGCGATTTGTCACACCCTGGCGGCTAGCTCCGCCGCGGCTTCCTCGGAAACAGGCGATCGCGGATGTAGCGCGAGGTCGCGGTCAGGCGGATCCCGCGCGGCTTCTGCCAGGCGGCGCGGTCGAGCTCCTTCTTGTCGCCGATCGCAAGCCGGCCCTTGGCGCTCTTGGCGATGAAGATCGCGTCGCTCATCTTGCGGCCCGAGCGCTTGTTCTTGGCCGTTACTTCCTTCCAGAGGCTGATCCGGCCGAGCTTCAGCTTGGGCAATTCCTCCTTGATCTCGCGGCGCAGGCAGTCCTTGTCGGACTCGCGCGCACGCTTGCGGCCACCGGGGAACATCCAGAGGCCGTCCGACCGTCGCCTGACCAACAGAACCTTGCCGCGCCTGGCGGCAACCAGCTTGGAAGACTTCGCCATTACAACTGTCGCAAACTGAAAACAGAATCGCGCCATCGTAACTTGTCTATTTCATTAGACAAGTTCGCCGACCGCCCCGGATACCGTCGGCTCCCATCGTTGTCCACACGCAAGCGAGGCGCGGCAAGTCCGGGCCCTCCCGGGGCTGCCGGCCAGCTAACGGACCTCGTCGGCCGGCGCGATCGCGTTCGGTTTCGCAGCCGCGGTCCGGTCCTCGGTCCGGATCCACGCCGCCGCCATTTCCCATGCCACCGACAGGATGATCGGCCCGATGAACAGGCCGACGATGCCGTGGGCGAGCGTGCCGCCGATCACGCCGACGAAGATCACGATGGTCGGCGTGTTGAGACCGCGTCCCATCACGAGCGGCTTCAGCATGGTGTCGAGGAAGCCGACCAGGACGAAGAACACGGTGAACACCAGCGCCGTGGTGACGTCCTTGGCGGTCCAGATCCAGATGATCACCGGCAGCAGCACGAGGAAGGCGCCGATCTGCACGATCGATAGCAGCAGCACGATGAAGGCAAGCAGGCCGGCGCTCGGCACGGCGGCGAGCTTGAAGCCGATGCCGGCAAGCAATGCCTGCACGATGGCGACGCCGATCACGCCTTGCGCCACCGCGCGGATGGTGGCGCCGCCCAGCTCGAGAAAATGCTCGCCCTGCTCCGGCACGATGCGCGACAGGAAACCGCGTCCGGCCGCAACCAATCGCGGCCCGTGCGGAAACAGGAAGCCGGCGACGAACACCGAGACCAGGAACTGCAGCGTGCCGAGGCTGGCATCGCCTGCGAGCGACAGCAGCGGTCCCGCCAGCGGCTGCAGATAAGGCGCGACCTCGCGCAGCACGGCGCGGATGTTGTTATAGGCCTGGTCCCACAGCTCGAACAGCGTCGGGCCGATCACCGGCCACGACTTGATCGATTCCGGCGCCGCCTGAAGCGCGAGGTCGCCGGTACCGAGCTGGTGCGCCAGCTCCCTGCCCCCGTCCACGGCACTCACGCCGAGCCATGTGGCCGGGCCGAGCACGATGCCGAGCGTGATCAGGGTGAGGATCGCAGCCGCGGTCCTGGGCCGGCCCCCGAGGACCTTGGCGACCCAGCTGAAGGCCGGATAGAACGCCACCGCGAGCACGCCGCTCCAGGCCAGGATCGGCACGAACGGCCGGATGATGTAGAGCGTCCACAGGATCAGCAGCGCGAGCAGGCCGAGGCGGATCACGAGCTGGATGACGTCCTCGCCCGTCAGGAGCTGACGCAGACTTTTCACAGGCACGGCTTTCCTTGCGGCATCAACGCGGGTTCCGGCACTTGCGCGGGCTAGGGTTATTGCCAGCCAAGAGCCGGGCGTCAAGACGACCGGCCGCGCGCCCGGCCCGTCGGGGACGGGCCGGGTCGTGCGTCAAGATGAAACCACTGTGACGAAGCCGCCCGGACCTGCGCCCTTAGAAGTGATAGTTGACGCCCACCGTGCCGGTCTGGATGTTCAGCTTCACGTTGGCGGGCGAGGCCACCAGATTGCCCGTCGTCACCGGTTGCTCGGTGATGGAGCCGAAGCCGAGATAGTTGTACTCGGCCCGCACCGACCAGTTCGGCATGAACATCCATTCGACGCCCCCCCCGGCGAGCCAGCCGGTCCGGTTGAAGCTACCGTTGGCCGAGCCGGCGAGCGCGCCGGCCAGGCCATTGTTGGCGCTGTATTTGTCGCGGGTGAAAGCCGCGCCGCCCTTGGCGTAGAGCAGGACGCGGTCGAAGGCGACGCCGAAGCGGCCGGCAACCGTGGCGATATAGTCGTTTTTCAGCGACAGGTTGAAGCCGGCGCCGCCGCCGAAGGGACCGCCGGCATTGAGCGTGACGCTGGACCAGGCGCCGGTGCCCTCGAGACCAACCACGAAATTGCTGATCTGGTAATTGCCGCCGATCTGGCCGCCGACCACGCCACCACTGGCCGTCACAGAGCTCCAGGTCGCCGTCGGATCGGTCGGATCAATACCGGTCCACTTGCTCCAGGCGCCACCGCCGTGGGCGCCGATATAGAACCCGGTCCAGGTGAAGATCGGAGCCGGCGCGATCGGCGCCTTGACTGGCGCCGGCTCGATGATGTCAGCCGCAAAGACGGGCGTTGCCAGCGACAACAACGCAACCGTCAAAATAAGTTTCTTGCCCACGATCTCACCCCCAATGATTTTTGCCCTGCCCAACCAGGGCGATGGGATGAAATCTAGCTGTCCGATCAAGGAGGCGCTTGGACCGACCGGCGGCGCGATTTGGACTGACGGGCGCTGCAATTGTCGGGAAAATTCAGCAATATCCGCGACCGGCGCCCGGTTTGGCTAACGACGATTAACCGGATTTCAGCCGCCCGGTTTACGCCGATGCAAAGGCCCGCCCCTACGCTTTGCGACGAGGTCCCAAAAACAATTGCGGTGCAATGGCCAACAGCATCTGGACGATCGAAGAATTCACCTGCCCCGGTTGCAGCATGAACTACACTGCGACGAGGGAAGAGCACGCCGAGCCGCATTCGGGCCACTTCAAGTGCAGCATCTGTAGCGGCGTGGTGCACACCTGGTCGGGCAAGCATCATTTCTTCGGCTGGTCGGCCGTGAAGACCAAGCCGCCCGTATTCGGCCGCCGCTGGGCCGGCGTCGGGTGGTAGCATAGCAGGTCACGAACCCGGTCCCTCCGTCGTCGGGTTTCGTGACCCGCACGCCATTCGCTTAGCGACGTACGCCGACGCGATTGACGCCGCCATTCAGATTGGTCCCGCTCACGGTGCCGGCCCGAACCGCAGCTCGCGCGACTGGACGCGGCCGCAGCACCACGCCGGCGCGTGCGACACACGACGGGGGATAATCGACGTACTGGCAATAGACGACGGCATTTGCGGGCGTTGCCGTGAGAGTGACACCGGCAAATCCAAAGAGAATACCAGCCGCAGTCGCTGCAACTGATAGTGACTTCATCGAGAGACGTTCGCTCCGGCGCATCGTGTTCCTCCCTCATTGCACGCGTGACATGGTGATGGGTGCCGCCTCAGCGCGGCCGAACGCAATTTGAGCGCCGGAGGACCGGCGGCGTTGACCTGGATCAACGGTGGCCGCGAGGTCGGAGCGGGCTCACAGCCTCCTGACGCATGACGCGAGATCGCGGCCGTCATGCCTGCCATTCGGCGGGATGCGCGGCTTTTGCTGGAGCGCGACACCGGTTAAGTTCGCCCTTCCCCGCAATTGAAGCCGATGCCAATGACCGCCCCTTTCGTCCCGCAGATCGCCCTCTATCGCAACTGGCTCGCCGCGCAGCGTGGCCGCACCTTCGCGAATTACGAGGAGATGCGGCAATGGTCGGTGCGCGACTTCGACGGATTCTGGCGCAGCATCTGGGATTATTACGATCTGCAATCGCCGACGCCGTTTGCAGCCGTCATCACCGAGCGCAAGATGCCGGGCGCGGTCTGGTTTCCCGGCGCACAGGTGAACTATGCGCGACAAGTGTTCCGGCATGTTGACGCGGCGCAAGCCGCGGGCCTGCCCGCGATCGTCAGCGGCGGCGAGGACGGCAAGCTTCACGAGACCAGCTGGCCGGAGCTCAAGCGCAAGGCGGCCGCGCTCGCCCTGCATCTGAAGGACAAGGGGATCAAGCCCGGCGACCGCGTCGCGGCCTATCTGCCCAACATCGCCGAGACCATTATCGCGTTTCTCGCCAGCGCCAGCATCGGCGCGGTCTGGAGCGTCTGCGCGCCCGACATGGCCGCGCCCGCCGTGATCGACCGCTTCAAGCAGATCGAGCCAAAGGTGCTGATCGCCTGCGATGCCGTCACCTATGCCGGGCGCAGGCATGACCGCAAGGACGTCGTCGCCGAGTTGCGGCGATCGCTGCCGAGCGTCGCGCATGTCATCCTGCACAGCGACGCCACAGCGCCCGCCGCACCGGACGCCTTGCTCTCCGATATCACCGCACGGACGGGCGCCGCGATCGAGGCGTTCGAGCCGATGTGGCTGCCGTTCGATCATCCGCTCTGGATCGTCTACTCCAGCGGCACCACCGGCCTGCCCAAGCCGATCGTGCACGGCCATGGCGGCATCGTGATCGTAGTGCTGGCTCTGCTCGGGTTGCACAACGACATCGGCTGCTCCTATCACCCGAACTCCTTTGGCGAGCGCTATCACTGGTATTCTTCGACCGGCTGGATCATGTGGAATTCGCAGGTCGGCGGCCTCTTGAGCGGCACGACCTGCTGCATCTTCGACGGCAGCCCCGGCGGCACCAAGGACAAGCCGGACTGGACCACGTCGTGGCGCTTCGTGGCGCAATCGAAAGCGACCTTCTTCGGCGCCGGCGCGGCGTTCTTTGCCAATTGCGCCAAGGCGGAGATCGATCTGGCAACGGCCGGAGATCTTTCGCCCCTGCGCTGCCTCGGCTCGACAGGCTCACCACTCAGCGCCGATACGCAAGCCTGGTTCAACGAGCGCTTCGCGGCGCTGTCGAGAAAGAACGGCAGCAAGGCGCAGGCCGATATCTGGTGGGCGAACATCTCCGGCGGTACCGACTTTGCCGGCGCCTTCATCGGGGGCAATCGCGAACTGCCGCAGACACCGGGCGCGATGCAGTGCCGCCTGCTGGGAGCCGCCGTCGAAGCCTTCAGCGAACAGGGCCGCGCCGTGATCGACGAGGTCGGCGAACTCGTCTGTACCGAGCCGATGCCGTCGATGCCGCTCTACTTCTGGAACGACAAGGGCAACGCACGCTATCTCGCGAGCTATTTCGAGACCTATCCGGACAATTTCGACGGCAGCGGCCGCGGGCCGGTGTGGCGCCACGGCGACTGGCTCAAGGTGAATCCGGACGGCTCATGCGTGATCTATGGCCGCAGCGATGCCACCATCAACCGGCACGGCCTGCGCATGGGCACGAGCGAGCTCTATTCCGCGATCGAGGCGCTGCCGGAGGTGCTCGATAGCCTCGTTGTCGATCTCGAATATCTCGGCCGCGACAGCTACATGCCGCTGTTTGTGGTGCTGCGCGACGGCGTGGCCTTCGACGGCGCGATGCAGGCGAAGATCAACAAGGCGATCGAGGCCGGCCTGTCGCGCCGCTTCCTGCCGAACGAAATCTTTGCGGTCGCCGAGATCCCGCGCACGTTGTCGGGCAAGAAGCAGGAGTTGCCGATCAAGAAGCTGCTGCTGGGCCAGCCCGTGGAGAAGGTCATCAACAAGGAGGCGATGGCCAACCCCGCCTGCCTCGACTGGTATCTCGCCTTCGCGCGCGACTATCTGGCGCGAACTGCGGCGTAAGGCGCAGCCGCCGCCGAATTGGAGGGATCCGGGACGCGGCAGATCGGCCCAATTGCACCTTCGGCGTTTGCACTCCGTTCACCGATCACCGCTAGACGGGTCAGTATCCCCTCCAACGAACAGCAGCCATGGCCGACCTCAACGCCGTCCTCTCCAGGCTCAACGACCGCCTGCTCCGCCTCGAAGGGGAGCTGTTCGTGCTGCGCTCGCTGGCGCGGGCGACGCTGACGGCGGGCGACGATCACGCGGCGCGGATGCGCAAGCTGGTCGAGGCCGCCAAGGTCGCGCTCGATGACGAGGCGAAGCGCGAACTCGACAAGCCGACGCGCAAATATGTCGATGCGGCAACGGCGCTGGTGGAGGAATTGCTGGTGGAGCCAACCCCGGCGCGGCCGCTGTTCACCGTGATCGATGGCGGCCGGCGCGACTGAGCATTGTTAGCGGAACCGCGTCGCACCAAGCTCCGGCGCAGCCGCCGCGAGCCTCGCCAGTCCAGCCTCGATGATCGCGATTTCCTCGTCGATCTTCCCGATCGGCAGGCTGAAATCGTACTTGCCTGACCTGCTCTTGAGATCGACCGCCAGCCGCTGCCTGTGCATCATCAGTTCGTCGAGGCCACGGCGGTTCTTCAGCCGCACATAGGCGTCCACGATCTGCTCGATTGCGTTTGGCATGATATCGGCCCCGGCAAAAATGCCCGCGCGGCGCACCCACGCCGGCGGGACATTTTTGGTGTCGCGGTACGCAATACAAATCCGCGACGGATTCGTCGATACGACAGGCAGGTTGAGAACGCGTTACCGTTTGATGATTTCGTGATGGCAGCAATGAAAAAGCCGCTGGCGGTTACGCCAGCGGCCACAGCCGGGTTCGAAAACGGATCCGGAATGAAATTTGGCCAGCCCCGGTTAGCGCATGTTCTAACGGCACGCGGCGGATTCGTTCTGCTAGAAACCAAACACAGGAACCGGCTCAATGATCATTTGCCGCCGACCGTGGCCGTGCGGCAACGCCTAGTCCGTGACGCAGAAATATCTGCGCGGTGATTTGCGATAGGCGCTGTAGCGGTAATACGGCCGGTAGGCATAGCCGCGATACAGTGCCGGAGGCTCCTCGCCGTAATAGGCGCCGTGGTAGAAATTGTAGATCGTGCCTTCGGCGCAGCGATAGGCATCCCAGGTCGGGCCGATGAAGGGCGCCACCCCGTTCTCGGGCGGAACTACCGGGTAAGGTCCGCCGGCGCGGGCCGGACCGGCCGCAATCAGGACGGCGAGTAGGACAAACCACGCGCACCGCATGTGCTCGCTCCGGGCTGGCCGCAATACGCTCATGGAAGCACCTGAGCGGGCGACTGCGCAATCGCGGAATTCACCGCCCCCTGCGCGCTCTGCGCATTGTTGATAACCGGCGCAAACGCCGCGCAGGTGGTGACAGGACGGCCGGACGTGTTATCGGGGGATGACGCATCTGCGAGACGGATCAGACACCCATGCGCATTACCCTCGTCGGCTCCCGCCATTTCGGCGTGACCACCCTGAACATGCTTCGCGAGCACGGCGTTGGGGTCGTGCGGGTGGTGGTGGCCGATGCGGATGACCGCCTCGCCGCGACCGCCAAGGCCGCCGGCATCGACGTGGTGGTGCAGGCCAATCCCAAGCTGGTGGTGGCCTCCGAGATCGCCCCCGACACCGATCTGATCATCACCGCCCACAGCCACGCCCGGATCGGCAAGGACGCGCTGGCGGCCAGCAAGTTCGGCGGGATCGGCTATCACCCCTCGCTGCTGCCGCGTCATCGCGGCAAGGCGGCGGTGGAATGGACCATCAAGGAAGGCGATCCGATTGCCGGCGGCACGATCTATCACCTCGCCGACCGTATGGACGCAGGCGCCATCGCCGCCCAGGACTGGTGCTTCGTCAAGAAGGGCGAGACCGCGCGCGAACTCTGGGAGCGTGCGCTGGCCCCGCTCGGCCTCAAGCTGCTGGCCGACGTGATCGATTACGCCAAGGTTCACAAGGCCTTGCCGTCGAAAGCTCAGGACGAACAATTCGCGACATCGGCACCGAGTCTTTCGTGAGTCGCTCCTCGCGTTAACGATTAACGTGAAGGCGCCTTGATTCTGCTTCGAAAATTGGAGCCAGAAACGCAAATAAACCATTGTTTCCACAGGAACAATTTTCGGCTTTGCATCGCACCAAATTTCCGTCACATTTCGCCCGAATAAGCGTCAGCATATCAGACAAATTCGAGGACGGAATTCATGCGTTTTGGTCGCATCGCGGCGTTCTGTGCCGCTTCAGTCATTACCGCCACTCTCGCCGCCCCGGCGGTCGCCCAGACCCCGTTTGATGGCAATTGGCAGGTCACCATCGTGACCAAGACCGGTTCCTGCGAGCCGACCGCAAGCTCCATGCTGACGGTTGCCGACGGCAAGATCACCGCGCCCGGCGCTAACGTTTCCGGCACCATCGGCAGTGGGGGACTTGTGAAAGTTTCGATCAATGGTGCATATGCCAACGGTCAACTCAGCGGCAACGCCGGATCGGGGAAGTGGAATGGAGCATCTGCAGGCATACCGTGCAGCGGGCGATGGGAAGCATCGCGCCAATAAGCTATTCGGGACTAACCTCCTAAACCGGCGGCTGCTCATGGCGGCCGCCGTTTTGTTTGTGACAGCTGTTGCCAGCTCGGAGAGCAAGGCTCAGGCCGGCCCGTTCGCGCAGTTGGCGGGAAGCTGGAGCGGTGCCGGTACCGTCACCCTGGACGACGGCTCGACCGAGCGGATCCGCTGCCGCGCCAGATACGCCCCGGTCGGCCCGACGATGGAGATGTCGCTGACCTGCGCCAGCGATGCCTACAAGTTCAACCTCGGCGCCAACGTGAAGGCCGAGGGCGGCGCCGTCGTCGGCAACTGGAGTGAGACCAGCCGCAACATCAGCGGCTCGATCGAGGGCAAGGGTGCCGGCGGAAACTACGAGCTGGTCGCCTCGACCGCCGGCTTCAATGCCAACATCTCGCTGCGCACGTCCGGGAACAAGCAGAACGTCAGGATGCGCGCGGACAGCCAGTTCCGCGGCGCCGAGATTTCGCTCTCGAAATAAGATCGAGCGGTGACACGACAATCGATCCGGTGCCCGGCGCCGGATCGATTTTTTTATGCGCCCGGCACGAACGCCGTCACCTCGATCTCGACCTTGGCGCGATCGTCGACGAGGCCACCGATATAGAGCAGCGTCGAGGGTGGGAAATTGCGCCCGAGCGTCTCCTTACAGGCCGCACCGATGCCGGCGCCTGCGGCCTCATATTCGCTGCGGCTGGTCAAATACCAGGTCAGGCGGACAATGTGCTCGGGGCCGGCGCCGGCCTCCGCGAGAAGCTTGATGATCCGCTTCAGCGCGGTCGCGACCTGGGCGGCCATGTCAGGCTCGTAGTTGCCGGCCTCGTCGCCGCCGGTCTGCCCGGCCAGCACGACCCATTGGCCGGGCCCCTCCGCCACCACGCCATGTGAGAAGCCGCGCGGTTTCTTCCATTCGGCCGGCTGCAGGATGCGCATGAGCGGAGATCTCCCGATTTTCTTGTTGCTCTGAGCTTGGCTTAGCACGTCGCCGTGCATCGCTGCACCGGCAGATTTGGCCGTTGCAAACTGCGGTGATGTCGCCGATACCGGCCCTCCCCCCAGGATCAATCTCCTGTCCCCACACCGATGACCACAACACCGTCAAAAACGATGGCCGCACTGTGGATGGCCGGCTGGCTCTCCCTGATGCTGGTCATGGCGGTGGCCGGTCGCGAAACCACGCGTGACTTGAACGTCTTCCAGATCATGGAGGTGCGGTCACTGATCGGATTCACGCTACTCCTGCCGATCATCTACCGGACCGGCGGCTTCAAGGCCGTCGCGACCAAACGCCTGGCGCAGCACCTCGCCCGCAACGGCATGCATTATTTTGCGCAGCTCGGCTGGTTCTACGCGCTGATGCTGATCGGGATCGGCCAGGTTGTCGCGATCGAATTCACGATGCCGATCTGGACCGCGCTGCTCGCTGCAACATTCCTGGCCGAGCGCATGACCGTCTGGAAGATCGCGGCCGTCGCGCTCGGCGTCGTCGGCGTCGTCATGATCGTGCGACCGGCCACCGGCGAGATCAATCCGGGCCAGTTGATCGCCCTCGGCGCCGCGATCGGGTTCAGCATCTCCATGATCCTGGCGAAATCGCTGACCCGGACCGAGAGCGCCTTGTCGATCCTGTTCTGGATGATCATCGTGCAGATGGTCGTGGGCTTCGTGCCGACGCTCTACGTCTGGACCTGGCCGTCGGCCACACTGTGGGGCTGGCTGTTCGTCATCGGGGTCTGCGGCACTTTCTCGCACTACTGTCTCGCCAGCGCGCTGCGCTACGCGGACGCCACCATCGTGGTTCCCATGGACTTCCTGAGGGTCCCCCTCACCGCGACCGCTGGCTGGCTGCTCTATTCAGAGCGGCTCGACGCCTGGACCGTGCTGGGCGCGGCCCTGATCCTGTTCGGCAACCTCCTGAATCTAAAGCCGGCTGCACCGGTTCCTGCCCGCGCACAGTGAACCGGCCCACGGCCTGAGGCGACTAATCCAAGTGGTCGAGCGTGATTTGGATCACGTTGGAGGGGCACACTTCCATCGTACACACTCGGTCACAGGGCAACGGGTTGGGTGAGTTGGGCGAACCGTCGTTTTGCTAGCGCGAGGCCGGGCGCTTTCGTGTAGGTTCGACGCCAATTTGTTGCTGCCTGTCATTCGATTCTGTTGGGGATTTCAGATGCGCACTCTCACCATCATCGTTTCGCTGATGTGCATGGCGCTGTCGGTCAGCGCCGCCAGGGCCGACCGCCGCGTCGCCTTCGTCGTCGGCAACGGCGCCTACAAGAACGTCGCACAATTGCCGAACCCGCCGATCGACGCCAAGGCGATGGCGGCGACGTTGCGGAATGTCGGTTTCGAGGTGATCGAAGGATCCAACCTCTCCCGTGACCAGATGACGGAGAAGCTGCTCGACTTCGGCCGCAAGGCACAGGGCTCCGATGTCGCGGTGTTCTACTACGCCGGTCACGGCATCGCCGTCGGCGGCAGCAACTACCTTCTGCCCGTCGATGCCGACATCAAGTCGGAGATGGACGTCAAGTTGGGGGCCGCCATCAACATCGACCTGACGCTCGACCAGACCATGGGCGACGCCAAGGTCAAGCTGGTCTTCCTCGACGCCTGTCGCGACAATCCCTTCGCCGCCAAGATCAAGTCCAACTCGGCGACCCGCAGCGTCAACGTGCAAAGCGGCCTTGCCGAGATGAAGTCGGGCGAAGGCACCTTGATCGCGTTCGCGACCGGCCCGGGCCAGACTGCGCTCGACGGCCAGGAGGGCAACAACAGCCCGTTCACCCGCGCGCTGATCGACAACATCACCAAGCCCGGCGTCGAGATCCAGCAGGCGATGACCTCGGTGCGTGCCCAGGTCAATGAAGAGACCCACAAGGGCCAGCTGCCCTGGGGCCACACCAATTTGATCGGCGCCGTCTATCTCAACCCGGCGCAGCAGACCCAGCAGGTCGCCAACGCGGCTCCGACCGCCTCGAGCAGCATACCGGCGGCCACGGCCAGCAGCAGCTCCGACGGTGTCGAGCTCGAATACTGGCGCTCGGTGAAGGAAACCAACAAGCCGGAAGAGCTCAACGCCTACCTCTCGGCCTATCCGAACGGCCAGTTCAAGGCGCTGGCTCTGGCGCGGCTTGCCGCGATCCAGAACGGTCCGTCGACCACGACCCGCAACCTCAATGCCGGTGTCGATCCCGCAACCTTCACCGAAGACGCCAGCCAGCTCACCGAGGACCAGATCGGCCTCGACAAGGGTCAGCGCCGCGACGTGCAGCGCCGCCTCAACGGGCTCGGCTTCGACACCAAGGTGACCGGTGCGTTCACCGACGAGACCCGCACGGTGCTCAAGCGCTGGCAGGCCGCCCGCGGCTATCCGTCGACGGGCTTCCTCAACAAGCTGCAGCACAAGGCCCTGCTCTCCGAGATCGTCGCCTCGACGCCGACCGCGAGCGATGACAGCGCGAAGCCGGCCCGACGTGCCCCCTCCCAGGCCCAGAGCGCCCCCGCGCCCCGCCACAGCGGTGGCGGAGGCGGCGACGCCGGCGCGGCCTTCGTGGGCGGCGTGGTCGGCGGCATGATGGGCGGCATGTTCCGCCGCTGAGGCGACACCGAATCGCGAACAAAAAGCCCGGCCCACCGCCGGGCTTTTTTGTTGCTTTTATTGCTCATAGTCTTGCTAGTAGTCTTGGGTAAACCACGGCACCAGCGTCCGGATGCGCGGCATCGCCTGCGTCGTAATGCTCGTGCGCGCCATCTCTGCGATGCGCGGCGCCAGTGACGAGAGATCTCCGCGGCGCGTCACCAGAAGCAGCTCACGAAAAAATCCGGGACCCGGCAGAGGGAGAGCGCTGACTTGACCAGCGTGAGCGAGCCCCTGCAACAGACACAGCGGCGTGGTGATCGCCACGCCCATCCCGGTGGCCACCATGGCGACCAGGCTGTCCGACGTGTCAAACTCGAAGGCCCGCGGCGGACGAATACCCAAACGGCTCAGATGGCGCTCGACCTGAGCGCCTGCCCAGGAGCGTTCGCTGTACCGGACCAGGCGATGCCGGGTCAGGATCTCCCGCAAATCAAGATCGGCAAATTCGGCTTCCGATCCGCGCGGCACCACGAGCAGATTTGGCTCGCGATAGAATGGGAAGCGCTCGATATCATACAGGTCATCCATCGCATCGCATGTGATCGCCGCGTCGATCGTTCGGTGGACCAGCGCCTCGGCATGCGCGTGAGCAAGGCCCGACCAAACGGACAGACTCAGTGCGACCTCGCCCGTCATGAGCTCCTTGACGAGGTGTGCGCCGACCGTGGCTGCATAGGAGTCGATGACGCCGAGCCTCAGATCGACACGTTCAGGCAGTTTCGCTGCGTCCCGGAGTGCACGGACCAAGTCGTCAAAGTCACGATTCAGATCGCGAACACGGCCAGCAAGGATGCGGCCCGCCCGCGTCAGTGTCAGCGGCCTCCGGCTGCGGTTGAAGAACGCGACGCCGATCGAGGCCTCGGCCCGCCGCACTGCCTGAGAGACCGCTGATTGCGTCATCCCGAACTGACGGGACGCCTGAAGCATGCTGCCGGACTCCGCGACGGCAGCAACAATCTGCAAGCTTCGCAAGTCTGGAATGGGTGGCGTCATATCCATAGCTTAAGCAGAAGTCATATTAACATGCAAATTGACTTCATTACATGAATTATCCTTGTAGGAGAGCCGCCTTCGAAAGCAGAGTTCGGATCGTCCTAACAATTAAGCAGTCCCCGATCGATGAACGAGAAAGCGGATATTCTGGTGATCGGCCTCGGTGCCATGGGCAGCGCGGCGCTCTATCAACTGGCCAAGCGAGGGGTAAAGGCGATCGGTCTCGATCGCTTCGCCCCTCCCCACACGATGGGATCCAGCCACGGCGAAACCCGCATCACCCGGCAGGCGGTCGGCGAAGGCCGCGATTACGTGCCCCTGGTGCTCGATACCCACCGGATCTGGCGTGAGCTCGAAGCCGAGACGTCCACCGAGCTTTTGAACCCGTGCGGCCTCATCGTCATGGCGCCCGGTGTCGGCGAGACGTCGCACCACGGCAAACCCGATTTCGTCGCACGCTCGATCGCAGCCGCGCGGGACTTCGGCATCGCGCATGAGGTGATCGACGGGCGCGAAGTGGCGCATCGCTTCCCGCAATTCCTGAACCTCGAGGGCAACGAGAAGGCCTATTACGAGCCCGGCGGGGGCTACGTTTTTCCGGAGCGCTGCATCAAGGCGCAGCTGACGCGCGCGGAGCAGCTCGGCGCCACGATACGCAACGGGGTCGAAGTTCTCTCAATCGCGCAGAAGGGCTCCATTGTTCAGGTGGAAACGTCCTCCGGCACATTCGAGGCGGCCCAGGTCGTGGTGTCCGCCGGCGCCTGGAACGCTCACCTGCTCGGCGCGCCGTTTGACCGCGTGCTCTCGGTGAAACGGCAGGTGCTGCATTGGTACGAGCTCGACGACACCAACGCATATCGCGCCAACGCCCCTGTGTTCATCTGGATGCATGGCGCGACCGACGTCGATTACCTCTACGGCTTTCCGCCGATGCTCGGCGATCGTCGACTCAAGGTCGCGACCGAGCAATACGAGACCAGCACGACGGCCGACACGATGGACCGCACCGTCGATCCCAGGGAGTCGGCAGAGATGTACCGGAAGCATGTCGAGGGCCGGCTCGCGGGCGCCACGCCACGTGTTGCGCAGGCCGCCGCCTGTCTCTACACGGTGACGCCCGATCGGGGCTTCATCATCGACCGGCATCCCGACCAGAACAGGGTCTTCGTCGTCTCCGCGTGCTCGGGCCACGGCTTCAAGCACTCGGCTGGAATCGGCAACGTCGCAGCCGCGATGGTGACCGACGGTCGAAGCGCGATCGACCTTACCCCATTCTCTATATCCCGATTTTCGTGAGGTTTGGCACGAGCCTTGTCTCTCGAAGAGCTACGTGCAACGCGCGTCGTGATTTCAATCCTGGAGGCGTCATACGATGAGAAATGTTGTCCTTTCCATGATGGCAGGTGCCGCGGCGCTGCTGATGCTCGGCGGTGCTCAAGCAGCAGATGGTGTCGATGCCATCAAGCAGCGCGGCACGTTGAATGTCGGCGTGAAGGCTGACTACAAGCCGTTCGGATACCGCGATCCCGCAGGGAATGTCGTCGGCATCGAGCCGGATCTTGCCGCCGACATTGCCAAGCGCCTCGGCGTCAAGCTCGAGCTCGTTCCGGTCGCAGCCTCGAACAGGATCGAGTTTCTTCAGCAGGGAAAGATCGATCTGCTGATTGCGACCATGTCCGACAGGCCGGAACGCCGCCGCGTCGTTCAAGCCATCGAGCCGCTGTATTACTCGGACTACGTGAATATCCTTCTCAACAAGAAGGCCGGCATCAAGGACTGGGCCGACCTCAAGGGGAAACCCGTCTGTGCGACGTCGGGCGCCTGGTACAACAAGGATATCGCCAAATCCTACGGCCCCGAAATCGTTGCGTTCGACGGTTCGGAGAAGCCCCTGTTCGCCATGAAGCAGGGCAACTGCATCGGCTATGTCTACGATCAGACCTTCCTGCAAGGCAAACTGCTCGAGGACGAGTGGAAGACGGACTACGACCTCCCGCTCAAGGGCGTTCTGCCATCGCCATGGATGATCGCCGTCGCGCTCGACAACGCCAGTCTTCAGAAGATGCTCGAAGACACGACAAAGGACTGGATGAAGACCGGCTTCATCGTGGCGGCAGAAAAGAAGTGGGGCATTACGCCGACCGAGTATTCGCTCTCCATGCACGAGCAGTTCAAGGACAAATAGACCGGTGAAGCGCAGCGCCGGAATCGTCTGGCGCTCTGCTCCACGTCGAGCCCATGCACTGATACGAGGCATCGCCTCAACAGCTCGGTGTCGCGCAACATGCAAGCAATCGGCAACTGGTTTCAGCACCTCTATGAGACAACGGGGCTGAATTTCTCAGTCTTCTACGACGCCTACGATTGGGACCGCTATTTCGCCGGGCTCAAGATGACGCTGCTTCTCAGCGTCACGACCATCCTTCTGAGCCTCATCATCGGTGGTCTCGGCGCCTTGGCGCAGGGCAGTCCGTCCAGATTGGTGCGGCTGGGCGTCAATGCTTTCGTCGTGGTGTTCCGCAACACGCCGCCGCTGGTCCAGATTTTCTTCTTCTATTTCGGCCTCGGCACCATGCTTCCGGCCGTCGAAACGGCGGGCATGCGCGTCCCGCTGCTGAGCAACGTCCAGTGGGCGATCATTTCGCTGTCGCTGTTTGCGGCCGCCTTCAATATCGAAATCTTTCGTTCCGGTATTGAGGCCGTGCCGCGGACGACATTGGAAGCCGCGGAGGCGCTCGGTTACACGCGCTTCAAGGCCTACATTCACATCGTCCTTCCGCTGGCCGTTCGCGTCTGCCTCCCCGCGCTGAACAACAACCTCGTCAATTTGCTCAAGACGACCACGCTGGCCTACGCGATCGCGGTTCCCGAAACGCTGTACGCGGTCAAGCAGATCTGGTCGGAATCGCAGAACGTCTTCGAGATGATGGTCGTCCTGCTAGCGACCTACGGCATTCTTGTCGGCATTCTCGTCTGGTTGATGCATCGCTGGGAGCGGGCGATGCGCATTCCCGGATATGCACGATGACGAGCGACGAGCCCGGGCACCGGCTTGCTGTCCTTCTGCCGTATCGCCTCACGCCGACGCGATTTTCGTTTCGGATCACCCCGCTGTCGGCAGCGATCCTCTGTTTCTGCGCCATCATGGCCGCATCCACCGCGTGGGCGCAGAGCGGACCGACCATGCTGTCGCCGCTCCAGGTCATCCTGAAATGGTCCCCCCTGCTCTTGCGGGGATTTGCGTTCAACATCCTGATCTCGCTGCTGGCCATGTTGCTGGGGACCATCGCCGGGCTCGGCCTGGGTCTGGGCCTGTTGTCGGAGTTCCGCCCCATCGCCGCCGTGAGCTGGCTCCTCACCCAGTTCTTCCGCAACGCGCCCTGGCTGGTGCTGCTATTCTTCGTGATGTTTCTGGTGCCGTTCCAGGTCACCCTGTTCAAGACGACCATCCCCTTGCCGGACTGGATCAAGGCGACGGTCGGCTTCGCCCTGCCCGTCATGGCGAATGTCGCCGAGGTCGTGCGCGGCGCCGTCCGCTCCATTCCGTCCACGCAATGGGAGGCCGCGGAATCGCTTTCGTTCACACGGCGGCAGACGATGTGGCTGATCATGCTGCCGCAATGCATCAAGCGAATGCTACCGCCCTGGATGAATGTCTATGCGCTCGTCGCGATGTCGACGGTCCTCGCATCGATCGTGGGTGTCTCGGAGATGCTGACGCTGACGGCGCAGGTGCACGCTGCCGAGGGCGGCAGGCCGGAACTGTTCGCGCCGCTCTACGGTTTCGCGCTGCTGTGCTTCTTTCTCTATTGTTATCCGATCAACCTCTGGACGGCTCGTCTCGAGCGTCGGTTCCGCGTGCGCTGAGGAGAAGAGCATGGCCACGAGCTGGACTCCGGATCAGCCCATCGTTCAATGCGTTGACGTCAGAAAATCATTCGGCGCGCTCGAGGTCCTGAAGGGCATCAGCCTCTCGGTCAAAAAGGGCGAGGTGATCTGCATCATCGGGCCTTCGGGATCGGGCAAGTCCACGCTGATCCGCTGTATCAATGCGCTTCAGCCGATCACCTCGGGCAGCATTCAAATCGAAGGCATCGAGGTCACTGATCCCCGGCTCGACAAGCTGGCGCTTCGCCGCAAGGTCGGGATGGTCTTTCAGCAGTATAATCTCTTCCCGCACAAGACGGCGCTTCAGAACGTGATGATGGCGCCGATCCATGTTCTCCGCCAGAAGCGCGACGAGGTCGAAGCGCGCGCCCGGGCGCTGCTCGCCAAGGTGCGGCTCGCAGGCAAGGAGGACAGCTATCCCGGTGAACTCTCAGGTGGTCAGCAGCAGCGCGTGGCGATTGCCCGCTCACTGGCGATGCGGCCGGACATCATGCTGTTCGACGAAGTGACTGCCGCGCTCGACCCGGAAACGGTCAAGGAGGTTCTGGTCACCATCCGGGAACTGGCCGAGGACGGGATGACCTGCATCCTCGTCACCCACGAAATGAACTTCGCGCGCGAAGTCGCCGACCACGTCTACTTCACCGACCGCGGCGTGATCGTCGAGCACGGGCCGCCGGACATCTTGTTCACGGCGGCCAAGGATGAGCGCACGCAGCGCTTCCTGTCGCAGGTGCTCTGATTTCGCCGCCGGCCACCGTCAGCGGCCGGGTGCCTACTTCCCGGCGGCCTTGCGGAGCGCTTCGTTGATGCGGTCCTGCCAGCCGGGACCGCCCTCCTGGAAGAACTCCAGCACGTCCTGGTCGATCCGCAGCGTGACCTGCTCCTTGATTCCCGGCGTCACGTTCACCTTCGGCGGCGCCGCGGCGACCTTGGCCGTCACCTTCTTGAACGCCGCCTCGGCCTCCGACCGCGCATCGCCCAACGTGCGCGGCCGTCTCGGTTGATCCGCCATCTCTCAGATTCCTTCAAACAAAGCCGTCGAAAGATACCGCTCCGAGAAGGACGGCACTATAGCCAGGATGGTTTTTCCCGCAGCTTCTGGCCGCTTGCCGATCTGGAGCGCAGCCGCAATCGCGGCACCGGACGAGATGCCGCCCGGGATCCCCTCATGCCGCGCCAACGCCCGCGAGGTCTCGATCGCGGCGGTCGAGTTGATTTTCACGATTTCGTCGATGACGGAGCGGTCGAGAATATCAGGCACGAAGCCCGCGCCGATACCCTGGATCTTGTGCGGCGTGTGCTGGCCGCCCGACAGCACCGGGCTCTCCTCGGGCTCGACTGCGACCACGCGCAAGGACGGCTTGCGCGGCTTCAGGACCTGACCGACACCTGTGATGGTGCCGCCGGTACCGACGCCGGCGACGAAGAAGTCGATATTGCCGGCGGTGTCGTTCCAGATCTCCTCCGCCGTGGTGCGACGGTGCACCTCGGGATTGGCGAGGTTCTTGAACTGCTGCGGCATCACCGAGTTCGGCGTCGTCTTCAGAAGTTCTTCGGCCGCCGCGATCGCGCCCTTCATGCCTTGCGCGGCCGGCGTCAGCACCAGCTCGGCACCAAGGAAGGCCAGCATCTTGCGCCGCTCGATCGACATGGACTCCGGCATCACCAGCTTCAACCTGTAGCCGCGCGAGGCGGCGACGAAGGCGAGCGCGATACCGGTATTGCCGGAGGTCGGCTCGATCAGCACCGTGTCGGGCTTGATGATGCCGGCCCTTTCCATGGCGATGATCATGGCCGCGCCGATGCGGTCCTTCACACTCGCCGCCGGATTGAAATATTCGAGCTTGGCCAGAATGGTCGCATTGACGCCGTGCATGCCCGGCAGCCGGCGCAGACGCACGATCGGCGTATCGCCAAAAGCCTCGACGATCGAGTCATAGATCCGGCCGCGGCCGGGTTGGTGTCCCGTCTTGGACGATGCGTCCATGATCAACTCCCTGTTACGACGATTCGTGGCGTTTCCCGTGCGTCTGGATCGCATGATCGTCAACGTCCGTGCAATCACAATAGCAACCCGCGCGACCGACTTCCATCGGCGGGCCAGATTTCACATTCGCACGGATACTCAATCGGTTGCAGACATTTTCAGGTGTCACTCAAGGACCTCGGAGGCAGTATGCGCGCCGTGTGCTGACCACTCCCGCTTCGAGACAATTGCAATGAATGCCCGCCTTGAAATGACTGCATCCTGGATGCGCCCGCTGGCGATCGCTTTTGCTATCGCCGCCGCCATCGCCCTCCCTGCCCGTGCAGCCGAGCTTGTGCAACCGAGGCAGCTCGTCGTCGATGCGAGTCTGCCCGAGGCGCAGCGCGAAGCGCAAATCCTCGCAGCCCGGCGCTATGACTCGTTCTGGAATACCGGCGAAGAGCAATTCGCGACCGACGCGCTCGCGCCCGATTTCATGGACCGCACCTTGCCGCCCGGACGGGCCCAGGGGGTTGCAGGTCCCCTTGCCGCTTCGAAGTTCGTCCGCACAGCCATTCCCGATCTCACCTGCGAGATCGAGCAGATGATCGTGGCCGGAGATCGCGTGGTCACTCATTTGCACTTCCGCGGGCACTTCACGGGGCGCTTTAGGGAAGCCCAGGGCAAGGGCGAAGCGATCGACTTCATCGCGACCGACATCTACCGCATCGCCAACGGGCGTATCGCGGAGAACTGGCATCTCGAAGACAATCTCACCTTGCTGCAGCAGCTCGGCCTCGTTGCGAAATGAATATCTGAGGAGCGTCGCATGTGGAAAACCCTGGCAGTTGCCCTGCCCCTGGCCGTCGTCGCATACGCAGGCGGCGCCAGGTTCGGCGGCCAACCCGCGCATATGGCATCGCAAATGATGATGTCCGAGCTGTGCGGCGACGAAGCGCCATTCATGGCTGAAAATCAGGCCGCGATGCATCGGATGATGAGCGACATGGATATTGCTCCATCCGGCGATGTCGATCGGGATTTCTCAGCCATGATGATCCCGCACCATCGCGGTGCGATTGCGATGGCGCAGACCGAAT
Organism: Bradyrhizobium sp. CCGUVB14; assembly: GCF_024199935.1. Taxonomy (NCBI): domain Bacteria; kingdom Pseudomonadati; phylum Pseudomonadota; class Alphaproteobacteria; order Hyphomicrobiales; family Nitrobacteraceae; genus Bradyrhizobium; species Bradyrhizobium sp. CCGUVB14. The sequence continues at coordinate 5,500,991 of NZ_JANADS010000001.1, forward strand.
TGCGCTATGGCCGGAACGAATCCCTGCGGCGCCTCGCCCAGGAAATCATTGTCGATCAGCAGCAAGAGATCGCCGTCATGCGCCTGGCGCTTGATCAGCCGTCGCCGTCATCAACGACCACCGTGGCCCTGGCGCCCAAATAAGAGGGAGACCATGTCATGAAGCGAAATCTCGCGCTCGCAACGTCGCTTTGCATGTTGAATCTCTCTGCGACGCCGGGCTGGAGCGGACAGGCGCCGGGGTCCTCCGCCGCGGCCGACATTCCGGTCAGCCATCATGACCGGGTCTATGCGGCCGAGCAATTCTCCAACACCATCTCGGTGACCGATCCCGCCGACAACAAGCTGCTCGGCGTCATCCGGCTGGGCGCGCCGTCGCCGCAAAACTTCAGTCCGCTCTACCGGGGACAGCTGCTCGTGCATGGCATGGGATTTTCACCCGACCATCGCACGCTGGCGGTGGTCTCGATCGGCTCCAACTCGGTCACGTTCATCGACACTGCGACCAACATGGTCAAGCACACGACCTATGTCGGCCGCTCTCCGCATGAAGCCTTCTTCACGCCCGACGGCAAGGAAGTCTGGGTGACCGTGCGTGGCGAGAACTACGTGGCCGTGCTCGATCCCGTCAGCTTTGAAGAGAAGACGCGGATCGTGGTGGCGAATGGACCGGGGATGCAGATCTTCTCGCCCGACGGCAAATACGGCTATGTCTGCTCGTCGTTCAATCCGGAGATCGCCGTCATCTCCGTTGCCGATCATGCCATCGTCGGCAAGGTCGCGCAGGCGAGCCCGTTCTGTCCCGATCTCGCAGCAACGCCTGATGGAGCACAAGTCTGGTTCACGCTGAAGGACACCGGCAAGGCGCAAGTCTTCGACGCCCGGCCTCCTTTCAACCTGCTCAAGACGCTGGACACCGGCCCAATCACCAACCACGTCAACATCGTCCGTAACGCGAATGGGCAGTTCGCCTACATCACCGTTGGCGGCCTGAACGAGATCCAGGTCTACCGCACCGACGACTTCACCAAGGTCGCAACCATTCCGGTCGGCAAGCTGCCTCACGGCATCTGGCCATCGGGTGATGGTTCGCGGGTCTATGTCGGATTGGAGAATGACGACCAGCTCACCGCGATCGACACGCTCTCGAACAGCGTCATTGCCAATATCCCGATCGGCCAGGCGCCCCAGGCTGTCGCCTACGTGCCCGATGCCGTGCCGACAGCGCGCGAGTCTGGCAACGGTGCCATGAGCGTCATGGACGACGCCGCCAGTCCCGAAGCCACCAATCTGCAGCAGCTCGGCATTGCCGGACAAGTTGCGCATTTCGCCATGACCGCGGTCGGTCAAGCCTCGGAGCATCCGAAGGCGCTGACCAGTGTCAGCCTGTTTGACCAGGGCCTGTCCCAGGTGTTGCAGGCGGCAGCGACGGGTCTCGAACCGAAGCACGCCTATGTGCTGGCACTCGCCACGCATCCCGACGGCAGCGGCAAGCTCGAACCTCTGGCAGGCTTCATGACCAACCCGGCCGGATCGGCCATCGTGAACGCACTGGGTCCGATCCGTCAGATTGTGCAGAGCGACACTCAAGACGCGCGTCGCTATCTTGTGATCGCACCGGGCTCCATGACCGAATTTGGAAAACCGGTGCAGATCCAGGCGCCCTGAGCTGCCTCACACGACATCTCGTCAACAGATTGTCATCTAACCTATCGCAATGCACACGGTTGTTTGCATTGCGATAGAGGCGAAGCCACAGCAGAGAAGGTGTCGAAGCAGAAGCAATTACGAAAAATCAACGCATTCGTGTTGCGACCTCGTCAACTGATTCTGCTTATGTTAGACTTAGGTCTCAAAGCAGGGGTTAAGCAGGGAGGTCACCACGATGTCAGCAATCGCTGAAGTGTTGTCGACCGTCGCGCCGAGGCGTGATCCGCGTTGTAGCGAGTTGCCAACCTGTCCCGTGTGTGCCGACTCCATGGTCGCCGCCGAAGCGTCCGCCTACGTCTCAGACCACATGATCAGCTATCTCTGGACCTGCGACACTTGCGGCTACGGCTTCGTCACCAAGCATGCCGTCAAACAGCGGCTGGTGTGCAACTAGCCCAATCGCTCTAGCGCGGGGCGATGTCGCCCCTCGCCCAGTCCTCGCGCGTACGCTGATAGAACTCACCGAACGTTCCGTGTGCGATCGCGTCCCTGATGCCCTGCATCAGGAACTGGTAGTAAGCGATATTGATTTCAGACAGCAGCATCGCCCCCAGCGTCTCGCCAGCCTTGACGAGATGATGCAGGTAAGCGCGCGCGTAGTTGCGCGCCGATGGCCATGAGCTCTCCTCATCAAGCGGGCGCGGATCGTCGGCGTGACGCGCGTTGCGCAGATTGACCTGGCCGAAACGCGTGAAGGCGACGCCGTGGCGGCCATTTCGCGTCGGCATCACGCAATCGAACATGTCGACGCCGCGCTTCACCGCTTCGAGAATGTCGTCGGGCGTGCCGACGCCCATCAGATAACGCGGTCGGTCGGTCGGCAGTGCCGGCGCGGTCTCGTCGATCATGGCCAGCATCACCGCCTGCGGCTCGCCGACGGCAAGGCCGCCGATCGCATAGCCGTGGAAGCCGATCTCGACGAGACCTTGCGCGCTGGCATGGCGCAGCTGAGGAATGTCGCCGCCCTGCACGATGCCGAACAGCATGTAGCCGTCGGGCGCACTCTCGAAAGCCCGCTTGCTTCGCTCGGCCCAGCGCAGCGACAGACGCATCGCGCGGTCGATGTCGTCGCGCTCCGCCGGCAGCCGCACGCATTCGTCCATCTGCATCGCGATGTCGGAGCCGAGCAGACGCTGCACCTCGATCGAGCGCTCCGGCGACAGCTCGATCTTGGCGCCGTCGATATGCGAGCGGAACGTGACGGCGTGCTCGCTGATCTTGCGCAGATCCGACAGCGACATCACCTGGAAGCCGCCGGAATCCGTCAGCATCGGCCCGTTCCAGCCGGTAAATCTCTGCAGGCCACCAAGGCCGTTGATGCGCTCCGCGCCGGGACGCAACATCAGATGATAGGTGTTGCCGAGCACGATATCGGCGCCTGCATCGCGCACCTCGCGCCAATGCATGCCCTTCATGGCACCGGCCGTGCCGACCGGCATGAAGGCCGGGGTCCGCACCACGCCATGGGGCGTGGTCAGGCGGCCGGTGCGCGCCGAGCCATCGGTGGCAAGCAATTCGAAATGATTGGGTAGAGGACTCATGGCGCCGCTTATTGCGTGTCGGGCCTGGCCAATCAACCCGCCCGGACCGCGATGCCCCAGACTGGGACACTGCTGACGCGGACGTGATGCCGGTCACGCTTGATAAATAAAACGATACAGTATAGTTTAATAGCGGGGGCTGGACGAGACGCCGCGGCAAATTGCCGGCGGCCGTAGATGCGTGATCGTCAGCCACCGACCGATGCCCCTCCCCAATTGCTCGACCGACACGTCCAGCCTCCCCGATGGCTGGACAATGCGAACCGGCGCCCGCCTGTTCATGTCGCTGGCCCTGATGTGCAGCCTGGCGCTCACCGCCTGCACCTCGCTCCCCCGCACGCCCTATACGGCGGCCGAGGCGAGCGCCTCGCGCGTGCTCGATATCGACGGCCTGCGGCGCTACGCCGACGAGCCCATCACGAAGTTCAGCTTCGAGCAGGACAAGGCGGCCGGGAGCAGAACCTATCTGGCGCTCTCCGGCGGCGGCGCCGATGGCGCCTACGGCGTCGGCGTGCTGAACGGCTGGACCGCGGCGCGTAACCGCCCGACCTTCACTGTTGTCTCGGGCGTGAGCACCGGCGGCCTGATCGCGCCCTTTGCCTTCCTCGGATCGCAATATGACGACACGCTTCGGGAGCTCTACACCAGCGGCATCGCCGAGAGCCTGCTGAACGATCCCAGCATCATGCGCGTGCTGTTCGGCTCCGGCCTGTTCGGCAATACGCGGCTGCGCGAGCTGGTCGCGCGCTATGTCGGGCCGGAGATCATGGCACAGGTCGCCCGCGAGAACGCCAAGGGTCGACGGCTGCTGGTGGTCACCACCGATCTCGACACCCAGCGCACCGCGATCTGGGACATGGGCAAGATCGCCGCGGTCGGCACGCCCGAGGCGCTGAAACTGTTTCGCGACGTGATGGCGGCCTCGGCCAGCATTCCGCTGGTGTTTCCGCCGATCCTGATCGAGGCCGAAGGCCAGGGCCGCAAGTTTCAGGAGATGCATGTCGATGGCGGCGTAACGGCGCCCGTGCTGACCTTGCCGGAGGCCCTGCTGTTCCAGGGGCGCCTGCCGGGCAACGCGAAGATGGACATCTACATCCTCGTCAACAAGAAGATCGAACGCAATTTCGAGCTCGTCGCCAACAGCACGATCGATGTCGCCTCACGCAGCCTGTCCTCGATCACGCAATCGCAGACGCGCTCGATCATTTTCTCGACCTATGATTTCGCCCAGCGTAACCACCTTGGCTTCCATCTCTCTTACATCGAGCGCGATTATCCGGCGCCGCCGTCCGAAGGCTTCGACACCGGCTATATGCGGGCGCTCTACCAATACGGATACGAGAAAGCGGCCGGTGGCCAGGCCTGGACCTCGCGGATGCCGTGACGTCCGCCTCGTGGAACGGGGCTCGTGGCGAGGCCGTTGACGACACGGCCAATTCGGCCGGATTCGACGCCCCGGTTGCTGCGCGTTATAGAGCAATGACCATCGGCACGATCGCGCAGGAATCATTGGGCATGGGATTGGCTGCGACCAGGACAAGAACGGCTGCACCACGCCGCGAGGCCTCGAAATCGCGTGGCGGCCGGCCGACCAAGAGTGCAGCGATCGAGCGCGACCAGCGGCTGATCGAGGTTGCCACCCGCCTGTTCCTCGATCGCGGTTTCGATGCGACCTCGCTCGATGCGGTGGCGGAAGCAGCCCGCGTCAGCAAGCCCACCGTCTATTCCCGCTACGGCGACAAGCGCGGCCTGTTCGCCGCCGTGCTGAGGCGCGAGATCGCGCGCTGGCTTGCGCCGCTGTCGGCCGCCGCCGAGACGCAACTCGGCAACTCCTCCGACATCTCGGTCGAACAGCGGCTGATCGAGATCGGGCGCGAAATGCTCAATTTCACCTGCGGACCCGATGCCGTCGCCTTCAGCCGCATGATGACTTCGCAGGCCATCAATTTTCCCGACATCGCCAAGCTCGGCAAGGAAGAAGGCTGGCTGAAGGCCGTCGCCACCACCGCGCGCTTCTTCGACCATCTGGTGACGCAAGGCGCGCTCGATGTCGACGACACCACGATCGCGGCTGAAGTGTTCCTCGACGTCGTCGTCGGCCACACCCACCGCATGGCGACGTTCGGCACGCCGATGGAACTCAAGGCGGCCGAGAAGCGGATGCGCGCGGCGATCAAGCTATTCCTGGCCGGCGCGATCGGTCCCGCAGACCGCATCCAGGGCGCCCCAAAAGCCGCCCAACGGCGTCGTCCCTCCCGCTGACATTTCCGTGAGACCGGCGATTTGTCCCCTGCGGACGAGGGCCTGTTCGTTGACCAAAATAAAACGATACGGTATGGTTTTGTTTATAGAGCGGTACGGGCCCCTTTTTTCACCAGCCCCAAAAGAGGACCGAACCGCTTGGATCGCCGCGACGGGTACAGCCCGTTGCGGCAATCAGCGGCCGGCCATTGCCCGTGGTCGGCCGCGACTTCTTTACGATTATCCGGCACACTTGCTGGTTCAAGGCTTGCCGGCCGAGGGTTCGACCATGAGCACGACAGGACGACGGGTGTACGGTTTGCTGGCGATTGCCCTGACGGGGCTGCTCGTCGCAGCGCCGGCCCGCGCGATCGTCTCGGCGGGCTCGACACCCACCGCCCTCCACGACGAGACAGATGGGGACGCCGCAGCGGACCGCCAGGCCGTGAGCCGCGAGATCGAACGTTTCCGCAGCTCGTCGATCTCGATCAGCCAGGCCATGGCGATTGCGGAAGCCCGACATGCCGGCGCCACGACCGCGGACATCAGCTTCGACGGCGGCTCGGGCGTACCGGTGTACCGGGTCAAGACCCTGCACAACGACCGGATCTGGCGGCACACCATCAATGCCGCGACCGGCGAGCTCATGGGCGGCGAAGCCGCCCTGCCCCTGACCGAGCTGGACCACGACGATCGCAGCAATCTCGCAGCGCTCGGCATCATCAAGCATCGCCTGGCCGATGCGGTCCGCGTCGCCGAGCAGGCAGCGTCCGGCAAGGCCATCAGCGGCGGGCTGGTACGCGAACGCGGCCGGCTCAATTTCGCGATCGTCGTCATCAGCGGCGACGACCTCAAGGAGGTCATCCTCGAGCCACCGGGCGCCCGGGGCAAATAGCGCAGGCCACAATCCCGCCCGAAAGCCATTGACGGACGCAAGACTCTCCCGCATAAGTCGCCGCCATGTTCACGACCACCAAACGCACGACCAAAACCACCACGGCCTTCGGGGCCCGGGGAGGCGTGCGCGCATAGTCGTCGACTAAAACGCATCAGCTCTACCGAAGCCCCGCCCAAGATGGTCCGGGGCTTTTTTGTTGTCTAAATCTCAGCTCAATCGAAATGGAATGGAGGACACTGTGAGTAACGATCCCGTCGTCGCGATTGTCGGCGTCACCGGTGCGGTGGGCGCCGAATTCATCGCCACCATGGACAAGCGTGGTTTTCGCGTCGGCAAGCTCAAGGCGCTCGCCAGCGCCCGCTCCGCCGGCAAGACGGTATCGTTCCGCGGCCAGAACGTCGTCATCGAGGAGCTGACCGAGCGCGCCTTCGAGGGCGTCGACATCGCGCTGTTCTCCGCAGGCAGCGGCATCTCGAAGAAGTTCGCGCCGATCGCGGTCAAGGCCGGCGCCGTCGTCGTCGACAACTCCTCCGCCTTCCGGATGGACCCGAACGTGCCGCTGGTGATCCCCGAGGTGAACGGCAACCGCATCCGCGACCACAAGGGCATCATTGCCAACCCGAACTGCGCCGCGATCACGGCACTTGTGCCGCTCTGGCCGATCCACCAGAAGAACCGCATCAAGCGCGTGATCATCTCGACTTACCAGGCCGCAAGCGGCGCCGGTGCGGCTGCGATGGACGAGCTCGTCGAATCCACGCGCGCCAATCTCAACGGGCAGGTCTATACGCCCAAGGTGATGCCGCATCCCTACGCCTTCAACCTCTTCAACCACAACACGGCGATCGACCCCGAGACCGGCTACAACGACGAAGAGACCAAGGTCATCAAGGAAACCCGCAAGATCTTCGAGGACGAGAAGATCGCCATCGGCGTCACCTGCGTCCGCGTGCCGGTGCTGCGCGCCCATTGCGAGGCCATCACGTTCGAATGCGAGAAGCCGATCACCGAAGACCAGGTCCGCGCCATCATGGCGCAAGCGCCCGGCGTGAAGGTCGTCGACGATCGCGTGAAGAACTACTTCCCGATGCCGATCGACGCTTCGGGCCAGGACGACGTCCTGGTCGGCCGCATCCGCAAGGACCTCAGCGATTCCTCCGGGCATTCGATCTCGATGTTCGTGGCGGCCGATCAGCTGCTCAAGGGCGCAGCGCTCAACGCAGTGCAGATCGCGGAGCTGTTGCCGCAGCGGGTGGTGGCGTAACAGGTACCGGCAGGAACAGGTCTCGTAGGGTGGGCAAAGGCGCGCAAGCGCCGTGCCCACCCTTCTTCTCCGCATTCAAGAAAGACGTGGGCACGCTTCGCTTTGCCCACCCTACGGCACTGCGCGAAACAACAAACACGCATCCCCATACGAATAGAACCGATATCCGCTCGCAATGGCATGCGCGTAGGCCTGCTGCATCGTCTCCAGGCCAGCAAAGGCCGACACCAGCATGAACAGCGTCGACTTCGGCAGATGGAAATTCGTCATCAGGACATCAACGGCGCGGAAGCGATAGCCGGGCGTGATGAAGATCGAGGTCTCGGCCGTGAACGGCTGGATGGTGCCGTCTTCACTCGCTGCGCTTTCGAGCAGCCGCAGTGACGTCGTGCCGACGGCGACGACGCGTCCGCCGTTTTGTCGTGCGGCGTTGAGCCGCTGCGCGGTCTCGGCCGAGATCGTGCCCCACTCGGCGTGCATCTTGTGGCCGTCGGTGTCGTCGACCTTGACCGGCAGGAAGGTCCCTGCCCCAACATGCAGCGTGATGCGGTTGATGCCGACGCCACGCGCGCCGAGCGCCTGCTCCAGCGCCGCCGTGAAATGCAGGCCCGCGGTGGGCGCGGCGACCGCGCCTTCATTGGCCGCGAACATGGTCTGGTAGTCGGCGAGATCCTGATCGTCGGGCGTACGTTTAGAAGCGATGTAGGGCGGCAGCGGCGGGCTGCCGAGATCGGCGATGGCCTGGTCGAGCGCCGGGCCGTGGAACGAGAATGACAGCGTCACCTCGCCTTCCGCCCCCTTGGCCTCGACCTCGGCATCGAGATGGCCGAGCAGGCAGACCTTGCCTTCATTGCCGAAGCGGATGCGATCGCCGGCGACCAGCTTCTTCGCGGGCTTCACCAGTGCCTGCCAGCGCGAACCGTCGAGGCGCTTGATCAGCGTCGCCTCGATCTTCGGCTCGGTTTCGCGACCAATGCGGCGCCCCCTGAGTTGCGCCGAAATCACCTTGGTGTCGTTGACGACGAGCTGGTCGCCCGGCTTCAGCCATTGCGGCAGATCGGCGATGGTCTGGTCGCGCAGCGCACCGTTCTCGACCACCAGCATCCTGGCGGAGTGACGCGGGCTCGCCGGGCGCAACGCGATGCGCTCGGGCGGCAGTTCGAAATCGAAGAGGTCGGTGCGCATTCGTGGCTTACCACCAGGAGCGCGCGAATGCGCGCTCCTGGATGAGCAGCTTACTCCTTGTCGGCGGCCATCCGCGCCTTGACGATCTTGTCCGGGTTCTGCACCGGCTCGCCGCGCTTGATCTTGTCGACGTTTTCCATGCCCTCGGTGACCTTGCCCCACACCGTGTACTGGTTGTCGAGGAAGCGGGCGTCGTCGAAGCAGATGAAGAACTGGCTGTCGCCGGAATCGGGGCTCGCGGCGCGCGCCATCGATGTGGTGCCGCGCACATGCGGCTCCTTGTTGAACTCGGCCTTCAGCTTCTTGCCGGAGCCGCCGGTGCCGGTGCCGTGCGGGCAACCGGTCTGCGCCATGAAGCCGTCGATCACGCGATGGAACACGATGCCGTCGTAGAAGCCTTCGCGGACCAGCTCCTTGATGCGCGCGACATGGCCGGGCGCGAGGTCGGGCCGCATCTCGATGGTGACGGGGCCCTGCGTGGTCTCGAGGATCAATGTGTTTTCGGTGGCGCTCATGCTCGTCTCTCTTGCGTTAGGGGTGGAGTCTTGTCAGGTGACGTTCTGCGGTTACGGAACTGGATCGCGAATGGACGTCCCGCGGCGGCGCCGGCCATTGCATCGGTAAATGGCATCGGCGTGCAGCGCTGCAACGCCTCCATCACCGCGATCCGGTATTGCAGCCGGTCACTGTCGGAGGCCTCCGCGGATTCATAGGTAATCCTCGGATGGCCCAGAATGTTTCCGGCCCGGTTAAAGCTCACGACGACGGTGATGTCGATAGGGCGAGCCTTGGCCGGCGGCGGCGGCTTCCAGCAGCTCCGCAAGTGCTGGAAGAGGTCCTGGATGGTGTTGACCGGCGCGTCCTCTGCGGCCGCGCCGGTGATGCCGAACAGCAGCACGGCTGCAGCGAACAGGAGCCTGTCGCCGCGGCGCGCCATAAGCCCTCCTACTTGATGTCGGAGGCGACCTGCACCTTCACCATCTTGTCGGGATCGGTGACGGTGCCGCCGGGCGAGCCGGCCGGTGCCTTCTTCAGCTTGTCGACCACGTCCATGCCCTGCACGACCTCGCCGACCACAGTGTACTGGCCATCGAGACTGCCGCCGTCGGCGAACATGATGAAGAACTGCGAGTTGGCGGTATCGACGCTGTCGCCGCGCCGGGCCATGCCGACGATGCCGCGGGCGAAGTGAACCTTGGAGAATTCCTGCTTCAGGTTCGGATATTTGGAGCCGCCGGTGCCGTTGCCGTTCTGGCCGTCGCCGGTCTGGGCCATGAAGCCGTCCATCACGCGGTGGAACGGAACGTTGTTGTAAAAGCCCTCGCGCGCGAGCTGCTTGAGGCGCTCGGCGTGCTGCGGCGCAAGGTCGGTCCGAAGCTTGATGACGATGCGGCCCTTGGTGGTATCGATGACGAGCGCATTGGCCTTGTCGAGATTGGCCGGCAGTTGCTGCGCCGTCGCCGGGACTGCGCCAATCAGCGCGACGAACATCGTGGCAAGAATTGCGAGACGACGGATCATGGAAACTCCGGATCAGGTAAGATGAAAAAGCGCGCCGTTATGCGGCGAATTTTGCCTTGAGCTGGGATGCAACGAGCGGCGGGACGAAGGTCGAGACGTCTCCGCCCATGGCGGCGATCTGGCGCACCAATGTGCCGGTAATCGGGCGGACCAAAGGGGACGCCGGCAGGAAGACGGTTTGCACGTCGGGCGCCATGGCGCCGTTCATGCCGGCGAGCTGCATCTCGTAGTCGAGGTCGGTGCCGTCACGCAGGCCCCGAATCATGATGGTCGCACCGAATTTGCGCGCCGCGGTGACTGCGAGATCGTCATAGGTCACGGCCTCGAGCGTACAGCCAGCCTGGGCCGCTACCGGCCCGCAGACGTCGTGGAGCATCTTGAGCCGCTCCTCGGTCGAGAACAGCGGCTTCTTGCCGGGATGGACCCCGATCGCGACCACCAGCCGGTCGCACAGCGGGACACTGTTCCGGACCACGTCCAGATGGCCGTTGGTGATGGGGTCGAAGGAACCCGGATAGAAGGCGATGCGCGGCATGGCCACGTCCTACCGCGCCCGGCCCGGCCCGGCAAGCCGGACAGGTTCCTTGCCCGTTTCCTGACGGTTTCCTGCCGATTTTTCCGCCAATCCCCGTCGGAAGGCGCCGGTTTGTTTCGTCCTCGGGGTGTCCACGAAACAAAACCATGCACCAACGAAACCATTTCCGGCGTCGGTGAAGACGTCCGGAAACTGGTCATGGTTACTAATCCAGCCAACGAATGACGGGCCGCAAACAAGGCGCAGCGGCCGCATCACAGGGGACCGTCGATGATCAAGGCTCTTTCAGCGATCGCTATTGCTGCGTGTGTTGCTACCGCCCTCACCCTCCTGCCCGGTTTTGCTCCCACCGTTGAAGCGAGCGTCCCGCAGCCGTTGGCCAAGGCCGACCGGCTCGACATCAAGACCATCGGCAGGGAGTGCTCGGAGCGCGCCTGGCCGAATTTCGAGGCGTCCTGCCTGCGCCGCGCCGGCACCAAGGCTGACGTTCGTGTCGCTCGCCTGGTGACGGCAGACCGGACCCCGTAGGCTGTCTGTCAGCTCGGCGTCATAAACCTCGCGATAAAGACCATGGATATTTGCGGCGTCTCGTCGCAGACTATGTGACGCTCGCGCCCCTCGGAATGGCCCGACGGGCGCGGTCCCATTGAGGGGTCGCATTTGTCCAGTACGCCCGCAGTCGCTTCCGGCCATCATCCCGACCCTCTGCCGCTTGCCATGACCATGGGCGCCCTCGGGGTGGTCTATGGCGATATCGGCACCAGCCCCCTCTACGCCCTGAAGGAAGCCGCCAAGGCGGCCGCGCATGGCGGCACAGTGACCCCCGAGGCTGTCCTGGGCGTTGCCTCGCTGATCCTGTGGGCGCTGCTGCTGATCATCTCGCTGAAATATGCGCTGCTGATCCTGCGCGCGGACAACCGCGGCGAAGGCGGCATCGTCGCGTTGCTGGCGCTGCTGCATGCTCGTCACGCCCAGCCAGGCACCTGGCGCGCCCATCTCCTGGTGGTCGGCCTGATCGGCGCTGCGTTGCTCTATGGCGACGGCGCGATCACGCCGGCGATCTCGGTGCTCTCGGCCATCGAAGGCCTCAAGGTCGACGCCCCCTCGCTCGCGCCGGCGGTGGTGCCGATCACCATCGTCATCCTGGTCGGCCTGTTCATGATGCAAAAGCAGGGCACCGGCTTCATCGGCCGCATCTTCGGACCGGTGATGCTGGCCTGGTTCTTCGTGCTCGCCGCGCTCGGCATCCACGGCATCGTCAAGGCGCCGGGAGTGCTGGCGGCACTGAGCCCGCTCTACGCCTTCGAGTTCCTGATCCACCAGGATTTCCACGTCTCCTTCGCGATCCTCGGTGCCGCTTTCCTCGCCGTGACCGGCGGTGAGGCGATGTATGCCGACATGGGGCACTTCGGGCGCCTGCCGATCCGGCTTGCGTGGTTCGCGATCTGCCTGCCGGCGCTCGTGCTGAATTATTTCGGCCAGGCCGCGCTCCTGATCACCGATCCCGGCATGATCGAGAATCCGTTCTTCCAGCTCTGCCCGGACTTCCTGCATTACGGGCTGGTCGCGTTCTCGGCCGTTGCGACCGTGATCGCCTCGCAGGCGATCATCTCCGGCGTGTTCTCGCTGACCCAGCAGTCGATCCAGCTCGGCTTCCTGCCGCGCATGCAGATCCGCCACACCACCAGCGATGCGATCGGCCAGATCTACGTGCCGCTGGTGAACTGGCTGCTCGCCGCCGCAACGCTCGGCGCGGTGGTCAGCTTCGGCACGTCGGACGCGCTGGCCGGCGCCTACGGTATCGCGGTCTCGCTGCTGATGGCGATCACCACCCTGCTCGCTGCCCTGGTTGCGATCCAGTGGGGCTATTCGCCGTTGCTCGTCGTGGCCGTGAACGGCTTCTTCTTCGTGATCGATGTGATCTTCTTCTCGGCCAATTCGATCAAGCTGTTCGAGGGCGGCTGGTTTCCGCTGCTGCTCGCCGCCTTCGTCGCCTTCCTGATGCTGACCTGGCGCAGTGGCGTGAAGCTGGTCGAAGCGGCGCGCGGAAAACTGCGCCAGCCCGAGGAAGACCTGATCGAGACCGCGGTCAACAAGTGCAGCGCACGTCTCCCCGGCACCGCCGTGTTCCTGGCATCGGCGGCGAAAGGCGTGCCGCTGGCGCTGACGCAGTTCGTCAAGCACAACCACGTGCTGCATGAGCGCATCATCCTCGTCACCGTGCTGATCGAAGAGGTGCCGCACGTCCCCGACGAAGCGCGCGCCGAGGTGATCGAGATCATCGCCGGCATCACCCGCGTCGTGCTGCATTACGGCTTCATGCAGAACCCGACGATCTATGAGGGCCTGACGCTCGCCTGCCGCCAGGGCAAGCTGCCCGGCATCGACCTTTCCGACATCACCTATTATGTCGGCCGCGAGACCATCATTCCGAGCGAGGACATTCCGGGCATGTGGGTCTGGCGCGAAGGCCTGTTCGCCTTCCTCCAGCGCAACGCCGAGCGCTCAGCGGCGTTCTTCGGCGTGCCGACCAAGCAGGTCGTGGAGTTCGGCACGGAGCTGGAGATTTAGCGAAGCTCGTAGCCCGGATCGCTCCATCCGGGCCACGGAGCCGCGCATTACTCTCCGTTCGGCTCCCCGTTCGCCCCGTTGCCGTTCTCGGCCTCTTCCGTGATGTGCTCGACCGAAACGACGTGCTCGTCCTCGGCGGTGTCGAACACGATCACGCCTTGCGTCGATCGGCCGGCGACGCGGATGCCTTCGACCGGACAGCGGATCAGCTGGCCCTTGTCGGTCACCAGCATGATCTGGTCGGCGTCTTCCACCGGGAACGAGGCCACCAGGTTGCCGTTGCGGTTGTTGACGCTCATGGCGACGATGCCTTTGCCGCCGCGGCCCGTGGTCCGGTATTCGTAGGACGAGGTCCGCTTGCCGTAGCCGTTGATGGAGACGGTCAGCACGACCTGCTCGGCCGCCGACATCTCGGCATAGCGCTCCTGCGCCAGCTGGAAGCTGCCCGACGTCTCCTCCGCCTCGGCATCCGCGGGGGCTTCCTCGCTTGCGGCCTCGCCGGCGACCGCGCGGCGCATCTTCAAATAGGCCGAGCGCTCGTCGGAGGTGGTCTCGACATGGCGCAGGATCGCCAGCGAGATCACCTTGTCGCCCTCGCCAAGCGCGATGCCGCGCACGCCCATCGAGGTGCGCCCGGTGAACACGCGCACGTCGGGGACCGGGAAGCGGATGCACTGGCCGCCGGCGCCGGTCAGCAGCACGTCGTCACGCTCGGTGCAGATCTGCACGTCGACGATTGCTTCGCCCTCATCGAGCTTCATGGCGATGATGCCGGAGCGGCGGACGTCGACGAAGTCGGACAGCTTGTTGCGCCGGACGTTGCCGCCTGTCGTGGCGAACATCACGTCGAGCTGGCCCCAGGTCGATTCATCCTCGGGCAGCGGCATGATGGTGGTGATGCGCTCGCCCTGCTCCAGCGGCAGGATGTTGATCATCGCCTTGCCGCGCGCGTTCGGCGCCGCCATCGGCAGCCGCCAGACCTTTTCCTTGTAGACCTGGCCGCGGGACGAGAAGAACAGCACCGGAGTATGCGTCGATGCGACAAAGAGCCGGCTGACGAAATCCTCGTCGCGGGTCTGCATGCCGGAGCGGCCTTTGCCGCCGCGGCGCTGGGCGCGATAGGCCGACAGCGGCACGCGCTTGACGTAGCCGGCATGCGAGACGGTAACGACCATGTCCTCGCGCTGGATCAGGTCCTCGTCCTCGACCTCGCCTTCCTGCTCCATGATCACGGTCTTGCGCGGCGTGGCGAACTCGGCCTTCACCTCGGCGAGCTCGGTCTTGATGATGGTCAGCACGCGCTCGCGCGAGCGCAGAATGTCGAGATAATCGGCGATCTCGCCGGCAAGCTTGTCGAGCTCATCGCGGATTTCGTCACGGCCGAGTGCGGTAAGCCGTTGAAGCCGCAGGTCCAGAATGGCCCTCGCCTGTTCCATCGACAGCCGGATCGTCCCATCCTCGCTGATGCGGTGGCGGGGATCGTCGATCAGCGTCAGCATGTCCTCGACATCGCGGGCCGGCCAGTCGCGCGACATCAGGGTGTCGCGCGCGGTGGTCGGGTCGGGTGACGTGCGGATGACACGGATCATCTCGTCGATATTGGCGACTGCGATGGCGAGACCGACCAGGATGTGCGCGCGATCGCGCGCCTTGGCGAGCAGGTACTTGGTGCGGCGAGTGACGACCCGCTCGCGGAAGTCGACGAAGATGGCCAGCAGGTCCTTCAGATGCATGATCCGCGGACGGCCGCTGTCGAGCGCCACCATGTTGACGCCGAAGCTCGTCTGCAGCGGCGTGAATCTGTACAGCTGGTTCAGCACCACATCCGGCACGGCGTCGCGCTTCAATTCGATGACGACGCGGTAGCCATCGCGGTCGGATTCATCGCGCAGGTCGCCGATGCCTTCGATCTTCTTTTCCTTGACCAGCTCGGCGATGCGCTCGACCATCGTCGCCTTGTTGACCTGGTAGGGAATCTCCGTGACGATGAGCGCCTCTCGCTCCTTGCGGATGGTCTCGATGGCGACCTTGCCACGCATGACGATCGAGCCGCGGCCAAGGTGGTAGGCCGAGCGGATGCCCTGCCGTCCGAGGATGACGCCGCCGGTCGGGAAATCCGGTCCCGGCACGATGTTGATGAGCTCGTCGATGGTCAGCGCGGGGTTGTCGATCAGCGCGACGCAGGCGTCGATGACCTCGCCAAGATTATGCGGCGGGATGTTGGTCGCCATGCCGACCGCGATGCCGCCGGCGCCGTTAACGAGCAGGTTCGGGAACTTGGCCGGAAGGACCGACGGCTCGGTCTCGTTGTTGTCGTAGTTCGGCTGGAAGTCGACGGTGTCCTTGTCGATGTCGGCCAGCAGGGCCAGCGCCGCCTTCGTCAGCCGCGCTTCGGTGTAACGATAGGCGGCCGGGGGATCGCCATCGACCGAGCCGAAATTGCCCTGACCGTCGATCAGCGGCACGCGCATCGAGAAGTCCTGCGCCATGCGGACCATGGCGTCGTAAATCGACTGGTCGCCGTGCGGGTGATACTTACCGATGACGTCACCGACCACGCGGGCGGACTTGACGTACTTCTTGTCCGGCGTGTGCCCCTGCTCGTTCATCGAGTACAGGATGCGGCGATGCACCGGCTTCAGACCGTCGCGGGCATCTGGCAACGCACGCGCCACGATCACGCTCATGGCGTAGTCGAGATAGGACTTCTTCATCTCCTCGAAGATGGAGACGGGGCGAATATCCGAGGGTTGCGCCGGCTGGTCGCCGGGCTTGTTGTCGTCGTCAGCCAAGGGGGAATCCGGTGAAATTTTATCTGGGAATCATATAGCGCATCGACGCCCTGATAACCACCCTTGGGGGCTTCCGGGAAGCGCTTTTTCCGACTGTTTTTCCAGAGACTTACGCCACTCCTGCCACCGTCTCGGGCGGGGTCCGAAGGAGCGCCCTGGAACCGTCCCTTACGCCCCGAAAAACACGCTGTGCATGATGCGTCCGGGCAGCAGTGTGAACAGGCCCGCCACCACCAGCGCGCCGGTAAAAAGGAAGATCATGGTCCACCGATGTGCGGCGACGCGATGCGTGTGGGCCCGCCATACCGCGAGCGGCAGCATCACCAGCGTGAAGATCGACAGCAGATGGATCGGGCTGAACGGCCCGACCAGGCGGATCTGGTGGATCCAGAACGACGAGACGGCCACCACGGCCATCAGTGCCACCCAGATCCAGCCGATCGTCCGGTGCGGCAGCGTGCCCTTGGGCGCGGCAAACTGCACGAGGCCGAGCACGAAGGCCGCCATCGCCGCGAAGGCGTGCAGCGGGATCGCAGGTGCAGCGTCAAGCAGCGGCGTGAAGCTCATGTGGCCCTCTGGTCGGAACCGACCATGTGAATAGGATTAACATAAAGTTAATACCATTCACATCGCGACCCGTCAAAGGCTTGAGGCAGCACATGAGACCAGCCCGGAAAAGCCGAGCCTGGCCCGTCGATTGGCAGGAAATCCTACCGCCTCACACGAGCCGGCTACCGCGTTGGAAGAGAAGCGCCCTCTCGGCGAACGCCACCGTGGCGACGTGGAAGATTCCGTCGACCACCAAAAGCTGTGTATCTAGCCCTGACTATTTCGGAGCGGTCAAAGTGACCAACGTCCTCTTCGTCTGCAGCGCCAATCGCCTCCGCAGTCCGACGGCCGAGCAGGTGTTTTCGACCTGGCCGGGGATCGAGACCGACTCGGCCGGCATCTCGAACGACGCAGACGTGCTGTTGTCGACCGAACAGGTCGAATGGGCCGACATCATCTTCGTGATGGAGAAGGCCCATCGGACCAAGCTGAACCGGAAATTCCGCGCCAGCCTGAATGGCAAGCGCGTCATTTGCCTCGACATTCCGGACGACTACGAGTTCATGGATCCCGTCTTGGTCGGGATGCTCGAAAACCGGGCCGGTCGTTTTCTGTCCCGGCCCGCGCCAACTCGCTCCACCCGCGTCAAAGGCTAAGCCTCAGAACGGGATATCGTCGTCCATGTCGTTGTTGCGGCCACCGCCGCCGGCCGCAACCGGGCGGCGCGGTGCGCTGCTGACCGGACCGGACGAGCCGAAATCGCCGCCCGGCTCGTCGCCGAAGCTGCCGCCTCCGCCGCCACCGCCGCGGCCGTCGAGCATCGTCAGGGTCGAGTTGAAGCCCTGGAGCACGACTTCGGTGGAGTACTTCTCAGCGCCCTGCTGATCGGTCCATTTGCGGGTCTGCAGTGCGCCCTCGATGTAAACCTTGGCGCCCTTCTTCAAATATTGCTCGGCGACCTTGCAGAGCCCTTCATTGAAGATCACGACGCGATGCCACTCGGTCTTTTCCTTGCGCTCGCCGCTGTTCTTGTCGCGCCAGGTCTCGGAGGTGGCGATGCTCAGATTCGCGATCGGCCGCCCGTCCTGGGTGCGGCGGATCTCCGGATCCTTGCCAAGATTTCCAACCAGAATGACCTTGTTGACGCTTCCCGCCATCGCCGCTCTCCACTCCAAATGCCAATGAATTTCGAAAAGGCGCGCCCGCGCTGCCGCCTGTTGGGCCGACCCTATACGCTTACGAGCACTGATCGGCCCGCCACGCCCTCGGTTATCCCCATATATAGCATCGGCGGAATATTTGTTCCAGATTTGTTCCTGCCAAAACTGGCGCCGATTTTGTGCACAACGCGTTCCTGAGGCCGCTATTCACTGTGCGATGAATTGGAACTTTCCCGAGTTCCGTAAAACGCCAAAAACTTCTTAACATTCATCAACTTGCGCGGTCTTCGATTGGCCGGCAAGTGTTGCATTCCGGAGACGGACTCCACCTCGAGATGCGCGTAAGGTTGCCTCGAAATTGTTCATTTGGGCGTCGCGCCTGACTGACCGCTCCGGGGACCTTTGGAGCGGTCGACATTGGGGAGACTGTAATGAAGAAAATTCTGTTTGGAGCAATCGGTATCGTTGCGTTGGGCTTGTCGGCTCCCGCAAGCGCAGCGGATATGGCGGCACGCCCCTACACCAAGGCGCCAATTGTGGCACCTGCTCCCATCTACACCTGGACTGGCTTCTATCTCGGTGTTCAGGGCGGCGGTGGCTGGGGCCGAAGCAACGAAACGTATTTCCTTGCCCCCAATACGCCCGCCTTCGTCGGATCGCAGAACTACGACACCAGCGGCGGCTTCGTCGGCGGCGTCGCCGGCTACAATTGGCAGATGGGCGCCTTCGTCATTGGTCTCGAGGGCGATTATCACTGGGCCGACATCAGCGGTCGGTCGTCGGTGATCAATGTTGGTCCGCCGAACCTCGGCGACAGCTACGCCACCAAGCTGCGCGGCTTCGGAGACATCAAGGGCCGCGTTGGTTACGCCTGGGGACCGGCGCTCTGGTTCGTGAGCGGCGGTGCGGCCGTCGGCGATATTCAGCACCGCTATGACGCAGCCCTCAACGGCGGCGCGGCCAACACTTTCGTCCAGAACGACTGGCGCTGGGGTTGGACCCTCGGTACCGGCGTGGAGTACATGTTCGCTCCGAACTGGTCGGCAAAGGTTGAGTACAACTACATCGACCTCGGCAAGAGCACGATCCAGTACTCGCCCGTGGTGGCGAATCGCTCGGAGTGGAACGACACGATTCACACCATCAAGGCCGGCGTGAACTACCACTTCAATTGGGGTACGCCCGTCGTCGCGAAGTACTGATCCATCTGAAACCATTCAGGAATCAAAGGCCGGCCTTGTGCCGGCCTTTTTGTTTTTGTTCCCGATGGGAACTATAGGTCAGCGACTGTTACATTTTTTATCTGTTGTGGCATTTGAGAGACACAACTTGCGGCTTCAGTGGTGTAAGCCGACGTCAGTTGGACCACAGCGTCCGATACTGCTTCCGACGCACGGAAGTCCAAAACAGAAACTGGGACTGGGATTTGTTGAATATGAAGAAGATCTTGTTGGCTTCGGCCGCTCTGCTCGCCCTCACTGGCGCCGCTTCGGCTGCCGACCTGGCGGCTCGCCCCTACACCAAGGCTCCTGTGGCCGTGGCTTCGGTCTACAATTGGACCGGCTTCTATCTCGGTATCGTCGGCGGCGGCGCTTGGGAAGATTCGGGCAGCCCGCGGATGCAGGGTGGCTTCGTCGGCGGCACCGCCGGCTACAACTGGCAGACCGGCAACGTTGTGTTCGGTGTCGAGGCTGACGGCGCCTGGGCCGATGTCAGCGCTTCGGCGACCGGCGCGACCGTCGTCCCCGGCTTCGGCGTCGTGACCGCGACCGCCAGCTCCAAGACCGACGCGATGGGCACCGTGCGCGGCCGTATCGGCTACGCCATCAACAACGTCCTGGTCTACGGCACCGGCGGCTACGCCTGGATCGACAACAAGATCACCCTCTCCGCGCTCGGCGTGTCCGCGTCGGACAGCAAGTTCCACTCCGGCTGGACCGTCGGCGCGGGCGTCGAGGCGTTCTTCGCTCCGCAGTGGTCGGTCAAGGGCGAGTACCTCTATCGCAGCCTCGGCGGCGAGACCTACTTCACCGGCGCTCTGCCCACCGGCACGCTCAACTTCCACACCGTGCAGGTCGGCGTGAACTATCATTTCAACGGCCCGATCGTCGCCAAGTACTGAGTTCAGTACCGGGCTTCGGCTCTTACGCCATCAGGTTACGAAAGGCCGGCCTTGTGCCGGCCTTTTTGTTTTCGCCGCCCGGTGCGACGAACCGTCATCTCGATGGACGCGCTTTCCCGCATGTTGTGGCTTATCGGGCACACAACCTGTAGATTAATTGCGCTAGACATAGGCGAACGGACCTTCGAGTCCGATGCCCTTCCGCTACACGGGACGGCCAAGCAGAAACTGGGGATTAGGTTGAAATGAAGAATATTTTGTTCGCTTCCGTCAGCTTGCTCGCAGTGAGCGCAGTCGCCCCCGCGATGGCCGCAGATCTCGCCGCACGCCCCTACACCAAGGCCCCGGTGGCCGTGGCTTCGGTCTACAACTGGAACGGCTTCTACATCGGCGGCAACGCCGGCGGCGGCTCGAGCCACAATTGCTGGGATACGACCAGTGTCGCTGGCGTCGCCGTCCCCACGACGAGCGAGGGTTGCCATAATGCGACCGGCGCCCTCGTCGGCGGCCAGATTGGTTATCGCTGGCAGGCCACCAACTGGGTGTTCGGCCTCGAAGCGCAGGGCGATTGGGCTGATCTGAAGGGTTCGAACACGAGCTCGCCGGCCGCCTTCTTCCCGCTGGTGAACAATACCAAGATCGACGCCCTCGGCCTCTTCACCGGCCAGGTGGGTTATGCCTGGAACAACGTGCTCTGGTACGTGAAGGGCGGCGCGGCCGTCACCCACAACAAGTTCAGCGGCACTCTGGCTGGTGTCACGTTCGGCTCCGCGACCGACACGCGTTGGGGCGGCGCCGTTGGCACCGGCATCGAGTTCGGCTTCGCGCCGAACTGGTCCGTCGGCGTCGAATATAACCACCTGTTCATGGGCAAGCACACCGACAGCTTCACCGCGTTCGGCCTGCCCTTCCGCGCTGACAGCATCAAGCAGGACGTGGATATGGCCACGGTTCGCGTGAACTACACCTTCGGTGGCCCGGTGGTCGCCAGGTATTGATCTAACGTTTTGAGCTTCGGCTCTGACGTCATCACGTTACGAAAGGCCGGCCTTGTGCCGGCCTTTTTGTTTTCGCGCCCCGATGCGCCGAACCGTCAAGGAATCGTAAGGCGCGCGCATGGCGCTCGCGAATTGGTTCGGCGAGTTGGGGACGCGACATGAAGACTTGGGCAGTGGCTGCGATCAGCCTGTTCGCATGCGGTGCGCTTGCACCGGCCGTTGCTGCGGATCTCCCGCTCTATCCCAAAGCGCCGGTGGCGCCCGTACCCGCTCTCGAATGGACCGGCGTCTATGGCGGCATCAATGGCGGCGGCGGCCTCGGCCATGCCTGCTGGAGCGTTGTTGCCGTCAGCGGCGTTGCGATCAATCCGGCCGTCGGCGAAGGCTGCCACAATGCCAGCGGCGGCACGGTCGGTGCCCAGCTCGGCTATCGCTGGCAGAAGGCGCACTGGGTTCTCGGCGTGGAAGGCCAAGGCAACTGGGCCGACTTCAAGGGCAGCAATGTCAGCCTGGTGCTGGCGCCGCTGAACAACCGCACCAGGATCGACAGCTTTGGTCTGTTCACCGGCCAGCTCGGCTACACCGTGAACAGCGTGCTGTTCTACGGCAAGGCGGGTGCAGCGGTCGCTCACGACAAATACGACGAGTTCGTTCCGGGCGTCGGCGTCGTGTCCAACACGCTCAGCCAGACCCGCTGGGGCTACAGTGCAGGCTTCGGCGTGGAATATGCCTTTGCGGAAAACTGGTCGGTCGGCGGCGAGTACGACCATCTGTTCCTCGGCCATCACGGCGGCGATCTCGGCGGCGCTGCGCTCGTTCCGCCCGGTCGCACCGAGCGGATCGGCCAGGACATCGACATCGGGCTGATCCGCGTCAACTATCGCTGGGGCGGCCCGGTCGTCGCCAAATACTGAGCGAGATACGCCTCGAAAAAGGACTTCCTCCAAGGACCTGGTCGTGTGCGGATTGCCCCAAATCCGCATCCAAGCGCGAACGAAGGGCCGGCCTTGCGCTGGCCCTTCGCTTGTTCCGGACGGCGCGCTACTGCCAAGTCACTGCCAAGTCTCGCCAGAGCGCCAACAATCCGTTGACGATTCGCAAGTCCCTCTGGAAATCCGTCTCCGTTCTTCCTACGTTCGCTGACAACCCCATCGGCGCCGATCCCGGTTCCGGGCGAAGCGCGCCTTTTATGTCGGCGCGATCGCGCACCTTTGGGATTCCTTGAGGGCAACTCGGATGGATGAAGTGATCAAGGCGAAGCGCCAACAGCAGAACGCGGGCTCGAGCCTGCGCGCAATTACGATCCGTGGCGCGCGCGAGCACAACCTCAAGAACATCGACGTCGAGATTCCCCGCGACAAGCTGGTGGTATTCACCGGCCTCTCAGGCTCCGGCAAATCCTCGCTCGCCTTCGACACGATCTACGCGGAAGGCCAGCGCCGCTATGTCGAGTCGCTCTCGGCCTATGCCCGCCAGTTCCTCGAGATGATGCAGAAGCCTGACGTCGACCAGATCGACGGCCTGTCTCCGGCAATCTCGATCGAGCAGAAGACGACGTCGAAGAACCCGCGCTCGACCGTCGGCACGGTGACCGAGATCTACGACTACATGCGCCTGCTCTGGGCGCGCGTCGGCGTGCCCTATTCACCGGCCACGGGCCTGCCGATCGAGAGCCAGACCGTGTCGCAGATGGTCGACCGCGTGCTGACGCTGCCGGAAGGCACCCGCCTTTACCTGCTCGCCCCCGTCGTGCGCGGCCGCAAGGGCGAGTACCGCAAGGAACTCGCCGAATGGCTCAAGAAGGGCTTTCAGCGCGTCAAGATCGACGGCACCTTCTACGAGCTTGCGGAGGCGCCGACGCTCGACAAGAAATTCCCGCATGACATCGACGTCGTCGTCGACCGCATCGTGGTGCGCGCCGACATCGGCCAGCGCCTCGCCGAAAGTTTTGAGACCGCGCTGAAGCTCGCCGAGGGCCTCGCGGTGATCGAGTATGCCGATGCGCCGGCCGCTGCTGCGCCTGCGGAAGAGAAAAAGAAGACCGCGAAGATCCACGACAAGAGCGGGCCCGAGCGCATCCTGTTCTCGGAAAAATTCGCCTGCCCGGTCTCCGGCTTCACCATTCCCGAGATCGAGCCGCGCCTGTTCTCGTTCAACAACCCCTATGGCGCCTGCCCGGCCTGCGGCGGCCTCGGCGTCGAGCAGCATGTCGACGAGGACCTCGTCATCCCCGACAAGGAGCTCGCGATCGGCAAGGGCGCGATCGCGCCCTGGGCCAAATCGTCGTCGCCCTATTACACCCAGACGCTGACCGCGCTCGGCAAGCACTACAAGTTCACGCTGACCACCAAGTGGAAGGATCTGCCGAAGAAGACGCAGAACGCGATCCTGCATGGCTCCGGCGAGGACGAGATCAAGTTCTCTTACGAGGACGGGGTGCGCTCCTACGACACCAAGAAGCCGTTCGAAGGCGTCATCACCAACATCAACCGCCGCTATCGCGAGACCGAGAGCGAGTGGGCCCGCGAAGAGCTGGCAAAGTATTTCCACGACGTGCCCTGCGGCGCCTGCAACGGCTTCCGGCTCAAGCCCGAGGCGCTCTGCGTCAAGATCGGGGCAAAGCATATCGGCGAGATCTCGGAGCTGTCGGTCAAGAATGCCGGCGCCTGGTTCGAGACCGTGCCGGAGGCGCTGAACGCGCAGCAGAACGAGATTGCGGGGCGCATCCTCAAGGAGATCCGCGAACGCCTCACCTTCCTGCTCGACGTCGGCCTCAACTACCTCACCCTCTCCCGCTCGTCCGGCACGCTGTCCGGCGGCGAGAGCCAGCGCATCCGCCTGGCCTCGCAGATCGGCTCGGGCCTGACCGGCGTGCTCTACGTGCTGGACGAGCCCTCGATCGGCCTGCACCAGCGCGACAACGCACGCCTGCTCGACACGCTGAAGCGACTGCGCGACCTCGGCAACACCGTGATCGTGGTCGAGCATGACGAGGACGCCATTCTGCTCGCCGACCACGTGCTCGATATCGGTCCGGGCGCCGGCATGCATGGCGGCAACATCATCGCCGAAGGCACGCCCGCCGAGATCATGCGCAACCCGAAATCGCTCACCGGCAAATATCTCACCGGCGAGCTCGAGGTCGAGGTGCCGGAGCGGCGTCCGCCGAACCATCGCCGCACCATCAAGGTGGTGAATGCGCGCGGCAATAACCTCAAGAACGTCACGGCGGAAATTCCGCTCGGCCTGTTCACCGCCGTCACCGGCGTGTCCGGCGGCGGCAAGTCGACGCTGCTGATCGACACGCTCTACAAGTCGATCGCGCGCAAGCTGAATGGCGCCAGCGAAGGCGCCGCCCCGCATGACCGCATCGAGGGCCTGGAGCATATCGACAAGATCATCGACATCGACCAGTCGCCGATCGGCCGGACCCCGCGCTCGAACCCGGCGACCTATACCGGCGCCTTCACGCCGATCCGCGAATGGTTTGCCGGTCTGCCCGAAGCGAAAGCGCGCGGCTACGAGCCCGGCCGCTTCTCCTTCAACGTCAAGGGCGGCCGTTGCGAAGCCTGCCAGGGCGACGGCGTCATCAAGATCGAGATGCACTTCCTGCCCGACGTCTACGTCACATGCGACGTCTGCAAGGGCAAGCGCTACAACCGCGAGACGCTGGAAGTCCTGTTCAAGGGCAAGTCTATCGCCGACGTGCTCGACATGACCGTCGAGGAAGCCGCCGAGTTCTTCAAGGCGGTGCCGCGCGTGCGTGAGACCTTCCAGACCCTGCACCGCGTCGGCCTCGACTACATCCATGTCGGCCAGCAGGCGACGACGCTGTCGGGCGGCGAAGCCCAGCGCGTCAAACTCGCCAAGGAGCTGTCGAAGCGCGCCACCGGCCGCACGCTCTACATCCTGGACGAGCCGACCACCGGCCTGCACTTCCACGACGTCAAGAAGCTGCTGGAAGTGCTGCACGAGCTGGTCGCGCAGGGCAACACGGTCGTCGTCATCGAGCACAATCTCGAAGTCATCAAGACCGCAGACTGGGTCATCGACCTCGGCCCCGAAGGCGGCGACGGCGGCGGCGAGATCGTCGCCTGGGGCCCGCCGGAGGACATCGTGAAGGCAGCGCGGAGCTACACCGGAAAGTTTTTGGAGCCAGTGCTGAAGAAGGCGCGGAAGCCGAAGCGAAGGAGCACGAGCGAGGCGGCGGAGTGACGACGCGATGCCGTACGGTTTTGAATTTGGAGATGATGTCGCATCTCCCGACGCTGCCGTACGCGCCAACGTCCCTGGGAAGATCGCGCACAAGACGGCGCTTCTAGCCACGATCGCGACGCAGCTCAGATTTCCGGACTATTTTGGAGGAAATTGGGATGCGCTCGAGGAATGCATCTGCGATCTATCCTGGTTGCCAACTGGCCGGGTACTCGTGAAACACGACGACCTGCCGCTCGTTGACGATGTACGGAACGCAATCGTCTACGTTGCCATACTGAACAGCGCCACCCGCAAGATGTCGAGGTCGGAGCAACATCCGCTTTCGATCGTTTTCCCAGCCCAATACCGTGACCAGGTCTTGTGGCTACTTCGATCCAGCAAAAGCTCGTAGGATCAGAACGTGCAGGCGGTTTGGCGTTGATCCCGGAGGAAAACCGACATGTCCGCTGGACTTGTGCAAACCTACCGCGCCTTCGCTCACAACAATGCCTGGGCGAACCATCGCCTTCTCACCGCCTGCGCCGGTCTCAGCCAGGCCGAGTTCGAAGCCGGGCGAACCGGCTTCTTCCCGAGCGTTCAACGCACGCTGAACCACATCTATGTCATCGATCTCTTCTACATCGATGCACTGGAGGGCGGCTGGCTCGGACCACGTGCCTGGGAAAACGAGGTGCCGTATCCCTCGCTTTCCGAGCTGAAACCCGCCCAAGCCGCCATGGACAAGCGCCTGCTCGCCATTTGCGATGTGCTGACGCCCGAGCTTCTCGACGGCACGGTCCGGATCAACCGCGACACCAGCGTCCAGACCGAGCGTCGCGACCGGTTGCTGATGCATCTATTTCAGCACCAGATGCATCACCGCGGACAGGCGCACGCCATGCTGTCCGAAACGGGCGTTGCGCCGCCCCAGCTCGATGAGTTCTTCGCAGAGGGAGAAGCGCCGCTTCGAGCTACCGAGTTCGCCGAGCTTGGTTGGACCGAGGTGACCGTTTGGAAATCCTAAGGTGGACTGGGTCTCCTCTTCCCATGCCCGTTACCTCATTCGGTGGTGGTCGATGCCAAGAATTCCGGCGGAACGGTATCGGTCAGCCACACCCCATTGTCAGCGCGATAGAACTTGAGCCCACGCGCATGCATGGCAGCCGCATCGATCTTGAAGATGTGAGGCCTTCCGTGGCGCTGCCCAACACGCAGGGCTGTCGATTCATCCACGGAAAGGTGTACCTGCTGGCGGGACTGGGGCTTCAGGCCCTCCGACAGAATCGACTCCAGAAACCGCACTGCTGTCCCGTGATAGAGCGTCGCAGGCGGTTCTTGCGCGGCCAGGCCAAGTTCAACCGAGAAGGAATGCCCTTGTGCGGCGCGAATGCGTTCAGCGTCGGGTGACAGTGAGAAACGCTTCTTGTCGCTCTCCGCGACGACACGCAACAGATCGTCGCGGCCAAACTTCGTGCCGGCGGCGCTTGCTTTGGCGATCAGATCATCGATTCCGGCCCAACCTTGCGAATCGAGCACGAGCCCGATCGCGTCCGGCTGGTGGCGCAGGACGAGGCTCAGAAACTTGCTGAGCTGGGTGTCGTTGATCGGCATGGCTTCCCTTCCAATCCCGCACCTCTACACTTAAGCGTTCGACAATGCCAGCTGAGGTGATCTGGAGGGACCGATGCCCAGCCGAACCTATACGCTCTTCCGCAAAGCCATCCTCGCCGAGCAACAGGTGACATGCGTCTACGAGGGCCGCCACCGCGAGCTTTGCCCGCATATCATCGGCACCAACAAGAGCGGCGAGGAAGCCGTGCTGGCCTGGCAGTTTGCCGGCGAAAGCAGCGGGCCACTACCGCAATGGCGATGTCTGAAGCTGGCCAACGTGAGCGCTGCGCAGGCCCGCAATGGCCGCTGGCACGAGGGTGGCTCTCACCGAACCACTCAGACCTGCGTCAGCAACATCGATCTTGATATCAATGTTCACGTCCGCAAGTTGCGGTGACAATTGCCGTCTATGATCGCCGGGTTGATTTCAATACGCTCATGCCGCATGGCTATACTCGAATTCTGCCGAACAATTGCACGCCACACTGCTTGTCAGCGAACTGCCCCTCCTTCATGCCCTATTCCCTCGCCATCTTCGACCTCGACGGCACGCTCGTCGACAGCTTCCCCTGGTTCCTGCGCACCATCAACGACGTTGCCGATCGCTTCGGCTTTCGCCGCGTTCGGGATGAGGATGTCGAGGGGCTACGGCATGCCTCGACACGGGAGATTCTCTCCCGGCTCGAAGTGCCCTTGTGGAAGCTGCCGGCGATCGCGCGCCATGCGCGGCGGCTGAAGGGCGAAGCGGCGGCGGAGATTTCGCTGTTTGCGGGCGCCGAGGCGATGCTGCGGACACTCTCCGGGAACGGCATACAGCTCGCGCTGGTGACGTCGGACAGCGAGGTCAATGCGAAGGCCAAGCTCGGCGACGTCGCCTCCCTTTTCTCGCATTTCGACTGCGCGGCTTCGGTGTTCGGCAAACCGGCCAAATTCCGCCGGGTGATGCGGCGCGCCGCCGTGGAGCCGACCAAAGTCATCTCGATCGGCGATGAGGTCCGCGACATCGATGCGGCGCGCGCGGTGGGCATCGCCTGCGGCGCGGTCAGCTGGGGTTACGCAGCGCCTGCAGCATTGCAGGCGCTTGCGCCGGACTACATGTTCGCGCAGATGGATGAGATCGCGGATGCGGTCGGCCGGACGCCGGCAAAAATCTGAAGCGCAAGAGCCCGCGCTGGGGAGACGGTAATGACACTCACGTACGCAGCCCGCCTCAAGCTCCTCACTTCGCCGGCCGGCCGGTTGCGTGTCGTGCTCGACACCGACACTTACAACGAGATCGACGACCAGTTCGCGCTGGTGCAAATGCTGCTGTCGCCGGAGCGGTTTGACGTCGAGGCGATCTACGCCGCGCCGTTCTTCAATGCGCGTGCGGACAGTCCCGGCCACGGCATGGAGCTGAGCTATCAGGAAATCCTGCGCCTGCTGGAGCGCCTGAACGTTGCGCCGGATGGCTTGGTGCATCGCGGCGTCATCGACTATGTCGGCCCCGGCAAGATGGCCCGGCCAGCCCCGCCGTAGACGACCTCGTCGCCCGGGCCCGTGCAGGCTCGCCGGACAACCCGCTCTACGTCATCGCCATCGGCGCCATCAGCAACGTCGCCTCGGCGCTGCTCAAGGCGCCCGATATCATCGACCGCATCGTGGTGGTGTGGCTCGGCGGCCATGCGCTGGATTGGCCTGACACCATCGAGTTCAACCTCAAGCAGGACGTCGGCGGCGCGCAGGTGCTGCTCGACAGCGGCGTCCCGCTTGTGCTGGTGCCGTGCAGGGGCGTTACCTCGCGCCTTCATTCGACGGTGCCGGAGATCGAGCGCTACGTCGAGCCGCATGGCAGCATCGGCGCGTTCCTCGCTCAGAGGTTCAAGGAATATTCCGAGGATCACATGGGCTGGGCCAAGGAGATCTGGGACATGGCGCCGGTCGGCTGGCTGCTCAATCCATTGTGGGCGCCGAGCGTGATCATCCCTGCCCCGGTTCTCACCGATCAGATGACCTGGAGCGTCGACCGACGGCGGCACCCGATCCGCTACGTGACCTATGTGGATCGCAATCCGATCCTGAAGGATTTTTTCGTGAAGCTGCGCGATTTTGCGGCATCGAAGGTGCCGTAGGGTGAGCAAGGCGCAGCGTGCCCACCGATAGTCTCGTGGGCACGGCGCGTTGCGCCATTGCCCACCCTACGGCAGCGTGCGTTAATCCGCCCTACTCCGTCTTCCGCAAGAACGCCCCGAATGCGCGCGGGCCGTCGCCGGTCTTGACCTCGCCGATCACCTTCATCTCGGCCGCATCGATGATGTCGAGCGTGTTGCTCTCCCAGCAGGCGACGATGATGCGCTTGCCGTCGGCGGTCGCGTTGATGCCCTCGGGATAGTCGCCGACATTGATGCGCTTGACCGGCTTCAGGGTCGCGACATCGAACACGCTCACCGTGCCGCCATACTGGTCGGTGACGAAGCCGCGCCCCTGCGTCAGCGCCACCGCATAGGGCCGCATCCCGACCGGCACGCGGCCGATCTCGGTGCCGCCTGCGATATCGATCACCGAGACGTCGTTGGAGCCGACATTGGCGGTGTAGGCGCGCTTGCCCTCGGCGTCGATGGTGACACCGAACGGACGGGTGCCGACCTTGACGACCGCCTTGCGCTCGCGCGTCGCGGTGTCCACCACCGAAACGCTGTCGTCATCGCGGTCCGCCGAGAGCAGCAGCTTGCCGTCCGGCGTCACCGCGAGCCCCGACGGCGAGGCGCCGACCGCGACGCTGGCGGTCACGCTGCGCGACGCCGCATCGATCACCCGCACCGCAGCCGCATACCAGTCGGCGACATAGACCGTCTTGCCGTCGGGCGAGACGGCAATGCCGAGCGGCCCGCCGCCGACCTCGATACGGCCGGCGACCTGCCGCGTTGCGGCGTCCACCACCGTCACCGCCTTGGCGTCCGGGCTCGTGACATAGGCAAAGCGGCCGTCCGCGGTGACGGCCACGCCGGCCGGCTTGCCGCCGATCGGGATGGTCGCAACGCTACGCGCCGTCGCGAGGTCCACGACCATCAGATCGTCGCTGAGCTGATTGGTGACGAACGCCTCTTCGGCAGAGGCGCCGCTGACGCTAGCTAGACCGGCGGCGAGCGCCGCCAGGACCAGGGCCCGCACGGTCAGCTTCCGCTCTCGATCTTCTTCTTCAGCGCTTCGAGGCCGGTCTGATAAAGCCCCTTCACCGCCTTGACCGCGGCTTCGTCGCTCAGCTCCGGCGGCGGATCGTTGTTGGGAAAGCCGCGGTAGAACGCACCGGCCCATTCCAGCGTCGTGCCCTTGCCGTCGGTGCTGGGCGTCACCGTGAGCGTCGAGGAATAATTGGTGACCGGCAGCACCTTCACGTCGACTTTGGTGATCCGATAGGAATAGGTCATCGCGGCGGCGTCGAACTTGTAGAGCTCCTCGTCGACGGTGGCACCTCCCGTCAGGGTCAGCCGCCGCGTCGCTTCAATGTCGTTGCCCTTCTCGCCCTCGGTCTTGGTCACAGGCGGAAGCCAGCTCATGTCCTGGAAATTGCCGATCACCGCCCAGACCTTGGCCGGCGGCGCGTTGATTTCGATGGATTCCCGCACCTTCTGCCGGGTCGGTCCATGAGCCCAAGCTGTAGTCAGAGCCATTCCGGCCACCGCAAGCACCGCCACCCCGGCGATCGCCCTACCGATCGTCATCCTCATCTCGTTTCCTCGTCCTTTGACCATGCGCGACTTGAGGCGCGCTGACGCCATGGTAACGCATTTTCGGGCCGTGGGGAGACCGCTTCGTGGCATCGGCATGGCGACCGCAACGCTCGCGCCCCACAAGCCCTTGCGTCGCCCGGCGGGCAAAACACGCCAGACGATGGTCAATGCTTCCACGGCAAAACAATTCGCTTTACTCGAATTCGGAAATACATCATATTCCGACCATCCCAACCCAGCCGAGGGGCGCTATCGCGATCGTCACGACACGCGGGATGGGACGTGGTGGACGTGGGTCACATCGGCGCGAAGGGTTTTGCAGGGCGGGCAACCGTGAGCGAGACCGTCGCGCGCACGACCGGTGTGATCGGCGTACGGCAAAATCGTGTGGTCCTGGCGCCCGGAGCCTGTGCGCCAAGTCTTGTGGTGATGCGTATCGCCCAACCGGGTCTGCGTGTCAGCCATCTGCAAGGCGACGGGGGCAATAGTGCATCGCTCCCCGGGGAGATCACGACATAAGCCGTCAAACCACTGCGCAGGGAAGGCCGGATGTTTGGCTTCACCTGTATGCCGCTGTGCAGCCTCTTGTAGCGCAACCTTCGCACAGTGGACCGCGGGTGCCAGCCGGCACCCGGTCTTCCCTGCGCCCTCGGCACTTTTGAGGGCGGTGACGACCGCAAAGCTCGGGCACGGCGCGCCGCGAGGATGAGAGTCTGTGTCCGCAATCCCAAGATGTTGATTAAAACACGAAGCTTGCGGGTGGCTTGCCAAACAGGTCCGCGCGATGCGGCACTTGGGCGCAAGCGACACCTAAAGTTGTTACCCAGAATCGCAGCAATAAATTGTAACAATGTTTCTGTCTGCTGGCATGAGGCCAGTCCCTGCCTTGCGACCCGGCAATGATTGACGGACGTCCAGGACCCTCCGACAAGCCCCGCCGGGCCGTCAGGAATTCCCCATGGTGTCCACCTATTTTGGCTATAGCTACGTCACGCGCAATCTCGCACAGACCCTGACGCGGGTGGCGCAGCAATCGGACGTGTCGCGCGAAGCTGCCTATTACAAAGCCAACATCGGCAAGGTGCACTCCGTTGACGACCTGATGAACGACTACCGCCTGTATCACTACGTCACGAAAGCCTACGGCCTGGAAGACATGGCCTACGCCAAGGCCTTCATGAAGAAGGTACTGCAGAGCGATCTTTCGGACGCCAAAAGCTTTGCCAACACGCTGATCGACAAGCGCTACCGGGAATTTGCCGCCGCATTTTCGTTCGGTGGCGGTGAAACGAAGGTTGCGCAGTCGGACAACCAGACCGACGACATGATCGGGCTGTACACGGCAGCCATGAAGAGCAACGTCGATGCTGTTGCCGCCGACACGAAATACTACAACGCCACAATCGGCAGCGTGACCAGTGCCGACCAGCTTCTCAACGACGATCGTCTTCGCAACTATGTCGCCTCGGCATTCGGGATCGACCAGAGCAAGTGGCCGCGTGACACCATCAAGCAGGTCCTGACCAGCGATCCGTCCGATCCGAACAGCTACGTCAACACCACCTTCGCTTCCCAGCTAGGTGGCCTGAACGCCCAGCTGGCCCAGGCCAAATCGGATGCAACCGACGCCAGCTCGAAGATCGCCGACTACACCGCGCAACTGTCGCAGCCCGGCGCCGACGTTGCCCAGTTGAATGTGCAGATACTGGTCGAAAAATATCACCTGCAGTCGGCCGCAAGCACCATCTCCAGCACCAACGATGCCATTGCGGCGACCGGCAACTTCATGGATCTGGCCGGAGCGTTCGAGTTTTCGGCCGACGGTTCGCTTCCAACGGGGACCCCGGCGCAGACCGCCGCAAACATCGCCAGCACGACCAAGAGTTTTGACGACAGCAAGTCGGCCGTCTATGCGGCAGCAAGCCCGTTGCAGGAAGCTCTGGTCATCGCACAATTCAGAAAATTCATCCCCAATGTGACTTCGCTCCAGACGCTCGTGTCCACACCAGGTGCCTACAATTTCGCGCTGGCAGCCGTAGGCCTCGATCCCACAAAGGTCTCACAGTCCACAGTGAAGGCTGTTCTCGAAAGCGACCTCAACGACCCCAAGAGCTACGTCTATACGCTCAAGGACAATCGATACGTCAAGCTCGCGCGCGCGTTCAACTTTGACGCCAAGGGCAATCTGACGACACCCCTGACCGCCCAGGGTTCGGCCGAAGTCCTCGATATCGCCAAGGACTACGTCATTGAAAAATTGAAGAATGCAAGCAAGCAGGACCAGGCCAAAGTCAAGGCTCAAGCCCAGAAAGACGCGACGGACTATCAACAGTCGATAGGCGACATCGACAGCGTTTCCGATCTCCTCGCGAACAAAAAGATGGTCAACTTCATTCTTGTCGCCAAGGGTCTCGACCCCGCGAAAGTGAGCACCGCCTATCTCAAGAAGATCTTCGCCTCCGATCTGAACGATCCCAAGAGCTTCGCGAACACGGAGAGCGACCCACGCTTTGCCGAGATCGCGGCGTCGTTCAATTTCGACAGCAAGGGCAATGTCGCGCGCCTGCCAATGGTGGGCCCGCAAAAGCGCGATCAATTCCTGGCAACGCAGAAGAACTATCTCGAGCAAAGCCTGGAACAGCAGCAGGGCGATACGAATCCCGGCGTGCGTCTTGCGCTGTACTTTCAGCGAAAGGCGGGGGAAATCACCTCCGCATACGACATCCTGGCCGACAAAGCTCTCTCGGAGGTGTTTCGAACCACCTTCGATTTACCTGATCAGATGGCGTCGATGCAGATCGATCAGCAGGCCAAGATCGTGGAGAAATACCTCAATCTCAAAGATCTCGGAGATCCCACGAAGGTTGCAAAGCTGTTGAGCCGTTTCTCGGCCATGTATGACGCGAAGAACGCCAGCCAGACCTACTCGCCCGTGCTCGACCTCTTCCAGGGATCGAGCTCGGGGACATCAGGCTTCAGTGAATCGACATATCTGGCCATGGCGAAAATGCGCGCCAGCCCGTGGTGATCACTCTCTGTCATTGCGAGCGAAGCGAAGCAATCCAGACTATTGCCGCGGAAAGATTCTGGATTGCTTCGCTGCGCTCGCAATGACGACGGAGAGAGCAAGCGTCAATCACGGTCCACTACGCATGCTCGCGCTACTCCAGCGCCTCCAGCACCAGCTCCATCGTCATCAGCACCGGATTGTCGCCGCGGACCAGGCGGCCCTCGGCGATGCCACCGGTGTAGTCGATGAGGGCGACGTCGAGCGCAGCCTCCAGCGCGCCGGATGTATCAGGTGCGATCGTCCCAGCAGTGATCGCCAGCTCCGTGGCGAACGGCTCGATCACGCCGCCATGGGTAAAGCGCGCGCCGATGGTCGAGCCGACGCCGCCGTGGATTTTTGCGCGCGCAATGCCGTGCGCCCTGCAGAAAGCTTCGAGGCAGCCGGCAAAATCCTGGTTGGGCCGCAGTCGCAGCGCGAAAGCGCGGCTCGTCGTGCGCGCACCGGTGCGCGCGGCGGCGACCGGCCCGAACAGCTTGAAATTGGTCTCTAGGTCGGGCTCCGCCGTGAACATCGCACCATCAATGCCGAAAGCCTGGACCTCGAAGGGTTCAGAAACAACGGTCTCGTCCGGCAGCATGTGGCCGCCGCTCGCCTTGCCGTCCGCCTCGGTCCACAGCCCGTGGCAATGATAGAACGGCGCGCCGTCGCGCATGCCCAGCGTCATGCTGCCGAGCCTGGTGCGCGTCACCCCCGCCGGCCGATAGGTATCGCTGTAGAAGGCCGCATTCTCGCCTGTCTTGGACAGCGCCGGCATCACGTAACCAAACGGCCCGAGCGCGCCGTGGCCGAAATTCAGCACACCGCTGGTAAAGCCTTCCGCCGCAAAACCGCGGCGCGCGGCTTCCAGCAGCGGCAGGCCTGCATCAACCGTGAACGAAAAGGCGCGCCCCCTCGCCTCCACCCATTGGATACGCTCAGTGACGGGCGCGCCCGGCTGCTTGATACTCCGCATCACGTCAACTCAGCCCGCCTTGGTCTTGTCGAGATCGAGCAGCCCGCGCGCCTCGAGCTCGTCGCGCACCATGCGTTTCGGCACCTTGCCATAGCCGGATTTCGGCAGCGCCTCCCAGAAGAAGAACCGCTTCGGCATCTTGTAGCGCGGCACCTTCGGCAGCAGGAACGCCGCCATCTCGGCTTCGCTCACAGGCTTCGTCCCCTCGCGCGCGACGCAGACGGCGACGCCGACCTCGCCCCAGGTCGCATCGGGCACGCCGAGCACGGCGACCTCGCCGACCGCCGGATGCGTCAGGATCTTTTCCTCGATTTCACGCGGATAGATGTTGGAGCCGCCGGAAATGTACATGTCGGAGGCGCGGCCGGTGATGTAGACGAACCCCTCCTCGTCCATGTGGCCGAGATCGCCGGTGCGAAACCAGCCGTTGCGGAACGCCTTCGCGTTGGCCTCGGGGTTATCGTAGTAGCCGGCGAGCACCGCAGGCCCGATCACGCAGATCTCGCCGCTCTGGTTCGCCTTGAGCTCG
The DNA here is from genome assembly GCF_024199935.1 of Bradyrhizobium sp. CCGUVB14. NCBI lineage: Bacteria > Pseudomonadati > Pseudomonadota > Alphaproteobacteria > Hyphomicrobiales > Nitrobacteraceae > Bradyrhizobium > Bradyrhizobium sp. CCGUVB14. The sequence goes on from NZ_JANADS010000001.1 coordinate 5,536,146, forward strand.
CGGCCCTCGTCGTCCTGGATCGAGACCTGCATGCCGGTCCGCTCGAAGCCGCAGGTGCCGATCTTCGCATGCGGGCCGTCCTCGGGATCGTGCAGCGCCGCCGGCAGCACGGTGATGTTGCCGGTGACCTCGCCGAGGCCAAAATACTGCACGATGACCTTGCCGAGCTTGTTCAGCGCGGCCTTCTGATCCTCGCGATACATCGGCGCGCCGGCATAGATCACGTGACGCAGCGAGGAATGATCGTATTTGTCGGCGGCGGGGTGCTCGACCATCATCTTCAAGATCGTCGGCACCGTGAAGAGATTGCCGACCCGGTGCGTCGCGATCAGGCGGAACGCCTCATCGATGTCGAATTTCTCGGTCGGCAACAGCACGGTGCAGACGCCGCGCGCGGTCTGCACCAGCTGATGCACGCCGGCGCCATGCGACAGAGGCGCCACCACCAGCGACGCATCCGCTTCCGTAACGCCGGGGGTGAGATCGGCGAGATGATTGGTGACGACAAAGCCCATCTGGCCGTGGGTCAGTACCGCGGCCTTGGAGCGGCCGGTGGTGCCGGAGGTGAAGAAGAACCAGCAGGGATCATCATGCTCGACCGCGACGTTGTCGACCATTTGGCCTGCCTGCGAAGCGATGGCGTCGGCCACCGAGCGTTCGGCGAACGAAGCCTTGCCGTCGATGCTCCAGGTGAACTCCAGCGCACCACCGGTCACGGCCGCCGCGTGCTCGGGAAAATCGACGTGGCACAGAAATGCCTTCGCACCGGAGGCCTGTGCAAGATAAGCCACCTCATCCGGCATCAGGCGGAAATTGGTGGGCACCCAGACTGCGCCGAGCCGGAACGCGGCGAACATCGAGAAGAACATCTCGTCGCCATTCTTGGAATGAACGAGAATGCGGTCGCCCTTGGCAATGCCGCGCGCAGCGAGCGCCGCGGCCAGTGCGGAGACCTGCGCATCGATCTCGCGCCAGGTCCAGGATTTGTCACCCCAGACGAAGCCGGGGCGTGATCCATGCCGCCGCGCATTCTGGGTCAGCATATGGGCGAGATTCATGACGCGGCGGGACATGCGGAGCGGCTGCATCGGGCTTCCTCTTCGACGGCAGACGGCACGCAAGCCGCCCGCTCATTGGAGCCCATTTATCGTCATCGAGAGCGGCGTAGCAAGACCGCCGGCCGGGCACCAGCCCTACGGTTTCCTGAACTCGAACGGCGTCGCCGTAATCGCCTTTTCCTTGACACAGGCCTGCACACCGAAGCCGCCGCAATAGCTGCCGTGCAGGTCGAAGCGGATGACGCGCCCCGCACCTCGCTTCATCGCGGGAGCCACGATGCTGTAGCTGCGGACGTAGCCGTCGAACACGGCGCGCACGCTGCCGTCCGGCCGCGTCACCAGGATGTCCAGCACGCAACCGCCGGTTCCGCAATAGGTGCTCTCGCGCTCGCCACACTTGGTGTCGCGGAAATCGACGATGTAATCGTCGCGGCCGTCGCCGGTCAGGTCGACCTGACGCACCGTGTCCGGCGCGAAGGTTACCGCGCCGCCGCCCTGGCTGTCACATTCCTCATTGGCGTAACGCAGCGCTTTCTGCACGGCAGGCGGATAGTCGGCAGGATTGAACGGCTTTGCCTCATCGGCGCGTGCGGCGGCCGTGAGCATCGTGAGCAGAACGATCAGATATCGCATGCGCGTTGGTCGCGGGCGCAGCCGCAATCGTTCAGGGAATTTTAAACATGATCGGCGCAACCTGCATCAGTCCTTGCGTACAGAGTGCCCCATCATGGTCAAAGCGCCCGCCTTCCTGCTGCTGTCGTTGGCGCTCGCCGGATGCGCGGTGGCCCCGCAAGCCCATCTCGCCTCCGATCCAGCCTTCAAGCCCGCGCGCTATGCCTGGGATGGCGCTGGCGCAGATCCGAACCAGCCGCGTACCACCGCCCAGCCATCGCGGGCAACACGCACGGCCGCCGCATCCGAGCGTGCCGGGGCGCAAGCCGGGCTCCAGCCCTATTCGAAGGAGTGGTGGCAGGCTCAGGACGGCATCGAGGCCGAGCAGGACGCCAAGGTCAATCGCTCGCTCGTCATCTGCCAGGGCTGCCTCCCCGCCAGGCCTCAGCCGGAAGATTCGCGCCTCGCCAAGGCGGCGGATTGAACCGAACCGCGCGTCCTTCGGTCTACTGAGATACCGCGCTGACTGGGCCATTCCGGCCTATGGTCGCGTGCCGTTTATCTCAGGGACAATCCATGTTCACCCGTCGCAGCCTTATCGCCGCCTCCCTCTTCGCCGCCGCCACGCCAGCCTTCGCTCAGGCGCCCGCCGCCAGCGATCCCGCCTCCATCCTGACTGCGATCTACACCCGCGCAGCCAAGGGCAAGGGCGATGGGGGCGCCGCCTTCGTCACCGAGAACAAGGCCGCGAAAGCAAAATATCTCTCCAAGGCCCTGGTCGCCTTATGGGCCAAGGCGGATGCGCATACGCCGAAGGGCGACGTCGGGCCGATCGATTTCGATCCCGTCACCAATTCGCAGGAACCTGACGTAAAATCGTTCAAGGTTGACGCGGAGAAGACGGAGGCCGACAAGGCGACGCTCGCGGTGACCATCACCGGCCACCGCAACGACCGCAAACCCGCCGACCAGATCGTGCGTTACGATTTCGTGCGCGAGGCCAACAGCTGGAAGATCGACGACATCAAGGGCTCCTCCGACGGCGAGGCCTGGTCGATCCGCAACATGCTGACGGACGCGCTGAAGAGCTGACTGGAGACATCATGAGCGACGTGATCAACAACAAGGCCCATCACCGTTACGAGCTCGAGGTGGAGGGCCACCTCGCGACCGAGCATTACAAGCTCGACGGCAATGTCATTACCTTCGAGCACACCGACGTGCCGAAAGAGCTCGGTGGCAAGGGCGTCGGCTCAAAGCTGGTGCAAGGCGCGCTCGACCAGGTCCGCGCGGCCGGCTTGAAGCTGGTCCCGGAATGCCCGTTCGTGAAGGCGTGGATCGAGAAGCATCCGGAGTATGCGGATCTGGTGAAGAGATAACCAGGCTCAGGCCCGCCGACCGCGCAGCGGGCCTGCCGAAATCCAAGACCTACTGCCCGTGCTTGAGCATATCCTGGTCACTCAGATCCCAGTCCTGCCACAGCTGGAGCACGCCGAGGATCACCGCCACCGCGCCGAGACTCGTATGGTAGATCCGGAGAAAACCTTCGCCGGAATAGCCAAGCATCAAGGGCGAGACGATGAGCCACAGCCCGACCAGGATCGTCGCGACCTCCTGCCAGCGCCGCAACGCGACATATTCGAGCTGACTGAGGCCAAATATGACGAGGCCGATCGTGACCGTGTGCAGGACCATCATCTCGTTTCCAATGATTCCTGCGCGATCCTGGACGGGAAACCACGGCGACGCGACAACCAGCGCGCCGAGCAGCATCCCACACCAGTCTTCCCATGTTCGATGAGTATTCAAAAAACCAAAGTCCGACATCGTAACCTCCTACAAAAGAGGCATACGTCGGCGGCTGGCGATCATGACACTCCGAATGTCTAGCAACCCTGCCGGCCGCATTCGGGCGTATGTCCTGTAACAAGACGTGGGGAACCGGCGCACAATTGCAAGACGGACCAACGTTTTGATCGGTGAGACAATCGAACGCCCGCTTACAACGCACCAAGCTTCTGCAGTGCATCATGCGCCGTCTGCAGGCCCGGCTTCAGCTCCATCGCCTTGCGGAAATCGGCAATCGCGCCCTGCTTGTCGCCGAGCCGCATCCTGGCCTGGCCGCGATTATTCCAGGAGAACACGTCGGCAGGATCGTATTGCAGGGCCTTGTCATAATCGGCGAGGCCGCCCTTGTTGTCGCCTTGGTAGAGCCTGATCATGCCGCGATTGCGCCAGCCACGGGCATCCGTCGGCGCGACGCGGATCGCCTCGCCACAATCGGCGGCGGCGCGGTCAAGCTGCTCGCTGTCGCGATAGACGTTGCCGCGGTCGATATAGGCGAGCAGATCGGGCGCGAGCTTGATCCGCGTGGTGTAGTCGGCGAGCGCGTGGGCCAGGTCGTGCCTGCGGGCATAGACGTAGCCGCGATTGGCATAGGCCATGGCGTAGTTGGGGTCGCGCTTGATCGCGGCGTCGAAATCGGCAATGGCGCCGTCGAGATCACCCTTGTTGAAACGGGACTCGCCGCGATTGCTGTAGGCCATCGCCAGCGATGGATCGAGCGTGATCGCCTGGTCGTAATCGGCAATGGCGCGATCATAATCGCGTTTGAAGCCGTAGACGCGGCCCCGATTGTTGAAGGCGCAGGCGTAGGCCGGATCGAGCTTGACCGCCTCGTCGAGGTCGGACAGTGCGGCATCGAGCTCGCGCCTCTCGGTCAAGCCATGCCCGCGATTGCAGTAGGCGCCGGCGAGCCTCCGGCCAGTCTCGCTCCTGGTATCGATCACGGCCGAACAGGCCTTCACCCGCTCATCCGGGGTGCTGGTCAGCCCGACACAGGCCTCCCAGGCCGGACCGCCCTCGGCTGCCTGGACCGGCGCCGTCGAGACAAGTACGGCGAGCAAGGCCATGAGAGCGAGCGGGACACGCATTTTGCAGATATCTCCCCTGCAGCGACCTCGCTTGGTCGCGCCTTGGCAAGGCTGGGTTCAGGCGCCTAGATCAGGGCATGAGCATCGCTTCGGAAGGATCAGGCATGGCGGCATCGGTACGCGACAACAAGGACAGGAGCCGCTTCGAGCTCGATGTCGGCAGCGAGTTGGCCTTCGCCAATTACCGGCTGACACCGTCGGCAGTCATCATCACCCACACCGAGACGCCGCATGCGCTGCGCGGCCGCGGCATTGCGTCCGAGCTGATCAAGGGCGCGCTCGACCTGATCCGCCACGACGGCAGGAAGGTCATCGCGGGCTGCGGTTTCGTCGTCGACTATCTCGACAAGCATCCGGAGGATGCGGATCTCGTAGCTTGAACGCAAAAGGGCCCGCGAGATCGCGGGCCCTTTTTTGGTTGCTTGGCGTCGACCGATGCGCCTCGGTCAGTGTTTGATTTCGGGCGGCAGCTTGCCGCCATTGGCAGCGAGCTTGGACATCACCTGCTTGTGCAGCCAGACGTTCATGCTGGCGGAGTCGTTCATGTCGCCGGTATAGCCGAGCTCCTTGGCGAGATCCTTACGTGCGGCAAGGCTCGAATCGATGTCGAGCGCCTTCATCAGGTCGACGATCGAAGTCCGCCATTCCAGTTTCTCTTTCTGGGCAGCCACCAGCTTGTCGACGATGGCAGCAACGTCCACAGTCGCTGCGGGCGCGGCGGAGGGTGCAGCGCCCGGCGCGGCCGAAGGCGCCGACGCGGTCCCTGCCGGCGCGCTGCCCGCGGGTGCGCCGCCGGCGGGCGCAGCGGAAGCCGGATGGCTGCCGAAAATTGCGCCCATGATTTTCCCGAAAATGCTCATGTCTGCTCCCCGAAAAGGATCCCGTTGGAAGGCCCTGAGTGGGCACTTATAGACGAAGTTACGTCGTTGCGCCCGCGAAGTTCCGCGAACCACAAACAGCATGAGCTTATCTGCGGCGAAATGACGACCGGATGACGTCATCGCGGTTGCACTGCGGCAACGAATCTCACCCAAGCGTGAGGGACAGGACTCGGAAATGGGCGTACGCTTCCCGTTCAGCTCGCGATGCCATCCGGAATTCGCGTCTGGTTGGACTCGCAAAACTCAGAAAGCGGCCGCTTGCGCCGTTGTCGGCGCCGAATTCGGCTGCGCGGCAAGGGAGCAAGTCGACCATGGCCACACTCTACCAGGGCAATGTCCCCACGATGGGCCAGACCGCAGAGGCGGCTGGACCGGTGATCCGAACCATCCAACTTTCCGACTTGCACGACGCGCTCAAGCGCGGCTGGGAAGATTTCAAGGCGGTTCCGAGCCACGCCATCATCCTCTGCGTGATCTATCCGGTGCTCGGGCTCGTGATCGCGCGCGTCGCGATGGGCTATTCCGTGATCCCGCTGCTGTTTCCGCTGGCCGCAGGCTTCGCCCTGATCGGCCCGTTCGCAGCACTCGGCCTCTATGAGCTCTCGAGCCGTCGCGAGCGATATGAAGAGGCCAGCGCCTGGGATGCCATGGACGTGCTGCGCTCGCCCTCCTTCGGCGCCATGCTCGGCCTCGGCACACTGCTGCTCGCGCTGTTCGTGACCTGGGTCGCGACTGCGCAGGCGATCTATGTTGCTGCATTCGGCTATGAAGGCGTCAGCGGAATCTCGGATTTCGTGACGCGCGTGCTGACGACATCTCAGGGCTGGTGGCTGATCGTGATCGGCTGCGGCACGGGCTTCCTGTTTGCGCTCGCGGCGCTCTGCATCAGCGCCGTCTCATTCCCCCTGATGCTCGATCGCCATGCCGGCGCGCTGGAGGCGATGGTCACCTCGCTCCGCGTCGTCGCCAAGAACCCGGTGCCGATGGCGGCCTGGGGCCTGATCGTGGCGGTGCTGCTGGCGCTCGGAACGATCCCCGCGTTTCTCGGACTCGCCGTCGTCATCCCCCTGCTCGGCCACGCGACCTGGCATCTCTACCGCAAGGTCATCGTCTCCGAGCCCGGTGCACGGCCGGTGCCGCCTCCGCCGCAGCGTCCGCGCAAGCCGGCGGCAGACTTCCCCGCCAACCTCTTCCCCTGGCGGAATAGGGAATAGGGCCAGAGCCTGACGATCTTGTTACAACCGATCCCGCCCCGGAGGCCCCAGGCGGGGTCGGTTGATGTCATACGCCTTGCTTTGGCCGCTGTTACAACCGAGATTGCCGCCGCCGGTCATGTCACTTCACGGAATCAATTTACTCGAATGACCCTGACGATTTCTCGTCTCGCTCTCGCAGCCCTCGCCCTCTCCGCGTCAATCCTGTCAGCCGAACCCGCGCTCTCCGCGGTCGCCTGCGGTTCGGGCAATTTCGACGCCTGGCTCGCCGACTTCAAAACCGAGGCCGTGGCCAAGGGCATCTCGCAACAGGCGGTGGCCGCCGGGCTTGCCGGCGTCACGCTCGACCAGAGCGTGCTCAACCGCGACAAATCGCAAAAGGTCTTCACCCAGACTTTCGAGGAGTTTTCCGGTCGCATGGTGCCGCCGCGGATGACGCGCGGCTCCAACATGATGAAGCAGTACGGCTCGGTGCTGTCGCGCATCGAGCAGACCTATGGCGTGCCAGGCGAGGTGCTGGTTGCGATCTGGGGTCTCGAGACCGATTTCGGCGTCAACACCGGCAAGTTCGCGACGATCCGCTCGCTGGCGACGCTGGCCTATGATTGCCGACGCGCCGAGCAGTTTCGCGGCGAGTTGATGGATGCCCTGCGTATCGTCCAGCGCGGCGATCTTGCACCCGCCGACATGAAGGGCGCCTGGGCCGGCGAGCTCGGCCAGACCCAGTTCATGCCGTCGTCCTGGATGAAATATGCCGTCGATTTCGACGGCAACGGCAAGCGCGACCTGCTGCACAACGCACCCGACGTGCTGGCCTCCACGGCGAACTATCTTGCGGGCTATGGCTGGCAGAAGGGCAAGGACTGGCAGCCGGGCAGCCCGAACTTCGCGGTCCTCCAGCAGTGGAACAAGAGCGAGGTCTATTCGAGGACGGTGGCCTACTTTGCCACCCAGCTCGCCCACGCGCCATAAGGCACACCGCTCGGGTACAAAAACGCGTAGGGCCGATCGCCTCGCGACCGGCCCTCTCTTGGGTGTGCGTTTACCTACCCGTTTACTTGCCCATGGTGGCTTGCATCGCCTTGTTCAGGTGCGCACCGCACACACCCATTTTGCCATTGAGCAGCGCGTCCTGCGCAGCCGTGATCTCCTTCTCGGCGACGAACTTGCTGTCGCCGTCGGGCATGCCCTCGATCGCTGTCTCCGTCTTCTCCAGGTTGGCTCCGCTGCAGCCACCCATGCTGTGCTTGGCAGCCTGGGCCGGCGCGACGGCGAATGCGACGGCGGCAATTGCGATAACCCCGAGTAACTTCGTCATGATGTTACTTTCCTTCTCTTGCTCTTGGGACAGACCCAGCGACATTGCCGGAATCTGCAACATGACTTTGCTGCCGACGCGGCAACTTGCCGCAATAAATTCCCCGCGAGAATTGCGTGATGTTGCGCGCCGCGCAGAGCCGCATGCGAAATTTCTGATTTTCATTACAACTTTGTAATCCGGGTCTGCACGCACGACGTGTGTGCACTGCATCAACGAGGGAAGGGCTCCCGCCTCCACCCGATCCGCAAGGCCAATCTCCCGCAGAATCCCGTCCCGCTGAACTCCCCAGAAGCGTCGCGGCGGCCCTCCAGATCAACAGTGCCTTCAAAGTTATAGTGAACATATATTCATTACTATAAATCGTCGATTCATGCGATTCGCGCATGAGAGACTTGGGCTTAGAAGCTGGCACATCGCCTTGCAGGTCACGGAAACGCAACTTATTTCCAGGAGCATCGGAACCGCATGGTTTGCTATAAACCCGTGATTTCACGGTATTTTATTGCACCGTGCCGCTCCTTTCGCCTAGCAGTTGGGCGGGCGTGCCGACAGGTTAATCGTCCCTTACCCTAGCCATGCGCCGTCCGCTTAGCTGCATCGCAACATCGGAACTTTCGCACTGCACTACTCTCACCTATATTCATTTCAACGATGACGCCCAGGCAAGGGCTGAATCGAACTACAGGAGACTACCAATGCTGCTCTCGCTCATCCGCATGATCCAGGCTTTCCGGGATTATCAGCGCAACGTTGCCGAGCTGTCCCAGCTCAGCGATCGCGAACTGGCCGACATCGGCCTCGATCGCTCGGACATCCCGCGCGTTGCCGCCGGCCAGTATCAGGGCTGATATCGTTCAGCCCTTCACCGGACGAACCGATAACGCCCGCCTCGTGCGGGCGCTGTCGTTTTCAGCGGCAGAAAACTCGATCTCTGCGATTCCACTGGCCGCCGAAAAGCGCTACCTGTCCGCCCCATGACAGGACCCCAATCCAATATCGTGCACGTGATCGGCGCTGGCCTTGCCGGTTCCGAAGCCGCCTGGCAGGTGGCGAAATCAGGCGTGCCCGTGGTGCTGCACGAGATGCGGCCCGACCGCATGACCGAGGCGCACCGCACCGACGGGCTCGCTGAGCTCGTCTGCTCCAACTCATTCCGCTCGGACGACGCCGCCAACAACGCGGTCGGCCTTCTCCATGCGGAGATGCGCCGGCTCGACTCGCTGATCATGCGCGCGGCCGACGCCAACCAGGTGCCCGCCGGCGGCGCGCTCGCCGTCGACCGCGACGGCTTCTCGGCGGCCGTCACCAAGGCGCTGAACGACCATCCCCTGATCGAGATCGCCCGCGGCGAGATCAAAGGCCTGCCGCCGGCCGACTGGAGCAACGTCATCGTTGCCACCGGCCCCCTCACCTCCGCGCCGCTGGCCGATGCAATCCGCGCGCTGACCGACGAGAACGCGCTCGCCTTTTTCGATGCGATTGCGCCGATCGTGCATCGCGAATCCATCGACATGTCGGTGGCCTGGTTCCAGTCGCGCTACGACAAGGTCGGCCCCGGCGGCAACGGGGCCGATTACATCAACTGCCCCATGAACAAGGAGCAGTATGACGGCTTCGTCGCCGCGCTGATCGCAGGCGAGAAGACCGAGTTCAAGGAATGGGAGACCAACACGCCCTATTTCGACGGCTGCCTGCCGATCGAGGTGATGGCGGAACGCGGCCCCGAGACCTTACGCCACGGCCCGATGAAGCCGGTCGGCCTCACCAATCCGCACGATCCCACCACCAAGTCCTACGCCATCGTGCAGCTGCGCCAGGACAACAAGCTCGGCACGCTCTACAACATCGTCGGTTTCCAGACGAAGCTGAAATACGGCGAGCAGCAGCGCATTTTCCGCACCATTCCGGGGCTGGAGAAAGCCGAATTCGCACGTCTCGGCGGCCTGCATCGCAACACCTTCCTCAACTCGCCAAAGCTGCTCGACAGCCAGTTGCGCCTGCGCGCGCAGCCGCGGCTGCGTTTTGCCGGCCAGATGACGGGCTGTGAGGGTTATGTGGAGTCTGCCAGCGTTGGCCTGATCGCCGGCCTCTACGCGGCAGCCGACGCGCGCGGCGAGACACTGGCGAGCCCGCCGGGCACGACGGCGCTCGGATCCCTGCTCGGCCATATCACCGGCGGCCACATCGAGACCATCGAGCCGGGCACACGCTCGTTCCAGCCGATGAACATCAATTTCGGTCTGTTTCCACCGCTCGCAACCGCGCCGACGAAGAAACCCGACGGCACGCGCCTTCGTGGCAACGAGAAGACGGTGGCCAAGAAGCAGGCAATGAGCGCATTGGCGCTCGCCGATCTCGATCGCTGGATCGCCGATCATTTGCGCATTGCCGCAGCCGCGTGAGTTTTCGATGAGTCTCCCGAAAGACGACGCCGCGGTGCTCTCGGCGCGCTGGACCGAGGGCGTGCTGCTCAAACGTGACGTGTTCTCGACCGTCGAGCGCGGCCGTTTTCGCGGCGACAGCGGCGAGGTCGATGCCGTGCTGCGCCGCCTCGACGAGGTGCCGTGGTGGTCGTTCCTGCTCGCTCGCCATCTGTTTGCGCGCGAGAAGCACGCACTCGCCCTGGCAAAGGGCCTCAATGTCGGCCCTGAATTGCTCTGGGCCGGCCGTCGCGCGCTTGTGCGCGGCTTCGTCGACGGCGTCGCGCTGCATCTGGCAAAACCCCATGGCGACCTCGCCTATTTCCGTTCAGCCAAGGCGGCGCTGCGGAGGCTGCGCCGCGCCGGCATCTGCCACAACGATCTCGCCAAGGAGCAGAACTGGCTGGTCGGCCGCGATGGGCGCGCCTATGTCACCGACTTCCAGCTCGCAGCCTGCTTCAACCGGCGCGGCCGGCTCTACCGCATCCTCGCCTACGAAGACCTCCGGCATCTGCTCAAGCACAAGCGCTCCTACGCGCCCGAGGCGCTGACGCCGCGCGAGCGAAAGATCCTGGCCAAGAAATCCTTCGCCGCGAGCCTGTGGCTTGCCACCGGAAAGAAGGTCTATCGCGCCATCACCCGCGGCCTGTTCAACTTCACCGACCGCGAGGGCGGCGGCCGCCGTCTCGTCAACGACGCGCCGGTGCTGGCCGCGTTGATCCGGCAAAACCCCGCCGTGCGCGATACCGCCATCGTCGCCTTCGCCGACCGCCGCTCGGGCGTCGGGCTCTATGCCTTCGTGGAAGCTGATCAGACCGCGCTCGAAGGCGAGCTCCGCAACGAGCTCACGGCTGCCAAGGGTCCGAAGCCGCCGGAACACATCCAGGTCGTGCACGCGTTGCCGCGCGACACCACCGGCAAGCCGCGCACCGAGATCCTGCAACTGGTTGCCATGAACCAGCTCGACCTGATCGAGCCGATGATGAAGAACGACCAGGACCGCGCCTTCCTCAAGGACATCCTGGAGCAGCGCAAGAACCTGCGCGATCGCTTCAACTTCGAGGCGGACCTGCCCACCAGTTAGATGACGGGATGGGCGGCGCCTTGAAGCGTCCACAATGCCGGTGGAGAAGCCGGGGATTGCACTGACTCGGGGAACGATGACGAGCTGGGGGACCATAAGGTGCCGCGCGGCCCTGCTGATCGCAGGGCTCGTGCTGCTGGCAACCACGCCTGGCATGGCCGCAGAGTCCCCTGCTGAACAGATCTCCGGCTTTCGGGCGAAGCATGGTGAGGGCCGCGTCGTACGCGACACAACCCTCGACCGCATTGCCATGGACCAGGCCCGTGCGATGGCGGCGAAGGATGATCTCAGCCACGACGCCCTCGGCCCGTTCAACAGGCGCGTCGCGCCATCCGGCGCAGGCCGCGCCGCCGAGAACATCGCCTACGGCTACGACAACTTTGAGAAGACGCTGGGACAGTGGATCGACTCGTCCGGTCACCGCAAGAATCTGCTGTTGCACAACGCCTCCCGCGTTGGGATCGCCAGCGCCAAGAACGCCAGCGGCAAGCGCACCTATTGGGCGATGGTGATCGCCGGCGATTACGAGCCCAAGCCGGGCAAGGGCAACGGTAAGGGCAAGAAGGACAGCGAGCCGCTGGTGGCCGTGAAACGCGAGGTCACGCCCGCCAGCAAGCCCAAAGCCAGCAACTGCCACGTCAAGCTGCTCGGCCTCTGCATCTGAGGCGAGACCGTTTCAGCCCGACGCAGCAACGGGCACGGCCCTACCGCGTCGGTTCCGCCAAATCCCTGGCTTTCAGGTCGCGCGGCAGCACGGTCAGCAACAGCACGGCACACAGCACACACAGTCCGCCGATGACGTAGAGCGCGGGCGTCGTGCTGCCGGTCATATCCTTGACCGAGCCGACCATGACCGGGCTGACGATACCGCCGACCTGCCCGAGCGTGTTGATGAGTGCGATCCCGCTCGCCGCGCCCGCGCCGGTAAGGATTTTTGGTGGCAGGGTCCAGAATGTCGGAATGGCCGCGACCACGCCAGCGCCGAGGATCGCAAGCGCGCCAACCAGCGTGACGACGTTCCGATCGAAGGCGCCGGACGCGAAGAAGCCCACCCCCGCAGCCAGAACCAGGCCGGCGACGAATTTTGGGCGCTCGCCTGAGGCATCCGACAGGCGCCCGACGACGATCATGCAGATGGCCCCGCAGATATAGGGCACGGCGGTCAGGAAGCCGATCGCGGCCGCGCTGCCGCCACCAGCTGCCTTGATCAGGTCGGGCGCCCAGAAATTGAGGCCGTAGGATGCGATCTGGATCAGGAAGTAGATGAACCCGAGCAGCAGCACGCCGGGCATGAGCAGCGATCGCCACGCCGAATGCTCGCCGATCTCGCTCTTCTGACGGTCGAGTTGGACCGAGATCAGGCGGCGCTCGTCGTCGCTCAGCCACTCGGCCTGTTCGATGCCGTCGTCCAAACGCAGCAGCACGACGAAGCCAAGCGCGACGCACGGAATGCCGCCGGCCAGGAACAGCCATTGCCAGCCGGCAAGGCCATGCAGCCCGTTCAGGTAATTGAGGATGAGGCCGGAGATCGGCGCGCCGATGATCCCCGAGAATGCGGTGGCGAGAAAGAACACGGACGTCATGCGACCGCGGTGTGATTTTGGAAACCAGAGCGTCAGGTAGTAGAGAATGCCCGGAGCAAATCCCGCCTCCATGGCGCCGATCACGAAGCGCAGCGCATAAAACTGCCATTCACTGTGGACGAAGACCATGGCGGCCGTCGCCAGCCCCCAGGAAATCATGATGCGGGCAATCCAGCGCCGCGCGCCGAAGCGATAGAGCAGCATGTTGCTCGGCACTTCCAGCAGGACATAGCCGACGACGAACAGGCTGGCGCCGAAACCATAAGCCGTGTTGCTCAGGCCAAGATCGGCTTGCAGGGCGGCCTTGGCGAAGCTGATGTTGACGCGGTCGAAGAACGCGAAGAAGTAGCAGATGATGATCAGCGGCATCAGCCGCAATGCGATCTTCTTGATGACTTGCTGTTCAGTAATTCCCGTATCGAGGTCGGCGGTGGCCGCCGTAGCGATTGTCATGGTTTCCTCCAGTATGTTTTTGAAATTTTGAGTGCGATCGCTCAGCCGGAGTGTCGCAAACGTTCGGGTATGGGATGCAGGTCGAGGGGACGGCCGGCCTTTGCGACCTGCCCCGGCACCTCATGTCCCACCAGCCCGGGCAATCCGAACGAGAGATCGATGAGGCGCTGCAGGTCGAGACCGGTCCGCAAGCCGATCTCGTGGCAGAGGTTGACGAGGTCTTCGGTACAGACATTGCCGGTAGCGCCCGGCGCAAACGGACATCCGCCGAGGCCGCCCAGCGCGGCGTCAAAGCGGCGCGCGCCGGTGTCATAGGCCGCGAGGACATTGACCAATCCGAGACCGCGCGTGTTGTGGAAGTGAAGCGTCAGCTTGCCCGCAGGGACCAGCAGCAAGACCTCGGCCACCAGCTGCGAGACCTGGTTGGGATTGGCCATGCCCGTGGTGTCGGCGAGCGTGATGCCGTCGACGTCGAGATCCAGATAGCGTTTGACGATATCGAGCACCCGTTCGAAGGGCTGCGCTCCTTCGAACGGACAGCCGAACGCCGTCGCAACGGTGGCATTGATCAGGGCGCCGCCCGCATGAGCCGGTTTCACGATCTCGGCAAGCGAGGCCAGCGACTGCCCGGTGGTCATGTTCATGTTGGCGCGATTGTGCGTCTCGCTCGCCGACATCACAAAATTGAGCTCGTCGGCACGCGCCGCCAGCGCCAGTTCGGCGCCCTTCCGGTTCGGGATCAACGCCGTGTAGATCGTGCCGGGATGCCGTTCGATTCCGGCAAACACCTCCGCAGCATCGCGCAGCGACGGGACGGCCGCGGGCGAAACGAACGAGGAAACTTCAATGCGGCTGAATCCGATTGCAGAGAGCGAACTGATCAGCCGGATCTTTTCGCTGGTCTCGACCCATTTCGCTTCGATCTGCAGGCCGTCGCGCGGGGCGACTTCCTGGATCATGATATCCGCAGGCGTCACCGTCATTGCACCGCTCCGCTGCGGCGCAGCTGGGCGATATCGCCTGCCTGCAAGCCAAGCCTAGCGAGCACCTCGTCGGTGTGCTGCCCCAGCGTCGGCCCCGGCCATTTCACCGCACCGGGTGTCTCGGAGAGCTTCGGCGAAATGCCCGGCATCTTCACGGTCACGTCGCCCGGCAGTTCGGTCGGCAGGATCATCTCTCGGGCGACGTAGTGGGGATCGTCGACGATGTCGGCGACCGAATAGATCCGGCCCGCAGGAACATCGGCCGCATCGAGGCGCGCGAGGATCTCGTCCATCGTCTTCGTCGAGGTCCAGGCAGCGATGGCCGAATCGAGCAAGGCGTTGCTGCGAACCCGGCCGTCGTTGCTGGCAAGATCGGGATCGTCGGCCAGGTCCGGTCGGCCGACCACCTGCATCAGGCGCTTGAAGATCGCATCGCTATTGCCAGCGATGACGACGTGACGCCCGTCGGAGCTTGGATATGTATTGGAGGGACTGATACCCGGCAGAGCGCCGCCGGTACGGGTCCTGACATGCCCCATGAGGTCGTACTCCGGGACCAGGCTCTCCATCAGATTGAACACGCTTTCATAGAGCGAGACGTCGACGACCTGTCCGCGTCCCTGCCCCGTCTTGACACGCAGCAGCGACATCAGCGCGCCGATCACGCCGTGGAGCGAGGCAAGACTGTCGCCGATGCTGATGCCGACCCGCGCCGGCGGGCTATCCGGATCGCCCGTGGTGAAGCGCAAGCCCCCCATGGCTTCGCCGATCGCACCGAAGCCGGACCGGTCGCGATAAGGGCCGGTTTGTCCGTAGCCGGAGATGCGCACGAGCGTCAGGTCCGGGTTGAGCTTCGACAGCACATCCCAGCCGAGGCCGAGCTTCTCGAGGCTGCCCGGCTTGAAATTCTCGATCACGACGTCGGCTTGCGCAGCCAGACGCAGCGCAACGTCGCGCCCCTCAGGCGACTTCAAATCGATCGCGATCGACTTCTTGTTGCGCGATTGCAGATACCACCAGAGCGATGTGCCCTGATGCAACTTGCGCCAAGAGCGCAGGGGATCGCCGCTGCCGGGCTGCTCGATCTTGATGACTTCGGCGCCGAACTCGGCGAACAGCCGCGCGGCAAACGGCGCAGCGATCAATGTTCCGAGCTCGACGACTCGTATTCCGGATAATGGTCCGTCCACGTCTGGCGCTCCTCGATCTTCTTTGATCGTGGTGTCGCCGAGTACGAGGTCCTAAGTCCAATATCCTTTGATGAACACGCGTTCGCGGATGACGAACGACATGAAGGGCCGCAATCAGTGAGGTTTGGTTCCAGGCAATCGCAGATGATCGAGCATCAGCTGGCTCGTCGCCGACAATCCTGCGGGATCCCTTGCCACCAGCACGAGTTCTCGATCGGCCCAGTCGTCACTCAGCTCGACCGCCGCCAGGTTCATGCCGTGACTGAGCACCTCGAACGCACGATCAGGAATGAGGCCGATGCCCATACCGGCCTGTACCATCCGGCACACCGCATCGAAACCGGGCACGTGAACCCGCAACCGGATCGACTTGCCGATCTGCTGCGCCGTGTATTGCGAGCGGAGATAGATCGAACTCGTCGCAAACAGGCCGACATGGTCGTAGTCGAGCGTGTCGGCAAACGAAACGTCTTTTGCCGATGCAAGCGGATGATCCGTGCGCACCACGATGACGAGGCGGTCGCGCCGATAGGAGAACCGCTCCAGCCCGCGCGTCGAAACGTCCGCCGAGCAGATGCCGATTTCGGCCACGCCCTCCTCGACACCGCGAACGACATCGGCGCTGGGACGTTCCTGCAGATCGAGCCGCACCAGCTCGTGCGAGCGAAAGAATCCGGGCAGATCGTCGGGGAGGAACTCGACGATTGACGACAGATTGGCCAGCATTCGCACATGACCGCGCACGCCTCGCGCGTGCTCGGCCATATCGACCGCGATCTTCTCGACATTGAGCAAGGTCACGCGCGCATGATGCAGCAGAGAATCGCCGGCGGGTGTCAGCGCCATGCCGGTCGGATGCCGCTCGAACAAGGCGACCTCTAGTACCTCCTCGAGATCATGCATACGCTTGCTGACCGCGGACGGCGCGATCGCCTCGCGCTGCGAGGCGCGCGTCAAATTGCCCTCTTCGCAGATGGCAATGAACAGCCGCAGCGTCGTGAGGTCGATCCGCCGGGTGATGTCGATCTTGGGCGCTCCGCTCGCCGAGCGCGACGATTGCGTTTTCTCTTGCATGATTGGTTTTCCGATCCGGGAGGATATAGCGTTCGCAGTCGCCGGATTTCTCAAATTCCTGTCCGAAAGTCGGCCGGATTGGAATGGGATACCAAGACGAGGCGACAATTCGCGATTTTGTTCCAGGCGGTACACGAGCTTGCTCGTACCCGCCATCGCGCCTAATTCATAGGCCGGGATGGCAGAGGTGGAGACAAGCACGTGATCGACATCGACCGAATACGAGCCGACACACCGGCAGCCTCCCGGCTCGCCTATCTCCATAACGCGGGCGCAGCGCTGATGCCGGCGCCGGTTGTTGCGGCGATGAAGCAACACATCGATCTCGAAAGCGAGATCGGAGGCTACGCGGCCGCCGACCGCGAGGCGCGCCGGCTCGATTCAGTCTACGGCTCGATCGCGCGACTGCTGAATGCCGCGCCGGACGAGATCGCCCTCGTGGAGAACGCGACGGTCGCCTGGCAGATGGCGTTCTACGCGCTTCCGTTTGGCAAGGGCGACCGCATCTTGACCGCAGAGGCCGAATACGCCGCCAACTATGTCGCATTCCTGCAGGTCGCCAGGCGCACGGGCGCGGTCATCGACGTGGTGCCGAGCGATGCCAGCGGCGAGCTCGACATCGAGGCGCTCGAACGCATGATCGACGACCGCGTGAAGTTGATCGCCATTACCTGGGTTCCGACCAATGGCGGGCTGGTCAATCCCGCAGCCGCCGTCGGGAAGATCGCGCGAGCGCACGGCATCCCCTATCTGCTCGACGCCTGCCAGGCGGTCGGGCAGATGGAGGTCGACGTCGAGGCCATCGGCTGCGACATGCTGTCCGCAACCGGGCGCAAATTCCTTCGCGGTCCGCGTGGCACCGGCTTTCTCTACGTCCGCCGCGCGCTATTGCAGCACCTCGAGCCGCCGATGATCGACCACTTTGCGGCGCCATGGATCTCGCGGGACCGTTATCAGCTCCGCGACGATGCCCGCCGGTTCGAGACCTGGGAGAACAATTACGCGGCAAGGCTTGGCCTCGGCGCGGCCGTCGACTACGCTCTCGCGATCGGCCTCGGCCGGATCGAGCAGCGCTGCCGCTGGCTTGCGGGCCGTCTGCGTAGCGGTCTCGCGTCCGTGCGCGGCGTCACGCTTCGCGACCTCGGACGCAGCCCCAGCGCCATCGTCAGCTTCACGATGGAGGGGCGTGAGGCGGATGCAATCGTCCGCAGCGCCGCCGCGGCCGGCATCACGATCGGCGCCTCGGAACCGTCGAGCACCCGCATCGATGCCGAAGTCCGCGCGCTGCCGGTGGTCGTGCGGGCGTCCCCGCATTACTACAACACGGAAGCCGAGATCGATCGGTTGATCGCCCACCTCGCGGGCCTGGCGCCGCGATAGCGGCGCTCAGGTGCAGCGCGCGCTCAGCCCGGATGCGCCGAGCTTGGCCATGACCTCGTCGAGATGCGCGCTGTCGCGGGTCTCGATGACGAGTTGCAGCAGCGTCGCCTTGGCCGGAAGGTCGGAGAAGGTCCGCTGGTGCGAGACCTCGATGATGTTGGCGCCGGCTTCCGCCAGCAGTGCGGCGACCGCCGCCAACTGGCCTGGCCTGTCGGGAATATCGAGCGAGAGCTGGGTCAGCCGTCCCTCGCGCGCGAGTTCGCGCGTCAGCACCGAGGCGATCAGCCTGGTGTCGATGTTGCCGCCGCTCAGGACCAGACCAACCTTCTCGCCGGCAAAACGCGTCGGATCGGACATGATCGCCGCAAGGCCCGCGGCGCCGGCGCCCTCGACGACCGTCTTCTCGATCGAAATCAGGGTTGCGACCGCCCGCTCGAGCTCGGCTTCGTTGACGAGCGCGATGTCGTCGACCAGGGCGCGGACGATTTCAGTGGTGATCTTGCCCGGCGATTTGACTGCGATGCCTTCGGCGAGCGTATCGCCCCGCGCCGGCAGATTGCCGCCATGGACGGCATTGTACATCGAGGGATAGAGCCAGGCCTCGACACCCAGGATCCGCAGCGACGGCTTGATCGATTTCGCCGCAATGGCGATGCCGCTGATCAGGCCACCGCCGCCGATCGGGACGACCAATGTGTCGAGCTCCGGCACCGCCTTGAGCATCTCAAGCCCCACCGTGCCCTGCCCCGCAATGACCAGGGGGTCGTCGTAGGGGTGGACGAAGATCATGCCGCGGGCCTCGCCGTGGCTGCGTGCGAACGTAGCCGCCTCCTCCAGCGTCGCGCCGGTGACGACCACCTCGGCACCATGATGCCTCGTATTTTCGACCTTCACCATCGGCGTGCCCACCGGCATCACGATCGTGGCGGGAATGCCGAGCCGCTTGGCATGATAGGCCACGCCCTGCGCGTGGTTGCCCGCCGACATGGCGACGACGCCGCGCGCACGCTCCTCCGGCGTCAGCGCCGTGAGCCGGTTCAGCGCCCCACGCTCCTTGAACGATGAGGTGAACTGGAGGTTCTCGAATTTGAGCCAGAGGTCGCAGCCGCAGATGTTGCTGAGCGTCCGGCTGTAGCTGCAGGGGGTCTCGACGACGGCGCCGCGGATCGTCTCGGCAGCAGCTTGAATGTCACGAGCTGCGACCGGAAGGCCGCTCAGATCGGGGATTGCGGTTTGGGACAATTCAGCCATGGGACAGCATAGAGCATTCGGCCGCCTCGGGCGATAAGCCAACCGCTATTTGGTAAATTCCCGGGATCGTGAAGCCCGCCACAGCGTCCAAAGCGTGCGCAACCGCGACACCGGCTGCGGCGCGAAGGGATTGCGCCCCGGCCGCACCAGGCGATCGAGATCAGCCCGCGCCTGGCCTAGCGGCAGGAACGCTGCCCGCGCCGATGGCGCCACCTGCGCCAGCAGCGATGAAGCCGTCGCCAGATGCCGGCGGGCTTCGCCGATGAGCTGGTCCAGCACGGCATTCAGATGCGGCGTCTGTTTGCCGGCGAACACATCCTCGATGGCACAGCCATGGCCGGTCAGGAATTGCTGCGGCAGGAACAATTGTCGATGGGCCGAGTCCCGCGGCAGGTTCGCGATCACATGCACGATGCCCTGCGCCAGCCCGGCATGCCGCGCGAGGTGCTCGCTCACATCCGAAGCTTCGCCCATGATCCGCGCCGCGAGCGCGAACAAGGCCGAAGAGGTCGCCGCCAGATAGCCTTCCAGCGCCGTCATGGTCGGCATCGGATCGTTGTAGAGATCGAATTGGTGCTCGTCGACGAGCAGCGACAACGGCTCGACCGGCAGGTCAAAGTCCCGGATCGCACGCAGCAGCTCGGCCGCCACCGGATTGCCCTCGGCGCTGCCGTGAACGAGGCCCGAGAACAGATCGGTCCACCATTGAAAGCGGATTTCGCCGGGCAAGGGCTGGCTCACCTGGTCGCGGACCCGAACGATCTCGACATTGAAGGCGTAGAGCGCCAGCAGCGCCCGACGTTCGGCGGCTGGCGCGAAGAGGGTCGCCGCATAGCGCGGAAAGTCATGGCTGCGCACGAGGTCGGCGCAGAACGTCACGGTGTCGGGCGGCGTCGCAGCGCTGCTCATGGCACGGCAATCAGCGCAGCCGCAACGCGGCGCCGTTCGCCGATCATGATGTTGTAGGTGCGCACGGCGGGGCCGGTCTGCATGGTGTCCAGCACCACCCTCACCGCCTTCAGCGCCTGGCGCAGCTCCGGCGGCGGCAGCCAGACGCCGGTTCCGGTCCCGACCAGAAGCGTGTCGATGCTGTTGGCGGCCGTGAACACCCGATCCAGCGAATAGCGGTCGATCTTGGTGGGATCGGTCACGTCCCAGGCCCAGATCGCGTCAGGCAGGCACAGCAGCGAGCCCCGGTGCGACATGCCGGCAAAGGCGAAACCGCCCTTGCCATAGGCCTCGATCGGCGCCGAGCGCGGGAAATGGGGAGCGTTGGGATCGCCGGCCATGAGCTTCGTCCGAATGAGCCTATTGCCCTCGCAAACTCATGCGAGGGCATGCGGTTCGGATCATGCCTTGTTTTTCTTCGCCGGCGGAGCCTCTTCCTTCGCATCTTCACGATGCTCGCCGACGCCGAGATAGATCAGGATCGGCGCTGCGATGAAGATCGAGGTGTAGGTGCCGACCAGCACCACGCCGAACATCATGACGGCCGTGAAGCTGTGGATGGCATGACCGCCGAACAGCAGCAGCGCCAGCAGCGCCAGCGTCACCGTGAAGTGGGTGATGATCGAGCGCGACAGCGTCGAGTTGATGGATTCGTTGAGGAGCTGCGGCATCGGCATCTTCTTGTAGCGCCGCAGCATTTCACGGATGCGGTCATAGATGACGACGGTGTCGTTGAGCGAATAGCCGAGAATCGTCAGAAGCGCCGCGATGCTGGTCAGGTCGAAATCGACCTGGCTGATCGACATGAAGCCGATGGTCAGCACGATGTCGTGCACGTTGGCGATCATGGCACCGAGCGCGAACTGCCATTCGAACCGGAACCAGAGATAGACGAGGATCGAGACGATCGCGAGCATCAGGCCGATCATGCCGAACGCCAGCAGCTCGCCGGAGACGCGTGGCCCGACAACTTCGACGCGGCGATATTCGACGGTATCGCCGAGCGCGCCACGGACCTTCTGCACGGCCTCCTGCTGGGCGGCATCGCCGCCCGGCTGCTCCGCGACGCGGATCAGGACGTTCTCGGGACCGCCAAACTGCTGCAACTGGACTTCGCCGAGACGCAGGGCATCCAGCGTCGTGCGCATCGCCGCGATGTCGGCGGTACCCGACTTCGCCTTGACCTCCAGCAGCGTGCCGCCGCGGAAATCGATGCCGAAATTCAGGCCATGGGTGAAGAACAACGTGATAGCGAGAATCGACAACGCGGCCGAGATCGGGAAGCTGATGCGGCGGAAGCGTGTGAAATCGAAATGCGTATCGTCGGGGACGATGCGCAGCGACGGCAGCCAGCCGAACACCGAGACCACGGTGAGGACGGCGATCAGGATGCCGAGCCCGATGAGAACGTAGTGAGTCACGATCAGGCTCCTAGATCGGCACGTTCTGCGGCCGCTTCCACCGCACCCACCAGGCCACGATCAGCCGGGTCAGCGTGAAGGCGGTGAACACCGTGGTGATGATGCCGATGCCGAGCGTCACGGCGAAGCCGCGCACCGGGCCGGTGCCGATGTAGAACAGCACCGCAGCGGCGATGAAGGTGGTGATGTTGGAATCGAGGATGGTCGCAAGCGCCCGCTTGAAGCCGGCGTCGATCGCCGAAATCGCGTTGCGGCCGCCGCGCAGCTCTTCGCGGATGCGCTCGTAGATCAGCACGTTGCTATCGACCGCGATGCCGACGGTGAGCACGATGCCGGCGATGCCGGGCAGCGTCAGCGTGGCGTTGAGCAGCGACAACAGGCCGAAGATCATCGCGACATTGACGGCCACCGCGATGTTGGCGAACACGCCGAACAGCCGGTAGGTCAACAGCATGAACACGATGACCATGATCGAGCCGACATAGGCCGCAAGCTCGCCCTTCTCGATCGAATCCTGGCCGAGGCCAGGACCGACGGTGCGCTCCTCGACCACCGTGAGCGGTGCCGGCAGCGCGCCGGCACGCATCAGGATCGCAAGATCGTTGGCGGACTGGACCGTGAAGTTGCCCGAAATCTGCCCCTGTCCGCCCGTGATGGGCTCGCGGATGACCGGTGCCGAGATCACCTCGTTGTCGAGCACGATCGCGAACGGCAGCCCTACGTTCTCCTGCGTGGCCTGCGCGAATTTGCGGGCCCCGGTGGAGTTGAAGCGGAACGAGACGATCGGCTCGTTGGTGCGCTGGTCAAATCCGGGCTGGGCATCGGTGAGCTCGGCGCCAGAGACCAGCACCTGCTTCTTGACGACGTACGGCACCTTCGGCGAGCTCTGGCTCATCAGGAGCTCGGAGTCCGGCGGCACGCCACCGCGCTGCGCCTGATCCGCCGGCACCGAGGTGTCGACCATGCGGAATTCCATCTTCGCGGTCTTGCCGAGCAGCTCTTTCAGATGCGTCGGATCCTGAAGACCCGGGACCTGAACCAGGATGCGGTCGGTGCCCTGACGCTGGATCACCGGCTCGACGGTGCCGAGCTCGTTGACGCGGCGTTCGACGATCTGGATCGACTGCTCGATGGTCTTGCGCATGCGCTCGACCATGGCAGGCTGCGACAGTGCCAAGCGGATCAAGCCGCCGCCGGCATCAGAGATGTCGAGATCACGCTGGGCGCTCGACCCGAGCAGACCGCCGATCGGCTGTGAGAGCTCACGCAGCTTGGTCAGCGCAGCCTGGAGGTCGGTATCCTTGACCCGCACCTCGACGGCGTCGCCGCGGGTCACGAGGCCGGTATAGCCGATCTTGGCCTCGCGCAGCGAGCGGCGGACGTCGTCGCGCACCTGATCGAGCTTTTCCTTCTTGACGTAGTTGGCATCGACCTCGAGCAGCAGATAGGAGCCGCCCTGAAGGTCGAGGCCGAGCACCAGCCGGCGCTGTGCCCAGGCGGGCCACGTCTTGACCTGCGCCTCGGGGAAGAAGTTCGGGACCGCGCAGAGGCACACGATCAGCGCCGTCAGGATGATCCCGAGCGCCCTCCACCGCGTGAAATACAACATCGACTGGACCTGTCAGATCAGGAGATTTGAGAGACTCGCAGGAAAGCGTTCACTTCGCCGCGGCGTCGTCCTTGGCGCTTTCCTTCGCGCTGTCCTTGGCCGGCTCGCCCTTGGCGCGCACGCCCGAGATCATCGACCGCATCTGGCGCACGCGCACGCCGTCGGAAATCTCGAACTCGATCTGGTCGTCATCGACCACCTTTGTGACCTTGCCGACCAGGCCGCCCGAGGTCACGACGGTGTCGCCGCGGCGAATGTTCTTCACGAGTTCGGCGTGGTCCTTCACCTTCTTCTGCTGCGGACGCAGAATCAGGAAGTACATGATCACGAAGATCAGGGCGAACGGCAGCAGCGACATCAACATGCTGTTGGTGTCACCGGCGCCCGCAGCCTGGGCATACGCAGGGGTAATGAACATTCGGACGATCCTCGTGGAAACGGGGGAAAACCGGTCAGGCCCTCAAGGGCGACCGGTTCGGTCAAATTCGCGCGGACTATAGCGGCCATTGCCCCAATTGCAACGCTGCCAGACCGTCGATTTGGCCACCTTGCGGCGCGCCGTCAGGCCCGATAAGGCTGCATTCTCAGGAACTTCGGACATGCCCAAAAAACCAAGCAAAAGCCCGGCCGGCAAAGGCCCCCGTACCCCTGCCACGAAGCCCGCCCAGGTCGCGGCAAAACGCCCCAAGGCGGTCTCAAAGGCGGTTTCCAAGGCTACCCAGGACCTTTCCCAGGAGCGCATCGTCCTCGCGCTGGAGACCATCGCAGCGCACCTCGCCGCCCAGGGCAAGCCGGCCGTCGAGCGCGAATCGTTCGAGCGGGCGGACGCCTATGTCTGGCACCCCGACGGCCGCCTTGCTGCGGTGCCGCGGGTCAGCCGCGTCGAGCTGTTCCTGCTCAAGGGCGTCGACCGGATGCGCGACATTCTGATGGAGAACACCGAGCGGTTCGCCAACGGACTGCCGGCCAACAACGCCCTGCTCTGGGGCGCGCGCGGCATGGGCAAGTCGTCGCTGGTGAAGGCGGCCCACGCCAGCATCAACGCCGACCGCAAGCCCGCCGACAAGCTCAAGCTGATCGAGATCCACCGCGAGGACATCGAAACGCTGCCGATGCTCATGGAGAAGCTCCGCGACGCCAGCTTCCACTTCATCGTGTTCATCGACGACCTCTCCTTCGACGGCAATGACGCGTCGTACAAGTCGCTCAAGGCCGTGCTCGAAGGCGGCATCGAGGGCCGGCCCGAGAACGTCATCCTCTACGCCACCTCCAACCGCCGCCATCTGCTCGCGCGCGACATGATCGAGAACGAACGCTCGACCGCGATCAATCCCGGCGAAGCCGTCGAAGAGAAAGTCTCGCTGTCGGATCGCTTCGGCCTGTGGCTCGGCTTCCACCGCTGCAGCCAGGACGAATACCTCGCCATGGTGCGCGGCTATTGCAGCCATTTCGGCATCAAGGTCGACGATGAAGCGCTGGAGCGCGAGGCACTGGAATGGTCGACGACGCGCGGCTCGCGCTCGGGCCGCGTCGCCTGGCAGTTCGTGCAGGAGCTGGCGGGACGGCTCGGCGTGAAGCTGACGGCAAAGTAGTCGAGGCTGCCGCCGCGCTTCTCGCGACTGGAAAAGAAATCGCCCGCACAAGGCGGGCGACAACTGCGTTCTTGCGGCGAGAGCGAGAGCCTGACGTCAGCGCTCACGCGCCGTTCAGGAATTGAAGCGGGTCAACCGGGCTAGATCCCTTACGGATCTCGAAGTGGAGCTGCGGCGACGCCACCTCCCCGGATTGACCCGACTTGGCAATGACCTGACCGCGCTTGATAGGATCGCCGCGCTTCACCAACAGCTCACTCGCATGGGCATATGCGGTGACGTAGCCGTTGGAGTGCCGAACCAGGACCAGATTGCCGTAACCCTTCAGCTCGTTGCCCGAATAGGCAACGACGCCGTCTTCAGCCGCCTTGACCGGCGTCCCCTCGGGCACCGCGACGTTGATGCCGTCGTTGGACTTGCCGTTGGTCTTGGCGCCGTAGCTCGTGATCACCTTGCCGCGCACCGGCCAGCGGAAGGTCGGCAGCGAGCTGGTGGTCTCGGCAGCTTTCGCCGGCGCCGTCTCGGCGGGCTTCTCTTCGATATTGGTGTTGGCCTGGGCCAGGCGCGCGCTCTGCGCGGGCTGAGCAACGGCGGCCATCTTGGTGGCGGCAACCGGAGCTGCCGCGACCGGCTGCAGTGCAGCCGCCACGGGGGCCGCCGCGACAGGAGCCGGAGCAAGCGGAGCCGCAACCGCCGCCGTCTTGGCGCCCGGCACGGTCAGCTTGGTGCCGAGCTTGAGCTTGGCCGAGGGCTCGAGACCATTGGCACGCGCGAGCTCGGCCGCGGAGATATGGTTCTTGCGCGCGATGCTGGCGAGCGTGTCACCATGATTGACGAAGTGGAGGCTCGGCGGTGCAGCGACGGCAGCAACCGGCTTCGGCGCCATCGCGGGAGCCGCAGCGACCGGAGCCATCACCGGCGCGGGCGCCGCAGCCGTTGCACCGGGATGCGGGATGACCAGTTGCTGGCCGGGCGAGAGCGCGCGCGGACCCTTGTAGCCGTTGGCGGCCATGATCGCCTGCGGGCTCACATGGTAGCGCTTGGCGAGCACGTCGAGCGTATCGCTGGTGCCGACGATGATCTTGGTCCCGCCGGCCGGCTGGGCGGCAGCGACCGAGCGCGGCGGCACGGTGCCGGTCGCCTCAAGACGCGGCTGAGCCGGCGGCGGCGTGTAGGAGCCGAGGCCACGACCGCCTCCGGAGACGCCCCCACCCGCTGCAACCGGGTAGGATTGTGGCGCGGCAACCGCCGGCGGTGGCAAGGCCTGGGACTGATAATAGCCGGGCTGGGTCTGCGGCCGCGCATATTGCGGCAGCTCACGCTGCGGCGGCGGGGCCTGCTGGACCGAACCGGTCGAGTCCGAGAAGGGGTTGGAGAAGTTCGCCTGGGACAGTCGCGACTGTGTGTCGGCACTGCACCCCGCGAAGCTCAAGGAAATCAGCGCCAGGACCGCGACCTGCGGTACGCGGCGCGAGTAAAGCAACTCGGCGACAACAGACATGGTTACTCACTCGTACGCAACAGAACTGGTCTTTTAAGTAAACACGCGTCGAGTAAATAACGGCTTAACCCTCCCAATAAGACCTTGGCAGCGCAGCTGATCCGGAGTTCTACAGCTCCCGCGCCACTCCCGGCAGCGCCGGCACGAAACGAACCTCGACGAGTTCCCTGCGTTCGATCCCGGCTTCGGTCCGGCGCAGGCGGGTCAGCGTCTGCACGCCCTGATGCGGGCCGACCGGCGCGATCAGGATGCCACCGACCTCGAGCCGCTCGACCAGATTCTCCGGAATCTGCTCCACCGCGGCCGTGACGATGATCCGGTCGAACGGGCCGATGTTCGGCGGCAGATTGAGGCCGTCGCCGAGCATCACCTCGACGTTGTGACAGTTGAGCTTCTCGAGCCTGGCGCGCGCCGCGTCCGCGAGCTTGCGGTAGCGCTCGACCGTCAGCACCTCGCGCGTCAGCCGCGACAGCACAGCAGCCTGATAGCCGGAGCCAGCTCCGATCTCGAGCACGCGGTGGCTCTTCTGGAGCTGAAGCTGCTCGGTCATATAGGCGACGACGAAGGGCTGGCTGATGGTCTGCCCGCAGGCGATCGGCAGCGCGCTGTCACGATAGGCAGCGTCGCGATCGGCGGCCTCGACGAACAGATCGCGCGGCACCTCTTCCATGGTCCGCAACACGATCTGATCGCTGATGCCGCGACGCCTCAGCGTGAGCTGAAACATCATCTTTTCCGGCGGGGGCTGATTGGAGGTCATCGCTGCTTATATCGTCTCGTCGGAGGGCCGGATCGTCGCACGCGTCGCTCGGGCCCGGGCGAGAATCCTGTTCCTGCTCTGGAACCTATGATAGCCTTTTGCTGCGGTATTTGACCATAAATTGGCTTGCAGCGGGCGCACCGCAAACGCCGTTTTCGGGCGTCAGCTGGCCGAAACGCGCATTGCGTCGATTCATGTTATCTGCGAACGTTTTCCAGAGATGGGCAAGGACTCAACGACAATGACCGCGACCGGGCTTTCGGGCCGCTCTGTATTCCTCGTCGAAGACGAGGTCATGATCAGAATGATGGTCGCGGATATGCTGGAGGAGCTCGGTTACAAGGTCGCGGCCGAAGCGGGCGACATCAACGAGGCCCTGCGGCTGGCCCAGGCCACCGAGTTCGACATCGCCATCCTCGACGTCAACGTCAACGGCAAGGTGATTTCGCCGGTTGCCGATCTGATCCGGGAAAAGGGCTGCCCGTTCATCTTTGCCACCGGCTATGGCTCGTCGGGCCTACCCGAGCAATACCGCGACCGGCCGGCGCTTCAGAAGCCGTTTCAGCTCGACGCGCTCGGCAAGACCATCGAAGCCGCGCTTCGAACCGGCTAGCCGCTGTTTCCAGATCGTCGTTACCTTAACGTCGCGCTCAGCTCTTCGGAAAACGCTTCATTGGTGCGGTCGAGCCGCAGCGGCGTGACCGAGACGTAGCGCTCGCGCAGCGCCGCGAGATCAGTGCCTTCGGCCGGCGTGTCCATCATCGCCGCGCGTTCGAAGCCGATCCAGAAATAGGGATTGTTGCGACCATCCCTGCGTTCGTCGATCCTGAGGAAGCCGAGATTGCGCTTGCCCTGCCGCGTGACGCGAATGCCGCGCACCTCTTCCGGCGTACAGGACGGGAAGTTGACGTTGATGACGGTGTCCTTCGGGATGCCGGCCTTGATCACCTTGCGCAGGATATCGGGACCGAATTTGCGCGCGGTATCCCACGGCGGCCGTTCGCGCGTCTCAACACTGAATTCCTGCGAGAGCGCGAATGACGGAATCCCCAAGATGGTGCCTTCGAGCGCGCCGGCGATGGTGCCGGAATAGACCACATCCTCGGCAACGTTGCGGCCCTTGTTGACGCCGGAGAGCACGACATCCGGCAGCTTGGCGCCAAGGATATGGCGCGCGCCCATGATGACGCAGTCGGTCGGCGTGCCGCGCACTGCGAAGTGCCGAGGCCCGACTTCGCGCAGGCGCAATGGATCGTTCAGCGACAGCGAATGCGAAACGCCGGACTGATCAAGCTCGGGCGCCACCACCCAGACGTCGTCGGACAGCGCGCGTGCGATCTCCTCCACGACCTTGAGGCCGGGAGCGTGGATGCCGTCGTCATTGGTGCAGAGAATGCGCATGCCGGTGGTCGATTCCTGAACTGGGGTCAGGCCGTCTTATCCGGCTATGGCGGATCAGGCAAACCGGCTAGAGGCGGGAATTCGACTGATGCAATGCAGATCTCTTCTGTGATCTAGCTCATTGCGGCGCCGCAACACCGCATCCTAGTTTTACCGCGCATTTTCAGGCGACCGGGCACAGAATGACCCGCTTTGCAGCCGCTATCCTCCTCGGTTTCGGCCTCTGCGTGACAGGCGCCGGATGGGCCCAGGATTCGGGACCTGCGGACCGCTGCTTTCCCTGGCAGGAGCTCCGCAACGGCGTCTGCGCCGCCAAGTCGGCTCCCGTTGCGCCCGCGCCAGCTCCTGCAGCGCCGGAGCCGAGCCCACCTCCTGCCCCGGCCGAGACCAATGCGACGACCTCGCCGCTCGCCTGCCCACCCAACTCCCATGTCGAGGGCGGCGCCTGCATCACCGACATCGCACCACCCTCCGTCCCACCGCGTGCGCTGATCACCATCACTTGCGTCGGCGGCACCGCGAGCGATGGGCGATGCACCTGCCCGGCCGGATTCGAGTTGATGGCGGCGGGGCCAGATCCGGGCGGCACCTGCGTGCGAGCCAATGCGGACAATTGCCTTGGTGGTCAGATGACGGTCGCCGGCGCTTGCCTGTGCAACGGCCAGGTCACGATGTCCGGACAGGTCTATGATCTCGAATTCCTACGCGGCAAATGCGTACCAAAACGCTGCCCGCGCGATGGCCCTTGCGTCACCGCTGCGGTGAAGCCGGATGCGGATACCTCATCAAGATTGTCGTCGGACGAACGGCCGAGCGAGTGCGGCCACGGCAAGGTCGCAACGCGCCACGGCTGTGCGCCGGCACGGCGCCGCTCACGCGCGACGGACACAAGCAGCTACTTCCGGATCACCCCGGCCTATCCAGGCCCGATGCATTATTGACGGCGGACGCGCCATTGCGGCAGGAAGCGCGCAAGCTTGCCCTCCGCGCGCAGCTGCATCGCCGGCTCGGCGGGGCTGACGGCATGTGTTTCAATCACCCCGAGCGTCTTCAGCTGCGCAACCAACGGGGCTGACGCGGGCGTCTCTGCAAAGCGCTCACGCGCGACCGTCACCGCCTTGTCAAAATCCTCGACGTTGACGCCCGGCTTGGCGCGCCGGCTTTGCACATACGCGTCGTCCCAGAGCCGCGCGATGCCGATGTCGAGCACGCCACGCAAGCGCTGGTCGACGGCCTGGATGCCGGCACCTGTCACCGCCCATTGTCGGCCGACCCAGAAGATGTCGCGGTGCAAGGCCATGGACGATCGGTTCGCGTTGACGGATGGCCAGCAGGATAACCGGCCGCCCGATCTTCGCAACCAAACGTTTCTGCGTTTCAGACGGGCAACGCTTTTTCTTGACGCGAACCGGTTCCCGCTTCGCTCGAAACGCTTCGTTATTCGCGCGCGACCACCTTCAACCCGCCCATATAGGGCTGAAGTACGCTGGGGACAGCAATCGAGCCGTCCTCCTGCTGATAGGTCTCCATGACCGCGATCAGCGCGCGGCCGACCGCCGTGCCGGAACCGTTCAGCGTGTGCACGAAGCGCGGCTTGCCGTCGGGCCCGCGCGAGCGCGCATCCATGCGGCGCGCCTGGAAATCGCCGCAGACCGAGCAGCTGGAGATCTCGCGGAACATGCCGCCCTCGCCCTGCCCCGGCATCCACACTTCGATGTCGTAGGTTTTCTGCGACGAGAAACCCATATCCCCTGCGCAGAGCGTCATCACCCGATAATGCAGGTCGAGCTTTTGCAGCACCTGCTCGGCGCAGGACAGCATCCGTTCCAGCTCGTCCTTGCTGGTCTCGGGCGTCGTGATCGAGACCAGTTCGACCTTGGTGAACTGGTGCTGGCGGATCATGCCGCGCGTGTCGCGCCCCGCAGCGCCCGCCTCGGCGCGGAAGCACGGCGTCAGCGCGGTGAGCCGCATCGGCAGTTGCTTCTCGTCGAGAATGGATTCGCGCGCGAGGTTGGTGAGCGAGACTTCCGCCGTCGGGATCAGGCCGAGGCGCTCGGTCTTCAGCCGCTCATGATCGGGCGACGCGAGCAGCTCGCCCTTGATCGCCCAGAACTGATCGTCCTCGAACTTCGGCAACTGCCCGGTGCCGAACATCACCTCGTTGCGCACCAGCAGCGGCGGGTTGATCTCGGTGTAGCCGTGCTCATTCGTGTGCAGGTCCAGCATGAACTGCCCGATCGCGCGTTCGAGGCGCGCCAGCCCCTTCTTCAGCACGACGAAGCGTGCGCCGGAGAGTTTTGCCGCCGCCTCGAAATCCATGTAGCCGAGCGCGGTGCCAAGATCATCGTGCAGCTTCGGCGCAAAGCCGTAGTTGCGCCTAGCGCCGAAGACGTGGTGCTGGACGTTGCCGTGCTCATCGACGCCATCGGGCACTTCATCGAACGGAATGTTCGGGATCGCGGACAGCTCCTTGATCAGCTCATCGTCGGCCGCCTTCGCGGCGGCCTCGAGCTCGGGCATTGTGGTCTTGAGCTCGGCGACTTCAGCCATCAGCTTGGCCGCACGCGCCTCGTCCTTGGCCTTCTTGGCGTCGCCGATTTCCTTCGACGCAGCATTCCGTCGCGCCTGCGCCTGCTCGGAAGCCAGGATCGACGCCCGCCGACGCTCATCGATCGCGAGCAGCGACGCCGACAGCGGCTTCAGGCCCCGCCGGGCGAGGCCGGCGTCGAAGGCTTGCGGATTGTCGCGGATCGATTTGATGTCGTGCATGGCGGCGGTCCTGAGGCTTGTTGCAAACTTTCAACGCCAACGTTGTAAGTCAGCAATGACTGGCATCCCCTAGCACAGCTGTCGTCACCCGCGAAGGCGGGTGACCCAGTATTCCAGAGACGGGAGCGATTCTCCGAGAGGCCGCGGCGTACTGGATTCCCCGCCTTCGCGGGGAATGACACCGGTGGGCGAGGCGCCCTACTCCGCCGGATTGGCCGGCGTCGACACGTCCGTGCCGGTAGTCGTCTTCGAGGCAGCTGCCTTCTTCTCCACCATCGAGACTGCGATGATCGAGCCCTCGTACAGCGCAAGCAGCGGAATCGCGAGCGAACACTGGCTGAGGATATCCGGCGGCGTCAGGACTGCCGCGATGATGAAGGCCAGAACGATGAAATAGCGGCGCTTCTCGCGCAGCATCTTGGACGTGATGATGCCGACCCGCCCGAGCAGCGTCAGGATCACCGGAAGCTGGAAGGCGATGCCGAAGGCGAAGATCAGCGACATCATCAGCGAGAGATATTCGCCGACCTTGGGCAGGAGCTGGATCTGCGCGGTCTCATCGCCGCCCATCTGCTGCATGCCGAGCGAGAAGCGGACCAGCATCGGCAGCACGACGAAATAAACCAGCGCCGCGCCGAGCACGAAGAAGAACGGCGTCGCGACCAGATACGGCAGGAAGGCCTGCTTCTCGTGCTTGTAGAGGCCGGGCGCGACGAACTTGTAGATTTGGGTCGCGACGATCGGGAACGAGATGAAGCCGGCGCCGAACAGCGCAAGCTTGAGCTGGGTGATGAAATATTCCAGCAGCGCCGTATAGATGAACTTCGAGTTCTCGGCGCCCGCGACCCACACGAACGGCCAGACCAGCACGTTGTAGATCTGCTTTGCGAAGAAGAAGCAGAAGATGAAGGCCACGCCGAAGCCAAGCAGCGCCTTGATCAGCCGCGACCGCAGCTCGATCAAATGGTCCATCAGCGGGGCTTTGCTGGCCTCGATATCGGCGTCGCTCATGACGCTTTGGCGTCCTTGATCGCTTCGGATGGCGCCGTGTCTTGCGTAACAGTGTCCTGTGCGACCGGCGCCTGCTCGACCTCACTTGTGATGGCGAGCGGCTCATTCACGGCCGAATGCGCTTCCGCTTCCACGAAGGTCTCCGGTGTCGGGGCTTCCGGCGTGGTCGGACTTGCCGGCGGTTCGACAGCAGTTGTCGTGGGCGTCTCAGCCGGCTTGTCGAGCGCATCGACGCGAAGCGCGTCGCTGACGTCCTTCTGCAGCGAGGTCATCAGACCGCCGCCGGTGAAGCCGGAGGCGGCTTCCTTGACCTCGTCAAAGCTCTTCTTGAGGTCGGCCATCTCGGCCTCGCGCATCGCTTCCTGGAACTGGCCCTGGAATTCGGCGGCCATCTTGCGGGCCTTGCCCATCCATTGGCCGACCATGCGCAGCACGCCCGGCAGCTCTTTCGGGCCAATGGCGACCAGGGCCACGACCCCGATCAGAACCAGCTCACTCCAGCCGATGTCGAACATGACGTCTTCCGTTCACGCGAAGCCACGATCGGCCCAATCCCTCACGCGCAGGATCGGGTCCGCTTCCCGCGTCTCGCGTGCTCCTGGCTCAGACGGCCTTGCTGCCGACGTCGGATCGCGCCGCGGTCGGCGCGGCATTGTGCTCGATGGACTTCGAGGGCTCCTGCTTCTCGGCGGGCTTGTCGTCGTCCTGCATGCCCTTCTTGAAGGCTTTGATGCCCTGCGCCACGTCGCCCATCAGATCCGAAATCTTGCCGCGGCCAAACAGCAGCAGGACCACTGCGATCACCAAGATCCAGTGCCAAATGCTAAGTGAACCCATCCTGCAACCCTCCAAACGCGCATGGCCGGGACCCGGCCGATCTTGACCGGAACGTAGGCTTCGCAGGCCTCAAAAACAAGGACCAAGGCAGCGCCAATTCGCTGTTGGCGCTACGTAATCTTGCTAGTGTTAACTGGTCGCAGGGGGCCCGTAAAAAGGGCGGAGGATCACTCCTCGCTCCCGCCCTCGCCGCCCTCATTGCCGCCTTCCGGCGGCGTCTCGGGCTCGATCGCCGGCGCCAGCGCCAGATCGAGGTCCTCGCCCGGTTCCAGGGGATCCTCGTCCTCACGCAGCGCCGGGTCATCCGAGGGCGTCGGTACGCTGAAGCCGGTCGGCAGGCGCGAATCCAGCAGGCCGGTGCCCTTCAGTTCCTCCAGGCCCGGCAGGTCGCCAAGCTGTTCCAGGGTGAACTGCGACAGGAAGTCCTCAGTGGTTCCGAAGGTCAGCGGGCGGCCGGGCGTCTTGCGACGACCGCGCGGCTTGATCCAGCCCGTCTCCAGCAGCACGTCGAGCGTGCCCTTGGAGGTGACGACACCGCGGATCTCTTCGATCTCGGCGCGCGTCACCGGCTGGTGATAGGCGATGATCGCCAGAACCTCGATCGCCGCGCGCGACAGGCGGCGGGTCTCGGTGCTCTCGCGCGTCATCAGCCAGGACAGATCACCGGCGGTGCGGAACGTCCATTTGTTGGCGACCCGCACGAGGTTCACGCCACGCAAGGCGTAGTCGGCCTGGAGCTGCTCAAGCGCGGCCTTGACGTCGACGCCCTCGGGCATGCGCTTGGCCAGCGTCGCCGTATCCAGTGGTTCATTCGAAGCAAACAGCAGCGCTTCCAGCAGCCGCAATTCTTCGGGACGTGCCTGGGACTCGTTCTCCATCGGCTCGGCCTCTTCTACCCGCACTTCAGCCAGGCTTGCCATGGCAGCTTCTCCTTCTTGCACTTAACCGACCGGCGCATCGGGCGCAGGAGCTGCGTCCACGACCGGCTTCGGGCGCCCCTTCCGGAAATAGATGGGCGCAAACGCCTCTTTCTGGTTCAGCTCGAGCTGACCTTCGCGCACGAGCTCAAGCGCAGCGGCGAAGCTCGAGGCGAACACCGTCGCACGCTGCGTCGGATCGGCGACGTGACGGACCAGGAAATCGTCGAGCACGCCCCAATCGTCCTGTTCGGTGATGCTGCCGACCAGCCGCTCCAGCGTGGCGCGCGCCTCGGCGAGCGACCACACCGTACGCTTGGCCAGATGCACGCTCGCCAGCACGCGCGACTGGCGCTGGGAGGCATAGGCCGTGAGCAGGTCGTACAGCGTCGCGGTATATTTCGGATGCCTGATCTCGGCGATCTGCTCGGGCTCACCGCGCGGGAAAATGTCGCGCAGCAATTGCTGCCGGTTCATCAGCCGGTTGGCGGCTTCGCGAATGGCTTCCAGGCGGCGCAGACGGTTGGCGAGCGCAGTCGCCATTTCCTCGGCGCTCGGACCTTCCGCACTCGGCGGCTCCGGCAGCAGCAGGCGCGATTTCAGGAAGGCAAGCCAGGCGGCCATCACGAGATAGTCGGCGGCAAGCTCGAGCCGGATCTTTCGCGCAGCTTCGATGAAGTGGAGGTACTGGTCGGCCAGCGCCAGGATCGAGATCTTGGCGAGATCGACCTTCTGGTTTCGCGCCAGCGCGAGCAATAGGTCGAGCGGACCTTCATAGCCCTCGACGTCGACGACCAGCGCCGGTTCATCCTCGGCCAGCTCTGCGGGCCGCCCGGTTTCAAACGATAGGATTTCTGCGGTCATGCGGATGCCGTGGTTGCGGTCAATGCGTCCAGTTCCGCATTGTCATTGCTGTAAAGCGCCGTGTCGCAGCCGGCTGCGAAGATGGCGCGAATTCGCCCGGCGATGCCTCCGGACAGCGCGTTCATCGGCACGTCATCACTCATTAACAAACCCTGGAACCCGACTGCGCTGCGAATCACCTGAGCAATCATTGTCGCAGAAGTCGTCATTGGATGGGCGGGCTCGGCAGCGCCATCCACGGGAATGCTGAGGTCGCCGCGATTGGCCGCGGTTACCCCAATAGCGATCGATTCTCTAAGCGGCACCGGGACTTGCGTGCCAATTCCGACGCGGCGACTGAAGGGAATGAAGTCCCATGGGCATTCAGCACGGCTAAACGCCCGCCTGGCAGCGGTCAGTTCCGTTCCGGATACGCCGGTATTGAAGGCCCGCGTGCTCATAGGGGCCGATTAACCTTGCCCCGGGAGGGGGTCAAGGAAACGGCCGCTAATTCCTCTGGACGAAGCAGGACGGCAGACCAGCCGACTTCAGATTGTTGCAGGCCTGCACCGCCTCGTCGGCCGAGCCATATGGTCCGGCGAAGGCGCGGTAGACGATCCCCTTGCCCTTATCGGTCAGGTCGACGCGCTTGATGACCGGCGAGCGGCCGCCGAGCACACTGCCATATTTGCTCTGCAGCACCCGGTAGGACGCGGCGGCACTATCCTCGCTCTGCTGCGAGGACACTTGCACGACGAAGCCACCGCCGCCGCCGGGCGCGGGCGCGATTTGGGTCGGAGTGTTCGCAGCCATCCGCTGCGCCTGCTCCGCGGGCCCAGCCTGCGGCGCCAGCGAGAGCGGCTGGTTGACGCTGGCATTGGCCGAGGTCGGCGGCGTACGCGGTGCGGCCGGTGCAGCCGGTGCAGCGACCGGCTTCGGCGGCGCGACCGGCTTGGCCGCCGAGGCTGCGGCGGTCTGCGGCACGGCGCTGTCGGTCTGATCACCCTTCACAGCCACGGTCTTGATCGAGCGCGGCGCACTGTTCGGCATCGTCCCGTTGCTCGGGACCGGACCGGCATTCTGTGGCGGAATGTTGGACGGCGACACGCTCGCAACCGGCGGCGGGTTCGCATTCGGATTCAGCGGCGGAAACACCACGCGGGGACCTGCCGCCTTGGCATTGACATCGACGGGCGCCTCCTCGCGCGGCACGATCTTCTCGCTGCCGTCGCCGCTCACCATGCGGTCCGGCACCTTGGCCGAGGAGTCCGACGGCGCCGGCACGATCTTGGTCGGCGTGTTGTCGGCCTTGATGATCGGCGGCTCGCCGCTGCGGGGCGAGCCGATATAGGTCTTGTAGGCGAAGGCCGCACCAGTTCCGACCACAGCCAACGCGAGGATCGCGGCAACCGTCATCATGCCGCCGCGCGATTTCCTGGGCTCGTCGAGATCGGCCTCGGGATAGTCGCTCTGGAACGCGTAAGGGTCGTCCGGATAGGCCGGCTCACGCTGAAAATCCTGCTCGCCCGACTCGAGCCGCCCGTAGAGCGCATCATCGTAGCGCGCCGGATCGGGCTGCTCGTACGCTTGCTCCTGGGCCTGCTCCTGATGGTAGGCTTGCTGTTGGTAAGCCTGATCCTGGTAGGCGCGATCCTGATAGGCCTGCGGCTGATGAAACTCAGGCTCCGGCGCAGCCGGCTGGGCTGAATAGCGATGCAGGGGATGAACGGGATTCACGGCGACGGGATAGTCGGGCTCGAGCGCCGGCTGCGGTTGCACGTTGGCGCGCCGCATCCATGACGGCGGCCCCGGCTGCGGCGCGGCCGACTGCTCGGCGGCATAGTCGTGCTGATAGCCGTCCTGCGAATAATCGTCGTCCTGATAAGTTTGCGCAGGCGCTGGCGCTGCTGCCGGCGGCGCACCTGGACGACCCTGCGCTGCGAACGGATCGGTCTGTCCAATCAGGCGGGCGAGTTCGGCCAAGGGATCGGTCTCCGCTCTCCCATGCTGATCGCCACCGCGACCAAAGTCGTCGGAAGGAAACGGTCGGTGCTGATATCGTTCGGCCATCGTGATGATGCGTCCCTTCGGGAAAGCCGCGCGCCCCTCGACCAAGGCGCGGCTTTCGACCCACAAGGCTTTCAACCAAGTCTAAGCGATCCGGCTTCTGCCGGTACCCCCAAATATTCCCCTTAAGTAGTTCGCCCCAAACTACCGCATCTCGTCCGGAGCATGGACGCCGAGGATGGCGAGGCCCGATGCCAGGACAGAGACGACGCCCTGGACCATGGCCAGTCGCGCCTTTGTTAGAACTGCATCATTATTGATAATGAAGCGTAAATAGGGCAAATCGCGCCCCCTCGTCCAAAGTGCGTGAAATTCGCTCGCTAAGTCATAGAGATAAAAGGCAATACGGTGCGGCTCGTGGGCCGCGGCAGCGGCTTCCAGCATGCGAGGATAAATTGCAAGGCGCTTGAGAAGGTCGAGTTCGACAGGGTCAGACAGCCGCTCCACCGCCGACTCACCGAGCCAGGTGATCCGCTTGTCGGCATCCTCGGGGAGTTCCGGGAACACCTCCGCCCGCGCGTTGCGGAAGATCGAATGACCGCGGGCGTGGCCGTACTGGACGTAGAACACGGGATTGTCCCGCGACTGTTCCATGACCTTGGCAAGGTCGAAGTCGAGCACCGCGTCGTTCTTGCGGTAGAGCATCATGAAGCGAACGGCATCCTGGCCGACTTCATCCACCACCTCACGCAAGGTGACGAAGTCCCCGCTCCGCTTGGACATTTTCACCGGTTCGCCGTTGCGCAGCAACTTCACGAGCTGGACGATCTTGACGTCGAGCTCCCCCTTGCCGGAGGTCGTCGCCTTCACTGCGGCCTGCATACGCTTGATGTAGCCGCCGTGATCGGCGCCCCAGACGTCGATCATCTCCGCAAAACCACGGTCGAACTTGTTCTTGTGGTAGGCGATGTCGGAGGCGAAGTAGGTATAGGAATTGTCCGACTTGATCAGCGGACGATCGACGTCGTCGCCGTAGGCGGTCGCCTTGAACAGCAACTGCTCGCGGTCTTCCCAGTCCTCGACCGGCGCGCCCTTCGGCGGCGGCAGGCGGCCTTCATAGATGTCGCCCTTGGCCTGCAGGAACGAGATGGTCTCTGCAACCTTGTTGTTGCCGCTCTCGATCAGCGAGCGCTCCGAGAAAAACACGTCGTGGCGGATGTTGAGCGCGGCGAGATCGTCCTTGATCTCGTCCATCATCATCGCGATCGCCTTGGCCCGCACCGTCGGCAGCCATTGCGCCTCGCTCATCGCGAGCAGCTTGTCGCCATGCTCCTTCGCCAGCGCTGCGCCGACCGGCTTCAGATAGTCGCCCGGATAGAGCCCTTCCGGAATCGCACCGATATCCTCGCCGAGCGCCTCGCGATACCGCAGGAACGCAGAGCGCGCGAGCACATCGACCTGGGCGCCGGCGTCGTTGATGTAATATTCGCGGGTGACGTCGTGGCCGCCGAACTGAAGCAGGCTCGCCAGCGCGTCGCCGAACACGGCGCCGCGACAGTGGCCGACATGCATCGGTCCGGTCGGATTGGCCGAGACGTATTCGACATTGACCTTGGAGCCGCCGCGGACGCGGCCGTAATCGGCCCCCTCGCGCAGTACCGTCCGCAGCGCCTCGGCCCAGGCGGTCGGGTTCAGGGTCAGGTTGATGAAACCGGGACCGGCGACGTCGACCTTGGCAATCAGTGCGTCGGCGCGAAGCCGCTCGGCGATCTGCTCGGCGAGGTCCCGGGGCTTTGCCTTTGCCTCTTTCGCAAGCACCATGGCGGCGTTGGTCGCCATGTCGCCATGGGTCGCATCGCGCGGCGGCTCGACCACCACGCGCGAGAAATCGATGCCCTCGGGCCAGTTGGCTTCCGCCGCGAGCGCGCGGCAGGCGGCGTGCACGCGTGCGAGCACGTCGGCGAACAGATGCGGTGCTGAGGATGTGTCGGGCATGGGCGCCGCCTAACGCAAATCCGGGGTCGAGTCAAAGAGCCGCTGGTGCTCGGTCAGGGCGAAACGGTCGGTCATTCCGGCAATGAAATTGCCGATCCGGCGGGCCCGGTCGCCCTCGTCGTCCGCCTCTGCTCCGACCAGCCATTCCGGCGGGAGGTCGGCTGGTGATGTCAGGTACTTTGCGAACAAGTCGAACAGGATCTGTTCCGCCTCCGCCATCACCCGCACCACCCGCTTGTGGCGGTACATGTGCCCGAAGAGGAAGCGCTTGATGGCAGCCTCCTCTGCGGCAACCTCCGCCGGGAAAGCGACCAGCGCCCGGCTCTGCTGGCGCACGTCCTGGGCCGACTGCGGCCGGACGGCGGCGATGTTCTTCTGCGCCTCTGCGAACACCGCGCCGATCAGGTGCGAGATCAGCTCGCGCACCAGCTCGGCCCCACGCCTGACGTCTTCGAGATCGGGATAATGCGCCGAGGTCTCGGCGATGATCTCGGCCGTGAGCGGCATCACCTTGAGATCGTCGAGGTGGAACAGACCCGCGCGCAGGCCGTCGTCGATGTCGTGGGCGTCGTAGGCGATGTCGTCGGCGATCGCCGCGACCTGGGCCTCCAGCGAGGCGAAGCTCCACAATTCGAGGTCGTAGCTCTTGATGTAGTCGGCGATTCCGACGGGAATGCCATGCTCGCGATAGCGCCCGACCGGCGCACCGCTGCGGTCGGTCAGCGGGCCGTTGTGCTTGACGATGCCTTCGAGCGACTCCCAGGTCAGGTTCAGCCCGTCGAACTCGGGATAGCGGTGCTCCAGCGAGCCGACGACGCGAAGCGCCTGGGCGTTATGGTCGAAGCCGCCGAAATCCTTCAGGCAAGCATCCAGCGCCCGTTCGCCGGCATGGCCGAACGGCGGATGACCGAGATCATGGGCGAGCGCCAGGGTTTCCGTGAGGTCCTCGTCGAGCCCAAGCTGGCGGGCCAGCGCGCGGGCGATCTGCGCGACCTCCAGCGAATGGGTCAGCCGGGTGCGGTAATGGTCGCCCTCGTGGAACACGAACACCTGGGTCTTGTACTTCAGGCGGCGGAACGCGGTGGAATGGATCACCCGGTCGCAATCCCGCCGGAACGGGCTGCGGGTCCGGCTCGGAGGCTCGGCGACCAGCCGGCCACGGCTGCGCTCGGGGTCGCAGGCATAGGGCGCGCGGGGGGCAGCCATTCCGACGGACACGACGAATTTAGTCCCTATCCATTTGATTCTGCGTATCCTTGCACTTAACTATGCCGGACGCGGGATACCAAATGAATTGGCTATGACGCGGGCCTATCGGAGACGAACTATGACCACCCCTGTGACCATCAGTGACCGCGCCGCCCGCCGGATCGGGGAGATCCTCAAGTGCGAAGGCACAGGCGCGATGCTGCGCATCTCGGTCGAGGGCGGCGGCTGCTCCGGCTTCCAGTACAAGTTCGACATCGACCGCGACCGCACCGACGACGATCTCGTGATCGAGCAGGAGAACGCGGTGGTGCTGGTCGATTCCGCCTCCCAGCCGTTCCTGGCGGGCTCGCAGGTGGATTTCGTCGACGATCTGATCGGCGCCTCGTTCCGCGTCAACAATCCCAATGCGACGGCGTCCTGCGGCTGCGGCACCAGCTTCTCGATCTAGCCGAACTCAAAATCCGTAAACAACCCCATGCACCGTAGCCGGCCGGTCGGCACGGTGAATTTCGTATTTTACGAAAACAATTTGACCCGTCGGGCAAAACAGGGGTAATAGGTGATCATCGCGAGATCCCAGGGTCGGGGAGCTCGACCTGACACACAGACGCGGCGGGCTCGATACGGCCCAACGCCGAAGCGGCCCCCGCTGCAGTCCAATCCTTAGAGAAAGCTGGAATCTCGTCAGCAGCGCCATCTCGGAGGCGCGGCGGGCAGAACGGCCTCAAATGAGTTGATGGTGCGACTGCTGTCGGCCCGATTGGCGGGATCGACCATGAACCCGTTGTCTGCCCAACACGACCAAATGCACATGCGGCGGGAAGCGCCGCTATCGACCGTGCTTTCGACAGACCCATGCCCGCGGAAGAATGCCGATGATCTTGCGGCGCGTAAGTGAGCACGTCGCGACGTGCCGATTGAGCCGCAGGGATGTTATCGCAGCCATGGCCGCAATGGTGACAACCGGCTTGCCGGCGCAAGCGCATGGCGCAGGAGACTCGGGCATGTATTTCGTTCCGGGCGGCCGGATCGGTTTTCAGCGTCCGGCAACTATCACCCCCCAGACAAACAGTTGGCATCTCCTGTCGCCAGACCACACGCTCCAGGTGGAAGTCAGGGAAGCCCTGCGAATCGACGCGGATTGGGACGATCGGATGTTGGCACCGGCCCGTCATGCTCTCATTGCATCGGGCTTTCTTTCGCCGGGCATAGAGCATCGGCATTTCCGCGACCAGCGGTTCGATGAAC
Source organism: Bradyrhizobium sp. CCGUVB14 (assembly GCF_024199935.1). NCBI lineage: Bacteria > Pseudomonadati > Pseudomonadota > Alphaproteobacteria > Hyphomicrobiales > Nitrobacteraceae > Bradyrhizobium > Bradyrhizobium sp. CCGUVB14. Next base: position 5,577,651 of record NZ_JANADS010000001.1, read on the forward strand.
ATGACGCCGACTATGCTGCGAACACTCATGTGTTTCGAGACGACCACTGGATCGGGCAGATCAGGATTTCGACGAGCACGCTTGGTTCACAGTTCTTGTCGATCCCCGGCGGACAGATCGCGCGCTGGCGGGATGTGACTGATGCACTGATTGCGTCACTCGCGGTACGTCCCTCCCCATCGGCGTCGGAGGCGCTGGCGGAGTTGCGGGTGTATTTGACCCTCGACGATCTCAATCCCCGCCTGGTCGGCAATCAACTCATCCTGAGCATCGTGCCACCGGCGACGCCGCTGGAAGCGTCAGGGGTCAATGGCTCCTACATCTTGCTGTCCCAACTCTCGCTGTTACCCCTCGGCAGTCCTGAGAAACTCGAGCAGACGACGAATGCGGCCTTCGCCCTTTATCAAGGAACCCCTGGCAGCCGGGTCATTGCTGGTTCGGACTGCCGTGGAGTCGTTCTGCGCGAGAACCGACGGGCCGACGGTGACGAGGTGACCTTCTCGACCAAAGTCATGGCTTTTGGACGGACGCGACAACTCGAGATCTCGTCGCATTATAGCTTGGGCGATCGCGACCGAATCCTGCAAGCCCTTGAACGAGTCGTCCTCTCGCTCTCACTTCCCGACGGCTGATGAACCGAAATCATAGCGCCACAGCGAAACAAGTGGCCATCTTCATCGGCGGTGGCGCTCCACTTAGATCAAGGTCTCGCTAGAGACACCCGGACATGTCGGTGAATACGGAGATGATCCATGAAACTCGCGCGTGATGGCATCCAGCTTTCCTTCGACATCGCCGGGGCGGGACCGCTGCAATTTCTTTTCGTCCATGGCCTCGGCGGCGATCGCACGCATTTTGCGCCGCAGATGGCGTATTTCGGCCGTCAAGGTCGGGCGTTGAATGCCGAGTTGCGGGGGCATGGTGAAAGCGACAAGCCGCAACAGGTGTATTCGATCGAGGGCTTCGCCGATGATCTCGTCTGGCTTTGCAACCAACAGCAGATCGCAAAGCCGGTCATCGTGGGTCAGAGCATGGGTGGCAACATGGCGCTCGAAATCGCCGCCCGCTATCCGGATTTTCCTGCGGGCCTGGTGCTGCTCGATTCAGGGGTGTTCTTCCCTGCCTCAGCAGGCACGGTGTTCACCGGCTATTTGGAAGGCCTGAGCGGGCCGAACTTTACGGACGAGGCGCGGAAAATCGTGGCGGACTCCTGTCTGCCGACGGACGCCTGCCGCGCCCATGTTGAACAGACCTTCCTGGCGACGCCACAGCACGTGCTGGTATCCACGTTTGAAAGTCTGTTCCCCTGGGATGAGCATCGGGCGCGCGAGTGCGCCCAGGCGTGCCGGGTCCCGGTGCTCTACATCGAAGCGGCCCATCGGCTTGCGGATCTGGATCGTTTTGCGGCGCTGTGCCCGCAATTGATCACCGCGAAGGCCGTAGGCTCCGGGCATTTCCTGTCGCTGGAAGTGCCGGAGCAGATCAACCCGATGATCGACCGGTTTATCTCGCTCTACGTGCGAGGACCCGAGTAAGCTTCAAATTGCGCAGGTGCATTCAACAATGCCGATCTTCGCCTGCCGTGGCCGCACCAATAGCGGCTGAAGGCGGTCGCCGGGCGAGTCTATGGAAACTGTAACGGCGCCGCTTGGACTGCAGTTCAATCCCCCGCAAGCTTCTGTCCGACCGCGTAAAGCCTGCAATCTTCGCCGTGCGAATTGATCTTGCATCTCATCACAGCAGGCTCGCGCGCCTCGACGGCTGTGCGACCAAATCCAGTCCCGCAGTGGCCGCCCGTGCTCACCGCGAAGGCCTTGACGTCATCGGGATTGGCGAGGTAGGCCGCGAACGATTCCTGGCAAGCGGCGACAGCCCCCGGCGGGATCGGCAGCTCTGCAAACAACGGCGCCGCTATGACAGTCCTGGTTGGAAGACCCAACTTTTCAAGAAAAGGGTCAACGGATGGAAACCAGGTGTCTGCCGGCGCGAGCATGACGGTATTGTGGCCGTTCGATCCGAACGGAGGCAGCACATGCAACTGCGCAGGCGCACCGTCAGCGCTGTAGGCCGCGAACATGCGCCGTGCCAAGTCTGGACCGTAGAATTGATCGTTCTCGGCATAAAGCCAAAGCATGGGGATACGGGCCGTGTGCCCCAATGCGGCGACTGTATCGACCAGATGATCAGGCGAGCAAGGTTGGTTGGGTGCGGAGAAGCTATTTCGACCGCCGTCAAAATTCACGGCGCCAACGACCCCCGGTATGTTCTGTGCGGCGACGCCCATCACCGTGAGCCCCCCAACGGAATGACCGAGCAAGACAACATGCTCAGCGTCGACCCAGGGCTCATTGCGCAGTGAAGCGACCGCCGCAATGATATCGTCGCTAGCAGCGCGCACGGCCGGAAGATAGTCGCAGGTCTGCCGCGCAGACTCGGAGAACCCGCCCCCAGATCGGCCATAGCCACGACGCATGATCGAGACCACTGCATATCCTCGCTGCGCGAAGGCGACGGCTGCCTTGCTGTAGTCCACCGGAGAGCGGTTGAGGATTTCAGTGAAGAATTCCTCGCCGAAGCCGTGAGGCATTCCGTGCGTGATCACGACGAGAGGAAATTTGCCGGGGCGATCAGGACGAATGACGAAGCTTTCCAGCGACACCTTGTTGCCGGAGATCACCACGGGCAACATCATGTGCGCGCTCATCAACGGCCCGTCGCCGGCGCGGGCGGAGGCCGTGAACAAGATGAGAAGCAGGGCAAGGAGGCGCATGGGTTCAAGGTAACACGGTGCCTTCGAATTGCCTGCGTCCGGCCAACCAGTCCGAAACGCATCTTCATGCACGCGGTTAACGCCTACGCCCCCGTCATCTGCCTTTCCTCGTCGGTCCACTCCACCTCATCAGGCATGAGCTCCGGCTGAAGCGGCGCGTCGTCCGTCATGACGTGGCCGTCCAGCGCGCGCAGAAGTGCCGCGGCCAGCGCGGGCTTCCGTAGCGGCTTCGCCAAAAAGTCCGACATGCCGGCCTCGCGGCAGATCTTGACGTCTTCGGGGAATGCGTTGGCCGTCAGTGCGATGATCGGCAGCGCCCCGAAGCGCCCGCCTTCCGCGCGGATCGCACGGGTCGCAGCAAGGCCATCCATCTCGGGCATGCGGACGTCCATCAGCACGATGTCGTAATCGCCTTCGGAGACGGCCGCGACAGCCTCGACGCCGTCGGCAACGACCCGGAGCTCGACCTCGAAGGCACCGAGCATCTTGCTCACGACCATGCGGTTGACGGCATCATCCTCGGCGACCAGCACCCTCAGCGGCCGGTCGAGGCTCGCAATGCGAGCCGCCAGATCGTCGGCTTCATCGCGGCCCGCGTCCTGACTGGAGGTCTGCGCCTGGCTCCACGGGAGCACCAGCGTGAAGCAGAAGGTCGAGCCCTCGCCCGGCGTCGAGGTGACGCCAATGGTGCCGCCCATCTGCTCGATGATGCGCCGGGAGATCGCGAGACCGAGGCCGGTGCCGCCGAAGCGGCGGCTGATCGAGGCATCGGCCTGGGCGAAGTCCGAGAACAGCTGCCCGAGCTTCTCGGGCGCAATGCCGATGCCGCTGTCGGTGACGGTCCATTCGACGGTCGCGAGCAGATCGCGGCGCGCCTGGCAGATGGCCTTGATCGTCACCTCGCCATGGTCGGTGAACTTCACCGCGTTGGAGGCGAGATTGAGCAACACCTGGCGGATGCGCGCGACGTCGCCGCGCAGTGTCGGCGGCAGGTTCGGATCCAGCTCGACCTTGACCGCAAGCCCCTTGCACTTGGCGCTCGCGCGCACCACGGTCGCGACCGTCTCGACCAGCGTCTGCGGCGCGAAGTCGATGGCCTCGAACGCGAAGCGCCCCGCTTCGAGCTTGGACAGATCGAGGATGTCGTTGAGGATGCGCTGGAGGTTGTCACCGGACTCGTGGATCGTCGTGACGGCCTCGCGCTGCTCCGGATCGAGTTTTGTTTCGAGCAGCATGCTGGCAAGTCCGAGCACGCCGTTCATGGGCGTGCGGATCTCGTGGCTCATCACGGCCAGGAAATCGGACTTGGCCCGGCTCTCGGCCTCGGCCTTTTCGGCGCGCCAGCGCTCGGTAACGTCGCGGCCGAAGCCGCGATAGCCCAAAAATTGCCCGTCGCGGTCATAGGACGGTTTCGCCGTCAGCGACCACAGCCGCGCCTCGCCGCCCGCAACCACCTTCAAATTCATCTCGTGCAGCGGCTCGGCGTGCTCCATCAGTCCGACGACGTTGTAGGCCGCCGCCTTGTCCTCGGGGCAGAGCATGTCGAGCACATCGGCGAACAGCGATCCCTTCAGCAGCGGAAGCGGCAATTGCGCGACGTCGGCGAAGCGTTGCGGCACGTCGGTGAGGTGTCCTCCCGCATCGGTCTGCCACAGCCAGTCGCTGGCGTTCTCCTGAAAATCCTTCAGCAGCAGCGAGATGATCTCGGTCTGGCGTTCGAGCTCGAGCTGGGCCTTGAGATTGCCGAGGAACAGATTGCCCTGCGAGACGATGTTGCGCGCCATGAAGAACGCGAACAGCAGCAGGAATACCGCAGTCAGGGCATACGGACCCGCACCGCACATCAGCATCGCGCCGGCGCAGGCGATCGTCATCGTCGCGAGATAGACGAGGCCCGCACGCGGGAAGGTCGAGAGCGTGAAGGCACCGCCGGACATCATGCCGACCATCAGGCAGGCCAGGATGAGCTGGCTGGTCGGCCCAACCCGGCTAAACAGAGCGAGCGGCAGCGTGCCCCAGATCGCCGCGAGGAAAAACGCTTGCCGCAGCATCTGCCGCGTCGCGCGTCGTGACGCTTCCTGCGGCGGATTCTGCTGCGCGCGCCACCACGCACGAACGGCGAGCGAGGCGGTGACGGCAAGGGTCATGCCCCAGATCGCGAGGAAGTCGTTCCAGCCCCTGCCCCAGAACAGGATCAGCACGATGGCGACGTTGAGCATGGTGACGGACATCGTCATCGGGACGGCTCGCGTCACTGCATCGATCTGCTTGGCGCGGATGCGACGCAGCTCGCGCTCGCTGAGACCCGCGGTGAGGCCGTCCTCGATCTCGAAGCCGCCGAGCCAATACAGGAACGCACCGATCAGGCCGTCTCGCGGCTCGCCTGGCTTCATGGATTTATCCGGCCATCCCATTTGAAAAACCTTTTCCGCATCAATGGCCCAGTGCCGGCTTAAGCCCGGTTAATTTTGTGGGAGATTTTGCGGCATCCTTGACGGGAAGGTTTGCATTTTGTTCTAACCATGGCCCCTGCCCGGAGCCCTCACCCATGCCCATCAGAGTAGCCACCTGGAACGTGAATTCGGTCCGGCAGCGGATCGATCTGCTGCTGACGTGGCTCAGGGAATGCCAGCCGGACATCGTCTGCCTGCAGGAGATCAAATGCGTCGATGACGCCTTCCCGCGGCTGGAGATCGAGGCGCTCGGCTACAACGTGGTGACCCACGGACAGAAGACGTTCAACGGCGTCGCGTTGCTCTCCAAGCTCAAATTCGACGAGACCAAGTCAGGGCTCGCCGGCGACGACGAGGACAGCCACGCCCGTTTCCTCGAGGGCGTGGTGACGCTCAAGCGCGGGGTGCTGCGCATCGCCTGCCTCTATCTGCCCAATGGCAATCCGGTCGGGACCGAGAAATATCCCTACAAGCTCAAATGGATGTCGCGGCTTCTTGAGTATTCGAAGGAGCGCCTTAAGACCGAGGAGCCGCTGATCCTCGCAGGCGACTTCAACGTCATTCCGCATGCCCGCGACGTCCACAATCCCGCCGCCTGGGCGGAGGACGCCCTGTTCAAGCCGGAGACGCGGGAGAGCTTCCAGTCCCTGCTCGGCCTCGGCCTGACCGACGCCCTGCGCGCCGTCACCGACGAGCCCGGGCTCTACACCTTCTGGGATTACCAGGCCGGGGCCTGGCAGAAGAACCAGGGCCTGCGCATCGACCATCTGCTGCTGTCGCCCCAGGCCAGCGACAAGCTCGCCAATGTCGGCATCGACAGCTATGTGCGGGCCTGGGAGAAGCCGTCGGACCACGTGCCGGTGTGGGCGGATCTGGATCTGGAGGCGGCGTAAGTCTTACGCCGCAACTGCCGTAGGGTGGGCAAAGCGAAGCGTGCCCACCACATGTTTCGATCATGAAGAGATCGTGGGCACGGCGCTTTGCGCCTTTGCCCACCCTACGGCAGCTCTGCTGCCGAACTACTCGCGGCGGCCCTGCACCCACTGCTCCAGCATCTGCAGGCACATGGCGCGGTCGTCGTCCGACGCCTTGGCGAAGGCGCGGTTGTAGTTTTCCTTGATCCAGGTCTCGTCGGTGCCGGCGCTGTCACGCGCGAGCGTCAGCCACATCAGGCCGCGCGCGGCCTGCCGCGGCAGGCGGTCGCCGTTGAACAGCATCTGTCCGAGCAGCGCCTGGGCCTCATGCTGGCCCTTCTGGGCGGCGAGGCCGAGCCAGCGCGCGCCGTAGCGGAAATCTTCGCGCGAAGCGTCCGGCGTCTTCAGATACAGCCGGGCGAGGTCGTACTGGGCGTCCGCATTGCCGAAATAGGAGGCGGCATAGGAAAACATCTCCCGTGCACGATCCGGGTCGGCCTTGATCTTCGAATTCGGGATGCCGCTCAGATAATAGCGGCCGAGCGCGACGAAGGCGTTGGCCACGACCTGCGCCTGCGGCGCCGACGGGCTGTCCTCGGCATGCGCGTTCGCGATCTTGGTGAAATAGTCGAAGGCGCGCACATCGTCCTGGGCGACGCCGTCGCCATTGGCGTACATGCGGCCGAGCTTCCACTGCGCGATCGGGTGACCGCCCTCGGCGGCATATTGCAGGGCGCTGAGCGAAGTTTCCTGGGGCGCGACCGGCGGCGCCGACTTGCGCACCGTTCCCGCAGCACCGGGCAAGGTGGTCACGACCGGGATGGTCGCATCCTTCTGGTTGACCGGCGCGCCGTCGAAAGCGAGCGCCGGCGCGGCCAGCGCGGTAGCCCCCAACACAAACGCAACAATGGTACGCCTAGATGTCCGCATAGCACTGCTTCTCGTGCGCGCCGCCCGGATGGGTCACTGCCCCCCCGACCGCTGGTCCAACCTGTTGGGCATATTTCCAGAGCGCGCCCGTCGTGTGGTTAGTCGCGCGAGCGCTCCATTTGGTTTTGCGCTGGGCGAGCTCGGCGTCGCTCAATTTTACGTTAAGAGTCCCGTTGTCGGCGTCGATCTCGATGATGTCGCCGTCCTCGAGCAGCCCGATCGGGCCGCCGACCGCAGCCTCAGGCCCGACATGGCCGATGCAGAAGCCGCGGGTGGCGCCGGAGAAGCGGCCGTCGGTGATGAGTGCGATCTTACCGCCCATGCCCTGGCCGGTCAGCGCCGCGGTGGTCTGGAGCATCTCCCGCATGCCGGGGCCGCCCTTGGGGCCCTCGTAGCGGATCACGATGACTTCGCCTTCCTTGTAGGTGCGCTTCTGGACCGCCTCGAAAGCATCCTCCTCGCGGTCGAAGCACCTGGCCGGACCGGTAAACTTGAGGTTGGACATTCCCGCGACTTTCACGATCGCACCTTCTGGCGCCAAATTGCCCTTCAGACCGACCACACCGCCTGTAACGGTGATGGGCTTGTCTGCCGGGTGCACCACGTCCTGGTGCGGATTCCACTTCACGCTTTTGAGGTTTTCGGCGATCGTTCGACCGGTGACCGTAATGCAGTCGCCGTGGAGAAATCCGTTGTCGAGCAGCGTCTTCATCAGAAGCGGTATGCCACCTACTTCAAACATGTCTTTGGCGACATAACGGCCACCCGGCTTCAAATCCGCGACATATGGTGTCTTTTTGAAGATTTCGGCGACGTCGGATAAGTCAAACTTAATGCCGCACTCATGCGCGATCGCCGGCAAGTGCAGTGCAGCATTGGTCGAACCGCCGGACGCAGCAACCACGGCCGCCGCATTCTCCAGCGCCTTGCGGGTGACGATGTCGCGCGGCCGGATATTCTGGGCGATCAGGTCCATGACCTTCTCGCCCGCAGTCATGCAGAAGGCATCGCGGATTTCATACGGTGCCGGAGCGCCGGCCGAGTAAGGCAGCGCGAGCCCAATGGCTTCCGAGACGGTCGCCATGGTGTTGGCCGTGAACTGGGCGCCGCAAGCGCCGGCCGAGGGGCACGCCACGCGCTCGATTTCGTCGAGATCCTCGTCCGACATGGCGCCGACCGAGTGCTTGCCGACGGCCTCGAACATGTCCTGCACGGTGACCTGTTGCCCGCGGAAATTGCCGGGCAGGATCGAGCCGCCGTAGATGAAGATCGAGGGCACGTTGAGGCGGACCATCGCCATCATCATGCCGGGCAGCGACTTGTCGCAGCCGGCAAGGCCGACCAGCGCGTCGTAGGCGTGACCGCGCACGGTCAGCTCGACGGAATCGGCGATGCATTCGCGCGACGGCAGCGAGGAACGCATGCCGTCATGGCCCATGGCGATGCCGTCGGTGACGGTGATGGTGCAGAATTCGCGGGGGGTGCCGCCGGCGGATGCGACGCCCTTCTTCACCGCCTGCGCCTGGCGCATCAGGGCGATGTTGCAGGGCGCGGCCTCGTTCCAGCACGAGGCGACGCCGACGAAGGGCTGGTGGATCTGATCGGTGGTCAGGCCCATGGCGTAGAAGTAGGACCGGTGGGGCGCACGCGCAGGGCCTTCCGTCACGTGACGGCTCGGCAGCCTCTGCTTGATGTTGGTCTTGGCGTCCATTGCGACCAGTTTCCTTGGCTAACCCTTGTCAGACCCGGAACATCAAACCCAAGATTTGAATCGACCTTGGGATTTCCCGCCGCCTGCAAGGGACCAGCCCAGCCCCTGAAACATTAGAGCGATTGTATTCATGTTCGGGTGTGGCCAAAAAGCGGCGCTGATGCGAACGACCGGTGATGAGGGTTAAATCCACCGTGAGTGTTGCGTTGACAGCACAATCGTTACCGGGAAGACACGGATTGGCCTACCGTGATACCCCCACGAAGATGACAATCCACAACCTTTGATTTCATGATTCGCAGAGCGCGACCGGTTTTGCGGTGACGACGCCGAGCTGCGACTGAGTCGCCCTCGCGGCGCAAGCAGCATTATGATTTTCAGAAACCGCAATCGCGATATTGCTTGCTCGCCAGCCGGAAATGCGAGCCGACCTCGACGAAATCGACATCGATGCATTGGTGTCCGTGGCGCACTTCGGTGAGGCCCTCGCAGCGGAGATATTCGATGTTGATGCGCCAGCGCTTCTCGGCCGGAGAATAGGTCGCGAAATCGTGCTGGGCGCTCGCCGGTCCCTTGCACATGCTGGCGATGTAGTGGCGGATTTCAGGAGGCAGGATGCCGATATGCTCCGGATTCCAGGGATCATCCTTGGACGGGGAGCTTCCCCTTGAGTCAGCCGGCAGGGCCGTCGTGAGCAGAAGCGAAACTCCGAGAACGAGTGCACGCATCAGCATGTTGGCCTCCTCCCGCGCGTGGTGGCCGCAGCCATACTAGTCCATTTCGAGCCGCGAACGGCGGACAAGTTGAGCCGCGGACCCATCTCCCCTTACCGGCAGCACCGATTGCGCTGCAGCGTAAGCACATTGACTCAGATAGGGTACCCCCCTATCTTATTGGGATGTCGCACACGATCAAGCACAAGTCGAAGCTCATCGGCCGGGTCCGGCGCATCAAGGGCCAGCTCGAGGCCGTCGAGCGCGCGCTGGAGTCGGAGATCGGCTGTGCCGACGTGCTGATGCTGGTGGCGTCGGTGAAGGGCGCGATCAGCGGTCTCACCACCGAGCTGCTGGAAGACCACATCCGCCACCATGTCGTGGATCCCGCGCATGAGAAGGATCCGGAGAAGGCCAAGGGCGCCGCCGACCTCATCGACGTCGTCCGAACCTATTTGAAGTGAATGCTATGACCGACCTGTCTCACCTGCTCCAGCAGAGCAGCGCGCACGCATGGCTGTTCGTGCCCAGCGCCATCCTGCTGGGGGCGCTGCATGGTCTCGAGCCCGGCCATTCCAAGACCATGATGGCTGCGTTCATCATCGCCGTGAGGGGCACCGTGCTCCAGGCCGTGCTGCTCGGCCTGTCGGCGACCATCTCCCATACCGCGATCGTCTGGGCGATCGCGCTCGCGGGGCTGTATTTCGGCCAGGAATTGTCGGGCGAACGCAGCGAGGCCTGGCTGCAAATGGCCTCCGCCATCATCATCATCGGCATTGCCGGCTGGATGGTCTGGCGCACCTGGCGGGAGCAGAACCACGCGCATGCGCACGACCATCATCATCACGACGAGGCGCAATCGATTTCCCTCGCCGGGTCGTCGCTCTCGCTGGACGTGTTCGAAGACGGCGTGCCGCCTCGCTGGCGGATCCGGAGCGAGAGCGGTGCGCTTCCCACGTCCGGCGACATCGCGGTGACCACTATCCGCGAGGACGGCTCAGAGCAGACCTTCACGTTTGCCGCCCGGGACGGATACCTCGAAAGCGTCGAGGAGATTCCCGAGCCGCATGCGTTCAAGGCGCGCGTCGCCTTGGCCGGCGAGTCCACCGAGCTCCTGTTCAGGGAGCACGATCACGACCACATGGATCTCGGCGACGAGGACGACGCGCACGCGCGCGCCCACGCCGCTGATATCCGCAAGCGCTTTGCCGGGCGCAGCGTGACGACGGCGCAGATCGTGCTGTTCGGCCTCACCGGCGGACTGATCCCCTGCCCCGCCGCGATCACGGTGCTGCTGCTCTGCATCCAGCTCAAGCAGTTCAGCCTCGGCTTTGTCCTGGTGCTGTCCTTCGGCATCGGGCTCGCGATCACGATGGTGTCGGCAGGCGTTCTCGCCGCGCTCAGCCTGCGGCATGTCGAACGACACTGGGGCGGCTTCAGCCGCTACGCCCACCGCGCGCCCTACGTCTCGGCGGCCTTGATCGTCTTCGTCGGCCTCTACACCGGCTGGACGGGCTTGCACGAACTGATGTTGTGACCATCGGCGAAATCAGCCTTTCGCGCTCGCCGTCTTGTCGAGCGCGGACCGCAGCCCCTTGGCGAGCTTGATCGCGTCATCATTGGCCCAGAAGTGCATGAAGAACAGCCGCGGCTGTTCATCCAGCATGTGGCTGTGCAATGCCGTCACCTCGATGCCGTTCGCGAGCAGCGCTGCGACCACCGGGTTCACCTCGTCACCCGATAGGACGAAGTCGCCGGTGATGGCAGCCTTGCCTCCGCCAGTTGGCTGGAAGTTGATGCCGCTCGCAACGCCCATCGCCCCGACGGGCGTGAGCGGCATGCTCTCCTGTGTGATCGGATCGCGACGCTTGACGGCGAATTGGTAGACGCCGCCATTGACCTGTCCCTTCGTGCCGATGATCTGGTCGAGCGCAGCGGTGTCGAGTTCGACGGCGGGCGGCGGGCTCGACGGTGCGGTAACGGTCAGGGGTGTCTTGCTTTCGGCGAGAGCGTCGTGGATCGCCGACGCCAGCTTGACCGGGTCGCCATGTCCCGCAACATGCATGTAGAACGTCGCCGGGCTCGCGCGCAGCAGATGGTTGTGCACGGCGGTGATCTCGAGACCGCTGGCGATCATCTTCGCCATTACGGGCGTGATCTCGGTCTCGAGCAGCACAAGGTCGCCCATGACCATGGCGCCGCCGTGGGCTGGCTTGAACGCCACCCAGCCGCCAAGCGCCAGCGCCGGCTTGATCGCGACCCCGTCCAGGGTCACGGCGAGATCGCTGCGCGGAAACCCGTATCGATGGACATCATCCGCGACCGCAGCCTTGCGGCCGAGGGTTTGGTCGATCGCTTGCCAATTGACCTCTTCGGCCTGGGCCGCCGAGACGAATGGCGCGGCAAGCGACACTGGTCCCATAACGGCGGCCAGCAAGAGAACGGCGTGACGGAGTTTTGGGAGTCGCATGGTCCTTCTCCTGGTGTCCCTGCCCCAGGGTCGAAGCCTTCCGACAGGCATCCAAATCACGCGCGTTGCCGCGCGCGAGCCGAATGAGCCAATCTGTCGAATGAAGACGGTGTGTGAAATGGACATGCTGCGCCCTTGGTGATCAGGACGCGATGCTTTGGCATGTCGCCTCGCGGGGAGACCGCATATCCCCGACGCCTCGACTAGAAGCCCGAGAGACCAGGCTGTCAACGCGGACGATCCGCGAGGTCTCGAAAAGTTTTCGTCGGTCCAATGGAACCAATTGTCGTGTGCCCTGCGCTCGCGCGATCTGCGGAAGCCGCATCGTCGCATCTTGCGGCTTCCGCACGATCCCGCATAGAATGCCGCGGTGGGGACAAGGCAGACTCCCCGTGAGACTTCGGTCCAAGTCTGCGCAGCACGCAATTCGTGGAGCTTGCGCATGGACACAACATCCCCTCACCGATATTCCATAGCTATTCTTTCACGAGGCGACGTAGGCGCGCGCCTCGACACAACGGCACATAACAGTCGTTTCGTCCGCGTCTTCGAAGCCCTCGCCGCCGCCGGCATCGCGGCACACCCGGCCATCTACGACGAAAGCTTCAGTGATGCGGTACGCGATCAGCTGCTTGCGGTCGACGGCGTGCTGGTCTGGGTCGATCCGATCCACCAGGGAAAGACGCGCGCGGAGCTGGACGCCTTGCTGCGCGACGTCGCAGCGCGCGGCCCGTGGGTCAGCGCGCATCCAGACGTCATCCTGAAGATGGGCGTCAAGGAGGTGCTCTACCGGACGCGCAATCTCGGTTGGGGCGCCGACACCCATCGCTACGACAGCGCGGCCGCCTTCGCAGCGGAATTTCCACCACGGCTGAGGGCCGACGGCCCGCGCGTGCTCAAGCAGAATCGCGGCAACGGCGGCCAGGGCGTGTGGAAGGTCGAGGCGCTACCAAACGCGACCCCGGCGGTTCGCGTGCTCCATGCGCTGCGCGGCAGCCATCCGGAGGACATGCCGCTCGATGCCTTCATCGCGCGATGCGAACCCTATTTCGGCTGGGGCGGCTGCATCATCGATCAGCCGTTTCAACCGCGCCTGCCCGACGGAATGATCCGCTGCTACATGAGCGGCGCCAGGGTCGCAGGCTTCGGCCATCAACTGATCAAGGCCTTGATCCCTCCACCACCGCAAGGACCGGATGCACCTGAGGCACAACCGGGGCCGCGCATCATGCACGGACCCGACGCACCATCATTCCAGGCGCTGCGGCGGCGGATGGAGGACGAATGGACGCCGCAGATGATGAAGCTGCTGGCCATCGACGAAGCATCGCTGCCGGTGATCTGGGACGCCGACTTCCTCTTCGGGCCACGCGACGCGGAAGGCGCCGACAGCTATGTTCTCTGCGAGATCAATGCGAGCTCGTGCTTCGCGATCCCCGATGAGGCGCCGGCGGCGATCGCACGGACGGTTCGCGAGCGATTGGTGGGCGCCGGGCGATAATTGCTCCGAAGCAAGCCGATCGCTTTCAAATGCAATTCACTTGGCCGGGCTGCAAGATCACGCAGTCCGGCGCGGTGCTGCCGCAGCATGTCGCTTCGCAGCCGCTGACCAGCGCGGCCATCGTCGCTTCCAGCGCGCGCAGCTCGGCGATCTCTGTGCGGATCGCACGGAGGTGCTCCTCCGCAAACGACTTGGTGTCGCTGCAGGGCAAGCGCCGCTGCACCGACGCGAGAATGTCGCGGATATCGTCGAGCGAGAAGTCGAGATCGCGGCAATGCCTGATCAGGCTGAGCGCCTTGACGTCTTCGCTCCCGTAGATGCGCTGGCCGCCCCGACGCGCGGGCGGCGTCAGCAGGCCGATGCTCTCGTAATAGCGGATGGTGGGGACGGAGACGCCGGCTGCTTTGGCGAGGACGCCAATTCTCATGGAAGCTCTCACATTTCGCTTGAACCTCAAGTGGCTTGAGGGCGTAGCGATCGAGTCCGCGACGCACAAGCATAAGGAGAATCACATGAGCGTTATTGGACCGTCCTGCAGCCTCCCCACCGAGACATCGCCGGGATGCGGCTGTGTGGCGAAGACAGCGCCGGGTGGCGGCAAGGCCGCAGGCACGGCGGTCGCAACGGCTGTCGTCGCAGCCGCGTGCACGGCATGCTGTGTGCTGCCCTTCACATTGCCCGCCGTCGTACTTGCAAGCGCGGGAAGCCTGATCGCCGCGCTCGACCATGCGCACGGGCTGATGACGAAGCTGTCGATCGCCGTCGTGCTCTGCGCCTGGGGCTGGATCGTGTGGCGATCACGAACCACCGGCTTGAAAACTCGCTTCGCAGTGCTGGCCACGATGTGCGCAGCCACCGTGCTGACCGCGACGGCCGCGCTGTGGCCGGTGATGGAGCCTGTCGTGTTCCATGCGCTCGGGGTCGCCAAGAAGCCGAAGCCGCCGGCGAGCTGATGGACGGTCTCACCATCTTCGGACTGCTCTCGGTCAGCGCCATGCTGCTGTTCTACGCGCTCGAGCCGCGCGGGCCGCACTATGTGCTGGCCTTCTCGGCGGCGTGCGCACTCAGCGCGGCTTACGGCTTTCTCCAGGGCGCCTGGCCGTTCGGCTTTGTCGAGACGGTCTGGACGGCGGTCGCGTTGCGGCGATGGCGCAAGCGTCAGACGCGCTGATCGAAACGCGCGAACACCGCGCTCGTCAGACCGCCGAGCAACGTCCAGAACACCAGGCTCGTCACCGTCACCGCGGTGACGAACTGATGCGTCAACGACGACGGCACGTTGGTCTCGATATTGGCGAGCTCCGGCGCGCCGATCAGGTGCGGCAGGGTCAGCAGGATCACGCCGGCGATCGCAGCCGGCACCGAGCGGCGGAAGACGATCATGGCGAGCCCGCCGGCCGTCGCGAGCACGGCGGCCAGCCACCAGATCTGGCGCGACAGCAGCGGTGCGGCGGGCACGCCCGGCAGCTCCGGCGGCAGGCCGAGGCCGGGCGCAAGCGTAAAGACGGCAAAGCCCGCCAGCCCCCAGAGCAGGCCTTCATGCCAGGAGACGCTCACGCCGGTCGCGCCACTGCGCACGGCGAAAAAGCCGGCCAGCAGCAGCGCGAAGCCGATCGCGGTCAGGATGTTGGCGGCGGCGGTATAGGCGTTGCGCTCAAAACCGTCGCGCGGCTCCCAGGCGCCGGCGCCATGGTCGTGGCCGCCAGCGGCATGATCATGGTCGGCGGCGCCATGGTCATGGTCGCCGTGATCGGGGGCGGCGTGGTCATGCCCGGCTGCCGCCGGCTGCGCCGTGGCCGGAGCGTCGTGCTGGTGCGTCTCCGCCGCCTTCTCGAAGACTTCCGCCTTCAGGATCAGGGGGACGGTGCCGAACTGCTGGACGACAGTGACGATGAGACCGACGATGAAACCTGAAATGACCGACGCGAAGACGATCGCGCGAAACGTGCTCATGCCACCCCGGTTAGTGGCAGGGGAACGCGTTCGAGTGACGCACGTCGTGGGCCGCGTTATGGACGACGTCGATGTGGGAGAAGCCGACCATGCCGACGACGAAGACGCCGAGCACCATGGCCATCACGGCCTGCGACAGCCGTCCCACCTGCCCGGCGGCGACCGGAAGCGCGGTCTGGGCGTTGGCGAGCTGGGCGGTCGTGAGCTGAGACGGGCTCATGGTCTATTCTCCATTGGCGATTTGCGGCTCTTCTAGCAGCTTCCGGGCGACGTCGCGACTGGTAAGATGCAGGCTTGTCCCAGGCAAAATGCCCTTGCGGGCGATCTTGGCGGAGGCTGCGGCCCGGAAGGCGGCCTCGGAGCGCCGGAAATAGCCGAGGCAGGCCTCGGGGGTCGGCTCGGTGCCCAGCAAGGTCCGGAAAGCGCCCCGGTGCACGGCGCAGATCGCGCCGTGGCCGGTGACGGGAAACACCAGCGAGGCGATGTCGTCGCGCCAATGGACCTCGTTGTTCAAGCTGTCGCGCGCCCCGTGAGCACCATCGGTCATCTCCCGGCGGCGACCCTACCACAGCAGTCGACGAATTCGGCCAGCTCGCAATCAGGCCGGCTCCCGTTCCGCGCGCGTCCTGATCATGGCGCGCTCGCCGGCATCGACGAGCTGGCCGATGCCGGTGCGGCCGGTCAGCGCACAGCGGATGATGTTTTCGGCGACCGACCTGCGGAAGCCGTGGTTCTCGCCATCGGGGCGATGGCGGCAGACCCGCTCCAGCGCCAGCTTCATGTTGATCCGTGTGCGGGTGTCGAAATGCTCGCTGATCATGCGCCCAGCCTCAATACGTTGTTACCCCGCCACTGAACGCCCGGGAATCGGCAGGGTTCCAAACACGCAACCAAGGTGGCGGCTCAAGTCCGCCCGCGCGGGCGCTGGGCCTGCACCCACGCCGCCGTCACCTCATGCGGGGGAACGTCGACGCGTTTGATCGGCAACAGCTGCCCGGACGCCGAGACGATCGCGGTCTCCTCGCGGCGGCAGCGCGGGCAGACGAAGCGGACCTCGTGCGGTTGCGCCGACCAGCTCGCACGTTTGACATTGGCCGCCATCGGCCAGGCCTCGCATTGCGAGCACGACACCAGAAACCGGCCAGGATCGAGCATACCCATTCCATAGGACTCCGTTCCTGCCCGCTCCTTCCAATGATTATCGGGGGTCAATCGTTCCGGTGGCGGAGCACCGTCAGCGGTTTGGCTCTAGCGGTTCCCCGATCGCGGCCACATCCGCGCCAGCGTTCCATCGCGCATCACCAGCGCATGCCAGAAGGTCGCCGCGATGTGCAGGGCCACGACGGCATAGACGGCATAGGCCAGCGTGTCGTGCGCGACCTCGCCGGCGTGGGCGATCTGCGGGCTGTCGGCCACCAGACGCGGCCAGCTGAACGTCCAGAAGTATTTCAGCGAATAGCCGCCCGCCGAGGAGAACGCGTAGCCGGTCAGCGGCATCGCGAACAGGATGAGGTAGAGCGCGACATGATTGATCCGCGCGGCGAACCGCACCAGCGCACCGAATGACGACGGCTCGGGCGGCACCCTGGTCGCCGCGCGCACCATCAGCCGCAGCACCGACAGGAACAGCAGCGTCATGCCGAGCGATTTGTGCACCTCCAGAAGCTCACGGCGCGGCGAGGTGCCCGGCGGCTGGAGCCCGCAATAGAACCCGATCAGCATGGCGATGATGAAGAGCACCGCTGTTGCCCAGTGAATCCGGCGCAGCAGCGGCGCATAGGCCGTCGTCTCGTGAGAGGGCATCAGGCTTCGTCGGCAATCCCGTTGCGCAACAGGCCGACCTTGTCGATCTCGACCTCGACGACATCGCCCGCCTTCATCCAGAGCGGCGGGGTGCGCCTGGAACCGACGCCGCCCGGCGTGCCGGTGGCGATGACGTCGCCGGGCTCGAGCCGGGTGAACTGCGAGCAATAGTCGATCTGACGCGGGATATCGAAGATCATCTGGTCGATCGTGGTGTCCTGCACCACCTCGCCGTTGAGCCGGGTCTGCAAGCGCAGCGGGCCGACATCGCCGACCTCGTCGGGCGTGACCAGATAAGGGCCGAAGCCGCCGGTCGCGGGAAAATTCTTGCCCGGCGTGAACTGATGGGTGTGGCGCTGATAGTCGCGGACGCTGCCCTCGTTGTAGCAGGCATAGCCGGCGATATGCCCCCAGGCTTCGCTGCGGGAAATGTAGCGGCCGGGCTTGCCGATCACGACGGCGAGCTCGCCCTCGAAATCGAGATGGGTCGAAACCTTCGGGCGGATGATGTCGGCGAGATGACCGGTCTGACTGTTGGCGAAGCGGCCGAACACGGTGGGGTTCTCGACCTCCGTGCGGCCGGTCTCCTTGCGATGGTTCTCGTAGTTCAGCCCGATGCAGAGGATCTTGTCCGGGTTCGGGATCACCGGCAGGAATGTGATCTTCGACAGCGGATGGCGCTTGGCGCCGGCGGCGGATTTCGCGGCCTCAGCCAGCGCGCCGGCTGCGATCGCCGATTTCAGGTCGGGGTAGCGACCCCTGAGAACAGCGCCGAGATCGGCCACGCTGTCGCCCTCCACCAGGCCCCATGAGGCGGCGTTGTCGATGGTAAAGCTTGCGAATTTCATGTGGTGTCCTTGGCGTTTGGGCCGATCAGATCGACGTGGCAGGAAGGATGGTAGCTGAAGATGACCGCGAGGAGGTCTTCGCAAAACGCGCGATGGTCCGCTCAGGGAAGATGAGTGCGAATGCGGCAACCGCGCCGACGATGAGGATGCCGGCGGTGAACGTCATGGCATGCGCATAGCCGAGCGCGCTGTTGCTGCCCGCCTCGCCGACGATCCACCCCGTGAGCGCATTCGAGAACAGCGCGGACGCCGCATTGCCCGAATAGATCACGACGATCAACCGGCCGCGCTGGGCCGCGGGCGCCACGGCGCCAAGCGCCACCGGACCGAAGATCGTGGTCAGGCTGGGCGCCGCGAAGGCGATCGCCACGCAGACGAGCTGCAGCGCGCCCGACGTCACGATACTGAGCAGCAGCGCCGAGCCCGCGACGAGCAGTGCCAATCCCGAGGCATTGCCGAGGCAGGCACGCAGGCTCCAGCCCCGGCGCTGAAGGGCTTGCGTAATCCAGGAGCCGCTGAGCAACAGCGGCGACTGGAAGATGTAGATGGCCGAAATGATCCAGCCGACATCGGTCGGCTTGTAGCCGAGCCCGAGCTGGAGAAATGGCGGCAGCCAGGTCGCGGAGATGCCGACGATCCAGTACGACATGGTCGACATGATGATGACGCCGATCACCGTCGGATCACACCACAGGAGTCGCGCCGGCACGTTTGGCGCAGCTGCCGGCGCGTCCTGGCCGGCGGCGGTCGCGGCGTAAGGTCCTTCCGCGCCGATGATGCTCCAGGCAACCATCCAGACGATGCCGAGCAGGCCGCAGACCAGAAAGCCGGTGCGCCAGCCGTAATTGATGATCACATAAGTCAACAATGGACCGCCGGCCAGAAGTCCGACGCTGATGCCCTGGAGCACCACCGCACTCGGGACGCTGCGCTTGTCGGCCGGAAACCAGTTGTAGCAGGCATGCAATGCCGTCGGCAGGCCCGGCCCCTCGCCCGCGCCGAGAAGAATGCGGCACACGACCAGCACCATGACGGAGCTCGAGAAGAACACCGGAAGCTGCGTCGCCGACCAGATGGCGGCGAGCAGCATCAAGATCCACTTTGCCGGGAAACGGCCGACGACGAACAGTCCGACCGCCATGCCCGAGAGCGAGAACAGCAGAAAGAAGCTGCTGCCAATCAGGCCGAACTCCTTCGGGCTGAGCGACAGCTCCTTCATCATCGGCACCGCCGAGAGACCGAACACAAGCTTGTCGAAGAAATTGATCGTCTGGAACAGAAACAGCATGATGAGGACGGCGTAGGCGCGCGCAGGCACCGCAGGTCCCGTCGTCAGGCTCGACGATGATGGCATGATTTCCCCCTGTTGAATTTTGTCTTTGTCTTGTTCATTGCAGCCGCGCCCTCAGACCGGACAACATCGCCGCGAGCGCGGCTTCGTCGGCCGCAACGCCGTAGACGTAATGATCGGGGCGCACGATCGCGGCCGCGCAGGCATGCCGTGCGAACCAGCTCGCCACCACGCCGCTCTCCTCCCGCAGCACGTCCGGGCCGGCATCGTGATCCGCCTCAGCGATGCCGATCACGCGCAAGCCTGTTTCCGCCGCGC
The DNA here is from genome assembly GCF_024199935.1 of Bradyrhizobium sp. CCGUVB14. Lineage (NCBI taxonomy): Bacteria > Pseudomonadati > Pseudomonadota > Alphaproteobacteria > Hyphomicrobiales > Nitrobacteraceae > Bradyrhizobium > Bradyrhizobium sp. CCGUVB14. The sequence continues at coordinate 5,597,326 of NZ_JANADS010000001.1, forward strand.
GGGTCGCGATCGCAGGCGAATGCGCCAACGCGCTATCGCCCCTGAGCACGAGCCGCCATCCGGCACCGCAGGCAGCGTCGAGCAATTGCCGGCCGCTCGCGGTCAGCACCCACGGCTGCGGAAACAGCGTCCCGTTGGCAGCATGCGGCAGCTCGGCGCGCAGGCCACAGCTGAGCGGCGGCACGATCTCCTGACGGGTGATGGTCCGCGGCGCACCTCCGCCTTCAGCGAGGATGCGGGCATCGCGTGCCGCGGCTGCGTCCGGATCGCGCTCGCAGATGACATGACCGATCGCCTTGATGCGCGTCGTCAGCTCGCGGACATGCGCACTGCGTTCCTCCTGGTAGGTGTCGAGCAGCGCCGCGCCGGACTCTCCGCGCAAGACGCGCGCGAGCTTCCAGGCCAGATTGGCGACGTCGCGAATGCCCTGGCACATGCCCTGGCCGATGAAGGGCGGCTGCTGGTGGGCGGCATCTCCGGCGAGGAAGACGCGCTCTTCGCGCCATTTGCTGGCGACGAGGGCATGAAAGCGATAGCTCGCCGCCCGCCACAGCGTTGCATCGTCGGGCGTCAGCCAGCGCGCAAGGAGCCGCCAGACCTGCTCGGGCTGCTCCATCGCGCGCGGATCCTCGCCCGGCAGCAGCATGATCTCGAAACGCCGATGCGAGCCAGGTCCGACGATGTAGGTGGTCGGCCGTGCCGGATCGCAGAACTGAGCCGCCGTGCGCGGCAGTTTTGCAAGACCCGCCGCGTTGACGTTGAGGTCGATCACGAGCCAAGGCTCATCGAACACCAGATCGTCGAAGCCGATCCCGAACCGCCGGCGGACCGTGCTCGATGCGCCGTCGCAGGCAATCACGTAGTCTGCCGTGACGTTCCGAGCGCCCTGGTCGCCGCGGAGCTCGAGCGTCACGCCGTTCGGCGCCTGTTCGAGCCGGCGGAGCTCGGTGCCGAGTTCGACGACCACCGACGGAAGCGAGCGCGCATGCGCGCGCAGGATTTCCTCGACCGGCGGCTGGGTGAACACCATGGTCGGCGTATAGCCAAGCGGATAAGGCTCGCTGACCATGTCGATGCGGCGGATCAGCTGGCCGCGCGCGCCGAAATGTTCGGAGGCCGGAAACGGCGCAATGTACGGACCCAGCTGCCCGACAATTCCGAGATTGTCGAACAGCCGCAGGATCTCGTGATCGATCGCGATGGCGCGCGGCTTGTCGTGGACGGCGCGGTCCCGGTCCACGGCCAGCGTGCGGATCCCTTGCGCACCCAGCAGGCTGGCGGCGACGGCGCCTGACGGACCGAAGCCCACGACAGCGACCTCAAACTCGTTCGCGTGGTTCGAACCGGATACCAAGCTCTGCACATCCCGTGTGAGTGTTGATCAGGTGCCGCGCTCAAGGCGCGGCGTAGCGAACCGACAATTGCGCCGCCTTGACGTGCTCGGCCTTCGGCGGAGCGATGCCCCATTGATCGGTGCGGCCGGGCGGCCAGACCCAATGATCGGGGCCCCGCACGACGTAGCTGTCGTCGACCTGGAGCACCTCGGCGGTGTATTCGATCACGGTCCCGACCGGATCGATGAAATAGGAAAACACGTTGTCACCGGGCCCGTGGCGACCGACGCCCCAGGCAATCGGAAAGCCGGCATCGATCATCCGCCCCGAGCCGCGCATCACCGCCTCCAGGCTCGGCATCAGGAAGGCAACGTGGTTGAGTCCGTTGACCCCTGCCGCGGCGATCACGACGGCATGGTGATCGCTGTTGCAGCGGACGAACGCCATCGCCTTCGAACGGTCCGTCAGCCGAAATCCGAGCGCGCGCTCGTAGAAGGCAGCGGAGCGATCGACATCGGTGCTGTTGAGATTGACGTGGGCGAGCCGCTCCGGCCGGTCGCCTTGCTGCGGCCCCGGCGCGTGACCGATATCGCCGTGAACGAAACGAAGGATGCCACCTTCCGGTGCGCGAATGGTCATCGCCACGCCGCCATCGGGCGCAGCGTTGGGCGCCGGCCCGGAAAGCAGCCGGGCGCCTTCGGCAACCGTTCTGTCGGCAATGGACGCAAGATCGTCGGGGCTTGCGACGCGAAAGGTCACCGCGCCGAGTTCAGGCTGCTCGCTTTGGTAGAGCGCAACGACGTGGTGATCGCGGCCGGTTGCGCGCAGATAGACGATGCCGTCCACGCGCGCGACGAGCGCAAGGCCCCAGACGTCGCAATAGAATTTTACGGAGCGGTCGAGGTCCGGCGTGCCGAGCTCGACGCTGCGCAGCACTGTCACCGGAAACCGGGCCATGAACGCACTCCTTCGTCAGGCCACTGTCCGGGCTGACCGGGTGTGGCTTTCTTGATCGCGGCCGCACCTTCACGACCGTCCCGCTCCTTTTATTACACAAAATCGATATCGCAACATAAATTTATACATTTTATGGAATCGTGATCGGATGTATATGATGATGGACCGCGAGCTGAGCGAACAACGGAGACTTGAGCGGTGGAATTGACTGCAACGGCCTCCCTGTCCGCTCCATCGACGCAAGCGAGCCATGTCTACGACCGGCTGCGCGAGGACTTGTTGTCCGGACGCCTTGCGCCGTCGCGCAAGCTGCAAATGCGATTTCTGATGGAGACCTATCAGACCGGCCAAACGCCGCTGCGCGAGGCGCTCAACCGGCTGACCGCCGACGGACTGGTCGAGGTCCGCGAGCAGCGCGGCTTCTACGTCAAGGACGTCAGCCGCGCCGAGCTTGCCGAGCTGACCAAGACGCGCTGCTGGGTCGAGGCTCTTGCGCTGCGTGAATCGATGGCGGCGTCCACGCCCCAGTGGGAGGAGCAACTGGTGCTGGCGCAGCATCGGCTGAGCCGCGTGCCGCGATCGCTGAGCGCCACGGAGTTCGAGGACAATTCCGAATGGGAGCGGCTGCACCGCATCTACCATCGGACCCTGATCGGTCAGTGTGGCTCGCAATCCCTCATCGCGTTCTGCGGTCAGCTTGCCGACCAGCTTTACCGTTACCGGCGACTGTCGATCAGCAAGGCCTTTCCCTCCCGCCATGTCGGTGACGAGCATGCGGCAATCGTGGATGCGGTGCTGAGCGGCGATTCCGATCTGGCGGTGACGCTGTTGACGGCTCACTATCGGCGAACCGCCGACGTCATCCTCCAGGACGAGGCTATTTTCCCGGAATTGCGGCGCGAAGCCGCCCGCGGCTGACGGAGGCCGCGGCTTCGGGCCTTGCCTTCAGTGCGCGCCCTTGAGCGTGCAGGAGGTGGTGCAGGTGACGGTATTGCCGTGGTCGCACGCCTTGCAGGCGGCAACGCACTGGTTCATGTCGCGGGGATTGTAGGAGCTGTAATTCCGCAGCGCGCAGACCGGGGTCGAGCCCGTGACGTCCTGTTCCGGGTTGCAGGCTGCCGTCAGAAGCGCAAACAAGATGACCGCAAACAGACGCATGGGACGTCACCATCGGACGAGCTACGTACGCGGGTAACGTTGCATGGCAACCTTGCCCCAAGCATTCCCATCTGCATTCCCATCGCCAGGCAACGCAACGCGTCGTTCCCCGGTTCCCATCGAGGATGCGTCTCAATTGTTAAGAACGGCTTGCGATCGCGCACGATCCTGCCAACGCAGAGATACCGCGTCGTGCCTCTTTGCGATTGGAACCGTTAGACCAATTCAAGCGGCAGCCTTGGTCGCGATCACATGGCGCATGTCCACCGCGAGCTGACGGTACTGCTCCCCGAGCTTCAGGTAGAACTCGCGCTTGTTGCTGTCGGTGGCGAGCTTGGCAATCAGCTCGCATTCGGCGGTGAGAGTTTCAAACCGCTCCAGCCTGTCCTCAAGTTCTGTCATTGGCGTATCCCCATTAAACGCCTCAAGGACAGCTAACCTAAGCCCGGGCATTACGTCACGGCGAACATCGTTATAGAGTAGAACGAATTATTCGCGGACGGCCGGCTATTTGCTTTCCATTCGCCAGGCGCCGTCCCAATCGGCGGCTGGCGGGTTCGCCTCGAACTGCGCAATGCGGGCCAGCATGGTGCGCGACGGGCCATCACCAGGGGCATGCTCCAGCGCCGCGTTGAACGCGACGCGTGCGTCCTCGAAGCGGCACGCGCGATAGGCGGCAAGGCCTTCGGCATAGTGCGCGCGCAAGCTTTCCTGCGGCTCGGCCAGCCCACCCGGCCGTCCCATCACCTCGAACACCGGTTGCGGCACGCTCTGCCCGACCACCGCGAGACAATCGATCTCGCGCAATTCGAGCCGCGCTCCGATCACCTCGGCGGTCGCCTGCGAGATCAGGATGCGGGTACCGTAGACCTTGTTGACGGCCTCGAGGCGCGAGGCGAGGTTCACCGCGTCGCCCATCACGGTAAAGCTCATCATCAGCTCGGAGCCGATGCTGCCGGTCAGGACCTCGCCGGTGGCAATGCCAATGCGCAGATCGCACGGCACCGGCATGGCGCGGATGCCGAGCAGATCCGGCAATTGCTTCTGCAGCGCGGGCACCTGGTCGGCCATGTCGATGGCGGACAGGCCCGCGAGCAGCGCCTGCTCGTCTTCCTCGACAAAGGGCGGGCCCCAATAGGACATGATGGCGTCGCCGATATATTTGTCGATCACGCCGCGGTTGTTCCGGATCGGCGCGGACATCACCGTGAAATAGTGGTTCATCACCTTGACGAGGCCGCGCGGGGTCATGCCCTCGCTCATCGAGGTGAAGCCGCTCATGTCGGAGAACATGATGGTCATCACCCGGCGCTGGCCGTCGATGGCGATCTCCGGCCGCTCGATCAGGCCCTGCACCACCTTCGGATCGATGTAGCGGCCGAAGGTTTCGCGGATGCGCTCGTTGTTGCGCAACTGCTCGATCATGCGGTTGAAGGCGGCCGCGAGCTCGCCGATCTCATCCTGGGTCGAGACGGTGATGTTCTTGTCGAAGCGCCCTGCCTCGACCTCGCGGGCTCCGGCCAGCAGCAACCGCACCGGACGGGTGATGCCGCTGGAGACCAGCAGCGCGAAGGCAAATCCGACCACCGCCGCGAGGATGGTGACGATGCCGGAGATGATAATCGCCTTCCGCTGGTGGCCGACCACGGTCGACGTCGAGGCATAGACCTGCTTGAGCATGTCGGCACGAATGCCGTCGATCCTCTGGTTGAACTGGTCGCGCAGCGCGTCGAGTTGCTCCAGCGTGCCGCGCGCCTCCGGCATCTGCTTGGCATCGATCTGCTTGAGCAGTTTTGCGTGCGCCTCGCTCATGCCATGGCGCAGCTCTGAGACGGCGGTCTCGATACGGGTGTCGATCCGCGCCAGTGCGGCATTGTCCGAGGGCGTCCTGGTATCGTCGATGATTGCGTTGATGAGCTTGCGCGCGGCCGAGGTCTCCTCCTCGATCCTGCGGTCGGCTTCCTCGAACTCTTTCAGCCGAGCAGCGTACGCCTCCTCATCCGGAGCTTCCTGCATCTTCATCATGACCATCCGCCGCAGCGCCACCGACCGCTCCAGCGAGCGGATGTTGGCCCGCGCGAGATCGCCATAGGCCGGGATGTAGCGATTGGTCAGCTCGTCCAGGAGAACGCCGACCTGGCTCGACATCACCATCGACAGGATCGAGGTGATCAGCATCAGGACGATCAATCCGAGGGCGATGCCGACGATCTTGCGCCGGATCGACTGGTTGAAGAGCGGCATGAGGTGCGGGCAAAGGCTGAGATGAAGGATCTGTGGAACTCAATACACCGGATTTCGGCCCGGGAACACGCGCAATCGGGCCATTCGCGGCGCCAAGAGCCGCCAGCGACCGTCGCGCGAGGCCCATTCGTTAACAAAGGTTAAAAAGGCCCTGCTCTATCCCCCGTCGCAGAGGTTCCCGCGCTCCATCCGTATTTTGCCGCATTGTTGCGACAGCGTGAGGAATACGAAACGATGCTGAGTCATCGTTTGGGGGTCGTCTTTGATTCTCGAGCCGCATGTCGTCGCGGACTTTGGTTTGTACTGGTTTCGCAGGGGGACCACGCAATGAACCAGTGCCTACGCTCGCTCGCGTGTGTCGTTGCCGTGGCCGCCTTCGCCCTCCTTCCCACCGAGCTGACGGCAAAGAGCAGTCATAAATCATCCGCGTCGAAGAAGACGCATGAGGCCAAATCCGGCGGCAAGCCGCGGCATGCAGCAAGCGGCAAACACGGCAAACACGCCGAGGCCAAGCGCAGATCGAAGAAGCAGGACGACGAGCCCGCGGACAAGCCCGCGCCGCCTGCGCTGACCGGCGACCTCGCCGCGCTGAAAGACGCCTTCGACCTCGCGCGCAAGGGCAAGACCGATGATGCGAGCGCGGCCCGCGACCGCATTGCCGATCCCGCCGGGCAAAAGCTCGCCGACTGGTTCATGCTGCGCCATTCCGAGAGCACGGCACCTTTCAAGCGCTACGCGGCCTTCCTCGCCGCCAATCCGGATTGGCCGAGCGCGGCACTGCTGCGCCGGCGCGCCGAGGCGCGGCTGTGGCAGGAGAAGAGCGACGCGGCGACCGTGCACGCCTTCACGATGGACCGGCCGACCAGCGCCAAGGGCAACTTCGCGCTGGCGCGCGTGCTGCTCACCGAGGGCGACAGCGACCGGGCAACGCGTCTGGTGCGCGAGGCCTGGCGCTCGGAGGAGCTGTCCGAACGTAGCGAGGAGGATTCCTACACAGCGTTCCGCGATCTTCTCACCGCTGAGGATCATCGCGCCCGCATGGACAAGCGGCTCGGCGCAAAGGACTACGCCGGCGCAAGGCGCGCGGCCAAGCGGCTCGGCGAAGACTCGCTCGCGATCGTCAAGGCCTGTGCCGCGGTTAACGGCAAGGAGAACAAGGCCAAGGACTATCTCGACGACGTGTCGGCGGATGCCCGTCGCGATCTCGGCTATGTCCTTTGCCGTGCACAGTGGCATATCCAGAAGGACCGCATCGACGATGCGGCCGAATTGATCCTCGCTGCGGCACCCGACACCATGGCGGCGCAGGATACCGATGCCTGGTGGCGCGAGCGCCGCCTGCTGGCGCGAAAACTGCTCGACCAGGGCAAATTCAAGACGGCGTATGACGTGGTGCGCGCGGCCGTGGTGCCCGCGATGGAGGTCTATCGCGTCGACTATCACTTCATGTGCGGCTGGATTGCGCTGCGCTATCTCGACGATCCCAAGACCGCGATGATGCACTTTGCGGCCATCGACGAGGGCTCGCCCAATCCGCTCGCGCTATCGCGCGCTCATTACTGGCGCGGGCGCGCAGCCGAGGCCATGGGTGCCACAGCCGACGCGCGCATGAGCTACACGGCCGCCGCGCGCTATCCGACCGCCTATTACGGCCAGCTTGCCCGCACGCGACTTGGCCTCGAGGGGCTAGAGCTGCGAGCCCCCTCACCCGTGCTGGCCTCCGCCGACACGCCGGCCGCGGACGAGCGCGTGCGCGCCGCCGACATGCTGTACGGCGTCGGCGAGCGCGACACGGTCTATTACTACGCCGAGGATTTCGCCAAGGAAGTTACCGACGTCCCGGCGCTCGAAGCGCTCGGGGAACTCGCCGGCCGACGCAACGACGCGCGCGTCATGCTTGAGGTCGGCAAGTCGGCGCTGGCGCGCGGGCTCGCGCTCGACCACTACGCCTTCCCGACCATCGGCATTCCCGAACACAAGCAGGTCGCGCCCGCGATCGAGACCAGCGTGATCTATTCGGTCGCCCGCACCGAGAGCTCGTTCAACCAGCGCGACAAGTCGGCCGCCAATGCGGTCGGCTTGATGCAGGTCACGCCGGAAGCCGGTCGCGACACGGCAAAGCGCTTCGGCCTGACCTATGACTGGGACAGAATGGTCTCCGATCCCGTCTACAACACGCAGATGGGCGCAGCCGAGCTCAGCGCACTGCTGTCGGAATATCGCGGCAATCAGATCATGACCTTCGCCGGCTACAATGCCGGCCGCGGCCGGGTGCGCGAATGGGTGCAGGCGCACGGCGACCCCAGAGACCCCAAGATCGATCCGGTCGACTGGGTCGAACGCATCCCGCTATCGGAGACGCGCAATTACGTCCAGCGCGTGATGGAGAACGTCCTGGTGTACCGCGCCCGCTTCGAGCCCAGCGGCATGCTGGCCGGCAAGGATGTCCAGCGTGTCACGGCACAAGACGTGAATGCGGCTCCGACGGCATCGGCCGCAGCCCCCGCGCCCTAGGCCCGCACCGCCGGGGCTGGAACGCGGCGCAAGGGCTGGACGGGTGACTGCGGCCGACGGTTCTGCGCAGCCGGCATCGTGGGGTTAGCCGTCACCTCCTTCCATGGTCAGAAGGTCGTGCGCGCGCAGATAGACCTCAGTCAGCGAGCGCGAGAGCGCGCTCATCTGCATCATCAAGCTCCAGGCCGAAATGGCCGTGAGCACCGATATCGCCTCGAGCGAACCGCGGTAGGGAGCGAATATCCCCATGGTTGCCTGCTGCCGGTAGCAGTCATAGTCGCAATAGCGCGCCTGCATCGACGCATGCCGGAGATAACTCGCGCCCAGCGGCCGGGCGCAGGCGCTACAAGCGGCGCCCGGGCGAGGTGTTTCCTGGTTGACGAGCATGAATCTCAAAATCGTGTCCTCTGTTGCCGCCTCGGCCGGTTCTCAAGACGCCGCTCGCGCACGCTCCCCGAACGGCACCAAGGCTTCGTGATGAAGCGCGTAGCATTCGTGGTCGCAGTAGGGCAGCAGCGTTCGCACGTCGCGCAAATAGCTGCCGCTGATCTCCTCGCAACACCACAGACAGAACGTCTTGCGGAATGGGGTCCTGCCGTTCACCAATACGAACCTCACGCGGCACCTCCCAGCGCGAAGCAATAGACCGTATCGACCAGGGAAGCGGATGGCGGCGGCGCGCAAAGATGGTTGCGGCCGTCGGGATTGTCCCTGTTTCGCTCGACTTTCTGGGCCGGGACCAGGATGTATTTCCCGTCCTCCCGGCGCCGCGCATAAATCTTGCCGTCGACGTAGCGGATCTCGGTCGGGTAGCAATCCGCGCTGTTGCAGCAGCTCATCACCGGATTGTCCGGCATGTGCCAGCTCGAATAGAACTTCTCGTGGACCAGTTCGTCTTGAGGCGGATGGTGGCGATGTGCGGCGTCCTGTCCAGCCTCCTCGGCCTTCACGCCCGTGATCAGGGGAAGCGGCAGCGCGACCGCGAGGAGGAGCTTGCCGACACCGTTCAACACGCAGCCTCCTCGTTTAAAAGTTTCCCTGTGAAGCGGTCTTTGCGGCCCGTTCTCACGCCGTCTGAAATCGGAAGAGCCAACGCCGGTCTTGCTCACGGCGCTCCCTGAAATGGTCGAGACATTTCCTCGAGCAGAGCGGCGTTCGCCAGGAATAGTATCGGATCAGGCCAAACTTCCCTGCACAGACGGCACATCCCTGTGCGTCAGGACGGCGCTCGGAGTATTCGGACCTATCGCACATCATCCTCTCCTCTTGGCCTCTCGTGGGTCCTCGTGCACTGAGGCACGGTCACCACGGTCGTCACGGAAAATGCGGCTTCTCAATCGCGACCTGCCAATTCATCCGGCAGGTCAGAGTGGCGGAGGCAGAGCTCGGCTCTTTGGGTGCAACACACCGAGCATCCCGGCAATTTGTGCTCCGCAATCGACTCCTCTCGATTGGACTTACCCTAGGCCGCGTGCATCGGATCGCTCAATTGTACGGAGGTAAATGCACGCTAGAACTAGGGATGCGCGAGCTATACGTAGGTTTGTCCCGTAGTTTTCCGGACCCACGCAACGAGACGGCGCAAGGTGCGCGAGCTGCACGGCCGCCGCGAGTTTTGTGCAAGGTCCGACTTTGGCCGGAGGGAATTGCCCCTGTTGTAGCAAAGTGCTCTACTCGCATTGCCTACAGCGCGCCGGGACGGCTGCGATGATGTCTGGCCAGATCGCAAAACTTGGGAATTCGGCCGCACAATTCCTGCTCGGCGGCCTCGCGGCGCTTCGATCATTCGGCAGCGGCGAAAAGGCCAAGGCCGCGCGCGGAGAAGACTCCCGGCAAGACACCGATCTGCGCGACGCCATGAAGCAATGGCGCGAGGTGTTCGAGCACAATCCGGTCATGTACTTCATGGTCGACCCGACCGGAACGGTCCTCAACGTGAACACGTTTGGCGCCGCACAACTTGGCTACACGACGGCCGAACTGATCGGCCAATCCGTGCTGAACGTCTTCTTCGAGGAAGACCACGACACCGTCCGCCACTGCGTCGCCCTGTGCCTGGAGACAGTGGACCAGCCGCACACCTGGGAGATTCGCAAGATCCGGAAGGATGGCTCGGTCCTCTGGGTCCGTGAAAACGCGAAGGCCATGTTGCGCGGCGACGGCAGGCCCATCGTGCTGGTCGCCTGCGAGAACATCACCCAACGCAAGGAGGCCGAGGATGCGCTGCGGCGAAGCGAGGCCTATCTCGCCCATGCGCAGGAACTGAGCCACACCGGCAGTTTCGGCCTCAGCCTCGTGACGGGCGAGGCCGTCTGGTCAAGGGAGACCTTTCGCATCTTCCAATGTGACCCGGCGACGAAGCCGACCCTTAACTTCGTCTTTCAGCGCATCCATCCGGACGATCGCGACAGGGTCAGACGGACCCTTGATCGGGCTTCCCTCGAAGCGGAGAATCTCGACCACGAATATCGCCTGCTGATGCCGGATGGATCGGTCAAATATCTCCATTCCGTGGCGCGCGCGGTGCGACACCCATCCGGGCGCATCGAATTTGTCGGGGCCATCACCGATGTCACGATTGCAAAGGAGGCGGAACAGAGGCTGCGTCGCAGCGAGGCCTATTTGGCCGAAGCCCAGCGCCTCAGCCATACGAGCAGCTGGTCGTGGGACGTGCGCCGTCAGGAGTTCGCCTACAGATCGGCCGAGCTTTACCGCCTGTTCGGATTTGAACCGGACCAGATCGACCTCCCGGCACGGGATTTCCAGCAGCGCATCCTGCCTGAAGACTTTCGGCGGATCGCCGAGGTGGAACGTCAGGCCGTCCGGCAGCGAGAGCCCTTCCAGATCGACTTTCGGATTGCGCGTCCGGACGGCTCGATCAGATGCGTCCACTCGGAGGGCCATCCCGTCATCGGCAGCGACGGCGAGGTGACGGAAATCATCGGCACGCATGTCGACGTCACCGAGCAGGTCGCCGCCAAGGAGGCCCTGCAAAGGGCATTCGACGAGCTAAAGACATCCGAGCAGCGATTCCGCGACTATGCCGAAACCGCGTCGGACTGGTTCTGGGAGACCGGGCCGGATCACCGTATCACGCACATATCGGAACACGCTGATACGTCCTCCGCCGCGCCGACGGGATTGATCGGCCTGACGCGTTGGGACATTCCGCCCGATGCCGAACTCGAGCCCGAGAAGTGGGAGCAGCATCGCCTGGCGCTCGATGCCCATCTTCCGTTCCGCGATCTCGTCTACCGCAGCAGAGATCTCAACGGACATCCCATCTATGTGCGCACCAGCGGCAAGCCGTTCCACGATGCAAGCGGCAGTTTTCTCGGCTATCGCGGCGTCAGCAGCGACGTGACGGCGGCGATCCGCGCCGAGCAGGCCGAGGAGGCGTTACGCAAGGCGCAAGCCGAGCTGACCCATGTCACGCGCGTGACGACACTCGGTGAACTCACCGCCTCGATTGCCCATGAAATCACCCAGCCTCTCGCCGCGGTGATCTCCAATGCGGACGCCTGCATCGGCTGGCTTGGCCGCGAGCCTGCCGATCTGACGGCTGCACGCCGTTCCGCGGAATGGATCGTCGAGGACGCCAACCGGGCCAGCGAGGTGATCCGCCGGATCAGGGCGCTGGCGAAGAAGACCGAGATCGAGGTGATTCCGCTCGACATCAACGAGGTCGTCAGGGAGGCCGTGGCGCTGGTTCGGCGCGAGCTCGCCACCCATGCCGTATCGGTGCGAATGGAGTTGGCGTCCGACCTGCCCAGGATTTGCGGCGACCGGATCCAGCTGCAGCAGGTCCTGATCAACCTGCTGATGAACGGGATCGAGGCCATGCAGGCCAATATCGACCGCCCGCGCGAGCTGGCGATCCGCTCCGGCCATGCGGACGAAGACGGCGATCGCCGCCTGCTCCTCACCGTGACGGATCGTGGCGTCGGCCTTGGCAAGGACGTGACCGATCGTATCTTCACGCCGTTCTTCACCACGAAATCTGGCGGCCTGGGCATGGGCCTCTCGATCTGCCGATCAATCATCGAGGCTCACGCAGGACGGCTTTCGGCCTTCCCCAACGAAGGGAGCGGAGCAACTTTCCAGATCGCCCTGCCCTTGCCGCACAAGGACGCATCGTGACTGATCATGGCAAGCAAGCGCAGGCGAATGCCGATGAGCCGATCGTTCGGATCGTCGATGACGATCCGTCGATGCGCCGCGCGCTCACCAATCTCTTTCAATCGGTTGGTCTCAAGGTCGAAGCCTTCGGCTCAGCGGCGGAGATCATGGAAGCCAAGCCGCCGGCGGTCCCCAGTTGCCTCGTGCTCGACATTCGCCTGCCGGGCTCGAGCGGCCTCGACCTTCAGGCCGACCTCGCCAAAGCCAACATTCACACACCGATCATCTTCATCACCGGTCATGGCGATATTCCCATGACCGTCCGGGCCATGAAGAGCGGTGCCGTCGATTTTCTGACCAAGCCGGTACGCGACCAGGACATGCTGGATGCGGTGCAGGCTGCGCTCGAACGGGACCGCAAGCGGCGCGACGCCGAGAAATCGGTCTCGGGCGTGCGATCCCGTTTCGAGGGCCTGAGCGCGCGCCAGCGCGACGTCCTCAGTCTGGTCGCGTCCGGCCTGATGAACAAGCAGGTCGCCGCCGAGCTGGGATTGGCCGAGATCACCGTGAAGATCTATCGCGGGCAGATCATGCGGAAAATGGGCGCGAGGTCATTGGCCGATCTCGTCAGAATGACCGACGCGCTCGGAATCCCACGCACAAGGGGAAACCTGCAAACCTAAGTATGCTTTCCAATCTCGCTCCGGGGGCCCACTTTCCGGTCGGCGGCCGTGCCACGGCCGGAGGCTCCCCCAATCAGGAGCGATCATATTGTCATTGTCTTCAATTATTTCCGTCATTGATGATGATCCGTCCGTTCGCCTTGCGACGAACAACCTCCTGACGTCGCGGGGATACACGGTCTACACCTTTGGCTCCGCTCACGAATTTCTCCAATCCGGCAAAATCGACACGATCGCCTGCGTGATCGCGGATGTGCAGATGGCGGTCATGAGCGGCGTCGATCTCCTGATGCATCTGCGCGACCTTGGGCATCTGACGCCGTTCATCTTCATGACAGCTTTTCCCGATGATGATGTGCGCGCCCGCGCGCTGAAGGCCGGTGCGATCTGCTTTCTCGCCAAGCCGTTCTCCACGCCGACCCTGCTGCAATGCCTGGAGACGGCGCTCTCGGCGCCCGGAAAGGCCGCGACCTGATGACGTGGCCGCGACCTGGCGGCCACCCACGGCGGGAAACTCCGCGTTGCGTCAATCCACCGTGATGTTGGCGGCCTTGATGATCGGCCACCATTTTGCGATCTCGGCCTTCTGGCGGACGCCGAGGGCTTCGGGCGTGAGCTGGTCCTGCGGCGTCATCTCCAGGCCCTGGCTTTCGAGCTGCTTCTTCACCGCGGGATCGTTCAGCGCTTCCACGGCTGCGGCGTTGAGCCTGGTCACGATCTCCTTCGGCGTGCCCTTGGGCACCCATAGGCCCGACCATAGCGTCATGTTGAAACCCTTCAGCCCCGCCTCCTCCGCGGTCGGGATGTCAGGCGCCGACGACAGGCGCTTGTCATCGGTGATGGCGTAGGCACGGATGGTGCCGGCGCGAACCTGGTTGATGGAGTTGGAGGTCTGGTCGACGATGACGTCGATCTGGCCGGCGATCAGATCGTTCAGCGCCGGTGCAGTGCCGCGATATGGCACGTATTGCAGCTTGATGCCGCTAACGCTCTCGAAATAGACGCCGGCGATGTGGCTGCCCGAGCCGGCGCCGGCCGTGCCGGCCGTTGGCGGCGATGGCCGCGACTTGAGCCAGGCCAGGAGCTCCTTCAGCGAGGTCGCCGGCACCGCGTTCTTGCTGACGACGATCATCGGATTGCTCGGCAGCAGCACCACCGGTTCGAGATCGGCGACGAGGTCGTAGTTGAGCTTGTAGACGGCGCCGTTGGCGACGTGCGTGCCGAGATGGCCGAACGAGATGGTGTAGCCGTCCGGCGGCGAATGCACGGCTCGCCCAACCCCGATCGAGCCGCCGGCGCCGGTGACATTCTCGATCACCAGGGCCTGGCCGAGCGATTGGCGCATCCGCTCGGCGAGCACGCGTGCCATCGCATCCGACGGGCCGCCGGCCGCGAACGGCACGATGATGGTGATCGGATGCGACGGATAATCGTCGGCGCGCACGACGCCGGTGAGAGCGAGAATGCCGATCAGCCCGGCCCAGACGGCCTTCTTCATTGTGCTCTCCCCAACGATGTCGTTCTTGTTTTTATCTCTTCCCGCGTACGGGAAGAGCGATCGTTCGTGAAGGGACGTATTGTCGCGCTAAAACTGCGTGTAGTCGATCGGCTTGTGGCGATCGAGCGTGCGGGTGACCGGCGGCAGCGGATACTTCAGGCCGGTCGCGCAGTTGAACAGCATCACGCGATCGGTCTTGCTGACGCGGCCGTCGGCGAGGCTCTCCTTGTAGGCGGCGTAGGTCGCAGCACCTTCGGGGCACAGCAACAGCCCCTCCTCGCGCGCCACTTCGTTCAGCGCCGCCGAGATCTTGTCGTCGTCGACCGCGATGGCAAAACCCTTGCTCTGCCGCACCGCGCGCAAAATCAAAAAGTCGCCGATCGCTTGCGGCACGCGGATGCCGGATGCGATGGTGTGGGCGTCCTCCCAGCGCGTCGCGTGCTCAGTGCCGGCGTCATAGGCGCGCACCATCGGCGCGCAGCCGGAGGCCTGCACCGCGACCATGCGCGGGCGCTTCGAACCGATGAAGCCGATCTTCTCCAGCTCGTCGAAAGCCTTCCACATGCCGATCAGTCCGGTGCCGCCTCCGGTCGGATAGAAGATCACGTCGGGCACGTCCCAGTTGAGTTGCTCGGCAAGCTCGAGGCCCATCGTCTTCTTGCCTTCGATGCGGTACGGCTCTTTCAGCGTGGACGTATCGAACCAGCCAACCTTGGCCTTGCCCTCGCCGACGATCTTGCCGCAATCGTCGATATAGCCGTTGACGCGGTAGACGGTCGCGCCCTGCAGCTCGATCTCGCTGACATTCACCTCGGGCGTGTCGGCCGGGCAGAAGATCGTGGTCTTGATGCCGCAGGAGGTCGCGTAAGCCGCGAGCGCCGCGCCGGCATTGCCGTTGGTCGGCATCGCCATATGCTTGATGCCGAGCGCCTTGCCCATCGACACCGCCATGACCAGGCCGCGCGCCTTGAACGAACCGGTCGGCAGGCGTCCCTCGTCCTTGACGATGATCTCGCCGCCACCGAGCTTCTTAGCCAGCTTCGGCAGCCGGATCAGCGGCGTGGTGACTTCGCCGAGCGAAACGATGTCCTTGCATTTGCGCACCGGCAGCAGCTCGCGATAACGCCACATGTCGGCGGGGCGCTGCGCCAGCGCGTCCTTGGTCAGCGCCTTCTTCACGCCCGCGAGGTCGTAGCGCACGAGAAGCGGCTTGCCGGCCTTGGAGAGGTTGTGGACCTGATCGGCCGCGTAATGATCACCCTCCATCGCGCATTCGAGATGGGTGACGAAGGTCGGGCGTTCGATAGTCAGGTTGTCGTTGTCATGCATGGGTTCATTCCCTTTTTGTTGTTGTGTTGTACTCTCTGACCGTCACCCTGAGGTGCCGGAGCGTAGCGGAGGCCTCGAAGGGCGACGAGCCCGGCTGCTCGATCTGGCCGTGCATCCTTCGAGGCTCGCTTCGCGAGCACCTCAGGATGACGGGTTTGATGCTTAGATGTTCAACACCCGCCCGTACGCATCCAGCACGGCTTCCTTCATCATTTCCGACAGGGTCGGGTGCGGGAACACGGTGTGCATCAGCTCTTCTTCCGTCGTCTCCAGGTTCATGGCGACGACATAGCCCTGGATCAGCTCGGTCACTTCGGCGCCGACCATGTGGGCGCCCAGAAGCTGGCCGGTCTTCTTGTCGAAGATCACCTTGACCAGACCCTGGTCCTCGCCGAGCGCGATCGCCTTGCCGTTGCCGACGAAGGGGAAGCGGCCGACGCGGATCTCGCGGCCACTCTCCTTGGCCTTCGCTTCCGTCAGGCCGACCGAGGCGACCTGCGGATGGCAATAGGTGCAGCCCGGGATCATGTTCTTGTCCATGGGGTGCGGATGCAGGCCCTTGATGGCCTCGACGCAGATCACGCCCTCATGCTCGGCCTTGTGCGCGAGCATCGGGGGACCAGCGACATCACCGATGGCGTAGATGCCGGGAATGTTGGTCTTGCCGTAGCCGTCGATGACGATGCAGCCGCGATCGGTCTTCACGCCGAGCTTTTCGAGGCCGAGATTCTCGATGTTGCCGACAACGCCGACCGCCGAGATCACGCGCTCGAACTCGGTGGTGACGGGCTTGCCCTTGCCGTCGTCGATGGTGGCGACGACGCTGTCGGCCTTCTTCTCCAACTTCGTGACCTTGGTCGAGGACATGATCTTGATGCCCTGCTTCTCCAGCCGCTTGCGCGCGAGGCCCGCAATCTCGGCGTCCTCGACGGGGAGGATCTGCGGCAGCACCTCGACGACGGTGACGTCGGAGCCCATGGTGTGGAAGAACGAAGCGAACTCGATTCCGATCGCGCCGGAGCCGACCACCAGCAGCGACTTCGGCATCCGCTCCGGCACCATCGCTTCAAAATAGGTCCAGACCAGCTTCTTGTCGGGCTCGAGCCCCGGCAGCACGCGCGGCCGCGCGCCGGTCGCGATGATGATGTGTTTTGCCTGATAAGTCCCCTCGCCGAGCGAACCCTTCGGGCCCTCGACGTCGGACTTCTTCACGGTGACCTTGCCGGGCGCGTCGATCGAGGCAGCGCCCCAGATCACGCTCACCTTGTTCTTCTTCATCAGGAAGCCGACGCCGTCGTTGAGCCGCTTCGAGACGCCGCGCGAGCGCTGCACCACCGCCTTCGGGTCGAACGAGACGTTGTCGGCCGACAGGCCGTAGTCCTTGGCGTGCTGCATGTAGTGATAGATCTCGGCCGAGCGCAGCAGCGCCTTGGTCGGGATGCAGCCCCAGTTCAGGCAGATGCCGCCGAGATAGGATTTCTCGACGATCGCGACCTTGAAGCCGAGCTGGGCGGCGCGGATCGCGGTGACATAGCCGCCGGGGCCGGAGCCGATGATGATGACGTCGAAGGATGTATCGGCCATGGCGGCTCCCGTTCAACTTAAGAAGTTGCGCCGCGGGCGCGGCGTCTGGAAATTAAAAACCTGACCAGCCATTCGAGCGCGACGATGAAGGCCAGGATAGCCAAACCGATGAAGAAGATCGGCTGGGAGATGTTTCGCGAGAGCTGCTCGCCGGAGAGAAACGCGTCGTGGATGACCTCGCGGCCGATCGGGCTGACGAGGATCGCGATCGCGAGCAGCACTGAAATCCAGGGCCATCGCGTCCGCATGCACCTCGCCCTCCCCGCGTCAGACCATCATCATCACGGGGTTCTCGATCAGCTGCTTGAAGGCGCCGATCAGCTCGGCGCCGAGCGCGCCGTCGATGGCGCGGTGATCGCAGGACAGCGTCACGCTCATCATGTGGGCGATCTCGATCTTGCCGCCGCGCACGACGGGGCGCTCCTCGCTGGTGCCGACCGCGAGGATCGTCGCGTGCGGCGGGTTGATCACCGCGGTGAAGTGGCTGATGCCGTACATGCCGAGGTTGGAAACGGCGGTGGTGCCGCCCTGGTATTCCTCGGGCTTCAGCTTGCGCGAGCGGGCGCGCGCGGCAAAATCCTTCATCTCGTTGGAGATGGTCGAGAGCGTCTTGGTCTCGGCCTTGCGGATGATCGGCGTGATCAGGCCGCCCGGCATCGCCACGGCGACACCGACGTCGGAATGGTGGTGCTTGACCATGCCGCTTTCGGTCCAGCTGACGTTGCAGTTCGGAATCTTCTGCAGCGCGACGGCCATCGCCTTGATGACGAAGTCGTTGACCGAGATCTTGTAGAGCGGCTTCTTCTCCTTGTCCTTCGGCGCGGCCGCGTTGATCTCCTCGCGCGCAGCCATCAGCTTGCCGATGTCGCAGTCGATCGTGAGGAAGAAATGCGGGACGTTCTGGATCGAGGCGGTCAGACGCTGCGCGATGGTGCGGCGCATGCCGTCATGCGGGACGATGTCGTAGGAGCCCGGCTCGAACAGCGACAGGATCTGCTTGTCCGACATGGTCGGTGCGATCGAAGGCGCGCCGGCGGACGGCGCCGCGGCGGGCGCCTTGAGGCCCTTGCCGGACTTGGCCTGCTCGACGTCGCGCGCAACCACGCGGCCATGCGGGCCGGTGCCGGTGACCATGCCGACATCGATGCCGGCTTCCTTGGCGATGCGGCGGGCCAGCGGCGATGAGAACACGCGGCCGCCATGGCCGTTGCTCTGTGCGGCGGGAGCAGCAGCCCGCGGCGCCGGAGCAGCGGCGGGCGGCGCAGCCTTGGGCGCGGCAGGCGCAGGAGCGGCAGCAGGCGCAGCGGCAGGAGCTTCAGCGGCCTTGGGCGGCGCGGCCGACGCGCTGGGCTTGGCGGCGCCCGCGGCCTTCACGTCCTCGCCTTCGCCGGCGAGCACCGCGATCACGTCGTTGACCGGGACGTCCTGCGTGCCCTCCGGCACGAGGATCTTGGCGATCGTGCCCTCGTCGATGGCCTCGACCTCCATGGTGGCCTTGTCGGTCTCGATCTCGGCGATGACATCGCCGGATTTGACCTTGTCGCCTTCCTTCTTCAGCCACTTGGCGAGGTTGCCCTTCTCCATCGTCGGCGAAAGAGCGGGCATCAGGATGTTGATGGGCATGCTGACCTCACGAAGAACTTCTCAAAACGTCGTCTTCGAAAGTGAAGACGAACAGACCAGGTTTAGTTGCCGATGTCGCCTTGCCACAGGCGCTCATTGGCAGGGATGGAACGCCAATTCTTCATCATGGTGATGGAGCGATCGTCGGCAAGGTCGATCCAGGGAATCCCGAACTTGTCGAGAATATCCTTGGACCCCTCGAAGGTGACGGATTCTCCGATCACCACGAGCTTGACCTTGAACAAAGCGAGCGCGCCGGCACACATCGAGCATGGCGACAGCGTGGTGTACATGACGGTGTCGTGGAACGAGATCGCACCGGCCTCGCGCAGACAGCTCATTTCGCCGTGCAGGATCGGATTGTTCTCCTGCACGCGGTTGTTGTGGCCGCGGGCGATGATCTTGTTGTCGCGCGCCAGCACGGCGCCGATCGGCAGGCCGCCTTGCGAGATCGAGGCCTCCGCTTCGCGGATCGCCTCCAGCATGAGATCGTAATGGTGGGATTCGACAGCCACGGTCAGTGCCCCTTTGCCCGCGGCGTCGTGGTGCCGGTGTCGGTCGGACGCTCGATCTCGGCCTGAAACATCTCGAGGATCCGGCCGAGCGCATCCTCCTCGCTGTATTCGCTCTCGCGCGCATAGGCCCGCGCGGCGTGGCGGGCGAGATCGACCAGCAATAGGCCCCACATGTCGGGCTCCTCGAAGGCACGCTGGAACGCCATCGACAGCCCGCCATCCAGCACGAACACGCGCAGGATCTCGACCGCATCGTCGCGGGCGATGACGTCGGGCGGCAGTGGCTGCTCCTTCGGGCCCGACATGGCCTACCTGTAGCAGACGGCTTTGGCGGCCTCGACCACTTCCGCAGCCGAAGGCAGTGCGAGCTTCTCCAGGTTCGCGGCGTAGGGCATCGGCACGTCCTTGCCGGAGACGCGCGCAACCGGCGCATCGAGGTAGTCGAACGCGTTCTCCATGATGCGCGCGGCGATCTCGGCGCCGACGCCGCTCTGGGCCCAGCCCTCTTCCACCGTGACGGCGCGGCCGGTCTTCTTGACCGAGTTGATGATGGTCTCGGTGTCCATCGGACGCAGCGTGCGCAGGTCGATCACCTCGGCCTCGATGCCCTCCTTGGCGAGCTCGTCGGCCGCCTTCAGCGCATAGGTCATGCCGTTCGACCAGGAGATGATCGAGACATGGCTGCCGGCGCGCACGATGCGCGCCTTGCCGATCGGGACGATGAAATCATCGAGCTTCGGCACCTCACCGGTGTGACCGTACAGCACCTCGTTCTCGAGGAAGATCACCGGATTGGGATCGCGGATCGCGGCCTTGAGCAGGCCCTTGTAGTCGGCGGCCGAGAACGGCGCGACGACCTTCAGGCCCGGGACGTTCGAATACCAGGCCGAATAATCCTGGCTGTGCTGGGCGGCGACGCGCGCAGCCGCGCCGTTGGGCCCGCGGAACACGATCGAGCAGCCCATCTGGCCACCGGACATGTAAAGCGTCTTGGCCGCGGAGTTGATGATCTGGTCGATCGCCTGCATGGCGAAGTTGAAGGTCATGAACTCGACGATCGGCTTCAGGCCGGTCATCGCGGCGCCGACGCCGACACCGGCGAAGCCGTGCTCGGTGATCGGTGTATCGATCACGCGCCTGGCGCCGAACTCCTGAAGCAGGCCCTGGGTGACCTTGTAGGCGCCCTGATATTCGGCGACCTCTTCGCCCATCACGAACACGTCGGGGTCGCGGCGCATCTCTTCAGCCATGGCGTCGCGCAGCGCTTCGCGGATGGTCTGGGTGATCATCTCGGTGCCGGCGGGCACCTCCGGATCGGGCTCGGCGACGGCCTGCGGCGCAGGCGCGGCCTTCGCTGCGGGCGCCTCGGCCTTGGCAGCGACGGGTGCAGCAGCCTCCGCGGCCGGTTTTGCCGGCGCAGGTGCTTTCGCGAGATCGGCCGCGCTCTCGCCGTCGGCAAGAATGGTCGCGATCGGCGTGTTCACGGGAACGTCGGCGGTGCCCTCGGCGATCAGGATCTTGCCGAGCGTCCCCTCGTCGGTCGCCTCGACCTCCATCGTGGCCTTGTCGGTCTCGATCTCGGCGATCACGTCGCCGGACTTGATCGTCTCACCCTCTTTTTTCAGCCATTTGGCGAGGTTGCCCTTTTCCATCGTGGGCGACAACGCGGGCATCAGCACTTGAATTGGCATATCGACTCCAAAAGAAAGCTTGCGCGCGTTCAGCGGTAGATATCGGTCCAGAGCTCGGCGGCATCCGGCTCGGGATCATGCTGGGCAAAGTCGGCAGACGCGTTGACGATGTCGCGCACCTCGGCGTCGATCGCCTTGAGATCGGCCTCGCTCACCTTGGCGGCCAGCAGGCGGTTGCGCACCTGCTCGATCGGGTCCTGGTCGTGACGGACCTTCTCGACCTCCTCGCGCGTACGGTATTTCGCAGGATCGGACATCGAGTGGCCGCGATAGCGGTAGGTCTGCATTTCAAGGATAAAGGGGCCCTTGCCGGCGCGGCACCAGGCCGCCGCCTCCTCGCCCGCCGCCTTGACGGCGCGGACGTCCATGCCGTCGACCTGCTTGCCGGGAATGTTGAAAGAAGCACCGCGCTTGGAGAAATCCTGCTGCGCCGAGGCGCGCGAGACCGAGGTACCCATGGCGTAGCGGTTGTTCTCGATGACGAAGATCACCGGCAACTTCCAGAGCTCCGCCATGTTGAAGCTCTCATAGACCTGGCCCTGGTTGGCCGCGCCGTCGCCGAAATAGGTGACGCTGACATTGCCATTGCTGCGATAATTATTGGCGAAGGCGAGACCGGTGCCGAGCGAGACCTGCGCGCCGACGATGCCGTGGCCGCCGTAGAAGTGCTTCTCCTTGCTGAACATGTGCATGGAGCCGCCCTTGCCCTTGGAATAGCCGCCGCGGCGCCCCGTGAGCTCGGCCATCACGCCGTTGGCCTCCATGCCGGTGGCCAGCATATGTCCGTGATCGCGATAGCCGGTGATGACCTGATCGCCCTCCTTCAGGGCCATCTGCATGCCAACTACCACGGCCTCCTGGCCGATATAGAGGTGGCAGAAGCCGCCGATCGCGCCCATGCCATAGAGCTGGCCGGCCTTCTCCTCGAACCGCCGGATCAGGAGCATGTCGCGGAGCGCCTTCAGCTCCTGCTCCTTGGTGAACTCCGGGGGCGAACCGCCGTTGGTCTTGTCCTGCTCAGCGCTTGCGGCGGCTTTCTTGGGTGCGGCCATGGGAATTCCGGGTCAGAGAAATCTAGGTCCTCTCTAACCTAACTCAATCGCGTGTGAAAGCACCGCAGCGGCATGACGCGACTTTCATTATGCCGCACTGCAACGTGGCCGAAATTTTGCAAAACCTTTGGCGCGGATCAGGCAACATTAGCTCCGCGCCAACGAGAGCTCTGCACGCAGACGAGGCAACGACATCGGACACGCATATCTCGGGGCGCTCGGCCCCGATGCCTGTTCGATTCGTATCCGGCGACTACCAGCCGAGTTCGCGCAGATAAGCCGCGCGGGCGGCAACGCCGGTATGGGTGAAGTCGGTGAAGACCCCATCGACGCCGAGACGGAAGAATTTGAGATATTCCAGAGCGGGATCGGCGTGATAGTCGGCCGCGAGATATTTCTTCTCGTTGCGGAACGTGAAGACGTGGACGAACAGGCCCAGCTTGTGCGCGTCGGCGATCAGGCTGGTTGCCTCCTGCGTCGATGCCTCCGGGGTCGAGCCCTTGTAGGGCGTGCCGTCGGCATTGGTATCCTTCCACGGCGCGATCTTGAGCGGAACGATATAGGCCTTCCACGGACCGATGCCATCGGCATAGGTCTTGATCTCGGCAAGGCCCGCAGGCGTCAGCATCGCATCATAAAGGCGCGCATCACCGGCCACCGTCCAGTCGAACGGTCGGGAATTGGTGATGTTGTTGAGCAGGACCCTGCCGGTCTTGAAGTCGATGCCGTTGCCGTCGACGAGCTGGACCTGCCGCGTCTCCAGGCCATGGCTGCGCATATATTTCAGGCTGCCGGGCTCGAAGCTCTGGACCAGGATCGGCGCGTCCTTGGTGTTGAGGCCGTTGTCCTTGATGATCTTGATCAGGGCATCCTCGAGCGGATGGCTGCCGGGCGCGCCGCAGCCATTGGCGATGGCCTGGGCATTGTTCCAGGTCGGGTTCTTGGTTTCCGGATAGACCAGGATCGAACGCCCGGTCTCCTTGCTCTTGGCCTTGGCGATGTCGAGGATGTCCTGGAAGCTGATGACCGGGAATTTGCCGTTGAACAGCTTCGGCCGCTCATTGGCCGCATCGTAGGTGGTGCCGCCGATCCATTCCTTCAGCTCGGCCATGGTGAAATCGGTGATCGACCAGTCGTTGGTGTGGTCCTCACCGTCGACGATCAATGACTTCAGCACCGATTTGGGATCGGCCGGATCGGTGAGATCGACGAGATAGTCCGTGGGCGTGCCGGCAGCAGCCGGTGCCTTGACGCGCACGCCGGGCACCGTGCGCTTGCGGGCCGCGACCGCCGCATTGGTCTTGGCCACTTCGGCCACGTTGGTGTTGTCGGCGAGCCAGGGGTTGTGGCGTGCAACCAGCACGCAATCCTTGGTGAGGTGAAGGTCCTCTTCGAGCGCGTCGGTGCCGAGCGCGGCGGCGAGGTCATAGGAGGCCTCGGTCTCTTCCGGCACCAGTCCCGGCACGCCGCGATGTCCGAGGATCAGCGGCGCCTTTCCGTCGACGGTCAGGAAAGGTTTGGCGCCTGATGGCGCCGCCTGCGCAAAGGCGATCGAGGGTGCAAGCAACGCCAGGGCCGCCGCGCCGAGCAGCAATGCTCCGGTATGAATCTTCCGCTGCAAGGGATTGGTCGTCATGGCCGCGCCT
The DNA here is from genome assembly GCF_024199935.1 of Bradyrhizobium sp. CCGUVB14. Classification (NCBI taxonomy): domain Bacteria; kingdom Pseudomonadati; phylum Pseudomonadota; class Alphaproteobacteria; order Hyphomicrobiales; family Nitrobacteraceae; genus Bradyrhizobium; species Bradyrhizobium sp. CCGUVB14. The sequence continues at coordinate 5,621,273 of NZ_JANADS010000001.1, forward strand.
CCGTCTGTGCCTGTCATCGCACTTTGTGCGATCGGGGCTGTCGTCTTGTCTCAAGACTCTGACAGATGGATGACGGCGGGGCGAGCGGTAGCCGATGTACACAGGCGGCGCCGCGATGACGCCGCCTGTGCCTTCCCAGTCGAAACCTGCCGATTAGAAGAAACCGAGCTTCTTCGGGCTGTAGCTGACCAGCAAGTTCTTGGTCTGCTGGTAGTGGTCGAGCATCATCTTGTGGGTCTCGCGCCCGACGCCCGACTGCTTGTAGCCGCCGAACGCGGCATGGGCGGGATAGGCGTGGTAGCAATTGGTCCAGACCCGGCCGGCCTGGATCGCCCGGCCGAAACGGTAGCAGCGATTGGCATCGCGGCTCCAGACGCCGGCCCCGAGGCCGTACAGCGTGTCGTTGGCGATCGCGAGCGCCTCGTCGTCAGTCTTGAAGGTCGTGACGGAGACGACGGGACCGAAGATCTCCTCCTGGAAGATCCGCATCTTGTTGTGGCCTTCGAACACCGTCGGCTGGACGTAGAAGCCGCCGGCGAGATCGCCCGTGAGCTCGGCGCGCGCACCGCCCGCCAGCACCTTGGCGCCCTCCTGCTTGCCGATGTCGATGTAGGAGAGGATCTTCTCCAGCTGGTCGTTCGAGGCCTGCGCGCCGATCATGGTGTCGGCGGCGCGCGGGTCACCCTGCTTGATCGCGGCGACGCGCTTCAGCGCCCGCTCCATGAAGCGGTCGTAGATGTCGGCGTGCACGAGCGCGCGGCTCGGACAGGTGCAGACCTCGCCCTGGTTCAGCGCGAACATGACGAACCCCTCGATCGCCTTGTCGAAGAAGTCGTCGTCTTCGGCGGTGACGTCGTTGAAGAAAATGTTCGGCGACTTGCCGCCGAGCTCGAGCGTGACCGGAATGAGGTTCTGGCTGGCATATTGCATGATCAGCCGGCCCGTCGTGGTCTCACCGGTAAAGGCGATCTTGGCGATACGCGGGCTGGAAGCGAGCGGCTTGCCGGCCTCGAGGCCGAAGCCGTTGACGATGTTGAGCACGCCCGGCGGCAGGAGATCGCCGATGATCTCGGCCCAGACCATGATCGAGGCCGGCGTCTGCTCGGCCGGCTTGAGCACCACGCAATTGCCGGCGGCAAGCGCAGGCGCGAGCTTCCAGCAGGCCATCAGTAGCGGGAAGTTCCAGGGGATGATCTGGCCGACGACGCCGAGCGGCTCGTGGAAATGATAGGCGATGGTGTCGTGGTCGATCTCGCCGATCGAGCCTTCCTGGGCGCGCACCACGCCGGCGAAATAGCGGAAGTGATCGATGGCCAACGGCAGGTCGGCGGCGCGGGTCTCGCGGATCGGCTTGCCATTGTCCCAGGTCTCGGCAACCGCGAGCCGTTCGAGATTCTCCTCCATGCGGTCAGCGATGCGATTGAGGATCGCGGCGCGCTCGGCGACGCTGGTGCGTCCCCACGCGGCCTTGGCGGCATGGGCGGCATCGAGGGCCGCCTCGACGTCCTGCGCGTCGGAGCGCGCGATCTTGCAGACGATCTTGCCGGTCACTGGCGAGGCGTTGTCGAAATACTTGCCAGAGATCGGCGCCACGAACTTGCCGCCGATGAAATTGTCATAGCGTTCGGCGAACGGACTCTGGGTGACGCCGAGGAATTCTACCTTGTTCATTGATCACTCCCGATGTTGATGTTTGCGCAAATCGTCGTGTGTTCACGACTTGCGCCGACGATCTCGCGGGAGGTGATTTCTGTCAGCCCGGGCGGGAGCGATGGCCGGGCCGACCTGTCGCAGTTCTGCGACAGTCAGTGCTTCAGCTCGAACCGATTCAGCTTCCGGTGCAGCGTGGCGCGGCTGACGCCGAGGGCTTTTGCGGCGGCCGACACGTTGCCGCCGGCGCGCAACAATGCTCGCTGCAGCACCGCGCGCTGCCCGCCTGCGAGATGGTCTTGCGCAGGTTCGCCGCCGAGCAGGTCGGCCGCAGGCATCGGCCGCAAGGGGCGGCCCGGCGCAATCCCGAGCCCCGCCCTCGCCGTCCGGGTCGCACCGATCACGAGATCGTCCGCATCGACCGCGACGAGTCCGATGGACTGGCCGTCCGCGCCTTGCGTCAGCACGATGCGGGCATGGGCGAAAGCACGGCGAAACATATCGGCCTCGATGCGCTTCGCCGCATCGCCGGCCGCCAGCGCGATCAGATTGGAGAAGGCGTCGGTGCGGTCGGCGCGGCAGGAGGAGACATCGAGCACGCCGGCAAAGACCGCCTCGTGGTCGTAGATCGGAACCGCCGTGCAGCTGAGCAGCGTGTTGCGCGTGAAGAAATGCTGGTCGCGGTCGATCGTCAGCGGCCGCTGCTCGACCACGCAGGTACCGATGCCGTTGGTACCCTCGTGCTCCTCGCTCCAGAGTGCGCCGGTCCACAGGCCCCATGATTCAAACGTCGCGTCGTCGGCCGGCGTGCCACGGCGATCGACGGGAACCCCCTCACCGTCTGCGAGCAAGACGCAGCAGCCGGCAGCACCGACCGCCTGATAGAGCCGGTCCATGGCGCCCTGCGCGGCGGCGAGCAGCGGTGCGATGCGCTCGCGCGCCTGCCGCAACTCGGCCTCGCTCAGCCGCAGCGGCAGGCCACGGCCAGCGGGATCGAGGTGATGCAATCGCGACGAACGGCGCCACGAGGCCACGAGCGCGGAGCGAGCCGCCTGGCCTGATGCAATGGCGGCTTCGACACGAGCCGCGTGATGCCGGGGCATTGACCCATCCATCACCGTTTCCTCCGGAAGGCAGTCTAGGCGGCGCCTCGCACAACCCGATTGATCTCCGTCAACCTTCGGCGGCATGGCGCCCGGACAAGGAATGCCTGCCCCGCCATATCGGCGTCAAGGCGGCAACCGGGCGCGGCTCTACGACTTTCGGAACAAGTGAGGACGGCTTTCGCGCGCCGTTTCGGATGCTGCGGAAAACGCTAGTTTTGCGGGATCATCCGAACGAGATCGTGCGGATTGACATAGTCGAGCTGGAACCGGGCCCGTTCGTCCAGCATATCAGGATCGATCTTCTCGGTGCGCAAGAGCGAGACGCGCTGCTCGCTCCGGGTGCGCTCGCGCTTGAGCTGCGCCAGCTCGCTGGTCAGCGCGATGATCTCCTGGTCGAGCTCCTGGCGGGCGTTGAGGCCGTATTTGCCGGTATAGGCGTTGACCCCGAAATAGCCGACGATGGCGGCCGCCATCGCATAGAGGGCAAGACCGGTCAGGATCGATTTCAGGCGCGCGCGGGAGACCATTTTGGCAAGATGGGCCAGCTTGGTTAAGGGAGTGCTAACCGCCCCTGGCCGATCGGCCCAACGGCCGCCAGACCCTCATGGTGAGGAGGCGCGAAGCTCCATCTCGAACCATGAAGGCCCAACTGTCCCCGCGGCCATCCTTCGAGACGACCGCTACGCGGTCTCCTCAGGATGAGGACTGAATTTGCGGCCGCGGGCGGTTAGATCAGCCGTGATGCTTCGCAACGTGCGCTGCGTAGGCGTCGATATAGGCCTGGAGAACGCCCTTCAGCGAGTCCTTGGTCAGATTGCCTTCCGCATCGAAGGCATCGCCGACGGCGTTCAAATAGGTCTCGGGCTGCTGCAGGATCGGGCCGGCAATGCCCGGCAGGATGTTCTGCAGCGTCTTGGCGGCGCTGACGCCACCGAGCGGGCCCGGCGAGTTCGAGATGATGCCGACCGGCTTGCCGTTGAACGAGCTCTTGCCATAGGGGCGCGAGGCGACGTCGATGGCATTCTTCAGGACGCCCGGGATGGCGCGGTTGTATTCCGGGGTCACGAAGATGACGCCGTCGGACTTCTGCAGCTTTTCGCGGAAGGCCAGCCAGTCGGCGGGCGGTGCACCCTCGAGGTCCTGGTTGAAGAAAGAAATGCCCTCGAGCGTCACGACCTCGAGCTTGAGAGACGCCGGCGCGAGCTTGGTGAGCGCCTTGGCGATCTTGAGCGAGAAGCTGTCCTTGCGCAGGCTGCCGGCGATCACGACGATGTTGTAGGCCATCAGATTATCCTTGGTTTGTCCTTGAAGCCCCGAGGGGGAAGTGCCGGGCGGCACTTAAGCGATCCGGGCCAATGGATGCAAGTGCATGAACCGGTCCGTTTTGGAAACGCTGAGTTTCGCGAAAGCAGATGGTCACCCAAAACAATCGGGCCGCCAAGCGGCGGCCCGATGCTTCGTGCAAATCTGAAACCGGCTCAGATCGTCGGATTCCACGCCGACGGGATCAGGCGATATTTGGCGCCGTCCTTCTCGACATGGCCGACCGAGGGGAACGTGAAGTGGAAGCCGATCACGGTCGCCTTTTCGGCGGCCGCCATGTCGTAGAACTTGTGGCGGGTCTGCTGCGCCAGCGCGCCGTCGGTGTCGAAGGCGACGTGCCAGTCCGGATTGCGCAGGAACAGCTCGGGAATGTTGGTGACGTCGGACTGGATCAGCACCTTGTTGTCGCCCGAGGCGACTGCGAACGAGGTGTGACCGGGCGTGTGGCCGGGCGTCGCGATCGAGGTGATGCCGGACACGACCTCCTTGCCCCAATCGTACTTCGTCACCTTGGACTCGATGCCGGCGAAGGTCTTCTTCACGTTGGCGAAGTAGTTCTTCATCATGTCGCTCGAGGCCTTGCCTGCGTTCTCCTCGCTGGCCCAGAACTCCCAATCTTTCACCGGCACCATGATCTCGGCATTCGGGAAGGCCAACGAGCCGTCGGCCAAACGGATGCCGTTGGTGTGGTCCGGATGCAGATGCGACAGCAGCACGACGTCGATGCTCTTCGGGTCGACGCCGGCGGCCTGCAGGTTTTGCAGGGTGCGGCCGACCGCGCCCTTGCTGGGCTCGAGATTGGCGACGCCGTTGCCGGTATCGATCAGCACGAGCTTGGAGCCGGTGTTGATCAGCTGCGGATTGAACGGGACAGTGACCATGCCCTTCGGCATGTAGGCGGCGTCGGCAGCGGCGAGCGCCTCCTCCTTCGGAATGTTGACGACGAACTTGTCCGGCATCGGGAAGCTGCGCGCACCGTCATTGATCGAGGTGCACTCGAAGCTGCCGACCTTGTAGCGGTAGAAGCCCGGCGCCTGCGCGCCGGCTTGCGGCACCGCGGCATTGGTTGCGATTGGTCGCAGTCCGGTGATGGCGGCCGCGCCGACTGCAGCGGCGCCTGCGAACAAATGGCGGCGATTGAGATCGGTCATGGAGATGTCCCCTTCTGAGCGCGTTGCGGTTTTTCCGCTTTCAACGCGGCGGAATAATCTCCCGCTTCGCTCAGAAGGCAAGACCTCTTTTGGTTGAGCAGCCGCCGCAGATCACGAAGATTTATTTGGGTTGATGAGGAATTTTTCGCCGGTGGCGCGTTTGCCGTACACCGCGATGTTGGCGGGATCGAGCGCCTCCTGCAGCGACACCACCTTGGTTGAGACCAAGCGACAATCTGCGGTGGAAATCTTAACACGTCTCAGGGCTTCAAACCGACTCGCGCGAGCAAATTAGCAAAACTGCAAACTGGCAAACCACTCCCGGGAAACCAGTTAGAACAGCTCCCCCTCGCAATATGCTCGTTGCAATGTCCAGCAGCACACAAATTAAGATCCGTTGGGTCCAGCTGCTGCGCGCGAAAGCAATTTAGACTTGATTGCGAAGCATACAACTCACGCATCAAACTAGTCAAAAAACAATACTTAACCCACGCGTCGGTAGCTTTCGGCGATTGCATATAAGAAGCGAACCGAACCGAACCTCCCTCCAGGAAAACAGGCACGGAAGGCAGATCAGGTATCTTCTCAAGGTATTTTGACACTGAGTAGAACACCTCATGCTTTGTCTCCAGCCGAGCTTTCAGCAACGGCTTGACAATATTGTGCATCACTATCGATTCAATCATCCGAATCGGAGACAAGAGATCGCCTTCGTACTCAATATCTTCGGGCAATGGCGTATTGGACATTGCATCCAAAAAGGTTCGGTAAACATCCAACAGCCCGTCAGGATAATGCACGGTTCCAGCAACCAAATTTTGCAGAGGCGCGGCCTCAAGCAACCCGACGAACGTCCTCCCGATGTCAACAAGCTCGAACGTCGCTGGCACTTCCCACGGCTTGCTGCGCGGCCGCATAAACGACCAACTTAGCGCTTGGTCAGTGAGCTGAAGTATGGTCGAACGTTGAAATCTGGGATGTCCTTTCAATCGCAGAAATTTTGATACCAGCAGATCCGTGATATTGTAGGGCATAGCGCCGGCTCGCAGTGCCTCCATGGGATCATCGGCGCCGAGTTTCTGATGATGCATGAGAGGAACGAGCTGGTCCGCAAGGGCTGGAGAACACTCGACCTCCATTAGTCCTCGCTGAAGAGCCTGGGCATTTCCTTCTAGCAAGACCTCTAACCCGATCGGATAAAATACCGTAACGGGATCGACTCTTCCGTGTTGGCCGATACCCATCTGCAACGGAAATGTGGGCACATCCGGACCGTTTCCCTCTCTGGGTTTGAAGACAACATGGTCGGCTGGAACGTGTCCTACGTCGATTGTACGCTCGAAGGCTTCAACGAATGTGGTGGTCGAGCGCAGAAATATTCTCCAGTTGCGCACGAGACCTTTTGCCAGATCCTCGAGTGGCGTTCCTGAGAACGAAGAGGGATTAAAGGGGAAGGCCAATTCTTGTCCGAATCCGCGTACTCCCTCAAGAAAAGACGCGAACGCTCGAACTTGTTCCAGATGGGCAGTGAACAACGATATGCCGGCCGTCGTGCCGAAGTAATCGTGAAAATGACGAAGCTCGTGAAGAAATGTATATCTTGCTAGCGCATAGCCAATCAACTGTTCAGACGTCAGCACACCTCGGAGCTCTTCAGGCGGCTTGGCCGTCAACTCCGCTGGGAACGTAATAGAAGCGAAAAGATAAAACGGCTGATAGAAGCCGAAGACCGCACCATCGTCGAGGCTTTTAAGCAACATCGCTATTCCCCCAAATGGCCAGAAAGAGTACTTTGTCTGAAAGCTATTTTAAGTTGATTTGCGTTGATACAACAAAATGAGCAAAAGATGAATGTCGATTATCTCGTACTCCGGTTTGAGGGACCGGGCGGATTACCAAAGGCTGCCAGAAAAGCGACCAGCCGTGGATCGGAACTGCGCAGCGCAGCTTCCGCGGAACTACTTGGCTTTGAAAGCCGGCTATCAAGCCAAGGAAAGATGACCGCCGAGCGAATAATTCTGAGCGAAAAGCAAGCAATCGTTGCTAGCAAGGATTCTGCGAACTTTGTGGCTCCTATCATGCCAGTTGCGTTGATCGAACCTTGCGCTTCGATCGACTACGGCATCGCAAGCACGATAAATCCAATTGATCTGGCAACCAAGGCCAAGACATCGTGGGGTATCACCGAAGTCGGCGCCGACAGAAGCAGCTTTACGGGGCAAGGAGTCAGAGTGGCTGTGCTTGATACCGGCATCGCATGGAAACATACTGCGTTTGCAGGCAAGACAAAGTTATCTCGCAATTTTACCAACGAAGGACGAGCACACGACGTTACAGACCGAAACGGCCACGGAACGCACTGCGCAGGAACTATCTTTGGACAGACGATAGATGACATCCGAATTGGAGTTGCACCAGGTGTGCAAACCGCCCTGATCGCGAAGGTTCTGGATAAACTGGGAAGAGGTACCACCGAAGGTGTACTGAGAGCTTTGCAGTGGGCAATCGCCGAAAAATCCAACGTAATTTCGATGTCTTTGGGATTCGATTTCCCCGCGATGCAAGAGAAGTTGGTCGATTTAGGTTGCCCTCCTAAGATGGCAACGTCCAGGGCACTAAAGGCTTATCGCGAAAATCTGCGGCAATTCGAGGCTCTCATCGGCTTCTTGCTGCAGGAGCACTCGGAGAGTCCCGGCGCAGTGATCGCAGCCGCCGCCGGCAACGAAAGCCTGCGGCACATCGATCCTCAGCTTGTCATAGATGCGAGTATTCCAGCGGCTGCATCCACTAGCATAGTGTCTGTAGGAGCGCTGATGAGGGGCCAAAGCGGTTTTACAATTGCTCCCTTTTCCAATGCAAATCCAACTATGTGCGCTCCGGGGGTGGACATTGTATCCGCAGGACATAAGGGCGGTCTCGTTGCAATGAGCGGGACAAGCATGGCTTGTCCACACGTCGCGGGTTTGGCCGCGTTATGGTGGGAGTCCTCGGCAAAGAACGTCGGACAAGCATCCGGCTCGCTAGTGCGTGCACAGTTGTTGGCCGCAGCTAATCCAAGCGGCTTCGCCGCTGATATAACCATTGTTGATCGGGGGGCCGGAAGGGCGGCCGCTCCGCACGTCTAGCCAATACTTTTATTCGGATCTATGAGGAATTTTTCGCCGGTGGCGCGTTTGCCGTACACCGCGATGTTGGCGGGATCGAGCGCCTCCTGCAGCGACACCACCTTGGTGTAGTGGCTGGCAAAGGTGGTCTTCAATTCACTCACGACGCGCTGACGCAGACGGCCGATATCGGCCGGCCCGATCTTCTGCAGGAACGGGGTCAGGAGCCAGCCGCCAACGCCCCAGGCCATGCCGAAGCCACGCGGCAATTCGATCGGACGGATATCGAGCGCGCCATAAACGTAGACCTGCTTGTGCACGCTGGAGCCGTAACGGCTGTATTCCTTCGCGGTCTTGTTGATCGCGATTTCCATACAGTTGAGGATGTCGCCGGCGAGCTTGCCGCCGCCGATGGCATCGAAGGCGATGGTGGCGCCGGTCTCGACCAGCGCATTGGTGAGATCGTCGAGGAAGCTCGGCTTGCTGGAATCGACGACATGCTTGGCACCGATCTTCTTCAGGATGTCCGCCTGCTCCTGGTTGCGCACGATGTTCACGAGCGCGATGCCATCCTTGATGCAGATCTTGTTCAGCATCTGGCCGAGATTGGAGGCGGCCGCGGTGTGCACCAGCGCCTTGTGGCCTTCGCGCCGCATCGTCTCGGTCATGCCGAGCGCGGTGAGCGGATTGACGAACCAGGACGCCCCCTCGGCCGCCGTCGTGCCCTCGGGCAGCGGCTGGCAGTCCCTCGCCTTCAGGGTCCGGTACTGCGCGTACATGGCGCCGCCGATCATCGCGACCGTCTTGCCCATCAGCGCCTTCGCGGCATCGGACGAGCCGGTCTTGATCACGACGCCGGCGCCTTCATTGCCGACCGGCAAAGACTGGTCGAGCCGCGCGCCCATTGCGCGCATCGCACCGTCAGGCACCTTCGCGGTGATGACGGGCGCCTCTTTCGTACCGGACGCCTTGGCCGTGCTCATGTCGGCCGCGCCGACAAGCAGGCCGAGGTCGGACGGGTTGATCGGCGCCGCCTCGATGCGGACGACGACCTCGTCGTCCGCGGGCTCGGGGGTCGGCACGTCCAGAAGCAGGATCTCGAGCTCTCCGCTTGTCTTGATCAGCGAACGCAGTTGCAGTCCGGTCTTGCCGTCGCTCATGTCGATCCTCCCCTGTCCTTGTTCAAGCGCTGGCTTATGCCAGCGCCTTCAGTGCCGCCTTGCCGCCGTAGAGCGCCTGCTTGCCGAGCTGCTGCTCGATGCGGAGAAGCTGGTTGTATTTGGCGGTGCGATCCGAACGTGCAAGGGAGCCGGTCTTGATCTGACCGCAATTGGTGGCGACCGCGAGGTCGGCGATGGTCGAATCCTCGGTCTCGCCCGAGCGGTGCGACATCACCGAGGTGTAGCCGGCCTTGTGCGCCATCTCGACGGCGGCGAGCGTCTCGGTCAGGGTGCCGATCTGGTTGACCTTGATCAGGATCGAGTTGGCACGGCCGGCCTTGATGCCTTCGGCGAGACGCTTGACGTTGGTGACGAAGAGATCGTCGCCGACGAGCTGGCACTTCTTGCCGACGAGGTCGGTGAGCTCCTTCCAGCCGTCCATGTCGTCCTCCGACATGCCGTCCTCGATCGTGACGATCGGATAGCGGCCGACGAGGTCGGCAAGGTACTTGGCCTGCTCGGAGACCGAACGGGTCTTGCCTTCGCCTTCATAGACATACTTGCCGTCCTTGAAGAACTCGGTCGAGGCGCAGTCGAGCCCGATCACGATGTCGGCGCCCGCCTTGTAGCCGGCCTTGCCGATCGCGTTCATGACGAACTCCAGCGCGGCATCCGCCGACGGCAGGTTCGGGGCGAAGCCGCCCTCGTCGCCGACATTGGTGTTGTGGCCGGCCTTCTTCAGCTCCGACTTCAGCGTGTGGAACACTTCCGCGCCGTAGCGCAGGCCCTCGGCGAAGGAGGACGCGCCGACCGGCAAGATCATGAACTCCTGGAAGTCGATCGGGTTGTCGGCATGCACGCCGCCATTGATGATGTTCATCATCGGCACCGGCAAGAGCCGCGCCGAGGTGCCGCCGACGTAACGGTAGAGCGGCATGTCGAGCGAATTCGCGGCCGCCTTGGCGCAGGCCAGCGAGACGCCGAGGATGGCGTTGGCGCCGAGCCGGCTCTTGTTGGGCGTGCCGTCGAGGTCGATCATGATCTGGTCGATCTGGGCCTGCTGTTCGACATCGAGGCCGCTCAGGGCCTCGAAGATCTCGCCATTGACGGCGCCGACCGCCTTGGTGACGCCCTTGCCGAGATAGCGGGCCTTGTCGCCGTCGCGCAGCTCGACCGCCTCATGGGCGCCGGTGGAGGCGCCCGACGGCACGGCGGCGCGGCCGAGCGCGCCATCTTCCAGCACGACGTCGACCTCGACGGTGGGATTGCCACGGCTATCGAGAATTTCGCGGCCGATGATGTCGATGATGGCGGTCATGAGGAGCCTCTTTTCGGGGAACAAAGGGGGCAGTTCGCGGCTGCTTCTACCGCAATGCATCGAAGCGGAAAAGGCCGGGTGACGGCCGGGCGATGATTGGCTAAGAGGGCCGCACCGGAGGCGGCCTCATGTCGAAAAAACCCAGCAAATCGAACAACTCACCCAGCTTGCAACTCGGCCGTGCCGTGGAATGGCCCGACGCGCCCGAGAAGGCCAAGCTCGACCGCGTGCCCAATCCGCAAGCTGGCACCGATTATCTGGTCCGTTTCACCGTGCCGGAATTCACCTCGCTCTGCCCGGTGACCGGCCAGCCCGATTTCGCCCATCTGATGATCGACTACGCGCCCGGCCAATGGCTGCTGGAGTCGAAATCGCTCAAACTCTACATCGCGAGCTTCCGCAACCACGGCGCCTTCCACGAGGACTGCACCGTGATGATCGGCAAGCGCATCGCTTCCGAGATCAAACCGAAATGGCTGCGCATCGGCGGCTATTGGTACCCGCGCGGCGGCATCCCGATCGACGTGTTCTGGCAGACCGGCCGCGTACCGAAGGGCCTGTGGGTGCCCGAGCAAGGCGTCGCGCCCTATCGCGGCCGGGGTTAGTTGGAGACCAATGACGATGACATCGATGTCTGCGAAATTCCGTGGCCTTGCCCTGAAGTTTGCCCTGGGCCTTCTCGGCATCCTGTGGCTGACCAGCGCGTCGGAGGCTGCCGAGGTCCGGGTGATGATCTCGGGCGGACTGACGGCGGCCTATCAGGCACTGGTGCCGGAGTTCGAGAAAGCCACCGGCAACAAGGTGCTGACCGCCTACGGCCCGTCGATGGGCACCACCGCCAACGCGATCCCGGTCCGGCTCGAGCGGGGCGAGCCGGCGGACGTGCTGATCATGGTGGGCTACGCGCTCACTGATCTCGTCGGCAAGGGCAAGGTCGTGGCCGGCAGCCAGGTCGACCTGACGCGGTCGCCAATCGGGGTCGCCGTGAAATCGGGCGCGGCGAAGCCGGACATCAGCTCGGTCGACGCGGTCAAGCGCGCGTTGCTGGAGGCGAAGACGATCGCCTATTCCGATAGCGCCAGCGGCGTCTACGTTTCGACCGAGATGTTCAACAAGCTCGGCATCGCTGAAGCCATGAAGGACAAGGCACGAAAGATTCCGGCAACGCCGGTCGGCGAGATCGTCGCGCGCGGCGAGGCCGAGCTTGGCTTCCAGCAGATCAGCGAATTGAAGCCCGTGAAGGGCATCGACATCGTCGGTCCCCTGCCCAAGGAAATTCAGCAGATCACGATCTTCTCGGCCGGGATTGCAACCGTCTCCAAGGAACAAGAGGCTGGCCGCGCCCTGATCAAGTTCCTTTCCTCACCCGCGGCGCGCGAGGCGATCATCGCGAGCGGCATGGAGCCGATCTCGGCGGACGGCGCGAAATAGCGCGTCGCCGCCGACAGGCCTGACGGCGACTACGGCACGACCAGGACCGGCACGCTTCCGTTGACGAGAACTTCGGACGTCTGGCTTCCCAGAAACAGCTTTCTGAGGCCGCGCCGCCCATGAGAGGCCATGACGATCAAGTCGCAGCCTCCAGACTTTGCCGTCTCGACGATCGCAGTGGCCGGGTGCGCATTGGGGACGTGGACGAGTTCGACCGACAGCCCGCTCCGCTCGGCCATGGCTCGCGCTTCATCGAGCACTTTGCCTGCCCGCTCCCTGCAGGCCGCATCAAAACTATCAACCTCTCGCTGCGACGGAACCCATCCCGAATCGTGTCCGCCGCCAAAATCGATCGGCAGCGGTTCAGTCACGGTGACGATTGTCGCTTTGGCCTTCAAGGCCTTTGCCAGAGCAATTCCATGCTCGACACCTTTTCTTGCGACATCCGAACCATCGGTGCTCAAGAGAATATTGGCGTACATTCGGTGGCTCCCTGCTGCCTGCCCCCGCCTGCCCCTCGCAAGTGACGCCTGCGAATATGATCCGATCCTCGGCCCCGGTCTATTCGCTTTTATCTTAATCTCGATATCCCTCATGGCGCAGCGACGCGCTCTTTTCGCGCGTTCTGCGACCACGTTTGCGGCAGGCTGTTGTCCTGCGGCTGTTCCGACCAGCGCCTTACGCCACCTCACGCACCCTGGTGATGAAGCTGTCCACCTCGCCCGTCAGCGATGACGACTGGCTCGACAGGTCGGCGGCCGCCTTCAGCACGCCGGAGGCCGCGCGACCGGTCTCGTTCGCGGCCGACGAGACGGTTGCGATGTTGCGCGTCACCGTCGAGGTGGCTTCGGCCGTGTGCTGCACGGTGTTGGCGATCTCGGCGGTCGCCTTGTTCTGCTCCTCGATTGCCGCCGCAATGGTGCGATTGATTGTCGAGACTTCCTCGATGGTCTTGACGATGCCGTCGATGGCGGAGACCGCCTTCTGCGTCGCGCCCTGGATCTCCGTGATCTGGGCGCTGATCTCCTCGGTCGCTTTCGCCGTCTGCGACGCCAGGTTCTTCACCTCGCTCGCCACGACCGCAAAACCGCGTCCGGATTCGCCCGCACGGGCGGCTTCGATCGTCGCGTTCAAGGCCAGCAGATTGGTCTGGCCCGCGATCGAGGTGATGAGGCCGATGACCTCGCCAATGCGGTCGGCGCCGTCGGCGAGCGCGCGCATGGTGCTGTCGGTCTCCCTGACGGTGACCACCGCATGCTCGGTGGCGCGGCTCGCCTGCTCGACCTGGCGGTTGATCTCGCGGATCGAGGCATTGAGCTCCTCGGCCGCAGCCGCAACCGTCTGCACGCCGCCGCCGACCTGGTCGGCCAGCGTCGAGGCGGAGCCGGCCTGAGCCTGGGCTTCCGCCGCGGTGCCCGACATCGAGCGCGCCGTCGTCTCCAGCTCGCCCGAGGCGCTCGACAACGTCTGCACCATCTGGCCGATCCGGCTTTCAAACTGCCGCACCAGCCCCGTGAGTTCGCTCGCACGCTTCTCCTTGTCGGCGCGCTCGGCCGCCTGATCGCCCGAGAGGCGCTCGGCGTTGATCATGGCCTCCTTGAACACCTGCAAGGCGGACGCGATGCGGCCGATCTCATCGTTGCGGTCGAGACCCGGGACGTCGCTCGCGAAATCACGATCGGCAAAGCGCGTCATCACGCCGGTGATCGCGGTCAACGGCCGGGTCACGCGGTTGCGCATCAGCATCAGGCCACCGATCATCAGCGCCAGCGAGGCCGGCATCAGGAGACCGAACAGGATCAGGGTGAAACGGGCGCGCGAGGCGCCCTCCTCGGCCCGCGAGATCATGTTGGCCAGCGCGGTCTGCGTGACGATGACGACGTTGTTGGCGCCGACCAGCTGACGGTCACGGTAGTCGATGCCGGCAACGCCGGCAGGCTCACCGGCGAGCAGCTTGGTCGCAATCGCATTGCGCTCGTCGCTGAGCGCGCCGGAGATTTCCGGCTCGGCAGTGCGGATCGCCTGCAGCAGCTCGGGCGAGGCCACGTTCGGGCTGAGGTCGCGCACCACCAACCAGGACTGCTGGATGCGACCGCGCAGATCGGCGAAGGTGACGCCGTCCGCCGCGGTCCAGGTCTTGTTGGCCAGGATCGAGGAGAACTGGACGAGAATGGTCTGGCCGGCATTGGCGCGGGCCTGCCAGGAGGCCTGCTTGGCGATCAGGAGGCGGTCGACCACGGGGTCGATCAGCGTCATCGCATTGTCGACATGGGCGGTGACGTCGCCGATCGCGTCCATGAAGCCGTCGCTGATCTTGGCCCAGCTCGGCTGCAGGCTGGCTTCACGCGCCCCCTTCTCCTGCTTCAGCGCAGTGATCGCGCGCGGCCGCAGCTCCTCGAGCTGCGCCCAGATGCCGCGGAGCTTGTCGAGCTTCTCGCTGAGGCCGGGCGCATCGACCGCGGCGAGGCTCTGCAGGGCCTGCGCGTAATTCTTCTGCACGGTGGCGCGCTGCTCGGAGAGGCTGCTCATGACGCTGTCGGGCGCGGGCGAGGCCGAGGCCAGATAGCTCAGCGTGTCACCGCGCTCCAGGCGAAAGATCACCAGCGTGTTGGTCAGGTCGCGGCTCGCAATCGTGAGCGAGACGATGCGGTTGCTGTCCGAATAGCGCGTCACCGCCAGCTTCAGGGCGTAGGCGCAGATGACGACGAGGATGAGACCGAGAGACCCAACCACCGCCCCGAGAATGCGGGCGACCGAACGCTGTTTTTGCATCGACTGATCCACAGATGTTGCCGCCGGCTAGCGGTTCGGACGGCACTCTACGGAGCGAAGCGTGAGATTTGATTTAAGATTGAAGGGGTTTGGCTACCGCCATCCCACGGGAAAATACGGGGATCGGCAGCGAAATGCGGCCCTCAGGCGCGCGCATCGGACGGTGCCCGCGGCTTGAGCAGCGCAGCGCAGGCAAAGCCCAGCAGCACCATCAGCACGGCACTCGCGACTAGGGTCGGTGCCTTGCCCGTGTGGGCAAGCCCGAACCCGTAGGCGAGCGGACCAACCGTCTGGCCCATGAAGAAAAAGAACGAGTGCAGCGACATCGCGGTCGCCCGCGCCTCGACCGACAGTTCGCTGGCGAACACCTGCAGGCAACCGTGGATCATGTAGAAGCCCCAGCCCATCAGCAGCATGATGGCGAACTGGACTTTCCAGCCGGGCCCAAGGGCGAGTGCTGCGAGCTGGAGCGCGACGAGGCTCGCGCCTGCGATCATCATGCCCTTGACGCCCAGCCGCGGCAGGAAGCGCGAGACCGTGAACGTGTAGAAGAGACCGCCGACCGCGAACCCCGCGATCACGATGCCCGCGATCGACAGCGAGGTCTCGCCGAGATCGAACAGCAAGG
This sequence comes from Bradyrhizobium sp. CCGUVB14, assembly GCF_024199935.1. Taxonomy (NCBI): domain Bacteria; kingdom Pseudomonadati; phylum Pseudomonadota; class Alphaproteobacteria; order Hyphomicrobiales; family Nitrobacteraceae; genus Bradyrhizobium; species Bradyrhizobium sp. CCGUVB14. Next base: position 5,636,916 of record NZ_JANADS010000001.1, read on the forward strand.
CGGCGATGAAGGGAAACAGGCCGAACACGCAGCAGCCCTCGACGAACACGGCCGAATAGCAATAGCGGGCGTTGGGATTGGCGAGGATGGTGCGATAACCCTGCCGCAAGGTCTTCAGATCGCTCTTCGGCGGCGCCGTCAGGGCGGCGCCACGAAAGCCCGCCGCAACCGCGACGGCTGCGATCAGCCCGAGCGCCCCGATGATCACGAGCACGCCGCGCCAGCCGACGAGATCGCCGATGATGCCCGAGGCGGTCGCGCCGAGCAGATTGCCGGTCATCGAACCCGCCAGCGTGCGCCCGATCGCCACCTGTCGCTTCGCCGGCGCGACGAGGTCCGCGGTGAGGCCGAGCGCAACCGGAAACACGCCGCCCGAGGCAATGCCGGCGAGCATGCGGCTCGCAAACAGGCCCGAGAAGGATGTCGAGAGCGCGCCCAGAATGCAGGCGACACCGAGCAGCGCGAGGCACAACGTCATCAGCCGCGCCTTGCCGAACAAATCGGCCGCAGCGCCGACGAGCGGCTGGATCAGTGCGTAGATCAGGGCATAGCCGGCCGCGATGCTTGCCGCGGTCGTGATGCTGATCGAAAATTCCTCCGCGACATGCGGCAGCACCGGATCGAGCGCGCGCGTGGACAACGCCGCCGAGAAGCTCGCAAGCGCGATGATGTTGATCGCGGGTGGAAACTTCTGGTCGGACGACGGCCTGGCCACGGGCTCGTGCATCAGTGCGCTTGGCCCTTGGTCACCGCATCGAACGCCATCAGCTTAGCGATGAGCCCTTCGAACTCGCGCAGCGGCACCATGTTCGGACCGTCGGAAGGCGCGCGATCCGGATCGGGGTGGGTCTCGATGAAGACGCCGGCGACGCCGACGGCGACGGCCGCGCGCGCCAGCACCGGCACGAATTCGCGCTCGCCGCCGGAGGATCCACCCTTCCCGCCCGGCTGCTGCACCGAATGGGTCGCGTCGAAGATCACCGGTGCACCGGTCGTGCGGGCCATGATCGGCAGCGCGCGCATGTCGGAGACCAGCGTGTTGTAGCCGAAGGAGGCGCCGCGCTCGGTGACGAGCACGTTGGGATTGTTGGCGCTGGTGATCTTGGCGACGACATTCGTCATGTCCCAGGGCGCGAGGAATTGCCCCTTCTTGACGTTGACGACCTTGCCGGTTGCGGCCGCGGCCAGAAGTAGATCGGTCTGCCGGCACAGGAAGGCCGGGATCTGCAGGATGTCGACGGCCTGTGCGACGTCGGCGCATTGCGCGGCATCGTGCACATCGGTCAGCACCGGCAGGCCGAGCGAGGACCGGATCTCGGCGAAGATCGGGAGCGACTGCACCAAGCCGAGGCCGCGCTGCGCCGAGGCGCTGGTGCGGTTGGCCTTGTCGAAGGAGGTCTTGTAGACGAGGCCGATCTTCAGCCGCGCGGCGATCTCCTTCAGCGCGGAGGCGACCTCGAGCGCGTGCTGACGGCTTTCGAGCTGACACGGCCCGGCAATGATCGAGATCGGCAGATCGTTGCCGAATTTGACCGTGCCGACGCTGACGACCGGGGCCGCGGATGATGAAGAGTTCAAGGCCAATTCCCTCGTTTCGCCGCGACCATAGCGGTGATGAGGGGCCGATCAACCCCATTCGGCCCGGGCTATCAGAATATCAGGGTTGCGCGGGAAGTCCCCGTCGCAACCCATGCCGGACGGGCGCTATTTCACTGACGAAAAGGCGGTCGGCGTCAGCAGCTGGCTGACGATATTGTCGATGATCTGGCCGTCCGCTTCGCTCTCGGCACGGGCTTTCATCCAGTCGGGGTCCGTCATGAACTTGCCCCACTTCGCCTCGCGGTCGGCAAGCGACTCCCAGGCCAGGAAATAGGTCAGCTGCTGGTTGGATGCACCGATCAGCGTCGTAAAGAAGCCGGCCTGCTTGATACCGTGCTTTTCCCACAGCTTCAGCGTCACCGTCTCGAACCGCTTCAGCAGCGCCGGCAGGCGGCCGGGCAGGCAGTGATAGACTCGCATCTCGTAGATCATTGTTGGTTTGCTCCCTGAACAGTGCGCCGGTTATAGCGGCGGGTCCTGATGCTGTCTTGGGCCCTCCCCGGCCGCCCCCCGCGGCGTTTCGCGCATGGCTGGATCATTTCCCGCAATGCTGCCGTAATGATCGGGCCGCTAGAAGGGCTCAATGCGGTTGAGGTGCCGGATCATGCGGATTTTGCTCGTCGAGGATGAGGCGGAGATGGCCACAGCGCTTTCGTCGGCGCTGCGGCGCTACGACATGGTGGTGGATCACGCCCCCACGCTTGCGGACGCCGAGGAAGCGATTTCCGCCGACGTCCATGCCGCCGTCCTGCTTGACCGCCAGTTGCCCGACGGCGACGGCCTCGCCCTGATCCCGAAGCTGCGGGCACGCGCCGACGGCGTGCCCATCATCGTCTTGACCGCACGCGGCGAGCTTGCCGACCGCATCGCCGGGCTCGACAGCGGCGCCGACGACTATCTCGCCAAGCCGTTCGCGGTCGAGGAATTGCTGGCGCGGCTTCGTGCCGTGCTGCGGCGGCCCGCGGGTCTGTCTCCCGACGTGATCCGTGCCGGCCGCATCGCCTTCGATGTCGGCCACCGCGAGGCCAGCATCGACGGCCAGCCGTTCGAGCTGCCACGCCGCGAGCTGCTGGTGCTCGAAGCCCTGATCCGCCGAATGGGCCGCACGGTGCTGCGCTCGGCGCTCGAAGAGGCCGTCTACAATTTTGACGACGAGATCCAGTCGAATGCGCTGGACACGCACATCTCGCGGTTGCGCCGCAAGCTCAGCGATGCCGATGCCGGCGTGGAGATCCACGGCATTCGCGGCGTCGGCTATCTCCTGAAGAAGTTGCCATGAGCAGGCACGACGATCCCTATTGCCTGCGCTCGCGATTGAGCTGGCGCCTGCTTGCGCTCCAGGCCGCACTGTTGCTGGCGCTGGTTACCGTCGTCGTCGGTGCGCTCTGCGCCTCGGGCTTCGTGCTCGCCGAGCGCGACGAGGATCGCGTCATCGATGTCGTGCAGCGCGCGCTCGCGCATAATGCGGACGGCGACCTGATCCTGCGGTCGACGCCCGATTTGAAGCAGCTGCGTGCTGAAACGTCGGACCTCTGGTTTCTGGTCCGCGACCGGCAAGGACATTCCCTGACCGAAGGCGCCGTGCCGCCGGAATTCGCGGCGATCGGCGGCGGCCTCGACCAGATCAGCCAGGCGCGGCTCGGCTGGCAGATGTTCGAGGACGATCCACGCAAGCCGGCGGCGCGGCTGAAGCGCGTCGAGACCGACGCCGGCAATGTGCAGATCATCACGGCGACGCAGGGCCGGCTGACCGGGGCCAAGGCGCTGTTGATGACCTCGCTGGCGTTTCTCGGCATCGCCCTGCCCGGTCTGCTCGTGATGGGTACCGCGACCTTCATTGCGACGCCGATGATCGTGCAACGGGCCTTCAGGGGGTTGGATACCACCGCGGATCAGGCGCGGCGCATCGACATCCATCAGCGCGGCGCGCGGCTGTCGGTGGAACGCATTCCGCTGGAGGTCGTGCCGCTGGTCACTGCGGTCAACGACGCGCTGGCGCGGCTCGACCAGGGCTATGCCCGTCACAAGCGCTTCGTTGCGGATGCCGCGCACGAATTGCGCACGCCGATCGCGATCCTGAACACGCGACTGGAATCGCTCCCCTCCGGTCCGGACAAGACACGGCTGCTGGAGGACGCCGCGCGGCTGGCGACGCTTGCCGAGCAATTGCTCGACATCCAGCGGCTCGACCGCTGCGGTCATCCCTTCACGCGCATCGATCTCGTCGCGATGGCGCAAAGCGCGGCAGCCGACCTGGCGCCGCTCGCGATCGCCGCAGGCTACGAGCTGGCGCTCGATGCGCCCTCATCGCCGATCGAGACGATCGGCGATGCCGCCGCGCTGGAGCGCGCGCTGACCAATCTCGTGCAGAACGCGATCCAGCACGGCCCTCGCCGCGGCACGATCGGCATTCGCGTGAGCAAGCCCGCCTGCATCGAGGTCACCGACGAAGGCGCCGGCATTCCACGCGATCAACGCGAGCAGATCTTCGAGCCGTTCTATCGCCTCTCGCCGCTCGATCGCGGCGCCGGCCTTGGTCTCAACATGGTGCGCGAGATCGTGCTCCTGCATGGCGGCCAGGTCTCGGTCACCGATGGCGCCGACGGCGGCACCTGCTTCAGAATGACGCTGCGGCCAGGCCCGCAGATTTGATTCAATCCGCGTTCGCGGCTCACTGCGCAATGCTGTCGCAATCTGCTCCCGCGACAGTGCATCCGCCTCACCTCTGATCCCAGGAGGCGCCATCGAGATGCCGGAGTGCGCATGCCCAATGATTTCCTCTCCTTCTTCCTGTCCTGGATGTCTTCGCCGCGTCGGGTCGGCGCCATCGCGCCATCGGGTGCGGCGCTCGCCGATCTCATCACGCGCGAGATCACCGAGAAGACCGGCCCGATCCTCGAGCTCGGTCCAGGCACCGGCGCGTTCACCTACAAGCTCCTGAAGCGCGGCGTCAGGCCACAGGATCTCACGCTGATCGAATACGGCTCGGACTTCATGAAGCTCTTGCAGATGCGCTTCCCCGGCGCGCGCGTGCTGTGGATGGATGCGGCGCGGCTGGCGACGGAGCGCCTCTATGACGGCGCGCCCGTCGGCGCGGTGGTGAGCGGGCTGCCGCTGCTCAACATGTCGACGCGCAAGGTGATCTCGATCCTCGGTGGCGCATTCAGCTATGTCCGCCCTGGCGGCGCCTTCTACCAGTTCACCTATGGCATGAGCTGCCCTATCCCGCGACCGGTGCTCGATCGTCTCGGCCTGCGTGCAACCCTGGTGGACCGCGCCTTCCTGAACGTGCCGCCCGCCGCCGTCTACAAGCTGACGCGTCGGCCGCAGATGACGCTCGTTGCGGGATCGCTGGCGCCGGCGATTTCACCGCCGGTCTCAGCGGAAGCGGATTGTTAAACCGGCCGCCTCCCCGATCGCAACGCTTCGCGCAGAGCTTACCCGGACGTGGGCGCGAAAGACGCAAGGCAAGCACGGGCTCAATAGCGCCCGGCCACTGTTCTTGATATTGTCGCGGCGCGGTCTTCCGTCGGCCGGCGCGGACGCCCAAGGTACGCCCAAGGCAAACGGCGGCGCGGCCGACACGATCAAGGGAGGCAAAACCAATGACCTATTTTGATCTCGGACCGTACAGCCGCAAAATCACCACGTCGTCCCCCGATGCCCAACTCTGGTTCGACCGGGGGCTCAACTGGGTGTTCGGTTTCAACCACGGCGAAGCGATCAAGTGTTTTCGCAAAGCGCTCGAATCCGACGGAAACTGTGCGATGGCGCATTGGGGCATCGGCTACGCCGCCGGCCCCAACTACAACTTGCCCTGGGTTCGCTATGACGCACACGGCCGACGACTGGCACTCGCGGCATCTTACGACGCGACGCAGGAGGCGCTCGCGCATACGGGCAAGGCAAGCCCAATCGAGCAAGCACTGATCCGCGCCTTGTCTGCGCGCTATCCCCAGCGCGAGGCGATCGACGACATGGCGCCGTGGGACAAGGCCTTCACGCACGAAATGCGCAAGGTCTTCACGACATATTCCGATGATCTCGATGTTCGAGCCATTCTTGCCGAGGCGATCATGAACGAGACGCCATGGCTGATGTGGGACCTCGCCACCGGAAAGCCCACCGCGGGAGCGGGCACCGAGGAATGCAGGGCGGCTCTCGAACAGGCTTTCGACAGGATGCCGGCTGCGTGGGATCACCCAGGGCTGCTGCATCTCTACGTTCATCTCATGGAGATGTCGCCGATCCCGCAACGGGCGATGCGGGCCGGTGACCGGCTGCGTGCGATCATTCCCGACAGCGGACATCTGATCCACATGCCGACGCATCTCGATGTGCTGTGCGGGCAGTACAACGACGTGCTGCTCTATAACCAGAAGGCGCTGGCGACGGATCGAAAATTCCTCGCTTATTCGGACGATCCGGGTGTCTATCTGGTCTACGTCATTCACAATTTCCACTTCGCAATCTACGGTGCGATGTTCCTGGGCCAGTACGCTCCCGCCATTGCGGCAGCCGAGGAACTCATTGCGAGCGTGCCCGAGCCAGTGCTGCGCGTTCAGTCGCCGCCGATGGCGGACTTCCTGGAAGGCTATCTGACGATGAAGCAGCACGTTCTCGTGCGCTTCGGCAAATGGAACGACATCATTGCTCAAAAGCTGCCGGAGGATCGCGAGTTGTACTGCTCGGTGACCGCCATGATCCACTACGCCAAGGCGGTGGCTCACTCGGCGCTTGGCCACGTCACTGAGGCCGAAAACGAAAAAGCACTGTTCACGCAGGCGAAGACGCGGGTGCCGGAGAGCCGGCTCGTGCACAACAACAAGGTCGTGAACCTGCTCGCCGTGGCCGAAGCCATGCTGAATGGCGAGCTGGAATATCGCAAAGGCAACTACGACATGGCATTCGCGGAGCTGCGCAGATCGGTCGCGCTCAGCGACGCCCTGCCCTATGACGAGCCCTGGGGATGGATGCAGCCGCCGCGCCACGCACTCGGCGCGCTGCTGCTGGAGCAGGGCCGGATCGAGGAAGCCGAAGCGGTGTACCGTTCCGACCTTGGCCTCGATGGAAAGCTAAGCCGTGCCTGTCAGCATCCCGACAATCTGTGGTCGCTTCACGGATTGCACGAGTGCCTGGTGCGGCGCGGCGACAAGGCCGAGACACCGCTGATCAGGCAGCGGCTTGATCTCGCTCAGGCGCGGGCGGAGGTGCCGATCAAGGCTTCCTGCTTCTGTCGCAGGATGGACGTTGCGGCCGCGTAGCGACCGCGCGAGTCAGAATGATTTTTGGAAACAGCGGAGCCGGCTACACCAGCCGGCTCTGCTTCGCCGCCGCTGCGATGAACGAGGCGAACAGCGGGTGCGGCTCGAACGGCCGCGACTTCAGTTCGGGGTGGAACTGGACGCCGATGAACCAGGGGTGATCCTCGTACTCGACGATCTCCGGCAGCACGCCGTCGGGCGAGAGGCCGGAGAATTTCAGGCCGTGCTGCTCGAGGCGGTCCTTGTAGGCGGTGTTGACCTCGTAGCGATGGCGATGGCGTTCCGAAATCTCGGTCGCGCCGCCATAGACCTGCGAGACGCGGCTGCCGCGATTGAGCGCGGCGGGATAAGCGCCAAGCCGCATAGTGCCGCCGAGATCGCCGGCCTGCGAGCGCTTCTCGAGCTCATTGCCGCGCAGCCATTCCGTCATCAGGCCGACCAGCGGCTCCTTGGTCGGACCGAACTCGGTGGAGTTGGCCTCCTCGATGCCGACGAGGTTTCGCGCCGCCTCGATAACAGCCATCTGCATGCCGAAGCAGATGCCGAAATACGGCACGTCGCGCTCGCGCGCGAACTGCGCCGCCTTGATCTTGCCTTCCGCGCCGCGCTGGCCGAAGCCGCCCGGCACCAGGATGCCGTTGACGTGCTCGAGGAACGGCGCCGGATCTTCCTTCTCGAAGATCTCGCTCTCGATCCAGTCGAGATTGACCTTCACCTTGTTGGCGATGCCGCCATGCGAGAGCGCCTCGATCAGCGACTTATACGCATCCTTCATGCCGGTGTATTTGCCGACGATGGCGATGGTGACATCGCCCTCGGGATTACGGATACGCTCGTTGATCTGGTGCCAGCTCTTGAGCACCGGCGGGATGCGCGATTCGATGCCGAAGGCGGCGAGCACTTCGTCGTCGAGGCCTGCCGCGTGATAGGCTTCGGGCACGGCGTAGATGCTGTCGGCGTCGCGCGCCTCGATCACGGCGCTCTCGCGCACGTTACAGAACAGGCCGAGCTTGCGCCGCTCTTCCTTCGGGATCTCGCGATCGGTGCGGCAGAGCAGGATGTCCGGCTGGATGCCGATCGAACGCAGCTCCTTCACCGAGTGCTGCGTCGGCTTGGTCTTCAGTTCGCCCGCGCTCGGGATGTAAGGCAGCAGCGTGAGATGGATGTAGATGGCGTGATCGCGCGGCAGCTCGTTCTTGAGCTGGCGGATCGCCTCGAAGAACGGCAGGCCTTCGATGTCGCCGACGGTGCCGCCGATCTCGACCAGTACGAAATCGTAATCGTCATTGCCGGAGAGGACGAATTCCTTGATCGCGTTGGTGACGTGCGGCACCACCTGGATGGTCGCGCCGAGATAATCGCCGCGGCGCTCCTTCGAGATGATGTCCTGGTAGATGCGCCCCGTCGTGATGTTGTCCTGCTTTGTCGCAGGCCGCCCGGTGAAGCGCTCGTAGTGACCGAGATCGAGATCGGTCTCCGCGCCGTCATCGGTCACGAACACTTCGCCGTGCTGATACGGCGACATCGTTCCGGGATCGAGGTTGAGATAGGGGTCGAGCTTGCGGAGGCGGACCTTGTAGCCCCGGGCCTGCAGCAGGGCACCGAGTGCCGCTGAAGCCAAACCCTTGCCGAGCGAAGAAACCACGCCGCCGGTGATGAATATGTACCGCGCCATGGGACCTAACCTCTAATCCCTCGAATCCGATTCGCCAAAGCGATTCGTATTCCGCCCCAAAGAATCTGCGGGCCTGTGGGTGAGCCAAAACTAAGTGTGGTGACAGTGCCTTGATGGGGATTGTTGATGCAGGACGGTAGCCTCCGCCCTGCATGGCCCCCCTGCTTTATTGCGAGCGAGGCACCTGCGGGCCGCTCGGCGCTGCCGGGGCCTGCTGCTGCTCGTCCGCCTTCTTCAGCGTATCCAGAATACCGCCCGACGTCGGCGCGGTGATCGGGTTGGCGCCGCCCGGCTGGGTCTGCGACGCCGGTGTGCCGATGATCGAGGACGGCGCGCGGTTGTAGCCGGCGTACCAGGACAGGAACAGGCTGGTCAGGAAGAACCCGGCAGCCAGGATCGCGGTGGTGCGCGACAACAGATTCGCGGTGCCACGGCTCGACATGAAGCCTGCGCCTCCGCCCATGCCGAGGCCGCCGCCTTCCGACTTCTGGAGCAGCACGGCACCGATCATGACAGCAACGATCATGAGGTGGATGACGATGACAACAGTCTGCATAGTATCCTTCCGTCACAAGCCGACAGCGCCGAGACGGCGGCCGATCGCGCTTCGCGGGTTTTCCTGAAGTTGCGCGGTGTTACACGATCGGAAGTGGCTTTGCCACCCCCGATCGGACACGGCCGCGCTTTCACTTAGCTAGGGGCAACCTTTGGCGATCGCAAGGAAATCGGCTGCTTTCAGGCTGGCGCCGCCGACCAGCGCGCCGTTGACGTTTTTGACCGCCATCAGCTCGGCTGCGTTCGACGGCTTGACCGAACCGCCATAGAGGATCCGCATCGCGGCCCCATCAGCCTTGAACCGGGAGGTCAGGAGTTCCCGGATAAAGCCATGAATCTGCTCGACATCCTGGGCCGTGGGGGTCAAGCCCGTGCCGATCGCCCAGACCGGCTCATAGGCCACGACCAGGTTGGCGGCCGTGGAGCCGTCGGGAAGCGAGCCGTTGAGCTGGCCGCGGACGATGTCCAGGGTCTGGCCGGCATCGCGCTGGGCCTGGGTCTCGCCGATGCAGACGATCGCGACCGCTCCCGCCCGCCAGGCCGCTTCCGCCTTCTGCCGGATCAGCGCATCGCCCTCGCCGTGGTCGGCGCGACGCTCGGAATGGCCGACGATGATGGCGGTCGCACCCGCATCCGCCAGCATTTCGGCCGCGATATCGCCGGTATGGGCGCCGGAGGCCTTGGGATGGCAATCCTGGGCCCCTACGGCCACCTTCTTGCCGCGCGCCTTGTCCGCAAATGCCGCGATCAGGGTCGCCGGCGGGCAGACCAGCAGATCGGCCTTGCCGGCCACCTCTGCCGCGCCATTGAGCATGGCGTCGAATTCGGCGGCCGCGGCCTTCAGGCCGTTCATTTTCCAGTTGCCGGCAATCAGCGGTCGGATGGCGTCGGTCATGTCAATGTCCAGCAAATTGAGGTTTGTGCATGCGCTAGCAGAGGTACTGCCGCAGTTCCAGAGACCAGGGACCTTTAACCGCAGATTCGAAGGCCGGCCTGACCTGAGGTTGCGGGGGGAAAGGTGCCACTTTATGATGGCATATCAATTTGGTGACGCGCTTCTGCGGAATCTGCATTAAGACGCGCTCCCGTTCCCCTCCTGCCAAACAAGTTGGACCAAATGCTTCGAGGAATGCGCAAGGCCTCATCAAACTGGGTCGGCAAGACCATCATGGCCGTCGTGATGGGCGTGTTGATCATCAGCTTCGGCATTTGGGGTATCGCCGACATCTTCAAGGGCTTCGGCCAGTCCACGGTGGCCAAGGTCGGCCACACCGAGATCTCGCTGAACGAGTTCCGCCAGATCTACACCGATCGGCTCCAGCAGATCGGGCGCCAGTTCGGCCGCCCGCTGACGCCCGAACAGGCGCGCGCATTCGGCCTTGACCGCCAGGTGCTCCAGCAGACGATCGCGGAAGCCGCCCTCGACGAGAACGCGCGGCGGCTCGGGCTCGGCCAATCCGATGAGCAGATCCGCGAACTCATCATGAACGACCCGAACTTCAAGGGCGTCGACGGCAAATTCGATCCGAACCGCTTCCAGGGCCTGATCCGCAATTTTGGCTACACCGAGCAGCGCTACGTCGCCGAGCAGCGCAAGGTCGCGCTGCGCCGGCAGATCACCGGCACGATCGGCGCCGGCCTCGAGCCGCCGAAGGCCATGCTCGACGTCGCAACCCGCTTCCAGAACGAGCAGCGCGCGATCGAATTCGTCCGGCTCGACACCGCGCAAGCAGGCACGATCGAACCGCCCTCGCCCGAGGCCCTCGCCGCCTATTTCGAGGACCACAAGGTCCAGTTCCGCGCGCCCGAATATCGCAAGATCGTCTTCGCCGTGATCTCGCCCGAGGAGATCGCCAAGTGGAGCGACGTCTCCGATGACGACGCGAAGAAACTGTTCGATCAGCGCAAGGACCAGCTCTCCACGCCGGAGAAGCGCCAGATCCACCAGATCGTATTCCCGAACGTTGCCGACGCACAGGCCGCGCGCGAACGCCTCGCCGGCGGCCTCTCCTTCGAGGACCTCGGCAAGGAGCGCGGATTGAGCGCCACCGACGTCGATCTCGGGCTCGTGGCCAAATCCGCACTCGAACCCGCCGTCGGTGATGCCGCTTTCGCGCTTCCCGCAGGCGAGATCAGCCAGCCGATCCAGGGCCGTCTCGGCGTCTCGATCGTCAAGGTCGACAAGATCGAGCCGGGCGCCGAGGCCGACTACGCCAAATTTGCCGCCGACGTGAAGCGCCAGATCGCGGCCGAGCGCGCGCGCGTCAAGGTCGGCGAGCTCCGCGACAAGATGGAAGACGAGCGCGGCGCCGGCACCAGCGTCGCCGATGCCGCGCAGAAGCTCGGGCTCACAGCCGTGACCATCGATGCCGTCGACCGCTCCGGCCGTGCGCCGAACGGGCAGACCGTTGCCAACATTCCGCAGGGCCTCGATGTGGTGTCGCAGGCCTTCAACAGCGACGTCGGCGTCGACAACGATCCGATCTCGTTCAAGAACGGCTATGTCTGGTACGACGTGCTCGCCATCACGCCGTCGCGCGACCGCAACCTCGACGAGGTTCGCGACCAGGTCGAGGCCCGCTGGCGCCAGGACCAGATCGCCACCAAGCTGAAGGCCAAGGCGACCGAGATGGTGCAGAAGCTCGAACAGGGCGGCAAGCTCGCTGACGAGGCGGCTGCGATCAACGCCAAGATCGAGACCGCGAGCGGCTTCAAGCGCGACGACGCGCCGGCCGGCGTGCCCGCGAACATCGTCGCGGCCGCTTTCCGGACCGCCAAGGACGGCGTCGGACAGGCGCCCGTGACCGGTGGCAGCGAAGTCATCGTCTTCCGCGTGACCGACATCGTCGATCCCGCGGTCGATACCGCCTCCGACGCCGTCAAGAAGATGAAGGACGGCATTGACCGCTCGCTGACCGACGAGCAGGTTGCCTCCTACGTCAACAAGCTTCAAACCGACATCGGGACCAGCATTAATCAGGCCGCCTTCGCGCAGGTGACCGGCGCGAACCAGTGAGTTGAAAGCACGCGATGGACGACCTGAAATCGATCATTGGAAAAGTGGCGACCGGCGCCAGCCTGTCGCGTGACGAGGCCGCATCGGCCTTCGACGCCGTGATGTCCGGCGAGGCCACGCCCTCGCAGATGGGCGGCCTGTTGATGGCGCTGCGCGTGCGCGGCGAGACCGTGGAGGAGATCACCGGCGCGGTCGCGGCGATGCGCTCCAAGATGCTCACAGTCGACGCGCCCGCGGACGCCGTCGACATCGTCGGCACCGGCGGCGACGGCTCCGGCTCGGTCAACGTCTCGACCTGCGCGTCGTTCATCGTCTCGGGCACCGGCCTGCCGGTCGCCAAGCACGGCAACCGCGCGCTGTCCTCGCGCTCGGGCGCGGCCGACGTGCTGGCCTCGCTCGGTGTGAAGATCGACCTCAAGCCCGAGCAGGTCGGGCGCTGCGTGCGCGAATGCGGCATCGGCTTCATGTTCGCGCCAGCTCATCATCCTGCGATGAAGAACGTCGGCCCGACCCGGGTCGAGCTTGCCACCCGCACGATCTTCAACCTGCTCGGCCCCCTGTCCAACCCGGCCGGCGTGAAGCGGCAGATGGTCGGTGTGTTCTCGCGGCAATGGGTGCAGCCGCTGGCGCAGGTGCTGAAGAATCTCGGCTCCGAATCCGCCTGGGTGGTGCACGGCTCCGACGGGCTGGACGAGATCACCCTCACCGGCCCGACCTTCGTCTCCGCGCTCCATAATGGCGAGATCCGGAATTTTGAAGTCACGCCCGAGGATGCCGGCCTGCCGCGCTGCGAGCCCGGTGCGCTGAAGGGCGGTGACGCCGATGCCAATGCGGTCGCGCTGCAAAGCGTGCTCGACGGCAAGCCGAGCCCCTATCGCGACGTCGCACTCCTCAACGCCGCTGCCGCACTCATCGTCGCGGGCCGCGCCAAGGACCTCAAGGAGGGCGTCGCCATCGGTGCGAAATCGCTCGACAGCGGCGCGGCAAGCGCGCGGCTGAAGCATCTGATCGCGGTCTCGAACAGCTGAGCCTGTCATGTCTGATATCCTGACCAAGATCGAAGCCTACAAGCGCGAGGAGATTGCCGCAGCCAAGCGTGCTCAGCCGCTCGCGGCAGTGGAGGCAAAGGCCAAGGCGCAAGGCGCGCCGCGCGGCTTCGTGCGCGCGATCAAGGCCAAGCATGCCAATGGCGACTATGCGCTGATCGCCGAGGTGAAGAAGGCCTCGCCGTCCAAGGGGCTGATCCGCGCCGATTTCGATCCGCCCCTGCTCGCCAAGGCCTATGAGGCGGGCGGTGCGGCTTGCCTGTCGGTGTTGACCGACGCGCCGTCGTTCCAAGGCCATCTCGACTTCATGGTGGCGGCGCGCGCGGCGACCTCGCTGCCGGTGCTGCGCAAGGATTTTCTGTTCGACACCTATCAGGTCGTCGAAGCGCGCGCCCACGGCGCCGATTGCATCCTCATCATCATGGCTGCGCTCGACGACGCCACCGCCAAGGACCTCGAGGACGCCGCAATCGCCTACGGCATGGACGTGCTGATCGAGATCCACGATCGCGCCGAGCTCGAGCGGGCGTTGAAGCTGCGCTCGCCGATGATCGGCGTCAACAACCGCAATCTGCGCACCTTCGAGACGACGCTCGCGACCAGCGAGACGCTGGCGCCGCTGATCCCTGCGGACCGGCTGATGGTCGGCGAGAGCGGCATCTTCACGCCGGCCGATCTCGCCCGGCTCGAAAGCGTCGGCATGTCGACCTTCCTGGTCGGCGAGAGCCTGATGCGGCAGGCCGACGTCACCGCGGCGACGCGCACGCTGCTCGCGCGCGAGACCAAGGCCCGCGCCACGGGCACGCGCTGATATGGCGCGCAAGCCGTCCAAAACCAAACCGAAGCCCAAGCCGTCGGACAAGGCGAGCCCTGCCCTCACCCATATCGGCGCCTCCGGCGAGGCGCGGATGGTCGACGTCTCGGACAAGGCCGCGACCGAGCGGCTGGCCGTCGCCGAAGGGCGCGTCGTCATGGAAAGGGCGACGCTCGACCTGATCGTCTCCGGCAATGCCAAGAAGGGCGACGTGCTCGGCACCGCGCGTATCGCCGGAATCATGGCGGCGAAGCGCACCTCGGAGCTGATCCCGCTCTGTCATCCGCTCGCGCTGTCCAAGGTCACCGTCGACATCGAGCCCGACGCCAGGCTGCCGGGCTGCGTGGTGCGTGCCAGCGTCAAGGTGACCGGCCCCACAGGCGTCGAGATGGAAGCGCTGACGGCGGTCTCCGTCGCCTGCCTCACCATCTACGACATGATCAAGGCGGTGGAGCGCGGCGTCCGCATCGAGGGCATCCAGCTCATCGAGAAACTCGGCGGCAAGTCGGGCCACTACCGCGCCTGACCAAGGTTGCTACTTCAGCGACGAGCTGATCGAGCCGAATTTTGCACTGAGCTTGCTGCCCATGCCGTTGACGACGGTGATGATGGCGAGCGCGATGCCGGCGGCGATCAGGCCGTACTCGATCGCGGTCGCGCCGGATTCGTCGGCCCAGAAATTGTTCAAAGTCTTTTTCATGATCGTATCCTCTCCGCGTCGTTGTGAGCGCGGTTCGCCGGTCAGTTTGCAAATCGCGCGCCAGCGCGGCAGCGAGGACCGTCAACACGTTAGATGGTTAAGCACGGGTTGACGTCGCCGTGACCGGCAAGAACTGTCCGGCATCGTGATCGGCGCAGGCAAAACCTGCACACCTCTCGCTGTGCGCATCGATCGCATTTGTATGTTGCGGTTTATGTCGCGTTAACCGCGCTTCCTAACGTCGCCTCCACATCGATCCCGTAAACCGACGGATGTTACGGGGGTCGTGAATTGACCCTGACGTGTGTACGGCAACGATCGACATGATAACGAGATACGGCAGTCGCCTCCTCGACCAGGCCTTCGTCCGCAGCGGACCGATCCGCTGGCTGGTGGTGGGCGGTACACTCCTGATCGCTGCGATCGCCGTCGGCGCGGTGCTGATGGCGCAGAATTTCCGCGAGCGCGCGCTACGCAATTCCGGCCGCGAGCTGGAAAACACCGTGCTGCTGCTCGCCCACCATTTCGATCAGCAATTGCAGGATTTCGCGGTCATCCAGAAGGATTTCGTCGGCCATGTGCGCGCGACCGGAATCACGACCGCGGAGGACTATCGCAGGCGCCTCGCCGGCCAGGACGTGCACCAGATGCTGCGTTCGAAGATCGAGGCGCTGCCTTACATCGGCGGCGTCAACATCATCGACGCCGATGGCAATGTGATCAACTCCTCGACGACATGGCCGGCCCCGAAGGTCAACGTGGCCGATCGGGCCTATTTCCGCACTTTCCGCTACGATCCGCAGGCGCCCGACGTGCTGATCGAACCGGTGTACAGCCGCATCTCCGGCGCCTGGACCATCCTGATCGTGCGCAAGGTCATGGGAGCACACGGCGAATTCATGGGTGTTGTCGGGCGCGGCATCGAGCCGGCCAATTTCGAGAAGTTCTTCGGGTCCGTCGTGCTCGGCGAAAGTGCCACGATCTCGATGCTGCACCGGGACGGCACCCTGCTTGCCCGCTTCCCGCATTCCAACGAAATGATGGGGCACAATTTCAGGAACGGCACGTTCGAGCAGCAGAAGGTTTTCGCGCTCGATCACTTCGCCGGACGCTTCGTGAGCCCGGTCGACGGTGAGGACCGGCTGGTCTCGGCGCGGGCCCTGCCCCACTTCCCGATCCTGATGATGGCGACGACCACGCGGGCAGCGGCGCTTGCCGACTGGCGCGAACAGATCGGCATCCTGATTTCGGTCGCCGGCGCGTCTGCGCTCGCGATCGCCGGCCTCTTGATCGCGATCGTGCGCAAGCTGGTGGCACAGCACCGCATGTCCCGTGAGCGGCTGACGCTGGAGAAGCAGCGCCTCGACCGCGCCGTCAACAACATGACCCAGGGCCTGCTGCTGTTCGACGCCTCGCAAAAGCTCGTGATCTGCAACCAGCGCTACATCGAGATGTACGGCTTGTCGCCCGAGATCGTGAAGCCCGGCTACAGCTTCCGCGACATCATCCTGCACCGCAAGGCCACCGGTTCATTCCCGGGCGACGTGGAGCAGTATGTCGCGCGGGTGCTGCGTGACATCCACGTGCGCAACTCCATGGTGGTCGAGACCGGCGATGGCCGCGCGATCCAGATCGTCAACGAGCCGCTCGGCGACGGCGGCTGGGTCGCGACCCACGAAGACATCACCGAACGTCGCCGTATCGAGGAGCGCATCACCCATCTCGCGCACTACGACGCGCTGACCGACCTTCCGAACCGCGCCATGTTCCACGAACATCTGCGCGGAGAGCTTCTCGCCATCGTCGACGGCGAAGAGCTCGCAGTGCACTACATCGACATCGACGAATTCAAGGGCGTCAACGACGCGCTCGGCCATCTCGTCGGCGACGAGCTGTTGAGGTCGGTGGCGGAGAGCCTGCGCGCCTGCGCCGGCCCCTCCGATTTCGTGGCGCGGCTCGGCGGCGACGAATTTGCGATCGTGCAGAGCGCCGTGACCTCGCAGGACCAGGTCAACGAGCTCGTCGCCCGCGTCTTCGCGGCAATCCGCACGCCGTTCGACTGCATGGGCCATCATCTCACCACCGACGCCAGCATCGGCATTGCGCTGGCACCGGGACACGGCACCGCGCTGGACCAGATCCTAAAGAACGCGGACATGGCGATGTACGCCGCCAAGTCCGCCGGACGTCGCACCTTCCGCTTCTTCGAGCCGGAGATGGACGCCAAGGTGCGCGAGCGGCGCCAGTTGGAGATCGACCTGCGCCACGCCATCGCTTACGGCGGCCTCGAGGTCTATTACCAGCCCTGTCTCAGCCTCAAGGACGACCGCATCACCGGCTGCGAGGCGCTGGTGCGCTGGCACCACCCCGAGCGCGGCATGGTTTCGCCGGCCGAGTTCATCCCGATCGCCGAGGATACCGGGCTGGTCAACGAGATCGGCGAATGGGTGCTGGCGACGGCCTGCCGCGACGCCGCCGGCTGGCCCGACGACATCCGCCTCGCCGTCAACGTCTCACCGGTGCAGTTCAAGAGCGGCACGCTGGCGCTGAAGATCATGGCGGCGCTGGCCGCCTCCAATCTGCCGGCGAGCCGGCTCGAGCTCGAGATCACCGAGGCCGTGCTGATCCGCGACGACGAGACCGCACTTGCGATCCTGCACCAGCTCCGCGCCATCGGCGTCCGCATCGCGCTCGACGATTTCGGCACCGGCTACTCCTCGCTGAGCTATCTGCACCGCTTCCCGTTCGACAAGATCAAGATCGACCGCTGCTTCGTCAATGACATCGCCGGTCCCGACGGCTCCGCCAGCATCGTCCAGGCCGTGGTCAATCTCGCCAGCGCCCGCCGCATGGCGACCACGGCCGAAGGCGTCGAGACCGAGGAGCAGCAGCGGCTGCTGCGCACGCTCGGCTGCACCGAGATGCAGGGATATCTGTTCAGCGCCGCAAAGCCCGCCGACAAGGTCATGGAGCTGTTCGCGCTCCATCGCAGCCGCCTCGCCCAGCGCGACGGCAACGAAGCCCGCCGCCGCGAGGCAAGCTAGCCGACCGGCGTGCCGCGGCGACCGCCGCAATTGCCGTCAGGCCATCAGGATATCTGCCTCATCGTCCCGTGGAATTTCGAGAAGTCAGGGCGAGCTTTGGCGTCTTTGGCATCCTTGGCGGGTTGCGTGATGTTCGTGATGATGGTGTTCAGCCTGTAGTCCTCGAGATGAACCACGGTCGTGCCATCGCGCTCCTGCCAGGTGACGAGGAAAAGCAGGTCGCGAATGGGTTCGACCGTTATGTCGACCGTCTCCGAACTGTCCGGGATCGGATTCCCGTTCGCGTCGAGGCCGACATAGGTCATCGACGTCTCGGACGTGAAGTCGAGTTGCACGCGAAAGTGACCGCCGCTCGCTGAACTGAAGTCGACGATATACTTGTGACCAACTGCGGGAAAAACATCCGGCATCGTTCAATCCTCCGGAATGAGACATCGAGGCAATGCCGCGATGTCTGAGCTGCCATGAAACCCGATAGCTATCGCAGCTCGACCTTGAAGGGCTTCTTCGCCGGAGCGGCCGTCAGCGACGCCATCGCACGCGTCTGGGGACCGCTGCCAAGCAAGCCGTCGCGGGTGCGGACCTGAACCTCGATGTCGTCGGCGGTGATACGGGCTGCCGCCACGCCGAGCGACTGCGTGCTGATCGCCGCCCTGCCCTCGATATGGGTCTGGCAATTCGCGCAACCGTCGACGTGCCAGCGGCTCAGCACCGCTTCGGTCCCGATATGCTGCCGCTGTCCATCGACATTGGCGAATGCGCTGATCAGAAACGAGCCGCGGATGCGCGCACGATTGAGGCCGCGCACACTGATCGTTCTGCCGCTGCCGGCGGCGCTGGCGGCGGCCGCGAGCAAGGCATGCTGATCGAGCGAACCGGGGCCGTAGGTATATCCCAGCTGCGTCTCGATATTGATGCAGTCCTGTGACGTGTAGGGACGCTCCTTGCCGCGCTCGGTCAGCTTGAACGGATCCAGCGGGGATTCGAGCGTCAGCCAGGAATTCGCCGCCGTGCCCGGCGTCGGCCCCTGGCTGTCGACGGAATTGGTGCCGGGATATTGCGGGATGATCTCGAGTTTGTCGGTGAACCCGTTCTTCTTCTGCCACAGCCAGAACACGCGATCGACAAAGCAGTGATGGAAGAAGAAGATCGGATCGAGGCCGGCGGTATCGTTCTCGCCCATATCGCCATTCGCCCCGTCGATCGGAGAGGCGTCGAAAATCTTCGGCAGATCGAAACCGCCGACGGCGAGATGGATGCTGTTGTGCGGGCTCTCGATCGGAACGATGCGCTGCCCGTGGTCGTCGAACCATTGCGCCGCGGACGTCGTGTTGGAAAACACCGTGTAGTTCGGCGCGTTCAGACACGCCGTGTATTTGTCTTTCACATGCCCGCCGCCGACGGGCTTGCCATCGACGATGACGGTCTCGGACAGCCAGTTGCGGACGTTGTCGTTGAGCAATCCCACATTGGTGTCGTAGTTGGGAAACTGCGCATTGTGCGCCGCCGTCGCCGCCTTGTCCGCGTCCGTCCCGACCAGCCCCGACAGCGGATAGCGCACCGTCTCGTATCCCTCGGGCTTGCTGTAATCGGCGTCAGGGATCGGGCTGAGATGATCGACGATGCCTCGCGGAAACACGAACGAGCGCAACGGGTTTGGAATCGTCTGGCCGTCCAGGACGAAGTCCTTCTGGGTGAGCGCGCTCGGAATCCCGTTGGTCGTCGACGCGGTGCTGGTCTCGTCCCAGAACGGCAGCGTCACGTCGGCGCAGCCCGGAATGCTTCTCAGCGCCTCTTCCAGTTTCACCAGGTAGACACGGTGCCAGGTCGGAAACAGGATGTTGCCGTGATTGCAGTAGCCGCCCCAGTACTGCGAGTTGCCCCAGCCCGCGCCGCGAAACGGCTCGCCGTGATAGCCCCCGAGCACGAAGAATGATCTGGGATCGTCGGGCGGCAGCTCCTTGATGCCCTTCCAGGCCCGCATCACGTCTTCAAGCGGCTTCTTGTTACCGTTGTTGTACTCGTCCTGGAGATCCTGGATCGAACGACGGACTCGCAGCGTGGCGCTCATGGCTTTTGCTCCCCAGACAGGCCAAGCGTTATCCTCGCACCTCGGATTGCATCGTAAATCATCTACCGAAGGTTGAATAGTAAATACTTCTCGACCAGAGAGCCGACGCGCCGTTCTGTCGCATCCGGCCTTCCCGCTTGACGACGAGGACCGGCCCGGATACGTCCGTCCCTGCAGCTGCCATCATGGTGCTGCCGTAGGCGTTACCGTCATCCAACGCGTCCTTTGTCGAGAGGATCCCAGCAGGGAGATCTCGATTCACGAGACGCCACGGTCATGCCATCACTCCCCGCCTTGCGGTCGCTCAACCGTCCACGACGTCCCATCCTGCAGGGCTTGCCCGCGCCGGGATGTTTGCCGTCGTGCCGGGATCGTCCGCACGCGCACTTGCTGGATTGCCGTGGTCCTCAACTCCATTGAGAGGCAACCATGAAGATGACTGGCAATACGATCCTCGTCACCGGCGGCACCAGCGGCATCGGCCGCGCGCTTGCCGAAGCTTTCTACGACCGCGGCAATCGCGTCATCGTCGCGGGACGGCGACGGTCTCTGCTCGATCAGATCACGGCCGACCGTTCGGGAATTGTCGCCTTGCCGCTCGACCTCGACGATCCCGCGGCGCCGTCGCGCCTTGCGGCTGAAGTTCGCGCGCGCTTCCCCGAGCTCAACATGCTGATCGCCAATGCCGGTATCTCCAAGGCGGAGGACATGACCGCCGATGACTGGGACGCTGCCGACGCTGAGGCGATGGTGGAGACCAACATCCTGGGCGTGCTGCGCGTGGCGGCGGCGTTTTTGCCGATCCTGAAGGCGCAGCGGAATGCGACGATCATGGTGACGAGCTCGAACCTCGCCTTCGTGCCGCTCGCCGACTTTCCGACCTACTGCGCCAGCAAGGCGTTCCTGCACTCCTGGCTCCAATCGCTGCGCCATCAGCTGCGCAACATCCCCGTCGATGTGCTGGAGCTTGCACCGCCCTATGTGCAGACCGAACTCACCGGCGCGCAGCAGGCGAGCGACCCGCGCGCGATGCCGCTTCCTGCCTATGTCGCGGAGGTGATGCAGCTCCTCGAGCTTGCGGTTCATCCCCGCGGCGAAGTGCTGGTCGAGCGCGATCGCACGCGGCGCTGGGCCGAGCGCGAGGGCCGCTACGAGGCAACCTTTGCCGCGATGAACCCGAGCTGAGACGACGTCCCGAAACGAAATCGCCCGGGAGCGGCATCCGCTCCCGGGCGATCTCCGAAGGTCGCAAGGACCGTGAGAGATTAGTTCGGCACCGTGGCCTTGGGCGCCGGCTTCGCGGCCGCCGCGTTCACGGTGACGCCGTGCAGGAAGTCATAGGCCGCGTGCAGCGCCTTGTCGTCCTTCTCTTCCGGCGGGACATAGGACTGCGATCCGGTCTGCTCGGTGCCGTCGGCGGCCTGCAGATGGCCGCGCATCTGCGACTCCGCGATGGTGTCGACGCGGCCTTTCAGCTCGGGCGGCACGTCCTGGAGGATCTCGATGTCAGGCGCGATGCCCTGGGCCTGGATCGAGCGGCCCGACGGCGTGTAGTAGCGCGCCGTGGTCAGCGCCAGCGCGCCGTTGCCGGCGCCGAGCGGAATGATGGTCTGCACCGAGCCCTTGCCGAACGAGCGCGTGCCGATGATGGTGGCGCGCTTGTGATCATGCAGCGCGCCGGCCACGATCTCCGAGGCCGAGGCCGAGCCGCCGTTGACCAGCACCACAAGCGGCTTGCCCTTGGTGAGGTCGCCGCCATGCGCGGTGAAGCGCTGGGTCTCTTCGGGATTGCGGCCGCGGGTCGAGACGACCTCGCCGCGCTGCAGGAACGCACTCGACACCGACACGGCCTGGTCGAGCAAGCCGCCGGGATTGTTGCGCAGGTCCATCACATAGCCGGCCAGCTTCTCCTGCGGGATGTCCTTGGAGATCGAGGCGATCGCCTTCTTCAAGCCGTCGGTGGTCTGCTCGTTGAACGAGGTGACGCGGATGTAGCCGATGTCGCCTTCGACGTGGAAGCGGACCGGGCGGACATGGATGATCTCACGCGTGATCGCGACATCCATCGGCGCATCGGCGCCCTTGCGGATGATGGTCAGCTTGGTCTTGGTATCGACCGGGCCCTTCATCTTGTTGACGGCCTGCTCGAGCGTCATGCCCTGCACGTTCTCGCCGTCGATCTTGCTGACGAGGTCACCGGACATGAGGCCGGCCTTGGACGCCGGCGTGTCGTCGATTGGGGAAACGACCTTGACCAGGCCCTCCTCCATCGTGACCTCGATGCCGAGCCCGCCGAACTCGCCGGAGGTGGTCTCCTGCATCTCGGTCCAGGCCTTGTCGTTCATGTAGCGGGAATGCGGATCGAGCGAGGTCACCATGCCCGTGATCGCGCCTTCGATCAGCTTGGAATTGTCGGGCTTCTCGACGTAGCTCGCCTTCACCCGCTCGAAGACCTCTCCGAACAGATTGAGCTGGGAGTAGGCATCGTCCGCGCCGGCTGCCGCCCGTGCCGCCCATAGTCCGCCCTGCGGACCGGATACGAGAAGGGTCAGGCATACTCCGGTAAGCGCGCCCAGGGGGAACAGCAGGGTTTTCCGCATGGAATGGTTGGCCTTTTCGCTTGGGACGGGACGCCACGCAAATGGCGATCCAGCCCGGTTCTCACAATACCATTCAGGTTTCTTCAAGGCCGGGCTGCCACGCCCGCGGGTATATCGCAAAAATCCCTTCGCCCTGGCCTAAACTTTTGGCAACGTTCCGAAACCATCGCCCGCCAAGCGGGAATCGATCGGCCGAGCCACGCTTCGCAGCTATGCGATTTTAGGATGGTTTTGGAGGGCCGAACGAGATACCCGATGACATAACGCTTCAAATTCTCGGGAGGATAACAATGAACGAAGCACTCCGGCCGGAACGGAATGTCGAACTCGGCGCCAGCAGCGAGCCGTTCCAGAACCTGCACGAATTCATCCGGAAGGCACGTTCCAACCTCAACCAGAACGCCTGGGACTACATCGTCGGCGCGGCCGAAACCGAAACCACGATGCGCCGCAACCGCATGGCCCTGGACGAGATCGCTTTCCGTCCGCGTGTGCTGCGCGACGTGCGCAAGGTCGACGGCTCGGTCGAGCAGTTCGGCCGCAAGATGCGCCTGCCCGTGGTGCTCGCCCCCGTCGGCGCGCTGGAAATCTTCGATCCCCACGGAGCCGCCAGCGTCGCGCGCGCGGCCGGCACCTTCGGGGCGTCGCACATGTTGAGCTCGGTCTCCGAGCCCGGTCTCGAGAAGACCGCCGAAGCCGCTCCCGACGCGCTGCGCATGTACCAGCTCTACGTTCGCGGCGACGACGCATTCGTCGCCGACGTGGTCAGCCGCGCCGAGAAGGCCAAATATGCCGCCTTCTGCCTGACCGTCGACACCGCCCATTACAGCCGTCGTGAGCGTGACATCGCCAAGCGCTACGTTCGCGAGAGCCGCCTGCGCGCCACCGGCGGCGATTTCCAGAAGGGGCTGGAGTGGCGGACCGTGAAGATGGTCAAGGACAAGTTCAAGATACCGCTGATCCTCAAGGGCATCGCCACCGCCGAGGACGCGCAGATCGCGGTCGATCACGGCGTCGAGTGGATCTACGTCTCCAACCATGGCGGCCGCCAGCTCGATCACGGCCGCGGCGCCATGCATGTGCTGCCCGAGATCGTCGACGCCGTGAGGGGCCGCGCCAAGATCATGGTGGATGGCGGCATCTGCCGCGGCACCGACATCGTCAAGGCGATCGCGGCGGGCGCCGACCTTGTCGGCATCGGCCGGCTGCAATGCTGGGCCCTGGCGGCGGCCGGCGAGACCGGCGTGACGCGGATGCTCGAACTGCTCGAGGACGAGGTGCTGCGCTGCCTCGGGCTGCTTGGCGCCACCTCGTTCGCCGAGGTCAACAAATCCTGTCTGCACCAGGCCACCGCAACCAATGCGCCGAGTGTGTTCAGCGCGTTCCCGCTATTCGACCATGAACCCTACCGATACTGATAGAATGACATCGCTCTCACCCGGCAGCGCGGACGCGCTTCTGTTCGATCTCGGGCGCGTCGTGCTCGACATCGATTTCTCCAAGGCGATCGCCTGCTGGGCGGGACATGCAGGCCTCGAGCCCGAAGCCATCGTGACGCGCTATGAGCGCGACAGCGAGGCCTACCGGCTGCACGAGGTCGGCAGGATCAGCGACGAGGACTATTTCCAGTCGCTGCGCTCCTCGCTCGGCATCGGCATTTCAGATGCGCAATTCCTGGAAGGATGGAACGCGATCTTCGCCGGCGAGATGCCCGACATCGCGGAATTGCTGCCGCGCGCGGCCAAGCAGATGCCGCTCTACGCCTTCTCCAACACCAACCGCCCGCATGTCGACCATTTCTCGAAAGAGTATGCCGATCTGCTCGGTCATTTCCGCGCGCTGTACCTCTCCTCCAGCATCGGCCTGCGCAAACCTGATGCGGAAGCCTTCGACCACGTCGTCACCGCGATGGGGGTGCCCGCTAACCGGATCGTGTTCTTCGATGACCTCGCCGCGAACGTCGAAGGCGCCCGCGCCCGCGGGCTGAAGGCCGTGCATGTCACCTCGCCCCGCGACGTCGGCATTGCACTGAAGGCGCTGGGGATCTGACCGCCGTTTCCGGAGCAATTTCACCCGGAGGAGGAACCAAACGGCTCTGTGCATTTTTATACGAAGTTCCGGGAACGGAATGCCCCCTTCCGGACTCTAGAGTCGGTTGGGAATTCTACGAACGGACGTATCATCGTGTTGGGCAAAACCTACCTCACCAAGCAGGCCTCCCTGCTGGTCAAATTCGCCAGGACCACCTCTGATTCCGAGCTTTCCGCCAAGCTGATGAGCAAGGCGGCTGATCTGAAGGCCCAGGCCGATCCGATGCCCGACAGGGATCAAGGGCCTCAAGCGCCCGACGTCAGTCCGGAGGGGACCTGAGGATGCTGGCCGTGGCTTCCATCATCCTCGTGCTTGCCATGGCTATCCTCCTGCCCGTCTATCTCGCCTTCCGGACCATGCCCCGGCGGACCTGATGCTCCCACTCCATCGCCGCGCGGGTGATGCAGGATCAATCATCCTGCGCGACCGTCGTTTTGCCTCCGTGCCTGCACTCGGCTAGAACTCTCGCCGCTGATTTGCCCGAACGGGCGTAGCTGGAGTTTTTCACCGTGGCCCTGATGCCGGTTTCTGACGCGCTCGCCGCGGTGCTCGCCGGTGCGGAGCCACTGCCTGAAGAGACGGTCGCGCTCGAGGCGGCCTTTCATCGCGTGCTCGCACGCGACGTCGCGGCGCGGCGGACGCAGCCGCCCCAGGCGATGTCGGCGATGGATGGCTATGCCGTCCGCGCAGCCGATGCGGCGAAGATTGACACGACGCTCACCGTCGTTGGCGAGGTCGCTGCCGGCCGTCCGTTTGCAGGAACGGTCGGCGCCGGCGAAGCCGTGCGGATCTTCACCGGAGGCGTCGTTCCCGACGGCGCAGATGCGGTCGTGATCCAGGAAGACACTGTCGCTAACGGCAAGCACATCGCGATCAAGGAGGCAGCCCTCACCGGGCGGCACATCCGCCCGGCCGGCATCGACTTCTCCGAGGGCGACGTGCTCCTGCGCAAGGGCGCCAGGCTCACCGAGCGCGACCTCGCGCTCGCCGCCGGCATGAACCACCCGCAATTGGCCGTCCGCCGCCGCCCTAAGGTCGCGATTCTCGCGACCGGCGACGAGCTGGTGATGCCGGGCAGCACGCCGGGCCATGGCCAGATCGTCTATTCCAACGGCTACGCCCTGCATGCGCTCGCCCGCAGCGAGGGTGCCGACACCATCGACCTCGGCATTGCGGCCGACACGCTTGCCGCCACCACGGCCGGCATCCGGCGCGCGCGCGACTCCGGTGCCGACATCCTGATCACGACTGGCGGCGCCTCGGTCGGCGACCACGATCTGGTGCAGCAGGCGCTGAAGGACGAAGGCACCTCGATGGCGTTCTGGAAGATCGCGATGCGGCCGGGCAAACCGATGATGAACGGACAGCTCGGGGCGATGCGCGTGATCGGCCTGCCCGGCAATCCCGTGTCATCCTACGTGTGCGGCTTCCTGTTCATGGTGCCGCTGATTCGCGCGTTGTCCGGCCGTTCGATGGTTCATCACCGCCGCGAACGCGCGGTGCTCGGCCGCGACGTCTCCGCCAATGACCAGCGCGAGGATTACCTGCGCGCGCGCCTCGATCTGCGTGATGACGGCACGCTCATCGCGCTTCCCGTCAACCACCAGGACTCCTCGCTGCTTGCAAATCTCGCTGCGGCACAGGCACTTCTCGTGCGTGCGCCGTTCGCGCCGAAGGCCGAAGCGGGCGCGCCTTGCGAGGTGCTGCGACTGCCCGCCTGAGCGCATCGTTCGCAACCGTTCCGCGAACTTTGCCGCGTTCACGGTAAATTAAGCAGTTGCGGAACATGTATCGAACATATAGTGTCCGTTCATGATTTGTTTCGAGCATGTAGCGGCTTATCGCTGAATTCAGCGTCTCGGAATCGAACGACATCAACCGGGGGATTTTGGTCGAGATGTTAACGCGCAAACAGTACGAGCTCCTGCGGTTCATCAGCGAGCGCCTGAAGGAAAGCGGCGTGCCGCCCTCCTTCGACGAGATGAAGGACGCGCTCGATCTGCGCTCGAAATCAGGCATCCATCGCCTGATCACTGCGCTCGAGGAGCGCGGCTTCATCCGCCGCCTGCCCAACCGCGCCCGCGCCATCGAGGTGATCAAGCTGCCCGAGCTCCAGGCCGCCGCCGGCAGCCGCCGCGGCTTCACGCCGAGCGTCATCGAGGGCAATCTCGGCAAGGTGCGTACGACGTCGAGCCCGCCCGCCGACGAGGGCGAGCGGCCCGTGGCGGTGCCCGTGATGGGCCGGATCGCGGCCGGTACGCCGATCGAGGCTTTGCAAACCCGCAGCCACACCATCAGCGTCCCGCCCGACATGCTCGGCTCGGGCGAGCACTATGCGCTCGAGGTCCGCGGCGACTCCATGGTGGAGGCCGGCATTCTCGACGGCGACATGGCGCTGATCCAGCGCAACGAGAGCGCCGATACCGGTGATATCGTGGTCGCCCTGATCGACGACGAGGAAGCAACGCTCAAGCGTTTCCGCCGCCGCGGCGCCTCGATTGCGCTCGAGCCGGCGAATGCGGCCTATGAGGTCCGTATCCTGCCGCCCAACCGGGTCAAGATCCAGGGCAAGCTGATCGGGCTGTACCGGAAGTACTGAGCGCGTCGCAATCGACGACCGCAATCAACGATTGGAGCGGACGATTGTCCGCTCCGGCTGGATAGTCTTTCTGGTTTTGCACAGATTATCCGGCCCCCTCTCCAGCGCTACATCCTCGGCACGCCGCAACGAAGCACGCATCGCTTCGCAGGCCTTTGAGAGACCGAGGAGATCACCATGCGCAAGATCGTTTTGAGCACCGTCACGATGGCGCTGATTGCAGCATCAGCGTCTCAGGCTTTCGCCGCACAGCGGCAGCACCGTGCCCGCAAGGCACCGCAAGCGACGAGCGCGCAATTCGGCGATGCCCGCAACGCGATCGAGCGGCCATCACAACCGGCCTGGCCATACTCCGGTTGGTCGGCGCCCGCAGGCCGCTGAGGCAACGCGCTGTTCGAATGCACGAGAGCAGGCTTTGTTCCTCGCGCATTTGAAAAAGATAATGTGATCGCGCTCTGCGGATGCGAGCCGCAGATTTGCCCACAAACAAGCATAAGATCGCGGCCTTCCACTCTGATAGGGGCCTGCGCCTCAGCGGAGGCGCGGGTGCTCTATCCCGATTGAGGAGCACCCCGATGTGTGACTACAGCCTGCACGCTGTCGCGACGCGCCCCGCAGAAGTGGGCGAGACGATCGTCACGACAACCTTCCGCGGCACCTCGACGCGCGGCTTCGCCTCCGAAGCCGACATGTCCGTCGCGGTCTGCCTGCTTCCGGGAACGGAGCTCGCCTTCGCCGACAACGTCCGCTACGACAATCGCTGGATCTGGACCCGCACCGTCAATTCGCGCGTCGGCAAGTTCGGCAAGGTCGATCCGCACATTCCCGATCGTCATCACGACGCGATCGAATTCCCCGACGGCAAATACGTGCTGGTGACGCAGCTGGTCGAAGGCCAGCGCGCAACCGTCCTGCAACTGCCCGTGACGCAGCCGCTCGGCGAGCGCGAGCACAAGCCGCAGATCAGCGCCGACAGGCCGCCGACCATCACCCGCCTGCCGATCGGCTGACGACGCCATCCCCGGCCGACAGGTCGGGCCAGGATCGAGATATCCATCGCCGGCCGCGGCCGGCGAGATGGATTGGTTTGCGTCTGTGGAAATGATGAGCTCATCGCGCCAGCAAGTCGCACGAAGTTTGCGCTGCCTTGCCTGAATTTTGAACGTCCGCTCCGCAAGCAAATGGCCGATGCTGTTTGCAGCTTGAGGCAGCGGACAGGCTCGATGAAAACCTTCATTCGCGTCGTTGAACTCTGGGTGCCTGATCCAACGCGGACGCGGCTGGAATTCGGCGGCGGCCTCTACAGCGAAGGCCTGTCCGCGTTCAAGGCCGGCAGCGAGGATTTACGCTTCGGATATGACGAGGGCCTTCCCGGCAAGGCCTGGGCGAGCGGCCATCCCGTGATCCTCACAAAGTTCGCCAACTCCTATTTCAAGCGGACCGACCAGGCTCTCGAAGCCGGCCTGACCTGCGGGGTCGCCGTGCCGGTGTTTGCCGGCGAATTCCTGCAAGCCGTCATGGTGCTGTTCTGCGGCGACGACGAGGCCCATGTCGGCGCGATCGAGCTCTGGCACAACGATGCCGAGCTCTCGCACGAGATCGCGCTCGTCGACGGCTACTACGGCAGCGCCGACATGTTCGAGTTCAATTCCCGTCACACCAGATTTTCGCGCGGCTTCGGCCTGCCCGGACGCACCTGGAAAGCGGGCCTGCCGCTGATCATCAGGGATCTGCACGACGCCAAGAGTTTCCTGCGCTGGGAGGACGCCGCCAAGGTCGGGATCAATCTCGGCGTCGGCGTGCCCTACCGCACCGGCACCGACCAGACCTGGGTGCTGACGTTCCTCTCCGCGCAGGCGACGCCCATTGCGCGCCGCTTCGAGATCTGGGTCCCGAACGAAGCCCGATCAGTGCTGGTGTTTCGCGCCGGCGATTGCAGCGCCCAGACCGACCTCGCCGCGCTCTATGCGCAGAGATCGATCGCCAGGGGCGAAGGCAGTATCGGCGGGGCCTGGGCCACCGGCATGCCCGCGCTCAACGACGACCTCGCGCATGACGGCTCGATCGCCGCCGTGGGGGCTCGCGCAGCCGGGCTGAGCCGGATGGTGGTCCTGCCGGTGATCGGCAACGGCAGGCTCGAAGCGATGCTGGCCTGGTATCTCTAGCCAGCAGCTCAGTCCTCGGCCTGCTGATCGGCCTCCGACGGCGTTGCGTCCTTGCTGCGTGGCGCGGCCGTCTTCGGCGCAAGGCTTCCGTCGAAATCGTCCGCACCGGGGGTCGCGGGTGACCAGGGACGATCCGCGCCCCTCGCCCTCACGCCCTGAACCGCAAAACCGTCGCCACGCTGCGTCAGCGCCAGTGCGCCCTGGCGCGCGAGACGCGGTCGATCGACCACCATCGCGGCGCAATCCGGCGGCGCCGGCCTTGCCGTCACGACCAGCGCGGCGCGACTGCAATCATCAGCCAGCGCGTCGATGCGCAGCGCCTGCGCAACCATGCGGCCGTCGGCGAGTGGCGTCACACAGCCGGACTCGTCGCACGACACGCCGTCACCGAGCGAGGCGCTGGCGGCATCGCGCGGGTCGGCGTCCGCGGCCAACCATTCCTTCAGCAGGAAGTTGTCCTTGTTGGTCCGCATCAGATGCAACTGGCCGTCCCTGCCCCGCACGGCGACGTTCTGGCCGTCACCGGCGATGAGGATGTCGGGTTGCCGGACCGACAGACCCCAGATGGTTGCCGCGGCGAGCACGAACGCGCCCGACCAGCGCAGCGGCGTGCGTAGCAGGCCCATCAGGATCAGGCCGAAGCTCGCGGCGATCAAGGGCGCCATACCAAAGGCCGGGAGGCGGCCGATCGCGCCCGGCAGTGCCGCCACCCAGCGCGTGACCGCGATCATCCAGTCGATGCCAATCCCCATCAGCCACCAGAACACACCGTCGAGCCCGAATGGGGCCGCGAGCAATCCCAGTAGTCCCGCCGGCATCACCAGCGCCGACACCACCGGCATCGCGCCGAGATTGGCGAGCACGCCGTAGGGCGTGACGCGGTGGAAATGGAAGGCGGCATAGGGCGTGGTCGCAAGCCCCGCGATCATCGAGGCCATGAACAGCATCGCGATCTCGCGGCCGCCCCATAGCGCGATGCGCGCGGTCGTCGAATGATCGGGCGAGGCAAACAGGTTCGGCATGCCGATCTGCACCAGCGCGACCAGCCCAAGCGTTGCCGCGAAGGACATCTGGAAGGCCGGAGGCCCATCCCAAAATCATTCGTCTCATCAACATGCTAGCTGACCTTGCGCACCTTGCTCCGGGAATTTTTCCGGGATTCCGCGAGTCGCTCGACGGCGGCGGCGACGTCCTCATCCATGACGTGCGCGTACCGTAACGTCGATTTGATGTCGGCGTGGTTCATCGCCTTCTGCACCAGCTTGAGGTTGCCACTGTCGCGCAGCAGCTTGGTCCCGAAGTCGTGGCGGAAGTCGTGGAACCTGAAGTTGGTTAAGCCGGCGACTGCGCGGAGGCGCTGCCAGGCCGTCTTGGCGCCGGTGTAGGTCAAGGGATAGCGTTGGCCGCGCACTCTGCCGAGCTTCTTGTGGGCAAACATCGCGACATAGGTGAATACGAACTCGGCGTGCTGGCCCCGCAGCGGAAACAGGATCTCGCGGACATGCGAGGTGATCGGAAACACGACGCGCCGGCCGCCCTTGCCGGTCCTGACGATCTGCCGAGTACCGAAGTCTACTTCCGACCATCGTAGCGTCACGCATTCCTTCAGCCGCATGCCGGTAGCGCGTGCGAAATCGAAGAACGGTCCGTAGTCCTCGCGCATCGCGTCATCGAGCGCAGCAGCCTCTTCGCTCTTCAGCTCCCGGATGCGCTCGGCAGGTTCGGGCAGCAATAGATCGTCCCATTTCGGTTCGCTCTCGAATACGGTGCCCTCGGCCTTGGCGAATGTGAAAAGCCGCTGCAACACCTTTGTGGCGCTGCGATTGACGGTACCGTTGGCGATCTGCGGCAGCGCGGCCTGCTGCTCTTTGCTGGGGCGCTTGCCACGCCGTGAGACGCGATGACCGCGGCGCCACGCCACAAGCTCTTTGGTCGCCTTGTGATCGATCTCGGTGAGAGATTTGGCCTTGCCGAAATACGTGATCAGCCGCGCAAGGTTGGTCTCGGTGGCTTTCGGATCGGCGTCGTACTGCGCCTGGTCGTCCCAGAGCCGAGCGGCAACGTCATCGATCGCGAGCGACGTCTTGGATCGTGCCATCGCCTTGACCAACGCCTTGGCCTTCACTCGCTCGTCGGATTCGAACCGCTCGGCTTCCTTGCGAGCCGTGCATTTCGTTGAGCCATGAAACCGACGACCACTGAGCTGGAAGTCGTACTTGTAGTACGGCGATCGCTTGTCCTTGTAGACTGACATGGTGGCGCCTCTCGCTGCCGTCGGAGTGCTTCGAACTCGACGATATCCTGTTCGGCGTATCGACGGCGCGGGCGCTTCTTCCCCCGCCCCACGTTGATGTAGCTGATTTCGCCGTCCTGGACCAACGCGCTGAGTTGGTCCTCGGTGATCTTGAGCCGATGGGCGGCTTCTCGCGGCGTCAACAGCGGCGCCGATGTTGGTTGCAGTAGTTGTCCAGACATACATGCCCTCTCCCCCGGCTAATTTCGGGGATCGTGATGGAGGGCAAAGACACCGTGGACAGACGCAACCAATCATAAGATTGGAGCGCGCGATAGTCCGGTAACAAGCGAAATCTTGGTCGACCAACAAGCATGGAGCGGATGAAGGTTTCAAGCCATCCCAACGTAAAGAGGCCCCGGAGATGATCCGGGGCCTCTTTCATTTTGCTTTCTGTGGGTCCTACGCTGGTTGGGGCGCGGTGCTGTGAACACCGGTGCCTGGCTCATCCTCTCTTGCGAGCGGCGGCGCGAGCGCACGGCGCTCGGTGATGCCACCGTAGGATTCCAGCAGACGTTTGGCGCGCTCGACAGTGTCCTCAGTTTGGCGCATCGCGGCCAGCTCCCGCTCCAGCCTCTCGAACAATGGAGCCCTCTTGGGGCCATCCAGCACCAGCAGGTACGCAGACACGGCAACGGCACGCTCTAAGCGCTCGACGGTAACCTCCCCGCCGGGGGGACGCGCTTCCTTCTGAAGCGTATCGCACGTCAGGCGCTCGGCGTTGACGGCATCGCGCTCTTTGGTTTTGCCATCGCGGATCGGCATATTTCGTTTCCACCCGAACTCAGGCGTCCATCCCTGCAGATGCTTTTTGGGCGTCCACCCTCTCATGTCAGCTTTCTTGATCATGCTGCGCCCCGTGCCTGACGCTGCAGCTCTGTCTCAAAGTGCGCAATGAGATTGTCCCACGCGCTATCGCACTCGGCAGCGATGGCGTCCTCCGCGGCGATCGCGGCGAAGTGCGCCTCGTCGTATGCGGCGCGGCAGTCGCACTTGGCGGGAGTGACAGTGCCCTTGTGGGCGCCGATCTCCTCGCGCAGCGCAACCAGGCAAACGAAGAGGGTGAAGGGTGGAAATGTCGGGTGTTCGGACCTAATGTCCGATGCAGCTTTGGCCATGATGATCATATCCATCTGGTTAGAGTTAGGACCTGGCCGGTGCTTCCAACACCGCCAGGTCCGCACCTGTATAGCGCGAATCGATCGCAAACAAAAATCAGAACATGCGACAAGCGTCTAACAGACGTCCAACAACCTCCGATAGCTCTCTGATTTCCAAGACGATTAATTTATTAAGCGTGCAAGGCGCGATGGGCCGTCGCCTCACCTAGAGTCGCGATGGCCTGACGAATCGGAGGATCTGCAAAATTTCAACGTCCAACAAAAGCTCCCACGTGCGCGTGTTGGACGTTTGTTGGACGTCGCCCCAGCCAGCGAGCATCATTGAATGAAGCTCATCGCGGTGCGGGGACATTGTGTGTGACCTGAGGATGTGATCCCCTCAATCATTGCTGATGGGGGGCATTTTGCCGATGGGTTCGTTCAACGGATATCTGATGGCCGCTGTCCTGGAGTCGCTCCTGTTCGCCTCGCCGGCCGCTCACGCCGACGATGTGCTTCTCGGCAAGGTCAACTGTCTCCTGGCGAAGGGGGCGATCACAGTAAGTCAGAACGCGTGTGTCGACGTTGGCATCGTCGTCGCCAAGATGAACCGGCTGGGCACCGTAGACTTCAACCGCAAGCAATTGATCAAGGTTTGTGAGGTTGACCTGTACGGACTGGAACCCGGCGAGGACGCCTCGGTGTACCATCACGCCTGCGAACGCATCTATGATCTGACGTTCTGATCGACGCAATGCCGCGGCCGAGCAACTCCGTCTGAAGGCACGGTTCGCGCTGGAGGCATCGGCCGAGCATGCGAGCGACATGTTCGCCTGGAGGGTGAAGGAGCTGGTGGCAGTCTGACCTGGACAGCGACCGGCAGCATTCGATCATTGCGAAACAACTTTGCTGGAAATCGTTCTTGCGGCCTTCCTGCAAGCAGGCACGCCGCAAGCCAATCCCTCTTATCAATGGTTGATTCGGTCCAGTTGCAACGGATAGTTGCGCGCCAAATCCACAAGTTGCCACGGAGACCGGGAGCAAGACGCGCCCGCCGCGCGCAGGACGTCTCATCCCGACCGATAAACGTGAGTTGGAAACCCACAATTCCGGTCGCAAGCTAGGCGGGCGATTCTATTGGAGACGGCAATGAAGAAAGAGCGCAACTGGTACGGCGACGTCAGCCCGATGACCGAGGAGGATTGGGAGCGGTTTTGGCAAGCTGTGGAGCGGCGGTTCGGGGCGCTCGCTCGGCCTGTCAACCCGTGAAATTCCACGGGTTGCCGAACAGGCCGGGATAGAAGACGCTCCGGCCCATGGCTTCCCGTGAGATGGTCGCGCGGCCTTCGGAACGTAGCCTGACAGGTGGTCCGCGTGACGGATACGAAAGGGGCGTCATGCGCCCCGCCTGTCTATTTGCTGTTCACACTCTCCGGAATCGCCCGCTCGACCTCGGTGGCGAGCACACTCAAGTGATCCGCCAGCCGGCTGAATAATTCTCGCTTCTTAGGGTCGCCAACTCGCGGATGAGGGCGCACTCGGCTGCATCCGTTCGGAGATTTTTAAACCGAGTCTGGATGTCTTACATTGCGGCTCCTCCGTTCCCAGACGGGAACCGTATTGCTAAGGCGCGGAAGCGAACAGAGCTGATTGCCACGCCCCTATAAGCCCCCAATGGCCGGGGCCGTCCTCAAGTCACAAAAACGCGTTAGGATGGCCGGCTTCAGCAGCTTTGCGACTGCCGCGGCCAGGAAGCGGATCGGTTGCGCAATCGTGCGTAATCTCCCCGCAGCGCGTTTGCCGAGAGAAACGCAAAAAGGCCGCGGGCAATAAGCACCGCGGCCAGACTAGCGAAATGTCAGGTCAATTAAGTCGTGCGGCGCCGACGATGCGGTCGGGCCATCCCTACCGATTCGCGAGAGACGCTGGGCGGGAGGGAGACGTCAGGAGGCACCAGAAGCTGGTCGCGCAGAGCGCTCTCCAGAATGTCCGTTAAGTTTTCGGCCAACTGCCGATTTCTTTGCTGGTTTTCGGGCCGGCTTCGCGGAAGCGGTTCGCTGAAGATCATTGGCGGCGCTCCTACTGGGTTTGCTCGGTTTTGTTCTGGCAGGTGCCAGCTCGGTTGACAAGAATTGTATTCGTGGGACGCGGTTCTCTGCCTTCGGTAAGGGCATCACACCGTCCTTGCCCAAGACCTCAGACAAACCTACCATCTCAGACGTAGGTTCCAAAACCTGGTTGAACAGAAGCCTTGCTTCAGTGCGATCGATCACAAAGCCATGATCAGGGTAGCCGCTGACCAAAAACTCCAAGCTCTGGGTATCCTTAAGCGTTCGTGACCGCATATTCAGGCGCAGTCCGTAGTTTTTTGTGATGCTCATCGCGCGACTATTTTCGCCGATCTTCATCGGGTCGATCTGCCGATAGATCGGGTCGAGCAATTTGACCACCATCGAAGACGCAAGCTCAGCCGCCGTGCGAGTCGTGATCGAGCCACCAGTGTCCTGCCGTATGGTTAGCAAGAAGTTAAGGAACATTTTTGACGCGGTCGTCTGGAGTGACGTGAGCGCGGACCCCACCGTGAGGCCCGACCCCATTTCAAGGATCTCGTCGGCCTTGGCAATCTGAATGTCCATCGGGCCGAGTTCGCCGCGGTCGCCGACGTAAATATGGCTCGCTGCAAGCGCGATTAGCGTGCCAGCGGATTTGCACCAACCCGGCACGTAAAGCGAAACGTTGTCGTATTGAGCTTGCGCGGCCCTGCCGATCTTGAACGCGGCATCCGGGTCACCGCCAGGTGTGATGAGAATGAGGAGAATATTCTTACGTCGACGCCGGCCGCAGACCAAATCGATCACTCGGTTGCTGTTCGCGAACGTAATTTCACCGTTATAAAATAGGATATCTGCGTCGAGGGCCGTTGCGATCTTATCGGCTTCGCCCGCTGCCTTTGCCTCGTCGAACATCTTTGCTCTCTGAAAAAAGTCATAATTCGGCAAGCCGGCTTTAAAATCAAGGACAATAGCTGGGGTGCCTTTTGCACCGACGGACAACCTCCGAGAGCCTGACTGATCGACCTCGCGTGGGGCAACCTATATCGACGGGTCCTCGAAATTGACGTTTTAAGCACGTGGCTGTACAAAAATCTCAGGATATTTGTACAAATCACGGGCAAACCCATGGCGCGCAAAGCAAAACTGGTCGAAGCGGTCGCCTACATCCGTACCAGCTCCGCTGCCAACGTCGGCGCCGACAAAGACAGCGACAAGCGACAGCGCGCCGCGATCGAGGGCTTTGCCAAGCGGGCCGGCTGCGTCCTGGTCGGCGAGTTCACCGACGTCGCCGTGAAAGGTGCCGACCCAATCGAGACCCGCAAGGGCTTCGCGGCGCTGCTCGACAAGATCGAGGGCAACGGCGTCCGAACCGTCATCGTCGAGGATGCTTCCCGCTTCGCTCGCGAACTGCTGACGCAGGAACTCGGCATTATTGCGCTGATGGCGCGCGGCGTGCGCGTGCTCACGGCCAACGGCGATGACCTGACCGACAACACCGACCCGTCGCGGACCATGATGCGCCAGATCGCAGGCGCCTTTCACCAATACGAGAAGGCCCGGCTGGTGGCGAAACTCAGGGCTGCCCGTGAACGCAAGCGCGAAGCGGGCCACAAGGTAGAGGGGCGGAAAAGTCTCGCTGAGACGGCCCCTGAGGCAGTTGCAATGGCACGCAAGCTGCGGGAGCAGCGTCCCCGGCTATCGCTGCGCCAGATTTCCGCGGCCCTTGCGGAGGCCGGCCACGTCTCGATCAAGGGCAACGGCAGGGGCAGCCCGCGGCCGGGTGGCAATCCCTACTCGGCCTCGGCTGTTGCTTCGATGCTGGAGTGAGCAGACTGGTCACTCGCGTGTTGGCGTCGGGCATAGGCGGGCTGTCTATGTCGGGTTCTGCCCCGCGGTTCGCGAAGCGTTCTGGGTTGCCACTACGTTCTCATGCGTAGCTTGGTACTGTCCGTATTTAAGCCCCGGTGTCCTAAGCTGAATTCGGCTGTGTCCTAATTTGTCCCAGCGGCTCCAAAGGCATACCCCATGACATGGATCAAGGTATCCGGACCTAGCGGAACAAAAGTGGTCCGATGGAGGCGCTGGCCTGTTTCCGAGCGCAGTGGCCGGTTTTGATTTTGGGAGTGGCTCGATTTGAATGTTCACTTCGGAACCGACGAGGTCTCACCGGCATATTAGGAATCGGAACTTCGAACCCCCACGGTTAGGACCCGAGGTAGCGTCATGCAGAAGCGCCGACGATTTAAGCAAACCGTATCCCTTGAAGAGCGCCTTGCCGAAGAAGCCCGACGACTTCGCGAAGAAGCTGAACTCCTACCCCATGGACCTGTACGCGATGCAGCCCTGCGCAGGGCGCGCCAAGCTGAGACTGGCTCGCACATGAGCGAGTGGCTGAGATCCCCCGGGCTAAAGCCGCCGGAGTAATTTCTAGCAACCATCTGACAGCCAGCCTATTGTCCTTACATCACCGGCCAAGGCTCTGCCCGTAGGCGTCGGTGGCTGAGAGACCGATCGCGCTCCCGCCTTCTTGGAAGGGATGCGCCATGGACACTCCCAAAGGGCCTCGGCTGCCCCGTGAGCCGCCAAGCCACTGTCCTGCATGCGACGGCGTTCCTCGCCTGTACCTTACGCTCCCGAATCTCAGCAAAGGAACAACGGCCTACGTTTACCGCTGTAAGTCGTGCAGCCAGCTAATTTGGGACGATTAAGGCCGCCTCCTGGGGCGCCTACCCGGGGCATGTCCTAAGTTACAATTTCGGATTGAAAATTTAAGCGTAGGCTGATGACAGCCCAAGCGAGGTGGCTTCCCTTTGCCTCGCTCCGGCTAGGCCCGTAGCGTGCTTACGGAACGCTGCGGGCCGCTGATATTGGCCGCCTCAGTTGGCGGCCTCTATCATTGGTCCAGCTTCACTGGTCATTGGGGTGTCCTCCCTGCCCGGCCTGACCACGGCTCCTCCTCGGGCGGCACGTCGGAATAATCGTCGCCCTCAGGCTTCTCGGGCGTTGAGCCGCGCGGCAGCCCGCCGGTGATCTCGATACGACACACGACTTCACGCGTGCCGCCGCTCGGATGTGGCGTCCTGTCGTCCGGCACTGTTGTGGTAGCGATTCGCGCGTGAAAATATGGCGCGGCGTCGCGTGCGATGGCGGCGGCCGATCGGAGATGGTCAACACGCTTTCGAGCGTTCGTGCTGCTGTTCGCCAGTTTCCAAAACTCTCGCATCACGCCTAACATCACGTCGGCCGGCGTTAGTCCGGTCGCCTGCGCTTCCCGCTCCCGCGCCGCGCTCGCCCGATTGGGCTGGTTCTTTCGTCGTCCGGCACCGGGCCGCTTACCGCCGCGCATGTTTGATATTTTTTCAAAGGTCCCTGCGGTTAAAGCTCTCCCGCATCCAAGCGGGTAAGGCGCGCCTCAATCGCGAGGCCACCGGCGAGAGCCGTCGCCGATGGCCAGGTGCAGTCGAGCGTTTCGTTACTGCACAGTCCCCGTGCGCGTGCCGATATAGGCGACGTGCCGGACCGGGCGCGAAAGCTGCTTAAAGATCGTGCCGTTGCCGACGAACTCATAGACGGTGTGGCCGCCCGGCATTGTCTTGGTAATCTTGCGGTGCTCGAATTCGCGCATGCCTTCCGTGCTCATCGACGCCGCCATGGCGTCGCTGCGGATCTCATTGATTACGTTATCGAGCGCGACATGATCCGCCGCGATGATCTGCAGCTCGACGCCCTTCCAGCGAGGAGAGTGAGACTGCATCTTGCGGGTCGTGCGGATCTTGTAAGCAACTAGATCCTCACCGGCCATCGGCGGCTCTGCCGCGCTGCCCAACGCCCGCATCACGGCATCGGCCTTCGCCTGGACGTCGGCGAACGCATTCAAGTCGGCCATCGGGCGCGTCTGCTTCCGCTGCATGCCGGCAACGCTCGACGCCAACGCGGCGAATTCGCTGCGGCCAACGCTGTCGGCTGCGACGCGCTCGGCCATCGTGCCGTCGACGCCGCGATCGCGCTCGCCGGCCTCGTCGGCTTTCCTGCTCGCCTTAACGTCCTCAGCGAGTGCATCGCATTTCGCATTTACTGCGCTGATCGACGCGGTGATGTCGGTGCGCATCGCGTCCACGGCGTCCATCAGCGCCTTAAGTTGTTCAGCGTCCATTTTGGTATCTCCATTTTCGTTTGAGTTGGTTGTAGGGCGGCATCCTGTGTGGATGCACCGTACAGCCAGGCGCGAGTTTCTCAAAACCCCTTTGTGGATAGGGTTTGCGGGGTAACAAGCGATGCGCCGCGCGGTTTGCTTTTCCGCGCGTCATACGGCATGGTGATAGCGCGATGGATCTCCGATGGTCGCACCTGTGATCGCCCACCCCTTGGCCTCTGACCCAAGGGGTGGGCGAAGTTCTGACCGCAGCCGAGCGACGGATGGACTCGCCGGCCGCAGATGCCAGCAACGCGGCGCTGGCGCTTTTCCGGAAGCGCGCAATGAAACAGACCGTCGACAACATCCAATGCGTCGTGGCGCTTCTTAGGTTGCGGCGACGCCGCCGCTCAGATTAGGCTGGAGTTTCGATCGTCACCGAGCGGAGAGCCAGGCATGCGGAAGATCATCACCGTTGTTGTTATGGCCATCGGGCTTCTGACAATGAGACCCACACTGGCCAATGAGGACACAACGAGCGGAAGCTATTATCTCCGACACGGCTGCAAGCCCAACCTAACAAAGACCTTAACGCAGCTTGAGGCTTTCGAGACTGGATGGTGCTCAGGGACGATCTACGGCCTCCACTACGCGGCCGACATGAAAACCATCTGCAGCCCACCTGACGTCACCGTTGCCCAGGAGGTCGGCATAGTGACCAAATACATTGAAGATCACCCCGAAACGCGCGAGCGGCCTTTTAGGCTTCTTGCATTGGCGGCGCTAAAAGAAGCGTTCCCCTGTGCCAGCAACACCAAATAGCGCCCATTAGCCTATGGCGTGCCGTAATACGCGGCGCTGAAGCGGGTTAGCGAAATTCCGCCGCCCTTATGGCGTTGAGGGTCTCCGTCCGCCGCGCGCAAAGTGTCGCGATGGCGTGGCGGCTGAGCACTTTGCCCTCTTGCTCCGCATCGTCGAAGCTCTCCAGTGCGTCAACTAATTCGCTGCGGAGTTGTTCTGGCGTCTTGATCATCTGACTGCGGCTCGCCTGCACTGTTTGCTCGCCACCATGATGGACATGCCTTTCTTAACTAAAAGTTGCCCAACAGCTCGGCGGACCGTCGTCGCCCCGGTGCTGCAATCTTCATGACGACGCTCACTACGTGGTCCCCTGCACATTCGTCGCGATCGCGTTGAACTCCGTGACCCAGCTATAGGCGTCGTGCTGGCGGAAGTTGCCGTAATGATGGACCGACGTGATGAGGAAAGTGCCCTGCTGCGCCGCGCTCTGATTGATCAGCGAGCTCTGGGCTTGCGCAGTGTTTTTGATCAATGTCTTTGGCATCCTCACGGGATCTGAGAGCGTGATATCCGCACGCATGGCGCACTTGAAAGCTATCGTAAACGGCTCGATCCACGTCGGCTGCCCGATCAGGTCGACGAACGCGATATCCTTCACCTTGGTGTTGGGCTGATCGGTGACGTTGATAGTGTTGCCGTCCATGCTGATCTGGACGCCCTGATAGTCCGGCCTGTTGA
Organism: Bradyrhizobium sp. CCGUVB14; assembly: GCF_024199935.1. NCBI lineage: Bacteria > Pseudomonadati > Pseudomonadota > Alphaproteobacteria > Hyphomicrobiales > Nitrobacteraceae > Bradyrhizobium > Bradyrhizobium sp. CCGUVB14. Next base: position 5,677,273 of record NZ_JANADS010000001.1, read on the forward strand.
TGATCGACTTGCTCGCGCCAAACAAATATTCGGCGAACGCCTTCACGCCCCCATAGATGCCGGGTGAATCCTCCGGTGCGACCAGATTGCCATTGAGGTTCACTTTGACCGTCATCCCCGGGTAGCCCGTGGTTAGAGCTGCCTTGATCGCATCCGAGGCGTTCTGCCCTTTCTTCCAGTTAAGCGAAATATTCTTCGGTTGGATAGCCGGCCCGCCCTCTGCCGGCGGTACACCTGGCGAGATGATCAGGTCGAGCGACATGTCTGTGCCTTGCCAATTTCCAAACGATTGACTGATGTAGCCCTGCACGAGCAGGCCGGCCTGCTTTGCGGCCAGTGACGCGAGTGGAAGCCCCGGCTTGAATCCCCCGTAGACCTTTATCGTTTTAAAGTTGAGGTCCTTCGCCTGGCTGATCATCGATAACGGGATGCCCCACACCTTGACGAAGGCGCCAGCGTTGCCCGGGCTGTGGAAGGCGGCAATCGGGATATCCAGTTCGACTTGCAGCGCGCCGCGGATGTTCTGGCCGTTGAGGTAGCTGGTGAAGACGGTCTTGCCCCCGTCTATTTCGATTCGGTAATAGCGCATGGCCTTCTACTCTCCTTTCCAAGCCGAATCCTGCATCGGCGCTGCCGGCTTCATCATTTGATTGTCTCCCTAACCGCAACCATACAGCCCTTTGCAATGAGCCGAGACAGCGCACCGTAAAAGCGTTCGTCCGACCAGCTTCCGGCGGGCATGTCGCGGCGCATTTCGTCCCCCCGCAACTCGAACACGCTCTCGCCGTGATCGAAGTGGCATAACTCCAAGAGCACGAAGGCGTCAGGATCGCGCAAGCGTAGCTCTTCGGTGAAGAACGTGGCGTCGGATGTGATCTTCATTCGCATCGGTTAGACTCCCTGCATGTGGTGGTGGTTGGTCACGCGTTGCGTGGCTTGCGCTGCGCGCATGCTTTGCCCGGCTTCGTCTTCGGATTCCTGATAACTCTCGAAGTCCCCCAGCCAGTCGCCAAGCGATGGGGTGAGCCACGGTGTCTCGCGCAGAAAGGCCGCGGCGGCGTCGAGGATATCCTCGGCCGCGTATCCCTTGCGAAGCAGATCGTGCCAATGTATCAGCGGGTCATCTTCCCAGGTGCCGCTCCACCCTTCCATCCGCTCCAGCTCGCGCCACGCGATGGCAGCTTCCACCTCGCTCTGTGCGTAAATAGCCGGACTGCGACTACTCGACGAAGGAAGAGGCTCTCCGGTGGTCGTGCTTGTCTCGCCAGCATGCTCCCCACGATCAACATCGCTCGCGTCCTCAGCGTTAGCTGAGTTACGAATGTTACTTTCTGGTTCTAATGATGGTTCCGATGAAGGTTCTTGTGCGGCCAATACTGTCCGGGGGGCGCGGCCAACGTCGTCCGCAGGATGCGGCCGCGCAACGTTCAAAGGGGCGGTCTCATCCTGAGTTGCCGGCGGTTTCGGGACGATGGAAATTTCCGGAGTGTCTGGCAGCTCCATCAACAAGGTGATCATCAGATTGCCGTTGCCGCCATCCCACGCGCGCTTCGTCGGTTCGGTATGGATCAAACCCAACTCGCGCAGCTGAACCAACAGACGACGGATGGTGCGGGTAGAGACGCCGACGTCGTCTGCCAGCGTCGCTTGCGGGTGCCAAGATTTGCCAGTTTCTTTCTTGGTATAGGTGGCAAGCGCGAATAGAAGCGCCTTCAGATTTCCGCTAACTCGCTGGCGCTTTGCCCAATCGGTCGCTTGATAGCTCATTCGATCCTCGTTGTTGGCGAGGAACGGAGACAGAGCGCTTGCCTTTTCATCGCGGGTGATGCAATGATTCAGCTGCGTGGAGCGGCTGTCACCGTTCCTTGGTTTCACGAAGCACCGCCGGTTCACAGCCGGCGGTGTTTTCGTTTAGTGCTCCCTCTTCTGCGGTCTCTCGAAACGAGAGTCCAGCACGGCCTGGTTACCCTTTGACCTCACACAGAATGGCGCGAGTTTGTAAGTCTCCGCTGACACGATCATGTCGACGTCGCGCGTGCCCCCTCTCAATTCCCGAAGGCTGGAATCTTGAAGCTGCCGATGTTGTCGGCCGTCAGATCCTCAACGTCGCTCATGACCTGCGCAGCCGCTCTTACGATGGCGTCGACCTTCGCGCGCCGCGATTCCTGATCGGCGAGATGCTGCGTGTGGTGCTTCGGGCGCCGCGCCAAGACGGCCTTCTCGACATCGGACGCATCCAGCTCGCTCTTTTTAGCTACCGCTTCATCGGCGAGGGCCTGGCGCACCGCGTTGTCGGCAGCATGGATATCGCTTTCGTGAAGATTGGCATGCCGCCGCTTGCCGAGCGGAGGCAAAGCCCTATCTATCGCCTCCAATTCAGCGCGATGAATCTGGCCGAGCAATTCGTTCTTCTTTCCGCGCAAAACTTGTTCTGCGGTCGGATCATCGTTGACCACCTCGAAGTCGACGTGGCCATCATTGTTCACAGCGGCGGCGACATCCGGATGCGCGACCGGCCTCCGCACCGGGTGAATATGCTTAAGTTGCTTGGCCTTCCAGCCGCGCCAGGCTTCCGCGAACTCTTCGGGTGTTTTGAAATCGCCCGGAATAGGCTTCGGCGGAAGCGGCGCTTGCGCGGCAATCTTCGCTTCGCGATCGAGCCAGTGCAAAAGCTCGGTCGCATAGTTATCGACCGCCGAAGAGAAATCCATGATGCCGCGCTTCTGCTCCTCGGGCGTGAATGTCATCAGCGCGATTTGCGATTTGAGAACTTTATGGGTCATCTTCATTCCCTATGTTTAGAGCTTAATCCACCAATAGCCGGTGTCGCACAGATCAACGGTGTTGTGAGCGCCACCGCCGGTATTGTTCGATGTCACCGCGATCGCGGCGCTACCGGTCGAAGTGACCGCGCCGAAGCCGGCTGGGGTATTAAATCCGAACGCACCTCCACCGGTTGTGTTCGGGGAATTGCCGAGCCCGATATCGCTGCGGGTCGTCGTTACGGAGATGAAATTTACTCCGTTCGATGTGATGGTCGGCGCTTCGCCCGCTGTGAGCGTATGCACGTTTTCACCCAGTACCGAACCCGGCGTTGTCGAGCTGCCGATGGCGACCGGCACGCCAGCGAGGCGATTGGTCGGTGATCCGCCCATGGTGTCGACGCCGATCACACCGTGACCGCGCTTATCGTAGACCTGAATTTGCTTGTTCGCCGCAAAGTCCGCAGCCGCGTTGGCGCCGCGTGTCGTCGGAACGCCAGCACTCGTGAACACGGGGCATTGCGTGTTTGGAAAGTTATTCCAATGCCACGCAAACAGATTGGCAGCGACGGCGCTGGCGAGCTGCGTCGCATTCGATGCTGCATTGCCGATCGTGGTTGCGTTGGCTACCACCCAGCCGGCAACGGTCTCAGAAGTCGGCCTCCATTTGAAATCACCTGTAGTCGCCGCGCCAGCCGACGATTGAGCCTGCTGAGATGAACTGATGAGCTGGTAGTTCGTGACGTTGTCGACGAACTCCGCCCATCCACCGGCGATGAGCGCGCCAGCGCCAAGATCGCTTCCGTCCGGATTGACCCAAGGCGAAGGACCGGCGCCGATATCGAGCGTGCTAGGCCCGGTGTTGCTGTTCGCGATCTTCATGCGCAGGGTCATGCCCTGGATTCGCTGCGTGATCGTCGGAGAGTAGGCGGCCACATAGCTGTTCACGCCGCCCGTGTCCTGTGCCCAATTGTGGGCTGCTGCCTGAGCTTGTGGAATCTGCTCCATATTCTGGAAGGTGCCGGCCGTGACGAGATTTGCGCAGATGTCGCCACCCAACCATGACTTGGCGATCGTTCCTTCCTGCCCGCGGACGATGGTTAGGACGTCGACTGCGCGCTGTGTCACGAGCACGATCTCGTTCACCGTCTGCGTTGCTGCGTCAATCAGCGTCAGAAGGAACGGCTGATTTGCAGTCGGCGTCGGAAATATCGCGCCAGTGCCAGCAGAAACCTGCAATGAGGTCGCAACCGTATTGATCGGGGCGGCCAAGATCGTGTTGGCGTTGTTCGCGAATTGATAGGTTGGTGCGGCCATTGTGTGCCCCGGTTTCCTTTTACGTCGACGGTCGTGGATGAGGATCGGCGCGCGGCGGTTTTGGGTCGCCCCAATCAATGTGCCCAGGCAACTCGGCCACGATTGCGAGCGCCGCCGGATCGACGTCGCCCGTCACGTAAAGCCGAATGCAATTCAGCAACGCATGGCGCATCCGGCAACGAGCGCGCGATCGCCAATCGTCCGCAGATCGATGCGCGCCTCGCTGGCGCTGCAAAACCCATGTTCCGTCGCGTGACGCGATGATCCGCCAGCCGTCGCTAATCGTCGCGAGGACGGGAAAGGCGTCGTCGCTCTCGTCTAGCCGCGCGCCGCTAGGCAGAAACCGGGGAGGCCGTGGTGGGCGCGGTGGCGGAGCAGGCTTCACCACGGGCCTGCCCGGCGGCTTGACGGGACTACGGGTCGAGGTCGCGACCACCGGATCGACCGTGCCGGGCCGGTCGGGCAGATCAACCACGAGCGCGAGCTCCGACATACTCACGGGGCCAGTCACGTGCAGCTCTATGCACCGCCCGAGCGCCGCCCGCGAGCGACAGTGTGCGCTCGCATGCCACTCGCCGTCCTCGTGGAGGCCCTGCAGGATCCACTGCGAGGCGTCGCACACCACGCGCCATCGCTCGCCCAACTGCGCGACCACGGGTTCGCTCATTTCCCTGGCTCCCGTCGGCGCGGCGCTGGGGACGACCCCCGCGGGGGGATGTCGCTTCTCGCGGGTAGCGCCTCAATGATCGCAGCCGCCAGCGGGTCGACAGGCCCGGCGTGCGCTTTTACGAGCCCGCGCAGCGCTTCGGAGGTCCGGACAAGTCCCTTGCCCTGCCAGGTGCCGTCCGGGGCCAGGTGTTGCAGCGACCACGCCCTGCTCCGCAGCTTGGCGCTGGGCGGCACGACGACGATGCGCCATGAGGCGTTGAGCGCGATCGGGTCGCTCATGCGCGGAACCCTCCCGTCGTCTCGACAGGGACAGCCGGCGAACGTCCGGGACTTTTTCCGGGACTCTTCGCCACCAATTTCGGATTTATGCCGGTTCTTGATCGGTTTTTGTTCTGCGGCGAGCGCCTCGCCGCCCAGTCCAACCGATTGATATTCTACGACTTTTCCGGCGTTTTCGGATACTAAACCGCTGAAACGTCCACGCTCTGGAAGCTTGGATGCACCAGCGCCTCAGGCGCGACCGCAAGCACGATCAGTGCTGCCACCGCCAGCGTGCGGAACGTGATGGCGCGGCGATCGACCATGACAGCGATCAGCACCACGGCGGTCATGAAGAACGACCTTTGGGTCGCGACCTCCGCGCCCGAGAGCAGCAGATAGAACGCGGATGCGACCAGCGCCGCGGCCGCCGACCATTTCTTGATGGGGAAGCCCACCGCCAGCCCGGGGATCAGCGCCAGCAGCGCGCGAACCGCGAAGAAGACGACGCCCGCGACCACGGCCATGTGGTAGCCGGAGATCGACAGAACATGGCCGAGGCCGGAGATGAACATCGCGTCGTTGACGGGCGTGGTGATCGCATCGCGGCGCCCGGTCAAAAGCGCAGTCGCGATCGCGCGGTTGTCGCCATCGAGCGTGGCGCGGATGCGCGCATCGATCGCATCGCGCAGGCCTTGCATGACCGCCGCATAGCGCAACCGCAGGCCGCCGGCATCGGGCGGCGTCACGGACGCGATCGCTCCCATCACGAAACCGGAGGCGCCGATGCCCTGGAAGAACATGTCGCGCGAGAAATCGTAGCTGCCCGGCCGCAATGGCGACAGCGGCGGCATCAGCCGCGCCTTCAGCTGCACGAAGCTGCCGACATCGGGGGCCGTCCCCTTGCGCACGGAGAGACGGACGCGATCGAGCTTCACGTCGCTGCGCTGCGCCTCCATCGCGGTGACGCGCAGCACGAAACGGTCGGTCCGTTCGCGGATGTCGCGGGTCTCGACGAAGCCTGACAGCGACACCGAATAAAGCGGCCTTGCGAGCACCGTGTGCGCGATGCGCGCCGTCTTCCACGTCGCCATCGCAAAGCCGGCCGCGACCGCCGCGATCATGATCGCGGGCGCAAACCACCGGCTTCGCCGCAACAGGACGGCACCGAGCGCAAGCGCCACCGCCGTCGTGACACCGATCCACAGCACCGGCTCATGATCGGCGGCGAAGTAGAGCGCGATGCCGCAGCCGAAGGCGATGGGCACCCAGGGAAACAGTCGCCCGGCGCCGGCTTCGGCCTTTGCCCATTCGCGCAGCCGCCCGACTGCCGCAGGCCAAACGCCAAAGCCTGTCGGCGCAAAGCCGCCGGCCGACGCGGTCCGGCCGGTCGTCGGCCAAGTCCCGGCAATCGGGGCCCCGGCAATACCCTGCGAGGCACGCTGTGGCCGGCCCGGCTCCGCCATTCCTTGGCAACCCCTGCGATACGCGACAGGCGCAGAGGCTACCGGAACGTGCAGTCGCGCGAATAGCGGCACAAATCAGGAACGAAAGGGCCGCAGCCCTACTTTTCCTCTTCCATCGTCACGGCGACATCCGCCTTGGCCGAGAGCCGGACCTTGTTGCCCTCGACACCGGCGACCAGACCCTTGTCGATGAAATGGTGATGGCCCTTGTGGCTGCCCTCGCCGCTGTCCTTCTTGGTCAGCTTGATGCGGTTGCCTTCGACCTTGTCGACCGTGCCGACATGGACGCCGTCGGCACCAATGACTTCCATATGCTCTGCGATGTTCTGCATGCTGGGATCCTTGTTTGGACCCACACAACGCACCGGGAGCACGTTCGTTGCTTCGCAGGAATGACGATGCCGTGTGGCAATGCGCCTGTCAGATCAGCGGCGCCTTGGCCGAAGCATGGTGATTGACGATCTTCCAGTCGCCATCCTCAGGGATGATGACCCAGCTCATCTTGACGACGAGATCGGCCCGCTCGCCGGCGAGGTCAAACGTGATGGTTGCCCCCATGTTGATCAGGTCCGGCCCAGCATATGACGCCAGAACCTCGGAAAAAGCCGCGCTCGGCTTGCGCCAGCGCGGCAGGCCGTTGAAATAGTCGGCGACGCCGTCCCTGCCCCGATAGAGTGTTGGGTTGGAGCCGAAGAAGAACGCGTTGCTGGAGTACAGCGATGACAGCGCAGCCGCATCGAGAGCCGCGAAGCCGGCACACCATTTCGCGATGATGGCGGAAACGATGGTGTCGGCCTCACTGGTCATTTGTCGTCCCCCCAGCCCTTGTCGCTTCAGCCTTTGGCGACTTCCTTCGCGAAGGTGTCGCGCAGGCCGATGGTGCGTGAAAACACCGGCTTGCCGGGCGTCGAGTCCTTGTCGCGCACGAAATAGCCCTGGCGCTCGAACTGCATCGGCTCGGTGGAATTGCTCTCGGCAACCGATGCCTCGATCCGCGCGTCGGCCAGGATCTCCAGCGACTGCGGGTTGAGATCGGCCGCGAAGTTCGAGGCATCCGGGCTCGGATTGGCGAACAGCTGGTTGTAGATGCGGATCTCCGCAGGCACGGACGTCGCCGCCGGCAGCCAGTGCATGGTCGCCTTGACCTTGCGACCGTCGGGCGCGTTGCCGCCCTTGGTGGCGGGATCGTAGGTGCAGCGCAGCTCCACCACTTCACCCTTGTCATTCTTGATCACGCCGGTGCACTTGATGAAATAGGCGTAGCGCAGCCGCACCTCGTTGCAGGGCGACAGGCGGAAGAACTTCTTCGGCGGCTTCTCCATGAAGTCGTCCTGCTCGATATAGAGCTCACGACCGAACGTGATCTTCCGCGTCCCCGCCGACGGATCGTCCGGGTGATTGATGGCCTCGAGCTCCTCGCTCTGCCCTTCCGGATAGTTCTCGATCACCACCTTGAGCGGCCGCAGCACGCCCATGCGCCGCTGCGAGGTGCGGTTCAGCTCCTCGCGGATGCAGAACTCCAGCATGCCGACATCGACCACGCTGTTGGCCTTGGCGACGCCGATGCGCTTGATGAATTCGCGCAGGGCGGCCGGCGGCACGCCGCGGCGGCGCATGCCCGCCATGGTCGGCATGCGTGGATCATCCCAGCCGGCGACGTGGCCGTCGCGGACGAGCTGGGTCAGCACGCGCTTGGACAGCAGCGTGTAGGTGATGTTGAGCCGCGCCATTTCGTACTGGTGCGGCTTGGACGGCACCGGCAGCTTCTCGATGAACCAGTCATAGAGCGGCCGGTGGTCCTCGAACTCCAGCGTGCAGATCGAATGCGTGATGCCCTCGATCGCATCCGACTGGCCGTGGGCATAGTCGTAGCTCGGATAGATGCTCCACGTGGTGCCGGTGCGCGGATGGTGCGCATGCAGGATCCGGTACAGCACGGGATCACGCAGGTTGATGTTGCCCGCGGACATGTCGATCTTGGCCCGCAGCACGCGCGCACCGTTCGGGAATTCGCCGGCCTTCATGCGCCGGAACAGGTCGAGATTCTCGTCGACGCTCCGGTCGCGGAACGGCGAGTTCTTGCCCGGCTCGGTCAGCGTGCCGCGCGAGAGGCGGATGTCCTCCTGGGACTGGTCGTCGACATAGGCGAGCCCGTCATGGATCAACTTCTCCGCCCATTCGTACAGGCGATCGAAATAGTCCGAGGCGTAGAACAGGTTCTTGCCCCAGTCGTAGCCGAGCCAACGCACGTCGGCCTGAATGGAGTCGATATATTCCTGCTCTTCCTTGACCGGATTGGTGTCGTCGAAGCGCAGATGGCAGCGGCCCGGAAACTCCTGGGCGATGCCGAAATTCAGTGCAATCGACTTGGCGTGGCCAATGTGCAGGTAGCCGTTCGGCTCCGGCGGGAACCGGGTGACGATCTCCTTGTACTTGGCCTGATCGAGGTCGGCCTGGATGATGTCACGAATGAAATCGCGCCCAACCTCAGTCGCCACCGGTTCTGTCATTACGAAAATCCTGTAGGGAAATCAGCGGCTCTTCTGCCAAATTCGCTTGGCTGAGCCAAGGGGTTAAGCGAGCCCTTGAGCGGTCGCTGCCGGGCTTTAGTTATGCTCCGGTCCTGTTATATACCACCGCCTCCAATGCATAGGCCCTGCCAAGAATGACCGATTCCGTCGTCACCCGCTTCGCTCCCTCGCCGACCGGCTTCCTCCATATCGGGGGGGGCCGCACGGCGCTGTTCAACTGGCTCTTTGCGAAGAAGCACGGCGGCAAGATGCTGCTCCGGATCGAGGACACCGACCGGGAGCGCTCCACCGAGGCTGCGATCGGAGCGATTCTGGACGGGCTGAAATGGCTGGAGCTCGGCTGGGATGGTGACGTCATCTACCAGTTTAGCCGCGCCGCCCGTCACCGCGAGGTCGCCGAGCAGCTGCTGGCCGACGGCAAGGCCTACCGCTGCTACGCCACCGCCGAGGAGCTCACCGCGATGCGCGAGAAGGCGCGCGCGGAGGGCCGAACCCGCCTCTATGACGGCCTATGGCGCGATCGCGATCCGGCGACCGCCCCCTCCGACGTCAAGCCGACCATCCGCCTGCGCGCGCCGCAGACCGGCGAGACCGTGATCGAGGACCAGGTCCAGGGTCGCGTGGTCTGGCAGAACGAGAACCTCGACGACCTCGTCCTGCTGCGCGGCGATGGCAATCCGACCTACATGCTCGCTGTGGTCGTGGATGACCACGATATGGGCGTCACCCACGTCATCCGTGGCGACGACCATCTGATCAACGCCGCCCGCCAGAAGCAGATCTACGATGCGATGGGCTGGGCGCTGCCGAACATGTCCCACATCCCCCTGATCCACGGTCCGGACGGCTCAAAACTGTCCAAGCGCCACGGCGCGCTCGGCGTCGACGCCTATCGCGCCATGGGCTACCTCCCGGCCGCGCTCCGCAACTATCTCGTCCGCCTCGGCTGGAGCCATGGCGACCAGGAGATCTTCTCGACCGAGGAGATGATCGCCGCGTTCGATCTCGCCAATGTCGGCCGCGCCGCCGCCCGCTTCGACTTCGCCAAGCTGGAGAACCTCAACGGCCATTACATCCGCCACGCCGACGATCAATCACTCGTGAAGCTGTTCGAGGACGTGCTCGACCACGTCGTGCCCGCCCGCGACGAGATTAAGGCGAAGTTAAACGACACCACGCGCGGCCAGCTGCTCAAGGCCATGCCGGCCCTGAAGGAGCGCGCCAAGACGCTGATCGAACTGATCGACGGCGCCTATTTCATCTTCGCCGACCGCCCGCTGCAGCTCGATCCGAAGGCGGCGGCCCTGCTGACGCCCGAGAACCGCAAGCTGATCGGCCAGCTTCATTCCGCGCTGGAGAATGTCGAGACCTGGAGCGGCGCCACCACGGAGGCGGCGCTACGCGCTTTTGCGGAGGAAAATAGTCTCAAGCTCGGCGCGGTCGCCCAGCCCTTGCGCGCGGCGCTGACCGGTCGGACCACGTCGCCTGGCATATTTGAGGTTTTGGACGTGCTGGGGCGCGAGGAAAGCCTCGCCCGGCTTCAGGATCAGTCCAAGGACTAGACTAAGACGTAAGTAGGCCATGGGCAGACCATGGCTGCCATGATCTTGCAGCGCACACAGCAATAATATACCCATCTGACCGTACCTTCTGGAACATCCGGCCTGCCCCATCTTCTCCCTTGGGGGCCTCCGGCTCCGGCCCGTTTCACCATACATCGGGGACCTCTGATGGACGCAAAAGAAACCAACAAGACCGCCACGCTGACGGTCGGAAACAAGAACTACGATCTTCCGATTCACAGCGGCAGCGTCGGACCTGATGTCATCGATATCGGCAAGCTGTACGGCCAGTCCGGCCTGTTCACCTACGATCCCGGCTTCACCTCGACCGCGAGCTGCCAGTCCAAGATCACCTATATCGACGGTGACGCGGGCGTGCTGGAATACCGCGGCTACCCGATCGAGCAGCTCGCCGAGAACGGCGACTTCCTCGAGACCTGCTATCTGCTGCTCTACGGGAACCTGCCGACCGCCGCGCAGAAGAAGGATTTCGACGACCGCGTGATCCATCACACGATGGTGCACGAGCAGATGGCCCGCTTCTTCCAGGGCTTCCGCCGCGACGCCCATCCGATGGCCGTCATGGTCGCTTCGGTCGGCGCGCTTGCCGCGTTCTATCACGACTCGACGGATATCAACGATCCGAAGCAGCGCATGATCGCCTCCATGCGCATGATCGCGAAGATCCCGACGCTGGCGGCGATGGCCTACAAGTACACGGTCGGCCAGCCCTTCGTGTATCCGAAGAACTCGCTCTCCTTCGCCGAGAACTTCCTCAACATGTGCTTCGCCGTGCCGTGCGAGGAGTACAAGATCAACCCGGTGCTCGCTGACGCGCTGGACAAGATCTTCATCCTGCACGCCGACCACGAGCAGAACGCCTCGACCTCGACGGTGCGTATCGCCGGCTCCTCCGGCGCCAACCCGTTCGCCTGTATCGCCGCCGGCATCGCCTGCCTCTGGGGCCCGGCGCATGGCGGCGCCAACGAAGCGGCGCTGGCGATGCTTGCCGAGATCGGCACTGTCGACAAGATCCCCGAGTTCATCGCCAAGGTGAAGGACAAGAACTCGGAAGTCCGCCTGATGGGCTTCGGTCACCGCGTCTACAAGAACTACGATCCGCGCGCCAAGATCATGCAGAAGATGTGTCACGCCGTTCTCAAGGAGACCGGCCATGGCGACGATCCGATGCTGAAGGTGGCGCTCGAGCTCGAGAAGATCGCGCTCAGCGACCCGTACTTCATCGACCGCAAGCTGTACCCGAACGTCGACTTCTATTCGGGCATCACGCTGAAGGCGATGGGCTTCCCGGTCTCGATGTTCACCGTGCTGTTCGCAGTCGCCCGCACCGTCGGCTGGATCAGCCAGTGGAGCGAGATGATCGAGGATCCGCAGCAGAAGATCGGCCGTCCGCGCCAGCTCTACACCGGCGTCACCCGCCGCGACTACGTCGCGATCAAGGATCGCAAGTAAGTCGGACAGAAATGTCCAACGGAACGGCGCCATCCCACGATGGCGCCGTTTTTGTTTGCGGACTACTTCTCGGGCATCATGGACGAATGGAGATGGTCGATCTTCCACGCACCGTCTTCATAGCGATAGATGAACGAGTAGCGCGCCTTGACGTCCGACTTGCTCCCGCTGGCCGGGTCCGTCAGCGACACGGTCCACGTCCCGACGCGGCTTGCCGTGCGGCAATCGATCTCGACCGTGGACGTATCGATGCGGCCGACCGGGCTGCTCTTGAGAAACTTCACGAAGTAGTCGTTGACCTCGTCCCGCGTCGTCCTCGGCGTGTTCGAGACGGTCGCGAGCAAGACAGGATGCTTCGTGAAAAGGGCGGTGACCTTGGCAGGATCCTTTGTCGCCCATGCGCCATTGAACGTCGCAAACAGCGCCTCGATCTGTCCCTCGTTCGCGACAGGACAATTCTGGCTCTTGGCCTGCGCGCCGGTGGCGGCACCCGCAATCATGACAAGAGCAACGGACGCGAGCTTAACATTCCTTAACATAAACCTGCTGACTCCTCTGTTTCAGGCCAACAGCAGTTAGGAAGTTCCGGGCGGAACAAAAGAGCCGAAGGGCTAGACGAGTTGCGCATGCGTGATCTTGCCGCTCCCCTCTTGCAGCGATGACGCCCGCTCTCGTTTCGCCCGAGATATTGTAGGGTGAGCAGCGCAACGTGCCCGCCCGACAAATTTGGAGAATGCCGATGCTCAACGGAAGCTGCCTTTGCGGAGGCGTTGCCTACGAAGTCGACGCGGCCCCGGGCTCCATCGTCCACTGCCATTGCCGGACCTGCCGCAAGACGCACGGCTCGGCCTTCTCCACCGTCACCAACGTTCCGCGCGATCGTTTTCGCTGGACGAACGGCGAGGGGTTGCTGCGCGGCTTCGAATCCTCACCCGGCAAGACTCGCTATTTCTGTTCGCGTTGCGGCTCGCACATCGTGGCCTCGCGCGAAGGCCGAGACACGGTGCTGCTACGGATGGGCTGCCTGGACACCCCGATTGCGGAACGGCCCGAAGTCCACATCTGGCGATCGGATTCGTCCAACTGGTACGACCCGAAGGACGAATTGCCGGAATGGTCGGAAGGCACGCGGCCCAAGCCCGCATCCTGATCTTGTTGCCCCGCACAACAACAAGTCCACGCATCACACCGACGAGCGCTTGACAGCGGAAACACTCCGCGCGCAAATTCTTACACTAAGTAAGAATGACGACAGGGATGGAAATGCCGGAGCAGCCGAGAAGTCGGCGGCAGACGCGCGCTGCCATTTTGACCCATCTGCTCCAGTCCGGCGGCTCGTTCCGGCCGCCGCTGGCAAAAGCCGTGCGCCTGTCCGAAGCGAGCCTGTCGCGCATCCTGTTCGACCTGAAAGCCGAAGGCCTGATCGAGGAAGTGCGGCGCCCTGCCCCGTATGTCGGCGGCCCGACGGGACTGGTGTCGCTCGACCGCACGGTGGCTATCGGGGGGCTCGAACTGACCGGCCAGTGGCTCAGCATCGGCGTTGGCGGCCTGTCGGGCGAATTGCATTACACCGAGCGTGTGCCGCTGCCGAAGAAGCCGACCGTCGAATCCGTCGGCCGCGTGTTTCACGAAGCGCTGGCATTGCTGCGCGACTGGACGCGCCGGCGCCGCATCAGGCTCGCACAGGTCGGCGTCACCGTTCCGGGCCTCGGTCGGCTCAGCGAGTTTGGCAATCCGATCATTCCGTGCGACGTCGGACGTATCGGCGACATGTTCGGCGAATTGTTCGCGGGCGTGCCGGTCACCTTCACCAATTCGGTGGTGGCGCATGCCACGTTTCATCGTTGCCGCACGGAAAACTATCCGTTCAGCGATGCGCATCTGTTCGTCTTCGTCGGCCAGGGCGTCGCCGGCGCCTGGCTGGATGATCCGATCGAGGACGACGCGCTCGATCCGGTCGAGCTCGGCCACATGGTCTTCGGCGCTGACGGCCCACGCTGCCGCTGCGGACATCACGGCTGCGTCGAAGCCTATACGTCGCTGCCGGCGCTGGCCGCACTTCTGCGCGTCACCGAAGCGGAATTGGTCCGGCTCGGCAGTGAATGGGTGACCACGATCCCCCTCACGTCGCGGGTGCGGCAGGAACTGCGCCAGCGCCTGTTCAGGCTTGGCCTCGCCATCGGCAATACTTTGAACGTCAAGCCATGCCGCGGCGTTGTCGTCAGCGGTTGGCCATCGCTGCTCGCCGAGGAGGAGCGAAGAGCCGTGATTGAGGGGATCGATGCCTGCTTGCTCGGCGGCCGGAAACTGGCGCAGGTGTCGCTCGCTTTCGTTCCGCCGTCGACCGGCAATGATCCACAGGCTGCATTGGCCTTCGCCGCGCTCTGCCTGGCGAGGAGCGGCGGCATGCCGGCCGCATCGACGGAGGCCGCCTGACATGACCTAAGCCGCGTGCGGCTCACGCACGCCAAGAAAGCGTCAAGAACAGCGCAAAACAGCGCAAAGAACTTCAAACCGGGAGGAACTTGCCATGCCGATCACAACAACAAGGCGTCGTCTGCTCGCTGGATCTGCTGCCGCGCTCGCGCTGCCGGCCTTTGCTCGCGCACAAGGCGCGGTCAAGCCGCGCCTGACCGCAATCTCGCAATGGTCCGCAGGCAGCGACGGCGCTGCGATCACCGCGCTCGGCAAGAAGTTCGAGGAGAAAGGCGGCGTCTGGCAGCACTCGCCCGTGCCCGGCTTCACCACCGAAATGATGAACAAGCTGCGCGCGCAGATCATCGCCGGCGATCCGCCGGCCTGTTCGCAACTCAAGGGGCCGGAGATTGCGGCGTGGTCGAAGATCGCTCCGACCGTTGACCTCGACGCCGTGGTCGCCGCTGCCGGCTACGAGAAGGTCGTCGCGCCGGACCTCGCCAAATTGCACAAGCCAGGCGGCAAGTGGATTGCCCTGCCGTTGCAGATCTACGCCACCAACATGCTGTTCCTCTCCAAGCGCGGAATGGACAAAGCCAAGGCGGACAAGGTCCCCGTCACCTGGGCTGACTTCAATGCGCTTGCCGAGAAGATGAAGTCGGCCGGAATGGCCTATCCCATCGCCAACGGCGGCACCCGTCCCGATGACGGGCAAAAGTTCGAGGCATCGTTCGCCGGCATCAGCCCGACGGCATACCGCGCCGCGATCATGAATCTCGACAAGAAGGCGCTGGAAGGCCCCGAGATCAAGGCTGCCTTCGCACAGACACGCAAGATCTCCGAGTGGTGTGACCCCAATATCGGCGCCCAACCCTTTGCCACCAATGCGAAGCGTTTCATCGACGGCGACATGGGCATGTTGATCATGGGCGGCTGGGCGCAAGGCGTGTTGAAAAACGCCGGCTTCAAGCTCGACGACTTCATCATCACCCCCGGCCCCAGCGACAACAGCAAGCCGGTGTTCCTGTTGAATGCCGATGCCTTCATTTTCTGGCAGCGCAAGGAGGCCGATCTGCAGGCCGGCCAGATGCTGATGGCGCAGCTCGTGATGGATCCGGCGATCCAGACCATGTACTCGCAGATCACGGGATCGATCCCGGTGCGCACCGATGTCGATCTGTCCGGTGAAGGCTGGTCGGAGGGTCAACGGCGTACCGCGGCAGCCCTGAAAGACGCTGTTGCCAGCAATCAGGCCGTCCTGAGCGTTGCGCACAACATGGCGCAGGAAAACGGCCTCACCGCCGCGATGATCGACGTCATCACCGAATATGTGAAGAACAAGACGATCAAGCCGGAAGAAGGCGTGTCCCGCCTCGCCGAGGCCGTCGAGAGCGCGCGTTGACCAACGCCGTCTCGAAAGCAGTGCAACCGGGCCGGTCGGCGACCTCTGAGATGGTGCGCCGGCTGCCCGAATTTCTGATGATCTGGGTGCCGCTGCTGTTATCAGCAGCGCACCTCATATCGTTTTCGATCTGGACGATCTGGATCTCGTTCACGCCATCCACCCTCATTCCGGTCTCCGGCTGGGTGGGCCTGCGCAACTACACCGCAGTCCTGGCGTCACGAAACTGGCAGGTTGCCTTCGACAATCTGCTGCTGTTCGGCATCGCCTTCGTGGTGCTCAGCCTGTTCACCGGCCTCCTGCTTGCGATCCTGCTCGATCAGCGTATTCGCGCCGAGAACGTGCTGCGGTCCATTTTCCTCTACCCGCTGGCGGTCTCGTTCGTCGTCACTGGCACGGTCTGGAGCTGGCTCCTCAATCCCGGCATCGGGATCGAAAAGCTCGTCCATGACCTCGGCTGGACCGCCTTCCATTTCGATTGGCTGGTCAACCGCGACATGGCGATCTGGACCATCGTCATCGCGGCGGTCTGGCAATCCTCCGGCTTCGCCATGGCTCTCTTCCTGGCCGGCCTTCGCTCCGTCGATGCCGACATCATCAGGGCCGCGCAGATCGACGGCGCGGGGCCGATCCGAACTTATTGGCGCGTCATCCTGCCGACGCTCTGGCCGATCACCGTCACCGTGATCGTGATCCAGCTGCAATTTGCGATCTCGGCTTTCGACCTGGTCCGCGCATTGACCAACGGCGGCCCGGGAATTGCGACCCAGCTGCCGGCACTCGTCGTCTACGATCTGATGTTCCAGCGCAGCCAGCTAGGCCGCGGCGCCGCGGCGGCGGTTCTGATGTTGCTCATCCTTCTCGCGGTGCTGTTGCCTTACGCGGCATGGCGTTATGTCCAACGACGGCAGTCCACTCATGCGTGACCAAAGCTTCGCGCCGGGCCGCGCTCTGATCTATCTCGTGGTGTCGTTGCTCGCGGCCGCCTGGCTCGCGCCGCTGGTTGTCGTCATCCTCAACTCGCTGCGCACCAACGAGGAGATCGCGCAGGGCTCGATGATCGGTTGGCCGCAACATCTGGCCTGGAGCAATTACGCCATCGCCTGGAGCGGCTTCTGCGTCGCCGAGACCTGCAACGGCATACGGCCGTATATGCTGAACTCCGCGCTCGTCACGATCCCCGCGACAATCCTCTCCACCCTGCTCGGCGCTGTCGCCGGTTACGCGGTGTCGCTCTGGCGCTTTCGCGGCGACAACTGGATCTACGGTATCGTCACGCTCGGCCTCTTCCTGCCGCAGCAGATGCGCCTGCTCCCCTGGACCATCGTGCTACGCGACATCGGCCTCATCAACTCGCTGACGGGCCTCGTGCTGATCCACACGATCCAGGGGCTCTCCTTCACCGTGCTGTTCTGCCGAAACTATTACGTCGCCATTCCGCATGAATTGATCCGGGCCGCGCGGATCGATGGCGCCGGTTTCTTTCGGATCTTCTGGCGCATCATTCTGCCGCTCTCGCCTCCGATCCTGATCGTCACCGTGATCTGGCAGTTCACCCATATCTGGAACGAGTTCCTCTACGGCGTGACATTCACGACCGGCCAGCAGCAGCCTGTCACGGCGGCGCTGATCGCACTGTCGGCCGCGGTCGCGGATATCCCGAAGCACGGCGTGCAGAGCGCGGCGGTGATCATCGCAGCGCTCCCCACTTTGTTGGTCTACCTCCTCGGCGGCAGGTATTTCGTACGCGGTCTCACTGCCGGGGCCGTGAAATGATGGATGGGTCATGGCAGCACTGAGCATTCGCGCCCTGTCGAAGCGCTACGCCAATCTGGAGGTGCTGCAAGGCATCAACCTCGACATCGAGAGCGGTGAGTTCACTGTGTTGGTCGGGCCGTCCGGCTGTGGCAAGTCCACGCTTCTCAACATCATCGCCGGGCTCGATCGCGCCAGTGACGGCACGATCGAGATCGGCGGACGCGTCGTCAACGACGTCCCGCCCAAAGACCGCGACATCGCCATGGTGTTCCAGTCCTACGCGCTCTATCCGTCGATGACGGTGCGCCAGAACATCACTTTCGGCATGGAGTGCCGGCACGTCGCCAAGGCGGAGCAGGAGAAGGCCCTGGCGAACGTGGCCAGGCTGCTTCAGATCGAGCCGCTGCTCGGCCGCAAACCGTCGCAACTGTCCGGCGGCCAGCGCCAGCGCGTGGCGATGGGTCGCGCGCTGGTGCGCGATCCCCTGCTGTTCCTGTTCGACGAGCCGCTCTCCAACCTCGATGCCAAGCTGCGCGTCGAGATGCGCATGGAGATCAAGCGGCTGCACCAACGCATCGGCGCCACCATCATCTACGTCACCCACGACCAGATCGAGGCGATGACCATGGCAACGCGCATCGCCGTGATGCATCGCGGCGTGGTGCAGCAATTCGCCGACCCCGACACGGTGTACCGGTATCCGGCCAATCTGTTCGTCGCCCGCTTCATGGGCTCGCCGCCGATGAACACGATGCCGGCCCGGCTCGAGGCAGACAGCAGCGGTCCTGTGGCGGTGATCGGCGCAGGCCGGCCGGACGAGGTCCGTCTCCGTCTCCAGGACTACGACGCAGCGACCTCCTATGTCGGCCGCGAGGTGGTGATTGGAATCCGGCCGGAATGCATCGCCGAGGGCGATCGCGTGTTCTCTGGCGCCACGGGCGCGCCGGTCATCGTCACCGCGCCTGTCGAGCTGGTCGAGCCCACCGGCGCGGAGACCATTGTCCTGCTGCGGCTTGGCGGCGAGCCCGCGCAGGCGCGCATCTCGCCGGACATCCGCCCGACGCCGGGCGGGACCGCCTCTTTCGCCCTCGATACCCGCCGCATTTGCCTGTTCGACCCTGAGACGGAGCGACTGATCGAATGACCCAGACGACCTATGCCGACCTCGCCGATCGCGTGGTGGTGATCACCGGAGGCGCCAGCGGCATCGGTGCCGCCTTTACGCGCGCGTTCGCCGCTCAGGGCGCGCGCGTCGCCTTCCTCGACCTCGACACGCAGGCGGGCGAAGCCCTCGCGCAGGAGGTGGCGAAGACCTCCGGCACGGCACCGCTGTTCGTGCCCTGCGATCTCCTGGATATCGACGCCCTGCGCGCCGCGCTGGCGAAGGTGCAGGGGTCGCTTGGCGATGCCGCAGTCCTCCTCAACAATGCCGCGAACGATCAGCGCCAGGTGCTGGCTGATGTGACGCCGGCCGAGTTCGACTGGACGATCGGGGTCAATTTCAAGCACGTCTTCTTCGCTGCGCAAGCTGTGGTGCCGCAGATGCAGGCGCGCGGCGGCGGCTCGATCATCAACATGTCGTCGGTCGCCTGGATGCGCGGCGCGCCGGGGCTGCCGGTCTACGCCGCGGCCAAGGCGGCCATCGTCGGCTTCACCAATTCACTCGGCCGCAAGTTCGGCGCCGACCGCATCCGCGTCAACGCGATTGCGCCGGGCATGGTGATCACCGAGCGGCAGCGGAGGCTGTGGTATCCGGACGAGAAGGTCATCACCGAGATGCGCACGCGCCAGGCCATTCCCGATGCGGTAACGCCCGAAGACATCGCGGACATGGCGCTGTACCTCGCCTCCGACGCGAGCCGGCGCATCACTTGCCAGTGTTTCCGAGTGGATGGTGGGCTGGCGTAGATCGTCCGTCGGGCCATTCACATCGCCACGCACGAGATCAGCTCTCAAGCCTTTTTCTGGTCGAGCGAAGGATATCGTCAGATAGCTTGGGATCGCTCACGGCGCGAGCAAGCACGAGCGCCCCGACCAGCGAAGCAAGAGTGGCAAGCGCCTCCTCGTCGCGCTGGCGTCGCTTGATGCCGCCACCCAGCCGCTCGCCGAGCCAACCGGCCATTCCCCTCACTCCAGCAGTGAAACGCTCTCGCGCCCCGTGGCCTTGGCGCGGCATCTCGCAGCACAGAGCCGCAAACGGACATCCGGTCCCGGGTTCGTCGCGATGCGTGGCCGACAGATATTCAGAACCGTAGTCGCCAAGACTCCACTCCTCGCGCAGCTCCATGCCCTTGGTGACAATCGCATCGGCGACCGCTTCCTCGACAAGCCGCTCCTTGGAGCCGAACTGGCTGTAGAGGCTGCCGTGGGTCATCCCGGCCGCTTCAGCCAGCGCATCAACGCCGACACCGGATATGCCGCGCTCGCGCATAAGGCGCGACGCCGCCTTGAGAATTCGGTCGCGGTTTTCAGCCGCCTTCTCCTTGGAAACTCGCATGCGTCAGATCCTGAACCAGAGTGATCTTGACAAATATAGTTACGATCGTCATCTTATTAAATGATTACGACCGTAATCAAAAAAATCATCCGACCGGATCCGCGTGGCCGAAGCCCTCGCCCGCGGCGGATTTGATCGCGCAACCCCGTCCGGGGCCGCCAGGAGAAGTAGATGGCTCAGTTTAGAGGGAAGATTGCTCTGGTGACCGGCGCCTCGTCGGGCATCGGCGAAGCCACCGCGGAGCGGCTCGCGAAGGCCGGCTACAAGGTCTACGGCACCAGCAGACGGGGAGCCCAGACAGGCCAGCGATCGTTCGAGATGCTGCCCCTCGATGTGACCAGCGATGAATCAGTGGAGGCTGCCGTAAGCGAAGTGGTGCGGCGCGATGGCGGCATCGATGTGCTCGTGAACAATGCCGGCTTCGGCGTCGCCCCCGCCGGCGCCGAAGAGAGCTCGATCGATCAGGCGCGGTCGATCTTCGAAACCAACTTTTTCGGGCTGGTCCGGATGACGCGCGCTGTCGTGCCGCACATGCGACGCCAGGGCAGCGGTCGCATCATCAACGTCGGATCTGTCCTCGGCTTCCTGCCGATGCCTTACGGCGCGCTCTATGCCGCGACCAAGCACGCGGTGGAGGGATATTCGGAATCGCTGGACCACGAGCTACGCACCCGGGGCATCCGGGTCTCGGTCATCGAGCCCGCGTACACGAAGACGCCATTCGACACGAACTTCATGGAGCCGGATGCCAAGCTCGATGAGTACCGCAAAGCTCGTGCGGGCGTGAACAGGAGGGTGAAGGAGGTGATGGCGACGGCCGAGCTTCCGGGCGTCGTGGCCGAAACCGTGCTCACGGCGGCCGACGCGGCAAACCCGAAGGTCCGCTACGCGGCCGGCAAGCTCGCCAAGCGGCTGCGCTTCCTTCGCAGATTTGCGCCTGCCGGCTTGGTAGATGCCGGGATTCGAAAGGACCTGGGGCTCGACGCCAGGCATGTCGTGGCCTCCCGCCCCGCCCGAGCTTTCTGACGGGATGAACGAGCCACCGCCCCATACAGCCGCTCCCACAAAATCTTCGAAACAGCATCACATGAAAGCACTTGTCTTAAAGCGCTACGGCAAACCCGACCAAGTCACCTTCGCTGACATTCCCCGGCCACAGCCTGGACCGGATGAGCTTCTCGTTCAGGTCCACGCGGCCGGCTTGAATCCTGTCGACAACATGATTGCGAAAGGACTGTTCAAGCCCGTCCTCCCGCTTCAGCTACCAGCCACGATGGGCAGCGATCTGTCTGGTGTCGTGGTGGAAGTCGGAAGCCGCGTGACCCGCTTCAAGCCGGGCGATGCCGTGTTCGCCAGTATCTTCGACCTGAGCGGCACCGGCGCACTCACCGAACTCGCGCGTGTGCCCGAAAGCGCCGCCGCGCCCAAACCGGCAAATCTGGACTTCGTGCAAGCGGCCTCGATCCCGATGGTCGGCCTGACATCGTGGCAGGCCCTCAAGGAGCGAGCACAACTCAAGCCCGGCCAGAAGGTGTTCATCCCGGCAGGCGCCGGCGGCATCGGCACGTTCGCAATCCAGCTCGCGAAATATTTCGGGGCAAAAGTCGGGACGACAACGAGCACCGGGAACATCGACCTCGTGCGGAGCCTCGGGGCCGACGAGGTGGTCGATTACAAGACGCATCAATTTGAGGACGTGCTCCGAAACTACGACGCCGTACTGGGCACCGTCAGGGGCGATGCGATCGAAAAATCGCTTCGGATATTGAAGGCCGGGAGCACCGTCGTCTCGCTGGTCGGACCGCCGGACGCCGCATTCGCGCGCGCCCGTGGCATGAACTTTCTCATGGTGCTGGTGTTCGGGCTTCTCAGCCGCAAGATCATTCGCCTCGCCAGCAGACGCGGCGTCGCCTATTCGTTCCTGTTCGTGCGTCCAGACGGCAGCCGGCTCGCGGAGATTGGCGGGCTTCTCGAAGCGGAAAGCATCCGGCCGGTGATCGACAAGGTTTTTCCGTTCGAACAGGCGAAGGACGCGCTTTCATATCTCGGCCAGGGACGAGC
Organism: Bradyrhizobium sp. CCGUVB14; assembly: GCF_024199935.1. Lineage (NCBI taxonomy): Bacteria > Pseudomonadati > Pseudomonadota > Alphaproteobacteria > Hyphomicrobiales > Nitrobacteraceae > Bradyrhizobium > Bradyrhizobium sp. CCGUVB14. The sequence goes on from NZ_JANADS010000001.1 coordinate 5,699,444, forward strand.
GAAGGGAAAGGTCGTCGTCCAGATGAGATAGTGGCGTCGGCGACTCTATCCCTGGCTCGTCTGCCGCCCCTTCCGCATCGTCGCGAGCACGATGTCGGCGGCGAGCACGCTCGGCGATTTATTGCCGGTCGACATGATGGTGTCGAGCTGCGCGAAGGCTTCGACCTGTTGCTTGCGCATCGGTGTCTCCGCCAGCACCTCGGACAATGCGGCTGCGAGCTTCTCCGGCGTACAGTCTTCCTGCAAAAATTCGGGGATCACGTCCTTGCCGATCACGAGATTGGCGAGGATCACCGAAGAGACCTGGATCGCGCGGCGCAGGATGAAGGCCTCCATCGCGCCGACGCGATAGGCCGTCACCATCGGAATGCCCGACAGCGCGAGCTCCAGCGTCACCGTGCCGGATTTCGCCAGCGCCGCGCGCGCGATCCGGAATGCAGCGCGCCTCTCGGCTTCGCCGACGACGATCTGCGGCTTGACCGGCCAGGTCGCCACGCCCGCGCGGACCGTGGCTTCGAGATGCGGCATCGTCGGCAGCATCAATTCGAACGCGCGGCCCTCGGCCTGCAATCGCCCGAGCGCGGCGCCGAACAGGCCGAGATGATGCCGGATCTCGCTGCGGCGGCTGCCCGGCAGCACCAGCAACACCGGCGGCTCGCCGGCGCGTCGCTTTTGCTCGTCGGGGTTCGGACGCAGCGACGGCAATTGCTCGATCAGGGGATGGCCGACATAGCTGCAGGGCGGCCCTTTCAGCTTGCGGTACTCCTCCGGCTCGAACGGCAGCAAACCCAGCACGTGATCGACATAGCCGAGCATCGCGCGCGCACGGCCCGGCCGCCAGGCCCAGACCGAGGGCGAGACGTAGTCGATCACCGGGATCGCCGGATTCTTCGCGCGCACGCGGCGCGCAACACGATGGGTGAAATCGGGACTGTCGATGATGACCAGCGCGTCGGGCGCGGACTCGGTCACGGCATCCGCGGTCTCGCGGATCAATCGCAGGATCTTCGGCAGTTGCTGCATCACCGCGGCAAAGCCGACGATCGACAGCTCCTCGATGGGAAACAGCGTCTCGAGCCCCTCGCGTGCCATGGTGCGGCCGCCGACTCCCTCGAACTGCACGCCGTCGCCGAGGCGCTGGCGCAGCACCTTCATCAGCGCCGAGCCGAGCCGGTCGCCGGATTCCTCCGTCGCGATCAGGAAGATCTTCCGTTTGGGATTGCGGGTCTGCATCACGCGGGCAGACCGACGACGAAGAGATATTTGGCGTCGGCGAGCCCGATCATCGCCTGCGGCTCGGCGGCGATGGTGTTGCCGGCGATGACGGCGACACCGGCAAGGCCGGCCTTGGCGACGCCCTCGATCGTGCGCGCGCCGATCGTCGGCAGGTCGAAGCGAAGATCCTGGTCGCTCTTCGGCGCCTTCACCAGCACGCCACGCCCCGTGGCGGCACGGATACGGCCCTCCTCGCGCAGCCGCGCCACGCGCGCCAGCAGCGCATCAGTGCCCTCGATGTCCTCGACAGCCACCACATGGCCGTCGATCACCACGGCGGCCTGCCCGATGTCGAACGGACCGAGCGCGGTAAGCACCGCGCGTCCGCGTTCGATGTCGCCCTTGGCATTGTCGGCCGGCCAGGCGCGCGTGATGCAGCCCTCGGGCATCAGCAGGTCGGGCGCGACGTCCTTGATGCCGACCATGCGAAAGCCGCCTTGCTCGAGAATGCGCCCGACACTGGACAGCAGATGATCGTCGCCGCCGCGGAAGGCGCGGATGACGTTGCCGAGCAGCCGCAACGTCGTGAAGTCGAACCGGATCTCCGTGAGCGAAGGCCGCACCAGGGTGCCGATGAAGATCAGGTCGCGGCAGCCTTCCTCGCGGAACAGCCGCATAGCGCGGCCGAGCTGTCCGACCGAGATCCAGCGATGGCGGAATTTCTCCGCCTGCACCGGATCGCAGGCGCCTCGCAACGGAAACAGCACCGGCGTAATGCCGCGCGCCGCAAGCGACTCGGCCACCGCGAACGGCATCGCACCACCGCCGGCGACGACACCGACCGGTGATAAAATCCCTGGAGCCGCCGATGTCATGTCCGCGGCCATCCCGGCGTCACTTCTCGATGGTGGGAAGACAGAGCGGACGCTTGCCCTTGCCGATGAAGCCGAGGATTTCGGCGATCGCCGGATCTTCGCTCTCGAGGGACCGCACCGCCTCCAGCCGCTCGGCGAACGTGCCAGGGCCATGGAAGAGTTTCTGGTAGAATGCACGCACGGTTGCGAGGCGCTGCCGGGTGAATTTGCGCCGCTTCATGCCGATGAGGTTGAGGCTCTCCAGCACCGCATATTGGCCGTTGGCGAGCCCGTACGGGATGATGTCGTCGCGCACGCCCGAGAGGCCGCCGACCATCACATAGGAGCCGATGCGCGTGAACTGGTGCACCGCGGACAGTCCGCCGATATAGACGGCATCGCCGATCTCGCAATGGCCACCGAGCGTCGCCGAAGTCGCGAAGATCGCGTTGTTGCCGACCATGCAGTCGTGGCCGACATGGCTGTTGTTCATGAAGTAGCCGTCGTTGCCGACGCGCGTCTTGCCGCCGCCCTTGACGGTGCCGACGTTCATGGTCGCGCCTTCGCGGATGGTGCAGCCTGAACCGATGTCGAGCGTGGTCGGCTCGCCCTTGTAGCTGAGGTCCTGCGGCGCGCCGCCGAGCACCGCGAACGGCGAGATCACGCAATTGTCCCCGACCGAGGTATGGCCGATGACGGTGACCTGTCCGAGCAGCTTGCAATTGGCCCCGATCCGGGCGTTGCGACCAATGATGCAAAAGGGCCCGATCTCGGTGCCCTCGCCGATCACGGCGCCGTCTTCCACCCGTGCGGTGGGGTCGATCTTACTCATCAAGCGATCTTACTAATCAAGAAGGTCTGACTATGTGTTGAACTTGCTCGGCTTTCCGGTGGTTAGCGCGACTGCGCCCGATCTGTCCAGTGACGTATGATCTCGGCGTGTTTCAGAGAGCGGCTGAAGAAGCCACGCCACTGCATCAACGACCTCATCCAACACTTGAACGGGCGGCGCGCCCCAATCAGTCGGTCAACATGGCGCCGACATCGGCTTCGGCGACGACTTGGCCATTGACCTTGGCATCGCCGTGAAACCACCACATCGCCTTGCGGCGGCCAACCGAGCGCATGTGATACTCGATGGTGTCGCCGGGCAGCACGGGCTTGCGGAATTTGCACTTGTCGATGGTGAGGAAATACACCGCGCGCGGCTTCTCGGTGCCCTCGACCGACTTGATGCCGATCACGCCGGCGGTCTGCGCCATCGCCTCGATCATCATCACGCCCGGATAGACCGGACGTTCGGGGAAATGGCCCTGGAAGGCCGGCTCGTTGAAGGTGACGTTCTTGATGCCGATGCCGCTGTAATCGGCCCGGATGTTGATCACCCGGTCGATCAGGAGCATCGGAAAGCGGTGCGGCAGCGTCTGGAGGATCGCATTGATATCCACCAGCTCGAATTTCACAGGTGATTCCGCCGTCATTCCCGTCCCTCGTCCTTCGGATCGGCCTTGCTGTCGCGTACCAGGCGCTCCACCGCGATAATTTCCTTGAACCATTGTTTGGTCGGCTTGGCAAAAAATCCGCCCCAGCGACCATTCGGCGGGATGTCGTCCTTGACCCCGCTCATCGCGGTGACCTGGGCCCCATCACCGATCTTGAGGTGATTGTTGATGCCAACCTTTGCTCCCAGCGCCACGTTGTCGCCGATCGTCAGGCTGCCCGCGAGCCCGATCTGGGCCGCCAGCAGGCAGTTCCGGCCGATCGTCACATTGTGGCCGATCTGGACCTGATTGTCGATTTTGGTGCCCTCCCCGATCATGGTGTCCCGCAGGGAGCCGCGATCGATGGTGGTGCCGGCGCCGACTTCCACATTGTTCTGGATCAGTACGCGGCCGGTCTGGGGCACCTTCAGATGCCCTTCGGGGCCGAAGAAGATGAAGCCGTAGCCGTCCTGGCCGATCGAGCAGCCGGGGTGGATCAGCACGTTGTTGCCGATCAGTGCGCACTGGATTGCCGTGCGGGCTCCGACATTGCAGTCCCGCCCGATCTTGACGCCCGGACCAAGAACCACGCCGGCGCCGATCACGGTGCCGCTGCCGATCTCGACATCCGGACCGATAACGGTCAGCGGCTCGACGATGACATCGTCCTCCAGCCGCGCCGACGGGTCGATGATGGCCGATGGCGCAATGCCGTCATTGCCGAACCAGGACTGTGGGCGCAGCGCATCGCCATGCCATTCCCGGGCGATCCCGACAAAGGCACGGAACGGCTGCGCCACCCGCAGCACGGCCACGTGCGCGGGCACCTGGGCCTCGAAGCGCGGGCTCACCAGACAGGCGCCAGCCTTGGTCGCCTTGAGCTCATCGGCGTATTTGAGGTTGTCGAAGAACGCCAAATGCATCGGGCCGGCTTCGTCCAGCGAAGCAAGTCCGGTGATGACATGACCGCCCCTGGCAGGGTCGACCAGTTGCGCCTTGGTCAGCGCGGCGATGTCGGCCAGCGTCGAGGCCGGCGGCTTTTTGAAGAAGGTCGGCTGCGCCATTCCACCCCGTCGCGGTCCGGCTTCGGCATGAAGCGATCAGGCCGCATCATGCCTTATCTCATGGATTGAGCGTGATCTTTTTGGCGATCAACCCCCAGGGAATTCCCGGAAGGGAACTCCCAAGGGGGCCAGATCATCATGCCCTGTTGATCGAATTAGAACGAGGTGCCGCCGCCGAACCGGAATTCCTGCACGCGGTCATTCTTGCCCTTAGTGAGCGGCACTGCGTAGTCGAAGCGCAGCGGACCGAACGGCGAGGCCCAGATCAGACCGACACCGACCGACGACCGGACCACATTGCCATTGTCATACACCAGGCCGGTACAAGTTCCGGTCGTAGCCGGGTTGATGGTCGAAGGCGTGCAGTTCGAGTTCTTGGTCGTGGTCATTTCGTTGGTCAACGACCACGTCGTCGGGCCCTGATAGTCGAAGAGACCGCCGGCGTCGGCGTAGACAGCGCCCTTCAGACCCACTTCCTTCGGAAGGAACCAGAACGGCATCTGCAATTCCAGCGAAGCGCCCCAATATTTGGTGCCGCCAATTGCGTCCTGCGTACCATAGGGATTCAAGTCGCGCGGACCGATGCCGTTCGGCGCGAAGCCGCGGACGAGGTTCGGACCCATCTGGAAGTGATCCAGCATGCGCAGATCGCTGCTGCCGACCTTGTTCAGGACACCGCCCTGAAGATGGACCACACCGACGAGGTCCGACACCAGCGATTGGTAGTACTTCGCATCGGCCACGGTCTTCAGGTAGGAGACGTCGCCGCCGACGCCGGCGAAGTCCTGCCTGAAGTCGACGAGCAGGCCGTCGGTCGGGTTCTTGTTGTTGTCCAGCGTGTTGTAGGTCAGCGTGTAGCCAAGCGCCGAGGTCAGCGTCTTGCCGCCCGCAAGTTCCTTGCGGACCGGGAGCGACGCTTCACCATCACCGTAGCAGCCGAGGCCGTTGGTCGAGGTCAGATCAATGCCATTGACGGCAGCGAAGGCCGGGCTCGGGTTGAACGCCGACGAGCCGAGCACGTTGTTACAGTTCGCCAGGTTGGACGGCAGCGTGATTTCCTGCCGGTAGATCGAGTAGCGCAGCTGGAGCGAGAGATCCTCGCGCAGCTGGAAGCCGAGGCGCGGGCTGAAGCCCAGCGTCTTGGTGCCGTAGGAGATGTAGCTGTTGGACAGCTGGGTGCGCTGATAGAGGTCGAGGCCCAGCGCGACCCGGTAGTCGAGCAGGTACGGCTCGACGAACGACAGCGAATAGCCGCGGGCGTACTGGCCGTAGGTGACCGACGCCTTGGCGAACAGACCGCGGCCGAGCAGGTTGCGCTCGGAGACCGAGACTTCGGCCAGCGCACCGTCGGTCGTGGAGTAACCGCCGGACACCGAGAAGTCGCCGGTCGACTTCTCCTCGAGATCGACGATCAGGACCACGCGATCGCTGGACGAGCCCGGCTCCGTCGTGATCTTCACGGTCTTGAAGTAGTCGAGGTTCTTCAGGCGGCGCTCGGCGCGATCGACCAGCGCACGGTTGTAGGCATCGCCCTCGGACAGGTCGAACTCGCGACGGATCACGTAGTCACGGGTGCGGGTGTTTCCGCGGATGTTGATGCGCTCGATATAAGTGCGCGGGCCTTCGTCGACGTTGAACACGACGGCGACGGTGTGCGCATCGAAATTGCGGTCGCCGCCCGGACGCACCACTGCGAAGGCATAGCCGCGGCGCGACGCCTCGATCTGCATGTCCTCGACCGATTTCTCCACCGATTCCACGTTATAGAGCGAGCCGACATTGACGCGCGAGAAGCTCCGCAGCGTGCTCGGGTCGAAGTTCGGGATGCTGGTGCGGAAATCGACGGAGCCAACGCGGTATTGCTGGCCTTCCTCGATCTTGAAGGTGACGTTGAAGCCCTTCTTCTCCGGATCGTATTCGGTGAGCGCGGCCACGACCTGAACGTCGGCGAAGCCGTTCTTCAGGTAGAAGCGGCGAATCAGGTCACGATCTGCCTCGACGCGGTCCGGATCGTAGATGTCACCGCTTGAGAGGAAGCTCAGCAGGTTCGATTCGTGGGTCTTGATGACGTCCCGGAGGCGGTAGGACGAGAACGCGTTGTTGCCGACGAACTCGATCGACTTGACGCCGGTCTTGGCACCTTCGTTGACCGTGAAGACGAGATCGACGCGGTTGTTCGGCTGCTCGATGATCTCCGGCGTGACGGTCACGTCATAACGGCCGGAGCGGCGATAGATTTCGGCGATTCGCAGCGTGTCCGACTGCACCATGGCGCGCGAGAACGTGCCGCGGGCCTTGGACTGGACTTCGGCGGTGAGCTGCTCGTCCTTGATCTTCTTGTTGCCTTCGAACGCGATGCGCCCGATCACCGGGTTTTCCACCACGGAGACGACGATCTGACCGCCTGCGCCGCGGTTGATCTTCACGTCCTGGAACAGGCCGGTTTCGATCAGCGCCTTGAGGCCGTCATCGATGGCGCCCTGATCGAGGCGACCACCGGGGCCGGGCTTGAAATAGGAGCGGATCGTCTCCACCTCGACACGGCGATTCCCCTCGACGGAGATCGACTGCACGGTCTGAGCGAGCGCAGACGAAGACACAAAACCAGCCCCAACCGGGGCAAACACCGGCGCGCCGAACAAGATCAGGGTTGCGAGCAAGCCCCCCCGGAGTCGCAGTCCAAACTTCATGCGCAACGCGCCCTTATCAACGTACCAGACCCAACCCCAAAGCCGGTCTGGGAGATTCCCCAAGTTCTAGCCGCTTGTAGCCAATTTCACCGACGCCGCAAACGGCCGAGCGCGCCGCAATTTCAATTTCATTCCAAGACGTTGCTCAACAGCAACGCCACAAAAAAGCCCCTATCAGGAAGCCGCCATCCGCAGGATGTCGTTATAGGTCGCAAACACCATCAGCATCAGCACAAGGCCCAGTCCGATTCGGAAGCCCATCTCCTGGGTCCGCTCGGACAGCGGACGGCCGCGCACGACTTCGGCTGCATAGAACATAAGGTGGCCGCCATCGAGCAGCGGGATCGGAAACAGGTTCAGAAGTCCGATTGAGACCGACAGCACGGCGCACAGATTGATCACAAACTGGAACCCGGCGCTCGCCGCCTGCCCCGACATCTTGGCGATGCCGAGAACGCCACTGACCTCGTTCGGATTGCCCTGGCCCACGAACAAGGAGCCCAGGAACTTGAAGGTGCTGGTGATGATGAACCAGACCTGCTCCACCCCGATCTTGAGCGCCTCGCCGACACCGACCGGCGCGGTCGAGGCCTCACCGGCCTGGGACTTGTGCTCGACGCCGAGCACGCCGACCTTGTGGCTGTTGCCGAACGGATCCTTGCGCTCGAGCAGCGCCGGCGTCGCGGTCAGCGACACGATCGCGCCATCCCGCTTCACCTGGAAGGCCAGCGCCGAACCGGCGTTCGTCGCGACGATCCGCTGCATGTCGGCGAAGCTCTCGATCGGCTTGCCGTCGATCTGCACGACGACGTCGCCGATCTTGAAGCCGGCAGTGGCCGCAGCACCGTCGGCGACGACGCCGTCGACGCGCGCGATCGTGCTCGGCTTGCCGTAATACAGGGCCATCCCCGCGAAAATCAGTGCGCCGAGGATGAAATTGGCAATCGGACCGGCCGCGACGATGGCGGCGCGCGGGCCGACCTTCTTGTGGTGGAAGCTGCCGGCGCGCTCCTCGGCCGTCATGGCCGCGAGCGTCTCGGCCGACGGGGTCGAAGCCTCGCTTTCGTCGCCGAAGAACTTGACGTAGCCGCCGAGCGGAATCGCCGAGATCTTCCAGCGCGTGCCGTGGCGGTCGTTGAAACCAACCAGCTCAGGTCCGAAACCGAGCGAAAAGGTTAACACCCGAACGCCGGCCCAGCGCGCGACCAGGAAATGGCCGAGCTCGTGGAAGAACACGACGATGGTCAGGACAAACAGGAAGGGAACGACGTAGCCGAGGAGCCCATGGCTCAACGTATTGAAACTATGGGTAAAAAAGTCGATCATCGAATTCCCTCACCCAGCGCCGCTAGGCCCTGGCCCCGAACTACCTAGGATGCCTTTAAGGCAATTTGAGGCAATAGGGCGGCAGCTTTATTTCGAGAAACATGGTCAATGGATATTGCGTCGTCCGCCGAGGTCATGGGGCCCTGGTTCCCGCCCCGGATCCAGTCCTCCAGCGTCGCCTCGACCAGTCGCGCAATGGCGCCGAACCGGATCTTGCCAGCGATGAAGGCCGCGACCGCGACCTCGTTGGCGGCGTTGTAGACCGTGGTCGCCCCCTTCCCGTGCCGGAGCGAATCGAACGCCAGGCGAAGCCCGGGGAACCGCTCGAAATCCGGTGCCTCGAAGGTCAGTTGACCGATCTTGGCCAGATCGAGCCTGGCCGCCGGTCCCTTGATGCGGTCGGGCCAGCCGAGGCAATGGGCAATCGGCGTGCGCATGTCCGGCGAGCCGAGCTGCGCCATCACCGAGCGGTCGGAGAACTCGACCATGCCGTGAATGATCGACTGCGGATGCACCAGGACGTCGATCTCGTCGGGCGCCAGCGCGAACAGATACGACGCCTCGATCACCTCGAGCCCCTTGTTCATCATCGAGGCGGAATCGATCGTGATCTTCTGGCCCATGCTCCAGTTCGGGTGCTTCAGGGCCTGTTCGAGCGTCGCCTGCTCGATGTCGGCCGGCTTCCAGGTGCGGAACGGACCGCCGGAGGCGGTGATGATGACGCGAACCAGCTCGTCGCGATTGCCCGATGCCAGCGCCTGGAACAGCGCGTTGTGCTCGGAATCGGCCGGCAAGATACAGGCGCCCGCTTTCGCCGCGCGCTGCATGAAGAAATCGCCGGCGCAAACCAGGCATTCCTTGTTGGCGAGCGCGACATGCGCGCCGCGATCGACCGCAGCCAAGGCCGGCTTCAGTCCCGCCGCGCCGCTCACCGCCGCCATCACCCAATCGGCCGGACGCGCGCCCGCCTCGATCACCGCGCTTTCGCCGGCGCCGCATTCGGTGCTCGTGCCGGCGAGTGCGGACTTGAGCTCGGCGAGCTTGGAGGCATCGGCGATCGCGACGAAGCGCGCGGAAAATTCCTTCGCAAGCTTCGCCAGCGCCTCGACATTGCTGTTCGCGGTCAGGGCCTCGACGCGATAGCGCTCGGGCGAGGCGCGCAGCAGATCCATCGTGCTGTCGCCGATCGAGCCGGTGGCACCGAGCACCGTGACGCTGCGGACGTCGGCCGCAGCCGGCTTGTTGTTACGCAAAGGGACTGCGCTCATATCCTCACCAAACCATAAGACCGCTTCCGGCGCTATGCACACCATGGCGGAGAAAGCCGATAATCCATGCCACCAGGATGGCGGCGACAAAGCCGTCCAGGCGGTCCAGAAGTCCGCCATGGCCGGGAATTAAGTGACTGGAATCCTTGACGCCAAAGCGCCTTTTCACCGCGGATTCGAACAGATCGCCCGCTTGCGAGACCACCGACAGGATGGCGCTGACGCACAGCAGTGGAACCGCTTTTCCGAGGCCGAATGCGGCAAAACCGGCCGCAATCGCAAGGCTCGCGGCAAAACCGCCGAACGCGCCGGCCCAGGTCTTCTTCGGGCTGACGCGCGGCCACAGCTTCGGTCCCCCGATGCCGCGGCCGGCGAAATAACCGCCGATATCGGTCGCCCACACCACGAGCAGCACGAACATCAGCGCGGAGAAGCCGTTGACGAGATCCTTCCGCACCAGGATCGAGGCGAGCAGCGCCGCCGCTGCATAGGCAAAGCCGGTCGCGGCCCAGACGAACTTGCCCCGGGCGATCAGCGTCACGATCGCGCCGCCGACACAGCCGGTGACAACCGCGGTCTTCAGTCCACCGAAGGCAACGCTGGCCCCCATCATGGCGATGACGATCGTCCCTGCCCCGGTCAGCGCGGCCGAGCCGGCGCCCACCACCATCAGCCACTCCGCGAACAGTCCGATCGACACCAGGGTGACGAGCAGCGCCCACAGCCAGCCGCCGGCGTAAGCGACCGCAATGGTCAGCGGCGCCAGGACCAGCGCTGCGAGGACTCGCATCACGAAATTGCTCGGGGCAGGCTTCGCGCCCGCGGCTTCGGCGCCGGGTTCGCTCACGAGACGGTTTTCGCGACCAGGCCGCCGAAACGGCGCTCACGCCTGGCGAATTCGGCGATCGCGCCTTCGAGCGCCGCCTTGTCGAAATCGGGCCAGTGGACCGGCACGAACACGAGCTCGCTATAGGCGGCCTGCCACATCAGGAAGTTGGACAGGCGCTGCTCGCCGCTGGTGCGGATGATGAGGTCGGGATCGGGAATGTCGGGCGCGTCGAGATGAGCGCCGAGCGCATCGGCATCGATCGAGGCAGGATCGCGGCTGCCGTCTGCGACTTCGCGCGCGAGCTTCTGCGCCGCCTTCGCGATCTCCTGCCGCGAGCCGTAGTTGAAGGCGACGACGAGCGTGAGGCGCGTGTTGTCGCGCGTCAATTCCTCGGCCTCGTTGAGCAGCGAGCAGATGTCGCCCTCGAGCCCGTCGCGCTCGCCGATGATGCGAACCTTGACGCCGTCGCGATGCAGGCTCGCGAGGTCGTTGCGGATGAAACGCCGGAGCAGACCGAAGAGATCGCCGATCTCGCTCGCCGGGCGGGACCAGTTCTCCGAGGAGAACGAGAAGATGGTGAGATAGCGGATGCCGAGCTCGTGGGAGGCACGCACCACGCGGCGCAGCGCCTCGACACCGCGGCGATGTCCCTCCGCACGCGGCAGGCCGCGCGCAGCCGCCCAGCGCCCGTTGCCATCCATGATGATGGCGACATGCGCAGGCGCCTCGGACCGGTCTGGTCCTTCCGTTGCGGGCGCGGCGGCGTTGGACATGGAAAAGAAGCCTTAAACGGTGAGGATTTCTTTTTCCTTGGCGGCGAGCAGCTGGTCGATCTCGGTGATGGTGCCGTCGGTCGCCTTCTGCACCTCATCGGCGTGACGCTTCTGATCGTCCTCCGACATCTCGTGATTCTTCTCGAGCTTCTTCAGGACATCGAGACCGTCGCGACGGACGTGTCGCGCAGCCACCTTGGCGGCTTCGGCGTATTTGTGCGCGACCTTGACCAGTTCCTTGCGGCGCTCCTCGTTCAGCTCGGGAATGCGCAGGCGCAGCACCTGGCCTTCGGTCGCAGGCGACAGGCCGAGATTTGAATCGACGATGGCCTTCTCGACCGGCTTCACCATCGTCTTGTCCCAGACCTGCACCGAGATCAGGCGCGGCTCGGGAACGCTGACGGTGGCGAGCTGATTGAGTGGCATGTGACTGCCATAAGCCTCGACCTGCACCGGATCGAGCATCGATGCCGACGCGCGGCCCGTACGCAGGCCGCCAAGCTCGTGCTTGAGCGACGCCACCGCGCCCTGCATGCGGCGCTTCACTTCGTTGAGATCGAAATTACCCGTGGCCATCACGTTTCTCCTTCAATATCCCGGCGACCTCACCTCGCCGCCCTTCCCTCGGGCGCGCAGATGAGCCGTCAGCCGGCGACGATCGTCCCGTGGCCGGCGCCGCGTAGAATCGCGCCGATCGAACCGGGCTCCGCGATCGAAAATACGATGATAGGCAGCGACGTCTCGCGGGCAAGTGCGAAGGCGGTCGCATCCATCACCTTGTAGCCGCCCTCGATGGCCTGCGAATGCGTCAGCCGGTCGAATCGCGTGGCGGACGGGTCCTTCTTCGGATCGGCCGAGTACACGCCGTCGACATTGGTCGCCTTCAGCACCGCCTGGGCACCGATCTCGGCGGCGCGCAGCACCGCCGTCGTGTCCGTGGTGAAGAACGGATTGCCGGTTCCACCGCCAAGCAGCAGGATCCGGCCTTCGGCCAGGTATTTGTGCGCCGCCGCGCGGGTGAACAGCTCGGACACCTCGGGCATGACGAACGCCGAGAGAGCCCTCGCCGGCGTACCCTTGCGCTCGATCGTCGCTTCGAGCGCGAGGCAGTTCATCATGGTCGCAAGCATGCCCATGGTGTCGCCGGTCGGGCGCGACACGCCGCGGGAGGACACCTCGACGCCGCGAAAGATGTTGCCGCCGCCGATCACGACCGCAACCTCGGTGCCGAGCTGACGGGCGGCGATCAGATCGTCCGCAACCCGGTCCATTGTCGGCTGATCGATGCCAAAGCCTTGCTGTCCCGCGAGGTATTCGCCGGACAGCTTGATCACGACGCGACGATAGACCGGATCAGTCATGAGCACTTTCCTCGTCCGGGCGCCGCTTCCGGCGGCACGCCGGAAGGAACGTTCCGGCGCTTACTTCTTGCCGCTGGCCGCCGCGACCTCAGCCGCGAAGTCCGATTCCTGCTTCTCGATTCCCTCACCGAGAGCATAGCGCACAAAGCCCGCGATCTTCACGGCGCCGCCGACCTTGCCTTCGGCTTCCTTCACCGCCTGCGCCACCGACTTGCCGGTGTCGTGGATGAAGGCCTGCTCGAGCAGGCAGACTTCCTTGTAGTAGGTCTTCAGACCGGACTCGACGATCTTCTCGATCACGTTCTCCGGCTTGCCCTGCTGGCGATATTTGTCGGCGAGCACGTCCTTTTCGCGCTTGACGACCGCCGGATCGAGACCGGACGGCTCGAGCGCGAGCGGGTTGGCGGCGGCGACATGCATCGCGATCTGGCGGCCGAGCGCTGCGAGCTCGTCGGCCTTGCCGGGCGATTCCAGCGCCACGATCACGCCCATCTTGCCGGCGCCGTCGACGACCGCACCGTGGACGTAGCTCGACACCACGCCCTGGCTCACTTCGAGCGCAGCGGCGCGACGCAGCGTCATGTTCTCGCCGATGGTGGCGATCGCGTCGTTGATCGCGGCTTCCACCGTGACGTCACCGACCTTGGCGGCCTTGATCTTCTCGACGTCGGCGCCGGCGTCGAAAGCGACCTGGGCGACCATCTTGACCAGGCCCTGGAACTGGCCGTTACGCGCGACGAAGTCGGTCTCGGAATTGACCTCGACCACGACGCCCTTGGTGCCCTTGGTGAGCGCGCCGATGAGACCCTCGGCCGCGACGCGGCCCGACTTCTTGGCGGCCTTCGACAGGCCCTTCTTGCGCAGCCAATCCTGCGCCGCTTCCATGTTGCCGTCGTTCTCGGTCAGCGCGGCCTTGCAGTCCATCATGCCTGCGCCGGTGGACTCGCGCAGATCCTTGACCATCGCAGCAGTGATCGTTGCCATCGTTGAAAATCCTTCTTGCCTGCCGGTTCGCCGCGGCGCGGCTCCAATTGCCCCGCCGCGGTCCATCTCAGGAATTCGCGTCAACTGAATGAAAATGGTGGCCGGATCCTATCCGGCCAACCCATCGCTCTTTTTGACTATTCCGCTTCCGCGGTCAGCGCCTTGGCCTTGGCGACCCAAGCGTCCGCGCGGCTCGGCAGACCGACTTCTTCGCCGATCTTGTGCGCGGTGTCGTGATCGAGCTCGGCGAGCTGCCAGTAGTGGAAGATGCCGAGGTCGTTGAACTTCTTCTCGATCGCGCCCGACACGCCCGGGAGCTTCTTGAGGTCGTCGGCGGTGCCGCGCGGGCCGGCGAGGCCCTGGAAGCCGCCAGCAGCCGGCAGCTCTTCGGCGACCGGACGGGCCGAGGCACCGATGTCGATGCCGGAATCGCCCTGGGCGCGCGAGATGCCGTCGATCGCGGCACGCGCGATCAGGTCGCAATACAGCGAGATCGCGCGACCGGCGTCGTCATTGCCCGGCACCACGTAGGTGATGCCCTTCGGGTCGGAGTTGGTGTCGACGATCGCAGCGACCGGAATGTTGAGCCGCTGGGCTTCCTGGATCGCGATGTCTTCCTTGTTGGTGTCGATCACGAAGATCAGGTCGGGCAGACCGCCCATGTCCTTGATGCCGCCGAGCGAGCGATCGAGCTTGTCGCGCTCGCGCTGAAGCGTCAGGCGCTCCTTCTTGGTGTAGGAATTGGCTTCGCCGCCGGCGAGAACCTCATCGAGGTGACGCAGGCGCTTGATCGAGGCCGAGATCGTCTTCCAGTTGGTCAGCGTGCCGCCGAGCCAGCGCGAATTGACGAAATACTGCGCGCAGCGCTTGGCTGCGTCCGCAACACCGTCCTGCGCCTGGCGCTTGGTGCCGACGAACAGGATGCGGCCGCCCTTGGCAACCGTGTCGCTGACGGCCTGGAGGGCCGTGTGCAGCATCGGCACGGTCTGGGCGAGGTCGACGATGTGGATGTTGTTGCGGGCGCCGAAAATGAACGGAGCCATCTTCGGATTCCAGCGATGAGACTGGTGACCAAAGTGCACGCCAGCTTCGAGCAGCTGACGCATAGTGAAATCGGGTAGTGCCATCGTTCTAATTCTCCGGTTGGTTCCTCCGGAAGCGTGTGAGCAAGACGGAGCGTTGTCGCCCCGGCTGCCACCGGACGGCCTTGTGAGCCATGCTTCCGTGTGAGATGCGGCGCTATATAGCGCCATTTCGGCCAGAAGCAAGGAAATAAGGGCCTTTCGGGGCTTTTACCGCCCGCGAAAGGCCCATTCCGGGATTTCCGCCCTGCCCGCTAGCACTTTGGCTGGTTCGGCGGGCATTTTTTCGGGGCCGGAGCCGCTGGCCGCGGCGGCGGTGCCGGCGGCCGCGGCGGGGCCGCAGCCACCCGGGGCGGCGGTGGCGGCGGCGCCGGACGGGCGACAGGCGGCGGCGCCGGCCGCGCGGCGGCAACGGGCGGCCGCGGTGGTGGTGGCGGCGCGGCGACCCTCGGCGGAGGCGCGGCCACCCGCGGCGGCGGAGACGTTGCCGGTCTTGCGACCGCCTGCGGATGCGGTGGTGGCGGCGGTGGCTGCCTTGTGACCTGCGCGGGCGTTGGTGTTATTGGCCGCTGCCCCTGCGGCTTGAGCGTCTCCCGCACACCGACCGGCGGCGACGGCTGCGTCGGATTGCCATTGGTCACGTTGGTGGTCACCGTTGGCTTGCCCGCAGGGCTCGTGGTTGGCGAGGTCACCGCCGGCTCATGCGCCAGCGATTTTGCATGCGGATCCGTCACGCCGGTCACGGGCGTCTGTGTCACGGGTGGCTTGGCCGCGGCGTTGGCCGGAGCGGTCGTGTTGGTCGGCGCCGTTGCCGTATTGGGATGCATTTGCGGAGTGCCGCCGACCGGCGTCGTCGTGGTCGGAGCGCCCCCAACTTTCGGCGTTTGGACTCCCGGCTGCGCTCCGGTCCCGGACGATACGGGTGCCGTCTTCGTGTCGGGAAGCGGCAGCGCATGGCCCTGGAGCGGCGTTGACGTCGCCGCATTGTTCGGCGCGAGATTGGCCTTCGTCGGAACGATCGTTCCCGGCTTGGCCGTCGGGTTTTGGACGAAGGCCTGCTGGCTCGCATTGAGCGGCTGGGTCGGGTTCTTCTGAAACGACAGTGCCTTGTCCTGAACGATCCTGGGGACATGGGTGACGGCGCCCGCGTTGGTCGTGCCCGCGGCAACGGATACGGCGGCCGTGACGTTACCGGCCGGCGGCGGCGGCACGGGCCGGTTGATCACGGTGTTGATGACCGTGGTGTTGTGGATGTTGTTGAAGATGATGTTGTTCGGCGGCGGCGCGACATAGACCGGCGGGCTGTAGAACGCCGGGATCGGCACGAACACCGGCTGCGGCAGCACGAACAGCCCGACGACGGCAAGCGGCGGTGCCAACACCACGAAATCCGGCGGCGGCGGCGGACAGAAATAGACCGGCGGCGGCGGCGGCGGCGCGAAACCGAAATCGGGGTCGCTGAAATACAGCACCGGACGGTCGACATAGACCACCTCCGCCGGCGGCGGTGGCGGCACGTCATAGTCCATCATCGCAAAGGTCGGCGGCGGCTCGAGCGGCGCGGTCAGGATCGCCAGGCGCCGACGCGCATCACCCGCATGCGGCCCGCTCGGATAGCGGCGCAGATACGACCAATAGGCGTCCGGCGTATCGGCGCGATAGGACCGCCGCCAGGTGATCGCCTCGCGGCGCGCCGCCACGATCGCCATCACGCGCTTGGCCATGGGATCACCGGGATAAGCGGCGAGAAATTCCTCATAGGCCGGCAGCGTGTCGCGCTCGAGTGCGGCCGCATAGGCGTCCTGCACGCCGAGATCGCGGATCGGCTTGTTGCGGATGGCGGCGACCTGGTCGGGCGCGGCCTGCGGCGGCGGCGCATCCGGGGCGCGCTCGAAGAAGGCGAACTGCGCGGTGATCTTCTGGTCGTCCCACGGAACTTGCGCGCCCTTGGAGGTCTCGTTGACGCGCAGGCGAACGCGGTCGAACACTTCCGGCAACGACAGCCCGCCGGTGCGGATCATCTCGGCGAGCGATTGCGCATAGATGCCGTATGGCCCCGGCTCTTCCGGCGCCACCGTGCCGGGCGCGGCGTTGAAGGCGATCAGCATGTTCGGATCGGGTTCGACCAGCGCCAGGCCGCTCGCGATCGGCTGCTGGCCGCCCTCGATGAAGGGCTGCGCGCGCGCCGCGTCGAGCACGACGATGTTGGCCTTGAGCGGGATCGCGGCGAGCTGGCGGGCATAGTCGCTGATGCGCAGTGCCTCGGTCGGAATGTCGGTGTCGCGCGCGATGTTGGAATCGACCGGGATGAAATAGTTCTCACCGGCGAGCTGCACGCCATAGCCGGACAGATAGATCATCGCGACGGTGCCGGGGCCCGAGGCCTGCGCCTTCTGGATGAAATCGCGCAAGCTCTTGCGCAGCGTGTCGCCGTCGAGGTCACGCGCGCCGACCACGTCGAAGCCTGCCGCCTGCAGCGTCTGCGCGATCAGGCCGGCATCGTTCGCGGTGGTTGCCAGCGGCGACTTCGAATAGGCGCCGTTGCCGACCACGAGCGCGATGCGCTTTTCCTGCTGCTGTGCAAACGCCGGCCGCAGCGCGCCCGCGGCAATGGCCACGATCGGAAGGAGAAGGCAGATAAAGATTCTGAGCGTCCCACGCATGGCTTGCCTGCCGTTTTTGTTGTTGAGGTGCCAACGCGTATGAAACGCGCTGCCAGCTGAATGGTACTTGAACGAAACACTTTGTCACGAAAGGCTCGGATTGAGGCGGCGGCATGACGCCCGCCGATCCCGGCATGTTGCGTCAGCTCCGCGTAAGCCTTGCGGCCAAAACCGAGCGAGGGCCGGTCTATTCGTTCAGCCCTGCGCGATCAGATCGACCGTTCCCGTCGTCAGCCGGTAGATTCCACCGACGACCTTGAGCTTGCCCTGTTCCACCGCCGCATTGAGGATCGGCGCGGCCGACTTCAGCTTGCCGACATTGTCGATCACGTTCTGCCGGATCGCCTTGTCGAGCACGTCTCCACCCTGCTGCATCGCAGCTTTCGCCGCCGGCGCGATCGCATCGACCAGCGAAGGAATGTGTCCCGGCGGCGATGTGTTGTCCTTGATCGCCTTCAGCGTCGCATCGACCGCGCCGCAGGCATCATGGCCGAGCACGAGGATCAGCGGCGTGTTGAGCACGGCGACCGCGTATTCCAGGCTGGCGATGGTTTCGGTGCCGGCAAAATTGCCGGCGACGCGGCAGACGAAGAGATCGCCGCGGCCGGTGTCGAAGGCATATTCCGGCGCGATGCGCGAGTCCGCGCAGCTCAGCACCGCCGCGAACGGATTCTGCCCGCCGGCCAGCGCCTCGCGCTCATGCTTGAAATCGTGGCGCCGCGCCACGCCCTCGACGTAGCGCGCATTGCCCTCCGTCAGCCGCTTCAGTGCCGCATCCGGCGACAGCACGTTCTGCGGTTTGGGCGGGGCCTTGTGCTCCTTGGCGAAGGCTTGGCTGACGAAGGCTTGGCTGGTGAAGGCTTGGTCGGCGACGGCGGTGCCCAGCGCAGCGACAGCGAGCCGCATCGCGGATCGGCGCGACGGCCCCGTGTGACTCAAGCGATCTTCGGAGCATTTCTCGCACATCGTTCGCTTCCTCGGCCGTTCCAGCGGGATCAGTGCAGCCCCAATACTCTACATTCCGGCTGCGACGGCGTCACGAACTCTGAAGGCCCTGCTCCGCGCCTACTGGGCGTCGGCCAGCTTCAGCTCGGCGATCGTGGTTCGCGCGGCGGTTTCGTCCAGCGCCAGGAAATCAACGGGACCCTGGTTCTTGTAGCCGGAGGTCATCGCGAGCGTCAGACCATAGCCCAACACCCCCGTACTCGCATTTGCGATCACGGCATTCTTGCGCTCGCTCACGCGGGCGACAAAAAACAAGGTCTCGCCTGGCCGCGCGGAAAACTCGACATGCGTGACGCCGGGAAAGCCCGGCTCCTCCGCCACGAACCAATGCGGCCCTGCCGCCGGACGATCCGCATAGACATAAGTCCCGGTCTTCAGCCCCGAGAGCGGCGTGCCATCGAGCTTGAATCCCCAGCCCGCATCGGCAAGACCGCCAAAGCCTTTTTCACGAAACACCACGATGCGCGCCTGCCCCGCTTTCGGTGGCCCGATCTTCCGCAGCGTTTCCGAATAATCCAGCCCGCTTCTCGCAGTCGTCTCACAGCCGCACAGCAACGCCGCGGCCACGAGCAGCACCAGCCCACGCAATAGCATCACGCCCCCGAACTTCATTCCCCGAAAGGCATGCTAGCCGGAAACATCGCTTGGTTGCAATGGCAGGATCGGATCCACCAGACCGATCATACGGTCGCAGCAGCAAGGCTAGATCTGCTGCACGTCCACCACGCCAGCCACCGCCTTGATGGCGCCCGCGATCTGCGGCGAGACCTTGAAGCGGCCGGGCAGCTTCATCTCGACCTCGGTCTCGAGGTCGAGCATCATCACCAGCGAAACTTCACCGTCGCCGTTACCGCGCGGTGCGATGCCGGGACTGCCGACCTTTGGCGCGGCGCCATTCGCGCCCTCCGGTCCGGCCAGGCGCTTGGCGATCGAGTCCAGCGGCTTGGTGTCACGCACGAAGATGCGCAGGCCCTTCTGCGTCTTGGCCGCGGCGTCGTCCAGCGGCTCGGCATGCAACACGCGGGCGCGGACATCCTCGCCCTGCAATTCGGCGCCGAGCTGCAGCAGCACGGCGGCGCCCGGCTCCAGCACGTCGCGATATTGCGCGAGGCCCTCGGAGAACAGCACGGCCTCGAAATGACCCGTGGGATCGGACAGTCCCATGATGCCCATCTTGTTGCCGGTCTTGGTGCGCCGCTCCATGCGCGACACCACGGTGGCCGCGACCTTTCCGGCGGTCGCACCTGTCTTCACGGCGCGCGAAAATTCCGCCCAGCTTTGCACCCGCAGCCGCTTCAGCACCATGGCGTAATCGTCGAGCGGATGGCCCGACAGGAAGAAGCCGACGGCGTCGTATTCGCGACGGAGCTTTTCGGCCGGCAGCCAGGGCTCGATCTGCGGCAGCATGATGGTCGGCGCGTCCGCTGACATGCCGAACATGTCGTTCTGGCCGATGGTCTCGGCCTGATGCGCGCGCTGGCACGCCGCCAGGATCGAATCCGCACCGGCGAAGACCCTCGCCCTGTTCGGCTCCAGCGTGTCGAAGGCGCCGGCGGCGGCGAGACTTTCGATGATGCGCTTGTTGATCGCACGCGGATTGACCCGCGCGGCGAAGTCGGCGAGCGAGGTGAACAGGCCGCGCTTGGTCCGCTCCTCGATAATCTGGTCGATCGCCTGGATGCCGACGCCCTTCAGCGCGGCGAGCGCGTAGTAGATGACCTTGTCGCCGACCTCGAAGGTCGCGCCGGAGCGATTGATATTCGGCGGCTCGACCTTGATGCCGAGGCGCTGCGCCTCGGAGCGGAATTCGGAGAGCTTGTCCGTGTTGTTGAGATCGAGCGTCATCGACGCCGCGATGAACTCCACCGGATAATGCGCCTTCATGTAGGCGGTGTGGTAGGACACCAGCGCGTAGGCCGCCGCGTGGCTCTTGTTGAAGCCGTAGTCGGCGAATTTCGCCAGCAGCTCAAAGATGGTCTCGGCCTGCCCCTTCGGCACACCGTTCTTCACCGCGCCGGCGACGAAAATGTCGCGCTGCTTGTCCATCTCGGCGCGGATCTTCTTGCCCATGGCGCGGCGCAGCAGGTCGGCGTCGCCGAGCGAATAGCCCGACATCACCTGCGCAATCTGCATCACCTGTTCCTGGTAGATGATGACGCCGAAGGTTTCTTTCAGGATCGGCTCGAGCACGGGATGCAGATATTCCGGCTCCTCGTCGCCGTGCTTGCGCGAGCAATAGGTCGGGATGTTCGCCATCGGGCCCGGGCGATACAGCGCGACCAGCGCGATGATGTCCTCGAAACGGTCAGGACGCATGTCGACCAGCGCGCGGCGCATGCCCTGGCTTTCAACTTGGAACACGCCGACCACCTCGCCGCGCGCCAGCATCTGATAGCTTTCGGCATCGTCGATCGGCAGCGTCGCGAGATCGACATGGATGTCGCGCGGCTTGAGCAGCTTGCACGCGACGTCCAGCACGGTCAGCGTCTTCAGGCCGAGGAAGTCGAACTTCACGAGGCCGGCCGGCTCGACCCATTTCATGTTGAACTGGGTCACCGGCATGTCCGACTTCGGATCGCGGTACATCGGCACGAGTTCGCTCAGGGGGCGATCGCCGATCACGATGCCGGCCGCGTGGGTCGAAGCGTGCCGCGTCAGGCCCTCGAGGCGTTGCGCGATGTCGAAGGCACGCGCCACCACCGGGTCTTCGTCGCGGAACGCCTGGAGTTTCGGCTCGCTCTCGATCGCAGCCGCCAGCGTCACCGGCGCGGCTGGATTCTGCGGCACGAGCTTCGTGAGCTTGTCGACCTGGCCGTACGGCATCTGCAGCACGCGACCGACGTCGCGCAGCACGCCGCGTGCCTGCAGCGTACCGAAGGTGATGATCTGCGCGACCTGGTCGCGACCGTAGCGCTCCTGGACGTACCTGATCACCTCGCCGCGGCGATCCTGGCAGAAGTCGATGTCGAAGTCCGGCATCGAGACGCGCTCGGGATTGAGGAAGCGCTCGAACAGCAGACCGAACTTGATCGGGTCGAGGTCGGTGATGGTCAGCGCCCACGCGACCAGCGAGCCTGCGCCGGAGCCGCGGCCCGGTCCGACCGGAATGCCCTGGCTCTTTGCCCATTTGATGAAGTCGGACACGATCAGGAAGTAGCCGGCGTACTTCATGCGCATGATGACGTCGAGCTCGAACGCCAGACGCTTGTTGTAGTCCTCCTCCGTCATGCCCTGCGACAGGCCGTGCACGCGCAGGCGATTGGCGAGCCCCTCCTCCGCTTGTCGCTTCAGCTCGGCCGCTTCGACCGAAGCCGCATCGGAGCTGCCGGCGGCACCGACGGTAAAGAACGGCAGGATCGGCTTGCGCGTCATCGGGCGGAACGAGCAGCGCTCGGCGATCTCCACTGTAGACGCCAGCGCTTCCGGAATGTCGGCGAACAGCACCGCCATCTCGGCGCGGGTCTTGAAGCGGTGATCGGGCGTGAGCTGCTCGCGCTCGGTCTCGGCGATCAGCCGGCCGCCGGCGATGCAGAGCAGCGCGTCGTGCGCCTCGTAGTCGTCGGTCGACGCGAAATACGGTTCGTTGGTCGCGACCAGCGGCAGGCCCTTCGCGTAGGCGATGTCGATCAGCCCGCTCTCGATGCGCCGTTCCTTGTCGATGTTGTGGCGCTGCAATTCGACATAGAGGCGGTCGCCGAACAGGCCGACGAGACGCTCACAGCGCGTGGCCGCGATCTCGGCCTGCCCCGCCGCCAGCGCCAGCGAGATCGGCCCGTCCGGACCGCCGGTCAGCGCGATCAGTCCCTCGGTCTCGCCGTCGAACCAGTCGAACTTGATGAACGGTGCGTGGCTGTCGGGCGATTCGAGGAACGCGCGCGAATTCAGCCGCATCAGGCTGCGGTAGCCGCGTTCCTGGGCGGCCAGCAGCACCACGCGCGAAGGCGGCAGCGCGTTGCGCGCGTTGGGATCCTGGTCGCCGAAATCGATCGCGAGCTCCAGGCCGACGATCGGCTGGATGCCGGACCCCGCCAGCTTGTCGGAGAATTCGAGCGCACCGAACAGATTGTCGGTGTCGGTCAGTGCCAGCGCCGGCTGATGATCCTTCTTCGCAAGCTCGGCGAGCTTGGCGATCTTGATCGAGCCCTTGAGCAGCGAATAGGCCGAGTGAACGTGAAGGTGGACAAATCCGGCGCTCGGCATGGTCGCGTAACGGCCTCTTGTGAGATGCGTTGGAGCGGTCGCCGGCAGTGGAGGCATCCCCTGCATCGCCCGGCCGACTCGCCTCACAATGGTGGGGGCTCGCCGCGCCAGAGTCCACGCCGCAGCCGCCGATCGGCCGCCTCATCCTGCTTTTCCCCAAGCGACCCGCTTGGCTAGAGCTGCGGGATCACAGCTGCGGGATGACTTGGGCCCAGATCGCGATCATCCCGACGAACAGCGCGATCGACGTCAGTGCAGCGGCTTCTTCCACGAAAATCCTGAACATGGCTTGCTCCATCACCAGAACGTATGAAGAACATTGTTCTCATTTCGTTCCGGGGAGTCAAGCCGACTCAGGTGCTTCAAATTGAAATGGTTAACTCGCTGAATTCGCACAACAAAAAAGCCCCGGCGTAAGGCCGGGGCTTTCGATGATCGCCTCTCTCGAAGCGATCAGTCTCGGTACTTTGCTCAGTACTTCGCGATGATCGGGCCGCCGAACTTGTAGTTCAGGCGGACGAGACCCATGTCGACGTCCTGCTTGATGTGGTCGGTCTGGACGCCGGTGAAGGTGACATCCTTGCCCGACAGGAAGATGTGGTTGTACTCGACGCCAACCGACCAGTTTGGAGCGAAGCCGAACTCGAGGCCAGCACCGACGGTGCCGCCCCAACGGGTGTCGTTGACCGAAGCAAACGTCGCGCCGGCAGCGCGCAGCTCGTTCTTGGTGCCAACCACAGCCGCACCGCCCTTCGCGTAGAGCAGGACGTTGTTCCAGGCGTAACCGACCTGACCGGTGAGCAGACCGAACGAATCGATCTTCGAGCGATCGGTGAAGCCGGTCAGAGCGCTGAGATTATCGCCGGAGAAGTCAGCCCAGTTGCCCTGGCCTTCCAGACCGAACACCCACTGTGCCGACTGCCAGCGATAGCCGACCTGACCACCGACCGTGCCGCCCGTGGCGTTGTGGGAACCCTCGCCGCCAACCAGCGGAGCGGTCTGATTCCAGGTCGTGTGCGCGGAAGCGCCGCCGCCGTTGATACCGATGTAGAAGCCGCTCCAGTCATAGACGGTCGCGATCATCGCCGGCGCCTTGGTGTAGGGCCGCGCAGCGAGGTCAGCAGCCAGCGCCGGTGCAGTCGCGCTGATCGCGACGAGGCTCACAGCAGCGAGCAACATGTTCTTGTTCATATTAATCCCGTTCCAGTTTCGTCATTAGGCCCCCGGGCCATGGCGTCGTCATAACAGCGATCGTCGGAATTGCTGTAACCTCGACGCCACAGTTCACCTCAAAGGGCCGCGCTACATTAATGAAAGTTTAGCGAGGCGTGCGCGGAAACCCTTTGAAACAAGACTCTTCAGCAGTTCCAATGTCATCGACGCGACATGCACTGCGAACGCGCGAAACAACGTCGCGCGCACAATCCTGTGATCAGAATATTGAGGAATGCGCACTGCGTTTGCATTCCGCATTGTCGCCACATTCTCACGCGCGATCGCCACAGTCGCGTTCATGTTGGACGCAAGCGCTCCTGCGCACACGCCTCTCTTAGAGCCAGGGCGGAGCGCTCAACGACGGCGCGATATCGACGGCGCCCTCCTCGCCCCGCTGCGCCAGACCATCCCAGAGCAACAGAGCGGCCTCATCCAGCTCGAGATGCGGTTCGCGCGCCGCACGCCACGTGTCCCATGGCGAGATTTCCTTCTTGGCGAGCGCGAGCAGATCGCGCGCCAGGTTGACGCGCGCGAAGAACAGACCGGAGGTCGTGCCATGGCCGAGCTGCGCGGGATCGATCGCGCCGGTCCGGCATCGTTGCCACGCCTCGATACCGGTGATGAACGCCGTACGCGGCACATCGGTTGGCTCAAAATCGAATTTGAGAAGGTTGCGATGCGGCTCGTCGAGCTCCGCATCGACCAGGACCCAGCGTCGTTCATCCCGCGCCCAATACTCGCACACCCAGTGATCGTGATAGGGATGCCCTGTAAAGTAACTGCCGAAGCCGCAGCGGACGCGGGCTTGCACGCCGTGCTGGCGAAGAACGGCGCATAAGATCAACGCGAAATCCCGGCACGTCGCCAAGGCTCTCGACTCGCCCGGTCGCGCGATCGTCAGCGGTCTCGGGTCGATCGCCAGAAGTTGATCCAGACGTTTGGACACAGGCAGCGTGGCACGGCTTTGACCGGCGAACGCAGCAGGGTCGAAGCCCTGCCTCTCGATCCAGGCCTCATGGATCAGCAGTCCGTGCAGGATGCGACACAAGGCTGGGATATCCAGCGCGAGGCCGCCAATCAAACTGGCGTAAGCGCCGGGATCGGTAAGCGCACTGTGGCCGGCGTAATAGTTGGAAGTCGCAGGTTCACGCATCACGGGCCTGTCGGCGGCAAATCCATGCGCGGGCTCGTCAACGGAAGGGATCGATCCCCGCTTGTGACACAATAAGCTCGCGGCCTCCCAACATGCCACTAAAAGTTGTGACCAATCCGATCATCCTGTAACGTCGGCACGTATCTTTCACTGCGTCTGGTCCCGTCAGTTCATGCTTGCCCGCATTTTGCTCCTCGTGGCCGTGCTCTCGCTCCCCGGCACATCGCGTGCAGAACCGACACCGGCCGAGATCGCGGGGTTTGCCTCCAGGCTGACGATCTACCTTGCCAAGGGACCCCAGGACGCGTGCGGG
Organism: Bradyrhizobium sp. CCGUVB14; assembly: GCF_024199935.1. Classification (NCBI taxonomy): domain Bacteria; kingdom Pseudomonadati; phylum Pseudomonadota; class Alphaproteobacteria; order Hyphomicrobiales; family Nitrobacteraceae; genus Bradyrhizobium; species Bradyrhizobium sp. CCGUVB14. Next base: position 5,724,920 of record NZ_JANADS010000001.1, read on the forward strand.
CCGGGCTGCGATCGCTGGATCGCGATCGAGGGCCAGGTCGACAATGACGCGGCATCCCGCGTTCGCCGCTTCCTCGCCGGCGTCAAGGACACGCAGCGTCCGATCTATCTCCATTCGCCGGGCGGCAATGTGGAGCAGTCCTATGTCATCGGGCGGCTGCTGCGCGCCCGCAAGGCGGTCGCACGGGTCGGCCAGACCATCGCGACGGCCTGTGCAGCGGGCACGCAGGTGGACGCCGCATGCCTGAAGACGAAGAACGCAGCCGGCGAAGTCGAGGCCGAGCTGACCACCTACCATGCGATGTGCAACTCGGCCTGCGGTTACCTCTTCCTCGGCGCGACGTCGCGCGAGGTGGCCCCTGACGCTGCGCTGGCGGTCCATAACTCCAGGCTCGTCTTTGCCATTCACGGCCATCCGTCCCCGGAAGTGATCGCCGAGTTCAGGCGGCGTCGAACGGCAAGCGGCGACCGCGACCGCACCGCCTATGTTGCCGCGATGGGGATCAGCCGTGAGCTCGATGATCTGATCCGGACCGTGAAGTTCGAAAACCTGCACATGCTGACGCGCGCCGAACTGTATCGGTTCGGGATCGACACGCGACCGCTTGCCGAGACGATGTGGCGGCTGGAGAAGGGAGCCCGGCCTTACATCAGCAAGTTCGCGACGCTGAAGAACGACAACGGCCCGCCGTTCCGAACGATGGAATGGCGCCTGTATTGCAACAACAAGAATCGCGTGCCGCTGATGTTCGCGGCCGAGATCGATGAGGCCGCGGTCGGCAAACGCACGATCATGATGGCGGCGGACGCGGCTCCCAACGAGGAAGCCGGAGGATTATCGGTGCGGGCCGGCAAATACGAAATGTGGAGCGGCTCGCTCGATTTCGGCACGTTCAGGGCGATCATGGCGTCCCGCTCCCTGCATGTCCGGGAGACCCTGCGGCAGCCGGACGAAACGGCGGACACGACCAAGTTCGACATCGACATGACGGGCCTGGCAGCGGCATGGACGCAGCTCGAGGCAAATTGCCCACCGGCGACGGCCGCCCCGAAGAGCCCCTGGCCATCGGTGCCTCAATCAGGGCGCGGCAGCTAGGGTCGCAGGCGCGTCGATATCATCGACGGCCTGACGTGACGATCGCGGTCCTTTCGAGAGCGCGTCGCGCTCAGCCTGCGGCTGCGATCTTCGCGCGGAACGACTGCTGTCCCTCGACGATCTTGTCGATCAATGCATCGAGCGCCCAGAAGCGCTCGCGAATGTCGAAATCGACCGCCCGGCTCTCGATGCAGGAAAACGTGCCGAGCCGCTGATGATAGAGCTTGGCCAGTTTCGGATAGCCCATCGGCTCCGCCATCGCGGCCAACGCGAGATAGACTGACAGCTCATTCGCCAGCGACGGATGTTTCTGGTGCTGCGTCAGCAGCCATTTGTAGAGGTCGGGGTGGAAGTTCGTGAACACACCGGTGAATCCGGGAGCTCCCGACTTCATCGCGTCGAAGGCGATCGCGGCATTGGCGTTGACGATCCGGAGCGGCGAGCCGTTCGTCAGCTTGACCCGGCGCTGCACGGTCGGAAGGTCACACGAAACGTCCTTGAGAATTGCGAAGCGGCCGCTGTCGGCGCAAAAGGCCAGCTCATCGTCGGAGAGAAGCCGGCGGAACGGTGCCGGGCATTCATAAAGACCGAGGGTCATGTCCCTGGGCAGCCTGTCGAGCAGCCAGGCCACATTGTCGGTGAAATTCGCCCCCGCCAGATCGAGGGACGCGAGACGGTTGGTCACCAGCACCAGTCCATCGACGCCCGTCTTCGCGATCGACGTCAGCTCGGTGAGCTGGTCTTCCCTGGATTCGCTGATATGGCCGGACGCGATGACGGGAAGCCGGCCGGCAGCCGTCCTGGCGACGAACCGCGCCAGCTCGACGCGTTCGTCCAGCGTCAGGAACTGCATCTCGCTCGACTGGGCGACCGCGAACAATGCGTCGGCACCGTTGGCGATATACCACTCGATCAGCCTTTCGAGGCCGGAATAGTCGATCGTCTTCGCCTCGGTGAATGGCGTCAGCATCACGGGAATGATGCCCTTGAGAGCGATGGTCACAGGCTAGCTCCAAAGAGTGGCGAGCATGGCAGCGGTTTCGCTGCCCGCTCGCGAGTATAGATCAATGGCAAGGGGGAGTCCGCAGCGGCAACACGCGCTGCTGCGGACGCCAGACGTCATTCGCTGACGATCTTCTTGATGCGGTCGATCATCTCGTCGACGGCCTGTTCCGGCGGCACCTTGTCGAGCACCACACGGATCGTGGCTTTCGCCCAGACGTTCTCGTTGTTAACCGTGGTGAACTTATAGTTCCGCGTCATCTCGTAGCCGCCGACGCCGGCTGCGAACTGGTCGCGCAGGATCTTGCGGTGCTCGTCGCCGTTCCAGAACGCCGACTTCACGGCGGCGGTCTTCACCGGGAACCAGCGGCCCAGCGCGCCTTCGACGTACGGCTGGAGGTTTTCGTCCTGAAGCAGGAACTGCACGAACTCCTTGGCGCGCGCCTTGTTCTTCGCCTGCTGGAAGATCACGCCGACCACGACCGAACTGCGGGTGTGCATCGGCGTACCGTCCGGCTTGCTCGGCCAGGGCAGCGTCCGGATGCGCTCTTCGTAGTTCTTCTTGGCCTCGTCCCGCTGCTCGGCGGTCAGGGTCTGGTTGGTCGAGTCATCCAGCCACTTGCCGGGGATCGAGATGGTCGGGTTGAAGGTCATCACCGTCGTCTTGTTGTGGAAGGCGACGTTGTTGTCGGCATCCTTCCAGCTCGTCGCGGAGGACGGGACGCAGCCCTTCTTGTAGATATCGGTGTAGTCCCTCAGCGCGGCAACGAGACCGGCCTTCATCTTGGGATCGTCGAGCAGCAGCTTGCCGCTGTCGTCGACCATGACGACGTTGTAGGCCTCGGCGAAGGTCAGAAAGCCGATCAGGCTGTCGCTGCTGTCCACGCCCATCGGCAGACCGATGCCGTAGACGCGCTTGCCGCTCGCCTTGCGGACCGCTGGCTGCGCCTTGTCGCACCAGAATGACCAGAAGCCTTTCCAGTCCTTCGGGATGTCGCTTTCCTTGAGACCGCCCTCTTCGAGCATGTCTTTCCAGTAGTGCAGATGCAGCGTCGCCTGCTTGACCGGGAAGGCGTAGTAGCCCTTGCTCTTGGTCTGCTCGTTCTGGAGCATCACCGTCTCGAGTGCGGTCTTGTCGAACTGGTCCTTGAGCGGCGTCAGCACGGAGCTGAGGTCTTCGAGCTTGCCTTCGGCCGCCCATTTGCCGACGCTCTGGAAGTTGAAGGTGTCGGCATAGGCGACATCCGGCACCGTACCGGAATCGAGCGCAGCGACGGTCTTCGGAATGATGTCCTGCGTCGCATATTGCGACAGCTCGACCTTCACGCCGGTCTTGGCTTCGAATTTGTGGATCGCCTGCAGCAGCGCGTCCTCTTCGGCCGAGTAGAAGCCCTTGTTCCACCAGACCACGAGCTTCTCTTCGGCGTGGGCCGCCGGCGACGCCGCGAAGGAGCTCAGCAGAAGCGTCACTGCGACCGCGCAGCCGTTCAATGTTTTCGACAGACCAACCCGCATTCCCGCATGTCCTCCCGTGGCGCTTCCCTGCGAAACGCTCGTTACGCTTATGGCAATGAGCCGCGGCTTCTGTAAGCGCTTACATGCGGGGTGTCAATTTTGCCGAAAGAGCCGTTTTCCCCTGTCTTTCAATAAGATACTTCGGCTTTAGCTTCGTGCAGACCAGCCATCTCGCGAGCCCACCAGCGGGGCACCCTTCCCCGGCCGGAGATTACGCGCGCTCTTCGGGCCACCTGCCGGAACTGTCCCTCACCTGCAGCACGGGAACGACCTCTTCGGACTGCGGGCCAGCCTGGCGGCCGGCAACGACTGCGAGAAGCTGATTGGCGGCCAACGTGCCGATGGCCTGGTTGTCGACCTTCATGGTGGTCAGGCGCGGGGCGAAACGCGACGAGATCGCGAGATCGTCGAAGCCGGTGATCGAGAAATCCCTGGGCGCTGTCAGGCCAAGCGTGTTGGCGGCCATCAATGCGCCGAGCGCGATGTTGTCGTTACCGCAAACGATCGCCGTCGGTCGCGACTCCCGTTCCCGTGTCATCAAGTGCGAAAAACTCTCGGCGCCGAATTCCAGGGTCGACGGACCGATCAGCAAATTGTCGTCCGACAGTTGCAGACCCGCTGCCGCCAGCGCATCCCTCACGCCGGCAAGCCGTGCCGCGACACGATCGTTGTTCGCCACCGGCTGGAAGATGCCGGCGAAGCGGCGATGGCCGAGCGAGAGCAGATGATCCGCAATCCGGGTGAAGGCGGCGCGATTGTCGAACCCGATGCAGGGGTGCTCGGACAGCTTGCTGTAGGAGTATGTGACGACATAGGGAATGTCGCGCGCCTTCAGTGCCGCGAACAGCTCCGCGGGATGGTTCTCGCCGACGAGCGCGATCGCCTCCACGCCCCGCGCGAGCATGGCCTCCGCCTGCCGCAAGCCTTCGAGCGGGTCATAATTGGAGCAGCCCAGAAACAGCGTGAAGCCGGCATTGCTGAAGACGGCCTGCATCCCGCCGATCTGACGCGCGAAGATTTCGTTGTCCAGCGTCGGGATGATCGCGCCCATGATGTGCGTCCGGCTCGACGCCAGCGCCCTGCCCGCGGCATTGGGAATCCAGTTGAGCGCGCGCGCCGCCTCCTTCACGCGCTCCCGGATCGCTTCGGACACCTTGTCCGGCTCGTTGAACACCCGCGACACGGTGGCCGTCGAGACATTCGCAGCACTTGCAACCGCCTCGAGCTTGACCCGGCCGCTTCCCTCACGCGTTCGTTTCGTGCCCGTCACTATCCAAGCCCACCCCGGTGTATCCGATGACGAACCTACTCCGAAACTTCATCGTTTCGCAAAGCGGTTCACCCGACCCTATACCGGCGTGTAGATCACGAGCTTCAGCGCGGGATCATCATTGGCCTGAAAGCTGGTGTGCTCGAAATGCAGCACGCCCTTGGTCGGATGGGTCATGGTCTTGCGGCCCGACAAGGTGCCGTGCACCTCATGCGCGCCCCACCATTTGACGAATTCGGGACTGCCTTCGCGCAAGCGCGTCAGCAATTCCGCAAAGGCGGGATCGCCGGCCCAGACGTCGTGGGTGGCGCGAAACATCGCGACCATGCGCTTGGCCACATCGGCCCAGCCCGCGCCGTAGGATTTTCGCGTCTTCTTGTTGGTCATCATCTGGAGTAGCGTGTTGCGATCCCCTTCCGGCAGCCGGCCGAACGCGAAGATCTCCTCGGCGGCCGCGTTCCACGCCAGCACATCCCAGCGCCGCCCGGTGATGTAGGCCGGATGCGGCAGGCTTTCGACCAGGCGCAGAATGGGCGGCGTCACAATCTCACGGGTGAACGCGCCCCTCGCGCCGTCGCGCGCGAGATCCTTGAGGTGCGCATGCTCGGTCTTGCTCAGGCGCAGCGCGCGCGCCAGTGCATCGACCGTGGTGACCGACGGGCTGACGGTGCGCCCCTGCTCCAGACGGATGTACCAGTCGACACCGATGCCGGCGAGCTGGGCCACCTCCTCGCGGCGCAGCCCCGCGGTGCGCCGCCGCTGGCCCGCGGGAAGACCCACCGACTTCGGCGACAGCTTTTCGCGGCGGGAGCGGAGGAAATCGCCGAATTCGACGCGGCGTGGGTCGGCCATGGATGTGTCCCCGCGGATGGAGGGCTTATCGAGTACTAGGATAATACCAGGCCTTCCCGGCACGCGACAAGCGGTCCATATGCCCATCACCCCACAATGAGGTGACCACATGAAAGCTGCCGTGCTCAAATCCTTCGGATCCCCGCTCGCGATCGAGAACGTGCCCGACCCGGTGCTCGGCACCGGTGAGGTGATCGTCGATATCGTGTCCACCCGCGTGTTGTCCTATACGAACGAGGTGTTGAGCGGCGAGCGCAAATACGCCCTCGACCTGCCGGTGGTCCCAGGCGCCGGCGGCGTCGGCCGCGTGCGCGCGTTCGGACCGGACGCGACCAAGCTTGCCGTCGGCGACTGGGTGCTGTGCGATCCAACCGTGCGCTCGCGCGACGACGCAATTGCGCCCGACATCACGCTGCAGGGCGTGAGCGCGCGCGGCGACGGCGGCATGCGGCTGCAGAAATATTTTCGCCACGGCTCCTTTGCCGAGCAGATGCGGCTGCCGACTGAGAACGTGAAGCGGCTCGGCCGGGTCACGGACGCCGAAGCCGCACAATGGTGCGCGCTCAGCACCATGCTCGTGCCTTATGGCGGCTTCCTGGCCGCAAAACTCCAACCCGGCGAGACCGTGCTGGTGAGCGGCGCGACCGGCAATTTCGGTAGCGCCGCGGTGGCGGTGGCGCTGGCGATGGGCGCGGCCTGGGTCGTGGCGCCGGGGCGCAACGAGAAAATGCTCGCCGAGCTCGTGCGTCGCTACGGCGAGCGCGTCAAGCCGGTGAAGCTTTCGGGCAACGAGGCCGACGATCGCGAGAGCATGAAGCGCGCAGCACCCGGCCCGATCGATTGCGTGTTCGACATCATGCCCCCCTCGGTCTCGACGAATGTGGTGCGCGCCGCGATCATGACGGTGCGCCCCTACGGGCGCGTGGTGCTGATGGGCGGCGTCAACATGCAGGGCGGCCCGGGCCTGGAGCTGCCCTACAACTGGATCATGCGTGAATGCATCACCATCCACGGGGTCTGGATGTATCCGCCGGATGCAGCCATCCGCCTCATCGCGATGGTCCGCGCGGGGCTCCTGCGCCTCGATCAGTACGAGACGAAGGCCTTCGACCTCGACCACGCCAACGAGGCCGTCGCCTATGCCGCCGCCAACGCCGGCCCGTTCAACATGACGGTGATCAGGCCGTAACCGGCCTGCCCGCCGCGGCGATGCGCCGCCGCAGCGGGCGAGCCAAAACCAGGCTGGAGAATTGATCCCGTCGGGACTCTCGAGACCCGCTCTGCATGGCTGCGCTCTCTGGCGCGCTTCTAGCATCGTTTCGCATCATCAAGCGACAGAAAGCGAAATTGGCTTGGAGGTCGCGAAAGACGATCTACGAAGACAAGTCATGCAAGCAAGGCCGACACTATGAAGCCGACGACAGAAGGGGCAACGCGCGCATCGATCGGGATTGTTGCGGGTTCGGGCCCAGAGGCCGGAATCGATCTTTGGAGCAAGGTTCTTGCCCGCAACCAGACGCTTTTTGGCGGCGATTTCCGCGGAGACCTCGACGCCCCGCGCGTGGTGGTCTTGTCGGAGCCCACGCTGGGCCTGTCGATGGACCTCGAAGAAAACGAAGAAATCGTCTGGCACAGCCTGAAGCAGACGATCGCCGCGATAGCGGTCCAGGCGGATGCCTATACCATCGCCTGCAATACACTCAACTTATTCGCTCCGCGCATCCTTTCGCTCGGCCTGCCGGGAGAGTTCGTGTCATTCCAATCCGCGCTCTCCGCTTGGGTCGCACGCCACCGCGTCGAGCGCATAGCCCTTCTGGGTGCCGCCCCGGTCACGAGCCTTGGACCGTGGTCTGCCTACCAGTCGCTCCAGGACATCGTCGCGGTCGAGACCCCGTCCAACGCCGCGGAGCTGCACAATCTCATTCTCGACGTGAAACGTCTCGGAAGTCGCGATCCCTCGCTGCGGCCGCGCCTCCAGACCCTCGTCGAGGGGCTGAAATCGGATCATGTCATTCTTGCCTGCACCGAACTGCCGCTGATCTCGGATATCGAAACCGGCAAGAAACTCATCGACGTCACCGATCTTGTCGCGCGCGAGCTGGTTGACCGTTCGCTTGCGGGAAGGCGCGGCGTGCCTCGACCGGGAAGTGCCGTCGCAGGCTTCCAGGCATGATGTCGGGCACACCCAGCAGCACAGGCGGCTCGGCATCGACGAAGTTGGACCAAGATCGCCCAGCCGGGCTCTCGGACAAACGAAGCCCCCAAATCCTGCTCATTCATACGGGCGGAACGATTGCCATGCGCGGATCCGCCGACGGACTCGCACCCGCCGCCGGCGTCTTGGAGGACGCCGCCGCCGCGCTTGGACCGCCTGGGGCGCGCTTATCGATCTGCTCGTTCGACCCCCTTGTCGATAGCGCCGACATTGGCCACGAGCACTGGAACCGGATCATCTCACGTCTCGAAGACTGGTCGGGCGACGGCGCTGTCGTCACGCATGGCACGGACACGATGAGCTTCACGGGAGCTGCACTCAGTCAGTCTCTGGCGGGTGCACCCTTTCCGATTGTTCTGAGCGGTGCGATGCGCCCGCTCGGCACGGGCGGGGACGCTGAATCGAACCTCGAGCTCGCATTGCAATCCGCCCTCACCGCGCCTCCCGGTGTCTGGCTTGCCTTCGCCGGGCGCACGGTCGCTGCGACCGGACTGGTCAAGCGCCATTCCAGCGCACCGGACTCCTTTCGCGCCGTCACACCGCCGATCGGCGCTGCGCAGTTTCGCCCTCGACGTTTCGGCGATGTTCGCGTGGCGATCCTGACGATCTCACCCGGCATGCCCGCCAGCATGGTCTCGGCGGCGCTCGCGGAGCTCGACGGCGCGGTCCTGCGGCTGTTTGGACCGGGCACGATCGTGAGCAATGCCGCTCTCCTTGACGCTTTCGATGCTGCACTTCGAAGAGGATGTCGGTTGCGCGCAGTCAGCCAGTGCGAGCAAGGCGGCCTCGCACCTGGCGCCTACGCGGCCGGCGCGCCACTCTGGCGTCTCGGCGTGGAAAATGGCGACGCGGAAACGGCCGAGGCAGCGCTCGTCCGGCTTTGGCTGGAATTGTCGGAGGCGCGCCCGGAACAATAGTGACGGGCGGCAAACGCCTTGAAGTCGCAATCGGCGCCGGCGTCGCGAGCCGCGCCGGCTACGTCATGCATCGACCGGGTAAAACAGCGGCGCACTCGGCTGCATGGTGTTGTCGATCATGTCCCGTATCGAACGCGGGATCGTCGGCGCATCGGGCGCAAACAGCCCGCAATTCGTCAGCGCGGGCCGGACTTCGATCTCCGCGCCCAACCATTCGAACACCACACGGGAGCAGGCAATTCTGCGCTGGCTTCCGGACGACACCCCCATGATCAGCCCGGTCAACCGGGCGATCTTGTTGCGCCGCGAAGGAAACAGGATGGTCTGCGTGACCTCGTTGCCGGTCAGCGTCTCGTAGTCGATCAGAAATATCCGATCCTGGAGAAACAAGGCGGCGCCGGAATATCGGCACTTGTAGGCCGCGCCCCTCCGCTCCGGATCGGAGAAATGTTCGATACGCCGATAGTAGACCTGGTTTTGGTGCGTAAACAGGTGCGTGAGCCCGCGCAGGATCATTCCCGGCGAGCTCATCGAATAATAATAGACGTGATAGTAGCCGACATAACCGCGTAGCGCCGGAAGCGATGCCGCGCGCAGCCTGTCGATGCCATCCGCATAGGGTGGACGCGGCTTCGACGTCCGTCGCTTGAGCGCTATGATGCGCGCAAACTGCGCCGGTGCGAGATGGAATTCCGACGCCTCAACTCCAAAATAATCACACAAGCGATTGAGGATATTGGGCGACGGACGCGCCGCCGCGCGCAGATAGCGGTTGAACTGCGTACGGTTGATGTCGAGACGACGACAGACCTCCGAAACGGACGGTGCGTAGCTACAGGCCAGACGGAGATTCTCCGCAAAGGATCGCTGCATCTCGCTGGCGGAGTCCTCCGCCGATTTCGTAATGACTTTCGCCTGGACCATTCGCCCCTGACGCTATTTGATGCTCCAGAAGCATATTATGGAAACGCCGCCGAGGCGCAAGCGGAGGCCCCCATAATCCGTGATCCCCCAGGCGTCATCGCGCCGATCTGGATGCCCGACCGACGGGGATGACCCCGGCAACAGAGCAGTGGCCGCCGAACCCGCACCGTTCCTGATCGCGACGCACAACCGAAATGTCCTTTTTTTAAGCTGCAAATGCCGCTCTGATCGGCAGGACAATCGGACGTCCTCGAACGTTGGCAATCACTCGCCGCGCCACATCCCGAGCTAGCCCGCCGCGCTGGTCCAGCCGCGGGACAGACCGGGCCTCCGCCGACCCAACCTCGGAATCCCGGACCGATGGTCAAGGCCTTTGGCCCCGACCATACGTTTCTGGTGCTATCTGATGCTGCGTGAGCATAAGCAAACGTCATGATGACGCAAGCCGCCAAATAGCCAGCGTAAATCCCCCAATCGATGATCCCTTCCCAGGCGTGTTTGTTCCGATCTGGGTGAGCCGATCGGGCGCTCTCGAGAAGGGGGAAGTCACCATGACATTGATGAAGACTCTGGCTGCGGCCACCACCGGCCTGATGCTGCTTTCCTGCGCAGCGACCGCTCAAGACAAAGGTGCAATCAAGATCGTCACGCAGTCGCCTCTCTCGGGACAGCAATCCGTCGCCGGCGAAGGCATCATGCTTGGCGCCCAGCTGGCCGTCGCCCAGTTCGCCAAGCAACTGACCGACATGGGCTTCCAGCTCTCGCTCCAGCCGGAGAACGATCAGGCCACGCCGAACGTCGGCGTTGCCAACGCCAACCGGATCCTCAACGACCCCGCCGTGCTCGGCGTGGTCGGCCACTACAATTCCGGCGTGGCGATTCCATCCTCGGAAGTCTACGCCAAGGACAATCTCGCGATGGTCTCGCCGGCCAACACGAACCCGGCGATCACCGATCGCGAGACGACGCGCGCCATCGCGAACCGCATCTGCGGCCGCGACGATGTTCAAGGGCCGGCAGGCGCCAATTTCGCGACCGATACGTTGAAGGCGAAGAAAGTCTACATCATCAACGACAAGTCCGCCTATGGCTCCGGCATCGCCCAGACCTTTGAAGCGGCGATCCGGAAGAGCGGCGCCAACGTCATCCTGTCCACCGGCATGGACCAGAACGAGACCGACTTCTCTTCGATCCTCAATCGCGCCCGCGTCGACCAGCCCGATCTCGTCTACTACGGCGGCACCTACCCCCAGGGCGGCCTGATCATCAAGCAGATGCGGCAAAAGGGCCTCAAGGCCGCCTTCCTTGGTGGCGATGGCCTGGACAGCGGCGATCTGCAGAAAATCGCCGGGCCCGAGAATATGACCAACGCCTATTTTACGACGACGGCCTTGCCGCTCTCGCAAATGCCGGCCGCCGCCGCCTTCGCGCAGGCCTACAAGGCCAAGTTCAACAAGGATCCGGAGGTCTACTCGGCTTACGGATACGACAGCGCGCGCGTGGTCATCGAGGCAATCGTCGCCGCAGCCAAGGCCAAGGGTGGCGCGATGCCCAGTCGCGCGGCGGTGGCCGCGGCGGTTCGCGAGGTCAAGTTCGACGGTGTCACCGGCCCGGTCGCCTTCAACAATCGCGGTGACATCGCGAGCGCGAAATACGTCGTGATCGAAGCCGGCAAGTCGGCTGACGCCAACAAGATCGTCAAGGTCATCGACGTCGCAGCCCCCGGCGGGTCCTGAACCGCTGCGATCGCGCTTCATGGCGGCCGCGGCGCCCTGCGCTCCGCGGCCCGATAACCCCGATCCCTGCCTCACACCGGGCGCCCTCGCCGATTGCGCCTTCGGAAAGCTGCGACATGTCCTTTCAGCTGGTCCTCGAATTGCTTCCATCGACGCTGGCGGATGGACTCATCCTCGGTTTGCTCTATGCCACCATCGCGCTTGGTTACACGATGGTCTACGGCGTCCTCGGCCTGATCAATTTTGCCCACTCCGAGATTTTCATGGTGGGCGCCGTCGTCGCGGTCGAACTGCTCACCTATGTTCTGGCCGGCTCCCCGCTCCACCCCGTCATACAATTGGTGCTCGCCATGATTGTCGCGGCCGCTGTCTCGGCTGCACTCGCGGGCCTCGCGGAGCGCGTCGCCTACCGGCCCTTGCGGCGTTCGAATGCACCAAAGCTGGCTCCGCTGATCACGGCCATCGGCATCAGCCTTTTCCTGCAGGACGCCGTGCGGTTCGTCGAAAGCCTGTTCGGCCAGTTCATCCGGCCGTTCCCGTCGATGCCGTTCTTCGATATTCCGCTGCCGCTGACGCCCAATGACAGCGTTCCGATGAAATCGCTCGTCATCCTGATCGTCGCCGGAGCGATGCTGGCAGGGCTCCGATATACCGTCACCCATACGCGGCTCGGCAAGGCGATCCGCGCGGTCGCAACCGACCGCATGGCGGCCAGCCTGATGGGCATCGACGTCAACCGCATCGTCATGCTGACGTTTGTCATCGGCGGCGCGCTCGCCGGCGTCGCGGGAACGCTTTACGCGCTACAGTTCGGACGCGTGGATCCGTTCTCGGGATTCATCCCTGGCCTGAAAGCGTTCACCGCGGCGGTCCTTGGCGGCATCGGGTCAATTCCCGGCGCCATGGTTGGCGGCATCGTCCTCGGCTTGATCGAGATGTTGATCGGGACGTTCGTTCCCATCCTGACGAACAACGCCATAGGCACCGAATACAAGGATATTTTCGCCTTCGGCATCCTCATTCTCATCCTGATCTTCAAACCTACCGGCCTGCTCGGGCGTCCCTCCACGGAAAAGGTGTAGTTCATGGTCAGCCGCCCGTTTTCCAGATCTGCGTGGCTGATTGCCTATACGCTGGTCGTGACCCTGCTGTGTATTTTCGTCTTCACGGGCAACGGCCTGATGGACACGGTGGCGTTCGTCGCGTTGCTTGTCCCGCTCTTCCTGGCAAGCGACTTCGACAAGACCGATCCGCGCGTCGGTGGGCTCGTGCTGGCCTTCGTGTTGCTGTGTGCCCTGCCCGTCATCGGAATGCGCAACACCTTCTATCTCGACGTCGCCATTCAGGTCGGCATCTTTGCGGTCCTGGCGCTGGGGCTGAACATCGTGGTGGGTTTCGCCGGTCTATTGGATCTCGGCTTCGTCGCATTCTTCGCGGTCGGCGCCTACCTCTGGGCCATTGTCAGCTCTCCCCACGGAGCCGCGTTGCTCGGCGCGGGATTCCCGCTGCAAGGTGATGCGTTCTTCGTCATCGTGATCGTCGCCATCTTTGTCGCGGCTGGCGCCGGCGCGTTGCTCGGATTGCCGGTGCTGAGGTTGAAAGGCGACTATCTCGCCATCGTCACGTTGGGCTTCGGCGAGGTCATCCGCGTTCTCGCCAACAACCTCGACAAGCCCGTGAACATCACCAATGGCCCGCAAGGGATCGCCGGGATCGCGCAACCACTCACCGAGGCCGCCCGCGTTCTCGCAACCGACACGGCGGTGGCCACCTTCAGATGGCAGGCACTGATCTATTACGCTGTCGTGCTCGCGCTGGTGCTCGTGGCCGTGCTCGCCAATCGCAGACTGGACAGCTCCAGTATCGGACGCTCGTGGGTCGCGATCCGCGAGGATGAGATCGCCGCGCAGGCCATGGGCGTTCCGCTGGTCAGGACCAAGCTGATCGCCTTTGCGACTGGAGCGGCCTTCGCGGGCACGATGGGCGTCCTCTTTGCCGCGAAGCAGACCTTCGTCAGCCCCGAAAGTTTTGATTTCAATCAGTCGATCGGCATTCTCGCAATGATCGTGCTGGGTGGGCTCGGCTCGATACGTGGCGTGATGATGGGGGCCGGGCTCGTCACGATCCTCAACCTGCAGATCCTCAAGTCGCTTTCGGCCGGATTAAACCACCTGCGCGCGACCGGATTTGAGATTTTCGGCTGGTCCTTCGCCAACCTGCCGACGCAGTTCGAACCCTCCAAATACGAACGGCTGATCTTCGGTCTCATTCTCATCGCCATGATGCTGTACCGGCCGCGCGGGCTGGTCCCTGCCGAACGGCGTCCCATTTCAGCAAGAGACGCCGGGAGAGCCTCGTGACCAGCAATCTGCTCCTGGATGTGACGAACCTGCGCAAATCGTTCGGCGGCCTGACCGCGGTCGATAACGTCACGCTCAAAGTCGCGCGCGGGTCGATCATCTCGGTGATCGGGCCGAACGGAGCCGGCAAGACCACGTTCTTCAATCTGATCACCGGGATCTACCGGCCGGACGTTGGCGTGGCGCTGCTCGACGGCGTTGACCTCGTCGGCCTCCGGCCCGATCAAGTCGCAGCCGCAGGCCTTGCGCGGACGTTTCAGAATATCCGCCTGTTCGCGGGAATGACGGCCCTCGAAAATGTCGTCGTCGCGAGATCGATGCATATGCGTTCGGGCTATTGGGGCGCCCTGTTCCGCACGCGCGCCTATGCAAATGAGGAGCATTCCGCGATTGCGGACGCCATTCAACTGCTTGGGTTCGTCGGCCTTGCCGACAAGGCGGACGTGCCCGCCGGCAGTCTTGCATATGGCGAGCAGCGCCGCCTTGAAATCGCCCGCGCGCTCGCCACGAGACCGAAGCTCCTGCTGCTCGACGAGCCGTCCGCCGGCATGAATCCGCAGGAAACGGAGGACGCCAAGGCGCTGATCCTGCGGATCCGTTCGGACCTCGGCATAGCTGTCGTGCTGATCGAGCACGACATGCGGCTGGTCATGACCGTTTCCGATCACATCGTCGTCCTCGACTACGGCAGCAAGATCGCGGAAGGCGGAGCAGACGATATCAGGACGCACCCCAAGGTGATCGAAGCCTATCTCGGACGCGGCGTTGCGGCGCGCACGGCCACATCGGAGAGCGGAAAGACGTCATGACGAATGCATCGGGATCGGCCGGACGGCCTCTGCTTGAGGTCAAGAATATCGACGTGTTCTACGGAGCAATCCACGCGATCCGCGATCTATCGGTGATCGTGAACGAAGGCGAAATCGTTACGCTCATCGGCAGCAACGGCGCTGGAAAGACGACAGCGCTTGGTGCGATCTCGCGCCTGCTGCCCATCCGCTCCGGCGAGGTCCTGTTGGATGGACGCTCCCTCGGATCGGTTCCGCCGCATGACGTCGTGCGCCTTGGGCTCGCCCATGTCCCGGAGCGGCGCCGCATCTTTGCCGATCTGACCGTGATCGAGAACCTCGAAATGGGCGCCTTCACGGTCAACTCGAAGGCCGATATCGCCAGCCGAATGGCCGAGATGCTCGAGCTGTTCCCGCGCCTTGCCGAGCGACGCAAGCAGTTCGGCGGTACGCTGTCGGGAGGTGAACAGCAAATGCTCGCCGTGGCCCGCGCGCTGATGCAGCGCCCGCGGATACTCCTGCTTGACGAGCCATCGATGGGACTTTCGCCGCTCTTCGTCGAGCGCATCTTCGATATCATCGAGACGATCAACAAAAGCGGGGTCACGATCCTGCTTGTGGAGCAAAACGCCCATATGGCCTTGGCAATCGCCGACCGCGGCTACGTGCTGAAGAACGGTACGATCGTCGATCAAGGCAGTGGTGCCAACCTCATGTCGGACGAGAGCATACAAGCGGCCTATCTCGGCGCGCACTGACACCCGAGACAATCGTCGCTACCGGTGCTTACAGGCGTTGACCTGGATCAAGGAAAGTCGCGACCTGCTCAGGACGCCGCCTTATGCGGTGCGAAACTAGCCACGCCGCGGCCTTTGTCGCAGCTCCCTATTGCTTGAGCTGCTTGATGAGGTCTTCGATCTCGCGATTGCCCTGCATCAGGCGTGAGAGCTGTTCGGCGTAGCCGACGGCAGATGCGGAATCCCCTCTCTCGCGACTCAGCGTGAGCGCCGCGGAAAGCATATCGCGATCGTTGGGATGCATCTGCAAACCGTTCCTGAGCACAGCAATCCGCAGCCTATCGACACCCCTCGGTTCAATCCCATTTTCACGTTCCGATTCCATCAGCGACTCCATCACCAGCTTCGGCGATGTGATCCCGCAGTTCGCCCTGCGCTGGAATGCCGGCGTCAACAACTACATGACCTACATCACGGGCGACATCCCGGTCGGGGCTTACCAGTCGGGACGCCTTGCCAATCTCGGGATCGGGCACGGCACGATCGATGCGGGCGGTGGCTATACCTATTTCAATCCGCAGACCGGACATGAGTTCTCCGGCGTGCTCGGCTTCACCTACAATTTCGAGAACCCGGACACGAAGTATCAAAGCGGCGTCGACATGCACTTCGACTGGGGCGCCTCGCAATTCCTGAGCAAGCAGGTCCAGGTCGGTTTGGTCGGCTACGTCTACAAGCAGCTCGGCTGCGATAGTGGCTCTGGCGATCGCGTCGGTTGTTTCCGCTCGCAGGTGGCTGGTATCGGCCCGCAGATCGGGTTCATTTTTCCGGTCGGTGACATGCAGGGCTATCTCAACTTCAAGGCCTATGGGGAATTTGCTGCCGAAGCCCGACCAGCGGGCTGGAACGCCTGGGTGACATTTGCAATCTCGCCGCCCGCGCCTCCGCTAGCGGTCACGCCGACGAAGCACGTGATCACAAAATAACCGGCTTCCAGCAAGCCGCGACGATTGATGATGCGCGACTTCCCGCTCGAACCGAAGATTTTGGTTCTTCGAACAATGAACCGGCCCGGCCCCGCACTGCAGCAGGCGGAGCGCTGGTTGATCTGAATCAACACTCGCCCGGAACACTGTGGCTCCCTGCAAACGACGTTTACCGAATGCAGGAGAGTGTAAGTGTTCTTCAATGCATCGCGCGTCCTCACGCTTGCCGCTGCGGCTTTCGCAATAACCGGCACTGCAACCGCCCAAACAGCTGCGCCGCAGATGACGATTGACGCGGGCACGCCCGAGGTGGTGCCATCGCTCTCCGTCCGCTATTCCAAGAGTGCCGCGCTGCAAAGTGCCCAACCGGTGCGGGCCGTAGTGCCACCGAATGCGATCGTCTTCGCCGGTGGCTGCAAGAGCAGCTTCGTCTGCCGGCAAGACCTATTCGATCGCAACAGCAGGAATAACCTGCGGTCCGATTGGCCCGCTCCGCCGGCTCAACCAGGTCAGTTCTGACGCGGCGCCTTTCGGTGCGGCGAAGCAGTTCAATTGCCAGTACTTGAAGGAGGTTGAGATGAAGATTGCGGCATTATCTGCAGCGTTTCTCGGAAGCCAATTGTTCGTGATACCCGTTTCCGATCGCGTCCCCGAACTGAAGGTCGAGGCGCAGTGCCAAGCCACCACCGCGACCGACAAGGCGATGGGTCTCTCGGAATCCCAGAGTTTTGCCGACTGCATGCGCGACGAAACGGACGCGCGGCAGCAACTCCAGACGCTCTGGACGGCGACCCCAGGGCCCGTTCGCGACAGTTGCCTGGGCGAAGCGACAGGCGAAGGAAGTCCGAGCTATGTCGATCTTCTCACCTGCATCCAGATGCGGCAAATCGCCAGTGCGACTCCGACGGACACGGCGCCGAAATTGCGAGGCGCTAGCAAGAACCGAAACAAGCAACAATAGCTCGCCAGGGTGGGAAGGCCGGCAGCTCCGTCAGCGCCGCCGGGGTTGCGCGTCGAACCACGCGGCGAGCGGTTGTGGGAGGCGCGGCGGTTGGGGCGGCGTTCCGATCGAGGTGGAACTCCCGCAGGGCCCATGCCGCGACGATGGCATCATCTCACTGTTTTGCCCGACGGGTCAAATCGATTCGCAAAATACGAAAACACCTTTGAGCCCGCGACCGGGCCGCGGGCTACTGTGCATGGGGTTGTTTTCGCGTTTTGTTATTCGAGCTCGACCACTTGGCCGTTCGACAGCGACACGCGCCGGTCCATCCGGCCGGCGAGTTCCATATTGTGGGTCGCGATCAGCATCGAGACCTTGGTCGCCTTCACCAACTGCATCAGCGCCTGGAACACGTGGTCGGCGGTGTGCGGATCGAGATTGCCGGTCGGCTCGTCGGCGAACAGCACGCGCGGTGCATTGGCGACCGCACGCGCAATCGCGACACGCTGCTGCTCGCCGCCCGACAGCTCCGCCGGACGATGGGTGATGCGGTCGCCGAGACCGAGATAGCCGAGGATCTCCTTGGCGCGTTTGACGCTCTCGGACTTCTTCAGGCCGCGGATCATCTGCGGCATCATCACGTTCTCGAGCGCCGAAAACTCCGGCAGCAGCCGGTGCGACTGGTAAACGAAGCCGATATCGGTGCGGCGCAGCTGGGTGCGCTCGATGTCGGGCAGTTGCGAGGTCGGCGCGCCGTTGACATAGACCTCGCCGGAATCGGGCGCCTCGAGCAGGCCGGCGATGTGCAGCAGCGTCGACTTGCCCGAGCCTGACGGCGCGACCAGCGCGACCGACTGGCCCGCCCACAGCGCGAGCTTGGCGTTGTCCAGGATAGTCAGCGCCGCCTCGCCCTGCAGGTACTGCCGCTTTATCTCGTGGAGATAGATGACCGGTACATCTTCCGCCCCCTGCTGCTGCTCCATCAGCCCCTCACTCGTACCGCAGCGCTTCGACCGGATCGAGGCGCGCGGCGCGCCACGACGGGTAGAGCGTCGCCAGGAACGACAGCGTCAGCGCCATGATGACGACGGCCGTGGTCTCGCCGACGTCGATCTCGGCGGGCAGTTTCGACAGGAAATAGAGCTCCGGCGAGAACAGCTCGGTAGAGGTCAGCCAGGACAGGAATTGCCGGATCGATTCGATGTTGAGGCAGATCACAAGGCCGACGAAGAAGCCGACCAGCGTGCCGACCACGCCGATGGAGGCGCCCGTGATCAGGAAGATCCGCATGATCGAGCCTTGTGAAGCGCCCATCGTGCGCAGGATCGCAATGTCGCTGCCCTTGTCCTTCACCAGCATGATCAGGCCGGAGACGATGTTCAGCGCCGCGACCAGGACGATCATGGTCAGGATCAGGAACATCACGTTGCGCTCGACCTGGAGCGCGTTGAAGAACGTCGAGTTGCGCTGCCGCCAGTCGACCAGGAACACCGGCCGGCCCGCGGCCTCCGTCACCGACTTGCGGAAGGCGTCGATCTTGTCGGGATTGGTGGTGAACACCTCGATCGAGGTGACATCGCTGCTGCGGTTGAAATAGGCCTGCGCTTCGGCGAGCGGCATGAAGACGAAGCCGAGATCGTATTCGGACATGCCGATCTCGAACACCGCGACGATCTTGTAGGGCTTGATGCGCGGCGTGGTGCCCATCGGCGTCACCGCGCCCTTCGGCGCCACCAAGGTCACGCTGTCGCCCGCATGCAGCGACAACTGGTCGGCGAGCCGCCGGCCGATCGCGACGCCCTGCCCGTCGTCAAAGCCCTCGAGCGAGCCCTGCTTGATGTTCTTGGCGATCGAGGTGAGGTTGTTCAGGTCGTCGGAGCGGATGCCGCGCACCAGCACGCCCGAGGCGTTCCAGGGCGAGGACGCCAGCGCTTGGCCGTCGACGACGGGGGCAGCGAGCCGGATGCCCTGGACCTGGCTGATGCGCTCGGCGACGTCCTTCCAGTCGGTCAGCGGCGATTCCAGCGGCTGGACCAGGATGTGGCCGTTCAGCCCCAGGATCTTGTCGAGCAGCTCTTTCCGGAAGCCGTTCATCACCGCCATCACGATGATCAGCGTGGCCACGCCGAGCATGATGCCGAGGAAGGAGAACCCGGCGATGACCGAAATGAATCCCTCCTTGCGCCGCGCCCGCAGATAGCGGGCCGACAGCATCCACTCGAAGGGTGCGAACGGCGCAGTTTGAACGGTTTCGGTCATGGTTTCATCCATCGCTCGATAATCCCATGATTCGGGGTCAATTGTGGCCGGATTGGCGGCCGGGATATCGGGCGATGAACAATATTCAGCCGACCAGCCTTATCAGCCCACGAGTCTTGCGACCGCGTCCGCTGGCGACATCGTCTCGCGGGAGCCGTCACTGCGCTTCTTGATCTCGACCTTGCCCTCGGCCAGCCCCTTCGGCCCGATCATGATCTGCCAGGGGATGCCAATCAGGTCGGCGGCCGCGAATTTTGCACCGGCGCGCTGGTCGGTGTCGTCATAGAGCACGTCGACGCCCTTGGCCTGGAGCTCGGCATAGAGCTTTTCGCAGGCCGCATCGACCGCGGCATCGCCCTGCTTCAGATTGAGGATCGACACGCGGAACGGCGCCACCGCCTCCGGCCATTTGATGCCGGCATCGTCATGGCAGGCCTCGATGATGGCGCCCAACAGGCGCGAGACGCCGACGCCGTAGGAGCCGCCATGGATCGGCACGTCCACGCCGTCCGGGCCCGCCACCATCGCCTTCATCGGCTCGGAATATTTCGTGCCGAAATAGAAGATCTGGCCGACCTCGATGCCGCGAGTGTTCACGCGCTTGTCCGCCGGCACTTCCTGCTCGAACCGCGCGGGATCGTGAACGTCCTCCGTCGCAGCATAGACCGAGGTCCACTGCTTGATGATCGGGGTCAGGTCGCCCTCATAGTCGACATCCTCGCCGGGCACCGGCAGGTCCAGCACGTCGCGATTGATGAACACGCCGGATTCGCCGGTTTCCGCGAGCACGATGAATTCGTGGCTGAGATCGCCGCCGATCGGGCCGGTCTCGGCGCGCATCGGGATCGCCTTCAGCCCCATCCGCGCAAAGGTGCGCAAATAGGCGACGAACATCTTGTTGTAAGCGACGCGCGCGGCGGCCTCGTTGAGATCGAAGGAATAGGCATCCTTCATCAGGAACTCGCGGCCGCGCATCACGCCGAAGCGCGGACGCTGCTCGTCGCGGAATTTCCATTGGATATGATAGAGATTCAGCGGCAGGTTCTTGTAGGACTTCACGTAAGCGCGGAAGATCTCGGTGATCATTTCCTCGTTGGTCGGCCCGTACAGCAGCTCGCGCTTGTGGCGATCGGCGATGCGCAGCATCTCCGGGCCGTAGGCATCATAGCGGCCGCTCTCGCGCCAGAGGTCGGCGAGCTGGAGCGTCGGCATCAACAGTTCCAGCGCGCCGGAACGGTCCTGCTCCTCGCGCACGATCTGCTCGATCTTCTTCAGCACCCGGAAGCCCAGCGGCAGCCAGGCATAGATGCCGGCCGCCTCCTGCCGGATCATGCCGGCGCGGAGCATCAGCCGATGCGAGACGATCTCCGCCTCTTTCGGATTTTCCTTCAGAATGGGCAGAAAGAACCGCGACAACCGCATGGGAATACTCTGGGAATCAGTGATGGCCCGCAGTGAAACCGGATTGGGAGCGAAAACACAAGGCCGGGAATGAGGAAAAGCCGCTAACGCGGCGGAATTCCTGTCATTTTTCCGTTGCCTTCAGGTTCGACATGAACCGTGTTCGCCTTAAGGCGGTGCGACCTCGAGATCGTCCTCGAGCGTGATCTTCTCGAAATCGGTCACCAGCGCGTCGATCCGCACATGCCAGCGGCCGGCGAAGGGCAGCTCGACCTTGCGGACGTGCCAATAGCCGTCAGGCCCGAGCTTGGCGTCGCGCTCCATCGGTTCGATGCCGCGCTCGGGCAGGCTAAGCGTCAGAGTAGCCTCCTTGGCCTTCAGCGGCGTCGCCTCGCCGGTCATGAGCTGGAGCACGAAATCGTCAACGCCGGCCTTGCCCGGCGACACCAGCACCTGGAACATGGCTTTGTCGGTGTGGATGTGGATTGCCAGTGGCGTCTCCGGCACCATGGTCCGCGGCGGCGGCGTGAAGCGCCAGCCGGCGACGACGGCGAAGATACCGAGCGCGGCCCCACATTCGAGCAGGATCGAACGCTTGAGCGCAACCGCCGCACCCTGGCCTTTCGCCAGCGCCGGCGTCAGCCGAGTGCGATTGAGCCCGGCGAGCGCCAGCAGGGACAAGACCAGCGCCAGCTTGACCGAGAGAATGAGCCCATAGCTGGTCTCGACCAGCGCAGAAAGCTTTTCCAGCTGGATGATCGCAAGCGTCAATCCGGTCAGCGCCAGCGCTGCGACCACCGGCATGGCGATGCGCGAGAAGCGGTTCAAGAGCGGCAGCACCGCCGGCGTCGGCTTCGACAGCAGCGCCGCGAGCGGTGCCAGCGCGCCGATCCAGAAGGCAACGGCGAGGCCATGGAGAAAGATCGCCGGCCGCGTTAACACCTCGGGCGACGCCGTTGCCGCGTGCCCGGTGATGGCAAGCGAAAGCCCGACGCCGGTGAACGCAATGACCGCAAGAGCGCGCGCATACCACGCGCGGCCCAGCGCCATCAACGCGAGCAG
The DNA here is from genome assembly GCF_024199935.1 of Bradyrhizobium sp. CCGUVB14. Taxonomy (NCBI): domain Bacteria; kingdom Pseudomonadati; phylum Pseudomonadota; class Alphaproteobacteria; order Hyphomicrobiales; family Nitrobacteraceae; genus Bradyrhizobium; species Bradyrhizobium sp. CCGUVB14. The sequence goes on from NZ_JANADS010000001.1 coordinate 5,746,982, forward strand.
CATCGCCGCGATGGCGACAAGCAAGGCGGGGCCAGCGCTGGTCGCGAACGCGATTTTCCAGGGGGCCCCCGTCGTGATCGATGCCGGCGGCAGACCGAGGAGATCGAGCCCAAGCGCACCGAGAGAGACAATTGCACTCGGGAGGCCAACAAGGAGCGCCGCGCGGGGCACGCTCATGCCCGTCATCGACCACGAGATCCAGCGGGCAAAGAATACGCCGCCTACACCGACAAACAGTCCGAGATAGAGACCGATCCGCGACAGCCAGATCAGCGCGTTCAACCGGCCATCCTCATTGGCCGGAGGCTGCGTCGCCGTCGGCCTGCCGACCGAGAAGATCACCGATCCCGCGACGGGATGACCGTCCTGCGAGATTACCCGGTAGCTCACGACTGCGGTGCCCTGCGGCAGGTCCGGCGGCATCGTGATCGAAACGCCCTCGCCTGATGTCGTGACGGTTGCGTCGTCGCGAGCCCTCCCCGCGCCATCGATCAGCTGGATCGCACCGGGGGTCACCGCCTCGTTGAAGCGCAGCTCCACCGCCTTTGGCGCGCTCGCCAGGATGCTGCCACTCGCCGGCTCGACCGAGATCAGCGCCGCATGCGCCAACGCGCCGGTCGAAGTGCCGGCGACGACGAACAGCATCACGAGCGCAGCGAGACGACGCATTACGGCTTGGGCAGAAGCTTCACGCCTGGCGCCGGCGACTTGTCCTCGTGCGAACGCGCGGCCCCTTCGGCCGGAATTTCGATCCAGCGGCTGACGCCTTTCTCGCATTCCTGCACCACCGGGAAATACAGCGTGGTGTCAGGCTTCAAGCTGTCGGTGAGGAAGCTGCTGACGACGAACTCGTCGTAATTGTGGTCCGGCAACTTGCCGCCGGACCAGACCACTTCCTTCACGCCCGAAGTCAGCTTGTTGCCGTGATAGTCGTAGGCGCTGGCATACTGCCCCTCGACGACATCGACGTTCCAGCCGGCCTTCGGCATCGGCTTCACGGCGATGACGCCTTCCGGAATCTGCACACGGATCTTGACCGTCGGCGAGCCGGAGCAGCCATGCGGCACGGCGAAGACGGCCTTGTAGGACGCACCGACCGTGGCCTGCTTGCCTTCCAGATAGACGTGGGCCGCCGCAGGCGATGCGGCAAGCGCAGCCATCACGATCAGCCAGATTCGCTTCGACATGTTTAGCCTCTTCGACACCGTCACTTGATCAGGATCGGTGATTCCACGTTGACATGATCAGCCTCGGAGATCGCAATTCCGAGGCCCAGCATCCAGCGCCCCGGCGTCAATTGCGCGACCTTCACGCGCCAGCCGTCCTCGCCGTTGCGCCTAGCTTCGACCGGCGTGAGCTTCCGACCCGTCTGCGTGTCTACCAGTGTCACCGACACGGCCTTTGCCGTGAGCGGCGCCTCGTCCGTCGTTTCGAGTTGGATGGCAATCTCGACCGGACCGGCGCGACCGGGCGAGACCGTAACATTGGCCATCGCCTTCTCGGTATGCAGATGGGTAAAGAAACTGTCGTCGTCAGCCGCAACGGGTGTTGCCGCGGCCGACAACAATGCAGCCGCTCCGAGCACCAGGCTCGTGATGGTTCGACGCAGGGTCATCTGGGACTTGATCAGCTTCATCACATCTTCATTCCCGAATGATCGGGCATTTTCTTCATCATCATGCTTCCGCCACCGCCGGGAGCCTGCGCACCGACACCCTGGACGTCGAGCGACACCACGACCTTGCCGGCTTTCTCAAACTCGAGCGTGACCGGCACCTTCTCGCCCTCCTTGAACGCGCCCTTGAGATCCTGGAGCATCAGGTGATAGCCGCCCGGCGCGAGCTTCACGGTCTTGCCGGGCTCAATGACGAGCCCCTTGTCCAGCGGGCGCATCTTCATCACGCCATTGTCCATCGCCATCTCGTGGACCTCGGTCTTCCCGGCGATCTCTGCGGTCACTGCGACGAGCTTATCGGGCGCCGAGCCCTTGTTCTCGATGGTCAGGAAGCCGCCAGCGACCTTTGCGCCGCCAGGCGTCGCCCGGCTCCAGGCCTGGGAGATCACGAGATCGCCCGCCTTGACGTCGTCGGCGCGGACGGGAGCCGCGATGACAACGGCCGAGAACGCCGCAAGCGTGAAGATGCGTGAGAGTTTGTTCATATCGATTGCCTTTCTTGTCGCCATTCAGAGTCTACCACCCGTCAGAACGTGTACTTGCCGGCGAGAACGAAAGTTCGTCCCGGGAACGGATGGAACAGGATGTATTGCTCGTTGAAGAGATTATCGATGCCAAAGTCGAACGCGAAATTCTTCGTCGCGTTGTAGTGGATCTTCAAGTCCACAACGAAAAAGTTATCGAAGGCGCCGTAGACGTGCGGGATGATATCCGAATTATCCAACGTCGAATACTGCTTGCCGCTGTAGCGCGCCGCAACCGTATAGGCCCAGCTATCATTCGGCCGATAGGTGACGCCGAACTTGGCGCGCCAGTCAGGAACGAAAGGTACGCGCTTGCCGACGACGCTGGTCGGGCCCTTCCAGTTCGGATCAGAGATGATTCTGGAATCGACGTAAGTGACGCTGCCGAAGACTTGCAGTCCGCTTACCAGCACATTGTCCTTATCAGCCGACAATTCGACGCCCTGCATTCGGATCGCCGCGACGTTGCCAACCGCCGTCTGCACCGATTGCGCCCCGCTCGCGTCCGTCACCGTGGTTGATTGCGAGATAAGCGCATTGTTGGTCCGCTCGCCGAACACGGTGAGCCGCACCCGCCCATCGACCCAGCGCCGCTCGAGATTGAGCTCGCCGGTGAAATCCTGCTCTGGCGACAGCAGCGGATTAGCGAGATAGGTGACACCGCCGACGCTGATGTTCTGGTAGAGCTCGGTCACCGTCGGATAACGGTAGGCCTCACCGAAATTCGCGGTGACATTCCAGTCCTTGTTGGGATCGAACGACAACGATGCCTTCGGCGAGAAATTGGTCGAGGACAGGCCCGGCTGCCACGTCGGCACCGCGGACGTGATGACGCCGGCGCTGGTCGTCGTGGTGTTGAGATTGAAACCCTCGACCGCCTGCCAGCTCTCCAGCCGTCCACCGAGCGTCAACTTGACCATTGGCGTGATCTTCCAGGCATCCTGTACCCAGAGAGCTTCGGTGTGCGTCTCGCCAACACCGGTCGAATAGAGCTGGCCGTTGCCGGTCGAGGGCGCATTGAACCAGACGGTCGAGGCATAGACCGGGTTTTCAAGCCGGTAGCGGTCGCCGTGCAGGCCAAAACTGATCTCGTGCGGACCATCGATTCCGAACGGACGCCAGATGCCCTTGGCGTCAGCGTTCTGCCAGTTGGTGCCGTCCATCCGCGTCACCTTACCGTTCAACGAATAGCCAAGGCCCGGCGGCGCCACCACCGTAAAGGGATTGACCAGGGTATCCTCGAGATAGTTGTAACTCGAGGCCGCAAGATCGAAGTCGAACACGCCCTTGGTATCGCTCTTAAGCGAGACAGCGTTGCTCATATGGAGCTGATCCCAGGTGTACTTGCTGCTCGCAAAGCTGCCGATGCCGCCGAACGTCGGCAAGCCCGTTGCGGTCGATCTGAGATAGGTCTGCGGGTCGGAGGTCTGGTGATTGTTCCAGATGCCGAGCGAATACGTCGCCTGCACGAGCGGCGTAATGTCGTAGGCGAGCCGCAGATTGCCGGAGGTCTGCTGCGAATGCGCCAACGTGCCGGTGCCAACGACGTTGGCAGCGCCGCCCGTCTTGTTGAGCGCGGCAAAGCCGCCTGTCGTGCCAGCCGGGAACGTCGCATTGGTCGTGTACGTCAGCGGCTGCTGATAACTGTCGAGATGATTGGCGCTGACGAGCCAGGACAGCTTGCCGTCGCGATTGCCTGCAGCAGCGCTCGTCTGGCTGGTGACATAGGTGTCCTTGGTGCCGTATTGATTCCACGGCATCACCGAGACGGTTTCCTTGGCCACCGCAAAGGGCTTGTCCGGCATCTTGGACGTGATCAGCAGAACGCCGCCGATGGAATTGCCGGGATAGGCGGCCGCGAACGGACCGTTGAGGAAATCGACCCGCCCGATCGCTTCGGGCGAGATCAGATTCCATTTCGGCGAAGCGCCGGAGTTGTTGTTGCCGATCAGCGCCGAAATCAGCAGATCGTCATAATAGATCAGCGTCCGCGCACTCGAGTTCAGGCCCCAGCTTCGCGTCGCGAGCACCGCCTGATTGTCGCCGTCATTGCGCTTCCGCACGAACAGGCTCGGCATATATTTGACGGCGTCCTCGGGGTCCTTGAGGTTGATGGTCTCGTCGACCTGCTTTGCCGTGATGCTGAAGGACCGCTGCGGCAGTTGATAGCGGGCCACCGCCGCCGGCTGATCGAGCGACGCACGGGCGCTGCCCGCACCCTGCTCATTGGTTGCAGCCACCGAAGCCGGCTGTTCGGCCACCGGCTTTGCCGAATTCCTCCTGGCGCCTGCGGTTTGCATGGCCGGCTTGCGCGGCTTGGGTTTCACCGTCGCGGGCGCATCGACGGTCACCGCAGGCAGTTCTCTGGGGCTGCTCTGGGCGAAAACGCCGCTCGACGAGGCAAGCAGCGCGGCCTGAACGGCAACGAGGCTCACGCCGCAGCGGGCATGACGAGGTAACATGGGGACATTCCTGACGCCGGCTTTCTTTCCGGCCATTCGACAGCATCAATCGCCAACGGGTGAACCAAGGCGATCACGAGAGGTCGTCAGGAGAAGTGGGGAGGCCCCCGCGCCTGAGCGCTTGAGCCTTTATGGGCGGCGAGAGCGGACGCATCCGCCTCATGCCACACCACTCGCGCGGCGTGGCGCAAGGGAACGGAGAGCGTCGCGTGCGGCGGCGAATCGAAGGATGCGTTGGCCTGCGCCAGGCAACACAGCGCGCAGGCACCGGCATGCGCGGTCGGCGCTCCGTTCTGGTCGTTGGGTGTACCCTGCTCGCTGACGCTGTGGCAGATGACCCCCGCGCCAAGCGGATCGGCAACGGCCTGGCCGGCCGCCCAGCAGGCGGCGATCGGCGCCAGCACCTGCATCGCCAAAGCGAGCAGGACAACCGGTAAGAATTTTTGCAGCCGAGCGCGCATCCGCCGAACCATTCGTTCGTCTGCTAACTAAACACTGCGCCCGCTCCGAGTCGAGATCACATCGCCGCCTTGGTTGGGGAGGCGCAAACTCTCAAAAAATGTGATCAGCGGACCCCATTGAAGGCGGACCTCCAGCATTTGAGGCAGTTCGGCCACCCTCGCCGATCCGCAGATTTCTTATATTTGTCATATGCTTATGGGGTAAAAAGCCCGAACATTTCGTCAACTGCTCGAATTTTGAACAATCGTTGCCGAAAATGATGACAAGTGAGAAAAGTTGATCTAGCATCCCTCTTGCTCAGGCTAGCCGCGAGGTCAAAGTCTGGTGGTCCAAGTCTCGGGAGGAGCCCCTGGCGCGCAAAACGCAGCGTCGCCCCGCCAATCAAGATCAAATCTTAGAATCGGGGATAATAGGGTCGACACAATTTTTGAGCGGGGCTAGGGCCCCGCTCTTTTTTTGTCTTTCGCGGCTGATCGGCCGATGAGTGCTTCTCCCAACCTGATCGAGCAAAGTTTTGAGCTTGCAGCCTCGCGCTGCGCCGATCTCACGCCCCTCATCTATCAACGGCTGTTCAACGAACGTCCCGAAACGCGGGCGATGTTCCGTTCGCAGGGCAGCGAGTTGGTGATGGGATCAATGCTTGCCCTGACCATCGAGGCGATTCTCGACTTTGCCGGCGAGCGCCGTGGCCATTTCCGCCTGATCGCCTGCGAAGTCGTCTCGCACGACGGCTATGGCACGCCGCGCGAGCTGTTCATCGCCTTCTTCGCCGTCATCAGGGATACGCTGCGCGATCTGCTCGGCGACGAATGGTCAGCCGAGATGGCGCAGGCGTGGGACGCGCTGCTCGCCGAGATCGAGGTCTTCGCTGGCATCGCAGCGTAGCGCTTTGCGCTGCACCAACACGTGCCGCGACGATACCGACGTTGATTGTACGTTGAGTGGCATCAACTCTTGTGAGACACTTTCCGCCTCGGTAGCGCAATCAATGACGCGCCGACGATAAAATATATGGGAGCGAGCGATGTCCGGGACGAAAGATTTCTCGACGACGAGGCGCGATCTTCTTCAGGCGGCAGCAACCGCCGGCGCCGCGACTGCCATCCTCGGCAGCATGGGCATAAATCCAGCACTTGCAGCCGAAGTCGGACGATCCGAGAAGCCGCTGAAGGCGGCGTTCTCCAACGCAGGCCTCCAGGCGACCTGGTGCGCACAGGGCAAGCAGGCGGCGGAATTCTGGGGCAAGCTGTTCAATGTCGAGGTCACCTGGTTCGACGGCCAGCTCGACGCCGTGAAGCAGCGCGCGGCGATCGACAACATGGCCTCGCAGAAATGGGACTTCGTCGCCATCCAGGCCTTCGGTATCGGCACGCTCACCCAGCCCGTGCAGAAGATGATCGACGCCGGCACGCCTGTCATCGACATGGACACGCTGATTGCGCCGCTCGACCAGATCAACGTCCACTCCTTCCTCGCCCCCGACAACGAGTTCATGGGCGCCTCGGTGACGCAGGCGCTGTGCAACGCGATGGGCGGCAAGGGCAAGATCATCATGACCCAGGGCGCGCTCGGACACACCGGCGCGCAGGGCCGCGCCAAGGGCTTCAACAACGTCGTCAAGCAATTCCCCGGCATCGAGGTGCTCGACACCCAGCCGGCCGACTGGGACGTCTCCAAGACGGCACGGCTCTGGGAAACCTATTTGACCAAATATCCGCAGATCGACGCGGCGTTCTTCCACAATGACGACATGGCGCTCGCGGCCGCCAACATCATGAAGGCGCACAACCGCACCAATATCCTGATCGGCGGTGTGGACGCGATGCCGCCGGCAATCCAGGCGGTGAGCGAGGGCCGCATGTTCGCGACCGTCCGCAATCCGTCCTGCCGCATCCATGGCGGCGCGATCATCGCGGGCGTCGCGGCCGTCGCCGGTGGCGAGAAGAGCGGCCAGGGCATCCCCAAGAACGTCGTCACCGACGGTCCGGTCGTGACCAAGGCCAATGCCGCCGGCATGCAGTGGATGCAGGATCACTTCCTGATCTGAAATCCTCCAAGATCTGATCTTGCATGCCTGAGGGTCAACAGCCCATCCTGGAACTCCAGGGCATCACGAAGAGCTTCGGCGGCGTCGAAGCGCTTCGTGGTGTCGACTTCGCGCTTCTTCCCGGCGAGATCCATGGTCTTGTCGGCGAGAACGGCGCTGGCAAAAGCACGCTGATGAAGATCATCGCCGGCGTGCACACCGAATTCTCCGGCCGCTTCCTGGTCGACGGGGCGGAGACCCATTTCCGCTCGGCCCGCGATGCGCATGCGGCCGGCATCGCCATGGTGCATCAGGAGCTCTCTGTCGCGCCCGATCTGACGGTCGCGGAGAACGTCTTCCTCGGCAACCAGCCGACCAACCGCCTCGGCCTCGTGCAATGGCGGCGCATGGCGCGCGAGGCCGGCGAGCAGCTTTCGCGATTCGGCATCGACGTCGATCCGATGTCGCGGCTCGGCGATCTGCCGATCGGGCTGCAGCAGCTGATCGAGATCGCCCGCGTGCTGTTCTCCGGCGCCCGCATCGTCATTCTGGACGAGCCGACATCGGCCCTCTCCCCGCCGGAGGTCGAGCGGCTGTTTACGACGCTGCGGCGGCTGCGCGAGCAAGGCACCGCCATCGTCTTCATCTCGCATTTCATCGAGGACATTCTTCGCGTGTCCGATACGGTGACCGTGTTCCGCAACGGGCGGAAGGTCGCGGAAACGGCAAGCGCCGCGACCAGCAAGGGCGCGCTGATCGAGGCCATGATCGGCCGCGGCGGCGAAGCGCTCGAGCACAGCTACACGGACGATCTGATGCTGCCCAAGCCGAGCGACAGCTCGGTCGTGTTGAAGGTCGACCAACTGTCGCTGGCGCGCAGCCTCAACGACGTCTCCTTCGAGGCCCGCGCCGGCGAGGTGCTCGGCATCTACGGCTTCATGGGCTGCGGCCAGCAGGAGCTGTCCCGCATCCTGTTCGGCAAGCTGAAGCCGGACGCCGGAACGCTCGCCGTCGACGGCACGCAAAAATCCTTCGCGAGCACGGCGGCGGCGCGGCGCGCGGGCGTGGCGCTGGTGCCGGAAAGCCGGCGCGCCATGCTGTTTCACCAGGAGCCGGTCTTCAAGAACATCTCGATCAGCATCCTGGACCGCATCTCCTCGCTCTTGCTGAAGCCGGCGCAGGAGCGCGACATCGCGCAGCGCCAGGTCGAGCAGTTGCAGATCAGGCCGCCGGTGGTCGGCCTCGATCTCGGCATGCTCTCCGGCGGCAACCAGCAGAAGGTCGCGCTGGCGAAATGGCTCACCTATCCGCCCAAACTGCTGGTGCTGTGCGAGCCGACCCGCGGCATGGATGTCGGCGCCAAGAATGACGTCATCAACATCGTCCGCGACCTCCGCGCCAAGGGGCTCGCGATCATCGTGCTGTCGACCGAGCCGGAAACGGTGCTGTCGCTGGCCGACCGCATCCTCGTGCTCAAGCGCGGCGCGGTGGTGCGGGAATTCAAGAACGAGCCGGTCAGCAAAGACCGCCTGCTGGAGGCGGCGTGACGGAGAAGCACCATGGCGAGCAGTGAGACGGCACCAGCGGCGGGTCACCGCGCAAAGGGCCTTGCGCCCTTCCTGCGCTCGCAGATGCGCAACATCGCGCCGTTCCTGACGCTGATCTTCCTGTCCGCCTTCTTCGCCTTCGCCAGCCCCTCCTTCGCGACGATCGACAATCTCGGCAACATCCTGACGCAGGTGTCGGTGACCGGCATCATCGCCGTCGGCCTCACCTTCGTGATCCTCTGCGCCGAGATCGACCTGTCGATCGCCAGCATCGCCAATGTCACGGGCATCGCGGTCGCCTACTTCACGCTGCAGGAATCCTACGTCAACATTCCCAACATCCCCCTTCCCGGTGTCGCCGCGATCCTGCTGGCGCTGCTGCTCTGCGCGGCTCTCGGCCTCGTCAACGCGCTGGGGCTGACCGTGATCGGCATCCCCTCCTTCATCATGACGCTCGCCATGATGCAGATCGCGGCCGGCATCTCGGCGCTGCTGGTGCGCGGCCAGATCGCCTACAAGGTGCCGGGCCTGATCTCGACGCTCGGCTCCGGCTCGATCGGCGGCATCCCCTGGATCGTCATCGTCGCGGCCATCATGCTGCTCGGCGGGCACCTGGTGCTGACCTACACGCGCTTCGGCCGCTACGTCTACATGGTCGGGGGCAATCGCGAAGCGGCCGAATATTCCGGCCTCAACGTCAAGCTCATCCTCGGCGCCGTCATGGTGATCTCGGCGGTGTGCTCCGGCATCGGCGGCATGCTTGGCGTCGCCCATTTCGGCAGCGCGCAGCAGAACGAGTTCGACACCTATCTGCTCGACTCCATCGCCGCCGTCGTGGTCGGCGGCACCAGCCTGTTCGGCGGCCGCGGCGGCATCGGCAACACCATCGTCGGGCTGTTCGTTCTCGGTGTTCTCAATAACGGCCTCGACCACGTCAACATCGACAGCTTCCTGAAGATCCTGATCCGCGGCGTGATCCTGCTGGCGGCGCTGATCATCAACGTCTATGCGCAGCGCTTGCGAGATAAAGCGGCGGACTAGACGCCTTCAACGCAAAAGCGCGAAAACAACCCCATGCACAGTACGGATCATTGGGGACTTTCGCGTGGAGCAACCTGCGCCATTTCCGAAATTCAATTTGACACGTCGGGCAAAACAGGAGCACAATTCCATCATCGCGCCGATCGCGTGTCTCGGGAGCACTGAGCTCAAGCCGGGGACGAGCGGCTCTGTGGTTCGAGCCGCACGCGTCTCCTCAGGAGCTTGAATCACGGCTCGACGACCAAGCGGACAACACGCAGCCCCCAAGACCTCGCGCGCCCTCCGAGTTCGACGCGCCGTCTGGTGTGGGTACCCACCTGTTGTAGCCCGGCGGAGCAAAAAGCAGGTGCGGCGCCCCCCACGACAGGCGCGCCACGTCTGTCGTTCTGCTATAGTGTCATGATGACGATCGGGATTTCCGGACCCGAACGGAAGGCACCAGGGCGAGGCGCCGTGGTGGGATTCATCATCGCGGCCATCATCGCCGTAATCGGCCTGATCCTGCTCGCTCTCGCCGGCGACGTCCTGGTCGACTGGATGTGGTTCTCGTCGATCGGCTACAGGCAAATCTTCTGGACCACGATCGGCGCGAAAGCCGCCGTCTTCCTCGTTGTTTTCGCGGCGAGCGCCACCATCTTGTGGACAAACGCGCGCCTTGCACTTGGCCTCGCCGGGCGCCGACGCCGGTTGCCTGCCGCCTTCGCCCCGACGTTTGCGGCCGTCGTGACGCCGCCCGATCCGTTGGAATTCCTGCGCGAGCGGCTGCCCTGGCGCATTGTGATCGGCGCGGGCAGCGGCCTCTTCGCTCTGTTCGTCGCCTGGGGCGAAGTCGGCAGCTGGAGCACTCTGCTGCGCTTCATCTATCAGGTGCCCTACGGCACCAACGATCCCTTGTACGATAAGGATATCGGCTTCTACCTCTTCTCCCTGCCCGCCTTTGTGGCCGCGAAGAATTGGGCATTGCTGATGCTCTTCACGAGCGCACTGTTCGCCGGATCGATCTACTGGGTGTTTGGCGACATCGAAGACAGAGCCCAGCATATATCGCCGGCGGCGATCTCGCATGGTTCGGCGCTTCTCGGCCTCTTCTTTGGCGTGAAGGCGTTGTCCTACAGTCTCGACCGCTATCTCCTGCTGTACGGCGACAATGGCGTGGTGGTCGGTGCGGGCTTCACCGACGTCAATGTGGAGCTGCCGGTCCTGTGGCTGCTGATCGCACTTTCGATCGTCGCCGCCTTGGCGGCATGCGCGAACCTGTGGGTGCGAACCTACCGCCTTCCCACCGCCGCGATTGTGCTGCTGTTCGGCGGCGCCTTGCTGCTGTCGGGCATCGTCCCCGCGGTATTTCAGCGCTTCTACGTCGGGCCGAACGAGCTGGAATGGGAGCGACCCTACATCGAACGCAACATTGCCCTGACCCGCGAAGCCTACAATCTCAATCGGATCGTTCCGAAGCCGTTCCCTGCGGAACAGAACCTGACTTTCCGGACACTCGAGGCCAACAAGGCTACCATCGAAAATATAAGGCTGTGGGATTGGCAACCCTTGGCCGACACCTACGCGCAACTGCAGGAGATACGCACCTACTACAAACTGCGCGATCTCGATGTCGATCGCTACTGGTTAGGCGATACCTACCAAAGCGTGATGATCTCAGGCCGCGAGCTGAATTCCGCGCTGCTGCCATCCAACGCGCAAACCTGGGTCAACCGCCATATCCTGTTCACCCACGGCAATGGCGTGGTGATGAGTCCGGTCACCCAGAAGAGCGGTGAAGGACTTCCGCTGCTCTATCTGCACGACATTCCTCCGGTCGCGCACGGTGGTCCCGCCATTCATGAACCGCGCATCTATTACGGCCAGCAGACCGAGGACTACGTCATCGTCAAGGGAACCGTGCCGGAGTTCGATTATCCCAAGGGAAAGGACAATGTCTACGCGTCCTATGACGGCTCCGGCGGCGTGCCGCTGTCGGGCATGGTGCGGAGACTGATCTTCGCCCACCATTTCAACGATGTGAACCTGGTGCTGTCAGACTACATCGGCGACGACAGCCGGATCATGATCCGGCGCAACATCCAGAAGCGGGTCGGCACGATCGCCCCGTTCCTCGCGCTCGATCGCGATCCCTATCTGGTCGTCAGCGAGGGCCGGATGTTCTGGATGCAGGACGCCTACACGACGAGCGAATATTTTCCCTACGCACAGCCTGCGCCCGGCCTCAACCTCAACTATATCCGCAATTCGGTGAAGGTCGTGATCGACGCCTACAACGGCACCGTCGACTTTTACCTGATGGACCCGGCGGACCCGATCGCCGCGACCTATCGACGAATCTTCCCGGACCTGTTCAAGCCGTTCGCGGCCATGCCGTCCGATCTTCAGAAGCACATTCGCTATCCCGAAGACCTCTTCCTGATCCAGGCGCGGCTCTTCCAGACCTACCACATGGAAGCGGCCGATGTTTTCTATAACCGCGAGGACCTCTGGCAATTTCCGCGTCAGCCGGCCGGTGACGGCGTCTCTTCAATGGACGGCATCACCGCGATGGCCCCTTACTACATCATCATGCGGCTGCCCGGAGAGGCACAAGCCGAGTTCTTCATCATGATCCCGATGGTGCCGAGCCGTCGCGACAACATGATCGCATGGCTCGCCGCGCGCTGCGACGAGCCCGGCTACGGCAAGCTGGTCGTGTACGAATTTCCCAAGGAGAAGCTGGTCTACGGACCGTTCCAGATCGAGGCGCGAATTCATCAGAACACCGAGATCTCCCAACAGATATCGCTGTGGAACCAGATGGGGTCGCGGGTGATCCGGGGAAATCTGCTCGTGATCCCGATCGAGAATTCGATTCTCTACGTGTCGCCGCTGTATCTGCGGGCCGAGCAAGGACATTTGCCGGAGCTCAAGCGGGTGATTGCCGCCGATGGCGAGCATGTCGTCATGAGGGAAACACTTGCTGAGGCCCTGTCGGCACTCTTCGTGGACGACGGAGCTGCGTCGGCGCCGGCTGCGACCGCGGAATCGCCCGGCGATGAGGCCGCGGCAAGGCGCGCGCAGGAGGCGCTCGATCACTACAATCACGCCATGGAGCGGTTAAAATCCGGCGATTGGACAGGCTTTGGCAAAGAGATCGGCCTGATGCGCGGCATTTTGGAGGATATTCGCCGGCAATCGGGTAGCCGCTGATTGACCCATCAGCGGATTTTGGGCCATCCGTGCACTTGGAAACGCCCAAGAGTTGCAAAGTGTTGGACGCTCGTTGCAAGTCCAACCGCTGCATGCCAAGCTCTGCCACGAGGGGCGCCCTGCACCATCCATTTGCACGGCTTCGCGCGATAAAGTTTGCCGCGTTGCGAACATTGGCTCGACAACGGGGTGTTCCTCGATGAGCGAGGTCGTAGTAGCTTGAGACATTGTTCAATCAGGAGTGGATTTCATGGCTAAGGAAAAGGACGAGGGCGTTCCTCTCGCCAAGGATTTTGTTGCGGTTCGTGTCAACGTGACCTCGTCGCAACTGGACCAGGTCCTCTCGGCGCTCGGCATTGCAGCGAAGCATAGGGCCAGTTTTGCTGCCGGCAGCGTGTTCATCGTGCAGAAGAGGAAGCCTGCGGCGAAAAAGAAAGCGCAGCGGCGGCCAGTGAAGAAAAAGAAGTAGGCGTGACCGAAGTTGACAAGTGACTGGAAGCTTACGTCGGTTCTTAGACGCTCGGGATCGTTCAAACGGTCTCGATGGATCAAGCGCCCAGCCTTTGAGGGAGATGTTGGCGCGTTCAAGCTCCTCGCAAGTGAAGCGCCCATCTCCCTGGAACACCCATCCGGCAGGTCGATGGCGGTCCTGCCGGGTGACATTTTTGTTGCGACGCCCGGTCATCGCGAGTCGACCCGATGGGTGGTCGGTGGCGTTCCCAAGGAGGGCCTCCTTCCGGACAAGGAGTATTCGGTCCTGTCGAGCTGCGGCATTGTCGGCGAGTTGATCGGTTCGTCTTCGCAACGGAAAAGCCCGCTCGGCAAGGTCGAGTTTCTCGGAACGTTGGGATCGCAAAAGGCGAATATTCGGGATTTTTCGGCTATCAACGACGAAGAAGGCTCTGACAAGGGCGCAGAGCTCTATCTGATCGTGGGCACTTCCGCAGAAGTTGGAAAAACGACGGCCGGGCTCACAATCCTACGGTCGCTTCTTCATCAGGGTCATTCGAAGATCGCGGTCCTCAAGGCCACCGGTACCTCGTCCATCGTCGAGCTTTTAACCTACCGGGATTTCGGAGCTTACACGACGATGGATTGCGTCGACTTCGGCCTTCCCACGACGTATCCCTCCGAGAGAAGCGATATCGCGCCGGTATTTGATCGCGCCATCCGGCATATGCTCGGATTGCCCGCAGAAGCCGTGTTGATCGAGTGCGGCGGCGACATCCTGGGTGCAAACGTTCCTGTCTTCCTCGAACGTCTCAAGAAAGCGCGCCCCGTTGACAAGCTCGTGCTCGTCGCGCCGGATTCACTGGCGGCCTTTGGCGGCCTCCGTATCCTGGATAAGATGGGCTACGCGGTGGATCTGCTGACTGGCCCCTGTACCGACACGCCGACCCTGCTGGAAAGGACACAGAAACTGTGTGGGGTCAAAGCGATGAATATGCTGGGGCCACGTCCTTGATGGTGGGTTCGGGCTCACGCGCCAAGGCGCGACGATCATGCTTTAGTCACGCGCCTTCACGCGCGCGCTGACCGCCCAGAAATGTCTAAGTCGAGTTATGCGTACGCGATCGCAATGTTCCGAAAGCGAGTGCCTTAGACCATCATCGTCAGGATAATTCTTGACGATCTCATAGAGCACGTCGTCCTTGCCCACCCTGATCTCATATCTATCTCCAGATCGATCATGCCTCGACATCGGGTTCTTCGCCGCATCCTTGCGATAGGCCTCATCGACGAGCAGGAGCTTTGCGCCCGGCGCAAGTCGCGACAAGAATTGCGCGATGAACCTGCCCTGCTCCTGCTTCTTCAGATGTGACCACCAAAGCACCGCGATCCCGACTTCGAATTGGGTCTCGAATGCGGGCAGGCGGAATGCGTCCGCTGTTACGAACGAAACCTCCGAACCGAGGCGCCGTCCGGCTGCAACGGCCAATGTATTGGCATTGTAGTCAGTGGCGACGACCAGCCTGGCGGACCGGGAACATACCTGTGTCCAATAGCCCGTGCCTGCGGCTATCTCCAACACCGTCTTTCCGTTGACGTGCCGCGTGACCCATCTGCGCAGCCAGGCAAGGTCTGACTGACGCCGGCGCAGTTTGTAGATGTCATCGTACTCGAACGCTCGATGCTTGTAGTATGCCTTGAGCGCGCCCGAGCCTCTGCGGATCATGACTCCGCTCGATTTCAGCATAGGAATGCCTCAGCCCTCTGAATGATTCTCGGACAGGCACGGCGCGCCGATGACGGCCGTTATCTGCGCGAGAAGCTCTGAGGCCACCCTGAATTCCGACATCGATTGACCTTCGGTCAAGCCAGCCAAAGCTGGCAAAAGAACCTCGTACGCTGCGTCGACTCTTCCTTCGGCATGCCAGCATCTTGCCTGAGCGGTGGCGGCCCTCAACTCCCAGAGCCTTGCTCCCTGCTTCCTGGCTATCGCGATGGCTTCGGCGAGCCACAGATCTCTTTCGCCGACCTTTGCGGCGCAAACCAGAGCCCGCATTCGCATGATCTCGGACTTGCACCAAATCTCGCCCGTCTGCTCCACCAGGTGGAACGCTCTCTCCAGCAGCAAGGACGCCTCGGCACCCTGTCCCTGCTCGTGGTGCACTTCCGCGGCCGCCGCCATGAACAACGGGAGGATGACCGAGTGGCCAGCTTCGTGCAGCTCCGCAATATGGCTCCGCATGGCTTCCAGATGAGTTGTGGAGGGTTCCATCCGCGACAACGCCCACGAGTGGAAAAAGCCGCCTTCACGCGACCCGAGGAAGGTTTCGTGGTCCTTGTTGACTTCCAGAAGTCGTCCGGAAAGCGCTGCGCAGCCCTCCACGTCCCTCCACATGATACGCTGTACGCAGGCTCTCCTGACGGCGAGCACCAGCGTTATGACATGATTGAGCGATTCCGCATGCCTCACGCCTTTCATTGCCGTTTCGCATCCGGATTCAGGATAGCCCATCGCGGTCTGCGACATTCCGACTATCGTATACATGGACGCCTTCATGTCCCGACTGGCCAAATTGGCCTCAGGGCCATCCCGATCGACCTCGTAGTCGGTCAGTAATCTGGAGAGGACGTCGCAGGTCTCGCTGAATTCTCCGCGAATGAAATGAGCCAATCCGGCGGCCCGGAACGACATCATCCGCGACTGGGAGTCGGCCAGTCTTGCGTCCTGGTGAAGCTCTCTGATGTCAGCGGCGCATCGCGCCAGGCTGTCCGCATCGGAATGAGTAAAATAATGATTGATCAGACCATCATGGACTCTGAGGAGAGATATCGCATCACCGGTCTGAAGGCTCAGTTTGCGAGCTCGCTCATAGCAGGTGAGGACCTCCTCGCTGCCAGATCCACGCAGATCTATCAGTGCCCGCCCGAGCTGCAATTGCAAGAACAGCTCCCGTTCAGCACTCTGTGCCTCCGACGGAAGCAGGTCTTGCTGACGAAGCGCATTCTTCAAATGGCTGGCTTTCTCGGCCAGCGCGGAGCGACCGGATGCTTTTTCTGCAGCGAGCAAGTAGTACTTGATCGATCGGTCCGGCTCGCCGGCTTCTTCAAAATGAAACGCCAGTACCTCCGCGTTCGTAATCGGACTATGCTCAGCGGCTTTCTCCAACACTTCGGCAAGGCGTAGATGCAGCTGGCGTCTGCGAGTACGTAAAATGGAGTCATAAGCTGCGTTCTGAACCAGGGCGTGCTTGAACGAATAAGAGCTGTCTGGCACGCGCCCGCGACCATGCACGAGCCCCGCCGCAGTCAACTCGTCCAGCGCGGCAATCAGGGCGCCCTCATCCAGGTCACCGATGCTGTTGAGGACGTCGAACGAAAACTCTCGCCCGATCACCGAAGCAGTCTGGGCCACTTCCTTGGCACTCGGATAACGATCCAATCGCGCGGTCAAGGAGGCATGCAGCGAAGGAGGCACCAAGGACGTATATCCCGCACCACCCTTGAGCTGGTCCAGCTGGCTCTCCAAAACCGACTTGGTCAACTCCTCGATATGCAACGGCACGCCATCAGAGCGGGATATGATTTCATCGATGACTTCTGCCGGAAGGGCGTGCTCGCCGGATACGGCATCGACCAGCAACGCTGCATGCCGCCGATCAAACCCGGTCAAGATCAAGTCGGTGACCTGCGGACGGGTAATCCAGGGCGGCCGGAATTCCAGACGACTGCTGGCAATCAACATCAGGGGAAATTGATCGATTTCGTCGATCAACCTGTCGATCAGATCCAGCGTAACTTGATCCGCCCAATGCAGGTCTTCAAAGACAGCCAACCTGGCGGATTGAGACGCCTGCATTCTCAGCAGCCGAATGATCGACGCCAGGGTCATGTCCCTTTTCCTGCGCGCCGGCAAATCGGGCGGCAGTCCTGGCGTTGGCATCGCAATCGAAAGGAGGTCGCCGATCAGAAAAGCATCGGCTTCCGTAGCACCATATTCATCGAGGAGACGCGCCAGTTTCTCCGCCCTGACCGGCATGGAATCTCCGCCTTCGATCTTCGCTGCGAGCTCGATATGGCGGATGATCGGGTAAAGCGGTGCGTCCTGTTGGTGTGGTGAACATGAGAACTGCAGCGGCGGAAATCGATCTCCTTCCTGGCTCGCACGCTCAAGGACTGAAATGAGTCTGGATTTTCCGACGCCTGCTTCGCCGATCAAGAAACAGACCAGCCCCTGACCGGCGACGACCTGCTCCCATCGACGCAGAAGCAGGCCCTTTTCGTCTGCTCGGCCGATGAGCGGCGTCTCGCTTGAACGGAGCGCCTTGAAACGGCTCTCGATGACATTTTCCTTGGTCACCGCCCAAGCGGTGACCGGACCCTTCAGGCCTTTCAGATCCAAGGGGCCGACACGTCGGTACTGAAACATCTCACCGATAAGTCGACGCGTAGCCTCGTCGATAACCATCTCACCTGCCTCGGCGACGGCTTGTAGCCTGGCTGCGAGATTGGGAGTTTCTCCGACCGCAGTCTGGGAATCCCTATCCCCCTCCACGATGGCGCCGATAACGGCTATGCCCGTTGCGATTCCAACGCGACAATTAAGCGAACCGGGAGGTCCCGCAGGGCTGCTCAGATGATGAACGGCCTCAACCGCAAGCAAGCCGCTTCGCACGGCGCATTCGGCATCGTCCTCGTGTGCACTTGGATAGCCAAAATACGCAAGGATGCCATCGCCAATGTAGCGAGCGACGTATCCTCCGTTTTTCGAAACCAGGTTCGTGACACATTCGTGGTGAGCGGAGATCGCCTCTCGCAAATCTTCCGGATCGAGCCTCGTTCCAAGCGATGTCGACCCGACCAGGTCAACGAACATGACCGTCAGCCGGCGCCGCTCGACTTGGGGCTTTGCGACGGCTTCGGGAGCACCTGCTCCGCGATCTCCAGAAAATTCTTTGGCGCTCGTCTGACCGCATTCAGAGCAAAATCGCGCGCCCGCAGCGTTCTGGTGTCCGCATGAACCGCATTGCCACGAAAGTGGCATGCCGCAATCGCGGCAAAACTTCGAGCCAGCAGCAACACGCAACCCACAGCGGGAGCAGAGCATATCAACCTGCTAATCCGATCGGTAAAAGGCCTGACCCTTTCCAAAAGTCTAGATTCCAGCAGACCTGCTGTCACGTGTCAGGAGAAGCGTACGGAGACAATTATGCAATTATTACGCCTCGGCAGCACCGCGTACTAAGGCGCGGGCTGGGCTTGCGCTCCGTCCGGGGGATGACCGCTTCCCTTCGAGACCACCGCCACCTGCCCCGCAATCTCCTCAGCTCGCCAGCACCGCACCGCGTGCCCATCCTGCCGCGTCTCCAGCACCGGCCCCGGCTCTCTCCGACACACCGCCTCCGCATACCGACATCGCGGGCTGAAGGCACATCCGTTCGGCGGATTGAGAGGATTGGGCAAGTCGCCGCCAGTCGTCGCCAGCGGTGCATGGTGCAAGGGATCGGGGATGGCCGCGATCAGCGCTTGCGTATAGGGGTGCGCCGGGCGTTCGAAAATTTCGCGCCAGTCGCCGTTCTCGACGATGCGGCCGAGATACATCACGGCGACCCGGTCGCTCATGTGCTCGACGACGCCGAGGTCGTGGCTGATCATGATGTAGGAGAGACCGAGCGTCTCCTTCAGCTCCAGCAGCAGATTGATGATCTGGGCCCGGATCGAGACGTCGAGCGCCGAGACCGGCTCGTCGCAGATGACGATCCTGGGGTTGAGGATCAGCGCGCGGGCGATGCCGATGCGCTGGCGCTGGCCGCCGGAGAATTCGTGGGGGTAGCGGTCGGCCTGTTCGGGTCGCAGCCCGACATGGCGCAGCATGGTCGCGACGCGGTCCTCGATCTCGCTTCTCGCGGTCACGCCATGCACGCGCAGGGGATCCTCCAGCGTGCGACGAACGGTCTGGCGCGGATTGAGGGAGGCGTAGGGATCCTGGAAGACGATCTGGACGGTCCGGGCGAGCGATTTGCGGTCGCCGGATTGCCTGTTGGTCACAACCTGCCCGTCCAGCACGATGCGGCCGCGCGTCGGGGTGAGGAGACCAAGGATCGACAGGGCGACCGTTGATTTGCCGGAGCCGGACTCGCCGACAAGGCCGAGGCATTCGCCGCGCTTCAGCTTGAGATCGACACCGTCGACGGCACGGAGCACCCGCCGGCCGCGGCCGAGCAGGCCGCCGCCAATCGGAAAATGAACCGCGAGATCCTCGACGCTGAGGATGAGATCGTCGTCCGCCCTTCCTTCGCCCGGTCTGCTCTGGGGTTCATGCATGGTGATGACACCTCACCAAACCGCCCGACTCCAGAACATCCGCCGCCGGCACGACGCTCCTGCAAATCTCGGTCGCGTTGGCGCAGCGCGGATTGAACCGGCAGCCATCAGGGAAGTTCGTGATGGCCGGGACGACGCCCGCGATCTCCTTGAGCCTGCTGCGGCCAAGTGCTGCGCGGCTGCCGAGCCGCGGCAGCGAGTCGACCAGGCCCCGCGTATAGGGATGCGAGGGCGCCCGGAAGATCTCGGCGGAGCCGCGCTCCTCGACGATGCGGCCGGCATACATCACGGCGACGCGGCGGCAGACATTGGCGACCAGGCCGAGATCGTGGCTGATCATCAGGATCGCCGTGCCGCGTTCGGCGCAGAGATTGCGCATGAGCTCGATGATTTCGGCCTGCACGGTCACGTCGAGCGCGGTGGTCGGCTCGTCCGCGATCAGGAGATCCGGACCGCAGGCCAGCGCAATGGCGATCATGACACGCTGGCGCATGCCGCCGGAGAGCTGGTGCGGGTAATCGTTCACGCGCCGCTCCGGCGCAGGCACGCGGACGCTGGCCAGCGCCTCGACCGCGAGCTGGTTGGCCTCCCGCCAGCTCTTGCCCTTGTGCAGCACGAACATCTCGGCGATCTGGCGTCCGACGGGCGAGACCGGGTTGAGCGCCGTCATCGGCTCCTGGAAGATCATGGCGATGCGATTGCCGCGCAGGTCGCGCTGGGCGGCCGCGGACAGGTGCTGGATCTCGCGCCCGTCAAACCGGATGACGCCGCTTCCGATCGACAAGGGCGGCCGCAGCAGGCCGATCAAGGCCAGCGCCGTGATGCTCTTGCCGCAGCCGGACTCGCCGACCAGGCCAAAAGTCTCGCCGCGATCGATGCGGAACGAAATGCTCTCGGCCGCCGCAACGCGTTTCGTTCCATCGTCGAGATCGATGCGGAGATCCTCGACTTCGATCAGGGGCGCGCCGGTCATGTGCGCCGGCTCCGCGACTGGGGATCGAGAATGTCGCGCAGGCCGTCGCCGACCAGATTCAAGCCGAGCACCGTCAGGAAGATGGCCAGCCCCGGGAAGATCGAAAGCCACGGCGCCGTCGTGATCTGGTCGCGGGCATCCGACAGCATGCTGCCCCAGCTCGGAAACGGCGGCCGAACGCCGAGCCCAAGGAACGACAAGGCGGCCTCGGAGAGAACCGCGCTACCCATGCCGAGCGTGCCGATGACGACGATCGGTCCCAGCATGTTCGGCAGCAACTGCGTGATCATGATGCGGAGATCGCCGTAGCCGAGCACGGTGGCGGCCTGCACATAGCCCTGGCTTCGAAGCGACAGTGCCGAGGCCCGCGCGATCCGGCAGGTGAAGGACCAGTTGGTGAGGCCGAGCGCAATCAGGAGACTGGTCAGGCCGGGGCCAAGCACCGCCATGATGGCCAGCGCGAAGATCAGCGAGGGGATCGCCAGCATGACGTTGGTCAGGGCGTTGACGACATCGTCCCACCAGCCGCCCCAATAGCCGGCGCTGAGGCCCAGCGCGACGCCGATGACGCTGTTGATGAGCTGCGAGACGATGCCGACCGTCAGTGAGACGCGGGCGCCGTAGACGACGCGGGAATAGATGTCGCGGCCCTGGTCGTCGGTGCCGAACCACCAGGTCCAGCTCGGCGGCTCCTCCGCATTCATGAGGTTGGCGTCCAGGACCGGATCGGTGTGCGCCAGCCAGGGCGCGAGCACGCCGACCAGGATGGCGAGCGCAAACAACGCGCCGCCAATGATGAGGTTGGCGCGCAGCTTCATGCGTATCTGATCCTGGGATCGATCACGCCGTAGAGCAGATCGATCAGCAAATTGATCGCGAGGAAGGCCAGCACGACCACGAGAATGGAGCCCTGGACGGCGGGAATGTCGCGCTGCAGGACGCTGTCGACCAGCAGCGAGCCGATACCCGGCCAGGAGAACAGCTTCTCGACGACGACCGCCTGCCCCATCAGCCCGCCGAATTGCAGGCCGACGGTGGTGAGAATGATGACGAGCGCGTTGCGCATGACGTGCCACTTCACCACGCGCGTCTCGCTCATTCCCTTTGAGCGCGCGGTGCGGACGAAATCAGCCGTCATGATCTCGAGGACGGCGGCGCGCGTGGTCCGGGCAAACAGCGCCATCGGCGAGACGCCGAGCGTCAAGGCCGGCAGCAGCAGATATTTCAGGCTGCCATCGCCGTAGCCGAAACTCGGCAGCCAGCCGAGCTTCAACGCAAAGACGTACATGATCACCAATCCGAGCCAGAATTTGGCGATGGAAAGGCCGGACACCGCCACGACCATTGCGAGCGTGTCGACGAGACCGCCCGGCCGCAATGCGGCGACGAAACCGAGCGGCACGCCGAGCAGAACCGCAAATGCCATGGCCGTGAAGATCAGCTGCAACGTCGGCCAGGCCCGCTTGGCAATCATCGATGTCACCGGCTCGCGCGTCCGGAACGAGGTGCCGAAATCACCGGTCGCCAGCTTGGCGATGTAATTGCCGAAGCGCACATAGACGGGATCGTTCAGGCCGAGCTGCTGCTTCAGGCGCAGCTCGACCTGGGGATCGACGTCGTCGCTCATGGTCGAGGCGATGCTGCCGGGAACGACGCTGAACAGCACGAAGACCAGCAGCACGACGGCCAGCACGGTCGGAATGGTCTGCAGGAGGCGACGGATCAGGAAGGAGAGCATCGGCACTTTCTTCCCTCCCTTCATCGCTCATGGCGATGAAGGGAGCACGAGAACGCGTGTTACTTTGCCGGCGAGGTCTCGTCGACCCAGAGCTCCTCGACGTTCTGATGGGTCAGCTCCGTCGCATTGAGCTGAACGCCGTGGAGCCAGGGCTGCACCGCCATGACGGCCTTGTTGTAGTTGAAGAACCAGACCGGCGCCTCCTCGTAGAGCAGCGCGTTGGCCTTTTGCAGCAGCTGGGTGCGCTTGGATGAATCGTCGGCCTGCCCTGCCTCATCCATGATCTTGTCGAACTCGGGGTTCTTGAAGATCATGTAGTTGCAGGCCGATTGCGGCGTCGACGAATGGAAGCATTTCAGCGCGGCCTGGGGGTCCGGGCCGGTCTGTTGCGAGTAGATGTAGGCCTGGTAGTCGCCGGTGCGGACCACCTCCGACAGCACCGCAGCCTCGACCTGCTTGACCTTCACCTTGATGCCGACCTTGTCCAGCATCGGAATGACGGCCGAGACGATCGGCAGGCCCCAGCTTTCGTTCTGGCTGGTGGTCCATTCGAATTCGAAGCCGGAGGCGTAGCCGGCGTCAGCGAGCAGCTGTTTGGCCTTGGCGGGATCGTAAGCGTACGGCTTCATCGTCTTGTCGTAGGCGGTCGAGGTCAGCGGCAGCCAGCTGGTGGCGCGATAGGCCTTGCCCTTGACCAGCTTGCTGATGATCAAATCGGTATCGATCGCGTAGTTGATCGCCTGCCGGACGCGCTTGTCGGAGAACGGCTTGAAGTTGGGGTTCATGCCCATGTAACGCGTGAAGACCTCGGCGACCTCGGCGATGGTGCCCTTGAGATTGGGGTCGGTCTGATAGGCGACATATTGCGCCGGCCCGAGCACGGAGGTGTCGATCTCCTTGTTGCGGAAGGCGACGTCGCGGGCCGCCGCCTCGCCCATGATCGAGACGATCAGCTTGTCGGCGTAGGGCTTGCCGGGCTTGTAGAACTTGTCCCACCGCTCCATCACGATGCGCGAGCCCGGCACGTGCTCGACGAACTTGAACGGGCCGAGGCCGATCGGATGCTGGATGAAGCTGTCCTTGGCGGCCTCGTCGGCGGGGTAGATCGAGGTCAGCGCCGTGAAGAAGTAGAAGCCGGGCTCGACCTTCTCGGTCAGCTTCATCTCCACCGTGAAATCGTCGATCTTCTTCAGGCCGGAGATTTCCTTCGCCTGCCCTTTCTCGACCGCGGCCGCGCCCTCGATGACGCGAACATAGCGCGCACCGGGATAGGCCTTGGTGCCGTCCATGATGCGGTTGAACGACCAGATCACGTCGTCAGCCGTCATCTTGCGGCCGTTGTGGAAATAGGCGTCGTCGCGGAGCTTGAAGGTCTGAACGAGCCCACCGCTGGAGACGATGACCTCCTTCGCGAGTTCAGGGACCGGTTTTCCTTCCGCGGAGTCCCAGATGTAGAGCGAGCGATGCAGGCCCTTGGCGTAGATCTCGTCCTGGGCGCGCTGGGTGGTGTGAATGTCGAGGCTGGTGAAGCTCGAGCCGTAAGGCGCGGTCATGCGGATGGTTCCGCCCTTGCGCGGTGTCTGGGCCTCTGCCGGGGCGGCGAGCGCCAGTCCCAGGCCCGCGACGATCGCCAACATCCTGAACATCATATGTCCCCCAATGCAGGTATTCCGATCAGGGATTTGATCATTCACAGCCTGTCGAACGCAAGCTTCGTTTTGCGTCCCCGGCGATGCAAGCCGCCGATTGACGCGGTGCGTCATCGCGCAATGGGAACCGTGAACATTTTTCGCAATCGACGCGACCAAGCTCAGGATCGTTATCTGAGCCCCAGGGATCGCGGAAAAAATGAAACGCCGAATGCTAGGTATCCTGCTCGCCGGCAGTCTGGTCGCCGCGACAGCGGCGATGGCGATCCCTGTTACGCCGGATCCGGGCCCCGCTGACGGCATCGACGTCGGCTGGTATCGCAGCACGGGCCTGGACACGGCCGTCGACCAGACCTGGTGGGCGACCAGGAACCGCTGCATCCCGGACACTCTCGGCGAACGCCTGATCTGCGGCGCTCTCGGGTATTTGGCGCGGGCCGCAGGCCGGACCTTCGAGGCCAAAATGTCCGACGACGCTGGTCTGCCGCTGCCGGCCGGCTGGGACCTGATGACCACGAAGAACGCGTCCTTCATCAGGTCGGCGCATGTCGAGACGCCGCTCGATCTCGCAGCCGTGCTCGACTTCTATCGCGCCTCGCTCGGACAGCGCGGCTGGACCGAGACGAACGGCGCGGTGATCGCGCCCGACAGGGCCGAGATCGCCTTCACGACATCAGACGGACCGGCGACGCTCCGGCTCGTCCGCCAGGACAACAAGACCATCGCCGACCTTTCCCTGCGCAAGCGGTGGAGCGTGACGGCCGGCATCGCGCCAAAACCG
This sequence comes from Bradyrhizobium sp. CCGUVB14, assembly GCF_024199935.1. Classification (NCBI taxonomy): domain Bacteria; kingdom Pseudomonadati; phylum Pseudomonadota; class Alphaproteobacteria; order Hyphomicrobiales; family Nitrobacteraceae; genus Bradyrhizobium; species Bradyrhizobium sp. CCGUVB14. Next base: position 5,771,823 of record NZ_JANADS010000001.1, read on the forward strand.
GGGCAAGTGAAATTGATGCTCGGCAACGAGACGGATAAAGCGGCAGTTATCACCGTCAATGAGCGAACCGTCAGGCTGGTGGCGCACGCGGGAGAAAAACTGACCCACACCGACGATGCGGCGAGCGAAAAGTCCGATATCCCAAAGCTCGATCTGCCGCCAGGCAAGCACAAGATCACTGTCAAGGCCGAGGGCAGCGCTGCGCGGAGCCGGGAGCTCGAGATCGCAGCCAACGAGACCTGGGGCCTGCTGGTCGGCCCGGATGGCGCGCCGCTGCCGATACGGCTGTATTGAGCCTCCGTCAGCCCGACAGCTCCGGCTGCCAATCCCCCAGCTTCCGCGCAGCCCCCGTGATGTCGGCGATGGTTCGAAACGCCACCGCCTCCACCATCATCCCGCGCGCGAGCCGCACGGCGCGGGCCTCGCTCACCGCCCGCACCTTCGGATCCTCGATCAGCTCGAAATCGATGTTGTGGGCAAGGCCGAAGATGCGGCGGATGGTTTTGGCGGCGGCGAATCCGACCGTGTCGGTGAACAGGCGCTGCATGTAGGCCTGCCGCTCGGCCTCGAGGCGCATCGCGCCCTTCTCGCCGGCAAAGAGCGAGACCGGATAGGCATCGCCGCGGGCTTCCGACCGCCAGAGATCGAGGAATTTTCGCGAAAACTCATTCCAGACCTGGTCGACCGTCTCCAGCACCCAGCCCTCGAATTCGCGGCGCTCGCCCGGCCTGCGCTCGTGGCCGGCAGAGGCGAAATAGGCCATCAGCAGATTGGCCAGCACCGCGCCGACGTCAAAACCCATCGGGCCGTAGAAAGCGAATTCCGGGTCGATCACCCGCGTCTCCGACGCCGTCACCATGATCGAGCCGGTGTGGAGATCGCCATGCAGCAGCGCTTCCGGGCTCGCCATGAATTTCAGCTTCAGCCGGGAGATCGCGACATGCAGCTCCATGTCCTCGCGCAAGGACGCGGCCAGGCCGTCGAGATACGGCGCCGTCCAGCGGTTCTGCTCGGCGATGCGATAGGGATCGGTGAAGATCAGATCCTCGGTGATCTTGCACAGCGCATGATTGCCGGCGAAGGCGGCGATGGCCTCCTTCTTCTCCGCGGCCGTGAGCGCGAGGTCGGAGGTGTGGAACAGCGTCCGCGCCATGAACGTCGTGATGTCATCGACGAAGCGCGGATAGGACGTCGCAGCCACCAGCCCCTTGCGCATGATGATATGGGGCTCGAGCAGCTCCATCACCGTGAGTGCCAGCGTCTCGTTGTGGTGCAGCAAGGCCGGCACGAGGCCGGGCGCGAGCTGGGCCTGCCGGGACAGCGCGAGATATTCGTAATGGGCCCGTGACAGCGGCAGCGGCCAGCTCTCGCCGACCAGGCGAACGTAAGGCAGCGCCTGCTTCACGGCGATGCCGCCGCTGGCGCCTTTCACGATGAAGACGAGGTTGAGATTGCCGTCGCCGACCTCGGTGATCCCCCAGGACGCCGGAGCGCCGCCAAGCAGTGCCGCGATGTCAGGCAGGCCCGCGAGATAGTCCCGCAAGGCCGCTTCCTGAAGAATCCGGTAATCCCCCGCCTGCCCTTGCGCCATGACGATCCCATCCCATGCTCGATGGCCGGATCGTTACTCCCGCTCCAGGAAGCTCGAGCCGATCTCGGCCTTTCTTTTGATCGGATCGTAATCGCAATAGACGTTGTCCGCCACCAGCGTATAGCTGGCGCTAACGGTGTATTTATCGAGCTTGACCGAGTTCAGACCGATCACCGAGGTGCTTTTGCCGCCGTTCCATTTGAACGGCGTCGAGCTCTTGGCCTGCTCGCAGGCCATCACGGCTTCGTTGAACACGTAGCCCTCGACGAACGCCTTCAGCGTTCGCGCCTGCACGGCGATCTTCCATTCGACATAGCCAATGGCACCGAGACCGGCGACGATCAGCACCAGAAGCGCGACGACGATCCTCTGAAAAGTCATTCGTTCCCCCAACAACGACGCAACGCGAAAAATCCGGCAAAATCGCTAAAACGGCATCCCCATCAACTTCGACAGCCGTTCGATCGAGAGATAGCCGGCCTGATAGGCCGCGACCCCGATGCCGTAGATGATGGCCGAGATGATCGTGGTCCAGATCAGCTTGCGCTTCATGCCGGTCAGAACAGGTGCGCCGGGGTCGGTGCCGGGCGCACCGACGCCGTCCTCGTGCTGGCTGCGCACGCCGAACGGCAGCGTCAGGAACAGCGCGATCCACCAGATGACGAAGTAGATCGCGAGCGCGGTTGAGATCTGGATGGCCATGGGCGGTCTTACGCCTGCTCGATTTCGACCAGCGCGCCGGAAAAGTCCTTCGGGTGCAGGAACAGCACCGGCTTGCCGTGGGCGCCGATCTTCGGCACGCCGTCGCCGAGGACGCGGGCGCCCTCCTTCACCAGGGTGTCGCGCGAGGCGATGATGTCGACGACCTCGTAGCAGATGTGGTGGATGCCGCCGTCGGCATTGCGCTCGAGAAACTTCGCGATCGGCGAGGCCTCGCCGAGCGGCTCGATGAATTCGATCTTGGTGTTGGGGAGCGTCGCAAACACGGTGATGACGCCATGCTCGGGCAGCGGCACGGCTTCCGAGATCTGCGCCCCGAACGCCGCGCCGTAGATTTTTGCGGACTTGACGGCATCCCTGGTCGCGATCGCGACGTGGTTGAGGCGACCCAGCATGTTTTCTTCTCCCTCAGCGCATGATCCGAAGACCACGCTTAGTCTACACTGTCAGGACGTGGACCAGACAGGGGGGCTTTTTGCCCCAATGTTCGTTGATGACGGCCCGGACGGCGCGTCGCACCGATTCCGCCAGCGCATCCGGATCCCAGCGGCGCGCCTTCGGCAGGCCCTCGATGGTGGACATCACGGCGTCGAAGACGATGTCGTCGAACGGCTCCCCCGCCCGGTTCTTCTCGGGGATGCCGATCAGATCGACCTCGGGCTCGTCGACAAGCTCGCCCTGCGCGGTCATGGCGATGGCGACGAAGGCGCAGCCGGAGAACGCCATGCGGCGGCGCTCGACCACGGCGCGGGACTTGGAATCCTCCAGGATGGTGCCGTCCTTGTAGAGCCGGCCCGACGGCACCTCGCCGACCACGCCGGGATCGCCGGGACCGAGCTTGACCATATCGCCATTGCGGACCACCAGCACGCGCGGCACGCCGGCGGCGCGCGCGAGTTTTGCGTGCTCGTTCAGGTGCAGCGCCTCGCCATGGACGGGGATCAGGAGCTGCGGCTTCACCCAGGAGATCATGTCGCGCAGCTCGTCGCGGCGGGGATGGCCGGAGACGTGGACCAGATGATCGCGGTCGGTGAGGACCTCGACGCCCTGCAGCACCAGATTGTTGATGATCGAGCCGACGGCCTTCTCGTTGCCGGGAATGGTGCGCGAGGAGAAGATCACGCTGTCGCCGCGGTTCAGCGTGATCTCGGGATGGTCGTCATTCGCGATGCGGGCCAGCGCCGCGCGGGACTCGCCCTGGCTGCCGGTGCAGAGCGCCAGCACCTTGTCCTGCGGCAGATGGCCGTAGACCTCGGGCGAGCGGAAATTCTGGACGCCATCGAGATAGCCGGTCTCGCGCGCGACCTGCACCACGCGCTCCATGGCGCGGCCGACCACCACGACCTCGCGGTCGGCGGCCTTCGCGGCATCGGCGACGGCCTTGATGCGGGCGACGTTGGAGGCGAAGGTCGTGACCGCGACGCGGCCCTTGGCCGCCTTCACCAGGTCGATGATGGTGCGGGCGACCTCGGCTTCGGACGGCGAGCGGCCATCGCGCACCGCGTTGGTGGAATCGCCGATGAGAGCGAGCACGCCCTCCTCGCCGAGCTCGCGCAGCCGCTTTTCATCGGTCGGACGACCCAGCGTCGGGGTCGGATCGATCTTCCAGTCGCCGGTGTGCAGCACCACGCCGGCCTCGGTGTGGATCGCCAGCGCATGCGCTTCCGGAATCGAATGCGCGACCGGGATGAACTCGACGTTGAAGGGACCGACATCGATGCGCCCGCCTGACGGGACCACGGTGACGGGGATCACGGGCGCGTTGCGCTCGGCGGCGCATTTGGCCTCGAACAGCGCCGCGCTGAACTGCGTCGCATAGATCGGGCATTTCAGCCGCGGCCAGAGATCGATGATGGCGCCGAAATGGTCCTCATGGGCGTGGGTCAGCACGAGGCCCATCAGGTTCTTGCGTTCCTTCTCCAGGAAGCCGATGTCCGGCATGATCAGATCGATGCCGGGCAGATGCTCCTCGTCGCCGAAGGAGACGCCGAGATCGACCGCCAGCCAGGCACGCTGGTGACGGTTGCCGAGGCCGTAGATCGACAGGTTCATGCCGATCTCGCCGACGCCGCCGAGCGGCGCAAAAACCAGTTCGTCGGGTCTCGCCATCACGCAGCTCCCACCGAACGGACTGGGCCAAAAAACACCTCGCCCGCGGCGATCGGCACGCGACGGCCCTCCGCGGTGCGGACGATCAGGCAGCCGGTGTCGTCGATCGTGTCAAAAATACCTTCCAGCACCTTGGTTCCCGTGTGGATCGCGATCGGCTCGCCAAGGCGCGCGGCGCGCTCCAGCCAGAGCTTTCGGATCTCGGCAAAGCCACGGCCATTGTCCCAGATGCCGCGGAACTCCACCCAAGCGTCCGACAGCGCCGAGAACAGCTCTTCCGCGCTGATCTGGACGCCGAGGGCTGCCAGCGACACCGCCGGCGTCGGCGTGCCCTCGGGCGCCGCCACGATGTTGGTGCCGATGCCTGTGACGATGGCCAGGCGATCGCCGACGGCTTCGGCCTCCAGCCCGATGCCGACCAGCTTCTTGCCGTTGGCAAGGACGTCGTTCGGCCATTTCAGGGCGTATCGGGGACGGTCGGGGCCGAGCCGCAGCGCAGCCTCGAGGCTGACTTTCTCCAGCGCAGCCTCCTCGGCCAGCCCCGCGGCAAAACCGATCGTGGCAGCCACCGCCGGCGCGATGTCGAGGACTTCGAGGACGCTGGCTGCCAGATTGCCCTTCGGCGCGATCCAGGGCCGCTGACGGCGGCCGCGGCCGGCCGTCTGCTCATCCGTGACGAACCAGATCGGGCCGCGCTCGCCGGCGCGAGCCGCTTCGATGGCATCGGTATTGGTCGAGCCGGTCCGCTCCAGGGCTGCGAGCTTGTAGCCCGCCGCGATTGCGCGAGGACCGAGCGCGAACCCCATCCTAGAACAGCGATTTTGCGGCGGCGGAGGCGACGTTCACCACCGGACCCGCGAACAGCGCGAACAGAATTGTGAACAGGCCCGCAACCGCCAGCACCGTCTTGACCTCGGCGCGCATCGGATCGATCTGGCCGGCCGGTTCATCAAAGTACATCGTCTTGACGATGGTGAGATAATAGTAAGCGCCCACCACGCTGGAGAGCACGCCGATCACGGCGAGCGTGAACAAATTCGCCTTGATGGCGGCGACGAAGACGTACCATTTGGCGAAGAAGCCGGCGAGCGGCGGAATGCCCGCGAGCGAGAACAGCAGCATCGCGAACATGAAGGCGAGCAGCGGGTTGGTGCGTGACAGGCCTGCGAAGTCGCTGATCTTCTCGACGGCCTGGCCATTGCGCTTCATGGCGAGGATGACCGAGAACGAGCCGAGCGTCATCGCGACATAGATCACGATGTACATCAGCACGCCCTGCGCACCCTCGACCGTGCCGGAGGCAAGGCCGACCAGGGCAAAGCCCATATGGCCGATCGAGGAGTACGCCATCAGGCGCTTGATGTTGCTCTGGCCGATCGCAGCGAACGAGCCCAGCGCCATCGAGGCGATCGCCACGAACACCAGGATCTGCTGCCACTGCGAGACGATGCCCGGGAATGCGGTCAGCGTGACACGGGTGAACACGGCGAGTGCTGCCACCTTCGGCGCGGAGGCGAAGAAGGCGGTGACCGGCGTCGGGGCGCCTTCGTACACGTCGGGCGTCCACATGTGGAACGGCACGGCCGAGACCTTGAAGCAGAGGCCGGCGAGCAGGAACACCAGGCCGAACACGAGGCCGACATTCGCGGCGGTCGCAGCCGTAGCGATGCCGGCGAAGCTGACGGTGCCGGTGAAGCCGTACACCAGCGAGGAGCCATACAGCAGCATGCCCGAGGACAGCGCGCCCAGCACAAAGTACTTCAGGCCGGCTTCGGTCGACTTGGCATTGTCGCGGTTCGAGGCCGCCACGACGTAGAGCGCGAGCGACATCAATTCGAGGCCGAGATAGAGCGAAATCAGGTCACCGGCCGAGATCAGCACCATCATGCCGAGCGTCGAGAGCAGCACCAGGATCGCGTATTCGAAGATGCGGCGCGACGGATCCGACAGGAACTCGGTCGACAGCACCAGCGTCACCGCCGAGCCGATCAGGGCCAGGATCTTCATGAAGCGGGCGAAATCGTCGACGATGAAGCTGCCGCCGAACGTCACCTGCTTGCCGGCGGGCAGCATGTATTCGAGCACGCCGACCACGATCAGCAGCAGCACCGCGAGCGTGGTGACCGCGCTGGTGGTGCCCTGCCCGCGATAGGCGCCGAGCATCAGAAGCGCCATGGCGCCGATCGCGAGCACGATCTCGGGCAGCACCGGCGCCAGTTGATAACCTGCAGTCGTAAAGCTCATGGCGATATCCTGACCTGCCCGATCACCGGAGCAGTGCGGCGGCCTTCACGGCCGTCACAGCGGTGTTGTAATTATTGACGAGTTGCTGGACCGAGGCGGCCGACATGTCGAGCACCGGCTTCGGATAGACGCCGAACAGGATCGTCAGCGCGATCAGCGGGAACAGCGTCACGCATTCACGCAGGGTGAGATCCTTCATGCTCATCAGCGTCGGCTTGACCAGCGCCCCGAACACGACCTTGCGGTAGAGCCACAGCGCGTAGCCGGCCGACAGGATCACGCCGAAGGTGGCGAAGAACGCGGTCGGGATCGAGACCTTGAAGGTGCCGAGCAGCGTCATGAACTCGCCGACGAAGCCGCTCGTGCCGGGCAGACCGACGTTCGCCATGGTGAAGATCATGAAGGTCAGCGCGTAGAGCGGCATCCGGTTGACGAGGCCGCCATAGGCCGCGATCTCACGGGTGTGCAGGCGGTCGTAGACCACGCCGACGCAGAGGAACAGCGCGCCGGAGACGATGCCGTGCGAGATCATCTGGAACATGCCGCCGGCGACGCCCTGCATGGTGCCGGCGAAGATGCCCATGGTGACGAAGCCCATATGCGCGACCGACGAGTACGCGATCAGCTTCTTCATGTCCTCCTGCATCAGCGCCACCAGCGAGGTGTAGATGATGGCAATCGCGGACATGGTGAAGATCAGCGGCGCGAAGTCGTGCGAGGCGAGCGGGAACATCGGCAGCGAGAAGCGCAGGAAGCCGTAGCCGCCCATCTTCAGCAGGATCGCGGCCAGAACCACGGAGCCCGCGGTCGGCGCCTCGACGTGCGCGTCAGGCAACCAGGTGTGCACCGGCCACATCGGCATCTTCACCGCAAACGAGGCGAAGAAGGCCAGCCACGCCCAGGTCTGCAACGACCGCGGCACGGCGGTATGCATCAGGGTCGGGATGTCGGTGGTGCCGCCGTTCCAGTACAGCGCCATGATGGCGAGCAGCATCAGCACCGAGCCGAGCAGCGTGTAGAGGAAGAACTTGAACGACGCGTAGACCCGGCGCGGACCGCCCCAGACGCCGATGATCAGGAACATCGGGATCAGGCCGCCTTCGAAGAACAGATAGAACAGCACGAGATCGAGCGCCGAGAAGGTGCCGATCATCAGCGTTTCCAGGATCAGGAACGCCATCATGTATTCGCGGACGCGGTTCGAAATCGCCTTCCAGCTCGCGATGATGCAGAACGGCATGATCGCGGTGGTGAGGATCACCAGCGGCAGCGAAATGCCGTCCACGCCCATGTGGTAGGTGATGCCGGTGGCGAGCCAGCTCGCCTTCTCGACAAACTGGAAGTCCGCATTCGACGGGTCGAAGCGCATGACCAGGAGCACCGACACCGCGAAGGTGATCAGCGTGGTCCACAGCGCGATCCAGCGCGAGTTGCGCCGGGCCGCCTCGTCATCACCGCGGCTCAGGTAAACGATCAGCGCGCCGACCAGCGGCAGGAACGTCGTGACCGAAAGGATGGGCCAGGTTGTCATTTACTGGCCTCCAAAGCCGAACATGAACCAGGTGATCAGGCCGGCGGCGCCGATCAGCATGGCGAATGCGTAGTGATAGAGATAGCCGGTCTGGATCTTCACGACGTTGCGGGTGATGTCCAGCACGCGGGCCGAAATGCCGTCGGGGCCGAAGCCGTCGATGATGAATCCGTCGCCCTTCTTCCAGAGCTGGTAGCCGATCCACTTCGCCGGACGGACGAAGATGAAATCGTAGAGCTCGTCGAAGTACCATTTGTTGAGCAGGAACTGGTACAGCATCGGCTGCGTGTTCGCGAGCTCGACCGGGAGGTACGGCTTGCGGATGTAGAAGGTGTAGGACACCAGGAAGCCGCCGACCATCATCACGAAGGGCAGCCAGCCCAACAGATGCGGCATGTGCTCCATATCCTCGAGGATATGCGGGTTCATCTTCACGGACTCGCGGAAGAACTCCTCCACGCCGTGAGGACCGGTGAACAGCTCCTTGAACGGGAAGCCGGCCAGCACCGAACCAACCGCCAGCACGCCGATCGGGATCAGCATCCAGATCGGGCTCTCATGCGCGGCCTCGTAGTGCTCCTGGTCGTGGGGCTCGCCGAAGAAGGTCTTGAACACCAGACGCCAGGAATAGAACGAGGTCAGGCCCGCGGCCACGATCGTCATCAGATAGGCGTAGGTCGAGAACGGGTTATGCGAGGCATAGGCCGCCTCGATGATCGCGTCCTTGGAGAAGTAGCCGGCGAACAACGGGAAGCCGGTCAGCGCCAGCGTGCCGACGGTCATCACCGCGAACGTGTACGGGATCTTCCTCCAGAGGCCACCCATGTTGCGGATGTCCTGCTTGTGGTGCATCGCGTAGATCACCGAGCCGGAGCCCAAGAACAGCAGCGCCTTGAAGAAGGCGTGCGTGAACAAATGGAACATGCCGACCGAATAGGCCCCTGCTCCCATCGCCACGAACATGTAGCCGAGCTGCGAACAGGTCGAGTACGCCACGATGCGCTTGATGTCGTTCTGGACGAGACCGATGGTCGCGGCGAAGAACGCCGTGGTGGCACCGAAGAACATCACGACGGCCTGGGCGTTCGGGGCGAGCTCGAACAGCGGCGATAGGCGCGCCACCATGAACACGCCGGCGGTGACCATGGTCGCGGCATGGATCAGCGCCGACACGGGCGTCGGGCCTTCCATCGCGTCCGGCAACCAGGTGTGCAGCAGGAACTGCGCCGATTTACCCATCGCGCCCATGAACAGCAGGAGACAGGTCAGCGTCAGCGCATCGGCATGCCAGCCGAGGAAGTCGATGGTCTTGCCGGTGAGGCCGGGAGCTGCATGGAAGATGGTCTCGAAATCGGTCGAGCTCGTCAGCATGAAGATCGAGAAGATGCCGAGCGCGAAGCCGAAATCGCCGACGCGGTTGACCACGAAGGCCTTGATGGCGGCGGCGTTCGCCGACGGCTTCTGGTACCAGAAGCCGATCAGCAGATAGCTCGCCAGACCCACGCCTTCCCAGCCGAAGAACAGCTGCACGAGGTTGTCCGCCGTCACCAGCATCAGCATGGCGAAGGTGAACAGCGAGAGATAGCCGAAGAAGCGCGGCCGGTACGGATCCTCGTCCATATAGCCGATGGAATAGAGGTGCACGAGCGAGGACACGGTCGTCACCACCACCAGCATCACGGCGGTGAGCGTGTCGACGCGTAGCGACCACCAGACCTCGAGCTCGCCGGAGAAGATCCAGGGCAGAATCTGGATCCGGGCGTCGTGGCCGTTGAAGCCGACGTCGACCAGCGTCATCCAGGACAGCGCGGCCGCCACGAACAGCAGTCCGGTCGTGATCAGCTCGGCGCCGCGCGAACCGGCGGCCGCCGGCTCGACCGGACCATGGCCGTGGTCGTCATGGGCGTGATCGTCGTGGCCATGATCGTCATGAGCCGCCGATGCGTGCGCATCGCCGTGACCGTGATCGCCGTGATGCTCGACCTCGTCGCCCGAGGGGTTGCGGGCATGCGCGCCGGCCAGGGCGATGAGCCCGGCCAGAATGGCGCCCAGCAGGGGCAGGAAAACGATTGCCTGAACCATGACTGCGCTCAGCCCTTCATCAGATTGACGTCCTCAACCGCGATCGAGCCACGGTTGCGGAAATAGACCACCAGGATGGCGAGACCGATCGCGGCTTCGGCGGCCGCAACGGTCAAGACCAGCAGCGCGAAGACCTGGCCGACGATGTCGCCGAGGAAGGTCGAGAATGCCACCAGGTTGACGTTGACCGAGAGCAGGATCAGCTCGATCGACATCAGGATGACGATGATGTTCTTGCGGTTCAGGAAGATGCCGAGGATGCCGAGCGTGAACAGGATCGCGCCGACCGCCAGATAATGTCCGAGCCCGATCGTCATTTCACCCACTCCGCCGCGTCGGCGTCCGAAAGCCCCTGCCCCGGTGCCACCTTGCGCATCGCCATCGCCATCTCCGGCGTGCGCGCGTTCTGAACGTTGATGTCCTGCCGCTTCACGCTCGCCTTGTGGCGCAGCGTCAGCACGATGGCGCCGATCATAGCGACCAGCAGCACCATGCCCGAGAGCTGGAAGTAGTGGACATACTTCGTATAGAGCACCAGGCCGAGCGCCTCGGTGTTCGACACGTTGGTCGGGATCGGCGCCGTGATGGTCTTGCTCACGGTCGGGTTGATGACCCAGGCGCCGACGGTCAGCAGCAGCTCGAACAGGAAGATGCCGCCGATCACGACACCCACCGGCAGGTACTGGATGAAGCCTTCGCGCAGCTCGAGGAAGTCGACGTCGAGCATCATGATGACGAACAGGAACAGCACCGCGACGGCGCCGACATAGACGACGATCAGGATCATCGCGAGGAATTCGGCGCCCATCAGCACGAACAGGCCGGAGGCGTTGACGAAGGCCAGGATCAGGTACAGCACGGAGTGAACGGGATTGCGCGAGACAATCACCATCACCGCCGAGGCGACGCAGACGCCGGCGAAGAGATAGAAGAACAGCGCAGGAAGGATCATGCTCTCATCTCACCGGTAAGGCGCATCGAGCTCGATCGCTTTCGCGATCTCGCGTTCCCAGCGGTCGCCATTGGCGAGCAGCTTGGCCTTGTCATAGAACAGTTCCTCGCGGGTCTCGGTCGCGAACTCGAAGTTCGGACCTTCGACGATGGCGTCGACCGGACAGGCCTCCTGGCAGAGGCCGCAATAAATGCACTTCACCATGTCGATGTCGTAGCGCACGGTACGGCGGGTGCCGTCGTTGCGGCGCGGACCGGCCTCGATGGTGATCGCCTGCGCCGGGCAGACCGCTTCGCACAGCTTGCAGGCGATGCAGCGCTCTTCACCGTTCGGATAGCGGCGCAGCGCATGCTCACCGCGGAAGCGCGGCGAGATCGGGCCCTTCTCGAACGGATAGTTCAGCGTCGGCTTCGGCTGGAAGAAATAGCGCATGGCGAGGAAGAACGCCGAGACGAATTCCGACAGCAGCAGCGAGCGTGCAGTGGCGTTGATGTTGATACCCATGACGGCCCTCACTTCGGCGCGATGCCGGCGAATTGCAGCACGCCCGCCACCACGACCACCATCACCAGCGAGAGCGGCAGGAACACCTTCCAGCCGAGGCGCATCAGTTGGTCGTAGCGGTAGCGCGGCACGATCGCCTTTGCCATCGCGAACAGGAAGAACATGAAGAAGAGTTTGAGCGCGAACCAGATGATCCCCGGCACCCAGTTGAAGGGCGGCAGATCCACCGGCGGCAGCCAGCCTCCGAGGAACAGGATGGTTGCCATCGCGCACATCGTGACGATCGCGACGTATTCGCCGAGCATGAACAGCAGATACGGCGTCGAGCCGTATTCGACCATGAAGCCGGCGACCAGCTCGGACTCGGCTTCGACGAGGTCGAAGGGCGGACGGTTGGTTTCCGCCAGCGCCGAGACGTAGAACACCACGAACATCGGGAACAGCGGCCAGACGTACCAGTTCAGGATGGTGAGCTGCGGCAGCCCGATCAGACTGGCGAGGCCGCGGACATGCTGGGCCTCGACCACGGCCGAGAGGTTCAGCGTGCCGGCGCAGAGCAGCACCGTGATGATGACGAAGCCGATCGAGACTTCATACGACACCATCTGCGCCGCCGAGCGCAGCGCGGCCAGGAACGGATACTTCGAGTTCGACGACCAGCCGGCCATGATGATGCCGTAGATCGACAGCGACGAGATCGCGAAGATGAAGAGGATGCCGACATTGATGTCGGAGATCACCCAGCCGAGATTGGTCGGGATCACCGCCCAGGCGGCGAGCGCGAGCACGCATGAGACCAGGGGCGCAAGAAGGAAGACGCCCTTGTTGGCGCCGGCCGGAATGATCGGCTCCTTCAGCACGAACTTCAACAAATCGGCGAAGGACTGGAACAGGCCCCAGGGCCCGACCACGTTCGGACCGCGGCGGATCTGCACCGCCGCCCAGATCTTGCGGTCGGCGAGCAGGATGTAGGCGATCGCGACCAGCAGGACCACGAGCACCAGCACGCTTTCCGCGATCATGATGATCAGCGGCCAGAGAAAGCCGGTCCAGAATGCGCTTGCGAAAAATTCCATCTGGCTCACTCCGCTGCGGTCAGCATCTGCCCGGAGGCAAGCCGCGAGCATTCCGCCATCACGGCCGACGCACGCGCGATTGGGTTGGTCAAATAGAAGTCCTCGATCGCAGCCTTGAACGGCGCCTTCTCGGGCGAACCGCCCTTCCCCGCGAGCTTCTTGATCTGGTCGGCTGCGCCCGCTTCGATCTGGTCGAGACGGATCAGGTGCGGCACGGCCTTGAAGAGCGCCTGGCGCAGCGCGGCAAGCGAGTCGTAGCCGAGCTTCTTGCCGAGCGCCTCGGAGAGCGCGCGGACGATCGCCCAGTCCTCGCGGGCTTCGCCCGGCGGGAACGCGGCGCGACCGGTCATCTGCACGCGGCCTTCGGTGTTGACGTAGATCGCGGACTTCTCGGTGTAGGCGGCCGCCGGCAGGATCACGTCGGCGCGGTGCGCGCCGCGGTCGCCATGGGTGCCGATGTACACGACGAAGGTACCGTCCGGCGCCTTGATCTCGTCGGCGCCGAGCAGGAACAGCAGGTCGAGCGTGCCGAAGGTCGTCATCTGCGCGGCGTTCAGCCCGCCCTGACCTGCGACGAAGCCGATGTCGAGCGCGCCGACGCGCGAAGCGGTCTCGTGCAGCACGCCGAAGCCGTTCCAGCCGTCCTTCACCGCGCCGACGTCGAGCGCGAGCTTGGCGGCGGCGGCGAGAATGGCGGCGCCGTCGTGACGCGAGGCCGCGCCCGCGCCGATCAGGATGATCGGGTTCTTGGCGTTCTTCAGCACGTCCATGAAGGAGTGCTTGCCGGCCGCGAGCTCACCGAGCGTTTCGGTGCCCGCACCGAGATGATCATAGTCGTAAGTGAGATCGGCCTTGGCGCCGATCACGCCGACCTTGAAGCCGCCGGCGCGCCAGCGCTTGCGGATGCGGGCGTTGAACACGGCCGCTTCCTTGCGCGGATTGGCGCCGACGATGAGCAGCGCATCCGCCTGCTCGACGCCCGCCAGCGTCGGGTTGAAGATGTAGGAGCCCCGGCCGAGCGCGGGATCGAAGGCGTCGCCGCCCTGCACCGCCAGATTGGCCGAACCGAATTTCGCCAGCAGATCCTTCACCGCGAACATCTCTTCGACGCCGGCGAGGTCGCCCGCAATCGCGCCGATGCGCTTGCCGTCGGTGCGGGCCGCCTTCGAAGCGATCGCCGCGAACGCTTCCTGCCAGCTCGCCGCACGCAGCTTGCCGGCTTCACGGATATAGGGCCGGTCGAGGCGCTGGGTGCGCAGGCCGTCGACGATGTGGCGGGTCTTGTCGGAGATCCACTCCTCGTTCACGGCCTCGTTGATGCGCGGCAGCACGCGCATGACTTCGCGGCCGCGGGTGTCGACGCGGATCGCGGAACCCACGCCGTCCATCACGTCGACCGACTGGGTCTTGCCGAGCTCCCACGGACGCGCCGCGAAGGCATAGGGCTTCGAGGTCAGCGCACCGACCGGGCAGATGTCGACGAGATTGCCCTGCAGTTCCGAGGTCAGCGCATGCTCGAGATAGGTCGTGATCTCCATGTCCTCGCCGCGACCGGTCGCGCCCATCTCGGGGGCGCCGGCAACTTCCGCCGAGAAGCGGACGCAACGCGTGCACTGGATGCAGCGGTTCATCGAGGTCTTGACCAGCGCACCGAGGTACTTGTCCTCGACCGCGCGCTTGTTCTCGGCGAAGCGGCTGGTGTCGACACCATAGCCCATCGCCTGGTCCTGCAGGTCGCACTCGCCGCCCTGATCGCAAATCGGGCAGTCCAGCGGATGGTTGATCAGAAGGAATTCCATCACGCCTTCGCGTGCCTTCTTCACCATCGGCGAACGCGTGGAGATTTCCGGCGGCTCTCCCTTCGGGCCCGGACGGCAGTCGCGCACGCCCCAGGCGCACGATGCGACCGGCTTCGGGCCACCCTTCACCTCGACGAGGCACATCCGGCAATTGCCGGCGATCGACAGGCGCTCGTGATAGCAGAAGCGCGGAATCTCGGCGCCGGCCGCCTCGCACGCCTGAAGCAGCGTGTACTCGGCCGGAACATCGATCTCTTTGCCGTCGATGATGAGCTTGGTCATTCTCTCTACTCCGCCGCGACCATGTTCACGGGATCGCGGACGCCGGCATCGTCGATGTCGGCCTTGTGCGAATACTGGTCGATACGCGCTTCGATCTCATGACGGAAATGCGCGATCAGGCCCTGGATCGGCCAGGCGGCTGCGTCGCCGAGCGCGCAGATGGTGTGGCCTTCGACCTGTTTTGTCACTTCGAGCAGCATGTCGATTTCGCGCTTGTGGGCGCGGCCGTCGGCCATGCGGGTGAGCACGCGCCACATCCAGCCGGTGCCCTCGCGGCACGGCGTGCACTGGCCGCAGCTCTCATGCTTGTAGAAATAGGAGATACGGGCGATCGAACGGATCAGGTCGGTCGACTTGTCCATCACGATCACGGCCGCGGTGCCGAGGCCCGAGCGCAGCTTGCTGAGGCTGTCGAAATCCATCGGCGTGTCGATGATCTGCTCCGCCGGCACCATGCGCACCGAGGAGCCGCCGGGGATCACGGCCTTGAGGTTGTCCCAGCCGCCGCGGATGCCGCCGCAATGCTTGTCGATCAGCTCACGGAACGGAATGCCCATGGCCTCTTCGACGTTGCAGGGCCGCTCGACATGGCCGGAGATGCAGAACAGCTTGGTGCCGACATTGTTCGGACGGCCGATGCCGGCGAACCAGGCGGCGCCACGGCGCAGGATGTCCGGCGCAACCGCGATGGACTCGACGTTGTTGACGGTGGTCGGGCAGCCGAACAGGCCGACGTTGGCCGGGAACGGCGGCTTCAGGCGCGGCTGGCCCTTCTTGCCCTCGAGGCTTTCGAGCAGCGCGGTCTCTTCACCGCAGATATAGGCGCCGGCGCCGTGCGCGACGTAGATGTCGAACGGCCAGCCGTTGACGTTGTCCTTGCCGACCAGCTTGGCGTCATAGGCCTGGTCGATCGCCGCCTGAAGATGCTCGCGCTCGCGGATGAACTCGCCGCGGACATAGATGTAGCAGGTGTGCGCGTTCATCGCGCAGCTGGCGATCAGGCAGCCCTCGATCAGGAGATGCGGATCGTGCCGCATGATCTCGCGATCCTTGCAGGTGCCGGGCTCGGACTCGTCGGCGTTGACGACGAGATAGCTCGGACGACCGTCGGTGGACTCCTTCGGCATGAAGGACCACTTCAACCCGGTCGGGAAGCCGGCGCCGCCGCGGCCGCGCAGGCCCGACGCCTTCATCTCGTTGATGATCCAGTCGCGGCCCTTGTCGATGATGTTCTTGGTACCATCCCAGGCGCCGCGGCGCCGCGCACCCTCGAGGCCCCAATCATGGAGGCCGTAGAGGTTCTTGAAGATGCGGTCCTTGTCCTCGAGCATATCAGTGCTTTCCGATCAACGATTGGCCTGCTTGTAGGCAAGCCCGGCGGCGCAGACGGCGAAGGTCAGCGCCCAGAGCAGACTGGTTTCCTGCGTCGCGTTCATCACGAAGCGCTGCAGCAGGAACATGAAGGCGGCCGCGAGCGCGGCATGCATGGCAACGAAGCCCCATTTATTCACGGCTTCGCTCCCCCGGTTCGTCGGAAGACCCATCAGGAGGTCTCCTTCAGCGTGGTCGGTCCGCCCGCCGGCGCGGAGAACTGGCGGCCGTTCTGCGGACCGGGCTTCGGCGGATTGCCCGAGGCGAAGCCATCGAGCACCTTGCCGAAGGTCTCCTTGGTCAGGTCCTCATAGGTGTCCTTGCCGATCAGCACCATCGGCGCGTTCACGCAGGCGCCGAGGCATTCGACCTCTTCCCAGCTGAAATTGCCGTCCTTGGAGAGATGGAAGGGATCGTGATGGATCCGGCTCTCGCAGACATGGATCAGGTCTTCGGCGCCGCGCAGGCGGCACGGCGTGGTGCCGCAGACCTGGACGTGGGCCTTCTTGCCGACCGGAGCGAGCTGGAACATCGTGTAGAAGGTCGCGACTTCGAGCACGCGGATATAGGGCATGTCGAGCAGGTCGGCGACGGCGCGGATCGCGGCTTCCGAGACCCAGCCCTCGTGCTGCTCCTGGACGCGCCAGAGGATGGCGATGACGGCCGAGGCCTGGCGTCCGGCCGGATATTTCGCGATCTGCTGCTTGGCGAAGGCAAGGTTCTCGTCCGTGAACGCAAAGCTCGCGGGCTGGACTTCCTTCGGTGCTAATCGGCGAACGGACATGTCTTATCTCTCACTGCATGCGGCGCGCGGTTTTCGCATTCAGGGCATTGATCCTGTCCTGCCAGAATGCGCTTGCGGTGCCGAAAACGTTGTAGCCGACGTGGGTCGAGACCTTGATGCGATCGAGGATCGACAGCTCGGTCACGGTCTCCAGCCGGTTGGTGCGCGGATCGAGCACGATCAGCTTCAAGGGCGTCTGCTCGAGGATGTAGCGCGACACCGCATGCGTGCGGTCACTGCCGTGCTCCTCGCACATGATGACGCTGTCGGTCTGGAGCAGCCGGGCGCCACCCTTGATCGCCTCGATCTCGACGCCTTCGACGTCGAGCTTGATCAGGTACTTGCCGGTGGCGGCGACCTTGCCGTCGTCGATGAGGTTATCCAGCGCCAGAACGGGCACGTCCTCGCCGCCATCCGACGGAGCGCCGGCGATGCTGAAGGCCTCGTGCTTGGTGCCCGACAGGCGCGCGGTGCCGCGCGCTGCGCCGATCGCGCACTTCAGGGTCTCGAAGCGGTTGCCGTTGACGCGGGCGTTGTTGGCAAGCTTCGGATAGTTCTGGCCCGACGGCTCGATCGCGATCGACTTGTGCGAGCCGAACGGCTTGCTCGAGACCAGCACCGACCAGTAGCCGTAATTGGCGCCGCAATCGAGCAGCGTGTAGTCGACGTCGATGGAGTCGGCGAACAGCAGCTCCAGCTCGTCCTCGTAGCAATAAGAACGGTTGAGCAGCTTGCTCCAGTAGCCGTCGCCGTACGGGAATTCGAACACGGCGTCCGGGTTGAGCTTGATCGCGATGTTGCGCTCGGGCAGCGTCTTCCGCAGCAAATTCGCGCAGGCGATATAGCCCATATGCGAGAAGTGCGAGGAGATCTTCGATCCCGTCACCAGCGCCAAGGCAGCCGTCCGCTCCCACAGGTTGGCCCCTTCAAGGGCCCCCGAGGCACGGTCAAACTGGATTGGCGCCTGAGCCATCACCGATCGACCTCTCCGAACACGATGTCGAGCGAGCCGAGAATGGCCGAGACGTCGGCGAGCAGATGGCCGCGGCAGATGTGGTCCATCGCCTGCAGATGCGCAAAGCCAGGCGCGCGGATCTTGCACTTGTAGGGCTTGTTGGTGCCGTCCGAGATCAGATAGACGCCGAACTCGCCCTTTGGCGCCTCGACCGCGGCATAGACCTCGCCTTCCGGCACGTGGACGCCTTCGGTGTAGAGCTTGAAGTGGTGGATCAGCGCTTCCATCGAGCGCTTCATCTCGCCACGGCGGGGCGGCGCGACCTTGTTGTCTTCGACGACGACGGCGCCCTTGCCGTCAGGCGCGTTCAGCTTCTGGATGCACTGCTTCATGATGCGCACGGACTGGCGCATCTCTTCCATGCGGATCAGGTAGCGGTCGTAGCAGTCGCCGTTCTTGCCGATCGGAATGTCGAAATCCATCTCGGCGTAGCACTCATAGGGCTGCGACTTGCGCAGGTCCCAGGCCGCGCCCGAGCCGCGCACCATCACGCCCGAAAAACCCCACTCCCAGGCTTCCTTCAGCGGCACCACGCCGATATCGACGTTGCGCTGCTTGAAGATGCGGTTGGCGGTGAGCAGGCGGTCGAGGTCGTCCACGACCTTCAGGAACGGATCGCACCAGGCTTCGATGTCGTCGACCAGCTTCTGCGGCAGGTCCTGATGCACGCCGCCGACGCGGAAGAAGGCTGCGTGCATACGGCTGCCCGAGGCGCGCTCGTAGAACACCATCAGCTTCTCGCGCTCTTCGAAACCCCACAGCGGCGGGGTCAGCGCGCCGACGTCCATCGCCTGCGTGGTGACGTTGAGAAGATGCGAGAGGATGCGGCCGATCTCGCAATAGAGCACGCGGATCAGCTGGCCACGGCGCGGCACCTCGATGCCGAGCAGCTTCTCGGCGGCGAGGCAGAAGGCGTGCTCCTGGTTCATCGGCGCGACGTAGTCGAGCCGGTCGAAATACGGGATCGCCTGCAGATAGGTCTTCTGCTCGATCAGTTTTTCGGTGCCGCGATGCAAGAGACCAATGTGCGGGTCGACGCGCGCGACGACCTCACCATCCAATTCAAGCACAAGACGAAGAACGCCGTGCGCCGCCGGATGCTGCGGTCCGAAATTGATCGTAAAGTTGCGAAGCTGTTCAGGTTGCTCGTTCATGATCAGGCCTTCGGTCCTGCCTTCTCGTCACCGGGAAGCGGATAGTCCGCCCCTTCCCATGGCGAGAGGAAATCGAACTTGCGGAATTCCTGGTTGAGCCGGACCGGCTCGTACACCACGCGCTTCTCCTGGTCGTCGTAGCGGACCTCGAGGAAGCCGGTGAGCGGGAAATCCTTGCGCAGCGGATGCCCCTCGAAACCGTAATCGGTGAGGATGCGGCGCATGTCGGGGTGACCGACGAAGAACACGCCGTAGAGGTCATAGGCCTCGCGCTCGAACCAGTCGGCGCCGAGGAACACCTCGATCAGCGACGGCACCTGCGTGGTCTCGTCGGCCTGGGCCTTGAGGCGGATACGCGTGTTCAGGGTCGGTGACAGGAAGTGATAGATCACGTCGAAGCGCTTCTCGCGCGACGGATAGTCGGCCGCCGTGATGTCGGTGAAGTTGACGAAACGGCAGTTCGGATCGTCGCGGAGGTACTTGACCACCTCAACGATCTTGCTGGCCTCGACATCAACCGTGAGTTGGTTGAAGGCCACCGAATGACCGATGGCGGCGCCCGGAAGCGCGCTCACGATCGTCTGCCCCAGGGCGTCGAGCTTGGCGTCGTCCATGACGTAAAACCTTAGCGTTCGATGGTGCCGGTGCGGCGGATCTTCTTCTGCAGCAGCAGCACGCCGTAGAGCAGAGCTTCCGCCGTGGGCGGGCAGCCCGGCACGTAGATGTCGATCGGCACGATGCGATCGCAGCCGCGCACGACCGAGTAGGAATAGTGATAGTAGCCGCCGCCGTTGGCGCAGGAGCCCATCGAGATGACGTAGCGCGGCTCGGGCATCTGGTCGTAGACCTTGCGCAAAGCCGGGGCCATCTTGTTGGTCAGCGTGCCCGCGACGATCATCACGTCGGACTGGCGCGGCGAGGCACGCGGCGCGAAGCCGAAGCGCTCGACGTCGTAACGCGGCATCGACACCTGCATCATCTCGACCGCGCAGCAGGCGAGACCGAAGGTCATCCACATCAGCGAGCCGGTACGGGCCCAGGTGATGAGGTCGTCGGTCGCGGCCACGAAGAAGCCCTTGTCGGACAGCTCGTGGTTGACCTCGAGGAAGAACGGATCATTGGCCCCGACCGGCTTGCCGGTCGACGGATCCAGGATGCCCTTGGGGGCCGGCGCGATCGCCGGGCCAGCGGACGGCACAGGGTTCAATCCCATTCGAGTGCCCCTTTCTTCCATTCATAGGCGAAACCGACTGTCAGCACGGCAAGGAACACCAGCATCGACCAGAAGCCGGTCGCGCCAAGCTTGCCGAACGCCACAGCCCAGGGAAACAGGAACGCCACTTCGAGGTCGAAGATGATGAAGAGGATGGCGACCAGATAGAAGCGGACGTCGAACTTCATGCGGGCGTCGTCGAAGGCGTTGAAACCGCACTCATACGCCGAGAGCTTTTCCGGGTCCGGCTGCTGGAACGCCACGATGAAGGGCGCGATCAGGAGCACCAGGCCGATGATGGCCGCTACCCCTATGAAGACGACGAGTGGAAGATAGTTCTGTAGAATGCCGCTCATTGACGAGCCCTTTTTCCCGCAGCCTCGGGACAGCCACGGATTCGTCCGATTTGGAATTATTCTGAGCCTTAGCGCAGTGCACCAATGGGCGCAAGACACGCTCTTTTTAGGCCCTTTGCTGCTCCCAGACCGGTGGAAATCCCGGAATCACCCCGCGGCTGGTATGGAGCAGATCGCCGAACCCGACAAGGGCGGCCATAGTTTTGCAGGGTACCAGGTTCGAGATTGGGGCGCACGGGCCGCGTCGGCTATCTGCCGCGCGTCGCCTGCGAAAATCGCACGTTTTTCTTGCTGCGGCGGCGCACCCAAACCCAGGCGACGACCGCAACGGGCGCCCCGACTGTCACCCAGGCGACATACTGGCCGACCGTTCCCCACAGCAACGCAGCCAGCAGGCCCATGATCGTCGCCGCGGCGAGCAGACCAGGTGCAGCAAAGACACGTATCCACAGGCGCGCGCGGTCAGAGGAGCCATGCATCACGACGGGACCGGGGCTCGTCTGGCGAATGCGTCGGCCTTGGCAGGGGCACGCTTGCGCCGCCGCGCCACCCAGAGATAGAGGCCGCTGCCGATCACAACGATGGTGAGCCCGTCGAGGGCAGCCCAGATCACCTTCAGCGGCATCCCGCCATAATCGCCGAAATGCAGCGGCTGCGAGATCAGGAGCGCCTGGAGATAGAGCGGCAGCGCGCGGGTATCGGCCACCTCCCCGGTTTCGCCGTCGAGCAGCACCGGCTTCAGAAGCCGTGCCGTCAGCACCGTGTCGCCGCGCATGAAGGCCGCGAAATGGTGCGAGGACGTGAACGGCGTGCCCGGGAACGCGATGAAGGCGACCTCCATGCCGGGCGCAGCCTGCATGGCGCGCGCGACGACGTCGTCGAGCGACGCGAGATGCGCAGGCGCCGGCTTCCCGGAATACGGCGCGACCATGCTGGCGAGCTCGGTCGCCTTCCACTGGTTGAGCATCAGCTCGGCCCAGGTGTTGACGACGCCGGTCAAGCCCACCACCAGCGCCCAGGCCACCGTCACCACGCCGATCAGATTGTGCCAGTCGAGCCAGCGGACGCGGCGCGCGGCACTGTCGCGGATGGTGGCAAAGCGCAGGCGGCGGGTGAACGGCCAGTACAGCACCACGCCGGAGACGATGGCTGTCGCAAACAGCAGCCCCATCGCGCCGAGGAACAGCTTCCCGGCCTGTCCAGCGAACATGTCGGTGTGCAGCTTGAGCACGATCAGCATCGGCCCGACGCCGACCGGCCCGAGCAGCTTGGCCGAAACCGCATCGAACGCACGTACGGTCGCGTTGTCGGGCGCACCGTCAGGGGCGCTGTTGGTGAAGGCCATCACCAGCCCGGGCTCGTCCTTGTCCCAGGACACATATTGCAGGACGCGGCCGGGATCGGCGGCGAGCGCGGCGTCGGCGACGACTTGGGGCGTCGCGCGCGCCGCGCTCGCATGAGCTTCGGGCTGGGGGGCGTAGCCCAGGAGCTCATCGATCTCGTGATGGAAGATCAGCGGCAGCCCGGTCAGGCAGAGCAGCAACAGGAACAACGTCGAGATCAGGCTGGTCCAGGTGTGGACCACGGACCAGAGCCTGACCGTGCGCGCCTTCACAAAGCCCTCCCCTTGCCGAGCCTTACCATTTGTACGAGACGCTGGCGGTGACGCGGCGGCGATCGCCGTAGAAGCAGGACGAGGCCGAGGCGCAGCTCGCGACGTAGATCTTGTCGGTCAGATTGAGCACGTTGATGGCGGTGCGCCAATTCTGCCATTCGTAGTTGACCGCGAGATCGCCGAGCACCACAGCGGGAACTTCCAGCGTGTTGGCGGTGTCCGCCCAGGACGAGCCGACATAACGCACGCCGCCGCCGAAACCAAAGCCCTCCAGCGGACCGTCTTTGAAGGTGTAGTCCGCCCAGCCCGAGATCAGCGTCTCTGGCGTATTGGTCGGCGTCTTGCCGATCAACGACGGATCGAGATCCTTGCTGTTGAAGAGATGGTAGGCAGTGAAGGCACCGATCAGCTTCAGCTCCTTGGTGGCGTTGGCCACCGCTTCGAGCTCGATGCCGCGCGAGGTCACCTCGCCCGTCTGGTTCTGCAGGAAATTGCCGGATGCGTCGGCGGTGACCGCCGTCGTCGGGACGTTCTGCCGCTTCAGGTCGAACACCGAAGCCGTGAAATAGCCGTCAAATCCCTTCGGAGCGACTTTCACGCCGATCTCGGCCTGCTGGCCTGTCTCCGGCAGGAACAGCTGGTTCGACGCATTGAGGCCGATGATCGGATTGTAGCTCGTGGCATACGAGACGTAAGGCGCGATGCCATTGTCGAAATTGTAGATCAGCCCGGCGCGCCCGCTGAACCTGCTGTCGTCGCGTTGGGCAATATTTGCTCCGGTGTCGCGGGCAGCCTGCGTCGTCTCCACCCAGTCATTGCGGCCGCTCAAGACCAGTGTGAAGTTACCGAGCTTCATTTGGTCCTGGACATAGGTGCCGGCCTGCTTCTGCGTGAGCAGGAAGTTGCGGAACGGCGCGCCCGTCAGCGGAATGTCGAGACCATAGGTGGGATTGAAGACGTTGATGGACGGCACAGTGCCGAAGTTGAACGCCTGGTAGTCGTCGATCTGATAGCCCTTCAGATCGACCCCGAACAGCATCGTGTGCTTCACGGGACCGGTGTCGAAGCGGTACTCCAGCTGGTTGTCGAGATTGGCCTGGTTGGCGGTGTTCTTCGCATACCAATTGTAGCGGCCCATCGTGGCCGTGTTGATATTGTCCCAGCCATTGCCGACGAAACCGCGATAGGTCAGGTCGATATGCGCGAACCGCGCATTCTGCCGGAACGTGAGGTCGTCGGTGAGATTGCGCTCGAACTGATAGCCGAGCATCTCCTGCTCGCGCGTGAACTTGTCGACATTGGGATCGCCGACGAAGAAACTGGTCGGGATCTTGCCGAACGGCGCATTGGTCACCGTGCCCTGATAGGGCAGGAAGTTGATGCCGCGGGTGTCCTGCTTCGAGGCCGACGCCAGCACCGTGAATGTCGTGTCGGCGTCCGGCTTCCAGGTGAAGGACGGCGCGATGAAGTAATTGTTGTCGGGCGTGAAATTGACCTGCGTGTTGCCGTTCTGGACCTGGCCGACGACGCGGTAAAACAGCTTGCCGTCCTGTGGCTGCGTCGCAACGGGACCGCCGACATCGAAACCGACATAGGCATTGCCGAAATTGTTGACGCCGGCCTCGATGTAGCGGACCGGCTCGGTCGGCGGCATCTTGCTGATGACGTTGACGATGCCGCTCGGGCTCGATCCGCCATAGAGCACGGCCGACGGACCGCGCAGCACCTCGACGCGCTCCATGTTCGGCGGCTGCAGCTTCCAGCTCGCATAGGACGTGTAGAACAGCTGCATGCCGTCGAGAAACAGCCCGACGTCGTCGGACTTGAAGCCGCGGATCAGCCACCAGTCGTTGCGGGTGTCGGCGCCAAAGGTGCCGGCGCGGACGCCGGCGGTGTAGCGCAGAACTTCGTCGAGCTTGTTCGGCTTCTGGTCGCGGATCTGGTCGGCGCCGATCACCGATACCGATTGCGGCGTCTCCATGATCGGCGTGTTGGTCTTGGTGCCGGACGAGCTGCGCCTGGCAACATAGCCCTGCACCGGACCACGCGGATTCTCGACGACGCCGACATTGCGTTGTTGTTGCGGTTTGCGGCTGTTCGCCGCCTGCACCTGGCTTTGCGTCCGGCGCGGCGCGCGGACGGCTGCGCGGCGGCGTTCCTGCGGTGCAGCCACGTTCACCGGCGGCAGGCTCTGCGCACCGCCTTGCGATGCGGATTGTGCGAGCGATGCCTGCGGCATCAAAACCAAAGCGGACACGGTCGCCAACACGGCCGACCGCAGCATTCCAAGACTGTTCAACGCGCCACCCCAATGTGCATTTGATCGTCATGCCGCCTGTCCCGGGACGGCATGCGTTGGGGTGACGCTTAGGGGAGCGCGTGCGGTTCCCCTAATTGAAAGGCTCTTAGAACATCTCTTAGAGACGCTCTTAGCTTGACTTTGGCCAATTTTGAACTCGTTCATGGGGTACGCGGACCCCTGAACATGGGATCGTTCTCGACGATTTCATGAGCGCTCGTGAGCATGAGTTTCATGCGCCCCATATTGCCAAACGTTGTCCAGCGCCCCTTCACGTTCGACCAGTAGAAGAGCTCGAAGCGATCGGTATCTGGAATGGGGCGCAGCCGTGCGACCGGATTTGAAGTCCGACGGTTGATAACTAAATAACCGCTACGGCTCTTTTCTATGTCGTGATGCGTGAACTGAGCAGCAATCTGGGCAAGCGTTGGGTCGGATTTTGCCATAGCGCTCAATGTGCTCGATCGGTGCCGCGCGGGCCAGAGTGGATCGGTTTGCCGATTCAATTTGTCGCAGCTGGACGAGGTTGCTGCGATTCAACATGCCGATTCTACCGATGGGATGCAACACGCCCGTCTTCTTCCCCGCTCTTGCGATCCGCTGCCGCCGCGTTTTGCGGCCCGGCTTGCAGTCTTCACCGATCTGTTCACGCGTCCTACCTGGCCGAATGTTCTGATGCTGCTCGCCGGCGTTATCCTGGCGCCCGGCCGGCGCACTGTCACGGCGGCGCTGCGCATCCTCGGGCGAGAGCGCGATCCCGATTTCTGTACTTTCCATCGCGTCCTCAACCGGGCGGCGTGGTCGTCGCGGGCCGCGGCAGGCCGCCTGCTGCTCCTGCTGATCAAGGTCTTCGTGGCGGCCGGCGAGCCAGTGGTGATCGGGCTCGATGACACCATCGAGCGACGCTGGGGACCCAAGATCAGCGCCCGCGGCATCTATCGCGACCCGGTGCGCTCCTCCAAGGGGCACTTCGTCAAAGCCAGCGGTCTGCGCTGGCTTTCCGCCATGTTGTTGGTGCGCGTGCCGTGGGCCGATCGCATCATGGCGCTGCCCTTCCTCACACTGCTCGCCCCCTCCAAACGCTTCTATGACGGCAAATCGCGCTCGCCCAAGACGCTGCTCGATTGGGCCCGCCAGGCTGCTTGGCAAATCCATCGTTGGCTGCCCGATCGATATATTGTCCTGGTCGCCGACAGCGCCTTTGCGGCCATCGAGTTCCTTGCCGCAGTGCGCAAGCATGTCTGCATTGTCACCCGCCTGCGCCTCGATGCCAACCTGTTCGAATTTCCCCGACCAAAGCGCAAAGGTCGTGGCCGCCCTCCAATCCGAGGTAAGCCCCACAAAAAACTCTCTGCCATCCTCAAGGATCGCAACGTGTCCTGGACGCGCTACCGGGTCAGTCTCTGGTACGGCCGAACCAATCGCATTGTCGAGATCGCAACCGGCACCGCGCTGTGGTATCGCGGCGGCGTTCCGCCGGTACCGATCCGCTGGCTTCTCGTCCGCGACCCAACCGGCGAGTTCGACCCGCAGGCCTTCCTGGCGACCGATCTCAACGCTCTTCCCCGCGACATCCTCGCCTGGTTCGTCAGTCGCTGGCAGGTCGAAGTCACCTTCGAGGAAGTTCGCGCTCACCTCGGTGTCGAGACCCAGCGCCAATGGTCGGACAAAGCCATTCTGCGCACTACCCCGATCTTGCTCGGCCTCTACTCCATCGTCACGCTATGGACCCACGACCTCGCCAAGGCACAAAAGCTCAAGCCCAGAACCGCGGCTTGGTATCCAAAAGCCGCGCTGACCTTTAGCGATGCGATCGCATCCGTCCGACGCCAAATATGGGCTCATCAGATTTCTTTCATGTCCCGGCCGCGCCGGAACAGTATAGAAATTCCGCGCCATATCTGGCGCCGGATGGAGAACGCGCTCGCCTACGCCGCATAAATCGGCCAAAGTCGAGCTTAGAAGCACTCGAATATTTCCGGAGATTGCTGCGCGATCAGCGCGAAACCTTCTCGGCTTCGAGCATCGCTTCCGCCGTCGCGGTGAGACGCTCGACCTGCGCGAGCAATGTCTCCAACTCGGCCTCGCTCAATTGCTCGAGCAG
Source organism: Bradyrhizobium sp. CCGUVB14 (assembly GCF_024199935.1). Classification (NCBI taxonomy): domain Bacteria; kingdom Pseudomonadati; phylum Pseudomonadota; class Alphaproteobacteria; order Hyphomicrobiales; family Nitrobacteraceae; genus Bradyrhizobium; species Bradyrhizobium sp. CCGUVB14. The sequence continues at coordinate 5,798,624 of NZ_JANADS010000001.1, forward strand.
CATCCGGTTGCGCTCCTGCGCGCCTTCGACGATGGCGTCATGTGCCGCGAGCCCGGCAGGCGTCAGCGACACCAACACCTCGCGGCTGTCTTTCGGATTCGCCGACTTCGCGATCAGCTTGCGCGAGACCAGCTCGGCCAGCGCACGGCTGATCTGGCCCTTGTCCTGACCCACGGCCTCGGCGAGCCGGGCAACGCTCATCGGCGGTCGCCGGCCGAGCGAGGCGACCAGGCCGAACTCGACCGAGGATAGGCCTGCGAGGCGCTTGTAGCGCAGGATGGCGCCGCGCTTGAGCAGGTTGGCGAGCACCATCAGCCGTGATGACAGCATCACGGTGATCGGCGCCGGCGAGTGATTGTCGTCCGTCTCGGACGATTCACGCCCGTCCGTGCTCGATGTCTGGCTCATGATCCACCTCTGCCAAGAAAGCCAAGACGTGCCAAGCCTTGGTAGCGCAACCTCCCCAACCTGTTCCGAATGCGATTAAGACGCATTCTGGAAGATCGTTGACATTGTCATCGAATTATCTTTCACTGGGACAACACAAGGCGACCCGGCCACCAAGGCCTGCGGCGGGAGGAACAAGCATGACGATCACTCAGCGGGATCGCGATCTCGGCACGGCCTATGCGATGAAACCGGCGCACACCCGCACCGAGCTCACCTCGGTCGTGCGCGGCACGCCGATGGGCGAATTGCTCCGCCGCTATTGGCATCCGGTCGGACTCACCAGCGATGCCACCGACACGCCGAAGAAAGTGCGCGCGCTCGGTGAGGACCTCATCCTGTTTCGCGACAAGCACGGTCGCGTCGGCCTCCTCCACGCCCGCTGCTGCCACCGCGGCACGACGCTCTACTACGGCAAGGTCGAGGAGGACGGCATTCGCTGCTGCTATCACGGCTGGAAGTTCGACACCGAAGGCCATTGCCTTGAGCAGCCCTGCGAGCCCGACGGCGGCCAGTTCAAGGACAAGGTGCGCCAGCCCTGGTATCCGGTCGGGGAGCGCTACGGGTTGATCTTTGCCTATATGGGCCCGGCCGAGAAACGCCCGGTGCTGCCGCGCTACGAGTGCCTCGAAAACATGGACGACGGCGAGTTCGTCGAGGCCGACGATTCCTCGATCGGCGGCGGCGGGCCCGCGGTCATCCCCTGCAACTGGCTGCAGCATTTCGAGAACGTCGTCGATCCCTACCACGTGCCGGTGCTGCACGGCTCGTTCTCGGGGCCGCAATTCACCACCATGATGGCATCGATGCCGGAGGTGAAGTTCGACAAGACACCGCGCGGCATCGCCGTGCGCTCGATCCGCAAGCAGGACGACGGCCGTGTGTTCTACCGCGTCACCGAAGCCGCCCTCCCCACCTTGCGCGTGGTGCCGAACCCGCGCGTGGCGCAGTTCGCTCGCGTGGAATCGATCGGCTGGACGCTGCCGATCGACGACACGTCGTTCCGCATCTACGTCGCCGGCCGCGTCAAGAATTCCGGCGACATCGGCCGCATGCGCTCGAAGTTCAACGGGAAATTCTGGTGGGACATGACGGAACAGGAGCACCAGCAATTCCCCGGCGATTACGAGGCCCAGGTCGGCCAGGGTCCGGTCACGGTGCACTCCGAAGAGCACTTCGGCCAGAGCGATCGCGGCATCCTGATGATCCGGCGCATGCTCGGCGACCAGCTCGAAGCGCTGGAAGCGGGCCGCGACCCCATCGGTATCTCATTCGACGCAAGCGCGCCGCTGGTCGAGTTCGAAGCGGGGAACTACATTCGCGAAGGGTAGCCACTTCGCTCGAAAAAGCTCTCACGCAACCAGCTCCGATAAGGGCTGGACCCATAATGATAACAAAGACAAATTGGGGGAAGCGATGGTCGATGTGACGTCACAGGTGCCGGTGCAAACGGCCGCCGCGGCAAAGCCCGCGGCGCGGCGCTATTACGTGCTGGGTCTGCTCACCATCATCTACGCGCTGAACTTCCTCGACCGCACCATCTTCAACGTCCTGATCGAGCCGATCAAGAAAGAGTTCCAGCTCAGCGACACCATGATGGGCCTGCTCGCAGGCTTCGGCTTCGCGCTGTTCTATTCCCTGCTCGGCATTCCCATCGCGCGCGTCGCCGACCGGCTCAACCGTCGCAACATCGTGGCGCTGGCGTTCGCATTCTGGAGCGCGATGACAGCGCTATGCGGCATGGCCTCGAGCGTGACCGCACTGGCCTTTGCCAGGATCGGCGTCGGCATCGGCGAATCCGCCGGCTCCCCCGCCTCGCAGTCGATCGTCGCCGACCTCTTCGCCAAGAACGAGCGCCCGCGCGCGCTCGGCATCTACGCCATCGGCACCTATCTCGGCGTCTTCCTCGGCTATTTCGTCGGCGGCTACGTCAACCAGCACTATGGCTGGCGGATGGCCTTCTATGTCGCAGGCGTGCCCGGCATCCTGCTGGCGCTGATCCTGTGGCTGACGATCTCGGAGCCGAAGCGCGGCGCGATGCAGGAGAACTTCGTGCTCGAGCCGCTCGGGCCGACGCTGCGCTTCCTCGCCTCGCAGCAGAGCTTCGTCATCGTGCTGATCGGCTTCTGCCTCACCACCTACACGAATTATGCGACCGCGGCCTGGATCCCGCCGTTCCTGGCGCGCGTGCACCATCTGTCGAGCGCCGAGATCGGCACCTATGCCGGTACGTTCAAGGGGCTCGCCGGCATGGCCGGCACCCTGCTCGGCGGCTTTGTCGTGGCGCAAGTGAGCCGCCGCGACGACCGCTGGAAGCTGTGGGCGCCGGCGATCACCTCAGGCCTCGCCGGCCCCGTCTTTGCGCTCTGCATGCTGACGCAGGATTTCACGATGATGGTCGCGATGCTGGCGCTGACCTCGTTCCTGGTCGGCTTCCATCTCGGGCCGATCTTCGCGATCGCGCAGACGGTGGCCAAGCCCAGCATGCGCGCGCTCGCCTCCGCGCTGATCGCGCTGACCGCGACCTGCTTCGGCCAGGGCGTCGGTCCGCTCGCGGTCGGCGTGGTCAACGACGCGCTGAAGGGCAGCTACGGCGCCGACGCCGTGCGCTATTCCCTGCTCTCGGCCGCGGTCACGACCACGCTCGGCGCCCTGCTGTTCGTCTGGGCGGCGCGGACCATCCGCGCCGACATCAAGCGGGCGAGCTGACCCCTCTCAGGCGCTCATGAAGGCGAGCATGTCAGAGATGAGACGCTCGCCATGCGTCAGCGGCAGCGGGTGTGGCCCGCCCTCGTAGACAATCAGCTTGCTGCCCTTGATCAGCTTTGCGGTCTTGGCGCCCGTCAATGGCAGCGGTGCACTGGCGTCCTTGTCGCCATGGAGGATCAGCGTCGGGCGGTCGATCCTGGCGGCCGCCGCACGCAGATCGGCGAAGCTGATTGTCTTGCGGCATGCCAGCGCCACCGGCAGCGGCACGCTGAGCATCATCTCGCGGATCCAGGTCCGCGTGATCTCCGGCGTATCCGGGAGAAAGAACGGCGCTTCATTCGCCGCGATCCATTTCGCGAAGTCGCGTGCGACGGCCGCATTGTCGGCCTCGATCATCGCCTTGGGAACCGCATCCGGATTGTCCTCGGTTTTGACCAGGAATGGCGTCGTCGGCGCGACCAGCACCAGCCTTGCGATCCGGTCCGATCCGTATCGGGCGAGATAGTTCACCGCCTCGACCGTCCCCATGGAGAATCCGACCAGCGTCACATCGCGGAGGTCGCGCGCCTCGATCACGGCTGCGACGTCGTCGGTCAGCATGTCCAGATCATAGCCTGATGACGGCATCTCGGACCGGCCGTGCCCACGCCGGTCGGGCGCGATACAGCGGAAACCTTTTTCGTTGAGTGCCGCAATCTGGCTGCCCCAGGTGCTGGCGTCGAACGTCCAGGCCGTCAGCAGCAGCACCGGCTTTCCGTTGCCCCAGTCCTGCACGAACAGCTTTGTGCCGTCCGTGGCCGTCACGAAGGACGGCCGCGCGACCGGCTGGGCCGCGGCGGCTGGTGCGTTCCTGCCCGATGCCGCCGCGAGGGCGGTTCCAAACAACGTGGCTTCGAGGACGGTTCGACGGTTCATGGTGCTTCTCCCTTGCCGGATCGTTCCCGGCCGATGAGAGCCATCATGACGAAGGGATTTGGCCTCCGCGATTACGCGGCAGGTAAGAGCCCATCCGGCGTCCGGCCGGCCCTCCACGAAACCCGCCAAATGGCCGGATGAAACCATTTTGCGGAACCCGCGAAACGATCCGGAAACAGATGCTCCTTAAGACATCAGCCTACAGACGGCGCCAAAGCCCGTCGGGAGGCTTACGATGAACCACTCAATTCACTCTGCAGATCGGGGTACCCACCTGAAGATCGTGGTGGTGGCGCTGGTGGCCGGCATCGCAGTGGCCGCCTTCGGGATCGCAGCCCGCACCAACGCCGATTACAGCCAGACCGCCCAATCCACCCACGTGATCAAGGCCGGCAAGCCGGTGGCGATCACGAGCTCGGGCACGTCGACGGTCCGCTGATTGCGGGAAAAAGGTCTTTAAGATGCAATGGCCGCCTTGGGGCGGCCTTTTGCTTTTGGCCACTCCCCCAAGGTGCTCGTCGCGCAAACTTCCCTCCAGCAGATCAGATCGGCGCGGGCTTACGCGCAAACACACCATTGATTCGGAGCCCGGAGGCAGCCGTCCGGGCCGTAGCGATACGGTCCCGCCCCGTTCCAACAGGCGTTTGCTCCCCATCAACGCAACGTCCTTGACTTCACCATGTCCCCCCTTTAAGTCCCCCCTCGTTCCGCGCGGACACATACGCGTCACGCGGGAGTAGCTCAGTTGGTTAGAGCGCCGGCCTGTCACGCCGGAGGTCGCGGGTTCGAGCCCCGTCTCTCGCGCCATTTTTGGCGGAATATCAATCACTTAAATTAGGCCGATCCGGACCCTTCGATATCGAGGCGTCAGGCATACAGGCGCGCGGGTTGCCCCGCCGGTTACCGGCGTCATCAAGTCTCCGGTTTCAGAAACCGCTCCGTAGCCGCGTGCGGCAAAACTCGCCAAATCCGATCGCATCGGCGGCCATCGTGGTCGGCTCTGCGTGATCGGAAAGGTGCAGCACCGCGGAAAACACCCATGAATCGATCTGAGCGCCCGGCCGATGCGTATTACACGCCGCTTAGCGGTATCGACGTTAGCAATCCAGCCATTTACCAGCGGGACATCTGGCAGCCGTTATTCGCCCGTCTGCGGCGCGAAGCGCCGGTCCACTACTGCGCCGAAAGCCGCTATGGTCCGTACTGGTCGGTTTCGAGCTACAACGACATCATGGCCGTCGAGCTCGACCATGCGACTTATTCCTCGCAACTCGGCGCCGGGTTCCAGATTGCGGACATACCGGCCGATATGAACCGCCGCAGCTTTATCCGCATGGATCCGCCGCGCCATACGGCGCAACGCAAGGCGGTCGCTCCGGTGGCGGCGCCCAAAAATCTCGCAAGCTACGAGATCTCCATAAGGGAGCGCACCCGCGCCGTGCTCGACGCGCTGCCCCGCAACGAGAGCTTCGATTGGGTGGACAAGGTGTCGATCGAGCTCACCACCATGATGCTGGCAACGCTGTTCGATTTTCCCTGGCAAGAGCGGCGCAAGCTGACCTATTGGTCGGATGTTGCCGTCTGCGATATCAATGCGCCCGATGCACTCGTGCACTCAGAGGAAGCACGCTCCGCCGAGCTGATGCGGATGGCCGACACCTTCAAAGGCCTGTGGCAAGAGCGCGCCAAGGCGCCGCCGCGGCTCGACTTGATCTCGTTGATGGCGCACAACGCGGAAACGCGCGACCTCCCCGCGATGGAATTTGTCGGCAACCTGACCCTGCTCATCGTCGGTGGCAATGACACGACGCGCAACTCCATGTCGGGCGGCTTGCTGGCTCTGTCGGAGAACCCCGATCAGCTTGCAAAGCTAAAGGCCAATCCCGGGCTCGTCCCTGGTCTGGTCGCCGAGACGATCCGCTATCAAACGCCCGTCATACACATGCGCCGGACAGCGACGCGCGATTGCGAGCTTGCCGGCCAGCGCATCCGCCGAGGCGACAAGGTCATCATGTGGTATGTTTCCGGCAACCGCGACGAGAGCGTGATCGACCGCCCGGAGTATTTCATCATCGATCGAGCCAAGCCGCGCCAGCACCTCTCCTACGGCGCGGGTATTCATCGCTGTGTCGGAGACCGGCTGGCGGATCTGCAACTCCGGATACTCTGGGAAGAAATCCTGGCCCGCGACCTCGACATCGAGGTGTTGGGACCGCCGCGGCGGCTGCACTCCAACTTCATCCGCGGCATCCGGGAGCTGCCAGTTCGGATCAATGGATGAGTCGCCTGTTGGCCCATCGATACGCCGAGTACAAGATCACGAGCCTACTCAAAGCTCAGAGGGCTGTTCTGTTCGCTTGAGCACATCAGCAACACGCACCGGCGCGGAACCGGTTCTGGCGACTCGTTGTCGCACCGCTGTAGCGACCAAGTGTGGTCACGATGAATAGCCGCCTGACCGGCACCGCCGCCTTGTGCTTCGCCTGCTGCGCTTCCTCGCCCTCGCCCTCAACACTATCGACGATTGCTCGAGCGTGTCACCGCAGTTGTAGCCCTGCGTGAAAGCCTCGAGGAACGAACGGCAATCGACCGCGATCTCGTTCAGCCCTGCGACGATTTCTCCCAGTCGCGTTGACACAGAATTCGCTCATTGAGGACGTCGGATATCTCAATGAAGGACGACCTACATCGGAACATGTTGCCGTTGGTGCGAAGACGTTCGCGGTCTGCGCCTGACGGCATGAGGACAATTTCGAGTGTGATGCCGGCAGTGTTGTCCTTGGTCCAAGTACCGCTTGTAGGACCAGTCAAGGAGCTGTCATGAAAGCGTCGGAAGTCATTTCGAGATTGCAGGCCGTCGTCAACAACCGCGGCGATCTTGAAGTATTCATCGGGCACCACAAGGGCTTGATCCGGGACATTCACTTCTGCCGCGATGAAGAGATGCTGGAAGGCGATTTCATCACGATTGCGACGGAAAGCTTTATCATTCAGCGGACCGTGCTTGACGATCCAGCCTAAGAATTATGGCCCCGATATATACAGCCTCGAACCAAGTTCGGATCGGAAGTGAGTGGGAGATCCGGCCGGCACACGAAAGTCGCTCAGCTATCTCGTGCACGAATATGCACTTCTGAACATTCCCCGATGCCCTCCCGAAAACCAAACATTGGTTGGTGCGGGAACATCTGCTCCAACAGACAATGCCTCACCGGGGCTGGCTGCATATTTCACGTCGATTTTTTCACCCGGTTCATTTGACCACGCGGGCCGCATCTGCCCCCAGCTGCGGCCTTCGCATTCGGTACGAAGGATTGACCCTATGCCCAACGAACATTGCCTGATCGTCCACGCAGCTGGAAGACAGCTGGATCCGCTGCGCGGAGAGGCTTCGCGCATCGCCAAAGGGAAACTCATCAACTGGTGGACCGATCGCGCCGAAGTCGGCACGCGGTTTTGTTTTGAAGATCTCGCGGCGAAAGAAGCCTTTGCGCTAACCTGCGACGACTTTGGCATTCGCTGCCGAGACGGCTAGTCCAAAACAAATCCGCCGGCACGCCGGAGGTCGCGGGTTCGAACCCCGTCCCCCGCACCATTTTGGCAACATTTTCAAAAACTTATCTGAACATCCTCAGCCAGAGTGACGATGCCTGTGTCGAAACTCGCCCCTTGCGCTCGTCCGGAGCCGGCAGAAACGTGCGGATTCGTCTGAACAAGCACGCGAAAACCCCGCTCCCGTCGGCCGGCATAGTCAGTCCCAGCCCGAATCGTCTAGGCCTGCGGGAACTTGGCAGTTGGGAGCCCGGCAAGCTTCCGAGACACCCCCGAGGAGGCCAGACATGGCGAAAAAGGATTCGACGAAGAAGGATTCGGCGAAGAAGGCAGCGGCTCCAGCCACGATCACGCTCAAGCATCTGGCCGCCGACATCGCGGAAAGCCAGGACCTCTCAAAGAAGCATGCCGAGGCCGTCCTCACCGACATGGTCGACCTGATCACCAAGCACCTGAAGAAGGGCGACCGCGTCCGCATCGTCGGGCTCGGCATCCTCCAGGTCCGCAAGCGAGCCGCCCGCACCGGCCGCAATCCCGCTACCGGCGAGGCGATCCACATCAAGGCCAGCAAGAAGGTCGCGTTCCGGCCGGTCAAGGAACTGAAAGAGGCGATCTAGCCGGTCATTTTTCGTTAAGCCTGATCCGCCGTCCTTCGGCCGCAACGCGGCCCGCTTTTCTGGTATACCGGCTGCTTCCCTGCTCCCAAAAGCTCCCGTGGTTTGACCAGACATGTCCCTGACCTTCGCGCATACTGTGACCGAGCGCTTTCTGCGCTACGTCACCATCGACACCCAGTCCGATCCGAATTCCCCGGCCTCGCCATCGACCGAGAAGCAAAAGGATCTCGGCCGCGTTCTCGTCACCGAGCTGAAGGCCATGGGCGTCACGGACGCCCATCTCGACGATTACGGCTATGTCTACGGAACGATCCCGGCCAACACCGACAAGAAGGTGCCGGTGATCTGCTTCTGCTCGCACATGGACACCTCGCCCGACGTCACCGGAAAGGATGTGAAGCCGCAAGTCGTGAAGAACTATCGCGGCGGCGACATCACCTTGCCCGGCGATACGACCCAGGTGATCCGCTTCACTGAACATCCCGCGCTGAAGAACCAGATCGGCAACGACATCATCACCACCGATGGCACCACGCTGCTCGGGGCCGACAACAAGGCCGGCGTCGCCGAGATCATGGATGCCGCGCATTTCTTCATCAACAATCCGGATGTGAAGCACGGCACCATCAAGATCCTGTTCACGCCGGATGAAGAGATCGGCCGCGGCGTCGACAATGTCGACATCAAGAAGCTCGGCGCCGATTTCGGCTACACCATGGACGGCGAGAGCGCAGGCTCAGTCGAGGACGAAACATTCTCGGCCGACGGCGCCACCATCACCATCACCGGCGTCAGCGCCCATCCCGGCTATGCCAAGGGCAAGATGGAGCACGCCATCAAGATCGCGGCCGCCATCGTCGAGCGTCTGCCCAAGGAAGGTTGCTCGCCCGAGACGACATCGGGCAAGCAAGGCTTCCTGCATCCTGTCGGCATCGAGGGGGCACTGGAACAGGCGACCCTGGCCTTCATCGTACGCGACTTCACCGAGGAAGGGCTGAAGGAGAAAGAGGTCCTGCTCGAGGACATCGTCAAGGACGTGATGAAGGATTTCCCGCGCTCGAGCTACAAGTTCGAGGTGCGGGAGCAGTACCGCAACATGAAGCAGGTGATCGACCGTCACCCGCACATCCTCGAATACGCCATCGAGGCGATCCGCCGCGCCGGCTTGCGTCCGATGCGCACCGCGATCCGCGGCGGCACCGACGGTTCGCGCCTCTCCTTCATGGGCCTGCCCTGCCCCAACATCTTCGCCGGCGAGCACGCGTTTCATTCACGGCTGGAATGGGTGAGCCGGCAGGATATGGAGAAGGCGGTGCAGACCATCGTGCACCTGGCCATGATCTGGGAGGAGAAGGCGTAAGCCTTCTCCGCTACGGCACTGGCATCCCGCGCCGACCGCGGTGGAAACGGTTCGAGCTCGCCATCCAGTTCGGCAACGGCTCGCCGTCGCGGTGCCGCCCGCCGGCAACGGCTGCAGCCCAGGCGACCGCGGCACCGATCAGGGCCGCCGCCGCAATCGAGAAGGCGACGATCACCGAATTGCGCCGGGCGCGGTTGATCGCCGTATGCGCGTCGACGATCGATGCATCCACCCGCTTCTCGGCGTCCGCCGCAGACAGTCCCGTCAGCGCCGTGACCTGCTGTGCCAGATAGTTGCGATCATCGAGCACGACGCCACTATGGCTCGACGACGTCATCAGGATGCGCCCGGCCTCCGCGCGGGCTTCCCGCATGTCGGCGGGAGGCCGCCGCGGTGCGCGGAACAGCTTGTCGAGCTCGTAGCTGAGCAGCGGCTCGGCGGATGATGCATTGCCGCTCGCGCTGCGCACCGGCGAGCGTTCGAGCGCGGCCGCCCCGATGATCGCCAGCAGCGTTGCGCCGATCAGCACGGCCATCGCCCAGGATGTCAGCCCATGAAGCCCGTCGCGCCGCTCACCGTCATCTTCGATCTTTGCCAGACCAGGGGCTGGCCGTGCCGTCCGGCCGGCGATGTAGCCGCCGAAGCCGAAGCTGATGATCGCCTGAATGATCAGATAGAGCCCCGACAGCAGTGCCAGCGCCGCCGACGCATCGCGCCAGGTCGGCGAGGCCGAGCTGACACCAAGCCCGATCGCGACGCCAAAGCTGACCAGGATGAACGACATCGCGCCCGACGCGAAAGCGCCGGCGATGACGGAGCTCCACTGGATGCTCCGGCTTTCCTCGGCGGCGACGAGGCCGCCCTCCATCACGTCTTCCCGCACGAGAGTTTCGATCGCCATAGCAGCTCTCTCAGCGCAGGCCGAAGAACGACAGGATCGCCATGATCACGACGATCAAGCCGATCAGATAGATCAGTCCGTCCATAGTCCCATCCTCCTCAATTGCTCCGAGGCGCTAATGAGGGGGACGGGAGAACGTTCCTAATTTTGCACCGGACTACGGAACGAACCGCTGGGATGCGGATTGTCGCTGCGAGTCCCAAAGGATGAGATTGTCAGCACAAGAGGCCTCAGCCCGTCAGTCGCGGGCTGAGGCCCTTTCGTCTAGGCTCGTGCGACATCGAGTTCCCCACACGTAACAATGTTGCGGGTCGACATCGTTGCAGCTGCCATGGTACCGCAGCCGGACCGGGGACCAGAGTCATCTCGTGATCGCGACATACAGAGCCAGTCGATCAAGCCACCCGCGCCGCTGGCGCGGGCTGGTGGCTGTGCTCGTTGCGGTGATGTACCTGCTGTCGGGTGCGCTGCATGGCGCGCACGACATCGATGTGACGAGCCCCGCCGGCGGTTCGGAGATCGCCTCGATCCTCGATGACGGCCCAGCCGGTCATGGCGATCACAAGGCCATCGGCAGTCATCACTGCCACGGCTGCTTCTCGGTGGCCGTCATGCAGCCCGCGCAGTCCGAAACCGCGACCGACATCGTTGCCGCACCGGTCGTGCAGCGCGCACCTGCACTGACCGGCATTGCGCCCGATACCGACTCCCCGCCCCCCAAACATCTGACCTGAACTGATCAGCCGGGCGCTGCATGCGCCCACGATGCTTTTGTTCACAGGTCACCTTCATGTCTTGCAGACGAACTGCCGCGCGCCTTGCGTGCGCGATGGCGATTTTGGTCAGCCCCTGGCTGACCCAACACGCCCACGCCCAGACGCTGACGATGCGCGCCGCGCTGTCGCGCGCGCTGGCCGCGAGCCCGCGCCTGACGGCGGCGGAGCGCGATGTCGGCATCGCCACGGGCCAGCGCATCCAGGCCGGTGCCCTGCTCAATCCGGAACTGTCCTATGAGCAGGACAATTCGTTCGGCTCCGGCATCTATCGCGGCACCAAATCGGCCGAGACCACGCTCCAGATCAGCCAGGCTTTTGAACTGTTCGGCAAGCGCGACGCTCGGATCGCGGCTGGCGTCGCCGGCATCGAGGTCGCGGCGATCCAGCGCAAGGCGATCAGGCTGGAGGTGCTGTCGGAGACGGCGATTGCCTTCCTCGGCGTGCTCGGCGCGCAACGGCGCATTCAGATCCTGGACGAGCAGATTGCAGCGATCGACAAGCTCACGCCGCTGTTGCGCCGCCGCGTCGAGGCCGGCGCCTCCTCGCCGGCCGAGACCGGCCGTGCCGAGGTCGCGTCCGCCCTGGTCAAGGCCGACCGCGAGCGCTTCAAGGCGACGCTGGCAAGCGCCCGGCGCGAGCTGGCGGTGCTGATGGGCGATCCCGCCGCGAAATTCGGCGAGGTCTCCGGCCGGCTCGACACCATGGGCAAGCCACCGACGTTCCAGTCGGTCGTCGCCGCGATCGATGCCAATCCGCAGCTGGTGCGCTGGACCGCGGTCTATGCGCAACGAAACGCCGAGCTGTTGATGGCGCGGCTGAGACCCTACCCTGACGTGCGGATCGCGGCCGGCTGGCGCCATTTCAACGAGACCAATGACGATGCCGTGCGCCTCTCCGTCTCGGTGCCCATCCCCGTGTTCGACCAGAACCAGGGCAACATCCTCTCGGCGCAGGAGAGCCTCGCCAAGACCCGCGCCGAGCGCGAGGCCAACCGCAACACGCTGATCGTAATCGCGGGCCGCGCTTACGACTCGCTGCAGGGCTCGCTGCGCGAACTCGCGGTGCTGCGCGAGACCGCGATCCCGAAGGCGACTGAAGCCTCCGAGGCGATCTCGCAAGGCTACGGCCAGGGCCGCTTCAGCCTGCTCGAAGTGCTCGACGCCCAGGCCAGTGTCGCCCAGGCGCGCTTGCGCGAACAGGAGGCGCTGCAGAACTTCCATGCCGGCGTTGCGACCATCGAAGGCCTCGTCGGCAATCCCTTTGCGCTGGCCCGGGAGAGCGCACGATGAAGACGTCGTCCACCATCTTTGTCGCCATCCTTGCCGCCGCGCTCGGTGCGTACGGCTATTCGCGGCTCGGACCGTCCAAGGTCGCGCACACCGACCATGCCGAGCATTCCGAACAGAAGAAGCCGAGCGACCATGTCGAGCAGGACGAGCATGGCGCCGACCGCATCCGCATCTCCGACGTCAAGCTCGCCGCAGCCGGCGTGATCCTGGCGGAAGCCGCAAGCGCCACGTTGACCGATACGCTCTCCTTCAACGGCATCTTGCGCGCCAACCAGGAGGCCGTCGTGCAAGTCACGCCGCGCTTTCCGGGCCTCGCAAAATCGATCCAGAAACGCATCGGCGACAAGGTCGGCAAGGACGATTTGCTCGCCAGCATCGAGAGCAACCAGAGCCTCACCGTCTACGAGCTGAAGGCACCGATCGCCGGCACCATCATCGAACGGCAGATCTCGCTCGGCGAATACGCCTCCGAGCAGAAGCCGGCCTTCGTCGTCGCCGACCTCTCGACCATCTGGGTCGATCTCTCGATCTATCGGCAGGACCTCAAGCGTGTCCGCCTCAAGGACGAGGTGCTGATCGATCCCGACGACGGCCGCGGCGAGATCAAGGGCACGATCTCCTACATCGCACCCGTGGGCTCGAGCGAGACCCAGACCGCGCTCGCCCGCGTGGTGCTGCAAAATCCCGACGGGCGCTTGCGCCCTGGACTGTTCGTCACCGCGCGGCTGATCCTCGCCGCCCGCAACGTCGCGGTGGCCGTGCGCCGCAGCGCGATCCAGACATTGGAAAACAGGACCATCGTGTTCGTCCGCGAGGACAGCGACAAGATCGAAGCGCGCCCGGTGGAGCTTGGGGATTCCGATCCGCAATTCATCGAGATCAAGGCGGGCCTCACAGCCGGCGAGCACTACGTCGCCGAAAACAGCTTTGTCGTGAAGGCCGAGATGGGCAAGGGCGAGGCCGAACATGATTGAGCGCCTGATCGCCGTCTCGCTGAAGCATCGCTGGCTCGTGCTCCTGCTCGCACTCGGGGCCACAGCCTTCGGCGCCTGGAATTTCCAGCGGCTTCCGATCGATGCCGTGCCGGATATCACCAACGTCCAGGTCCAGATCAACACCCGCGCGCCCGGCTATTCGCCGCTGGAGACCGAGCAGCGCATCACCTTCCCGGTCGAGACCGCGATGGGTGGCCTGCCCAAGCTCGACTATACGCGCTCGCTGTCGCGCTATGGCCTCAGCCAGGTGACGGTGGTCTTCAAGGACGGCACCGACATCTATTTTGCCCGTCAGCTGGTCGGCGAGCGCATCCAGCAGGTGAAGGACCAGCTCCCGGCCGGCGTCGAGGTCGCGATGGGCCCGGTCTCGACCGGGCTCGGCGAGATCTTCATGTACACTGTCGAGGCGAAGGCCGGCGCGAAGACCCAGGGCGGCCACGACTATTCGCTGACGGATTTGCGCACCGTGCAGGACTGGATCATCCGGCCGCAGCTTCGCAACGTGCCGGGGGTCATCGAGGTCAACACCATCGGCGGCTTCGAGCGGCAGTTTCACGTGCTGCCGGACCCCGGCAAGCTGATGGCCTACCGCCTCGGCTTCCGCGACGTCATGGCGGCGCTCGCGGCCAACAATGCCAATGTCGGCGCCGGCTATATCGAGCGCAACGGCGAGCAATATCTGGTTCGCTCCCCGGGCCAGGTCGGCAATATCAGTGAGATCCGGGACATCGTCATCGGCTCGCGCGGCGGCAATCCGGTCAGGATCAGGGACGTCGCCGTCGTGACCGAAGGCCGCGACCTGCGCACGGGCGCAGCGACGCGTGACGGCGAGGAGACCGTGCTCGGCACCGCCATGCTGCTGATCGGCGAGAACAGCCGCGCGGTGGCGACCGGCGTCGCCGCCCGTCTTGCGGACATCGCCAAATCGCTGCCCGAGGGCGTGGTCACGCGCACCGTCTACGACCGCACCCATCTGGTCGAAGCAACCATCCGCACGGTCGAGAACAATCTTCTCGAAGGCGCGGCGCTGGTGGTGGCCGTGCTGTTCCTGATCCTCGGCAACATCCGCGCCGCGCTCGTGGTGGCCTGCGTCATTCCGCTGTCCATGGCCATGACGGTCACCGGCATGGTCGAGACCAGGGTGAGTGCCAATTTGATGAGCCTCGGCGCGATCGACTTCGGCATCATCGTCGACGGCGCCGTGATCATTGTCGAGAATTGCCTGCGCATGCTCGCCGAGGCGCAACGCGAGAAAGGCGGGCTGCTCTCCACCTCCGAACGGCTGCGCACGATCCTGCGCGGATCGAGCGAGGTCATCAAGCCGAGCCTGTTCGGAACGCTGATCATCGCCGTGGTCTATCTGCCCGTCCTGACGCTGACCGGCGTCGAGGGCAAGATGTTCACGCCGATGGCGCTGACCGTGCTGATGGCGCTGGGCGCCGCCGCGCTGTTCTCCATCACCTTCGTGCCGGCGGCGGTGGCGATCTTCGTGACCGGAAAAGTGTCCGAGCACGAGAACCTGTTCATGCGGATGGCCAAACGGGCCTATCTTCCCCTACTCCGCCTCGCCATCGACAATCGCGTCGCGGTTGCCGTCGTGGCCGCCGTGATCGTCGTCGCAAGTGGCGTCGCCGCCTCGCGCATGGGCGGCGAGTTCATCCCGAGCCTTGACGAAGGCGATGTCGCACTGGCCTCGATCCGGATTCCCGGCACCAGCCTGACGCAGTCGCTGGACCTGCAAAAGGCGCTGGAAAAGCGCGTCACGCAGGTTCCTGAAGTGAAGGAGTTCTTCACCCGCATCGGAACGGCGGAGGTCGCGACCGACCCGATGTCGCCGGCGCAGACCGACGGCTACATCATGCTCAAGCCGCGCGCTGAATGGCCGGATCCGCTCAAGCCGAAATCCGAGGTGGTCGAGGCTATCGACAAGGCTGCCGACGACATTCCCGGCAGCGCCTATGAAATCTCCCAGCCCGTTCAGCTCCGCGTCAACGAACTGATCTCCGGCGTGCGCAGCGATGTCGGCATCAAGGTGTTTGGTGACGACCTCGACATCCTGCAGGGCGCCGCCAAACAGGTGGAGGCCGCGATCCGCGGCATTCGCGGCGCCAGCGACGTCAAGATCGAGCAGGTCTCCGGCCTGCCGATCCTCACCGTCAAGCTCGATCGCCAGGCGCTGGCCCGCTATGGCCTCAGCATCGGCGAGGTGCAGGGCATCGTCGAGATCGCGGTCGGTGGCAAGTCGGCCGGCAAACTGTTCGAGGGCGACCGGCGCTTCGAGATCGTGGTGCGCCTGCCGGAGCACCTGCGCGGCAATCTCGATGCGATCAGGGCGATTCCGATCCCGCTGCCGCCGAGCGAGGAAGCCCCATCCAGCACCGCCATTCGAACCGCGCTGTCCGCTTCTCCCCTCGCCCAGATGCGCTATGTGCCGCTTTCGTCGGTTGCCACCGTCGATGCGACGCCCGGCCCCAATCAAATCAGCCGCGAGAACGGCAAGCGCCGCGTGGTTGTCATGGCCAATGTTCGCGGGCGCGATTTGCGATCCTTCGTCGCCGAGGCACAAGCCGCCGTCGCGGAGAAGGTCAAGCTGCCGCCGGGCTACTGGATCGGCTGGGGTGGCCAGTTCGAGCAGCTGGTCTCGGCGACCAAGCGGCTGACCATCGTCGTGCCGGTGGCGCTCGCGCTGGTGTTCCTGCTGCTGTTCATGGGCATGGGATCGGCGGCGGACGCGGCGCTGGTGTTCTCCGGCGTGCCGCTGGCCCTCACCGGCGGCGTCGCCGCGCTGCTGCTGCGCGGGATCCCGCTCTCGATCAGCGCCGGCGTCGGCTTCATCGCACTGTCGGGCGTCGCCGTGCTCAACGGCCTCGTCATCATCGCCTTCATCGAGCGTCTCCGCAGCGAGGGGCGCCCGATCGCCGAGGCCGTGCGCGAGGGCGCGCTGACGCGGCTGCGTCCGGTGCTGATGACCGCGGTGGTGGCCTCGCTCGGCTTCGTGCCGATGGCGCTTGCGACCGGCGCTGGCGCCGAAGTGCAGCGGCCGCTCGCGACCGTCGTGATCGGCGGCATCATCTCCTCGACGGTGCTGACGCTGCTCGTGCTGCCGGCGCTCTACGTACTGTTCCGGCGTGACGCGACGGGCGAAACGCCTACAATGGCGCCTGATTTGGCGATTTCCCGGGAGCGCTAGGTTTGGGCAGCCACGACCATCACGGTCATCACCACCACGATCATGCCGGCCATTCGCATGATCATGGTCACGACCACAGCCATGATCATGGTCTTGGCCATGCGCATGTCCATGCGCCCGCCAATTTCGGCAAGGCGTTCGCGATCGGCATCACGCTCAACACCGCGCTGGTCGTGGCCGAGGCCATTTACGGCTATCTCGGCAACTCCACCGCCCTGCTTGCGGACGCCGGCCACAATCTGTCCGACGTGCTCGGCCTCATCGTGGCCTGGGGCGCCTCGATCGCGGCGCGGCGCGCGCCGAGCGGCCGCTTCACCTATGGCTTCCGCGCCTCCACCATTCTGGCGGCGCTGGCGAACGCCGTGTTCCTGCTGGTCGCCACCGGCGCGATCGGCTGGGAAGCGATCCTGCGGCTGCGCGAGCCCGCGCCGGTCGCGGGCGTCACCGTGATGGTGGTCGCCGGCATCGGCATCCTCATCAACGGCTTCACCGCCTTGCTGTTCGCCAGCGGCCGCAAGGACGACATCAACATCGAAGGCGCGTACCTGCACATGGCCGCCGACGCCGCGGTCTCGCTCGGCGTCGTGATCTCGGCGGCGCTGATCATCTGGACCGGCTGGCTCTGGCTCGACCCCGTCACCAGCCTCGTCATCTGCGCCAGCATCCTGTGGGGCACGACCAGCCTGCTGCGCGGCTCCATCGACATGTCGATGGCGGCGGCGCCGAAGGGCACCGACCTCGTTGCGATCAAAGCATTCCTGCTCGCGCGCCCGGGTGTCTCGGCGATCCACGATCTCCACGTCTGGCCGATCTCGACCACCGAGACCGCGCTGACCTGCCATCTCGTCATGCCCGCAGGCACCGTCGATGCGTTCCTGATGGAGACCGCGCAGCTGCTGAAGACCAGCTTCCGCATCGGCCACACCACGCTCCAGGTCGAGACGCACCCGGACAATGGCTGCGCGCTGGCGCCGGACGATGTGGTGTAGGGTCTGCGTCGGGCGCCAAACTCCGCTGTCGTCCCGGACAAGCGAAGCGCAGATCCGGGACCCCCGCGCGAGCGCTTGCGCTCGTCGCGAGAACCACAGGAAGCGGTTTTACGAAGACTCGGAGTTGTCAGCTCGCGCCACAACCACTCCCTGTGGTTATGGGTCCCGGCGTTCGCCGGGACGACACCGAGTGTGTGGCGACGCCTACTCTGCCTTCGCCGTCACGATCCAGATCGCACCCGGAAGTGCGACGCTCTGCCCCTTCAGGAACGGCGCAAGCGTCTCGCGGATCGAGGCCTTCGCCGCCGCGTACGTCTCCGGCGGATGGCCTTGCAGCGCGCGGCTGGCGGGGCCGATCTGGAGCGAGCCATCGACGGCGGCATCGAGCCCACCGCCGATGGCGATGTCCATCGGAAGGTTATGCGGCTCCATCGCCACGTCGACGAAGCCGGCGCCTTTCAGGATGCGCGTCACGCGTTCCTCCGAGGCGAAGGCGAACGGGCCCGGCTCTTCCGGCCCGACCGGCGGCATTTTGGGAACGTGTTTGTAGACCGCCATCAGCGGCGCCATCATCCACGGATTTTCCTTCGGCTCGCGCCAGCAGACGAAGGCGAGCCGCCCTGTCGGTTTCAGCGCGCGGTGGAGGTTGGTGAAGGACGCAATCGGATCGGCAAAGAACATCACGCCAAAGCGTGAGGCGAGCAGATCAAAGCTCGCCGGCTCGAACGGATGCACCGTTGCATCCGCCAGCACGAAATCCAGCGGCAAGCCCTTCGGTGCAAACGCACGGGCCTGCGACAGCATCGGATCGGAGACGTCGAGGCCGAGCGCAAAGCCATTTGGCGCGACAGCTTTCGCGAATGCAAAGGTCGTCGCCCCCGAACCGCAGCCGACATCGAGAACGCGTTCGCCCGGCTTCGGCTTCGCGCGGTCGATCAGCACATCGGCGATCGGTCCGAGCAGGCTCTCCTGCGCTGAGTGCCGGTCGGCCCAGCGCTGGCCGCTCGGGCCGTTCCAATAGGCAATCTGGTCGGCGTTTTGCTCGTGTCCGCTGGGCTGTTCCATTGGGGCCTCTGTCATTTTTGCAGGCGGGTGATACCACGCCGGAGGCCCATCAAGCGGTCAAATGAGCGCGGTTTGGCATGCGGCCGCCTCTTGCTCCGACACCCACGGGGGCGCTAAAGAGGCGCCGTGGGGCGGTTAGCTCAGCTGGTTAGAGCATCTCGTTTACACCGAGAGGGTCCGCGGTTCGAATCCGTGACCGCCCACCAGCCTTCGCTCGCTTCGCGAGCTTCGGCTCGGCAAGGCAGCCATTGACCTTATTGGCGCGAAGCGAGCGAAGGCTGCCGCGCCGAAGCCCAACGGGCGAAGGCGGGCTTTGAGCGGCAAGCTACGGCCAAGCAAAGCCCCCTCAATCTCCCGGCCGGCCCGGCAGCAGCGGCACCGCATCGATCCATACCGCGGCCGACTGGCACCAGATCTGCCTGACGGGTCGCAATTTGTCGCGCTGGCGGATAGATCCCCAGCGGATGCCCCAATCGTCGGCCTGGTCGCCCTCGCCGCTGGTGAACAGCGGGGAACCGCAATCGGCACAGAAGTGCTGGAAGCGCGTCCGGCCGTTGTCGCCGCGCTTGCCGTAGACCTTCGGCGTGCCGGCGGTGAGCTTCACGTCGGCGGCGGTGTAGATCGCGGTCACCCGGAATGGCGACCCCGTCAGGGTCTGGCAGTCGCGGCAATGACAAACCGAGACCGCCTCGGGGTCGACCTCGGCCTCGAAGGTGATCTGCCCGCAATGACAGTGACCATCGACCTGCATCGCATTCCCCTTCCCCAAAACAAAAACGGCGCCCGAAGGCGCCGTTTTATCATCTTTTCGAATTGCGATCTCAGTGCGCGGTCAGGCCGCCGGCGGCTTCGTCGCCATCGGGCTTCACCGTCACCTTGGTGTCCTCTTCCCAGACGATCGGCACGGGCTTCTTCACCAGTGCCTTGGCGATGACGTCGTCGAGACGGGAGACCGGGATGATCTCCATGCCGCCCTTGATCGCATCGGAAATCTCCGTGAGATCCTTGGCGTTGTCCTCGGGGATCAGCACCGTCTTGATGCCGCCGCGGGCCGCGGCCAACAGCTTCTCCTTCAGACCGCCGATCGGCAGCACGCGGCCGCGCAGCGTGATCTCGCCGGTCATCGCGACATCGTGGCGGACCGGAATGCCGGTCATGACCGAGATGATCGCGGTGGCCATCGCCACGCCCGCCGACGGACCGTCCTTCGGCGTCGCGCCTTCCGGCACGTGCACGTGGATGTCGCGCCGGTCGAACAGCGGCGGCTCGATGCCGTAGGTGATCGCACGGGAGCGGACGTAGGACGCCGCCGCCGAGATCGATTCCTTCATGACGTCGCGCAGGTTGCCCGTGACCGTCATCTTGCCCTTGCCGGGCATCATGACGCCTTCGATGGTCAGCAGCTCGCCGCCGACATCGGTCCAGGCAAGGCCGGTGACGATACCGACCTGCGGCTCGCTCTCGATCTCGCCGAAGCGGTACTTCGGCACGCCGAGCAACTCTTCCAGAGTCTTCTCGGTGACCTTGACCGACTTCTTCTTGGAGATCATCAGCTCCTTCACCGCCTTGCGGGCCAGTGTGGAGAGCTCACGCTCCAGGTTACGCACACCCGCTTCGCGGGTGTAGCGGCGAATCAGAAGCAGCAGCGCGTCGTCGTCGATCGAGAACTCCTTGGAGTCCAGGCCATGCTTGGACACCGCGGTCGGGATCAGATGCTTGCGCGCGATCTCGACCTTCTCGTTCTCGGTGTAACCCGCGATCCGGATGATCTCCATGCGGTCCATCAGCGGGCCGGGAATATTGAGCGTATTCGCGGTCGTGATGAACATGACGTTCGACAGATCGTAGTCGACCTCCAGATAGTGGTCGGCAAACGTCCCGTTCTGCTCGGGGTCGAGAACCTCAAGCAAGGCCGAGGACGGATCGCCGCGGAAATCGGCGCCCATCTTGTCGATCTCGTCCAGCAGGAACAGCGGATTGGACGACTTCGCCTTCCGCATCGACTGGATGATTTTGCCGGGCATCGAGCCGATATAGGTGCGGCGGTGACCGCGGATCTCGGCCTCATCACGCACGCCGCCGAGCGACACGCGCACAAACTCGCGGCCGGTCGCCTTCGCGATCGACTTGCCGAGCGAGGTCTTGCCGACGCCGGGAGGTCCGACGAGGCACAGGATCGGGCCCGTCAGCTTGTTGGCGCGCGACTGCACCGCGAGATACTCGACGATACGTTCCTTGACCTTCTCGAGCCCGTAGTGATCGGAGTCCAGAATGGCCTGCGCCGATTCCAGATCCTTCTTCACCTTGGACTTCTTGTTCCACGGGATCGACAGCAGCCAATCCAGATAGTTGCGCACGACGGTCGCTTCCGCGGACATCGGCGACATCTGGCGCAGCTTCTTCAATTCATGCTGCGCCTTCTCGCGCGCTTCCTTGGAGAGCTTGGTCTTGGAGATCTTCTCTTCGAGATCGGCGAGCTCGTCGCGACCATCGTCGTCGCCGAGTTCCTTCTGGATCGCCTTCATCTGCTCGTTGAGATAATACTCGCGCTGGGTCTTCTCCATTTGTCGTTTGACCCGAGAACGAATCCGCTTCTCGACCTGCAGCACCGAGATCTCGCTCTCCATCAGGCCGAGCACCTTCTCCAGGCGCGTGGTAACGGACAGCGTCTCCAGGATGCCCTGGCGATCCGCGATCTTGACAGCAAGATGAGAAGCAACGGTGTCGGCGAGCTTGGCGAAGTCGGTGATCGCCTGCACGACGCCGACGACCTCGGCCGAGATCTTCTTGTTGAGCTTCACGTAGCTCTCGAAGTCGGACACGACCGAACGCGCCAAGGCTTCCGCCTCGACCGACTTCGCATCGGTGTCGGCGAGCGCGACGGCGGTGGCTTCGTAATAGTCGGCGCGATCGGTGTACTTCTGCACGCGCGCACGCTCGAGCCCTTCGACCAACACCTTCACGGTGCCGTCGGGAAGCTTCAAGAGCTGCAGCACGCTTGCGAGCGTACCGGTCTCGTAAATGGCATCGGGCGCCGGATCATCGTCGGACGCGTTCTTCTGCGTCGCGAGCATGATCAGCGCGTCGTTCTTCATCACCTCTTCGAGCGCGCGGATCGACTTCTCGCGACCGACGAAGAGCGGAACGATCATGTGCGGGAAGACGACGATATCGCGCAGCGGCAACACGGGATAAGCGTGCGTCTCACCATGGACAATGGTTGGCCGGGGTTTTGGATTAGTCATGGCCTTTTCCTTTTGCTTTGCCCCCTCGCACGCAGCCCGCTTCTCTTATGCGCAACCGCCACAAGGTGCCGAGGTGATCCACAAAACCAGCCTACCATTTGAAGGTTGGACCGGGCTTGCCGGATCGGAACTGAGGCGAATCTTGAACAGAATTCTCGCTCGCCGCCGACATTAGGTGGCTATCGACCCGGGGGGTGTCAAGTCATTGAAAAACACGCGCCATCAGGCGCTTACGCACTAGGGTAAGCGACGCAACACCGGCTGCGGAAAGCATTCCGCAGCCGCTACTATGAAAGACGTTTGGAGCGTTCCAGCGCCGCAAAATCAGGCGCTGGCGTTCTCGACGGCACGATCGGACCGATCGGCGTAGATGTAGAGCGGACGCGCCGTTCCTTCCACGACTTCGCGGGAAATCACGACTTCTTCCACACCTTCCAGGCCCGGCAGGTCGAACATCGTCTCGAGCAGGATCGCTTCGAGGATCGAACGCAGACCACGCGCGCCGGTCTTGCGCTCGATCGCCTTGCGGGCAACCGCGCCAAGCGCCTCGTCGGCGAAGGTCAGCTCGATGTTCTCCATCTCGAACAGCCGCTGGTACTGCTTCACCAGCGCGTTCTTCGGCTCGGTCAGGATCTTCTTCAGCGAGGTCTCGTCCAGATCCTCGAGCGTCGCCACGACCGGCAGACGGCCGACGAACTCAGGGATGAGGCCGTACTTCAAGAGATCCTCAGGCTCGACGTGACGGAAGATCTCGCCGGTGCGGCGGTCTTCCGGCGCCATCACCTGGGCGGCGAAACCGATCGAGGTCGACCGACCGCGCGCAGAGATGATCTTCTCGAGGCCAGCGAACGCACCGCCGCAGATGAACAGGATGTTGGTGGTATCCACCTGCAGGAATTCCTGCTGGGGATGCTTGCGGCCGCCCTGCGGCGGGACCGAAGCCACCGTGCCTTCCATGATCTTCAGCAGCGCCTGCTGCACGCCCTCACCCGACACGTCGCGCGTGATCGAGGGATTGTCGGACTTGCGGCTGATCTTGTCGATTTCGTCGATGTAGACGATGCCGCGCTGGGCGCGCTCGACATTGTAGTCGGCGGCCTGGAGCAGCTTCAGGATGATGTTCTCGACGTCCTCACCGACATAGCCGGCTTCGGTCAGCGTCGTCGCATCCGCCATCGTGAACGGCACGTCCAGGATGCGCGCGAGCGTCTGCGCGAGCAGCGTCTTGCCCGAACCGGTCGGACCGATCAGCAGGATGTTCGACTTCGCGAGCTCGACGTCGTTGTGCTTGGTCTGGTGGTTGAGGCGCTTGTAGTGGTTGTGCACCGCGACCGACAGGACCTTCTTCGCATGGCTCTGACCGATGACGTAATCGTCGAGAACCTTGCAGATTTCCTTCGGCGTCGGAATCCCGTCGCGCGACTTGACCAGCGAGGATTTGTTTTCCTCGCGGATGATGTCCATGCAGAGCTCGACGCACTCATCGCAAATGAAGACCGTGGGACCCGCGATCAGTTTGCGGACTTCGTGCTGGCTCTTGCCGCAGAACGAGCAATATAGCGTGTTCTTGGAGTCGCTCGTGCCGACCTTACTCATTCATGTCTCCGTCCGCGGTTCGATCCCGTCCGCTCGATCGTCCCATCCCGAAACGTTGGCGGGTAAGGGATTCAAATAGAGCAAATTCCGTACCAAAAAAGACCCTACGCGTTACATCCCGTGCGAATCACGGTCACTCGATTCTCCGCGATCATAGCCGATCAATCGTAGCCAACCATGCTGTCACCCGACTATCAAGAATTCGCTAATCGGGGGCTCGCTGGCTACCCGTGACAATACCGTGATTTCACGTCTTGGCACGGGCGAAGTGACCGAAATCACCCCAGCGTTGCTGGATTACCACGAAAAAACGAGCACGAAAGCGGAACTTTCTGCCTGCCGCAGGGCGCAAAACTGGATTTTGCGCCCGTGCCAACGCGTCCTTAACGTGAACACGGTGCTGACGATCCCCGCTCACTCCGGGGATCGCTGTTGCGGTCCCGCGAGTGCTACGGGGTCTTCGCTGCTGCGGCCTCTTCGGCGCGCTTGTCGATGACCTTGTCGACCAGACCAAACTCCTTGGCGTCGTTGGCGGTCAGGAACTTGTCGCGTTCCAGCGCGTCCTCGATCGTCTTGTAGGTCTGGCCGGTGTGCTTCACGTAGATCTCGTTGAGTCGCTTCTTCAGGTTCAGGATTTCCTGAGCGTGCAGCATGATGTCGGTGGCCTGGCCCTGGAAGCCGCCGGAGGGCTGATGCACCATGATGCGCGCGTTCGGCAGCGAGAAGCGCATGTCCTTCTCACCGGCGCAGAGCAGCAGCGAGCCCATCGAAGCGGCCTGGCCCGTGCACAGCGTCGAAACCGGCGGACGGATGAACTGCATGGTGTCGTAGATCGCAAGGCCCGACGTCACCACGCCACCCGGCGAGTTGATGTACATCGAGATTTCCTTCTTCGGATTTTCCGCTTCGAGGAACAGGAGCTGCGCGACGATCAGCGTCGACATGCCGTCCTCGACCGGTCCGGTCACGAAGATGATGCGCTCTTTCAGCAGGCGCGAGAAAATGTCGTAGGCGCGCTCGCCACGGTTGGTCTGCTCGACCACCATGGGCACGAGGTTCATGTAGGTTTCAACCGGATCGCGCATGAGTCACCTAGGTTTTCGGAGGACGCCGCCACTCTTGCCGGAAGGCCGATGGACGTCCCGTGATGCAGGAAGTTGGTAGAACAGGAACGCTTGCAAGTAGAACGCTTGGGTACAGGGTGCACCGACAGATATAGCCCAATTCGCGCGAGACAAGTGCGGAACGAATTAAGGCTTAATCTACCGGGCACTTGAAGCTGATTCTCGCAAAAAGGCCCAGCCGGCCATCTGGCTAGCTGGGTCCCTTCGCCGATCATCCTTAATAGAAGACTGTCTCAACGCCTTCAGGCTGCAGTCTTTTCCTCGTCGTCCTTGTACAGATCCTCGCGCGAGACCTTCTTCTCGGTCACGTTGGCGAGCTCGAGGATGAAGTCGACGACCTTGTCCTCGTAGATCGGTGCGCGAAGCTGGGCCAGCGCCTGGGCATTGCTGCGGTAATAGTCCCAGACTTCCTTCTCGCGGCCCGGCATCGAGCGCGCACGCTCGATCACGGCACGGCCGACCTCGTCGTCGGTCACGGTGATCTTGTTCTTCTCGCCGATCTCGGAGAGCACGAGACCGAGACGCACGCGGCGGTCGGCGATCTTGCGGTACTCCTCCTTGGCCTTGTCCTCGGTGGTATCCTCGTCGGCAAAGGTCTTGCCGGCGGAATCCATCTCGGCCTTGACCGAGTTCCACATCAGATTGAACTCCTCGTCGACGAGCGAGGGCGGCGCCTCGAAGCGATGCGCCTCGTCGAGACGGTCGAGCAGCGCGCGCTTGACGCGCTGGCGCGTCGCACCGGCGTATTCGGCAACCAACCGCTCGCGCGCGGCTTCCTTGAGCTTGTCCAGCGATTCCAGGCCGAGCGTCTTGGCGAACTCGTCGTCGATGGTGAGATCCTGCGGTGCCTCGATCAGCGTCGCGGTGGTCTCGAACTCGGCCGGCTGGCCGGCGAGCTTCTCGCTCATGTAGTTCTTGGGGAACGACACCTTCAGCGTGCGCGTCTCGTTCGCGCCGATGCCGATCAGCTGCTCCTCGAAGCCCGGGATGAAGGTGTTGGATCCGATCGCAACCTGGATGCCCTCGCCGGTGCCGCCCTCGAAGGCCTCGCCGTTGATGGTGCCCTTGAAGTTGATGGTGACGCGGTCGCCGGAGGCAGCCTTGGCGCCCTCACCCTTGTCGGCATAGCCGCGGTTGGTGTCGGCGATGCGCTTGATCGCCTCGTCGACGTCCGAATCGGACACGTCAGCGACGGGCTTCTCGACCTGGAAGGTCTTGAAGTCGGCGAGCGCGATCGCGGGCACCACTTCGATTGCGACCGTGTAGGTCAGGTCGGACTTGCCCGACAGCAGCTCCTCGACCTCGGCCTGTTCGGTCGGCATGGTGATCTTCGGCTCGGTCGCGAGCTTGAAGCCGCGCTCGGAGAACAGCTGGGTGTTGGTGTCGCGGATGGTCTGGTCGATGGTCTCGGCCATCACCGAACGGCCATAGACCTTCTTGAGGTGGCCGACCGGCACCTTGCCGGGACGGAAGCCGTTGAGGCGAACCTTGTCCTTGAGGTCGACGAGCTTGGCACCAGCCTTGGCGTCGAGATCAGACGCGGGAACGCTGATCTTGAACTCGTGCTTCAAGCCTTCCGAGAGGGTTTCTGTGACCTGCATGGCGTCCAATCTTCTTCCCGTTCGGTCCCGGCACGCTTCCCGCGTCGGGACGCTGTCATTAATCGATCCGGCGCGAGGCAAACGCCTCAACACCGGTGGTTCATCGAGCCCGGCTCCATGCGGAAAAACATCCGCGCGGAGCGAGGCCCCTCAGTAATCCGTGCAAACGCTGAAAGCGCTTGGTGCGGGCGGAGGGACTCGAACCCCCACAACTTTCGTCACTGGAACCTAAATCCAGCGCGTCTACCAGTTCCGCCACGCCCGCGTAAATTTGCATCAAGACCGGCCGCGATGCCGCGGGCGGCCGGGCTTATAGCATGTGCCCGATTGTTCGCAGCAAAAAAATGGCCTGATGGAGGCACTCTCCAAGTAGGCACGATGGCTGGACTTATCCAGCGCGGCATGGTCCGGATCGCGCCTATGACACCGCGGATTTTTGACCTGAACCGGCGCGAGGTTTTGGCCGGAATTGGCACCTCCCTGGGGGCCTCGGCCGCCGGCCTGATGGCCGGCGGTGCGGGCCCGCTTCCGACCGCCCAGGTCGCCCTTCAGGCAAGGCCGGCCACGCTGGCTCTGAGGCCGGGTCAGCCGGCTACACCGATCTGGGAGCTGGCCGCCGCAAGCCACATCGGGAATGTGCGTTTCAAGCGCGGCGACCGCTGCGAGGTGGTGTTTCGGAACGACCTGCCTGTGCCGCTTGCCCCAGCCTGGTACGGCCTCGATGGCACCCCCGTACCGGACCCGTTGGCGGGACGGGCGCCCACCGCACCGGGCTCGACCGAAACATCAATTATTTCAATACCAAACGCGGGAACCTTGCTGGCCAACTTCCGTCTCTTTGAGGACCGCCTGAACCAGCCGGTACGCCCGCTCCCGATCATCGCCGCGGAGACGAGCCCCGTCGCCACCGACCGCGACGAGGTCCTGCTGATCGAGGAATGGCGCGTGAAGCCGGACGGCACCGCGCTTCCGCCGGGCCGGAATCCCAAGGACACTACCCCGCTCTACACGCTGAACGGACGCACTTCATTCGAACTCTCAGCCTCAGCGGGCGAACGGCTGCGGCTGCGCTTCATCAACGGCTCGCAACGCTCTGTTCTGGCAATCAAATTGGAAAGCCACGAGGTCCAGGTGATGGCGCTGGACGGTCAACCGGCCGAGCCCTTCCCGGCCCGCAACGGCGCCCTGGTGCTCGCCCCCGGCGCGCGCGCCGATGCCTTTGTGGATGCGGCCACATCGGCCGCGTTGGTGCTGCATGACGGCAACGAGGCGCGCCCGATCGGGCGCCTCGCCGTTTCCGGCAAACTGGAACGGCGCACCCCGCTCCCCGCGCCGCAGCCGCTGCCTTCGAACGACCTTCCCGAAAAACTCGATCTGAGGGGCGCCCTGCGGTTCGATGTCGCGCTCGGCCCCGTCGACGCCGGCTGGGCCCGGACGGCCAATTTCTCCACTGCCTCGGCGCCTGCCTTCCGCGCCAAGACCGGCCGGACCGTCGTGCTGGCGGTGAAGAACTCCGGCCCTGCGACCACCGTCTTCCACCTGCACGGCCACCATTTCCGCCTGCTCGACCGGCTCGACGACGGCTGGAAGCCCTACTGGCTCGACACGCTCGCCATCGAGCCCGGCCAGACCCAGCGCATCGCCTTCGCCGCGACCTCGCCGGGACGATGGCTGATCGAATCCGTCGTCACCGATTGGGCCGCGCCGCGGCTGGTGCGGTGGTATGGGGTGGAGTGAGCTAGGCGCGCTCCCAGACGTAGCGGGCGTCCGGCTCCCTCTCCTCGTTACGCGCCCCGTCGGTCGCCTCGACCATCCTAAACCCGCGCGCCTCATAGAAGCGGCGCGCCGGAGCGTTGCGCTGGAAGGTCCAGAGCTCGAGCCGCTCGCTGGCGCCCTTGGCGATGTCGAGCAGTTCCGTGCCGATGCCGCGTCCATGGAAAGCGGGAAGCACGTAGAGCTGCTCGATCCAGCCGTCACGGAAGGCGATGATCCCGCTCAGCTCATCGCCGTCGAAGCGTCCCCACACGCGGCAAGTCGGAAGGATTCGCTCGCGATAGAACCAGTGATCCTCGTCGGGCGTATGCAGCCCGGTGAGCCACGGCATCGCTTGGTCAAACGCGGCCCGATGGACCCGCGCCGCCGCGCCCATGTCGGGGAGCGCGAGCGGCCGAAGCATCAGTATTCGATCCCGAGCGCGCCGTAGATCCGCCGATGCACGGCCGGCAGCGTCTCGGTGAGGTCTTCGGCGATCAGTCCGGGCCCCGCTTCGCTTGCCGCCTCACCATGCATCCAGACGCCGATGCTGGCGGCCTCGAACGCCGGCACACCCTGCGCCAGGAGACCCGAGATGATGCCGGCGAGCACGTCGCCGGCGCCGGCGGTGGCGAGCCAGGGCGGCGCGTTGGCGGCGATGGTGGCGCGGCCGTCCGGGGCGGCGATCGTGGTGTCGGGGCCCTTCAGGAGCACGACGGCGCCGGAGCGTTCCGCGGCAGCGCGCACCCGCTCGAGCTTCGAGCGACCCGGAGTCTTGTTGCTGAGGTCGGAAAACAGCCGCGGAAACTCGCCCTCATGCGGCGTCAGCACCACCTCGGCCTCAGCCGCGGACTTGATCGATTCAAACAGCCGCTCGGGATTGGCGGCAAAGCTCGTCAACGCATCCGCGTCGAGCACTACATGGCGCTGCGCCGAGATCGCGGTGTGAACCATGTCGCAGGTGCGCGCACCGACGCCGGCGCCGGGACCGATCATGCAGGTATTGTAGCGTTTGTCGGCGAGCAGCTCGCCGAACTCAACCACGGCGTCGACGGGACGCACCATCACGGCGGTCAGTGCGGCCGCATTGATCGCGAGCGCATCGCGCGGGGTCGCGAGCGTCACGAGGCCAGCGCCGGCCCGCAAGGCGCCGCGGGCGGCGAGCCGCGCAGCCCCGGTCGCGGCCGCATCGCCGGAGAGCGCCAGCACATGGCCACGCGCGTATTTATGGCCGTCGATGCGCGGTACCGGAAAGGCGGCGCCCCAGAAATCCGGATCGTTCTCGAACAGCTGCGGTGCGATCTCGTCGAGCACCTGCGCGTCGATGCCGATGTCGGCGACGCGCACGCGGCCGCAATGCATGCGACCCGGCAGCAGCAAATGCGCGGGCTTCTTGCGAAAGAACGTGACGGTCTCGGCGGCATTCACCGCGACGCCCAGCACGGCCGCGCTGGTGCCGTTGATGCCGCTCGGCAGATCGACCGCCAGCACCGGCGCGCCATTGGCATTGATCGCCTCGATCATCGCGCGTGCCTCGCCGTCGACGGGACGGCTGAGGCCCGCGCCGAACAGCGCATCGATGATCAGCGCCGGCTTTCCGATCGCCTGCGGATTAAACGGCAGCACCGGCTGCTTCCAGCCGCGCGCGGCGGAGGCTGCGTCGCCCTGCAGCTGATCGCGCTCGCACATCAGGATGATGGAGACCTCGCGCCCCTGCGCGGCGAGCTCCGCGGCTGCGACAAAACCGTCACCGCCATTGTTGCCGGGGCCGGCAACGATCAGGATTGGCCCCTCCTCCACCAGTGCGTTGGCGGCCTCCGCGACCGCCTGGCCCGCGCTCAGCATCAGCTTGAAGCCGGGCGTGCCGGCAGTGATGCTGAGTTGATCAGCGCGCTGCATTTCGGCGGTGGTTAGAACTTCCATGCCACTTCCCTGGTCCAAACGCCTTTTCAACAGGCACGTTTCATGCCGATCCAGGCAACGGAACAACGATCTGCACAGATATTGAACCGTTTGCCTATTTCGTAGTCTGCGGTATTTTGAGCCGGTCGGCTCCACCTATCAGAGATGCTCGTTAAAAGGCTGATAACGCTCCAGTAATCAGGGCATTTGCAACTTGGCATAGACCCTGCTTTCGAGGAAGTCGCTTCGGTTCGTCGTGCTCACTGGCATTTTCTGGGTGTGGCCGGCCGTTGTTGCCGGGCTGGTCAGGTCCCGGCATAGCGAAGACAAGATCGTGCGTTAAGAAAAGCGCATCCTGACGAAGACGTTGCTATTAGATCGAAAGGCCGGGAGGCGCGCAGTGAAGAAAATCGAAGCCATCATCAAGCCGTTCAAGCTCGACGAGGTGAAGGAAGCGCTTCAGGAAGTCGGCCTCCAGGGCATCACCGTGACCGAGGCCAAGGGCTTTGGCCGGCAGAAGGGCCACGCCGAACTCTACCGCGGCGCAGAATACATCGTCGACTTCCTGCCCAAGGTGAAGATCGAGATCGTGATCGGCGACGACCTGGTCGAGCGCGCGATCGACGCGATCCGCCGTGCCGCGCAAACCGGGCGCATCGGCGACGGCAAGATCTTCGTCTCCAATATCGAAGAGGCGATCCGCATCCGAACCGGCGAATCCGGGCTGGACGCTATCTGAGCCGGGTGCTATCCCGAATTTTGCGACACTCTGAAAGAAAAAAGGCTGCTTCGGCGGCCTGATTTCGTTTGTGCGGTTGCGCCAACTCGCCGAAAGCGAGAACGAATCTGCTCATCTGGAAACCGACCCGCAGAGCCAAAAGGGGTATGCATGAAGACCGCCAAAGACGTCCTGAAATCGATCAAGGACAACGACGTCAAGTACGTCGACCTGCGCTTCACCGATCCGCGCGGCAAGTGGCAGCACGTGACGTTCGACGTCAGCATGATCGATGAGGACATTTTCGCCGAAGGAACGATGTTCGACGGCTCCTCGATCGCCGGTTGGAAGGCGATCAACGAGTCCGATATGTGCCTGATGCCCGATCCGGTGACCGCGACGATCGATCCGTTCTTCGCCGAAACCACCATGGTCATCACCTGCGACGTGCTCGAACCGACCACCGGCGAGCCCTACAACCGCGACCCCCGCGGCATCGCCAAGAAGGCCGAGGCCATGGTGAAGTCGATGGGCGTGGGCGACAGCGTGTTCGTCGGCCCCGAAGCCGAGTTCTTCGTGTTCGACGACGTCCGCTTCTCGTCGGGCCCCTACAACACCGGCTTCCGCGTCGATTCCTCGGAGCTGCCGACCAACTCCGACACCGAATATGAAGGCGGCAATCTCGGCCACCGCATCCGCACCAAGGGCGGCTACTTCCCCGTCCCGCCGCAGGACTCGGTGCAGGACATGCGCTCCGAAATGCTCGGCGCCATGGCCAAGATGGGCGTGAAGGTCGAGAAGCATCACCACGAGGTCGCTTCCGCCCAGCACGAGCTCGGCATGAAGTTCGACACGCTGACGCTGATGGCCGACCACATGCAGATCTACAAGTACTGCATCCACCAGGTCGCCCACATCTACGGCAAGACCGCCACCTTCATGCCGAAGCCCGTCTATGGCGACAACGGCTCGGGCATGCATGTGCACCAGTCGATCTGGAAGGACGGCAAGCCGGTGTTCGCCGGCAACAAGTACGCCGACCTGTCGGAGACCTGCCTCCACTACATCGGTGGCATCATCAAGCACGCCAAGGCGATCAACGCCTTCACCAACCCGTCGACCAACTCCTACAAGCGTCTGGTCCCGGGCTATGAGGCGCCCGTGCTGCTCGCCTACTCCGCGCGCAACCGCTCGGCCTCCTGCCGCATCCCCTACACCGCTTCGCCGAAGGCCAAGCGCGTCGAGGTGCGTTTCCCCGATCCGCTCGCCAATCCCTATCTCGGCTTCGCCGCGATGCTGATGGCCGGCCTCGACGGCATCAAGAACAAGATCGATCCGGGTCCGGCGATGGACAAGGACCTCTACGACCTGCCGAAGGAAGAGCTGAAGCAGATCCCGACCGTGTGCGGTTCGCTCCGCGAGGCGCTGGAAAACCTCGACAAGGACCGCGGCTTCCTCAAGGCCGGCGGCGTGTTCGACGACGACTTCATCGACGCTTACATCGAGCTGAAGATGACCGAAGTCGCCCGCTTCGAAATGACCCCGCACCCGGTCGAGTTCGACATGTACTATTCGGGCTAAGCGGCTCGAACTTTCGCAACAGGCAAAAGGCGCTCCGAAAGGGGCGCCTTTCTTGTTTGGGGCAGTCATCGTTCACAGCACTAGCTGTGTTTCAATTGCCTTCGAGCTAAGGTTGTCCTAGAGGCTGGAGGCGAGAGATAATCTCCCCAACGGACAACGTCGGATTGCGGGCAGCGCGGGAGAGTCCAGAAGAAATTGCGACCAGCTATGATTAATATTCCCGAACGGCAAATCAGAGCCGTCTATGACGATCAGACGATACGGGTCTACCAGGCCTATAGCGACGAGATTGCGGACACCGCCCTGGCAAAGGGCACGTTCGTTTCTCCGCCCTTCAAGATCAGCCGTATGACTTGGATAAAGCCGTCGTTTCTCTGGATGATGTATCGCAGCGGCTGGAGCTACAAGGACGCGGGCCAGCGGCGGATTCTAGCGATCGACATCAGCCGCGAGGGATTCCACTGGGCCCTGGACAATAGTTGTCCCAGCAAACCCGCCCCCTCCATGAATGAGGCGGATTGGAATAGGCTGAAGACCAATTCGCCCGTACGCATTCAGTGGGACCCGGAGCGCGATCTCCATCTTCGAGCGCTGCCCCATCGCGCCATCCAGATCGGACTCGGCGAAGCGGCCGTGCCCCTCTATGTCGGACAATGGATTCGGAACATCACCGACGTGACCGACCTTGCTCGCACGATTCATGATCTGGTGAAGAACAATAGACTGGACGAGGCCGGCGCCAGACTGCCGCCCGAGCGCGTCTACAACGTCATCGTACCGTAGAGACGAGCTTTGCGGTGCGGAGCCATCAACTTTCGTTCTGCATCTGACTCCACTTCGTTCTCAAAGAACGAATCGGAATCGAAAAAATCGGCGCGCAGCAATTCCTACTGATTGGTTTATTCCGCCGGAGATATTGCGAGCGCAGTTCGCCCGTTACTCACTTGTCCGGAAAATTCACCCCGATCTCCGACACCACCGGCGCCCACTTCAACAGCGTCGCGTTGTCGGAGAGGACCTTCACGCCGTCGCCGAGCAGCGACTTGGGCGCGGCCGCATTCCTGTCGAAACGCACCGTCACCGTGCAGCCACCCTGCATCGGACGGCCGAGTGCGCCACCCTTCCAGTCAGTGACGAAGCCACCGTAATCCCACTCGAAGCCGGCCACCAGGAACGGCCTGCCGTTGGCCTTCTGCACGTCGGAAAGACTCGATCCGATCGTGATGCCACTGACGTTCCATTTGCTCGTCCTGGCGGTGTCGCGCAGCATCAGGCCGGAAACGCGCTTCGATTTGTCTTCCGCGAAGGCGACTTCGAGCCGCTGGTCACTCGCCTTCGGAAACAACACCAGCCCCTTGTAAGTCTCACCTTCCGCGCCCGACAGATCCTGCATCACCGCCTCCTTGCCGTAGCGTTGCATGAGGCTTTTGGCTGTGTCGTCCGGCGCGATCGGCGATGCACACGTGACCGGGCCCTCGGTCGGCGCGGCGGGTTGGGCGATGGCGGGGAATGCGAGCAGGATCGAGACAACAACGATCGATCGACAAATCATCGTGCGCAATTCCAGTTTGAAAAAATTCAAAGCAACAAAATAGCACGCGGCAGAGTGTCTGGCTCTGCTGCGTTCGCGGTGCCTGCGGCCAAAAGATCGGCCTACGCCGCCGCCTTCTGCTTCGCCACCATCGCTTCGCCAAACGCCTCGAACAGCTTGCGGTTGATGGGATTCCGCTGCGGGTCGTATTCGGCGTGCCACTGCACACCGAGCGCGAAGGTCGGCGCTTCCGCGATGCGGATCGCCTCGATGGTGCCGTCCTCGGCGATACCTTCGATCAGCACCCGCTTGCCGGGATCGAGGATGCCCTGCCCGTGCAGCGAATTGACCCGGATCTTCTCGCAGCCGAGCAGCTTTGCGAACGCACCGCCCGGCGTGAGGTCGACGTCGTGACGGTCGGCGAACACGACGGTCGGATCGGGATGGATCTCGCCATTCTCGAGCCTGGGCATGCGGTGGTTCATGCGGCCGGGAATCTCGCGGATCTCGGGGTGCAGCGAACCGCCGAAGGCGACGTTCATCTCCTGCAAGCCGCGACAGATGCCGAACAACGGAATGCCGCGGGCGACACAGGCGATCGAGAGCGCCAGCGCGACCTCGTCGCGATGGATGTCGTAGGGCTCGTGCTTCTCGCAGGGGTCGACGTTGAAGCGGGTCGGGTGCACGTTGGCGCGGGCCCCGGTGAGCACGATGCCGTCGACGGCGTCGAGCAGTGCGGCGATATCGGTGATGTCGGGCGACCCCGCGAACATCACCGGCAAGCCGCCGGAGACCTCGGCCACGGCGCGCAAATTGCGCTCACCGACCATCTGGACCTGAAATCGATTTTCGACGCGATGGGCGTTCCCGATCACACCGACGACCGGCTTTCTCATCTCCCGTTCCGACCTCCCGCGAAAAAGATTCTCCAAACATGCCCCTCGGATGGAACAAATTCAACAGAAGGGTTCGCGGGACGGCAATGCAATTTTTCGCGCAAATGCGCCCCTTCGGGGCACCCCGGCGGACCCAAGGCGTTGGCCCTGGGGTCCGAGGGCGCTTCAATCCGGCGCATTGGCCCGGCTTGATCCCCAGCCGGATTTCACCAAAGAGTGCGTCGCAGCTACGCCGAAGTGTTGGCCACGCCGAATTGGCCACTCCGGAAAGGACAAGAAGTGACCGTCTCCAGAGATGACCAACCCAAAACCCGCTCCGATCTCGCCTGGGCGATCACAGTCGGCGGCATCGGGGTCGTGCTGTTCACGGCGATGCTGGTCTTCACCTGGTACTTTGCCGCCACCCTGCTCCTGATCTTCACCGGCATGCTGCTCGGCGTCGGCCTCAACGCGCTGACCAATGCGCTCGGTCGCCGCGTTCAGCTGCCGCATGCGGCGCGGCTCGCGATCGTCTGCATCGTGCTGGCGGCATTGCTCGCAGGCGTCGCCTATCTCGGCGGCGCAACCATCGCCGAGCAGGCCTCGGTGCTCAGCAACACCATCAAGTCGCAGATATCGCATGTCAGGTCGTTCCTGGAGAACCACGGCATCGACACCAGCGTCTTCGATCTCGGCAATGCCAGCTCCGCCGCCTCGTCCTCTGGTGACACGGTGCCGGCCGCGAACCAGACCTCACACGGCCCATTGCCGGGCGCGGGCGCACTTGCCTCCAGCGGCGGGGCGATCGTCAGCCAGACCTTCAAGCTGCTGTTCGGTGCGATCAGCGCCGTCGGCAACATCTTTATCGTGCTGTTCCTGGGATTGGCCTTCGCCGCGCAGCCCGGCGTCTATCACGACGGGCTGCTGTTTCTCGTCCCGGCCAGGCATCGCATCCGCGCGACGCTCATCGTCGACCGCATCGGCGAGACGCTGGAGCGCTGGCTGATCGCACAGATCATCGTGATGATCGCGGTTGGCGTGGTGACCTGGATCGGGCTTGCCATCATCGGCATCCCCGGCTCGTTCATCCTGGGAATCCAGGCCGGCCTGCTTGCGTTCATCCCGACCGTCGGCGCCATCATCGCCGGTGTCGTCGTGGTGCTGGCGAGCCTCGCCTCGGGCTGGATTCCGGCGCTGTCGGCGCTGATCCTGTTCCTCGGCGTCCATGCGATGGAGAGCTACGTGCTGACGCCGATCCTGCAGCGCCAGGCGCTGGACATCCCGCCGGCCACGCTGTTTGCGTTCCAGATCCTGCTCGGCGTCGTCTTCGGAATCTGGGGCCTGGCGCTGGCGCTGCCACTCGTCGCCATCGCCAAGGTCATGATCGACCATTTCAAGACGTACGAGGCGCCGCCTCTCGCAGAGGCAGCGTAAAGCAAGCTCAGGTCGTCAGCACGGTCTCGGTGTGCTCGACCTCCGGGGGCGAGGCAAAGTACTGACCGACCAGCCCGCGCCATTCCGTGAAATTCTCGGAGCCGCGGAAATCCACCGTGTGGTTCTCCAGCGTCGCCCATTTCACCATCAAGCGGTAGCGCTGCGGCTTCTCGATCGATTTGTGCAGCTCGAACCCGTGAAAGCCCTTGGAGCGGCCGAAGGCGGCCTTGGCCTTGGCGACGGCGGCCTCAAAATCCTTCTCGCTGCCCGGCTTGACGTCGATTTGCGCGATCTCGGTGATCATCGGTTTCCACCCTTTTTGTTTGGCGGCCGTGTCTACCGCAGCCGGGGCCAAAGAAAAAGGCGCCGAAACGGCGCCCTGCCCGGTCGAAAATGCGGCGCTCTCAGGCAAACAGCAGCGCGGTGCCGAGGACGATCAGCGTACAACCGATGAACAATGCGACCGGCCAATAGCCGCGGTCCTGCGTGTAGCGCCCCTGGGCACGGCGCTCGGCGATCAGCGCGGTCTCGTATTCGTCCGCGGTCGAGAACAGGCAGGCGAAGCCGCCGCGAGCCGACGCCGCAGCAGCTTCGAGCGACATCAGGGCAGCTTGCGGGTTCTGTCGACGGATCGATTCCATACCTGCAATGGTAGGAACCGAATGGTAAACAGGGGATTACCGCGCGACCCTTTCGCCTCAGGCCGTCGCCGGCTGTGTCTTGGATACACCGATCCGCGCGGCGCTCTGGCGGCGCCAGTTCTCCAGCGACAACGGCAGCTCCTCCGCAGCCTCGACGCGGTTACGGCCGCCGCGCTTGGCCTGGTAGAGCGCGGTGTCGGCCGAGGCCAGCAGCACCTCGAGCTCGGTGCCGGCGGGGCCGCCGGCCACGCCGATGCTGACGGTGGTGTCGACCGGGCCTTCATCGACCGCGATGCCGGACGTCTCGAATGCTTCGCGCACGCGCTCGGCGACCAGCACACCCTCCTCCAGCGCGCAAGGCAGCAGCGCTGCGAACTCCTCGCCGCCGATACGGCCCGACAGGTCCGAGATGCGGAGATTGTTGACGACCACGGTCGAGAACAGCTTCAGCATCTCGTCACCGGCAGGATGGCCGAAGCGGTCGTTGATCGACTTGAAATGGTCGATGTCGAAGATCATCACGGTGACGGGCCGGCCGCCCTTGGCCTCGCGCTCGATCATGCGCGCGCAGGCTTCCGAGAAGCCGCGGCGGTTGAGCATGCCGGTCAGCGGATCGGTCGACGCAGCGGTGCGGTGCGCAGTCACCGTGCGCTCGGACACCAGCATGAAGATCACGAACACGGTGCCGACGGCATAGAGCACGAGCTCGACCGCGAACACGGTGACCCAGACGCTGTGGGAGAAGCCGGCATCGTTCGGACGCAGGAAGCTGCCGAGCAGGATGGGCAGCATCAGCACGCAGCCGTGCATCACCGGCACGACGAAAGCCGGCCAGCGCCGTTGCAGGCTCTTGCGCCGCTCGACCCAGAGCTCGCTCGCGGTCAGCGCCGCATAGACGGAGACGATACCGGCGCCGATGATCATGCGCAGCATCGACGCCGCGGGATCGAGCAGCGTCACCGTCGCGATCCAGGCGAGCGCGCCGAGCACGAGACCGGGCCAGTTCGGCTTGCGGCCGTGGAAGACGCGCGCCGCATTCCACACCATGCCGCAAGCGACGAAGCCCACCGCATTGAGTGCGAGATAAAGGTGCGGGCCGAGCTTGTCGCCGGTCGCAGTCCACAGCGCGACGGAGGCCGCGCCGAGCAGATAGGCGGTGCCCCACCATTTCAGCGCGGGGCTGTTCTCCTGTCTGCCGAAAAACACCATCATGGCGCCGAGCAGTGCAGCGACCATCGTGGCGACCAAATAGAGCGTGATGCTATCGAGCGACATCATGTCGGCCCCCTCTTGAACATAGCAGTTACGCGATCGGCACATCCGATTTGCGCGCCCTTCCAGATGCGACGCTATGTCCCGCGAGTTCCATTCAGGTTTTCATCGGGGCCCAAGTTTTCGGGAAACTCGTCTTCAATTTGCGTACAAACGAACAACAAAAAGGGCGCTGAAATCAGCGCCCTTTTGCCTATCATTGAAGCTGCTTTCGCAGCGAATGTGACCGAAGCGATTAACGCTTCGAGAACTGGAAGGACCGGCGGGCCTTGGCCTTGCCGTACTTCTTACGCTCGACCACACGCGAGTCGCGGGTCAGGAAGCCGCCCTTCTTGAGCACGCTGCGCAGCTCGGGCTCGAAATAGGTGAGCGCCTTGGAGATGCCGTGGCGGACAGCACCGGCCTGACCGGACAGACCGCCGCCGGCGACGGTGCAGACGACGTCGTACTGGCCGGAACGCGCGGCCACGGAGAACGGCTGCTCGATCATCATGCGCAGCACGGGACGAGCGAAATAGACCTCGACCTCGCGCGAGTTGACCGTGACCTTGCCGGCGCCCGGCTTGATCCAGACGCGAGCGACCGCGTCCTTGCGCTTGCCGGTGGCATAGGCGCGGTTGAACTTGTCGACCTTCTTCTCGTGCTTGGGCGCATCGGGCGCCGCCGCGGTCTTGAGCTGCGAGAGCTGGTCGAGCGACTGAATGGATTCGGCCATGATTATGCGGCCCTCGTGTTCTTGCGGTTCAACTTGGCGATGTCGATCTTCTCAGGCGTCTGGGCCTCGTGCGGATGATCAGCGCCGCCATAGACGCGGAGGTTGCCCATCTGGACGCGGCCGAGCGGACCACGGGGGATCATGCGCTCGACGGCCTTCTCGAGCACGCGCTCGGGATGCTTGCCTTCAAGGATCTGGCGCGCGGTGCGCTCCTTGACGTGGCCGACATAGCCGGTGTGCTTGTAGTAGGTCTTCTGCTCGCGCTTGCGGCCGGTGAGGACAGCATGCTGGGCGTTGATGATGATGACGTTGTCGCCGCAATCAACGTGCGGGGTGTAGGTCGGGAGGTGCTTGCCGCGCAGACGCATGGCAACGATGGTGGCGAGACGGCCGACGACCAGACCCTTGGCGTCGATCAGCACCCACTTCTTCGTCACCTCGGCCGGCTTTGCCGAAAAGGTTTTCATGTCAGAGTTTCCGTGGACGGGGAATAGCGGCGCGAACACCGCACCGGACTGGGCGGGTTTCTAGAGAAGAGACATGCAACGGTCAATGCCCGGCAGCGTAAATTACATCAATAAAATCAGTTATTTAAAAATATGGTGTTATATTACCTGCGAAAAGCTCAAACGTTTGGAATGGAATAGGTCGATGTGACATGGGCGATCGGATCGGGCGACGTCCCCGAGAGGAGCTTGACCTCCCCGACCGCGAGGCGCTTGCCAAGCTTAAGCAGCCGAGCCTCCGCCAGCACGTCCTGTCCCGGCTGCCCCTTGCGCAGGAAGTTAATGTTCAGATTGGTGGTCACCGCGAGCCCGATCGGTCCGATCGCCGACAGCAGCACCACGTACATGGCGAAATCAGCCAGAGCCATCAGCGTGGGGCCGGACACGGTTCCACCCGGCCGCAGCATCCGCTCGCTGTAGCTCTGGCGCAAAAGGCACGTCTGGCCGTCCGCGCTCTCGATCGTGATGTCGTCGCCGCCGAACGCTTGGGGAAACTCGGCACGGAGAAACTGCTCGACCTCCGCCACGCTCATTTTCGCTAACGCCATGCTGTTCCCCACCCTCGCTTCACGTGACCTGTTACATTAGGTTATCTGCATCATCCAATTGCAATAATCCAACCGGAAACGCCTTGATGTCCACCCAGGCCGCCCGCGCCCCCTCCCCGCAACCGCCAATTCTGCTGCGCGAAATGGTCGGCCCCATCGCGGTGCTGACCCTCAACCGGCCGGCCGCGCGCAACAGCCTGTCGCGCGCGATGATCGCAAGCCTGCATGCCGCGCTCGATGACATCAGCAACGACAAGTCCATCCGCGGCGTCGTGCTTGCGGCCAACGGTCCCGCCTTCTCGGCCGGTCACGACCTGAAGGAGCTGACCGCGCGCCGCACCGACCCCGATCGCGGCCGCGCCTTCTTCGCCGAGACCATGAATGCCTGCAGCGCGGTGATGCAGGCGATCCTGCACCTGCCGAAGCCGGTGGTCGCTTCCGTCCAGGGCATCGCGACCGCGGCCGGCTGCCAGCTCGTGGCGAGCTGCGACCTTGCGATCGCCTCGGACGCGGCGAGCTTCGCCACCCCCGGCATCGACATCGGCCTGTTCTGCTCGACGCCGATGGTGGCGTTGTCGCGCAACGTGCCGCGCAAGCAGGCAATGGAGATGCTGCTCACCGGCGAGCCGGTCCCGGCTGTGCGGGCCCGCGAGATCGGCCTCGTCAATCGCGTGGTCGCAGCCGGTACCGAGCGTGACGCCGCGATCGCGCTGGCGCAACAGGTCGCGCTGAAGTCGGCCTACACCGTCAAGCTCGGCAAGGAGGCATTCTACCGCCAGGCCGAGATGAGCCTTGCGGATGCCTATCGCTATGCGGCAGAGGTGATGACCGAGAACATGATGGCCCGCGACGCCGAGGAAGGCATCGGCGCCTTCATCGAGAAGCGCACGCCGTCATGGCGGGATGAGTGACAACAAGAAAAGACGCCAGATGAACCACGACGCCTATCCCGACAATTACATCCGCAGCATCCTCAACAGCGTGAAGTCGATCGCGATGGTCGGCGCCTCGCCGGTCAATGTGCGGCCGAGCTATTTCGCGTTCAAATATCTGGCGCAGCGCGGCTACGACATGATCCCGGTCAATCCCGGTCACGTCGGCAAGGAGCTACTCGGAAAGCCCTTCGTCGCCTCGCTCCGCGACATCGGACGTCCCATCGACATGATCGACATCTTCCGCAATTCCAGCCACATCATGCCCGTCGTCGACGAAGCCCTCACGCTCGATCCGCTGCCGAAAGTGATCTGGATGCAGCTTGGCGCGCGTGACGATGCAGCGGCGGAAAAGGCCGAGGCCGCGGGCATCAAGGTCGTGATGAACCGCTGCCCCAAGATCGAATATGGCCGGCTGTCGTCCGAGATTTCCTGGATGGGCGTCAATTCGCGCACGCTCAGCTCCAAACGCCCGCCGGCGCCGACGCAGGGCATGCGTCTATCCCTCAATCGGATGAGTGTCGGCGGTGGCGACACCGCAGCCTCCGATCGCGCCGCGAAGAACAAGACCGAACAAAGCTGACGCAATACATTTCCATTGCACGAACGTGACAATGCGTAGCGCCGACGTGTGAAGCGGCAGCTTGACGGCAGCCGCGACGCCGATCAGCATGCCGCGCGATTTCAGACCACAAGAACAGGACGCCCCAATGAGCGATCGCCTTCCGGGATTTTCGACCCTCGCCGTGCATGCCGGTGCACAGCCCGATCCGACCACCGGTGCGCGCGCGACTCCGATTTATCAGACGACGTCGTTCGTCTTCAACGATGCCGACCACGCCGCCTCGCTGTTCGGCCTGCAGGCATTCGGCAACATCTATACCCGCATCGGAAATCCCACCAATGCGGTACTGGAAGAGCGCGTGGCCGCGCTCGAGGGCGGCACTGCCGCGCTTGCCGTGGCCTCGGGGCATGCTGCACAGGTCGTGGTGCTGCAGCAATTGCTCCAGCCCGGCGACGAATTCATCGCGGCGCGAAAACTCTATGGCGGCTCGATCAACCAGTTCGCGCATGCGTTCAAGAGTTTTGGCTGGAACGTGGTGTGGGCCGATCCCGATGACATCGCCAGCTTCGAGCGCGCGGTGACGCCGCGCACGAAGGCGATCTTCATCGAGTCCATCGCCAATCCCGCCGGCAGCATCACCGATATCGAAGCGATCTCGACGGTGGCGCGCAAGGCCGGCGTGCCCTTGATCGTCGACAACACGCTGGCTTCGCCCTACCTGATCCGCCCGATCGACCACGGCGCCGACATCGTCGTGCACTCACTGACAAAGTTTCTGGGCGGCCACGGCAATTCGCTCGGCGGCATCATCGTCGATGCCGGCACGTTCGACTGGTCGACCGGCGGCAAATATCCGATGCTGTCGGAGCCGCGGCCGGAATATCACGGCATCCGTCTCCAGGAGACGTTTGGCAATTTCGCCTTCGCCATCGCCTGCCGCGTTCTGGGCCTACGCGACCTCGGGCCTGCGCTGTCGCCGTTCAATGCCTTCATGATCCTCACCGGCATCGAGACGCTGCCGCTGCGCATGCAGAAGCACTGCGACAACGCCAAGGCGGTCGCCGAATTCCTCGCCGGCCACCCAGCGGTGTCCTCCGTGAACTATGCCGGTCTTGCCAGCGACAAGTACAACCAGCTCGCGCGCAAATACGCCCCGAAGGGCGCGGGCGCCGTGTTCACCTTCAGCCTGAAGGGCGGCTACGACGCCGGCGTCAGCCTGGTGTCGAAGCTGCAGCTGTTCTCGCATCTGGCCAATGTCGGCGACACCCGCTCGCTGGTCATCCACCCGGCCTCGACCACGCACAGCCAGCTCGACGACGCTGCCAAGGTCAAGTCCGGCGCCGGCCCCGACGTGGTCCGGCTCTCGATCGGCATCGAGGACAAGGAAGATTTGATCGCAGACCTGGAGCAGGCGCTGGCGTAGCGAACTCCAAACCATCCATCCGCACCGGGATCTGGCGCGGCGCCTTGGCGAAGGCTCCGCGCCAGCTTCCGCCGCTATCGTCGATCAACGCTCCTCGGACTCACCGAGCGTCATGATCGCGACTGCACAAGGATGGCCATGAATATCGCCGTGCCGGACATCGGAACGCTTTTCCCAATTCCCTCGCAAACAAGCGCTCACGATAAAAGGTTCTTGTTGCAGACCATCGCTCTCGCCAAGAGAGTTTTGGGGTCGTTTTCTTACGTCGAGATCGGCTCCTATCTCGGCGGCAGCCTGACCCCGTTTCTGCTGGATCCCGCCTGCAAGGCGGTGCTTTCAATTGATGAACGCGGGCGGCAACAGCCGGACGAGAGGGGCGCCAAATACGACTATTCCGGTATCACGCACCAGACCATGATCGACAATCTGGTGTCTCGTGGCATTCCGACGTCCAAGCTGACGACGTTCGACGGCTCGGTCGATTCGGTCCAG
The DNA here is from genome assembly GCF_024199935.1 of Bradyrhizobium sp. CCGUVB14. NCBI lineage: Bacteria > Pseudomonadati > Pseudomonadota > Alphaproteobacteria > Hyphomicrobiales > Nitrobacteraceae > Bradyrhizobium > Bradyrhizobium sp. CCGUVB14. The sequence continues at coordinate 5,841,882 of NZ_JANADS010000001.1, forward strand.
GGGGCGGAACACAGCTTCGATATCGCCTTCATCGACGGCGAGCACACCGACATCGCCTGCTTCAGGGACTTCCTGTGGACGCTTCCACTGGTGAAGAGCGACGCCATCGTGCTGTTTCACGACAGCACGCTGGTCTACAAGGCGCTCCGCATGATCGGCCTGTACATGAAGAAGTCGGGACAGAAGCATGTGTTCGCGAAGAACAATGACTCTGACGTCACGGCCCTCTTCCTCGGAAAATTCGCCGAGATCGATTTCGCCAGAGAGTTCGGTCAAGCCGCGAACTGGGATGAGTTTTTCGACAAGTCGGAAACAGAGGTCATCCAGCACGTTCTGAAGAACAGGGTGAGCATTCAATTCGACGCGGTCGTCACCCCCGTCAGGACGTTCCCTGCCTGATCAGGGAGTGCGTGAAAGCGCGCCCCTGAATGGTCGGCGGTTAACAGTCATTAACCACATCTGTCGCATACATCGTCTTTGGATCGCCCCTTTGATTCGGAGCCGACAATGCTGCGCTGGATGGTGCCTGCCCTGGCAGTGATGCTGACGGTTTCAGCCGCCGTTGCCGCCGACCTGCCTGCCACGCCGAAGCGGCGGCCCGCCGCGCCGCCTAAGGATCCTCCCCAAGTCTACGTCGAGACCGATCCGGACGCACTGATCTCGCCGGCCTATGGCATCGGCAGCTATATCAGCAACCTGCCGGGTACGCCGTTGCTGCCGGGCTCGCATACACTGCCGGGCTACTACGGCCGCCCGTGGGACTACGACTATCAGGGCGCGTATTACGGCGGGAAGCAGGTCGATTATTTCTGGCGCCTGCCCTACTCGTGCGGCATCTACGGCTATTGCTGATCATCAGCCGGGCTGATGGCAATCAGCCGGGCTGATGGCAATCAGCCGGGCTGACCGACCGGAATGACGCGCGACTGCACCTCGGCCGATTGCTTCGAAGCGAGCCGTTCCGCCTGCATCACCGCAAGCGTGAGCACCACGATCGCGACCGCCTGGTGCGAGAGCGCGAGATCGATCGGCACCTGGTTGAGCAGCGTGAGGATGCCGAGCACCGCCTGGACGCTCACGGCCGCGAACAGCCAGAGCGCACCGCTCGCCGCCGAGCCCGCGCGGGAACGCACCGCATCAAACGCATGCAGCGCCGCCAGCGTGAAAAGCAGGTAAGCCGTCATGCGATGCTCGAACTGCACCGTCAGCACATTGTCGAACATGTTGCGCCACCAGGGCGTCTCGAACCACAGCCGTTCCGCAGACGGAATGAAGGCGCCGTCGATCTGCGGCCAGGTGTTGTAGGCGCGTCCGGCGCGCAGGCCCGCGACCAGCGCACCGAAATAGATCTGGATGAAGGTCACGATCACCAGCACCGCGCTCGTGAACCGCAGCCGCGCCGGGACCGCTAGCTGCGGCCGATCCGCGAGCCGCCGCACCGTCCAGACGATGCCGGCAAAGATCAGCAGCGCCAGCACCAGATGCGTCGCCAGCCGATATTGCGACACCTCGACCCGCTCGGACAGCCCTGACGCCACCATCCACCAGCCGACGGCGCCCTGGAGACCGCCCAGCGCGAACAGCAGCCACAGCCGCCGCTTCAACTCGCCGGGCAGACCGCCGCGCCACAGAAAGAACAGGAACGGCAGCAGATAGGCGACGCCGATGAAGCGGCCGAGCAGCCGATGGCTCCATTCCCACCAGAAGATCTGCTTGAACTCGGACAGCGACATCCCGGCATTGAGCTCGCGATATTGCGGGATCTTCTTGTAGGCCTCGAAGGCGTCGGTCCATTGCGCCTCCGACAGCGGCGGAACGCTGCCGGTGACGGGCTTCCACTCGACGATCGAGAGACCGGATTCCGTCAGCCGCGTCGCGCCGCCGACCAGCACCATCAGCGCGATCAGGGCGGCCACGGAGATCAGCCACCAGCGTACGGCGCGATGCGGGTTCGTCGGGGCGGAAATCGTCGTCATTTCAGGGGTTAAAACCAAGACTTGAACCGGACTGCGTGCCCCTTATAGTCCCCCGCTCCCGCAGCGCAAGTTACGCGAAAGCCGCAAGTCTCCGCCATGACGATCCGTACCCGCAAGTTCCTCGGCGCCATCCTGCTCCTGGTGCTGGCCACGGTCTGGGCCCTGCTCGGCATGGCCGCGGCGCAGATGCCGTGGATCGCCGAGTCCGGCTGGCGTCAGGCGATCTACTACGTGGTGGTCGGCATGGGCTGGGTGCTGCCCGCCATGCCGATCGTGAGCTGGATGCAGCGGCCGGACCGCGCCAAGACTAGCTCGTAACGCTGCCCGTCGGTTTCACCGGCGCAAAGGCAACGCCGGACACCAGCGCGCGCATCATGCGCAACGAGCGCACCCGTCCGTCCCAGGAAATCCGCGGCAGTGCGCGCAGATTGGTCCGCCCTTCTGCGTCCACAATGCCCGGGATGGTCGATACCGCGCTGGCAAAGCCGGCCTCCTCCGCCATCACGACGTGACTGCGCCGGAACGAGGCGCGGTCGCCGAACGGAAACGCCAGATGCCGGATTTCGCGGCGGAACGACGCTTCGGCCACCGCCTTGCCCATCGTCATCTCACGCAGTGCGGCAGCGTCCTTCATGTTGGCGAGAACGGGATAGTTCACGGTCGCACTGCCGATCGTGACATGCGGATCGGCAGCCAACTTGGCCAGATCCTCCCAATCCATCGACGCCTCGCGCGAGAGTGCAGCGAGATCGATCCGGTGGCGCGTGCAGAGATCGGCGATCGCGGCTGATAGATCCGCCGGCGCCAGCGAGCGCAACCAATTCTCGAGATGCGAAAACAGCGCCTGCTTGCGGGCACGATCCGTGACGGTGAAGCGCTGCTCCTTGTCACCCATCATCAGATTGATGCGGCTCTCGCGCGCGATCACCTGCTCGAGCCCGAGCCACCACGCCTCGCCGACGCCATCGGGAAAGGCGGTGGGAACATAGAGCGTGAACGGCACGGCGTGGCGCGCCAACACCGGATAGGCAAAGCTGATGAAGTCCTTCGGCACACCGTCGAAGGTGAGCGCCACGAAGCGCCGCTTCTCCGGCAGCGTCACCGCGCGCCGGCAGACCTCGTCCATGCCGAGAAAATCATAATTCCAGCGCTTCAGCGCGCGAATGGTGCGATCGAGAAATTGCGGCGTGATCTCGTTCCGGCGCAGCGGCTGGAACGCGCCGCTCCGCCGCGGTCGCACACGTTCGAAACGCAGGATTGCACCTGCGCCACGGCTGCGCAGCAAGGGCTGCCCCGTGAACCAGGCCAGTTCGAGCCGCAACCGCCCCAGCCATCTGTCGTCGGATGCCAATATCCCACCTTCGCGTTCGCCGGCGGCCTGTTCCCTCAGCCATAGTCATTACCCTTTGTTGACATTTATTTGCAAAGGTCGGCCACGGGCCGAAATACGTATTTTTCGTTTTCTCGACAGGTTTCGCGAATGACCATGGCTGCGGCGATGCAAAGCCGGACGGCAGAATCGCCAGCGCGGTCGAAAGCGAGCCGTATCGCGCATGTCGACCTCATCAGCGATATCGCAGAGATCGAGGCGGTCTGGCGCGCCCTCGAGGAGCCCGGTCATCTCTTCACGCCCTATCAGCGGTTCGATCTTTTGGGCTCATGGGCACGATCGGTCGGAGAACGCGAAGGCGCCCGCCCACTCGTCGTGATCGCCCGCGACGCCGAACAGGCCCCGCTCGTGCTGCTTCCGCTCGCGCTGCGCCAGGCCCACGGTGTGCGCACGGCCTGCTTCATGGGCGGCAAGCACACGACGTTCAACATGGGGCTGTGGAACGCCGAGTTCGCTGCACAGGCAGTGACCGCCGATCTCGACGTGCTGTTCGCGCCCTTGCACGACCAGGTCGACGTGCTCGCGCTGACGCAGCAGCCGAAGCGCTGGCACGACCAGCAGAACCCGTTTGCGTTGCTGCCGCAGCAGAGCGCGATCAATGGCTGCCCGCTGCTGGCGATGGAGCCGGGCGGCGCGCCCGCATCCCGCATCAGCAACTCCTTCCGCCGCCGGCTGAAGAGCAAGGAAAAGAAACTCCAGACGCTCGCCGGCTATCGCTACCACCTTGCCACGACGGACGCGGACGTCACCCGCCTGCTCGACTGGTTCTTCCGCGTCAAGCCGGTCCGGATGGCGGAGCAGAAGCTGCCGAACGTCTTCGCCGAGCCAGGTGTCGAACAGTTCATCCGCAGCGCCTGCCTCGCCCCGCGCGGCGAAGGCCGTGTCATCGACATCCACGCGCTCGAATGCGACGACGAGGTGATCGCGATCTTCGCCGGCGTCGCCGACGGCCAGCGCTTCTCGACGATGTTCAACACCTACACGATGTCGGAGCACGCCCGCTACAGCCCGGGCCTGATCCTGATGCGCTACATCATCGACCGCTACGCCGAGCGCGGCTATCGCTCGCTCGACCTCGGCATCGGCACGGACGAGTACAAGCGCATGTTCTGCAAGGACGACGAGGACATCTTTGACAGCTTCGTGCCCCTGACCTCGCGCGGCAAGCTCGCAGCCATGGCAATGTCGTCGCTCAACCACGGCAAGCGCCTGGTCAAGCAGAACCAGATGCTGTTCGACCTGGCGCGACGGCTACGGCAGGCGTTCGGGTAAAATCCACCCACTCGCGAGATGCCGTTCCCTTCTCCTCTCCTCTTGCGGGAGATGAGCGGTGCCCAACCTCGAACTCAAATGCCGTAGGGTGGGCAAAGCGAAGCGTGCCCACCCCCGTCAGACGCAATCATTGAAAGGTGGTGAGCACGGCGCAAATGCGCCTTTGCCCACCCTACGATTCCGAACGCGTGGAGGGAGCAAGAAGTCTACGCCGCCACCACGCGCGGCGGCGTCTCGCCGGCATCGGATGGCTGCACCGGCCGGCTCAGCATTGTCACCTCGCTGAAGCCGACGGCCTTGAGCTGCTCGCACATCAGCATGCGGGCATCCGCGTCCATCGACGGATCCGGCACAACGACGGCGCGGGCATTCGCCGTCAGCAGCTCCGCAGGCAAGTCTTCGGCACTGCCGGCGTCCACGAGCACGTGGTCGTAGGCGCGAAGCAAGGCATCGATCGCCAGCGTCACTCGCGGTGACTGAAGCAGGCTGCGATCGAAGCCGGGCCGGCCGGCCATGACCAGGTGCAGCCGCGAGAGCTTGTCGCGCGTGATAATTTGGGCAAACGAGGCCTGCCCCTGCATCAACTCGGCAAGACCAGGCGCCGTCGGATCGACAGACACCGCGGCAATCGTCGGCGAGGATGCGGCAAGATCGACCACGACGACGCGCGCGTCGCGCGCCAGATGGCGGGCGAGCGTCAGCGTCGACAGCGTGATGGCGTCGCCCGATGCGGTGCCGAGCACGGTGACCTTCTTCGCCCCCGCTCCTGCGGCAATCAGGCTTTCGGCCAGCTGCCCGATCTCGGCGAACTCGCTGACATCGGCATTGGCCGTCATCGATGGCTGGAGCGGCGCCGGCTCGATCTCGACCTGATCGACAACCGGCTCCTGACGAACCACCGCCGGCGCGAGCGTGGCGATGGCGCGCGGCGCGGTTTGGCGCAAGAGCTCACCGGTGACGACGAGGCCGGACGAGAGCAGCAACGTTGCCAGCGTCGCGATCAGCACGATCGGCAGCTTCTTCGGATAGGCCGGCGTGTTGGAAACGATGGCACGCGAGATGATGCGGCCTTCCGCCGGCGCGGAATCGATGCTCTCGCGGGTGCTGGCCTCGCGATATTTGCCGAGATAGGTCTCGAGCAGGTCGCGCTGCGCCTTCGCCTCGCGCTCGAGCGCACGGAGCTGGACGTCCTGACCGTTGGTCGAGGTCGCCTGCTTCTTGAGCTGCTCGAGGCTGGCGGTCAGACCATCGACCCGGCCGCCCGCGATCCGCGCGTCATTTTCAAGCGAGCGCGAGATCTTGGCCGCCTCGTCGCGAATCTGACCATCGAGGTCGCCAAGCTGCGCCTTCAATTCCTTGATGCGCGGGTGATTGCCGAGCAGCGTGGACGACTGTTCGGCGAGCTGGGCGCGCAGCGTCACCCGCTGCTCCGACAAGCGCCGCATCAGCTCCGAGTTCACGACCTCCGAAGCCTCGATCGGCTTGCCGCTCTGGAGCATCTCGCGGATCAGCCGGGCCCTGGACTCGGCGTCAGCCTTCATGGCGCGCGCATTGTTGAGCTGGGTGTTGACCTCACCCATCTGCTGGTTCGACAGCGTGGTGTTGTTGGTACCGACGAACAGCGACGATTTGGAGCGGAAGTCCTCGACCTTGGCTTCGGCGTCAGAGACCTTCTTGCGCAGGTTCTCGATCTCGCCCGAAAGCCACTGGCTGGCGTTGCGGGCCTGGTCCTGCCGCGCGTTCTGCTGCAGCACGAGATAGCCGTCGGCGATCGAATTGGCGACGCGCACGGCGAGCTCGGGATCCTGCGACTGGAATTCGACGACGATCACGCGCGACTTGTCGACGGCGTAGGCCTGCAGGCGATCGTAATAGGCATCCAACACCCGCTCTTCCGGCGTCATCGAGAACGGGTCGCGACCGATGCCGAACATCGCCGCCAGCGATTTCAGCGGCGAAACGCCCTGCAGCACCGGATCGAACTCGGGACGCTCGGCCAGCTTGTTCTTCTTGATGATCTCGCGCGCGAGGTCGCGCGACAGCACGAGTTGCACCTGGCTGGTGACGGCCTCGGGGTCGAGTGCCTGCCGCTCCTCGGTGCTGCGGTCGCTGCTCGGCCGCAGGAAGACGTTCTCGCGACCGTCGATCAGGATGCGCGATTCGGACTTGAAGCGCGGCGTGATGAGATTGACGATGGCGACGGATGCGACGAGCGCCAGCACCGTCGGCACGATGATCCAGCCACGCTTGCGCGCGAGCGCGCCGCCAAGCGCGTGCAGATCGATGTCACCGGATTCGGCTGGCGCGGGTTGCGCAACGACCGGCGCGGGCCTGGCTTCAACCCTGGGCTTGGTCTCAGGCTTGGTCTCAGGCTTGGTCTCAGGCTTGGCTTCGTGCTTGGCCTTCGAAACGGCCCGCTCGATGACGGCCCTGTCCTTGCCGGCACGCCAGAACGCTAAACGCATCGAACACTCCCGCAGGGCAACGCCACTCGTGTACCTCAATGGGGCCGATTACACTCCATTAAGGTTGCCGCTGGGTTAATCGCACCGTCCCGCGGGCAGCGCACGCGCGCTCGTCACCGTTTGTTAACCACGAGGGCCCTTAATCCCTCTCGATATTTCGAGAACATTGTTCGGCATTCGCCGTCGAGCGCTGGTTGTGATCATGCCCCCCTCTCCCGACCAGCCGCTTCGCATCCTGCACGCCGTACGCGCGCCCGTCGGTGGCATTTTCCGGCACATCCTCGACCTCGCCAACGGTCAGGTCGATCGTGGCCATCATGTCGGGATTCTGGCCGACAGCCTCACCGGCGGCGAACGTGCGGACAAAGCGCTGGCCGAACTCGCGCCGCGGCTGAAGCTCGGCGTGCATCGGCTGGCGATCCGCCGCGAGCCCTCGCCGGAGGATTTTCTGGTGTGGCTGCGGATGCGCCGCCTGATCGCCGCACTCAAGCCCGACATCATGCATGGCCACGGCGCCAAGGCCGGCGCCTTCGTGCGCATGCGGCGACGCGCGGACGATACCATCCGCATCTACACCCCGCACGGCGGCTCGCTGCACTATCCCCTCAACACCCTGAAGGGCGAGTTTTACGCGCGGCTCGAGCGTACGCTGATGGAAGCGACGGACCTGTTCCTGTTCGAGAGTGCCTTTGCCCGCGACACCTATCAGCGCATCGTCGGCACGCCCAAGGGCGTGGTGCATTGCGTCTTCAACGGCGTGACGCCGGAGGAGTTCGAGCCCGTCGCCATCACGGACGACGCCACCGATCTCGCCTATGTCGGCGAGTTCCGGCACATCAAGGGCGCCGATCTGCTGATCGATGCGGTGGCCCGGCTGCATGAAGGCGGCAAGAAAGTCACGCTGACGCTCGGCGGCGACGGCGAGGAGACGGCGGCGTTGAAGGCGCAGGTCGAACGGCTGGGCCTGACGGACGCGATCCGCTTCATCGGCCACGTCAAGGCGCGTTACGGCTTTTCCAAGGGACGGCTGCTGGTCGTTCCCTCGCGCGGCGATTCCATGCCCTATGTCGTGATCGAGGCGGGCGCAGCCGGCATCCCCATGATCGCGGCGCGTGTCGGCGGCATTCCCGAGATCTTCGGATCCGAGAGCCCGGCCCTGTTCGCGGCGAGCAACGCCGAAGCCATGGCCGAAGCGATCGCGGCCGCGCTCGACAATCCGCAAGGAACCGCGCAACGCGCGACCTCGCTGCGCGAGCGCATCTCGGCGCATTTCTCCCAGCAGGCGATGGTCGACGGCGTGCTCGCGGGTTACCGCGACGCATTTGCAAATCATTAACTATCCTTAAGCCTGCTTTAGAGAATCTTCCGATTTGTCCGATAATCGAAGTGCCAGGGGATGCTTGCCCGGGGCGCAAAGTCGCGTCCACGGGTCTTTGGAATGGACGTGGACGCCCGTGGAACCGCTCAACGCACGCTCGATGCTCGATGCCGCGGCCAGCGCCGCGGCGAAGCCGGCTGACCAGCCCTTTATCGAACGCCGCCGCCGCCTGACGCCGGCCGCACTCGACGTCGTGAACCAGAAGGTTGCACGCGCCTATTCACCGATCGTGATCGCCGGCTTTGCGCGCGCGATCGATTTCGTGCTGCTGAGCGTGGTCGGCATCGCCGTGTATGTCGGCTACGTCATGCCGGTCGTCGGCTTCAGCTGGGTCTATCCCGCAGAGATCGTTGCCATCGCGGTCGCCGCCGTGGTCTGCTTCCAGGCCGCCGACATCTATCAGGTCCAACTGTTCCGCGGACAGCTTCGGCAGATGACGCGGATGATCTCGTCCTGGTCGTTCGTCTTCCTGGTGTTCATCGGCATTTCCTTCTTCGCCAAGTTCGGCAGCGAGATGTCGCGGCTCTGGCTCGCCGCCTTCTACTTTCTCGGGCTCGCCGCGCTCATCGCCGAACGGCTGGTGCTGCGCTCGCTGGTGCGTGCCTGGGCGCGCGAGGGCCGGCTCGACCGCCGCACCATCATCGTCGGCTCCGACAGCAATGGCGAGCAGCTCGTCGAGGCGCTGAAGGCACAGGAAGATTCCGACATCCACGTGCTCGGCGTGTTCGACGACCGCAACGACAGCCGTGCGCTCGACACCTGCGCCGGCGCGCGCAAGCTCGGCAAGGTCGACGACATCGTCGAATTCGCCCGCCGTACCCGGGTCGATCTGGTGCTGTTCGCACTGCCGATCTCGGCGGAGACGCGCATCCTGGAGATGTTGAAGAAGCTCTGGGTGCTGCCGGTGGACATCCGCCTCTCCGCGCACACCAACAAGCTGCGCTTCCGCCCCCGCTCCTATTCCTATCTCGGCGAGGTGCCGACACTCGACGTGTTCGAGGCGCCGATCACCGACTGGGATCTGGTGATGAAATGGCTGTTCGACCGCGTCGTGGGCAGCGTCGCGCTGCTCGTGGCGCTCCCGGTGATGGCGCTGGTGGCATTGGCCGTAAGGCTCGACAGCCCCGGCCCCGTCCTGTTTCGCCAGAAGCGGTTCGGCTTCAACAACGAGCGCATCGACGTCTACAAATTCCGCTCGATGTATCATCACCAGGCCGACCCGACGGCTTCAAAGGTCGTGACCAAGAACGATCCGCGCGTCACCCGCGTCGGCCGCTTCATCCGCAAGACCAGCCTCGACGAACTGCCGCAGCTGTTCAACGTGGTGTTCTCCGGCAATCTCTCGCTCGTCGGCCCGCGCCCGCATGCGGTGCAGGGCAAGCTCCAGAGCCGCCTGTTCGACGAAGCCGTCGACGGCTATTTCGCCCGCCACCGCGTCAAGCCCGGCATCACCGGCTGGGCCCAGATCAACGGCTGGCGCGGCGAGATCGACAACGAAGAAAAGATCCAGAAGCGCGTCGAATTCGACCTCTATTACATCGAGAACTGGTCGGTGCTGTTCGACCTCGCCATTCTCCTGAAGACGCCGCTCTCGCTGCTGACCAAGAACGAGAACGCGTATTGAGTTGGTGGTTTCGAGAACGCGCTGTCGTCGCCCGGCTTGACCGGGCGATCCAGCAAACGCCGGCGGCGAACGTCGCCACTGACAGCGCGGAGTACTGGATGCCCCGCCTTCGCGGGGCATGACGGCGGAAGTTGTGTGTGCGAGTAGCGTGAGCGTATAATGGCCTATGCGGTGACAGCCGGTGGAATGAAATTGGCCGCACCGGCCGCGCCCGGCGTGCTGGCGCTGCAGCGCGCGCTGGTATGGCTGGTCGGCGCGTCCGGCGCGATCGTCTTCATCGAGCCGAGCCCCTACGAGATCGCGACGCTGCTCGCCACCGTCGCCTTCTTCGCCACCGGCCTGCGGCTCAAGCTCGTGCTGATGCCGCTGGTGCTGGCCCTGGTCCTGCTCAATGTCGGCTACACCATCAGTGCGATTCCGCTGCTCGACCAGTCCGAGGTCGCAAGCTGGATCGCGACCTCCTGGTACATGGCGGTGACCGTGGTGTTCTTCGCCATGGTGACCTCCGAGGACACGTCAGCGCGGCTGGACATGCTGCGCCGCGGCCTCGTGGTTGGCGCGATGATCGCCTCGCTTTCGGCGATCGCCGGCTATTTCAACCTCGTTCCCGGCGGCCACGATCTCCTGACGCTCTACGAGCGCGCACGCGGCACCTTCAAGGACCCGAACGTGCTTGGCGCCTTCCTGATCCTGCCGGCGCTGTTCGCGCTCCAGAGCGTGGTCTCCGACAAGTTCGCCAAGGCGCTCCGCAACGTCGTCGCCTTCGGCATCATGTCGCTGGCGATCCTGCTCGCCTTCTCCCGCGCCGCCTGGGGCGGGCTGGTCCTGACCTCGGCCTTCATGCTGGCGCTGATGGTGCTGACCAGCCGCACCAACGCACAGCGCTCGCGCATCATCATCATGGCCATCGTTGCGGTGGTGCTGGGCCTCGCCCTGATCGCGGTGCTGCTGTCGTTCGATTCCGTCGCCGAGATGTTCAAGCAGCGCGCGAGCTTCGACCAGAGCTACGACGAAGGCCGCTTCGGCCGGTTCGGCCGGCACATTCTCGGCGCGGAGATGGCGCTCGACCTGCCGTTCGGCATCGGTCCTTTGCAATTCCACCGCTTCTTCCCCGAAGACACCCACAATTCCTATCTGAACGCCTTCATGTCCGGCGGCTGGCTCTCCGGCGTGTGCTATCCCGCGCTGGTCTTCACCACCGTCATCACGGGCTTCCGCCACATCTTCGTCCGCGTGCCCTGGCAGCGCGCTTATCTGGCGGTGTTCTCGGCCTTCGTCGGCACCGTCGGCGAAAGTTTCGTGATCGACACCGACCACTGGCGGCACTTCTGGATGATGCTGGGCGCGATGTGGGGCATGATCGCGGCCGCACAGGCCTACAAGATCAGGGACATGACCGTTCCGATGGAATCGGAACGGTAATGTCCTGATTCCATTCTGACGCGTTTTCTTGACGCGAACCGGTATCCACTTCGCTCGAAAATGCTTTAGCGAGGATGCTTCTTCAGCTTGAGCGCGGGCCGCTTCTCCGGCGGCGTATCGAGCAGGCCCTTCAGCGCAGCGGTCGCCGCGAGCACGCCTTTGTAACCCTCATTGGCAAAACGCAGCAGTAGGCGCAGTTCCTCGTCGGAATAGGCGTTCCAGACCTTCTCCATCGCCTGCTGCATCGGCACATAAAGCTCGCCGATTTTCATGGCCGTCTCCGGCACGACGGCGATGAAGACCTTGCGCCGATCGGCCTCGTCCCGCTCGCGGCGCACGAGGCCGGCTTTCTCGAGCCGATCGACCACGCCGGTGATGGCGCCGGTCGTGAGCCCCGTCACCTCGGCGAGCCGGCCCGCGGTCACGCGCCCCTCGAGGTAGAGGATGTCCATGCATTCGAGGTCGGAGTTGGCAATTCCGGCCACGTTCGCAACGGCTTGCCCATAGAGCACGCCCTGCGCCGACGACCGCCGCATCGCCTCTTCCAATTCTCCCAGCAGCGCCGCGCGCGCCTTCGCCCTTGACAAGGCTCACCTCATATCTTAGTCGATATATATCTTAGTCACTAAGAGATTTAGTGACCGTAATTTCTCCTAGCACCACGGAAACGTCGGGAGCAAGCCAATGCCTCATCGTCCCCGCAAAGCCCTGATCATCGGCGCCGGCATCGCCGGGCCCGTTGCCGCGATCCTGCTGCGCCGTGCCGGCATCGAATCCGCGATCTACGAAGCCTGGCCCTACTCCAAAGGCATCGGCGGCGGCCTCCAGATCGCGCCGAACGGCATGCAGGTGATGGACGAGATCGGGCTTGCGGGAGAGCTGATCAGCCGTGGCTCGGTCGCGGAGTCCTTCGACTTCTATTCGCAAGGGGGCGACAGGCTCGGCTCGATCAACCGCGACATGGCGCGCCGCTTCGGCCAGCCCGCGGTCAATGTCTGCCGCTCCACGCTGAACGAGATGCTGATCGACAAGGCCTGGTGCGCCTGCGTCTCGCTCTATTTCGACAAGCGCCTGATCAAGATCGAGGATCGCGGCGACCAGCCGATCATCGCCTATTTCGCCGACGGCACCACCGCCGAGGGCGATTTCCTGATCGGCGCCGACGGCGTGCACTCGATCACGCGACGCCAGGTGGTGCCCGACGGGCCAACGCCCTTCAACACGGGCCTGCTCGGGTTCGGCGGTTTCGTGCCCCACGCGATCCTCGACGGCCGAACGATCGGCCGGCATGTCGAAACGACGTTCGGGCAGAGCGGCTTCTTCGGCTATGGCTATTGCAGCCCCGACCCGAAGGACGGCGTGATGTGGTGGAGCACGCAGCCGGCACACGGCATGGATGCCGCGATGTTCCGCGCGCTCGACCAGCAGACGCTGAAGCAGCATCTGCGCGGCTTCCATCACGGCTGGCATGATCCGATCCCTGATATCATCGAGGCGGCCGAGAACATCGTAATCACCGACACGCTCGACGTCGCGACCTTGCCGACCTGGTCACGCAAGCGCTCGCTGCTGATCGGCGATGCCGCGCATGCAACCAGCCCCCATGCCGGCCAGGGCGCCTCGCTTGCGCTGGAGGATGCGATGCGGCTCGCCCGCCTGATGCAGGAGGGCCAGGAGCTGACCGCCACCTTCCAGGCCTTCGAGGCCGAACGGCGCCCCCGCGCCGAGAAGATCGTCGCCATCGCCCGCCGCAACGGCAACAACAAGCGCGAATTCAGCGCCACCGGTGCCTGGGTCCGCAATCAGATGATGAAATGGCTGTTGCCGCTGGGCTCGAAGAGCATGGATTTCATGTACGCGTATGACGCGCGGGCGGCGTAGCGACACGAGCAGTGCCGTAGGATGGGCAAAGGCGCGTTCTTCGCGCGTCGTGCCCACCATCTCTCTCGAATCGCGACAATGGTGGGCACGCTTCGCTTTGCCCACCCTACGGAAGCTATGCCTGGGCTTCGACCTCAAACCTCAGCCCGGCGTGATCGACCAACCGCTTGATCAGCTTGCCCTGCATCGCTGCGCCCGGCGTCCAGAGTCCGGCCGGCACGTCCTGCGCGTCGCGCAGCAGGCAGATCGCGCATTCGGAAATCATCTTCGCCGTTGACGCATAGCCGGGATCGAGATCGCCCTTCACGGCCGCGCGAACCTGACGGCCATCGGGTGCGATCGCGACGTAGAGCAGGTCGTAGTGACCGTTCTCCCGCTCCTCCTTCGACGGTCCTTCGCCCGGCTTGAGCGCCTCGGGGCCGGTCTTTTCGCTGTTGGCGGCCATCACGAGCCTGGCGTTGGCCTGGCCTTCATCCCCCGGTCCCGTCAGCACCATCTCGTCGTAGACAAAGTCCCTGCCATACGGAAATCCCATCAGCATGTTGGAGCGATGGACGTTGCGCGTATTGAGCGTCGCCATCGCGAACGGAGCGGACCAGGACTGCAGGTCTTCCTCGAAAACAGGCTTGTTGCCGCGTGGTTGCTTGGGCCCCTCGAAGCCGGGCGTGAAGGCGAAGGGGTTCTTGAGGATCGACACCAAGCTGAGATCCTGCGCCACTGCTGCGAAGGTGACCCGTGCGCTCGCCGAGGTGCCGCCGGAGAACTTCCAGCTGAGATCGCGGACCCGCCCCTTGACGCGGGGCGCCGGCGATCCGAACACGCGCCTGGCTTCCTCCTGAACAAAGAACGCACCCAGCTCGAACGGAATGGAATCGAAGCCGCAAGAGAATATGATGCGCGCGCCGCTCGCCTTGGCGGCCGCCTCATGCCTGTCGATCATCTGCTTCAGCCAGATCGGCTCGCCGCAGAGATCGATGTAGTCGGTGCCAGATGCGACGCAGGCGGCAAGCAGATCGGACCCGTAAAGCTGGTACGGACCGACGGTGGTGACGATCAGTTTCGCCTGATCGACCATCGCGCGTAACGATGCAGGATCGGCGGCGTCGGCCACAATGAGCGGCGTGTCCCTGGGTGCGCCGATCGCGTCGCGAACAGATGCGAGCTTGTCTCTGCCGCGCCCGGCCATCGCCCATGTCGGCGCCCCCTGACCGACATAGTGCGAGGCGAGGTACTCGGCCACGAGCTGGCCGGTGTAGCCCGTTGCGCCATAGAGGACGATATCGAACGTCGCCGACATGGATCACGCTCACTCAGGCGTCGCAGGCCTCATGCTTCCACGGCGAACGTCAGCCCCGCATTGTCTTGAAGCCGCTTGATCAGCTTGTGCTGCATCGCTGCGCCCGGCGTCCAGAAGCCGGCGGCGACGTCGGTGACGTCGCGCAGCATGCAGATCGCGCATTCGGAGATCATCTTCGAGGTCGAACCGTAGCCGGGATCGCGGTCGCCGGTGACACCGGCGCGGACCGCACGGCCGTCGGGCGCGATCGCGACATAGAGCAGATTGAAGAGCCCGTTCTCGCGCTCCTCCTTCGAGGGGCCCTCACCCGGCTTCGGCGCGCTCGGGCCGGTCTTCTCGGCGTTGGCCGCCATCACGCGCTTGGCGTTGGCCTCGCCCTTCTCGCCGGGGCCGGTCAAAACCATCTCGTCGTAGACGAAGTCCTGACCGTAGGGGAAGTCCATCAGCAGGTTGGAGCGATGGACATTGCGGGTGTTGATCAGCGCCATCATGAACGGCGCGGCCCAGGATTGCAGATCCTCCTCGAGCAGCGGCCTGTTGCCCTTCGGCTGCTTCGGGCCGGTGAAGCCCGGCGTGAGCGCGAACGGATCGCTCAGGATCGCGACGAGGCTCATGTCCTTGGCGACGGCGTCGAAGGTTGCCTTCGCGCTTGCCGCGGTGCCGCCCGAGAGCGTGCCGCGCATGTCGCGCACACGGCCCTTCACGCGCGCGGCGGGTGCGCCGAACACGCGCCTGGCCTCTTCCTGCACGAAGAACGTACCGAGCTCGAACGGCACGGAATCGAAGCCGCAGGAGAACACGATGCGCGCGCCGCTTTCCTTTGCAGCCGCCTCGTACTTGTCGATCATCTGCCGCATCCAGATCGGCTCGCCACAGAGATCGAAATAATCAGTGCCGGTGGCGACGCAGGCCGCCAGCAGCTCCTCGCCGTAGAGCTGGTACGGGCCGACCGTCGTGATCACCGACATCGTCCGCTCCGCCATCGCTTTCAGCGAGGCCGCATCGGAGGCATCGGCGACGATCAGCGGTGTGTCCGCGGATGCGCCGATCGCGTCGCGCACGGATTTCAGCTTGTCGAGGCTGCGACCCGCCATCGCCCATTTGAGCTGCTTGTCGTTCTTGTAATGCGCCGCCAGATATTCGGCGACGAGCTGACCGGTGAAACCGGTCGCGCCGTAGACGACGATGTCGAATTTCGCAGAGCTCATGACTGGCCTTTTTACTTCTTCGCGTAACTCACGCCCATGCCGGCACGGACGTCGCTTTGAATACCATAGGGCGGGATCGGATAGCGCAGGCCGTTCTTGGCCAGCGCCTTCATGCCCTCGATCGCCTTGGCGAGATCCGCAGGCCTCAAGGCCATCAGCATCTCCTCGTCCGGCACGCCGCCATAGCGCCGTTCGGCATAGCATGGCAAGGACAGGCTGGGCTCGCCACTTTTGAGCGCCCGCCCCCAGGAATCCGCGCACGCGGTCTCGCCGACCACGCCCCATTCGAACTTCTTGTAGCCGGTATATTGCAGCCCGTTGATCAGGATGATCATCTGCCCGGGCGTCGCATAAACGAGGCAGATGTCGGGCGGATCAAGCCGCCCGCTCGCCAGCGGGCTGACCGCGAGTGCCTGATATTGCCCGAACGGAACCACGTCCAGCGCCTCCTGGCGCTTGCGCGCGTCTTCGGCAGTGCCGTGCCAGACGCCGACATAATTTTCGCCGGCGAGCCATTTCTCGTCCTGCGGCGCGAGCCCAATCACCGCGCGGCACTGCGCGCCGACGAGATCATCGCCGGTAATACCGACGGTCCACCCCAGGCGCGAGGCCATGCTGACGATCTGGTCGGTGGTGTGGACTGCATTCGGCCGCCGGATCTTCGGGATCGCCTCCATGTCCGCGGCGTGGGCGAACAGCTTCATGCCGATCACCGTGGTCTTCAGCCGCAACAGGCTGTTGAGATCGGCCACGAGGCCGGCAAGATCGATCTTATCAGCGGCTGGCTGCTGCATGGCGTCCTCCCGGCGCGTCGTTACCGACGCCTATTGTTTGGCCTCTCGGGCCAGTTCTAGTCCTTGGCCGGCCCGGGAAGCAACTCGCTGGTCCTGCCCATCAGGCGGTAGGCCACGAGGCCGATCCATTCGCGCACAGCCACGTTGGTCCTTTCGAGCCCGTCTGCGCCATTGTTCGTGAAGGAGAGAACATCATCAGGCCCGCCGGTCCGCCAGTCTACGGGATAGGCCTCGACGTCGAAGCCCGCCTTGCGGAAGATTCCCATCGAGCGCGGCATGTGGAAGGCAGACGTGACCAGGAGCCACCGCTCGCCCGGTTTTGGCGCAACCAGCTTCTTCGTGAAGATCGCATTCTCCCAGGTGTTGCGGGAATCGCGCTCAAGGATCAGGCGCTCCTTGGATATGCCGAGGTTTTCCAGGATCGGCGCGGAATAGTCGGCCTCCTTGGCGTCGGTCGAGATCAGGTTCGACGTGCCGCCGGTGAAGACGACGCGCGCATTCGGATAGCGACGTGCAAGCTCGGCCGGCGCGAAAAAACGATCGGCCGCGTGCAAGACCACCGGCGTGTGATGTGCGGCCGACAGGTCGGTATCAACCGAGCCGCCCAGCACGATGATGCCGTCAGGCGCGCCGCGCGATGGATCCCACGCGGGAAAGCGTGCCTCCAGTGGATAGAGCAGCAGATTGTTGAGCGGCGAAAACGCGGCGAGCGCGAGCAGGATCAGCGTGGTCGCGGCCAGTTTCCGGCCGAGCCCGGCAAAGCGCGTTGCCATCAGCACGACCGAGATGATCCCGAGCTCGACCAGAAAATTGATCGGCACCACTGCGGCGCCAAACGTCTTGGAAAGAAAGAAGTACAGGGGAAGCCTCGCTGAAATGATCGTGGTGCCCGGGCTTGACCCGCCCGCCCATCTTCAGAAATCTTCTTGGGAGTGGATCGATTGCCGGGTCAAGCCCGGGCATAACAGATCCCATGACAAGTTCTGATGAAACCGATTGGACGCGGCAAATGACCCATCATCACCTGCATTCAAGTCCCGAAACCTGCCATTGGGGCTTCTTTGAAGCCGCGCTCAAGCCCGTGCTCACCGTCGCCAGTGGCGATGAGGTGACCGTCGACACCATCAGCGGCGGCCCGGACATGCTGCCCGACCGCAGCAAGTTTCACATTCCGCCGGAGATGTTCGAGGTTCATGCCAAGAACGAGCGCATGCTCCCCGGCCACATCCTGACGGGCCCGATCGCGGTCGAAGGGGCCGAGCCCGGCGATGTGCTCGCAGTCGAGATCCTCGACGTCCAGCTTCGCCAGGACTGGGGCTGGAACATGATCAAGCCGCTGTCCGGCACCCTGCCCGACGATTTCCACGAGACGCGGATCCTCAACATTCCCCTGGACCGGTCGCGGATGGTCGGCCGGATGCCGTGGGGCCTCGATTTGCCGCTCAAGCCGTTCTTCGGCGTGATGGGCGTTTCGCCGCCGCCGGCCTGGGGCCGAATCTCCTCGCTCGTTCCGCGCGCCATGGGCGGCAATCTCGACAACAAGGAGCTCGGCGCCGGCGCGACATTGTATCTGCCAGTGTTTGTCCCGGGCGCGATGTTCTCCTGCGGCGACGGTCACGGCGTTCAGGGCGACGGCGAGGTCTGCGTCACCGCGATCGAGACGGCATTGCAGGGCCGCTTCCGGCTGACGCTGCGCAAGGATTTGAGATTCGAATATCCGCGCGCGGAAACGCCGACCCACTACATGACCATGGCGATGGACCCCGACCTCGACCAATGCGCGGTGCGAGCACTGCGCGACATGATCGTGCTGCTTGGCGAGACGCGAAACCTGTCGCGCGAGGACGCCTATACACTGTGCAGTCTCGCGGCCGATCTGCGGGTGACCCAGACCGTCAACGGCTCCAAGGGCATCCATTGCATGATCGAAAAGGCGATCGTGCACGGCTGATCGCGCCGGCACCTCCTGACCGTTCCACGCTTCCCCACCGCCCGGACACTCCGGGCGGCGCGCTGAGTCACGCCTGATTTCCTTCACGATTCCAACGGATTAGGCGATGACCTCAGCCGGCATTTGACTTCTGCCCTCGAACCTAAATAGAGTCTTAATCGTTACTTTTATGTACCCGAGTAAGAGGCTAGCGTTCGGGCCATGGCCACCGAAAAAGCCGAGACTGACCGCATTCCCGTAACCTTGGCGCTCTCGACCATCACCTACCTGGAGAAGTTGGTGAGACAGGGCACCCACGGCACCAGCGTTCCCGGCGTCGCACGTACCTTGATCGAGGAAGGCATCCGTCTCGCCATCAAGGACGGGCTTTTGTCGATTCGCGACAATGGCAGGACGTGAGCACGCCAGGTACGTGAAGCGGACGGATCTCGCGAAGCGGATGGCCGACATCTGCAACCTGGGACCGTTACAATGCCTGTTCTCTCACCAACCTGGACCAACGAACGAATTGAACTTCTGAAGCTGCATTTCGAAGCCGGCCTCTCCTGCCGCGAGATCGCCGCCGACATCGGCGTCAGCCGCAACGCGGTGATTGGCAAGCTGTCGCGGCTCAATCTGACGCGCAGCCGCGCGGTCGAAGACCGCAGGCTCGAGCGCAGCCTCGCACCGCCGGCGCGCGCGACGCGAACTGTGCCGCGGCTGCAATACGCAATGCTCGCAACGATCTACGGCGAGACCGATGCGCCTGTGGTGGCAGGTCCAATTGATGACGCCAATCGTTGCTCGCTGATGGAGCTCGGCGAAAACCGCTGCCGCTGGCCGATCTCGACGCCCGGTGCAGAGGATTTCTGCTTCTGCGGCAACGCCGCCCACGACGGACAGCCCTATTGCGCCGGCCACAGCCGCCTCGCCTACCGGCCGAACTCGCGTGCGCGTGTCATGCGCGGCTGACACGCGCCATCCCTTGGACCCATAACCCGGCCCCACAACGAAAAACCTCCGGCAGGGCACTACCGGAGGTCTCTGGAGGCTTAGCGTGAAGCTAAGAGCCGTGATCTTTTGAAACCGGCTGACAGCTATATAGCTGAGCAGCTCAGGTAAGTAAATAAGTTTGGTAGCGATCGATACGCATAGCTCGTCTTCGCCGCGCGTGCAGGAGAGTTCGGTTTTTCGAAACCGCCATCACGGCAGAAAAAAGCCCCGGCGGTTTCCCGCCGGGGCTCTCTGATCGATTGACGCGACCGATCTTAGAAGTTGCGCTGAGCGCGCAGCATCATGGTCACCGAGTTCTGGTCCTTCAGCTCGTACACGGCGCCCGGCTTGGCGGCAGTCGAAATGGCCGGGGCAGTGATCGTGCCGGAGTACTTCTGGTCCAGACGCGACCAGCTCAGGTCGGCCGTGAACGCCAGGTTCTTGACCGGGGTCCAGACGGTGTTGACGCCGACGACGCCAAAGTTGAAGTCCGGGTTACAGGTCGCACCGGCCCCTGCGATCGAAGCGAAGTTGGCGCAGATCAGGGCCTTGCCCGTGGTACCGTACTTCAGCTGGGCATAACCGCCGTAGACGGCGCTCGACCAGTTCGGGCTCCAGTTGTGGGTATAGCCACCACGGACGCCCCAGGTCTTGACGGTATCGATGCTGCCGCCAGCGCCGAACACGCCGTCAGCAAGACCGGCAAAGCCGATGCTCTGGTACGCCGCGCTGCTACCGCTGAACATGAAGAAGCTCTGCGGGAACAGGCTCTGGAAGTTGTAGCGCGTTGCACCGTCGGTGTAGACGGCCTGCAAGTTGATAACGTCGCCAGCACCAGTCGGGATGTTCTTGATCGACAACGAACCCTGGACAGCCCAGCCCCACTTGTCCGACGGATGACCGCTGGATTCCGTGGTGCCGTAGTAGCCGGGATGCAGATCCTTCGCAGCAACCGACAGCTGGGCAAGACCCCAAGCCTGGTCGACACGAACCTGACCAATGATATCCGGCGTGCGCGTACCACCCCAGGCCTGGACGCCATAGTTGCCCTGGATCAGAGCAGCGGCAGCGTTTGCAGCAGCAGAGGTGGTGACGATGGCACCCGCGCCGTTAACAGCGCTGGAGGCCGTGAAACCGGTGACGTTCCACAGGTTCGACTGGCCGTTCGACGCCGTCGTTTCTTCTTCCAACGCCAGCGAACCGGTGATGCCCTGGCCGAAGTCAGCCGTATAAGCGAACTGGTTCACGCCGTTGACGTGGTTGGAGCCGCCCGGAATGGAATCGGGACCGCCAGCCGGATAGCTCTGCCACGGGGCGTCGAAGATCGAGACCGTGCGGCCCATGGTGAACCCAGCGAACTGGATGAACGCATGGTAGAGACCGAGCGCAGGCGTGCTGGACGAGATCGTCGACGGGCTGCTGCCGGTGACGTTGGACGTATCATAGGTGAAAACCATGTCGGCGTAGGTGCGAACAACGCCGTACTCGGTCGCCGTGCGGGTGTCGACGTTCAGGTCGAAACGGGCGCGGCTGTAGTAGTAGTTGGTGACGCGGTTGTTTGACCCACCGTTCACGGAGCTCGTGCTGTTATTGAAACCATAGTCGCCGGCGCCGCCAAGAATTGCGTCAGCGCGCAGGTAACCACCCAGCTTGATGCAGGTGTCGGTGCCCGGGATGTAGTAGAAACCCGCACCGTACAGCGAGCAGATCTTCACGTATTCGACCGCCTTGGCCTTAACCGGAAGATCAGCCGCCTGAGCTCCACCGACGGCGATCAGACCCGCCGCAGTGCCGAGCAAAAGGCTCTTCACCACTTTCATATAAAACCTCCAAGTTGCTCATTTAGCGGAGACCGGACCGTGAGGCCCCCCAGATCCCCGTCTCTTCAAATCCGCTCGGCCGCTTAGCGCTTTCGGACACACCCGCATTCGACGCGAGGGACGTGAGCGAACCACCTGCAACGGGACGATCGAGAACCCCCCACCGTCACGGATCAATATGCCTGCGCCGTTCCCTTAATCAAAATAGTTTATTAGCTCAGCTTTGTTGTTTCACTAACTCTGTGTCCGTAGCGCAACACCGGACCTGAGCCAAAATGCTGACCGGATCATATTTGTAATTTCCGTGACACAATTACCCTGCTCTGCACTTGCGTCAGGGCAGACTTGCGTGGACTATCGCCGCCGCGAACACCGGCCAGAAAGAAACCAGCTTGCGGGAGTGACGCTGTGTCAGCGACGAGGAAAGAAGGAGCGCGCCTCCGCTCCATCGGCAATCTGGATCTCATCAGGCGATTCACCTGGGAGATATCGTCGATCAACATGTATCTGGAGGAGCTGCGTCAGTTCTGGGCGAGGACGCTGGGCATCAGTGGCCCGCAATGGCTGATCCTGATGGCGATTTCCGACCTCGACAAGGACGACGGCGTCCCCGTCAACGTGGTCTCCAAGCTGCTTCACGTCGACCCGTCCTTCGTCACCACCCAGTCCAAGCTGCTGGAGAAGAAGGGCCTGCTGCGCCGCCGCCCCTCACCGACCGACGCCCGCGTGGTGCGGCTGTCGCTGGTGGAAAAGACGCAGAAGCACATCGCGAGCCTCAACGAGCAGTACAAGACGATTCGCGAATTCGTCTTCCAGGAGTTCGATGAGAACGAGTTGACCGAATTCACCGCCAAGCTGGCGACGCTGAAGACCCGGCTGGAAAAGGCCTGCGTCAGGATCTCCCTCGACTTCTGAGGCGCATCCGGATGTGAGCCAGGAAGCTGACCGCGCTCAGATCCGTTTGCCGACGGCCCCAAGTCGCGATTCGAGCCAATCGAAGATGTATTCGTTGGCAAGGCTCGGATTGTCGGCATGAGCCTGGGCCGCGCCGGTCTCTGCCGCGGTGAACACTTTCAGCACGATATCCGAGCTGCCGAGCTTGGATTTCTGCACGATCTGGCGCGCCCGGTCGGCCTTGAGCCAGCCGTCCTCGCCGAGCGTGATCAACACCGGACATTCGGCGCCGGAGGCCATCAGCGGCGCATGCGGCACCGGGACGATGCCGAGGTCGCTCACGGCAAAACGGCTTGCGAAGAACGACCGCTCGTGCAGGTCCCACAGGCCGCCGTCGCAGACGGCTGCAGCAAGACGCGGCTCCTGCAACACCGCGCGCGCCACGAACGAAGAGCCCCACCCGTCCGCCACGATCGCAACGCGATCGAAATCGACGTCGTCGCGCTGCTCCAGATAATCCATCGCGCAGCCAACCGAGCTTTCGAGATCCCGGCGCTGCATCAGCATGTCGGCGTAATCGTCGCGCTGATCGCCGAGCAGGTCCAGCGCGAGCATCGACAGCCCACGCTCGCGCGCATGGGGCGCGAGCTTGAACAGGAACTCTTCCTTGCGGTGGCCGGGCTCGCCGATGCAGATCACCGTCGGCGCGCGCCCGTTCCCCGCAGGCGCAGGCAGGAAGTACCCCTGCAACGAATGTCCTTCGACCCACGGGATCGTCACGACCTCGCCGGCCGGCCCGCGCGCGGTGAGGAAACGGCGGGCGCATTCCTGCATCGCCAATACCGCGACCCAGCGGCGCTCGTCGGCGGGATCGAGCGGCATCGCAGCCGCACCGTAGTAGTTCATCGCGCGCAGCCAGTTGCGCTGCGCCGTTGCCATATGGCCTTCCGCGAAGGCGGCCTCGGCACGATGCCGGTTGGCCTGGGCCAGCCTCTTCCACTCGCGATGCCAGGACTGCTCATCGTCGCGCTTCAGTTGCCGCGCGATCATGAGGCATTCAGCGATGGTGGCGCCGCCCTCTTGAGCCGCCGTCAGCAGCCGCGTGAATTCAGCAGAGATATCCTCTCTCTCCGGGCAGAGGATGAAGTCGTCGGAGAGGCATGCGGGTATCATCGGAGCTACGCTTTATGTGGCGCTAGCTTGATTCAGTAAACTATTTCAGTTCACTAACCAAGCAGCCGCGCGCCGAATGAGACCCGTTCGAGATCACCATCGCTTGAACGCACGTGATAAGTCGCATGCGTGACATGCCGTATCGTCATGAGAGGGCGAACGCGCGCGTGGGCAGGCAAATTACTTGGGTAAAATTGCCTGCGCACCTCTTGCAATGATGATCATCATACCCATTTTTGCGCGCTCGTTGACGGTCTCAGCCAAATGGAATCAGCCGAGCCGCCAGCCGACTTCCTGGGTGAAACTTTCGTAGAAGGCGCGGTCATAGGCCTGCTCGGGCGCCGCGCGCACGCGTTCGTCGAGCCGCTGGGCATCCTCGCCGACCAGGATGCGCCAGCGCTCCGCCTTCACGCCGTCGAGGATGATCCGGGCGGCCTGCGCCGCCGTCGTCGGGGCATCCTCGAGGAAGGTGCGGGCGCGTTCGGCGAACGCCGCCTGGATCTCCTCGTCCGATTTTTTGTCAGCATCTGGCACGCCCGCCGCAACCATGCGCTTGCGCGTCAGCTCCACCTCCTCGGCATTGAGACGCTCCGATCCGTCGCCGCTCTGCACCTTGCGTGAGTTGGAGACGATGGAGGTGCCGATATGGCCGGGCATCACCACCGAGCATTTGACGTGCGGGGCGTGCAAGCGCAGGTCGTTGATCAGCGCTTCGCTGAATCCCTTCACCGCGAACTTCGCCGAGCTGTAGGCGGTGTGCGCCTGGCCCATGCCGATCGAGGCCCAGAAGCCGTTGACGCTGGCGGTGTTGATGATGTGGGCTTCGTCGGCCTTGACCAGCATCGGCAGGAAGGTGCGGACGCCGAGATAGACGCCGCCCCAGCAGATGTTGAAGGTGCGCTCCCACTGCTCGCGCGTGTTGGTGAACAGGCTGCCGCCGCCGCCGATACCGGCGTTGTTGAACAGAAGATGGATCTTGTCCGTCTTCTGCTGCTCGGCGAGCTCATCGCGAAAACGCTTGAGATGATCCTCGATCGACACGTCGGCGACATGGGTCGTGACGCGCAGGCCCTGCGGCAGCTTCTCGACCTCGCAGAGCCGCTTGGTCTCCGCCATCGCGGCTTCCGAGACGTCGCACATGGCGACGTTGCAGCCTTCGGCAACAAGCTGCCGGGCGAGCTCGCGCCCCATGCCCGTGCCACCACCGGTGATGACGGCGATCTTTCCAGCAAATTCCTTCATGGGACTTCGGCCCCTCCCCTTATCGGCATGTTTCTTCGTCGTTGGCGCGCCGCGCGTGCGACGCGCGCAAAATGTAGCAGCGCCGCATCCGCAGGTAAAAGCGGATCGGCGCTGCTGTTCGACATCAGTTATTTCGGGCTACGGACTATTCGGCCGCCTCGACGCGCACGCCCTTCAACGCGCCGAGGGCCTCCAGCGCCTTGCGCGTCGCGGCCTGCTGCGCCGGCGAGGCCTCCGGCATCGGCGCACGCGGATAGGTTTTGGGCAGGCCCTGGAGGGTCTGCGCGTAGCGCGTACAGGCCGGCAGATTGTCGGCGATGACGGCGTTCCACAGCGTCAGCAGCTTCTTGTGCAGGTCGAGCGCACGCGGGTGATCGCCAGCCTTCACCGCATCCCACAACGCGACGGAGGCGTGCGGTGCCGCGGTCAGGATCGCGGCGATCGAGCCGTGCGCTCCCAACGTGTAGGACGGATACATCAGCGCATCGACCGCGCTGTAGATCAGCTTGTCCGGCGCCATCATCATGAGGTCCGCGAACAGTTTCAGATCGCCCGCGCTCTGCTTGACGCCGACGACCAGCGGCACCTCGGTCATGATCCGCGTCAGCAATGCCGGTGACAGATACGACCAGGGCACCACGTTGTAGATGATGATGGGCATGCCGGTTTCATCCGCCATGGCGCGAAAATGCGCCACCATCGCCTCGTCATCGGGCTTGAACAGGTAATGCACCGGCGTGACCTGGAGGGCTGCGACATTCATGTCGCGCACCAGCTTGCCGCGGCGGATCGCATCGCGCGTGGAATCGACGATGATGCCGGCGATGACGGGAATGCGTCCCTTCACCGCCTCCACCGTCGCCGCCATCAGGTCGCGATATTCCTCATGGTCGAGCGTGTGGCCCTCGCCGGTCGAGCCGCCGGCCGCGACGCCGTGCGCGCCGGCGCCAATCATCCAGTCGACCTGCGGCGCCACGAGCTTGGTGTCGATCTCGCCGTCTTTCCGGAACGGCGTCGTCATCGGCGGAATCACGCCGGTCGGTCGTACCTTCATGGTCTGCCCTCGCGTTTCCTTCGGTCCTGCGGCGGTCTCGCTCTTTTGACGAGTATCCGCACGCGTCGAAGCCTATCGGCTGCGCCGGCCTTGTGAAGGGCGGATCACGCGGCGCTGCCCCCACAATCGCTCATTCCTGCGCGTATTTGTTGGGGGTTCCCGTAGTTGTCCGGCTTCGGTTTAGGGGCAATTTTTTTACAATCCGAATCGTCAAATGAGGAACGCTGGGGCGAGCAGGCACAGCCGGCGTGTCGTTTCCGACACAGGCTGTGGCACTCGGCTTGCATCCTCCTCGTGGTCGAAACTACCGATGAGGTGACTGGAATGTTCATAACCGTCGTTGCCGTGCTCTGCCGGCTTGGCGCTGCTGCTTCAGGCAGCTGCGTCGAGGAAATCGTGACCGACAGCAACATGACGCCCGATATGTCGATGATGGCGTGTGCGGTCGGTGCGCAGGCACCGCTTGCAAAATGGATGGGCGAGCATCCGATCTATCACACCAACTGGCGCCTCGACCGCTACAAATGCGTGCCGGGTCACTACGAGATCAAGGGCCACGCCTAAGGCCCCGCAAAACTACTGATACCGAGGAAACGCCCGGGGGCCGCCCTTCCCCGCGCGAATTTGCAGCGCCAGACCCGTCACGGTGGCGCCTGCGTGACAACGATCACGCTTTCCCCTCAAGCCACCGCACCCAGAATATCCGCACGCGCCTGCCGCCCCTCGGGCGTCGGCATCAGCGCATAATTGTGCGGCTGGTCACGGAGCAGATGCAGCTCGACCGCCACGCCGGCCGCCCTCGCCCGCGCGGCAAGATCGACGCTATCGGGGTAGAGCAGATCGCGCGCGCCCGAAAAGATCGTCATCGGCGCGAGCGAACGGAAGGCACCGTTCAACGGGCTGACGAAGGGATGGCCGACATCGAGCTCGCCGGCATAGAGCCGCCCGACTTCGATGATTCCCGGAATGTCCTGGATCGGATCGCGCGCCGCGATCTCGACCTGCTCCGGACGGCTGATCGACGCATCGGCCGCCGGCGAGATCAGGATCAGCCGGCTCGGCTGCCGATGTCCGCGATCGCGCAGCCACTGGCATGCGGCGAGCGCGAGGCCCGCGCCGGCCGAATTGCCGACCACGGTGACCTTCGCGGACCCCGCATCCTCCAGCAGCATCCGCAGCAGCTCGGCCGTCCGCGGCACGACATCCTTCGCGGTCGCGCGCGGCGCCAGCGGATAGATCGGCACGACGCAGACCACGCCCGCCTTGCGCGTCATCTGGCCGACGAAGCGCCAATGCGCCGGCACGATCTCGTTGATATAGCCGCCGCCATGCAGGAACATCACGTGATTGCAGCCTTCGTGCCCCGATGACGGCGCCGTGTAATAGACCGGCCAGCCGCCCATCTTCGTCAGCGTCACCTCGACACTGCGGCCCAGATCCGGAGGCTCGAACGAGACCGGCTCCAACGCGAGCTTCTGCACATGCGCCTGCACGGCTTCGGCCGAGGCGAGCTGCTGCTTGTAGGGAAGCAGCCCGAGCAGCAGGTTGAAGGCGCGGCTCTGCAAGCTCGGCGCGGGATCGCTCGAGGACTTGGCCCACGCAAAAGGGCATTCGCACAGCCGCCCGACCGACAGCATCTTCGCAACGCTCATGCTCCTGCCCTCATTTTGCTGCGCCCGGCCGGCACCAACTTGCTTCTATCCATCGGCTGCCGACCCTGCCTATAATGCGAGCATTCACTCGCTTTTCCTACTCGCATTCGGAATGCAGGGATCATGGCGCGCAAGCCACCGACAAAACCCCGGAAAAATGCCCTGCAGGAGCGATCCCGCGCCACCGTCGACGCGCTGGTCGAGGCAACTGCTCGCATTCTGGTTCGCGAAGGTTTTGAGAAGACGAGCACCAACCGGATCGCCGAAATCGCCGGCGTCAGCGTCGGCTCGCTCTATCAGTATTTCCCGAGCAAGGAGGCGCTCGTTGCCGCCGTGATCGCGCGCCACAACGAGGAGATCATGGGCATCGTCCGCACCACGCTCACCGAGGTCATGGACATGCCGCTCGAGAAAGCCGTGCGCCGCCTCGTCACCGTCGCGATCGAGGCGCACCGCATCAACCCCGAGCTGCATCGCGTTCTCGCCGAGCAGATCCCGCGCGCGGGAAAGCTCGACGTCGAAGCCTCCAACCGCGAGATCCACGGTCGCGTCCGCGCCTATTTCGAGAGCCACCGCAAGGAAATGCGCAAGATCGACCTCGACGTCGCAACCTTCATCTGCGTCAGCACGATCGAAGCCGTCGCGCACAACACGGTGCTGAACCAGGCCGAGTTGCTGTCGGAGAAGATGGTGAGGACGCTGGTGGATGAGACGACGCGGATGGTGGTTGGGTTTTTGAGGCCAGCCACGTAGCACTCGTTGTTGGACGCCGCTCTGGCGCTGGACTTGATCGAATCAAAGCCGCAATCAGGTCGCGGCGATCAGTACGACACGCGTCACCTCGCTACAAAACCGTCGTGCTTCAAGAAGGCGTGCGCAAACCGTCCGAGGGGTTGAATCGTACGCAGCAGTACATACATGAGTAAGTCAAATGACTAATTCACCAGAATGGAAGGCGATCGCCATCGCAGTGACGGTTGCGTTCGTGTCGATATCCCTGTTGGCAGTCGACGCGGCGCTGGACCTGAACGTCAACGGGTTGGCCAAACGCCTGGAGAGCGCGCAAGCCTCGTTCGTCGACACGATGGGGCAGCACCAACTTGCCTTCGCCATTCCGACATGGGCCCGCGACAAGTCCCGCGCAGAAGAGAACTGTCAGGAAAGTCGGTGCTGACCGCCGGCCACTGACACCGAATCACTCGGAAGACAGGACATCGCCTGCCGATCCGTGATCGTGCAAACCGCTGGTCGATTTCAGAAGTAAAATGGTCGGAGCGAGAGGATTTGAACCTCCGACCCCTAGTCTCCCAGACTAGTGCGCTAACCGGGCTGCGCCACGCTCCGAACGTCGTTCCATTAGCTAGGATCGCTGCTTTGCGCAAGGCGACCGGCACCATTTTGGTGTCTTCGCCGAAAGCCCCGGGAACGGACCACAAAGTAGACGAAAAGGCCGGTCAGGCGTCCTTCATCGCCTGGTCGAGCATGTCCTTGCAGGCGACGAGGTCGGCAAGCACCCGTTCCAGCCGCTCCCGGTCCAGCGCGCTGGGGCCGGCCGGCGCGGCGGGGGCGCCGCCCTTGCGGAAGGTGGTGAGGATCTCTTCGTCGTCGACCTCCGTGAAGCGGAAGTCGATGCCCTCCTCTTCGTCGCCCTGGTAGTCGTCATCGTCGGCATCGGTGATGCCCTTGATGGGCGGCTCGTCGTCCGGCTCCATCAGGCTCGCGCCGATGGCGTCCTCGATCGCCCCGAACGAGACCGCAGCCGAGCCGTCGGCGAGGCCCTGCACCGACTTGACGCCGTGCTCTTTCAGGATCCGCTGCACCCCGCGGATGGTGTAACCCTCTCCGTAGAGCAGACGGCGGATGCCCTTGAGCAGATCGACGTCGTCGGGGCGGTAATAGCGGCGGCCACCGCTGCGCTTCATCGGCTTGATCTGGGAGAATCGCGTCTCCCAGAACCGCAGCACGTGCTGCGGAATGTCGAGTTCCTGCGCTACTTCGCTGATGGTTCGGAACGCATCCGGCGCCTTGTCCAAATGCCAAATCCTTTCCGAAGACGGTTAGGCCTCGGGTTGAGCCTTGCTGGCATCGCCATTGGTGCGGTGCTGGGAATTGATCCGCTGCTTCAGGATCGCCGACGGCTTGAACACCATCACCCGGCGCGGCGAGATCGGCACCTCGGTGCCGGTCTTCGGATTACGACCGATACGCTGACCCTTCTTCCGGACCATGAAGGAGCCGAACGAGGACAGTTTCACCGTCTCGCCCTTCTCAAGGCAGTCGGTGATCTCCTTCAGCACGAGTTCCACGAAGGCGGACGATTCCGTGCGCGACAGACCCACCTTCTGGTAGACGGCCTCGCAGAGATCAACACGCGTTACGGTTTTACTTGTATCGGTCATCGCCCTGCCCCACATCACGGCGAACAATTGTTGTCTGAAATTATGAGGTTACGATACGACGGTCAACAGCGCTCATCAATGCAGACGCATTGATAATCCGCGCTGATTCGGACAAAATTTTACCGACTGTGGCTTACCAGCGCACCAGCGCCGAGCCCCAGGTGAAGCCGCCGCCCATTGCCTCGAGCAGAACCATGTCGCCGCGCTTGATGCGGCCGTCCTTGCGCGCCACCGACAGCGCCAGCGGAATCGAGGCGGCGGAGGTATTGCCGTGACGATCGACCGTCAGCACCACCTTCTCCGGCGCGATATGGAGCTTGTGGGCGGAGGCGTCGATGATTCGCTTGTTGGCCTGGTGCGGCACGAACCAGTCGATGCTGTCGGCATTGAGCCCGGTTGCCTCGAAGGCGTCGACGATCACATCGGTGATCATGCCGACCGCATGCTTGAAGACCTCGCGGCCCTCCATGCGCAGATGGCCGACCGTCTGGGTCGAGGACGGCCCGCCGTCGACGAACAGCTTTGCCTTGTGGCGGCCGTCGGAGCGCAGATGCGAGGTCACGATGCCGCGGTCGGTTGCGGCCTGGCCCGGCTGCTCCTGCGCGTCCAGCACGACTGCGCCGGCGCCGTCGCCGAACAGCACGCAGGTGCCGCGGTCGTTCCAGTCGAGGATGCGCGAGAAGGTCTCGGCGCCGATCACCAGCGCACGCTTGTAGGCGCCGGTGCGCAGGAAATTATCGGCGGTCGCCAGCGCGAACACGAAGCCCGAGCACACGGCCTGGAGGTCGAAGGCCGCGCCGTGATTGATGCCGAGCGCGTGCTGCACGGCAACCGCGGTCGCAGGGAACGTGTTGTCCGGCGTCGAGGTTGCGAGCACGATCAGCTCGATCGACTGCGCATCAACGCCGGCGTCGGCGAGCGCGGCCTGTGCCGCCTTGATCGCAAGATGCGAGGTGAACTCGCCGTCGGCCGCAATGTGCCGCTCGCGAATGCCGGTGCGCTGCACGATCCACTCGTCGGAGGTGTCGATGCGCGCCGCCAACTGGGCATTGGTCACCACCTGCTCCGGCAAGTAAGAGCCGCAGCCCAGCACGACCGAACGAATCTTGGTCACGAAACATCCTCCGGCGCGGTTGGCGCGGAACTGAGCGCGCCCCCATCGCGGTTGAGCATCTGATTGATCTTGTTCAGAAGATCGAATTTGGCCATCTCATAACCAACATCGATCGCATAGGCAAAGCCTTCGGCGTTGATGCCGCCATGGCTCTTGACCACAAGCCCGTTCAGCCCGAGCAGCACGCCACCATTCGACTTGTTCGGGTCCATCTTGTCCCGCAGGGCCTGGAAGGCATTGCGGGCAAAGAGATAGCCGAGCCTGGACAGCCAGCTCCGCTGAATCTCGTCACGAAGTAAATCCGCCATCTGGCGCGCGGTTCCCTCGGCGGCCTTGAGCGCGATGTTGCCGCTGTACCCCTCGGTCACGATCACATCGGCCATTCCCTTGCCGATACCGTCGCCCTCGACGAAGCCGATATAGTCGAGCTCGGGCAGGTTCCGCGCACGCAGCATCTCGCCGGCTTCGCGTATCTCCTCGTGCCCCTTGACCTCCTCGGTCCCGATATTGAGCAGGCCGACCGTGGGGCGCTTCTTGTTGAACAGCACGCTCGCCTTGGCCGCGCCCATGACCGCCATCGACACCAGATGGTGCGCATCGCCGCCGATGGTGGCGCCGAGGTCGAGCACGACGGACGAGCCGCGCTTGGTCGGCCAGATCGCGGAGATGGCCGGCCGGTCGATGCCCGGCAGCGTGCGCAGATGGAATCGCGACATCGCCATCAGCGCGCCGGTGTTGCCGGCGGAGACCGCGACATCGGCCTCGCCTTTCTTCACGGCGTCGATGGCAAGCCACATCGAGGAGGTCTTGCGGCCGCGCCGCAGCGCCTGGCTCGGCTTGTCCGAGCCGCTGACGGCGATTTCGGTATGGATGATCCGGGAGGCGGCCTTGAGCCTGGGATGGCGATCGAGCTCGGGCTCGATTCTGGCGCGGTCCCCGACCAGCAGGAACTCGGTCTCGGGATGCCGGCCGAGCGAGATGGCCGCGCCTGGTATGACGACAGGGGCGCCGACGTCGCCCCCCATGGCGTCAAGCGCGATACGAACCTTGCTTGGCATCAAAATCCCGGAAACCTGGTCTGGCGCGGTCGTCGATCAGCGGGGCCGCGGAATGGGCTCGCCATGGACATGGCGACCGGCCGAGCGCCACGCCGCGCCCGAACCGGGCGGACAATAGCGTTTTGTTATCCCGAAACAACCTCTTGCCCCCAGCCTTTTGGATTAAGGGCGATCCGCCGGCGGATCCTCAAATTGGCAAGAAAACAATAGAAATCAAAGAGGTAAGACGGCCTTTCAAACCAGTCCCGCAAACACCTCACGCCCCATCACACAGCGGTCTTACGGGGAATGCCCAGCTATTTGCCTTTCTTCTTGCCCTGCTTGTTGTCCTGGAGTGCCTTCAGCGCCGCGAACGGATGATCCTCGGGATCGAGTGCGGTGACCTCCGCCTCGAACACGGCCCCCGGTTTGCGGGGGTAAGGGTCGATCGCCAGGAACACCGCGTCGGTTGCGATACGGCCGAGGTCGATGATCCCGTTGACGATGGCCTCCGGCGGATCGGCGACCTCCGGGGGTTCCTCGTTGTCCTCGCCTTCCTCGATCAGGTCAGCCAGCCGCCGCGCCTCGGCCTCGGGCGCAAAGGTCAGATCGACCTCCTCGTCGATGTCGCTCTCCATCGGATCGAGCGTGACCACGCAGGTCTGGCCGATCCGAGCGCGGACCCGGCCCGTGACCTGGAGCCGGCCGCCGCTCTTGGGCACGACGTCGAGGTCGGCATGGGCCGACAGGACCTCACGCACGCCCGCGAGATCGGCCATGGCCTGACGCTCGGCCGCCGATGCTTCGAGCTCACGATGCAAGCCGGTATCCGGAATATGCGCCACCATCACGGGCACGCGCCAGGGATCAGGTTCGGATCCGGTCATCGGTCGATTCATGACGTTCCATCCTCCCGAAGCGGTGCGGGAAATTTGAAGGATCCGCGCAGCAGCGCAGCATCTTCGGTCTGGCCGAGATCAGCATCCGCCGCCACCGCGTAGGCCGCCAGCCGCCGTGCGTGATCCATCCCGGCGCCATTCAAAATATTCTTGCAGATTGCCTGCGCCAGCGCCTCGGCGCCCGTATCGATTGCCTGGTCGTAAGCCTGGACGCGGCCGTAAAAGGCCTCGCCGAAGGCCCGCATCCGCTTCGGGACGGTCTGATCGCCGATGCCCATCTCGCGCAGATTGTCGTCCATGTCCTCGCAGAAGCGGTCGAACAGGGCCTGCGACAGCTCCACCCCGCCCTGGGCGACAGTCCGCAGCCGCCGCAGCAACAGCCAGAGGTGCAGCAGCAACAGGTCAAAACGGCCATTAACCGTATCAGGCACGCCCAAGTCCCGGTAAAATATGGGTTCTCGCGCCTGCGTCACGATCATGCCATAGATGGCCTCAATGGTGCCGGCCGGGGCTAGCCGGGGTTTCCTGAAGTGATTGAACGGCCAAAGCATTGTGGTTTCCGCAAGCGGGCGCGCGCGAGTTGCATTCAGAGCCTCCGCCCGGTACTTCAGCGCCTCGCGCGACGCAAGGGGACGGAATCAGTTCCACTATGACGATAACGAACCAGACCAGCCTGCGCGCAGACAAGCGGCGCGGCCTTCATGCACGCTGGCGCGGCTTGCGCATGCTCGCGGCCGTGGCTCTGGTCGGTGGCGCCCTTGCGGGATGCACCGGCGAGCAGTTCCAGAAGGGCTACATCCTGCCCCCCGGCGCGCTCGAGCAGATTCCGATCGGTGCGAGCCAGGATCAGGTGCTGATCGTGATGGGCACGCCCTCCACGGTCGCGACGCTGGACGGTGAGGTGTTCTACTACATCTCGCAGCGCTCGGAGCGCATGGTCGCCTTCATGAACCAGAAGGTGGTCGACCAGCGCGTCATCGCCGTCTATTTCGACAAGAACCGGCGCGTGCGCAGGCTTGCGAATTACGGCCTGCAGGACGGCAAGATCTTCGACTCCATCAGCCGGACCACGCCGACCTCGGGTCAGGAGATGAGCTACCTCGCGCCGCTGTTCAAGCTGCTCAGCTTTAACTGAGGCTCAACCCTGCGGCGTCGTGCCACCCTTGGCGCGGCACTTGCGGGCGCGCGCGACTTGCCGTTGCACGCCGGGTTCCATACGCTCTCTGCAAAACAAGAAGCAGGGAGTGGATTCGTGCCCAATCAACTTCAGAACAAGATTCTGTCCCGCCGCCGCGTGCTCGCCGGCGCCGCTGGCCTCTCGGCCGCAGCCATCCTGCCGCGATCGAGCCTTGCGGACTGGAAGCCGACCGAGAACATCCGTGTGATCGTGCCGGCTGCGGCCGGCGGCTCGACCGACGTCATGGGACGGTTGCTCGCAGCCCATCTCCAGTCCGCCTGGGGCCAGACCGCGGTCGTGGAGAATCGATCGGGCGGCGGCGGCACGATCGGCACGGCCGAAGTGGTTCGCTCCAAGGCCGACGGCCACACCATCCTGATCGGCAACCCCGGGCCGAACGCGATCGCCTACAGCATTTTCAAGAACCTCAGCTACAAGCCGGACCAGCTCCAGCCGGTCTCCAACATGATCCGGATTCCGAACATCGTCTCGGCGCACCCGAAGACCGGCATCAAGTCGGTCGCCGAGCTGATCGCGTATCTGAAGGCCAATCCGGACAAGCTCAGCTACGCCTCCTCCGGCGTCGGCCAGAGCCCTCACCTCACCGGCGCCTGGTTCCTCCAGCTCACCGGGCTGAAGATGACGCACATCCCGTTCCGCGGCGCCGGGCCCGCGCTTCAGGCCGCGCTTGCCGGCGACATCCAGATCCTGTTCGACAATCTCTATCCGAGCCTGCCGCAGGTTCAGAACGGCACGCTCAACGGCCTCTGCGTCACCACGACCGAGCGGAGCGATCTCGCGCCGAACCTGCCGACCATGCGCGAGAGCGCGCCGGAGCTTGCGAACTTCGATGTGTCGTCATGGTTCTCGGTGTTTCTGCCGAAGGCCGTCCCTGCTCCCGTGCTGGAAGCGCTCAATCTCCAGGTCAAGGCGATGCTCGAGCGCGACGACATGAAGAAGCAGATCGCCGCCATGGGCGCCCGCGCCGACTACGGCACGCCGCAGCAATTCGCGGACTTCGTGGACGCCGAGACGAAGAAATTCGCCGGCATCATCCAGAAGGAAGGCCTGCAGATGGATGTGCAGTAGGCGCCTCCTCCGTCATCGCGACTCGCAATGACACGGTGACCCGGCAAACAAAAACCCCGCGGCTCACGCCGCGGGGTTTTGTCTTGTGTCATCGACGGATCAGTGCGCCAGGATCGCCAGCAGCAGCAACGCCACGATGTTGGTGATCTTGATCATCGGGTTCACCGCGGGGCCTGCGGTGTCCTTGTAGGGATCGCCGACGGTGTCGCCGGTCACGGCCGACTTGTGGGCATCAGAGCCCTTGCCGCCGAAATGACCGTCCTCGATGTACTTCTTGGCGTTGTCCCAGGCGCCGCCGCCCGAGGTCATCGAGATCGCGACGAACAGGCCCGTCACGATCACGCCGAGCAGCATGGCGCCGACGGCCGAGAACGCCGCCGACTTGCCGGCCACGCCGCCGCCTGCGATGGCGTAGATCAGGAAGTAGACGACGATCGGCGACAGCACCGGCAGCAGCGAGGGGATGATCATCTCCTTGATCGCCGCCTTGGTGAGCAGGTCGACCGCCTTGCCGTAGTCCGGCTTGTCGGTGCCCTGCATGATGCCCGGCTTCTCGCGGAACTGACGACGTACCTCCTCGACGATCGCGCTGGCCGCACGGCCTACGGCCGTCATGCCCATCGCACCGAACAGGTACGGCAGCAGGCCGCCGAACAAGAGGCCCACCACGACGTAGGGATTGTTCAGCGAGAAGTCCGGATTGACCCCGGCGAAGTAGGGATGCTGCGCGGAATCCGCAACGAAGAACTTGAGGTCCTGGTTGTAGGCCGCGAACAGCACCAGGGCACCGAGACCGGCAGAGCCGATCGCATAGCCCTTGGTCACCGCCTTGGTGGTGTTGCCGACCGCGTCGAGTGCGTCGGTCGACTTGCGCACTTCTTTCGGCAGGCCCGCCATCTCGGCGATACCGCCGGCGTTGTCCGTCACCGGGCCGAACGCATCGAGGGCGACGACCATGCCGGCCAGCGCCAGCATGGTGGCGGTCGCGATCGCGATGCCGAACAGACCGGCCAGGCTATAGGTGACCAGGATGCCGGCGATGATCACGATGGCGGGCAGCGCGGTCGCTTCCATCGAGACGGCGAGACCCTGGATCACGTTGGTGCCGTGACCGGTCACCGAGGCCTGGGCGATCGACTTCACCGGACGATAGTCGGTACCGGTGTAGTATTCGGTGATCCAGATGATCAGGCCGGTGACGACGAGGCCGACGATGCCGCATTCGAACAGCGCCATGCCGGTGTAGTCGACGCCGTCGAGCTTGCCGAAGCCGATCAGATAGTAGATCACGCCGGCAACGCCGATCAGCGACAGGACTCCGGTGGCGATCAGGCCCTTGTAGAGCGCGCCCATGATCGACTGGCTCGGCCCGAGCTTCACGAAGAAGGTGCCGATGATCGAGGTGATGATGCAGATGCCGCCGATGGCGAGCGGCAGCGTCATCATGTTGGAGAGGATCGGCGTCTTGGCGAAGAAGATCGCCGCGAGCACCATGGTGGCGACCGCGGTCACCGCATAGGTCTCGAACAGATCGGCGGCCATGCCGGCGCAGTCGCCGACGTTGTCACCGACGTTGTCGGCGATCGTTGCCGGGTTGCGCGGATCGTCCTCCGGGATACCCGCTTCGACCTTGCCGACGAGATCGCCGCCGACGTCCGCACCCTTGGTGAAGATGCCGCCGCCGAGACGGGCGAAGATCGAGATCAGCGAGGCGCCGAAGCCGAGCGCCACCATGGCATCGACCACGGTGCGGCTATCGGGTGCGAGCTTCAGCGAGTGGACCAGGAAGCCGAAATAGAGGGTCACGCCAAGCAGCGCGAGACCCGCCACCAGCATGCCGGTGATCGCGCCCGCCTTGAAGGCGAGTTCGAGGCCGCCGGCGAGCGACGTCGTCGCAGCCTGGGCGGTACGCACGTTGGCGCGAACCGAGACGTTCATGCCGATGAAGCCGGCCGCCCCCGACAGGATGGCGCCGATCAAGAAGCCGATCGCGACATAAAGCCCAAGGAAATAGGCAAGCAGCACGAAGATGACGATGCCGACGATGCCGATCGTGGTGTACTGGCGCCGGAGATACGCTTGTGCGCCTTCACGCACAGCTCCCGCGATCTCCTGCATGCGCGGTGACCCCGCATCTGCACTCAACACCGAAGACGTCGCCCAAATCGCGTAGACGACGGAAAGCACTCCGCAGAGCACTATCAACCATAATGCTGTCATGTGATTTTTGCCTCAGATCCTTGATGTACGTACCCCCGGTGCCTTTTGTTTTTCCGTCAAGCGGTGCGGCACCCTTATGTTGAACAGGGCCGCCCCTTGCACGAAGGGGTGGCCCTAGTCGGTCACAAGCTTGCCAAAATCAAATTGAGGGTGCAACGCCGGATGAGGCCGAAAAAGCCGATCTCGGCAAGTATTTAGACCTAATCCCGAGCGGCTGGCCGCCGGCCTGGCGCATTTCCTAGAAGTGGCTGTAGGACAGCCGCTTCAAGGCCAGCTCCTGCCCCTGCCCGTCAAGGAAGCGCGGCCGCTCAAGGCCCGCGACGATGGTGCCGATCGCCGTGACGGCCAGACCCGCCGCCCGCCCCGCTTCCATCAGCGCATCGCTCTGTGCCGGCGGCACCGTGCACAGCACCTCGTAATCGTCGCCCCCGGCAAGCAGCGTCTCAACGCAAATGGCATTGCGGGCGACCAGGCCTGCCGCCGCGGCCGAGAGCGGCACGCTCGCCACGTTGACCGTGGCGGACACACCGGATGCTGCACAGAGTTTCGTCAGGTCGCCGGCGAGCCCGTCGGAGACGTCCATCGCCGCCGTCGCGTGATCACGCACGGCCTGCGCCAGCACGTTGCGCGGCTGAGGGATCCGATAGCGCGAGATCAGCGCTTCTCTTGCTGCCGGATCGGAGGTCAGCGCCGTGGCCGCCGCGCCGCCGGTCAGCATATCGAGGCCGAGCGCGGCATCGCCGATCGTCCCCGTCACGAGGATAACATCGCCCGGCTTGGCACCGGTGCGGCCGACCATCCGCCCCTTCGGCACACGGCCGAAGGCGGTGATCGAGATCATCTGCGGTCCCGGCGTCGACACCGTGTCACCGCCGAGCAGCGGGCAGGCAAAGGTCTTGGCGTCCTCGCCGAGCGCATCGGCGAACGGCCTGAGCCAGGCGTCTTCCTTGCTCCGTAGCGCCAGCGTCAGCACGAATCCGGCGGGCGCAGCTCCCTTGGCGGCGAGATCGGACAGGTTCACCCGCAGCGCCTTGCGCGCGATGGTGTCGGGGGGATCGGTGGCAAGATAATGCACGCCCTCGACCACGGCGTCGGTGGTGACGACGATATCGTCGCCCGACGAGGACAGGATCGCGGCATCGTCGACGAGGGCGAACGCGCCGGGATCAGTCGCCAGCGGCTTGAAATAGCGCGCGATCAGGGAGTCTTCGGCGGAGGCTTGGTTTTTGTCCTGCGTCACGATAGCAGACCCGTCATCCTGAGGTGCGAGCCCTTGCGAGCCTCGAAGGATGCACGGCCGAGGTGCAGCCCAGTGGCACGCCGCCGCCCTTCGAGGCCTCCGCTTCGCTCCGGCACCTCAGGGTGACGGCTACGGCGGAAGTCGTCGTCTCAATTACCCCCGCCCGAACTCATCACCGCGAAACTGGCGGCCGATCTGGTCGAGCACCGCGTTGACCATGCCGGTCTCCTCGCGGTCGACGAAGGCGTTGGCAACATCAACGTATTCCGAGACGACGACACGGCCCGGCACGTCCTTGCGGTGCTGGAGCTCATAGGCTCCTGCCCGCAGCACCGCGCGCAGGATCGCCTCGATCCGCTTCAGCGGCCATCCCTTCGACAACGCCTCGTCGATCAGAGGATCGAGCTTCTTCTGGTCGCGAACGACACCGGAGACGACGTCGCGGAAGAATGCCGCTTCCGCCGGCAGGTAAGTATCGCCTTCGACCTCGTTGCCGAGCCAGTGGCTCTCGAACTCCGCAAAGATGTCGTTGATGCCGGCACCGGCGATATCCATCTGGTAGAGCGCCTGGACGGCCGCGAGCCGCGCCGCACCGCGCCGGTTCGCTTTCTTCTCCGCAGGTCCCGCCGGTTTTTTCGCGTCAACCATGGCTCAGGCCCGCGCCAGACGGCGTTTGATGCGCAGCATCGCAAGTGCTGCGCGCGCGGCATCGCCGCCCTTGTTGAGCTCGCTGGCGCGTGCCCGCGCCCATGCCTGGTCCTCGTTGTTGACGGTGAGGATGCCGTTGCCGAGCGGCAGCTTGCGCGCCACCGCAAGATCCATCAGCGCGCGCGAGGATTCCTGCGAGACGATCTCGAAATGAATGGTGTCGCCGCGGATCACGCAGCCGAGCGCGATCACGGCGTCATAGGGCTTGCCGTTGGAAGCGGCCGCATCGACCGCGATCGCAATCGCCGCCGGAATCTCCAGCGCGCCGGGAACCGTGATGACGTCATGGGTCAGGCCGGCCGCCTTCAACTCGGTGACCGCGCCATCGAGAAGCGCGTCCTGGAGATCGTCATAGAACCGCGCCTCGACAATCAGCGCACGTGCGCCGGAGATGTCGGTCTGGTCCTTCAGGGGTGCGCGCCGCGCGTCTGCCATCGTCTCAATCCGTTTCGTGAAGTCGTCTTTTGGTCGGTTTCTTGGTCGGTCTCTTGGGTCGCCGCGTTATGTAGTCGCCGCAGGCGGGTAAGCCAAGTTTTAAACCGTCATTTCCGTCAGCCGCGCCGCATAGCGGGCCATCAAATCGACCTCGATATTAACCTCGGTCCCCGCCTTCCAGCCGCCGATCGTCGTGACATCAAGCGTATGCGGGATGATCAGCACCGAAAAGGTCACGTCCTTCACGGTATTGACCGTCAGCGAGACGCCGTCGAGCGTGATCGAGCCCTTGGTGGCGATGAAGCGCGCCAGCTCCCGCGTGGTGGAGAGCTCGAACCGCGCCATATCGGGCAGGTCCTCGCGGCTGACGATGGTTGCGATGCCGTCGGCATGGCCGGCGACGATGTGGCCGCCGAGTTCGTCGCCGATCTTGAGCGCACGCTCGAGATTGAGCTTCGTGCCCAGCTTCCAGTGCTTTGCCGTCGTCAGCGCCAGCGTCTCGGCCGCCGCATCGACGTCATACCAGGTTTTGCCGTCTGCGACGCCGGAAGCAACCACAGTCAGGCACACACCGTTGCTGGCGATCGAGGCGCCGTCGGCGATGGTGGTCTGATCGTAGCTGCAAGCGATACGCAGCCGGTGCAGCTGCCCCTGTGCCACGGGCTTGAAGCTGACGATCTCGCCGATATCGGTGACAATGCCGGTGAACATGTTAGGCGCGCTCGTAGATGGTGAGAGTATCGTGATCGAATGTCTCGCTAGCATGAACCTTGTAGGCCTGCGACTGCGTGATTTTCGACAGGGGCAATGCATCGAGCGCATCGACCCCCCCGGCGCCGACCTCTTCCGCTCCGCGGAACAGCCAGATCTCGTCGACGAGGTCGGCGGAGACGAACGATGCCGCCACACGGCTACCGCCCTCGACCATCAGGCGCGTGATGCCCTTCTCGGCGAGCGCATGCAGCACGGCGGGAAGATCGAGCCCGGATGCGCCTCCCGGTGGCATGCGCATGATTTGCGCACCGGCGGCGCCAAGCCGCGTGGCGGCCGCAGCCTCGGCGAGCTCCGAGCCGATCACCCAGACCGGCGTCTCGCGCGCGGAGCGCACGAGCTGGCTCGAGGCCGGGATGCGCAAATTCTGGTCGAGCACGACGCGCACCGGAGAACGCGCGTCCATACCCGGCAGGCGGCAGTTGAGCTGCGGATCATCCGCCAGCACCGTACCGATACCGACCAGGATGGCGTCGCTCGAGGCGCGGAACAGATGCACGCGGTTGCGCACGGCTTCGCCGGTAATTGCGAGCGGCTTGCCTCCGGCGGCGCCGAT
Organism: Bradyrhizobium sp. CCGUVB14; assembly: GCF_024199935.1. Classification (NCBI taxonomy): domain Bacteria; kingdom Pseudomonadati; phylum Pseudomonadota; class Alphaproteobacteria; order Hyphomicrobiales; family Nitrobacteraceae; genus Bradyrhizobium; species Bradyrhizobium sp. CCGUVB14. The sequence goes on from NZ_JANADS010000001.1 coordinate 5,882,992, forward strand.
CTTGTCGTCGGGCGAGACCGCGAGCTTCAGGATCACATGCGGACGGTGATCGCGGATGCGGCGGAAATGGCCGGCGTGGTCGAACGCGGCCTCTGCCGCACACAGACCCACATCCACGGTGATGCCGGCCGCGCGCAAGCGCGCATGGCCCTGGCCTGCGACGTCCGGATTGGGATCCTCGATCGCTGCGACCACCCGCTTGATGCCGGCGGCGATCACCGCGTCGGCGCAAGGCGGCGACTTGCCGAAATGCGAGCAGGGTTCGAGCGTGACGTAGAGCGTCGCGCCGCGCGCGGCCTCACCAGCCCGTCGCAGTGCTTCAACTTCGGCATGCGGCCGTCCACCGGGCTGGGTCCAGCCGCGGCCGACGATCACTCCGTCCTTGACGATGACGGCACCGACGGCAGGATTGGGCCAGGTGCGCCCCTGCCCGCGCCGGCCCAACGCCAGCGCAAGCTGCATGAACCGGCGATCGGAATCCTTCGTCTCACGGATCTTCTGGGCGAACTGATCCTCCAGGATGCGGAAGATCATTTGCGGATCGCGGCGAGCCGCGCTTCCTCCTCACCGGAGAGCTCGCCGAGCACCTCGGCGAAATCCTTGGCCTCGCGAAAATTGCGATAGACGGAGGCGAAGCGCACATAGGCGACGTCGTCGAGCGTGCGCAGATGCTCCATCACGGTCTCGCCGATCACCTCGGAGGAGATCTCGGCCTCGCCGCCCGTCTCGAGCTCGCGCACGATGGTGGAGACCATCTTCTCCACCCGCTCCGGCTCGACCGGCCGCTTGCGCAGACTGATCGACACCGAGCGCATCAGCTTGTCGCGGTCGAACGGCACGCGGCGGCCGTTGCGCTTGATCACCGTGAGCTCGCGCAATTGCACGCGCTCGAAGGTGGTGAAGCGGAATTCGCAGGCGACGCATACGCGCCGCCTGCGAATGACGGAGGAATCCTCGGTCGGACGCGAGTCCTTTACCTGCGTATCGAGACTGTTGCAGTTCGGGCAGCGCATCCGTGTATCCAGACCTTACTGATAGATCGGGAACCGGTCGGTGAGCGCCTTGACCCGCTCCTTGATCGCGGCCTCGACCAGCGGCGCCTTGCCGTCGTCGGACTGCGCGATCGCGTTCAGGACCTCGGCGATCATGCCGCCAACCTGCTGGAATTCAGCGACACCGAAGCCGCGGGTCGTCGCCGCCGGCGTGCCCAGCCGAATTCCGGAGGTGACGAAAGGCGACTGCGGATCGAAGGGAATGCCGTTCTTGTTGCAGGTGATGGCGGCGCGGACCAGCGCCTTCTCCGAAACGTTGCCCTTCAGGCCCTTCGGCCTGAGGTCAACCAGCATGAGATGGTTATCGGTGCCACCGGAAACAATATCGAAGCCGTGGCTCTTCATCGCCTCGGCCAGCGCCTTGGCGTTCTCGACGACGTTCTTCGCGTAAACCTTGAAGTCCGGACGAAGCGCTTCGCCGAACGCAACCGCCTTCGCCGCGATCACGTGCATCAGCGGGCCGCCCTGCAGGCCCGGGAAGATCGCCGAGTTGAACTTCTTGGTCAGCGCCTCGTCGTTCCACAGCATCAGACCACCGCGCGGACCGCGCAGCGACTTGTGCGTGGTGGTCGTGGTGACGTGGGCATGCGGCACCGGCGAGGCATGCACGCCGCCGGCGACGAGGCCCGCGAAGTGCGCCATGTCGACCAGCAGATACGCACCGACCGAGTCCGCGATCTCGCGGAAACGCTTGAAGTCCCAGGCGCGCGAATAGGCCGAGCCGCCGGCAACGATCAGCTTCGGCTTGACCTCTTCGGCCTGCCTGGCAACCGCGTCCATGTCGATGAGCTGGTCCTCGCGGCGCACGGTGTAGTGCGCGGCCTTGAACCACTTGCCGCTCATGTTGACGGGCGAGCCGTGGGTGAGATGGCCGCCAGCCGCGAGGTCGAGACCCATGAAGGTGTCGCCGGGCTGCAGCAGCGCCAAAAACACCGCCTGGTTCATCTGGCTGCCGGAGTTCGGCTGCACGTTGGCGAAGTTGGCGCCGAACAGCTTCTTGGCGCGATCGATCGCGAGGTTCTCGGCGACGTCGACCCACTCACAACCGCCGTAGTAGCGCGCGCCCGGATAACCCTCTGCGTATTTGTTGGTCATGACCGAACCCTGCGCTTCCAGCACGGCCCGGCTGACGATGTTCTCGGAGGCAATCAGCTCGACCTCATGGCGCTGCCGGCCGAGCTCGCCCTTGATGGCGGCTGCGATTTCCGGGTCGGCCTGCTCGAGCGAGGCGGTGAAAAACGAATCGGGCGCAGAGGCGGACGCTGCAGAGTTCTTGGCGAGGGTCATCTTGCGAATATCTCCACCGCCGCAGCCTTTTGGCGGGCTACGGGGGTCTTGGTGTGGCGATCGGAAGCGGCGAGCGCGATCTACCACATCGCCCGCCCCCGGCCAAGTAGTTGCGGGTCGAGCCTGATATTTATGCAAGATATGGTGGGGATCGGAGGATTTTGGGGATGGAAGACACTCTAGGAACCGCCCCCGATCCAACCCTCCCTGAAGGGTCCGCTTCGGACCCTAAATGGCGCCCCCGGTGCCGGCCGAAATCCCCTACAGCCCGGTATACCCCGCCTTCACGGGGTCCACGCTGCCGTCGAGCTGGCGCAGATAGGTCAGGCCGCAGACCGTCAACCTGTGGGTGTCTTTCTCGCCTGCTTCCATCAACGTATTCAGATAGTTCGTGACCTTCAGGCGCGCCTCCTCGCTCGCCGCCGCCGTCCGGTTGGCGAGCAAGTCATAGGTCTGCATGATGCGGTCGATGGCAGCTTCCATGGCACCCTCTGGTCTTTCGGAATTTTGGGAGTCTTGATCAGGCAACCGCTCTCGCCTCGGCCTGCGCCTCGAAGCGCGCGATCGCCTTGTTGGCGAGCCTGATCTTGTTGAATTCGCCGTGCTGGAGCAGCTTGATGATGATCTCGAGCAGGCGTTCGTTGGTGACGAGCGTGTCGGGGATCGCGCCGGAACGACGGAGGTAGTTCGCGGCGATGGCATAAGCATCGCTCACGAGCTCGACGTTCATTGCCTGCAACCCGCGCTCGACCAGCATTGCATCCTCCGATCCCGAGGAGACAACTGCGACGCGAACAACTGGTTCCACCCGGCCGTCATATTTTTCGCAAGTGCGAAAACGACGACAAAACGCACCGGTCCGGGGCAAGCCGGGCCGGCGCGCTTGGGGAAGCAGGCACGTTCGGGAAGGCTTGCCGGTCTTGTTTTGGGCCGGCTTGGCCAAATCCCTCGGAAAACTCGGAAAACTCAGAGCCGATACAGGATCTGGTCGGTCCAGAACCGCTCGAGGCGGTGCAGCGACTTGTTGAGGGTCGAGAACTCCTCGCCCGAGATGCCGCCGACCTGTTCAACGGTCTTGACGTGCTTCTGGTAGAGGCTGTCGACGATGCGGCGGACTTCCTGGCCCTGCGGCGTCAGGCGAATGCGCACCGAGCGGCGGTCAACGCGCGAGCGCTGATGATCGAGGAAGCCGAGCTCGACGAGCTTCTTCAGATTGTAGGAGACGTTGGAGCCGAGATAGTAACCGCGCGTGCGCAGTTCGCCCGCGGTCAGCTCCTTGTCGCCGATGTTATAGAGCAGGAGCGCCTGCACGGAATTGATGTCGGCGCGGCCACGACGATCGAACTCGTCCTTGATCACGTCGAGGAGACGGCGATGCAGCCGCTCCACCAGAGTCAATGCTTCCAGATAGAGCGACTGCACCGAACCCTGCGGGCCCGAAACGCGCTCTGCGGTATCTGCCGCAGTTGCGACGGCTTTCATCATGACACTTCCCCTGTTGTCGTTTTTATCGACACTTATTCGACGAAACTTGTGTCCCGTCTGATAGGTGCAACTTAAGGGGGGCGTTTGAAGATCGGCTTAAATAAGAGAATAAAGAGATCATGAATTTAAGACAGTGAATTGCGGATTAAGCCTGTGCCACAAGGGCTTTTCGCAACCGTCTGTTGACCTTCGCAAGGTCCTGTTCACCCTCCGTGCGCCCATTCTGTCGCATTCCAGAACAGCCCCGCCCCGTTTCGAAACGCACGCGTAACAGCTGTGGCGGATACCGCTAGGTCAATGAAAAGTTACCTCGAATTTTACGCAACGAGTGGTCAACCAAACGCGCGTGAAATCGCCGGTGTCCCGGAGCTGAACAGATCGTGGGATGGGTACAGCGAAGCGAAACCCATGATCCTCGCGCGGTTGCATCGATGGGGTTCGCTTCGCTCTACCCACCCTGCAAGATGCCTGCGCGCGACCGCTATGGCGGCCGTTCGCGCGCGGCCATCCAGGCGAGTGCGAGATAGGCGGCGAGCATGAAGGCCTCGACGCCGACCACGATCAGGCTGCCGCCATAGATGCCGGGGAACATCAGCTCGATCACCGCCATCGACACCACGGTGGTGAGCCACACCACCGCGCCCCAGGGCGTGGCGAGCCAGAGGCCGACGGCGGCGACGAGCTCGATCACGGCGAAGTAGATGGTCGAGGCCTGCCAGGCCATCGACTGGTTCTCGAACGCCTCGTCCTCGCCGCCGACGAAGCCCGTCACCTGCGCCCAGTGATAGAGGCCCTTGAGGATCGACAGCAGCGCCATCACGCGCAGGAACAGCACCAGCCGCCGCGTCCAGACATTGTCGTCGGACTCGGGGCGCTCCGACGAGATCGCCGCCACCGACATCGCATTGTCGCGGGCGCTGTCTCTGACGGCATCTCTGGCATTGGCGCCGTCGCGGGCCGCATCGCGGGTGGAGATCTCGGACATGGCCCCCTTCTGGCCGGTTCGCCCCGCAAAATCAATCGGCAGCGCAAGCCGGTTCAATTCTGCCTTGCGGCAGGTCAAGCCGCGGTGGCGGGAACCATGCGAGCTGGTATAAGAATAATTCCAGCCGGAGGAAGACTAATGGCGATCAAATACGGACGTCCGATCGAACTGCGCGAGGTTGCGCGCGGGACGGGTGCAGCTGTGCCCCATGCCCTCGATCTGACCGTCCGCCCGCGCCGCAACCGCAAGGCCGAATGGGCCCGGCGGATGGTGCGCGAGAACGTGCTCACCACCGACGATCTGATCTGGCCGCTGTTCCTGATCGACGGCAGCAACAAGCGCGAGGCCATCGCCTCGATGCCCGGCGTCGAGCGCCTCAGCGTCGACCAGGCCGTGCGCGAGGCCGAGCGCGCCATGAAGCTGACGATCCCCTGCCTGGCGCTGTTTCCCTACACCGACCCGTCCTTGCGCGACGAGGAAGGCTCGGAAGCGACCAACCCGAACAATCTGGTCTGCCAGGCGGTGCGCGCGATCAAGAAGGAGTTTCCCGAGATCGGCATCCTCTGCGACGTCGCGCTCGATCCCTTCACCAGCCACGGCCATGATGGCCTGATCGTCGACGGCAAGATTTTGAATGACGAGACGGTCGCGGTGCTGGTGCGCCAGGCGCTGGTGCAGGCCGAGGCCGGCTGCGACATCATCGCGCCCTCCGACATGATGGACGGCCGCGTCGCGGCGATCCGCGAGGGGCTGGACCACTCAGGCCTGCTCGACGTGCAGATCATGGCCTATGCGGCCAAATACGCCTCCGCCTTCTACGGCCCGTTCCGCGACGCCATCGGCTCGGCCAAGACGCTGACCGGCGACAAGCGCACCTATCAGATGGACAGCGCCAATACCGACGAAGCGCTGCGCGAAGTCGAGCTCGACATCTCCGAAGGCGCCGACATGGTGATGGTGAAGCCCGGCATGCCCTATCTCGACGTGGTCCGCCGCGTGAAGGACACGTTTGCGATGCCGACCTTCGCCTACCAGGTCTCAGGCGAATACGCGATGATCGCAGCCGCCGCCAACAACGGCTGGCTCGACGGCGACCGCGCGATGATGGAGAGCCTGCTCGCGTTCAAGCGCGCGGGTGCCGACGGCGTGCTCAGCTATTTTGCGCCGAAGGCGGCGGAGAAGCTGCGCGCGCAGACGTAAGTATCGTAAGTATCGTAGGTGCCGTAGGGTGGGCAAAGGCGCATTTGCGCCGTGCCCACGATTGGTCGCGATCATTACTGGATGGTGGGCACGCTTCGCTTTGCCTACCCTACGAGACTTTCGCTCTCGACCTCCCCCGCCCCCGAATTGCCGGAATATTTCGGCTTGTTGACGCGCGCGCACCCTTGGCAGGGGAATAGCCTGTTCCCATGTCCTGCCACGGGAGTTTTCCCTGGGAGGACGGACAATGTCTTATGACTCGGGTAGTTCAGGCGCCTGGCGCAGTGATGGCGCGGCTCACGCCTACGACCCCTATCTGCATCCGGAACTGTTCCGCGGCGTCGCGACGCGGCGGGTATTCGCGTTCCTGATCGACATGGTCGTGATCTCCGTTCCCGTCATCCTCGGCTACATCTTCATCGCCCTGTTCGGCGTGGTGACGCTCGGCATCGGCTGGGCGCTGTTCTGGCTGGCTTGGCCCGCCTCCGTGATCTGGGCCATCGTCTATTACGGTGCCTGCATCGGCGGTCCCTCGTCCGCGACCATCGGGATGCGGATCATGGATCTTGAGTTGCGCACCTGGTACGGCGCGCCCGGCTACTTTGTCCTCGGCGCCACCCATGCCGTGCTGTTCTGGGTGACGGTCTCGTTCCTGTCGCCCTTCGTCGTGCTGGTCGGCCTGTTCAATGGCCGCCGGCGGCTGCTGCACGATTTCGTGCTGGGAACGGTCGTGATCAACAATTCCGTTCGGGCGCCCGTGCCGCAGACGGCAAGGACCTACTAACCAGGCTCCGCTAGACTGACTGACCTGACCTGCCAAGCGGACCGATTGACCGGGCGCTTTCGTAGCGCGATGCTGATACTCACTTCGGAGGCCCACGACGTCCCTTGACCCAGCACTCGCGCGACACCCCCCAATTTTACCTCACGGCGCCGTCCCCCTGCCCGTATCTGCCGGGCCGGCATGAGCGCAAGGTGTTTACGCACCTCGTGGGTGATCGCGCCGGCGACCTCAACGACCTCCTGACCCATGGCGGTTTCCGCCGCAGCCAGTCGATCGCCTACCGGCCGGCCTGTGACCAGTGCCGGGCCTGTGTCTCGGTGCGCGTGGTCGCCAACGAGTTCCGCCCCTCCCGCAACTTCCGCAAGGTGATGGCGCGCAATTCCGACATCATCGGCGAACAGCGCAGCGCGGTACCGACCTCCGAACAATATTCGGTGTTTCGGGCCTATCTCGACGCCCGCCACCGCCATGGCGGCATGGCCGACATGACCGTGCTCGACTACGCCATGATGGTCGAGGACAGCCATGTCGAAACCCGGATCATCGAGTATCGCAAGCGCGGTCCCGACAGCGGCATCACCGGCCGCGGTGAGGAGCTGATCGCGGTCGCGTTGACCGACGTGCTCAGCGACGGTCTGTCGATGGTCTATTCGTTCTTCGAGCCGAGTCAGGTCAGCCGCTCGATGGGCACCTTCATGATCCTCGACCACATTGCGCGCGCCCGTCGCCAGGGCCTGCCCTACGTCTATCTCGGCTACTGGATCGAGGGCTCCAAGAAGATGGACTACAAGGCCCGCTTCCTGCCGCAGCAGCGCCTCGCCCCCTCAGGCTGGCTGCGCATCGACGCGCAGGGCGATGCGGCGTCCGAGCCGCAGGACTAGCGCCCTCAACCGAACAGCGTATCCACCAACAGCTTCACGTTCAAAACCACGATGACGCCCGCGACGATCCACGCGGTCGCAGCGACATATGGTGCAATCGCAAACTGCCCCATCTTGCGGCGATCCGACACGAAGCGCACCAGCGGGATGACGGCGAACGGCAGTTGCATCGACAGCACGACCTGGCTGAACACCAGCAGGTCCGCGGTGCCGCGCTCGCCGTAGATCGCGGTGACGACGATCACCGGAATGATGGCGATGCCGCGCGTGACGAGGCGGCGCGCCCAGCTCGGCAGGCGCAAATCGAGAAAGCCTTCCATCACGATCTGCCCGGCGAGCGTCGCGGTGACCGTCGAGTTGAGGCCTGACGCCAGCAGCGCCACCGCGAACAACGTCGAGGCGATGCCGAGGCCCAGCAGCGGCGAGAGCAGCTCAAAGGCCTGGCCGATCTCCGCAACATCCGAGTGGCCGCTCTTGTGGAAGGTCGCGGCCGCCACGACGAGGATCGCGGCGTTGATGAACAGCGCCAGCATCAGCGCGACGGTCGAATCCGTCGTCGCCCATTTGATCGCCTCGCGACGGCCTTCGTCGTTGCGCTCATACGCACGCGTCTGCACGATCGAGGAATGCAGGTACAGATTATGCGGCATCACGGTTGCACCGATGATGCCGATCGCGATGTAAAGCATCTCGGAATTGGTGAAGATCTCGCTCTTCGGCACAAAGCCGTGCAGCACCTCGGCGACCGGCGGCGCGGCGGCGACGATCTGGACCGCGAAGCAGACCGCGATGACCGCAAGCAGCGCCATCACGAAGGCTTCGAGGAAGCGGAAGCCCCGGTTCATCAGCACGAGCAACAGGAACGCGTCGAGGGCTGCGAGCAGCGCGCCGCCGACCAGGGGAATGCCGAACAGCAGCTTCAGCGCGATCGCGGTGCCGATGACCTCGGCGAGATCGCAGGCGATGATCGCTGCCTCGCAAGCCAGCCAGAGCAGGAAGTTCACGGCCGGCGAATAGGTCGCGCGACAGGCCTGCGCGAGGTCGCGATCCGTGACGATGCCGAGCCGCGCCGCCAGCGACTGCAGCAGGATCGCCATCAGATTGGAAAGCAGGATGACCGAGAGCAGCGTGTAACCGAACCTGGATCCACCGGCGAGGTCGGTCGCCCAGTTGCCGGGGTCCATGTAGCCGACCGAGACCATGTAGCCTGGGCCGACGAAGGCCAGCAGCCGCCGCCACCACGCCCCCGCTGCGGGGATGGCGACCGTGGCGTTCACCTCGGCCAGGCTCTTCGTGGTCGGCGCGTCGGTGCGCCAGCCGGTACCGGCGGCTTGGGTCAGGTCCTGGGTCAAATCAGGCGATCGGGCATCCATGCTGGCAGAATACCGGGTTTGAGCCTTATTGCAACTAATTTGCAACTGCATCTAGCCGTATCAGTTCCATGCAGCCGGCCCATTTTGCCCGATCCTGTCGGGAAGCGGGTGGGTTTGGCCGTCCCCGGCGCGAATACTGGCCCCAATCCGACTTTGCAGGAAATGAGCCATGTCAAATCCGCCCCGCCTCCCCGAAACCTTCAACCGCCTCGCCTGGTCCAACCTCGCGGCGCAGTCGGCCGAACAGATCGCGCTGGCCGCAGCCCCCATCGTCGCCGTGCTGACGCTGGGCGTGGCGGAGGGCCAGACCGGCCTGCTCCAGACCGCTCTCACTCTGCCCTTCGTCCTGTTCGCCATTCCGGCTGGCCTGCTCGCCGACCGCATCTCCCGCCGCTCGCTGATGGCGGGGGCCGAGGCACTGCGTGCGGTGGCGCTCGCGACCATCGTGCTGCTGCTCGTGCTCGGCGCGCTCAATCTGTCGCTGCTGGCGCTGCTCGGCTTTGCCGCCGTCTGCGGCACCGTCGTCTACAGCGTGGCCGCGCCGGCCCTGGTGCCCTCGCTGGTGAGCGCGGAGCTGTTGCCGGCTGCGAATGCCCGCATCGAGCTCGCGCGCACCATTGCCTTCGCAAGCGGGCCTGCGCTCGGCGGTGCGCTGGTCGGCTGGTGGGGCGCAAGCCTCGCCTTTGGCTTTGCCGCGGCGCTCTCGGCCATCGCCGTCGTGCTGCTCTCCGGCATCTATGAGCCTGCGCGTGCGCCCGTGCCGCGCCGCCACCCGTTCCAGGATATCCGCGAAGGCGCGGCCTTCGTGTTTCACCATGCGCTGCTGCGGCCGGTGTTCATCACGCAGTTCATCTTCAACACCGGCTGGTTCTTGCAGATCGCGGTGTTCGTGCCGTACGCGGTGCGTCATCTCGGCCTGACCGCTGCCGGTGTCGGCACCGTGCTGACGATGTACGGCGTCGGCATGGTGATCGGTGCGCTGTTCGCCACGCGCGTGATGAAGCGCATCGCGTTCGGCACCGTGGTCGGCCTCGGCCCGGTCACCGGCTTCGTCGCCGCCGTCGTGATGGCGCTGACGGTGCTGGTGCCCTCGCCGTGGCTCGCGGGTCTCAGCTTCTTCCTGCTCGGCGTCGGGCCGATCCTGTGGGTGATCTCGACCACGACCTTGCGCCAGTCGGTGACGCCGCCGCGCCTGTTGGGCCGTGTCTCCGCCATCAACATCATGAGCTACGGCGCCCGCCCGCTCGGCTCGGCGCTGGGCGCCATCGTCGGCGGCCTCTACAGCGCGGAAGCGTGCCTCTATCTCGCGGCCGCCGTGTTCGGCGTGCAAGCGCTGATCATTTGGCTCTCGCCTGCGGTCGCGCTGGATCGGCAGCCGGCCATGGTGGGGGACGAAGCGGTGGCGCGTTGCTAGTTCGCCAGATACCGTTCGTAGCTGCCCGTCACCGGTTCGCTCGCGTCGACCTCGGGATCGAGCGTGTAGAGGTCCTGCGCGCGGCCGATGCCGCGCAGGGCATAGCGACCGGTGGAGACGAGATAGCGACGGCCGGCGGCATCCAGGCCCTTGTAAAACTCGGCTGACGCCAGCAGCTCGCGATCGACCGAGCGGCTCATCGAGGCGATCCGGCTGACCTCGTTGACGGTCGGCCCCACCACGGTGAAGTCGAGCCGGTCCTCGCTGCCGATATTGCCGTAGAAGACCTCGCCGACATGCAGGCCGATATAGGCCGACGTGGTCGGGCGGCCGTCGGCCTCGCGCCGCACGTTCAGCGCCGCGACGTTCTGGCGAAACAGGTGCTCGGCGCGCAGCGCGGCGCGGCGGGCATGGGCCATGTCCTCGCCGGTGAACATCGCGAGCACGCCGTCGCCAATCAGCTTCAGCACGTCACCGCCGGCCTCGTGGATCGCGTCGATCACGGCCTGCGCATAATCGTTGAGGAACGGGATGATCTCGTCGGGGCCGATGCTCTCGCTGATTCCGGTCGAGCCGCGCAAATCCGAATACCAGAGCACGGCGTTGATGCGCTCGGTAACGCCGCGCGAGATCCGTCCGCCCAGCACCTGTTCGGAGGCGCCGCGGCCGAGATAGACGCGCCCGAGCGTGCGGGCGATGTCGACCTGCTGCGCCGATTTGATCGCAAGCCCCAGCACCGGCACGAGATCGCGCAACGCGACGAGCTCCGGCTCGGAGAAGCCTTCATCGCGCCGCGTGGTCCAGCAGGAATAGAGGCAGTCCATCAGCCCAAGCGCGCCGTTCTCGCCGAAGCGATGCACGAAGGCGAGATAGTGCTTATGGCCCTTCTCGGCGAGATCGCCGATCTGCGAGAAATCCATCGAGGGCGCATCGGCCAGATCGATCACCATCTCGTCGTGGCCGTGCTCGAGCATGTGGAAGAACACCGAACGGCGCCAGTTCTTGGCGGCGTCGCCCTCGGCGGTCGAGCCGTATTCGAACACGTCCCTCTCGTTGCTGGCCCTGTCGTTCCAGAGGAAGCCGCGGCCCTCATAGATCGGATGCAGCGTGTCGATGACGACGAGCCCGCGCGAGAGTTCCAGCCCCTCGGCGCGGCAGCGCTCGCAAAAACCGCGCAGCAGCTCGTTCTCGGGAAGGCCGGTGAGGCCCTGACCGGTCAGCCAGTTCATCAGCGCAAGGCGGGAGGTGAGTTGCATACGCCATTATGGCGTGCATTCGTGACGAGCGAAAGGCCGCGCACAACCAAGGCTCCCACCCACCGCGGGTCGAATATGTCGCGGACGCTGTTGACGCGCGCGCGCCCCGGGCCGCAAATGCAACCAATGACACCGTCGACCAGAAACACTGGACTATGAGCCAGCGCCAGCTTCCGATCATCCTGGCGCTCGGCACGACGCAGACCCTGGCCTGGGCCTCCAGCTATTATTTGCCGGCCCTGATCGCCGACCCGATGGCGCACGACCTCGGCATCTCCACCAACTGGATCTTCGGCGCGTTCTCGGCCTCGCTGGTGATCTCGGCGATGCTGGGGCCGCGCATCGGCCGGCAGATCGACCTCGTCGGCGGGCGGCAGGTGCTGTCGGCCTCGAACCTGACGATCGCTGCAGGCCTCGTGCTGCTTGGCTTCTCGCAATCGGTCGCGGTGATGGCATTTGCCTGGCTCGTGCTCGGCATCGGCATGGCGATGGGGCTCTATGACGCCGCCTTCGCCGCGCTCGGCCGCATCTACGGCACGGAGGCGCGCGGCTCGATCACCGGCATCACGCTGATGGCGGGCTTTGCCTCGACCGTCGGCTGGCCCCTCACCGCCTGGGGGCTCGCCCATATCGGCTGGCGCGACACCTGTTTCGCCTGGGCCGCCGCCAATATCCTGATCGGCCTGCCGCTCAACTTCTTCATGCTGCCGGCGATCAAGGGGGCGAAGCAAGCCGCGGCAACGGCGGAGAAACCGCACGTCCCGCTCGACCGGACCATGATCCTGCTCGCCTTCGTCTTTGCGGCGGTCTGGACCGTCACCGGCGCCATGGCCGTACATTTCCCGCGCATCCTCGAGGCAACGGGCGCGACCCATGTCGAGGCGATCGCGGCCGGTGCGCTGATCGGCCCGGCGCAGGTGATCGCGCGCATTCTCGAAGCCAGCGTTCTCAGCCGCTTCCATCCGCTGTGGTCGACGCGGCTCGCGTGCCTCACCCACCCGATCGGAGCGGCCGTCGTCGCCATCTTCGGCGCGCCCGCCGCGAGCGCCTTTGCGCTGCTGCACGGCTCCGGCAACGGCATTTTGACGATTGCCCGCGGAACGCTGCCGCTCTCGATCTTCGGCCCGAAAGATTTCGGCTATCGCCTCGGCATCATCGGCGCGCCGGCGCGAATGGCGCAGGCGGTGGCGCCGCTGGCCTTCGGCCTCCTCATCGACGTCATGGGCGCCAAGGTGCTGATGGTCTCGTCCGCGCTCAGCCTGTCAGCGCTGGCTGCGCTGTTCCTGATCCGCGCCGAGAAGCGGGCCGATTGACCGTGCGGTCACTTTCGCGCACAAGCGCAGCATGACCGACGACAAAACCCCGCCTCGCACCTTCAAGGGCCTCCTGCGCTGGGCCATGACGCCGCCGCAGGCCTGGGGCGTCTATCTCCTCGCCATCTTGCTGGTGTGGTTGGTCTCGTTCTATGCCGGAACGCTGAAGCCGAAGAAGACGCCGGATACGAGCCCGCCGCCGGTCACCGCGCCGAAAAGCTAGGCCGGCTTCGGCTGGCTGGTTGCGATCCAGATGCCAGCGAACACGGCAACCAGCCCGATCAGCAGATTTGGCGTGATCGGCTCGCCGATCAGCAGTGCCGCCAGCAAGGTCGCCGCGATCGGATTGACCGTCATCGTATTGGCAACGCGGGTTGGCGTCGCGCGCGCCAGCGCCATGACCCAGAGGATGAAGGCGAGCGCGCCGCCGCCGGCGCCGAGATAGATCCCGGCAATCCATTGCGCCGTCGTGAAATGGTCGAGCGCGGCAAAGCTGCCCTTTGCAAGACCCACGAGCACCAGCACCGCAGCGCCCGCGCCCATGCCGACCGTCAGAAACCCGAGCGCGCTGGAGCGCTGCATCAGCGGCCGTGACAGCACGTTGTAGAAGGCCATGCAGAACACCGCGCCGGTCATGATCAGTTCGCCGCGCCAGGAACCGGGCGGGCTTTGTGCCAGCCCCACGGCCAACGCCGCGGCCACACCGAGCACGGCGATGCCGACGCCGACGATCTTGCGCGCCGTCAATCGTTCGACGCCAAGGATCGCTCCGACCACCATGGTGTGGAGCGGCAGCGTCGCCAGCGCGAGACTGGCACGGGCGGCGGTCGTGTAGGACACCGCGATGTTGTAGAGGATGAAGAATAGGCCGAAGAAGCAGATGCCGAGCGCCATCACGGCCGGCCAGTCCGCCCGCTGCGGCCAGCGGACGCGCAGCAGCAGCGCACACGGCAGCAGACACATGAAACCGATCCCCCAGCGCAGGATCGCCAGCAGGACCGGATCGGCGCCGACGACGAGGTAACGGGTGATCGCGGCAGCAGTGCCGCCGATGCTGCTCGACGCCAGAGCGATCGCGACCCCGAGCCATTCCCCCACAGCGGCCTCCTGATCGGGAGCTTCCGGAGGCGCCTAGCACAGCCCTGCTGCCATCATGGTGGCAACAGGGCGCCGGCGAAGCTAATCATAAAACTCCGGCGACATCTTCTGGCTGTCGCGCTGGGCCTTGTCGTGATTGATCCAGAGCTGCGCCTTCTCCTTGTCGAGCGTTTCGGCGATCTTCTGCATCGAGGCGACCGACTGGTCCTTGCTGACGTTGTTGACGGGAACGCGCCGGTTCTCCCAATTGCTCTTGAAGTGGGCGGCGTCACCGGAAAGCACGACCGCTCCGGTCCTCGGCAATTTCACCAGCAACGACTGGTGCCCCGGCGTGTGACCGGGCGTCGAGAGGATGGTGATGCTGCCATCGCCGAACACGTCCTTGTCGCCGCTGAGCAGCTCGACCGGATGCGCCGGCTTGAAGCGCGGCTCGTTGTTCGCGCCGGGCCAGTCATATTCGGCCTTCTGCACGTAGAGGGTTGCCTGTGGAAACATCTCGACATTGCCGATGTGATCGGGATGCGTATGCGAGACGCCCATGGCCTTGATGTCGGCGGGCTTGACGCCGATCTGCTCGAGTTGGGCGGCGAGCGTCTTCGGCCGCTTCCAGGTCACGGCCTTCGGATCGGCCGGCGCAAGCCCGTTAGGCATCGCCGCGACCGCGTCGGGGATGCCGGTATCCCACAGGAACCAGCCCTGGCTGTGCTTGATGAGATAGCAGGTGTCGACGAAATCCATCGACTGGCCTTCGTTCACCCCGGGCGACCAGCGCCCGATGTCGCCGGCAACCCCCTCCCCGCAATTCATGATGTAGAGTTTCTCGACGCCCGGCTTTTGCGCGAACGCAGCCTGGGCGGACAGCGCGAATGCCGCGACGGCGAGAGCGAGCGTGATCTTGCGTGTCATCCTTGGTCCTTCCCTGCAGCGCCGACTTGCTGCGACCGAGGATCAACCCCGCTTCCGCCGCAGAATTCCGCTTCCACTGAGGACTATAGGCGGCCACAGCATATCTTTCTAACGTTCAATGCGGATCAAACCAGCGATTGACAGTGTCGCGGAGTTTCGTTGTAATCAGCGCCATGGGGATTTGAGCGATCTCCCCACGAGGCGACATGCCCAAGTATCGCGTCCCGTTTGCTTTATGCGAGGACGCATCATGTCAACGTTCACGACCATATCATCCGACAAATTGGCGCGCCTGATCGGCACGGCCAATGCCCCTGCTCTGATCGATGTCCGGACGGAGGCCGATTTTGCCGCCGACCGGCGACTGATCCCCGGCTCTGTCAGGTTCAGCCACGAGACCGTTGCGGAATGGGGCGGCGCATTTGCCGGCCGTTCCGCCATCGTCTCCTGCCTGCGCGGCGGCAAGCTCGCACAGGGCACCGCAGCCTGGCTCCGCCAGCTCGGCGTGGAGGCCGAGACTCTCGACGGCGGCTTTGAGGGTTGGAAGGAAGCGAAGCTGCCATTGCTCGACACCCGCAAGCTACCGCCGCGCGATACCAAGGGACGCACCGTCTGGGTCACGCGGGCGCGGCCCAAGGTCGACCGCATCGCCTGCCCCTGGCTGATCCGCCGCTTCGTCGATCCCAACGCGGTGTTTCTGTATGTGGCACCGTCCGAAGTGGTCGCTGTCGGCGAGCGGTTCAATGCCGCGCCCTTCGACATCGAGAACGTGTTCTGGAGCCACCGCGGCGAGCTCTGCACCTTCGACGTCATGATCGAGGAGTTCGGCGTTGCGACGCCGGCGTTGCTGCGGCTGGCCACGCTGGTGCGCGGCGCCGACACCGCGCGGCCGGATCTCGCACCGGAAGCGCCCGGGCTGCTCGCCGCGTCTCTCGGGCTGTCGCGGATGTACGATGACGACCTCGAACAGCTCGAGGCCGGCATGCTGCTCTACGATTCCTTCTACCGCTGGTGCCGCGACGCCACGGGCGAGACCCACAACTGGCCGACCAACAAGGTGAAGGCGTGATGGATATCCGTAACGCCCAAGCAGGAGCTGATGCCGGTCACGGCATCAGCTTCGGTGAAGCCTTTCGCGTCTGGCTCCGGGTCGCCTGCCTCAGCTTCGGCGGGCCCGCGGGCCAGATCGCGGTGATGCACCGCATCCTGGTCGAGGAGAAGAACTGGATCTCCGAGGGACGTTTCCTGCATGCGCTGAATTACTGCATGCTGCTGCCGGGACCGGAGGCGCAGCAGCTCGCGACCTATGTCGGCTGGCTGATGCATCGCACCGCCGGCGGGCTGATGGCGGGCGGGCTGTTCGTCCTGCCCGGCATCATCGCCATCATGGGCCTGAGCTACATCTATGCGGCCTATGGCAATGTCAGCTTCGTCGAGGCGCTGTTCTTCGGACTGAAGGCCGCGGTGCTCGCCATCGTCATCGAGGCCGTTGTCCGCGTCGGCAAGCGGGCGCTGAAGAACCGCATCATGATCGCGCTGGCCGCAATCGCCTTTGTCGCAATCTTCTTCTTCGCGGTCCCCTTCCCGATCATCATCATTGCCGCCGGCGTGATCGGCTATGCCGGCGCCCGCGCCGGCCGGCCGGAATTTGCGCCTCCCGGTCACGGCCATGGCGGCAGCGGTGCCGTGATCGACAGCATGCTCGGCGAAGCCGTGCCCGAGCATGTCCGTCCCAACACGGCGCGCGCGATCCGCACCGCGGCGCTGTGGCTTTCGCTTTGGCTCGTGCCGGTGATCGCGCTGCTTGCGGTTCTGGGCCAAGCCAGCGTGTTCAGCCAGATCGCGCTGTTCTTCACCAAGATGGCGCTCGTCACCTTTGGTGGCGCCTACGCGGTGCTGGCCTATGTCGCCCAGCAGGCGGTCGAGCATTATCACTGGCTGAAGCCGCACGAGATGCTCGACGGGCTCGGCATGGCCGAGACCACGCCGGGCCCTCTCATCATGGTGCTCCAGTTCGTTGGCTTCATGGCTGCCTATCGCGACCCGAGCGGCCTGTCGCCGATGCTGGCGGCCATGCTCGGCGGCCTGCTTGCGACCTGGGTCACCTTCACGCCCTGCTTCCTCTGGATCTTCGTCGGTGGCCCCTATATCGAGCGGCTGCGCGGCAACACGGGGTTGGCCGGGGCCCTCAGCGCGATCACCGCCGCCGTCGTCGGCGTGATCCTCAACCTCTCGATCTGGTTCGCACTCCACACCCTGTTCCGCGAGACCGTGCCGGTGCATGCCTTCCTGCTGGATTTCGACAGGCCCGTGCTGACGAGCGTCGATATTCCCGCGCTCGTGCTGTCGATTGCGGCTGCGACCGCGATCTTCCGGTTCAAGCTGGGGATGTTGACGGTGCTCGCCGGCAGCTGCGCCGCCGGCGTGGCGTTGCGGCTGGTGGGGGTGATCTAGGACGTCGAGGCTGGAGAGGCGGCGGTGCTGCAATGCCTGCCGACCAGGACAGTCGCGGAACTCCGCGAGCCTTGACTTGGATCAGTACTGCCGACGGTCAGAGTGCCACCGGTGTGTTGGGCCAACGTGGAGGAAGCCACAATGCGCAAATTGGCTTTGACGATTTTGACAGTAGGTATCGCCCTGACAGCGGGGCACGCCCAGGCTCAAAGATATGATCCGGCTTTTCCCGTCTGCTTGTCCGTCGTCTCTTTCGGAACCAGCCCATACTACAGATGCAGCTATACGACGATGGACCAATGCAGGGCGTCGGCCAACGGTCAGATGTGCGTCCTCAATCCGTATTACGTTGGTACGAAGGCCAGAGGGAGCAATCGGCGCAATTCCCGCCAAACATACGCGCCGCCCAGGCCGCCGATCCACTCCCGGGCTGTGCCGTACAATCAATACAATGAACCCTATTATGGAGCTTCCCAAGGTTACGCACCGGGCGAGAAAGAGCGATTTCTCCAAAGCGTGAGACAATACATGTGAAGATGACGGGCCGACCGTGTTCGCGCGCGCATGTCACCTGGGCTGGGGGGCACTGTCTCGAAACGTCCGTCATTCCGAGCGGGTATGCCCCCCGCAGAGCTACCGCATCATCATCCGAGCGATCGCCTCGCCTATCACCACCGTCGTGAAGTGGGTGTTGGCACGGCAGTCGGACGGCATGATGGAGGCATCGGCGACGCGCAGGCCCGAGATGCCCTTCACGGTGCCATCAGGATTGACCACGCCATCGGCATCGTTGACGCCGGTCATGCGGCAACTGCCGGCGGCGTGCTGGATGTCGCCGGTTTCGCGGCGCAACAGCGCGTCGAGTTCATGATCCGGCAGCGCCGCCGCCTGCGGCAGCGTCAGATCGGTGTCGGCCAGCCTGATCCAGTCGGCGATACCGGCAAGCGCGGGCTGGGAGGTGATCACGGCCAGCCGTTTCACCGCATCCATCATGCGCTGCATGTCGCGGGGATCGGCAAGCATGTTCTCCTCGACGATGGGATCGACGGACGGATCGGTGGAGGCGAGCTTGAGCGTGCCGCGCGAATAGGCGTTGAACAGCCCGGCACCGATCGCGCCGGGCACGCCGATGCCGCGATGGTTGAACGCGATCAGGATCATGTCGCGCTTGCCGCCATTGGCAAGACCGGACGAATAGGTCACGCAGCAATTGGTGTGGCGGGTGTCGGGATCGGTGGGCCGCAGGTTTTCCTGCAGCTGGATCGTCGCGCGGAACAGCGGATGATCGAAGAAGTGGCGGCCGACCGGCAGGTCGCGCGCGACCGCGATCCCCATCGCCTTCAGCTCGTCGGCCGGCCCAATGCCCGAGCGCAGCAGGATCGCCGGGCTGTGGATGGCGCCGGCGCAAAGCACGATCTGGCGCGCGCTGATGTCGCTGGTGCCCTGCCCCTCGGTGTGAACGCGCAGACCCGTCGCACGGCCGTCGCTGATCAGAACGCGATCGACCAGCGTCTTGCCGCGGATCTCCAGATTGGCGCGGCCGCGCGCAGGCTCCAGATAGCCCTCATTGGTGGTGATGCGGCGACTGTCGCGGCTGTTGATGGGATAGCAGGCGACGCCCTCGCCGTCAGGGCCGTTGAGATCGGCGCACCAGGGATAGCCGCTTGCCAGCGCCGCATCGCGCAAGCCGCGATCGATCGGGCCCCATTTCTCCGGCGGCGCACGATAGACCGGCAACGGTCCGCCGCGGCCGTGACCTGCGGCATCGCCGAATTCGAGATCGTCCTCGATCACCGAGAACAGCGGCATCACCTCCCTGGCCGACCAGCCGGTGCAGCCATTGGCGGCCCATTCGTCGAACGCATCAGCGACGCCGCGAATGGCGATCTGGCCGTTCATCATCGACGAGCCGCCGAGCCCCTTGCCGCGCCAGTAGAAGCGCGGCTCCTGCCCCGCCACACGGCGCGTCAGGAGATCAGGCCACTGCCATTTCTCCTGATACTCGCGCTTGTGAATGATCGGGATCGGGTTTGGCGTCCTCACCTCCCAGGGCGCTTCATCAGCACGCCAGTCGAGGCCAGCCTCTAACAGCAGCACGCGACGTGCGGGATCCTCGGAGAGCCTCGCGGCCACGGCGGCGCCAGCCGAGCCGCCGCCGACAACAATGACATCGTACATCGCGTTACTTCTCAACGTTCCAGAACACCGGGATGGCGGACGGTATCAGACCGCGCAGAGTGGCGCGATAGGCGGCGGGCTGCGCGAACTGGCCCCACGGAATCGCGGGCGCCTGATCGTACATGACGCTCTGGATCTCGCCGGCAACTGCCTTGCGATCCGCTTCGGCAGGCGCTTTCGCAAAGGCTTCCATCAGCGGCGTGATGCGCGGATCGCACTGCCAGCCGGTGAAGTCGACGCAGTTGAAGGCGACCATAACGTTGGTCAGCGGCGAGCCGAGGTCAAAACCGCCGGCGTGAACGCCGTAGACGCTCCAGCCTTCCTTCTTGGCACGGCGCGCCAGCACGCTCGCCCAGTCCATCACCTGGAGATCGACGTTGAAGCCCGCCGCCTTCAGCCGCTCGGCCAACACCTGCGCCGACACGCGCGGGGCCTCGAGATCGTTGGCCTCCATCACGACCACCGGCTCGCCGGCATATTTCGTCGCCTTCAGCGCCACCTTCGCCGCTTCGATCGAGGGATTTGCCGCAGCCTCAATGCCGGCCTTGCTCTCATAGGCGGTGCCGCAAGTGAAGAACGTCGCACAAGGCGTGGCGTATTTGGCATCGAGCCCGAGCGCATCGAGCACCTCGCGCTGATCGACCAGCTTCCACAGCACGCGTCGGATCGCGGGATCGTCGAACGGTTTTGATGCGGCATTGAGGCGATAGGCGCCCGCGAACATGTTGCCGCCGGTGAAATTGACGACCTTCACGCGTGAGTTCTTCTCGAGCTGAGGCAGCAGATCGAACGGCGCATATTGCATGAAGTCGATTTCGCCGGCTTGCAGCGCGGACGCCGCCGTCGAGCCATCCGGAATAACGCGGATCTCGAGCGTGTCGATGTTGACGCGCTTGCCGCCGGCAAGGAAATCGGCGGGCTCAGGGCGCGGCACGTAGTCGGCGAATTTCTTCAGGATCATGCGGTCGCCGGTACGGTGATCGGCCTTGCTGTAGACAAACGGGCCGGAGCCGATGATCTCGGTGATGCGCTGATCGCCGGGCGTTTTCGCGATGCGCTCGGGCATCATGAAGGCGACGGGGCTGACGGGATTGCCGAGCGCGTCGATGACGAGCCCGGATGGCTCCTTCAGCGTCAGCACGAAGGTTTTTGCATCCGTCGGCTCCAGCGAAGCCGAGATCGCAAAAATGCGGCGGCCGAGCGCGCTGCGGGTGCCCCAGCGGCGCAGCGACGCGACGCAATCGGCCGCGGTGACTGGTTGGCCGTCATGCCATTTCAGGCCGTCACGCAGCGTGAATGTATAAGTCAAGCCGTCCGCGGAGACCTTCCAGTCCTGCACCATCTGCGGCTTGACGTCGCCCTTGGAGTCCTTCGCGAACAGCGTGTCGAACACCATGTAGCCGAAGGTGCGCGAAATATAGGCCGTGGAGAAATGCGGATCGAGCGTGACGATCTCCGCTTCAAGCACCGCGACGAGATTTCCTGCCGCGTGCACGGGCGCCGCAACGAGCGCCAGGCCGAACAGCGCCGGAATGAAGGACTTCAGTTTGAACATTGGTTTCTTTTTGCCTTTTGACTGACACGTTTGCAGTCATCTGGAAAAAGCAATGTTCGTGCCCATACGTATGCGCTCGTGGCTATCTGCCACGCGTTTGCGGAGATGCGCACTTTGAGTTGGAGCGCGATGCTCTCGCATCCCGTCATTGCGAGCGCAGCGAAGCAATCCAGTCTGCCGCCGCGGAAAAAGCCTGGATTGCTTCGCTGCGCTCGCAATGACGATGTGGAGGCAGCGCACCGCTCCACATTGTCATCTGCAGCGAGAGCCTACCCCTACTCGATCACCTTGCCGAACTTGTTCGACTTCGGGAATCCCTTCGGCGGCAGGCGGCCGGCGTCGGCGCGGGTGCCTTGCCACTCGGCAAGCTCCTTCATGGTCGCGGAGAATTCGCGACCGGCGGAATCCTTCCAGGTCAGGCCAGCCTTGGCCTCGAAGACGGCTACGTCCGACAGGCCGCCGTCCTTGTACTTCTGCAGGCGCACGCCGCGGCCGCGCGCCATCTCCGGCACCTGGTCGAGCGGGAAGATCAGCATCTTGCGATTGTCGCCAATGACAGCAACGGTGTCGCCGAGCACCTCGGTCACCGTGCGCGCCTCGTTCGGCATGTCAACGTTGAGGATCTGCTTGCCCTTCTTGGTGGTGCCAACGCAGTCGTCCTCGTTGACGACAAAGCCCTGGCCTTCACTGCTTGCGACCAGGAATTTGCGACCACCCTTGTTGACGAACAGAGCAACGGGCGCCGCTTCCTGTTCGAGTTCGATGAACAGGCGGATCGGCTCACCATGACCGCGACCGCCCGGGAGCTTCGCGACATCGAGCGAGTAAAACTTGCCGTTGGTGGCGAACAACAAGAGCTTCGAGGTCGTCTCCGCGAAGAACGCGAAGCCGAGCTTGTCGTCCTGCTTGAAGGCCAGCCCCGAGAGATCCTCGACATGGCCCTTCATGGTGCGGATCCAGCCCTTGTCGGAGACGACCACCGTCACCGGCTCGCGCTCGACGAGGGCCTCCTCCATCGCGGCGAGATCGTGCTCGGGCGCATCGGCGAAGGTGGTGCGGCGCTTGCCGAGCGGCGTCTTCGGTCCGAACATGTCGCGGACCTTGCCGACCTGCTCGCCGACCTTCTTCCACTGCTCGGGTTCCGAGGCGAGCACCGCGTTGATGCCCTTGAGCTCGGCGCGGAGGTTCTTGTCCTCGGTGCGGATCTCCATCTCTTCGAGCTTGCGCAAGGAGCGCAGGCGCATGTTGAGGATGGCTTCGGCCTGCACCTCGGTGAGCTTGAACGCCTTCATCAAGGCCGGCTTTGGCTCATCCTCGGTCCGGATAATCCTGATCACCTCGTCGAGATTCAGATAGGCGACCAGCAGGCCGCCGAGGACTTCCAGCCGGTGCTCGATCTGCGCCTTGCGGAAGTTGGTCCGCCGGATCAAGACATCGCGCAGATGGTCGAGCCACTCGCGCAGGCACTCCGCGAGCCCCACCACCTTGGGGATGCGGCCCTTGATCAACACGTTGAGGTTCAGCGGAATCTTGTTTTCGAGCTCGGTGAGCCGGAACAGCGATTCCATCATCAGGGCCGGGTCGACGTTCTTCGACTTCGGCTCGATCACGATACGGACGTCTTCGGCCGACTCGTCCCTGATGTCGCCGACCAGCGGCAGCTTCTTCTGGTCCAGCAGCTCGGCGACCTTCTCGATCAGCCGCGACTTCTGCACCAGGAAGGGAATCTCGGTGACGACGACGACCCAGGTGCCACGTGCGCCCTCTTCGTGCGACCACCTGGCGCGGACTCGGAACGAGCCGCGGCCGGTCGTGTAGGCTTCAGCGATGGCCTGCTTGGAATCAACGCAGATGCCGCCGGTCGGGAAATCGGGTCCCTTGACCCACTTCATCAGCGCCTTGGACTTCGCGTCGGGCTTCTCGATCAGATGCAGCGCGGCGTCACAGAGTTCGGCGGCGTTGTGCGGCGGGATCGAGGTCGCCATGCCGACCGCGATGCCCTGCGCACCATTGGCGAGCAGGTTCGGGAAGCCGCCGGGCAGCACGACCGGCTCTTTCGACTGGCCGTCGTAATTGGCGCGGAACTCGACGCCGTCCTCGTCGATGCCCTCGAGCAGAAGCCGCGCGACATCGGTCATGCGCGCTTCGGTGTAGCGGTAGGCGGCCGGATTATCGCCGTCGATATTGCCGAAATTGCCCTGGCCGTCGACCAGCGGATAGCGTGAGGAGAAATCCTGCGCGAGACGCACCATGGCGTCGTAGATCGCCTGATCGCCATGCGGATGGAACGAGCCCATCACGTCGCCGACGATCTTGGCGGACTTCTTGAAGGCCGTGCCGGGGTCGAGCCTGAGCAGGCGCATGCCGTAGAGGATGCGCCGATGGACCGGCTTCAGGCCGTCGCGCGCGTCGGGCAGCGCGCGATGCATGATGGTGGAGAGCGCATACGCGAGATAGCGCTCTTCCAGCGCGTCACGCAGCGGCACCTCATGAATTTCAGCCGGTTCTTCCGGAGGAACGATTCGTTTTCCCATGCCGCCCGGTTAAACCGTGGAAGCGAATCGGGCAAGGATGGATTGTTCCCTGTGGGCTGGCTACTGCCCTCCCCACCCGGCCGTTATGGTTGGCTGGACCTTGGTCGGGGCCGTCGCCGGCATATTGGCGACACAGCGGCGGGCGGCCTCGATTTCGGCTTCGGTGGCGCCGTGGGAGCGTGCCCATGTCTCTGCGGCCGCAGCGGAATATTTCGCCACATAGTACCGGACGACGGTACAGGAGGCCCGGCGAAACACGCCAGGTTGCGGCTCGCCGGCCGTTGCGTCAGGCACAAAAGCAAGCAGCGCCGCGGTCAGCGCAAAACCCCTGATCAACATTTGGGCTGTCCCCGTTGTGGAACCAGCCCGGCCAACGCAGCCAGCCGGACTTGGTTCCCAAGGGAACTTCATATTTTTCCGGCGATGCTGCGGCGCGATCAGCTCATGATGCTGGTCTTGTTGCCTTTTTTGGGTGCAGAAATCTTTAGGGTGCAGGAAGCGCCGCCCTGGCCTGCTGCCGCGTCAGGGCATTGATGAACCCGGCGCGCGCATCGGAATGGACCTGCCCCCGCGGCTCCAGCACATGGCGCAGCAGGAACAGGCCGGTCAGCCGAAAGCCGTCCTGGAGATCCTCGTCGGTGAGGTCGCTCGCGGCTTCGCCATGGCGCAGGAATGGCGGCAGCCGCAACAACCGATCGCGCCACGGCTCGCCCGCGCCGCGCGACACCGCGCCGCCGGATTTGGGCGATACGTAGATCAGATCTGTCGTCTCCCCCGTCACCGCGCAGTTTTCGAGCGCCAGCCCGAAGCCGAGCTCGGAGAGCATCGCCAGCTCGAAATGGATGAGGTGCACGGCAGCGCTGCCGATGTCGTCGAAATCGTCGAGCGAATGCTCGAGCAGCGAGAAGATCTCCTCGTGCGGATCCCGTTCGGGAAGAAGCCGTGCAATCGAGGCCAGATGGGTGACGCCATAGACGCCATGGGACGAGCCCAGCAGCGTTGCCGCCCGCAGCTTCAATCCCTCGATCGCGTAGGTGCCGAGATGCTCGTCGAGCCGCGCCCGCCACACCGCGCTGACGCTGTTGCCGGGCTGAAGCAGCGGCCGCAGCCGCGAGCTGGCACCGCCGCGCACGAGACCGAGATGCCGGCCGTGCTGGCGCGTCAGCAGTTCGACGATGGCGCTACTCTCGCCATGCCGCCGCACGCCCAGCACGATGCCTTCGTCGGTCCATTCCATGGGAGGAAGTCTAGCGGATTTCGAGGTGCCGTAGGGTGGGCAAAGCGAAGCGTGCCCACGATTTTGATCGTCACGCGTTGAACCAGCCCTGCGCGTCGCCCGTGAACGAGAAGTACAGCCCGAACATCGTCAACACGCAGGAGACGATCTCGATGACACTGTCGAGCTCGAGGCCCTTTTCGCCGATGATCTGACCGAGCGAGATCACGGACAGAACCAGCGCAGCCGCCAGCACCCAGCGCGGCCAGTTCTTGCGCCAATGGGCAGCCAGCCAGACGAAATAGACCAGCAGCAGGATCATCCCGCCGGCGAGCAGCGTTGCCGTCATGATCATCTGGTCGGTCATCTCGATGGTGGGCGTGCGGTCCTGCACCGCCACCGACACTGCATCCAGCATCAGCGATGCATAGAGCAACGCTTCAAAGCGCCGGACGTTCGTAGGCACGCTCATCAAATACCGATCTTTTCTTGCTTATTCCTTGGGAAATTCCAGGCCCATCTCGCGGTAACGATCGGGATCGTCACCCCAGTTCTCGCGCACCTTCACGAACAGAAACAGGTGCACCGGCACGCCGAGGATCTCGGCGAGCTCTTTGCGCGAGTCTGCGCCGATCGACTTGATGCTGGCGCCGCCCTTGCCGAGCACGATCTTGCGCTGGCTTTCGCGCTCCACGAAGATCGTCTGCTCGATGCGCACCGACTTGTCCTTGCGCTCCTCCCACTTGTCGGTCTCGACCGTGGACTGGTAGGGCAGTTCCTGGTGCAGCTTGCGATAGATCTTTTCGCGGGTGATCTCGGCCGCCAGATGTCGCATCGGCGCATCCGACATCTGGTCCTCGGGATAGAGGAACGGACCCGGCGCCACCATCTCGGCAAGCGTGCTGCGAATGTCGTCGACACCATCGCCCGAAATCGCCGAGACCATGAAGGTCTTGGTGAAGGGCATGCGCTCGTTGGCGGCCTGCGCCAGCGCCAGCAGCTTCTCGCGCTGGACCAGGTCGACCTTGTTGATCACCAGAATCTTGTCGTGATTGACGCTCGCTACCTTGGTGAGGATCGCCTCGGCCTCCTCGTCGATACCGCTCTTGGCATCGAGCAGCACGCAGACGAGGTCGGCATCATGCGCCCCGCTCCAGGCGGTCGAGACCATGGCGCGGTCGAGCCTGCGCTTGGGCAGGAAGATGCCGGGCGTGTCGACCAGGATGATCTGCGCGTTGTTCTCGATCACGATGCCGCGGATCAGTGCGCGCGTGGTCTGCACCTTGCGCGAGACGATCGTGACCTTGGCCCCGACCAGCGCATTGACCAGCGTGGACTTGCCGACGTTGGGCGCGCCGATCAGCGCGACAAAACCGCAGCGCGTCGTGGCAGGCGTCTCGCCGCTTGTTTCAGCCGTCATTGCCGCCGCCAACACCTTCACGTTCAATCATCACCGAAGCAGCCACCTTCTCGGCCGCGCGCTTGCTGCCGCCGATGCCTTCGGCCGGGGCGAGCCCTGGCAGGTCGACGGCAACGCGGAACTGCGGATCGTGGTGCGGGCCGGTGCGCTCGACCTCGCGATAGACAGGCGTCGGCAGCCCCTTCCCCTGCGCCCATTCCTGCAACACGGTCTTGGGATCGCGCAGCGGCCGCCGCGGCTTGTGCATGCGCTCGGTCCAGTTGCGCTTGACGAACTCGTCCGCCGCTGCATGGCCGCCGTCGAGGAAGATCGCGCCGATCACGGCTTCGCAGATGTCGCCGAGGATGGACTTGCGCAGGCGCGCATCGGCGCTGGAGCCGACCGAACCGAGCTTGATGTCGTCGAGCAGACCGAGCGACTTGGCGACGTCGGCGCAGCTTTCCTTGCGCACGAGCTCGGCAAGCCGCTTGGACAACTCGCCCTCATCGGCATTCGGGAAGGCATGATAGAGCATGTCGGAGACGACGAGCCCGAGCACGTGGTCGCCGAGGAACTCCAGCCGCTGATAGCTATCGCCGCGCTTGCGTCCGGACTTCAGCGCCGAAACGTGCGTGATCGCCTGCATCAGCAGGTTCGGATCAGCGAAGCTGTGGCCGATGCGCGCCTCGAGCGCCGCATTCGCGTCGGCGGCCGCCTTGGCCTTGTCCTTGGCCTTGCTGCTCCGCGTCCGCTTCTTCGCAGGCGTCTTGGTTTCAGCAGCTTTGGTTTCAGCAGTCTTGGTATCAGGCGTCTTGGTCGCAAGCGTCTTTGTTGCAGCTTCGCCCTCAGGAGCGGCTTGCGCCTCGATTGGTTGGGTCGCGATGTCCTTGGCTTCGTCTTTCATCGGACGATTTTGAAGAACCGATTCCAGCGCACCGCCCAGGGCCAGCGCCAGAACATCCAGGCATGCTCGCCTTCGGCGATCGAGAAGAAGATCATCTGGGCGCGGCCGATCAAATTCTCCTGCGGCACGTAGCCGACCTGACCGAGGAAACGGCTATCGGTGGAGTTGTCGCGGTTGTCGCCCATCATGAAGAAATGGCCGGGCGGCACGGTGTAGACGTTGGTGTTGTCCATGTAGCCGTTGTCGGCGCAATCGAGCGTCTCGTAGGAGACACCGTTCGGCAGCGTCTCCTTCCAGCGCTTCACGCGCGAGATGCCGCCGCCTTCGGAGCCGCAGGGATCCTCGCCGACATACTCGCTCATGCGCTGGCGCTCGACCGGGGTGTCGTTGATGTAGAGCAGACCGTCCTTCATCTGGATGTGGTCGCCGGGCAAGCCGATCACGCGCTTGATGTAATCGGTGGTGTCGTCCTTCGGCAGCCGGAACACGACGATGTCGCCGCGGTTCGGATCCGAGCCCCAGATCCGTCCCGAGAACAGCGGCGGCGAGAACGGGATCGAGTAGTGGCTGTAGCCGTAGGAATATTTCGAGACGAACAGGTAATCGCCGACCAGCAGCGTGGCCTTCATCGAGCCGGACGGGATGTTGAACGGCTGGAACAGGAAGGTGCGGATCACCAGCGCGATCAGGAGAGCATGGATTACGACCCGGATCGTTTCGCCGACGCCGCTTTCAGTTTTCGTTCCCGAAGTCACGCTCATTGCTCTCTCAATTCCGGCCGGCGATCACAGAACGCCCTCCTCCCGCGAACGGCCCACCGGTTCGCGGTCCAAGGAGATTGTCCTGATTCTGATAGTGAGGGCCAATTCCGGCGTAAAGCCGAATTCGCCCAGCCTGATTTGCGTCCGCGGACTTTTAGACGGTTGCCGCAGGCCACGCAATCAAGGATCGCATCAAAAACCCGTAAGGCGTTGAATTTCAACACGAATTATAAAATCGCCACCCCACCCAAGAGGAATCGGTCAGGGCTTGGCCAGCGGCACGGCGGAAATGATCACGAAGGCCTGCGCCAACGGCCAGTCGTCGGTGATCGACAGATCGATCTGGGCCTCGAATCCCTCCGGCGTCAGGGCCTGGAGCCGGGCCAGCGCCCCTCCGGTCAGCCGCATCGACGGCCGGCCCCCGGGCAGGTTGACGACCCCCATGTCGCGCCACCAGACGCCCTGCCTGATGCCGGTGCCGAGCGCCTTGGAGCAGGCTTCCTTGGCAGCAAAACGCTTGGCGTAGGTCGCCACCACCATCTTCTCGTTCTTGGCCCGCCGCTCCGCCTTGGCCCGCTCGGCCGCGGTGAAGATGCGGTCGAGGAAGCGCTCGCCGTGGCGCTCCATCACCTTGCCGACGCGGGTGATGTCGATGAGGTCGGAGCCGATGCCGATGATCATGCCCGGCTCCGTCCGACATCCATCGCCGCGCGCATCTTGCGCACCGTCTCGCCGAGACCAACGAAGAGCGCCTCGCCGATCATGTAGTAGCCGATGTTGAGCTCCATGATTTCAGGCAGCGCGGCAATCGTCTCGGCGGTCGCGTAGTCCAACCCGTGGCCGGCATGGACCTCGAGCCCGGCGTCCTTGGCGACCTTCACGCCCGCCACGATCCGCCGCCATTCGGCCTCGGCCTTGTCGGCGTGGCCGTCGACCACGGCGTCGCACCAGGCGCCGGTGTGGATCTCGATCACGGGCGCGCGCAGCCGCGCCGCCATCGCGATTTGCGCGGGGTCCGCAGCGATGAACAGCGAGACACGGATGCCGGCATCGTTGAGCCGCGCGATATAGGGCGCAAGCGCATTGTGCTGGCCGACAACGTCCAACCCGCCTTCGGTCGTCACCTCCTGGCGCCGCTCCGGCACCAGGCACACCGCATGCGGCTTGGTGGCGAGCGAGATGCGCATCATGTCGTCGGTCGCCGCCATCTCGAAATTCAGCGGCTTGGAGATCTCCGCCTTCAGCCGCGCCATGTCCTCGTCGCGGATATGGCGGCGGTCTTCGCGCAGATGCGCGGTGATGCCGTCGGCGCCGGCCTCGATCGCAAGCAGCGCCGCGCGGACCGGATCGGGATGGCGGCCGCCGCGTGCGTTACGGACGGTCGCGACGTGGTCGATATTGACGCCGAGGCGGAGCGGAGGTGCGGGCATTTCAGGACTCACGAGATCGGAGGAACAGGCGACGACAGAGGCCTATCCATTAACACGTTCGACACGGGCGACGACCGCCTTGGCGCGCAGCTGGGCCAGGATCGCGCTCAAATGCTTGAGATCGTAAACTTCGAGATCGATCGTCGTCTCCGTGAAGTCGGGCGAGCGGCGCTGCATGCTGATATTGTCGATATTGCCGTCGTGCTCGGCGATCACGGTCGCGATCTGCGCCAGCGCGCCGGGTTCGTTAACGTTCTCGACCTTGATGCGCGCCGGGAAGCGTTGCGGGGCGGAATCCTCGATGTCCCAGCGGGCGTCGAGCCAGCGCTCCGGCTCCTCCTCGAAATCCTTCAGCGCCGGCGACTGGATCGGATAGATCGTGATCCCCTCGCCCGGCGTGACGATGCCGACGATGCGATCGCCGGGCACGGCGCCGCCGTTCGGCGCGAACTTCACCGGCAGGTCGGAATTGTTTCCGCCAATAGGGATCGCAACCGGGCTGCGCGACGGCTCCAGCGACTTCTCCTTGAGCTTGGCGGCAAGCCCCTGCCCCTTCTTGACGCCGTAGCGCGCAACGCGCTCCTCCTTGTAGTCGGGATACATCGCGCGCGCGACGTGGGACGCCTTGATCTCGCCCCGGCCGACCGCCGCCATGACGTCCTCGATCGAGGTGCGCGCCAGCCGCGGCAGCGCGCCCTTGAGCTTGTCGTCGGCATATTCGATCTTGGCGCGCTCGAACAGGCGCTCGACGATGCGCCGGCCGAGGCCGACATATTGATCGCGCACGGCGGTGCGGGTGGCACGGCGGATCGCAGCGCGCGCCTTGCCGGTGACCGCGAGCGTCTCCCAGGCCGAGGGCGGCGCTGACTGCGCTTCCGAGGTCAGCACCTCGACCTCATCGCCGTTCTGGAGCTCGGACGACAGCGGCGCGAACTGGCCGTTGATCTTGCAGCCGACCGCGCTGTTGCCGACGTCGGTATGCACGGCATAGGCGAAGTCGATCACATTGGCGTGGCGCGGCAGCGCGATCAGCTTGCCCTTCGGAGTGAAGCAGAACACCTGGTCGTGGAACAGCTCGAGCTTGGTGTGCTCGAGGAATTCCTCGGGGTTGGCGCTCTCCGAGAGGATGCCGATGGTATGGCGCAGCCAGGCGAACGCGGTGGACTCGCGCTTGAGGAACTCGGTCGGCGAGCCCACGCCTTCTTTGTAAAACACGTGCGCGGCGATGCCACGCTCGGCGATCTGGTCCATCGCCTCGGTGCGGATCTGGAGCTCGACGCGCTGGTTGCCGGGGCCGATCACGGTGGTGTGGATCGAGCGGTAGTCGTTCTGCTTCGGCGTCGAGATGTAGTCCTTGAAACGCCCCGGCACGACCGGCCAGGTGGTGTGGACGATGCCGAGCGCGCGATAGCAGGCCTCGATGTCGTTGACGACGACACGGAAGCCGAAAATGTCGGACAGCTGCTCGAAGCCGACCGACTTCCGCTCCATCTTGGTCCAGATCGAAAACGGCTTCTTGCTGCGGCCATAGACCCGCGCACCAAGGCCCTTGTGGCGCAGATTGTTGGAAAGCTGCGCCTCGATCTCGCCGATCAGATTGCGATTGCGTTCGGCGAGCGCGTCGAGCCGCTGCATCACCACCGAATAAGCATCAGGATCGAGGGTGCGGAAGGACAGATCCTCGAGCTCCTCGCGCATCTGCTGCATGCCCATGCGTCCGGCCAACGGCGCATAGATGTCGAGCGTCTCCTCGGCAATGCGCCGGCGCGATTCGGTCGGCACGAAGTCGAGCGTGCGCATGTTGTGCAGGCGGTCGGCGAGCTTGACCAAGAGCACGCGAACATCGTCGGCAATGGCCAGCAACAATTTGCGCAGGTTCTCGGCCTGCTTCGCCTCGCGCGACACCAGCTCGAGTCGCTTCAGCTTGGTCAGGCCCTCGACCAGCGCGCCGATCTCGGGGCCGAACAGCTGGTCGATCTCCGCCCGCGTCGCCTCGGTGTCCTCGATCGTGTCGTGCAGCAGCGCGGCGACGATGGTGGCGTCGTCGAGCTTGAGGTCGGTGAGAATCGCCGCCACTTCGAGCGGGTGTGAGAAATACGGATCGCCCGAAGCGCGCGTCTGCGAGCCGTGCGCCTTCATGGCGTAGACATAGGCGCGGTTCAGCAGGTCTTCGTCGGTGTTGGGATTGTAGGATCGCACGCGTTCGACGAGGTCATATTGACGCATCATCCGCGCGCGCGGCTTCGCTGGCCGTGCCACCGGCGCAGTCGGGGCCACGGCAACCGATTCGGTTGCGCCCTGCATCTGCGTGGATCTGCGGCGTCGATACACCATTCCGTCCTGCCTTCAAACGGACCACGAAACGGCCCGTTGTATACATCCTAAGCTCCGATCGCGGGCGCGGCCGATCAATTCGATGACAGGCACACGGTGCAAACCGGCAACGCTATGGTAACCACGAAAACGCCAACAAAAGCAAAGGCCCGAACGCGGGTTCGGGCCTTTGATAAGATCACAAGAAGTCGACGATCGCGAGTAAGACGATTACTCGTCCTCCTCGGGCTGCTCTTCCGGCGGCGCGAGGCCTTCGAGGCCCTTCAGGAGCTCCTCTTCGGTCATGCGCTCAACAGCAACTTCGGTATCGTCGGCATCGACGCTGGCGCCGGCGGAACCGATCAACGGCACCGTATCCGGCTCGGGCTCGTCCACCTCGACGAACTTCTGGAGGGAGTGCACCAGCTCCTCGCGGAGATCCTCCGGCGAGATGGTCTCGTCGGCAATTTCGCGCAAAGATACAACAGGGTTCTTGTCGTTATCGCGGTCAACCGTTAGTTGTGAACCGGACGAAATCATGCGGGCACGGTGGGCGGCCAGCAGGACCAGGTCAAACCGGTTGTCGACCTTGTCGATACAATCTTCTACGGTGACGCGAGCCATAGACTGTCGCTCCGTTGTGGGTGGGACGAAATATGTGGATGATCGGGGCTAGTTATAGGGGCCGGGGCGGTTTCGCAAGGCAAATTTGTGATTTGGCCTCGCCAAACGCCTCTGATACCTCCACATTGGGGCTGGGACGGGTGGTTTCCCGGGTTGCCATTGAGGGCAGCGCCGGGTGTAGGAAAGTCCGCCATAACTATACCTTGATTGCCCCGACTTCTCCGGATTTGCGGTTTCGACGGGTTTCGGCAGCACTTTGAACTGCGCGGTAGGCTGCCGTCGCGCCAACAATAAAACGATCAATCACGAACACACTACGCGAGCAAACTGAATGTCACCTTCCCCTACCAACAAGATCGCGCTCTTCATCGACGGGGCCAATCTTTACGCAACGGCGAAAACTCTAGGCTTCGACATCGATTACAAGCGCCTTCTGAAGGAATTTCAGAGCCGGGGGACGCTGCTGCGGGCGTTCTACTACACCGCGATCATCGAGGATCAGGAATATTCGTCGATCCGTCCCCTGATCGACTGGCTCGACTACAACGGCTACACCGTCGTCACCAAGGCGACCAAGGAATTCATCGACGCCTCCGGCCGCCGCAAGGTCAAGGGCAACATGGACATCGAGCTCGCGGTCGATGCCATGGAGCTCGCCGAGCACATCGACCAGATGGTGCTGTTCTCGGGCGACGGCGACTTCCGCTCGCTGGTCGAGGCCGTGCAGCGCCGCGGCGTGCGGGTGACCGTGGTCTCCACCATCGCCAGCCAGCCGCCGATGATCGCCGACGAGCTGCGCCGCCAGGCCGACGTCTTCACCGATCTCGTCGAGTTGCAGTCCAAGCTTGGCCGCGACCCGTCCGAGCGCCCCGCCCCGCGTGATCGCGGCGAGCGCGAGGCACGCCACCACGCCCCGCAGTTCCTCCAGCGCGCGACCACGATGGCGCCGAGGGGCGATGACGACTTCGAGGAGTGAGGCGGCCCGGTCCAGCCGCCAGGCCCCCACCCTCGTTCCCGACCGTGACTGCCCGCTCTGTCCGCGCCTGGTCGCCTTTCGCGAGGCGAACCGCGCGCGCGAGCCGCTGTGGCACAACGCGCCGGTGCCGCCGTTCGGCGATATCAAGGCGCGCCTGTTGATCGTCGGCCTTGCACCGGGAATGCAGGGCGCCAACCGCACCGGCCGCCCGTTCACCGGCGATTATGCGGGCGACCTGCTCTACGCCACGCTGCTCGAATACGGTTTCGCCAAGGGCACCTATCAGGCGCGTCCCGACGACGGGCTGAAGCTTGTCGACTGCCGGATCGCCAATGCCGTGCATTGCGTTCCGCCACAGAACAAGCCGCTGCCGATCGAGATCAACACCTGTCGCCCGTTTCTCGTCGCCAACCTCGAGACGATGCCGAACTTGCGCGCGATCGTGGCGCTCGGACGCATTGCGCACGACACTGTGCTCAAGCCGCTGAAGCTGAAGGCCTCGCAAGCGCCCTTCGGCCACGGCGCCGAGCACCAGGCAGGCCGGTTCAAGCTCTACGACAGCTATCACTGCTCCCGCTACAACACGAACACGGGCGTGCTGACGACGGACATGTTCCGCAGCGTGTTCGCGAAGATAAAGGCCGACCTCGACTAGGTCTTTGCCGGAGTCTTTGCGGGATTGGCCTTCAGCCAGTCCAGCACATCGCCGGCGTTCCGATCGGGAGGGAACACCGGATAGAACACATGCGTGATCCTGGCGTCGTCGACGATCAGCGCGAGGCGCTTGATCAGCGTCAGGCCGGCGACCTCCATGGTCGGCAGATTCAGCGCGCGCGTGAGCGCAAGCTTCTCGTCCGAGAGCACCGGGAACGGCAGATGCAGCCGCGACGCCATCTCGGTCTGATAGGCGTTGCTCTGGGTCGAAAGGCCGTACACCTGGCCGGCGCCCGCGGCTTTCAGATCGGCAAACAGGTCGCGAAACGCACACGTCTGCGGCGTGCAGCCTCGCGCACCCGGGATCATGTCCCAATCGTCGACCAGCGCGATCTTGCCGGGCTCGCCGGTGCGCGGATAGGCGAACACCACGGTGCGGCCCGGAAGCGCCGACAGATCGACCGAATTGTCATCGGTCGCTCGCAGGCCGATCGCAGGCAGCGTCAGCCCCTTCAGATGCGCGGCACCGCCATCGTCGGCGGGTGCCGGGATCTGGCTCCAGTCGACCTCGAGCAGGTTTTTCTGAGACATCCCGTCCTCTACCCCCTCGCCCGCATCAGCCGGCCCTTCTCCCGGCTCCAGTCGCGCTTCTTCTCGCTCTCGCGCTTGTCGTGCAGCTTCTTGCCCTTTGCTACCGCGAGCTGCAGCTTGGCCCGCCCGCGCTCATTGAAATAGAGCTTGAGCGGGATCAGCGTCATGCCTTCACGGTCGACCGCGCCCATCAGCTTGTTGATCTGCCGTCGGTGCAGCAGCAGCTTTCGCGGCCGCTTGGGCTCGTGGTTGAAGCGGTTGCCCTGGAGATATTCGGGAATGGTGGCGTTGATCAGCCAGATCTCGCCGTCCTTGGAATCGGCGTAGGACTCCGCAATCGTGCTCTTGCCGTTGCGGATCGACTTCACCTCGGTTCCGGTCAGCGCAATGCCCGCCTCGATCGTATCCTCGATCGCATAGTTGAAGCGGGCCTTGCGATTTTCCGCCATGACCTTGATAGGACGTTCGTTCTTATCGGCCATGGCACAGAAACCTGATCGAGATACGCAGCGACGCTAACAGATTGGATGAAGCGCGCGCGTCACTTCTTGAGGAGATCGCGGATCTCGGTCAGCAGCGCGACTTCGGCCGACGGCTTCGCCGGCTCCGCGGGCTTGACCTCTTCCTTGCGCTTGAACTGGTTCATGGTGCGGATGACCATGAACAGCACGAAGGCGACGATGGCAAAGTTCACGACCAACGTGAAGAAGCTGCCGTAAGCCAACACGGCCCCCTGCTTCTTGGCATCGGCGAGATTGTGCTCCGTGACCTTGCTCGAGAGTCCGACGAAATAATTGGAGAAATCCAGGCCGCCGGTGATCGCGCCTATGATCGGCATGATGATGTCGTTGACCATCGACGTCACGATGGCGCCGAAGGCGGCGCCGATGATGACCGCAACGGCGAGATCGACGACATTGCCTTTCATTGCGAAATCGCGAAATTCCTTGAGCATGCGCATCCCCTATGTTTCGACGCCTTGCATTGAATTCGCTACGGCAGCCCCCGATGGCCTCAGTTGATCAGTCCGGCGTGCACCATGGCGCTGCGCACGGCAACGCGCGTCGGTTCGGACACCGGCACCATCGGCAGCCGCAGCGTCTCGTCGAACTTGCCGAGCAGCGACATCGCGTACTTGATCGGCGCCGGATTGCTCTCGATGAAAAGGTTGTTATGCAGCGGCATCAGCTTGTCATGGATCGCGAGCGCCGCCTTGGCGTCGCCCTTCTGCCAGGCGGCGTGGAACTCGGCGCACAGACGCGGCGCGACGTTCGAGGTCACCGAGATGCAGCCGTGGCCGCCATGCGCCATGTAGCCGATGATGGTGGCGTCTTCGCCAGAGAGCTGGTTGAAATCCTCGCCGAGTGCCGCGCGCTGTTGCGACACGCGCACCATGCTGGCGGTGGCGTCCTTGACGCCGGCAATGTTCTTCAGCTCCCACAGACGCTTCATGGTGTCGACCGACATGTCGATCACCGAGCGCGGCGGGATGTTGTAGATGATGATCGGAATCCCGATCGCATCGTTGATCGCCTTGAAGTGCTGATACATGCCTTCCTGGGTCGGCTTGTTGTAGTAAGGCGTCACCACCAGCACGGCGTTGGCGCCCGCCTTCTCGGCGTGCTGGGCCAGCTCGACTGCTTCCTTGGTGGAGTTGGAGCCGGCGCCGGCAATCACGGGCACCCGGCCCTTGGCTTCCTCGATGCACCATTCGACGACCTTCTTGTGCTCGTCGTGGGAAAGCGTCGGGCTCTCGCCGGTGGTGCCGACGGGGACCAGGCCGTTGGTGCCCTCGGAGATCTGCCAGTTGACCAGGGAGCGGAACGCCGCTTCGTCCAGCGAGCCGTTTTTGAAGGGCGTGACCAAGGCGGTGAACGACCCCCGGAATTTCGTCTTGGCTGCCATGGACTTCCTCCGTACGCGGCGAGATTTTAGAGCAAGCCCCATTCTTATCGGGTCTATCCGGCCGGTAAAAGACCTGCTGCCGACTGACGCACCGTTTAGGCCGCGATTTTGCCGCGGTAGTGGTGCAAACCGGGCGAAGGTAAGCGGCTGTTGGTATTTTGTCCGCATATTCAATCAAATACAGCCAGATCTTGTACAGACAGGTCTTGAGCCAATTGACTGATTCGGGGCGACGAACCTCCGTGACCTCCTTTCCGCGTGCCGCATGGCGATCCGCCGGTCTGGCCATAGGCCTGATGGCCGGCCTGTCGATCGGCTGCGTCGCCCTCGCCAAGTCGAATGAGACCGCCGACGACACCGCGAAGGAACCGGCCAAGCAGGCCGCCACGGGAACTAATAAGGGAACTGACAAGGGAACTGCGAAGCCGGCTGCCAAACCGCCCGCGAAGGACGCTTCGAAGCGATCGGCCAAGGAAACAGCCAAGGGCGCAAGCAAGGGAGCAGCGGCGCCCGCCCCGGCCAAGAATGGCGCGACGGAAGCGGCGAAGAAATCCGCCAAGGATTCCGGGAAGGATGCTGGCAAGACCGCCAGCAAGGATGCCGCGAAGGACAAGCCGAAGCCCGCCGCTGCAGCCACCGCGCCCAAATCACGTCCAGCCGCCAGTGCTCCCGCCTCCCACGCCGCGCCGGCGGTGACGGCCACCGTCAGACCTTCCGGGCCCGCCCCCGCCTCCGCGAGACCGGTCGCAGCGCCGGTGCTGGCACCGGCGACCCGCCAGCACGCCGCCCCGCGCAAGCCGGTGACGCCGGCCGCCGTTGCGGCGACATCGTCGACGTCGCAAGCCGATAAGGACACGCTGGAAAACGTCATTGAGCTCGTGCGCAAGCGCAAGCCGGGCGATGCCAGCAGTTACGCGGATTCGATTTCGGACCCCGTTGCGCGAAAGCTCGCGGAATGGATCATCCTGCGCAGCGAGGACAATGGCGCGAGCGTTGAGCGCTACCGCGCCTTCCTCTCGGCCAATCCGAGCTGGCCGTCGCAGACCTTCCTGCGCCGGCGCCTGGAGGCCGCGATGTGGGACGACAGGCGCGACGATTCCGTCGGCTGGTCGTGGTTCGAGAACGAATCCCCCGTTTCGGCCAAGGGCCGCTTCGTGCTGGCCAAGGCGATGCTGGCACGCGGCGACCGCGCCAATGCCGAGCGCCTCGTGCGCGAAGCCTGGCGCAGCGATCCGATGTCGGAGGATACCGAGAACAACGCGCTCGACCAGTTCGGCGCCCTGCTCACGCCGGGCGACCAGAAGGCGCGGATGGACACGCTGCTCTATGGCAGCGAGACCGAGGCAGCACTGCGCGCCGCGAGGCGCCTTGGCGCCGGCTATGTCGCGCTCGCCAAGGCCCGCATCGCCTCCTTCAAGAAGGCGCCGAACACGCGCGCTCTGCTCGAAGAGGTGCCGCGCGAGCTGCACAGCGATCCCGGTTTCATCTTCAGCAAGATCCAGCTGCTGCGCCGCGAAGAGAAGTTTCCTGAGGCGGCCCAGCTCATGCTGGCGGCGCCGAAGGATCCGAACCGGCTCTACAATCTCGACGAATGGTGGATCGAGCGGCGCCTCCTGGCGCGCAAGATGATCGACACCGAGGACTTCCGCAGCGCCTATCTGATCGCACGCGACGCGGCGCTCCCCTCACGCGACATCTACAAGACCGAGCAGGAATTCACGGCGGGCTGGATCGCGCTGCGCTTCCTCAATGATCCCGCGGCAGCCGCCCAGCACTTTGCCCGCATCGGCGTCGGCAGCGTCAATCCGACCACGCTGGCGCGTGCCGGTTACTGGCAGGGCCGCGCCGCGGAAGCCGCGGGCCGCCAGCAGGAGGCGCGCAACGCCTATGCCCGCGCCGCCGAGCAGTCGACGAGCTATTACGGCCAGCTCGCGCGTGCAAAGCTCGGCTTGCCGCAGATCGAGCTGAACAGCCAGCCACGCGGCCGCGGCGCCGAACGGCTGGAGATCGTGCGCGCGGCGCAACTGCTTTACGAACTCGACGAGCGCGAGATGGCGGTGCCGATGCTTGCCGATATGGGCGAGAACGGCGATCCCGAGGCGCTCACCGGCCTCGGCGAGCTCACCCAGCGCTACAGCGACGCGCGTGGCATGCTGCTGGTCGGCAAGGCCGCGCTCAACCGCGGCCTGCCGTTCGACTTCTACGCCTACCCCGTCAACGGCATTCCGCAGTTCACGCAGATCGGTCCCGAGGTCGAGCGCAGCATCGTCTACGCGATCGCGCGGCAGGAAAGCGCGTTCAATCCGGCCGTGGTCTCGCCCGCGCAGGCCTACGGCCTGATGCAGGTGACACCGGACGCCGCGCGTTACGTCTGCAAACGGCACGGCGCGACCTATGACCTGTCGCGGCTGAGGAACGATTCGTCCTACAACGCCACGCTCGGGGCAGCGGAGCTCGGCGGCCTGCTCGAGGATTATCGCGGCTCCTACATCATGACCTTTGCGGCCTACAACGCGGGCCGCGGCAGCGTGAAGAAATGGATCGACCGTTACGGTGACCCGCGCGAATCCAAGATCGACGCGGTCGACTGGGTCGAGCTGATCCCGTTCTCCGAAACACGCAATTACGTGCAGCGGATCATGGAGAACCTCCAAGTCTACCGCGCTCGCTTTGGCGGTGGCACGCGGCTCCAGATCGAGGCCGATTTGCGCCGCGGCGCCGGCAGCGTGGAATAACCGGCCTTCTCTCTCGCGCGTAAGAGGCTGCTCCCGCGACAACGGACGTGCGCCTCGCTCAGGCCGAAACGATCGTCGCCTTCGCAGCAACGAGGGTGAAGACCCGTGCCGCCGCACTCTTACCGCGCCTTAGCCTCCAGGCCTGCGAGCTCTCCAGAACGATCTCGAGATTCTCATCCTCGGACCGGCGCCGCCCGCCGGCTCGTGTCCGCCATGTCGAGCCGCTCGACTTGGGCTCTCTTGTTCGGTGTTTGAACCCGCTCGCTTGACTGACGCCGCGAGCCCACAATGGTGCCGGTTGATGGACCACGCTTGAAGGATAGACCTTCAGGCTTCCGAAACTCGCTCGACGACAGGCGAGTGTCGGACCAGGCTCTGCCCCAGGCACGCCACATCGCCCAACAGAAAAAGCCCCCGGCGGTTTCCCGCCGGGGGCTCTCTACCGATCGTTAGATCGATATTAGAAGGTGCGCTGAGCGCGGAGCAGCAGGGTCAGGGAGTTCTGATCCTTCAGCTCGTACGTCGCAGCCGGCTTCGCGAAGGCCGAGATGGCCGGGATCGCGATCGTGCCCGAGTACTTCTGATCCAGGCGCGACCAGCTCAGGTCAGCCGTGAAGGCCAGGTTCTTGACCGGGGTCCACACGGTGTTGACGCCGATAACGCCGAAGTTGAAGTCGGGGTTACAGGTTGCGGTGGCGGCACCGTAAGCGGCAACGAAGTTGGCGCAGATCAGAGCCTTGCCCGTATCACCGTACTTCAGCTGAGCGTAGCCACCGTAAATGGCGCTCGCCCAGTAGGGGCTCCAGTTGTGGGTGTAGCCACCACGAACGCCCCAGGTCTTGACGGTATCGATACCGGTACCGGCACCGAAGACGCCATCAGCAAGACCCGCGAAACCGAGGCTCTGATAGGCGCCGACGCCCGAGCCGCTGTACATCGAGAACTGCTGCGGGAACAGAACCTGGAAGTTCTGGCGCGTGTCGCCATCGGTGTAGACGGCCTGCAAGTTGATCGAGTCACCCGCACCAGTCGGGATGTTCTTGATCGACAACGAACCCTGGACAGCCCAACCCCACTTGTCGGAGGGATGACCGGTCGGTTCGGTGGTGCCGTAGTAGCCGGGATGCAGGTCATGCGCGGCGACCGAAATCTGGGCAAGACCCCAGGCCTGGTCAACACGAACAGCACCGACGATGTCGGGCGAGCGCGTGCCACCCCAAGCGTTGACACCGTACTGGCCCTGGACCAGCGCGTTGCCAGCGTTCGTAGCAGCCGAGGTCGTCACGATCGCGCCAGCGCCGCTAACAGCACTGGAGGCCACGAAGCCGTTGACGTTCCACAGGTTGCCCGCACCGTTGGACTGGGTGTCGGGGCTTTCCAACGCCAGCGAACCGGTGATGCCCTGACCGAAGTCCGCGGTGTAGGCGAACTGGTTGATACCGGTCACGTGGTTGGAGCCGCCCGGAATGGTGTCGGGACCGCCAGCCGGATAGCTGTTCCACGGAGCGTCGAAGATCGAGACGGTACGGCCCATGGTGAACCCAGCGAACTGGATGAACGCATGGTAGAGGCCGAGGCCGGGGTTGGTGCCGTTGAACGTCGCCGGGCTGCTGCCGGTGACCTGGCTCGTATCATAGCTGAAGATCATGTCAGCGTAGGTACGGACAACGCCGTATTCAGTCGCCGTGCGGGTATCGACGTTGAGGTCCATACGAGCGCGGGTGTAGTAGTAGTTCGTCAGACGGTTGTTCGAACCACCGTTCGCGGTCGACTGGCTGTTGTTGAAGCCGTAGTCGTTGGCGCCACCGGCAACCATGTCAGCACGGACGTAACCACCCAGCTTGATGCAGGTGTCGGTGCCCGGGATGTAGTAGAAACCCGCACCATACAGGGAGCAGATCTTCACGTATTCGACCGCCTTGGCCTTCACGGGGAGATCGGCTGCCTGAGCTCCGCCCACGGCGATCAGACCCGCCGCTGAGCCGAGCAAAAGGCTCTTAACCAACTTCATGTTAAACCTCCAAGTTGCTCTTCAGGGAAGGTCACTGACCCGAATGGCCAATTCCCCAACCCCCTTTAAATCCCCGCCTTGGTCACCTTCGCGTCTTCGGACACACCCGCATGAACGCGAGGGACTTAAGCGAAAGACCTAAACGGGACGACCTTGGGATGCCCCCCTCCGTCGCCCGATCACAATTACCGAACGTCCTTGCACACACAACAAGAGAACGCTCCGAAACGGCCCTACGACGTGTGTTTTCCGATGGGTGTTGCACAAATAACACGCAGATGTGATCGGAAGGCGCCTGCAACATATTGTTTTTACTATATTTTTTTGAGCGGTTCCATTTGCCGCCGAAATTCCCGATCCGAGGACGCGCGCGTCGGCTTACACACAGAGGCGGCTCTGACGCGCGCGAATCGTGGAATCGGGGCGCAGACTCAGGGGATGTGTAACGCGCCGTAACTCTCGGTGATCCCCGGCAGTTCAGCCCACTTTATGGTGCTGAAGTCACTTGGCCGATTGGGGAATCGGGCCGGCATCCCCGCTGGCGAAGACCAAAGGTTCGCCGTCGATGCCTTATATAAGTGACGAACGGCGCGGCGAGCCGGCCCCTTGCCTCGCAGCGCCGGCCGCCGCAGGAAACTTCGAGTGAATTCAATTGCTTGATGGCGCAGACGCGGCGTCGCCCGCCGACGCTGTCTCTGTCACCCCTGCTCAACGCTTTGGTCCTGCCCCCGCTCTTCCGGCGTGAAGTGTCTCGACCGGAAAGCAAACCATCGTTATCGGCGCGCAGCGCTGCGGAAATCGTTGGGAATTCGAGCAAAAACACACGCTTCGAAATTGACCGGCCCAAGCAATTAGATGCATAAGGCTCGCACCGGAGAGGTGGCCGAGTGGCTGAAGGCAACGCTTTGCTAAAGCGTCATACGGTCTCAAGCTGTATCGAGGGTTCGAATCCCTCCCTCTCCGCCACCCAGCAGAATCCAGATCCATTCATCTGAAAGCGATCGTCGCACGGCTGCGACAGCCTGGCGCAAGGCTTCGCGCAGCCGAGCCCAGCCCGATTCGCGCGCTCCTTATATATGTGTGCCCGCGCCTAGACGCCGGATCGCCAGATCCGCCAATGCGAGGGTGATATCAGCACGGCCTCGCCGGCCCAGACATAGAACCAGACGCCGGCCCTGCGCCGACACGGAAAGGTCAGCGGAAGAATGCCGGTCTTGTGCGGCCGTCCGAGTTCCAGATCGCAATCGTCGGGCGCGATCTGAATCGGCAGCCATTCGTCGTGCTTGTCGATGTCGCTCATGCCGCGGGTCTAGGCGGCGGCGCGACTCATTGGCTTGATCCAGCGCAATCGCGTCGACCCATGAAAACACGGGCCAGTTGCGCGATTAGATTGGCCCCAGTGCCCGCTCAGTGCGCGGACACCCACGCCCTCGCGTCACGCTGCGCGGCCGAGATCTCGGACTCCGACATCTGGCCGGCCACTTCCTGGCGCAGCGCGACGGCGTCCTTGCGGCCCTTCAGCGCAGCGAGGT
Organism: Bradyrhizobium sp. CCGUVB14; assembly: GCF_024199935.1. Lineage (NCBI taxonomy): Bacteria > Pseudomonadati > Pseudomonadota > Alphaproteobacteria > Hyphomicrobiales > Nitrobacteraceae > Bradyrhizobium > Bradyrhizobium sp. CCGUVB14. The sequence continues at coordinate 5,925,798 of NZ_JANADS010000001.1, forward strand.
TGAACCATTTGTGCGCGGCGACGAGGTCGACCAGGCCCGAGCGGCCGCTCGCCCAATAGATCCCACGCTCGAACAGAACGTCCGACAGCGCGCTTGCATCGATCGGCGTTGCCGCATCGAGATCGAAAGTACCCTGAAACATAACGCATCCCCTTTTTTCTTATGCCGCCTCGTTCCCCCGAGCGCGGCTCCCGTCCAACTCTGATTTGCCTGACCCCTTCTGGGATCGTGCGCTGTTCAACTCTTCCCCAATGCCGTTTGCCGGCTTGTTGGAGGCGATGATGGCGGGCAAATTTGAATGGCAGTTTAAGTATCGCGATGAAGCAGACGTAAACGGAAGCGCCTGCCGCGCGCGCAGGGAATTCAAGAAGTCCCTGATTTGCAGGCACTTCTGCGATTCGTCAGATTTGGTTTACCGTGCGATTTTTGGACATCGATAACCATCGCGCGCAGTGGCGCGTGTCCTGTGGTTACAATTTGTGGGAGCGGCGGCGCTGGCGTGACCGCAGCCGTCTGTCGTTCCCCGCGCAGGCGGGGTGATCCAAGCGGACTCCTACAAGGACTATGAGGCGCTGCGCCGGATCGGGCAGCTCCATGACGTAAAGGCCGCCATCACCGGCATGGCGGCTAACGGCGTGTGGCAGCTCGCCTGGAACACGCCGCCCCGATCCTCGCCGATCTCAAGAATGGTTCGAGGTGCAGCAGCGGCCGCTTTCCTCGAAGACCGCGCTCTACAAGGCGATTGGATATGCGGTGACGCCTTGGGATTCGCTCATCCTCCACGTCGCCGGCGGGCACGTCAGCATCGACAACAATTTGGCCGAACGGTCCCTGCGCGGGATCGCGCTCACCAGAAAGAATTTCCTGCTCCTGGCTCCGAGGGCGATGGCGATCGGACGGCCGTCCTGTACACCGTGCTGGAGACGGCGAAGCTCAACGGGCTCGCCCCGGAGGTCTATCTGGCCGATGTCATCGACCGCATGGCCAAGGGACATCCGATCAATCGGCCGGCGGAGCTTCTCCCCTGGAACTGGACGCAGCAGGCTGTAAAACTGGCGGCATGATAAACGGGCCGCCATAGCGCATCGCGTCCAATGGAAGGAGCGGTTCGATCTGCTCGTGAGGGATTTTGGAGCGCCGCGCGGTACAGCGGTTTGCACGAGTTACGAATCCATTCGACCCGTACATCGGCCAAATGCGTGAGGCCGGCTACACGTTCTCTTCCTTTGGCCCTGGAAGAGAGGGATATGAGTGTTCTTGCGCTGACTTGATTGAGGTCTTGAGCGAATGGGGTTGGTGCGGGGATGGTCCAGCCCCGATATGGATCGCCCCTGCAGACGCTGAAGGCGAAGCCTAATCTCCACCACCAAATCAGGTCTGTCCCGCTGACCGTGGACCCTGGCTGACGCTTGGCGTCATTGTCAGATCAGCAATGTAGGAAAAGGGAATGCCGGCAATACCCCGGCCTCAGGGAACGAGGGCGTCGGCGAACACGTCAGGACCAAATTCCAAATAAGCCCGAAGGCCGTCTGTGGAATTGCGGGGCCCTTGTTCAGGGAGCCGCACTGAACGAAGAAAACTTGTTTCTTCTGCCGGACCGGGCTTTGACGAGCGAGCCCGTGAAAGCTGACGATCCGACCGTTGACCTGATGTCTCGCCGACACCCTCTATCGTCGACCAGAACCTCTAGGAGGCGCTGATGACGTGCCGGCTGCGAGAGCCGGCAACTTCAGAAGCGAAGTTACTTCTTCTTCTTCGCGACCTTGCGGGTCTTCTTCGCAGTCTTCTTCACTGCGCTCTTCGCCTTCTTCGCCTTCTTCGCTTTCTTGGCCATGTTGCCCTCCGATGTGTGAGATGGCTTTAATCGCTGCGCGCATTCGGGGATCGAATGTGCACTCACCCCGAATACACCAACACGACGAAAAAAACATCTTCTCACTTAAGGAAGTGTTGACGACGCAGCGCGCGTGCGCCAGCCGCGCTTGATTTGCCGACGCGCAGAGACAAGCGTCTGCAGTTGCAAATGCTTCTCGCAACATCGACGTCGGCAACAGCCGCGATTGCAAGAATATCCTATGCAGCAAGTATTATTCTGCGCGCACACATCACGCGCGATCAACGTGATGACGTACGCTGCAATGCGCGCGAGCGCCTCGCGGAGGCGAGTCGCGGACTCTGAGTCGCGAATTTTGGCAACGAAATTATTTTCATGCTTAACGGCGGAAGCGCTCATCGGAGCGCGTGTAAGTCGCCGCTTTGTGCGAATCGCGCCCCCGCGATTCGCAACTGCATCGTGACCTCAACGGGGTGAAGTTTGCCATCTGCGATGCGTGCGCGCGTCTCGTCTCGACGTCGCGCGAGGTGACGGCGAGCGTCTCGCCGTCTCGTCCGAACGCGTGACGTCAGACGCCGAGCTTGGACTTGAGCAGCTCGTTGACCGCTTGCGGGTTCGCCTTGCCGCCGGATGACTTCATCACCTGGCCGACGAACCAGCCGAGCGACTGCGGCTTGTCCTTCACCTGCGCGGCCTTGTCGGGATTGGCCGCGATGATGTCGTCGACAACCTTTTCGATCGCCGAAAGATCCGTGACCTGCTTCATGCCGCGGCTTTCGACCAGCGCACGGGGATCGCCGCCCTCCTGCCAGACAATCTCGAACAGATCCTTGGCGATCTTGCCGCTGATCGTGCCCTCGCCGATCAGGTCGACGATTGCAGCAAGCTGCTCGGAGGTAACAGGAGAGCCCGTAATATCCCGGCCTTCCTTGTTGAGACGACCGAACAGCTCGTTGATCACCCAGTTCGCCGCCATCTTGCCGTCGCGGGCGCGGTTGGCGAGCCTGTCGAGCACAGTTTCGTAGAACACCGCGCTCTCACGCTCGGCGACCAGCACGCTCGCGTCATAGGCCGACAGGCCGAAGTCGGCGACGAAGCGCGTCTTCTTCTGATCCGGCAGCTCCGGCAGCTTCGCCTTCAGCTCGTCGACGAAGTCTTGCGAGAACTCCAGCGGCAGCAAATCCGGATCGGGGAAGTAGCGGTAGTCGTGCGCCTCTTCCTTCGAGCGCATCGAGCGCGTCTCGCCCTTGTTGGGGTCGTAGAGCCGCGTCTCCTGGTCGATCTGGCCGCCATCCTCGAGGATCTCGATCTGGCGGCGCGCTTCGTACTCGATCGCCTGGCCGATGAAGGTGATCGAGTTCATGTTCTTGATCTCGCAGCGGGTGCCGAGCGGCGCGCCCGGCTTGCGCACGGAGACGTTGACGTCGGCGCGCAAGGACCCCTTCTCCATGTCGCCGTCGCAGGTGCCGAGATAGCGCAGGATCGAGCGCAGCTTGGTCACGTAGGCCTTGGCCTGCTCGGCATCGCGGATGTCCGGTTTTGATACGATCTCCATCAGCGCCACGCCGGAGCGGTTGAGGTCGACATTCGACATCGTCGGCGACCGGTCGTGCAGCAACTTGCCGGCATCCTGCTCCAGATGCAGCCGCTCGATGCCGATGGAGACACTGCGGCCACCGTCGAGCTCGACGACCACTTCGCCCTCGCCCACCACGGGCGATTTGTACTGGCTGATCTGGTAGCCCTGCGGCAGGTCCGGATAGAAATAGTTTTTCCGATCGAACACCGAACGCAGGTTGATCCTTGCGTTGAGGCCAAGCCCGGTCCGGACAGCCTGCCTGACGCATTCCTCGTTGATCACGGGCAGCATGCCCGGCATCGCGGCATCGACCAGCGACACATGGCTGTTCGGCTCTCCGCCGAACGCCGTCGATGCGCCCGAGAACAGCTTCGAGTTCGACGTCACCTGGGCATGGATCTCCATGCCGATGACCATCTCCCAGTCGCCGGTCGAGCCCTTCAGAAGCTTGTGCGTGGCCGTGCTCATGTCTTGCTCCCGAGCAGCGTGGCAGCGATCCGCTCCCACTCCGCTTCCAATGAATCCTTTGCCGCAGGCTGGCCGGCCTGGCGGTACCAATAGCCGGCATTGCCGAGATCGCCTTCGACGCGGTGCAAGTATGCGTGCACCCAGGCGGCGTCGCGGCCATTGTCGTCCTGGACGATCTTGTGCGCCTCGTCCCAATCGCCCTTCGCCGCCCACCAGAGACCGGCGAGCGGCGCGCTCAGGCCAGGCGCGGGCGCCGCGCCGCCGAGGCTCGCGATGAAATCAGCGACATTCACCACCACCTCGCGGGCGTGAAGCGGCCGGCAGCCTGCTCGATCACCTCGCCGAGCGAGAACAGCGTCTCCTCGTCGAAGGGTCGGCCGATCAGCTGAAGGCCGAGCGGCAGGCCCTGCGCGTCCTTGCCGGCGGGCACCGCAATGCCCGGCAGGCCCGCCATGTTCACGGTCACCGTGAAGATGTCGTTGAGATACATCTCGACGGGATCGGCGCCGCCCTTCTCGCCGATGCCGAAGGCCGCCGACGGCGTCGCCGGCGTCAGGATCGCGTTGACGCCCTTGGCGAAGCAATCCTCAAAGTCCTTCTTGATCAGCGTGCGCACCTTCTGGGCGCGCAGATAATAGGCGTCGTAATAGCCGGCCGAGAGAACATAGGTGCCGATCATGACGCGGCGGCGCACCTCCGCGCCAAAACCTTCGGCGCGGGTGTTCTCATATTGCTCGATGATGTTCTTGCCCTGCTCGCGCAGGCCGTAGCGGACGCCGTCATAGCGCGCGAGGTTGGAGGACGCCTCCGCCGGCGCCACGATGTAATAGGCCGGCAGCGCGTACTTGGTGTGCGGCAGCGACACTTCGACGAGCTCGGCGCCGGCCGCCTTCAGCCAGGCCGCGCCCTCGCTCCAGAGTTTCTCGATCTCGGCCGGCATACCGTCGAGACGATACTCCTTGGGAATGCCGATCTTGAGACCCTTCACGGACCTGCCGATCGCAGCCTCGTAATCCGGCACGGCAACATCGACCGACGTCGTGTCCTTCGGATCGTGCCCGGCCATCGAGCGCAGCAGCATCGCGGCATCGCGCGTGGTGCGTGCGATCGGGCCGGCCTGGTCGAGCGAGGAGGCAAAGGCGACTATGCCCCAGCGCGAGCAGCGGCCATAGGTCGGCTTGATGCCGACGGTCGCGGTGAACGCGGCCGGCTGGCGGATCGAGCCGCCAGTGTCGGTCGCGGTCGCGCCCATGCACAGCAGCGCCGCCACGGCCGAGGCCGAGCCGCCGGACGAGCCGCCCGGCACCAGCGTCGTATTGCTGCCATCGCGCCGCCAGGGATTGCCGACGGGGCCGAAACACGAGGTCTCGTTCGCCGAGCCCATCGCGAACTCGTCATTGTTGAGCTTGCCAAGCATCACGGCACCGTCGCGCCAGAGCTGCGAGGTGATGGTGGACTCGTAGGTCGGCACGAAATTGCCGAGGATCTTCGAGCACGCCGTGGTGCGCACGCCCTTGGTCGCGAACAGATCCTTGACGCCGAGCGGGATGCCCGCGAGCGGGCCGCCCTCACCCTTGGCGATCTTCTCGTCCACGGCCTTCGCCATGGCGCGCGCCTGGTCGGGCGTCTCCATCACGAAGGCGTTGAGCACGCGCGCGGCTTCGATCGCGTTGAGATGCGCGTCGGTCAGCTCGAGCGACGTGAAAGTCTTGTCGGCGAGACCCTTGCGGGCCTCGGCGAGCGTCAGCGATGTCAAATCGGTCATTTATTGATCGGGCTGCAGAAGAACGGAGACAGGGTCTTGTCGGTGGCCGGGTCGTCTTTCTTGGCAGCGGCATTCGCGGCGGCCTGAAGCTCGTCGAGCACGGCATTGACGGCGACATTGGGGTCGGCAGCCTTGCCCTGCCGCTCCATCTTGTCGAGGTAGTTCATGTAGGCCTGATAGGCCTTCTCATCGTCGCAAAGCATGCACATCGGACAGCGTCCTGAGACTCTTTAGTTTGACGCGTTTTCTTTACGCGAACCGGTATCCACTTCGCTCGAAAACGCTCTGAAAACTATTCAACAACCTTGGGCACCAGGAAGAAGTGACCTTCGGTCGCAGGCGCGTTGGCAACGATATCGTCGGCGATCTCGCCGTCATTGACCACGTCTTGCCGCTTCTTCATCTGCATCGGGGTCACCGAGGTCATGGGCTCCACGCCCTCGACATTGACCTCCGAGAGCTGCTCGACAAAGGCGAGCATGGCGTTGAGCTCGCCCTGCAGATGCGGAACTTCGTCCTCAGACACCGCAATGCGCGCCAGATGCGCGATGCGGCGGACGGTAGTGGCGTCGACGGACATTATATAAGGCCTCTCACGGCAAAACCTATGTGCCGTATAGCAGAGGCCGGTTTTGCGCCGCAACCGGCGCTGGGACCTACCCCGCCATCTGGCGGAGGCGTGCCAAGGCCGATTTCGCGAGATCCCGGGTCAATTCGGCGGCGGGAAGCTCCCTCCCCATGCCAATGGCCTGTCCGGCCCAGAGATTGGTGAAATCCACCCTGCCCTGCTTTTCGGCAGCCGTCTTCAGCGGCCCCAGCGCGGTCGCCGCATGGGGAAATGGCGGCGCATCCGGCGAGATCGGGCCCGCCTCGCGCATCAGGCGGTTCTGGACGCCACGCGCCGGGCGGCCAGTCATGACATTGGTGATGACGGTGGAATCGTCCCGCGCCTCGGCAAGCGCCTTGCGGCCACCGGCGCTGACCTTGGACTCCGGACAGCGCAAATAGGCGCTGCCGATCTGCACGCCGGAGGCGCCGAGCGCGAAGGCGGCCGCAATGCCGCGCCCATCGGCGATGCCGCCGGCCGCGATCACCGGTACCTTCACGGCATCGGCGACCTGCGGCACCAGCGCAAACGTGCCGGGCTGCTCGGCAATCTTGTCGGTCAGGAACATGCCGCGATGGCCGCCGGCCTCGGCGCCTTGCGCGATGACGGCATCGGCGCCGCGCTGTTCGAGCCAGACCGCTTCCTTCACCGTGGTGGCCGACGAAATGACGAGACAGCCCGCCGCCTTGACGCGCTTGAGCAGCGCCGCCTCCGGCAGACCGAAATGGAAGCTGACGACCTCCGGCTTCAGCTCCTCGACGACCTCGCAGAAAGAGGCATCGAACGGCGCGCGGTTCGCCGCATTGATCGGTGCCGACGGATCGAGGCCATGCTCGGTATAGTAGCCCGTGAGCCGCTGCTTCCAGCGCGCTTCGGCTTCCGCCGTGAGCGCGATCGGCGTGTGGCAGAAGAAGTTCATGTTGACCGGCGCCTTCACACGCTGGCGAATGATGTTGACCTGCTCGCGCGCCTTCTCCGGCGACAGCATCGCACTCGGCAACGAGCCAAGTCCGCCGCCTTCCGCCACGGCGATCACCAGCTCCGCATCCATCACGCCGGCCATCGGCGCCAGCACGATCGGGAATTCGGTCTTGAAGAGATCGATCAGTCGACGGTCAGGCCACATGGTGTGTCTCTCCTGGTTCAGGCGAGCGATGCAATGGAGTTGCGCCGGCCGGCAAGCAACTGCTCGGCTTCGGTCGCAATCCGTTCGACGATCTCGGCCGCCGGTGGAATATCATGGATCAGGCCGACCGCTTCTCCCGCAAAGACGGCCGCGATTTCGAAATCGCCCGCCATTTTTGCCGAGGCATAGTCCTTGGCAATCTCGTCAGCGCGCTGCAGCAGCTCGACCTCGCGGCCGGTCCAGCTCTTGATATGGGTGTTGATCAGCGTGCGTGCGGTGAACGGCGCCGGCCAGAACAGTTTTCGCGACCAGTCGGGAACGACGCCACGCACCGTGTTGTTTGCATCGGCCGTGCGGATGCGCTCCTTCGCTTCCGCAGCGCCATTGGCCTCGACGCTTGCGTAGAAGCGCGTGCCGATCAGCACGCCGGATGCACCTAACATCATCATTGCGGCCAGGCCCCGGCCATCGGCAATGCCGCCGGCCGCGACGACCGGCACGCGCCCGGCGGCGAGATCGACGATCGCGGGCACGATATCGACGGTGGTGCGCGATGCGCCGTGGCCGCCGGCTTCCGTCCCCTGCGCGATCAAGATCTCCGCGCCGGCATCGAGCGCCTGTTTCGCCATGTCCTCGCTCTGCACCTGGCAGATCAATCGCGCGCCGCTCGCCTTGATGCGCGGCGCGAACGGCGCGGGATCGCCAAAGGACAGCATGACCGCCTGTGGGCGGGCATCGAGCGCGATGTCGAGAAGCTCGGGCTGCTTTGCCAGGCTCCAGGTGATGAATCCGATCCCGAACGGCGCAAAGCCCTTCAGCTCGGCCGCCTCGGCCTGAAGCCGGGTCCGGTCGCCGTAGCCGCCACCGAGAATCCCAAACCCCCCGGCCTCGCTGATGGCGCGCGTCAGCCGGCTGCCCGCGATCGTGTCCATGGGCGCCGACAGGATCGGATGCCTGGTCCCGAGAAGCTCCGTCAGCGGCGTGGTGATCGGCATGGGGTCTTCCACTCTGGACAGGAACATTAGGCGCAACTAGCATTCTCGAAAAATGAATTGTTGCGAACGCTGCCATCACAAAAGCGAAACGACGCCATGGAACTGAGCGACATCCAGACCTTTGCCGCGGTGGCCCGGACCGGCGGCATCACCCGCGCCGCCGAAGAGCTCAACACGGTGCAATCCAATGTCACCCAGCGCATCAAGGCCCTGGAGGCCGAGATCGGCACACCGCTGTTCGAGCGTCACAGCCGAGGCATGGCGCTGACCGGCGCCGGCAAGCGCCTTTTGCCTTACGCCCAGCGAATGGCCGCGCTGTCGCACGAGGCGGTGCTCGCGGCGCGAGACGATGGCGAACCCAAGGGGCCGCTGTCGATCGGCTCGATGGAGACGACGGCAGCCGTGCGGCTGCCGCCGCTGCTCGCCGACTTTCATCGCCGCTTCCCCGCCGTGCGGCTGAGCCTGCGCACGTCACCTACAGCCGATCTCGTCGCCGGCGTGCTCGAAGGCACGCTCGATGGTGCCTTTGTCGCAGGTCCCATCGCGCATGCCGATCTCAGCGCGACCAGCGCCTTCCGCGAAGAGCTGGTGCTGGTCAGCGCACGGCGCTGGGCCTCGCTCGCCGAGCTGCGCGCCGGCACGCCAGAGTCAGGCCCGACCGCGCTGGTGTTCCGCACCGGTTGCACCTATCGGCAGCGCCTCGAGCAGATCTTTGTCGAGTTCGGTTGGCCCTCGGCCGCGCGCTTCGAGCTCGGCACCCTCGACGGCATGATCGGCTGCGTCGCCGCCGACATGGGCGTGACGCTGTTGCCGCGCGCGGTGGTCGAGCGCAGCGCGATGAACGGCAGCGTGACGATGCACACGCTCAATCCGCTGCATGCACGCGTCGAGACGCTGTTCATCCAGCGGCGCGCCGGCCATCAAACCAGCGCGCTGAGTGGCTTCTTGTCGTGCCTGACCAAGGACGACGAAATCATAGCGGCCTGATCCACCATCGCCGCAGCGCAACCAAGGCCCAGATCGCCTCGACCAGACCGAACGGCCAGGCGCCCTGCAGGAAGCCGTAGGTCGAGCCGAGCGCGCAGGAGGCCGCGAACAGCAGCACGAACCAGTGACTGCGGTCTTCGAGAGCATAGCAGACCAGCATCGCGCTGACGGCAAACAAGCCGAATAACGTCAGTGCATCCATTGTTCCGGGTTCACTCCGCTGCGCGACGCGTGATATGCGCTACACCATGCCGGCTCTTATCCTGCCTCTCGTCGATGCTGCAACCCACTGGCCCGAACGCGGCGGGCTGATCGGCCTTGACCTCGGCACCAAGACCATCGGCGTTGCCGTATCCAATCCGGACCGCAGGCTCGCCACGGGCGTCGAGACCATCCAGCGCAAGCAGTTCAAGCAGGACGCCGCCCGCCTCCTTGCGATCGCCACGGAGCGCAAGGTCGTCGGCTTCGTGCTCGGCCTGCCCATCAACATGGACGGCAGCGAGGGCCCGCGCGCCCAGTCGACCCGCGCCTTCGCCCGCAATCTGGCCAATCTGACCGCGCTTCCCATCGGCCTCTGGGACGAGCGCCTCTCGACCGCCGCCGTCGAGCGCGAGCTGATCGGCATGGACGTCAGCCGCGCCAAGCGCGCCGAGGTGATCGACGAGCACGCCGCCATCTTCATCCTGCAGGGCGCACTCGACCGGCTCGCCAATCTTCGACAAGGCTGATTGGAAGCGACGAATGCAATTGCCGGCAAGAACAAGAATATCGATCGGCGCCCTTCTCCTTGCTCTGCTCGCCGTCCAGGCTTCCTTTGCCACGGAAGATCATGCCGCCTCGGAGCTCAAGGGCATCTGGTCCGGGACGTTCAATCAATATTCGCACGACATCAACGACAGCTTCGCCGTCAAAGTGACCATCGACGCGATCTCGGGCAATGAATTCACCGGCATGATGGAGTGGCCGACCTTCGACACGACGACAAAAGTGAAGGGAGCGGTCGAGGGCTCGCTGATCAAGTGGACCGAAACTGGATACATCAAGGGCGATGACGCCGTCCTCAATGGGCTCTATGTCGCCCACTTCACCGCCGCGGACGAGATCACCGGCGACTGGATGGACCCGAAGCACACCATCACGCCAAAGGGCCCCCGCTTCGGGACGCGCGGAGCCGATTTCGTGTTGAAAAAGGAATAGGCGCATGGCCGTCGTGATCGCGGCTCTGCTGCCGGTCTTCGTCCTCATCGTGCTCGGCGTGGTGCTGCGGCACAGCCTGATGCGGCTCGACACGCAATGGCACGGGCTGGAGCGGCTGACCTATTTCGTGCTGTTTCCGATGCTGCTGATCCAGACGCTGGTGAAGGCGGACCTCTCACAGGTGCCGGTCGCCGGCGTCGGCGGCGCGCTGCTGCTGTCGGCGCTCGCGATGTCGCTGCTCTGCCTCGCGCTCCGCCCTGCCCTGTCGCGACTGAACATCGACGGCCCCGCCTTCACCTCGATCTTCCAGGGCGCAACGCGCTGGCAGACCTATGTGGCGCTGTCCGTCTCCGCCAATTTGTATGGCGACGTCGGGCTGGCGCTGGCCTCGGTCGCGATGGTCGCGATCATCCCGCTGGTGAACGTGTTCAGCGTCGCCGTGCTGGCGCACTACGCTTCCCCCGAGAAGCAGTCCACGCGCGCGATCATCATGACGGTAGTCCGCAATCCCCTGATCTGGGCGTGCGTCATAGGTCTCGTCATCAATGTCATCCATCTGCCGCTGCCAAGGATCTGGCACGAGGTTGCGGACGCGCTCGGCCGCTCCTCGCTCGCCATCGGCCTGCTCGTCACCGGCGCCGGCCTCCAGCTCAAGGGCCTGCTTCGCCCGAGCCTCGGCGTAACCCTCGGCGTGGCGTTCAAACTGGCGCTGATGCCGGTGCTCGCGCTGGCGCTCGCCGTCTGGTTCGGGCTGACCGGCACCAACCTCGCGATCGTCGCGATCTGCGCCGCCGTGCCGACCTCGCCGAGCGCTTATGTGCTCGCCCGCCAGATGGGCGGCGACGCGCCGCTACTGGCACAGATCATCACGCTGCAGACGATTTTGGCGGCGATCACGATGCCGATCGCGATCGCGCTGGTGGCGACGGGAAGCTAGGTGTAAGGCCCGCCGAGGAAGACGATCGCCATGTTCATGCCCGAATGGAGCATGACGGTCAGCCAAGTCGAATTGGCTCGCAGGCGAAAATAGCCAAGCGTGAGACCGGTGACAAAAATCCAAGAGCGCTCATACCAGCCGTACTGCGTATGGTTGAGCGCCCACAGTGCCGCTGTCAGCACGATGGCACCGTACGGCCCCAGAAACGACTGAGACCACCCTCGAAACATAAATCCTCGGAAGAGGAACTCCTCCAGTACCGGCGCCCCAACGCACATTCCGATCGCGAAAGTGAGCAATCCTGCCGCCCCTCCAACGACGAGATCGGAACTGGTTTGTGGCCTCGCCAGACCGAGCTTGATCGTGACAAAAGCTTCGATGGTTATCAGAATGATCATGACGCCGAACCCGCAGACCACCACGTCGCGACTCGGCCAGTTCAGCGCCAGATAATCAGCGAAGCCTCTCCCGGCTATCCGGACGGCCGCCCACAGCACTGCGATCGCAGCTGGCGTTCCCAAGATGATGCCGGAGGCCTGCCAGCGGCCCTGCTCCCATACAGCCTGAAACTCGGCCGTCGTCAGGTTCTTCGTTCCACCATAGGCGGCGAGCAAGAGCATCAGCGCGACGCTACCCGTCAGCACGAATGCGCCGTCAGCAAGCAACGCGACAAACAGCGTCTCCATGAAATCCCAGGTGCGGGAATTCGGCGCTGAGCCAGCTGCCGGCGGGACGGCACTTTGGAGATCAGACATGCGGGCTTTCCGCGACAACGTCGCAGCGAAGGCGGGAGATGGTTCTACCTAACCTATCCGAGGATCATCAGGCCGGCAATTGCGACCGGCCTTGGCAGAAGCCTTCTCTAACCGTCGCCCTACTCTCCCAGCCACATCGTCAGCACCACCGCCGTCATGTTGTTCAGCGCGTGCAGCACGATGGTGAGCCAGAGCGAGTTGGCGCGATGGCGCATGTAGCCGAACCAGAGGCCGATGGAGAACACCTCGGCGAGGAAGTACAGATCGTATTGCAGATGCACCGCCGTCCACACCAGTGACGACAGGATGATCGCGCCGGGCACGCGCAGGAAGCTCGCCGACCAGCCGCGGAAAAGGAAGCCGCGCGCGAGCACCTCCTCCGACATCGGTGCCGCCACGCTGAAGGCGAACAGCAGCAACAGCGCCGCGCCCTTGTCGCGGCCCGATTTCAGGAGATCGGTCATGAAGCCCGGCGTGGCCTCGCGGCCGAGCGATCGCGAGACGATTTCCCAGGCCATCACGACCAGGATGAGGCCGGCGGCGCCGAGCAGGAGCTGCCTCCAGGCAGGCCAGCGCAGCGCGAGATAGTCGACGAAGGATGCTTTCTTGATGCGGATGGCGAGCCACACCGCAGCTAACGTCGCAGGCAGGCCCATGATGACGGACAGCGCCAGTGCCTGCGGCTCATGACCGACCGACTGGATCGAGGCCATGTCGAGCGGCAGGGCGCGCAGCGCGACCAGCAGCAGGATCGCCCCGACCTGACCAACGAACATCGCGACGAAGACGAGCAGGCCCCACAGCGCCGTGCCCCAGAACTTCCAGACGCGCAGCGGCGCCTGCTCCGCCGATGTTGCGGTGAGCGCCGGATGGACGGGATCGAGGGAATTGACGTCGTCGGTCGTGATCGCGGGCTCTGTCATGGTGCTTCCTGCGGCCGGAATCAGTTCCGCCGCGGCTGGATCGGGAAATCATAGGCCGCCCCGCCCGCCCCTGGCAGGGAAAAATGCCACCACTCCTTCGAATAGTTCACAAAGCCTTGCTTCGCCATCGCAGCCACCAGCCGCCTGCGCCAGGCGCGCTGATCCTGTGTGATCGACGGTGCTGCGGTATGCCCCATCGCATCGGTGCAATCATAGCCGGTGCCCATGTCGACGCTGCCTTCCGGCAACCGCGCCGCGACCGGCGCCGTGCAGTCGGCGTAGGATTTTGACGGATCGATCCTGGCGGAATTGTCGGCCTTGAGATCGACCAGTGTCAGATCCAGCGCCGCACCCGTAGAGTGCTGCGAGCGGCTCGCGATATAGCCGAGGCGAAACAGCTCGGTCTTGGCGATGCGCGGATTGTAGCGCCGGTCGGCGGCGGTCTCGTGGCCGTTCTGCGACCATTTCACCATATCGAGCGAGGCGCGCGCCGGCCGGTAGCAGTCGAACATCTTGAGCGACAGATTCTGTGCCGCCAGATCCTGCTGCACGGCTTTCAGCCGCAGCCCGACTTCGCGCTTCACCACGCATTCGCCTGCGCCGTAGCCGGCGATCGGGCGGCCGATGAAATTGTTGGAGCTCGCGTAGCGGATGTCCTGGATGATGGTGGGATCGACGTCGCGCAAATAGACGAAGCCGCCGGGAAGCGATTGGGCGTGGGCGAACGGGACTGCAATTGTTGCAATGGCCGCAATCAGGAGTGATCTCACAAGCTGCCTCCGCATCCGTCATGGCCGGGCTTGTCCCGGCCATCCACGTTCTTTTGCGTTAAATTCGATAGAAGATCGTGGATGCCCGGGACATGGGCTAGCGGAAGCGACGCCGTCCTTCGAACGGCTATGCCCGGGCATGACGGAGAGAGTGCGGCAGACATCAGGGGATAACTCCCCGCCCCGGCATTGGCCCTTGCTCCCCCCGCCATCCACGCCTATAGCTCTCGCTTTAATGACATCGAAATCGACCTTCGTCCTCGGCCACCGGCATTTGCTGGGCATCGAGGGCCTTTCCGCGGCCGACATCAGCGGCCTCCTCGACCTGTCCGAAGAATATGTCGAGCTCAACCGCCAGGTTGACAAGAAGCGCACCGTCCTGCGTGGACGGACGCAGGTAAACCTCTTCTTCGAGGCTTCGACCCGGACGCAGTCCTCGTTCGAGCTCGCCGGCAAACGCCTCGGCGCCGACGTCATGAACATGTCGGTGTCCTCCTCGTCCATCAAGAAGGGCGAGACGCTGGTCGACACCGCGATGACGCTGAACGCCATGCACCCGGATATATTGGTGGTGCGCCATCACGCCTCCGGTGCGGTGGAACTGCTGGCCCGCAAGGTTGACGGTTCCGTGATCAATGCCGGCGACGGCGCACACGAGCACCCGACCCAGGCTCTGCTCGACGCGCTCACCATCCGCCGCAACAAGGGCCGGATCGAGGGCCTCGTGGTCGCGATCTGCGGCGACGTGCTGCATTCGCGCGTCGCGCGCTCCAACATCATCCTGCTCAACACCATGGGCGCTCGCGTCCGCGTTGTCGGCCCCTCCACGCTGCTGCCGCCCGGCATCGAGCGGATGGGCGTCGAGGTCGCACGCGATATGCGCGAAGGGCTCAACGGCGCGGATATCGTCATGATGCTGCGGCTGCAGCGCGAGCGCATGAACGGCTCCTTCGTGCCGTCGACCTCCGAATATTTCCACTACTTCGGGCTCGACCAGAAGAAGCTCGGCTACGCCAAGCCGGATGCACTCGTGATGCATCCAGGCCCCATGAACCGCGGCGTCGAGATCGACACGGCCGTGGCCGACGGCGCGCAGTCCCTGATCCGCGAACAGGTGGAGATGGGCGTCGCCGTGCGCATGGCCGTGCTGGAAGCGCTCGCCCGTAACCTGCCGAACGCGTGATGCCCATGCTGACCGACCGCCGCCCGATCCTGCTCGCCAACGCCCGCGTCGTCGATCCCTCCCGCGATTTCGACGGAACCGGCGACGTCCTGATTGCCGACGGCATCATCCGCGAGACCCGCCGCGGCATTGGTGCGGCCGGCGTCCCCGAGGGCACCGACGTCGTCAACTGCTCCGGCAAGATCGTGGCCCCCGGCCTGATCGACATGCGCGCCTTCGTCGGCGAGCCCGGCTTCAGCCATCGCGAGACCTTTGCCTCCGCGAGCCAGGCGGCCGCGACAGGTGGCATCACCACCATCATCTGCCAGCCCGACACCTCGCCCGTCATCGACAACTCCGCCACCGTCGATTTCGTGATGCGCCGCGCGCGCGACACCGCGATCGTCAACATCCAGCCGATGGCGGCGCTCACGAAGGGCATGCGCGGCGAGGAGATGACCGAGTTCGGCCTGCTCAAGGCCGCCGGCGCCGTCGCCTTCAGCGACGGCGACCGCAGCGTCACCAATTCGCAGGTGATGCGGCGCGCGCTGACCTACGCGCGCGATTTCGACGCGCTGATCGTGCATCACACCGAGGACCCCGATCTCGTGGGCGAAGGCGTGATGAACGAGGGCGAGTTCGCCTCGCGCCTCGGCCTGATGGGCATCCCGAAGGCCGCCGAGGCCGTGATCCTCGAACGCGACATGCGTTTGGTCGCGCTGACCGGCGGCCGCTATCACGCCGCGGCGCTGTCCTGCATCGAGTCGCTCGAGATCCTGAAGCGCGCCCGCGACGCCGGCCTTGCCGTCAGCGCCTCGGTCTCGATCAATCATCTGGCGCTGAACGAGAACGATATCGGCCCCTACCGGTCCTTCCTGAAGGTGTCGCCGCCGCTGCGCACCGAGGACGATCGTCGCGCGCTGGTGGAGGCGGTGGCCTCGGCCCTCGTCGACGTCATCATGTCCGACCACAATCCGCAGGACGTCGAGGTCAAGCGCCTGCCGTTCGCGGAAGCAGCTCCCGGCGCGATCGGTCTGGAGACCATGCTGCCGGCAGGCCTGCGGCTGGTCCACAATGACGAGCTCGACCTCAAGACGCTGATCCGGGCGATGTCGACCCGGCCGGCCGAACTGCTCGGCCTGCCCGGCGGAACCCTGCGCACCGGCGCCCCGGCCGACGTCATCGTGATCGACCCGGACGTGCCTTGGGTGGTCGATCCCGCCGACCTCAAGTCGCCCTGCAAGAACACCCCGTTCGACGAAGCCCGCTTTACAGGCCGCGCTATCAGGACCATCGTTGGTGGGCGAACGGTTTTCGAGCATGTCTGACGTGCGGAGGGACAGACATGGGCGCTGGCTATGTCAGCCATGGAGACACCGCCATGGCGCTTGATGCATTCCTGCCGGTGGCCTTCGTCATCGGCTATCTGCTCGGCTCCGTCCCGTTCGGGCTGGTGCTGACCCGGCTTGCCGGCACCCAGGATCTGCGCTCGATCGGCTCCGGCAATATCGGCGCCACCAATGTGCTGCGCACCGGCCGCAAGGGCCTCGCCGCCGCCACCCTGCTGCTCGACGCGCTCAAGGGCACCGTAGCCGTGGTGATCGCAGGCTACATCGGCGGCCCCAATGCCGCGATGCTGGCCGGCCTCGGCGCCTTCCTCGGCCACCTCTTCCCGGTCTGGCTCAAGTTCAAGGGCGGCAAAGGTGTTGCGGTCTATATCGGCATCATGCTCGGCCTGTTCTGGCCCGGCGCGGTGGTGTTCTGCCTGATCTGGCTCGCGACCGCCTTCACCACCCGCTATTCCTCGCTCTCGGCGCTGGTGGCGGCCTTCATCACGCCGCTGTTCCTGTGGTGGTTCGGCCAGCTCGCGCTCGCAGCGCTCGGCGCGGTGCTGACCATGCTGCTGTTCTACATGCATCGCGAGAACATCAAGCGATTGCAATCGGGAAAAGAAGGCCGGATCGGCGAGAAGGCGTAATTCCGGAAAAAGTACGGATACCGCCGCAAGGCCTCCGCATTATATGCCAAATCCTGTTCGCAACTCGTCGCCGGCTCGCCGGCGATAGTGGCGAACGGGTTCCATGCCTGTCATCCTGACAGCGGAGATGGCGTTACGCGGTTGCTCAGAATGAGCGAGAAGATTGACGGCACGCATGACGACGGCGGCTCGCAGGGCACTGCGGCAAGCCGGCTGCTCTCGTCGACCAACATCTGGTCTGATGCGCCCTCGCCGCCGCCCACACCAAAACTGGTCGCCGTTTCGACGCCACCCGCGCCCGTCTCGCAGGCTCCTGTCCCGCTTGAGATCGTCACCGCCCCCGCGCATGCTGCGCCTGCTCAGCCGCACGCCGATCAATGGCCACCGCGACGATTGTCGCTGGCGCTTCAGGGCGGCGGGACTTTTGCCGCCTTCACCTGGGGCGTGCTGGAGCGGTTCCTGGAAGAGCCGTCCATTGAATTCGACACGATCAGCGGCGCCAGCGCCGGCGCCATCAACGCGCTGCTGCTCGCGGGCGGTCTTGCCGAAGGCGGCCGCGAAGCGGCACGCGCGCGGCTGAACCGGTTCTGGCTCCGGCTGATGCACGAGGCCTCGTTCCGCTCGCTGATGCTGATCGGCGGCTTTTCGCCGGCGGGAAGCTCGGTCGCGTTCGGGCCGACGCTGCGCTCCGGCCAGTTCGATCCGTTCGATCTCGATCCGCTGCGGCAGGCGCTGTCGCGCGACATCAATTTCGCCGGCTTGCGTGATGCCAAATGCCCAAGGCTTCTGATCGCGGCGACGCGGATCCGCGACGGCCAGCAGCTGATTTTTGGCAATGACGCGATCACTGCCGACGTCGCTCTCGCCTCGACCTGCCCGCCGCTGGTTCACTGCGCCGTCGAGATCGACGGTGAAGCCTATTGGGATGGCGGCCTTGGCGGCAATCCGCCGCTGATAGCACTGGCGCAGCAATCGACCACCGCCGACCTGCTGCTCGTCCAGGTCACGCCCACGCGCGACAGCTACGTGCCGATCACGCTCGCTGCGATCGATCGCCGCCTCGACCAGATCGCGTCCAACGCCGCGCTCAAAGCCGAGATCGCGGCGATCGCATGGGCGCAGTCGCACGCAGCCCCCGCGCTGAGGCTCTCGACGATCGCCGCGGAAGACTCGATCGAGGGCCTTGCACAGCGCTCATCGACCGATCTCGGCCGCGGCTTCATTCGCCTGCTGCACCGGAGCGGCCGCGAGGCTGCCGAGCGCTGGCTCGGGCAAGGCGCCGGCGTCTCGCAGCCGGCGCGCGCACGCGCCGCCGAGCCCGTGCTAGCCTGATTTCGCCAGCGCGTTCTCCAAGAACCACGCCGCCGCCAACGCAACGGGATCGTTGCCGAAGCGCGCGATCACCTGCACCCCGATCGGCAGGCCACCGACCTTCATCACCGGCACGTTGACGCAGGGATTGCCCATCAGCGTCCACAGCCGGTTGTAGCGGGGCGAGCCGGTCGAGGCGAGCTCCTTGGCCGGCGCTACGCCCGGCGCCGAATAGGTGAGCAGCACGTCGAAACCTTCGAACAGCTCGCCGAGCTCGCGACGGCCGCGGCGCGCGATCCGGCGCGCGTCGTCATATTCCTTCGGCGTCAGTCCGACGGTGGCATCGAGGCTTTCGCGCAGCATCGGCGCGATCTCGTCGTGATGCTGGTCGAATTCCCAGGCCAGCGCGCGATGCGCCTCGAAGTCCTGGATGATGGGATGGATGCGCCAGGCCTCCTTGACGGACTCGGGCAGATCGATGGTCTGCACGCTGGCGCCGGCCTTCTCGGCCGCCTTGATCGCGGCCTGCAAGCCCTCTTCGGCTGCCGGCTCCACGGCCTCGGCAAATTCCTGCCGGACCACGCCGATGCGCGGCGCCTTCGCGGGCGTAATGCCGTCGAATTCGGTGCGCCCGGTGATCCCCAAAAGTCCGCGCGCGAGATCCTCCGCGCGGGATCCGAACAGGCCGACCGTGTCGAGCGCCCACGAATAGCATTTCACGCCGATGGTCGGCAGCATCCGGAACGACGGCTTGATCGCAGCAGCGCCGCAATAGGCGGCGGGCCGGATCACCGAGCCGCCGGTCTGGGTGCCGAGCGCCAGCGGGATCATGCCGGCGCCGACGGCCGCCGCCGAACCCGAGGACGAGCCGCCCGGCGTATGGCCCAGATTATGCGGATTAAGCGTCGGCGTGGGATCGCGCGAGGCGAACGCCGTGGTCGTGGTCTTGCCGATGATAGTGGCGCCTGCCCGCTTCAGCATCATCACGACCGGCGCGTCCGCGCGCGGCTGCCAGCCGCGATAGATCTCCGAGCCCATCTCGGTCGGCATATTGGCGGTGTCGATGATGTCCTTGATGCCGACCGCGATGCCCCGCAACGGGCCGGTGGCCTGGGCTTTCGCCGACTTGTCGTGACGGACGAAGGCACGGACGTCCTTCTCGCGTGCCTCGATCGCCGCGTGCGACTGGGCGACCGCGTCATCCGGCGAAAGCTCGCCGCTCGCGATGCGGCGCTGGAGGTCGGCAAGTGAGATCATGGCAAAATCCTTCTTATTGGGACCGCTTTTAGCATCGCGACGAGGCCGTGCAAGCGCACGCTGCTGTTGCCCACGCCCTCAGGTTGTTCCATGCTGGCGCCACAAGGAGACGCCGTGGACGCCATCAACCAAAGCGTGGAGCTGACCGAGGCTGAACGGATCGACCACCTGCGGCTGATCCGCTCCGACAATGTCGGGCCGCGCACCTTCCGTTCGCTGGTCGATCACTTCGGCAACGTCCGCGCCGCGCTGGAGCGGCTGCCGGATCTGGCGCGCCGCGGCGGTGCGTCGCGATCCGGGCGCATCTGCAGTGTGGACGAAGCAAGCACCGAGCTCGCCGCGAGCCGCAAGTTCGGCATCGCCTGGCGCGCGCCCGGCGAGGACGGCTATCCGGCACGGCTCGCGACACTCGACGATGCGCCGCCGCTGCTCGCCGTGCGCGGCGACAACGCAACGCTGATGCGCCCGATGATCGCCATCGTCGGCTCGCGCAATGCCTCCGGCGCCGGCTTGAAATTCGCCGGCCAGCTCGCGCGCGAGCTTGGAGAGGCCGGCTTCATCATCATCTCGGGACTTGCCCGCGGCGTCGATCAGGCCGCGCATCGTGCCAGCGTCGAAAGCGGCACGATCGCGGTGCTCGCCGGCGGACATGATTGCATCTATCCGCCCGAACATGGCGATCTGCTCACCGCGATCCTCGACCACCAGGGCGCGGCGATCTCCGAAATGCCGCTCGGCCACGAGCCGCGCGCCCGCGACTTCCCTCGCCGCAACCGGCTGATCTCGGGTGCTTCGCTCGGCGTCGTCATCGTGGAGGCCGCGCACCGCTCGGGCTCGCTGATCACCGCGCGCATGGCGGCCGAACAGGGCCGCGAAGTGTTCGCCGTCCCCGGCTCGCCGCTCGATCCGCGCGCCGCCGGCACCAACGATCTGATCAAGCAGGGCGCGACCCTCGTGACCGAGGCGGCCGACATCGTCAACGCCGTCGCACCGATCATGGAGCGGCCGCTGATGCATCCGATCAGCGAGCCGGACAGCGAGCCGTTCGAGAACGATCCGCAAGGCCACGACCGCGACCAGATCACGGGCCTGCTCGGTCCCACGCCGATCTCGATCGACGATCTCGTGCGGATGTCCGGCGCCTCGCCCGCGATCGTGCGCACGGTGCTGCTGGAGCTCGAGCTCGCCGGCCGGCTCGAACGCCACGGCGGCGGTCTCGTCTCGTTGCTCTAGCCGCCGTTGCGCTCGTCGAAGCGCGTGCGTGCAGCCTCAATTTGCATCAGATGGCCCATCGCCCACTCGCCGAGTGCCTTCACCGGCTCCTGGAGTCCACGGCCGAGATCGGTCAGCTCGTAATCGACGCGCGGCGGAATGGTCGGGAAGATCGTGCGCGTGACGAGGCCGTCGCGCTCCAGCCCGCGTAACGTCAGGGTCAGCATCCGCTGCGAGATGCCGTTGATCATCCGCTTCAGCTCATTGAAGCGCTTCGGTCCGTCGCTCAAGTTCATGATGACGAACACGCTCCATTTGTCGCCGACACGCGACAGCACCGAGGCCACGCCGCGGCAGTCGGAATGGTCGGGATTCGGCCTCCGTTCGGCAGGCAAATCAGTGTGTGCAGGTCTCAAAGATGTGCCCATGGCTCAAAAAAGTGCGTTCTTGCGGGGGTTTTGATAGTCACTCATGTAGTGCGGGTTACAAATCTATACCATGGGTGACCCCAAATGAAACTCCTCCATATCGACTCCAGCGTGCTCGGCCCCCACTCCGTCTCCCGGCAGGTATCCGCCGCCATCGTCGACCGGCTCAGACAGGCGACGCCCTCGCTCGAAGTGGTCTACCGCGATGTGACCCAGGTCCCGCTCGCCCACCTCTCAGGACCTCACCTGGCCGTCGCACAGGGCGCTCCCGCGCCTGCCGAACTCGGCCCTGACCTCGCTGCCGGCGCTGCCGCGCTGGACGAGTTCCTGGCGGCCGACATCGTCGTGATCGGCGCGCCCATGTACAATTTTACGATTCCGAGCCAGCTCAAGGCGTGGATCGACCGTGCCGTCGTCGTCGCAGGAAAGACGTTCAGCTATGGCGCGAACGGACCGCAGGGCCTTGCCGGCGGCAAGCGCGTGATCCTGGCGATCTCACGCGGCGGCTACTATGGCGCGGATACGCCGATGGCCGCGCTCGAGCATCTCGAAACCTATCTGCGTGGGGTGTTCGGCTTCATCGGCATCAATCCTGAATTCATCGTCGCAGACGGAATCCAGGTCGGTCCCGATCATCGCGAAAAGGCGCTGGCCGGCGCGCTCCAGGCGGCCACCAGCTTGCGCGCGGCGTAAGGTAACGCCGACGACAGCCGCTGCCGGACTCCGGCGGCGGCTGACAGTTCGAATGGACTAAAACCAGGCGCCCTGCACGCCCAGGATCACGGCGAGAAGCGAAATGAAAAGCCCGATGCCGGAGAAGATGGCGACCCCGATGAACTCGGACGTGTCGGAGTGCTTGGCGGGAACTGCTGAACGTTCTGTGTAAATACGCGGTGCTGAAATCGGAGAATAAATGCGTGCTGCTTTTGGCATAACGGGCTCCCTTAAATGGGTCTTATGACCCTGCCCGTAAAAAGGTCTTGGCAACCTGCGCGAAGGTTCAACGCATCACGCAAGCTTCAGAAAATACGTCTCGCAAGATGTGGGAACCGGCCGACGCAACCGCACCTCGCGCGCCGGCCGATTCAATTTTCGCAAACGTCGATCAACCGCGATAGATCGGTGCGCCGCTCGGCGACGCAACCGCGCCGCCATCGACGAAGATCTCCTGGCCCTGAATGTGACCGGCATCGTCGGAGGCGAGGAACAACACCGTCTTCGAAATGTGATCCGGTTCACCAATTCGCCCGAGCGGCGTCGACAGCCCGATGCGCTTCTCGAAGGCCTTCTCCGCTTCGGGCGTCGCGATCGCAGCGCCCCAGATCGGCGTGCGGATCGCACCGGGCGCAACGACATTCACGCGGATGCCGCGCGGCGACAGTTCCGAGGCCATGATCCGCGCCATCGCCCGCACGCCGGCCTTCGCCGCGCCGTAAGCCGAATAGCCGGGAATGCCGAGCACGGAGATCACCGAGCCGTTGAGGATGATCGAGGCGTTGTCGTTGAGATAAGGCAGCGCCGACTGCACGGTGAAGAATACGCCGGTGAGATTGGTGCTGATGACTTTCTCGAACACATCGAGCGTCGCCGATCCCAGCGGCGTGCCGCCGGGAATGCCGGCATTGGCAAACAGGATGTCGAGCTTGCCGAACTTTTCGGTGCCCTGCTTGATCGCGGCCTCGGTCGCGGCGATGTCGGTGGCATCGGCAACGAGTGCGATCGCATTCGGGCCGAGTTCCTTCGCTGCGGCCTCCAGCGTCTCCTTGTTGCGCCCGGTGATGATGACCTTGGCGCCCTCGGCCACGAACAGCTTTGCCGTCGCCAGTCCAATGCCGCTGTTGCCGCCGGTAATCAGCGCCGTCTTGTTCTTCAGCCTCATGGTCGTCTCCAGTGGTTGCATTATGAAACTATGTTGCCATCTAGGCCAAATGGTTTTATGATGCAACCACACAAGCGCGTGATCGGCGCCGAAATCGGGCGAACGCGACAGGACCAGGACGATGGTGAAACGAACGAGTTTTGAGGGCGACGGTTGCCCGGTCGCGCGGTCGCTGGAGGTGATCGGCGACTGGTGGACGCTCCTGATCATCCGCGAAGCGATGCTGGGCCTGCGCCGCTTCGGCGAGTTTCAGAGCAAGCTCGGCATGGCCAAGAACATCCTGTCGGTGCGGCTGCGATCGATGCTCGACCACGGCATCCTGGCGATGACCCCCGCCTCCGACGGCAGCGCCTATCAAGAGTACGTGCTGACGCCGAAGGGACGCGGCCTCTTCCCGATCCTGGTCGCGCTCCGGCAGTGGAGCGAGGAGTTCGACGACAGCCCCGAGGAGATCGACACCATCATGGTCGATCGCGCCAAGGGCCGTCCGGTGAAGAAGCTCGAACTGCACGCCGAGGACGGCCGCTTGCTCAGCCTGGCCGACATCACCTTGAAGCCGCGACCAGCACCGCGGCGTCGGTCGGCGTAACGAAGGCAAAGTGCTCGCAGTGACGACGCGGAGGGACTTGTACAAAAGATAGACGGCGTCGAAGATGACCCGACACCCAAAGTGGCGCCACCATGCCCCTGCTCGCCGTCGTCTACTTCTCCATCTCCGGCACCACCGAGAAGCTGGCGCATGCAGTGGCGCACGGCGCGAACGGGATGGCGGAGGTCGCGCTGTGTCGGATCGCCGGCGACGACATCGTGTCGGGCCGCTTCCGGAATGGTCGATTGCTGGAGACGATCGACCGCGCCGACGCGGTCGCGTTTGGCAGCCCGACCTACATGGGCGGACCATCGGCGCAGTTCAAAGCCTTCGCGGACGCTTCAAGCGATCGATGGAGCGAGCAGCGATGGGCCAACAAGATCGCAGGCGGCTTCACGACGGGCGCATGTGCAAGCGGCGATCAACTGCACACGCTGACGTATTTTTCCATTCTGGCGGCCCAGCACGGCATGCTCTGGTGCGGGCTGGATGTCCCGGGCGGAGAGGATCCGGGCGGTCGCAATCGCCTCGGCAGCCAGCTCGGACTGGCGACGCATTTGATCGACGATGCCTTGCCGCAGAGTGATGTGAGCACGGCCGAATACCTCGGCCAGCGCTTGGCCAGGATGGCTGGGCGCAACGGCTAATCCCACTCCGTCATTGCGAGCGGTGCGCTCAACTCCATCCCCGTCATCCTGAGGTGCTCGCCTCTTCGGCGAGCCTCGAAGGACGACGGCCCGGCTGTTGCGGCGGGGAGAGCGCCGAAGCATCTCGGCCACGCATCCTTCGAGGCTCCCCATGGGACGCGATGCGTCCCATGCCTCGCGCCTCAGGATGACGGGTCTGATAAAAGCACCAGCCCCTCACGACAGCTTGCGCTTGCTCCGCAGCCGCAAATGCTCGTCGGCCTCGAGCTTGGTCATCCCCAGGAGATAATGCAGCACGTCGAGCTTGTGCCGCTCGGCGAGCTTGCGCAATGCGCCCACCTGCTCGGCGATGAAGCCCACGGCCTCATCGACCCCGCCCTCCCCCGGTTCCTCGTTGCGCGAGCCTCCCCGCACGCCCGTTGCGGCGCGCGCCCGTTTCTTTCCTGGCTTTGCCACCAGCCCCACCCGAATCCATGCCCCGCGGAAACATTACGCCGACACCGGCCACAACTCCAAGGTGGTATTTCGCAACTTTCTCGATATGAAACTTTTCCCATTTGGCGGGCTTTCAACACCCTTCGATTTGACAGCGAGGGCCTCACCACCCATGTTCGGGTCGAAAGGGCCGATCCGAATCTCGTCGATTTCGGCCCCATATTTCCCCGTAAGTTACTGGAACTACATGAATATCGTCATTGTGGAGTCGCCGGCGAAAGCCAAGACGATCAACAAGTATTTGGGCTCGTCCTACGAGGTTCTGGCCTCATTCGGGCATGTCCGCGACCTGCCGGCGAAGAACGGTTCCGTCGATCCCGAGGCCAATTTCAAGATGATCTGGGAGGTCGACCCCAAGGCGGCCTCCAGGCTCAACGATATCGCCAAGTCCCTGAAGGGTGCCGACCGCCTGATTCTGGCGACCGACCCTGATCGCGAGGGCGAAGCCATCTCCTGGCACGTGCTGGAGGTGATGAAAGAGAAGCGCGCGCTGAAGGATCAGAAGATCGAGCGCGTGGTGTTCAACGCTATCACCAAGCAGGCCGTCACGGACGCTATGAAGCATCCGCGCGAGATCGACGGTGCGCTGGTCGACGCCTATATGGCGCGCCGCGCACTCGACTATCTGGTCGGCTTCACCCTCTCCCCCGTGCTGTGGCGCAAGCTGCCGGGCGCCCGCTCGGCCGGCCGCGTGCAGTCGGTCGCGCTGCGGCTGGTCTGCGACCGCGAGCTCGAGATCGAGAAATTCGTCCCGCGCGAATATTGGTCGCTGATTGCAACGCTGCTGACGCCGCGCGGCGACGCCTTCGAGGCGCGTCTGGTCGGCGCCGACGGCAAGAAGATCCAGCGCCTCGACATCGGTACCGGCGCGGAAGCCGAAGACTTCAAGAAGGCCCTGGAACTCGCGACCTACGCGGTGACGTCGGTCGACGCAAAGCCCGCGCGCCGCAATCCGCAGGCGCCCTTCACCACCTCGACCTTGCAGCAGGAAGCCAGCCGCAAATACGGCTTTGCGCCCGCGCACACCATGCGCATCGCCCAGCGCCTGTATGAAGGCATCGACATCGGCGGCGAGACCACCGGACTCATTACTTATATGCGTACCGACGGCGTGCAGATCGCCCCCGAGGCGATCACCCAGGCGCGCAAGGTGATCGGCGAGGATTACGGCAACGCCTACGTGCCGGACGCGCCGCGCCAGTACCAGGCCAAGGCCAAGAACGCCCAGGAAGCGCACGAAGCGATCCGCCCGACCGACATGTCGCGGCGCCCCGACAGCATGAGCCGCAAGCTCGATGCCGATCAGGCGCGGCTCTATGAACTGATCTGGAAGCGCACCATCGCCAGCCAGATGGAATCGGCCGAGCTGGAGCGCACCACCGTCGACATCACGGCGAAGGCAGGTGCGCGCACGCTAGAGCTGCGCGCCACGGGCCAGGTCGTCAAGTTCGACGGTTTCCTCGCGCTCTACCAGGAAGGCCGTGACGACGAGGAGGACGAGGATTCCCGCCGTCTGCCCGCCATGAGCCAGGGCGAGACGATCAAGCGGGACTCGCTCTCCGTCACCCAGCATTTCACCGAGCCGCCGCCGCGCTTCTCCGAAGCGTCGCTGGTCAAACGCATGGAAGAGCTCGGCATCGGCCGGCCCTCCACCTATGCCTCGATCCTCCAGGTGCTGAAGGACCGCGGCTACGTCAAGCTGGAGAAGAAGCGCCTGCACGGCGAAGACAAGGGCCGCGTCGTCGTCGCGTTCCTCGAAAGCTTCTTCAACCGCTACGTCGAATACGATTTCACGGCCAATCTGGAGGAGCAGCTCGACCGCATCTCCAACAACGAGATCTCCTGGCAGCAGGTGCTGAAGGATTTCTGGACCGGCTTCATCGGCGCCGTCGACGAGATCAAGGATCTGCGCGTCGCCCAGGTGCTGGACGTGCTCGACGACATGCTGGGCCAGCACATCTATCCGCCGCGCGCCGATGGCGGCGACATCAGGCAGTGCCCGAGCTGCGGCAATGGCCGGCTGAACCTCAAGGCCGGCAAGTTCGGCGCCTTCGTCGGCTGCTCGAACTATCCGGAATGCCGCTACACCCGTCAGCTCGCCGCCGACAGCGAGACCACCGCGGACCGTTCGCTCGGCCAGGACCCCGATACGGGTCGCGATGTCTGGGTCAAGGCCGGCCGCTTTGGCCCCTACATCCAGCTCGGCGAGCAGAAGGATTATGAGGAAGGCGAGAAGCCGAAGCGCGCGGGCATCCCGAAGGGCACCTCGCCCAGCGATGTCGAGCTCGAGCTTGCGCTGAAGCTGTTGTCGCTCCCGCGCGAGATCGGCAAGCATCCCGAGACCGGTGAGCCGATCACCGCGGGCCTCGGCCGCTTCGGGCCGTTCGTGAAGCACGAGAAGACCTATGCCAGCCTCGAGGCCGGCGACGAGGTCTTCGACATCGGCCTCAATCGCGCCGTGACGCTGATTGCCGAGAAGGTCGCCAAGGGGCCGAGCCGCCGCTTCGGCGCCGATCCCGGCAAGGCGCTGGGCGATCATCCGACGCTCGGCACCGTCACCGTGAAGAGCGGCCGCTACGGCGCCTATGTCACCGCCGGCGGCGTCAACGCGACCATTCCCGCAGAGTTCGAAAAGGACACCGTGACGATTGCACAGGCGATCGCGCTGATCGACGAGCGCGCGGCCAAGGGCGGCGGCAAGACCAAGGCGAAGAAGGCGGCGAAGCCGGCCAAGGCCAAGAAGGCCGCGGTGAAGGCCGCCGACGGCGACGACGCGCCGAAGAAGAAACCGGCCGCGAAGAAAGCGGCCAAGACCAAATCCCATTCCACCAGCAAGGCACGCGCAGCCGTGTCGTCGACCGCCAAGACTTCAGCAGTCAAGACGTCGCCGACCAAGGCGTCCGCCGCCAAAGCTCCGGCCAAGAAGAGTGCCGGCACGACTTAAGAGGTTAAGTGAAACGCAAGAATGACCATGGCTTTCCCGACAGGCAAGCCATCGTCGCCTTCATCAAGGCACATCCAGGAAAGGTCGGGACCCGCGACATCGCGCGCGAGTTCGGCCTGAAGAACGCCGATCGCATCGAGCTCAAGCGCCTGCTGCGCGAGCTCGCCGACGACGGCACCATCAAGAAAAAACGCCACACGGTCTCGGAGCCGGACGCTCTCCCGGCGACGCTGGTCGCCGACATTACCGGTCGCGACGCCGACGGCGAGCTGATCGCCTCTCCTGCCGAATGGGACGAGGTCGAGAGCGGCGAGCCGCCGAAGATCCTCATCACCCTACCGCGCCGGCCGAAGCCCGGCACCGCAGCCGGCGTCGGCGACCGCGCGCTGCTGCGGGTCGAGCCGACCAACGAGAGCGAAGGCCCGGCCTATCGCGGCCACATCATCAAGGTCTTCGACAAGACCAAGAGCCGCATCCTCGGCGTGTTCCGTGAGCTGCCCGACGGCGGCGGACGGCTGATCCCGGTCGACAAGAAGTCTGCCGACCGCGAGCTGAACATCGCCGCCGCCGATACGAAAGGCGCGCAGGACGGCGACCTCGTCAGCGTCGACATCGTCCGCACCCGCAGCTTTGGCCTCGCTTCAGGCCGGGTGAAAGAGAAGCTCGGCTCGGTCAAGTCCGAGAAGGCGATCAGCCTGATCGCGATCTACGCCCACGACATCCCGCTGCAATTCTCCTCCGCCGCCGAGCGCGAAGCGGAGGCCGCAGAGCCGGCGAACCTCAGGGGTCGCGAAGACTGGCGCGACGTCCCCCTCGTCACCATCGATCCGCCGGATGCGAAGGATCACGACGACGCGGTGCACGCGCAGCCGGATCCCGACCCGAACAACAAGGGTGGCTTCATCGTCGATGTCGCGATCGCCGATGTGAGCTTCTACGTCCAGCCAGGCACCGCGCTCGACCGCGCCGCGCTCGACCGCGGCAACTCGGTCTACTTCCCCGACCGCGTCGTGCCGATGCTGCCCGAGCGCATCTCCAACAATC
Organism: Bradyrhizobium sp. CCGUVB14; assembly: GCF_024199935.1. Classification (NCBI taxonomy): domain Bacteria; kingdom Pseudomonadati; phylum Pseudomonadota; class Alphaproteobacteria; order Hyphomicrobiales; family Nitrobacteraceae; genus Bradyrhizobium; species Bradyrhizobium sp. CCGUVB14. Next base: position 5,954,687 of record NZ_JANADS010000001.1, read on the forward strand.
TCTGCTCGCTGGTGCCGGGCGAGCCGCGCGGCGCGCTCGCGGTGCGGATGATCATTGCCCCGGACGGGCGCAAGCGTTCGCACTCGTTCCATCGCATCCTGATGCGCTCGGCCGCCAAGCTGAGCTACGCCCAGGCGCAGGCCGCGATCGACGGACGGCCGGATGACACCACCGGCCCTCTGCTCGATCCGATCCTGAAGCCGCTCTATGCAGCCTACGCCTGCGTCAAGCGCGCCCGCGACGAGCGCGATCCGCTCAATCTCGATTTGCCCGAGCGCAAGATCCTCCTGAAGAGCGACGGCACCGTCGATCGTGTCGTCATTCCGGAAAGGCTCGATGCGCACAAGCTGATCGAGGAGTTCATGATCCTCGCCAACGTCGCGGCGGCCGAGATGCTGGAGAAGAAGTCGCTCCCGCTGATCTACCGCGTGCACGACGAGCCGACGCTGGAGAAGGTCCACGCGCTCCAGGAATTTCTGAAGACGCTCGACGTCCCCTTCGCGAAGGGCGGCGCACTGCGCCCCGCGCTGTTCAATCGCGTGCTGGCCCAGCTCGAAGGCCACGACCACTTCCCGCTGGTCAGCGAAGTCGTGCTGCGCGCGCAGGCGCAGGCCGAATATTCGTCGGAGAATTACGGGCATTTCGGCCTGAATCTGCGCCGCTACGCGCATTTCACCTCGCCGATCCGCCGCTATGCCGACCTCGTCGTGCATCGCGCGCTGGTCCGCGCGCTCGGGCTTGGCGAAGGCGCCCTGCCCGACAGCGAGACGGCGGAAACCCTCGGCGAAGTCGCCGCCCATATTTCGCTGACCGAGCGGCGCGCGATGAAGGCCGAGCGCGAGACGGTCGACCGCCTGATCGCGCATCACCTCGCCGACCGCATCGGCGCGAGTTTCCAGGGCCGCGTCTCCGGCGTCACCCGCGCCGGTCTGTTCGTGAAGCTGAGCGAGACCGGTGCCGACGGCTTGATTCCGATCCGATCCCTCGGCACGGAATATTTCAACTATGACGAGGGCCGTCACGCGCTGGTCGGCACGCGCAGCCGCACCATGTACCAGCTCGGCGATGTCGTCGACGTCCGCCTGATCGAAGCGGCCCCCGTCGCGGGTGCGCTTCGTTTTGAGCTGCTGTCGTCGGATAGCGCAACTGCGCCGCGCGACCGCAGGCAGGCTGGCCCGCAACGCCGTCCCTCGCTCAAGGCGCACCCCGGACGCAGCCCGGACAGAAAACGCAAGCCGCCGAAGCCAAAATCCGGCAAGGCGAAGAAGGGCAAAGGCAAGAACAAGGGCAAGAGCAAGAAGGGCAAGGCATGGTGACCATGAGCACAGCCCCGAAGATCTGGACGCGCGAGACCGGCCTCGTCGAGAAGCGCGATGTCTGGGCAGCGATGAAGCGCGGTTTTCGCAGCCGCTGCCCGCGCTGCGGTGAAGGCAAACTGTTCCGCGCCTTCCTGAAGACCGCGGACAACTGTGCGACATGCGGCCTCGACTTCACGCCGCATCGCGCCGACGATCTCCCGGCCTATCTCGTGATCGTCATCGTCGGCCACATCACCGTGCCTGCGATCCTCTGGATCGAGACCAATTACACGACGCCGGGCTGGCTGACCTTTGCGGCCTATCTGCCCTTCACCTTCTTCGCCTCCCTCGGACTGTTGCAGCCGGTGAAGGGAGCTGTGGTCGGCTTGCAATGGGCTCTGCGCATGCACGGGTTTGACGAGAACCCGCCGGATGGTATTCCGCCTGTGTAAGCAAAATAAGCAAAAAGCGGTTTGGGTGAGGATATGAGCGATACGGCGCAGACGGCCGAGAAGGCCAAGGTCCACGAGGAAAAGGAAGCCGACCACCATCCCTATTTCCGTCCCCGGGATGCGGCGACACTGATCCTGGTCGATCGCAGCGGCGCCGTTCCGAAGGTGCTGGTCGGCAAACGCCACGACAAGGTGGTGTTCATGCCCGGCAAGTTCGTCTTCCCCGGCGGCCGCGTCGACAAGGACGATTATCGCGTGCCGGTTGCAGCCCCGATCACCACGGAGCTGGAGGCCAATCTCGCCAAGGGCAGCCCGAAGACCCCGGCCTCGCGCGCGAAATCGCTGGCGATCGCCGCAATCCGCGAGGCCTGCGAGGAAACCGGTCTCTGCCTCGGGCGCAAGTCGGAGGGAAAGGCCAGGCTCGAAGGCCCCTGGAAGCCGTTCGCGGACGCAGGCCTCTTGCCTGATCCCTCCAGCCTGTTCCTGATCGCGCGCGCGATCACGCCGCCCGGCCGCGTCAAGCGGTTCGATACGCGCTTCTTCACCGCGGATGCATCCGCGATCACCCATCACGTCGAGGGCGTGATCCATGCCGATGCGGAGCTGGTCGAACTGGTCTGGGTCGAGCTCGGCTCAAAGCCGCTCGCCGATCTGCATCCCATGACGCGGAATGTGCTCAACGAGCTCGACACCCGCCTTGCCACCGGCCCCTTACGCCACGACGCACCGGTTCCGTTCTTCCATTTCTATGGCGGCAAGATGCAGAAGGATATTTTGAGCTGACGTCGCAGCACGCCGCCATCAATTCCCGTCTGACGCGATGAGGACGCTCAGCGCAGCGCCTCTGAAGGCACGGTCTTCGCGGCCCCCTTGTCCGTGGCCAATCGCCCAATGCCGGGGCCATGACAGCTGCTCCAGCCCCTGCGCCGTCGCAGAGGTGAAGGACGACCAGCGCGCGGAGTCGTGACGGCGATACAACAAACCGCCCGGACCCATGTCCGGGTACATCGTGACGGAAATATCGAAGTCCTCGCCCGGCGAAAGATCCGGTCCGAACCAATAGGTCGGGCTTCGCCCCGGCTGACGACCCACGATGGCTGTCAGCGTTTGCCGCGGTCCGCGCGTGCCAAGCCAGAACGGCGCGATCGAGCCGGGTTCGAAAGCCGTGAAGATCGTCTGCGCCGTTGCAACATCGGCCGCAGCGCTTTGCCCCATGAGCCTCAGCTCGATCCGGCGCCCGCTTTTCACCTCGCCGCTGAAAGGCGCTTCGACATTTCCGGGCTGTAGCTCTCTCCACCCGGCGGGATCAGCATCGGGCAGCGGCCATTCCAGCCTCTCCCTGACGACGCCGTCGGTATCAAGCACCTGGTAGCGCAGGCCTTCGTCGTCGAGCGCGGCCTGAATGCAGTGCAGATACTCCACGCCTTCCGGCATCCTGTGCGCCGTTCCCGCGCCTGCAGTACAAATCTGGAGAACGCCGCGATGTGCCTGCACGTCGAAGGCGAGGATGTGGCTGCACAGATAGGCCAGCACATTTTCGTTCACGAGGATGTCCCAGAACGGGCGGGAATATTCGTGGCCGATCTCGCGCTGATACGTCCCGGTAAAGCCATTGATGGGAAACACCGGATGATGGCCCAGAACGAGCTTATGCCGGGCATCGCGATGGTCTCGAAGCGTGGCCTCGAGCCACGCGAGTTCGACATGGCCCTCACCGCCAAGGCCGCTCCAGAGCGTGTGGACGAACACCATCAGGAGGTCGCCACGCCGCACGAAGTACGAAAGACCGGTCTGCCCCGGTGGCCCATTGTCCGGCAGGTCGAGCACGTCGCGAAACATCGCCTCGCTCATCACATCGTAGGTCGTGTGATTGCCGGTGGTGTGCCACATCGGAATGGCGGCACGGTCGAGCCAGGCCATTTCCGTGTCCAGCCAATATCGCCACTGCGCACGCAGGGCGTCCGGATCAGGCGTAAGTCCGATGATCTCGTCGCCCGGAAAGAGAATGAAGTCAGGCTGCGGCCTCAGGCGCTGTACGACTGCGTTGACCGAGGCGAAGGTCTTTTCGTGCAAGGCGCCAGGCACGCCCGAACAGGCATCGCCGTACAACAAAAACTGGTGGCCCTTGCCGCGCGGCAGCAGCGCGGAAATGAAATTTTTGGCGGAGGTCATGGTCTTCCATCGCGGATTCTGCCGCGAGGATGACAATTTTCGGAATGGGTCGCAACCCGGCCTTGATCACTCCGCGTCCGGCTCGGTGCCGACATAGTCGCGCGCCGGCAGTTTTAAGACGCGGCCGATCTCGCTCGCGAGCTTGTCCGCCTCCTCGCGCTTGGTAAAACTCTGAAGCGTGATCGGCTCGGTGCCCTTGTTGCCGCAGAGATTGACGTCGTAGGTCGTCAGCTCGGGATCGTAGTCGTCGGTGATGCTGATGAAGTGATAGTCGGCGAGATCGCGCTGCTTGCGAATATTCAGCGGCCCGAACTGCCGCGTGATGACGATCTGGCGCAGCGCCTCGTTGAGCATGACGTAGGTCCGGAACGTGAGCAGGATCACGCCGGGGATGCCGACGAGCAGCCCGAGCCCCGTGAACACCAGCACCGGCACGAGGTCGTCGGCGAGCCTGCCGAATCCGGAGAAATCCTGGCGCAGGCCGAGCCCGACATTCCACAGCAGATAGGCGCTCGCCGCCAGCAGCGGCAGCGACAGCAGCCGGCCGAACCAGGGCATCGGCCGGTCGATCCGGACGATGCCGTCCACGGTCATTGCAACTGCCATTGAAGTCTCCTCACGGGTCATGGCTTGGTCGGGCTGAGCGGCGGGATGGTTCGACCGCCACCGCCGCACGCCGCCCCGGAATGACGCGATTGTGCTGAGCCTGTCGCGAAAAACAAAAAATTCTTCCCGCCTCCCCCGATGGCGGAGTTCCCCAGCGTGCCTATGTCTTTGTCCAACGACACCAGAACGGGATTTTGGGCGCGATGGCACAACGGCAACTCAAGCTCGGCGCGTTCATGCGCCCGATCAGCATCCATACCGGCGCCTGGCGCTATCCCGGGGCCTGGCCCGACGCCAATTTCAACTTCGGCCACATCAAGACGCTGATCCAGAAGCTCGAGGCCGGCAAGTTCGACGCCTTCTTCATGGCCGATCACCTCGCCGTGCTGAACATGCCGGTCAACGCGCTCAAGCGCAGCCACACCGTGACTTCGTTCGAGCCGTTCACGCTGCTGTCGGCGCTGTCCGCCGTCACCGAGCGCATCGGCCTGATCGCGACGGGATCGACCACGTTCGACGAGCCCTATCACGTCGCCCGCCGCTTCGCTTCCCTCGACCATCTCAGCGGCGGTCGCGCGGGCTGGAACATCGTCACCACCTCGAACCCGGATGCGGCGCTGAATTTCGGCCTCGACGACCATATGGAGCACGCCGAGCGCTACAAGCGCGCCCGCGAGTTCTACGACGTCGTTACGGGCCTGTGGGATTCCTTCGCCGATGACGCCTTCGTCCGCGACGTCGAGAGCGGCTTGTTCTTCGATCCCGCGAAGATGCATGTGCTCGACCACAACGGCAAATATCTGAAGGTCCGGGGCCCCCTCAACATTGCCCGCCCCGTTCAGGGCTGGCCGCTGATCGTGCAGGCCGGCGCCTCCGAGGACGGCAGGCAGCTCGCCGCCGAGACCGCGGAAGCCGTCTTCACCGGCGGCGGCAGCCTCGCCGACGGACAAAAGCTCTATGCCGACATCAAGGGCCGCATGGAGAAGGTCGGCCGCGATCCCGAGCACCTGAAGATCCTGCCCGGCGCCTTCGTCGTGGTCGGCGACAGCGTCGATGAGGCCAAGGAGAAGCGCGCCCTCCTCGACAGCCGCGTGCATTACGACAGCGCCATCGCCTCGCTCTCGGTGATCCTCGGCACCGACGCCTCCGGCTTCGATCCGGATGGACAGCTGCCTGACATCCCCGAGACCAACGCCAGCAAGAGCGGCCGGCAGCGCATGGTCGACCTCGCCAAACGCGACAAGCTCACCGTGCGCCAGCTCGCCCAGCGCGTCGGAGGCTATGGTGGGCTGTCCTTCGTCGGCACCGCCAAAACCATCGCCGACCAGATGGAGGAATGGCTGGTCGGCCGCGGCTCGGACGGATTCAACATCATGTTCCCGTTCCTGCCGGCCGGGCTCGATGATTTCGTCGACAAGGTCGTCCCGGAGCTGCAGCGGCGCGGGATTTTCCGGAAAGAGTATGAAGGGGCCACTTTGAGGGAGAATCTGGGCCTTCCCCGGCCGAAAAACCGCTTCTTCGAGGCCTGATGAGCCCGATTTGAGTGGTTTTCAGGGTGTAAAACCTTGACATCAGGCGGTTTCTGGCTAGGTTGCCGGCCAACGCGGGCCGTTTGGCCGGCTCCAGATTCCCCAATATTCTGAGGTTCAGAACATGGCCAAAGCGGTCACCATCAAGGTCAAGCTCGTGTCCTCGGCCGACACCGGCTTCTACTACGTCGCCAAGAAGAATTCGCGCACCATGACCGACAAGCTGGTCAAGAAGAAGTACGACCCGGTCGCGCGCAAGCACGTCGAATTCAAGGAAGCCAAGATCAAGTAAGATCTCGGTACACTGAAGACTTTTGCGGGGCCCTCTGGGCCCCGTTTTCGTTTGGGCCCCTCTCTCTCCACGCCGTCATTCCGAGGAGCTCTCCGCGCGCTGCGGGCTCGACGACGCACCGCCGTCAGCCTCGCGAAATCCTGGCGTGGTTAGAGGGAAGAGCCTCGCTGGCTTCAATTGCGAGGTTGCCTCGGATCAATCCCCAGCCGTTCATGAATCTCAGAGAGCGCCCCGCCGCGGCCACACCATCCGGACAGGTGACGCCCGCCGCGCTGTGCCAGGCGGGCCTCGCACATCTTCAATCGGGACGGATCGCCGAGGCCGAGCTGTGCTGCCAGCAGGCGCTGACGCTGGACGAGCAGCACCCGGATGCCCTCCACCTGCTCGGCATGCTGTGTCTTCACGCGCAGCAGCCCGACGCCGCCGTGGAATGGATCGGGCGCGCCGTCCAGCAGTCGCCGAAGGCAGAATACCTCCTGAGCCTCGCCACGGTGCTGGAGCGGCAAGGTAAGCTCGAGGACGCACGGCAGCATTACGCCCAGGCGTTGAGCCTCAGGCCAGATGATGCGGTCCTCCAAAATCACCTCGGCAATCTGCTCTGGCAACTGGGGCAGAACGACGAGGCCGTGCTGCACTACCAGCAGGCCCTGAAACTCGATCCGCAATATTGGGAGCCGGCGCAAAACTGCGGCATGCTGCTGCTTGAGCTCGGCCGGCATGCGGAAGCCCTGGAATGCTTCGACATCGCCGAGCGGCTCAATCGAAATTCCGCAGCCCTGTACCAGATGCGGGCCGTCTGCCTCTCGAAGGTCGACCGCTTCGAGGACGCGCAAGTCGACTACGAAAAATCCATCGCGCTGGACCCGAGCCTCGCCGAGACGCACAACAATCTCGGCCTGCTGCATTGGCGATTTGGCCGATTGGAGCAGGCCTTTGCCTGCTTCGATTCCGCGCTGGCGCTTCGCCCCGATTTTCATGCCGTGCTCAACAACAAGGCCGTGGTGTTGCTGCATCTGCAATTGCTGGATGAAGCGTTCGCGACCCTGCACAGGTCGCTCGCGGCCGCTCCCAACGACGCGCAGACGCTGTTCTATCTGGCGACGCTGCAGCTCTTGACCGGCGACTTCGCGCGCGGCTGGCTCGCGCGCGAGGCGCGGTGGCGGCTTGCCTCGGTCGGCCTGGTCGATCGCGGCTTTTCAAAACCGCTCTGGCGTGGCGACCTGCCGATCGCAGGCAAGACCATTTTGTTGCACTCCGACGAGGGACTGGGCGATGCGATCCAGTTCGCGCGCTACGTGCCGATGGTCGCGGCGCTCGGCGCCAAGGTCATCCTGGAGGTCGAGCCGCCGATCCAGCAGTGCCTCGGCGGCATCATCGGGGTCGCAGAGTGTATCGGCCGATCGTCGACGCCGGCGTTCGACCTGCACTGCCCTCTGGGAACGCTGCCGTTGGCGTTCGGGACCCGGCTCGATACGATCCCTTATGCGCACGGCTATGTGCCTGCGCCCCCGGCGGCGCGCGTGAAGGCGTGGCAAGAGCGGCTTGAAGATCGGCTTGGCCCTCGCCCCCGCTTCCTCGTCGGCCTGGTCTGGGCGGGCAATCCCGATCACAAGAACGACCACAACCGATCGATGGCGCTGCGCACGCTTGCGCCGCTGCTCGATTGCGACGTCCAGTTCGTCTCCTTGCAAAAAGGCGTCCGGGATCAGGACCGGGCCTTCCTCAGCGAACGCCCCGACATCGTCGACCTCACGCAACATCTGACGGATTTCAGCGAAACGGCCGCGCTGATGTCGTGCCTCGATCTGGTGATCTCGGTCGACACCAGCGTTGCCCACCTCGCCGGCGCGCTTGCAGCGCCCGTCTGGACGCTGGTGCCGTTCAATCCGGACTGGCGCTGGCTGCTCAATCGCGACGACAGCCCGTGGTACCGGTCAATGCGGCTGTTCAGGCAACCCGAGCGCGGCGACTGGGCCAGCGTCGTGGACGACGTTCGCGTCGAACTCGAGAAGCAGGTCGCCGCGTGGCGGGCCAGGCAGGATCGATCGTCGCTCCTGACAGCCTGATCCGGATGCGGGCTGCGCTCGTGTCCCGGACGCGCTGCAGCGTGCAACGCTGCTGCGCAGAGCAAAACGGCGCTGCGCCGCGGTATTATGGCGCAAAAGCCACCTCGCGGGCTTAGCTCTCTCTAGATGATGAAATGCTGCCGTTCATTCCAGAAGAAGGAATGAACGATGGGGGAAACCCCGGATTGCATACATTCAAGGTTGCTAGATCTAGGATACGGTGCATAGGAAAGGATGGCCCATGCGCGAATGGATCAAGGCACTCCCTCTTGGCTTAGGACTTCCGGTCCTGATCGGGGCAGCCTCGGTCAAGCCAGAAGATGCGGCCTCCAACATCGCTGCGTGGGCAGAAATATTTGGCTTCCACAATCTGCCACATTGGCTAACCAGCCCCAACGCGGACCTGCACGTAATCGCCGCCACATGCTTTGCCGCAGCCGTCTATTCTTTCGCAGCCTGGGGACCAATTAGGAAACGGAGAATGGGCATGCATTTGTGGGGTCCATGGGTTTTGATAATTGGAGGCCCTCTTTTAGGGATTGTCTGGCTCGTTCTTGTGCCTCAGTTCGAGTTAGCACCAGCGAAACCAAAGGTAGCCGAGGTTTCTGCCGGGGCCCCGATGGCCGAGCCAGCTAATGGAAAAATTGATCAGGCCTCACCGCCTGAAAAAACGGAGACCGGACACGTCTCCGAAGTATCACCAAAACCGCCCGACAAAGGCGGAAACGAAGCTCCAGCAGCTATTGATATCGACGATTCCAAATTAAAGTTCAGCGGGAACACTGTTCTTGGCAACATCGACAGGGTTGTTCGGGCGCGGAATAAAGCTGACGCCATCGTCGAAAACAATGTTTTCGCGCGTTCGGACGCCGTTGTCGATTTGCCTTCTCCTACCGGAGATTTCTCCAACCTTTCCAACGCCCAGCTGCGCGCCAAATGTCTGGCGACAATCCGCGTTCTAGAATCTCAACAGAGATTCTCTGATGATCAGTGGCGCCGAATTAGAGGGGAGGCACTTTCCTTGAGCAGCGAGATAGGAAAGCGAGCTAAGGAGTCAATTACGGTACCGGCCGATCCTGAATACTTTGTCTTCCGTTATGGGCGTAATGTCGTCGTTACTGGAAATCAGATGGGCGCTTCCGCCCCCCAAGCTGCGGCTAGTTACATGAAATTCCTGCTCTCAAAGCTAGGTACTTAAATTCAGAAGTTGGATTTCTTCCAACGCACCCCCTTCCAGCTCCAACGCTGCGATGCTCGCAACGAAGAATGGTTCATTTGCGCGAGGATCGAGCCAGCTCGTAGGAAGGGCTGAGCCTTCGAACCCATCATGCTTCGCCATCGCCGCACGGATTGATGGGTTTCGCTTACGCTCTACCCATCCTACGAACTGCAGCCTTCTCGGTTGAAGGCAGTTTTTTAAGAATAGGCAACAGAGACACTTCTGGGATTATCTGACATGAAGTCACTTCAGAGAGAAGACATCAGATCACGCGAAAAGTTCGCCCTGACTTCTGCGATGAACCTGAGCAGTCTTTACGTCCAGGGTCGACCAGATCGACAAGGACACCGTCAACTTCTCATCGATCGAGTAATCTTGCCCTATCTAGCTGCTGGGCCTGTGTTAGTGGCTGAATTGGCCAATTTCGAGAGTATGAACGGCGGCGGCGAGAATTTTTTGACGAACGACCTTGCCTATGCTCGAAGCAAAGGAATTTGTTTCGATCTGAACGAGATATATTCGGAAGAGGAGTTAGACGGTGGCAGACGTGCACCTCTAAATCAAACTATGGAGGTTGGTCAGCTGAACGAGCTATTTCAAACAGCAGATTTCAATGCCTGCGCGATGGCCGCCGAGGCGATAATTCGGACTGATTGCAAAGACCTCTCAGATGCTGATTGGGGTCGACGGTGGATCGAACAGCTCAGGCTCGTATCCACGCAATTTGGTTTGCGGGAATATGTAGTCAAAACCCCGATGACGAGTTTGCGAAAAATGACCGACGATCAAATTCTGATGCTCCATAATCGGGCAAGGATGCACACAACCGCATTTCAACTTGAATCTGAGCGCCGGGCGCTCTTAGCGCTAGGCAAAAGACCGATTGCTACTCACCTCGATCTTGATTTACCGGGCCTAATCGATGGTGCGCCTGAGATCAAAATCATTGAGATAGCCATCCCCGAGGTTGTTATTCCAAGGTTAAGCACCATCAAAGATCTTATCGATTTCGTCAGCCGAGATGAGTATGCCGCCCCCATAAGAAGGCTTCGAGCTCACGTGCAGGATTTGGCTACGAGCACGAAGAGTATCGCTGAAATCAGCGAAGAAATGTTTGACGACTTACACGAGCTTGACCGGCAAGTTCAAAAGGAGAAACTGGAAAGATATTTCGGAATTTGCCAATTTGTATTCGGGACCGCGTTTGGACTCGTCGAAGACATTTTAAAAGTCCGCCTGGAGAGCGCCGCTAAACGGCCGTTCGAAATCGGCGAGAAGATTGCTGAGCAGCGGTTCTACGCCCCGTCGTACGGAAAAGATCCGCTATTCATGGTTTGGGCGGTAAACGACAAATATGGCCCACCAAGATGATCAAGAATCGCGAAGCACGAATAGTTGTCGCTAATCGACTCGGCTATGACTCGTTTGCCGCTTAACATCAGATAGATGATGGCGCCCCCACGCCGCCTGGATGTCTGACTTGGGTCACAAGCAGCCCATTGCGGCCAAGCAGGTGGCGTCCGGTGTACCCTCCTCAGCGGGCGCTCGAAGGCTACGTGTGGCTACGCCGCCTTCAACACCGGCGTCGGCGGCTGCGCCGGCCGGATCAGTGCGAAGGCGACCTGGATGATGCCGCCGGCAAGACCGAGCGCGACGCCGATGCGCCAGGCCATATTGTACGAGCCGAGTGCGTCGTAGATCACCCCGCCGCCATAGGCGCCGAGGAAGCTGCCGATCTGGTGGCTCATGAAGGCGAGGCCCTGGATCATGGCCTGCCAGCGCAGGCCGAACATCTCGGCGACAGCGCCGGCGACCAGCGGGCCGACGCCCATCCAGAGGAAGCCCATGATGGCGCCGAACAGCAGCGTCGAGAATGGCGTTGCCGGCAGCATGAAGTACCAGGCCAGCGCGAGCGAGCGCAGGATGTAGATGCCGCCGAGCAGCGCGAGCTTGTTCCAGCGCTGGCCGGCCCATCCGAAGAACAGCGAGCCCAGCACGTTGAAGCCGCCGATCATGCCGAGCGTCTGCGCGCTCAGCATCGGATCGAGGCCGCAGATCGCCAGGTATGACGGCAGATGCGTGGTGAGGAACACCAGCTGCATGCCGCAGACGAGATAGGCACAGGTCATCACCACGAAGGAGGCATTGCCGAATGCTGCCTTTGTCACGGACGCGGCCGTGGCGTCGCCGATGTCGTCGGCGGCCGGCTTCGGCAGCGGAACGGCGTCGACGCGGCCGGCATACCATGCGGCCGGAATCATCAGCACCGACATGACGACGAAGCCGGCGAGCCCGATGCGCCAGCCAAAGCCCTCGTTGAGCATCTGCCCGATCGGCGCCGACAGCAGCGCGCCGAGCGAGCCCGCGCCGGAGACGATGCCGAGCACGGTGGAGCGCACCGTTGCCGGCACCGCACGCGCCGCCACCGACATCGCGATCGCGGCCGCGGTACAGGCCAGCGAGGTGCCGATCAGCACGCCGGCGCCGATCATGATGCTGACGAGCCCGTTCGCGGTCGCCATCAGGATGAGGCCGACGATATACATCAGCGCGCCCACGATCATGATGGGACGGAAGCCGTAACGGACCGTCATCGCGCCGGCGAGCGGCTGCAGAAAGCCCCAGGCGAGGTTTTGGACGGCCAGCGCCAGCGTGAAGTCCGACACCGAGAGGTGGATGTCGTGCGTCAGCGGCTGCATGAAGATGCCGAGCGATTGCCGCAGGCCCATGCTCAGCGTCAGCATGATCGAGGCGCCGATCAGGATCGGCAATGTCGGGCGCAGGACCTGCAACAGGGGCATTTTTCTTCTCCCTCATGGGCGCTGGACGCGCGCCGGCATCTGCAATTGACGTTGATTTTGATTACACAGACCTGTGTAATTAGTCTATAGATGGCGGACGCTGTCAAGCCGAGAGAACGTAAAGAGGATGTTCGTCGCCGCATGGCTCCCCCGCCCGCCCCACAGACGATGAAAGAGCGGATCCTTCAGACCGCCGACAAGCTGTTCTATCTGCAGGGCATTCGCGCCATCGGCGTCGACACCATCGCGGCCGAGATCGGCATCTCCAAGCGGACGCTCTACAACCACTTCCCGTCCAAGGACGCACTGATCGCGGCCTATCTTGAGCGCCGCTTCGTGCATGCCCGCCCCTCCGACAAGCCGCCGGCCGAGCAGATTCTCGGCACCTTCGATTCGCTGGAGCGGCGCTTTGCAGCGAAGGATTTTCGCGGCTGCCCGTTCGTCAATGCCATCGCCGAACTCGGGCCGACCGACCGCGCGGTGAAGAAGATCGCCATCGCCTTCAAGGAAAGCCGCCGCGTCTGGTTTCGCGAGCGGCTGACCGAGCTCGGCGTCACGGAAGCGGACGCGCTCGCCACACAGCTCGTGCTGCTGGTCGACGGCTCGATCGCGCAGGATCTCGTCCGCGACGACCCCGCGATGGCGCGCGCGGCGAAGGAAGCGGCGAAGGTGCTGCTGCGGAATGCGGGGGTCGATGTGGAAGGTGATGCGAAGCCGATGAAAGGCAAACCGCCGCGGCAATCATAATTGTCGTCCCGGCGAAGGCCGGGACCCATACGCCGCAGCAACAGTTTGGCGAAGACTTGGAGTTACCACTTCGCGCGATATTGCGCCCAATGGTTATGGGTCCCCGCGTTCGCGGGGAATGACAGCCGAGTGAGTGCAATAGTGCATCGTGTCGCGATGGGCCGCCTGGGGGGCGCGTTTAACGCTACGCCAGCAAGCCGAAAGTCCTTGACGCAACAGAAGAGCGTCGATTTGGATCAGTCGGGAGACCTTGATTGGTCGATAGACGGAGCCGACCCGTGAGATTTTTACTGAGAATTGTGCTCGCAACCGCTCTCGTGAACATTGCTCCAGCCGTCGCTCAGGCGCCAAAGAAAGCCGTCGCTTCTCCTGCCTTGCAAAAGGAATTCGATGGCTTCATCGAGAAGTTTCGCGCGGCGCTGAAAGCAAATGATTCCGCCGCCGTCGCTAGTATGAGCCGATTGCCGTTCATGAACGACAAGGAAATTCGCGACGCCGCGCAATTTCGCGCCAAGATCTATCAGACCGACTTCACGGCAAAAAATCGCGCGTGTATCCAGCGTGGCAAAGCGGTCTACGATCGCGATCAAGAGAACAACGACAATTACGGCATCTTCTGCGGCGACACCATCTTCGTCTTTACCAAGACGCCGGCGGGATTCCTCTTTACGGACATCGGCGTGAATGACTGATCGGGCGGCTATGCACTGACGCCGCATGTATGGAAAGCTTTCGCGTGAAAGCGGGGTGACGCGAAGCCGACGCCGATGAAAGGCAAACGCTCGCCTAACCCGGAACTGTCGTCCCGGCGAAGGCCGGGACCCATACGCCGCAGCAGCAGTTTTGCGAAGACTCGGAGTTACCACGTCACGCAATAACTGCGCTATGTGGTTATGGGTCCCGGCCTTCGCCGGGACGACGGCTGAATATGAGGCGCAATCAGCGCGCCAGCCTCACGCCGCCTGCGACACCACGCGATTGCGTCCGTCGTGCTTGGCGCGGTAGAGCGCGGTGTCGGCGCGCTTGAGGACGTCGGCCACCGCCTCGCCCTTCTGCTCCAGCGTGGTGAGCCCGATCGAGATCGTGACCTCGATGCGCTTGGTGCCCTTGTGGACGGCGAACGGCTCGCCCGCGATCGAGCGGCGCAAACGCTCGGCGACCATGCCGGCGACGTGCAGATCGGTCTCCGGCATCACGATCACGAACTCCTCGCCGCCGTAGCGGCAGGCGAGATCGATGCCACGGATCGACTTGCGGACGCGCACGGCGAACTCGCGCAGCACGTCGTCGCCGGCATCATGCCCGTAATTGTCGTTGATCGACTTGAAATAGTCGATGTCCAGAATCATCAGCGCCAACGGCTTGCCCCGCGTCGAGGCCTGTTCGGCGAGCGTTGCCAGATGGCTCTCCATGTAGCGGCGATTGTGCAGGCCGGTGAGCGCATCGGTGATCGCCATCTCGATCGAGTTCTGCACGTTGTCGCGCAGATGATCGGTGTAGCGGCGGCGGCGGATCTGGGTGCGGGCGCGCGCCAGGAGCTCGGTCCTGTCGATCGGGCGCAGCAGGTAGTCGTTGACGCCGATCTCGAGGCCGCGCAGCAGCCGTGTGGCGTTTTCCGCTTCCGCGATCGCCAGGATCGGAACGTGGCGCGTGCGCTCCAGCGAGCGCGCCTGGCTGCAGAGCCGCAAGCCATCGAAATTGTTCAAATCGAGCGAGACGATCAGCAGATCGTAATTGCCCTCGGCGGCGTGGAACAGCGCTTCGGTCGGATTCGGCTCGACGTCGATGGTGTGCTCGGCGGCGAGGATCGTCGCCAGCCGCTCGTAGGACGATGGCCGGTCGTCGACCAGCAGGATGCGGCCGCCCTTGCCCGCATCGGCGATGGCGCTGCGCTCGGGCGCCTGCATGCCGATCTCGAGCGAGGTGATGGCGCGCATGCGCAGCTCGTCCGTCATCATCTTCAGCCGCGTCAGCGAGCGCACGCGCGCGATCAGCACGACGTCGGAGACGGGTTTTGTCAGGAAATCATCGGCGCCGGCTTCCAGTCCGCGATTGCGGTCTGACGGGCTGTCGAGCGCGGTGACCATCACGACGGGAATGTGGTGCGTGGCCGGATCGGTCTTGAGGCGGCGGCAGACTTCAAAGCCGTCCATGTCGGGCATCATCACGTCGAGCAGGATGATGTCGCATTCGGCGCGGCTGGCCAGCGCCAGCGCCTCGGTGCCGTTCGAAGCGGTCATCACGTCGAAATATTCGGCGGAGAGACGGGCCTCTAACAGTTTGACGTTGGCGGGAACGTCATCGACAACCAGGATACGCGCGGACACTGTGAACTCACTTCCTATCCGATAAAACGCCGGACCGTCTCAATGAATTTTCCGACCGAGATCGGCTTGGACAAATAGGCTTCGCAGCCGCCCTCGCGGATGCGCTCTTCGTCGCCCTTCATCGCGAAGGCCGTGACCGCGACGACGGGAATGGCGCGCAACTCCGGATCGTCCTTGATCCAGCGCGTCACCTCCAGGCCAGAGACCTGCGGCAATTGGATGTCCATCAGCACGAGGTCAGGCCGCATCTTGCGCACGAGGTCGAGCGCCTCGTAGCCGTTGCTGGTTCCCGAGGTCTGGTAGCCGTGCGCCTCCAACAGGTCGCGGAAGAGCTTCATGTTGAGCTCGTTGTCTTCCACGATCAGGACGGTCTTAGCCATCCCGCCCTCCTGTTTGGTCCTGAAGACCGATGCATGTGACGCCTGAGGCGCCGCTTTCCGGCGCTTCGAAAACTGGATTCAAACTAGCCTCAGATTCGCTCTAGTTTCGTTAAACCCGAGGGGCCACTTTCTGCGATGTGGTTTCCAGTTGCTTGTCCGGGGCCGCAAGATTCAAGCCCAAAACTCGATCCAAGACTCAATCGAAGACTCAGTCCCAAGACTCGGGCATATTCCAAAGTAGACACCGAAAGTTAACGGAAAGGCAAACCGGGCCCGTGAAAAAGCCTGTTCACAACCCTCGCGAAGTCGCTGAAATCGTTGCGATTCAGGCGCTCTCCTTCGTGGCCGGCGAGCCTGAGCGGCTGGGCCTGTTCCTGGCTGAGACAGGGGTCGGCCCGGAGACGCTCCGGAACGCCGCCTCGAACCCGAATTTCCTGCTCAGCGTGCTCGATTTCGTGCTGCGCGATGACGACACCGTGAAGGCTTTTGCCAAGGTTTCGGAACTGCACCCGACCAACGTTGCCGCAGCGCGGCAGGTGCTGGGCGATGCGCTCGGCGACCGGACCTGGGAGCGCGACGTGCCGTGAGCGCCGCCGACCCGGCCGGGCCCCGCTGCTTCTGCCGGGATTGTCTGGCCGACCTGGATGTGGCCGTGCGGCGCTGTTCCGCCTGCGGCTCCCCTCGCCTTGTCCGCCATCGCGCGCTCGCGAACCTGACCATCGCCCATGTCGATTGCGACGCCTTCTATGCGACGGTCGAGAAGCGCGACAACCCTGATATCGCCGACAAGCCCGTCATCATCGGCGGCGGCAAGCGCGGCGTGGTGTCGGCGGCCTGCTACATCGCACGCACCTATGGCGTGCGCTCGGCGATGCCGATGTTCAAAGCGCTGGAGGCCTGCCCGCACGCGACCGTGATCCCGCCTGACATGGCGAAATATGTCCGGGTCGGCCGCGAGGTGCGCCAGGCCATGCAGGCGCTGACGCCGCTGGTCGAGCCGCTCTCGATCGACGAGGCCTTTCTCGATCTCTCCGGCACCGAGCGCGTGCACGGCATGATCCCGGCAAAGGTGCTGGCGCGCTTTGCGCGCAACGTCGAGCGCGACGTCGGTATCTCCGTCTCGGTCGGGCTGTCCTGCAACAAGTTTCTGGCCAAGATCGCCTCCGATCTCGACAAGCCGCGCGGCTTTGCGGCGCTCGATCAGGAGGAAGCGCGCGAGATGCTGGCTTCGAGACCGGTCGGCTTCATTTTTGGCGTCGGACCTGCAACGCAGGAGCGCCTCATGCAGCGCGGCTTCCGCATCATCGCCGATTTGCAAAAGGCCGATGAGATCGAGCTGATGCGGCAATTTCCGAGCGACGGCCGCCGGCTGTGGCGGCTCGCCCGCGGCATCGACGACCGCCGTGTCGAGGCCGATCGCGGCGCCAAGACGATTTCGAGCGAGACCACGTTCGAGACCGACATCCGCGATTTCGCGTCGCTGGAGAAGATCTTGTGGCGGCTGTGCGAGAAGACGTCGTCGCGGCTCAAGAGCAGCGAGCTCGCCGGCTCGACCGTGACGCTGAAGCTGAAGACCGCGGACTTCCGCCAGCGCACCCGCTCGCAATCGATCGCGGCTCCGACGCAGCTTGCAGCAAAAATCTTCTCGATCTGCCGCGAGATGCTGGCGAAGGAAATCGACGGCACCGCCTTCCGCCTGATGGGCGCCGGCGTCAGCGCGCTGCGCGACGGCTCCCCCGCCGACGACACCGACATGCTCGACCGCCGCGCCGCCCATGCCGAGCGTGCCGTGGACACCCTGCGCAAGAAGTTCGGCAGCGCCGCCGTGATCCGTGGCATCGCCTATGAGGGGCCGGAGAAGGCCGAGGAGTGATGGCCTCCTGCTCAAGTCAGTCGCGTTCGAAGATCAGCGCACCTGGATAGGCGCGCCGGGCATATTGAACGACCAACTGGCGATCCTGAGTTTCGAGGAACGGAGTCCGGATATGACAGGACCCGACGACGAGGTGCCACAAGCCGTTGAGCTTTCGAATGACGACGTTCATTTGAGCTTCCTCGCAGTGACCCGCGTGGACTCAGATTGTCAGAATCTCCCGCCGTCGCTCAATTGTACCAGCGTAAGATCAGCGCATCAGAAGGATTACAGAGGATATACAAAGGTATGTTGCTTCTCGCTTCAACGGCCGCTGGCGCCAATGGCTTCGCAGGGGCTCAAACGATCTTGCCGATCTGGAGGCTGGCACCGTGACGGGCGAACGCGATCTCGACGCGCTGCTGAACACCATGAAGCCGGAGCTGCAGCCGGGCACATTCGTCTTCTGCTCGATCGCGCCGAACGCCCCCATTGCCGCAGCACTCAATCCGCGGCTGACGTTCCGCGAGCAGGAAGGGACGACGCTGGTCGTTCTGCGTGAAGAAGCCGAAGCGGCCGGATTGCCTTACGCATTCCCCTCCAGACTGATCACGCTCACGGTTCACTCCGCACTCGATGCCGTGGGATTTCTAGCGGCGATCACGGCGCGCCTGGCCAAGGCCGGCATCAGCGTGAATGCGGTTTCGGCGTTCCATCACGACCATCTCTTCGTGCCCGTGGATCGCGCCGACGAGGCGATGACCATTCTGCAAGCGATATCCGGGAACGCTTCGTAGCCCGGGTTCTCACCGCTTTCGGAAAAATGCCAGCATGACATCATGCCCCTGTTTTGCCCGACGCGTCAAATAGAATTCGCCAAACACGAAATCCGCGCCGGACCGCGCCTCTACTGTGCATGGGGTTGTTTTCCAGTTTTTGCTGGAGCGGAGGCTACGGGGCCGGCCGCGCGCACAGCGGGAGCAGCTTGTCGCGTGTCAGCGGTGCGAGCTTGACCGATCCCGGCGCGTTGGGGTCCAGCCAGAGAATTTCCTCGATCTCCGCGCCGGGATTGACCGACCGCGCGATGGCGATGCGAAAGATTTCCGCATCGACCAACCGGCCAGGCTCGTGCGCGGCAGGCGCGGAATATCGTCCGACATAGGTCATCTCGCTCGGATCGACCTCGATCCCGAGCTCCTCGGACAATTCCCGCCTGAGCGCGGCCTGCGGATGCTCGCCGGCCTCGATCTTTCCACCCGGCTGCATGAAGCTTTCCGTGGCACGCTTCCTGACCAGCAGGACATGCCCATCGCTCCGGCTCATCAGCGCTGCCGCGATCCGGATGGAATCTTTCGACGTCATGGTCTTCCCACTCAATCCGCGACTGCGATCGCCTCGATCTCGATCAGCCACTCCGGCGCCGCAAGCGCGGAGACGCCGACGAGCGTCGAGGCCGGCGGCTCCATGCCTTCGAAGAAGACCGAGCGGGCCTTGCCGATGATCGGGCGCAGCTCCGGCTTGTAGCCGACGACGAAGGTCGTGATCTTCACGATGTTGGCATAGCTCGCGCCGGCCGCCTTCAATGCATGACCGAGATTCTGCATCACCTGCGTGGTCTGCGCGGCGATATCGCCCTCGCCGACGATCCGCCCCTCCTCGTCCACCGACACCTGGCCGGAGATGTAGATCGTGCGCGCGCCGGACGCGGTGACGACGTGGGAGTAAGCGGGATTGTGGTGCAGGCCGCTGGGGCGGAGATGGTCGAGCTTCGGCATGGGCTGGCTCCCTGAGTTTGTCGTTAGGGGGAGCGTAGCTGGAGACGCTGTCGAGGGCTAGCCTCGGCGCTCAATTGCAGGGCTTGCTGTCCTTGACGTCGAACTTGCCCATCGCACCGGAAATGACGAAATCGTTGTAGTCGAGCACGAGCTGGCGGGAGACGCCGTTTTCATAGAGCTCGAACGACATCGCATAGACCGGCGTCTGCTCGCCTTCCTTCTGCTGAACCTCGCGGTCGAAATAGCTGACGGTGACCGGCCAGCGCTTCAGCGATTTCATGTGCTCGTCCGACGTCGACGGATCGGGTGACGCGGCGCGGTCGGCGGGGATCGCCTGACCGATCACGGTCAGTGTGTTGTAAACCTTCTGGCCATCGTCGGAGCCGTCATAGACGGAGAGCTCGAGGAGCGATTTGCCTTCCTTGGCGGCTGCAATGATGTGCTGGATCTGCTCGGTCGGAAACACGATCTTGCCGTCGAGCGTGAAGTTCTTCGGCGCCGGCAATTTCAGCTTGACGTTGATGTGGTCGCCGTCGCGCTCGGCCGAACCGTCGACCAGGCCGGCCTCGGTCTCGTTCATCCGCGTCTCGATCTTGAAGCGGTAGCTTTTCCCTGTAGCGTCCTCCCAGGAATTCGAGCGAAGATCGCTGAGCGTGATCTTGCCCTCGCCGCTGTCGAGCTCGGAGACCTGGCGGAATTCGGAGGTGTAGCCTTCGCAGCTGCTGCCGGCGAAATTGTAGAGGATGCGGCCGCGCGCGCTGTTGATGGAATTGGAGCGCGATTTGACCAGGCTCAGATCGTAGAGCGCCTGATGCGCGAGGAACGGACCGTTCGCGGCATGGACGCCGCCACTGGGGCCGAGCGCGGCCGCCGCGAGCGCCATCACACCGAGTGAAGTCCGGAAAAGGTGCACCATGTCTGTTCCCTGGGGACGCGCAGATTCGACACTTTAATGACCGTTCCATTGCGTCGCAACTGCGGCGGTTTCACGTAAAGTTGCGCCTCTTCTTTGAACCTCCTGACCTGCCACAAGAAAATGCAATCCACCCCGGCGTCCGACCGCCCCATCGGCTTGCTTGCATGTGGCGGCATGATGGGCGAAACAGGGCGCGCCCGGCCGTCACCAGACGTGCCGGTGCGGATGATTTTTCAGACATCGAGGTCGAGACATGGCGGGCACGGTCGAGCAGAAACTGGCGGAACAGGGCATCAAGCTGCACGAGGCCCCCACCCCCGTCGCCAACTACGTGCCATTCGTTCGCACCGGCAATCTGCTGTTCGTCTCCGGCCAGGTCTGCTTCGATCCCGCCGGCAAGCTGATTGCCAAGGGCAAGCTGGGCGCGGGCGTCTCGATCGAGGAAGGTGCTGCGGCCGCGCGCGGCTGCGCCGTCAACCTGCTCGCACAGGTCAAGGCGGCGCTTGGCGATCTCGACAAGGTTGTGCGCGTGGTGCGCCTCGGCGGCTTCATCAACTCGGCACCGGACTTCGTGGACGGGCCGAAGGTTCTCAACGGCGCCTCCGACCTGATGGTCGCGGCCTTCGGTGACAAGGGCCGCCACGCCCGCACCACCGTCGGCGTCGCTTCGCTGCCCGCTGATGCGGCGGTCGAGGTCGAAGGCGTGTTCGAGGTCGCCTGAGGTCAGCATCGTGCGTGCTCCGGATTGGCTGACAGCGCGGCCGGTCGCCCATCGCGGCCTGCATGACATTTCGCGTGGCATCGTGGAAAACATGCCGGGCGCGGTGCAGGCGGCGATCGCCGGCAACTTCTCGATCGAGGTCGACATCCAGCTCTCCGCCGATGGCGAGGCCATGGTGCACCACGACCATGCGCTCGGCCGCCTCACCGAGGCCAACGGCCCGGTGGTCGCAAAGACCGCGGCCGAGCTGAAGGCCATCACCTTCAGGGATACGGCCGAGCGGATGATGTCGCTCGGCGACCTCTGCGCCATGGTCGCCGGCCGGGTGCCGCTGGTGATCGAGGTGAAGAGCCATTTTGACGGCGACCGCAAGCTGGTGAAGCGGATGGCCGAGGTGCTGGCATCGTATCAGGGGCAAGCGGTCGGGATGTCCTTCGACCCCGACCAGGTGCTGGCGCTGCGCGAGCTGCTGCCCAACCGCCCGCGCGGCATCGTCGCGCAGCGGAGTTATGAGGACGAATACTGGGCCTACCTGACGCAAGCGCAGCGCGACAGCATGCTGTACCTGCGCCACGGCTTCCAGACCCAGCCGCATTTCGTCGCCTTCAAGGTCGACCACCTGCCGGCGCCCGCCCCCTGGATTGCGCGCAACGTCTTCGGCTGCGCTCTGCTCGGCTGGACCGTACGTACGCCGGAGCAGCGGACGCGGGTCGGGCAGTATGCGGACCAGATGATTTTTGAGGGGTTCGTGCCGCAGGCTTGATGTTCCCCACCCTTGAAGTCGCTGCTGCAATGCACGATCTTGGGCGCAATGGCATCATCCGACATCACGCTGGAGGCCGTACCGTCCATTGGCGAGGTATCGCCGGAGGATTGGGACGCCTGCGCCAATCCTGGCAGAGCCTGCAACGGGCATGGCATGGGAACCTCATCCGGGCTCCCAGGCGATTCGCTCGGCATTTTAAGGCCCGCCTATAACCCATTCGTATCCCACGCGTTTCTTTCCGCAATTGAGAAATCGGGTTCAGCCACGATCCGCACTGGCTGGGGACCGCGGCATCTGGTGGCCAAGATCGACGGCCGGGTCGCCGGCGTCGTGCCCTGCTATCTGAAATCGCACAGCCAGGGCGAATATGTCTTCGACCGCGGCTGGGCGGACGCCTATGAGCGTGCCGGCGGGCGTTACTATCCGAAGCTCCAGGTCTCTGTTCCCTTCACGCCGGCAACGGGGCAGCGGCTCCTGGTCCGCGACGGCGTCGACCGCGAGCGCATCACGGAGGCCCTGGCAAGCGGGCTGGTGGCACTGTGCGGCGTCAGCAAGGCCTCCTCTGTCCACGTCACCTTCGCCCGCGAGGCAGAGTGGAAGCTGCTTGCCCAGCACGGATTCCTCCAGCGCACCGACCAGCAGTTCCACTGGCGCAACGAGGGCTTTGCCACCTTCGACGATTTCCTGGCGACGCTGAACTCGCGCCACCGCAAATCGATCAAGCGCGAGCGGCGCGATGCGCTTGCCGCGGGCATCACGATCCACTGGCTCACCGGCAAGGACATCACCGAGGACGCCTGGGACGCGTTCTTCATGTTCTACATGGAGACCGGCTCGCGCAAATGGGGCCGACCTTACCTGACGCGCGAATTCTTCTCGCTGATCGGCGAGACCATGAGCGATGACGTGCTGCTGGTGATGGCCCGCCGCAATGACCGCTGGATCGCGGGCGCGATCAACTTCATCGGTTCGGACACGCTGTTCGGTCGCAACTGGGGTGCTGTCGAGCATCACCCATTCCTGCATTTCGAGGTCTGCTACTATCAGGCGATCGATTTCGCCATCAAGCGCGGCCTCACACATGTCGAGGCCGGCGCTCAGGGCGAGCACAAGATCGCGCGCGGCTACCTGCCGCGGACCACGCACTCCGCCCATTTCATCGCCGATCCCGGCCTGCGTCGCGCCATCGACGATTACCTCAAGCGCGAGCGCGCCTACGTCGCCGAGGCCGGACGCGAACTCGCCGAGCTCGGCCCGTTCCGGAAAGGCATCGACGAGGCGCCTTGACGGTTTGCCTTCGCTGGTGACAGTAAGCGCAAAACTAAGCTCGAAAAATTCCGGGGAGCCGCCACCATGACCGCCTACGACCCGAACAACATCTTCGCAAAGATCCTGCGCGGCGAGTTTCCCTGCCACAAGGTCTACGAGGACGAGCATGTCTTCGCTTTCCTCGACATCATGCCGCGCGTACCCGGCCATACGCTGGTGATCCCGAAGGCGCCTGCCCGCAACATCCTCGACATCAAGGCCGACGATTACGCCCACGTCGCCCGTGGTGCACACAAGATCGCCGCCGCCGCCATGAAGGCCTTCAAGGCCGATGGCATCACCGTGCAGCAGTTCAACGAGGCCGCCGGCGGACAGGTGGTGTTTCATCTCCACATGCATGTGATGCCGCGCCATGACGGCGTGGCGATGCTGCCGCCCGCGAGCCGCAAGGAAGACGTCAAGGTGCTGGAAGAGAATGCGACGAAGCTGATCGCAGCGCTGAAGGCCTGATCGTCACTCCGTCTGAAAATCCCCCGGCTGCGGCGCAGCCAGTGGCGTGAACTCGCAGCGATCGGGCTTGATATCGATCAGCGGCGTGTTGTCGAGGCAATCAAGGCCGCGCACCAGGATCGTGCCGCCCTCGATACCGACGAGCTTCACGATCGAGGTGCCGATCGGATTGGGCCGGACCGGCGAGCGCAGCGAAAACGTGCCGCGGGTCTTCTCGTTGTTCTTCGGGCTTTGCAGCACGATGTCGCGGCGCGACTTGTCGAGCCAGTAGAGCACTTCGAGATTGCTGTAGAAATCGACGCCCTTGATCGCAGGCAGGAAGGGCTCGAAAATCTCGAGGCGACACACCGGACCGTCCGCGCGACCCTGGCGCGGCGTTTCGAGCCGCGAGGTCCAGGGCGTGCGGATGCGGCCGATGAAGACGAGGCCGGCATCCTCCGTCGACGGCAGCTCGATGGCGACCTCGCCCTCGCGGAGTTCGTTTTCGCGAACCATGTGTCCTGTTCCTTGGCTGTTCGGCGGCGGTTTTAGCCCAACCACCACCTGCCGACCAGCAGGAAGACTTCGCCGGCGACAACGCCCGCGAAAATCGATCGGCGGGTCAGCAGGAACACGACGAGGCCGGCAGCGACCGCGCCGTAGCGCAAGCCGTCCGGCACGCTGGCGAGCGCGCCTGGCGGCTCGACCACGATCTGGGCGATGACGCCGGCCAGGATCGCGGTCGCGACCGCCCTCACCCAGACCAGCAGTTCTGAGCCCTCGTCGATGCCGCCGCCAAACCAGAGGCCGAGCATGCGCCATATCTGGTTGGGAATGACACCGGCGACGAACAGCACGACCAGCGCCTGCCAGTCGCCGATGAGTTGCGCGGCACTCATGCGCGCACCTCGCGCCACCAGTGCACGCCATAAGCGATTGTGCCCGCCGCGAGGCCGCTGACGAGGATGTCGAGGCCGGAGTTCATCTTCGCAGCCAGCGGATAGAGCAGGACGCCAAGCGCGAGCGCGACGACGTCGGCGACCTCGCGGCTGTTGCGCGCGGTCGAGAACAGGAAGGACAGCGGCGTCAGCAGCAGGATCGCCGCGCCCAATGTCTGAGTCAGGTTGGCGGCGAGGAAATAGCCGATCGTGTTGGCGGTCAGGCACACCGAGACCAGACCGAAGCCAAGTCCATTGACGAAGGCGATGCGCCGCTCGCGCGGCACCTGCGGCAGGAAGCGATGACATTCGACCCACAGCGTCACGGCCGTCAGATGCGCCGCGAAGAACAGCTCGCGTCGCTTGGTCGTCGGCGTGCGCATCAGCGGCAGCACGGAGACCACCATCGGAAACAGCCGGATCGCGCTGACGGTGACCGCGATCGCCGACTGGATGACCGTCGCGCCCGAACCCAGCGTGGTGATCAAGATGATCTGGGCAGGCCCGGCCCAGACGAACAGCGTCGAGCAGAGCGCCCAGATCAGGCTGAAATGGCTGTCATGGGCAAGCGCGCCGATGCCGAGATAGGTCGCGAACAGGACGAGCGTGAGGATCGTCTGCGTGATCGAGCGCAGCCCCCAGGTGAAGGCACGCCACGGACTTTGCCATTGAGGGGAATCGAGCGGAGGAAGCGCCACGGGACGGCCGGCTGAGGTTTGCGGAATCGTGCCTGCATAACGGGCAATGCGGGCGGCCGCGTCAAGGAAGCGCGCGGCGGGGCTGGCATGCGCGCGCTCCCTACCCGCTCACGCCCCGGTTCTTCAGCACGAAGCACGCCCCACCCGCCTTCCGGATACGGTTACAGAGATCGTCCGCTTCAGGCCGAGTGTCGGTGCCGATGCGCACCTGGTAGAAGGCGTGCGAACCGCGGCTGCGCATCACCGAACTCAACAGGCTGGGATCGCGCTCACCGATCACCGCGCTCAGCCGCGTGACAGCGCGGGAGTACATCGCCAGCGCCTTGTTGCGATCGAATCCGGCCGCGAGCTGCACGCCCCAGATCTTGGCGGCGGCAAGCTCGACATGCTGCTCCAGCTCGGAGACGAACGGATTCGGCGCGCGCTTCAACAGCGCCATCAGGTCGCGGCAGCTTGTCGGCGGTGAGCTCGGCGGCCCCTTGCCGGTGCTGCCGGCCTTGGCCCATGCGTCAACCGTAGCACCGGTGATGGCGTAGACGTAGTTGCGGGTCTGCTCCGGCATGCCGCCGGTGCCGGCGAGCCATTCCTGTACTCGCCGCGGTCCGGCATTGTAGGCGGCAGCGGCGAGGCCGAGATTGCCGAACTGGTTGCGCAGCTCGTTCAAGAACTCGGCCGATTTCGGCAGAGCCTGCACAGGATTGAAGGGATTGAGGAGCCCGCGCTCGCTCGCGGTGCCCGGCATGAACTGCGCGATCCCTTGCGCGTGCTCGCCGCTGCGCGTCATCGGGCCCACCGCATCGGCCTGGAAGCGGCTCTCCTGCCAGATCACGCGGGCGAAGAATTCCAGCGGCAGATTGGCATCGCGCGCGGCCGCCTCAACGATCAGGCAGATCGATTCTCGGGTGTCGCTCTCGCGCGCATCGGGCCTCTCCGGAGGATGTGCGAGCTCCTCCACGCTGGGGACGGCGACATTGGTTTTTGCCGGTGAGCTGTCCCATGCGATCGCCTGCGTCGCGGACACAAGCAGTGCGGGGATGACGCGTGATGCAATTCGCGTCAGCCATGCCCAAGTATCGCCGTGGCACAGGCGGGCGCAGCATGCGACAAGATGATCTGCCATGTCGTGGCGTCGTGCCATGGTTCGACGAGTTGCCAATAAATGCTGCCTGACCTGCTTCTCCCAATGCGCTTCCCCGCCAAACGGATCCGCGCCCTCCTTGCCCTCGCCGCACTCATCCTGTCCGCCGCGCCAGCTGCGGCGCAAGTGAACTGGCGGATGACCACCGAATATCCCGAGAACAACATATCCGGGATCGGGCTCAGCAGTTTCGCCGATCGCGTGGCCGCGCGCACAAACGGTTTCGTGAGCGTGACCAACGCCTTCGACAATCAGCTGAAGATCAGCTCGGGCGAAATGCCGCGCGCGGCGCTGGACGGCCGGATCGCCGGCGGCGACGCCTTTGCGGGCGCGCTTTCGGGCCTCGACCCCGTGCTCGGCCTCTCGACGCTGCCCTTCCTGGTACAATCAGTCGACATCGCTCACGCCGCCAATGCGCGCGCACGACCGCTTTACGAAAAGGCCCTCGCCGCGCGCGGCCTCAAGCTGCTCTATCTGACGATATGGCCGGCCACCGGCCTATGGTCGGACCGGTCGCTTGCAGGCGCCGACGACCTGCCGAAACTCAATTTGCGCGCTTACGATACCAACTCCAGCGAGGTGATGACGGCGGCCGGTGCCAACGCGCAGTTCCTGCCGATGGACAAGGCGCTTGTGGGCCTGAAGGAGCATCAACTGAATTCGTTCCTCACCTCCGGCGACGGCGGCGCGGGGCGTAAGCTCTGGGACTTCCTGCCCTATTTCACGGCCATCAACTACGCGATGCCGGTGTCGATCGCCTTCGTCCGCACCGACGCATTTGCCGCGCTGCCAGAGCCGATGCAGCGCGAGGTGCTGGCGGCTGCAGCCGAGACCGAGCAGAGCCAGTTCGCGCTGCTGGCCCACCGCACGACCGAGAATTATGCGCGGATGCGCGACAACGGCGTCAAGATCGCCGAGCCAGCGCCGCAATCTCTCATCGCGGCGCTGCGAACGGTAGCAACGCCCACAATTGCCGCCTGGGAGGCGCAGGCGGGCGCGGAGGCCACCGCGATCGTCGAATGGGCCAAACAGCAATGAGGCGATGGGTCTTGACTTGAGACCCGATCCGACTAGCAACGGGCCGTCAATTTCAACGCGGGCCGGCTCCTGATGGCGACAATCTTCTTCGATCTCGACGGTACGCTGACCAACCCGAAACCGGGGATCACCCGCTCCATCCAGTACGCCCTGGAGCGGTTGAGCCTCGCGGTGCCGAACGAGGACGAATTGACCTGGTGCATCGGGCCGCCGCTGCATGCCAGCCTGAAGAAGCTCACCGGAACCGACGCGCTGGCCGACCAGGCGCTGCTGCTCTACCGTGAGCGCTTCAGCGACATTGGCCTGTTCGAGAACGAGGCTTATGCCGGCATCATCGACACGCTGACGACGATTGCCGCGACCGACCAGCGCATGTTCGTCGCGACCAGCAAGCCCGCTGTCTACGCCAGTCGCATCGTCGAGCACTTTGGCCTGAAGCCGTATTTCGAGCGCGTGTTCGGCTCCGAGCTCGACGGCACCCGCGTCGACAAGCGCGACCTGCTGCGCTACGCGCTCGATGAGACGGGTGTCGATGCGAGCACGTCCATCATGATCGGCGACCGCAGCCATGACGTCGTCGGCGCGCGCACCAACGGCATGACCGCGATCGGCGTGCTCTATGGCTACGGCAGCGAGGCCGAACTCAGGGACGCCGGCGCGCATCACATCTGCGCCGCGCATCCGGAAGTGCTCCGCCACTGTGTCGCCTAGGCGCTGACGGTCTCTATCGCCGCAAGCATGCCCGTCTTCGGATGGCAGTTCAGATATTCGAAGAACTGCTCATCCGCGGCCGCCACCGTGACCTCGTGATACAGCCGCAGCTTCGCTGACGGCCCCAGCGTCGAGAGATATTTCATCGCCGCACCGAAGATCTTCACGTGGGTCGGATGCGATTCCGCCCAGCGCTCCAGTGCCGCGAGACTTTTCCACCAGCTCTGGCCATAGGATTTTTCACTCGTCTTGCCGTCAGCCGAAAGCACCTGCATGTAGCGGTTGGCATAGCAGCCGATCGCGAGCCCGTCGTCGCGCAGGAAATCCATGCCCTCGCGGAGCACCGGCTCGACGTCGTCCAGATAGAGCTTGCGCTCGGACGCCTCGGTATCGCTCCAGTCTTGCCCGGAGCGGATCAGGCAGAGATTATCGTGCGCCTTCACACGCAGCCTTGCACCGTCGCGGATCAGCTCGGGATTGCCGCCCGGCGACATCGGATCGGTCTGCGACAGCGGAATGCGATCGCGCATGCCGCCCCAATAGGCGTGCTCCTGCACTTCCCCGCTCATCCCATCGGCGATCACGGCGACACCTTCGGGCCTGCCGAGCGAGGAGAACAGCGTCTCGTGCCGCGCCACCGTGGGACGCAGCACCTCGATGAAGGTGCCGATCCCGTCGCGGTGCTTTCCAGTCCACGCCTCGCGTGCCCGCACAAACCAGGCGTCGAAACGCGCGATGTCGTCCCAATACGCGACCGAGACAATGTTCGCGTGGCCGGCTTGATCGACATAGTGCGCACGGTCCCAATGCGAGGGACCACCCTCGCCGGCGAACAGTCCGGCGATATCAGCGAGCGCTTCCGTCGCAGCCGCCGGCGTCGCCCCACGATACTGCACGCCGAAATAGGCCATCACGACACGGCCGACCGCGGGCTTGTAGCGCGCCACGAACGATGGATACGGCGGCTGGTAATCGTCCGGCACGCGCTTGTGGCGCGTGCGCTGGGTTTCGAGATGCAGAGGAATTGCGGACTCCATGATCGTGCCTCCTCTTGATCCCGGCGATCAGCTCGCTGCAGCGTTGATGTCTGTGGGCTCAATGGCGTCCACCGGCAGCGCGAACTGCTCGACGCGCTTGTACGGCTTCTTGTTGAGCAGCAACCGCGTGACGTCGGGCCGCGAATAATGCCCGGCGGGATCGGCAGCATTCTTGGCGACGCCGATGGCGCCGAGGTCGATCTCGGCGATCAGCAGCCCCTCCTGGTCTGGCGCCAGCTTGTCGCCGATCTGACTGCCATCGGGCCCGTAGATCGCCGCAAAACCGCCGCCCACATGCAGCAGCGCGTTCTTGTCAGGCCGGTCGCAGAGCTCGTCGATCATCGCCTGAGAGACCGTCGCGCAAGGTGCGAGCACGAAGCAGGAGCCCTCCACCGCATAGACGCGCGAAGCGGCGTTGTTGACCTCGGCGCCGAGCGCCGGCGCGAAGGGATCGTAAAGCGAGAAACTCGGCCACGCCGCGACATGCACCTGCTCGTTCTGGGCGTACATGGCGTATTTCGACAGCGGCTGGAGATGTTCCCAGCAGCACAGCGCCCCGATACGGCCGATGTCGGGGCGCGCGTGGACCGCAAGATCGCTGCCGTCGCCCTCGCCATAGACGGTGCGCTCGGCATGGGTCGGCCGCAGCTTGCGGCGTTTTGCGATCGTCTCGCCATCCGGCCCGATCAGCCATTGCGCCAGATAGAGGCTGCCGCCGTCGCGCTCGGACAGGCCGATCACGGCCGTAAGCTTGGCTTTCCGCACCGCATCGCGCAGCTTCTCGGCCTGCGGGCTGTCATAGGACAGCGAATTATCGAAATAGCGCTGCACAAAACCGCGGCCGATCGCCCAGGCAGGCGAGTCCATCCAGATGTGCCAGGGGTAACCGGGGATGAAGGCTTCCGGAAAAGCGATCAGCTTGGCGCCTTTCTCGGCCGCTTCCTTGACCAGCGCGACCGACTTGTCGATGGACGCGTCGAGGTCGAGCCAGGCGGGCGCCGCCTGCACCACCGCGACCTTGTATTTCGGATGTTCAATGCCCATTGCCGCCTCCATTGCCGGTTGATCCAGGACCACGTCCGATGCAGTCTATTGGGCCAAGCCGGGCGGCCGCGCGCTCGACCACGGCGGAACAAAAACTCGACTGGAAGGGATCTCGCCCCGGTACGGAACTTGCCTGCGGTCAGGCTGGATCTGCGCCACCATGCGGTTTTGCTGGATGTGAAAGGGAGGCCTGCCGATGACAATCCAGTTCACGACAGACGGCAGCCCCGGTTACCGCCGGCTCGCCCTCTGGCAGGACATCGTCTGCGACGTCTTCGTCGGGCTCGACTGCAAGTCGGACCTCGGCAGCGCCTTTCACGGCTCGGTGACGCAGGCTTCGCTGGGCAAGGCCGTCTGCTCCGAGGTCTGCTCCGACCGTCAGCACGTTTTCCGCACGCCCTCGCGCATCGCGCGCTCGGATCAGGACTATGTTCTCGTTGCGCTCGGCCATCGCGGCGATGGCGGCGTGGTGCAGGATGGCCGGGAGACCGTGATCCATCCCGGCGAGTTCGCGCTCTACGACACTACGCGTCCCTATGAGCTGAAGTTCAAGCACACGTTCTCCCAGACCATCTTCAAGGTGCCCCGCGAGATGTTGCAGCGCCGGCTCGGCGGCACCGAGACACTTACCGCCATCACATTCGGGACCGATCTGCCGCTCGAGCGGCTCGCCTATGACTTCATCTTCCGCCTCTGCCAAAGCGCGGACCGGCTCGCGCCCAACAGCGCCGCTGCCCTGTCCGAGCAAGCCGTCGACCTGCTCGCGATGGCGCTGAGCGAACGGCTTGGCGGAACGTCGCTGCCGTCGTCGACCCATCGTTCCGCCCTGCTCTACCGGCTCAAGGCGCATATCCGCACACGCCTCGCCGACCCCGACCTCTCGCTGGCCGAGACCGCCGCCGCGCTCGGCATCTCCTCGCGCTACGTGAACGATCTCCTTGCCGACGAGGACACCTCGTTCCAGCGCCATGTGCTTGCGGAGCGTCTCGCCCAGTGCAAGCGCGACCTTGCCTCGCCAGTGCTCGCCCAGCGCCACATCAGCGAGATTGCGTTCGCCTGGGGCTTCAACGACCTCTCGCATTTCGGCCGTGTTTTCCGCGAGCATTTCGGAATGTCGCCGCGCGATTTCCGGCAGAGTCAGCTGCGGCACTGAGGCCCGTTCCGGTCAGCCATCATTGCAAGCCTTCGTCCCAGGCGAAGGCATTGCTCGGCAATTCCAGATTGTCAGGTCGTGCAGTCTGCATCAGGCTCGCATGTATGAGGACTCACGCGACGATAAGCGGGTCGGAACTGCTGCTGGGCGTGATCGCAATCCGCCTCGCGGTGCTGGTCCTGGTGGGCTGGGGCCTGACGTTCCTGCCGCGGCAGGCCCGTGAGCCAGTCTGCGTTTCGTCCGCCACGAGGATCGAAACGCCTGCTCCTGCGACGACGATCGGTGCGCGCGTCGCAGATGCAGCATTCGATGACATGCGTCTGCACGACTAGGCCATTTTCCAAGCAAGGCGGGTATGTCAGCGCGCGATAGGACAACGCGGCTGCTTGCATTACGATCTGCCTCCAAGGCCGCGCCAATCAATCAGCGGCCGTGAGGAGCAGTTCGATGGAATACCGACGCTTGGGCCGGTCCGGCCTCATGGTGCCCGCGTTGAGCCTTGGCACAGGCACGTTCGGCGGCGTCGGCCGTCTCGCGGCCTGGGGAACGACCGACGCCACCGAAGCGCGGCGCCTGCTGGACATTTGTCTCGAGGCCGGCGTGTCGATGTTCGACACCGCCGACGTCTATTCGCTCGGTGAATCCGAACGGGTTCTCGGCGAAGCCATCAAGGGCCGCCGCGACAAGGTGCTGGTCTCGACCAAAGCCACCTTCCGCTTCGGCGACGGCCCCAACGACGTCGGCTCGTCACGGCAGCATCTGCTCGCCGCCATCGACGCTTCGCTGAGCCGGCTCGGCACCGACTATATCGACCTGTTCCAGCTCCATGGCTTCGATGCCATGACCCCGCCTGAAGAGGTGCTCAGCACCCTCGATGTGCTCGTGCGCGCCGGCAAGATCCGCTATGTCGGCGTCTCGAATTTCTCGGGCTGGCACCTGATGAAGTCGCTCGGCGTCGCCGACAAGCACGGTTTTCCGCGCTACGTCGCCAACCAGACCTACTATTCGCTGGTCGGACGCGACTATGAGTGGGAGCTGATGCCGCTCGGTCTCGACCAGGGGCTCGGCGCCGTCGTCTGGTCGCCGCTCGGATGGGGCCGTCTCACCGGAAAGATCCGCCGCGGCCAGCCGAAGCCCGAAGTCAGCCGCCTGCCCCAGACCGCCGATTTCGGGCCGCCCGTGCCGGACGAACACGTTTACCGCGTCGTCGACGCCATCGACGAGGTCGCCAAGGAGACCGGCAAGAGCGTCTCCCAGATTGCGCTGAACTGGCTGCTGCAACGTCCGACCGTTTCGACGCTGATCATCGGCGCCCGGAACGAGACACAGTTGCGCGAAAACCTCGGCGCGGTCGGATGGTCCTTGACCAAGGACCAGATCGCGAAGCTCGATGCCGCGAGCAAGGTGACGTTGCCCTATCCGTACTGGCACCAGCGGGGAACCTTCTCCGACCGCAATCCACCGCCGGTGTAAGTGCGCCGCGCCTAGCGCAGATTGGCACGAAGCTCGCGCACGCCTCGCCCGAGCCGCTCGCGCAGCAGCGTGCGTAACGTCGCGCCGTCGACGTAACCGACCTCGGCGGCGATGGCGTCGAGGTCGAGCCCGCTGCCGTGAAGCAGGGACTGGGCGCGCTCGACCCGGAGATCCTGGAAATAGGATAGCGGTGATTTGCCGAGTACGGCCTCGCAGCGCCGCTGCAAGGTGCGTGCGCTCGTCGCCAATGCGTTCGCGGCCTTTTGCAGCGAAAACCCCTCCTTGAGGTGATCGCGCGCCCATCGCTCGAAGCGAAGGATGAGCGGATCGGCCTGCGCCAGATGATTGGGGATGATGTAGGGCGCCTGCGAAGAGCGGATGTCGGCAAGCAGATAGCGCGAGACCAGCGTCGACAGTTCCGGGCTCGCCTTGCGGATCAGCCAAAGCGCCAGATCGAGATGCCCCAGCGCTGCGCCTGCCGTGACGCCCACGTCCGTCGGCACCAGCATTCGGGATTCATCGAGCCTGACGTTCGGATAACGCTGCCGAAACAGTGGCGCGAGCCACCATGTCGTCGTTGCCTCGCGATGATCGAGCAGTCCGGCCTCGGCCAGAAGAAACGTGCCGATGCAGGATGCCGCGATCTGCGCACCTTCGGCGTGCCATTTGCGCAATTGCGCCTGCGCCCGAACGACGTCTCGGCGCTGGAGCGCCGCAATCAGCGGCTCGGGCCTGCCCGTGTTCAACGCCGGCACGACAACCCAGTCCGGCTTCAGGTCCGGCGATACTGGCAGTGTGGGGATCGAGAGACCCTGGCCGGACCGAACCCGCCGCCGCATCCCCACGATCGACACGTCGAAACGCGGTGTGCCGTTCGAGAAATTGTTGGCGAGCGTGAACGCATCGAGCAACACGGTGAGCCCGGTGTCGAACAGATCATCAAGCGCGAGGATCGCAAGACGCATGGCGTGAATGACCTTAAAGTTGGCAATTACGACGATACCGAAATCAGCGCATCGCGCCTACACCAATCCTGCGCAAGGTTGAAACGGCGCAGCTCGACATGGCCGAAACCGCGGCACGATCGCGTGGATAATGCCTGCTTTTCCGCCCGTCCAGCCGTCCAACCTCTCGCGGCGTGAATGACACCAAAATTGTCGTTTCCGCCTCCATCAACGAGTCGATGGATCGGCCCACCCGATCCTCACCCGCACCTGGTCACAGAAGGAGATCACTCATGAAAGTCATGGCTGTCGCATCGATCACCAAGCCGCTCTCGCCGGAGCAGCGGCAGCAGATCATGCCGAGCGAAGTCCCCGCGACCCTCAAGCTCTATCTCGACGGCAAGATCGAACAATTCTGGTATCGCCAGGACGCGCCTGGCGTGATCTTCCTCATGAACGTCGACACGGTCGAGCAAGCCAAAGCGACGATCGAAGCGCTCCCGCTGGTGACCAACGGATTCGCGAAATATGAATTCATGCAGGTCGGCCCCCTCGCCCCGCTCGGTCTGCTCATTCAGGCCAAGTGACCGGCGCCTCGGCGTCACGTCTCAAGGACAACACGCGTCGCCGCTCTTGTTCGGCGGCGACGCGATGACGACGGTCCGAGGACAGGACGGACACGCACACGTGACAGGTTCGAGCGTGGCACGGCCCTAGTCCAGACGTCTCTTGAAAAGCACATCAATGACTCTGAATGCGCGTCCCATCGGGAGGACACATGCAAAAGTCTATCACTTTCGCCTTCATCGGCTTGGTTCTCGGCTTGGCAAGTCCGGCTGCCGGACATGCCCAATCCGCCAATCCACCGACACCGACAACGCATATCCTCGCGATCGGAACGCTGAACCCCGGCGTCGATCCCACGGCTGCGCGCGCGATCCTGCCGACGGAAGTCAAGGAAACGGTGAAGCTCTATCTCGATGGCAAGATCGAGCAGTGGTATTCGCTGCAGGGACGTCCCGGCGTCGCCTTCATCCTGAACGTCACGGACCCCGTGGCGGCACACGAGATGTTGGAGAAGCTACCGCTGGGTCAGGCCCATCTCATGAGCTTCGAGCTTATCCCGCTCGGCCCGCTCAATCCGCTGCGGCAGTTGCAGGGCATGGCGCCGGGCTCGCCGTAGGCAGCTTGAGCTGCATCAAGCCGGCCTCGATGGATCGTGGCATCGTGCGGCCTTGCGAGGCCGCCCGATGCGCCGATTTGCCATGAAGGCCCTGTTCGCCGTTCTCAATCTCGATCGCGCCGAGCGGACGCGGATCGATTGGGATCGCACCGCCATCGTCGTCTCCACAGCGGTGACGCTCGGGCTTGTCGCGCTCTACGTCGTCGGCAAGGCGACCTCACGCTGGTGAGCGTGCGAACGGCCCGCCGATCCATGCCTGTGGCGCCGGGAGGCCTGCTTCCGGCACAGGAACCGCCCGTGTCCTGCCGGGTTGCGGTGGCTAGCGCAATTTCCTAATCCGGAGAGCATTCACGGCTCGAATCAAGCACGCTTTCATTATGTCGTCTGTCCCGATCGAGCATGCCGACGGCTTGCCACAGCCCCAGCGCAATCAGGCGATCCTCACCATTGCGCTCGGCATCCTCATGGCCGTCGTCGACAGCGCCATCGCCAATGTCGCGCTGCCGACGATCGCAACCGACCTGAACGCGAGCCCGGCCTTCTCGATCTGGATCGTCAACGGCTATCAGCTCGCGATCACGATCTCGCTGCTGCCGCTGGCGTCGCTCGGCGAGATCGTCGGCTATCGCCGCGTCTACCTGGTCGGGCTGGCACTGTTCACGCTCGCATCCGCCTTCTGCGCGCTGGCGCATACGCTGCCGTTGCTGACGATCGCGCGCATCATCCAGGGGTTCGGCGCGGCCGGCATCATGAGCGTCAACTCGGCCCTGGTGCGCTTCACCTATCCGCGCAACCTGCTCGGCCGCGGCATCGGGCTCAATGCGCTCGTCGTCGCCTTCTCCGCCGCGGTCGGGCCGACGCTCGCCGCCGGCATCCTCGCAGTCGGCAGCTGGCCCTGGCTGTTTGCCATCAACGTTCCGCTCGGCGTGGTCACGCTCGTCCTCGGCCTGCGCAGCCTGCCGCACACGACGCCCGCGAGCCATTCCTTCGACTGGCAGAGCGCGGGGCTGTCGGCGATCACCTTCGGCGTCGGCATTGCCGCGATCGACAGCGTCGGCCACGGCGAGGCGCCGATCACCTGCCTCGTGCAGTTCGCGATCGCGATCGCCGCCGGCGCGCTGCTCATTTATCGCGAGACGCACATGAAGTCGCCGCTGCTGCCGGTCGACCTGTTGCGCATCCCGGTGTTCGGGCTCTCGATTGCGACCTCGATCGCCTCGTTCTGCGGGCAGATGCTGGCGTTCGTCGCGATCCCCTTCTATCTCCAGAGCCGCTTCGGCTATTCGGCCGTGCATATGGGCCTCTTGATCACACCGTGGCCGATCGCGGTGGCGTTCGCGGCGCCCCTCGCCGGCCGCCTGGTCGAGCACTATCCCGCCGGCCTGCTCGGGGGCATCGGGCTGACGCTGTTTGCCGGTGGCCTCGCCGGTCTCGCCTTCCTGCCCGCAAGCCCGACACCGCTCGACGTGGTCTGGCGGATGGCGCTCGCGGGCTTTGGCTTCGGCCTGTTCCAGACGCCCAACAACCGAACCATGATCGCAGCCGCCCCGCGAGAGCGCTCCGGCGGCGCCAGCGGCATGCTGGGCACCGCGCGCCTGCTGGGCCAGACCACCGGTGCTGCGCTGGTGGCGCTGTTCCTCGGCCGCTATCCGGTCGAGGGAACCCGGATCGCGCTCCTCACCGGCGTTGGATTTGCGCTCTGCGGCGCCATGCTGAGCATGCTGCGGCTGTCGCCTGCGGGTGCACGCGGTGCAGAGCACGTCCGCGTGCAGGACGACCAGCGCCTGCGGGGCGAATAGCGGCACCGACCCTGGTTACCACGCCCCCAACGCGCAACCTGTGCGTGGCTTAACTATCTGTACGAATGACGTATTGCCCTCCCGCTCCGGTTGCGCTTGATTGGCGGCGGGGAACCAGGGGCATTTCATGCGTTTATTTGGAATAGCGGCGCTCAGCGTCATGCTGGGCGGCTGCGCGTCTGTCACGCGCGGGACAACCGAGAATATCAGCATCTCGTCGACACCTTCAGGCGTTGAGGCTGTCGTCAGCGGGATGGAGGTGCCAACCACCTGCACGACGCCTTGCTCGGTGGTCGTCAAGCGCAACGCCGACCTCTCCATCACCTTCCAGAAGGAAGGCTATGAACCACAGATCGTGCCGCTCAGCCGGGACATCCAGACCGGAGGGGCCGCGGGCTTCGCCGGCAATCTTCTGCTTGGCGGTGTCGTCGGCATGGGCGTCGATGCCGCGACGGGCGCGGCAACCGACCACAAACCAAATCCGGTCATCGTCACGATGCAGCCGTCGGCCCCTCCCCGCGCGCGACCGCCCGCCCCAAGGAAGCCGCGACCGCCGGCTGCGGCGGCTCCCGAAGCCGGCACCTAGAAGTCGGCACCGCGACGCAAACAAAAAGGCCGGCTTTTCAGCCGGCCTTTTCGATTCATGATGCGCCGATCAAGCCTTGACCAGCGGGCCCTTCGAGGTCGGCCCCTTGGAGCCGCCGGGGCCGCCCGGCTTGTTGGGCTTGCCCGGCGGGCGCTTGCGCGCTGGCAGCTTTTCCTGCTTCGGCGTGACCGGGCCCTCGACGAACTCGAAACCGATCTTCTCCTTGGTCTCGTCAGCCTCGTCCTTGACCAGGACGACGCGGACATGACCGCCGCCCTTGAGCTTGCCGAACAGCACCTCGTCAGCCAGCGGCTTCTTGATGTGCTCCTGGATAACGCGGGCCATCGGCCGCGCACCCATCTGCTCGTCATAGCCGTGCTGGACCAGCCAGGTCTTGGCGGGCTCCGACAGCTCGATGGTGACGTCGCGGTCGCCAAGCTGCGCTTCGAGCTGAAGCACGAACTTCTCGACCACGGTGCCGATGACCTCGACGCTGAGATGGCCGAACGAGACGATGGCATCGAGACGGTTGCGGAATTCCGGCGCGAACTGCCGGTTGATCGCCTCGTGGTCGTCGCCTTCCCGCTTCGAGCGCGTGAAGCCGAACGCCTGCTTGGCGAGATCCGAAGCACCCGCATTCGTGGTCATGATCAGGATCACGTTGCGGAAGTTGACCTGCTTGCCGTTGTGGTCGGTGAGCCGGCCATGATCCATGATCTGGAGCAGCACGTTGTAGAGGTCGGGATGCGCCTTCTCGATTTCGTCGAGCAGCACCACGCAGTGCGGATGCTGGTCGACGCCGTCGGTCAGGAGACCGCCCTGGTCGAAGCCGACATAACCGGGAGGCGCACCGATCAGGCGCGACACGGTGTGACGCTCCATGTACTCCGACATGTCGAAGCGCAGCAGCTCGACGCCGAGTGTCGCCGCGAGTTGCTTGGCAACCTCGGTCTTGCCGACGCCGGTCGGGCCCGAGAACAGGTAGCAACCGATCGGCTTCTCCGGCTCGCGCAGGCCCGCGCGTGCGAGCTTGATCGAAGCGGCAAGCGACTCGATCGCCTTGTCCTGGCCGAACACGGTGCGCTTCAGGGTCTGCTCGAGATGCTTGAGCACCTCGGCGTCGTCCTTCGACACGCTCTTCGGCGGAATCCGCGCCATCGAGGCGATCGTGGTCTCGATCTCCTTGATGCCGATGGTCTTCTTGCGCTTGTTCTCGGCGACCAGCATCTGCGCCGCGCCGGACTCGTCGATCACGTCGATCGCCTTGTCGGGCAGCTTGCGGTCGTGGATGTAGCGCGAGGAGAGCTGCACCGCGGCCTCGATCGCCTCATTTGTGTACTTCAGCCGGTGGTAGTCCTCGAAGTACGGTTTGAGGCCCTTGAGGATCGCGATCGCGTCCTCGACGGTTGGCTCGTTGATGTCGATCTTCTGGAAGCGCCGCACCAGCGCGCGGTCCTTCTCGAAGTGCTGGCGGTATTCCTTGTAGGTGGTCGAGCCCATGCAGCGGATCGTGCCAGAGGCAAGCGCCGGCTTGAGCAGGTTCGAGGCATCCATCGCCCCGCCCGACGTCGCACCCGCACCGATCACGGTGTGGATCTCGTCGATGAACAGGATGGCGTTGGGATGGGCTTCGAGCTCCTTGAGCACCTGCTTCAGGCGCTCCTCGAAGTCGCCGCGATAGCGCGTGCCGGCGAGCAGCGTGCCCATGTCGAGCGAGAACACGGTCGCAGCCGCCAGGACCTCCGGCACCTCGCTGTCGACGATGCGCTTGGCCAGGCCCTCCGCGATCGCGGTCTTGCCGACACCGGCCTCGCCCACGAACAGCGGATTGTTCTTCTGCCTGCGGCACAGCACCTGGATCGCGCGGTTGATCTCGGAATTGCGTCCGATCACCGGATCGATCTTGCCGTCACGCGCCTTCTTGTTGAGGTTGACGCAATAGGTCTCGAGCGCCTCGCCCTTCTTCTTGGCGTCCTCGGCACCCTTGGTCTCAGTCTCCTCGTCGACGCCGCGCACCGGCCGCGCCTCGGAGACGCCCGGCCGCTTGGCAATGCCGTGGCTGATATAGTTGACGGCGTCGTAGCGCGTCATGTCCTGCTCCTGCAGGAAGTACGCGGCATGACTCTCGCGCTCGGCGAAGATTGCGATCAACACGTTCGCACCGGTCACCTCTTCGCGACCGGAAGATTGCACGTGGATCACCGCGCGCTGGATCACGCGCTGGAAACCGGCAGTCGGCTTGGCGTCGTCGGCGCCGTCCGTCACCAGATTTTCGAATTCGGTCTCAAGATAATTGACGAGGCTCGTGCGGAGCTTGTCGAGATCGACGCTACAGGCACGCATGACGGCGGCTGCATCGGAGTCATCGATCAAGGAGAGCAGGAGATGCTCGAGCGTCGCATACTGGTGATGACGCTCGTTGGCGATCGCCAGTGCACGATGCAGGGATTGTTCAAGGCTTTGGGAAAAAGTCGG
This sequence comes from Bradyrhizobium sp. CCGUVB14, assembly GCF_024199935.1. Lineage (NCBI taxonomy): Bacteria > Pseudomonadati > Pseudomonadota > Alphaproteobacteria > Hyphomicrobiales > Nitrobacteraceae > Bradyrhizobium > Bradyrhizobium sp. CCGUVB14. Next base: position 5,994,581 of record NZ_JANADS010000001.1, read on the forward strand.
CATTCGCGTCCTCTATGGCCCCCACCATCATGATCGCCATCGCCCGGTCAGGCAACAACAACCTTTGTCACATATAGTTATACAAGACCGCGGCAAAAGACCGGTTCCGCGACTCGATAGGCATTACGCGCCCACCGCATTCTCGATGCAAAACCCGTTCCGATTTGGGCAAAACTACCCATTTGAGCAGGATCGGCGTCGGCGCTGATTTTCGCCGGATCGCGCAGCGGTATCCGCCGGCATCACACACGCACGATCAGAACCGATCTAAAGAACGCGGGACTCGAATGCGCAGTTACTTCTTTTCCATCACGCATTGCAGCGGGTGCTGGTGCTTGCGGGCGAAATCCATCACCTGCGTCACCTTGGTCTCGGCAATCTCGTAGGTGAACACGCCGCACTCGCCGATCCCGTGATGATGGACGTGCAGCATGATCTTGGTCGCGGCCTCGACATCCTTCTGGAAGAACTTTTCCAGGACGTGGACGACGAATTCCATCGGAGTGTAGTCGTCGTTGAGGATCAGCACGCGATAGAGGTTGGGCCGCTTGGTCTTTGGCTTGACCTTGGTGATGACGGACGTGTTCGGACCCGTCGGGCCACCGGAACGGTTCTCATCATTGCTCATCCGGGGAGCGTGGGCGGCGGCAGCCGCGGACAGGTCGAGTCTGGAAGTCAGTTGCGGCATGGCTCAGGCGTTCAAATTCCCCACGGAAGCGTATGACGGTTTACCGCGCGGTCCCGCACCGGGAGCCTCGCACGGACGCGCCGCCTTGTTGGATCGCCGCTTCCAACCGGCCCGGTCGAAGCCGGATCGATTTCAGGGAATATGGGCCCGCCCCCGGCCCGCCGCAAGCATGCAGGGGCTCAGCCGATGCGGCCGCGACGGTCCCGATTCCCGCCCGGACGATCCGGGCCAAGGTTAACCAATCCAGACTGATTTGCCAAAAATTTCCCGCTCGCCCGTTCAGAAGGTGTTGACCAGGAACCTGACGCGGGCGTGACCGCGGCGGTTTGGCGCGGGATTTCCCCGTTTTTCTACGGCCTAATTTACCCGACATTCAAAGCTGTGGCGTGAAATCGGGCAAAACCACAGATCTCGGGGCTCGTCATGTTTCGCCTACCCGCCGACTCCCGCTTCCGCCGATTGCTTGCCGGCTTTGTGTCCGCCGAGCAAGGCAACATCGCCGTCATTTTCGCCATCACCCTGCTCCCGATCCTCTGCATGGTCGGCGCCGCCGTCGACTACTCTCGCGCATCGCGCGCACGCTCGTCGATGCAGGCCGCCCTCGACTCCACCGCGCTGATGCTGTCGAAGGATTTGACGGCGGGAACGATCACGACTTCCGACATTAGCACGAAGGCGCTGAGCTACTTCTCGGGTCTCTATACCGATACCGAGGCCAAAGGCGTCAACATCACCCCCACCTACACGGCCGCGACCACGAGTGCGGCAGCCACCCTGCTGCTGACTGGCACCGGCTATATCACCTCCGATTTCATGCAGATTGCCGGCTTTCCGACGCTCGGCTTCAATACCACCTCGACCTCCACCTGGGGCAACGCGAAAATGCGCGTTGCGCTTGTGCTCGACAACACGGGATCGATGGCACAGGACGGCAAGATCACGGCACTGAGAAACGCCGTGGCCGGATCCGGCGGCCTCATCGACCAGCTCAGCGCCCTCAGCAAGAACAGCGGCGACGTCTATATTTCGGTTATCCCGTTTGCCAAGGACGTGAATGTTGGATCCAGCAATTACACGCAGAGCTGGATCGATTGGACGAGCTGGGAAGCGGAGGCACCGGACCTCGTGTCGTCTAAGCCCTCGAATTGGGCGAACATCGGACCGGGCTCCAACTGCCCGTGGTCGATGTCAAATAACGGCTTCACTTGCGTGAATGGTCCGGGCAGCACATCGGCGGTCAGTACCATCCCGAATTCGGGCTCGAACAAAGGGCTGATCTGCCCCGGGACCAATGGCAGTGGCTCGTACAAGTACCACTATTTGATCAATGGCTGCTATAACAGCGTGGCATCGGGCTCGACGTATACGCACACGTGGCAGCCGAATTCCCACTCGACGTGGAGCGGATGCATTACGGATCGGACCCAGCCGTACGACGCGCAGTCCACGGCGCCGAACTCAAGCACTGTCGCCACCTTGTTCCCGGCAGAGCAATACTACGAGAACAGCACTTCCTTTTGCAGCAGCAGCGCTTCGACCCAGCTCGAGCCGATCATCCCGCTGAGCTATAATTGGAGCACACTCAAGACCGCGGTCAACGCAATGCAGCCAACCGGCGGCACCAACCAGGTGGTGGGTCTGGCCTGGGGATGGCTGTCGCTCTTGCAGAGCGCTCCGTTGAACGCGCCGGCGGAAAGCGGCACCAACGGCACCACCTACAACAGGGTCATCATCCTGCTATCCGACGGCCTGAACACCGAGAACCGCTGGCCGGCCTACGGCGACGGCAGCAGCCAGACCACCACCTACGGCAACAGCACCTTCCCCGGTTCGATCGACGCCAGGCAGCAAGTTCTGTGCGACAACCTGCACAACGCCAGGGACTCCGGCGGCGCACCGATGTACACGATCTACACGATCCAGGTGAACACGAGCTCGCCCGCCGATCCCACGTCGGCGATCCTGAAATACTGCGCGAGCAGTCCGGACAAGTTCTACATGCTCACCAGCTCGAGCCAGATCGTGACCACGTTCAACACGATCGGGACTGCTCTCAGCAAGCTGCGGCTGGCGAGATAGTCCTGCACAATTTGCAAAGAGAAATCCGGTTTGCAAAGAGAAAGCCGGGCTGAAACAGCCCGGCTTTCTTGATTCCAAAACCTGTCGCGCGAATTACTGGGCGGCCGGGGTGAACTTCGACACGACCGTTTCGACCGGCTTGAACGCCTGCTTGGCGAGGTCGCTGTAGAGGCCGGCGATCTTCTGCGATTCCGCGACGAAGGTCTCGTAGGCGGAACGGGCGAAATCGGTCTGGGCTTCCATCGCCTTGTCCAGCGACTTCACGCCGGAAAGCTTCTCGACGAAGGACTTGGTGTCTTCAAAAGACTTCTTGGTGTAGTCGCCATAAGCGCTGGCGATCGCCTGGAGGCCGTGCTGCACCGAGGTCGCGGAAGCAACGCACGTCTCGAAATGCTCTTTCCCGTAGTTCTGAAAGTCTTCAACCTTGAACATCTTGGAATCCTTTTCCCTGGCTCGCGTCCGGAAGCCCCGGCTCCCTGACTCTGCCCACAATTAGTGCAACGCACAAAAAAGTCAAGAATCTTGTGCGACGCACAAAAGTCGGTGCAAGTTACGGAAATTCCCGGGCTTTCCCGCAAGGGTTTCTTAAGCTTTTGGAAACCGCGGCGCCCTACCTTGATTCCCTGGACGTGTTCACTTCCGCAGACGGTCAAAAGCCGTTTGAGAACATCACCTTAGCCAGAACAGCGGCTCAGGCCCAACGTCTCCGGCGGCGATCACCAGCGGAGAGACAGCCTGAGCAGGTAATGATCCCGGGTCCGCAGGGCACAATTTCGCCTCACGAGCCGGTGATCAAGTCACAAACGGGGACGGGGTTCCATGCTTCGTAACAACTGGTCTTCCTCGCGCTTGGCGCGGGTTGGCGTTTTCGGGCTTCTTACGGTCACCACAGCCGTCATCTTCACGACCGACGCTGCCGATGCGCGGCGCCATCGGCGCCACTATGCGCACCACCGGGTGCAGCGTGAAGCGTCCGAGAGCTCCAGCCCGAAATTCGCGTCGATCATCGTCGACGGCAATTCAGGCACGGTGCTTCAGTCGAACAGCCCCGACGGACTGCGCCATCCCGCCTCGCTCACCAAGATCATGACGCTTTATCTGCTGTTCGAACGTCTCGAGTCCGGCAAGATGAAGCTCGATACCGAGATGCCGGTATCGCAGCACGCCGCCGACCAGGATCCGACCAAACTCAACCTGCGTGCCGGCCAGACCATCCGCGTCGAGGACGCGATCAAGGGTCTCGTCACCCGCTCCGCCAATGATGCTGCCGTTGTGATCGCCGAAGCGATCGGCGGCGACGAGGACGATTTCGCCGCGATGATGACGCGCAAGGCGCGCGCGCTCGGCATGTCCAAGACAGTCTACCGCAATGCCAACGGCCTTCCCAACGACGAGCAGGTGACCACTGCGCGCGACCAGGCCACGCTCGGCCGTGCCATCCAGGAGCGCTTCCCGCGCTACTATCGCTTTTTCTCGACCACCTCGTTCACCTGGCGCGGCGAACAGATCCGCAACCACAATCATTTGCTCGGCAGCGTCGAGGGCGTCGACGGCATCAAGACCGGCTACACCCGCGCCTCCGGCTTCAACCTCGTGACCTCGATGCGCCGCGGCAACCGCCACCTGATCGGCGTGGTGCTCGGCGGCCGCAGCGGCGGCTCGCGCGACGCCATCATGCGCAATCTGCTGGCGGAGAACCTCGAGAAAGGCGCGACCACCCACACGGTCGTGGCGGTGACCGAGCGCAATAGCGCCGACACCAGCACCGACGTTGCCGACGCTTCGGATACCCCGGCCCGTCCGGCTGCGCCGGTTCAGGTCGCGGCGGCCCCTGCTCCCGAGGCACCCGCACCGCGTCCCGCCTCGCGCCTGTCGGCCCTGGCAGCTGCGACCGCCGCAATGCCGCCGGTCCAGCCCAAGCCCGAAGCCAGGCCCATCGAGTCCAAGATCGAGCCCGCGCCGCTCACCAATGGCGTGATCTCGAGCCAGCCGCTCGCCCTCATTCCAGGCTCGTCCGAGCCGATGAAGCCGGTCCGGGTCAAGACGGTTCAGGTCAAGGCCGGCGCGGTCAAGGTCGCCTCCGCCGCCCCCGCCCAGGTAGCGCCCCAGGTCACCAACACGATTTCGTCCCGCTCCGACGTCGCCGAGACCTCCGGCGCCGTCGTCGCCAGGGCCGACATCATCAACAAGCCGGAGCCCGCCCGGGCCGAGGTCGCCCGGACCGAGATGCCGCAGCAGCCGGCGGGCTTCGGCACCGGCAACGGCATCCTCGGCGTGCTGCCGGCGACCAGTGCCGCTGCCCCGGCGCCCGCCCCGGTCGCCAAGCTCGCCTCCGCCGATCCGTCACCGCAGCCGATCCAGATGAGCGCCGCCACCAAACCGGTCGCTACCCATAGCGGCTGGATCGTCCAGGTCGGCGCGCTCGAGAGCGAGAGCGAGGCCCAGCAGCGCATTGAAGCCGCGCGCAGCTCGGCCCGCGGCCTGCTCAGCAAAGCCGATCCGTTCACCGAGCCTGTTGTCGCCAGGGACAATCGCAAGCTCTACCGCGCCCGCTTCGCCGGGCTCGAGCGCGACCAGGCCGAAGCGGTGTGCAAGGCGCTCAAGCGCGCCGACATCTCCTGCATGACCGTCCGCAACTGATCTTCCTGCCGCTCCAAGCAAAATGCCCGCGCCCTGCGCGGGCATTTTTGTTTTTGGGATACGGTGGCGCTCGAGGCTGTTCCGCGACAACCTCTCGTCAAGGATTTACGGTTAAAACTTTACTCAAGGGATCGACCACGCCGACAATGGCGGGCATCGGGCGACGGCAGACAGAGCAAGCGGAGCTTACGCGGTACGGGCGTTTGTGGCGTGGTGCCGGAGTTAGCCGTTATGCGTACGAAGCAGAGTATCCTTGGCCTCGTTTACACGGGCAGCGAGGTACGTCGAGCCCCCCTGGTCGGGATGCAGTTTCTTCATGAGGGATTTGTGCGCCCGGCTGATGTCGTCGCGCCCCGCTCCCGGCTGCAAGCCAAGGATCTGATAGGCTTCCTCCGCCGTCATTTTGCCGCTCGACGCCGTGCGGCGCTGCCCCCCTGCCGCGTTGCCCTGCGCGTTCTGACGCCAAGCGGGAAACCGGCGGTCCAGATAGCTTTCAAGTAAGGCCACGCTCTCGGCGTCGAACGCCGGGACCATCGCCAGCAGGCTTGCAAGATCGAACTCGTCGAGGCCGCGCCCGGCGTGAGGCCCGGCGACGATCTGGCCTGAGAGCTGGCCGGACTCGTGATCGAGCCGCATGTCCAGGAATTGCGAGCGTACGCGCGAGCTCTGGTTGGGCGAGCGCGCAGCGCCGCCGCCAAACATGCCCCCGATATTGCCGAAGCCGGCGTTTGCCAACGGCGTCCAGCCGAGCAGTCCGGCGCCAAATATCCCGAGCGGGATCGCAACCGCCAGTTCGCCCTTCAAGCCCGTGAAGGCCGCCACCGCGAGCGCGACCACGCCGCCCCCGACCTTGATGGCGCGCGCCAGCACGGCTGGATTGGCGGCGCGGAACATCTGGAGCAACAGATAAAGCGTGATGATAGCGACAAGGCCGGCAATCAGGGTCATGGCGGGAATATAGTCGCCCTCTTGTCAAAAAGCATGGTGTCCTTCCTTCCCGCCACGATCGGAAGATGACACGCCGGGCCGTTTTGCCGATAAGCAATCTGCCGCCATCTCTCCGGCACGCGCAGCCGTAACGACGATCGCGCCATCATCGTAGGAGCGATGGCAAGGGTTGGGGAGAGACGATGAGCAGCGGATTCAAGCCACCGATCGTGCCGGCCGGTTTCTTCGGCATCGTCCTTGGCCTTGCGGGTCTCGGCAATGCCTGGCGCGCCGCACACCAGGTCTGGCACTTGCCGGCGATCGTCGGCGAGATCATCTTCGCCTTCACCTCGATCGTCTGGGCGGTGCTGATCGCGCTGTTCGCGCTGCGCTGGATTTTCGCGCGCGCGGAGTCGCTCAGCGAAGCCCATCACCCGGTCCAGTGCTGCTTCATCGGCCTCGCCGGCGTCTCCACCATGCTGATCGCGATTGCCGCAGAGCCCTATTCGCACCTCGCCGCCATCGTCCTGTTCGGCCTCGGCGCCGCATTCACGCTCGGTTTCGCACTGTGGCGGACGGGACTGTTGTGGCGCGGCAATCGCGACCACACGGCGACGACGCCGGTCCTTTATTTGCCGACCGTTGCGGGCGGCTTCGTCACGGCTGGCGTTTCGGCGGCGCTCGGCTACCCCGATTGGGGACAGCTCGCGTTCGGCGTGGCGCTGTTCTCCTGGTTCGCGATCGAATCCGTGCTGTTGCACCGGCTCTATACCGTCGAGACCCTTCCCACCGCGCTGCGTCCGACGCTCGGCATTCAACTCGCACCGCCCGTGGTCGGTGCGGTCGCCTATCTCGCGATCAATGGCGGTGTCCCCGACATGTTCGCGCATATCATGGTCGGTTACGGGCTGATGATGGCGCTGCTGCTGCTTCGGCTGCTGCCCTGGATCATGGAGCAGCCATTCTCGGTGTCCTATTGGGGCTTCACCTTCGGTGCGACCGCACTTGCGATCGCGCCGATCCGCATGGTCGGGCACGGTGATACCGGCGCGATCGCAATGCTCGCGCCCTATCTGTTCGCGGCCGCCAATATCGTGGTTGGACTGATCGCGCTTGGCACGCTGCGCCTGATCGTGCAGGGTCGATTGCTGCCGCCTGTCGCCGCACCGCCCGCGGCGCAGGCCGCACGGGGCTGACCTGCTACTTCATCTGTCCGATCAGCTGCGCCGCGCCGCTCGCCGTCTTCGCCAGCTTCAACAATGCGTCGCGACCGCCGGCGGCATAGGCCGCAGCGGCCCGCAACAGCTCGCGCAGCTGCGCCGCCGCGCCCGGATCGAACCGGCACCAGGCGCCGCCGGTCAGGCGCGCGATCTCGCGAAACGCCTGTTCGGCGATCGCATCATGGCCTTCCTGAAACAGGAACACCGGCACCTTCAGCATGCCGAGCTCGCCGGCCTTGGCGCAAAGTGCGTCGACCTTCTCCTCCATGGCGTCGCCGACGAAGACCACGGCCCGCACACCCGATGCAACCGCCTCGCGCCGGGCGTCGGTCAGCACCCTGCCGATCTGGGTGTCGCCGCCACGGCAATCGATCTTGCTCATCAGCGTCGCAAGCTTGCTGCTGTCCGAAATCCACCCGCTGGCACGGCATTCGTTGAAGCCGCGATAGTAGACGAGCCTGATGTCGAGGCTGCCGAGCGATGCGGCCTCGCGAAACATATCCGCCTGAAGCGCACAGGCCATGTCCCAGGTCGGCTGCCGGCTCATTGTCGCATCCAGCGCGAAGATCAGGCGGCCCTTTGCGCCGGGTGCATGCGGCGACAGCGCACGCGCCTTGGCGACGAAGGCGGCGACGTCGTCCGCGGTCGAGGTCTTCGCCTGCGGCAACGCGCCGTCGCCTTCGGCTCGCGCCGAGACGGCATCGCTACCACGCGGTTTAATGGGGTCGCCGGACATCTGGGGTCGCACTCGGTCTCACACCACCAATGTGGATAGCGTGCCCTGCCCGGTCAATGCACAAAGCCTCCGCAGGCCGAAGGCCAACGGAGGCTTTGAAAGTAGTTCCAGCGATCGTCTGGCTGATCAGCTCTTGGCCGGCGACATCAGGGCCACGGGACCCGGCTCGAGCACCTTCGGCGGCGACGTCGAGGTATCGACCGGCGCGATGGCGCTGTCGGTGTCGCTCAGGAATTTATCGAGCATGCCCTGGATCGAGTTCTTGGCCGCATCCGGACCGGTGTCGCGCATGTCGTTGTGCTGGAATTCGGTCTTCACGACCTGAATGCCTGCCTTCTCGCACTCCTCATCGGTCGGGATCACGCCCGCGTCAGTCTTGAACTGCGGATCCTGCGAACGGAACGACAGGATCTTGAACTTGCCGGCGGTGACGAAGGGCACGCGGAGATTGTCCAGCGTCACGACCTTCTTGACCTCGTCCGGATACTGCTTGGCGAAGTACATCGTGATGTCGCCGCCCATCGAATGGCCGACCATCGTCACCCGCGAATAGTCGGCGTTGGGCTGGACCTTCTTCATCTCCTGCATCGCCAGATGGATATTGGCGACACCGCGCAAGATCTGCGGCAGGCGGCCGACATAGATTTCGCCGGGCTTGGTCACCATCGGCGGATCAGTCGGCAAATCATGCTGCGGGCTGACGACGAGATAGCCGCGCGCGGCGAAGATGTTGGCGAGGAAGCCGTACTCGGTGTTCTTGACGGTGTTGCCGTGATTGATCACTGCGACCGGCATGGTGATCAAGCCGGCATCGGCCTGCATTTCCTTGTCGCGGCGAATTGCGATGTCGACAGGCACGGGACGGTTGTCGCGGGACGCGTCGTAGAAGGTGATGGTCTCGTGCTTGATGGCCCACTTGCTCGCCGTGAAATAGGCGATGCCGCAGAGGGCTCCGACAGAAACCAGAACGGCAATTCCACGCTTCATTTTCGTCCTCAGCCTCAGGTCTTGCGACCTGATCCCTGTTGAAAATCGTGTTGTTCGAGGAGCTCTTCGGCCCCTTCGCGCCTATTCCCTAATATATGTCACAGCCGCGTGACAGGAAGGCCAAATATTGTGAACTGGCAGCCCTTTCATTGTGCGGCGCACACGTTTCTTGGGCATCCCGTTCTCACAAGGCTACGTCAGGGTGCAGGTCACCATCCGACGCAACCGGTCTAGATTGGGTTCAATTTCGCGGTAAACGTGGGATGAAAACGGCCGAACACGGCCGCAGTTCCCGCGGGAACCGGCGACTTTGATCGACTGGAAGTAGCGCTATACCGCTTGGGTCAGGCGCCGAGGATGTCGTGGACCTCGAGCGGCTTGTCGACCTGGCTGAACCACTCGGCGCGATTTGCCGCACGGCGACGGCCGCGCTCGTCGAGCGGCAGCTTGAGCTGGCGGAGCAGGCTCGTCACCTCTTCCCGCGCGGTGAGATGTCCGAGATTGGGCCGCATCCCGAGCGTGGCCTCGTCGATCTCGTCGAGCGCCGTCAGGCCGCGCGGGAAAAACTCGCGATAGACGACGCGCTCGGCGAAGCCGTCGACGTAGCGGAAGCCGAGCCGCAGTGACAGATCCTTCAGCCCCTCGGCGACGAGCTGCTTGTTGCGGGAGCCGAGCATCGACAGGCGGTTGCGCACCACGATCCAGTCGGTGGTCGAACCGTCGAGCTGGCGGCGCTTGCGCCTGACGTCGCGCACCATCTCGGCGTAATGGCTTTCCCCCGTGACCGCGTAATTGGCGGGGTCGACGGTGCCGAGCACGTCGAAATCGAGGAAGCTGTCGTTGATCGGCGTGACCAACGTGTCGGCCATCGAATGGGCGAGCCGCATCAGGTAGCTGTCGGTGCCGGGCGTATCGATGACGATGAAGTCGAAGCTGCTCTCGACCGCCGAGACTGCCTCCATGAATTGAAGGAACTCGGAGTTCTCGTTCTCGGCGACCTGCATCGTCTCGCCGAGCTTGATGCAGCGATGCATCGGCAACTCGAGGTCGAGCTTGGTACGGCGCGCCCAGGCGGAGCGGTTGTTGATGTAGCGGGTGAAGCTTTGCTGGCGGCAGTCGAGATCGATGGTGGCGACGCGCTGGCCGGCCTTCAGGAGCGCAACTGCGATGTGCAGGGCGGTGGTCGATTTGCCGGAGCCGCCCTTTTCATTGCCGAGCACGACGACATGCGCCGAGCCGGATTGGCTTTGGCTAGCCTGCACAAGCATAGCGATCCTCAACACCCCTGAACAATATCTTCGAGTTGGCCGCGTCTGCGGTCAAGTGAAATGCGTGACAGGATGACGAAATCAATGTGCACTGGTCGTCATCATGAATCGCATCGCGGTGTCGCCTCTGTAATCCGACCGCAATGGCGCGACATCCTCGCTGCGGAGGGTGCTGTGCCGCATGTCGATGCATGGCGTCCACGACCGCCGCTTGTTAAGGTTAGCCGCAAGCGCGGCAGACCGCGCCCACCCCCAACGATTCCCGAGTCTTGATGTCACGAAGCCCCTTGATCACCCGCACGGTGCCCACCCTGCGACGCGCCGTCGACAATCTCCGCAAGCGAAAGGCCACGGTCGCGCTGGTTCCGACCATGGGCGCCCTCCATGACGGGCATGTGTCGCTGGTGCGCCTGGCCAAGCGACGCGCGAGCCGCGTCATTGTGTCGATCTTCGTCAATCCAACCCAGTTCGCCCCGACCGAGGATTTCGGCGCTTATCCGCGAACCTGGAAGGCCGACATCGCCAAGCTCGCGGCCGAGGATGTCGACATCGTCTGGCACCCCGGCGTCGAGGCGATGTATCCGGAGGGCTTTGCGACGCGCGTCGTTCCGGAGGGACCGGCACTGGCCGGCCTCGAGGACCGCTTCCGCCCGCACTTCTTCGGCGGCGTCGCCACGGTCGTCGGCAAGCTGTTCACGCAGTGTCGGCCGGATGTCGCGATCTTCGGCGAGAAGGACTTTCAGCAATTGCGCGTGGTGACGCAGATGGCGCGCGATCTCGACCTTGGCGTGAAGGTGATCGGCTCCCGCACGGTGCGCGAACGCGACGGGCTCGCGATGTCCTCGCGCAATGTGTACCTCTCACCTGAGGAGCGGCAGACCGCCACCACCCTCTACCGCGCCATGAAGGACAGCGCTCGCCGGATCCAGGCCGGCGAGACGATCGCGAACGCGATGGCGCGCGGCGCCGAGATGATCGAGGCGACCGGCTTTGCGCTCGACTATTTCGAAGCGCGTCATGCCGAGACGCTGGCGCCTGTCACCTCGCGCAAGGACGGGCCGTTGCGGATTCTGGTGGCAGCCAAGCTCGGCACGACGCGGCTGATCGACAATATCGCGGTGCGATAGCCGAGGTTGATCTTGAACCTCGTCTCAACCCTATGGATGATCGTGGCGAGGGAACAAGCCAAGCGACAGGTCCATGTCATCGATCCGCGCCATCATCGTCGGCTGCCTATGGGCGCTGATTGCCGCCACCGCTGCGCAGGCGCAGGAGCGGCCGCCGATCGGCGTGTACGGCTCCCCGCAGGACGCGATGATCTTCTATGTCGCCCACGGCCCCACCGGTGCCTGCGGTCCGGGCTGCTCCGACTGGATTGCAGCCGAAGGCACCGTGCAATGGGACAGCTGGAAGCGGTTGATTGCGATCCTCGACCGTCAGCAGGGACGCAAGCTGCCGCTGCTCATCCATAGCTGGGGCCCTTCCAACCTCAACGTCGCGACCAGCATGGGCCGCATCCTGCGCGAGCACGGCCTGGATGCGACGGCGGGCGCGACCGAGGTCGAGGCCTGCGCCGGCCGGTCGGAGGCGGATTGTTTTGCCGTGAAGCGTCCGGGCGGCCCGCTCGACGCCACGGTGTCGGTGCCGGACCCGGCTTGCGATCTGGCCTGCGTCCTGGTGCTGGCCGGCGGCGTGCATCGCAGCCTGCCCGAGGGCGCCAAGGTGGTGCTGACCGGCCGCTCCATCCACAACCGCCGCGCGCCCAACGTCTCGGCCGAGCAGCGCGAGAGCCTGACGGTGATCTTTGGCGAGCGCTACCGGAAATACCTGCTCGAGATGGGCGTCGAGCCCGGGCTGGTCGACATCGTCGACAGTCTCGACGAAGGCAGCCGCCCGTTCATAGTGCCGCCCGCCGAAGTGGCGCGGTTGCACATCGTCACGCCGCCCTGAGCGGCATTCCTCAGAGCAATCCGAGATCGCGCAGCTCGCGCCGCATCGGCTCCGGCATCGCCGCGATGGTGCCTGCGGCGGACTTGCCGAGATCCGGCGGCACGGAATCGTCGGTGAGATAACGCCAGCCCTGGAACGGGCGCATCGGCCGCGGCGACACCGAGATCACTTTCGGCTGCATCACGATCCGGCAACGCCCGATACCGTCCTTGTCGCGGAACGGCTCGATGCCGATGATCTTTTCGCGCGCCGCGATCTCGCCCTTGATGACCCAATAGAGCGATCCGCCCGACAGAATCTCGGCGTCGCGCTTGGGCACCATGCGGGTGACGTGGATGTGGTGTTGCGGCAGGCCTTTTTTCTTGGCCGTCTGCATCCGCTCGGCGATCCACCCCTTCAATTCCTTGACGGAGTCGCAGCCGACGGCAAGCTTGATCAGATGAAGTGGCATGGCCCAGCATTAGCGGGCCGGCCGCAGGTTTTCAAAGCCGAACTAGTCGTTATCCGCAGCCGCGGGAGCCGAGCCCGGCGGCGGCGCGAGCGGAACCGGCGCCGGCGGCGCGGCAGCGGGTGCGCGCGCAGCCTTCGGCGCCGGCGGCTTCTTCGCAGCCGGTGCCGCAGGTGCTGCGGCCTGTGCCGAGGTCGCAGCCGGGGCACGTGGCGCCGGCGCCGCAGCCGCATTGGCGGCCGGTGACTGGCGCGCGGCCGGCTCAGGATTCATGATGCTCACCGGCGGCGTCGAAGAGGCGCTCGGGAACTCCGCATTGGTCGGTTTGCCCGTCGGCATCGACGGCGGCAGCCCGGCGATCGCACCCAGGGGTGCAGTCCCCGCCGGCGCCGCGGCGGGCGCGTTCCAGGTCGGCGCATAGCGCGCGACCAGCATGTCGTAGAGATGGGAGTCCATGTTGGCGGCGACCTGCTGCTGATCGGTCAGCGAGCGGAAGGTGGCACAGTCGAACTGGGTGCAGCCGTCGCGCACGACCAGCACCTGGGCAACGAGGCCGTAACGATCGCGCTCCAGCGACTTGCGCAGCACCTTCGTGTCCACCGTCATGCTCTTGTCGGCGGTCGCGGCGTCGCCGAGCGCAGTCAGCCGATCGATCCGGGCTGCCGTGTAAGCGACGGCGGCAGCCGCCGCGTCAGGCGCACCGAACAGCGCCTTCTCGCAGCCAGCGGCGACGGCATCGCCGGCGAGGTCGTCGAGGCAGGACAGCGCCGGCAGGCTTGTATTCGCCACGGCCAGCGCACGCGCTTCACTCGGCGCGGCCTGCCCTGCGGGTCCGTAGACGCGCATGGTGGCGGCCACCGCAATGCTGATCGAGAGTAGCGTGATTACGGTGAGCGCACCGTTGGCGACCGATCTTTCGGCCCGCAGCAACGTGATCAGCAGGATCAATCCGAAGAAGCCGGCAGCCGCCAGCGTCATCCACATCGGAAAGGCCGGCGAGCGCCAGATTTGGTCGAGCGACGAGGCCGATGCCCAGTCCATGCGCGATGTCCCCTCACGCGAGCCGAGTGCGAATGGTCAAGCGAGCACCGCGAGTCGGCAACTGCCCCCGCCCACCTTGTCGAGGCGAAGCGGGCCTTTTAACGGCGGGCGAGCGAATTCGCCCGCAATATCAATGCGTGGTGCCGTCAGCGCATTACGAGAGTGCGAGCTGGCTTTCCTTCGCGACTCGTTCGAAGGCCTCGGTCGAGCTCTTGATCCGGTACTGGCAGTCGTCACCTTCCGTCGGCAGCAGGCGAATGACCTCGTACGAACCACTCGCAGCCGGGCGCGCGACGTTGCTGGCAGTGAACAGTACGCGCGTTCCAATCGGGAATTTGTGCTTCAACACCCTCTCCATCACTCAAACAACGCCTGCCTCGCCCGTGGTCCCACTGCAAGGCCGGCTGGAAACCCAGCCGCTGTATAGCACGCATGCGGCGTTTTTGACCAGCCTCATGCGAGCATGGCAAATGTGCCAATTTTGAAGTCTTTTCAGGACGATAACGGGAACAGAGCCGGCCTGGACGACCGCTGGAACGAGGCCTCAGGCGCCATGAGGCAGATGGCCCTGCGGGCTTGCCTGATCCACCGCCTTGGGCAGCTCCTGGGCCAGGATCTCGCCCAGCTGGTCGACCGGAATGTTGTAGCGCGCGGCAAGCTGGCGGACGGTGTCGTTGCCGAGCACGGCACGGAGCTGGTCGGCGGAGATCGGCAGGTTCTGGCCGTTACCGAGCCAGGATTTGACCTGGTCGCCGAAGCCCGCTTGCTGGAGCTTTGCGACGATCGCGCCCAAGCCGCCCTGGTTGTTGCTGCCGAACACCTCGTTCATCACGGCCGGCAGGACGGCGGCGCCGAGCTGGCCAAGCGCGCTGCGCAGCGCGGGATTGTTCTCCAGCGAGTCCAGAATTCCCATGGCCGTCCCCTCTTTCGTTGTTCCCTGTGATTGAGCGCCGCGAGCGGCCGTGCCGTCAAGCTGCGCCCATTCACATTTTCAAGTGAGCACGATCTCGCCGGAGAACCGGTGTCCGCTTCTCCGGATCACGCCCGCAATTACACAGTCTCGAACTTTTCGATGACAAGCGTTTCGGCGAGGCCATCGCGTGTCCACTCCTGGAACGCCGGCATCGCGAGCATCGTGTCCATGTAGGCCTTGGTCTCCGGCGTGACCTCGATGGCGTAGGTCCGGAAGCGATGCACGACCGGCGCATACATCGCATCGGCCGCGCCGAAGCGGCCGAACAGGAACGGGCCGCCGGCACCGTAGCGGGTCCGGCACGTGCGCCAGATCTCCTGCACGCGCGCGACGTTGGCCTTGGCATCCGCCGACAGCGTCACGGGACGCACGGGACGGTGCAGGTTCATGCCGCATTCGCTGCGCAGGGCCATGAAGCCGGAATGCATCTCGGCGCACACCGAACGGGCAAACGCGCGGGCCGCGACGTCATCGGGCCACAGCTTCACTTCCGGATAGCACTCGGCGACATACTCGATGATGCTCAGCGAATCCCACACCGTGATGTCGCCGTCGACCAGCACCGGCACCTTGCCGGCGCGGCTGAAGGACAGGATCTGCTCCTTGTCCGCGGGATTGTCGGTGTAGAGCGGGATCACGGTCTCCACGAACGGGATGTCGTTGGCGCGCAGCGCAAGCCAGGGCCGCATCGACCATGACGAGTAGTTCTTGTTGCCGATCGCGAGCTTGAGCGCTGCCATGTCACGGGTCCTTCGTTAAGTCCTCTGGATACGGCTGCTTTTAACGCCATCGCCTGCCGCCAATCAATCGTTGCCGCGACCCATCATGCATGGCAATCGTTGCGACCTCGCGAGGAGAGAGACATGAGCAGGCATTGGGTCGACATCACCGCCGTCGGCTTCTTCATCATCGAATGGCTGGCCTATGCCGCAACCCTCGAGCACTCCGCCTATGGCCGCGACAGCCTGTCGGCGCGGATGAATCGCTACCGCGAGGTCTGGGTCCGCCGGCTGCTCGATCGCGAGGCACGCATGGTCGACATGCAGATCATGGCCTCGCTCCAGAACGGCACCGCCTTCTTCGCCTCCACCAGCCTGTTCGCGCTTGGCGGCGCGCTGGCGCTGCTGCACGCCACCAACGACGCCATCACCATTCTGGGCAAGCTGCCGATCGACCTCAGCACCTCGCCCGCAATGTGGGAGCTGAAATGCGTCGGGCTGGTGTTGATCTGCGTCTATGCGTTTTTCAAATTCGCCTGGGCCTATCGCCTGTTCAACTATGTCGCGATCCTCTACGGCGGCATGCCGCCGGCTGCGCTGCGCGACACGCCGGAGGCCGAAGCCCACGTCATCCGCACCACGCGCGTGTTCGAGTCCGCCGGCCGCCATTTCAACCGCGGCCAGCGCGCCTTCTTCTTCGCGCTCGGCTATCTCGGCTGGTTCGTGAGCCCCTGGGTGCTGTTCGTGACCACGGCCGCCGTGGTGATCGTGACCTGGCGACGCCAATTTGCGTCCAGCGCATGGGCGGCGATGGCGCCGGATGTGGTGGATGACGACAAGGTGACGAAGCGCGGTCATTGAGGACCTCATGTGAAGGTGCGAGCGACGCGGCGCGGTGCCGTAGGTTGGGCAAAGCCGCAACGCGCACGCGCCGCTTGACATGGCGTGCACGTTTCCTCGACAACTCACGCCGTGATCAGTTTTCCAAGAATTGCCGACCTGCCGACCACGCCCTTCTCCGGGGTCGATGTGGTTCGGGGCGTCGAATGCGCGGCGTCCGATGGCGACGGCGCGGGACGCGTTTTGGTCGAGGTCGACGGCAAGCCCGACGTCATCGCGTTCTATGGCGCGGCGCCGGAAGGCGCGCCGGCCGATCCCGTCATCTTCCTGCGTGGCGATGCCGTCGAGAAACGCGATGACGACGTCGTGGTGGCCAACGAGTGGTACGTCGCGGCGACGGCTTACGACGTGCAGGCGCTGGCTGAACAGTTCAGCGCCAGCTTCCATCGCCCCTATGTCCACCTGGCGCGCCCGGGTATCCTCGGTTCGACGGGGCACCATCTCGACCGGCGCCGGCCGCGCGAAGTTGCACTGGTCGATGCGGCGCTGACCCGGCTCAAGGCGCATTTCGGCTGGCGCCGCCTCAATCTCGTCGGCCAGTCCGGCGGCGGCCATCTCGTGGCTGCGCTGATCGCGCGCCGCGACGATATCGGTTGCGCGGTGATCACCTCGGGGAATACGGCGGTGGCCCAGCGCAATCGCGAGAACGGCTGGGCCGCCGACATCACCGGACACAGCGACTTCCTCGACCCGATCGACCATGTCGCCGAGGTCGCGCGCCATCCGCCGGAGAAGATCATCGTGCTGACGGACCCACAGGACCGGCGCGTGTCGGCGTCCGTCCAGACCGCCTATGTCGAGGCACTGCGCCGCGCCGGCGCCGCCGTGGACCACCGCCTCCTGCCGGCCTCCGGCAAGCTTCGCCACGATCTGCAACTGCCGGGAATTTTGGCAGCCTTCACCTGGCTCGCGAACCAAAGCACCTAGCCCGGACATACCGGTCGCTATTGACGCGGGAAAATTTCCCACATATCCCTGCCGTCGCGAATTCAGCGGCAGCCGGACGTAGATGCATCCTGACCTTCGGCCGGCACCGGCACACACCGCAATCGAGCCGAAACGATCGGGAAACGCCGCCTACGCCGGGCTGCTGGCATCGATCATCGCCATGGTTGCAGCCGGCCTCCTGGTGCGGCTGAATTCATTCCCCGGCTTGCACGGTGACGAAGCCTGGGTCGGACTGCGCGCGCTGGAGCAGCAGGCCCGCGGAATGTTCACACTTCGCGGCATGAACGGCTATACCGGATCACTGTTCCCCGAAATTACGAGCCTGGTCTTTTCGATCATCCCGGCGAGCGTCGGCAGCCTGCGACTGGCGGGCGCGATCTTGAATGGCCTCGCCCTGGGCTTGACCGCGCTCGCCCTCTGGAAGCGCGGCGCGGCCGCGCTCTATTTCGCGCTGGCGATGGGATCCTCGCTGCTGTTCCTGTTCTACAGCCGGGTCGCCTGGGAGGTGAACGCGCTGCAGAACTTCCTGCTGGCGCTCGTGCTGCTCGCACTCCCGCATCTGCTGGAGCGAGGTCGAAGCCTTCATAGCTGGCTTTTCCTTCTCCTGCTCGCCTTCTCATTGGGGTGCTGGAGTCACGCCATCTTCATTGCCGCAGCGCTGTCCTTTGCTGCCGCGACGCTCCTCGTCGCGCTCACATGGCCTGGCGAAAGCAGCGCAAGGCTGCTGCTGATCAGCCAGCTGAACCTTCTGGTCCAGATCGTCCTGTGCGGACGGCATTTTGTCGGCGACGGCGCATTCGCGACCCGGGCCTTGCCGGCGATGCTGGCCGGCCTCGGCCTGATCGCGCTCGCAACCCGTGCCTATGTCCATGTCGAGGGCCATCTGCTTCCGCACACGATCAGAGCCTTGACCGATCGGCGTGTCGCAAGGCTTGCAAATGTCGTCCTCGTCGGCTTCGTGGTGCTCTCGCTCGCAGCGTCGCCGATCGGCGATGTCAGCTTTTTCGGCACGGTCTCAGGCGTGATCCTGCTCGAGCGTGTCGTCTCCTACCTGCCCGGCCCGATCGAAATGATCGCGCTGCACATGCGCATGGCGCTGCTGCTCGCATTGTTTGCGGCGGCTGCACTGCGATCCCTCCGCGCCAAACCGGGCACGCCGGAGCAGCTCCTGCTGCCGCTGTTCTGTCTGTGGACGATCGCCTATTTCCCGGCGCTGCGGCTTTCGATCGCGAGCGTTGCCGATCGCTACTACATCATCCCGCAGTTCCTCTTTTTCGTTTCGATCGCGCTCGCCATCGACGGCCTTCGCGCGAGCTGGAAATTGCCTGCCTTAACGCTGCTGCTCGCCGGTTTCATCCACGCGCAAGTGACGATGGCGCGCGAAGCCTTTCGCGACGAGGACCGGCCGCCGTTCGAGCTGTTCGACTATGCCGGCTATACCGACACCTCTCGCCATTTCATGAAGCTCCATGCGCTCACGAATGAGCTGAAGTCACGCGCCACCTGCCGGGTGGAGTCATCCAGCTTCTTCATCGCGCAGCCGATGCGCTTCCTGATGGCGGTGGGTCAGCCCTGCACGGGCAATGCCGGGGTGCGGGTGGAATATTGTGCTGCGTGTCTCGCACCGGTTCGTGGATTCGAGCTGCAATTGCAGGAGTAGCCGGTCATCGACGCGCAACGCGGCACGGACGCCGCTACCCGCCAAAATCCTGCGGCGCGAACGACAGGTCCATCACCTTCCATTCGTCGTACTTGTCGACGGGCAACATCTTGTAGGGCTGGCAAGCCTGCAGCGCGCTCATCGCTGATTGCACGATGGCCACGCCCTTGGTCGACGGCGGCGCCTCGATCAGGATCGGCGGCCGCGCCAGCGTGCCGTCGGTGGCGAGCACCGCACGCAGCCTGATGTGAACGGCATCGGTCGGTGCAACCCCGGCCGGAAGTTTCGAACAGCTCCTCAAATGCCGGCGAAGCTCGGCAATGACCTCGGGCGGCAACTTGGCCCCGATCGAGTCCTTGGCATCGCCGCCGTCATCCTTGGGCGCGTCTTTCGGCACGGGCGGCAATGCCGGCGGCAGGCCAAGCATCACGCCGTATTTGACGGTGACATCAGGCTCCGGCGTCCGATAAGCGGGGGGCGCGGCCTGCGGCTGCGGCATCGCCGGAGGTGGCGGCTGCGCCGCCTGAGGCTGAGGCGGCGGCTGTTGCGGTGGCGCTTGCGATGGCTGGGGCTGCGGCTGCTTCTGCTGCGGTTCCTGCGCGGCCTGCTGCGCCGCCTTCTCTGCTGCCTTCTCCCTGGCCGCAGGCTTGGGCGCTGCATCCGCCTTGTCCTTGTCGGTGAAGTCCAGCTTCGGCAGCTTCAGGTCAGGGAGCTGCTCCGGCGGCTTCTCCTTCGCCTCCTGTTGGGCCTTTCCCTCCGCCTTGGCCTCCTCCTGCTTCACCTGCTCCGGCGTGACGATATCGACCGCGACGGTCTCGGGCGGTGCGGAATGAAACGGATGGACCTCGCTGATCACGATGATCAGCGCCACCAGCGTCAGATGCGCGATGGCTGACGCCGCAATGTCCGTCCGTATGATCTTCCGCCGTTCCATCGCCCGATCTTGGGTTGCCGACCTGCTCCTAGCATACCGGAACAGCCCCTCAATCCCATTTCGGCGCGAAGCCAAAATCGGTCAGGCGGCCCCTGGGGCTGGCAAGCGCGGCGACCTCCGCCATCTCGTCGTCCGAGAGTTTGAAATCGAAGATCTCGATGTTCTCCGACAGCCGCTCGACACGCGACGTTCTGGGAATCGCGGACACATTCTGCTGCACCAGCCAACGTAGGCAGATCTGTGCCGGTGTCTTGTGATGGGCGCGACCGATTCCCGCGAGTGTCGGGTCGGCCTTGATGCGTCCCTTGGCGATCGGGCTGTAGGCAACGAGAGCCATCCCATGCCGGTCGCAGGCCGCCCTCACCTTCGCCTGATCGAGGTAGGGGTGAAATTCGACCTGGTTGCAGACGAGCGGCTCGGGTGACAGCGCGACCGCCTGCTCGATCAGCGCCACCGTGAAATTGGAGACGCCGATGTGGCGTGTCAGGCCCATCCGCTTGGCGTGCGCCAGCGCGCCCAGCGTCTCCTCCAGCGGCACATGCGAATTGGGCCAGTGCAGCAGCACCAGGTCGACGGCGGGAAGCCGCAACCGCACCAGGCTCTCCTTGACCGATCGCTCGAGATCGTGGGGTGCGAAATGGTTGGTCCAGACTTTTGTCGTGACGAAGATGTCGTCGCGACGGACACCGGAAGCGCGCAATCCGTCGCCGACCTCGCGTTCATTGTCGTAGACCTGGGCGGTGTCGATGTGGCGGTAGCCGAGCCGCAACGCCTGCTCGACCACGCGCGCGCAAGTCCGGCCGCTCAGCTCCCAGGTCCCCAGCCCGACCGCCGGAATTTTCGCGCCATTGGCCTCGACGAACAGCATGAGGAATCCTCTCTGTTGCGGCAGCCCCAAATGTCATCACCGGCGTCATTATGGACCCGGTCCGCCAGAGTGCAACGAAGGATGCTAACGTGAGGTTCGTGTCAGGCGTTCAGGCTTTGGCGAGCGCCTGGAACACCGTGTCGGGCGCATGCGCGATCACGGCCAGCAATGCGCGAGCGGGTCCGCGCGGGGCGCGCTTGCCCTGCTCCCAGTTGCGGATGGTCTCGACGGGCACGCCGAGCTTGGCGGCGAACTCCATCTGGGTGAGACAGGCGCGCCGGCGCAAATCGCGCACCGCGAGCGAACCGGCCTCCGCCGCCGGAGTCTCGGCTGCAGACGCGACCGGCTGGACGGGAAACTCTTGCCCGTCCCGCAACTCAACGACCCGTCCGTCCGCCTTCAGCCGCAACCGCATGCTCATTCCCCCAAGCGGGAGGGATCATGCGGCAGCACGCTTAAGGTGGGATTAAAGATGGTCTCGTGCCCCGGACGCTGCGCAGCACGAAGTGATGCGCTGCAGAGCCGGGGCCCATCGGACCGCGGAGTTTGTCGCCTCATGGGTCCCGGTTCTGCGCAGCAACGCAAAGAGCGTTGCAGCGCGCCCGGGACACGAGAGCGTGGTTCGCGCCCCCTACTTCAACCCGAACCACAGCGTGGCGATGCCGAGGAAGGAGAAGAAGCCGACGACATCCGTCACCGTCGTCACAAACGTGCCCGACGCCACCGCCGGATCGGCCCTGACGCGTTCGAGCGCCATCGGGATCAGGATGCCGCCGAGCGCGCCGGCGACGAGGTTCACGATGATCGCGAGCCCGATGACGACACCGAGGCCGGGGATCTTGAACCAGGCCACCGCGGCGACACCGGTGATCACGGCGAAGGCCACGCCGTTGATGAGACCGACCAGCGTCTCGCGGATGACCACGCGCCAGGCGTTGGAGGAGCCGAGCTCGCGGGTCGCGAGCGCCCTCACCGCGACCGTCATGGTCTGGGTCGCGGCATTGCCGCCCTGGCTCGCGACGATCGGCGCCAGCACGGCGAGCGCCACCATCTGTTCGAGCTGGCCCTCGAACAGGCCGAGCACGGAGGACGCCAGGAAGGCCGTGGCCAGATTGATCAACAGCCAGTTGAAGCGGCCGCGCGCGATGGTGAGAAACGTGTCCGACAGCTCTTCGTCGCTGGTGACACCGCCGAGCGCCTTGAGGTCCTCGTCCGCCTCTTCCTCGATGACGTCGACGACGTCGTCGACGGTGATGACGCCGACGAGGCGGTCCTGGGTATCGAGCACGGGTGCCGCGACGAGGTTGTACTTGCCGAACATGCGCGCCACCTCCTCCTGATCCTCCAGGACGGAGACGCGGCGACGATCCTCGTCGGTCAGCTCGGTGAGAGGCACCGGGCGGCGCGCCCGCAGCAGCACATCCAAGGGAACCGCGCCCTGCCAGTGCCGGTCCTTGTCGACGACATAGATCTCGTAGAAGCGGTCCGGCAGATCGGGCGTGTCGCGCATATAGTCGATCGCCTGCCCGACCGTGAAATCCTGCGGCACCGCGATGAACTCGGTCTGCATGCGCCGTCCGGCAGAGTTTTCCGGATATAGCAGGCTGCGTTCGAGGGCGACGCGCTCCTGCAGCGGCAGCTTCTCGAGGATCTCCTCCTGCTCCTCCTCGTCGAGGGTTTCGAGCAGTTCGACCGCATCGTCGGATTCCAGCTCGCGGACGCCCTCGGCGACCGTCTCGGGCGGCAGCTCGTCGAGGATCTCCTCGCGGACGGTCTCGTCGACCTCGTTCAGTGCGGAAAAGTCGAAATCGGCTCCCGTCAGCTCGACCAGGCGGACGCGGTCGTCGGGCGCGAGCGCCGCGATGAGATCGCCGAGATCGGCCTCGTGCAGGTCGGCGACGCAGGCCCGCAGCGCAGCGCTGTCGCCGGCCTCGATCGCATGGGCGATTTCCTCGACGAATTCGTGCCGAATTTCGCCCTCTTCATTGCGCATCGGGACGTGGTCGAGTACCAATGTCTCGGCGGGCGCAGCACCATCGATATGTTCATCCATGGAACGCCTCGCCGTTGAACAGGTTGGTCATTTTGGGCTGACGGTCAGCCAATACCCTCAACGTAATCGGGAGCGCAATGGCAAAGATGCAGCGGCCGAAATGGACCTCGATCACGATGGGCGTAGCTCTTGCCGCCCTCACCGCGATCGGCTCAATCAAGGCCGCGGACTGCCCGCGGAGCGATGCGCTCGGCACTTCGCGGATCCTGAGCGTCGATGCCAAGACCACGCCGCGTGTCGGCCTGAAGAGTTTTCCGCAGACGCTGCCGCTCGCTGATCATGAGGTGGTGCTGACCTTCGACGACGGCCCGCGTCCGCAGACCACCTCGAAGGTGTTGGCCGCGCTGGCGCAGGAATGCGTGCGCGCGACCTTCTTCCTGGTCGGCCGGAGCGCCGCCGAACATCCCGACATGGTCAAACGCATAGCCCGCGAGGGTCACACCATCGGCCACCACACCTGGTCGCATCCATACATGGGCCGGATCCCGGCCGATGCGGCCAAATACGAAATCGACCACGGCATCGCCACCGACGAGATGGCGCTGCACGGGGTCGCAACGACGACGCCGTCGACGCCGTTCTTCCGCTTCCCCTATTTCGAGTCCACGCCGGCCCAGCTCGATCTGCTACAGTCGCGCGGCATCGTCGTGTTCGGTGCCGATCTCTGGGCCAGCGACTGGAACGACATGACGCCGGAGCAGGAATTGAAGCTGATCAGCGACCGCATCACCGCTGCCGGCAAGGGCATCATCCTGTTCCACGATGCCCAGGCGCGTACCGCGGCGATGATGCCGGCCTTCCTGCGGTTTTTGCGGGAAAACGGCTTTCACATCGTCCATATCGTCCCGGCGGATACACCACAGAAGAACGCCGACGCGCATTGATGCCGGAATGTCACGCCGGTGCAAAATGGGGTGATTTGAGCCCTATTAACACTCTGTTCATGCTACCCTATGCAAAGATTGGAGGGTGTTGCGCCTGAACCGTTTCCGGGCGTCTCCGACCTACGGATATGGGCGCAATCGCAGACGAGGACTTACGAGCTTCATGATCGGCAGTAGCGTTGTTTTTCGGACGCGATCGTGGACCGTCCTGTTTCTGGGGTTCCTGACCACGGCATCGCCCGCGGCTTTCGCTGCCGAATGCCCCGGCCATCCGGACGCGCTCGGCACCTCCCGCACGCTCGTCGTCGATCCGCATGAGCATCCGCGCATCGGCACCATGCAGTACCGCGAGACGCTGCCGCTGAAGGACCACGAGGTGGTGCTGACCTTCGACGACGGCCCGCTGCCGAAGTATTCCAATCAGGTGCTCCAGATCCTCGCCGACGAGTGCATCAAGGCGACCTTCTTCATCATCGGCGAACAGGCCAAGGCGAACCCGGAAGGCGTGCGCAAGCTTGTCGCGGCGGGCCACACCGTCGGCACCCACAGCATGAACCATCCGCTGACAATGGACCGGATGCCGCTCGACAAGGCCGAGGCGCAGATCAACGGCGGCATCGAGTGGACGTCGGCTGCGATGAGCGATCCGTCCAAGCTCGCGCCGTTCTTCCGCATTCCCGGCCTGATGCGCGCCGATGGCGTCGAAAACCTCCTGATCTCGCGCGGCATCCAGGTCTGGAGCGCCGACTTCCCGGCCGACGACTGGCGCCACATCTCGTCCGATCGCGTCTACCAGCTCGCGATCCAGCGGCTGGAGGCCAAGGGCAAGGGCATCCTGCTGCTGCACGACATCCAGGCGCGCACCGTGGCGGCGCTGCCCAAGATCATCCGTGACCTGAAGGCACGCGGCTATCGCATCGTCCATGTGGTGCCAGCGACCGCCGACCGGCCGGCGACGCCGACCACGGCCGTGGAGTGGCTGCTGCATCCGCCGACGGAAACGACGCCGATCGCACGCTGGCCCGCCGTGCCGAACTTCGTGTTCGCGCAGACCGCGACGCTGCCCGCGCCTGGCCTCGCCGATCTCAACACTCAGACCGCGCTTCAGCCGCAGGTGTTGCCGCACAAGACCAGGGCGCAGGACGATGTCGCCGCCACGCTGCCCGCGCCCGGACGCGATCTCTTCGCGATCCCCGAGGGCTCGGTCGAGGTGCTGCTGTCGACGACCTTGTCGCGGCGGGCCGCAACCCGGCTTGCGATGGCAGCCGAAGCACCGCGTGCGGGCAAAGGCAAGGCGGCCAAGATGCAGGCCCGGCGAACCGCGCATGCTGCACACGCAGCGCCGAAGCGCGCCGCTCAGGCCAAAACCACGGCGCCCCGCCCGACTCGCGTCGCCACCAGCGTGAAGAAGCGCGCCTGAAGCGCGACGAGATCATCGCGCCTCAGGTTGTTGTTTCGAGCATGATCTCCGCGCAAACGCGTTCCGGGTTTGTCGCGAGGGAAAACCGCGGCACACTTGTCCGGATCAAGCTTCAGGCTGTCACTGCCGCATGATGTTGGCGACGCAGAGCAGCACGATCAACGCCAGGAAGAACAAATCCATATAGGATTTGAGTTCGCCGTCACGGCGCAGCCGCGCGACATCCATCACGATCTGCTTGCGCCCGCTGGTTCCGCCCGAGCCGTCATTGATCGGCGCCTGCAGGCGCTTGGTCTCGGCTTCCAGCTTCTCGATCTTCTGGAAGAAGTAGAAGGCGCGGAGCGTCGAGGCCGCGCGCATGCCGCTATAGACCAGCACCAGGATCGCGAGGACCGCGCGGTTCTGATACTTTTCCATGAAGTTCAGACTGAAATAGACCAGCGCCATGAATGCGAAGTTGGTCAGGAAGCGGTAGACGAAGCTTAGAAAGACCATGCTGGCTCCAGCCCGAGAGAGGTCGTGCGAGGCCCGTCTACGCCGATTTTGTTTCAACAAAGATACCAGCGCCCGCGTGCCGCCGCCTTTTAGCCACGCGCCGCCATAATGCAAGCGAGAGCGGGGCTGCCCGTCCGCGCAGTCCGCGGCTCGATGGAGATTCGACCGAAGCTACGGTAGACTGCTGCCGCTGCCATATCTGAGGTTTGCGGATTGGGGTCTGCCGATGCCGAAGAAGGGAATCACGGGCCACGACGACTGGGTCCTGACCGAGGCGCTCGCAACCGCGCTGGTCGCGCTGGAGCAGCTTGAGGCCAAGCACCAGCCGAGCGCGCATATGGACGACATCCGCAAGCTGCTCTCGAACGGCAAGGAGCCGTCCGCGGTGAGCCTGCATCTCGCCCAGGCCAAATGCCGCCTGTTCCCGGAGACGGATCCGCTCGAGATCTACAAGGAATACGGGATCGGCGAGGAATATGGCTAGCCGCCCATTGAGCGGTGCCATCCAGCGCGATTTCAACGAGTTGCCGACGGTCCTTCAGGCTCAGGCTTCACCTGAGCCGCGACCGGCGCCGCCATGCCGCGCGGAGAATCGAATTGAAAGCCTTCAGGACCACGATCGCAAAGAGGCAGACCGCTTTCAGCAAGGCGAGCTAAGCATCCCGGCTTGCACGGCTACTTGGCCGCCGACGTGATATCGCCCGCCGTCAGCCGCTTCGGACTCGTCCTGGAAAAGCCGTTCATGGGCACCCGCCTCAAAGCGCCGAAATGTGACGGTGTGGGCACGGGCCGTCAGGATCCCCGGCCGGCGAACGCGATGGCATTCCACCCTTCGCGATTCCTGCCCCTTCGGCAGTCCGACCGGCGGCGGCCCTGTGCGCCAAGCCGGTATATCCCTGTGGATAGCCTGTGGAGAGGTCGCGCCAAAGCGCGCCCTACGGACCGCAAAACTTCAACAATTTCAGGAGAGTGTGGTGCGCTCGGAGGGACTCGAACCCCCACGATTTTACTCACTGCCACCTCAAGGCAGCGCGTCTACCAATTCCGCCACGAGCGCTTTGGGGATGCCGGCTTAGGGCTTGAGGCCTGCCGGATCAACGGCGCCGATCTAACAAATCCATCAGTGGGGTACAAGCCTGCTAAGGCCCCGAATTCCACAAGCTTGGCAGGAAAATTCCTGCCCCGCCCCCTATCGGCCTTATCTCGTGCCTTGCGTCCGCGGCAGCATCTGCTTGACCTCGACCGCGATCCGGTTGCGGTCGACCAGCACGACGCCGGAGGCCACGGGCAGATTGTTGGCGAGAACCTTGACCTCGTCGGCCTCGGTTGCGTCCAGCTCGATGATGGCGCCGCGGGAAAGACGTAATACTTGATGGATGGGCATGGTGGTCGTCCCGAGGACGACCATGAGATCCACGGTGACTTTGTCGAGAGTAGGCACTGTCAGCACCACCGCAACTGGAGACTTACGCCAAAGGACTTGGCATTTGCGCCTGCAATCATCACCACGTTATGGTTAGCCAATGGTTAATTCGCCCCAAAACCCCCGCCAAGCGCTCGATTTGACGTCGTTTTCCGCCGCAGGCGGCGAACCCGTCGAATGGCGAATCTCGGACGCGCCCGTGCCCTATCCGGAGGCCGTGGCCGCCATGGAGGCCCGCGTCGCCGCCATTGCGGCGGGCGAGGCGCCGGAGCTGGTCTGGTTGCTCGAACACCCCCCGCTCTACACCTCCGGAACCTCCGGCAAGGCTTCCGACCTGCTCGATCCCCGATTCCCGACCTTTGCCACCGGGCGCGGTGGCCAGCTCACCTATCACGGCCCGGGCCAGCGGGTGGCCTACATCATGCTCGACCTCAAGCGGCGCCGGCCGGACGTCCGGGCCTATGTCGCGAGCCTGGAGGAACTGATCCTGAAGACGCTGGCCGCCTTCAACGTCCGCGGCGAGCGGCGCGAGGACCGGGTCGGCGTCTGGGTGAAGCGGCCCGACAAGGGGCCTGAGCACGAGGACAAGATCGCGGCGATCGGCGTGCGGCTGAAGCGCTGGGTCTCGTTCCACGGCATCGCCATCAATGTCGAGCCGGAGCTTTCGCATTTCGCCGGCATCGTCCCCTGTGGTGTTGCCGATCCCCGTTACGGCGTCACCTCACTGGTCGATCTCGGCCAGCTCGTGACGCTGGCCGATGTCGACGTCGCGCTTCGGCAGGCTTTTGAAGAGCTGTTCGGGCCGACCCGTGCCCTGCTGCCGGAGGTGGCGGTCTAACTCATTCCTGTTGGACGCACACCGATCGCGTCTCGATGAGCGCGAATCGGTTACGCTTGGTTCAGGTGCCGCCCACACCTCCCCCCTCCGCCGGGAAAGCAGACCTCATGCCGGGCGACTAAACCATCGGACCGACTGTTCGAGCACTGGGCATAAGGAGGGATTGCGTTATCTGCTCGCAATGGGAGGTTTGACGATGAAATTGTCTGCGCCGATCTATCACCTGAAGCGAAAAGCAAAGCGCCTCTCCCGCGAGGAAGGAATTCCGCTCCACGACGCGCTTGATCGCGTTGCCACGACGGAAGGGTTTTCCGCCTGGAGCATGCTTGCTGCGAAAGCCGCCGCACTGACGCCTGCCAACAGACTGTTCCCGCAATTCAGGCCGGGCGATCTGGTGCTGGTCGGCGCGCGCCCTGGTCAGGGCAAGACCTTGATGAGCCTCGAACTCGCCGTGGAGGCCATGAAGTCCGGTCATCGTGCCGCGTTCTTCTCGCTCGAATACACCGAGAAAGACGTGCTGGACCGCTTGCGTGCGATCGGCGTGGAGCCGGCGGAGTTCGACAAGCTCTTCGAGGTCGATTGCTCCGACGCCATCAGCGCCGACTACATCGTCAAGCAAATGGCCACGGTCCCCCGCGGGACGGTCGTGGTGATCGATTATCTGCAACTGCTCGACCAGCGGCGGGAAAACCCCGATCTGACCGTTCAGGTGCGCGCGCTCAAATCCTTCGCGCAAGACAGGGGGCTGATCGTCGTCTTCATCTCCCAGATCGATCGCTCCTATGATCCTTCGATCAAGCCCTGCCCCGATCTCGGCGATGTCAGACTGCCGAACCCGCTGGATCTAGGGTTGTTCGACAAGACGTGCTTCCTGAACAATTCCGAGGTTCAGTTCCGCGCGGCAAGCTGACAAGAAATGCCGCGGGTGAGATCCCTCACCCGCGGCTCGCATCCTCACGCCGCCTTCAGCGACACCTCGAGCTTGCCGGCGATGTAGCGGCGCTCCTGGGTCAGGCCGCCGAAGCCGTAGGCATCGCCCTTGACCTCGTCGACGTGCAGGTAGGTCTCGGGATGCAGCGGGCCAAGAATCTCGGCCATGCGCTTGAACATTGCGGCGAGATAGGCGGCCTTCTCGTCCTTGGTGTTGGTGCCTTCGGTGATGTGGATGTCGATCCAGTAGCTCGCGAGCTTCTCGTCGGCGAGCGACTTGCCGCCGGCGAACCAGTCACCCGGATCGACCGACTTCACGATGATGGCGGTGACCTTGGGATCCTTGTGCAGGATCTTTGCGGTGAGCTCGGACACGGCGCTCGCGATGTCGGCCTTCAGCGACGGCGACTGGCGGGACGAAGTATAGGACACGGTGATCAGGGGCATTGTCGTTCTCCTCAAGAAGCTGCGCTGTTTGCGCGGCGTTGGTGAGAAGCTAGACCTTGCCTCATCATTTTGGTATCTTATCTATTCTGATACCAGTGATAAACGTTCATAATGACAGCCACACTCGACATTGCGACCGTCCAGGCCTTCCTGCTGGTCGCCGACCTCCAGAGCTTTACCCGCGCCGCCGAGGCACTCGGCACGACGCAGGCGGCCGTCAGCCTCAAGCTGCAACGGCTCGAGACCTTGCTGGGCAAGCGTCTCGTCGAACGCTCGCCGCGCGCCGTCCGCCTCACCGCCGAGGGCGCGACGTTCCTCGATCGCGCCCGCGCGCTGATGGCGGCGCATGACCGCGCGCTGTCGGGCGAGGCACCGGCCGCGCAATCGCTCTCGCTCGGCATCTCCGATCATGCCGCCGGCCCGGAGCTCGTGCCGCTACTCGAACGCCTGCACGCGATGTCATCGAACCTGACGCTGGCCGTCACCATCGGCTTCTCGCGCGAGATGCAGGATGCCTATGACGCCGGCGAGCTGGATGCGGTGATCGTCCGTCAGGAAGGCAGCCGCCGCGGCGGCGAAAAACTCACCGAGGACGAGTTCGGCTGGTTCGCATCGCGAGGCTTCGCGCTACCGAAGGGCGAAGCGCTGCCACTTGCGACGCTCGCCCCGCCCTGCGGTGTCCGCGCCGTCGCCGTGCGCGCGCTCGACAAGGCCGGCGTCGCCTGGCGCGAGCGCTTTGTCGGCGGCGGCGTGACAGCGGTGGTCGCGGCCGCGATCGCGGGACTTGCGATCGCGCCGCTAGCGCGCCGGATTGCGCCTCCTGGGCTCATCGACATCGGGCCTGCGCACAAGCTGCCAAAACTCGGCAGCTCCAAGGTGATGCTGCATTCGAAGGTCAGCGATCCGGCAAAACTGGCGGCTCTTCGTGCGGTAGCGGCGACGTTCCGGAGCGCAGCGACTTAATGCCTCGACCCTCCACGCTCTTCGCCGGCGTATCGGCCTGCGATGGACCAATAGACCGTTCCGGCGATTGCCCCCACCACGACAAACAAAGCACTCAGCTGGGGGAGGATTCGAAATATAAGCGCGCCGCTCATCGCTCCAATCGCGGCACCACCTGAGATATAGAACAGCCTCGAGCGTACTCGCAGAGCTTCAGCGAAACTGATCAAGAGCGCGGCGGGAAGCCCTGTGAACAAACACACGAGAACGAGGGTGAACGGGAACCCCACAACCATGGAAGGAACAGCGCTTAGGGATTGCTCCAACCAGAGCCGGACTGCGAGCATAACCGAGTCCAATGCAAAAGTTGCCGTCAAGCATCCACGAAACCAGCCGCTCGTAACACGGGGACATGCAGCGCAGGCCATGACGTTACCTCACAGGATCGCCTCGAACGCGCTGCGCAGTGTCTCGTGCCGAAACACAAAGCCGCGGCTCAGCGCCTTGTTCGGCAGCACGCGCTGACCGCCGAGCAGGAGCTCGTCGGCAAAGCCGCCGCCGATCCGGCGCAGCAGGCCGCCGGGAATGCGGAACACCGCGGGCCGGTGCAAACGGCGACCGAGTTCTTCCGTGAACTTTGCGTTGGTGACGGGGATCGGCGCGGTGGCGTTGACGGGACCGGCGAGATCGGGCGTTGCCATCACATAGGCGATCAGCCTGATCAGATCGTCGCGCTCGATCCAGGACATCCACTGCCGCCCGGTGCCGATGGGACCACCGAGGCCGAACTCGAACGGCGTCAGCATACGCGTGATGAAGCCGCCTTCCGTGCCCAGCACGAGGCCGATACGCAAATTGACCACGCGCACGCCGAGCTCTTCCGCCGGCCGCGCCGCACTCTCCCAGGCTGCGCACAGCTCGTGGCTGAAGCAGGCGTGAGATTTCGCCGACTCCGTCAGCACCTGGTCGGCCCACAGGCCATACCAGCCGATCGCAGAGCCGCTGACGAGCACCTCGGGCTTGCGCTCGAGTCGCGCTATCAGCTTGACGACATCACCGGTCATGTCGACGCGTGAGCCGATGATCTTGGCGCGCTTCGCCTCGGTCCACAGGCCGTTGCCGATCGGCTCGCCGGCGAGATTGACGATGGCGTCGATTGGCGTGTCCGGCGCAAGCTGATTGAGGCTGGTGATCAGCGTCACCGGCGGCGGCAGCATCTCGGCCTTGGCGGGGTTGCGGATCAGCGCGATGACGTGATGCCCTGCCCCACCGAGACTCGCCGCGAGGCGGCTGCCGATGAACCCGGTGGCGCCGGTGATCAGCACGGTCTTGCGGCCGGAGATCTTCTCAACGAGTCCTTGCGCAGGCACGCTCTTCATCCGGCTGAGCCGACGCATCGCGGCAAAATCCCTGACGCCGCAGAGCGCTGCACCAACCGCGCAGGCAGTCGCGGCGAAGCTGAGCAAGCCCTGATGCACGACCTTCACGCCGAACGGCTGCATCGCCCAATCGATCAGCACGGGCAGCAGCAGCACGAGAATCGCACCGTAATTGATCGCGAGCAGCGTGTGATTGATCCGTTCGCTCGGCGGCAGTTTCCGGCTCAGATCCTCCTCGACGAAATCCATCAGCGTGATGACGATCTCGGCGACGAGCACCGCGACGATCGCCAGCGCCAGCACGCCGTAGACCTCGAGCCACCCGAGCAGCAGGAACAGCAGCGCGTAGAGCATATTGCGGATGCCGTGCAGCTTCAGCTCGAAGCGCTGCGACGGACGCCAGGCGAGGCGCTCGGTGAATTCGTGATGATAGAAGGTGTCGAACACACCCATCACGATCTGGATGGCGATGAGCGTCCACAAGAGCGGGGTCATGACACGGCCTCCCTGAACACGGCGGACTGGTGGATCAGCGCGCCGTAACGCGGATGAATGACATCGAGGGTGAAGCGGAACGCGCCCTCGCCGAGATCGGAATGCGTCACCGTGAGGTCGCCCGGCGTGAGCCATTGGGGCAGCGGAATCCACAGCCTTCCGAGTTGCAGTCCATAAGCAGCGCTGCGGAAAGTCAGCGCCTCGCCTTCAACCGCGATACGCAGCGCCATCGAGACGCCGAAGCCGACATATTCCTCGAGCCCGGTCGGGCCGGCGAAACGCTTGGCGGAATGGATCACCTGCGGAAAGCCGCGCTTGCGCGCGCAAATGCGGGTCCAGGTCTGGCCGCCGGTGGCGCCATCCTCGGTCACGGTCACGATCATCGGCACGCCGATGTCGCGGCCGGTCGGCAATGGCCCGCCGATCAGGCGCGCGGCCTGCGCAAACCACCAGCCGATGTCGCTGAAGGAGACCTCGTCGACGACCCCGACATAGACCACGCTGTCGCCGTCAGCGACGCGCTTGGAAAAGCGCCGCCAGGTTGCGAGCGGCAGCCGGCCCCAATCCTCATCCGACAACAGCGCGCGGAAACGGCGGTCGTCGAGCAGTTTGATGTGAGCGGAGGGAGTTGCGTTGGAGCCTGATAATCTCGCCGACGTCATCACACCCTCCTCGGAACTATTTGGCCTTGCCCAGCGGCAGCAGGTTGGCGATCTTCTCGCCAAGCCGCATCAGGGCCACCAGCCGCGGCCGCGGCACTTTCAGCATCTGCATGAACCAGTGGTCGGCGAGCTCGGTGAAGGCGAGCATCTCCTTCAGCCGTTTGCTCGCGACCGGATTGATGGTTGGATCGTCGGCAGCATCGGTCACGCAGGCCCGCAGCGCCGTGATCGCCGGATCGAGCTCCCGCTCCTTGCGCCGCGCCGCAATCCTCGCCGCAACCTCCCAGATGTCGGTCTCGGCCTCGTAATGATCGCGGCGATCGCCGAGGATCGGCACCCGCCGGATCAGGTTCCAGGCGAGCAACTCCTTCAGCGAATTGGAGACGTTGGAGCGCGCCATGCCGAGCGTTTCGGCAATGTCCTCGGCCGTCATCGGCGCTTCGGCAAGATAGAGCAGCCCGTGGATCTGGCTGACCGAGCGGTTGACGCCCCACTGATCCCCCATGTCGCCCCAATGCAGGATGAAGCGCTCGACGGCGGCTGGGAGTTTCTTCTTTCCGGTTATTTCTGTCATAACAGAAATATCTGACGAATGCGATTGCGTGTCAAGTGCCGAACGACGGCTTGCAACGTGCATACCGGTGGTCGTATTTGCCTAAAAAACATCCGAGCAACGGGAACCAAACGCCTTCTGGAGCGTTTGCACCCGTTAAGGCGGGGTCCGGAATGTTCAAAAAGTCCAGTCAACAGAGAGACTTGTTCGAGAGCGAGCGGAGTTTCCGGCTGTTGGTGGAAGGAGTCGCGGATTACGCGCTCTACATGCTCGACCCCACCGGCATCATCACCAGCTGGAACATCGGCGGCGAGCGAATCAAGGGCTATTCGCCCGAGGAGATCCTCGGACAGCATTTCTCGCGCTTCTATACCGAGACCGACCGTGCCAACGGCAAGCCTGCCCGTGCGCTCGGCATCGCGCGGGACCAGGGCCGCTACGAGGAGGAAGGCTGGCGGGTCCGCAAGGACGGCACCTTTTTCTGGGCGAGCGTCGTGATCGACCCGATCTATGAGGACGGCAACCTCGTCGGCTTCGCCAAGATCACCCGCGACATCACCGAGCGCCGCAACACGCAGGTCAAGCTCGAGGCAATGCAGACGCAGCTCGCCGAGTCGCAGAAGTTCGATGCGCTCGGCCAGCTCACCGGCGGGGTCGCACACGACTTCAACAATCTGCTGATGATCATCAGCGGCAGCCTTCACATTCTGAAGAAGGGCGACCCCGACGATTCCAAGTTTCAGCGCGCAGTCCTGGCGATCGAGACCGCCACCAAGCGCGGCGCCGCGCTGACCGGACAGCTTTTGACTTTCGCAAGACGCCAGAGCGTCAACCCGCAGGCAATCCATTTCGGCGACCGCATCGAGGCGATCCGCGAGGTTCTCAGCGCCGGCCTTGGCAGCGCGGTTCGTCTCGCCTTCGACATCGATCGCGAGGTCTGGCCAGTCCGGGCCGACGTCTCCGAACTCGAGACGGGGCTGCTCAATCTCGTCATCAACGCCCGCGATGCCATGCCCGACGGCGGCACGGTGACGATCGGCGCGCACAACGTCGTGCTGAACGATCCGCTCCACAGCGGCGAATTCGTCGCGATCACGGTTGCCGACACCGGGCTCGGCATCCCCTCCGACGTCGTCGACAAGATCTTCGAACCGTTCTTCACGACCAAACCGGTCGGGAAAGGAACGGGCCTCGGCCTGTCACAAGTGCACGGCTTTGCGCATCAGGCCGGCGGCACGGTCAAGGTCGCAAGCGAGCTCGGCAAGGGCACGACCTTCACCATCCTGCTGCCGCGAGAGACCGGAGCCACACCGCGCGAGGCGCCTGAGCCCGCGCCGATGCGCGGCAGCGGCACGGTGCTGCTGGTCGAGGACAATCCTGATGTCGCCATCGTCAGCATCGGCTTGCTGGAGCAGCTCGGCTACCGCGTGCGCCGGGTTGCCGACGCAGAGGCCGCGCTGCGCGAGCTCGAGCACAACGGCGTCGACTTCGTATTCTCCGACATCGTCATGCCGGGCAAGATGGATGGGCTCGGCCTTGCCCATCACCTCCGCGAGGTCCACCCCGAACTGCCTATCCTGCTCGCCAGCGGCTACAGCGAAGCTGCCGCCGGTGTGCGCGGCGATTTCCCGATCCTGCGCAAACCGTACGAGATTCACGAGCTCAGCGAGGCGATCTCGAAGCTGCCAAGGTAATGGACGGCTACACCGTCGCCAGAACCGAAAACGATTCCCCTGCCCTGCGCAGATTCAATTCATCCACACTGGCCGTTTCACTCGTCACGCTGTCCACCCGCGATGACGGCGGACCGTGGCGGCACAGCGCCACCATGTCGGCAACGTGCGTCGGCGCTCCCGCGAACAGCGCTTCCACGCTGCCATCGCGGCGGTTGCGGACCCAGCCTTCGAGGCCGCTCGCCGTCGCCTGGTATTCGACCCAGGCCCGGTAACCGACGCCCTGCACGCGGCCGCGGATCATGACCTGGAGAATCGCCCGGCTCATTTTTTCAATCCGAGAAGGTCGGCGCTACGCGCTTTTACCTCGGCTTCTCGCGTGACGCGATTGGTCAGCTCCGCTGACGGCAGTCCCTTCAGCGCTTTCGGCGCCGTGCCCTCTCGCAATGCCTTCTGGACGTCGTAGACGGCTTGCGTTGCGGCCGCGATCGGCGCGTGGCCCTGAAGGGCGATGCGGACGCGTTGGCTGGCAAGATAGTCGACCGCGTTCAATTCGTCCGGCGCCCCGCCAAGCACGATCGGCAGGCGCGTTGCGGATACGATGGCTTCGAGCTCGGCGCGCGACTTGATGCCAGTGAAGAACAGCGCATCGACGCCGGTGGCTTCATAGGCCCTGGCGCGGCGGATCGCGTCCTCGATCGAGGTAATCGAGGCAGCTCCGGTGCGGCCCATGATGACCAGTGTGGGATCGCCACGGCCATCGAGCGCAGCCTTCATCTTGCCGACCCCCTCCTCCAGGGAGATCAGCTGCGCCTTCGCTTCACCGAAAGCTGCGGGCAGCAACGTGTCCTCGATGGTGAGACCGGCCGCCCCTGCCGTCTCGAGCTCCTGCACCGTGCGGCGCACGTTGAGCGCATTGCCATAGCCGTGATCGGCATCGACCAGCACCGGCAGCGCGGCGGCACGCGACATCCGCCGCATCTGCTCGGCGAGCTCTGTGAGCGTGATCAGGGTGACATCGGGATCGCCGAGCACGGCAAGCGAGGCCACCGAACCGCCGAACATGCCGAGCGGAAAACCGAGATCCTCGGCAATGCGGATCGAGATCGCGTCATAGACCGAGCCGGGATGGACGCAAGCCGTGCCGGACAGGATGGAACGAAGTTTCTCGCGGCGGGAACGAAAGGCCATGGTGCTGTCTCTCTCAGTCGGAATGCATCCCCAGCGTCGTCCCGGCGAAGGCCGGGACCCATAGCCCCAGGAAGGAGTTCGGCGAAGGCTGGTCGCCAGAGATATTCCAACGCCGCTGACACCGCACTTTACCGATAGATCACGCGGTATGGGTCCCGGCCTTCGCCGGGACGACACAGAGACCCTTACGCAAACTCCAAAATCAGCGCGTCCACCGCGAGCGTCGCGCCGGCGCTGGCGTGGATCTTCTTCACGGTGCCGTCCTGCTCGGCGCGGAGCACGTTCTGCATCTTCATGGCTTCGACCACGGCCAGCGTCTCGCCGGCCTTGACCTCCTGCCCTTCGGTCACTGCGATCGAGACGATGAGGCCGGGCATCGGACACAGCAGCTTCTTGCCGCTGTCGGACGCCGTCGTCACCGGCATCAGCCGCGCCGAGGCCGCTTCCGCTTCGGTCCAGACATAGACCGGCACCTCGACGCCCTGATGTGCGAGACGGATGCCGTTGGCGATCGGGCGCGCCTGTACCGCGATGAAGTGGCCGTCGATGGTGCCCTGCCAGACCGGATCGCCCGGCTTCCACGCCGACTGCAGCAGATGCGCATTGCCGGCTTTGCCATCGGCGTCGATGAAGCGGATCGCGATCGCGTCGCCCTCGCGGGCAACCTCGAGCAAGATCTCCTGGCGGTCGAGCCACACCGCGCGACGACGCTCGCGCTGCACGATCCGTCCGCCCATCTGGCCGGAGATCTGCCGCTTCCGCTCACCGAGCACGTGATCGATGGCGGCGCCGACCGCGGCGATGCGACGCGCAACCTCGCCTTCGGGCACGCGCACGGAAAAGCCCTTGGGGAACTCTTCCGCGATGAAACCAGTCGACAAATTGCCCTCGCGCCAGCGCGGATGATGCATCAGCGCCGACAGGAACGGAATGTTGTGGCGGATGCCGTCGACATAGAACGAATCCAGCGCGGTCGCCTGCGCCTCGATCGCCGCGGCGCGCGACGGCGCATGCGTGACGAGCTTGGCGATCATCGGATCGTAATGGATCGAGATCTCGCCGCCTTCCTGCACGCCGGTGTCGTTGCGCACGGTGATGCCGTCCTTGCTTAGCTCCGCCGGCGGGCGATATTTCACCAGCCGCCCGATCGAGGGCAGGAAGTTGCGGAACGGGTCCTCGGCGTAGAGACGCGATTCCACCGCCCAGCCGGTGAGCGTGACGTCCTTCTGGGTGAGCGCAAGCTTCTCGCCGGCGGCCACGCGGATCATCTGCTCGACGAGATCGACGCCGGTGACGAGCTCGGTGACGGGATGCTCGACCTGGAGGCGCGTGTTCATCTCCAGGAAGTAGAAGCTCTTGTCCTGGCCTGCGACGAACTCGACAGTGCCGGCGGAATCGTAGTTCACGGCCTTGGCCAGCGCGACCGCCTGCTCGCCCATCTTGCGGCGGGTGGCTTCGTCGAGCAGCGGCGACGGCGCCTCCTCGATGACCTTCTGGTTGCGACGCTGGATCGAGCATTCGCGCTCGCCGAGATAGATCACGTTGCCGTGCTTGTCGCCCAGCACCTGGATCTCGATGTGGCGGGGATCGACGATGAACTTCTCGACGAAGACGCGGTCATCGCCGAACGAGGCCTTGGCTTCGGCCTTGGCGAGATTGAAACCTTCCGCGACCTCGGCCTTCGAATGGGCGATGCGCATGCCCTTGCCGCCACCGCCGGCGGAGGCCTTGATCATCACGGGATAGCCGATCTCGTCGGCGATCTTGACCGCGTGCTTGTCGTCCTCGATGACGCCGAGATATCCAGGCACGGTCGAGACCTTGGCTTTCGCAGCCGCCTTCTTGGATTCGATCTTGTCGCCCATCGCGGCGATCGCGCCGGGGTTCGGGCCGATGAAGACGATGCCGGCGGCCTCCAGCGCGCGCGGAAACGCCTCGCGCTCGGACAGGAAGCCGTAGCCGGGATGCACGGCCTCGGCGCCGGTCTTTTTGCACGCCTCGACGATCTTCTCGATCACCAGATAGCTCTCGGCCGCGGCCGGCGGGCCGATCAGCACGGCCTCGTCGGCCATCTCGACATGGAGGGCGTCGCGGTCGGCCTCGGAATAGACGGCAACCGTCTGAATTCCCATCTTGCGGGCGGACTTGATGACCCGGCAGGCGATTTCGCCGCGGTTGGCGATCAGAATGCGTTTGAACATGCTTTTCTTGAGTCTCGACCTTGGGCGGGACCCATCCCTGGCCGTTGGGGCCTATGGAACGGGCCGTGTGGCTCCCGTGGTACATCAAAATGGGCCGGAGGCAACGGTCTAAATCCGGCCCCGCTGGCGTACCAGCGCAAGACCGATCGGGCCTGGCGAACCCCTTGGATGACCTAGGGCTTCCCGGCCTTGGCCCTATCCTTGGCCACGTCCCGGACAAGGCTGTGAATGAAGCCCAGTTTCGTCACCACCGCGGGCGAGAGAATGAAGGGATAAAGGTCGTGCAGGCCCATGGCGCGGTTGACGCTGTTCATGGCGAAGGTGAAGGGCAGCCATGCGTCGACGATCGCCTCGACGCCTCTCGCCTCGTAGGGGTTGAACCGGATCCGCGTCGACAACTCCCCGTCACGATCGACCTTGGGCCGCACCTCCATGCCGAACTCTGAAGCCATCTCCAGCGTATCGATGATGTGGAGGTAATGCGCCCAGGTCTCGGCGAAATCTTCCCAGGGGTGCATCGTCGCATAGGCCGAGACGAAATTCTGCTGCCAGTCCGGCGGCGCGCCTTCGGCATAGTGGCGCTGCAGGGCCTCGCCGTAGTCAACGGAATCGTCGCCGAACACCGCGCGGCACTCATCCAGTTTGCCGCCGTCGCGCACCAGTACGTCCCAGAAATAGTGACCGACCTCGTGCCGGAAATGCCCGAGCAGCGTGCGATAGGGCTCGCCCATTTCCAGCCTGCGCCGCTCACGCTCGATCGTATCGGTCTCGGTCAGCGCGATCGTGATCAGGCCATTATCATGGCCGGTCAGGATTTTCTGGCCGCTGTTGGGATCATCGGCGAGGAAATTGAAGATCAGGCCGTGCTCGGGGTTCTCCTGCCGGGTCTGGAGCGGCAGCTTCCACCGGATCAGGGAATAGAATAGCCGGTGCTTCGCCACCTCCAGCTCGCGCCAGCCGACGAGCTGCACGGGATCTGACAGATCGGGCACGATGCCGTTGTGGCGGCAGGCGCGGCAATAGCCGGTGGTATCGCCGGCATCGGTCAGCCAGTTGCAGGCGTCATACTCGGCATTGCTGCAGAGCATGCGGCGTTCGCCCTTGTCGGCCAGCGTCTTCCAGCCCTCGCCGTCCGGCTCGATCGCCGACATCGTCTCCTTCTCCGGCAGGAAGGCGACCCGGTGACCGCAACGTTCGCAGGCGCGGTTCTCGAAATAGAGAACATTGCCGCAGGCCTGGCAGACAAAGAGCTTCAAGGTTTAGCCTCTCGGGAAAGGGAGCCTTACGAATATCAGTTGTGACGCCTCGCAGATACGCGGGCCGACGGCCGGTCGTTCCAATATCAGGAACAAATAACCAGACCCCGCGTTCGTTCATACCCGCCAAACATCGTTCGGTGGGCGTTTCCCGATCAATTCCCTTTTGAGCAATGGCTATCGCGCTTTGTCTGTGTGAATATCGGCTCGGCACGCGCGCTCCCGCATCACAACGGCCGACGCCTTGAACGATCCTTTGCCCGAGACCCTTGCTGCCGAAAGGCTGCGCCAGCACCTCCAAGACATCGCGCGGG
This sequence comes from Bradyrhizobium sp. CCGUVB14, assembly GCF_024199935.1. Taxonomy (NCBI): domain Bacteria; kingdom Pseudomonadati; phylum Pseudomonadota; class Alphaproteobacteria; order Hyphomicrobiales; family Nitrobacteraceae; genus Bradyrhizobium; species Bradyrhizobium sp. CCGUVB14. Next base: position 6,034,723 of record NZ_JANADS010000001.1, read on the forward strand.
AGCGCGATGAAGCCTATCGCGCGCTTCAGGAGCGCGAGGCCGAACTTGCGCGCATTCAGCGCATCGGCAAGGTCGGTGGCCTCGAGGTCGACTTCCGCGAAGGCTTCAAGAACCGCCGCTCGCCGGAATATCTGATGATCCACGGGCTGCCGCCCGAGGCTGCGGACGAAACGCACGAAGACTGGGTCAGCCGCATCCATCCCGATGACCGCGACGCGACCGTCAAACACTTCTTCGAGGCGCTGGCCGGGACCAGCGAGGACTATACCGCCGAATACCGCATCATCCGCCCCAGCGACCGCGAGACCCGCTGGATCCGCGTCGTCGCCAAGATCGAGCGTGACGGCGACGGACGCGCCATCCGCCTCGTCGGCGCCCATATCGACGTCACCGACCAGATGCTGGTGCGCGAGACCTTGCGCGAGAGCGAGGAGCGCTTCCGGCTGATCGCCGACAGCGCGCCGGTGCCGATCTGGGTGACCAAGCTCGACCGCACGCGTTCCTTCGCCAACCAGGCCTATGTCGATTTCGTCGGCCTGCCCTACGATCAGGCCATCGCCTTCGACTGGCGCAAGGTGCTGCATCCGGACGACCTGCCGCATGTGCTGCAGCAATCGGTCCAGGGCGAAGCCTCGCTCAAGCCGTTCGTGCTGGAGGCGCGCTACAAGGATGCGTCCGGAAGATGGCGCTGGCTGCGCTCGGAATCGCAGCCGCGCTGGGACCCGACCGGCAAGCATATCGGCTTCATCGGCGTTGCCCACGACATCACGGTCGCCAAGCAGGCCGAGATCGAGCTGCGGAGCCTCAACGAGACGCTGGAAGAGCGCATCGCGCAGCGTACCGCCGAGCTCGAATCCAACGAGGCGCGGCTGCGCGCGATCTTGGAGACCAGCAACCAGTATCAGGGGCTGGTCAACCTTAGGGGTGAATTGCTCTACGCCAACAAGACTGCGCTCGACGGCATCAGGGCGAACTCCTCCGACGTCATCGGAAAGCCGTTCTGGGATACACCCTGGTTCACCGGCACCCACGGCATGAGCGCAACCGTGCGCGAGGCCTTCGACACCGTGCTCAAGGGCGAAGCGGTGCGGATGGAGATGCGGCTGCGGCTGCCCATCGGCGAGCGCGATTTCGAGTTCGGCATGCGCCCGGTGCTCGACCGCCACGGCAACATCACCGGCGCGGTGCCGGAAGCCGTCGACATCACCGAGCGCCGCCGCGGCGAGGACGCGCTGCGGCAATCGCAGAAGATGGAGGCGATCGGCCAGCTCACCGGCGGCGTCGCGCACGATTTCAACAACCTCCTCACCATCATCCGCTCGGCGACCGACTTCCTGCGCCGGCGCGAGCTGCCGGAAGAGCGCCGCCGCCGCTATGTCGATGCCATCTCCGATACTGTCGAGCGCGCCTCGAAACTGACCGCACAGCTGTTGGCCTTCGCGCGACGGCAGCCGCTCAAGCCGCAGATATTCAATGTCGGCAGCCAGGTCGAGGGCGTGGCGCAGCTGGTCCGGCCGCTGGTCGGTGGCCGCATCGAGATCAAGGTCGAGATCGACGACGCCGATTGCTTCACGGTCGCCGACATCGCGCAATTCGAGACTGCGCTGATCAACCTCGCCATCAACGCCCGCGACGCCATGGATGGCGAAGGCCGCCTCACCATCGCCGTCCGCAAGGTTCAGGGCATCCCGAACCTGCGTGCGCAGTCGGCGCGTGGCGGCGATTATGTCGCAATCTCGGTGGCGGATACCGGCACCGGCATCGCGCTCGAAAATATCGACGCCATCTTCGAGCCGTTCTTCACCACCAAGGAGGTCGGCAAGGGCACCGGCCTCGGCCTCAGCCAGGCGTTTGGCTTCGCCAAACAGTCTGAAGGCGACATCGCCGTGACGAGCACGCACGGCCAGGGCGCGACCTTCACGATCTACCTGCCGCAGGCGCAGAGCCCTGCCGCCGAGAAGGAATCCGCATCACTCACCAGCGAAAGCGCGACCACCGGGCGCGGCTACCGCGTGCTCGTGGTCGAGGACAATGACGATGTCGGCCAGTTCTCGACCGAGCTTCTTGAGGACCTCGGCTATGTCGTCCGCCGCGTCGCCAACGCCAATGCCGCGCTCTCCATCCTCGGCGAGAACGAGTTCGCGGTCGATCTGGTGTTCTCCGACGTCATCATGCCCGGCATGAACGGCGTCGAGCTCGCCGGCATCATCCGCGAGCGCTATCCGGGCCTGCCGGTGGTGCTCACCAGCGGCTACAGCAACGTGCTCGCCGAGAACGCCCATCGCGGATTCGAGCTGATCCAGAAACCGTACTCGGTGGAGTCGCTCTCGCGCATTCTGCGCAAGGCGATCACGGAGAAGCTGTCGGTGGCAAGGTGAGTGTTGGGCCACGCAACGCGATGTCGTCCCGGACAAGCGAAGCACGGCGGCGCGCCGATCCGGGACCCATAACCACAGGATCGTGTTTGGCGAAGAACGACGACCAGTATGCCTCAAGATAGCTTCCGCGGTATGGGTCCCGGATCTGCGCTTCGCTTGTCCGGGACGACAGCGGAGTATTGGGCTGCAATCCACGCCACGACCAGATGAAAGCAATATCCCGATGAAACCCGCCCTCTTCTCCGCCTGGCAGACCTGGGCGCTTCTCTCCGCCTGCTTCGCCGCGCTGACCGCGATCTTCGCCAAGGTCGGCGTCGAGAACATCAATCCCGATCTCGCCACCTTCATCCGCACCATCGTGGTGCTGCTGGCCTTCTCGGTGCTGCTGTTCTTCACCGGCCAGTTCGCCGTTCCCTCGGCGGTCTCGTCGCGAACATGGCTGTTCCTGGTGCTGTCGGGGCTCGCGACCGGCGCGTCGTGGCTGTGTTACTTCCGCGCGCTGAAACTCGGGCCCGCAACATTGGTGGCGCCGATCGACAAGCTCAGCGTCGTACTGGTCGCCCTGTTCGCATTCGCTTTTCTCGGCGAGCGCCCGACAGCGCAGGGCTGGGTCGGCATCGCCATGATCGGCGCCGGCGCAGTTCTCCTGGCCGTGAAGTTTTAGGACGGAACAAAGCTGGCCTGAGATCGGTTTCTGCCGGGGCGCTTCCCAGCCTCGATCGAGAGACCGATGTCGCGCGAAAACCCCGATCAGGCAAAGCAGGCCGGCCGCGCGCTGGACGCGGCGAACTTCTTCCTCGCCGACGTCCGCGACGGGCTCGGCCCCTATCTCGCCGTCTATCTCCTCACCGAGCAGCACTGGGACGAGGCGCGGATCGGTCTCGTGATGTCGATTGCGACCATTGCCGGCATCGTGGCGCAGACGCCGGCCGGCGCGCTGGTCGACGCGACGCGAGCGAACCGGATGGTGATGGCGATTGCCGCCGTGATGGTCACCCTTGCCTCGCTGTCGCTACCGCTGTTTCCGACCTTCGGACCCGTTGCAATCTCGCAAGGCATCGCCCAGGCCGCCGCAGTCATCTTTCCGCCGGCCATCGCCGCCGTCTCACTCGGCATCTTCGGCCATGCCGCCTTCACCCGGCGGATCGGCCGCAACGAAACCTTCAATCACGCCGGCAATGCGGTTGCGGCCGGTCTCGCCGGGCTCTCCGCCTATTGGTTCGGTCCCACCGTCGTGTTCTACCTTCTCGGCGCCATGGCGGTCGCGAGCCTCGCCAGCATCCTCGCAATTCCCGAACGCGCCATCGACCACGACCTTGCGCGCGGGTTGGACGACGCCGATGCACAGAGCGAGCAGCCATCCGGCCTCGCCGTGCTGCTGACCTGTCGCCCGCTGCTCGTCTTCGCGATCTGCACCGCTCTGTTCCACCTCTCCAACGCGGCAATGCTGCCTCTGGTCGGGCAAAAGCTCGCTCTCCAGGACAAGAACATGGGCACCAGCCTGATGTCAGCCTGCATCGTGGCAGCCCAAATCGTGATGGTGCCCTTCGCAATGCTGGTCGGGGCCAAGGCCGACCATTGGGGCCACAAGCGCTTCTTTCTCGCCGCGCTCCTGATCCTGCCCATTCGCGGCGGGCTCTATACGCTCTCGGACAATCCGTTCTGGCTGGTCGGCGTGCAGTTGCTCGACGGCGTCGGTGCTGGCATTTTTGGCGCGATCTTCCCTGTGATCGTCGCCGACCTCATGCGCAACACCGGCCGCTTCAACGTCGCGCAGGGCGCCGTCATCACCGCCCAGAGCATTGGCGCGGCGCTGTCGACGACCCTCGCCGGCTTCGTCGTGGTCGGTGCTGGTTACAGCGCAGCCTTTGTCACGCTCGGCGCGGTCGCCGCGATCGGCGCCGTGATCTGCCTCCTCGCCCTCCCCGAGACGCGGCGCAGCGCAGACGGCGGTCCGCGCCCACAGGGGAAGACAGCGGCTTCGGCTTCCGCTATCGCTGCCAAATGAACTCACGCCACAAGGATTGAACGTGCCGTCTGACGCCATCTGGGCCTGGAGCATCATCGTCGCCGCGACCGCGGGCGTCATCATCCGCCCCTTTCGACTGCCCGAGGCGATCTGGGCCGTGCTCGGTGCCGGCGCCCTGGTGCTGCTCGGCTTCCTGCCATGGCAGGACGCCCTCACCGGCATCGAGAAAGGCATCGACGTCTATCTCTTCCTGATCGGCATGATGCTGATCGCCGAGCTAGCCCGGCTCGAAGGCCTGTTCGATTACCTCGCAGCGCTTGCGGTCGAATATGCCGCGGGCTCACCACAGCGGCTGTTCCTGCTGATCTATGTCGTCGGCACGGTCGTGACCGTGCTGCTCTCAAACGACGCGACGGCGATCGTGCTGACGCCGGCCGTCTATGCCGCCACGCGCGCGGCGGGCGCAAAACCGCTGCCTTATCTGTTCGTCTGCGCTTTCATTGCGAACGCCGCAAGCTTCGTGCTGCCGATCTCGAACCCCGCCAACCTCGTCGTGTTCGGCGCGCGCATGCCGCAGCTTGTCGAGTGGCTGCGCCTGTTCGCCCTGCCCTCGGCCGCCTCGATCCTGCTCACCTATATCGTGCTACGCCTGACCCAGCATCGCGCGCTGAAAGACGAGACCATCGCGCGCAGCGTGCCGCATCCCAAGCTCGGCCGCGGCGGCAAGCTGACGGCCGTCGGCATCATTGCCATCGGCGCCGTACTGGTCACGGCATCGGCGCTCGACAAGCAACTGGGCCTGCCGACCTTCATCTGCGGCGTGGTGACGGCCGCCATCGTGCTGCTGATCAGCCGCCAGTCGCCGCTCCCCGTGCTCAGGGGCGTGTCCTGGAGCGTGCTGCCGCTGGTCGGCGGTCTGTTCGTGATGGTGGAGGCGCTGGTGAAGACCGGCGTGATCGGCCAGCTCAGTGCGCTCTTGCACGAAGCCGTCGCACAATCAGTAACGCACGCCGCCTGGAGCGTCGGCATCGCGACAGCGCTGGCCACCAATATTGCCAACAATCTGCCCGTCGGCCTTGTCGCGGGCTCGGTCGCCGCCAGCGATCATCTGCCGGCCCCTGTCGTCAGCGCCATCCTGATCGGCGTCGATCTCGGACCCAATTTGTCGGTCACCGGCTCGCTCGCGACCATCCTCTGGCTGGTCGCGCTGCGGCGGGAGAAGATCGAGGTCGGCGCCTGGCCGTTCCTCAAGCTCGGCATTTTGGTGACACCGCCCGCCCTGATCGCGGCGCTGGCGGCCGCGATCAGGTGAGCGTGCTCAGTCGATCTCAAAAATATCGAAAACAACCCCATGCAAAGTAGCCGACCACCGTCCGCGCGTCGCCATGCGCATTTTCCGAACCCGTTTGACACGTCGGGCAAAACAGGGGCACAATGTCATCGTCGGCGACACGACACTGCGGCCCATTGGAGGGCCGTCAGTATCCCAACGCCCTCGGCAGGGCCGTGCTGATCTCCGGGACAAAGGCGATCAGGATCAGGCAAAGGAAGAGTATCCCGAGATACTTCAAGATCGGCACGATGGTGTCCTCGAGCCGCACACCGCCGATGAGGCACGCACCATAGAGGCCGAGACCGAGCGGAGGTGCAAATAGCCCGATCCCCATGCCCACGACAAGGATGACCCCGTAATGGAGGGGATCGACGCCGAGTTGCCGTGCCACCGGCATCAGCAGCGGCGCGAAGATGATCAGTGCAGCGGCTCCCTCCAGAACGGATCCCATCACGATCAGGATCAGGACAGAGAGAAGAAGAAAGACCCAACGCCCGTGCTGGGCGGTCAAAGCCACCAAGACATCCGCAATCGCGTGCGGGATCTGTTGCAGCGTCAGGACATAAGCCAGGCTCTGGGCGGCCGCTACGATGAAAAGAACCATCCCTGAGCGCACGGCCGCGTGCCGCATGACCGAGCCGACTGCCGTCCAGGTCATCTCCCGGAATAAGACCCACCCGACGGCCAGTGCATAGACAACCGCAAAAGCAGAAATCTCCGTCGCAGTTGCAAAGCCCGATCGATAGCCGCCGAAAATCAGCACGATCAGGCCGAACGCCGCGACGCCGCTGGTCGCCATGCTCGTCATGGATTCGCCGGCGCCGCCGACAATCGCGGCCTGCGTGGTGCGACGCCCCGCGACCACAGCCGTGAGAATGAGGGCGAGTGCCATCAGCGCCGAAGGGAGCAGACCCGCCATGAACAGGCCGCCGATCGACAAGTTCGCGACAAAGCCAAGGATGATGAGATTCACGCAGGGAGGAATAGTCTCTGCCATGACCGCCGAGGCCGCGAGCAGCGCGACCGCGTCTCCCGGCTTCTGTCCGGATTTGCGGGCCGCTGGCACCAACACGGAGCCGACGGCCGCGATGTCAGCCATCTTCGAACCGGAGATGCCGGAAAAGATCACCATCGCGAGGACCATCACGACGTCGAGGCCCCCGCGAATCCGGCCAGCACCTCGTTGCAGAAGTGAGATCAGACGGACGGACATGCCGTTCGCCTCCATCAGATAGCCGACCAGGATGAAGAACGGCACGGCAAGCAGCACAAAGTTATCGATGCCGCGCGCCATCTGCTGCGCAAGGAACTGGCCCGGCAACATGTCGCCGCACCAGACAAAAACCAGCGCGGAAAGCGCCAGAACGAAGGCGATCGCGACACCGGCCACCAAGGACGCGACAAAGACGAGACCCATGATCCACGGCAGTCCCGGCGTGGTGTCTGGCGAGAGCGACAGCCAGGCCGTCCAGAGGGCGGCCAGGATCGCATAGCCGGCGACCGCCGCGACGGTATCCCGCCGGCGGAAACGCAGGCAGGTATCGATCGCAAAAAGCGTCATGGCAGCGGTCGCAACGCACAGGGGAGCAAAGAAGACTTCCTGTGGCACCCCGGCCCCGACCGTTTGCCCCGACGTTTCAACCAGCAACTGGGTTGCGTAGTAGAACGACCCAGCCGTGATGATCACAACAAGCGCAGCCACCGCGGCATCGAGTTGCTCGCGCCGGCGCGGCGCAATTCGATCGACAAAGAACGTCACGCCGGCATTGTCGCCGCGCGCCAATGCCGCAGCCGCGCCGAGAAAGGTCACGGCAAGGAGCAGCGCGCGAGCAACATCGTCGCTCCACTCCACCGGCGTGTCGAACAAATGCCGGCCGAGGACCGATCCGATGACGACAAGAAGATCAGCCGCGAGCAGAGCCGTTGCCGTCCACTCGAGAACAAGCAGCAGGCCCTTCAGGAAAGCCGGCCAGATGCCTTCGACCGCCAGTTGTCCGGTTCGCGCCACGGTGACGGGCGTCGTCATCGATCTAGCCGTTTTCGGTCTGGCGGATCGCATCCAGCAGCGGCTTCGCGGCGGGTGTGCGCTCGGCGAAGCGATCCCACATCGGTCGAACGTGCTCCCGGAACGCGCCACGATTGCATTCAGAAATGGTCACGCCGAGCTTCTTCAATTCCGCCGTCGCGTCCGCCTCGATCTGACCGGCTTTGGCAAAGTGTTCATCCGTGGCCTGCTGGATGGCCTTGATCAGGCCGTCGCGCTGCGCCGCAGGCAGTCTCGTCATGGTGCGGTCGCTGATGAAAGCGCCGAAGGGCGTGTGAATATGCTTGGTCAGCGTGAAATTCTTGGCCGTTTCATAGAATTTCGCCGAAATGATCGTCGGGGCGTCGTGCTCCAGCCCGTCGATCACACCAGCCTGAAGTCCGGTGTAGATCTCGCCGAACGCCATCGGCGTTGCAGCGGCACCCATCAGCTTGACGGTCTCCGTCACCACCGGATTCGGCAGGCAGCGAATCTTCTTGCCGGCGAGCTCGGCGGGCTCCTTGAACGCGAACTTTGTCATGAAATTGCGGGCGCCGAGATTGCGCCCCCAGGCAGGGAAATGCACACCGGCCTTTTTCACCAGGAGCTGTCGCACGGCCTCGCCCCCTGGTGAGGATGCAACTCTTCGCATGTGATCATAGTCCGCGAAGATGTAGCCGAGATCGAACGCGCCGATCTCGGGCACGACGTTGGTCCAGATCGACGTGCCGACAAGCATCATGTCGACGACGCCCAACTTGACCTGGTTGACGACATCGGCCTCCTGGCCGAGCTGATTGTCCGGGAAGAATTGTGTCGCAACCTGCCCGTCGGTCGCCTCCTTCAGCCGCGGCAGAAAGAGATCATACCAGATCCGGGCCGTCGAAAATTTCGGGTCATTCGGAAACGACGTCGAGACTTTGAGCGTCGTGGCAGCGGCAGCCGGCCTGATCAGGGCCGGAGCTGCAAGCCCTCCTGCGATACCCGCCAACATCGCGCGGCGCGAAAACTTCGTCATGATGCCTCCCCTTCGGTTTGTTGCTTTGGCGTTATCCGTCAGTCGTTCTCGTAGCCGTAGACTTCCGGCAGGATGAAGATTGCGGCTAGCAATCCGATCAGCGGGAAGATCGCGACCATCAGGGTGGCATTGGCCTGCCCGACTGCAGCGAACACCGTCGGGAACAGGAAGATCGCCAGGAACGACGGCAGCTTCACGAACATGTAGGCGAAGCCGCTCGCCGTGCCGCGGTACTTCGGCTTGGCGACCATGGTCGGAATCGTCATGCAGTTCGACGCGTCCCAATAGTGGCCCCACAACATGGCGGCCGCCGCGAACGGCAGCAGGATCTTGTTGTCGGTGTAGAGCGCGAAGGCGGCGACCAGCAGCGAGGCCAGCACGATCGAGAAGCCGGCGATCGCGATGCCACGGTGGCCGATCTTCGGCGTCAGCAACGGGCCGACCCAGCCGGACAGAGCCGCGAAGCAGAACAGCGCCATGGTCACCAGGTTGATGCCGAGCACGCTCGACACGCCGACCATCACGAACAGCACGGGCAAGTAGAATGCGAAGGTCGAGAACTCGCTGCCTTGGGCGAAGCAGGCGATCCAGCCGTAGACCGTCGCGCGCCAGCGGATCGGGTCCTGCTTGAGGTCGGCGAGGAAGGCACGAGTCGAGACCTTCGGCACCGGAACGTCCTGGTCCGGCAGCATGGCGAGGTCGTCGTTGAACATCTCGCGCGCGACCTGCTTGGCCTCACGATAACGCCCCTTCTGCACCAGCCACACCGCCGTCTCCGGCACGTCGTGGCGCATGATCAGGATGATCAGCGCCGGTACCGCACCGAGGCCGAGCGTCACGCGCCACAGCATCTCGTGCTGAATGTCGAGCAGCAGGAAGATCACGATGACGCCGATGGTCAGCACTTCGCCGACGGCGAACATGAACTGCCAGCGATTGCCCATCACCTCGCGCTCACCTTTCGCCATGGATTCCATGATGTAGGTGTAGCCGGTCGAGATATCGGAGCCGAGCGGAATGCCGAGCAGGAAGCGGATCACGACGAGCCAGGCGACGCTCGGCACAAAAGCCTGCGCCAGCGCCAGCACGATGAACATCACCATCGTCACCAGGAACATCACGCGGCGGCCGATCTTGTCGGACAGCCAGCCGCCGAGCAGCGCGCCGATCAGCGCACCGCCTTGCGTGCCGGCCGCGGCAAGGCCGAGCATCAACGGATCGGGATTGTACTGCTCCTTGATGAAGATCAGCACGAAGGCGATCGAATAGAGATCCCAGGCCTCGACCAGGATCGAGGCCATCATCAGCCAGCCGACCTTGTTGCCCTTTGGACTGTAATTGGTGATGAGATAGCGGACCGCGGCTTCGCTCGCGGTCGGTTGTGGCACGGCCATCGTTGACATGTTGGTCCTCTCTTCGAAATTTTTCTACGCGTCGAGCAGCGGCTCGATGCTGCAATCGAGCAGGCGCGGATCGATCCCCGCCTCCATGCCGACGAATATCGTATCCATGAAGTCGATCAGCGCGTCGCTCGCATTCACGGCAGCATCAACGCGGCGTGTGGCGATCGCATTCAAAATGTCGAGATGGCGATCGATGGTGCTCGACAAGTCGGTCCGCCCCGGCATGTGGCGGTGATGGATGAAGCCGATGCGCCGGTAGAGCGTGTGCAGTGGCCGCATCGTATGCGCGAGGAAGGGCTCGCCGCCGGCCTCGAGGATCAGCGCGTCGATACGGCGGTCGAGGTTGTTGAACTCGTCGAGCGTCAGGTTGGCGCGTCGCTCGCGCAGCACGCGCTCGATATGCAGGGCTTGGTTGCGATGCGAGAGGCTGGCGCGATCAGCAGCCAAGCGGATCACGAAGCGTTCCATGTCGCGGCGCAGGCCCAGCAGCATGCGCTCGCGCGCCAGATCGATCGGGGCGACCTGCAAACCATGGCGCGGACGGATAATGATCAGCGTGTCGGCGGCAAGCGTGTTGACGGCATGGTGTACCGGTGTGCGGCCAAATCCCGTGATGTGCTGCAGCTCCAGCATGGTCAGGAACTGACCCGGCCTCAGCTCGCAACTGACAAGAAGATCCTCGATCTTCTGATAGGCAAGCTCGACGAAATTGACGCGGTTGCGCCTGCTGATGGCGCCTTCGCTCTCCGCGTTGACCAACTCGAGCGCGCGTTTGCGCCGCACCATGCTGTCCTCCCCATCGCCCTCGCCTCGTCTTGGGCCAGGTCGCATCATTGTTGTGACATGCTTAAAACATGTTGTGATATATTACAAGTGCGCGTATGACGGCGTCTCCAAGGCTGCGGAGCGGCCAAGGAAGAACGACCAAGGAAGAACAACAAGACGGGCGCTAGCCGCGCTCACGATGGGAGGACAATTGCCGTGAAGATCACGTCGATCGAGACGCTGCGCACCGAGGAATTCTCCAACGTCATCTGGGTGCGCGTCCACACCGATGCCGGCGTCATCGGCTTGGGTGAGACCTTCTATGGCGCGGGCGCGGTCGAAGCGCAGATCCACGACACCTTCGCCGGCCGCCTGCTCGGCCGCAATCCGCTCCACATCGAGGCGATCCATCGCGACATGCTGAACCTGCCGATGGCGCAGTCATCGACCGGCGTCGAATATCGCGCAGCATCGGCGATCGACATCGCGCTGTGGGATCTGTTCGGCAAGGTCTGCAATCAGCCGGTGCATCAGATGCTAGGCGGCCTCTGCCGCGACAAGCAGCGCATCTACAACACCTGCGCCGGCACGCAATATGTGCGCTCCACCAATATCAGCCCGGTCTCCAACTGGAATCTCGGCGCCTCCAAGGGCCCCTATGAAGACCTCGACGGCTTCATGAACCGCGCCGATGCGCTCGCCGAAAGCCTCCTGGAAAGCGGCATCTCGGCGATGAAGATCTGGCCGTTCGATCCGGCAGCGCAGGAGAACAAGGGTCTCTACATCACGGCCGCCCAGATGAAGCAGGCGATCGAGCCGTTCGAAAAAATCCGCAAGGCCGTCGGCGACAAGATGGAGATCATGGTCGAACTCCATTCGCTGTGGAATCTGCCGACCGCAAAGCAGATCGCCCGCGCGCTCGAGCCCTACAAGCCGACCTGGTACGAAGACCCGATCCGCATGAACTCACCGCAGGCGCTCGCCGAATACGCCCGCTCGACCGACGTCTGGGTCTGCGCCAGCGAGACGCTGGGCTCGCGCTTCCCTTACAAGGACATGCTCGACCGCGACGCCATGCATGTGGTGATGGCCGATCTGTGCTGGACCGGCGGCCTCACCGAGGGCCGCAAGATCGCGGCGATGGCCGAGACCTATCACCGCCCCTTCGCGCCGCATGACTGCATCGGCCCGATCGGCTTCATCGCCGCCATCCACATGTCGTTCAGCCAGCCCAACACGCTGATCCAGGAATCCGTGCGCGCCTTCTACAAGGGCTGGTACAATGAGCTCGTCACCACGATGCCCACGATCAAGGACGGCTATGTCTTTCCGATGGAAGGCCCCGGCCTAGGCGTCGACCTTCTGCCCGCCGTATTTGAGCGCTCCGATCTGACCGTGCGCCGCTCCAACGTCTGAGGATCTTTTGAGATGAGCACCGCCCTCTTCGACCTTTCCGGCCGCACCGCGCTGGTAACCGGCTCCTCGCGCGGGCTTGGCCGCGCCATTGCCGAGGGCATGGCCAAGGCCGGCGCCAAGATCATCATCAATGGCGTCGATCCGAAGCGTGTCGAGCAGGCTGTCGCCGAGTTTCGCGCCGCCGGACACCAGGCCGAGGGCGCGGCGTTCAACGTCACCGATGAGCCCGCGATCGTGGCGGCCTTCAACGACTTCGACAAAAAGGGCATTGCGGTCGACATTCTCGTCAACAATGCCGGCATCCAGCACCGCAAGCCGCTGGTGGAATTCACCACCGACGAATGGCGCAAAGTGATCGAGACCGACCTCACCAGCGCCTTCGTGATCGGCCGCGAAGCCGGCAAGCGCATGATCCCGCGCAAGCGCGGCAAGATCATCAACATCGGCTCGCTCGGCAGCGAGCTGGCGCGGCCCACGATTGCGCCCTACACCGCGGCCAAGGGCGGCATCAAGAACCTGACCCGCTCGATGGCGGTGGAATGGGCCCAGCACGGCATCCAGGCCAATGCGATCGGCCCCGGCTACATGCTGACCGACATGAACGAGGCGCTGGTCAACAACACCGATTTCAACAACTGGCTGATGGGCCGCATCCCCTCCAAGCGCTGGGGCAAGCCGGACGAGCTGGTGGGCGCGGCGATCTTCCTCGCCTCGGACGCCTCAACTTATGTCAATGGCCAGATCATCTATGTCGATGGCGGCATGATCGCCGCGATGTAATCGCGAAACAGGGAACGAAACCATGCGCGCTGTCGTCATTCACGCCCCGAAAGACCTGCGGATCGACAACTATCCCGATCCGGCGCCCGCCCCGGGTGAAGTCCGCGTCAAGATCGCCAACGGCGGCATCTGCGGCTCCGATCTGCACTATTACCACCACGGCGGTTTCGGCGTCGTCCGCATCCAGCAGCCGATGGCGCTGGGGCACGAGATCGCCGGCGTGGTCGCGGCCGTCGGCGACGGCGTCACCAGCGTGAAGGTCGGGACGCGCGTTGCGGTCAATCCGAGCAAGCCGTGCGGCCAATGCCTGCATTGCCAGGAGGGCATGCGCAACCAGTGCCTCGACATGCGCTTCCTCGGCAGCGCGATGCGCTTTCCCCACGTGCAGGGCGGGTTTCGCGAGTTCATCTCGGTCGACGCGACGCAGGCCGTGCCGATCTCCGACAAGCTGTCGCTCGCCGAAGCCGCGGTCGCCGAGCCGCTCGCGGTGTGTCTCCACGCCGGCAAGCAGGCTGGCCCCCTCCTCGGCAAGCGCGTGCTGATCACCGGCTGCGGCCCGATCGGTGCGCTGATGATCCTGGTGTCGCGCTTCGGCGGTGCGTCCGAGATCGTCGTGACCGATGTTGCCGACGCGCCGCTCGCGGTCGCCAAAAAACTCGGCGCAACGCATGCGATCAATGTCGCGACCAATGCGTCCGCACTCGATCCCTGGCGCACCGGCAAGGGCGTATTCGACACGCTGTTCGAGGCTTCCGGCAATCAGGCCGCCCTGCGCACCGCGCTCGACGTGCTCCGTCCCGGCGCGACGCTGGTACAGCTCGGCCTCGGCGGCGAGATGACGCTGCCGATCAACTCCATCGTCGCCAAGGAATTGCAGCTCCGCGGCACCTTCCGCTTCGATCCCGAGTTCGAGCTCGCAGTGCGGCTGATGGGCGAAGGCCTGATCGACGTAAAGCCGCTGATCACGGCGACCATGCCGTTCGAGAACGCAGTCGCCGCGTTCGAGCTCGCCAGCGACCGCTCGCAATCGATGAAGGTGCAGCTGACGTTCTAAGCCCGGCCTCAGGGCTGCGCCAGTGCGGCCATGACCTCGCGGGAGACGAAGATTTCGGCACGCTCCCACGATTCGTCGTTGTCGCCGCGGAAAGTGTAGAGCTTGTCCATCACGACCTTCCTGGCGCCAACGTCGATCACCGCGACCTTGGCCCATTGCACCAGCGTGCTCGTCTTCTGGATGCCGCCGATGACCTTGAACGCCGCCCCCTCCTGCACGGACGGCGCAAGCCGGTAGCGCGGGTCGGCGGCGATGTCCCGCCGGAGCGCGACCATGAACGCCTGCAGCCGCCGCTCGTGGGCGGCACTCTGGTCGTTCGGCTCGGCCGAGGTGTCGGTGTAGCTGAAATCGTCGAGCGCAATGGCGGTGGCCTCGGCGGCCAGGGCCCGGCCATCCGGCCCGGCCGCGAGAACAACAAGGAAAGACAGCAACGACAGGGCACGGCGCATCGCGAACCTCGCATGATGGAAAGGCCACAAGCTAGGCGGACGTTTCCCGCACCGCAGCCGGGGCGATCCCGACCAGTTCCGGGAAAATTTCACGACGTTGCACCGCGGTAAGGGTGTCGCTTTGCGTCGGTCCCGTTCTGCCCTTTAATGCAGAGGCGACAATTCCGTTCGCGCCAGGTGCCCGCCGATGTGGAACCGCCCGAGATTCGATCTCAAGGTCCGCCTGACCTTGCGCGTGGCCGCCATATCGGCCGCCTGCTTCGCCGCGATCTCCGCCTATTTCCTGATCACGGCCGACCGCGCGGCCCATGCGCGCATCGACGGTATCGCCGCCATCGTGGCGAAGACGCTGGAGCTGCAACAGGGCAAAGTGCTGTGGGCTGCGAGCCCCCGCTCCGACTTTCCCAACCTCGACCCCGTTTCGGCCTATGTGATGACGCCCGGCCTGTGCCTGGCCTTCCGTGGTGTCGGCGGCGAGATGCTGCAGCGCTTCTGCAGCGGCGCGCCGATTCCGGAGGACCCGCCGCCGCAGATTTTTACGGCGTTCTATCATGGCCTGTTCGACCCCGGTCGCGAAGCGGCCCGGCCCGTGATCCTGCGCGGCACCAAGCTTGGTGAAGCGGTGGTCTCGGTCGATCCGGCCGTGCAGACGGCCGAGGCCTGGCATGAGGCCGGCCGCCTGATGCTCGCGCTCGCGATCGCCCTGCCGCTGTTGTGTGTCCTGGTCTATGCCGCGCTGGCCCGCGCGCTGCGCCCGACCCGCATGATCCGCGCCGGCCTCGAGCGGGTTGCCGCCGGCGACCTCACCGCGCGGCTGCCGCCGTTCGATCTTGCCGAGCTGTCCGCGGTGCGCGACGTCTTCAACCATCTCGCCGAGAGCCTCGATACGGCGTTGGCCGAGCGCGCCGAGCTGACGCGAAAACTGATCGCGCTCCAGGACGAGGAGCGCCGCCATCTCGCGCGCGAGCTGCACGACGAGTTCGGCCAGTCGCTGGCCGCGATCCGGGCGCTCGCCTCCTCCGCACGCCAGACGGCCGCGCAGGACTGCCCCTCCTTGCTTGGCGAGTGCGACGGCATCGCGCGAACCGCAACCGGCATGATGGAGACATTGCGCGGCGCGCTGTTCCGGCTGCGTCCGCCGGATGTCGAGGAGCTTGGGCTTGTGGCCAGTCTTGAAGGCCTGGTTGCGGGCTGGAATGGACGCAGCCGCGGCGAGACCCGTTTTTCGATCCGGTTCGACGGCACGTTCGAAACCCTGCCCGCCACGATCAGCGCCAATCTCTATCGCATCGTGCAGGAAGCGCTCACCAATGCCGCCAAGCACGCCGGCGCCACCAAGGTCAGCATGGAATTGGCGATGCATGCCGGCGAGATCGCGCTCGCCATCGACGATGACGGGCGCTCGACCGATCCCGCGGCAAAATCCGGCATGGGCCTGCTCGGCATGCGCGAGCGCGTGGCGGCGCTACGCGGCCGTCTGAGTTTTGAACCCGGCCCCGCCGGTGGCTCCGCGCTGCGCGTCGTCATTCCGCTCGCAGCCGCCGCTCCGCAAGCGCTGGAGCACGCGGCATGACCGCAACCATTTTGCTGGTCGACGACCATTCCGTCGTCCGCGAAGGCTATCGCTCCGTGCTCGAGAAGCAGCCGGGCCTGCGCGTCATCGCCGAAGCCGGCGACGGCGCTGAGGCCTATCGCCTGTTCAAATCCGAGACGCCCGATCTCGTCATCATGGATCTCAGCATGCCCGGCATCGGCGGCGTCGAGGCCGTCAGGCGGATCAGGCAATGGGACAAGGGAGCAAAGATCCTGGTCTTCACCATGCACGAGAATGCCGGTTTCGCCGTGCAGGCGATCCGCGCCGGCGCGAGGGGCTACGTCACCAAGACCAGCCCGCCGGAGACGCTGGTGCGCGCGGTGATGGACGTGCTCGCCGGCAAGATCGCGATCAGTCCCGATATCGACCACGAGCTGGCCCTGAGCCGGATCAGCGGCGAGAGCTCGGCCGCCGACGTGCTGACGCCGCGCGAGTTCGAGGTGCTGCGGCTGCTGCTCGCCGAGAACACGACGGAGGAGATCGCCGAGACGCTCCACGTCAGCCCGAAGACCGTGGCCAACCTGCATTCGCTGATCAAGGACAAGCTCGGCGTCGGCTCCGACATCGAGCTGGTCCGGCTGGCGCTGCGCCAGGGCATCTTGACCGAGCCCAATCTCGGCGACGCGTGAAGCCGACGCCGATCATTCGCGCGCGACCACCTGGTCCAGCCACGCGCAATTCAGCGGCGGCACGCGCGGATCGGCGACCCGCACGCCGCGCGCGGCCGCATCCATCCGCATGTCGCGCAGGCGCTTGCGCTGCTCTTCGGGCATGTTGAGCCGTTCGTGCCCCCACAGCGACGGACCGTCAAAGGTCTCGTGCGGCTGCCAGGTCTGGGGATCGATGATGCGCCCGCCCCAGCCATATTCGATGAAGAAGCCGGACGGCGTGTTCACATAGAACGACGTCATGTGGTCGTTGGTGTGCCGGCCCAGCGTATAGACGACGCGGCCGTCTTCGAGCTGCGCGAGATCGTAACCCTGCCCGACATCGTCGAGACTGCCGAGCTCCACCATGAAATGATGCAGCGCCTTGCGTCCCGAGCCGACCATCGCAAAGGAATGATGCCGGCCGTTGACGTGGAAGAAATAGAGCCCGTAGGGCTTCAGCCCGAAATCGGAGACGTGAAAGCCGAGCACATCGCGATAGAACGGCACCAGCGGCTCGACATCCTCGACATTCAGCACGACGTGCCCCATGCCGAGCGCGCCTGTGCGAAAGCCCGAGATCGGGCGGCCCGGTTTGAAAGGCTCGGTCGCGAGCTCCGGTTTGCAGAAGGCTTCGAGCCGGTTGCCAGCAGGATCGGCAAACGTGATAAGTTCGGCGACATGCCGTTCATCGGCCAGCGCGCGCGATCCGCGCGTCACCTTGACGCCGTGGCTTTCCAGTCGTCCGGCCAGTTGGTCCAGTTCGGCAGTCGAGGGAACTTCCCATCCCATCACCGCAAGGCCGGCGTCGCTGCTGCCGTCGACGATCAGGCGCTGCTTGCGATCGTCCATGCGAAAGGCGCGCATCCTGCCGCCGCGATCGACCTGCTGCATGCCGAGTAGTCCGGTCGCCATCTGGCCCCACTGATCGAGCTGTGATGAATTGATCCCGATATAGCCGAGCGCGGTGATTTCCATCGACGTTCTCCCAAGGGCCTCGCATCCGTTGCACTGCGGCGAACTTGATACCGGCCGCGCACGATCCTACGGTGTCGTCCCGCAATCGCCTCGCGTTCGCAGAGACGATAGTCGACGGGCCATGCGCCACAAGGGAGGAAATACGAAGTGTCCAAGGAGCGGACGCGGAACGGCCAGCCGCGGCAGTCGGAGGGCGTCCGCGCCTTCAAGCGTGGGCTGGACGTGCTGCAGGAGGTCAACCGCTCCGGTGGCATCCGCGCCGGCGACGTCGCCCGCGCGCTCGACCTGCCCCGCCCGACCGTCTATCGCCTGCTCGAGACGCTGGAGGAACTCGGCTATGTCGCCCGCAGCGCTAGCGACGACCGTTTTCGCGTCACCCGCCTCGCCCTGAGCCTCGGCGATGGCTACGACCCCGGCGTAGTGATCTGCCAGGCGGCCGCGCCTTATCTCGCCGAACTCAGCAAGACCCTGGTCTGGCCGGTCGATCTCTCCACCTACGAGAATGCCGCGATGGTGGTCCAGGAAACCACCCATTCCCGCAGCCCGCTCTCGATTGACCGCGGCATGATCGGCAAGCGCCTGCCGATGCTGCGCACGTCGGCGGGCCGCGCCTATCTCGCCGCCTGCCCCGCACGCGAGCGCGACCTCATCGTCGGCCATCTCCGCCGCATCGACGAGGCCGACGACCGCCCCTTCCTCGACCAGGGTCGGCTGGACCAGATGATCGCCGAGACGGCCACGCGGGGTTACGCCATCCGCAGCGAAGGCGAGTACAATCCGAAGACGGCCTCGATCGCCGTGCCGATCGTCCGCGACGGTGCCGTCTACGGCTGCATCTCCATCATCTGGATCCGCTCAGCGCTGGCGATCGAAGACGCCATGGCTCAGTTCGTCGGCCCGTTGCGCGATACGGCCGAAGCGATCCCGGTCAGCCCCTAGCTCACTCTTACGGGCAACGATGCAAGGCCTCGCAGAACGTTGTTGAGCGCCAGCACGGGCTCGCCGATCTCGAAGCGAACCACCTTCTCGACCAACACTTCCAACAGTGCGGTCATCTCCAGCCGGGCCAAATGCAGGCCGGCGCACATATGCGTCCCGTTGCCGAAGCCGAGGTGGTCGCTGGCGCGCCGGCGCACGTCGAAACGTTCAGCGTCTTGCCATTTCCGCTCGTCGCGATTGGCCGAGGCATAGAGCAGCAGCACCCGGCTTCCGCCCGGAATTCGCACGTCGCCGATCGTCGCTTCCGTGGCAAGATGGCGGGTGAAGCCGCGAATGGGCGATTCCAGCCGAAGCGACTCATTGATGGCGTTGGGGATCAGCGTGGGGTCGCCTCGAACCAGATCCCATTGCGCGGGATATTTGCCGAACAGCATGATCAGGTTCGCGGTCGCAAAGATCGTGGTGTCGAGGCTTGGACCGAGATAATCGCGCATCAATACCGGACAACGATTTGGCTCGACCTCACCGCGTTCTCCGGTCTGGAAAATACGATCTCCCCAACTGCCCGGCCGCAAATGCTCGCGAATGCTCGTGCCGCCGAGATAGCCGCGCATTTCCTGTACGTCGGTCATGGCGGCACAACCACGTGCGTTCATCGTCCCGAGCACGTTGAACGTGGCCGAGGCCCAACGCAGCATGCTGCCGCGGCCATAGTCTTCCAGCCCCACCAGCTTGGACACGATCGTGAGCGGCAGGTGCTGCGCAAGATCCGTCACTGCATCGAATTGTCCGCGCATCACGAGGTCATCAACCAGCCGCCGCGCCTCAGCGCGAATCTGCGGGCCGATCTCTTCGAGCGCGCGCGGCAGCAGCGGCGCGGCAATGATCGCACGCAACCGGTCATGTAAAGGTGCATCGCTCGCGAGTGTTGTGCCACGCGACATCTCGTTGACGTGATCGTTGGCGGCAACCCCTTGCGCGGATGAAAACACACCGGGGTTGCGCAAGGCGGCGCGGACGTCCTCGAAGCGGCTGACCGCATAGAGCCCGTTGTGCGGCAGCCACACCGCTGCGCCCAGATCGCGCAGCGCCCGGTAGTGCGGATAGGGATCGTGCAGGACATCGTCGCCGTAGAGATCGACGTCGTAGACCGGGCACTCCGCTATCGCCGGCATGACCGCTGCTCCGTTCTGCTGCTCAGCGCACGGCAATCCATTCACCCTTGTCAAGCTTGCCGAGCGTCAGCGCGCTCTGGTCCAGTCCTGTGTGGTCGTTCGGCCCGTAATTGTAGACACCGCGCGACCCGGCGATGCCCTTGAGCCCCTCGATCGCGCTGCGCAGACCCTCACGAAATTCCGCGGTTCCGGGCTCTCCCGCCTTCAATGCCGCGGGCACCGCACGCTCGATCAAGATCACTGCGTCGTAGGCCGAGCCTGCAAAGATGTTGCGGCTCCCGGGTCCGAACTTGGCCTCGTAGCGCTGGATGAACTCAAGCGCTGCCTTCTTCGCGGGATAGTCGTCCGGGAAGGACGCGGCGCCGACCGCCGGGCTCAGCGGCACGAAAATGCCCTCGCCCTGCGCGCCGGTCAGCTTGCGGAAATCGCCGAATGTGGCGCCGAGCGTGCCGTAGATCTGGCCCTCATAGCCCTTCTCCCGCAATTGCAACAACGGAAGGGCCGCCGGTGCGCCCGAGGCAGCAATCAGAACCGCATCCGGCCCAGCCGCCATGATCTTCAGGATCTGCCCAACCACCGTGGTGTCCGTCCGCGCATATTTCTCGTCGGCGACGAGCTCGATCCCTGCGG
This sequence comes from Bradyrhizobium sp. CCGUVB14, assembly GCF_024199935.1. Taxonomy (NCBI): domain Bacteria; kingdom Pseudomonadati; phylum Pseudomonadota; class Alphaproteobacteria; order Hyphomicrobiales; family Nitrobacteraceae; genus Bradyrhizobium; species Bradyrhizobium sp. CCGUVB14. Next base: position 6,055,274 of record NZ_JANADS010000001.1, read on the forward strand.
CCTTGCACATATCGGCGCTGACCCTGCTCCAGGCATCGCCATAGGAGTCGCCAAAGCCGATCAGCGCGAGCTTCTTCACGCCGGTCTTCTTCATATTCGCAAACAGCGGCGTCGCCTCGTGATCGTCATTGGTCGTGGTCTTGAAGATCCAGCGCCGCCTGGCATCGACCGGGGCGACCAGCGCGTTGACAGGCGCGAGCGTGATCACCGGCAGTTTGTACTCGACCGCCGGATCGATCGCGGCAAATGAACCTGGAGTCGAGGTCGGCCCGACCAGGATGTCGATCTTGCTCTCCTGATATAGCTTACGCAGCGCAGCAACCGCCGCCGTGCTGTCGGAAGCCTCGTCGAGGAAGAGATAGTTGACCTTTTTGCCGGCAATCTCTGTCGGGCCGAAAATCGTGCCGTTCCGCTCGGCGTTGCCAATTGCGGCGGCAGGTCCCGTCGCCGACAGGATGATCCCGACATTGATATCGGCGGCAAAGCCTGGTGCCACAAACAATTGCATCGCAAGGCACACGCCCAGCACAGATCGCGGCATGGCTCTCTCCTCCCGCCGGCCGCCTGGTGGGCAGCCTGCATTTTATTGCCTTTGACCCTTCCCTAGCCAAAATGAGCCCGCGGCGCGTAGCGCTATCGCCGAGTTGTCCGGCTGGCGGACAGCAGGCCGACAGTGAGATCTCGTGTCCCGATGATCCCCCATCCTCTGGGCGGACGCTTCGGCCGGCGCCGTTGAAGCGGTGGCATCGTTGCGCGAAACGGTGGCCGCCATCTCGATCGAGTCCCAGCGCGCCTTCTACGGGACCTTGGATCCGGCACGCCGCTGCGAATTCAAGGCCTGGGAGGACGCATCAAAGACAACGCGGCATTGCGGACTGAGCTGATCGCGCTGAGCCGCCATGCAACTCCTGATCTGGGCGCGGTCGGGAACGTAAGCGGCGCAAAGCCGAAGAGCATCTCCCATGCAGGCTTGCCGCTGGTCAGCCTCGCTCGGCCCGGACTGAGCAAGGGCCGGCGTGATCATTGCCGTCAGCAAAGCAAGAACAAGACGAAATTGCATAGGACTCACTCTCAGGTTGGGATTTCAGCGAGGCTGGCGATGCCATCCAGCATCATCGTGGAAGGTGGAGAAACGTCGCGATGGTCGTCTCGATCAGCAGATCGCGAGAGGTTTCCGGATCGATCTCCGGCGCGATGCGATTGAGCAGCATCGGAAACGCAGGCGGCTGGTTCAGCGCGGCGTTGAGCAGAGCGAAAAACAACGCCGGGTGGCGGCTGCGGATGATGCCTGCTTCAATACCTGCGGAAAACAGCTCGCGAACCGTCGCGTAGGCGGGATGCAGAAGCCGATCCAGCACCAGTACGGCCCGCTCCGGCGCGTCCGTGGCATGTCGAAGGACGAAATCCCTGACATCCGGATGCGCAGCATAGAAGGCAGCGATCTCGGTGATCACGCCGCGAAGCCGTTCTCCCAGCGGGCGGGCAGAATCGCAGGCGATCTTCTGCACGCCGGCCATGGCGGGAAGCCCGATCGACACCACCCGATCCAGGCAAGCCTCCCAGAGCGCCGCCTTGTTGCCGAAGTGAACGCGAACCAGATTGGCGCTGACCTTGGCGGCAGCGGCTACGCTGCGCAGATCTGCGCCATCGAAACCATGGCAGGCAAACGCGTGGGTGGCCGCCGCCAGGAGCGCCTGGCGACCATCCGGCATATCCTTGCTCCGCCGCCCTCTCGGGCGCGCCGGCACAGCATTCTTCCTGGCCTTCGCCATCATCACCTGCGTATATGTTCATATGAACATATATTCGTCAGTAGCCCATTGCAAGCCCCAATTCCGCGCACGCTTGTCCCGCTGGGACGTCAGCGAGCCGTGTGTCCGCTGGACGGACACTCGGCGCGGCGCCGTTGAAGAGATGGCACCGCTTGGGGAAGAGATAGCCGCATGCAGGATAAATCAGCCCCCGAGGAATTCGACGTCGTGATCGTCGGCCGTGGCCCGGTCGGCGCGACGCTTGCCAATCTGCTCGGCCTCTGCGGCCTGCGGACGCTGGTGCTGGAGCGCGAGGCGCGGACCTATCATCTGCCGCGCGCGGTGCATTTCGACGACGAATGCATGCGCATATTCCAGACCATCGGTCTTGCGGACGCGATCCTGCCGCACGTCACCCTGAGCCCCGGCATGCTGTTTCTCGACGCCGACGGCAAGATGCTGCTGGACTGGTCGCGGCCGCAGACGCTGACGCCGATGGGCTGGAATCTCAGCTATCGTTTCCATCAACCCACGCTGGAGGACCTCCTGATCGGCGGCCTTGCGCGCTGGCCGCATGTCAGCCTGCGCAGCCGCTGCGATGTCTTCGCGCTGGACCAGGACGAGCGTGGGGTGCGCGTCCGCTACGAGGATCTTTCCAGCGGGAAACTCAGCGAGGTCCGCGCCGGTTATGTGATCGGCTGCGATGGCGCACGCTCTCTCGTTCGCCGCTTCATCGGGTCCGGGATGGACGATCTCGGTTTCCATGAGCGCTGGCTGGTGGTCGACGTGCAACTCAAGCGCGCCCGCGACGACCTCGGCGACTACAGCATCCAGCATTGCGACCAGCACCGGCCGGCGACCTATGTCCGTGGCACCGGCACACGGCGGCGCTGGGAGATCACGGTTCGCCCGGACGAGGATTCGAACGACGTCGCGCAGCCGGCAAAAGTCTGGGAGCTGTTGTCGCGCTGGATCACGCCTGACGATGCGGAGCTCGAGCGCGCCGCGGTCTACACCTTTCATTCCGTCATCGCGCAGCAATGGCGCAACGGCCGGCTGCTGCTTGCCGGCGATTCCGCGCACCAGACCCCGCCCTTCCTCGGCCAGGGCATGTGCGCCGGCATCCGCGATGCCGCCAATCTCGCCTGGAAACTCGCGAGCATCATTCGCGGCGGCGCATCGCCCGATCTGCTCGACACCTATCAGAGCGAGCGCGCGCCGCATGTGCGCGAATTCATCGAGCTCGCCATTCGCCTGGGCGGCGTCATCAACACCAAGGCGATCGAAGCCGGCCTTGCCGCCGGTGAAGCGCGCGAGAATGCGCCGGTCAAGCTTGAGTCGAAAAAGCCCCTGCTCGGCCCCGGGCTCGCACTCGGCGATCTTCCGCTCGCCGGACATCTCGCGCCCCAGTTCAAGCTCAAGAACGGCGGCCGCGGCGACGATCTCATCGGCTACAGCCACGTGCTCCTCGTCGAGAGCGCGGCGCGTCCCGCGCTTTCGCAGGCGGGAATCAAAATCCTGACCAGCGACGATGCCGAAGGCATCGGACCCTGGCTGCGCGAGCACGGCATCACCGCCGCGCTGGTTCGCCCCGACCGCTACATCCGCGGCACCGCCCGCGATGATGCCGAGCTCGACAGGCTCGTCGCCACCATCATGCCTCCAACCCACGTGCCGTCCGCGGCCTGACCGAACAAACCTCAGGGATATCTCATGAAGCTGCTCTCTTTCATCGCCAACGGGCGCGCCTCCTTCGGAGCCGTCAAGGACAACGGCGTCGTCGATCTCGGCACACGCATGGCGCCTTGCACCACGCTGCGTCAGTTGCTCGAAGCCGGTCGCGAGGCCGAGGCGGCAAAGCTGATCGCATCCTCGTCGCCCGATCATCCTCTCGACGCCATCAGCTTCGCCCCCGTCATTCCCGATCCCGGCAAGATCATCTGTGTCGGCCTGAACTATCGAGATCATGTCGCCGAAACCGGCCGCACCGTGACCGAGAAGCCGGCGCTGTTCGTTCGCTTCCCCTGCAGCCAGGTCGGCCATCTTCAGCCCATCTTGAAGCCTGCGGTGAGCGACGACTTCGACTATGAGGGCGAACTCGCGCTCGTCATCGGCAAGCAGGGCCGCCACATTCCAGCGAGCCGTGCGCTCGACCATATCGCCGGCTATGCCTGCTACAACGAGGGCAGCGTCCGCGACTGGCAGCGTCACACCAGCCAGTTCCTCTCCGGCAAGACCTTTGCGGAGAGCGGCAGCTTCGGCCCGTGGCTGGTGACGACGGACGAGATCCCCGATCCGTCGAAGCTCACCCTTCAGACCCGCTTGAACGGCACCGTCGTGCAGAACACGACGACGGATCTGCTGATCACCGCCATCCCCGAGCTCATCGCCTACATCTCGACGATCTGCCCGCTCGTCCCCGGCGACGTCATCGTCACGGGCACACCGGGCGGCGTCGGCCTCAAGCGCACGCCACCACTGTGGATGCGACCCGGCGACACCGTCGAGGTCGAAATCTCCGGCATCGGCATCTTGCGCAACAAGGTCATTGCCGAGGCGGCCTGACCACCGCACCCGATCCACCAACGATAAAATCAGGAAACGCCATGGCCATCATCCGCACGACATCCACCGCCATCCTGCTGACCACGCTGGCGCTCGCGGGCGCCGCGCGCGCCGAGATCAAGGGTGACGCCATTCGCGTCGGTGTCCTCACCGACATGAACGGCATTTTCGCCACCGCGATGGGCCCGGGTTCGGTCGAGGCGGCGCGGATGGCGGCGGAGGAGTTCAGCGGCAAGATCAACGGCAAGCCGATCGAGATCCTGCAGGCCGACCACCAGAACAAGCCGGACCTCGCGGCCTCGCTCGCACGAAAATGGTTCAGCGACGGCGTGCAGGCGATCGCGGATGGCGGCAGCTCCGGTGCGGCACTCGCCGTGCAGGAGCTGGTGCGCGGCAACGGCAAGATCTTCCTGGTCTCCGGCGCCGGGGCCAACCAGCTCACTGACGATGCCTGCGCGCCCAGCAGCGTGCAGTGGACCCAGGACGCTTATTCCACTGCGACTGCGGTTGTCTCCGGCGTCATGCAAACCAGCAAGGAGCCGTGGTTCTTCATCACCGGCGATTACGCCTTCGGCCATTCGATCGAGGCGACCGCCCGCGATCGCATCGCGGCGCTCGGCGGCAAGGTCGCCGGCAGCGTCAAGGCCCAGCTCGGCACGCCAGACTACTCGTCGTTCCTGCTCCAGGCGCAGTCCTCGGGCGCAAAGATCCTCGCGATCAACGTCGCCGGCGATAACGCCACCGCGATCAAGCAGGCCGAGGAATTCGGCCTCGCCGACCAGGGCATCAAGATCGTGCCGATGTCGTTCCAGAACGTCGATATCGAGGCCGTCGGCCTGAAGGCGACGCGCGGCGATCTCATCGTCACCTCGTTCTTCGAGGACGTCTCGCCTGCGGCGCGAAAGTTTTCAGACGCGTTCTACGCGCGCCGCAAGGCGATGCCGTCACAGATCCAGGCCGGCGTCTATTCTGCCGTGCGCCACTATCTGCAAGCCGTGAAGGACACCGGCTCCGATGACAGCGCAACGGTGATGGCGAAGATGAAGGCGACGCAGGTCGCGGACGCCTACACCACCAATGGCCGCATCCGCGAGGACCAGCGCATGGTGCACGATCTCTATCTGGTGCAGGTCAAGACACCGGAGGAATCCAAGGGTCCGTGGGATTTCGTCAAGTTGGTCGCGACCATCCCGCCCGATCAGGCCTTCCGCCCGCTCGACCGCAGCAAGTGCGGCCTGGTTGGGAAGTAAGCAATCAGGCGAGATAGCGCATGAGATAGCCTTCCATGGCGTAGAGCGCGCAGAGCGCGAGGCTCGACCAGACGGCGGCGCTGAAATACAGGAACATCCAGGTCAGCTCGCCCTTCCAGTGCGCGATGTCATGGGTCACCACCCAGCGCGTCGAGACGTCATGCAGGCCTTCGAGGAAGCCGAGGAACCTGCCACCCTCTTCATGTCCGGCCCGCCAGCGGCTGAGATACATCGGCACGTCAACGGTCACGAGGAAGGCGAGGAAGCAGGCGATGCCGACGATGCCGGCGGTCAGCGCCCAGCGCACCGGGCCCTGGAATTCCGGCATCAGGCGGCACAGTGCGATGCCGGCGAGGAAGAACGTCACCGCCCACAGCGAATTCTCGATCGCGTTGAACAGGAAGTTGGTGGTGACCACCGCGTACCAGGAGAAGCACTCCGCGATGATGATGATCGGCACGATCACCAGCGCGATGTTCACCGCGGTCTCCGCGCCGGTCATGCGACCGAGCTGATGCAGGATGATCGCCCACTGCGCGGCGAAGCAGACCTCGGCCACGGTCGCGACCGTGCGGCCGATGAAGACACTCGACAGCCAGGTGTCGAACAGGCAGATGCGCTGTACGTCGGCGCGCGGCAACACCGAGCGGAAGGCGCAGCCGAACACATAGCCCGCGCAAAGCAGGAACATGAGCCCGATATCCGAGCCGCCGCCGACGCTGCCCGCGACGGTCGGGTAGAACTCGCGGTACAGCATGAACCAGACGAGAATGTTCGCCGCACTGACAAGCGTCAGGGACCCCCACCACCACGCAAGGGGATTTGACCTTGCCTGCCACTGCAACATGAATCGCTCCGCTGTAGTCAACATGACATCTAACGGTAGCAATTCTGTCATAAATCAGCAGCACGGCGCGACAAAAATCTGCGTGACGGCACTGTCATAATTCGCCTGCGCACTGTCATAATCCGCAGAAGCGCCAGCGTTTTTCGGGCTGATTTCGGGGACGCCATGTCGAGGGCGCCCCCGAATCACGCAAGGCCCTTATTTCTTCAGCCCGCCGACATAGGCCGCAAGCTTGTCCAGCGTCTGATAGCCGTATTCGACGGCGCCGAAGCCGATCATGCCATCGCGCTGCTCGGTGCTCGCTGCCAGCTGCCGCATCATCAGCACGGTCTTGCCGTTGGCCTGCTCGGCAAAGGTGATGGTGAAGCGGAACATGCCGGGGTCATCGTCCTGGTCATCGCCGTGGTACATCTCCATGAACGACGGCCGCTCGATGCGGAGGAAGCGCATGCGGTTCGGATAGACCGTGCCGTCGGGTCCGATCATGTTGAAGCGCCAGACGCCGCCGACGCGCACGTCGATCTCGAAGGTCTCGATCTTGAATCCCTTCGGCCCGAACCATTGCGGCAGATGCTTGGGATCGGACCACGCCTCGAAGACGAGATCGCGCGGCGCATCGATCACGCGCGACATCACGATCTCGCGGTCCATCGACCATTGCGACAGGGCAGCGTTCAACATCACTCAGTACCTTTCCGTTTGCTTGGTTTGTTGGTGGTCTTCTCGGTCATCTCGGCAGATCTCCTGGACGGCCGCTTGGCGGCCGCCCTCTCCTGCTTGAGCTTCAGCACGTAAGCCTCGAAGCGATCGAGCCGCGCCTCCCAGATCGCGCGCTGGTGCTGGAACCAATCTTCCGCACCGACGAGCGCCTCGGGGCTAAGACGGCAGGTGCGAACGCGACCGGACTTTTCCGACTGCACGAGCCCACTCAGCTCCAGCACGTGGATGTGTTTCATGAAGCTCGGCAGCGCCATCTCGAAGGGCTCCGCGAGCTCGCCGACCGAGGCCTCGCCGGCGCACAGCCGCATCACGATGGCCCGCCGCGTAGGGTCGGCGAGCGCTGCGAAGACCTGATCGAGCTGGGATAATTGGTTAGCCATACAGCTAACTATAGAGACACGCCGGTCCGGCGTCAATGATTGTTAGCCCATAAGCTAAGTAATTCTTCCGACATGGAACCCATCACGCGCAATCGTGAATTGGGAGACCGCCCTCGCCTCACTAAAACAGTCAGCGGGGGCGCACATCATCATCGTCAGAGCACGTGCAGCCTATTGTCATCTCACCACAAATCACCCGGCGGGCCCTCGCCGGCGCCGCGCTGGGCTCCTTTGCGGCCGCGCTCGTCCGGCCACGCGGCGCATTGGCGGACTCCGACATGATCGCACAGATGCGCGACATCGTCGCCGCAGAGCTTGCGCCGACCGCAACGCCAGACCATCCCGGCGGTCTTGTCGCCGCGCTCTACGCCGGCCGGCATGTCGAGTTCTTCACCTACGGCTTCGCAGACGACGCCACCAGGCGGCCGGTGACGCCGGACACGTTGTTCAACCTCGCATCCCTGAGAAAACCGTTCGAGGCGACGTTGGTGGCGCTCGGCACGCTCCGCGGCGAGCTGCGGCTCGACGATCCCCTGCCGAAATATCTGCCGGAGCTCGACGGCGACTATATCCGCCGGGTCACCTTGGGCGAGCTCGCGACGCACACCTCGGGGCTATTGCTACCGACCGATCACCCGCCCTGGCCGAACGAGTCCTACTCGCAGGCGCAATTCATCGCGATGCTCAATGCCTTCGCGCCGCCCGCGGGCGTCGCGCCCGGCAAGCAGCGCATCTACAGTCATGCCGGCTATGTGCTGCTTCAGCTCGTGCTCGAGGGCTGCTATCGCGCGCCGGTCGCAAGATTGATCGAGAGCCGCATCCTCACGCCGCTCGGCATGCACGCCACATCCATTCCCGAACGCGGACCGGACAACCGCGCGATCATGGATGACGCTGCCATGCGACGCGTTGTGCAGGGCTATTCCGACCAGGGCACGGCCATCGGCCCGGTCGGCAACCAACAGAGCTATTTCGACTTCCCCGGCACCGGCCAGATGTTCTCGTCCGCACGGGAGCTTGCGACCTTCGTTGCAGCGAACGCTGATGGCCGCTCAATCGATCCGCACCTGCGCGAGGCGCTGCGCATGACACAGCACGAGAGTTTCCACGTCGACCAAAAGTTCGAGCAGGCCACGTTCGGCCAAGCCATGGCCTGGGAGACCGTGCACCTTCCCGGCGTCACCGTCGTCGACAAGCCCGGTGGCCTCAACAACGCCTCTGGCTATATCGGCCTGGTGCCTGCACACCGGATCGGCATCGTGCTGCTCGCCAATCGCCGCGAATATCCGCACGAGATCGCCCGCTACAAGATCCTGCCTGCGCTGGCGCGTCTGCTCGCCTTGCACGGCGCCTGAGCGTCGAAACAGAAAGCCCCGGCCAGGCCGGGGCTTTCCTCACCAAATCGGAACAAGATTCAGCTCAGTATCTGGCGACAACCGGTCCGCCGAACTTGTAGTTCACGCCGACGCGCACGATGTTCGACTTGATGTCAACCGAGTGCGAGTAGACGTTGGTAGGGAAGGCAATGGCCGGCGTGAAAGCGGCCAAATTGGTGCTTGTCGTGCTGGCGCGGCCGAGATCGACATAGAGATATTCGGCCTTGAACGACCAGCCGCCGCCGAAGGCATATTCGGTGCCGGCACCAGCAGTCCAGCCGACGCGGGTATCGCGGATCGCGGCCGACTCGGTTGCTGTTGCGAATGTGTCGGTGAAGTTGAAGTTGCCCTTCACGTCGGCGATCGCCGCGCCGCCCGTGGCGTAAAGCAGCCAGCTCGGCGTGGCGAGGAAGCCGATGCGGCCGCGGATCGTGGCGAGCCAATCGGCCGAGACCTGCGACGACACGGTAAAGGCGGTCGGAGCGCAGCAGGGATAGACCGCCGAGCCCGACGCACTGCCCTTGAAGCCGAAATAGTTGATGTCGCCTTCGAGGCCGAACACCGCCTGATTGACCTGCCAGTTGTAGCCGGCCGTGAAGCCCCCGGTCACGCTGGAGCTGTTGACATTCTGGGCGCCGACCGCGCCGATCGCGGGAACGCTGCTGGTCGCGAAATAGCCGGTCGGCGAAAATACGGTCGATGTCGTCGGATCGGCACTGCCCCACTGCCCGCCGAGATTGGCGCCGACATAGAAGCCGGTCCAGTTGTAGGCCGGCGCCATCATCGGCGCCTTGGTGTATTGTGCCGCGAGGTCGGCGGCCTGCGCGGACGCGGCGCCCAAAACAACCATCGCTGCCGCCAGCAAAAGCTTCTTCATTGCAGTCTCCTTTGCCCCACGCGATCGAAGCCCGCGTTTTTCGAATGCACCGGCGAGGTGTTTCCGGCACGGGTCAGGCATAGGCGGTACACCGCGCAGCGTCTTGGGCTGCCGCGAAGTTCGCTGGGACTGCGACGTAGTATGCGCGCGACGTCGTGCGAACGCATGAGAAGTGTGACCTGGAGGCCACACACCTTTCTTCATCTGTGACGCGCGATGCAGCGCCGTGTCGCATCAGAACAAGACAACGAGAACGCGACTCGGATGAACGCGCCTCAGACCGAGCGCGTCAGCCCGCCGTCGACGCGGATGTTCTGGCCGGTGATATAGGCGGCGCCGTCGGACGCGAGGAACGAGACCGTCGCGGCGATCTCCTCGACCTTGCCGTAGCGCTTCAGCGGCACGCTGTCGCGGCGCGCATCGGTTTGCGGCAGGCTGTCGATCCAGCCGGGCAGCACGTTGTTCATGCGGATGTTGTCGGCCGCATGGGTATCGGTGAAGATTTTCGTGAAGGCGGCAAGACCTGCGCGGAACACGGCCGAGGTCGGAAACATTGCGCTCGGCTCGAACGCCCAGGCGGTCGAGATGTTGATGATGGCGCCGCCCTTCTGCGCCTGCATCACCGGCATCACCAGCCGGGTCGGACGGATCACGTTCAGCAGATACGTGTCGAGGCCGAGGTGCCATTGCTCGTCGGTGATCTCCGTGATCGCCGCGCGCGGGCCGTGGCCGGCACTGTTGACGAGCACGTCGATGCGTCCCCACTTCGCCAGCGCGCCGTCGACGAAGCGCTTCATGTCGTCATTGGACTTGTTCGAGCCGGTCACGCCGAAGCCGCCGAGCTCGGCCGCGAGCGCCTCGCCCTTGCCGGAGGACGACAGGATACCCACGCGGAAGCCATCGGCTGCGAGCCGCCGCGCGGCCCCTGCCCCCATGCCGCTGCCGCCTGCGGTGACGAGTGCGACCTTCTCTGCTGCCATGACCGATCATCCCTGTGATAGCGTTGTGGCGAGCCAAGATTCAGTCTGCCAAGATTCAGTCTGCCAAGGCTCAGCCTGTCGTCAGGCCTTCTACAACTAGACTTGCCCGCAAACCAGACTTGCCCGCAAACCAGACTTGCCGACAAGCCCGCCGCCACGAGGCCACGCAACATGAGCGATTTGCAGATCCGCAATTTGCAGCCCGACGAGATCTCCATCGCGATCGACTGGGCCGCGGCAGAGGGCTGGAATCCCGGCCTGCGCGACGCCGCCTGCTTCGCCATTCCGGACGCGAACGGTTTCTTCGTCGGCGAAATCGACGGCGAGCCCGTCGCGACCGTCTCCTGCGTCAATTACGACGACCGCTTCGCCTTCCTTGGCTTCTACATCGTGCGCGCAGGTTTTCGCGGCAGAGGTCACGGCCTGCGCATCTGGAACGCCGCGATCACGCATGCGGGCTCGCGCGTGATCGGGCTCGACGGCGTGGTGGCGCAGCAGGACAATTACCGAAAATCCGGCTTCCAGCTTGCTTACGCCAATATCCGCTATGGCGGCACCGTTTCCGCACCACCGAAACCGCCGGCCGATGTCGTCGCGCTCGACACGATCCCGTTTGCGGATGTCGAAGCCGATGACGCCACGGTCTTCCCGGCTCGGCGCAGCGCCTTCCTGCGCGCCTGGATCAACACGCCCGGCCATGTCGGCCGCGCGCTGCTGCGCGACGGAAGGCTCGCCGCATGGGGCGTGATCCGGCCCTGCCGGAGCGGCTGCAAGATCGGCCCGCTGGTAGCAGATAACCGCGCTGCGGCGGACACCATCCTCCAGGCGTTGCTGGCGAGCGGCGGAAGCAGCGAGATTGTGCTCGACATCCCCGCGGTGAACCGCGATGCTGTGGCGCTTGCGGAATCCCTTGGCCTAAAGCCGACATTCGAAACGGCACGAATGTACACTGGAGCAGTCCCGTCACTGCGGCTCGACCGCGTGTTCGGCGTAACCAGCTTTGAACTGGGCTAGTACCGACTCTTAATCCGCCGGCTTGAAATTTGTAATCTGTTTCACGCTCCCGCTGCGACGCAGCGGGTATTGGTGTTGTATCCGGCGATTTTGTCGGGCCGCTCGACGATCATTTTTCTGACCATCGATATTTCATGCGAGAGAGGATTTCATGACCGAAGCCAGAAGCAAGGCACGCGCTTCTCATCACACGGCCGACGAGATGCAGCGCCCCACAGTTGCGGTTGCGCTGGTGCTTGCCGTCGTGACGGCCTTCGCCCTTCACGCGCTCGTCGCGGCGCCCACGCTGCGCCAGGCCGCCGAGGCGGAGCTCGCGCGCGTCATTGCGGATGAGGATCGGGATGTCTGCGGCCAGTTCGGGCTGCGCCCTGGCACGTCGTCATTTGTGGCTTGCAGCCGCGAGCTCGCGAATGTCAGGCGGAAGCAGTCCGACCGCGACCAGGCGGCCGCGGCAGGAATTCTGTAACGCAGTCTCTCGCGCGCTACGCTGCTCAGTAGCAGCGCATGATGTTGACGGTGTGCTCGCCACCGCCGCGGCCGGGCACCGTCACGGATTCCGTCGGACAGCTCGGCACATAGGGCCGGTCGGACGGCACGACGTTCGGCGGGAAGCGATGCGACCAGTCCCAGGGAACGTCATAGGTGTAGGTGTAGCGCACGTCGGTAGAGGCCGGCTGCCCGGCATCGACGAAAGGCGGGCTGTAGCCCGCATTGTCGTAGGCGAACGCGCCGCCGCCCGGCCAATAGACCCAGGGCGTGTTGCGGCCGCGGAACCGCGCGCCCGGCGCGATCGGCGGACGTACGGCGGCCGGCGGTGGAGCTGCGGTCACCATGGCATGCGGGGCGGCACCGCCCGGTCGTGCAAAACTGTCGCCGGGGCTAAGGAGCAGCGCGGCTGCGCTGAGCGAGGCGAGCAACGCCCCATTTGATCTGGACATCATGATACGCACCAACTCGTTTGGCTTCGCGAATAGCGGCTCCCCACCGCACGCTAGGCCGGGCTGTCGCCCACCCGCAAACGTATAATTAATTATTGGTTAAGGCACGGGATTAACGGGGAACCGGCTGCGGCAGAACGCCCGGAATCTTCATCCGGCGTCAGGCCTTCGTTCCCGCGAATGCGGCGCGTCAGCGGCCCTGCTGCTTGCGCAGCCAGTCCAGCATGTCCTGCGCATTTCCGCTGCCCTGCGACACGATGGCGGTATTGCCGCCGCTGCGGCGGTAGACGGTGGTGCGGCCCGGCTCCTTGTCGACCTTGACCTCGGCCTGCGCCGGATCGCCGCTTTGCGTGATGATTGCGGTTCCGTTTTCGTCCTGGACCACGGTGGTGTGGCCGTCGCCGGTCTCCCCGGCGCCGGCTGGCGACATCGCAATTGCACTCATGAGGGTCATTCCGGATGCGAGCAGGAGGAACTTCATGTCACACCTCTTCATCTCGATCATCGCCCGAACTGAAATATCGCCGCCCAGTTGAAGCGTCCGAACTGCCTGACCGTTCCCGTGTTCATGTCGCCGACCTGGAGCAGCAGCGCATTGGTCGAATTGCCGACCTGGGTGATGTCGGCGATGTTGCTGACGCCCGATTGGCCGATCAGCGCATTGGTAGTGTTGCCGACCTGAATCAGATCGACATAGTTGTGCATCCCGTTCTGGACAATCGTCGCATCGACCGTGCCGGTCCCGATTTCGATCACTCGCGCGATGTTGATGAGACTGTTCTCGACGATCGTGACCGGCTGCGGGTTGTTGCCGGATTGCACGACCGTCTCGATGCTCACATTCCTGTTGATCCAGGAGAGCGCGGGGCCGGCAATGTTTGGCGATTGCCTGGATCCTGCGGATGCCTCGGACGCAACGCTGATGGCGGCGAGCAACGCCGCCAAGGCCAGAAACCCTCGACCATATCTCATCGCCCTGCCCCATCAGCTCACGGACCGGTCTGGATCACCGTCGACGAGTTGACCGCGCCGAATTGCGCGATGGCTCCTGTATTCATGGCACCGAGCTGCGACACGATGCTCGTCGCCGATTGGCCCGTCTGGCCGACGAAGGCAAGATTGTTCATGCCTGTCTGGCCAACCGACGCCGATGTCGTTCCACCGAATTGCAGGATGCCGGTGGCGTTGTTGCTGCCGTTCTGGGTGACGGTCGCGCTGGGCGTGCCGCCAATCTGGAATACGCCGACCATGTTGAGCGAGCTGCTCTGGTTCACGACCACGGGCGGCCCGTTGATCGAAACGATCGTCTTGATGTCGGCGCCCTGTGCTCGCGCGGGTCCGTTCGCGGTGAAACAGGAGACGAGAACCGCCGTTGCGACGACCAGAAGATGCTTGTTCATCATATGCCTCCACTATATCTGCCGAGTCACCACACGATCCCAGGTCAAGGAGCCTGCTGCAGAATCGTGGAGCCGTTCAGAATGCCAAGCTGGGATACCCCGGCGGCGTTGTTCAAACCGATTTGGCCAATCAAGCTCGTGTTGGCGCCTCCGACTTGGCCAGCCGTAGCGATATTGGTCGCGGTGGCCGTCGTGCCGCCTTGTCCAATCGTCGCCGAATTGACCGAAGACAATGAACCGAGTTGCATGCTCGATGCCTGGTTGAAGGCCCCGAATTGCAGCGTCGTCGCGGTATTGTTCACCGGGCCGGTCTGCGTTGTGGACGAGAGATTTGTCGTACCGAACTGCAACACGCTGATCGTGTTGGCGGCTTTGGCATCGACAGCGGTCAGCGCGCTCAGCGTGACGACGGCCGTGATGAGAAATTTCGTGCGCATGTCATATCCTCCGTAAAATATCAGCCTTCGACCCGCGGCCCCCGCTCAGGCAATCTGATCGCGGTCATTTCGAGCATGCCGTGTCGAGTATCGCCCGGACGCGCCGCTCGATGGACGCGCCCGGGCCGACACCGGGGCTGGCTTAGTGCTGCGTGATGGTGCTGAGGTTGATGCCGCCACCCAACTGCCCAACGCCAGCGGAGTTGTTCGGCGGGAGGCCGAACAGCGTGGACTGGCTGATCCCGCTCGTGTTGTTGCCGGTGGCAACCTGCCCGGTGGTGGCCGAGTTGCCAAAGACGCCAATCTGGGTCACCGAGCTGACGTTGTTGAGCGACGGAGAGGTCGTGCCCTGCATCGTGCTCGCGCTGTTCACGAGGCCGAGTTGGGACGTGGTCGAGGTGTCATTCACGTGGCCCTGCTGGTTCACGGTGGAGCCGTTTGCGAGACCAATCTGCACAGTGGTCGCGGTGTTGGCAGCCTGAGCGGCAGACGACAGGGCGAACACGGCGACGGAAGCGAGGAGCAATTTGCGCATGGAGTATCCCTTTCGGTTCAAGTTGTCTAACCAGTTTACGGATGCCGTCTTGGAGGAGGTCGACATCGTGGGATGACTCTGAACCGATCGTGCTCCGTGCGACAGACTGCAGTTCATGCTAATCGGTAAGGACTAGACTTTGTGCCGCAAGTCGCCGCGCGAAAGCCTAGCTGTGCGGTTGTCCGGCGGCCGCGCGCGCCGCCGCATCGCGCTCCATGTTGTCGACGAGCCGCACCACTTCGATCGGAGAGCGCAATTCCAACTTGCGCATCATCCTGGCGCGATGAACTTTCGCCGTCACTTCGCTCACGCCAAGCCTTGCCGCGATCTGCTTGGCGACGAGCCCCTCGGCCATCAACAGCAAGATCTCGCGCTCCCGCGCCGTCAGCGCCTCGACGCGCTGCCGCGCATCGCGCACGGCGTCTTCGCGATGCATTCGCTTGCGGTCGCGCTCGATGCCGTGCCTGATCGCGTCGAGGATTTCCTGCTCGCGAAAGGGTTTCGGTAGAAACTCGACTGCACCGCGCTTCATGGCCTCGACCGAGACGCGGACGTCGGAATGGCCGCTGATGAAGACGATCGGAATGGATACGCCGGTCTCGGCCAGCCGGCGCTGAAGCTCGAGGCCGGTGGGCGACGTGCCGGGAAAGCGCACGTCGAGCACGAGACAGGATGGCCCGACGGACAACTCCTCCTCGAGGAACTCGTCTGTCGAGGCAAACAGCCTCACCTGATGTCCGGTCTCCTCGCAGAGATTGCCAATCGCGTTTCGTACCTCAATTTCGTCGTCAACGACATAAACTGTGGCTTGATTTGAAATCATTGCAACAGACTCCCGGACTCAACGCTCGATGATCCAGCAACGAGCCATCCATTGTTCTTGCAAGCGATAACAAGGTGCTTGAATGCATGCGCGATGACCTAGCGAATCTCCTCGGTCCGCAGCTCTCACGTCTTAGGGCCAACAGCCCCTCGAGACGAGTGAAGGCGTTCACATATCTGGTTTCGTGATTGAAAGGACCGGGTACCGCCAAAAGCGGCATCACGCCGAGATACCATGTCAGGGATGTGACAGTCCGGCGCTGCAGCCCTGATATCGCCCACTGCGTCATGGCGTCGCCATCCATGCGCCGACGTGAACGCCAACAGTCCGCAAACAGACGGGACGTTCAGTCAGCTGTCGAGTTTCGATACCGCGCGCATCTTTTTGAATACGCCCGGTATGCGTTCCGCGCAAATCACGAAAGGTCGCAGCCCGCGGACTTTACTTCTGGATCATGGAGCGCGCCCGTCCGTCGCCCTAAGAACAGCGACATACTGCCAAGCCACAGATGTCGAATTCGATGAAATACAACCATTACGAGAATACAACCACTGCACGATTTTGAGCTTCTGCCGCCAACGCAATCATTTTCAAGAAGGCGGGTTTTGATATGCGATTTGTGCCAGTTATTGCCTTGCTGGGAACTGCATGCGGCCTCGCCGCGATCTACGCCACGGGACCGGCCGCTATTGCCGGCGCCGCCGGCAGCGCGGCCGACAAGGCCGCGCGTGCCTATGCCTCGACGAAGCGGCTGCTTGTGCCAGCGACAAGCGAAACCCCGACCTTCGGATCGGACGCCCCATTGTTCCGCTATGCCGCGATCCAGCGCGGCAGCATCGAGCAGACCGTCACCGTCACGGGCGCCTTGCAACCCGTCAAGACGATCGAGGTCGGCTCACAATTGTCCGGGCAACTCGCCCGCGTCTATGTCGACTTCAACGATACCGTCAGCAAGGACCAGCCGCTTGCGCTGATCGATCCCCGCAGCTTCGCGGCCAAGGTCGACGAGGCCAAGGCGGCGCTGGCCGTCGCTGATTCCCTCGTTGACATCGAGCGAGCCAAGCTCGATCGCGCCAGAATCGATCTGCAAAACGCCAAGGGCAGCCGGGACGTGCTGGTCGCCAAGCTCGACAGCGCCCAGGCCGTCAAGGCGTCGGCGCAGAAGACCCTGCAACGCAAGCTGGCGCTTCAGTCGCAGAACGTCGTGGCCACGTCCACCGTCGACGATGCGCAGACGGACTTCGCCGCGCGCGTGGCCCAGGAGCGCGAGGCCGAGGTGATGATGTCTCTCAATGCCTATTCGGTGGAAGGCGCACAGGCCGACGTTCGCCGGATCGAGGCCGAGCTCGACCAGGCCAGGATGGCTGTGCCGGAGAAAGCCGCCGTCCTTGCGGCGGCGCAGGCCGATCTGGACCGCACCGTGATCCGCTCGCCGATCGACGGCGTCGTGGTCGGGCGGTTCGTCAATGAAGGCCAGACACTCGCAGTAGGCCTCGAATCCCGCACGACCTTCGTGGTCGCCCACCGCCTCGAGGACATGGAGATCCACGCGCAGGTCGACGAAGCCGACATCGGGCGCATCGCGCCCGGCCAGCGCGCTCACTTCACGGTCGATTCCTATCCCGACCGCCGCTTCGAAGCCGCGGTGCGGCAGGTCCGCAAGGCGCCGCAGAACCAGCAGCACGTCGTCACCTACACGGTCGTCCTGTCGACCTCCAATCTCGACGGCGCGTTGCTTCCGGGCATGACGGCCCTGGTCAAGATCGTGATCGAGCAGCAGGACAACGTGCTGAAAGTTCCTCTCGCGGCGCTACGGTTCCAGCCTTCGGGCGCGCGGACAGACACAGCCCCCGGACGCAGCGGAGTCTGGGTCCGCACCGCCAGCGGCGCACTCCAGCGGGTCCCCGTGACCGTCGGCGCGGCGGGTACGGAACAGGTTGCGCTCAAGAGCGGAGAGCTCGTCGAGGGCAGCCAGGTTGCGGTCGGACAGGCGATCCGGCCTGCCGGCATGGAATTTCTCGGCATCAGGTTCGGATCATGACAACCACCCTGCCCCTTATCAGCCTCCGATCCGTCGGCAGGACGTATCGCACGGACGGAGTCGCGGTCGCGGCGGTACGCAACGTCAGTTTCGACGTCGATCGGGGCGAGATCCTCGCGGTGATGGGGCCGTCCGGCTCCGGCAAGTCCACCTTGATGAACATGATCGGATTGCTCGACCTCCCGAGCGAGGGATCGATCTATCTCGAGGGCACCAACGTTGCCGATCTTTCGGAAGACCGCCGATCGACCTTGCGCGCCCGCAGTATCGGTTTCGTGTTCCAGTCCTACAATCTGCTCGCGCGCCACAACGCGATCGAGAACGTCGCCCTGCCACTGGTCTATTGCGGCGTGGGCCACAAGGAACGCCTCGGCCGCGCCGAGCAGAGCCTGGCGGCTGTCGGCATGCTGCACCGGGCGCATCACTTCCCGCGGCAATTGTCGGGCGGCGAGCAGCAGCGCGTCGCCATCGCGCGCGCGCTGATCGCCTCTCCGCTGATCATCCTCGCAGATGAACCGACCGGCGCGCTCGATAGCCGCACCGGCGCCGAGATCCTTGCGCTGTTTGCCGCGCTCAACCAGCTCGGTCAGACCATCGTGATGATCACGCACGATCCCGGCATTGCGACCAAGTGTCGCCGCACCATCCGCCTGCACGACGGCGAACTCGTCAGCGACGAGACGGTAGTGCCGTTGCTGCCCAAACGGAGCGTCGGGTCATGACGATGTTTCAGGGCTTTCAGATCGCTCTGCACGCCTTGCGGCTGAACCCGTTGCGCAGCTTCCTCACGATGCTCGGCATCGTGATCGGCGTCGCATCGATCGTGACGGTCTTCGCGATTGGCGCGGGCGCGCAGTTGCGCCTCCAGGAGCAGATCCGCTCGATCGGCGCCAACGTGCTGATGATCATACCCGGCGCGGTCTATCAGGGCGGCGTGCGCCTCAAGGACGGCACCAAGCTGACGATGACCGAGAGCGACGTGCAGGCCATCCTCGAGCAAATTCCGGAAATCCAGGCCGCAGCCGGCTCGATCGCCGGAACGGCGCAGGTCATCCACGAGAGCAAGAACTGGAACACGACGATCAACGGCACGACGACCGGGCACTTCATGGTGCGCGACTGGCAACTTTCCTCCGGGCGCTACTTTTCCAGCGCCGAGGAAGCCGCCGCGGGCAAGGTCGTGATCCTCGGCAGCACCGTTGCGCGCGAGCTGTTTGCGCCGGGCGATGATCCCATCGGCGCGCAGATCAGGATCATGAAGGTCCCGCTCGAAGTGGTCGGCGTTCTCGACGCCAAGGGACCTACGCAGGATGACGTCGCCTTCGTCCCCCTCACCACGGCCAAGCTCCGCTTCCTCGGCAGCGCCAGCAACATCAACCGGGATTCGGTCGCCTACATCATTGCCAAGGTGGCCGCCGACGGTCAGATGGCCGGTGCGCGATCCGAAATCGAAAGCCTGCTGCGGCAGCGGCATCGCGTCCCGGCCGGTCAGGAGGACGACTTCAAGGTCCAGGACCCGGCCGCCGCCATGGAAGCGCAGCAGGGAGCGATCCGCACCGTCGCGCTGCTGCTCGTCGCCATCGCCTCGGTCTCGCTGCTGGTCGGCGGCATCAGCATCATGAATGTCATGATCGTGTCGGTGACCGAGCGCACCCGCGAAATCGGCATCCGCCGCGCGCTCGGCGGGCGGATGCGGGACATCCGTCTCCAGTTCCTCTGCGAAGCGCTCGTGCTCTGCCTGCTCGGCGGCGCCATCGGCGTCCTCAGCGGCGTCACGCTGTCGATGACGGTCGCGCGCATGGCCGGCTGGATCACGTCAATCGACGGCGATGCGATTGCCCTGGCCCTCGCCTTCTCAATCGCGACCGGCCTGATCTTTGGTTTCTATCCTGCACACAAGGCGTCCAAGCTCAGTCCAATCGAGGCGCTCAAGACGGAATGAGAACACGCTGGGTTTGCCGCGACATCAAACCAGAGGCCTGGGAGGAGCAAGTCATGAGCCCGGATTCGACAGATTTGATTACGCCGACGCCGCGTGAGCGTGAGCTGATGATGCTCATTGCGCGCGGACTGCAAAACAAGAACATCGCCTACGAGCTCAAGATCTCGGAGAACACGGTGCGGGCGCATATCGGCAACATCATGCGCAAATACCGCCTCCATAACCGAACCCAGATCGCGATCGTCTATGCCCTCAAGGCGGCCCCGCTTTCACCACGGCGCGATCCAGCCGGGAACGGAGCCAGCCCGACGAAGGTCAAGCCGGTCCAGACGCTCGCACAAGCTCCGCTGGCGCCGACCGTGCCGGAATGACCGTCGCGGCCACAATCCCTTGCGTGACCCGTCGGGCAAGACACCGAAGCCCGGGGTCAAGAGCATGGCGACAAAATATTTCTCTTTATTCGAATTCGGAATTTTGTTAGACAATGATCACTTCGGCCCAAGGAAGAGGGGCGTATCGCGATCGTCACGACGCGGGCACCCGGTCTTCCCTGCGCCCTCTTTCAATGGAGGGTGAGGCGATGAAAGCAAAGCTCGGGCGAACAGCCGCGAGAACGCGAAGGTGTGTCTACGGGGGCGTAGGATGGGTAGAGCACTTGCGAAACCCATCATGTTTCCGCGCGGAGAAAGCGCTGATGGGTTTCGCTTCGCTCTACCCATCCTACACCTCCGTCATTGAGAGGAGCTCTTGCGACGAAGCAATCCAGGATCTGTCCGCGGAAAGACTCTGATTGCTCCGCTACGCTCGCAATGACGATGTTGCGACAGTTGTGCGCCCACACCACCCTTTCTTCACCCCGCAATGACAAATGCGTGGACGCCGGGCCACCTCCCCGTCACTTCTGCATGCCAATCCGCTTCTGTAACAAAACTGTCATACAGCAAAACTAAACGATTGCCGGGGGCCGCGGTTCGGCGGCCAAGCCGCCTTACCGCTAGGAGATTACGATGCGCCGTTCACTGGTGTTGCTGTCAGCCGGACTGACAGTGCTGTCCACCGGATTTGCCTCCGCCCAGAATAACACGCCCCGCAACCTGATCCTGTTCATCCCCGACGGGCTGCGCGCGCTGAAGATCACCCCCGAAACCGCACCGGCAATGGCCGAGGTCCGCGACAAGGGCGTCAATTTCAAGAACTCGCATTCGCTGTTCCCGACCTTCACCATGGCCAATGGCTCGGCGATGTCGACCGGCCATTATCTCGGCGACACCGGCGTGTTCTCCAACACGATCTGGACCAACTACACCTCGGTCCCTGCCGGCGACACCGTGGTCCCCTTCATCGAGAACGACTCCGTGCTCGGCGACATCGACGAGCATTTCAAGGGCGACTATCTCAACGAAGAGACCGTGTTGAAGATGGCCCGCGACAAGGGCCTGAGCACGGCCGCGATCGGCAAGGTCGGCCCGACCTATCAGTGGGACCACACCGACAAGCCCGAGAAGCCGGGCAAGCACTCGATCGTCATCGACGACGCCACCGGCAGCAAGGCCGGCGTGGCGCTCTCGGACGAGATGAAGGACGCGCTGACCAAGGCCGGTCTCGCCCTCACCGCCCCCGGCCGCGGCGACAACGGCAAGGCGGGCGACGCCAAGACGCCCGGCACCACCACGGCCAACGTGGTGCAGCAGGCCTATTTCGCCGACGTCGCCACCAAGGTGGTGCTGCCGATGTTCAAGGCGCGCAACAAGCCGTTCGTGCTGGTGTTCTGGTCGCGCGATCCCGACGGCACCCAGCATAACCAAGGCGACAGCCTCAACCAGATCCTGCCGGGCATCAACGGCCCGAGCACGATGGCGAGCATCAGGAACGTCGACAACAACCTCGCCCAGATCCGCAAGGCACTGGACGAGCTTGGCCTCGCCGCCAACACCAACATCATGATCCAGGCCGACCACGGCTTCTCGACCATCTCCAAGGAGAGCAAGACCAGCCCCTCGGCCAAGCTCAGCTATGACGACACGCCGAAGGACTTTTTGCCGATGGGCTTCCTCGCCCTCGATCTGGCCAAGGCGCTCGACTTGCCGCTGTTCGACCCCAACGACAAGAACGCGGCCGTCACCGGCAATGCCCATCCGAAGGCCGGCAACGGCGTGCTCGGCAAGGATCCGACCAAGCCCGACCTCGTCGTCGCCACCAATGGCGGCTCGGACCTGATCTACCTGCCGAACAAGGACAAGAAGCTGGCGGCCAAGACCATCAAGGCGCTGATGGAGCAGGACTACATCTCCGGCCTGTTCGTCGACGACCAGCTCGGCCGCTTCCCCGGCACGCTGCCGCTGTCGAGCATCAATCTGCGCGGCAAGGCGGCGACACCGACGCCGGCGATCGTGGTCAACTTCCGCTCCTATGCCAGCGAGTGCGGCGAGGCGCCGACCAACTGCTCGGTGCAGGTCGCCGACACCGTGCTGCGTCAGGGTCAGGGCATGCACGGCAGCTTCAGCCGTGGTGACACCTACAACTTCATGGCCGCGATCGGTCCGGACTTCAAAGCCGGCTTCGTCGACGAGCTGCCGGTCAGCAATGCCGACGTCGGCATGACTGCCGCTCAACTCCTCGGCCTGCGCGGCTCGGAGAATGGCGGCCTGGTCGGCCGTGTGATGTCTGAAGCGCTGCCCAACGGCATCGTGCCGAAGGCATTCAAGGCCGTGGAGAAGTCGAAGAAGAAGTCCGAGAATGGTCTCGAGACCGTGCTCAACGTCCAGCGCGTCGGTAGCCAGCGCTATTTCGACGCCGCCGGATTCCCCGGCCGCACGCTGGGCCTCGAGCCGGAAGCCGGCAAACAAAAAACGGCGGGGAAATAACCCCGCCGCTGTCTCTCGCGCCTCGAAAGGGGCGCGAGAATATCTCCGATGTTACGTGCCCGGATCTTTACATTCCGATGTCGAACACGTTCGGCAATTGGCCCGCCAGAGGCAGCGCGGTGGCGCCCAGGAAGGTCGCCACCATCGCCATCAGACGACGGTTGTTGTGGCGCTTGCCGCGCATCTGGCCGGCGATCCACTCCAACATCTCGCTGTTGACCTTGGACGCATAAGACGGCGCCCAGCTCTCGATGTCCTGCGCCAGCGCGACGTTGCGCGGCGGGACCTTCAGGCCGGAGGCGCTCGCGGCGTAATGGGCCACCGCCTTGGTCAGCAAATCGTCGAACCGGCCGCCGTCGGTGCGCTCGGTCGCAGCTTCGTTGATCTCGAACAGCGCTTCGGCTTCGGCGCGGCTGATCGGCTGGTCGTTGACGGCGGTCGCGGTCAGGATACGAGCACACCAGGCGGTGTCATCGGCATCGAGCGAGCGGGAAAAATGCACCCGCCCCTTGGTGGTCGGGCCTTCGCCCGTGATCACGCCATCGCGCACGACAGAGAGTGCATGGGCCGCGGTATCGCGGCAGGACGGTTCGAGGGACGGCGCTTCAACGGACTTTTGAGCGGACTTGGGCAGTGCGGCGGACATAGTTCACTTCCAGATTTCTTCTGATCGACCAGCATTTTCATGCGGGCGTAAAGGGGTGGTTAATGATTCGATATGGGGATCGCGACTTTTCTCAATGGTTGCCGATTAGTCGCTACGAGGACCGTTTCGGTTCCGGAGAGCGTCGGGCGGGCGTGATGCGGGTCATAAAAGGCTTTATCGGGGCAATCCAGACCGTGAAGCCCCGGTGGAGATGTTTCGCCGCAGCTGCCGCCGTAACAAAAATGTGCTGACAAATCAGCCCTTCAGAGGAAGAATTCACATTTTACTTGAAGCAGTTCAGTTGCCGTTCACTTGGGATCATCAAGCCCCTATACTTCCGGCGACGGCCAGGCTGGAATTTCTGTGTAAATTCAACGCGATGAGGTAGAACCATGACACTCCCGATCGGCACCACCGCCCCCGACTTCGAAGCCGAGACCACCGAAGGGAAGATCAAGTTCCACGACTGGATCGGCAACAGCTGGGCTCTGCTGTTCTCGCACCCGAAGGATTTCACGCCGGTTTGCACGACCGAGCTCGGCGCTCTCGCCAAGCTGAAGCCGGAGTTCGACAAGCGCGGCGTCAAGCTGATGGGCCTCTCGGTCGATCCTGTCGACCGCCACTCGAAGTGGTCGGAGGACATCAAGGAGACGCAAGGTGCTGCGCCGAACTACCCGATGATCGGCGACACCGATTTCAACGTCTCGAAGCTCTACGGCATGCTGCCGGCTTCGACCTCGGGTGATCCCCTCACCCGCACGCCGGCCGACAACCAGACCGTCCGCAACGTCTTCATCATCGGGCCGGACAAGAAGATCAAGCTCGTGCTGGTCTATCCGATGACGACGGGTCGGAACTTCCAGGAGATCCTGCGCGTGATCGACTCGCTCCAGCTCACCGCGAAGCATCGCGTCGCGACGCCGGCCGACTGGTCGCAGGGCGAGGACGTGATCATCGCGGGCTCGGTTTCCAACGACGAGGCCAAGACGATCTATCCGCAGGGCTGGAAAGAGCCGAAGCCCTACATCCGCATCGTGCCGCAGCCGAAGTAACGGCTTATCCGGTCACACGATCCGCCACCAACAGACCCGCGGTCGACGAGACCGCGGTCACCACCGCGCCCCAGCCGATGTCGAGGAACGCGACCGGCCAGCTCCAGTGCTTCAGGAGCGCGAGCGCAGTGAGATCGAACGTCGCGTAGCAAAACAGCCCGAACAAGGCGCCATAGAGCAGCGTCGATTGCCACGTTGCGCCAACTGAGCCGCTGACGAAGATCAAAACGCCGCCGACATAGAGCAGATAGAACAGGATCGCCGGCAAAGGCTTCAGCTCGCCCAGCATGTCGCCAACCTCAGCGGTGAAGAAGCCTTTGGCGACCAGCCCCAGGAACAGGAAATCCAGCCCGGTCAGGATGACGAGGGTTGCGAGATAGAGCACGACAAGGCGGTTCACTGGCGGCCTCCCTGCCCGCAGGCCTCGCGGGCAGTCACATCATGCCGTCAGTTACGTCACGGCGGGCCGATGGTTTCAGCCCGCCAGTCCCCGATCAAGCCGCCTGAACGCGATCGAGGAAGCTGTCGACCTCGGCCTTCAGATGCAGGCTCTCACCTGACAGCGCCTGGGCAGAGGCAAACATCCGGCTCGAGGTCTCGCCCGTCTCGCTGGCGCCCTCGGCCGCATGACGGACATTGACGGCAACATCGGCGGTGCCCGAAGCCGCGGCGCGAACGCTGGCGGCGATGTTGTGGGTGGCGCTGCGCTGCTGCTCGACCGCGGCCGAGATCGAGCTCGCGATACCGCTGATGCGCTCGATGGTCTCGGTGATCGCCTTGATCGCGGTCACCGACTCCTCGGTCGCAAGCTGCATGCTCGCGATCTGGGTCGAGATCTCGTCGGTCGCCTTGGCGGTCTGGCCGGCGAGCGTCTTGACCTCCTGGGCCACCACCGCAAAACCGCGCCCCGCATCGCCCGCGCGTGCGGCCTCGATGGTGGCATTCAGTGCCAGCAGATTGGTCTGCTCGGCAATCGACGTGATCAGCTTGACGACGTCGCCGATGCGGGAGCCTGCTTCCGACAGCTGCGCGATGCGCTGGTCGGTGGCCTCGGCCTGCTGCACCGCCTCGGCGGAGATCGCGTTGGATTCCTGCACACGGCGGGTGATCTCGGAGATCGATTGAGACAGTTCGTCGGAGGCGGACGCCGCCGAACGGACGTGGTCGGAGGCCTCCTCGGACGCGCCGGCTGATTTCGCCGAGAGGTCGGCGGTGGACCGGGCGGTGTCGGTCAATTGCCGCGCCACGCGCTCGAATTCGCCCGAGGCGTGCAGCACCTTGTCGAGGATGCCGCCGACACTGCCGCGGAACTCGGCGACGAAGTTGCGCAGATCGGCCTTGCGCTGCTCGGCCGCCGCAGCCGCGGCTTCCGCCTGCTCGCTGCGCATGCGCGCCCGCTCCAGCGAATTGCTCTTGAACACCGCAACCGTGCGGGCGATCTCGCCGATCTCGTCGGCACGGTCGTCGCAATCGATCGCGACGTCGCTCTGGCCGTTGGCGAGCGCCGTCAACGAGCGCGTGACCGAGGTGAGCGGCCGGGTGACGCGGCGGACCACCAGCATGGTCAGGACCAGAACCAGCAACGCGGCGATGCCGGCCGCAACCGCCATGCTCTCGATCGCCTGGGCCAGCATCGCCTCGAACTGCGCCATGGGGATGCCGACATAGAGAATGCCGACGACCTTGCCGGTTGTATCGGCGATCGGAAAATAAGCGGTCATGAAGGACTTGCCGAACAGCGTGGCCGGCCCCTTATAGGCTTCACCACGCCGCAACACGGCCTGCGCCGGATGGTCGGCGGCAAGCTGGGTGCCGACGGCGCGGTCGCCGTTCTCCTTCTTCACATTGGTCGAGCGGCGGACGAACTGCCCGCTCGCATCGTCAAACACGAACAGGGTCGCATTGCCGCCCACATAGGACACCGCACGATCGACGATGGCGTGATCTTTGAAGTCCGGCATCTTGGCGATCTCGGCACGCGCCACCGCGCCATCCCGCATCGTGATCCTGGCATCGGGAACGATCTCGGCGAAGGCCAGGGCCAGCGTGCGCAGGCTGACCTCGATGTCGCGCAGCGCGCGATCGTTGAAAGCGGAGGTGAGCGACCAATAGCCGGCGCCGACCACCAATGCGGTGTTCATCGCAATCAGCAGGACGGCACACAGGACGGCCTTGGTACCCAGCTTGAATTGCGGCACGAACTTCGCCGTTAATGAGTTGGTCATGAATGGAACTACCCCCGGAATTCCTGCATATTCATGCAATCCGCTTACGACCCCATTAACGGCGGTTCACAGCGCCCCGCGCGACACCCTTTCCAGATCGTAAACGAGGACATTCCCTGACCCCGCCAAGCCCCCCGCCTGTCATCGTCTGGTTTCGCGACGACCTCCGTCTGTCCGATCATCCCGCGCTCCACGCCGCCGCCAAGACCGGCGCGCCGGTGGTCTGCCTCTACGTCCTGGACGATGCAGCCGGACGGGCACCCGGCGGCGCAACGCGCTGGTGGCTGGCGCAATCGCTGCGCGCACTCGGCGCCGATATCGCAGCGCGCGGCGGATCGCTGGTTCTGCGCAGGGGACCGGCTGCGAGGGTGATCCCCGACGTGGCACGTGAGAGCCGCGCCGGCGCGGTCTATTGGAATTCGATCGCTCAGGCCCCGCATCAGGCCGTCGAGAAACAGCTCGAAGCAGCGCTGGCAAAGCTCGGCGTGGACTCGCAAAGTTTTCCCGGCGACTTGCTGGTTCCGCCCTCGGCGATCCGCAACAAGGAAGGCCGGGGCCTGCGCGTGTTCACGCCGTTCTGGCGGCGGGTGCTGTCGCTCGGCGATCCACCCAAACCGCTGCCCGCACCGAAGGAGCTTCGCCCAGCCGCGAAGATCGCGAGTGACAGCCTCGAGAGCTGGAAGCTCGAGCCGACCAAGCCAGACTGGGCCGGCGGCCTGCGGGAGAGCTGGACGCCCGGCGAAGCCTCGGCACGTGCAAGATTGCGCGACTTCCTCAAGCACACCGCGCGCACCTATGTCGGCGACCGCGATCGCCCGGATCGCGAGGGCACCTCAGGTCTCTCGCCGCATTTGCGGTTCGGCGAGCTCAGCCCGCGCCAGGTCTTTCACGCCGCGCGGTTTGCCGCGGCGGAGAATCCGGCGATCGGATCCGGCATCGACAAGTTCCTGAGCGAGCTCGGCTGGCGCGAGTTCTGCCGCCACCTGCTCCACGATCATGCGAACCTCGCCACCGAGAACCTGCAAAACAATTTCGACGACTTCCCCTGGAAGTCCGACAAGAAGGCGCTTGCCGCCTGGCAGCACGGCCGCACCGGCTATCCCATCGTCGATGCCGGCATGCGCGAGCTTTGGCACACCGGCGTGATGCACAATCGGGTCCGGATGGTGGTCGCCTCGTTCCTGGTCAAGCATCTCCTGATCGACTGGCGCGACGGCGAGGCATGGTTCTGGGACACGTTGGTCGATGCGGATGCCGGCAGCAATCCGGCCAACTGGCAATGGGTCGCCGGCTGCGGCGCCGACGCCGCGCCCTACTTCCGCGTGTTCAACCCAACGCTCCAGGGCGAGAAGTTCGATCCCGACGGAACCTATGTCCGACGCTGGGTGCCGGAGCTGAAAGACGTGCCGGCAAAGCTGATCCATCAGCCCTGGCAGGCGACACCAATCGAGCTTGCGAGCGCCGGCGTCACGCTCGGCAAGACCTATCCGCAACCGATCGTCGATCATGCCAAAGGACGCGAGCGTGCGCTCGCCGCTTACAACAAGATCCGCAAAGGTTGAGCGTTGCTTTGACACAATGATGAAACCCGCTATCGTCATCGCTCCATACAAACCGTGGGGGACACGATATGGACGACGATAAGCCGATCACCGAGCAGGCGATGGAGACGATCACCAGCGCCGTGGAAGCGACCAAGGACGCAGCGGTCACCGCCGTGAAGAAGGTGAAGAAGGCCGCCAAGAAGGTCGCGAAGAAGGTCGCACCGAAGAAGGCTTCCAAGAAGAAGGCCAAAAAGGCCGCCAAGAAGTCGTCGAAGAAGGCGGCCAAGAAGTCCGCGAAGAAGGCCGCCAAAAAGACCGCTAACAAAAAGACCGCTAAGCTTGACTTTGGCCAATTTTGAACTCGTTCATGGGGTACGCGGACCCCTGAACATGGGATCGTTCTCGACGATTTCATGAGCGCTCGTGAGCATGAGTTTCATGCGCCCCATATTGCCAAACGTTGTCCAGCGCCCCTTCACGTTCGACCAGTAGAAGAGCTCGAAGCGATCGGTATCTGGAATGGGGCGCAGCCGTGCGACCGGATTTGAAGTCCGACGGTTGATAACTAAATAACCGCTACGGCTCTTTTCTATGTCGTGATGCGTGAACTGAGCAGCAATCTGGGCAAGCGTTGGGTCGGATTTTGCCATAGCGCTCAATGTGCTCGATCGGTGCCGCGCGGGCCAGAGTGGATCGGTTTGCCGATTCAATTTGTCGCAGCTGGACGAGGTTGCTGCGATTCAACATGCCGATTCTACCGATGGGATGCAACACGCCCGTCTTCTTCCCCGCTCTTGCGATCCGCTGCCGCCGCGTTTTGCGGCCCGGCTTGCAGTCTTCACCGATCTGTTCACGCGTCCTACCTGGCCGAATGTTCTGATGCTGCTCGCCGGCGTTATCCTGGCGCCCGGCCGGCGCACTGTCACGGCGGCGCTGCGCATCCTCGGGCGAGAGCGCGATCCCGATTTCTGTACTTTCCATCGCGTCCTCAACCGGGCGGCGTGGTCGTCGCGGGCCGCGGCAGGCCGCCTGCTGCTCCTGCTGATCAAGGTCTTCGTGGCGGCCGGCGAGCCAGTGGTGATCGGGCTCGATGACACCATCGAGCGACGCTGGGGACCCAAGATCAGCGCCCGCGGCATCTATCGCGACCCGGTGCGCTCCTCCAAGGGGCACTTCGTCAAAGCCAGCGGTCTGCGCTGGCTTTCCGCCATGTTGTTGGTGCGCGTGCCGTGGGCCGATCGCATCATGGCGCTGCCCTTCCTCACACTGCTCGCCCCCTCCAAACGCTTCTATGACGGCAAATCGCGCTCGCCCAAGACGCTGCTCGATTGGGCCCGCCAGGCTGCTTGGCAAATCCATCGTTGGCTGCCCGATCGATATATTGTCCTGGTCGCCGACAGCGCCTTTGCGGCCATCGAGTTCCTTGCCGCAGTGCGCAAGCATGTCTGCATTGTCACCCGCCTGCGCCTCGATGCCAACCTGTTCGAATTTCCCCGACCAAAGCGCAAAGGTCGTGGCCGCCCTCCAATCCGAGGTAAGCCCCACAAAAAACTCTCTGCCATCCTCAAGGATCGCAACGTGTCCTGGACGCGCTACCGGGTCAGTCTCTGGTACGGCCGAACCAATCGCATTGTCGAGATCGCAACCGGCACCGCGCTGTGGTATCGCGGCGGCGTTCCGCCGGTACCGATCCGCTGGCTTCTCGTCCGCGACCCAACCGGCGAGTTCGACCCGCAGGCCTTCCTGGCGACCGATCTCAACGCTCTTCCCCGCGACATCCTCGCCTGGTTCGTCAGTCGCTGGCAGGTCGAAGTCACCTTCGAGGAAGTTCGCGCTCACCTCGGTGTCGAGACCCAGCGCCAATGGTCGGACAAAGCCATTCTGCGCACTACCCCGATCTTGCTCGGCCTCTACTCCATCGTCACGCTATGGACCCACGACCTCGCCAAGGCACAAAAGCTCAAGCCCAGAACCGCGGCTTGGTATCCAAAAGCCGCGCTGACCTTTAGCGATGCGATCGCATCCGTCCGACGCCAAATATGGGCTCATCAGATTTCTTTCATGTCCCGGCCGCGCCGGAACAGTATAGAAATTCCGCGCCATATCTGGCGCCGGATGGAGAACGCGCTCGCCTACGCCGCATAAATCGGCCAAAGTCGAGCTAAGAAGGCTGCCAAGAAGAAGGCCAAGAAGGCCAGGCGCTGATCGCGGCGCGACGAGGTCTCCGGGTGCGGGCGCCCGGAGATGTCTGCTCTCGAGGCCCTAGCCTCTCCGCTTCGACGCGCGCCGGCCCGGGTGGTGCTTTCCCTTCGGATCGCGAAACTCGCTGCGATGGCCGCGCCGGTCTTCAGTGTTGAAGCGCCGCCGCTTTGCAGGTGAGCCGAACGCCTTGATCACCTTCCTCCCGTTGACCTTCTTGATGACGTAGCCACCCTCGGTCATCGAGAACGGCGCCTTCAGCGTTCCCTTGTGATCGAACTTGGTGCCGCGGGGATGCTTGAATGGCTCGAACCAGGAGGGATAGACGAAGTTCGACATCGGCAAGCCGTCGACGTCGAAGGAGTCCTCCTCCACAGCGTCGCAGACCTCATAGGCATATTGGGTATTCGGATTCTTGTCGGCCCAGAGATTGGCCATGGGGTCGAGCACCATCTCGAACAGCTCGTGCGAGGCCGCCACGCTGATCGGCTCCTCGCCCAACGCCTTGACGAAGATCTTCGAGATCGGCTGGCCGCGGTGGGTCAGTTCGTGCCGCCCGAGCATGTTCTTATGCAAGGCATCGTCGAAATAGACCAGTTGCCAGTCGGTGGCCTTCGGCTTGCGCGTGACATAGAGGTCGACCGGATAGCCCCACACCGGCAGGAAATGCTTGTCGTAGCACCTCTGGAGCGCCGCCGTGAGCCGGCTCATATCGCGATCGCCGATGGACTCCCTGGCGTAGTTGATGCAGGCAATCCGAACCGGCCTCAGGGACTTGCCGAGCAGTGCGCGCTTCGCTTTCTTCATGGAAATCACCGCGTGAAAGGACAACTGAAATGCGGCAAGCCTAGCACGAACGCGACCCGCACGTCAGGGATGTATTCCGGCAACGGGCCTACGCGCCGAAGCGCCGGTTGACCACGAACACCGCGGCCGCGCACATCGCCATGCCGCCGATCGCCAGCGCATCGAGCTTCTCGCCGAACAGCAGATAGGCCATCAGCGCGGTCACCGCAGGCACCAGATAGAACAGGCTCGCAACCGACGTCGCCGCCGCGTGGCGGATCAACCAGTACAACAGCCCAATCGACCCGATCGAGAGCGCGACCGCAAGCCAGCCGAGCGCAAGCACGAACTCCCGCGTCCAGTGCACGACGCGGTCCTCGAACAGGAAGGCGCCGACCGTGAAGAAGATCGTGACGGCCACATACTGGACGAGGTTGCCCGCGCGCCAATCGATGTGATTGCAGTAGCGGCGCTGATAGAGCGTGCCGAGCGTGATGCTGATCAGCGAGACCACCGAAGCGAGCCAGCCGAGCCCCGCCTCGCCGGTCATGGGACGATTGTGCAGGATCAGCGCCACGCCGCCGAGACCGAGCAGCAAACCGCCCCATTGCACCGGCGTCACCTTCTCGCCGAGCCAGCGGTTGGCGATGGTCGAGGTCAGGATCGGCTGCAGGCCGGGAATGAACGCGGAGAGCCCCGCCGGAATCGAATGCGCGATCGCAATCGCGGTGCCGCCGAGATAGAAGCCGTGAACGAGAATGCCGGCGACGGCGCTGTGCGCGATGCCGCTGCGGTCAGGCCATTTCGGGCGGGCAATCGCCGCAATGATCGCCATCAGCACGACCACCACCGCCATGCGGATGGCGAGATAGGTCAAGGGGTCGGCGTTGTTGATGACGTATTTGGTGCCGATGAAGCCGGTGCTCCACAGCAGCACGAACAGCACCGGCGCCGCCCGCGCGGCCAGATTTTCCTGGTTATGATTCATTGCCGCCCTCATTGCCCGAGCGGCGGCGCTGCGGCAATGCGAATTTCGGATGTTGCGCTGCGAGGGAGACGCGGCTCGGATCAGCCGATCACCATTCTTCCGGACAGGGATCGATGATCTTCCAGAGCTCGACCCCGTTCTTGATCTTCTTCATGTCGGTGGTGAGCCCGCCATTGCGGCGGATCCAGTCCTTCACCGTGTCAGGATAGTAGGACATCAGGTCGGACGTCCCCTCCGAGCTCGTGACCTTGATGCCGAAGGTAAAGGCCTTGTCGTAGTAGGCCTGGTGGAAGCCGAGGCTCGCGCGCGGCGTCACGCAGATCTTGTTCATCGGCACGATGCCGAGCACCAGCGTGCAGGCCGAATTGCAGATGCCATCGATGATGACCCGCTCGCCCTTGTCGCGGACGCGCTTGTACTTGACCTTGTACTCCTCGACGTAGCCGCCATGGTCGCGGGTGATGTGCAGTTCCGCGCGCGCTGGCGTGGCAGCAGCGACGAAGAGCAACAGCAGGCTGAGGAGCGTGATGCGCATGGCAGCGTGACGACGAAACCCTTGCAGGAACGAACCGGCCGCGGCGAGCCCCAAAGGAAAACCCCGGGCCGGGAGGAATCTTAAACCGAATTCTCTTTGGCCATACTTGTGTGGGGAATTCGTTAAGCATCCCGAAAAGGCCAAAAATGGGCAGGCTTCGACCCCGGTTCCGGCAATTCTGTCACACCCACCCGGGAATCTGCCTGATCTGCCCCGATTTCCCGGCCTGGGACGGGTGCCCCGGCGGCCCGAAATGGCTATAGATGGGAGAGTTATTCGCGGGTTCCGGAGAATCGAGATGAGCAAGTTGACGCTTGTAGCCGCGGTTGCTGCCCTGTCGGCCGCAATCCTAGCCCCTGGCCTTGCGGAGGCACGGGGACATCACCGGCACCACCGTTACTACGCCAACCCGCTGCCTTACCCGATCAGCTATCTGCACAATTACGGCCCGGGCATCACTCCCGGCACCTTCGCCTTCTATGATGGCCCGTCGACCAACCACTGCTACCAGAGCGCGGCCGCCTATGTCGGCCAGGACCGCCGGCGGCACCCCTGCTTCTGAGGGCGCGACTGCGTTGTCTTGCGGCGGGCGGCCTCACCGGCGGCCCCCGCAGCACCTGCTTCTCGATCTGATAGACCGGCCGCTTGACGAGGTTCTTTCCCACCTCGTCCCGGAGCGCCGAGCGTCCGCTGCACACGACGATCCAATCCTGACAAGCCCACTCTTCGAATTTGGCGGAAGATTGCCCGTGACGACAAGGTTACGGATGAAGCTGCGCCGCCGGATTGCGTAGAAACAAGGATACCAATGGATGTCCTGCGGGCAGTCGAAGCATTGGTCACACGCGAGAACCTGGGATACTCTTGCTGAGTTGAGGTCAGGCCTGCGGCGGGCAAGCTGAAGATTTGTTCATCAGCATTACATTTCGGTTCTGCCACAATTTGATCAGAACAACTTCGATACCCTGTATCGCGTAAGCGGAGGAAGACATTATGAAGCTTAAGATCGGCATCGTCGTCGCGTCCCTTTTCGGTGCCATCGCGGCATCGTCGACGGCGTCAGCCATGCCCGTTGCGCCCGCGCCTGCGGCACCGCAGGTTTCAAACGTCGAGCAGGTCCGTATGGTCTGCGACGCTTGGGGGCGCTGTTTCTGGCGTCCGAATTATTATGGATATTACGGCGCGCCGGCGCCGTATTACGGCCCCCGATATTATGGACCGCCGCGCTATTATGGCCCGCGTGTCTATGGGCCCGGCTATTACGGCTATCGCCGCTGGTGAAATCTGAAGGGGCCCTCCGGGCCCCTTCGCATTTGCGAGATCGCGGTGGCGCTCTCGCCTGGAGCAATTCCAAAACTGATCTAGATCAAAGATGAAATTCGTCGCGCAGCCATTCTGTGCCGATGGCCGATCTGATTGTTTTCCGGTGCCCGCAGACGGGCATGAACGTGCAAACCCATCTCGAGAAGCGGCAGGGACGCGAGGGGCGAAGCTTCGAGTCCTTCGCCTGCCCTGCCTGCACGCGGCTCCATTTCATTGACCTCACATCGGGTCAACCTATGAGCCGAGACCGTTGACGGTGACATCAATCCGATCATCCTCGTGGGATGATGTCCGCAATATTACGGCATGGAATCCTGTTTACTGAATCGTCCTGTTTCGCCATTGATGGCCATGTACTGACGTTCATTTTATTGTCACATTGCAGCATCCGGCCAGACGCATGTTTTTCGACGCTCTCGCCCCATCCTCCGCGCTCCAACTGACCCGGTTCACCGACGTCGACGCGTTTCGACCGGCTGAATCGCTGGAAGACGCCCGGAGCATTCCGCTCGACGTCGCCAATTTCGCCGCGGCGCGAGCGATCGTGAACCTGCCGGCCTGCCGCATCATCGTGGCGCGGTCGTTTGCACGCATCCTGGAGACCACCTATCGCGCACCGGGCGGCATGGTGATCCTGCCGATGAGCGATGATCTGCGCGCCAGTTCGAGCGGCATGGATCTCGACGCGCGCTTTTTCGTCGCCTTGCGCGGCAATCATCACTGCCATTTCGTCGAGCCCAAGATCAATCATCATGCACTGATCATGTTCTCGCCCACGCTCAGGGATCGCGGCTGGTTCGATCGCGCCGACGCATTGTGGGTTCGCATCGCCGACCCGGTTGCGCATCTCTATGCGCGACAGCTTGTGCTCGACATCCTCAGGACCGCGTCGTTCGCGCCGCACATGTTCGAGACCACGGAAGCCGCCAGCCATCTCCAGGAAGGGCTGTTGCTCGCTTTCGACGACCTGTTTCGAACGAACCCATTGTCGGAGCGCAGCGCCCCGAATGTGGGTGCGCGATCCGCCAGGCTCGTGCAGCAGATCGACGACTACGTCGCAGCCTATCCGACCGCCCCGATCTATACGGCCGATCTCGCCGGTGAGTTCGGCGTCTCGATCCGGACCCTCGGCGGTGCCGTAGCCAAGGTGCGCGGGATGAGCCTGCATCAATACATCCGCCTGAAGCGGCTGTGGGCCACCCGCACGCAGCTCCTCAGGAGCGGTGGCGCGTCGGTCGCCTCGTGCGCGCGCGCCCAGGGCTTTCATCACCTCGGCGAGTTTGCCGCAGCATACCGCGCGACCTTCCACGAGGCGCCCTCGGACACGCTGGCGCGGGCCCGCTCGCGCACGGCTGCTCCGGAACAAGTGCTGATGAACCACGTTGCCAGTGCCGGACAGTTTTGAAGCCACGCACGTGCTGCACGGCGTTTCTTCACTGTCAGCAGCCTTGGTTCAAAGGAAACGGATGTCCATTAGCCGCAATCTGTTGTTTCTCATTATTGGCGCATTGGTCGTGACGGCGGAGGTACTTGGCTACAATCTCTATCAGGCGAAGAAGCAGCCTGACGGCCTCCAGATCAACGTTGGCCCCAACGGGCTCAAGATCCAAGGCAAGTAGGCGAGATTTACGGATTGCGTGGTCAGGCCTGAAGGCTGTGGCCTGACAAATGGCGCGCTCGGAGAGATTCGAACTCCCGACCCTCGGAATCGAAATCCGATGCTCTATCCAGCTGAGCTACGAGCGCCCGGGCCCCGGTCTTGGGCCACAAACCGAAGCGCCGCTGACGCTGACTGGCAGGCCAGCTGGCTGCGACGCTCGGATCGGTTCGAATTAGCAGAGAGACCGGACAATAAAAAGCCCTCCCCGCCTTTATCGAGGCGGAGCAGAGGCGCGCTTGTTACCAGGTCGAGTTGAAAAAACCAAAATGCGGCTGCTGTGCCACCAGCATCATCGGCTGGCCGCGCTGCGGCGCCGGACGCGCCCGGGCCACCTTCCGTTTGGGCTGAACGGGGGCCTGAACCTGCGGAGTCTGCGTCGTTTGGGCCTGAGCTTTCGGCGTGAACTGAGCGAAAGTCTCGCGCACCCGCGCCTTTGCCGAGATGTCAGCCAGCGGGTCCGGCTGCGCAGTCGCCTGAGGCGCCGCGGCGGCGGCCGTCTGCACGACCGGCACGGCGACGGTCGGCTGGCTGGTGTCGAGCACGACACGATCAGGCAGATGACGATCGGACCGGATCCGGATCAGCGGCTGGTCATAGCCTGCAGTCGCAACCGCTTGCCCGGCCGGCGACGTCGGCCAAACGAAATCAGCCGCAAACAACAGTGCGAGCAGCGCTCCACCGACGAACATGAAATACCGAAAGATGGGCATTGGCCGCGCTCCGCCCCCCGCAATCCCCGCGTGGGCTCTTCGCCTCAACCGGCGATCCTCTAATTGGTTCCTGCACCCTGCCCTTCGGTTCAAATGGGAACGCCAAGATTCTGGCCAAGGGACTAGGACGGTAACTTTTCCGCTAGCGGAATGTCTGGCCCCTTAGGCGCGCCGCGCCGTGACCAGCGAACATGTCGCCTGATCGGCATTCACGTTGACGAATCCGACCGGGACGCGCGCAAAAGT
Source organism: Bradyrhizobium sp. CCGUVB14 (assembly GCF_024199935.1). Lineage (NCBI taxonomy): Bacteria > Pseudomonadati > Pseudomonadota > Alphaproteobacteria > Hyphomicrobiales > Nitrobacteraceae > Bradyrhizobium > Bradyrhizobium sp. CCGUVB14. Next base: position 6,091,928 of record NZ_JANADS010000001.1, read on the forward strand.
CTTGCGACTCTTCATGCCGACAATGTCGGCCAGCACGCGGCCGCGGTCGGTCAGATGGCTGCCGTCGCGCCGCGTGAAGGCGCAGACGATCTCGACATCCTTAACGGCATAGTCATTGTCATTTCGCACGGTGAAGGTCACGAGCGCCTTCGAGCCGAGCCCGCCGCGCCGCCAAGTCTGCGATGAAATCTTCATCCGGTCGAGCCCGGCCGGCTCAGCAGCGGAGGTATCTGAGGCGGTTGTCGGAGCAGCTGGATCGATGCTTGCCAGCGCCAATTTGGTCGGCTCGGTTGGCGCGACATTGCCTTCGGAGGGCGGCATCAATAGCCAGACAGCCCCGCCAACCACAAGTGCCGCCAGCAGCCACAACACGGCTCGCTTGAGCCAGACGCTTGCTGGGGAGCGGAGCCGCGGCGGCCCCTCGCCATTCCCGGCGAAGCTTCCCAATCCGATCCGGCCAAACCCTGCGTTCATGGGTGCGTCACTCGCCTCCTTCCTCAATCCGCGAGAGGAACTAAGGTTCCCGCAAGGGCGCGAATCTCGGATAGGAGCCATGGTGGCGATCGTCGGTCGGGATCGCTAACATGCGCTGCAACATCGCGAAGACCCTATCGGGAGGAATTGAAATGCCAGTCGTCGTCACTTGGGATCACATCCATCTGCGCAGCCCTGATCCGGAAGCGACCGCGGCCTGGCTGCGCGACATCCTCGGCGGCGAGATCGTGCGCGCGCCGGGACGCATCGACGTGAACCTGGGCGGCGCCAGGATCTTCATCGCATCGCTGGAAGGCGAGAACGCCGTCAGCGCGCCGCCGCCACACCCTCATCAGGGCCTCGACCATTTCGGGCTCACGGTGAAGGACATCGACGCTGTCGCCGCCGAGCTCAAGGCCAAGGGCGTGACGTTCACCCGCGAGCCGACCACGATCCGGCCCGGCGTCCGCATCTGCTTCATCCGCGGCCCCGAAGGCATTTCCATCGAGCTGCTCGAGCGCGACAAGAAATATACCTGACGCGACTCCGCATCCGACATCGAGGCGAAGCCGGGCGAGCGCTCGCCCCGCTAAGTCATGCTACCGGGCATAAAGCATCGGATCGTGACGCCCGTGTAGCCGTAGATCGGCCAGACCATGGTGCGTCCGACCCGGTTCGGCTCCGAGATCACGGCCTCCTCGGGCACGTCGACCCAGACGAGCTCCTGCTCCCGGCCTTCGATCACGTAGCCGAGGCGCGGGATACGCACGCGATAGTGCCCGTCCTTGCTCTCCCAATCGGAGTCCGAGATCGCCGAACCGTCGGCATCGGAGCAGCATGGCCCCTTGCCGCTGCGCAAGCCGTCGAACCAGGCTTTAAGCTCCGCACTGGTATTGACGAACTGGCCGCGGTCGCGTGCGTGCCCGAACGGGGCAATCAGCGCCAGCGCGCAAGCAAGACTTGCCGCGCTTCGCCACCGTGTGGGACGGCCAATCTGCCATCGTCGTGTTTCGCAGTTCGTGGGACGCGCACTGTACAGACGCGGCTCAGCGCCGCCGGAATCGATCCAGTTGCTCACGTTCGTCTTGCTCCAGCACCCCGCGGCCAGTGCAACAATGGTTATGCATTTCGCGGGCCAACTCTGATTCGCAACGACTGGCCTCGCAGCGTGATGAGACCGTCATAACCGTGTCACACACAAGCCGGGACAATTACGGTTAGCAGTGCCGGCATGGGACACCATCGCTGGCGAAACTGCCGCGTTGCGCGAGTGGTTGCGCTTTGGCATAAAAGCTACACCGGTTACGCCATTGGGCGATGGTGGCCGGCAGACGGGGCGTGATGAAGAACGGCCTCTATTCGATTCACGTGAGCCTGCTCGATGGTCGGGTCGGTAAGGGCAGCGGCGTGATTCTTTTTCGCGACGGCAAGATCCTTGGCGGCGATGCCTACCTCTATTACACCGGCAGTTACGTGGTGAAGGACGACCACACCTTCAAAGGCGAGGTGCTGGTGCAACGGCACACCTCGCCGCGAGGTGATGACAACCCGCTGTTCGGCGGCCCGGCTCCGGTCGGCATCGGTGTCAGCGGGACCTACACGGACACCCGCGCGGAGATGACCGGAACGGCGCTGGTCGGCAAGGCCAGCCTGATTTTCGGCGCCACCCTGCACAAGCTCACAGAAGCTGATTAGCGACTGAACTATTCCGCAGCCTGTTCCAGCGGTGCTGTGCGCGGCAGGATCATCTGGATGCGCGTGCCTTCGCCCGGCTCGGAATCGAGGTCGAGCCGCCCGCCGAGCCGGTTGGTCACGATGCTGTAGACGATGTGCAGCCCAAGACCGGTGCCGCCCTGATCGCGCCGCGTCGTGAAGAACGGATCGAAGGCGCGCCGGCGCACGTCGAGGCTCATGCCGCAACCATTGTCGGCGACGATGATTTCGACATTGTCCTTGCCTGACTCGCGTACCCGGATGTCGATGATCCCCGGACGTCCATCCGGGAAGGCGTGCGCCACCGAATTCAGGAACAGATTGGTCAGCACCTGGCCGTACGGGCCGGGATAGCTGTTCATGGTCAGGTTGGGCTGGCACTCGACGTTGAGCGTCAGGTTCTGCTTGCGCAGGCCCGGACGCAGGCTCATCACCACCTGCTCGGTGAGGTCGGCGAGGTCGAAGCTGCGCTGGTCCGAATAGTTGCGGTCGGCCGCGACCTGCTTGAACGACTGGATCAGCTCGGCTGCGCGGTTGAGATTGGAAACGAGCTGCGAGGACGCATCGCGGCTGGTGTTGAGGTAATCGTTGAGCGTCGAGCGGCGAAGCTCGCCGCGCTCGACGTCGGCGCTGAACATCGCCGTCTTGCGCTCCAGCGCGGAGGCGACCGTGAGGCTGATGCCGACGGGATTGTTGACCTCGTGCGCAACGCCGGCGACGAGGCGTCCGAGGGCCGCGAGCTTCTCTGCTTCGATCAGAGAGGCCTGGGTTTCGCGCAGGTTGCGCAGCGCGGTTTCGGCGGAGTCCTTGGCCTTGCGCATCTCCTGCTCGCCGCGCTTGCGCTCGCCGATGTCGAGCGCCACGGTGACGATCCGCTCGATCTCGCCCTCGGCATCCAGCAGCGGCAGCTTGTTGACCAGCCATTGCCGCATGTTGCCTGAGGAGTCCTTGTACTCCTCCTCGTAGAAGCCGAGCCCCTTGCGGAGCCTGAGCACGTTCTTGTCGTTCTCGTCGGTCTTGGCTGCGCCATAGCGCGACATCAGATCAGCGGTGGTGCGGCCGAGCGCGTCGCCGGGCTCGATGCCGAAGATGCCGGCCATGTAGCGGTTCATCAGCACGTAACGGAGGTCGCGGTCCTTGACGTTGATGACGGCCGGCACGGTGTCGATGACCTGCTGGAGCAGGCGCCGGCCTTCGGCGATGGCGTCTTCCGCCCGCTTCTGGTCGGTGATGTCGCGCAGCGTGCCCTCGTAGCGGACGATCCGGCCCTGCTCGTCCCGTACGCCCGTCGCGCTGTCGGAAAGCCAGAGGATGTTGCCGCTGCGCTGGCGCACCTGATACTCGAACTCACGCACGATGCCGTCACGGTGCATCAGCCGCTGGTACTCCTCGCGCGCCGCGGGATCGACGTAGATGGTGTGGGCGATGTCGTTGATACTGTCGATCAGATGCTGCGGGCTGTCATAGCCCATCATCCGCGCCAGCGCCGGATTGGCGTTGAGGAGATCGCCGGCCGGCGTCGTCACGTAGATGCCGTCGACCGAGCCCTCGAACAGTTTGCGATAGCTTTCCTCGGCCAGCCGCTGCTCGGTGAGCGCCCGCACCGCCGCCTCACGCGCCGTGTCGGCCTCCTCCAACGCACGGCGGAACACCTCTGCCGCGCGCGCGATGTCGCCGATCTCGTTGTCGAGATCGGCCGACGGGATCGACGTCCTTTTCTCACCGGCCGCAAGGGCCCGGATCGAGCGCGCGATCTGGGCCAGCGGTCGCACCGTCCGACGCACCACGAATCCGGCGGCCAGGATGCCGATCAGCACACCCATGCTGCCGAGCACGATGCTCTGCCAGCGCGCCTCGGCAAGCGTCCGGGCAAAATCGCGCGACAGCACATGGCCACGGCGGTCGCTGACGTCGCGGAGCAATTCGGTGACGCGGCCGATCAACCGGCCCTCGGTTCCCAGCACCTCGCGGTCGATATCGGCGATCTGGCGTTCGCGGACGGCGACCGCGATGATAGCATCGGCGTAGCTGTCCACGGCCGACTTCAGCCGAGCATCGCTGATAGCCATCGCTCGCATACCCTGCGCGGCCTGTTCGGCAGCCGACGGATTGCGTGCAAGCAGCCCGAGCGCAATCCGGCTCTGCGCTTCCGACAGGCGGGCGGCGAGATCGCGGTCCCCACTCTCGGAGACCGCTGCATCGAACTGATCGCGCAGCGGCGGCAACCCGGCGAGCAACTCCGCACGGCGATCGATCAGGGTCGAGATCCGCTGCAGCCCGCTGCGGTAAGTCGCAAGCCGTTCGGAGACGCCGTCGATCATATCCTGTTGCTCGGGGGCAAGATCGATACGGGTCTTCTTGAGGATGTCGCTCAGGGTCGAGGCGGCCTCTCCCACCTGCTTGAACTGGATACCGGCGCCGGGATCGGTGACGAAGTCACGCGCGGCGAGCCGCAGATCGTTCATGCGGCGGTCGATATCTTCGGCGAGATCGCCGACGCTCTGGAGCCGCTGCAGCTCGGCGAAGGTGGCGTCGATATGCCGGATCGCGATCACGCTGGCGGTCGAGGTGACGATGATCACCGCCAGCACCAGGATGAAGCTGCCGAACGTCATCTGGCCGATCGACAGCGAGAACGATCGCTTCGGCGGCGAATTCGGTGGCGTTTCGACGGGCATTGGGGCGGAACCGGACTCCATACCCGCCCAATATACGCTGTATCGCCCCTCCGGGGGAACATGCCTCCGGCAGCCGGAAGCGGCTGTTTTTCATGATGGTTTAGCGACAGCCGGGCGCCGGGCCGGGATCGTCATGGCGGCAACGCCGAGGACGACGCAGGCGAGGCCGATCCAGGCGGTCTGGCTCAGGGTTTCCCCCAGGAAGGCGACGCTGATGGCGACCCCGATCGGGACACGGAGATAGGCCTGGGCGGTGGTGCCGACCGAGCCGAGGGTCTGGATCAGGCGGAAATAGATCGCGAACGCCGCCGCGGTCGAGAACACCGCGAGCGCCAGCAGCGCCAGGACCGAGCTCAGCGACGGCGAAAGCGTCCAAGGCTGCTCAAGCACGAGCGAGGCCGGGATCAGCACGGCCGCGCCCGACAGCAGCGACCCGGCAGCCGGCGCCATGGGATCGAGGCCCTTGAAGCTCCGGCCGAAGATGGCCGCGCAGGCATAGCAGATGGTGGCGGCGACGATGGCCGCTTCCGCGACGAGGCCGTTGCCGATGTCGTTGAACGCATCGACGCCGACGATCAGCAGGATGCCGGCCATGCCGGCGACCACGCCGAACAGTTTTCGCGGGGTGGTGGCCTCATGGCGGGTGACGACCACTGTGAGCAGGAAGGTGAAGATCGGCCCGGCCGAGTTGAGGATGGTTGCCAGCGCTGCATCGACATGGCGCTCGCCCCAGGCGATCAGCGTCCAGGGAATGACGCTGTTGAGCACGGCCTGGAAGGCGAAGCGCTGCCAGGTCTGCCCATCCGTTGGCATCCTGATGCCCCTCGCCCACATGACGGCAAGCAGCAACAGGCCCGCGATCGTCGTGCGGGCGGCGATCAGCGTGACCGGCGGGATGGTGGCGACGCCAAGCTTGATGAAGGTGTAGGAGCCGCCCCAGAGCGTTGCGAGCGCGACCAGCAGCGCCAGCTCGACGGCGATATTGGTGTCCTGCCGGTTGTCCATCGGATGCGTTCTATCCATTCGTGATGGACGGAGTTTAGCGCATCCGCGGCCAGCGATACTTCGCTCGATGTCGAACTGTCCTAGCCGACGGCGCCGACCTCGAACACCTCGCCGTCATAGCCGGCCTCGCGGGGAATGCGGAGCTGACGGCCGGTCTCGGTCTTGGTCATGACCGGCATCACCGTGACGATCGACAGGCCCTTCGCATGGTCGAGCGCAGACTTCACCGTCGGCTGCTTCGCCAGCCGGATCAGATTGCGCGTGGTCGGGAATGGCAGCTTGAAGCGGCCGCTGTCACCGCCCTCCACCGCGTCGCGTGCCGACAACCAGATCGAATCTGTCGACTCCCGTCCGTCATGCGCGCCGAGTTGGTCGGGCGGTGCCGCCGCCAGGAAGAACCAGGTGTCGAAGCGTTTTGGCATGCCCTCCGGCGTGATCCAGTGCGCGTAGGGCACGAGCGTATCGAGCGCGAGCTGGAGGCCGTTGTCGGCCAAAATGCTGAGGAAGCTGATCTTGTGCTCGTTGAGCGCGACGCGATGCGCATCGGCGATCTCGCCGGCACGCTTCGCATCGATCGGCGTATTGGTCCCCTTCGCGCGCGCCAGCAGGATGCCGCTTTCCTCAAAGGTCTCGCGGATCGCAGCGATGCGGAAGCCACGGTCCGCCTCGCTGAGACCCTCGCCGCCCGAATACAGGTCGGATCGCTTGACGATCTCCTGATCGCCGGCATCGACGCTGCCGCCCGGAAACACCAGCGCGCCCGAGTTGAACTCGATCTGATGATGGCGGACCATCATGAAGATCTCGACTTCCTTCGCGCCATCGCGCAGCAGGAGGATCGTCGAGGCCGGGCGTGATGCTGATGTCTCGGGCATTCAACTAACCTGCGGCGCTGGATTGCGGACCGAGATTGGCGCGCTTGTCGACGCGGCCAACGCGCGACAGCAGGTAATCGACCTCCGCCTTCGCCGCCGGCGTGATGGTCGCACCGGGCTTGCGCTGGGCGCTGGAGGCGATGATGCCGCGCTTCTGCAGCACGTGCTTGCGCACGGCAAGGCCTGCGCCCGGCTGCTGCTCGTAGCGGATCAGCGGCAGATGGGCGTCGAACAGATCATGCGCGGCGTCGCGCTTGCCGGCCTTGGAGAGATTGACGACGTCGATCAGAAGCTCGGGGAAGGCATAACCGGTCATGGCACCGTTGGCGCCGCGCTCCATCTCGAAATCGAGGAACATGCCGCCATTGCCGCAGAGGATCGAGAGCGGACGGAGCGAACCGTCCTTCTGGAAATTGCGCAGCGTCGAGATCTTTTCGAGGCCCGGCCAGTCCTCGTGCTTGAGCATCACGCAGTTCGCATTGTCCATCACGATCTTGCGGATCACCGCAGGCGTGAAGATCACCGAGAGCGTCAGCGGATAATCCTGGAGGACCCAGGGCACGTCAGGACCGATCGCCTCGGCCGCCTGCTTGTAATAGCCGATGATCTGGTCGTCGGTGCGGAGCGAAGGCGGCGGCGCGATCATGACGCCGGCGGCGCCTGCGTCCATCGAGGCCTTCGCCAGCGAGCGCATGGTGGCAAAGCCCGGCGCGGAGACACCAACGATTACCTGCATCTTCTTGGCGCGCTTGACGAAGCGTACCGCCACCTGCTCGGCCTCGGCTGCGTCCAGCTTCGGCGCCTCACCGAGGATGCCGAGCACCGTGACGCCGTCGCAGCCGACCTCCTCGTAGAAATCGGTCAGGCGGTCGATCGAGCGCTCGTCGATCCGTCCGTCATCGTGGAACGGCGTCGGCGCGATTGCGAAGGTGCCCTTGGCGTCGGCGGTCAGTTTCATCGTCTTTCCTGTCTCTCTCTATTCGTCATTCCGGGATGGCCCGAAGGGACAGGCCCGGAATCCATAGCCACAAGTCGGGGTTATGGATTCCGGGCTCGCGACTTCGTCGCGCCCCGGAATGACAGTTTTGGCTAAAACCGCCGCGCGCCCATCTTGATCTGCTCCTCGGAGAAGAAGATCTCCTTGGCATGCTCAACGACGTCCTGGGCCTTCCAGCCCGTGTGCGGCGGTTTCCAGCCTTCCATCTCCATCATCCGCATTTCGCGCACGCCGCGGGGCCCGGACACGCCCAGCACCTTGCCGGTCTGGTCGCCCGACAAATCGCTGACCATGTATAGCACGGCCGGCGCGATCCCGTCCGGCCCCAGCGCCGCACCGGGGTTCTCCTTATAGCGGGGCAGGTCTGCGGTCATGCGGGTCAGGGCCCCCGGGGCGAGGGTCCAGATCCGGATGTTGTACTTGCGGCCCTCGATCGCCAGCACGTTGGACAGGCCCCAGATGCCGCCCTTGGCCGCGCCGTAATTGGTCTGGCCGAAATTGCCGATCAGGCCCGATGTCGAGGAGGTGTTGACGATGACGCCCCCGCCGTTTTCCCGCATCCAGCGAAACACCGGCATGGTGCAACAAAAGGTGCCCTTCAGATGTACCTTGATCACCTTGTCCCAATCGGACTCAGAGGCCTTGGCGAAGGTCTGGTCGCGCAAAATGCCGGCATTGTTGACCAGGATGTCGGCGCGGCCGAAATGCTTGATGGCGTCGTCGAACACCGACTGGCCGCCCTCCATGGTCGAGATGTCGGCGCCATTGGCGACGGCCTTGCCGCCCTCGGCCTTGATCGCGTCCACCACGAGCTGCGCCATCGACTTGTCGGCGCCGGAGCCGTCGCGGGGCCCGCCGAGATCGTTGACGACGATCGAGGCCCCTTCCCGCGCGAACAGCTTTGCGTAGGCCTCACCGAGGCCCCCGCCCGCGCCGGTGATCAGCGCAACCTTGCCGTCGAGTAGTCCCATGGTGGCTTCTCCCTGTTTTTGTTTTCTTCTCTTACCTCTCTCCGCTTGCGGGGAGAGGTCGGATCGCCCTTGCGATCCGGGTGAGGGGGTACAGGTCTCAATACCGTCACAGCTCGTGGTGAGAGCCCCTCACCCCACCCTCTCCCCGCAAGAGCGGGGCGAGGGAGTGAAACGCCGGTGCCTGCCTAACCCAGCACCGTCTTGCCGTTCTTGATCACCGTGACGCCGCGTGACTTCACCTTGGCTTCGAACGAGATCGTGTTGCCGTCCTTCCAGAGGTCCATGGTCACGGTCTCACCGGGATAGACCGGCGAGGAGAACCGCGCGACGTGCTGGCGGAACGCGCTGGCATCGTAGTCGGCATAGGTCTGGAGCACGCCGCGGCAGGTGATGCCGTAGGTGCACATGCCGTGCAGGATTGGACGCGGGAAGCCGGCCTTCTTCGCAAACTCGGGATCGCTGTGCAGCGGATTGCGGTCGCCGCAGAGGCGATAGACCAGCGCCTGGTCGGGACGCGTGACGATGTCGATGGTCTTGTCCGGCGAGCGCGAGGGGATCTTGTGCGGATCGGGCTGTGTCAGAGCCGGCCCGCCGAAGCCGCCGTCGCCGCGGGCGAAGCGCGAGGCGACGAGAGTTGCGAGCTTCTCGCCCTTCTCGTTCTTCAGCACGGTCTGGTGGCTGATCACCACGCCCTTCCCCTCGCCCTTGTCGTAGACTTCGAGCACGGAAGAATCGGCGGTGATGTTGGCGGCGACCGGCAGCGGCTGATGGAAGGTGATGTCGCGCTCGCCATCGACCACCATCACGCGGTTGAGATTCATCTCGCCGGGTCCCGAGCCCCATGCGGCGACCGAGGCGAAGGTCGGCACCACCTTGAGCGGCCGCGGCGTGAACGTGCCTTCATTGACGAAGGCGAGCTCGTTCTCGTCCATCGGATCGGCGCCGAGGCCGATGCCGTAGGCGTAGAGCATGACCTCGCGATCGCCGTAGGAATATTTCTGGCCGATGTTTTTGAGGGCTTTGAGCTCTTCGTATCTGGCGGACATTTTTCTGGTTTCCTCCCGGTGGTTCTCATCCTCATGGTGAGGAGGCGCTCTTGCGCCGTCTCGAACCATGAGGACGCCCGATACGCTTTCTTTGTCGTGGCCATCCTTCGAGACGCTTGCTTCGCAAGCTCCTCAGGATGAGGACTGCGTCAGGCCGGCGTGAAGAACGGCAGCGGTGCGCCGTCCGTCGGCTTGAACACCACCTTCACCTTCTGGCCGATCTTCAGCTTCTCGAGATCGCAGTCGACGAAATTGGTCTGCACCGACGGTCCCTCCTTCAGCGTCACGTAGCCGATGGCGTAAGGACCGGTCGGCGACTTCCGCATCAAGCTCCAGGTGTAGATCGTGCCCTCGCCTGACGCCTCTTCCCACACCGTCTTGTCGGAGTAGCAGAATGGGCAGATCGAGCGCGGGAAGTAATGCGCTTCACCGCACGCGGTGCAGCGCTTGATCATGAACTTGCCTTGCTTGGCCGCGTCCCAGAACGCTGCGGTCTCCGGATTGGTCACCGGGGCCGGATACTTTTTCGCTTCGCTCATCACACGCGCTCCAGAATGGCCGTCGAGGCGGCGTGGCGAACACCGAGAAGGCCGCCGGTACCGTGGGCGATGGCGAGATCGCAATTCTTGACCTGCACCTTCGGATGCGCCTCGCCGCGCAGCTGCCGGACGGCCTCGATGATCTTGGTCATGCCGCCGCGGTTGACGGGATGGTTGCTGCAGAGACCGCCGCCGTCGGTGTTGAACGGCAGCTTGCCGACGCCCGAGATCAGATTGCCGTCGGCGACGAACTTGCCGCCCTCGCCCTTCTTGCAGAAGCCGAGGTCCTCGAGCTGCATCAGCACCGTGATGGTGAAGCTGTCGTAGATCGAGGCGTATTTGATGTCCTTCGGCGTGATGCCGGCTTCCTCGAACGCACGCGGGCCGGACCAGATGCCGGCGGAGTAAGTGAGATCGAGATCCTTGCCGCCGCGCGGGCCCTTCATCGCCTCACCATGGCCGATCAGCTTGACCAGCGGCTTCTTCAGGCTCTTGGCGATCTCCGGCGTCGTCACGATCAGCGCGCCGCCGCCGTCGGAGACGACGCAGCAATCCATGCGATGCAGGGGATCAGAGATCATCGGCGAGTTCAGCACGTCCTCGACGGTGACGACGTCCTTGAGCATCGCATGCGGATTGTATTGCGCATGGTGCGAGGCCGCGACCTTGATCCAGGCGAGCTGTTCGCTCGTGGTGCCATAGTCGTGCATATGGCGCATGGCACACATGCCATAGGCATTGTGCGTGGTCGCGCCGTAAGCGGACTCGAAATCGACCTCGGCGCCGGCCGCACGCGGCGGCATCACGCCGGTGCGCGGCTTGCCCGCGAGTGTGATCAGCGCGATCGAGCACTTGCCCGCGGCGATCGCCTCGGCGGCATGGCCGAGATGGATGATGTAGGAACAGCCGCCGGTCTCGGTGGAATCGACGTGGCGGAGTTTCTTGGTGTTCAGGCCGAGATAATCGACCATCGGCCAGGCGCCGCCGGGCGCGTCGCCCGCGCAGAAATAGCCGTCGACATCGTCCTTGCTGATCCCGGCATCCTCGATCGCGCCCTTGGCGACCTCGGCGTGAAGCTGGGCGGTGGATTTGTCCGGCGCATGCCGGGTCGGGTGTTCGTAGATCCCGGCGATGTAGGCCTTGCCCTTGATGGTCAAAACAGAGGTCTCCGCTCGCGTTTCTTCTTGGCTCTTTTTTCTGAACCGCACCGGGCTGCTTGGCAAGCGCGGAAATATTCCGTCGGGCGAGAGGGCAGCGGGTTGGCGCAAGTGCCGACGATCATGAGGCGCTCGTCTGCTTCACATCGACGTTGCGAGCGCGGCAACGGAGAAGACGGACAAGATCCTAAAGGTGTTTTGCCCGACGGCACAAGCGGCTTTTCGCTTTATCGAAAGCGTCCGCTTTTACGAAAACAACCCCATGCACAGTAGAACGGTGGTTGATTTCAAAAGAGAATCCGTAGGGTGGGCAAAGCGACTTGTCCGCCGTAGCTCGAAGAGCGAAGGCGGAAGCGTGCCCACGTCTTTTGCGCAATTTCGACGAGATGGTGGGCACTGCGCCTCGCGCCTTTGCCCACCCTACGAGATCACCCTACTCCGCTGCGATCTGCCTTGGCGCCGGCGGCGGGCTGGCGAGGTCGGCGGCGAGCTGGGCGTAGCGGGCCTTGGCGTCCGCGACCGCCTTCTCCTTCACCGGGCCGTAGCCGCGGATGCGGTCGGGCAGCGAGAGCAACTCCACGGCGATGTCGATCGTGACGGGCGACAACAGGCCGAGCACGGTGGCGACGTCCTTCTCGTAGCCGACGATCAAATCGCGCTCGAGCTTGCGGTCGGCGCTGCGACCGAAGACGTCGAGCGGGGTGCCACGCAGGAATTTGAACTTTGCCAGCACGCCGAACACCTTCAGCATCCACGGGCCGAAGGCACGCTTCTTCGGGCGGCCCAGCGCATCGACGCCGGACGCCAAAATCGGCGGAGCCAGGTTGAAGCTGAACTTGAAGTCGCCTTCGAACTGATCCTGGAGCTGCTTTGCGAAGGCGCCGTCGGTGAAGAGACGCGCAACTTCGTACTCGTCCTTGTAGGCGAGCACTTTTGCGTAGTTGATCGCGACCGCGCGCGGCAGCGCATCGCCGTAGCCGCCCTTCACCGCGGCATCGCGGACCTGGTCAACCAGCTTGCGATAACGTTTTGCCAGACGGCCGTTCTGGTAGGCGGTGAGATGCTTGGCGCGATGCTCGATGACCTCGTCGAGCGTCATGACGTCCAGCGTCTTGGGCGCTTCGACCTCGTCCGTTCCCTTCAGCATGTCGGCAAGGCGCGCGGGGTCCGCGACGGCAAGACGCCCGAGGCGGAAGGCCTCCTTGTTCATCTTGATCGAAACGCCATTGACCTCGATCGCCTGCTCAATCGCCTCAGCCGACAGCGGGAACAGCCCCTTCTGATAGGCATAGCCCATCATCATCATGTTGGTGGCGATGCTATCGCCGAGCAGCTGCTCGGCCGGCTTGGTGAAGTCGAAGAACACGGAATCCTTGTGCAGAGCCGTCTCCAGCAGTCCGTTCAACTTGCGGGTCTGGAAATTGAAGTCGCGGTTGAGGACGAAATCGGCGGTGGGAATAACGTGGCTGTTGATGATGCCACGGGTGCGCGTGGAGTCGCACAGCGAGATCGTGTCCTTGGCGACGGCGACCACCTCGTCGGCGGCAAGCACGACGTCGGCCGTGCCGGTGACGATGCGCGAGCACGTCACTTCCGCCGGGTGATCCGACAGGCGCACGTGACTGAGCACCGCCCCGCCCTTCTGCGCCAGACCGGACATATCGAGGATCATCGAGGCCTTGCCCTCGATATGAGCGGCCATGCCGAGCAGCGCGCCGATCGTGAGGACGCCGGTGCCGCCGACACCGCCGACAGCGATGTTGTAGGGCTTGTCGAGCGACGGCCGCGAGGCCGGCTCGGGAATCGCACCGATATCGCCGAGATCGGCAGGCGCACGGTGGCGCGGCTTGCCGCCGTCGACAGTGACGAAGGACGGGCAAAAGCCCTTGAGGCAGGAATAGTCCTTGTTGCAGGCGGACTGGTTGATGGCGCGCTTGCGGCCGAACTCGGTCTCCAGCGGCTCGACCGAGATGCAGTTCGACTGCACCGAGCAGTCGCCGCAGCCTTCGCAGACCGCCGGATTGATCATGACGCGGCGCGCCGGATCTTCCATCAGGCCGCGCTTGCGGCGGCGGCGCTTCTCGGCGGCGCAGGTCTGCACGAATACGATCGCGGACGTGCCCTTGTACTCCCGGCACATCTTCATGACGTTCTGCAGTTCGTCGCGATGATACAGCTTCACGCCCGGCGCGATGGTGTCGGCCGGATAGGCGTCGGGCGCCTCCGAGACCAGATAGATCTCGCGAATGCCTTCGGCGTGGAGCTGGAAAGTGATCTGCTGCGGCGAGAGATCGCCGTCGTGACGCTGGCCGCCGGTCATGGCGACGGCGTCGTTGTAGAGGATCTTGTAGGTGATGTTGGTCTTGGAGGCGACTGCCTGCCGGATGGCGAGAAGGCCGGAATGGAAATAGGTGCCGTCGCCGAGGTTGGCGAAGATGTGGTTCTCGTTGGTGAAGGGCGCGATGCCGACCCACGGCACGCCCTCGCCGCCCATATGCGTGAACGTCTCGGTCGAGCGGTCCATCCACAGCGCCATGAAGTGGCAGCCGATGCCGGCGAGCGCGCGGCTGCCTTCGGGGACCTTCGTCGATGTGTTGTGGGGGCAGCCGGAGCAGAAATACGGGGTGCGGGAGACCGGCGCCGTGGGGATCATCTGGGACGCCTGGCGGCCGTTGAACCAGTCGGCCTTGGCGCGGAGCATCTCCGCAATCTCGGGGTTGAGATTAAGTCGAAGCAGCCGTTCGGTGAGCGAGGTCGCGAGCGAGGCGACGCTGAGCTCGGCGGCGAAGGTCAGGAAGCGCTTGTCGTGCTCGTCCATCTTGCCGACGATGCGCGGGCGCACGTCGTCGCGCCAGTTGAACAGCACCTGCTTGACCTGGTTCTCGACGATCTCGCGGCGCTCCTCGACGATGAAGATCTCTTCAAGGCCGACGGCGAATTCATGCACGCCTTCCGGCTCCAGCGGCCAGGGCATGCCGATCTTGTAGAGGCGGAGGCCGATCTTGGCGGCGACCTCTTCGGTGACCCCAAGCTCGCGCAGCGCCTGGCGCACGTCCTCGTAGCTCTTGCCCGAGGCCATGATGCCGAAACGGGCGTTCGGCGAATCCATGGTGACGCGGTTGACCTTGTTGGCGCGGGCAAAGGCGATCGCTGCAAAGCCCTTGTAATCCTGCAGGCGCCGGTCCTGCTCGAAGCGGTCGTCCGGCCAGCGCAGATTGAGCCCGCCGGGCGGCAGCTCGAAATCCGGTGGGATGATGAAAGGCTTCATCTCGTCGGTGAGGTCGATCTCGGCGGTGGTCTCCACCGTTTCGGTGATCACCTTCATGCCGACCCAGCAGCCTGAATAGCGCGACATCGCGATGCCGAGCAGGCCCATCTCGATCATCTCGTGGATGCTCGAGGGATAGAGATACGGCATCAGCGCCGACATGAAGGCGTGGTCCGACTGATGCGGGACGGTGGAGGATTTGGCGCCATGGTCGTCGCCGGCCAGACACAGCACGCCGCCGTTCTTGGCGGAGCCGGCGGCATTGCCGTGGCGGAAGACGTCGCCGCAGCGATCGACGCCGGGGCCCTTGCCGTACCAGATGCCGACGACGCCGTCGTATTTGGCGCCGGGCGAGAGGTTGAGCTGCTGCGAGCCCCAGACGGCCGTCGCCGCCAGATCCTCGTTCACGCCGGGCTGGAACTTGATGTTGTACTGCTCGAGGTGCTTTCGGGCGGCGAAAAGCTGCTGGTCATAGCCGCCGAGTGGCGAGCCGCGATAGCCGGAGATGAAGCCCGCGGTGTTCAGGCCCGCGGCACGGTCGCGGCGAATCTGGGCCATGGGCAGGCGGACCAGCGCCTGGATGCCCGTCGTGAAAATATGACCGGTGTCCTGGGTGTATTTTTGATCGAGACTGATCGGACCCTGGTTGATTCCCATGTTGTCCTCTTTCGCCCTTTTGAGCGTTTGGCTGCTTAAGCCGTTGCCTGCCCGTTGTTTTTAGCTAGGGCGCGCCGACCACCTGCGCCACTCTATGTCGGATATTTAACGCGGCGCATCACAAATCTGGCGCTTCCGCAGCGGCAGGAAAAAAACGCAATTTCGTGGCCGGAAAGGCATGGGCGATTTTCAATTTGTGTCACCATAGCCCTGCGTCGCGAAATGACGTGACGTCCGTATGATGCGACAGGGCTGATGAGTCGCAGCAAGAAGGGTCGACGATGCGGAGGATTCTGGCTGGCCAGGCTCTGGTAGGTTTGGTCTTGTGCAGTGCGGTTGCGAGCGCGGCCCTCGCCGCCGAGCCGTCGCCCGAGCTGATCGCCTACGGCAAGACGCTGGTCGAGGCCGGCGACTGCGCAGGCTGCCACACCGCCGATCCCGCAAAGCCCTTCGCCGGCGGCAAGCGCATCGACACGCCCTTCGGCGCGATCTATGCGCCGAACCTGACGCCGGACCGCGACACCGGGATCGGTGCATGGACCGACGATAATTTCACCCGCGCCGTGCGCACTGGCACCGCGCCGGACGGCTCGCTTTATTACCCGGCCTTCCCCTACCCCTACTTCACCCGGATGACCAAGGACGACACGCTGGCGATCCGCGCCTATCTCGGCACACTCGCGCCGGTCGCCAGCCGCAACAAGCCGCCGGAGCTGCGTTGGCCATTCGGCTATCGCGGCCTGATGCGAGCCTGGAACTTGCTGTTCTTCACGCCCGGCCTGTTCGAACCGGACCAGAGCAAGAGCGCGGTGTGGAACAGGGGCGGCTATCTCGTCACAGGGCTCGGCCATTGCGGCGCCTGCCACACGCCGAAGAACTATTTTGGTGCCGACAAGGCCGCGCAGGCCTTGTCCGGCGGCGATCTCGGCGGCTGGTATGCGCCGCGGCTCGATGGTGCCGCGCGCACCGGATTGCAATCATGGAGCGCCGACGACATCACCGAATATCTGCAGAGCGGCCGCAACGCCAAAAGCCATGCCGGCGGGCCGATGGCCGAGGTGATCGTCAATTCAACCTCGAAGATGAGCGATGCCGATGTACGTGCGATCGCGGTGTATCTGAAGAGCCTGCCGCCGGTGCGCCGCGAAACCATCGTGACGCCGCCCGACGAGACCGAGATGAAAGCGGGCCAGGCGGTCTACGCAAAACTCTGCATCGCCTGCCATGAAGCCGACGGCTCGGGCGCGCCGCGCATCTATCCGCCGCTGCCGGGCAATGCGCTGCTGCAATCGATCAACCCGTCCTCGACCTTGCGCATCATCCTCGACGGCGCCCATACCGTGACGACGCCGCGGGCGCCGAACACCGGCGAGATGCCCGGCTATGCCAAGCAATTGTCCGATGACGAAATCGCCGCGGTAACGAACTACATCCGCAATTCCTGGGGCAATGCCGGTCCGCTGGTGACGCCGGCGCAGGTGAAGAAGGCAAGGAAGCAGGAGCCGTAGCTACTGCGCCGCCGCAAAGACGGCGCGCTCCCTCGCCCCGTTCTTACGGGGAGAGGGTTGGGGTGAGGGGCTGCTTCGGCAGAGACGGCGTCAGTTAGACTCGCGGAGACTCCCCCTCACCCGGATTGCATCTAACGATGCAATCCGACCTCTCCCCGCAAGCGGGGCGAGGTGAAGAAAGCGCCCTACTGCTCCTCATCTCCCGTGAACACGAACTTCGGCATCTCCCATTTGTAGCGCACCGCGAGCAGGCGGAGGCTGATCCCGAGGACAAACGTCAAAATGGTCCAAAGCTCGGCGTTGAGATTGAGGCCGAAAGCGGTGGCGTAGAACAGCCCCGTCACCACCGAGACGGTGGCATAGAGTTCAGAACGAAACAGCAGCGGTACGTCGTTGCAGAGCACGTCGCGCAACACGCCACCGGCGCAGCCCGTCACCATGCCGGAGACGATCACGATCGGCAGCGAGGCATCCATCTGCCAGGCGACGTCGCAGCCGGTCATAGTGAAGACCACGAGGCCGATGGCATCGAGCACGATGAAAGCGAGCTTGAGCCGATGCACGAGCCGCGCGAACAGAATGGTGAGAAAGGCCGCGCCGCCTGCGAGCGCGAGGTAGATCGGGTTTTGCACCCAGGACAGCGGATAGTGCCCAAGGAAGAGATCGCGCAGCGTGCCACCGCCGAGCGCGGTGATGCAGCCGAGGAAGCAGACGCCAAGCCAGTCCATGCTGCGGCGGCCGGCCGCCAGCGCAGCGGTCATGCCCTGCGCGGCCACCCCGACCAAAGAGAGGAAATGCAGCACGCTATCGCTTGGCGGCAGGCTCCACATCGCTTCTGTTCCCTTCTCCGTGCGATGGAACTTACGCACAAGGTTCCCGCATGAACAGGTTCCCGATTCCTCGCACGAGGGCAACATGCGACGAAAGCATAACGCGCACGGAACAGAATCTCGCAGCTGAGGGTTGTCAGGGGGCAATCAACGAGGAGACCCAATCGATGGCTGACGACCGTTTTCCCAACGATCCGTACCGCCCGAACCTCGCCGACGATGAGTACCTTCGCGCGGCGCGCCGGGATGCCGACCTTCAGGCCGATCCTGAGCTGGGTGAAGGCCCCGCCTCCAGCGGCAAGGTCGCGCTGTTCGCCGTGGCTGTCGCGCTGGTGTTGGGCGCCGTGTTCTATGGCTTGAACAATAGCAGCACGGGCAACCAGGCAAGCAATGCGCCGACCACGCAGACCGCGCAGCAGACGGCTCCGGCCAATCCGGCCGCGCCTCCCGGCATGCGTGACGTGACGCCGCGCAACAACACCGCGCCCGGCGTGACCACGGGTGCTGCCCCGAGCAAGCCGGCCGCTCCGGCGGATATGCCTGCGGCAAAGCCGGATCCGGCTCCGCCGGCTGAGGGCGCGAAGTAACGATTTACAACAGATTGCGACGGCGGCGGGATCGAAAGGTCCCGCCGCTGTTCGTTTGGTCTAGCTGAACATCTTGTTGAGCTCGCCGCCGGAATAGCCGCTGCCGAGTTCGGCGAACGTTCCCTTCTCCGCCATCTCCTTTGCCGCGCGCATGAAGCCGCCCCAGGCGGCGCGGGCGAGCGAGCCGCCGACGCTGATCCGGCGCACGCCGAGATCTTCGGCTTCCTTCAACGACAGGCCGGAGCCGCCGATCAGCAGGTTGAAAGGTCTGGGTGCGACAGCCTTCACCACGGCCGCGATGTCCTCTCGCGTCTTCAGGCCCGGCGCGTAGAGGCAATCGGCGCCGGCGTCCGCATATGCGGTGAGCCGGTCGATGACGAGCTTGAGATCGGTCACGCCCCACAGGAACGCCTCGCAGCGGCCGACCAGCAGGGTGTTGCTGTCGCCGATCGCCTTGCGCGAAGCCTTGATGCGCTCGACCGCCAGCGCGCGGTCATAAAGCGGCTTGTCCTTGTCACCGGTCGAATCCTCGATCGAGAGGCCTGCGACGCCCGTGCGCACGCCGCGCTCGACATTGTCGGCGACCTTGTCCGGTTCGACCGCGAAACCACCTTCGAAATCCGCATTGACGGGAATGTCGACGGACGAGCTCAGTGCTGCCAGATGCTGACAGACGTCCTCGACGGTGACGCGATTGTCGGCCTTGCCGATGGTCCAGGCGAAGCCCGCGCTCGATGACGCCAGCGCCTTGAAACCGAGATGCTGCAACGCCTTGGCGCTGCCGACATCGACCGGATTGGGCAGGATGAAGCAGCCGCTCTCGTGCATCTTCCTGAACGTCGCGCGCTTGTCAGCAGTTGTCACATGCATGTTTCTCTCCCTTGTTGGCCGCGCAGACATAGGCACGCTCTTTCAAGCACGCTAGTGCGCGTCGTGCACGGCGCGGCTGTCCTTCGGCGCCTGTTCGCGATCATTCATGCCGTAGTCCCTGATCACGCTGGCGATGCGCAGGTGATAGTCGGCGAAGATCTTGGCCCTGCCCTTGGCCTGGGTGCGGCGATGCTCCATCGTGTTGCGCCAGGCTTGCACCGCGGCCTCGTCGCGCCAGAACGACAGCGACAGGACCTTGCCCTTCTCGGTCAGGCTTTCAAAACGCTCGACCGAGATGAAGCCGTCGATGGTTTGCAGGATCGGCTTCAGATCGGCCGCGAGGTCGAAATAGTCCTGGCGATGTTCCGGCTTGGGCCAGACTTCGAAGATCACGGCGATCATGGGCGGCTCCTGCTGTTGGTCCGTTACAGTACCACCTTGCGCAGGAAGGTGCGCTCTTCCGCGAGGATGAATTTGTTGTCCTCGGCGAAATGGAAATTGGCCATGCCCTCGGCATCCTGACGCAGCCGCGCGCGATAAGCCTCGTAGGCGGCGAGGCTTTCGAACGTGATCAGCGCGAACGCGATGTTGTTGGTGCCCTCATGCGGCATGAAATAGCCGATCAGGTCGCCGCCGCATTTCGGAATGATGGTGAGCCAGCGCTTCGAATATTCCTCGAACTGCGCGCGCTTGAAGGGATCGAGCTGATAGCGGATGAAGACGGTGACGGACATGCTGGGGTTCTCCTGTGTGTACTCCTCATCCTGAGGAGCGCGGAACGCGCGTCTCGAAGGATGAAGGCCCGGCCGGTGGCCTCGCCCTTCGAGACGCGCGCAAGAGCGCGCTCCTCAGGGTGAGGATCGGGCTTGCTGTTTCGCTTCGCTGTTCGTTCGCAACAACGATGTGAGACAAGCTACGCGCTTGCCCGACCACAATGCTTCGGCTACCATCGAAGCATGAAATCAGGACCCGACATCGCCATGGTCGCCGCGCTGGTCGGCGACCCCGCCCGCGCCAACATGCTCACCGCGCTGATGAACGGACGCGCGCTCACGGCAAGCGAGCTCGCGCAGGAGGCCGGGATCACCCCGCAGACCGCGAGCTCGCATCTGGCAAAGCTCGAGGCCGGCGGGCTGGTCGAGCCGGAGAAGCAGGGCCGCCACCGCTACTACCGCCTCACCGACGACGACGTCGCCGGCGTGCTTGAAGGTCTTGCAGGGCTCGCCGCACGCACCGGCCACATGCGCGTGCGCACCGGGCCGAAAGATCCCGCGCTGCGACGCGCGCGGATCTGCTACGACCACCTCGCCGGCGATCTCGGCGTGCAGATGCTGGATTCCTTGCGCACGCGAAACCTGGTTAGGCAGAAGAAGCAGGACATCGAGCTGACCGCCGAGGGCGAGCGTTTCCTCGCCAAGAATCTGCAGATCTCGCCCGACATGCTCAGCCATCCGCGCCGCCCGGTCTGCAAGGCCTGCCTC
Organism: Bradyrhizobium sp. CCGUVB14; assembly: GCF_024199935.1. Lineage (NCBI taxonomy): Bacteria > Pseudomonadati > Pseudomonadota > Alphaproteobacteria > Hyphomicrobiales > Nitrobacteraceae > Bradyrhizobium > Bradyrhizobium sp. CCGUVB14. Next base: position 6,112,584 of record NZ_JANADS010000001.1, read on the forward strand.
GACTGGAGTGAGCGGCGCCACCATCTCGCGGGCACGCTGGGCGCCGCGATGATGCAGCGTTTCGCCGAGCTGAAATGGGCCGCGCGTGACGCCACGCCCGGCAGCCGCGTGGTGAATTTCACCCGCACCGGCGAGAAGCAGTTTGCGGCGCTGTTCGGCGGTGAGAAAGACTGACAACACGTTTGCGTGTGGACACTCACAGTCGTCATGGCCGGGCTTGACCCGGCCATCCACGCGGTTATGCGAACGTCATTCCGTGACCGCCAGAGACCTCCATGATCCGCATCCTCCCGGCCGCCCTCGCCGCCGCCCTGCTCGCTTCTCCGCTAATCGCGCACGCCGCCGACACGCCCCAACGCGAGCCCTATGGCATCGCGCTCGAAGGCTTTGCCTATCCCTATCCCGTGCACCTGCTGCCCGTGGTCAATGACGGCGAGCAGCTCAGCATGGCCTATATGGATGTCGCACCGGCGCAGCCGAACGGCCGCACCGTGGTGCTGCTGCATGGACGCAATTTCCCGTCGAGCTATTGGGCGCCTGTCATCAAGATGCTCACCGACGCCGGCTATCGCGTCGTGGTGCCGGACCAGATCGGCTTCGGCAAATCGTCCAAGCCCACCGGCGAACTGCATTTCGACAATCTGGCGCGCAACACCATCGCGCTGCTCGATCACTTAGAGATCAACAAGGCCGATGTCGTCGCGCATTCGCTCGGCGGCATGCTGGGCGTGCGCATCGCGCGTGCGTATCCTGATCGCGTCGCCCATCTGGTGCTGACCGCGCCGATCGGGCTCGAGGATTATCGCCTCTACGTGCCGCCGACGCCGACCGACAAGATCATCGAGACCGAGGACAAGCTCACCGCCGACGGTTACCGAAAACAGCTCCAGACCAATTACGCGATCAAGCTGCCGTCTGACGCGATCACGCCGTTCATCGACGCCCGCTTCAACATCAAGGGCAGCCCCGATTATCCGCGCTGGCTGCGCGCCTTCGTCTCATCCGGCCAGATGATCTATCGCGAGCCGGTCGCGCATGAGATTCCGCTCATCACCGAGCCGACGCTGTTCATCATGGGCGCCGACGACCACAACGCGCCGGGCCGGCCGAACGCGCCGGAAGCGCTGCGCGCCAAGATGGGGCAGAACGCCGAGCTGGCAAAAGCGTTCGCGGCGAAGATGCCGAATGCGCGGGCTGAAGTCATTCCGGACACGGGCCACCTCGTCTTCCTGGAGGCGCCCGACAAGTACAAGGAGCTGGTGCTGGGATTCCTCGGCCACTAGCGCCATCCATGTCGCGCGAGGCCGTACGCGGACAATGTTCATGCCGCATTCAGGTCATGATTGGCAGGTTTGGATCGCGCCGTGCCGACATGTCGCAAAAATTAACATGTCGAATCGTATGGTTTGATTCATTGTGCGCCGCAAGCGCCAAGCCCCCTAGTCTACCCTCAGAGACTTTGCCCCCAAGGACCAGAAGGAAGATCACATGAAATATCTGTTTGCCGCCGTGATGCTCGCCAGCGCGGTCGTCGGCTTCAGCGAGGCGGCCAGCGCCGCCGGCGGTTGCGGCCCGGGCTGGTACCGCGGCCCCTATGGCGGCTGCCGTCCGATGGGTGGTCCGGTGGTCGTGGCCCCGGCCCCGGTCGTCGTCGCTCCGCCGGTCGTCGTCGTGCGTCCGCGCGTGTGCCCCTATGGCTTCCGCTGGTACGCGGGCCGCTGCCGCCCGTTCTGATCTTTCGCACTTGCGAAATGGCCGCGCGGGATCAGCCTGCGCGGCCATTTTCGTTTTGAGAGGCTTGGCGCATGGAAAACTGGCGCATGAAAAAAGGGGATCGCCATCGCGATCCCCTTTTTCAGTTCAAGCGTGGCGTTACCAGTGACGCCAGTGGTGGCGGTGCCAGCGTCGGCGCCAGCCCCAATGACGGTGGCGCCATCCCCAGTGACGGTGATGCCAGCGACCGCCGCCATGCCAGTGCACCTGCTCGGGCTTGAGCTGGGCTGCTTCCTCGCTGCTGGTGACGGCGGGATGAGCGTCCGGATTGGCGAGCGGCATGCCGCCATTGCCGAGCGGCTGCGGCGCCAGCGGCGCGGCCTGCGCGGCGGCAGAGAATGCGGCCGCACCGGCCGCGACGCCGATGGCGAGTTTCAGAAAATTGCGGCGTTCCATGACTTCTTCCTCTCGGGCGAGCGTTGCATGATGCAAGAGGAAGTCTCGGGCTCGCGACATGAACTGCCGCTGAATCGCGCGTTCAGGTTCATTGCAATGCTGTCAGGGAAGCGCGCTACGTCGCAAATCAGCGCATCGCCTTCCAACATCGCGTCCTGTTGTTTGGCCGCAGCATAGCTGGTTATAGTGCCTGCAACAAAAAGCCAGCGCGACGGAACATGACGAGCGCGCGACATCAGGGAAGGACCGCCATGCGCAGGATCATCACGGGCATCATCGCGATCGCTGGCCTCCTTCCCCTCGCCTCGCGCGCCGAGATCGTCCGCTTCGATATCACCGAGCGCGTGCCCGCCTTCGCCGGGCGCAGCTTTGGCAATGTCGGCACCTATGAGCGCATCACCGCGCGCGCGACCTTCGCGCTCAACCCGGCCGACGACCGCAACGCCATCATCACCGATCTGGCGCTGGCACCGCGTAACGCCGACGGCAAGGTGGAAGCCACCGCCGATGTCGTGATCCTGCGGCCGACCGATCCTGCGCACGGCAACGGCACGCTGCTGCTGGACGTGCCCAATCGCGGCAGAAAACTCGCGCCGCAATTGTTCGACGATTCCGCCCAGCCCGGCGCCAACAACGCCGACAAGGCCGAGGACGCCGGCATCGGATTCCTGCACCGCCAAGGCTTTACGATGGTCTGGGTCGGCTGGCAGGGCGACATCCCCTCCAAGCCGGGACAGCTCGCGATGAGCGCGCCGGTGATCAAGAACATCAGCGGTCCTGCGCGCGAAGAGTTCGTGTTCGACACGACGGCGAGCCCGGCGCGCGCGACGCTGACCTGGCCCGCCGCGGACGCCGCCAACCTCAACGTCACCGTCCGCGCCGCCTGGGCCGATGCGCGGCAGACGCCGCCAGGTCTCTCCGCAAAGCTCGTCGATCCCAACACCGTGGAGATCACCCGGCCCGACGGCTTTGACGCCGGTGCGCTCTACGAGATCACCTACACCGCGCGCGATCCGGTCCCGCTCGGCATGGGCTATGCCGCCGTGCGCGACGTCGTCAGTTTCCTTCGCCACGACGAAACGCAGGCCAACCCGCTGCTCGACGGCCTGCATCCGTCAATCAGCCGCGCCATCGGCTTCGGCGTCTCGCAATCCGGCCGCTTCCTGCGCGACTTCCTCTATCTCGGCTTCAACGAGGATCTTGGGGGACGCATGGTGTTCGACGGCTTGATGCCGCATGTCGCGGGCACGCGGCGCATGGCAACCAATGTCCGCTTCGGCCAGCCCGGCCGCAACCCGCGCCACATGCAGGATCCGGCGTGGCAGGCCGATCTCTTTCCCTTCACCTATGCGACGCTCAGCGATCCCTATTCCGGCAAGACCGACGGCGTGCTGCGCCGCTGCTCGCTCTCCGTCACCTGCCCCAAGGTGATGCAGACCGACAGCGAGCACGAATGGTGGGCCTCGCACGCATCGCTGCTCGTGACTGATCTCGCCGGCAACCACCTCGACCTGCCCGACAACGTCCGCGCCTACATGATCGCGGGCACACCGCATTTCGCGGAAGCCACTGATGTGATGAAGAAGGGCCTGCCGGCGATGTCGCTGCCGCAGAACCCGATGCATGCAGGCGGGCCGATGCGCGCGCTGCTCACCGACCTCAACGCCTGGATCAGCGACGGCACCAGGCCGCCCGCAAGCCGCGTCCCCATGCGCGCGCACGGCACGCTGGTTGCGGCGAAAGGCGCCGTGCCGACGGATATCCCCGGCCTGCCCTATGCCGGCATCCACACGCTCGCCGCCTTCTCCGACCAGAGCGTGCTGCCGCCGAAGGAGATCGGCCGCTATCCCGTGTTCGTGCCCAAAGCCGACGATGACGGCATGGCCATCGCAGGCATTCGCCAGCTCGCGCTCGCCGTGCCGCGCGCGACCTACACCGCCTGGAATCCGCGCGCGATCGGATTTGGCCCGACGGCGCTCTATCCCTTGCAGGGCGCGGTCGTGCCGTTCGCACCGACCGAAGCCGCGCGGAAAGAAGTGCACGATCCCCGGCTGTCGATTGCGGAGCGTTATGCCGACGACGGCGCGTATGTGGCTGCGGTGAAGCGTGAGGCGGCAAGGCAAGTGGCCGAGCGGATATTGCTGCCGGAGGATGCCGAGCGCGCGGTGGAAGCCGCAAAGCAAGGCAAGCTCGCGAAGCTCGGGCCGTACTGACACCCGCCAGCCGGCGCATCACACCAGCTTGATCGGCGCGTTGCCTTGCGGTTCCGCAGCACGCGGCGTAGCCTGCCACCACAGGTAGCGGGTTCGAAGCGGTTCGGCCTAGCGGGAGAGAGCGATGGTGGACCAGGTCTCATCTCAGGTCTCGTCTCAAGTGTCCTGGAATCTTTCTGGTGACTATTTCGAGAACTGCAGTTGCAGCATCGTGTGCCCGTGCCTGGTGTCGGCGGGTCCGCCGCTGACTGCGCGGCCAACCGAAGGTTTTTGCAACGTGCCGCTGGTCTTCCACATCGAGAGCGGCCGCTACGGCGAAACCACTCTCGACGGCCTCAACGTTTTCGTCGTCCTCCATTCACCCGGAATCATGGCCGATGGAAACTGGTCGCAGGCGACCTATGTCGACGAGCGCGCCGATGATCGGCAGACCGAGGCGCTGGCTGCGATCTTCGGCGGCACCGCCGGCGGTCCCATGGCCGCGTTCACGCCGCTGATCAGCAAGAACCTCGGGGTGAAGAAGGCCCCGATCACGTTCCGGATCGACGGCAAGACGCGATCGGCGGAGATCCCGGGCATTTTGCACATGTCTGTCGACCCGCTGCCGACCATGCATCCGAGCGGAGAGATGTGGGCAAACATCGGCCATCCCGTGAGCCCCGACAGGATGGTGATGGCGGTCGGCGCCGCCGGCAACACCTATAGCGACCATGGCATGCGCTGGGACAATTCGGGCAGGAACGGTCTCTATGCGCCGATCCAGTGGTCGAACCAGGCCTGACGCGGCCGTTCGCGCGACGGCCGGTGACGCGCATTACACATGACCAACAGCGCCATCGAAACCGTGCTGCGGCGCGACCGTTGGATCGTCGGCGGCGCGATCGCGATCATCGTCGTGCTGGCATGGGCCTATGTGCTCTGGCTTGCCGACGACATGGACATGGGCGGCATGGACATGACCGGCTACCGCATGATCCCGGCCGGGATCGCAATCATGCTGCCGGCTGACGAGCCATGGAGGACGATCGAGTTCGCCTACGTGTTGCTGATGTGGACGGTGATGATGATCGGCATGATGGCGCCATCGGCCGCGCCCATGATCCTGATGTACGCCCGCGTGGGCCGGCAGTGGCAGACCCAGGGTCGGCCGTTTGTGGCAACCGGATGGTTTGCGGCCGGCTATCTCTTCGCCTGGACCGGGTTTTCGTTGGTCGCGACCTGTCTGCAATGGCTGGTCGAGCGGGCGGCGCTCCTGGATTCCCGGATGACCCTTGCGAACAACCTGATCGGCGCGCTGGTGCTGATCGCGGCCGGCATCTATCAGTGGACGCCGATCAAGGACACCTGCCTCGTCCAGTGCCAGTCGCCGCTGATGTTCCTGATGCGCCACGGCGGCTTTCGCGACAATGCGCGCGGCAGCCTCCTGCTGGGATTTCGGCACGGCGGCTATTGCGTCGGCTGCTGTTGGCTTTTGATGGCGCTCCTGTTCATCGGTGGCGTGATGAACGTGCTCTGGATTGCGCTGCTGGCGCTACTCGTCCTGCTGGAGAAGCTGACGCCGGCCGGACGATGGGTCGCGCGGGCGGCCGGCCTCGCATGTGGTGTCGCGGGCGCCTCGCTACTGGTGTCGTCGCTGCACTGAGCGGCGCGACGAAAAAAATTACGACCATGTCGGATCGCCCGTCCCTCATCCGTCCTTTGCCTGAGACAGCACGGAGACGCCACATGCCCGACCTCACCTTGATCACCTACGACTGGGTTCCGCCGCCGCCGCGCGGCTATGTCCGCGACCTCAGGGTGCGCTGGGCGCTCGAAGAAGGTGCCTTGCCCTATCGCGTCGCCAGCACGCCGTTCGACGACCGCGGGCCCGCGCATCTGGCGCACCAGCCGTTCGGCCAGGCGCCATGGCTGACCGACGGCGATCTCTCGATCTTCGAGACCGGCGCGATCCTGCTGCATCTCGGCGGCCTCAGCACCAAGCTGATGCCATCAGATCCGCGCGGCCGCATCGACGTGACGGAATGGGTGTTCGGCGCGCTCAATTCGGTGGAGATGGCGACCCTGCCCTGGACGATGCTGAAGTTCATGGGCGAGCCGGGATCGAAATTCTTCGACAACTTCATCGAGCTTCGCCTCAAGCGCATGGAAGCGGTGCTGGCCGATCGCGAATGGCTGGTAGGCACCTTCTCCGTCGCCGACATCCTGATGGCGGACGTGCTGCGCATCGTCGAGCGTTTCGACGGGCTCGCCGGCAGTCCGGCCTGTGCCGCTTACGTCGCGCGTGCCACGGGCCGCCCGGCATTCGCCAAGGCGCGGGACGACCAGATGGCGCATTTCGCAGCGGCAGATGCAGCGCGTGCCTAATCCTTAGGGCGGATTAGGCGAAGCCGTGATCCGCCCTTCCTTGTCGGTGTGACCTACCGCACATCAGTAACCCGTGGTTAGCCATAGGCTCACGGCCACTGGAACGAAGCAATTTGCCTCAAATTATCCCGGCGGAAGGTGATACATGGCCCGCATCGATTATCTCAGAGAGCAAGTCGCCCGCGCCGAGCGTCTCGCGAAGGCGATCCTCGACCAGCAAGCCGCCGAACGACTTCAGGCGTTCGCCGCCGAATGCCGCGCGGAAATGCAGGTTCTGTCGCTCAAGACTGCTGCGTAAGGCAGCGCGCTACACCAGCTTCATCGGCGTATCGGCAACCACACGCAAATCGATCCTGCCGATCAACGCCGAACGCCGCGCCTCCGCAGCACCGATCGCATCGTCCGTCTGCCGCAACGTGCTGATGTTCGAGCCGAGCGAGACGATGCCGCCGAGCACCAAGGCGATCGAGCCGAGCGCGGCAGTCTGACCAAAACCAAACAGCCCGAGGATGGTGACCAAGAGCAGCACCGCGCCGCTGCCGATCGCGATCTTGGACGCCAGGATGTACTTCCGGCATCGCTCGGCAATCTCGGCGAGGCGCTCGATCCGGTCTTCGATGTCGGAGATTTCGTCGGTCGGATCGGATTCGGTCATCGGATTTTGGATACCGATTGTAGGGCGGATTAGGCGCAGCCGTAATCCGCCGCGTGCATTATCGAAAAGATGGCGGATTACGCTTCGCTAATCCGCCCTACACGACTACGCCCCCTCACAACGGCAAATTGTCGTGCTTCTTCGCAGGCATCTCGACCTTCTTGTCCTTCAGCATCGCCAGCGCTCTTGCGATCCGCTTGCGGGTCGAGTGCGGCATGATGACGTCGTCGATGTAGCCGCGCTCGGCTGCGATGAAGGGTGACAGGAAGCGGTCTTCGTATTCCTTGGTGCGGGCGGCGATCTTGTCGGGGTCGCCGATATCGGAGCGGAAGATGATCTCGACCGCGCCCTTGGCGCCCATCACCGCGATCTGGGCGGTCGGCCAGGCGTAGTTCATGTCGGCACCGATCTCCTTCGACGCCATGACGTCGAAGGCGCCGCCATAGGCCTTGCGGGTGATGATGGTGACCAGCGGCACGGTGCACTGCGAATAGGCGAACAGCAGTTTCGCGCCGTGCTTGATCAGGCCGCCATATTCCTGCGCGGTGCCGGGCAGGAAGCCCGGCACGTCGACGAAGGTGACGATCGGGATGTTGAAGGCATCGCAGAAGCGCACGAAGCGCGCGGCCTTGCGCGAGGCATCAGAGTCGAGCACCCCGGCCAGCACCATCGGCTGGTTTGCGACGAAGCCCACCGTGCGGCCCGCGATGCGGCCGAAGCCGGTGACGATGTTCTTGGCGAACATGTCGGCGATCTCGAAGAAATCGCCCTCGTCCACGACCTTCAGGATCAGCTCCTTCATATCGTAGGGCTTGTTCGGATTGTCGGGGATCAGCGTATCGAGCGACATGTCGATCCGGCCGATGTCGTCAAAACTCGGCCATTCCGGCACGCCGTCGCTGTTGTTGGACGGCAGGAAGTCGATCAGGCGCCGCATCTGCAGCAGCGTCTCGACGTCGTTCTCGAAGGCACCGTCGGCGATCGAGGAGCGCGTGGCGTGCACCGAGGCGCCGCCGAGCTCTTCGGCCGTGACGACCTCGTTGGTCACCGTCTTCACGACGTCCGGGCCGGTGACGAACATGTAGCTGGTGTTCTTCACCATGAAGATGAAGTCGGTCATCGCCGGCGAATAGACGTCGCCGCCGGCGCAGGGCCCCATGATGACGGAGATCTGCGGGATCACGCCCGAGGCGAGCACGTTGCGGCGGAACACATAGGAATAGCCGGCGAGCGCGGCGACGCCTTCCTGGATGCGGGCGCCGCCCGCGTCATAGAGGCCGATGATGGGCGCCCGCGCCTTCATCGCCATGTCCTGAAGTTTTGTAATTTTCAGCGCGTGCGTCTCCGAGAGAGACCCGCCGAACACGGTAAAATCCTTGGCGAAGACAAACGTCTTGCGGCCGTTGACGGTGCCCCAGCCGGTGACGACGCCGTCGCCGGGCACCTTGTTCTTCTCCATGCCGAACTCGGTGGAGCGGTGCTCGACGAACATGTCGAACTCCTCGAACGATCCCTTGTCCAGCAAGAGCTCGATGCGCTCGCGGGCGGTCAGCTTGCCGCGGGCGTGCTGCGCCTCGATGCGCTTCTCGCCACCGCCGAGCTTTGCGCCGGCACGACGGTCTTCAAGGGCGTCCAGGATATTCTTCATTTGCTCCCGCCAGTTCTTAGCCTAAATGCGATTGCCGGGGGTTCTAACACGGCATTTTGCAGACCGGGAAGCGGCTTTCGGCGCCGCAGGGCTGCCTTGCCGCAGCGTGAAAGCGCAAGGAATTACAAAGTTTTGCCTGGGAGGCGACCATGGACGAGAGAGAGGCAGAGACCGGGGCTGCAACCGGCGGCGTCAACATCATGCTGCGACTGGAGGGCCTGACCCTGTTCGCAGGCATGGTGATGCTCTACGCGACCTGGGGCGGCTCCTGGCTGGTGTTCGCCCTGCTCTTCTTCGTCCCCGATCTGAGCTTCCTGGCCTATCTGTCGGACGCCAAATTCGGCGCGCTGGTCTACAACGCCGCCCACAGCTACATGGCGCCGGTGGCGCTGTTGACGTTCGGTTTCGGCCTCGCCTCGCCGCTCACCCTGTCCATCGCCCTGATCTGGCTTGCCCATATCGGCATCGACCGGGCGCTGGGCTATGGCCTGAAATATTCCGCAGGGTTCGGCTTCACCCATCTGGGGCGCATCGGCCGGCAGAAAAACGCCTGACCCCCGGCACCCGCGGCGGGATGAGCGCGATTTGCCCGTGCTGATCGGTTGACCCGGCGCGGCGATTCAGGCTTGCTCGGGCTTACGATCAGGCGCCGAATGTTGCGTGAGCTCAGTCGGTACGGCGGCGGTCATCACGTCCGGCTGCAAGCATCATCTCATGTCCGCCAAGGTCGTTCCCCTGCCTCCGAACAGCGCGTCCGAGACCACCGACTTCCTGCGGCGGATGGCCAGCATGGTGTCGGGGCGGAACGGCGAGATGCTGCTGCGCGCGGCAAGCCTGATCGAGTCGCTGGCGCAGCGTGCGATGTCGGCCGAGCGGCTCTATCATCAGCAGCAGGAAGAGAACAAGCGCCTGGTGGAGCTGCGCGAGGCCACCGAGCTCGCCTCCGACGCCATGGTCAGCCAGATCGCGGCGCTGCGGGCGCAACTCGCCGAGGTCACGGCGGCTGCGGCCGCCGAACGCACCGCATTCGACAGCGAGCGCGGCAGGCTGCTCGATCTGATGCAGCATGCGGAAAGCCACATCGGCAAGCTCACCACCGAGCTCGACAGCTTGCGCGCCTCCGTCGACGCCTTCAACGAGACCGTGATCTCCGTGCCGATCGAGGTGCTGCGGCTGGCGCGCACCCAGTTTGATTATCTCTCCAGCGGCTTCGCGCGGAAGGGCGACGTGATCTCGCAGGCGATGAGCGAGATCGGCGGCTTCGCCATCGACCAGGCGCTGACGGCAAAGAAGCCCGCCGACAAGGCGTGACGCGCCCGCGCGAAAATTGACAGCGCGCGCTCCGGTTGATCTACTTCCCGAAAATCATAAGGGAGGATCCGATGCCGACGGCATTCCGCGTCGTTGCCACGCTCGTCGCGCTCTGCGTTTCAACCGCGCTTGCCGGTGCTCAATCGCTTCCCAAGGATGCCCCGGCGCGGACCGAGATCTTCCCGATCCCGTCGCTCACCCTTTCCGACCAGCAATTCCTCAGCGGCGATGCCGCGGCCGGCAAGCCCGTCACGGTGGCCGGCGAATTCCGCGTTGCGCAAGGGGCGGGCAAGATGCCGGTCGTGGTGCTGATGCACGGCTCGAGCGGCGTCGGTGCCACCACGGAAGCCTGGGTCCACGAATTCAACGCCATGGGCATCTCGACCTTCGTGATCGACGGCTTTACCGGCCGCGGGCTGACGGTGACCGGGCCGAACCAGGCCCTGCTCGGCCGGCTCAATTTGATCATCGACATCTACCACTCGCTGGAGATTCTGGCGAAGCATCCCCGCGTCGATCCTGACCGCATCGTGCTGATGGGATTTTCGCGCGGCGGCCAGGCGACGCTCTATGCCAGCCTCGATCGCTTCAACAAGCTCTGGAACAAGTCCGGCGTGCAGTTCGCCGCCTACATTCCGTTCTATCCGGATTGCTCGACGACGTATCAGACCGACACCGAGGTCGAGGCGCGCCCGATCCGCATCTTCCACGGCACGCCTGACGATTATAATCCCGTGAAGAGCTGCAAGGCCTTCGTCGAACGGCTCAAGGCCGCCGGGCGCGACGTGGTGCTGACCGAATATCCCGACAGCGCCCATGGTTTTGACAGCGGCCTGCTCGGCGTCAATACGGTCGCGGTGTCCGCCAACGCGCAGACTGTGCGCAACTGCCATATCAAGGAAGGTGACGGCGGCGTGCTGATGAACGGCGATACGAATGCGCCGTTCACCTACAAGGACCCTTGCGTCGAGCTCAACCCGCATGTCGGCGGTAATCCCACAACGGCCGCGGAGTCGCGCAAGGCGGTGGTGGAGTTCTTGCAGGCGCTGTTCAAGCTGGGGTGAGACTGCCTGCTCAGCACGCACTACCGTAGGGTGGGCAAAGGCGCGCAGCGCCGTGCCCACGATCTCTCTCCGTCATCCGCAATTCGTGGGCAACGCTTCGCTTTGCCCACCCTACGAGATCTCGCATGGGGCCTTACGGCTCACCCGGCTTGAACGGCTCCTGCTTGTCGGGCGGCACCGTTTCCTCGGCCATCGCGAGCAGCATCGCCACCATCACGTAATTGCCGGTGAGCGACGTGAGGTCGACGATCTGCTGGTCGTTGAGGATTTTCTTGGCGCGCGCATAGGTTTCGTCGGAGACCTTCTTCGTGGTGGTGAGCTCTGTGACGAAATCGTAGACCATGGCCTCGTCCTCGGCCATGTTGGACGGCCGCTTGTTGGCCTTGAGTTCGGCGATGATGTCCGCCGACAGGCCGGCCTTCGCCGCCAGCGGCGCATGCGCGAACCATTCCACCTGCGAGCGCCATTGCCGGCCGATGATGATGATCGCGAACTCGTTGAGCTTGGTCGGGACCGAGGTTTCCCAACGCAGATAATGCCAGAGGTCGAACAGACGCTGGCCGAGCACCGGGCTGCGGATCAGGGGATTATAGGGTCCGCCGATGCCGACGCTCGACACCTTCATGATCTGCTCGCCGAGCGGCTTCTGCGTGGCGTCGAGCTGGTCCATGGTGAGCTGCGGAAAGCGCGGCTCCTTGCTGGTGGCGGGTGCTGCAAACATCGTCGCGGCGAACCAGCCGCCGGCCGCGGCCAGCGTGAGCGACGACAGCCAGAGCGGCGTTGATGTCATGAGTGTCCTCCCGACCTTTTCTTGTGCTTGGTCGGAGGATGCTAGTCGAGCCGTACGTTGCGCGCCAGCTTGATGCGCTACCGCGCCCGGCCCGACAGCCGCAGCACGAAGACGAGGACCTCGGCCACGGCCTTGTAGAGATCAGGCGGAATCTCCTCGCCTAGCTCGACCTTGGAGAGCGCGCCGGCCAGAATCTCGTTCTCCTCGATCGGGATGTCGTTGGCCTTGGCGATCTCGACGATCTTTTCGCCGATCGTACCCTTGCCCTTGGCGACGACGACGGGCGCATTGGTGCCCTTCTCGTAATGCAGCGCAATGGCAAGCTTTGATGGATCGCTCATGTGGCGCGATCCAGGAAATGACCGGCGCGGGCCGGCGGTGCCTGCGGCGGCGTGCCGTCGCGCACGATGATGTCACCGGGCTTGAGCTCGGCCCTGGTCAGCGCCTGATTGAGCTCACCGATCCCGGCGCGGAGCTGCTGCGCGGTCGCCGGCCGCTCGGCCCACATCCGCACAAAGGTCTTGTCGCCGTTGAGCGTGATCAGCGCGTGTACAGGCCCGCTCGGCTCGACATTGAGCGTAAAGCGCGCGCGCCAGGCGCGCTTGGCGGGATCGGCTTGCTCGTTGCCGCCGTCGCGCGAGATCTCGAACTGTGCCATCGCGGTGCCCTGCTGGGTCGCGAACGGAATCTCGAAATTCCACTGCGGCACGCTCGGATCGATCCGATGGCCGCTGGCATCGGCGCGGTCGGGCAGCGAGGCGACCTGCAGCAGCGTCTGCCGCGCAATCGCGGCATCGGTATCGTCGAGCAGGCGATGCACGGTCGCGGCGAGCGGCGTGTCCGGCGTCAGCGATGGCGAGGCGATCGCTTGCGGCGACGGCAATGCGCCACGAAACGGCGGTGGCGCGGTCGCGCGCGCGGCCGCTTCGAAGGCGTGGCCGTCAGGCACGGCCTTGGTGCCGCCCGGAACATTGCCGGTCAGGCGCGGCAGGTTTTGCGTGACCTCTTGCAGCAGGGTCGCGGCCAGACTTGGAGAAATCGTCCGCGGCAGCGCCGCCTGCGGCGTTTCGCCGGCTATGTCCGCGAGCACAGCAGCCACGACATTGGCGTTACGCCGCATTTGCGGCGATGGGGCCATCTCTGCGTCAGGCACCGGCGCTTGCACTGCGTTGCCGGCAGCTTGAGCCGGCGAGCTTGCGGCCTGCGGCGTGGCGACGGCGGTCGTTGCAACCGCAACGGCCGGCGTCGGCGGGGCGGCAGTTTCAAGCGTGCCTGACGTTGCTGCCAGGGTCTGACGCAGCACCAGTAGCGCGGCCTTCAAATCCGGCACTGCGCCTGACGGCGGCGTCGTGCCTGAGGCAAGCGAGGCCTCGAGAAACAGGCCGGACTTCTGGAAGGCGGATTCGATATCGCCGCCATCGAGAGCGGTATTGAGCGGTGTCTGTTGCGCCAGCACGTCCAGCACGGCCTGCTTCAAGCCGGCCGGCAAATCGCTGCCGGTCACGACGGACGCCAGGTTGGCGAACAGCGGCGCCTGGCTGCCTTGCTTGGTCACGGCTTCGGCCGAAGCCACGGTGACGGCGATCTGCTCCGTCGGCGTCAGCGGATTACGCGCCGTGGCCGCAGTTGGCGCAAGCGACGGGCTGTCGACCAGCGACGCGGCGGTCGGCGTCAGCGTGACCTGATCCGCGCTCGCCCCGCCTGCCCCGTTGACGACGGCCAGCCGGATGGTGCCGTCGTTCTGCGATACCGCGAGCTGGAGATTTTGCCCTGGCGTCAACGACACCTCGGACATGACGTCCATCGAGAGGTTGGCGATTGCGATCCGCACCAGATTGTCGGCGAGCACGCTCACGACCCTGGCGTCGACCACGCTGCCGGCCTGGAGCACAAGATCTGATGTCGCCGCATCAGCCACGGGGCTGGCGGCACTGACGGGTATGATCGAGCTTATCGGCGTCGGCATCTTAGGGCAGCCCGGGGAGCGCTACCCCCACACTAGGGTCCCGTCGTAAACCTCTCGTTAAGGACCTTCGGCCCCGGGCGGATTAACCGCCGCCAGGACCGCCACGGCAGCGTTGAAATCCCGCAACCGGGTCACCCGGCGGGCAGCCGCCTCCTCGTCCACGCCCCATTGGTCGATGTTCCAGTCCTCGTCGACATGGGCGGCGGCCCAGACCTGGCCGGCGTCACGGACGCCATGGGCCAGCGCCAGCGCCAGCAGCGCCGAGCCGGTCAGGGTCGTGACGATATGGAGGGCGGCGACCGACCAGGGATCCCCCGGCAGCGCAGCGCGGGCGGCCCGGAGCGCCTCGTCCGGCTGCTTCACATGCATGATGCCCTCGGACAGGATGAAATGCGCCCCCAGCGCCTCCGCGGCCCAGAACAGCACCGGGTCCCAATGCGCGGCCTCGCGAGCGACCAGCCCTTCGGGATGGCCGGCGCGATAGAACAGCAGGTCGGTCTCGAAATATTTTGCGAGGTCATCCGTGACGAGTTCGACCCGGTCGACCACCCCCTCGACCACGCTGTTGGCGATCCGCGTCAGCGGCATGGTCACGGGATCGATCGCCTCGCCCTGCGCCGCCCATTCCGCGGCCACGGCATCGGCGAGCGCCCGCACCGGGATCACCACCTGACGGGCAGAGGGCGTGCGGATCGGCTTGCCGTCGAGCGTGATGGCAAAGCCGCCTTCGGCCTCGGCCACGCCGGCCTCCTTGTAGAAGCGCTTGCGCAGCGGCGTCCGTGCCGACGCACGCGCCGATTCCCGCGGATCCGGCGGGGGTTGGCCTGCTGCTTCTTCGAACAATTCGCGCATGTGAGTTTTCGGTCTCCGCCGCGAGTGCAGCCTTTTAGAGTAAGATCGGCTTTTAAGGTAAGATCGGCGGCCGATAAAGCGAGCGGGCATGAGGGAACTTGCGGGCATTGCGGCCCTGTTCGCCGGGCTTTGGCTGGCCGCGGCCGAGGCCGGCTTTCGCACCCCGGAATCGCTGGTCCGCAACATCTACGCCTATTATGGCGAGGGCGCGCCGGAGCTGTCCAAGGGGCTGCCGCGGGATGAGGCAACCTCCCGGCAGTTCTTCGACCCCTCCTTGCGCAAGGCGTGGTCCGCCCCGCGCACCGAGCCCTACGATTTCCTGGTGCAGAGCCAAAGCTGGAAGCTCGGCCCGGTCGCAATCGCAATCATCCGCAGGCAATACGACAAGACCTATGTTGCGGCGAACTTCGACAATCTCGGCCGGCCGGTGACGTTGAACTTCATCCTGGTCAACGGGCCCGAGGGCTGGCTGATCACGGATGTCGAGAGCCCGCACGACAGTTTGCGGATGTTTCTGGAGCAGTTTCGGAATTAGGCTGGCACTGCGCCCCCAACCACCGCTGTCATGTCCCGGCTTGACCGGGGCATCCAGTACGCCGCGGCTTCTCGGTTCGATCACGGCTGTCTCTGGAATACTGGGTCGACCGGTCAAGCCGGGCGACGACAGTGGAGTGCCTACTCCTCCGGCGCGTTCTCGATCGGATCGAACCGGCTCGCGTCCAGCCCGAGCAGATTCCACGACTGCTGCATGTGCGGCGGCAGCGGCGCGGTGGCGTCGATCACGCCGCCGCGCGGATGCGGGATGACGATGCGGCGCGCCAGCAGATGCAGGCGGTTTTGCAGGCCGCCCGGCAACTGCCAGTTCTCGATGTTGAAATATTTGGGATCGCCGACGATGGGATGGCCGATATGCTCCATATGGGCGCGCAGCTGATGGGTGCGCCCCGTCACCGGCTTCAGCGACACCCAGGTCAGCTTGTTGCCGGCGGTCTCGACCACCGCGTAATACGTCACCGCGTGGCTGGCGCCCTCGTCGCCATGCTGCGCGATGCGCATGATGGTGTCGTCCTCGCTCTCCTCCTTGGCGAGGAAGGTCGAGATGCGACCCTGCTTCGGCTTCGGCAGGCCCGGCACCAGCGCCCAATAGGTTTTCCGTGCCGAGCGGGAGCGGAAGGCGCCGGTCAGATGCGAGGCGGCAAATCGCGTCTTGGCGATCAGGAGACAGCCCGATGTCTCCCGGTCGATACGATGCACGAGGCGCGGCTTCTGGCCCTTGGAATCGCGCATTACCTCCAGCATCTGGTCGACGTGGCGCGTCATGCCCGAGCCGCCCTGCACGGCGAGGCCAGCCGGCTTGTTCAGCACGAGGACGTCGTCATCCTCGTAGATCGTCATTTCCTTCAGCGTGGCGAGCGTCTTTTGCGCGCCTTCCGACAGCTCGCCGACAGCCTTCGGCGTGTCGAGCTTCAGCGGCGGGATGCGGACACTTTGCCCCTCCTCCAGCCGGTCCTTGCTGTCGACGCGTTTGCCGTCGACGCGCAGCTCGCCTTTGCGGACGACGCGCTGGATGTGGGAGAACGACAGGCCGGGAAAGCGCGCTTCGAGGAAACGATCGACACGCATGTTGTTCTCGTCGGCCGTGACCTTGACGGTCTGCACCTTGGTCGGCAGCAGCGCCTCGACCGGCTTTGCCGGCGCGGCCTTCTCCAGCTCCGCTCTGGGCGGACGCCGTTCAGCGCGCTCGGCCGCAAAGCGCGGCGGCTTACTACCGGGCTTACCGCCCGGACGCGGCCCGGCCTTCTTCGCGGTCCGTGCCTTGAACGGACGCGATTCCTTGCGCTCATCGCGCGAACGGGGCTCTTGATTGGTTCTTTTGATGCGGCGGCTCATGCTTGCCTGCCTACCCTAAAAGCCGGCTCCCGTCACGGCGAAATGGCCGATTCTAGCGCGAACCGCCCCGCTCCTTGCGCAGCTTGGCCCAGTACTCCAGCCGCTTGCGGATCTCCCGCTCGAAACCGCGCTCCGGCGGGTCGTAGAAGGTCTGGCGGCCCAGCGCTTCCGGGAAATAGTCCTGGCCGGAGAAGGCGTCGGGCGCGTCGTGGTCGTATTCGTAGGCTGCGCCGTAGCCCTCCGACTTCATCAGCTTGGTCGGCGAGTTCAGGATATGCTTCGGCGGCAGCAGCGAGCCGGCCTGTTTGGCGACCTGCATCGCCGTGCCGAACGCCGTGTAGACCGCATTCGATTTCGGCGCGGTGGCGAGATAGACGACCGCTTGCGCGATCGCGAGCTCGCCTTCGGGATGGCCGAGGAAGTCGAAGGCATCTTTCGCCGCATTGGCGATCACGAGCGCCTGCGGATCGGCGAGCCCGATGTCCTCGACCGCCATGCGCACGACGCGGCGCGCGAGGAACAGCGGATCCTCACCGGCATCGAGCATGCGGGCAAGGTAGTACAGCGCCGCATCGGGATCGGAGCCGCGCACCGATTTATGCAGCGCCGAGATCAGATTGTAATGACCGTCGGCCGATTTGTCGTAGATCGGTGCGCGGCGTTGCAGGATGTCCTGCAACTGTGCGGCGTTGAAAATCTCATCCGCCCGCGCCGAACGCCACACCTCTTCGGCGAGCGTCAACGACGCACGGCCATCACCATCGGCCATGCGCACCAGCACGGCGCGCGCCTCCTCGTCGAGCGGGAGTTTGCGACCCTCGACCTCCTCGGCATGCGCGAACAGTTTTTCGATCGCGGCGGCATCGAGCGAACGAAACACCAGCACGCGCGCGCGGGACAAAAGCGCCGCGTTGAGCTCGAAGGACGGGTTCTCGGTGGTGGCGCCGACCATGACGACGGTGCCGTCCTCCATCACCGGCAGAAACGAATCCTGCTGGGCGCGGTTGAAGCGATGCACCTCGTCGACGAACAGCAGCGTGCCCTTGCCCATCTCGCGGCGGGCACGCGCGGCGTCGAATGCCTTCTTCAGGTCAGCGACGCCGGAGAACACCGCGGAGATCTGCTCGAAATGCAGGTCGGTCGCATCCGCCAACAGCCGCGCCACCGTGGTCTTGCCGGTGCCGGGCGGCCCCCAGAACACCAGCGAACCAAGCGTGCGCGTCTCCAGCATGCGCGTCAGCGCACCGTCGGGGCCCAGGATGTGATCCTGGCCGACGACCTCCGAGAGCGCACGCGGCCGCAGCCGGTCCGGCAGCGGATGCGGGGCCTCGTGATCGAGCCCCGCCGCGGCAAAGAGAGTTGGCGTCTCCTGTGGTCGCTTCGGACTCATCCGCCCAGCGTGACGTTGATCTGCTGGCCGCCGCGCACCAGCGTGATGCGCCAGAGCCGCTGGCTCACGCCTGCCGCCTTCTCGAGGTCGCCGGTCTTGCCGATCTTCTGGTTGTTGACGGCCAGGATGATGTCGCCCTTCTGGAAGCCGACCTGAGCGGCCGGCGAGTCATCACCGAGCTCGGTGATGACGACACCTTCGGTATCGGCATCGAGATGCAGCTCATCGGCCACCGCGGGCGTGATGCTCGCGACCTTCGCGCCCTGGAACGGCGAGCGCGCGGTGACGACGAGTTCGTTGCGGCCGGTATCGGGCGCGGTCTCGAGCGCGATCGTCAGCTTGAGCGGCTTGCCGCTGCGCTGCACGTCGATCTGCGCACTGCCACCGAGCGGACGGGTGGCGAAGCGGTAGTCGAACGCATTGGGATCGTCCACGGCCTGGCCGTCGATCCCGGTGATGAGGTCGGAGGATTTCAAGCCCGCCTTCGCGGCCGGCCCGTTGGCGACGACGCTCGCGACCAGCGCGCCAGACGGCGAGCGCAGGCCGAGGCTCTCGGCAATCTCGGGGGTCACTGCCTGCAGCTTTGCCCCCAACCACGGCCGCTTCACCGCCTTGCCGCCGCTCTTGGCGGAGGCGACGACGACGCGCACCATGTTGGCCGGGATCGCAAAGCCGATGCCTTGCGAGCCGCCGGAACGCGAATAGATCGCGGTGTTGATGCCGGCGAGCCGACCGTTCATGTCGACCAGCGCGCCGCCGGAATTGCCGGGATTGATCGCGGCGTCGGTCTGGATGAAGAACTGGTAGTCGGTGATGCCGACCTGCGTGCGCGCCAGCGCCGAGATGATGCCGTGGGTCACGGTCTGGCCGACGCCGAAGGGGTTGCCGATCGCCATGACGACGTCACCCACCATCAGCTCATCCGAATTGGTGAATTCGAGCGCCGGAAATTTCTCCTTGGTATCTTTCAGACGCAGCACCGCGAGATCGCTGCGGGAGTCCTTCAGCACGATTTCGGCCTCGAACTCGCGCTTGTCCGACAGCGACACCTTCACCTGGTCGGCGCCCTCGATGACGTGGACGTTGGTGACGACGAGCCCGGAGGCATCGACGATGACGCCCGAACCGAGCGACCGCTGCACCTGCTCCTGCTGCTGGCCGCCGCCGAAGAAGCGGCGGAAGATCGGGTCGTCCAGCAGCGGATTGCGGTTCTGCACCACCTTGGCGGCATAGACATTGACGACGGCCGGCTGCACCCGCTGCACGATCGGTGCATAGGACAGCCGGAGCTCGGCCGGCGACGACGGGACGCGACGGTCCTGCGCCGCAGCAGGATTGAAGTGGGCCGAAAAGGCTATGCACAATGCCGTGACGATGGCGGTCCAGTTCGCTCGAAACATTCCTACCTCTTGGAAAAGACGCCGGAATATAGGCGTGTTCGCCCCCCAATAGAAGGGCGCCGGGCGGCAATATTCAGCCCCTTACCAGTGTGGCCGGGACGCAAGCTCCGCGTGCAAAATGACAATTTGGGAGGCGCCGCACATTGGCATGATGCACGTCATCTTGCATGCTGCCCAATGGCGGATTCGGCTGCGGCGAATTTGCATCAGGCGGAACCATTGCAGCCGTGGCGCGCCGTCGCGGGACAGTCATCGATCCTTCTTAGGCTCTCCCGTTACGACTTGGGGAAGTTGGTCTAACCGATGGAGTGGTGACGTGAGCAGGACAAGAATGACAGCCGCCGCGATTGGTCTCGCGGGCGCGCTGGCGGCCTCGCAGGCCCAGGCACAATCAGCAAGCAACAGCGATCAGGAGATCGCGCTTCTGAAGCAGCAACTGAAGATGCTGGAGCAGAAGCTCGACAAGCTCCAGAACCAGACCGCCGCGAATACGGCGGCCGCGGCAAAGACGAGGGCAGAGGCGAAGGCTGAAGCAAAGGCCGAGGCGCGCTCGGAGGCGAAGGCGGTCGTCGCCAACGCAAATGCAGCCATTCCGGTCAAGGGGCCAGTCGCTCCGTCCGGCGTCGTTGTGACGATGCCGAACAACCGCCCGACTATCTGCACCGCAGACGAGCAGAACTGCGTGGCCATCACGAGCCGTGTGCACTGGGATGTCGGCGGTTACAACTACCGTCCCAACACGGCAGCGACGACGCCGCAACAGCTCGACAACGGCGAGAACCTCCGCCGTGCGCGCATCGGCGTCGTCGGCAAGTTCTTCGGCGACTGGAACTATGCCCTGATCTACGACTTCGGCGGCTCGGCCGACGGCTTCGGCGGCGCGGCGGCCGGCTCACTGCCAGGCGGAGGGACATCGGGCGTCGAAAATGCCTATCTGAGCTACACCGGTCTCAAGCCGTTCGGCGGCAAGATGGCGATCGAAGCCGGTATCATGGATATCGCCTGGACGATGGACGAATCCACCAGCTCGAACGACATCATGTTCATGGAACGTGCGTCGGCCGGCATCATCGCGCAAAACATCGCAGCCGGTGACTTCCGTTCCGCCGTCGGCACCCGCTGGTGGAATGACCAGCTCTGGATGGGCGCCTATGTCACCGGACCGACCACGGGCCAGATCCACTCTGCGTCGAGCGTCACTCCGCCCGGCTCCAGTGAGCAATATGGCGCGGTCGCGCGCATCGCCGGCAACCCGATCAATGGCAACGGCTACTCGGTGCATATCGGCGCGGACGCGGAATGGCTGATCCAGCCGCCGCGCAATCTGGTGACGCAAGCGCAGACGCTCACGCTCAGTGACCGGCCGGAGCTTAGGATCGATCCGACCACGCTGATCTCGACCGGCGCGATCGCCAACGTCTCCGGGGCTCAGGTCTACGGCGTCGAGGCGGCTGCGACCTATGGCTCGTTCATCGCACAGGGCGAATATTACTGGTTCAACGTCGACCGCACCGCCAATACGGGCCTGCCGCCGTTCGGCGCGTCGAGCCTGAAATTCGACGGCGGCTACGCGCAGGTCGGCTACGTCCTGACCGGCGAGAGCCGTGCCTACAATGCCGCGAACGCCGCCTATGGCGGGATCAAACCGGCCAATCCCTTCTCACTGGCCGGCGGCGGCTGGGGTGCCTGGGAAATCGCCGGACGCGTGAGCACGATGAACCTGAACGATCAGCTCGCGACCGCAGCCGGCATCGCGGGTGGACGCCAGACCATCTACACCGCCGCGCTGAACTGGTACGTCAACAACAACGTCCGCTTCATGCTCGACTATCTGCATGGCGACATCTCCAAGCAGGCGAGCGCCGTCTCCGCGGTAAACACGGGCTCGACGTTCAACGCGATCGCAATGCGTACGCAGGTCGCATTCTGACCTGACGTGACGTTCTGACGAAAAGCGCCGGGAGCGGCACAGGCCGCTCCCGGCGTAATAGTATCCAACCGGATACTATGTTCCCGAACTTGCAGTACTTGCCAAACAGGAGCCGGGGCGACAGTTAGAGCGGCAGGCGAATACGCCATCTGATGGAGACAAGCCATGAAGGCCGTCGGCTACAAAAAATCGCTTCCGATCGAGGATCAGGACGCGCTGATCGATTTCGAGACCACCAAACCCGAGCCCAAGGGGCGCGATATCCGCGTCGCGGTGAAGGCGATCTCGGCCAATCCGGTCGATTACAAGGTGCGCAAGCGCGCCGCCCCGCCCGAGGGCGAGACCAAGATCCTGGGTTATGACGCGGCCGGCGTGGTCGATGCGGTCGGGCCCGAGGTCACGCTGTTCAAGCCCGGCGACGAGGTGTTTTACGCGGGCTCGATCCTGCGCCAGGGCACCAATTCCGAATTCCACCTGGTCGACGAGCGCATCGTCGGCAACAAGCCGAAATCGCTCTCGTTCGCCCAAGCCGCCGCCCTTCCCCTCACCTCCATCACCGCCTGGGAGTTGCTGTTCGACCGGCTCGGCGCGGTTCCCGGCAAGAGCGTCGATCCACGCACGCTTCTCATCACCGGCGGCGCCGGCGGCGTCGGCTCGATCCTGATCCAGCTCGCGCGCCGCCTCACCGGCCTCACGGTGGTCGCGACCGCGACCCGACCGGACTCACAGAAATGGTGTCTCGATCTCGGCGCGCATGCGGTGATCGACCACGGCAAGCCGATGAAGGAACAGATCGAAAAGCTCAAGCTGCCGCCGGTCGCGCTGGTGGCGAGCCTCACCTTCACCGACCAGCACTACAAGAGCATCGCCGAGTTCATGGCGCCGCAGGGCCGGTTCGGCCTGATCGACGATCCACCCGAGTTCACTATGGGCACGTTCAAGGGCAAGGCGATCTCGGTGCACTGGGAATCGATGTTCACGCGCTCCTCGTTCCAGACACCCGACATGATTGCGCAGCATCATCTGCTCAACGACGTCGCCGATCTCATCGACAAGGGCGTGCTGCGCACCACGCTCGACCAGACCTTCGGCACGATCAACGCAGCCAACCTCAAGCGTGCGCACGCGTTGCTCGAGAGTGGCAAGTCGCGTGGCAAGATCGTGCTGGAGGGGTGGTAGCGACGGTCTCGTAGGTCGAGTTCCCGTAGGGTGGGCAAAGCAAAGCGTGCCCACGCACTGCAACATTCGGTCAGAGATGGTGGGCACGGCGCAAGCGCGCCTTTGCCCACCCTACGATTTCTATTGTTGTCTCACGATCCCGGACAACGCCGACAACAGCCGGTCGATCTGCTCATCCGTACCCACGGTGATCCGCAGATAATCCGAGATGCGCGCTGCGGAAAAATGGCGGACGATCACCGCCTGCTCCCGCAGCGCCGCCGCAAGCGCGGCACCCTGATGCGCGGGATGGCGCGCGAAGACGAAGTTCGCCAGCGACGGTAGCACCTCGAAGCCGGCAGCCTTCAGTCCGCGGGTCAGCCGCTCCCTGCCCTCGATCACGCGACCGCGGCTCTGCTGGAAATAGACGTCGTCCTCCAGCGAGGCGATCGCGCCCGCCTGGGCAGGCCGGCCGAGCGGATAGGAATTGAAGCTGTCCTTCACACGCGTCAGCCCACCGATCAGATCGGCGTCGCCGATCGCATATCCGACCCGAAGCCCGGCCAGCGCGCGCGATTTGGACATGGTCTGCACGACCAAGAGATTCCGATGCGACGCCACCAACGGAATTGCGGTCTCGGCGCCGAAATCGACATAGGCCTCGTCGACGACCACAGGCACATCCGGATGCTGCTCCAGCAGTGTCGTGATCTCGGCGCGAGACAGCGCGATTCCCGTCGGCGCGTTCGGATTGGGGACGATGATCGCGCCGGCCGGCCTGCGATAATCGGCGATGCGGATCTGCATGGCCTGGTCGAGCGGCACGGCCTCGTAGGCGATGCCGAACAGGCCGCAATAGACGGGATAGAAACTGTAGGTGATATCGGGAAACAGCAGCGGCGCATCATGCTTCAGCAGCGCGACGAAGGCATGCGCCAGCACCTCGTCCGAGCCATTGCCGACGAACACCTGCTCGGGTCTCACGCCATGATACCCGGCCAGGGCGGCCCGCAGCGCGGTCGCCTGCGGGTCCGGATAAAGACGCAGCGTGTCGGCTGCCACGTCGCGGATCGCCTCCAGCGCACGCGGAGACGGACCGAGCGGGTTCTCATTGGTGTTCAGCTTGACCAGATCCGCCATGCGCGGCTGTTCGCCCGGCACATAGGGCTTCAAATCGTGCGTCAAGCTGCTCCAGAAACGGCTCATTTTCCTTCCTCCTCACGCGGACGCGTCGCCCGCT
Source organism: Bradyrhizobium sp. CCGUVB14 (assembly GCF_024199935.1). Classification (NCBI taxonomy): domain Bacteria; kingdom Pseudomonadati; phylum Pseudomonadota; class Alphaproteobacteria; order Hyphomicrobiales; family Nitrobacteraceae; genus Bradyrhizobium; species Bradyrhizobium sp. CCGUVB14. Next base: position 6,136,624 of record NZ_JANADS010000001.1, read on the forward strand.
CGACGAAGCCTTTTGCGAGCGCGTGATAGATACCTTCCTCGCAGATCATTCGCGAGACGAAATGCGCGATCAGCGCGGCCGCCATCAACGGCACGACCATGCCGTGATTGTCGGTCATCTCGGTCACGATCACGAAGGCGGTGATCGGCGCCTGCACCACGCCGGCAAAATACGAGACCATGCCGAGCAGCATGATCGCACCGAGCGGCGCGTCGTGGAACAACGCCGCGATGTTGCAGCCGATGCCGGCTCCGATGGCCAGCGAGGGCGCGAAGATGCCGCCCGGTATGCCGCTGATCGCAGCAAAGGTGGTGGCCAGAAGCTTGAGCACGCCAAAATCTCCCGGCAGTGACGAGCCGTGCTCCAGCGCCATCTTCACCTGTTCATAGCCGGTGCCGTAGATCGTATCGCCGGACACCAGGCCGCAGATCGCGACAGCCAGGCCGCAGGCGAATGCAAACCACAGCGGGTGGCCCTTGATCGCGCGGCCGAGCGGGTTCTTGAAGCCGCGCGCCATGGCGATAACGACGCGGCTGAACAGGCCGCCCGCGAGGCCACCGGCCACGCCACAGAGCGGAACGGCCAGCCAGTCGGCGCCGCGCGCCAGCGACATCGCGCTGCTGCCGAAATAGGCGTAATTGCCGGCCAGCGCGAGCGAGGTCAGGCCGGCCGCGATGACGGCCGCAATGATGAGGCTGGACGTGCGGGTCTCGAAGGCGCGGCTCATCTCCTCGATGCCGAAGACGATGCCGGCGAGCGGCGTGTTGAAGGCCGCGGCCACGCCTGCGGCGGCGCCGGCCAGGATCAAGCCGGGCTGACGGCGTGGCGAGACGCGGCCAAGCGCGAACATGATGGAGGCGCCGACCTGAACGGTCGGCCCTTCCCGCCCGACCGAGGCGCCGCAGAGGAGCCCGAACAGAGTGAGGATCATCTTGCCGATCGCGATCCGGATCGAGACCAGGCTTTCGCGCGCCGCCTGATCGGTCAGGTGCCGCGCGGCAATGGCCTGCGGGATGCCGCTGCCCTGGGCATTCGGAAACAGGCGGATGGTCAGGTAGGCCGAGAGCATAAAGCCGAGCGGCGTCACCGCCAGCACGGCATAACGCGATTTGGCCAGGAGCAGCGTAAAGGCGTGTTGAGCGAGGTCGGCCAGCTGTGCCAGCGCCACCGCCGCGGCGCCGATCCCGATCCCGCCAAGCAGAAAGATCGCCCGCCGCTGCCATCGCGCGGATGTCAGTCTGAACAGGCGTTTGTGGCGGGTCGAGAGGGGCCAGAGCATGGAGCCCCCGTTTTAGCCTGTCCGGACCCGAATTGAAGCGGCAAGTGGGCAGACCAGCTAGGTCGGAACCACGCCCTCGACGAACAGCAGTCGCCGTTCCAGCGCACCGGCGCGGATCTTCAACGCCTCGGCATATTCCGGCGAAGTGTACCATTCCTTCAGCCGCGCCATCGACGGAAATTCGACGATGACGATGGCCTTCGACGGATGGTTGCCCTCCGCCAGTTCCGCCCTGCCGCCGCGGACGAGGTAATGCCCGCCATACTGCGCAATCGTCTCTGCAGCGAGCGCGCGATAGGCTTCGAAGCCATCGGGATCGCGCATCTCGACCTCGGAGATCACATAAGCCGTCATGCGCGCAGGCTCTTCTTTTTGAGCATGATCTTGTCGGACAACCGCTTCACACTTTGCGCTAACGCGGCCCTTCGGGTCCGGATCATGCTCTTACGCAATCGTATTGACGATGCCGCCCTCGGCCCGCAATGCCGCGCCATTGGTTGCGGACGCCTCCTTCGAGGCGACGTAGACCACCATGTTGGCGATCTCGTCGACGCTGGCAAAGCGCTGGATCAGCGAGCTCGGACGATGCTGCTTGACGAAATTGGCGGCCGCCTCGTCGACCGATTGACCGTTCTGCTTGGCGAGATCCTTCACAAAAGTCTCGACGCCCTCGGACATGGTCGGACCCGGAAGCACCGAGTTCACGGTCACGCCGCTCCCCCGGGTCAGCTGCGCCAGCCCGCGCGCGACTGAGAGCTGGGCCGTCTTGCTCATGCCGTAGTGGATCATCTCGACGGGAATGTTGAGCCCGGACTCCGACGAGATGAAGACGATGCGGCCCCAGTTGCGCTTGAGCATGCCCTTTATGTACGCGCGCGACAGCCGCACGCCGCTCATGACGTTGACCTCGAAGAAGCGGCTCCAGTCCTCGTCCGGAATCTCGAAAAAGTCCTTCGGCTCGAAGATGCCGGCATTGTTGATGAGGATGTCGACCTCGGGCAGATCAGCAACGAGGGCCTTGCAGCCGGCAGCGGTCGAGACGTCTGCGGCGATGCCGCGCACCTTGGCCCCCGTTCCTTCCAGCTTGCGCACGGCCGCATCGACCTTGTCCTGGCCGCGCCCGTTGATCACCACGCTCGCGCCCGAGCCGGCGAGGCCCCTGGCGATGGCGTGGCCGATGCCGGCGGTCGAGCCGGTCACGAGGGCGGTCTTTCCGGAAAGGTCGATCTTCATGAATCGTCTCCATTGATGTCAGAGCGGATATCGTGCGCTGCACAGGCGCGTGCAATCGCCGCTCACCGACGCGTGAGGATCAACCGCGTGAGTTTGGGGATGGTGGGCACGGCACGCGAACAACGCGCCTTGGCCTACCCTACGATTTCGGCGGCAACGTCCGGACGAACGCGACGATGGCATCGAGATCCTGCGGCGACATGGTGGCGTACCCAGCATAAGCCATCGGCGGCTTCAGCTTGTGACCGTCGCGCGCGATACCTTGCGTAATCGCACGTTTGATTTCGTCGTCGCTCCACTGCCCGAGACCAGCCACGGGATCCCCGGTGATGTTGGGAGAGACGGACTCGCCCCACGGTCCCCGAAAGGTCCGGCCGCCCTTGCCGCTGGCGCCCGCGAAATCGTGCACTGCGGATGGCCCTTCCGGCGTATGGCATTCCAGACAATGGGCGATGGTCAGGAGATAGCGGCCACGAGCGAGCTTGTCGGACAGTTCCGCCTCGGTTGCCTGCTTGCCGGCATAGGTCGGCATCTCCGGCTTCAGCGCGACCTTGTATTCTGGCGCCGGCGTCTCGTGGCGCACGGACGGCACGGAACGCAAGTAAGCCGTGAGCGCATCGAGATCGCGCCCCGTAAGCACCGTGTAGAAGACGGTCGGCATGATCGGCGCCACGGCCGATCCGTTCGGCCTGATGCCGCTGACAAGGAAATGCTTCAGCTCGGCATCGCTCCAATTGCCGATGCCGGTTTCCTTGTCGGGCGTGATGTTGGAAGCGGTGACCTTGAAGGCGGGTTCGTCAAAGGTCTGCCCGCCCGAGAGCATGCGCGTCATATCGAGGCCCTGCGGCCCGCGCGGGGTATGGCAGTTGTTGCAGACCATCACGCTGTTGACGAGATAGGCGCCGCGCTCCACCAGCGTCTCGGCGGCGGCCGGCGACAACAGCAGCGCCAGCACGATCCCAAACACAATCCTCATCAGAGCCCCCCGGCCAGAATCGCGTTTCACCACAACGATGCGCGGCATGAGATATCGCCGACGCATACAAAAAAGCGGCGCCCAGGGGCGCCGCTTTCGAAGATCTCTGTACCGGCCGGCTTACGCCGCCTCGGCTTCCTTCGCCTGCACCGGACCGGAGTCCTGGCCCTTGGCATCGACGTCGCGATCGACGAACTCGATCACGGCCATCGCCGCGTTGTCGCCGTAGCGGAAGCCCGCCTTGATGATGCGGGTGTAGCCGCCCTGGCGATCCTTGTAGCGGGGCGCCAGCACGTCAAACAGCTTCTTGACCTGGTCCTTGTCGCGCATCTCGGAGATGGCCTGGCGGCGCAGGGACAGTCCACCCTTCTTGCCGAGGGTCACGAGCTTCTCGACGATCGGACGAAGCTCCTTGGCCTTGGGCAGCGTGGTGACGATCTGCTCGTGCTTGATCAGCGCGGCGCACATGTTGGCGAACATCGCGCGGCGATGCTCGGCCGTGCGGTTGAGCTTCCGATGAACCTTGCCGTGACGCATATGTCTATTCCTTACGTATGAACTGCCGCGACGGTTCGTCGGATCAGTTGCTCAGGTGGGCTGCCTGCGTTCGCCCATAAAAATGACGGCCGGAAACCCCGGCCGTCACGGTGAAGTACGGATCAGTAGTGATCCTCGAAGCGCTTGGCGAGCTCGTCGATGTTCTCCGGCGGCCAGCCCGGCACTTCCATGCCGAGGTGCAGACCCATCTGGGCCAGCACTTCCTTGATTTCGTTCAGCGACTTGCGGCCGAAGTTCGGGGTACGGAGCATTTCCGCTTCCGACTTCTGCACGAGGTCGCCGATGTAGACGATGTTGTCGTTCTTCAAGCAGTTGGCCGAACGCACCGACAGCTCGAGCTCGTCCACCTTCTTGAGGAAGGCCGGGTTGAAGGCGAGGTCCGGGATGATCTCCTGGGCGACTTCCTTGCGCGGCTCTTCGAAGTTGACGAACACGTTGAGCTGATCCTGCAGGATGCGGGCGGCGTAAGCCACCGAGTCATCCGGCGAGATCGCGCCGTTGGTCTCGATCGTCATGGTCAGCTTGTCGTAGTCGAGGATCTGGCCCTCGCGGGTGTTCTCGACCTTGTAGGAGACCTTGCGGACCGGCGAGTACAGGCTGTCGACCGGGATCAGGCCGATCGGCGCGTCCTCGGGGCGGTTGCGCTCGGCGGGCACGTAGCCCTTGCCGGTGGAGACCGTGAACTCCATGCGGATCTCGGCGCCCTCGTCGAGGGTGCAGATCTGGAGGTCCGGGTTGAGCACGGTGACGTCGCCAACCGTCTGGATGTCGCCGGCGGTGACAGTGCCCGGGCCCTGCTTCTTCACGACCATGCGCTTGGGGCCTTCGCCCTGCATCTTGATCGCGATATCCTTGATGTTCAGCACGATGTCGGTGACGTCCTCACGGACGCCAGCGATCGAGGAGAACTCGTGCAGCACGCCGTCGATGTGCACCGACTGCACCGCCGCGCCCTGAAGCGAGGAGAGCAGGATGCGACGCAGCGCGTTGCCGAGCGTCTGGCCGAAACCGCGCTCGAGCGGCTCGGCGACGATGGTCGCGAAACGCGAGGGGTCGCTGCCGGGCTGCACCTGGAGCTTGTTCGGCCGAATCAGTTCTTGCCAATTTTTCTGGATCGTCACTGTTTCACCCATACAGGCCAGTCGATTTGAAAGTTCAAATACTGGCGTTGGAGAAAGGCCGCAGATCAAACCCGCGGCTTCTTAAAAAAAGCATCGCGGGCGACGATGCGCCCGCAACTTCGTATCAGACGCGCCGACGCTTGCGCGGACGGCAGCCGTTGTGCGGGATCGTGGTCACGTCGCGGATCGAGGTGACGGTGAAGCCCGCGGCCTGCAGCGCGCGGAGCGCCGACTCACGGCCCGAACCGGGACCGGCGACTTCGACTTCGAGCGTGCGCATGCCGTGTTCCTGCGCCTTCTTGGACACGTCTTCGGCGGCGACCTGCGCGGCATACGGGGTCGACTTGCGCGAGCCCTTGAAGCCCATCGTGCCGGCGGAGGACCAGGCAATCGTGTTGCCCTGCGCGTCGGTGATGGTGATGGTCGTGTTGTTGAACGACGAGTTCACGTGCGCGACGCCGGAGGCGATGTTCTTGCGCTCACGACGACGAACGCGGGTGGCTTCCTTGCCCATAGACTACCTTTCCTGGAGATCTCAAACGCCGCCGTAATGCCAGCGGCTACACCTGATGGAACGAAAGGCGCGTGGCGAACGGGTTTCCCCGCTTCGCCACACGCCGCGATTGGATTCGAAAACTTACTTCTTCTTGCCGGCGATGGCCTTGGCCGGGCCCTTGCGCGTACGCGCATTGGTGTGGGTCCGCTGACCGCGCACCGGCAGACCGCGACGATGACGCAGGCCGCGATAGCAGCCGAGGTCCATCAGACGCTTGATGTTGATACCGACCTCACGACGCAGATCGCCCTCGACGAGATAGTCGCGGTCGATCACTTCGCGGATCTGGAGCACTTCAGCATCGCTGAGCTGATTGACGCGACGATCCTCGGGGATCTTCACCTTTTCGAGGATCTCACCAGCGATCTTCTGGCCGATGCCATGGATGTACTGGAGCGCGATCAGCACGCGCTTGTTGGTCGGAATGTTCACGCCGGCAATACGGGCCACGGCCTTCTCTCCTGTTGCCGATCCCTCGTCAGGAATCGGGCTTTAAGTGCTTATGTTTCTCGGGCAGGTGTTCACAAACGCGAACACGACGCCCACCCCTGGTCTTCCTGGGGCCCGGCATCGTTTGAAACTATCCGACTTGGATGCGGGGCTTATTAAGGGATTCAGGGGGCTTTCGTCAACCGCCGCTAGCGCTTGGCTCGCTTTTTCGTGACCTTTTTTGGACCCTTCTTCGAACCTTTTTTGACGGCCTTTTTAGCGGTCTTTTTGACCGTTTTCTTGACGGTCTTCTTGGCTGCCTTTTTGGCGCCCTTCACGGCCTTTTTGGCGGATTTGGCCGATTTGGCAGCCTTTTTGGCCGCTTTCGCCGGCTTTTTGGCCGTTTTCTTCGCGGCCTTGGCCTTCGCCTTAGCCTTCTTGGCCCCCGTCTTGGCCGGCGCCGCCTTGGCCGCACTGCGGGCATGGGTCTTCGGCTCGACCGCGCCGAGCGCCAGGAGCTGGCGGTGGATGGCGCGGGTGACCTCGTCGATGGCCATCATGCCGTCGATGGTCGAGAGCTTCCGACGCTCGGAGTAGTAGTGAATCAGCGGTTCCGTCTGGCTGCGGTAGCTGGCGAGCCGCTTGGTCAGGACCTCGGGCGTGTCGTCGACCCGGACCTCCTCCCCGCGCTCCCGCATCTGGGCGACACGGGTCTCGACGCGACTCAGCAGCGCGCTCTCGTTGACGCGGAGCTCGATCACGGCGTCGAGCTTGAGATGCTTGTGCCGGAGCAGATCGTCCAGCGCTTCGGCCTGCGGCACGGTGCGCGGGAAACCGTCGAGGATGAAACCGTTCTTCGCGTCCGGCTGGTCGATGCGATCGGAGATGATCCCCACCACGACCTCGTCGGGCACGAGCCCGCCACCGGCCATGATCTCCTTGGCTTTCAGCCCGACCGGCGTTCCGGCCGCGACGGCTGCGCGCAACATCTCACCGGTCGAGAGCTGGACGATGCCATAGCGCTGCACCAGCAGCTGCGCCTGGGTCCCCTTGCCCGATCCTGGCGGTCCCAGAAGTATAATTCTCATTGGCGTACGCCCCCCGGATTGGTGAGCGATACGTCGCGCACCTGTGTTTGAAAGTTCAGTAACAGTGCAAATCATAATCGGCGCCGCACCGCTACCCATATCATAGGGGAGCAAATGCCCGGACGCCAAGAAGGCCTTTGAAATCAGTGATTGCGCTGCAGTGAGAGCAGCTCTGCCGCCGCGGCCGAATGACCGGCTGATCGCTTCAGTGGGCGCCGCGCGTCACTCGCGCGGCGAATCGGCGGCACGGGCGCGCCGCCGGAAGAGGACGCCGCGTCTTAGCGGCGGCGGCCCCGGAGCTTCGACTTGCGGATCAGGCCTTCATACTGATGGGCCAGCAGATAGCCCTGCACCTGCGCAACCGTATCCATCGTGACGCTGACGACGATCAGCAGCGAGGTGCCGCCGAAATAGAACGGCACCGAGGCGTAGGAGATCAGGATCTCAGGGATCAAGCAGACGATCGCCAGATAGATCGCGCCGAGCACGGTGATGCGCGACAGCACGTAGTCGATATATTCCGCCGTGCGCTCGCCCGGACGGATGCCCGGGATGAACCCGCCATGCTTCTTCAGGTTGTCCGCGGTCTCGGTCGGGTTGAACACGATCGCGGTGTAGAAGAACGCGAAGAACACGATCAACGCGAGATAGAGGATCAGGAACAGCGGGCGGCCGTGGCCGAGCTGGGTCGTGATCCACTGGAACCATTCAGGCCCACTGCCCGCGTTGAAGTTGGCAACCGTGGTCGGCAGCAACAGCAGCGAGGACGCGAAGATCGGCGGAATCACGCCGGAGGTGTTGAGCTTGAGCGGCAGATGCGAGGACTGGCCCTCGAACATCTTGTTGCCGACCTGGCGCTTCGGATACTGGATCAGCAGCCGGCGCTGGGCGCGCTCCATGAACACGATGAAGGCGATCACGGCGACCGCCATCACGATCACGACCAGGATCAGGCCGGTCGACATCGCACCCTGTCGGCCGAGCTCGAGCATGTTGGCGAGCGCCGCCGGCAGCTCGGCGACGATGCCGGAGAGAATGATCAGCGAGATACCGTTGCCGATGCCGCGCGAGGTGATCTGCTCGCCCAGCCACATCAGGAACATGGTGCCGCCGGTCAGCGTGATCGCGGTGGAGAGACGGAAGAACATGCCGGGGTCGCTGACGACATTGCCGGCGCCTTCGAGGCCGACCGCGATGCCGTAGGACTGGAACGCGGCCAGGATCACCGTGAGATAGCGCGTGTACTGGTTCAGCGTCTTGCGGCCCGCCTCGCCTTCCTTCTTCAGCGCCTCGAGCTGCGGCGAGACGGTGGTCAGAAGCTGGATGATGATCGAGGCCGAGATGTACGGCATGATGTTCAGCGCAAAGATCGCCATGCGGTGGATGCCACCGCCGGCGAACATGTTGAACATGCCGAGGATGCCGCCCGCCTGCGACTTGAACACCTGCTCCCAGATGTTGGGATCGATGCCGGGCAGCGGGATGTAGGTCCCGAGCCGATAAACGAGCAGCGCACCCAGGGTGAACCAGATGCGCTTCTTCAGTTCGTCGGCCTTGGCAAACGCGCCGAAATTGAGGTTGGCTGCCAGTTGTTCCGCTGCTGAGGCCATATTGGACTTTCTCCCGCCGCCTATTGCGCCGTCATACCCGCGGCCGGGCTATACTAGCGGACGCCGGACATTATCTGGGGCTTCGGCTTCGATAAGTCCATCGTCCCGCATGCGTAAAGGCCCGCGAGCCGCGGGCCAATGACGCAGTTGTTACGCCGCCTCGCCTTCTTCCTTGGCAGGGGCGAGGATCTTCACCGAACCGCCGGCCTTCTCGACCACTTCGATCGCGGTCTTGGTGGCGCCGTGCACTTCGATGTTGAGCTTGGCCTTGAGCTCGCCGCGGCCGAGCAGCCGCAGGCCGCCCTTGGCGCGGCGCAGCACGCCGGCCTTCACCAGAGCCTCGACGTTCACGACGCTACCGGTCTCGAGCTTCTTGGCATCGACCGCATCCTGGAGCCGGTCGAGATTGATCTCGGCGTACTCGACACGGAAGATGTTGTTGAAGCCGCGCTTGGGCAGACGGCGATGCATCGGCATCTGGCCGCCTTCGAAACCCTTGATGCGCACGCCCGAACGCGCGGTCTGACCCTTGCCGCCGCGGCCGGACTGCTTGCCCTTGCCCGAACCGATGCCACGGCCGACGCGCATGCGCTTCTTGCGCGAGCCGGCGTTGTCGGCGATATCGCTGAGCTTCATCGCCCTGCTCCTTTTACTTCTCGTCGACAATGCGAACGAGATGGTGAACCTTTTCGATCATGCCGCGGACGGCCGGGGTGTCCGGCAGTTCGCTGGTGCGGCCGATCTTGTTGAGCTTGAGCCCGATCAGCGTCGAACGCTGCGAGTGATGGCGGCGGATCGCGCTGCCGGTCTGCTCAAGCTTGATCGTCTTTGCGGCCTTGGCCATCGTGGTCTACTCCGAAAAGCGTTCGTTAGTCCGCAGCCGCCTCGGCATCGCCGCCGACGCGACGACCCTGAAGGGTGGACACCTTGATGTTGCGGCGCGCCGCGACCGAACGCGGGCTGTCCTGATGCTTCAGCGCATCGAAGGTCGCGCGAACCATGTTGTACGGGTTCGACGAGCCGATCGACTTCGCCACCACGTCCTGGACGCCGAGCGTCTCGAACACGGCGCGCATCGGACCACCGGCGATGATGCCGGTACCGGCCGGAGCGGCACGCAGGTAGACACGGCCCGCGCCATGACGGCCGGCGATGTCGTGATGCAGCGTACGGCCCTCGCGCAGCGACACGCGGGTCAGGTTGCGCTTGGCGGACTCGGTGGCCTTGCGAATCGCCTCAGGCACTTCGCGCGCCTTGCCGTGACCGAAGCCGGCGCGGCCCTTCTGATCGCCGATCACGACCAGCGCTGCGAAACCGAAGCGCTTACCGCCCTTGACGACCTTCGCCACGCGATTGATGTGGACGAGCTTGTCGACGAACTCGCTGTCGCGCTCCTCGCGCTCCTTGCGCTCACGTCCGCCGCCGCGCTGATCGCGTCCACCACGCTGTTCGCGTTCTGCCATGGTTTTTCCAATCCTTCAGAGGCTTACGCCTCAATCCTCAAATTCTGTTAGAAGCTCAGCCCGCTCTCACGCGCTGCGTCGGCAAGAGCCTTGACGCGCCCGTGGTAGAGGTAGCTGCCGCGATCGAACACGACTTCCTTGACGCCCTTCTCGGCGGCGCGCTCGGCCAGCAGCTTGCCGACCGCCTTCGCCGCATCGATGTCGGCGCCGGTCTTGCCGCCGTCGCGCATCGACTTCTCGAGCGACGAGGCAGAGGCCAGCGTCTCGCCCTTCAGGTCGTCGATGACCTGGGCGTAGATGTGCTTGGACGAGCGGAACACCGACAGACGCGGACGACCACCACCGGAGCGGCGCAGCTTCAGCCGCACACTCCGCTTGCGCCGGGCATTGGTAACCTTGGCTTTGGACATGACCGGCTCCGTTACTTCTTCTTGCCTTCCTTGCGGAAGATGAATTCGCCAACATACTTCACGCCCTTGCCCTTGTAGGGCTCCGGCGGGCGATAAGAGCGGATCTCAGCGGCGACCTGGCCGACGCGCTGGATGTCGCTGCCCGTCACCGTGATCTCGGTCGGCTTCGGCACGGTGATCGTGATCCCTTCCGGGATCGCATAGACCACATCGTGGCTGTAACCGAGCGCGAGCTGCAGGTTCTTGCCCTGCATCGCGGCGCGGTAACCGACGCCGGTGATTTCGAGCTTCTTCTCGAAGCCCTTGGTGACGCCTTCGACCAGATTCGCGACCTGGGCGCGAGCCGTACCGTACAGCGCGCGCGCGCGGTTGGTCTCAGCCCGCGGCTTGACCTTGACCTGGCCGTTCTCGAGCTTCACCTCGACGTCGTCATGAACGACGAACTGAAGCTGGCCCTTCGGCCCCTTCATCTTGACGGTCTGCCCGTCGACGGTCGCGGTCACCCCCGACGGCACCGCAACCGGCCTTTTGCCAACACGTGACATGGATCAAAAATCCTTCTCAGAACACCGTGAAGAGGACTTCACCGCCCACGTTCGCTTCACGCGCACTGTGGTCGGCCATGATCCCCTTCGGCGTCGACAACACCGAAATACCGAGTCCGTTATTGACCCGCGGCAGAGCCTTCACCGAGGCGTAGACACGACGCCCGGGCTTGGAGACTCGTTCGATCTCGCGGATGACGGGCTCGCCGTCGAAATACTTCAGCTCGATCTCGATCTCGCTGCGGCCCGAGGCGTGCTCGACCGTGGCGAAGCCGCGGATGTAGCCTTCGCTTTTCAGCACTTCGAGCACGTTCTCGCGCATCTTCGAGCCGGGCGTGGAGACCTTGCTCTTGGAACGCAGCTGCGCATTGCGGATGCGGGTGATCAGATCGCTGATTGGATCGTGCGTAGACATCTAAACGACCCTCCTTACCAGCTCGACTTCACGAGGCCCGGGACCATGCCCTTGGAGCCAAGGTCGCGGAGCGCGATACGGGACAGCTTGTTCTTGCGATAGTTCGAGCGCGGGCGGCCCGACAGCTCGCAACGCAGACGGATGCGGGTGGCCGACGAATTGCGCGGCATTTCCGCCAGCTTCAGGGTCGCGGCGAACCGCTCTTCCATCGGCAGCGTCTTGTCGGCGATGATCGCCTTCAACCGCTCGCGCTTCGGGGCGGCGTTCTTCACCATCCGCTTGCGCCGGTTGTTCTTCTCAACTGAACTCTTCTTTGCCATGCTTGGCTCCTGGGTATCCGCGTTTGAGAGGCTTTAGGTCAGCGTCTCACTGCCGGAACGGGAAATTGAAAGCGGTCAACAAGGCCCTCGCCTCTTCGTCGGTCTTGGCCGTGGTGCAGACGGTGATGTCCATACCGCGGGCTTCCGTGACCTTGTCGAAGTCGATCTCGGGGAAAATGATGTGCTCCTTGATGCCGAGCGAGTAGTTGCCGCGGCCGTCAAAGCTCTTCGGGTTCAGGCCGCGGAAGTCGCGGACGCGCGGCAGCGCGACCGTCACCAGGCGATCGATGAACTCGTACATGCGGGCCTTGCGCAGCGTGACCTTGCAGCCGATCGGCTGATTTTCACGCAGCTTGAAGGTCGCGATCGCGATACGCGAGTAGGTCACGATCGCCTTCTGGCCGGCGATCTGGGTCAGCTCGGCAGCGGCGGTCTCGGCCTTCTTGCGGTCGTTGACGGAATCGCCAACGCCCATGTTCAGCACGACCTTGTCCAGGCGCGGAACCTGCATCACGTTCTCATAACCGAACTTCTCGGTCATGGCCGTGCGGATCTTCGCGTCATATTCCGCGCGCAGGCGCGGGGTGTAAGCGGCCTCAGCCATCGATCTCAGCTCCCGAGCTCTTGGCGATGCGGACCTTCTTGCCGTCCGCCAGAATCTTGAATCCGACGCGGGTCGGCTTTCCATCCTTGCCGACATACGCGATGTTGGACAGTTGGATCGGCGCCTCTTTCGAGATGATGCCGCCCTCCTGGGCCTGCGTCTGCTTCTGGTGACGCTTGACCATGTTGATGCCGCGCACGAGGGCCGTGCCGGCCTCGGGGCGCACCTCGAACACTTCGCCGCTGCGACCCTTGTCGCGGCCGGTCAGCACGACGACCTTGTCGCCCTTGCGGATCTTCGCAGCCATCACAGCACCTCCGGCGCGAGCGAAATGATCTTCATGTGGTTCTTGGCGCGCAGCTCGCGCGGCACGGGCCCGAAGATACGGGTGCCGACCGGCTCGGACTGATTGTTGATCAGAACGGCGGCGTTGCGGTCGAAGCGGATGACCGAACCGTCAGCGCGGCGGATGTCCTTGCGGACACGCACCACGACGGCCTTCATCACGTCGCCCTTCTTCACCTTGCCACGCGGAATGGCTTCCTTGATCGAGACGACAATGATGTCGCCGATCGTGGCGTAGCGGCGCTTGGAGCCTCCGAGCACCTTGATACACATGACACGGCGTGCGCCAGAATTATCGGCCACGTCGAGGTTGGTCTGCATCTGAATCATTGATGCACCTCGTCCTCTTTCTCTTTGCGCCAGCCTAGCCGGCGCTCAACATTTCCCTGAAGTCAGTCGGCCAAGGCCAACAGATCAGGCGCTTTTCTTGTGTTCGCCCCGGATCACGATCCAGCACTTCAACTTCGAAATCGGCTTCGTCTCTTCGATCCAAACCATGTCGCCCGGCTTGAACTCGTTGTTCTCGTCGTGCGCGTGGTAGTTCTTCGAACGGCGGATCGTCTTCTTGTAGATCGGATGCGTGAAGCGGCGATCGACGCGCACCACGACGGTCTTGGCAGTCTTGTCGCTGACGACCACGCCTTGCAAAGTACGTTTCGGCATATCCGTTAGCCCCTTACTTCTTCTTCGCGCGCGCTTGCGCGGCGACGGTCTTGATCCGGGCGATGTCACGACGGGCCTCGCGCAGGCGCGAGGTGTTCTCGAGCTGCCCGGTGGCACGCTGGAAGCGCAGGTTGAAGCGCTCCTTCTTCAGGTTCAGGACGGCGTCGTCCTGCTGGTCGGGGCTCATCGCGCGGATGTCTTCGATCTTCATCTGGGCCATGACCATTACTCCGCAATGCGCTCGACGAAGCGCGTCTTGATCGGCAGCTTGGCGGCCGCGAGCGTCAGCGCTTCGCGCGCCGTCTGGGTGTTGACGCCGTCGATCTCGAACAGCACCCGGCCCGGCTTGACGCGGGCGACCCACAGTTCCGGCGAACCCTTGCCGGAGCCCATGCGGACTTCGGCCGGCTTCTTCGACACCGGAACGTCGGGGAACACGCGGATCCAGACGCGGCCGGCGCGCTTCATGTGGCGGGTCAGCGCGCGGCGGGCAGCCTCGATCTGACGCGCAGTGACGCGCTCAGGCTCGGTTGCCTTCAGGCCGAACTGGCCGAATGCCAACGTCGCGCCCGAAGTCGCAACGCCGTGAATCCGGCCCTTATGCGCCTTCCGGAACTTCGTTTTCTTAGGTTGCATCATGGCTTTAAGCCCTCAAATTCTCAGGTCGATCAGGCTGCAGCCGTGTCGCGGCGCCCACGGCCACCACGATCGCTGCTACCACCCGTCTCGCCTTCGGCCATTCTCTTGTCCTGGGCCATCGGATCGTGCTCGAGGATCTCACCCTTGAAGATCCAGACCTTGACGCCGCAGGTGCCGAAGGTCGTGAACGCGGTCGCAACGCCGTAGTCGATGTCGGCGCGCAGCGTGTGCAGCGGCACGCGACCTTCGCGATACCACTCCATGCGCGCGATTTCCGCACCGCCCAGACGACCCGAGCAGTTGATGCGGATGCCTTCCGCGCCGAGACGCATTGCCGACTGAACGGCGCGCTTCATGGCGCGCCGGAACGCCACGCGGCGCTCGAGCTGCTGCGCGATCGACTCGGCCACCAGCGTCGCATCGAGCTCCGGCTTGCGGATTTCGACGATGTTGATGACGACGTCGGACGAGGTGATGTCCGCGACCTTCTTGCGAAGCTTGTCGATGTCGGCGCCCTTCTTGCCGATCACCACGCCCGGACGAGCCGAGTGGATGGTGACGCGGCACTTCTTGTGCGGACGCTCGATCACGATGCGGGCGACGGCCGCCTGCTTGAGCTCCTTGTGCAGGATCTCGCGGATCTTGACGTCCTCGTGCAGCAGCTTGCCGTATTCCTGCTTGCCGGCGAACCAGCGGGAATCCCAGGTCCGGTTGATGCCGAGACGCAGACCGATCGGATTGATCTTTTGACCCATCGTTTTCTCCTGCGACCCTTAAGCCGCTGCTGCTTCGGCTTCGACCTGACGAACAATGATCGTCAGCTGCGAAAATGGTTTGTAGACACGGCCCGAGCGGCCACGGCCGCGGGCGGCAAAGCGCTTCATCACGAGGCCGTTGCCGACGAAGGCCTGTGCCACGACGAGATCGTCAACGTCGAGGTCGTGGTTGTTCTCGGCATTGGCGATAGCCGATTCCAGGCACTTCTTCACGTCAACCGCGATCCGCTTGCGCGAAAACTGCAGGTCGGCGAGCGCAGCGGAAGCCTTCCGGCCGCGAATGAGCTGGGCGACCAGGTTGAGCTTTTGCGGGCTCACCCGCAGCATCCGGGCGACCGCCTTGGCCTCGTTCTCGGCGAGGCTCCGTTCGCGCTTAGGTTTGCTCATCGTTTAATCCTCAAGCCTTCTTGGCTTTCTTGTCGCCGGAGTGGCCATGGAAGGTCCGGGTCGGCGAGAACTCGCCGAACTTGTGACCGACCATTTCCTCGTTGACGGCCACCGGCACGTGCTTCTGACCGTTGTAGACGCCGAAGGTCAGGCCGACGAACTGCGGCAGGATCGTCGAGCGACGGCTCCAGATCTTGATGACGTCGTGACGGCCGGACGCGCGCGCGGCATCTGCCTTCTTGAGCAGAGAACCCTCGACGAACGGGCCTTTCCAGACTGAACGAACCATGTCCGTCGTTCCTTACTTCTTCCGCTTGTGGCGGCTTAGGAGAATGAATTTGTTGGTCGACTTGTTGCTGCGGGTCTTCTTGCCCTTGGTCGGCTTGCCCCACGGAGTAACCGGGTGACGACCGCCCGAGGTACGACCTTCACCACCGCCGTGCGGATGGTCGATCGGGTTCATCGAAACGCCGCGGTTATGCGGCTTGCGGCCCAGCCAGCGGTTGCGGCCGGCCTTGCCGATCGAGGTGTTCATGTGGTCCGGATTCGACACCGCACCGATCGTGCCGCGGCAACGGCCGTGCACCAGGCGCTGCTCACCCGAGTTCAGGCGGATGATGACGTAGTCCTGGTCGCGGCCGACGAGCTGCGCGTAGGTGCCGGCGGAACGGGCGAGCTGGCCGCCCTTCCCGATCTTGACCTCGATGTTATGGATGATCGTGCCGACCGGCATGTTGCCGAGCGGCATGACATTGCCCGGCTTCACGTCGACGTAGTTGCCGGCAATCACGGAATCGCCGACCGCCAGACGCTGCGGCGCCAGGATATAGGCCTGGGTGCCGTCTTCGTACTTGACCAGCGCGATGAACGCGGTGCGGTTCGGATCGTATTCCAGCCGCTCGACGGTCGCCGGCGCATCCACCTTGTCGCGCTTGAAGTCGACGATGCGCAGGGTCTGCTTGTGACCGCCGCCACGGAAGCGCACGGTAATGCGACCGGTGTTGTTGCGACCACCCGAGGAGTGCTTGCCCTCGGTGAGCGCCTTGACCGGCTTGCCCTTGTAGAGGGCCGAACGATCGACCATGACCAGCTGGCGCTGGCCCGGTGTCGTGGGATTGAATTTCTTCAGTGCCATCGTCGTGCGACCTTACAGACCGGTGGTCACGTCGATCCGATGACCCTCTTCGAGGGTCACGATCGCGCGCTTGGTGTTCGACTGCGAGCCGAGATTGCCGCGGAAGACCTTGGTCTTGCCCTTGCGGACCAGCGTGTTGACGCTCTTGACCTTGACGTCAAACAGCTTCTCGATCGCTTCCTTGATCTGCGGCTTGGTCGCCTTCGCGGCCACCTTGAACAGAACCTTGTTGTGCTCGGACGCCAGCGTCGCCTTTTCGGTAACGACCGGGGCGACGATCACGTCGTAATGGCGAGCCTCGATGTTCTTCGTCATTTGAAGCGCGCCTCCAGCGCATCGATGGCGGCCTTGGTCAGAACGAGCTTCTGACGGCGCAGGATGTCATAGACGTTGATGCCCTGGATCGGCAGCACGTCCATGTTCGGGATGTTGCGGGCCGCAGCGGCAAAGCCGTTGTTGAGCTCGGCACCGTCGATGATCAGCGCGTTGGTCAGGCCGAGGCCCGAGAAGTGACCGAGCAGCGCCTTGGTCTTGGCGGCTTCCAGCGCGGCCTTGTCGATCACGAGCAGATCGCCGTCCTTGGCCTTGGCCGAGAGGGCGTGCTTGAGAGCGAGCGCACGGACCTTCTTCGGCAGATCGGTGGCGTGCGAGCGCACCACCGGACCGAAGGCACGACCGCCACCGCGGAACTGCGGCACGCGGGCCGAGCCGTGACGAGCACCGCCGGTGCCCTTCTGCTTGTACATCTTCTTGCCGGTGCGCCAGATTTCGGCGCGGCCCTTGGCCTTGTGGGTACCGGCCTGACGCTTGTTCAGCTGCCACTGCACGCAACGTGCAATGATGTCCTGGCGCGGCTCGAGGCCGAAAATGGCGTCGGAAAGCTGGACCGAGCCGGCTTCCTTACCTTCGAGCGTGGTGACCTTCAATTCCATCTCACGCACCCTCTTGCTGGGCCGCAGCCTCGGCTTCGCCGCCCGCAACCTTGAACTTGCCGGGCTTCGGAGCGTCCTTCGGCAGCGGCTTCTTGACGGCGTCGCGCACGCGGATCCAGCCGCCCTTGGAGCCGGGAACGGCGCCTTCGACGAGGATCAGGCCACGCTCGACGTCGAGCTGAACGACGCGGAGGTTGAGCGTGGTGATGCGATCGACACCCATGTGGCCGGGCATCTTCTTGTTCTTCCAGGTCTTGCCGGGGTCCTGACGACCACCGGTCGAACCGATCGAACGGTGCGAGATCGACACACCGTGCGTGGCGCGCAGACCGCCGAAGTTCCAGCGCTTCATACCGCCGGCGAAGCCCTTACCGACCGAGGTGCCGGTGACGTCGACGAACTGGCCGACGACGAAGTGGTCGGCGAGGATCTCGGCGCCCACGGGGATCATGGCGTCCGCGGACACGCGGAACTCCTCGACCTGCCGCTTCGGCTCGACCTTGGCGACCGCGAACTGGCCGCGTTCTGCCTTGGGCATGTACACGGTCTTGCGGCTGCCAGAACCAAGCTGGAGCGCGACGTAACCGTTCTTCTCTTCAGTGCGGTGGCCTACGACCTGGCAATTGCCGAGCTTCAGCACGGTCACGGGGATATGTTCGCCGGCCTCTGTAAAGACCCGCGTCATCCCGACCTTTTGTGCGATCACTCCGGAGCGCATCGGCGTGCTTCCTGTTCTTTCTGTCCGCTAGGTGCGAACGTGATCCAAAATCTTAGAGCTTGATCTCGACGTCGACACCGGCGGCCAGGTCGAGCTTCATCAAAGCATCGACGGTCTGCGGGGTCGGATCGACGATGTCGAGCAGACGCTTGTGAGTGCGCATCTCGAACTGTTCGCGGCTCTTCTTGTCGACGTGGGGCGAACGGTTGACGGTGAACTTCTCGATGCGGGTGGGCAGCGGAATGGGTCCGCGGACCTGCGCACCGGTGCGCTTCGCCGTGTTCACGATCTCGCGGGTCGACGTATCGAGGATACGATGGTCGAACGCTTTGAGACGGATGCGAATATTTTGGCCGTTCATTGCCGTGGTCTCTCTTCGTTGGGTGGCGAATAGCGAATAGCGAATGTCACCATTCGCTACTCGCCGGTCCCTATTCTCGTAATTACTCGATGATCGAAGCGACGACGCCGGCGCCGACGGTGCGGCCACCTTCGCGGATCGCGAAGCGGAGCTTCTCTTCCATCGCGATCGGCACGATCAGGTGCACTTCCATCGCGATGTTGTCGCCCGGCATCACCATCTCGGTACCTTCCGGCAGATGCACGACACCGGTCACGTCGGTGGTGCGGAAGTAGAACTGCGGACGGTAGTTGGTGAAGAACGGGGTGTGGCGACCGCCCTCTTCCTTGGTGAGGATGTAAGCCTCAGCCTTGAACTTGGTGTGCGGCTTGACCGAACCCGGCTTGCACAGCACCTGGCCGCGCTCGACGTCTTCGCGCTTGGTGCCGCGGAGCAGCGCACCGATGTTGTCGCCGGCCTGGCCCTGATCGAGCAGCTTGCGGAACATTTCGACGCCGGTGACGGTGGTCTTCTGGGTCGCACGGAGACCGACGATCTCGATTTCCTCGCCGACCTTGACGATGCCGCGCTCGACACGGCCGGTCACGACGGTGCCGCGGCCCGAGATCGAGAACACGTCTTCAACCGGCATCAGGAACGGCTGGTCGATCGGACGCTCCGGCTGCGGGATGTAGCTGTCGACGTTCTTCATCAGCTCGATGATGGCGTCGTGGCCGAGCTTCTTGTCCGAATCTTCGAGAGCGGCGAGCGCCGAACCCTTGATGATCGGGATCTTGTCGCCCGGGAAGTCGTACTTCGAGAGCAGCTCGCGGACTTCGAGCTCGACGAGCTCGAGCAGTTCCGGATCGTCGACCATGTCGCACTTGTTGAGGAACACGACGAGCGCGGGAACGCCGACCTGGCGGGCGAGCAGGATGTGCTCGCGGGTCTGCGGCATCGGGCCGTCAGCAGCCGACACGACCAGGATCGCACCGTCCATCTGGGCGGCGCCGGTGATCATGTTCTTCACGTAGTCGGCGTGGCCGGGGCAGTCGACGTGGGCGTAGTGGCGGTTCGGCGTCTCGTACTCGACGTGCGCGGTCGAGATGGTGATGCCGCGCGCCTTCTCTTCCGGCGCCTTGTCGATCTGGTCGTACGCGGTGAACGTCGCACCGCCGGCTTCGGCGAGAACCTTGGTGATCGCCGCGGTCAGCGACGTCTTGCCATGGTCGACGTGACCGATGGTACCGATGTTGCAGTGCGGCTTGTTACGTTCAAACTTAGCTTTGGCCATTTGACTCTCCGTTCAATCGTCAGTTCGTGACCGACGACAATCAGGCAAACTTCTTCTGGACTTCTGCCGACACGTTAGCCGGCGCTTCTGCGTAGTGGTCGAACTGCATGGTGAAGGTCGCGCGCCCCTGGCTCATCGAGCGCAGGTTGTTCACGTAACCGAACATGTTCATGAGCGGCACCATCGCGTTGATGACGTTGGCGTTGCCGCGCATGTCCTGCCCCTGGATCTGACCGCGCCGGGAATTCAGGTCGCCGATGACCGAGCCGGTGTAGTCTTCCGGGGTCACCACTTCGACCTTCATGATCGGCTCGAGCAGGACGGACTTGCCCTTCTGCAGCGCTTCGCGGAAAGCCGCGCGCGATGCGATTTCGAAGGCGAGCGCCGACGAGTCGACGTCGTGATACTTGCCGTCGACGAGCTGAACCTTGACGTCGACCACGGGGAAGCCCGCGACCACGCCAGAGCTCATCACGCTGTTGAGGCCCTTTTCCACGCCGGGGATGTATTCCTTCGGAACCGCACCGCCGACGATCTTGGACTCGAACTCGTAGCCCTTGCCGGGTTCGTTCGGCTCGACCACGATCGACACTTCCGCGAACTGACCGGTACCGCCGGTCTGCTTCTTGTGGGTGTACTTGACCTCGGCCTTCTTGGTGACGCGCTCACGGAACGCAACCTGCGGCGCGCCGATGTTGGCATCGACCTTGTAGGTGCGGCGGAGGATGTCGACTTTGATGTCGAGATGGAGTTCGCCCATGCCCTTGAGGATGGTCTGGCCGGACTCCTGGTCGGTCGAGACGCGGAAGGACGGATCCTCCGCAGCGAGCTTCGCCAGCGCCACGCCCAGCTTTTCCTGGTCGGCCTTGGACTTCGGCTCGATCGCGATCTCGATGACCGGCTCGGGGAATTCCATCTTTTCCAGGATCACCTGCTTGTCGGGATCGCACAGCGTGTCACCGGTGCGCGCTTCCTTCAGGCCGGCCAGCGCGACGATGTCACCGGCATAGGCTTCCTTGATGTCTTCGCGGTTGTTCGCATGCATCAGCAGCATGCGCCCGATACGCTCCTTCTTCTCGCGGGTCGAGTTCACGACGCCGGTGCCGCTCTGCAGAATACCGGAGTAGATGCGGCAGAAGGTGATGGTGCCGACGAACGGGTCGTCCATGATCTTGAACGCGAGCAGCGCGAGCGGCTCCTTGTCGTCCGCCTTGCGCACGACTTCGTTGCCGGAATCATCGGTGCCCTTGATCGCGGGCACGTCGATCGGCGACGGCAGATAGTCGACGACGGCGTCGAGCAGCGGCTGCACGCCCTTGTTCTTGAAGGCCGAGCCGCACAGCACGGGATAGAACGCGCCGGTCAGCACCGCTTTGCGGATCAGCCGCTTCAGCGTCTCTTCATCCGGCTCCTTGCCATCGAGATAGGCAGCCATGGCGTCGTCGTCGAGCTCGACGGCGGCTTCCACCATCTTCTCGCGATATTCCTTGGCCTGCTCGACCAGATCTTCCGGGATGTCGACATAGTCGAACTTCGCGCCGAGCGATTCATCGTTCCAGATGATGCCCTGCATCTTCACGAGGTCGACGAGACCCTTGAAGTTGTTCTCGGCACCGATCGGAAGCTGGATCGCGATCGGCTTGGCGCCGAGGCGGTCGACGATGTCGGCCAGGCACTTGAAGAAGTCGGCGCCGGTCTTGTCCATCTTGTTGGCGAAGACGATGCGCGGAACCTTGTACTTGTCGCCCTGGCGCCAGACGGTCTCGGTCTGGGGCTCGACGCCCTGGTTCGAGTCGAGCACGCAGACGGCACCGTCGAGCACGCGCAGCGAACGCTCGACTTCGATGGTGAAGTCGACGTGGCCGGGGGTGTCGATGATGTTCAGGCGCTTGCCGGCCCAGAAGGCGGTGGTCGCAGCCGAGGTGATCGTGATGCCACGCTCCTGCTCCTGCTCCATCCAGTCCATCGTCGCGGCACCTTCGTGCACTTCGCCGATCTTGTGGCTCTTGCCGGTGTAATAGAGGATGCGCTCGGTGGTCGTGGTCTTGCCGGCATCGATATGCGCCATGATACCGAAATTGCGGTAGTTCTCTATGGCATGAACGCGAGGCATGGGCTGTTCCTTAGATTCCGTGTGTCGCCGTTACCAGCGATAGTGCGAGAAGGCGCGGTTGGCTTCGGCCATCCGGTGCACATCTTCACGCTTCTTGACGGCGTTGCCGCGGTTGTTCGATGCGTCGAGCAGCTCAGCCGAAAGGCGCTCAGTCATCGTCTTCTCGTTGCGCTCGCGCGCAGCCGAGATCAGCCAGCGGATGCCCAGCGCCTGACGGCGCACCGAGCGAACCTCGACCGGAACCTGGTAGGTCGCGCCACCGACGCGGCGGGAGCGCACTTCGATCGTCGGCATGACGTTCTCGAGTGCCTGCTCGAACACACCGAGCGGGTTCTGCTTGGTCTTGCTTTCGATAAGACCGAACGCACCGTAGACGATGCCTTCGGCGACCGACTTCTTGCCGGCGTACATCACCGAGTTCATGAACTTCGTGACGATGATGTTCCCGAACTTCGGATCGGGAAGAACTTCGCGCTTTTCCGCTGAGTGGCGACGAGACATTGAGCTGGTTCCCGCTTACTTCGGACGCTTTGCGCCGTACTTCGAACGACGCTGCTTAC
This sequence comes from Bradyrhizobium sp. CCGUVB14, assembly GCF_024199935.1. Classification (NCBI taxonomy): domain Bacteria; kingdom Pseudomonadati; phylum Pseudomonadota; class Alphaproteobacteria; order Hyphomicrobiales; family Nitrobacteraceae; genus Bradyrhizobium; species Bradyrhizobium sp. CCGUVB14. The sequence continues at coordinate 6,159,133 of NZ_JANADS010000001.1, forward strand.
GGTTCTTGACGCCCTGGGTATCCAGAACGCCGCGGAGGATGTGGTAACGCACGCCGGGCAAGTCCTTGACGCGACCGCCGCGGATCATGACCACCGAGTGCTCCTGAAGGTTATGACCCTCACCCGGGATGTAGCCGATCACCTCGAACCCGTTGGTCAGGCGCACCTTGGCGACCTTACGAAGCGCCGAGTTCGGCTTCTTCGGGGTCGTGGTGTAGACGCGGGTGCAAACACCACGCTTCTGCGGCGACTGCTGCAGCGCCGGCACCTTCTTGCGCGACTTCTGCACTTCACGCGGTTGAGCGATCAGCTGGTTGATCGTCGGCATCCTGGCCTTACCCTTTGTTATCGCGGTCCCTTGCGGGTCCGCTGTCTTGCCGCGGCCCGTTCCCGGGACCGCAAATTCTTGTCGCACTACCCGTTCGACGGGGCCCACCTCGCACGGAACAATCCGCACAAAGCGAAATCGCGCCAACCGCTCATTGCTGAGTGGAAAGCGCTTCGACGCCACAGAGGACCGCAGTATTGAGGCCGATCAGCGTAAAGCCGCGGCCCGCGCACTGAGGTCATGCATCCGAATTCGGTCTCAGGAGAACATGCTCGAGAGGCCTAAAATCGCACTGGCATTGCCTAGCTATTATCGACAGCGTTTGAGCGGCATTCGTCGAGGTTGGTGCCCGCTTTAGCGACCCCTGGGGATCAACGGGTGGCCCGTTCCGACGTTGGCAATGCTCACCGCCTGTCGTTAAGTGAGGCGCTTTCTATAAGTGAGAATCGCTCAAGTCAAGGCGAAACGACAGTCCGAAAGCGCTTCTCGCGCCTGTCGAAATCGCCTGCCTGGCCCCTCACCGCGCCTCCTGAATATGGGAACAAAGCCCTGGTTCCGCCAGCCCCAAACGCATTTATACCCGGGAGAAATATACTTTTATAACCCGCGCTAAGGCTTTTTTTCCTCTTGATGCGTCAATCTGCCCTCTCCGGCAGAGACAGACGCCATGCGGTACACGGATATTGCCATCATTGGCGGGGGACTTGCCGGTTCGACCGCCGCCGCGATGCTCGGGCGTGCCGGCATTTCGGTGGTGCTGATCGACCCGCATGAGACCTATCCGGCCGATTTTCGCGTCGAAAAGCTGAGCGGTCATGGCCAGGTCGAGCGATTCCAGCGGACCGGAATCGCCGACTCAGTGTTGCGCCGGGCGACCTTCTCCAGTGAGAACTGGATCGCACGGTTCGGGCATCTCCTCGACAAGGCGCCGAGCCGGCAGTTCAACATCCTCTACGATTCCTTGGTCAACGCGATCCGCGACGAGATTCCGGAAACCGTCGAGCGAATCTGGACCAAGGCGGTGTCGGTCGAGACCAGCCCGGAGCGCTCGCGAATCGCGCTCGACAATGACGAGATGATCTCGGCCCGCCTTGTCGTGCTCGCCAACGGCCTGAATGTCGGCCTGCGCCACCAGCTCGGCATCACGCGAAATATCGTCAGCGCCTGCCATTCGATCTCGATCGGGTTCGACGTCGCGCCGGCCGGACGGCATTCGTTCGACTTCCCGGCGCTGACCTATTTCTCGGAGCGGCCGAGCGACCGCATCCCCTACATCACGCTGTTTCCGATCGGCACGCGGATGCGCGCCAATCTGTTCGCGTATCGCGGCTTCGACGATCCCTGGCTGCGCGAGCTGCGCCGCGCGCCGGCCGCGACGCTGGACGCTGCCCTGCCGCGGCTCAAGCACATCACCGGCGCCTTCGACATTTTGGGCGAGCTGAAGATCCGTCCGGTCGATCTCTATGTGAATGACGCCACCCACCAGAGCGGCGTGGTGCTGGTGGGCGATGCCTTCGCGACCTCCTGCCCGGTCGCGGGCACCGGCTGCGACAAGGTGTTCACCGACGTCGAGCGGCTCTGCAACGTCCACATCCCGCAATGGCTGGCGTCCGACGGGATGGATGAGGACAAGATCGCCGCCTTCTACGCCGATCCGGTCAAGCGGGCCTGCGACGAATGGTCGGCGGCAAAAGCCTTCGACTTCCGCTCGGTGTCGATTGCGACGAGCCCCTACTGGACCGCGCAGCGCTGGGCGCGCTTCATGGCGTGGTCAGCCCAGGGATTGTTGCGGCGACTGGGAGGCGTGGTCCACCTGGAGCCGAACTTCCTCGGTCACTCCTCCTCGTCGTCCTCGTCCTCATCATCCTCGTCGAGGTCGTCCTCATCCTCGTCGTCTTCGTCATCATCGTTGTCGTCGTCGGCCTGAGCGACCGCGCCATGCGGCTGGTGGATCTGGTCGTTCCACAGCTTGCGATAGGTGCCATTCTTGGCGAGCAGCTCGGCATGAGAGCCGCGCTCGATCGCCCTGCCCCCTGAAATCACGATGATCTCGTCCATCTCGACCACCGAGGTCAGGCGGTGGGTCGACCAGATCATGGTGCGGCCCTTGGCGACCTTTAGCAACGTGCGGTTGATCGCGGCCTCCGTGGTCTGGTCGAGTGCCGAGGTGGCTTCGTCGAGCAGCAGCACGGAAGGGTTGCGGATGATGGCGCGCGCGATCGCGATGCGCTGGCGCTGGCCGCCCGAGAGCGTGTCGCCGCGCTCGCCGACCGGGGTGTCGTAACGCTGCGGCAGGCCCATGATGTAACGGTGGATCTCGGCCTTCTTGGCGGCCTCCTCCACCTCCTCGTCGGTCGCGCCTTCCTTGCCGAGCCGGATGTTCTCGCGGATCGACATGTTGAACAGCATGTTCTCCTGGAACACCACGGCCATGCTCCGCCGCAGCGAATCCAGCGTCACCTTGCGCACGTCGACACCGTCGATCGAGACGCGGCCCTCATCCGGGACGTAGAGCCGCAGGATCAGGTTGAGCAGCGTGCTCTTGCCTGAGCCGGAGGGGCCTACGATGGCGATGCTCTTGCCGACGTTGAGCTTGAGGCTGAGATTGTCCAGCACCGGCGTCTGGCCGCCATCGTACTGGAACGTGACGTGGTCGAAGGTGATGTCGTGGGTGATGCGCGGCAGGTCGGGCGCACCGGGACGATCGGCGCCGCGCGTGGGCTCGTCCAGCAACTCCTGGATGTGGCGGATCGCGGCAGCCGAGGAGATCGACACCGGGATGAAATGCATCACGTGGGCGATGTTGTAGGAGACCTCCCAGAACGCGCTCTCGAAGGTGACGAAGGTGCCGATGGTGATCTGGCCCTTGGTCGCCAGATAGGCACCGATCGCGAGCACGACGAGGTGCAGCAGCAGCACCGAGATGGTGACCGTCCGCTCCACCATGGTCGACAGGAACGCAGCCGCGGCGATCCTGTTGCGGGTCTCGTCGTTGCGGAAATTGAAGAAGCCGAACATCTTGCGTTGCAGGCTGAACGCCTTGATCACGGCCTGCGCCGCCACGTTCTCCTGCACCATGCCGAGCAGCGCGCTTTCGTTGAGCTTCTGCTCGTAATTGGCCTGCACCGCTTTCGGCGTCAGGATGCGCGGGCCGATCAGGGTGATCGGGAACACCAGCAGCGCGACCACCGCGAGCTGCCAGTTCAGGAACAGCATCAGGATGATGCCGGCGATCAGCTCCAGGAACGGCAGCGCGGCGCTGTTGGCAAAGGTCTTGACCGAGCCTTCGAAGGCCGAGAGATCGACCGAGAAGCGCGACAGGATCTCGCCGCGCTTGGTGCGGCCGAAATAGGCCGCCGGCAGGTCCTGGACGTGCTCGAACAGGCGCTTGCGGACGTCGGAGATGATGCAGGCGGCAAGCCGCGCGTCCCAGCGCTCGTACCAGACCGCGACGATCGAGGTGAAGATGCCGGCGGCCGCGAGCACGCCGAGGATCTTGTAGAGCGCCTGGAAATCCTCCTCGCCGAGCGCGTCGTCGATCAGGTACTTCAAGCTGAGCGGCATGATGACGTTGAACAGCGTCTCGACCAGAACGCCGAACGCCACATAGCCCAGGATGCGCTTGTAGTTGGACAGGAACGGCTTGACGAAGCCCAGGATGGTCGCGAGCGCGCCGGCGGCTTCGCGGGCGGTAAAGACGACGAGCTCCTCGTCATCATCGTCGTCGAGCTCAAGCTCGTCGTCGTCCTCGTCTTCGTCTTCCTCGTCGTCTTCCAGCTCCGGCTTGTGATCCGCGGCGAGCTTGTCCTCGAGCTCGGCCGCCTCGTGCGAGGCGAGCTTCTGTTTGTCGGGAGAAAGAGGCTTGGACGCCATGAAACCAACCGATGCTGACGGCCGGCCTGACCGCAGAGAAACCAGAGAAATAGCGAAACGCCGCTACTGCCATCGATTCTATGCGATCAGGATGAATTCGGCAAAACAATTGGCGAATTCATCCGCCTTGTGAGGCTAGTCGTCGTCTTCGTCCTCGACCTTGTCGAAGAAGGAATAACGCAAGCTATCGGCGTCGGCATACCACTGGCCCGGGCCCTTGTTGGCGGCGAGCGTCGCCGCCCAGAGGGCATCGGTGCAATCCTTGCGGTGCATCGACAGATCAAAGCCGTTGCCGAAGAACAGTTCGGACCATTCCCACCAGGTGCCGAGCTTCTTGACCCCGCGCAGCAGATCATAGCGGTCGATCACGGCTGAGGCCATGTCCGAGGTGATCGAGCCGAACACGAGGCCGGTCTTGACCACGCGGTTCAACTCGCGGATCGCGCGGACCACCTGCTTCGGGGCAACGTGGCAGAGGCTGGTCTCGAACACGTAGTCGAACGCGCCGTCCTTGAACGGCATGTCCAGGATCGATCCCAGCTTGTTGTACTTCTTCAGTGCCTTTGGCGTCCTGGCGTGGATGGCGCGGTTGTTCTCGATGCCCCAGGCATCGATGCCACGATCGCGCAGCGCACCGACCAGCTCGCCGCTGGCCGAGCCCGCGACCAGGAGTTTCGCGCCCTTCGCCTTCCCCCAGACGATGCCGATCAGCTTGGCAAGGTAGTCGGGATCGGTGAACTGCCGCCACGCTTCGCTGTAAGGCCCGACGCCGCGATAGTTCTCGAAATAGTCGCGGTCGATCTTGTCCGAAACCGGCTTGCCGTCCTGGGCGTGCTCGCGGCGCAGCCGCATCATCTCGGTCAGGATGATGTCGGTCGCCGCGTCCGACGAATCGAGCAGGCCGTTCAACGTGGAGTCGAACAGGTAATCGCCGACCACGACGATGCCGGGATGTTCCTTCGGTTCGGGCCGGTGATTGGTCATGACGTCGCGTACGGGCAGACCGCCCGGTATCGCGTTCACCGACGATAGCCAGCGGTGGATCTTGCCTTCCATGAAATGCGCACGCGCATCGCCGAGCGAAGCCGGCAGCGATTTCAGCGCGGCATCGATCAGCTCCTGGTCCGACAGATTGGCGAACGCCAGCGCATCGGAACCGGGAATCAGCCAGTTCAGGACGCCGTGCTTGCCGACGTCATGGCGCGCGCCCTCATTGTAGACGCAGCAGCCGCCGAACGCTTCCGACATGAACCAGGCGCCGGGAATCTTCTCTCCCCAGAACGGGGAATCAAACAGGATCGAGACGCGCAGATAATGCGCCGGACGGTCGAAATAAGAGACGTGCTTGACCATCGACTTGCGCAGCTGCTCGCCTTCCCAGCCGACCGTGGAGAGCCAGGAATGCGGCAGGCAGACCAGCACGAGATCGAAGTCGCGCGTCTCCGGTCCCTTCCCGTTCATCATCTTGAGCTGATAGCGGCCGGTCGGCGCCTTGCCGACGGTGAGCACGCGGTGATTGAGCTGGATGTCGGCGTTGACCTCCGACTGCAGGCATTCGATCAGCTGCTCATTGCCGTTCTGGATGGAATAGAGGCCGATATAGCCGTCGACATCCATCAGATAGTTCTTGAGCGCGTTGAGGCCGTTGGTGTTGTGGCTCTCGGTCGCGATATCGGAGCGCGCCATCACCTTGAAGAAGCGCTTTGCGATCTCGTCCTTGACCTCCTCGTCGAGCACCTGCTCGGCGGTCTTGTAGGCCCAGGGGTTCTCGTTGTCGTGCGCGCCGACGCCCTCGTAATATTCGATCGGCGACATCTCGTCGGCGCAGCGCTTGCGGAACTGTTCGATCGCGGCCGCAGTCTTGGCGCCGTATTTGCGGCGCATGCCGGCGACGTCGTCGAGCAGCTCGCCGCCGAACTGCACCTGCTCGGCGTCCATCGGAATGGTCTGCAGGCCGAAATGCTGGATCAGCTCGCGCAGCGGATCGGGACCCGTCATCGAGTAGTCGTAGATCTCCGCAACGCCCGCCTCGTACATCGCCGGCGCGGAATCGAATTTGCGCGTGACGATCTTGCCGCCGAGGCGGTCGGAGGCTTCATAGATGGTGATGCGGCAGAGGTCGCCGAGCTTGCGCTTCAGGTACCAGGCGCTCATCAGCCCGCCGGGGCCGCCGCCTACGATTGCGAGATCAAGCATGTCAGTTCCGTGGTCTCCGGCCCTGCCCCCGTCACGGGACCACCGGTCTAAGTTCCCTTAGCAGAAGCGCTTTTGCGCCTGAAGGAAAGATGAACAAAGGTTGATCCTGCATCGCAACAGGCAATCAAAGCAGCAAAAAGGCCGGCTTTCGCCGGCCTTTTCATTGTCCTCGGTATTCCTACGGATGAACCATCATTCCGCGGGCGGAAGCGCAGGAAGCTCGGCTTCCGGAGCGGGCGACACGACGGCCGCCTGCTTCTCGCGCTCGTCGAGGATCAGCTTGTCGCGCTTCATCGCGACTTCGCGGATCTTCGCCATGGAGGCGCCGGTGCCCGCCGGGATCAGCCGGCCGACGATGACGTTCTCCTTGAGGCCTTCGAGCGGATCGACCTTGCCGTTGACCGCCGCTTCCGTGAGGACGCGGGTGGTCTCCTGGAACGAGGCCGCCGAGAAGAACGAACGGGTCTGGAGGCTCGCCTTGGTGATGCCGAGCAGAACCGGCGTACCCGTGGCGACCTTCTTGCCCTCTTCCTTGGCCTTCTCGTTCAGCGCGTCGAACTCGATCTTGTCGACCTGCTCGCCGGAGATCATGTCCGTGTCGCCCTGGTCGGTGACTTCCACCTTCTGGAGCATCTGACGGACAATCACCTCGATGTGCTTGTCGTTGATGAGCACGCCCTGGAGCCGGTAGACCTCCTGGATTTCGTTGACCAGGTAGGCCGCGAGCTCCTCGATGCCCTTGACCGCAAGAATGTCGTGCGGCGCCGGGTTGCCTTCCACGATGAAGTCGCCCTTTTCGACGACGTCACCGTCCTGAAGGTGGATGTGCTTGCCCTTCGGGATCAGGTACTCGCGCGGCTCGTCGGTCTTGTCCATCGGCTCGATCGAGATGCGACGCTTGTTCTTGTAGTCGCGTCCAAACCGGATGGTGCCCGCGATTTCGGCGATGATCGCCGCATCCTTCGGACGCCGAGCCTCGAACAGTTCCGCCACCCGCGGCAGACCGCCGGTGATGTCACGCGTCTTGGCGCTTTCGGTCGAGACACGGGCGAGGATGTCACCCGGGTTGACCTTGGCACCGACGTCGACCGACAGAATGCCGTCGACCGACAGCATGTAGCGGGCATCGCCGCCACGGGCGAGCTTGAGCACCTTGCCGTCCTTGCCCTTGACCACGATGGCCGGACGCAGATCCGCGCCGCCGCGGGTCGAGCGCCAGTCGATGACCACGCGCTTGGCGATACCGGTGGCCTCGTCCAGCGTTTCCGAGATCGACTGCCCTTCGACCAGATCCTCGAAGCCGATGGTTCCTTCGACTTCGGTGAGCAGCGGACGGGTGTAGGGATCCCACTCGACGATACGCTGGCCACGCTTGACCATGTCGCCCTCGTCGACGTGCAGGCGCGCGCCGTACTGGACACGGTGCGTCGCACGCTCGGTGCCGTCGGCATCGACGATCGCCACCACCATGTTGCGCACCATCGCGACCAGGTGACCTTCGCTGTTGCGGGCGATGGCCTTGTTCCGGATCACGATCTTGCCGTCGAAATTGGCTTCGACGAAAGACTGCTCGTTGAGCTGCGCCGCACCACCGATGTGGAAGGTGCGCATGGTGAGCTGGGTGCCCGGCTCGCCGATCGACTGCGCCGCGATGACGCCGACCGCTTCGCCGTGGTTGACCGGCGTGCCGCGGGCGAGATCGCGGCCGTAGCACTTGCCGCAGATGCCGTTGACGAGTTCGCAGGTCAGCGCCGAGCGGATCTTCACCTCCTGCACACCACCCTGCTGGATGGCGTCCAGATGGCTCTCTTCCATCAGCGTATCGCGCTTGATGATCACCTTGCCGGAGCTGTCACGGATGTCTTCGCAGGCCGTGCGTCCGAGGATGCGCGAACCGAGCGAAGCGACCACGGTGCCGGCATCGACGATGGCGCGCATCTTGATGCCGAGCTTGGTGCCGCAATCGGACTGCGTGATGATGCAGTCCTGCGCGACGTCGACCAGACGACGGGTCAGGTAACCCGAGTTCGCGGTCTTCAACGCGGTGTCCGCGAGGCCCTTACGGGCACCGTGGGTCGAGTTGAAGTACTCGAGAACCGAGAGGCCTTCCTTGAAGTTCGAGATGATCGGCGTCTCGATGATCTCACCCGACGGCTTGGCCATCAGGCCGCGCATGCCGGCGAGCTGGCGCATCTGGGCCGGCGAACCGCGGGCACCGGAGTGAGCCATCATGTAGATCGAGTTGATGTCGGCATCGGCTCCACTCGCCGTCTTCTTGGTGGAGGAGATCTCCTTCATCATCGCCTTGGCGATTTCTTCGGTCGCCTTCGACCAGGCGTCAACGACCTTGTTGTACTTCTCGCCGTGCGTGATCAGGCCGTCGTTGTACTGCTGCTCGAAATCCTTCGCCAGCGTACGGGTGGTGTCGACGATCTTCCACTTGGAGTGCGGCACGACCATGTCGTCCTTGCCGAACGAGATGCCGGCCTTGAACGCATTGTAGAAGCCGAGCGCCATGATGCGGTCGCAGAAGATCACAGTCTCCTTCTGGCCGCAGTGACGATAGACCTGGTCGATGACGCCGGAGATCTCGCGCTTGGTCATCAGCTTGTTGATGATCTCGTACGAGATGCGCGGGTTCCGCGGCAGCAGGTTGCCCAGCATGACGCGGCCGGCGGTGGTCTCGATCCAGCGCTTGGAGACCTTGCCGGTCTCGTCCATGCCTTCCCACCGATACTTGATCTTGGTGTGGAGGTGGATGACCTTCGCATGCAGGGCGTGCTCGAGCTCGGCCATGTCGCCGAACAGCTTGCCCTCGCCGGGCAGGCCTTCGCGCATGATCGAGACGTAGTAGAGACCCAGCACGATGTCCTGCGACGGCACGATGATCGGCTGGCCGTTCGCCGGATGCAGGATGTTGTTGGTCGACATCATCAGGACGCGCGCTTCCAGCTGCGCTTCGAGCGACAGCGGAACGTGCACGGCCATCTGGTCGCCGTCGAAGTCGGCGTTGAACGCGGAGCAGACCAGCGGGTGAAGCTGGATCGCCTTGCCCTCGATCAGCACCGGCTCGAACGCCTGGATGCCCAGGCGATGCAGCGTCGGCGCGCGGTTGAGCAGCACGGGATGCTCGCGGATCACCTCGTCCAGGATGTCCCAGACCTCGGGCCGCTCCTTCTCGACCAGCTTCTTCGCCTGCTTTACGGTGGTGGACAGGCCCTTGGCGTCAAGCCGCGAATAGATGAACGGCTTGAACAGCTCGAGCGCCATCTTCTTCGGCAGGCCGCACTGATGCAGGCGCAGCTCGGGACCGACCACGATCACCGAACGGCCCGAATAGTCGACGCGCTTGCCGAGCAGGTTCTGGCGGAAACGGCCCTGCTTGCCCTTCAGCATGTCGGCGAGCGACTTCAGCGGGCGCTTGTTGGCACCGGTGATGACGCGGCCGCGGCGGCCGTTGTCGAACAGCGCATCGACCGCTTCCTGAAGCATGCGCTTCTCGTTGCGGATGATGATGTCGGGCGCGCGCAGCTCCATCAGCCGCTTCAAGCGGTTGTTGCGGTTGATGACGCGACGGTAGAGGTCGTTGAGGTCCGAGGTCGCGAAGCGGCCGCCGTCCAGCGGCACCAGCGGACGCAGGTCCGGCGGGATCACGGGAACGACGGTCAGGATCATCCATTCCGGCTTGTTGCCGGAGTGGCGGAACGCTTCGACGATCTTCAGGCGCTTGGCGAGCTTCTTGTGCTTGATGTCGGAGTCGGTCTCCTGCATCTCCGCACGCAAAGTCAGCTCGAGCTTCTCGAGGTCCATGCCCTTGAGCAGCTCGCGGATCGCCTCTGCGCCGATCATGGCGGTGAAGGAATCCTGGCCGTACTCGTCCTGCGCCTTCAGATACTCGTCTTCCGACAGCAGCTGACGGTCCTTCAGCGCGGTGAGACCCGGCTCGAGCACGACGTAATATTCGAAGTAGAGGATCCGCTCGAGGTCCTTCAGCGTCATGTCGAGCAGCAGGCCGATGCGCGACGGCAGCGACTTCAGGAACCAGATGTGGGCGACGGGAGCCGCGAGCTCGATATGGCCCATGCGCTCGCGCCGGACGCGCGACAGCGTGACCTCGACCGAGCACTTCTCGCAGATGATGCCCTTGTACTTCATGCGCTTGTACTTGCCGCACAAGCACTCGTAGTCCTTGATCGGCCCGAAGATGCGGGCGCAGAACAGGCCGTCGCGCTCGGGCTTGAAGGTACGGTAGTTGATGGTCTCCGGCTTCTTGATCTCGCCGTAGGACCAGGACAGAATCTTCTCCGGGGACGCGATCGAGATGCGGATCTGGTCGAAGACCTGAGCCGGCGTCGTCGGATTAAAGAGATTCATAATTTCTTGGTTCATCGTCTTCTCCTCGCGTACCGGTCGCCTCCGGCCGCAAATTCGAAAATCACTCAAGCGGGGCGCCCTGCCCTCAAGGCATCGGGAGGGGCGCCAATGCCCGGCCGCGAAGGCCGGGCATGAAAGGTCGTATTACTCGGCTGCTTCCGACGTCGGCGCCGGTCCCACCTTGGAATTGTGCAGATCGACGTTGAGGCCGAGCGAGCGCATTTCCTTGACCAGCACGTTGAACGATTCCGGAATACCGGCCTCGAAGGTGTCGTCGCCACGCACGATCGCCTCGTACACCTTGGTACGGCCGGCGACGTCGTCCGACTTCACGGTCAGCATTTCCTGAAGCGTGTAGGCCGCGCCGTAAGCTTCGAGCGCCCACACCTCCATTTCGCCGAAACGCTGGCCGCCGAACTGCGCCTTGCCGCCCAGCGGCTGTTGGGTGACGAGCGAGTACGGACCGATCGAACGCGCATGGATCTTGTCGTCGACGAGATGGTGCAGCTTGAGCATGTAGATGTAGCCCACCGTCACCTTGCGATCGAAGGCATCGCCGGTGCGGCCGTCATAGACGGTCGACTGACCCGAAGCGTCGAGACCGGCAAGCTTCAGCATCTCCTCGATGTCGGCTTCCTTGGCACCGTCGAACACCGGCGTCGCGATCGGCACGCCGCGGCTGAGGTTATGGCCGAGTTCAAGCAGCTCGTTGTCGTTGAGCGTCTTGATCGTCTCGTCCTCGCCGTAGACCTTCTTCAAGGTTTCCTTCAGCGGCTTGATGTCCTGCTTCGACAGGTAAGCATCGACCGTCTGGCCGATACGCTTGCCGAGGCCGGCGCAGGCCCAGCCGAGATGGGTCTCGAGAATCTGTCCGACGTTCATGCGCGAGGGCACGCCGAGCGGATTGAGCACGATGTCGGCGTGCGTACCGTCTTCGAGGAACGGCATGTCCTCGATCGGCACGATCTTCGACACCACGCCCTTGTTGCCGTGGCGGCCGGCCATCTTGTCGCCGGGCTGGATCTTGCGCTTCACCGCGACGAAGACCTTGACCATCTTCATCACGCCGGGCGGCAATTCGTCACCGCGCTGAAGCTTCTCGACCTTGTCGAGGAAGCGCTGCTCGAGCCCCTTCTTCGACTCGTCGTACTGCTTCCGCATGGCCTCGATCTCGGCCATCAGCTTGTCGTTCGGCGAAGCGAACAGCCACCACTGCGACTTCGGGTACTCCTCGAGCACCGCACGGGTGATCTTGGTGTCCTTCTTGAAGCCCTTCGGGCCCGCAATGCCCTGCCGTCCCTCGAGGAGCTCGGCAAGACGGTTGTAGACGTTGCGGTCCAGGATCGCCTGCTCGTCGTCGCGGTCCTTGGCCAGACGCTCGATCTCTTCCCGCTCGATCGCCAGCGCACGCTCGTCCTTGTCGACGCCGTGACGGTTGAACACGCGGACTTCCACGATCGTGCCCTGCACGCCCGGGGGAACGCGCAGCGAGGTGTCGCGAACGTCGGAGGCCTTTTCACCGAAGATGGCGCGCAGAAGCTTTTCTTCCGGCGTCATCGGGCTCTCGCCCTTCGGGGTGATCTTGCCGACCAGGATGTCGCCGGCGCGCACTTCCGCACCGATGTAGACGATACCGGCTTCGTCGAGGTTCTTCAGCGCTTCTTCCGAAACGTTCGGAATATCGCGGGTGATTTCCTCAGGTCCGAGCTTGGTGTCGCGGGCCATCACCTCGAATTCCTCGATGTGGATCGAGGTGAAGACGTCTTCCTTCACGATCCGCTCGGAGAGCAGGATCGAGTCTTCGAAGTTGTAGCCGTTCCACGGCATGAACGCGACGAGCACGTTACGGCCGAGCGCGAGTTCGCCGAGATCGGTCGACGGACCGTCAGCGATGATGTCGCCCTTCTTGACGATATCGCCCACCTTCACCAGCGGACGCTGGTTGATGCAGGTCGACTGGTTGGAGCGCTGGTACTTCATCAGCCGGTAGATATCGACGCCCGACTTGGTCGGATCGAGATCTTCGGTGGCGCGGATGACGACGCGGGTCGCGTCAATCTGGTCGATCACGCCCGAACGGCGTGCCGCGATCGCAGCACCCGAGTCACGCGCAACCACGCCTTCCATGCCGGTGCCGACGAACGGCGCCTCGGCGCGAACCAGCGGCACCGCCTGGCGCTGCATGTTCGAGCCCATCAGCGCGCGGTTGGCGTCGTCGTTCTCGAGGAACGGGATCAGCGCCGCGGCGACCGAAACGAGCTGCTTCGGCGACACGTCCATGTAGTCGACCTTGTCCGGCGTCACCGGCAAGACTTCGCCGGCGTGACGGCAGACCACGAGATCTTCGGTGAAGCGGCCCTTCGGATCGAGCGGCACGTTGGCCTGCGCGACCGTGTAGCGGCCCTCTTCCATCGCCGAGAGGTACACGACCTCGTCGGTGACGCGGCCGTCCTTGACCTTGCGATAAGGCGTCTCGACGAAGCCGTACTTGTTCACGCGCGCGAAGGTGGCGAGCGAGTTGATCAGACCGATGTTCGGACCTTCCGGCGTCTCGATCGGGCAGATGCGGCCGTAATGCGTCGGATGCACGTCGCGCACTTCGAAGCCGGCGCGCTCGCGGGTCAGACCGCCCGGTCCAAGTGCCGACAGGCGGCGCTTGTGGGTGATCTCCGACAGCGGGTTGGTCTGGTCCATGAACTGCGAGAGCTGCGAGGAGCCGAAGAACTCGCGCACGGCGGCAGCCGCCGGCTTCGCGTTGATCAGATCCTGCGGCATGACCGTGTCGATGTCGACCGAGGACATGCGCTCCTTGATCGCGCGCTCCATGCGCAGGAGGCCGATGCGGTACTGGTTCTCCATAAGCTCGCCGACCGAGCGCACACGGCGGTTGCCGAGATGGTCGATGTCGTCGATCTCGCCCTTGCCGTCGCGCAGATCCACCAGCGTCTTGATGACGGAGAGGATGTCTTCCTTCCGCAGCGTGCGCTGGGTGTCGGGCGCATCGAGGTCGAGGCGCATGTTCATCTTGACGCGGCCGACCGCGGAGAGGTCGTAACGCTCGGCGTCGAAGAACAGCGACTGGAACATCGCCTGCGCCGAATCCAGCGTCGGCGGCTCGCCCGGGCGCATCACGCGGTAGATGTCGAACAGCGCGTCTTCACGCGTCATGTTCTTGTCGGCCGAGAGCGTGTTGCGGATGTAGGCGCCGACATTGACGTGGTCGATGTCGAGCAGCGGCAGTTCCTTGTAGCCGTGCTCGTTGAGGGCCTTCATCGACTTGTCGGTGATTTCCTCACCGGCTTCGGCGTGGATTTCGCCCGTCTTCGGGTTGACGAGGTCCTCGGCGAGGTAGTTGCCGACGAGTTCCTCATCCGACAGGCGCAGAGCCTTGAGCCCCTTCTCCTGGAGCTGGCGGGCGGCGCGGACAGTGAGCTTCTTGCCGGCCTCGAGCACGACCTTGCCGGTGTCGGCGTCGATCAGGTCGTTGATGGTCGAGTAACCACGGAAACGGTTGGCGTCGAACGGAACGCGCCAGCCTTCCTTGGTCCGCTTGTAGAGGATCTTCTTGTAGAACGTCGACAGGATCGCCTCGCCGTCGAGGCCGAGGGCGAACATCAGCGACGTCACCGGAATCTTGCGGCGACGGTCGATACGCGCATAGACGATGTCCTTGGCGTCGAACTCGATGTCGAGCCAGGAGCCGCGATACGGGATCACGCGGGCAGCGAACAGCAGCTTGCCCGACGAATGGGTCTTGCCCTTGTCGTGGTCGAAGAACACGCCCGGCGAACGGTGCATCTGCGAGACGATGACGCGCTCGGTGCCGTTCACGATGAAGGTGCCGTTCATCGTCATGAGCGGAATGTCGCCCATGTAGACGTCCTGCTCCTTGATGTCCTTGACCGACTTCGCGCCGGTTTCTTCGTCGATATCGAACACGATGAGGCGCAGCGTCACCTTGAGGGGAGCCGCGAAGGTCATGCCGCGCTGGCGGCACTCGTCGACGTCATATTTCGGCTGCTCGAACTCGTAGCGGACGAATTCCAGCATCGAGGTGCCCGAGAAGTCCGAGATCGGGAACACCGAGCGGAACACGGCCTGCAGGCCCTCGTCGAGGCGCCCGCCGACGGGTTCGTCGACCATCAGGAACTGGTCATAGGACGCCTTCTGAACCTCGATGAGGTTCGGCATCTCGGCGACTTCCTTGATGTGTCCGAAGAACTTGCGAACGCGTTTGCGACCGGTGAATGTCTGCTGCGCCATCGTGGCCTCTCATTTCGTCGCCCGCTCTGGGCGCGCCGTCCGGAACGCGGCTGCCACCGCTCCCCGGGTTGAATTTTTCGAACCCGTTTTGGGGGACCGAAAATCCAGTTTCAGGCCGTCATGTCCTGAATCTGTTCTTCAGACCTTCAAAACGCAAAACGACGCGCGGGGCGCATAGGCACGCCCGCCCGTCACAACGATCTTCTTCACGGACTGCAAAAGCCCGAAATAGCCTGCTCTCCCAACGGCTTACAGGGAAATCCGGCATCCCTGCCCACCGCGCTTTCGTGCTGCCGACCCGATATGGGGCGACAATAGTGGAGATTCGAGGGGTATACCCTCAAATCCCCACACATTTTCGTGTTCGGCCTGCGTCGGGACGATCCGTCGCACGCCTTTTGCATCCGGCCCATCCTTTTGAGGGATGAACCAGGGTCCCGAGCCACGGCCCGGAACCCCGCCAGTAAGCGTTGCTTACTTGAGCTCGACCTTCGCGCCAGCCTTCTCGAGCTGGACCTTGATCTTGTCGGCCTCTTCCTTGTTCACGCCTTCCTTGACAGGCTTCGGCGCGCCCTCGACGAGGTCCTTTGCTTCCTTCAGGCCCAGGCCGGTGATGGCGCGGACTTCCTTGATGACCTCGATCTTCTTGTCGCCGGCGCTGGCCAGAACGACCGTGAACTCGGTCTTCTCTTCCGCCGGAGCGGCGGCAGCGCCACCACCAGCCGGGCCGGCCACGGCGACGGCCGCGGCAGCCGAAACGCCCCACTTCTCTTCGAGGAGCTTCGCGAGTTCGGCAGCTTCGAGCACGGTGAGGCTCGAGAGGTCGTCAACGATCTTCTGCAAGTCAGCCATTGTTCAGTTTCCTTGAGTGTAAGTCTGGTTCGGGTTTGAGTTTTGCGAAGGGCGTCAGGCCGCTTCGCCCTTTGAGGCATGAGCCTGGATGACGCGCGCGAGCTTGCCCGCGGGCGCGTTGGCGAGCTGAGCGAGCTTGGTCGCCGGGGCCACAAGCAGGCCGACGATCTTGCCGCGCAGTTCATCAAGCGACGGCAGCGAGGCAAGTGCCTTCACGCCGTCGACATTCAGGACGGTCTTTCCCATCGAGCCGCCGACGATGACGAACTTTTCGTTCGCCTTGGCGAATTCGATGGCGACCTTTGGCGCCGCTACCGGATCGTTCGAAGTGGCGATCACGGTCGGCCCCTTCAGCATGGGGCCGATGGCAACGACGTCAGTGCCTTCAAGAGCAATTTTGGCGAGACGGTTCTTCGAGACCTTCACCGAGGCACCCGCCTGCTTCATCTGCTGGCGCAGCTTCTGCATCTGGGCGACGGTGAGGCCGGAATATTGAGCAACGACCGCGACGCTCGTGGTCTTGAAGACCCCATTGAGCTGTTCGACCGCTTCCTTTTTTGCCGCTCGTTCCACAGCAAGCTCTTTCCGGTTGGCGGTCATCGCGAAAGCGGGACCGCCGGGTTGCACCCATCGTCCCACCCAAAACCTGAACCTCTGGGCCAAAACCCATCGGACACGCGCCGGGCGAGACGACAATTCAAAGCCTGCCCTCCGGGAGCTCGCTGGAGCCCACGGCGTGTCGAGGTCCGAACCAAACTCCTTCCGCGACCACCCTAAAGTGGGAAGCGAAGTGAAATCCGGTCTTCACCCGTCTATGCAGGCCATGCGATTAAGCCGTTGAGAAATCGAAATTTCCCGCGGGCGCCTGCAGTCTTGGACAGGACAAGGCCAGTCGGCGAACCGCCTGACCTCTGCCCGCACCCCCACCGGCCGATGGATTTTCCTTCCTTTTCGGGCAAATCCTTGCGGACGTCCTGAAAAGGAATGATCTCCTGCGTGTCGGGTTTTCGGAATGCGTGCACGAACGCGCCAGCCAAGGCCGGCACGTCCGGAAGCGGTTCTTTAACCGCTCTCTGCCGGCTTGCCAAGAGCAAAATTCACACCAGTTCCAATCCGTTGCCGGCCGGGCCTGAGGCGACCTGACAAGGGCCGATTCAGGCCGATTTGACCCCATAGGGCAGCGGCTTGCCCTCGAAAAATGCGCTGAGATTGGCCAGCACGCAGTTCTGCATGGCGACGTGCGATTCGAGGGTGTGGCCGCCGATATGCGGGGCGAATACCACGTTGGGGAGCGCGGTCAGGGCATCGGGGGCGTGAGGTTCCTTCTCGAAGACATCGAGGCCGGCGCCGGCGATGGTCTTGTCGGAGAGCGCTGCGACCAGGGCCTCCTGGTCGATGACCGAGCCCCGCGAAATGTTGACGACGTAGCCGTCGGCACCGAGGCGCCCCAGGATATCGGCGTTGACGACGTGCTGGGTCTCAGCCCCCGCCCGGACCGCGATCATCAGCACGCTGCACCAATCGGCGAGTGCTTCCAGGGTCGGGAAATACTGATAGGGCAGATCGTATTTGCTGCGGCTGAAATAGCCGACCTCGCTCTCGAAGGCGGCACAGCGCGCGGCGATCTTGCGGCCGATCTCGCCCATGCCGTAGACGCCGATGCGGCGCCCGGGCATCCCCGCCTGCGGGCGCATCATCGGCGACTGCTTCGAGGCCGCCCAATCGCCGCTACGGACATATTGGTCGGCGACCAGGACCCGCCGCGTCGTCGCCAGCATCAGGCTCATCGCGATGTCGGCGACCGAGGCGGCATTGGCGCCGGGGCTGTGGCCGACCGCGATGTTGCGGCTGGCGGCCGCCTTCAAGTCGACGCCGTCATAGCCGGTGCCGTAGCAGACGATCGCGCCGAGCTTTGGAAACAGGTCCATCGCCTCGGCGCCGAGCGGCGAGCCGCCGGCCGTCAGCATCGCGCGGATGCCGCCGAGTTCTTCCGCCGAAAACACCTCCGTGGCCTTCTTGCCGCCGGTGTCGAGCAGCTCGAACCGCTCGGCGAAGCGCGCCATCATCGTCTTGGGAAAGCGCGAATAGATCAGGACCTTGTCAGCCATTGTTCTTGTTTCCGGTGAGTGCCGTCGAAAATGGAAAGGGGCGGAATCGGTCGCCCGATTCCGCCCCTCGCCTCATGCAATTTCCAAACCTCAGCCGAGGCAAGCCTTAGCCAAGGATCGTGCCCGGCTCGACCTTCACGCCCGGGCCCATCGTCGAGGACACCGCAACGCGCTGGATGTAGGTGCCCTTGGAGCCAGCCGGCTTCGCCTTCGAGACAGCATCGGCGAGCGCCTTGATGTTCTCGACCAGCTTCTCCTCGGAGAACGAGGCCTTGCCGACGCCGGCCTGCAGAATGCCGGCCTTCTCGACGCGGAACTCGACCGAGCCGCCCTTGGCACCCTTCACCGCACCGGTGACGTCCATGGTCACGGTGCCGATCTTCGGGTTCGGCATCAGGCCGCGCGGGCCGAGCACCTTACCGAGACGACCGACCAGCGGCATCATGTCGGGGGTCGCAATACAACGATCGAAATCGATCGCGCCGTTCTGCACCTTCTCGACCAGGTCTTCGGCGCCGACGACGTCGGCACCTGCGGCCTTGGCTTCGTCAGCCTTGGCGCCACGGGCGAACACGCCGACGCGGAGCGTACGGCCAGTGCCGTTCGGCAGGGTCACGACGCCGCGGACCATCTGGTCGGCGTGACGCGGATCGACACCGAGATTGATCGCGACCTCGATGGTCTCGTCGAACTTCGCCTTCGCGCGTTCCTTGACCATCTTGATGGCGTCCGCGAGCGGGTAAAGCTTTTCGCGGTCAACACCTTCGCGGGCTTTGTTCAAACGCTTTCCGATTGCCATAGCCGCTTACCCCGCCACTTCCAGACCCATCGAACGGGCAGAGCCCTCGACCATCTTCATGGCCGATTCGATGGTGTCGCAATTGAGATCCTTCATCTTCTTCTCGGCGATCTCGCGCACCTGCGCCTTGGTCACCTTGCCGGCCTTGTCGCGGCCCGGCGCCTTCGAGCCGGACTGGATCTTGGCAGCCTGCTTGAGGAAGAAGGACATCGGCGGCGTCTTCATCTCGAAGGTGAAGGAACGGTCCGCATAGATGGTGATGATCACCGGGATCGGGGTGTTCTTCTCTTCCTTCTGGGTCTGGGCGTTGAACGCCTTGCAGAACTCCATGATGTTGAGACCGCGCTGACCGAGCGCGGGACCGATCGGGGGCGAGGGATTCGCCGCACCGGCCGGGACCTGAAGCTTCAGGTATCCGGTCACTTTCTTTGCCATGTATCACTCCTGTTGTGCCGGCCTGGACCGGCGGTTTCAGGTTCGTGGTCTGGGTCGGATGCGGCTGGCAACCGCCCTCTCCCTCCCACGGCCTCTGCTTGCGCGAAGCCTTTCGACCTCGCGCCTTACCCGATCAGACCTTCTCGACCTGACCGAATTCCAATTCCACTGGCGTGGCGCGGCCGAAGATCGATACCGCGACCTTCACGCGCGAGCGCGCCTCGTCGATTTCCTCGACCACACCCGAGAACGAGGCGAACGGGCCATCGGCCACGCGCACGTTCTCGCCGATCTCGAACGACACCGACGCCTTCGGCCGTTCCACACCCTCCTGCACCTGGTGCAGGATGCGCATGGCTTCGTTCTCCGAGATCGGCATCGGCTTGTTCTCGGCGCCGAGGAAGCCCGTGACCTTCGGCGTGTTCTTGATCAGATGAAACGCCTCGTCGGTCAGCTTCATCTTCACCAGCACGTAGCCCGGGAAGAACTTGCGCTCGGCGTCGATCTTGCGGCCGCGGCGCACTTCCGTGACCTTCTCGGTCGGAACCAGCACCAGCTCGAACAGCTCTTCGAGCCCGCGCTGCTTGGCCTGCTCGCGGATCGATTCGGCGACCTTCTTCTCGAAGTTCGAATAGGCGTGGACGATGTACCAGCGCTTGTCGGACGATTGGGTTGCGGCGGCTGTTGCCATCAGTGAATGCCCAAAAGGAAGGTGATGAGGTAACGGATGATCTGGTCGGCGGCGAAGAAGAAGATCGAGGCCACGGCGACCATCACGAACACCATGATGGTGGTGATCGTGGTCTCACGACGGGTGGGCCAGGTGACCTTGGCGGTCTCCGAGCGCACTTCCTGCAAGAACTTGAACGGGCTGACTGCCATCGTTTGAGACGCCATTAAGAATTTCAGGGATCCGAACAGCCGCCTGTGGCCCAGCCCTCTGTCTCGAAGGATGAGCCGGAAAACCGGGCTCGATTGTTCGGGGGATTTCAAAGCCGCGCCGGAGATCCGCGTCTAACGGGCCGGCTGCGAGTGCCGGGTATCTACTGCGGATGGGGCCAAAGGTCAAGGTGCGGGCGGGCTGGAATCCACGCCGGCCCGGCTGACGGACGTGATGCG
Source organism: Bradyrhizobium sp. CCGUVB14 (assembly GCF_024199935.1). NCBI lineage: Bacteria > Pseudomonadati > Pseudomonadota > Alphaproteobacteria > Hyphomicrobiales > Nitrobacteraceae > Bradyrhizobium > Bradyrhizobium sp. CCGUVB14. Next base: position 6,179,480 of record NZ_JANADS010000001.1, read on the forward strand.
GATCAAGGGCTTATGGGCCCGCATGACCCAGCGCCCGAGCTATTCAGCCCGGCGCCGTCCTGCCTTCAATCCGGATTGTGTGGGATTAGCTGGCAGGAGTGGCAGGGCTCGAACCTGCGACCCCCGGTTTTGGAGACCGGTGCTCTACCAATTGAGCTACACTCCTGTGGACCCTTGCGTCGCCGCCGGATCAGGGGCGCTTTCAAGCACAGGGGACGGCCGGATTGCAAGGACGGATTGCAAGGGTGAAGCGCGCTGGCTTCGCTTGTTTGTGCAACGGCTTCTGGGCCACTCTCCGTTCCCGATAATCAAGAACAACCGGGAGCCCCCATGACTACCTTAGCGTCGACAGCCGTCGCCCGCCCCTCGACCGCGCCCAAAACCCCGTCTCTCCCAGAGGCCAAGCCGGAAACTCTGGGCCTGTCGCGACCCCGCCTCCAGGCGATGTCGGACGCGTTCAAGCGCGAGATCGACAAGGGAACCATCCCCGGCGTGACGGTGCTGGTGGCAAGGGGCGGCCAGGTCGGCTGGTTCGAGGCGCTCGGCAAGCAGAGCCCGGCGGGCCCGGCGATGGCGCTTGATTCGATCTTCCGGATCTTCTCGATGACCAAGCCGATCGTCTCGGTCGGCATCATGGCGCTGGTCGAGGACGGCCACCTCCTGCTCGGCGATCCCGTCGCAAAATTCATCCCGGAGTTCGCGGACCAGAAGGTCGGCGTCGTCAGTGGCGGCAAGCTGGAACTGGTTCCGCCGAAGCGGCCGATGACGGTGCAGGATCTGCTCCGCCACACCTCGGGCCTCACCTATGAGCACCAGGGCGACGGCCCGGTGCACAAGCTCTACCAGGAGTCCCGCGTCCGCAGCCGCAAGATCACCAATGCCGAGCACGCCGCGCTGGTGGCGAGCTTCCCGCTGGTCTGCCACCCCGGCGACGAGTTCAACTACAGCCGTTCCACCGACATCCTCGGCCGCATCATCGAGGTCATCAGCGGCAAGTCGCTCGGCACCTATCTCACCGAGCGCATCCTCGCGCCGTTGCAGATGACCGAGACCGGCTTCTCGACCTCAGAGACCAACGCCGGGCGGCTCGCGCAGCCATTCGAAGCCGACCCCTGGACCGGTGACAAGGTCGCGCTGTTCAACATGCTCGAGCAGCCGGTGATGGAATCCGGCGGCGGCGGCCTGGTCTCCACCACGACGGACTACGCCCGCTTCGCGCTGATGCTGCGCAATGGCGGCACCCTCGACGGCAACAGGATCATCGGCCGCAAGACGCTGGAGCTGATGGCGTCCGATCACCTCGGGCCGCACGTCGTGACCAACGGCACGCTTCTTTCGCCCGGCCACGGTTTCGGTCTCGGCTTCGCCGTCCGCCGCGACGCCGGCATCGCGCCCTTCCCCGGCAGCGTCGGCAACTATTTCTGGAGCGGCATTGCCGGCACGTTCTTCTGGATCGATCCGAAGGAGGATCTGTTCACGGTGTTCATGACCCAGGGACCGGGACAACGTGACTTCACACGCACGCTGGTGCGGGATCTGGTTTACGCGGCGGTAGAGTGAGGGCGTTCGCTTAGTCGCGCGAGCCGCGAGGCCGCATCCACACACTCACCGTCATGCCCCGGCTTGACCGGGGCATCCAGTACTCCGTAGCGGCAGTTTGTTCACACCACTTCGGCCGCGGAGTACTGGATCGCCCGCTTTCGCGGACGATGACGCTGATGCTGGAGTGAGCGTAGGTGCCCTTCTCCGCAAACCTCAACTGATCGTCGCGCCGCCGTCGATCACCATGGTCTGACCGGTCATGAAGTCGCCGGCCGCGGATCCCAGGAACACCGCCGCACCCGCGATCTCGTCGGGGATGCCGATGCGCAGCAACGGCGAGCGCGAGGTCGAGGCCTTCAGGTTCTCCGGATTGTCCCACAGCGCTTTCGCGAAATCGGTCTTGATCAGGCCGGGCGCGATGCAGTTCACGCGGATGTTGTGCTTGCCGTATTCGCAGGCGAGGTTGCGTGCGAGCTGCATGTCGGCGGCCTTGGAGATCGCGTAAGCCCCGAGAATGGTCGAGCCCTTGAGGCCGCCGATCGAAGACACGATGATCACCGAGCCGTCCTTGCGCTCGATCATCTGCGGCACCACCATCGAGATCAGCCAGTTGTTGGCGACGATGTTGTTGTCGAGAATCTTCCTGAACTGATCGTCGGAGATGCCGGCGAGCGGACCGTAATACGGATTCGACGCGGCGTTGCACACCAGCACGTCGATCTTGCCGAAGGCGCGGTTACTCTCGTCGACAAGGTTTTGCAGATTTTCCTTCGACGAAATGTTCGCCGCGATCGCGACCGCAGTGCCCTTGCCGAACTTGTCGTTGATGCCCTTGGCGACCTCGTCGCAGACATCGGCCTTGCGCGAGGAGATCACCACCTTGGCGCCGTGCTCGGCCATACGCTCCGCGATGGCAAGCCCGATGCCGCGCGTCGAGCCGGTGATGACGGCAACTTTGCCCTTCATGTCGAACAAGGTCATGTTTCTCTCCCAGATTGATCTTTGTATTCACATCGAGATTCCGGGCTCGGTCCTGCGGACCGCCCCGGAATGACAGCATAACTCAGGCGAGCTTCTTGACCTCAGGTCCCGCCAGCTGATGCATCTCGGCATGCGCATCGTCCGCGATCCACGGCTGCTGGTTCACCATCGGCAGCCGCCAGACCGAACGCTCGGGGCTTGCGAAATAATCGAGCCGTGTGATCGAGACGTTGTCGATGTCGAACGACAGCGCCCGCTCCACCTGGCCGTCGAGTGCGAGACCGATCGCCGCCTTGATGGTGCCGCCATGCGCGACCGCGATCACGTCCTGCCCCGCCGCCTCATTGTTGATCCGCTCGACGGTGCGGCGCGTGCGATTGTAGAGATCCATGAAACTTTCGCCGCCGGGCGCGGGCTCGTTGATGTCAGCAAACCAGCTCGAGCCGACGGGACGGCTGGCGATGAACTCGGCGCGATTCATGCCCTGCCAGCGACCGAGATTCTGCTCGGCGAGGTCCGCCTCCCATTTCATCGACACGGGCCGCGGATAGCCCGCCTCCCAGATCGCTTCAGCCGTTTGATGCGTGCGCATCAGATTGCTCGAATACCACACCGCCTTGCGTGGCAGCACCTTGGCAACAGCATTGAACACGTAGGTGTCGCTGGTGTCGCAGGCCAGATCGCTCTGTCCGTAGATGTTGCCGCCGTCATTGCGCACCGGCGCATGACGAACCCACCACCAGCGTGTCGTGACCACATTCGGCTTGTCTGCGGTTGCCATTGAAGCCCTTCCATCTCGTGTGATGTCGCTGTACGTCAGGTGTGAACGTGTCTCAAGACACTTTACTGTTTCAAATTCTGTTTGAAATTCCGTCGCGCGGCAAGCGTCGCACGGCATACCAAAGGGAGAATCGCATGGGCCGTCTGCAAGGCAAATCCGTCATCATCACCGGCGCGGGCAGCGGCATCGGCCGCGCCGCTGCGCACCTCTTCACCAAGGAAGGCGCCAAGTTGATTGCGGTCGATCGCACCGAAGCCGTGAAGGAGACGGTCGACGAGGTGAAGAAAGCCGGCGGCGTTGCGGAGGCGATGATCGCCGATGCCGGCTCCGAGGCTGATGTCATCGCCGTCATCGACAAGGCAGTGAAGACGCATGGCAGGCTCGACGTCATCTGGGCCAACGCCGGCGTCTCCGGCGGGCTCGTTCCGCTCGGCGAGCAGACCGTCGAACAGTGGCAGGAGGTGCTGCGCGTCAATCTGATCGGACCGTTCCTCGCGGTGAAGCATGCGATGCCGCACATGGTGAAGCAGCAGTCCGGCGCAATCGTGCTCACCGCATCGGTTGCGGGCCTCAAGGCCGGCGCGAGCGGACATCCTTATGCCGCCAGCAAGGCCGGCGTGATCAGCCTCGTGCAGACCACCGCCTATTCGCTCACCGGCACCGGCGTGCGCATCAACGCGGTCTGCCCCGGCCTGATTGAGACCGGCATGACCAAGCCGATCTTCGACCGCGCCAAGGAGCGCGGCACCGCCGACAAGATCGGCCAGCTCAATCCCTTGAAGCGCCCCGGCCAGCCGCACGAGCTCGCCGCGATGGGACTGTTTTTGGCCAGCGACGAAGCCTCGTATGTCAACGGCCAGGCCTTCCCGGTGGACGGCGGCCTCACGGCGTCGATGCCGTATACGGGGAAGCCGGTGTAGCTGGGGTCGCGTGTCCCGGACGCGCTGCAGCGTTCTTACGCTGCTGCGCTGCGTCCGGGGCACGAGATTGCTGCTTTGGCGCACAACTGTATCAACGTCGTCATGGCGAGCGCAGCGAAGCAATCCAGAATCCCGCCGTGGAAAGACTCTGGATTGCTTCGCTGCGCTCGCAATGACGGAATGCGGGGCGGCACGGTCGCTTCATCACTAGCAGCTGCATCACAGACGCGCCTTTGCATCCGGATTTCGCTTCGCTCCATCCGGGCTACGAAGCAAGCGCGACGATAAACAATGCACTCGCCATGAGCGACGCTACCGTCCGCACATGATTCCAGAATACCCAGTCCTTCAAATACGCCGCCCACACTGCGCCCGCCTCTGGCGATGACGGCTGCGCCGCGGCCAGCGCATCGTTGAGCGGCACGTTGAGCGCAACTGTCACGACGAACATGCCGATGACGTAGAGGCCTCCGCCTGCGATCATGCTGACTGCCCCCGGCTCACTGAAGCGCAACGCGCCCAACACGACCAGCGCCGCGCCAGCCACCGTCGTGCCGAGGAACAACGGCATGAACAGCGAGCGCACGATGTCGACATTGATGGCGTTCATCGCCGCGATACCGGCGGCCTGGTCGAGGCGGCCGAGCGAAGTCATGATGAAAGTCGAGAACGCGAAATAGACGCCGGCCATGAGGCCGCAGCCGAGCGCCGCGAACCAGAGCAATCCGCTCGTCAAAACCTGCCGCATGCCACGCCTCCTTAAATACGATAATCTCTCGTATTTGATAAAGGCGATAAACTCTCTTATTTCTGGCGTCAAGCACAGATGGCGGGAACAACGATGCCGGAACGGAAGATCAGGGCGGGCAAAGCGACGCAGGCGGCCGGACGGCGCACGCCGCTGGTTCCGACGCAGGAACGTAGCCGGGAGCGGTTCGATCGCATCCTGACCGCCGCGAGCGAGATATTGACGGAAAAGGGCAGCGACGCCTTCCGGATGAGCGACATCGTCGAGCGCACCGGCATCGCCTTCGGTTCGCTCTACCAATATTTTCCGGACAAGAGTGCCGTGATCGGGACGCTCGCCGAGCGTTGCAACGCCATCGGCCGCGAGTGCGTGGCGCGCGATCTCGCCGAGATGAAGAAGCTGTCAGACCTTCACGCGGCGCTGTGTTGCATCACCGACGGCTATTACCAGATGTTCCGCGATCACCCGGTGATGCATCACATCTGGCAAGCGACGCAAGGCGACCGAACGCTGCAAGAGATCGACAGGGAGGACGTGGCTTTCCTGGCCGGTCTGTTACGCGAGGCACTCAAGCGTGTCGCGCCGAAACAGCCCGCCGCCGCCCTCACCTCCTTTTCGCAACTGGCGATGATCCAGATTGCCGCTGCGGTTCGTCACGCCATCGCCTTGCCGCCGGCCGAGGCGCGGCGTACGCTCGACCTGTTCAAGCGAATGCTGCCGAAGGATCTCTCCGCACTCGGCTGAGTCTCGGCGAAAGCAGCCTTCGCGATCGGGTTTGCCCGAACCGCCACTCCATTGGTATGTTTCGTGCAAGCGGCGATGCCATCCTCCATCTCATGAACGAGACAATGCCCAACCCGATTTTCCCAAGTTCCAGAGCCGATCGCATCCGCAACCTCCTCGCCGACCTGGTCGGCTTCGACACGATCAGCGATCGCACCAACTTGCCCCTGATCGCGCATATCGAGAGCTATCTCGCCTTCCTGGGCGTCAAGGGCGAGCGCATCACCGACGAGACCGGACAGAAGGCTTCGCTCTGGGTCACGATCGGCCCGGAGGACAAGCCCGGTCTCGTGCTGTCGGGACATACCGACGTCGTGCCCGTCGTCGGCCAGGACTGGAGCCACGATCCCTTCAAGCTGATCGAACGTGACGGCAAGCTCTATGGCCGCGGCACCACCGACATGAAGGGCTTTGTCGCCGTGTGCCTCGCCATGGTCCCGGAGATGCTGGAAGCGAAGCTGACGACGCCGATTCATCTCGCCATCTCCTATGACGAGGAGATCGGCTGCATCGGTGTACGGCCGATGCTTGCCGAGGTCGCGAAGAAGAAAGTTCGACCGCTTGGCGCATTCATCGGCGAGCCGACCGAGATGAAGGTCATCATCGGCCACAAGGGCAAGCACGGCGTGCGCGCGACGTTCCACGGACTTGCCCGCCATTCCTCGATCGCGCCCGACGGCGTCAACGCGATCGAATATGCCGCCGAGATGATCGTCGAGATCCGCCGCCGCGCGGTGAAGCTCGCGGCCGAGGTCGAGCGCAACAGTCTCTACGATGTCCCGCACTCGACGCTGTTGACCAGCATCGTGCACGGCGGCGCGGCGCTGAACATCGTGCCCGACACCTGCACCGTGGATTTCGAATGCCGCGGCATCGGCATCACCGAGTCCAAAGAGGTGACGGATGCGATCGTCACCTGGGCCAAGGCCGAGCTCGAGCCCGCGATGAAAGCGAAGAACCCCGAATGCGGCATCGATTTCGAGGAGATACTCGACTATCCCGCGCTCGACACCAAGGCCGACGCGGCGATCGTCACGCTGGCGAAGCAGCTCGCCGGCCGCAACGATCACGCCAAGGTCGCCTTCGGCACCGAGGCGAGCCTGTTTGCCAGCATCGCCGACATCCCGTCAGTGGTGATAGGCCCCGGCTCGATCGCGCAGGCGCATACGCCGGATGAGTTCGTGGCGATGGCGGAGCTGGAGAAGTGTGCGGGGTTCGTCGAGAAGCTGATCGCGCATTGCGCGAAGGGGTAAGAGCGTAGGGCGGATTAGCGCAGCGTAATCCGCCATCTGCCTCGCGTCGTGTGAATGGCGGATTACGCTGCGCTAATCCGCCCTACGAAACTGCGACGGCGAATAGTCCACCGGCACCAGCAGGCGATCCTCGATCTGGCCGACCATCAGGCCGTGCTCCGCGTGGGTCACACGCTTGATCTCGCTCCACTCGGTGTCTGCCATGAAGGCCGCCCACGCGGACGTCTTCGCGGCCTCATCCGGCCACTCCAGAATGTAGGCGAACTCGGTACGCTCGCCGAATTTCGTCTCCCACATCGCCACGATCTGGAAGCCATATCTGGTCCGCATGATGCGCGCGGCGTGGTCGCGGAACCGTGCGTGAAAGGCAGTCTTGTTCTTTTCGAAGATTTCGTAGATGCGCAGTTGCTGGATCATGACCGTCTCCTTGCGGAAGGAGATATGGTCAAGCATGGTGCGTGGACAAGGTACACGCGCTCTTCCTCGTCATTGCAGGAGCGAAGCGCGGCGTGCCAAAACAAAAGGCGCGGCCATGAGCCGCGCCTTCGTTGTTTCTACACCGCGCCGGCCTTCTGGGCGTATTCCCATGACACCTTCGACAGCGGCACGGTGCGCTTGGCGGACTCCAGCGCCTTGGCATTGGCGGCGGTGCCGTCGCGGACGCGGCCGGCGATGCCCTGCGTGATGCCGGCGAGGCGGAACAGGTTGTAGGCGAAGTACCAGTTGAGATCCGGCACCGTCATCTTGGTGACGTTGCAATAGATCTGCGCGGCCTCCTCCACGCTCGGGATGTTGAGTGCCTTGAGGTCGGCACCGTCGAGGCCCGGCATGATCCACTGCATCAGCAGATAGGTGAAGTCTGCCATGGGATCGCCGAGCGTCGACAGCTCCCAATCCAGCACGGCCTGCACGCGAGGTTCCGTCGCGTGGAAAATCATATTGTCGAGGCGGTAGTCGCCGTGGACGATCGAGACGCGCGCCTGCTCCGGCACGGTCTTGGGCAGCCATTCCGCCACCTTTTCGAATTCCGGAATGTGCTGCGTCTCGGACGCGCGATACTGCTTGGTCCAGCGATCGATCTGGCGCGCAAAATAATTGCCGGGCTTGCCGAAATCACCGAGGCCGATCGCAACGGGATCGTACATGTGGAGTTTCGCCAGCGTTTCGATCTTGCTGGTGAAGATCTTGCGGCGCGCATCGTTATCCTGGCTCGGCAGCGTCGGATCCCAGAACACGCGACCGTCTTCCATCGACATGATGTAGAAGGCGGCGCCGATGACGCTGTCGTCCTGGCACAGCGCATAGGCGTGCGCGACCGGAAAACCCTGCTTTCCAAGGGCTGCGATGACGCGATATTCGCGATCGACAGCATGCGCCGAGGGCAGCAATTTGCCGAACGGCTTGCGGCGCATCACGTAGGAGCGCTTCGGCGTGTTCAGCCGGTAGGTCGGATTGGACTGGCCGCCCTTGAACTGCAGGACGACCAGCGGGCCCTCATAGCCTTCGACGTTGTCGCGCATCCAGGCTTCGAGCCGCATCTCGTCGAAGCGATGACGCTCCTCGACCGGCTTGGTGCCCGAGAACTCTTCGTCTTTCCTGACGCCGTCAGCCACGGTGACGCTCCCTCTTCAGTCCGAACATGATCCTAATCGGTAACCGCTGACGCACTTGCGTCAAGCGGTTACCCGGTCACGTCCTGTCGTTTCTTCAAGTCAGGAGCGCCGCTGGGCTCCCCCGCTTAATGCTTGGGAGAGTTGGCATACTTCCGAACTTCGAGCCGTGCAATGGCGCGATTGTGCACCTCGTCCGGACCGTCGGCGAGACGGAGCGTACGGATGTGCGCGTAGTCTTTGGCAAGACCGGCTTCGTCGGAGACGCCCGCGCCACCAAACGACTGGATCGCCTCGTCGATGATCTTCAGCGCCATGTTGGGGGCTGCGACCTTGATCATGGCGATCTCGGCCTGCGCGGTCTTGTTGCCGACCTTGTCCATCATGTCGGCGGCCTTGAGGCACAGAAGACGCGTCATCTCGATGTTGGTGCGGGCATCGCCGATGCGCTGCTCCCACACCGAATGCTCGACGATCTTCTTGCCGAAGGCGGTGCGCGAGGTCAGACGCTTCACCATCTTCTCCAGCGCTTCCTCGGCCTTGCCGATGGTGCGCATGCAGTGGTGAATACGGCCGGGACCGAGACGGCCCTGCGCGATCTCGAAACCGCGGCCCTCGCCGAGCAGGATGTTCTCCTTCGGCACGCGCACGTTCTCGAGCAGCACCTGGGCGTGGCCGTGCGGCGCATCGTCGAAGCCGAACACCGGCAGCATCTTCTCGACCTTGATGCCGGGGGTATCGAGCGGAACCAGGATCTGCGACTGCTGCTGATGTTTTGCGGCGTTGAAATCGGTCTTGCCCATCAGGATCGCGATCTTGCAGCGGGGATCGCCGACGCCCGACGACCACCATTTGCGGCCGTTGATGACGTAATGATCGCCGTCCTTCTCGATGCGAGTCTCGATGTTGGTGGCATCCGACGAGGCCACCGCCGGCTCCGTCATCAGGAAGGCCGAGCGGATCTCGCCGTCCATCAGCGGACGCAGCCATTTGCGCTTCTGCTCCTTGGAGCCGTAGCGAATGAACACTTCCATGTTGCCGGTGTCGGGCGCGGAGCAGTTGAACACTTCCGAGGCCCAGGTGATGCGGCCCATCTCTTCCGAGAGCAGCGCGTATTCGAGATTGGTCAATCCCGCGCCGCGGAATTCGTCATCCTCATGCTCGCTCGGCGGCATGAACATGTTCCAGAGGCCTTCCGCCTTCGCCTTCTTCTTGAGGTCTTCGAGGACCGGGATCACCTTCCAGCGCTCGCCGCTGTGGTCCTGCTCATTGTAGATCGGCACCGCCGGGCGCACGTGCTTGGCCATGAAGGACTGCACGCGGTCGAGCCATTCCTTCTGCTTGGGGGACAGATCGAAATCCATGGGACGCTCCTCGGTCTCGCTTTGAAAGCCTGTTTTGCGCCGGACTGTCCTCCCGCAATGCGCGGCCCGCAAGCGCCATTCGGCGGATCGCGGCTGCGCGGAACTCGCGCCGCTCTCAACAGCGGCGCAATTCCATCATGCGGATTGACTTTCTCCGGCCTTCAAACGATAGTTTCATACAAGTGTTTGAATTGCAACTCCCTCCCTGAGGGCATCCATGGCCAGCGATCATACGAGGTCTGCCATTCTCGCCGCCGCCGAACGGCTCTATGCCGATCGCGGCTTTGGCGACGTCACGCTCCGCGACATCGTCGCGGAGGCCAATGTCAATCTGGCTGCCGTGAACTATCATTTCGGCTCAAAGGACGAGTTGATCGCGGAATTATTTGTCACGCGCTCGATCGCGACCAATCGCGAACGCCTGCGCGAGCTGAAGGCCGCTGAAGAGCAAGGCGGCGGCCGCGCACCGATCGAGGTGATCTTGCGCGCGCTGGTCGGCCCCACCTTGCGCGGCTGCCTGGGCCCGGAAAACCAGCGCTCCACCGCGGCGCGCTTCATGATCCGCGCCTCGATCGAATCCGTGCCGCCGATCCGTCGCATCAAGAACCGCGAGATCGACCACTTGCGGAAATTCGCCGGCGCGATGCGAAGGTCCCTGCCCGACCGCAGCGATGTCGATATCTATTGGGGCCTGAATTTCGCGTTGGCGATGGCGCACCACACCATCCGCGAGAGCGAGCGCCTAACCAAGCTGTCGGAAGGAAAATGCGATCTCGACGACGTCGAGGACGTGGTCGCGCGCGTCGTCAGCGTCGCGACGATGGCACTGACGGCGGGCAAGGCCGAAGCCAGGGCGCCGTCAAAGGTCGCTGCGCGCTAGCGCCTCACATCATTGCGATGCAGTCGATCTCGACGTCGAAGGGGCCGAACCATTCCGGCGTGACGACGAAGATCCGCGCCGGCGGATCGACCGGGAAGTAGCGCGCATAGATCGCGTTGAACGTGGCGAAGTGTTTGGCCGAAGTGCCGTAGACGTTGCACTTCATGACGTTGTCGAGCGAGGCGCCGGCCGTCTCCAGGCAGAGCTTCATCTGCTCCATGATGATTTCGCTCTGTCGCTCGATTCCCATCCCGCCGATCTCGCCCGTCTCGGGGTCGAACGGCGGCAGGCCGGCGACGAAGATCATGTTGCCGGCCCGCGTCACCGGCGAGGTCGGCGCCTTCACGCGATCGAGAAAGGACGAGATCGGTTCGACGCGGAGCGCTTCGCGTTTCATGGGCCACCTTCGGTTCGAGCGAGACTGGCGCCTGACTACATTATTCTGCAGCCGGCATGTTTCGCTTCTGATCGAAGTGTGTTCGCTCCTGCGGGGCTTTTATTTGAGCATGATCTTGCCGGAAAACCGCTGCACACTTTTCCGGATCATGCTCTAGGCCCGCTGCGGCATCTCCTCGGCCTCTTCCTTGGCGAGCAGCAGCAGCATCTCGATGCCCATGTCGCCTTCCTGCGGCGAGCGGATGAACTTTATTTCCTCGGCACTTTGCCGCAGCGCGGCAATGATCGCGACAGCCTGGTTGGCCGTCGCCGCCTCGGTCGCCAGAATTGCCTTCTGGTCTTTCGCTTGGAACCCGATCGTATAGGACATGCACTTGTCTCCCAATCCCAGTGGGAGAGATCGAATCTGAGTCGCGCGCGAAGCGGAAGCCGGATGTACTACGGACCGGGTTTATCTGGGGATTGCGCGCAAGCCCCGCACAAGGCCGCGAGATCGTCATGCTTTCGTCAACAACCGAGCGACGATGGCGTGGCTTCTACGCCAGCCCGAGCATCGCGCGCGCCTCCTGCGCACTCGCAACACCGGCGCCAAGGCTCTTCAGAATGTCCGCCGCATGCGCGACCAGCTCCGCGTTGGTCTTCGCCAGCACGCCCTTGGACATATAGAGATTGTCCTCCATGCCGACGCGAACGTGGCCGCCGAGCAAAAAGGCCTGCGCCACCATCGGGAATTCGGCGCGGCCGATGCCGAAGCCGGACCAGATCGCGCCCGGCGGCAGCAGGCTGCGGGCATAGAACATCGTCTCCGGCGTCGCGGAGAAGCCGTACTTGACGCCAAGCACGAGCGAGAACAGGCCCGGCCCCTTCAGTGAGCCGTCGGCGAGCATGTCGCGCGCCAGATGGCAGTCGCCGGAATCGAACAGCTCGATCTCCGGCAGCACGCCGGCCGCCTTCATCCGCTCGGCCATGATGCGGACATTGCGCGGCGTGTTGATCACGACCTCGCCGCCGGAATTCATGGTGTTGAGGTCGAGCGTGCAGATGTCGGGCTTCAAGAGCTCGATATGCTCGACGCGCTTCTCGGGTTGCAGCAGCGTCGTGCCGGGGCCGGCGATGCGGGGATCCTCGACCGAGGGCACGAAGCGCCCGCCGGGCCCGGTCGTGAGATTGATGACGAGGCTCTTGTTGCGGGCGCGGATGCGCTCCACGACATCGCGGTAGAGGTCGACCGACATCGACGGCCGCCCCGTGGCGGGATCGCGCACATGGATGTGCGCGATCGCAGCACCGGCTTCGGCGGCTTCCAGCGCGGAGGTCGCGATCTGCTCGGGCGTGATCGGCAGATACGGCGACTGCTCGGGCTTTGTCAGGTTGCCCGCGATGGCGCAGGTGATGATGGTCTTGCCGGTGCTCATGCGATGTTGCCTCTGCCCGTCTATCTCAATCCGATCGCGGCCTCTTTCCTTCTCCCCTTGCGGGAGAAGGTGGCGCGAAGCGCCGGATGAGGGGTATCTATCCGCTCGCAAGATCAATCGTGAGGATAGATACCCCTCACCCGTCTCGCCGCCTTGCGGCGATCCACCCTCTCCCGCAAGGGGAGAGGGTAAGAGCGCGCGCCGCTTCGTAAGGCGCTAGATGATCCCCTGCTGCTTCAGCTCCTCGATCTTCCCGGCATCATAGCCGAGCTTGCCGCCGAGGATCTCCTGCGTGTGCTCGCCGAGCAGCGGCGGGGCGCGGTAGGTCTCGACCGGAGTTTCCGAGAAGGTCAGCGCGTTGCGGATCAGCGACAGATTGGGCTCGAAGGGATGGTCGACCTTCACCCGCATGCCGCGCGACTGCACGTGCGGATCGGAAAACACCTGCTCGAAATTGTTGATCGGACCCGACGGCACGCCGGCCTCCTCGAGCTTGTCCAGCCAATAGGCCACCGGCTTCTTCAGGAACAGGCCGGCGAAGATCGCCATGATCTCCTTGCCGTGCACGACGCGATCGTTGTTCTTGACGAAGCGCGGATCGCTCGCAAGCTCCGGCTCGCCGAGCACGGCGCAGGTCTTCCGGAACTGGCCGTCATTGCCGACCACCAGCATCAGCTCGCCGTCGGTGCAGCGGAACACGCCGGCCGGCATGCCGCCATTGCCCCAGGTGCCGCGGCGCGGCGGCATCTTGCCGTTGACGAGGTAGATCTGCAGCCAGTGCGACAGCGAGGCGATGACGGTATCGAACAGGCAGACGTCGATGTGCTGTCCCTGCCCGCCATTGACGTCACGATGGTAGAGCGCCGACAAGAGCCCGATCGAGGTGTTCATGCCGGTCATGTAGTCGACGATCGAGGGCCCGACCTTCATCGGGCCCTCGCCCGGCTCGCCGTCGATATGACCGGTGACGCTCATCAGGCCGCCCATCGCCTGCAGGATGGCATCGTATCCGGCGCGCGGCGCATAGGGGCCGGTCTGGCCGAAACCGGTCACCGAGCAATAGATGATCTTCGGATTGATCGCCTTGATCGTCTCGTAGTCGAGGCCGTAGCGCTTGAGATCGCCGACCTTGTAGTTCTCCATGAAGACGTCGGCGTCCTTCGCGAGCTCGCGGATGATCGCCTGCCCCTCGGGCTTGGCGATGTTGACGGTGACCGACTTCTTGTTGCGGTTGGCGCAGAGATAGAACGAATTGTTGTTGTTGGCCTTGCCCTCGGGATCGGTCAGGTAAGGCGGGCCGAAGGCGCGCGCGTCGTCGCCGGTGCCGGGCCGCTCGATCTTGATCACCTCCGCGCCGAGATCGCCCAGCATCTGGGCCGACAAGGGCCCGGCGAGCACACGCGTGAGATCAAGGATCTTGATGCCTGAGAGCGGCAGGGCCGACATGTCGATTTCCTCCGGGGGAACTGGATCTTGGCGCAGCGGCGATGTCGCGGACCGCGCTTCCTGCGGATACACCATTTTGCGGTCCCGAGCACTGCGCGCTGGGCATACGGCCATCCCCCGCCCCGCAGCAGCGGTAGGCTGCGGCGGCGAATTCCGCGTTGCGAATTACCCGGTCGCAGGTGCTGCGGCCAGATGCGGACGACGCCGGCCCAGCAGGATCAGGATCAGCACGGTCGCACAGGAAAAGGCCAAAGTGAGCCCAAGCGCGCCGCGGCTGCCGAACTGGGTGAGCAGGCCGGCCAGAAGCGGCGGCGAGATCGCGGACGCCAGATTGAGCGGCAGTGCGATCATCGACATTGCCTTCGCGAACTCGGCCTGGTCGTAGAACACGAGCGGGATCGTCGCCCGCGCCACCGCCATCGCGCCGCTGCCGGCGCCATAGAGGAGGATGAAGGTCGCGACCGCCCAGGTCGCGCCCTCGCTCAGCATCAGCAGCACCATGGCGACAGGCAACGCCGTGCCGGCGACGAGCCCAGTGGTGATGCCGTCCCACCGGCCACCGCCGAGAAAATCGAGGCCGCGGGCGCTGACCTGGATCACGCCCAGCATCGAGCCGAATGCAAGCGCCTGCGCCGGCGCAAGGCCCTCCGCCCGCAACAGCTCGATCAGGATGGCGCCGATGCCGAAATTGACGAAGGCGTTCATCGTGATCACGCAGACGACCAGACCGAAAGTGCTTCTCGGAATCGCAGGGGGCGGCTCAGCCTGGGCTGCCTCGCCGCCATCATCCGCCGCAATTTTCCGGCGTGGCGCGATAAACGCATAGAGCGGAAGGTTGATGGCGAGCAGCATCGCCGCGTAGACGAGACAGGTCCCGCGCCAACCGAGCCAACCACTGAGAAACGACGTGGTCGGCCAGAAGATGCTGCTGGAGAGTCCCGTCACCAGCATCAGCCCGCCGATGGCATTCTTGGCGCCCCGTCCGGCGACCTCGTTCAGCATGATATAGGCGCCGGTCGACAGCGTGGCGCTGCCGCCCATGCCGAGAATGACCCAGCCGGCGAAATAGAGCACCGGGTCGCGCGCGAAACACAGAACGATGTAGCCCGGCACGGAGACAACAGTGCCCACCATCATCACCTTGCGGGCACCGTGCCGCGCAAAGGCCTTGGCAAGCCAGGGCGCGCACAGGCCCATGGTGACATAAAGCACTGAGCTGCCCGCAAACACCGCCGGCAAGCTCAGCCCGAGATCGGCCCCGAGGTCGCGGCCGACCACGGCCGGAAGGCCGATCGTCCCCCATCCGATGAGTTGGGTAATTGCCAGCACCAGCAGGACCCCGATGAGCCTGCTGTCAGATTTCAAGAACCGCATTCCACTCGTCGCCTGCCCGGCAGGCGCCGATCACGCCTGTAGGCCTGTCTTACCCGGAGACTCAGCTCACGGGAATGTCGGTTCCGAATGGCAGAAGGCAGCCAGAAGCATGTCAGGAGCAGGCAGTAGCCCTATCCTGCGAGCCCGAGCAGGGACCGCGCCTCGGCCGCGGTTGCAACGCGCCGGCCATGGCGTGTGACGGCCTCGGCGGCGATGGTCACGAGCTCCGCGTTGCTCGCCGCGAGCCGCGTCTTGTCGATCCTGACATTGTCCTCGAGCCCGGTGCGAACCGCGTCGGCGCCTCGCTTGAGCGCCCAGTCCATGACCTCCGCCTGATGGCGTCCAATCCCCGCCGCAGTCCAGGTCGCCCGCGGGATCAGCCGCTTGAGCTCGGCCAGCAGGATGTCGAGGACATGTTCGTCGGCCGGCATCGCGTTCTTGACGCCCATGACGAATTGCACGTGCGGACGCGCATCCATCAGCCCGGCCTCGATCAGGCGGCGCGCGCCATGCAGATGCGACAGATCGAAGATCTCGATTTCCGGGCGGATGCCATTCGTCTTCATCCCGGTCGCGAGCGTGTCGACCAGGGCTGCGCTGTTCTCGTAGACAATCGTCGGAAAGTTCACCGATCCCGTCGAGAGCGAGGCCATGTCGGGCTTGAGATAGAGCGATGATCCCCGCGCCGAGGGATCGCGGCCCCGCCCGCCGGTCGAGAACTGCACGATCATGTCAGGACAATGCTTCCTGATCCCCTGCTGCACCAGGGCAAAGCGCTCCGGGTCGGATGACGGCGTCTCGTCATCGTTGCGGACATGGATATGGGCGAGCGTGGCGCCGGCTTCGAAGGCCCGCTGCGTCGACTCGATCTGTTCGGACGGCAGGATGGGCACCGCCGGATTGTCCTTCTTGCGCGGAACGGAGCCGGTGATGGCGACAGCAACGACGACGGGGTTCATCCCTTGACCTCATGATGATCGCGCTCGCGCGCACAAAGTTCGAATATGTAGTCACATAAGGCCCTGCCGCTGCAACACGATCGATTGCAGCGGCATTGCCTTCAGCCGTTTATCAGGTGGGAACTGCGGTCGCACCGCTCGCGGCTCCCGCACGCTGCCGCTCATAGTCGGCCCGCGGCATCGGAACGGCCTTGGGATTGCCGAGATCGTCGATGCTGATCCGGTAGGTTTCCCGCGCCGAGACGGCCGCCAGCGCCGCGATGACCGTGATGCCGAAGGCGATCGCCCCGACCGTCAACGGAATGTTGGCCGAGCCGGGAGGCGCCACGGTCGCAAACAGGGCCGGAAGCAATGCCGTGATCGTCGTTCCGATGTTCTGCGAGATCGCCATCGCCGACACGCGGGTGCGGGTCGGAAACAGTTCCGGGTAGAAGCTCGGGAAGATCGCGTTGTAGCCCTGATAGACCACGCCCCACATCAACAGCGACAGCAGGATCGCGAGCGGCACGTTCTTGATGCTGATGGCATAGAGATAGCCGAAGGCGAGCAGACCGGAGAGCAGCGCGCCCACGATGATCGGCGGCTTGCGGCCGACCTTGTCGGAGAGATTGCCGACGAAGGGAATGACGAACACGGCCAGCATGTTTCCGAGCACCGGGATCCAGAGATAGACGTCCTTGGCAAAACCGATGCCGTAGGCCGGCTGCACCGCATAGGCCGCGCCGAAGATGGTCGCCACGACCGGAATGACGTTCATCAGCGCCATGCAGATGACCCTGAGCATGTCGCGCCAGCTCAGCGTGATGGCCTGAACAATGGGCGCCCGCGGTGTTTCTCCCCGCTCGCCCTCGCGGGCAAAGGCAGGCGTCTCGTCGACTTCGCGACGGATGATGTAGCCGGCGACGATGACGAAGAAGCTCAGCAGGAACGGAATCCGCCAGCCCCAGCTGTTGAAGGCGTCGTTCGGCATGTAGGCCGCCAGCGGCAGGAAGACGGCGGCTGCGAGGATCTGTCCGGCCTGCACGCCCTGAAGGGCGAAGCTCGCATAGAAGCCGCGCCGGCCGAACGGCGCGTGCTCCAGGATCATCGAGCTTGCGCCGGAGATTTCACCGGCCACGGCAAATCCCTGGATCAGGCGCAGGACGACGAGCAGGATCGGCGCCAGGATGCCGACCTGCTGATAGGTCGGCAGGATACCCACGGCCATGGTCGAGATGCCCATCAGGAACATGCAGACGATGAGAACCGTTTTGCGGCCATGGGTGTCGCCCCAATGCCCGAGGACGAAGGCACCGATCGGGCGAGCCACATAGCCGACGCCATAGGTCGCAAGCGAAGCGACGATCGCGACGGTGGGATTTTCCGATGGGAAGAAGACTTGCGGGAAGACCAGCGACGCGGCGGTCGCGTAGATGAAGAAGTCATAATATTCGAGAGCCGACCCGATCCAGCCGCTCGCAGCGGCCTTCCTGGACTGACTCATGTCTTGGATCGCGGTCATCTCAAAATTCCTCCACTGGTTTGCTGTGTGTCCCTTGGCGGGCTTCTTGGAGAAATTGGGCAGCGCATTCCGCGCGCTCTACGGACTCTCCGCAAGCGTTTGTCACTGCCGATAGCTACTTGATTGAACGCGACAATAGGCTTTCGCCGGGCTAACACAATTACCCAGTTATGCGATAAACCTAACATGATGTTAGCTGTGCCGGAGCACCCGGGCCGCGGCCGTGCGCGCAAACCCTCAGCGCGCTACTCCGGCGGATTGAAGGTCCGCACGAAGTACACGGGCTCCCTGCCCTTCTTCAGGCGATAGAGCTGCGCCGGGCGGTTCGGGCCGCGCCGCATCTTTGCGACGGGCTCGATCATGTCGGCCGACAATATCCGGGTACGGAAGGCGCTCTTTTCGAGCGGACGGTCGAGCACGATCTCGTAGACGCGCTGCAGATCCGGCAGCGTGAACTCGGCAGGCATCAAATAAGCGGGCAGCGAGGTGTATTCCACCTTGTTGCGCAGGCGCTGGATTGCGGTTGCGAGGATGTCGCCGTGGTCGAAGGCGAGCTTCTCCTTGAGCCTGCCGTCTCGAATCGGAAACCAACGCGCATCAGGTGTGAGTACGCCCGCCTCTTCCGGGATGAGCGCGAAATAGGCGTGGGTTGCCGACCAGCCGCGCGGGTCGCGCGCAGCGCTTCCCCAGCTTCCAAGCTGCTCCAGATAAGGGCTCGTGACGCCGGTCTTCTCCTTCAGCTTGCGCGCCGCGCAGGCTGCGAGATCGCGGTCTTTCGCGACGTCGACGAAGCCACCCGGCAGCGCCAGGCTCAGGGGGAACGGTTCACCGTCGCCGGCCGGGCGCTGCACCAGCAGTACCTGGAGTCTGTCGTCGAGAATCGCAAAGATCGCGACGTCGACCGTGGTCAGGGGTCGCGGGAAGTCCAATTGTCCTGCTTTTCCAAGCCCTTCGACCCGAGCTTCACCCGCCATAGGCGACCTCCCCTGTTCCGGCTTGACAGTAGCATACTTAGTTGTACAGTCCAACTTACTTAGTTGCCCAGACCAACTTATAGTCAATGACAGGAGTAAGCCATGTTCGGCCTCAGGTTCGTCAAGGCGCAGCCCACCACCTATCTGATGAAGTACCGCGCCGGCGCAGTCGTCGCCGAGGGCACCGGCCTCTCCACGTTCTACTATGGCCCGGTGACCACGCTCGTCGCCGTGCCCGTCGGCAGTCGCGACGCCTCCTTCATCTTCCAGCAGATCGCGCGCGACTTTCAGACGCTGACCGTGCAGGGCCATGTCACCTATCGCGTCAGCGAGCCGAAGAAGGCGGCTTCGATGCTCAACTTCACCCTGAAGTCCGACGGCAAGACCTATGAGACCGACGATCCGGAAAAGCTGCCGGAACGCATTCTCGGCACGGTCGAGGTGCTCGCGCAGCAGGCGATCAAGGAATTAACGCTGAAGGACGCGCTGCAGGCTTCCGACCACATCGCCGATATCATCGCGGGCGGCTTGCGCGGGCGCGCCGACATCGAAGCGCTCGGCCTCGAAATCCTCGGCGTGTCGATCCGCGGCATCAAGCCGGCGCCTGATACCGCAAAGGCGCTGGAAGCCCAGGCGCGCGAAGCCATCCTGAGGACCGCGGACGAGGCGATCTTCGCCCGGCGCAATTTCGCCGTCGAGCAGGAGCGCGCCATTCGCGAGAGCGAGCTCGACACCGAGATCGCGGTCGAGCAGAAGAAGCGCTCGATCCGCGAGACCCAGATGGATGCCGAGGCGAGCGTCGCCGCCAAGCGCAACGAGCTACGCCAGGCCGGCATGGCCGCGGACATCGTGCTGGAAGGCAAGCGCAAGGATTTCGTCGGCCTCAATGCCGAGAACACCAGGACGCTGGCGGACGCCGAGGCCTATCGCGTCGGCGCGCTGATGAAGATCTTCGAGGGCGTCGACACCCGCGTCATCCAGGCGCTCGCCGCCGCAGGGATGCAGCCGGGACAGCTGATCGCACAAGCCTTCTCCGGCATCGCCGAGAAGGCCGAGAAGATCGGCCAGCTCAACGTCTCGCCGGACCTGCTCAGCCAGCTGATCGAGAAGCCGAAGCCGGAGGCCGCCAATGCCCGCCGCCAATGACCGCAAGATCGTGCTGGTGACGCGCAAGACCAGGTTGGAAGACCTGGTCGCGCGTTACCTGACGGCGGCACAGGCGCGCTTCTACGTCGAGCATCTCGGCGCCGACTTCTCCGACTATGAGCGCGAGCACGAGGTCTATCATGCGCAGCGGCATGCGACGCTGCAGGTGCTGGAGCAATGGGGGCGCTATCAGGTCATCGAGCGCGGCTTCCTGCCGACCTTCATCTTCGCGCCTGACGACATCGTGGTCGCGCTCGGCCAGGACGGCGTCGTCGCCAATACGATGAAATATCTCGACGACCATCCGCTGATCGGGCTCAACCCGGACCCTGCGCGTTACGACGGCATCCTCCTTCCCTTCGCGCCGGGCGACCTCGCGAAACTGCTGCCGGAGGTCGCCGCCGACAGGCGCAACAGCCAGGCCGTGACCATGGCCGAAGCACGGCTCAGCGACGGCCAGGTGCTGCACGCCGTGAACGATCTCTTCATCGGCGCCCGCACGCATGTCTCGGCGATCTACGAGATCGCGGCCGGCGGGACGACGGAGCGTCAATCCTCGAGCGGACTGATCGTGGCAACCGGGCTCGGATCGACCGCGTGGTTCAAGAGCATCGTCACCGGTTCGCTCGCCATCGCCGGCAGCTTCGGCCATCCTCCCCCGCTGGCCGGCTACGACGCCCTGCCCTGGGACGCCCCCGAGCTGCGCTTTGCCGTGCGCGAGCCATTCCCCAGCCGGCACTCGCAGACCAATCTCGTCTGCGGCCGGCTCGCGATTGAGGAGCAGTTGCGCATCCGCTCATTGATGGCGGAGAACGGCGTCATCTTCAGCGACGGCGTCGAGGCCGACCGCCTTGATTTCAACGCGGGCGCCGAGGTCACGATCGGGATCGCCAGGCGGCGCGGACGGCTGATCGTGTGAAGACTATTGCGCGGGAACCGAGGCGGCAGCCTGATACGCCGCATAGGCACGCTTCAGGCCATCTTCGAGCGACGTCGTCGCGCGCCAGCCGAGCCTTTCCAGACGGCCAATATCAAGCAGCTTGCGCGGTGTCCCGTCCGGGCGCGAGGTGTCGTAACTGATCTCGCCGCGATAGCCGACGATCCCGGCGACCACGCGTGCGAACTCTGCAATGGCGATGTCCTCGCCGGTGCCGATGTTGATCAGGTCCGCGCCGGAATAGGTCTTCATCAGGTGCACGCAGGCATCGGCCATGTCGTCGACATAGAGGAATTCGCGCCGCGGCGTGCCGGTGCCCCAGACCACGACGCTGTTCGCACCCGAGACCTTTGCCTCGTGGAAGCGACGGATCAGCGCGGCGACGACGTGGCTCAGCTCAGGGTGATAATTGTCGCCGGGGCCATAGAGATTGGTCGGCATCACGCTGATGAAGTCGGAGCCATACTGACTGCGATAGGCCTCCGCCATCTTGATGCCGGCGATCTTGGCAATGGCGTAGGGTTCGTTGGTCGGCTCCAGCGGGCCCGTCAGCACGGAGTCCTCGCGCAGCGGCTGCGGTGCGAGCTTCGGATAGATGCAGGACGAACCGAGGAACATCAGCTTCTCGGCGTTGTTCTGTTGCGCGGCCTGAATCACGTTCGCCGCAATCGCGATGTTGTCGTAGATGAACTCGGCGCGCAGCGTGTTGTTGGCGACGATGCCGCCGACTTTGGCCGCGGCGAGAAAGATCACTTGCGGCCGCGCCTTCGCAAACCAGTCGAACACTGCGGCCTGGTTGCAGAGATCGACCTCGCGACGGTCCACCGTGACGAGTTTCACGTCCTCCCGCGCCAGCCGGCGCACCAGCGCGGCACCGACCATGCCACGATGGCCGGCGACATAAACGCTTTTGCCCTTCAGCTCAAACGGTACGCTTGCCATTTGCGATGTCCCGTTTGGCCTCGGCCAGATCGCTCGCCACCATCTCTTCGACGAGCTGCGCAAAGGTCCGCTTCGGCTTCCAGCCGAGCACTTTTCGGGCCTTGCTGGCGTCGCCGATGAGAAGATCGACCTCGGTCGGGCGGAAGTAGGTCGGATCGATCTTCACCACCGTCTTGCCGCTCTTGGCATCGATGCCGGTCTCCTCGACGCCGGTGCCGCGCCACTCGACGCGACGACCGACCTGCGCGAAGGAGAGCTCGACCATCTCGCGCACCGAGCGCGTCTCGCCGGTGGCGAGCACGAAATCGTCGGGCTTGTCGGCCTGCAGGATCATGTGCATGCCCTCGATATAGTCCCGGGCATGGCCCCAGTCGCGCTTGGCCTCGAGATTGCCGAGATAGAGCGTCTGCTCGAGGCCGACCTCGATGCGCGCCACGCCGCGCGTGATCTTGCGGGTGACGAAGGTCTCGCCGCGGATCGGGCTCTCATGATTGAACAGGATGCCGTTCGAGGCGAACATGCCGTAGGCTTCACGGTAGTTCACCGTGATCCAGTAGCCGTAGAGCTTTGCGACGCCATAAGGCGAGCGCGGATAGAACGGCGTGGTCTCCTTCTGCGGGACCTCCTGCACCAGGCCGTAGAGCTCGGAGGTCGAGGCCTGGTAGAACCGCGTCTCCTTCTCCATGCCGAGGATGCGGATCGCTTCCAGGAGGCGCAGCACGCCGATGGCGTCGGCGTTGGCGGTGTATTCGGGGCTTTCGAAGCTGACGGCGACGTGGCTTTGGGCGGCGAGGTTGTAGATCTCGGTCGGCCGGATCTGCTGCACCAGGCGGATCAGATTGGTCGAATCCGTCATGTCGCCGTAATGCATCAGGAACGGCACGTTACCGACATGCGGATCCTGGTAGAGATGGTCGACACGCGCGGTGTTGAACGAGGATGAGCGGCGCTTGATGCCGTGGACGACATAGCCGAGCGACAGCAGATGTTCGGCGAGATAGGCGCCGTCCTGGCCGGTCACACCGGTGATGAGAGCGACCCGCTCAGCCATATCAGTAACTGCTCCCAAAATGCCCCGGCGGGGCGCCGGCTTCCAGCTCAGTCCGAGAAGCCGTCCCTCTCTCTGACATATCGTTCGCCGGGGTCAACCCACTATGGCGGTGCACCGTTCTTTTTCCGAGGAATTGGCCCCGCGCGGGCGAGGATGCCGCCGGTCGCTGCAGGGAAACCTTGAGACGCTGGTAACACTTCTGTGGTGAGATTTTCCCGCATGATTTGACGGGTTTTGAGGTTCAAGTGACGTTCCGGGAAACAGCAGCAGTCACCGATCCGCGCGAGGCCAATCCACGCCCCTTTCCCCGTGAGCACGGAGATATCCAGACTGCCGTCGTGAACCTCGTCGACGGCCTGGCCCCCATCGTCCCCGTCGCGCGCCAGGTGGATGTTGCGCGCGAAATCGCAAGCGTGATCGCGCAACTCCCGAGCACGATGCGCAACAACATGTTTCTGCGCCAGAGCATCATTCGCCGCGGCACCGCGACGCCCGATCACGTGATCGACGGCTTGGCGGCCTGGGTCACCGTCCTGTTCGACCTTGCCAATCTGCAGCAGGATCGCGACAGGGCGATGAGCCTTGAAGCGAAGATCCCGAAGGCGGCGCTTGGTCGTCTCGCACGGGCGCTCTCGAAATCCCGCAATGGCTGCATCATTGCCGTGCCCCACATCGGCAGTCTCGAACTGTTCGCGGCCCACCTCAGGGACCGCGGCTTCAACGTCGGCTTCGTCTATTCGATCGGTCGCCAGCCGACGCCGACCGAACGCTGGATCTATGCAGGCCGGAGCGCGACCGCGGCCACGCCGATTGCGTTTGCAAGACGCAATACCGGAGCCGAGATCTCCAGGGTGCTTCAGAACAACGGCGTCGTCTTCATGGTCGTGGACGTCTACCCCAGCGCCAAATATGCCGGCATCACCGTCAAGACCCACGATTCCGACTTCCGCTATCCACCCGGACCGGCGCGCTATGCGCGGACCGGCACGTTGGTCCTGCCCGGCTTCGCCTCACGCCGCGACGCGGCGGGCTTCTCGATGAACATTCTCGCTCCGATCGAGTACCGAACCTGGATGCCGGCCGAGACCGCCGCGTCCGAGTTCACACAAGAGATTGCGGCCCACGTCGATGGCTTCACCGTAGAGCAACCCGCGGCTTACTGGCTCTGGCACCCGATCCCCAACGATCCCTACCTCGCGATCGCGCAACGCCAGCGCCCGGACCTTCTGACCGCGATGGCGCCTGCAGACGACGAGGCCGTCGCTCGAACGGTGGAAGCAGCACACGCCAAATGGGCGGCACCTGATCTAATCGATCCCATCCACCGGACAGAGGCCCCACCGCTTGCACCGTCCGCGCTGGCGGAAGGTGTGTCGGCTGACTGACGGGCGAAAGAATCCCATGAGCCGGCCGCTCGCAGCGATCCTCGCCTGCGCCGCCCTCGAGGCATCAGGCATTGCGCTGATCTTTCCGACGCTGCCAAATCTGCTGCGCGCGATGGCCGACACCGACAACGTGTCCGCGCTCTACGGGACGCTGCTGGCGCTGCACGCGTTCACGCAATTCGTCGTCACCCCGGTGCTCGGCGTCCTGTCGGACCGGCTCGGCCGCCGGCCGGTGCTGCTGCTCGCCCTCGCCGGCTCGACCATCGACTATCTGGTCATGGCCTTCACGCCCTATCTATGGCTCCTGTTCGTCAGCCGCACCATCGCCGGCCTGACGGCGGCGGGCGTCGCGATGATCACCGCGACCATCGCAGACATCACGCCGGAGGCGATGCGCGCCCGCCGCTTCGGCCTGTTCCACGCCTGCTTCGGCGCCGGCTTCGTCATCGGTCCTGTCATCGGCGGCATGCTCGGCGACATCTCGCTGCGCGCACCGTTTCTCGCCGCTGCGGCGTTGAGCGGCGTGAACGTCCTGATCGCGCTGTTCGTTCTCCCGGAGACCCACCGCACCGAGCGCAAGCCGTTCGAATGGCGGACGCTGGACCCGTTCGCCCCGCTGCGCTGGGCGATGAGCTTTCGCACGCTGATCCCGCTGCTGCTCGTGTTTCTTCTCGTCAGTCTCGTCGGCCAGACCTACAGCACGGTCTGGGTGCTCTTCGTCACGGATCGCTTCCAGTGGACCGCGACCGATATCGGCATTTCGCTCGGCATCTTCGGCGCATTGGTTGCCCTGGTGCAGGCCTTCGCCATTGCGCCACTGACGGGATGGCTCGGTGAACGCGGCACATTGCTTCTCGGCATCTGCTGCGAGGCCATCGCCCTCCTCGTGCTCGCCTTCGCGCAAGCGGGCTGGATCGCGTTCGCGCTGATCCCGCTGATCGCGTTCGGCGGCATCAGTGCGCCTGCACTGCGCGCGCTGCAGTCGAAGGCCGTCGATGGCGAGCGCCAGGGCCAATTGCAGGGGGTCGTCGCAAGCTTCGTCAGCCTCGCCGCCATCTTCGGCCCGCTCGCGTTCGGCGGGATTTATGGCCTGTCCCGGCCGGGCTGGACCGGGCTCGTGTGGATCATGGGCGCCGCGATTTTCGCCGTTGCGGTGCCGATGGTCCTGACGGTGCCGAAGCGGGCGATCCAGCGAGGGTAAGTGGACGGCGATCTCGTCGCAAGATCGCCGCCCCTTGCAGCTCGTGTTACTGCGTACGGTCCGAGGTCCAGCCCTTGTAATCCTTGATATTGTCGCGGGTCACGAGCTTCGACGGCAGCAGCTCGACGGTCGAGGCCGGCTTCTGCCCGTTGAGAATGCCGACGCCGACCTGCACGGCGCGCCGCGCCATGAAGAACGGGTCCTGCGACGCCGACGCCTGGACCTGCGGTGACGCCGGATCCTTCAGCGAGGCCTCGATGTCAGGCGCGCCGTCGACCGCGGTGATGATGATGCCGCTGCGGTTTTGCTGTTTCGCTGCAAGGTCGGTGCCGATCGCCTGTGGATCATTGATGGCGAAGATGGCGTCGATCTTGGGGAAGCGGGTCAGATAACCTTGCGCAACCGTGAGGCCGCCTTCACGCGAGCCCTTGCCGTCCTGATCGCTCGACAGCACCTTGATGCCGGGATTCTTGCCGAACACATTCTTGCAGCCGGTGACGCGGTCGATGACGGCGGAGACCTGCGGGCCGTTCTCGATGACGACATCGCCCTTGCCGCCCAGCTTGTCGACGATGTACTGGCAGGAGATCTCGCCGGCCTGGACGTTGTTGGTCGTCACCGTGGCATCGGCGCCCTCGGCCGCGGTGTCGACCGCGACGACGACGATGCCCGCTGCCTGCGCCTTCTTGATGGCCGGCCCGATCGCCTTGGGATCGCCGGGGTTCAGCAGGATCAGGTCGACGCCGGCGGCGATGAAATTGTCGATCTGGGTGACCTGCTTGCCGAGGTCGTATTCAAAGCCGACGGTGGTGATCTTTACATTGGGATTGGTCTTCTTGGCCTCGAACTCGGCGCCCTTCGACAGCGCGACGAAGAACGGATTGCCCATCGAACCGAGCGAAACGCCGATCGACTTGAGCTCCTTGGCAGAGGACGGAACGGTGGTGAGAGCGAGCGCCATCGCGGCGCCGGCAAGCGAAATCGTCTTCAACATTGGCTTCCTCCCTGGTCTGTCTTCATCCCCGGTACGGCAGACCAGTTGCCGCAACCGAATCTCACACCGCGCGCTCAGATGCGCGCAAAGCCGTTTAGGTCCTGGCTGAGCCTTGCAGCCGGTAGCGATCCAGCGCCACGGCGCCGATGATCACGAGACCCTTGATCACATATTGCCAGATGTCGGAGACACCTGTGAGGATCAGGCCGTTCGAGAGCACGGCGATGATCAGCGCGCCGACCAGCGTCCCCCAGATCGAGCCGATACCACCGACGAACGACGTGCCGCCGAGAATGACGGCGGTGATGGCGTCGAGTTCGTAGCTTTGCCCGAGCTGCAGACCGTTGGCCGCGTAGAGCCGCGCGGCCTGCATGGCGCCGCCAAGGCCGGCCAGCAACCCCGACACGCCATAGACGAAGATCACGACGGCCCAGACCTTGATACCGGCAAGCCGTGCCGCGCTCTCGTTGCCGCCCACTGCATAGATATGCACGCCGAGCACGGTCCGGCGCAGCACCAGCCACGAGACCAGGATGACGAGCAACGCGATCACCGAGAGCCATGGGATCGACGCCACGCCGGGGATGAGCGTCAGCGAACCGTTGCCGATGAAGGCGTAGGGAATCGACGGATTGAACACCGTGGTGTCGGCGCCGAGCAGCCGCGCCAGGCCACGCACGGCGGTGAGCGAGCCCAGCGTGACGATGAAGGGCGGCAGGCGCAGCAGCGCAATCAGCGCGCCATTGACGATTCCGAAGCCGAGGCCGGTGAGAACCGCGGCCGGCAGCCACAGCGCACCTAAGTCGGGCAGTTTCGACATCGTCAGGCCAGCCATTGCCGACGCCGCCAGGATCGAGCCGACCGAGAGATCGATGCCGCCGGTCAGGATGACGAAAGTCATACCGGCGGCAAGCACGGTGTTGACGGCAGCCTGCTGCAGGACGATGCCGAGATTCTGTCCGGTGAAGAAACGGCCGTCCGACAGATAGTGAAAGCCGGCGCATAGCAGCAGCAGCACCGGCAGCATGCCGGCCGCGCGGATCAGAAGCCTGATGCGCTGTCGCTTGGTCTCCTGCGCGGCGGCAAGGCCGTTTGCCGTGGCGGCCTTCGCCGGCGTCGATCCGTTGTCAGGCATCGAGATGCTCCGTCCCCGTTGCGAGGGCCATGATGTCTTCCTGGGTTAATGGCGCCGTCTCGGTTCGCCTGACTTCGCCCGCGACATGTCCCGACCGCATCACGATGACCCGGTCGCAGATGCCGATGATTTCAGGCAGATCGGACGAGATGACGAGGATCGCGGTACCGGCCTTGGCAAGATTGTCGATGATCGAATAAATCTCGGACTTGGCGCCGACGTCAACGCCGCGGGTCGGCTCGTCGAGGATCAGGACCTTTGGCGCAATGGCGAGAAGCCGCGACAGCAGCACCTTCTGCTGGTTACCGCCGGAGAGGCCACCGGCGGGCACGCCGACATTGGCGGCGCGGATGCTGAGCCCCGCAAACGCCCTGTCGGCACGCTCGCGCGCCTTGTCGCGATCCAGGAACCAGCCGAGCTTGGCATCGCGCCCAAGCACGGCGAGATTGATGTTGTCCAGACACGACATGTCCAGAAACAGGCCAAGCGCCTTCCGGTCCTCGGTCAGATAGGCGATGCCGGCGTCGAGCGCTTCCCCGGGCGTGCGGATCTCGATGGGCTGGCCTTCGAGTTCGAGACGGCCCGAAAGTCTTGGCGCCGCGCCGATGATGAGATGCGCAAGCTCGGTGCGGCCGGCGCCGATCAGGCCCGCAAGCCCCACCACCTCGCCCGCATGCACGGTGAGCGAGCAGCCCCTGACGCGCAGCCCGTCCGCCATGTCGATGGCGCTGAGCACGGGATGCCCCTTCCCGGCCTCGGGATCATGATCCTTCTTGTAAAACGACGAGACGTCGCGCCCGACCATCATGCGAACGATGGCGTCGGCACGGATGTCCTGCTTGTCGAGCGAGCCGACCAGGCGGCCGTCGCGCAGCACGGTGACGCGGTCACCGAGCGCATAGACCTCGTCCATGCGGTGCGAGATGTAGATGATGGCAAGCCCCTCGGCGCGGAGCTGACGGATCAGCGCAAACAGCCGCTCGCTTTCGCCGGCCGACAGCGCGGTGGTCGGCTCGTCCATGATCAGGATTTTCGAGCGCGCGTGCAGCGCACGCGCGATCTCGACCAGCTGGCGCTGGCCCATGGAAAGATGCGCGACCAGTGTCGACGGCAGGAAGTCCGCCCCCAGCCGCTCCAGGATCGGGCCAACGCCCTCGCGCATGGCACCGCGCGCCAGCAAACCTGAACGCGACATCTCGCGGCCGAGATAAATATTCTCCGCAACGCTCAGATTGGGGGCCAAAGATAGTTCCTGATAGATGATCGAGATGCCCGCGGCACGGCCGCCAAGCGGGCCTTCGATCCGCGCCGGCTTGCCCTCGATGCGGATCTCGCCGCCGGGATCGGGCCGGTAGGCGCCCGACAGGATCTTCATCAGGGTCGATTTGCCGGCGCCGTTCTCGCCCATCAAGGCATGAATCTCGCCGGCATAGACGGTCAGGTCGACCGCACGCAGCGCCTTGATGCCGAAGAAGGATTTTGAGACTCCCCGCATCTCGAGGATCGGATCGTTCATCGTGCCTCCCGGCGCACAATGCGTTTCCTGTCCGCGTTTCGTTTTCGAGCGCGGTTCATCCATTAAACAAAAGCCCGTCGCGCAGGGCAACAGCGAACAGGCCAAAATGCGCAACCAAAGCGATGCTAGTGGCGCGGCCGATACAATTCACGCCAGGCGGGACGCCGTTCGGCGTAGGCCTCGACCAGCACGCGATCAGGCTCGAAAGTCTCGACGCGTTGCGGCGGCGTGCAGACGGTTTCGATTGCCTCGCCCGTGACAGCAAGCCGCCCCAATCTCGCCGCACCGAACGCCGCTCCGGTTTCCCCGTCGGCAAAGCGATGAATCGGAACATCGAGAACATTGGCCAGCACGGACAGCCAGAACCGGGACCGCGAACCGCCGCCGATGACATCGGCCTCCGCAACCGCGATGCCGGCGTCGCTCAGCGCGTCCCGGCAATCGGCGAGCGCGAAGGCCACGCCCTCGAGCACGGCCTGCACGATCGCGGTGCGGTCGGTGCCGTGGCTCAAGCCATCAAGCATGCCGCGCACGACGGGATCGTCATGCGGTGTCCTCTCGCCGGCGAGATAAGGCAGGAAGCTCACGGGAGACGGCGCCCGCGGGCGCGCGCCCAAGGGCGCCAGCAACTCGCCCTCCGCGACGCCGAACAACCGCGACGCCCAGGCCAGACACGAAGCCGCCGAGAGGATCGCACCGGCCTGAATCCACATTCCGGGGATGGCATGGCAGAATGTGTGGACCACGCGGTCCGGATTGGCGGCGATATGGCTGGTCGGCACCAGCAAGGCGCCTGAGGTTCCCAGCGAGATGAACGAGGTTCCGGGCTTGATTGCGCCGATGCCGACGGCACCCGCTGGATTATCGCCGGCGCCGCCCGCGATCATCGGGCACCGCGCCATGCCCCAGCGCTGCGCCAGTTCGCTGCGCAATGTAGCTGCGGGCGCACAACCCTCGACCAGGCGCGGCATGTGCGCGCGCGACAGGCCGGTCGCGGCCAATGCCGCATCCGACCAGTCCCGGCGCGCCGCGTCGAGCCACAGCGATCCCGACGCGTCCGAGACATCCTCGATCGCCTCGCCCGATAGCACCAGCCGCAGATAGGCCTTCGCCATCAGGACCCGTGTGGTCGCCGCAAAAATCTCCGGCTCGTGCGCCGCGATCCAGAGCAGTTTTGGCGCGGTGAACCCGGGCATCGCCTTGTTGCCCGTGATCGCGCGCAAGGCGGGCCAGCGCTGCTCCAGGATGCGGCACTCCTTGGCGGAGCGTCCGTCGTTCCAGAGAATGCAGGGTCGCAACGGCTTGTCGTTCGCATCGAGCAGCGTGGCGCCATGCATCTGCCCGGACAGTCCGATGCCTTCGACCGCCGCCAGCTGTTTTCCGTGCGATGCCCTCAAAGCATCGAGCGTGGCAAACGTCGCCTCGATCCACTGCGCCGGATCCTGTTCGTAATAACCGGGCTGCGGCGAGGCAATCGTCAGCGCCCGGCTCTCGCTCGCAATCACACGCTGCGCGCCATCGACGAGAACGGTCTTGACTGCCGAAGTGCCGAGATCGATGCCGAGATACATGACGGAGGTGGCTCCCGAGGTCGGCGTCGCTGCGGACGCGCACGTCAAACATGACGTGCGTATTTATAAGAACTTTGCGTCCGCGGCCTAGTGCGTCGCGGCTTTGCGCGCAGATGTTACATGAATGCAGCAGTTGACGGTTGCGAGTTCTGGTTGATTGGACCACAGTCCTAGAAAGTGGACGTCGTCTGTTGCGCTTGCGCTGCACAGGCGCAATCCCTTTTGTGCGCCGGAGCAGCCATGCAGCGATCCAGGGCAGTCTTTATCACGGGTCTCGTCTACGCCTTGATCGGCTTGGTCCTCGCGGGAGGCGGCCTCTGGCTCGCCACACTGGGCGGATCCATCTTCTACATCGTTCTCGGCGTCGGCATCATCGCCACCGGCGCGTTGTTGCTGGCGCAGCGCCGTTCGGCGCTGTGGCTGTTTGCGATCGTGCTGGTCGGCACACTGGCGTGGGCCCTCTTCGAGGTGCAATTCGACTGGTGGCCGCTCGCATCGCGCGGCGACATCGTCGTCCCCATGGCGCTCTGGATGCTGACGCCGGTGATCGTTCGCGCCCTGTTGCGAGACGAGCCGGTGTCTTACCTCAGCGCGACGCTGCCACTCTGGATCGGCGTAGCCGCTTCTTCGGTCGTACTCGTCATCGCCCTTCTGTCGAGCTATCACGACATCAACGGTACGATCGCCGCGTCCGGCGCGGCCGTACAGCAAAGCGAAGCCGATCCTCAGCCTGATGCCGATTGGCGGGCGTATGGTCGTACGCAATTCGGACAGCGCTATTCGCCGCTGAAGCAGATCACGCCTGACAATGTCGGCAAGCTCCAGGTCGCCTGGACCTTCCGCACCGGCGACGTCCCGACGCCGGAGGATTCCGGCGAGACCACCTTCGAGGTCACGCCGATCAAGATACGCGACACGCTCTATCTCTGTTCCCAGCACCAGGTGCTGTTTGCGCTCGACGCCAGGACCGGCAAGGAACGTTGGCGATACGATCCCAAGCTGGTGTTCAACAAGACGTTCCAGCATATGACCTGCCGCGGGGTCTCCTACCATGAGACTGCGGCAGGCGCCGTCGACAGCAGCGGCAGTCCCGCGCCCGCCGAATGCCCCCGGCGAATCTTCCTCCCCGTCAATGACGGGCGCATGATCGCGCTCGATGCCGACACCGGCAAGCTCTGTGAGAGTTTCGGCGATCATGGCAGCCTCGACCTCCAGCAGGGCATGGGGATCAAGACGGCGGGCTTCTTCGAGCCGACGTCACCGCCGCTCGTCAGCGACAAGATCCTCGTCGTCGCCGCCGCAGTGATCGACAATTATGCGGTCGAAGTGCCTTCGGGCGTGATCCGCGGTTTCGACGTCTATACCGGCAAGCTGGTTTGGGTCTGGGACTCCGGCGCGGCGGACGAGAATGAGCTGCCGTCGCAGACGCGGCACTACACCAACGGTTCGCCGAATTCATGGATCGCGGCCTCGTTCGATCCGAAATTGAACCTGGTCTACATCCCCACCGGCAACAACGGGCCCGACATCTGGGGAGGCAACCGCAACGCGCTGGTCGAGCGCTATTCGAGCTCGATCGTCGCGCTCGACGTCAACACCGGCAAGCGCGCCTGGTCGTACCAGACGGTGCATCACGACCTCTGGGACATGGACGTGCCCTCACAGCCGAGCCTGGTCGATGTGACCACGGCCAAAGGCGTCGTTCCCGCGATCATCCAGCCGACCAAGGTCGGCAACATCTTTGTGCTCGATCGCAGGACCGGCGAGCTGATCGTACCGGCGCCGGAGCGCCCGGTGCCGCAAGGCGCCGCGCCCGGCGACCGCACCGCGCCGACACAGCCGTTCTCCGAGCTGACATTCCGGCCTGAGGCGAAGCTGACCGGCGCGGACATGTGGGGCGGCACGATCTTCGACCAGCTGCTGTGCCGGATCATGTTCCACCGGCTGCATTACGAGGGCACGTTCACGCCGCCGTCGTTGCAGGGCACGCTGGTCTTTCCGGGCAATCTCGGGATGTTCGAATGGGGCGGCATCGCGGTCGATCCGGTGAGACAGATCGCCATCGCCAATCCGATGTCGTTGCCGTTTGCCTCGAGGCTCATTCCGCGCGGTCCACAAAATCCTCCCGCACCGACGGCCGAGAAGCCGGTCGGCAGCGAGGTCGGGACGCAGCCGATGTATGGCACGCCGTTCGGCGTGGATATCCGGAGCTTCCTCTCGCCGCTCTCCGTGCCGTGCTACCGGCCGCCATGGGGATCCATGGCCGCGATCGATCTGAAGACGATGAAGATCGTCTGGCAGCATCCCAACGGCACGATCAGGGACACCACGCCGCTGCCGCTTCCCTTCAAGATGGGCGTGCCGATGCTGGGTGGGCCGATCACGACCGCCGGCGGGGTCGCGTTCTACACCGGGACCTACGAGTACACGATCCGGGCTTACGACGTGCGCGACGGCAAGGTGATCTGGGAAGACCGCCTGCCGGCCGGCGCCCAATCAACGCCGATGAGCTACGAGGTCGACGGCAAGCAATACGTCGTCACCGCGGCCGGCGGCCACGGCTCGTTCGGCACCAAGCGTGGCGATTACATCATCGCCTATGCGCTGAAGGATTGAAGCGCGGCGAAGTCGACTTTGGGTCATAAGCGGGCTTCGCCGGGTTGCCTCTCAATCGTCCGCTAATGGTTCGAAAGCCGTCACCAACAGAGTCGGATGCGAAGGTCCCCAAGGGCGCAAAATGGTTTCGGGCTGACTGTCGTTATCGACTCTGTTCGTCGCGGATACCGGTAACTTGCAAACGTAGGTTTATGGCGCGCTCGGAGGGCGGTCGGATTTCCAGCGATTTCAATAGGTTGCATAGGTCCGTCAACGCATGAGGTGCCTTTCCAACCCAAAAGTGTCTTAGAAAAGGTGGTGCTTTGAGATCCTCCCATCTCACCTCCGCGCCTACCAATCCGTTCGGAGGTTCCTTGGTTTCGGTCGAATGCCTGGTCGACGGCTCGCCTGGCGAGACTTCAAGCGAGCTTTCGAAGAACAGGTCAGAACGGACGAGACGCGTTCGGCATACCCGAGTGCTCTGGGCATTCCGGCAAATGAGTAGGGTTTGGCGCGCGAAGGACGGTGCGGAATATCCAGCGCCATCCAACACGATAACGCACAACATACTGGACGAGGCACCTACATCACTTCATATCAAACTGTTGCAAAGGTGTATTGTTTGTTCGCTACAGAAGGCAATCAACGTTACGGGGCTGGCGTCACGGCGCAGCGGGCGGTGCTTGGTCACGCCAAGACCATGAGCCGAGATACTCCTAGCCGGTAGAGTTATGCGACTGTCAATGGATATGCCGTCGCACAGAATCCGTATCGGCTACAGCGGTGGGCGGGACGAAGCTTCGTCCTCGATATCGGCCTTGATCGACCAGCCGTCCAGACTGGCTCGGCGGCAATATTGGATCATTCTCATCGTGCCTGCCGCGACAATAGCCATCGGCCTGCTGTACCTGCTCGTCACCCCCTCGCAATACACCGCGACAGCTACGCTTTTGATCGACGGCAGCACGCTGCGCGTCATGCAGAACCAATTGCAGCCGCAGGCGGATATTCCGCTCGACACGCTTCAGGCGGGCTCGCTTCGGCGGGAGCGAGCTGTAGGATGAATAAACCTATCGCGCTCATCACCGGTATCACCGGGCAGGACGGCGCCTATCTCGCCGAACATCTGCTGTCGCTCGGCTATGTCGTGCACGGCATCAAGCGGCGCTCGTCCTCGTTCAACACCGCGCGGGTCGATCATCTCTATCGGGATCCGCATGCCGGCAACGTGCCGTTCCTGATGCATTACGGCGACATGACAGATTCGACCAATCTGATCCGCCTGATGCAGCAAATCCGGCCGACCGAGATCTACAATCTCGCCGCCCAAAGCCACGTCGCCGTCAGCTTCGAGAGCCCGGAATACACGGCGAACGCCGACGGCATCGGCGTGCTGCGGTTGCTGGAAGCGATCCGCATCCTCGGCATGGAGAAGGAGACGCGGTTCTACCAGGCCTCGACCTCCGAGCTCTACGGCCTGGTGCAGGAGATTCCACAGAAGGAGACCACGCCGTTCTATCCGCGCTCGCCCTATGGCGTCGCCAAACTCTACGGCTACTGGATCACGGTGAACTACCGCGAAGCCTATGGCATGTTCGCGAGCAACGGCATCCTCTTCAACCATGAGAGCCCGATCCGCGGCGAGACCTTTGTCACCCGCAAGATCACCCGCGGCGTGGCGCGCATCGAAGTCGGGCTCGAGCAGACGCTCTATCTCGGCAATCTCGAGGCCAAGCGCGACTGGGGCCATGCCCGGGACTATATCGAGGGCATGCACATGATCCTGCAGGCCGACAAGCCCGACGATTTCGTGCTCGCCACCGGCGAGACGCGCTCGGTGCGCGAGATGGTCGAGCTCTCCTTCGCGCAGGTCGGCCGCCGCGTCGAATGGCGCGGCACAGGCGTCGACGAGACTGGCGTCGATGCCAAGAGCGGCAAGACGGTGGTGAAGATCGATCCGACCTACTTCCGCCCGACCGAGGTCGATCTGCTGATCGGCGATGCCAGCAAGGCGCGTCAGGTGCTGGGCTGGAAGCCGAAGCGGACCTTTGCGCAACTCGTCGAAGAGATGATGGCAAGCGATCTGGCCGAGGCCAAACGGGACGTCGCAAGTGGTAAGCGCACCGTTTGAGCTGACAGGCAAAAGCGTCTACGTCGCCGGCCATCGCGGCATGGTCGGTGCCGCGCTGGTGCGCCGGCTGGCGCGGGAGGACGTGAAACTCGTCACCGTGGACCGGCGCGAGGTCGATCTCTGCGATCAGGCCGCGGTGTTCGACTGGTTCGCGCGCGTGCGTCCCCAGGTCATCTTCATGGCCGCGGCTAAGGTCGGCGGCATCGTCGCCAACAACACGCTGCGCGCCGAGTTCATCTACGACAACATCGCGATCGCGGCGAACGTGATCCAGGCCGCGCACGTCAATGGCGCCGAGAAGCTGATGTTCCTCGGCTCGTCCTGCATCTATCCGAAGCTCGCAGCGCAGCCGCTGCGCGAGGATGCTGTGCTGACCGGCCCGCTGGAGCCGACGAACGAGCCTTACGCCATTGCCAAGATCGCCGGCATCAAGATGGCGGAAGCCTATCGCAGCCAGTATGGCAGCGACTTCATCAGCGTGATGCCGACCAATCTCTAC
Organism: Bradyrhizobium sp. CCGUVB14; assembly: GCF_024199935.1. NCBI lineage: Bacteria > Pseudomonadati > Pseudomonadota > Alphaproteobacteria > Hyphomicrobiales > Nitrobacteraceae > Bradyrhizobium > Bradyrhizobium sp. CCGUVB14. The sequence goes on from NZ_JANADS010000001.1 coordinate 6,215,510, forward strand.
GGTCCCGGCGACAATTATCACCCTGAACTGAGCCACGTCGTTGCCGCGTTGATCCGGCGCTTCCACGAGGCCAAGGTCTCCGGCGCAAAGAGCGTCGTCGTGTGGGGCACCGGCACGCCGCGGCGCGAGTTCCTCTATGTCGACGACATGGCCGATGCCTGCGTGCACCTGATGAAGACCTATTCGCAAGCCGAGCTGGTCAACATCGGCACCGGCGAGGACAACACCATCGCCGAGTTCGCGCGCGTGGTGGCCGAAATCGTCGGCTATCGCGGCGAAATCACCTACGATACCTCGCGTCCCGACGGCACGCCGCGCAAGCTGCTCGACGTCTGCCGTCTCGCCAAGCTCGGCTGGCGCGCGACGACGTCGCTTCACGATGGCCTGAAGCAGGCATACGCGGCGTATCTGTCGGATCATCCAGCCGCGACACGTCTAACCGTCTCAAGTCTTGCGCTGGACTAGTGAGGAAGAGGGCAGCCTGGAGGGGCCGGTTCTGGCGCTCGCCGCGGCGTCACGGTCCGCATCAATAGGCGTTACGTGGCTAGCCCTCTGGAAGCCGTGCTGCGGCGCGATCGCTGGGTCGTCGGCGACGCGATCGACATCATTGTCACGCGGACATGGAGCTATGTGCTCTGGCTCGCCAACGACATGGACATGGGCGGCATGGACATGAGCGAGTTCCGCATGATCCCCGCGGTGAGCTGCTGGTGTCCTTGCCGCGGTGATGGGCGACCCGCTTCATGTTCAGTTCGGATTGCCTTCAGGAACACCGCAAGCGTAACTTTGCCGACACCGTCCGCACCTTAACTGAAATCACACCATGGCGCCCCCGCGAGGCTGCTTTCGCGGAGATCCATTCAATTTGAAGCAATCGCTTAGCGGGATCGCGAGCTGTCTCTGCCAGCCTTCCATTCGGAATCTGATGGGGAACGGGCATGACGAGATTCTGCATGAACGGGCGGACCGCCGCCACACGGCTTCGCGCATGGACACTTGCCGCGATTGCCGTAGCCGCCGTCTTCGCGTTGGATGCTCTCCCGGCTCGCGCCTTCCTTGCCCGTCCGGCGCTGTTCGCCGCGATCGGCGGGCCGACGAAGGCGCCCGGCGGATGGTTGCAGCTCTGCGCCGCAGATACCGACGAATGCAAGCCCTTGGCCGATCAGGCGCGCGAGGTGACCCTCACGCCGGATCTGCTCCAGCAGCTTTACGAGATCAACAAATACGTCAACGACCGTGTGACCTGGACTAGCGATTCCGAGCTCTACGGAAAAGCTGAACGTTGGGCCTACCCGCTCGACCGAGGCGATTGCGAGGACATGGTTCTGCTCAAACGCCGGCTGCTCGCCAAGGCCGGTTGGCCACAGGGCGCCTTGCTGATCACCATCGTCGAGGAGCGCGGCCAGGAGAAGACGCGTCACGCGGTGCTGACCGTCCGGTCCGACCGCGGCGAAATGATCCTCGACAACCAGACCCCGGAAATCCTGTTCTGGTACGAGACCAGCTACCGTTATCTGTCACGGCAGAGCGCCGACGACCCGAATGTCTGGGTGTCCTACGGCGCCGGCCAGACCAAGCCGGCGACCGCGGTAGCGAGTCCGGTTGCGCCCTCGCCCTACCCCCTGCCTCCCCCGTTGGGGATCAAGCCCTAAAGCGCGAACGCGGCCCTCCAGGTGCGGATCAAGTTTCAGCCCTTCTCGGGACGCCGAGGCCGCGGCTCATGCCGTGCACGAAGTTCCTCTTCGTACTTCAGCTTCTCCAGCAACATGTCAGTAACAAGACGTCGCAATTGGGCGTTTTCGAGCTCCAGCCGCTTGATCGTATCGCCAGACGAGGCATCGCGCGGTCCACCCACGCTGCTCATGATGTCGATGTCTGCGTCATCCGCCCCCGCATCAGGAGATTTGATCATCTTCTTCCAGCGGTGATAGGTCATGACACTCACGCCAAGAGCTTTCGATATTTCGCGCTGAGTCTTGCCTCTGGCCACGAGTTGATCTGCCTGGGCCAGCTTGGCCGAAATCTCCTCCGAGGCATGCCTTTTGCCAACCATATAGTGGCCCTCTCCGGCCGATTCTTGCCCACCAAGAGCTAGTAATCGCAAATCGTAAACCTTTTCAATAGGCCGACGATACCCCTGGACCAGCTATTCGTCGCATGGCGACCTTGGCGCTGCGATCGCTCGCACGGGGTACATGAGGCGACAAGCCGAGCAACCAGGGTCAAAATGCCAGACAGGCCACTTAAAACCGTTGCGAGCCCGTTTCGCGACGCATGCTCGCCTCGATATGCGTCGGGCGATCACATCAACTATCAGTACGATATCGAGCGTCAGGCTCCGGGCATACCATAGCATAGACCGAGCGCGGTCACGCCGGCATCGATTATCCGCGCCGGCCAAGCGGGCAAGATGAGCCACGGCTAATCAGCCGTCTCGGGCGCTGTCGGAACGGCGCTACTAACGCTCAGAACATCGTCAGCGATCAATAACATCCAAGCCGATCATATTCGGCGTGGTGGATTCATGACGTCGAAATTCGTAGAGATCAACCTTGGCAGGAACGTTGACCTTGGGCAGATCGTAAAATTTCAGCGCGTCGCTCTCAGCACTTCCTGACCCGAGATCATAGCGGTCACCACGCTGGCAACGACAAGCCCCCAAACGACTCCGGTCAACCCTGACTCCCATTGCAGGATCAACGCCGAGCCGAGGAATGCGATCAAGCCTGCGGCCCGGACAAACATAATAGCGCGCGTCCGGTTCAGCGCCAGCAGCGCTCCCGCCATGCCCTGGTTGACGGCTTCGGTCACGACCAAGATTGCAAACGGCCACATCAAAGGAGCAGCGGCGACGATCTCGGCTCTCCTGTAGAAGAATTCCAGGACCTGGACAGGCCATCCGACAAGAATGATCGAAAATCCGGATGCGAGAAGCACGAACACTGCCGTCACGGCCGATACGCGCTTGCGCATGGCGTGGCCATCCGATCGGGTCGCAGCTTCGGCAAGCCGCGGCACGGTCAACTGATTTATGGCAACGTTGATCTGACTGACCGGTGTGACGATGTTGAACAGCGCACGCAGGGCTCCTCCAGCGGCTGGCCCGGCAAACGTCGCCACAAGCGGAATGACACCCTGGCTGCCGACCCAGGAGATCAAAGACGCGCCCAGCAACCAACGGCTGGACCGAAACACGTCGCGAGCCACCTCATAGATGGCTGCACGCGAGACGACATCGACCGGCGATATCCGGGCCGCGACACCAAAAATCACAGCTGGAATGCTGGCCGCCGCCCAAACGAAAATCGCCATCACCGGCGTAAGCCGGTCAAGCAGAACGAGACATGCGAGGAGCCCGAAAATCGTTAACGCGTAACTCACGCCGCTCAGTGCGGCGATGTCAACGCGATCTTCGATGTAGCAGAGACGACGAACAAATGATTGGAAGCGCTGAACCGGATTTACGACGGCCAGGCAAAGCAGAATTGCGCCGAGCTCCGGCGACCAATACAAGATCGTGATGCCCGCGGCGGCGACGGCAACGCTCGTCAATCCGCCCAATGCTATGCTGATCCACGCGACCGCGCTCCTGAAGTCCCCACGCGGGCCACGCACCCGCGTACTGGCGAATGCCGGCAAGGCGTCGTTAATCAGCGCGCCCGTCACGGTCTCGGCCAATATCGAGGTCGTCCAGGCAATGCTGTAGTAGCCAAAACTTTCCAAGGAAACGTGGTTGGCCAGCACGATCGTGAAGAGGAAATTCGACAGGCTCACACAGCCCTGATCAACGAGCGCGAACAGCGCGCGGCCTTTCCATCGACCGGCGACGCGCAAGGCACTCGTCAGCATCATTGCTCCCCCACGACCGCGTTGGCCGATGAGGCAGTCCTTAACCGGCCTTTGGAACAGGTATGCGACAAGCCGGGCTGCTTTCCGGAGAACCGTGTCAGAGTTCGATATTGGCGAGACACAAAGCGCTCGAACGAGCAACGCAGCGACGGGCGCGATCGGTTGATTTGCGTACAGCGACTGCTGTGCTTCAATGTGACGCTACTCGATCGTCGGTTGCTCAGTGGGCGTAGTCGGATTGCGCGTAGTACCCGACCACGTGATGTTCGTGGCGGCGAAATGCGTTCATGTCGACCTTGTTGAGAACCGCTCCCAGCAGCCGGTCGTGAACCTCGGGCGCCGCCAACATCTGCTGTCGAACGGCCACCAGGCTGGTCCGTCCCCACTCTATTACGTAGACATAGGAGTCGACGAGGCTGGCGCTCGCGCGCACTTCCGTGACAGGCCCCAGCGGAGGCAGGTCGACGATAATGGTATCGAACTGCTCCCGCAGGCGTGCAATCAGCATCCTGAACGACTCCGAGGCGAGAACCTCCCGCGACGGCGCGAGCGGGGAGCCAACAATGGCCGGGAGAAACGCCAGCCCAGTCGTTGCATCGGTGCGCACCGCATCGTCGAGCTCGACCCTTCCGTCCAGGACCTCCAGCAGTCCGTTCCCCTCCTGTGCACCGGCGACGCGGCTCAACGACGGGTTGCGCACATCGATATCTATCAAAATGACCTTCTTACCAGCCTGGGCGATCAGTTCGGCAAGATTGCTCGCCACCGTCGACTTTCCTTCCGCCGCGTAGGTCGACGTGACACCGATGACCTTGCAGGGCTGGCCGCGTCTGCCGATATCCGCTGCCACCTTGATCGATCTGATCGCGTTCGCAAATGGCGACAACGGCGCAAAGACGACGAACCGGAAAAATTCGCCTCGTCGGGGCGGCGGATGATTTCCCGCTTCTGCGGCCTTGGGCCATGGCACGCGCCAGCGCCGACGCGGGTGCGGCTGCACACCGGGCATCAACCGCGGCACGACGGCGAGGCAGCTCGTCTGCAAGATCTCATGCACCTGCCGGGTCGTACGAAATACGCGATCAAGCACTTCCCATACAACGGCAACGATGACGCTCAACCAGAGCCCAACGAGGATAGAGCCCCCCAGCACGGAGAACGTCTTCGGCCCGCTTTTTGGCGCTCGCGGGTTCGCCGGGCTGACGAGGCGGGCCTCGGTGATCGGGAACGACTGCTGTTGAATCGCTTCCATGTAGCGCGTCAGAAAGTTGTCGTAGATGCTGTGATAGGCTTGAGCGTTGGTTTCGAGCTCCCGTAGACCGATCCGCTCGCGACTGGTCGTGCGGGCGTCCGACACCATGTCGGCGAGCTTGGTCTTGAGCGTTTCCTCCCGAGCCTTTGCGATCTCGTAATCGCTCGTGTTGCTCTCCGCGATGCGGCGAAGCTCGGCCCCGATCGACTGGCGGATCTGGTACATTTGTTCGCGTAGATTGATCGTGGCCTGATGGTCATTGCCATAACGGGTCGACAAGAGTCCCTCCCGCGCGGCGAGGTCGAGGTACTGGTTGCGCAACCGGATGACGACTTCGCTCTTGATCGATTCCGCCACCCCCGCGTCAGGGATATCCTGCTTCAATATCTCCTGGATGCGATCGACCCGCGTCTTCGCATCGCTGCTCGCCACGCGAGCGGCGCTCAGCTGGCTTGCCAGGTCCCCCAGCTGCTGCTCCTCGAGGGCGCGCATGCTTGTGCTCGCGCCGCCTGGCGAGGAGGCGATCCCAATGTCGACGATATTGTTGTTTTGCTTGTAGTCGAGAACCGCGCGATCGACGGCGGTGGCCTGCGTCCGGAGCTCAGTCATTCGCTCTTCGAGCCATTTACTGGCTCGTCGCGTCGCCTCGTATTTCGCGTCAAGCTGATCGACGATGTAGGCCTCAACAATGGCATTGGCAATCTCGGCTGCCTGGGCCGGGCGCCGCGAGGTGAAGGCAACGTCCAGCGCGTAGCTCCGCCCGACACGGGTGATAGCACGCCGACGAAGGAAGCTGTCGAGAGCAACCGCAATGCGCTCGTCTTCCGAATGGTCCGGGCCCCGCATGTCGTCGCCGCCGAACAGCCAAATGGAGGGCGTCAAGAGCGGGCGCCAGAGCCCTGCCCGCACGAATTCAGGATCGTCCATGAGGTGCAGGTCCCTGACGACGGACTTGGCGACCTTGTCGGACTTGAGCAACTCGACCTGGGATTCCACCTGGGCGGTGTCAAGCGGGACATCGGCCGGTGAGGGCTGCAGCGCCCGCAGCTTGCTGGAGTCGATCATCAGCACCGCATGGGCGGTGTACTCGGCCGGAGCCGTCAACAGATAGACAAGACCAATGCCGGTAGCGAGCCCGGTCACGATCGCGAATATCATGTAGCGGCGCCGGAGAAAGCCGCTGATCCGCTCGACGAGGTCGGAAATGGACACGGATAGGCCCGCCAGCTCGCGCTCGGACAGATCAGCCCCTCTCTCGTGCAAGTGCGTTCGGGTATCCATGTTTGCAGAGTCCAGATTCCGTTGCGCTCGCAGGGAACCACTCGCAGTCACCCCTCCCCCCACTGACATGATAGCTTTACAGTATCATGACGTTATATCTTATCACCATGATAGGGCTTCAAACGCGCACGGCGGGTCATCATGTTGATAACATTACCGACTACGCTCGCCGGCGCTCGATCAAGCCTGATGGAAACCCAGAACAGGCGCCGAAACGATGCTGAAAGGCGACCATGCCTGCGAGTGGGAATTTGCTGGAAACAACCGGATGAGAGGCCGCGACCAAGCATCCAGGCTCGAGATGTATTTCGCCACTGCCCTGCTCGTCTTTTCTTCCGGAGTGGTATACGTCGCATTCTTGCCGGACCCTGCTGGCGAAACATTCGTCGCAGCCGGCGAGTCCGTTGTGTACGGGGCGTTATGGGCAGCTGGATACCTGGTATTGGCCTTGTTCGTCGGCATGCACTTCCGCGGTGTTCTAACGGTATTCACGACGCATTGGCCGATGCTGGTCTTACTCTTTGCGCACCTGCTGCCCGAACTCATCGAATCTCATTCCTGGCCACGTCTCGTGCTGCTGTTTGCCACCGTAACGTTTTGCGCATGGATGGCGTCTCGCTTTTCTCCGCGCCAGATGATTGTCACGCTAACCTACGTCTTGCCCATCGTGATCATCATCCATTCCTTGAGCCCAATCGTGAATACGACTTACGAAGCTGATCTGGCCGAACGGGAAACCCTTATCGGCTCTATAGCCTACGCCGGCCTGTTTTCACACAAACAGCAGGCGGCAATGACATTCAGCATCTCATTCATTTTCTACACGTTGCTGATCTTTGCATCGCGGGTTTCCTGGCAATGGAACTTGCTGGGCGCTGCGACGAGCCTTCTTTTTCTCCTTCTCAGCGGATCGGCGAACGGGATCGTGGTGACCTTGGTGACGCTCGACGTCTCGCTGTGTCTGTGGGCGCTCATAAGAAACAGGACATACCTCTTCTATCTCAGCGCGTTCACTTCCATCGTCATGGCGACGTTGCTGTATGTCCAATCAGACCTGCTGTTCGGAGCGCTGGACCGCTCGTCTGATCTGACCGGGCGGACGACCCTGTGGGAGCAATGGCCTGGATTCTTCTATGACCGCCTGCTCACCGGGTACGGCTACTCCGGCTTCTTTGTAGAAGACGGCCCGGCCGAACGGTTGTGGGCCCTGGATGACTACTTCCGTGCCCCGAACTTCCACAATTCATTTCTCGATGTCGGCATAGCGGCGGGCGCACCCGGTTTGCTTTCGCTGCTGCTGATTGTGTTGTTCGGTCTCATCGGCACCTGCTCGGCGGCCTGCAGGTCTCGCCGGTCGTTCGTCGTGATCTTTTTTGCACTGTTCCTGGCGGCCTGCCTGTTCGGAATAGGCGATGGCTCGCTGTTGGTTCACAATAACTTCGTTACGATCTGTTTCGTTACGATCTATTTCAAGTTCGGGATCAAGTTGCGCGCGCGGATCACCCCTGAATTTGCAATTCCACTTCGACGAGAGGACGCATGGCCGCTTCCGCGCGCGGCGGAGTGAAGCAGCACGACATCGCGGACGAGGCCAACGACGGATTGATTGTCCGCGAAGAGCGAGCGCTTTCAGGCTGGGATGAGCCACATTTCGAGGCCAAGCCGAGTGAAGCATGGATGTAGGGACTAGAGCGTGCGCCGGCAGCAGTTCGTAGTAGTGGGCGGAGGATTCTTCGGTTTGTATCTATCCGAATTTCTTGCCCTAAATGGCCATGCGGTCCTGCTTTGCGAGCGCGAGCCCGATTTCATGCGGCGAGCGTCACATAACAACCAGGCCAGGGTTCACAACGGCTACCATTATCCGCGAAGCGTTCTGACCGCGCTGAGATCTCGTGTATCGTTCCCTCGTTTCGTGGCCGAGTTTCGGGATTGTGTTGTTTCCGATTTTCACTCGTTCTATCTGATCGGCTCGAAACTCGGCAAAGTGACCCCAGCGCAGTTCGCGAAATTTTGCGAGAGGATCGGGGCACCATACGAAGTTGCTCCGAACTGGCTGCGGAGCCTGACCAATCCGAATTTCATCGAGGCATGTTTCTCTGCTGTGGAATACGCCTTCAACGCCGACGCTCTGCGGTCAGTCATGCACCGCCGCATCGCGTCGGCCGGCGTCGAATGGCGGCTGCAGACCACAGTCGAGAAGGTGCGCATCGAAAGGGACCGCCTGGCAGCGACCATTCGAAATGCCGATGGCTCGACCGAGGACGTCATAGCCGATCAGATATTCAATTGCGCTTATTCCAACATCAATCATTTGCTGACTAATTCTGCGCTTCCCGCGATCGCACTCAAGCACGAAATGACCGAGATGTGCATCGTTCAGGTTCCCGAGGTGCTCCAGAACGTCGGGGTCACCGTGATGTGTGGTCCATTCTTCTCGGTGATGCCGTTTCCTCCGCTGGCGCGGCATTCATTCAGTCACGTGCGATACACGCCTCGCTACGAGTGCTTCGAGGAACCAGGTGGTGATCCGACCAGGCTCTGGACCGCGAAGCCGTCTGCTAGCTCCTGGGAATTCATGCGCCGCGACGCCGCTCGGCACATGCCCATCCTCGGTGACTGCCGCCATGAAGACTCGCTGTGGGAAGTCAAGACCGTGTTGCCCCGGAGTGAAACCGATGACTCCAGGCCAATCCTCTTCCGTCCCAATCACGGCCTCCCGGGGTTGCACAGCATACTCGGGGGCAAGATCGACAATGTCTACGATGTGATTTCAGTCATTGAAGCGCAGGGCCTCGTGACACGAACCGGGAGCACGCAGCGGTGAAAAGTGACGCCTTCGTTTCCGTCATCATCATCGTCGAGCGCCCGGATGACTCTTTGAGGAGCGGCGTGGCGGCGGTATGGGACGAACTTAATACGCGGTATTCGGATTATGAGCTCATCCTGATCGTACAAGGACCGGCGCGGCGTCTCGTCGACGCCCGCCTCGCCGATATTCTTGCCACAACACCGGGACTTCGCCTCATTCAACTGGCCTACGCGGTGGACTACGAAGTCGCCTGCAGCGCTGGGATCGACAACGCCATCGGCGATTTCGTTGTCATTTTTGATCCGATCGTCGACCGCCTGCAGTCGATCAGCGATGGGGTCGTCGCCTGTCAGAAGGGGACCGACATCATCATTGGCGTCAACAGCCGCCCGCTGCCGCCGCTCTATGGTTTGACGCGCAGCTTGGCCAGCCGACTGCTCGCCGCAATCGATTACCAAATCCCGGCGAATGCGACTGGATTTCGTTGCGTGAGCCGGCGAGCGATCAACGCTGTCATCGAAACCGGTCGGTTCCACCATCAATTTGCCCAACGCCTCCAGAAGACCGGCTACTCGTCAGAAGCGCTGGTTTATGAAACCAAAGTCGACGTGCATCGGCAGCGATCGCTGTTCCGCGCGGCCAGGAGATTTCTGCGCCTGCTCGTCTTCAATTCGTCACGACCTCTGCGGTGGATGTCGGGCGTCGGGCTGCTAGGAAGCTTTCTGGGCTTTTCCTTTGCTGTCTACGTTTTGCTCGTCCGCCTCTTGAAGCGCGGCGTGGTCGAAGGTTGGACGACGACGGTCCTCTTCTTGTCAGTGCAGTTCATGCTGTTGTTCGTCATTCTCGCTTTCATCAGCGAATACCTCAGTCGTTTGCTCGAGGAGCAACGGGGGACGAGCGACTACGCCGTCATATATGAGAAGCACAGTCCGGTTGGGCTCGGCGACGCACGGGTAAACGTCCTGTCGCAATCGACGTCTACGGAAATCAACGAGGTTCAGACGGCAATCGGTGCATAGCTCGTTTGGACAATGTGAGGTCCTGGCTTGCGGATCTGGATTTGAAAGCGGCGCAAGGCGCGGAGAGCGAATGGCAAACGCACTAATTGGTCATACCGGGTTCGTCGGAACAAATCTCCTTCTGGCCCACGAGTTCTCGGCCCGCTTCAACTCGCAAAATATCTCCGATATCGAGGGCAAGCGGTACGAACTGGTAGTCTGCGCCGCCGCGCCCGCGTCGATGTGGGCCGCCAACAAGGACCCGGACGGCGACCTGGCCAATATCCGCAGGCTGCTGTCCCATCTTGAGAAAGTCACCGCCGAGCGTTTCGTGCTGATTTCGACCATCGCCACGCTCGCCGAGCCAACCGGCCTCGATGAAGACGCCAACCGCTTCGAGGCGAACAAAGCCTACGGCTCCAATCGTCGTTTCCTTGAAGAAGCGGCGGCGGCGCTGTTTCCAAAGATACACATCCTGCGCCTGCCGGCACTCTACGGCGTCGGCCTGAAAAAGAATTTCATCTTCGACATCGCCAACCCAATCCCCTCGTTCCTCACCGAAGCGAAATTCGCCGAACTGAGCGATCGCCTTCCCGGGCCGGCAGCTGCGGTTCTGCGCGCCGTCTATCACCACGATGCAGCATTGGGAATGCTGCGCTGCGACCGCAAGCCGCTCGTCGGCACCGGCCGGATCGCGTTGACGGACGCCCTCTTCGACGCCGGCTTCACCGCGGTACACTTCACCCATGCCGACAGCACCTTCCAGTACTACGGCCTCGATCGCCTTTGGCGGGACATCGAAGTCGTCGTCGCGAACGAATTGCCAATCGTCCATCTCGCTCCAGAGCCGTTGCGGGCCCGCGACATCCACCAGACGCTGACCGGGCGCCCCTTCGACGGCAGAACCGCTCCTCTCCATCATGAGGACATGCGAACGCGTCACGCGACCTTGTGGGACTCGAAGGACCCATACCTCGTCAACTCCGCGGGTGTGCTGCGCGATCTCAAAATCTTCTTCGAGAAAGGCGCGGTGTCGTGAAGTTTGCCGTTTCCAACATCGCTTGGCTCTACGCCGAGCGATTAGACGCTTACGCGGTCCTTCGCGACCACGGCTTCTCCGGCCTCGAAATTGCGCCGAGCCTGCTGTTCGCCGAAGAGAAAGATCCCTTTGCCCCGTCCGTGCAGGCGGTGAGCTCGCGCGTCGCCGAATTCGAACGGTTCGGTCTGGAGTTGGTTTCCGCCCAGTCGCTGCTTTTCGGTGTCGATGGCGCGGATCTGTTCGGCTCTCCGTCAGGTCGGGAACGTTTCGATACCGGCCTTGCACGCGCGATCGAGTTCGCCGGACGCCTCGGCATCCCCAATCTCGTCGTCGGATCACCGAAACAGCGCATCGTGCCCCCAGGCCTCTCGGAGGACGACGTGACGGGCCGCGTGAGGGACGCGTTCTGCCCGCTGGGCGATCTCGCAGCCGCAAACGGAACGCGGCTGGCGATGGAACCCAACGCTGTGGGCTACGGCACGAACTTCATGACCACCGTCGACGAGACGATCGCCGCAGTTCGCAAGATTGGTCATCCGGCAGTGACGCTGAACTTCGACACGGGCGCACTGTACATGACGGATGGCTACGACGACGTCGCCGCCAGCGTTGCTGAAGCCGCGGCCTACATATCCCACGTCCACGTCTCTGCTGCGAATCTAGCGCCCTCACCGGTAAGTGAAGCCGACGCACACTCCCTGCTCGATGCCCTCGCCGACATTGAGTACGATCGCGCCGTATCGATCGAAATGAAAGCCGTTGCGGATGGTCTTAAGACACTGAAGGCGTGTGTCGTCCGCCTGCGCGCCGCGGCCGAAAGCTGGTCATGAAGATCCTGGCGTTTCCATCTTGGGAAATGCTGCGTTTCGCGGCCGTGATCGTCACTGGACTAGCCGTGGACCTAACGACGGCCTTCGGCGTCACCGCGGCTCTCGGCCTGCCCATGGCGGCGGGAGTGGCCGCTGGCTTCTTCGTCGGAGCGTTGTTCAACTATGTCTGCCACGAGCTCTGGACGTTCCGCGAGAAAGGACGCGCGCTCTCGGCGCATCGAGCGTCGCTCTACCTGATGTCGGCCGTCCTCGTCCTCTGCGTACGCGTTCTCGTCGCCTCTTCGCTATCGCCGTGGGCGGCGAGCCTAGCGTCGCGCTTTGCCGTGCTGATCGCGGCGGCCGGCGTCTCATTTGTTGTGAATTATCTACTTAGCCGTTTCATGGTGTATCGCCGCGTGTCGTCACGCTGCTGGACAGTCTGATGGAACGCGGCGCTCAGGTTCCAGCACGGTGTCGAGAGGTCCAAAACGGAATGGAAGTCATTACGCAGGAGCCATCGACGGCTCGCCAAGTTCCCGCCTTCGACATCCATCTCTACAATCCCAAGCGAAGCCGCCACGCGCTGGTCATTCCCGTGATCAACGAGGGCGAACGAATACGCCGCCAGCTACGGATGATCGCGGACGTCGCTCCCCCCGTCGATGTGATCGTTGCCGATGGAGGCTCCACGGACAGTTCGGTCAATGCGGAATTTGTTTCGGCCCTTCCCGTCCGCGCCGTGTTGGTCAAGACTGGGCCGGGTAAACTCAGCGCACAGTTGAGAATGGCTTACGCTTGGTGCCTCGACGAAGGTTACGAGGGAATCATCACGATGGATGGCAACGGCAAGGATGGCGCGGAAGCGATCGCCTCGATGTGCACCAAACTCGCCGAGGGTTACGATTATGTCCAGGGCTCTCGATATCTTCCAGGCGGCAAGGCAGAGAATACGCCCCTGGAACGCACCCTCGCGAACCGCTGCATCCACGCGCCACTGCTGAGCTTCGCCGGACGGCATTGGTATACTGACACGACCAACGGCTTCCGCGGTTACTCCCGTCGTTATCTTCTGGATTCCAGGGTCGCGCCCTTCCGGGATGTATTCCAGCGGTACGAGTTGCTGTTTTATCTCACGGCACGGGCCGGTCAGTTGGGGATGAAAGTCTGCGAGGTACCGGTCCGCCGCAGCTATCCCCTCGGCGAAGCGCCCCCCACGAAGATCGCCGGCTTCAAGGGCAAGCTTGCCATGCTCGGCGAGTTATTCGACGTCGTCAGGGGCGTCTACGTCCCGTGAAGCAACGCGTCTCCCTGTTCACTCGTGCAGAGCGTTCACAGCGATCCGAGAGGCAGCTTGCCGCTCGATACCTCCGCAGGTTTTTCACCCCAATTTGCGGACAGACGACATTTTGAATCGACGATGCTCGCCAGTCCGAGAGGAATGTATAGCAAGTACCACAAAACGAAATCGATATGCGTATGAATGTATGAATGGCCTTTAGCCAAGACGAACCAGGAGGCAGAACATAGGAAGCTTGCCAAGGTAACTGCGGAGAGGCTCGATCGACGCTTCACCAAGGTATGAAAGACCGCGAGGTTGAACGCCAGAAACGCGAGCACGCTGATCCCGGCTGAGGCGATGGACACTATCAAGGATCGGTTCATGCCGTCCGCGATGCGCACCACGCCTTGCATGCTGTGAGATGCGATTGCAATCTTAAGCTCGTGCGCGAGCGCACTGATCTCGCTCTTTTTTTCCTCGGACATGTCAGAAAAATAATCGATCCACGGCACAAAATGCTGCATCAGCAAATACCTTGGGATTATCTTGTAAACGGATGCGCTGAGAGATGCCCGTAGTCGTCCGACACAGATCCCTGTCTTCTCTTCGGCGGATTTGGCACCCTCGAATTCCGTTGCGCATGCGGCCTTGATACATGCCTCGTCGCAATACTTGGCCGACAAGCGTTTCGCGGCGACTTCGGTGACCTGGCCCAAGCCGGACGCCATGTCGGGTCCGATCACTCGCGCATGAAGCATGACCGCCGTCGCGAACGCCAGCAACGATATGCACCCGACTGCAACAACGAGCGCCAGAATGCGCCACGCCGAAACGCGCTCTCGAAGGCCGTGCAGGAGCAAGAATACGAAACTTGCGAGAACGACCGTGGAGGCGAACTCGTAGCCGCTCAAGAGCCTTAACAGGAAGCTCGCGAACATAAGGATGCAGAGCAGCGCGAACCAACGTAGAGAGAGGCACGCTCGGCCGCCCATCAAGAGCGCGATCAACGCCGGAAGAAACCACGTGAATTCGACCCAGTATAGGTTTGCTGCGAATGCCGCGACCCATGGGGAAATCAACAACGGTAATGCAAACGCAAGCCCGAGCGTATCGGTTGAGATCGACGCGATGCCGACAAAGAAGCCGCAGACGACCGCTGCCATGAGAGCGGAAGCCACCAATTGCATGACCCGGTAGTCACGGCTGACATATTTTGAGAAATGGAAGAAGAAATAATACTGCATTCCGAATTGCGACGTGTATCGGCGGAATTCTCCAGACGTATCCCGATCAACATAAAGCTTCCGCTCGATACCGGGCGAAATGTCGATTAGCCTGTTATACCGCCCAATCATCGGGGTACCATTTTCACCGTGCAGAATTCCATCCAGAATCAACTCCTCTGAATCAGCATTCGTTTGCGCGAAGAACGATGGATCCGCGACGCGGAACAAATTCCAATTGTACGAGGCGATTCCGGCGGAGAAGATCAAGAGCACGAGCAATGTTCTGCGCATGGCCATAGACAGGATCAAAACGTCCTCCATTTCTTCATTGTCGTGAGTACTTTGCATAGTGCCGCGACAATATGGTGAATCGGGAACTTCCACCGAGCGCGCGTGCGGACGGCTTTGCACGACCAAGCCATCTCCGAGGACGTGACCTCATGCGACAGTTGCCGCCGGACGCATACTGTCGCAAGGCGTCTTCCGCGGTGGGCACTCGCGCGGGGGCATGGACCAGCGGCAGCACGTCAACGATTTCGTTGATCGGCTGATCACGCCAATGATTTAGGAGGCCTCAGCACCGTAACCATCCCGGTTCGATTGTTGCCAGCGCCAATGGTCGATGCACATTTCCATGATCGACCGTTTTGCTTTCCAGCCGAGCAGCCATTCGGCGACGGTGGCATCTGCATAGGAGGATGCGACGTCACCGGGGCGGCGCGGACCAAACATCACGGGAATATCCCGGCCGCTTGCTTTCGAAAAGGCCTCCACGATCTCCAAGACGCTTGTCCCCGTCCCGGTTCCCAGGTTCACCGTCGTGATTTGTGGAGACTGCAACTTGTTCAACGCCATGAGATGGCCAACCGCAAGATCGACCACGTGAATGTAGTCGCGGACCCCCGTGCCATCCGGCGTCGCGTAATCCTTTCCCCAGACGTTGAGGTACTCTCTGCGACCGACGGCGACTTGGGCTACGTAAGGCAGCAGATTGTTCGGCACCCCCACGGGACTCTCCCCAATCAACCCGCTCTCGTGCGCACCGACTGGATTGAAATAGCGCAGGATTGCGATCGACCAGTCGGGCGTCGCGACAAACTGATCGCGCAGTATCTCCTCGATCATCAGCTTGCTGCGACCATAGGGATTCGTGGCCGACAACGGGTGATCCTCACCGAGTGGCAGCCTGTTTGGCTCGCCGTAGACGGTGGCCGACGAACTGAAGACGATCTTCTTCACGCCGACCTCCTGCATCGCTGCGAGGAGCTGAAGGGTACCGCCGACATTGTTATCGTAGTAGGCCACCGGCTCCTGGACGGAATCGCCGACCGCCTTCAAACCTGCAAAATGGATCACTGCGCTGACCTTATGGGTCCGCATCAAGTCCTTCAGCAAAGCGCGGTCCCGAATGTCACCTTCCCGAAACTGCAACGACCGGCCGCATATCTGTTCGACCCGGCGGAGAGAAACTTGACTCGAGTTGCTCAGGTTATCGACCACGATGATGTCTCGGCCGGCTTTCAGGAGCTCGACGCATGTGTGCGAACCAATATAACCTGCGCCGCCTGTTACCAGTATCATAATCGCTCCAACGATCGACCAAGCACCATCAGAGTGGCGAGCTGAACCGGTTGATTTGGTATCATCAAATCCAAATGTTATTATGATACTACGATTTCATTTCTGGATTGAAATGGATCCCGATCTTGAGCGCTATGACCGTGGCGCAGCACGACGCTCGCCATCGTCCGCGACGTCAGTCGCAAGATGGCGTTTGAGTTTTCCTTGGCCGAACCAGCCAGATCCGCTCACGGCGGCATCACCAGCATGGAATGGAAGAGACTCTCGAGTCATCCTCGTCCGCAAACGCTACTGACCCTGGCGCTTGGTATTCTCCTCAGGATTCGCACTCTCCCCGGAGTTCGTGCTCGCTCCAGAAGGAGTAGCTTCGGAACTGCCGTCGCCGCCGCCGTAGCCGACCACTTCCACGATGAAGACCGAGGCCCGGTCCCCCCCGCCCGAGGCAGTCGGCGTTTCCGCGCTCTTCGCCGCGGCACCCGCTGTATTCGAAGCCGCGCTGAGCGCGCCCACGTTCGGGACGGAGGTAATCTGAACGCCCGTCGTCGAGCCTCCGACCTTGACGTTGAACGCATTGACCACCTGAACGGCGGCAACGATCAAATTGCCAGAAACCCGGATTCCCGCGGTCCCCGCATCCACGGTCCCACGCGGCGCAAGAAGATAAAGGTTCGAGGTCGTCGCAGCGCTGGAGGTCTGGAGCACCGCGATGCCGGCGCCGGTCACCAGACCCCCGAGATCAGTCGACGCGTAATCATCCTGGTCGAAATGAACCTGAATCGGCGGCAGCGAGAGAGTCGTCTTGGCACCCCGGCCAGCATCGAGATCGCCGTTCGAACTCCACATCAGGATATCGCCGCCCTGCTCCGTGAACACGCGGCTCGAATTGACGCGAACGCTCTGATCCGTGAACGTGTCGATGGACCCGCCCGCAAGCGTCATGATGCCGAGGTCGTTGAGCTTCAGAAGCTGGTTCGGCTCGGTCGCCAAAGAGCCGACCCGAATGTTTCCACCCGGGCCCATGATGGAGACATTGCCTCCCTGCTGAGTCTGGATGGTCGCATGCAGCATGTCGAGATCACCGGTCGCGATCAATTGATTGGCGCCATTCGATCCGCCACCCAGCGCGTTCGCCGTGTAGCCGAGGCCGGCCGGGAAGAGAGTGTTGATCGCCTGGTAACCGCGCTGGTAATTGCCGGATGAATTCGTTTGAGCTTGTCCGACCACCTTGAGCTCGACGTAGAAGATCTGGTCGGCGAACACGTGCTGCAGATCCTTCGAGAGGCCCTGGAACGTGGTCCAAGCCGAACTTGCATCGGCCGCTGGGTGACCGATGCGAGCCAGGAAGGATTGAAGTTCGCTCGTGTAATTATGCGCGGCCGGCGTCGTCGAAGCCGCCTGATAAGTACCCAGCGCTGCAGTTTGCGTCGTGCCCGGATTCGCAGCCAGAAACTGCTTCAACTGGACCGATAGCTCCGAATAGTCTCCCGAAACAATCGGATCGATCGAGCCCCGCGCCGGATTCAGATATGCGTCGATGACGCCCGGATAGTAGACGGGTTGATTGGTCAGCGGGTCGAGTTTCCAGAACCCGTCATAGTTGATTCCGTTGGCCACCCCGAACTGCACGATCAAGTCAGCACCCGACTGGGCGAGTAAGGGATTGCGTTGTTTCGGCGTCTGTCCGGTAGGTCCGAGCAGCAACGGATCATACATTCCGGAACTCGCTTGAACGACATAGCGATTTCCAACCGGCGTGAAGCTGGCGTTGCCGACAGCGGTGATGCCCTGCTGCATGACGGCTTCGCTGGCGTTGTCGTGGACCGCCGGAAGCAACGGCCCGAGGTCTCGTCCGGCCTGCACGACGAAGAACCCGGGACCCGCAACCTGCAAACCGCCGGCCAGATTGAAACCTGTGTAGTAGATGTCGCGACCGGCATCGACTTTGCTGACGTCCGACTCGGAGATATTCTGCACGATCAGGTTCAGGTCCACGATGTCGCGGCCGGCATGGACCTCTGCCGGACTGTTGATCTCCACTCTCTGGATGTCGGAGATGCTGACCTGATTGTTGCTGATGCTGGACTTGACGGTGCCGACGCCGACGATATCTCCGGTCATCGCGTAGATGTGAGCGACCTCGGTGTCGTCCTGATGCGCGAGCACTTCGCTGCTCAGCCTGTCGCCAAACCCGTTGTTCGGCCGGAAGGGATTGAAGGCCGTATCCAGCAATGACGGCCCGGCGGAGAAGGTCGGTCGATTGAGGCCGGACGTCGGGGTGTAGCCGCCCGTCAGGTCGATCGATCCCTGCGCCAGCAACTGGAATGAGCCGCTGGTCGAGCCGCTCAGCATGATGCCCGAGTTTTGGACGGACGTCATGCCGGTGGTCTTGATGTCGCCGCTCAGCGCGACGGCCTCGAAGCTCGACGGATAGGCCAAGTCACGACCGCCATAGAACACTCCAATCGGAGCGACGCCGATCGTTAGGTCGCCCCCGACCGCCAGGATCGAAGCCGCACTGTTCGGTCCATAAGTATCCATGAAAACAGCAGCAGAGCGTCCAAGCGGGTCGCCATAACTTCCGGATTGAGAGTGAATGGCGGCGGGATTGATCACACCGGCAGTGGTGACGGATCCAGTTGCGGCAAGCGCGATTTGCCCGGAGTCGACGGCGAGCAGCGGATAATTGACGGACGATCCGTTGCTGGCGACCAGGTTTCCGGCTTGCCCGACGGAGCCGCGCACCACGACGCTCGCGTGACCGGAACCCTCATACAGGGCGCCGCCAAGCAGGTTGCGTCCCACCTGAACGCTCAAATTCCCGCTGCCATAGACATGGGTCTGCGGCGTGCTGGCAGTGGAGAGGCCGCCACTCACCCGCCCGGTCGTCGGGAGGGAGACGGAGACGTCCACCATATCCCGACCGACCGTCAGCGTGACATCGCCGCCCGCGCTCAGGACGCCTTGCTGAAAGCTGCCATACTGGATCCACCACGCGGATTGCGAGGCGATGCTCGTGCCCGTCGGTGCGAAAACGCCAGCCCCCATCAGGCGGGTGCCGGTGTTAACGGGGACGGGAGTCAACTCCGCCTGCGCCAGCAGCCACGGCGCGAAGTACTGGAAGCTCGTCTGGTTGCCCGATGTCGTCGTGGTGTTGAAGCCGATGAAATCGCGTTGCGCCACGATGTCCACGTTCCCACCGTTCTCCGGGAAGGCCGCGGCAGTGGGCGGACCGTAAAGGGTCGTATTGGCGACCCTGACATTACCATTGTACGCTAGAACTTGCGGCTCGAAAAAGCCGTCCGGATTTTGGGCGCTCACCGTCGTCCCGCTCAACTGGTATTGCGGGTCGGCAAGCCGCGCCGTGTTCACGCCGGCCGAATAGATCGTTCCGGGAGCTGTCGTGTCATTCAGGACGACGTCGCGGGCAGCGGCGATGCTGATGTCGCCTGTCCCGGTCCGCACCATCGTCGCAAGATTGACTGAACTGACAGCGCCCGATTGGGACTTCGGCTGGTTGTACGTCGTATGATGATCGATGATCACGCTGCCGCTGACAACGGTCGCGAGCGACTGCATGGCGATGGGATTGGCGCTCGCCACGTCGGC
Organism: Bradyrhizobium sp. CCGUVB14; assembly: GCF_024199935.1. Lineage (NCBI taxonomy): Bacteria > Pseudomonadati > Pseudomonadota > Alphaproteobacteria > Hyphomicrobiales > Nitrobacteraceae > Bradyrhizobium > Bradyrhizobium sp. CCGUVB14. The sequence continues at coordinate 6,235,239 of NZ_JANADS010000001.1, forward strand.
GCCTGCCGTGAAGCGGTACGTCCATGACCCGGGGTCGACCACCGAAACCTTGGTGCCCCAGCCATTCCCGCAGTAAGTCTGACACGTCAACAGGCTGTGCGGGAACAAATCCGCGGCAGCAAGCGCATCCGAGCCGGGGCTGATGCCGTTCGCCGCCTGGTTGTAGGGAGCGATCGGCACCTTGGATTGTGGGTTGAATCCGTTCAGTAGATACAGATAAACATTTTGCCCGGTGCCGCTGAGACTTCCGTCCATCCCGCGGACCTGGCCTGAGCTTGCGAGATTTGCAAGATAGGTCGCGACTTGGCTGACGTACGTCGGATCCAAATAGTTGCTGAACTGGAAGAAGCCATCGGAGATCGACGCATTGACGTTGATGTTCCCGCTGGTCCGCAGCGTCAGCGCGCCCGGGCTGCTGACGCCGAACAGCGCACCAACATTGGCACCATACACGTACGGCGAAAGACGATAGTCGAACTTCACGGAACTGCTGTTGTAGTCGAAGTAAGTCACGCCCCCGCTCGTTTTCAGGTCATAGGCGGTGCCGGAGGCCAGGTTCCAGTTGCTGGCAATCGTGATGTCGCCGTTGTTGACGGACTTGTTGTTATTGATCAGCTCGAGCCCGGGCTGGACAGTGACCATGCCCGCCCCGAGCTGTTGCGCCAACGGGGTGAGCCGGGCGAAGGTGCCGGCGAAACCGTAAATCGTCTGGCCCTGCACATACGACGCGATGAGGTTGTAGAGGAACGGGTCGTTGGCCGGATCGATGATGCCGTTCCAGTGGTACCAGCTTCCATTCAGGCCGATGCTGCCATCGGAGGAAAGAGTGACGTACGGCTCCACGGTCACTGCGCGCATGCCGGTCATGCTGGAGTTGAGGGCGGCAATTCTGACGTCACCTTGTCCAAGGGCATTGCCCATGATGATCGGTGCACGCAAATGAATGGTGCCGCCCACTCCTCCCTTCGGACCGGAGACGTTGATGCCGCCTCCTCGAAGATCAATATAGCCGGCTGCATTCGTGCCGATGCCAAGCACGACGTCCCCACCCCGCTCGTTGCTGTGCGCGGTTGAAGCGTCGATATTCGCGCCCGCAGTCAGCACGACGGCATTGTATCCGTAGAGGGACGCCTGCCCGCCTGCCTGGCCAGATCCGTCGATCGTATCGGTGGCGGAGCCGCTTGCGTCAATCTTGCCAGAGATGATCACCTGGCCGTTGTATCCGTCGGTGCCATTCCAGCGCTGATCATCGGCCGTGAGCACGACACTGTTGGCCTTCAGCGTGGATCCCGCGGAGAGAACCAGATTGCCCGTGCGCGTGTGAATGTCCACCGAGCCATTGAGGCCGCCGGCACCAAGCGTGCTCGCCAAGGTGTCAAGATTGGCCGCGCCCAGGATATCGAGCTTGAAGGTGCCACCAATCCCGGTCCCTCCGGAGCCCATCAGCGCGCCCGCGACGACGGCGTTGCCGCTCCGCGCCGTCACGTCGATCTCGCCGCCGTGGCCGAGACCTCCGACGGGCTGCCCGACGTCCACAACGCTATTCTGGCGCATGTTGACGTTGCCGGCATCGGACTGGAGAACGACCTTGCCACCTGGAGCATATGTGGTCACGTCGATGAAGGTCTTTTCGTAGCCTCCGGCAGCGATATACGCGCCCGGATTGAGGGTGACGTCGCCACTGGTGGCGTGCAGCGTGATGTTGCCGGCCTGCGCCTGAATGATGCCGCCAGCCAGCACCGGCTGGCCGTTCGCATCGACTTCGCCGAGGCGAATGCTCGCCGCCGTGACTGCGAAATTGCCGCCGAGCTCGCTGCTGTCGTCCGGTCGGGACACGGAGGCCTTCGGGTCGCCGGGCCGAGTGAACGTGACCGTGCCGTTCGTCGTGAGAGCGAATTGCGCGCCGGTTGCGGCTCCGGTCTGACTGCTCACCTGAACGAGCGGTGTGTTGATGTTGATGTCGACGGCGGCGGCCTGGCCCGTGGCACCCAGAGCAAGCGAGCCGGGACCGGCAATGTTGAGCTGCTTGGCAGCCGTCAAGTTGATGTTCGAGAAGCCCGCGATTGTCTGCGTCCCGCCTCCAAGGACGATCTTGCCGGCGTCGAGTTCGAAGGTTCCTGAGGTCGATGTGATCGCAGACTCGCTCGCCGACGAACTGCTGACCAACGTAGCGGTGCCGCCGATGGCAAGCCTGACGTCGCCACCGGTTCCGGCGATCGTGCGAGCGTCCAACGTCAGGTTCTGCATCGCTCCGCCGGGTGTGAAGGCAACATCGCCATAGAACGTCACCGGGCCGGAGAGCGCCTTTAGCGTCAGGCTCTGCGCGCCGGCGAGCTGGCCGAAATTGGTCTGCGAGAGCAGCAGCGACTCCGTCCGGCCCGGGCTCAGGTTGCTCTCGAACCCGATGCTGCGCGCGGTGATGTTGATCTGTTTGGCGTCCAGCACCGCGGGCGGCGCGGCGGGATGGGCCGTCGTCGAGGCGTTGAGGACGACCGCGTTGGTGTTGCTGGTCGCCTGCAACGACAGGTTCTGGGTCGAGATCCGGCTACCGGCCTCGACCAGGACCTGGCCCGCGAATGGCAGGTTGACCGTACCGGTCACGGCGGCGCCTCCCGCCGCTGCGACGGGCGCGAAGCTGATCGTCAGGTCCGGCCGGTTCGCGGCTGGACCTGTTACCGTCAGGCTGGAATCGTTCGAGGCGACAAACAGCGCACCTTGGCCGATTGCGAGCGCCGCCAGTTGGCTGGGTCCCACCGCTCGGCCGTCGGGAAGGGTCAGGGGGAGTCTCGTGAGATCGGCGTTGCTGATCTGCGTCCCGTTCAGCGTGCCTCCCAGAGCAGTCGCGAGTTGTTGCGCCGTGACAGGAGTTGATGGCGCAAACACATAGTGACGACCGAAGCCCGACTGAATGGCGCCGGTGGTCTCGATCACGCTGCCAGAGGCAATCGTGACCCCGCCGCCGCCAGCCGGGAGCGTGACCTTGACGTCGCCGAGGCCGGCGACGTTCACGGTCTGCACAAGAGAATTCGCGGGTTGCGCCGCGAGCACGAGCTCTGGAGCCGTCAGCGCCGCGCCCCTTGTGTCGATCGTGACCTGGCCAGCGGTCGGTGTGATCAATGTGTCGCCGCTGGCCGTGTCCGTGCGCAGCCCGCCGAGCAGCATGCTCTCCAATCCGAGCGCGTTGAGCTGATCGACCGAAAGCCAGACCCAACCATCGCTTGACGCATAGGTTGGTTCAACGCCGATCGGATTCGTCTGGCTTACGACCAGCTTGCTCGCGGAAATGTCGAGCTCGCCTCCGCGACCGCCTGGCGCCGCTTGCGCTGCGATCGCGCCAGCCAGGTCAAGCGACTGCGATGCAACCGCAGCAAGCCGTCCGGCATCGATGGGCAATCGGGGCGCCAAGACGCCATCATGTGCGGCCTTGGCGACGAAATAACTGTTCGCCGAACTCAGGGTGTATTCGCTGTACTGCTTCCACACCGCACCGGTCTGCACCGCGAACAGCTCCTGGCCGGCCGACCGCGTTCCCGGTTGCGTCGACGAGGTGTAATAGCCCGTCGTCAACACGGTGCCATCCGGCAGGGTCGTCCCCGACGCGAGGTTCTTGCCGACATTGCTGCCGTAATCGACGACACGCAGCGCGCCCGGAAGCGTGGCGTAATGACCCGGATAGAGCGTGTAGGTTCCCGCCGGGATGCCGTTTCCGCCATCGATGTAGATCTGCTTGCCGGCGAGCGGATAGGCATCGGCGGCGGTGATGGTCTTGCCGCCGTCCAGGCTGCGCGCGGTCGTGAAATGAATGTCGAAGGCCGCGACCCCATCGTTGCGCGACGGCAGCAACGCATACACGGTTTGTCCGGAGGGTGTGGTGGCGAGCACGTCGCGGCTGCCACCCTTGCCCGAGACGAACTCCATGGCCTGCAGATCGCCGCCGCCCCTCAGGTCGATCTTGGCTCCCGACGCCACTGTCACGTTGGCGCTGTCAAGCACCAGTCCCTTCGACGGGAGCACCGGAGACGTGCCGTTCGGCTCAACGACAGCGCTTCCATCTGCGTTGCGCGCCTGGAGCGGATAGAGGCTGGCGTTGTAGTACCAGTTCGTACCGTCTGCGGTCTCGCCGTATGGAACCAGCGTATCGGCGAGCGTCACGGAGGTCAGACTGCCCGGGACGAGATCAATCTTGCCCGTCACGACCCCGCCGGTGTTGCGCGCGGCCGTTCCGTCATCGCCCAACGTGATTTTGCCGAGCGGCGCGAACAGGTTTCCGCCCTGCTCGATGCTCGCCGCATACACCGAGATGCTGCCACCGGCCGAGAGCGGGATCTCGAGATTGCTGCCAGCCGAAGCGCTGAAAGTCACGCTCTTCGGTGTTCGAATGAAGAAGTCGACGGAGGACACCGGATAGATCCGCTGCGCGTCGAGTGTGATATCGCCGGAGCTATCCAGGAAACCGCGATAGGTGGTCGTATCTTGCAGTGCCTGCGGTAGCCCGGATATGAGGCCGTCCGCAACCTTCGGGGTGCTCAGGCGGATGTCACCTGAACTGCTCAGCCTGACCGACGAGAAACCGTTGAAGGCTGCCCCCTCGATGTCGATCGTTTGCGCATTCTTGACATCAAAAGTGCTGGCGCCCGCGCTTGTTGTTCCGTTGCCATTGGGCAATCCACCCGTGAGCAGGACGTAAGGCGCGGCGAGCGTGACCGAGCTCTGCGGCGTCGCGCTGCCAGACGTCACCGACCGGATCGAGCTCGCGGCGATCTCCAACCGACTGGCTATGTGCAAGTCGAGCGTGCCATCGACGACGAGTTCGGACAGGCTCGGGGCGACGATGTTGTAGGTGCTGCCCGACAGATCGGTGAAAATGCGCCCGGGTCCGCCGGCGGATGTCCCGCTGTAGAGGAACACATTGTCGAACGCACCCAATCGGCTCGAGTCGGCGGCGGCGACGATCGACACCGAGTGCCCGGCTGCCGCAGTCAGTTGCGTCAGAAGCGATTGTGACAGGGTGCCCAGATTCGCCAGCGATGCCTGACCAACGTTGGACAGCGCGGCCGTGACGGCGGTCGAGTCCTGCCGCAAGGATATTGCGCCTCCTCCGAGCATGAGGGTCCCACCCTGGGCTCGCGGATCGATCGCGCGCGCCACGAAGGTCCCTCCCCACGCGAACGCGCCGACGTCGATGCTGACGGAGCCAGCGTCGCTCCACGAGCTCATCGAGGTGAATGTCGACGGACGCGTGCTTCCTGAATTCGCCACCTGGAGCGTGCCGGCGGCGCCGGATACGTCGACCTTGGCGCCTGTCATCGCAACAAGTGCGGTTCCCGACAAATTGGGATTCGTGCCTTTGACACTCGGATCCGCCGCCTCGACAATCAGGTTACCCCCGGCCAGAACCGTGCCGCTCACGGCAGGCCCGCCGCGGCTGCCGAACAGAGCGTTCGTTTGCAGGATTCCCGACAAGTCGATCAAAGCGTTCTGATCGAGCCAGGTTAGCGCGGCGTTCACCGACACCGTTCCCGAATGGTCGATGATCGAACCGCGCAACAGCACGTTCGCTGCCCGCTGCGGCGTCTCCCCTGACGTTCCCTGCTGTGCGGGTGTCCCGGCGATCGTGATCACGGCCCCGGGATCGGTTTGGATCGTTGCTCCTGCGTCGAGCAGAATGTTGTCCGACTTGAGCGTCAGGTTGACGGGCGTACGCTGACCGTCCGGCACGGTCACCACGGGCGCGATCGCGGCGATCTTGGTGCCGGTCGCCACCGCGCTGTAATCGGCAAGACTGCTCAAGCTTTGCTTTTGCAGCTTGAGAGAGGTCCCGGCCGCAACAACGATCGTCCCGGGCAATACGACCTGGGCGTTGGGTGCCCAACCACTTGGCGCGGACTGGATCACGAAGGCGCCGAATCCATTGTTCGCGAACAACGAAACCGGGAGCGTCGCCAGCCTCCCCCCGATCCGTATCCCCGACGCGCTGTCCGGCTGAGACGTATTGCCGATCGTGATCGTTCCCGCGGCTGCGAGCGTGAGGGTGCCGCTGTCGGCGAACCCATACCCCCGCATAGCGCCATCGAGCTGAAGGACGGCGGTGCTTCCCGACGTTGGGGGGACGGGGGCGCCCACTGCGTTCGGATCGAAATTCGCGCCTTGGTAGACCTTCAGAGAAATGCTGCCAGCGGCGCCGGCCATCAGGCCGCTCGAGACCGTCTTCGGCGTTCCCTTCGCCGAGATGTATCCTCCACTGGAGACGTCGAGCAAACTCCCCGACGCGAGCAGAATGCTTCCCGTGGTGTCCAGACCGTTGCTGCTGTTCTTGTTCGTGGAAATCGTGATGGTGCCGCCGTTGATATTGCCCGGACCCGACGCATCGTTGCCGAAGCGACCCGTGTCGTTTGTCCATTGCCCGCTGACATCAAGGACGCCTGAAACGAACACGTTGGCAGGCATGGCGGCGCCCGAGAGCGTCACGGACGGCTTGAAAAGATTTTGCAGCGGTGACTTGGTGCCAACTACATAGCCATCTGTATTCAGATTGACCTTGCCGCCGGCTGCCTGAACCGTTCCGGCAACGTCGATCGCGCCACCCGTCGTGACCGACAACTGCCCGCCCGCCGCCAGACGGAGCGTGCTGCCCTTGGTCACGACCAGATCGTTGGACGTGATCGAAAGCGCGCTGAGCCCGTAGCCCGAAAGCTCGTCTGCCGACAGGAACGTCTGGTAAGCGCTCGTCGACGCGAAATTATCCGAGGACACGAGATCTGTCGCGTTGGTCGGATTCGGCGGGAGCAGCGCTGTCCCCTTGCCGATCAGCGTTCCATTGGCCGAATAGATATTCTGGTTGTATCTGGAATCGAAATCGGCAGGCAGCGACGTCGCGTTCGCCCCGATCACGACGGTCGATGGCGTGGTGAGCGTCAGGTAGCCCTGCGAGGGCAAACTGCCGGACGCGATCTGGCGCTCGCCGGCGACCGAGCCGAACAGCAGCGTCCCCGCCAGCACCGGGTTCACCGTGCTGACGGCAACGCCGCCCGCACCCTGCCCGTCGGTATACCCCGAGACCTGCATCGTGGTGTTGGTGTTCCAGATCTGCTTGTACGTGTCCCCCCAATGCGAATGAGCGGAAGTGAACACGCCGGCAATCCCGACATAGGTCATGTCGGGACTGGCATTTTGCATGCTGTATCTGCGGCCGTCGCTGCCCAGAAGGATTGTAACCGGAACCGTTCCGGGCAGATAACGAATGCTGCCGCCTGCCGTGTTGATCACAGACCCGGACTGAAGCACCACCTCCTGGCCCGCAGCATTGAGTTGGGGCGTGGTCAGCGACACATTGCCGCCGGCCGTCATCAACTGGAAGATGCTCCGGCCGACCGCATTGACGACGTCGTTCGCGTTCGCGAGCGGTGTGCCGAGCCACGTCGTGCCGTCGCTGCGCGTTCCGGACGCGCGAATATCGATCCACAGCGGCTGTCCGTACAGCGCGCCGCTGCGCTGAAGCGGCATGTCCGCAAACTCGTTGGTCGGTGTAAAAGAGATGAAATTGTAGCTCGCCGGAAGCTCGACGTTCTGCAATCCGGCCACGTCGATGGTGGCGCCGGGCGCGAGCAGCACGCGTTGCGGGCCCGACAGCGATGCGTTCACCGATACATCGCCGAACAGGGTTCTGCTGCTGCCCTGACTGCCTGTCAGGTCCGCGACATTGATCGAAATCGACGCGGCAGGAGCCGACACGAGGCCGCTCGATTCGACGGTGACCTGACCTTGTGCCGTCGCTTCGACGTAGGCTGGCATGAAGCTCTGGACGTTGCTTCCCGCGCTGCTCGACTGCGGAAGCGTCGCGCCAGTGTCGGACGGGAGCATGCTGATCGTGCCGCTCAGGTCGACACTCGTCGCCGCATGAAGCAGCACCATGCTGGGAAGGCTGATGCTGGTGTCCGCCGAAATGACACCCTGGGCGCCGATGCTGACCCGGTCACCCGCCATCTCGACGATGCCGCTGCGTGTTTCGATCAGCCCGTTATTGGCGACGGAGCCTGTCCCCGACAAATACGGACCACTGGGGGTTCCAGCGAAATTGTATGAGTTTGCATATGGCGAAAGTTGGAACCCGGTCCCGCGGAACGTCACCTTCGCCGGCAGGACAGCAGACGGAAAACTAGCGGCGGCGTCGCTGTTTGGCGTCAGAAAGATAGCACGCGCCGAAATCAGGGCTGCTTCCCCGTTCGGTACACTGATCTCGCCGTAATTCGCGACGTTCGAGCCGAACAGATAGGCGAACCCACCCGGCTTATCCGGGCCCGGATCATCGGTCTGTATCGTGGCGCCGGCCTGAACGACCACGCCACCGCCGATCGCTTTCGTCTGCTTGTCTTCCCCTCCGATCGAAAAGCTTTTGACGGCAAGCGTTCCATTGGCGATGCCGGTGCCGAGGAAGAACTGATCGCGGTCGAACCGCGTCTGCCCGAGCGTCCCGACATCGAGATCAGAAGCCACCAGCGCGTGAACATTGATCTGGGAGCCGCCGCCGAAGATGATGCCGTTCTGGTTGATGATGTAGACGCCCCCCTTCGCGCTGATCTGCCCGAGAATCGTGCTCGGTGAGGCAGACGGGTCCGAGACCCGGTTCAGCACCGTCCAGTCGCTCGCCTGCTGGTCAAAGGTGAGCGTGGTGTTGCGGCCGACATTGAATGTCTTCCAGTTCAGGATCGCCTTTTGCTGTGTCTGTTGAATATCGACCAGCGTCCGGCCATTGGCGACGGTTTGGCTGGGCAGTGAAGCGCCTTGCCACAAGGTCGGGTCACCGGCGATTCCATCGGCCGGCATCAGTCCGTTGGTCGTGATGCCGTCCGGGACCCCACCCTTCAAGGTCGATGCCAGCGATTTTGCCGATTGCTGCGCAGCCCGCGCCGCCTGGAGTGCCGCGGCTGCACGGGCAAGCGATTGCGACGATTGCTGCGCCGCCGCGGCAGCCTGTATCCCCGCAGCCAATTGCGCCGCGCTGGCGGCGTTCGTGAGCGAAATGCTTGACGAGCTGTTGAGGCTGCGCGCGCCGGCGGTACCGCCGCCCGCCAGCAAGGCGACAATGCTGACGCCACGGAGATAGGTCGAAACGGCGGCGGCGCCCTGGCCACGAAACGCTCGAAGGATTGTCACGCGCAACGTCCTGCAGTGAACATATTCAAACTCCTCGGCTTTCACCCGGCGCCTGGCGACGGTTGCCGCGTGGAGCGCCCACGGCTTTCGCCTGGCGCCCCAATTGTCCGCATATCGTTACGCTAACGTTTACACAATGTTAAGCAACATTGATGTGTCAGTTTTGATGTGTTGCCGGCAATTCACCACCTGTGGATCGGGAACCCGCGCGCATCCTTTCGGCGCCAAAAAAAATGTGCACCCGGTTTCCCGGGTGCACACAGGTCTCGCCAGACGAGACGGAGCGTCGTATCAGGCGCCCGACTTGGCGTTGCAGACGCCGCCGTCGCCGGTGTGGCCGAACGGCGAAGTCGTGGTGATCAGCTTCTGGATCTCGTTGACCCAGGGAGCCGGGGGAACCGCCATGCCGTTGTCGGCAAGGACGCTCGCCGACAGCGCGTTCGCGTAGTGGAAGTTGAGATACTGCGGGATGACCGCAGCCACATCCGCGCCGGCGTAGCACTGGTAGAACAGGAACCACGAGAAGCCCGCGATCGGGTAGGAGCCCGGCAGCGCCGGGTTCGGAACCGTACCTTGAGCCGCCCAGTTCAGCGGGTTCGAACGGCTGGTGTCATCAAACACCGGGGTCACCGCAGCCATGGCTGCCTGAGCACCGGCAGCGGTCGGGAGATGATACAGGCCGGTCGAGTTGTCGATGTCATACTGCGACTGCAGCATGGCGACCTGCGGACCAGAGGCAACGATCGGCTGCACCTGGTCGGCCGTGTTGTACCCGATCGCACCGTTGACGGACTTCACAGTGCTCGCAACGCCGCCGTTGCCGTTCTGGCCATTGAACACGCCACCACCCGGGTTGGAAATCGCGTGGCCGCACTGGTCGTTGACGCCTGAATCGGGCCAGTTGTTCTTGTTCGCACCAACAGCCGGCAGCGCCGGGCACTGGGCGACCGCAACACCGTTGTCGGTCCAGGGGAACGAGTACAGCACCAGCGTCGAGTCGGACTCGTTGTTCGTTCCGAACACGGACCGGCACTGGTTGGCCAGCGCGTTCGTCGTCAGGAAGTTGGTGCCGCTGCCGTCCGTACGGTGAACGACAGTGATCTGACCGGTGCCGACGGTGGTGCCGTTGTCCGCGGTGATCGAGGCGTTATCCCACTTCGTGATGTGGCCGGAGAAGATGCCGCAGACCGACTTGCGCGACAGCTTGATGGTGTTGGCAGGCACGGCCCACGCGTTGTTGCTGCCGTCCTTGGTCGGGTTGATCGAGATAGCCACCGGGCCGATGACGGCCGGCATGAACAGGATGTTGCCCCAATTGGCAGGTCCGTTGTTCGTGTTGTAGGCCGAGACGTCGCTCGGGAGCAGAAGGTCGTCCGAGCCAGCGAACTGGATGCTGGCATACGGCCAGGTGGGAGCGAACGTGTTGTCGGCGTACGGGACGTTGCCCGACACCTTGGCAGTCCAGTTGTTGCTGCCGCCGGGGCTGGCGGTGTGAGCCACGAAACCGGCCTTGCCGGCGCCCGAACCAACCGGCGCGTACAGGAAGAGATACGCATCATGCGGGAAGTTCGGGCCAATGCCGACGCACGAAGCCGAGAGCGGCTGCGTCACGCCGGCGGGGGTGCTGAAGCTGGGGCCGAAGGGCTGGAAGGTCGCGCAATCGAACAGATTGCGATAGGCGATTGAAGGGAAAGTAGCGCCGCCGCCCCGGATGACCGTTTGCGCGCTGGCTGCATCGGCGGCGAACATCGCCCCCAAGGCAACCGACGCCAGGACAAGACTCTTTTTCATTTTCCAACTCCAGTTGGGTTCAGTTTGCCGCAACGGCACCTCGCCAATTGCGCGGGGCACTCATAAATGCCGCGAGTGAAGTTTTGATATTAATTATGTGAACTAACATTACGGCGATATCGTTCCGCCGATGATCTGTGGATAAGGATGCGGTCCACCGAAGAACAAGCCCGAATTTCTATCGGTGTGGTTCGCGCAAACCATGCATTCAAGCGAGCGACGACAGCTAGCACAGCCCCTCGAGCGCGCACGTTCTGATGTTCGCCTGAGAGGATGCTACGCCGCGCACAGCACCAACGTCCGGCCTAAAAGCGCTGAAATCGCAGACGGACCCGCAAGCATTGGGGCGAATTTGTCGGCCTCTCGCGACAACCGATCGCTGCGGCGCGGCTGATAAATTCAACCCGGCGGGCTGCTCCATTGACCGTGCGATGCGCTGCATCGAAGCCGGCCGACGCTCTCATTCGAGCATTTCCCGCACGAGCTCACCGCATCGCGCCTGTGAGACGTCATTGCTTCGTCTCACCCCATTCATCATAACGTTAATAACACAACATACCTACACCTATAACATCTTCCTTCGCATAACTCCGAGCTGTGTCCAACCGCTCCGATCGGGCGGCTTTCGTCTTGGGGCCCGAGTATGCGAGCCGCGCGAGATGTTGGGCTTGCAGAGATCAGGATTGTTCAAATGATAGGTCTACCGCGTCTTTCTCCGATTACGCCGATTGCGGCAGCCGGGCGGCGTCGCACAGCAGCTTCGACGACAGCCCTTTCGACGATAGTTCTGTTGGGCTCTTTGGCGATCGCCTGCACGTCGAGTTTCGCGCAGACACCGGCGAGCGACGCCGTCGTCGGCGTCGTCGGAGCGACCGAGCTTCACCAGAGCGATATCCAGTTGGCCGAGGAAGATATGGGCAAGATGCTTGCCGGCCTCGATGAGGAGAGCAAGCGCCTCTATATCGCGACCTATCTCCATGACCTCGTCATCCTTTCCAAGGCCGCCAAGGATAAGGGCCTGGTCGACGAGGCCGATCTGCAAAGACGCATGGCCTACACCCGGAACAAGGCGCTGATGAACCGGATGTTGCAGGTTACGGCGGATAACGTGACCGATGCGGATGTTCGCAAATTCTACGATGACGCGATCCGGAATACAAAACCCGAACGCGAGCTTCATATCCGCGCGATCATCTTCAAGTTCTCCAACCCCAACGACGAGGCGGCGATTGCAGCCGCGGAAGCGAAAGCAAAGAGCGCTCTCGAACGCGTCGCCAAGGAAGATTTCGCCGCGGTCGCCCGAGATATGACCGACGCCGAAAATGAAAAGAAGAACGGTGGAGACCTGGGCTGGCTCTCGGCGGCTCAGATGGGCAAGGAGTACGCTGACGTTGCATTCACCCTCGGCAAGGGCGGCGTTTCGAAGCCGATAAAGACCGAGTTCGGATGGCACATCATCAAGATCGAAGACGAGCGGACTCGCAAGCCCAACGAATTCGCTGCCGTACGCGAACAGGTTGAGAACGTCGTTCGGCGCAAGGCCCAGGTGGAGCTTGTCGACAAATTGCGCGCCGAAACGCCGATCGCGTGGCGCGACGACAAGATCAAACCGCAATAGCCCCGCGAAACACGCCGCCAAAAATCAGCGCCCAATCCTGCGGCGCCGCAGAAGCAAAAATCCGGACGTTTCGCGTATCGGAGGGAGAGCCGACGTCATGTCTGTTGTGTCCGACCAATACGCACCTGTCGTCGGAATGGTCCCCGCGGGGACAGCCATCGCCGAATTAGCAGATCGCCCCAATGACCGGGTGACCGAGCGCTTCTGGATTGTCGGAGCTCCAGTGAGCGTCGTTGACATGGCATCCGCGACAGCGATTGTCCGCGAGTGGATCCAGGAGAAGAAGAGCCGCTACATTTGCGTTACCGATGTGCATAGCATCATGCTCTCTCGGTGGAATCCGGCTCTCAGCCGCGCCCTGAAAGGCGCCGACCTCGTCATCGCGGATGGTACACCTCTGGTTTGGACCGCATGGTCGCGCGGTGTGAAATCGATCGGTCGTGTCCCCGGCCCCGATTTCATGCAGGAGCTTTGTCGTCTGTCTCCCGGGGATTGGAGCCATTTTCTGCTGGGCGGCGCGAAGGGCGTTCCTGATCGGCTGGCCCAGACGCTAACGACACTCAATCCCCGGCTCACGATCTGTGGCACCGAATCGCCGCCGTTCCGGCCGCTCACAGATGACGAGGACAACGAACTGATCGAGCGCATCAACGCATCGAAACCCAACATCGTGTGGATTGGGCTTGGCTGCCCGAAACAAGAGATTTGGATGTCCCAGCACACAGGAGCGATTCCCGGTGCGATCACGATCGGTGTCGGAGCGGCGTTCAATTTTCTGTCCGGAAATACGCCGCGCGCGCCGCTCTGGATGCGGAACAATGGCCTAGAATGGCTTCATCGTCTGGTGACGGAGCCCCGGCGTCTTTGGAGACGCTATCTCGTGATCGCCCCGATATTCGTATTTCTGTCCCTCTTCGAGACGATCTCAATTCGGTTCCGGCAATCTCAAACCCCGAAGAAGCTCCATCACGTTTAGCGCGCCGCGACCGCAGCGCGGCTCACGCGACCGCATCGGGACATTGCGCGATCGAGGTTGGCTTTGAAGATTCTGGTCATTCACAACATCTATCAGGAGGCCGGCGGCGAGGACACGGTCGTCAACCAGGAGATCAATCTTCTCAGACAGCGCGGCCACGACGTGCAGACCGCGTTCTTTGACAATTCGGAGATCAGGAACACCGGCGACCGCATCAGGGTGACGCTGCAGGTTGGACGGAACGGCACCTCGGCCGCCCGCCTCGGCGACATGATTTCGACGTCTCGTCCTGATGTCGTCCATGTGCACAACTTCTTCCCCCTCGTGTCGCCGGGCGGATTGGACGTGATTGCACGCGAAGGCATCCCGGTGGTGCAGACGCTACATAACTTTCGTACGATTTGCCCCGGCGGAATCCTCATGCGCGACGGACAGCCGTGCGAATCCTGTGTCGGCCGCAACCGATGGCCAGCGGTCCGGTGGAGGTGTTATCGGGGATCCGCCATCGGCTCGGCTGCTGCAGCCTATATGGGTCACGTGTTCCGGCGAGTCCTGGATCGCCATCGCGCCCGCATCACGGTCCTGACCATGACGCAGTTCGCAAGGTCGCGATTTCTCGCCGATGGTTTCACGGAGGACCAGATCGTCGTGCGCCCCAACTTCGCGCCGGATATCGGGCCTGGACTGCCATTACGCGACGGGCGCCTGGTCTATATCGGCCGGTTGAGCGAGGAAAAAGGCGCCGATATCGTTGTGAAGGCAGCCGCAAAGGTGCGTGGCGACGTCGAGATCGTGGGCGACGGCCCAGAAACGGATCGCTTGCGGTCGATCGCTCCCCCGAATGTCACCTTTGCCGGACGCATCGCCCGCGAGGAGGTGGCGAGCAGACTGCGGAGCGCGAGCGCGGTCCTCGTTCCGTCGCGCTGTTATGAAGGATTCCCGATGATCGTCGCCGAAGCGATGGCGTGCTCCACCCCGGTCATCGCCAGCAGGATCGGCGCGCTCGCAGAAATCGTGGAGGACCGCAAGACCGGACGATTGATCGCGACCGACGACATCGACGGATGGGTGCACGCCATGAACGAAGCGATCGACGATCCCGGTCAATTGGCGCAATGGGGCCGGTCCGCGCGTCAGGCCTATATTCTCATGTGCAGCGAAGACCGCGGCTACGACAGCCTGATCGGTATCTATCAACGCGCGATCGAAAGGGCTCGCGCCGCCTGATCAAGCGCGCTAATGACGTCGCGAACTGTCCGCGTCAGCCCAGCGAGCTCTTTCTGCCATCACAGCACAGCGTCGGAATACAGCGCGGTAACGCTCGCGGGGGCCGCGCCGGCCGATCTGAAGACATGAGGGCGCGGCTCGGCCAGCCTGACCGCGATCATCGGCCGGCTCGGTAGAAAACGCGGCTGGCAGAGTGACGCCCAGCAGCCGTCGAGTGTGCGGTAGGTCGACAGAAACAGCGTCATCCATCGACGAAAGTGGCCGTAGTCGCTGAGATAGATCGGAATCGAGAGCGCAACGCCCTTGCGCGTTTCGATCGTATGGACCGACAGGCACCATTGGCTTCCGTCCGTCACCAGCACAAATCGGCCACGGCTCCCCCTGCCGTGATCCGACATGATGCGCTTGTGGCGCTCATCGACGATCGCGAATATCTCGTCGAATGAGGTGAGCACGCGCAGCTTGCGTGTCGCGAACGAAACTCCAACGTTGGGAAGCAAGTAGACATGGTCGTCGAGTTTCTTCCAGCCCAGGCCACAGACGATCTTGGCGACCTCCCTGATCGGAGAAAATCCTGTCAGGTTCAACTCCTTCTGCGCCATCATCGCTTTCATGAGACGCAGGCTTTCCCTTCGGTAAGCGGGCTTCACGCACCAATGTGCCAGGTTGGCGAACCGCTCTACCCTGCCCTCGATCATCTGCTCGGAGTGGATGACGATCAGGACGCCGACCACGCCCTCGTTCGGACGAACCAGCGCTATGCCGTAGTCCGAATTCGGTTGCAGCCAGGGATAGCGGAGCATCGATTTCCAGCCTTTGACGGAAATATCACCGTTCAATTCGTGATGGAGGAATTCGCAGGTCGCCGGCAGGAGGTCGTCGGTGATCCGAACCAGTTGCGAGCGCGACGGCGCCGCGGAACCGCTTCCTTTGGCACCATTTGCTGTCGCATTGTCGGCGCCCGCCGGCGCCGCATCGGATATCACGCTGTCAGCCACCTGTCCGTCCTCGCTCGTCGACATCCTGGAATAGTTCATCCTGGCTTTCTCAGTCAGGGGCGACATCGGCACCGCTTCAGGTCGCGGACGCAAGCTTCCTTGCGGCCGGCGGCGGGCCCGCTGCCGCGAAGTTCAACCCGTCAACGTACCTGCGCGCCGATCGATTGAGGTTGAATTGCGATGCGGCCTGGATCGCGGCCTGCGACATCGCCGACCAGCGCGCCGGATCGTCGACCAGCCGCGAAATCGCGGCCGCCCACGGCTCGACCTCGAGCGGGCGCACCAAACCGCAGGCGTCGTCGATCACGAGTTCGTCCGCTGCCCCGACGAATGGAGAGACGATGCATGGCGTGCCGCATTGCATCGCTTCGTTGCAGACCAGTCCCCATGCGTCCGACTTCGACGGCAAGGCGAGCACGCGCGCGGTGGAGAAGACCGACGCAATCTCCTCCGGCGGGACATGCGAAGTATATTCGAATGCGACATCCGCCGCAGAGAGCTGGTCGAGCTCCTCGGGCCTCGACGGGCTATCCGCGATGATGCGCACCGACAAGGCCCGCAGGCGTCCCTTCAGTTCAAGCACGAGCTTGACGAAGAAGGGCCAGTTCTTTCGCTCGTCATTCACCCGTCCGCACCACAGCAGGTCATAGCGGCGCCGGGCGAATTCCGGAATGTCAGCTGGTCCGCCCCAGGCCGGAACGATGTTCGCCACGAAGATCTTCTCCGGGTCCGCGCCCTGCTCCACGAAGAAGTCTCTCCCCTTCGCGCTCGCGCAGATGATCGCCCGGCAACGGTCGACGACCGCCGGTCGCGTCAGGCGATGATAGATGCTTTGCGGCATCATGATCGCCCACCCGTCGGTCAGAAACACCAGCGGTTTCCTGTGGACCCGGCTCCAAGCCGCGGCGACCAGCATCGTCGGATAGACACCGTTGATGGCGACGAGATCGGGAGACAGACGGCACAGCGTGCTCCACATCCCCACATTGATATGCGCCGACCTCGATCCGGGCAGATCGAACTCGATTCCGCGAAGCAGGATGTGGTTATACCGTGCGGCGTACCGTTCCGACCACTGGCGGTTCTTCTCCCGGGCGGCACACGATATCACCGTGAGATCGAGCCCGTGACAATCGATCATGTGATTGAAGAGCCGGTTCGTATACGGCGTGACCATGTTGTTGCAGATCGCGATACCCGGCATTGATTCTGCCCAACAGTCGAACTAACAAAGCCGCCAGATTTCAGCTCGCGCATTGGCCGCCGAAGCGGCCTTCGCCGCAGCCTGGGTGTTCCGGGCCGACGATTTTGAATAGTCAGCAACTATAACGACGTGATGACCAATAACATTTGATCGGCTGCGGCTTATGGCTTCGTTGCCTGTCACAATCAAACGAGATTTCGAATGATAAGAATTTTGTCATGACGTATACTGCAACGCGGCTCCGCGCTTCTATTGGCGCGTTTCACAGAGCGTTCCTGCGCCGGCCTCTTCCGGACAAGCTGGCGCTTTATCTCCATTCTTTGAGCGGACGGGCCTCGGCCGTGGAACAGCTGATGCGGCGATTTGCCGACCTCGGCTACGGCTTCGTCGGCCCGAACGAATTCCTGACCGGATCAGGCCGGATGATCATGCTGACGCTCGATGACAACTACCAGTCATGGTACGCCTGCCTGCCGATGTTCGATCGGCTCGACGCGAAAGCGACCTTCTACGTCAATACCGTTTCGTTTCGTGACCGCGCTGACGAAGCCGAGCTCCGACGGTTCTTCTCAAGTATTTCCGCGGAGCCCGAGCCGACGCTGACTGTCGAGGAATTGAAATGCATTGCCGCGGCGGGACACGTCATCGGCGCGCATACCCACACACACCCGAATTTGGCGGCCATTTCCCTGGAGAAGGCGAAGCACGAGATCAGGACCAGTAAAGCCATCCTGGAAGACATCCTTCTCGAGCCCGTGATCCACTTCGCCTATCCGTTCGGCATGCGCAGGCATTTTTCCTCGCCCTTGAAACAATACTGCTTCGAGATCGGGTTCAAGACCGTCGCAACCGGCCTTCCTGCCCTGCAGTATGTGAAACCGGAGAGTGGCGTTATTCATCGTTCCGTTGTCCAGCTCGATGTGCCGTTCGAGCGATATGTCGAAAACCTTCAAGTCGATGGGCGGATTTTCGAACGGATCACCGGCCGCAACCCCGTCGCGGTGTGAGTGCGACGACTTTCATCATGCACGGACTTGTCCTGGGCATCGACGTCTTTGCATTCTGACAGCCTGGCGAAGACGTGGATGGCCCGGCCATGACGAGAGCTTCATACCGCTATGGCAGCGCGATTATCGATTGCCAAATGCGCGAACCAATCAAGGCTTGAGAATGAATATCGGCGAGTTTGTCAGCGTGACCTGGTTGCCGGTTATCGTAGTGATGCTACCCGACACATCCTGGTATCGGCTATAGCCCGGACTGAGCGGAAGAACCGTCGGGTTTCCGCTCGAGTCCCAGGCCAGTATCACGGAAGATCCGTCCGCGCGCGTATAGGTCCCCTGCCAGGTGGTGCCATTGTCGATGCTCGGCCGGGCCAGTCGGAGGGTGACGTCGACCGGCTGTCCCGCGCTATAGCCGAACGCAACCGTCGGCACCACGAACGCGCAATACGGGCTCTTGGTGATCGCCATGATCGGATTGTGCTGGAGCGCATAGTCCAACGACGTCGCCGGGGCGTTCTGGCCACTGGTGAAGGTTATAGGTTGCTGAGAGCCATTGTACTCGACGAGGCCGGTCCAGACCGTGACATTGTTGTAGGATCCCTCGATCAGGCTCTGGTTGAAGCCGCCGAACCATTGAGTGCCCTGCACGGACGCGATCGTGCCGGGGGTTTCGAATTCGATCCGGGCAAAAGTACGCGTGGTCGTCGGCGTCCCCTGGATGCGGAAGTCGACAGCGTCGCCCGCGACATTGACGACGTTAATCGCGAGGCCATCGGCGGCAATGACCCGCCAGGACGTCGGGGCCGCTCCGGGAGAGCCGACCATGGCTCCGCTCGCGGAGGGGTTGCTGATCCGGTTCGTGGTCGCTTGACGCGCGACCGGTGTGGCCGGCGTCGTACCGACCAACTGGCCCAGCAAGGCGTAGGCTGTTCCCGTCCCGTTGAGGCTCGTTCCCTGCCCACCCCAGAGATAACCGAGGGCGATATTGTCGTAGGCATACCAGTACGAACGCGCCAGCCCGCCGGCCTGCATCAGCATCGTTGTCTTGACAACATACTCGGCGGACAATTGCCGATTTTGCAGATAGATGGGATTCGTCAGGCAATCCACTGCCTGACAGGACGGGAGCTGTCCGTCGATTCCGTAGTTGTTCTTAAGCCAGACACCAAGGCCGCCCTCGGTGCTCCACACGGCTTCGAGGCCGTAGGTTGAGGCAATGTTCTTGTATTTCTGGATGTCAATGATGGCCTGTTCGCCAAGAAGCGGGTAGCTCGCCGGATCGATAACGCCCAGATAGATATTGCCTTCACCAGTCTGGATGGTGCGCTGGCTCATGAGCGTCTGGTCGCCGAGCTCCGCCCAATTCACCGGATAGCCGTGATAGGCTAGAATGTCCGCGCACGGCGGCGCCGTCGTGCTCCCCGCCGGCGGCACGCTGCACTGCCTGAGAAACTCCATCATCCACGCGACGCCGTCGGTCGCAATCGTGCCGCCCGTGGGATCGGAATAAACAGCCGGCGTCAAGACCTTCGCGGTTGGATCGATACTCTTTATCGTCTGATAGGCCTGCCGCGCCAACGCTACCATCGTCGGAATATCGCCCCTCCAAAAGCCGCCGTCGTTCGGCTCGTTCCATATTTCCCAGAATTTCACCCTGCAGGCGGCATGAGTCACCGCCGCTGAGATCCAGGCTGCCCAATATTGCGTCTGGGGCGCCACACAATTTCCATTAAAGCCCCATGCACATGGACCCGCGCTCGGATTGGACGATGCCCATGCCGGGGAGCCTCCCAGATCGAAAACAACGTCGGCACCACTCGTCGTTGATCTCGCCACGATGGCATCGAAAGCTGTCCAATCGTATTGACCAGGGCCAGCGCTGATGTCCCACCAATTCGCATTGACTATCATGCGGCGCGAGCCGATTGGCAGCGCCGGCCATGGATTGGAATCGCTTAGAATGTGCATTCCGAAATAAGAGAGGGGAATCGGTGACTGGGCTGAGGCGGTTGCGCTCAGAAGCGATATCACAAGCAGTAGGCCAAGTCGGATCAGCAAGGTCGACATCGCCAGCTCCGTGCTTCTCGTTGATCCGTTGACGGAATGGGTTCGAATACGTTCGATGACTGTTCTAAAATGCAGCTCAGCTGTTCGCGATTCCCACACCCATTTCCGTTGCCCGTCTCCGTCTATGGCCTTCCGCTATCGGTCCAGGTCGGACTGACCAGCAAGTCCGCGTGACCGACCGTCAACTCGAAATAAAAAACTCGGAAACTCCCGCCGTTTTTCGACCTTGCGGACGGAGGATCACCGATGCGCCCAGCATCGTCGTACGACTCTAGAGTCCGCGACGACGCACTCTACTTAACATTGTATCATGTTAGCATCATGTCGCCGTGCGGTAACGTTGGTCCACCAGCGCTAAATTAGAGGTCAAGATAACTGATCATGGTCACGTCGCGGCCGAGGACGCCTCTCCAGTCGCCCTCGAGCAGACGCGTCTCATCCGTAAACAGTGGACTGCCAGGATGGCACATCAATTCGACCGTGCCGGTCCAGGGGCACCCGGCGACGACCCGCTCATAGAGCGTCGCAAATTCGGTGAAGGCGTTGGTCGTCTGCGTGGGAACGATCGTGGTGAACGCCGCGTTCCACGCCGTTGTGGCCGCTCGTATCGCCGGTCGCCGGCGGCCGATGTTGAAGATGTTGCGCCTCAGGCGCGCCTTGCGAATGTTGAAGCGGAGCTGGACGCGCTTGAACACGGCGAACAGCGCCGGATGGGTATGGACGTGATGGTGCGAGTCGAGATGCGACACCGGTACGCGCAGGTCGAGAGCGCGCTCGACCTGCGCGCACCATTCCTGGAACACCGCGTCCCTCGTTGCTCCGCTCAACGCCAGCTTCTTGACCCAGCCTGTCGCCAGCGCGCCGCTCTCGTCGCACAAAGCGTCGAGCACGGCACCCCGTGTCAATGGCGGAAATTCAGTGACGTTGAGGTGAACCCCGAACGACGCCCGTGGGAAGTCCTGTAGCCGGGCCACCGCCGCCTCAACGGCCGGCCCATTTGTCAGAATGGTCGCTGAGGTCACGCTCCCGGCTTCGATGAACCGGAAAATGTCCTCGTTCACGACGCGGTCGTACCCGAGATCGTCGGCGTTGACGATCAGGCGCCTCATGCAGCGACTTTGTCGCCGGCCAAATCGCTCGCATCCAGAGCAATCACTGCCCCGTCCTCGAGGTCGGCAGTCGCCAGATCAAGCGCCAGCAGGACCCTGCCCGCTTCTTCCTTCTCGGTCGAGAAGCGCATGTCCTCGAACACCTTCAGCAGCGGCTTGTTCTTGGACGTCGGCCGCAGATCGGCCAGCAGCTTCCGATGTCCACGTTCGCGCGCGCGGCGCGCCAACCAGCCGAACACGCTGTGTTCGACACGCTTCTGCGCCACGCGGCAGGACATGACGAAATCCAGCAGCGTGGGTTGCCCGGCGTCTTCGACGACACTGGCAAACCCGACGATCCCGTAGTTGCCGAAGCGGTCTTCGCACTCCATGGCAAGGCAGAGATTGCCGGGAGCGCGGAGCAGCCGGTCGAACGCCTCCGCATCGTAACTCCGGCCGGAAAGGTTGAGCTGATTGGTGCGCTCGATCAGCTCGAGGCAGCGCAAGGTCTCTGCGGCGGTCGATGGCTTGAAGATGCGCAGTTTTATCGCGCATGACCGGAGGAAGTCGAGATAATCGCCCCCGAAGACCTCGCGGGCGCGATCGCGGTGCACCTCGGTGAGATAGGACAGCCGCCGCTGGCGGCTGGCCGACGTCACGGGCACATCGAACTCCGGCCGGTCAAGCACGGATTCGAGGCCCTGCTCCGAATAGACCCGCACCATCGGTAGCGCGGTCCCGACCTCTTGCCTTTCGAAGGGAGAGTCGTCGATCAGCGCGAACGTGTCGATGTTGATGTTGAGGCGATCGGCGATCTGTTGCAGGTTGGCGCTCTTCTGGCCCCAATTGATCGCCGGATAGAGGAAATAGTCGCTCAAACCAAAATTGGCGATGACTGTCATGGCGTCGTCGTGATTGTTCTTGCTGACGACGGTCTGAATGATGCCGCGGGCGTCGAGCTGCTCGATCAACGCGGCGGCCTCCGGTCGCAGCCTGAGCTTGGCAACACCGTCCTCGACGAGGATGCCGTGCCACAGGGTGTTGTCGAGATCCCAGGCGACGCATTTGACCTTGCGTGCCGGGCCGCGCACCTCCCCGCCGACAACCGGGAGGTTCGCACCCTGGCGCAAGGCGACGAAATCAAGCCATGTGAAGATCACCCGAACCTCGTGATCGACTTCAGGCTCAATCGTCAGAAAATACTCCCTTTCGGCGAGATCGTGCGGAAGCGGGACAGGAATGGAGAAGAAGTTCGGTCCCGGCGCCACCTCGACGGCATGGCGAAAGATGGTCGCATCATCGACCCGCAAATTGACCGCCAAGCGAAACGGCGAGCTTTCCGGGCTAAAGCATTCGATGGCGAAGGCGTTGTATTGAGCGTGAGCCCGGCCCAGCCGGCGCAACACCCGGCTGCGCAGCCTGGCCAAGAGGTCATGGGAGACGCTGCGCGTCGAATCGATGTGCCGGATCGCCGCATGGGCCGCGCTCACCGCGCCGCTGGCGGCGGCGTCGAACCGCTCGATCACCTGATGTGACCGGGTCGAGACAAGGCAGCCGGTCAGTTCGGTCTCGAGCTTGGCCCAGCGGCGGAAACGAATGTCGGCGCCGAAGCCGAGCCCGCCAGTCGCGGCGGTGTTACGAACGATACCATAGGCAAATCGCGCACAACGCCCATCGCCGCGGGGAACGTACAGGCGGCACGTCGAATAGCATTGCGGCACGGCGCATTCGACGCAGTGCTCCTGCCAGTGCAGCAGCATCACGCCAGCCACATCCGCCACCGGGAGACGCGAGCGAAATTCCGGGATTGGCGCCTCGGTGCACGCCGAGAGGTCGGCCCGCGCCCATTCAGACTGATACATGCCCTTACTCGACCTCCCCCGAGGCGCGCTGGACGTATCAGCGCCTCAGCGAGGCTTAGTGGAAAAACTTGTCAGCGAGATGACTGTTAACATAACGACTAACACGCTTATCACGAACCGTGATGACCGCCCGTCGACCCGCGTTCCGAGGCCCCGGAAGGCTTACGGCGATCATTCCGCCGGTGGACCGCGACGGCCAGCAATGGATTGCGGCGGGCAGGCCTGCCCGTTTGCTTCGTTCAATTTCTGTGGGGTGGTCAGCACCAGCGCGCGCAACGCCGGATCCTCCAGCACCACGCCTGCGCCACGAACAAATGTGTTTCCGGAAATCAGGTTGTACCTCGGTTGTCCGGGCTGCTCCTGCAGCAGCTCAGCCAGGTGCGGATAGCGCGAGCGGTAGGGCTCACGGTCATAGGGAACAGCGACGAGCCTGCGGCGAATCTCGGATGACGGATCGTTCACCGAGGCTTTGGCCCAGCTCAGGCCGCGCCCGTCGAGCAGGACCCCGAACTGATCTGCATCGGTGATCGTATTTTCCATGACGATATTATCGCGGCCGCCGCCAACCAGGACTCCCCGCCGCAGGCTCACGATTACGTTGCGCCAGACGACGATGCCGCTTGCGGCATCGTCGAGGTAAATGCCGCTCACGTCCCGATCGGGTGCCGGCGTAATTCCGTGGATGACGTTGCCGTCGATACAGGTGCCGCGCGCGCTCCAGTCCCTGCCCGTGTAGATCGCAGCGCAGTCGCCACACTCCGACATGGTGCGCGAGATGTCGTTGTGCCGGATGAGATGATCGTTGCCCTGGAAGCCGATCGCCTGGGACGGCGCGTTGCTGAGGACATTGTCTTCGACGACGATACCGACGCCATCGATCCGGATTCCATCCCGTCCGCTGCGGATGCGCCGCCCAAAGCGAAACAGAGTGTTGGAGAGGATCTTGTGCCCGGCAGAGACGAGGTTCTGCCGGTCCCCACCCGTGACCCAGGCGCCTTCGTCGCCGGTATCGTGGATCACGGAGTTTTGCAGCAGAAAGTCGTGGCCGCCCTCGACAGCGACCCCGCGCATCCCGCTGTCCGCGACCTGGATGCGATCCAATTGCACGTCGTCACTGTTGACGACCCGGATGGCGTCGCCACGCACGCCCAGCACGCTGAGCCCTTCGATCCGCACGTGCCGCGCGCCCGTCATCACGATCGCGTTGGTCAGGATCGAGGCCTGAATGGTTCGCGCGTCGTTGACGGGCGTCCAGACCGCCAGCACGCGATTGGCGCGGTCGAGATAGAACTGGTTGGGTGCGCTGAACAGGCTCGGCGGGCCTTCCAGCGCGGCGAAATCGCGCCATCTCGGTGGGTAGAGGAATGGGCGAACGGCCCGGATGACACCCGAGACGGGATCGACATCAGCGACCTGTACACGCTCGTAACCCCACTCGACGCCGGGAAATCCCGCGAACCAGACGTCGGTGCGACCGGCAACGGCGGAAAGCGGCGCGTCACGGATCACGACCCGCGATCCATCGACGGCGCGCATGATTTCCGAATAGCCTGTGGCGGGCCACCGGGCCGGGCTCAGGGGCGTATCGCCGAGGAAGAATTCCATCTCCGCCGCACGGCGCGGCAGCGAGTGCCCTCGCGGCAGCTCCACCCCGAGATCAGGAAATTCGGATTGCGGCAGAGCGTAATATTTTATCTTGCCGCGCGCGATCGCGGGAAGCTGGTCTTCGATATCCTTCGCCGGAGGAATGATACTCTCGACTTTTTTCCAGCCGACGAGGCGCACGTCTGCACCAGGCCTTGCCTTGAGCGTGATCCCGCCATCGCCTGCGAGGCGCGCATCGATCACGATAGGCTTGTCCAGATCATAGGTTCCAGGCTGCAATTCGAGCTCGAGCGGCGTCGCGGCATCGGCAACGCGCCGCCTGGCGGCTTCCTCCAGCGCGGCGCCCAGGCTCAGGGGTCCATTCGGCGACTGGCGTGTGTCGGTGCCACCGTCGGGAGCAACCAACAGTCGCTGCGGCTGCCGATCGGCCTGGACCGCTTCATCGCCAACCGACGAACCAACGGTCGCGAGCAACGCCCACACCGCAATCGATGGTGCAGCCATGACCAATGGTCGGAATAACATGTGGTCCAAACCTTGGATGTGGTCCCGATCACCGCGCGGCGCGGAGAGCCGTTGCTCGCGAAACTAGCCGGCCGTGGCTACTACATCAAATGAATGACAGTCAGTCATGACGCGCGACTTGAAACCGGTCCGGTCAATACGCATTCTGCGCGCGGACCAGTTCAAAAACCGTCCTCAGGATGATCCGGATATCGAGCACCACGCTCCAATTATCAATATACCAGAGATCCAGCGCAATTCGGCGTTCCATAAGCTCCAGTCGCGGCGTACCACCTCGATATCCGTGCACCTGCGCCCAGCCTGTAATTCCCGGCTTCACGTGGTGGCGAAACGAATAGTTCGCGATCATGCGTCCGTACTCGTAGTCATGGACCAAGGCATGCGGACGCGGCCCGACGACGGACATATGCCCTTGCAGCACGTTCAACAATTGAGGGAGTTCGTCGATGCTGGTCGAGCGGAGCACACGTCCCACGCGGGTGACACGTGGATCGCTTGTCGTGGCCTGCACCACGGCAGCGCCATCCTCCTGGACCTTCATGGTCCGCAGCTTGTAGATGGTGAAGGACCGGCCATTGAAACCATGGCGCTGCTGCCGGAAGATGACTGGCCCACGTGATTCAAGCTTGATCGCAATCGCCGCCGCGAACAACAGCGGCGTCAGCAACATTAGCGACGTCGCAGCGACCGTCACGTCAAGCATCCGCTTCACCCCACGCTCAAGCGTGGTCAGTGGGGTGCGCTGCAACTCGACCATATACAATCGCTGCGGCATCGAGGTCTGGCGCTGAAGCACCGTCGACACCGCGCGATCGGGAAGCAGGCGAACCGGAAGCGGGACCGCCCTCAACTGATCGAGCAGCCACTGAATGTCTTCCGGGCCCGACCACGACAATGCGAGGACGATCTCCTCTGCCGCGGCCTCCCGTACGCGATCCAGCACCGTTTCGGCGTACGCTTTCGATTTCGAGGACGGCGGCAAGAATACGCGCCCGACTTCATCCAGACCGAACCTGACCAGAAGATCGCGCCGCCCGAAACAAGCCAACTCGCCTTTCGTTCCAATCACGATCGCCCGCCGGCCGCGAATGGCGCCTGTCATCAAAGCCGCACGCAGGCGACGCTTGGCCAGCCTCCGTGCGAGAACGAGACCGATCCCTCCAAGAACGGACAGGCAAACGATCGCGCCGCGCGAGGTTTCCGCACTGGACTTGAAGAGAAACAGGATGACGGCGAGAACCGGAATTGCCACGCTCCAGCAGGTCCAGATCCGCCCGCTATCGTGCTCGCGCTGGAGCAAATCGTTCAGCCGATAAAGGCCAAGACAATGCGCCGCGAGCACATAGGCCAAGCTCGCCACCAAACCCAAGCCAGCACAGACGCCGGGATCGCCGGTCCCGGCGCCGAGCACGCCGTGATATAACAGGCCACCCAACGCGCCCGCTGCGACGATGACCAGGACGTCGGCCAACGCGAAAAGCGGCTCGATCAGGCCGAACGGAACGCTGATGCGCGGCCTTGATGCACTCTCGAAGGTTGTCGACGCTTCGATTGCATCGTTTCGGTCGGTTACGTCGGTCACGGCCCACCCGTTTTAATGGCGTTCCCGCGTAACACGTCGTTCATATCATAATTATGATACTTACCCAATTATTAACGCTGTGCACACCAGGGTAATTCCCGCCAACGTCACCCAGAACTGTCGGACCTAGAGCGGATGCCCGGCACAATACGGCCGGGCCCGTTGGATCAAGCCCGGCATGTGTTCTGCCGTGCGCACTAACGCGCCGGCTGCGCCTCTGACTTTGTCTGGAGTAGTTTCGACAGCGCGATTTCGTTCACGACCGGCGGGGTTTGCTTAAGCAATTCCGTCACATAGGCGCGGCGGTTGGCCTCGACGCGTTCAGCCCGCATGCGCTGGATCAACGCGTCCCTCACCTCCGCATACGGCCGGGTGTGGGCTGCCTCGGTATCCAGCAGCTTCACGATGTGCCAGCCGTCGTCGAGCCGGACGGCGTCGGTGATGCCTGACTTCGGCAGTCCCGTGACCTGGCCACGAATTTCGCCGCGCAGATCAGGCTCGTTCACCCAACCGATGTCGCCGTCATGCTCCGCCGACACAGCCTCGTCCGATGAGCTACGCGCAATCGCTGCGAAATCTGCGCCCGGCTGCTTGACCTTCTTCACGACGTCATCGAGCTTCTTCCGCGCGGCGTCCTCGGCGGCCTTGTCCGCATCCTTCGGCACGGCGACCAGGATCTGGGCCAGGCGGAACCGACGCGGGACGAGCAACGCGCTCGCGTTGGCCTCGTACACGCCCTTGATCTCGGCCTCGCTCGGGAAACTGTCCGGCGGCGTTGTCACGGATTGGAGATAGCTCTCGACGATCAGGCTTTCGCGGGCACGAGCCAGCTGGTCGACGACGGCCGGCTGCTGCTCCCATTTCTTGGCCATCGCCTCCTTGAGCACGAGGCGATTGGCGAGGATCGCCCGCACCGTCTGGCTGAGCAGAGCCGGATCGCGTGCCAATGCGGCCTGCTGGCGCGCATCGAGCAGCTGGATCGTCGCACGCACCTGGTCCGCCGTGACGTCGCTGTCACCGACCCGCGCGATGACCTCGCTTGCCTTGGCCACGCCCGAAGTCTCCTCGGCGGCCGCCGGCCGCGTGGGAGCTGCCGAAGCGGGGCGCGCTGGCGTCGGCGTCGGCTGCGGAGCGTTGCGGGTCTGGGCCATGGCCACGGACGAGGTCGCAATGAAGAGCGCGCCCGCAAGCATGGCGGTCTTGAATGCATCATGGGTCATGGCTTGGCCTTCTGTTCGATGATCTTGTCGCGGTAGTCCTGGGCGGCATTCTGATGCTCGACGCGCTTCAAACCAAATACGGGATCGTGGTCGAGAACCTTCTCGAACGGATCCATCGCCTCGTATTTGGTCACGACCTCGTTGGCCGTCTTCACGAGCTGAACGTTCTTGGCCTCGCAGGCCTTGGTGCTTGCCTTGAATGCGGTCGCTTCAGCCTCGAACTTGGCGCGCTCGGCATCCTTGGCGCGCGCCACGCCGGCCGCCTCGGCATAGGCGACCTTCCACTTCTCGAGGGAATCATCACGCTCGGTGAGACGCTCGTTGAAGTCCTTCACGGCCTGGCGATAGGCCTGCTCGGCTTCCTTGACCTGGGCTCGATAGGCCTCGTTCTGCTTACGCAGACGTTCACGTTCCTGCTCGGCTGCCGTCAGCTTGGCCTGGAGAGCGGCACGCTGGTCTTCGGCCGCACGCGCCTGCGCGGTAGCGGATCGCAACGCCTCGCGCAGACGATCGCCTTCCTGATCCGCATGCGCGGTCGAGCAGACCATCAGCCCCAATGCGACCAGGGAGGAAACACGCAACAGCCGCATGATCAGAACCTCGCGTTGAGATCGAGCTGGACGACGTCGACGGCGTAAGGCAGCCCGGCAATGCTGTTGGCGCTCATCCAGCGCACTGAAGCCCAGACATTCTCGGCGAGGCCGACATTGCCGCCGATGAAGTAACCCTTGAGATTGGTGCCGCCGAGCCCGAAATCGGAATCGACGAATGCGTCGACCGTTGCGTCGGACTGGAGATATTTGTAGCCGACATGGGCATTCCAGTCCCAGAGATGCTTGATCTCCTTGTCACCCACGGTGAGACGCGCGAGCCAACCCTGGTTGCCACCGTTGAAAGGGCCAGCCGCGCCGGTCGATGTACCGGCAAAATTGTTCACCGCAACGGCTGCCACGGCTGCGCGATCGAATGCCGTGTTCCAGACGTATTCCGCATCGAGAGTAATGTGGATCGGATTGAACTGGGCGAAGTCGAGCTGGGCACTGGCGACAACCGGCCGGAAGTCGGTAGCCAGCCCATAGAACTGGTAGTCCAGCGTGGTGACGGGCGTCGTCAACGTCGGAATGTCGCGTAGCCGCATGTAGGTGTTGCCCTTCTGCGCGAACAGGGGACGCAACAAATCTGTGTCGCAGCTGTCAATGACGGTAATGACCAGGCAGGAGCTCGACAGCTTGCCGCGCAGGTTGGTGAAGTCGTAATAGGCCACCGCCAGTTTCAGGTTGGTCTCGGGATCAAACCTGGCGCCGAAGCCGGTCTGCGCACCCAACAGCCACCTATCGCGGCTGGGAGACTTGATCGGTCCGTTCAGGTCGACAGTGTTGAGCCCCGCGTTCAAATCTGTGTTGAAGATCGGAAAGGCACCGCCGACAAAGAAGGGTGTGAAGCCCTCGTCGACTTCGTGCTTGGCCTGGATAGCAAATCCGTCGAAACCGAGATCCTTGTACCAGGCGAGATCGGTCGGCGACCAGAACGGGTTGTCGAACCGGCCGACAGTGGCAACGAAATCCTGCACAGGCTGGTACCTGATGAAGGCGCGATCGAGCCAAAGCGCGTATTTGGAGAAATTCCCGCCATTCCCGCCAAACGTCTGGTTGGTGGAGACCGGTGAGCTGCTATCGCCCGTTGCGATCCGCAGGCCCGCCGAGAAGCCGTCGGACAGATCGACGTCGGCGCCAAGACGGGCGCGGAAGCGGAAACGGTTTCGATCCTGGGTCACGTTGTAGAACGGCGGGAAATAGAGATTGGGTGGGAAGTTGCCATTCTCCTCTTGAAACGGGTTTCCCGTGTTGATCGCGTTGTAGTTCTCCTGCGGCAGGTTACCAGCGGGAAAATGATCGCCCTCGTATCGCGCACGGATGTCGCCGTAGAACCGGATCCGCTGTGCCCATTCCGGATATTTGCCTGGAGACGCCCAGTTCTCCTTCTCCGCCTTCGCCATGACTTCGGCGCGAATTTCGTCGCGCAGCTGTTTCTTGACGATCTCGGGGACATAAGTGACACGCTTTATGCCGGGCGGAGAGACCGCGTCCGTCGCGGTCGTGGCTGCCTTCGCGGCACCCTCCGCTTTGGTCGTGGCGTCGCGCGTCGCCTGGCGGGCGACATAGGCCTCGTCGTCAGCCTGCTTGATCAGAGCCGCAGCCTGATCCTCGCTCAGCGTGCCCTGCTTCACCAGGAGGTTGATCAAATTGACGGTCGCATTCGACGACGGCGGTGCGTCGCGCGAAACGGTGGGACGCTTGCCCGTCGGTGTATCGTCCTGGGCCGACGCGGGAACGGAAAGCGCAAGCAGGATAGCTGCGGTTCCCGCAAGCTGTCGCTTTGTCATCTCTGCACGCCACATAGCATCAACCCTTCTTCACTCTTCAACCCGTTTGCGGCGACGGCTCTCGCCGTTCCGCCCTCTTCTCATCCCGGACTATGCGCCGTGACTTGCATCACGATCGGCATCGGCATTTCCTTCGGCGGCGGCTCACGCAACGTCATGCCGTTGAGCACCTGGTCGCGGATCACCGCGTCGAGCTCGCCATTTCCGGTCGAAGACACCAGCTGCACGCGCGTGATCCGGCCGGTCGCATCCGGCCACAACCGGACCCTGACCCGCATCACGGCGTGACGCGTCTTGTCGTTGGCGCGCAGCGCCGCCTCGATCTGGGCCTGCACGATGCTCGCGTACCAACCCCATTTGCTGCTGCCACCACCACCGCCGCCACCTCCGCCGATCAGGCCGCCCTTGCCGCCCTTCAGCGTGCCCGGCCCCGCCGTGTTGGCTTCGAGCGAGGGCGGAGCGTCCATCGGCGTGTCGGGCGCATCCGGCGGCGCATCCTTCGGGATGTCGACCGGCTTCTCCTCGATCATCTCCTGCTTGACAGGAGTCTGCTCGACCACCTTGTCCTCGGGCTGCTTTTCCGGTGGCGGCGGTGGAGGCGGAGGTGGTGGCGGCGGCAAGATCATCGTGACCTGGAGCTCGTTCACCTTGCGCGGCGGATTCTTGTCGCCGCTCATCAGCACCATGATGCCGCCGACCATCAGCGCGATGACGAGCAGACCGCCACCGCCCAGCAGCAAATAGCGCCGCCAGGCCGGTCCTTCGTTTTCCTCGTTGGTGTCGCGCGGGTCCATCGGCGTCACATGCGCTTTCGTTCACCGGGCCACCGGCTTGGTCGCCATGCCGACCTGGGTGAAGTTGAGGCGGCCGAGCATGTCGAGCACGTCGACGACGTTCTGGTACTGGGTCTGGGCGTCGCCGCGCACCACGATCGGAAACTCCGGCGTCAATGCGCGCTGCTGCACCAGCCGCTGCTCGAGCTCGGGCAGCGTGACGGGAATGGTGTCGAGGAACAGCTTGCCGTCATTGGCGACCGTGATCGCCTTGGTGGTCTGCTGTGCGAGCGACGGCGCCGCGCTCGCCTTCGGCAGGTTCACCTTCATGCCTTGTACGGTCGCCGTGGTCATGATGATGAAGATCACCAGGAGCACGTAAGCGAGATCGAGCATCGGCGTGATGTTGATGTCGTCGTACGGCTTGCTCTCGGATTGGACTTGCATGGATCTACTCCGCCGCCTGCTTCACCGGCTCATCCGGCAGCTCGTAGGATTCCGCGATGCGCGTGATGAACTCGTCGACGAAGACCTGCATCTCGCTGGAGACGTCCTTGATGCGGATCGTCAGATAGTTGTAGGCAAACAACGAGGGGATCGCGACGCCGAGGCCGGCGACGGTGGCGACCAGCGCGGCCGCGATGCCCGGCGCAATCGCGTTAACATTGACGTCGCCGCTCGCCGCGATCGCCGCAAAGGTGATCATGACGCCGACCACGGTGCCGAGCAGGCCCAGGAACGGACCGCCCGAGATCGCGATGGTCAGCATCACCATCAGGCGGTTGAGGCGCTGGCTCTCCCGCACGAAGCCGCTGTCGAGCACGGCGCGGATCGACTGGATCGCCTGCGGCGACAGCCGGCGATAACCGCCGCCAGCGAAGCGACGCCGGATCTCCTGCGCACCGGCTGCGAACAGGCGATACAGCGGCGCGCCGTGGACCGCCTTGCGCTGCTTCTTGCCCATCTCACCGCCGAAGCTCGGATCGTTCTCCTCGCTGTCGAGCTGCAGCAGCCCGCCGATATCGGTCGAGGTCTGGCGGAGATGCCCGAGGAACAGCTCGTTGCCGCGTGAGACGCGATTGAGATACGAGATGCGATCGACCATGACGTACCAGCTGATGAAGGCCATGATCGCGAGCAGGCCGATGACGACCCAGCCATCGAGCGTCACCGAGCGCAGGATCACGCCGAAATAGCCGCCGCTGAACCAACCCGACGTCTCCTCGTCGACGCTGAACGAGATCAGCTTGGCTTGATCCGGCCCCTGCCCGATCGCCTCGAGCTTGATGAAGCCGGCAGGACGCGCGACCTTTGCGATCTGGAATTCGTCGACGTCGCCGGCAAAGCCGACGGCCGCACTCGCCGGTGCAGCCGCTGGCGGCGCCGCCGCATCGCCTGCGGCCGGAGCCGCCGCGGCGTCCGCAGCAGGGGCTGCTGGCGCGGCCGCAGCCGCACCGAGTTGGGCCACACCCGTCATGGTCGGCAGGCTTGCCGCCAGCGTTGCGGTCTGGCTGCCGTCAACATAGAGCGCGATCTGTCCGCCCTTGGCCGTAAAGGCGACCTGATGCCAGCCGGCGGCCGCAATCGCCGCGCCGCCGGCGCTGCGCTGCGTGTTGCCGCCATTCGCGACCTCGACAAACGCAACACCGTTGTCCAAGCCGACCGTGAGGGCGTTCGCCCCCTCGGTACGGGAGAACAGCACGGCGCCCGGCTGCGGCGCAGTCATCTTGACCCAGATCGACCAGGTCAGTTCGCCGCCTTCCGCGAGCACGAGCGAGGGAGAGCCGGGAAGCGCGATCGCGGTCTGCCCGTCGAGGCGCGCGCCCTGCCCGATGATCGCACCGTCGGCCGCGGGCACCGCGTTCTGTGCGGAGTTCGCCCAGGCGGTGATGTCCTGCGCCGGCGTGCCGCGGTCGTTGAAATGATAGACCAGCAGAGTGTCGGGATCGTAGGTGCCCTTGGCGTCGACCGCGGCCGGCGCCTTCTGGTTTCCGTAGTAGAGCCAGATGTCGTTCTTCGTGCCCGGCTTCAGATCGGGAACACTGACCCACACCAGCGCCTCGCCGAGCAGAGAGTCGTATTTCTCGACGTGATGCTTGAGCGGCGTCTTGTCGTCCCCGGCGATGAAGCGGAGATCACCGCCATCCTCCTTCGCCGCGCCGAAGCGGAAATTACCGACATGCAGGCGCACCAGCACCGGCGCCGAGCCGATGGCGTCGCTGATGCCGGCGCCGGACTGGCCGGTGTCGATGGTGATCTTCTTGCGCAGCGTCCACTGGTCGTTCCACCACGCGGACGCGGGCTTCGGCCACAACACTGCCATGAGAACGAGAAGCAGCATCACCGGTGCGCTCAGGCCGTATCCACGGCGTGATCCAAAGCGAAGGAGCGACATCTAGAATTCTCCCCAGACCCGAAAGCTGAACCGTGGATGGTTGGCGACGGTGACCTGCTGGCTGGTCAGCGGCATACCGACGAAAATAATGCTGTTGAGATAGCGAAGAGATTTCATCCGCATGCCGACACCATAGCTGGCGAGGTCGAAATGCGACTGCTGGTCGATCAGCGGCTCAAAGATCCGGGCGTTACCGCCGTCGACGAACGCGAAGAAGCGCCATTCGTCGAACGCGTTGTACTTGATGGATTCGCCGAGCGGGTTGGGCAGCTTCTGCTGCATGTATTGCGCGAGGTTGGGCGTGCGCAGCTCCAGCGTCCCGGCGACGCCGTAATCGCCGAGTACCTCGGATTCGAGATAGCCGCGCACCGTGTCCTGTCCGCCGAGGCTGAGCTGCTCGCTCGACACCAGCGGCTGGTCGGCCGCCTGGCCCTGGAGCTTTGCGTAGAGCTGGAAGCCGCCGGCGAAATCCTGGGTGTGCGAGATATCCGCGTGCAACGTGATGAAGCTCGCCGTGGCATCGAAGCGCTTGGCGTCGAACTCATCGCGGCTCGAGCCAACGCCACGCAGACCGGTGGTGACGGTGGCATTAAGCTGCGTCAGATGCCCCTCGCCCTGCCAGGTCGCACCGTAGCTCGCGACCAGCGGCACATAAGTCACCGGCGAGTCGAAGGCGTCGCTGCCAAGCTTCAGCGATTGCTTGAAATCCTTGTAGTCGACGCCGAGTGACAAGGTCTGAAACAGGTCGCCCTTCGTGGGCAGTGTCAGTACCGCGCGTCCGCCGATCACCTGGCCCGGGCCGACCACGTTCGCGCCGCCGACGGTTGCCACCGAACTGTCCGAGACCAGGCCGTAGACGAGAACGCTGAGCCAGTCGATCTCGGTACGCGCCAGATACGAGCCGGAGACCACCATCGCGTCCTTCGGATTCATCGGCGCGACCTGGTAGGTCCAGGTCATGGAATGGCCAAGCTGCCAGAGGTTGTCATAGTGCATCGAGACGCTCGACCGTAGCGGCGTCGTGCTCGGGCTCTGCTTGTTGTTGAGCTCGATGCTGCCATGCAGCGGAAACGTATCCTCGACATTGAGATCGACGTCGACCGTGCCGGGCGCGACACCCGCGCG
This sequence comes from Bradyrhizobium sp. CCGUVB14, assembly GCF_024199935.1. NCBI lineage: Bacteria > Pseudomonadati > Pseudomonadota > Alphaproteobacteria > Hyphomicrobiales > Nitrobacteraceae > Bradyrhizobium > Bradyrhizobium sp. CCGUVB14. Next base: position 6,269,835 of record NZ_JANADS010000001.1, read on the forward strand.
CAGCGCCGGCGTGATGCGCCGGTCGGCCCAGCGATTGAGCGCGACGATATCCTTCGTCACATCCTGGAAGTTCGGCAGCGTCCCCTCCTTCAGCGAGGGGGCGTTGTCCTTGATGTTCTTGAGGTCGAAATAGCGCGAGTCCTTGACGCGCAGACGCCCGACGCGGCTCTCGGTGACCTTGAGCACGATGAATCCGCGCTGCGCATCCTGCTGCGGGACTCCCACGCTCACGGTCTGCAGACCCTTGTCGTGATAGGCCTTCTCCACCGCGGCGCGTGCCTTCTCGACGTCCTGTGCGCTCTTGTTCGGACCGAGGAAGGGATAGACCGCCGCCTCGACCTCGATCTGCGGCAGATTGTCCGCGCCCTCGACGCGAAACTCGTCGATATCGAAATGAGCCTCCGGAGCCGCCGGTTTGCCTGGCTCCGTGGCATTCTTGGCCGGCGTGCCCTCTGCGGGCTTCGCCGGAGCAGGCTTGGCGGCGCCGGCCTCGGTCTTCGCCACCGCGGGCCTCGCACAGACTGCGCAGATCAACAGACCGCAGAGAACGAGCTGCGAAGCGCATGCGGCGGCCGACCGGCTTCTCCGCACATCGCGCAACCGAAGACGCGCATGGCGACGCGCGCTCCTCTCATACAGACCACGCGAATTCACCACAGCCTCGATATCGTTCTCGCATTGCGGCCAGCCTGTGCCGACCGCAGTGATGTTCGGACAGCCCGAACCAACCGGGATGCACCAGTGTGCCGGGCCTTATCCGGTAGACGTCGCGTTCGCGGCGGTTGCGAAAAGATTCTCGCGCTGCGCGACGCGTCGCGATCATCGGTGTGGTGATTTCACGCAACATAACACGACTATCGTTAGACAACTGTTATTGACTAACAGTTCGTCACATTATCGTTGTGCGCCCTCTCTACCGTCCCGCAAAATTCGGGGTTTAATAAGTGGGGCGTAACATGACGATCGACATCATCTCCAACCTGCGCAGCCTGCTGCTCGCCGAATATGTCGACTTCGACCGGCGACTGACGCGCCGCCTCGGCTCGCCGGACCTCGCCTCCGAGGCCCTCAACGAAACCTATCTCCGTCTCGCCGGCATGCGGGAGATCGGGACCGTGCGCAGCCCCAAGGCTTATTTGTTTCGGATCGCCCTCAATATCGCCACCGACCGCCGCCGCGCCGAGAAGCGCCGCCTGACCTCCGACGAAGTCGATGCCGTGCTCGAGATCCCGGACGATCGGCCGGATGCTGCGCGCGTGATCGAGGATCGTTCAGACGTCGAGCAGCTCAAGCGCGCGATCGCCGAGCTGCCGGAGCGCCGGCGCCGCGTCCTGATGCTCTCGCGCATCGAGGGCCTGCCCAACCGCGAGATCGCGGTCCTCCTCGGCGTCACGGTCCGGACCGTCGAGACCGATCTCAAGCAGGCGGTCGAGCATTGCGCCGAGCGCCTCAAACGACCCGTACGCGGCAAATTCGGTTTTCAGCGCGCCGTATCGTCTCAGATAAAGAGATATGTCGATCGGGGCCATCCGCTCATGACCGGCATGGGCGGGAAAGCGCTGGGTCGTGACGAAGCGAAACCATCAGGTCGATCACTTAGATCCGTTAATCCGTGAGGCATTGTCATGGATCATGCGCCTCAAATCGGGTGAGGCGACGATTGCGGATGCCGAACAGCTGATGGACTGGCGGGGCAGAAGCACCGCCCATGAACATGCGTTCCGCGATGCTGTAAAATGCTGGCGCGCGATTGGCCAAGCGCTATCGACCAGCCGTCCGACGCCTGCGGTGCGGCGTCGGCGTCCGATGGGCGGCAAAAAGCGGGCATGATACCCCGCGCTTGATCCAGGACCGCCAACTTATCTCAGCAGTATGAGATCGATAAACGCCTGATCAACGTAGATCGGAGGGCAATTTTCGCTCGGCTGCGCTGCGCAGACGCGTGTTGAGCTCTGCGAAATTGATCGTACTGCCGACGGCGGTCCGGATCCGGCCACGGGTGGCGCCGCCATTACTCCCACCACCAGCGCTGGCGGACGACCTTCCGAACGTCGGCTGCGGAATAGAGCCGGTGATGGCAACGCCGTTTGCTGCCAGATGCGCGCGAACACGCGTGCAATATTCGACCGACAAATAGGAGAACCGCGTCTCGCCGTGGCCGGCACGATATTTCATCGTCGCCGTGCACAGATCGCCGCCGGCCCTGCGCCAGGCGCCGGCGAGGTATTGGACGCCATAGTGGACGTTGACTTCGGGCGTGGCGAGCTCCGATGGTGTGCCGGCAAATCCCATCATCCGGGCCGTCGGCAGCATCACCTGCATCAATCCGACCTCGCCGTCCAAGCCGACGACGTTCGGATTGTACCTGCTTTCGACGGCCATCACGGCATCAACGAGTGCTGGCGGCAGGCCAAACGCGAGCGATTCACGCTCGATGAGTTGACGATACTCGGCACGGCCGGCGCGCCAGTCGCGACCAAATACTGCGCTGCTTCGGAATGAGTAGTTCGCACGCAGCGGATTGGCCGGCGGAAAATCGGCAGCCGTGAGCGCACGCGGCGCGAACCGCTCGAGCGCCAGTGGTTCGAACGTGCTGTCGTCCGCATCCACCGACGGAGCGCCGCTGATTTCGGTGCCTTGGCCGGCTTCGTCCTGTTGTGCCCTCACCTGCTCGCTCAGGATGGCGAGCAGGCACACCGCGATCGAGGACCACAGCAATTGACGTGCGGGCGTCGCGGCCCCGCTTTGGGGAGGAGATTTCGACATCAGCGATGCGGCAGCACATTAGCGATGGGCGGCGGACGATAGGGAGTGATTGAGCGACCGTAGTTGGACCCTAACTGTTGGCGGACGGACGCCTCGTTGCCAAGGCCCACGCGCACGTCGGACGATCGCGCATCGATCGGAGGCAGGTTGAGCGACGGATTGACCTTGTCCACCTCTCGACGAAGCTTCTCATTCAGACAGCCGAATGCGCTGTCGCCTCCGATCTGAACATCGACGCAACGTTGAACGGTGGAACTGGGGGTCGCGCCACCGACAATCGTGCCCGCCCCAGGTCCAGCCGGCGAATTGGCCGGCAAATTAAACGGACCTGGCGCCTGTGCCATCGCTGGGATCGCCATGGTCGCGACGAGCCAAGCCGCCAGGCCGGCCCGACGGAAGAATCTAAACCTCGACAGAGCATCGCCCATGCCGCGAAGCCTCCATTAGCCAGCGTGCCTGATGCCGGGGAGCCGAGCGATGATATCACCAGCGAACACCGCCCCGGTTGAGACTCTCATGTTAACATGACTCGTCGAAAATGACGCGTTCCCATTTCAGAAAGGCGCGCGCCTTCATCCTTCGGCCTGTTGCGCCAGTCATCACTCAGAGCCTGCTTCGAACCACCTTGATATCGTTGACGAGGAGCGCCCCGTTGTCGGCCGTTCCGACCGCCGTGTTGATGAAATTGAGAACCTTGGTGATGTCGACCTGAGGCGCATTGGCGGCATAAAGCACGTCGAAGGGACGCATCTGCATCTTGGTGGCGACGAAATAGCCCGCAGGGTCCTGGAAATTGACGTTGAAGATAACAGGAACGGTCTCGCCGTCGTATTTTGAACAGTCAATGCCGAGCTGACTTGCGACATCGCGCGGCTCGCGGCGATAGAGAAACACCGAGGCCGGGTCGGCTTGCAGGTCGAGCAGGCCTCCGGCCTTGGCGACGGCCTGCGTCAGATTGATACGCCATGCGTCGAAGTTGAATTCACCTTGCTGGCCGGTCGCGCCAAAGGCGACGAACTTCATCGGCTCACGATAGAGATAGATGCGGTCCCCCGGCTGCACGAAGACGTTGCTTGCGGGGAAATAGACAAGGTTTCCGAACGGTAGCGTAGCGCGCTTACCGCTACGCTCGAGGACAACCCAGGTTTCCCAGCCGGCGCCGCTGATGCCGCCTGCACGGGTGATCGCGTCGGTGATGCGATCCTGCGCGCCGGCAGCCGGCATCGGGAAGCGTACCGGCGTCCTGACCTCGCCAAACACGCTGACCAGCGATGAGCGCTGCTGGCTCGATGTGACGACAACTTGCGGATCGATCGCGCGCTTCTTGATCTGCGCGAGGATGTCATCCTGGATCTGCACGTTGGTACGACCCGCCGCGCGTATCCTGCCGGCATATGGCACCGTGATGTTGCCATCGTTGTCGACGGCCTGATCAGGGAGGTTGACGAAGTTGCCCGGCCGGACGCCGGCTTCGAGCGGGATGTACAGACCGCCGGCCGACGCCTCAAAAATGGTGACGCTAACGATATCGCCGATGCCGAAACGGATGCTGGAGGGAGGACGGGCATCCGTTAGACCGCCAGGCAAACCGCTCGGCTCGAGCTTCTCCAGCTTATGCACGATATCGGGGGTGAGCTTGACCATGGCGAACGGCAGGACGCTCGTATTCTCCGCCTTGACGTCGACGCTCGCCGGCCCTGACATCGAAACAAATCCGCAGCCGCCCAGCAGCGTGGAACAGATCAGATAACACGCGATCGCTAGACCATCTCTCAATCGCATGATCGCTTCGTACTCAGCCTGCGTACCGCTTGCTGAGCCTGCAAGGCGCGGCGCGCGCCTGCACGCTTTCCGCGACCACTTGCGGATCAGCTTGCGTTTCCTGCTTCATAGACGCTGCAGGTGCGGCGACCACGAAAACAAGATGTACGATATTGTTCGGAGAGTGCGCGGGAAACCTTCAGAAAAGCAGCCGCGAAATAGTGAACGATCGACGCACCGGCGGCTCATGGCAACATCGGCCAGCCGAAACGCGCAGCGATCTTCAGGTGCCGGAGAGGAGTTCGCGCAGGCGCTCGACTTCGAGCTGGGTTTGCTCGAACACGAGCGTCAGAAGCGCGTTCTCGCGCTTGAGGTCTTCGATGCGGCGAAGGCGGCTTCTTTCATCCTGTTTCAGGCCGAGATCGTAGACGTTCTCGTTGGGATCTTGCGCCGCGGACTCAAGGCGAGCCAGATCCGTCGCATTTGTCGCGCGCATGTCTACCCCCGAACAAAAACACACGCTCAAAACGTCGAGCGCTCGCGAGGACAGCAGCCCGCTGCCTAGCGACGCATATTTGCCATCGTTGTAAGAATGTTTCTTATCGTTGCTGTGACCGATACTAAAAACAATTTCAGATTTGCGAAGAAAAGCGATCGTTATGTTGGACAAAATGCGGTCATTGCGTGACGACGGTGCAATTTCGATCGATTGTCGCGAATTCCCAGCCCGGAAATAGCGACAGTCCGACCACGTGCGTTCGAGGTACGGCTGTCATCTCTACGGCCGCCGCAACGACGCTCGGGTCTGGCGCGATTATCGCTAGCATTCAGATCAGGCGAATACGCTCGCCCGCCGCCGGTGCGACACGGTTCACTGACTACCGCGGCCACTGCTGCGCGAATGGATTGGCTAAATTGGCCGGAAGCTGTCCGCGCTGCATGTTCGCATTCGTTGGCGTTGGAGGAATACCGGGCGACTTCGCGTTGACGGCGAGCGCCGCCGGCGAAGGTGGCGGCGGCGCCGCAGCGAGCGCCGCTGGGGGGCCCGGCTTCAGGTCGGGAGGCGGCATGTCGAGAACTGTACTGTCCAGCCCCTTGGCCAACTCGACCTGACGGGGCCGCACCTCGTGCAATGTCCATCCCTGATGGTTCTGTCCCCGCTTCAGCCGCAGCACGGCCTTGCTGGTGGGGTCGATGAACAATCCAATCCTCTCACGCGATCCGGCGACCGTGCCCAGCAACGTGAGCTGCGGCTTCTCAGGCTCTTGCCGCGGTGGCGCAGCGACCGGTGCCGGAGCCGGGCGCGCCAGCAGTTCGGGGCGCGGCGCCGGACGGCGCGACGGCGCGAACAGCGGTTGATCGCGGGTCGCGGACAATCGCGCCATGGGAATTGACCAGAGCGGATTTCCGCTGGTGATGTGCTCATTCGATTGCACAGCCGCAGCTGCGGCAGCAGGCACTGCGGGCGGCGTCGCGGCGGGCGACGCAGCCACAGCCGGCGTTGGCTCCACGGACCTAGGCGTGAACAAATCGCCGCCACCGGGATCGACGGCCTGCGCACCCATCGTCAGCGGCGTATTCGCGGCCCGCGCCGAGGCATGGCCGATCAGCAACGAACCAATCAGCAGTGCAAGTGCGCGTATTTCCACGCATTTCCCCGTATCGACTTGACGGTGATCAATAACGTTCGCATCTCTCTGAAATGCGACACTATGATAATATTGATATCGTCGCAACTTGATCAAGCCCGATCTCGTGAACAATGATCGCAACGGACGCCCTACTTCTGGCTTTGCCGCTGCCCGGAGACGCCGAGCACGATGCGTAGCTTTCCACCCTGCGTCGATGCCGACGGCGCCTGGATGACCAGCTCGTCGATGAACAGAAGCGGCATACCCGCCTCGAGGTCGTAGAGAAGCGGTTGAAGCTGGACAGGATCGATTTCCAGGCTTGAGGTTGCCGTGATGAAGCCTGACTTCGACTTCGGCCCAAGGAGATCGACCTGCGACGACAGTGTATTGCCGCTTACCCGCTTCGTCGCGGCCGCTAGGCGCTGGAGCAACGCGGCGCCGGCGAGCGAGGCGCTGTTGCCCTCGAGAAAGGGTGAACCCGGCGGGATATTGACGTTGGCTCGCGCGGCCGGCACCCGCTCCGCGCCCCGCACCTCCAGCCGGTCGAGGATCTCGGCGGCCGCCCCAACTGCACTACGCCGCTCCAATATGTCGAGCGCTGTACCGATCGTGGCAAACAGAAACAGAGCGATCAGAGCGAGATAGGCGGCAGCCGCCGCGATCGGAAACCGTCCGAGGAGTGCCTGGATTTTCTGCATGCCCATCATGTGCCGGACCCGAAATATGCCTTGAGCTTTGTCTCAATGTGAAAGCGGTCGCCCGGCTCATTAGCGGCGTGTGTCGTCGGCGCAAAAAAGCCCGCGCTGGAAAAGTGTGGCGACTGCTCCAGGATCGAGATCAGCGACGGCGCATCGCGGGTAACCCCGACGATCTGCAGTTTGTCCCCTTCGATCCGGACTTCGGTCGCATAAGTATCCTGGGGCAGCAGCGCCGACAGCGCATCAATCACAATCACGCTGGCGCGTGTGCTCTGCTTGCGGCGGATCAATAGCTCGAGCGGGCTGCCGCCCGCGCCGGTCTGATTGCCCCGCATGATCGCGCGCCGCTCCGAAATCCGCTGTTGGATCTGCTGGGCTTGCGTGTCATAGGAATCGGCGACGAACCCGCCGAACCCAAACGACAGCATCGCCAGCACACCGGTCGTCGCGAGCGTTGCGACGAGGCCGGTTCGCAGCCGGCGGTTTTCGGCCTGCTTGCCGCCGCGCTGGTCCAGCACGACGATCCTCCCGTGATCCGATGTCACGGTCGAGATCTCGACAGCGGTGGCGCCCAGATCGGAGAACGCCTGCGCCAGAGAAGCCGCCGCCGCACGCCCGGTCGTCACCACCGTGGTTTCGATGCGATCACCGCCTATGTCACGCGGTGGCGTCCAATGGAAGAGCGCTTCGCTCGCGTTCCAAGGAGTGATGCGATCGATCTGCGCCCGAATGATGCCGTCGAGGAACTCGGCGGCGCGACCGGGCAGCTCGATGGGACGGAACACGAAGCGGGATGGCTGTAACCGCAATTCGACCACACTACCGCGAACCGCGGCGGCCCATAGCGGAGATAGCTCCTTGCCGATGGCACCGTCCGCCATCTCGATCGCAAAGGGAGCAAGATCGCCGTCGGTGGTTTTCGTTCCTGATGAGAGCCGCATTGCGAAGGCGCCGGCCTCATCCTCAGCCACCTCGATGCGACGTACCGGTTTCACATGCGCAAGCCGTGCGCTCACGATGCCGGCGACCGTGTCGATCCACATGGATAGCGCTGCTGTAACATTACTCGCCAGGCTCATCGCTGCGCCGCTCCTGTCGCTGGATCGATTTCGTCCCGCCAGGTGAACACCCGATAGGCAGTCTTCGCGCCGGGTCCGGAAAGCATAATGACGCCTTCCGATATGCTCTTTCGCCCGTCGGGCAAGATGATCTGCATCCGAACGCGATAAGCATCGCTCCCGGCCACCGACGCACCGGCCACCCTGCCGCCGAGCGCACCCAGCACGAATTCCGGATCGGTCGACGGCAATGAGTCGCGCTGATTCAAGAATGCGTCGAGCTTTGTGGAGCTCATCTCGGGCAATGCGGAAATAACTTGCGGAGCGGCGTCCAGCACGTTGATCGCCGCAGTTCCGCTATACACCGTCAAGTATGGCCGTGCCTGCTGCAAAAGCGTCGCAGGCGCACCCAGCACGAGTGCGAGTTCATCGACGCTACTGAAGGGAGCATGGCGTGGCAGGTAGTTCAACCCGGCGGCGACGTACAGCGCGTCTTCGCTGTCCTGCCCGTTGTGCCGGGGCGCGCTCCGCCACGCGACCACTCTGTTGGCAAGTTGACCGGCCGTATCGGCATCTACGCCGAGGGCTGAAAACAGGCCACTGATCATGGACTGAGGAGCCATGTTGAGATTAATGCGTGCCGACTCCGCCTGATACTCGATCGTCACGCTCGCGTTCGCCAGCCGGAAGGCAAATCCGCCATGCGTCGGGCGCGAAACCGCAGCGGGAGCCGAGAGCCTGTAAGCGGTCATTTCGATGCCGGCCGATGATATCATCCCGAGCTGCACGGGCGCATCGAGCGCGGCGAGCGAAATCGCCGACTGCGTCATGTACGCCGAGCTCACCAAGGCAAGCGCTGCCAGCGCAGCGAGCAGCCACAGGGCAGCGACAACAATGAACCCGCGCTGACCGGAGCGCGAACCTTGGATCGTTGCGGAGGTCTTGGTCACCTTGCCTCCGGCGCATTGTTATTCGGTTTGACTTGAGCCTCCGCAGGGGCAGCGTCGTCGGCACGGTCCGGCTGCGGCGCTCCCATCTCAGCGCGTATACGGACGGCGGTCGAAAGTACGATTCCGCGGTCACCGTCACGAATGTCGAAGCGAACTGCGGCAGGCATACTGGCCCAGCTCGGCCACTTGCCGGTCCACCCCCCACCGGGGCCGTCATACGCAAAGGTGACGCGGAATGGCGCGCGCAGCAGCACGACCGGATCCGCGAACGGTATCGGATCAACCAGCGGATCCCCAGTCGGGAGCAGGACGAAAGGTGCGCGCGATCGCACCAGCACCCGACCCTTGCGGTCGCTCGTTTCGGCAATCCGCACGATCTCCAGGCCCGAGCCGTTGTTCGGACCCAGTGCTGAGCGCACGAAGGTGACGGCGGCCTCGTCACCTCGAAACAGCGCCCTGTTGCTGGTTCGATCAGCCGTGACGAACTCGGCCGCGGACAGGTCGGCCGCCAGGCGATCGAGCGTGATCGTCATCTGCTCGTTGCGCTGGGTCTGGAGCAGGCCACGATTCCACGGCGGCAACCACTCGCCCGTCACACTCGCCAGCGCGCCGAGAACCAATCCCATCAAAGCAATGGCGACGAGGGCTTCGAACATGGTGAAACCCGCAGTCAATCTCCACGCTGAGCGCCGGAGCGGCCTCATTGGCGCGGCTCCTCGCGATATTGCAGGCGCACGGTCTCGAGCGAAACGATCGCACCGGTTGGCGACTGCACGCGCAGCTCGATGCGGCGCGGGATGAACGGCGAATCCGGAACCGCTGTCTCGTCATCCACGAATGACGAGATCCGCATCTGCCAACGATAGCCGGCCTCCCTGCCCGCAAGCTCGGTCGGAAGCGGCTGACCGCCCTGCGGCAGACGTGATGCGATCAGCCGCGCCGTCTGCATCAACGCGGTATGCTGCTCGAGCTGCTGCGCGCCGCGCACGTTCCTGGCGACGAGTGAGCCGATCGCGGCCAGCACGATCGACACCAGCGCCAGCGCGACCACCGCCTCGATCATCGTGAAGCCGGCTTCACTGTGACGCCTGGACGATATCCTGCGCGACAATGTCTACCCCTCCCGTCAACCAGTTCACCCTTACATCGAATCCGCTTCCGAGCCGCGTCAGCCGTATCGCTCCGCCGCAGGACATCCCGCTCGGCAGAAACGTGATGGTCGACGGCACGTCGCGCCCGTTGCAGCGCTGCGGCAGCAGCGCGTCGAACTCAACATCGTCAGGCACCCTGACGATGCTCGGGCTTGAGCCCGCCCTGATCGTTCGTCCCGGCGCATCGACGACGGCGCCGACCGCGAGCCGGCGTCCCAGCGCCGCATTGCGGTCGGCCTTGAGCAAGGTCGCGATCTGGATCGCGTAGGCTTCCAGCTTCGGCCGCGACGTCGATATCGGCATGCGCGGCAGCGCGATGGCAACGAGCAGCGCCATGATCGCGAGAACACAGACCATCTCCAGCAGCGTGAAGCCGGCCTCGCCGCTATTTCGCGACTGAAGTGATATCGCCCGCCGTTCCCGTTCCGCCTTCCTGGCCATCCGAACCGAGCGAACGGATTTCGTAAGGATCCTTCTCACCGGGCTGCTTGTAGACATAAGGATTGCCCCATGGATCGTTGGGAACGCTGCCGCCCTTCACATAGGGACCATTCCAGGAGTTCACGCCGCTGATCGGACGCGCGAGCGCAGCCAGACCTTCCGAGCTCGTCGGGAAGCGGCCGGCATCTAGATAGAACAGGTCGAGCGCGCTGCCAAAACTCTGGATCTGGATCTTTGCGGCCTTGACTCGGGACTCGCTGAGATAATTGAGCACGCGCGGGCCGACCAAGGCCATGATCATGCCGATGATGGTGATGACCACCAGCATTTCGACCAGCGTAAAACCTTCCTCCCCGCGACGGCGCCGACGACGCCGCGGCGGAGCGAACAGGCTCCCCCTCGAAAAACGGATCATGCGTGCCCTCCTCTGTTCATCCGACAACTTGCGTAACCGACAACAGCGCCGTCATGACCGAGACGATCAATCCGCCGACGACGACACTGATGAGGATGATCGCCGCGGGGCCAATGATGGCCACGACGCGATCGAGCTGCCGCTGAAGCTTCTCCTCGTAGAATTCCGCGACTCGGCCTGACAGCGTCGGCAGCTGGCCCGTCTCTTCGCCGAGCCGCAGCATGCGCACCGCGACCGGCGGCAACACGGCCGAGGCGGCCAGCGCTTCGGCGAGCCGACCACCGTGACGGACGCGATCCGCCATCGCCGCCCAGGCCGGCACGTCGCCGGTGGCTGTCATGATGTCGATCAGGATGCGCAGCGTCGCCGTCAGCGTCACGCCGCTGCCGAGCAGGATGCCGAGATTGCGCGAGAACAAAGCGGCGCGATGGAATTCCACGACCGTGGAGATCACCGGAAGCCGCGCGAGTTGCGTCACGACACTGGCCCGGACCCCGGGCCTGCGCCAGGCGAGCCAACTGCCGATGACAACGATGCCGACCACGGCGCCAACCTCGAGGCCATGGCCGCGCAGAATATCGGACAGCGTGAGGAACACCTCGATGACCGGGTCCGTCTTCGCATTGAAGTCACGCAGCACGGCGGAGAATTGCGGCAGCACGAACGTGACGAAGAAGATCAAGACGCCGCCGGCCGCGAGCAGCACGAAGGCGGGATATTGCAGGGCGCCGGTGACCTTGCGCCGCAAGGCCTCGGCCCGCGTGCGCTCGATGCCGATCGTCTCCAGGATGTGATCGAGCCCGCCGGACATCTCCCCGACCCTGACGAGGGCGACATACATCGGCGGAAACAGCGTCGGCTCGCGCCCGAGTGCCTCGGCAAAGCTTTCGCCCGACAGGATCGCGTTCTTGATCTCGTTGATGATGGGCCGCAGCCGGCCCACATCCATATCGTTGGCGAGCAGCTCAAGCGCGTCGTTGAGCCGTGCCCCGGCCTTCAGTAGCAGAGCAAGATCGCGGGTGAAGATGGTGACGTCGGCTGGGCCCGGCTTCGACAGCGTCAGAGAGGCCAGCGACAGCGACCAGCCCTTGGCTTCCTCCTCGGGGCCCGCATCGATCGCGACCAGGCCGAGATATTCGATGCGCTGGGCGACCTCGGAGAGATCGGCCGCGGTGATCGAGCCGGAAACGACTTCGCCCTTCTGTGTCAGGGCGCGATAGCGGAAGTTCGGCATCTCGTCACCGCACGGTGGTCACGCGAAGGATCTCCGCCGCCGAGGTCATGCCCGACAGGCATTTTGCAAGGCCGTCCTCGATCATCGTCGTCATGCCGTTGCGGATGGCGACCTTGTCGATAGATTCCCAGTCGGACTGCTCCTCGACCAGCGCGCGGACCTCTTCGTTCATCTCCAGCACCTCGAACACGCCGATACGGCCGCGATAGCCGACGCCGCCGCAACGCTCGCAGCCGGCCGGTTCGAAGATGACGTTACCGACGGACAGACCCACCGCCGTGTAGCGCGGGTCGGCTTCGACGTCGGCATGGGTCAGCGGCCGGCTGGTCTTGCAGCGGTCGCAGAGCTGACGCACCAAACGCTGCGCGATCACCGCGCGCAAGGTCGAGCGCAGCAGGAATGCCTCGACGCCGAGATCGAGGAGACGCGGCACAGCGGCAGCCGCCGTCTCGGTGTGCAGCGTGGTCAGCACGAGATGGCCGGTGAGCGCGGCGTGGATGGCGACATGCGCCGTCTCGGAATCACGGACCTCGCCGACCATGATCACATCAGGGTCCTGACGCACGAAGGAGCGCAGCGCGGTCGCAAAGGTCAGGCCGATCGACGGCTTGGCCTGGGATTGCGAAATGCCGGGGATTTCGTATTCGACGGGATCCTCGATGGTCAGGATCTTCCGTGTCGGCTCGTTGAGCAGCGACAGCACGGTCGCGAGCGTCGTGGTCTTGCCGCTGCCGGTCGGTCCGGTGACGATGATCATGCCGTGCGGCAGGGCCAGCATCCGGCGCAATTTGCCCTGATCGCTCGCCAGAAAGCCCAGCTTGTCGATCGACAGCAGCGCGCGATCCCGCGGCAGCAAACGGATGACGGCGGACTCGCCATGCTGCGTCGGCATGATCGCGACGCGCACGTCGATCTCCGATCGCGCCGCACGTACGCGCGCTCCACCGTCCTGCGGCAAACGGCGCTCGGCAATGTTGAGCCCCGCCAGGATCTTGATGCGGGAGATCACCGCCGCCGGCGGCACGCCGCTCGGCGTTGCCACATTGCGCAGCAGACCATCGACGCGCATACGTATGGTCAGCGACGAGCGACCCGGCTCGATGTGAATGTCGCTGGCCCGCAGCTCCACCGCCGTCTCGAACAAGTCGTTGACGGCCCGGACGACCGGCGCGCCGCTGGCGAGGTCGCGCAAATTGTCGATGTCGTCGTCCTGCACCGTGGCATTTACGGCGTTGTCGGTGGCTGCAGCGTCCTCCTCACCAAGACGCTGATCGAGTACGGTGCCGATATCCTCGAACGAGGCCACTTTAATAATAGGCGCCGTCCCAAGTACGATACCCGCCGCCTGGATCGACGCGCGATCGGTCGGGTCGGCCAGCACAAGCACCGGCGATCCCCCGGCCGGCTGACACGGAAACACCGCCATCTCGCGCAGAAACCGCCGCGAGAACTGCTGCACCCGGGATTCCGCCGCCATCATCTCCTGCAGCGTGACCCGCGGCAGCTCGAAGAACAGCGCGACCTCGTCGGCAAACTCGCTGGCCGACAATTCGCTCATTTCCCAGAGCTTGCGCAGGCCGCCCTCGGCGGGACCGGATCCGTTCAACCTGCCGAGCTTGTCCGCATCCGCCTTCAGGCCGGTTTTCTGGCTGAAACGAGCTGCAAACTCGTGCGCATTCGGGGAAGCCATGAACGTCTACCGGCAAAACTCTGACAGCCGCTCAAAGCGGCGAGCGCGCCGTTTACCTTACTTGTCCGAATGGAAATGTGACGGTGCGATTGCCCGTGCCGGCGCCTCCGGCTCGCGCCATCGGGACGACACTCAAGGACGTTGATATTCCAGCGCGATTTTCTCCGCCACGCGATCACATAACATTTTGATCACATGCGTAGCATCATCGGCAACATTGATAACACATGACTGTCACAGGACAGCGTTAAGCAGTCGCCCATTCGGCCCGCCCCGCCTCGCGGCGGCAACGGGCAGCGCGTGAGTGGGGTCGATTGTGGGCCGAACAGCATTCCGGATCGGCTTCGTCCTTCAATGCGCACTGATGTCCGTGCTGCTCGGGTCGTGCAACACTGTGAGTAACATCGAGGCCGACTACAATAACAACAAGGACCCCGACGTCTTCGACAAGGTCCGCTCAGTCGACCTGATGCCGCGTTATCCGAACCAGTTGCCGCAGCGGCAGCTCAGCACTGGCCCCAAGGCCAAGACTGCGATCTATGCAGCCGATCCCGGCGACGATACGCCGATCGCGACATCGGCGCAGGCCGCCACGGCGAGCACGGACAAGTTCGAGTTGAATTTCGACAATTCGCCGATCGCCTCGGTCGCCAAGATCGTGCTCGGCGACATCCTGGGCGTCGGCTACGTCATCGACCCGCGCGTCCAGGGCAATATCAGCCTGTCATCGGGCCGGCCGATCCCCAAGACGGATGTCGTGTTCGCGCTCGAAAACGCGCTACGCCTGGTCGGTGTTGCGCTGGTGCGCGACGACACCGGTTACCGGTTGATGCCCCAGTCCGACGCGGTCGGGGTCGGCTCGGCGGATGCGGCCGACCGCATGGTCCCCGGCTACGGCATCACGGTCGTGCCGCTGCAATATGTCTCCGCGCAGACGGTCATCAAGCTGGTCGACAGCTTTGCCACCAAGCAGGGCATGATCCGCGCCGACACCAGCCGCAATCTCATCCTGGTTCAGGGCACTGGAAGCGAGCGACGTAACGCGGTCGATCTCGTGCTCTCCTTCGACGCGGACTTCCTGAAGGGACAGTCCGTCGGCATCTTCCCGGTGCAGAACAGCAATCCGGGACCGATCATCGCCGAACTCGACAAGATCGTGGATTCCGGCGAAGGCGGCATGACCCAGGGCGTCATCAAGTTCCAGTCGATCGCCCGCATGAATGCGGTGCTCGCGGTGACGCGGAAGCCGGAATTGCTGAGCCGCGTCGAGACCTGGATTCACCGTCTCGACACCACCAATACCGGACGATCGGCAGTCCACGTCTATCGGGTGAAATTCGGCGATGCCAAGCAGATCGCGCGGGTGCTGAACGACGTGTTCGGCGGCAGCGGCTCTTCAGGCTCCTCCTCGTCGCCGCTCGATAGTCCATCCGGCCAGGTCGCGCCGGGCTCCGGCATGTCGGCGAGCTCGAGCGGCGGCTCGGCACTCAATCGCCTGTCGGCCTCGCCGACCGGCCAATCCGGCTCCGGAGGCTTCGGATCGAGCGGACGCGGCGGCGGCAGCAGCAATGCATCGGCCGACGCCTCCTCCGGCAATCAGGGCGGCTATGGATCGAGCGCCGGCGGCGTCCAGGGCGGCGGTGGCCTGTTCGACAACTCCGCATCCGGCCAGAGCGGCGGACGCTCCGGCCCTGGCGGGGCCGGCGTGCTCGATGGCGTCCGCATCACCGCAGACAGCGTCAACAACACGCTGCTGATCTATGCAAGCCAGGAGCAGTACCGCACTATCGAACAGACCATCAAGGAAGTCGACCAGCCACAGCTCCAGGTCGCGATCGATGCAACGATAGCCGAGGTGACACTGACGGACGACCTACAGTACGGCGTGCAGTCCTACATCATGAGCCGGGATCTCGGGCTCAAGCCTGATACCGGCTCGTTCGGCTACAATGGCGCCACCTCCGTCGTCGCCGCGGCGGCCGACGTCGCGCTCCAGCGCGCCATTCCCGGCTTCAATTTCCTCGTCGGCAGCGCTTCGACGCCGCGGGCCGTGCTCAACGCGCTGCACTCGATCACTGACGTCAAAGTCCTGTCGAACCCCTCCGTCGTCGTGATCGACAACCAGATCGCGACGCTGCAGGTCGGCGACGAAATCCCGATCCAGACCGGAAGCGCAACCGTGCTGACCGGCAGCAACACCATCGCCAACACCACCGATTATCGCAGCACCGGCATCATCCTGCGCGTGGTGCCGCGGATCAACGCCAACGGTAATGTCAGGCTCGACGTCGAGCAGGAGATTTCCAATCCCGTGGCCGCCTCGCCGTCATCGAGCTCGTCCTCGACCTCGACCAACTCGCTCACCCCGACCGTGTCGACCCGCAAGGTGCGCAGCTCCGTTGCGGTCGCGAGCGGCCAGACCGTGCTGCTGGCGGGCCTGATCAGCGACAGCCAGACCAAATCCCGCGCGGGCATTCCAGGGCTCGACCAGATCCCCGTCCTCGGCGAGGCCGTATTCGGGCAGACCGACAAGCAGATCAAGCGCACCGAGTTGATCATCTTCATCCGCCCGCAAATCATCCGTGACGGCGCGGACGCACATTTCGTCGCCGAGGAGTTGCGCACCAAGCTGCGAGGCACGATCAACGCGATCGGGCCGAAGCAGATTGCACCCACCACCTACCGCTGAACCTCGGAGCGGATCTATGATCAAGTCGGGCAGACTCCTCTTGCTCATGGCCGTCCTGGGGATCGCCGCAACTGGCGTTGCCCACGCGGATACGCTCGGCGCCGGAAACGCTGCATTCTCCCGTGGCAATTACAGCGGCGCCGCACGTCTGTTGCTGCCGCTAGCCGAGCGAGGAAACGCCCGCGCTCAGGCCATGGTCGGCTTCATGTGCGCGACAGGACAAGGTCTTCCGCAGGCCTACGACGCCGCGGGCTATTGGTACCGCCTGGCAGCCGAACAAGGCGATGGTACGGCACAATATCTGCTGGGCCTCGCCTACGACAAGGGCCAGGGCGTTCCGCAGGACGACGTCGCCGCCTACAAATGGCTCAACCTGGCCGCGGCGCATGCCCCGAAACGAAACCGCGAGAATTTCGCTAAGCTGCGCAATGCGGTCGCCTCGAAAATGAGCCGAGGCCAGATCGCAGCCGGCCAGTGGCACTCGCTGCGATGGCCTGTGGCCTCGCCGTTCTGAGCAACCCCGCAAGCGAAACCATGTCGCAGTCGCGCCCTCACAGCGGTTTACCCGGCCTGTGTGATCGCATGGATAATATTCAAGTAACATAACCGGACAGGAGTAACGTTACCTGCGCGATGACGATGAAGCAAAGCAGGATGCACAAATGAAACGCATCAAGCGGCGAGTCAGGCAAGCGAAGGGAAAGTGAACGTTTGTCAGAATGAAAAGGCGCGCTCTGTCAGAATTAGACAGACTTGGCAGACTAAGCCATTGAAAACACTGGAGCGGGTGAAGGGAATCGAACCCTCGTATTCAGCTTGGAAGTCACAAAATCTCGCAATCCGCGCAAGGGCTATTCCGACATTTTGCAGCCCTCAAGACGCTTGAGATCACTAGGGAATTTCCTGTTGTCGGAATGGTCGTGCGAGTTTCCCCAACGGTCGCCTAGTCTATGGAAATCCATGAAGTACGCCTAACCGCCGCAATCATTCCTCAACACTCCTGGCCCATCGGTGGAGAGCCGATCCTTGAGGATGTCAGTTTGTGATCGATAAACTGCTCAAATTCTCATTCGCGCTCGTTGCGGCAAGCATTGCTGCGGGCATGTCCTACTCGCTCGCCCTCGTCGTCGGCGCATCCTTGCACGGCGCGCCGGTGCTGAACCTATGGCACCTTACCGACTGGCTAGTTGGTCTGACTGTCCTCCCCTTTATTGGTCTGACTACCATCCCCGAGGCGTTTATCCTGCTTGCCCTTTTCGTCTTCGGGCCTTTGCAGATCGTTCTTGCATGGCGCGGCAAGAACGGTCGCGTCGCGCATATCGCCGCATCGACCTTCATACTCCTCGTAGTCGTCCTCGGATCCCTCCTGATTCTTCAATATGCCGATACGCGCCCGCCGCCACCTTTGCTCGACGAACTGATGTTGCTTGCACCGGTTGCGCCGCTTCTTCTGCCCCCGGTCCTGTTTGCAGCGCTCGTCTCGGGCAGCACATTCACCTGCGTGATGAACGCGCCGCAAAAGCTTGAACTCTGGCTGGTTGCGCCGCTGCTGATCTGGTGCGTCGCGCTCTATGTGGCGGCGCAGGACCATGTCACGGCGGGCATGTCAGGCACACACTGGTCCTATCATCCGGAATTCGCCCGCGACCCGATCCGCGTGGCATGGTCTCGTTATGGTAGTCCTCTGCTCATCCTTCTTGGTGGCGTCGGCGCCTTTCTGGCCTGCCTGCACCCGCGCCTCTCGCTGGCTTTCTTCGCGACGGCGCTCGCTATGCCGCTGTCCTTCGGCCTTTGGTACCGCCTGACGCCGACCGGCCCCGTCAATCCCTCCTTCACCTTGGGCAACCGCACGTTTTCGCTCGATTGGCGGCTCGAGCCTCGTCTCGACAAAGACCAATTCAGCTTCGTTGCTGAAAAGTCCGGCCCCTGGCGCATCGCAAATAGCCCCTTCTCCTCGAACATGAGCATCACGATCGGCACCGATCTCGCTAAGTTCGACAGCCTGAACGGCTATTCATGGGAGCGCGGCCCCTATGAAAAAGAAGGTCTGTCCTGCCGCGACGGACGCTTCGAACGTCGCCCCGAGAATCTCGCTGTCGTCTGCGAGGCGAAAACCGCGGATGGCCATGTGCTATCGTATGTCATGTGCGAGGCCGGCTATTGCTCGCATCATTTCCGCTCGGGCGAGTTCGCCTACTGGCTGCATTACAACCGCGACGATTTCCCGAAATGGCGGGCGTTCGAGACGGAGACTGTCGCCTATATCGACCGCGCTGCACGCGGCGAATTGCGCGACGTGCTCAAGGGCCGCAAATGCTCGATCACATACCGCTGCGCGGAGGACGCTTGGCTCGATAATCAGGGAACGGCGAACAACCTTCCGCGCCCCGCGCCGTGAAAAGGTGATAAGCAACTGAAATCATTGGAGCGGGTGAAGGGAATCGAACCCTCGTATTCAGCTTGGAAGGCTGCTGCTCTACCATTGAGCTACACCCGCGACACCGGCTCCCTAACACGGCCGGGCGGCGGTCTCAACTGCCACTCACTCCCCTTGGACCGCTTTCGCCGGTTGTCCTGACCTTGCGCACAGGCCTGGTTCCGCTCCTCGCCGCGGCCCCTTAACAGCGTCGGCCTTTCTGCCTATATTGAGATCTCCCGCAATCAACGAAAGGAGGTGATCCAGTGTCTTTTACCAAGCGCTGTCACCTCGCTGGGATCGCCCGCTAAGCTCTCGATAAGGGCTCGGCATCGGGGCGCTCTCAGCCCTGGACCAGCGAGCAAGAAATCGGGCGCGACGGGGTTTCCCCGCCGCGCCTTTTTCGTGGTCGGACCGCGCTCGCCGGCGCACGCTCCGCCTAGAGCGGCGGTTCGCCCGCGAGCATCTCGCGAATCTTCTGAGACAGGTCGGCCTTCCGGTACGGTTTCGGCAGCAGCGCCACGCCGGGATCGAGATGTCCCTCGTGGACGATGGTGTTGTCGGTATAGCCGGAGGTGTAGAGCACCCGCACGCCGGGCCGACGGAGCCGGACTGCTTCGGCCAATTCCCGCCCGTTCATGCCGCCGGGCATGATGATGTCGGTGAACAGGAGATCGAAGCTCACCCCCTGGTCGACCAAGGCGAGCGCGGTTGCACCATCGCTGGCAGTCAGCGTGCGATAGCCGAGGCTGCCGAGCTGGGCGATGACATAACCCTGCACGAGCGGATCGTCCTCGACCACGAGGATGGTCTCGTGCCCTCGCGCCGGCGCGGGCGCCGCCACCGGCCCGGTCCTCGTGGCCGCTTCGCCTGCCGATCGCGGCAGGAACAGCCGCATCACCGTGCCGTGGCCCTCCTCGCTCTCGATCGCAACGCTGCCCCCGGTCTGCTTGGCGAAGCCATAGACCATGCTCAGACCAAGTCCGGTGCCGCGACCGACCCCCTTTGTGGTGAAGAACGGCTCGAACACGCGGTCGCGGATGTCGGCTGGGATGCCGTGACCGGTGTCGGCCACGGCGACCATGACATAGGAGCCGGCATCGCCGTCGCCAGTGCCGCTGCTGTCGAGCTCCCGGTTTGCCGTCTCGAGCGTGAGCGTGCCGCCATCCGGCATCGCATCGCGCGCATTGACGGCGAGGTTGACGATCGCCGACGAAAGCTGCGACGGATCTGCCATCGCCAACCACGCATCGTCTGCGAGCCGGGTCACGATCTCGACATGCTCGCCGAGGATCGGCCGCAACAGCTTCGCCGTCTCGACCACGAGACCATTGACGTCGATCTCGCGCGGCTCCAGCGGCTGGCGCCGCGCGAAGGTCAGGAGCTGAGACGTGATCTCGGCGCCGCGCAAGGCGGCATCGTCGATGAGCTGGGCGATCGCGGCGAGCTCCGGCTTGTCGGCGAGCCCTTCCTGAATGATCTCGATGGTGCCGGTGATGACGGTGAGCACGTTGTTGAAGTCGTGCGCGACGCCGCCGGTGAGCTGGCCGATCGCATCCATCTTCTGGGACTGGCGAAGCCGCTCCTCGGTCTCGTGCTGCGCGGTGAGATCGGTGGAGGAGCCGCGATAGCCCATGAAACGCCCGTCCTCGGCGAACACCGGCTGACCGTTGACACTGAAAGAGTGCAGGCGCCCCGCCCGATCGCGGCCGCGATACTCGAACTTCCGGAACGGCTCGTGGCGATCCAGCGTCGCCATGTGATTGCGCCATTTCTCCGCTTCGGCGTCGTGGTCGAAGGCCGCATCGGGACGACGCTTGCCGATCAGGGCCTCGCGATCCATGCCGAAGGCGCCGGCCCGGTCCGATATGTAAGTGAACACGTGATCCGGCCCGGTTTCCCAGAACCAGTCGGATGCGGTCTCGGCATAGTCGCGAAAGCGCTGCTCGCTCGCGCGCGCATCCTCTTCGGCGCGCCGGCGGATCTTCAGATCACGTTCGAGATTCGCATTGGCCTCGCGCAGCTCGCCGTAGGCACGGCCGAGGTTGGCGCACATGGTGTTGAACGCATCGATCACCTTGTCCAGCTCATCGGGATCGTAAGGAGGCCGTCGCTCCAGATGCAACGGCGGCGGCGGCCGCGCCAGGCTGTACTTGCTGACGAAGTCGGCGATGGCGACCAGATGCCGCGTCACCAGAAGATGAACCATGTAGATGATGAACAGCGAGACGAGGAACGTCTTCGCCGCCTGGCTTGCCAGGATGACGAGAGCCCGGTTCAGCAATTGCTGATAGACATCACTCAGCGTCGCCTCGACATGGAGCACGCCGATGGGACGCGCAGTCCCCTGCACGGTGGTGGTCAGGGGATAGTCGCGCGTCACGACCGAGCTGCTGCCTCGCTCGCCGACGGCGACACGGATGGGATTGGGGCGATCGGCAACTTCACGCACTTCGGCGGCGCGGATACTGGGCAGCCGTAGGATGCCGTCGAGCTGGAGCTTGAGCTGGTTCTGGTCGAGATTCCACAGGCTCTCGCCGAGGCTCGCCGTGCTGCTGCGGCCGACCTCATCGAGCCGCGTCTCGATCACGCCGACTTCGCGATCATAGTCCAGATAGAGCTGGAGCGCGGTCAGCGTCAGCGTCACGATCGAGGAGAACAGCAGCACAGCGGCAAGCAGGCGAGGTCCGATGCCGCTGCGTGACCAGTTGAAGATTCGCGACAGCAGCGCTGCGAGCATCGGGGACGTGAACGCGGATCTGATGCCGTTCAAGTCCTGCTTCGCAGCCGCCGGCGTAACAGCGCGGCTGCGATCGGGATTGCTGTCACCTGCGTTGCCCATGCACCCCGTCCCCGAAAATGGCGACACCTCTCCGGCCTGCCGGTCGCAGCCTCACACAATTCAACGGTTTTGAATCTCCCTCAGCACGTGATGCGCGCAGCAATCCTGTCGGCCCTTGAGCGATCTGAGGTCGGTGGGGTCATGTCTTGCGGTCCGGCAGCGGGATCCTCGCGCAAGCTACCACTTCGCATGCTAGAATGACATCGGTGAAAATCGGGAGTCGCCCCCATGACGGGCGAAGGGTCAGTGTTGTTGCTCCGCGCAAGCGCCATCTCCGGTAGATCGCGCAGGCACCAGAACCCAGTGGTAGCAGGACCCGACCAGAGAGGCACATCATGTGGCGGATAGTCGTCGTCTGCGTGTCGCTGTTCGCAGCCGGTTCGTCCTCCGCGCAGTCGGTGATTCGGCTCGCGCGGATCGCCGACATCCCCGATCAGTATGTCGGCGGCGAGATGCTGCGGGCCGTCTATGCCAAGCTGAACATCAAGCTCGAATTCGAGGATGTCCCCGGCAAGCGGGCGCTGGCCCTGTCGAGCGCCGGCGAGGTCGATGGCGAAATCCAGCGGATCGGAACGCTGTCGCGCGAATATCCGACGCTGCTGCGGGTGACGCCGGCGATCAACTACATCGAACCCGCAGTGTTCGCGACCAAACTCCATTTCGACGTGAACGGCTGGAATTCGATCAGGAACTACAGCATCGGCATCGTCCGCGGCGTTGGCTCGTCTGAAGCCGGGACGCGCGGCATGGACCACGTCACGGCGACCACGAGCCTGGAGAACATGATCAGGATGCTGGATGCCGATCGTTTCGACGTGATGGTCACCGACCTCTTCAGCGGGCTGGTCGCCGTTCGCAAGCTCAATCTACAGGGAAGGATCTATCCGCTCTCCCCACCGCTCGAACGCATCCGCATCTTCCACTATTTGCACGAACGCCACCGCGATCTCGTGCCGAAGGTTGGACAGGTGATCGAGCAGATGGAGACGAGCGGCGAGCTGGCGGCGCTGCGCGAGACACTCGTCAAGCAGGTCCTGAGCGCCCCCTGACAACCCGGCTCAGAAGCCGAAGATGGCGAGCACGGACGGACGCTTGCCGCGGCGGCTCTCGACGATACGCTCTCCGCCACTCTCGGCCGAGCTGCCATAATAACGGTGATGGCCGGCCTGGTCGTGCAGATCGGCAGGTTCGGACTTCCCTGCCCGTCGCGCGTCGCAGATGATCTTGATGGTCTGACCCGACATTGCCGCCTCCGATGAGCCTTAACTGCTCTTGTGGCAATCAGTCGCCCCGTCTCCGGACGGCGTTCACTCCGCCGGGTGGTAATCGGGTTTCAGGACCGTTTCGTCGCACGCGCCGCGGCGCAATATTTTCCGGTCGGCCGTTGTCGGTCTCGGCGGCGACCATACGTCCTTCGGGCTGCGTGCCCGAAAAACAAACGAGGTGAAGATGCTTTACGCGATCCTGGCTTACCATGTGGAAGGCGAGATCCTGTCGTGGTCCGCGGCGGAGGACGCCGCGGTCGTCGCCAAGGTCATCGAGGTTCAGGCGCCCTTGAGGGCAAGCGGGCACCTTGGGCCGGCGGCCCGTCTGGACGACACCCACAAGGCCCGCACCTTGCGTGGCCCCGGCGCCGGCATCGTGCTGGACGGCCCGTTCGCAGAGACCAAGGAGCAGCTTCTGGGCTTCCACCTCGTCAACTACGACACGGAAGAGGAGGCCATCGCGGCCGCGCGATTGCTGCGCCAGGTCAATCCCAGTGCGGTCTATGAAATCCGACCGGTCAAGCTTTACGTGCCAGCCGATGGGTTCGGCGCGACGCCATCGAGCAAATAAGCGCGCGGCCTACGCGTTCGGGCCGCTCGGCGCCCCATAGAAGCGCCGGATCAGGAGCCCGCCGAAGGCAATGAACCAGAGGAAGGGCGCGACATGCGGCGCGAATGCCGCAACGATCGTGCCCGGAATGAACACGAGCAGCGGAAACAGCGAGGCCATGGTCTCGCGCCGCCAGCCGCCCAGAATGATCCACCACAGCCACGCATTGAGGCCTGCAATGGCGGTCAGGTGCAGACCGTAGAGCACGGCCACCGCACTGCTCATGCTGTAATTGGTGTAGAGGCCGTTGGTCACCGGCAGCAGCACGATCGAGAGCAGGAAGAACAGATTGAGGATCACCATGCCGCGGCTGCCCACGGGCTGACGTGCCAGCCGCCGGTGATGACTGATCCAGAACAGGCCGGCGATGATGAAGCTGAGCGCAAAGCCGGAAAGCTTGCCGGAATAGGCCTGGGCGAGATCGCTCCAGTCCGGCGCGCTGGTGAACACCGCCGCTTTGGGCAGGTCGTAGGCCAACAGCGTCATGGCGACACCGAAGATGGTGTTGCTGAGCGATTCCAGCCGCCGCATCTCGAACTGGTCGGGCTTGAGCTCGGTCATGCAGGGCGCGCGCTCTTCGGGCTGGAACCTTGGGCCGTCTTTCCCCCTAAATCCTAATTCCGGTTCCGTCCAGCCGCATTGCGATTCGCGCCGGGATCGCCGACTCTCGGTCTTTCACCGGGGCGATTCGTGACGACCTATCTGGACACGCTCAATGCGGAGCAGCGCCGCGCCGTAGAGCATGGCGTGGCCGATGGCGCGACCGTGGGCGCGCCCCTGCTCGTCATTGCCGGCGCCGGTTCCGGCAAGACCAATACGCTCGCCCACCGCGTCGCGCATCTGATCGTCGCCGGTGCCGATCCGCGCCGCATCCTGCTGATGACGTTTTCCCGCCGCGCCGCCGCCGAGATGGCCGGCCGGGTCGAGCGCATCGCCCGAAAAGTGCTGGGCGAGAACAACGCCGCGATCATGCGCGATGCCCTGACCTGGGCCGGCACCTTCCACGGCATCGGCGCGCGGCTGCTGCGCGAATATGCCGAACGGATCGGCGTCGACCCCGCCTTCACCATCCACGACCGCGAGGATTCCGCCGACCTGATGAATCTGGTCCGGCACGAACGCGGCCTGTCGAAGACGGAGAGCCGCTTTCCGGCCAAGGGCACCTGCCTGTCGATCTACTCGCGCTGCGTCAATGCCGAGATGGAGATCGAGAAGGTGTTGGGGGCGCACTACCCCTGGTGCGCGGGCTGGGCCGCCGAGCTGAAAGGCCTGTTCGCCGCTTATGTCGAGGCCAAGCAGGCCCAGCACGTGCTCGATTACGACGACCTGCTGCTGTACTGGTCGCAGATGATGAGCGACGCGCTGATCGCCGACGAGATCGGCGGCCGTTTCGATCACGTGCTGGTCGACGAATACCAGGACACCAACCGCCTGCAATCCTCGATCCTGCTGGCGCTGAAGCCTGATGGACGCGGGCTCACCGTCGTCGGCGACGACGCCCAGTCGATCTATTCGTTCCGCGCCGCCACCGTGCGCAACATCCTGGATTTTCCGCAAAGCTTCTCGCCGCGCGCGGAGATGATCACGCTCGACCGCAACTACCGCTCGACGCAAGCAGTGCTCGCGGCCGCCAACGGCGTCATCGGGCTTGCGCGCGAGCGCTTCACGAAAAACCTCTGGACCGACCGTACCTCCGCGCAGAAGCCGCAACTCGTCACCGTGCATGACGAGGCCGACCAGGCCCGCTACATCGTCGAGCAGGTGCTGGCCAATCGCGAGCAAGGCGCGCTGCTCAAGCACCAGGCGGTACTGTTCCGCACCTCATCGCATTCCGGCCCGCTCGAAATCGAGCTGACCCGCCGCAACATCCCGTTCGTGAAGTTCGGCGGGCTGAAATTCCTCGACGCCGCGCATGTCAAGGATGTACTGGCGCTCTTGCGCTTTGCCGAGAACCCGCGCGACCGCGTCGCCGGTTTTCGCATCCTGCATCTGCTGCCGGGCATCGGCCCCGCGACCGCGCAGCGCGTGCTCGACCAGATGGCCGAGAGCATGGACCCGCTGCACGCGCTCGCGCATCTCCCGGTCCCCGCGCGCACCGGCGATGACTGGACCGCTTTCGTCCGCACCGTCGAAAACCTGCGCTATTCGGAATGGCCTGTCGATCTCGAACGCGTCCGTCTGTGGTACGAACCGCATCTCGACCGCATCCACGAGGATTCCGAGACGCGCCGAGCCGATCTGATGCAGCTCGAGCAGATCGCCAGCGGCTATTCCTCACGTGAAAAATTCCTGACCGAGCTCACGCTCGATCCGCCGGATGCGACCAGCGACAAATCCGGGCCGCCCTTGCGCGACGAGGACTATTTGATCCTCTCCACCATCCACTCGGCCAAGGGCCAGGAGTGGAAGTCGGTGTTCGTGCTCAACGTCGTCGACGGCTGCATGCCCTCCGACCTCGGCGCCGGCACCAGCGCCGAGCTGGAAGAAGAGCGCCGCCTGCTTTACGTCGCGATGACGCGGGCCAAGGACGATCTGCATCTCGTGGTGCCGCAACGCTTCTTCGTCCACGGCCAGCAAGCCAAGGGCGACCGCCACGTCTACGCCTCGCGCACCCGCTTCATCCCGGAGCAGCTGGTCTATCTGTTCGAGCGCGCCGCCTGGCCGAAGGCCGCCGCGGGCGCGGCGCGCACCGGCGCACAGGGGCCGAAGGTCGACATCGGCGCGCGGATGCGGGGGATGTGGCGCTAGACGCAAGAGGCTAGTCTCGGGATCTGCCAGAATGACTGGAACAACAGAGGTCTGAGATGAAAGCCGTCGTCGTCGAGCAATACGCCCCGATCGATCAGATCGAACTCAAGGAGATCCCGTCTCCGCGCATTGAGCCCGGACAGCTGCGCATCCGCGTGGAAGCGGCGGGCATCGGCTTCGTCGACGGCTTGAAGATCGAGGGGCGCTACCAGACCAAGGATCCCCTGCCCTTCACCCCCGGGACGGAATTCGCGGGCATTGTCGTGGAAGCTCCCGGCGCACCGGGCGGCTATCAACCCGGCATGCGCGTGATGGGCATGACGCGATCAGGCGCGCTTGCCGAGGAGATCGTTGTCAAGGCCGACGCGCTCCATCCCCTGCCGGACGGCGTCGCGGCCGACGTCGCCGCCTCGTTTCGCGCCAATTACCTGACCGCCCTCTATGCGTTGAGCGCGCGTGCGTCGCTCTGCGCAGGCGAACAGCTTTTGGTGCTGGGCGCGGCCGGTGGAACCGGCACCGCGGCCGTGCAGATCGGCAAGCTGCTCGGCGCCCGTGTGATCGCGGCCGCGTCAACGCCGGAGAAACGCCAGTTCGCGCGGGCGCATGGCGCCGACGCTGACATCGACTACACGCAGACCGGCTGGCGCGACACGCTGAAGGAACTGACCGGAGGACATGGTGCCGACGTGATCTTCGATCCGGTTGGAGGCGACATCTCGGTGCAGGCCTTCCGCTCGATTGCCTGGCGGGGACGCCATCTCGTGGTCGGTTTTGCCGGCGGCGCGATCCCCGCGCTGCCGTTCAATCTGCCGCTGCTCAAAGGCGGCGCCCTGCTCGGCGTCGACCTCGCCCAAATTCCGACGCGCGAGCCCGAGGTGCAGAAGCGCCTGATGTCGGAGCTGATCGGCTGGCTTGCCGAGGGCAAGCTGACGCCCGCGGTCGGCCGCGTCTTCGGGCTCGAAGACTTCCGCGAGGCCTTCAAGACGATGCAGACGCGCGCGGCGCTCGGAAAGATGGTCGTGCGCCTCTCAAAATAGGATGCACAAACGGAAACCGAGCATTTCCGAAAGCCGCCTTGTGACCCGGCTGCCGTCCATTAGATCTGGTCGATCCTCCCCACAGAGACCTGATCGATGACCGCACCGCTCGAATTCGGACTGGATACCTTTGGCGACGTGACGAAGGACGCCTCCGGCGCCATGATTCCGCATGCGCAGGTGATCCGTAACGTCGTCGACGAGGCCGTGCTGGCCGACGAGCTCGGCATAGACTTCATCGGGCTCGGCGAGCATCACCGTTCCGATTTTGCGATCTCCTCGCCCGAAACCGTGCTGGCCGCGGTCGCGTCGCGCACCAAGCGCATCCATCTCGGCTCGGCCGTGACGGTGCTGAGCTCCGATGATCCCATTCGCGTGTTTCAGCGCTTTGCCACGCTGGACGCGCTTTCGAACGGACGCGCCGAGGTGATCCTCGGCCGCGGCTCCTTCACGGAATCCTTTCCGCTGTTCGGCTTCGACCTCCGCAAATACGAGGAGCTGTTCGAGGAAAAACTCGATCTGTTCGCCGCACTGCTCTCGCAGAAGCCGGTGACGTGGCAGGGCAAGCTGCGCCCGCCGCTCAAGGATCAGCTCGTTTATCCGCCGGTCGAGAACGGCAGGCTCAAAACCTGGATCGGGGTCGGCGGCAGCCCGCAATCGGTGGTGCGCGCCGCGCATTACGACCTGCCTCTGATGCTCGCCATCATCGGCGGCGACCCCGAACGCTTCGCGCCCTACGTCGATCTCTATCATCGCGCCTTCAAGGAGTTCGGCCGCCCCGCGCAGCCGATCGGCGTGCACTCGCCCGGCTACGTCGCCGAGACCGACGAACAGGCGCGGGAAGAGCTGTGGCCCGACTACAAGGCGATGCGCGACCGCATCGGCCGCGAGCGCGGCTGGCCGCCGATGGGCCGCGACGAATTCGTCAGCGAAGCCGAGCACGGCTCGCTCTATGTCGGTTCGCCCCATACGGTTGCGCGCAAGATCGCCAAGACGGCCAAGGCGCTCGGCATTGCCCGGTTTCAGCTGAAATATTCGGCGGGGCCGTTGCCGCACGAAAAACTGATGAACAGTATCGAGCTCTACGGGCGGAAGGTGGTGCCGATGGTGAGGGAGATGCTGGCGTAGTGCGGCAGTCCGTCTTCGCTCTCGCTGCGCTCAAGCTACGCCGGACACGCTTCGCCCTGACGGGCTACGCTCGGCTGCGCCATGCGTAGCCCTTCAGGGCGAAGCATGGTGGGGGAGGCAGGACTCGAACCTGCGAAGCCATGAGGCGGCTGATTTACAGTCAGCTCCCTTTGCCACTCGGGACACTCCCCCGCTCGACGGCAGCACAATCGGGCCGGACCTTGCCGGCGGACCGAAGACGGCCATGGAACGTGAAGGCCGCGACAGCCCGGATGGGGGCGCGACCGGGCGCGGTTATGGGCGAAGCGATGGGGTAAAGTCAACCGAGGCGAACAGCTAAAATCATCCTCTTGGGCGTCCAAATTGCCATATTCCGGGACCCGTGACACAAGCGAGCCCATGAAGGATCGAAAATTCATCCCCAAGGGCCCCCGGAGCGGGTCTAAGCCCTTCAACAGGCCCGGGAAATCGGCCGGCCGGCCGGCCCGGCGCGAACGTGATTCGCATACCGACGGGCCGGTCATCCTCTATGGCTGGCACACCGTCACCATGGCGCTCGCCAACCCCGAGCGGAACATCCGCAAGCTGACATTGACCGAGAACGCCGCAAAGCGCCTGGCGGACGACAACATCCAAACCCGGATTGCGCCCGTGATCGTCCGGCCGCAGGACATCGACCGCCTGCTGTCGCCCGACGCGGTGCACCAGGGTCTGCTGGCCGAGGCCGATCCCCTGCCCTCACCCGACGTCGAGGATTTGAAGCAGGAAGGCCTGGTGCTGGTGCTCGACCAGATCACCGATCCCCACAATGTCGGCGCCATCCTGCGCTCGGCCGCGGCGTTCGCGGTGAAGGCGATCGTCACCACCGCGCGCCACAGTCCGGAAGCGACCGGCGTGCTCGCCAAAGCCGCCTCCGGCGCGCTTGAGCTGGTGCCGATGGTCACGGTGCCAAACCTTGCGCGCGCGCTGACCACGCTGAACGAGATTGGCTTCCAGACCGTCGGCCTCGACAGCGAAGGCAGCGAAGACCTCTCGGACATCACACTGCGCGAGCCACTCGCACTGGTGCTCGGCGCCGAAGGCACGGGGCTGCGGCGTTTGACCCGCGAGACCTGCAGCGTCGTGGCACGGCTCGACATGCCCGGCGAGATCAAGAGCCTCAACGTTTCGAACGCCGCCGTGCTCTCGCTCTATGTCGGCGCGAGCCGGCTTGGCTTGATGAAGCCCTAAAAAAGAAAACGCCCGGCCGTGAGGCCGGGCGCTTCGTCAACTCAACCAATCAGAGATCAGTAGTAGCGGCGCAGCACGCGATGGCCGCCGTAATACGGCGCGTAGCGATGGGCGTAGCCATAGCGCGGGCCATAGCCGTAATGCGTGCGCGGCAGGTAGCCGTAGCGCGGACCGTAGCCGTAGCGATACGGACGGTAGTACGGGCGGTGATGATAGGCGTACGGCGCGACGGCAGCCGCGCGATAGCCATAGCCGTAGCCGTAATTGGCGGGCGCGACGACAGCGTCTTCCTGGTAGGTCGGGGTCGGCGCGAAGGCGCCCGGACCGGTGTAGGTCGGGCCCTGGTTGACGTAGTAGTACTGCGAGGTCGGCTCGGCGAGGCGCTCATAGCCGCCGTAGCCATAGCCGTAACCACCGCAACCGGTGTTGCAGCCGGAATAGACCGGAGCAACCGGCTGGCACGGGTTGAAGCCGCAAGCCATGGCGGGCGCAGCGCCCACAAACATCACGGCAGCCGCCGCGACCAGTCCCGAAATCATTTGACGCATTACTCTCTCCTGTTGATGTCCGTCTTGTTGGATTCTGACGTTTCTTAACCCGGCGGTTTGCCGGGCATTCCTGCACGCGGCCGTGGTCGCGGAGGCCGCGGACGGTCGTTGATTTCTGGGGCGAGGATCACCGGCGGCGGGTTGACCGGCACATCCATTTGCGGCGGCAGCGGCGCGGACGACGCACCCCAGCTCTCGTGATAGCTCTCGGCGGGCTTCGGCAATTTGCGGTTCGCGGGCGGCTCGATTTCGAGGCGGCCATAGCCGGGCTGCAAACCCATGCTCGGGTAATAATGGCCGACGTCGGGGGGCTGCCGTTCAGCCACATAGCGCCCGCCATAGATCGTCGGCTGGACCTGGACGTTCTTGCCCAGGCCCCAGACACCTTCGACGACGCTATAGGACGCATCGATATTGTTGATGATGATGGGCACGCCGGGACGGCCGGGCACGACGATATCGAAGCCGCCGCCGGCAAAGGCCGTCGCGGGCAGTCCGATCAGAAAGGCCGCGAGCGCGTATGCGCGCATGGAAGGATCCCGGTTGTCCGGATCACAACCTAACGGATGGCGGCGTAGAGAGGGTTAAGGACAGCTGAGCAAATTCCGGTAAGCCTAACGCGTAAGGATCGCGCGCTGCTCAAATGCGGCGAAGCGCGCTAGTGAAGCGTTAACGGGAGAGACAGCCGCTCCACCGCTGGCGCCGACAAGGTTGCCTGGCACAGGCTGCACATCCTGCGCGGGTTCACGTCGATGTGACCCCGCAGGCCAGAAAACGCGGCAGAAAACGCGGAACGACAGCGTCACGTTGCACTTAGCACAGGTCTCAACAACATGGAGGAAATGCCATGACGAGCCTGAAGCTACTTGGCTTGGCCGCGATCGTTGCGTCCACGCTCGCCACACCAGCCTTCGCTCAAACTGCGGCCGACAATGCGGCCCGCTGCAATGGCTTGTTCCAGGATCCCGCTTGCCAAAATCTCGGCCCCGGCAATCCCACCACCGATCGCGCCTATCGCCGCCGGCACATGGCCCATCAGCAAATGAACCCGAATGATCAGGGACAATCGGGCTTCTGGCCGGTCGACACGGCGGGGGCGGTGGCAGGCGCCGCCGTCGGCACCGCAGCAGCGGTCGCCGCCGCGCCGTTCCAGGGCTGGAGCAATTCCTATGCGAGCTACGACCGCAGCGGGCCCGGCTGGTACGGCAATTGGGATGCCTATGCCGCCCGCAACGGCATCGTGTGCAGGCCCGGCACGTGGTTCAAGGGGGACGACGGCCGGCAGCATCTCTGCCAATAAGCCCCAAAAACTCAGTCGAAATGGCTCAGGCGGCCCCGATCGGGCCGCCTGTTTCATGCCGGCGGACACCACCGCAGGTTCTGGCACTTCCCGGACAAGTCTGGTATTGCGACCGCGAACAAGCGGACATGCTGGCGCCAGCCGGCAACCCGCATGGGTTCCTTGCAAGTGGCCGGCTTAGCTCAGCGGTAGAGCAGCGGTTTTGTAAACCGAAGGTCGGGGGTTCAATCCCCTCAGCCGGCACCACATCCATCCGCGTTCGTCAGCTCGACGTCTTCCTGATGCTGCCGTGTGGGAGATGCTCGACGTCTGCGCCGGTGATCTCCACCCATACATGCTTCGACCGCTCGAAGACCGATTTGATTGGCGCGGGGAAGTTCGGGTCTGCGATCGCGCCGAGGGCGACGCCGATCATCGCCGGCAGATTGTCGGCTTTCCAATAAACGGTCGAGCCGCAATCAGGACAAAAATAGGAGCGGACCGTGCCGCCGCTCTCGGCGGGACGGACATATTCCTTCGTCGTCCCGGAAATTGTGACGGTGTCTGCAGGATAAAAGGCACCGACGCCAAATGGCGCGCCGCTCCGCCGCTGGCATTCGATACAGTGACAAGCCGCGACCAGGTTGGTCGGTCCCGGAAGCGAAACCACGACTGCGCCACAACTGCATCTGGCATCGATCATTGACTACACTCCTTGCGTCTATCTCTTCCATGTCCGGGCATTTTTGTTCCGCCGAATCTCGCATGGCCTCATGCGCAACCATCCGCGTCCCGCTCCGTAACTCGAAGCGGTGGACTCGGAGCATGCATGGTTATTTTGACTGACGAAGAAGATCTCGCCGTCCAGGCGAAACTCAATTTCATCCTCGGTGCCAAAACATACGATACGTATTTCCAGGGGTTTCATTGTGCAGAACTGACCGACGGCGTCGTCACAGCCTACGCCAAGAGCGAGTACATGGCTGGCGTCATCAGCGCCGAATTCAGCAGCGAGCTCGCGGTGGTGGTGGAGAGCATTACCGGTGAACGCGTGACGGGCGTGCTGGTCCTGCCGCCGCCCGCATCGCGGCGGTGATGGCCGAGCGGCCTGTCAGACGGAGGCCGTGCCGCCGTCCGGCAACTCATCCAGCCGCCAGAGCCCGATACTCTTGTCACGCCAGCCGCCACCACCCTCGTCGCAGCGCTCGTCGATCAGCTCGGACGGGCGCGGCCAGTGGAACGGCGCCTTGGTCATGTTGAGCGCGCGCCAGTCGCCGTCCTCGCAATCGCTATTGTTGTCCCACTCCGGAAACGTCGTAACCAGCAGGAATTGCGCGCCGCTTGCACGAAAGCGAGCGATGGCGCGCGCGATGTTCTGGAAGCTCAGATGCACGAGGCAGTCGCGGCACAGGATGACGTCGCAACCCGGCAAGGAATCGCGCGTGATGTCGGCGACCAGAAAGCGGCCGCGCACATCGCCTCGCGCCACGCGCGCCATGTTGGCCGCGATCAGCGACGGAACGATGTCGATGCCGGTATAATCGACCTCGAGCTTGATGCTGCCGATCCAGCCCGCATCGCCGCAAGGCGCATCGAGCAGCGAACGCGCGCCAAGCCGCTGCAACAGGCCGGGCAGCGTCTCGCGGATCCCTGAGGTGGCATGCCCCTCCGACCCGAGGCCCGAAACCGAGGTCGAAGCTCCCCACAGGTTGGTCCGCTGAATCCGCTCAAAGCGCGCGGCAAGATCGAGGCCGGCAAAATTCTCGCGGTCGGCAACGAACCGCTCGTGGGCAAGCACGGAGGGGCGATGGGAGATCATCGGATGGGCTCGCGTCAAGATTCCGTCGCAACCGCAATATAGACGCGATGCATCGCATCCGAAATGTTTCTCCGAGCCCGTCGATGATCAACCGCCGCGCGGCGCTGGCCGCCATCGCCGCACAGCTCATCCCCGTCACTGCACGGAGCGCACCCGGCGAGCAATTCAACGTCGCGAGCGGACATGACAGCCTGCCGGTGTCGCGTTATGCAGCGGCAGTCGACGGAAAACGTCCCGCCGTCATCGTGCTGCACGGCTCACGCGGGATTGAGCTCAGAACCCGCGCCTATGAGCGATACGCCGACGCGCTGACGGCACGGGGCATCGACACCTATTTTCTCCGCTACATGACGCCGGCCGATATGGCTGCGTTGACGGCCACCTCGCACGACATCCGTGAGGCCTATGAGACGACGCGGTTCGACGGCTGGGCCGATACGGTCGCCGCCACCGTGACAGCGGTCCTCGATCGATCGGACAGTTCGGGACGCATCGGCCTGCTCGGCTTCTCGCTGGGCAGCTATGTTGCCGCCGAGGCTGCCGCGCGCGACACCCGCGTCGCAGCCCTCGCGGTGCTCTATGGTGGCATGCCGCAGGCCATGACCACCAGGATCAAGCATATGCCGCCGTTGATCGCGCTGCATGGCGAAGCGGACAAGAACGTCCCGATCGCGGAAGGCCGGCAACTGGTCGCGCTCGGCAAGTCGTTCGGCGCCGAGACCGAATTCGTGCCCTATCCGGGCAAGGCTCACGGCTTCGATTTCTCGGACACCGATCCGATGACCCAGGATGCGATCGATCGGGTCACGCGGTTCTTCCAGGCCAAACTCATCGTCTGAGCTTAATCCGGCTTCTGCCACTCCATGACGTGGAAGAACGGCACGCGACGATGATGCGCAATTCTATTGGGATCGCCGGCTGTGGGCTGCGGTTCAACGAACAGGCGCAACTGGAGGCCGTGACCGAGCAGCAGCGTCATGTAGGTGCTGAGCGGACGATGCCAGTTCTGGACACGGATGCCGCTCCAGCTGACCCAGATCGGCCGCTCGTCCATGTAGTGGTCGATCGCGAAGCGCGGGATACCCTCGCGGTCGCGCGTCCATCCATCGGGCTGGCCCGCGGTGTTGAAGCTGGTCAGATTGGCGATCAAAAGCGTGCCGCCGGGCCGCAGCGCCGCCACCATCTTCGCGATAGCCCCAGCAAGATCTGGCATGTCGATCAGGCTGAGATAACTGACAACCAGGTCGAACTCCGCCTCGACCTCCATCGTCTCGGCGGAGCCGAGCCGGTAGTCGCCCTGCGGATCCAATTCCTTGGCGCGCGCGAGCAGTACCTCGGTCGGATCGATGCCGATGGTGCGGATGCCGGCACGCTGCATGATGCGGCAGAAGCGGCCTTCCCCGCAGCCGACGTCCAGCGCATTGTGGAAACCGCGTCCTTCGATGCGCGCCTGCATCGGTGCATCCAGCACAAAACGCCGGCCATAGTCGCCGTGTTCGCCCTGCTCGACGATCCATGCGGACGCGGACGCGGCCCAGCCGTCGCCGATGTCATCGCTCATGGCGTAGCCTTCGCGAATGGAGTTGGCCGCTTGCCAGCGGGGACGGCTACTGACCACAGATTGGATCGGAGTTCAACATGAGGTAGCATGCGAGCCGCATGCCGTCCTACACCAACAGAGAAAACGCCAAGATCATCGCCGGAGCCGTCGCGGCCGTCGTCGCGACGCTGTTTCTTTTCGCGGTCGCGATGGCGTTCTTGCTACAATAAGATCTGTGGTCCGCCGGCGGCCTGGAGTGCCGCCGGATCTTCTCCGTCGCGCGGCTCAGGCCGCGCGCACCGTCCGCAGGAATTTTCCGACTTCGTCCTTCAGCCGATTGCTGTCGGTCGCCAGCATCTTCGCGGTCGAGAGCACCTGCGAGGACGCCGAGCCGGTCTCGGCCGCGCCGCGCTGCACGTCCGTGATGTTGGTCGAGACCTGCTGGGTGCCGTGCGCGGCCTGCTGCACGTTGCGCGAGATCTCCTGGGTCGCGGCGCCCTGCTCCTCGACGGCGGCGGCAATGGTCGAGGACACTTCCGACAGCCGCTCGATGGTCGCGGAAATGTCGCGGATCGCCGTCACCGATTCCTGCGTGGCGTTCTGGATACCGGAGATCTGCTGGCTGATCTCGCCGGTCGCCTTTGCGGTCTGCTCTGCCAGTGTCTTCACCTCGGAGGCGACGACGGCGAAGCCGCGGCCGGCCTCGCCCGCGCGCGCCGCCTCGATGGTGGCGTTCAGCGCCAGGAGATTGGTCTGGCCCGCAATGGTGTTGATCAGCTCGACGACGTCGCCGATGCGCGTTGCCGCGACCGAGAGCTCGCTGACGCGCTCGGTGGTGGTGCGGGCCTGATTGACGGCCTCGCTCGCCATCCGCGCGGATTCCTGCACCTGCCGGCTGATCTCGTTGACCGAGGACGACAATTCCTCGGTTGCGGTCGCGACCGACTGGACGTTTCCGGTGGCTTCACCGGAGGCAACCGCGACCACCGAGGTCAGCTCCTGCGCGCGGTGCGCCGTGGTGGCCAGCGTCGAGGACGACGCTTCGAGCTCGGTGGAGGCGGATCCGACGGTGTCGATGATCTCGCCGACCGCGCGCTCAAAACCATCGGCCAGGTTGAACATGTCGCGGCGGCGCTGCTCGGCAGCCTGCTTCTCGGCTTCCACCTGGGCCGCCTTGAGCCGCTCGACCTCGAGCGCGTTGGTCTTGAACACTTCGACCGTCTTGGCCATCTCGCCGATCTCGTCGCGGCGATCCTTCTCCGGCACCTCGGTCTTGAGATCGTTGCGCGCCAGGCCCTCCATGGCGAACTTGAGCCGGGCGATCGGCTTCGACATCGCCACGAGGCCGATGAAGAGCGCAATCGCGATGCCGACGATCAGGCCGCCGGCGCTGACGCTCACCACGGTCCAGGTCGCGGATTTGGTATCACGCTCGATCGCTTCCTTGCGCTGGGTCACGGCCTTGGACGTATCGGCCGTGAACTTGGCAACGCGATCGAGGGCGGCATCGATCAGCGGGTCACACTCCTTGTGAGCACGATCAGCGGCCTTGGCGTTTTCTTCCGGGCTGTTCGCAGCCGCGCCGGCCTGGAGCACGGGATCGCAGCCTGCAAAGGCAGCCGTCAACTGCGCGCCGACGCTCTTCGTCTCGGTTGCTCGCGCCGGGTCGTCCTGCTCCGCAGCGTCCAGGTATTGGCGAATCTCATTGCGATTCTGGTTCGCGATCTTGAGGCGATTGGCGTTGCCCGCCTCGGTCGTCTCGGTGAACACCGCATAGAGTGCGGCGTGGTAGGTCTCGATGCGGCGTTGGGCCCGCGTGAGGTTGAGGGCCGACGACTGCATGGCGGTAAGCTCGCTGAAACCGTCGACGGCCGCCGACAGCTCGCGGATGCCGAAGGCGGCGACGGCGACCAGGGCGAAGCCCATCACGGTCACGATCAGCGCAACCTTCAACACGATCTTCAAATTGTTCAAAAAGCTCATCGCAGCCGCCTAAATTTTTCGATCACCATTGACCGAAGCAGTCCCAGCGGCGGCATTGGAACCCGCTAACGTTAAAATTTGATACTAAATGACGCGCGTAACCTTACGGGAAAATACCCATTCGGCGGCCACCCGTAAGCCTCACGTAAGTTTCGATCGGTTATAGGGCCGCCCGAGCCGCCACGGCTCGCCCGGAACCAACCGCCCGGCTCGCTCGTTCTCGCCCCCATGCGGATCAGAGAAGACAATCGAAACATGTTCCTGCTGACGACGGTCGCGCTGTGCTGCGCCCTTGTCGCCGGCGCGCTCGCGGTGCTCAAGCCCGCGCCCGCGGTGCTCGAGCCCGCGCTTGCGGTGCTTCAGCCGGTGTATGGAGAGCCTCCAGCGAAGCAGGTCGCCGACAGCAGGCCGATCGATAGCTCAGCCCCATCTCAGGTCCGGGTGGTCGGCGGCGCCGCGTTCGTGCCCAACGTCAATCCGCGTCAGCGCTAGCTCGCGATCAGGTCGGAGAGGCCTCGTGGCCGTCCTCGGACCGGGCTTGGGCACGCAGCAGATTCTCGACGAACGCGATCACCTCCGCCCGCTTGTCAGGTGGCAATGACAGAAAGGCGCGCACGAGCCGCAGGCCCTGCGCTTCCTCCGACTGGTCGGCCCCGGAATCCATCCATCCAATGTCGGGCGCCCGGGAAAAATATGCAATCCCTTGCAGACAGCCTGCTTGATTCGGCGCCCCGGCTTTGGTGGAATAGCTCCAAACAGGGTGGTGGATCATGAAGTGGATCAGAGAGCGCGACGCGCTGATCGCGCAGACACTGGCCTTCGTCCAATCGGTTTCCGGCAAGAAGGACGACATCCGTCAGCCGGATACCGCTGCGGCTGCGCCGGTTCTGGCTGCGGAGATCGTCTCCGTCCAGACCGTGACTGTCGCGTTCGAGCCGCAGCCGGCCAATCCACCGCCGCTCGCCCCGCTGCCGCAGCCCCCGCCGGTCCCTTTGCCACCTCGCGCGGCAGGCGATTTCCGCAGCGAGATGCAGGCCCGCATCGCCAATTTCAGAAAGCATCAGGAGCGCTTTGAGCGCGAGCGCGAGGAGTATTGCGCGGCGACCCTGAGCAAGTTGCGCGCCGCCATCAGCGCTTCCGGCCCGCCGCCGGCCCAGAAGTAGGGCCGGCCCGGCTCCGACCTTACAGCCAAGATCTTACAGCCAAGACCAAACCAGCCAGAGATTGGCTGCGCAGGCGCCTAAAAGTGCCAGCGTCAGTGGCAGAAGCATGTGCCCGCAGCAGGTTTTCAGGTCGGTCGTCATGGCCGGAAACATCCGCTGATTCCGCCAAACGAGTCCCAATGTTTCTTTTTTTGCGGATTCAGGACTCGTTAAGGACTCAAGGCCCCAGCTCCCTCCCCCCTCGATCACGGCCCCGTGATCGCTCCGGAACCTCCCATGCCATGAAGTCGTTAACGCGCTTTCCGGGAGCGGGAAGCATGCCCTACGCCCTGTTCTGCAACGACAGCCAGATCAGCAAAGCCTATCCTGATGAGGCCGACGTCTGGAAGCTCGCGCAACGAAGCGGCCTGGTCGTGGACATCGGCACCGACGACGAGCGGCACGGTCCGCGCCGGGTGCTCGACAACGACTATGAGATCAAATCGTGCCGGGCCGCCCAAGGCGAGGACCCCGCCAAGAACAAGGCGGACGCCGAGCGGGAATCCAGGATGGAGCTTGAGCTCAACTCGTGAGATCGGGCCGGAAGGTTCGCCGCGTGCCTCAGGGCGTCGCTGTCGCCAGCGAGGCCTGCTCACCGGCCAGCGCCACGCAGGCCTTGCGGCGGTGCAGCCCGCGGATCGCGCCCGTCACCTTCAGCACCTTGCCCGACTGACAGGAGGCGTCCTTCACGAAGGCGACCTCGTAAGGTGCCAACATCAGAGGCTCGGATTTGAGGATTGTTTGGGCAGAGCACGGCAGGGCGACGAAGCACGAGACCACCACCACCGACGCCAAGATACGCATGTTCGTTGTCCCACCAGCCGGCAATTGAGTAATTAACGCTTTCCGGAGCGCGAGTTCCGTAAGTCGCAAAAATTATTTTTGCTTTACCCGATCCCCGTGACACGCGTGAGAAGGCGCACGCCAGACTGTTTGCTTGCAAATGACGCGCCAGATGGTTCACGTAAGGCAAACAAGCGGTCGGCATGGGGTTGGCAGACGACATGGGCTGACAAACGAAAGGCCGGCGGGAAGCCGGCCTTTGTCAGATCGTGGTCGTGCTAGTGCGCGGCGGATCAGTAGCGCGAGGCCGCCGGGCCGCCCCAGCCGAAGCGGTAGTTCACACCGACCTTGACGGTATGCTCGTCGTCCCGGCCGCGAACGCCGACGACGTCGGCCGGACCGGACGTGATCGTCGTGCTGCCGAAGTTGTAATACTGGTATTCGGCCTTGGCCGACCAGTTCGGCGCGAACATGTATTCCAGGCCGGCGCCGACGGTATAGCCGTCCTTGCTGTTGCCGGTGGCGGTGAAGGTCTGCGGCACGCCGGCAATGTTCACGCCCAGGCCGCCGTTGCGCCAGGCGTAACCGCCCTTGGCGTAGAGCAGCGTCGGGCCCCAGGTGTAGCCGATGCGGCCGGTCACCGATCCGAGTTGGTCGGTGCCGGACGTCACCTGCGT
Organism: Bradyrhizobium sp. CCGUVB14; assembly: GCF_024199935.1. NCBI lineage: Bacteria > Pseudomonadati > Pseudomonadota > Alphaproteobacteria > Hyphomicrobiales > Nitrobacteraceae > Bradyrhizobium > Bradyrhizobium sp. CCGUVB14. The sequence continues at coordinate 6,309,426 of NZ_JANADS010000001.1, forward strand.
GCCCAGCGGGAACGTGACGCCCTTGTTGTTGGTCGGCAGCCAGGAATACTGCGCCTCGATACCCACCACCCAATTGGGCGCGAACTGGTAGTCGAAGCCGCCCTGCACGCCGCCCAGGAAGCGGGCGTCGCTGGACTGGAAGCTGCTGTCCCCGGCGAAGGCGCCGCCAACATGGCCGCCGATGTAGAAGCCGGTCCAGTTGTAGATCACCTGCGGCGGCGTATAGGCCGGAGCCTTGGTGTAGGTGCGCGGCTGCATATCCGCCGCTGCCGCCGGTGCGGCCAGCGCAAGCAGAGCTGCTGCACCGAGCAAAATCGTCTTCATGGTCATCCCCGTTCTTTCAGTTACGACACTCAGGAAACAACGTGGCGTGAATTGGGTTGCTTCGCGGCGATGCCGGAACGTTGATCGTTCGTGACTGTGACGGAGCGGCAACATCGCGCTTTTGTTCCATCACGTCGGCCTGCGCCGACAGATTTTGCGTCCGCACAAGTCCGGCCGTAACGATTTGTCGCAAGGCAAAACCGATCCGTTCAAAGCTCGCCGAAATGTGATCCGGCGACTCCGGCGGTTGTTGTCCTAACACCGCGCGATGAAGACGGGCTTTGCGTTACCGCGTCATCTTTTCCAGTTCTGGAAAGGGTGCGTAAACCGCGCCTGCGCAGATCTCGTTGGCGCGATCGATGACGCGGTCGGCGCGGCCGTTGACGTAGACGACGGCGCGCTCACGCACCGTCTTGTAGCTGCCGTCGGTCTCGCGCGGGGTGAAGTGCAGGCAGCTGATATAGAACTGCCGGCCACCAATCTCCCGCAGCACCGGATCGGCCATGCTGGCGTCGCGCACGCCGACCGGATTGTTGAGATAGGCACGCATCAGGGCTAGCGCGTCGGTGCGGAAATTGTCGGGAAACGGCTGAGGGCCTCCGGCCTGGCTTCCCTCCATCAGGCTGGGACGGTCACCGTCGCTGCCGAAACATCCCGCGAGCGCCAACGGCAATGCCAGGATCAGTGCCAGGCTCGCCGCACGTTTCGCCAATCGCCCCACAGTTCGCGCTCACCGCTCAATCGACCTGGAGCGTTCCAGCCCCGAGGTTGCAATGATGCATCTCTAGAGGTGTTTTGCCCGACGAGTCAAACGGATTCGCAAAATCCGCAGACGCGTGTCCATCAGCTCGTTGCTGTCATCTACTGTGCATGGGGTTGTTTTCGAGATTCCTGCTTGCGCTCTCGACGCGACGGAAATTCGTTGCGGCAAACGGCGCACCGGCCCGCCGCCAGCACCTCGCGCTTGCGCGCGGGGGGTGACGTGCGAGCCGGGCCTGAACTCCACACGCGGCAGCAGGGCAATCCAGGGATGCCGCCGCGCGGGATCAGTTTTTAGCTGCGCTTCTCGGTGGTCACCGGCTTGGTGACACTCGACTGCGTCTTCAGCGACTTCTTGGCCGACAGATGCTTGTGGTGATGGCGATGCGTCCGCACCGTCTTGTGCTCGTCCGGCGTGATCGCGGCATTGGCGTTCATCGCCTTGGTCTTGGTATCGACCTTGGCATCGGCCTTCACATCCGGCTTGGCGGTCGACTTGACGTCGGCGCTCTTGCCATCCGTCTTGGCGCCCGTCTTGGCGTCGGCCTTCACGCCGGCGTCGGGTTTGGCGGCGGTGGTCGAGACCTTGCTCTGGGTCTGGTCCGCCTTGATCACCGGTGCAGCGGTCGTGGTCTTGCCGGCTTCGGCGGCGAAGGCCGGGGCTGCGATGACGGAGGCTGCGAGCAAGGCTGCGGAAATGGTCTTCAACATGGTGGTCTCCTCTTGGAAGGATCTTAGGCGGCGCCCTCTCGCCAACCCTTCGATCATGGGTCAGAGCCTAGGGGGAGCGCACTGAACCCTGTCTGAAGCCCTCTGCCAGCTTCCGTTCATCTGGATGACAAGTTTGTCATCTGAGGAAAGGCGAATAGACCGGGGGGCCGGGGAATGTTTTTGCGAACCGGGTGTTCCGGTATTCGGGCAATCGTGTAGGATCGCCACGTTCCATACGGGAGAACTTCAATGCGCAAACTCTCAATGCTAGTTGTGCCGGGACTCGTCGCCATGTCGCTGGCGGCCGCGCCGGTGCTGACCAGCGCCTATGCCGCGGGCAGCGACGAGCCCTCCTCGCCGCCAAAGTCGGACTCCTCGTCCACCAAGAAGGGCAAGAAGAAGAGCTCTTCCGTCAGCGATCCGAAATTCCTCGCGGCCTATCGCACCGCCTACACCACGATCTACGACAATCACGACTACACCGGCGCGATCGGCCAGTTGAAGTCGCTCAAGCGTGACGACGTCGCCGACGTCGCCAACCTGATCGGCTATTCCTATCGCAAGCTCGGCGACTACCAGTCGTCCAAGGTCTATTACGAGATCGCGTTGAAGGACGATCCGAACCACGTCCGCACCTGGCAGTATTACGGCCTCTGGCAGCTCGAGCAGGGTAACCGCGAACAGGCCCAGTATCATCTGAACAAGATCGCCATGCTCGCCGGCACCGACAGCTCCGAGTATCGCTCGCTGGCGGCCGCGCTCGACAAGCCGACCGGGGCGACGCTCGTCTACTAAAGACACCGCATCTTCGCATCACGCGAACGGGCACAACCTGACGGTTGTGCCCGTTCTGCTTTCTCGGCTAGCTTCTCGCAACCAATCCCCTCGCAAACCGGTAGCGCAATGGACAAGTGGCTGCGATCCGCGATCGACTACATCAGCTCCTGGATCGAATTCCAGCAGACGACCTTCCAACAGCCCGGCGTCCTGGTCGCCTTCGTCCATCGCGGCGAGGTCGTCGCCGAGCATGCGTTCGGCCTTGCCGATCTCGACACCGGCGAGAAGCTCACCCCTCGCCACCGCTTCCGCATCGCCTCGCACTCGAAGAGCTTTACCTCGGCCGGCATCATGAAGCTGCGCGAGCAGCGCAAGCTCAGGCTCGACGATCCCGTCGGCCAATATGTCAGCGGCCTGCATCCGCGTGTGGCGGAGAACACGATTGCGCAGGTGCTGTCGCACAGCGCCGGGCTGACGCGCGATGGCGCCGATTCCGGCCAGTTCATCGACAGCCGTCCCTATCTCAACGCCAGGGAGCTGCTCGCCGAGTTGAAGGGGCCGACCGCGATCGAGCCCGGCACGCGCTTCAAATATTCCAATCACGGTTTTGGCCTGATGGGCCTCGTCATCGAAGCCGTGACCAAGGAGCCCTACTCCGCCTGGATCAAGCGAGAGATCATCGAGCCTGCGGGCTTGCGCGAGACGGAGCCGAACGCGCCGCTTCCGAAGGGCGCGCTGTTTGCGCGCGGCCACACGCGCAAGCTGCCGTTCGGCGAGCGCTGCGTCATCCCGGGCGACAATCCGGCGCACGCGATGGCGTCCGCCGCGGGCTTCGTCGCCACCGCCGCGGACACCGCACGATTCTTCGCGCAGCTGGCGCCCAATGCCAGGAAGAGCGTCCTGTCGGTCGCGAGCCGACGCGAGATGACGCGGCATCAATGGCGCGTGCCGCAGAGCTTCGAGGCCTATTACGGCCTCGGCGTCAACGCCGGCAAGACTGACGGCTGGGATTGGTTCGGCCATGGCGGCGGCTTCCAGGGCTATATCTCGCGGACCTGCTCCATCCCCGGATGCGAACTCGCGATCAGCATCCTCAGCAACTCCATCGACGGCGCGGCTCCGTTCTGGATGGACGGTGCGATGCAGATCCTTCGCGTGTTCAAGACCCGCGGCGCACCCGACCGGCGCGTCCGCGACTGGACCGGCCGCTGGTGGACGATCTGGGGCGCGACCGACCTCGTGCCCGCCGGCAACCGCGTGCTCGTCGCCAATCCCCAGTTCAACAACCCGTTCATGGATGCCGGCGAGATCGAGGTCACCGGCCGCGGCACTGGCAAGCTCGCCTGGGCGGCCGGCTATTCCAGCCATGGAGAGCCGGTGCGCCGCATCCGCGACAAGCGCGGCAAGGTCAGCGACGTCTGGCTTGGAGGAGCAAATCTCAAGCCTGCGAGCACCGTGGCGCGCGAGATCGCGCGTCGGTATCAGCCGCAGAAGAAGAAGCGATAGCAACCGCGCGTCGGAGCATAGACCGGCCACGCTCGGTCAGGGCACACGGCGCCCATTCTGTGGGCTTGACAAATTTTCCCCCGACTTCAACTCTCCCCGGAGATCGCAAGCGATTGTCGCGGATGGTGGAAGATCATGTTCTCAGTATCACGTCGCAGATTCCTGACGGGTTCAGCAGCAGGTGGCCTTGCCCTCGCAGCACCGCGCGCATTTGCCGCCGATAAACTCAAGGTCGCCGGCATCCACGCCTCGCCTGTCGAGAATGCCTGGAATTCACGACTGCACGAAGCGCTGCAATCCGCGGCCAAGGACGGCGTCATTGAGTATGTGTTTTCGGAAGGCGTGTCCGGCACCGACTATCCGCGTGCCATGCGCGAGTATGCCGAGCAGGGCCACAAGCTGATCGTCGGGGAATCCTATGCGGTCGAGGCTCAGGCGCGGCAATTGGCCGCCGACTATCCGCAAACCGCGTTCCTGATGGGATCGAGCGGCAAGCCGTCAGGAGACAATTTCGGCACCTTCGGCACATGGAATCATGAGGCTGCCTATCTCGCCGGCATGCTCGCCGCGCCTCTTTCCAAGAGCGGTACCTTCGGCACGGTCGGCGCAATCCCGATTCCGGAAGTCAACATCCTGATCAACGCGTTTCGATCGGGGGTGAAGGAGGTGCGGCCCGACGCCAAATTCCTGATCGGGTTCATCGGTACTTTCTTCGATCCTCCCAAGGCGCGCGAATCCGGCCTCGCGCAGATCGACGCCGGCGCGGACATCCTTTTTGGCGAGCGCATCGGGACGGCCGACGCCGCCAAGGAGAAGAAGATCAAGTCAATCGGTTCACTGCTCGACTACACGCCGCGTTACCCGGACACGGTGTTCGCGAACGCAATGTGGTACTTCCGTCCCATTCTCGACGCGGCCATCGCTGATGCGAAAGCCGGCGCCAAGGCAGGCAAGGACTACTCCTCCTTCAGCTTCATGAAGGCGGGAGGCAACGACGTCGTGTTCAGCAAGAGCATGGTCGCTCCGGAATCGATTGCCGCAATGGAAGCCAAGCGGGACGCGATCAAATCCGGCAGCTTCACTGTCCCTGTCGACCCCAAAGAACCAACCTAGTTCCTTGCGGAGTTGACTGGCGCCGTTTCTCCCAGTCCTTCGGGGATGTGCATTGTGACAGACGCACGCGATCCGCAGGATGGTGTGACCCTCGGTGCAGCCGTTCGTGCTGGACGAACGACAAGCCGCGACGTCCTCGAAGCGGCCCTCGAGCGCGCAAGCGCCGTCAGCCGGTTGGGGGCGATCAGCCATCTTGCCGCCGACATAGGTCAGCAGCAGGCCGCATCGATCGACGCACGCCGTGGACCGCTCGCACAAGACGATCGAGGTCCCTTTTGCGGCGTCCCTTTCCTGATGAAGGACCTCGGTGCTGCGGCCAAGGGCCTTCCTGTCGTCTGCGGCTCGCGCGCGCTCAAGCCGGTGCCGGCCGACAGTGATGATGTGCTTGCACAGCGCTTCCGCAAATCCGGACTTGTTCCGTTCGGTCTCACCACCGTTCCGGAGTTCGGCCTGTCGCTGAGCAGCGAACCGGCCCTGGGGCCGATCGCACGCAATCCTCTCGATCCGTCTCGGACGCCCGGCGGATCGTCCGGAGGTGCCGCGGCCGCCGTCGCCGCGGGCGTGGTGGCGCTTGCGCACGCCACGGACGCCGGCGGATCGATTCGTGTTCCGGCGGCCTGTTGTGGTCTTGTCGGACTGAAGCCGAGCCGCGGTGCCGTTCCTGGAGGACCGAGCTTCCAGAACCACCTCGGCGGTCTCGCCTCCGAGCTCGTGGTCAGCCGCTCGCTCCGCGACACGGCCGTCGCCCTCGACTGCTGTAGCGGAGCGGCTGGCGGCCCCTGCCCTGATCCCGACCTTGGCAAGCCGCTGGCTGATCGCCTCGACATTCCTCCCAACGGCTTGCGGATCGGGCTCTGCTCCGACGTCAGCGAAGGCGCGCCGATCCAGCCGAGCTATCGCGAGGCCGTGCATCACGCGGGCTCCGTGCTGGCCGCCGCCGGCCATCAGGTCACCGATATCGGTCCCGAAATTCTCAATCCTCTCGCCCGCAACGCCGCTCTGGTTTTTGACAGGGTCATCTCAGTCAATCTGGCGCGAACACTTGGTGACGTCTCCGCCGTGGAGCCGCTGACCGCCGCCGTCGTGCAGCGTGGGCTTGCCATCACCGCGCGCGAACTTCAGGATGCCGAGCTCACCGGCGTCCGTATCGCGCACACCCTCTGGCGGCTTTTCGATGAGTTCGACGTGATCATCACGCCTATGCTGAGCGGGCCGCCGCCATCGATCGGGTCCTTTCCCATGGACCACGGCGACGTCGACCTGCACTGGCGGCGAATGTCGGATTTCGCACCCTACGCCATGATCTCAAATGTGGGCGGCACGCCGGCGCTGTCGATCCCGCACGGGATCGACGACCGGGGCCTTCCGCTGTCCGTGCAACTGATCGGTCCCATGGCGGCCGATGGCCTGCTGCTGCGCCTTGCGCGCCAGCTGCAAAAGGCGGTGCCGTGGCATTTCGCCGCGCCAATCGCCGGATTGCCGCGATGAACGAGACCGTCCTGAGCCTGGAGGGGATCACCAAGCGGTTCGGTTCTCTCATCGCGAACGACGACGTCACTCTGAATTTGCGGCGCGGCGAATTGCTGGCTCTGCTTGGCGAGAATGGCGCCGGCAAGACGACCTTGATGAACATCCTGTTCGGTCACTACGCAGCGGATGCAGGTCGCGTCGTCGCTTTCGGCCGCGAGCTGCCGCCCGGGCGCCCTCGTGCGGCGATCGACGCCGGGATCGGCATGGTCCATCAGCATTTTGCGCTCGCGGCAAACCTGACCGTCCTGGAGAACATCGTCGCAGGAACGGAGAACATCGGTCGGCTTCGTGGCCGCTGGCGAGAGGCGCGCGCCAAGCTCACGGAGATTGCCCGGCGCTTCGGCCTTGCGATCGACCCTGATGCGCGGGTCGGCGACCTCTCGGTCGGCGAGCGGCAGCGGGTGGAGATTCTCAAGGCACTCTATCGCGACGCCCGCATCCTGATCCTCGACGAACCCACCGCCGTCTTGACGCCGCAGGAAGCCGAGAAGCTATTCGATACGCTGCGTGTCATGGCTGCGAACGGCCTTTCGCTCATCTTCATTTCGCACAAGCTGCATGAAATCCTTGCTGCCGCAGATCGGATCGTGGTGTTGCGCGCCGGCAAGGTCACGGCCGAACGGATCACGGCCAACACCAACAAGAACGAACTTGCCGAACTGATGGTGGGGCGGCCCGTCACGCGGCCCGCCCGGGAGCCACAACAACCGGGCGCGCTGGTCATGCGGGCCGCAAATGTCTCTGTCGCGGGCTTCAAGCCGCTTTCGGATATTTCCTTCGAATTGCGCGCGGGCGAGACGCTCGGCATCATCGGCGTCTCCGGCAACGGACAGTCGACGCTCGGTCGGCTTCTCGGAGGCCTCGTCAAGCCGACGGCGGGCCGTTTCGAGCTTCTTGGAGCAACCGTTGCAGAGCCGACGCCTGCCTCGTTCGTTGCATCAGGTGTTGGCCGCATTCCCGAGGACCGCAATGTCGATGGCACGGTCAGCGACATGACGCTGTGGGAAAATTCCGTGCTGGAGCGGATCGGCGAGCAGCGCTTTTCGGCCTTTGGCCTGGTTCGTCGATCAGGTGCGCGCGCCTTCGCGAAAGCCATCATCGAGCGGTTCGATGTCCGCGGCGGTGTGCCCGACACACCGATCCGCCTGCTGTCCGGCGGCAACATGCAGAAGCTCATTCTCGGGCGAAACCTTCTGACCTCGCCGCGTATTCTGATTGCGGCCCAGCCGACCCGCGGGCTCGACGAAGGCGCGGTCGCTGCGGTCCACGCCGAGATCCTCGCGGCGCGTCGCGCCGGCGCCGGGGTCCTCCTCATCTCGGAGGATCTCGACGAAATCCTGCAACTGGCGGATCGGGTCCAGGCGATCGCAAACGGTCGTCTCTCGCCGTCGATCCCGATTGAAGATGCAGAGCCGCGCCGGCTCGGCCTGATGATGGCGGGCGCCTGGAGCGAGATGGCTTGATGCGGCTCGATCGACGCGCCCATGTTCCTGTGACGCTCGCCGTTGCGGCCCCGTTCGGCGCCGTTCTGGTCGCGCTGTTGCTCGCCGGCATTCTGATTGCGATGAGCGGCGCTCCGGTCCTGGAGGCCTATCTACGCATCCTGACCAGCGCGTTCGGCTCCAAATCGTCGATCACCGAAACGCTCACGCGGGCGACACCGTTGATCCTCACCGGCCTCGCGGTGGCGGTCGCCTTCCGGACGCGTCTGTGGAATATCGGTGCCGAAGGCCAATTCTATTCCGGAGCGCTGGTCGCCGCGATGCTGGGCTCGCAGCACGGGCTACAACTCCCGGGCCCGGCACTGATTCCGGTCCTGATGGTCGCGGGAGCCGCGGCCGGCGCGCTATTGATGCTCGCCCCGCTCGGGCTGCGACTGCGTTTCGGCGTCGACGAAGTGGTCACGACGCTGCTGTTGAATTTCATCACGATCCTGACGGTGTCGATGATGATCGACGGCCCGCTGAAGGACCCCATGGCTTTCGGCTGGCCCCAGTCGGTCCCGATCGTTGGCGACGCCTTTCTTCCCAAGCTCGTTTCGCGCTCCAGGCTGCATATTGGATTTCTCATCGCGATCGGCCTCGCCGTCCTGATCTGGTTCGTCCAGGAGCGGACTGTGTTCGGCCTCAAGACTCGCGCCGCAGGCCTCAACCCCGCAGCGACCAACTTCGCTGGTATCAAGGTCAATCGTCTGCTGGTGCAGGCTGCTTGCGTCTCTGGCGGCCTCGCCGGCCTTGCCGGTGCGATCGAGGTCCTTGGCGTGAAGGGGTATGTGACGACCGACCTGTCGCCCGGTTTTGGCTACACCGGTATCATCGTTGCGATGCTCGCGAGCCTGAATCCGATCGGCGTCGTCGTCACGGCCATTTTCGTTGCGACAATATTCGTCGGATCGGACGGCATGAGCCGCGGGCTCGGCGTGCCGAGTTTCATTGCCGATGTCATCGTGGCTCTGTCGCTGCTGGCCGTGCTGGTGGCGCTGGTGCTCACCAATTACAGGATCCGCCGTTGACCGCCGCGCTGGACCTTTTCGCATCTGCCGGGCTCTGGGCGGCCATGCTTCGCATCGCAACGCCGCTCATCTTCGGCACGCTCGGCGCGCTGCTCTGCGAGCGGTCGGGCGTTCTCAACCTCGGCATCGAGGGTATCATGACGTTCGGCGCCATGATCGGCTGGCTGACCGTCTATCATGGCGGCGATCTCTGGCTCGGTCTGCTCGCCGCGGCGCTCGCTGGGGCAGCGTTCGGTCTGCTGCATGCACTCCTCACCGTCCCGCTCGGTGTCTCGCAACATGTCGCCGGCCTCGGCATCACGCTGTTCGCGTCGAGCCTTGCCTATTTCATCTTCCGCCTCGCGATCCCCGTATCGGGTTCGCCGCCGACAATCGTGCCGTTCCAGGTGCTCCAGATCCCGCTGCTCTCGAATCTTCCGTTTCTCGGCGAAGCGCTGTTCCACCAGACCGCTCCCACCTACATCGCGATCCTGCTCGCTCTGTTGCTCGGTTACGTGCTGAGCGTGACGCCGTTGGGGCTAGCCATCAGGATCGTGGGCGAGAACCCGCATGCAGCCGAGGCCCAGGGGCTGGATCCGATCGCCATCAGGGTCGGCGCGATCGCCTTCGGCAGCGCCCTCATGGGCCTGGGCGGCGCGTTTCTCACCCTGTCGGCCTTCAACAGCTTCTTCCCGACCATGGTGCAGGGACGGGGCTGGGTCTGCATCGCACTCGTCGTCTTCGCATCATGGCGCCCGACACGGGCACTTCTCGGCGCGCTGCTCTTCGCACTGTTCGACGCCTATCAGCTTCGCCTCCAGCATATCGTTGGCAAGGCGGTGCCATATCAGCTTTTCCTGATGCTGCCCTATGTGATGTCGATCGTCGCCTTGCTCGTGATGGCGCGGCGTGCGCGGGTCCCGCAAGCGCTGATGCAACCGTTCCGGCGCGGCGAACGCTAGGATTCCCTCGCCGGTCTCCTATTCCCTGATCAGGGTCTCGACCTCGCTCCGAAGCGCCTGTCGCGAGCCGTCGCGCGAATAGAACATGTGGCCGCCGGGATAGACGACGAACTTCACGCGCGACGTCACAAAGGACGGCAGCTGGTCGAGCGCCCGCTTCGTGCCGAAATAGGGCGTGGCAAGATCGAACAGGCCGTGCGCGACCAGCACGTTCAGCTTCGCATCGGTGGCGAGAATCTGGCGCAGCTCCGACAGCGATTGCGGCGGGTTGATGCCGCCACCAAAGTCCCAGTTGCGCTCGACCGCGCCGTTGAGGACTTCATAGGAGCCGTCGGGGCGCCAATTGAGCTTGCGCGTGAGCACATCGACCGCGGCACTCGTCAGCGGCGCCTGAAGCGCATCGCCTGAAGGGTCGCCGAAGCGCGAGCTGCTCGAATCCGGATACGGATCGAGACCGCGCACGGAGGCGTCATAGCGCCCGGTCACCATGCCGTTCCTGCGGTCGAGCTCGCGGCGGAATTCGCTGACGTCGAATCGGCCGGCGAGCCTGCGGCTCACCGCAGGGTCGAGGCCGGTCAGTTCGGCGACCTTGTCGGCCAGGCGATTGGTGGCTTCCTTGTCTGCTTCGCCCTTGACGAGGTCGGCTAAAAATTCTCCGCGGGCGTAGGCCTCGACGTCAGCGAGATCGGCGCGCTTGACCGGCCCCTTGGCTTCACGCGCCACCGCCACATAGCTCGGCAAGGTCGCGACATATTGCAGAAGGCTCGTGCCCGTGAACTCGCGGAAATCCAGGAGCGGCGACACCAGGATCAACCCTTTGACGCCGACGCCGTGCTGAATCTGCAACTGGCGCACGACCTTCGGCCCGCGAATCCCACCATAGCTCTCGCCCGCCACATATTTCGGCGAGGTCAGGCGGTTGTGCTTCTCGAGCCAGCGGCGGATCACGAGCGCAATCGAGTTGACGTCGCCGTCGACCGAATAGAACCGCTTGCGTGTATCCTCGCCGCTCGCGATGACACGGCTGTAGCCGGTGCCGACGGGATCGATGAAGACGAGATCGGTGAAGTCGAGCCAGGTTTCCGCATTCGGCTTCACCTCGGGCGAAGCCGACGGCGACAACCCCTCGCCGTCGAGCGGCAGCCGCCACGGCCCGGCCGCGCCGAACTGCAGCCACGCCGACGAGGCACCGGGCCCGCCGTTGAACAGGAACGTCACGGGACGCGTGGCGCGATCGGCACCGTCCAGCTCGTAAGACGTGGTGGCGATGTCGGCGAGCGGCTCCCCCTTCTCGTCGAATACGCGGACGGAGCCGGCGGTCGCGGCGAAGTTGAGCGTTCGACCCGGCAGTTCGAGGGTCTGCTTGGTGGTCTGGTCGCCCGGCAGACGATGCTGGTCGGCGGCCGCGGGCGACGCCTGCGCTGCATTGCCGCCCCGCCCGCCCTTCTGCCCCGCGGGCGCCGCCGCCTCGTTGCGCGGCTGCGGCGGATCGTCCGCGCGCGCCAAATCCGTGAGCGCCAGGCCCGCAAGCGCGAAAGCAGACACCGTCAGCACCAACCCCGCGCGGCGCAGCATCGGCAAGCTCATGATCATGATCGTTCTCCCAGCCGCCCGTCGGTCCCCTGCCACAGCTGTAGCGGGCAATTGCGACGGTTTGGGGGATCGGAAGCCTTGGGAAGGGCATTCCGGGCCGATCCGCATCGCTTTTGTCTGGAATCGGGATGCCGGGCCGACCGACCTGTTTGCCTTGCCGGGCGGTCATCCTCGACAATAGAGGCCCAGGTCGTATAGACGACCTCGGCGGAACTTTCTCGAGCCAGCGACACCTGCCTGTAAGCCAAGATCTGGAAGCCATGACCAAGCCATCGCGATACGACCGGATCGCCTTCGTCGCCAGCCCGAGCAGCGACGCAGAGGCCGCCCTCCACCAGCTCACCACGCAATATGGCAATTGCGATCCGAGCGAGGCCGACGTCGTGGTCGCGCTCGGCGGCGACGGGCTGATGCTCCAGACGCTGCACCAGCACATGCGCTCGGGAAAGCCGATCTACGGCATGCACCGCGGCACGGTCGGCTTCCTCATGAACGAGTACTCGACGCACGATCTGCGCACGCGCCTCGAGGCGGCGCATGAATCCGAGATCAACCCGCTGCTGATGCGCGCGACCGATACCAACGACCGCGTCCACCTGCATCACGCCATCAACGAGGTCTATCTGTTCCGCCAGACCTCCCAGGCCGCGCGCCTGCGCATCCTGATCGACGAGCGCGAGCGCATGCCCGAGCTGATCGCCGACGGCATCATCGTGGCGACGCCGGCAGGCTCGACCGCCTATAACCTCTCCGCCCAAGGGCCGATCCTGCCGATCAACGCCGCTTTGCTGGCGCTGACACCGATCAGCGCCTTCCGGCCGCGGCGCTGGCGCGGCGCACTGCTGCCCAACACGGCCTATGTCGTGATCGAGGTGCTGGAAGACGACAAGCGGCCGGTCGCGGCCGTCGCCGACCACGAGGAGGTGCGCAGGGTCCGGCGCGTCGAGATCCTCTCCGACAAGACCATCTCGATGCGCATGCTGTTCGACCCAGGCCACAGCCTGGAAGAGCGTATCCTGCGCGAGCAGTTCGGCTACTGACCTGCCCGCCCCGCAGCCCTCCGGGCGCCCGATCGCAACGCTTCGTTAACCCTCCGCACGATATGGTTAATGAAAGTTGACCCTTTGGCCTGGGCGTCATGTTTCGCATCGACTTCAACAAGCTGCGCTTCCTCGTCTGCGACGACAATCCGCACATGCGCCGCATCCTGCGGACGCTGCTGCATTCGTTCGGCGCGCGCGAGGTCTATGAGGCGGAGGACGGCGCGACCGCGCTGGAAATGTACAGCCATTACGTGCCCGACATCGTCATCACCGACTGGGCGATGCCGATCTTCGACGGGCTCGAGCTTGCGCAGATGATCCGGCAGCCGGAATCCAAGGGTAACCCCTACGCGCCGATCATCATGCTGACGGGGCATTCCGAGAAGCGCCGCGTCACGGTCGCGCGCGATGCCGGCGTCACCGAATTCCTGGCCAAGCCGATCTCGGCCAAGGGCCTGTACCAGCGCATTCTCAACGTGGTCGCCAGTCCCCGGCCCTTCATCAAGACCAAAACCTATTTCGGCCCGGACCGGCGCCGCAACACCAATTCCGCCTATATGGGTCCGGAGCGCCGCGTCGGCGAAAAGCACGAGGTGCTCCAGCAGCCCTCGCTGCTCGACAAGGCCCGCTCCTCCATCTAGCGCAACGTCTCACCCGACGAGGCAGGCATCATGGCGAAGAACAGCGCAAAGGACATCGAGGTCACGGCCTTCGCCACGCATCATGTGATCACGCAGCCCAATCCGCTGCGCAAGGTTCTGCGCCGGGTCGCGGAAAAGGACATGGACGATCCGATCGCACGCGCCGAGCAGGCGCTTGCCGATCTGTCCAGCGAGTTCAAGAGCTGGATGACGACCGAGGTCAACCGGCTATCGTCTGCCTATGTCGTCATCCGCAACAACGGCTTCACCAAGGAGCGGCGCGACGAGCTGTTCCACGCCGCCCACGACATCAAGGGCGACGCCGCCACGTTCGGCTTCCCCGCCGCAGCGGGAGTTGCCGAGAGCCTGTGCCGCGTCATCGAGCATGCGCCGGATCTCGAGAAGGTGCCGGCCGAGCTGTTCACGCACCACATCAACGCGATCCTCGCCATCGTGCACGAGAACACCAAGCTCGACAGCATCAGCGTCTCCGCCGAGCTCAGCCGCCGTCTGCGCAAGGTCGCCGATGATTATCTCGCCGACGTCAACCGCGACCGCCCCGAGCATCTCGAAGTGATCCTCGCGCCGAGCATCGTGCCGGCGGAGTAGTCCTCCCTTTCGGCAAGGCAAGATATCGTAGGGTGGGCAAAGCGGAGCGTGCCCACCAGTCAGCTCATTAGGCGGATAATCGTGGGCACGGCGCAAGGGCGCCTTTGCCCACCCTACGGCATCTCGTTATGCCGCAATCAGATCGTCATACATGGGATCGATTGTGTCTTCCGCGACGAGCTCGTCGCAGAACAATCTCGCCTCTTCGCGCGCGGATTCGGTGGCGAAGCGGCGCAGCAGGACCATCAGCGGCTCGGTGGCGCCGCGGTCGGTCTCGCAATGGGTGAGCACGCGCTCGACCATGCGACGGCGCAAGCGTGCCGCGGTGTCGTCTGTATCGGCAAAGCCCTGCTCGTGGCAGGCATCGAGCGCGACCTGGAAGGCCGCGAACGTGGCCTCGGGCAGCCCGGCGCGACGGAGCAGCGCGTGCAGGCTGTTGCCGCCGCGATCGTGCAGCAGCGCGGAGACGCGCGCGAGCGGCAGATCGGCGAGTTCAGCGAGCGCGGCGTCGAACAGTTCGAGATTGCTCGACAGCAGCGCACGCAGGATCAGACCCGCGGTGAGCTGGCCGGTGATCCGCAGATGCTTCACCAGGCCCTGCATGTCGTCGCCGCGCGAGCGCGCTGCGATGTTGATGGTGGAGCGATCGCGTGCCTCGATCGTCATGCGCTCGGCACGATCGGCGCTCAGCCAATTCCGCGCCACCACGAACTGGGCCAGCGTCTCGGAGAGCTTTGCCACCAACGCGGCGCGGGTTGCAGCCGGAATGTCGTCCAGCACCAGCATCGCCTCGCGGATCGCGGCGAGATGGCCGTGGCGCTCGACGATGCGATTCCACGAGAACGGTGCCAGCTCGGCGTGCGGATTTTCGATGAGCTCCAGCGCCGCGGCCGCGCAGCCCACCTCGGCAATGGCGGCGCAGACCGAGACCGGCAGCGCGATGCGGCGGGCGACTGCACATTGCACCTCGTCATTGCCGGTCGCGACGATGTCGACGAGATCGGCATCGATCAGCAGCGGTGAATGTTCAAGCACGGGCAGCGCCACGGTCGGCTGGTCCGCCGACAGCGCCCGCACGATCGACGCCGGCGCATCCGTGCTGCGCGCAAAAGCCTCGGCCATCGCCTGCCGCACCAGCGGCGAGGGATCGTCGAGCAGCATCAGCAGCGCGCCTTCGGCGGCGACACGGTCGTCGTGAGAAAGGTCCGAGATCAGCCAGGCCCGGGCCAATGCCCGCGTTGCCTCCGCCCGCTCACCGGCGGGCGCGGTCCTGATCCAATTGATGAACTGCCGAACAATCATGGTGCTTCCGGCTTACGCAACGAAAAAACGAAACGGTGACGGCTTGTCACCTGCAACACAAAATAAACCACGACGCTTAACAAAGCGTTCACCATAACTGGCTGGTTTTATTGATGATTTGTTAAGGGCTGAAAACGGCCCGACGGCCGCGACCGCGCGCTAGCTCGAGAACGTGCCGCTGCGATCGCTGAAGAGATCGAGCGGTTGCGGCGGCCGCACGTCGGGCGTTGATGACGCGACCGAAGTGAGCGAGGCGTTGTTGCCCCACAATTTCTGCACCGTCGTCGAGACCGGCTGCGTTGTATCGCCGGGTTGATAGATCGAACGGAATGCCGGCGTGACGGGCGCGCTGTCGGCGACCGTCGTCGACGACGTCGCACTCACCGGCGTCACACCACGTGCATCCGGGAAAGTCTGGAGATAGGCGGCGCTGTTGGCCATCGGCGCGGTGGGCTGCACGCCGTTGGCGGCGGCGACCTGCGTGGTCGACGGCGTGTCGCCATACATCGCCATCGCGCTGCGCGTCGATTTCGCATTCGAGGCGCTGGCGTAACGCGCATTCAGCACCGAATAGACTTCGGAGACGCTGCGCGCACGACCGTCCTTGGCATAGAAGATCGAGCGGTTGGAAGATGCCGCATTGGGAAACAGCCGCGCACCGACTGCTTGCGGGTTGTCCTCGGCATTGGCGATCAGTTTCGCCGCACCGCCGACGCCCATGAAATGCGCCATGTAGAGCTCGCTGTCGGACGGCCGGCGGCCGAGCAGACCGGTGAGCTTGAAGCTGTTGGACTGCGTCAGCGCCGCCGCCATGCTGGACGCGGCCTCGGGATCGTCGCGCAGCTTCATGATGGATCGCTTCATGAAGGGATCGTCGACGGTGTAGGTGCCTGACGAGGTCCGCGTGATCGCGTCGGAATAGTTGCCGTAGCCGAGTTGGGTGCCCGCCTCCTTCACCGTACCAAGCCAGGTCTGGTCGATGAACTGATAGAGGCCGTGAGCGGACGAGGTGGTGGCGCTGGCCGACGGATCGAAATCCGATTCCATCTTGGCGGTAGTCAGCATGTATTCGAAGCTGACGCCGGTCTGGTTCGAGCCCTGCTTGATCGCACCAGCGACGCGCTTCAAGCCGTCGGTCGCGGCTGTCTGCGAGGCACTGGAATTGTCGACCGACATGATGGACTGCCCGCCCCGCGCGGCGTTGAGCGGCGCCGGCAATTCGGCGGCCTGATCGTCCCACCGTGGGACAATTATGGTTAACGCGGGGTTAATTTGGTGGTCGCACTCATTCCGGTGCCCATCGGCAGCGGGCAAGCCCTACTTCTTGTAGACCGCGTTCGGATCGAACAGCCTGTCGGCATCGACGAAGACGAGCTTCGCACCACCACCCTCGGCTTCGACCTTGCGATAGAAGCAGGATCGGCGGCCGGTGTGGCAGGCCGCGCCGATCTGCTCGACGCGGAGCCAGACCGCATCCTGATCGCAATCGGTACGGATCTCGACCACGCGCTGGGTCTGACCTGAGGTCTCACCTTTTCGCCACAAGGCATTGCGCGAGCGGCTGAAGTACCAGGCTTCACCGGTGGAAATGGTCCTGCGCAGCGCCTCGTCATTCATATGCGCGACCATCAACACGTCACCGGTAGCGACGTCCGTCGCCACGCAGGTCACGAGGCCGTTCGCATCGAACTTGGGGAGGAAGGCCAGGCCTTCCTCGATCTCGTGGGAGTGTGCGGACACGACAAATCTCGCCGGTTGTTCGCGAGGTCAGCGCGCCATGCCTCGCACCATGGACAGGAAGCGGGCCTGCTCCGCCGGGTTGTCGCGGAACATGCCGGTGTAGCGGCTGGTGAACGTGGAGGCGCCATGCTTGGCGACGCCGCGCACCGACATGCAGGTATGCTCGGCCTCGATCAGGATGGCAACGCCACGCGGCTTCAGGATCTCGTCGATCGCGGCTGCGATCTGCGCCGTGAGATGCTCCTGGGTCTGGAGCCGGCGGGCGAAGATGTCCGTCAGGCGCGCAAGCTTCGACAGGCCGACGACACGCTCCACCGGCGTATAGGCGATGTGCGCCTTGCCGTAGAACGGCATCATGTGATGCTCGCATTGCGACGTGAACTCGATGTCTCGCACCAGCACGAAGTCGTCATAGCCGGCGGTCTCGCCGAAAGTGCGGTCCAGCACCTCGGCCGGGCACTGGTGGTAGCCCTGATAGAGCTCGTCGAAAGCCTCGACCACGCGACGCGGCGTATCGAGCAGGCCCTCGCGCCCGGTGTTCTCGCCGATATAGGCGAGCAGCGTTTTCACCGCCGCTTCCGCCTCGGCACGCGCTGGACGCGGCTGGTCGGCGCGGACGGCGGCCGCAAGGAATTCGGCAGGATCGAGCTCGGCCGGGCGGCTCTCGAGCTGCTTGTCAGAGGGCTTGCTCGGGCGGATAGATTTGATTGCAGCGTCCATATCGACTCCGTTCGACGGCCTCGCGGCCGGAGTGTCACCGGCAGACGGGGCGGACAAGCCGCCGGACGCCTGAAGAGAACAGTATTTGGCGAAAGAGGTCTCTTGGCAATAACGCCGGCAATGCAGATCTGGATCATCGCCTGCGCACCGCCGGACTGTTTTTCCGCCAGTTCCAGCCCTATATAGGTCGATGGACCGCGCCCGCCAAGGCCGATCCGGCAGGTAAGTGTTGGACTCCATCACATGCTGAACGACATCTATAACAAGCGGATCATCGAGCTGGCCGGGAATATTCCGCGCCTCGGACGGTTGTCGGACCCCGACGCGAGTGCCACCGCCCATTCCAAGCTGTGCGGCTCGACCGTGAAGATCGACCTCAAGATGGAGGGCGACACCGTCACCGACTTCGCCCATGACGTGAAGGCCTGTGCGCTGGGCCAGGCCTCTTCATCCATCATGGCAAGTCACGTGGTCGGCTCGACTGCGAGCGAACTCCGTGAGTTACGCGAAACCGTTCGCAAGATGCTGAAAGAGAATGGTTCGCCTCCCGAAGGCAAGTGGGAGGAAATCAAATTCCTCGAACCGGTCCGCGACTACAAGGCACGCCATGCCTCGACGCTGCTGACCTTCGATGCGGTCGTGGATGCGATCGGCCAGATCGAGGCCAAGGCGAAGCAGCCGGTCCCAGCGCAGGGCTGAGACCAACGCTGAAGCCTCTACTTCGGTGGGAGCGCAGCCGGCGTCGCGGCACCACCTGTCGGCACCACGGCTTCGGCCGTCTTGGTCGACTTGGCAGGCTGCGCCTGCTCCTCGCCGAACCTTGCCTGCGTCTTCGGCGCAAGCTCGGCCACCGCAGGCGCCATCACATCCACATGCGGCAGCACGTCAGCGACCAGATCGGTCGTCACGAGATTGGTCAGCTTTAGCTCGGCTGCGTCGAGCTCGTGGAGATCTTCCCAGGGCGGCACGTTGAGCGCGAGCGACAGCAGGTCGCCTGCCCCGCCCATGTCGAAGGTGTATTTGGCGAGCCGGCCGATGTCGCGTTCCACGATCATCAGATCCTGCGCGCTGTAGCTCGCCGCCTTGGCGTCATCGGCGCGATCGCCCATCCAGATCTGATGGACGCGGACATGGGCCGCTTCCGGCACGTAGCGCTTCTTGCCGGCCAGCAGCAGGAACACGCACATGGATTCGCAATAGGCTTCCGAGGCAACCGCCGGACGGGTGCCCTGCTGCGTGATGCCCACGGTGGTGAGGAGGCCGAGATTGCGGAAGCGCCGGCCGAGCGTGATGGCGTCGTTGACGGAACCGCCACTGGAGTCGAGCACGACGGTGGCGCCGCCGAGCTGGCGTCCGCGGGCAAAGTCGTCGAAGTCCTTCGGTGTATCAGCAGTGATGATGCCGACTGCGCTGACCCAGCCTCGGCAATTGGGCTCGCAGGCCACCCAGCCAAACTTCATCGGCAGCTTGCGCTCTTCAAGCGAGGCGCCGGCGCTGGCCGACGAACCGAGAGTCGCGATGGCGCCCGCCAACACGACACCACAAGCGGCGGTTCCCATCAGCAACCAGCCACGAAGGTTGAGCGACTTCAGAACTCTCAAACTGGTTCCTTCCCCAAGCCCCAAAAGCAATCAGGTAAGCCCCGTTTCGACGTTCCCTGAGTCTACACATGGACGTCACAAAAATGGTATCCGGGGGAATACAGATCGTCCATAGGTACTTGCTGCACTGCTCCCAGAAAGCAGGCAAACTATGGCGTGGACACAACAGCTCGCTGTTCCCTGCGCTGGAACTGCGCAACCGGACGCTCACGATGGCGGCAAAGCGCACATGAAGCACACAAGCTGTGAGCACTGCTCCACCCCTGTCGCTGAGGCGCTGCGGCTGCCTCGCAGATTCGGCCGCGCGCTGATCTGGCTCTATCGGCACATGCTGTCGCCGTTGGTCGGCTACAACTGCCGGCATCTGCCGACCTGCTCCGTGTATGGCGACGAGGCGATCGAGCGGTTCGGACTCTGGGCCGGCGGCTGGATGACGCTCGCGCGCCTGCTGCGCTGCAACCCCTTCGGCACCTCTGGCATCGACAACGTGCCTGTCGCCGCGCCGAGGGGCGCGCGCTGGTACCTGCCCTGGCGCTACGGCCGTTGGCGCGGCGTCAACGCCTCGTAAGCATGCTGCGGTGCTTTGCGCATCGCTGCTCCGACCGGAACCGGAACTTTTCCATCGCGTTGTTGTGTTGCTCCTCAGGGAGGAAACAATAATGCGCTGGAAAATCAGCCCTCATTCTCACGTCCGGCCTGGTTCACATCTTGGCTCCCATCCGCGGGATCACGACCCCCGCACCATCGACATGGTCGCTATCATCGCGCTGCTCGTGCTCGTCGTCGGCTCCGGCTGGTATCTGGCAACAAGCCTTGCAACGCCGCCGAGCACAACGGCGTTCATCGTGCCAAGCCAGAGCGTGCACTGGTAGCTAGCGGAACCAGAAGAAGCGTCCCGGCGGCGGCGGGATCGACTCGGGCGGACGTAGCCGCTTCGGCCGCGGTTTCGGCGGCGGTTCAACAAACGAGGTCGTCTCCGCGGTCGGCGCGACCTCGCTCCCCGGGATCTTCACCGACAGCAGCAAGTTCGACTCGTGCATCCGCCAGCGATAGCCGACGCCGAAATCGATCGGCTGGGCGTGTGTGAACAGCTCGGCGTAACGCTCCTGATAGCGGCCTGGGAATTCGTCGATCGGCCCCAGATAGCGGCCGAACGGGAAGAAGCGCCACTGCCGCGAATTGTAGTTGGCGAGCGGAATGCCGGAATCGTCCTGGATGATGGTCGCGCTGTTGGCGAGCAGCCAGTCGCGGGCGACGGTGAAGTTTCCCGCGTGCAAGAGATACGACGCACTCTTGAGCAGGCTGTTGCCTGGCCCGAGCGTCTCGCAGAATTTCAGGAAGCCGGTTGCGCGCGCCCCGGAATTGGAAAGATCGGTCGAGAAATAATACAGCGTGCGCACCTCGCCGTCGGCACCTGCAAAGATGATGCGAACCCCGCGCGTGGCGTTCGGCCCCGGATTGTCGTTGCCCGTGTGCACCCCGCCCTTGTTGTCGAGCGCGACCGTCTCGACGTTGCGGATGGTTTTGCCGGAGCGCGCCAGGAAGACGTAGAGGATCGGCAAGGTGCCGTTGACCTGATTGGCGTGCAGGTCGACCTTCATCTGCTTAGTGATGAAGAAGGAGAAGCTCAGGATCGAGCCGAGCGAGCGCTCGACATTGTAGAGCGCGGCACCGACCGAGCCGCGCGGCAGCCTGGTCAGATCGGGCACCGCACCGACCGGCTCCAGCGCACCCAGCACGTAGGTGCTGGCCTTGGAGTAAAAGGCGTTGGCGTAGAGGAAATCCGGGCCGCTGAAGAAATAGAACATGGTCGGCCGCGGTGCGGCGAGATTGACGTCCGACCAGCTCCGGATCTTCGATAATTGCCGCTGCTCGAGTTGGGCGAAGGCGCCGTCGAAGAATTTTGCGTGATGCTGCCAGGACGGGTCCCTGGTCAGCGCAACCAACGGCGAGTCGGCCGAAGGCTGCATGCCCGCGAGGAAGCGCGCGGTGTCGTCGAAGGTGACGTCGGCCGCGCGCGCGGACGAGATGGCCGCAGCCATAAGGGCAAGAGCGACGGCCGCAATTCTCATGGGTCGAAACATGTCTATTCGCGATTGTGAGACGTAGCAGCGGCGACCGGCCGCCTGCGGAAAACAGCATAAATCACAAGGCCCGAGAGCATGACGAGCATGCCCGACAGCGACTGCACAGGCCGCTCGGTCAAGAGGTAGTACATCATCGACGCGGTCACGAGCAGGAAGATGAGCGGCGTGAACGGGTATCCCCAGGCGCGATAGGGCCGCGGCAAATCGGGATCGGTGATGCGCAGCTTGATGACGCCGGCAACCGTGAAGAACGAGCAGAACAGCAGCGAGAACTGGATGAAGTCGAGCACCGCCTCGAAGCTGCGCGTGAACAGCAGCAGGTTGGCGACTGCGAGCTGAAACAGGATGGCGTAGGCCGGCGCGCCCCTCGCCGATCGCGTCGAGAACATCCGCAGCGCCGGGATGTCCTCACCCATCGTCATCATCACGCGCGGGCCGATCCACATCATCGCGCTGATCGAGGAGATCAGGCCGACGCAGATCATGGCGCCGACGATCCGGCCGCCGAGGCCTCCGAAGATGGCGCTGCCGGCTACGCTTGCGACGTCGAGCTGGCCGGCCAGCGCGCTGATTGGCGTCGAGTAGAGGAACACAGCGTTGAGCGCGACATAGAGCACCAGCACGATCACCGTGCCCGCGAGCAGCGCACGCGGCAGGCTCTGCTGCGGTGTGTTCATCTCGCCGATGATGTAGGTCGCGGCGTTCCAGCCCGAGAACGAGTACATCACGAAGACAAGCCCGATCGCGAAAGGCGCGCTCAAGATATAGGAGAGATCACCGGCGTGCGGCGCAAAGGAGATCGGCTGCGGCGTGCCGACGACGAAGCCGGCGACCAGGAAACCGACGATCAGCACGACCTTGAGGATGGTCGAGATCAGCTGGAAGGTCGAGGAGTGCCTGACGCCGGTCAATTGCACGATCGAGACCAGCCACACCACGCCGATGGCGAGCGGGATCGGTGGCACCTCGGGCATGACGGACTTGGCGTATTCGCCGAAAGCCATGGCCGCGAGCGCTACGGGTGCGGCAAAGCCGACCGTCGCCGAAACCCATCCCGCAAGAAAGCCGAAGGCCGGATGATAGGCGCGGCCGAGGAAATTGTACTCGCCGCTCGAGCGCGGAAACATCGCGCCCAACTCGCTGTAGGAGAACACGCCGCACAGCGCGACGATGCCGCCGACGGTCCACAGCGCGAGGATCGAGAAGCCCGAGGGGATGTCCTTGACCTGGAAACCGAGGCTGGTGAAGACGCCGACCCCGATCATGTCGGCAACGACGATCGCGGTTGCGACCAAAACGGAAACCCCGGAGCCACCTCCGCTCAGCCGCCCGGTCCAGGGCGCCGTTCCCGCATCTGATGCCGTCATCTGGGTCCTTAGCCTCAGGCGTCGCGCCTCGTGGGAGGCATCGTGCAGATTGGTCCAGTCAATTCAAGCAGGGTTAACAAGGGTTAAATGAGGCGGCCAAGATAGGTAACCAGCCACCTTTTAAGCCGGCCTTTGGGCAATAAACCCCTATTTGGCCGCGGAAATACGCACTCCCCTCCCACAATCGCGACACGATTGCATGGTCTTTTTTGACCGTTCCGGATGTGGGGAAGTTTCTCCGGACGCTTAACGTCACCTAAACGCCAGTCGGCTCAATTGTCTCAAGATCGCCGATGGACGTGTGACTTGGGGTCATGGGTGGATGGTCGGGGCCGTTCCGAAATTGAAGGCAGACGTGCGCGCTGACCGGACCAAGGCGTCCGGGGCGCGGCGTCGTGCGCTTCGGATCGCCCTGATCTCAGGCTTGGTGCCGTTGTCACTGACGCTGGTTCAATGCGGCAGGGCTCCCAATCCGGCGGCGCTGGCGGCGAACTCGCAGGCCAACGTCCAGGTCGTTGCGAAGACCAATCCGCAAGCCCAGAGCGGTGACACGTTCGAAGATCGCTTCCCCGCTCCGCAGTTCAGGGAGCGCTTCCCTTCGGCGAGCGAGAGTCTTCTGCAACGGCAGATGTCGGACTTCTCGCCCAAGCGCGCCGTACAGCAACCGCCTCAGCCGGAGCAGGCACCCTACAAGATCGCCTCGCTGGAGCCGCAAATCCCCTACCAGCGTCCACCACGGCAAGACCTGACGACGCTGGTCAGCATGAAGTCCTCGGCCTTCCCTTATTTCGGCAACAACCCTGCGTCCGACGCGCCCTTCCTCAACATCTCCAAGGGCGACCGCCGCGGCCACCGCAGCTATTCCGGGCGCGTGTTCTGGCAGGACGAGACCTACAACGACAGCCGCGTGCTCATGCACGTCCCCGAGCATTTCGACGTCCGCAAGCCTGGCGTGATCGTGGTGTTCTTCCACGGCAATGGCGCAACGCTCGAGCGCGACGTGCGCGACCGCCAGCTGGTGCCGCGGCAGATCACCGATTCCGGCGCCAATGCCGTGCTGCTTGCGCCGCAGATGGCGGTCGATGCCGCCGATTCCAGCGCTGGAAAATTCTGGCAACCCGGTGGCCTCAAGCGCTTCATGGAAGAGTCTGCCAGTCACCTCGCGCAGCTGACCGGTGATCCGAACAGCGCGCGTGCCTTTGCCAACATGCCGATCGTGATCGTCGGCTATAGCGGCGGCTTCCTGCCGACCGCCTGGAGCCTCGAGGTCGGCGGCATCAGCGACCGCGTCCGCGGTGTCGTGCTGCTCGATGCGGTCTATGGCGAAATGGACAAGTTCGCCTCCTGGATCGAGAGCCATCGCTCGGGCTTCTTCGTCAGCTCCTATACGCACTACACCGCACGGCGCGACCGCGAGTTGATGAGCATGCTGCGGCAGAAGGGCATCGGCGTTTCCGAGGACATGGATGGGCCGTTGCGTCCTGGCAGTGTCGTGTTCGTCGAAACCGGCGACGGCATAACCCACCGCGACTACGTTAACCGCGCGTGGACGCAATACCCGCTCAAAGACGTGCTGGTGAAGATGTCGGCAACACCGGCGCTGGCGCTGACGCGCGTCGCAGCCACCAGCTCTTCCGCGCCAAGCCGTTAGTCTGGATTTTGCATGCGCCGGCATTTCGCTGCGCTGGCTGCGATTCCGTCGGGCCGTGATCAAAATGCGGTGTTGATGGCCGACAATCCCCGGCAGCTACCGGATTGCTTCTGCCGGCCACGACCATATTTTGCCGGCCAAGCTGCAGTTGAACCAGTGCACCTGGAATACCGCGGGGACAGGCAGTGCGTCAGGGACTGTACAAGGTCGACTTCCATACCGTTCATGGGACGGGCTGCGGAGTCGTCTATGTGACGGATGGCAAGATGCGCGGCGGCAATTCGGCCTTCGCCTTCATTGGCACCTATGCGGGCGAAGGCGACAGCATCAAGGTCAAGATCTCGACCGAGCGCTACAACGACGACCCGTCGTTCAAGGCGCTGTTCGGCATCGACCGGATCACGCTGACACTCGCCGGCCGCGAGGACGGCGACACGGCCGAGTTCGAAGGCACCGCGCTGCAAGTGCCGGGCGTTGCCTTCAGGGCGGTGCTGAGCCGGATCGCCGACTAGGCGCCCGGCCCTCGAAGCTCGGCCCTAGGTCTTGGGCAGCTTTGGAATGCTCTCGGCAAAGCCGTTGAAGCAGGCCAGCCGCTCGTCCTCTTCCTTGAAGAAGCGGCAATCGGCGTAGCCCTTGGCCTTCGCCGGCTTGGGCTTGGGCGTCGGCGGGATAATGGCGTCGTAGCAGTTGAGCCGGTCCTTGGTGCCATCGTCGGTTTCGAGGCAGGCCTGGAGCCGCGCCGCGACCGATTGCGGCTTGCCCTTGGGCGCTGCAGCCGGCTTGGCGGCGGCTTCCTTGGTGCCGGCCTTGGTCCCCTTGGGCTTCACCTGCACCAGCGGCTTGTCCCCCACCATCGGTGGCTTGTCGGTCTGCGCAAATGCGGAGGCTGAATAGAGCACCGCGGCAACCGCCAGAATCATCCTCATTTCAGTCAACTCTCTTTGGTCCCCATGCCTCGCCTTCTAGCGCTCCCGCGCGCGGTTTGCCAAGCGCCTTGCGCACAGGAAAACGCGCGATTCAGCCCGGAGCGGCGGCCCGCTGGGGCCGGCTCAGGATCACCAGGATCAGCGCCAGCACGACGAAGCCGGACGCCACGAAGCCGAGCGGATGCAGCAGTTCGCGGGCGAACAGCAGTCCACCGATGGCAGAGCCGACGGCCTGGCCGATATAGAGCACGGAGGTGTTGAGGGCGACGGTCGCCGATGCAAGCTGCGGGGCGGCTGCGACCAGCCGCACCTGCTGCATCGAATTGGTCGATGCGAAGCCCAATCCCCAGATCGCGACCGCGCCCGCCATCGACATGAGCGTGCCGGCACCGAGCGCCCAGCCCGTGATGCCCGCCAGCAGCAGGCAGGTGAACAGCAGCGAGGTTCGGTAAGGTCCCCAGGTGTCGACGATGCGGGTCGCGATGACGACACCAAGGAAACCGCAGACGCCATAGGTGCCGAACACCATGCCGATCGCATCGGGGCTGGCATCGGTGAGCTTCTTGAGCAGCGGGCCCATGAAGGTAAACACCACGAACTGACCGGACATTTGCAGCATGGTGATCGCAAGCAGCAGCAGGATGGTCCGGCTGCGCCCGACCGCGCTCCAGGTTTTCAGGTCGACCGGCGTGCCCTTCAAGCCGGCCGGCAGACGCACCAGCAGCAACAGGAAGCTGACGCAGCCGAGCGCACCGATCTCGCCATAGGCGGCGCGCCAGCCATAGCGGCTGGCAATGAAGGTGATCAGAGGAAGGCCGATGGCGGCAGCCAACGACCAGCCGAGGAAGATGTAGGCAATCGTACTGCCACGCCGCTCCGCCGGCACGATCAGCGCCGCCGTACCGGCCGCCTGCGGCGTGTAGAGCGCGCCGACCGCGAGCATCACCAGGCGGATGACGAGGAGGCTCGCGTAATCCGGCGCAAAGGCCGAGGCGAGATTGCCGAGGGCGAGCACCGCGAGTGTGGTCGTAAGCAAGATCCGCCGTTCGATGCGGCTGGTCAGCCATGCCGTCAGCGGCGAGCCGATGCATAGTGTGATCGCACCGAAGGTGATGAGCAGCCCGGCCGCATGGATGCTGATCCCGAGCCCCGCCGACAATTCCGGCAGCATTCCCGCCGGCGCCAGCACCGAGCAACCGGTGACGAGATTGCCAAGCATCAGGGCGGTGGGCGCGAAACGGCCGGCGCGGGGATTTTCCATGCAAATGCATGTAGAACACACGCGCCACCAGCGAAAGAGCGCCGTTCGAAATAGTTCGGCCTCGCCCCGGCTTTTGCGCGCCACTTTCTTGGAATTGCCGGATTGCGCAGGCCGAATCGCCTGATATATCGCTCGTTCCCGCTTACCTGCGCTCGTTCGCAGGAGTGAGCCTCAGGAGAAAAGCAATGTCCGATCAGCCCAAATCCGAATCCGGCTTTCAATATAGCCTCAGCAATCTCAAGCCTGTGACCCCAGCCGCCAAAGTCACCCTCACCTTCCCCGACGGCGCCCAGCGCCAATATGACAAGAGCATCACTGGCCTCGAGATCGCCAAGGGCATATCGCCCTCGCTGGCCAAGCGCACCGTCGCAATGGCGCTCGACGGCGAGCTCGCCGACCTCAACGATCCCATCGAAGCCGATGCGAAGATCGAGCTGGTCAACCGCGACGATCCGCGCGCGCTCGAATTGATCCGCCACGACTGCGCGCACGTGCTGGCTGAGGCCGTGCAATCGCTTTGGCCGGGCACTCAGGTCACGATCGGCCCGGTGATCGAGAACGGCTTCTATTACGACTTCTTCCGCAACGAGCCGTTCACGCCGGAAGACTTTGCCGCGATCGAAAAAAAGATGCGCGAGATCATCGCGCGCGACAAACCCTTCACGAAAGAGGTTTGGGATCGCGAAAAGACCAAACAGGTGTTCCGCGACAAGGGCGAAGCCTTCAAGGTCGAGCTGGTCGACGCCATTCCCGGCACCGAGCCGATCAAGATCTACTACCAGGGCGACTGGTTCGATCTCTGCCGCGGCCCGCACATGACCTCGACCGGCAAGGTCGGCAACGCCTTCAAGCTGATGAAGGTGGCCGGCGCCTATTGGCGTGGCGACAGCAACAACCCGATGCTGACGCGCATCTACGGCACGGCCTTCGCCAAGCAGGAGGACCTCGACGCTTATCTCAAGCAGATCGAGGAAGCCGAGAAGCGCGATCATCGCAAGCTCGGGCGCGAGCTCGACCTTTTCCATTTCCAGGAGGAAGGTCCGGGCGTCGTGTTCTGGCACCCGAAGGGCTGGACCATCTTTCAGCAGCTCATCGCCTACATGCGCCGCCGCCTGAGCGGCGACTATAACGAAGTCAACGCGCCGCAGATCCTCGACAAGTCGTTGTGGGAGACCTCGGGCCATTGGGGTTGGTACCGCGAAAACATGTTCGCGGCGCAGTCGGCCGGCGACGAGGCCGAGGACAAGCGCTGGTTTGCGCTCAAGCCGATGAACTGCCCCGGTCACGTCCAGATCTTCAAGCACGGCCTGAAGAGCTACCGCGATCTCCCGCTGCGCCTCGCCGAATTCGGCGTGGTGCATCGTTACGAGCCGTCCGGCGCCATGCACGGATTGATGCGCGTGCGCGGCTTCACCCAGGACGACGCGCACATCTTCTGCACCGAGGATCAGCTTGCCGACGAGTGCCTGAAGATCAACGATCTCATCCTGTCGACCTATGCCGATTTCGGCTTCACCGGCGATCTCACCGTGAAGCTCTCCACGCGGCCGGAGAAACGCGTCGGCACGGATGCGATGTGGGATCACGCCGAACGCGTGATGGCCACTGTGCTGCGCGAGATCCAGGCGCAGAACAATCACATCAAGACCGAGATCAATCCAGGCGAAGGCGCCTTCTACGGGCCGAAGTTCGAGTACGTGCTGCGCGATGCCATCGGCCGCGACTGGCAGTGCGGCACCACGCAGGTCGACTTCAACCTGCCGGAGCGGTTCGGCGCGTTCTACATCGACCATGACGGCGGCAAGAAACCGCCGGTGATGGTGCACCGTGCGATCTGCGGCTCGATGGAGCGCTATATCGGCATCCTGATCGAGCACTATGCCGGCAACTTCCCGCTCTGGCTCTCGCCGGTGCAGGCGGTGGTCACGACCATCACCTCGGAAGGCGACGAATACGCCAAGGTGGTTATGGAGCAGGCGCGGCGCGCGGGGCTGCGGGTCGAGATCGACCTGCGCAACGAAAAGATCAACTACAAGGTCCGCGAGCACTCGCTGGCCAAGATCCCGGCACTGCTCGTGGTCGGCAAGAAAGAGGCCGAGACGCATTCGGTCTCCGTCCGCCGGCTCGGCAGCGACGGCCAGAAAGTGATGACGACCGAGGAGGCAATCGCCGCCCTGGTCGACGAGGCGACCCCGCCGGATGTCCGGCGGATGCGCCAGGCGGTCTGATCCCTGAAATCGATCTAAAATCGCTTTCGGTTGCGGGCGTGCATGCTTATCTCGGCATGGCACGCCCGTTGCCCATCTGAAGAGGCCATCGCAATGCCCGACGCCATCGAACTCCTCAAGACCCGCCGCTCGGTCAAGCCGCGCGAGATGACCGGCCCCGGCCCCTCGCCGGCCGAGCTCGAGACCATTTTGACCATCGGCGCGCGCGTGCCCGATCACGGCAAGCTCGCACCATGGCGCTTCATCATTTTCGAAGGCGATGCTCGCCAGCGCGCCGGTGAGGTGATCGCCAAAGTCTTCGCGCGGAAGAATCCCGGCGCACCCGCAGCCGATATCGAGACCGAGCGCAAGCGTCTCACCGATGCGCCGCTGGTGATCGGCATCGTCAGCTTCACCAAGCCGCATCCCAAGGTGCCGGCGTGGGAGCAGGAATTGTCGGCGGGCGCGAGCGTCATGAACATCGTCACGGCCGCCACCGCGCTCGGCTACGGCGCCTGCTGGCTGACCGGCTGGTTCTCCTTCGATCGCGACGTGCTGGACGGGCTTGGCCTCAAGGCCGACGAGAAGCTCGCCGGCCTCGTTCACATCGGCACGCCGACCAAGCCGAGCGAGGACCGTCCGCGACCGGTCCTTTCCGAAATCGTGACGCGCTTTTAATCGAAGTCTTGTTGACGCATCGGACGTCTTGCGGCTTTGTTCCCTGCTTGGGAGGAAGCCCGGATGAAGCGTCGTGAATTCTTGGTCGGAGCCGCGATGCTGGCCGGCTCGATGGCGCAAGGCCGCGCCGCCGCCAACATCCCGGCCCCGTCGCCTGACGGACTCGACCGCATCACCGACTATTTTGACAACGAGGTGACGACCGGCCGGCTGCCGGGCGCCATCGTTCTGGTGCAGCAGCACGGCAAGGAGGTCTATCGCAAGACCTTCGGCGTACGCGACACCAGGACGGGCCTCGCGATGACGCCCGACACGATCTTCTCGATCCACTCGATGACCAAGCCGATCACGTGCCTTGGCGCGATGATGCTGATCGACGAAGGCAAGCTCGCGCTCACCGACCCCTTGTCGAAATACATTCCTCTCTTTGCCGACACCCAGGTCGGCATCGAGCCGGATGGCACCTCGAAACTCGGACTGGAGCCGCCGAACCGCCCCGTCAACATCGAGGATCTGCTGCGGCAGACCTCGGGTATCAGCTACGACTACATCGGTGCCCCCTGGGTCATGGAGGTCTATCAGGCCGCCAATATTTTCGAGGGCCCGTTCAACAACAGGCAATTCGCCGACCGCATCGCCAAGCTGCCGCTGACCCGTCAGCCCGGGACATTGTGGCGCTACGGCCATTCCACCGACGTGCTCGGCGCCGTCATCGAGATCATCTCGGGCCAGACGCTGTACCATTTCCTCAAGCAACGCATCCTCGATCCGCTCGGCATGACCAGCACCAAATTCGTGCTGACGACGCCGGAGGAGCGCACGCGGATGGCGCGGCCGCTGCCGAACGACCCGATCCTGCTCGCCGGCGAGCGGGACCGCCTCGCCCATCCCGAATGGGAATCCGGCGGTGGAGGCCTGCTCTCGACCATCACCGACTATCAGCGCTTCTCGCAGATGCTGCTCAACGGCGGCGAGTTCGAGGGCAAGCGTTACCTCAGCCCGGCGACCTTCAAGGCGATGACGACCGACCACGTCGGTCCCGGCTCCGGCGTCGGCCGCGACTATTTCTATTTCCCCGGCGATGGTTTTGGCTATGGCTACGGCATCGGCGTACGCACCGATCCCGGCAACGCAAAGCCGCCGCCGGCAGGTTCGATCGGCGAATTGAAATGGGACAGCGGCAGCGGCACCTATTTCGGCGTCGATCCGAAGCTCGACATGGTCTACGTCCTGATGCAGCAGACCCAGAACGAGCGCGGCCGCATCACGCCTGCGTTCAAGGCCCTGGTCTACGATTGCTACCCCGACGAGTTACGCCGCCCGTGAGGCGCGCTGGCCGAAATCGGCCAACAGCTTTGCGATGTCGGCAGCCGGCCGCGCCGCGCTGAACAGAAAACCCTGCACCTCGTTGCAGCCTTCGGCGCGCAGCCAGTCGAGCTGGTCCTCGGTCTCGACACCTTCCGCGGTCGTGGTGATATTGAGGCTGCGCCCAAGGCCGGAGATCGCACGCACGATCGCGCCGCAATCGGGCCGCTGCGCCAGATCCTTCACGAAGGAGCGGTCGATCTTGATCTTGTCGAACGGGAAGCTGCGGAGATAGCTCAGGCTGGAATAGCCGGTGCCGAAATCATCCATGGAGATGCTCACGCCGAGCTCGCGCAATTGATGCAGGATCGCGAGATTGGCATCGGTCTCGGCCAGGAAGATCGACTCGGTGATTTCGAGCTCGAGCCGCTTCGGCGACAGGCCGGACTGCGCGAGCGCCGAGATCACGACCTGAACCAGGTTGCGGCTGCGGAATTGCGCGGGCGACAGATTGACCGCGACCTTGACGTCGGCTGGCCACTTCACCGCTTCGGCGCAGGCCTCGCGCAACACCCACTCGCCGAGCTGGGTGATCAGGCCGATATCCTCCGCGACCGGAATGAACTCCGCCGGCGAGATCATGCCCTTGTCGGGATGACGCCAGCGCAGCAGCGACTCGAAGCCTGAGATGCGGTCGGAAGCGATCGACACCAGCGGCTGGTAGTGCAGCTCGAACTCGCCATTGGCGAACGCACGACGCAGGTCGAGCTCCATGTCGCGACGCTTCTGCGCCTGCAGATCCATCTCGCGCTCGAAGAAATGATGCACGCCGCCGCCGTCGGATTTCGCCCGATACAGCGCCATGTCGGCGTTGCGCATCAACTCCTCCGAGGTCACGCCGTCGCCCGGCGACAGCGCGATGCCGATGCTGGCGCCGATCACCATCTCCTGGCCATCGATGTCGTAGGGCGCTTTCAGCATGTCGATCAGCAGGGCCGCACAGGCGCTGGCCTCGTTCGGCGAGACCTCGGCCGCCAGGATCACGGCGAACTCGTCGCCGCCGAGCCTTGCTACGAGGTTGACGCCGCGGACCACGGTGGAGAGGCGTTGGGCCACCTCCTTGAGCAGACGGTCGCCCGCCGGATGCCCGAAGGAGTCGTTGATGTTCTTGAACAGGTCGAGGTCGATATAGAGCACGCCGACACGCTTGCCTGCGGCCTGATCGAGTGCCTGCTTCAGGCGCTCCTGGAAATATTCACGGTTCGGCAGATCGGTGAGCCCGTCATGGTGGGCCATATGCGCGATCCGTGCCTCGGCCTTGCGCCGTTCGGTGATGTCGACGACCGCGACCAGGTAGCCGTCGCGATCGTCGAAGGTGACGCGGCGGCCGAAGGTCAGCACCTCGATCTCGCTGCCGTCTGCGCGCAGATGCCGCCAGTTGCGCGAGGAATGATAGGTGTCGCCGATCCGCTCGAGCGCCTCGGCATGGCTGTCCCATTCGTCCTGCGGCCAGATCTCGGGCAACGTCATGCGCAGGAACGCAGCGCGGCTGTAGCCGTAATGCTGGACCGCGGCATCGTTGACGCCAAGGAACTGCTTGGTCTCGGCGTCGAACACCCACATCGGCATCGGGTTATTGTCGAACAGCAGGCGGAACGAGGCGTCGCGGCGCTTCAGCGCAGTGACATCGGAGATCGTCAGCGAGACCACGTCGGCGAAGGCCGTGGCGCTGAACCGGAGGTATCGACCCTCGTGCTCGATCTCGAGCTGCTCGCCGCGGCCGCCGGAGACGGCCTTGAGCAGAAAATGCATGATCTCGGGCGAAGCCAGCAGCGTGCGGCCCTCGCCGATCCGCCGCCAGAGCAGGCTTCCGCTCGCGACCTTCAGCAGCAGGCCCGCGCTCTTGTTGTGGTGCACGACCTGCAGATCGAACGGCGCGCCGTTGGCGTCGCGCAGGGTCGCCAGCGACACCACCGCGTCATCGGTCGACGAGAAGATCGCGTCGAGCAGATTATATTGCGCGCCGCGTTCGTTGACGTAGGCGCCGACCAGCGTCGCGCCCCAGCGCGAGGCCGTCGGCAATGCCAGCACATCGTAGGTCCGGACCATGCCGTCGCGCACGCAATGGGCGCTGGCCTGGTGCGGCTGTCCGTTCTTGAGCGCGCTTGCCACCGCTTCCGACAACGCGGTGGCGCAGTCCGGCGACAGCTCAGCGACCGGAATGTCCCAGCGCTCCTCGCCGAGCCATTTCTGCACGTAGCGTCCGCTGCGCGAGAGTTCGAGCGCGCCATCACCCTTGAGCAACGCGATATGGTCGGCCAGCCGTCCGAGGCTGCCGAGCATCACGTCCTCATAACGCGGCAGCCGGTCACCCGGCTTCAACGCGGCACGCCATTTGCGCTGAAGCACCGGGATGTCGTCAAACATTTCGGTGAC
The DNA here is from genome assembly GCF_024199935.1 of Bradyrhizobium sp. CCGUVB14. Taxonomy (NCBI): domain Bacteria; kingdom Pseudomonadati; phylum Pseudomonadota; class Alphaproteobacteria; order Hyphomicrobiales; family Nitrobacteraceae; genus Bradyrhizobium; species Bradyrhizobium sp. CCGUVB14. Next base: position 6,342,766 of record NZ_JANADS010000001.1, read on the forward strand.
CGGTTTGCCCGGTATCTTCTTCGCGGCACTCATTGTAGTCCCCAACGCACTTTCCCACCGCATCCAATGCAAGCCCGCTTAATGGCATGTAAAAAGGCCGCAGCCGCGGTTCCATTTTAGCGATTATGACAGTTTTAAGTCGCGCCTTGGTTAGTGCGCGTTAGAGACTATGACGGTCGCTTAAAATGCGATGCGTCGCCACGTCGTCATTGCTTCGTCCGAGGCTACGGCCGCGCTTCTGCCAGTTTCTCGATCACCAGATCCAGCAACGCCCGCAAACGCGCCAAACGCCTGAGATCGCGGTGATAGCCGACATAGGTGTCGCGACCGGGCGGGCTGGCGCCGATGTCGAGCGCGACCAGGCGGCGATCGCGATCACCAAGTGGACGTGGCAGCACAGCAAGGCCGCCACCACCGGCGCAGAGCTCGGCCTGCGCCTGGCGGTTGTTGCTGCGTGAGGCGATCTCCGCCTTCGGCAGCGTGCGCTTCAGCCAGACCGCGTCGGGCATATCGGAAAATTCGGCGTTCATGGTCACGATGCGGACGCCGCTGCCGTCACCGGCACGCGGCGGCTTGCTGCCCTTCTTGCCGTAGAGCCCGTAGGGAATGTGGAGCAGTTTCCTGGAAATGACCTCGGGCTCATCGAAAGGCTTGATGCGAAACACCAGATCGGCTTCGCGCCGCGGCAGGCTGTAGAGCCGCGCATCGGTGAGGAGCTCGACGACCACCTTGGGATGGCGTTTGCCGAAGGCCGCAATCACCGGCGACAGCATCACCGTGCCGAACCAGTCCGACGAGGACAGGCGCAAAGTCCCGTCGAGCTGCGTCTCCGTGCCCGTCGCCTGCCGTTGAAGCGCGATCGCCTCCTCCTCGATCCGCTCGGCATGCGCCAGCACGGCCGTGCCTTCATCGGTGAGGACAAAGCCGTCGGCGGTGCGCTGGAACAGCGTCTGCCCGAGCGCCTGTTCCAGCGCACGCAGCCGCCGCCCCATGGTCGGCTGGGTCTGGCCGATTTTTCGCGCGGCAGCGCCGAGCGTGCCCTCGCGCGCAATCGCCAGGAAGATGCGCAGATCGCCCCACTCCATCGGAGTTCCCCCGATCAAAACCTGGTCATTCAAAAATGCACGATCATCGTACATCCTTGTTCGTTCCCATGCAAAAAATCATGGGCATATTGGAGGGCGACAACGGAGCAAGACGATCATGACGAGACAATCGACAATGCGCGCAGGCGTGCTGGAGACCCATAACGCGCCCTTGCGCATCTCCACCATCTCAACGCCCGAGATCGGCCCCCGCGAGGTGCTGGTGCGGGTGCGCGCAAGCGGGGTCAATCCGCTCGACACCAAGATCCATGCGGGCGCCGCCGCCCATGCCCGCCATCCGCTGCCCGCGATCCCCGGCATCGATCTCGCCGGCATTGTCGAGCAGGCCGGCCGCGAGGTCTCGCGGTTCAAGGCTGGCGACGAAGTCTATGGCATGACCGGCGGGGTCGGCGGCGTGCAGGGGTCGCTCGCCGAATTCGCCGCAGTCGATGCCGACCTGCTGGCGCTCAAGCCGGCCAATCTCAACATGCGCGAGGCCGCCGCGCTCCCCCTGATCTTCATCACGGCGTGGGAAGGCCTGATCGACCGGGCTGGCCTCAAGGCCGGACAGAAGGTCCTGATCCATGGCGGCGCAGGCGGCGTCGGCCATGTCGCGATCCAGATCGCGCGCGCGTTCGGCGCGGAGGTGTTCGCGACCGGCTCGGCGTCCCAGCGCGCGACGATCGAAAGCTTTGGCGCTGCATTCATCGACCGCGATACCACGGTTGAGGCCTACGTCGGCGAACACACCGGCGGCCGCGGCTTCGACATCGTCTACGATACCGTCGGCGGCAAGGTGCTCGATGCGTCCTTTGCGGCGGTGCGCCGCTTCGGTCATGTCGTGAGCGCGCTCGGCTGGGGCACGCATGCGCTGGCGCCGCTGTCGTTCCGCGCCGCCACCTATTCCGGCGTGTTCACGCTGCTGCCGCTGCTCTCCGGCGAAGGCCGCGGGCATCACGGGGAGATCATGGCGGAAGCCACGCGGCTCGCCGAGGCCGGCAAGCTGGTGCCGCTGCTCGATGCCAGGCGCTTCACGATGGAGAGCGTTGGCGAGGCCTATGCGCTGATCCGGGACCATGCCGCCAAGGGCAAGCTGGTGGTCGATATCTGAGGGCGCGAACTCTTGTAGCCCGGATCCAGCGAAGCGAAATCCGGGCAACCAAGCTTCACGCGCCCCTAATCCTCGCTCGACGCCGTGAAGCGGTTGCGCAAATGGGCCTGCGACAACAGGAAGAACAGCGCGCGCTCGCCATAATATTTAGCGGACGGCCGCGAACGTTCGAAGCCGTCGGCAAATATCTTGCCGGACTGGTCGCAGACCTGCCACCGCCAACCGAACCGTTTGCGTCTGGTGAGGATCACTTCGAACATGCCGACGAGTTTGCCCCTGCTCCTTGCCGGTCGCGCAAGCCCACAAGGCTGCGCCGGCCTCCCCCATTGGACGGATGCCCGACATATAACCCAGCAGGAAGGAAAGCGAATTAAATTGATTATCGGAAATACGTATCCTGCACCGGTATGACGAAGTCGCAACGCGCCTGGAATAAGCGGGTGCCGCCGGTGTTTTTAATGCCTTCGCGGCAGAGCTTGGTAGCGCTTACAGCGATACACAGGGGAGAAATGTCCGGTAAGCGAACGCTCACCGGGCATTCACAACAAATGTTAGCGGCCGACCCGCGCCTGAAGATGTGCGGGGTAACGGTCGCCTTGCACCGTCACATTGGCCAGCTCCCCCAGAATCGCAGCGAGATCCGCAGTCGTTAGTGTCACCGCAGCCGCGCCGAGATTTTCCGCGAGCCGGTGCAGCTTGGTGGTGCCGGGTATCGGCACGATCCAGGGCTTCTGTGCGAGCAGCCAGGCCAGCGCGATCTGTGCAGGAGTCACATTTCGCGCTGCGGCGAGCTCGCCGAGCAGATCGACCAGCGCCCGATTAGCTTTGCGTGCGCTCGATGAGAAGCGCGGCACGATATTGCGGAAATCGCTGCTGTCGAACGCCGTGCTCTCGTTGATCGCGCCGGTCAGAAAGCCCTTGCCGAGCGGGCTGAACGGAACGAAGCCGATGCCGAGCTCCTCCAGCGTCGGCAAGATCTCCTGCTCCGGCTCACGCCACCACAGCGAATACTCGCTTTGCAGTGCGGTGACGGGCTGCACCGCGTGGGCACGACGGATGCTCGAGGCGCCCGCCTCGGACAGGCCGAAATGCAGCACCTTGCCCTCGCGGATCAAATCCTTGACCGCGCCGGCGATATCCTCGATCGGCACCGCCGGATCGACGCGATGCTGATAGAACAGATCGATGCGGTCGGTCCTGAGCCGCTTCAACGCAGCCTCCGCCACCGCCTTGACGTTGGCGGGAGAGCTGTCGAGCCCGGCGTCGACCTTGCCGCCCTTGAAGCCGAACTTGGTGGCGATCACCGCCTTGTCGCGGAACGGCGCTAGCGCCTCGCCCACCAGCTCCTCGTTGACGAAGGGGCCATAGGCCTCGGCGGTGTCGAAGAACGTCACGCCGCGTTCGAACGCCGTCCGGATCAGTGTGATTGCTTGTGACGTCTCGGTCGCGGGGCCGTAGCCGTAACTCAGTCCCATGCAGCCGAGGCCGAGGGCCGAGACCTCGAGACCACTCTTGCCCAGTTTGCGCGTCTGCATTGCTGCTCTCCTCTAGAGATCAATTTCGGCAGCAAATTTAGGCCGCGCGCGGGCCTGCGATTAGGTGATAAAATCGGCATGTACTCATGATCTGGACTCATGAATGGCCCGCACCAACACCAACGATCTGCTCGCCTTTCTCGCCGTCGCGCGCGAACGCAGCTTTACCCGCGCAGCCGCCCAGATCGGCGTGTCGCAATCGGCGCTCAGCCACACCGTGCGCGCGCTGGAGGAGCGGCTGGGCTTGAGGCTTCTCACCCGCACCACCCGCAGCGTCGCGCCAACGGAGGCCGGCGAACGGCTGCTCCGAACCATCGGGCCACGGTTCGACGAGATCGATGCCGAACTGTCAGCGCTCACCGCGCTGCGCGCCACACCTGCCGGCACGGTCCGCATCACCACGGGCGAACACGCGGCGCAGACGATCCTGTGGCCGGCGCTGGCAAAACTCTTGCCGCGCTATCCCGACATCAAGGTCGAGCTCGTCGTCGACTATGGCCTCACCGACATCGTCGCAGAGCGTTACGACGCCGGCGTCCGTCTCGGCGAGCAGGTCGCCAGGGACATGATCGCGGTGCGGATCGGGCCGGAGATGCGGATGGCCGTGGTCGGCGCGCCCGCCTATTTCGCCGCGCGCGGCAGGCCGAAGCGGCCGCAGGATCTCACCGAGCACAATTGCATCAACCTGCGCCTGCCGACCTATGGCGGGATCTATGCCTGGGAGTTCGAGAAGCGCGGCCGCGTCATGAAGGTACGCGTCGACGGCCAGCTCGTGTTCAATACCGGCCTGCTCAGGATGAATGCCGTGGTGGCGGGGCTCGGCCTCGCCTACATCCCGGAAGATCTCGTCAAGCGCGAGATCGCCGACGGCCGGCTAATCCGCGTGCTCGCCGACTGGTGCGCGCCGTTCGCCGGCTATCACCTGTATTACCCCAGCCGGCGGCAGCCGACGCCGGCGTTTGCGGTGCTGGTGGAGGCGCTGAGATACCGGAAGTGAGGGAGCACGCTCTCGTGCCCCGGACGCAGCGCAGCGTCGCTTCGACGGTGCGCTGCTGAGCCGGGGCCCACGTCTCCGCATTGTGCCGTGTTGCTTCCTGGGTCCCGGCTCTGCGGAGCGTCACTTCGTGCCGCACCGCGTCCGGGACACGAGCAAGGTTAGCGCGCGACGACTTCGACTTCGCCGTCGACGCCGTTGACGACGTTGAAACCGCGCTCGTAGACCTTGCCCTCGTTCTTGGCGATGGCGCGGTACTCGCCTTCGGAGAGCACGACGCGCGGGAAGGCGCCGATCGATTCCTTGATGACGTCGCCACCCGGGGTCAGCACCGACCAGGCGGTGTTGGCGAGCGCCTCACCGCCCTTGTCGCTGACGAGCTTGAGAGTGATCACGGCGGCGCGGTGGGTGATGGTGACGTCGGTCAACTTGCCGGCCTGGACGCGGATATCCGAGCGCACTACCGAGTTGGCGTCGCCATAGTTGGAGATGATGTAGTAGGTGCCCTCCGGCAGCAGCACCACGTCGCCGGCGGCGACGTTCGGCACCAGCGAGGCACGCTCGCCGGACTCGAACTGGCTGCCTTTGTAGATCGCGAACGAGATCTGGTTCAGCGGAATGCGGCTGGTGCCGACGCGGCCCTCGATGCGCAGGCCGCCGGCCGGCAGCACGAAGGATTCGCGATCGGTCTCTGCCTTCAGGCTGACGGTGCGCACCGCGCTGACGAGGCCGAAGGCGACGTGCACGACATAATTGCCCGGCGGCAGCACGATGTTGGGCGTCGCACTGCGATCCTCGCGGATCAGCTTGAAGGTGCCGTTCTCGTCGGGACGATCGGCGAACACCCGCCACACCAGGCCGCTGCTGATCGCCGGCGTGTCCTTGCCGTATTTGGCGCTCAGCGACAGCACGGCCTGTCCGGGTGCGGCCGCATTGAGGGGGGCTGCCGGCGGAACGCTCGTCACCGCGGGCGGCGGCATGCTGGGCGTATTCGGCTGTGTCAGGGTCGGCGGCAGGCTCGGCGGGGGACCGGCGCCTGGACCGGAGGGCGGCGCCAGGCTGACGGCCCCGCCGGGATCGGGCACCGAAGCCGGAGGTACCGGCGGCGGCCGATCCGAAAAAAGCTGCGCTTGGGCGGCAGTCTGGCCGAGAACGACAAGGCACGCGGCAAGGACAAGCGCCGGCAGCAGCCTGCCGCCGCGCCGCCATCCGATGATGCCGTCACCCCCGAGAGTCATGCTCTCTGCTTTTCACCGAAAACGCGGCAAATTCAAGCCTCTGAAACCCCAAGAACTACGGCCTCAAGGCATTCTTTGGAACCCGGTTGACGCCTGCGTGATTACATCAGAGGCAACCGGCCCCCGCCACACTCCTGGCCCCTGCGTCCCAAACGCTATAAACCAAGCTTTGCCGTCTTTCTGGCGAAGCGGAAGCGCGGCGCCTACTCTGGAGTGAGGACGGCCCGGAGTAGGAGAGTTTCGGTGCTGGAAATCTTGAGAGGTCGCGGCGTGAACGGCGCGAACGGAGAAAAAGTCGGCCTCGGCAGCATCCGCCGGCCCGTCATTGGCCTGGCGCTGGGCGGCGGCGCGGCGCGCGGTTTTGCCCATATCGGTATCATGAGGACGCTGCTGGCCAACGGCATCGTACCCGATGTCGTGGTCGGCACCTCGATCGGCGCGGTGGTCGGCGGCCTCCATGCGGCCGGCCGCCTCGATACGCTCGAAGAGTGGGGTCGCAGCCTGCAAGGCATGCGCAACATCCTCGGCTATCTCGACATCCGTCTCGACGGCTCCGGCCTGATCGGAGGCGAGAAGCTCGCCATCCGGCTTGAGAAGGCGGTCGGCCCAACCCTGATCGAAGACCTTCCGGTCAAGTTCGCGAGCGTCGCGACCGAGGTCCGCACCGGCCACGAGATCTGGCTGACTCGGGGACGCCTGGTCGAGGCGATGCGCGCCTCCTATGCGCTGCCCGGCATCTTCTCGCCGGTGATGATCGGCGACCGCTGGCTGGTCGACGGCGCGCTAGTGAACCCGGTGCCGGTTTCGGCGGCGCGGGCGCTCGGCGCCGAAATCGTCATCGCCGTCAATCTGTCCACCGACGTCTTCACCCATTCGACGACGATCTACCAGCACGGTGCGGTGCCCGCGCCGGTCGCCCAAGTGACCGAGGAGGCCCCGGCCAAACGGCGCTTTCCGCGCTTCTTCTCGGCGGAGAAAACCGTCAAGCGCGAGTTCTTCGGCAGCGCCGGACGTCCCGGCATCTCCTCGGTGATGATCGACGCCTTCAACATCATGCAGGACCGCATCACCCGCGCGCGGCTTGCCGGCGATCCGCCGGACCTCCTGATCACGCCACGAGTCGGCCAATTCGGCTGGTTCGACTTCCATCGTGCCGAGGAGCTGATCGCGCACGGTACCCGCGCCGCCGAACGCGCGCTGGAGTCGATTCAGGAGACGATCGACGTGCTGGCGCCGGCGCCCGAAGGCACCGCGCCCAAAGCGATCGAGTAAGCCCGCGGCGCCTAAGCCCGCTCAGGCCGTCTTGATGTAGTCGCGCAGGGCTTCCTGCTCGGACTCGTATTCCTGGACCCGGCGCTTGACGATGTCGCCGATCGAGATCAGCCCGACCACCTTGCCGTTTTCGACGACGGGCAGATGGCGGAACTTGCCGGTGGTCATCATCTCCATGAGTTCGGCAACCGTGTCGGTCTCCTTGCAGGTGACGACCTTTCGGGTCATGACCTGAGACACCGGCTCTTCCAGCACACCCGCACCGCGCTCGCCAAGCACACGAACGATATCGCGCTCCGACAGGATGCCCTCGAGCCGGCTCTGGTTCATCACCAGCACCGCGCCGATCTTCTTCTCGGCAAGCAGCTTGACCGCGGCAGCCAGCGTCGCGTCGGGCTCGACGCTCATGATCTGGTGGCCCTTGGTATTGAGAATGGAACGTATTGTCATTGTCGCCTCCCTGAATCGAATCCGTCCGCTTGGCGCGGTTTGGACTTGTTCGCGAGTCTTCAACTAACAGTTTCGGCGCCGGTTTCACGTTCAGGCGCTTTGCGAAGCGCAGCTTCTATGAGCTTGCTGCTTCGGAACATTCTTCCAGCGAATGATGGATGAATTCGGGCCGCGCCGCAAGCGCCGCGTCAAATACCGTCCGAAATGTCCTGTGATGACGCATCCGCAGCATCATCGTTTCGCACGCGCGGCACGGGATCGAACAGCGCGAACAGCAACAGCCCAGCGAAGAAGCCACCGATATGCGCTTCCCAAGCGACACCCGCGCTGTCGCTTTCGACACCGATGGCGCCGACGCCAAAGACGATGTTCATCACGAACCAAACGCTCAGGAAGCCGACGATCCGCCGGTCGCGCAGTGCCTGCAACAGCGGCAGTGCCGGAACCTTGGCGGCGGTATCGGCGTCCGAACGGCTGAACGACAGGAAGCTGCCACGCACAAAGGCAAACCGGATCGCCGCCGCCATCGCGCCCGACACCGAGGCTGAGGCGCCGATCATCGGCACCACCGCGTGCTCATGGGTGACGAGATGGGCGAGCGCGCCGGCAGCCGCCGTCACCGCCAGGAACACGAAGAAGCGCACCGCGCCAAAGCGCCGCGCCAGCGCACTGCCGAACGGCAGCAGCCACAGCACGTTGAAGGCGAGATGGGTGAGATTGGCATGCAGCAGCGAATAGGTGACGAAGGTCCAGACCTTGGCACCGGCGCCGCCCTCAAACTGCAAATTGACCAGCGAGGAATCGTAGCGCTTCGGGATGAAGCCGAACACGTCGATGGTCCAGTTCTCCAGCTCCGGCGGCAGCAACACCCGCAGATGGATCACCGCCAGCAGGACGACATAGGCCGTCAGCGGCCAGGGCAGCGTCAGGATCGGCTCGCGCGGGGCCTCTTCGGCGACGACCGGCTGGTCTGACGGTGGTTCTAGCGGGGAATCCAAGGCGGTTCGCTTTCAGGCGCGATCGAAGCAAGAAACTTGGAGATAGTCGCCTTTACCGGCCTTGCGCAAGTGCACAAAAGGAAAAGGCAGGGCCCTGGGAATGCCCTGCCTGTCCGTGTCGATCTTCCTGACACTGCAGAGGAACAAGGCGTATCCCCACCCCTCCCCGCGGCCAGTGACCAAACTGTTTGACGCCCGTGTACAGGCCTCGCCGAGAACCTGGAAGAAAGCGGCGAAGCTTGCGACCGCGATGACCTTAGCAGCCGCGCGGCCGAGCGAAAGCGCATAGTTAATTTAACGTTAACGACGCAAAGACGGCCCGCACGAGGCCAAAAACGCTCCCACGGCATGGACGCTGCAATTCCCCTCCTGCACAACAACACAGGGATCTCAGGTGCACTGAAGCGGGACAGATTTGTCCCATGAGGTTGCGCCGAGGGGTGAGCGTCAGTCATGAAACATCCATCGAGCCGCGCGTTCTTCGCGTATTGGGACAAGAAGCGCGGCGGCGCGCGAGCGCCTGACCGAGCCGATATCGATCCCGCCGCCGTGCGAGAATTGCTCGGCGACATCTTCGTCCTGTCCTGCGAGCCGAAGCTCGGCTTCCCCTTCCGCGTTGCCGGCACCCGTGTCTGTGCGCTCGCAGGCTGCGATCTCAAGGACCAGAGCTTTGCGGCGATGTTCACCGAGGCCAGCCGCCGCGAGATCGAGGAAATCACCACCATCGTCGCCGACGAGACGTTAGGTGCCATCGCCGGTCTCACGGCTACGCGCGAGGACGGCAGCAAGGCCCATCTCGAACTGCTGCTGCTACCTTTCAACGCTCGCCCGCACACGCCGGTCAGCGTCACCGGCGTGCTCGCGCCGTTCGACGACGAATGCGGCGCGCTCGGCCCGTTCACCGTCACCTCCTGGCGCTATCTGCACCAGCCGGAGAAATTGTTGCCGCGCGCGATCCGAAAATTGCAGATCGCACGCGGGCTGATGGTGTATGAGGGGCTGCGGTAGCTTTCGTTTCGACGTGAGCGAGCGCCGCAGCTTCGATGCAGCCCCCTCACCTGGACGAAGAACCATGTCCGACATCATCAATTTCGGCGCGCTCGCGCTCCGCTTCCTGCACAGCAAGGATGACACCGGCGGCAGCGTCGACATCTTCGAAATGACGTTGCAGCCGAATGCGCGGATGCCGATCCCGCATTATCACGATCGCTGGGACGAAACGATCTACGGGCTGTCCGGCGTCTCGACCTGGACGATCGACGGCAAGCAGAACAACGTTGCCCCCGGAGAATCGGTCTTCATCAAGCGCGGCATCGTGCACGGCTTTACCAACCGCTCCACGGAGCCGGCGACCTGCCTGTGCATCTTGAGTCCCGGGGTATTGGGCCCGCAATATTTTGCGGAGATGGCCGCGCTGCTGTCGGCCGGCGCGCCACCCAATCCCACAAGGATGAAAGAGACGATGCTGCGCTACGGTCTGGTGCCGGCGCCGCCTGCGTAAAACCCGCGATGCGAGGACAGGCTGCATGGTACAACCCGCCCCGCGCGTGAGATCGCTTACGGCATCGCCAGATGCCAGGCACCGTTCAGGAAGCCGTCGCCGGTGACATCACCGGGCTTGGTGTCCTTGGCGAAGGTGTAGAGCGGCTTGCCCTTGTGGGCCCACTGCTTGGAGCCATCGTCGCGGGTGATGATGGTATAGCCGTCGCCGGCGGCGTCGCTGGCCTCGGCCTTCAGCGCCGGCCAGTTTGTCGCACACGGGCCGTTGCAGGCCGACTTGCCGTCCATGTCCTTGTCGAAGGTGTAGAGCGACATGCCCTTGGCGTCGGTGAGCACGTTGCCCTTGTCGGTCTTGCCGGTCTTGGTCGGCGGCGCCGCGAAGGCGGCCGAGGTCATCGCGAGCGTTGCGGCGAGCGTCAGCGCGAGGCGGATCGAGGATGTCGTCATGGTCTCTCCTGTCATGCAATTGGCTTGCACGAGGTAGGACGCCGCGCGACAACTCATATTCCTGAGACGGCAGCAAAGATATTTTTGGCTGCGCACATCAGCGCGGCGGAATAAATCGCGATGGTTGATACGGAACAAGCAAGATGAGCAAGCCGCACTGGCGCCGCGCGCACGCCGGCGACCTCGCCGCGATCAGCGCGATCGCAGCGCGCATTCATCCCGATCTCCCCGAGCGCCCGGACGTGTTCGCGGAAAAGATGCGGCTTTATCCGGATGGCTGTTGCGTGCTCGCTGCAGGCGACGAGATCGCAGGCTACGGCCTCGCGCATCCCTGGATGCAGCAACAGATTCCACCGCTCGACGGATTCCTCGAGCGATTGCCCGATGCTGCAGACTGTCTCTATGTGCACGATGTCGCCGTGCTGCCCGACTTCCGCGGCGGCACGACGCGCGCTTATGTCGCGGAGATCGAACAGCTCGCGCGATCATCAGGCATCACGACGTTTGCGCTGGTCTCGGTCTACACCACGCGACCGCTGTGGGAGCATCTCGGCTTCCGAGGCGTCGTGCCGGATGCGGCGCTGCGCGACAAACTCTCGTCCTACGGCGCGGGCGCGACCTACATGCTACGCGAGCTCGCCCAATAGCCGCCCCCTCCGCGCAGTCGGCCTCACGCGGGCGTGAAGCCGATCCCCGAACCGATTTCCACCAGCCGTCGTCGAAGACCTGTGCGAGCCCTTCCGGTCTCGCCGAACAGAGGCTGGAGAACTCCCATGAAACTCACATTGCCTGGCGTGGCGTTGATTGCACTCGCGGCGACGACCGCGTTCACCGCAACCAGCGCCAACGCGCTGCAGCTCCGCACCTATCGCTGCGACGTTCCCTTCTTCGAAAGCTGCGGCGTCATCAACCTCCAACCGCAGCCCCCTGCACCGCCCCCCATCACCCGCCGCAACCGCGATACGTCGCCGACCTACATGAAGCAGATCGATTCGCGTTACAGCTCCGCGATGAATAACGCCGGCGGAGGCGGTGGTGGCGGCGGCGGTGGCGGTGGTGGCGGCGGCGGTGGCGGTGGCGGCGGAGGCGGTGGTGGTGGTGGTGGTGGTGGCGGAGGTCGCTGAGCTCACACTTTGCTTTTCAGATGATGTCGCCGGCGCAACCCGGCGGCATCATCGCTGTCTGCGCTGACGGTCGGCCGCTCAGCCGCGGTGCTTCTTCTTGTTCTTCTTCCCGGCAGCACCCGGCCATTCGGTGACGGACGGCGCATATTTGGCGTCACCCGATTTGTTTCCGAATTTCTTGTTCTTCTTCCCAAACGCCGGCTTGCCGAATTTGTCGCCGTCGTGAGGCTTACCGTGGGGCTTGGCCTGCGGCTTACCCTGGTGCCTGGCTTCCGGCTTTCCGCGCGGCCTGTCGTGAGGCTTCGGCCCCTTCGCATTCCAGGGATCGTCACTGCGGCGGACAACATGATCGTCGTCCCCTTCATCGCGCTGCGGAGCGCGTGAGCGCTTCTCCGCAGGCGCCTGCTCTTGCGGCGCGCCCGTCATCGGCTCGATGCGGATGCTGTCTTCCTTGTCCGGACGCTTGACCTTGGCGGCGAAGGACTCGGCGACACGCTCGGAGATCTCGAACTCGGTGGTGGTGTCCGAGATCTTGATCGCGCCGATGTCGCGCTTGTCGATGCCGCCACGGCGGCAGATCATCGGCAACAGCCAGCGCGCTTCCGCATTCTTGCGGCGGCCGATGGCAGCGCGGAACCAGACCGTGGGCTCCGCCATCACATGCTTTTTCCCCGATTTGGCGCGAGGCCTCTCGGACCGGTCGTCGTCACGCGGCCTTCGATCGTCGCGCGATGTGCGATCGTCACGATGACGCTCATCGCGCGGCCGGCTGCTTCGCTCACCGGGATCGATGATGTCTTCAGGCGACGGCAGTCGCGCCCGATAGAGCCGCGCCAGCGCTGCGGCGATATCCTCGGCCGACCGCTCGGCCAGCAGGGCCTTCGCCAGCTCCAGATCGTCGGCGGTCGTCTCTTCGGTGAACAAGACGTCCTTCATGCGCTCATGATCGAGCTTGCGGATCTCATCCGCCTGCGGCGCCGTGCCCCAGACCGCATCGGTGCCCGAGAGATTGAGCAGCAGCTCCGCGCGACGCCGTCGCGCGGGCGGCACCAGGAGGACGCTTGTCCCCTTGCGGCCCGCGCGCCCGGTTCGGCCGGAGCGATGCTGCATCACCTCGGGGTCGTTCGGCAGGTCGGCATGAATGACGAGGTCGAGGCTCGGCAGATCGATACCGCGGGCGGCAACGTCGGTCGCGACGCAAACGCGGGCGCGCCCGTCCCGGAGCGACTGGAGCGCCAGAGTGCGCTCGTTCTGCGTCAACTCGCCTGACAGAGCGACCACGGAGAAACCGCGCTCCAGCAGCGCCGCCTGCAAGTGCCTGACGGCATCGCGCGTGTTGCAGAACACCAGCGCGCTCGGCGCCTCGTAGAAGCGCAGCACGTTGACGGCCGCATGCTCGACATCGCCGGGAGCGACGCGGATGGCGCGATACTCGATGTCGGCGTGACCGCCCTCGTCGCCGGCGACCTCGATCCGGAACGCGTCCTGCTGGTACTGTTTTGCCAGTGCCACGATGCCGCGCGGGAACGTCGCCGAGAACAGCAGCGTGCGGCGCGTCTCCGGCGTGGTCTCGAGGATGAACTCCATGTCCTCGCGAAAGCCGAGATTGAGCATCTCGTCGGCCTCGTCGAGAACGACGACCTTCAATTCCGAGATGTCGAGCCGGCCGCGACGCAAATGATCGCACAGGCGGCCGGGCGTGCCGACGACGATGTGGGCGCCGGCGGCAAGCTCGCGCTGCTCGCGGCGCGGGTCCATGCCGCCGACGCAGGAGACGACGCGCGCGCGCGCTTGCGCATAGAGCCATGTCAGCTCGCGCTGGACCTGCAAGGCGAGCTCGCGGGTCGGCGCGACGATCAAGGCCAGAGGTGCTCCGGCCTGCTCGAACTGCTCGGCACCATCGAGCAAATCCTTGGCCATGGCCAAACCGTAAGCGACGGTCTTGCCCGAGCCGGTCTGGGCCGACACCAGGAGGTCGCGGTCGACCGCATCCTCGCCGAGCACGGCGAGCTGAACGGGGGTCGGGGAATCGTAATTGCGCTCAGCCAAGGCACGGGCGAGCGGCGGGGTCAGGGCCGGAAAGGACACGGAATGGAAAACCTTGGTTGGTCCGGGGGCGCGGAACGGAAAGCCGAGGGGCCCGACGCTACAGTCACTGCAGAAGGCCCGGTCACACCCATGATGATTTTGATTTGGACGCTCTTTACGCCAGAAGCGGCCAAATCACCATGGCTTTGATGCATGGCATTGGCGACAGGGTGAACACGGCCGGGATGCTCAGCCCCGCATTTTTGGCGCGCTTTAGCCCCTTCAGCGCACTTTTGGGCCGGAACGGCGGATTTTTGCGGTCATCTCGCCTAGATTGCGCGCGGTCGGGCGTACCAGGGATGCATGAATGACCTCGGCGGGCGAACGTCAGTGCGGCGACTGCACGCTCTGCTGCAAGGTCATGGCGATCGAGGCGCTCGCCAAGCCGGCCGGCAGCTGGTGCGCGCACTGCAAGCCCGGCCGCGGTTGCGCGATCTACGCCGACCGGCCTGCCGAATGTAAGGAATTCGCCTGCCTCTGGCTCGTCAACGAGCTCCTCGACGAGCGCTGGAAGCCGAGCCGCTCGAAGCTGGTCGTGACCACGTCGGACGACGGCGTCGAGATCCGCTGCGACCCGGGCTCTCCCAACGCCTGGCGCAAGGAGCCTTACGCCACCGATATCCGCACCTGGGCCGTCGAAGGCGAGCACAACGACATGACGGTGCTCGTGATCATCGGCCAGCGCATGATTTTGGTCACGCCGGAGCACGAGTTCGATCTCGGCATTGTGGGGCCGGATCAACGTATCGTCCGTGAGCTGGAGGGCACGAAAGTGGTGGGCGTAACGGTAAGCGACGTGACAACCGCGTGCAGCCACGACCAGGACTAAATGCTGTGGCCGAGTGAGCATCCTTCGGTCGACACCGAACCATCAGATCGGCCCATTGCGCTAGGCTCCGGACAATCGCGGCAATCGATGCGAGCATGCGAAGAGGTGAACACAGATGCCCGACAACAAGACAGCCGAGGCCGCTTTGGCGGATCTCAATCGCAACTATGTCCGCGCCGTTGACGAGGCCGATGTCGCCTGGTTCGACGCCAATCTCGCCGTTGACTTTCGCAACACCAACCCGGACGGCACACTGATCGACCGGTCGGCATTCCTGGTGCAGATCGGCCGCGGCTCGACGGTACGCGACATTCGCGAGCACGACGTGATCATCCGCGTGCTCGGCGACTTTGCCATCATTCACGCGCGCACCAGCTATCGTAAGCCGGACGGCAGCGAAGGTGCAGGCCGGTACACGGACGATTGGCAGTTCCGGGACGGACGTTGGCAGTGCGTCTCTGCTCACGTGTCACGCGCATGAACGAGAGGACCGCGGCCGATGCCCGTCGCTCCGCCGCTGTCACGCGGATGGATGCCGGGCTTGCCATATCGGTCATCCGATCCCAAATCGGGGCTCACGAGACTCATGGGGTGAAATATGGCCGACAGCATATCGCTTGCCGACAAGCTCGCGACCTTTCAAGATTTCTGGTCGCCGCGCACGGTCACGACCTTCAACGATTGCGACGTGATGGTGGTGAAGGTGAAGGGAGAGTTCACCTGGCACAAGCACGACGACACCGACGATTTCTTTCTCGTGCTGAAGGGCACGCTCGACATCGAGTTGCGGGACCGCACCGTGACGCTCGGACCGGGCGAGCTCTATGTGGTGCCCAAGGGTGTCGAACACCGCCCGGTGGCCCGCGAGGAGGTTCACCTGATGCTCATTGAGCCCTCGGGCACGCCGAACACAGGCGACAAGGCCACCGCGGCAGCGCGCAAGCTCGCGTAGCAAGTGCGGTGCTAATCCCTTGAGGCCACCAGCCTGCTGACACCGCCGGCCAGCCTTGCCTTGGTCCGCACCACAAAATCTTTTGCCGCACGGCTCAAGGCGCGGATGGCGCGCCAGGCCTCGGTCGCCTGCAGCCATGCCTTCATCTCGGAAAACTTCCCGTAGACCCAGGCGAACGCCGGAATTCGCATCAG
Source organism: Bradyrhizobium sp. CCGUVB14 (assembly GCF_024199935.1). NCBI lineage: Bacteria > Pseudomonadati > Pseudomonadota > Alphaproteobacteria > Hyphomicrobiales > Nitrobacteraceae > Bradyrhizobium > Bradyrhizobium sp. CCGUVB14. The sequence continues at coordinate 6,358,583 of NZ_JANADS010000001.1, forward strand.
CTTGTCGCGCGTGAGGTGGAACAGGCGCTCGACCAGCACGAGCTTGAGCAGCTCGCAACCGATGAACGCCGCAACACCGCTCAGGAACTGCCCGGTCGCGACGAGGTACGCCGCCACCGGCTTGATCGGCTCCAGGATGATCACGGGCACGGAGAACAGCGCGAGCGACGGATAAGGCGGCAGCGACTTGATCCAGGCGCGCAGCCGCTTGAATTCGAAATGCCGCGAAAGCCAGCGCGAGATCGGCCGCGCCACGGCCATGAACATCGCATCCACCAGAAAGTAGATGGCAGCCAGGATGTAGGTGATGGGCTTCAGGATTCGCTTCACAATAACTCTCCCGCGAACTGAAAGCCGGAACCTTGGCCTAAGTTTCACCGCGACGTGAATAAGTCGCGGATTCCCTGTGGAACTTTTGGGGCAGTTGCCCTGCCCTGATTTAGATCTCGGCGTGGATCTCCAGATTCATCGCAACAAGCCGCCACTATACCGCAGTTCGTAAAGCGATGCGCCATCATGCCGCGCGATCGTCTCGATGCCATGGAAGCGATCGAGCGCGCCCTCGGCCTCGTTGCGATAGATCATGCCCGCCTGCTCAAACCGGCGCGGTCCTCGAACGGGCTCCTCGACGCTGACGCCCAGCAGCGCCTGGCGCAGGGATTTGTAGACGGCGAGAAAACTGTCCCGCTCCTTGATCTCTGCGCCGACGCCTCCGCTGTAGCTCATCGACCAGATGACGCGATCGTCGCGCGACACGGTCTCCTGGCCGACGAAAAATCCCATCCCGAAATAGATATCGCGATAAGCGTAAGGCAGCGCACGGTGCTCGAGCTGCTTTGAGCCGGCGAGCAGCGGCGCGGCCACGGTCGCGTCGTCATCGAGGCCTGCATAGGTGCGCCGCTTGGCTTCGACCAAAAATGCCGCGAGATCGCGCGGAATGGACGACATCGTCTACTCCACCAAGTCCGGCCACGGCACGATGGTCGATTTCACCGTCTTCATCGCCATCGCGTCCTTCACGGCTTGCGAGACGCCCTCCTCCGTGAACGGATAGATCGTCTGCATCTTCAGCCAGGGATATTTGTCGCGGGTGCGATAGAGCATGTCGACGCCGAGCGGCAGATCGTTGCCGGTGAAGCCCCAGGATCCCAGCACGTTGAGGTCCTTGGTGCAGATGCGGTGCCAGGAGGTCTCGATCGAGCCGGCGTCGGTGAACTGGCCCATCTCGACATAGGTGCCGCCGTCGCGCAGCATCTCGATGCCCTCGGGCCCCGCGGTCGGGTGGCCCGAGCAATCCATCACCAGATCAGCACCAAAGCCGCCGACGATCTCGCGCACGCGCGCGATGCGCTCCTGCGGTGATTTGATCTCCTCGATATTGACCGTCGCTTCCGCGCCGAACTCGCGCGCCAGCTTGAGGCGCGGCTCTTCCGGCGCGCCGACGCAGATGACGCGCCCTGCTCCCATCTCGCGTGCCGCCGCGACCGCCAAAATGCCGATCGGGCCGGAGCCCTGGATCACCACCGTGTCGGCCCAGGTGAACCCGCCGGCGCGGGTCGCGCGGTTGAAGGCGCGGATGCAGGAGGTCAGCGGCTCCGACAGCGCGCCAAGGCGCAGCGACATGTCGTCGGGCAGCTTGTAGATCTTGGTGCCCGGAAGCATGTCGAGATCGACATAGACATATTCGGCCCAGCCGCCCCACATGTGCGGCGCCTTGTCGAAGCCGAGATAGCGGCCGTAATAGACCGGCGTCAGGCATTTGTTGGCGGTCTGCGGATAGTGGATGCAGTAATAGCATTTGCCGCAGGGCATCAGCGGCGGGATCATCACCTTCGATCCGACCTTGAGCGGCTTGCTCATGAAATCCTCGGTGAACTCGTCACCGCATTCGACGATGACGCCGCCGATCTCATGGCCAAGCGTGAACGGCCAGGGCAGCGGCTTCGGCCAATGGCCTTTCAGGATATGCAAATCCGTGCCGCAGACGCCGCACGCGCCGATCTTGATCAGCGCACCCTTGCGGCCGACCTTCGGCCACGGCACGGTCTTGATCACGGGCTCCGAGCCCGGTCCGGCGTGGGTGCAGACGCGGATCTGTTCCATGGCTGTTTCCTCGGGGCCCGTCTGTTATGATTGATGGGTGCGGGCGTGGGGCGAAGCGTATGTGAGATGCGCGGTCGTGCCAAGGTGCGATAGTTCGGGGACAACGCCGATGCTGCGTGATTATCGCGACGACGATGCCGAAGCGATCATACGCGTCGCGCTCGCCGCATTCGCCGAGTTCGAGCAGCACTATTCCGACTGGCCGTTGTTCAACACCAATGTCGCAAAAATGCCGACGCTCGCGAGAACCGGCGAGATCATCGTCGCCGAACATGACGGCCAGATCGTCGACGCCGTGGCCTATGTCGGCCCGAAGGCGCCGAAGCCGGCCTTCTTCGAGCCGGCCTGGCCGATCATCCGCATGCTGGTGGTCGACCCCTCCGTACGCGGCAAGGGCATCGGCCGGCAACTGACGGAAGAATGCCTGCGCCGCGCGGAGCGCGACCAGTCGGGTGTCATCGCGCTGCATACGACGCCGATCATGACGGTCGCGCTGCCGATGTATCTGCGGATGGGATTTGTCTGGGTTCGCGAGGCGCCGGATATTCTGGGCGTGCCGTATGGGGTGTATGTGAAGTCGCTTGCGTAGTCTCCTGGCTACATCGCCGCGACAAACTCCGCCGTCATCCTGAGGTGCTCGTCTTGCGAAGCAAGGCGAGCCTCGAAGGATGGGCCGCGAGCGCTTGCGGCTCATCCTTCGAGGCTCGCTTCGCTCGCACCTCAGGATGACGGCGGTGTGTGTGGCGACAGTGCATGGCAGATGCCTGAGCACATCCAAGTGTCTTGAGCGCCCGCCGTCGAACGTGTAAGGCCCGAGCAGTCCCCATCCAGGTGCTCCCTTGAACCCCCTCCCCCAAAATCCCGTGGCTGCGTCCGGCTCGTTCGCGGCGATGAAGTCCGTGCCCTATCGACTCCAGTTCATCGCTTACGTGCTGGCGATGATGGCGGACAATATCGAGCATGTGATCAGCTACTGGGTGGTGTTCCAGAAATTCCACTCGCCGACGCTGGGCGGTTTTGCGGTGCTGTCGCACTGGCTGCCGTTCCTGCTGTTCTCGGTCGTGGTCGGCGGGCTCGCCGACCGGTTCGATCCGCGCCGCATCATCCAGTGCGGCATGCTGCTGTTCATCGTGGCCTCGGCCGGCTGGGGCTTCTTCTTCATCACCGACACCATCCAGATGTGGCACGCGATGCTGCTGCTGGTGATCCATGGTTGCGCCGGCGTGCTGTGGCAAACGCCGAACCAGCTGCTGCTCTACGATCTCGTGGGTCCTGCCGACCTTCCGAGCGCGGTGCGGCTGAACGCGATGGCGCGCTATCTCGGCATCCTGGTCGGGCCTGCGGTGGGCGGGCTCATCATGCTGACGCTCGGCACCTCGCACGGCATCATCTTCAACACGCTGTTCTATCTGCCGATGCTGCTGTGGCTGTTCTGGGCGCCGGTGCGCGACAGCAGCATGGCCGTGCGGCGTTTCGCCGTGCGCGGCTTTGCTGACATCCTGCTGACAATGCGCGCCATCGGCACCCAGCCGGTGCTCACCGCCATGACATGGCTCGCCGGCCTCACCTCCTTCATGATCGGCAACGCCTATCACGCGCAGATGCCGGGCTTTGCCGGCGATCTCGGCCATGGCGATCCCGGCGTCTCCTACAGCGTGCTGCTCGCGGCCGATGCCGCCGGCGCGCTGCTCGCCGGCATCGCGCTGGAATCCTGGGGACGGTTGAAAGGCACGCCGCGCACCGCGATCCTGCTGGCAACGCTGTGGAGCGTCGCGCTGCTCGGCTTCGCCGCGGTGCGGATCTATCCGGTCGCGATCGTGCTGCTGTTCTTTGCCGGCTTCTTCGAGCTATCGTTCAACACCATGGCGCAGGCGCTGGTGCAGTTGAATGCGCCGGCCGATATCCGCGGCCGCGTCGTCGGCCTCTATAATATGGCGGGACTTGGCATGAGGGCGTTCAGCGGCATCACCGTCGGCGTCTTTGGTGCCGCGATCGGCATTCACTGGTCGCTGGGACTATCGGCCGCAGTGCTGCTGATGCTGCTGCTTTTGCTGTATCAGCGCGCGGCGAGGACGACTGTCGGTTGACTCTCGTCCCTCCCCACCGCACGCTCGATCAGCGGGCGGGGGAGATCAGGCATTGCGCAATCGCTGGACCATTCTTGCGATCCTGTTCGTCGTTCGCCTCACCATCGCGTTCCAGTTCCAGAGCGTGGCCGCCGTCGCGCCGCTGCTCAGCAAGACATTCGGTGTCGGGCTCGCCGACATCGGCATCCTGATCGGGCTCTATTTCACGCCGGGTGTCGTGCTGGCGCTGCCGGGCGGCGCGATCGGCCGCACCCTCGGCGACAAACCGACCACGATCGCCGCGCTGCTGCTGATGACGGCCGGCAGCCTGGTGATGGCCACCACCGAGATCTGGGCCCTGCAGATGGCAGGCCGGCTGATCTCCGGCGCCGGTGGTGTGCTGCTGACGGTGCAGCTCACCAAGATGGGCACCGACTGGTTCGCGGGGAAGGAGATCGCCACCGCGATGGCGATCTTCGTCAACTCCTGGCCGGCGGGCGTTGCGATCTCGCTGCTGGTGCTGCCGGCGATCGGCACCGCCTATGGCGCGGGCGCCGTATTCGCCGCGACGGGTGCGCTGAGCGCGATCGGTGTTGCGCTGATCATGTTCTATCAGCCGCCACCGGGCGCAACGGTCAGCGCCGCCGGCTCTGCGCGTCTCGATCCGCTCGCGCTGCTCGCAGTGATCGTCGCGGGCCTGATCTGGGGCCTCTTTAATGTCGGCTTCGCCATGATCTTCTCGTTCGGCCCCGCCTTGCTCGCCGAACGCGGCTGGAGCATCGCCGCGGCAGGCTCGGCGATCAGCGTCGTGATGTGGCTGTCGGTGGTTTCGGTGCCGGCCGGCGGATACCTCGCCGATCGTTTCAAGCACCCCTTTATATTGGTGATCACCGCCAGCCTCCTGGTGGCCGCTCTGCTGGCCTGGTTGAGCCGGTCCGACGCCGTCATCACGATTCTGGTCCTGATCGGCCTGATCGGCGGCCATCCGGCCGGCCCGATCATGAGCCTGGCCGCCCGCGTGCTCGTGCCGGAGACCCGGGCGATCGGGATGGGCGTGTTTTACACCCTCTTCTATGCCGCGATGATGCTGGGGCCGGCGGTGGCCGGGCGGCTGGCCAAATCGGCGGGGACGGCGGCGGTCGCGCTCGACCTCGGCGCGCTGACGGTATTGGCCTGCCCGCCCTTGATGTGGCTTTTCGAATGCATTGTGTCGGTGCGTATTCGTCGCGCCAAATCATAACGCGGCATTAACCCTATGCACCTTAGGGTCGTGCCGGACTCCGCCCGGGCGGGGGGTCGGGTAGTGAAAATGGCGTTGGCGAACAAAAAATTTCTTCCGGCCGCCGAGGAACGTCGGCGTTTCCAGCGGGTGAAGGTGCACCTGCTCGGCCGTTACATGCTGCCGGATCGCCGTGAATTCCCCTGCCAGGTGATCAACATGTCGCCCGGCGGGCTGGCGCTGCTGGCGCCCGGCATCGGCAATGTCGGCGACCGCGTGGTCGCCTATCTCGACCATATCGGCCGCGTCGAAGGCAAGATCACCCGGATCATCGACAACGGTTTTGCCATGACGGTCGGCGCGACGCCGCGCAAGCGCGACAAGCTCGCCGCCCAGCTGACCTGGCTTGCCAACCGCGACATTCTCAACCTGCCGGAAGATCGCCGCCACGACCGTATCGTGCCGCGCAACCCGATCGCGGTGCTGACGCTCGAGGACGGCACCAAGATGACCTGCCGCATCATCGACCTCTCGCTGTCCGGCGCGGCCATCGCCGCCGAGAACCGCCCGCCGCTGAAATCGACGGTGATGCTCGGCCGGGTCCAGGGCCGCGTGGTCCGAAACCTCGAAGACGGCTTCGCGCTGGAGTTCCTGCACTCGCAGCCGATCGAGACACTCGAAGAGAGCGTTACCGCGCGGTAAAGCGAGAGCTCCCCAAAACCGCTGTTTTCCAGGCCTCAAAGGCGGCTTCCGTGATCCGGACGCCGCCTTTTTCGCGCGCGGCGGTGACCATTTGCGCGTTAACGCGCAGCCTGTTCGCGCGCTGAAACATCGGCTCCGCCAGCGTTTCCGCGTTAATCCCTAAAATTTGAATCAATTGCAGTATTCTCAAATTTTACTCGAATTTTCTTCAAGTATAGATCGAATTCACCTCGCCTTTTACTTGCATTCGTCTCGACTTGACTTGGTCGACTTAGCGGCAACTCAAAAGCTCCATGCGAAATGTGGTCCCAACAAGAAACGGGGGCCGCAATGTTGGACTTCAGGGGACGGGGGAAGGCACTGGCACTTGCTGCCATGCTCTTCGGGATCAGCGCTGCAGCGCAGGCCGGTGAAAGCCGTCTGCTCTACGCGAGCCTCGGCGACACCACGCGTGCGCCGATCGGCTGGGTCGAGTTTTGTGCAGAGAATGCCGCTCAGTGTCAGGGCGGGCCGACGCAGCCGCGCGACATCGTGATGTCGCAGACCGCGTGGCGCGATCTGACCAAGGTCAATCGCTGGGTCAACGAGACCATCAAGCCTTTGACCGACCAGGAGCACTGGGGCGTGATCGAGAAGTGGTCGCTGCCGACCGACGGTTACGGCGACTGTGAAGACTACGTGCTGTTGAAGCGCAAGATGCTGATTGATGCCGGTTGGCCGCGTGAGGCCCTGCTCATCACCGTCGTGCGCGACAAGAAGGGCGAAGGACACGCGGTGCTGACGGTGAAGACCGACAAGGGCGAGTTCGTTCTCGACAATCAGAACGAGAGCGTCGTTGCCTGGACGGAGACCGGCTACCGCTTCGTCAAGCGCCAGTCGCAGGCCGATCCCAATGTCTGGGTTTCGCTCGGCGATACCAAGCCGGCGGTCTCCACCGCCAGCGCAAGAGACCAGTAGTTAGATCAGTAGGAACGAGACAACGAGTTACGCGACCCGGTCACATCCCCACCCCTCCCCGTCCCAGACCGGTTCGCGCGCGGCCAGCCATCCCCCAATGGCTGGCCGCAACTTTTTTGAGACTTTAAGACAGCCCTTCGAGGTGCAAACGACGCGCGCCTTCGTCAGCGCGGCAGGATGTTCTTGTAGACCTTGCCGTCCTTCATGATCACCACAAAACTCTTCGCGGGATCCGCAACGAGGGTGATGTCGTCAAGCGGATTGCCATCGACCAGCAGGAGATCGGCGAGCGCGCCCTCCTCGACCACGCCGAGCTTGCCGGGATAGGGATTGCGCAGGCCCGACAGGCTCAGCAGTTCGGCGTTGGTCGACGTCGCCATCACCAGCGCTTCGGCCGGCGTGTACCACCGCGTCAGCGCGGCCAGCATCGAGCCCTGCTTCTCCGCCAGCGCCTGCGAGAACAGGACGTCGGTGCCGAAAGCGGTCTTGAGGTGGTATTTCTTTGCCAACTCATAGACACGGTCGGTGCCGGCAACGACCTGCCGCAACTTGTCCTGCTCCGAAGGCCCGAGCCCGGCGCCGGCCGACATATCCAGGAACGGCTGTGTGCTCAGCCAGATCCCCTTCTCCGCCATCAGCTTTGCGCTCGCCTCGTCCATGAGGTGACCGTGCTCGATACATTTCACACCGGCGGCGATGGAGCGCTGGATCGCGACCGGCGTATAGGCGTGCGTGGCGACGTAGGTGCCCCAATTGTCGGCGGCCTCGACGGCGGCGCGCAGCTCGGGCTCGGTGAAGGTGGAGACGTCGAGCGGGCTGAACGGGGATGCGACGCCGCCGCCCGCGGTGAGCTTGACCTGCGAGGCCCCCTGCATCAGCTGCTCGCGGGCGCGCACGCGCACTTCGTCGGGACTGTCGGCAACCATGCTGCCGCCGATCCGCTCCATGCGGCTGAGCATGCCGCCGATGGTGCGCGGCAGATCGGAGAGCTGGCGGAAGTCGCCGTGACCGCCGGTGATGGTGATGATGGCGCCGGACGGATAAATGCGCGGACCGGCAACGAGGTCCTCGTCGATGGCCTGCTTCAGGCCAAAGGTCGGCCCACCCATGTCGCGTATGGTGGTGAAGCCGCGCATCAGCGTTGCGGTCGCCTCGCTGGCGGCGAGCAGATTGTTGTAGCCGATATCGCCTGCAAGAGCCGCCATCGGCGTCGGGCGCACCAGCATGGCGTGCCAATGCGCATCGATCAGCCCCGGCATCAGCACACGGCCGCCGCCGGCGATGATCTGGCTGGTCGCGGTGATGTCCGTGGTCGAGATCTTCTCGATCTTGCCGTCCCTGACGAGGACATTGGATGCGGCCGAGAGCGTCGCGTTCCTACCGTCAAAGATCCTGACGTTGCGGAACAGGACGGTCGCGTCCTGCTGGCCGGCCGCAGGCGATGCGCTACAGACAATCATTGCGAGCAGCGCCGCGAGGCCGGCCCGCATACTCAATCCCGACATGTTCGATCTCCGCGCTGAGGTGCCGCTACGCGGCGGCTCCGACAGGCCGCCAGGCAATGGTCAGCCAGCCGATGCCGTGCGACAACAGATCAATGCCGAGCAGCATGCCCAACACCCAGAGCCCTGTCATCGGAAAACCGGTGAGAATGATCAGACCGGCGAGCACGCCGAACAGTCCGGACGCCAACATGATGCCGCCGCCCTGCTGCCAGCGGCCGATGCCGATCAGGATGCGGACTATTCCGGAGATCAGGAGTGCAAGGCCAAGCGCATAGGTCAGCAGCAGCGCGCCGGTCAGCGGCTGGCTGATGAGCACGATGCCGAAGGCGATGTAGAGAACGCCAAGCACCACCTGCCAGACAAAGCCGCCCCAGCCCTTGGTCCAGAACGCGTGGAAGACCTCGAAGGCGCCGGTGGCAATCGCCATCCAGCCGATGAACAGCGCGCTGATCACGGTAAAGAAGGCAACATCGCCCAGCACCATCAGCCCCGTGAACACCATGAAGAGACCCAGGAGCACGCAGACCCAGCGGCGTGGCTGCGGCAGGCCGGTCGCGCCCATGGGCGCACCATGATCGTAAGTCGTCATGACCTTCTCCCTTGATTATCTCCAGCGCCAGCCGCAATGGCGCCGACCGCGATGCCACCAGCACACCCAGCGCCGGCGCTTCCGATGCCGCGGCGGTGGCCGGTGCGGCGGTCGATGTGGTGGTCGATGCGGTGGGCGGTGTGGCGGCCGAGGCGATGGGCGGTTGGGTGACGCCGACGACGGACCGGCACCTTGCGCGTAGGTTTGGCCGGCAGGATCACGCGCGCCGGAGGCAGAATGATCGGCCGGCGACGCCTCAGGCAGAGCCTCGGCGTCCCCTGACCAAATGCTTGCTCCTGCGCCCGCCAGGATAACACCGCCGAACAGCGTGCGCAGCGCATCGCGGCGATCGATCTCATGCATAGGACCCTCCTTCACAAAGTCCCCTGCCCTCTGAACTCACGTCTTTGCAGCCGATTCATCACTCGGAATCTCACCCGGCAGATAATCCGGCAGCCGCCCGGCCGGGATGATCGCGATCAGTGCGAGGCCCGCCATGAAGAGCAGTCCAATCTTCAGCGCACGCAGCCGCGCTTCGGTATTCACGCGCACGGCTTCGGCGACCTGTTGCGGCGATCCGTTCGTGCGTTCCAGAACGCTGAGCAGACGGTCGTTGCTGACGAAAGTGATGTTGTCGAGATCGACCTGGGCCTGCAGTTCCGGCGTCAGCAGCGGGCTCGCCGTGATCTTGCCGAGCGCGATCGTGCTGAGCAGGCCGACCATCAGCGCACCGGCCACCGCCGTTCCGACCGCGGAAGCCAGGTTCTGCGTCGTCCCGCGCAGGGACCCGACGTCGCCCGCGAGTATCTTCGGCGACGACGTCACCAGGACGTTGAACAGCAACGTCACCAGCGAGCCCTGACCGATGCCGAACAGGACGAGCCCGAACAGCACCGGAACCTCGCTCCAGTCGTTGTGCACGACGAAGGCGAGCCAAGCCAGCCCGACGGTGCAGAAGGCGAAGCCGTAGCGGCCGATCTGGCGCGGTGTCAGCCGGTCGTAGACATTGACGATCAGCATTGCCGCGAAGAAGACGGTGAGATTGAACGGCATCATCGCGATCGCGGTCGCGAGCGGCGTGCGCCCCTGCACGATCTGGATGTAGAGCGGCACGGTGAAATTCAAGGCGGCCTCGAGCGCCACCACCGCAAACAGCGAATAGACGGCGCAGCGTTCTTCGGGAGAGTCGATCACCGCAAGCGCCAGCAACGGCGTCTTGCCGGCGGCCTGCCGCCGGTGCGTCCACATCAGGAAGGCCTGGCCCAGCACGATTCCGAGCACGATCATGACCGGCGCGGGCGAAAGACCGACGAGATCGAACGGCGCATTCGCCGTCGCAACCGCAAGGCCCCATCCGTTGAGATTGTTGAAGCCGAAACTGATGAGGACAATCGCACTCGCGGCGAGCACGACGCCGACGAGATCGATCTCCACATCCGGCCGGCCGTGATCGGGCTTCAGACGGAAGCTCAACAGGAACGCGATGGCGGACGCAGCAATCAGAACGCCGAACGTCGGCCGCCAGCCGATATAAGTTCCGAGCACGCCACCGATGATGAAGGCCAGAACGCCGGCGGCTGCGCGCGCCGAACCAAGCGCACCAAGTGCGGTTGCCTGCTGCTTGCCTGCATAATTCTCGGCAATCAGCGCAACCAGCGAGGGCACGATCACCGATCCCGCCGCGCCACAGAGCGCCTGCGCAGAGATCATGACGGAAGCCGACGGACTGAAGGTCATCATGATTTGCGAGATGAAGAACAGCACCACTGCGCCGCGAAAAACCCGCAACGCACCGAAACGCTGCGCAAGCTTGGCGCCGAGCATCACAAAACCCGCAACCAGCATCGAATACGCCACGATGCCCGTCGCGACGGTCGTTGGCGGCACACCGAAACTCGCGACCATTCCGCCCATCGCCACTGGCAGTGAAGCGACATTGAACGACATGATCATCTGGCCCAGCGCAATCGCGATCATGGGAACCCACGACGCGCGCTCCTCCTGGTGAATGCCGCCGATCGACATTGTCTGCGTGACCATGACGTCCCTCCGGCTTGGTTAGCGTTGCGATCGGTCAGGCCTGCGGGCCCACCGATCTTTTTTGCGCATTCATTGTTCCGGTTGCGATACGAACAGATCCATCCCCAGCCGCTGCGACAGGAATTTTGCCGCGAGCTGTCCCCGCACGCTGTTGCCGGCCGCGTCGAGCGGCGGCGCGAAGGTGCCGAAGCCTCCCTTGCCCGGCGACACCGCGACGATGCCGCCGCCGATCCCGCTCTTGCCGGGCAGCCCAATATCGTAGAGCCAGTCGCCCGACGTCTCATACAGCCCGGCGGTGATCATGACGGCGAGCGCGTAATGGCAGACCGCGGCATCGACGACACGCTGCTTGGTGACCGGGTTGACGCCGCCATCGGCCAACGTCGCTCCCATCACAGCGAGATCGCGGGCGCTCACGTTGAGCGAGCACTGCCGTGTGTAGAGATCGGTCGCTTCCTTGGCGTCGCAATAGATGCGGTCGAAGCTCTCCAGCAGCCGCGCGATGCTGCGGTTGCGGAAATTGGTCTGCGACGCCGACGTATAGACCTCTTCGTTGAGCGGCAGCGTGCGGCCGGCAAAGCGCGACAATCCGTCGTGGATGAATGACCACCGCGCTTCGGCAGTCGCGCCCGGCGCAAGGCTCGTCGTCGCGATCGCGCCGGCGTTGACCATCGGATTGGTACGGCCGCTACCCTGCTCGATTGCGGCAAGCGAATTGAACGGAAGACCGGTCGCGTTGGCGCCGAGCTTCGCGCGCGCTTCCTCGGGTCCGATGGTCTCACAGACCAGCGCGAACAGGAACGGCTTCGACACGCTCATGATCGAGAATTCGTAGTCGACGTCGCCGGCGCCATAGACGTGCCCGCCGGTGCCGACCACGCAGACGCCGAACAACTCGCTCGGCACCCGGGCAAGCGCAGGATAGACCTGCGAGTTCTCGCCATCGCGATTTGATTTGAAGCGCCGCTGCGCCTCGTTGACCAGCGACTGCACAGTGTCTGGGGCCGGCAGGTGGCCGGTCGAGACATAGGCCGGCTCCCGCTCTTCGACTGCCGAATGCGACGCCATTGCACCACTCCGTGGAACGGATTCGACTGTGGCCGAAACAGATCCAGAACTCTCCGCGCGACGGTAAGTTGATGCTCCTGTCCTACCAGAGTCAATTTGCAACTATAGGGCGATTTTGCAATTCAGCCATACGCCTCCAATGGAAATACATCTCAAGAGGCATTTGTTTGGGACGCTTCGAAAAATGAGTAAGCGAGGCTGCCTCGCTTGCATCAAACTCTCGTCAAAATCGAGCAGCGCGCACAGCCTCCAGACAACGCAAGATTGCAACCGAAGCTGACAGGCGTACGATCGGGCGATCTGCGCGCCAGGAGACCAATGGGGCGAGCGGTGGGCTTCAAGCCCAAGGCGCGCAGCAAGCGGTGAGGCGTAACATGGTGGCACAAACGACTGATGGTCCCGTCCTGCTCATCAAGAAACTCGGCGGACTCTTCGCAATCATTATCGGATGCCTGCTGACCGCGGTCGGCGTGACCTTTGAATCCGGCGGCACGACGTTCATCGGTGTCCTTCTGCTGGTCATTGGCGCTGTTCTGCTGGTGCTGAAGATCATCAGGCGCAACGAAGGATCTTCGCTGTCCTAGCCGAGCGGTGCGGTTCGCTTACGCGCCCAGCACGTCGGCGAGCCGCAGCTCGTCGGCGGCGGGATCCTTCAGGAACAGCTCGGCCTCGATCTCGTTCAGATGCGACAGCATCTGCGAGCGCGCAGCCTGCTTGTCGCGCTTGCGGATCGCGGTGACGATCTCCGCATGATGATCGGTGCCGCAGGCCGGCGTGTCGTGACGGCGATAGAGCAGGATGATCAGCGAAGAGCGCGCGATCAGCTCCTTCAGAAAGCCGAGATAGATGCTGTGACCGCTCATCTCGGCGATGAGACGGTGAAATTCGCCAGAGAGCCGAACTGACGCGCGCGCGTCGCCGCGCAATTCCGCCTCACGCTCTTCGGCGAGATGTTGCTGGAGACGATTGATCCATGCGGGCGAGACGGCTTCGCAGGCGTGATCGACGATGGTGGGCTCGATCAGGCGGCGCGCTTCGAACACCTCGCGGGCATCCGCAGGCGTCGGGCGCGCGACGAAGGCGCCGCGGTTCTTCTCGATGTTGACGATGCCCTCATGCGCGAGCTGCTGCAGCGCGGTACGGACCAGCGTGCGGCTGGCGCCATAGATCTCGCCGATCTCGTCTTCGCCGAGCTTGGTGCCCGGTAGCAGGCGATGCTCGAGGATCGCCGCAGTCACGCCTTCCCTGATCCGGCTGACGCGATCGCTCACGTCGGGCGCATCGGATTTCGGGCGGGATTTGGCGGCCATTCGTTCGAGGGTTGGGTTTGAGGGTTTGGTCGGCGACGTTCGGTCTCGAATGGTAATCGACGAGCTGTATCCAATCACAGGCGAAACTTTATACAATCTTCGCCCATTTTGTGTGCATACTATCGCCCGCGCGGCAGGTCGCGCAGCGCTGCTGGATTCGATCTAACGATTTGACTCCACTGCACAGTTCTAAGATTCGGCCGGCCAAGGGCGGTTGGCACGGACCTTGCGGAGAGACGCGGAGCACCGCCCCTCCTTCGGACACACCATGGCCACTCCTGCCGCTCTCGAACTGGTCGCCGTCACCAAGCGCTACGACACGACGCTGGCGGTCGACACAGTCAATCTGAAGATCCCCGCCGGCACCTATTGCTGTCTGCTCGGACCGTCCGGATGCGGAAAAACCTCGACTTTGCGGATGATCGCGGGCCACGAAGCCGTCAGCGATGGCGACATCATCCTGGGCGCGCAGAACGTCACCGACCTCGAGCCCGCCAAGCGCGGCACGGCGATGATGTTCCAGTCCTACGCGCTGTTTCCGCATCTGAGCGTGCTCGACAATGTTGCGTTTGCCCTGAAAATGCGCGGCGTCGACCGCGCGACGCGGCACAAGCGGGCCGGCGAATTGCTGGAGCTGGTGGCGATGAGCCCTTACGCCGGCCGCCTGCCGGCCCAGCTCTCCGGCGGCCAGCAGCAACGCGTCGCGCTCGCCCGCGCGCTGATCACCGAGCCGCAGATTCTGCTGCTCGACGAGCCGCTGTCCGCACTCGATCCGTTCCTGCGGGTGAGGATGCGCGGCGAGCTGAAGCGGCTGCAGCGCGAGCTCGGCATCAGCTTCATCCAGGTCACCCACGGCCAGGAAGAGGCAATGGCGCTCGCCGACCACATCGTGGTGATGAACCAGGGCAGGATCGAGCAGCAGGGCACGGCCCGCGACATCTTCCATCATCCCCGCACCGAATTTGTGGCCCGCTTCATCGGCGGCCACAACGTCCTCAGCGACGCCGGCAAGCTCATCGCCGTGCGCGCCGATCAGCTCGGCATCAAGCCGGTCACTGACGGCGCGTTCGGCGCACCGGCGCTGCTGACCCAGACCGAGTACCAGGGCTCCTACGTCGCCGTCTCGCTCACGCTCGACGACGGCACCGCCCTGTTCTCCCATGTTCCCGAGGCCACCTTCGACGTCCACCCGTTCCGTCCGGGCGACCGCGTGCTGGCCACCTGGGATCCCGCCAAGGCGCAACGTCTGCAATAGCGCCGTCACCATAGAAAATGCGCAACACAGAGGAGTGACTGGAATGACTGAGACCACCAAGAAGACCGGCGTCAGCCGCCGCACGCTACTCAAGAGCACCGCAGGTCTCGCCGGCCTTGCCGCCGGCTCCGGCGCCATCACCGGCTTCCCCTACGTGATGTCGGCCGAGCCGAAGGTGCTGCGCTATCTCGGCACCGCTGTGAACGAGGGCGACGACATCTCCAAGCAGTGTCTGAAAGACACCGGCATCAAGATCGAATACATCACCGCGACCACCGACGACGTCACTAAGCGCGTGATGACCCAGCCGAACTCCTTCGACGTGCTGGATACCGAATATTTCTCGCTGAAGAAGATCGTGCCGTCGGGCAACATCCTTGCCCTCGACGCCAAGAAGATCAAGGAATTCGACAACATCACGCCGGTCTTCACCAAGGGCGAGACGCCCGGCGGCAAGAAGATCGGCGGCCAGGGCACCGCGCCCTGGAAGGTGCTGTATCTCGAAGGCAAGGACTCCAAGAAGTTCGCGACGTCGGCGACCGAGTTCGTCACGCTGATTCCGACCGTCTACAACGCCGACACGCTCGGCATCCGCCCCGACATCATCAAGCGCCCGATCAACTCCTGGGCTGAACTGCTCAACCCCGAGTTCAAGGGCAAGGCCTCGATCCTCAACATCCCCTCGATCGGCATCATGGATGCCGCGATGGTCGTGGAAGCCACCGGCAAGTACAAATATGCCGACAAGGGCAACATGACCAAGGAAGAGATCGATCTCACCATGAAGGTGATGACCGAAGCCAAGAAGGCCGGCCAGTTCCGCGCGTTCTGGAAGGACTTCAACGAGAGCGTCAACCTGATGGCCTCGGGCGAAACGGTGATCCAGTCGATGTGGTCGCCGGCGGTGACGAAGGTGCGCTCGATGGGCATCGCCTGCACCTTCCAGCCGCTCAAGGAAGGCTATCGCTCCTGGGCCTCGGGCTTCTGCGTCTCCAAGGGCGTCTCGGGTCCGAAGCTCGACTGGGCCTATGAGTTCGTGAACTGGTTCTTGTCCGGCTATGCCGGCGCCTATCTCAACCGCCAGGGCTATTACTCGGCCGTGCTCTCGACCGCGAAGGCGAACATGGAGCCCTACGAGTGGGCCTACTGGATGGAAGGCAAGCCCGCTGAGAAGGACATCAAGGCGCCTGACGGCTCGCTGCTGGAGAAGGCCGGCGCGGTGCGTGACGGCGGCTCCTACGAGGACCGCATGGGCGGCGTCGCCTGTTGGAACGCCGTGATGGACGAGAACGACTACATGGTACGCAAGTGGAACGAGTTCATCGCCGCGTGATGGATACGTCGGAAGACATCCTGCAACAACCATCCCCGGACCTCGTCCGGGGATCGGTGACGGCGCGCCCTGCGAAAGCGGCGCGCCTGTCGCCCTCCTTCATCTCCTGGCTTCAGGCCGGGCCGATGATGCTGGTGTTTCTCGCCTTCTTCCTGATCCCGCTCGTCTTCGTCGTCATCGTCTCGTTCTGGGACTACAACGAATATCAATTGCTGCCGGCCTTCTCCGGCCGCGGCTACACCGACACGTTCGAAGGCTGCATCGCGCAGCTCCCCGATCTCTGCACCATCGCCAAGACCTATCTGAAGACGCTGAAGCTGTGCTTCCTGGTCTGGGCCATCACGCTCTTCATCGGCTTCTGGGTCGCCTATTTCCTCGCCTTCCACATCAAGTCCAAGACCTGGCAGATGGGACTGTCGCTGCTCTGCACGATCCCGTTCTGGACCTCCAACGTCATCCGCATGATCGCCTGGATCCCGCTGCTCGGGCGCAATGGCCTGGTGAACTCGGGCCTGATGAAAACGGGCCTGATCGGCCAGCCAATCGAATGGCTGCTGTTTTCCGAATTCTCCGTGGTACTGGCGCTGGTTCATCTTTTCACCTTCTTCATGGTGGTGCCGATCTTCAATTCGATGATCCGCATCGACAAGTCGTTGATCGAAGCCGCCTATGACGCTGGCGCCACCGGCTTCCAGACGCTGGTCAACGTCATCATTCCGCTCGCCAAGCCCGGCATCGTGATCGGCTCGATCTTCGTCATCACCATCGTGATGGGCGACTTCATCACCATCGGCGTGATGGGCGGCCAGCAGATCGCGGCGGCCGGCAAGATCATCGAGACGCGGGTGAACGCGCTGCAATTCCCGGCCGCGGCCGCCAATGCCGTGATCCTGCTCGTCATCACCTTCCTGATCATCACGATGATGTCGCGCATCGTCGACATCAAGAAGGAGCTGTAGGCGATGAAGGAAGGACGCCCGCGCTCGTTCTACGTACTCGCGATCTTCTTCGCGGCCTATGTGCTGTTTCTCTACGGGCCGATGATCGCGATCTACGTGCTGTCGTTCCAGGGACCGCAAGGCGGCCTCACCTTCCCGATGAACGGCGTATCGACCTACTGGCTGACAAAGCTGTTCCAGGGCACCGGCATCGTCGATCTCGGCGCGGCCTTCCGCCGCTCGCTGCTGCTCGGCGTCATCGTGATGGCCGTCACCGTCGTGCTGTCGGTCGCCGCCGGCATGGCCTTCCGCAGGAAATTCAAGGCGCAAAGCATCCTGTTTTACTCGGCGATCGCGAGCCTCATCGTGCCCTCGATCATCACCTCGCTCGGGATCTCGCTCGAATTCCGCATCGTCGACGATTTGATCAAGGCGCATTGGAACGAGAATTTCGAGACCTCGATGGGCCTGCTCACCTCCGGGCTCGGCGCGCATCTGACCTGGACGCTGCCGTTCGGCCTGCTCATCATGTTTGCGATCTTCAACCGGTTCGACCCGCGCCTCGAAGAGGCCGCGCGCGATCTGGGTGCGACGCCGTGGCAGGCGTTCCGCCATGTCGTGTTGCCGATCATCCTGCCCTCGGTGATCGGCATCGGCCTGTTCGGCTTCACGCTGTCCTGGGACGAACTGGCGCGCTCCAGCCAAGCGATCGGCGCGGTGAATACGTTGCCGCTCGACCTCCAGGGCCTGACCACGACCGTGACGAACCCGGACATCTATGCGCTCGGCACCATCATCTCCGCGGTCTCCTTCGCGGTGATCACGCTTGCGCTCGGTACCATCCACATGCTCAACAAGCGGCAGGCGGCCAAGGGCTCGGACGCCGGCAAAGGACTTGTCTGATCGCGATGCGGCTGCACGTCGTCAATCCCAACACCACCGCCACGATGACGGCGAAGATCGCCGCGGCTGCGCGCGCGATCGCGCTGTCCGACACCGTGATCGATGCTCGCCAGCCCGCGATGGGGCCGGTCTCGATCGAGGGATTTTACGACGAGGCCTTCGCCGTCCCCGGCATGCTCGGCTGCATCCGTGAAGCCGACCGCGACGGCGCGGACGCGCATATCATCGCCTGCTTTGACGACACCGGCCTCGACGCGGCACGTGCGGCGGCCAAAGCGCCTGTGATCGGCATTGGCGAGGCCGGCTTCCATGTCGCGAGCGTGGTCGCGGCGCGCTTTGCGGTGGTGACGACGCTCGGTGTCTCCATCGTGCCGATCGAGCATAATTTGCGGAAGTACGGCCTCGCCGAGCGCTGCGCCCGCGTGCGCGCCGCCGAGGTCCCCGTGCTCGCGCTCGAGGACCGCAACGCGGACGCCCTCGGTAAAATCTCCGCGGAAATCGCCGCCGCGATCCGCGACGACCGCGCCGAGGCCATCGTGCTGGGGTGCGCCGGCATGGCCGATCTTGCCGCCGAGCTCTCGGCCACCCACGGCCTGCCGGTGGTCGACGGCGTCGCGGCCGCGGTGACGCTGGCCGAGGGACTGGTGCGGCTTGGGCTGACGACCTCCCGACTAGGCCCCTACGCGGCGCCGCGTTCGAAGACCTATTCAGGTCCGTTCGCGCCGTTTCAGCCGTGAGCTTCCTGTACCCTGATACTCTCGCTCATCCCGAATTCGGCCCGGACGGCGACTTCTTTTAGGCCTGCCGGCCGCGCCCGCCGGGGCCGCGGCCTTGGGCGAATTGCGCTTTTTCCGCCTGCGGCCACCTTTTCGTCCCATTTGTTGCTGAACTGTAACGCTTTCGGGACGCCCCGGCCGCCTTGTTCTGCGTTCTTGTGCTGCCGCTCTTCGCCACGCACCAAGTTTCAATTTGGGTTTTGTCAGCGATGATCGATCTCGCAGAGGACACACCGTCCAATCCGTTTCTCCGTCTCGGTGGCCAGCCGATCGCGCTGACGGCCGCAGCGCTGGTGCTGCTGATCGCCGGCGTCACCTCGATCGCGGTCTGGCGCGCCTATACCGGCGTTGCGCCCGAGACCGACCGGGTGGTCGCGTCGCGGCAGCTTCAGGCGCGCACGGCGCAGGCCTCCGAGCAGCTCGTCGAGAAGACCAGGGGACTGGAGGCGACCCAACAGGAATCGATCGACCAGCTTCAGGTCGTGCAGGACCAGCTTTTGACCATGAAGAAGCTGCTCGCCTCGCAGCAGGCCGACACCAAGCGCCTGTCGGACCAGGTCGCCAGCTTGAACGAATCGATCGACGGTCTGCGGCAATCCTTTGCCAGCGTGCGCTCCACCGAGGCGGATACGCCCTCGGTTACCCGGAAGAAACCAGTGCGTCACCGCGTCCATGCCAGCGCCCGCAAACGCTCACGCGGCTGATTCGATCCCGGGCCGCCGCCTTTTATTTTCGCTACTTGTGAACTGGATCACATTCATCCGTATGATTCCGCGCGATGCTCGCCCATACCGGATGGCGTGAGCCGATTTTAATATCCGGGGCTGGCAAGGTCGTTGACGGTATACTGCGTCAACGGCCTTGTTTTTTACTGCCGCGGTATTCTGATGCCTCGGCTAGGCACCCACACTCCTCGCAGCCCCTATTCGCAGACCTGCGCGCGACGAATCCGCCAGCCCGACTGCGTCATGACGCGCTTCCGCACGAGATAGCACTGCGCGCCATAGCCGCTATCGTCGTAACCAGCGCCGTAATAATAGGGATCGCCGTAGTACGGGTAGCCGTAGCCATAGGCACCGTAATAGCCGGCGCCTGCAATGCCGGCGCCGATGGCGACACCCGGCCAGAAGCCGCCGCCGTGCCAGCCATGGCCCCAGCCACCGCCGCCCCAATGGCCGCCTCCGCCAAAGCCGCCTCTCGCTTGCGCCGCCTGGGGCGCTGCGAGTCCGACCGCCGCGATGGCCAGTGCGGCCATGATCGTCTTGCGCAACATCAACTCATCCTCCGCGTGGAAACGCTCCACATTCCAAAGAGAGGCCAAGCTAATGTCACCCGATCATTGATGATAGGCAGGGTGGCTCACTTCCGCGCGAGCGTCAGCAGCCGCGGCAGATGCTCTTCATCCTCTTGTCGAGCAGCTGGTTTCTCGGCGTTCACATCGGCTTGAAACAGGGAGGCAGAAACGATCATGCGCAAACTGATCGCATTCGACGAGGATACGTTCGACAAGCTGAAGCAATTGGGGCGCGACAGGATGGCGACGTTTCAGGAGCTAGCCGACGAAGCCTTCGCCGACCTCCTGAAGAAGCACGGCATCCCGATCGACCTCAGGGACGCACTGCGCAAGAGCGCGAAACTCGACGCCGCGGCGGACAAGACAACGGCGCGCTCCCGAACCCGAAAGGCAAAAGCACGATGACGGCTGCTAGCCGATCCGCTTCAGGCCCTTCTTGAAGCGCGGACCGTTGGCGACGTAGAAGCGCGCGGCGCTCCCCATCTTCTGCACCTGGGCGTCGTCGAGCGTGCGGATCACGCGCGCGGGCGAGCCGATGATCAGCGAGCGTTCGGGAAACTCCTTGCCCTCGGTGATAACGGAGCCGGCGCCGACGATGCTGTTGCGGCCGATCTTCGCGCCATTCATCACGATCGAGCCCATGCCGATCAGCGCGCCCTCTTCGATGGTGCAGCCGTGCAGGATGACGTTGTGGCCGACGGTGCAGTTCTTGCCGACCACCATGGGAAAGCCGAGGTCGGTGTGGCAGGTCGAGCCGTCCTGGATGTTGGCGCCCTCGCCGATCTCGATCCACTCATTGTCGCCGCGCAGCACCGCGCCGAACCAGACGCTCGCGCCCGGCTTCAGGCGCACGCGGCCGATCACGGTCGCAGTCTCCGCGATGAAGTAATTTCCGTCGGAGGGAAGATCGGGCGCCTGCCCGTCGAGCTCGTAAATCGCCATGGAGGTCTCCTGTCGCGTCAACCCCAGCCATAGCGAAACGACGACGAACAGGCAAAGGGCTGCCGCGGCGGGCAGCCCTGCGAAACCTCAGCCCAGCACGCCGGTGGCGCGCAGCGTCATCAGGAAGAAGGTGCCGCTCATCATGCTCCAGAAGCCGGCGATGACGGTCGCCATCATCACGAATTCGAAGCGGCGGCTTTCCAGCCGCATGCCGCGCAGCGTGTTGCGCATGATGATGAAGGGTGCTGCGAACACCAGGAACGGCACCGCCGCAAAGGTCTTCGGTGCCACGCCTTCCTGCAGCAGCCCGAAGCCCGCGGGCCGCTGCGACATCGCCTGGTATCCATTTGCGAGCGCGCCCGCGAGCGCGAAGCCGATGCAGATCGAGAAGAGGGTGTTGAAAGCTTCAGGTGTCATCGGAACAGTCCGCCCATACGCAACGCCGGTACCTTCCTGTGACAAATAGTGCCGGTTAACGCTACATTATCCTTAAGCGAAGGTTAACGCTGCCGCCCGGCCCGCGCAGAGCCCTCCTCCGGTCCCGGCCGCCCGGAACCTTCCGCGATATCGCCGCCGCGTGGCATATTCGCCGGTGATTCGTCGGCCACCGGCCGACACCCCGGGTCCATGTGCGCGACGTCATGACGGTGTTTTCGGCAACCTCCCCTCGCTCCTCCAGGACCAGCGCAAAGGCGCGGACGCATCTCGTCCCGTTTGCGCTCACCGGCATCTTCGCGGCGAGCGCGGTCGCGCTGGTTGCCTACCTCTTGTGGCCGACCTGGAGCACGGGCGGTGCGGAGGCGCCGGACAAGCTGCCGGTCAGCGTCGGCGGAACGCTGTTCAACCTGCCGATCTCCGCGATCCGGATGAAGATCCAGCGGCACTCCGGACCGCAGGAGCGCATCGACCTCGATTTCCTCTATCCCTCGCTGGAAGCGCCCAACGGGCCGCGGCACGTGACGGCCGAGACTGTCGACACGGCGATGCAGCCGATCGACCGCATCTTCCTGTCGATATCGGCGCATCACGATGCGCTGTCGCCCGAGCAGCGCACCGCGACGATCTATCCGCGCTATTTCGATCAGGCCGCGGCGACGCCGGACAACGGGCTGACGATGCGGACGTTCCGCAGCGATACGCCCTATGGCAGCGAGGATCTCTATTCCGCGACGAGCCCTGCGCTCACCGCGCGCTGCACGCGCGATGGGGCCACGCCCGGCATGTGCCTGTCCGAGCGCCGCGTCGGCGGCGCCGACCTCACCTTCCGCTTTCCGCGCAGCTGGCTCTCGCAATGGCGCGACGTCGCGGACGGAATGGAGAAGCTGACGACGCAGTTGCGCGGACCGCACAGCTGAGCGCGGAGCCTCCGCGACAAAAAGTCGAAAACAACCCCATGCACAGTAGCCGACGGTCGGGCCACTGTTCGTCTTTACCGAATTTACGCTTGACGCGTCGGGCAAAACAGGGGCAAGATGAGATCATCGCATGATCCCACCAGCCGCCTGCCTCGCCTGCTGTTCACGCAGCCGCACCCGCGCGGGCCGGCAGGTTGCCGCTCTCGGCGAGCACCTGTGCGAACCGGTCGACATCCCCGGCCGTGTTGAACAGGCCGAAGGAAATGCGGATGCCGTCGCGCTCGGGGGATACGCGCACCTGCCGGCTGGCCAGATAGTCGGCCCACGAATCCGCCGGCAGATCCAGCACGTAGATGTGCGGCGAGCGATCGGCGCGCGCGCGCGGCCCGACGAGGCGGACACCGAGATCATCCATGCGCTCGATCAGGCGATCACCGAGATCGTAAAGATGCGCTTCGATGGCGGATTGACCGACGCTCTCGATCAGCGTCAGCGAAGCATCGAGCGCGTGGATATCGGGCAAATTCAGGTTGCCGATCTCGAACCGCCCGGCGTCCGCCTTAAGCTGCATGTTGTCGGCGCGCGCGATGTAGTCGCCCGGCGGATGCGCGAGGCTGGACATGGCGAGATAGGCCGGCTGCAATTCGTCGAGACCCTGCCGGCAATAGAGGATGCCGAGGCCCTGCGGCACCAGCAGTCCCTTGTGGCAGCCCGAACCGATCAGGCTCGCGCCGCTCGCCTTCGCATCCAGCGGAATGACTCCGGTCGACTGCATCGCGTCGATGACGAAATAGAGCTTCTTCTGCGCGCAGAGCGCTCCGATGCCGTCGATGTCGAAACGATGTCCCGCATGAAAGGTGACGTGCGAGAGCGAGATCGCGCGCGTGCGGGCATCGATATGAGGCGCGAACATCTCGGCGCGCGCCGTCTCGCCCGTCATCGGCACGAAACGCACCTCCACGCCCTTCCGCCGCAGATTGAGGAAAGCGTAGGCGTTGTTGGGATGGTCGCCTTCGACGAGAAGCACGTTGTCTCCCGCCGTCAGCGGCAACGCGTTCGCCGCAATATTCATTCCCTCGGAGGTGTTCTTGGTGAAAGCGATCTCGGCCGGCGCGGCGTTCAGCAGTTTTGCCACCCGGGCGCGGACCTGCTCGATCCGGTCAAGCCAGACAGGCTTGGGGCCGGCCGTCTCGAGCCCTTCCCGATAGAAACCGATCAGGGCTTCGCGAACGCTGGTGGCAAGCGGCGTCTGATGGGCGGAATCGAGATAGAGCAAGCGCTCGGTCACGGGGAACTGGCGGCGGATTGCGGCAACATCGTAGTGCATGATGATTGGCCCTGGCATCAATCGACAAAGGACGGAACGGGGTGGGCCGCAGCGAGCTCCTTCAGCCAGCGAAGCCGCGCCGAATTGACGGGAGCCTTCGGGCCGGCGCGCAGGATCTCCGCAACCTCGCGACCGAGCCTGGTTGCCTCGGCCGTGTCGAAGCCGCGGATCGTCAGCGCGATGCTGCCAAACCGGAAGGCGGTCCGTGGTTCGCCCGCCTGCCCCGGTGCACGCATGGCGTTGCCGACGATCCCGTGGGCGCCGAGCCCCGCGACCAGCTCCGGCTGCGTCCAGCTCTCGCCGGTGTAGGCCATGATCATGTGGGAGTCCGTGCCGCCGGTGTAGAGCTCGATCCCGCCCTCTTCCAGGCCCGCGCCGAAGGCCTTTGCATTCGCGACGACGTCACGCATCAGCTGCGCGAAAGCGGGTCGGGTAATCATCTCCATCTGCACCGCCCGCGCCGCGATCATGTTCGAGGCCGCCGGGCCCTGCAGACCGGGATAGACGGCGGCGTCGATGGCGGCGCCGAAACGCTGCCTGGCGAAGACGAAGGCGCCGTTGCGCGGTCCGCAGAGCGTCTTCTGCGTCGAGGTGGTGGACACGTCGGAGAAGGGAACGGGATTGGCATGAAGGCCGGCCGCGATCAGCCCCGCGACATGGGCGATGTCGGTGAAGAACAGCGCGCCGACCTCGTCGGCAATGGTCTTCAGTCCGGCAAAGTCGATCTCACGCGGATACGAGGATGGACCGGCGAGCAGGACGTGCGGCTTCACCTTGCGCGCGAGGTCGCGGGCCTGATCCAGGTCGATCGCGCCGGTGCGGGTGACGCCGAACGAAACCACCTCGCGGTTCGCGCCAGTGATATGACGCATGGCGCCGTGGCTGACATGGCCGCCGGCGAGCTCGTCGAAAGTCAGCAACCGCGCGCCTTCGGCGGGCAGGATCGCGCGCAGCACCGCGACGTTGGCGATGGTCGAAGACAGCGCCTGCACGTTGACATATTCGGCGCCGAAGATCGCCTTGGCTCGATCGATGGCGAGGTTCTCGATCGCGTCGAGCTCTTCGCAATTGGCGACGCTGCGGCGGCCCGGCAGTCCCATCGGCGCACGGTTGACGAGATGCGTCCCCTCGATCTGGCGCAGTCCGAGCGGCGCATAGGACGCCGAAGCGATCATGTTGAGGGACGACGTCTCCCGCTTCCGATCCTGATCGATCAGCGCGACGACGTCGGCGCCGATCTGATGGGCATTGGCGCCGAAGAGATCGGGCCAGTTGGCGTCAGTTGAATGGGCCTGAACGGCCGTCGGAAGTGACATGTGTCGTCCTCTTTGCAGGTGATCGGAATGCGCTTGGTTCGCGCGTGCGTGGGCGCCAGCTTCGTCAGTGACGGAGCACGCGCGAGAGAAAGGTTCTGGTACGTTCATGGGTCGGCCGGTCGAAGATCTCCGCCGGCGTGCCGACCTCCAGAATGCGTCCGTGATCGATGTAGACGACGCGGTCGGCGACTTCGCGGGCAAAACCCATCTCATGGGTCACGATCATCATGGTCATGCCCTCGCGCGCGAGCTCGCGCATGACGTCAAGAACTTCACCGACCATCTCGGGGTCGAGCGCCGAGGTCGGCTCGTCGAACAGCATGATGTGCGGCTCCATTGCGAGCGACCTCGCAATGGCAACGCGCTGCTGCTGACCACCGGACAACTGGGCCGGAAGCTTGTGGGCGTGATCGCGCAAGCCCACCCGCTCGAGCAGACGCAATGCGTTCGCCCTCGCCTCATCCGGCTTGCGGCCGCGAACGCGGATCGGCGCGATCGCGACGTTGTCGATCGCGCTCATATGCGGAAACAGATTGAACTGCTGGAACACCATGCCGACGCCCTTGCGGATCCGGGCCAGCTCCTTCTCGCCGCCGATCGCACGATCGGCCTCCGTCGGCATGCTGAAGCCGTCCACGGTCAGCCGCCCGCTCTGGTACATCTCCAGACCGTTGACACAGCGGATCAGGGTCGACTTTCCCGACCCGCTGGCGCCGATGATGACGACGACCTCGCCGCGCCCGACGTCGAGATCGACGTCTTTCAGGACCTGAAACGCGCCAAAGGACTTGTTGAGATGGCCAATGCTGACGATGGCATCGCGCGACTGCACGGCCGCCGGACTCTGGATGGCGTTCATCGTGATCCCCTTGCGAGATGGGCTTCGAGGCGGCGCGACGCGTAGGTGATGGCACCACCGATGGCGAGATAGACGGCAAACAGGAAGACGTAGATCTCGTAGGTCCGGCCGCTGTTCTGCGGATCGGCCAGGATCATCTGCCCGGCGCGCAGGAAATCGGTCAGGCCGATGATGAAGACCAGCGTCGCGCCGTTGAAGATGTCGAGGATCTGTCCGACCAGCGAGGGAACGACAACGCGCAGCGCCTGCGGCAGGACGATGTCGACATTGAGAGTCCAGCTGCTCATCGCGAGCGACTTTGCCGCTTCGATCTGGCCCTTCGGCACTGCCTGAAGTCCGCTGCGGACATATTCGGCGACATAGGCCGCAAAGAACAGCGCAAAGCCCGCCATGCCGCGCAGCAGCCCCGGGACCGACGTATCCGGCGCCAGCAGCGGCACGATGATCCAGATCCAGTAGACGACGAGGATCAACGGCACCGACCGCATCGTCTCGATATAGGCGGTCGAGATCACGCGCAGGCTGGTGATGCGGCTCTGCCGGCCGAGCGCGAGCAGGATTCCGAAGGGCAACGTCAGGATCGAGACCGCGATCGTCAGGACGACGCTGAGCAGCAGACCGCCCCAGACCTCGAAGCCCGGCGGCGAGAGCACGACGAAGATTGCGACGACGCCCGCGAGCAGTCCGGACAGCACGATGCGCTGGTCCACAGTCCAACGGTGGGCGCCGATCCATGCCGCGATGCCGAGCGCGGCGCTGGCGGCCGTGAGCATGCCGGAATGCACGTCGATTGCGGTTGCTACCGCTGCCGAGATCAGGATCGCGAGCACAGCGACTGCCGTCAGCGCCGATCGACCCGGGCGGAGTGAAAGGCCGAGCCCCGCACCGAACATCACGCAGAGCGTCGCGACGGAGAACCATGCCCGCCACAACTGGTCGGCGGGATAGATGCCGGTCATCAGCACCTTGAAGCTGCCGCCAACGACTTGCCAATGCGCCTGGACCAGCACCCAGTAGCCAAAGGCATAGACCGCCCAGGCCAGCAGCGGGATCACGACGAGCGACAGCGCGGCGTCGAACGGTTTTGCGAAGAGATTGCGGTGGACCCACCGCAGCGCGAGCGTGGTCATCGCGTCCTCCGTCCGTTGACACGCGCGTTGAGGCCATTCACGCAGGCGCTGATGATCCAGCTCAGCGCCAGATAGGTCAGCATCACGATCACGACGCCTTCGAGATTTCTCCCGGTCTGGTTCGAGACGGTGCCATAGACGTTGAACAGGTCGGGGAAGCCGATGGCGATCCCGAGCGAGGTATCCTTGGTCAGGCTGATGTAGCGGTTGGCCAGCGACGGCAGGACGATCCGGAAGACCTGGGGAAGGATGATGTCGCGCAGCGTGTGGGAACGCGACAATCCGAGCGAGGCAGAGGCCTCCCATTGCCCCTTCGGCAAGGACTCGATCGCGCCGCGGACGATCTCGGCGACATAGGCGGAGCTGTTGACGACGATCGCGATGAGCAGCGCCGTCATTTCCGGTGAAATGGCAAAGCCTCCTCGCGCGCCGAACCGGGTCGCGACAGGCAGGTCAAGGCCAAGAGGAAAACCGATGACGGCGGCTGCGATCAGGGCCGAGATCGCCGCTGCCAAGAAGATCAACCGGAGTCGCTGCCCGCGCAGAATTACGCAAGCGGCAACCAAGGCGAAGGCCGCAGCGAGCAATCCCCAGGACGCGGCTCCTGCGCGCTCGGACATCGCAAGGCCGGGCAAGAACACACCCGAACGACTGGCAAGCAGGCCGCCGAACCAGTTCGACGCGGCACTGGCGGGAGGAAACCGCAGGACCACCGCAAAATACCAGAACACGATCTGGATCAGCAGCGGCGTGTTGCGGATGGCTTCGACCAGTCCAAAGCAAAGGTTACGCACCAGCCAGTTGGTCGAGAGCCGGCCGATGCCGACCAGCGTACCGAACATGGTGCAGAGGACGATCGCCGAGAGGGCGACCTTGAGCGAATTCCAGAGGCCCGCGAACAGCGCCTGCAGATTGGTGTTGGAAGGAGAGAAAGGCTCCAGAATTGGCCACCCACCCGCGAACGAAGGCACGACGCCTTCACTGAGGGAGAAGTTCGCGACATTGCCGAGGTAGCCGAACGAGAACTGGATGCCCTTGCGGGCGAGCGCCTCACGGACCGCGAGGCCGAGCCAGATGACGAGCCCCGCCACCGCAATGACGATCGCCGCCTGCACGAGCCATTTGAACGCGATCAGCAGCCCGCGACGCGCCGGCGGGAGGCTGTGATATTCGGCGATCTCTGTGCTCATGATGCCCTCCCCGGATCGAGGCGAGCCCGTTGGCTCGCCCGCGACCATGTGGCTCAGTTCCACGGAGGCGAATATTCGGCACCGCCCTTGGTCCACATCGCGTTGGGCGTGCCGGCACGGTCGATGAAGTACGGCGTCTTGGGGCCGAGGTTGCGGTCGTAGATCTCGCCGTAATTGCCGACCGACTTGATCATGCTGGCGACGAAATCATCGGCGACGCCGAAGTCCTTGCCAAAACCGTCCTTCACGCCGAGGAATTTCTGGACGAAAGCGGTCTCGTCCTTCTGCCTGTCGGCGAGATTAGCCGACGTGATGTCCCATTCCTCCGCCTGGAACAGCGCGAAGGTCGCCCAGCGCAGCACGTTGCGCCATTTGGAATCGTTGGCGATGACGAAACCCGCGAACGGCGACTTGTTGAGAGTCTCGGGCAGGATGGTGAAGTCGTCCGGCTTGGGCGAGTTGCCACGCCAGGCCGCAAGCGCGGATTTATCCGTCGACATCGCGTTGCAGCGGTCGCTTTGCAGCGCGCCAAACAGCTTCTCGAGATTCTCGAAGGTGAGAACTTTTGTGGTCTTGAAACCGCGCACGCGGACGAAGGCAGCGAGCGTGGCTTCGGTGCCGGAGCCCTGCGTCGTGCAGATCGTCGCGCCGTCCAGCTCGGCCACGGATTTCACGCCGGATGCCGACTTCACCATCATGCCGGTGCCGTCGTAGAAATTGATCGGCAGGAAATCGATGCCGACCGCGGATTCGCGCACCGGCTTGACCGTCGTGTGCGCAAAGACGACATCGGCCTGTCCGGTCTGAAGAGCGTTGAAGCGGCTCTTGTCGGTGACGATGACGAAGTTGACCTTGCTGGCATCGCCGAGAACGGCCGCGGCCATGGCGCGGCAGAAATCGGCATCCAACCCCTCGATCTTGCCGGTCTTGGTGTTGAGGTAGCCGAAGCCGGGAGCGGTGTTGTCGGTGCCGCAGTTGAGGATGCCGCGCTGCTTGACGTTGTCGAGGACGGAGGCGGATGCACCGCTTGCCCACAGCGATGCTGCGGCGAGCGCAGCGACCAGGAATTTGGAACGAGCCATCTGAAACCCCTCTTTGCCTGTTGTCGTCCAACGCGTGTCAGCCGGGCTTGGGATGTGCTCCTCTTGTGACGACCCGAACTGCTCTGGGAGTAAGGCTACAGCCGCAAAACAATTCTGGTCTACTTAATTAATTTCGCGATATACATTAGAGAATATGCATGATTGTGTTCTGGGCATTTGCTGGAGCTAAAGGATGGATTTCGCCCGACTCCGCACGCTTCGTGAGCTTTCGCTGCGAAAAACAATGGCAGCGGTGGCCGAGGCTCTGCTGATCTCTCCGTCAGCGGTTTCGCAGCAAATCGCGCAGCTCGAGGACGAGACCGGCGTCGAACTGGTCGAACGCAGGGGCCGCGGTGTACGGCTGACGCCGGCGGGACAGCGACTGGCAGACCATGCCGGGCGGGTCATCGGCGTCCTGGAGGAAGCAAAGACCGACCTTGCGGAGCTGAAGAAGACCGTCGCGGGAGAATTGCGCGTCTCGGCTTTTCCCTCGGTCGCCGCATCGCTCATTCCGCCGACGATCCGGGCGATGTCGGCGCGCTTCCCTGATCTGGTGACGATATTCGAGGAGCTCGAACCCGACGACAGCCTGGCCGCGTTGCGCGCCTGGCAGACGGATGTCGCGATCGTCGACGACCTGACGACGTCGGCAAGCCTCTCGGAGACGCAGGTCGAGATGCTGCATCTCCTCGACGATCACCTCCACGTCCTGCTGCCGCGCGACCATCCGCTGGCCGAGCGTCCTCACCTCACCCTGCCCGAGCTGGCGGCGGAACGATGGGTCCTCGACACGACCTCGGCCACCTATTCGGACGTGATCGTCGGCGCCTGCCGCAGCGCCGGCTTCGATCCCATCGTCAATGCGCGCTGCCACAGTTTCGAAGTGGTCAGGGCGATGGTCGAGGCAGGCTGCTCGGTGTCGATCAATCCCGGCTTGCGCGGGCGCGACCATATCGGCACGTTGCGGCTGAAGGAGATCAAGCCGATCATCACGCGGCGGATCTTCGTGGCGTTTCGCACCGGTGAAAGACGCAATCCGGCGATCGCCGAATTCGTCAGCGCGCTTCGGGTGGTGGCTGAGTCGATGAAGGCGCAGCGGTGATCGCTATGAGTGATGCAGCAGCAAACCTGCCACCGGGCGCCCGGCTCCTGGGACGCGAATGGATTGGCTTTGACGAGAGCGGAGACGCCGTGATCCGCTTCCAGGCTCAACCCGCCTTCACCAACAGACACGGGACCGTCCAGGGCGGATTTCTCGCGGCGATGCTGGACTCCGCGACCGGAATTTGCGCGCTCGCAAAACTCTCGCCCGACCTGACGGTGGTCACCAAAAGCCTCGACACGCGCTTCCTGAAACCTGCGGCGGTGGGAGCCATCACGGCACGGGCGCGCGTGATCGAGCAGACGGAGCGCGACATTGTGGTGCAAGCCGAGCTCGTCGATGCGGAAGGCATCACGGTCGCCGACGCAACGGCGCGGCTACGCATTCTTGCAAAGAAATAGATTATGGAGACAGATATGCGCCGCGCCTTCAAAGTCGTCGATGCGTTTTCGGCAAAGCCGCTCCTGGGCAATCCCGTCGCAGTCGTCCTCGATGGTTCGGGACTGACCGACAACGACATGCAGGCCATCGCCGGTTGGACGAACCTTTCCGAAACGACGTTCGTTCTGCCGCCGACCAAGCCCAGCGCGGACTATCGTCTGCGCATTTTCAATCCGGCCGCGGAAATGCCGTTCGCCGGCCATCCGACATTGGGGAGCGCCCACGCCGTCCTGGAAGCCGGCGTCGCGCGGCCGAGGCATGGCAAGCTCGTTCAGGAGTGCGGTGTCGGGTTGGTGGACGTTGCGGTGAATGGCGAGGGTCCCGATCGGATTTTGACCCTCACGCTTCCGCCGGCGACGGTGACCTCACTGACAGACGATGAGATTGACGAGGTTGAAGCGATCCTGCGGCACCCGATCTTGCGCGATGCCAGGCCCGCAATCATCAATGTCGGGGCCGTCTGGATCATCGCGCAGCTGGCAAGCGTCGGCGCCGTGCTCGGCCTGCAGCCCGATCTGGTCCGCTCGGCCGCGTTCGAAAGGCGCAAGGGTGCAACCGGCATCACGGTGTTCGCGACGCAATCCGAAGGCAGTCATGACATCGAGGTCAGGACCTTTGCCCCGTCCTGCGGCGTCAATGAAGACCCGGTCTGCGGAAGCGGCAACGGCAGCGTTGCCGTGTTCCGGTCAACGCGGGGCCTGCTGCCTGCCGGCGGGACGCGCTACAAATCCGAGCAAGGCAGGCGTGTCGGGCGCGATGGCAAGATCAGCGTTGCGGTCGACGCAGACGGTCGCGTTCACGTCGGCGGAGCCTGCGTTACGACCGTCGACGGCCTGATCGCGTCATAGCGCGGGTCCGCCTTCGACCGATCTCGCGCACGGCCCGTACGGTCATTGCGAGCGAAGCAAAACAATCCGGTTCCCTTCGCGGAGACAGCCTGGATTGCTTCGCTTCGCTCGCAATGACGAAAGTGACTATTCCTGATCGACCAGATCGTCCTCGAGGATCGCCATCTGGAACTGGAACGAGCGATCATCGTCCTCGTCGTCGACGAAGAGCACGCCGATGAACTCCTCGCCGATATAGACCTCGGCGCTGTCATCCTTCTTCGGCCGCGGCACGACGCGGATCTTGGGATTGCCGAATACGCGTTTCAGATACGCATCGAGCTTTCTGACTTCTTTGACGTCCACGGCAAGTCTCCGATCAAAATTGGTCGGCGGGTTTTAGGACGAGACGCGGCGAACCGCCAGCAGGAATTGCCAAAGAATTTGGGGACGAAAAGGGCCGGAGAATCCGGCCCTTAACGCGCGAGTCTAGAGCCCCATCGCGTTGATCATCTGGTCCATGGTGCGCGACGGCTCGGCGCAGCCGGCCTCGCCCACGATCTTGGCGGGCACGCCCGCGACGGTGACGTTGTGCGGCACCGGCTTGACCACGACCGAGCCGGCCGCGATGCGCGCGCAATGGCCGATCTCGATGTTGCCGAGGATCTTGGCACCGGCGCCGATCAGCACGCCGTGGCGAATCTTGGGATGACGATCCTCGTTCTCCTTGCCAGTGCCGCCGAGCGTGACGCCGTGCAGGATCGAGACGTCGTCCTCGATCACAGCCGTCTCACCGCAGACAAAGCCGGTGGCGTGGTCGAGGAAGATGCCGCGGCCGATGCGCGCGGCGGGATTGATGTCGGTCTGGAACACCGCGGACGCGCGGCTCTGGAGATAATACGCAAAATCCTTGCGGCCCTTCAGATAGAGCCAGTGCGCGAGGCGATGGGTCTGGATCGCATGGAAGCCCTTGAAGTAAAGCAAGGGATCGATGAAGCGCGAGGTCGCGGGATCGCGGTCGTAGACGGCGACGAGATCGGCGCGGAAGGCGTTGCCCAAATCAGGATCGTCGCGCAGCGCCTCGTCGAAGGTCTGGCGCACCAGATCGCCCGACAGCGCGGCGTGATCGAGCCGGTCGGCGACGCGGTGGACCACCGAATCCTCGAGGCGGCTGTGATGCAGCACCGTCGAATAGATGAAGGTCGCAAGCTCGGGCTCGCGATGGACGATGTCCTCCGCCTCGCCGCGGATCCGGTCCCAGATCGGATCGAGCGTTGCGAGCTTTCCTCCCGGATTGACCTGATGCACTGCCATGGGATCTGCTCTTTCGAATTGGCTCGTTTGGCTGGGTCTATACCACAGTCTAGACGACAAAGTCCTGACCGGCTTGCCTGAGAGTGAACAGCGCCTTGCCCCGCGAAAGCATACCAACGCGTTGAAACACAAGAGTTTCCCGGAACGCCCCCAAGCGGCAAGGTCGGCTTGAAATGGTCAGAGTTGCGCCAAATTCAAGCCGGGCGGCGTCAAACTATTGGTGAATTTCGTCTCAACCGTTATTGCGGGCATGGTCCGGACGAGGACGGAGCGGATTTGAGCATCACCACCGACAGTTTGCGCAGGCGCGCCACGGATAGCTTTTGGCTGCGGCTGGCGGCGGTGGCACTGCCCCTTCTCCTGATCGCGCCGGCGTTCTGGAACGGCTATCCGCTGTTACAATGGGATACCGGCGGCTATCTGGCGCGCTGGTACGAGGGCTATCTCGTCCCCAGCCGCTCCACCGTGTTCGGCCTCTATCTGCATTACGGCGAGAATTTCGGCTTCTGGATCAACCTCGCGATCCAGTCGCTGGCGACGCTGTGGCTGTTGCAGCTGACGCTGCGCGTGCTGGGCTTGATGCAGACGTTCCGCTTCGTTGCGATCAGCCTGCTGCTGATCCTGTCGACGGCCCTGCCCTGGCTCGCCAGCATGCTGCTCACCGACATCTTTGCGGGACTGTCGATCCTGTCGCTGTTCCTGCTGATCGTCGGCGCAGGCCGGACGTCGACGCTCGAAAAGATCTCGCTGTTCGTCTTTACCGCCTTTGCCGCCGCGACCCACAGCGCCACGCTCGGCGTGCTGCTCGGGCTGTGCGCCGCCGGCTGGATGGTGCGGCCGTTCCTCGGGCCTCGCCTCCCGATGGCCGGACTGGCGCAGGCGAGCCTGACGATTGTCGTCGGCGGCTTGATGCTGGTGTCGGCGAACCATGCGCTATCCGGCAAATGGGCCTGGACGCCCGGCGGCACCGGCGTCGCCTTCGGCCGCATGATGCAGGACGGCATCGTCGCGCAATATCTGAACGACCACTGCCCGCGCGAAAACTTCAAGCTCTGTCCCTATCGCAACGAGCTGCCGGCGACCGCCGATGAGTTCCTGTGGGGCCACAGCATGTTCAACACGCTCGGCCGCTTCGAGGGCATGAACGACGAGATGGGCACCATCGTCGTGCAATCGCTCGCGGCCTATCCGGCCTGGCAGGCCGAGGCGGCCTTGCGCGCGATGGGGCAGCAATTGCTGCATGTCGCGACCGGCGAAGGCACCAGCGGCTGGATTCCCCATACCTACGGCATCATCGAGCGCTACATCCCGACGCAGGTGGCGGCGATGCGCGAGGCGCGGCAGCAGCAATGGGGCCTCGATTTCAGTTACGTCAACTGGCTGCACGTGCCGGTCGCACTGGTCTCGATGCTGGGACTGCTCGCACTGCTCGGACGCGCGCTCGGCGATCGGAAGCTCGACGATCTGACGCTGCTGGCCGCGACGGTGACGCTGGCGCTGCTCGGCAACGCCTTCATCTGCGGCATCATCTCGGGGCCGCACGAGCGCTACGGCGCGCGCATGGTGTGGGTTGCGACCTTCGTGGTGCTGATGGCGCTGTTCCGCTCGATCGGCGACGACGACGAGCCGGCGGACGAGGCCTCAGCCGCGGCGTGACAGGAAGTCGAGCACGCCGGTCTTGTAGACCTTGTCGCCGACCGCGCGCATGTGATCGCGGCCCGGGATATCGAGCACTTCCGAGCCGGGGATGATCGCACCGAGCGCGCTGGCCGAGCCCGCAACATCATCAAGACTACCGACCGCGATCAGCACGGGCACGTCGATGCGCGCCGCCTCCTCTTTTGTCATGAGATCGCGCGTGCCGCGCAGGCAGGCGGCGAGCGCGCGGCGGTCGGATCGGGTCTGGTCCGCAAACGCTCGAAAGGTGCGGCCGACGGGATCGGTGACGTCGTCGAGCGAGGGCGCTTCCAGCGCCTTGGCGACGTTCTCGCCGGGCCCGGTGCCCTCGATCAGGCCGCCGATGCCGATGCCGCCGAGGATCGCCGAGCGCAGGCGCTGGGGCTCGTTGAGCCCAAGCCAGGCCGTCATCCGCCCGCCCATCGAATAGCCCATGATGTCGGCCTGCGGGATGGCGAGATGGTCCATCAGCGCGAGCACGTCGCCGGCCATGGTCGGAATCGAGTACTGCGCGGACTCGTAGAGTTTCGCGCTGTCGCCATGGCCGCGATTGTCCAGCGCAATGACGCGGCGGCCGTTCTTGCGCAGCTCAGAGACCCAGGTCGGGTAGACCCAGTTCACGTTCTTGCTCGAGGCAAAGCCGTGCACCAGGATGATCGGATCGCCCTCGCCTTCGTCGAGATAGGCAATTTCAACAGCGCCGTTGTGAAAGCTCGGCATCAGCAGTTCCGCAGATTTGAGGGAAAGGGTGATCTTAGGCCGTGACGGCCGCACTGGCCAGAGCGGCCTCGGCGGCGGCCTGCGCCCGGCGCAGCCGCCGGGCCCGCCTGCGATCGCACCAGGCTTGCGTCAGGCGCTCGGTGGTGGCCTTGATCGAGGACAGCAGGCCGAACAGCGTCAGTGCCGCGCCGAACAGCCACAGCGTGAGATCGAACGCGCCGCCGACGAGCAGCAGCGCGCCGCGGCCGAGCAGCTTCATGATCGCGCGTGTCTTGCCGCCCTGCGCTTCCGCAAGCCGCGCCGCGCGCGCGACGTCTTTCGGGCCCTCCGCGATGCGCAGCGTGTCCATGGCGCCGCGCGTGCCGGTCTTCTCGGCCACGCGCGTGACGTCCTTGCCGAGCCGGACCAGCGCCCCGGCCTTCTCGACGCGGAACGCGGCCTTGATCGCGCTCACCGTCTCGCCCGGACGCAGCACCGAGCCGGAGGCAACTGCGTTCTGCAGCATCGGCGTGTCGACGACGTCGCGCGCGGAACGGCCGGCCCATTCGGCGAGCCCTTCGCCGAGCCGTCCGACCTTGCGGGCATCCTTCACCAGCGTCAGCCCGGCCCGCACCGGCGCGGCACCTCCGGCCGACACATAGGTCACGGCCGTCA
Source organism: Bradyrhizobium sp. CCGUVB14 (assembly GCF_024199935.1). Lineage (NCBI taxonomy): Bacteria > Pseudomonadati > Pseudomonadota > Alphaproteobacteria > Hyphomicrobiales > Nitrobacteraceae > Bradyrhizobium > Bradyrhizobium sp. CCGUVB14. The sequence continues at coordinate 6,394,577 of NZ_JANADS010000001.1, forward strand.
CCGCGAGGCCCGCGGTCGCAAGGCCGAGCACGAGACGATCGGTGTCCTCGCCCATGGCGAGATGCTTGCTCTCGCGGACGACGTCCCTGACATCGCCGATCACGAAGAGATCGCCGGCCACGGTCCCGGACAGGCTCGCGACATCGTCGGCATTGCCGGTGACGAGCCCCGTGGCAAAACGCTTGGCAAAATGCGAGGTCGAATTTTCGGTTTTGACGGCATCGCCGACCCGGCTCAGGAGATCATCGGGCAGCGCGATGTTGCGGTCACGCGCGAGCGCGACAAAACTGTCGGCGAGATCGGCATCGCCCGCGCCAAGCGCCGCCTCGATATTGTCCTGGACCAGGCGGTCGTTGTTCGCGAGAGCCGCATCGAGCTTGAGCTCGGACAGGGCGGCGGGATCGTCCTGGGCGGCGAGAATCGCGCCGGCCTCGCGGGCATGCGGTGCTACCTGCGCGAGCACAAGGCTGCATGCAGCGATCCCGGTCAACGCTGAGCTGATTCGCAGCCACTTCATGTTGAAAGCCTGGACGGTCCTAAGATCGGTTGCCTAAGATCGGTTGCGCCTGATCGTTCGTCTTTTGCCGCAATTGGACGCGTCCACAGACATAGTATGCCAAAATTGCGACACAACGTCCCCGACGAAAGAAGGGCTTCTCTCAGGCCGCAAGATTGTGTCGAATTTGCATGAGCAAATGAGCATGGGGCAATTGCGAACCTTTCGGTTCCGGCGGGCTAGCAATCAGCTGCACCCATCAGTATGGTCCGCGGCGTCGAAATTATGCCGCGTCACCGCTGATTGTGTCTGCCGCCATTGCCACTCCAGGATGAACTACGATGTCCGACCATGTCGTCCCGCACTTCCATAACGATGCCGGTGTCCCCGTCATCGAGATCGGCTCGCAAGAGTTCATGTGCGTCGGCGCCAACCCTCCGTTCGATCATCCGCACGTCTTCCTGGACCTCGGCAACGACAACGAGATCATCTGCCCGTACTGCTCGACGCTGTACCGCTTCGCGGCCGACCTGAAAGCGGGCGAAGCCCGTCCGCCGGAATGCGTCCTGAAGGACAAGGTCGCCTGACCGCTCACCTCGGTCAGGGGTGGCTCTCCCGCGAACGATCGTCATTGCCGGTGCCGGAATCGGAGGACTGACGGCTGCGCTTGCGCTCGCCGCCCGCGGCTTTCGCATCGTCGTGCTGGAAAAGGCCGAGCGGCTCGAAGAGGTCGGCGCCGGCCTGCAACTCTCCCCCAATGCCAGCCGGGTGCTGGTCGAGCTTGGTCTGACGGAACGGCTGAAGCTGCGCGCTGTCGTGCCCGAAGCGGTCTCGATCATGAGCGCGCGCGCCGGCGGTGAACTTTTGCGGATGCCGCTCGGCGAGGCCGCGGCCACACGCGCCGGCGCCCCCTATTGGGTGGTCCACCGCGCCGATCTGCAATCCGCGCTCGCAGGCGCCGTCGCGGATCATCCCGACATCGACTTGAAACTGGGCGCGACATTCGAGGATGTCGCACCCCATGCCAAGGGACTGACGGTGGTCCATCGCAGCGGAACCATCCGCCGCAGCGATCTCGCCAGCGCCCTGATCGGTGCCGACGGCATCTGGTCGACAGTCCGCCAGCATCTGTTTCCCGAGGTGCAGCCGCGCTTCTCCGGACTGATCGCCTGGCGCGGCACGCTGGATGCCACGCAGCTGCCCAAGGACTACACCGCGCGGCGGGTGCAGCTCTGGATGGGCGCGAACGCCCATCTCGTCGCCTACCCGATCGCCGGCGGCCGCCAGCTCAATGTGGTGGCGGTGCTGCCGGGCACCTGGAACAGGCCGGGCTGGAGCACGCCAGGCGATCCCTCCGAGGTGATGGACGCCTTCGCCGCACCACGCTGGCCGCCGATGGCGCGGATGATGCTCGCGGCGGTCGAGAGCTGGCGCAAATGGGCGCTGTTCGGCGTTCCGGACGGATGTCCCTGGAGCGAGGGTCCGGTCGCGTTGCTCGGCGACGCCGTGCACGCGATGCTGCCGTTCGCGGCCCAGGGCGCCGGCATGGCGATCGAGGATGCAGCCATGCTCGCCCGGCATCTGAGCATCGAAGCTGCCGAGAACGCAGGCAGCGTCGCGGCTGCGCTGAAGCAATATGGCCTGATGCGTCAGGCCCGTGTCAGGAAGGTGCAGCGGACCGCGCGGCAGCAGGGCCGGATCTATCATCTCGGCGGCCCCTTCGCGCTCGCGCGCGATCTCGCCATCCGCGCGCTCGGACCGGAGCGCATGCTGGCGCGGCAGGACTGGATCTACGGCTGGCGTCCCTAGAGCATGATCCGGAAAAGTGCGCAGCGGTTTTCCCTCGCGACAAACGCGGAACGCGTTTGCGCGGAGATCATGCTCAAAAAAACTAACGGACGCGGAAGCCTCAGCGTTTCGGCGCGGGCTTGATGTCCGGCCGTTGCGGCGCGGCCGCAACCGGTGGCGTATTGGGCGGCGTTTCCCGGCACTTGTTGCGCCGCCAGGCGTCGTCGGCCAACTGCGCCATGCCACGAACCGCGACATAATCGTTGCGATAGGCAAGCTCGGACACGACGGCGCCGCCGGCCCCGGTCTCCGCCTTGTTCATCAGCTTCTGCAAATCGGCGGTGCGGTCGGCGAGCGCCTTGCGCTCCCCTTCGAGCTGCTTGCAGTCGTACAATTCGTATCGGGCGGGATCGGCAAAGGCCGGAGCGATCGTCTCGCTCACGCCGGCGCAGCCGGACAGCGCGAAGCCCGCCGCGACCAGCGCGGCAACCGCGCAGCACGCGCGCAGGGAAGAGGAAAGCGAAGCAGGCATGGCCGGAAAAATAGTCCCCGTGAATTGAGAATGCCTAAAGCAGGGCCAGATGTCCGGATTGAGGCTTTGCCTTGTGCCGCCGGCTCGCTTAAGGAAGAACCGCCTGTCCGGCGCACCAGCGCCAATTCCAGACCGCTGGACAGGACTTAAGTGTTTGATCTCGTTGGATCAAGCGGGCATGGCGGAATTGGTAGACGCAAGGGACTTAAAATCCCTCGGTGCGCAAGCGCTGTGCCGGTTCGACCCCGGCTGCCCGCACCAACGTCGATTATCGTAGTTTCTCGAGAGGTTCGCGCCTAGCTATCTCCTCGGCTGCTTAGTCAGCCCTGCATTGAGCCTTCCATATAAACGTATTGGTCGGCTCCGGTGGAGCGCTAAGCATCCGTGCGTCGTGTGAAGTTTTGTGTACTGTCACCGTAAACGCGAAAAGCGAGTGGACGAGAGGGCGCGCTACACGTTGATCGTGTCAATCTCCACGCCCGATGAGAACGTCGATATTTACACTCCGGTCGCGATCCAAATCCGGAAGCCAACGGTAGTCCCTCAAGCGATCCCTGACTCTTGGACTCCTGCCGGCTAGTGGGCTAGCGCCGCTCAATGAACCACGTAATTGAGGAGCACCGCTCCCCTTTGCGTTTTGGCGATCCACAGATGACCGACATAAGTGGTGATCTGAACTGTTTGTGAAGGCGCAAGCACACCATAGGGAATTTGCTTACCACCGGTATCCACCCAATAGAGTTCGACGGGCTCGCCGGCGCGGTTGATGAACGTCCGAGACGCTGAGTCTGTGCTCAATCGCGAGGCTGTAATTTCATCAGGATTGTCAGTTCTTGGCACCCCAGAGATAAATACATCATTCACACTAGATGGAGCCGAAGCGACAGGTTTCGTGGCGTCTCGGAGAATGCTCTGTCGATAGAAGTTCAGCCCGAAATAAGTAACCAGCGGAGCGACCAGTACGAACTTGATCAAAACAACGACAAACGCCCAATCGCGAAAGTTGATGACAGTGATTCTGAGACGCTGCGCAGCCTTCAAGATCTTGGAATGCTTCTGCAACTGTTTACCGTCCCACTCTTCCCCGAGAAACGGGCTCGGCGGGACCCGTTTTAGGTTTCGATCAAATACTCCTTCTTCCTGAAGCGCTTGGTAGGCTACATCGTATCCGTGTCTACTGAGCAATGAGTTCACGTCGGAAAAGTCATCCAGGTCTGTCCTTACGAACGACATCAGTCGCTGAAGACCGAGGGGAAGCACTCCTTCCGTTTCCTCGGGCAACGTGGCGCTGATCGAGCACATCACTCTCGTCGGCTTACGAGCCGAGGATTGCGACAGCGTCAAATCAGTCACGCGCTTCATCAGAATGTTGGTCGAACGCACATTCCTTGGCAAAATCCACCAATTGTCGCGTTTGATATCCCAATTGAAGGATGCACCTGCGTCGCTGACCAATATACACTCAGCGTCTAGAGAGCCCTCCTCGCACAACCGGCCAGCGAGCTCACTTCCGAAGTTATCGAAAATTCCTCCGTCGATAAGATACTCAGGCTCTCTAGGGAGTTTACCTACATGGCCCACGCTGAGCATTTCGGTCGTGATGGCAACCGGTGGGAAAAGCGGGGGAAATGCCGACGATGCAGCCACGCCCCTTGCAAGAGAAATCGCGCTACCGTCAAGCGGCTCCTGATCCCGCTTGGGATCCCAAAGATGCAAGCCATGTCGGGAAAACGAGCAAAGCTCGCCTGTAGTCAAACTGGTTGTGAGCAGGTGGAGTTCTGGACGAGGCGCCTCGTCTGATCCATGCAAGTCGGCTAGCGCGGCATGGTTCAGAAACTTGGCGTACTCTCGCTCCAAATATCGCGTTAGTCCGAGGGAATAGAACAACAAATCTAAGGGCCAAGTCAGCAACCATCGTCGAACTGCGTTCCCTCGAATGTCCTGTCTTGCTAGCGAAATAAGCGCCTTCTCGGCTTTAGCAAACTGCTCATCTGTTCCGATGTAGTCTTCCCAATTGGCCACCAGATGTGCGGCGAGAATGCTCCCGCCAGACACTGAGAAAATATGCGAGACTTTTCCGAGCAGCCGCGCATCTCGCAGGAGGCGAACTACGCCGAAGTGAAAGAAGGTGGCCCGGAGCCCTCCACCGGAAAGACAAAGTGCGATATTTCTCATCTGAAATGTACGTCGCGTAACATGTAGGTCATACGGCGCATCAGCCGATCGACCCGAAGCCATTCAATGGTCCACTACCTTAGCGGGTGCTGGCTGTTGGTCAAGTGATGATCGTCGCGACCTGAATATACTTAGAATCCGTCGGCGCCCAGGCGCTTTGCTGCCCGCACCGCCTGCGCTGACGAGGCCGACTGCGTCCACAGCATGATCCAGAAGCAGACGATCGCGACCGTGAGCAGGTCGAATCCGTCCACGAACGCAACGCCCGCGACCGCCACCGCGAAGGGAATGGCGATCGCCATTGTCAGCATCACCGCGATCATCATCGCGGGCAAATCGACGATGAGGATGGCGGCGTAGAGCGCCGCCTCGAAGAAGGCATAGACCTTCAGTCGCGGCGCGCAGAGATAGAGCGCGTACATCGCGAGCACGGTGATGCGCATCGCGGCGTCGGGATGATCCAGCAACCAGTCGTCGAGCGCCCTCAGCGGCGAGATCTTCTTACCCCTGCCCTGTGCCCTGACCATGCGCCACACGACAACAGCGAGCGGCGCGAGCAGAAGCGCGACAGCAATGAGCCCGTAGAGCGCGGCAACGACCGGCTTGCTGTCGGCGAGTGACACGCGGTCCGCAAGCGTCTGGGCGAAGAAGAGCAGCGACGGATTGTCCTCGCCTCCCGGCGAATGCTGTTCGGGAATCTGGCCGAGGATCGCGTTCAGCCAGCTTGAAGACAGCTCCGGGTAGAACACCACCGACACCAGAATCGGCAGCGCGAACATGCCGGCCGCCACCGCGATCAGGACGAGCTTGCGACGTCTCGATTGCGGCAGCAGATAGAGCGCGGCGAGGACCGGGACGAAGACCAGCTTGAACGAGGTGACGAGACCGAGCAGGGCCGCACCGGCGAGCTGCGGCACGAAGCTCGCGTCGCCGTGCCCTTCGGACTGCGCGGGACGCAGCAGCAGCGCAAGCGATGCAGCCGTCAGCAGGCCGCTGAGCATCGCGAAATTGCCGCTCGCCAAAACCCATTCAAACCCGAGAAATCCGCCGAGCGCGAACACGCCACGCAGCACGGCATCGCGCGGGCGCTCGCGCCTCCCGCCGAGACCGGGCAGCAGCAGCACGCAGATCAACCCAAGAACGAGATAGATGGCCTTGTAGTGCGCGACCAGAAAGCCGCCGGCACAGAGCGGCCGAAAGGCATCGAGGGTGACTGGAAGATAGGGATAGGAAAGATCGGTGTCCTTCAGGTTTCTGACGAAATAGGGATCGCGTCCCTCGCGATGGGCGTCCACCGCCGCGCAGTTCACCCGCACGTCCGAGCCGAAGGTGTTGTTGACGCTGAGATCGACGGCGACGGCGGTGGGAAGCAATATGGCCAAAATCAGCAGGAAGCGGCTCAGCCGGCCCCTCGGCGGCATCCCGGCCGCAAGCGGCCGCCCCTCACCCGCATCTGCGGACGAGGCAACGCTCGTCATGGACGCACGCCGTGTTGCTCGAGACGCGTCGGCTCGGCGCGAAAATCGAGCAACAGGATCCAGAAGCACATCAGCGCGACCGCGACCTGGACGAAGCCACCTTCGATCGTGATCCCCGTGATCGAGACCAGCGTCGGCACGGCAACGCCGATGGTCAGCACGGCTGCAAGGGCCGCGGCCGGAAGATCGACGATCAGGACGGCGGCGTAGACCGCGAGCTCGAAGAGCGCATATTCCTTCAGGCGCGGCGAGCAGAGATAGAGGCCGTACATCGCAAGCACCGTGATCCGCATCGCGGCCTGCGGATGATCGATCAGCCAGCGGTCGAGGCGCGCCGGCAACGATCCCTCATTGTTGCGGATCGCACGCAGCAGCGACCAGCCGAGCGGCGCGAGCACGAATGCGGTCGCCGCCAGCGCGTAAATGGCGAACACGAGCGGCTTGCTGTCGACGAGGCCGACCCGGTCCACGATGGTCTGGGCCAACAGCAGCAGCGACGGATTGGTTTCCTCGATCTGGACCGAATGCTGACCGGGGATCCCGCCCGTGATCGCGAGCAGCCAGCTCGCGAACAAGTCTGGATAGAAGACGACCGAAGCCAGGATCGGCAACGCGAAGCCGAGGCCCGCCACGATCATCAGGACGAGTTTCCGCCGCCGCGACAGCGGCAGGAAATAGAGCGCGGCCAGGACCGGGCAGAACACCAGCTTGAACGACATCACGAGACCGAGCAGCGCCGCCCCTGCAATCCGAAGGACGTCATTTCGATCGTCGGGCTTCGCGGGGCGAAGCAGAAGGGCTAGCGCTGCGGCTGTCAGTCCGCCGCCCAGGATCGCGAAATTGCCCGAGGCCAGCACCCATTCGAAGCCGACGAAGGCGCCGAGCACGTAGAGGCTCCTCAGCGCCACATCACGCAGACTGCGCGTCCGGCCGATCCCGGGCAGCACCAGGCCGCAGAGCACGGCGATGACGAGAAAGACGCCGCGGTGGTGCCCGACGAGAAAGCCGCCCGCGCACAGCGGACGAAAGGCGTCCAGCGTCACCGGCAGATAGGGATAAGAGAGCTTGGTGCCCTTCAGATTCTTCACGTAGTACGGATCGAGCCCGTCGGCATGCGCATCGACGGCCGCGCAGTTGACGCGGACGTCCCAGCCGTAATTCACATCGAGCGCGCTATCGTTGGCGAGATTGCCGATCACCAGCACCGCCACCAACGCGATCAGGCAGGCAAGCCAGGCGTTGCGCTTGCCGGCCATGTCGGCCGACGGTCCCGACCATCGTGCAGTTCCGGTGATGTCGGACACGTCTGATACCTGCCTATTCCCAAAGTTCCCTCGGCGCCTGACCCGGCGCCCGGTCTGGCCACATTGGACAGGATGCGTTGCGGATTCATCTCTCCGATGGGTTGTCCCCGCGGTTATGGTGAATCTCTGGTTTCCAACCATCGCCTATCGCGACGCGCGGGCAGCCAGCCAGGCATCGAGCGCCTCGCGCGTGTCCTGCGTCGCTGCCATCCGTGCGAACTGCTCGCTTTCGATGGCGAGGCCCTCCGCGATCGAGACGTTGAGGCCGCGGGTGGCAGCGGTGATGACCCGGGCCACCGCAAGAGGCGAATGCCGCGTGATGCGGTCGGCCAGCGTCAGAGCGGCATCCAGGAGCTGCTCGTGCGGGACGACGCGATTGACCAATCCAATCTCGAGCGCACGTTGCGACGAAAAGGAATCGCCGGTCAGAAGATATTCCAGCGCCCGCTTCCGGCCCGCGAGCCGCGGCAGGCGCTGCGTGCCGCCGAAGGTCGGCGTGATGCCGATCGCGATCTCCGGCTTTGCAAATGTGGCGCGCTCGCTGGCGATTGCGAGATGCACGGCTTCGGTAATCTCGCAACCGCCGCCGAAGGCGATGCCGTTGACGGCGGCGATGACCGGTTTCGGAAACGCTTCCATGCGCGCCGTCATCGCCTGCCCGCGCCGCACGAAGGCTTTTGCCGCGGCATCGGGACCGGCCTTCACGCTCTCGGAGAACTCGGCGATGTCGGCGCCCGCGGAGAAGGCGCGATCTCCGGCGCCGGTCAGCACGACCGCGCGAATGTCTTCGTCGTCCTCAATGCGATCGAGCGTCGTCATCAGCTGATCGATCAGCGCGTAGCTCAGCGCATTGAGCTTGTTCGGGCGGTTGAACGTCAGCAATGCGACGGCGCCGCGTGTTTCCGAGAGTACGAGATCAGGCAAGTGCAGGCTCCTTCCAGGCGCGAACAGGCGCGGAAGTCAGCCACAGCGGTTCTGTTGTGTATACTCACTAGGCGGTATACATTGCGCCGATGGCGCCAAGGGGTGACAGCACACGCGAGCAGATCGTCGTCGCGGCGACGCGCCTGTTCTATGGCGAGGGCATCAGGGCGGTCAGCATGGATGCCGTCGCCGAGAAGGCGGGCGTCACCAAGAAGACGCTCTATTATCACTTCACCAGCAAGGACGAGCTCGTCGCCGAAACCATCGCAGCCCGGGACCAGCCGACGCTGGAGCTCTACATGCGCTGGTTCGCCGAGACCGACGGAACGGTAGCGGACAAGGTCCGCGGTCTCTTCACCAGGCTCGGCAAATCAATGGATACGCCGAAGTGGCGCGGCTGCGGCTTCCTGCGCACCATCGCCGAGCTCGCCAACACGCCCGCACACCCCGCGGTCAAGGCCGGCGCGGCCCACAAGAAGCGTTTCGAGGCGTGGCTGGAGACGGAGCTACGTGACCACGGCATTCACGGCGCGGCGGGACTTGCGCGGCAGATCGTGATCCTGCTCGACGGCGCCACGACCGTGATGCTGATCCATCGCGATCTCGATTATGTCGACACGGCCGGCCGACTGGCGCTCGATTTGGTCGAACGGGCACGTCGCGCGGGCTGATCTCGGGCTGGCTGGGCCAGCGACGTCTTCACCATTTGTTGTCCGTCCCCGGCCCCGCCGGACAGCCATCCCAAAACATGGGTTGTGCGATGCAGCATGTACCTTAGATATGGCCTTTGAAATCAGGGGTGAGCTGCTTGTCCGACGTCAATGCCGACGACTGGGTGTCCTCCGGACACCGTCCGATGGGATTTCCCGAATTCGTTGTCGTGATTGCGTCCATCATGGCGCTGAATCCGCTGGCGATGGACATGATGCTGCCGGCGCTGCCCAATATCGGGGCGGCCTTCGGCATTCCCAACGCCAATCATCTCCAGCTCGTGCTGTCGACCTTCCTGATCGGCTTCGGTGCCGGTCAATTCGTCATGGGTCCATTGTCCGACCGGTTCGGGCGCCGGCCTGTGCTGCTCGGCGGCATGGCGGTCTATGCGGTGGCGAGCGTGCTGGCGGTCGCGGCGCCCTCGTTCGAGACGCTGCTGCTCGCGCGCGCGCTGCAAGGCCTCGGCACCTCGGCGACGCGCGTGATCGCGACCTCGATCGTGCGCGACTGCTATGCCGGCCGCCGCATGGCGAGCGTGATGTCGCTTGCCATGATGATCTTCATCGCCGTCCCCGTGATCGCGCCCTCGTTCGGACAGGCTGTGCTGCTGGTCACGCAATGGCGCGGCATTTTCGTCGTGCTGATGCTCTACGGCATCATCGCGCTGGCGTGGAGCGTGTGGCGGCTTCCGGAGACGCTGCCCGAGACGGAGCGCAGGTCGCTCGCGCCCGCCGACGTGCTCTCGGCCTTCCGCCAGACCGTCACCAACCGCCAGACCATCGGCTATGCGTCGGCCGCCGGCGCCGTCATGGGCGCGCTGTTCGCCTTCGTGTTCTCGGCCCAGCAGGTGTTCACCGGCATCTATCATCTCGGCCACTACTTCCCGCTCGCCTTCGCCGCGATCGCGGCCGGCACAGCGGTCGCCGGCTTCCTCAACGCAAAACTGGTCGGGCGGCTCGGCATGCGCGTGATCTCGCACGGCGCGCTGACGCTCTACACCGTGGTCGCCGGCGTGATGCTGCTGACCGAGATCCTCGGCGTGCTGCCGCTTCCGCTGTTCATGGTGCTGTCGGCGCTGATGATGTTCTCGTTCGGCATGATGGTCGCCAATTTCACCGCGCTTGCGATGGAGCCGCAGGGCCACATCGCTGGCACGGCCTCCTCGCTCTACGGCTCGATCACGACGCTGATCGGCATCGTGGTCGGAACAGCGATCGGCCAGAGTTTCGACGGCACGCTGCTGCCGTTCTCGATCGGATTCTTCCTGTCGACGCTTGCGGCGCTGGCGATCGTTCTGGTGGTGGAGAAGGGGCGGCTGTTCAAGCCGCATCATCGCCCGATCGTGTGAGGAACTTCGCAGGCGCCTCGATGTTGTCCTGCAGCATTTTCGAGAGGTCGCCTCATGGAACCGAAACGCAACGAAACCGATCACGCGTCGGAACCGACTGAGGCGCAGCGAAAGGCTGTTGGCGCCAAGCAGCCCGCCTTCACACCTCCCTTCGCAAGCGAAGGCCTTGAACGGGTGCGCGACAGCCACTGCTGAGAGATGCGCCCTATTCCGGGCTGCGCCGGCTGGCGCCGAACTCCAGCTCTGCGCTTTCGGGCGATGCGCCGCTGTTCGCACGCGGGGGCACCATCAGCACGATGACGTCCCGGCTCAGGCCCGGCCGGCCCCATAGCGAGGCCTGCACGGTGAATTCCCGCCGGACAAAACTCCCGGCGCGCGAAGACACAAATTCCATCCAGCGGCCGCAATAATCCTGGCCACGGAAGCAGAGCGCGGCCCAGCCGCGATCGAGCGTCGTCTTTCGCGGCAGGCCCCAATCGTACTGGTGCTCGAACGGCCGCGCATAATGCGGATGATCGGGGCTGTAGAAGGCCGTGGCGAAGGCGAGCGAATCGTCGCCGCTGACGGCGCCGAGCGGCTCGCCGGTCAGCTCGCGCCATTGCCGGGTGAGCTCGCCAGCCGCTTGCGCGTAAAGGTTCCGTCCCTCTTCATAACCGCGGCTGTTGCGATAGACGGCATGGATTGGTGCGGCGACCAGCACGGCGACAAGCGCAACGCACGCGACAATGACCGTGACATTGACGGTGTAGAACCGTTCGAGCGGATAACGGGCACCACAGACGATCAGCACGACGAACAGGAACAATCCCTGTAGGGCCCATAGCGACGGCAAATCCGTCCCCATCGCGAGCGCGGTGAGGACCGGCAGAGCGATGGTACCGATGGCCACGTAGAAGAGAAGCCGAAGGCTCGGGCTCATCGCGACGAAGTCGGCCGGGAACTGTTTGAGGCGCGTGCCCGCGATGAGCACCCAGAGCACGGCTGCGACGCTGATGGCCGCGACCAATCCCAGCAGGAAATTCGTCACGTCGTCGAGCGAGCTGACGGCATTGCCGTTGGCATGGTTCAGCGCGTAGGTGAAGGTCGATGCCCCCGTGGTCGCGAGCCAGTAGATGTGCGGCGACAACACTGCGAGTCCCGTGACGACCGAGATCCACGGCGACGCGGAGGTGAAATAGGCGCGTCGCGCCGGGTGCGCCAGCGCGGCGAATGCAAAGCTCGTGAGCAGGAAGATCGAGTAATATTTTCCGACCATGGCGAGCGCCGCGGTGCATCCAAGCGCGACCGCCCACACGGCGGACCTGGTCTCGAACGCGCGCAGAAAGCACCATGTGGCGAGCGGCCAGGTCGCGAGCAGCACGGCGTTGGCGTTGAAGCGTTGGGCGTGGAATTGATAGGCCGGCGTCAGCATCAGCAGCAGCAGCACCAGGATGCGCTTGTGCCCGGTCACGAATTGCCGCGCGACGCAATCGACGAAGACCAGCGCGAGGCCCGCGTTCACCATCGCCATCAGTTGCAGCGACCAGTCGCTGACCGGGAAGACGGCGGTCCAGCTGGCTGCGATCCAGCCCATCAGCGGCGGATGCTTGTGATAGCCGAACGCGAAGTGCCGCCCCAGTGTCCAGGCTTCGAGCGTATCGGGATGCAGGCCGCCGCCGGCATAGGCGATGGCGAGATACAGCGTCCAGACCACAACGAAGCACGCAATGAGAAGCGGCACGGCCCAGCCGGCCTCCACGCCGTCGAGCCAGCGCAGCAGCGGCCGCCGCCAGCGCGCCGGCGCGCGATCCGACCGTTCGGCCATCGCCTGGAGTGCAAAATCGATCGGCACGGGAATCAGATCAACAGATTCAAAACGATGGAAGGGAAAGTGATACTCGAAGACGAGCCATCTATTTCAGTTTGGAAACAAATAGCAATCATTGGAGTCTGGAAGACTTAAAAGCTCCCCGGCTTTCACCTCCGCGGGGACCGCCAGGAGACACCGGCGCCGCTGATCACGGTGGCGCCGCGTGCTGATCGGCACCAAAGGTGCAGGAAGCACCCTCGCCCGGTCCCGGCGTGCCTCACTCGGACTTGTCGATGTTCCAGAACACCGGGGTGGCCGGGCCGTCGATGACGCCGGTCAGCGACTTGCGCCATGCGCTCGGCGACTGATACTGGCCGAGCGGTATGTACAGCACCTGGTCGTAGGCTTCCTTCTGGATCTCGGCCGCAATCTTCTTCTGCTCGTCAAGCGAGGCGGCGCGGACGAAGGCGTCCTTCAACTGTTCCACCTTGGCGTCCTCCGGCCAGCCGAACCAGCCGCCCTTCGTGCCCTGCCCACCGACGGCGATGTTGGAAATCGGGTTCGAGGCGTCGGCGCTGACAAAGTTTGTGACGAACATGTTCCAGCCGCCCTCCTTCGGAGGCTTCTGGCTGGCGCGCCGGCTTACCACCGTCTGCCAATCGGTGGCCTGCAAATCAACCTTGAAGCCGGCTTCGCGTAGGTGCTGGGCCATTACGATCGGTTGAGCCTTCAGCGTCACGACGTCGCCCGGCGCCATGAGCACGACCGGTGTGCCGTCGTAGCCCGACTCGGCGAGCGCCTTTCTGGCCGCAGCCATGTCGCCGCCCTTCGCAAGGACCTCACCGCCAATCTCCGTCGCGAACGGCGTGTCGCAGATGAAGGCCGCAGCGCACGTCTTGTAGTATTTGGGATTGCCGATCAGAGCATCGAGCACGTCCTTCTGGTTGACCGCCAGGAATGCCGCGCGACGAACCTTGACGTTGTCGAATGGCGGATGGAGGAAATTCATCCGCGCACCAGTCTGGAATCCGAACTTGTTCAGGATATCGACCTTGAGGTCCTTGTCGGCCTCAATGGTGGGCAACATTTCGATGGCAGGCACTTCCATGAAATCGATGTCGCCCGACTGCAGCGCGTTCAACGCCGTCTGCGCGTCCGGCATGGTGATCCATTCGACGCGGTCGACCTTCACCACCTTGCCGCCGGCCGTCCAGCTCGGCGGCTCCTTGCGTGGTACGTAATCAGTGTTCTTGACATAGACCGACTTCACGCCCGGCTGGAATTCAGTCGGAACGAATTTGAAGGGACCGGAGCCGATCTGCTCGGGAATCTGCTTGTCCACCGGGGTATCGGCCAGACGCTTCGGCATCATGAAAGCGACGCGCGAGGACGGCTTGCCGATCGCGTCCAGCACCAGCGCATATGGCTCCTTCAGCTTCAGCGTGATCGTCTTGAGGTCAGTCGCCTCGAGACTCGCGGTGAACAGCATCATCTGCTGCCCCATGCTGTCGACGGCGGCCCAGCGCTTCAGCGAGGCGACGCAGTCTTCCGCCGTCACCGGCGTACCGTCATGCCACTTCAGGCCATCGCGCAGCGTAAAGGTGTAGGTCAGCTTGTCGTCGGAGACCTTCCAGTCCGCCATCTGCGGCTGGATCTTGAAGTTGGAATCCGTCGCGATCAGCGTGTCGTAGACCATGTAGCCATGGTCACGTGCGATATAGGCGCTGGTGAAAATCGGATCGAGGATGCGCAGATCCGAATGCATCACCGCGGTAATGGTCTTGCCCGCGGCAAGTACCGGCGTGGCCAGTGCCGTGGAAAGGGCCACGACCGAAACTGCAAGTTTGGAGGCGAACGACCGACGCCCCCGACGCATGAGATGGAACACTGAAGTTCTCCTGGCGAGCGGCTGGCCGACGAACGGCGCCGCTGTTGACAGCGGCGCCGCGTAACGTTCGAGACGAGAGGCGCGAGACGCCCCGTTCCCTTGTTTGACTTGGCCTTACTCCGACTTGTCGATGTTCCAGAAGATCGGGGTCGCCGGGCCGTCGAGCACGCCGGACAGCGACTTCCGCCACGCGCTCGGCGCCAGGTATTGACCAAGCGGGATGTAGATCACTTGGTCATAGGCTTCCTTCTGGATCTCGGTCGCGATCTTCTTCTGATCGTCGAGCGAGGCCGCGCGGACGAAGTCGTCCTTCAGCTTCTCGATCTTGGCGTCTTCCGCCCAGCCGAACCAGCCGCCCTTCTTGCCTTGGCCGCCGATCGAGAGATTGGAGATCGGATTGGACACGTCGGCGCTGACCCAGTTGGTGAAGAACATGTTCCAGCCGCCCTCCTTCGGGGGCTTCTGGCTGGCTCTGCGGCTCACCACCGTCTGCCAGTCGGTCGCCTGCGCATCGACCTTGAAGCCGGCTTCGCGGAGCAGCTGCACCGCGACGGTCGGCTGCGCCTTCAGCGTGACGACATCGCCGGGAACCATGACCACGACGGGCGTGCCGTCATAGCCGGACTCGGCGAGCGCCTTCTTGGCTTCCGCCATGCCGCTGCCCTTGACCAGCGTCTCGGAACCGACGTCGGTCGCGAACGGCGTATCGCAGATGAAGAAGGCGCCGCAGATCTTGTAGTACTTCGGGTTGCCGACCAGCGCGTCGAGCACGTCCTTCTGGTTCATCGCCAGGAAGGCGGCGCGGCGGATCTTCGGATTGTCGAAGGGCGGATAGAGGAAGTTCATGCGACCGAGCGTCTGGTAGCCGAACTTGTTCAGCGTCTCGACCTTGAGGTCGGAATTGCCTTCAAGCACGGGGAGCAGATCCCACGGCGGCACTTCCATGAAGTCGATGTCACCCGATTGCAGCGCGTTCACCGCGGTCTGCGAGTCCGGCATGGTGATCCACTCGACGCGATCGACCTTCACCACCTTGCCGCCGGCGGTCCAGCTCGCCGGCTCCTTGCGCGGCACGTAGTCGGTGTTCTTGACGTAGACCGCCTTCACGCCGGGCTGGAATTCGCCCTGCACGAACTTGAACGGACCGGAGCCGATCTGCTCGGGGATCTGCTTGTCCGGCGGCGTCTCGGCGAGGCGCTTCGGCATCATGAAGGGCACGCGCGAGGACGGCTTGCCGATCGAATCCAGCACGAGGCCGTAGGGTTCCTTCAGCTTCAGCGTGATGGTCTTGGCGTCGGTCGCCTCGATGCTGGCCGTGAAGGTCATCATCTGCTGGCCCATGCCGTCGACGGCGGCCCAGCGCTTCAGCGAGGCGACGCAATCCTCGGCGGTGACCGGCGTGCCGTCATGCCACTTCAGGCCGTCGCGCAGCGTGAAGGTGTAGGTGAGCTTGTCGTCGGAGATCTTCCAATCCGCCATCTGCGGCTGGATCTTGAAGTTCGCATCCGTCGTGATCAGCGTGTCGTAAACCATGTAGCCATGGTCACGCGTGATGTAGGCGGTGGTGAAGATCGGATCGATGATGCGCAGATCCGAATGCATCACCGCGGTGATGGTCTTGCCGGCCGCAAATACCGGCGATGCCATCGCCGTCGAGAGCGCGACGACCGACAGCGCGAGTGTGGAGGCGAACGCGCGTCGCCCCCGGCGCATCAAGCTCAACATAGAAAGTTTCTCCTGACGTGAAACTGTTCAAAGGCGGGTTATTGGTTGAGCATTCGGTTCGTTCCCTAGGCGAACTAACCTCATGCAATGCCTTTATCTTTCGAGACTTGCAGACAGTCTTGAGCGCGTCAATCCGGTTTCGGTGCAAGCCCTTGCGGCGCATGCACGGGCTCCACAAAGATCGGTTTGGCTCTACAACTCTCCCCGCTTGTCCTGCCCGCGCTGATGCAATGCGCATTCCATCTTTCGAAGCTTGAGAGACATTAAGATGAATCCAGCCAATCTTCCCTTCGATTCCGAGGCGATGCTCGAGGGCCTGCGCACCTGGGTGGAATGCGAAAGCCCGACCTGGGATGCGGGCGCGGTCAACCGCATGCTCGATATCGCAGCGCGGGATATGGCGATCATGGGTGCGACCATCGAGCGCATCGCCGGCCGTCAGGGCTTTGGCGGCGTCGTTCGCGCACGCTTCCCGCATCCCAGGCAAGGCGAGCCCGGCATCCTGATCGCCGGGCACATGGATACCGTCCACCCGGTCGGCACCATCGAGAAGCTGAAATGGCGGCGCGAGGGCAACAAGTGCTACGGCCCCGGCATCTACGACATGAAGGGCGGCAACTATCTCTCGCTGGAAGCGATCCGGCAGCTGGCGCGCGCGGCCTTCACCACGCCGCTTCCGATCACCATCCTGTTCACGCCGGACGAGGAAGTCGGCACGCCCTCCACGCGCGACATCATCGAAGCGGAAGCCGCGCGCAACAAATATGTGCTGGTGCCCGAGCCCGGCCGCGCCGACAACGGCGTCACCACCGGACGATACGCGATCGCGCGCTTCAATCTGGAGGCGACGGGGCGGCCGAGCCACGCCGGCGCGACCTTGTCGGCGGGACGCTCGGCGATCCGCGAGATGGCACGGCAGATTCTTGCGATCGACGCGATGACGAGCGACGACTGCACCTTCTCGGTCGGTGTCGTGCATGGCGGGCAATGGGTCAATTGCGTTGCCACGACCGCCACCGGTGAAGCGCTGTCCATGGCCAAGCGCCAGGCCGATCTCGACCGCGGCGTCGAACGGATGCTTGCGCTCTCGGGCACGGCGAATGATGTCTCCTTCAAGGTGACACGCGGCGTGACGCGGCCGGTGTGGGAGCCCGACGCCGGTACCATGGCGCTGTATGAAAAGGCGCGCGGCATCGCCAAATCTCTTGGCGCGGAATTACCGCATGCGAGCTCCGGCGGCGGCTCCGACGGCAACTTCACGGGCGCGATGGGCATCCCGACGCTCGACGGCCTCGGCGTACGTGGCGGCAATGGCCACACGCTCGAAGAGTTCATCGAGGTCGATAGCCTGGTCGAACGCGGTCGCCTGATGGCGGGACTGCTGGCGACGCTCGAGTAAATTGAATCAACTTCGCACTGCACAATGCGTTGGCAGTCGCGGATGAAATTTAGCCTTGTCTAAAAATGAGGCGCATCGTACTGCTCGATGGTCCACGCGACGATGCGGGAGAGATCGCAATGAAGGCATCCAGCTTTCATTGCGGCGCCGACGGAGCAACCGCCCCGGAAACTCTCAGGCAAAAGGACTGTATCGTCAGGACGATCTGGAGAGAGACGGCACGATCGACGTCGTGACGTCCACCGAAGGGGATAGTCTGCGCAGGTCTCGTGAGGTTCTGCCTCGTCGAGGTCCGCGCCGGATCAAGCTCTCAGGTAACCGTGACAGATGGGGCGCCGCCAACGGCTTTCGGGCCGGCGGTTAGCCTATCCTAACTCACGGGAGCCCCTGCTCAACATGACACATATTGCCATCATCGGCGCCGGCATCACCGGCGTGACGACTGCCTATGCTCTGCTCGAACGCGGCTTTGAGGTCACGGTGCTCGACAAGCATCGCTACGCCGCGATGGAGACCTCGTTTGCGAACGGCGGACAGCTCTCCGCCAGCAATGCCGAGGTGTGGAACAGCACCGCAACGATCCTCAAAGGCCTGCGCTGGATGTTCCGGCGCGATGCGCCGCTCTTGATGAACCCGCGCCCGAACTGGCACAAATATTCGTGGATGAGCGAGTTCGTCGCCAATATCGGCAACTACCGCGCCAATACGATTCTGACGACGCGGCTCGCGATCGAAGCCCGCAAGCACCTGTTCGAGATCGCGACGCGCGAAGGCATCGACTTCGATCTCGAACGCCGCGGCATCCTCCACATCTATCACGACAAGAAGGGTTTTGAATCCGGCCTGCGCGTCAATGCGCTGCTGCAGGAAGGCGGACTCGATCGGCACCCGGTGACGCCGGAAGAAATCCACACGATCGAGCCGACGCTGCGCAAGGATTATTACGGCGGCTTCTACACGCCGTCGGATGCCACCGGCGACATCCACAAGTTCACGCGCGGGCTGGCAGAGGCCTGCAAGCGGCGCGGCGCAACCTTCATCCATGAGGCCAATATCGATTCCATCGCGCAAGCTCGCGGCGGCTTCGTCATCGGCTGGGCCGATCTCAGCGCAAGCGACGCGGTCGCCTCCGCGCGCGGCATGCTGAAGGTCGATGGCGTCGTGGTCTGCGCCGGCGTTGCCAGCCGTCATTTCGCGGCGATGCTCGACGAGCGCGTCAATGTCTATCCGGTGAAGGGTTATTCGATCACCGTCCAGCTCGACACCGCCGAGAGCCGCAATGCGACGCCGACCGTCAGCCTGCTCGACGAGGCCGCCAAGATCGTCACCAGCCGGCTCGGCGCCGATCGTTTTCGTGTGGCCGGCACGGCCGAGTTCAACGACTTCAACCGCGATATCCGCGCCGATCGCGTGCAGCCGCTGGTCGACTGGGTGCGCAGCAACTTTCCGGCGGTCGAGACGTCTCGCATCATTCCGTGGGCCGGGCTCAGGCCGATGATGCCGAACATGATGCCGGTGGTGCGCGCGGGCCGGATGCCCGGCGTGTTCTTCAACACCGGCCACGGCCATCTCGGCTGGACCTTGTCGGCCGCGACCGCGCAGATGATCGCCGGAACCATCGACGGCTGGCGCGGGCTCAACGCACCGCCAACCGTCCCCTCATTTCGGGGCGAACTTGGGGTTGAGCGCGAGATGCGTCGTGCATCCTGAGTGGTCGCAAATCGATGCGGGGCGGCCCCTTGCGACCGCCCTGCCCTTGGCACACAATTTGCCCCACGAGGACGGCTCTCCGGCCGGGTCTTCCAGCCCGAGAGACAGGCGCGCATGATAGACACGACCGAATCCACGGGCGCCTCTCGGCCCCCCACAATCTGCAGCCGGAGATAGGTGCATGCTAGGTTATCTCATTCGCCGCGTTCTGGCTGCGGTGCCCGTGATGGGCGTCGTGGCGCTGTTCGTGTTCCTGCTGCTGCGGCTGACGCCCGGCGACCCCGCCGCGATCCTCGCCGGCGACAATGCGACACCGGAACGGCTGGAACGCATCCGCACCTCGCTCGGCCTCAATGAACCCCTCATCGTGCAGTTCGTCACCTGGGTCGGCAAGCTGCTGCACGGCGACCTGGGAACCTCCCTGATTTCCAACCTGCCGGTCATGAAGATGATCGGCCAGCGCGTCGAGCCGTCGATCTCGATCGCGCTGTCGACCATCATCCTCGCCGTCATCGTTGCGGTGCCGCTCGGCGTCATCGCGGCCTGGAAGCACGGCACCTGGATCGACCGTTTCGTGATGGGCCTGTCCGTGCTCGGCTTCTCGGTGCCGGTGTTCGTGGTCGGCTATGTCCTGATCGAGGTCTTTGCGATCGACCTGCGCTGGGTGCCGGTGCAGGGCTTCAAGAGCATCTCTGCCGGCTTCGGCGCGTTCTTCGAGCGCATCATCCTGCCGACCTGCGCGCTCTCCTTCATCTACATCGCGCTGATCGCGCGCATGACGCGCGCCGCGATGCTCGATGTGCTCGGCGAGGATTACGTGCGAACGGCGCGCGCCAAGGGCATCAACGAGGTCGCGGTGATGATGCGGCACGCGCTGCGGAACGCCGCCGTGCCCGTGATCACCGTGATCGGCACCGGCTTCGCGCTCCTGATCTCCGGCGTCGTCGTCACCGAGAGCGTGTTCAACATCCCCGGCATCGGCCGCCTCACCGTGGATGCGGTGCTGGCGCGCGACTATCCGGTGATCCAGGCGATGATCCTGCTGACGTCGCTGATCTACGTCGTCGTCAACCTCCTGATCGACGTCGCCTACACGCTGCTCGATCCCCGGATCCGGTACTGAGGCAAGGACAACAACAAGATGTCAGTCGATACCCTTCCCCAGTCGTCCATCCCGATCACGTCGCCGCTGCGGCCGCGTTTCGGCTTCCTCACCTCGACGCCGATCATCGCCACGGCGACGGTGTTGCTCGCGCTGATCGTGCTGATCTCGGTCCTGGCGCCGTTGATCGCCCCGCACGATCCGATCCAGCTCGCGCCGTCGCAGCGGCTCAAGCCCGCGTCGGCGCAATTCCTGCTCGGCACCGACGCCTACGGCCGCGACCTGTTGTCGCGCGTCATCTATGGCGGCCGCATCTCGCTCCTGATCGGCATCGGCTCGGCGATCCTCTCGATCGCCATTGGCCTTGTGATCGGTCTCGTCTCCGGCTTCTTCAAGCTGATCGATTCCGTCCTGATGCGCATCATGGACGGCCTGATGGCGATGCCGAGCATCCTGCTTGCAATCGCCGTGGTGTCGCTGTCCGGCGCCAGCATCTGGACGGTGCTGGTGGCGATCACGATCCCCGAAATCCCGCGCGTGGCGCGCCTGGTGCGCTCGGTCGTCCTGTCGGCGCGTGAGGAGCCCTATGTGGAAGCCGCGATCTCGGTCGGCTCCTCGCTGCCGAAGATCATGTGGCGGCACCTGATGCCGAACACGATTGCGCCGCTGATCGTCCAGGGCACCTATGTCTGCGCGTCGGCGATCCTCACCGAGGCCATCCTCTCCTTCCTCGGCGCCGGCATCTCGCCGGAGACGCCGACCTGGGGCAACATCATGGCCGAGGGCCGCCAGTATTTTCAGCTCAAGCCGACGCTGATCTTCTGGCCGGGCCTGCTGCTCTCGATCGCCATCCTCAGCATCAACCTGATCGGCGACGCAGCCCGCGACGCACTCGATCCCCGCATGAAGCAGCGGGAGGGCAAATAATGACCGATCAAGTGATGACCAAAGACATCGTTCTCGACATCAACAACCTCGTCGTCTCCGTCGGCAAGAAGCCGGGCGGTGCGAAAATCATCGACGGCATCTCGATCCAGGTCCACCAGGGCGAGACGCTGTGCCTGGTCGGCGAAAGCGGCTCGGGCAAGTCGGTGACCTCGCTGACCACGATGGGCCTGCTGCCGAAGGGCACACTGGTTCCGACCAGTGGCAGCGTAAAACTCGTCGGCGAGGAGATCCTCACCGCGACCGACCGCCGCCTGCGCCAGTTGCGCGCGACGAAGATGGCGATGATCTTCCAGGAGCCGATGACCGCGCTCAATCCGGTCGTGCCGGTCGGCCGACAGATCGACGAAGTCTTGCGCGCCCACACCAAGCTCGACGCGAAGGCACGGAAGAAGCGCATCCTCGACATGATGGAGCAGGTCCACCTGCCTCAGGTCGAGCGCATCTTCGCCTCCTACCCGCATCGGCTCTCCGGCGGCCAGCGCCAGCGCATCATGATCGCGATGGCGCTGGTGCTGGAGCCGAAGCTGCTGATTGCCGACGAGCCGACCACCGCGCTCGACGTCACCACGCAGAAGCAGATCCTGTCCCTGATCCGCGAGCTGCAGCGCGATCACGGCACCGCCGTGCTGTTCATCACCCACGACATGGGCGTGGTCGCCGAGATCGCGGACCGCGTCGCGGTGATGCGGCAGGGTCGCCTGGTCGAGACCGGCCAGCTCGAGACCGTGCTGCGCAACCCCACGATGGAATACACCCGCAATTTGCTCGCTTCGGTGCCGAGCCTGGTGCCGCGGCCGCCGCGCGAGGAGAGCAAGGAGCCGGTGGTGCTCGAGGCCAATGATCTCAGCAAGATCTACAAGGAGCGCGCGTTCTTCGGCAAAGGCCGCGAGGTCGTCGCCGCCGACAAGGTGACGCTGACGCTGCGCAAGGGCCGCACGCTCGGCATCGTCGGTGAAAGCGGCTCGGGCAAGTCGACGGTAGCGCGCTGCATCGTCCGCCTGATCGATCCGACCTCCGGCGGCGTACGGCTGGCCGGCCGCGAGATCTCCGATATCTCGCGACGCCTGCTGCAGCCGCACCGGCAGAAGATCCAGATCGTGTTCCAGGACCCCTACCGCTCGCTCAACCCGCGCATCACCGTCGGCGAGAGCATCGCGGAAGGCCCGATCAACTACGGCACCTCGCATGCCGCTGCGATGAAGCGCGCGCGCGAGCTGCTCGAACTCGTCGGCCTGCCGGCCGATGCTGTGTCGCGCTATCCGCACCAGTTCTCCGGCGGCCAGCGCCAGCGCATCGCCATTGCCCGCGCGCTCGCGCTCGATCCGGACGTGCTGGTCGCGGACGAAGCGGTCTCCGCGCTCGACGTCTCCGTGCAGGCGCAGGTGCTGGAACTGCTCGACGAGATCCAGAAGCGGCTCGGCATCGCCATCCTGTTCATCACCCACGATCTGCGCGTCGCAGCCCAAATCTGCGACGAGGTCGTGGTGATGCAGCACGGCCGCGTCGTCGAGCAAGGCCGGGCCGCCGAGGTGCTGACGCATCCGCAGGAGGCCTATACCAAGGCCCTTCTGGATGCGGCACCAGGACGCAACTGGGACTTTGCGAATTTCCGGCCGGTGTCGGAGGGTGTGGGGGCTGCGCTGTAGCGGCACTCTCGGCTGTCGCCCCGGCGCACGCCGGGACCCATATCGCGGAATATATCGATCGCGCCTGGCTAATCCCGAACGACCAGCCTTCGCCAAACTCCTCCCTGGGGTTATGGGTCCCCGCGTTCGCGGGGACGACACCGAGAATGTGGAAGCGGCGTCGCTCACCAACCACCGCATCCGCAGCATTCCCAAAACAGCCTGAGGCCATGCGTGGCGCGACTGCTTCCCACCTTGCCCTCGCCGCAGCGCCATGGCTAATTTCGCGCAACTTTCAACGCTGGACTTGCATTGATGACACGCATCGCCGTCGGCGGCTTCCTGCACGAGACCAACACCTTCGCCCCGACGAAGGCGACGTTCGCGGACTTCCAGCATGGCGGCGGCTGGCCGGCGATGACCACAGGTCCCGACGTGCTGAAGGTAATGCGGCGCATCAATGTCGGGCTGGCCGGTTTCGTCGACAGCGCCGAGGCTAATGGCTGGGAACTCGTTCCGACGATTGCCTGCGGCGCGAGTCCCTCGGCGCATGTCACCAAGGATGCGTTCGAGCGCATCGTGAAGGTCATGGTGGACGGCATCGCAGCCGCCGGCCCTCTCGACGCCGTCTATCTCGATCTGCATGGCGCCATGGTCACCGAGCACCTCGATGACGGCGAAGGCGAGATCCTGGCGCGCGTCCGTCGCGTCATCGGCAAGGATGTCCCGCTGGTCGCGAGCCTCGACCTTCACGCCAACGTCACGCCCGAAATGATGGAACATGCGGACGCGCTGATCGCCTACCGCACCTATCCCCACGTCGACATGGCCGAGACCGGCCGTGCCTCGGCCAAGCACCTTGCTCTGCTTCTGAAGACAAAGCAGCGCTTCGCAAAATCGTTCCGGCAGTTGCCGTTCCTGATCGCGATCAGCTGGCAATGCACCAACGACTTTCCGACCAAGGGCATCTACGAGAAGCTCGCAGCGCTGGAGAACGATGCGGTTCCCACGCTCTCCTTCGCGCCGGGTTTTCCAGCCGCCGATTTCCGCGATTGCGGGCCGAGCGTGTTCGCCTACGGCAGGACGCAAGAAGATGCCGACCGCGCGGCAGATGCGATCGTCAGACTGATCGAAAGCCACGAGGACGATTTCGACGGCAAGATCTGGTCGCCCGATGACGGCGTCCGCCACGCCATGGAACTCTCGAAGAACGCCAGCAAGCCGATCATCATCGCCGACACCCAGGACAATCCCGGTGCCGGTGGTGATTCCGACACTACCGGCATGCTGCGCGCGCTGGTGCGCAACAAGGCGAGCGCAGCGACCGGCGCCATCTACGATCCGGTCTCCGCCAAGGCCGCGCATGCAGCCGGCGTCGGCGCCACCGTGACGCTCTCGCTCGGCGGCAAGTCCGGCATTCCCGGCGACGAGCCCTATACCGAGACCTTCGTCGTCGAAAAGCTCTCCGACGGCCGCTTCATCGCGCCCGGCCCTTACTATGGCGGCCGCGAGATGGAGATGGGCCCGTCCGCGGCCTTGCGCATCGGCGATGTCCGCGTCGTCGTCTCCTCGCACAAGGCGCAGCTCGCCGATCAGGCGATGTACCGCTATGTCGGCATCGAGCCGACGACAGAGAAGATTCTGGTCAACAAGAGCTCGGTGCATTTCCGTGCCGATTTTGAGCCGATCGCGGAAAAGCTGATGATCTGCGCAGCGCCCGGCGCGATGCCGGCCGACACCGCCACCCTGACCTGGACGCGCCTGCGGCCGGGAATCCGCATCAAGCCAAACGGCCCCGCTTTCGCGCCCAAATCTCGCTAATCAAGTCACGCCAACCGGACAGGACACATGCCCACCATTGACCGCATCGACGGCTACGCCGACGAACTCACCGCCATCCGCCGCGACATCCACGCCCACCCCGAGATCGGCTTCGAGGAGGTCCGCACCTCCGGCATCGTCGCCGACAAGCTGAAGAGCTGGGGCATCGAGGTGCATCGCGGCCTCGGCGGCACCGGCGTGATCGGCGTCATCAAGGGCAAGGGCTCGGGCGGCAAGCGCATCGGCCTGCGTGCCGACATGGACGCGCTGCCGATGGAAGAGAACACCAATCTGAAATGGAGCTCGAAAATCCCCGGCCGCTTCCACGGCTGCGGCCACGACGGCCACACCACCATGCTGCTCGGCACCGCGCGCTATCTCGCCGAGACCCGGAATTTCGACGGCACCGTGCACCTGATCTTCCAGCCGGCCGAGGAAGGCCTCGGCGGCGCGCGCGCGATGATCAAGGACGGCCTGTTCGAGAAGTTTCCGTGCGACGAGCTCTACGGCCTGCACAACGCGCCCGATCTCAATCTCGGCGAGATCGCGATCCTGCCCGGTCCGGCGATGGCCAGCGCCGACTTCTTCGACCTCCGCATCACCGGCTATGGCGCGCATGGTGCGATGCCCGAGCGCTCCAAGGACGCGGTGATCATCGCGACCACGCTGGCGCAGGCGATCCAGACCATCGTCAGCCGCAACGTCGAGCCGCTGCAGGCTGCTGTCGTCTCGATCACCCAGATCCACGCGGGCTCCGCCTACAACGTCATTCCCGGCGACGCGCATCTTTGCGGCACCATCCGCACCTTCTCCAAGGAAGTCCGCACCCTGGTCAGCGAACGCATCCGCACGATCTGCGCCGGCATCGCGAGCGCCTATCAGTGCGTGATCGACGTCGACATCCGCGACACCTTCAACGTGCTGGTCAACCAGGTCGAGCAGTCCAAGGTGGTCGAGGACGTCGCCCGCACCATCATCGATCCCGCCAAGGTGATCACCCGCAGCCAGCCGAAGATGGGCAGCGAGGATTTCGCCGACATGCTGGAGACCATTCCCGGCGCCTATTTCTGGGTCGGTCATGACGGCTCGGTGCCCGTGCACAATCCCGGCTTCGTGCTCGACGACAAGATCCTGCCGATCGGCGCCAGCATGTTCGCCCGGATCATCGAAACGCGCATGCCGGTCGCTTAGCAATGCAGAAAAAGAGCGTCGAAGAGGCGGTCACCTCGCTGCACGACCTGTCCGCGGTCGATCTGATCGCGGGCTATCGGGCCAAGCAGTTCTCGCCGAGCGAGGTGCTGGAGGACGTGCTTGCGCATGTCGCCGCGTGGGAGCCGCACCTGAAGGCGCTCTATGCGTTCGATCCCGACAGCGCGCGCGAGGCCGCAGCCGCCTCAACCGCGCGCTGGTCAGGGGGCGAACCGTCAGGCCCGCTCGACGGCGTGCCCGTCACGGTGAAGGACAATATCGCGACCAAGGGCGTGCCGGTGCCGCTGGGGGCTGCGAGCGTCAAGCTCGTGCCGGCCGAGAAGGATGCCCCGCCCGCCGCGCGTCTGCGTGAGGCTGGTGCGATCATCTTCGCCAAGACCACCATGCCCGATTACGGCATGCTGTCATCGGGGCTCTCCTCGTTCCATGCGCTCGCGCGCAATCCCTGGGATCTCTCCAAAAACCCCGGCGGCTCCAGCGCGGGTGCAGGCGCTGCCGCGGCGGCCGGCTATGGGCCGCTGCATCTCGGCACCGATATCGGCGGCTCGGTGCGCCTGCCTGCGGGCTGGTGCGGTCTCGTCGGCCTGAAGCCCAGCTTCGGCCGCGTGCCGATCGATCCCACCTATGTCGGCCGCGTCGCCGGCCCCATGACCCGCACGGTCGACGATTGCGCGCTGATGATGAGCGTGATCGCAAAGCCCGACCGGCGCGACGGCATGAGCCTGCCGGCAGAGCCACTGAACTGGAAAGGGCTGGAAAAATCTCCGCGCAAATTGCGGATCGGCCTGATGCTCGATGCCGGCGTCGGCCTGCCGGCGGAAAGGCCGGTCCGCGACGTCGCGGTGAAAGCCGCAAAGGCGTTCGAATCCGCTGGCAGCGTCGTCACCGAAGTCGACGGCATCCTCACGCGCGAGATGCTCGATGGTCTCGACAATTTCTGGCGCGCCCGGATGTGGGACGATCTGTCGAAGTTGACGCCGGCCGAACAGGCAAAGGTGCTGCCCTATATCTTCAAGTGGGGCGCGTCCGGCGCGAAGCTGTCGGGCGTCGACGTCATCCGTGGCTTCAACCAGACCATGGCGATCCGGGCTGCGGCTTCAAAGCTGTTCTGCGAGCTCGACTATGTGATCTCGCCGACCGCGCCGAACGTGAACTATGCGGCGGACTGGGCCTCGCCCACCAACGATCCGATGCGACCGTTCGAGCACATCTGCTATACCGTGCCGTGGAATATGTCGGAGAACCCGGCCGTCTCCATCAATGGCGGCTTCGACGCCAACGGTTTTCCCATCGGTGTCCAGATCGTCGGTCGCCGCTTCGACGATATCGGCGTGCTCGGCATGGCCAAGGCGTTCGAGGGCCTGCGCGGGGCGCAGCAGCCCTGGCCGAAGCCGCCGGCGAAGTAAGACGCTCCGCCATCTCGGGAAGCGCGCCCTTTAGGCGCAAGCCCGGATGCCTTCGAACGGGCAGCATGCGAAGCCTCTTGCTTACCCTCCCCTGGAGGGGGAGGGTCGGTTCACATTGAGCGAAGCGAAATGTGAGACGGGGTGGGGTGACGGTCTCTCCGCGATGAGCGCTGCCCGTTTGGAGAGATCACCCCACCCCGCTCGCGCTACGCGCGATCGACCCTCCCCCTCCAGGGGAGGGTAAGAAAACTCAAGCCCTCTGCCATCTGCGCAGCGAAAAACTAAAGGAAGGAAACCATATGGCGTATGAGACGATCAAATACGAGGTCGCCGAGCAGATCCTCACCATCACGCTGAACCGGCCCGACAAGCTCAACGCCTTCAACGCGCAGATGCAGGCCGAGCTGATCGACGCGTTCGATGCCGCCGACAAGGACGACAATGTCCGCGCCATCATCGTCACCGGCGCCGGCCGCGGTTTTTGCGCGGGCGCGGACCTCTCGTCGGGCGCGGATACCTTTGATCGCGACGCGCGGCGCGGGCCGGTGAAGCGCTTTGCCGACGGCAAGGTCGATTACAGCGATCCGCAGGTGCGCGATGGCGGCGGCCAGGTCACCTTGCGCATCTTCAAGTGCCTGAAGCCGGTGATCGCCGCGGTGAACGGGCCAGCCGTCGGCATCGGCGTCACCATGCAGCTCGCCATGGACATCCGCATCGCCTCGGACGCGGCGCGCTTCGGCTTCGTGTTCTCCCAGCGCGGCATCGTGCCGGAGGCGGCCTCGAGCTGGTTCCTGCCGCGCATCGTCGGTATCTCGCAGGCGCTGGAATGGTGCTATTCGGGCCGAGTCTTCCCGGCGCAAGAGGCTCTCGCCGGCCGTCTCGTCAGCAAGGTCGTAGCGCCGGATGATCTGTTGCCGACCGCCCGCGCGCTCGCCAAGGAGTTCGCGGCCAAGACCGCGCCGGTGTCGGTGGCGCTGATCCGCCAGATGATGTGGCGCATGATGGGCGCGGACGATCCGATGGAAGCCCACAAGATCGACAGCCGCGGCATCTACGCCCGCGGCCGCTCCGAGGATGTGAAGGAAGGCGTGGTGTCGTTCCTGGAGAAGCGGCCGGCGCAGTTCAAGAACAAGGTGTCGAGCGATATGCCGGACTATTTCCCGTGGTGGACGGAGCGGGAATACAAGTAGCTTCGTAGGGCGGGTTAGCCGAAGGCGTAACCCGCCACTTCTCTCGCGGCAATCAAACGGCGGATTACGCTTCGCTAATCCGCCCTACGAACATAGCGGCACCGTCAATCCATCACCAGCGCCACGCGCCCGATCGCCTTGCGGTCGAGCAGCAACCGCATCGCCTTGGCGTAGTCCTCCAGCGGCAGGCGATGCGAAATGTTCGGGCGCAGCTTGCCCTCCTCCGCCCATTGCAGCAGCGCCTTCAGGCGCACTTCGCCAAGCGTCGGATTTTTCCGCACCGCCTCACCCGCACGCACGCCGAGCACGCTGGCGCCCTTGATCAGCAGCAAATTGGTCTTGGCCGAGCCGATGCCCCCCGTGAAACCGATCACCAGCAGCCGCGCGCCCCAGGCGATGCAGCGCATCGAGTTCTCGAACACCTCGCCGCCAACGGGATCGAACACCACGTCGGCGCCGCGGCCATCGGTGATGCGCTTGACGGCATCACGAAATGGTTCGCGGTCGTAGCGCACGAGATGATCGGCACCGCGCGATTTGGCAATGGCCAGCTTCTCGTCGCTGGACGCCGTCGCGATCACGGTCGCGCCCAGCATCTTGCCGATCTCGACAGCCGCAAGGCCGACGCCGCCGCCGGCGCCGTGCACCAGCAACACCTCGCCCGGCTCGACCCGGCCGCGATCGATCAGCGCGTGATAGGCGGTGCCGTGGCCGGCGAGATAGGTCGCACCTTCCGCATAGTCGAAGGTCGACGGCATCGGCGTGAGCTGCGCCGGCGTCACCACGGCCTCATCCGTGAAGGCGCCGTGACGCATCTTGACGATGACCTTATCGCCGACAGCGACGCCCTTCGCCTCCGCGCCGACTTCGGTCACGTCGCCGGCGGCTTCCATGCCGGGCGTGAACGGCAACTCGGGCTTGAGCTGATATTCGCCGGCCGCCATCAGCACGTCAGGGAAATTGAGGCCAGCGGCGCGGATCGCGACGCGGACCTCGCCCGGCTTCAGGGCACGCGAGGGAAACTCTTCCAGCAGCAAGCTCTCGGGCGCACCGAGCGCGCGGCAAACAACAGCCCGTACCATCAGGCCGCGCTCGCCTTGCTGCGCTTGAGCGCCTCACGGATCAGCGGCAAGCGATCATTGCCGAAATACATGTCGGTCTTGTTGACGAAGATCGTCGGCGAGCCGAAGCCGCCGCGGGCGACGACTTCCTCCGTGTTGGCTTTGAGCTGGTCCTTGATCGCCTGCTCCGAGATGCCCGCGAAGAACTTTTGCTCGTCGATGCCGGCCTTCTTGCAGATCTCGGCCAGCACCGCGTCCTGCGAGATGTCCTTGTCACCGCCCCAATAGGCCTCGAACACGCTCGTGGCGAACGGCACCATGTCCTTGCCCAACCAGATGCAGCCGCGCATCGCCTTGACGCTGTTCACCGGAAACACCGTCGGCGGCATCTTGATCGCAAGGTCAGCCGAGCGCGCCCAGTCGGCGAGGTCCTTCTTCATGTAACGCGCCTTCAACGGCACCGGCGTCTCCCGCTGCGCGTAGACGCTCGGGTTGACGGTGTTGAAGATGCCGCCGACCAGGATCGGCCGCCAGATGATCTCGGCGCCGAGCTCTTTTGCCAGCGGCTGGATGTTGTGGAAGGCGAGATAGGTCCAGGGGCTGGAACAGTCGAAGAAGAACTCGATCATGGTGTTTCCTTTGCTGACGGACCTCATCCTGAGGAGGCCGCATAGCGGCCGTCTCGAAGGATGGCCGCGGGTGACAACCGGGCCTTCATGGTTCGAGACGCGCCTGCGGCGCTCCTCACCATGAGGGGCACTACCTCTTTCCCAACACTTCCTTAGCCCGCTGGCCGAACATGATCTTGCGTGATTCCTCGTCGAACGGCTCTTTCACGAATTTTCCGATCGCGAGCCCCGCCTGTACCTGCGGCCTGGCCCGCACCTCGGCGTACCAGCGCTTGGCGTTTGGATAGTCGTCGAGCGTGAATCCCTGCGCCTTGTGGGTCATGGTCCAGGGGAAGCAGGCGATGTCGGCGATCGAATAGTCGCCGGCGACATAGGCGCCGGTCTTGGCGAGTTGGCGATCGAGCACACCATAGAGCCGCGCGGCCTCGTCGCGGTAGCGCTCGATCGCATAGGGAATCTTCTCCGCCGCATAGAGCGCAAAATGGCCGTGCTGACCGAGCATCGGCCCGAGCCCCGCCATCTGCCACATCACCCATTGGATGGTGGTGGAGCGACCGCGGAGATCACCGGGGAGAAAGCGGCCGGTCTTTTCCGCCAGATAGATCAGGATGGCACCGGTCTCGAACACCGAGAACGGCGCACCGCCATCGGCGGGATCATGATCGACAATCGCGGGAATGCGGTTGTTGGGCGAGATCGCCAGAAAGTCGGGACTGAACTGCTCGCCGGCGCGGATGTTGACGGGCTTCACCGTATAGGGAAGCCCGAGTTCCTCCAGCATGATCGAGATTTTCCAGCCGTTCGGCGTCGGCGCGTAGTGGAGGTCGATCATCACCTTCCCTGTCGTCGCCAATGGAATAGAGAGCGACTTTTGTTGTTCTGTACCTCGACGTTAAGACATGGCAGACAGAGGCGCAATCACAACCCGCCGGGAGGGACCCATGCTGTTTCCAACGACGATCGCCGGCTCCTTGCCGAAGCCGGAATGGCTCGCCGAACCCAACATGCTCTGGGCGCCCTGGAAGTCGCAAGGCGACGAGCTGCTCCGCGCCAAACGCGACGCCACGCTGATCTGGCTGAAGATCCAGGAGGACGCCGGCATCGATATCGTCACCGAGGGCGAGCAGGCCCGGCAGCATTTCGTGCACGGTTTCCTCGAGAAGATCGAAGGCATCGATTTCGCCCACAAGGTCGAGATGGGTATCCGGAAAGATCGCTACAAGGCAATGGTGCCGCAGGTCGTCGCGCCGCTGCGGCTGAAGGGGCGCGTCCACGACTTTGAGGCCCGCGTGGCGCGCACGCATACGAGGAAGAAGCTCAAGTTCACCCTGCCCGGCCCAATGACCATCATCGACACCATCTCCGACAGTTACTATGGCGATCGCGTCAAGATGGCCTTTGCCTTTGCCGAGCTGTTGAACGAGGAAGCCAAGGCGCTGCAGGCCGACGGCGTCGATCTCGTGCAGTTCGACGAGCCTGCTTTCAACGTCTACATGGACGAAGTCAACGACTGGGGCATCAAGGCGCTGGAGCGCGCCGCGCAGGGCCTCACCTGCACCACCGCCGTGCACATCTGCTACGGCTACGGCATCAAGGCTAATACCGACTGGAAGGAAACGCTCGGCGCGCAGTGGCGGCAATACGAGCAGATTTTTCCGGCGATCGATGCCAGCCCGATCCAGCAGGTCGCGATCGAGTGCCGTAATTCCAAGGTGCCGCTCGATCTGCTCGCGCTCTTGAAGACCAAGATCGTCCAGGCCGGAGTGATCGATGTCGCCAGTGACACGGTCGAGACTGCCGAGGACGTCGTCAAGGTGATCGACGCGGTGTCGAAATTCGTGCCCAAGAGCAACATCATCGCCACCACCAATTGCGGCATGGCGCCGATGCGGCGCGAGATCGCCGAAGCCAAGCTGATGGCGCTCGGCGCCGGCGCCGCGCTGGCGCGTGAGAAGCTCGGGTGATGGTGGTTGTTCGGACGGCACTCGCGGTCGCCGCACTGGCAGCGCTCATGCTGCCGGCGCAGGCGGAAGATCGCTCGGTGCTCATGAATTGCAAGGCGATGGTGGAGCGTGCGTCGAGGGATGCCAGTGCCGCGAGCGAAGCCGAGCTGACCCGCTGCCGCCAGGTGATCCGCGAATGGGCGCTGCGCGATGCGCGCACGACGGTGGATGAAGAGGGCAAGCCGCTGCGCTAGCCGCGTGCGGTCGGATGCAGCACGGGCTGGTAGCCCGCATTCATCGTGCGCAGCGTCGATGGCGGCGTCAGCAGCGTTGCTTCGGCGGGGTGACGCTCGACCGCGCCATAGCCCTCCGGCGACCACAGCAGCGCCCTGCCCTGCGTGACCAGATAGCTCTCGTCCCCCTGCTGCAGCATCGCGCCTTCGGGAAGCTGGTCGAGCGGCACCAGCAGCGCGTGCAGCCGCTTCCTGCCGTGATCGAGCCGCTCGTGGTGCAGCACAGTGTCGATGTCGTGCATGCGGACGTCGTGCACGCGGTTGCCCTTCTCCCACGCGGCGCGGAAGCGGTTGGCGTCGTCGCGACGGCAGTAGAAGCAGGGGCGATGGCCGGCGGCGAGCGCGGTCGCCTCATCCAGGAAGAACAGCTCCGTCCAGCTCCGCTGCGCCATCACCTCGCGGCGGCGGCCCCGGAATTCGCAGGTGCAGGTGAGCCAGGCCGGCGACGACCAGCGCTTCTTCAGCAGCGTCTTCGTCGCGGGATCGTGGATGATGCCGCGGTTGCCGGTGAACAGCCCACGATGCGGGGTGGCGATGATGTCGCCGGTGGGCGTGACGCGGTTTTGCAGGGGCATTATTTTGTCGCCGCTGTGACACGCATCTTCCAGAGATTCCAGACGCGATCGAGCACCTGAACGTTGACCGCATCGGCCTTCGTCGCTTCGACCGGGGTCAGATAGTTGACCTCGCCGCCGAGCGCGAGGGCCTGCGACTGCAGCCGTGCATCGACGTCGGTGTAATAGGCGCGGAACACCGCGAGCTTCACGGACGGACCGACCGTCGCATCGCCATGGCCGCGCATCAGCACCACCGATTTGTCTGCGAGCGCGAGCGCCAGCGACTTGCCGATCGCCGCGTTGCTGACGAGCATGTTGGTCTCGCCGAACTCCTTGCGTATCTCCCAGACCGGCGCCCCCGCGCCGAGGAAGGCCGCGTTGTGGAAGATGGGCCGCAAGCTCACCTGGCTGACCGTGAACGGGATCACGCCAGGCGAGTGCGTATGCACCACCGCCATCACGTCCGGCCGCGCCTTGTAGATCTCGCTGTGGATGAAGCGCTCGAGGAAGACGGTGCGGCCGTTGGCATCGACGGCGTTGCCGTCGAGATCGAACTCCATGACGTCGTCGGCGGTGACCAGCGCCGGCGCCAGCGAGCGCGACATCAGGAAGCGATCGGGATGGCCGGGATCACGCGCGCTGACATGGCCGAATGCGTCAACCACACCGAACTCGGCGAGAACGCGGCTGCCGACCACGATGTCGTCGATGACAGAAGCACGGTCCTGGCTGCGCGCCTCGGCCGTCAGGACCATCGCCGCGAGCGCGACGATGAAGCCACAAAATGCCAACCGCGCGCGTCCGGCCATGGCCATCAGCCTTTCGTGCTTACGCAGCACCGTCGCGGAGCGGCGGGTGGTAGGAGAGCGCGGTGTCCCAGGGGAAGAAGATCCAGGTGTCCTGCGAGACCTCCGTGATGAAGGTGTCGACCAGCGGACGCCCCTTTGGCTTGGCGTAAACTGTCGCGAAATGCGCATCGGGCAGCATCTCGCGCACCAGTTTGCCGGTCTTGCCGGTGTCGACGAGGTCGTCGACGATCAACAGCCCCTTGCCGGTGCCGCCGCCGAGCTTCATGGCTTGTTCGGAAATACCCTTGAGCACCTGCAGCTCGCCCTGCTTGTCGTGGTCGTAGCTGGCGATGCAGACCGTATCGATCACGCGCACGCCCAGCTCGCGCGCCACGATCGCGGCCGGCACCAGGCCGCCGCGGGTGATCGCGATCACCGCATGGAACGGACCGACCTCATTCAGCCGCCAGGTCAGCGCCCGGCAATCCCGGTGGAACTGATCCCACGACACCGGAAAGGGCCGGCCCGCCCGCTCCTGCGCGCTCAGTTCCGGTGCTTCACCAGCCATCATCGTCTCCTGCATTCGTCTGCCGGCAGCTCCATTTGCTACCGGGTGATGTTCAATCCCGCCAGCATTTCCTTCACCGCCGACATCGCGGATGCGAGCTTATCCGCATCGCGCGAGCGCACCACCAGATTGGTGTTCGGCTTTTGCTCCTCGTCCATGAAGGGATAGCTGCCGATGATGGTGTCGGGATGCGCGGCGGCGATCGCCCGCAGCGGGCTGCCGATGTCGCCTTCCCGCGCATTGGCGCGGACCGATTCGGACAGCATGCGGACGCCGGATTTCAGCTTGGGCGAGACGATGTCCATCATCGCCTGCATGATCGAGGGCACACCGGCCATCACGATGACATTGCCGATCTTGAAGCCGGGGGCGAGGATGGTCGCGCTCTGGATCAGCTCGGCGCCGTCGGGAATGCGGGCCATGCGCAGGCGGGCCTCGTTGAGGTCCTGTTCGCTCCAGCGCTCCTTGAAGCGGGCGACCACCTCCGGGTGATGGTCGATGCCGACGCCGAACGCCTTGGCGACGCTGTCAGCAGTGATGTCGTCATGGGTTGGCCCGATGCCGCCGGTGGTGAACACATAATTGTAGCGATGCCGCAGTGCATCCAAGGCGGCGATGATGTCGGGCTCGTCGTCGGAGACGACCCGGACTTCCTTCAGGTCGATGCCGATATTGGTCAGGTATTCGGCGATGAAGCCGATATTCTTGTCCTTGGTCCGGCCGGACAGGATTTCATCCCCGATGACCAGAATGCCCGCCGTGACGATCTCGCTCATGCCTTAAGTCCCTCACCTCTGGTCCCGACTTTGCCGAGGTAACGCGTTGAAGTCACGCGGTTTTGCTGCCGAAATAAGCAGTCATCAGCCATTTTTTCAGGCAGGTCACCGGTCATCCCCGGCAAATGCCCCTTCTCAATGCTTATAGCGCTGGCCCGCCCCTTGCTACCTCCTCAGAGTCATGCACTCTTGCCGCATGGCCAGGACGTTGCGGTCTTCATCAAGGCCTGACGACCTGTCCAATGGCGCAACGCCTAGCGGAGACAAGTCGGGATCTATGGCAGTCGCGTTTGACGAAATGAATATTCCAGGTGGGGACCTTCGTCCCGCCTATCAGGAGCTGGCACGCTGGCTCAAGGAGACGCCTCCAGAGGCGCTCGAATATCGCCGCCAGGAGGCCGAGCTCCTGTTCCGCCGCATCGGCATCACCTTTGCGGTCTATGGGGACTCCGAATCCACCGAGCGCCTGATCCCGTTCGACGTGATCCCGCGGATCATGTCCGGCAAGGAATGGACGCTGCTGGAGAGGGGCCTGAAGCAGCGCGTCAAGGCGCTGAACATGTTCCTGCGCGACATCTATCACGGCCGCGACATCCTCCGCGCCGAGATCGTGCCCGACGATCTGATCTTCCAGAACCCGGTCTTCCGCCCCGAGATGAACGGCCAGCAGGTGCCGCACGACGTTTACGTGCACATCGCCGGCATCGATATCATTCGGGTCGATGCCAACGACTTCATCGTGCTGGAGGACAATGCGCGCACGCCGTCGGGCGTGTCCTACATGCTGGAAAACCGCGAGATCATGATGCGGCTGTTTCCGGATCTGTTCGCCCGCCACAGGGTGGCGCCGGTCGAGCGCTATCCGGACGAACTGCTCTCCGCGCTGCGCTCGGTCGCACCGAACAGTGCCTCAGGTGAACCGACGGTCGCCCTCCTCACGCCCGGCGTCTACAACTCCGCCTATTACGAGCACTCCTTCCTTGCCGACAAGCTCGGCATCGAGCTGGTCGAGGGCCGCGACCTCATCGTCAAGAACAACGAAGTGTTCATGCGGACGACCGAGGGCGTGAAACGGGTCGACGTGATCTACCGCCGCGTCGACGACGATTTCCTCGATCCCCTCACCTTCCGTCCCGACTCCGCGCTCGGCGTGCCCGGGCTGATGTCGGCCTACGCGGCCGGCAACATCACGCTCGCCAATGCGGTCGGCACCGGCATCGCCGACGACAAGGCGATCTACTCCTACATGCCGGAGATCGTGAAATTCTACCTCGGCGAGGAGCCGATCCTGAAGAACGTGCAGACCTGGCGCTGCCGCGAGCCGAAGGATCTCGCTTACGTGCTCGACCATCTCGGCGATCTCGTCGTCAAGGAAGTGCACGGCTCCGGCGGTTACGGCATGCTGATCGGCCCCGCGGCGACGAAAGCAACGATCGAAGCTTTCCGCGAGAAGCTCAAACGCGAGCCGGAAGGCTTCATCGCCCAGCCGACGCTGGCGCTCTCGACCTGCCCGACCTGCACGGCAAGCGGCCTCGCGCCGCGCCATGTGGACCTGCGCCCCTTCGTGCTCACCGGCAGCAAGAGCACGACGATCGTGCCGGGCGGGCTGACACGTGTTGCGCTGAAGGAAGGTTCGCTCGTGGTGAATTCGAGCCAGGGCGGCGGCACCAAAGATACCTGGATTTTGGACGAGTAGAGATATGCTGTCGCGTACCGCCGAAAACCTCTACTGGCTCGCCCGCTATGTCGAACGGGCCGAATATCTCGCGCGCACCATTGATGCGACCTTGCGCGTCACCGCGCTTCCCGCCGCCTATATCGGCAAGACCAACGAGTGGGACTCCGCCCTGCTCACCGCCGGCGTCGCGGAAAGCTTCTATCAGACCCACGAGGAAGCCAACGAGCACAACGTCGTCGATTACCTGTCGTTCTCGGCCGACAACCCGTCCTCGATCAGGAACTGCATCGAGGCCGCGCGGCTGAATTCGCGCTCGGTGCGCACCGCGCTGACCAGCGAGATGTGGGACACCATCAACTCGGCCTGGATCGAGCTGCAGGCGGTCTGGAGCAAGGGCACCTCCACACGCGAGGACCTCGCGAAATTCCTGCGCTTTGTGCAGGAGACCTCGCTGCGCTTCGACGGCTCGGCATACCGCACCATGCTGCGCAACGACGCCTACTGGTTCTCGCGCCTCGGCCTGCATCTGGAGCGCGCCGACAACACCGCACGCATTCTCGACGTCAAGTATCACGTGCTGCTGCCCGAGGAGGAGCACGTCGGCGGTCCGCTCGACTTCTATCAGTGGAGCTCGATCCTGCGCTCGGTATCGGCGCTGACGGCCTATCACTGGGTCTACCGCGAGACGCTGAAACCGTGGCTGGTCGCGGATCTGCTCATCCTCAACGGCACGCTGCCGCGCTCGCTTGCGAGCTGCTACGACAATCTCACGCGCAACCTCGACCAGATCGGCGTCGCCTATGGCCGCCAGGGTCCGGCGCAACGCCACGCCCGCGGCATCCGCAACCGGCTGGAACACAGCAACATGAACGACATTTTCCAGCACGGCGTGCATGAATTCATTCAGGAATTCATCGCGGACAATTCCAGGCTGGGCGAAATCATCACGAAGCAGTATTTGATCTGATGTCCCCCGGCTGACGAAACGGGATATCGTCATGGCCGGGCTTGTCCCGGCCATCCACGTTCTTGCTGCCGCGCGGTGAGGAAGAGCGTGGATGCCCGGAACAAGCCCGGGCATGACGAGCTTCTTCGCGAAAGGCAGTCGGGCCTAACCACTAACTGCACGGTTCCCCATGCGCCTGCGAATCCAGCACACCACGACCTATCGCTACGAGCCGCAGGCGACGAGCGTGATCCAGATCCTGCGCATGACGCCGTGCAGCCATGACGGACAATATGTGGCGGAATGGCAGATCGACGTCTCGACCGACACCAAGCTCGACATCCATGAGGACGCCTTCGGCAACGTCACCCATGTCTTGTCCTGCGGACCCGTCGGCGACATCAAGATCACGGCCGAGGGCCTGATCGAGACCCACGATACCGGCGGCGTGCTGCGCGGCGCCGACGAGCGCTTTCCCGCCGACATGTTTCTGCGCACCACCGATCTCACGACCGTCAATCCTGCAATGGCAGCGGTCGCGCGCCAGTTGCGCAGCGAGGCCGAGAGCGACACGCTGGGCTTCCTGCACACGCTGATGAGCGAGATCAGCGACCACATGACCTTCGACGAAGACCCGACCAACAGCGGCACGTCGGCGGCCGAGGCGTTCACGCTCAAGCGCGGCGTCTGTCAGGACTATGCGCATATCTTCATCGCCTGCGCCCGCACCGGCGGCGTGCCGGCGCGCTTCGTCTCCGGACACTTCTTGCGCTCCGACGGCACCGTGCATCAGGACGCCGGCCATGCCTGGGCGGAAGCCTACGTTCCCAATCTCGGCTGGGTCGGTTTCGACCCTGCCAACAGCATCTGCACCACCGACGCCCATGTCCGCGTCGCCATCGGGCTCGATTATCTCGGCGCGGCACCGGTGCGCGGCACCCGCTATGGCGGCGGCGCTGAGACGTTGACGGTCGCGGTCAAGGTCGAGCAGGCCGGCCGCGGCGGCCAGTCGCAATCGCAGTCCCAGCGGCAGAGCTAGGCCCGGCAGCAAGGGTTACAGCCGTAATCGACGGCGACCGCGCTGAAACCGCATCGTAGCGCCGCCTCTTCAACCTCCGTTGCGATCCATCCCGCAACAGAGGTTGAGACAGATGCGGCTTCAAGAAAAAATCAGCAATTCCCTGGCACTGCGCGATCCCCACAAGGGCATGCTTCTGGGCATCGGCGAGTTGGCGCCCGAGATCACGGCACGCGCCGCCGAGATCGAAGCTGCGCGCCGTCTCCCGCCCGATCTGGTGGAACGGCTGAAATCGATCGGGCTGTTTCGGATGTTCGTGCCGCGGAGCCATGGCGGGCTGGAGCTCGATCTGCCGGCCGGGCTCGAGGTGATGAAGACGCTGACCCGTCTCGACGGCTCGATCGGCTGGATCGCGATCGTTGCCGGCGTCGGCGGCCTTTTCGCCGCCGCGTCGCGTCCTGAACTGTATCAGCAGATCTATCAGGACGGACCGGACGTGGCGATCTGCGGCTCGTCGCAGCCGGCAGGAACGGCGGAGCGCGTGGCCGACGGCTATCGCGTCAAGGGGCGCTGGCCGTTCGCCAGCAGTTGCACCCATGCCGACTGGATCGGCGGGTTTTGCGTTGTCACCGACCGCGGCAAGCCGGTCCCGGGCCCGCAGGGCAAGCCGTTGGTTCGTGCAATCATGCTGCCGGCGCGCGATTGGGAGATCGAGGACACCTGGCACGCAGCAGGGCTCAAGGGCACCGGCAGCCATCACATCACGCTGCGGGAGACGTCCGTTCCCGATACCCACGTCTTCGATGTCGATGCTGCCCCGCGCCTGTCGGGTCCGCTCTATCAGTCGTTGCGGCAATGGCTGCCGTTGCTGCACGGGACCTTCTCGGTGGGCCTGGCCGAGGGCACCGTCGATGATCTGCTCGCGCTGGCCCATACCGGGCGGCAGCAATTATACGCGGCCGTACCGATGCGGGAGTCCGAGATCTTCCAGTACGAGCTCGGCCGGATTTCCGCGGACCTGAAGGCGGCGCAGGCGTTTCACGAGGTGCAGGTCGCCAGCCATTGGCGGCGCGCGCTGTCGGGAACGCTGAACGATCCGGATCTCCTGGTCGAGGGAGCCCGATCCGCGGCCTGGCTCGCCACGACCTGCGTCGGCATTGCGGACGCCTGCTTTGCGCTGGCGGGAAGCAGCGCGGTCTATGACAGCTCGCCGCTGCAGCGGCGTCTGCGCGACCTTCACATCGGCGCGCAGCACGCTCACGCACAGCAGCGGCAATATATCGAGGTCGGCAGGCTGGCGTTGCGTCGCTCGGCCGAGCAGGCCTGTTGATCGCACCAGCCGTGCTACAATCGCAGGATCAACCCCGACCCTGCGAGGACCCCCATGGCGACCGTGAAGCTGCTTTCGGACGATGAACTCTCCAGCGAGGCGCGCGCCGTTTTCGACGACATCCGAAAAGTCCGACAATCGGATTTCGTCAACAATTTCTGGCGCGCGCTGGCGCATGATCCGAAGACGCTGCGGCGGACCTGGGAGAGCATCAAGGAGGTGATGGCGCCGGGCGCGCTCGATCCCAAGATCAAGGAGATGCTTTATGTCGCGGTCTCGATCGCGCATGGCTGCAGCTACTGCATCCATTCGCACACCGCGGCCGCCCGGGCCAAGGGCATGACCGAGGCCGAATATGGCGAGCTGCTTGCCATCGTCGGCATGGCTTCGGAAACCAACCGGCTGGTCACCGCGCTCGGCGTCCCCGTCGACCGGGCGTTTCTCGCCGATGCCGCTGACTGAGCTAGGCTTTTTGCCCCGTCGATGCATCCCATTGGGGGTTTCATGCGCCCCCGAAATTGGCTACTAGATTGGCGCCGGCAAAAGCGCTCGCGTTCGGGGACTGGAAATGACCTATTGTTGTGGAATCCTGGTTCGGGACGGGCTGGTCATGATCGCCGACACCCGTACCAACGCCGGCCTCGACAATGTCTCGACCTTCCGCAAGCTGCACATCTTTTCCAAGCCGGGCGACCGCATCATGGCGATCGCCAGCGCCGGCAATCTCGCCATCAGCCAGTCGGTGCTCTCCACCCTGACCGAGGGTCTCGAGGACCCGAACACGGGCGAGATCGAGACGCTGATGAACGCGCCGACCATGTTCCAGGCCGCCCAGCGCATCGGCCGGGCGATCCGGGCGGTGCACGCGACCGAAGGCCCGGCGCTGAAATCCGAGGACGTGTCGTTCGACGTTTCCTTCCTGTTCGGCGGCCAGATCAAGGGCGCACGGATGCGCCTGTTCATGGTCTACACGGCCGGCAATTTCATCGAATGCACCACCGACACGCCCTACCTGCAGATCGGCGAGCACAAATACGGCAAGCCGGTGCTCGACCGCGCCATGCATTACGACGTCGAGCTCTACGAGGCGCTGAAGACCGGCCTGATCTCGATGGACTCGACCATGCGCTCGAACCTCGGCGTCGGTCTTCCCATCGACGTGCTGGTGGTGCGCGCGGATGCCTGCGATGCCGATCTCAACCACCGCATCGAGGCAGGCGAGCCCTATTTCCACGACCTGCGCTCGCGCTGGTCGGCGGCGTTGCGCGCGGCGCATCAGAATATTCCGCGTCCGCCCTACAAGAACGAAAAAGAACCCAAAACCTGACAACTGAAGAAAAGGCAGGAAACGATGAGTGAAGCAAAAAAGATCGCAGTGGTGACGGGCGCCGGCACCGGTGTCGGACGCGCCGCGTCGCTGGCGCTGATGAACACCGGCTTCACCGTGGTGCTGGTCGGGCGCCGGCTCGACATGCTCGAGGAGACCGCCAAGCTCGGCCCCGCGGGCAAGAGCCTGTGCGTCACCGCCGACATGACCAAGCCCGACTCGATCGCCGCGCTGTTCGACAAGGTGAAGGCGACCTACGGCCGGCTCGACGTGCTGTTCAACAACGCCGGCATGGGCGCGCCCGCCGTCAACTTCGAGGACCTCAGCCTCGAGCAGTGGCAGGCGGTGGTGAACACCAACCTCACCGGCCCGTTCCTGTGCACCCAGCACGCCTTCCGCATCATGAAGGACCAGAGCCCGCGCGGCGGCCGCATCATCAACAACGGCTCGATCTCGGCGCATGCGCCGCGGCCGTTCTCGGCGGCCTACACCTCGACCAAGCACGCCATCACGGGCCTCACCAAGGCGTCCAATCTCGACGGCCGCATGTACGACATCGCGGTCGGCCAGGTCGACATCGGCAATGCCGCGACGCCGATGACCGACCGCATGGTCAACGGCCCCGGCGTGCTGCAGCCGGACGGCACCACCAAGCACGAGCCGCGCATGGATGCGAAAGCGGTCGGCGATGCGGTGGCCTACATGGCCGGCCTGCCGCTCGATGCCAACGTGCTGACCATGACGGTGATGGCCAGCAAGATGCCGTTCGTCGGACGCGGCTGAACCAAAACTACGAAAACAACCCCATGCACAGTAGGCGTCAAGAGGCGCCTGCTGCTGCCGGGCTTGCGGGGTGACGCGGCGTAAGTCCACGCGCTGCTTCAGCAATCGTCATTACGCGCGCAGACTTGCCGCTCTCGTGCCCCGGACGCAGCGCGGCATGCAATGACGCGCTGCTGAGCCGGGGCCCATGCCTCCGCGATCTCGCTCTCGGCCTTCTGGGTCCCGGCTCTGCGCAGCAACGCTCCGCGTTGCAGCGCGTCCGGGACACGAGCCCTACTCCAAACTCTCCACCTGCCGCAGGCTGGGGAACAGCTTCATCCACAGCAAGGCCACCGCAACCGTGCAGACGCCGCCGAGCACGGCGGCCGGCATGGCGCCGAACAGCGCCGCGGTCAGCCCGCTCTCGAACTGGCCGAGCTGGTTCGAGGCGTTGATGAACAGGAAATTGACCGCGCCGACGCGGCCGCGCATCTCGTCGGGGGTGGCGAGCTGCACCAGCGAGAAGCGGATCACGACGCTGATCGTGTCGGCAGCGCCGAGGATCGCGAGCGAAAACACCGACAGCCACATCCAGGACGACAGCGCGAACACGATCGTGGCCACCCCGAATACGATCACCGCCTGGAACATGCGCAGGCCGACATGCCGCGTGATGGCGTGGCGCGCCAGCACCATGGTCATCAGCAGCGCGCCGACGGCCGGCGCGGCACGCAGCACGCCGAGCCCGACCGGGCCGGTCTGCAAGATGTCGCGAGCATAGATCGGCAGCAGCGCGGTCACGCCGCCGAACAGCACCGCGAACAGGTCGAGCGAGATGGTGCCGAGGATCGCCGGATTACTGCGGATGAAGCGGACGCCCGCAAAGATATTGTCCGTGCTCTCGTCCCTGGCCACGGCCTGCGGACGCGGCTGGATGAAGCCGGTCAGGATCATCCCGAGAATCCAGAACAGCAGCATCACGGCGTAGGCCAGATGCGGCGCGATCGCATAGGCAAAGCCGCCGAGCGCCGGCCCGGTGATGGTCGCGACCTGGCCTGCGCCGCTCGCCACGGCGGTGGCTCGCTGCAGCGAGCCCTGCGGCGCGATCAGTGGAAGCAGGGCCGCCGTGGTCGGGCTCTCGAAGGCGCCGGCAATGCCGAGCACGAAGGTCGCGACGAAAATCTGCACTTCGCTGACCGAGCCGAGATAGGTAATGACGGCGAGATAGAGCGCGGTCGCGGCTTCCACCAGCTGGCAGAGCTGGACAACGCGCTTGCGCTCAAAACGGTCGGCGGCGTGGCCGGCGACGAAGACGAGCAGCGCGGTGGGCGCGAACTGTACGAGCCCGACCATGCCGAGGTCGAAGGCCGAGCCGGTGAGGTCGTAGATCTGCCAGCCGATCGCGACCGCCGCGATCTGGCTGGAAAAGCGTGACAGGCTGCGCGAGAGCAGGAAGAACAGGAAGGCGCGGTGGCGGAGGAGCTCTCCGGCGCTGACCGCCGGACGGGCTGCAACTGGCTGCTCTGGCATCGCCTCTTCGGTCACGCTCGGCTGGTCCGCCCCTGATATCGACGCGCCCCCGCGTGGCTGACGCGGGCCTGCTTGTCAACAGCGGGCGGCCCCCGGCGCCATCCGGCATTGCGTTTGCAACGCACGCACGGCCATAATCATTGGGGCTTTGGGGACATCATGCTGCGGCTGCAATCGACACTCGGCGTTTTCGCATTGCTGCTGATCGCGTTCGCGCTGGCGGAGAATCGCCGCGTCGTCTCGCTTCGGCAGGCGCTGA
The DNA here is from genome assembly GCF_024199935.1 of Bradyrhizobium sp. CCGUVB14. NCBI lineage: Bacteria > Pseudomonadati > Pseudomonadota > Alphaproteobacteria > Hyphomicrobiales > Nitrobacteraceae > Bradyrhizobium > Bradyrhizobium sp. CCGUVB14. The sequence continues at coordinate 6,438,610 of NZ_JANADS010000001.1, forward strand.
TCGGCCTCGTCGTGACCTTCGCCACCGCGATCGTGTTGCTGAAGGTGCCGATCGTGGCGCACGCCTTCGGCGCCATCAATGACGCGGTCGGCGCCATCTCGGCGGCCTCGCGCGCGGGCTCCTCCTTCGTGTTCGGCTATGTCGGCGGCGGTCCCCTGCCCTTCGACCTGAAGGTACCGGGCGCCGATTTCATCCTGGCGTTCCAGGCGCTGCCGATCGTGCTCGTCATGAGCGTGCTGACGACGCTGCTGTTCTATTGGCGCGTGCTGCCGCCGATCGTGCGCGGCATGGCGTGGCTGCTCGAACGCACGCTCGGCGTCGGCGGCGCGGTCGGGCTCTCGACCGCCGCCAACATCTTCCTCGGCATGGTCGAGGCGCCGCTGTTCGTGCGGCCGTATCTGGCGCAGATGAGCCGCAGCGAATTGTTTCTGGTGATGACCGGCGGCATGGCCGGCATCGCCGGCACCGTGCTTGTGCTCTATGCGACGCTCCTTGCTCCTCTTATTCCCGATGCGGCCGCGCATTTCGTCATCGCCTCGGTGCTGGGGGCGCCGGCCGCGATCCTGGTCAGCCTGATCATGGTGCCCGAGACATCAGACAAGCGCACCGGCGGCGCGCTGGAAGATCCGGAGATGGAAGTCTCCGGCACCATGGATGCGATCGTGAAGGGCACGACCGCGGGGATCGAGCTATTGATCAACATCGTCGCAATGCTGCTGGTGCTGGTGGCGCTGGTCTACCTCGTCAACGCCATGCTCGGCCTGCTGCCCAACATCGGCGGCGCCGCAATCTCATTGCAGCGCCTGCTCGGTCTCGTGATGGCGCCGGTGTGCTGGCTGATGGGTTTGCCCTGGGATCAGGCGGTGACAGCCGGCAGCCTGATGGGCACCAAGACTGTGCTCAACGAGCTGATCGCCTATGTCGATTTCTCAAAACTGCCGCCGGGTACGCTCGATCCGCGCTCGCGCCTGATCATGCTCTACGCGATGTGCGGCTTCGCCAACTTCGCCAGCCTCGGCATCATGATCGGCGGCCTGGGGGTGATGGCGCCGGAGCGGCGCGACGAGATCAATGCGCTGGGGCTGAAGTCGATCGTGTCGGGCACGCTGACGACGTGCTTGATGGGCGCGATCGTAGGGGTGTTGAGTTAGCAACAGGCCCGCAGCCCGTCACTTCAGCGGATGCCCTAAGCCAAAGCTCCAGCCACGGCGCGAAATGCCGTGACCGCGCGCTCAATATCCGCATCCTCGATATGGCGATGGGTCACGCAGCGCAATCGCTGCTTGCCCCAGGGCCTCGCCTTCACGCCCATCCCCTCCAGAGCCTCCGACCACGCGGCGCTGTCGCGCCCGGAGCGAGAGACATCGACCTGCACGATATTCGTTTGCGGGATTGTCGCGCTGATCCTCGGATGCATCCCGTTCAGCGCATCGCTCAGGGCGCGCGCACGCCGATGGTCCTCCACCAGACGCGCACCCATGACCTGAACGGCCTCCAGGCCGGCGGCTGCCAGGATGCCGATCTGGCGCTGCGTACCTCCCAGCATGCGGCGAAATCTGCGGCTCCGGTCGATCGCCGCGCCCGGCCCTGCGAGCACGGCACCAGCCGGCGCGCTCAGGCCCTTCGATAGGCACAGCGAGACCGTGTCGCAATGCCGCGCAACCTCGGCCGGCGCCGTTTCGAGCGCGACCGCGGCGTTGAAGAGCCGCGCACCGTCGAGATGCACCGGGACGCCACGCGCCGAAGCCATGGCGTGCACCGCCTGCATGTGCTCCAGCGGCAGCACGGCGCCACTTGCATTGTTGTGCGAGGTTTCCATCGCGACAAGGGCGGTCCTGAGCTTGTGCCCGTCGCTCTGTAGGGCGTCCTCCAGCAAGTTCAGGTCCATCGCGCCGTCGGTACCGGCAACAGCGAGGTAGAACTGTCCCGTGAATGTCGCCGCTCCTCGCTCGGACGTGTACATATGGGCTCGCGATTCCAGCACGATCTGTTCGCTGCGCTGCGACTGCGCCAGCGTCGCCAGCAGATTGGCCATGGTGCAGCTTGGCACAAACAGGCCGGCCTCCTTGCCCAATGCGGCAGCCGCGACGGCCTCCAACTCCCGTACCGTGGGGTCACCGTCCAGCCCGTCATCGCCGATCGGCGCCGAGGCCATGCGGGCATACATAGCCTCGGTCGGCTTGGTGACCGTATCGCTGCGCAGGTCGATGGGCGGCGCCCCGGCGCCCGCCGCGTTCGTCACATGTTGATCTGCCATTGCGGGACCTCTAGAGCGCCTGGTGCTTCATTCGTAGGCTGCCGGGTCGCCGGAATCGGTTGGGTTGGCCAGCGCCCGCTTGAGGGCGGCGCTCATCGGAAATTTCAGGTTGAGGCCATACGGCGGGATCGGTGAATTGAAATATTTGTCGTAGAGCGCCGCAATCTGTCCGTTCTTCATCAGGTCGATCACGGCTTCGTCGACCACCTTCTTGAAGGCAGGATCATCCTTGGGTTCGACGATGCCGTAAGGCGCCATCTCGAGACCCTTGCTGCCGATCACGAAGTCATCCGGCGTCCTTGATGTGGCGACCGTGGCATAAGCGAGACCGTCGTCGTTGGCGGTGCCGGCCGCACGGCCCGACGACAGCATCAGGAAGGTCTCGGCGGTGTCCTTGGCCGGAACCACCGAGATGCCGAGATTGTTCTTGGCGTTGATCAGCGTAATCACCTTGAAGGTCTGGCCGCCGGCCTGGGCGGCGATGGCCTTGCCGCGAAACGACGCGGGATCATTGACATCGACGCCGCCATCCTTGCGCGCGACGAGGACCACCTGCGCAACGAAGATGGTGGGAGAAAAAGCGGCGAGCTTGTGCCGCTCGATATTGTTGGTGGTGTTGCCGCATTCCAGATCGATCGTGCCGTTGGCTAGCAGCTGAATGCGCGTCGCCGAGGTGATGGGTTGATAGCGGATCTCGAGCTTGGGGAGCTTGAGGGCCGTCTTGATCGCCTGCACCACCTGTTCACAGATTTCCACGGTGTAGCCGATCGGCTTCTGGTTGCCATCGAGATAAGCGAAGGGCACCGAGGTCTCGGGATACCCCAGCGTGATCGAGCCGGTCTCACGGATCTTGTCGAGCCTGCCCGCACCCTGCGCCATGGCCTCGCCGGAAAGAACAAAAGCAGCGACGGCCGCCGCGGCGAGCGCCTTGATCGTTATCGCTTTCATCTCGTCCCCTTCTTCCGCCGATGTCCGTGATGCCGTCCACGGTAGCCAACGAAAGGACGGCCCGGCGCGAACGGCTTCATGCTCTGGACTATCGTCCAAAAGCCCGATCTGATGAAATTCCAGTTTCACACTCTCCTATACGGATTTGATATGGCCACCAGACGGATGGGCTTGAAGCATGTGGAGGCCTTCCGGGCGGTCTTCGTGACGGGATCGATGACGCAGGCAGCTCAGCGCATGCATACCTCGCAACCCCAGATCAGCCGCCTGATCGGGCAGCTGGAAGCGATCACGCAATTCCCGCTGTTCGACCGCAGTGGCGGCCGCCTCCGCCCGACCGTGGACGGATCGCGCTTTTTCCAGGAGGTCGAGAAAACCTTCATTGGCCTCGCCGGACTGGAGGCCAGCGCAGCCAGCATCCGTTCGTTCGGCATGGGTCGGCTAAGCGTTGCGGCGATGCCGCGCCTGGCCGGCGGCCTGCTGACGCGCATCGCGGCGCGTTTCAAGATGGACTATCCGCATGTGATGATCTCGATCCGGTCCGGCACGGCGAGCGCCGTGCACGACTGGATCAGCTCCGGGCTCTGCGACATCGGATTGGCCATGCTCTACGACGAGGTTGCGGGAGTCCATGTCGAATCGGTGCTCAGGACACGTTGCGTCGCAATCATGCCGAAAGCACATCGTCTTGCGCAGAAGAAGACGCTGCGCCCTGCCGACTTCGCCGATGAGGCCTTCATCTCCTTCGCCACGGGGAGTCCGCTCTACGATCGCATCGATGCGATCTTCGCGCAGGCCGGCGTTGCACGCCGCATTGTTGCCGAGACCGATCTGGGCGCATCGGTCTGTGCCCTGGTCGCAGCCGGCCTCGGCGTCAGCATCATCAACCCGATTGCCGCACACGACGAAAGCTCGGGCGCGGCTCTGGTCACGCGCCCCTTCAACCCTATCGTCCCCGTGACGATCGCGCTGCTCCATCCACCTCATGCCGCACCCGGCCGGTTGATTGATGCCTTCGGCGAATATGCCCGCAAGGTCATGGGCGCGGAGTTGGGCTATCTCGAGCGGTAGGCGACCGGCGCAATTCCGCTCAGCTGCACAGTTTCTGCTTCTGCAGGATGCGACGCACTTCAGCCATCTTGGCGCGGCACGGCTCGGCCGCCATGGCCTTCGCCTCGCTGGTTCGTCCCTGTGCCAGCAGCAACACCGCCATCAGGCTCTGCGCGCCGGAGCGCACCGGCCCGCCCGCGACATCCGAGGCGGCGAGCGACATGGCGGTTCGCGCTTCGGTCTCGGCGGAGTTGAAGCTGGCTTTTTCCAGGTAGGCGATCGCGCGGAACAGATGAGCCCGCGGGTCCTTCGGATAGCGGGTCACGAGATCGAGCGACCGGCTCGCCATCTCTTCAGCATTCGTCGGCGCTTCCGACGCGCGGATGTAGTGCAAGGCATCGGCCATGTAGGATGAATAATGCATGGCGGCAAAGCCGGCGCAGACCAGGGACACCGCCAATCCTGCGAACAACGTCATGCCGGCGCTCCGCGGCAGGCTGTCATAGGACCAGAAGGCGAGCCACGGCGTGATCGCAAGCGCGGCGCCGGCCAGCGCACCGCCCGCATGAGCATAGTAGTTGACATTGCCTGAGGCACCGAAGGCCAGCGGCAGCAGCGCGGGAATGCCGAAGAACAGCGACGTCTTCAGTCGCGAGATTGTTTGCGCGGCGTCCGCCTCCGGATCGAAGCTCGATACGAACAGCGCGGCGATGAGCCCGGTAATGGCGCCGGACGCACCGACGCCCACCGCGACGGCGGGGCCATTGCCCAGCAACGAGCCGATTTCGCCGGCGACTGCGCTGGCGACGAAGATCAGCGAAAACCAGCCACGGCCGATGAGGCTCTCCAGCCTGACGCCGACGATGAACAGCGCAACGCAATTGCCGACGAGGTGCCACTGGCTGCCATGCAGAAGCGGCGCAAGGCCGATGCGCCACCATTCCCCTCGTCCGACGACCAGATCGTAGCCGGATGCGCCCTGAGCGATCAGCGAGCGGACATCGAGTGAGCCGTCCTTGGCAATGTCGATGGCCAGACTGCGTTGCAGCGCATAGACGAGCAGCAGAACGAAAATCAGGCCAATGGTGAGGAAAGGGATATCGGCCAGAAGCTTGTTGTCGCGAAACAGCGAGCCCTCATCGGACGAGGGCTGAGTGTCGTCGCGCTCGACCGCCGGGGCGATCGGCGCGGCGGGTTGAAACGATCGACCTGGAGCTGGCGCTACAACGCCGCGTCGGCCAAAAGTGGTCGCCATGAATGCATCTCTCGCGTTCTCACAGCCTTGAGTTGACGCGAGGAATGTTTTCGACGGGTTAGCGCAAGCCCTGCGGGCGGCAGGAACCTTCCGACTGGTAACGGCCCGGTTTCCTGGATCGCGGGCTTTTTAGGGATTGCCTGGAGCCTTTCATGCGGACGCCATAGCTCGGATGGAGCGCAGCGCAATCCGGGACCAGCTTCGCCGCGGAGAGACTTTCGCGGATTTCGCTTCGCTCCATCCAGGCTACGCGCTGTCATCGCGAGCTTCTCGCAACGACGTGGAGAGAGTGGCCTACGCCTTCAGCTCCACCGTCTTGAACTCCGCCGGCAGGATCACTTCCAGCAGTTCGACGTCATCGGAGTAATCCAAAATCATGTGCTTGATCTTCGGCGGCTGGGTCCAGGCGCTGCCTTCTTTCATCAGGGTCTCGCCCTGCCCGTCCATGTAGGTCTTCACCCAGCCCTTGAGCACGTAGACCATCTGGAAGTCGACATCGTGGAAGTGGAGCTTCGAAACCTCGGCAGGATCGCAAGGACCCTGCAGGCGGATCACGTGGGCTTGCGCGAGGCCGTGGCTGGCCGCGGCGATGCCGAGGTCGCGATACTTGGCGTAGGCGCGCAGGCCGTCGGCTTTGAAATCTTCCTCGCGGTGATGGCTGATGGCGATGCGCTGCCTTGGGCGGGCGGGTTTCTTCGTCGCGGACGTTTTCGCTGAAGTCTTGGCGGTGGTCGTGCGCGCCTTCGACTTCACGGCCTTGCGTGCGGAGGAACGCGCGGCGGCCTTGGCACCGCTTCGCTTCTTCACAGCGGTCTGGGCTGCACTGCGAGATTTTGTTTTCTTGGTTGTTGTCTTGGCCATGGGCCGGCCTCCCCTGTTGTTATGGGAAGAGGCTAACACGGAAACAGGTCTCGTAGGGTGGGCAAAGCGGAGCGTGCCCACGTTCTGAGTGTGATCGGAAAGAGATCGTGGGGCACGGCGCGCGCAGAGCGCGCCTTTGCCCACCCTACGAGAGCGGTGCTCGCCGCGAGACCTGGGCCCTATCTCAATTCAATCGGAACACGCCGTCCACGGCGCGCAGCTCGGCCGGCTTGATCAGCTTGGAATGCGCCACCGTCACCGAATGCAGCGGGCCGTCGAGTTTCTCGGTCCAGAACGCGAGGAAGTCGGTCAGCGCCGGGAATTTCGGAAACATGTCGTAGTTCTGCCAGACGTAAGTCTGGAGCAGCGACGGGTGATCCGGCATCCGGTAAAGAATCTGGGCCGTCGTCAGCCCGTAGCCCAGCATCTGTTTCCGGAAGTCCTCGGAAACGCCCCCAACCCGCAATCCCATGCCAACCTCCTTTGCAGGAGCGCATTCAGGGGGCGGCTTGCCGGTACGCTGCTTACGAGCCACCCGGTGGAGATGCGCTCACATGAGAGAAATGTGACGCAAACTGATAATCCATCTCAAGCCCAAAAGTTTAACAAGCTGTTGAAATTCAATGCTTTAGCAGCAGAGACAGCTCCGTGCTAATACGGCCCCGGCACGTCCCCAAGCTCGGTTAACGATGGTAAAGAGATTTTGGCAGGCGGGCCTTCAGAGTGCCGAATTTTCTGCTAGAAGCCCTTGCCCCCGCAAAATTCCTGTCCTATTTCAGCCTCGCCTGTGCTAGCACTCGCGGGCACAGACTGCTAATGCCAAAAAATCCTTAACTCGTGCAAATGCTTAGGAGAGCTGCATGAAATTCCGTCCGCTTCACGACCGCGTCGTGGTCAAGCGTATCGACGCAGAAGAGAAGACCGCCGGCGGCATCATCATCCCCGACACTGCCAAGGAAAAGCCCTCGCAGGGTGAAGTCGTCGCCGTTGGCCCCGGTGGCCGCGACGAGGCTGGCAAGCTGATCCCGATCGACCTGAAGGTCGGCGACCGCGTGCTGTTCGGCAAGTGGTCCGGCACCGAAGTGAAGATCGACGGCGTCGATCTCTTGATCATGAAGGAAAGCGACATCATGGGCGTCCTCGACGTCCCCGCTTCCAAGAAGAAGGCGGCCTAACAGCCCCTCTCTCCCACCCGTCATTCATTATCCAAGGAAAAACTCCAGATGGCAGCCAAAGAAGTCAAATTCTCGGTTGAAGCGCGCGACAAGATGCTGCGCGGCGTCGACGTTCTCGCCAACGCGGTGAAGGTCACGCTCGGTCCGAAGGGCCGCAACGTCGTGCTCGACAAGTCGTTCGGCGCTCCCCGCATCACCAAGGACGGCGTCACCGTCGCCAAGGAGATCGAGCTCGAGGACAAGTTCGAGAACATGGGCGCGCAGATGGTGCGCGAAGTCGCCTCCAAGTCCGCTGACGCGGCCGGCGACGGCACCACCACCGCCACCGTGCTGGCCCAGGCGATCGTGAAGGAAGGCGCCAAGTCGGTTGCCGCCGGCATGAACCCGATGGACCTCAAGCGCGGTATCGACCTCGCGGTCGAGGCCGTGGTTGCGGACCTGCAGAAGAACTCCAAGAAGGTCACCTCGAACGACGAGATCGCCCAGGTCGGCACCATCTCGGCGAACGGCGACCAGGAGATCGGCAAGTTCCTCTCCGACGCCATGAAGAAGGTCGGCAACGAGGGTGTCATCACCGTCGAGGAAGCCAAGTCGCTCGAGACCGAACTCGACGTCGTCGAGGGCATGCAGTTCGACCGCGGCTACATCTCGCCCTACTTCGTCACCAACGCCGACAAGATGCGCGTTGAGATGGACGACGCCTACATCCTCATCAACGAGAAGAAGCTCTCCTCGCTGAACGAGCTGCTGCCGCTGCTCGAGGCCGTGGTGCAGAGCGGCAAGCCGCTGGTCATCGTCGCGGAAGACGTCGAAGGCGAAGCGCTCGCGACCCTGGTCGTGAACCGTCTGCGCGGTGGTCTGAAGGTTGCGGCCGTCAAGGCTCCGGGCTTCGGCGATCGCCGCAAGGCCATGCTGCAGGACATCGCGATCCTGACCGGCGGCCAGGCGATCTCGGAAGATCTCGGCATCAAGCTCGAGAACGTCACGCTCAACATGCTCGGTCGCGCCAAGAAGGTGATGATCGACAAGGAGAACACCACGATCGTCAACGGCGCCGGCAAGAAGGCCGACATCGAGGCGCGCGTGGCCCAGATCAAGGCGCAGATCGAGGAAACCACCTCGGACTACGACCGTGAGAAGCTCCAGGAGCGTCTCGCCAAGCTCGCTGGCGGCGTCGCGGTGATCCGCGTCGGCGGCGCGACCGAGGTCGAGGTGAAGGAGCGCAAGGATCGCGTTGATGACGCGATGCATGCGACCCGCGCGGCTGTCGAGGAAGGCATCGTCCCGGGCGGCGGCGTCGCCCTGCTCCGTGCTTCCGAGCAGCTCAAGGGCCTGCGCACCAAGAACGACGACCAGAAGACCGGCGTCGAGATCGTTCGCAAGGCTTTGTCGGCTCCCGCTCGCCAGATCGCGATCAACGCCGGTGAAGACGGCTCGGTGATCGTCGGCAAGATCCTGGAGAACAAGACCTACGCTTACGGCTTCGACTCCCAGACCGGCGAGTACGTCAACCTCGTCACCAAGGGCATCATCGACCCGACCAAGGTGGTCCGTACCGCAATCCAGAACGCAGCTTCGGTTGCCGCGCTCCTGATCACCACGGAAGCCATGGTCGCCGAGCTGCCCAAGAAGGGCGGCGCCGGTCCGGCGATGCCCCCGGGCGGCGGCATGGGCGGCATGGACTTCTAAGCGACGAAGTCGTCCCGGACGCGGCGCAGCGCGAAGCGGTGCACCGCAGATCCGGGATCTCGCTCCAAAAAATATGAAACCCCGGCAGCAATGCCGGGGTTTTTGTTTGTGGGGATCGTCATTCCGGGGCGCGCCCGCTTGGGCGCGAGCCCGTGACGAGACGAGAGACGCGGCGCCTCACCCCACCTTCCCCATCCGATCCGGGCGCAGCTCGCCTCGGGAATCGAGCGACCAGAAGATCCGCGTCACCTTGCCGACGAGATTATCCATCGGCACGAATCCCATTGCACCCATCGCACGGCTGTCGGTGGAGTTGTCGCGGTTATCGCCGAGCACGAAGACATGGCCGGGCGGCACCGTGACGACATTGGTGTTGTCGTAATAGCCGTTGTCGATGCAGTCATAGGTGACGTAGTTCGCGTCGTTCGGCAGCACCTCGCGCCAGCGCTTGATCTTGGCACCGGCCTCCAACCCGCAAGCAGCCCCGCCTGCGGCAAAATCCTTCAGCGCGACACGAATCACCGGCTTGTCGTTGAGGACGAGTTGCCCCTGTCGCATCTGGATGCGGTCGCCGGGCAGACCCACCACGCGCTTGACGTAGTCGACAGAAATGTCCTTCGGGTTGCGAAACACCACGATGTCGCCGTAGCGGGGCTCCGCGGCAAGGAAGCGGCCCGAGATCCATGACGGCGAGAAGGGAAACGAATAGCGGTCGTAGCCATAGGCATATTTGGCGGCGAAGACGTAGTCGCCGACCACCAGCGTCGGCATCATCGAGCCGGACGGAATGTTGAACGGCTGATACAGGAAGATGCGAAACAGGAACGGCGGCGACCACAACACGGGGACGAGCAGGATCAGGATGACGATCGCCTTCCATTCGCTGGATTTTGCCCGCGGCCGGATGGTGTTCTCAAGAGTGGTCATCGCCTGCCTGCCCAACGAGGTCGCGTGGAGAGACTAGCGCAATCGATAGCGCGAGCAATCCCGATGCGTTCGATCATGTTGGTCGCGGTGGCGCCGGCACACGTTCAACGCATCAATGCGACGGATGGATGAAGGGCCGCCCGTGGGCGGCCCTTCGGTTTCACGCGCTCTCGGGCGCCTTCAGGCGCACGAGCCGGGTCAGGAGAGCATCGAGGCCCTCACCGTTGCCGGCGTGGAGATCGATGCGGCCGACCTTCTCGACCAGCCGCTCCAGCGACTCCAGCTCCTTGAGCCGAAGCAGCAGGGGGTTCTCCTCCATCAGGCGGGCGGTGTTCAGGAGCGAACGCGTCGCCGCGGTCTCCTCCTGCCGGCGGATCAGGTTCGCCTTCGCGACCCGCTCCGCCTCCACCACCTTGTTTACCAGCTCCCGGATCTCGCCGGGCAGGATCACGTCCTTGACGCCGAGCTCGGTGACCTCGACACCGGACTCCGCGACGCGTGCACGCACATAGTCGCGCAGCTCCGCATCCAGCGCCGCCTTCGCAGACAGCACCTCGTCCAGCGTCCGGCCCGCAACCGCCTCGCGGATCGCGAACTGCACCAACCGGTACAGCCACGCATCCACGTCGGGCACGGTCGCCACCGTGCGCTCGGGGTCGACCACCCGGCGGAACGCCGTCAGCGTCACCCGCAGCGCGATGCGATCCTTGGTCAGCATCTCCTGCGCGGTGATCTCGACCGCCTGGGGCCGCAGGTCGAGGCGCTTCACCTCGATCTTGCGACCGACGGTCCAGAACGCGTGCCGGCCAGGCGCGAGCCGCTCGACGAGCCGGCCCTCGACGTAGAGCAGGCCCGCCTCGTGGTTCTCGACCACCGTCTCGGACGACACGGCCGAACGGTTGCGCTCGATCATGCTCAGGTGGCGCGCGTCGATCTTGGGATCGCTGGACACATCGATGCGCTCGACATCGATGCGGGTCGCGACCTTCCAGTAGACGCGCACCTGCCAGGGCGTCATCAGATGCACGGGCCGGCCGTCGAGGCTGACGATGGCGATCTCGTCAGCCCGCGTCTCGACCGCCTCGAACAGTTCGGCGGCAAGATCAGGACGCGCGGCCTTCAGCACCGCGTAGCGATCCGTGGGGAATTCGGTCCCCACGACGTTGTACACGGTGGCCGTCAGCTCGTTGCGCCAATCGATCAGGCGATGCCGACCAGGCGCGAGCACCCGCTCGAGCTGGCCGTTTCGCGTGAGTAGCGCGCGCTCACCGTCCTTGACGGTGACAGTGGTCGTCAGCAAATGCCAGGTCATGGCACGCCTCCTTGGTTTGCGCCCGGCCGGATGCCGGACAACACGTTTCGTTTGCAAAGGATGTGAGGACGCGGACGACGCTTCCTGCAGAGATCGGCGGGCCGTGGCTTGAGCTTGCAAGATGACGGGCGCACGCGCGCGATCACTCGACAAAAGCCGAGTGTTCGTGCGGAGCCACCCGGCATCGGCGCAAGCGGTATCTACCCGCGGCGCAAAGCCGGTCTCACAGTGTCGTTGTTCGGACGAAAGCCTTTTGGGCAATGCGGCCGGACGGCGACTGAAGCGCGCGTCCGGTCCCCTTCAGAGGAATCAGCTTTTCAGGCTGAAACGGAGCGCTGGAGCGGGATTCGAACCCGCGTCACGATGATTAACAGTCATCTGCTCTACCAAACTGAGCTATCCTTTGTGCAAGAGACCGGAATCGAACCAATGCCTCCGGGTTTCACCCCGACGCTCTCCATGAGCTACGTCCTGCGTTTGCTCTTCATTCGGCGGAACACGAAACCGCAGAGCGGCTCGCGCCAGCCGGGATCTCAACGAGCCCGGGCACATGGCCTAGCGAAGGAGCGCGCTAATAAACGAAGCACGTTCGGGTTGCAAGGGGGCGGTGCAGGATTTTTCGTCGTGCGCCTTCCGCTGTGACGCAATCGTCACACCGCAGCAACGCCTCAACTGCGCGACATGTCCTGGAAACACGCCCTCACCCAGTCGATCGTCACGCGCGTTGCGGCGTCGCGCTTGAGGTGATTTTGCACGAGCAACCAGACGTCGCGCCGTTTCGGCAGCAGCGTCGCGCGCAGGCGACGATCGCCGAGCAGATCCGCGCAAACATACTCCGGCAGCACGCCGGCAGCCTGATACGAGCGGATCAGGCTGCGGATGACGCGGACGTTGTCGGTGACGCAGCGCGCGCGTGCTTGCTTCGTGCGCAGGAATTGCATCTCGGGGATCGCACCGAGCTCGTCGGGATAGGCGCACAGCACCGGCTCGCCCTCGCTCGCAACAGGTTCGAAATAATAGATGCGGGTCTCGCCGAGTTTTGAGATCGCGAAGTCGCCCTTGTCGGGCTTGCGCAGCCGGATGGCGAGATCGGCCTCCCAGCGCGAGAACCTGACGTTCTCGCTCGAGGTGAGGAATTGCAGCGTCAGGCCGGGATTGTTGCGCAGGAAGTCACTCGCGCGCGGCGACAACACCTCTTCGGCCACCGTGTTGGTGGAGGCGATGCGCAGGCGTCCCACCGGACCGGCCAGACTTGCACCGACGCGACCGATCTCGGCGGCATGGGCGGCCATCGCCTCGACATGCGCCAGCACCGCCTCGCACTGCCGCGTCGGCCTGCGAACGCCGTCGGCAGCCTCGAACAGACGCAAACCGAGCGCGCGCTCGATGCGCGCCAACCTGCGTCCGACCGTCGTCTCGTCGATGCGCAGCCGCGCGCTGGCCCCGGCATAGGTGCCCTCGTCCCTGACGGCAGCGATGATGCGAAGATCGTCCCAGTTCATCGATCGAGGCTATACCGGCCGGCGGCAGCCTGCAATATCGCAGCCACCCGCTGCAATATCCCTGCATATCGGCAGGCGTTACCGGGGCTATCCTTTGCGCGTTTCTGTCCCGGAGATTTCCAGACCATGACGACCGCAAAGACCCTGCTGCAGCTCGCCGGTGCCGATCTCAACCCGCCGCGTCTCGGCGACGCCGCGCTGGTGCTGATCGACATCCAGAACGAATATCTCGCAGGTCCCCTCGCCTTGCCCGACGCCAAGCCCGCGATCGCGCGGGCGGCTGCGCTGCTGGCGCGGGCGCGCGAGGCAAACGCGGCGATCATCCATATCGCGCATCGCGGCAAGGCCGGCAGCCTGTTCGATCGCGGCGCCGACCGCGGCGCCATCGTCGCAGAGCTGGCACCTCGCGCCGGCGAGCTGGTGATCGAGAAGGAGTTGCCGAATGCGTTTGCCGGCACCGATTTGCAGGCGCGCCTTGCCGCAACCGACAGGAAGAACATCGTACTGGCCGGCTTCATGACGCATATGTGCGTCAGCTCCACCGCGCGCGCCGCGCTGGACCTCGGCTTTCGCACGACGATCGACGCCGACGCCTGCGCCACGCGCGACCTTCCCGACGGCCGCGGCGGCACGCTGGACGCCCGAACCATCCACGAGGTCGCACTCGCCGAGCTATCCGACCGCTTCGCGATCATCGCGCGCGGCGATGCGCTGAAATAGCGGGGCAACACGATGCTGCAGCTGTATTTCTCGCCGATGGCCTGCTCGCTTGCGAGCCGCATTGCGCTGATGGAAGCCGGCCTCGATGCGCACTATCATCTGGTGCATCTCGGAACCAAGAAAGTCGCGGACGACGACGGTGATTTCCGCGGCATCTCGTCGAAGGGCGCAGTGCCGGTCCTGGTGCTGGAGAACGGCGAGCGGCTGACCGAGAGCGCGGCGGTGCTGCAATACATCGCCGACCTGAATCCTGAGCGCGGCCTTGCGCCGCGGCCGGGAGATGCGGATCGCTACCGGTTGCAGGAATGGCTGAGCTTCATCGGTACGGAGATCCACAAGGCGTTCCTGTTTCCGACCTTTTGGTACAAGGACGAGGGCTCGCTCGCCAAGCCGCGCGCGAGGATCGGACAGACATTGTCGGTGCCGGCGGCCTATCTTGCAGACCGTGAATTCCTCGTGGGTCAACGCTTCACAGTTGCGGATGCCCATCTCACCTGGGCTTTGCTGCTGCTCCGTGCCGCAGGTGTCGACGTCGCGCAATGGCCGTCGTTGACTGCCTATCTCGAACGCATGCAGGCGCGGCCGACTGTGAGAGAAGCAGTCGCGACCGAGATGGCGCTGCGCAAGACCATGGTAGCCAGCTCGGCGTGACGGGATGTCACGACCGCCAGATCTGACGGTTCCATAGCGGCGAAGCCATTGATGCCGGCGCGGCATGCGCTAATCTGGGAGATATTTTTGATATTTCCCAGGAAGGCATTCATGCGTGCTGCTTCTGGAATTTTACGTCGAATTTCCCTGACTCTTCTCGCCCTCTGGCTGAGCTTTGTCCCCGCGTCGGCGGACAGGCGCGTTGCACTGGTGATCGGCAACGGCGCCTATGTGAGCACGGCGCAGCTTGCCAACCCGTCGCACGATGCGGAGGACGTCGCGGCCTCGCTCAGGCGCAGCGGCTTCGAGGTCCTGCAAGGCATCGACCTGCGCCAGGCCGACATGCAGGACCTGACCATCCGCTTCGCGCGCGCCGCAAGCCAAGCCGACGTCGCCCTGTTCTATTACAGCGGCCATGCGATGCAGTACAACGGCGTCAACTATCTAATGCCGGTCGACGCCGTGCTGGCCGATGAAGCGGACCTCAAGCGCTTCGTGCGGGTCGACGACATCGTGAACGATCTGCAGCAGGCCAAGAACCTGCGCATCCTCGTGCTCGATTCCTGCCGCGACAATCCGCTCGCCGAAAACCTCAAACGTTCCGCGACGCGCGCCGCCTCGATCGGACGCGGTCTGTCGAAAGTCGAAGCGCCGCGCGGCACGATCGTGTCGTTCTCGACCCAGTCCGGGCAGACCGCTGCGGACGGCAGCGGTCGCAACAGCCCCTATACGACTGCGTTCCTGAAGCATATCGAGGAGCCGCAGGAGATCGGCGACGTCTTTCGCGATATCAGCAGCGACGTCTATGATTCCAGCGGCAAGACGCAGCTCCCCGAGCTCTCGCTCTCGATCATCGGAAAATTCTATCTGAACGGGCCGGTGTCGGTCACGGTCGCGCCGGCTGCGCCGAAGGCCGATCCCTGCGCCTCCGCCGAGGCGCACTGGAAGGCGGCCGACAGCATCGGCACGGCCGCTGCCTTCGAGGATCATCTTGCGCGGTTCTCGAATTGCAGCTTCGCCAGTCTCGCCAAGGGAAGGATCGAAACCCTGAAGCAGAAGGTGGTGCTGGCGCCGGCAGCCGGCGACAGCAAGACGTTCGACGGCAAGTGGGACGTCACCATAAGTTGCACGAACTCCGGCAAAGCGCTCGGCTACACCCGATCCCTGTCGGCCACTGTCACGAACGGCGCGCTCCATGCCGAGGATTCGGAGCCGCGCACGAACAACACGCTTGCGATCGACGGACAGATACCGGCTGACGGAAAGACGACGCTGAGCGCTCGGGGCATGACGGGACCGAGCGCCTATACTGTCAACAACGCCGTTCCCGGCTCGCCTTACGCGTACACGATCGACGCGCAATTCGAGCGCACCCGCGGCAGCGGAAAACGCAACGAACTGCGTCCGTGCAGTTTCACTTTCGTCAAACGCTGATCGTGCGATATCACGCACGAGCGGCGACGGCGATCGGCCTCGATCCCGTAGCAAGCTGACATCTCACAACGGGAACAAGATCATGACATCGCATGACGCTACGAAGATATTGGCCGGCAAGGTCGCGCTGGTGACCGGCGCAGGGCGCGGGCTCGGCCGCGCCTTTGCAGAGAAGCTCGCCGCGCTCGGCGCCGATGTCGCCATCCACGGCATGCGCGAGAACGGGCCGGCGGAATATGGCGAGGGCACGACGCTGACCGCAGTGGCCGCGGAGATCGGCCAGCAATTCGGCGTCCGCAGCCAGCGCGTGCTCGGCGATCTCACCAGGGGCGACGACATCGCGCGCGTGGTGGCCGAGACGGAAGGCGCGCTCGGACCGATCGACATCCTCGTGCACAATGCCGGCGGCGACATCGCAGCCGCGGGCGGCAAGCCCGATCCGAACGACGCGGTAAACATCAAGGAGGCCGATGTGCGCGCGGTGCTGGAGCGCAATCTGCTCTCGACCATCCTGACCTGCCAGGCGGTCGCGAAAGGCATGATGCAGCGGCGGCGTGGCCGCATCGTCACGCTCGGCTCGGTCGCCGCCTTCAAGGGACGCACCCAGGGTTCGATCTATGCGGTGTCGAAGGCCGGCGTGACCCACTACACGCGATGCCTGGCAGACCAGCTCCGCGAATACGACATCGCCGTCAACTGCATCGCGCCCGGCGACACCCGCACCGGCCGCTTTCTCGGCACCCGCGCGGTCGACCCCAACCGGATGGTCGAGACCGGCACGCTCGACCGCATCGCGACCGTCGACGAGGTCGCGCGCGTCGTCGAGTTCTTCGCAGGTCCGATGGGCGCCTTCGTTTCGGGCCAGGTGCTGCGGATCGACGGCGGCGGGCAGTGCTGGCCGGGCTGACAACGCAGAGCCATAAAAGAAAAGGGCCGCTGTAAGCGGCCCTTTTGTATTGCCTGGACTTGGCTGAGATCAGTCGACCCGCGCCAGCACCGCGAGCTTGCGGATGCCCTTATTGCGATAGGCGTCGAGGAACGCGTAATAGTCCTTGAACGACACGCAGCCGTTGGAGTCGCCGTTCGGCCCGAGCATGAAGGTGTGCGCAAGCAGACCGTCACGGCCGTAGATCGCGCTCTCACCGCCGATCGGGGTCAAACGCAGCGCCGGCACGCCGTGGAACAGCGCTTCGCGCGGCTTCAGATTGTAGATGTGCGGTGGCGTCACGCCGCGCATGCGGACCCGCGAGGAACGAGGATCGTCGAGATTGGAGCCGAGGCCGGAATGCGCCTCGAGCCTGGTGCCATCGGGCAGGTAAACCGTCTTGGCGGTGATGTCGTAGACCGCGGTGTCGCGCTCATAAGGCGCCGAACCGCCAAGCATCGGGTTCTGCTCCTTCGGCGCGATGGCCGAGGTCACGCTGGCATCGGCCGAGGCATAGGCGAGCAAGCCGCCGGACGGCTCACGCTTGCCCCAGAGCTTTTCCACCATCGATTGGCGCGGACCGGTGATCGACATCACCGCGGCCTTGGCGCGATCGGCAAAGGATTTTGGCTTGGCTTCAGGCGCCGGCACGATCTGGGCCGGATCCGCAGAAGCCAATTGCACCGGCGCTTCGGTGCGCTTGGCCTTCGCGGCGTCCGCGATCTTCTCGACGGCCTTGACCGGGCTCTTCAGGACTTCCGCGACCTTGGCGACGACGGTCGGCTTCGCCACGTCCTTGGCTTCGGCGACGTTCGTCGCAGGCACAGCGCTCGCCGCGTTGGACTCGACGCCCTGCGTCGCGGCCGCGGCAAAGCGCTCGTTGAACATTTCGCGTGAAATCGGCGCAGCCACCTGCAGCCTGTCGGGCAGCAGTGCAAAGGTTTCCCGGATGGCCTCGCCCGCCTCGCGCAACGCGACCCTGGGCTCACGCTTGATCACGGGCTCGTCGTAGCCGGAGCTGCCGACGGTCGGATAGACGCTGGCGGCGAAGATATTGTTGTAGACGGTCCAGCCGGCAAGCGCGACGCAGCCGATCACGGCCGCGCCAAGCACGTTTTGGGTGGTCATTTTCCGGGAAGACTTCCGATGGAAATTTTTCGGATTCCGTGCCGCGTAACTTTGCGCAGCGATACTCGTACTCATTCGCCTTGCGTCCAGGACGGTGTCACTCAGTCCCCCTTCGAAGTGCCGCTGGTCACGTTCCGGAACCAGCATTTCGCAGAGGGTCGGAGCGTCATTAAGGCGACTTTTAGTTAAATGCGGATTAAGTTCTGGCAGATGTAGGGCAGCCCGTTAACGCTGTGCCATTTCGAGAAAAAGGTCCGCAAAACTACGGACTTAAGCGAAACTGTTAACCATAATTCTCGGCCGGTTCGGCACCGTCAGAGGACGTCTCCGGCCCGCATCTCTAGACCCACCAACCAAGTCGTTTTCGTGGTCATCAATATCCGGAAGATAGCGGAGAAGCGTTGCGCGAGGCTGGTGCAGTCAAGTGCAGATGTCAGCAGAACGGCGGCAGCGGATCACAGAGATCACACATCACGCATCGCGCGACGATCGCTCACGCGGCACGGCGCCATGACTGAAAGTTGATCGCGCCGGTCTGGAAATTGCCGCAGCGCAAAAATAGCTAAACGACCCGGCACTTTTCAGCAGCCTCTACGCGTGATACGGTACCGTATCAACATCGCATTGGACTGTGCCGAGCACGCAAACGGAGGCTGGCATGAGAGGGTTTTCGCGCGCCGGGTTTTGCGCCCTGGCGTGGTCATTCGTGTTGATCGGATCTGCAACTGCACAGCCGGCCGCCAATGCGGGCTGCACGGCATCGGCGTCGGCCGCTGGGACTCAGACCTGGCGTTGCGACAACGGCATCACCATCGTTGCCGAAAACGGCGCCCGATTTGAACTAAACGACGCCAACCGCGACGGACATATTGACTCCGTGGAGTTGAGCAGCAAGGCGCTGCTGATCGAAGTGCCCAAGAAGCCGGGCGGCAATCCCTTCAAGGTGCTGACGCCGCAAGCCATCGCCGCCGTGCGGGGCACCAAATGGGCGGTCGATGTCGCCGAGGCCAAGACGTCGGTGTTCGTCGCCAACGGCCGGGTCGGCGTGACCCGCAGGGCGGCGCGTGGACGAGGCGTCGTGCTGGGAGTTGGCGAAGGCGTCGACGTGGAAGCGACCGGTCCGCTGACCGTCAAGACATGGGGCCAGCCGCGCGTCGACGCGCTGATGGCAAGACTCGGCCAATAAGACTGGGCCAGTAAGACTCGGCCAACAAAACTCGGTCGTCACGACCTGCTCAGGCAGGCCCGACAACAAAAAGAAGATTGCAGTACGGCGGCATGAAGAGACGCGTTCAAATTCTGGTGGCACTTGTCCTCGCCGCGCTGTGGGGCGCGGGCATCTATGCGGGCCACGCCAACGGTCACCTGCGTTTCCTCGATCGGCTCGAAGCCACGCTAACGGATTGGCGAACGCAGGTCCGCGGCGTGCAGGCTCCGCCCGATCTCGTCACCATCGTCGCCATCGACGACACCGTGGTGAAACGTGGCGGCAGCTATCCGCTGCCGCGCGCCGATCTCGCCCGCGTGGTCGACACCATCGTGCAGTTCAAGCCGAAGGTCGTCGCGATCGACCTGCTGCTGATCGACCGCAGTGCTGCGATCGGCGACGCCACGCTGGCCAACACGCTCGCCACCGGTCCCATGGTGCTCGCAGCAGCCGCGATCTTCCCGAGCGCGAGCGAGACCGTGGCACCCGCCAGCGCCGGGCCGCTCGCCGCCCTGCCCCAGGCCGAGCGCTTCCTGCTGCCGTTGCCGGCGTTCGCCGATCACGCCGATGTCGGCATCGTCAACGTCGCGACCGGGCAATCGGGCTCACCGCTCTCGGTGCCGATGCTGTTCCGGACGGACGACAAGGTCGAATTATCGTTTCCCCTGCGGGTCGCGAGCCGCGCGCTGGACAAGCCGCTGACGATCGCGCCCGATCATCTCATGCTCGGCGATCGCGCCGTGCCGACCGACGCCGACTTCGCGCTGCCGATCACTTATTACGGCCCGCGCCGCACCATCCGCACCGTGAGCGCACAGAGCATTTTCGACGGGACGCTCGACCGCAAGGCGATCGAGAACCGGATCGTCGTGATCGGTGCCGCCGTTGCCGGCGGCGGCGATTTCTTCCCGACGCCGTTCGATTCCCTCATGCCGGGCGTGGAGGTGATCTCGACCGCGATCACGCATCTCGTCGCCGGCGACAGCGTCGTGCGCGATCGCAAGGTTCACATCGCCGATGCGCTCATCGCGATCCTGCTGCCGATGCTGCTGGTGGGCCTGCTGGCCTGGCGACGCAGCGCGCTCGGCTTCGTGGCGGCGGCCGTGGTGATGATCGCCTGGGCCGGGCTCAATCTGTTCGCGTTCACGCACGGCATCTGGCTCGATGCCGCGACCACGCTCGCGGCCGCGGTGCCACCGGTTGCGGTGTTCATCGGCGTGCAATTGTGGGCAGGAGGCCGCCGCACGCAGTATCTCGCCGCCAAGAGCCGGTCGCTGGCGCAATTCCAGGCGCCGGCCGTGCAGGAGTGGCTGGCCCGCGATCCCAATTTCCTGGCGAAGCCCGTCCGGCAGGATGCGGCCATCGTCTTCATCGATCTTTCCGATTTCACGGCGTTGAGCCAGCGGATCGATCCGGACGAACTTCAGGACATCCTGCAAGTATTCCACGCGCTGATCGACCGGGCCGCGGTCGATTGCGGCGGCATGATCACCAGCTTCCTCGGCGATGGCGCCATGATCCTGTTCGGCCTGCCGGGCGCTATGCCGGATGACGCAGCGCGGGCGCTGAAATGTGCGATCGACCTGCATCGCGGCGTCGAGCGCTGGATCGCATCACTGCCGCCTGCGATCGGTGGCCGGCTCGGCTTCAAGATCGGGGCGCATTTCGGCCCGATCGTGGCATCGCGTCTCGGCGAGAGCCATCAGCACATCACCGCAAACGGCGACACCGTCAATCTCGCCAGCCGGCTGATGGAGGTCGCCGCGCAGAACGGTGCCCGGCTCGCGATGACCGACAAGCTGCTGGATGCCGCCGACTTTCACGGCGCGCCCGACGGGGTCTTGTCGGGCCCTCTGCTGACGCAGATTCGCGGCCGCTCCGGCGTCGTGACCGTCTGGTTCTGGCGCGACCAGGACAGGCCCAACCAGGCCGCGGCCAAAGCCGAGATGATCGACTGAGGCCGCGGGCCAAGCTCCGGCTATCGCGCCTTGCGCTTCAGCACGCCCAAGCCACCCAGCTTGCCGCGCGACATCAACTCGCGGAAACTGTCGTTGAGGAGGATCTCGTCGACTTCGTCAGAGATCAGCTTCGCTTCGGCTTCGGTCATGACGTTGGAGATGAACGTGCCGCTCGCCTTCATGGCGTTGAGCACATCCTTGACCAGGGGGGCGCCGTTGGACGGGATCTCCGGCGGCTGCCAGTCGAGATCCTCGATCACGAACAAGCCGCCCGGCTTCAGCGAGGGAAACAGCACGCCGAGCGTCAGGTGCTGGTGCACCGAGGCGTGAGAGCCGTCGTCGATGATGATGTCCAGCGCGTTTTCTTTGCTTGCGAGCTCCGCCAGCATGGTCCGGTCGCCCTGATCGACGCGATGGATCCTGACCCGCGGATGGGAGAACCAGCTGAAGTCCTCGATGTCGACGCCGATGACTTCCGCATTCGGGAAGTAGTCCAGCCACATCTGCAGCGACGGCACCTGATCCTGAGTCCAGCCTTCGACCCGCCCGCGGCACAGGCCGATTTCGAGGATGCGAATGGGCTCGAGCGCCTTCGATCGGAACAGCTCGTGATAGACGCGCGTGTAGTGATGGGCAAGGTGGCCCTTGTAGACTGCGCCCTTGTCGGAGTCGTATTTCGCCGCAAGCTGCGTCAGCCAGTTCGGCTCGAGCACCAGCTTCTTGAGATAGCCCGCCACGCTCTGCTCGGGGACCGCATCGAAGCGCAGACCCCGTTCGGCCCACATTTTTCCCCAGAGATGGACACCCGTGACACGGGGATCGCTCAGGAGATCGAAGCCGGCGCGGCCCTCGGCCGCGAACAGATCCACTTCGCGCCAGTCGATCGCGTTGAATGTCGTCGGCGGCAGAATCGAGGATTGGAGCGCCTCATCGCCTGCCACGAGAAGGTATTCGCTGAGCAGCAGCGGCCCGACCGCGCCGTATTCGACGCGCTTTTCGCTGAACATCCGCTGCAGCGACAGGGCATACAGATTGGCCATGTGAACCGAGCCCTTGGGCGCGCGCATCACGTCGCCGACGCAGACATGCCCGTTCTCGACTCCCGACCACTGCGCGGAAAACACATGCTCCCGGCCAAACTCCAGCGGCTTCACCAGCACGATGTCCGTGTCGAGCCACCAGCCGCCGAACTCGTGGAGAACGGCGTAGCGGAAGATGTCGCTGAAGTAACGGATCTCGCTGTTCAGGACGGCGTGCTGGTAGATCGCACCCGGCACGAGATTTCCCGCATCGACCACCATGACGCCGGGCGGCACGCGTGCCTGCATGGCGGCGACATTGTCGTAGGTGTACAGCTTCACCGGATGGCCCTGGCGGACCATCGACTGAAGCGAGAGACGCGACATCTCGCTCAGCGGGGCGTTCGACCAGAAGCAGTGAATGGGATCGCGGGCTTCAGTTGCGCCCGGGCGGCTCCGAAGATGCGGATTGAACTGCGCCGTCAGGGCATTCCAATCGCTGCGCGGGACCGAACGGCACTCCGCGAGGAACGGCAATTTCTGATAGGCCCGCGCGATCAGAACGCAAAGGCTCGCCTGGTTGACATGCCCCGTCCTGCTCAAGGCGTTGCCGAAATTCTCCCAGATTGACGGATCGACGGGATCGAGCGCCACCGCGCGCTGAAACGCCTCCAGCGCCTCCGCCTGGAGACCCTTGCCCAGCAGAGCCGTTCCGAACGTTGCGAGATAGGTCGCCTTCATCTCATTGGTGAGGGCGCGGCCGGCCCACTCCAGGGCGGCATCGTAATTCCCGTTGAGCAGAGAGACACCGGCCATCAGATGAAGCAGACCGGCGTGGTTTCCATCGGAAGCAAGCCCTTCCCGGCAACGGGCTTCGGCCTGTTCGAGCTCACCCGTTTTCAGATGCCGAAGGCAGATCTGGTAAACTTCATCCCGCGTCAGCGAAGACGGCCCTGTCGAGATCTCGTTTGTTCTTGCGAGAGTGCCGTCGTGATAATTCATCGGGGACCTTCCGGATCAAGGGAGAGCGGGCAGCAATCCGATTCCTGACAGTGCAGGAAGGTTGCCGCTTCCCAATTATCCCGTGGAGCTTGCTCGAAGCTGGACACCGCATTCGCCTCGACGCGCCGGCGCGTGGCGAATCAAGGGGCCCGTTGATATGGCTCAATTAGCGGTCGACGCTTTATCCGAACTTTGAATCTGGTCCTTTCCATGAAGAACTTCGTCGTCAACCTCAACCGTCAGCCGGAAAAGTACGAAAGCTTCCTGAGACTGAATGCCGGATCGAAGATCGCCTTCGAACGATTTGAGGCATCCGAAGGCGCATCGTTCTCACCGCAGGACGCGCTCGGAATGAACCTTGTCGTGCCCGGAGCGCAGTTCACGCCCGGCGCGGTCGGTTGCGCGGCCTCGCACTTGCGGATCTGGCAACAGACGGTTCAATCCGAAACCCCGGCGCTCGTGTTCGAGGACGACGCGATCATCCGCAATGACATCACCGAGCGCCTGGATTTCCTTCATCGTCTCAAGGACTGGGACTACGTCGCGCTCGGCTACAATACGGACTCCATTCTCGCCCTCGAGCTGACGCCCGGCTTCAAGACCGAGATGGTGTTCACGCCCAAGCATCAGAGCAATGAAAGCGCGCCTGTCTTTCAGAGATCAACCTCGGAGGTCGCCGCGTTTCGGCTCGTCAATTGCTTCGGCACGGCGGGTTATGTGGTTTCGCCCCGGGGCGCGAAGAGGCTCCTGGAGCTTTGCTTCCCGATGGAGAACCGGTTTCTGCAGGTTGCAGCGCTCAATCGCACGATCGCGGTGATGGGGGTCGATGGCATGATGAACTTCATCTATAATTCGATCGAGGCCTTCGCCTGCCTCAGCCCGCTCGTCGTTCCCAAGAACAACAACGCGGTTTCGACGACCGTTCCGACCGGCGAAATCCCCCGCTGGTGAGTGCAGCCCGCACCCGCGAGGTGCGGCCGGTTCAGGGCAGAAGTTCAGGCGGCGGCGAGCGGTCCAGCACGTCGCCCTTGGCGCCCTCGAGCAGATCCACGCCGTAGGTCTCGACCACGAGCGGCCCGCGCTTGCGCTGCAGCTCGGCGACACGGCTCACCTGCGTGAAGAGGTCGTTCAGGAACGGACGGCCGTCGGGGCGCAGCTCGTCGACATAGATCAGCTTCCCCGCGAGCAGTTTTGGATCGGGCTCGGGCATGTTGACCCAGCGGATGCGCTGGTTCTGCTGCACCACGCAGGTGCCGCGGGGCAGATAGAAGGCAAGCCAGCCCGTGGTGCCGTAATCCGGCGTGAGCACGCAGGTCGCGCCTGCACGGACACGTGCCGCTTCGATCTCCGCGGCAAGCTCCCGCCAGCCGACACCGACGCTGCGGACCGTCGCATCGCGGCGATAGCCGGATAGCCAGCCCGTATTGGCCTGAAGGATCAGCGCGGCAAACATCACGATGCCGGTCGGCGCGGCCCAGCGCAGGCAAAAATCCACCAGCCGTTGCGCGCGCGGTTTCCACTGTACGAGATTGGCCGCGGCGGCGGCGGCAACGACGAAGGGCGGATAGACCGGCGCAAACCAGTTGGCCTCGACGCGGGCATGCAGCGAATGCCAGACGAAATAGGCGACGATGGTCCAGAACATCGTCTCGATCAGCACGCGCGAGGCCAGCGCGCCGGCTCTCCGCCAGGTCAGCGCGTGCAGGCCCATCGCACCGAGGATGAAGACCAGCGGGGTCGCAAACGCGATCTGGGTCGGGATCAGCTCGGCAATGAAGACCGGCCGAAAATCCTCGATCCTGGCGCGACCGAGCTGCTTGACGAACGAAACCCAGTGATGATCCGCATTCCAGAGGATCACCGGCGAGAACAGCGCGAGCGCGACGAGGCCGCCGAGATAGGGCCAGGGCGAGAGGAACCAGCGCCGCAGTTTCGGCACGGACGCGAGCCAGATCAGGATCGCCGCACCAAAGAACATCGCGGTGTACTTCGACAGCAGCGCCGCGCCGACGGCGGCACCGACCGCGAGCCACCAGGCACCGCGACCGGTCTCCAGCACTTTTGCCAGGAAGAACAACACGAAGCTGGAGGCGACCAGCAACGGCGCATCCGGCGTCACGATCAGCGTGCCGACCGAGGCCATCATCGTCACGTTGAGCAGGATGGCGCTGGTCGCTGCCACCCGGGCACCGCCGAACAGGATCGCGGCCGAACGATAGATCGCATAGCTCATCGGCAGCGCGAGCAGGATCGAGACCAGGCGGACGCCGAGCTCGGTGTCGCCGGCGATCATGGTGCCGGCGCGGATGACGTAGGCCACCATCGGCGGATGGTCGTAGTAACCGCCCGCCAGGTTCCTCGACCACATCCAGTAATAAGCTTCGTCGAAGGTGATCGGCGTGAAGGCGGCCGCGACCAGCCGCAATGCGACCAGCGCAAGAATCACCAGCGCCGTATTGCGGACGATCCGCGCGTCAGCCCCGCCCATACCCGAATCCTTGTCCGTTTTCTGGGCGCACTATTTCTTGCGCCAGACGAACAGTCCGGACATCGCGTAATTCCACACCACGCCCATCAGCGCGCCGGCGAGGCCCGCCAGCCACCAGATCGGTTCCTGGTCGTAGACCGAGAAGGCGACGCCGACATTGGCGAGCAGGCCGACGCTGCACACGATGTAGAACATGATGAGGCCGCGCAGGATCGCAAAGCCCTTCAACCGCTGATCCCGATAGGTGAGGAAATTGTTCATGATGAAGTTGGTCGTCATGGCGATGATGGCGCCTGCGGCCTGCGCCTCCGCGAACGGCGCCTTGAACAACTGAAGTCCGATGAAGAGCGTGGTGAGATGCACCACGAGGCCGATGCCGCCCACCATCGCGAACAGGATGAAACGCAGCGAGACGATGTCGTTGGTGAGCTTCGCCAGCACGAGGCCGATGAAATCGAGCGCGACCATGGAATCGAGCTTGCTCTCGCCATGCTGGCGGGCGCCGAACGTGTAGGGAATCTCGACCGCGCGCAAATTGCCCTGCGCACTCGCGACGAGATCGAGCAGGATCTTGAAGCCGTGCACCGACAGTTTTGGTGCCAATTGCTCGAACCGGTCGCGGCGGACCATGAAGAAGCCGCTCATCGGGTCGGCGATCTCGACCCGGAGCATCTTCTTCGCCACCTCGGTCGCCAGCGCACTGGCGCCGGCGCGCTGCTTGTTGAAGCCTTCGCTCTTGTAGCCCTCGATGTAGCGGCTGCCGACGACGAGGTCGGCCTGATCGCTTGCGAGCAGCAACAGCATCTTCGGCAGCTGCGTCTCGTCGTGCTGGAGGTCGGCGTCGATCACGGCGGCGAAAGGCGCGCTGGAGGCCAGGATGCCCTCGATGCACGCGCCCGACAGGCCGCGGCGGCCGATGCGGCGGATGCAGCGCACGCGGCTGTCCTGCTGCGCCAGCGCCCGCACCACGTCGGAGGTGCCGTCGGGCGAATTGTCGTCGACGAACACGACTTCCCAGGCGACGTTGACAAGCGTCGCCTCCAGCCGCCGGTACAGCACCGTGACGTTGTCGCGCTCGTTGAAAGTCGGGACGATGACCGACAGTTCCGGCCCCTCTTGAGCCTGGCCGCCGACGCCCGGTCTGATCGCTTCATTCATGACGCCAGCGTATATCCGCCGCGTCCTGCGATGCCAAGCCGGGGTTCTCGGGAGATGGCCCAAAAATGCCAACGACCCCGGAATGGCGGACCGCGCGTACATCCGGCGCTAGCCCAAGCTATTCCAAGGTCGTCTCAACAACGGAGATTGTTACTCAACGTTGCCGTTGTCACCCAAATGGGGACGACGCGGCCGCTCCGCAAGGGGGCCGGGAGGTCTTTTTCAGGCCATTACTGGTTCGGGACTTCCCGGATCACCGGGCCCCGCGGCGCCGGCGCAGCCGGGGCTGCGGGCGCCATGGCGGCGGGGGCCGGCTCGACCTTGGCCGGCTTCGGCGGCTTGCCGTACTGCCCGATCGGCCCGAAGACGACGGCGACCGCCAGCACGACCGCCGCGACGATCGCGCCAAAGATGCCACCTACCGACTCAGACGACATGCCAACCCGTCCCCGCTCCAGATGCCGCCAGTCATACCACGGATGATCGCGCGGCCGGAAGGGCCGCCGGACCGCAACGGTCCGCCGCCCTATTTCTGCGGCGGCCGGTGCTTGACGAAGGCGGTCACGATGTCCTTCTGCGCCGCCTCCACCGCCCTGTTCGCGGTCGCGAGATGGGCGCCGGATTCGATGTTCGGATACTGCGAGGTCAGATAGTCGAGCAGCGCCACCCGGTAATATTGCCGTTCCGAGGGGCAGGCCCCCGAAACCGACTTTCCAAAATCCTGTTCCGACATGCCCTGATTGCTGTCGCGCGAATACTCCCGCGCCAGGCAATGCCAGTAATCGTCGCGGCCCTGCATGGCGAGCTTCTGCGCGCCCTTCGCGTCGTCATCGTCAGCCATCGCAACAGACGTCATGGCAGCAGATGTCATCATGACGAGCGCCGCTCCCAGCATCAGCATCCGCATCTTGTTCTCCTTTTTGCGCAGATTTCTTCGTCAGCTTAGACGGGACACCGCAACTGGCCAATCACTTCTGGTTTGACTAGGATGCAGACCTCCCCTTCCCGTCGATGCGAGATCCCCCGTGGCCAAAGCAAAAACCGCGACCAAAAAAACCGGCAACATCTTCATCGGAATCGGCGGCTGGACCTTCGAGCCGTGGCGCGGCGTGTTCTATCCGGAGAAACTGACGCAGGCGAAGGAGCTGTCCTACGCGGCCTCGAAGCTGACTTCGATCGAGATCAACGGCACCTATTACGGATCGCAGAAGCCGGAGAGTTTTCGCAAATGGGCAGCCGAGGTGCCCGAGGGTTTTGTGTTCTCGGTGAAGGGGCCGCGCTTTGCCACCAACCGCCGCGTGCTGGCCGAGGCCGGCGATTCCATCAAGCGGTTCTATGATTCCGGGGTGCTGGAACTGGGCGACCATCTCGGCCCCGTGCTCTGGCAATTCGCGCCGACCAAGAAATTCGACGGCGCCGATTTCGGCAAGTTTCTGGAGCTGTTGCCGCGCAAGCTCGAGGGCCGCGCGCTGCGCCACGTGGTGGAGGTGCGCCACGACAGTTTTTGCGCGCCGGACTTCATCGCGCTGATCCGCGAGTTCGAGACGCCCGTGGTGTTCGCCGAGCACGGCAAATATCCGGCGATCGCCGATGTCGCCGGCGACTTCGTCTATGCCCGGCTGCAGAAGGGCAATGACGAGATCAAGACCTGCTATCCGCCGAAGCAGTTGGACGCCTGGGCCGAGCGCTTCCAGGCCTGGGCCGACGGCGGCGAACCGGACGACCTCCCGAAGGTCGACAAGGCGAAGCCCAAGAAAGAGCCGCGCGACGTGTTCGCCTATGTCATTCACGAGGGCAAGGTGCGCGCACCGCACGGCGCCATGGAACTGATCGCGCGAGTCTCGTGAGGAGAGTCCATGGCCAAGGCGAAGAAGCTCTTCACCATCGGCTATGAGCAGACGCCGCCCAAGGCCGTGCTGGACGAGCTGGAGCAGGCCGGCGTCAAGCTGGTGGTCGATGTGCGCGCGGTGACGTCGTCGCGGCGGCCGGGCTTTTCCAAGAAGCAGCTGGCCGCAGGCCTCGACGAGCGCGGCATCGCCTATGTGCATCTCGCAGCACTCGGCACGCCGAAGGAAGGCCGCCTCGCCGCGCGCAGTGGCCAATACGACGTGCTGGAAAAGATCTTCTCAAAGCACTTGAAGGCGCCTGAGGCCAGGGAAGCGATGGACGAGCTCTCGGCGCTGGTGAAGAAGGCCGGCCCCGTCTGCCTGCTCTGCTACGAGCGCGACCACACCCACTGCCACCGTCAGATGATCGCCGAGATCATCGAGGAGCGCGACGAGGTGGCGGTGAAGAATCTGGCTGGACGGCAGGTGTAGCTACCTCCGTAGCCGTCACCCTGAGGTGCCGTAGCGAAGCGGAGGCCTCGAAGGGCGGCGGCGTGGCATTGATGCTGCGACACATCGGCCGTGCATCCTTCGAGGCTCGCAAGAGCTCGCACCTCAGGATGACGGGTCCAAGTCTGTAGCCCGGATATAGCGCAGCGCAATCCGGGAAAGTGTTTCCGTCGCAGGTACTGCCCCGGACTTCGCTTCGCTCCATCCGGGCTACGGTCTAACTCTCCCCCGCCAACCTGAACGTCCCCTCCATCATCTGCACGCAAGCGCCGCCGACATGGGCGGAGACGACCTTACCGCCCTGCTTGCGCACGCGCGTCTGCAGAATGCTCGGCCGGCCCATGTCGAAGCCCTGGCCGACCGTGAGCTGCAATTCGCCGTCGCGCGTAGGATCGAGATCGGCGAATAGCGCGGCGGCCGCAACGGTCGCGCTGCCGGTGGCGGGATCTTCGGTGAGGCCGCTCGCGCCGCGCATGAACATGCGCGCCTGCCGCTCGCAGGGCGCCTCGGCTGCAGGCACGTCGCGCGTATAGAACCACACCGAGCGGGCGCCATCGCGCGGCAAAACCTTGCCGTAGGCTGCCGCATCGGGGCGGGCCCGCTTCAATGCCTCGCGCGAATGCAGCTCCATCACCAGAAACGCGTTTCCGACGGTGACGACATGCGGTGCGTGGTTGTCGGTCCTGACATCATCCGCGGTCAGCGAAATGCAGCTCGCGGCTTCAGCCGGTGACAGCGGCGCATACCGCGCCAGCGGCTGCGGTGCGGTAAGCTCCGTCCTGATCACCCGGCCCTGCTCTCTCACGATCTCGACCGGCACGAGCCCGGCTTTCTCCTCGAACAAGAGCCGGGGCTTCGGCTCTTTCGCCATCGAGGCGAGTACGAAGGCCGTTCCGACATTGGGGTGGCCGGCAAAGGCAATCTCCAGCACGGGCGTGAAGATGCGCACCTCGGCGTCGTTGGCCTTGTCGCGCGGCGGCAGCACGAACGTCGTCTCGGAAAAGTTGAACTCGGTCGCGATCGCCTGCATCTGCTGCGTGGACAGCCCGCCAGCGTCGAGCACCACGGCAAGCTGGTTGCCGCCGAAGGCGCGGTCCGTGAACACGTCGACGGTGATGTAGCGGCGCTGCATGTAAAGTCCTCACGCAAATGGCGGCAGAAAACCGGCCGCCTCGCGCAGCACTCTACAAGCCCAAAACATCGTCCGTCATGCCCCAAAATAGAGAGCAATCGGAGCAATCGCGATGCGTGTCAGAAACGAAAGAGCGGTCGCGGCGATGCCAGCACTTGCGCGCGCTCGCTCTTGTCGACGATGAGCGTGTCGAGGAATTGCCGGTTCTTCGCGTAGCTCTGCGTTGCCTCGAACTGCGTATGCGGCCAGTCGCTGCCCCACAACAGGCGATCGAGGCCGTACGCGTCGCGCAGCAGCGGATAAGCCTCTTTCGCAAAGCTTTCGCCCGCAGCACCGTTGCGGTACGGCGCGGAGATCTTGACCCACACGTTTCGCGTCGCGCCAAGCTTCAGCACCGATCGGAAGCCGGGATCGGCGACACCGAGTTTCGGATCGGGCAGCGCGTAGTGATCGAGCACGACGGTGACGCCGAGATCGAGCAGTTGCGGCGCGATCACGGCGAGATCGGAGGCATTGCGCTGGATCTCGACCTGCCAGCCCATCGCCTTCACATTTACGAGCAACCCCTTCCATTCGCTCGCAGCGAGATCGGGCAAGGGCTGGCCAACGAGATTGAGGCGAATGCCGACCACGCCGGCGCGATCGAGCTGGCGTAACTCGTCCGCGCTGATCGCGAGATCGACAACAGCGACGCCGCGCAGGCGGCCGTTGGTCTGCTTCAGGCAGTCGACCAGATAGGAATTATCGGTGCCCAGGAAGCTCGGCTGCACCAGCACGCCGTTGGTCACGCCGTTGTGCTCGAGCTGCTCGAGATAGAGGGACAGCGGCGCGTCATAGTCCGGCGCGTAACGCCGGCCCGGCGCGAGCTTGAGCTCGCGATGAAAGACATGGGCGTGGGTGTCGATAACGGGCAAGGGCGCCTCACTCCTGGCTGTGGTCGCGACCACGGTGGCGAGCGATGCGAGGCCCGCACCAAACTGGCGGCGCGTCAGCCCGCGCTGGGACAATGTCATGATGGCTGCTCCTCATACTTCGTCAGGCGCGCGTCGCCACGGCCTGCTCGAACACCTTGCCGCGGGTCTCGGGCAGGAGCAGCACCGCGATCAGCACCAATGTATAGGCAAACGCCGCATCGATGCCGATCGCGGGCCCGAGACCGATGCGATCGCCGAGAAAGCCGACCAGGAAGGGAAACGCGGCGGAGACGACGCGGCCGAAATTGTAGCAGAAGCCGACGCCGGTGCCGCGCACGCCCGCGGGATAGAGCTCGCTGAACAGCGCCGCCATGCTGGCCGGAATGCCGGCCGAGAAGAAGCCGAGCGGAAAGCCGAGCAGCAGCATTTCGCCGTTGGTCAGCGGCGCAAAGATGTAGACCAGCACGGTTGCGATGCAGGCGCTGGCGAACAACGCGACATTGGCCCGGCGCCCGATGCGGTCGCTGATGATGCCGCTGGCGACACAGCCGCAGAAGAAGGCGACGATGATGACGGCGAGATAGCCGCTGGAGCCGAGCACCGACAAATGCCGCACTTCGCGCAGATATGTCGGCAGGAAGGTCGTCAACGCGGCATAGCCGCCATGGGCACCGATGCCGAACAGGCCGCCGACCAGGGTCGAGCGCAGCACGTCACGGTGGAAGATGCCGGAAAGCGTGGCAAGGAACGGCATCTCTGCGTCCTTGGCAACGGCGCGCGGCGGCTCCTTCAGCCCGCGGCGGATGAAGATGATGAGCAGCGCCGGCAACAGTCCGATCGCAAACAGGATGCGCCAGGCGATATCAGCCGGCGCATAGGTGAAGACCAGCGCCGATAGCAGCACGGCCGCGCCCCAACCGACGGCCCAGGCGCTTTGCACGGTGCCAAGCGCCTTGCCGCGATGCTCGGGCCGGATGATCTCGGCCATCAGCACCGCGCCGCAGGCCCATTCGGCGCCGAAACCGAGGCCTTGGATCGCCTTGAGCACCAGGAGTTGGGTGTAGCTCATCGCAAAGGCTGAAGCGAACGTCGCCAGCGCAAAGGTCGCAACCGTGATCTGGAGCGCCTTGACCCGGCCGAAACGGTCGCCGAGCGCGCCGCCGAGCCAGCCGCCGAACGCACCGAAGAACAACGTGACCGAGCCGAGCAAGCCGGCATCGGCCTTGCTGATGCCGAAGGCCGCGATCAGCGCGGGGATGGCAAGGCCGAACATCTGGACGTCGAGCGCATCCAGCGCCCAGCCGCCAAAGCTTGCCCAGAACGTGCGCCGCTCCAGCGGCGAGCTTTCACTGTACCAGTTCGACATGTTTCCTACCCCTGTACTCGTTTATTGCTTGATGTCGTTGAATAGCCGCGTCAGCGGATCTCGGCGTGGTAGCGGAAGCGATCCGCCGGCCCGCGCGAACGGCGCCATTCGATCGGCCGTCGCTCCAGATCGAGCGCGAGGCGTTCGATCACGATCAGCGGCGCGTGGGCCTCGAGCCGCAACAATCGCGCCTGCATCTCGTTGCAGGTCTCGACCGTCAGGATTTCCTCGGCGGAGACCACGACCTCGCCGCAGCGCTCCTCGTAAAGCGGATACAAGAGGTCGCCGAACTCGGCGGTGTCGATCTCGAGAATTTTTGCGAAACGCGATTGCTGGAGCCAGATTTCCTCGGCCAGCAGCGGCACATCGTCGATCAGCCGCAGACGCGAGAGGCTGATCACCGGCTCGCCCACCGGGATACGCAGCGCCGAGGCGACGGCCGATGTCGCGGGCACGCTCTTGCGCCGGATGATGCGGCTCTTCGGCACGCGCCGCTCGCCGCTCTCGGACTGGAAGCGGAAGAAGCGGAACAGCGAGGAGTTGAAGCGCGCGCGGCGCACGAACGTGCCGCGGCCCTGCTGGCGCTCCAGCACCGCGTCCGCGACGAGCTGGTCGATCGCCTTGCGCACGGTGCCGATGGCGACGCCGTAATGGGCGCCAAGCTCGGCCTCCGACGGAATCGGCTCGCCCGGCCGCCATTCATTGCGGTTGATGCGCGCGGCGAGGTCGTCGCGCAGAAGCTGATAGCGGGGAAGGCGTTCGTCGCGCGGAGCTGAATTCATCTAGTCATATAGATGACTAGATGAGAGGGGAGTCAAGAACTACCAGGATACCGAAGGAAGATCGGGGCACGCGGGCGCGAGGCCGGGTTGGCTGACGTCGCCTCACCCGGCCTCGCCTGGCTTCGATTGTCAGTTCGTCTTCGGCATGCAGGGCGGCTCCTTGTACGGCGCAGTCGCGTACGCACCCTCCGCCGGAGCCCGCGCGCAGTCCGCCGTCGCATGGGCCGCGCCGCGCCGCATCGGGGCGACGTCACGAGCCGCAGCGGCCTGTATTTGATAGACCGAAGCAGCGATCAGAGCAGCCGAGACAAAGGTCAATCGGGTCATGGTTTCCTCTCCAGGTGATATCAGGAAGCCGGGTTGCGGCTTCCTGAAGTCCAAGAGCGGAATGGCGCCGCGGATATTTCAACGCGCGCCTTCAAAGAAACGCGAGCGGTACCCTCACCCCAGCTGAAACACCGCGACCGGCTGCTCGTAACCGCGAACCGTGACCTCGCCGAGCGCGACCGCATCCTCGCCATCGTCGCCGAGCGCGTCGCGCACGGATGCTGAGATCAGGAGCTGCGAGCCGAACTCCTTGTTGAGTGCTTCCAGCCGCGAGGCGAAGTTCACGGTGTCGCCGATCACGGTGTATTCCTTGCGCCGGGGCGAGCCGATATTGCCGGCGACGACCTCGCCGAAATGGATGCCGATGCCGATACGCAGCGGCCAGCTCGTCTGCGCATTGATGTGATCCATCGCGGTCAGCATGTCGCGGCCTGCGGCGACCGCGCGATGGGCCGCATCGGATGCCTCCAGCGGCGCACCGAACAGCGCGAGAAAACCGTCGCCGAGAAACTTGTTCACGATGCCGCCGTGGCGGTCGAGAATATCGACCAGCACCGCGAAGGCACCGTCGAGCCGGTCGACGACCTCCTGCGGCGTGCGCGACTGCGCACCCGCGGTAAAGCCGCGGAAATCGACGAACATCACGGCGACGCAGCGGAGGTCGCCCGCCGCGCTCGTCCCCTCCGCCATCAGCCGCTCGACCACTTGCGGCGAGACGTGCTGGCCGAACAGATTCGTCACCCGGTCGCGCGCGGTGGCCGCCGCGATGCTCGCGGCGAATTGCCGCCGCAATTGCGCGCCGACGGAGCCCGCCAGCACGCCGCAGACCAGGATGACCATACTGCGCACGGTGTGGAAGTAGATCAGAGGCTCGCCGGCGTCGCTCACCGGATTGTAGTACAGCGCAACAGCCAACAGTTCGGCTGCGGCGACAAATCCCGTGAAGGTGGACAGCCAGAAATCGAGCCGCAGCGTCGAAAGAATGACGAAGATGAAATAGACCAGAGGCAACACGAAGCCGAGCGCCTGGCTCGCGCCCATGCTGCGGATCTGGAGGATCAGGATGAGCGTCGGCAGCGACGTCTCGATGAAGGCGCCGATATAGCGCCTGACCACCGGCAGGTCGCGATCGAGCTTGATGTTTCTCCTGATCTGGCTGTGGACCCAGACCTCGAACAGCAGAAACCCCGCCACGAGGACATATTCGCGGACCATGCCCTCGGTCCCGCGCCAGATCCGGTTCGAGATGGCAGGATCGATCACGAAGGTTGCCGTGAGCATGACCATCATGACGCAGCCGGTGGCGATCAACGCCTTCACCCGCAACAGCTCGGTGCGCAGCACTTCGCGCGTCAGCTCGCGCTCGAACTCCTCCGACAAGACGGCTTTCTGCCGGACTTTCCCGCTGACCAGGCTGACCATTTCACCCCCTCGATTCCGGGGCAGTCTGCCTCAATCCAGCGTGCGGCGGAAGCGCGTCACGGCGATGGTCATCGCGACCAGCATCAGGACGGCGAGCGCTGCCGCGTCGAAACGCAGGTTAGGCATGGAGGCGCCCTTCAGCATGATGGCGCGGACGATGCGCAAATAATGCGTCAGCGGCAGGCATTCGCCGACATATTGCGCCCAATTCGGCATGCCCGCGAACGGGAACATGAAGCCGGACAGCAGGATGCTCGGCAGGAAGAACATCATCGACATCTGCATGGCCTGGAGCTGGTTCTGCACCAGGGTCGAGATCGTGTACCCGATCGAGAGATTCGTGGCGATGAAGAGCGTCGACAGCAACGCCAGCAGGAAGACGTTGCCGAGCAGCGGCACGCCGAACAGGCCGATACCGATGCTGATGATCAGGAAGGCCTGGATAAAGCCGACCAGCACGTAAGGGATGATCTTGCCGAACATCACCTCGACCGGCTTGATCGGCATCGACAGCAGGCTCTCCATCGTGCCGCGCTCGACCTCGCGCGTCACCGAGAGCGCGGTGAAGATCAGCATGGTCATGGTGAGGATGGTGCCGACCAGGCCCGGCACGATGTTGAGGCTGGAATTCGCGGCCGGATTGTAGCGGGCGTGCGCGCGGATCTCGAACGGCATTTCCGGGGGATCGCCGATGTAGAGATCGTGCGCCAGCGCAGTCTGCACGATCATGCCGAGCGAGCCGAGCGCGGCGCTCGCCGCGACCGGATCGGTGGCATCGGCCGCGACCAGCAGCGCCGGCTTGTCGCCGCGGCGCACCGCGCGCTCGAAGCCGCGCGGGATCTCGACGCCGAACAGCACCTTGCCGGATTTCAGGAGGTTGTCGAATTCGTCGACGTCATGCACCTCGTAGATGAAGCGGTAATAGGCGGTATTCTCCAGCGCCTTCAGGACCGAGCGGGCGAGATCGGAATCTTCCTGGAGCAGCACCGCGCTCGGCAGATTGTGCGGCGTGGTGTTGATGGCATAGCCGAACAGCAAGAGCTGCATCACCGGCAGCATCACGATCATCGCGAACGAGACGCGATCGCGCTTGAGCTGGATGAACTCCTTGACCAGCATCGCATAGGAGCGCTTCCAGAAGCCGAACCGCTCCCGGATTTCGTGCGCTGGCGCGGGATGATCGACGGCGCTCATTGCAACTATCCTTGAAAATTGTCCTTGGAGCGGCCCATCAGCTCGATGAACACGTCTTCCAGCGAGGGCGCCGATTTGTGCCAGTGCAGACCGCTGTTGTCGCGCCACGGCGCGATGCTGGCCTC
This sequence comes from Bradyrhizobium sp. CCGUVB14, assembly GCF_024199935.1. Lineage (NCBI taxonomy): Bacteria > Pseudomonadati > Pseudomonadota > Alphaproteobacteria > Hyphomicrobiales > Nitrobacteraceae > Bradyrhizobium > Bradyrhizobium sp. CCGUVB14. The sequence continues at coordinate 6,474,874 of NZ_JANADS010000001.1, forward strand.
GAGCGCTGCGACGTCGCGCCCGGAAACATGCAGCGATGTGCCGAACGGTGCGACCATATCGATTCCGGGCTTGCCGGTGAGTGCGGCCGTGAGGTCGTTCAAATCCTCGCCCGTTACGGTGTAGGTCGAAAGTGCGGATCCCGCGATCACCTCCTCCACCGTGCCGTGCGTCAGCAGATGACCGTAGGCGATGTAAGCGATCTCGTGGCAGCGCTCGGCCTCGTCCATGTAATGGGTCGAAACCAGCACGGTGAGCCCTTCGGCCGCGAGCGCATGGATCTCGTTCCAGAAATCGCGCCGCGCCTTCGGGTCGACGCCGGCCGTCGGCTCGTCGAGCAAGAGCAGCTTTGGGCTCGGCAGCGTGCAGGCACCTAACGCCAGCCGCTGCTTCCAGCCGCCGGAGAGCTCGCCGGCGAGCTGCTCCTCGCGGCCCGAAAGCCCGAGCCGCTTGATCATGTCGCGCGCCGCACCGCGCGGGTCGGTGATGCCATAGAGCCGCGCGACGAATTCGAGATTCTCGCGCACGGACAGGTCCTGGTACAGGCTGAAGCGCTGGGTCATGTAGCCGACCTGGCGCTTGATCTTGTCGGCGTCCTTCAGGATGTCGTAGCCGAGGCAGGTGCCCTCGCCGCTGTCGGGTGTGAGCAGGCCACAGAGGATGCGGATGGTCGTGGTCTTGCCCGAGCCGTTCGGCCCGAGAAAGCCGTAGATCGAGCCGCGCTTCACCTGCATCGACAGATCGTGCACGACCTCGCGGCCGCCGAACGACTTGGTCAGGCCCTTGACGTCGATCGCGATGTCGTTGCCGGCGTTCATCGCTTGTCCGCCACCGGCGTCTTGGGATGGAGATAGACGTCGATCGGCTGCCCCACCCGCAAGGCATCGGGCCGCGAGGGCCTCGCCTGGATCAGGTAGACGAGCTTGTTGCGCTCCTCCAGGCTGTAGATCACTGGTGGCGTGTATTCAGCCGAGGTCGCGATGAAATAGATCTTGGCGGTGAGATCGGCCGCGCAATTGTCGCAGGCGACCCGCACTTCGTCGCCGATCGACAATTTCGGCAACTCCGCCTCCGGCACGAAGAAGCGCAGCTTCATGTTGCCGGGCGGCATGATCGAGAGCACCGGCCGCTGCGCCGCGACCATCTCGCCTTCGCGGAAATAGATCTGCTGGATGGTCCCGGCGACAGGCGCAAAACCCTTGCGCCGCGCCAACCGCGTCTCTGACGTGACCACCCGCGCCTGCGCGACCCGCAAGTCGGAGACGGCGGAATCGAGCGCGGCTTGCGTGCCCGAGCCGGTCTTGCGCAGGGAATCCGCGCGATCGAACACCTGCTGCGCGTTGGCAAGCGTCGCCTTGGTCTGGTTGAGATCGGCAAGCTGGAGATCGTCGTCGACGGAATACAGGGGATCGCCGACCTTCACGACATCGCCTTCGCGGATGTCCAGCTTGATGACCCGGCCCGCTTCGTCCGGACTGACATAGATCATGTCAGCTTCGACCCAGCCCTGGAAGCCGGGATCGCGCTTCTCATTGCAACCGGCAAGTCCGGTTGCGAGCACAGCGGCCAATGCGATTGCAAATATGCTTTGCGACGACCTCATGTCGTCCTCCGTTCGCCAAAAATCAAATCGAGATGGACGCGCAGCATGTCCTGCGCATCGAGCGGCGCGTGCCGCGCAAACAGGCTCTGCCAGATCACCGCGATCATCGCGGGCGCGATCAGGATCTGCGGATAGCGAGCGAGATTCTTCTGGTGGATCTCGCCACGGGCCACGCCGAGCTCGATCAGCGCGCGCATGCCCGCGATCCCGCGCGACACGACCTCGCGGTAGTAGAAGTCGGCGACCGATGGAAAGCGCGGCCCTTCGGCCACGATGAGGCGGACCAGATCGCCGCGCCTCGTCCCGATCACCTCTTTGAGAAAGTTGCCGGCAAAGGTTTCGATCAGATCGCGCACCGAGCCCGTCGGCGGCGGCAACGCATTGAGCCGCGCCACCACCGGCACGATCACGGTGCGCACCAACTCCTCGAACATCGATTCCTTGTCCTTGAAATGCAGGTAGATCGTGCCCTTCGCGACGCCTGCGCGCTTGGCGATGTCGTCGAGCCGCGTCGCGGCAAAGCCGCGCGCGATGAACTCCTCCATGGCGGCCTCGACGATCGCATCACGCCGCTCGGCCGCGCGCGTGGCGCGGCTCGATGCCGGAGCAGCGGCTTCCCCGTCCGCTTCCGGCTGGGGACTTGCTGCTTTGGCCGCAGCTGCTTTGGTGGGCTTCTTTGTCATTCCCTATTTATGACTGACTAGTCAGTCATAGTCAATCGAGATCGCGGCCACTGATGCCGAACAAATTAGCATTGACTAATGCATTAGCTAACGCTAATTGATTGACATGATCGAAGCCGCCCCAAGCCCTGTCTCCGTCGTGATGCGCGCCCTCGCCGATCCGACCCGCCGCGCTGTGTTCGAGCGCGTGTTCGAGAGCAAGGAGATCAGCGTCGCCGAACTCACGCGCGGCAGCGGCGTGACGCAGGGCGCGATCTCGCAGCACCTCAAATCGTTGAAGCAGGCCGGCCTCGTCGCCGAGCGCGCCGAAGGCCGCAACGTCTATTACCGCGCCGCGCCGCAAGGCCTCGAGCCGCTGGTGACCTGGATGGATCATTACGGCGTCTTCTGGCGCGAGCGCTTCCAGAACCTGCGTGACCTCTTGAAGGAGATCGACCCGTGAGTGCAGCCGCGTTGAAAGCCGAGACCAAGGACATCGTTCTGGACGACGTCTTCCCTCACGCACCCGAGACGATCTGGAAGGCGCTGACCAGCGCCCAGCTGATCGCGCGCTGGCTGATGCCACCGACCGGTTTCGAAGCCGTCGTCGGCAATGTCTTCACTTACCAGACCAAGCCTGGCGGCAACTGGGACGGCGTCATCCATTGCCGCGTTCTGGAGGTCATACCGAACCGGCGCCTCGCCTATGCCTGGCAGGGCGGCGACGCGCGCAACATCGGTTACGGCGCGCCGCTCGACACTGTCGTGACGTGGTCCCTCACCCCGGTCGAAGCCGGCACGCGGATTCAACTGGTGCATGCGGGCTTCGTGCTGCCCCGGAACGAGAGTGCCTACACCATCATGAGCGGCGGCTGGAAGAAGGTCGTCCGGCAGCTCGACGAGATCAGCGGCGAATAAAAGTAACGAGACAGTCGAGGAGTGATCACGATGGACAAGCCCTACACCGGCGGCTGCGCCTGCGGTGCGATCCGCTATTCGATCGCCGGCGAGCCCCTGTTCGCCAACCATTGCCAGTGCCGGGACTGCCAGCGTGAAAGCGGCACCGGACATGGCTCCTACGCCACCTTCGCGCGCGAAGGCGTCACGGTGACAGGCGACGCCAAAAAATGGGACATAACCGGCGACAGCGGCAATGTGAAGACGCGAGCCTTCTGCCCCGCGTGCGGCGTGGCCGTCTACATGACCTTCAAGGCCATGCCCGACATCTTCACGATCCGTGCCGCGAGCCTCGACGAACCCGCCCGCTACAAGCCGCACGTGGTGACCTACGCGGCGCGTGCGTATGACTGGGACCATCTCGATGCTGGCCTGACCAAGTTCGAGACGATGCCGCCGAGCTGAGGTGCGCTCCCTCTCCCGCTTGCGGGAGAGTGTTGGGGAGAGGGTATCTCCGCAACGGGACAATCCCCAAGCGGAAAGAACCCTCACCCAGCGCGCGGGACGATGCTTCGCATCGCCTAGGACGCGCCGACCTCTCCCGCGAGCGGGAGAGGTGAAAACAACCAGCACCTTTTCAGCTATGGAACTTCAACCCGTCGACGATCTTGTCGATCACTTTGCGATCGGCGCGCATCGCAATGCCGACGAGATTGAGATCGGTACGCGCAACGGTTTTCACCGCCTCGCGATTGGCGGCATCATGCGTGGTCTTGAACATGTCCTCGGTATAGACCGCGGGCGTGACGCTGCGCGTGAGTGCACGATCGAGTGCACGCGACAATGCCGGACCATCGGCACCATAAATCAGGATCGGCTGGCCGATCAGCGCAAGATATTTCGTAGCCGAGGCGTCCTCATAGGTGTCGCCGATGCACTCCGGAAAGGCGGCCGCGACGCCGCTCGTCAGGAACGATGCGACATTGAGCTTCTGCCAGGCCTGGAGATCGTTGCGGATGACAACGGCGATCTTGGTGTCGAACTGCATGATTTCTCCCAACACACGTCCAAGCGTCGGGAAAGAAAGAAGATTCCCCGCGCGAATGACGGCGGACATGAACGTAACCCGGATTGACCCATCGATCACAGCTCGGAAATTTCAATGGAGATGCGACGGCTCGCGCTTCTCCCCGCGAGTCAAGTCGGGTATATGTCAGCGCTCTGTCACCGAACTGTCATAAAGCGTGTATGTCCGAAACCGGCGCCATCAAGCGAGCCCTCGACCCCGTACAACGGCTTGCGAAGGCCAACGGCCATCCGATCCCTGAGGATGGGAAGAAATCTAACGATTTTGTTGTTCCTCCCGCTGGTGAGGCGCCCGGCTCCGCGTTCCCCGACGATGCATCTTCGCAAGAGTCTTTGCAGGCCGGGTTCTCCGCTGATGACGCGCGTGCGGAGACGACAGCGCCGGAACTCCCGCCGTCTCGCGATGACGTGCCGCGCGCGACCGAAATCGAGCTCAAGCTCCTCGTGGCTTCCGACCGCCTGGCGGGGTTCAACGCTGCGCCCATCATCGCGACGAATGCGCGTAACAAGGGCACGCGCAAGCACCTGAAGGCGATCTATTACGACACGGCCAAGCATGCGCTCCAGCGTAGCGGATTGAGCTTTCGAGTCCGTCAGAGTGGCGCGCGTTTCACGCAGACAGTGAAAGCCGAATTGGCCAACGATCCGTTGCGGCGCGGCGAGTGGGAGGCAAGCGTGCCTTCCATTGCGCCCGACATCGCGCTGGCGCTTCCCTTTATTCCGGAGAAGCTGCGCGCCGATCTCGAACGTCATCCGCTCGAAGCGGTCTTCACGACCGACATTCGTCGGCATCAGCGCATGGTGGACCTGCCGTCCGGCACGGTCGAGATCGCCTTCGACCAGGGCCATTTGATATCCGGTGATCGCTCGCTGCCGGTCAGCGAGATCGAACTGGAGCTCAAGAGCGGTAGCCCGTCCGCAATCTGGGAATTGGCTTTGCGGCTTGCCGAGCACGGTTCGGTGAAGCCTTCGATCCGGACCAAATCGGCGCGCGGCTTCGATCTCGCGGCCGATGCGCCGCCGCGGGCACCGAAGCCGCCAAAGCTTCGTCTCGATCCCTCCACATCGCTCGATGAGGCCTTTTCCGAGATCCTGCGATCCTGTCTTTTGCATTTGCTGCAGTCGTTGCCGGCTGCCGAGGACGGGCGCGATCCCGAAGGGATGCATCAGCTTCGCGTCGCGTTGCGACGCCTGCGATCCGCGCTCGATCTGATGCGATCAGTGGTGTCGCTGAACAAGCTCGACCTGATGCGCGCCGAGGCGAAGTGGCTCGCGGCAAGTCTCTCCGGCGCACGTGACTGGGACGTGTTTCGACAGGAGACGTTGCGGACCGTCGCGGATGGCTGTCCGTCTGTCGCCGGCTTCGACACGCTGGGCGCACTCGCCGACGAACGTCGCGCGACCTGCTACGAGGAGGCCCGCCTCGCCCTCGCCGACCGGCGCTGCCAGTATTTCGTGATCGGGCTCGGCGCCTGGATCGAAGCGCGCGGCTGGCGCAGCGAGGTCGCTCCCGAAGGTCTGGCGCAACTCGCAGAGCCCGCGATCAATTTTGCACGCAACATCCTCGCTGCTCAGCATGCAAAGGTGCTGAAGCGCGGCCGTCGCTTCAAATCGCTGCCGACCGAGCAGCGGCACCGCGTCCGTCTCGCCGCGAAGAAGCTGCGCTATGTCGCCGACTTCCTGCTCCCGCTCTGCGAGCACCGCAAATCGGCGCGGCGCTTCTCGCGCAGGCTCGCCGACCTCCAGCAGGAGCTCGGTATCTACAACGACATGGCGACGACGACGTCACTGCTTGCGGATGTCGGCGCGGGCTCGACCGGCAGCGGCGTGGCCGCCGCGGCGATCGCCGGCTGGCAGGCCCATGCCATGGTCGGCATCGAAGCGCGCCTCTTGAAGGCCTGGTCGGAATTCACCGGGGGCAAGGTGCCTTGGTCGGTGGATGCGCAGGAGCAGCCGGCAAAACTGGTGCAGACCAACGCGGGATGGTTGCGCTAGGCTTGGAATCGCTGCGCTAGCCTTGGATCAACCCTCGATCAGCCTTTGGCGTCGCAGGCCCAGGCGCGGATCACGCATTCCTTGCCGCCATATTTGTAGCATTCGCGCGTGGCGGCATTGAGCGTGGCCGAGATCTTCGGCTTCACGGCATAGCCATAGGCGCCGCAGGGATTGGTCATGTCGACCGACATCGCCGCACAGGCGCGCTTCATCGTCACGGTCGTGCAGTCGCCCTTGCACTGCTTTTGTGCCGCGACACGCGCTTCGTGCTCGGCACCAAAATCATAGGCCTGGCCATAGGCGCCGCACTTGCCGACGGCAAACGCGCCGGCCGCATGAGCTTCGGTGATATGACGGGCGCCGGCGACACAAACCGACAGCGCAAAGAAAAACATCGCGCAGCGGCGCGCGACGACGTTCGAAATCATGGAAAGCCCCTCACCCCCAAGGCAGGTGGAGAGGACTCTAAGCGGGGGACCGTTTCCAGATGGTGAACGAGGGGTTGAAATTGGTGATCTGGAATGTGTCGCTGCGGAAACAGCGCCGCAGGGTGGCCAAAGCGACTTGTCCGCCGTGGTTCGAAGAGCGAAGGCGGAAGCGTGCCCACCATCGCTCACCGCATGGTGAGATCGTGGGCACGGCGCTGCGCGCCTTTGCCCACCCTACGGCAGCTTTATCCGCGTCTTGCGGCTTCCAGCGCCTGCGGTGTGTCGATATCGAGAAAAGCGCCCTCACCGTCGACTGGCACTTCGGCGACCGCTTCGGTGTGCCTGGCGATCAGGTGCCGCGCACCGACGTCGCCATCGAGCGTCATCAACTCCTTGAAGAAGCGGCGCGACCACAGCACGGGATTGCCGCGGCGGCCGTCGGCTACCGGCACAACGATGAGATTGCCGCGGTCCGGCGCAAACCCGTCGATGAGACGGTCGATCAGGCCGGCGTCGATCAGCGGCATGTCGCCCAGGCAAACCACGGCGCCGTCGCTCGTTTCAGACACGGCCGCGATGCCGGCCTTGACCGAGCTCGCGATGCCGCCGGCGAAATCCGGATTCTTGACGAAACGCACCTTCAGGCCCTTCAGCGCCTGCTCGACCAGCTCGGTCTGATGGCCGGTGACGACGATCACCTCGGACGCTTTCGACGCCAGCGCCTGCTCGGTCGCGATCCTCACCAGCTTCTTGCCGTCGAGCTCGGCCAAGAGCTTGTTCGGCCCACCCATGCGGGTGGAGCGCCCGGCTGCGAGCACGATGGCGGCGACCTGGCTGTTGCCCTCGATCTCCGGCTTGGCGCGCGGCTGCGGCCGCGTCACGATCTCCATCAGGAGGCCGCCGACGCCCATGCCCATCAGCTCGGAGCGCGTCACCTTGATGCCGGCCAGGAGCCGCATCAGCACCCAGTCAAAACCGTTCTCGACCGGCGAACGTGCGCAGCCCGGCGCGCCCAGCACCGGCACGCTGCCGGCACGCGCGATCAGTAGCAGATTGCCAGGATCGACCGGCATGCCGAAATGCTCGATCTCGCCGCCGATCTCGGTGACCGCGGCCGGGATCACATCGCGGCGGTCGGCAATCGCCGATGCGCCGAACACGATCACGAGCTCGGCGCCAAGCGCCAGCAATTCCTTGATCGCCGCCGACAGCGCGCGCTCGTCATGCTGCACGCGACGCTCGGCAATGATGCTGGCGCCCGCCGGCGCGAGGCGCTCGGCGGTGACGCGCAGCGTCTTGTCGACCACTTTGGAGGACAGACCCGGTAGCAGCGTCGAGACCACGCCGACGCGCTTGACGACGTAGGGCGCGATTTTCAGCACGTCGTGGCCTGCGGCCTTCACCGCGGCGTCGCGCAGATTTCCTTCAACGCCGAACGGAATGATCTTGACGGTGCCGACCATCTCGCCTTCGACCACCGGCTTGTAGGCGGCGAGCGTGGCGAAGGTGATGGCCTCGTCGATGTTGTTGATGCGGTCGACCGCGGCGCGGTCGATCACCAGCAGGCCGGGACGCGCGGCAAACAGGTTGGCGCGGCCGGTAAAGGCGCGCTCGACGTGAATCCCCTCGCCGCCGATCGCAAGCGCGATGCTGGCGGCCGCGACGTCTTCGGAGACGTCGCCCTCCTCCATCCGCACCACGACGACATCCTTGATGCCGGCGCGCGTCAGCGCCTCGACCTCGGCAGGCCCGATGGTCGTGCCTTTCTTCAGCACCAGCGGACCCTGACGCAGGGTGTGGACGGTCACCCCGCCGATCGCATCCTTGGGGCTCGCCGGGCCGAACTTCATGCCGCTTCTTCTTTTTCTTTTGGTGGTAGCCGCAGCACCGCCGTGATCTCGGCCATGATCGACACCGCGATCTCGGACGGCGAGACTGCGCCGATTGCAAGCCCGATCGGCGCGTGGATGCGCGCGATATCGGTGTCCTTGGCGCCCTGGGCTCGCAGCCGGTCGCCGCGCTTGGCGTGCGTCTTCCGCGAGCCGAGCGCGCCGATATAGAAGCAGTTACGCTCGAAGGCATGCAGCAGCGCGGGATCGTCGATCTTCGGATCGTGCGTCACCGCAACGAAGGCGGTGTAGGCATCGACATTGAGCGGCGGCAGCGCCGTGTCCGGCCACTCCGCGACCAGCGGAATATCGGGGAATCGTTCGGGGCTCGCAAACGCCGTGCGCGGATCGACGACTGTGACGTCGTAGCCGAGCGAGCGCGCCAGCGGCGCCAGGGCCTGGCTGATATGGACCGCACCGATGATGACGAGCTTTGCGGTCGGCGCGTAGACGTTGAAGAACAGCTTTTTGCCGCCGGCCTCGACATTGGCGCTCTTGCCCATGCGAAGCTGCTTGTCGAGCTCGGCGCGGAGCGGATCTTTGGCGAAATCCGCCGCCTTCACCAGCCGCTGCTCGCCGCTCTCGGTATCGGTCACCAAAATCACGGGCCGGCGCGCGGCGCGCTCGGCGTTGAGTTCGTGCAAAATCGCGAGCTTCACGGCTAGCCGACCTTCTCGACGAAGACGCGGATGGTGCCGCCGCAGGACAGACCGACGTTCCAGGCTGTCTCGTCGGCGACGCCGAACTCGAGCATCTTGGGCTTGCCGCTCTCGATCACGTCCATGGCCTCGGTGACCACGGCGCCCTCGACGCAGCCGCCGGAGACCGAACCGAGAAACGTGCCTTCGTCGTTGATGACGAGGCTCGATCCCGCCGGGCGCGGGGCCGAGCCCCAGGTCTCGACGACGGTTGCCAGCGCGACGCCACGGCCGGCCTTCTGCCAGTCCTCCGCCGCCTTCAGAATATCCTCGTCGCGATCGAGCATGGGCTTTGCCTCTTAGGCTGCGGGGCGGATCAGGCTGCGGTGATGCGGCGGCAGCGGCCGGGACAGCGTGGTGATCAGCTCCTGGATAGAGCTCAAATTATGCACCGGACGAAATTCGTCAACGTGCGGGAGCATCATTTTGATGCCCTGGGCCTTGGCCTCGAAGCCGCCGAACCGCAGGAGCGGGTTGAGCCAGATCAGCCGCCGGCAGGAGCGGTGTAGCCGGTCCATCTCGAAGGCGAGCTTGGAATCGGCCTCCCGCTCCAGCCCGTCGGAAATCAAGAGCACGATGGCGCCCTGGCTCAGCACGCGCCGCGCCCACAATTTGTTGAAGTTGTGCAGCGAGGTCGCAATCCGCGTGCCGCCGGCCCAGTCCTCGACCGCGGCCGAGCAGCTCGCCAGCGCCTCGTCGGGATCGCGCTGGCGTAACGCGCGTGTCACATTAGTGAGCCGCGTGCCGAACAGGAACACCGAGACGCGCTTGCGCGCGTCCCCGATGGCATGGAGGAAATGCAGGAACAGACGGGTGTACTCGCTCATCGAGCCGGAGATATCGAGCAGCGCCACGATCGGGGCCGGCTTCTCGATCCGCCCCAGGCGATGGATGTCGATGATGTCGCCGCCGGTGCGCAAGGACGCGCGCAGGGTGCGACGCATGTCGAGCCGCAGGCCGCGCGGATCGGGCTGGTGCCGGCGCGTCAAGAGCTCCGCCTGCGGCAGCCGCATCATCTCGATGGCACGGAGCGCCTCGGCGATCTCGGCCGCGCTCATCTGCGCAAAATCCTTCTTCTGAAGGATTTCCTTGTCGGAGACCGACAGGCGCAGATCCTGCTCCTGGTGCTGCGGCGTCTCCGTCATCCGCGGCTGCGACATCGCTTCCTGGACGCGACGCGAGGCGGCCGGCGGCTTCTTCTTGGCGCCATCCGGCAACGGCACCGAATCCAGCATGTGCTTCCACTCTTCCGAGGCGCGGAAGAACAGGTTGAAGGCCTGCTTGAAGATCAGCGCATGCTCATGCCGCTTGACGAAGATCGCCTCCAGCGTGGTGAAGACGTCGGCGCGGCTGCCGATGTCGATCACCTGCAGCGCATTCATGGCATCGATCACCGCGCCCGGACCAACCGGCATGCCGGTCGCGCGCAGCGCACGCGCAAAGCCGACGATATTGTCGGCGAACTGCTCGGTCTTTTCAGGCGCGAGGTGGTTGATGGCCATGGTTCAGCACTCTCACTCATCCCCGTCGCGACGCGCCGGTTGAAGAGTTCAGTCTTGGCGCGAGATCAGCTCTCGCTCGTCGCGTCCTTGAGCGCCTTCTGCAAGGTATCGCCCTGCATCCGCGTGATGTCGTCCTGATATTTGAGCAGCGCGCCCAGCGTGTCGCCGACCACCTGCGGGGTCAGTGAGCGGGCGTCGAGCTCCGACAGCGCGGTGGCCCAGTCGATGGTCTCGGCGACACCAGGCGATTTGTAGAAGTCCTGGTTGCGCAGCGCCTGCACGAAGCGCACGACCTGCTGCGACAGCTTTGCCGAGATGCCGGGCACACGCGACTTGACGATCGCGAGCTCGCGCTCGGCGGCGGGATAGTCGACCCAGTGATAGAGACAGCGCCGCTTCAGCGCGTCGTGGATCTCGCGGGTGCGGTTGGAGGTGATGATGACGATCGGCGGGTGCGGCGCCTTCACGGTGCCGAACTCGGGGATGGTCACCTGGAAGTCGCTGAGGATCTCGAGAAGGTACGCCTCGAATGCTTCGTCGGCGCGGTCGAGCTCGTCGATCAGCAGCACCGGCGGACCGGCCACGTCGGGCTCCAGCGCCTGCAGCAGCGGCCGCTTGATCATGTAGCGGTCGGCGAAGATGTCGCTCGAGAGTTGCTCGCGGTCGGTATCGCCGGCGGCTTCCGCCATCCGGATCGCGATCATCTGCGCGGCGCTGTTCCACTCATAGACCGCGGAGGAGACGTCGAGGCCTTCGTAGCACTGCAGGCGGATCAGCTTCCGCCCCAGCGCCGCGGACAGCACCTTCGCGATCTCGGTCTTGCCGACGCCGGCCTCGCCTTCGAGAAACAGCGGCCGTCCCATACGCAGCGAAAGATACGCCACCGTCGCCAGCGACCGCTCGGCAAGGTAGCCGCGCGAGGTCAAGAGTTCGAGCATCGCATCGACCGATGCCGGCAAGGTCGCTGAAGTCATGAAAGAGCCAGTCTCGCTACGCCCTCACAAGGGCAAGTATTGGGCCAGATCGTGAGGCCCACTCATTCCTTGGCATTGGCGGCATCGAGCGCACGCCGTGTCAGCACGCCGATGAGATGCGCGCGGTATTCGGCGCTGCCGTGGATGTCGCTGTTCAGCCCTTCCACCGGCACCTCGATGCCATCGAGCACCTTCGAGGAGAACCGCTTCTTCAGCGCCTCCTCGAATGCCTCGACGCGGAACACGCCGTCCGAGCCGGCACCGGTGACGGCAACCCGCACGTCCGACGGACGCCGCGCCACGAACACGCCGACCAAGGCGTAACGCGAGGCCTGGTTGCGGAACTTGATGTAGGCGGCCTTCTTCGGCAGCGGGAACATCACCTTGGTGATGATCTCGTCGGCTTCCAGCGCGGTCGAGAACAGGCCCTGGAAATACTCCTCGGCCTTGAGGCGACGCTTGTTGGTGACGATAGTCGCGCCGAGTGCAAGCACGGCGGCCGGATAATCCGCGGTCGGATCGTTGTTGGCGAGCGAACCGCCGATCGTGCCCTTGTGGCGCACGGCGGGATCGCCGATCTGGCTGGCGAGACTGGCCAGTGCCGGGATCGCCTCGCCGACGATGGCGGAGCTCGCGACCTCGGCATGCTTGGCGGTGGCGCCGATCACCAGGGAACGGCCCTTCATCTCGATCGTGTTCAGCCCCTCGATGTGGGAGAGGTCGACCAGATGCGGCGGGCTTGCGAGCCGCTGCTTCATGACCGGAATCAGCGTGTGACCGCCGGCGATCACCTTGGCGTCTTCGTTCTTCACCAGGAGGTTGGCAGCCTGCCGCACGGTCCCGGGGCGATGGTATTTGAATTCGTACATGAGGGTGTCCTGATCGCGGAGGGCGCGCGGTTACGCGAGATCGGATTTCGCCATCGCCTTCGCGCCGGCGGCGATCGAGGCGACGATGTTCTGGTAGCCGGTGCAACGGCAGAGATTGCCTTCCAGCTCCTCGCGGATCGTATGGTCGTCGAGCTCGTGGCCCTTGCGATGCACGATGTCGATCGCGGTCATGATCATGCCGGGCGTGCAGAAGCCGCACTGCAGGCCATGGTGCTCACGGAAAGCCTCCTGCATCGGATGCAGCGGCGCGCCGTCGGCGGCCAGCCCCTCGATGGTCTTGACCTCGTGGCCGTCGGCCATCACGGCGAGCGTGGTGCAGGACTTCACGGCCTTGCCGTCGAGATGCACGACGCAGGCGCCGCACTGCGAGGTGTCGCAGCCGACATGAGTGCCCGTCAGCCGCAGATTCTCGCGCAGGAACTGCACCAGAAGCGTACGCGGGTCGACATTGCCGGTAACAGGATTGCCGTTCACGATAAGGGAGATTTTTGCCATAAGCACTCTCTATCAGCGCCCCGACGGGTCCCGTCGAAGCGGTTCTTTTTTATAATTATTCCAACCCATCATATTGGCCCTTGTCCCCTTGGGCAACATCGCCCGGGACGCAAGCCGCCATGCCAAAAGGCGGTAGGTTTCAGCCTTGTACCGCCTTGGCGAAATTCGCGAAAAACTCGTCGGCCAGCTTCTTGGCGGTGCCGTTGATCAGGCGCTGCCCGAGCTGCGCCAACTTGCCGCCGATCTGCGCCTCGACCTCGTAAGACAGCAGCGTGCCGCCATCCTTCTCCGCAAGCTTCACCACGGCGCCCCCCTTGGCAAAGCCGGCCACGCCGCCCTCGCCTTCGCCCGAGATCTTGTAGCCGTTCGGCGGGTCGAGATCGCTCAGCGTCACCTTGCCCTTGAACCGCGCCGAGACCGGGCCGACCTTCATTTTTGCGGTCGCGCGAAAGCCGCCGTCATCGGTCTTCTCCAGCTCCTCGCAGCCGGGGATGCAGGCCTTCAGCACCTCGGGATCATTGAGCTTCTCCCACACGGCCTCGCGCGGCGCCGCAAGCTGGACTTCGCCGTTCATTGTCATGGCCATGGGGGAGCCTCCCGGATCGCATCAGAATAATATTGCTCAAGTAACGCACGGAGGCCGCAAAGGAAAGGGCAGCCCCCGGTCACGTGCAATGCATATTCGCACCTGCAAAATGCCTTGTGCGGTCGGTCAGGGATTGGCAGAGCCGGGGCATGGTGATTAGGTCCGCCGCAACATGAGCACAGCCCTCTCCCCCCTGCTTGCGCCGATGCTGTCGAGCGCAGCCATGCGCAACGTCTGCGACGACCGCTCCACCCTGCAAAACATGCTCGATTTCGAGGCAGCCCTGGCCCGGGCCGAGGCCGCCGCGGGTGTGATTCCCGCATCCGCCGTGGGCCCGATCGAAGCCGCCTGCAAGGCCGACGCCTTCGATCTGACCGCCCTCGCCGAGGCCGCGACCCGGTCGGGCAATCTCGCGATTCCCCTGGTCAAGGCGCTGACCGCCAATGTCGGCAAGGCCGACGTCGAAGCCGCCCGCTACGTGCATTGGGGGGCGACCAGTCAGGACGTCATCGACACCGCGACCATGCTCGGCTTGCGCGCCGCCATCGATGCGCTGGACGCTGATCTCAGCCGCGCCATCAAGGGCTTTGCGACACTTGCCCGCGCCCATCGCAACACCGCGATGGTGGCACGGACCTGGCTTCAGCACGCGCTGCCGATGCCGTTCGGGCTGAAGGCGGCCGAATACGCATCGAGCCTCGCCCGCGCCCGCTGCCGCCTGCGGCGGCTCCGCCGCGAGGGCCTTGCACTGCAATTCGGCGGCGCCGCCGGCACGCTTGCCGCCCTCGGCGACAACGGGCTCGCGGTGGCCGAACGGCTGGCGCGGGAGCTGAGCCTGCCGCTGCCCGAGGCACCCTGGCACACCCATCGCGACCGCATCGCGGAGGCCGCTTCAAGCTTCGCGATTCTCGCCGGCACCTGCGGCAAGATCGCGCGCGACGTCTCGCTGATGATGCAGACCGATGTCGGTGAAGCCTTCGAGCCCGCCGGCGAAGGCCGCGGCGGCTCGTCGACGATGCCGCACAAGCGCAACCCGGTCGCGGCCGCAAGCGCGCTTGGCTGCGCGACCATGGCGCCGCAACTCGCCGCGACAATTTTCGCGGCCCAGGTGCAGGACCACGAGCGCAGCGCCGGCCCCTGGCACGCAGAATGGCCGACGCTGCCGCAATTGATGCTGGTCACCTCCGGCGCGCTTGCCGCGATCGTCGACATCGCCGAAGGGCTGGACGTCGATGCCGCGCGCATGCGCAGCAATCTCGATGCGACGCACGGGCTGATCATGGCGGAAGCCGTCACCTTTGCGCTGGCCGACAAGATCGGCAAGAGCGACGCCCATCATCTGATCGAGGCCGCGAGCAAGCGCGCGGTTGCCGAGAAGAAACACTTACGCGAAATTCTCGCCGCCGATTCGCAGGTCACTGCGCATCTGACGCCCGAGAAAATCACGGCATTGTTCGAGCCGATGGCCTATCAAGGGACGTCGCAGGCCATGATTGACCGGCTGCTCGACAGCCTCGATCGCGAATAGAGCAGCCCTGAGCGGACATAAAACGGAGACGCCGCATGCCCATGATCGATGCCGACGGTTGCCTGATCAATGTCTCCGTCGAGGGCCGCGACGGCGGGCCGACCTTGATGCTCTCCAACTCGCTCGGCTGTACGCTGCAGATGTGGGAGCCGCAGATGAAGGCGCTGACGCAGGTGTTCCGCGTCATCCGCTACGACCGCCGCGGCCACGGCAAGTCAAGCGTAGCCCCCGCGCCCTATACGATGGAACGCTTCGGTCGCGACGTGCTGGCGATCCTCGACGACCTCAACATCGAGAAGGTGCATTGGTGCGGCCTGTCGATGGGCGGCATGGTCGGGCAATGGCTGGGCGCCAACGCGCCGGAGCGCTTCGGCAAGCTCATCCTCGCCAACACCTCCTGCTACTATGCCGAGCCGACCAAATGGCTGGAGCGCATCGACGCCGTGAAGAAGGGCGGCATCGCCGCGGTCGCCGACGGCGTGATCGCCGGCTGGCTCACCCAGGATTTCCGCGAGCGCGAGCCTGACATCACCGCCAGGATGAAGGCGATGCTGCTCGCGACCCCGGTCGAGGGTTATCTCGCCTGCTGCGAGGCGCTGTCGACGCTCGACCAGCGCGCGCTGCTGCCTGACATCAAGAGCCCGACGCTGGTGATCGCCGGCCGCCACGACCAGGCAACCCCGATCTCTGCGGGCGAGCTGATCCGCTCGAGCATTCCCGGCGCCAGCATGACCATCATCGACGCCGCCCACATTTCCAATGTCGAGCAGCCGCACGCGTTCACCGACGCGGTGGTGGGATTTTTGACGCAAAGGTAGTTTCGCAGCTCGTCATTGCGGAGAGGAGGATGGATATGGACGATCAGAAGCGCCGCGATGCCGGCATGAACGTGCGCCGAAAAGTGCTGGGCAATGCCTGGGTCGACAAGTCGATCGCCAACCGGAACGCCTTCAACACCGACTTCCAGGACATGATCACCCGCTACGCCTGGGGCGAGATCTGGACGCGGCCGCATTTCGACGAGCGCACGCGGCGGGTCCTGGTGATCGGCACCATGGTCGCGCTCGGGCAATGGGACGAATTCCGCCTGCACGTGCGCGCGGCGCTCGCCGAGGGCGGCTTCACCCCCGACGACATCAAGGAAATTCTGCTGCAGCAGGCGATCTATTGCGGCGTCCCGGCGGCAAATCACGCCGTCAAGGAAGCCTCAGCGATTGTGCAGGAGCTCGGCCTGCTCAAGCCCTAGCGATTCAAGACCTGTCGGCACAGTATCCGCGACATCGACGGTCTTCGGCGCAGGCGCCGGCCGCTCGATCACCAGCACGACCGCGGCACCGAGCAGCAGCAGAAGCTCGGTGGCATGCAGCCGAAGCGCGGCCATCTCGCCGACCTTCGAGGCCATCACCATGCTCACAAACGAGATCAGGCTGCCGATCGCGAGCGCAATGCCGAGCGCCTCGTCGCTGGCGCCGCTCTTGCGGGTGCGCGGAATGGCGAGCAGCGCAAGATAGATCGCGAAGAACGCCACCACGGTCAGACGCCCGAGCGCCAGCAGCCAGGCCGCGCGCACCGTGCTCATGCCGGACATCTGAAGCTGGTCGCTGAGAAACAGCGCCACCGCGACGCTCGGCCGCTCATAGAGGCCGTGCACAGGCGCCACCATGATGTTGAAGGCGACCATCGTCCAGGCCGGGATGAAATAAGCCGCCAGCAGCGCGCCGTTGATGGAGCCGATCCGCCAATTCGTGAACATGCCGCTTCCCGCTTCGCCTGCTACCCGCCTTCGAGGGAAGGCTTTGCCGGGAGCTAACTCGCATCGGACTGTGGCGGCAATTTAAACCCTTTATTTACCTTAATCGCCCGGCTGGCCTCCCCATCCAAAGAAAAAGCCCCGCCTTGCGGCGGGACCCTCTTCGTTACTCTTGTTACGCTTGGGTTGCGCTTGGGCTCCCAAAACTACCTGTTGTCCTGACGAGGCTGACCGCCCTGCTGCTGGCCGGGCTTGTCGCCCTGGCGCTGCGGATCCTGCTGCTGCTGGCCCGGCTTGTGACCGCCACCCTGCTGCTGGCCCGGGTTCTGGCCTTGCTGGCCCGCGTTCTGGTTCTGCTGCTTCGTCATGGGGCAAACTCCCTTGTTGGACGTCAGTGGGGAAACAACAGGCGGCAGCTCATTTGGTTGCTATGCGGAACCCGGTTCCTCGCAGTTGCGGGAACTGGACATGACATCCGTCACCGAAATGACCTCTGTACAAGCCTTTATGCCGAGACATCGACAGTTGCAGCCGCCAGTTCCCTCCTGTTACAAAACGGGAAGAACGCTCAAGGGCTGCCGGGGCCCGAGAAGAAACTTTATCACTCTCTCGAAGTCCTCCCTTTGAGTCGCGTCAGGTTTGGGTAACGGCAGCCTATGGATTATTTCACCCAGCAGCTTATCAACGGCCTCGTGCTCGGCTCCATCTATGGCCTGATCGCGATCGGCTACACGATGGTCTACGGCATCGTCGGCATGATCAATTTCGCCCATGGCGACGTCTTCATGATCGGCGGCTTCATCGCGTTGATCACCTTCCTGATCCTGATCTCGCTCGGCTTGACCGCGATCCCGGTGATCCTGCTTGTGGTACTGCTGGTCTCGATGGCGATCACGGCACTCTATGGCTGGACCATCGAGCGCATCGCCTACCGGCCGCTACGCCATTCGTTCCGCCTCGCGCCGATGCTGTCGGCGATCGGCATGTCCTTCGTGCTGACCAACTACTCGCAGATCGCGCAAGGCGCGCGCGTCAAGCCGATCCCGCCTTTCATCACCGGCGGCTACACGTTGCATGAGAGCGCGGACGGCTTCGTGATCCAGCTCTCCAACATCCAGATCATGGTGGTCCTCACCACCATCGTGCTGCTGGCGATCTTCACCTGGCTGGTCTCGCGCACGCGGCTCGGGCGCGACATGCGCGCCTGCGAGCAGGACCAGACCATGGCGGCGCTGCTCGGCGTCGACGTCGACCGCACCATCTCCATGACCTTCGTGATCGGCGCTGCGCTCGCCGCGGTCGCAGGCCTGATGTACCTGCTCTATTACGGCCTGGTCGATTTCTTCATGGGCTTCGTCGCCGGCATCAAGGCCTTCACCGCCGCCGTGCTCGGCGGCATCGGCTCGCTGCCCGGCGCCATGCTTGGTGGCCTCGCGATCGGCCTGATCGAGACGTTCTGGTCGGCCTATTTCTCGGTCGAGTACAAGGACGTCGCCGCGTTCTCGATCCTGATCGTCGTGCTGATCTTCATGCCGACCGGCCTGCTCGGCCGTCCCGAAGTCGAAAAAGTCTGACGGACCGCCCCGCGTGACAGCCACCCCGCACGAGACCACCAAAGCAAGTCGCACCGCCGGCATCCCCTTCCTTCTGAAGACCGCCTTCATCAACGCAGCGATCGCGCTGGTGCTGTTCTCGCTGATGGTCGGCATCCGCACCGAGGCGGGCTCCGACGGCCAGCTCACCTATTGGACGCGTTTCGGCGACCTCGCCTCGCTCGTCGGCGCCGTGTTCGGCGGCTCGATCGTGATCGAGCTGCTGAGGCAATGGATCGGTCCGACCGGCGCCGAGAAGCTGGTGCCGCCCAGCGTACAAAGCGGGATGTCGTTCATCGGCCGCTACCTTGCGCCGGCGCTCCTGATCTTCACGCTGCTGGTGCCCGTGATCTTCTATAACCAGCGCTACATCCTCGACCTCGCGATCCTCGTGCTCACCTATGTGATGCTCGGCTGGGGCCTCAACGTCGTGGTCGGGCTCGCGGGCCTGCTCGATCTCGGCTACGTCGCCTTCTACGCGGTCGGCGCCTATTCCTACGGGCTGCTCGCCACCAGTTTCGGCTGGTCGTTCTGGACCTGCCTGCCGCTCGCCGGCATCCTTGCCGCGTTCTGGGGCGTGCTGCTCGGCTTTCCCGTGCTGCGCCTGCGCGGCGACTACCTCGCGATCGTGACGCTGGCCTTCGGCGAGATCATCCGCCTCGTCATCATCAACTGGCAGGAACTGACCGGTGGTCCGAACGGCGTCTCCGGCATTCCCCGGCCCTCCTTCTTCGGCATTCCGCTCGACAACAGCGACGACGGGCTGGCTGCAAAGCTCGGCATCGAGTACTCGCCGACCCATCGCATCGTCTTCCTGTTCTATTTGATCCTGGCGATGGCGCTGCTGACCAACTGGGTCACGATCCGCCTGCGCCGCCTTCCGATCGGCCGCGCCTGGGAAGCGCTGCGCGAGGACGAGGTCGCCTGCCGCGCGCTCGGCATCAACACCACGACCACCAAGCTTACGGCATTCGCAACGGGCGCCATGTTCGGCGGCTTTGCCGGCGCGTTCTTCGCCACGCGCCAGGGCTTCATCAGCCCGGAATCCTTCACCTTCCAGGAATCGGCCCTGGTGCTCGCCATCGTCGTGCTCGGCGGCATGGGTTCGCAGCTCGGCGTCGCGCTTGCGGCACTCACCATGATCGGCGGCTTCGAGCTGTTCCGCAGCCTCGAGACCTACCGCATGCTGGTGTTCGGCATGGCGATGGTGCTGATCATGATCTGGCGGCCGCGTGGCATCATCGGCCATCGTGCGCCGACCGTGTTTCTGACCAAGGCGCAAGCCATCTCCTCCGACCTCGTCAAGGAGGGACACGGATGAGCAGCGAGCCAATTCTCAGCGTCGACCGGCTCACCATGCGTTTCGGCGGCATCGTCGCCGTGCAGGAGCTGTCGTTCGCGGCCGAACGCAAGAAGATCACCGCGCTGATCGGGCCCAACGGCGCCGGCAAGACCACCGTCTTCAACTGCATCACCGGCTTCTACAAGCCGAGCGGCGGCGCCATTCGCCTCACGCACGACGACGGCCGGCAAATCGCGTTGGAACGGCTCAACGATTTCCGCATCGCCAAGCAGGCCAAGGTCGCCCGCACCTTCCAGAACATCCGGCTGTTTCCCGGCATGACGGCGCTGGAGAACCTGATGGTGGCGCAGCACAATGCCTTGATGCGCGCCTCCGGCTTTACGTTTCTCGGCCTGATCGGTGTCCCGACCTATCGCGACGCCGAGAAGCAGGCGATCGCGCTCGCCACCGACTGGCTCAAGCGGATCAATCTGCTCGACCGCGCCGATGACGCCGCCGGCAATCTCGCTTATGGCGACCAGCGCCGACTCGAGATCGCGCGCGCGATGTGCACCGAGCCCGCGCTGCTCTGCCTGGACGAGCCTGCCGCCGGCCTCAATGCGCGCGAGAGCGCCGCGCTCAGCGAGCTTTTGCTGTCGATCCGTGACGAGCTCGGCACCTCGATCCTCCTGATCGAGCACGACATGTCCGTGGTCATGGAGATTTCCGACCACATCGTGGTGATGGACCATGGCGTGAAGATCGCGCAGGGCACGCCGCGAGAGGTCCGCGACGATCCCAAGGTGATCGCCGCCTATCTCGGCACCGACGAGGAAGAGGCTGCGGCCGTGATGGAGAGCGGGACGTGACGTCGGCTTCCACTCCCCTGCTCGCGATTCGGGGCTTGCGCGCCGCCTACGGCAAGATCGAGGCGCTGAAGGGCGTCGACGTCGAGATCAGTGCCGGCGAGATCGTGGCGCTGATCGGCGCCAACGGTGCCGGCAAATCGACGCTGATGATGACGATCTTCGGCAAGCCGCGCGCCCGCGCCGGCCAGATCCTGTACGAAGGCCGCGACATCACCGACGTCCCCACCCACGAGATCGCGCATTTGCGCATCGCGCAGTCGCCGGAGGGGCGCCGCATCTTCCCGCGCATGAGCGTGGCGGAAAACCTCCAGATGGGCGCGGACGCGACCGAATGCACCGATGCGGAGCGAGCGGCGACGCTGGAGCGCGTGTTCACGCTGTTTCCACGGCTGAAGGAGCGCTACGTCCAGCGCGGCGGCACGCTGTCCGGCGGCGAGCAGCAGATGCTGGCGATCGGGCGCGCCCTGATGAGCCGCCCGCGCCTGCTCCTGCTCGACGAACCCTCGCTCGGGCTCGCCCCGCTGATCGCCCGCCAGATTTTTGACGCGATTCGGACCCTGAACCGGCAGGACGGCCTGACCGTCCTGATCGTCGAGCAGAACGCCAACCACGCGCTCAAGCTCGCCCATCGCGGCTACGTCATGGTCAATGGCCTGATCACGCTTGCCGGAACCGGCGCCGAGTTGCTGCAGCGCCCTGAGATTCGCGCCGCCTATCTGGAAGGCGGCCGGCACGGCTGAGCCGCCCAGGTCCGGGGGGCGTCCGCCTCGAACGCGACGGAATGCGCCGAAATATCTGCGCTTATGCCCGTATTTTGCCGGTGACTTCTCCCAGGATTCAATCAAGAATGGTGCCGGTTTGAACCGGGCCAACCCGGCAACTTCCACAGGCGATCACCCGCGAGGTATCTCATGAAATCACTAAAGCTCATCGGTCTGGCATTCGGTGCGTCGATCGCGCTGTCGAGCGCGGCATTCGCGCAGGATGTCACCATCGCAGTCGCAGGCCCGATGACAGGCACGGAGTCCGCATTCGGCCGGCAGATGAAGAACGGCGCCGAGATGGCCGTGGCTGATATCAACGCCGCCGGTGGCGTCAACGGCAAGAAGCTCGCGCTCAACGTCGAGGACGATGCCTGCGATCCCAAGCAGGCCCGCTCGGTTGCGGAAAAGATCGCCGGCGCCAAGATCCCCTTCGTCGCCGGGCACTACTGCTCGTCATCGTCGATCCCGGCGTCCGAAGCCTATGCCGACGGCAACGTGCTCGAGATCACGCCGGCCTCGACCAACCCGCTCTTCACCGAGCGCAAGCTCTGGAACGTGGCGCGCGTCTGCGGCCGTGACGATCAGCAGGGCCTGATCGCGGCGCAGTACATCGCCAAGAACTTCAAGGGCAAGAACATCGCGATCCTCAACGACAAGACCACCTACGGCAAGGGTCTTGCGGACGAGACCAAGAAGGCGCTCAACAAGGCCGGCATCACCGAGAAGATGTACGAGTCCTACAACAAGGGCGACAAGGACTTTAACGCGATCGTCTCGCGCCTGAAGCGCGACAACATCGATCTCGTTTATGTCGGCGGCTACCATCAGGAAAGCGGCTTGATCCTGCGCCAGATGCGCGACCAGGGCCTCAAGACGATCTTGATGGCCGGCGACGCGCTTGCCGACAAGGAATACGCCTCCATCACCGGCCCCGCCGGCGAAGGCACGCTGTTCACCTTCGGTCCCGACCCGCGCAACAAGCCGACCGCGAAGAAGATCGTCGACGCGTTCAAGGCCAAGAACATCGATCCCGAAGGCTACACGCTCTACACCTACGCGGCGATGCAGGTCTGGTCGCAGGCTGCCAAGAAGGCCGGCACCACCGACGCCAAGAAGGTCATGGAAGCGATGAAGGCCGGCAAGTGGGACACCGTGATCGGCCCGATCGAGTATGACGCCAAGGGCGACATCAAGCAGCTCGACTACGTCGTCTACAAGTGGGACGCGAAGGGCGGCTACGCCGAGATCAAGGGCAACGGCACCTGAGACAGGACGCCTGACCCTTTAACCAGACCGACGTCAACGCCCCGGTTCGCCGGGGCGTTTTCTTTTTCAGTCCGATCAGACGGCTGCGGACAGCTCGTCGCCCGCGGCATCTTGCGCCTTCCGGAGCGCCTGCAGCAGGTCGTTCGGCCGAAACGGCTTTTGCAGGCAGACCACGCCGTCCAGGCCGGGTGCCTCGCCCATGAAGTCCAGCGTCGTCATGCCTGATATCGCTACGATCGGAAATCCGGGAACCCGCTCGCGAATGGCGGCCATGATCTCGATACCGCTGGTGTCGGTCAGGAAAATATCGACAATCGCTGCATCGAAAACGTCCTCGCCGAAGGCTTTCAGGCCGGCCGCGCCGCTCTCCGCTTCAACGACGTCGAAGCGGTTGACCCGAAGCACGATCGAGACCATGGCGCGGACGTCCTTCTGGTCGTCGACAACAAGGACACGAGGCATGGGAACAACTCCCGGATTCATATCATTAATTGGTTCAATTCAACGGCGACGTGCGCCAAGGCAGTATGGGTCTGGTCCAGTAAAGCCAACCTTACCGATTGCCTATTCCGATTCCCTGTTCGAGTTAAGTAAGCTGTAACCCTCGGTTGAGTCGTGGGCGCTTCCCGTTCGGACACGCGCCCGGAGCCGGCTACCATGAAGACCAAGGCAGCCGGCCAACGAAGTCATGTGGACTACCCATGCCGACCCAGCGAGAGGTCAACGTGCACGCAAAGAACGACCGAAGCACATTCCTGTCGACCTTGCCGGCCGCGCAGAGCGATCGCACTGCAGCATTGGCGATCGTCGGCATCTCCGCGATCCTGTTCGCGCTGACTGTCCCGTTCGCCGGCAGGCCGCTGGCCCAGGTGCCGGCCTTCGTGGCCAGCTACCAGTCGGCGCTCGCCGTGAGCGATATCATCACCGCGGTTCTGCTGCTGTCGCAATTCGCCGTGCTGCGCAGCCGCGCGCTGCTGCTGCTGTCGACCGGCTATCTGTTCACCGCGGCAGCGGCGGTGACCCACGCCCTCACCTTCCCGGGGCTGTTCGCACCGACCGGGCTGTTGGGCGCGAGCACGCAGACCACGGTCTGGCTCTACATGATCTGGCACGGCGGGTTTCCGCTGTTCGTGCTGGCCTATGGCTGGCTCAAGGACGGCAACGGCGACAGCAGGATCGACGGACCGACCGCGCGTCCCATCATGCTCGTCATCCTCGGCGTGATCGTCTCGATGGTCGCCATCGCCTGGATTGTCACGGCGCAGCACGATCTGCTGCCGGTCCTGCTCAGGGACGGCCGCTACACCACCACCATGATCGGCGTGGTGTCGTTCGTCTGGTCCTTGAGTTTCGCGGCGCTGGTGACGCTGTGGTTCCGCAAGCCGCATACGGTGATCGACGTCTGGCTCATGGTCACGATGTGCGCCTGGCTGTTCGACATCGCGCTGTCGGCGATCGTCAACGTGGCCCGCTACGATCTCGGCTTCTACGTCGGCCGCCTCTACGGCCTCCTTGCCGCGAGCTTCGTGCTCGCCGTGCTCCTGATCGAGAACGTCCGCCTCCAGGCGCACACCGTCGGCCTCGTCGGGCGGCTGCGCGAGCAATCGGCGTCAGATCGCGACTTCTACACAAAACGTCTCGCGCTGTATGGCGCCGTCGTCGAGTCCTCCAACGATGCGATCATCACCGAATCGCTCGACGGCATCATCACCGGCTGGAACAAGGCCGCCGAGCATCTGTTCGGCTATTCCGCGAGCGAGGCGGTCGGCCAGTCGATCTATCTCGTGGTGCCGGAGGACCGGAGGGCCGAAGCCAGGGGCATGCTCAACCGCGTCAGCAGCAACGAGTCGATCGCCCAGCACGAGACGGTCCGCACCCGCAAGGACGGCCGTCAACTCGACGTCGTCCTGAACGTCTCGCCGCTGCGATCGGACAACGGGCAAATCATCGGCGCATCCAAGATCGCCCATGACATCACCGAGGAAAAGCAATCGCGCGAGAAGCTGCGCCGCGAGACCGAGGAGCGCCAGCGCATCTTCGAGACCTCGCGCGACCTGATCCTCGTCACCGACGGTTTTGGCAATTTCATCCAGGTCAGCCCGAGCGTGAAGGACATTCTCGGCCTGAGCCCGGAAGACATGATCGGGCATAGCGCGACCGACTTCATCCATCCCGACGATCTCGAGAATACGCGCAGCGAGATGCGCGCGGCGCGCCGCGGCCAGACCAAGCGCAGCTTCGAGGCGCGCTACTACCATTTCGACGGCCACGAGGTCTCGCTGAACTGGATGGGGACCTGGTCCGAGCCGGTGAAGCGCCATTTCTTCATCGGTCGCGACCTGACCGAGAAGCAGGCTGCGGAAGCCCAGTTCCGGCAGGCGCAGAAGATGGATTCGATCGGTCAGCTGACCGGCGGCGTCGCCCACGATTTCAACAACGTGCTCACCGTCATCACCGGCACGATCGGGATCCTGGCGGATGCGGTTGCCGACCGGCCAGAGCTCGCCGCCATCACCAAGCTGATCGACGATGCCGCCGAGCGCGGTGCGCAACTGACCAAGCACCTGCTCGCCTTCGCCCGCAAGCAGCCGCTTCAGCCGCGCGAGATCGACGTCAATGCGCTGACGCTGGAGGCGGCCAAGCTGCTGCACCCGACACTCGGCGAGCAGATCTCGATCATGCCGCAGCTCACCGAGGATGCCTGGCCCGCCCTGGTCGATCCGGGCCAGCTCTCCACCGCGATCCTCAATCTCGCGCTGAACGCCCGCGATGCGATGCCCGACGGCGGCACGCTGGTGCTGGAGACCCGCAACATCTTCCTCGACGACGGCTATGCCAGCATGAATCCCGACGTCGTCGCCGGCAATTACGTGATGATCGCGGTCAGCGACACCGGCTCGGGCATTCCGGCGGAGCTGATCGAACGGGTGTTCGACCCCTTCTTCACCACCAAGGAAGTCGGTAAGGGCACCGGCCTCGGCCTCAGCATGGTGTTCGGCTTCGTCAAGCAAACCGGCGGCCACATCAAGATCTACAGCGAGGAGGGCCACGGCACGAGCGTGAAGATCTACCTGCCGCGCTCCACCGGCGTGCAGGAGACCGAATACGAGGCGCTCCAGAACGTACCCATCGCCGGCGGCGACGAGAGAATCCTCGTCGTCGAGGACGACGCACTGGTTCGGCAGTATGTCATGACCCAGGTCAAGAGCCTCGGCTACACCGCGCTCGAAGCGGCCAACGCGGCCGAAGCCCTCGTCATCATCGATGCCGACAAGAACATCGACCTGCTCTTCACCGACGTGATCATGCCCGGCAACATGAACGGCCGCCAGCTTGCCGACGAGGCGGCGCGGCGACGTCCCGAGCTGAAGACGCTGTTCACCTCAGGCTACACCGAAAACGCCATCGTCCATCACGGCCGGCTCGATTCCGGCGTGCTGCTGCTGGCAAAGCCCTATCGCAAGTCGGAGCTCGCCAAGATGCTCAGGACGGCGCTGGCGAGTTGAGCCTGCCGCCCGGCTGCGCTATCGCTGAGACGATGCAGCGGAGTGCCGTCCTTGAAAAACCTCCTCACCGATATCGCCGGCGTCCGCGTCGGCCATGCCCATGATGCAAAACTCGCCTCGGGCACGACGGCAATCGTGTTCGACCAGCCGGCGGTGGCGGCGATCGATGTCCGCGGCGGCGGCCCCGGCACGCGCGAAGACACGATGCTCGACCTTGCCAGCACACAGGATCGCGTCGATGCGATCGCGCTGTCCGGCGGTTCCGCCTTCGGGATCGAGGCGGGCGGCGGCGTGCAAGCCTGGCTCGCCGAACAAGGACGCGGCCTCAATATCCGTGGCGCGTTGATTCCCCTGGTGCCGGGCGCGATCCTGTTCGACCTGCTCAATGGCGGTGACAAGGCGTGGGGGCGCTTCGCGCCCTATCGCGACCTCGGCTACACCGCGGCCGTCTCTGCCGGGACGGAGTTCGCGCTCGGCAGCGTCGGCGCCGGCTTCGGTGCCACCACCGCGACGTTCAAGGGCGGGCTCGGCTCGGCATCCGCCGTCACCAGCAGCGGCGTTACGGTCGCGGCGCTGATCGCCGTTAATGCGGTCGGCAGCGCCACCGTCGGCGATGGACCGTGGTTCTGGGCGGCCCCGTTCGAGGTCAACAACGAGTTCGGCGGCCGCGGCCTGCCTGCTGCGTTCACGGATGACATGCTCAGGATGCGCATCAAGGGTGGCCCCGCCGCAACCGAGCGCGAGAACACCACGATCGGCGTCGTCGTCACCGATGCGGTGCTGACCAAGCCCCAGGCCAAACGGCTGGCGATGATCGCGCATACCGGCTTCGCGCGCGCGATCTACCCGGTCCATGCCCCGACCGATGGTGACGTGCTGTTCGCCGCCGCGACCTGTGCGAAGCCGATCGATCCGCTTATCGGCATGACCGAGCTCGGCATGGTCGCTGCCAACGTCGTCGCGCGTGCGATCGCCCGCGGCATCTACAGCGCAACCGCGCTGCCGTTCCCGGGCGCGCTGCCGGCGTGGAAGGATCGGTTCGGCTAGGACCTCAGAGCGCGCTTACACGCTCATCGACATCGAGGAAGAGGCCGAGGCAGCGGACGATCCCTGCCCCTGGCGCTGCATCATCTGCGCAAACCAGTCATAGGGCGAATTGCCTGCGCCCGAGCCATTCGAAGAGCTGGAAGCGCCCGGGACCGTCGTCGTCATCTTGAAGCCGTCGGCATAGGTGACGGTGGTGGTGGTCGAACCATCGGCGCCGGTCGTCGTGGTCGAGGTCGAGGTCGACCCGCCGCTCGACGAGGACGATGAGGAATCCGAGCCGCTGCCGGACGCATCGTCCGAGCTGCTCGCGGCCTGCGCGTGATGGTGGCCGCCGTGATGGCCGCTGCCCTTCAGCGCCTTCGACATCTCGTCGAGGCTGACGCTGCCGTCGGAATTGCCATCGAGCTTGGAGAACACGTCGTCGGCCTGCGCCAGATTGGTGCCGCCGGCGCCCAGTGCGTTCTCGAACTCGGACTTGCTGATCTGGCCGTCGCCATTGGCGTCGAGCTGCGAGAACAGATCCTTCAACGCATCGTCCCGGCTCGTCGACGTCGAGGACGTCGCGCTCGACGATGTGGAGCTGGTCGCGCTGGACGTAGCACTCGTGCTGTCCGACGACTGGCTTTGCGCGGCGATCAGCGCGCTCATCGTCTCCGGCGAGATCTGCGCGCAATTGCCGGAATTGACCGACGAGGTCGCACCACTGCTGGTGCTGTTGCTGCTGGTATCGATCGCGAACGGATCGGTCGCACCTTGCGACGACCCCGTCTTCTGGGTCGACGACGAGGACTTCGAGTTCGTCAGCGATTGAATCGCATCAAGCGCACTCGAGACGGCGCCAAGCGCAAACAACATTGCACAACTCCAACCCATGCGGCATGCCGCAGCCAATGTTCTGGCCGTCAGGTCAGCAAGCGACGTGCCAGCGCGAAAAGCTCAATGAAATCCGTGTCCACCTCGCTTTTCAGGACCGGGGAACATCGGCAATTCGTGCCGCCGACGGCAGAATTTTCCGCCCACAGGAAGCTCGCCCTCCCTGCATTGCCCGGCTGAGAGGCCCATGTTAGGCGAGGCCATTCGCCCCCATGCCGCCACGGGAAACAGCGCCATGACCCAAGCCTTCGCCCCCCGCCCCCTGGCAATCGCGCCCTCGATCCTGGCCTCGGATTTCTCCAGGCTCGGCGAGGAGGTGCGCGCGGTGGACGCCGCGGGCGCCGACTGGATCCATCTCGACGTGATGGACGGGCACTTCGTTCCCAATATTTCGTACGGCCCCGACGTCATCAAGGCGATACGCCCGCACACCAAGAAGGTGTTCGACGCGCATCTGATGATCTCGCCCTGCGATCCCTATCTCGAGGCCTTTGCCAAGGCCGGCTGCGACCACATCACCGTGCATGCCGAAGCGGGTCCGCATTTGCACCGCTCGCTCCAGGCGATCCGCGCGCTCGGCAAGAAAGCCGGCGTCTCGCTCAATCCGGGCACGCCGATCAGCGTGCTCGAATACGTGATCGACCTGGTCGACCTCGTGCTGGTGATGTCGGTCAATCCGGGCTTCGGCGGCCAGGCCTTCATCCGCTCCGCGATCGGCAAGGTCAGCGACATCCGCGCGATGATTGCCGGCCGGCCGATCGACATCGAGGTCGATGGCGGCGTCGGCCCCGACAATGCGGGCGCGCTGGCAGCGGCCGGCGCCAATGCCTTCGTCGCTGGCACCTCCGTGTTCAAAGGCGGCACGCAGGACGCCTACAGGACCAACATCGCGGCGATCCGCAACGCGGCGCTCGGGGCCCGCGGCGAAGCGATCTGAAGCACACGCCATCGCTCGATCAACCGGCAAGGGTCGCGACTCGTCGCGACTCCTGGCGCGCCGCAGCGCGCAATAGTTAAAATTACAACCTCTTTCCGTACTCCTCCGGACTTCCCTGATTCGCGCAAATCACTGCTAGAGCGGTTTCCACTTTATGTGAATCGGAAGGGTACAGGGGATTCCCTCGGTCGCGCAAATCAGATTCGATTGCTCTGGCTTTAACGACGGGGCGAGCGATGGCGAAGGGATATTCGAAAGACCTGAGAGTGCGTGCGGTGGCACTTGTCGAAGACGGCGAGAGCAGACGGGAAGCCGCGCGCGTGCTCGGTCTCAGCGCCTCGACCGCGATCCGCTGGATCGAGCGCTGGACGAGGACGGGCAGTGTGGCGGCATTGCCCGGCACGGGCCAGAGCCGCTCTCCGCTCGAGGCGCATCGCCAGTGGCTGCTCAATCTCATCGCCGCGGAGCCGGACTTGACACTCGAAGAGATTCGCGCGCGGCTCAAGTCCGAGAAGCGGCTGAAAGTCGGGACGACATCGGTCTGGCGCTTCTACGAACGCCACGACATCACGTTCAAAAAAAACTCTGCACGCCGCTGAACAGGATCGCTCCGATGTCGCTGCCGCGCGCGCCGAGCTGAAGGCCGAGCAATCCAAGCTTGAAGCGCCGCGCCTCGTGTTCATCGACGAGACGGCGGTCACGACGAAGATGGTACGGCATTACGGCCGCTCACCGCGTGGCGAGCGTCTCGTTGCGAGCGTGCCGCACGGCCACTGGAAGACGCTGACACTCGTTGCCGCGCTGCGCATCGATGGCTTGACGGCGCCGTATGTCTTCGACGGGGCGATGGACGGGCCGTCATTCCTCGCTTATGTCGAGCAGATCCTCGCGCCGACGCTGCGCAAAAGAGACATCGTCTTCATGGACAATCTGCGTACCCACAAGATCGACGGCGTTCGCCAGGCGATCGAAGCGGTCGGCGCCAAGGTGCGCTATTTGCCGGCCTACTCGCCCGATCTCAACCCGATCGAAATGGCATTCTCGAAGCTGAAGACCGCGCTGCGCAAGGGCGCGGCACGCACCGTCAAGGCGCTCATGAAACTGATCGGCAAGCTCATGAAGACATTTGCGCCCGACCAGTGCGACAACTACTTTCGACATGCAGGATACGGGGCCTGATCCACATCAAGCGGAAAATGCTCTAGTGATTCTTGCCTGTTTTCACGGGAGCACATCATGACGACGACCCTGGTTTGGACTGGCGTGGCGTTGTGGCTTGGTTTTTGTGCGTTTGTTGTGTTTGGCCCGTCGGCCGGACCAGTGCAGGTCCCGGTGCGCTCGGTTCGTAACATCCGTCGCGACCGGATCTGACACCGTGCAATTCGCACTCGTGAAGCGTCAGCCGAAACGCAGGTGCCGTCTCCCGCGGCGTCCGCATCCGGATCTCGATTTCTTCTTCGGCCGGCTCGAACGCCCCGAAGGCGATATGCGCGAGGATCCGGTCGCCGACACGGCGGACCTCGACTACCCGCTCCGGTCACCACACCGGTACTGAAATTCTAAACTGGACTCTGAACTGATGAAGCCGCACTGCCCGAACTGCCTGAAGGAAATGACCAAAGCGTCAGCGTCGCGTAACCTCTTCAATTGCGAACCCTGCCGCGAGATCATTCAGTACTTCGGCGGCGGCGCGGATCACGGCGAGCCCGGACCTCAATTCTCCTGGCCGATCCGCCGCAAGCGTTCGGTCCAAACCGCCTGCGCGGCGTGATCGTCCCTAGCCCCACACCACGCCGGCGTCTGGTTTCGCCGCAGCCATCCGCGGCGGCCGCACCACGGTGACGGTGCAGGTCGCCTCTGCCGCCACCTTGGCCGAGACGCTGCCGAGCCAGGTGCGCCTGAACGAATTCTGCCGCGCCCCGATGATGAGATGGTCGACCGAGTTCATCTCGGCGAATTCCAGCAGGGCCGTGGCGGGATCGACGGCTTCCAGCACATGAACCGACAGCCGGCTTTCGTCGAGCTTCAAGGGCGTAGCCCAATGCCGGAGCGCGACGAGGCGGTCGATGTGCTTGTTGGAGCCCTGCTCGTCCAGCGTCTTGTCGACGGCAATGCGATTGAGCTTCAGCACGTTGACACAGGTGAGCCGTGCTGACGGCAAGGTTGTCAGGATGCGTTCCGTGGTGACCCGCAGCGCCTCGTTCAGCTCCGGCGCACCCTCCGCCGTGTCGAGCGCGACCGCGACGATCGGGCTCATCGCCATTTGGGTCGCGAGGTCCGATCTCGCACCCGGCTGTTTGACGTCGGGATTGAAACGGCGCCGCCAGGCGACACTGAGCGGATCGCGCTTCGTCCGCTCCGCGCGCGCAGTGAGCTTGACCAGGTCCGGATGGGTCAGATCGAAAGCGAGCTGGGCGGCCGTCGGATAGCGCCAGTCCGGCTCGATCTCGAGGCACCGCAGCACCACCTCCTGGAGCCAGGGCGGATAGTCCGGACGAAGTGCGCGCGGCGGATAGGGATCACGCCACAGCCGGCGCCGGATCGCGCGCAGCGTCTCACCCTCGCCAAACGGACGTTCGCCGGTGGTGAAGAAATACAGCAGCACACCGAGCGAGAACAGATCGCTGCGCGGATCGTCGCGCACGCCCCGAAGCCGCTCCGGCGCCATATAGGGCGCGGTGCCGTAAGGCAGGCGGAACTCCGCCTGCAACAGATCGGGCAGATGGTTGTGATGCGACAGGCCGAAGTCGATCAGCACCGCCTCACCATCGTCCCGGAACATGATGCTGCTCGGCTTGATGTCGTGATGGATCACGTTCTGCCGGTGCAGATCGGCGAGTGCGGTCGCGATCTTCGCGACGAGCAGCCGGACTTCGTCGTACGGCAGCGGCAGGTCGGGCAGCCGCTTGTAGAGTGTCGTCCCCGAAATGCGCTCGATTACGGCGTAGGCCTGATGCGCGAAATCGCCGGTGCCGTAGCAATGCGGCACGTGGGGGCCCGTCAGGCGGGGCAGGATCATCATCTCCATCTCGAAGGAGACGATCGCCGCCGGGTCCTCGCCCTCGGACGCTCGCGGAATCTTCATCAGCAGCGGCGCGTCGATATCGGCACGCGTGACGGTCCAGAGCGTCGCCATGCCGCCGGTATGCACGCATTCGCCGATGGTGTAGCCGTCGATGACGGCGCCGGGTTTGACCAGGGGTATCGGCATCGGCTTCTAGCGCCCCTCCGACAGCCGGTCGGCGAGCCAGTGCGGCAGGCCGTTCGCACGGATCCGGCTCGCCGCGGTCGCGACGTCATAGGGCGCGCGGCAATACGTGACCTGGCATGAGACCGTATCGAACAGCGCGAACGCCGCCGATGGATCACCGTCACGCGGTTGGCCGACCGCGCCGAGCACGGCCAGCCATTGCCGCCCGCGCAGGAGCGGCACGGACACATCGGTCTTCGGCACGAGTCCCGTCATCTTCGCCGTCACCGACATCGAATAGAGCGCAGGACGGTGAATGTGGCCGCAGAAGGTGACGTGGGCGGGGGTCGATATCAAGCTCCTGGCGGCGTCCGCCGTCGAGCGAATGTAGTGCCAGCGCTGGGGATGAGAGGCTTCCGAGTGCACGAACAGGCGGTCACCGTCCTCGACGAGCATCGGCAGCTCGGCGAGAAACCGGCGCTGCACGGCGTCGAGCCGTCCGCGCGTCCATTCCATGGCGATCTGGGCTTCATTGTTCATGGTTTCGGACGAGGAGTTCACCGCCTGGTCGTGATTACCGCGGACGGCGACGGCCCCCTGGGCGACCAGCTCCATCGCGGTATCCACGACCCATTCCGGATCGGCACCATAGCCGACGAAATCGCCGAGCATGACGAAGCGCTCCGCACCCCTGGCGCGGGCCGCCTTCAGGCATGCCTCGAACGCCTGCCGGTTGCCGTGGATATCCGAGAAGACAGCGAGAAGCACGCACCCTCCACCCTCAAACTCCTAATTGACGCCGATAAAGCCAATTTGAGGGAGGCGGGCAAGATGCGCCAGCGCGGGGCGGTTGACCAGCGCCGCGCTGACGTGATGGTGAAGAGCCTATTCCTCGTCCTTGGGCGGCATCCGGGGCGGCGGCAGCGGCGTGAAGACCGCTCCCTGCGCGCCGGCCGGCGGGGCGCTGAACTCCCCGGTCGAGGAATCGCCGCCGCTGGTCTCGAGGATGACCTTGGGCGTCACATATTCCCGCACCATGTCGATCAGGCTGCCCTCGCCGCCGCCGAAATCCGCCGCGCGTCCGCCTTGCGGGTGGCCCGCAGCGATCTCGTTCTCGGCTGCATGGGTCTTGTCGGCCAGGGCGTCGTTGTAGGGGACGCGGAAGGCGCGCGGGATGCCGCTCGGACGATGATCCTCGTCGACTTCCTCGACCCAGAGATAAATCGAGCCGGGATCGCCCTCCAGCGAATGCGGCTCGACGATCCGCGCCTTGAGCAGCTTGAAGTTGGCAGGCAGCCGGTCGGTGCTGGCCCAGCCGAGCAGCCCGCGCATTTCGGTGAAGCTGACGACATAGAAGGCGCTGGTCACCACCACTGCGACAGCCTTGAGCGACCAGTGCAGCCGCGCATAGACCAGCACGACCAGCAGCAGCGCGCCGATCACGGCATAGGCAACAGACAGCGTGAGGATGACCGTCTGCAGATTAATCACGGCGGATCCTCTTTACGTTCGCGCTCACACCGGTGCTCGGGTCGAGGTCGGCCCCATTGCGCCAGGTGCTGCGAAAGGTCTCCATCAGCGATTTCGGCCTTTGGCTGACATCGATGACCTTGCCCTCGGCATCGAGCCGGAACCGCACTGCGGTCTTCTCGTCACCGGTATGGTCGAGCGTGAACTTGTTGTCGAAGACCACCTGCGCGGTCGGGTTGAGTTTCTGCACTTTCACATTGGCCGTGACAGGCTCGCCGGTCGTGGCGACGAAATGCGAGACGTTGACGGTGTATTCACCCGGCACGATACCGCGCAACGTCACGATCTCCTCGCGAATGGGCGAAGCGATCTTCTTACCGGCGACCATGATGAAGTCGTTGGCCCCGCCGCGGTCGTCGCGGTCGAGCGTGAGGAAGCCGGCCTCGCGGTGGCGATACCAGGCGATGTTGCCGGCGGGGTCCTGCACGAACAGGTCGAGATCGTCCGGGTGATTGTCCGGCCAGTCCAGCGTGATCATGAACTCGGCCTTGGAGTCGATCTTGCCCTCCTTGGCATCCGGGGAGACCGCAAGCAGCGCAAGGAAGAACAGGAAGGCGACCACCTGGAGCGCCTTGAACAACATCACGCCCAAGGGATCGAACTGCTCCTCGCGCGGATAGAGACCGAAATCATCCATCATGACGGCGTTCCAGCGCCTTTGCGCTCGAGCACCGGCGTCACATAGGTCTCGGTCAGCACCACGGCATCGGAGAACACCCGCTGGGTCGCGGAATCCAGCATGTAATACTGGATGCGGACCAGGATGGAACCGACGAGGCCGGCCAGCGTCGTATACATCGCAACCGCCATGCCGTCGCTCATCAGCCCCATCGAGGAGCGCATCGCGACCTTGTCGGCGGCATCCAGTCCGGCAATCGGCGCCAGCATGATGATGAAACCGATGATGGTGCCGAGCAGGCCGAGCTTCATCAGCGTGTCGGAGACGAAGGCACCGAACCCGTTGGAGCCGCGGAGCCGGTCGGCGAGCGTTCGCAGCAGCAGCGTCTGATCGACCGGCCGGTAATCCTGCGCGGCGGCCTTGGTCACGAGGCTCTCGATGTGATCCCGCACCAACCCGCGCGGCAGCGTGGTCGCGCTCGCATCGAGCACCCTGCTGCCGTCGGGCGCCGCCAGCACCGCGCGGCAGCGTCGCGCGGCCGCTCCCTCACGCGCGATCGCCCGTGTGCGCAGGAAGCAATGACCGCAGGTCAGGATATAGAGCACCGCGATCACGCTCGAAATATAGGTGCGGTCCGAGGTCAGCATCAGATGGATCAGGCCGAACCGCCACAGCAGCACCACGGCAAAGATCGATAGCCCCGTGAAGATCATCCAGAACAGCAGCGCGCTGCGCTCGGATGGGTCGGTCGCCGTGTTCGCGATCGGTCCAATCGTCATCGAACTCATGCTGCACTGCTCCTGACCTTCGATTCCACCCCGATTAGATCAAAGCCGCCGCATCCGGTCCAAAGACCCATGCCCAATCCGGCTTGGGAAATTTGCCCGAGCTGCAATCTTGCGGTGCCCTGCAATTGGCAAGGCGCGACGGCGTTGTTAGGCTGAGCTTACCAAACTTTGGGGTGATCGCATGCGCCTCGTGCTTCAGCTTGTCGCCCGTCTGCTTCTCATCGTTGCGCTCTGCCTGGGCGCGGCGACCTTATGGGCCACGTTCGATGCCTATCGCAGCGTCGACCGGGCGACTGCGACGTCCGCGCAGCGGGTCGCGCAGGCGCTTCAGGGGCTGTATTGGCACGAGCTCTTGCTGCGCAGCAGCAGAATGCGCGAGCATCTCATGCCGGTTCCGGAGTGGCGAACGCTGGAAACGATGAAGTTGATCTCGCCCGGCGTCTGCGTCGAGTTCCAGCCGGCCACTGCATTCGAAAAGCCGCTGTGCGGCCAGAGCCAGGGGATCGGCAGGATGCCGCCGCGCTGGTTCGCGTCCATCGTTCCGACCTTCCTCGGTAGCCACGCCGAGGTGGTACGGCCGGTCAGCCCCCGGGCGGCAGCCGCCGGAACGGTGGTTGCGACACCGGATCAAGCGGCCGCAATCTCGCTCGCCTGGGAGTACATTCTCAATGTGATCGACGTCGCGCTGCTGATGGCGGCGGCGATCGCCCTGCTCGCCTCGCTCGCGATCGCGCACACGCTGGCACCGGCGCGGGCCATTGTGCTTGCCCTGCAACGCATGGCGCGCGGCCAGTATCGCACCAAGCTGCCGCGCTTCCGCTCCATGGAGCTCGGGATGATCGGCGGGGCCGTCGATGCGCTGGGCAGCCGGCTGGAAGAATCCGTCGAACAACGCGCGGCGCTGACACGGCGCCTGATCGAGATCCGCGACGACGAGCGGCGCGCGCTCGCCCGCGAACTGCACGACGAGTTCGGGCAAAATCTCTCCGCCATCCTCGCTTTCGCCAACACGATCGAGACGGCGAGTACGAAGGACAGGGATCATGGCATCGCGCAGGACGCGCGCATGATCTCGCAGGCCACGCACCATCTGATGGCCTCGCTGCGCGATACGCTGAAGCGCCTGCGCAATCCCCTGCCCGAGGAGCTCGGGCTGGAAGCCAGCCTCGTCAACCTCGTCGACAGCTGGCGCTCGCAGAGCGCGACGCAGCCGACGATCCAGCTCGACCTCAAGGGCGACCTCACTGACATCAGCGGTCCGGCCGCCACGACCGCCTATCGCGTCGCCCAGGAATGCCTGACCAACGCGCTGCGCCACGGTGCGGCCCGCGAGATCTCGTTGCACGTCGAACGCTGCGCAGGCGAGGACGATGCGCTGCTGATCCGCGTCGAGGATGACGGCGGCGGCGATGCGGCGCGCGTGGCGCGCTCGGCCGGTTTCGGCCTCACCGGCATCCGCGAGCGTGTCGCAGCCGCCGGCGGATCATTGTCGATCCTGCCCGCGAGCCGCGGGCTCAGCGTCGCCGCGACGATCCCGCTTGCCGCATGAGGCCGTCATGAGCGAGGTCGCAGCAACAGGCATCTCGGTGCTGCTGGTCGACGACCATCCGATCGTCCGCCAGGGCTACCGGCGCGTGCTGGAGAGCCAGGGCGATCTCCACGTCGTGGCGGAAGCCGACAATGCCGCGGATGCCTACGGCGCCTTCAAGACGCACGACCCCGACGTCGTCGTGATGGACATCTCGATGCCCGGCGCCAGTGGGCTCGAGGCGATCCGCAACATCCGCGCGCGCAATGCGCGGGCACGGATCCTCGTCTTCACCATGCACAACGAGGCCGTGCTGGTGAAAGCCGCCTTCAGTGCCGGCGCCTCCGGCTTCGTCACCAAGAGCAGCGCGCCCACCGCCGTCGTCAACGCCATCCGCAGCGTCGCCCGCGGCGAGCGCGCCATGAGCGACGACATCGCGCATGTCCTGGCCGAGGACAGCCTGTCGACAGGCTCGGCGCTGGATCAGTTGGGCGAGCGCGAGATCGAGATCTTGCGCCAGTTCGCCGGCGGCGCCACCACCGAAGAGATCGCGACGCATCTCAATCTCAGCGTCAAGACGGTCCAGAATTATCACTATCTGATCAAGACCAAGACCGGCACACGCACGGATGCGCAGCTCGTGCGGCTGGCGGCGAGCTGTGGATTGACCAGGATTTAGAGCTTAGCGACGACGTGCTCGCATAAGTTCCCAAGGCCCCTCATCAAAGCTCTGCTGCCCCAACGAAGGTCTCCAGCCTCCCCCAGATTGTGCTAGGCTCGATCGCCGGCACGGCATCGAAGCCACCCTCGTTCCCGTTGTATGTTTCGCACAACAGCAGGAGACGCTTCCATGAACATCAGGGACAGTCTTCTTGCAGCACTGATCGCCTTCAGCGTTTTCGCGAGTGGCCCCACCGAAAGCGCGGCAACCGAGGCGAAAGACCAGATCACCATTCTTTATGACGCCTTCGGCACCAATGACGCGATGACAAAGGACTGGGGCTTCTCCGCCCTCGTCGAAGTCGCGGGAAAACGCATCTTGTTCGACACGGGTAACAACCCCGAAATCTTCGCTGCAAACGTGAAGGCCAAGGGTGTCAACCTCTCGGACCTCGATTTCGTCGTTCTTTCGCACCGCCACTCCGATCACATGGCGGGTTTGTCCTACGTCCTGAGCGTCAATCCGACCGTCAAGATCTACGCGCCCAAGGAAGGATTTGGCATCTACGGCTCTTCGCTGCCGTCCGGCTTCTACCGGAAAGACGAGGCCTTGCCGCCGGAGATGCGGTACTATGGAGGCAAGCCCCCAGCGGTGATAAAATCTGGCTCGGCATGGGCCAATGCAAACTTCGAGCTGATTGATCAAACGACCGAAATTGCTCCTGGTATCACGCTTATTTCGCTGATCTCCGACGTGCCCGGGACGAGAGAACTCAAGGAGCTATCTTTGGCCGTCAACACCGCAGAAGGCGTAGTCCTTCTGGTCGGTTGTTCGCACCCCGGGATCGAGCGCATTGTCGAAGCGGCAACCGCCATCAATCCCAGGATTCATCTCATCGCCGGTGGATTTCGTCTGGTCGTCGCACCTGACGAGGCCATCGCGAAAGTCGTTACCGCTCTGAAGGACAGATTCAAGGTCGACGCCGTCGCACCGGGACATTGCACCGGTGAGCCGACTTTTGCCGCGCTCAAGCAGGCGTTCGGCGACAACGATCTCTATGCCGGTCTCGGCACGTCGATTTCGGTTGGAACGAGTGGGAATACCAGACGCGGGGAGGGTCCGACGCTTGACGACCTTGCGACGTACCGCAGACTGGCCGGGCGCGAGGACCCGTTCGGCATATTGCGGTCGCGCAACTTGCGGTCGGGATCCGCGCTCTAGCACATCGGCGCGGTTCGCATTTTATCCAACGCTTGAGCCGAGCGGAATGGAACCGACACCGTCGCGCGTTTGTTGGCAGCAGAGTGAAGGAGTTGCGCCATGAGTAAGGCTATGCACCGAACGCTCGTCGATCCTCCGCTCCTCACCGTGGGCGACCTCATCGACGAACTCTGCCGCCTGCCGGATACGGCGGTCGTCCACTTCCGCTGCCCCGCGCTCGATCAGGAGCTTACATTCCACCACCTTCGGAGGCAGTCAAAGAACATCGTCGAAATCGCGGTGAATGCATATCCGCAGAGCCCGCCGGTTGTCCCATCCGCCGACGCCGCTTTTCACGCACGAAAACAATCGTCCCCCTCGCCTTCTCTTCGCGAGGACACCCTTCTGCGCAAGGCGAAAGGCTGAAGCGACGGTTGCGCGCTTTGGTGGGAGGGTGTTGGCCTAGGCTGCCTTCAATCCGCGCAGCAACAGCGCGAGCGTCGCGTCGACGCGCGCGGGCAGATCGGCATCTTTCCACTCGTCGGCATGGGCCGGATGGTGGAAGCGGCAGGTCGCATCGAACAGCGCGCGCGCGGTGGTCTTGACGTCGTCCACGGCGAACACGCCCTGCTTGACGCCGTCGGTCAGGATCGCCGCGATCTGATCGATCATCGTGTCCTTGTGACACTTGACCGCCGCGCAGGCCTCGCGCGCCAGCGTGAGATAGGTCTCGAACATCTCGGGGTCGTCGAGCACGCGCGAACGCTTGGCGGCGAACAGCGTGCGCAGCCAGCGGTCGAGCCTGTCGGGCGCAGGGCCCTGCTCCTTGGTGATCGCCAGCAAAGGCGCGTCGATGCGGTCGAGCCAGCGCTTGGCAACGGCCTCGCGCAGCGAAGCCTTGCTCGGGAAATGGCGATAGACGCTGCCGTGGCTCACATCGAGCGCACGGGCAACGTCGACCACGGTGGCCTTGGCAAGTCCGTAGCGCCGCAACACGTCCTCGGTGACTTCGAGGATCCGCTCCGGCGTCAAGACAACGGCTTCGTTCATGCCAGCACCATGTTCCCGTTCAGGGTCCAGTTACCCGGCGATGGATGCTTACCGAAGCGCCCATACCGGTCGGTTCGGAAAGCTCTCGCCTTAATGAGGCAGTTTTGCAGCCTGCGCCGCGATCTGGCGCGCAACCAGTAAATTGAGCCAATGCCCAATCGTCCCGGTGAGATTGATGATTTCGGTCGTCATTGTCGTAGTCTCCATTCGTCCGCGGCCCTCGCCCTTGAATGACGACCCTCGACCCGGTGTTGTTTCGGATCGCGGGCTCCCCCTGGAGGTGGCCACGGGACGCCCAATCGGAGCGTCCGAGAACGGATATACACG
This sequence comes from Bradyrhizobium sp. CCGUVB14, assembly GCF_024199935.1. NCBI lineage: Bacteria > Pseudomonadati > Pseudomonadota > Alphaproteobacteria > Hyphomicrobiales > Nitrobacteraceae > Bradyrhizobium > Bradyrhizobium sp. CCGUVB14. The sequence continues at coordinate 6,514,884 of NZ_JANADS010000001.1, forward strand.
TCTCGATGACAGATTTCAATATCTGTCAGTCAATGATCCGTGATTGACAGCCAATATTTGCGGGGCCGCTGCCTGGGTTTGCCGACCACATCCGCTCCGCGGACCATGATACCTCTCGGCACTATCGTCCCCCACCGCTTTGCCGCGCCGTCTGTTTCGCCCTCCCCCTCCGCCACATCACGGCGTAAAAAGCATTCTCGCCGGCGTACTCCGCTTTCGCCCACCGCCCGCCTCCCATGCGGCGTACGCTGCGTCCACCCGTCCTACGAAGAAGAAACGGATCCCCTCCATGCCCATCGTCAACCGCATCGCCGCCCTCTCCGATGAAATGGCCGCCTGGCGCCATGACTTCCACGAGAACCCGGAGCTGCTCTACGAAGTCCATCGCACCGCCGGCATCGTCGCCGACAAGCTTCGCGAGTTCGGCTGCGACGAGGTGGTGACGGGCATCGGCCGCACCGGCGTCGTCGGCGTGATCCGTGGCCGCAAGTCGGCCTCCGGCAAGACCATCGGCCTGCGCGCCGATATGGACGCGCTGCCGATCCTGGAAACCGCCGATGTGCCCTATGCCTCGAAGATCCCGGGCAAAATGCACGCCTGCGGCCATGACGGCCACACTGCGATGCTGCTGGGTGCCGCAAAATACCTCGCCGAGACGCGCAATTTCGACGGCACGGCGGTCATGATCTTCCAGCCCGCCGAAGAAGGCGGCGGCGGCGGCAAGGCCATGGTCGAGGACGGGCTGATGACGCGCTGGAACATCGACCAGGTCTACGGCATGCACAACATGCCGGGCCTCGCTGAGGGTCATTTCGCGACCACGCCGGGTCCGTTGCTCGCCTCCTCCGACAACATCCGTATCACCGTCCACGGCAAGGGCGGCCATGCCGGCGCCACCCCGCACCAGGCGATCGACAGCGTGCTGATCGGCTCGCAGATCGTCAACGCGCTGCAATCGATCGTCGCGCGCAACGTCAATCCGCTGCAGTCGGCGGTGGTCTCGATCACGCAATTCCACGCCGGCACCGCCTTCAACATCATCCCCGAGACCGCCGAACTCAGCGGCACCGTGCGCACGCTCGATCCTGACGTGCGCGATCTCGTCGAGCGCCGCATCGGCGAAGTCGCCGAAAGCGTCGCCCGCGCCTATGGCGGGGCGGCGGAGACGACATACACGCGGATGTATCCGGTGACCTTGAATCATGCGCGCGAAGCCGGCGTCGCCGCCGACGTTGCCCGCGACATCGTCGGTGCCGACCGCGTCAACGACAAGATCATCCCGATGATGGGCGCGGAGGATTTCTCGTTCATGCTGGAAGCACGCCCCGGCGCCATGGTGCTGGTCGGCATGGGCGACAGCCCGGCATGCCATCACCCGGCCTATGTCTTCAACGACAATATCCTCGGCCACGGCGCCTCGTTCTGGGTACGCCTGATCGAAACCGCGATGCCGGTCGGGTAGTCTTGGTCTCGTAGCTGCGTAGGGTGGGTTAGCCGAAGGCGTAACCCACCTCTTCTGCTTCCGCGGTGAGAGACAGCGGTGGGTTACGCTTCGCTAACCCACCCTACGACTGCGTACCTCTCATCCCTGATATTGCAGCACGTGCATGCCGGCGTTCCAGTCGCTGACGAACATCATCCCGTCGGGCCGGACATAGGCGTCGCACGTCTTCGCCGCGAGCGCGACGTTCGGACGGGGGTCGATGAGCTTCTTCGGCGTCGGCGGCACCCAGTAGGCGAGCTCCTTCGGCGCAAAGGCGTCCCTGACGTCGAACACCCGCACGCCGGCATTGTTATAGGTCGCGAAAATCGTCTCCTCGCTCTGGAACGCGCCGGGACGGTTCTCGTGTAGATTATGCGGACCGAAGGTGCCGTTGGTGCAGAAATCGCGGTCGCGCGGCGTCGGCAGGGTTGCGATCGGCACCGGGTTTTCCGGCGCGCGCACGTCGAGCACGAAGGTGTGGAACAGGCCCTTGGCGCACTGGTCCGCGTTCGCTTCATCCGCGACGATTGCGAGCTGACGCTTCGGCAGCGGCAGCGGCGTATGCGTGCCGCCGGCGAAGGGCGGCGACCAGTTGATGTGCGACAGCAGCTTTGGATTGGTGGGATCGCTGATGTCGTGGATGGTGAAGCCGCCGTCGCGCCAGGCCGCATAGCCGCGATCGCCCGCCGTGATCATGTGATGGAGCGCAAAGCGCTTACCCTTCGGCGTCGCCGGCTCGCCGGCCGCACGGTTCATCCCCGGCAGCCACCATTTCGCGACGATCTCCGGCTTGGTGATGGTCTTGAGGTCGACCACGCAGAGGATGTGGTCGGTGAAGCCGTCGAAATGCGCCGACACATAGGCGTAGCGCCCGCCGGGCCACCACAGCCGGTTGATGCCGAAGCCGGGCATTTCCAGGAATGCGATCTCGCGCATCTCGCCGGGTTTGGAGATGTCGTGGATGGAGAGGCCAGAGCGGAATTTCTTCGCCTTGGTGATGCTGTCGACCAGCGTGTTCTCGAAATAGCCGCGCATGTTGTCGTAGGACTGCATCGCGACGATGTTGGCGCCGTTCGCAAGCAGCAGCATATCTTCAGCCACCTGCAGATGGTGGGTGCGGGTGTACTGTCCCGCGGTGAAGAAATTGACCGGCTTCAGCGCACGCGGATCGGAGGCGTCCAGGATCGTCACGCCGTCGCTGAACATGTGCCCGACATAGATGTGCTGCCGGTTGAACATCACCTGCACGCTGTCGGGCCGCCCGCCGATGTCGCTGTAGGAGATGTGCTGGATGCCCTTGCCGATGCCTTCAGGGGGAACGTCCGGGTCTGCGGCCCGTGCCGGCCCCGACCAGCCAGACAGCGCGGCAGATCCGAGCACGGCTGACAATTGCCGAAGATGGCTGCGGCGAGTGACTTCAGGCATCACGTTTCCCCCATTTTTTGGCGAGATGATGCTCGCTTGCGGCGAGGCACGCAAGCCTTGTGTCGTCCGCCATGCAAGCGTCACGATCGACGAGCTGCGTCAGCAAATTGGTCAAGACGCGCTGCGCGCACCGCCTGTCAGCGGGCCGCAGAGCGTAGACCTATTGGCTCATCCGCCCTCATCGGGCGAGGTGCGGTCTGGTCTGACGCGAGAGGTAGAGTGAACTGGAAGACGGCGCCTCGCGGCTCGTTTGCACCAGCCCACATCCGTCCGCCATGCGCCTCGATGATCGAGCGGCAAATGGCGAGGCCCATCCCCATGCCAGTGGGCTTGGTGGTGTAGAAGGCTTCGAACAGGCGCTCCACGTTCTTCGGATCCAACCCGAGACCGGAATCCCGCAAAGTGACGTGCACGCCGTCCGATGCATCCCAACCGGTGCTGATCAGCAACTCGCGTTCCCCCTCACCGACCGCGGCCATCGCCTCGATCGCGTTGACGATCAGGTTGAGCACCACTTGCTGAAGTTGAACCCGATCTGCCTGAACGGCCGGCAAGCCCTCGGCAAACTGCGTTCGCACCGAGACGCTGTTCTTGAACGCTTCGCTGCGGGTCAGCGCGATGACCTCAAGCACCGCCGGGTTGATCTCCAGATTCTCTTTTTGTGGGGGAGCATTCCTGATGAGCGCCCGAATCCGGCCGATGATGTCGCCGGCGCGCATGCCGTCACTGGTAATCCAGCCGAACGTCTGTCGAACCCGCTCCAGATTCGGCGGCTGGGCCTCCAGCCAGTTCAACCCGGCCTCGGCGTTCGCCACCATCGCGGCGATCGGCTGGTTGACTTCATGGGCAATCGAAGCGGTGAGCTGCCCCATCGTGGTGACGCGATTTGCGTGCGCGAGCTCCATCAGGGCTTCACGGTAGCGCCGCTCGTGTTCGCGGCTTTCGGCTTCCGCCCGCTTGAGTGGCGTCAGATCAAGGACGAAGCCGACGCCATTATCCGTACCTTGCCCAAACATGGTCCCGCCGATCAGCACCGGCACACGGCTTCCGTCCTTGCGCACATACTCCTTCTCGAATGGTTGCGCCGACCCGATCCGCTTCAATTCCGTCACGGTCTGCAAATCGCGATCGCGCCATTCCGGCGGTGTGAGGTCGGTCCGATGCAGACGCCCCGAGGCGAGATCCTCCCGATCGTACCCCACGATGCGAAGGAATGCATCGTTGGCCTCCAGAATGCGTCCCTCGACTTCCCAGATGATGATGCCGATGATGTTGGCATCGAACAGGCGCCGGATCTTGATATCTCGCGCTGCAAGATCGCTCTGGAGCTGGATGTTCTCCTCGGTCGCCATTCTTCGCCGTTTCGCTTCGAGCCGCGCGAGCGCCAGCGCAGCTCCGGCCAGCGCGACGACGAGGACAACGGCGCCGGCGATCAGCCAGGTCCAGCGACGCTCGAATGCTTCAGCGCGCGCCTCCCGGTCGGCGAGCCGAAAGCGCTCGTGATCCACCATCTGGTCGATTTGCGAGCGGATCTCATCCATGCTGCGGATCATTGCCAGCGCGGCCAGCCCGGACGTGCCGGCCGTCTTCAGCAGCTCGTCGATTTCGCGTAGCGTTGCCGCAACGGTCAGTGCCAGATGTCCGGCCCGAAGGCCTTGCAACGGATCGTCCGCGACCAGCGTCTGTAGCGCCTGGGCCTCCCGTCGTACACTTTCGTCAGAGACGCCGTAGGCCTTGAGATAGGCGGGGTCGAGAGTCATGAGATACCCGCGCCGTTCGGTCTCCAGTTCCGCGACGATCGCCCGCAGCCGATCGAGCGTTTCGAGCACCTGGCGGCTATGCTCGGTGAATTGATGAGCTGCTTGCCGCTCCTCCCAATATTGCAGGCCGAGGAAGCCGGTCGCGGTAAACAGGGCCACCAGCACTGCGACCGCAAGGATCAGCGGACGAGTAAACCACCGCAGATAATACCCAGGAGCGAAGACTGGCATGGCCGTGGATCATCGACGCGCGTCGGAGCGGAGTGTTGCCGGAACGATAGCATGGGTGGGTCCGCGCAGGTGAGCGGGGAACCAGCCATTCTCGACGCACGCTACGCCGGCGCCGAAATCCGCCGGTTGGCGGGGCACAATGTCACGGCTGACGTCCCCTTTGGTGCAATTGACTGCCCGCAATTTGAAGCGCCAACATGGTACCAGGCGGAAACTCATGGAGCGGTGGGGTGTCAACCAGCCGTCGGAGCTTCGTCAAGGGATTGGGAGCGGCGGGAGCCGTCTTGCCCGCAGTCGGGCTGTTGCCGGGGCGAGGCCTGGCGGAAGATGCTCCCCCGGGCTATGCCGCCGCGATCGACTGGAAGCAATTTGCGGGACAGACGATCGCGCTTTCGGGCGCGATCCATCCGTGGTCGAATGCGATCGCGCCGCTGTTGCCGGAGTTCACCATACTCACCGGCATCAACGTCACCATCGATTTCCAACTGGAAACCACCTACCTCGGCGCCACGCCGATCAAGCTCGCCCGCGGCAGCAGCACGCCCGACGTCTTCATGTTCACGACCTATGGCCAGGGCATCTCGAACGGATGGCTGGAGCCGCTCAACGGCTATTTTTCCAACAGGTCGCTGACCGATCCTGCGTGGTATGACGAGGGCGACCTGCTCAAGACGGCTAGAGCTTTCCCGCTGTGGTCGGACGGCGAACGGTATGCCGTTCCGATTACCTCCGAGGCGATGACGCTTTTCGTCAACAAGGATGCGCTGGCAGCCAAGGACCAGCCGCTTCCCCGGACTTTCGACGAGCTGCTTGTCGTGGCCAGGGCGGTCAAGACCAACGGGATGTCGGGGATCACCATGCGGGCCCAGGCCGGCGGCAATTCCTCCCCACCGGCCATGGGTTTCGTGTTCTCCTACGGCGGGGCCATGGTCGAGCACAACAAGGTCGCTTTCGCGAGCCCGGAGGCGATCGCGGCCGTCGAGATGTACGGACAGCTGCTCAGCCAGGCCGGGCCTGCCGGCGTCGGCAGCTATGAATGGTACAACGTGCTGGACGACTTCCTTCAGGGGCGGACGGCGATGGCGATCGACAGCAGCAACTTCGCGACCGACATCTCCAATCCTGCGAAAAGCCATGTCGCCAAGCAGGCCGGGTTTGCAACCTTTCCGCATCTCGCCGGTCGCGGACCCGTCCCCTTCATGTCGCACTGGCAGGCGTGCATCAATTCCAAATCGCGAAACAAGCGGGCGGCTTTCCTGTTCCTGCTCTGGGCGACGAGCAAGGCGACCTCGTTGCGGACTGCCGCTGCGGGGCTGGCGACGACACGCGTGTCGGCCTGGTCGAGCGAGGGCTTCAAGACGGCGTTCGGCTCGGAGGCAGCAGAGGCGGCGCTGACCAATTTGCAGAATGCCGATGTCGACCGCGCCAAGGCGATCCTTTTCCATCCGCAATCGAGACCGATCCTGGACGCCTTCATGATCGGCGTGAATGAAGTGGTCAACGGTGCGAAATCGGCGAAGGATGCGATGACGGGCGCAGCCGAAAGGGCCAATGCGGCGATCCGCGGGTAGCGGCGATGCGCCATGCGATCGGAAGACATGGGGCCATGCCGCGTGCGGCCCCATCGCGCCCAATTAGCCGAAAACCACCTCATGCCGCATCACGAACGGGTCGAGCAGCGCGTGCACCTCGCCGGCGACCGCCTCCTGCTTGTCCCCCGGCGCGCCCACAACCGTCACGGTTGCGATCGAGCCGTGGCTGCCATGGGCGCCGACCTTGACCTTGCAGTCGATGCCGCGCGCGGTCAGCGGCGTCAGCACTTTCGTGAACACGCGCTGCGCCGCGTCCCAGCGCAGTTGCGGCTTGAATACCTTGCCGACGCCGGTCACCGGCATCGGATCGATCGGAATGATCTGCACCGGAACGGCGGCGCGCTCCGGCGTGCGCTCGCGCACCCACGTCTCGAGCTCGCCGGGCTCGACGGACGCGCCGGGCTTCAACTGCACATATCCAACCGGCAGCTCGCCTGCGTAAGCGTCGGGTTGGCCGACCACCGCAGCGAAACCGACGGCGGGATGGCGGAACATGATCTCCTCGATCGGTGCCGGATCGATGTTGTGACCGCCGCGAATCACGAGGTCCTTGGCGCGGCCGGTGATCCAGAGATAGCCGTCGGCATCGAGCCGGCCGAGATCGCCGGAATTGACCCAGACCTCGTCGACGAAGGCCCCCTTGTTGTGGGCGTCGTTGAGATAGCCACCGAACACGCCGGGCCCGGCCATGATAACGACGCCGATCTCGTCCGGCTTGCAATCGCGGATCAGGTTGCCATCGGCATCGAGCTGCACGATGCGGACGCGCGCGTATGGCATGGGAAGACCGACCGAACCGAGCCGGATCGGTCGGCTCGGATAGGCGAGCGTATGCACGCTCGATGTCTCGGTCATGCCGTAAACTTCGACCACCGGCAGCTTGAGTTTTTCCTGGATCGCAGATCCCACCGCGACCGGGATCGCCGAGCCGCCACCGGCTGCATATTTCAGGCTGGAGATGTCGGCATTTCCGGGGGGCACCGCGAGCGTCGCGGCGAGCACCGTCGGCACGCTCGACAGCGCCTCGGGCTTGAAGCGCTCAACCAGGCCCCAGATGTTCTTCACCGCGTTCGGATTGCGCCAGCCGCTCGGCGACAGCACGACCAGCGAGCCGCCGGCGGAGAGCGTCAGCAGCACCTGCGTCAATGATCCGCCGACGTGAAACAGCGGCATGCCGAACAGCATGTTCGCGCCCGGTTTCGACTTCAGCAGCAGGTTGAGTGCCCAGGCCTGATAGACTTGGTTGGCGTGGGTATGCCGCACCAGTTTTGGTGTGCCGGTGGTGCCGCCCGTGTGGAAGTACGCAGCGATGTCGCTGCCCGAAATCTTGCGCCCGCCGACAAGCCGATCGGACGGCTGCTGCTTGATCAAATCGTTGAACGCGAAAATTCCGTTGGCGGGATCGCCGCCGGCCACCTGCACGATCGCCTTGAGGTGCTTGAGCTGCGGGCGGATCTGCTCGACCTTCTGCCAGATGTCGGTGCCCGGCATCGGCCCGAGCGCCACCAGGATTTTCGTGTTCGCCGCCTCCAGAATTTCCGCGATCTGGTGCGGCTCGAGCAGCGGGTTGACGGGATTGGCGATGCCGGCGGCCTCCGCACCGAACAGCGTCACAAAGGCATCGGGCAGCAACGGCAGCATGAAGGAGATGACATCGCCCTTTTCCGCGCCGAGCGCGTGAAACATGTTGGCGGCCTGCGTCACGCGCGCGATGAAGTCGCGGTAGGTGACGATGAGCGGCGTGTCCGCCGGATCGGCATTTTGCAGAAACTGGATTGCCGCCGCGTCGGGATTGCGCGCAGCTCCGAGCCTGATGGCATCATAGGTGCTCTCTGCCGCGACACGGTCCGCATAAGGGACCTGCTCGAAGGCCCGGACCTCCTCGTCCGTCAAGAGCTCCGGATAGTCATTGCCGATGAACCGATCGAGCGCGTGGATGCCCGCCATGGAATTCCGTCCTCCCTCGGATGCATTCCCTCGCCGCCTGTCTTTTGACATTTTGGTTCGGCGAGACCTCGACCGATGACCGATCGAGCGCGGACAGAATGATGGATGATTTGGCGTTCGTCCATGGCCTAACGGCTACGGTCGTAGCACTCGGGTGCGCGTCCTTTTGAACCTCCGCGTCCGATCCGGGGACCAAGAACATGCGTCGGATTCGCCGGCCAGCGTCCTGCCGCAAGACTCGAGGTGATCATGACCACGCCCCCGCGGGACCGCGCCACACGGCTGATCGTTGCACTCGCCATGACGTCGGCGATCACGGCAACGGCGATCGCCCTGCCGCGCGCCGCGCTCGCCGATGGCCCGCTCGACAAGATGCGGGCCAAGGTCACGGCCTTCATCGGCGACAAGATGCAGACGCTCGGCGGCTCACGCATCGTCTACCAGGTGGACAGCTCCGGCCTGCGCGAAAGCGTCGTCACGGATCTGCGCGACGACGTCTACAAGACCTTGCACGACGGCCATGTCGCCTTCTCCAATCTTGCGATCCGTGACGGCGGCGTCGACGTGAAGATCGCGGACGCCAAGGGCCGCGATCAGCTGGCGCGCAAACTCGCCTCGGCCGCGGACGGACTGCCCTCGCATGCGATTGCCGTGACCGACGGCGGCGACGGCGCGGTCAGGCTCGCGCCGACCGATGCCGCATCCGCTGCACGGCTGAATGACCTCGTCGAAGATTCCATTGCCATGATCGAGCAGCGCCTCAAGGATTCCGGCGTCAAGCTCGTCAGCGTCGTCCCTGACGGGACCGACCGCATCCGCATCGTCCTGCCCGGTGTGACCGACCCCGAGCGCGTCACCGCGATCTTCGCGCGGAAGGTCAAGGTCAGCTTCCGCCTGGTCGATGCCTCGATGTCACCGGAGCAGGCACAATCCGGCACACCGCCCGAAGGCACCGAAGTCCTGCTCGGTTTCAAGGACAAGCGACCCTATCTGGTCGCCAAGGACAGTGCGCTGGACGGCGACGACATCAGCTATGCGGCGCCCGGCTTTGCGGCCGGCACCAAGGACCCGGTCGCTTCGTTCCGCTTCAACGGACGCGGCACCCGGCGCCTCGCCCACGTCACGGAAGAGAGCGTCGGCAGACCCTTCGCCATCGTGCTCGACGACAAGGTGATCTCGGCCCCCGTGATCCGCGAGCCCATCACCGGCGGCTCGGTCCAGATCTCGGGCAATTTCACCCTCGAGGAAGCCAACAGCGTCGCCATGCTGGTCCGCGCCGGCGCGCTGCCCGGGCACCTGACCCTCGTCGATCAGCAGGTCATCCAGCCGGCCACCAAGCCCTGAGGCCCGGAGCCCCCGCCGCGCCGGACAGCTAAGTTCGCTCAAACTCCGTCCGAAGTCCGTTCGCGACGCCCGGGCCCACACCCCGGCAGCCCCGAATCACGGCTGCATCAAGGCCATACGCGCAACCAACGGGCAATTGCCGAAATGCCCGATCAGGCTAAAATTTGCCTCTTGCAGCATGACGGCCGAAGGCTTCATTCAAGCGGTCGTCATTCGATTTCGGCTATACGAATACCGAGCAGGACTGAAGGCCTTACGCAGGGATAGTACCATGCCGTCCGGCAGCGCAGACATTTCCTCGATCCTCGACCGCATTCTGGACGCGGCGACGGATAATCTCAGGATCGCGAAGATCCTGGTCCAGATGGGCCTCGATCCCAACAACGTCACCTACGACGCGATCTTCAACCGGCTGCTGGAGATCTTCGTCCACAACATCACGCTGGCCAACATGTTCGCCGCGGTCGGCGCCGGCTTCTTCGTCGCCACCCTGCTGATGCGGACCATGGTGCCCTTGCGCGTCGCCAACATGATCGGCTGCGCCTTCTTCGCCATCTTCGGCGCGCTTTCGGCCAATGTCTCGACGTTCCTGCTGTATCTGCTGTTGCTTCCGATCAACGCTCTTCGCCTGCGACAGATGCTCAAGCTGGTCAAGAAGGCGCGGCATGCGGCCGAGGGCGACATGTCGATCGAGTGGCTCAAGCCGTTCATGACCGAGCGCAAATATCGCCACGGCGACACGCTGTTCAAGCTGGGCGATCCGGCCAAGGACATGCTTCTCACGGTCACGGGCAAGTTCCTGGTCAAGGAGATCAACGTCGAGATCGGGCCCGGCGCGCTGATGGGCGAACTCGGCTTCCTCACGCCCGATAACCGGCGCACCGGAACGATCGAATGCATCGAAGACGGCCAGGTGCTGACGATCACCTATGACCGCCTGCTCGAGATCTACTTCCAGGACCCGCAGTTCGGCTATTACTTCCTGGTGCTGACCAGCCAGCGCCTCCTGCAAAACATCGATCGCCTGCAGAAGCAGCTGGCCGCGGCGCGGGCGCCGACCACGAACAGGATCGCGTAAACCGGGCGACCAATTCGGCCGCCCGGTTTTCCGATTTTTCCCGCGATCAGGCGTTGGTGCCGCCGTCGACCGTAAGATTCGCACCCGTAATGTACGACGCCTCCGGGCTGGCGACGAAGGCGACCAGCGCCGCCACCTCCTCCACCTTGCCGTAACGGTTGAGCGCGGTCGCCGCCTTCTGCGGGGTCGCCCAGTCGCCGGAGGCAGGGTTCAGATCAGTGTCGATCGGCCCCGGCTGCACGTTGTTGACGGTGATGCCGCGCTCCCCGACCTCGCGCGACAGCCCTTGCGTAAACATCCGGATCGCAGCCTTCGTCGCTGAGTAAGGCACCAGTCCCGGTGTCATCATGCGCTCGCCGACGCATGAGCCGATCGAGATGATTCGGCCGTTGTCGTTCATCTGCTTCAGCGCTGCCTGCGTGGCGATGAACACGCCGCGGATGTTGAGGTTGATCACCTGGTCGAGTTCCTCCAGCGCGGTCTCCTCGAACTTCTTGGGGATCGCGGTGCCCGCATTATTCACGAGCACGTCGAGCTTACCGAGCGTACTGACGGTCTTGTCGATCGCGGCCTGCACGGCCTTGGGATCGGTGGCATCAGCCTGAATGGCGATGGCCTTCCCGCCTGCGCCTTCGATCGCCTTGACGATTGCGGCCGCAGCATCCGCGCCTCGGCTGTAGGTGATGGCGACCTTGGCGCCATCACCTGCGAGCCGCTTGGCGATGGCAGCGCCGATTCCGCGCGAGCCGCCGGTGACGAGTGCAGTTTTGCCTTCGAGTTTCTTTGACATGTTGGACTTCCTTTTGAGGTCGGGAAAGAGACGGCGGCGGCCAGCTCAGAGTTTCGAGCCTCCGTCGACGTGAACTGTGTCGCCGGTGATCCAGCGCGCATCGGGAGAGGCGAGGAAGGCGACGGCATCTGCGATGTCGTCGGGCTCGGCGATCCGCTTCAAGGTCTGCATGCCGAGCGTATAGTCGCGCCCCGCATCGGTCTTGGTGAAGGACGACATCTCGGTCCCCACCACTCCGGGCGCCACCGCGTTGACGCGCACGCCTCGCGCGCCGAGCGCTGCCGCAAAATGCTTCACAAGCGTGTCGATCGCGCCCTTGGTCGCGGCATAGGCCGGCAGCGTGCCGACCACGGCATGCGCAGCCAGCGAGGAGACCAGCACGACGCTGCTGCCCTCATGCAGGGTGGGCAGCAATTGCTGCACCAGGAAGAAAGGCGCGCGGACGTTGACGGCGAACAGCCGGTCGAAATCCTCGACCGTGGTCTCCTCGATCACGGCCGCCTTGGCGACACCGGCGTTGGCAACCAGGATGTCGAGCCGGTCACCGACGATGCCGCGCACGCGGCTCGCCAGTTGATGCGCCCCATCAGGCGCGCCGAGATCGGCCCCGATGGCGTCGGCGCGACCGCCGTTCTTGCGAATCTCGGCGACCACGGCTTCCGCCTCCTTGGAGCCTTGGCCATAATGCACCAGCACCTGCGCGCCGCGCTTCGCCAGCGCCAGCGCCGAGGCATGGCCGATGCCGCGCGAAGCGCCGGTGACGAGAGCAGTCTTTCCTTTGAGGTCGGTCATGGTCTTGCTCACTTTCTCTGGAATGGTCTGGAAACGACTTAGCTGGCGGTCTTGCCGCCGTTGACGCGAATGATCTGGCCGGTGATGAACGAAGCCTGCTCCGATCCGACGAACAGCACCGCGTTCGCGATCTCGTCTGGCCTTGCGCCGCGCTTGAGGGGCACGGCCGCGTAGAACGCCGCCTTCTTCTCCGGCGATCCGGTCAGGCGATCGAGCATGGCGGTATCCGTCGGACCGGGAGCGACCGCATTGACGCGCACGCCGAAGGCCGCAGCTTCCAGGGCCGCTGACTTGGTCAGGCCTTCGACGGCATGCTTGCTGGCGGTGTAGAGTGCCAGGTTGGCCGCGCCCCGTTCGCCCATGGTCGAGGAGATGTTGATGATGCTGCCCGCGCCCTGCGCCTTCATCACGCGCAGCTCGTGCTTGATGCTGAGCAACGTTCCAAGCACGTTGGTGTTGAAGATGTCGGCGTAGCTTTGCTCGGTCTGCTCCCACACCGGGGCGGGAGTGCCTTCGACGCCGGCGTTGTTGACCGCAATATCGAGGCGGCCGAACCGCTTGACGGTCTTGTCAACGAGATCGCTGATCTCGGCTTCATTGCGGACGTCGGCCTTGACGAATTCGGCCTCCGCGCCAGGGTCGCGCAGCTCTGCGGCCAATGCCTGCCCGGCATCGTCCCGTCTGCCGGACACCGCCACCCGATGACCGGATCGCGCGAAGGAAACGGCAGTCGCCCGGCCGATACCAGCGAGCGCGCCCGTGATCAATACAACCGGGAAAGCCATGAAAATCCCTTTCTCTCTGCCTTTTCCGACGCTGCCAGATCGATTGGGTCCAACAGCATCGCTTCCGTGAGATAGGGAAAGGCTCTTTTCGTCGCCAAGACTTTGTTAGTTGCCTTTCATGCCTGACAGGTATGGGATGGTCGCCAGCGGCGCCTTTGCCTGGAGGCAATTGGGCCGCGAACCTGTTGAGAGGCATTTGCTCATGGAGCTGCGTCACCTCCGGTACTTCGTCGCTGTCGCCGAGGAAGGCAGCTTCACGGTTGCCGCCGAGAAGCGGCTGCGCACCGCGCAGCCCTCGCTCAGCCGCCAGATCCGTGACCTCGAATACGAGGTCGGCGTGCCCTTGTTTGCGCGCAGCGTGCACGGCGTCGAGCTGACGGTCGCGGGAAAGACCTTTCTCGATCACGCGCGCCTGGCGCTGACGCAAGCGGACGCGGCAATCGAGGCAGCGCGGCGCGCCGGCCGCCCCGAAAAATCACGCTTGGCACTCGGCTTCCTCACCGGGCAAGAAATCGACTGGCTGCCCGAGGCGATGCGCGTGCTGCGCGACGAGCTGCCGAACATCGACGTGACGGTGACGAGTGATTTTTCGCCCGTGCTAGCAGAGGGCCTGACGCGCGGCAGCCTCGACCTCGCCTTCATGCGGCGTGAGGCCAAATCGACCGATCTCGTCTACCAGACCGTGATCAAGGAGACGCTGGCCGCTGTGTTGCCGAGCGACCACCGTCTCGCCAAGCTGGACCGTGTCGAGCTTGCAAGGCTCGAGGGGACGCCTTTCATCAACGTTTCCGACACCGCGCCCGAGCTTTTCAAAATCATCAACGACCATTTGCGCGACAGCGGGCTCGGCATCGCGACCGCCCATGAGGCCGACAACATCGTCATGGCGGTGTCGATGGTCGCCTCCACCCGCGGCTTCGCGCTGCTGCCAAGCTATGTGAAGAACTTTCTACCCTGGTCCGTCGTCAGTCGCCCGCTCAAGGGCAAGGCGCCGACGATCGACCTCGTCGTCGGCTACCACAAGGCCAATGCCTCGCCGATCCTGGCGAAATTCATCTCGCGGTTGGGCGACCTGATCGAGCGCGCGACCAAGCACGTGCCGCGGTGATCGTGCCCGCGCGCTGCTCAGCTCAAGAGCAGCGCCATGCCCGGATCGCCCTTCTCCATCGCACGCCGGTAAGCCGGACGCGCGCCGATGCGGCCGAGATATTTGACCACGTTCGGGCATCGCGCGAGATCGTAGGGCTGGAAATAACGCATCGTCGTGAGCGAGAAGCCCATCATGATGTCGGCCGTGGTGAAGGTGCTGCCCGCGAGATACTCGGCATCGCGCACGCGCGCATCGACGAGATCGAAGGCACGGTCGATGCGCGCCTTGGTCGCGACCAGCATCGGATTGTCCTCGGCGAGCTTGAGCCGGTTCAGCAGCATCAGCCGGCCCATGCCGGCTTGCAGCGTGCCGTTGGCGAAGTGAAACCAGTAGAGGAATTGCGCGAAATCGGGCGCGTCCGGGCCGAGCACGAGGCGGCCCTTGCCGTATCTGGCCATGATGTAGTCGACGATGGCGCCGGATTCGGCGAGCACGAGATCGCCGTCGACGATGACGGGCGCCGACCCGATCGGATGCAGCGCCTTGTAGTCGGGCGGCGCCAGCATCGTGACGGAATCGCGCGCATAGCGCTTCAGCTCGTAGGGAATCCCGAGCTCCTCGCAGAGCCAGACGATGCGTTCGGATTGCGATTTGCCGAGATGATGGACGGTGAGCATGGGCGTCTCCTGCGGGCAGAGTTCCGCCCGGCCCAAGCATAGCGTAGCCAGGTGTCGCCTTGAAGATCGTTCAGGCGACCAGGCTGCGCAGCGCTCCGATCATCTTGTCCGGCGCATAGGGCTTGTTGAAGAAGCGGCTTCGTTCCGGCAGCTCGGCGTGCTCGACCAGCATGTGCCCGGAGACGACGACCAGTTGAATCGGTGGCCAGCGATTGCGCACGACTGCGGCCAGACGCAGCCCGTCCATTGAGCCGGGCATGTCGACGTCGGTCAGCACGATCCGGATATCGTCGCGGCTTTCCAGCATGACGATCGCCTCGTCCGCATTGTCTGCGAAGATCGGCGTCAAGCCGGCATCCTCGACGAGGTCGCCCGCAATCATCATCTGGAGAGGATCGTCCTCGACGACGAGCACGACGGGCTTCGCTGTCACTTCAATCTGCCCGTCCACTGTCTAAGCCTGCGACGCCGTGAGAGGTTCGTTCCGCAATCTGCCACCTGGCCGCGCTCGCCACCAGACTCGGATCGTGCGTTCGATGAGATGCCACCTTGTCCCGCATCGCGCTCGTGCCCGCGATGATGGCAGCATGTGAGTGAACTTTATAAGCTCGAGATCACGCGAAGGTTCCGCCGCGCTGGGTCACGGCGGCGTGACCCAGCGCATCGCCAACGACGATGCGACGGGTGAAACGTGGCAAGCGTTGGCTGCCTTACGCCGCCTCGTCGGTCACCATGCGCGCCACGACGCGGTCGCGGCGGATGAAGTGGTGCCAGAGGGCCGCGATCACATGGACCGCGATCAAGGCCAGCAGCACATAGGCAAAGAAGATGTGCCGATCCTCGAAGGCATCTGCCGCCGCCTTGTCCGGAGAGGTGAATTGCGGCACGTGAAACAGGCCGAAGAAGTCCGAATAGTTGGTCGCGCGCGCGCCGGAATGCGCCCAGCCCAACATCGCGACCAGGATCACGACGAGATAGAGCGCGCTGTGGCTGACATAGGCAGCGATCTTCTGCCAACGCGTGGTCTCGGCCGGCAGCGCCGGGGTCGGATTGATGGCGCGCCAGACCAGGCGCAGCACCGTGAGCAGCAGGATCACGTAGCCGATGTCGGCGTGGATCGAACGGTAGAAAAACCGATCGGGCCGTGCGGGAAAATGGTTCATCCACCAGCCGAAGGCGATCATGCCGATGATCGCCAGCGCCAGGCCCCAGTGAAACCACCGGGCGACGCTCCCCCAGCCGGTCCTCGTGTTTCTGATCATGTCGGCTCCCGAAAATTTGCGGATGTCCCAACCGCAGCGCAGCACGGCTGCAAATAGCGGGAACATGCGGCAAAGGTGAAATTGAATCGTTCCAAACTGGGCGTCGGCCGCCCCCGCCGCAAAACCGCCCTAAAAACCGAATGGTAACCATGGCGGGCTAGGGTAATCACGTGACCAATTCCCCGACGATCCTGGTATTCGACTCCGGTCTTGGCGGCCTCACCGTGCTGCGTGAGGTCGTGGCCGCGCGCCCGGACGCCCATTACGTCTACGTCGCCGACGATGCCTTCTTCCCCTATGGCCATCACAGCGAGGACGAGATCATTGCCCGCGTGGTGCCGCTGATGGGGGAGCTGATCGGCACCCATGATCCTGACCTCGTCGTCATCGCCTGCAACACCGCCTCCACCCTGGTCCTATCGCATCTGCGGGCCGCTTATTCCGTGCCCTTCGTCGGCACGGTGCCGGCGATCAAGCCGGCCTGCGCCCGCTCGAAGACCCGCCGCGTCTCGGTGCTCGGCACCAAGGGCACGGTGAAGCGCGAATACACCAAGGCGCTGATCCGTGATTACGCACTGGGCTGCGAGGTCACGCTGGTCGGCTCGCCCGAATTGGCCTCGCTCGCGGAGCGCGAGCTCAGCGGTCACCCGATCAGCGACGGCGATATCCTCACCGAACTCACCCCCTGCTTCGTCGGCGATGCCGCGGACGCGGGCGCGCGCACCGACACCGTGGTGCTTGCCTGCACGCATTATCCGCTGCTGCTCGACCGGATGAAGAAGCTCGCGCCATGGCCGGTCGAGTGGATCGACCCGGCACCTGCGATCGCCCGCCGCGTCTCGGATCTGCTTGGCGCATCGACCTGCGGCATCGTGCAGTCCGGCGCCGAGATGATTTTCACGTCGAACCGCGTGCATGGCCTCAGCGCCACGCTGACGCCGTTCTTCGGCGGGCGCGCGGTCGCCTGACTTGCGCCGCGGCGGCGCGCTGCTAGGCTCCGCCGTCGTCATCCCTCCGCAGGTCATCACATGCCGGTCCCCGCAACGCCGCTCAATAGCCTCCGCCAATTGTGGAGCGAAGGCCGCCCCGCCTTCGGCGCGATCGCAACGATCCCGAGTGTGCAGATGGTGCAGATCATGGCGCGCTCGCTCGACTGGATCATCGTCGATCTCGAGCACGGCCCGATCGGATTGACGGAAGCGCATGCAATGATCGCCGCGACGACGGGCACGCCGTGCACGCCGCTGGTGCGGATCGCGGCGAACGAGCCGTGGCTTGCGAAAGCGCCGATGGACATCGGCGCCTTCGGCATCAATTTCCCGATGATCACGAACCGCAGCGAGGCGGAGAAGGCGGTGCGCAGCGTACGCTATCCGCCGCGCGGCGATCGTCTGTGGGGTCCGTTCCACGCGCCGTTCCGCTGGGGCCAGTCGATGCCGGACTACATGGCGTCAGCCGACGACGAGATGATCTGCATGATCACCATCGAGCATGTCGATGCCGTCAACCGCATCGACGAGATCATGGCAACGCCAGGCATCGACGTCGCCGTCATCGGCCCCGGCGATCTCGCCACCTCCATCAACAAGCGCGGACGGATGGACGATCCCGAGCTGCTCGAACTGGTCGCCCGCGCGGAGGCCGGCATCCTCAGAAGCGGCGTCCCGATCGGCGGCGTGGCCCGTACCGCAGACCAGGCCAACGCCCTGATTGATCGCGGCTACCGCGCGATCGCGCTCGGCTTCGACTGGTCGCTGTTCCAGCGCGGCATCATGGCGGCCTTCGACGGTATCAAGCGCTGAACAGGCCGGTTGCCACCTTGCCGGGAACAGCGGCACTGCTAGGGTCGGCCGTTCCAGAGAGGAAAAACCATGCTCAAAAAGACTTTGCTCGCTCTGACCTTCACCAGCCTCGCCGTCGCTGCCTTCGCCCAACAGACCGGCATCAAGCGCACCCCGCTCCAGAAAGTCGAATTCCCGGATGGCTACAACACCGTTACCGCCATCGCGGAAGTCCCGGCGGGCGGGGCGGCAGGACGCCATACCCATCCCGGCGTTGAGACCGGCTACGTGCTCGAAGGCGAGCTCAATCTGCTGGTCGATGGGCAGCCGGAGAAGACCCTGAAAGCCGGTGATTCCTACCAGATCCCGGCAGGCGTCGTGCACGACGCCAAGGCTCATGGGGATAAGGCCATGAAAGTGCTGGGAGTTTACATCGTCGACAAGACCAAGCCGCTGGCCTCGCCGGCCCCCTGACAGGGCCGAACCGATACGCCCCCAGGCGGTTGGTTCGTGCTAGAGCAGACGGCGAGCGGGCGCCCCCTCGTCGTCGCTCATTTTCAATCCGCGGGAACCGGAGAACGATGCGCGGTCAACCTAAGAACATTTCGCTGCCGCGCCGCCTGATTATCGACCTCATGCGCGCCTCGATGGGCGTGCCGTTCGTCTCGCTGTCCCGCTCGCTCAATATCCGGCCGCTACTGGACGCCCGTGGGGGCGCGATGGCGCCTGCCGGCTGGGCCGCGATGTTCGTCAAGGCCTTTGCCCTGGTCGCCAGGGACGAGCCGGTCCTGCGCACCGTCTATGCCAAATGGCCCTGGCCATCGCTTTACGAGCTGCCGAAGAGCGTGGCGCTGATCGCCATCGCCCGGGTCGAGGACGGCGAGGAATGCGTGATGCCGCAGCGAATCGCGGCTCCCGAGACCATGACTCTGGCCGCGATCGACGCCGAAATCCGGCGCGCCAAGACCGCGCCGATCGACGACGTCCCGATGTTCCGCAAGATCATGCGGGCGACCCGCCTGCCGCTGCCGCTGCGGCGGCTGTCCTGGGCGGTGGGGTTAAATTTCGGCCGGCAGCGGGGCAATTGGTTCGGCAGTTTCCAGGTGAGCTCGGTGGCCGCCTATGGCGGCGGCGAGCTCCATCCGGTCACGCCCGGCCCCTTCATCGTCAGCTACGGGGTCGTCGAGCCCGACCAGACCATCCATGTCGTGATCCGCTGGGACCATCGGGTCACGGATGCCGCCCCCATCGCCCGGGTCCTGACCCGGCTGGAACAGGTGCTAAACACTGAAATCGCTGCCGAATTACGGGCGGCTGGCGCCAAACCGATCCGGGCCGTCGGAACCTGATTCCGGGGCCGTTCGCATTGACAAATCGGCCCAAACTCTCCTAAAAGCCCCCTGCTCGCGGGCCGATTTCGGCCCGCGAAGCGTTTCGCGACCCGTGGTCCTGTTCCTTCAAGCTTTGGGGATCGGATCTGTCAGTGCCGGGCTAGCCCGTCACCCAGGAGGGCGCGTTTCCTCAAACCATGCAACCGAAGAGGACGCGATGACTAAGCGCAGTGAGGCGAAGTACAAACTCGATCGCCGTATGGGCCAGAACATCTGGGGCCGCCCGAAGAGCCCCGTGAACCGCAGGGAATACGGCCCCGGCCAGCACGGCCAGCGCCGCAAGGGCAAGCTTTCCGACTTCGGCGTGCAGCTGCGCGCCAAGCAGAAGCTGAAGGGCTACTACGCCAACATTTCCGAACGTCAGTTCCACGGCATCTATGTCGAGGCGAGCCGCCTCAAGGGTGACACCGGCGAGAACCTGATCGGCCTGCTCGAGCGTCGTCTCGACGCGGTCGTGTACCGCGCCAAGTTCGTCTCGACGATCTTCGCCGCGCGCCAGTTCATCAACCACGGCCACATCAAGGTGAACGGCCGCAAGGTCAACATCTCGAGCTACCAGATCAAGGTCGGCGACGTGATCGAGGTCAAGGAAGCCTCCAAGCAGCTCGCCCACGTTCTCGAAGCCAGCCAGCTCCCCGAGCGCGACACCCCCGATTATCTCGAAGTCGACCACGGCAAGATGACCGCCAAGTACGTGCGCATCCCCGGCCTCTCCGACGTGCCGTTCCCGGTGCAGATGGAGCCCCATCTGGTCGTCGAATTCTATTCGCGCTAAGATCTGAATACCGAAAGGCCCCGGTTCGCCGGGGCCTTTTCATTTGCGGCTGCCACTCCCACGTCTGAAGTGATCTGTGCTATGATTGCGGTGAGTGGAGATGATCATGACGCGTCTTCTGGAAGAGGCCTTCACCAAGGTTTCCGGACTGCCCGATTCAGAGCAGGACGAACTGGCGCGGACCCTGCTTGAACTCGCCGGGGTCGATCAGCCGCCGATCCAGCTGACAGCAGCAGAAGAGGCAGATCTCGCCGACGCCGAAGCTGAAATTGCCCGTGGCGAGCTTGCCACGGCCGACGAAGTTCGCGCCATGTGGGCCAAGCACGGGCTGTGAATGTTCGCTACACGAAGCGGGCGCTCGCCCAGATCGACGCAGTTCTGACTTACATCGATGCGCGCTCGCCCCAGGGAGCCAGCCATGTGCGCGACCGCATTGTCGCGCTCATCACACTGCTTGGGGATCACCCCTATGCCGGACGGCAGACCACACGCGCATACGTCCGTCGCTTGCCGGTCAACCCTTATCCTTATCTGATCGATTATCGTGTGACCTCGACAGAAATCGTTATTATGCGATTTCGCCACGCTGCGCGGCGTCCACCCAGAACTGGCTGACCGCGACCAAATGCCATTCCCTCAGGGAGCAAGTTGATGCTCTACACCCCTCCCCCGATCGATCCCAAGGCGCCGCCGGTGCGCATCAATCTGCTCTCGGACACGCAGACCAAGCCGACGGCTGCGATGCGCGAAGCGATGGCGCGGGCCGAAGTCGGTGACGAGCAGGTCGGCGACGATCCGACCGTGAATGCGCTGTGCGAGCGCGTCGCCGATCTGATGGGCAAGGAGGCCGCGGTCTACATGCCGTCGGGCACGATGTGCAATGTCACCGCGACGCTGGTGCATTGCCGTCCCGGCGACGAGATCCTGGCGCACGAGACCGCGCATATCATCGCCCGCGAAGGCGGCGCGCATGCCGCGATCGGCGGCTTCCAGGTGACCCAGCTCAAGGGCGCCGACGGCCAGTTCACGCCGGAGACGTTCCGGAAGGCGCTGCATCCGCGCACGCGCTACCAGCCGACACAGACCGTCGTCAGCGTCGAGCAGACCGCTAATATCGGCGGCGGCACGATCTGGAAGAAGGCCGCGCTCGACGAGATCGTCGCGATCGCCAGACAACATGGCCTCGTCACCCACATGGACGGCGCGCGCCTGCTCAACGCCACGGTCGCGAGCGGTATCTCGCCGCGCGACATGACCGCGGGCTGGGATTCGGCCTGGATCGATTTCTCCAAGGGCCTCGGCGCGCCGATCGGAGGCGTGCTCGCGGGCACCAGTGCCTTCATCGACGCAGTCTGGCAGTGGAAGCAGCGCCTCGGCGGCTCGATGCGGCAGGCCGGCGTCTGCGCGGCCGCCTGCATCTACGCGCTCGACCATCACGTTGACCGCCTCGCCGACGACCATGCCAATGCGCGCGCGCTGGCCCGCGGACTGTCGCAGATCTCGGGCGTCGAGGTGCAGGAGCCCGAGACCAACCTCGTATTCTTCAAGCCCGACGGCGCCGGCGTCTCAGGCGACAAGATGGTCGCCGCACTGCGCCAGCGCGGTGTGACGCTCGCGATGATGGACGGCCGCATCCGCGCCTGCACGCATCTCGACGTCAATTCGAGCCAGATCGAGGAAACGATCGGCTATGTCAGAGAGATCGTGCGCGGGGCTTAAGACTTAAGTCCCGTGTAGCCCGGATGGAGCGCAGCGAAATCCGGGCGACGAAAGCGGACAACCGAACACGATCACCGCCCCATCGCCTGATAGATCAGCGTCTTCAGCGCGAGCTGAATGCGGCCGCGCTGCGACGGGGTCTGCACCATGAAAATCCCGAAGAGATCGTCTTCGGGATCGATGAAGAAGAAGGTGCCGCCGACGCCATCCCAGCGATATTCACCGAGCGGCCACGATGTGCCTGACGGCACCGAGATGCGCACGGCGACGCCGAGGCCGTAGCCCGAGCTCACCCCCGGGTAATAGTTCTTGTCACGCTCGACATGGGTGTCAGGACCGATGTGGTCCGACGCCATCACGGCGAGCGTTTCAGGCTTGAGATAGCGTCGTCCCTCGAAGGTGCCGCGGTTGAGCAGCATCTGCGAGAAGCGCGCATAGTCGCCGATGGTGCCGACGAGACCCCCGCCGCCCGACTCCCATCGCAATGGTTTCCGGGGATCGCGGACCTGCGTCATCGGGCTAATCGCGCGATCCTGCGGCATCGGCTCGGCGATGCGCGGCCACTTGGCGGGATCGGCGACATAGAACGCGGTGTCCTTCATCCCGAGTGGATCGAGCAGCCGCTCCTTCGCGAACGCGAGCAGCGATTTCCCCGAGATCACCTCGATGATGCGGCCGAGCACATCGGTGGAGTGGCCGTAATCCCAGATCGTGCCGGGCTGTTCGGCGAGCGGCAGCGCAGTGATCTTCGCGACGAGCTCGGCATTGGTCAGGTCTTTGCTGTCGAACAGACCGGCGTCCGCATAGAGCTTGTTCACCAGGCCCCCGCCGTAATAGCCGTAGGGGATCCCGGCGGTGTGGCGCATCAAATCCTCGATCGTCACCGGACGATTGAGCGGCTCGAGCTCCAGCGAGACCTTGTTGTCCTCGGCCTTCTTCTCGACGCCGACCTTCATGCCGGCGAACGCCGGAATGTATTTCGAGACGGGATCGTTGATCGCGAGCCTGCCCTCCTCGACCAGCATCATCGCCAGGACGGAGGTGATCGGCTTCGACATCGAATAGAGCCGGAAGATCGTGTCCGCGCTCATCGAAAGTTCGGTCGCGACGTCGCGGACGCCGAAATTCTCGTAATAGACCGGCTTGCCGTGCTGCTGGAGCAGCAGGATCGCGCCCGGAAACTTGCCGGTCGCGATCTCGTTCCTGATGTAGTCGGAGACTTTTGCCAGGCCCTCCGGCGTGAAGTTGTGCGCGCGGTTCTCGGAGCCCGCTCGCGCACCGACGACGCCGAACAAAAGGACGAGCGCCGCAATCAGCCCGCGGCGCCCGTGCATGTCAGTTCTCCATGGCTTCATAGATCAGTTGCTTCAATGTCCGCTGGATGCGCTGGCGCTCGGTCGGGGTCTGTTCAAGCAGGACAAAGAACATGTCCTGCTTGGGGTCGATCACGAAATAGCAACCGGAGGCACCGTCCCACTTCAATTCACCGAGATCGCCGGGCGGCGGCGGTTTTGCGTTGCCGGGATCGGTGCGCACGGCAAGACCGAGCCCGAAGCCGAAACCGTCGCCGGGAAAGTAGAAATAGTCACGACTGACGCCGGAATTCGGGCCGACCTGGTCGGTCACCATCAGCTTGAACGTCTCGGGCTTGAGGATGGTCTTGCCGTCCAGCGTGCCGCCGTTGAGCAGCATCTGGGCGAAGCGCTCATAGTCGGCCATGGTCGTCACCATGCCGCCGCTGGCGAACTGGATCTTCTTGACGACCGTCGGATCGTTGATGCGGCCGACCCGGAAATCGCTGTCGTTCGGCACCGGCTGCGCGAGAAGCTTTTGTTTCTCGGGGTCCGTGACGAGGAAGCCGGTGTCGACCATGCCGAGCGGACCAAGC
The DNA here is from genome assembly GCF_024199935.1 of Bradyrhizobium sp. CCGUVB14. Classification (NCBI taxonomy): domain Bacteria; kingdom Pseudomonadati; phylum Pseudomonadota; class Alphaproteobacteria; order Hyphomicrobiales; family Nitrobacteraceae; genus Bradyrhizobium; species Bradyrhizobium sp. CCGUVB14. The sequence continues at coordinate 6,538,694 of NZ_JANADS010000001.1, forward strand.
AGCGTCTCCCGCTCGATATCGAGCAGCGGCTTGCCCGCCGCGACCTCCATGACGCGCGCCAGGATGTCGGTGGAATGGCCGTATTGCCAGAGCGCACCCGGCTGGTTGTGCAGCGGCAGCTTTGCGATGCGTTCGGCGAACTCCGCGAGGTCGAAATCGCCGGCATAGATATTGGCGTCGCGATAGGCCTTGCGGACCAGGGTGTCGCCATAAAAGCCGTAGGTGACGCCCGAGGTGTGCGTCATCAGATCATGCACCGTCATCGGCCGGTTTGGCGGCACGAGCTCGAGCGACTTGGTGCCGTCGTCGGCCTTCTTCTCGACGCCGACCTTCACATTGGCGAAGGACGGGATGTATTTGGAGACGGGATCGTCGAGCTTGATCTTGCCGTCCTCGAGCATTTTCATCGCGACCACGGCAGTGATCGCCTTGCTCATCGAGAACAGGCGGAAGATCGTCTTGTCGGTGATCGGCGCCTTGCTGACCACGTCCTGCACGCCGAAGGCCTCGTGGTAGACCGGCTTGCCGTGCTGCTTGATCAGCACGGTTGCACCCGCAATCTTGCCGGTCGCGACCTCGTTCTTGAAGAACTCGCTGACCTTCGCGAGCTTGTCCTGATTGAAATGTGCGCCGGCCGGAATCTCGTAAGTGCCTTCCGCGCGCGCGAGCGACATCGTGCCAAATGACACAAGCGCGCCGCAAACCAACGCAAATCGTCCAAAACGAAAAATCATATCCCCTCCACGGAACATGGGCGGGCGGAGTGTACTGACGGCGCCATCAGGCACAAGGGCCGCTATGTCGCGCGAGCGCCTCGGCATGGAGTTCGGCGCTCGACTCAGAGAAGCAGCAGAAGACGACCCGATCAACGGATGGCGTGGCGGGCAACATCTCGACCGTCGTGCGGACGGCGATCTCGGCCGCCCGGTCGGCCGGAAAACGATAGACGCCGGTCGAAATCGCGGGGAACGCCACCGAGGTCAGCGCGTGCTGTCCGCACAGCTCCATCGCGCGGCGGTAGCAGGAGGCGAGCAGATCGTCCTCGCCGATCGTGCCGCCGTTCCAGACCGGTCCAACGGTGTGGATCACGTGCGCGGCCTTGAGCCGATAGCCTTTGGTGATTTTGGCATCGCCGGTCTTGCAACCGTGGAGCATCCGGCATTCGGCAACGAGCTCAGGCCCGGCCGCCCTGTGGATCGCGCCATCCACGCCGCCCCCGCCAAGGAGCGACGTATTGGCGGCGTTGACGATAGCGTCAACGCCGAGGGTCGTGATGTCAGCAACGAGGACGTCGAGCTGGACGGCGCCGATCTGGCGCGTCAGCGCCGTCACGGATCAGGCCGCGACCGCGACGCCCTTCTCGGAGAAGAGCTGCTGCAGCTCGCCGGCCTGGAACATCTCGCGGACGATGTCGCAACCGCCGATGAACTCGCCCTTCACGTAGAGCTGGGGGATGGTCGGCCAGTTCGAGTATTCCTTGATGCCGTTGCGGAGCTCCGCGGATTCGAGGACGTTGAGGCCCTTATAGCCGACGCCGATGTGGTCGAGGATCTGCACGACCTGGCCGGAGAAACCGCACTGCGGAAATTGCGGCGTACCCTTCATGAACAGAACCACGTCGTTCGACTTCACTTCGTTGTCGATGAATTCCGCGATGCTCATATCCGTATCCTTCTGGGGCAGAGCCCTCACCTGTCATTCCGGGCCGGCTCAGCCGATCTAACCCGATACCTGCCTATATATGTAGCCCAAACCGTTGTGCATCCAAAGTAAAATGGCGGCGAACGGCCCCTGGACGGTCGGCCAGGGCACCCCCGGGTCCATTGCATGATGGCACGAATATCATCGCCGGGGAGGACTTTCATACCGTAACGGAGCCCCTATCTAGGACGAACCTTGGTTTTGGAACCGGGTATCGCCAACAACGTTCTCTTGTCCTGTCTGGAGAAAAACGTGACGAAACAAGCCTCCGCAACGGCCAGTCCGCCGCTTTCGTCACCCTCCCCCGACCAGGGCGGCCTCGCCCAGCGGCTCGAGGCCGCGTTTCTCGCGGTCCGCAACGAGACCGAGCGCCGGGCCGCGCCGCTCTCGCCCGAGGACCAGCAGATCCAGTCGATGCCGGACGCGAGTCCGGCGAAATGGCATCGGGCGCATACCACCTGGTTCTGGGAGCAGTTCTTGCTCGGCGAGCACGCCCCTGGCTACCGGCCCTTCCACCCCGATTTCGCGTTCCTGTTCAATTCCTATTACGTCAGCGCCGGCCCCCGCCATGCCCGCAATCATCGCGGCGACGTCACCCGGCCCAGTGCCGACGAGGTCGGCGCCTATCGCCGCCATGTCGATGCTGCCGTCGTCAAATTCTTCCGCGAGGCCGGCGAGGACAAGCTTCGGGCCGTGGCGCCACTGGTCGAGGTCGGCCTGAACCACGAGCAGCAACATCAGGAATTGATGTTCACCGACATCCTGCACGCGTTTGCGCAGAACCCGATCTATCCCGCCTACGATGCGGACTGGCGCTTTCCGGCCGCGACGCGCATGGGTGAGGACTGGCTGACACTCAATGAAGGCATCCACACCGTCGGCCATGTCGACGACAGCTTTCATTTCGACAACGAAAAGCCCGCGCATCGCGCCCTGATCGGCCCGGTGAAGATCGCACGCAATCTGATCACCAATGGCGAATGGCTCGCCTTCATGCGCGACGGCGGCTACCGGACCGCAACGCTCTGGCTGATGGACGGCTTTGCCGCGGCCAGCAAGGAAGATTGGCAGGCCCCAGGTCATTGGCGCGAGATCGATGGTCAGTGGCATGTGATGACGCTTGCCGGCGTCAAGCCCGTCGATCCCGACGCACCGGTCTGCCATATCAGTTATTACGAGGCCGATGCGTTTGCGCGCTGGGCCGGAAAGCACCTGCCGACCGAGATGGAATGGGAGGTTGCCGCACGCGCCGGCCAGTTCAACGACGCCTTCGGCATCGTCTGGCAGTGGACGCGTTCATCGTATTCACCCTACCCCGGCTACCGCGCCATTGAGGGCGCGCTCGGCGAGTACAACGGCAAATTCATGGTCAACCAGCTGGTGCTGCGCGGCTCGTCACTTGCGACGCCCGACGGTCATAGCCGTGTCACATATCGCAACTTCTTTTATCCGCACCACCGCTGGCAATTCACGGGGTTGCGGCTCGCCGATTACGTCTGACGTCTTTGAAGTCTCATCCGACGACAACCGCGCGCCGGACAGCGCGTTCAGGAGAGTATCATGAATGTGCACGCCAGCGCCTTGGCCGAAGCCCATCTCCCCGACGAGCAGACGACCGCCTTCGCCCGCGAGGCCATCGAGGACCTCTCGCAGCAGCCGAAGAAACTGTCGCCGAAATATTTTTATGACGCGACCGGATCGGAGCTGTTCGAGGCGATCACGCGCCTGCCGGAGTATTATCCGACGCGCACCGAGCTTGCGATCCTGAAGGAGCGCGGCAGCGAGATCGCAAAGATCATTCCCGAAAACGCCGCGCTGGTCGAATTCGGCGCGGGTGCGACCACAAAAGTTCGTCTGTTGCTGAACCAGTCCAGGTTCGCGGCCTATGTGCCCGTCGATATCTCCGGCGATTTTCTGAAGGCACAGGCCAACGGGCTGAAGCGGGATTTCCCCTCGCTCGGCATCTATCCGGTCGCGGCCGATTTCACCACGCCGTTCGAGCTGCCCAAGGCGGTGGCGTCAATGCCCAAGGTCGGCTTCTTCCCGGGCTCGACCATCGGCAATTTCGAGCCGCATGAGGCACAGGCGTTCTTGAAGAGTGCCCGCCAGATCCTCGGCAAGGGCGCGCAGATGATCATCGGCGCCGACCTCGAGAAAGAGGAGCGTCTGCTCCACGCCGCCTACAACGATGCCGCCGGCGTCACCGCGCGCTTCAACCTCAATGTCCTCGTGCGGATCAACCGCGAGCTCGGCGGCAATTTTGACCTCTCCGCCTTCACCCACGGCGCGATCTACAATCACGACCGGCACCGGATCGAGATGCACCTGATCAGCCGGAAGAGCCAGACCGTGCGCCTGCTCGGCACCAGCTTCTCGTTCCGGCCGGGCGAGAGCATCCACACCGAGAACAGCTACAAATACAGCCTCGAGCGCTTTGCCGCGCTGGCGCAGGGCGCCGGCTGGCGAGTGCGCGAGAGCTGGACTGACGCGGCGAAGATGTTCTCGGTGCACGCGCTGGAGGCGGCGGAGTAAACGCTCAGGCGCCATCGCATTTCAGAGCGGCTTCCTGCAGCGCATCCTTCGAGACGCCCGCCCTAGGCGGGCTCCTCAGGATGAGGACGGATTGTGCGGCAACAGCTCTAACGGGCACTTATGCTGATCAGCCTCATCCTTGTAAGTCAGATCGCGCCAGATCGGCTAAGATAGCCGGTGCGGTAACGGACGGGAGACCGCTTCATCCAAGGGCTATGAAGCCCGTGCCTCAGCGCGGCGCCCCGTCCGTTGTTCCATCGAACCCGAACAGTCGCGAGGGCCGCCTGGCGAGCCCGGTTGCGCAAGGATGGGTGCAGATGGACGCGATCTATGTTGGCATAGATGTATCTAAGGACCGGTTGGATGTTCATATGCGTCCGAGCGGAGAAGTGTTTGCCGTGGCGCGCGACGGCAAGGGCTTGGAAGATCTTGTTGCGCGGCTTGCGGCCTGTTCGCCGAGCCTGATTGGGCTGGAGGCGACTGGCGGCTTCGAGACGGTGGTCGCGGCAGCACTGGCCGGCGCCCAGTTGCCGCTGGCGGTCATCAATCCGGCCCAGATCCGGCACTTCGCGCAGGCGATTGGCCAGCGCGCCAAGTCCGATCCGATCGATGCCGCGGTGATCGCACGGTTCGTTGAGGCGGTGAAGCCCGCCCTGCGTCCCGTCCCGGACGAGCAAGCTCGCTTGCTGGCCGAACTGGTTGCCCGACGCCGGCAGATCATCGAGATGATCGTCGCCGAACGCCAGCGCGAGAAGCGGGTGGAGAATGTTCGCGTCCGCAAGAGCCTTGCCCGCCACATCAAGGTCCTCGAGAAGGAGCTGCCGGACATCGACAACGACATCGACACGCTGGTACGGGGCTCGCCGGCCTGGCGGGACCAAGAAGATTTGCTGATCACCTTCCCGGGGGTCGGCAATACACTCGCACGCACCTTCCTTGCCGAGGTGCCCGAACTCGGCACCCTCAACCGGCGTCAGATCGCAAGCCTTGCCGGCCTTGCTCCCTTCGTTCGCCAGTCCGGCCGATGGAAAGGCAGGAGCAAGATCGGCGGTGGACGAACTGCCTTGCGGGCGGCCCTCTACATGGCTGCCCTCTCGGCGATCCGATGCCACCCGCAGCTCAAGCTTTTCTACCGTCACCTCGTGAGCGCCGGTAAGCCGAAAATGGTCGCCCTCATCGCGGTCGCCCGCAAGCTCCTCACCATCCTCAACGCCATGCTCAGGGATCGAAAACCATGGCAACCCGCTTGACGAAGAACACAGTCGCTGAGGAGACTGCGAAGCAGCCGTCTCGAAGGACGAGGCGCTCGCTCAGGCCTCCCCGGATTCCTCCTCGGCCGCTTCCGGCTTCGATCCCAGCGACACCGATTCCCATACCGCGACGACGATCATGATCACGCTCGTCGCGACCGAGAGCCAAAGTGGCGAGAGATCGGCGGCGAACCACCACAGCGCCACCAGCAGGATGATGCCGATGCCGTGGGAGAGCTGGAGGAAGCCGCGGATCGAGTGCTTGAACAGGATGGTGCCGACCAGAAACACCAATGGGCCGCCGATCGTGCTCACGATGGTGCGGATGTCGGAATGTCCGGTCGGGTGCTTCAGCACCAGCTCGTCCGAAACCGCGGTCAGGATGATGCCGGCGACGATCGGCATGTGCAGATAGGTGTAGGCGAGCCGCGCCAGCCGGCCGGACTCGGCGCTCTTCGAGATCCGTTCGGAGCCGGCCTCCGCGCCCTTGTGGAAATAGACCCACCACATCGCGACGCTGCCGACAAGGCACGAGACAAAAGCCAGAATGTTGTCCGCGGTCCAGTCCAGCTCGGCGAAGGTCGCGCCGTTGACGACGACGGCTTCACCGAGCGCGATGATGATGAAGCCGGCGCAGCGCTCGGCCATGTGGCCGCCCTCGACCGCCCAGGCCTCGACCGACGAGAAGCCCAGCTTCGGCACCCAGAAACGCACCGCCGGCGAGACGTATTCGATCGTCAACGCCACGATCCAGAACCATAGCCTCTCCTCGCCGTGCGACAGGCCACCGAGGATCCAGAACACCGCGGAGCCGCAGAGCCAGACCAGGATGCGGATTGCGTTGTGGCGCACGGCGGTGCGATGGCGCGGGGTCGCGAACAGCCAGAACGCGGTGCGTCCGACCTGCATGACCGCGTACGCGATCGCAAACCACAGGCCGCGGCCGTCGAACGCGGTCGGGATCGTCGTCGACAGCACGAGGCCGCCGAGCATCATCAGGAAGATCAGGATGCGGACCGGCGTCAGCTCGGGGTTGAGCCAGTTGGTGACCCAGGCGGTGTAGACCCACACCCACCACACCGCGAGGAACAGCAGCGTGACCTCGACCGCTCCCAGCGGCGTGAAGTGGTGCAGCAGCGTGTGCGAGATCTGCGTGACGGCGAAGACGAAGACGAGGTCGAAGAACAGCTCGGCATTGGTGACGCGGCTGGGCTGGTTCGGCACGATCACGCGAAACATCGCGCCGCGCGGATTGTCGGCCGCCATAACCGCCCCCCGTCGCTCGATCAGGTCAGGCGCCAGGTACGCCGGTTTGCAGCGCCAGCGCATGCAATACGCCGCCCATCTGGCCCTGCAGGGACCGATAGACGATCTGGTGCTGCTGAACGCGGGACTTGCCGCGGAAGGATTCCGAAATCACGGTCGCGGCATAGTGGTCGCCATCGCCGGCGAGGTCACGGATGGTCACCTCGGCATCGGGGATTGCGGCCTTGATCATCGCCTCGATATCGTGGGCGTCCATGGGCATTCGGGTCTTGCTCCTGTCTCGGCATCGAATCGCTTTGCCGGGGGTCCGGATCTGTAAGGCCAAACCTGCCGGCTGGGCCAAACTTAGCGTGAACGGCCTTCTACGTCACGCCTTCAGGCACTATATCCCTGATCCCATCAGGATAAAGGCACGACAAAGTGCCGCGCGCGGCAGATTGAACGAAAAGGCGTGAAATCATGAAGCTTCCCGGGCCGGATCACCCCATCACCATCACCCAAAACCCCCGGCGCGTCCGCGTCACGGCGGGCGATATCGTGATTGCCGAGAGCACCAAGGCGCTGACGCTGAAAGAGGCCAGATATCCGGCAGTGCAATATGTGCCACGCGAGGATGCCAACATGGCGCTGCTGGAACGCACCGATCGCACCACCCACTGCCCCTATAAGGGGGACGCCAGCTATTACAGCATCAAGGCCAGTGGCAAGACGCTCGATAACGCGATCTGGACCTACGAGACGCCGTTTCCCGCCATGACCGAAATATCAGGCCATCTCGCCTTCTATCCGGACAAGGTGAAGATCGAGGAAGTGGGCTAAGTTCACTGGCGCCGTGACGCCGGGCGATCATCAGGCCGCCTCCCTCAGTCGACATCGGGCATGAGATGCCGCGCAAGGCCGCAAGACTGATTGGGGTCTCGTTGCTGGGATTGGCCGGCGCCCTCGTTGCATTCACCGTTGCCGGACTGGGTTTTCGCGCCTACCGCCAGCATCTAGCCACCGAAACTCTCGCGATCCGCTCTCCCAACGGCATCCAGGAGGGCGCGTTCGTCGATATCGGCGGCATCAAGCAATGGATTCAAATTCGCGGCGAGGATCGGGATAACCCGGTTCTCCTGTTCGTCCACGGTGGACCTGGAGGCTCAACCTTGGCGATTTCGTCGGGCTGGCGTCCCTGGGAAAGGCATTTCACCGTGGTGCAGTGGGACCAGCGCGGCGCTGGCCGCACCTATGGCGCCGCCGGCGACACGCTCGCGCCAACCATGACGCTGGAGCGAATGACACAGGATGGCATCGAGCTGGCTGAATATCTACGCGCGCACCTGCACAAGGACAAAATTGTCCTGGTCGGACATTCCTGGGGTTCGTTCCTGGGCATTCACATGGTGAAGAGGCGCCCGGATCTGTTCTCGGCGTATGTCGGCACCGGCCAGGTGGTTGGCAGGGTGACGTTCGAGAAGCAATTCGAGATCACGATCGCGCATCTACAAGCGTTGGCGCAGTCCGCAGGCAACAGCGAGGCCCAAGCCGAATTGGCACCAATCGTGGCGCGCCCTCTGATCAATCCACAAAATCGATTGGTTGCGGACAAGTGGAGCAAAGCGCTGGGGCTACCCTCCATTGAGAGCGTCCAGTTGGCGGGTCCCATTCCACCCCCGTTCATGCCGGATTTCTCGCTGCTGGACTGGTACAACTGGCGCAAAGGCATGGCCTTCTCCGCAAAATATCTGCGCGGACGAGAGGGCCCCATGTTCAAGCGCGACGTCGCCTCGCTGGGACTCGCTTTTTCGATCCCGATGATCTTCATCGAGGGCGATGCGGATGACAACACACCGGGTGGGCCGGCCGAACAACTCTTCAATCAGATCACGGCCCCGCATAAGGAATTTGTCTGGGTGCGCGGCGGCGATCATTTCATTCCGTTCGATCGTCCCGACGAGTTCCTGGCGGAGCTGCTGGCCCACGTCGTGCCGTTCACGCGTAATTGAGAGCGGCGCTACGCTCGGAAGATCGTAAGTCCGAGTATGAGCAGCACCAGGAAGATCACCACGAAAACGTAGAACAGGAAGCGGGCGACATCGGCGGACGCCGCCGAGATGCCGGTGAAGCCGAGCACACCCGCCACGATCGAGATCAGCAGGAAGATCAGTGCCCATTTCAAGATTGTCATCGCCAGCTCCGCGACTGCGGCCACCGCAATCGGTGGCCTTCGCCTGTTTCGGAAACGCTAACCGTGTTGCGCGGAACTGGTTCCTAAATACACGACGCAAGGTTGTCGTGGCACCAACTGCCCTTGGTGAATCGGGTTCCCCGCCGCACATTCCGACCGGCGCAAGGGGGCAATCGGGGCGATCATGATTTCGATGTCACATTCTGCGGCGATCGGCGCGGAGGCGCATGCCGAGCCGAAGGCCAAGGTGCGCAATCTGTCGCTCGACCGCGCCCGCACCTTCCTCACGCTGGTGGTGCTGCTGCATCACGCCGTCATTCCCTACACCTATTTCGGCCACACCGATCCGACCTCCTGGATCGGCTTCGACATCGTCGTGCTCGCCACCGACAGTTTCTTCATGGCGATGTTCTTCTTCCTGTCGGGGCTGTTCACCTGGCCCGGCATCGCGCGCAAGGCGCCGTCGGTCTTCCTGCGCGACCGCCTGCTGCGATTGGGGCTGCCATTCGTGATCGCAGCCTTCACCGTCATTCCGCTCGCCTATTACGCGATCGCGCTGCGCGAACAGGCCGAGCTGACCTTTGCCGCGTTCTGGTGGAAGACGATCACCGTCGGCCCGTGGCCGAGCGGTCCGATCTGGTTCGTCTGGGTGCTGCTGGCATTCGACCTCACCGCAAGCCTGCTCTACCGGGTCTCGGCGCATCTGGTCGATCCCGTCAACCGCATTTCGGTTCGGGGCTTTGGACAGCCGGCCATCTTCTGGCTGCTGCTCACCGTCGTCACGGCCATCGTCTACGTGCCGGCACTGGCCTATTTCGGCGTCAACAAATGGTTCGAGTTCGGGCCGTTCTCGGTGCAGGCGAGCCGCGTGCTGCTCTACTTCGCCTATTTCTTCTTCGGCGTCAGCGTTGGGGCTGCGAACTTCAATCACGGCATTCTCGGCGCCGACGGCCAATTGCCGAGGAGCCGCTGGCTCTGGGCGATCGCGACGCTGATCCCTTATTGCGGGATGTGGGGCATGATCTACATCAAGCGCGGAATCCTGGGCAATCCGGAGGTGCTGCCGGGTTGGTACCAGGCCATCTACGGCACGTTCTTCGTGCTGTTCTCGGCCGCGATCCTGCTCGCGATCCTCGCCTTCTTCCTGCATGCGAAGACGCCGGGACCGACGTTGCTCGACCGCATGCAGGCGGATGCCTATGGCATGTTCCTGGTGCACTACCCGATCGCGCTGTGGACCCAGTACGTCCTGTTCGACTACGGACTGCCGGCCATCGTGAAGGCCGCGATCGGCTTCGTGCTCACGGTGATTTTGAGCTGGGGCCTGACGGCGGCGTTGCGGAAGCTTCCGGGCGCGTCGCACGTGTTGTAGACGTGCTCGTAGCCCGGATTTCGCTACGCTCCATCCGGCTACGGGACTGAAGTTGTGGCGGTGCCTTACGCCGCCTTGCCGCCCATATAATCCGGCAACCAGCGCTCATGCGACGCCTTCAGTGCGTCGATCGACACGGGCGTCTCGCCCGCGATCGAGATCGTATCGCCACCGGTGGTGCCGATGCGCACGCAGGGCACCTCGCAGCCGCGCATCTTGGCGAGCACGCGGCCGGCTTCCGTTTCCGGCACGGTGACGAGATAGCGCGCCTGGTCCTCGCCGAACCAATAGGCATGCGAGACCAGCGACGTCGGCGCCGCCAGCAGCTTTGCGCCGATGCCACCAGCCATCGCCATTTCGGCGAGCGCAATCAGCAGGCCACCGTCGGAGAGATCGTGCACGGCGGTCGCAGTGCCCGCATGGATCATGCCGCGCACGCAGTCGCCGTTGCGCTTCTCGGCGGCGAGATCGACCGGCGGCGGCGCGCCCTCCTCGCGACCGCAGATATCGCGCAGATAGACGGACTGGCCGAGCCAGCCATGGGTGTCGCCGACCAACAGGATCGCCTCGCCCTCGGCCTTGAAGGCGAGCGATGCAGACTTGGTGAAATCGTCGAGCAGGCCGACGCCGCCGATCGAGGGCGTCGGCAGGATCGCGCGGCCGTTGGTCTCGTTGTAGAGCGAGACGTTGCCGGACACGACCGGGAAGTCGAGCGTGCGGCAGGCTTCCGAGATGCCCTTCAGGCAACCGACGAACTGGCCCATGATCTCGGGCCGCTCAGGATTGCCGAAATTGAGGTTGTCGGTGATCGCGAGCGGCTTGCCGCCGACAGCGGTGATGTTGCGCCAGGCTTCCGCCACCGCCTGCTTGCCGCCCTCGAACGGATCGGCCTCGCAATAGCGCGGCGTGACGTCGACGGTCAGCGCCAGGCCCTTCGGCCCGTCCTGCACGCGCACGACGGCAGCGTCGCCGCCGGGGCGCTGCATGGTGTTGCCGAGGATGACGTGGTCGTACTGCTCCCAGACCCAGCGCTTGCTGCACATGTCGGGCGTGCCGATCAGCTTCTCCAGCGCGCTACCTACGCCCATCGGCGCCGGCACTTCGCGCGCATGCACGGTCGGCAGCGCGGCGGAAGGGACATGCGGACGGTCATAGAGCGGCGCCTCGTCGCCGAGCTCCTTGATCGGCAGGTCGGCCATGACGTCGCCGCCATGCTTGACCACGAAGCGCTTGCTCGGCGTGGTGTAGCCGACCACGGCGAAATCGAGGCCCCATTTCTTGAAGATCGCCTCGGCTTCCTGTTCCTTCTCGGGCTTGAGCACCATGAGCATCCGCTCCTGGCTTTCCGAGAGCATCATCTCGTAGGCGCTCATGCCGGTCTCGCGGGTCGGCACCGCGTCGAGATCGAGGTCGACGCCGAGGTCGCCCTTGGCGCCCATCTCGACCGCCGAGCAGGTCAGGCCCGCCGCGCCCATGTCCTGGATCGCGATGACGCAGCCCTTCTCCATGATCTCGAGGCAGGCCTCGAGCAGCAGTTTCTCGGCGAAGGGATCGCCGACCTGCACGGTCGGGCGCTTCTCCTCGGACTTGTCGTCGAACTCGGCCGAGGCCATCGAGGCGCCGTGGATGCCGTCGCGGCCGGTCTTGGAGCCGAGATAGACGATCGGCATGTTCACGCCGGAGGCGGCCGCATAGAAGATCTTGTCGGCGTCGGCGAGGCCGACCGCCATCGCGTTGACGAGGATGTTGCCGTCATAGCGGGTGTGGAAGCGCACCTGGCCGCCGACCGTCGGCACGCCGAAGGAATTGCCGTAGCCGCCGACACCGGCAACGACGCCGGAGACGAGATGCCGGGTCTTGGCATGCTCGGGCGCGCCAAAACTCAGCGCGTTGAGGCAGGCGATCGGGCGCGCGCCCATGGTGAAGACGTCGCGCAAAATGCCGCCGACGCCGGTGGTCGCGCCCTGGTAGGGCTCGATGTAGCTCGGATGGTTGTGGCTCTCCATCTTGAAGACCACGGCCTGGCCGTCGCCGATGTCGATCACGCCGGCGTTCTCGCCGGGACCCTGGATCACCCAGGGCGCCTTGGTCGGCAGGCCCTTCAGATGGATCCGCGAGGATTTGTACGAGCAGTGCTCGTTCCACATCGCCGAGAAGATGCCGAGCTCGGTGAAGGTCGGCTCCCGCCCGATCAGCTTCAGGATGCGCTCGTACTCGTCGGGCTTGAGCCCGTGGGCGGCAACCAGTTCGGGGGTGATCTTGGGTTCGTTCTTCATGGATTCGGGGCTTTCGGCGGGCGTTTGGCCGTTCTTAGGAACATCGGGGGCTCTCGAAAAGCCCTTTATGAGGCATTTTCCCGCTGTCCCACGTTTTGCAAGCGGGGTCGGCGGGAACGGGAATTGCAAGGCGCTGACGGATCGGATTTAAGGGCTAAAGACCCGTAATTGAAGGCCCATTTCCTTGCACGAATTGACCAAAGTCCCCTCCACCCGCCGTCCCGACCTGCACGTCGCCACCGAGGGCGAGTTCAAGGGCTGGCGGACCTGGATTCGCGACAGTTTTGAGAGCCATATCGGCCCGTTCTGGCACAAGATCGAGGACGACGGCAGCGTCCGCTCGGCGTTCCGGGTCGAGAAAAAGCACCTCAACGGCTCCGGGAACGTCCATGGCGGCTGCTTCATGGCCTTCGCCGACTATTGCCTGTTCGCGATCGCCACCCACGAGCTGGACGGTCCGGCTGTGACGACCAATTTCGCCTGCGATTTCCTCGACGCGGCCCGCGAGGGCGAGCTGGTCGAATGTACCGGCGAAGTGTCCCGCGCCGGCGGCTCGCTGATCTTCCTGCGCGGCAAGCTGACCTCGGCCGGGCGGCCGCTGTTCACCTTCTCCGGCACGATCAAGCGGGTGAAGCGGAAGCCGGCCGTACCGGCAAACGCATAGCCTCGCAGCTTCCCGTTTGACACGCCCTCGCCCGGGGTTATCTCGGCCGGCTCGTCACACTGACCGCGAATGCGCAAGCGGACTCGCGCATTCCGATCGGATGGGCCTCTGCCATTGGCGATGACAAGGGAAAATTTCGGTTGTCACCGCCCATTGCTCCAATCAAGCAGCCACGTTCGGCTGCCGGAAGGCCGCTTCCATCTCGCGGCGCACCCGCACGGCGAGACTGTTGGGATCGTACTCCACGTCTTCCCATTTCAGGCGCTGGCCCGGCTCGATGTCGGTCTTGAGCTTGACATGGTGGGCGAGGCCGAGCGGCAGGTAGCCCTGCTTCAGTGACGCGTCTGCCGGGGTCTGCTTGCCCCAGACGCAGAAGCCGCCCTCGCCGTCGAGCATCTCGCCGGCCTTCAGCTTGCGCTTGGCGGTCGCGACCACGTCGGAGTTGAAGACGATCGGCGCGCCGGTGGGCTCCTTGCGCAGCGCCGCGGAGGCCACGGAGATGCCGAGCTCGAGCCCGATCATGTGGATCGGCCGATACAGCGAGGCATATTTGCCGGTCTTGTCCGGCAGCATGCTGTATTCGCGGAAGCATTCCTCCGAATAGGCGCTGTCAGTCTCAAACACGACATAGGTGCCCATCACGAGGCTCTGCGGCACGTCGGTGCCGTCGCGATAGACCGAGGATGTCACCTCGGTGACGCCTGATCTCTCCAGCGTGCCGCCGTCGGATTTCGGCTTGCAGATTTCGGCGTGCTCGAAGCGCGTGGCCGGCGGGAAGGACAAGCCTTCGCTCTGCGCATGCAACCCGGTCGCGTTGCAAACCGCGGTCATCTCGATACCCGACTTGGTGCCGTCGACGAACGAGTTGAACATCTTCGGATTGATCGAGTTGCGATCCTTGATCTTCATGTATTTGTCGAGGATGTCCCAGACCGTATCCGGCGTCGACTGATGATAGGTCGGGTGGTAGCGCGTGCCCTTGCCGGCGGCGACGACCTTGAATCCGGCTGCACGCGCCCAGTCGACGTGATCAGCGATCAGCGCCGGCTGGTCGCCCCAGGCCAGCGAGTAGACCACGCCGGCCTGCCGCGCCTTGCGCGCCAGGATCGGGCCTGCGACGGCGTCCGCCTCGACATTGACCATCACGATGTGCTTGCCGTTCTCGATCGCCTTCATCGCGAAGCGGATGCCGGCGCCGGGATCGCCGGTCGCCTCGATGATCACCTCGATAGCGGGATGGGTGATCAGCGCGTCGGCGTTGTCGGTGACGATGGTGCGGCCGTGCTTGAGCGCATCGTCGATCGTAGCAGCCGCATATTGCTCCTCGGGCCAGCAACCGAGCTTGAGCTGGGAACGGGCGCGCGAGGTGTTCAGGTCGGCGACGCCGACGAGATGCATGCCGTCGGTCTGGCGCACCTGCGACAGGAACATCAGGCCGAATTTTCCGGCGCCGATCAGGCCAATGGTCACGGGCCTGCCGGCCGCCTTGCGCTCCAGCAGCATGCGATGAAGATTCATCTGGATTTCCTCAAGCGTTCCTCGGGTGACGACGTTGCTGCAGCCGTGGATTCCGGCCGCGCTCGCCTTGTCCGGAAACGTTAGGCAGCGGCGAATCCGAGGGCAATTCAGATTATCTGCCGCGACGATGTAGGCGCGCTAAACAATCCGCGCGCTTTGGCTCCTGGTTTGCGCATGATCTCTCTCGGAAAACCGCTTCACACTTTTCCGGATCATGCGCGTGCGCTCCAGGCATCGCGTTCCCCGCGCAACCAGTCGAGAAAAGTGCGGGTCTTGCGGTGGCGCAGATGGCCATGCGGGCAGACGATCCACTGCGTGGTCAGCACGACCTCCGGCGGATTCCTGACCGGGCAGACCAGGCGGCCGTCGCGCAATTCGCGCCAGGCCAGCAGCTCGCTCTCCAGCCCGATGCCGAGGCCGTCGACGGCAGCGTCGATCGCCATGTGGCTGCGGTCGAACAGCACGCGCTTCCAGCGCTCTGCAGGCTCGATGCCGGCCTCCATGAACCAGCGCGGCCATTGCATCTGCGATTTCACCGAATGGATCAGCCGGTGCTTGAGCAGATCCTGGGCCGAGAGGCTGCCCGCCGCAAGAAACGAAGGCGCGCACAGCGGGAAGAATCGCTCCTTGCCGAGGCTTTCCACGAACAGGCCGGCCCAGCCGCCTTCGCCATGGCGGATCTCGAGGTCGACATTCTCCTTGCGGAAATCGGTCGGCTCATTGGTGCCGTCGAGCCGCAATTCGATGTCCGGATTGGCGTCGACGAAGCTTGCCAGCCGGGGCAGCAGCCATTTGCTCGACACGCTCGGCGCGGCCCGCACCGTCAATGTGGTGGCCGAACGGATGCCGCGAACGTGCTGCGTCACGTCGGTGACGTGCTCGATCTCGCGGCTGATCATCTCGAAATAGCGCTCACCCGCTTCCGTCAGCGTGATGTTGCGCCCGACCCGCGACGTCAGCGCCGTGCCGAGATGCAGCTCCAGCGCCTGGATCTGCTGGCTGACGGCCGACGGCGTCACCCGCAATTCGTCCGCCGCGCGGGAAATGCTGCCCGCGCGCGCCACCGCGTGGAAGACGATGATGGCGCGGAACGGTATCTGCATCGGGAAACCTTTTAGGCCAGCTAAAGTGACGGCGAATATAATTCAATTGTCGTGCATGACCAGCGATCTAGGCTTCAACCTCAAGGCAACCCGCGACAGACGGGTGCCAAAGAGGAAACAGGACCGCGCAGGCAGCCGGTCCGCCCGGGGGAAGGAACGCAAGGCTCAAGCCCTTTCACCAGCTCCAGCGATTTTGACGACCGGCGCAGCAAGGCCTGCGCGCGGCAACGAACACGTGCGCCGACAAGGCGCCGCAGGGATCATCAAGGGAGGACCAAAGATGTCGGGCAAAAGCCACAGGATTTCACGCCGCAATTTCATGGTAGCGGCTGCCGCCGTTCCGCTGGTCGCGATCCGCACCAGGCCGGCGCAGGCCGCGGAGTTCGAATACAAGCTCGCCACCGGCCAGTCGCTGACGCAGCCGATCAACACCCGCCTCGATCAGGCGGTGAAACGGATCAGGGAAGCGAGTGGCGGCCGGCTGGAGCTCAAGTTCTTCCCTGCCTCGCAGCTCGGCTCGGACACCGACCTCTTGACCCAGATCCGCAGCGGCGGTGTCGATTTCCTCAACATCGCCGGCTCCGTCCTGTCGACGGTGGCGCCGATCGCCGGCATCGCCAATGTCGGCTTCGCGTTCTCGGACTACGGCCAGGTCTGGAATGCGATGGACGGCGACCTCGGCAAGCTGATCGCCACGCAGATCGAGAAGACCGGCGCACTGGTGATGGCCAAACCCGCCGACAACACGTTCCGGCAGATTTCGTCGTTCACCAAGCCGATCAAGACGCCGGCCGACCTCGCCAGCTACCGCATCCGCGTGCCGGTGTCGCCGATCTTCACCTCGCTGTTCAAGTCGCTCGGCGCCAATCCAACCTCGATCAACTTCAATGAATTGTACACGGCATTGCAGACCCATCTCGTCGATGGCCAGGAGAACGGCCTCGTCACCATCGAGGCCGGCAAGATCTACGAGGTGCAGAAGTACATCTCCGAGACCAACCATATCTGGGATCCGTTCTTCATCCTCGGCAACCGCCGCTCGGTCAAAGCGCTGCCCGACGAATTGCAGGCGCTGGTCCGCAAGGAATTCGATCAGGCCGCGATGGAGCAGCGCGCGGACACCGCAAAACTCAATCTGACGCTCAAGGACCAGCTGATCGCCAAGGGCATCACCTTCGAGGCCTCCGACAAGGAAGCGTTCCGCAAGGAGCTGTCGGCCGCCGGCTTCTACAAGGAATGGCGCGGCAAGTTCGGCGACGACAATTGGAAGACGCTGGAGGCAGCGGCGGGAGCACTGGCATGAGCGCAGTGATCGACATGTCGGAAACGGCGACACTCGGCAAGGCCCAGCCGTTGCGCGGCCGGTGGCTGGAGCAGTCGCTGCGCTGGCTGGTGGAGATCCCGGCTGCGATCGCCGTCGTCGCCGAAGTCGTCATCCTGTTCGCCGGCATCGTCGCCCGCGGGATCTTTCATCGGCCAATCATCTGGTCGGACGAGCTGGCCTCCATCCTGTTCCTGTGGCTGGCGATGCTCGGCAGCGCGATCGCCGTGCAGCGCTCGGCGCATATGCGCCTGACCTTCTTCACCTCGTATCTGTCGCCACGTGTCGAGGCGTGGGCGTCGACGCTCGCCGCGGGCGCCGTCGCGCTGTTCCTCGCGATCATCCTGCATCCGGCGCTGGACTATGTCGAAGACCAGGCCTTCGTGGAGACGCCGGCGCTTGGCTGGTCCGGCATGATCCGCGCGGCCGCGATTCCCGTCGGCTGCATCATCGCACTCGCCAGTATCTGCCTCACCCTCGTCAAGCGGTCGGCGAAGGACCTGCTTGCCGTGGCCGTCCTGTTTGCGGCAATTGCCGGCGCACTCTATCTCGCAGGTCCCTCGCTGAAGCCGCTCGGCAACTGGAACCTGCTGATCTTCTTCGTCGGCCTGCTCGGCTGCGCCGTGATGGCCGGCGTGCCGATCGCATTTTCCTTTTGTCTGGCGACCGTCGCCTTCCTGCTCACCACCACGCGGACGCCGTTGCTGGTCGTGGTCGGACGGATCGACGAGGGCATGAGCTCGCTCATTTTGCTCGCGGTGCCGCTGTTCGTGCTGCTTGGTCAGCTGGTCGAGCAGACCGGCATGGCGCGCGTCATGGTCGCGTTCCTGGCGTCGGTGCTCGGCCATATCAGAGGCGGGCTGTCCTATGTGATGTTAGGGGCCATGCTGCTGGTCTCGGGCATCTCCGGCTCCAAGACCGCCGACATGGCGGCGATTGCCCCGGTGTTGTTTCCCGAGATGCGCAAGCGCGGCATGAAGGATGGCGAGCTGGTGTCGCTGCTGGCGGCGTCAGGTGCGATGAGCGAGACCATCCCGCCGTCGATCGTGCTGATCGCGATCGCCTCCGTCACCGGCGTGTCGATCGCGGCGCTGTTCACTGCCGGCATCCTGCCGGGCATCGTGCTGGCGATCGTGCTCGCATTCGTCGCGCGCTACCGGGCAGGCGCGGAGGAGAATGCCGCGCTCAAGGTGGCGCGCGCGCCGATGTCGGTGGTGGCGAAGACGTTGTGGGCTGCGTTGCCGGCGCTGGCGTTGCCGTTCCTGATCCGCAGCGCGGTGGTCGAGGGTTATGCCACCGCGACCGAGGTCTCGACCATCGGCATCGCCTACTGCCTCGTGCTCGGCCTGATCGTCTATCGCGGCAGCCTGGTCTGGAAGAACGTACTGCCGATGCTGGTGCAGACCGCCTCGCTGTCCGGCTCGATCCTGTTCATCGTGGGAGCTGCGAGCGCGATGGCCTGGGCGCTGGCGCAATCCGGATTTTCGCATGATCTGGCGGCGCGCATGGCCGGCGTGCCCGGCGGCGCCTACGGCTTCCTGCTGATCTCGGTGATCGCATTCATCGTGCTCGGCAGCGTGCTGGAGGGGATTCCGGCGATCGTGCTGTTTGGCCCGCTGCTGTTCCCGGTGGCGGCAACGTTCGGCATCAACGAGGTGCACTATGCAATGGTAGTGATCCTCGCCATGGGCCTCGGCCTGTTCGCGCCGCCGTTCGGCCTCTGCTACTACGCCGCTTGCACCATCGGTGGCGTGTCGCCCGATGCCGGCATGCGCCGGATCTGGATCTATCTCGCCTGGCTGTTCCTGGGCCTGCTCCTGATCACCTTCGTGCCCTGGATATCGCTGGTGTTTCTATGAGGGTCATGAGCAAAATTGCATCATGCGCTGCGGACTGCATCGCGCAGCAATCCGCTCGCCAACTGTCGAAACGCATCCACGGCCTTGTTCAGCACGGCTTTCGGATCGTCGGCCGCGGCGACCCATAAAGCAGCGCTGAGCGCGGCGCCGTTCAGCAGTCGCCCCGCCGCTTCAACGTCCACGGGCTTCACCACCTTTTCGTCGATCAGTGAACGGATCGTTCG
The DNA here is from genome assembly GCF_024199935.1 of Bradyrhizobium sp. CCGUVB14. Lineage (NCBI taxonomy): Bacteria > Pseudomonadati > Pseudomonadota > Alphaproteobacteria > Hyphomicrobiales > Nitrobacteraceae > Bradyrhizobium > Bradyrhizobium sp. CCGUVB14. The sequence continues at coordinate 6,557,950 of NZ_JANADS010000001.1, forward strand.
CATGGTGACGTCCAGGCAGGCGTTCTCGCCGGGCCATTTCGATGGATCACCGAGTACGGCCGGTCCATCCAGAAGCATGATGCGCTGAATTTCAGAATCGAGCGCCATTTCGATATACGCACTGCCCTCTGCGAGGAGGCCTTGCCACAAGGTGGGCGCCTGCTCGCGGATCGCGCGCAGCCGCTCCGCCATTTCGGCGTCGATCTGCTCGACGACGGCCCAGAGCAGCCCCTTCTTGTCTTCGAAATTGTGATAGAGCGCGCCCCGCGTCAGCCCGACCGAGGCCGTCAGCTCATCCATCGACGCGTCTGCATAACCTTGCGTCGCGAACGCCTTGCGCGCGGCCCGGATGAGCTTGACCCGATTTTCCGCCATGGCTGCGGCGCGCTTTCCCTCGACCATGCTCGCTCCACTTTTCAGTTGACATACGCCTCGTATGTGAACGATACCAACTCACATACGGAACGTATATGAAGAATGTCACGGCCGGCGCCGCAAGGCAATTCGGCCGCCAGCTCCACAGTTTCTTTCGAAAGGCTCAAGCCATGCTCCAACGCGAGGCAATCTTCCCCGCTGACCGCCATGCGCTTTACCAGGCGCATCGGTATTCTCCGGCGATCCGATCCGGCGACTTGCTCTTCGTTTCGGGCCAGGTCGGTAGTCGCGAGGACGGCTCACCGAGCCGGTGTTCGAGGATCAGGTCCGGCGTGCGTTTGCCAATCTGCGCGCCGTGCTCGCACCTGCCGGATGCACACTGAGCGATGTGGTGGATGTCACCACGTTCCACACCGATCCTGACAAGCAGATCGATACGGTGATGGCCGTCCGCAGCGCAGAGATCGGTGACGCCCCCTATCCGAACTGGACGGCCGTGGGAGTGAATTGGCTCGCGGGGTTCGACTTCGAGATCAAGGTCATCGCCCGGATCCCTTCAGCCGCGTAAGGCCGTCTCCCGCCAATGCGGGAGAGACGCCTACGGCTTGGCGTCGTCCGCCAGCATCTTCCGGTACTTCTCGACGTCGCGCGTCACGAGTTTTTGCAGAACCTCGGGCGTGTGCTCGTCGGGATCGGGCGCGACGGTCGAGAGATCCGCAAAGCGCTTCTTCACCGCGTCGGTCTCGACCGCGGTGCGCGCGGCAGCATTCAGCTTGGCGATGATGGCCGGCGGCGTGCCCTTCGGCGCGAACAGGCCGTTCCAGCCCTGCGCCTCGAACTCGGGCAGGCCGGCTTCGGCCGAAGTCGGCAGGTCGGGCAGCGTGGCGAGCCGCACGGTCGAGCCGACCACGAGCCCCCTCACCAGCTTCTCGTTGATCGACTGCGACACCGAGGCCGCAGCATCGCAGACGCCATCGATCTGGCTGCCGATCGCATCGGTGAGCGCGGGCGAAGCACCGCGATAGCCGACCAGCGTCGCGTCGATACCGGCGGCCGTGACAAAACTCTTGCAGATGAGATAGTTCGACGAGCCGACGCCGGCGTGTCCCAGGTTGATCTTGCCCAGATTGGCCTTGGCGTAGGCGATGAACTCCTTCAGGTCCTTCGCCGGAAAGTCCTTGCGCAGCGCGATGATGCCGAAGGTCTTGGCCACCATGCCGATCGGCGCAAAAGACTCCGGCGTGAACGGCAGCTTGGGATAGATCGTGTAGGTCGCCGCATTGGTGCCGGCATTGCCGATCGCGATGGTGTAGCCATCAGGCTCGGCGCGGGAGGCGCGCGTCAGCGCAGTCGAGCCGCCGGCGCCCGCAACGTTCTCGATCACGATGGACTGGCCGAGCGCAACGCCCATCTGCTCGGCCACCGTGCGTGCGATCACGTCCGAGGTGCCGCCGGCCGCGAACGGCACGATCATGGTGATCGGACGCTTGGGGAAATCCTGGGCGAAGGCGGCAGATGTCAGCGACAGCGCCGCAATCGCGGCGAACGCGCGCTTCAACACGAACGAGATCACGCGGCCTTTTCCAGATGGGCAGTGAGGCCGGCGAACAGGCCGCGGCCGTCAGTGCAGCCCATGATGTCTTCGACGTGGTTTTCCGGATGCGGCATCATGCCGAGCACGTTGCCCTTGTCGTTGACGATTCCGGCGATCGAATGCGCGGCACCGTTGATGTTGGACTGGTCGTCGACCGTGCCGTCCGGGGAGCAATAGCGATAGAGCACGCGCCCCTCGCCCAGCAACCGCTTCACCGTCTCTTCGTCGGCCGCATAATTGCCCTCGCCATGCGCGACGGGCACGCGAATGACCTGGCCGGCATTATAGCCGCGCGTGAACGGCGTATCCGAACGCTCGACTCGCAGGTGAACATCCTTGCAGATGAATCTCAGCCGCGAATTGCGCATCAGAATGCCCGGCAGGAGGCCGGATTCGCAGAGGATCTGGAAGCCGTTGCAGACCCCGAGCACGAGGCCGCCCTTGGCCGCATAGTCACGCACCGCATCCATCACCGGCGCCCGCGCCGCAATCGCACCACAGCGCAAATAGTCGCCGTAGGAGAAGCCACCGGGCACGACCACGAGGTCGGTGCCTGCCGGCAGCGAGGTCTCGGCGTGCCAAACCATCGCGGGCTCATGGCCCGAGATGAGCTTCAGCGCGCGCGCCATGTCGCGCTCGCGGTTGATGCCGGGGAAGACGAGGATGGCGGCTTTCATCAGAGCAGCTCGACCCGATAGTTCTCGATCACGGTGTTGGCGAGCAGCTTGTCGGCGGCATCCTTCAACGCGGCTTCCGCCTTGGCCTTGTCGGCGCCGGCGAGCTCGATGTCGAACACCTTGCCCTGGCGGACGCTGGCGACGCCGTCGACGCCGAGCGACTTCAGCGCGCCTTCGATGGCCTTGCCCTGCGGATCGAGGATACCCGTCTTCAGGGTAACGGTAACACGTGCCTTCACGTCAAATCCCTCTCAGCTCTTCACCAGCACCGGACCGGAACCTACCGGACGCTCATTCTCCATGAGGATGCCGAGGCGCTTGGCGACTTCGGTATAGGCCTCGAGCAGGCCGCCGAGATCCCTGCGGAAGCGATCCTTGTCGAGCTTCTCGTTCGACTTGATGTCCCAGAGACGGCAGCTGTCCGGCGAGATCTCGTCGGCAACGATGATGCGCATCATCTCGTTCTCGAACAGCCGGCCGCACTCCATCTTGAAGTCGACGAGGCGAATGCCGATGCCGAGGAAGAGGCCGGTGAGGAAGTCGTTGACGCGAATGGCGAGCGCCATGATGTCGTCGATCTCCTGGGGCGTGGCCCAGCCGAACGCGGTGATGTGCTCTTCCGACACCATGGGGTCGTTGAGCTGGTCGTTCTTGTAATAGAACTCGATGATCGAACGGGGCAGCTGGGTGCCCTCCTCGATGCCGAGGCGCTGCGACAGCGAGCCGGCGGCAACGTTCCGCACCACCACTTCGAGCGGCACGATCTCGACCTCGCGAATCAACTGCTCGCGCATGTTGAGGCGGCGGATGAAGTGGGTCGGCACCCCGATGTCGTTGAGGTGCTGAAACAGGTACTCCGAGATCCGGTTGTTGAGGACACCCTTGCCCTCGATCACCTGATGCTTCTTCGCATTGAACGCGGTGGCGTCATCCTTGAAGTGCTGGATCAGGGTACCGGGCTCCGGACCTTCGTAAAGAACCTTTGCCTTGCCTTCATAAATGCGACGCCGACGGCTCATTGGGATGTACCGTGTTTTGTTGAAATCCATGTATTTGGTGTGCTCCGGTTACCAGGTTACGACCCACAGCGGAGCTGCCGTGAACGGCCCGGAACCCCTTCCGAATCCTTGGAAACAGAACGGGAACCAAGCCTTTAGGCAACCTATCCGATTGGCTGTCCCAGCACAATCGATCCGGCCCATCCGACGCTGACTTATACCGCCTCGCCTGCGGCTTTACGGCTCGTTGTTTCGTCGATCGTGCCCTCTATCTAGGCATGCGTGGGGGCCCTCGCAACGAGGGCCGCCAGGTCCATAGCCCCGAGGAATTGGAAGACGCATGAGCGAATTCAACAAGCGCGAAGAAGGCTTTGAGAAGAAGTTTGCCCTCGACGAGGAGCAGAAGTTCAGGGCGGAGGCCCGCCGCAACCGGCTGCTGGGGCTGTGGGCGGCCGAAAAGCTCGGAATCACCGGCGAAGCCGCCACCGCCTATGCCAAGGAGGTGGTCGCGGCCGATTTCGAGGAGGCCGGCGACGGCGACGTCCTGCGCAAGGTCATGGCCGATTTCGCCGCCAAGAACGTCGCCCTCACCGAACAGGCGATTCGCGGCAAGATGAGCGAGCTGATCGCGGTCGCGGCCGCCGAGGTGAAGGCCGGGAAGTAAGCTTAACAGCGAGCGGTGGACGGCCACGGAAGGCCTCCCCGCCGCTCGCGCTGCCGGGCTTGCAGCCGGCCCCCAGCAATGCCAAATGGGCGGCATGTCCCAGGAAAACCGCCAAGATCACATCTCCAACGTCCTCGCCCAACGCTATGCCTCGCCCGCCATGCGGGCCATCTGGAGCGGTGAAGGCAAGGTTCGCCTCGAACGCGATTACTGGATCGCCGTGCTGAAAGGCCAGCGCGATCTCGGCATTGCCGTGCCCGATGGCGTGATCGAGGCTTACGAGCGCGTGAAGGACCAGGTCGACCTGGACTCGATCATGCGGCGCGAGCGCATCACCCGCCACGACGTCAAGGCTAGAATCGAGGAGTTCTGCGAACTGGCCGGCCACGAGCACCTGCACAAGGGCATGACCAGCCGCGACCTCACCGAGAACGTGGAGCAGCTCCAGGTCTATCGCGGGCTGCAGCTGATCGAGACCAAGAGCATCGCCGCGCTCATCCGCTTTGCCAGGCACGCCAAGCAGCTCCGCGACATGCCGTTCACGGCGCGCACGCACAACGTCGCCGCGCAGGTTACGACGCTCGGCAAGCGCATCGCCATGTTCGGCGAGGAGATGCTGATCGGACATCAGAGCCTGGTCAACGTGCTCGACACTTATCCCGCGCGCGGCCTGAAGGGCGCGGTCGGCACAAGGCTCGACCAGATCACGCTGTTCAACGGCGATGCCGGCAAGGCCCGCGCGCTCGAACAGCAGATCCTCAAGCACCTCGGCCTGCCCAAGAGCTTCGATGCGGTCGGCCAGGTCTATCCGCGCAGTCTCGACTTCCGCGCGGTCAGCGTGCTCACCGAGCTCGCCAGCGGTCCCGGCAATTTCGCCAAGACGGTGCGCCTGATGGCGGGCCATGAGCTCGCCAGCGAAGGTTTCGCCAAGGGCCAGGTCGGCTCGTCCGCGATGCCGCACAAGATGAACAGCCGCTCCTGCGAGCGCATCAACGGCCTGCACGTCGTGCTGAAGGGCTATCTTGCGATGGCCGCAGGCCTTGCCGGCGATCAGTGGAACGAAGGCGACGTCTCCTGCTCCGTCGTCCGCCGCGTGATGCTGCCCGATGCCTTCCTCGCCATGGACGGCCTGCTCGAGACGCTGCTGTCGGTGCTCGACCAGATGGAAATCTTCGACGCCGTCGTTGCGACCGAGCTCAATCGCTACCTGCCGTTCCTGCTCACCACCACGGTGATGATGGAAGCGGTCAAGAAAGGCGCCGGCCGCGAAGGCGCGCATGAGGCGATCAAGGAGCATGCGGTCGCGGCCATCCGCGATCTGCGCACCGGCAAGATCGTGCAGAACGACCTGCTCAAGCGTCTCGCCGCCGACCAGCGTCTCGGCCTCAGCGAAGCCGAGCTGAGCCAGGTGCTCGAGCACGGCCGCGCCAATTCCGGCGATGCCGGCGCTCAGGTTGATTATTTCGCCGAGCAGGTCGATGCGCTGGCGAAGGCGAAGCCCGAGGCGGCCAAGTACACGCCGGGCGCGATCCTGTAAGCGAACAGTTGCGAGCAGCGAATATTCGCTGCTCGCCATTCGCTCCCTCACTCTTCCTTGAAGCCGTACTCCGGCACGTTGCCGCTGGCGCCGTAATATTTGTACGGCAGGAACTTGCCTGACATCGTGATCTTGACGCGGTCGCCCTTCGGGTTGGCGACGCGCTCGATCGCCATGTCGAAATCGATCGCCGACATGATGCCGTCGCCGAACTCTTCCTCGATCAGCGCCTTCCAGGCCGGACCGTTCACCATCACCATCTCGTAGAAGCGATAGATCAGCGGATCGGTCGGCGGCATCGGCGTGCCCTGCCCGCGCATCGGCACCTCGTTGAGCATGGCGGTCTCGGTCTTCGACAGCCCGAACAACTCGCCGGCATTGGCCGCCTGCGGCTTGGTCAGCTTCATCTGGCCCATGATCGCGCCGACGATCAGCACTTCCGAATAGCCGCCGATTTTCTCGCAGATGTGTTTCCAGCTCCAGCCCTTCTCGCGCTTGATGTCGAGCAGCTTCTCGGTGAGGTCTTCGCGTTTCATGTCGGGGTCTCCCTTGGTCAGGCACGTGACGGGCCTGCCGCTTTGGGAGGCACGAAACGTGCCAATAAATGAGGCTTATCGCTTCAGCGTTTCCATGAATCGCCCGATCGCCTCCAGCACCGGCTGCTGATCGCCGGCAAAGAACCAGTGATCGTGGCCGTCGAGCTCGACGAACTGCGCATCCTTGATCCGGCTCGCCACATCGCGGCCGGCCGCGATACGCACGGCCTTGTCGTCCCGCCGATGCAGCACCAGCGTCGGCACGGCGATCTGCGGCAGCAGACCGCGCACGTCGGCGTCGCGAAACGCTTCCAGCACGGCCGAGATGCCGCCCGGACTGGACGCAGCGCGCAACAGCCCCGCCCACCAGGCGCGCGCCTGCGGATCGTCCGCAAGGCTCGGCGCAAACGCTTCGATCCCGACCGGGCCGCCCCATTGCGCGATCAGATGCTTGCTCCAGGCGTCATACTGGCTGGCGCGCAGCGCATGCGGATAGTCCTCCGCCCAGCACCCCTTGGCCAGCGCGCCGAATAGAATGAGCCCCGCGACCCGGCTGTCGTCATCGGCCGCAAATTTGATGCAGGCCGGCCCGCATTCCGATGCGCCGAACAGCACGACGCGACGCGAGCCCGCGGCGCGCAGCACGGTGCCGATATCCTCTGCAGTAACATCGATGCTCGGCGCCGAGCCGACACGGTCGGATAGCCCGATGCCGCGGCGATCGAACACGATGAGGCGCCCGAGCTTCATCAATGACGCCAGGAACGTCCGGCACGCGGGATGCTCCCAGGCGCGCTCCACATGGGAGACGAAGCCGGGCATCACCAGGATATCGAGCGAGCCGCTGCCGTAGGTCTGATACGCCAGGTGCACGCCCGCGCCCTTGACGTAGCGCGTGGTCGGAAGCGCATGCGGTGCAGCGGCGGGGCTCATCAGCGCCTCGGTCTCGGCTTCCGGCGCAACGTCAAGCTCCCCGCGCAGCCGCTGCGTCAGCGCCGCATAGTGCCGTTCCGCGGCGCTGCGATCGCCTGAGAGCAGCAGGCTGCGGATCAGATGCCGGCCATAGACCTCGCTGAGCGGATCGAGCTCGACCAGACGCCCCGCATGCGCGGTCGCTGCGAAATGGTCGCCCGCGGCATTCCTGTCCTGCACCAGCCGCTCCAGCGCATGCACGAGCCGCCCCCGCAGCGCCTCGCGACGAAAGAACGCCCAATCGTCGAATTCGGGCGCGTCCTCCGGAGAGAAGCCCGCGAGGAAGTCACCGCGATAGATCCGGCAGGCCTCTTCAAACGCGCCGCGGTCGCAGGCGCTCTCGAACAGATGCGTATCGACCGTCAGTTCGATATCCGGTGACCATCGCACGCTGGTGCGGTCGGTCTCGAACACCGGCTCGCCCAGCACGAGCTCGATGCGATGAAGCAGGCGCCGCAACCGCGCCAGCCCGGTCTCGCGGTCGGCCTCCGGCCACAACTGCGTCGCGATCAAATCCCGCGCAACGGCGCCCTTGGCCTCCGCGAGATAGACCAGCAGCGCAAGCCCCTTGCGCAAGGCGAGCTTGATCGGGCGGCCGTCGGCGTGGATCTCGGGGAACCCGAACGTCCCGAGCGAGAAAGCCGTCATGGACATCCTTCCTTCGCAGCAATCCCGGGGGACGCGCAGGGGACGGTCGCGCGGTAGCCATCGGGTCAGATCGAGCCGCCTCGCCTGCGAGCGATGCAGGCTCCTGCATGCGTCACCGCTGCAACAGGCACAATAGGAAAAAACATGGTCTCGCGCGTCCTGATCCTGCTCTACGCCCTCGTGAGCTACGCCCTGTTCACGATCTCATTTCTCTATGCGCTCGGTTTCGTCGGCAATTATGTCGTGCCGAAATCCATCGACGTCGGCAGCCCCACAAGTCCAGGCGAGGCCATCGTCGTCAATCTGCTGCTGATGAGCCTGTTTGCCATCCAGCACAGCGTGATGGCGCGTCCCGCGTTCAAACGATGGTCGGCCAAATTCCGTCCCGCGGCCTGCGAGCGCAGCACCTATGTGCTGCTCTCCAGCCTGGTCCTCCTCTTGCTGTTCTGGCAATGGCGGCCGATCCCGATGCCGATCTGGCAGACGCGGGGAGTTACGGCATGGTTGCTGACCTCTGTGCATTGGCTCGGCTGGCTGATCGCGTTCGCCTCGACCCACATGATCGATCATTTCGATCTGTTCGGCGTACGCCAGGCCATCGTCGCGTGGCGCGGAGCCAAGATATCAGGTCAATCGTTCCGGACGCCCCTGCTCTACAAGATCGTACGGCATCCGATCATGCTCGGCTTCCTGCTCGCGTTCTGGGCGACGCCCGAGATGACGATCGGCCGTCTGCTGTTCGCGCTCGCGAACACCGCCTACATCCTGGTCGCGCTGCAGTTCGAGGAACGGGATCTGATCGCCGAGTTTGGCGCGACCTATCAGCAATATCGCCAGCGCGTTCCCATGCTGGTGCCGCGGCTGTTCGTGCGCCGCCAGACCGAAGGAGCGCCGCGATGAGAGCGGTTCTTTGTCGTTCTTTCACAGGACCGGCTGACCTTCGCGTCGGCGAGATCGCCGAGCCGAAGCCGGCCGATGACGAGATTCTCATCGACGTCCATGCGGCCTCGGTGAGCTTCATGGACCAGTTGCTGGTCTCGGGCCTCTACCAGATGCGACCACCGCTGCCCTTCGTGCCCGGCACGGAAGCCTCCGGTGTGGTCGTCGCGATCGGCGAGAGGGTCACACAATTCGCCCCCGGCGATCGCGTGGCCTGCAGCAGCTGGACCGGCGGCTACGCCGAACGGATGATTGCCAAGGAATCGAAGAGCGTTCGTCTGCCCGATGGCGTCTCGTTCGAGGCGGCGGCGACCATCCTGCACAATTACGGCACCGCCTATTATGCGCTGGTCGAGCGCGCACGGGCGCTAGCCGGCGAGACCGTTTTCATCACGGGCGCCGCCGGCGGCGTCGGGCTTGCCGCCGTCGATCTCGGCCGCCATCTGGGCCTCCGCGTCATCGCCGGCGTCGGCTCCGACGACAAGGCCCCGCTGGTGCGCCTCTACGGCGCCAGCGATGTGATCAACTATCGCAGCGAGGATCTGCGCGACCGCATCAAGTCGGTCACCTCAGGTCGAGGCATCGATATCGGCTTCGACAACATCGGCGGCGCGATTCTCGAACAGATGGCGCGATTGATGAATTGGGGCGGGCGGCTGATGCCGATCGGCTTCACCAGCGGCGAAATTCCACAGGTCCCGATGAACCTGCCACTTCTGAAGAACTATGCCATCATCGGCGTCTTCGTCGGCGCCTGGGCGGAGAAATTTTCCGCAGAGGCCGCACACATGAACGACACGTTGATGCAATTGCTGGCCGACGGACACATCCGCCCGCACATCGACCGCGTCCTCCCTTTGGAGGAGGCCCGTGACGCCATGCTCGCCGTCGCCAACCGGACGGTTCAGGGAAGAATTGTCCTCAAGATCCGATAGAGTAACCCGCACAAGCCCGGCCATGACGCCGTGGAAACTTCAGGAATCTAACCGTTGACCGAGATCATCATCGACAAGCGCTATTGCGGCCCGCCGAACTCCGGCAATGGCGGCTATGTCTGCGGCCGGCTGGCCCAGCACATTCCCGGCGGCGCCGAGGTGACGCTGCGCGCGCCGCCTCCCCTGGACACGCCGCTCGATGCGGCAGCGACGAACGACGGTACATGGGAGCTTCGCGATGGCGCCAAAATCGTCGCAACAGGACGCGCGGCGAGTGTCGAGCTTGCGCGCCTCGAGACAGCCAGCTTCGCGGAAGCCAGCGCCGCCGAACTGCTGACACCAATCAAACCGCACGAGCATCCCTTGCCGACCTGCTTCGTCTGCGGTCCCGCGAGAGCCAAAGGCGACGGCTTGCGCATCGTCGCCGGTCCGCTCGGCCGTCATGCGCACAAACCCGTCCTTGCAGCGAGCTGGATTCCGGATCCCAACCTCGCCGCCGAGGACGGCCTGATCGCCCCCGAATTCCTCTGGTCGGCGCTCGATTGTCCCACCGGCTTCGCCAGCAATTGCGATCCGCAGAGCACCGCCGTCGACCGCACGCCGCTGCTGCTCGGCCGAATGTCCGCACGGATTGAAGCCCGCCCGCGCGCCGGCACGCGCTGCATCATCACGGCTTGGCCCACCGGCCGCGACGGCCGCAAGCGCACGGCTGATGCCGCGCTGCATAACGAAGCCGGAAAATTGCTGGCGGTCGCGAAGACCACATGGATTGCGGTGGAGCGCGAGGTACAGCTCGGGCGCGGATAGCAAGGCGGCGGGTTACGCTTCGCTAACCCGCCCTACAAACCACAAGCGCGGTCTCTTAGGGTGGGCAAAGGCGCGCAGCGCCGTGCCCACGATCTCTCTCGGCTCAGAAAAGCATCGTGGGCGCGCTTCCGCCTTCGCTCTTCGAGCTACGGTGGACAAGTCGCTTTGCCTTATCCACGAGGGCCTGTCACCGTAATACCGCAATACTATCCTGACGTGCTGTCGCAATTTGGGTAGGGATGTCGTTGGTGATCAAGTCTCTCGCTAACTTCTTTGTCTGTATGATGCTTGTCAGCGCGGCAACATCCGCAGAGGCGGTCGAAGGACCTATCGCCTACTTTTCGGATGAGGTCCCCGTCGAATTCTCGAAGCCCACGCTGCCGTCGCCGAAGGATCAGGTCACCGTGGCCAAGGTGCGCGTGATGGGACGACCTGCGTTTCTGCTAGGTCCCGACCAGTCCGGACGTTCATCGGGCAAAATGCCGAAAGAACCTTATTCCGCGATGCTCAAGGTGCTCGACGTCATTCGCGGCAAGCCACCTGAGCAGGAGCTCGTAAGCGTCACGTTCGGTACAAGCGGCTTTATTCCCACCTATGCTTTAGGACCCAGTACGCCGCGCCAGTTGGCGCAGGAATATTATGTTTCGATGTACGAGGATGCTTTCGGATTTCATCTTCTCGGATCTCCGATAGACACAGACCGATACCGGGAATGGCAGCGGGAGATCTCGGAGTTTGAACGTGATCGGCTCAGATCGCCTCCGAAATAGTCGTTTGGGCGATTTCTTACGTGGGCAAAAAGCGACTCGTCCGCAGCAGCTCGAAGAGCGAAGGCGGACGCGTGCCCGCCACTGTGCCCGAAGGCAAAAAGTCGTGGGCACGGCGCTCCGCGCCCTTGCCCATCCTACGAGACCCTCCGCGAGGCAAAACCTACGCGCCCTGCTCCACCATCCCGGCAAGCCGCACCAGCTCCGCCTCGAGATCGCGCTCAACATCCGCCGCGCGGATCTCCAGCACGCGATAATCACGCGCCTCCAACCACGACCGCCGCGACGCACGATCCGCCGCAATCGTCTCGCCCTCGCCTGGATTCACCAGCTCGATCGCGATCCGGTGCGGAAAGGAGACGAAATCCGGGATGTGGCGGCCCACGGGGGTCTGGCGCTTGAACTGCCCGGCGAAACGGCGATCGCGCGTGAGCGCCTGCCAGAGCAGGCGCTCGGCATCGGTCGGGTTGCGGCGGAGCAGGCGCGCAAGGCCGCGCACGGTGGAGCCGCTGTCGGGCACGCCGCCGCCCTGGCCGTGCTCGGCCAGCAGCGCGCGCAGGCGCGTGGCCTGCTCGCCATCGAGCACGCCGCCCTTGGCCGGGCCCTTGCGGCCTTCCGCGATGGCCATCACCACGCCGTGGAGCGTGTGCATGTCCTGCTTGGTCGGCTCCATCCTGGAGAAGATGTTGCGCAGGTTCACCAGCATGGTGTCGCGCTTCTCGGCCGGGCGCAAAAATTCGACGCGGTCGAGCTCGCGGATGAGGTTGTCGAAGAAGGACTGCATCTGGTGCTGCGAGGCGCGCTCGGAGCGTTCCGGCATGCCGTGCGGCAGTTCGCCCGAGGTCGCGCGCTTGAACCATTCATAGCCGACCAGCAGCACGGCCTGGGCAAGGTTGAGCGAGGCAAAGCCCGGATTGACCGGGAAGGTGATGATGCGGTTGGAGAGCCCGACCTCCTCATTGGTCAGGCCCCAGCGCTCCCGGCCGAACAAGATGCCGGCCTTGCCGCCGGTGGCAACGTGTCCCGAAATCTCGCTTGCTGCCGCTTCCGGCCCCACCACCGGCTTGGCCTGATCATGAGGGCGCGCGGTGGTGGCGAACAGCAGGTCGAGGTCAGCCACCGCCTGCTCCACGGTGTCGAACAGTTCGACCGTTTCCAGAATGTGGTCGGCGCCGGCGGCGGCCCGCTGGGCCGCGATGTTCGGCCAGCCGTCACGCGGGTTGACGATGCGCAAGCGGCTCAGGGCGAAATTGCCCATGGCGCGCGCGGCCATGCCGATATTTTCCCCGAGCTGCGGCTCGACCAGGATCACGATGGGACCGTCGAGTGCGAGCCCTGCCTTGGTCTTGTCGGTGCCGGACATCTCATTCCACTTTCTGCTTCAGCTTTCGGCTTAAGAAGAGCTTGAACGTCTGTTCGAAGACCCTGATCCAAACCTTCATCCACGCCGCCCCGCCCGCCTTCCGCGCGGCGCAATTTCTCGAGGGAGATAACAGGGTTAGCGGCGTTTGCGAAACCTCAATCGCACCTCAACTGGGGACGATTTCACCGCTCGGCTTGCGCGCGCATTGCTTTCGGATATGGCTATCAACCACAACCAAAGCGAAGCCGAAAGGCCGAAGCTAAAGCAACGATTGAGCGGGGGGACGGTGATGGTGAAGCGGTGGAAATTGGCGCTTCTGGGACTGGTCTTGATCGTGGTGGGCGGCCTCATCGCCCATCTGACGCAGACCGCAGGTGGCATCCGGATCCAGGATGTCAGGTTCAAGGGCGCCAAGGGCAACACCATGAGCGCCCTGCTCTACATCCCCCAAAATGCCACCGCACAGACCCCGGCCCCCGGCATCCTCGCCGTCCACGGCTACATCAATTCGCGCGAGACCCAGGATGGCTTCGCCATCGAATTCGCCCGCCGCGGCTATGTCGTGCTGGCGCTGGACCAGACCGGCCATGGCTATAGCGATCCACCCGCCTTCGCCAACGGCTTTGGCGGCCCTGACGGCCTCGCCTATCTGCGCAGCCTCGACATCGTCGACAAGGCCAATATCGGCCTCGAGGGTCACTCGATGGGTGGCTGGACTGTGCTGGCCGCGGCCACGGCGATGCCGAACGACTACAAGTCGATGGTGCTGGAAGGCTCCTCGACCGGTAAGCCCTTCGCAGCCGACGGCACCACGAGCTGGCCGCGCAATGTGGCGCTGGTGTTCGCCCAGTACGAGGAATTCTCCACCTTGATGTGGGGTGTCGATCTCGCCCGCGATGTCACCAAGAGCCCCAAGCTGTGGGCGATGTTCGGCACGCAGGGGCCGGTCGAGCCGGGCAAGGTCTATGGCGACCCAACGGCCGGGACCGCCCGGGTGCTTTACACGCCCGCGATTACGCATCCGGCCGAACACATCTCGCATGAGGCAATCGGCTACAGCCTCGACTGGTTCGCCAAGACGCTGCAGGGTGGCACGCCGCGCCCGGCCGACGACCAGATCTGGTTCCGCAAGGAGCTCGGCACGCTGATCGCGTTTGTTGGTTTCGTCGCGCTGTTGATCGGCACGTTCGACGGCCTGCTCGAAGCGCAGATGTTCGCCCGCCTCCGCCTGCCCGCGGTCCCCGACGGCACCATGCCGCCGCATCATGCCGCCGCCGGCCGGCGCTGGACCGCAGCTTTCATTCTGTCCGCGTTCATTCCGGCGCTGACCTACTACCCGGCCTTCGCCCTGGGCGGCAGCTTCGTGACGCCGTCGGCGTACCTGCCGCAGGGCATCACGAACCAGATCCTGGTCTGGGCCATCATCAACGGCCTGATCACGCTGGCGCTGATGGGCTTCGCCCCGAAGCGCAAGAGCCGGACCGGGCTGCTCGGCCAGTCGCTCGCGATCGCGGTTATCTCCGTCGCCGTCGGCTATGCCGCGCTGTGGCTGGCCGACCTCGCCTTCAAGATCGACTTCCGATTCTGGATCATCGCCTTGAAGCTGATGAACCAGAAGCAGTGTGTGATCTTCCTGATCTACCTGATTCCGTTCACGGCGTTTTTCGTCGTGGCGCTGCACGTGCTGCACCGGAATTTCTCGACCATGGAGGCGCCGCGGCTCGCGCTTTATCTGACCAATATTCTGGCGCTGACGTTCGGCTTCATCGTGCTGCTGGTCCTGCAATACGGCACGCTCTGGCTGACCGGAAAGCTGTTCAACCCGCTCCCCGATCCCGGCTTCGTGCCGCTCTCGACCATCGTCGCCATCCAGTTCGTGCCGCTGCTCGCGATCGTCGCCGTGATCGCGACCTTCACCTGGCGACGGACCGGATCGAGCCTGCCGGGCGCCCTGATCTCCGGCCTGTTCGTGACCTGGTACATCGTGGCCGGCACGGCCACCCAGGCCGCCTTTTAGAAGCGTTCTCGGAGGGCGCCGGTTCGCTCCGGGGATCGGTGCCCAAACAAGGTGCGAGGGCCGTCATTCCGACCTCAGGGAATGGCGGTTCTCGGCGAAAAGATGGGCTGAAAGTGCATAACCGCTCCGCTTCCGCCCGCCCCCGGGCGGTGCTATAGCGCGGGAGATTTCCTCCAGTTCCCAAGAAGGCTTCTCCGATCATGGCAAAAATCAAGGTATCCAATCCCGTCGTCGAGCTCGATGGCGACGAGATGACCCGGATCATCTGGCAGTACATCAAGGACAAGCTGATCAACCCGTTCCTGGATGTCGAGCTGCAGTATTTCGACCTGGGCATGGAGTACCGCGACCACACCAACGATCAGGTGACCATCGACGCCGCCGAGGCGATCAAGAAGGTCGGCGTCGGCGTCAAGTGCGCCACCATCACCCCGGACGAGGCCCGGGTGAAGGAGTTCAACCTCAAGCAGATGTGGAAGTCGCCGAACGGCACCATCCGCAACATCCTCGGCGGCGTGATCTTCCGCGAGCCGATCATCTGCAAGAACGTGCCGCGCCTGGTTCCCGGCTGGACCAAGCCGATCATCATCGGCCGCCACGCCTATGGCGACCAGTACCGCGCCACCGACATCAAGTTCCCGGGCAAGGGCACCCTCTCGCTG
This sequence comes from Bradyrhizobium sp. CCGUVB14, assembly GCF_024199935.1. NCBI lineage: Bacteria > Pseudomonadati > Pseudomonadota > Alphaproteobacteria > Hyphomicrobiales > Nitrobacteraceae > Bradyrhizobium > Bradyrhizobium sp. CCGUVB14. The sequence continues at coordinate 6,573,441 of NZ_JANADS010000001.1, forward strand.
AAGTTCGTCGGCGAGGACGGCACCGTGATCGAGAAGGAAGTGTTCAAGGCTCCGGGCGCCGGCGTCGCCATGGAGATGTACAATCTCGACGATTCCATCATCGACTTCGCCCGCGCCTCCTTCAACTACGGCCTGCTGCGCGGCTACCCGGTGTACCTGTCGACCAAGAACACGATTCTGAAGGTCTATGACGGCCGCTTCAAGGACATCTTCCAGGAGATCTTCGACGCCGAGTTCAAGAAGGAGTTCGACGCCAAGGGCCTGACCTACGAGCACCGCCTGATCGACGACATGGTCGCCTCGGCGCTGAAGTGGTCCGGTGGCTACGTCTGGGCCTGTAAGAACTACGACGGCGACGTGCAGTCCGACACCGTGGCCCAGGGCTACGGCTCGCTCGGCCTGATGACCTCGGTGCTGCTCACCCCGGATGGCAAGACGGTCGAAGCCGAAGCCGCCCACGGCACGGTGACCCGCCACTACCGCGAGCACCAGAAGGGCAAGGAGACCTCGACCAACTCGATCGCGTCGATCTTCGCCTGGACCCGTGGCCTGTCGCACCGCGCCAAGCTCGACAACAATCCGGCGCTCGCGAAGTTCGCGGCCACGCTGGAAAAGGTCTGCGTCGACACCGTCGAGGAAGGCTACATGACCAAGGACCTCGCGCTCCTGGTCGGCGCCGACCAGCGCTGGCTCTCGACCACCGGCTTCCTCGACAAGGTCGCTGACAACCTTGTGAAGGCGCTGGCGGCCTAAGCTGCCATCCGCATTTTCGCCCGACTGGGCCAGACATCATCCCGGGCCGCGTCTCACACGCGGCCCGTTCGTTTTTTGAGAGCCCCTTGCGGAGAGATACGACCATGTCGACCAAGTTTGTTGCCCGCTGCCTGCTGCTGCTCGCCGCCATGGCCGCGCCTGCCTCCGCCGCCGAGACGCTGCCCGAGGCCATCGCCGCCGCCGGCGAGAGCGTCGTGCTCAGCGTCCACGCCGAGGGCGCGCAGGTCTATGAGTGCAAGGCCGGCACCGACGGCAAGCTCGCCTGGGCTTTCCGCGAGCCGATCGCGACGCTGCTCTCGGAGGGCAAGACCATCGGCCGCCACTATGCGGGGCCGAACTGGGAGCACGCCGACGGCAGCGCCGTCGTGGGCAAGGCGATCGGCAATGCTCCGGGCGCAACGGCGGCCGATATTCCCTGGCTGAAGCTCGAGGTCGCCTCCCGCCGCGGCAGCGGCGTGCTGACGCCGGTCACCACGGTCCAGCGCATCAACACCCATGGCGGCAAGCTCGAGGGTCCTTGCGACAAGGCCGGCGAGTTCAAAAGCGCGCCCTACTCGGCCGAGTACGTCTTCCTGAAGAAGGGCTGACCGCCTAGCGGTCGGTGCCCTCGCGCTCGGCCTGCGCGAGTTCGGCCGCGGCGAGATCGCCGGTCTCCTCCAGCCGCGCGCGCGCCGTCTCGTGGACGTGGGCGGCGAGCGTCGGCATGCGCGCGATCAGGGCGTGAAAATCCTGGGCGTCGAGCAGCAAGAGCCGCGTCTTGCGCGTCGCCGTCACCGTGCCGCTGCGCTTGGTCTTGTGCAGCAGCGCGATCTCGCCGAAAAACGTGCCGTCGCCGAGCCGCACCTGCTGGCTCGGCAGCGCGATCTCGACCTCGCCGGCGGTGATGAAATACATCGACGAGGCCGCATCGCCCCGCCGCACCAAAACCTCGCCCTGCTCGATGGTACGCGCGCGGAGCAGCCGCATGATGTCGGCGATTTCGCCGGCCGCGAGATGCGAGAACAGCGGCACGCGGGCGAGCATCCCCCAGGTCACGACGAAATCGCGCCGCTTCACCTCTTCGGCGAAGGCGGTGGAAATGATCGCGACCGGCAGCGCGATCATGGCGAAGCCGCTGATGATGGTGAGGACCGAGATGATCTTGCCGAGCGCCGTCACCGGCACGACGTCGCCATAGCCGACGGTGCCGAGCGTCACGATCGCCCACCACATCGCGTCCGGAATGGTGCCGAGCTTGGTCGGCTGCACGTCGCGCTCGACGGCGTAGAGCAGCGAGGCGAACGTCAACACCGCGCCGGTCAGGATGACGAGGCAGCCGATCAGCGCCCGCCGCTCGGCATGCACGGCGGCGAGCAGCGAGCGCATCGCCGGTGAATATCGGATCAGCTTGAAGAACGGCAGCACGCCGAGCGCGGCCAGGGTTGCGTGCCGCCCCATCACCAGCACGATCGCGGCAGGCAGGAATGCCATGAGGTCGATGATGCCGAGCGCCGAGACGGCATAGCCGAGCCGGTCGGCGAGCGGCGAGCGATTGCGCGGCGTATGGCCCGCCACCGTCCAGAGCCGCGCGGCATATTCCAGCGCGAATACGATGACGCAGAGGATCTTGATCCCGGAGAACAGCGCACCGTATTGCGCATCCAGCTCCGGCACCGAGGCCAGGATCATCGCGAGGACATCGAGCACGATGACGCCGATGATGATCTGGATGAAGCGCGATCCGGCCGAATAGGCCAAGGGATCGTGCTCCAGCAATTCGTAGAGGCGATCCCTCAGATCGGGATCGCGCAGGCCACGCCCTCGCGGAACGAGGCCCATCTGCCTTTAAGCGCCTGCCGCTTTTTGTTCGAGGATGGCTTTTTCGATCGCAGCCAACGCCTCGGTCGCCTTGCCGCCGTCGGGGCCGCCGGCCTGCGCCATGTCGGGACGGCCGCCGCCGCCCTTGCCGCCGAGTGCTTCGGAGGCGATCTTCACCAGATTGACCGCATTGAAGCGCGCGGTGAGATCGGCGGTGACGCCGACCACCACACCGGCCTTGCCGTCCTCGGTGACGCCGACGATGGCGACCACGCCGGAGCCGATCTGCTTCTTGCCGTCGTCGGCGAGGCTCTTGAGATCCTTCATCTCGATGCCTTCGACCGCACGCGCCATCAGCTTGACGCCGCCGACGTCGCGCACGCCCGAGGCTGCGCCATCACCGGCAGACACGCCGCCGCCCATCGCGAGCTTCTTGCGGGCATCCGAGAGCTCGCGCTCGAGCTTCTTGCGCTCCTCCATCAGCGCGGTGATGCGCGCCGGAACGTCGTCGATCGAGGTCCGCAGTTCGCTCGCCGCGGTCTTCGCCAGCGCCATGGTCTCGTTGGCGTGGCGGCGCGCGTAGTTGCCGGTCAAAGCCTCGATGCGGCGCACGCCCGAGGCCACCGCGCTCTCGCCGGTCAGCGTGATCAGGCCGATATCGCCGGTGCGCCGCACATGGGTGCCGCCGCAGAGCTCGACCGACCAGCCGAGCGCGTTGGTGCCGCGCTCGCGCGCGGTCTTGCCCATCGAGACGACGCGAACCTCGTCGCCATACTTCTCGCCGAACAGCGCGCGCGCGCCGGCCTCGCGGGCCTCGTCGACGCCCATGACGCGGGTCGTGACCTCGTCGTTCTCCAGCACCACGTCGTTGGCGATGTCCTCGACACGCGCGAGCTCTTCCGCCGTGATCGGCTTCGGATGCACGAAGTCGAAGCGCAGACGATCCGGCGCGACCATCGAGCCGCGCTGGGCGATGTGATCGCCGAGCACCTGGCGCAGCGCCTCATGGATGAGATGCGTCGCCGAGTGATGCGCGCGGATCGACGAACGCCTGGAATGATCGACCTCGAGCTGCAGCGCGGCGCCGACCTTCAGCTCGCCGCTCTCGAGCGTGCCGACATGAACGAAGAAATCGCCGAGCTTCTTCTGCGTGTCGGTGACGCGGAATTTGATGCCGCCCTCGCCCGTCAGCACGCCGGTGTCGCCGACCTGGCCGCCGGACTCTGCATAGAACGGCGTCTGGTTCAGCAGCAGCGCGCCGGTGTCGCCGGCCTTCAGGCTGGCAACCTCAGCGCCGTCCTTCACCAGCGCGGACACCACGCCTTCAGCGCTCTCGGTCTCGTAACCCAGAAACTCGGTGGCCCCGAGCTTTTCGCGCAGCGGGAACCAGATCGCCTCAGAAGCCGCCTCGCCAGAGCCCTTCCAGGATTCGCGCGCCTTCGCCTTCTGCCGCTCCATCGCGTCGGTGAACGAGGCCTGATCGACGCCGATGCCGCGCGACTTCAGCGCGTCCTGCGTCAAGTCGAGCGGAAAACCATAGGTGTCGTACAGCGTGAAAGCGACGTCGCCGTCGAACATGTCGCCCTTCTTCAGGCCCGCGCTCTTCTCATCCAGGATGGCCAAGCCGCGCGACAGAGTTTTGCGGAAGCGGGTCTCTTCCAGCCGCAGCGTCTCCTCGATCAGGTTTTCCGCGCGCATCAAATCGGGATAGGCCTGGCCCATCTCACGGACCAGCGCCCAGACCAGGCGATGCATCAGCGGCTCCTTGGCGCCGAGCAGCTGCGCATGGCGCATCGCGCGGCGCATGATCCGGCGCAGCACGTAGCCGCGGCCCTCGTTCGAGGGCAGCACGCCGTCCGCGACCAGGAAGGCCGAGGAGCGCAGATGGTCGGCGATGACGCGGAACGAGGCCACGGTCTGCTCGTTCGGTCCGCTGCCCAGCGCCGACGACGTCGCGTCGATCAGATGGCGGAACAGGTCGGTCTCGAACACGCTGTCGACGCCCTGCATGACGCTGGCCATGCGCTCGAGGCCCATGCCGGTGTCGATCGAGGGACGCGGCAGATCAACGCGCTGCTCCTTCGTCACCTGCTCGTATTGCATGAACACGAGATTCCAGAATTCGAGGAAGCGGTCGCCGTCCTCTTCCGGCGAGCCAGGAGGGCCGCCCCAGATGTGATCGCCGCGATCGATGAAGATTTCCGAGCACGGGCCGCACGGGCCGGTGTCGCCCATCGCCCAGAAATTATCCGAGGTCGGGATGCGGATGATGCGGTCGTCGGAGAAGCCGGCGATCTTCTTCCAGAGCCCGGCCGCCTCATCGTCGGTGTGATAGACGGTGACGAGCAGCTTGTCCTTCTTCAGCCCGTATTCTTTCGTGATCAGCTTCCAGGCCAGCTCGATCGCGCGCTCCTTGAAATAGTCGCCGAACGAGAAGTTGCCGAGCATCTCGAAGAAGGTGAGATGGCGCGCGGTGTAGCCGACATTGTCGAGGTCGTTATGCTTGCCGCCGGCGCGCACGCATTTCTGCGACGTGGTGGCGCGCTGATAGGGCCGCTTCTCGACGCCGGTAAAGACGTTCTTGAACTGCACCATGCCGGCATTGGTGAACATCAACGTCGGATCGTTGCGCGGCACCAATGGCGAGGACGACACGATCTCGTGGCCGTTCTCGGCAAAGAAGTTCAGAAAGGTCGACCTGATCTCGTTGACGCCGCTCATGTTCATCCAATCGGGTGTGCTTGGACCCGCTTTTCGTGCCATCCAAACCGGTGATTTGGGCTGATATCTGCGGGCCAAAGCGCTTTTAGACAAGGCCAGCTTCGCTGTCCAGAAACTGTGCAGAAAGATCAGAGGGTTGCCGCAGTCGCGCAATCCCGTTGGAAAGCCGCCAGGTGCGCGTTGACAGGCTTGGCCGGGCTGTGGTCTGTACCCATCTGTATCGTACGGCCACGTCGGGAGAGACCGGCTTCATTGCCGGCGCCGAAGGAGCAACCGCCCCGGAAACTCTCAGGCAAAAGGACCGCGTGGCTTTGACGACATCTGGAAAGAGGCGCCGACGGGCTTGAAGCCCGGACTGCGTCCGCCGACGGGATAATACTCTCAGGCACAGCGACAGATGGGGCTTCGACTGGTTGCTTCCGGGGAATCGTCCCCGGGGAACCGCCGAGGACCCCTGCGATGTCCGTGCGTGACGACAAAGACTCCCTGAAACGTACCCCCCTCTACGACCTTCATGTGACGCTGGGCGGCAAGATGGTGCCGTTCGCGGGCTATGACATGCCCGTGCAGTACCCCGCAGGCGTCCTCAAGGAGCACCTTCAGACCCGCTCCTCCGCCGGCCTGTTCGACGTCTCCCACATGGGCCAGATCGCCCTTCGGCCGAAATCCGGCAAGGTCGAGGACGCCGCCCGCGCGCTGGAGCGGCTGGTGCCGCAGGATATTGTGGCGATTGCACCGGGACGGCAGCGCTACGCCCAGTTCACCAATGAAGATGGCGGGCTTCTGGACGATCTGATGGTCGCCAATTTCGGCGATCACCTGTTCCTGGTCGTCAACGCCGCCTGCAAGGCCGAGGACGAGGCGCATCTGCGCGCGAATCTCTCCGACACCTGCATCATCGATTCGCTTGCCGATCGCGCGCTGATCGCGTTGCAGGGCCCAAAGGCCGAGTCAGCGCTGGCGAAATTATGTGCAGCAGCGCCCGCCATGAAGTTCATGGATGCCGGCCCGCACGAGGTTGCCGGCCTCCCCTGCTTCGTCTCGCGCTCGGGCTACACCGGCGAGGACGGTTTTGAGATCTCGGTGGCAGCTAGCGATGCCGAGCGCCTCGCCAAGACATTGCTGGACAACTCCGATGTGATGCCGATCGGCCTTGGTGCCCGCGACAGCCTGCGGCTGGAAGCCGGGCTCTGTCTCTATGGCCACGACATCGACACCGACACGACGCCGGTCGAGGCCGCGCTGGAATGGTCGGTGCAGAAGAGCCGCCGCACCGGCGGCGCCCGCGCCGGCGGTTTTCCTGGTGCCGACAAGATCCTCGCTCATTTCGATCACGGCGCAGCTCGCCGCCGCGTCGGCCTGCGCACTGAGGGCCGCGCGCCGGTGCGCGAAGGCGCGCTGCTGTTCGCGAACAGCGAGGGCGGTGACGCAATCGGAAAGGTCACCTCGGGCGGCTTCGGCCCGAGCCTGAATGCGCCGGTGGCGATGGGCTACGTGCCCACTGCCTCAAGCGCACTCGATACAAAACTCTTTGCGGAAGTGCGCGGGCAACGTTTGCCGCTCACCGTCGCCGCCATGCCCTTCGTGAAAAACACCTACAAACGCTGAGGACAAGAAAATGACCACGACGCTGTACACCACCGACCACGAATGGCTCGCGATCGACGGCGATGTCGCAACCGTCGGCATCACGGATTACGCGCAGTCGCAGCTCGGCGACGTCGTGTTCGTCGAACTGCCCAAGGTCGGCCGCACCCTGAAGAAGGCGGAAGCCGCCGCCGTCGTCGAATCGGTCAAGGCCGCTTCCGACGTCTACGCGCCTGTTACCGGCGAAGTGCTCGAGACCAACGCCGAACTCGCCGCCGAGCCAGCGCTGGTGAACTCGGATGCACAGAGCAAAGCCTGGTTCTTCAAGATCAAGATTGCCGACAAGAGCGAGCTTGGTGGCCTCATGGATGAAGCCGCCTACAAGGCACACACGGCTTAAGGACGATGGAGCAAGCGATGACCGCGCACCGCAAGTCGAACGGCGATACCGCCGCTAATTTCGCACGCCGCCACATCGGCCCGTCGGCGCGCGATGTCACCGCAATGCTCGAGACCGTCAACGCCAAGAGCGTTGACACCCTGATGGCAGAGACGCTGCCCGCCTCGATCCGGCAGGCCGCCCCGCTCGATCTCGGCAAGCCGCTGAGCGAGACCGAGGCGATCGCGCATATGGCCGAGCTCGCGCGCCAGAACCAGGTCTTCACCTCGCTGATCGGCCAGGGCTATTCCGGCACGATCCTGCCGGCGGTGATCCAGCGCAACATCCTCGAAAACCCCGCCTGGTACACGGCGTATACGCCCTACCAGCCGGAAATCAGCCAGGGCCGCCTGGAGGCGCTGTTCAACTTCCAGACGATGATCTGCGATCTCACCGGGCTCGACGTCGCCAACGCTTCGCTGCTCGATGAAGCCACCGCTGCAGCCGAAGCCATGGCGCTCGCGGAGCGGCATTCGAAGGTCGAGGCCAAGGCCTTCTTCGTCGACAAGGACGTGCATCCGCAGACGCTGGCGGTGATGCGCACCCGCGCCGAACCGCTCGGCTGGTCGCTGGTCGTCGGCGATCCCCTCACCGATCTCGACAAGCAAGACGTGCTGGGCGCGCTGCTGCAATATCCTGGAACCTCGGGCGCGGTGCGCGACCTCAGGCCCGCGATTGCGGCGCTGAAGGCCAAGGGTGCGCTCGCAATCGTTGCCGCCGATCTGCTCGCGCTCACGCTGATCGCCTCGCCCGGCGAACTCGGCGCCGACATCGCAATCGGCTCCGCGCAGCGCTTCGGCGTGCCGATGGGTTATGGCGGACCGCACGCGGCCTATATGGCGGTGCGCGACGCGCTGAAGCGCTCGCTGCCCGGCCGCATCGTCGGCCTCTCCGTCGACTCGCGCGGCGCACCGGCCTATCGCCTGGCGCTGCAGACCCGCGAGCAGCACATCCGCCGCGAGAAGGCGACCTCCAACATCTGCACCGCGCAGGTGCTGCTCGCCGTGATCGCGGCGATGTATGCGGTCTATCACGGCCCCGAGGGTCTCGCGCAGATCGCACGCAACGTGCATCGCCGCGCCGCCGTGCTCGCGGCCGGCCTGCGCAAGCTCGGCTTTGCGCCGCAGTCTGAGGCCTTCTTCGATACGCTCAGCGTCGATGCCGGCGCTGAGCGAGCCGAGATCATCGCGCGCGCGACCGCCGAGACAATCAATCTCGGCGTTGGTGAAACTGCGCTCCGCATCGCACTCGACGAGACTACGACGCCCGCGACTGTGGAAGCGGTGTGGCGCGCGTTCGGCGGTCAGCTGTCCTACGCCGAGATCGACGCCACCACGCGCGAGGCGCTTCCGGAGCCCCTGAAGCGCACCACAGCGTTCCTGACCCATCCCGTGTTCCACGCCCATCGCTCGGAAACCGAGATGCTGCGCTACATGCGCAAGCTCAGCGATCGCGACCTCGCGCTCGACCGCGCGATGATTCCGCTCGGCTCGTGCACCATGAAGCTGAACGCGACCACCGAGATGATGCCGCTGACCTGGCCCGAGTTCGGGTCCTTGCACCCCTTCGCTCCGCGCGAGCAGGCCGCCGGCTATCACGCGCTATTCGCGCGGCTGGAAAAATGGCTGTGCGACATCACCGGCTATGACGCGATCTCGCTGCAGCCGAATTCGGGCGCGCAAGGAGAGTATGCCGGCTTGCTCGCGATCCGTGGCTACCACGCCGCACGCGGCGAGACGCACCGAAAGATCTGCCTGATCCCCTCCTCCGCCCATGGCACCAACCCGGCCTCGGCCGCGATGGTCGGCATGGACGTGGTGGTGGTCGCCTGCGAGGCCAACGGCGACGTCGACGTCAACGATCTCCGCGCCAAGGCGGAGAAGCATTCGAACGACCTCGCCGCGGTCATGATCACCTATCCCTCGACGCATGGCGTGTTCGAGGAGCATATCCGCGAAATCTGCGACATCGTGCACGGCCATGGCGGCCAGGTGTATCTCGACGGTGCCAACCTCAACGCGCAGGTCGGGCTGTCGCGGCCCGGCGATTACGGCGCCGATGTCAGCCATCTCAACCTGCACAAGACCTTCTGCATCCCGCATGGCGGCGGCGGCCCCGGCATGGGCCCAATCGGCGTGAAGGCGCATCTCGCGCCGTTCCTGCCGGGTCACCCCGCCACACAGGCGGATGCGTCGGTCGGCCCGGTCTCGGCCGCGCCGTTCGGCTCGGCTTCGATCCTCACCATCTCCTACATCTACATCCTGATGATGGGCGGCGAAGGCTTGAAGCGCGCGACCGAGATCGCGATCCTCAACGCCAACTATGTCGCGGCAAGGCTCGATGCGCACTTCCCGGTGCTCTACAAGAACGCCAGGGGCCGCGTCGCGCACGAATGCATCGTCGATCCCCGCCCGCTGAAGACGACCTCCGGCGTCACTGTCGACGACATCGCAAAGCGCCTGATCGATTACGGCTTCCACGCGCCGACCATGAGCTTCCCGGTGCCGGGCACGCTGATGATCGAGCCGACCGAGTCGGAATCCAAGGCGGAGCTCGATCGGTTCTGCGATGCCATGATTGCGATCCGAAAAGAAATCGCCGAGCTCGAGGCCGGCCGCTTCAAGATCGAAGCGTCGCCTCTGCGCCACGCCCCGCACACCGTGCACGACATCGCCGACGACGATTGGAAGCGCGCCTACGCCCGCAGCGAAGGCTGCTTCCCCGCCGGCACCTCGCGCACCGACAAGTATTGGTGCCCGGTCGGCCGCGTCGACAACGTCTATGGCGACCGTAACCTCGTGTGCTCCTGCCCGCCGGTGAGCGATTACGCGGAAGCGGCGGAGTAGGACGCGACGGAGCTCTCGTAGGGTGGGCAAAGCGGCTTGTCCGCCGTAGCTCGAAAGAGCGAAGGCGGAAAGCGTGCCCACCACCTTTGCATGACGTGAAAGATCGTGGGCACGGCGCTACGCGCCTTTGCCCACCCTACGGCACCGAACCCGCCTCTAAGGCGCAACCAACGACCGGCTTTCGCGATCCCATCGCCAGAGCTTTTCGCTGGTCAGTTCAGTGCCGCCCCACCAGCGCTTGATGGAGTTGTGGCGCCACATGTCGTCTTCGCGGGCGACAAGCGAACGCCCGAGGTCGGTCAACGTGACCTTCCACTCGCTCCTGCCGAAGTAGCGGTCCTCATCGTCGAACAACGGATCGCCCAACAGGACCGGCGGCGTCGAATATTCCGCCAGTTCGTGCAAGGCATTTCTGGCTTCGTTCTCGTCAAACACATCGCGAATCCATCTTGCCTCGGTGACGCGCCTTGGGTCGGTTTCCCCATTGTTCACATCCTCCAGCATGTCCATTTCGCTGGCACCGAGTCCCGTCACCCTGCCTGGAAGCTCTTCAAGCATCGCAATGAGCGCCGCGCGAAGCCTCGGCAGGATCATGAGGTCCGTCATCAGCAGATCGAAACAGGGCTCTGGCGTTGCAGCCCGATAGGCTCGCCAGGCGCGGCTTGCGGTCACCAAATGGCTGTCGGCCACCTTGCAGGCCGGCAACTTCCATTTTGCAACGGACTCCGGAGCATAGTTGGTAACCTCGACGTCCGTATGCACCAGGCTCAGCTTCGACGTGATCTCCTTGTAGGGGCGAAGCAGGTCGAGGAGCCAGACCAGCACGAGTTGATCACTATGCACCGGGTCGACCCACACTTCGATCGAATCGAACTTCGCGCACAGCTCGAAGAAACCGATATCGCGCGTGCCGAAACCATTCAGCGAGCCACGACAAACGTCATCAAGCCAATGATCCCCTGAATTGCAGTGCTTTGCCGATCGCCGCTCCAGCCCCATCAAGAGCTGCTCCTCGGACGGCAACTTGCCCGAGGCGAAGCGCAGAGAGAACCCGAGCGCGAGGTTCGCCAGGCCTGATTGGCCAAGGACGTTCTCTGCGAGATGGTTCGTCGCCAAGATCAAATGAGACACGATTGCCGCCTAAAGGTTGATACACAAAAACAGGAACACACATCAGGCCGGCGCAACCAACGAATGGGTCTCCCCGTCCCACCGCCAGAGCCGCTCGTTGGTCAGGCGAGTGCCGCCCCACCACCGATCGATCCGGTTGTGTTGGCGAAAATTCTGGTCGCCTCCCAGCACCGCCTTGCCGAACTCGGTCAGCGACAATCGGGATTGCTTGTACCGTTGGAGACGGTCGGAATCGTTATGCATCTCCAGTGAAAACGGGCCTTCATCCAGTCCAGCGACCGCCGGCTTGTCACACCGGGCGAGCCCATCAAGCAATTCGCCAACTTCCCAATATCCGTAGACATGCAGCTCCGCGTGCTTCTGACGACCCGGAAAGACATCGAAAGGCTGCAGGCCGCCTCGGGCGATGAGCTGGAGTATCCGCAACTCCGTGGCTCCAAGGCCCGAAGAGGGGCGCGGCAGCTCTTCGAGGAGAGCCGTTGCATAGGGCGAAAGTTGCGGCAGCCAGGCCAAATTCGTCTTGAAGGATCGCGCCAACTTTCCGGAGTTGGCGCACAATAGGCCCGCCATGCACGGCTGGCTAATTTGAGTTCGTGAGATTCAATCTCGACAATCGGCGGATAGAGCTCTCCCCGCGGCGGCGCGATATCTCTCGCACCCACGGGGAGACAGCGTGCGACAAAGCCGGGATCCACGTTGCGTGTACGGCGCCAATGATCGAGCAGCCAGAGCAGGATCAATTGCGCATTTGGCTCCGGCCCTCGCCAAAACTCGACCGCATCGTATTGCGCAAACAATTCGATCAATCCGAGATCCTTCGCGCCCGATTCTTCAAGGCGCCAAGACGGTGTATCGTCGAGCCAATGAAAACCATGTGGCTGCGTTGTACGCGCCGCAAAGAACGCATCGCGCTCAGCAGCGGAGGGCAACGGTCTCCAAACCAGCCGGTGCTCAATCGCAATCACGAGATCAGCAAGGCCTGCCTGTTGGATGGCGCCGGCGATGGACGAGTCGGTCGTCACGATGAGCTTCGTCATGTCGGTCGTCTCAGGGCTTGGTCAGTACAGCGCCGTAGCGCCACAGTTGCTCGTTGGTCAGATGCGTGCCGCCCCACCAGCGGTCGATGGGATTATGGCGGCTGAAGTCTTCCCGGTGGGCCAGGACGGCCTTCCCAAACTCCGTCAACGACAACCGGCTGCGGAGATAGACTTCGTGCCGAGCTCTTAGATTTTGAAGGTCGATGGTACGAAGTTCGTCGCCTAACCCGGCCACAGCAGGCTTGGGGCCGAGGGCGAGGCCTTCGAGCAAATATCCCAGTTCGACCTCACCCCACACGTAAGTGCCGCGTAACGAGCTTAGATGGAACAACGGATTCGTGTTCACATACCAGTCAAGCATCTCCAAAAATCGCATTTCCGTCGCACCGAGCCCTGTCAAGGGAGACGGGAGCTCTGCCAGAAGCTCGAGCAAGGCTGGCCGCAGCATGAGCAAGCCACTCAAATCGCGGTGAAGAAGTTTGGTGCAGGGCTCAGGGGTCGGCGCGCGGTAGGCCGACCACGCCAACTTGGCTGTCTCGAAGTCCTCAGCACGGACGTCCCCGACAGGAATATGCGGCTCGGACTTGGCGAAATCATAATCGGGACTGAACCTCAGATTGGAGTCCAGCAATCGCAGCGTGAGCTTCTGGGCCAGCGCAGGACAACCACTGAGGTGGTCGAGCAACCAGATGAGTTGCAATTGGTCTCGGGCGGTCGCCGCGAACCAGAGTTCGATCTCGTCATAAGGCTCGCAAAACTCGGCCAGAGATAATTTGCGCCCCTTGGTACCCCGTGGCCAACGAACCCAATCCGACCAGTGTTCAGCCGGGCCAAGATCTGCCGTGTAGGCCGCGAAATAGGCCGAGAGCTTTTCTGGCGATGGGAGAGGCCCCCATGCGAATTGAAAATGGAACGGGATGACGATCTCGGCCAAGCCCGATCGCGCAAGCTCGCTCCCGCCGCCCCAGCCAGTCAAGATCAGACGCTTCATCACACCACCCGATCACGACAACGCAAAAGAAACGGGCACTGATGACGTCGGCAACTCAACGTCCTCAGCGCCCGCTCCTCGCGAAACTCTACTATTTAAGGCTTACTCGTCCGCGGGCTCCTCGCCGTCGGCGTCGCTCTCGGGCGTGCCAGCCAAAATCTGCTCGGAGATCAGGCCGGAGTTCTGGCGGATCGCGGTCTCGATCTTGGCGGTGATGTCGGGGTTGGACTTCAAAAATGCTTTCGAGTTCTCGCGGCCTTGGCCGAGGCGCTGGCTGTCATAGGAGAACCAGGCGCCGGACTTTTCGACGATGCCGGCCTTGACGCCGAGATCGAGAATCTCGCCCATCTTGGAAACGCCCTCGCCGTACATGATGTCGAACTCGACCTGCTTGAAGGGCGGCGCCAGCTTGTTCTTCACCACCTTGACGCGGGTGGTGTTGCCAACCACTTCATCGCGCTCCTTGATCGCGCCGATGCGGCGGATATCGAGGCGGACGGAGGCGTAGAATTTCAGCGCGTTGCCGCCGGTCGTGGTCTCGGGCGAGCCGTACATCACACCGATCTTCATGCGGATCTGGTTGATGAAGATCACCATGGTGTTGGACTTGTTGATGGAGGCCGTCAGCTTGCGCAGCGCCTGGCTCATCAGACGCGCCTGCAGACCCGGCAGCGCATCGCCCATCTCGCCTTCGAGCTCGGCCTTCGGCACCAGCGCCGCGACCGAATCGACCACCAGCACGTCGACCGCACCCGAGCGCACCAGCGTGTCGCAGATTTCCAGCGCCTGCTCGCCGGTGTCGGGCTGGGAGATCAGAAGCTCGTCGATGTTGACACCGAGCTTGCGGGCATAGACCGGGTCGAGCGCGTGCTCGGCGTCGATGAAGGCGCAGATGCCGCCCTTCTTCTGGGCTTCCGCGACCGTGTGCAGCGCCAGCGTGGTCTTGCCCGACGATTCCGGCCCGTAGATCTCGACGATGCGCCCCTTGGGCAAGCCGCCGATGCCGAGCGCGATATCCAGCCCCAGCGAACCCGACGACACCGCCTCGATATCCATCGAACGGTCGTTCTTGCCGAGCTTCATCACCGAGCCCTTGCCGAACTGGCGCTCGATCTGGGAGAGCGCGGCAGCCAGAGCTTTACTCTTGTCCATGGAAGATCCTTCGACGATACGCAGGGCAGTGGTGGACATTGGGTCGTGCTCCTTATGGCGAGGATTCGGGTGCGGGACAAACGATTGGCGCGGCGGGTCGTCGATAAAAACAACGTACACTATTTGTTCTCAGTTCGCAATATGTTCTTTTGCGGAATTCGGCGCTGGCCCGGTTCTAATCGTCACAATGGCCTGTTTTGTTCTGCCAACATCGCGCGTTCCGCCGGGCGAACACCTGATGTAAGGTTCCAGTTTCGAACGTTAATTTCCCTCACGCGTTTTCATTCGGGAGGACGTTCAAATGAAACGCCACCGGTTTAAACAGGATAGAGCGCAGGGCGAGCGCCTTATTGAAGAAGCTCGACGAGCGCGGGAGAGAGCCGAACAGCTGCCGTCCGGCCAGGAGAAGGAAGCCCTCCTGGAGAAGGCTCGACAAGCCGACATGACGGCCCGCATCGATGAATGGTTGAATTCACCGGGCCTCAGAACTCCAACCTGAGCGTCGATAAAAGCGGGCGCCGCGGCTAAGCAAGGTGGCCTGTTTTGCATCTGCGAATGGCCTATTTCGACCAGGCGCCGGGAATTCGGTGCTGGCCGGTTTTAGCCCCGGTATCCCAAGTTGATTTTTGTTGTGTCCCGATTGGCTTGTCCCGGTCTAAGGTCGGGAAAAACAAGCAACTGGCTGTGCCATGCAGGACTATCAAAATCAGCTCGAGAAGCTCCGTAAGGACGCCGCAGAATGCGCCCTCATCCGTGACCTTGCGACTGACAAGGCAAAGCAGGAACTATTTGGTCGCCTGGCCGATCATCTGACCGTTCTCGCCGATCAGGTGGAACACGCGATGAAGGAGAGGAAGGCCGGGTAGTCCCGTCGCTCTCCGACCACGTAGCGGCGCAGGGCGCGCTTGCCATCCCCTGTCATGGCCATGTGATGTCAGATGCCTGTAAGCCTCTGGGAGCAAGCTCGCCCCATGACGCGCGACAAGCTGCTCTTGTCCCTATCGATCGCATGGACTGCCATATTGGCGGGAGCGTTCCTGTACGTCGCCCTCGCGCTTTAAGGCCGCCTCAGATCTAATCGAAGCGGCCCCGGGTCAACCGGGGCCAACGCGCCAGTGTGCTCATCTGCCATCGCGGATGCCAAGCAAAGGGCCGCTGTCGAGACAGCGGCCCCTCATGCTCCGGGTTTCAATCACTCCGCACTGAAATGGCTTTGCCAGCCCCGGATGTTGCCAGCTTTTCCCGGCTAACAATCCGCTGCCACAACAAATGTGAATCGGACGTGTGTTAATTTCAAATTGCGGGTGAACGAAAAAGGCCCCAGCTCACAGGGGCAAGGAGCCGGGGCAATTCGACTTGGGTCTGCCCTTGGGGAAGGGCATCGGGAAAACTTGGCAGACGACCGAACGTTCCTAAACGCCCAGCATCCACAACGCGAACGCGATGCAGAGACAAGCTCCGCCCACCAGTGTCAGCGCAAGAAAGAACCGTTCCGCCCTATCCATGGCGACCTCCCGCTTGGGTCACCCCATGGCTCTCAACGCAACACCGTTGATAAGTGTCCTAAGCAGGACAGCGCCCGGAATCTGGGGGCCCCGGAACGCAACCTGTTGTTCAGCGAGCTGCCCCACCGTGCCGCCCGGCGCAGTCTTGTCATGTGTCCTGATCCGCCTTTTCAGGTGTGGACCATTGAACCTCTGACTAGTCCATCCAGACTAATCATTACCGGGGTTTTGCGCTTCCCCTCGGGGCTGGAAAGCCGCCGCCCGCAAATATATTTCAAGCGGGCGGCGTTGTTGCTTTCCGACCTGGTTGCTTTCCGACTTGGCTCTCTGCGGCCACTCCTGCCCCTGCCCTTCGCAAGATCTGAGGACGCGTTTGCTTCGAAGATGACGCGCATCAAAGACGCGCCGTCATCATTCCGCAATCGTGTGGCACCGAACCTTTTTCGCAGGCCCGACTTGAAACGGGGCTGCCGCAATGGGGAATTGGATCATGACGGAAAACACGCAAGCCGGTGCTGTCAGGCGCAATTCTCTGCTTGAGGCGGCGCTCGAGGAGATGCGCAAGTTCGAGCGCAAGGAAATCGAGTTCAGCAGGAGGGATCGCGCGGAGCGTGCCGCCGATCTCCGTCTGCCGCTGGACGAGATCAAGGTGCACTAGGAAACGCCAGGCAAAACAGGCTGTTGCCTACTGTGCATGGGGTTGTTTTCGCGCTTGGACCGGCGCGTGCCGCCCGGACCGCCGCTACATCAGCGCCAGCAGCACGATCCCGATGACCGCCACCACGAAGCCAGCCGCCGTCGCGGCGGCGAATGACCGCTCTACCTTGTCCATGATGCCACCCCGTTCGCGGCGCGCCACGTTTCCCCCATGGCTTCGCCGCCCGCAAAGTGTCGCCAACGGATGTGTCTGAAGTTGTGCGCGAGGATGTCTGAATTGGGACGTGAGAGCGGCTCTAAGGTTGAACGCAAGCTCCGCACAAGCTTGCGTAAGGCGCCTGTCAGCCGAATGCTCTAGCGTCACGTGGCCCGGTGGACCAACACCGGGCCTCCATACCATACCCAGTCGACCCCGCTCGATCCCGAGCGGGGTTTTCTGTTTCCGGCGGCCAGATGCGTTGCCGATTCATGGAATTCGACTTGTGATCGGATCCGTCCCGATCTGTCAGGCTGTCGTAAGCTGAACGGGCTACGGTTGTCTTGCTATGGTGTTGCAGCCCAGCACCTCAGCCTCCAATAACCTCTTACCCCGCCCGGCTCTCCCCTGGCGGGGTTTTTTCTTGCACGCGCGCATGGATCCATCGCGCGTGCTGCTCGTGCATCTGTCCGTGGTTCTCCCACCATGAACAGAGTTCCTGGCCGAGCGCGGGCCGCGTGAAAACGCGCCTGCGGGTTCCATCTTTCGGAATCCGATTTCGCTTGTTTCGAGCCACGCGCGCTTGCTGAATTCCGATGAACTATCCACGACTTAACGACAAATTTTGCTTGTCGAAGGAATTTTACGACGCCCAACATGTTAGCCGACATGGCAAGGTGAAGCGTGGAGGTGACCATGAATCACAGGGGCGTTGAGTTCACGGTTGCAAAGACGGCGATCCCGGGCGTCTGGCAATGGCAGTTCCGGATCGGCGACGAGACCAAGACAGGCAAGACCGAGACGAAGATCGACCTGCTGGCGATCCGTCGCGTGCAACTGCGAATCGATCGGGAGCTGAAGGCACATCGGGCCCAGGACGGCCTGAGCCGGCAGGTCGAGAGACCGGACCAGGGCTAGTCGGCGCTGGGCAGCCGCCGCATCGTGAATTCGATGTCGCCGCCGGGCAGCTCGCGCCAGTTCTCGACCTCGCTCATGTAGCCGGCCTTGGGATAGCGCGCGAAGAACGCCTGCGCCCTTGCCCGGGCGGCCGCACGAGGCAGAGTGAAGCTCTCGCGCAGATAGCCGTCGCCGGCATTGCCGCCCGATCCACCGGCCGGCTTGCGCCGGCGTGCCATCCGCTCGGCGAGGTCCCGCGGGCGATCCGCCATATCCTGCCTCCTCAACGCAACGCTGTGAGGGAATGTAGGATCAGGGCCGGGTCAACGGGAGTCCCGGAAGGAGGCGTCGTCCGCCTCCTGAGCCGCCTACGGTCAGTTGGCGGCCGTGCCGGCCTTGGTCTTCTTGGGCGCGCTGGTGGCGGCGGCGGCCTTCGGTGCGGGCTGCTTCGGCGGGTCGGCGCGCATGCCGCCCCAGGGATCGCTGGACGCCTTGGCGTCCGGAATCTTCTTCAACGTCTCCTTGTAGGCCTTGTCGCGCGCGGCATCTGCGGCCTTCTCGTCCTCGGTCTTGGCCGGGCCATCGGCCATCAGATTGATATGGGGCGACTCCTGCGCGAAGGCCGGTCCAGCCACCAGCGCCAGCACCGCGGCCACACGGAAAAGCTTCATCATTCACTCCTTGATCATCGATAGAGGGGGCGGATGCCTATCCCTGACCTTCTTCACGGGCTCCGAGCGCCGCTTCGATCCGCTAGAGCCGATCCGATCTGCACGATTTCGGCCCATGGAGCCAATCGTCCCAGATCGGGCCGCACCTGGTGCAACCGTTCAGCGCCAGACCGAGCGCGGCCAGGCAAATCACAAGGACACATCGACGCAACATCGTCCACCCGCTCCAAGCGTGCCATCATATCGGGCGAAGTCGGGCATTTTCAAGCCGACGGACCCCGGTGACTTTGCCGCTCCCAGGCGGGCAGAATGAGCGAAACATCCGGAAACACAGGAGGGAACGACAACCATGCCACCGCAGCCAGACGCCGAGTTCGGCATCACCGAGGCCAGACGCATCCTCGGCGAGGTCTTTGCGCCCTGGATCCAGGATCTTGACCTGTCCGTCGAGCGCATCGAGCACATCCCACCTGCCGATGCGCCGGATTGGCAGCCGGGCGCGCTGCTCCGCATGCCGTTTTCGGAGCGGCTGTGCCGCAATGGCGGGGTGGTCTGCGGTCAGGCGTTGATGGCGCTCGCCGACACCGCGATGGTGATCGCGAACCTCGCGGCCAATCGCGGCTATCGTCCGATGACGACGGTGGACCAGACCACGCATTTCATGCGCGCGGTCTCCTCGTCCGACGTGCTGGCGGATGCGCGCGTGGTGCGGCTCGGACGCACCATGAGCTTTGGCCGCGTCACCCTGTTCTCCGCCACCGACAACAAGCAGGTCGCGATGGTGTCGAGCGCGTTCGCGATGCTGCCGGGTTGAGCATCCCCCAAAAAGAAGAGAGCCGCGTCGCACCGCGGCTCTCCATCACGTTTGCATCGAAGCGAGAGACCGAAATTGCATCCGCACTTCAGTCGACACGCTTCAAGAATTACTTGCCGAGAATTTCGTCGGCCGCGGTGACGACGCTGACGGTTGGATTCTTTCCGCAATAGGCACCGAACTTCTTGGCGTTCTCGATGAACACCTCGGTGTCGATGATCGCGTTGTCCTCGTCGCCCTTGTACCAGCCGTCCATCCAGGTCAGCACGACAGCGATGTTGTCCTCGCCGCTCTCGAGGAACTGCTTGCAGGTCATGGTCGAGAGATCCCACTTGACGGCGTGGGCGGGCATCGAAGTCAGCGAGAGCGCTGCGGCGAACAAAATCGAAAGCGTGGTCTTCATCGGAATCTCCATCGGCGCGTAACGCCATAAAGGAAAGGCTTGCGGGGTAAACTCGGCGGGAAGGAAGTGACTCGCCGCTTCAACGTCGTAAACGAAGTCTGAAGCGCTGTGCAAGTAGCGCCAGTATTGAGTTTAGATCAATGAAATTTCTATGCGCTATTTCACAATCATCGTTATGGATTAACGCGGATGATCGAGAAACGTGCAGCGCAACGTCACCGGGTTTTCAAGGGCGGCACGATCACCTTTGAAAATAGCGGTATCGCGTGCACTGTGCGTAACATGTCCGACGGCGGTGCCGCGATCGATCTCGAAAACCCCGCCATATTGCCGCAATCGTTCACGTTGTCGATTTCACGCGACAATTTCGTGCGGGATTGCCGCACGGTGTGGCGCAACGACAAGCGCATCGGCCTCGCCTTCGTGCAATAGCGCGCGATGTGAATGACTGTTCGCATCGCATGCACGCAAACATCATGTCGACCTGATACGACGACGTCGGCGACGCCAGCGCAGCGCAACGATCACCAGCGCGACAATCGCGAGCGCGATCGCCGACGATGCCGCAAAGAACCGCCCGCCCGGGCGGTCGATCGTGCGCGACCACAATGACGGCGCTTCGCCCGGGCGCGCGAGACGAAACGCGACGACGCTGTCGCCAATCGAGGTGCCGGCTTCGGAATGACCGCCGGCGCCGATCGCGACATATTGCTCGCCCTTCCACGCATAGGTCATGGGATTGGCAACGCCGGGCACCGGCAGCCGCCCCTGCCACAGCTCTCGTCCGCTTCGCGCATCGAAGGCACGCAAGTAGGCGTCCATCGCGCCGGTGAGGACGACACCGCCTGCGGTCACCGCGAGCCCGTTCACCAGCGGCGCGCCGAAGGGCAGCGGCACGCCGAGCGGCGCCACATCCTCGGTGGTGCCGACGGTCGAGCGCCAGAGGATCCTGCCGGCCTTGAGATCGACCGCGACCATCTCGCCCCAGGGCGGCTTGTTGCAGAGCAGCCCGAACGGCGACATCACCACCGAACGCGACATCGCGAACGGCGCGCCCTTCTGCTGGCCGAAATCATGACCGGGCGGCGGATTGAATCCGGCCGCCTCCGCGCGCGGGATCAGCTTGATGAGATGAACGGCGCGACTGGTGTTGGCATAGAGGATCTGGTTGACGGGATCGAATGCCGCACTGCCCCAGTTCACCCCGCCGCCGGTGAAGGGAAACACCAGCGTGCCTTGCGTCGAAGGCGGCGTGAAAAGACCTTCGTTGCGGGCTTCTGCGAACTGACGTTCGCAGGACGAGCGGCGCAGGCCGGGCAATAGCGAGAGTGCATCGTCGGTCGAGATCGTCTGCGACGTCAACGCCGGCACATGCGTCGGGAACGGCTGCGTCGGCGAAAGTCGTTCACCCTCGGCGCCGCCTTGCGGCACCGCGCGCTCCTCGACAGGCCACACCGGCTTGCCGGTGTCGCGGTCGAGCACGAAGACGAAACCTTGCTTGGTCGGCTGGATCACGACATCGCGCGGGCCGTCGCTCGTGTCGATGCGCGCGAGCGTCGGCTGCGCTGGCAGATCGTAGTCCCAGACGTCGTGATGCACAGTCTGGAATGCCCATACGAGTTCGCCGGTCTCGATGCGCAGTGCGACAACGGAATTGGCATGCTCGTTATTGCCGGGCCGCTTGCCGCCCCAGAAATCCGGCGACGGCGAGGACGTCGGCAGGAACACCAGCCCACGCGCCGCATCGACCGACATGGCCGCCCAAACATTGGCATGGCCGGCCTCGATGCCGTCGCGCTTGAGCGGCTCGAAGGTCCAGCGCGGCTCACCACTGCGCGCGTCGAACGCGCGCACCACGCCGCTCGGCGCATCGACCCGGCGGTTATCGCCGATCGAGGAGCCGACCACGACAACGCCGTGGCCGACCGCCGGTGGCGACGTGATCTGGAATTCCCCGGGCCACTCCAGCGGCATGCCGATATCAAGCTTGATCTCGCCGCCCTTGCCGAAATCCGCACAGGGAAGACCTGTCCTGGCATCGAGTGCGATCAGGCGAACATCGTTCGTTCCCATGAAGATGCGCGATCGGCAGGCGGCGCCTTGAGGCGCAGCGTCGTCGACCCAGTGGCTGACGCCACGGCAGACATAGCGATTGGCCGGACGCTGGTTGATGGCGATCTTCGGGTCGTAGCGCCACTTCTGCGCTCCGGTGCCCGGATCGAGTGCGATCACCTCGTTGAAGGGCGAGCAGAAGATCAGGCTGTCCTCGACGAACAGCGGTGTCGCCTCGAACTTGGTTCGCCGCATCACCTCAGGAGGACGCGCCGTAACGTCGCCGGTGTGAAATTCGAAAGCGCGGACGAGTTGGCCGACATTGTCGGAGGTGATCTGGCGCAATGGCGAGAAACGCGAACCGCCGGGATCGCCACCCCAGTTCTCCCAGGCGACACACGGCCGCGCAACAAGCAGAACAACGAGGCCAACCAGATATCGCAGCCGGCCCGCCACGACACCACCTCGCGCTATTTCGGCTTCTTGGCAGGCTCGCTCGGACGCGCCCCACCCCACGGATCGTATTTTTCCTTGGGGTCCGGAATGCGTTCGAGCGCGGCCTTGTAGGCCTTCTCATCGACCTTGGGCTTGTTGTCCGGCTTCTGGCCGCTGTCCTGCGGCTGGCGCCGGCCGCCGCCCATCTGCGCCTGCGCGGAGGTAACCGCCAGTGCCAGCACCGCGGCCGCGATGACCAAAACTCTCATTGGTGCAATCCCCCTCATCCGGGGTACAAATTAGCCCGCAATCGCATAATAGCAAATGTGGCCGGTTCTACCCCTTCAGCAAATGTTGATCGGCCGGGACTTCGTCCCGTCGAATTCGCGCCTATCTGTTGGCCCGCAGGGGACCTTCACGAATGTTGCGGATTGTTGCTCATGTGGCGCTGCTCGCCGGCGTGCTCGCGCTCGGCGCGTGCGGCTTTGCCGACAGCCGCGCGCCTGTGCCCGACTTCATGCGCCTCAAGGAGGCCGACCAGCCGCCGCCCGAACCGCCGCCTGACGTCAAGCGCGTGGTCCGCGAGCAGATCGACGTGGTTTTCCTCAACACATCCTATCCGCGGGAGGTGCAAGTCGCTCTGCCCCATCACGAGGTCCGCGGACAGGGCTGGACGGCCTGCGTCCGTGCGCAACTCACCTCGGCCACCGGCTCGGCGCTGGGCACCCAGACCTACATCGTGACGATCAATGGCGGAAAGGTCATCGACCGGCGGCGCGCGGAAGCCGACGATATCTGCGGGTCGGAAGCCTACGAGCCGATCTAGCGATTGATCGCGCCACACGGCGATTGGTTCCGGGAAAAACCTGTAATTTTGCCGGAACGATCACAGCCTCCCATTCTTGTTACCGCCGAGGGCAGTTTCGGAGGAGAACAGGATGAGGACGTTCACGATTGCACTGCTGGCCGGTGTCGGGGCTCTCGCTGCGGCGAGCGGCGCGAAGGCTGCGGATCTGTACACGACCAGCGAATACACCAGCCCCGATCTCATTCAGGAGGTCCGGCTCGTCTGCGATGACGCCGGCAATTGCTATCGCACCCGCGGCGGCGCGCGCGTGATCGTGCGCGACTCCTATGATGCCATGCCGCGCGAGCGCTATTACGAGCGCCGCATCTATCGCGATCACGACTGGGACGACGGTCCGCGCGCCGGCGTCGGCATTCGCGCGCCCGGCGTCAGCGTGGGCGTCGGTGTCGGCGACCGCTGGTAAGCCACACAGCATGAATGGAAAGGACCGGACGAGATCGCTCGTCCGGTCCTGCCTGCGTCAGGACTCGAGCGGATGAACCGGCGCCGCGACGCGTGTCGGTGATGGCAGTTGCGCGATGAAGCGGGCCAGCATCATGCCGGCGCACATCGCGACGACGAAAACGACGGCCGAGGTCGAGCCGAAGCCGAGCGCGGTCAGCGCCGGTCCCGGACAGAAGCCAGCCAATCCCCAGCCGATGCCGAAGATCGCAGGACCAACGATGATCTTTGGATCGATGTCGCTACGTGTCGGCACGTGGAAGCTTTCGGCGAAGACGGGACGTGCAAGCTTCAAGACGTGCCTGAAGCCGACGAAGGTCACGGCGACCGCGCCGGCCATCACGAAGGCGAGGCTCGCGTCCCATGTGCCCGCCGGGATGCCGCCGAGGTCGAGGAAGTTCAGCACCTTTGCCGGATTCGACATGCCGGAGACGATGAGCCCGAGGCCGAACAGCAAGCCGATCGCGAATTGAACGAGAATGGTCATTGCCGTCAGCTCCAGTGCCGGATGACGAAGACGGTGGCTGCGGCCGTCACCATGAAGGTGATGGTCGCCACCAGCGAGCGCACCGACAAGCGCGACAGGCCGCAGACGCCATGGCCCGAGGTACAGCCGCTGCCCCACACCGCACCGAACCCGGTGAGCAGCCCTGCGACAATCAGCACCGGCGCTCCCGCGGCAATCGTCTGCGCCGGCAGGCTTCCGGTCACAAGCCGCACCAGCACGGGTGAAGCAATGAGGCCGGCCACGAAGGCGAGCCGGCCGGCGAATTCGCGGTCCTCGTAAGGCGGAAACAACCGCGCCGCGATGCCGCTGACGCCGGCGATCCGCCCCGTCGCCCACATCAGGAGCACGGCGGACAGGCCAATCAGCGCACCGCCCAGGAGCGATGCAATCGGCGTGAAGGACGTGGCGACCATTTTTGTTCTCCGGATCGAGACGGCATCCGCCGGCCGGCCGGATGCTCAATGAGACGTTAACAATACCACTCGAATTGAAGCGGCGTCCCAACGGGATTTTCCAATCTTTGCGCTAAGCATGACCTTGTAACGCAGGGCTTCTGCCCGCGCGAACGGGGACGACTGGACGTGGTCGACATCGCGCATCAGGCTGCGATCAATCCGGCATCGGCGAAGGATGCGACGCCCGCGCTCGTCCCGCTCACGGCGATCGAGCCCGGGCAATGGCGCGCGCTGGCGCAGCGCGCGGTCGAGCCGAACGGCTATTACCTGCCCGCCTGGGAGCTCGCCGTCAGCGCAACCGCGCGCGATCGTGTCGGTGCCTCGGCCCTGTCCGTCTGCGGCGGTTCCTCGACGCGGCTGATCGGGTTGATGCCGGTGGTCTCGCTCTGGCATGCCCTGAAGATCCCCCTGCCCGCGCTGGTGAGCGCACATCCCTATGGCACGCTGTGCAGCCCGCTGATCGATCGCGACGCTTCGCTCGAGGCCGCGACGCGCCTGCTGCAACGCGCGCGCGAGGCCGGCGTGCACGCGCTGGTCCTGCGCGATGTCGCGCTCGACGGCGCTGCGATGGCATCGCTCAGGCAAGCGCTCGGGCAGGCCCGCCTGAAGCCGCGCGTGCTCGCCTCCTACATCCGCGCCAGCCTCGATGCGACACAGGATGGCGACAGGCTGCTGCACGAGGCGCTCGGTGCCAAGAAGCTCAAGGAGCTGCGCCGGCAGCGCCATCGCCTGGAAGAACATGGCGCGATCAGCTTTGACGTTGCGCGCAAGGTGGAGGAGATCAAGCCCGCGCTCGAGACCTTCCTGCAGCTCGAATCCAGCGGCTGGAAGGGCGAGCGCGGCACTGCGTTGATTCAGGACGCGGGCGATGCGACCTTCATCCGCCGCGCCGTCCCCGCGCTTGCCGAGACCGCGCAATGCGAGATCGTCACCCTGCGCGCCGGCACCACCCCCGTGGCCGCCGGCATCGTGCTGCGCCATCAGGACCGCGCCTTCTTCTTCAAGCTCGGCGTCGACGAGCGTTTTGCCAAATATTCGCCCGGCGTACAGCTCACACTCGATCTGACGCGCCATCTCTGCGCCGATCCCGCCATTGCCAGCGCAGATTCCACCGCGAATGCCGACCATCCCATGATCAACCCGATCTGGCGCGGCCGCTTTGCGATCGGCGACGTGCTGATCCCGCTGCGGCGCAACGATCCGATGGTCGCACTGATCCATGCAGCGCTAAGCGCGCGCGGCCTGGCGCGCGAAGCGGCGCGCCGCGCGATCCACCTGCTCCGCAAATAAGCGTTCGCTACTCCGCGGCCTGCGCGTTGATCTCCGCCGAGACTTGGCGGATGGCGCGCGCAAGCAGGTTCGGATCCTGCGCGCCGGAGACGGCGTATTTCTGCGCGAACACGTAGGTCGGCACGCCGGAGATGCCCTTCTCGGCAGCCTCCTGCGCGTCGGCCGACACGCGGGCGACATCCTCGTCGGTGGCGAGGCGCTTGCGCACGTCGTCGGCATCGAGGCCGATATCGGCCGCGGCCTGCACCAGCACGTCGACGTCGGTGAGATCGCCGCCGTCGCGGAAATACAGCTCCATCAGCCGCTGCTTCATCTCGGGCGCCTTGCCGATCGCCTCGGCCCAGAGGATCAGGCGGTGGCAATCGGTGGTGTTGGGCTGGCGCGCGACGAGCTCGGGCTTGTAGACGAGACCCTCTTCGCTTGCCGCAGCGACCACGCGGCCGGCGATGCCCTTATAGGCCTCGACCGAACCGAACTTCTGGGTGAGATAGTCCTCGCGGCTGATGCCTTCGCGCGGCACCCAGGGATTGAGGAAGAACGGGCGGAAATTCAGCTTGACCGGAACATCGGGGACGAGCGCGAGCGCGCTCTCGATCCTGTGCTTGCCGATATAGCACCACGGGCACACCACGTCGGAGACGACATCGATCTGGAGCGGTTTCAGCGTGCTCATGAGCGCCTCCTTTGGGCGGCAAGAATTTGGGGCGGTGCGGTTTTGTCGGAAGATAAGCCGAACGCCGCCCGAGGCAAGGGGACTCGATGACCTGCTAGGCCATATTTGCCGCCGTCTGCTTCAGCCACGCCGCGGTCCGCTCGTCGGCCGGAAAGAACGTCTCCAGCGCCAGCTCCGACAGGGTGATATCGACCGGCGTGCCGAACACCATGGTGGTGGAGAAGAAACTTAGTATCCCGCCGTCATGGCGCAGCTTGAAGGGGATCGCGACATTATCGCTCGACAGCGGGCCCGAGCGCGCCGGGATCGGATAGCTCTTGAGGTCGTGGTAGAGCTTGACCAGTTCCGGATCCGCCGTCGCCTCGCATTGCCGGTGCAGGCGCTCGAGCAGATGCGCGCACCATTCCGCGAGATTGACCGTGCGCGGTGCCAGCCCCTCCGGATGAAACGCAAGTCGCAGCACGTTGAAAGGCTGGCCCAGCAACCGCTCCGGAACGCCCTGCAGCAGCGGCGCCACCATGCGATTGGCGGTCACCAGATTCCAGTGCCGGTCATAGGCCAGCGCCGGATTGGGCTCATGCGCTCTGAGCACGAGGTCGATGGCCTGCCGGGCTGATTTCAAGGCGGGATCCTCCAGCGGGCGCTGCGGAAAGGCCGGCGCGAAGCCTGCGGCCACCAGCAGCACGTTGCGTTCGCGCAAGGGCACGTCGAGACGCTCGGCCAGCCGCAGCACCATCTCGCGCGAGGGCGCGGCGCGTCCGGTCTCGACGAAGCTGAGATGGCGCGCGGAGATCTCCGCCTCACCGGCGAGATCGAGCTGGCTCATGCGGCGGCGCTGCCGCCATTCGCGCAAATGGTCGCCGATATGGACCGGCTGGCTGGGCTCAGTGCGTGCCGTGGATGCATGTGCGTTCATGGTCGAAAACCTACCACGCGCATTTCGGCTCATCCATTACCCCCGAGGTAATCGAATTGGGCCCCCGACCGGCGCATCTTCCCGAGCACAGGAGATGACCATGATCGCGCTGCTGCTCTACCGCACCCTTGCAGACCACCTTCTTCCCTGGGCGATGACGCTCGCGACCCGGATGCTGGCGCGCAGCCTCAACATGCCGGAGCCGCTGGTGCATTCGACCGGCGACTATGTCGTCGCCCAGGTCACCGCCTTCGAGCACAGCGTCGGCAGGAGCCTCTGCCCGTTCCGCCTCGCCCGCCTGCTCCGTGCCTGGTGGCGCGGACTGCACTGAGTCCACCCCAAGTTCACCCGAAGCCCACCCCCACCAAGGAGTCCGACGATGATTGACGCATCCACCTTCCTGCGCCGTGCCCTGCTCGCCGACGCCGTCTTCAGCGGCGTCGCCGCGCTCGGCTTCACTTTCGGCGCCGGCGCGTTCGCCACGCTGTTCAACCTGCCCGAGGCGCTGTTGCGGGAAACCGGCCTGTTCCTGATCGCCTACACCGCGCTGGTCGGCTGGCTCGCCTCGCGCACGGCGGTGCCGAAGCCACTTGTGCTGCTGGTCGTGGTCGGCAACGCCGCCTGGACCGTAGGCAGCATCGCGCTGCTGTTCTCCGGCGCGGTGTCGCCGAACCTCGGCGGCGAGCTGATGGTCGTCGCGCAGGCGATTGCGACCGGCGTGTTCGCCGAACTGCAATATGTGGGATTGCGGAAGAGCGGGAGTGTGGTGGCGGCGTGACACTCACGTGTCCCGGACGCACAGCGCGGTTAGCGTTGCTGGGCAGCGCCAAAGTGGCGCGGCGTTGCGTTCGGGACACGAGGCCGGCGGCGGCGGTCGAACCGGACCTAGACTTTGCCGCGGCCGACCTTGCCGGCAAAATGCTTGCCGTTCAGCTTTTTCTTTTTCACCGCGGTGGTTTTCGCGCCGGCCTTCTGCGCCTTGCGCTCGGCACGGGCCTTGACCTTGGCGCGTTCGGCACGGGCCTCGGCGCGCTGCTTCTTGCGCTTGTTTTCGCAGGAGGGGCACTTGCAGCCGATCGGCTTCAGATAGGCTTTGAAATAGTCGGTGCCGTAGTCGTAGTTGATCTCGTCGCCCGGCTCGATGTTCTTGATGGCGCGGATGAAGACCTTGCGCTCGCGCGGACGGACGTCCGATTCGGCGTTGGGCCGGCAGGAATGGTTGATGTAGCGCGCGAGGTTCTTGCGCACCGAGCCGTCGATGGTCCAGCGGTTGTTGAGCTCGAACAGATATTTGTTCTCGATGTCGTCCTGCGCAGGGATTCGGCAGTCCAGGATCGGTCCGAAATAACGGATGATCCTTGTGCCTTTCTTGATCGGCATGGTGGCGAAGAGGCCGAGTCCCGTCTTGGAGCGGCCGACACGATAGGATTTGCTGGAAGCGGTGACTGGCATGATCGATTGTGACGAGGACGCGAACCAGGCTGCATGAGCCCAAGCGAAGCCGCCCTTCTAGAACGATTCCGCGCCGCTGTCAGGTCTATCGAAAGCGCGTTTCGAACCTTGCCCACAATGAAAGATGTGCAGGGCCGCGAGTTCCGCTGCCCGACAACCAAATGTCGCTAACGTTGCGATCTGCCGCCTGATCAAGAAGCGGACAGCCTGCCCGCCACCGTCGACTTCAGGATCGCTTCCAGCAGCTGCTCGGCCGTCGTGCCATCAGGCAGCCGCTCCAGGATATCCTCGAGCCGACCGTCGAGCAGCAGCATGGTGAAGCCGTGCACCATCGACCAGGCCCTTGCGATCGCAGCGCCCTGCTCGATGGTCAGTGCATCGCCGCTGATCGGCTCCTGCCGCATCGCGCCGATGGCATTGGCCAGACCGGCAAAGGAGGATTCCGCGGCCTCCTGCAGCGAGGGCCTGGAATAGTCGAGCCGCTCGGTGCGGAACATTAGGCCGTACATGCCGGGATGGGTCTGGGCATAGGCGACATAGGCTTTGGGCCGCGCCAGCGCCCGCTCCAGCGGCGAGGTGGCCGCGTCGCAGGCCGACGCCATCGCCGCGTTGAACTGGCGGAAGCCGATCGCGGCGAGCTCGCTGACGAGGCCGGTGAGATCGCCGAAATGATGGGTCGGCGCGGCATGCGAGACCCCCGCCTCGCGCGCCACCGCACGCAGCGTCAGGCCGCCGAGCCCGTCGCGTTCCAGCACCCGCTCGGCTGCCTGCAGCAGCGCCTCGCGCAAGGCACCGTGATGATAGGGCGTCTCGGTCTTCGCGCTCGCCGGACGGCGCGCCGGGCGAGATGCCGGCGATGTCTTTTTCGGGGTGCGCAGGCTTCGCGCGGTTTCACCCTTGGTGTCGGTCTTGGCCATTTGCAAGCTATATGACGCAATATTGACAGTGTAAAGATTTCACTTGACGGAAGCCGCGCATGGCCCTATGGCATCTTTACGATGTAAAGATAGGGAGGGATACGCCGTGCAGCAGGACGCCGTCACCGAGCGCCGCAACAATATCGCACCGATTCCGTTCGAGGCGGATGCGCCTTTCCTCAAGGTCGTCGGCGAATTGCCGCGCGAGCTGAACGGCACGCTCTATCGCAACGGCCCCAATCCGCAGTTCGAGGTGCCGGGTGCGCACTGGTTCGTCGGCGACGGCATGCTGCATGCCTTTCATCTGGAGAATGGCCGCGCCAGCTACCGCAACCGCTGGGTCCGCACCCCTAAATGGCAGGCTGAGCACGACGCCGGCCGTGCGTTCTTCGGCAAGGGTTTTGGCAGCAGGTTGCCGGACACGCCCGCTCACGTCACGGACGGCGGCGTCGCCAACACCAACATCGTCTTCCATGCCGGCAAGCTGCTCGCACTGGAAGAGGGACATCTGCCGACCGAGATCGAGCCGGGCACGCTGGCCACGCGCGGCTATCACACTTATCAGAACCGCATCGCCGGCGCCTTCACCGCGCATCCGAAGGTCGATCCGGTCACGGGCGAGCTGGTGTTCTTCGGCTACAATGCGGCGGGACCGCTGACACCCGCCCTCTCCTACGGATCGATCGACGCAAGCGGCAAGGTGACGCGCTTCGAGCGTTTCGACACACCCTATGCCAGCATGGTGCACGACTTCATCGTCACCAAAAATCACGTGCTGTTTCCAGTCCTGCCGATCACCGGCAGCATGGAGCGCGCGATGAGCGGCAAGCCACCCTATGCCTGGGAGCCCGAGAAAGGCGCCTATGTCGGCGTCATGAAGCGCAACGGCACGGCAAAGGACATCGTCTGGTTTCGCGGTGAAGCCTGCTACGTCTTCCACGTCATGAATGCGTGGGAAGAGGGAAATCGCATCGTCGCCGACGTCATGCAATTCGAGGAGGCGCCGCTGTTTCCGCATCCCGACGGCTCGCCCATCGAGCGCAAGACGCCATTCGCGCGCCATTGCCGCTGGACCTTCGATCTCGCCGGCAATACCGACCGTTTCCAGCAGACCTATCTCGACGATCTCACTGGAGAGTTCCCGCGCGTCGACGATCGCCGCGCCGGCCTGAAGAGCCGGCACGGCTGGTACGCCTGCGCGCATCCAAAGCAGCCGATGTTCGGCGCGCTGTCCGGCGTCGTGCATGTCGACGGCACCGGCAAGCGGCTCGGGCACTATCAGCTGCCGGCCGGCGACACCATCTCCGAGCCGGTGTTCGTCGAGCGATCGAAGGATGCGGAGGAAGGCGACGGCTGGCTGCTGGCGGTGGTCTGGCGCGCGCGGGAAAACCGCAGCGACCTCGCCGTGTTCAACGCCACCGACATCGAGGCCGGCCCCGCCGCGCTGGTGCAGCTCGGCCATCGCGTGCCCGACGGCTTTCACGGCAATTGGGTGGGAGCGCAGTAGCTCCCTCCCCTGTCGTTGCGGTTGCACCACCAGCGAGGCCTCGCATGCACATGCCCTCGATCACGGCGAACTATCTCGCGATCCTCGCGCTGATCTACGCCGCGCTTGCGCTGCAAGTCATCCGGCTGCGGCGAAACAGCAACGCCCCGTTCAACGATGGCGGCAATGAAGGCCTGCGCAGCGCGATCCGTGCCCATGGCAATCTCATGGAATACGTTCCGATCATCACGCTGATGGTCGCGTTTCTCGAAATGTCCGGCGCATCGCCCTTGCGCATTCACCTGCTGATGGGTGCGCTGGTGCTGTCGCGGCTGTTGCATCCGCTCGGCATGTACGCGACGCCGGGCTCGCTCAAATTCATGATCTGCCGCGGCGGCAGCATCTTCCTGACCATCGGCCTGCTGATCAGCACCGCGCTGACCATCCTGTCGCGCCTGCCCTGGGCGGCCGTCGCCGACGAAATATCGGATCAAGCCATTGCAACAATTGAATTTTTACAGGTCATCCATATCATTTTGACACTGTAAAGATTTCGCTTGACCCGGCGCCGACCCTGAACTATCAATCTTGACATCGTAAAGATTGGTTCGACCGAGGCGACCATGACGATCTTCCTGATCCTTGCCCCCTACGGCGTCTACACCTTCCTGATGATGGTGACGTCGGCCGCGACCAGCGTGTTCGTGGCCTCCGCCATCTGCCTTGCGACCATCGCGATCGACGTGGCCTGCGGCCGCTCTGTGAAGATCCTGGCCGCGGGCTCGGCGATCCTGTTCGCTGGCATCGGCCTCACCCTCGTGCTGTTCGATCCGAAGCTCGGCAGCCTCGGCGTCAAGCTCTCGGTCGATATCGGCATCTTCGTCATCTCACTCGGCTCGATGCTGGCGCGCCGGCCGTTCACGCTGCAATACGCGATCGAATCCGTGCCGGCCGAGACCGCGGCGATGCCCGGCTTCCTCACCGCCAATTACATCATCACCGGCGCGTGGACCGTCGCGGCGCTGCTGATGATGGCCGCCAACATCGTGCTGCTCTACTTCCCGGGCCTGCCGGTTTGGCTCGGCCTTGCGGTTGCCTTCGCCGCCCGCAACAGCGCGATCTACTTCACCAAATGGTATCCCGAATATCGCCAGATCAAGTATGGTGCGCCCGCCGGCGCGCTGACCGACGCGCAGTGAGACAGGACCGACCATGAAGGACGTATTCGCCCGCCTCGCCTCCGACTTCCTCTCGGCCATCGTCTTCCTGGTGATCTACCTCGTCACCGACAACGTCATCCTCGCGACATCGGTCGCGATTGCCGGCGCGATCGCGCAAGTGGTCCATGCCCGCATCAAGGGGCGCGAGCTCGGCTACATGACCTATGCGAGCGTCGCGCTCGTCATCGTGCTCGGCACCGTCACGCTGCTGACCAACGATCCCCGCTTCATGCTGGCCAAGCCTGCGATCGCGCATTTCGCGATCGGCGCGATCATGCTCAAGCGCGGCTGGATGCTGCGCTACATGCCGCCGATCGTGGTCGAGACCGCGCCGGAATACGTCACCGCCGCGGGCTATGCCTGGGCCGCGCTGATGTTCGTCCTCGGCGCCGGCACGATCGCGGTCGCCGCCACCGGCGATCTGAAGCTGTGGGCGTTCTACATCTCGGCGGTCGCAGGTGGCGCCAAGGCCCTCGCCTTTGCCGTGCAGTACGTGGTGTTCAGGCTCGTCGTCACCAGCCGCCGACGCGCCGCCGCCCGCGCCTGAATGCCGCCCCAAGAAGCGTTGAAGGCACGTTAGGCGCGCGAGCCAAGTTGCGCTATACGCTCGACCCAGGACTGGTTGCGGATCATCGCAGCCCGCCGGGACAATGTTCGGGAGACGCGAATGGCCGTGGACGGCAACTGGAATCTGACCATGACGACGCCGATGGGCGAGCGCCAGGCGACGCTGAGCCTGAAGGAAGCGGGCGGCACGCTCACGGGCACGCAGGGCGCGGAAGGCAATACCGCCGAGATCTTCGACGGCACCGTCAGCGGCGACGCCGTCAACTGGAAGGTCTCCATCACCAATCCCATGCCATTGACGCTCGAGTTCATAGGCAAGGTTTCCGGCGACAGCATGAGCGGCGAGATGGGCATCGGCCCGATGGGCAGCTTCCCGTTCACCGGCGCGCGCGCGTAAGCCCGCGCGGCATTCATGCGTGCCCTCCATCGTATCGCGGCAGTGATCCTGTGTGTCGCGGCACAAGCGGCGCGTGCGGATGACACTCAACCGGCGTGGCGCGCAAGCGCGCTCGCCATGGTGCCGGCAGGCTACGTTGCCGGCACCGCCTACAAGACCGAAGGTTCGACCGGCTATCTCGCCGTCTATCCTGCATCGTCGAACGATCCGAAGACACCGGCAAGCGTGTTCGCCGCGCGCCAGGCCCTCGTCGTCACGCTGACGCCGGATGCAACGCGTGCACTGTCAGCCGAACTGAAGCCGCGTGCCGCGCCGGATCCTGACAACGACGACACCGATTTCGCAAAATTGCACGCCGATCTCGCCGCCAACCGGGCAACGCTGCCCGAAGGTACCGAGCCCTGCGATCTCGGCGCCTGGTCGATCGACAAGGATCCGAACGGCCTCAACGTCCGCGCCGAGCCTTCAGCGAAGGCGCGCGTGCTCGGGACCCTGCCGCCGCCCTACCGGCTCAAGCTTGGCGGCGCCGAGAACACGCCCGATGGCGGCTGGCTCACCGAATTCCGCATCATCGGCTTTAGGGACGGCTGGTTCCTGATCGAAGGCGCGAGGCCGCCCGGCAAGGATTACGAGGACGAGAAGCGGTATCCGCACAGCGCGCCGAAGCCTTACGCCGGCCGCGGCTGGGTCGCTTCCAACAAAGTCGGCGCGTCCTACGCCAATGGCGCGACGCGCATGGGCGGCCTGTTTCAGGCGCCCTTCGTCGATGCCAAATGGATGCCTGCCCAGCGCGAGCTCGGCGGCGCGATCGACACCGACGGCGGGCCGAAGCGCATCTTTGCGTGCAGCGGCCTCTGGGGCCTGGTCGAGAGCGAGGACGGCGTCCGCGGCTGGTGGCGCGCGCTGTGCTCCAACCAGGTCACGAATTGCAGCTAGCTCATTCACCTCTCCCCGCAAGCGGGGAGAGGTGAAAACAGGCTAGCCCAGATTCAATTCCTTGAAGAAGTCGTTCCCCTTGTCATCGATGATGATGAAGGCCGGGAAGTCGACGACTTCGATGCGCCAGATCGCTTCCATGCCGAGCTCGGGATATTCGAGCACCTCGACCTTCTTGATGCAGTGCTCGGCGAGGTTCGCCGCCGCACCGCCGATCGAGCCGAGATAGAAGCCGCCATATTTCTTGCAGGCCTCGCGCACGGCAGGCGCGCGATTGCCCTTGGCCACCATCACCATCGAGCCGCCCGCGGCCTGGAACTGGTCGACGAAGGAGTCCATGCGGCCCGCCGTGGTCGGGCCGAACGCGCCGGAGGCGTAGCCCTCGGGCGTCTTGGCGGGACCGGCGTAATAGACCGGATGGTTCTTGAAGTAATCCGGCAGCGGCTCGCCCTTCTCCAGCCGCTCGCGCAGCTTCGCATGCGCGCTATCGCGCGCGACGATCATGGTGCCGGTCATCGAGACCCGGGTCTTGATCGGGTTCTTGGAGAACGTTGCAAGGATGTCCTTCATCGGCTGGTTGAGATCGATCTTGACGACCTCGCCGCCGAGCGACTCCTCGACCTGCGGCAGATATTGCGCGGGGTTGTGCTCGAGCTCCTCGAGATAGACGCCGTCCTTGGTGATCTTGCCGAGCACCTGGCGGTCGGCCGAGCAGGACACGCCGAGCCCGATCGGCAGCGAGGCGCCGTGGCGCGGCATGCGGATCACGCGCACGTCGTGGCAGAAATATTTTCCGCCGAACTGCGCGCCGACGCCGAGCGACTGCGTCATCTTGTGGATTTCCTTCTCCATCTCGACGTCGCGGAAGGCGTTGCCGTCGGGCGAGCCGTGAGTCGGCAACACATCGAGATAGCGCGCCGACGCCAGCTTCACCGTCTTCATGCAGAGCTCGGCCGAGGTGCCGCCGATCACGATGGCAAGGTGATAAGGCGGGCACGCGGCGGTGCCCAGCGTCAGGATCTTCTCCTTCAGGAAGGCGAGCAGCCGGTCCTTGGTCAGGACGGACGGCGTGGCCTGGAACAGAAAGCTCTTGTTGGCGGAGCCGCCGCCCTTGGCCATGAACATGAACTTGTAGGCGTCGTCGCCCTCGGCGTAGATCTCGCACTGCGCCGGCATGTTGTTGGCGGTGTTCTTCTCCTCGTACATCGAGAGCGGCGCGACCTGCGAGTAGCGCAGATTGCGGCGCAAATAGGCATCGCGCGCGCCTTCCGACAGCGCCGCCTCGTCGTCACCGTCGGTGATGACGTTGCAGCCCTTCTTGCCCATGATGATGGCGGTGCCGGTGTCCTGGCACATCGGCAGCACACCGCCGGCGGCGATGTTGGCATTCTTCAGAAAATCCAGCGCCACGAACTTGTCGTTCGGGCTCGCCTCGCCGTCCTCCAGGATCGCGCGGAGCTGCTTCAGATGGCCCGGGCGCAGATAATGGTTGATGTCGCCGAAAGCCGCCTCCGACAGCGCCCGCAGCGCCTCACGCGACACCACCAGCATGTCCTTGCCCAGGACCTTCTCGACCCGGACGCCCTCGGCCGTGATCTTCTTGTAGGGCGTCTCGTCCTTGCCCAGCGGGAACAGCGGGGTGTGCTTGTAGGGCGGGACGGGTTTTGAGGCGTCGGGGAAGGCGGTGGGAGCGTTCATGGGGGCAATCTCGGGGTTCTGGAGCCCTCGCGGGCCTCTAAGCATAGAAGCGTTCTAAGCTTTTTTGCCGCAAAGGGAAGGCGTTCCGGCGCGGCCGGGGCATCCGGATTCGGGGCCATTGCGGCCATTTTCCTACCCCCTCCTTCGATCAGAGGGGGGTCGTAGTTGTGCCCAATCAAGCCGGGTTGCACCCCTTGCGCTTCGCGCGCGGCGACGGTTGAATGCGCGCGCTCAAGGGGCTTTTCATCATGATTTTCAAACTGCACGTCCGCGGCGCGATTGTGGTCGCCGCCGCAATCATCGGCCTTGTGACCCTCGCCACGCCTGCGCGCGCGGACCAGTGCGACGACATCGCAAAGCAGCTCGCCGGCGGCATCGACGGGCTGAAGGTGAACTTCAAGGCCGCCAATATCATCTACCTCACCCACCCGGCAGCGAAGGAGCTGTCGCTCGGTTGCCGGTCGCAGGGACAGACCTATTCCAACGAGCTCTATGCCAAGGGCGACCGCAAGCCGACGCCGCAATTCTATGATCTGGTGGCGTCCGCGGCCGCGATCATCTTCACAGTGACGAAGGACGACACCACGACCGGCGCGACGCGCTGCCTGAAGCGCATGGGCCTGTTGCGCGGCGACAAGGTGACGATGCGCTACAAGCGCCTCAACATGGAATGCACGCGCACCAAGACGGAAGCCGCGATCACGATCACGCGGCCGAAGGACGAGTAGGCCGAGCTGCTCTCACCGCAGTCGCGACACGCATGTGTCGCTTCGCAAGCGGCCACAGACTCCGTCATTGCGAGCGCAGTGTGATGTCGGGCGCGAAAACGCCTTCCTTTTCGCACCAGATCCCTCGCATTTTAACAATTGGCTTGACGGAGCTTTCGTCCCTCACAGGGCAGGGTCAATTGTTTCAATCTGTGAGGATTTGTGGATGAGCGTTTCCAGCGTTGCGCCGCCGCCTGTGACGATCGTGGTCCCGAGCTACGACACGACCAAGCAGCCGGACGACCAGACCAAGACCAAGGACAACGATCCGACCTATCAACCGACGCCGCCCGCGCCGCTGCCGCCGGGCCAGGGCACGCGGATCGATCAGCTCGCCTGATCCGGCTTGCCTGCGATGGATCGCCCGGTCCGGTTGACCGGGCCTTTCGCGCGTCCGGATTTGCCGGATAGCGCGGCCTCTCCCTGTTTGATCTCACACATCGCGAAGCGAGCCCGCCGGGCCGCGCCGCCGGCCTCGGGCGTGATTGTTCCCAGCCCTGAAGTGTGATCCGGCTCATCAAATTTCCACATCCGGCGTGCTCATGTGCGAGGCCGAACGAGTCCATCCACGCGTTCATGGGACACGCCAATGGAACTGAATGACGAACTGCTCTCGCTGGTGGGGAACATCTACGACGCAGCGCTCGACGATTCCCGGTGGACGACGACGCTTGCCAGTATCGTCGACCTCGCGGGCGGCCAGGGCGGTGGCCTCGTCCGGATCGGGGCTCGCGGCGAGGCCGTGATCTCGCATGCCGTCGGTGTCGATCTCGCCTATGTTCGATCCTATATCGAAACCTACGAGCCGTTCGATCCGTCGCGCGCAGTGCTCCACGCGCCGGTCGGTCAGATCCAGACCATCGGGGACTGGATCGACGTCGACGAATTCCGAAAGACGATGTTCTACAACGAATGGACACGGCCGCAGGGTCTCGAGGACGCTGCCAACATCCTGCTCGACAAGTCCAGCGATGGAATATCCCGCCTCTCGATCATGAAGGCCGGCGGTCCTGTCGATCGCAAGATGTATCGGGTGATCTCTCACCTCACCCCGCACATGCAGCGGGCGATGCACATCCGGCAGAAGCTGCAACAGCAGAACGCATTGGAGGCGACGTCGGCCCGCACGCTCGATGCCTTGCGAGCCGCCATCCTGCTGCTTGATGCCAACGGTCACATCACGCACTCCAACGCGAGCGCGCAGGAGATTCTGGACGAAGCCGACGTGCTTCGTTCGGTCCATGGCCGGCTCGTGACGTCCGACCTGAATGCGGATCGCATGCTGCGGCAGGCTCTGGCGGGCACGGCTCTCGGCGACCGGGCGGGCCTCTCGCTGCATCTGGCGGCCCGCGACGGATCGCATTATGTGGGGCATCTCGTGGCGCTGACCGCCGGGCGCCGCAAAACATTCGGCGCCGGCTACGAGGCCTGTGCCGTCCTGTTCGTCAGCAAAGCGGCGATCGATACGATCGTTGCACCCGACCTCATCCGCAAGCTCTTCAAGCTGACGCCGGCCGAGCTGCGCGTGTTCCTGTCCATCGTCGAGGTCGGCGGTGTCCCAGACGTTGCCAAAAGCATGGGCGTCGCCGAAACGACGATCAAGACCCACCTCGCCAGGATCTTCACGAAGACCGGAACCAAACGGCAGGCCGATCTGGTGCGGCTCGTGGCGGCCTTTACACCGCCGATCAAGATCTGAAGCCAACGCCGTCGCGCCGGCCGCTTGTTGGCCGGAAGCGTGCTATCAATGGCCCGGCGCGTGATGGAGGCAGATCGAACATGATCGCACGCCTGTTGTTACAGAACACCGTCCTCACCGCCGGAATGGGCGCGCTGCTGTTCGCTGCCGCCGGCACGCTGCATTGGCCCGGCGCGTGGGTATTTCTCGTCACCTCCGTCCTGCTCGGCCCGCTCTGCGGCTGGTGGCTCTACCGGATCGATCCGGCGCTTCTGGCCGAACGTCTGCGCCCGGTTCTTCAGAGAGACCAGCCGGCGGCCGACAAGGTCTTCATGGTCGCGTTCGTCGTGGCGATGCTGGGCTGGCTCGTCGTGATGGGGCTCGACCGTCGTCATCTTGCATCCCACATGACCATCGCATGGCAGGTGCTCGGATTCGTGCTGTTCCTCGCCTCGACCCTGTTCACGCTCTGGGTCTTTCGCGAGAATTCGTTCGCCGCCCCCGTGGTGAAGCTTCAGACCGAACGCGCGCAGCGCGTGATCTCGACAGGTCCCTACGCCCATGTCCGCCATCCCATGTACAGCGGCATGATCCTGTTCTTTGCCAGCGTGCCGCTGATCCTCGGCTCGTTGTGGGGATTGGCGATCGCGCCGCTCTTCCTGGCGTTGCTTGCGGTCCGCATCCGCATCGAGGAGCGCACGCTGATCGCGGGCCTCGCCGGCTATGCCGACTATGCGTCACGCGTGCGCTACCGCGTGCTGCCTGGACTGTGGTGAGCGCGCGTCACATCGGCGCCTCCTGAAAAGACGTGCGCGTCCTCCGATCGACTGACGCCGTGGTGAATGGACCTCGCTAGAGAAGGCTCGCACCTGCACGCGATTCCGATCCGGATGCGCAACGCGAGAGGCGATGATGTTCTGCAAGCCCCCCTGCCCCGACGAGCATGATCTCTCTCCCGTTCCCGATCGCTCGGACGGTCGATCCGGTCCGGAGCGCGCACAGCCGGTCGGGAGCCATCCCGTCTTTGGGCGACCGATCGCGCCCGAAGCGGCCGGTCCGGAACGGGAGCTGCCGCCAGCCTCCGTCCGGACCGGCTAAAGCTTCTTGCTTTGACGCGTTGTCTTCACGCGAACCGGTATCCACTTCGCTCGAAAACGCTCTAATGATCCAACTCGCGGTAGCGCCGGAAGATGCCTTGCTCGTTGAAGGGAATCCGGCGCTCGCTTGCGAGATAGGCCTTGATGTTCGGCCGCGCCGCGACCCGGTCGTGCAGGCCGACGAGGCCGGAGATATTCTTCTCGAACGCCTTCATGCGCTTGGGGAAGGCATAGCGCAGGCCGGCGACAATCTGGAACAGTGAGAGATCGACGTAAGTCAGGCGCCGACCGGTGACATAGGCGCCGCCATTGTCGTCGAGAAGCTGTTCGAAATAGCCGAGATATTTCGGTACGCGTTCGTCCCAGAATTCGGCGGTGCGTTTCTTCGCCGGCGGCTTCTGGTCCTCATAGTACAGCGAAGGCCCGAGCGGATGATGGGTGTCGTGGATCTCGACCACGAGGTCGGTAATGGTGAGCTGAAGCTGGTGCACCCAGAGTTGTCCTGCTTCCGTCTTCGGCGCGAGAGCGTGCCGGGCGCCGAGATAGAGCAGGATGTTGGCGGTCTGGCCGATGACGAGCTTGCCCGCTTTCAGAAACGGCGGCGCAAAGGGCGGCGTGCCCTTGTGCGCCTCCATCATCTTCA
This sequence comes from Bradyrhizobium sp. CCGUVB14, assembly GCF_024199935.1. Lineage (NCBI taxonomy): Bacteria > Pseudomonadati > Pseudomonadota > Alphaproteobacteria > Hyphomicrobiales > Nitrobacteraceae > Bradyrhizobium > Bradyrhizobium sp. CCGUVB14. The sequence continues at coordinate 6,613,555 of NZ_JANADS010000001.1, forward strand.
TCATCGCGGCCGAGCCACGCGGGCCGCGTGCGACGTCGTCGTAAGCCGCCCCCGCCTCCTCCAGCGCCAGCCGCACATATTCACCGCGGCCCTGGATCTCGGGCCAGTAGTAGAGCTCGTATTTCATGAGACAGTCCTTTGAGACGCGCGCAGGACAAGCCTAGCACGCGACGCAAGTCCCGTCGTCGTGAGCGTCCCATTGGCCCCACACGTCATTGCGAGCGCAAACGAAGCAATCCAGACTGTCACCGCGGAGGGATTCTGGATTGCTTCGCGGAGCCTGTCATCGGGCCGCGCTTCGCGCGGACCCGGTGGCTCGCAGTGACGGAGGAGAGCTCAGCCGCTCAATTCGCCGCGAAACAATACAGCAGACCGTCGCCGCCGGTCGTCTTCAGATCGGCCTGCGAGCAGCCGCCATCGGGGCCGCGCGAGGGATGAGAGCTGTTCCAGGACTTTGACGGCTCGTCGTCGCGCAGGCCTTGACGGTCGACATGACCGAGCATCGCCGCGCCTTGCGTGCTCGACGTCCAGTTCTTGCAGGTCTTATCCTCACCCGCGGCAAAGGCGGTACCGTCGGCCTGCGATCCCGTCAGGATGTCATGCCGGTTCGGCGTGTCGCCGCGGCCGTTGATGACCTCGCCCTTCTCGCTGAGCGCGGTCTGCTTGGTGAGATTGTTGGCCGCGCTGTGCAGGTCGGCAACGTCCTTGGCGACCACCACGCCCTTGGCGTTCTGCCACGGTCCCTTGCCGATGCGGTCTTTTGCGTTGACGGCGGGCTTGCCGTCGGCCGCTTGCGTCGAAAGATAGGCGTGCCAGGTTTTTGCAGTGGCGCCGCCGGCCTGCGCCAGCTTCTGGCACTGCGCATCGGCGCCATCGAGGCCGCCGAGATCGGCGCCCTTGCCCGGACCGTTGGAAGTCACGAAGAACGTCATGCCGGCCGACTGCGCCTGCGCCGATGGCGTCGCAAGCAAGGCTGCAGCGAGCGCGAGGCCTGACACCGTCACGGATCTTGCGATGCGGATCATCCTGTCCTCCCAGTTGTGTTTGTATTTGGCCACCTGATGTCAACCCGACGCGCGCCCGCTTATTCCGATGCCGCGATGCGAGACGTCCAAAAGAAAAAGGCGCCGTGCTGGAAGCACGACGCCTCGGTTTCTCATGTCAAGCGCGATCAGTTGGTCTGCTGGATCGCCGACAATTCCCAGGCGCTGCCGGGGCGGCGAGCAAACGTCCAGACTTCAGTGACTTCGCCCGGCTGCTCGCTGCCGGCGACGATCGCGCCGGTGTTGCGGTCGACCGTCTTGTCGGTGAGCGCGAAGCGCATCGCCACCGTCGCATAGTCGGTCTCGCCTTCGCGCCAGGCTTCCGCGAGGTCGCCCTGCAACAGCTTGACGTTGGTCACCTTGTTGACGGCATTGCGCGCGCGGTTCTCTGCGAGGTCTCTCTCGAAGTAGGAGACCATCTCCGGGGTCGCGAGCGTGTGCAGCTTTGCAACGTCCTCGTTCGACCAGGCGGCCTGGATATCGCCAAGCAGACGCTCGAATGCTTCGTAATCGTCCGGCTTGATCTCGAGCGGCGCGTTGTTGGCGCCGAAGCCGAAGCCGCCGCCAAGACCACTGCCAAGGCCACCACCGAGGCCGCTGCGATAGTTCGTCTGCGGTCCCTGACCGGCGCTGCCGTCAGCGCCGGCATAGGCCGCCTGCGGCGCGTTGCGGCGCTGCCACCAGGACATCGCCAGCCGCACCACGAACACGACGAGCACGATCTGGATGATCAGACCCAGGATCGACGAGAGCCCGCCGAGGCCGCCGAACAGGCCACCGCCGAACAGCATGCCCAGAAGGCCTGCGCCGAGGAAGCCGGCCGCCAGACCACCCAGGAAGCCGCCGCCGCGGCCGAACAGGCCGCCGCGCGCGGGCGCAGCCGTGTTCATGCCGGCGCCCGGCTGGCTGTAGGTGCGGTTGAATTGCGAGGTTGAGCCCGGCGAGGTCGTGGTCGACGGCGGGGCCGAGAAGGTCCGCGAACCGCGCGAACCCGACGAGACGCCGCCGCCGACGCGGGCGTCAGCGGAGGAGATCGCAAGCGCCGTCGGCAGCGCGAGCGCCAGAACGACGGCAATCGTCTTCACCAGACTGCGGGACCATTGCGAGAAATTCATGTTCGTTTCCCAAATCCCCGGCATGGGGACGCGCTCCTAAGATGGGCAGCCTTCTACAAAAAGGAAGCCGGTTTCGGAACCCCCGGCTGCGGCCCTCAGTCGCGGGGATGTGGCAAAAGCCCATATTTGCCGGGGAGTTGGCCGAATGCGGGAGGGAACTGTGGTCGCGGATTACCGGCGGGTTTAACGCGATATCCGCGCTGTCGTCATGGCAAAAGCCAGGACGACAGCTGAGCCTCACCCCTGCTTCGTCATCGTCTCCTTCACCGCCGCCACGAGCTGGCTGAGCGTGAACGGCTTTGGCAGGAAGTCGAACTGCTGGCCCTCGGGCAGGCTCTTCTCGAAGGCATCTTCGGCGTAGCCGGAGACGAAGATGAACCGGATGTCGGGGTTCTTCTCCCGCATCGCCTTGAGCAACGTCGGCCCGTCCATCTCCGGCATCACCACATCGGAGACGACGAGATCGATGCCGCCGCTCTGCTCCTCCAGCACCTCCATGGCCTCGACGCCGTTCTCGGCTTCGACGACGGTGTAGCCGCGCGAGCGCAGGCCGCGTGCGTTCAGCGCGCGCAGACCCTCTTCGTCTTCGACCAGCAGGATGGTGCCCTGCCCCGTGAGATCGGTGCGCGGCTTCGCCTCCGCAGTTGCAGGTGCAGCTTCCTTCGCAGCACCATTGGTCGCGGCAACCGCCGCGGGCTGCTCGACCTGCACTTCCGGCTCGGCGTGATGGCGCGGCAGGAAGATGTGGAACGAGGTGCCCTGACCCGGCTCGGAATCGACGTAGATGAAGCCGCCGGTCTGCTTGACGATGCCGTAGACGGTGGACAGCCCGAGGCCGGTGCCCTTGCCAACTTCCTTGGTCGAGAAGAACGGCTCGAAAATCTTGTCGCGGATGTCGGCGGGGATGCCAGTGCCGGTGTCGGCGACCTCGATCCGCACATAGTCAGCCGCAGGCATGCCCTTGTAGGCGAGCTTGCCTGCCTCGTCGGTCGCGACATTGGCGGTGCGGATGATCAGCTTGCCGCCGTCGGGCATGGCGTCGCGCGCGTTCACCGCGAGATTGACGATGACCTGCTCGAACTGGGAGACGTCGACCTTGACCGGCCAGAGATCGCGACCATGGATCAGGTCGAGCTTGACCTTCTCGCCGATCAGCCGGCGCAGCAGCATGGTGAGATCGGACAAGGCATCGCCGAGATCGAGCACCTGCGGCCGCAGCGTCTGTCGCCGCGAGAATGCGAGCAGCTGACGCACCAGGGTCGCAGCCCGCGTCGCGTTCTGCTTGATCTGCATGATGTCCTGGAACGACGGGTCGGTCGGCTTGTGCGCGTTCAGCAGGAAGTCGTTCGCCATCATGATGGCGGACAGCACGTTGTTGAAGTCGTGAGCGATGCCGCCGGCGAGCTGGCCGACCGTCTCCATCTTCTGCGACTGGTTGATCTGGTTCTCCAGCGCGCGCCGCTCGGTGGTCTCGAGCATGTGCACGATCGCGGCTTCGGCCTCGTTCTCGGCCGCATCGACCGGCGTGACGAAGAACTGGCCCCAGCGCTCCTTGGTCCCCTCCAGCGCCACCTCGACCGGCGCGATGTCGGCCTGGTTTTCGGCGGCCTGATTGATGGCTGCAATCAAAAGGTGGCGGTCGCGCGCGTTGACGGCGCGGAAGATCGACTTGCTGGCGCTGTCGAGCCCGAGGCCCTGCGCGAGCTTGGCGTAGCGCGCGTTCGCCCGCACGACGTTGCCGCCGCGCTCGACGGTGGCGATCGCCATCGGGGTGTGGTCGAAGAAGCGCATGAAGCGCACTTCGGCTGCACGATCGGGATCACTGCGCTCGTCGCGGGCCCGGCTGATGACGAGCGTGCGCGACGGCCCCGGCGCGCCGTCGGCACCGAAGGCGAGCTTGTGATAGAGCCGGACCGGCATCGTCTTGCCGGTGCGCATGCGCAAATCGATGTCGAAGACTTCGGTCTTCACTTCGCCCGGCACCGCCACGATCGCGCTCAGCAGCGAAGCGCCGTCGCCGGAGACGATGTCGGCGAGCTTCAAGCCGCCCGAGCCGATCTCGGCGAGATCATAGTCGAGCCAGTTCGCCAGTGTCGCATTGACATAAGCGAGCTCGCCGGCGGGATTGACCGAGAAGAAGCCGCACGGCGCGTGATCGAGATACTCGATCGCGTGCTGAAGCTCCTGGAACACGTCCTCCTGGCGTTCGCGGTCGCGGGTGATGTCCGCGATCGACCACACCGCATATTTGGCTTCGCGCTTTCCGGTGCCGAGCGGACGCACGCGCATGCGCAGCCAGCGCCCGTGGCTGCCGTCCTGGCCGGAAATGCGCACTTCTTCCTGCTGCCGTTTTCCTTCGCGCGCAGCTTTGAGCAGGCGGAACACGGCTTCCGAAACGTCGGGATTGCCGATGAAGACGCGCTCGACCGGCCGCACGTCCTGCGGGCCGGAGGCGCCGGTCAGCGTCAGATACGCCGCATTGGAATAGACCACATGGCCGCGCGGATCGGTCACCGCGAGGCCGTCGAAGGCGTGATCGGCGATGCGGCCCATCACGGGATCGTCAAGGCTGCGATCGACGAAGCGGATGATGCCGGCGGCGAAGGCGAACAGATTGAACAGGCCGATCATCGCCAGCACGGCGAGGATGCCGAGGATATAGGGCTGCGCCTGCGCGCGTCCGAGCGTCATCAACCCGATGGCGACCGCGACAAGGCCGGCGGCCACCAGGAGCACCAGCACAATGCTGCCCGAGCGCGGCGACGGCTCATGCGCCGCAACGGGCTCGCGTGACAGGTCGTGGTCGGTCTCGGCGGTCATTTCACGCTTGTGCAGCCTGTCGGCAGAGAATCAGCGCGCTACGCGGCGCGTGGGGTCCTCCCTGCCTGAATTGGACCCGCGGACGCAAGGGCGGCAGGGGCGAAACGTACGCTGATTCCCAGTTTACAGCCATTTCCGGTACTTTTCGGGGGTTTTATTGCCGCGCGGCGCTGAAACCGCGCTTCAGCCGGATGACGTAGCCGATGACTTCGGCGACCGCATGGTAGTGCTCGACAGGGATTTCCTTGTCGATTTCGGCGGTGGCGTACAGCGCGCGGGCCAGCGGCACGTTCTCGACGATCGGAATGTCGTGCTCGCGCGCGATCTCCCGGATCTTGAAAGCGAGATTGTCGACACCCTTGGCGACGCAGATCGGCGCCGACATGCCGCGCTCGTAGGACAGCGCCACCGAATAGTGGGTCGGGTTGGTGATGATCACGGAGGCCTTGGGAACCGCAGCCATCATGCGCTTCTTGGAGCGCTGCTGGCGCAACTGCCTGAGCTTGCCCTTGATGTGCGGGTCGCCTTCGGACTGCTTGAACTCTTCCTTGATCTCCTGGAGCGACATCTTCTGCCGCTGGAACCAGCTGCGATACTGGAAGAAATAGTCGCCGATGGCGATGATCGCGAGCGCTGCGACCACCGCGCCGAGCAGATGGACCGTCAGGCTGGTAATGGCGCCCATCATCGCGGCCGGATCAAGCTTGACCATCGCCTCCATGCGATGCCGCTCCGGCCACAGGATCGTGGTCATGACCACGCCGAGCACGATGAGCTTGCCGATGCCCTTGAGAAAATTGGCGCCCGCCTGCTTGCCGAAGATGCGCTTGAAGCCGGCGGCGGGCGAGAGCTTGCTGAATTTGGGCGTGAGGGATTCCGCCGACCATACCAGCCGGTGCTGCAGCATGTTGCCGGCAATGGCCGCGATCACCAGCATCAGGAGCGGCACGCCGACCGCCGCCAACACCGCGACCTCGATCTGCTGCATCAGCGCGAGCAGGTTCCCGCCGTCGGTCTTGATCATCCAGGAATTGGCGAGCAGGTTGCGCAACGGCATCAAGAGGCCGCTGCCGACCGAGCCGGAGAAGGTCGAAACCACGAGCGTGCCGCCCGCGATCATGAACCAGGTGTTGATCTCCTGGCTCTTGGCGACGTCGCCGCGTTCGAGCGCCTGTTCGAGGCGCTTTTGCGTCGGGTCTTCTGTTTGACTCTCTGGATCGTTGTCTTCCGCCATCGATCTCTCTTATTTCAACGGAAGCATCTGGTGCATGACACCGATGAAGTAGTCGAGATAGGTGCCCATCATCGCCGCAAGCACCAGGGCCAGCACCATGAAACCCACGAAGATCGACAGCGGCACGCCGACGAAATAGACCTGCATCTGCGGCATCAGCCGCGCCAGCACGCCGAGCCCGATATTGAAGACGAGGCCGAACACCAGGAACGGCCCCGACAACTGCAAGCCGAGCAGAAACGCGGCCGAGAAAGCCCGCGTGGCAAGCGAGGCGATGTCGCCGCTCGACACCGTCTCGCCCGGCGCGAAGATCGCGTAGCTGTCGTTCAACGCAGCGATCACCAGATGATGGCTGTCGGTGGCGAACAGCAACGTCACACCCAGCATGGTGAGGAAATTGCCGACTAGGACGCCCTGCTGCCCTTGCGTCGGATCGACCGAGGTCACGAAGCCCAACCCCATCTGCTGCGCGATCACGGCGCCTGCGACCTGGAGCGCCGACAGCGTCACGCGCGCGGTCGCGCCCAGCACGATGCCGATCACGATCTCATGCAGCATCAGCACCAGCATCGGCGCGAGCGAACCCATGTCGACCTGATAGGCGTTGCGATGCAGCGGCAGGATGATCAGCGTCAGCAGCAGCGCGATCGACAGCTTCACCCGCGTCGGGATGTTGGTCTCGCCGAGCCCCGGCAGCAGCATCACCATCGCGCCGACCCGGGCGAAGGCGAGCATGAAGGCCGCGGCAAGCGCCGGCAGCAGCGAGACGTCGATGCGCATGGTGGGCGCATTGTGCCTTACCCGCCGATGATTCGCGACGAGATCCGCATCATGTGGGAATGGAGCGCGTCGGCCATGAACGGCAGCGCCAGCAGCATTGTGGCGAAGATCGCCAGGATCTTCGGCACGTAGACCAGCGTCTGCTCCTGGATCTGGGTCAACGCCTGGAACAGCGACACGATGACGCCGACCACGAGGCCGACCACCATGGGCGGCGACGACACGATCACGATGGTCCAGAGCGCATCGCGCGCGACGTCGAGGGTCTCGGGTCCGGTCATTGCAGAATTCCGTTGTTGGTTGTCTTGATGGCTGCGAATGGTGAGTAGCGAATGGCGAATGGGAGCAACTCCCCACTCGCCATTCGCTACTCACCGCTCTCGTCAGATCGGCATCTTCATGATGTCTTCGTATGCCGCGATCACGCGATCGCGGACCGAGACCAGCGTGGACACCGCGACGTCGGTGTCGGCGACCGCCGTCACCACATCCATCACGTTGGCCTTGCCGGAGGCCATTGCGACGGTCTGCGCGTCCGATTTGCGGCCGGATTCCATGACGCTGCCAACCGCGTCTTTCAGCAGCGAAGCAAAGGACTGCCCGCTCGCCTCGCTGCCCTTGCCGGCGCCGGTGTTTTCCAGCACGCGGGCAAGGTTGGCATAAGCATTGGCCGCGATTGTCGGTGTTGCCATGGCCTAGGGTTTCCTGTTCAGCTCTTGAGGATGTCGAGCGTGCGCTGGATCATCCGGCGCGTTGCACTGATGATGTTGACATTGGCCTCGTAGGACCGCTGCGCGTCGCGCATGTCGGTCATCTCGACCACTGAATTCACGTTGGGATACTTGACGTTGCCGGTGGCATCCGCCGCCGGATTGCTTGGCTCGTATTTGACGCGGAAGTTGGACTGGTCGGGCTTGATCTTGCCGAGCGTCACGACCTGCGCGTCGAGCGCACGGTCGAGCGCCGAGGAGAACGTCGGCACCTTGCGCCGATAGGGATCGCCGCCTGCGATCGGCGCGGTCGAGTCGGCATTCGCGATGTTTTCCGAGATCACCCGCATGCGCCCGGCCTGCGCCCGCAACCCGGAGGTCGCGATCGCCATCGAGCGGGCAAAATCACTGCTGTCATTCGCCATGGTCTGCGTCCTCTAGCTCTAGCCCTTGCCGATCGCGGTCTTCAGAAGATGCAGGCTCTTCGAGTAGAGCGAGGTGACGGCCGCATAATCCATCTGGTTGTTGGCGGACTTCATCATCTCCTCCTCCAGATTGACGGCGTTGCCCGCCGGACGGGTCTCGAAGCCCGCGTTCTTGTTCTGGTCGAAGCTCGAGGCCGCGCCTGACGGCGTCATGTGCGAAGCGCTGGTGACGGCCATGGCGAGAGGCCCCATCGAGCCCGCCGGAGCGCCGGTCTTGTCGAATTTCGGCTCGACCAGCTCGCGCGGGCGGAAATTGGGGGTGTCGGAATTGGAGACGTTCTCGGACAGGACGCGCTGGCGTTCCTGGTGCCACTGCATCTTGGTGCGAAGCGCCGACAGCACCGGAAGATCGTTGATGGACATCGTTGCGGCTCCTTCCGCCTCTTGCGGGCCCCAAGTGCGGAGTGTGGCCCGAAGCTAGGCAGAATTTGCCGCGTGTATGGTTAACAGGTGGTTAAGGCGAGGCAGATGCGTGTTTCTGATTGAGACACGCATTGTGTCCCCCCGTGATTCTACGCATTCCAAAAGCCGTATTAACCCAACCGCTTGGCGGCCCACGCACAGGCCAAGAAGTCGTTTTGGATCGGGCGATTCATAGGTTATTAAGGGTTGGGGACGGCAAAACTTGCCGCGGAACGTTAAGAGATCGCAGTTTTTGGGGCATCGCACGCCGGTGGTTGGCTGACCATAGGCACGAGAGAAGCGCCATTTGCCGGGGACAGGTATGAACGGTAGCCCTATCACTTTCATCGTCGCGTTCATCGTCGTGCTGGCGTTGATCGGCGTCGCGGCGTGGCTGGTCCGCCGATTCGCGACCACCCGGCTCGGCGCCAACACCCAGCGCGGCAGGATGCCCCGGCTTGCGGTGATCGACGCGGCCGCCGTCGATGGCCGCCGGCGCCTGGTGCTGGTGCGCCGTGACAATGTCGAACATCTCCTGATGATCGGCGGTCCGACCGACATCGTCGTCGAACCGAATATCGTGCGCGCCGCAGCCGGCCGCGACCAGATTCCGCAGCGTTCCAGCGCCGCCGAGCCGCCGCGCCTCGCCCCGATGCCCGATGCCGGCAGCTGGGCCGACGAAGCGCCGCGCCCCGAAGTGCTCGACCATCCCGAGCCGCAAATGCCCGAGCCGCCGCCGCGGCCCGCACGTCCGTCCTTCGCCGACGAAGTCCGCCGGCCGGCGCCCGCTCTGGCCGAACGCCGCAGCGAACCGGCAATCGGCGGTTTCTCGCCGGAACCGATGCCGCCGCGTCCCGAGCGTGAGCCCCGCCCCGAGCCGATGCCGCCGCGCGTTGCGCGCAGCGAGCCGCCGTTGATGCCGCGCCCGCCGCGCGCGAGCGAGCCGGCCAAGGTGCCGCCGGTGCGTGCCGAGCGCGCGGCCGCGCCACCGCCTCCGCCGCCCGTGCCGCAGGCTCCGCCGGGACTACAGGCTCCGCCCGTTCCGCCGCCGGCCCCTGCCGCCGCGCCATCGAGTGCCGAGCAGAATCTCGCCGAGATGGCCCAGCGCCTCGAGGCGGCGCTCCGTCGTCCGGCCGGCGAGACCATCGCCCCGCCGGTTGCGCCGGAGCCGCCCGCCGCTCCGCCGCGCGCCGCCCGCGCCGAGCCGCCGGCCCCTCCCGCGCCGCCGGCCAGACCGGCTCCGGAAAAGACCAGCTTTGAGAATCTCGAAGACGAGATGGCCTCGCTGCTCGGCCGTCCGAAGCCGTCTTCGTGAGGCTGCCGTCCTTCCCGCGTAGAGTTCTTGTCCCTTCTGTTCTGATCGCCGCGGCCTTGCTCGCCACGGGTTTGCTTGCCTCGCCTGCGCATGCGCAGGACATCAGCATCAATCTCGGTGGCGGCGGTGCTGGTGGTGGCGGCGTCACCGAGCGCGCGATCCAGCTGATCGCGCTGCTCACGGTGCTGTCGATCGCGCCGTCGATCCTGATCATGATGACGTCGTTCACGCGCATCGTGGTCGTGCTGTCGCTGCTGCGGACCGCGATGGGCACGGCGACAGCGCCGCCCAACTCGGTGATCCTGGCGCTGGCGATGTTCCTCACCTTCTTCGTGATGGGGCCGGTGCTGCAGAAATCCTACGACGACGGCATCCGCCCGCTCGTCGCCAACCAGATCGGCGTCGAGGACGCGCTCCAGCGCGCCTCCGTGCCCTTGCGCGGCTTCATGCAGAAGAACGTGCGCGAGAAGGATCTGAAGCTGTTTCTCGATCTCTCCGGCGAGCCGCCGCCGGCAACGCCCGATGAGCTTGCGCTGCGCATCCTCGTCCCTGCCTTCATGATCTCCGAGCTGAAGCGCGCCTTCGAGATCGGTTTCCTGCTGTTCCTCCCCTTCCTGATCATCGACCTCGTCGTCGCCTCGGTGCTGATGTCGATGGGCATGATGATGCTGCCGCCAGCGACGATCTCGCTGCCGTTCAAGCTGATCTTCTTCGTGCTGGTCGACGGCTGGTCGCTGGTGGCGGGAAGCCTGGTGCAGAGTTACGGGGGGTAGTCGCCGCGATTTCCGCAGGCGCCTTACTTCACGTCATACTGCTTGCTGAGGTGATCGCCGATCTGCACCAGCATGGCGACGCTTTCGGGAAAGCCGGGCTTGTCGCGTGTCGCCTGGTCGGCATCGGCACGGAACTCCCAGCTGTCGCCGTCGCGGACGATCGAGATGGACATGCCCTCGGGGCCGTCGGTATGGACCTTCAACTCGGCGCGCGCCATGGCGATGAGTTCGGCTTCGGTCTTGGCAGGCTTGCTCATATCGTCGTTCTCCCGGCATGAAGGTGCACAGGTTGCCGTCTCGCCCGGCACCTGTCGAGAGGCCAGAAGTAGCAGGGTTCCTAAAGCGCGATACGCGCTTTAGGTTATTGTTTGAGCATGATCTCCGCGCAAACGCGTTCCGCGTTTGTCGCGAGGGAAAACCGCGGCGCACTTTTCCGGATCATGCTCTATCGCGTCATCTTGATCTGCCGCACGACCGGGATCGTCGGCAGCGAGCCGGTATGATCGGTCTCGTCCTTGGCCTGCGGGGCGGCCGGTGCGCGGGCGGTGGCGTCGGGGAAGCGCTGCTTCATCTCGCGGAGGAAGCCATCGAGCGTGTCGACGCTTGCGGCGAGTTTTGCAATGTCGGCGAATTCGGCGCTGGACGCCGCGGCCGGCTTGCTGGCGATGTCGAAGGCGAGCCGGTCCGCACTCTCGCTCATCAGGGGTGCGTATTTCTCGCGGAAGCGTGACAACCCGATCGAGTCGTCGGCAAGCGCATAGCCGACGGCGGCGCGGATGATGTCGCTCTTCTCCACCGCATTGAGCGGCTTGAAGTCGCGGAAACGGTCGCCGTAATAAAGCTCGATCTGCTCGGCGGATTCGCGCCAGCGACGACCTGCCCAGAAGATGTCAGACCGCAGCCGCAGCACCTCGCGGCCACTGACGTTGGAGACGATGTCGAGCGCGAGATCATGGCGGCCGACGTCGCTCTGCGCCCGCGCTTCCAGCAGCAGGCGCTGCTGCCGCAACTCGCCGGAGAGATCGCTGATGCGGCTCGCGCGCAGCGCCGTGATCGCCATGTCGGGCTTGCGGTTGGCGAGGTAGATCATGGCAAGGCGCGCGGCGACCTGCGCGCGCGCGGCACCTTCGAGGCGGTGGTCAACCTGGTATTGCAGCAGCTCGGCGGCCTGGTCGAGCAGATCGATCGAGGCGAGACGATCGGCCAGGCGGCGGATCAGCTCGTCACCGCGGCGGCCGATCGGCGTCAGCTCGCGGAACTCATAGAACATCCCCAGCGCCTCGACCGGCGGCAGCTCGTCGCCCTTCGGCCCCAGGAAGATCTGCGTAAACAGATCCGACGCCAGATCCTGCGCCTGGCGCGAGGCTTCCGCATTCGGCTGCAGCTTGGTCGCGGTCCGCGCCGCGGTGAGCGCGTCGCGATAGCGCCCATTCTCGGAATAGAGCTGCGACAGCATCTGCAGCGTCTTGACCTCGATCGCGTCGCCGCGCCACGTCATCGACAGCGTCTCGAGCTCCTTCAGCGCATCTTCCTTGCTGATCTCGTCACGTTTCTGCCGCAGCGCGACCTCGAGCTGCTTGGCTTCCGCCGCTGCTTGCCGATCATTCGAGGCGACCGCGAATTTGTAGTCGTCGAGCGCGTCCTTGTCGTGACCAAGCGCCTCGGCGAGCCGGCCGCGCAACACGGCAAAGCCGGGCGCAGCTTCCGGCGACACGCCGACCACCTCGATCTCGCCGCGGCGCTTGGAGGCGCCGGCATAGTCCTTCACCTCGAGCGAGGCGCGCATCGCATCCATCGTCACGATGCGCTGGATGTCGAGCGGCAGCGAGGCGATGGCGAATTCGACATTCTTGAACTTCTCGCGGGCATCCGCCCATTTGCCCTGGCGCGCATAGGCGAGCGCCTTCCAGAGCTGCGAGTCGTGGCTGTTGCCGATCACGGGATTGGCGAGATCCTTCAGGCCTAATGCAGGCCGTCCGATCAGGATGCTCGAGATCGCATGCACGATCAACGCGCCGCTCTCCTCCTTGTTGAGGGGATCGCTCAGCATCAATTCGGTCACGGACTTGGCTTCGTGATACATCGCGCGCGACATGTAGAACTGCGCGAGGTCGAGCCGCGGCAGCGAACGCTGTGCCGGCTCGACGGCGGAGATCGCCGCAATCAGTTCGCTCTGGCGCGTCCAGAACTCTTCCGACTGGCCCTTGCGCCAGCCCTCGGGATTGAAGACCGGCCGCACCGCAGTCGGTGCGCGCTCGGCCGAAACGTCGACCGGCGACAGCGTCAGGCCGCCCTTCTTGCCGAGGATGACCTTGTCCGATCCGACCTCGACGCCGACCTCGTCGGAGTTCGGCCGGATCGCGATGCCGTGGGCGGATTCCAGCAGCGAGAGATCGACGAGATCCTGCCGCTTGATGAAGCCGCGGACCGGCCGCTGCGCGGTGACGACATAGAGCATGTCGCCGGCGTCGGGATCGGTGAGCTTGTGCATCAGGCCCGGATTGGCGAAGGGGATCGCGATGTTGGCGAGCGCGGGATCGGTGATGTTGCGCGACATCATCAGCGGCAGCGGCGTTGCCTGGATCTTGTCGGCGAGCGTGAGCAGCCAGTTGGTCTCCTTGCCGACCTCCTCGCTGGTCAGCGAATAGACCAGCGGACGGGTGAGACGGATGCGCACCGCCTGCCCCTTCTCGAGCGGCATGCGGCTGACCTCGCCGATCATGGCACCGCCTTTGGTGCGGATCGCTTCGACGTCGACCGGCTTTGGCGAGTCGAACACCAGCCACACCGTGTCGCCGCGGCGGAACGCGGCGGCGGGCGTTGAGACCTGAAGCGGGAACGTCACGCGCAGGCCGTCGCTGTCGCGCCGCGCATCGACACTCGCCGCCGCGGGCGGTGGCGAAGCTTGGGCTTCGACGGGCGCAGCCTTGGCCGTTTCTTTGGGTGCTTCTTTCGGCGTCTCCTTGGCAGCTTCCTTGGGCTCTTCCTTGATCGGTTCCTTCGCGGCTTCCTTCACGACCTCTTTGGGCGCTTCGGTCATCACGGGCTTGGCAGGAGCGGCAGGCACGGCGGCTTCCGTCGCGGGTGGCGCGGGCTTGGGCGCTTCGGTGACGCGCGGAGCTTCGGTCGAATTTATTGCCGCTGCCGGCTTCGGCGCCTCGGCGGGCGGCATCGCCGCGGGCGTTTCCGGCTTCACCTCGGGCTTCACGTCAATTTTGGCTTCGCGCGCGATCGTCTCCGAGGTCGGCGGCTTGATCTCGCCATGGGCGTCCTTCGGCTTTGCGGCCGCCGGCTTTTCAGTGGCCGGCGCCGGCCCGTGACCGCCGGCTTCGGCCTTCGCGATCGCCGCTTCAGGTGTTGCCGCCGTCTTGCCCTTGTCGGGCTGGAAGGCGATGTCGACGACGTAGTTCTTGTCGTCGCGGAAGGAGTGCACGTCGGAATCGCCGATCAGCGCAATCTCGACGCTGGTCTGGTCGATATCGGACTTCTGCTTGATCGACGCGACGTTCGGCGGCGCGGCGACGACGGCATCTGCAAGGTCGAAGCTGAGATTGGCGTTGAAGGCGAGCGTCAGCTTCTGCTCGTTGAGCACGGAAGAGACACCGACGCCGTCGGGCATCTCGAACACGAAGCGCACGAAGGTCGGCTGCATCGAGGCGCGCACGCGGATCGGCGGACGCTTCTTGCCTTCGGCCGCGGCGCGCTGGGCGCGCAGCGCGCGTTCGGCAGCCCGCGCGCGCTCGGCGAGTTCCTTGACCACCTCCTGAGGCAGGCTGGGCGGCGGCCCCTTCCAACCTTCCGGCATCAGATCGACGAAGGTGCGCTCGCCGGCATTCATGGTGTTGACGGTGACGCGCCGCGCCAGCGACAGCCTGATCGCGCTGCCGTCGGGATCGCGCCGGGCCGAATTGACGTAGTCGGGCGCGGCTTCCGGCACCCGGTCGACGGGAACGTCGACGGGACGATCGAAGCGGATGATGAGGATGGAGCCGGCGGTCGTCACCTCGGAGGGCACGTCTTCGCCGAGCTTGATCACGAGACGGGCAAAACCGCCGCCGGCTGAAAAGCTCGCCTCGCCCCGAACCGTATCGGCCGCTCGGGCACTATTATGAAAGCCGATCAGCAGGCAGGCTGCGAGCAGTGGTGCCGTGCGAATATGACGAGACAACGCCTGCGCCAAAGCGCGGGCTCGCGACACAAATCCAGCGGCAGCCTTCTGCGCCATTGGCGGCATTTCTTCCGGTTCGGCGGGTCATGCCGGCACTGGCGCCGGCCCGTGCCGTCGACTGTAGGTTTTGCCAATTAAGGACTTGTTAATGCTGTAATGAGGACTTGATCCGGCACAGGGTGACGCGACGCCTTGCTCGTGGACCGAGACGTTCGCGCGCGGAATCTGGGGAAGCAAAGGGTTAAGGAGGTGTTAACACCCCGTCGTCGCGCGCACCGTCATCGGCCGCGTGGGCGCAAAAAGACGGCCAATCAAGCACCGCCATCGGCCGGCAAGAAACTTATCTCGCCTCGCGCTTCGCGAACTGACTGCATAGTCGATCGCTCTTCCGAGATTCGACTCTCGATGTACTCACGCTCGAGATCCGTCAGCTGCGTGTTCAACAACCGCTGATAGCGGCGAATGCTGTCGTGAGCTCGAATGAGCGCGAACCTTGCATCCATATTCACCTCCGATTCGCTCCGCGTGACCAGGCCAACTCAGTCGGAGGCGACGCCAAAACGTGTGAACTCGTCGCCGATGTTCCCCTGAATTGTCTTGGCTGCCGAAATGTCGGCATCCCCGCCAATCCCGTCACCTTGCTTCAGTTTGGCAAGCCCGCGGCCAAAAAGCGCGCTGGCCAATGCCGGGGCAGCTCGCAGGGCAGAATTGTAGTCGTCGATCGCGGCGCCGAATTCACCCATCTTCAGGTGGATCAGTCCGCGCGAATCGTACACGGCAGCGCTGGTCGATCCCGATTGAAGCGCTCTGTCGCAATCCTCCAGCGCCGCCTGCCAGGCGCCGAGAACCGCCCGGGTCCAGCATCGTCCGCTCCATGCGGACTGCAGGTCGGGCTGGAGACGAATTGCCTCGTCGTAGTCGCGCGCCGCGCGCTGGTGGTCCTTCTTCTTCAGATAGGCTCCGGCGCGGTTGACGAAGGCAGCGCCGTAGCCGGGATCGAGCTTGATCGCACCATCAAAGGCTTCGATCGCGAGTTCAAATTCGCCTTGCCTCAGATGAGCCACGCCGCGGTTGTTGAAAGCCTTCGCGTATGTCGGATTGAGTGTGATCGACTGATCGAAATCGCGGAGCGCCCTGTCGTAGTCGCCCCTTGCGGTGTAGGCGTTGCCGCGATTGTTATAGGCGATGGCCAGAGCTGTGGTCGGACCTTGACGCGCCTCTATGAAAGCCGTGCAGGCGTCGATCCGGGCATCGAGCGGGGTGGCACCGGTCCCGTTGCATAATTCGATCTTGCTGAGATAGCTGTCCTTCACCTTGGCGTTCTGGGCTGCGACCGGCAAGCCGACCAACAGCAAGACGACAAGCGCGATTCCGCCTTCAGCCATAGAGAACCTTGCTTCCATGTCAGGCTCCCGATCTTCTGAGATCTGGCGATGGCACGGTTAGCACCAATTCTAGCAGCCGCGGCAAATGTTCAGATTGAGCCTGTGCTCGACCCTTTGCTCGGCTTTGGGCGCCCCCGCTGCGCCGGACTTCTTCGTATACTTGTTCTTGCCCTCTTCGATGAGAGTGGAGAATCTGGTGGTTCCGTCGTCCGAGATTTCGACGTGAGGTGTGGTGCCTCGAATGCCCATCGTGGCAACCGGCGTTTCGATCCTCATGTCGCCGGTCTTCGCAACCTGGCCGGCAACAAAAACGAACGTCCCCCGGGTCAGATTGAAAACCGTCGAATTGGACTTCCCGGTCGGGTCGTAGACATATTCGTCCATCGTCATGTGCGCGTTGCTCGACAGGTTGAACGAAGTTCCATCGACAAAGTTGATGCCGACCCGTCCGTCGGCACCGGTTCGGACCACATCGCCCGAATAGACGGGATCTCCGATCTTCGTCTGGATGGCGTCGCCCGCGACGTTTGCCTGGACGATGGCGGCACCCGCATGCTCGATGATGACCGAGCCATCGGCCGCCACAACTTTCCCGATTGGCGTTGACGCCGAGTCCAGCACGGCACGACGCGGAGAATCGCTCTGCGCCTGGACTGCGCAGGCGGCCTGCGCGAGGACGAGACCTGCCACGAGAATAATCGTTGCACGAGTGCCCATGGCTTCCTCCTCTAGAAGATATCGTCCTTGAGCATCCGAACGGCTCGGACAGCGTCGGTGAAGCCATCCCGCATCATGGCAGACCCGTCACAACAAGCCACGACAGGCAAAATGGTTATTCCGGCTTAATCCGAATGGCTGATCGCGGTGCCCAAAAGAGCCACTATCCGCGCCCGGCAATTTCAAACAGCTTTTCTCAAAGCCGTGGCATCCGGCAAACGACAGCAGTTCTGCCGTGATCCGCCTGGGCGGAATTCTCGGAGACCACGGCCTTTAGCGGGCCTGACTGACGTTGCCGGCACAAAACTGTTCCCGATCGCGTGACGCGGCAAGCCGGCCAAGGTACGGCGACGGCTGAGGCCGACTGTTTGGGCAATCGGGGTTGAACAATGTTCGGCACGTCCACTGCAAGGCACGGGGACGAGCGCGAAGCCGCCGCGGCCCCGCACCGCCAAGTGAGGACCGCGACGAGCGGCGCTCTTGATGCGCCCGCTACCCAGATTCGTGAGCGGGCCTCTGCCGGGGGCTTCGGGATGCTGTCGCTCACGGCATTGCTCCTCTCGATGATCAAAGAGGTCGAGGCGGCAGACCCGAACGTAACGTTCCTCGACGACGATACGATTGCGTACAAGGACCTTGCGCACGGCACGTTCGAGCTCACCACCAAGGAGGCCATCCCGCGGCACATCATCGTCGAGGATCCCGGGCAAACGGTCGTGCTGAGTAAGGTCGGCTCCGGGGTTTCCGTGAACCAGCTCGACAACAGCGCGACGCGCATGGAGGAGCTGCGGGCGGTCCAGCAGGAGGCGCTCGAAAATTTCGCGAAGGGATATGGCACGCACGGGTCCGGCACCCCTCCGTTCGTCAAATCCCTGCCGCTGGAGCCGATCCATTTCATAGCGCCCGACGCACCCGCGACGCCGAACACACTGCCAGCGGTGCCCGTCATCATGATGCCCGAGATCATGATCGTGAAGACGCCGCCGACCTTGAATGCTCAGGCGCCCCCGCTTGAACTCGACACGGCCGTGTTTGACGTCTTCACCGCAACGAGGGGAACGTTCAGCGCCAGCAGTTCCAGCTCCAACGCCGCGCTGACTTTCGCCATCAGCGGAGGCGCTACGGGCAATACCGTGCTGGATGGAGCAACCTACGACGTATCGAAGACCAGCGCTTTTGGCACGCTTTATCTGAACAGCACGACTGGCGCCTATGCCTTCGTTCCCGACAATGACGCGATCAACGCGCTGAAGACGTCGACCACCGATAGCTTTGTGATCGCCGTGTCAGACGGGTCGCTTTCGGCCCAGCAGGTCTTCACGATCAACATCAATGGGGTCGACGACGCGGCGATCATCTCCGGCATGACGACCGGCACATCGATCGAATCCGGCGGCGTCGCCAATGCCTCGTCCGGATCATCCGTCACGACCGGCAAGCTCTCGGATGTCGATGTCGACGACCCCGCCAACACTTTCACGGCCGTCAATTCGCCGACGCCGAGTACACACGGCTACGGCACTTTCACGATGACCGCCGATGGCGTCTGGGCCTACACGCTCGATCAATCCAACAGCGCAGTACAGGCGTTGAACATTGGCCAGACGCTGACCGACACTTTTACGGTGACGAGCATCGGCGGGACCCCGCAGTTGATTACCATCACGATCAACGGCTCCAACGATGCTGCCATCATCTCCGGGACGGCGACCGGCACCGTAACGGAAGCCGCGTATGGGACGCGCGGGACACCGACCGCAACCGGCAGGCTCACCGATACGGATGTCGACAATACTCCCGACAGCTTCACGCCGGTGACCTCGCCAAAGGTGAGCGACCACGGTTATGGCAGCTTCCAGATGACGGCAGACGGTGTCTGGACCTACCTGCTCGACAACGCAAATTGCGCCGTCCAGGCGCTGAACGCCTGCGATACCCTGACGGACACCTTCACGGTGACCACCATCGACGGCACCGCGCAGGTGGTGACGATCACCATCCACGGCACGAACGATCCCGCCATCATCCGCGGCTGCACCACAGGCTCGGTGACCGAGCCCGACTGCGAGGAACGAGGCAAGCCGACGGCGAGCGGCAGACTGACCGACACCGACGTCGACAACCCGCCCAACACATTCACGCCGGTCACTTGTGCGACGCGGAGCGCGGGCGGCTACGGCACCTTCACGATGACCGCCGCCGGCGTGTGGACCTACACGCTCGATACCACCAACTGCGCCGTAAAGGCGCTTTCTTCCTGTGACACATTGACCGACACCTTCACGGTCACCACCATCGATGGCACGGAACAGACGATAGCGATCACAATCCACGGTGCCGACGATCGCGACCATTTCGGTCACGCGGCAGCTCACGATGCCGCCGCCCCGTCCCATCCTGCCGCGATCCCCGAAGACAATACGGCTGCAGATGGTTTGGCCGCCGTTCAGACGGTGGCTGCGAGCACCCACGACGCGCGCACCGGTGACACCGCTGCCTCCGGCGAAAGTCCGGATGATGGCAAGATCAGTTCACAGGACAGTTGCGATGCCCATTCTGGCGAACACGAGCGGAATCTTCTTGCCAGTAGTTCCAGAGACGACCATTTCGTCTTTGCCTCGACATCAAATCCCGGTGCGGCGCGCCCTGATATCGTCTCTGCATTCAAGATAGACTCTGAGCGCATCGACCTGACGGCTCTCGGCGTCGACCGCAGCATCCACTCCGGCACAGGTCCCATCGAGACGTCACACCATGAAAATCAGTTGCTCGAGCAACATCCCCGGGACCCGACAGGCGAGAACGACCTTCCTCGTGTTGCCTGGGTTCGCCTCGGGGACTCATTTCATTTCAAGCAGCCAGCCCCAGACGGTTCGGGTGTCCTTGCGCCCGAGCCGAGGCACGCGGCGGCCGAACCTTACGCCACCAAGGGTGGCGCTTTGCATGACCACCGCTCGGGCTCCGGCGCAGGATTGGATGATCCCTCGGACCCGTCCGGTCATCACGAACATGCCGGCGTAGTCCATGGATTCGGGGCGGCGCCGATGCCTGAACTGTCCCCGCTGCACATTGATCCAGCTCACGGGCCAGGCTCAACTCACGCCCTCGTACCGCACGATCTGATCGTGTGATGCCCGCAGGGCGACGGGGTCTTCAATGTCGCCTTCTCGCGCAATCCGACGCGGAGAGAGACCGCTGAGCTCGACCGGTCGCGAACTAGACGCGCAGGACGTCCAGCCGCCTGCAGGCCGAACGACCGCGCGATGGCGCGCAGGTTGCCGCCGCGCGCCGCGCCTCTCGAGCCCTCAATTCGGCTTTTGCGTCGGCTTGCCGTCGATCTTGGGAAGATCACTGGCGGAGGCAGCCTGATCCCCGCCCCCATTGGCACGGCGGGCCATTTCGACGGTCAACCGCTCGGCCGCTTCCGACGACATCAGTCCCAGGATGTCGGACATCTTGCGCGGGGCGATCGCCGAGGCGATCTCGATCAGCACCCCCATTTCCAACCGGTCGAACACCCGCGCCGCGTCCTTGGGCTTCATGCCCTCATACATGGTCACGAGGCCCTTCAAGCGCTGGGCCTCGGCGGCCTTCTGCTCGGCCTGGGTCGCGGTGATGCGGGATTCCACCGCCTTCATCTCCTCGACCTTGTCCTCGATGCGCTTCTCGGCCGACTTCAAAAGGCTCTCGCGGATATCGATCTCGCGCTGACGGGACTCGATCTCCTGGCGGCGCGCCTGCAACCGTTCCAGGATCGCGCGCTCCGAGGCCGAGACCTGCGGCTGGGCCTCGTCCATCTTGACCGGGGTACCCTCCATCTTGGTCTCGGGCGCGGCCGGCTTGGGTGCTTCCTTCGGCGCGCCATGCGTGGACCCGGTGATGTCAGGGTCCTCGCCCCCGGGGAAATTCAGATTCTCCTGCGCCCAGGACTTTTTCACCTGCTTCGGCTGGTAGTCGAAGACATAGCCGCCATTGATCACGAGCCCCGCCACTTTCAGTGTGGCGAGACCTGCGACCGCAACCAGGACGACCGGAATGACGCGGATGTTACGAAAGGACTTCATACCCTGACTTTATGCGGCGAGACCGTTGGACCTTCGGCGCTCGGAGAACGCTTCAGCGGCAGCGGCCACCGCCTTCGCCGCCGACGGCTTGGCGGCCGGGGCGGCCGCGGCTTCCGGATTGGTGACGGGGCGCGCCGCGATCGCGATCTTGGAGAGGCGACGCACCACGTTGTCGGCTTCGCCGAGCTGCTTGTGGAGCTGGTCGGACATCTGCGTGGCGGCGGCAAGCTGGCTGCCGAGATTCTCGTTGACGTCGCGCACCGCGAGCTTGAGCCCGCCGATCGCGCGCTCAGCGATCTCGGTCGCGGTGATGAGCTCGCCGATCACAGCCTTCAGCGAATGCTCGTCCGCCTTCAGCCGCGTCAGCCGCTTGTTGAGCAGGATGCAGTAGCCGATCGTGAGCATCAGCAGGATAGCCACCAACGTCTCGATCGCCATTCCCAGAGAGTGGTTCATGGGGCCTCCATCAGCTTGTTCTGTTCGTCCACCTTCTCGAACATCGCAAGTGTCGTACTTGGCTTGCGCAAGGGTTTCGTCACGCGGATCGCAACGCGTTCCCCGACCCGGCCCATGCGTCCTTCGGTGATCGTGACGTCGCCGCAGCGCACGGTGACATTGGCATCGGCGCGCATGTCGAGCGGCAGCGTGTCGCCGACCTTCAGCCGCATCAGCTGCTTGAGCGGAATGTCGGCCTCGTAGAGCACGGCGTCGACGGAAATCTCGGCCTGCACGATCTCGGTGGCGAAATGGCCTTCCCAGATCGGGTCACGGCCGAACTTTTCGCCCATGAACATCTGGAGCAGGACGGCCCGGATCGGTTCGATGGTCGCGTAAGGCAGCAGCAGTTCGATGTTGCCGCCGCGATCTTCCATGTCGATGCGCAGGCGCACCAGGATCGCGGCGTTGGCGGGACGGCTGATCGCGGCGAAGCGCGGATTGGTCTCGAGCCGGTCGATCGTGAAGGTCACCGGCGACAGCGGCCGGAACGCCTGCTCGGCATCGGCCAGCACCACCTCGACCAAGCGCTTGACCAGCTCGGTCTCGATCGTGGTATAGGGCCGGCCCTCGATGCGGAGCTGGCTCGAGCCGCGGCGGCCGCCGAGCAGCACGTCGATCATCGAGTAGATCAGGCTGGAATCAACCGTCGCCATGCCGAAATTGTCCCACTCCTCGGCCTTGAAGACCGAGAGCACGGCGGGCAGCGGGATCGAGTTCATGTAGTCGCCGAAACGCACCGAGGTGATGCGGTCGAGCGAGACTTCGACGTTGTCGGAGGTGAAATTGCGCAAGGAGGTCGTCAGCAACCGCACCAGGCGGTCGAAGACGATTTCGAGCATCGGCAGACGCTCGTAGGAGACCATCGCCGAATCGATGATCGCGCGGATGCCGGAATGGTCGTCGAGCGTGACGTCACCGACGGTGAAGCCGAGGAGATTGTCGATCTCCTCCTGCGACAGCACCCGCTCGCCCGAGTTCTTGCCGTTGCCGAGATCGCGGCTGCCGTCCTCGACCATGGCCGCCCATTGCAGGGCCATGGTCTCCGAGAGTTCGTTTTCGGCAGCAGCCTTCGCGGCCTCTGCGGGATCCTCGGAATCGAGCGACGCCTCCCATTGGGCGGCAATCGCATCCTGGTCCATCTGCTCGTTGCCGGCCATGACGCTAGCCCGTTACCTTCTCTGAACCGTCACTGGAGCACGACTTCCTTGAACAGCACCGCGCTGACCTGGATCGGCGCGACTGCGGCGTTGACGCGCTTGGTCAGCTCTTCCTTGAGGCGGAAGACGCCGGCGGAGCCGTTGAGGTCGGAGGAGCGGAGCTCGCGCACATAGGTCTGGAAGATGTCGGTGACCCGCGGCATCGACGGCTTGATCGCCTCGATCTGCTTCTCTTCCTTCAGCTCGAGCACGATCTTGAGCTTGAGATATTGCACGCGCTCGCCGGGCGCACCGGCGAGGTTGACCATCATGTCGGGCACTTCGACGAAGGCCGGCGGCTTCGGCGGGGGAGCGACCTCGGCATGATGCTCGTCTTCGCCATGACGGAAGAACAGGAACCAGGTTGCGGCACCGCCGCCGAGCACGACCAGCGCGCCGACGATGATCAGGATCAGCTTGAACTTGCTTTTGGGGGCAGCGGCTTCCGCGCCTTCGGCGGCTCCGCCGCCTTCCGCTTCATTCTCTGCCATGATCGTCCGGGCTCGCTCATCTCAAAAGGATCGAAAGAGCGAAGCCTCCTGGCAGACAGTGACGCGATACAAATGCCCCAGCGCAAAGCGCTCCTCTTACAAGCAAACGCTACGGTAATAATGGTTAACGGAACCTTTCGATTGGGCCTCCGCTAGGAAAAATCTGCCGGGCAAACATGGCTAACAGAACCTTTCTGCCTCCCGCCCGCGCCGCCGAAAAATCGACAACCCATTGTAACAACACATCATTTCAAGTTGGCACGGCTTTCGCTGAGAGAGGGGCGAGACCGAACGGTTTGGGAGAACCCGACGGTCTCGTTCACGGGATCGGCCAAGGCGCTTGGGAGAGCGAAATGGCAGATCTCACGCAGGGGAGATCTACCGATGCAGAATGCGCTTCTGATCGGCTTGTCACGGCAGATGACGTTGGAACGGCAGATGGATGTCATCGCCAACAACGTCGCCAATGCCAACACCAACGGCTTCAAGGCCGACCATTCGCTGTTCGAGGAGTACCTCAACTCGAACGCGCATGAGGACAATTTCGTCGGCTCCGACCGCCGGGTCTCCTATGTGCAGGACCGCGGCACCTACCGCGACGTCGGCCAGGGGCCGATGGAGGCGACCAACAACCCGCTCGACATGGCGATCAGCGGCAACGCGTTCTTCGCCGTGCAGGCCAATGGCGCCGAGCGCTACACCCGCGACGGCAAGTTCGCGCTCAGCAGCACCGGCCAGCTCATGACCTCCGACGGCAATCTCGTGCTCGGCACCGGCGGCCCGATCGTCTTCCAGCCGACCGACCACGACATCAACGTCGCCGCCGACGGCACCGTGACCGTGCTCGAAGGCACGGCCAAGACCGACTCGATCCGCGGCAAGATCCGCATGGTGGAGTTCGACGATCCGGCCAAGCTGACCAAGCTCGGCGCCAATCTCTACGGCGCCGGCTCCGCCAACCAGCAGCAGACCACGTCCAAGTCCACCCTGCAGCAGGGCTACATCGAGAAGTCGAACGTGAATTCGGTCGGCGAGATGAGCCGCATGGTCGAGGTCATGCGCAGCTACACCGCGATCGCCAACCTGCTCCAGCAGCAGAGCGACCTCCACAAATCGGCGATCGAAAAGCTCGCCGACGTTCCGGCCTGATTAGGGGACCACTGACATGCAAGCGCTCCACACCGCTGCGACCGGAATGGCGGCACAGGAACTGAACGTTCAGGTGATCTCCAACAACATCGCCAACCTGCGCACCACCGGCTTCAAGAAGCAGACCGCGGCGTTCCAGGACCTGATCTACGAACACGTCCGCCGCGTCGGCGCGCAGGCCTCGGACCAGGGCACCATCCTGCCGGTCGGCGTCGATATCGGCGGCGGCGTCAAGACCGTCGGCACCCCCCGCAGCATGACGCAGGGCACGCTGTCGCAGACCGGCAACGACCTCGACCTCGCGATGTCCGGCGAAGGCTTCTTCAAGATCCTGATGCCTGACGGCACCTACCAGTACACCCGCGACGGCACGTTCCAGATGGACAACCAGGGCCGCGTCGTCACCGCGCAGGGCAACCCGGTGCAGCCGACCATCACGATCCCGAACAACGCCTCGGGCATCACCGTCAACGAGCAGGGCCAGGTGTCGGTGACGCTGCCGGGCTCGTCGAGCAACACCATTCTCGGCCAGATCGGCGTGACCCGCTTCATCAACAAGGCGGGCCTGCAGCCGGTCGGCAGCAACCAGTTCACCGAGACGACCTCATCCGGCGCGCCGCAGGACGGCACCGCGAACTCCGAAGGCTACGGCAAGATCACGCAAGGCAGCCTCGAACAGGCCAACGTCGACGTCGTGTCGGAGATGAGCGACCTGATCGCCGCGCAGCGCGCCTACGAGATGAACGCCAAGGTGATCAGCGCCGCCGACCAGATGATGCAATCGACCACGGCGCTGTTCCGCTGAGGTGATGACCATGATCCGCTCCACGCTTGCCACTCTCTCCGCCCTGCTCGTGCTGGCGCTGCCGGCGCAGGCCGCCGACGACGGCATCGCCGTGCCGATGCTGCGCGCCAGCGTCACCGTCACCTCCGACGTGGTGCGGGTCGGCGACCTCATCGAGAACGCCGGCTCGGCCGCGCTGATCGCGGTCTATCGCTCGCCCGATCTCGGCACCACCGGCGCGCTGCCGGTTGCCCAGGTCCTGAGCGTGCTTCGCGCCAAGCAGGTGATCGGCGTGATGACCGGCGACATCAAGGAAGTCCAGGTCACGCGGCTCGCCCGCACCTTCGCCAACAAGGATCTCGAAAACGCGGTCGCCTCCGCGCTCGAACGCCGCTTCGGCCTTGGCGACGCAGCCAACATCACCGTGACCTTCGACCGCGGCGTTTCCGACATGCGGCTCGATGCCTCCAACACTGGCGCGCTGCAGCCGGTCGCGACGCGCTACGACGCCCGCAGCGGCCGCTTCGACCTCGCCTTCGAGATCAACAACGACAACACCCCGACGCCGACCAAGCTGCGCTTGACCGGTACTGCGATCGAGACCGTGGAAGTCGCCGTCCTGACCCGCGACGTCGAACGCACCGAGACGCTGAAATCCTCCGACGTCGCGCAGGAGCGACGGCCCAAGGCGGAAGTGCCGGGCGAGGCCGCCACGCGCGACCGCACCGTCGGCATGCAGCTCCGCCGGCCGATGCGCGCCGGCACGCCGATCCGCGTCGCCGACATCGCCAAGCCCGAATACGTGTCGCGCGACCAGAGCGTCACCGTCATCTACCAGGTCCCCGGGATTTATCTCACCACCCGCGGCAAGGCGATCGAGAGTGGCGCCGAGGGCGACACCGTGAGCGTCCTCAATTTGCAGACCAAGCGCACGCTGACCGGCATCGTCACCGCCCGCGGCCAGGTGACCGTGCAGGGCGCCAGCCAGTCCGCGCCGATGGAGGCTGCGGTCGAGCAGACCTCCTCGCTTAGGCGTGACGAGGCGCCCGCCCCCGTCGACACCGCAGCCCTCCTCCGGAACCTGGTCCAGTCCCCCGCGTCGCCGGCCCAGATCGCAGAAGCCCAGATCCCGCAAGCTCGCGTCTCGCAAGCTCAAGCAAAGTAAGAGTTCGTCATGTCCGCTTTCAGTTCGGCTTACCGTCTTCGTCGCGTCGTGATCTCGGCCCTGCTGCTCGCCACTTGCGCGCTCGCAAGCGGCTGCTCCTCGATCGACCGCCTGTCGCAGATCGGCGAGCAACCGAAACTGTCCGCGATCGACAATCCGACGACGCAGCCCGGCTACAAGCCGGTGCAGATGCCGATGCCGAAGCCGGAAGTCGCCTCCTACAATCCGAACTCGCTGTGGCGGAACGGCAGCCGAGCCTTCTTCAAGGATCAGCGCGCGACCCATGTCGGCGACCTCCTGACCGTGACCGTGAACATCACCGACAAGGCCAACCTCTCCAACGAGACCCAGCGCAGCCGCACCAATTCGGAAGATTCGGGCATCACCGATTTCATCGGCTCGAAGACGCTCGGCGTCCAGGCCCAGAAGGTGCTGCCCGGCCGCATCCTCACGGCCGACTCCACCGCCTCCAGCGACGGCAAGGGCTCGGTCAATCGCACGGAAGCCCTGCAGACCAACGTCGCGGCGGTCGTGACCCAGGTGCTGCCGAACGGCAATCTCGTCGTCGAAGGCAAGCAGGAGATCCGCGTCAACTTCGAGATCCGCGAACTCGTGGTCGCCGGCATCGTCCGGCCTGAGGACATCCAGAGCGACAACACCATCGATTCCAGCAAGATCGCGCAGGCCCGCATCGCCTATGGCGGCCGCGGCCAGATCACGGACGTGCAGCAGCCGCGCTACGGCCAGCAAGTCATGGACGTGCTGCTGCCCTTCTAAGTCTCTCCCGAGCTCCCACATCGTGTTCGCGAACCTAGGCGCGAACGACGATGTACTACGCGGCCCTCGCTAGCTCCCCTGGCGAGGGCCGCATGTATTTTGGCGGTGATGGCGCTTCACACTCGGCCATTGCAAGCGGAGAGAGCGTTCACGTGAACTCCGCCTCCACCGTGCCCAGCCCGTCCAGCTCCATCCGCACCTTGTCGCCGGCTTTCAGCCATAGCGTCTTCACCAGGCTGCCGGTCAGCACCAGCTGTCCCGCATGCAACCCCTTGCCTTCGGCGGCGAGATGGTTGGCGAGCCAGGCGAGTGCGTTGTGGGGATGGCCGAGCACGTCGGCGCCGGTGCCGTGGCTGACCTCCTCGCCATTGACGAGGGCGCGGCCCTTGACCGCCTTCAGGTCCGGGACCGACGAGCGTGGAACGGAGGCGCCCAGCACGCAGCCGGCGGCGAAGAAATCATCCGCAATCAGCGTCGGTGCACCCATCGTCTCCCACTTCACGTAGCGGTCGTCGACGATCTCGATCGCGGGATGATAGGCCTCGACGGCCTCACCGACCCATTCGGCGGTGAACGGCGCCTCGCCGGCGGCGAGGTTCCGCTTCAGGCGCACCGCGATCTCGCACTCGACGCCGACACGGACATAGTCGGAGGCCGCGAGCTTGACGCCGCTGTCGTGCACGCCCTTCTGGAACACGCCGCCGCCGCAGGGGTGCGGGATGCCGATATAGTCCTGCATCACCTGGCTGGTGCAGCCGATCTTGTAGCCGACCAGCGGTCCGACATTCTTCAGCAGAAGATCATGCAGCGCACGCTGAACCTCATAGCCCTCGGCTTCATCGGCCGGGGGAACTTCAAGTGCCGCGAGCGGCGCATGGTTGCGGCGCGCCAGTGCGATCGCCTTTGCGGCTTCGAGAATTTTGTCCATCGGCGCCGGCTCCCACGCTACGCACTTGAGAGCCGCACTTCAGCATCCCCGCCCGGGCATGACAAGCGCGGGCGGCATATGCCGTCACGCCTTGACCAGGCCGAGCCGGATCAGGCTCTCGGCCGTGGCGAGGATTGCCTCGTCGTTGGAACGGGGCTGCCAGCCCAGCATCGACCTCGCCTTGGCGCTGGTGGAATGCCTGACGCGGCCGAGCATCGGCACGACCGCCTGCAGCAGGGGAATCCGGCTCGCGGCGAGCCGCACCAGCCAGTCCGGGGCCTGGAGCCGCGGAACCCGGCGCGCCCGCGATCCCAGTTCCCGCCGCAGCACCTTGCCGATGTCGAGGATCGACATCGTCTCGCCGGAGACCGCGATGAAGCGCTCGCCTTTCGCCTCCGGCGCGGTCATCGCCCGCAAATGCAGGTCGGCGACATCGCGCACGTCGACCACGCCGAAATAGACCCGCGGCACCGCCGGCATGGCGCCGTCGAGCAGCGATTTGACGATCTCGATCGAGCCGGAGAAATCCGGCCCGAGCACCGGACCGAAAATCCCGGCGGGATTGATCACCGACAATTCGAGCCCGCCGCCTTCGCGCGCGATGAAATCCCAGGCCGCCCGCTCGGCCAGCGTCTTGGACTTGATATACGGCTGCACGTCGCTGCCGGCGAGATTGGTCCACTCGGTCTCGTCGAACGGCTTCTCCCGCGGCGGATGGCCGTAGCCGATCGCGCCCAGCGACGAGGTGATGACGACCCGTCTGACGCCGGCATCGCGCGAGGCGCGCAGCACCCGCAGCGTGCCGTCGCGGGCCGGGACGATCATCTCGTTCTCGTCCTTGGGCACGCTGGTCGATAGCGGCGAGGCGACGTGGAGCACGTAGTCGCAGCCCGTCACCGCCGCCTGCCAGCCCGCGTCCGCCGTGAGGTCGGCGGTGAAGAAGGACAGATTCTCCGGCGACGCCGCCCCGCCCTCGCGCAGCATGGCCAGCACATCGGTTTGCCGGTCCGGCCGCCGCACCGTCGTTCGCACCACATGACCGGCGGCCAGAAGCTGCAGGACGACATGGATACCGACGAAGCCGGATCCGCCGGTGACCAGAACGATGCTCATTGCCAAATTCCCCTTAATCGCTCCGGGTGGCTAAATTGGTTCCGCCACCCTGCTCAGAGCCGCATCTGGTCACTATCTCCGGGGGAACAAGTAGAATGGATTTCGAGACCGGTATGGAAAACCTGACCAGCGTTTGCGACGGCGACTGCGATTGCAGCCCGGACCCTACCCTGCTCGCCGATTTCAAGCGCGCGATCCATGCGCTCGGCGGCAAGTGGAAACTGGAGATCCTGTTCGCGCTGATGAACGGTGCGGTTCGTTTCGGCGCGTTGCGGCGGTCGATCGGCGGCATCACCCAGCACGTGCTGACCACGCAGCTGCGGGAGCTCGAGCAGGACGGCTTGGTGTCGCGCACTGCTTTCGCGGAGAAGCCGTTGCGGGTCGAGTACGAGCTGACGGACGCGGCTTACGGCCTGCTGCCGGCGCTTAAGGAAATATTGAGCTGGTCCAGGGTTTATGGGGATGCAAGCCTTGCTGCATCGCATGAAGCCTGATTGCGGCGATGTGTGAAGCTGCTGGATCAGGCCCTCAGCATCCGAGACGATCTCGTTGATGCGACTCGCAAAACCTCCCGCACGTGAAGTGAAAGCTGTTTCTCATGTGAACTCACGTGAGCTTGCAGGAATCGACTCCAGGTCCTTGATCCTGATTCACTTTCCACCATCGCGACGATCAGCGCGATGTCGTGGTGCCCGAACCGGCACCACGACATGACGAGATCGAAGCTCCGCGTCTCAGGCGTAGCCGAGCGCGAGCCGGATTGCGGTCTCGACCGGCGAGTAGACGCCATCGGGCCGCTCCAGCCTGTACGGCTCGGCGAGAGGAAGCGACGGCTGTGCCATGAAGCGCGGCCGCGTCCCCTGGTGCCTCTGCGCGGCATGAACCAGGAAGGGATGGCAGAGATAGACGGTGCCGGCAGCGCCGGTCGCCAGCGCAATCGGACAATCGGCTCCCATCTCGTCCAGCACCATGCGCGCCCTGCCCGCCTCACCCGCCGGCGCCAGATAGCGCGCCATCGGAACATGCGAGCCGACCCGGATGCGTGTCGGCGCATCGTCCTCGCCAACGTCGGAGAACAGGAACAGGAGCAACAGCGCCCGTCCGCGCGAGGTGATGTTGACGCGCCAGGCCGAGAAGTCGCGCGTCTCGTTCGGGTCGCAATCCGCGCCGGGAAAGCTGAGATCGACGTGCCAGCCGGCGTCGCCCGGATCGTCCGGATGCGGAAAGCGCACTGGAATCGTGCCGATGTCGCGACGCGGGCGCCAGCGTCCAGATCCGACGATCTGGTCGAATGCCGCATGGAGGACGGCCGTGTTGATGGCGTCCCGGAACGGAGGATCGCCATAGCCCGGCAACCGGATCACCGGCCGCGTCCAGGTCGACGGGTCATCCTCCCTGCACGGCAGGTCGCGCCACATGATGGCACGCGCGACCTCGGCGAGATCACGGGGAAAGGCATTGTCGATCCGGACGAAGCCTTCGCGAATGAATTGGTCGATTTGCGCCTCGTCGAGCGCGCAGGAATTGGCAGTCATGCTGTCTCTCAATTGCTCGCCAGCCTTCGTCGTCCGCGCGTTGCGGAACCGGCCGGCTCAATCGGTTGGGAATCCGCGAGTGGAACTCGCGGGACGCGATGCCTCCGCGACGGAGGCGCCTGCGCTCAGCCCAGGAAGAAAACCGAAGCGATATTGAGAGTGCAAATCATCATGGCGGCGCAAATTTACGCGCCAAACCAGCGGCGCTCAAGCGGCACCGTAAGCTCAAAAATAAAGAGCCGCATCGCTGCGGCTCGGACTCTATTCGTCGCGATAGACCTTCTCGCGTTTCTCGTGGCGCTCCTGCGCTTCCACCGAGAGCGTCGCGATGGGCCGGGCCTCGAGCCGTTTCAACGAGATCGGCTCGCCGGTATCCTCGCAATACCCGTAGGTGTTGTCCTCGATGCGCTGGAGCGCGGCGTCGATCTTGGCGATCAACTTGCGCTGGCGGTCGCGGGCGCGGAGTTCGATGGCGCGGTCGGTTTCGGACGATGCCCGATCGGCGAGATCGGGGTGGTTCACGTTCTCCTCCTGCAGAGCCTGCAGGGTGAGCTTGGACTCTTTGAGGATCTCATCCTTCCAGGCGAGGAGCTTCATACGGAAGTACTCCTTCTGCCGGTCGTTCATGAAAGGCTCTTTTTCGGTCGGTCGGTAGTTTTTCAACTTTTCCAAGGGCGGCCTATCTTCTTAAGCAACGACTCGTGAACGGAACGAAGTCCGTTGAGCCGGGGCTTATATAGCTACCCCATGTGACAGACAATATTTCCTTAATAGCGCGGTTACCGCCCCCAAGCCCTTGCACAGGAAGGTTTATCCGTAAGGACCCGGGGGCGGCCAAAAGCCTAGTAACCGACCGTGAAACGCTGCCTCAGATGGGCCGGCTTCTCGATCTCGTCGGCGAGCGCGATGGCGTAGTCGGCGAAGCTGATCCAGCTCTTGCCGTTCGCATCTGCGAGAAGCTGATCGGTGCCGAGACGGAACTTGCCGGTGCGTTCGCCCTCAATGAACAGTGCCGACGGCGAGAGGAAGGTCCAGTTCAGCTCCTTTTCCTGCCGTAGCAGGTCGAGGAAAGCGCCACCCGCCTCCGCCTCGGCTTTGTATTGGGCCGGAAAACCGGGGGTTGTGACCAGTTTGACGCCGGGAGCGACCTCCAGGCTGCCGGCGCCCCCGACAACCAGGTAACGACCGATCTTGGAGTCCTTGGCAGCAGCAATCAGCTTGTGCGGGTCGCTCGCCAGGAAGTGGACGGAACTCACCGCAACATCATGCCCGGCCCAGAGTTTGGTCAGGCCGGCCTGATCGAGCACATCGCCTTTGGTCGGCGTGACGTTCGGCAGGCCTGCGATCTTCTCCGGGTTCCGTGCGATGGCGGTAACGCCGTGGCCACGGCGGGACAGTTCCTTGGTGATCTCCGAACCGGCCCGGCCCGAGGCGCCGGCAACTGCGATTTTCATGGAAGGCTCCTTCGCATCTATAGTAACCAATGGTGACTAGATATCGCAAAGAATGCTGGTGTTAAGAGAGCACTTTGTGCTTACCTGCTTACGCAGGAGTAACCGGCAAGCCGAAGCAAGCGCGAGGATTGAGATGAAACCCAATGTCTATGCCGCCGAGTGCCCGACACGCCAAATTCTCGATCGCGTCGGCGACAAATGGGCCGTGCTGATCCTGTTGCTGCTGCGCGAGGAACCGATGCGCTTCAATCAGTTACGCCGCACCATTGAAGGCATCTCGCAGAAGATGCTGAGCCAGGTTCTCAAGTCACTCGAACGCGACGGCCTGATCAAGCGCCGCGCCATCGCGACCGTGCCGGTGACGGTTGAATATTCGATCACGCAGCTCGGCGTGACACTCGCTGCTGCGGTGGATCCGTTGCGCGATTGGGCCGAGGAGAATCTGAAAGACGTGCTCGCCGCCCAGCGCCGCTACGATTCGCAGCAGAAGGAGGAAGCGGCGTAAAGCCGTTGTTCTCGCGGGATCGCGGTCAGCCCCGCCCGGCCTTCGCCAGCTCGACCTCGACGCGCAGCTCGATCTCGGACAGCACGGAATCGAGACCGGGATCGCCGGAGGACGATTTCAGGTTTGCGGCCGCGTCGCGCAGCCGCATCACCGTCGAGGCGTCGAGATTGCCGGACAAGAGTCCCATCTTGAGATCGTCGAGCACGTCGAGCGCGGTCTTGCCGCGGGCGACCGAGCGCTTGCGGCGCTCGACCGGATCTTCCTCGATGCCTTGCAGCGCGAGCAGCGCGTCGATGTTGGCGGAAGCTTTCGGTGCGGCTGCGGCGCGCGTCTCTTGCGCCGACGAGGTGTCGGGCAGCACGAAGGTGCCGGAGCTCGTTCGCCTGGCCTGGCTGGCCGGCGTTCCAAGCGTGGTGCCATTCGGTCCGTAGATGCGCATCGGAGCAATCCGGGTGATCGATGCGCCACATTCGCCGCTTTATGGTTAACGGGGCGTAAACGGCCCGGCAAAATCTGCCGACAGGCGGCAGTTTCGCTCCTCAAGGCGAATGCCTGCTGGCGCCGATCCGAAGAGATTTATTCAACCTATTCAATCGACTATCCCCTCTGCCCCGTGTTGGCACAGCGCTCGCAAGGAAAGCGTCGGACCAGCTCGTCATGGGAGTGTCGCAGATGGTCCGAGATGTGAGGAGCCTCGGGGAGCAGAGGATGCCAGGCGTTCGTTGGGTAAGGATTCTGAGTGGGGTTTTTGGGGTGGCCTGTGCCGCGCTGTCAGCGCTGGCGCTCTCGGCGGCCTCTGCAAACGCGACCTCGCGTATCAAGGATCTCGCCAATATCGAAGGCGTGCGGCAGAACCAGCTTATCGGCTACGGCCTCGTCGTCGGCCTCAACGGCACCGGCGACACCCTCAACAACATCCCCTTCACCAAGCAGTCGCTGCAAGCGATGCTCGAGCGCATGGGCGTCAACATCCGCGGCGCCACCATCCGTACCGGTAACGTCGCCGCCGTGATGGTGACCGGCAACCTGCCGGCTTTCTCCACGCAGGGCACGCGCATGGACGTCACCGTCTCCGCGCTCGGCGACGCCAAGGATCTGCGCGGCGGCACCCTGCTCGTCACCCCGCTTCTCGGCGCCGACGGCAACGTCTATGCGGTCGCGCAGGGCTCGCTCGCGATCTCCGGTTTCCAGGCCGAGGGCGAAGCGGCGAAAATCGTGCGCGGCGTTCCGACCGTAGGCCGGATCGCCAACGGCGCCATCATCGAGCGCGAGATCGAGTTCGCGCTGAACCGGCTGCCGAACGTGCGACTGGCGCTCCGGAACGCAGATTTCACCACGGCCAAGCGCATCGCGGCTGCGATCAACGATTATCTCGGCGTCAAGAGCGCCGAGCCGATCGATCCCTCGACGGTGCAGCTGACCATCCCGCCGGAGTTCAAGGGCAACGTGGTCGCCTTCCTGACCGAGATCGAACAGCTCCAGGTCGATCCGGATCTCGCCGCCAAGATCATCATCGACGAGCGCTCCGGCATCATCGTGATGGGCCGCGACGTCCGCGTCGCCACCGTCGCGGTTGCACAGGGCAACCTCACGGTCACGATCTCCGAGAGTCCGCAGGTGAGCCAGCCCAACCCGCTGTCGCGGGGCCGGACCGTGGTCACGCCGCGATCGAGCGTCGGCGTCACCGAGGACGGCAAGAAGTTCGCCGTCGTCAAGGACGGCGTCTCGCTGCAGCAGCTCGTCGATGGCCTCAACGGCCTCGGCATCGGCCCGCGCGACCTCATCAGCATCCTCCAGGCGATCAAGGCCGCGGGTGCGATCGAAGCCGACATCGAGGTGATGTGATGCAAACCGGCATGCTCAACACCGCGCACGTCGTCACCGCCGCGCTCTCGAACCCTGCCTTCTCGGTTGAGAGTCGCAACAACCGGCCCGACTTCGAGCTCGCCGCCGCGCTTCAGAAGGTCTCGCCGCAACAGCAGGCCAAGGCGCAGAAGACCGCGACGGACTTCGAGGGCATGTTCCTCAACAGCATGTTCGCGCAGATGACGTCGGGCTTGAAGGGTGAAGGCCCGTTCGGCGACACGCCGGGCACCGGCGTCTGGCGCTCGATGCTGACCGAGCAATATTCCAAGAACTTCGCCAATGCCGGCGGCATCGGCGTCGCCCGCGACGTCTACCGTACCCTGATCATGCAGCAGGCCAAAACCACTCTTCGTACGGCATAAGGTCAAACGAGATGAACCACTTCAGCCCGTCACGTCAGCCGATGCCAGCGCAGCGCCCGAACAGCACGCCCGAGAGCGCCGCGGCGCGCAAGCTCGCAGAGGACCTGATGGACGCGATGAGCGCCCTGCTCGGCCTGATCGAGCGCGAGACTGAGCTGGTTCGTGCCGGCAAGGTCCGCGAGGCGATGACGATGGAGAGCCAGAAGCAGGAGCTGTCGCGGCGCTACGTCGGCGCCGTCGGTCAGTTGAAGGCGAACCAGGCCCAGCTCTCGAAATCCGCGCCCGAGCTGCTCTCGACGCTGCACCGTCACCACGACGCCTTCCGCGCCATGCTTCAGGTCAATCTCACGGTGCTCGCGACCGCTCATGCGGTCTCCGAGAGCGTCGTGCGCGGCGTCAACGCCGAGATCCAGAAGCGCAACGTGCCGAACACCTATACGGCCGCGGGACGCCGCGCCACGCCTGGTCCGCGTCACATCACGCCGCTCGCGGTCAGCCGCACGCTCTGAACGCAGACAAGAAACTCGATCCAATTTTACGAAAAACCGCGCGGCGATAGCGTCGCGCGGTTAGTCACGTTTGCTTACCGGGTGTTCAATCCTGGTGTTCCATGGTTGCGCATTGAGAGGGGTTGGGATTTGACTCACACAAGGCAACCAGGAGGCTGCCATGAGTACAGATTTCAGCATCAGGCCGGTGGGGATACCGGCCCCCGTACAGATCGTCACGACGTCGAATTCGGCGGCGAACGATGCCGTGCAAACCGATTTACCGGTGAGCCAGACGGTCGCCGCGAGCGATACGAGCGCGGCTGCGAGCAATGATCTGCAGAGCAATGCGAACATCTCGCGCCAGGTCGTGTTCGACCAGGCGTCCGCATCGATGGTCTTCCAGGTCGTCAACGACCGGACCGATGCCGTGGTCAATCAGTTCCCCGACGAGGCGATGCTGCGCCGGCGAGCCTATTTCCACGCACTGGATTTGAAGTCGGAGCCCTCGCGTCCGCTCAATACGGACCTCAGCGCTTAAAGAGCGCCCGCCGATCAGCTGTCGAGCGTGGCCTGGGCGGTGTCGAGATAGCTCGAGCCGGTCGCCGGGTCCGTGACGACGTTCTTGATCTGCGCCGTGCCGGTGTCGGTCAGCGTGAACTTCGTGTTGCCGAAGCGGAACGACGAATCCTTGATCAGCACCTGCTGGTATTGCGAGGTCCCCTCGCTCTGATAGTGGATCTGCGCGCGGAAGCCGTTGACCTGCGAGATGTTGAGCGAAAACTTCTTGCCGTCGGCGTAGGTGCCCGTCCAGTTGCCCTGGTACAGCGACGAATCGACCGCAACGTATTTGGACGAGCCTGTCGTGCTCGAAAGCGTATTCGCCTTATACGCGGTCGACAGGATGCTCATGATGTCGGACATCACGAGTCTCCGTCAGGGCCGGCCGGACAGACCGGCAGCAATGTTGCGGTTGATCTCGATCAGCGGGCGGAAGTGATCGAACTGCGGGCTCATCTGCAGCGCCGCGGTCTGGCTCAGCACGAACACGCTGATGTTGGCGATCTTCTGCCGGACGTCGAGCGGCTGCGGGTTGTTCTCGCGCATCGCTTCGCTGAGGAAGATGGTCCAGAGCTTGCGGTTGAACATCAGCGCCTGCGTGGTCTGCTCGCTGAAGGGGTCAGCGGCATTGATCGCGTCCTGGAGCTTGTTGGCCGCCTTCAGCAAGGTCTGCGCCTCGACATCTCGAGGAGATGCGGTGGTCGTTGCAACACGCGCGTAGGCCGAGGCAGCGGAATTCGACATCAATCACACCTTGGAAGCTTCCTAGCCCGTTGAACGGACTTAAGGATTTCTTTCCCAACCCTATGCAGTAGCGCTTAAGATTTGCTTACATGTGCGCCTCGAAGCACTCCGGATTATTACGGGTCGCGGAGTCCTCGTAGGCGTGAGGCTAGATGCGCAAACGCAGGCTGTAAACTTGCACTGCATCATGCCCATCGATCTCAGCTAATCTTGTCTTAGCGAACTCCCTCAAAAGAACGGCGGAGCTTTAGCCCCGCCGCGCTGTCTCAAGATTCGATTCTGCGTTTGCGACTTAGCGGAGCAGCTGCAGCACGCTCTGCTGCGACTGGTTGGCCAGCGACAGTGCGGAGACTGCGATCGACTGGCGGGTCGACAGCGCCTGGCTGTTGGCCGCTTCCTCGTTGGTATCCGCAAGCGTCAGGTTGGACGAGCCGGTCTGCAGCACGTTGATCAGGTTCTTGGAGAAGTCCTGGCGGACTTGCACGATCGACAGGTTCGAACCGAGCGAAGAACCTTCCGAGCGCAGCGTGCTCGAAGCAGCGTTCAGGCTCTGGAGGACCTTGTTGGTCGCGCCATTGTCGATGAAGTCGGTGCCGGGGACGAGATTGCTGAGACCAAGACCGGCCGCGTTGAACACCACGCCGTTGATGCCGAGCGTGGAGCTGCCGGTCTCGTTGAACACCAGCTTCAGCGTATCGCCGTTGAGGAGATTGACGCCGTTGAAGGAGGAGTCCTGCGAAGTCGTGTCGATCTGCGCCAGGATGTTGTTGAACTGGCTGACCAGGCTCGAACGCGCGGTCTGCGCCACGGGATCCTGAACCGGGGGCTGCGCGGTGGTGAAGGCGAGCACGCTGGTGAGCGTACCGCCGACTGCGCCGCCTGCGGTCGACGAACCGAGGGTCGACGATGCGTATTCGTTGACGGTGGTGACCGTCAGCACGCCGTTGGCGTCGATCGTCGCGGTCAGGTGGTTGGCCTGAAGCTGGACGTTGAGCTGGTCGAGCGTCTTGACCGTGCCGTTGGTGCCGTCGCCGAAAGTGACGGAAACCGGCGTGCCGCCGTTGAACGAGGAGAACGTGAGGGTTTTGCCACTGACGCCGCCCACACCAGACTTGCGGTCCGCGCTGAACGCGGTCGCCGTTCCAGTATTGCCGCTGAGGCCGAAGGCGTTCAGCGCGTTGCCCGTGCCGGTGATCGAGAGGTCGGCGTTGATGCCGGTCGAGATCGACAGCTGGCCGCTCGAGTTCACCGACGACGGGATCTGGCCCGAGGTGGTGCTGAGCGTGGCAGCACCGTTGAAGAGGCTGGCGGTCTTGACGCCGGTCGCCAGGTCGATCGAATTGAGCAGGTCGGTCAGGTTCGCGCTCTGCAGATAGACCGTCGAGTTGCCGTTGCCGTCGGTCACGACGTTGCCGTTGACGCCGTAGCCGGTGGGCACGCTCGCTGCCGATTGCGGAGTCTGCGCGTTCTTGAAGGTGATGGTGTGGCCGTCGACGTTCAGCGTCGAGCCGTCCTGGACCAGCGAGCCCAGCGAACCAGCGGTCGTCGACCGGTTTGCGCTCACGCTGGCATTGCCCGCGCCGGTCGCGGCCGTCAGGCCGAGGGCGTGGAGGAAGTCGGCATTGCCCGTCACGCTCAAGTCTGAGCCGGTCGAGCTCTTCAGCGTGACCACGCCGGCCGCGATGGAGGACGGCGTCTGCACCGTACCGACAGTCGCGCCGCTGGTCGCGATCGTGGCCGCGCCTGCGCTGATGGTCGCGGTCTTGACGCCGCTCGCGAGATCGATCGCGCTGAGGACGTCGTTGACCGTCGCCTTGGGCGCGGCCGCCGTTCCCTCATAAACGATCGAGTTGCCGTTGCCGTCGGTGGCGATGCTTCCGCTGGCATTGAGGCCCCAGCCGGTCGGCTGCGTCGCCGGAGCGGGGCCGGTGCGGAAGGTAACGGTCTTGCCGTTCACCGTGATGGTGTCGCCGTCCGCGGGCGGCGTGCTGAACGTGGAGGACGTCGTGGTGCCGAGCAGCGTGTCGGTGCCGATCAGCGCAGTGCTGTTGTCGGCGGCATTCACCGCACTACCGGTCAATGTGCCGGCGCTCGAACCGAGCGAAGCACCGAGGGCGGCCGCTGCCGTCACCGGCGTGACACCGCCGGGCGCACCGGTATAGAGCACGTTGCTGTTGGCGGTCGCGCTGGCATAGGAGGTCGTGCCGCGCAGATCCGCCGGCGTCGCACCCGGGATCGTGGTCGAGACGTTGGACTTGGTGGAGTAGCCGACCGTGGTCTGCAGCGCCTGGTTCGCGATCGATTTGGCCGAATCGATCAGCTTCTGCAGCGAGGTGATGCCGGTATTGGCCGCCTGCAGCACCTGCACACCGTTGTTGATGCCGTCGAGCAGGTTGCTGATGTCGCTCGCCCGGTTGTCCAGCCCCTGCGCCGTGAAGAAGTTGGTGGGATTGTCGAGAGCCGTGTTGACCTTCTTGCCGGTCGACAGCCGTTCCTGCGTCGTGGCGAGCAAGTCGGCCGTGGACTGCAGCGACAACAGGTTCTGGCGAACGGACGCCGAGAGAACGATGTTGGACATTGGCAGGTCTTCCTCTTGAACCGGATACGAATCGGCCGCGCGGGTCTGGAAGCGGGCTTTTGTCCAGTTTTAGGACCTGTCCTTTAAAGTATGGTTAACGCCGGTTTAAGGGATAGGGTTAATGGCTGGTGTACGCCCTTCCCGGCCTCAAAACGCAAAAAAGAGCGGCGGGGCAAAAGCCCCACCACCCAATTTTATTTAGTAATTTCAGCTGCTTATTAGCGAAGCAGCTGGAGCACGCTCTGCTGCGAGGTGTTGGCCAGCGACAGCGCGGAGACCGCGATCGACTGGCGGGTCGACAGCGCCTGGCTGTTCGCCGCTTCAACGTTGGTGTCGGCCAGCGTCAGGTTGGACGAGCCGGTCTGCAGCACGTTGATCAGGTTCTTGTTGAAGTCCTGACGCACCTGCACCACCGAGAGGTTCGAACCGAGTGCGGAAGCCTCGGACCGCAGCGTGCTCGACGCAGCGTTCAGATTGGTCAGCACCTTGTTCGACGCGGCGTTGTCGATGAAGTCGACGCCGACGGTCAGCGCAGCAAGGCCCAGACCCTTCGAGTTGTAGGTCACGCCGGTGATGTTCAGGCTCGACTTGCCGGTCTCGTCGAACACCAGCTTGAGCTGGTCGCCGTTCAACAGGTTGACGCCGTTGAACGAGGAGTCCTGCGAGGTCGTGTCGATCTGGTTCAGGATGTTGTTGTACTGCGACACCAGATTGGCACGAGCGGTCTGCGCCACCGCATCCTGGACGGGAGTCGATGCCGTCGAGAAAGTCAGCGCGGTGGTGAGCGTCCCGCCGATCGCACCGCCCGCAGTGGTCGAGCCAATCGTCGAGGACGCGTAGTCGTTGGATGCCGTAATGGTCAGCTGACCGTTGGCGTCGATCGTCGCGGCCAGGTTGTTGGCCTGGAGCTGCGTGTTGAGCTGATCGAGCGTCTTGACCGTGCCGTTGGTGCCATCGCCGAAGGTGACGTTGACCGCCGTGCCACCGTTGAAGGAGGCGAAGGTCAAGGTCTTGCCGGCAATGCCGCCGATACCCGAGGTGCGGGCCGCGGTGAACGCGGTCGCCGTCCCGGTGTTGCCGGCAAGGCCAAGTGCGTTCAGCGCATTGCCCGACCCAGTAATCGTGAGATCTGCATTGATGCCGGTTGCAAGCCGGAGCTGGCCAGAGCTGTTGATCGACGAGTTGGACTGGCCGGTGGCGGTCTTCAGCGTCGCAGCGCCTGCGGCGTTGATGGTCGCGGTCTGCACGCCGGTGGCGAGGTCGATCGCGTTCAGCACATCGGAGACCGTGCCGGACGACAGATAGACCGTCGAGTTGCCGTTGCCGTCGGTGAGGACGTTGCCGCTGACGCCGGAGCCGCTCGGGATCGCCGGAGCACCCGTGGAGCCCGGAACGGCGCCGTTCTTGAAGGTGATGACATGGCCGTCGACATTCAGCGTCGAGCCGTCCTGGATCTGCTGACCCAGCGAGCCGGAGCTGGTGGTGCGGTTCACGTTCACCGTCGCGTTGCCGCCGCCGGTGGCGGTGGACAGGCCGAGGGCCTTCAGCAGGTCGGCCTTGCCGGTGATGCTGAGATCGGCACCGCTCGAGCTATGCAGCGTGAGCTTGCTGGCCGTCGTGACACCGACGTCCGAAACGGCGGTCGCATTGGCGCTCTGGGAGATCGTCGCCGAACCGGCGGTGATCGAGGCAACCTTCACGCCGCTGGCGAGGTCGATCGCGGTGGTGAGATCACCGACCGTCCCCTTCGGCGTCGTGGTGTCACCCAGATAGATGGTCGAGTTGCCCGCGCCGTCGGTGGTGATGTTGCCGCTGGCGCCAAGGCCGCTCGCAACCGTGGCGGAGGTCGGCGCCACGCCGGAGCGGAAGGTGATCGTGTGACCGTTGACGGTCAGCGTGTCGCCGTCCGAGGGCTGGGCGTTGCCGACCAGGCCAGTCGCGGTCGCGGCACCGGTGCCGAGCAGCGTGATCGCCGCCGTAATGGCCGTCGAGCCGTCGCCGGCGGTTGCCGCCGCACCGGTGAGAACGCCCTGGGTCGCACCGAGGGTCGTGGTGCCGCTCGCAGCGTGGATGCCGCCGGCGGTGCCGTCATAGAGCACGTTGCTGGAAGCAGAAGCACTGGCGAAGCTGGTCGTGCCGCGCAGGTCCGCCGCCGTCGCACCCGCGATCGTGGTGGAGACGTTGGACTTGGTGGAATAGCCGACGGTTGTCTGCAGCGCCTGGTTGGCGATCGACTTCGCGCTATCGATCAGCTTCTGCAGCGAGGTCAGGCCGGTGTTGGCAGCCTGCAGCACCTGCACGCCGTTGGCGATGCCATCGAGCAGGTTGTTGATGTCGCTGGCGCGATTGTCGAGCGACTGGGCGGTGAAGAAGTTGGTGGGATTGTCCAGAGCCGAATTGACGCTCTTGCCGGTCGACAGACGGTTCTGTGTGGTGGCGAGAAGATCGGCGGTGGACTGGAGAGAGAGCAGGTTCTGACGAACCGACGCAGAGAGAACAATACCGGACATGACTCTTACCCTTCTGGCTTACGCGTCTTCGTTCGATCGCTTCTGGATCGAGTGACGGCCACAGGGTGCGCTGACATGGCTAACAAAGGGTGAAACGCGTCTCACTGTCATAAGCGCCGGTTCACCATAAACCATTGTGACGCGTTGCCAGGCCTCGCAATCGGCCTGAAATCATTGGCGATTCTGCGCGCTTACTCTCCATTAACCATAACCGCTGGTTACTTTTTCGATCGCTCCCGCCTCCTCGAATGCCGATGGCGAACGAAAAAAGCGGCGGGGCCGAAGCCCCGCCGCCTGGATCTTGCTTGCGATGTCGTCCGCTTATTAGCGGAGCAGCTGCAGCACGCTCTGCTGCGACTGGTTGGCCAGCGACAGCGCCGAGACCGCGATCGACTGACGGGTCGACAGCGCCTGGCTGTTGGCCGCTTCGACGTTGGTGTCGGCCAACGTCAGGTTCGACGAGCCGGTCTGCAGCACGTTGATCAGGTTCTTGTTGAAGTCCTGACGAACCTGGACGATCGTCAGGTTCGAACCCAAGGCGGAGGCTTCCGAACGCAGCGTGCTCGACGCGGAGTTCAGGTTGGTCAGCACCTTGTTGGTCGCGGCGTTGTCGATGAAGTCGACACCGCCGGTCAGTGCGGCGAGGCCGAGACCCTTCGAGTTGTAGGTCACGCCGGTGATGTTGAGGTTTGACTTTCCGGTTTCATCGAACACCAGCTTGAGCTGATCGCCGTTCAAGAGATTGACACCGTTGAAGGACGAGTCGAGCGAGGTCGAGTCGATCTGCTGGAGGATGTTGTTGTACTGGCTGACCAGATTGGTACGGGCCGTCTGGGCAACAGTATCCTGCGTGGGCGTAGACGCCGTCGAGAACGTCAGCGCAGTGGTGAGCGTACCACCGATGACGCCGCCCGCGGCACTCGAACCGATGGTCGAGGACGCGTAGTCATTGGTGCTCGAGACCGTCAGCAGGCCGTTGGCGTCGATCGTCGCGGTCAGGTTGTTGGCCTGAAGCTGCGAGTTGAGCTGATCGAGCGTCTTGACTGTGCCGTTGGTGCCGTCGCCGAAGGTGACGTTGACCGCCGTGCCACCGTTGAAGGAGGAGAAGGTCAAGGTCTTGCCGGTGATGCCGCCGATGCCCGAGGTGCGGGCCGCGGTGAACGCGGTCCCAGTGCCGGTGTTGCCGGCGAAGCCGAGCACGTTCAGCGCATTGCCCGTGCCGGTGATCGACAGGTCGGCATTCACGCCGGTCGAGACCTTGAGCTGGCCCGAGGCGTTGATCGACGAGTTGGTCTGGCCGGTCGCGGTCTTCAGCGTCGCCGTGCCGTTGGCCGCGATGGTCGCGGTCTGCACGCCGGAGGCAAGGTCGATCGCGTTCAGCACGTCGGAGATCGTGCCGGACGACAGATAGACCGTCGAGTTGCCGGCACCGTCGGTGAGGACGTTGCCGCTGACGCCGGAGCCGCTCGGGATCGCCGGAGCACCCGTGGAGCCCGGAACGGCGCCGTTCTTGAAGGTGATGACATGGCCGTCGACATTCAGCGTCGAGCCGTCCTGGATCTGCTGACCCAGCGAGCCGGAGCTGGTGGTGCGGTTCACGTTCACCGTCGCGTTGCCGCCGCCGGTGGCGGTCGACAGGCCGAGGGCCTTCAGCAGGTCGGCCTTGCCGGTGATGCTCAGATCGGCACCGCTCGAGCTGTGCAGCGTGAGCTTGCTGGCCGTCGTGACACCGACGTCCGAAACGGCGGTCGCATTGGCGCTCTGGGAGATCGTCGCCGCACCGGCGGTGATCGAGGCAACCTTCACGCCGCTGGCAAGGTCGATCGCGGTGACGAGGTCACCGACCGTACCCTTCTGGGTCGTGGTGTCACCCAGATAGATGGTCGAGTTGCCCGCGCCGTCGGTGGTGATGTTGCCGCTGGCGCCAAGGCCGCTCGCAACGGTCGAGGAGGTCGGGGCCACGCCGGAGCGGAAGGTGATCGTGTGACCGTTGACGGTCAGCGTGTCGCCGTCCGAGGGCTGGGCGTTGCCGACCAGGCCGGTCGCGGTCGCAGCACCGGTGCCGAGCAGCGTGATCGCCGCCGTAATGGCCGTCGAGCCGTCGCCGGCGGTTGCCGCCGCACCGGTGAGAACGCCCTGGGTCGCGCCGAGGGTCGTGGTGCCGCTCGCAGCGTGCGTGCCGCCGGCGGTGCCGTCGAACAGGACGT
The DNA here is from genome assembly GCF_024199935.1 of Bradyrhizobium sp. CCGUVB14. Classification (NCBI taxonomy): domain Bacteria; kingdom Pseudomonadati; phylum Pseudomonadota; class Alphaproteobacteria; order Hyphomicrobiales; family Nitrobacteraceae; genus Bradyrhizobium; species Bradyrhizobium sp. CCGUVB14. The sequence continues at coordinate 6,657,477 of NZ_JANADS010000001.1, forward strand.
TGCTGCTCGCAACCGTGCTCGCATAGGAGGTCGTGCCACGCAGGTCGGCGGCCGTCGCACCGGAGATCGTGGTGGAGACGTTCGACTTGGTGGAGTAGCCGACAGTGGTCTGCAGCGCCTGGTTGGCGATCGACTTCGCGCTATCGATCAGCTTCTGCAGCGAGGTGATGCCGGTGTTGGCAGCCTGCAGCACCTGCACGCCGTTGGCGATGCCATCGAGCAGGTTGTTGATGTCGCTGGCGCGATTGTCGAGCGACTGGGCCGTGAAGAAGTTGGTGGGATTGTCCAGAGCCGAGTTCACGCTCTTGCCCGTCGACAGACGGCTCTGCGTGGTGGCGAGAAGATCAGCGGTGGACTGGAGGGAGAGCAGGTTCTGACGAACCGATGAGGAGAGAACAATACCGGACATTGAGTGTTACCCTTCTGGTACGCAACGCAACAAACTTCGATTAGGATTAATCGATGCCGGGACGGTGAACGTTGAGGGCTAACAAAGCATGAAGCGTGTCGCGCGAGTCCTTGCTTGGATTCACCATATGCGCGCTTCGCACCGCATCGCGCCCGCTTCTATCGTCATGATCGAATGATGCTTTTCGATGCAGCGGCGGCGCGTTTGCCACTTGTCAACCATAACTCAGAGTGAGCAATTCGCTGCATTCAATTGCATTGTCTACATCTAAGCGCGTTGGTGCAGCGGCAGGACATTTGCCATTTGTCAACCATAACGCGCAGCACACAAACTGCTTGCCTTCGAAGGCATCGTCTTTATCCGAGGCAGCGGCACCGTAATGCCACGCAAAAAGAAGGCGGCGGGGCCGAAGCCCCGCCGCCGGATCTTGCTTGCGATGTCGTCCGCTTGTTAGCGGAGCAGCTGCAGCACGCTCTGCTGCGACTGGTTGGCCAGCGACAGCGCCGAGACCGCGATCGACTGACGGGTCGACAGCGCCTGGCTGTTCGCCGCTTCGACGTTGGTGTCGGCCAGCGTCAGGTTCGACGAGCCGGTCTGCAGCACGTTGATCAGGTTCTTGTTGAAGTCCTGACGAACCTGCACCACCGAGAGGTTCGAACCGAGGGTCGACGCTTCCGAGCGCAGCGTGCTCGACGCGGCGTTCAGGTTGGTCAGCACCTTGTTGGTCGCAGCGTTGTCGATGAAGTCGACACCGTTGGTCAACGAGGCAAGACCCAGGCCCTTCGAGTTGTACGTCACACCCGTGATGTTCAGGCTCGACTTGCCGGTCTCGTCGAAGGTCAGCTTGAGCTGGTCGCCGTTCAACAGGTTGACGCCGTTGAACGAGGAGTCCTGCGAGGTCGAGTCGATCTGGCTCAGGATGTTGTTGTACTGAGACACCAGGTTGGCGCGAGCCGTCTGGGCAACCGTGTCCTGGACGGGGCTGGAAGCCGTCGAGAACGTCAGCGCCGAGGTCAGCGTACCACCGATGACGCCGCCCGCGGCGCTCGAACCGATGGTCGAGGACGCGTAGTCATTGGTGCTCGAGACCGTCAGCAGGCCGTTGGCGTCGATCGTCGCAGACAGGTTGTTGGCCTGAAGCTGCGAGTTGAGCTGATCGAGCGTCTTGACCGTGCCGTTGGTGCCGTCGCCGAAGGTGACGTTGACCGCCGTGCCGCCGTTGAAGGAGGAGAAGGTCAAGGTCTTGCCGGCAATGCCGCCGATGCCCGAGGTACGGGCCGCGGTGAACGCGGTCCCGGTGCCGGTGTTGCCGGCGAAGCCGAGCACGTTCAGCGCATTGCCCGTGCCGGTGATCGACAGGTCGGCATTCACGCCGGTCGAGACCTTGAGCTGGCCCGAGGCGTTGATCGACGAGTTGGTCTGGCCGGTCGCGGTCTTCAGCGTCGCCGTGCCGTTGGCCGCGATGGTCGCGGTCTGCACGCCGGAGGCAAGGTCGATCGCGTTCAGCACGTCGGAGATCGTGCCGGACGACAGATAGACCGTCGAGTTGCCGGCACCGTCGGTGAGGACGTTGCCGCTGACGCCGGAGCCGCTCGGGATCGCCGGAGCACCCGTGGAGCCCGGAACGGCGCCGTTCTTGAAGGTGATGACATGGCCGTCGACATTCAGCGTCGAGCCGTCCTGGATCTGCTGACCCAGCGAGCCGGAGCTGGTGGTGCGGTTCACGTTCACCGTCGCGTTGCCGCCGCCGGTGGCGGTCGACAGGCCGAGGGCCTTCAGCAGGTCGGCCTTGCCGGTGATGCTCAGATCGGCACCGCTCGAGCTGTGCAGCGTGAGCTTGCTGGCCGTCGTGACACCGACGTCCGAAACGGCGGTCGCATTGGCGCTCTGGGAGATCGTCGCCGCACCGGCGGTGATCGAGGCAACCTTCACGCCGCTGGCAAGGTCGATCGCGGTGACGAGGTCACCGACCGTACCCTTCTGGGTCGTGGTGTCACCCAGATAGATGGTCGAGTTGCCCGCGCCGTCGGTGGTGATGTTGCCGCTGGCGCCAAGGCCGCTCGCAACGGTCGAGGAGGTCGGGGCCACGCCGGAGCGGAAGGTGATCGTGTGACCGTTGACGGTCAGCGTGTCGCCGTCCGAGGGCTGGGCGTTGCCGACCAGGCCGGTCGCGGTCGCAGCACCGGTGCCGAGCAGCGTGATCGCCGCCGTAATGGCCGTCGAGCCGTCGCCGGCGGTTGCCGCCGCACCGGTGAGAACGCCCTGGGTCGCGCCGAGGGTCGTGGTGCCGCTCGCAGCGTGCGTGCCGCCGGCGGTGCCGTCGAACAGGACGTTGCTGCTCGCAACCGTGCTCGCAAACGAGGTGGTGCCACGCAGGTCGGCGGCCGTCGCACCGGAGATCGTGGTGGAGACGTTGGACTTGGTGGAGTAACCGACGGTGGTCTGCAGCGCCTGGTTGGCGATCGACTTGGCGGAGTCGACGAGCTTCTGCAGCGAGGTGATGCCGGTGTTGGCAGCCTGCAGCACCTGCACGCCGTTGCCGATGTTGTCGAGGAGGTTGTTGATGTCGCTGGCGCGGTTGTCGAGCGACTGTGCCGTGAAGAAGTTGGTCGGATTGTCCAGGGCCGAGTTCACGCTCTTGCCCGTCGACAGACGGTTCTGCGTGGTGGCGAGAAGATCAGCGGTGGACTGGAGGGAGAGGAGGTTCTGACGAACCGATGCCGAGAGGACGATACCGGACATGACTCTGTTACCTTTCTGGTAAACGACGCTACTGTTACGCGTCTGCATGGATCTTGATTGATCCAGCGACCGGCGGACCGTGGCGCCGAGAATCTAACGAAGCATGAAATGAAATCGCCGCTTTCGCTGAGTCGCGGCGTGATTCGGGCAATCAGTGCCGACGTGACGCTGCGCCGCCGGGCAATTTCAACATTGATATGATTGAGCTTTTCCGTGGCGCTGGCCCGGATTCACAACTCGTTAACTAATGTTGAGGGAGTATTGCACCCTGATACGCCGCAACACGCGCTTCGGTTACGAAAGCGTTGATGGAGAACAGGCAAATGGCCCTCAAGGTCGAGCTCAGGCCGCACGAACGCATCATTGTCGGGAACTGCGTCATCACCAACACCGACCAGCGCGCCCGCCTTCTGATCGACGGCGAGAACGTGCCGATCCTGCGCGAGCGCGACATTCTCACGCCCGAGACCGCGGATACGCCGGCCAAGCTCGTCTATCTGGCGGTCCAGCTCATGTACATCTCGCCGGACCCGCAGGGCCAGCACGGCACCTATTTCAACCTGGTGCGCGACATCGTCACCGCCGTGCCAAGCGCCTGGCCGATCATCGAAGAGATCAACAACCACATCATGAGCGGCGATCTCTACCGGGCCCTGAAGGATGCCCGCAAGCTGATCGCCTATGAAGACAAGCTGCGTGAGCAGTTCGAGGCCACCCACCCAAAGGATGGCATCAAGGGTGACGTCAGCTCGGCCGCCTGAGCGCTTCGCACATCTGAAACGAAGCCGCCCCGGACCATGTCCGGGGCGGCTTTATTTTGACGCTCTCTGATATCACTGCGCCGCGAGCGGCGGCGCATCGACCTCGATCAATCCGCCGGTCCGCTGCGTACCGAACTTGATCACGGCCGACACCAGTGCGTCGATATCCGTCTCGGCGGTACGATGATTGACGATCGCCGCGCGGATCGCGAACTTGCCGTCCAGCATCGTGCTTGACGGTGCGGCAATGCCGGACTCCTGGACATCGGCGACAATCTCCCGATTGATCGCATCGTCGGCGCGATAACGGAAGCAGACGATGTTGAGATTGACCGGCGCGAGCAATTCGAGCCTGGGCTCGGCTAGCACGCGCGTCTCGAGATATCGCGCGAGCGCGCAGCTGCGTGCGATCACCTCACCCAGCCGGTCGGTGCCGAATGTCTTCAGCGTGAACCACGTCTTCAGCGCACGAAAACCGCGCGACAGATCCGGACCGAGATCGCACGGCCAGACAGCACCGGCGGCTAGCCCCCTCGCCTCGCGGCTCAGATAGGCCGCCGGCTGCGCAAAGGCCTGCCGATGCCGCTCACCGTCACGCACCAGCAGGAAGCCGGCGTCATAAGGCACCTGCCCCCATTTGTGGAAGTCGAGCGCAATCGAATCCGCAAGCTCGATGCCATCGAGCAGCGGCGCAAGCTCCGGCGAGAGGATCGCAAGCGCACCGAAGGCACCATCGACGTGAAACCAGATGCCCTCTTCGCGGCACAGGTCTGCGATCGCCTTGAGATCGTCGATCGCGCCGATGTCGACCGTGCCGGCCGATGCCGTGACCAAGAAGGGCTTGAAGCCGACCTCGCGATCGATCGCGATCTGCGCGCGCAGCGCGGCGACATCGATGCGATGATCGGTGTCGACACCAATCTTGCGCAGCGCGTCGGTGCCGAAGCCCGCGATGTCCATCGCGCGGGAGATACAGCCATGCGCGGCCTTCGACGCATAGGCCGTGAGCAACGTTCCGTCATTGCCGATGCCGTGTTGCCGCGCCAGCGTACCGAGCGCGCTGGTACGCGCCACCAACACCGCCATCAGATTGGCCATCGACGTACCGGTGACGAAAATGCCGCTCGCACCTTCCGGAAAGCCGAACAAGCCGCGCATCCACGCGACGATCTGACGCTCGACCTCGATCGGCATGTGATCGCGTCCGCCGAGATTGGCATTGAGGCCTGCTGCGAGCATCTCCGCGACCATGCCGACGGCGGTGCCGCCGCCATGCACCCAGCCCATGAAGCCGGGATGAACATTGCCGGTCGCGTAAGGCGCAACATGCTCGGAGAATTCGCGATAGACGTCGGCGAGAGACGTCGCTTCGCGCGGCACGTCGGTCCGGACTGCCGCGCGAACCTCGTCGGGGATCGGCTGCCAGACCGGCCGCGCGCGGACATTGGCGATGCCGTCGATCGCCTCGTCCAGCATGCGATGGGCGAGTGCACGAAACTCGCTCCAGTCCTGCGGATCGAGCGATCCGTTCGTGACAGATGCCAGCGCGTTGCGGATGATCTCGTTCATGCTGCACTCCCCACGCCGGCTTTGGCATGCCGCGACAGCATCGCGGCGAACGCGGCAAAGATCTTGCGCATCTGCGGCGGCTTGTACGGAAACACCACTGGCGAATCCATGTTGTGCACGACGGCCGTGTTGTCGGCCTCGAACACCAAGAGCTCGCCGTTCTGGTTCTCGGCGCAATCGACGATGAAATAATCGAGACCGACGCGCCGGCTCATTTCGTCGAGCGCATTCTTGTGACGTGCTGCGAAGGCGCGATCGAAGTCTTGCATGAAGATGGCTTCTTCGGCGCGCTTCTCTTCGCTGAACGCCATGTAGGCGTTGAGATACCAGATGTCCCAGCGATCGGCGATCGCCATGTGGCAGGCATAAGGCTTGCCGTCGACCATGGTGAGCCGGATCTTGCGGAAGAGTCCGTCGGGGCTCGCGTAGTTGACGAAACGCGCCACGAAGAAATCCTGCTCCTGCCGTTCGGCAAGATAGGCCGCGAGCGCCGTAGCATCGTCAACCTTCGCAAGCCCGACGCCGGCATGCGTGCCGCGCGGCCGTGCGATCATCGGAAAGTGCAATTCGCCCGAGATCTCCGCGCAAGCGATCCGCCCTTCGGAGAGAGCCGTCAATTGCGCACGCGTTGCGTTGGCGGTCACGGGAATGTCGAGACCGGGGATATCAGCCAGCAACCGGTAGAGCTTGTCGCGATCGAGATTGCCGATCAACTCGGGGCGATTGAGCAGCGGTCGCGGCCAGCGCGGCGCGGCTTTCTCGATCATCGCCAGCGCCTCGCGGCATTCCTCGGAGTCGGATGCGACCACGATGGCAACGTCGTGCTCAGGCAGCGATTCCGGCAGGCCCTTGTCTTTGGTCACATAGAGCGTCAGGAGCTCGATATCGGAGCCTTCGAGCAAAAATTCGATCGGCGTGTTGCCGCCCATGTCGATGTCGGCCGCAAGCGCAAGCACGCGCAAGCCGGGCTTCGGCGCCGCAGACGGCGTCCGAAACAATTGATGGAAGGAGAGCACCTCGGACTGGATCACGAGGCCTGCTTCCTTCTCGCCCATCAGCTGGGCGATCAGCGACAGATCCAATCCCTCGCCAGCCTGCGCCGTCCCCTCCGCGATCCGCGCCAGCAACCGCTCGCGCAACGGGTGCAGATCGATGCCCTCGAAGGCCTGGCGGGTCAAATGCGCAAAGCCGATACGATCGGCAAAGTTCGGCGCGGCAAGCGGATGCAACATCTCACACCTATGAGGGCTACGCCGGCACAGCGGCGGTATGGTCAAGCAGCAGCTCGGTCTTCACCAGGACGTGGGCGATGCGATCGAGGATATGCTGCACATTGTGTTGCGCTTGCGCGCCGTCCGCCGACCAGGCGTCGGTGACGAGCCGCGCGCCGATGCAAAGGCGCAACGCAGCCTGCGGCGCGCCGTCCGGTTGCTCCAACCGCACCGGCTGGCCGACAAGACAGCGTTGTGCGGCAACCTGCCGGTCCGCCGCGCTCCCGACGATGTCGTCGTTCATGTCCCGCGCCAGAGCGCGATGAACGGCGCTGGTATCGGCGATGGATACCGGCTTGCCGTTGCGAAGCAGCGTGAATGGAAAGATCGTAGGCCGCGCGAATTCCTCGTCGTCCACGCCCGCCTCGTCGAAGGCTGCCGGTACGGCGCGCAGCGACGGCGACAGCGCGATCATGCTGCCGATGCCGGCTGCGAGCTCGGCGACCGCCTTGGCACGGAACGCCCCCGGCACGGCGTAGTAGTTGCCGATCTCGGCCAGCGCCGCTTCCCAGCGCAGCCACTGGCCGAAATTCGGACGGCGTTCGAAGCGCGAGCGCAGCGCCGTCCACATCATCGGCCAGTCGCAGCGGCCGGCATAATCGAAGAAGCCCGGCGCGATCCCTTCAATCCGGTCGAGCGCGCGCGACAGTCCTTTCGGCACCAGCAGTGCACCGCTGAAGGCAGGACCGCCGAAGAACTTCGAGCCGGTGATCAGCACCATGTAACCGCGATCGAGATAGGAGCGCAGCCGGCGACGGCCAAGCCGCGCCTGACAGGCATCGACGACGACCTGAACCTTGCGCGGCCAGCGCCGCGCGATCTCATCGAGACAGGCGGCGCTCGGCGCACGCCAGCCGAGCTTTGACGAATCCATAATGTGCAACAAAACGCGCCGGCCTTGCGCGAGGCTGTCCTCGATTGCACGCATGACCTCGGCATCCGCGTCGGTGCGCATCGCGAGGTCGGACGTGGCGTCGAGCAGCGGTACCGCGATGCTGTCGCCGGAAAGACCCGCGATCGCAGCGTCCTTGCGCACGGCAACGCCGCTCGCCGTCATCGTGCTGAAATGGTGCCCGCGTGCGGTATGAGCCGTTCCGCTGCCGGTCTGGTCGGCCCCGACCACGATGGACACCGGCGGTCCGCCAAGCACCGCGTGCGCCAGGAACAAGGCATGGAGCTGGGAATCGGTACCCGATGGCGAGAACACGACATCGACGCGCGGCGAGAGCTGAAAGTGTCCGCGCAGTTCGTCGCGCAGGTCCTCGCAGCGCCGGTCGAAGGCGATCTCGACTTCGTCGAACAGCGATTTGTGGACCAGCTCCTCGCGCGCCAGCGCGGCCCGGTCATAGCCTGCTTGCGAGATCGTCGATGCGGTCGATGAGGCGAAATTCCAGATCTCGGGTTCGGGTGACGGCGCGCAGCCATAGGCATTGACGCGCTCCCTCGGGTCGAGCGCCAGCCGCTGGTCGCCGCCGGAGACCAGCAGCGTATCCAGCGGCGTGAAGAGATCACGCAAGCGATAGCGCGAGCCGCCCTCGGACGCTCGCTCGATATCTGCGAGGTGGGATGCGCCGATGCTCATCCCGACAGGCTCACGCCGCGTCAGCCGCCGCCGCAGGGGCTGGCGCGAATTGCGAGGCGATGTCGCCATGGAACACCGAAGGACCGACGTGGTCGAGCGAGCTCTGGATGTCGGCCCAGATCTCGCCGCCGATATCGGTCCAGCGCTTGCAGAAGGCGAAGTCTTCCGAGAGATATGTGCCGGTCGCCGGATCGATCATGCATTCGAACAGCGCGAACCGGTTCTGGCTCGCGACCAGCGAGTCATGCGAATGCTCGCGGAAGAATTGCAGATTGGCGTAGTCCGGATGGCGGCACATCGCCTCCAGCGCCTGGCGCCGGATCATCAGGAAACCGGTGCCGGCATAGCGCACGCGGGTAAAGCCGTTGACCACCACGATGCGGTCGGGATCCTCGATCTCGAGCACGTAGTCGAGCGAGGCCGCCGTGACGTCGGTCCGTCCCGCCTTGATCGCGCGCGTTGCCTTGTCCCAATTGACCCGCTTGATCGGATAGCAGCCGGCGACAACGTCGGCGCCGGATTCGATCAACCGGAAGACCTGCTCCGGCTTGAAGCCGATATCGGCGTCGATGAACAGGAAATGCGTCGCGTCCGGGTCGTCCAGGAACATCGCGACCAGATTGGCCCGCGCGCGCGTGATCAGCGCGTCGCCGTCGCGCAAGTGCACCTTGAGCCCGAGATTGGACATGCCGTGCACGGCGCGCTGCAGCGCGAAGATCGAGCTCGCGTAAATGCTCGACACCTGCCCGCCGAAGCATGGCGTAGCCACCACCAGTTGCATCTTGTCCGACATTGACGGCTCCGCCCCCGCTCAAATCCTCACCAAGAGGTAAACAGGCATGGTTAACGGCGCCTTAATGCGCCCTTACAGGTACTTGACCAACGAGAGCTGCGCGAGGTTGGCGGTAGTCTGGTAAGACGCCTGCAGCGCGTTCTGAAGCGACAGGATTTCGCTCGCCACCTGGTCGGGCGAGGCCGACTCCGCCTGATCGACGATGTTCTGCAGCTGCGCCTTGGCCTGGGTCTGGCGCGTAGTCGCGTCCTTCATGGTGTTCTGGGCCATCGCGATGTCGGTCTGGATGTCCTCGATTTTCTGCTGGCCCGCCTGCGGGGTCAGCGCCTGGGTGGTACGCAGGCTCAGGGCTGCGACCGCCGCACCCGAATATTGCCCGGTCGGCGAGGTCGAGAACGTGCCGTACACGGCGACCGCCTGCAGCTGCTTGCGGATCGCGTCCTCGTCGGCCTGGGCGCCATATTGCACCGTGACGGAATCATCGACCCGCGCCACCGCGGTCGAGCGCGCCGACCCCGGACCGTCATTGCCGGTGTACCATTTCACGGTCGTGGCCGAGCCGTCCACCAAGGTCGTCGCCGAGCCCGCAGGCGAGGAGCCGACGCGCAGCGGAGCCTTTGCCGCCGTGACAGGGGACGTCGTAAAGCCGAGCGCCGCGAACGCCGTGCTGTTCGAGCTCGTGATGTTGAGGCTGCCGGGATCGTCCGTGTTGATCGTGATCACGCCACCATGGATGGTCGATGGTTTCGAGGTGCCAGTGAGCTGATCGATCTTGCTAAGCAGAGTTGAGACGTTGTCGGTAACGTTGATCTGGTTCGGGCCGGTGGCGCCCGAGGCGACAAAGGTCAGCGTCTGACCGTTCACCGTAATCGTATCGGGGCTAACGGCAGGCGGACCCGCCGATCCCGCCTGGAACGCCGTCGAGAGGACTGAGGGGCCGCCCGTGGTCGCAGTGCCGCTCAGCACGGTTGAACCTGTGATCGGAGCCGTCGACGGCACGCTGCCGCGCATCACGCTGCCGAGACCGAGCGCCGAGGCCGCCGCACCGCCGGTGACCGCCACGTCTGTGCCGGTGCCAGTGGCGATCTGGATATTGCCGCTGGCGCTCAGGGTCACGTTGGCGGAGGGGACGCCTGCGGCTGTCGCGATCGCATTCAAGATGTCAGACACCTTCGCGGTGCTCCCCGACGCCAATCCGATCGTGCTGTTGCCGCTGGCCGTCGTGACCGTGGTGGCGGTAGGGTCGAAGGTGATCGTGTGGGCGCCGTTCGCGCCGGTGATGGTCAGGGTGGTCCCGGTCGGAGCGTTGGCGAGCGCGTTGAGAACGGTACCGTTGAGATGGGGTGTCGCCGAAGGATCGAGCGACGTGGTCGTAGACGCAGCCGCCGCTGCGGTGTCCTGCAACGCGACCGAGCCCGTCCCGGTCGTCGAAGTATAGGAGCTCAGATTGCCGATGGCCGCCGCATTCGCGGTGGCTGATCCCACGGTATTGAAGAAATTATCGCCGGCGGTCACGGCCGATGCTGCCACCAGCGAGGTGTTGGCGAGCTTCGTGATCGCGGTGTTCAGCGCGGTGTTGAGGTTCGACGAGGTAATGGCTGGGTTGGGTGGTACCGCCGGAATGACATTGGGGTTGCCGGGATCGATCGCAAAGCTGCCGACCGGCGTCGGCGTAGCGCTGGACGCCGTCAGGTCGATCTGCTCGGTCGAACCATCCGGCAGCGTGAACTGTACGCTGAGCTTGTCGCCGTTCTTCGGATTGACGCCGTTGAGATTGACCGAGAACGACACCGGCGAGCCGCTTGGGCCGGTCACGGTCGCACCCGTTAGTGTCGAGGAGACCGCCGCGATCTTGAGCCCGAACGGCGACGTCGCCGAATCCTCCTGCACCTGGATCGCGCCCGAGGGCAGCGTCGACTGCACAAGCCGCCCCATGCCATTGGTGCCGAGGTCAGCCGCCTGGCGCTCCGCCATGACTTGCTTCAGGCCGGCCTGCGTCGTCGTGCCGTTGATGATGTCGCCGGCGTTGGCGACCGATTGCGTGTTGGAGGCGGTGCCGGAGAACAGGTAGCGGTTGCCGGACTGCGTGTTGAGAACGCCGACCATCGAGCCGAACTGCGCGGCGGCGGTGTTCTGCGCCACCGTCTGGCCGTTGACGTTGAGATCCTGCGACGAGGTGGCCGAGCCCGTCTGCACAGTGTTGCGGATCGTGGTCAGTGACTGCAGCGCGGTGTTGGCGAGGTTGATGTTGACGTTGACGTTGGTGATCGTGTCGGTATAGGCGGCGATGTTCGAAAGCTGCGCGCGCGAGGCGATCGCAAAGCCTTCGTTGGTGCCCATGCCTGAATAATTCTGCGACAGCTTGCCGGTCGAGAGCTGCGTCGACAGGTCGGTGAGCTGCTGGTTGATGTTGCGGATCTGCGCGCCGAGGACTGACGAGCCGTAATTGATGCTGCTGATCGACATGTTTCAGAGCCCTACTGATTACCCTTGAGCCTGGATCAACGTATTCATCATGCTCTGCACCACCGACATGACGTGGGCGTTGGCGGCATAGGCATTTTGAAGCTGGATCAGGTTCGACATCTCCGAGTCCAGGTTGACGCTGGAGGTCGAGTTGAACTTGGCCTGGAGCGTCGAAACCACGACGCTCTGGCCCTGCTGGAGCGCGGTCGCCTGGGTCGAGGCGTTGGCCTGCACGCTCAGGAACTGCTGCAGATAGTTCGAGACGCTGCCGGTGAACGGCTGGCTCGCCGAGCCGAGACCGGTCTGCGGTGAATAGGAAAACACCGTGTTGGTGAGCTGCGAATAGAGATAGTCCGAGCGCGTGGTGTCGCCCGTGGGCGTCACCGGCGAGGTGCTGTAGATCGACAGCCTTGTCGGATCGGTGACCAGTGACGGGTTGACCGAAATGCGGCCGGCAAGGCCGGTCATCTGCGAACCCGACGCCGTGATCGCACCGGTGTAGAGCGCCGTGCTGCCGTCGGTGAACAGCGGCAGTTGCGGGCTGCCCGACGTCAGCGACGAGATCGTCTTGGTGGCGGCCGACGAATTGACCTTGGCGAGACCGGTGCCGTCATCGGTGATCCGCAACGTCGTGGCGGTAGCCGGCGACGGGGCGGCGGAAAACGACAGATGCGCACCGGAAAGCGTGGCACTGAGCGCCGACGCGATCGCGCCCATGCCGGCGGAGAAATTGACTCCAACTTGCATCGGATTAGCGTTAGCAGCGTTCTGAAGCGGCAAAGCCGCCGGATCGGTGACGTTGACCAGCGTGATCTGGCGCTGCGTGTTGGTCGTTGTATCCGTGTAGGTAATGTTGACGGTGTTGCCGGGCGCCGCACCCGCGAGGTCGACGTCGAAGCCGGCCGGCGGGCCCGCAACCGCGCTGCCTGCCGTGGTCTTGTCGGACAGTGCGCTCGACATCGTCGCGGCGAGCTGGTCGACCTGGTTCTGCGCCTGCACCAGCGTCTGGTCGCGCAGCTTGAGATCGGCTGCGATCTGGCCGGAGGAGACAACGTTGTTGGCGACGACGTCGAGCGATGATCCGTTTGGCAGCTTGATGGTCAACGCCCCCACACCGGACTTGGTCGGATCGACGTTGTAGAGCGAGGTCGCCGAAAGCGTGCCGGTAGATGCGAAGGAGAACTGCGAGGCCAGTCCCGCGCCGACAAGCTGAATGCCGGTGGTGGTATAGATGTTGGTCTGGTTTGATCCGTCGGTGGTGACACGAACGTCGACGAATTTCGACAGCGTGTTGATGGCCTGGTCGCGCTGGTCCATCAAAGATGCGGCGGATGGATCGCTCGGAGCCAACCCCTGGAGCTTGGTGTTGATGTCGGCGATCTGGCTCATCGCCGCGTTGGCCTGCTGCGATGAGGTGCCGAGATCCTGCTCGACATTGGAGCGCAGCGACTGGATGCCCTTGGTGGTGACGTTGAGCTGCGTCGCCAGCGACTGCGCGGCACCGAGCGCGACCGTTTGCGCCGACGACGAGCCCGCACTGGTCGAGAGCGCCTGGAGCGAAGAGGTGAAATTGTTCAGCGCGTTTTCGAGCGTGCCGCTGTTGCCGGGCGTGCCATAGACATTCTGAAGCTGCTTCAGAATGTTGGCCATCTGGTCGGCATACCCGCTGCCGCCGGTCTCGGTGCGCAGCTGGTTCTGCACATAGCTGTCGATGTCGCGGCTGACGCCGGTCGTCTTCGCGGTCGAGCCGAAGTCACCCGTGGTGACTTCGATCTGGTTCGGCGTCTGGGCGACGTAACCCGGCGTCTGCGAGTTTGCGACGTTCGACGAGACGATCGACAGCGCGGCCTGGTTGGCACGCAGACCGCTCATCGCACTGGCAAGGGCTGAACTCAAACCCATCTTACTTGCCGCCTTTGGTTACGTTACGCGCTGATCAGCGCAACACGTTGAGGAGGTCCTGGACCATCGAATTCGCCGTCGTGATCACCTTGGTGTTGGCCGAATAGGCCTGCTGGGTCACGATCAGCTTGGTGAATTCGTCGGCGATGTCGGTGTTGGATCCCTCCAGGGACGAGCCGCTGATGGTGCCCGAGGCGCCGTCGATCGCCGGACCAGACTGATCGGTGACGGCATAGGCGCCGCCATCCAGCGCCTTGAGGTAGTTGGTGCCATTGAAGTGCGACAGCGACACCTGAGCGAGGTCGAGGTTTTGGCCGTTGGAGAAGGTGCCGACTACGAGGCCGTTGTTGTTGACGGCGACCGAACGGAGCTGGCCGGCGGCGTAGCCGTTCTGCGTGATGGTGTTGATGGTGACGGCACCGCTGGTGCTGGCATATTGCGTCAACCCACCCGAAGAGATGTTGAAAGCGACCGAGCCGAGTGATTGGCCGCTGACGCTGACGTTGTTGATGGTGATGCCCGAGCCGGTCGGCGTCGACAGCGAACCGTCGCTGGCAAAGGTGAAGGTCTGGCCGCTATTGACCCAGCCGACCGTCGTACCGGTCGCGTTCGGGTCGGTCTGATAAAACAAGTTCCAGCTGTCGGTATGTCCTGTGCCCAGTGCCGCGCTGTCGGTCTTGGCCCAGCGCAATTGCATGTTCACGGGCGTGCCGGCCGCGTTGTAGGCCGTCACGGCACCGCCGCTGATGGATTCCTTGGTGAAGGTCGCGATGTCGTTGCCGATCACCGTCCCAGTGCCGGCCGTGCCGCCGCCGTTGCGCGCCTTGGTCACCGGGCTCGTGAATCCGAGCGCTGAGAACGCGGGCGCGGTGCTCGTGATGCTGAGATCCTGCGCCGTGCCTGTGTGGAAGGTGATGGCGCCGGTCGAGGCGTTGATGGTCGGCTGCACGCCCGTGGCGGTCCCGATCGCCGTGAGCAGGTCACCGACTGTATCGTCGGCGCGGACGTGGGTTGCGTCCTGCGCGCCGGTGCCTGCTGCAGTGATAGTGATGGTAGTCGCGGGCGAGGTGCCCACGACGATGGTGTTGCCGGCGACGAAGTTCGACGTCAGCGAGTCGCTCGGCGCGGTGCCCGACAGCTTTGTTGCAGTGGTGATCGGCACTGGCGTCGTATTCTCGTTGTGGACGGACGTGCCGGTGATCGAGGCATCCGAATAGGGCGTCGCCGGCGTGCCGATCGGCAGCGGGTTCGCCGCAAAGTCGGACGGATTAAGACCACCATTGGCCAAGAGCGAACCGCTGGCCGCCGTCGAACTTGCCACCGTGTTCGGCTGAGTCGGAAGGTTCGCCGCATACTGAATCGCGGTGGTCGCCTGGGCCGGAACGAAGTTGTTCTGGAATTGCAGCACCGTCGGCACGTTGCCGGTCGGGTTGCCGGTCTTTGGATCGACCGCGACGCCCATCAAATAGTAGCCGGCACCGTTGACGAGGTTGCCGTTGGCGTTGACCTGGAAGTCGCCGCGGCGGGTGTAATTCGTGACGCCGTTGAATACCGGCACGTTGTCGACGACGCCGGTCGCCTTCTGCACCGAGAAGAAGCCGTCGCCGGTGATCGCCATGTTGGTGGCGACGGTGGAGGACGAGATCGTGCCCTGGGTGGTGATGGTCGCCTGCGCATGCGCAGTGACGCCGCCGGCGACCTGCTTGCTCGGTACGGAGGCGTCGGGGATGAGATCCTCGAATGAGGTCCCGATGCCCTTGTAACCGGTGGTGGACGAGTTCGCGATGTTGCCCGAGATGTTCTGAAGCGCGTAGGACTGCGCCTGCAGGCCACCCACCGAGGTGTTCATTGCATCGAAGATACCCATAACTTTGTCTCCAAATCCGATCTCGGCGGCCGGCAGACCCGTGGCCGCAGTCGGAGGAGACGTCGCAAGGCCTATGCCAATGCGGGTATTCTCAGGAAATCAATGACTTAAATAGACATGCCCCGGTCGGATGACCGGGGCATAATTGCCGGACCGGCAACAATTGCCGGGGAGACACTTCATATAACGCCCTACGTCGCCGACGGCGCCGCGGGATGAAACACCAGCCCGAAACCGTCGATGCAGTAGCGCAATCCGGTCGGCTTCGGACCGTCGTCGAAGACGTGGCCGAGATGGCCGCCGCAGCGCCGGCAGTGCACCTCGGTGCGCACCATGCCGAAGGTGCGGTCTTCGGTCTTGCCCACATTGCCCTCGATCGGCTGGTAGAAGCTCGGCCACCCCGTGCCGCTCTCGAACTTGGTCTCCGAGGCGAACAGCGGCAGATCGCAGCCGGCGCAGGCGAAGGTACCCTTGCGATGCTCCTTCAGCAGCGGGCTGGAGCCTGGCCGTTCGGTACCTTCCTTGCGGAGGATCTCATATTGCTGCGGGGTGAGCTGGGCCCGCCACTCAGCGTCGGTCTTCTCGATCTCGAACTTTTGCGCGGCCTTCTCTCCAGCCTCGGCGGGCGTTGCCCTCAACCAGCGGAAGGCCGAAAGGCCAAACAGGCCGGCGACGGTCGTCAACAGGATGCGGCGGTCAAACATGTCATTCTCCGTGCGCAGGAAGTCCACGCCCTGAGATACGGGTTCTAACGGCGGACGTTACACTTCCAGGCGGGATTTTTCTCAACTTATTGCGAGACGCCCTGCTCCTGGGCGGCCGGTTCCGCCTGCTCCGTCGCTGGCGGCTGCGGTGCCGGAGCCGGAGCCGGCCGCGGCCGAACCCCGGGCGGCGGACGGCGCGGACCCGTGCCGGCAGCCCGATTGGCCTCGGCCAGCCGCGCCTCGCGTTCCCTGTCCTTGACCCGGGCCCGTTCGCGATAGCGGGCGAGCGACCCCGCGGCGGCGGAACTTGCCCTGCCCCAAACTCCGACCAGTTGGCCTGCGACCCGTCCGGTGGTGCCGCCGGCCCAGACCAGCTCGAACGGTGAGAACAGCTTCCAGCGCTCGTCGCCCCACAGGATGCTGCGTGCGATCAACTGTCCGGCCATGGCGGAGGTGTTCATGCCCTGGCGGCCGAACCCGCTCGCCACCCACAGGCCTTTGCGCAGCTGGCCGATCTGCGGCATGCCGTGCACGGTCTGGCCGGTGGCACCGCCGAAGGTGTCGGTGATCTCGACATTGCCGAGCTGGGGAAAGATCGTGCGGATCCGCCGCTTGACGGCGCCGGCAAATCGCTGCGG
Organism: Bradyrhizobium sp. CCGUVB14; assembly: GCF_024199935.1. Taxonomy (NCBI): domain Bacteria; kingdom Pseudomonadati; phylum Pseudomonadota; class Alphaproteobacteria; order Hyphomicrobiales; family Nitrobacteraceae; genus Bradyrhizobium; species Bradyrhizobium sp. CCGUVB14. Next base: position 6,674,181 of record NZ_JANADS010000001.1, read on the forward strand.
CCGCGCCGCCCAGGTCGTCTCCGGGCTCTCCCACATCAGGCGATCGCCATCGACGATGCGGAAATGATCGACGCCATCGGAATCCATCACGGATCCCTTGAAGCCGATGATCTCGTGCACGCGCTCGCCGAGCGGCGCGGTGATACCGGCGTAGCGCCAGACCGGTAGCAGCGTCTCCGACAGGCGCCGCAAGGGCGCGCCGAGATGAATGTTGCCGGCGAGCACGATGTGCGTGGCGCGCAGCCGCGCCGACGGCGTGACGATGCGCTTGCGGATACCGGAATGATCGATGCTGACGACCGGCGTATCCTCAAAGATGCGGGCACCGGCGCGCCGCGCCAGCACGGCAAGGCCATGCACATATTTGCGGCCGTCGACCTGGAATGCTTTGGGATAGTAGATGCCGTGGAAGTAACGATCGGTCTTGAGCGCCTCGCGAACGCGATCGACCTGCCAGCCCTCGACCTCGGTGTCGAAATCCTCGTTCAGCATCTGGAGCCGGCTGATCAGCCGGTCGCCGGCATCGACGTTGGAGACTTCCAGAACGCCGTCGGTGAGGCCGATGCCCGGCATGTTCTCTTCAGTGGCATTGGCGCGGACGAACTCGGCACCCTCCTTCGAGAGCGTCCACAATTCGCTGGCGTCCTCGAAGCCGATGCGCTCGATCAGATCCGTGAGCGGCAGCGCGAAGCCCGGCGTCACGGTGCCGAGCTGGTTGCCGGAGGCGTTCCAGCCGATATGGCGGCCCTCGAGCACCGCGACGCTGGCCCCGAGCCGGGCCGCCTCCAGCGCAATGGAGAGGCCGGCAAGCCCCGCCCCGATCACGCAAATGTCGGCGTCGAGATCAAACGACAGCCGCGCACGTTCACGAAAGCCGGCTTCTTCCTGGGACACGCTTGTGAAAGTCTCGCTCATGTCGTTTTGTCAACGGAGCAATCTTCTTAAAGGACCAATCGGGCGCTTGTCACCTTGTCCTCAACCGGCGCCTGTAGATTATTCTGGACGTGGAACGATTCGAGAATGCCATGCGCCGTTTGATGCTGCTGCGTCACGCCAAGACCGAGACCGACGCGCCGAGCGGCCGCGACCAGGACCGCCGGCTCGACGCCCGCGGTCAGCGGGACGCCGCCGAGATGGGCGACTGGATCGCCGGTCACCCGCCCGTGCCCGAACTCGTGCTGGTGTCGCACGCCGTCCGTGCCCGGCAGACCTGGGATATTGCCTGGCAGGCGATGAAGGACCGCATCGCAGCACCGCAGGTCGAGATCCTGCCGGAACTCTACGGTGCCGATCCCGCGCAGATCCTTGAAACCATTCGCACTGCAACGATTCCGGTCAATCCCAGGCAGTTGCTGCTGGTCGGGCATAATCCGGGCATGCACGAGGCCGGCCTGATGCTGATGGGCAGCGGCGATCCGGCCGGCGCCAAGGCGCTTGCCGGCAATCTGCCCACGGCGGGGCTTGCGGTCCTCGACTTTGACGTCAAGGATTGGGGGGACGTGGCCTACCGCCGCGGCAAACTGGTGCTGTTCGTCAGCCCCAAGTTGCTTCGACTGGGATGAGACGCGCGGGCGCCGTCTCGACCGGTTGATGCAGCTTGGTCACTAGGGAGGCGCAGATGTTCAAGTCCATTCTCGTGCCCATCGACCTCGCCGACACCGACCTCGCAAAGCCTGCGATCGCGACCGCGACGACGCTGTCGCAGAACTGGAGCGGATCGGTCCGGCTGCTCAACGTGCTGCCGATGACGCCGGTGATGCTCGCCGAATACGTCCCGGCCGACTTCGACGAACAGCAGCGCCAGACCTCGGAAGAGGCGCTCGCCATCGTCGCCCGCGAATCCGGGATCGAGGCATCGCACATCTCAAGCGTGGTGCGCCAGGGTGGCATCTATCACGAGATCCTGGAGGAAGCCGCGCACATGAAGGCCGACCTGATCGTCATGACCTCGCATCGGCCTGCGATGCGGACCTATTTCCTCGGCTCCAACGCCGGGCATGTCGTGCGCTACGCGAAATGCTCGGTGCTGGTGGTGAGGCACTGAACTCGGAGCAATGTCGTGAAGCAATGGTGGCGGAGATGGACCTACGAGGTCCCGCTCGCAATCGGCGATGCACTGTGCAACTGGCCGCGCTGCTGGACAGGCTGACGGTGCGGAAGGTCATCGCCTTCATCCCCGTCGTCATCCTGATAGGCGCCTACTACCACAGCATCCCGATTCCGCCGGAACTGATGCTGATCGGCGACTTCCTCGCCTATATCGACATCTTCTCAGTGCTGTTCCTGATCGGGGTGCTCAGCCGCGTCACGACGATCTTGTTCGTCGTCAAACAGGCGGCGGCACGCGTCGCGATGCTCGCAGGCCATGTCGCCGCGCAGTTGCAGCGGCTCGATGTCCGGCATCGGCGCACGCGCAGCGCTCCGGCGCGGCCTCGCCGCAAGCCTGATCGGTCCGAGGACGATCGAGCCTATGGCGGCGTGTGGGGCCAGGTCGCGCTGGCTTGATTACGGTCCGGATTATCCGCTGCGCTCGCAATGACGATGCGGCGGCTGTTGCGGGCTAAAACTCCGCTCTCGTCTCCCGGCTCTGCGCCGCAACACCAAGGCGTTGCAGCGCGTCCGGGGCGAGAGCGAAGGCACTCACAGATACCGCGTCAGCTCGGCCTTGAACTGGCCGTAGACGGCGTCTTCGATCTGGCTGCGGTTGATCCCGATGTCGCGCAAAGCGCGGTCGTCGAGCTCGTTCAGCGTCTTGACGGCGGAGCGGCGCTCCAGGCGGTCGAACAGGGCATAGGCGGCGTTGACGAGCGTGGCAAAAAATCCGCTCGACGAGGATGGGCGTAAACTCCGCCCGGCAGTTTGCGAGATCGTGGTCATGTTTCTTCTCCGGCCTTTGGTCCTGCGCGGCGAAGCGGATGCCGTTGGCGCAAATGCCTTAAGCATCTGCACCTCATTTGCCATCGGATTGCTCTCGCTTTCCTCGGCTCAATCGCGGACCTTGATGGAACTTAAATGCTCCAGTACATTGCTCGGAGCAAGGAAAACATTGCTCTCGGTGCAATAATGTCCAAGTTCGAGTACGTGAAGCTTGCGGATGCCATTGCCGCAGATATCTCTAAAGGCACGTTAAGACCCGGCGACCGGCTGCCGCCGCAGCGCAACTTTGCCTATGACCGTGGCATAGCGGTCTCGACCGCGAGCCGTGTTTATACGGAGCTGCTGCGCCGCGGGCTCGTGGTCGGCGAAGTCGGGCGCGGCACCTTCATCTCCGGCGACATCAGGCGCGAGGTCGAGACCGTCACCGAACCGCGTGATGCGCGCATCGATTTCGAGGTCAATTATCCGTTATTGCCGCAGCAATGGGCAATGATCGCCAAGAGCCTCGCCGGGCTCGAGCGCGTCGACGCTTTGGAAGCCGTGCTGCGCTCGTCGACCAGCACCGGCACCAAGAGCGCACGCAATGCGGCTGCCGCCTATCTCGCGCGCAAGGATTTCACGCCGCAGGCCGAGCAGATTCTATTCACCGCCAACGGCAAGCAATCGCTCGCGGCCGCGCTCGCAGCGCTCGTGCCGACCGGCGGCCGTTGCGGCGTCGAGGCGCTCACCTACCCCTACGTCAAGAGCATCGCCGCGCGGCTCGGCATTACGCTGGTGCCGATCCCGATGGACGAATTCGGCGCGCGGCCCGACGCGATCCAGAAGGCGCATCGCGAAGCGCATCTGTCGGCGCTGTATCTCCAGCCCATCATCCAGAATCCGCTCGGCGTCACCATGAACGCGACACGGCGCGCCGACATCATGCGCGTTGCCGAGAAGCTCGACCTCACCATCATCGAGGACACCGTCTACGGTTTCCTCGCCGACGACACGCCGCTGGCGGCGCTGGGGCCGGACCGCTGCATCGTGCTCGACAGCCTCTCGAAGAAGGTCGCGCCGGGTCTTGCGCTCGGCATCCTCGTCGCGCCGCCTCACTTGCGCGAGAGCGTGATGAGCGCAGTCCGCACCGGCGGCTGGATCGCCTCGGGCCACGCGCTCGCATCCGGTCAGCGATTGATGGCCGACGGCACCGTCGCTGAGCTGACACGGCTCAAGCGCATCGACGCCGCACGTCGCCAGCAGACCGCGGCACGACTGCTCGCCGGTTACCAGATCGCCGCCGATGCGCGTTCCTATCATCTCTGGCTGACGCTGCCGCCGCACTGGCGCTCGCAGACATTCGTTGCCGCGGCGGCCCGGCGCGGCATCGCGCTGACGCCGTCCTCGACCTTCGCGGTCGCGCATGGCCATGCCCCGAACGCCGTGCGGCTGGCGCTCGCCCCGCCCTCGTTCGAGCAACTCGATTCCGGCCTGCGCACGATCGTGTCGCTGCTCGGCACCAAGGAGGAGGATTTCGACTCGACGGAGTAGCCCCTCGCCGGTCAGCGCTCCGGCCATTCCGCAATAAAACCCTTTGCCTTGTACGGCCCGATCTTGTCCCATTCATGCAGGACACGACGACGAAATTCATCGTCGGTATGCCAGAGCGTGCGTGGCGTCGCAAAACTGTCGACGGTGAGCAGCAGCTTCGTCACCTCGGGCCAATGCCGGTGCAATGTCATCGGATAGCGCCGCGCGGTCCAGGTGTTGCCGAGGCAGATCACGCTGCGGATATTGTGCAGTCCCAGCGCCGCATCGATGATCGGCAGCGAGAAGATCACGTTCTCGCCGGTGTTCATCGCGCGATGCTCCTCGAGAATCCGATCCCCCGGAATGCCCGCATCGACCATGGCCGCCTTGATGATCATGCACTCGGATTGCTCCGAGCCGGGCGTTACGCCGCCGCTGACAATCGACCAGCGGAAAGAGCCCTCGCGCCAGAGCCGCGCGGCGGTTTCGGCGCGCAGCACCACGTCCTCGCGGGTGCCGAACAGAAACAGCAAGTCGGCCGGCTGAAGCGGCGTATCGATCAGATGGGTGCGATTGATCTCGGCGATCTCGTCCGCCGTCGGCAGGCGCATACTGCGATTCCCAACTGTCATCGCGGCACGATGCGGGACCGGCGCGCGGCTGCGAAGTCAATTTTGATTGCGGCCGGTTACGAGCGCTAGGGCAGCAGGCCAGCCGGCAGCCGATCAAAACTGTAGCTGCGCGGCTGGTTGCGCCGGACGAAGCCGCCGACTTGCCAGGCGAACAGCGCGGCAAAGCCGAGGATGAACAGGAGACCGGCGACTTCGCCGATCATCAGCGCGCGGATCAACAGCCCGGCCATCGCCACGGCCAGCACCGCGAGGAACGCCAGCACCGCCGCATAGGTCTTGCGGCCGAGGCCTGCGGTCAGCGCGGCGTGGCTACCGGCGTTCGCCATCCGCGCGTGCAGCTCGACGAGAAAATCGCGAAACCCGCGGTCCTGCGGCGCCATCAGCGCCGCGGTCTGCCAGCTCGTCGACAGGATCGCGATGCGGCCGCCGCTGGTACGGCAGACATCGGCGCGAAAGCGGTGCTGCTGCATCGAAACCGGTCGGAACGACAGCCGGATTGCACTGATCTCATCATAGCGCCAGACGCCCGAGCGGCCGGCGATGTGCCAGGACAATCCCTCATCGGTCAGCTCGAAGCGATGTGCCGAGCCGATCAGCGACGCCTTGTAGGCGTAGCTCGTGACCGACCGCCCCTTCCCGTCCGAAACCTGCATCACTCAATCCCGTCCGCGATCCGCTTGCGCGACCGCCCTCCCCCATCCTACAAGCAGGGCATGGCTGAGACGACCTATTTCCCGCGCCACCTGATTCTCGGGGCCGCCATGATCTCGGGCGTGCTGCTCGCGCTCGCGGTGCACATGTTGGGTGCACGCTACGGGCTCGACCTCGGCGGTCTCTGGCGCTCGGACACGCATGAGTTCATGCCGACCGGAGCTGCGATCGCCTGGTGGCTGATTGCGACCGTCGGATTCTCCGGCGGTTATTTCACGGCGTCGTTGATGCAAAGCGCCGTCTCCGGCCAGATCCCGCAGCGGATGCGTCAGTTCCTGATCGCGGTCGGCGTGCTCCTGCTCGCCGGCGCCGGACAGGCGGCCTCGGCGCCGAGCCCGATCCCGACCATTTCCGGCGTGCTCGCAGGCCTCGCGGCGCTGTGTCTCGGCGCCGTGATGGCATTCTGCGGCGCGCATTTCGCGCTTCGCCGCGGCTAGGCCTTTTCAGGCCGAAGCGCGCAGCCGCGGCCGTTCCAGCATCATCGCGACCTCGGAAGCGGGCCGCGGCATGCTGAACAGATAGCCCTGCGCCTGGGTGCAGCCTTCGCGCCGGAGCAGCTCGAGCTGCGCATCATTCTCGACGCCCTCCGCCGTGGTGACGATGCCGAGGCTGCGGCCAAGACCGGTCACGGCGCGGATGATCGCGACCGAATCCTCGCGCGTGGCGAGCTCGGAGACGAACGAACGATCGATCTTGATCTTGTCGAACGGAAAGCTGCGCAAGTAGCTCAGCGAGGAATAGCCGGTGCCGAAATCGTCGAGCGAGATACGCACGCCCATGGCGCGCAGATCGTGCAGCGTGGTCAGCGTCGCCTCGCTGTTCTGGAGCAGTACGGATTCGGTGATCTCGAGCTCGAGGCGGCTCGCCGCGAGCCCCGATTTCTCCAGCGCCTCGGTCACCGATGCAATCAGGTTCGGATTCTTGAACTGCACCGGCGAGAGGTTGACGGCGACGCCGACGTCATCCGGCCAGGTCGCAGCATCTGCGCAGGCACTGCGCAACACCAGCTCACCGAGCTGGATGATCAGGCCAGTTTCCTCGGCGAGGGGAATGAAGTTGAGGGGCGAGATCAGGCCGCGCTGCGGATGGTTCCAGCGCATCAGCGCTTCGAATGCCACCACGCGATCGCTGGCGACGTCGCGGATGGGCTGATAATACGGCTGGAATTCATCGCGCTGTAGCGCCGCCCGCATATCCATTTCCAGCAGGCGCCGCGCCTGCGCGCGCGCGTCCATGCCGGTCTCGAAGAAGCGATAGGTGCCGCGGCCGTCCGCCTTGGCGCGGTACAGAGCGAGATCGGCGTTCTTCAGCAGCTCGTCGGGATTGCTGCCGTCCTGTGGCGACAGCGAGATGCCGATCGAGACGCCGATCACGATCTGATGGTCGTCGATCGCGTAAGGCGCGGAGATCACCTCGACCAGACGGCCGGCGAGCGCCCGCGCGGCAGCCTCTTCCGAGCGACCGATCTGGACCACGGCGAACTCGTCGCCGCCGAGGCGGGCGACGGTGTCGTGTTCGCCCACGGTGGCCTTGAGCCTGCGTCCGACTTCCTTCAACAGCGCGTCGCCAATGGGATGGCCGAGCGAGTCGTTGATGTCCTTGAAATGGTCGAGGTCGAGGCAGAGCACCGCGAGCTGGTCGTTCGCGCCCGCCCGACGCAGCCCCTGTTCGAGCTGCTCGTGGAACAGGACGCGGTTCGGCAGATTGGTCAGCGCATCATGGCGCGCCATGTGCGAGATCTTGGCCTGCGCCTCCAGCCATTCGGTGATGTCCTCGAAGGTGGCGACCCAGCCGCCGCCCTGCATCGGCTGATTGACGACACGGATCGAGCGATCGAACCGGGTCACGACCTGGCTGGTCGTGCGGCCCTCCCGCGCGTCGGCGACGAGCCGCGCGAAGAATTCGTTTGCATCGCCCTGCCACTGGCCTTTGGCCTGCTCTTCCCGCAACACGTCGACGAGCAGCCGGCCGGTGAGCGGAATGTTGGTGCGACCGAGCATCGCGGCGTAGCGCTCGTTGAACAGCTGGATCTTGCCCTCCGCATCGAACATGCACAGCCCCTGCGACATGTTTTCAAGAGCGGTATCCAACACGACCTGCTGGCGTCCGATCTCGCCCTTGGCGCGACGGTCGAGTACGGCGGCCGCGAGCGCGATGACGAGAATGGCAGCGGCCGCGCTGGCGGTCAGGATGGACAACGACGCCGGCGGGATCGAAAGACCACTGATCACGAGCGTCGGATCGGGCGTCAATTCCAGTGCGCCCATCGCGGTGAAATGGTGAGAGACGATGGCAACCGTCAACAGGATCGTCGCGGCAATCGCGTCGGACAGGCTATCGCCTCGTCCCGCGACGTGCAGGGCGAACGATCCAAACAGGATGCCGAGCACGATCGAGATCGTCACGGTTCCGGTGGCCCAGCCGACATGGGCGGGAATCTCGAACGCCATCATGCCGGTGTAATGCATCGCGGCCACGCCTGCGCCAACGACGGCGCCGCCGACAGCGACCAGCCCCCTATGCGTGGACGAAACCGAGATGCTGAGACCGATGAAGGTGACTGCGATCGCAAAGAGCAACGACAGGATCGTCACGGGAATGTTGTAGGCGCCACCGGCGCCCGGCCCGTAGGCCTGCATCGCGATGAAATGGGTTGCCCAGATACCGCAGCCGGCCACCATGGCATCGAGCGTGATCCACACCAGACGCGCCGACCCGCCCGCCGCACGCGCGCGGTGAAACAGGCTGATTGCCGCCGCGCTGGCGAGCAGACATACCACCCCGCCGAGTGCGACCAGGCGCAAATCATGCTGGTCCGTGAGACAAAACAGAACTTGATACATTGCCGGCCCCTATTCCACCGGGCACTAGAACCGGCAGAAATGGACAGTCGGTAACCGGCTATGCGCCGGTTACCGGAATGGTGAACAGGGAATGTGTGCGCTTACTCACATTTGTTCGCCGCCCGCCTTTGCGCCGAAGCCGATCACGCCGGCCGCCAGCAGCAGCACGGCCGCCGATATGATTAGCGACTGGTGAAGGCCGATCATGAACGCGCTGTCGGAGGCCACCAGCGAACCGAACAGTGCAACGCCGAGGACGCTGCCGGTCTGTCGCGTCGCGTTGAGCACACCCGCAGCGATGCCGGAGCGCGCCTTCTCGACGCTGCCGAGCAAGGTGGAGGTGAGAGGCGGCACCAGGAGGCCAAGTCCGCCGCTGATCGCGATCATCTGCGCGAAGATCGCCCAGTAGCTCGTCTCCGGCTCGATCCAGAGCAGACCAAGACAGCCAAGCGCCGAGATACAGGCGCCGACAACGATGGTCGGGCACGGGCCGATGCGCTCGGCAAGGCGCGGCGCCAGCAGATTGACCGGCAACACCGCGCCCATCATCGGTACGAAGGCGAGCCCGGTCCACCAGGCCGACAGGCCGTTGATCCGCTGGAAGTAGAGACTGAGCACGAAGATCAGGCCGTAGATCGCGATATTGACGAGCAGGCCGACGACCGTGGTCAGGGTAAACAGCCGATGACCGAACAAGGACAGCGGAAGCATCGGTTGCTCCGTGCGGCTCTCGCGCCAGACGAACAGCGTCGCGAAGACGGCGGCCGCCGCGAAGGCCGAAAGCACGAGCGGATGCTCCCAGCCTAGCCCGCCGCCCTCGATGATCGCGCCGGCGAGCGCCCCCAGCGCGCCGATCGCGGCGAACTGGCCAGGCAGATCGATCTCGCGCGAACGCGCCCGCGTGGTTTCTGCCGCATAGCGCCAGCTCAGCCACAGACCGGCGAGGCCGATCGGCAGATTGACGAGGAAGATCGCGCGCCAGCCGACCAGCGTGATCAGCGCGCCGCCGACGAAGGGACTGGCGGTCAGCGCCAGGCTTGCGCCCGCCGCCCAGACCGCGACGGCACGGCCGCGCGCGCGGTCGTCCGTATAGGCATGATTGAGCAACGCCAGCGAATTCGGCACCAGGATCGCCGCCGCCAGCCCCTGGACCAGCCGCGCGCCGATCAGCACGACGGCGTTGGGCGACAGCGCGCAGGCGAGCGAAGCCGCGGTGAAGATCGCGAACCCCGCCATGAAGATGCGCTTGGCGCCGATCCGGTCGCCGAGTGCGCCGGCCGTGAGGATGAAGGCGGCAAAGGCGATGGTGTATGCGCTCACCACCCATTGCAGTTCGGCGACGCCGCCGCCGAGCGTTTTGCTCATCGCATCGAGCGCGGTGTTGACGATGGTGACGTCGAGCTGCACCACGCCGTAGCCGAGGCTCATCGCCGCCAGCGTCAGCGAGGTCGCAAGGCGCGAAGCGGTGCGCGTGACATCCTTCGCGCCGAAGGTTTCATATTTGACGGTGTTGGCTCGCATGCTGCCACCTCGATTGCAGCCCCATGCGACATATACGCGCCCGGCCCGCCGTCATGTTTCGACAATGACCGAATGATGGATGCGCGAGCGCCGCGCGGACGACCGCGCGGCGCTTTTGCGACTAGGCCGGCGTTAGCTCGCCGCCCGCAGGTTCACCTTGCTCTCGGCAAGCGTCGTCAGTTTCTTGTCGGTCGCCTTCTCTTCCTCGAGCGTTTTGGCCAGCACGGCTGCACAGTCGCTGCGGCCGAGCTGCTTGGCCCAGGCGATCAGGCTGCCGTAACGGACGATCTCGTAATGCTCAGCGGCCTGCGCCGCGTTGATCAGCGCGGCGTCGAGCACCGCTTTGTCCGCGACCTCGCCGGCGGTCTCGTCGGCCTCCTCGATGATGCCGTCGATCGCCGGGCAGTCGACCGCCTTCACCTGGGCACCATGCATCTTGAACACTTCCTCAAGCCGGGTGACGTGCTGCCTGGTTTCTTCGAGGTGCGTCAAAAAGCCCTGCTTCAGCTGCGGATCGGTCGCCTTATCCGCCATTTTCGGCAGCGCCTTGGTGAGCTGCTGCTCGGCGTAATAGATATCCTGTAGCTGATGCACGAACAGGTCGTTCATGGTCTTGATGTCTTTTGTGAACAGTCCCATCGTTCCGATCCTCGCAGGTTTCGGGAACATGGCAGCACCGGCCCGCACGAGAAGCCTGTGTTTTGCCGTGTTCGATTGCTGATGGGGCGCTAACCGGTCCGCAGCAGCGTCGTTCCAAAAAATGCCCGGATCGTTTGCTTCGGAACAACGCTTGCGACCGCAGGATTTGAAACCATCTGAACATGCGGGTGCACGATGCAGGGTCGCTCCCTCGACTCATATGCTTAACGCGCGCGCCATGTGAACCACTTATGACAAAAACAGCCGGTCCGGCGTAGAACCAGTCGTTGTCAAGGGCTGCACAAGTCGCTGTTTTTGCCTTAAATGAGCTACATCATGCCTAGCGATCGACGCCCATTTCGGGCAGTGATCGCAACCGACCGGCCAATGTCTGGCCCGGTCGGTCTTGCCCCCCGCCGGGAGGATGAATGCACGGACTGCTGCCCGCGCTGAAACGCGGCTTCAAGAAATGGATCGGCTGGCGACGGCTCGGTATTGCCGCAAGCGTGATGATCATCGCCTTCGCGGTCACCACGCTGCTGCGGACCCTCAAGGGCATCGATACCGGCGTCATCCTGACCGCTTTGACCGATATTCCGCGCGGACATATCGGTCTGGCCGCGATCTGCGTGTTCTTCGCGTTCTGTACGCTGACATTCTACGACTTTTTTGCACTGCGAACGATCGGCAAGAAGCACGTGCCCTACCGCATCGCAGCGCTGTCGAGCTTCACGTCCTATTCGATCGGCCACAACATCGGCGCCACCGTGTTCACGGGCGGCGCGATCCGTTTCCGGATTTACTCGGACTACGGGCTGAATGCGATCGACGTCGCCAAGATCTGTTTCCTCTCCGGCCTGACCTTCTGGCTCGGTAACATCTTCGTGCTCTCGATCGGCATGACCATCCACCCGGATGCGGCCTCCTACATGGATCAGCTGCCGTCGTCGATCAATCGGCTGATCGCGCTCGGCGGCCTCGCCTCCATCGCCGCCTATCTGGTCTGGCTGTGCATGGGCGACAAGCGCCGCGAGCTCGGCCAGAAGGGCTGGAAGGTCGTGCTGCCGTCGGCGCCGCTGACGCTGGTCCAGATCCTGATCGGTGTGGTCGATCTCGGCTTCTGCGCGCTGGCGATGTACCTGCTGATGCCGGCCAATCCGCCGATCGACTTCCTGTCGCTCGCCGTGGTGTTCATCCTGGCGACGCTGCTGGGCTTTGCCAGCCATGCCCCGGGCTCGATCGGCGTGTTCGACGCCGCCATGCTGGTGGCACTGCCCGAATTCGGCCGCGAGCAACTGCTGGCAACCCTGCTCGTGTTCCGCATCCTCTATTTCGTGATCCCGTTCGGCCTCGCCATCTCCATTATGGGCACCCGCGAGCTCTGGATGAACGTCGTCCGTCCCTGGCAGGAGCGGCGGCGGCTGGCGGAAGCCTGCGCGCAGGCCAACCTGCCCAAGCAGGTGACGCCGATGGAGCGCGAGCGATTGGTGCGCCAGGCCAGCAAGCGATAAGGCTGCCCGAGCCCGTAAGAGCCTCAGACAAAGGTTGCGGGGCGGAGAGCAATGCTCTCTTATTTCCGCCTCAACTTTGCCGTTGAAGACGCGGGCCATGATCCCTGTTTCCCTACGCCGTTTGCTCTCGAGCGCCCTGCTGCTGGCCGGGCTCCTCACCGTTTTGCCGCTTCCGCGCGCCGTCGCGCAGGATGCCGGCGCCATGCAGATCAATTGGGAGGTCCGCAACCGCTTCCGCCTGTTCCGCGAGGAGCGCGACTTCCTGCTGCATGTCGAGAATGCGCGTAACCGCAGCATCCTCGCCGCCGAGCAGTCGCTGGAGCTGCAGAGCGAGGGCCGCGGCTGGGCCCGCAACATGGTCAACCGCCTCTGCATCGATCTCCAGGGCCGGGTCAACCAGCCCTGCACGCGCGACAACGTCAAAGAGAACTACATCACCCCGATCGACCACCCCATCACCGTGCGCCTGACCGGCGCGGTGCCGGTCGGCGCCACCTGCGCGTGGACGTTCGACGACGGCGACGGACCGCAGACCTCGACCTTCGACTGCGCCGAACCGGTCAATCTGCGGGTCCGCTATGGCAAGCAGACGGTTGCGAGCGTCGACGTCTCCTCCGGCTCCGATCCGAGCCAGCGCATCCAGACCGAGATCCAGGTCCGCGACATCTTCATCGCCGGCCTTGGCGACAGCATTGCCTCCGGCGAGGGCAATCCGGACCGTCCGCTGGCGCTCTCGGACGAGGGCTTTTGCTTCCGCTCCTATCTCGGCACCGCCGGCGGACAGTATTACCGGCCGAGCCGCGCCGGCTACAAGGGCGGTCGCGCCTGCGAGGCGCCGGATACGCTTGCCAATTGGCAGCACTACAGCGCGCTCTGGCTCAACTCGCCCTGCCACCGCTCGCTCTACAGCTACCAGACCCGCACCGCGCTCGCGCTCGCGGTGCGCTACACCCATATCGCCGTCACCTATCTGCCGCTCGCCTGCACCGGCGCCAGCATCAGCGACGGGCTGCTCGGCTCGCAGCGTGCCCGCGAATGCCCGCCCGGCAAGTCCGGCGTCTGCAACACCAGCGTCAATGCCCAGGTCGCGGAGTTGCGCGAGGCGGTCACCGCGGCCAAGAAACGCCAGCCGGATCGCAATCTCGATCTGATGCTGCTCTCGATCGGCGCCAACGACGTCTACTTCTCCGGCCTCGTCGCCGACGTCATCGTCGATACCGCGACCGAACGCGCGCTGTTTCGCCGCTCCGGCGTGATGGCGAGCGTCGACGATTCACGCGATGCGCTCCAGCGCGAGCTGCCGAAGAATTTCGTCAAGCTGCGCGAGGAGCTGAAGCCGCTGCTCGGCGGCGACCTCTCGCACGTGGTCTACGTCTCCTACGCCAATCCGGCGCTCGCTGATGGCGGCGTGCCCTGCCGCGGCGGCCGCGGCGGCTTCGACGTTCATCCCGCCTTCAATGCCGATCCCCAACGTCTCGCCCGCGTCTCGACCTTCGTCGACACCGAGTTCCTGCCGCAACTGAAGGGGCTCGCAACCTGCACGCAGGGCGCGCTGTGCCGCGATCCCGAGGCTGACCGGATGACCTTCGTCGACACGCACCAGGCTGCGTTCGCAGATCACGGCTTTTGCGCTCATTCCGGCAATGATCCCGAATTCGATCGCACCTGCTTCGCCGAGAACGGCCAGAGCTTCAATCCGGACATCGTCAGCGCGGCGAGCCAGCCGATGCTGTGCGGCCGGGGCGCCTCGGAATATCGCGCCTATCTGCCGCGCGCGCGCTGGATCCGCGATGCCAATGACAGCTATTTTGCCGCGATGACCTATCCGCAAGGATTGCCGGCGGCGAGCCAGCCGAACGACATCCACGACGCGACCTGGGGCGTGCTGTCGGCCGTCTATGGCGGCGCCGTGCATCCGAGCGCCGAAGGCCACGCGGCGATGGCGGACGCCACACTGCCGGCCGCGAGCGCGGTGCTGGGCCTGGATGCCGTGCCGCCAGGCGTCACGCGCGGACTATTGGCCCCACTCCTGCCGGCCGCTCGGCAATAGCGGAATTGGGGGCAACGGAACCACCGTTGCCGCTCGCTAGAAATTGATGCGCTGTCGTCAATTGAGTCCATTCCATTCAGGGCAGGTTCAGCCGGCCGGCGCATGATGACGCACGCGTCATGGCATGTGGGCGTCCTCATGCAGTCCGAACCCGTCGGGACCGATCGTGGATAGCAGAAGCGGATGTCGTCGGCTGCACTGGTCGCGCGTTGCGGCGTTCGTGGCGCTGGCTGCGGGCCTGCAAGCGAACACGACCCGCGCCGACGACCTCAATCCGCATGATCTCGCTCTGCTCGATCGGCTGACCTTTGGCGTCAGTACCGCGAGTGCCGCGCACATGCACGACCTTGGTGCCGAACGCTGGCTGCAGGAGCAGTTGCATCCGGCCGGCAATCCGGTTTTGCCCGACGCGGCCAAAGCGCAGATCGACGCGATGCCCGACGTCCACAGCTTCCCGTTCGACATTGCGGTTGCCTTCGAGCAGCAATCCAAGAGCGCCAATCAGGTCGCCGATCCCGAGCAGAAGAAAGCCGCGCAGCAGGTCTTTCAGCAGGCGATGAACGATCGCGCCAAGCAGGCCGCGACCCGTACCATCCTGCGCGCGCTCTATGCGCCCGACCAGCTGCGCGAGCGCATGGTCTGGTTCTGGTTCAATCATTTCAATGTCCACCAGTACAAATCGAATCTGCGCGTTCTGGTCGGCGACTACGTCGATCACGCCCTTCGCCCGAACTCGCTCGGCAAGTTTCGCGACCTGCTCGCGGCGACCGTTCGTCATCCCGCGATGCTGCGCTATCTCGACAACGCCGACAACGCGGCAGGCCATCTGAACGAGAACTACGCCCGCGAGATCATGGAGCTGCACACCATGGGCGTCGGCTCCGGCTACACGCAGGCCGACGTCGAGGCGCTCGCGAAGATCCTCACCGGGGTCGGCATCGACACCAAGCCGGAAGACCCGAAGCTCAAGCCGGAATTGCAGTCCCAGCTCGTGCGCGAGGGCGCCTTCGAGTTCAATCCGTCCCGTCACGACTACAGCGACAAGACCTTTCTCGGCCACACCATCAAGGGCCGTGGACTTGCCGAGGTCGACGAGGCCATCGACATTCTGGTCCGCCATCCGGCGACCGCGAGCCATGTCTCGCGCAAGATCGCGACCTATTTCGTCTCGGACAATCCGCCGGAGACGCTGGTGCAGCGGATGGCGCAGAGCTTCAAATCCACCGACGGCGACATTGCGTCGGTCCTCGCAACGATGATCCATTCGAGCGAATTCGAAGCCGCGCTGAAACCGGGCACGCGCTTCAAGGATCCCGTGCAATACGTGCTGTCGGCCGTCCGCCTCGCCTATGACGACCGCGTCATCCTGAACACGGCGCCGATCCAGGGCTGGATCAACCGCCTCGGCGAGGGCCTGTTCAACCACGAGACGCCGGACGGCTACGCGCTGACCTCGGCATCGTGGAACGGCCCTGGACAGATGATGGTGCGCTTCGAGATCGCGCGCCAGATCGGATCGGGCTCGTCCGGCCTGTTCAAATCCGACGGACCGAACCCGGTCGAGCAGCCGGCGTTCCCGCTTCTCCAGAATGCACTCTACTTCAACGGCCTTCGCAAGACGCTGGGCCCCGCGACGCTGGCATCGCTCGACCGGGCGATTTCACCGCAGGACTGGAACACGCTGTTTCTGTCGTCACCGGAATTCATGCACTGAGCTACGGAGATCACCATGAACCGTCGCGAGCTGATCAAGACCTTTGCCGCACTCGCGCCGCTCACGGTGGCAGGCCGCGTCTGGGCCGCGCCGGCAACCGATGCCCGTATGCTCGTGGTGTTCCTGCGCGGCGCCTATGACGCGGCGAATGTCGTGGTGCCGGTCTCCAGCGAATTCTATCGGGCATCGCGACCGACGCTCGCCATTGCCAAGCCCGATGTCGGCAATCCCAACGCCGCGCTTTCGCTCGACGCCGATTGGGGGCTGCATCCGGCCCTGCGCGACAGCATCTATCCGCTCTGGGCCAAGCGCGAGATCGCCTTCATTCCCTTCGCCGGCACCAGCGACGACCTGACCCGGAGCCATTTCGAGACCCAGGACACGATCGAGCTCGGCCAGTCGGCCGGCGGCTCGCGCGACTATCGTTCGGGCTTCATGAGCCGGCTCGCCACCGAGCTGACGCGGGTCAAGCCGATCGCGTTCACCGACCAGCTCCCGCTGATCTTCCGCGGCAAATCGCAGGTGCCGAACACCGGCATCAACAACGTCGCCAAACCCGGCGTCGACGACCGTCAGGCCGATCTGATCAAGAAGATGTATGCCCAATCCAACCTGGCGTCCTCGGTATCGGAAGGCTTTCGCGTGCGCGACGACGTCTACCGCTCGGTCTCCGAGGAGATGAATGCCGCCAATCGCGGCGCCGTCTCGCCGCGCGGCTTCGAATTGTCGGCCCGCCGGATCGGCCGATTGATGCGCGAGCAGTTCAACCTCGGCTTCGTCGACGTCGGCGGTTGGGACACCCATGTCAACCAGGGCGCCGCCAACGGCTATCTCGCCGACCGGCTCGGCGAGCTCGGGCGCGCCCTCGTCGGCTTCTCCGAGGAAGTCGGGCCGGCCGCGTGGCGCGATACGGTGGTGGTCGTGATCTCGGAATTCGGCCGCACCTTCCGCGAGAACGGCGACCGCGGCACCGATCACGGCCATGGCAGCGTCTATTGGGTGCTCGGCGGCGGCATCAATGGCGGCCGCATTCTCGGCGAGCAGGTCAAGGTCGAACAGCCGCATCTGTTCCAGAACCGCGACTATCCCGTGCTGACCGATTATCGCGCGCTGTTTGCCGATCTGTTCGGCCACGTCTTCGGCCTCGGCAACGACAGCATCCAGCGCATCTTCACCGGCGTGCGCCCGACAAACCTGGCATTAGTTTGAGTTGACGATCGCGCGCACAGAAAAATTTTCGCGCGCCACGTAGTCGCGACGTCATCCAACGGTCATCGCCGTTACCTAGTTTTCCCAACGCTACAATTTGACGCAGGTGTTGACGCACGTGGCGGGAGCGCAGGCTCACCGCTGCGCGTGGTCGTTCGCCTGCACGTCAATCCGCAACAGACATCATTGGGGAGCTCAATCATGACGATCGAAAAGCGGCCGCGCGCGGCCGTCGCAATCGCTTTTGCCTCGACCCTTGGTCTTTCGCTGCTGGCCCCTTCGTTCGCCCGCGCGGACGATAAGGACAAGGGCGACATCAAGCATGTGCTGCTGATCAGCGTCGACGGCATGCATGAGGTCGATCTGCAGCGCTATGTCGGCTCTCACCCTTCGTCGAGCTTGGCCAGGCTGCTCGCGCATGGCGTCCATTTCGCCGATGCGCACACCTCTCGCCCCTCGGACTCCTTCCCTGGTCTCCTTGCATTCATGACCGGAGGGACGCCGAAAACCCATGGCGTGTTCTATGACGATTCCTACGACCGCACGCTGTTCGCGCCCGGCAGCAACTGCCAGGGCAGCCCCGGAACCGAGACGCTGTTCGATGAATCGATCGACTACGACTTGACCAAGCTCGACGGCGGCGGCCCTGCCGGCTCCAATCATATCGATCCGACACATCTGCCGATGCGCCTGACGAACGGCAAATGCGAACCGGTCTATCCGCATCAGTTCCAGAGGCTCAACACCATCATGGAAGTGATCCACGAGGCCGGTCGGCGCACGGCCTGGTCGGACAAGCATCCCGCTTACGAGATCATCAGCGGTCCGTCCGGCAAGGGCCTCGACGAGCTCTATGCGCCCGAGATCAACTCGACCTCGGTGCCGGGGCAACCCGGCGCGGACTGGACCACCGACCCGAGCTTCACGCGCACCTACGACCAGCTCAAGGTCACGGCCGTGCTCAACTGGATCAAGGGCTTTGATCACACCGGCAAGACCAAGACCGGCGTTCCCGCAATCTTCGGCATGAACTTCCAGGCTGTCAGCGTCGGCCAGAAAGTGACCGCCGACGGATATCTTGACGCCGCGGCAACGCCGAGCCCGCAACTCCAGGCCTCGCTCGACTTCGTCGACGCCTCGCTTGGCCAGATGCTCGATGCGCTGGCGGACCAGCACCTCGCGCGCGACACCCTGGTGATCGTCGGCGCCAAGCACGGCCAGTCGCCGATCGACGTCAACAAGCTGCACATGCTGACCGGCAGCACCAATCCGAAGCTGGGCGGCGGCGCGCGCGCCGACGTGACCGATCCGGCCGATTTGTTGACCAATGGAGGCGTCGCGCTGGCCCAGGAAACCGCCGATGACGTTGCGCTGATCTGGCTGAAGAACCAGGGTGATGCCGAGAAGGCCGTCGCAATCCTCGAAGCCGACCGCAAAGGCAGCAACAAGGCTCACATCGAGAAAATCTATGCCGGCGAGGAGCTGGTCGATCGGTTCGGCGATCCGGCCGGCGGCCGTACGCCTGACATCATCATCCAGCCGATCGCCGGCACGATCTACAGCAAGAGCAAGGCCAAGATCGCCGAACATGGCGGTTTCGCCGAGGACGACACGCATGTCCTGCTCGTCGTCTCCAATCCAAAGCTCGCGCCCACGGTCGTTCGCGAGCGCGTCGCGAACCGGCAGGTGGCGCCCACCATCCTGAAAGCGCTCGGCCTCGAGCCGGACGATCTCGAGGCGGTGCGCGGCGAGGACCATACGCGCCTGCTGCCGGGCGTGCGGCTGCGCGACAGGGACTGACCCTTCACAGAAGCGCGGGAGGACCACAGTCCTCCCGCCACATTCACATCGTCGCCCGCCTTTGTGCGCAATTGCGCACTGAAACGGGCGACGCCTTCTCCGGGCGGTCACACTACGTTCCGGCCCTCTGCCGTTCCATCAATTCAAAAACGGCATCAATCGATACTCCCTTGAACTTGGACACTTTCCCGCGTGCGCCTCTAGGAGTCGCACCGAGGAAACATTTCAAGTTCTAAGGAGGCGCCAGATGAGCGCAGTGGTGTCCGCAACGGACGTGAGGAGGTCTCGCGTCAGGCTGTTCATCGTGACCATGCTGTTCCTGGTCACGACAGTGAACTACGCCGACCGCGCCACGCTCTCGATCGCAGGCGCCGCGCTCTCCAAGGAACTGCATCTCGATCCCGTCGCCATGGGCTGGATCTTCTCGGCCTTCGGCTGGTCCTATGTAGCCGCACAAGTGCCGGGCGGCTGGCTGCTCGACCGCTACGGCTCGCGCCTCGTCTATGCCTTCAGCATCATCGTCTGGTCGCTGTTCACGATGATGCAGGGCTGGGTCGGCTTCTTCAGCGCCGGTACTGCCGTCGCCGTGCTGTTCGCGCTGCGCCTCCTGGTCGGCGTTGCGGAAGCACCGTCCTTCCCCGCCAATGCCCGCATCGTCGCGGCTTGGTTTCCCGGAAATGAGCGCGGCACCGCATCGGCCTTCTTCAATTCCGGGCAATATTTCGCCACCGTGATCTTCGCGCCGCTGAT
The DNA here is from genome assembly GCF_024199935.1 of Bradyrhizobium sp. CCGUVB14. Classification (NCBI taxonomy): domain Bacteria; kingdom Pseudomonadati; phylum Pseudomonadota; class Alphaproteobacteria; order Hyphomicrobiales; family Nitrobacteraceae; genus Bradyrhizobium; species Bradyrhizobium sp. CCGUVB14. Next base: position 6,693,947 of record NZ_JANADS010000001.1, read on the forward strand.
GGGCTGGATCGCCCATGATTACGGCTGGCGCTACGTGTTCTTCGTCATGGGCGGGCTCGGCGTCATCATGGGCCTCGTCTGGGTCAAGACCGTTTACGGGCCGAAGGAGCATCCCGGCGTCAACGAGGCCGAGTTCGACTACATCAAGGACGGCGGCGCGCTGGTCGATCTCGACGCACCCAAGGACGAGCGTGCGCCGGACTCGGGTCCGAAATGGGACCATATCCGCCAGCTGCTTTCCAACCGCATGATGCTCGGCGTCTATCTCGGCCAGTACTGCATCAACACGCTCACCTATTTCTTCCTGACCTGGTTCCCGGTCTACCTCGTCAAGGAGCGTGGCCTGTCGATCCTGCAAGCCGGCTTCGTCGCGACGCTGCCCGCGCTGTGCGGCTTCATCGGCGGCGTGCTCGGCGGCGTCATCTCCGACGCCATCCTGCGCAAGACCGGTTCGCTGACCATGGCGCGCAAGATCCCGATCGTCGGCGGCATGCTGCTGTCGATGTCGATCATCGCCTGCAACTATGTCGACGGCCAGGCGCTGGTGGTCGGCTTCATGGCGCTCGCCTTCTTCGGCAAGGGCATCGGCGCGCTCGGCTGGGCGGTCGTCTCCGACACCTCGCCCAAGGAAGCCGGCGGCGTCTCCGGCGGCCTGTTCAACTCCTTCGGCAACCTCTCCTCGATCACCACGCCTATCGTGATCGGCTACATCGTGGCCGCGACCGGCTCCTTCAACGGTGCCCTGGTGTTCGTCGGCATCAACGCGCTGGTGGCCGCGGTCGCCTACCTCGTCGTGGTCGGCAAGATCGAGCGGGTGGTGCTCAAACGTTCCTCCTGAGCGCTCCGAGTGATCGGAGCGGGACAGGCAACTCAACGGCGGCCCTCAAAAGCCGCCGTCTTTGTTTTGGGGATGATCGATGCTAGAAGTGCCGGGGAAACGCCTTATTCATCTAAGGCATGTATCGATGTTCGACCTCAACCAGCTCCGCTGTTTCGTCACGGTGGCGGAGGAACTGCACTTCGGCCGCGCCGCCGCGCGGCTGAACATGACCCAGCCGCCGCTGTCCCGGCAGATCCAGGTGCTGGAGCACATCATCGACGCACCGCTGCTGGAGCGCACCAGCCGCTCGGTGCGCCTGACGCCGGCCGGGCGCAGCTTCCTGCCCGAGGCCCGCCGCATCCTGAAGCTCGCGGAGAGCGCCTCGCAGGTCGCCCGCCGCATCGCGCTCGGCAAGACCGGCTCGCTGAAGATCGGCTTTACGGCCGCGGCCGCCTACGGCTTTCTGCCCGAGCTGGTCGCGGCCTGCCGCGCCAAGCTCCCGGAGGTCGATTTCTCGCTGAAGGAGATGGTCTCGGGCGATCAGTTCGAGGCGCTGACTTCGGGCCAGATCGATGCCGGCCTGCTGCGGCCGCCGATCGCGCGGCCCGAGCTGACCAGCCGCCGCGTCGTCGCCGAGCCCCTGCTCGCCGCGATCCCGAAAAAGCATCCGCTGGCCAATGCCGACAGCATCACCATCAAGGATTTCGACGACCAGCCCTTCGTGATGTATTCGCCCTATGAGAGCCGCTACTTCCACGATCTCCTCGTGGCGCTGTTCACCCGCGCCGACATCCTGCCGCGCTACGTCCAGCACCTGAGCCAGATCCACTCGATCCTGGCGATGGTGCGCGCAGGCCTTGGCCTCGCCATCGTGCCGGCCGCGGCCGCGGGCCTGAAAATCTCCGACGTTCGGCTGCGCCCCCTGAAGCTGCGCAACCGTGTTCCGGTCGAGCTCTTCATGGTCTGGCGCCGCGACGACGAGAATCCGCTGCTGTCCGCGCTGGTCAAAATCGCCAGCGAACTATCCTCCGCCGAGGTGGTGGAAGATTGATGCTCAATCCGCATCGGTCGATATAGGCTTTGGCTTGGACGCGCATCGAACGGTTGCCTAAACAGCAGCCCATGGACGCGCGCCTCAGGTTGCGTCCCCGATAAACACGAGAGCAGGGAGCAGCGCCCATGAGCAAGATGACCCCGCAGGAAATGGCCCAGAAGATCGGATCCGGCCTCCTGTCCTTCCCCGTCACGCCGTTCAAGGCGGACTATTCCTTCGACGAGGCGACCTACCGCGCCAACATGGATTGGCTGTGCGGCTATGATGTCGCAGGTCTGTTCGCCGCCGGCGGCACCGGCGAGTTCTTTTCGCTGACCCCGACCGAAGTTCCGCAGGTGGTCAAGGTCGCCGTCGAGGAGACCAAGGGCCGCGTGCCCGTGCTCGCCGGCACCGGCTACGGCACGGCGATCGCCCGCGAGATCGCTGTTGGCGCCGAGAAGGCCGGCGCTGACGGCCTGCTGCTGCTGCCGCCCTACCTCACCCATTCCGAACAGGAAGGCCTCGCCGCTCACGTCGAGGCCGTCTGCGCCGCCGTCAAGATCGGCGTCATCGTCTACAACCGCGACAACGCCATCCTCCAGCCCGACACGGTCGCCCGCCTCGCCGAGCGCTGCCCGAATCTCGTCGGCTACAAGGACGGCATCGGCGACATCGAGCTGATGACCCGCGTCTACACCAAGCTCGGCGACCGCCTGACCTATGTCGGTGGCCTGCCGACCGCCGAGACGTTCGCGCTGCCCTATCTCGACATGGGCGTAACGACCTATTCCTCGGCCGTGTTCAACTTCGTGCCGGAATTCGCCACCAACTTCTACGCCGCGGTGCGCAAGCGCGACCATGCGACCATCCACGCCGGCCTGAGGGATTTCATCCTGCCGCTGATCGCGATCCGCAACCGCAAGAAGGGTTATGCGGTCTCGATCATCAAGGCCGGCATGAAGGTGATCGGCCGCGATTCCGGCCCGGTCCGGCCGCCGCTGACCGATCTCACCGAGCAGGAGATTGCGGAACTGACCGCGCTGGTGAAGAATCTGCCCGCCGCAGGATCGACACAACAGGCGGCAGAATAAAGCAACACAACAGGGAGGAGCGTGCGATGGCCCAGACTGATATTTCTGGCGCACCGGTCGTCACAACGATGCAGGTGATTCCGGTCGCGGGCCGCGACAGCATGCTCCTCAATCTGAGCGGCGCGCATGCGCCGTTCTTCACCCGCAACATCGTCATCCTCACCGACAATGCCGGTCACACCGGCGTCGGCGAGGTGCCGGGCGGACAGAAGATCTGGCAGACGCTCCAGGACGCCCGCGATCTCGTGATCGGCAAGACCGTCGGCGCGATGAACAACATCCTCGCCGACATCCGCACCACCTTCGCCGACCGCGACGCCGGCGGCCGCGGCAAGCAGACGTTTGACCTTCGCGTGATGATTCATGCGGTCACGGCAATCGAATCCGCCCTGCTCGACCTGCTCGGCCAGCACCTCAATCTTCCCGTCGCGGCGCTGCTCGGCGAAGGCCAGCAGCGCAAGAGCGTCGAGACGCTCGGCTACCTCTTCTTCGTCGGCGACCGGCGCAAGAGCAAGCTCGACTACGTCAAGGGCGAGACCGGCAAGCCCGACTGGTTCAACCTCCGCCATCAGGAAGCGATGACGCCTGAGACGGTGGTGCGGCTCGCGGAAGCCACCCAGGACCACTACGGCTTCGCCGACTTCAAGCTGAAAGGCGGCGTGCTCCGCGGCGAGCAGGAGATCGAGGCCGTCACGGCCATCGCCAAGCGCTTTCCCGATGCGCGCGTTACGCTCGATCCGAACGGCGCCTGGTCGCTCGACGAGGCCATCGGCCTCTGCAAGAACATGCACGGCATCCTCGCCTATGCCGAGGATCCCTGCGGCGCCGAGGCCGGCTTCTCCGGCCGCGAGATCATGGCCGAGTTCCGCCGCGCCACGGGCTTGCCGACCGCAACCAATATGATCGCGACCGACTGGCGCCAGCTTAGCCACGCGCTGCGCCTGGGTGCGGTGGACATTCCGCTCGCCGACCCCCATTTCTGGACCATGCAGGGCTCGGTGCGCGTCGCCCAGACCTGCCGTGACAACGGCCTGACCTGGGGCTCGCACTCCAACAACCATTTTGACATTTCGCTCGCGATGTTCACCCATGTCGGCGCCGCGGCCCCCGGCAAGGTCACCGCGATCGACACCCACTGGATCTGGCAGGATGGCCAGGCGCTCACCAAGGAGCCGCTGCAGATCAAGGGCGGCAAGATCGCGGTCCCGGATCGCCCAGGCCTCGGCATCGAGATTGACCGTGCGGCCATCGAGGCCGCACATGAACTTTACAAGCAGCATGGACTCGGCGCCCGAGATGACGCTATGGCCATGCAGGACCTGATCCCCGGCTGGACCTTCGACGACAAGCGTCCTTGCCTCGTGCGTTAGAAAACTTTCCCTGGAGGAACGAGATGACTGCGATCCTGAAGAACTTCATCGGCGGTGAATGGGTCGACGGCTCCGGCGTCACCAAGAACATCAACCCCTCCAACACCAACGATCTGGTCGGCGAATACGCCAAGGCCGACAAGGCGCAGACTGAGAAGGCGATCGCGGCCGCGAAAGCCGCCTTCCCCGCCTGGGCCCAGTCGACGCCTCAGGTGCGCTACGACGCGCTGAACAAGATTTCCCTCGAGATCCTCGCCCGCAAGGAAGAACTCGGCCGTCTGCTTGCCCGCGAGGAAGGCAAGACGCTCCCCGAGGGTATCGGCGAGGTCGCCCGCGCCGGCCAGATCTTTGCGTTCTTCGCCGGAGAGGCGCTGCGCCTGATCGGCGAAAAGGGCGCCTCGGTGCGTCCCGGCCTCGACGTCGAGCTCACCCGCGAGCCCGTCGGCGTCGTCGGCATGATCACGCCCTGGAATTTCCCGATCGCGATCCCGGCCTGGAAGATCGCGCCCGCGCTCTGCTACGGCAACACCGTGGTGTTCAAGCCGGCCGAACTGGTGCCCGGCTCGGCGCATGCGCTGTCCGAGATCATCACGCGCTCCGGCATTCCGGCAGGCGTCTTCAACCTCGTGGTCGGCTCCGGCTCCGTGGTCGGCCAGACCCTGCTCGACCACCCTGACGTGGCGGCGATCTCCTTCACCGGCTCGGTGCAGACCGGCCGCAAGATCGCGCAGGCCTGCGTGCTCTCGAACCCGATGAAGAAGTTCCAGCTCGAGATGGGCGGCAAGAACCCGCTGGTCGTGCTCGACGACGCCGATCTCAAGACCGCCGTCGAGGTCGCCGTCAACGGCGCCTATTTCTCGACCGGCCAGCGCTGCACGGCGTCGTCCCGCCTGATCGTCACCGAAGGCATCCACGACCGCTTCGTCGCGGCGGTGGCCGAGCGCCTCAACAGCCTGTCGGTCGACGACGCGCTCAAGGCCGGCGTCCATATCGGCCCGGTGGTCGACCAGAGCCAGCTCGACCAAGACCTCCGCTATATCAAGATCGGCCAGGACGAAGGCGCCAAGCTCGCCTTCGGCGGCGAGCTGCTCAAGCGCGAGACGCCCGGCCACTATCTCGCGCCGGCGCTATTCACCGAAGCCAACAACAACATGCGCATCGCGCGTGAAGAGATCTTCGGGCCCGTTGCGGCCGTCATCCGCGCCAAGAACTACGACGAGGCGCTGGCGATCTCCAACGACACCGAGTTCGGCCTCGCCTCCGGCATCTGCACCACCAGCCTGAAATACGCCTCGCACTACAAGCGCAACAGCGAGTCCGGCATGGTGATGGTCAATCTGCCGACCGCCGGCGTCGACTATCACGTGCCGTTCGGCGGCCGGAAGGGCTCGAGCTACGGCGCCCGCGAGCAGGGCTCCTATGCGCGCGAGTTCTACACAACGGTGAAGACGGCCTATACCTATCCGGGTTGATCGGTCGATATCGTAGGGTGGGCAAAGCGAAGCGTGCCCACCGCTTATGTTCGGCGTGAAGCATGGTGGGCACGGCGCGTTGCGCCTTTGCCCACCCTACACTTTCGGAGTCCGACCATGGACCAGGACGTCGCAGCGAAAGAACAGCCCCGCTACATCAAGCTCAACGCGCGCGACAACGTCGCGATCGTCGTGAATGATTTCGGGCTTCCCGCCGGCTCTCGCTTCGCCTGCGGACTGACGCTGCGCGCCTTCGTCCCGCAGGGACACAAGACGGCGCTGGTCGACATCGCCGAAGGCGCGCCGATCATCCGCTATGGCGAGGTGATCGGCTACGCACTCGCGCCGATCCTGGCCGGCGAATGGGTGGACGAGGCGCGCATCCGCATGCCGGAGGCCCCGGCCCTCGACAAGCTCGAAATCTCCACCGCCGTGCCTGCGCCGCTGCCGCCGCTCGAAGGCTTCACCTTCGAAGGCTTTCGTAATCCCGACGGCTCGGTCGGCACCAAGAACATCCTCGGCATCTCCTCCTCCGTGCAATGCGTCAAGGGCACGATGGAATATGCGGTGAAGCGCATCCGCGCCGAGCTGTTGCCGAAATACCCGAACGTCGATGACGTCGTGCCGCTGACACACGCTTATGGCTGCGGCGTTGCTATCACAGCGCCCGATGCGGTGGTGCCGATCCGCACGCTGCAGAACCTCGCGCTCAACCCGAATTTCGGCGGCGAGATCCTGGTCATCAGTCTCGGCTGCGAGAAGCTTGCGCCCGAGCGGCTGGTGCCCGAAGGCATCAGCGACGCCATCGTGCGCATGCAGGACGAAGCCTTCGACGGCTTTGGCGCGATCGTCGATGCGATCATGACGCAAGCGGAAGCCCGCCTGAAGATCCTCAACAAGCGTACCCGCGAGACCTGCCCGGCTGCCGATCTCGTGATCGGCCTGCAATGCGGCGGCAGTGACGCATTCTCCGGCGTCACGGCGAACCCCGCCCTCGGCTTCGCCGCCGACCTTCTGGTGCGCGCCGGCGCCACCGTGATGTTCTCGGAAGTCACCGAGGTGCGCGACGCCATCCAGCTTCTCACCCGCCGCGCCATCAACGAGGACGTCGGCCGCGCGCTGGTGCGCGAGATGGCCTGGTACGACTCTTATCTCGCCCGCGGCGGTGCCGATCGCAGCGCCAACACCACCCCCGGCAACAAGAAGGGCGGCCTCGCCAACATCGTCGAAAAATCATTGGGCTCGATCGTCAAGTCCGGCTCGTCAGCCATCACCGGCGTGCTCTCGCCCGGTCAGAAGGCGACGCAGAAGGGCATGCTGTTCGCGGCGACGCCGGCTTCCGATTTCATCTGCGGCACGCTCCAGCTTGCCTCCGGCATGACCTTGCAGGTGTTCACCACCGGCCGCGGCACGCCTTACGGCCTCGCGGCGGCGCCCGTGATCAAGGTCGCGACCCGCACAGAGCTGGCGCGACGCTGGAAGGACCTGATCGATTTCGACGCGGGCGGCATCGCGACCGGCGAGAAGACGATCGAGGAAACCGGCTGGGACCTGTTCCGCCTGATCCTCGATGTCGCCTCCGGCCGTACCAAGCCGTGGTCGGATCACTGGGGCATTCACAACGACCTCACGCTGTTCAATCCGGCACCGGTGACCTGAGCACCGGCAACTCGTCCAAGAGGACTCCAAGAGGACCTCGATGTCCCGCGTCACGACCCTGCGCACGATCCGCATCGACGAGCGGCCGAACCTGATCTGGGTCGAGATCGAAACCGACGAGGGACTGAGCGGCCTCGGCGAAAGCTTTCGCGGCGCGCAAGCGGTCGAGGCGGCCGTGCACGAACTCGCGGCGCCGCTGGTGCTCGGCCAGGACTCCCGCCGCATCGAGGCGATCTCGCGCCAGTTGCTGACGCCCTATCTCGGCTTTCACAGCGTCAGCGCCGAGGTGCGCGCGGCCAGCGCCATCGACATCGCGCTGTGGGACCTCAAGGGCCAGCGTCACGGCATTCCCGTGCACGAGGCTCTCGGCGGCGCCAGCCGGCTCGAGATCCGCGCCTACAACACCTGCGCCGGCTATGCCTACAACACCAAGAGCTCCAGGCGCCGCGAGATCGGCGCGGACGATGCCGCGCTCGGCCCCTACGACGATCAGATCGCCTTCATGCGCGATGCCGGGACGCTTGCCGAAAGCCTTCTGAGCGAAGGCTACGGCGCCATGAAGATCTGGCCGTTCGATCCGTTTGCCGCGAATGGCGGCCATGCGATCTCGCTCACAGACCTCAAGACCGGACTGGAGCCGTTCCGCAAAATCCGCGACGCCGTCGGCGACCGCATCGAGATCATGTGCGAGCTGCACAGCCTGTGGGGCATGCACACCGCCGAACGCATCTGCCGCGCGCTCGAAGATTACGGCGTGTTCTGGGTCGAGGATCCCCTCAACAAGATGGACGACGTGCAGGGCCTTGCCGATCTCAGGCGGCGCGTGAAGACACCGATCTGCGGCAGCGAGACGCTAGCGGGCGCAGCGAGCTTCCGCAATCTGCTCGCGGCCGATGCGGTCGACGTCGTGATGCTCGACATCGCCTGGTGCGGCGGCCTGAGCGAGGCGCGCAAGATCGCGGCGTTGAGCGAGGCCTACAACAAGCCGCTTGCGCCGCATGACTGCACCGGACCCGTGGCGCTGATGGCGGGGCTGCATCTGGCGCTGCATGCGCCGACGGCGATCTTCCAGGAGGTCGTGCGCGCGACGCTGTCGACCTGGTACCGCGATCTCGTCACGGCGCTGCCTGTCGTGACCAACGGCATCGTATCGGCACCGACGCCCCCCGGTCTCGGGCTCGCGCTCAATCCGGATTTGTGCCGCCGCGCCGACGCGGTGGTACGAGAAACCAAACTCGGCGCGTAAAGCACGATCGTCCGTCTGTCGCGAAACCTTGCTGAAACATTGGCGCGGAAAACTTCTTCCTCGTTTCGTCCTGCCGTCGCACGCAACCAAATTGACCCGCCCGCGGAAGACGAATGTTCGCACACAAGCGAACCTGCTGCGGCACTGCCGCGACCAAACCTCCGATTGATATCTTCAACGGAGATTTTGAAATGCGTATTCTCTCGATGATTGCCGTTGCCGGCGCAATGATTGCAAGCACAGCCAGCGCATTTGCCGGCGAGCTCCCCTCTTACGAAGCGAAGTCGTTTCCGATCTCGACGGTGCAGGTTCAGGTGCTCGGCGGCGCCGGCGTCGAGGAGCAATCGACTGCCCCCACGATGATCGTCGCCGGCATGCCGGCCTCGCCCGCGCAGATGTCGGTGCTGTCGCCGCGCGTCAAGCGGCTCGCCAGCGTGAGCTCCGACAGCGAAGCGCGCTAGATCCATCCAGTCACGACAAATGCCGGAAGCAGAACGCCGCTTCCGGCATTTCGTATGCGTGCGCTCGCCCGTCAATATCGCGCCGTCACCGGCGCGTCCGCGAAGTGGTAGTTGACGCCGAACCGCACCAGGCTGACGTTGCGTTCGGTCACCTTGCCGGCCAGATCCGACGGCGTCGCCGTTCCGAACGATGGGATGAAGAGATATTCCGCCTTTGCCGACCATTGCGGCAGGAACATCCATTCCACGCCACCACCGACGACCCCGCCCCACATCCCATTCGGCTGCGAGTTCTCGGTGTTGAAGTTGGTGGCCTTGAGCCCGGCGAAAGCAACGCCGCCGGTGATGTAGGGCATGAACTGCCCGAACGTCACGCCCACGCGACCGCGACCGGTGTGCAGCCAGGTGATCTTGGTACGGCAGGGAACGACGCCGGCGCAGCCGCCATTCGACGTGTTACCGTCGATATCGGCCGCGGAGAGATCGCCCTCGACACCGACGGCGAACATGCCGAACTGCCAGTCGTAGCCGACCGTGGCACCCGCGATCCACCCCGCCTGAGCAAAATCCCCGGAATCACCGACGCCGGCGAACGGGCTACCGGTCTGGTCCTGGCGCGAGCTTCCGCGCCCCCAGCCGCCGGCGACGCCGACATGGAATCCGGTCCACGGAGCAACCGTCGCGACCTGCGCATAAGGCACCGCCGCAAGATCCGCCGCCGCGGCTTGGCCGGCGAGCAGGCCCAGGAAAGAAGCGAGGGCAATTGCGTGCTTGATCATTGGTCTCATCCTCGCGTTTCGCTTAGTTGCCCGGCAGCGCGTAGCGCAGCTCGGTGAAGAACAGGTGCGTGTGCGCATCGGGCGGCGCGCCGGCCGCCACGAACCAGGGCTCACGCCGCAGATACGAGTATTGTGCAAGGCCCGAGATGGCGCCGTATTGCGGGTCGGCCCAGAACGTATGCTTGAGGTCGAGCGTCCACTGCTCGATCTGCTTGTTGGCGGAGTTCGACGAGAACGGGCCGCCAAAGCCGGCATAGCGGTTGGGCGTCGGGTTGGTGGGGTCGAGGAAGTAATTGTTCTCGAAGAACGCCTGACCGTAATAGGCCGACAGCACCGTCGGCTGGAGCACACGCCACTCGAAGCCGGCGAGGTAACCGTGCGAGCGAACCGTCGAGAGCGCGATGTCATACGCGCCCGTACTGCCGGTCACCGTGGGCACGACATCAGGACCGAGCGCCCCGAGATAGCGGCCGCCGCCATCGCTCCAGAACGCATTGCCGACGAGCGTGAAGGTCTTGAAGAATTCGAGGTTCGCTCCGACTGTCGTCGCCCATCCGCTGGCATCATGCCAGACGAAATTGCCGCCGATGAACTGCTGCAGGTTGGTGGACCGGAATTGCTGCCACATGCCGGCCGCCTCGAGATGCAGCCGCGTTCCCGACCACACCTCGCTGTCATAGGCGGCCTTGGCGACCACATCGGGCATCCGGTTCGGCGTGCCGGGAAGGGCTCCGGTGTCGAACTGCGGTCCGAGTTGCGCGTTGAAGGCGAATGGGTAGGTCACCTCGCCGGCACCGACATATTGCTGCGGGTTTTCGACGCCGGCGCCGATGGTGAAATTCGGCGTTGCGTGCCAGGCGAAATGCGCCGCCGCTTGCCGCGCCCAGGGCAGGCCGACCTGGAAGCTCTGGTCGATATTGTTGGTGAGGAAAACGTCCGAGGGATCGGGCCCCATGCCATAGCGGTTCGGCGTCAGCCAGCTATAGGTCTGGCCGAAGGTCGTCTCGAACTGGCCGGCCCTCACGTCAGCGTAAGCGAGCCGCATGCGGAAGGTGTGGCTGTTCGAATTGACATAGGCGTTGGCGGGATCGTTGCCGTTGAAATCGCCCTCGAAATAGCCGGTGAGATCGACGCCCCTGACGTTGCCGTGCGCGCGCAGGCCGAGCACCGAATTCTGCGCCGACATGCGCGTCTCGGTCATCTGGCCCTGGATGGTGTTGGAGAACGGGATCGTACCGAAATTGGTCGTGGTCGCATTTCCGGTGTTGGTGTTGCGGCTCACACCCGTCAGTGCGAGGTAGCCGACCGGCGCAATCTCGAAGCCGCCGACCTCGATGGAAGCCGCCTTGCGCGGCATGGGTGCAGCGCCGCTTGACGGAGTCACCGGCGGCACCACGACGGACGCCGGGGCTGGTCTGGCGTCCGTCGCGGCCACGCTCGCCGGCTGCGACTTCGATTTCAGCGCCTGTATGTCGCCGTCGGCAAGCACGCCCTTCCTGCGGAGGATCGCGACAAGGCGATCGCCCTGCTCGGCCGGTGGCGCGGAGGTAACCGCCCGGGCCTCGTTCGACGAGATCACGCCCTTGCTGGCAAGCAGCGAAAGCAGAGCCTCGGTATCACCGGCCATGACGGATGTGTCGCCACATGCAGCAAACGCAACGACCGCAGTCGTCGTGAGCCACGCCTTGCGAAGCCCGAGCCCCAACCTCATTCCAACTCCTCCAGAATCAGCTTCGACCACACCAAATTCGGCGCGAGAACGAACACCTAGCCGCGGCGGATCGCGACCGCTCAGACTGGGGAGAACTGGATGGGACTGGAGCGAACTTGCCTGTCACTTTGCGGGAGACGATGTATTGCGGCCACACTGACCATCGCGGTTGAAATCGCGACGGGATGCTTTATCAACACGAGAGAGAGCCATCGAACCACCGAGCGATGGATTGCGACAATCCAGCATGACATCGCTTGCCCCGTCCTTCGCTCCCGTCCAAACATCGACTGACGCATTTCCAAGCCACCGGCGTCTCGCCATGTGGCGGGAGGTCTACGGTCGCAACATCGCCAGCGTCGACATCGAGACGATCGGCGACGGGCCGTTTCATGCCAGTGTGACATTCCAGGGCCTGCCCGGCGTCGGGCTGGTCTCGGGATCGCGATCGCCTGCGCATTATCACTCCACGCGGCAACATCTTGCCGGCGCCAGAGACGCCTTTGGATTGTCGATGCTGATGAGTGGAGCCGCCACCACGCGACAACTTGGCCGCGAGATCGTCTGCCGCCCCGGCACCGCCTCGGTGATATCGGGCACTGATCCGTCCGTGAGCACGATGCACAGCCTCGGCAGCTTCATCACCATCGTGCTGCCGCGTCCGGCGGTCTCCGCCCTCGTTCCCGATCTGGGCGCGGCCTATGCGCGACAGATCCCCGCCGAGAGCGGCGCGTTGCAGCTCCTGATCCGCTACGTGCAGACGCTGCATGAGAGCGACCCGCTCGATGCCGGGCTGGCGAAAGCAGCCGCAAACCACATCGTGGATCTTGCGGCACTTGCGATCGGCGCCAATGCTGACGCGACGCATGAGGCACGGCATCGCGGCGTCGCGGCCGCACGGCTTCAATCGATCAAGGCGGAAATCCGCGAGCGTCTCGGCGCCGGCGATCTCTCGGCCTTGACGGTCGCTTTGCGGCACGGCGTGACTCCGCGCTACGTCCAGAAGCTGTTCGAGCGGGAGGGCACGACGTTCTCGGAATTCGTGCTCGCTCGCCGGCTCGAGCGCGCCATGAACATGCTGCGGGATGCCGACTTTGCGGCACTCACGATCAGCGCAATCGCCTTCGAATGCGGCTTCGCCGAACTGTCCTATTTCAACCGCACATTCCGGCGCGCCTATGACGCGACACCATCGGACATCCGTCTCGCGGTTACTCTACGCCAGCGCTAGATCCTCGAGATATCACGCCTCTACGTCATGCTGCCCGGCATGAAGCAGCGCACGCGCGGGTGGCCGTCGATATAGTGCTTCCACACCATGGTGCGGCCGATCTTGTTCGGCTCGGTGATCACGGCACCGTCGGGCACGACGACCCACTCCTCGTCGAGAAGCACACGATAGTGTCCCTTGTCGGACTCCCAGTCGACATCGGCGACGACATAGCCGTCGGCATCCGAACAGCACTGTCCGTACTGGCTGCGCAGGCTCTCGAACCAGGGTTTTAACGGCGAGTTGGCATAGCGCCCGTCGTCACGCGCCAACGCCGATGTCGCCAGCAGCATTGTCAGTCCCAGCAACGTCGCCGCACACGGTCTTGCGAGTTTCATAACGTCATCTCACGGATCGAAGTTGGCGCCGCGAGGAACAGGCGACGTCGCTCGCGCCCTCGAACAGGCACGGCAGCGGCGACTCGCTCCTCCGGCGGATTTGCCGATAGCTATGCAAATCCAGCGCCACCGCGCATTCCGGGGAACTACTGGCGCGGCCGCCTTCCTCGATCCGACTGCATGTGTGATGTGCCGACGCTCCGCCGCGCCTCACTTCGGAGGCTTTCCTTGTCGTGTCAGGACGTGTACGAAGCGGGCGCGGACGCGCCCGCCATCCGCTTAACCGACTGTTTTGAATGGAAGAATTGGGTATCGGCGTGACAGGCCTTGGACCGTCAGCGCTATGAGTGACTCGAGGGACCTGCTTCCCGGTCAACAGGACCCGACCGATTTGCCCGCAAACCAGGTGCAGTTTGCGCTGGTGATTTCGCGCATGCTCGAGACGGTGAAAGACGACGCCGAAGCCCGGCGGCAGATGGTCTACGATCTCGCCCGCTACAAGCTCCAGGAGCAGTTCACCTACGCCGACGCGAAAAACATCGAGCAGATGAAGCAGGCCCTCGAGGTCGCGATCGATGAGGTCGAGAAGTTTTCGCGCGAACAGGCGCCGCTGGAGCGCTTGCCGCCGCAGCAACTCACGTCATCCAGGGTCACCGAAGCAGGCACTCTTCTGGTCTCCGGCGATACAACGGTTTTGCCTTCGGGGATCAAGTCCCGCAGCAAGCTGCCAGTGGTCTCTGGTCCGCTCTGGCCTGTGATCAAGCGGACGGCGGCCATCCTGCTCGTCGTTGGCGCAACCGTCGTGATCGTCTCGCAGCGAGACCGGATCGCCGCGCTGCGCCGGCAGATGTCGTCGCAGACGCCGGAGATCGCACAGGTCGCGCCAAAACCCGAGACGACGATCACGGTGGCCAAGCCGGAAATGGTGCCCTCTCCGCCGCCTCCACCCACGCGCGTGCTTCCCAGCGATTACGGCATCTATGCCTTGATCGACGACAAGTCGCTGGCTGAGCTGAACGCGACCGGCGTGATGGCGCCGGACATGCGCATTGCGATTTCACCGGAATTCAAGAAGCCCGATCGGCCGCATCTGCCGAACGGCCACGTCAAGTTCATCGTGTTCCGCCGGGATATTGCAAATGTGATCCCCGAGCGCGTCGAGGTCCGCGTTGTCGCGAAGGTCAAGGAGTTTTCGACCGACGCTGCAGGCAAGACGACGAGTGGCGGAGACGACGTCGGCGTGATCCGGAACTTCTCTTACCCGTTCCGGATCTCGCCGATTCCGGGGAAAGCCGAAATGTACGAGCTGCACGCCAGTGATGTGGAGCTCGAGCTTCCGCCGGGACATTACGTCCTGAGCCTGGGACCGCAGGCCTATTATTTTCAGGTCGACGGCGAGATCACCGATCCCCGGCAATGCCTCGAGCGCGTCGTTGCCGGCAACGGCACGTTCTACGCGCCTTGCAAGAAGGCGCGGACGTATTGATGTCCGTCGCCCGGGCGGCGTGAAAGCCGTCTACTTCTTCGCCGCCGGCGCCATCATCATCGCGCCACCTTTTTTGGTCGCGGGCACTGGCGCCGGCTTGGTCGCGGCGGCCTGCGCGGGGAGATATTTGGCGATGATGGCGGGATCGACTTCGGCCATACTTGTATCCGGCAAACGCTGCCAGGTCTCGTCCTTGCCGAACAGGGAAATGCCGAGGAAGCCGCGCATGGTCAGGACCTGACCATCCGGGCTCACCGTCATCTTGGCCTTCCAGATGTTGCCGTCACGCGGATTGACGACGTTGCCGCCCTCATACTTCAACCCGTCACGCTTCATGTCGCGGATGAAGGAGAGGCCGAGCACCGGCTGGTTCTTGCGATCGTCCGTGCATTTCGTGCAGGCTTCGTTCGGATCGTCGCCGGGGCGCGGAAACGTCTTGGCGATGACGCCTTCGAAGATGCCGTTGTGGTCGATGAAGAGGAACCAGCCCACCGTCTTGCCGTCCTCGACCTTCTGCCAGAGACCCGCAGCGGTTGGCTGCTGCGCTTGTGCCGCAGTCGGGCTCGCCGCGCCGAGCGACAGCGCGAGGAACGCGATCAGCCCAAAGCTGGAAAAGAGTTTCCGCATTATGATCACCTTGCTAAGCCGCCACTGCAATGGCCGCAGACTACGGCGATTTCGCGAACGATTCCAGCACCAGGAACATGGGGCATCGCTCGTCCGCTCCCGTCGCGATCAGTTGACACCGAGCTTCTTTTGCAGGCTGGAGGACGAGGTCGTGTACTGGAACACGAGCCGCTTCTCCGGATACACGTAGCGGTGGGCTTTTTGCGACATCAGTGCGCCCTCGTGGAAGCCGCACAGGATCAGCTTGATCTTGCCGGGATAGGTGTTGATGTCGCCGATGGCGAAGATGCCCGATACGTTGGTTTCGAACGCAGAGGTCTCGACCGGCACCAGATTGTTCTCCAGCGCAATGCCCCAGTTCGCGACGGGGCCGAGCTTCATGGTCAGGCCGAAGAACGGCAGCATGGTGTCGCAGGCGATATCGCTGACATTGTTGTCGTTGCCCTTGACGGTGGCACCGGTCAGCTGGCCATCGGCGCCCGAGAGCGCGGTGACCTGGCCGAGCCGCAAGTCCATCTTGCCACTGGCGACCAGCGCGCGCATCTGCTCGACGCTGTGGGGCGCGGCACGAAAATCGTCGCGCCGGTGCAGCAGCGTGATGCGCTTCGCCAACGGATGCAGATTGAGCGTCCAGTCGAGCGCGGAATCGCCGCCGCCGACGATCAGCACATTCTTGTCGCGGAACGTTTCCATCTTGCGCACGGCGTAGTGCACCGAGGTGCCTTCGTACGCTTCGATCCCCGGCACCGGCGGACGCTTGGGCTGGAACGAGCCGCCACCGGCCGCGATCACCACCACCTTGCACTCGAACACCTTGCCGGCGTCGGTGGTGCAGCGAAACGCGGGATCGCCGATCTTCTCCACGGTCTCGATCATCTCGCCGAGATGGAAGGTCGGATGGAACGGCCTGATCTGCTCCATCAGCGCCTCGGTGAGGCCCTGCCCCGACACTTGCGGGATGCCGGGAATGTCGTAGATCGGCTTTTCCGGATAGAGCTCGGCGCACTGGCCGCCGACCTTGTCGAGGATGTCGACGAAATGCGCCTTCATGTCGAGAAGGCCAAGCTCGAAGGCGGCGAACAGACCGCAAGGGCCAGCGCCAATAATCAGCACATCGGTTTTGATCACGTCGCTCATGTCGTCTCTTTATCGGTCGTTATCGGTTGGACGGCGCCCGGCGGGCAGAGGTGACCCTGCCTGTCTAGCCAACGGGGATGGATCAGGGAAGGCATAAAAGCGGGAGGGCCCCGCAGCCGCGCCCACTTGCCGGGTCAAAATAACTGGGCTGTAACGAGGCTGGATATGACGGAGATCAATCGGTGAACGCACCAAGCCGCCTCGATACGACGCCGCGCCTGGAGGACTTCCCTTTTCGCCTCAGTGACAACGTCCGCTTCGGCGATCTCGACCCGAACCAGCACGTCAACAACGCGGTCTACGCCACCTATTTCGAGACCGGCCGCGTCACGCTGATGAAGAGCCCGCAATACGGGCTGACACCGCCGGGGCTCGCCTGGATCATGGTGCGGCTCGACATCCATTTCCGCGCCGAGCTGCACTGGCCGAACACGATCGAACTCGGCCTCGGCGTGGTCAAGCTCGGGCGCACGTCGGTGACCTTCGAGCAGGTCGTGTTTTCGAACGGGACGTGCATCGCGTCAGCGACGTCCGTCGGCGTCTTGCTCGACGAGGCGACGCGCCGGCCGGCACCGCTGACCGCAGAGGTGATCGAGAAATTCAGACCCTGGCACAAGCGCGGCATCGAGGTCACGCCGCCGAGCACTTAAGTGCATGATCCGGAAAAGTGTGTAGCGGTTTTCCGGAAAGATCATGCTCTCTTGGAGGGACGCATCAGGCCTGACGTTCCGGCGTCGACACCACGAGCCCGTCGAGCTCGTCGGCGACCTTGATCTGGCAGGACAGGCGCGAGTTCGGGCGCACGTCGAAGCCGAAGTCGAGCATGTCCTCTTCCATCGGCGTCGGGCTGCCAACCTTCTCGCGCCAGGCTTCGTCGACATAGACATGACAGGTCGCGCAGGCGCAGGCGCCGCCGCATTCGGCTTCGATGCCGGGAATGCTGTTGCGGATGGCGGCTTCCATCACGGTCGCGCCGTTCTCGACATCCACCGTGCGGGTTTCGCCCTTGTGGTCGACAAAGTGAATTTTGGCCATGGGTGCTCGTGCTGCCGCGATCTGGGGAAAAAGGAGGGTCCGGGCTGTCCTATAACGGGTCGGTCAGGGCAGCGCCATAGCGTTTTCAAGCGAAGTGGATACCGGTTCGCGGGAAGAAAACGCGTCAAAACAAAAGACTAATGCGCCAGTCCCCGACTTCCAAGGGGGCGCCGGCCTAGTGCTTGAGGATGCTCGCAATGGCCGCACGAACCTCGGCGACCGCCTCCTTCAGCGCGGCGAAGGCGTGGGGCTGGTTGTGGCCGATCCGGATCGCGGTTTCCAGGCTGGCGGCGGCATCCGCCACCGCAAAGGCGCCGATCCCACGCGCCGAGCCCTTGAGCTTGTGCGCGAGCGCGCCGGTCTCGGCCGGCAGCGCCGTCATCGCCGCGATCAGCCGGACGGCCTGCTCGGCGAACATCGCAAGCACTTCCTGCTCCAGCTCGGCATCGCCGAGCGTCATCCGCGCGAGGTGGTCGAGGTCGAGGGGGCTGTCGATGGGCGCAAGCGGGGGCGAGGGCATCCAGTCCATCCGTTGCAGTTCAGGCATCATGGCGCAGGCCCCGGCATCGCGCGACGGTCCGCCGGTCCGGCGGTTCGCCCCCACCGAAGCATGGAAATGGTTAACGAAGTGTTTGCACGGTTTTACCCAAATCCGCCCGTTTATTGACGAAAAGTTGCCGCAATTGACCGAGTTCCGTGGAGAATTTCATTTAGGCCTAAGGTGTTACGGCGCGATCCTGTTAACGATGATTAAGATTGTATTAATCGCGGGCATTTCATTCGCGACGCTCTGCCAATAGGATGTTGCGGAAATTGGCGGACAAGCCGTCCGGGTGGGGACGGCTCGGAGATCCGCGCAAGCGGCATGATCCGGTCTGTGGGCTTGCGCAGCGCGCAGGGCTCGCGGGGGGACGCGTACAAGTAACGAGGGCTCGGACTGAACATGGCCAACACTCCCAAGAAGGTCAAAGACCCCACAGAAGTTGCGCTTTCTGCGATCCAGGAAGCCCTCAACATCAGCGACACGGCTGCCGACACCAGCCGCAACGCATCGATGCGCAACGAAACGGCGCCGCAGGTGGCGCCGCCGACACCTCCCGCGTTCGACGAGCCGACATTCGAGCCGCGGCCGGCCGCCAACGAGCGCGCCGTGTTCGATCCGATCGAGGAACCGCGCTCCTCGCGCCGCGCCGCCAATGACGACCGCGAGACCATCGGCCAGTTGCTCCAGTCGCTGCAGACTGGCCGCCCTGCCCGCAACATCTACACCGGCGCGACCATCTTCACCGTCGTCTGGCTTGCGGCCTGCGCCGCGCTGACGGTCGGCTTCCTGCCCTCGATCCGGGCGGCCATGGGCGAGAGCGGCGGCGTGCTGGCGATCGCCGGCCTCGCCACGATGTTCTTTGCGCCGATCATGCTGTTCTACTTCCTCGCCAGCCTGGTCTGGCGCGGCCAGCAGATGAGCCAGGTCGCGCAGGCGATGGCGCAGGTCGCGATCCGCTTCTCCGAGCCGGAAGGCTCGGCGTCCGATTCCATGGTCACCGTGGGTCAGGCCATCCGCCGCGAGGTCGCGGCGATGGGCGACGGCATCGAGCGTGCGATCGCGCGTGCCGGCGAGCTCGAGACGCTGGTCGCCAACGAGGTCGCCGCGCTCGAGCGCGCCTATTCCGACAACGAAGTGCGCATCCGCGCCCTGCTCCAGGACATCGCGCACCAGCGCGACAACCTGGTCGGCCAGGCCGAGCAGGTCCGCAGCGCCATTTCCGGCGTGCAGATCGACCTCCGCCACGACATCGCGCTGATCTCGGACGCGATCGCCTCGCGCGTCGACGAGGTCGCGAAATCCATCACCGGCGCGCTGGAAGAGCGCGGCGCCCACATCACCGGTGCGCTGAGCCACGCCGGCGACAACATGATCCTGGCGCTCGGCGAGCGCGGCGGCGACCTGCTCGACCGCCTCGAGGAAGCCAGCGCCGAGACCACCCGCGCGGTGCTCGACGCCAGCGAGCGGCTGACCACCAGCCTCAACTTCAAGACCGGCCACGTCCACGACGAGTTCGTCGACCTCGCCGACCGCGTCCACGAGATGCTGAACGAGCGCATCGACCGCATCACCGGCGAGTTCGAGCAGCGTTCGGCCGCGATCGTCGACGGCATCTCCGAACGCACCGAGCAGGTGCATGACTCCTTGAAGAATTCGTCGGACTCGCTGCTGCTCGAGCTCGAGCTGCGCTCCAACGACCTCTCCGCCAAGATCGACGACGCCGGCAACCGCCTCGCCGGCCAGATCATGACCTCGGGCGACAAGGCGAGCGAAGCGCTCGACGCCACGGTCAACACCCTCGTCGCCAAGGTCGTCAGCCAGACCGAGACCGCGCACGACTCGCTGTCGCTGCAGATGAGCGCGTTCGACGAGCTGGTGAAGAACCAGGGTTCCGAGCTGGTCGAGAAGTTCGCCCGCGATTCCGGCACGCTGGGTGCCCTGATCACGCGCCACATCTCCGAGTTCGACCGCACCGTGAAGACCTTCGGCGGCGAGATCGTCGAACGCATGGGCCAGCGCACCCACGACATCCATGAGTCGCTGAAGACCTATGTCGAGAACTTCGACACCCGCTTCACCTCCAACGGCGGTGCGATCACGGCCGTGCTCGACCAGCGCCTGGTGCAGTTCGAGACCACGATCGGCGAACGCGTCACCAATCTCGACGCCTCGCTCAACGGCAAGATCACGAGCCTCGACGGCACGATCGAAGGCCACATCAGGACTTTCGACGAACAGCTCATCGGCCGCGTGGCCGCGCTCGAGGAGTCGTTCGACACCCGCGCCAAGTCCGTCACCGAAACCATCGACGGGCGTCTCAACACGCTCGCGATGTCGCTGACCGATGGTGCCGCCCAGGCGATCCAGTCGGTCGACACGCGCCTGACGCACCTCACGACGACACTCACGGGTGGCGCATCGCAGGCGCTCGAGTCCATCGACGCCCGCCTCACCCACCTCACGTCGACGCTGACCGACGGCGCCTCGCAGTCAATCCAGGCGATCGATACGCGGCTGACGCACCTCACGACGACGTTCAACAGCGGCGCATCGCAGGCGCTGGAGTCCGTCGACAGCCGCCTCACCTATCTGACGACCGCTTTGACCAACGGCGCCTCGCAGGCCGTGCAGTCGATCGACACCCGCCTGACCTTGCTGACCTCGACGCTCACGGACGGCACGGCGCAGGCGATCGAGGCGGTCGACCGCCGCATCACCGGCGTCGCCGACCTCATCGACGGCCGCAGCATGCACCTGACCGACACGGTCACGGCGCGCTTCCAGGACATCCACCAGGCGATCGAGACCAAGGTCGGTTCGGTTGCCAACGACATCGACGTCCGCGTGGCGCAGTTCGAAGACCTGCTCGGCTCGCGTGTCGAGGCCGTTGCCGGCCGCATCGAGAGCAGCGGCCGCCAGGCCAGCGAGGACATGATGTCCCGCGCCGAGATGATCTCGACCGCGATCCGCTCGCATGTCGAGGACGCCGAGCGCTCGCTCACCAACCTGGTCGTCAACACCAGCGAGACGATCCAGACCGGTGCGCGCACCGCCCAGCAGTCGCTGATGACGGTCTCCTCCGACGTCAACGCCCAGCTCAAGATGACCTCCGCCGAGGTCGAGCGCGCGCTGACCGCGGTCGGCACCGGCGCTGCGAACTCGATCCTGACCAGCGCCCGCGAGGCGCAATCCTCCCTGGTCGCGGCCTCGGGCGATGCCTCCAACCAGATCAAGGGGCTCGCCGCCGACGTCGAACGCACGCTGTCCGCAGCCGGCTCGGCCACCGCGGCCTCGATCCTGGCCGGCGCCCGCGAGGTGCAGACCACGCTCGTCACCGCCTCGTCGGACGCCGCCAACCAGGTCAAGACGCTCACCGCCGACGTGCAGCGCTCGCTGTCGCTCGCCGGCACCAGCACGGCTGAATCGATCACGGCCGGCGCCCGCGATGCGCAGGGCGCGCTGATCGCGGCCTCGACCGAGACCGCCAACCAGATCAAGGCGCTGTCCTCCGACGTCCAGCGCTCGCTCTCGATGGCGGGCACCTCGACGGCCGAGAGCATCATGACCGGCGCGCGCGAAGCCCAGAGCACGCTGGTCAACGCGTCCTCGGATGCTGCGAGCCAGGTCAAGTCGCTCGCGGCCGAAGTGCATCGCTCGCTCTCGCAGGTCGGCCAGTCCACCGCCGAGACGATCACGGCGAGCGCCCGCGACGCCCAGAGCACCCTTCTTGCTGTCTCGGCAGAACAAACCGGCCAGGTCCGTTCGCTCGCAGCCGAGATGCAGCGCGCGCTGGCGACCGCCGGCGGCGCCACCATCGAGGCACTCACCAGCGGCGTGCGCGAGGCCCAGGGCACGCTGATCACCGCGTCGACCGATGCAGCGACCCAGATCAAGTCGCTGACGACCGACATCGAGCGCACGCTGACCGCGGTCGGCGCCGACACCGCCTCGACCATCCTCAGCAGCGCACGCGAGGCCCAGACCTCGCTGACCTCGACCTCGGCGGATGCCGCAAGCCAGATCCGCACGATCTCGACCGAGATCGAGCGCGCGCTGAGCACGGCGACCGCGAACGCGACCAACGACATCCAGACCAGCGCCCTCAACGCCCAGAATGCGCTGATCAACGCCTCCAACGAGGCGAGCTCGCGGGTCAAGTCGAGCTCGGCCGACGTCGAGCGCTCGGTGCTCTCCGCCTCGAGCAGCTTCGGCCAGGCCATGACCGGCAAGACCGACGAGATCGTCACCTACGTGCAGCAGCAGGCCGACCGCCTCTCGAACATGATCGACGCCAAGCGCGGCTCGCTCGTGGATGCGATCGGCTCGAAGACCAGCCAGCTCACACTCGACATCGACCGCGTCACCTCCGACGCGCTGAAGTCGATCGAGACGCGCGGCACGGCATTCTCGCAGACCATGATGGGCAACGGCAACGAAGTCGCGCGCACCATCAACGCGGCGAGCGAGATCGCGACCAGCGCGGTCGGCCGGTCGCTGAAGGACCTCGAGACGGCCTCGCGTGCGGCGATCGACCAGTCGCGCCAGGTGTCGATTGCGGCCGTCACCGAGATGCAGGAGACCAGCAAGATCCTGCGCACCGACACGGTCGCCCTGTTCGAGCGTCTGCGCGAAGGCAACATCCTCCTCCAGGAGGTGCTGACCGGTGCGCACGACAACCTCAACTCGCTCGAGCGGGCGCTGGTGACGCGCGTCGCCGACTTCGTCTCGGCGATGAACGACGTCACCTCGCGCAACGGCGCGGCGACCCAGAACCTCGAAGACCAGCTCAACGTCTTCAACACGAAGACGACGCGGGCGCTGCAGGATCTCGGCGAGCTGTCGACCCAGTTCGACGCGCACGGCAAGGCGCTCGTCGATGCCGCGCAGGTCGTCGAGCAGAGCAACAAGAACACCACCGCCTCGCTTGCCGAACGCAAGGCGGCGCTGGAATCGCTGGTCACCACCATCGACCTGCGCACCGCCGATCTCGACCAGCGCCTGTCGCGCTTCACCGGGCTGCTCGATGAGTCGCTCGCTGCAGCCGAAGAGCGTGCCCGCGACATCGCCCGCGTGGTCGCGGAGACCGCCGGCGCAGGTTCGGCCGCGATCACCCGCCAGTTCGAGGCGGTGCGGTCGGCGTCCGAAGAAGAGCACCGCCAGACCATCGAGGCCATGCACGACATCTACCGCACGACCACCGACGAAGCGGATGCGATGTTCAAGCAGTCGACCGAAAAGTTCGGCAACCTCGTCTCCAGCATGAAGCAGATGGCGTTCGAGATGCACAACGAGCTCGAGGCCACCCGCAACGAGCTGCGCCGTGGCGTCCTCGAGATGCCGCAGGAGGCCGCCGAGAGCACGGCGCAGATGCGCAAGGTGATCGTCGACCAGATCGAGGCGCTGGCCGAGCTCAACCGCATCGTCGCCCAGCATGGCCGCGGCCTCGACGTCACCACGGCGGGCCGCGCTTCCGTCGCCGTCCAGCGCCAGGAAGAGCCGGTGATGGCAAGCACGGGCGGTCGTGGCACCGAGACGCGCATGCGCGACACCGGCAGCGCCTCGACGCTGCCGCCGCCGGACCTCGGCATGCCGGCCTCCTCGCGTCGCACCGAGGCTCCGTCGGTTGCCCCCGGCAGCAACGGCAACGACCCGGGCCGCGACGGCTGGCTGTCGGACCTGTTGAATCGCACCGACGCCAATCAGCCTGCTCCGGCCGGTCGTGAGGCCCCGCGCGGCCGCCAGACTGCTGCACCCGCTCCGCAGCCGCAGGCCCCGCAGAGCAACGGCAATCCGCTGGAATCGCTGTCGCTCGACATCGGCCGGCTGATGGACCGCAACCTCGCCTCCGAGATGTGGGATCGCTACCAGCGCGGCGAGAACAAGGCCTTCACCAAGCGCCTGTACACGCCCGCCGGCCAGAAGGCATTCGACGAGGTCGCCCGCAAGTATCGCGCCGACCGCAACTTCAAGGGCACGGTCGACCGCTATATCAGCGAGTTCGAACGCCTGCTCGACGAAGTCGCCCGCGACGGCCGCGGCCCGCAGGAGCTGCGCAGCCACCTGACCTCGGAGACGGGCCTGGTGTACACGCTGCTGGCCCACGCGGCGGGCCGGCTGGGGTAAGGCGCGTCACGACAGCGCACAGGAATGAAAACGGAGGCCTCACGGCCTCCGTTTTGTTTTTGACCTGGAGACGTCAGGTTCCCCCGGGCTGCCCGAACGACAGCCGCTCGGCCAGGACAGCGGCCTGGGTCCGCGAGCCGACACCGAGCTTGCGCAGGATCGTCGAGACATGCCCTTTCACGGTCTGCTCGGCGATGTCGAGCTCGCCGGCGATCTGCTTGTTGAGCTTGCCCTCGACAATCATCGCGAGAATGCGCAGCTGCTGCGCCGACAGCGAGGCCATGCGTGCGGCAAGCTCGACATCGGCGCTCTGGATCGAGCCACGGCCGCCGGCATTCGGCGGCATCCAGATTTCGCCGGCGAGGATCTTCGTGATCGCATCCGCCATCTCGGGAAGGCCGAGCGATTTCGGGATGTAGCCGGATGCGCCATAGGCGATGGCGCGGCGGATCGTGGCGGCGTCCTGCCGGGCCGAGATGATCGCAACCGGCACCGTCGGGAACTGCGCCGACAGAATGAACAGCGCGGCAAATCCCTGGATCCCCGGCATCGTCAGGTCCCACAGGATGAGGTCGATCTCGTCCGACTGGGCCGAGAGCACGCCCACCGCCTCGTCAAGCGACTGGCAGGCGATGATGTCGAGATCGGGCAGCACGGTCGACAGCGCGCTGCGCAAGGCGGCCTGCACCAGCGGATGATCATCGCCGATAAGGATGCGCATGGTCACGCCGAGGCGACTCCCTGTTTCGTCCCGAACTGCCGGCTCAGGGCTTCGTTGCCGAGGAAGCGCCGCAACGCCGCCGGCTTGACCGGCTTCGACAGGACCTCGCAGCCGCGCGCCCTCGCCGCTGCGCGCACGGCCTCGCTGCGATCTCCGGTGACGACGAGCGCGCAGATGCCGCGTCCCGACTTCTGCCCGAGATCGTCGAGAAAGTCCAAGCCGGTGCGCTCCCCGTCGAGATGATAGTCGACCAGCACGACGTCGGGCGGGCTTGCCGCAGCCACAGCCATCGCGCTGGCGGCATTGGTGGCGACCAGCACGCGATGGCCCCAGCCGCCGAGCAGCGCCGTCAGGCCGTCGAGGATCGTCGCATCATTGTCGAGACACAGGATCGTCAGCGGCCGCTCCGCCACCGCTGGTGCCGCTGTCGCCGCCTTGCGCTGGAGCGGCGTTCCCGGTCCAGGCGCCAGCGGCACCGTGACGGCAAAGCATGAGCCCTGTCCCGGGCGCGAACGGACATCGACACGATGCGCCAGCAGCCGCGAAACGCGATCGACGATCGCGAGCCCCAGGCCCAGCCCCTTCTCCGATCCGGGCGCCAGGCGCTGGAACTCCTCGAAGATGCGCTTCTGATCCGCTACGGCGATGCCTATGCCGGTATCCCAGACCTCGATGCGCAGATCGCCGCCGCGGCGCCGGCAACCGAGCAGGATGCGTCCCTTGGATGTCTCCTTGGGCGTGTAGCGCAGCGCATTCGACAGCAAGTTCTGCAATATCCGCCGCAGGAGATGCGGATCGCTGCGCACCGCGCGGTGACAATCGACGACGCGGAAGACCAACCCGCGCTCGCGCGCCATCGCGGAAAATTCCACGTTCAACTGCACGAGGAGATCCGCGATCGGAAAGTCGAACGGCTCGGCGCGGACGGCGCCGGCATCATAGGAGGAGATGTCGAGCAGCCTGTCCAGCACGTGCTCGGTCGAGCGTAGCGCCGTGATGGCGCTGCCTGCCAGGGTGCGCTCCTTCTCGGCCGCGCCGGCTTGCGAGGACGCATGCAGGCTCTCGTCGAGCGCCGACAGGAACAGGCGCGCCGCGTTCAGCGGCTGCAGCAGATCGTGGCTCGCCGCCGCCAGGAAGCGGGTCTTGCCGAGATTGGCCTGCTCGGCCTCCGCCTTCGCCTGCTCGAGTGCCTCGGTCCGCTCACGGACGCGCAGCTCGAGGTCCTCGTTGGCGTGCCGCAGGGCTTCCGCGGCGCGGTGACGCTCGGTCACGTCGGTGTAGGTCGAGACGTAGCCGCCCTCGGCAGCGCGATCGTAGACGATCTCGAGCACGGTGCCGTCCGGCCGCTTGCGCTCGTAAAGATAAGGCCAGCTCTGCGTGGCGACGTCACGATTGACCAGGAGCGCGGCGAATTCGGACGCGGCGTATTCGCCGCGCTCGACGTTGAAAGCAATGAGCTCCGCGAGCGAAAGGCCGACGCGCACGAAATCCGGTGGCAGGTCGAGCAGCGCGATGAACCGCCCGTTCCACGCCGTGATGTTGAAATCGGCGTCGAAGGCGCAGATGCCCTGCGGCACGCTCTCGAGCGTGCTCTGCAGCAGGCTGCGGTTGAAGCGCAGGGCCTCCGAGGCCTCGTCCAGCATCGCCATCGCCGCCCGGCGCGACAGCGAATGCCCCTCCAGCGAGGCCGCGATCACCACGCGCGCCGAGGCCGCGCCGATCGCCCCGGCGAGAAGATTCTCGGTGAATCGGATCGAGTCGAGATCGACCAGGCCCGATGGATCGAGGCGCGGCCCCGTGCCCGAGACGCGCGCCGCGAGATAGCCGTCGAAGGCTGCCGCGCCGCGCTCGGCACCGACGAAGCGCCGCGCGAGCGCACGAAGATCGTCGAGCCGGATCACCACGCGTGAGGACAGTTTTGGCACCGTCTCGCGGACGACACCATCGGCAAACGCCGCGGCCTGGTTGCGCTCGACGGTGGTTTGCCGCCCCAGCACCGAGAACACCAGGAAGCAGACGAGGTTGGCGGCCAGGCTCCACAGCGTCGCATGCGAGATCGGATCGAGCCCTTCGAGGCCGAACAGCGCGTTCGGCTTGAGGAACGCGAGCTGCCACGGGCCGGCGCGAACGACCTCCTCAAAGGCGGGCCATAGCGGTGCGGCCGAGGGAAGCAGCAGCGTATAGGCCCAGATGAAAAATCCGGCCGCGATCCCGACCGAGGCGCCGATCTTGTTGGCACGCTGCCAGAACAGGCCTCCGACGAACGCCGGACCGAATTGCGCAACCGCAACGAACGACAGCAGGCCGATCACGGTGAGCGGATAGGCCTGGTTGACCAGGCGGTGCATCAGATAGGCCAGCAGCAGGATGCCGAGGATCGAAAGCCTGCGCACCGTCATCAGCACCGAGGTCACCGGCCGGCTTTGCGCGCGCAGACCGAAAAAGCGCGAGCGCAGCAGCAGCGGCATGATGACGTCGTTGCAGAGCATGGTGCTCAGCGCGACGGAGGTCATGATGACCATGCCGGTGGCAGCCGACAGTCCGCCCAGAAAGGCGATCAGGCTGACGGTGCCGGCATTCGCGGCAATCGGCAGCGAGATGACGTAGGTGTCGGGGTCCATCATCGCACCAAACCTCGTCAATCCGGCGGCGGCGATCGGCAGGATCAGCAGGCTGAACAGCGCGAGATAGGTCGGGTAGAGCCACGCTGCGGTGCGCGTGTGGCCCGGGCTCTCGTTCTCGACAACGGCGACGTGGAACGCCTGCGGCAGGCACAGGAAGGCGATCGCCGAGATGGTGATCGTGGTGGGCCAGACCGGCTGCGCGGGATCGAAGGTCAGGATATTGGCCAATTGCGGATCCGAGGCGAACTGCGACACCAGCGCGACCGGTCCTCCGGACAGACCGAACAGCACGAACAGCGCGACAACGAGGAATGCGACCAGCTTGACCACGCTCTCGAAGGCGATCGCGAGCATCAACCCGCGATGATGCTCGCTGGCGTGGACATGCCGGACGCCGAACACGATCGCGAAGAGCGCCATCGACGCGGCGACGCCGAATGCGGAGTCCTGCCAGAACCGCAGCGCCTCGCCGCCCGCGCGCTCGGGCTGGAGAATCAGGTAGTCGAAACTCTTGCCGACGGCCTTGAGCTGAAGCGCGATATAGGGAAGCACGCCAAGCAGCGAAGCGAGCGTCACGAAAGCCGCAAGCACCTGGCTCTTGCCATAGCGCGCGGCGATGAAGTCCGCGATCGAGGTGACGTTCTGGGCTTTCGCGATCGCGATCACCTTGGACAGCAGCGGCTGGCCGAACAGCAGCACGAGTGTCGGGCCGATATAGATGGTGGCGAAGTCCAGCCCGCTCGTGGCGGCACGGCCGACCGATCCGTAGAAGCTCCACGAGGTGTTGTAGACCGCAAGCGTCAGGCAGTAGCTGACGGCCGCCGCCCCGGATCTTGGCGAAACCAGCGGTCCGTCCACGCTCCGCCGATCGCCCCACCAGGCAATCAGGAACAGCGTGGTCACGTAGCCAGCCGCGACCGCGAGAACGAACCACGCCTGCAAGACATCCTCACTCGAGATCGATCCGCGCGCCCGTGGACGGGTCCGGAACGTGGGCGGATACTAGAGCGTTTTCCAGCGAAGTGGACACCGGTGCGCGTAAAGAAAACGCGTCAAAACAACAATCTGGAGCTTTCAATCCCGGAGGGCACGCTTGGGATTGGCGGCCGGATGTCCGGCCGCCAATCAAGGCCTGCGGTCAGGCCGCCTCGCGCGACACCCGGGCCTGCGGCAGGCCCTTGAGCACGAGGTTGACCACGACGGCGACCACGATGTTGAGCGCGAGCGCCAGCACCCCGGTGTAGATCGCGACCTTGCCGGCACCGAAGTCGATGCCGTGCAACGGCTTCAGCCCGTCCGACCAGGCCAGCCACGATCCGCCTGCGAGGCCGACGGCCCAGCCGGCCAGCAGCGCGGTGCTCGAGAACCAGTTCAGATAGAGGCCGAACACCAGCGCCGGAAGCGTCTGCAGGATCCAGAGGCCCCCGAGCAGCTGCAGGTCGAGCGCGAACTGGGTCGGCATCAGCAGGATGGCGAGCAGCGCGCCGACCTTCACCAGCATGGAGGTGATCTTGGCGACCTTGGCCTCGCCTGCCGGCGTCACCTTCGGATCGATCCACACCTTCCAGAAATTGCGGGTGAACAGATTGGCCGCACCGATGCTCATGACCGCCGCCGGCACCAGCGCGCCGATCGCGATCGCTGCGAACGCAAAGCCTGCGAACCAGCTCGGGAACAGCGTCTTGAACAGCTCCGGCACGACGTCGTTGTTGCTCGCGAGCTTGAGCCCCGCCGCATGGCCCATGTAGCCCAGCAGCGCGAGCAGGCCGAGCAGCAGCGTGTAGGCCGGCAGCAGCATCGCATTCTTGCGAATGGTGTTGCCGCCGGAGGACGCGAAGATGCCGGTCAGCGTGTGCGGATACATGAAGGCGGCGAGCGCCGAGCCCAGCGCCAGCGTTGCGTAGGGCACGATCTGCGCCGGCGCCAGCAGGATGCCGCCCGAGCCTTTCGCCGCGAATGCGGCATCGGCCGCCGTGAAGATCGCGCCGTAGCCGCCGAGCTTGGACGGCACGATCGCGATCGCGGCGATCACCACGATGTAGATCATGATGTCCTTGACGAAGGCGATCAGCGCCGGCGCGCGCAGGCCCGACGAATAGGTGTAGAGCGCCAGCACCAGGAACGCGAGAACGAGCGGTACCTCGCCGGTCAGCCCCAGCGCCTTGATCGCCACTTCCATGCCGATCAGCTGAAGCGCGATGTAGGGCATCGTCGCCAGCACGCCGGTTGCGGCAACGGCAAGCTCGAGCCCACGTGAACCGTAAGCGCCGCGCACGACGTCGCCTGCGGTAACATAGCCGCGCTCCTTGGCGACCTTCCACAACACCGGCATCACCGCGAACACGAAGGGATAGACGATGATGGTGTAGGGCAGCGCGAAGAATCCGTAGGCGCCGACGGCGTAGACCAGCGCCGGCACCGCGATCACGGTGTAGGCGGTGTAGAAGTCGCCGCCGACCAGGAACCAGGTGATCCAGGTCCCGAACTTGCGGCCGCCGAGGCCCCACTCGTCGAGATGAGCGAGCGTCTCCGGCTTGCGCCAGCGCGAGGCGACGAAGCCCATGCCGGTGACGAGGATGAACAGGGCGAGGAATACGGCAAAGGCCGCGCTATCGACATTAGTCAGCACGGCGCACGCTCCTGTAGACGATGTAGGTGAGCAGCGAGGTCAACGGCACCCAGGCGAGCTGGTACCAGTAGAAAAATGGGAAGCCGAACAGAAGCGGCTCCCGGACGTTGTAGAACGGCACGATCATCAGGCCGATGAACGGCAACAACAGCAACAGACGTATCACGCTCTCTCCTCCCCTGTGAGTGAAGTCGACGCGCTTTTCGTGAAGCGCACCTTGAGCGCGATATAGCTGACATCGCCCGCCAGCCCCTCCCCCTACCTTGGCTCGGCCGGACCCCCATACTTTCGTATCGCTGCCCGGGTTGGAGCGGAGATCGCGAATAGCGAGTGGCGAATGGAGACGGAGGCCTTGCGGTCTCAGCCTTTGTTCGAGCTTGTCATTGCGAGGAACAATCGTAGCTCGCATGGAGCGGAATGCTGGAAAGGTCTCGGATTGTGCTCCGCTCCAATCTCTCACCGTCACCCTGAGGTGCGCGCTCAGCGGCGCAACCGCGCCGCTGAGTAAGCCTCGAAGGGCGACGGCCCGGCTGCATCGGGGCCGCGCATCCTTCGAGGCTCGCTACGCTCGCACCTCAGGATGACGGGACCATTAGCGAAGTCGACACGACGAGGAGTGGCCCGTGGACCACACGCCTACTGCCGCCTGCCGCTCGCGGCCGGTGCCGGCTTCGGCGCCTCGGCCGGCGGGGGCGCTGCTGCCGGTGCGCTGTTGCTGGCGCCGAACAGCACCCGGGTCGGGTTGCGGTCAAAATTGTTCACCGCGCGGCTGATGTCGCCGAGCGTGCGGCGGCCGTCGGTCATCAGTGCACCGGAGCGCTTGTCGAAATCCTCGGCGAGCTCGCGGATCGACTTGACGGTCAGGAACAGCTCGCCGCCGTCCTTGCCGCCGGCGAGCGTGTTGAGACCGAGCATGAGGTTGTCGGCCTTCAGCATCACGCCATCGACCTTGGCCATCACGCCGTCGATCTTCTCGGAGTTGCGGGCGAGCGAGTTGGTGAAGGTCTCGAGGTTCTTCAGCGAGTTCTTCACCGACTCCTGGTTGTCGGCGACGATCTTGTTGATGTTCTGCAGCGTGCCGCGGATCGCCTCGGTGACGTCCTGGAGCTTGTTGGGATCGGCCGTCAGCGTCGGGATGCCGTCTTCGTCGAGCGGCGGCGGCGGCGCCGCATCCTCGCCGCCCTTGAGCGAGATCGCGGCAACGCCGGTCAGGCCCTGGAATTCGAGGCCCACGAGGGTGTCCTTGCGAAGCGGCGTGTTGTTCTCGATCATGGCGAGTGCGACAACCCGCCTCGGATTGTCGAGCTTCACCGAGACCACTTCACCTACCCGGATACCGTTGAAATTGACGCTGCCGCCGTTGCGCAGGCCCGCGGCCGGGCCCTCGAACACGACGCGGAAGGGGCTGCGCTGCTTGGTGGTGTGCAGCGACTGGAACCACAGCACGAAGCCGATCGCAGCCGCGAGCACCGCCAGCGTGAAGGATCCGATCAATACGTAGTTCGCCCGCGTTTCCATCAGCTGCTCCGGCACCTCAAGTCACGACCGCGCGGGCGCGCTTGCCATGGAAATACTGCCTCAGCCAGGGATGCTGCGAGGCCTGCATGTCGGCGATCGACCCTGCAGCAATGATCTTACCGTTCCCTAAAACGGCGATCCGATCGCAAGCCGTGTAAAGGCTGTCGAGATCGTGGGTTACCATGAAAACGGTCAGCCCCAAAGTCCGCTGCAGCGTCCTGACCAGATCGTCGAAATCACCGGCGCCGATCGGATCGAGGCCCGAGGTCGGCTCGTCCAGGAACACGAGATCGGGATCGAGCGACAGCGCGCGGGCCAGTGCGACGCGCTTGATCATGCCGCCGGACAGCTCCGAGGGAAAGCGCTCGGCCACTTCCGGCTTGAGACCGACCATGGCGAGCTTGGCCATGGTGATCTCGTCCATCAGCCGCTGCGACACGCGAAGATATTCGCGCATCGGAAACTGGATGTTCTGCCGCACCGTGAGCGAGGAAAACAGCGCGCCCTGCTGGAACAGCACGCCCCAGCGCCGCTCGACGTTACGGCGCTGCGACGTGTTTGAGGAATCGAGGTCGACGCCGAACACTTCGATGGAGCCCGCGACCTTCGGGACGAGGCCGATGATGGTCCGCGTCAGCACCGATTTGCCCGCGCCCGACGGGCCGACAAATCCCAAAATCTCGCCGCGCTTGACGTCGAGGTTGAGGCCGTCGAGCACCCGCGTCGCGCCGAACTGCACGGTGATGTCGCGGACGCGGATGATGGGGTCTTGAATCGCGTTTTGAGTTTCTTGCGCCATCGTCACATTCCGATCGAGGCGAAGAAGATGGCGAACACGCCGTCCATCACGATGACGAAGAAGATGCCCTTCACCACCGAGGCGGTCGTGTGCTGTCCGAGTGATTCCGCGCTGCCCTGCACGGCGAGGCCCTCGACGCAGGCGACGATGCCGATCACCGCGGCCATGACGGGCGCTTTCACGATGCCGACGATGAAATGATCGATCGAGATGGCGTCGCGCAGTCGCAAAAGAAACGCCTCCGGATCGACGCCGCCATAGAGCCAGGCGACGAGCCCGCCGCCATAGAGCGCAGCCATGGCGCCGAGGAAGGCGAGGATCGGCAGCGCCAGCACCAGCGCCAGCATGCGCGGCAGCACCAGCACCTCGATCGGGTCGAACCCCATGGTGCGCAGCGCGTCGATCTCCTCGCGCATCTTCATCGAGCCGAGCTCGGCGGTGTAGGCACTGCCCGAGCGGCCGGCGACCATGATCGCGACCAGCAGCACGCCGATCTCGCGCAACACCAGCACGCCGAGCATGTCGACGACGAAGATGTCGGCGCCGAAGCGGCGGAAATGGAAAATGCCCTGCTGGGCGATGATGCAGCCGATCAGGAACGTGATCAGCACGATGATCGGCACCGCACGCCAGCAGACCTGCTCCATGTGATGCACGGTCGAGGTCAGGCGAAACGAGCGCGGATGAATGAGCACATGCGCGACCGCGGCGAGCACCGCGCCGAGCATGTCGATCAGGCTCGCGATGGTGCCGCCGACGCCGGCGACGGCGCGGCCGATCTGCTCCAGCATGCCCGAGATCGTGATCGTGCTGCTGTCGACCACCGGGGTCGCGCGGACCCGGCGCACCTCGTCCACGAGGCTCGAATAATTCGCCGACAGCCCGGCGATCTGCGCCTCAACGGCGCCTTGGGTCAGGCTGCGGCGCAGCCGCTCGATCAGCCACGCACCGAAGGTGTCGAGCTTGGCGACCTCGGAGACGTCAATGAAGATGCTTTGGGAGCTGCCGGCGAGCTTCTCGGCGTCGGCCACCATCCGCTCCAGCACCGGCGCGAAGCTCGCGGTCCAGGTTCCGGTGGCGCAGAGGGCCAGCGCGTTGCCTTTGGCTATCCGTTCCAGCTTCGGATCGCCGTTCAAGATATCCGCTCCCGTGCCGGGGCGGAGGAAATCAGATAGTTGCGCACGCGCCCTTACCCAGAAAAGGTATCCCCAACTGGTTAACGTTAGTTGCTAGAGGTAACCAGCAGGTTCAGATTTCGCCAGAGTTCAAAATGACTTCCAGCAAAGTTCCAGCCCTCGCCGCACGAATCGAGCGGTTTCCCATCGCCGGCAGTTTCACGATCAGCCGGGGCGCCAAGACGGAAGCGGTGACAGTTGTGGCCGAAGTGAGCCGAAACGGCCTGATCGGCCGTGGCGAGTGCGTGCCCTATCCCCGCTATGGCGAAACGCCCGAGGCCACGCTGGCCGCGGTCGAGGCCATGCAAGCGGCCGTGGCGGGCGGCCTGACGCGGCAGGCCCTCCAGGCCGCCATGCCGCCAGGAGCTGCCCGCAATGCGCTGGATTGCGCCCTGATCGACCTGGAGGCCAAGGCGGCGGGCCTGCGGGCCTGGAACCTGCTGGACCGCCCGATCCCGGGCGAGCGCACCACGGCCTACACGATCTCGCTCGGCACGCCCGAGGCCATGGCGGCGGCGACTGCGAAAGCGGCGCGCCGGCCGCTACTCAAGATCAAGCTCGGCGGCGACGGCGACCCGGAACGGATCGCGGCCGTGCGCAGGGCTGCCCCCGAGTCCGAGCTGATCGTGGACGCCAACGAATCCTGGACCGAGGCCAATCTGGAAGCCAACCTCGCCGCCTGCGACGCCGTCGGCGTCACCCTGGTCGAGCAGCCGCTGCCGGCCGGCAAGGATGACGCGCTGGCGCGGATCAAGCGGCCGCTCGCGGTCTGTGCCGACGAGAGCGTGCATGATCGTGGTTCGCTGGCGCCCCTGCGCACGCGCTACGACGCGGTGAACATCAAGCTCGACAAGACCGGTGGTCTCACCGAGGCGCTCGCCATGGCCGATGCAGCGCAGGCACTCGGCTTCGAGATCATGATCGGCTGCATGGTCGCGACCTCGCTGTCGATGGCGCCCGCCATGCTGGTGACGCCGCAGGCGCGCTTCGTCGATCTCGACGGACCTCTGTTGCTCGCGCGCGATCGCGATCACGCCCTGCGCTACGACGAGAGCCTGGTCTATCCGCCGGACGCTTCGCTCTGGGGCTGAGCGATGAGCCGACGCCGCGCCGCCCAGATCAGAAGCGCGCCGGCGGCTGCCATCGCCGCCATGACGTAATAGAGGCTGTCGCCGATGTGGGCGTAGATCGCGCCTGAGGCGATCGAGCTTGTCGCGCCCACCACTCCGCTGCACGCGGCATAGTAACCCTGCCCCCGCGCAATCTGATGCGACGGCACGCGCTGCACCAGCAAATTCATGGTGCCGACGATGGTCATGCCGAACGTGAGGCCGTGTGCGAGCTGCGCGATCGTGAGCAGCGCCAGCGGCGGCTCCTGCGCCGTGACGATCCAGCGCAGCACCGCGCTGACGCCGCCGATCGCCATCAGCGATGACGGATGCAGCGAGAAGCGCGGCGACAGCGCGAACACGACGATCTCGGCGATCACGCCCAGCGTCCAGAGTCCCGCGATGGTGAACCCGCCGAGCCCGTGGGCCTGCCAGCTGATCGCCGAAAATGAGTAATAGGCGGCATGACTGCCCTGGATCAGCGCGGCCGAGATGATGACCAGCCAGAAGCCGGCATCGCGCAGCAGGGCATTGCCGCCATGCTTTTCCGCGGTCCTTCGCCTGACATCGTCGAGCGGCTGGAGCAACAGGCCTGTGATGGCCGCAACCAGAGCCCATGCGACGATGATCCAGATCAGCTCGCGCGTGGCGATGCTGTCCACGAGATAGCCGCAGGCGAGTGCGCCGGCGGCGAAGGCTGCCGAGCCCCACAGCCGAACTGGCCCATAGTCGAAGCCGTAGCGAATGACGCCGCGCAACGCGTACGCATCCGTCAGCGGGACGACCGGCGTCCACACGATGCAGGTCAGCGTATAGAGCAGGAGCAGTGCCAGCGGCTGGTCCTGCAGGCCGACCAGCGCAAATCCCGCCGCCGTCGCGACGACCGAGACCATCATGCCGGCTCGAATCGCATGGCGCTTTTCAGCAAAGGCGGTTGCGTAGGGCAGCGTGGTGAAACGCGTGATCCCCGGCAGCGCGTTGATGATCCCGATCCAGGCCGCATCGACGCCGACCGCCTTGAGCCAGACCGGAAAGAACGGCAGATGCGTGCCCGACACCGCGAACACGGCCGAGTAGAACAGCGCGAGACGCACGGCGAATCGCCGCTTGACGGATGTCGCGATGGGGATTTGTGATTCGCCTGCCATCAAACCAATTGCGATTCGGTCGATATCGTGGTGATCGTTACAGTAACGCGCACTGATTTGCGCGACGAGATTGTCATGGCCAACGAAGCATTCGCCCTCTCGCCCATGTCTGCCCGCGCGGCCGAGCCGAACGAGCAGGATTACGACGCGATCCGCGAAGCTTTCATGGAGACCGCGCGCGGCCGCTGGTTCCTCGGCGAATACGCCAAGCGCAACCGCAATGCCGACACGCGCATGGTGCTCGACGCGGTCGCCAAAATCGAAGAAACCCTTGCAGCACAGCGACAACCCGTCGTCGAGGACCGCCTCCCCGAAGCGCTGGTCGCGATCCGCCGTGCCATTGACGACGCAGAAAGCGCCGCCGCCAAGGCGTGCGATCCGACGGCGCTCGAGGCAAGCCTCGCACCGATCCCCCGCGGCGTGCGCATCATCAAGGAGATCTCCTGGCGCTGGCGCGAGATCGGCGCCGACGGGCGAATCTGCGACTTGATTGATTCGCAGCTCGCCTCGATCGAGGCGGCCTGCGCGCAGATTTCGACCATCGACCCGCGCGGCGACCTCAAGGCCGCCTTCGATCTGCTCAAGGACCGGGTCGAGCAAACCGACGCTGACGGCGACGCAGCGCCGCAGGCCGCGGTGCGGCCGGCACCTGCGCAGGCCACACCGCCGGTGGCCGAAGCGCCCGCCGCGATGGCGAGCGAAGCACCCGTGGGTTCTACGGAGACGCCACAGGACATCGCGGCCGAGGCCGTCGATGACGCGAGCGGCATTGCCGAGAACGCGACGATGGACGTCGCGATCGGACCCGAGATCGCCGAAGGCCACGTCGCCGTCGAAGCCAGCCTTGCTACGGTCGAGGACGGCCTCGCCGATCCCGCGTCTGTCGCAGAGATCACGGACGAGTTCTCGCTCGATGCCGCGGCGGAAGCCGAGGATGAAGCGATACTCGACGCCATCGCGCTGGAGATGGCCGCGCCCGATCCGGAGTTCGACGCGATCGTCGAGCCCATGGAGATGGAAGCGGCTGCGCCTGTGCCGATGGTCGCGGAGGTCGCCGAGCCGGT
Organism: Bradyrhizobium sp. CCGUVB14; assembly: GCF_024199935.1. Lineage (NCBI taxonomy): Bacteria > Pseudomonadati > Pseudomonadota > Alphaproteobacteria > Hyphomicrobiales > Nitrobacteraceae > Bradyrhizobium > Bradyrhizobium sp. CCGUVB14. The sequence continues at coordinate 6,730,936 of NZ_JANADS010000001.1, forward strand.
CGTCATGGAGGCGCCGATCGCGCCACATGTCGAGGAGCCGGTCGTCGAGGCGCCGGTTGCCGAAGCACCGATCGCGATGGAATCGCTCGCGCGCCTCACCGATGCCATTGCGGAAGCCGCGGCTGAAGTGATGGAGCAGCCGGCCCCCGCCATGGCGGCCGCGGCGACATCCGGCGCAGCACCGACCGCGTCGCTTCCGATGCCGTCCCCCCTGCCCGAACCCTCGCTCGGCGCCACCATTCTCGCCAGCGGCATCGTGCAAAAGCCCCGCGCTGCGGCCAACGACGCGCTCGCACCGATCCGCCGCATGACCCAGGCCGAGAAGATCGCGTTCTTCTCGTAAGCCTCTCGCACTCCCTCCATCGTCCTCGTGAGCGCAGCGAAGCGGTCTCGCTTTCGCGGTCCCATCAGGCCGGAAGAGAGCTGATCAATACCCTTGTTTGCCCAATGCTTCTTCGCGGCGAAGCGGGGAATGGATCCCGGCAGCCAGATTGGTCGATGCGGCGTCGATGGCGCCGCTGTCGGGTTTGACCAAATCGTCGGCCGTCGAAGCAGGTGCGGCGTTCCGCCTATCGACGAGTTGCTTGCCATATCTTCGCAGCGGCGTCTCAAAATATCGGAACGACAGATCGCTGAGCAATGCGAGCAGCCCGACAATGGCAAGGACGATCACGGCCTTCATCGTGGCATCCGGCAGCTGTCCAGGATGGGCGCGTTCCCAGGTCTCGCGCACGAAGGCAATGACAGGATTGTGCATGAGGTAGAGCCCGAACGACCTCGCCCCGATCCAGACCAGGATTGATCTGAGCAATCCGGGTGCAAGCAGGTATCCACCGTTGAAGGACGCGATATAGACCAGGGCGCCGCAGATCAGCGTCACGATCACCGGGAAGAACGTGACCAGGCCGGGGCCGCCGCCCACCGCCGCAAGCGCAAACAGCAGGATGACAAGAAGCGGCCATCGCACAAAACGGTTTTGCAGGAAGTACGGCGTGAAGGCCACGTCGGCGGCGCTCTGCTTGAACAGCGCGATCAGCACGCCGAGCGAGATCGCATCGAAGCGGGTCATCCAGGTCAGGGATGTCCGGTCTCGCATCGCCATCCAGGCGACAATCCCGGCCAGTACCACCGCCATGGCGCGCCGAGGAAGCAGAACGAGCAGCGGAAAGGCCAGATAAAATTGCTCTTCCAGACTGAGGGACCAGTAGACGCCGGAGGACCCGCACCAGAGGTTCGGCGAGGCGGTACAGTACGCGTAGTGAAAATTATAGACGTTGAGGGCGGCGGCAAGAAAATCGCCGACATTGCCGAAGAAGGAAAAGTAAGCCCCGGATCGATTGTAGACGAGCGACATCACGATCGGAATGAGCAGCCACAACCATGCCAAAGGCATGATGCGAAAGGCGCGGCGGATCCAGAAATCGGTTACGACGCGCCAATAGGCGGGCGCCCCCTTGCCGGCAGCCAGGACGAAATCCCGATAGAATGCACGCGTGATCACGAATCCGGAGACGCAGAAGAACAGGTCGACGCCGAAGGCGAAGTTCAGGTAACTCTCCAACGTCGGCGGGAGCCACCACATCGCCGTACGATGGTGAGCAATCAGGACGAATAGGATCGCAATCGCGCGCAACACCTCGATTTCCGGCAGGATCCGATGGCTCGCACCACCTTGCGAATGGCGGCCATCCCCCTGTTTGCCGTGCATGCTATCCACTCGATCTCTGCTTCTTGGCGGCACCGTTCTTGCCGTGCCGCAATTAGAGCGCCCGTAGCAGCCTGAATACCACCTCCCACCCTGGTTAAGTCAATCCTGCGAGGTCACTAGGGGGCCCGGGGCCAGCGCAAGGCGTCACGCCACACGCTTCGTCTCTGCGATGACCACGCCGGCTGCCTCCGAAGCCGGGTCCGGGCCCGACTGGATCATGCCGTCACCGCGAACGCGCAGGTCTGCGTGAGGATCGATGGCAAGCCGCTCGAACAGGGCTTGCAATTCCGGCCTGAGGCCGTCGCCGCGAAGCGCGGCGATGGCATGAAGCTTGTGCATGTCACGCTCCTTCGTGTTTGTCGCACGATAGGACCCGGCACAGGTCGATCCACCCGATTTCGGATGTGCAACACCCTTGGGGATCGGAACGCACCATAGGCTCCGACGTGATCTACATCACGCACGGGACAACGGGTGATCGCGATCACGGACCGTGGGTTCGAACGCGTCCTAGCTTCCTCGCAACCAATCTCGCATCGAGATGAGCCCCGAGGGAGCACGCCATGTTCCGCCTGAAATCCGCCCTGATGACCGCCGGCCTGCTGGGAAGCCTGTTCGGCTTCGCCTGCGGCCCTGTTGCCGCGCAAGTCGCCCCTGTCGAGCCGGCCGCGCCTGCCGCCCTGCAAGGCCCGGAGCAGCGGGTGGCGCTGGTGATCGGCAATTCGAACTACCGGAACGCGCCGCAGCTCGCCAATCCCGACAATGACGCACAGTCGATGGCGCAGTTCCTCAACTCCGCCGGCTTCGAGGTGATCTCGGCGACCGACCTCGGCCAGAACGACATGCTGCGCGTGGTGCAGGATTTCTCCGCAAAAGTGTCCGCGCGCGGCCCGAACACGGTGGCGATGGTCTATTACGCCGGTCACGGCGTGCAGCTCGCCGGCGAGAACTATCTCGTCCCTGTCGACGCGAAGGTGTCGAACCCGACCGAGCTCGTCAACGACTCGGTCCGCCTGGTCGACGTGATGTCGACGCTGGAGACGATCCCGAGCCGGATGCGCATCGTCATCCTCGACGCCTGCCGCAACAACCCGTTCCCCAACGTCAGCGACGCTGGCCGGGGCCTTGCCATCGTCGATGCGCCGAACGGCTCCATCGTCGGTTATTCGACCGCACCGGGTGCCGAGGCGCTCGACGGTAACAACGGCCACAGCCCCTACACGCAGGCCTTCCTGAACGTCGCGCGCGAGCCCAACGTGCCGATCGAGCAGCTGTTCAAGCGCGTGCGTCTCCAGGTGAACCAGACCACCAGCGGCGCGCAGATTCCGTGGGAGAGCTCCTCGCTCACCTCCGACTTCACCTTCTTTGGCGATACCGCCGTTGCCGCCAACCGCGCGCCGATGAATGCACCGGTGGTGCAGATGGCCTCGAACCTGCCGAGCCGTTCGACCCGCCAGGCCTATGACTACGTCGTGTCCGAGGGACGCCCGGAGTACTATCAGGAGTTCATCCAGATGTATCCGCACGACCCGCTGTGCGATCACATCCGCTGGCTGCTGTCGAACCTGCTGCTCTCGCAGGCCTGGCACCAGGCGGTGCTGGCGAACTCGCCGATCGGCTACCAGGCCTTCTACAACAACTACGGCAACAGCCCCTATGCGCAGATGGCGCACAAGCTCGAGGCACAACCGAAGCTGATCCCGCTGATGCAGGCGACGAAGTTTCTGGCTCCGCAGAACATTGCCCCGACGCTCAAGATCGGCAATCTCGGCCAGCCCAAATACATGCCGCTGATCCAGCAGGGCAACGGCGGCTCGCAGATCAACGCCAACCTTCCGGTCGTGCAGAAGCCGGTCGACAGCAACGTCATCGGCAAGCTCGGCAATGGCGGCCAGATCGTCAACCTGCCGGCCGGCAATTCGCAGAACGGCGCGCCGTCGCAGACCCCGGGCAAGATCGTCACCCTGCCCGCGCCGACCAACACGACGACGAACAACAACGGCATCGGCAAGATCACGACACTGCCGGTGACCACCACCAATCAGAACACCGGCAACAACAATGCCGGCACGGCCAACGGCAACCCCGGCAAGGTCGTGAGCATGCCGGTGACGATCGGCAAGGCCGGCTCGACCGTCGATGTGAAGACCACGGACGTGAAGACGACGAATGTTCAGACGCAGAACAACCCGATCCACATCAACAACGGCGTGAAGCTCAACAACAACCCGGTGAACAAGGTGCAAGTCCAGAACAACCACCAGAACAACCGGCCGCAGTTCAATGCGATGGGGAATGGCGGCGGCAACAATGTCCGTCAGTCGATGAACCAGTCAAACGGCGGCAACAACCACCGCAGCTTCATGCACTGATTGCGGCAACCGCACACGACAAAGGGGCAGAGCGGCAACGCTCTGCCCCTTTCGTCATGTCAAAAGCTCAGGCGACCAGCTCGGCAAACAGATCCGCATCGACATTGCCGCCGGAGAGCACGATCACCACGTTCTTGCCGGCGGCGTCGAGACGGCCCGCGAGCAACGCCGCAAGGCCCACCGCGCCGCCGGGCTCGACCACGAGCTTCAGCTCGCGATAGGCAAAGGCGACGGCCGCGCCGACTTCCTTGTCCGACGCGGTCACGCCGCGCGCCAGAAGCTTGCTGTTGATCGCAAAGGTCATCTCGCCGGGGATCAGCGCCATCAGCGCATCGCAGATGGTGCGGCCTGCCGGCGGGTGCGGCTCGCGATGGCCTGCGGTCAGCGACAGGCCGTGATCGTCGAACGCCTCGGGCTCGGCCACCACGATCTGGGCTTGCGGATAGCGCGCCTTCACGGCTGTGGCGACGCCCGCGATCAGGCCGCCGCCGGAGGCCGGCGCCACCACGATGTCGGGCGACAGGCCGAGCGTTGCCATGTCTTCCGCGATCTCGCGACCGGCGGTGCCCTGCCCCGCGATCACGAAGGGATCGTCATAGGGCCTGACCAGCGTCGCGCCGCGCTTCTCGGCAATGCCGCGCGAGATTGCCTCGCGGTCGTCGTTGTAGCGATCATACAATACGACCTCGGCGCCGTAGGATTTGGTGCGCTCGCGCTTCGACAGCGGCGCATCCGCCGGCATCACGATGGTCGCCTGCATGTCGAGGATTTTTGCCGCCGCCGCCACGCCCTGGGCGTGGTTCCCGGAGGAGAACGCGACGACGCCGCCGGCGCGCTTGTTCTGCGGAATCGAGAACACCTTGTTGAAGGCGCCCCGGAACTTGAAGGAGCCGGTGCGCTGGAGCATCTCCGGCTTCAGGAACACCTTTGCGCCGACGCGCTCGTTGAGCACGGGAAACGACAACAGCGGGGTGCGGACGGCGAAGGGCGCGAGCACGCGCGCTGCGGCGTCGATATCGGCGGGGCCGATCGGAAGGGGCTGTTCGGACATTAGGCGATGTTATCGCGGCGGACGCGGCGCGGGCAAGACACCTCCGCGCGAGGATTTTACCCTTTAAGCGACGAAGCGCGGCTGTTCCGCGCCCGCCCGGCCGGGCAGCACCGCACCGACCGCCCGGATGCTGTCCACAAAGGCCCGCGCCGAGGCTTCCCAGGTGTAGTTGGCGGCGAATTCGACGCAGGCCTGCCTGGAAACATCGAGCGCGGCGAAGCAGGCGTTACGCAGATCATGATCGAGCGCCCCGACCGGCGCATCGCCGATGACGTCGCGCGGCCCCTTCACGGGGAAGGCCGCGACCGGCAGGCCGCTCGCCAGCGCCTCGAGCAGGACCAGGCCGAACGTGTCGGTCTTGCTCGGAAACACGAAGACATCGGCCGCCGCATAGATGTCGGCCAGTTCCTCGCCGTGCTTCTCGCCTAAAAAGATCGCATCGGGATAGGCTTCTTCCAGCGCGTTGCGCGCCGGGCCGTCGCCGACGATCACCTTGGTGCCGGGCAGATCGAGGTCAAGGAACGCCTCGAGATTCTTCTCCACCGCAACGCGGCCGACCGACAGAAACACCGGAGCCGGCAGGCAGAGGTCGACGGCGCGCGGATGGAACAAATGGGTGTCGACGCCGCGCGGCCACAGCACGACATTGTCGAAACCGCGCTCGCCGAGCTCCCGGGCCAGCGCCGGCGTTGCCGCCATCACGGCCCGGCTCGGGCCGTGGAATCGGCGCAGCGCCCGCCAGATCAGGGATTCCGGAACCGGCATCCGGGCGCGGACATATTCGGGAAAGCGGGTGTGGAAGCTGGTCGTGAACGGCAACTTGCGCTGCCTGCAATAGCGGCGGACCATCAGGCCGATCGGCCCTTCCGTCGCGATATGGGTACTGTCGGGCCGCGCTTCCTCGATCAGCTTTGCGATGCGCGCCGGACGCGGCATCGCGAGCCGCACGTCGCGATAGCTCGGCATCGCAAAGGTGCGGAACGATTGCGGCGTCAGAAACGTGAACTCGACACCGAGCGTCTTCGCGGCGTCAGCGAGCTTGGTCAGCGTCCGAACCACACCGTTGACTTGCGGGTGCCAGGCGTCGGTCGCGACCAGGATGCGCATCAAGCGGCCCTTGCTGCCACCTGCGGTACGGCGGCAGGCTTCTGCGCGTGATCCGCCCAGGTGATGATCTCGAAACGGCCGTCATCGTGCTCGACCAGCGCCGTGCAGCTCTCGACCCAGTCGCCGCAATTCATGTAGCGGATGCCGTTCTCGTCGCGGATCACGGCGTAATGGATGTGGCCGCAGATCACGCCGTCGGCGTCATGACGCCGCGCTTCGGCAGACAGCGCCTGCTCGAACGCGCCGATATAGTTGACCGCGTTCTTGACCTTCTGCTTGGCCCATTGCGACAGCGACCAATACGGCACCTTGAACATGCGCCGGAAGAAGTTGACGAAGCGATTCATCTGGATCGCGAAGTCGTAGGCCTTGTCGCCGAGATGGGCGAGCCAGCGCGCGTTCTGCACCACGAGATCGAAGATGTCGCCGTGGATGACGAGATAGCGCTTGCCGTCCGCGCCGGTGTGGACGGTGTTCTCGACGACGTCGATGCCGCCGAAATGCGTGCCGTAATAGTTGCGCAGGAACTCGTCGTGATTGCCGGGCACGTAGATGATCTTGGCGCCCTTGCGCGCCTTGCGCAGCAGCTTCTGCACCAGATCGTTATGCGATTGCGGCCAGTGCCAGCTCGATTTCAGCGCCCAGCCGTCGACGATGTCCCCGACGAGATAGATGGTGTCGGCATCGTGGTAGCGCAGGAAGTCCAGCAAAAGGTCGGCTTGCGAGCCGCGGGCTCCGAGATGAACGTCGGAGATGAACAAGGTGCGAAAGCGCCTTTCAGGGCTCTCGTCACTCACATCGTAACTTCCCATGCGACAGCCTGTAACAATGTCCCGTGACAGGGGGATGACCAATTGAACCTTTGAGGCACCTCAGATACGAATCAAACCTCGCCTCGCCCTCCCCGCGAATATCAGTCGCATGCGACAATCAGGCGACATGGGGCGGCATTGGTTACCCGCAAAAGCCCGGACCGGAAGCGCGGCACACGCCAGAGACGACGCGAGCCACGGGCGGGCGCGCTATTTTCCGGAAACGACCATCGCCCGAACAATGAGTGCGATTCGTTCACTACGTGCGCCGAGCCTAATTCGGCCCGAGCGTTCGAGTTCAACGAGCCCGTGCAGGGCCGCCCAAAAACTCTCGGTCGCGATATCCACATCGACGCAGAACGGCGTCACCACGGCCGCGAGGGCCTCGAACCCGGCCCGTAGTTCCGGTCTGGTCCCGGCTTCGGCGAAGCGCAGATCCGTCGGAAGAGTGAACATGGCCTCATAGAGCGCGGGATTTCGGTGGGCAAAGGCGAGGTAGGCCGTCGCGACATTCTTGATGGCGTTTCGCCCGGTCGACCCACCTGCCGCCTCCCGAAGAGCCGCAGCGATGTCGCGGAAACCCTCGAGAGCTACTGCGGCAACGATCGCATCCCTGTTTTCGAAATGGGAATAGAGGACCGGCTGACTGTGTTCGATCTCATCGGCAAGCCGACGGATCGTCACGGCGTTCCATCCCTCGCGCTCTGCGATCACGCGCGCTGCCGCGACGATGCGGCGTTCGCGTTCAGCGCGTTGCCTGTCTTTCCGCTCGGCGATCCCCAACCTTCGATCTCCCAGGCCAAGATGGTCGACACTTATTATCGATGCTTGACGATCTAGCAACGCTAGAATATGTAATCTAGCAATGCTAGATTATCTTGGATCGATATAATGAATCTCATGCACTGGCTCCCACTTGGAACCGCGCTGCTCGTGGCTCTCGGGATTATCGCGATCGGCATCCAATATGTCGTCAGTCCGCGGACGGCGACACGCAGTTTCGGCCTGCCACTCCCTGAAGACGGTGCCAACACCGACTGGTGGCTTCGCCTCAAGGGCGTTCGCGACATCGCGTCGGGATTGACCGTGCTGGCATTCATGGCGTGGGGTGTCCCCCGCGGGGTCGGCATCATCCTGTTTGTCGAAGCCATCATCCCCTTCGGCGACATGCTGGTCGTGCTCGGCGGCCGAGGCTCTGCAAGACGCGCGTTCGGCATTCACGGCCTCACGGCGGCGATCATGATTCTGGCAGCCATCCCCATGATGATGGATGTGCCCTGAGATGACCCATATTGTTTCGGTTTGTCTGCTCGTTGCCGGGCTCTTTGGCGCAGGCCTCCATAACGCGATCGCCGGTTCCGCGACGCAAAGCAGCTTCGTTCGATGGGGTTACCCGCGCTGGTGGGGCAGCCTTACCGGCGGATTGGAGATCATGAGCGCCGTTCTGATTGCGCTCCCTGCAAGTCGCGTCGTTGGCCTGGTGCTGGGCGCAGCAATCATTTTGGCCGCTGTTCTGACCGTGGTGCGCCACCGCGAATTTTCGCACCTTGTACCGCTCGGTGTGTTTGCCACCTTGATGGCTCTCGCAGGAACGTTGTCTTGAGGGCCGAACTTGCCGGCCGGCTAGCCGCAGCCGGCGTCAGTAGAATTTGTGGAAATGATGGACCGGCCCGTGGCCGTGACCGACGCTGAAGTGGTCGGCAGCTTCGATCGCCGCGCTGATCCAGGCTTTGGCGTTGCGCACGGCCGTCTCGAGATCCTCGCCCCTGGCAAGGCCTGCTGCAACCGCCGAGGACAGCGAGCAGCCGGTGCCATGGGTGTTGCGCGTGGCGACGCGCGACGCGGCAAGCGCGATCGTCTTGTCGGCGCCGACGAGATAGTCGATGCTCTCGCGGCCCTCGCCGTGCCCGCCCTTGATCAGGACCGCGCGGCAGCCGAGTTCGAGAAGGCGGCGCCCCTGGCTTTCGATCTCGATCTCGCTTCGCGCGATCGGCTCGTCCAGCAGCGCGGCCGCCTCCGGCAGATTGGGCGTGATCACCGACGCCAGCCGCATCAGCTTCGTGCGCAACGCCTCGACGGCCTCCGCCGCCAGCAGGCGATCGCCGGAGGTCGCGACCATCACGGGATCGAGCACGATATGGCGCGGCTTCCAGCGCACCAGCGCAGAGGCGATCGCGTCGATGCTCTCGGCCTGCGCCACCATGCCGATCTTCACCGCGCCGACATCGAGATCGGAGAACACCGCATCGATCTGCGCCGTGACGAACGCGGCGGGCACCGCATGAATGCCGGTGACGCCTTTGGTGTTCTGCGCGGTCAGCGCCGTGATCGCGGACGCGCCATAGACGCCGAGCGCGGCAAAGGTCTTCAGGTCGGCCTGGATGCCGGCGCCGCCGCTCGAATCCGAGCCGGCGATGGTGAGCGCCACGGGCGTGGTCATCGCAGGATACGCTTGTTTGAGGAAAACTCGGCCATAGCCAGTCCTAGCGCGCCCCCGCAGCCCCAGCAAGCCGGCGAATCAGGCACAGCCGGTGCTGCGCGGCTGTCGCCCCGGAAGCGGGCATAACCTGAGAAAATAAGACCACGGCATCGTCCGGCCTTGGCGCCCATCCCTGCGAATGACACGTTAGCAGGTGGATTCGTCCAGCGACGCCTTGTTGCGGGCCGGCCTCGGCCCGCAATCCTTTCGGGAAGAAATCATGTGGGCCTATTTCGAACGTATCCTCGACTCCTCGATGTTTTCACCGCACGGCATCTGCCTGCTGTGGGAGCCCGAGCTGATCTGGCTCCATGTCGTTTCTGACGCCTGCATCGCAGCGGCCTATTTCTCGATCCCGTTTGCGCTCGCGATCCTCGTCACCAAACGGCGTGACCTCCAATTCGGCTGGGTCTTTTGGGCGTTCGCAGCCTTCATCATGGCCTGCGGCCTGACCCATGTGCTGTCGATCTACACGCTCTGGGTGCCGATCTATGGTATCGAGGGCCTGGTCAAGGCGATGACGGCCATCGCATCGATCTTCACCGCGGCCGCGCTCTGGCCGCTCCTGCCAAAGATCCTGGCGATCCCCTCCCCGTTCGAGCTTCAAAAGGTCCAGGCCGCGCTCCAGGAAGAAGAGATCAAGAGCCGGGACGCGACATTGTTGCTGAGACAGGTGGGAGAGGCCCAGCGCGCGATGCGCGAAAGCGTGACGCGTCTCACCGCCATCGTCGAGACCGCGGTCGACGGCGTCATCCTGTTCGACGCGCAGGCCCGCATTCTCCTGTTCAATCCCGCGTGCGAACGGCTGTTCGGCTATCGCGCCCAGGAGGTGATGAATCTCGACATCGGCATGCTGATGTCGAACGACGAGAGGCGCCCAACCACCGGTCATGCGCGGCGTTTCGCAACCGGAGAAGCCATCGGCCTGTGCAAGGACGGATCGAGCTTTCCGATGAATTTGTCGGTTGGCCAGGCGTGGCAGGACGGCGAGCTGATCTATGTTGGCATCATCCACGATCTGACCGCGCGCAAGCTGACCGAGCAGCAGCTCCAGCAGGCGCAAAAGATGGAGACGGTCGGCCAGCTCTCCGGCGGCATCGCGCATGACTTCAACAATCTCCTGACCGTGATCATCGGCAACGCCGAGCATCTCAGCGAGCAGCTGAAGGCGCGGCCCGATCTGCGGCAATTTGCCGACGATATCTGCGAGTCCGGCGAACGCGGCGCGGAGCTGACGCAGCGACTGCTGGCATTCAGCCGCCGCCAATTGCTGCAGCCAAAGACCATCGATTGCCGCGAGCTGCTGCAATCCATGCTCAAGCTGCTCAAGCGCACCTTGCGCGAAAACATCGAGATCAAGACGGCGTTCGGCCCTGGCACCATCCAGGCCTTTGCGGACCGTGCCCAGCTCGAATCCGCCGTGCTGAACCTGGCGCTCAACGCACAGGATGCGATGCCGTCCGGTGGACATCTGACGCTGAGCACCGAGCTCGCCGCAATCGACGAGGACTATCGCGCCCTGCACCCGGAAGTGACATCCGGCGCCTACGCGCTGATTTCCGTCACCGACGACGGCGAAGGCATGACGCCCGAAGTGATCGAGCACGCCTTCGAGCCGTTCTTCACCACCAAGGAGGTCGGCAAGGGTTCAGGGCTGGGACTGAGCATGGTCTACGGCTTCGCAAAGCAATCCGACGGTCATGTCTCGATCTATAGCGAACAGGGCCTGGGGACGACGGTCCGGATCTACCTGCCGCGCACCGGCGGCGGACAATCGCCGACCGACGTGCTGGACGGCGAGGACACAGCGCCGCGCGGCCACGAGACCATCCTGATTGCCGAGGACGATCCGTTCGTGCGCTCCTCGGTGATCCTCCGGGTGGAGGCGCTCGGCTATCGCGTCGTCGCCGCCGTCAACGGCCAGGAGGCCCTGCAGCGGCTGCGCGCCGATCCCGGCATCGACATGCTGTTCACCGATATCGTCATGCCCGGCGGGATGAGCGGCTGGGAGCTCGCCGATCAGGCCCGGCGGATTCGGCCGGGCCTGCCGGTGCTGTTCACCTCCGGCTATGCACTGGAGACCCTGGTCGAGCAGGGCCGCGCGCAGGCGGAGGCCGTGGTCCTGACCAAGCCCTATCGCAAGACCGAGCTCGCCCAGCGGCTCAGGGACGCCTTCGCCGCAGCGACGGCGGCTTCGTAAGGCATCGGACCGTCATCTGACGCCTGGAAGTCCGCTTGCTAAATCGGGCTGATTTTGGCCTATTAGCCGGCAAGATATGCCTTCGGAGTAACTGCAATGGTTCCCTTTTTCGTCCAGATCAAATGTAAGCTTGGCCAGTCCTATACGGTCGCCAATGCGCTTGCCGAAGCCGAGATCGCCTCCGAGATCTACTCCACGGCCGGCCATTACGATTTGCTGGTGAAGTTCTATGTCGACAACGACACCGACATCGGCCACTTCATCAACGAGAAGGTGCAGGTGCTGCCCGGCATCCAGGACACGCTCACCATCATCACCTTCAAGGCGTTCGGCGCCAGCTAGAAGGCGCAATTGGCGCAAGCGGCGATGTTGCGCAGCCGCGCGCCTGTGCTAGCGTCCGGGCCTTGGAATTGAAGTGAGTACTGCAAGCTATGGCCCTCACCACGACGGTGCCGCTGCTGATCAGCCAGCAATTCGATAGTGAAGTCGTGTTGGCCAACTATCAGAATGGCGTCTACTACAACCTCGACGGCAGCGCTGCGCAGATCTGGCTCGGCCTCAAGGTCAACCGAACGGTTGAGGAGATCGGACGCGCGCTGGCTGCCGCGACTGATGGAGATGTGACGTCAATCACGCAACAGGTGCAAGCCTTCGTCGACAGCATGCTGGCGGAAGGCCTCATCGCGAACGGTGCCGCCGATGCGCGCAGTGAGAGCCCCGTTGAGACGTCCATTAGCGCTTGGACACCCGTGCTGTCGGGCGCATTCGTCGCCCCGGAATTCCAGCGCTTCGACAATCTGCGGGAGCTGCTGTTGATGGATCCCGTGCACGACGCCGGCGAGGAAGGCTGGCCGCTGCGCGAGACCCAAGAGAACTAGATGAAGGCGAGCGACCTCATCCGGCGGGAGATCGCGGGGGTCTTCGCCAGGACAACGTCGGAGCCGATCGAGGCGCATGCGCGCTGCGGGCCGTTCGGCTTGCATCTCGGCTTTGCCTCGCAGGATTTGGCCCGCATGTTCCTGCCGGCCTATGTCCAGCGCGCGGCCGATGGCGTCGATCTCGAGCTTCGCTTCGTCACGGCAACCGACCATGATCTCTCGGCGCTGGTGCCGGAAGCTTCCGAAAAGCCGCGGCTGCTGATCGAGGACGGCATCTATTCGGTCTGGCAGCCGGCCGTCATTCCCGTGCTGTACGCGATCGACCTGGTGACGCGGCGCGGCATCGCGTGGTTGCCGAAGGGCGAGGCGCCGCCCTGGATCCGCAGCCGGCCCGCGATCTCCCTCATCCACGCCCTGATGCAGGAGACACCCTGGTGCGCCGTCCACGCCGCGGCTGTGGGGAATACGACTGGATTCACGCTGCTCGCGGGCGAGGGTCACAGCGGCAAGACCACCGCGGCGCTCGCCTGCGTCAAGGCCGGCTGGCGCTACGCGGGCGACGACTTTGTCGCGGTCAACAGCGTCACCGGCGCGATCGAGCCGCTGTTCTGCTCCGCACGGCTGCGCCCTGCTCTTGCCAACGCGTTTGGCGACCTGATCGGCGACACCACGCCGGTGTCGGATTTCAACGGCGAGCTGCGCCACGAGCTCAGCCTGGCCGGCCTCGGCGAGCGCCTCGGTGGCGGCAAGTTGCGTGCGCTTTTCATTCCGCGCCGGCGCGGCGCGGCCTCACCTGAATTCACACCTGCGAAGCAATCGGATGCGTTTCGCGCGCTGCTGCCGACCACGGCCTACGAGCTGCCGGGCTGGCCGAACCAGATCGCGGAGAAGGTGGCGCGGATCGCAGGTCTCGCGCCAGTGTTCTTTGCCGATACCGGCACCGCGCCTGCCGAGATTCCCGCCGCGTTCGCCGATCAATTGCAACGGCTCTAAGGCCGCGCCGACATGCGAGTCTCCGTCATCATCGCCGCCTACAATGCCGAGACCTACATTGCCGAGGCGGTCGAGAGCGTGCTCGGCCAGACCGTGCCGCCCGATGAGGTGATCGTCATCGACGACGGCTCGACCGACGACACGCGCAATGTGCTCGGCGAATTCGGCGACCGCATCACCGTGCTTGCCCAGAGCAACAACGGCCAGGCCGTCGCCGTCAACAAGGCGCTCGCGACCGCGCAGGGCGAGCTGATCGGCTTCTGCGACGCCGACGACCTCTGGACGCCGCGCAAGCTCGAATTGCAGCTGGCACTGCTGGAGCATCAGGGCGGCGTCGACGCCGTGTTCGGCAAGGTCGAGCAATTCGTCAGTCCCGACGTGCCGGACGCGCAACGCGAGCGCCTCAAGCCCGCGGTCGCGATCATGCCGGGCGAATTGAAGCAGTGCATGCTGATCCGGCGCGCCGCGCTCGACCGGGCCGGGCCGTTCGACGAGAGCCTGCCCGCGACCTTCTTCATCGCCTGGCTTGGCCGCGCCAAGCAGAACGGGTTGAGGAGCGCGCATGTCGACGACATCGTGGTGCGCCGCCGGCTGCATCTCGGCAACGGCGGACGCATCAACACGGACGCCCAGAACCGCGAGACGCTCCTGGCGCTGCGCCAGGCCATCAAGGCCCGGCGCCCGCTGGAGTGAACACCGTCTCGCCGTTCACCGACACGGATTTCACGAACAGCCCGAGCAGACGCGGATCGATCGAATGGCCGATGTCGGTCGGGCGCTGGCAATCGAGCATCCGCAGCGCGACGACGATCTTGCGTTGGCGTGCGCCAATGACTCTCGCCTGCAGCGCGATTCTGAACGGCATCGGATCGGTGCGCCCTGCCGCCATCTGCTGCACCGATCCAATGCCGGCGTAAGCGACAAAGCGGAAATTGTCCGTGCCCGGCGGCAGGAACGGCACGACCACGAGCTCCACCGCGACGGGATCTCGCGTCCGGTCGTCGACGGGCATTTCGAGGACGGCGAATGGACGGTCGGTCCACCGCCCCTCATCCTCCGGAATGGAAAAGCCCTGCCCGAACCAGATGCCGCTCCCGCGCGACGGATACGCCGCGCGCGCGATCTGCTGCCAGATCCGCTTCAGGATCGCATCCCGAAACAAGGGAAACTGCACGATGCCCGCATCGAATGCCGCGATCGCCGCGCCGGGCAGCCGCAGCCAGTCCCAGCCCCGGAACGGCGCCTTGAAACGCGCGCGAAGCGCCGAGAAGAAGGCAGCGCCAAAGTGCTGCCACTGCGTGCGTCGCGCGCGCGGCACGGCGCGGATCGACATCTCGATCGACTTCCCCGGCGGCCCGTAGTCCCATAGCTGCTCGACGAGGCGATCCGGCACGAGGGCCGGCATCTCGCGCGCGACGACGTCGAGCAATTGCGCGGCAAACAGGCTGCCATTGTAGCGCGTCACGATCGCGCGGAAGCGGTCCCAATCGACCCTGTCGCCGGCCTTGCTCTGGAGCACATGGACGATCTCGAGCGCGCGCGAGACCATCTCGTTCTGATCGGCAGGCTCCGGCCGCATCGCCGCGATCGCCAGATGCTCGGCAACGCCGGGGATCAGCACCTCATGGGTCAGCAGCGTCCCGGTCTCGGCGGTCGCGAACAGCTCTTCAGTAAAGCCTTCGTCGTCGAGCCAGAACAACGCGCGCCAGTGCAGATCGATGGCCCGGGCGAAACCGGCCCGCGACATCGCCACCGCATGGATGTCGCGATCGAAATCGGATTCCTGGAACAGCTCGACCCGCATGCCGTGGCTGCGGAAATCGGCCTGCCGCAGCACCTCGATCGCGCGCGGCGCCTCCGCGCGGCGGACCAGGAGATCGTAATCCCCCGTCATGCGCTTCGCCATGTAGCTCTCGTCGCGCGCGAACAGCGCGCCGCCCTTGATCAGCAGCGCGGCGATGCCGGCGGCCTTGAGCGCTGCGGACGCCGCGACGACATCGCGCACCCGCGTCGCATTCGACAGCCAGACATGCTTGACGACGCCGCGCATTTTCCTGGTGTCGGCATCGATGATCCCGGCCATGTCGGCGGTTGCCACAAGCAGCGGCATGGTGCGGTAGACGACCTCGTCGGCCGCATCGAGCGGCTCCGCGGCGCGCCAGGCCAGATAGGCATCGATTGCAGTCCGGCCCTGTCCGAGCGCTGCGCGAAACAGCGTGAGATGACGCGGACCCAGCGCGGCCGGAAGTTTTGGCACGATCTCAACCGAACGGTTGAGCCGCGGGGCGTGTTTCGTGCGACACGGTCAAATCACACGCCGAAACGATCAGCCAGAGCTGCACGAAAAACTCACGCCCCATGTGACGCAATTCCAATTCTCAACCCGCGACCGACGATGGGGGCGCAATCACGGTGTGTCAATTGGAAAGGAACTGCTTCAGCCGCCACTCTCCTTGCGTTTGGGCGGCGTCGGTCCGTCGACCGGCGGCAGCGACTTCAGATAGGCGGCCATCGCGGCGCGATCCTCCGGCGTCAACTGCGCGAGGTTCTTGATCACCGGCCGCATTGCGCCCGATGCGGTGTCGCCCTCGGGCATGTCGCCGGTCTCGAGGAAGTCGGCGATGTCCTTCTCGCTCCAGCCGCCGATCCGCTTCTGCGTGATGTTCGGCACCCAGCCCTCGCCGTCGGGATTGGGACCGCCGGCGAAGCGCTCGCCCCGGTTGATCCCGCCGAGAGCGTTGCGCGGACTGTGGCATTCGGCGCAATGGCCAAAACCGTTCACGAGATAGGCCCCGCGATTCCATTGTGCGGACCGCGCGGCATCCGGCTTGAACGGCCTGACATCCATGAACAGCAATTTCCAGATGCCGACGTTGCGGCGGATGTTGAAGGGAAACGGCAGATCGTGGTCGCGCACCCGCCCCGCGACCTGCGGCAGCGTCTTCAGATAGGCAAAGAGATCGCGAACGTCGTCGACTTTCGCAATGTGATACGACGTGTAGGGAAACGCCGGAAAATAGTGCGTGCCCTCGGGCGAGATGCCGCGCATCACCGCGTTGACGAAATCGGCCTCGCTCCAGCGGCCGATGCCGTCGGTCGGGTCGGGCGAAATGTTTGGCACATAGAACGTGCCGAACGGCGAGCCGAGCGCCAGGCCGCCGCCGAGCCGCAGGCGATCGGGCTGGTTGGGTACGGCGTGGCAGGACGAGCAGCCGCCGGCATTGAACAGCTCCTGCCCATTGGCGAGATCAGGCCCGCGCGTCGGGGCCGGCAACGCCAGGGCGGTCGGCGCGGTCAGCCACCAATAGACGGCAAGGGCTGCGACGGCGGCGATCAGGATGACAGAAATTGTTCGTCGCAGCATGAGGGATCCCATCGGGCTCTGGCGAATTTACGGATCATCCCGCAGCCGCTCCAGCCACGAATAATTTAGATGGTTTGAGCGGAATCCGGGAATAAAGTCGGAACCGCACTGTTTGCAAGTTGACAGCAATCAGGCGTCAACAGGGAGAGACCCATGAACAAAGCGCTTTTTGCCACGCTGGCGCTCGGAGCCGCCGTCGCATTCGCCGGCTCAGCCAGCGCGGAGAAACTGAAGGCGACGCTGGACGGCAAGTCCGAAGTCCCCGCCAATGCCAGCGCCGGCACGGGCACGGCCGATATCGACTATGACGCCGCCACCAAGAAGCTCTCCTGGAAGGTGACCTACTCCGGGCTCTCCGGCCCCGCCACCGCCGCGCATTTCCACGGCCCCGCCGAAGCCGGCAAGAACGCCGGCGTCATGGTGCCGATCCCCGGCATTGCAACGAGCCCCGCCGAAGGCTCGGCGACGCTGACGGACGCGCAGGCCTCCGATCTGCAGGCCGGCAAGCTCTACGTCAACATTCACACCGCGGCCAACCCGGGCGGCGAAATCCGCGGCCAGGTGACCAAGTAGATTTCATAACGACGTCATCGACGAAGGCCGGACGCGAGGAGCGCGTCCGGCCTTTTCGATTCCGGCGGAGCGCGTCAGGCCGGGCGCTTGCGCACGGCGACCTGGTGGCTCCTGAGGATCACCTCGGCATCGTCGTGCCAGGCGAGGAATGTGTCCACGGCGGGCGCGACACGCATCCAGTCGGGACTGTCCGGCTTCCAGGTGTAATCGTCCATCAGCATCACGCCGCCCGCGCGCAACAGGCGCCAGGCGCCGAGGCAATCGATCATGACGTCGTCGCGCTGATGGCTGCCGTCGACATAGATGAAATCGAACATCGCGTTCTCCTCGCGCAACATGCCGAGCGCCTTGATCGAGGTGCCCACGATCTTGCGCAGCCGCGGACCATAGGTGGCGAGGTTGCGGTCGAAGCGAGCGGCATCTTCGCCATCGAAGAGATCCACGCAGGTGAGCTGCGCTCGCGCGAAGAATTCGAGCCAGAACAGCGCAGACCGTCCCTCCTTGGAGCCGATCTCGAGCACGCTTGCGGTCGTCTCGCGTATGTCGCCAAACAGCGCGCTCCAGGCAACCGTCCGCGCGGCGACGTAATCGCGCCGAAATTCCTTGCCCGCAAAGACGTGCGCGTAGGGGTCCTGGGCCCGCGCCAGCGCGATAACCCGCGCGCGAAGCTGCGCCTGTCGGGCGGAGGGATCGCTCACGAGAGCCCGGAATCTGACTGCGCGACGACACCGACCATTGTGTCACCGATCTGGCGCTTTATGATCGCTCCCAGAGCAAAGGTGCGCAACATGACTACTCCCAACGCGAACCATCCCGCCTTCTCTGACAAACTATCGCAGCCAGGGTCCTGCGGGAAGCCTGCCCCCACACCATTGCATCATCTGGCGGGCCTTGTCGTTGCCGCAGCAATCGTTGCCTTCTCCGGACCGGTCGTCGCGCAAACCGACCTGGAAAGGCAGGCTCAATGCGAGCTGTCGGCGATCCGCGATACGAGATCGCCGCTTGCCGTCCAGACCATCCGTTCGGCCTGCAACTGGCTCGTGGTCAATGGCGACTCGCTGCTGAATGCGTCCAGCAAGGGCTATTACATCTGCCTCGTGCGGCAGCTCTCGGGCGCGCAGAGCAACGAGGCCGCCGCGGCCATCATGTCGGCATGCCGCGCGTCCAATCCGCTCTGAGGAGCGCTCAGGCCGCGCTCAGCGCATGCTCGAGATCCGCGATCAGGTCCGACGGATTTTCGATGCCGATCGACAGGCGGATGGTGCAATCGAGCACGCCGATCTTGCGGCGGATGTCGGCTGGCACGCCGGAATGGGTCATCGTCGCCGGCAGGCTCGCCAGCGATTCCGTTCCGCCGAGGCTGACCGCGAGCTTGAAGATCTGCAGGGCGTTGAGGAATTTCTCCGCGGCCGCCTGGCCGCCGACGATGTCGAACGAGAACGTCGAGCCCGCGCCGAGACATTGCCGCGCGAACACGCGCCCCGCCGGCGAGGTCTCCCCGTGATGACCGAGATAGTGGACCTTGGCCACCTTGGCGTGGTCGCGCAGATAGTCGGCCACGAGGCGCGCGTTGCTGTCGGCCTTCTCCATGCGCAGGCTCAGGGTCTCGAGCGAGCGGTTGATCATCCAGCAGGAATGTGGATCGAGCTGGGTGCCGATGGCGCCGCGCAGTGCCTTGACGCTTTTCATCATCGCCTTGGTGCCGAGCGCGGCGCCTGCGATCAGGTCGGAATGACCGCCCACATATTTGGTCAGCGAGTACAGCGAGATATCAGCGCCATGCTCGATCGGCCGCTGAAACACCGGCCCGAGCAGCGTGTTGTCGCAGGCGATGATCGGCGTGTGGCCCTGGGCCTTGCCGATGGTGTCGGCGACGCGGCGCATCAGCGCGACATCAACGAGGCCGTTGGTCGGGTTGGCCGGGGTCTCGATCAGGATCATGGAAACCCGGCCCTTGCGCATCGCCTCCTCGGCGGCCTGATTGACCGCCGCCTCATCGATGCCGTCGGCAAAGCCGACCGCGCCGATCGAGAAACGCGACAGCGTGTTGGTCAGCAGCGTTTCCGTGCCGCCATAGAGCGGTTGCGAATGCAGAATGACGTCGCCCGGCCGGACGAACGCCAAAATCGTCGTCGAGATCGCCGCCATGCCGGACGAGAACAGCGCACAGCTCTCGGTACGCTCGTAGATGGCGAGCCTGTCCTCGACGATCTCGCTGTTGGGATGGTTGAAGCGCGAATAGACGAGCCCGGCGCCCATGCCTTCCGGCGGCTCGCGGCGGCCGGCCACGAAATCGAAGAAGTCCTGCCCGTCCTCGGCCGTCTTGAAAACGAAGGTCGAAGTCAAGAACACCGGTGGCTTGATGGCGCCTTCCGAGAGCTGCGGATCATATCCATAGGTCAGCATCAGCGTTTCCGGATGCAGCATATGGTTGCCGATATGGGTTTTCGACGGAAACGGTTTTGCCATGGCCTGTCTCGCTGTTCCTGATTCACATCCGCCCCGCTTGTGCTCAAGGATAGCTGATGTAGGGCCCGCTGACAGTGACGCTCAGATCAAATTTGCGGCTGGACTCGCCGCAACGCGCACAAAAAACCCGCCGTCACCGGCGGGTTTTTCAGAGTTCTTGCTTGTTCAGCGCGCTGGCACTGCTCCCGGCAGGACGTCCCCGTCGTGCGACAAGCGCGCATCGAGGCTGAGGGCACCGGCGCCAAACGCGACGATCTGAAGCAGGCCGCCTGCCATCATCACGTTCTTGAGGAAATGAATCATCTGGTTCTGGTCGGCGAAGTTGCCGTGGAAGACGACGGCCGTTGCGAGCGAGAACACGGCGAGCGCGAGCGCAACCGAGCGTGCCTGGTAGCCGGCGATCAGCAGCAGACCGCCGCCGAGCTCGACCAGAACTGCGATCGCATAAGCGGCCGGCGGCACCGGAAGTCCGGCTGAGGCGATGTAGGCGGTCGTGGCGCCATAGGACGCAAGCTTGCCAACGCCGGTGAAGACGAACGGCAGACCGATCAGCAGGCGGCCGAGGAGAGAAGCGTAACGCGTGGTATCCATGATCATTACTCCTGTGCTTTGTCAGGCGTGACGGGTGTGATGGGGACTCATCGTTCGCCGCCGCTGCAATTTCGTTTTGCGGGGGATCAGCGGGCGACGAACTGCTTCGTTGCGTCCTGACAATGGCCCGGGATCATTGGATTAAAAATAGAAATGATGGAAAATCACCGTTTCCAATTTCGACCCTTCGACCAACCAGGGTTTGCGCCCCAAGAGTCCGCGCCCAGTTGTGCTGGCGCGCTTCGCCCCGTCCAGATTCAAAGCTAGACTGCGACCTGACGCGCGCTCGCTTGTCGCGCCCGAGCCCGGAGCGGTCGATGATCAAGGTCCTGATGGAACGGGATATGCCGCAAAACTTCGACCCCAGCGACGCGGCGCAGGCGAGCCGTCATGCGCGCATTGCGCTCGACGCGGTGACTGCGACCGCCGGAAAAATGCACTGGCTCTGCACTTACGCAACGGATGACCGCAAGTTGTTCGGCCTCGTTGTCGTCGAGAACGAGGATGTCATCGCCGAATATGTGAAACGCGCTGGCATCGACAGTGGCATCAAGATCCACCGCGTCACCTGCGTTCTCGATCCGGCGCTCGCCGCGCCAAGATAGCTGGCACGCTCGTAGCCCAGATTGAGTACAGCGCCATCCGGCTACGTACCGCAACGGCTACTTCAGCTTCACCCGATACGTCTCGTGGCAGTCGGTGCAGCGGTCGTTCATCGCAGTGTAGGCGGCCTTCAGGCTCGCCAGATCGGTGACCTTGCCCTTGACCTCGGCGATCGCCTTCTGCACCGGCGGAATCTTGGAGTCGAAATCGGCCTTGTTCTGCCAGACCTTTGGCGAGGAACCATAAGTCGCGTTCACAACGTCCTGCTTGGGATTGACCTCGAAGGTCTTTGCGATCTTGGCGACGTCGGCCTCGAGACTGGCGATCGCCTCGTCGACGGCCTTCTGATTGTAGGGGATTTCGCCTTTCGTCATCTTGAGGATCACGCCGTACATGCTCTTGGCCTGCGAGCGCATCAGATTGTCCTGCTGGACGGCAACCTCCTGCTGCGCCATCACGGCGCCCGCACCCAGAAACAGGGCGCCCGCGACAATCAAAATTCGTTTCATCGGATTGTTTCTCCGGCTTGCAAGTCGGTTTGGGGGAGGATCATTCATGGTTAGAACCCGGCGGCGGGCGATTATTCCCGCCGCCGGCGCCACGCCTTACAGGCTGTGGCGGCGGTGATGCTCGTTGATCGCGATCCAAACACGTTCTGGTGTCGCCGGCATGTCAATGTGGTCGATCTTGTATTCGCGCCAGAGCCCGTCGACGATGGCGTTGACGACGGCCGGACAGGAGCCGATCGCGCCGGCTTCGCCCGCGCCCTTCACGCCCATCGGATTGGTCGTGCAGGGAATGTTGTTGGTCTCGAACACGAAGGACGGGCCGTCGGCTGCGCGCGGCAGCGCGTAGTCCATGAAGGTCGCGGTGATGAGCTGGCCGTCGCCCGCGCCGTAGACCACCTGCTCCATCAGCGCCTGGCCGATGCCCTGCATGGCGCCGCCATGCACCTGGCCCGCCAACAGCAGCGGATTGAGCGTCTTGC
Source organism: Bradyrhizobium sp. CCGUVB14 (assembly GCF_024199935.1). Taxonomy (NCBI): domain Bacteria; kingdom Pseudomonadati; phylum Pseudomonadota; class Alphaproteobacteria; order Hyphomicrobiales; family Nitrobacteraceae; genus Bradyrhizobium; species Bradyrhizobium sp. CCGUVB14. The sequence continues at coordinate 6,753,124 of NZ_JANADS010000001.1, forward strand.
CGAAATCGTCGACGATCACATAGTTGACGATTTTGATGATGCCGGTCGCCGGATCGATCTCGACTTCCGCGACATGCGTGCCGTTGGGATAGGTGCCGTCGGCGCTGGCAAACGTCGCGCTGGCGTTCAGCTTCGACGGATCGGCACCCGGCCGCTTGGCGAGATCGGCGAACGAGATCGAACGGTCGGTGCCGGCGATGCGTACGATACCGTCGGTGATCTCGAGGTCGCCGGCGCTCGCTTCCAGCGCCTGCGCCGCGATCTCTTTCAGCTTCTGCCCGAGCTCGCGTGTCGCGCGCTCGACGCTGACCCCGCCCGAGGGGATCGAGGCCGAGCCGCCGGTGCCGAGGCCCGTGGCGATCATCGCGGTGTCCCCCTGATGGACGTGCACCCGCTCCGGCGCGACGCCGAACTGTTCGGCGACGATCTGCGCATAGGCGGTCTGGTGGCCCTGCCCGCTCGACTGCGTGCCGATCAGCACGGTGATGTCGCCATTGGGGTCCATCCGCACATTGGCGGTCTCCTCGCCCATGGTGCCGCAGACCTCGACATAGCTCGCAAGCCCGATGCCGCGGATCAAGCCGCTCTTCTTGGCCGCCTTGGCGCGCTTTCCAAACTCCTTCCAGTCACCGATCTCCATCGCGCGCTTCAGATGCGCGGCGAAGTCGCCGGAATCGTAGACCTTGCCGGTCGCGGTCTTGTAGGGGAGCGCCTTGGGCTGGATGAAATTCTTGCGGCGGATCGCATCCGGCGTCATGTCCAGTTTTCGCGCGCAGGCATCGACCAGGCGCTCGATGACATAGGCCGCCTCGGGCCGTCCCGCACCGCGATAGGCATCGACCGGCACGCTGTTGGTGAAGATGGTGCGCACCCGGCAGTGGAAGGCCTGGATGTCGTAAAGGCCCGGCAGCATGCCGGCGCCGCCATGCGGAATGTAGGGCCCGAAGGTCGAGAGATAGGCGCCCATGTCGCCCATCAGGTCGCAATCCATCGCGAGGAATTTGCCGTCCTCGGCCATCGCCATCTTCGCGGTGGTGACGTTGTCGCGACCCTGCGCATCGCCCATGAAGTGCTCGGAGCGATCGGCCGCCCATTTCACCGCCTTCTTCAGCTTGCGCGCCGCGACCGCCACCAGGGCGTATTCACGATAGGGAAACAGCTTCGTGCCGAAGCCGCCGCCGACATCGGGGCAGATCACGCGCATTTTCTCGGTCGGGATATTCAGCACGTTCTGGCAGAGGATGTCGCGGAGGCGGTGGCTGCCCTGGCTGCCGATCGTCAGCGTGAGATGATCGTTCTTGGCGTCGTATTCGCAAACCGCCGCGCGCGTCTCCATGAAGCTCGCGACCACGCGCGGATTGACGATAGAGATCTCGGCGACCGTATGCCCCTTGGCAAACGCGGCTTCGGTGGCGGCCTTGTCGCCGATCGACACATCGAACAGCACATTGCCGGGCTTGTCCGGCCAGACCTGCGGCGCGCCTTTCTTGACGGCGTTGACGAGGCCGGTCACCGACGGCAGCGGCGACCATTTGACGTCGATGGCTTCGATCGCGTCGCGGGCCTGGTCGATGGTCTCGGCGACGACGAAGGCGACGGAATCACCGACATGGCGCACCTCGTCCTTGGCAAGGATCGGGTAAGGCGGGCCGGTGAAGGGATCGGTCTCGAAATTGAACAGGCAGGGCAGATTGCCGAGATCGCCGACTTCGGCGGCGGTCAGGATCAGCGCCACCCCGGGAAGGGTGCGGGCGCGGCTGGCGTCGATCGTGAATTTGGCATGCGCATGCGGCGAGCGCAGCATCAGGCAGCGAAGCGCAGCCTGCGGCGCGTAATCGTCGGTATAGCGGCCCTTGCCGCGGATGAGCGCGTCATCCTCCTTGCGCAGCACGCTTTGGCCAACGCCGAACTTGATGGGAGCCGCCATTTTTTCTTGTCCCGTCCTATGGTTGTTTTGCCGGCATATTGCCGTGGAAAAAGTGGCAAGGCAAACGGCTTTAGGCGGGCCTGGTCCTCAATCCCGGGCATGGCGACTTCCGCCGAACGGCCGCGGCTGGTGAGGCAGGAACAATTCCTCGCTGGAAAAGCTTGTATTTGTGAACACGGCATCCACAGCGGGACAGTCGCCGGCGCGACCATACGGCGCAACGCCCGTGCGGCCGCGTTGACGTCCTCGATGAACGAGTGGACCCATGCCCAACCCGACCGAAGAACAGATTCGAATCCGCGCACATCAATTGTGGGACCTCGCCGGACGGCCCGAGGGGCGCGAGGACGAATTCTGGCACGAAGCCGAACGCGAATTGAGCGACGGCACCACGAACAATCCCGACGAGAAGTCCGAGACGTTTCTGGAGTAACGGACATGGCCGAAAGACACGCCTGAGAACAAGCAACCGCACTCGCTGCCGCTTGCTCTCAGGGCGCCGGTCCACATCTCGCAGTCGATCATTTACATCCCGCCACGGCTCAACAGATACCGCGTGCTGTCTCTCAGCGCATCGATCGATCGCTGAGGCGTGAGGTGGTCGATCTCGCCGCGCGTCAGGCCGATATCCATCAGCTCCCTGTCACTCAGGTCCTGCAACGACAGCCGTGGGCTCTGGCGCCGCTGCTGATACGCAAGCCAATATTGCCTGATCAGGCCGAGGATACTCCGCGTGGAGGCCGCTGCGGTGCCGGCGGCGTCCTTGTCCGGCAAGGCGCTGTCCAGCGCCGCAGCCGACGCCTTGAGGCGTGCGGCCAAAGCCTGGTCGACCGCGCTCTTCGCCGACACGATCGAGAGCCTGAGGCCGCGCCTTGCGGCGTCGCCCTCTATCCCGGGAGAAACGTCCGTTAGTTGTGGTGGCATCGCATGCTCCTGCTGTTGTGCCGGCAGGGAGCGTGGCCAAACAAAAGGCCCCGTCCGATGCCGGCGGGGCCTGGTGGAAAAGATGTCGTCGACGAATTCCTAGCGCGCGACTCCTTCCACGGCCCAGCCGAAGCGGGTCATGTGCGAGAAGTTAACGTTGCGCGACCATTTAATCATGGGCACGCCGATAGCACGGCGATCGCGCAAAATCAAGAGATGTGCGGAGTTTGGCCACACCCTGCAGGCGAGCCTCACTCCGGCGCGACGACGCTGCGACACATCGGACAGCAAGGCCATAACTGAACCAAGTCGCTCGACGAGCCTTTCCCAGGCGATCGGATCGCGCGTTCGCGTCGTGGTCGAGGCCGTCTCAGCTGACGTAGCCCGCTCCGAAATGTGCGGGCGCATGGGCGGGCGGTGGCGGAAGATTCGCTCAAGTTGTATCTTTAATTTAACTCGCGCGATACACCCTCTGGTTTAGTGATATCCCCGTTGGGAATGGGGGAACTCGCATGCTGAGGGATGTTTTTGACGCTGCGGCCGCAGCGCCGGGCGTCAGCCGTCTCCAACGACCAGAGGTCACGGAACGGAACCCGCGAGAGCATCATATCGCTCACACAGATCGTGAATCGCCGGTGCATGCGCCCGGGGCAGCGCCTGGCCGATGATTATGCCGCCGCTCACAAGGGTGAACGCCTCGCCATTTGACCCTCGGCTGGAATCCTTGCGTGGCCTCGCCTGCCTGACGGTATGCGTATTCCATGCGACGCACGTCTTCACGAACAATCCGCAATCGGTTTTCTTTGACACGCTGCTGCTGGCCGCCAATCCGGCCGCGGCCGTGATGTTCTTCTTCGTGCTGAGCGGCTATGTGCTCGGGGCCTCGCTGGAGCGCGACCGTGCAATTGCGCCTTACATGGCGCGGCGGCTGTTCCGGCTGATTCCACCGTTCGCGGCAGCGGTCCTGTTCGCTTTCGCCTGCGAGCGCCTTTGGCGTCTTGATCCGGCCCCGGCCGGGCTCACACCCGGCTTCGAGCACCTGTTCTGGCCGCAACCGACCTGGAACGATCTGTGGGACAATCTGCTGCTCGGCTCCAATCGGGTGAACGGTCCGACCTGGACGCTCTTTCCCGAATTGTTGGGATCCATGATGCTGCCGTTCGCGGTCGCTGCGCACGGCAGGATTGAACCACGATGGCGCTGGGCACTGTTCGCCGCGGTCACGATCCTGCTCGCGAGTGGCCCTTACCGAACGCTGCTGTGGTTCTATTTCGGCTGTTTTCTCGTCAAGGAGTTTGCCACGCTGCTCGCAGGTCGCAGGCAGCTTGCCACGGTTGCGTTCATCGCGGGCCTGGTCGGACTGGAGTTAGCCGGCTCCTACGATGAGTTCTACACGGCGGGCATTGTGCTGGTTTCGGCCACTGCAGCCGCGCTGATGATGGGTGCCGTGGTGTCGTCACGCGACATGCTGCAATGGGCGACGACCGCGCCGCTGCGGTTTCTTGGCCGAATCTCGTTCAGCCTCTACCTCGTGCACTGGCCGATCTTTTATCTCTGCGCCCTCGTCGCGGTCGATCTTGGCTCGATCGCGCCGACGCAGGTCTGGGGCAATTTGTTCGTCATGGTGACGTCGCTCGTCGCGGCGATCGCCATCGCGGCGCTGGCGTATCGGTTCATCGAAGCCCCTTCGATTCGGGCAGGTGCGTTCGCGGCACGTCTCCTGGCGGAGATGTGGCGAAGCCGGGCAGCTGTCCACGGCGCCGGCTGATATGCACTCTAGCCGCGCACCAGCGAGACCAGCCAGCCGCGGCCGAACAAGACCAGGATCGCGAGCGCGTAGACGATCGTGCCGCCGAGGGCCAGCAGGACCAACGTCACTTCGTCATGGAAGCGCATCGCGCCCAACGCAGAACCGCCAAAGCGCGCGATCAGCCAGAAGGCGCCGGCGAGGATCAATCCGGTCAGCAGGAATTTGCCGAGCGACAGCAGCCAGGCGCGGTCCAGCACGAGAAAGCCGCGCCGCACGGCGAAGAACAGCACCAGCAGCAGATTGGTCCAGACGCCGACGGCGGTCGCCAGCGCCAGGCCGATCTGGGCGAACGATCCCATCAAAGCGAGTTTCAGCGCGACGTTGACCGCGATGCCCGACAGCGAGGCGCGGACCGGCGTCGCGGTGTCCTTGCGCGCATAGAAGGTCGCGACCGCGCTGCGGATCAGCACGAAAGGGATCAGGCCGATCGCATAGGCCGCGAGCGTGCTGCCCGCGGCAACCGCATCGGCCTTGGAGAACGCACCGCGGGCGAACAGCGCGCGCATGATCTCGTCGGGCACGGTGAGGAAGGCCGCGACGAACGGCACCGAGAACAGCAGCGTGAAGTCGAAGGCGCGGCGCTGCGCCTTCATCGCGCCGTCATGATCGTTGGCCGTGATCCGCCGCGACATCTCCGGCAGCAGCACCGTGCCGATCGCAATACCGATCACGCCGATCGGCAATTGATTGAGGCGGTCGGCGTAGTACAGCGCCGACAGCGCGCCCGCTGGCAGGAAGGTCGCGATGATGGTGTCGGCGAACAGCGCGACCTGCGTGCCCATCGAGCCCAGCGTCGCAGGACCCAATGCCCTGAAGAAGCTGCGGACGTCTTCATCGAGCTTGAGCGGCGCAAAGCGCGGCAGTCCGCCATGGCGGGCGAGATCGCCGGCGAGCAGGAAATATTGCAGGAAGCCCGAAATTAGCACGCCCCAGGCGGCTGCGTGCCCCGCAGTCGGAAACCAGGCAGCGAGCGCCAGCGTCATCATCATCGCGACGTTGAGGAAGATCGACGCGGCAGCCGCACTGGCAAAGCGCTGCATCACGTTGAGCATGCCGCCATAGAGCGTCACCAGCGTGATCAGCAGCAGATAGGGAAAGGTGATCCGGGTCAGCTCGATCGCGAGCTTGCGCTGCTCGGCATCCTCGGAGAAGCCAGGCGCCAGGATGCTCATGGCCTGCGGCATGAACAGCCAGGCGACGATCAGGAGCACCACCTGCGAGGCCAGCAGCAGCGTGAAGATGCGGTCGGCGAACAGCCGCGCCGCCCCCTCCCCGCGCTCGCCATGGACATGGGCATAGGCCGGCACCCAGGCGGCGTTGAAGGCGCCCTCGGCGAAGATCGCGCGGAAATGGTTGGGCAGCCGCAGCGCCACGAAAAAGGCGTCGGCCACAGGGCCGGCGCCGAGGATCGCCGCGAGCATGATGTCGCGGGCAAATCCCGTCAGCCGCGAGAGCAGCGTGTAACCACCGACCGTGAAGATGCGTCCGAGCATGCGTCCCTTCTAGAGGAAGAGACGGCTCGCTGCAAAATCAGGGCGAATCAGCTCGCCAGCGCGCCGCGCACGGCCGCGATTACCCGCTCCTGGTCGGCTTCGGTCAGATAGGCGTGCATCGGCAGGCTGATGACGTCCTGCGACAAGCTCTCGCAAGCAGGCAGGCCGCCGTCGGCGACCGGATACTGCTTGTAGGCGGTCTGCTGGTGCATCGATTTGCCGTAATAGATCGCGGTCGGCACGCCCTGGGCCTTCAGCGCGGCGGCGAAGCCATCGCGGTCGGTCCCCTCGGGGAGACGGATCGTGTACTGCGCCCAGACCGAGGTATTGCCCGGCGCCAGACGCGGCACGGTCACGACGTTGGACAGGCCCCGCGCATAGCGCTCGGCGACCTTGTTGCGGGCGGCGATCTCGTCGTCGAAAATCTTCAGCTTCTCGATCAGGATCGCGGCCTGCATGGTGTCGAGCCGGCCGGTCAGGCCGAGGCGGACGTTGTCGTATTTGTCGACGCCCTGCCCGTGCACGCGGATGCTGCGCAGCGTCGCCGCCAGCTCGTCGTCATCGGTAAGAATCGCGCCGCCGTCGCCGAAGCAGCCGAGCGGCTTGGCCGGGAAGAAGCTGGTGGTGGTGGCGAGCCCGAAGGTGCCGAGCTTGCGGCCCTTGTAGCTCGCGCCAAAACCTTGCGCGGCGTCATCGATCACGAACAGTCCCTCGGTCTGTGCGATCTCGGCGATGGCATCGTGGTCGGCGGGCTGGCCGAACAGATCGACCGGGATCACCGCGACAGGCTTCAGGCCAGCCTTGCGCGCAGCCGCAATGCCGCGCTTGAGCGACTCCGGGCTCATGTTGAAGGTCGTCTCATCGACATCGACATAGACCGGCGTGGCTCCGGTCCGTGCCGCCGGCGACGCGGTTGCAATGAAGGTGAAGGAAGGGCACAGCACGGCATCGCCGGGCCCGACATTCTTCGCCATCAGCACCATCAGAAGCGCATCGGTGCCGTTCGAACAGGACACCACGTGCTTGGCGCCGCAATAGGCGGCGAGCTGCTTCTCGAGTTCGAAGACCTCGGGTCCGTTGACGAACTGGCAATGGTCCATCACGCGCTTCACGGCAGCATCGAGCGAGGCACCGAGCCGGGCGCGCTGCGAGGCGACGTCGATGAAGGGAATGGGTTCGGGACGCAGATGCTGGTTCATGGCCTGGTTCTTCGCCTGGTTCTTGGCGCCTTGCGGGTTTTGAGCGGTCGACATGGAAAGGGTTTTAGCCGGCGATGCGGCGCGGACCCTTGCGGGCAGGCGACGTGGCTGCGGGCCGCGACGGCGTCTCGAGGCACTGCGTCGCGATCTCGAGGCTGGCGACGCCCTCGTCACCGGTGACTGCCGGCGTCTCGCCGTTGCGCACCGCCTTGAGGAAGGCGATCAGCTCGGCGCGGAGCGGCTCGTCGTGACCGACCGGCAGGTGCCGCATCGAGTAGCTGCCGTCCGGCTTGAAGCCGAAGCATTCGGTGACCTGGCGCGTCAGGAGATCGCCCATCACGTATTTGTCGCGGGTCGCCACCGTGACGCTGCGCGCCTTGAACGGCGTCAGCCAGTTGGTGTTGATGTGCGCGAGCACGCCGTTGGCGGTGCGGAACTGCAACAGCGCGATGTCCTCGCGCTCGGCGACCGCGCTCGACAGCTGCGGCTGCACCTCGACGATGTCGGATTCGGTGAACCAGCGGATCAGATCGATGTCGTGCACGGCCAGATCGATGACCACGCCGACATTGGACATGCGCGGCGGGAACGGACCGACGCGCGTGATCGCGATCGAGAGGATGTCCTCGCCGGCGATCGCCTGCTTGACGGCGGCGACCGCGGGATTGAAGCGCTCGACATGGCCGACCATCAGCGTGACGCCGGCCTTTTGCGCGGCGGCGACGATCTCGCGGCCCTCGGCGACCGTGGACGCGATCGGCTTCTCGACCAGCACGTGGATGTTCTTGGCGATGCAGGCGAGCGCGACCTCGTGATGCAGATGGGTCGGCGCCGCGATGGTGACGGCATCGACGCCTTCGGCCAGGAGCTGGTCCAGCGTCTCGAAGCTCGCGCAATTGGCGAGTTCGGTCGCGCGCGTCCGATGCGCCGGCGAAGGATCGACCACGCCGACCAGGCTGACGCCGGGCAGACCGCTCAGCACGCGCGCATGGTTGCTGCCCATCACGCCCGCGCCAATGACGCCGACGCGCAAGCCGGCCTTTGCCGGTTGTGACCCTTTGGAACTCATCTGATCGAACCCCGATTCAACGCAAATCCCCGGGCCGCTTCTAGCACGGGTGCCACATTTGTGGCGAATGCCGGCCAAACTGCCCGGACACGATTTGATTCAAAAAGTTACACGTTCTCCGGGCCTTAAGCCGCACAAAGCGGGCTTTTCAGGCCCGGATTCCGTGATTCGGAGTTGGCTGGTTACGACCTTTGATAGTCGTCTTCAATCCGGATGATGTCGTCCTCCCCGAGATAGGAGCCGGTCTGGACCTCGATCAGTTCCAGCATGATCTTGCCGGGATTCTCCATCCGGTGGACGGCGCCCATCGGGATGTAGATCGACTCGTTCTCGTGCACCGTCTTCACGGTCTCGTTCACGGTGACGCGGGCCGCACCCCGGACCACGATCCAGTGCTCGGCGCGGTGATGATGCTTCTGCAGCGACAGTCGCCCGCCCGGCTTGACCACGATGCGCTTGACCTGATGGCGCTCGCCATTGTCGACCGACTGGTAGCTGCCCCAGGGGCGATGCACCTTGAGATGCTCCTCGGTGACCTTCGGCGCGACCGCCTTGAGCTTGGTCACGAGACGCTTGAGGCCGTTGGCGTCCTTCTGGCGCGAGACGAGAACCGCATCCGCCGTTGCCACGACGACGAGATCGTCGACGCCTTCGAGCGCGACGAGTGCGTGATCGGTCGTGACGTTGCAGTTGCGCGAATCCTCGAACACCGCGGTGCCGTGCGCCGCATTGCCTTGGCTATCCTTGTCGGACAGTTCCCACACCGCGCGCCAGGAGCCGACGTCGGACCAGCCGCAGGACACCGGCACAACGGCTGCGCGCGAGGTCTTCTCCATCACCGCATAGTCGATCGAGATCGCCTTCGCCGCGCCGAAGGCCTGCGGCTCCAGCGTGACGAAGCCGAGATCACGGCCGGCATTGGCGACCGCATTGGACACCGCCTCCACGCTCGCCGCATCGACCTTGCGATATTCGTCGAGCAGCAGGGAGGCGGGGAACATGAAGTTGCCGCTGTTCCAGAGATAGCCCGAATTGACGTAGTCGGCGGCCTTCACGGCATCCGGCTTCTCGACGAAGCGCGCGACCGCGTGGACTTCGCCGGAGATCACCTCGCCCGGGCTGATATAGCCGTATTCGGTTGCCGGCCGCTCCGGCTTGACGCCGAAGGTGACGATGCGCCCGGTGCTCGCGGCCGTGAGGCCCTCGCGGCACGCCGCGACGAAGGCGGCATTGTCCTGCACCACGTGGTCGGCGGCGAGCGCGAGCACGATCGCTTCGCCGGTGCGGTTCTGCGCGAACGCCGCGCCGGCGGCGATCGCGGGACCGGAGTCGCGCCGCATCGGCTCGAGGATCACATCGGCCTCGATGCCGATCTCGACCAGCTGCTCCAGCACCATGAAGCGATAGGACGCATTGGTGATGACGATGGGGCGATCGAACAGCGAAGCCTCCGAGACGCGCAGCAGCGTGTCCTGGAAGGTCGAGCGCGCGCCGAACAGCGGCAGGAACTGCTTTGGGCGCACCTCGCGCGAAGCCGGCCACAGCCGCGTGCCGGCGCCGCCGCACATGATCAGGGGGATAATGCGTTTGTCCATCGTCATTTCAAACCTTGTAGTGGTCGCGATACCAGGTGACAAAATTGTGGACCCCGTGCTCGATCGGCGTTGACGGTGCAAAGCCGGTGTCGCGCATCAAATCCTCGACATCCGCGAACGTTTCCACCACATCTCCCGGCTGCATCGGCAGCAATTCTTTGACCGCCGTCCGACCCAGCTCCCGCTCCAGAAGTCCGACGACATGCATCAGCTCTTCGGGGCGGTGATTTCCGACATTGTAGACCCGAGACGGCGCATTTGCGGCAGCCGGATTGTCCGCAGGCACAAGATCGATCAGCTTGGACACTACGCGGGTCACGTCGTCAATATAGGTGAAGTCGCGGCGCATCTTGCCATGGTTAAAGAGCCGGATCGGCTGGCCCGCCATGATGGCGTTTACAAACAGAAACATGGCCATATCAGGCCGTCCCCACGGGCCATAGATCGTGAAAAAGCGCAAGCCCGTGACCGGCAGCCGGTAGAGATGACTGTAGGACTGCGCCATCACCTCGTTGGCCTTCTTGGTCGCGGCGTAGAAGCTCACGGGATGATCGGTCCGGTCCTGCACGGAAAACGGCAGTTTAGTGTTGGCGCCGTAAACGGACGATGACGAGGCGTAGACGAGATGGCGACAGCCGCACGTCCGGCAGCCCTCGAGCAGATTGAGAAAACCCTGCAGATTGGAATCGGCGTAGCTCTGCGGATGCTCGATCGAGTGGCGCACGCCGGCCTGGGCGGCGAGATGCACGACCTCCGGAAAGCGATGCCGCGCAAACAGCGCCGCCATCGTCTCGCGATCGGCGAGATCAGCCTGGACAAAAGAGAAACGGGATTCGTTGCCGAGCAGCGAAAGGCGCGCCTGTTTCAACGCGGGATCGTAATAGCTGTTGAGATTGTCGAGCCCGACCACGGGCCGCCCCTCGGCCAGGAGCTGCCGGGCGACGTGAAAGCCGATGAAACCGGCGGCACCCGTCACCAAAATCGCCTGATCCGTCATCCTGTTCCCAAGCGATCCCGAGCAATCCCTGAAGCCAGCCCGTAAAGTTTCTCTGGCCGGTATCAAGGGGGCGCAATAGACCGCCGCCCTTCGTGATAGCTATTGCAAGATCGGCGCCAAAACCATACCAAAGCGGCCGAATTCGGCGCCTCGCGTCGGGTTGCCCCGAAACCCTGTCCAAGCGGGCGAGATGCGCCGAATCCTGTTGTCGACGGCCAAAATCCTGATCTCCGCGGCGCTGCTCTATCTGGCGCTACGCAAGGTCGATCTGACCGAGCTGTTCTCGCGCTTCACCGCGACCAGCCTGTTCTGGATCGGCATGGCGATCGCGGTGACGTTCCTGCAGATCTTCGTCGGCGTGCTGCGCTGGCGCGAGGTCAGCGCCGCATGCGGTGCGCCGCTCGAGCTCGGCCGCGCGATGCGCTACAACGTGATCGGCTCCTTCTTCAACCAGACCCTGCCGTCCGCGATCGGCGGCGATGCGGTCCGGCTGTGGATGGTGGCGCGCACCGGCGCAGGATGGCGCGCCGCGACCTATTCGATCTTCGTCGATCGCGCGATCGGCCTCGTGGCGCTGGCGGTCCTCATCGTCGCGAGCCTGCCCTGGAGCTACACGCTGATCACCGATCCGCACGGCCGCTCGGCGCTGCTGCTCGTCGACTTCGCCGCGCTTGCCGGCGGCATCGGCTTCCTGATCTTCGGCGCGCTGACATGGCCGTGGCTGAAGACCTGGTGGGCCACCCACCACATCCACGCCTGCGCCGTGATCGCCAACCGCGTGATCTTCAACCGCAAGAGCGGCCCGATGATCGCGATCCTGTCGATTTTGGTTCACGTGCTTGCCGTCGTCATCGCCTGGTGCGTGGTGCAGTCGATCGCAGCACCGGTCAGCTTCGCGCAGGTCTTCCTGCTGGTGCCGCCGGTGATGCTGATCACGCTGATGCCGATCTCGATCGCCGGCTGGGGCGTGCGCGAGGCGAGCATGGGGCTCGCCTTCGGCTTCGCCGGGCTGGCGGCCAACGAAGGCGTCAACATCTCGTTGCTGTTCGGCGCGGTCTCCTTCATCGTCGGCGCATTCGGCGGCCTGGTCTGGATCCTCAGCGGGGAGAAAGCCGCGCACAGCGCGGCGCCGATCGCGGCGCGTGAATAAGGGTTCACAGGGCCGGCACGGACGCACCGCGACCGCAGCGATTGCCTATCAACCTTCAAGGTTGTTTCCTATAATCTCCGGCGCGTACATCACGGATCCGGAATGAAGATCAGCGTCATCACGGCCAGCTACAACTCCCAGGCGACGATCGGCGCCACCATCGAATCCTTCCTCGCCCAGACGCATCCCGACAAGGAGATGCTGGTCGTCGACGGCGCCTCAAAGGATGCAACGCTGAAGATCGTGGAGTCGTTCGGCTCCAGCGATATCCGCGTGATCTCCGAGCCCGACAAGGGTGTCTACGACGCCATGAACAAGGGGTTGCATCTGTTCAAGGGCGACGCGATCGGATTCCTCAATTCGGACGACACCTTCCACGACGACAGCGCGCTGGCGGCGATCGCGGCGGCGCTGGAACAGGCCGATGTCGTCTATGGCGACCTCGACATGGTCACCGATCACCAATCCAAGACCCTCGTGCGGGCCTGGCGCGGCGGACAGTACGGCCGCTACTCGTTTCAGCTCGGCTGGGTCCCGCCGCATCCGACGTTCTACATGCGACGCCAGGTCGCCGAGACGGTCGGCGACTACGATCTGAGCTACGTCACGACCGCCGACTACGATTACATGCTGCGTGCGCTGGCGCTGAACGACTACAGGGTCGCCTATCTTTCGCGCGTCATCGCCGATTTCCAGATGGGCGGCATCAGCACGAGCGGCTGGCGCGTGACCTTGCGCGCCAATCTGGACTGCCTGCGCTCGCGCCGGCAGCATCTGCACGCGCCCGTCATCGACGCAGCGTTCTTCCTGCGCTTTGCCCGGCGGATCTTTCAGCTCCGCTCGCCGTCGTCCCTCAGGATGCAGCGCTCGCGTTGACGCCGAACTCCGGAACGGCATCCTTCAGGATGGTCCTGATGGTGGCGCGATCGTCATGCGTGATGGCGATTTCGAGCGCGGACATCCATTTGCGCAGCGTCTGCATCGGCGGCTCGTTCGGCTTCGCCGCCATGACGCCCGCGACCCCGATATCGACGGTCGGCTCCTCCGAGGCGAACAGGATTTCGTTCAATCGCTCGCCCGGCCTCATGCCGCTGAACACGATCTCGATGTCGATTCCGGGCTGCAGGCCCGAGAGCCGGATCATCCGTTCCGCCAGATCGACGATCTTCACCGGCTGGCCCATGTTCAGCACGTAGACCGAAACGTCGAAACGCCTGGCGCCGAGCGCATGGGTGGCCGCCGTGATGACGAGATCGCAGGCTTCGCGGATGGTCATGAAATAGCGGACCATGTCGGGATGCGTCACGGTGACGGGACCGCCGGCCTCGATCTGCGCCTTGAACTTCGGCACGACCGATCCGTTCGACGCCAGCACGTTGCCGAACCGGACCGAGATGAAGCGCATCGCCGGCTTGCCGCCGCCGGCCTGCGCCACGAGGTCGTGGTCGAGCGCCTGGCAATACATCTCGGCGAAACGCTTGGTCAGACCGAGCATCGAGACCGGCTCGATCGCCTTGTCGGTCGAGATCATCACCATGGCCTCGGCGCCGGCGGCGAGCGCCGCATCGGCCACGTTGATCGAACCGAAGATGTTGGTCTTGACGCCCTCGCTCCAGTCGCGTTCCAGGATCGGAACATGCTTGAGCGCGGCGGCGTGGAACACGATGTCCGGCTTGAACTCCGCCATCAGACGCGTGATGCGCTCGCGGTCGCGGATGTCGGCGATCCGGCCTTCGATCTCGGCGCCGGAGCCGCGCGCGGCGAGCGTCTCGGTGACCGCATAGAGGGCCGGCTCCGAATTCTCGACGATCAGCAGGCGCGCCGCGCCGAACGCAACCACGCGCTCGCAGATCTCCGAGCCGATCGAGCCGCCACCGCCGGTGACGATGACGCTCTTGCCGTTGATCAGGGCTTCGAGACGCCCATAGTCGATGGTCTCGCTCGGACGCAGCAGCAGGTCCTCGACCGCAACCGAGGTGAGCCGCGGCACATCCCCCTGCTCGAGCGACGGCAGCCGGCTGACGATCAGGCCAAGCCGGCGCGACCGCATCAGCACGGATTCGGGATGCGAATCCGGCTCGAAGGCGGACGGCGTCATCACCACCCGGGCGATCGATTTGTCGCGCTTGGCGAAGCTGGCGATAACATCCTCGATGTCGTCGGTCGCGCCGACGACCGGCACGTTGCGGATGAGCTGGCCGAGGTCAGCCCGGGACGGCGACAGCACCCCGACCGGCCGCAGATGCTTGATGGCGCCGCTCTCGATACCGCGGAGCACGACCTCGGCATCGGCGGTGCGCCCGATCAGGAGCGTCGGCGCGGCGTTTTCGGTCCTGACGTGATGCATCACACGGGTGTAGCGGAAATAGCGATAGGCCAGCCGCAATGCGCTGAGCGCGGAGATCTCCAGGAACCAGTAGAGGACGATGGTGATCTTGCCGAGAAAGAAGGCGCCGTGCACGTTCGGCGCGACGAAGATGTAGTCGAGCATCAAAAGGGCGACGGTGAGCACCGTGGCGACGCGAATGATGTTCAGCGCATCGGGCAGCGAGATGAAGCGCCACTTCGTGGTCGTCAGGTTGAAGACGTAGAACACGACGACGCTGAAGGCGAGGAAATAGGGCAGGATCTGCAGCAGCAGCGGCAAGCGGGCCGTGAAGCCCGCGCCACCCTCGAAACGCAGATAGAACGCAGCGAACAGGGCCGCGGCCGTCGCCACCAGGTCGTGAAGCGCGATCAGGAAGTTGCGCAAGGTAAGATGCGAAAGACGCGTCATCTGCGGCCGAATATCTCCAGTTCTGCATACAACCTGACCGCGCTGATAGCCCATCTCGCCGGGACTTGCCAGCGCTCCGAAGCTCAGGCGCGGGCTTCTCCCGGGCTCCGGCCGTTCCGGCGCGAATTGAGCACCATGCCGCCGGCTACACCGACACCGAGCACGTACATCCACCCTTCGTGGAAGTCGAAAAGATGGGAATTGAACAGCGAGGTGAACACGTTTTGGACAACGACCAGCAACCCGATCCAGTTGGCGAGATCGTCGCCGCGGAACAACAGGAGATGCGCCGCCCACATCGCATACAGGACGATGATGCCGACGATGCCCCATTGCACGGCGACGTTCAGCGTCTGGTTATGGGGATTGCCGATCACCTCGTTTGAGGCCGCGTAGGGGCCGCCGGTCGCAGCCTGCTCGAACAAGCCGCGCGTCGAGCCGGTTCCATGACCGATGACCGGCGCCTCGGCAAAGAAACCCAGCGATTTGCGCCAGAACTCGAGCCGAAGTCCGATCGATGTCGGGATGCCCCTGTCCCTGTACATCTCGTACTGCACGGAGAAGGTCTCGATCGTCGTGTGCAGTTTCGACGACGTCTGCCATGCCAACGCGGCGAGGGCTGCAAGAACCACGGAGATGATCAGGACGCTACGCCATTTCAGGTGCAGCAGCCCGAACACCGCCAGCATGATCGGCACAGTCACTAGTGCGGTGCGCGAGATGACCACAAAGGCCATGTTGACGAAGAAGCTGAGCGCAATCGCTGCCAGCAGCGCAGCGAGCCAAACCCTCTTCTGCCGCAGCAGCTTCACGATCGGAAACGCGAGCGCGACCGCGCAGAGCGTGAATTCTTGGCTCTGGTCGATATAGTTCTTCACGAAAATGCCGCGCGAATTGGATTCCTCAGGCGGTTTCAGCGAGAGCGTGGGATGGAGAAACACGAGCCAGGACATCACCGACAGCAGCGCGCAGGACACCAGAAAGGCGATGAACACGAGGTGCCCGCGCGACGAGCGTTCGAAATGATAGATCAAGACGGGGAGCACCAACAGCTTCGTCGTCGGGTTCACGGCGTAGAACCGCGCGCCCCAGGACGCCCCCGACCACAGCGTGCCGACGAGCGCGAGCAGGCACAGCGCGATCGGCAGTGCGCAGACCGGGCGCTTCAGCGATTGCAGGAAGTCCCTGACGTCGAGAAACGGCACCATGCAAACCAGCATCGCGACATTGAAGATCGCCGCGAGCGACGTCGACCACGGCAGCGAGGCCGCGGTCAGGATGGCGAACAGGTCGACCGTCTCGGACCATGCCGCCGGACTGCGTAGACGCCGGAGCGTCGCCCCCCACAACGTCTCCCGCGCGAGCGCCGTCACTTCGTCTCTCCGCGCGCGCGATGAACCAGCGCGGTCGTGCTGAAACCCTTCAGGATATCGACCAGCACGACCACCCCGCCGGCGGCTTCGACGACCTCGTGGCCGACCACCTGCTCGCGGGTGTAGTCGCCGCCCTTCACCAGAACGCTCGGCGTGATGCGCGTGATCAGGTCGATCGGCGTGTCCTGCTCGAAGATCACGACGAGGTCGACGGCTTCGAGTGCGGCCAGCACTTCGGCACGCGCGCGCTCGTCCTGGACCGGGCGATCCGCGCCCTTCAGCCGCCGCACCGAGGCGTCGCTGTTGAGGCCGACGATCAGCCGGTCGCAGGCGGCGCGCGCCGCGGTCAGAACCTTGACGTGGCCGGGATGCAGGATGTCGAAGCAGCCATTGGTGAAGCCGACGCGCAGCCCCTCCCCCTTCCATTCGGCGAGCTGGGCCTCGAGCGCGCCGGGCGCGCGCACGACCTTCTCCTCGGCGGCGAGATAGGCATGCGGCAGGATCTTTCGCCGCAGCTCGTCGGCGCTCACGCTGGCGGTGCCCTGCTTGCCGACCGCGACCGCGGCCGCCGCACTCGCCATGCGCAGCGCCGTATCCCAATCCGCCCCCGCCGCGCGCGAGACCGCGAGCGCGGCGGCGACGGTGTCGCCGGCGCCGGAGACATCGCGCACCTTCACCGGGAAAGCCGGAACATGGACGGCCTCGCCCTTGCGCGGCACCAGCGTCATGCCGTGCTCGCCCTGCGTGACCAGGATCGCCTCGCAATCGGCGAGCCGCATCACGTCCTCGCTGGCATCGACGATGCTCTGCGGCGTGTCGGCACGGCTGCGGGTGGCTTCCGAGAATTCCTTGCGGTTGGGCGTGAGCAGCGTGGCGCCGCGATAGATCGCCCAGTTCAGGCTCTTGGGATCGACGATCACGGGCTTGCCGAGCTTTCGCGCGGCGTCGATGGTATGGCGGATCACGCGCGCGGTCAGCACGCCCTTGGCGTAGTCGGACAGCAGCACGATATCGGCGCGCGCGATCTGCGGCACGATCGCCTCGATCAGCTTCGTCTCGACCTCGTCGGAGGCCGCTACCGCCTGCTCCCAATCCGCGCGCAGCATATGCGTGGAGAAATGCTCGGAGACGAAGCGCACCTTTCGCGTGGTCGGCCGCGACGGATCGCACACCAGCGCGCTGTCGATGCCGGCATGGTCCGCCAGCGCGGCCTTGAGTCGCGCTCCCGCATCGTCCTCGCCGACGAGGCCGACGAAGATACAGCGCGCACCGAGCGAAGCGATATTGCGCGCGACGTTGCCGGCACCGCCGATATGGATCTCGCTGCGCTGCGCCGCGATGACCGGCGTCGGCGCTTCCGGCGAAATCCGCGATACCTCGCCGTAGACGAACTCGTCCAGCATGATGTCGCCGATGCAAAGCACCGTGCGGCCGGAGATGGCTTGCGCGAGAGCATCGAAATCGAGAATGGGCGTCGGCATGGTCATTGGGCCTCAGATCCTTGGGGCCTTATCGGAAACGGTCGGGCCGGTCGAGATAGTCCCCGACATAGGCCTTCACTGCGTCTTCGAGCGTCGTGAAGCCGCCGTTATAGCCGGCGCGGTGGAGACGATCGACCTTGCTCTCGGTGAAATATTGATAGCTGCCGCGGATCTGCTCGGGCATGTCAATGTATTCGATGTTGGCCTTCGTACCGAGCGCCGCATAGGTCGCGAGCATCAGATCCTTGAAGCTCCGCGCCTTGCCGGTGCCGACATTGAACAGCCCCGACACCGCAGGCGTCGCCAGCAGCCACAGGATCACGCGCACGACGTCGTCGACATAGATGAAATCGCGACGCTGGTCGCCGTCGGCGATGCCGTCGCGATGCGACTTGAACAGCTGCACGACGCGGCCCGCCTTGACGTCGTCGAAGCGACGCGCCAGCACGCTCATCATCGTGCCCTTGTGGTATTCGTTCGGGCCGAACACGTTGAAGAATTTCAGGCCCGCCCATTGCGGCGGCAGGGAATCGCCGTTCGCGACGCGCCCGGCGACCGCGAGATCGAACAGCTGCTTGCTCCAGCCGTAGAGGTTCATCGGCCGCAGCTTCTTCAGCGCCGGCAGCGAGGCGTCGTCGTCGAAACCTTCCGCGCCGTCGCCATAGGTCGCGGCCGACGAGGCGTAGATCAACGGCACGGCGTTGGCCGTGCACCAGTCGAGCAGGCGCATCGAGAAGCGGAAATTGGTCTCGATCACCAGATCGCCGTCGGTCGCGGTGGTCTCGGAAATCGCTCCGAGATGGATCACGGCGTCGAGCTTGCGCCCCTTCAGCCAGTCGGCAAGCTCGGCCGGTGGAACGATATCCACAAGCTGCCGCTTGGCGAGATTGCGCCATTTGCCGTCGCTGCCCAGGAGATCGCAGATCACAACGTCGCTGCGGCCCGCCTCGTTGAGCGCGGCCACGACATTCGATCCGATAAAACCGGCTCCGCCGGTCACCAGCAACATTCCAACCACCCTGCCCGATCTTCGCGGCCCGATACCTGCCCTAGCGCATCATCTACCAAAGTGTAAGCATTTTGGGCCTGACGCTCGGGGCTCGCACTTCTGCCCGCTTTACCTGCCGGCCGGGAGCGGCTAACCGAACCGCCACATCAGGGCGCCCGCGGCACAATTAACGAATGAACAGCGATTCGCAATTTGGCGGAAATGAGGATCGGAGCGACACAAGCCCGATCCTGATCGTCCCTTATATGTGGATCGGCGATTTCGTCCGGAATCATACCGTCGTGCGTGTGCTGAAGGAGCGCTGGCCGAATCGGCCGGTCGATCTCCTGACCACGTCGCTGTGCGCGCCCCTGGTCGACTACATGCCGGGCGTGCGCGCCGGGCTCGTCTGGGACCTGCCCCGCAGCCGCCTTGCCGTGGGCCGCCAGCTCGGCCTGGCCCGGCTCCTGCGTGAGCGGAACTACGGCACCGCCCTGGTGCTGCCGCGGACCTGGAAGGCGGCCATTGCGCCGGCGCTGGCCGGCATCCCGGAACGGGTCGGCTTCGTCGGCGAGTTCCGGTTCGGCCTGCTCAACCGCTGGCGCTGGGGCGAGAAGAAGCTGCCCCGCTTCATCGACAAGAACGCCGCGCTGGCCCAGCCCGACGGCGCGCCTTTGCCGCCGGAATGGCCGGTTCCGCAATTGCGGGTCCCGGCTGACGAGATCGCCCGCTGGCGCCAGGCCAACGGCCTCAGCGCCGGGGCCGCCGTGGCGCTCGCGCCTGGGTCGGTCGGGGTGTCGAAACGCTGGACCTATTATCCGGAGGCCGCCCGCCTGCTGGTTGAGCGCGGGCTGGAGGTCTGGGTGGTCGGCGGTCCCGCGGAAAAGGGCCTCGCCCAGGAGATCGTCGCGGCCGGCGGCCCGGGCGTCCGCGATCTCACCGGCAACGATCTGCGCAACGGCGTTCTCGCCATGGCCGCAGCCGGCGTCGCGATCTCGAACGATTCGGGCCTGATGCATATCGCGGCCGCGCTCGACACGCCCACCATGGGCATCTTCGGCCCGACCAGCCCCTATCTCTGGGCCCCGCTCAATGGCCTCGCCGCGACCGTGGTCCAGACCAAGAGCGTGCTCGCCTGCCAGCCTTGCCAGAGCACGATCTGCAAAATGAACGACCACCGCTGCATGCGGGATATCGCGGCGTCAGAGGTCGTCGAGATCGCAAGAGACGTGCTGGCAAGGACGCAAGGACGTGCAAATGTCTGACGGCCGCGCGGCGAAGCCCGCCGCATTCCTCGATCGCGACGGCGTCATCAACCTCGACGATGGCTATATCGGCACGCGAGACCGCATCCGTTGGACGGAAAACGTCGCCAGGGCCATTCGCCGCCTCAACGAAGCCCGCTATTGGGTGTTCGTCTTCACCAACCAGTCCGGCGTCGCGCGCGGCCTCTACAGCGAAGCCGATGTGAACGCATTGCACGGCTGGATGCGCGACGAGCTCGCGCGCGACGGCGCCGGGATCGATGACATCCGCTTCTGTCCGTATCATCCGCAGGGAACGGTCGCCGGCTACAGCAAGGAGCACGACTGGCGCAAGCCGGCGCCCGGCATGTTGCGCGATCTCATCCAGCACTGGCCCGTGCAACTCGACGGCAGTTTCGTCATCGGAGATCAGCCGAGGGATCTCGAAGCTGGCAAGGCGCTGGGACTGCCGGGCTTTCTCTTCGAAGGCGGCGACCTCGATGCGTTCGTGGCTGAGGTGATCGCGAAAATCGGACCGAAAACGCGAAAACAACCCCATGCACAGTAGCCCGCTGTAGCGAAATCAACGACTTACCGTCGCACACGGCGCCCTCGCTCAAAGCAGCGGCCGATAGACCTCGCCGATCCGCGCCGCCTCGGCATCGAGGCTGAATTTCGCCAGCACACGTTCGCGACCACGTTCGCCCATCGCAGTCGCAGTAGCCACGTCACGCATCAATGGCTCGAGCGCAGCCGCGAGCGCATCCGCATCGCCCGTCGGGATCAGCATGCCGCTCACGCCGTCCTCGACCACGAGTTCGGCAGCTCCAGCGCGGGCGGCGACGAGCGCGCTGCCGGCCGCCATTGCCTCGATCAGCGTCAGGCCAAAGCCTTCGTTGCGCGAGGTGAAGGCGTAGATCGTCAACCGCTGATACCAGCGCTGCACGTCTTCGATCGGCAGCTCGCCGGTGATGACGATGCGCGACTGCAGGCCGGCTGCTTCGATGCGTTTCTTCAGATCGTTGGCGAAGGGCGTCTGCTCGGCCGTGACTTGTCCGACGATCACGGCCGTGAAATCCGGATAGCGCGGCAGCAATCGGCACATCGCATCGACAAACACATCGGTGCCCTTCTGCGCGCGCACGCGGCCGAAGCAGCCGATGGCGTAACGGCCGGGCAGCGCGGCTTCCGCGAATGCCGCGGCGCGATCGACCGGTGGCGCATAGACGTCGGTATCGACGCCATGCGGGATCACCGTCGCTTTGACTTTGAGGAACGAGGCCGAGATGTCCGATGTCGCGATGATCGCGTCCATCTGCCGGATCAGCCAGCGCGTGATCCAGCTGTGATGCCGCTGCGCCGCCGAGGTGAACACCAGCTTGAGCGGCCAGCCGAGCGCGCGTAGCAAAACGCCCGCGATCATCTCGTTGTTGCGGCGCGCATGCCAGGTCAGGGGCGACTTGCGGCGCCATAGCTTCAGGACATCGGCGACGCCCAGCCGCACAATCCCCTCCGGCGCGTCCGATCCGAACCACGCGGCGCGATAGAGTTTTGCCAGCCGCGGCGCCACCATCCGGTTGGTCGCGGTGACCCCGGAATAGCGCCTGTGCAGATTTGGCACGATCACTTGCAGATCGCCCGGGAAATTCGCCACGTCATGCTCCGTTTCGCAAAGTCCTATACGCAACATTAAGCATAGTGACCAGTTCAGCCGGCCCGAAACCCCCTCTTCACCGCGCAAACGTTAACTTGGTGCCTTGATCGAAGACGGGTGAGATCATGACTGTGCTAGTCACCGGCGGCGCCGGCTATATCGGAAGTCACACGGTCCTGACGCTGGCGGAGGCCGGCGAGGACGTCGTCGTGATCGACGATCTCTCCACCGGTTTTTCCGCATATCTGCCTGAGGGCGTGCCGCTGTTCATCGGCGATGCCGGCGACGAGAACCTGCTCGAGGGCGTGATCGCCCAGCACAACATCGAGAGCATCATCCATTTCGCGGGCTCCGTGGTCGTGCCGGATTCGATGCGCGATCCGCTCGGCTACTACCGCAACAATTTCATGACCGCGCGCAATCTGCTCAACGTCGCGGTGAAGCGCGGCATCAGCCGCTTCATCTTCTCCTCGACCGCCGCCGTCTACGGCAATCCGGACCAGGTGCCGGTGCCCGAGCACGCGCCGACGCGGCCGCTGTCGCCCTACGGCTCGTCCAAGCTGATGACCGAGATCATGCTGCACGACGTCGCCGCCGCCTACGGCATGCAGTACGTGACGCTGCGCTATTTCAACGTCGCGGGTGCGGATCCGCAGGCCCGCATCGGGCTTGCCACCGTCGGTGCCACGCATCTGCTCAAGATCGCGGTGGAAGCCGCGACCGGCCAGCGCGCCAAGATCGACGTGTTCGGCACCGACTACCCGACCCAGGACGGCAGCTGCATCCGCGACTTCATCCACGTGACGGATCTGTCGCAGGCGCATCGCTCGGCGCTCGCCTATCTGCGCAACGGCGGCGCCTCGACGACGCTGAACTGCGGCTATGGCCGCGGCTATTCGGTGCTCGAAACCATCGATGCCGTGCGGCGGGTGTCGGGCCGCAGCTTCGCCGTGCAATACGCCCCGCGCCGGCCCGGCGACATCATGACCATGGTCGCCGACACCAGCCGCATCCGCGGCCTGCTCGACTGGAAGCCGCAATACGAGGACCTCGAGACCATCGCGGCGCACGCGCTGGCCTGGGAGGACAAGCTGTTCCGCGAGCGCCATGGCGAGCTCCGCCACGCCGTCTCGGCCTAGAATCCATCCGGGCGCAAGCCCTTAATTGGGCTTGAAAACCGTAGCTTTAGCGGGCACAGAGGCCATTCGATCCCTGACGCGCGGGCAGGCTTTTCGCCTTGGCCGTCAATGGACTACGGATGGCCCAGTTTCCAAAGAAAATCACCGACGATCCCTATGAGGCAATGGTCCTCATTCGCCGCCTCGTGGCGGAACAGGGGATCATCTACTGGCGGCGCTACCTCGTTGCCTTTGCACTGATGGCGGCGGCCGCCGGCTCGACCGCAGGCGCGACCTACGTGCTCGGCCAGGTCATCAACCAGGCCTATGTCGACAAGAACATCCCGGGCATCGCGATGTTCTCGGGCATCACGGTGATCCTGCTGTTCATCAAAGGCGTGGCGACCTACGGCCACATGGTGATCCTGACCAAGATCAGCAACGCCATCCTCGCCACCAACCAGCGCCAGCTGTTCGCCAAGCTGATGCGCGAGAGCGTCGGCTTCTTCTCGGAGCGGCATTCATCCGAATTTCTGGCGCGGCTGACGGCCGGCGCCAAATCGATCACCGACGTGCTCAACATGCTGGTCAACGCCATCGGGCGCGACCTGCTGATGCTGCTCGCCATGATCGGTGTGATGGTGTGGCAGGATCCGCTGATGTCGCTGATCGGCCTCGTCGCTGTGCCGCCGGCGATGCTGGTGCTGCGCAAGCTGGTCAAGCGCATCAAGGGCCTCGCCTACAACCAGTTCACCGGCACCGCCGACATCCTGGAGACGATGCAGGAATCGCTGCAGGGCATCCGCACCGTGAAGGCGTTCACGCTCGAAGACACCATGCAGAGCCGCATCGACGAGAACATCACGATCGTCGAGCGCAACGCCAACAAGATGGCCCGCGTCGCCAACCGCTCCAACCCGCTGATGGAAATGCTCGGCGGCTTCGCGGTCGCCGGCTGCCTGCTCTATGGCGGCTACAGCGTGGTCGCGCTCAACGCCACGCCCGGCGCGTTCTTCTCGTTCATGACCGCCTTCCTGATGGCGACCGAGCCCGCCAAGCGGCTGGCGCGGCTCAACATCGACCTCAACAGCCAGCTCGTCGGCGCGCGCATGCTGCTCGAAGTCGTCGACAGCCCGGCCAGCGAGCATTCCGACGACGACAAGCCGGCGCTGAAGCTCTCCGAAGCAAAGATCGAGATGCGCGACGTCAGCTTCTGCTACCGCGCCAACGAGACCGTGCTCAACCGCATGAGCTTCATCGCCGAACCCGGCAAGGTCACCGCGCTGGTCGGCCCCTCCGGTGGCGGCAAATCGACCGTGCTGGCGCTGCTGCTCCGCTTCTACGAGGTGACGCAAGGCGACATCGTGATCGACGGCCAGTCGATCGGCGCGGTGTCGCGCAAATCGCTGCGGGCACAGACCGCCTATGTCGGTCAGGACGTCTATCTGTTCCGCGACACCATCCGCAACAACATCGCCTTCGGCAAGCCGGGCGCGAGCGAGAACGAGATCATCGAGGCGGCGAAGGCGGCCTGCGCGCACGATTTCATCATGGGTTTCCCGCTCGGCTACGACACGCCGGTCGGCGAGCACGGCACGCAGCTGTCCGGCGGGCAGCGCCAGCGCATCGCGGTTGCCCGCGCGCTGATCAAGAACGCGCCGATCATCCTGCTGGACGAAGCCACCGCCGCGCTCGATTCCGAGTCCGAACGGCAGGTTCAGGAGGCGATCGAGCATCTCTGCCAGAACCGCACCACCATCGTGATCGCGCATCGTCTGCACACCATCATGCACGCCGACGCGATCCTGGTGGTCGAGGGTGGCGAGATCGTCGAGCAGGGCCGGCATGAAGAGTTGCTGCGCCGTGGCGGCCGCTACGCCTCGTTCTTCCGCCTGCAGCATTACGACACCGGCGCGCTGGCGCCGATCAGCGCAACCGCATAGAGTTCCCTATCAACCCAAGAGCAGCGAGACCGCTTCATGAACGCCGCCTCCTATGTCATCCCGCTTCCGCCCCAGGCTTCGCTCCCCGTCGTCGGCGAGGCCGGCCGTTATCCGGTGCGCCGCATCTGGTGCGTCGGCCGCAATTATCTCGAGCACATCCGCGAGATGGGCAATGACGAGCGCGCGCCGCCGTTCTTCTTCGCCAAGCACGCCGACATGCTGGTGCCCGATGGCGCCACCATTCCCTATCCGCCTCTGACCAAGGATCTGCATCACGAGGTCGAGCTGATCGTCGCGCTGAAGAGCGGCGGCCTCAACATCCCCGCCGAGAAGGCGCTCGACCACGTCTACGGCTACGCCGTCGGCATCGACCTCACCCGCCGCGACCTCCAGATCGCCTCGCGCAAGAAGGAGCGTCCGTGGGAGATCGGCAAGTCGTTCGACGGCTCGGCGCCCGCCTCCGCGGTGCAACCGGCCTCGAAGATCGGGCATCCCACCAAGGGCAAGATCTGGCTCACGGTCAACGGCAAGGAAGCCCAGACGGGCGACCTCGAGCAGATGATCTGGAACGTGCCCGAGACGATCTGGCAGCTGTCCCAGCAGGTGAAGCTCGCTGCCGGCGACATCATCATGACGGGCACGCCGGCCGGCGTGTCGCAGCTCCAGCCCGGCGACAAGCTCGAATGCGGCGTCGACGGCGTCGGCACGCTGAAGGTCAGCATCGGCCAGCCGGAATAAGCTGCCCGGCATCTGGAAATCGAAAGGCCCCGGACAGGTCCGGGGCCTTTTGCATGTCGAGCATGTGATCGCGATCTACCAGGCCTTCACTGGCCGATCGGCGTGGCTCGTCTGCGGCACGCCGCGATTGAGCGACATGTGCGAATGCACGCACAGCCAGCGATCGCCATCTCTCGAAAAGATCATGGTCGCACGGCCGGGGCGCGGAAACGCGCTGCCGTCGGGATGATAGCCCGTGCTCGTCCACGGTGCGATCACGGTCGCCGTCGTGCCGTCTGGTGAGGCCAGAACCGAGATCTGCTCGAGCACGAAGCGGAAGTCGGTCGTCTTCGGCCAGACATTATTCCATTGCGTCGTGACCCACTGGTCGAGGCCGGGGATGACGTCGTTATGCGTCCCGAACGCCAGCACATCCGGATGGAACAGCGGTCGCGCCGAGGCATAGTCGACCTCGCGGACAAACCCTGAGAAGGTCTCCAGCCACGCGCGGAAGAATTGCACGGTCTCGGTGTTCGCAAGTGGCAATTGGGCCATTGCCTGCTCCATGTTTGGCCGGTAAATCGCGACGAACCTTGTTGCCATGGACCGGCCAGTGCAGCAAGATTCGCGTGTCGGGACCGGAGGGTCCCACCGCAGAGACCGCATCAGAAAACGAGAGGATGTCTCGGATGTCGAACACGATCACGGAGCTTGAGGGGCTGCTGATGCAGCGCCCGCTCACCGACCCACAGCTTGTCGCCGCGGCGGAGAAAGCTTCGGACTTCCGCATCCTGCCGGATGCAACGGTCATCAAGATCGGCGGGCAGAGCATGATCGATCGCGGTCGCGCCGCGGTCTATCCGATCGTCGAGGAGATCGTTGCGGCCCGTAAAGCCCACAAGCTCCTGATCGGCACCGGCGCCGGCACCCGCGCGCGGCATCTCTATTCGATCGCCGCCGGGCTTCGCCTGCCGGCCGGCGTGCTGTCGCAGCTCGGCGCCTCCGTGGCCGACCAGAACGCGGCGATGCTCGGACAGCTCTTGGCCAAGCACGGCATCTCCGCCGTCAGCAGCGCCGGGCTCTCGTCCGTGCCGCTGTTTCTCGCCGAGGTCAACGCCGTCATCTTCGCAGGCATGCCGCCCTATAGCCTCTGGATGCGGCCCGCGGCGGAAGGCGTGATCCCGCCCTACCGCACCGATGCCGGATGCTTCCTCGTCGCCGAGCAATTCGGCTGCAAGGCGATGATCTACGTGAAGGACGAGAACGGCCTCTACACCGCGAACCCGAAAACGTCGAAGAACGCGACCTTCATTCCAAAAATCTCGGTGGCCGAAATGAAGGCCAAGGGTCTACAGGATTCCATCCTGGAATTCCCGGTGCTCGATCTCCTCACCGCAGCGCGCCACGTCCGCCAGGTGCAGGTCGTGAACGGCCTCGTTCCCGGCAATCTCACCCGCGCGCTCGCGGGCGAGCATGTCGGCACCATCATCACCGCGAGCTGAAGAGAGCACCGTCATGGCTGACACCAACCAGATCAAGCACGTCGCCTCGCCGCTCGCGCGCCAGACCCTTCTGGACAGCGATCTCACCCGCCCCGTCGCCGGCAATCGCCCGATCAAGCTGCTGCCCTGGCTGCAGGTCATCAAGATCGGCGGTCGCATCATGGATCGTGGCGCTGAGGCCATCCTGCCGCTCGTCGACGAGCTGCGCGCCCTGCTGCCCGAGCATCGCCTGCTGATCCTGACCGGCGCCGGCATCCGTGCCCGCCATCTCTACAGCGTCGGTCTCGACCTCGGCTTGCCGGCCGGCTCGCTCGCGCCGCTCGCCGCCAGCGAGGCGGGTCAGAACGGCCACATCCTGGCGAGCCTGCTCGCGCCCGAGGGCGTCTCCTATGTCGAGCACGGCACCATCGCGAGCCAGCTCGCGATTCATCTTCAAGCGGCGCGCGCGGTCGTCGGCAGCGCGTTCCCGCCCTACCACCATCACGAGTTCCCGACCGCGCGCATCCCGCTGCATCGCGCTGATACCGGCGCCTTCCTGCTCGCCGACGCGCTCGGGGCCGCGGGTTTGACGATCGTCGAGGACGTCGATGGCGTCTACACCACCGATCCCAATGGCGCAGACGGCAAGAAGGCCGAGCTCTTGAAAGAAACGAGCTTCGCCGAACTTGCGAAGCTCAAGGGCACGCTGCCGTTCGATCCCGCGCTGCTCGAGGTGATGGCGAATGCACGCCACATCGCGCGCGTGCAGGTGGTGAACGGCCTCGTGCCGGGCCGGATCGGCGCGGCCCTGCGCGGACAGCATGTAGGGTCGATCATTCAGACGGGTGCGAAGCCGGTGTGACCGCGGCTGCGGCATCTCCACAAACAAAAAAGCCCCGGAGATTGCTCCGGGGCTTTTTGATTCAGGCAATGCGATGCGCCGATCAGGTCAATGCCGAATACACGATGAGGCCAAGAACCAGAGCGGTCAGCGAATATTTCAGCGTGTAGTAGACGTTGCGGTTCCACTCCTTGACCTTGCGGCTGCCGAGATGGATCTCGTAGAGCTTGCCGAACACCTTGTTGAGCACGCCGACGCTCTCGCCTTCGACGTTCTGGGTCGCCGACGCCTTGACGATGTGATGGCTGACCCAGCGGTTGATCGCGGTCATGAAGCCGAACTTCATCGGACGCTCGACATCGCAGAACAGGATGATGCGATTGACGTCAGTCTGGTTCTCGGCGCTGTGGATGAAGGTCTCGTCGAACATGAAGGCCTCGCCGTCGCGCCAGACGCATTCGACGCCGTCAACGAGGATGCGGCACTTGTTCGAGTTCGGCGTGACGAGGCCGAGGTGATAGCGCAGCGATCCGGCAAAGGGATCGCGATGAGCGCCGAGCTTGCCGCCCGGAGGCAGCATCGCGAACATGGCGCCGTGCACGCTCGGGATCGACTTGAGCAGCTCCACCGTCTTCGGGCACAGCGTGTTCGCCGAGGGCAGGAAGTCGTCGTACCATTTCAGGTAAAAGCGTTTCCAGCCGCTCTTGAAGAATGAGTAGAAACCCCAGTCGTTGTTCTTCGCTGCCGCGCGGATAAAGCCTTCGTCGAACAGGCGGACGGCCTCGTCGCGGATGGTCTCCCAGTTCTCGCTGAGCGGCTTCAACTCGGGAAACTGCTCGACCGAGATGACAGGCTTGTTCGGCACGGCCGAGCCCGCATACATCAGCACGTTATAAGGTGCGAGATAGGTCGAGTGATCGCCGAGCTGGCGCGCGAAGCGCAACCGCTGCTTGCCCCGAAAGTGAACGTAAATCGTCGATGCCGCCAGCACATACAAAATGACAAGCTGCGGCGCAAAAAGCTGTTTCAGCATTTCCCCAAATCCCGAGTAACCCAGCCGGGGACGTGATCTACCGCGGCCGGCCCCCACCGGCAAGATATTCACCGGGGGGTTGCGGTCACGCTGGGGAGAGCTCGGGGACGGAACCCGGGCTAAAATGAACCGAAATCGGCCGAATCACGCCCGGGACAGCGCCTGGAGGCCCTTGAAGGTCAGGCGCTTGGGGTCGGTGACGCCGGCGAGGTAGAGCCGGCGGATAAACGCGATGACGGCGTCGCGGTCGCAATCGGTCAGCGCGACGACGGCGTCGACCGCGATCTTCTGGGCTTCCATTGGGCTCACCTCGGCCTTGCGAGTAACCCCGGCCGAGACAGGCTAGGACTCATCCGTTAATCCGGCGTTAACCGTTCGGAACCATCGCCGATTCAGCCCGGCGGCCGTATACGCAAAACAACGCATTGGCAGAAGCGGCGCGACACCTCAGCGAGCGCCAATGCTCTTCCTGAACTGTGCAAAGTGCTTCTTCAGACGGGGCACGGCAAAATCGGCGAAGGCACGCACCTTCGGCACCGAGAGCCGGCCCTGCGGCGAGATCAGGTTCGCCGGCATCTCCGGATCCTCGTCGCTCGCAAGCAGGACCTCGAGTTCGCCGCGCGCGACCTGCTCGGCAACTTGATAGGAATACATCCGCGCGATGCCGCGCCCGGCCACCGCGGAGGCGACCGCCGCATAGGTGCTGTTGACCATCAGGCGCGGCGTGAACTGAACCGTCCGCGGCACCGTTGAATTCCTCGACGGCGCGAAGGTCCATGAATTCGGCAGATGCGCCATCGCCACGATCTGGTGTTTGGCGAGGTCGCCTGGCTCCGCGATGCGCGGATGCTGTTTCAGATAGCGCGGCGCGGCCACCACGACCCGCCGGACCTCACCGAGAGGCAACGCCACCATCGCTGAATCCGCAAGCGGACCGATGCGAAGCGCGATATCGAACCCCTCCTCGATCAGGTTGACCGCACGATCGAACAGCAGCAGCTTTGCCGAAACGGTCGGATAAGCGTCCAGAAACGCATCCAGGATCGGGCGCAACACCATCTCGCCTGACACCACTGGCGCCGTGATCGTCAGCAGGCCACGTGGCGCCGCGCGCGGGCCGGCCGCAATGGCGTCGGCCTCTTCGAGTTCGGTCAGCACGCGCCGGCAGATGGCGACATAGCGCTCGCCCTCCTCGCTCAGCTTGATCGACCGCGTGGTCCGGTGCAGCAGCTCGGCGCCGACCTGCCCCTCCAGGAAGGCGATGGCGCGGCTCACCGCCGCCGGCGAGCGACCGAGCTTGCGGCCTGCGGCGGCCAGGCTGCCCTCGTCCACCGCGAGGACGAACACCTTCATCGCATCCAGACGATCCATGCCTTCCCGCCGCCCCGTGAAATTCCAATGACAAATTAAGCCCTTGTCCCAATCGCGACAACTGCCGCCGGACGCCGGTCCGGCATTCATACGCGCCGCGAAAGAGTGTCTGCCGGCCAGCGTGTATTCGCGAGCAGGCCACCGCGGCGTACCTCAACGCCCAGGCCAGCCGGTGCTGGCACGGATCAACAACAGGAGCCCGTCATGGGTATCGAGCAAAAGGTTGCCATCATTACCGGTGCATCGCAGGGCATCGGCGCTGCCCTCGTCCAGGGTTTTCGCGATCGCAATTATCGCGTCGTTGCGACGGCGCGCTCCGTCAAGCCGTCCGGCGATGACGATGTCCTTGCCATTCCCGGCGACATCGCCGACCGGAAGACCGCGGAACGCGTGGTTGCGCAGGCCGTCGCCCGCTTCGGCCGCGTCGACACGCTGGTCAACAATGCCGGCATCTTCGTCGCAAAGCCGTTCACGCAGTACACGGCCGAGGACTATGCGGCGGTGATGGGCACCAACGTCGCCGGCTTCTTCAACATCACGCAGCTCGCCATCGCGGAGATGGAGAAGCAGGGTTCTGGTCATGTCGTCCAGATCACGACCACCCTGGTCGATCAAGCCAACTCGAACGTACCCTCGGTGCTGGCCTCGCTGAGCAAGGGTGGGCTGAACGCCGCGACCAGGTCGCTTGCGATCGAATACGCCAAGCGCGGCATTCGCGTGAACGCGGTTGCGCCCGGCATCATCAAGTCGCCGATGCACCCGGTCGCGACGCACGCCCAACTCGGCGCGATGCACCCGGTCGGTCACATGGGCGAGATGTCCGACATCGTCGATGCCGTGCTTTACCTGGAGCAAGCGAGTTTCGTGACCGGCGAGATCCTGCATGTCGACGGCGGCCAGATCGCCGGCCACTGACCGCGGAGCAGCACCATGCCCATCGTCACCATTCAAGTGACCCGAGAAGGGACGACGTCGGGAACGGCGTCGCTCACGGCGGAGGAGAAAGCCGCGTTGATCAAGGGCTCGAGCGAGCTGTTGCGCGACGTTCTCGGCAAGCCGCTCGATTCCACCTTCGTCGTGATCGAGGAAGTCGACACCGACAATTGGGGCTGGGGCGGCCTGCCCGTGCCGGAATTCCGGCGGCGTCGCGCGAGCCAGACAGGATGATCCGCGCGCGCCATCGTGCGCAGGAGGATGCCATGACCAACGCAAACACGAAGCAACACATCGAGACCCGGCTGCACCCGCAGCCGGGATCAGAATCACAACGAACCTGGCGCTATGCGGTGGCAGGACTGTCCGCATCGCTGGTCGGGCTTGGCCTCGCCCGCTTCTCCTACACGCCGCTGATCCCGGCGCTGATTGCCGCGAAGTGGTTCAGCGCGTCCGACGTCGTCTATCTCGGCGCGGCGAACCTCGCCGGCTATCTCGCGGGCGCGCTCGCCGCGCGATCTGTCGCGGCGCGCGTTGGCGCAGTTCGCGCGCTGCGGGCGATGATGGTGCTGGCGACCCTCTCGTTCTTTGCGAGCTCCGCGCCTGTGTCCTTCACCTGGTTCTTCGCCTGGCGATTCCTCTCCGGGCTCACCGGCGGAATCATCATGGTGCTGGCGGCGTCCGTCATTCTGCCGCACACCTCGCCCGCCCGGCGCGGCATCGTCGGCGGCGTGATCTTTGCGGGCGTCGGTCTCGGTGTCGCGGCATCGGGCACGCTGGTGCCCCTGCTGCTGCAACAAGGCCTGCAGCAGAGCTGGGTTGGCCTTGGCGTCCTCTCGGCCGTGCTGACGCTCGCGAGCTGGTGGAATTGGCCTGCGGACACTACGACTGGCGCTTCGCCCGCGCATCAAGCAAAGCACCATCGCACGCCGACTGCGGCCCGTGCGCTGCTGATCCAGTACGGGCTCAACGCGGTGGCGCTGGTGCCGCACATGGTTTTCATCGTGGATTTCGTGGCGCGCGGTCTCGGCCAGGGCATTGCGGCCGGATCGCGCTATTGGGTGCTCTACGGCCTCGGCGCCATCGTCGGCCCGCTCGTCACCGGTCATCTCGGTGATCGATCCGGCTTCGGCCCGGCGTTGCGCGCGGCCTTTTTGATCGAGGCGGCCGCCGTGTTGCTCCCGACCGTCAGCACCGCGCCGGCGTCACTGATCGTGTCGAGCATCGTGGTCGGCGGTTTCACGCCGGGCATCGTGCCACTGGTGCTCGGACGCATCCATGAGCTTGTCCCGCACTCGAGCGAGCAGCAGCGCGCGACATGGAGCCACGCCACCACCAGCTTTGCGCTATTCCAGGCTGCCGCGGCTTACGGCTTCTCCTGGATCTATGCGAACACCGGCGGCGACTATCTGGTTCTGTTCGCGCTCGGCGGCGGTGCCGCGGTGCTGGCGCTCGCGATCGACCTTGGCCTCGCGCTCACCACGCGCAAGGCATAAAAGCGGCGGCGTGATCAGGAATATCGCATCACGCCGTCGTCGATGCGGCCGAAGCGCAACGAGACGATGTCCAGCGCATAGTTCTGGTACAACCGCCATGGCTGCTTCGAGCCTTGTTTCGGCATCTTGGCGACCGAACGCCGCACATAGCCCGAGGTGAAGTCGAGCGAAGGCTGCGCGGTGATCTCGGGGTCGTCATTGTGCGGCATGGCCTGGCGGAAATTATGCCGGTCCATGTAGTTGATGAGACGGCAGACATATTCGCAGGTGAGATCGCATTTCAGCGTCCAGGACGCGTTGGTGTAGCCGAAGGCCGACGCCATGTTCGGCACGTCGGCATACATCATGCCCTTGTAGGTCAGCGTGTTGGCGAAATCGACGGCACGACCATCGACGCTGACATCCAGGCCGCCGACGACCTGGAGCACCAGCCCCGTCGCCGTCACGATGATGTCGGCCGCAAGCTCGCTGCCGTCCTTCAGCCTGATGCCGTCGTGGGTAAAGCTGTCGATCTCGTTGGTGACCACGGCGGCGCGCTTTTCGCGGATCGCCTTGAACAGATCGCCGTCGGGCACGAGGCAGAGCCGCTGGTCCCAGGGGTTGTAGCGCGGCGTGAAATGGGTTGCGATGTCGTAGTCGGGGCCGAGCGCCATCCGTACGCCACCGAGGATCAGGTTCTTCACCTTGTCCGGCCGCCGCCGGCTGAGCTGGAAGAAGAACATTCCCCACATCACATTGCGCCAGCGGATCAAATGATAGGCCAGCCGCGCCGGCAGATTGCGGCGCAACTTGTTGGCGACGGGATCTTGGGCGGGACGCGACACCACATAGGTCGGCGAGCGCTGCAGCATAGTGACCTGCGCCGCTTTCTTGGCGAGCTCCGGCACCAGTGTTACCGCGGTCGCGCCCGAGCCGATCACGACGACGCGCTTGCCCGCATAGTCGATGTCCTCGGTCCATTTCTGCGGATGCACGATGCGGCCGGCAAAATCGGCGACGCCCTTGAACTCCGGCGTATAGCCCGCCTCGTATTTGTAATAGCCGGAGCACATGAACAGGAAATTGCAGGTGAAGCGCACCAGCTCGGTCGCCCCCTCGCCCGTGATACGTTCGGCCTCGACGGTCCAGCGCGCCTCCGGCGTCGACCAGGCCGCGCGCTTGACGCGATGGCGGAAGCGGATGTGCTTCTCGATACCGTTTTCGGTCGCGGTCTCGCGCACGTAATTCAGGATCTGCGGCCCGTCGGCGATCGCCTTCGGATCGGTCCACGGCTTGAAGGAATAACCGAGCGTGAACATGTCGCTGTCGGAGCGGATGCCGGGATAGCGAAACAGGTCCCAGGTACCGCCAATGCAGTCGCGCCCCTCGAGAATGACGTAGCTCTTACCCGGGCACTTGGTCTGCAGATGATAGCCCGCGCCAATGCCGGACAGGCCGGCACCGACGATCAGCACGTCGAAATGTTCTTGTTGCATGGTTTCCTCCGCAGGGGAGGATTGTCCGCCCGCCAATCGTGGCCGTCAATTGGCAATCAGCTGTGCAGCAACTGGAAAGCGAGTTGAATTCCATGCGCCGAAACAACAAAGCCCCGGATCGCTCCGGGGCTTTGCGTCGTTGATCTCTGTAATCAGCGAATCAGTAGCGGTAGTGGTCGCTCTTGTACGGACCTTCCTGCTTCACGCCGATATAGTCGGCCTGGTCCTTGCGGAGCTCGGTGAGCTTGACGCCGATCTTGGCGAGGTGGAGGCGCGCGACCTTCTCGTCGAGCGACTTCGGCAGCACGTAGACTTCCTTCTTGTACTTGCCATCCTTGTTGTTGGCGTACAGCTCGATCTGCGCCAGCGTCTGGTTGGTGAAGGACGCCGACATCACGAAGGACGGGTGGCCCATTGCGTTGCCGAGGTTCACGAGGCGACCCTCCGACAGCATGATGATGCGGTGCTTGTCGGGGAATTCGATCTCGTCGACCTGTGGCTTGATGTTGGTCCACTTCAGGTTACGCAGACCCGCAATCTGGATCTCGTTGTCGAAGTGGCCGATGTTGCAGACGATGGCGCGATCCTTCATCGCACGCATGTGCTCGATGGTGATGATGTCCTTGTTGCCGGTCGCGGTGACGAAGATGTCGGCGCGGGGCGCGGCGTCTTCCATGGTCACGACCTCATAGCCTTCCATCGCCGCCTGCAGCGCGCAGATCGGATCGACTTCGGACACCATCACGCGGCAGCCGGCCTGGCGCAGCGAGGCGGCCGAACCCTTGCCGACGTCGCCGAAGCCCGCGACCATCGCGACCTTGCCCGACATCATGACGTCGGTGCCGCGGCGGATGCCGTCGACCAGCGATTCACGGCAGCCATAGAGGTTGTCGAACTTCGACTTGGTGACGCTGTCGTTGACGTTGATCGCCGGCCACAGCAGCGTGCCCGCCTTCTGCATGTCGTAGAGACGATGCACGCCCGTGGTGGTCTCTTCCGAAACGCCCTTGATGCTCTCGGCGATCGCGGCGAAGTAGCCCTTCGGCTTTTCCTTGAGCTGCTTCTTCAGAAGCGCGAAGAAGACTTCCTCTTCTTCCGAACCGGGCTTGTCGAGGAACGCCGTGTCGCCCTTCTCGGCACGCAGACCGAGATGGACGTACATGGTGGCGTCGCCGCCGTCATCGAGGATCATGTTCGGGTGACCGCCGCCGTGCCAGTCGAACAGTTTTGCGGTGTAATCCCAGTAATCCTTCAGCGTCTCGCCCTTGACCGCGAACACCGGAATGCCGGCGGCCGCGATCGCCGCCGCAGCGTGATCCTGCGTCGAATAGATGTTGCAGGAGACCCAGCGAATGTCGGCGCCGAGCGCTGCCAGCGTCTCGATCAGCACGCCGGTCTGGATGGTCATGTGCAGGGAGCCGGCGATACGCGCGCCCTTCAGCGGCTGCTTCGGGCCGTACTCTTCGCGGGTGGCCATCAGGCCGGGCATCTCGGTCTCGGCGAGCGAGAGTTCCTTGCGGCCGAAATCGGCGAGCGAGATGTCCTTGACGATGTAATCGGTGAAGCCGGGCTTCGCGTTCATTGCGAGTGTCCTGTTGTTGAACGGGCATTCCGGGACGCCTCCAAGAGGAGCCCCGGAATCGCGACGTGAGGATTAAGGATTCCGGATTCGTGCGAACCCGGAATGACGTACAAAAATTAGACCGCGCGCTTGAGCGCTTCGACGAGATCGGTCTTCTCCCAGGAGAAGCCGCCCTCGTTGTCGGGCGTGCGGCCGAAATGGCCGTAAGCCGAGGTGCGCGCGTAGATCGGACGGTTGAGATCGAGATGGCTGCGGATGCCGCGCGGGGTGAGGTCCATCGCCTTGGCGGCGGCCTTCTCGAGCTGGTCCTCCGACACCTTACCGGTGCCGTGGGTGTCGATGTAGATCGACAGCGGACGCGCGACGCCGATGGCGTAGGCGAGCTGCAGCGTGCAGCGATCGGCAAGACCGGCGGCGACGATGTTCTTGGCGACGTAGCGGGCAGCGTAAGCCGCGGAGCGGTCGACCTTGGTCGGATCCTTGCCGGAGAACGCGCCGCCGCCATGCGGAGCCGCACCGCCGTAGGTGTCGACGATGATCTTGCGGCCGGTCAGGCCCGAGTCACCATCGGGACCGCCGATGAAGAACTTGCCGGTGGGGTTGATGTGCCAGATGGTCTTCGGCGTGATCCAGTCCTTCGGCAGCGCCTCGCGCACATAGGGCTCGACGATGTCGCGGATCTGCTTCGACGAGATGTCCTCGACCAGATGCTGGTGCGACACCACGATCTCGCGCACGCCGACCGGCTTGCCGTTCTCGTACTGCACGGTGACCTGGCTCTTGGAGTCCGGACCCAGCACCTTCTCCTTGCCGGAGTGGCGCGCTTCGGAGATGAGGCGCAGGATCTTGTGGGCGTAGAAGATCGGCGCCGGCATCAGGTCGGGCGTCTCGTTGGTGGCGTAACCGAACATGATGCCCTGGTCGCCCGCGCCCTCTTCCTTGACTTCGCCCGGCTGCAGCGCGTCGACGCCCTGAGCGATGTCGGCCGACTGCGGATGCAGCAGGATTTCGATGTCGGCCTTCTGCCAGTGGAAGCCGTCCTGCTCGTAACCGATGTCCTTGATGGCATCGCGCACGACGCCCTCGATCTGCTCGTTGGTGACGGACGACGGACCGCGCGTCTCACCGGCGATCACCACCTTGTTGGTGGTGGCCAGCGTCTCGCAGGCGGCGCGGATCTGCCAGGGATCGATGCCGGCCTTCGGCCCTTCCCGGTAGAACAGGTCGACGATTTCATCGGAAATCCGGTCACAGACCTTGTCCGGATGGCCTTCGGACACGGACTCGCTGGTGAAAAGATAGGACGCGCGCATCAGTAACCCCTTGTTCCGCCGCTTCAGGCGGAGTTTGCGATGTTTACCCTTGGATTATGTCAATCACGCCGGCGCGAGATGACGTAGGATTCGTCGAGAAACCAGAGCCCGTTGTACTTTCGCAGCACATCCCTGGCGGCATCCAGAGTGCGGCCGTTTTGAGTCATATCTGTCAACCGGTCGTCCTCAATCTGAGCGACATACACCGCCGCATTCCACGCTGCAAAGGCCGTCGAGGTTCCGATGGTACCCGTCACCTCGTTGGGCAGCGCTTCCATATCATACCTGAAGATCGAACGGTTATCCGCGTAAGCATTAAAATTTAAGTCGCGGCCCAACGACCCAAGCTCATACTTCACGGCGCGCAATAGCTCATGGCGGCTCACCGAGAAAGGATTTTCTCCGGGCCAGATCGCCTGGATCATTTCCATGCCGGGATCGTGACCATGGGAGTGAATACCGATCAGCCGGCCGCCCGGCCGCAGCGCCCGCGCCAGCGGTGCAATGATCCGTTTAGCCCGGAAATTGACCGAGGACAGCGCCCGGTATGGCTGGGATGCAATGACGAGGTCGAAATTGGCCTCGGTCTGGCCCGGCCGCGGAATGGTCGAATCCAGCAGGAATCGGTGGTCCTCGCGATAGAGCACCAGCACCACCGGCCGCTCATACAGCGGCATGGCGGTGCGCGGGCTGATCGCGGCACGCCAGTTCTGCTCCAGGAACGGTCGCAGCTCGGCGATCTGCTGCTCGAATTCGCCCGATGAGCCCCCCCGCAGCGGGACCTCGTGCCAGACGGTGGCAGCGGCGGCCGCAGGCGACGCGGGCGTCAGCCAGGGCGCCTCCGAATAGAACATGTTGGTGAAGACGAAAACCGACGCCGGATGCTCGAAAATGCGGTCCGGCACCTTCTCCAGCGTCAGGCGCAGATCCTCGAGACTGAGCTCCTTGCCGGCCACATAGAACGGCATGTGCGGGTAGCGCTGGTGCGTCGCGCGCAGCACCCGTGCCAGCACCGTGCCGTCGCCGACACCGGCATCGAAAATGCGCAACGCCGGGGGGCGCGGATGGATGCTGGCGAGTTCCAGCGCGACGCGCTCCGCAACCACCCGCTTCTCGCTGCAGGTGTGGACAAACAGCAGATATTTCTGCCGGTTCTCGAAGAAGCGGAAATTGCCGCGCGGATCGCGCTTTTCCGGGGGCACCTGAAGACCCCGCGGCGGCGGCAGGCCACCCGTCGTGGACGCGGCGATATAGGCCTGGATCCGCTCCAGCGTGTCGATGGTGATGCGCTTGCCCTCGCGCAGCCGGTGCACGAGCTTCCCATCATTCACCGCCCGCCGGCCAAACGTCGATTCCGCCATGTCCGCCTTGCGGCAGAACTCGGTGATTTGGCTCAGGATTTCGTCGTTTTTCATGAGTGGGACGGCGGTGGGCAGGAATGTTGGGCACGGCTCTCCTAGCAAATTCTGCCCACTGAGGGAATACCCCCTGAAATTGCTCAACGGCCGATCGATCGGCCGTACGACGCTCCGGGACACCCCCATCGTGCGTTTGGCCGCCCCCACACTTCCCGGTATACGTAGCGAACGGGGATGTTCGGGGCAGGATATGTTGAGGTCATTGTGGCTCGCCGCTTGTGTTCTGGCGGCAGTATCGGGCGGCGCACGCGCAGGTTATCTGGACGAAAATCCCGACGAAGTGTTCGCATCCGTCTATGAAAGGATCGGCGTCCTGCCCGTTGCGGCCGCGCGCGACCCATTCATCTGGCTGCGCCTGGAAGAGCTGAAGCGCGAGCCGTGCGACCAGAAGAGCATCGGCGATCTCGCACTGACGCTGGACAAGCTCGGCTACCGTCGGCAGGCCGCTGATGGGCTCTACAAGTTCGTCATGAATTGCGGCGCGCCGATCACGGCACTGCATCGCTCGATCAACATCTATCTCAAGCTCACGGATTATCCCCGAGCGGTCGAGGTCGCCGATGAGTTCATCCGGCGTGCACCGACCAATCACGACGCGCATTACTTGCGGGGCGTCGCGCTTGACGGCGTGCAAGACTACCGCCGCGCGCTGGCCGATTATTCCGATGCCATCGAGCTCTATGGCACGGACAAGAAATCGATCTCGAGCCGCGTCTTCCTGCGCATGGCTGGCGCCTATGCCGCTCTCAAACAGTTCTGCGAGGCAACAGCGCCGATCAGTCTATGGGTCGCGCTCGATCCGGCCGCTCGCGATACCAGCCAGACGCGGAAAATCATCGCGGACTACGAGAGCCAGGGCAACTGCGTCGCCTCGACCGAATCCCGCAAGGAAAGCTTCCCTCTGCGCGGGGGAAGGGACGTCGTCACGGTGAAGGCTGCGATCAACGGCGTCTCCGGATTGTTCGTCCTCGATACCGGCGCGAGCTACGTGTCCGTGAAGGCCGCGTTTGCCGACCGCGCCAAGATCTCCGACACAGGCGCCAGTGAGATCACGCTCATAACGGCCAACGGCCAGATCAAGGCGAAGCTCTCCAGGGCCGACAAGGTTGCGCTCGGCAAGCTGGAAGCAACCAACGTGCCCGTGGCGGTTCAGACGACGGATGACAAAAGCTTCGGCGCCGGAGTGGATGGTCTGCTCGGCATGAGCTTCCTGTCGCGATTCGAAGTGCAAATGGCCGGCGGCTTCATCGAGGTCCGCACCCGCCAACCGAAGAAGTAGGCCAGCCCTCGCAACCCACGGAATCTGAACCGGCGCTCCCTCAGGGACGACAAAAGGGGCATGTTCCCCTTCCGTCGTATCGCCCGCATCCGAAGCCCCATGCGCCGCCTGCTTTTGGCATTCGGCCTGCTCACCGCCGCGTTGTGGTCGGCGCCCTGCTCCGCGCAGTCGCGCAGCCAGCTCGGGCCGCTCTGCACCACCGAGACCACCCCGGCGGACCAGATGGTCGACGCCTGCAGCAAGATCATCGCACTGAAGGTTTTCAAGGGCGAGCAGCTCGCGACCGTCTATTTCTGGCGCGCTGTGGGCTGGAACAAGAAGGGCGACTACGCCCGGGTCATTGCCGATACCACCGAAGCGATCCGGCTGCAGCCGAGCCAGGCGGTCTACAACATGCGGGGCTCGGCCTATTACGACAAGGGCGACTACGACATCGCGATCGCGGATTTCGACGATGCGCTGAAGCTCGGACCGCCGAGCGGCATCATCTTCCACAACCGCGGCAATGCCTGGCGCGGCAAGGGCGACTACGCCAAGGCGATCGCCGATTACGACATGTCGATCAAGGCCGATCCGAAATCGGCATTCTCGTTCCAGAACCGCGGCATCGCGAAGGAGGCGCTCGGCGACCTCGACGGCGCGCTCGCCGACATCAACCAGGCGATCCGGCTCGATCCGACGCTGCCGCAGCCGCTGATCAACCGCACCGCAATCTGGCGCGCGAGGAACGATCTCGATCGCGCGATCGCCGACGGCAGCGAGGCGATCCGGCTCGCCAAGGACAAGCCGCCGGTCAACATCATGACGCCGCCGAACAGCGTGCTGATCTCCGCCTACACCCATCGCGCGCTGGCCTATGAGGCCAAGGGCGACTACGCGCGTGCGAAGGATGACTACAACGCCTCGCTCGCGATCGTGGCCTCGGACGCCGGCAGCAAGGCCAATCAGGCCACCGCAAAAGTGAGGCTGTCGCTGGTGACGGACGCGACTGCCCCGATCCCGCGCGATGCGCCCGCCTCGCCGGGACAACAGCAGACCACGCCCACGCAGCAGCAGGCTAACGCCGCGCCTGCGCCCTCGCCTGCCCCCGCGACACCCGGCAGGCGCATGGCGCTCGTGATCGGCAACGGCGCCTATGCCCATGTGAAGGCACTGCCCAACCCGCCCAACGACGCGCGCGCCGTCGCCAAGAGCCTGCGTGAGATCGGCTTCATCGTATCGGAGGGCGTCGATCTCGACCGCGCCGCGATGCAGAAGATGACGCGCGCGTTCTTGCGTGATGCGGCGCGGGCGCAGGTCGCACTCGTCTACTATGCCGGTCACGGCGTGCAGGTCGACGGCCGCAACTATCTCATTCCCATCGACGTCGAGCTCAAACCCGGCGCGAGCATGACCGAAGCGATGATCGACATGGACACCATCATGGCCGGCCTCGATGACCAGGTTCGTACCAACATCCTGATCTTCGATGCCTGCCGCAACAATCCGATGGCGCAACAGGTTGCAAGCACCGGCGGCAGTCGCGGCATCGAGGGCGCGCCAGGCCTCGCGGCACCGTCGAGCCTCGGGTCCGGCGCAACGCTGGGGGCCGGCACACTGATCGCATTCGCGACAGCGCCGGGCCAGGTGGCGCTCGACGGCGAAGGCGCGAACTCCCCCTTCTCCGCAGCACTCTCCCGCCACATCGGCACGCCCGGCCTGGAAGTGCAGCAGATGCTGAC
Organism: Bradyrhizobium sp. CCGUVB14; assembly: GCF_024199935.1. NCBI lineage: Bacteria > Pseudomonadati > Pseudomonadota > Alphaproteobacteria > Hyphomicrobiales > Nitrobacteraceae > Bradyrhizobium > Bradyrhizobium sp. CCGUVB14. The sequence goes on from NZ_JANADS010000001.1 coordinate 6,794,525, forward strand.
ACGGGTGCGGGCCGAGGTGGTCTCGGGCACGAAAAACAAGCAGGTGCCGTGGTCGAATTCCTCGCTGCTGGGCGAGGTGTATCTGGCGGAGAAGTGAGGGTGACCTCGTTGCTGTGAGGCGATGGCCGCGCATCAAATTCAGTGTCGTCCCGGCGAAGGCCGGGACCCATAACCACCGAAAGTAGTTTTGCGAGGGCTCGTAGTTGCCGGCTTCGCGCCGCAACTTCTCCCTGGGGGTATGGGTCCCGGCCCCCCGTGCGCAATTGCGCACTAGGCCGGGACGACACCGAGGGATTGGCGAGGCCTTACAGCCTCACGTGACGGACAGCGCGAAGCTCAGTTGCCCCACACTTCCTTCGCGATCTCGACCGCCAGGCCGAGCTTGGCCCACTGCTCCTCCTCGGAGAGGATGTTGCCCTCCTCCGTCGAGGCAAAGCCGCACTGGGGCGACAGCGCGAGCTGCTCAAGCGGAGCAAACTTGGCGGCTTCTTCGAGACGACGCTTGATGTCGTCCTTCTTCTCGAGCTCGCCAAACTTCGAGGTGATGACGCCGACCACGACGACCTTGTTGCCCTTGGGCAGGAAGCGCAACGGCTCGAAGCCGCCGGCGCGGTCGCTGTCGTATTCGAGGAAGTAGCCATCGTAATTGGTACCGGCGAGCATGGTCTCGGCCACCGGCTCGTAGCCGCCGGACGAAATCCAGGTCGAGCGGAAATTGCCGCGGCAGACATGCGTGGTCACCACCATGTCGGCGGGCTTCTCGGCCAGCGCGTAGTTGATGATGCGCGCGTAGATCTGCTGGAGACCTTCCGGATTGTCGCCGCGCTCGCGCGCCTTCTTCAGCTCATCCTGCGAGCAGAGATAGGCCCAGACGGTGTCGTCGAACTGCAGGTAACGGCAGCCGGCGTCGTAGAACGCCTTGACGGCCTTGCGGTAGGTCTTGCCGAGATCCTCGTAGAAGGCATCCAGATCGGGATAGACGTCCTTGGAGATCGCCTTGCGGCCGCCACGGAAGTGCAGCACGGCTGGCGAGGGGATCGTCATCTTGGCGGTGACGTGGGCCTGGTCGGCGACCTTCTTCAGGAAGCGGAAGTGGTCCAGCATCGGATGGTCATCGGGGAAATCGAGCTTGTCGATGACCCGGACCGCGTCATGCCGCGTCTCGACGCCTGCGAACTGGATGCCCGTGTCCGGGTGAAACATTTCGCAGCCGGTGAGCTTGGCCAGGAAATCGAAGTGCCACCAGGAGCGGCGGAATTCGCCGTCGGTCGCGAGCTTGAGGCCGACCGAGGCCTGCTTGTGCACGACCTTCTCGATCTCCATGTCCTCGATCTTGCGCAGATCGTCGGCCGAGATCTCGCCCTTCTCGAGCTTCGCGCGGGCTTCCTTGATCTTGGCGGGGCGCAGGAGGCTGCCGACCTCGTCGGCGCGGAAGGGGGCTTTGGTTCGCTGCATTCTTAAACTCCCAAGAATTTTTTAGTGGGCCGCCGCCCCTGCGACGCCGAGGTGGCGCTCCAGGACCGAAGGGTCGGCCTTCAGCGCGGCGCTCGGGGCGTCGTGGACGATCGTTCCGCGCTCCAATATCACAACACGGTCGGCGAGCCCCAGAATCTTTTGCGCGTTCTGCTCGACGATGATCGAGCAGATGCCGCCCGCCCGGGTGATGGTCCCGATCGCCTTCAGCAGTTCCTCGACAATGATGGGGGCCAGGCCCTCGGTCGGCTCGTCCAGCAGCAAGACCTTCGGGTTGAGGGTTAACGCGCGGCCGATCGCCAGCATCTGCTGCTCGCCGCCGGAGAGCTGGTTGCCGAAATTGCTCCGCCGCTCTTTCAGCCGCGGAAACATCTCGTAGACCTTCTCGACGGTCCAGGGACCGGGCTGGGCCACCGCGGTCATGTTCTCCTCAACCGTCAGCGAGCGGAAGATGTTGCGCTCCTGCGGCACCCAGCCGATGCCGGCACGCGCGCGCTGGTCCGGCCGCATGGTCGTGACGTCGGTGCCGCCAAGGGTGACGTTGCCGGAGAAACGGCGGGTCACGCCGACGATGGAATTGATCAACGTGGTCTTGCCGGTGCCGTTACGCCCGAGCAGCGCCAACACCTGCCCCTCGGCAAGGCGCAGCGACATGTTGGGCAGCACCACCGCCTCGCCATAGCCGGCGCGAAGTGAATCGATCGCGAGCAGGTCAGACATTGACCGCCTCCTCGCCGAGATAGACCGCCTTCACCTGCGGATCGCGCGCGACCTGGTCGGGCGGGCCTTCAGTCAGCAGCGCACCGGAGACCAGCACAGAGATACGGTCGGCAAAGGAGAACACGAGGTCCATGTCGTGCTCGATCAAGAGCACGGTCACGTCGCGCGGCAGGCTGCCTACGACGGCAAGGATGTCGTGCCGCTCGCTTTCGGGCACGCCCGCGGCGGGCTCGTCGAGCAGCAGCACCCGCGGCTTGGCGGCGATCGCGACTGCGATCTCGAGCAGGCGCTGCTTGCCGTAGGGCAGCGTCACGGTCTCTTCGTTCATGACGTCGAGCAGATGGAAGCGCGTCAGGAGATCGGCAATCTCGTCATTGACGTCGCTCCGCGTGCCCATCCGCCGCCACCAGTCGCCGCCATGGCCGAGGCGTTCGGAGACGGCAAGGCCGATGGTCTCGAGCGGGGTGAGATCAGGATAGAGCTGATTGATCTGGAAGGTGCGCGACAGGCCCCGCAGCACGCGCTTGTGCACGGGCAGATCGGTGATGTCCTGGCCTTCGAGCAGGATGCGCCCGGAGTTCGGCTTGAGCACGCCGGTGAGCTGATTGATCACCGTGGTCTTGCCGGCACCGTTCGGACCGATCAGCGCATGGCGGGCGCCCTGCTCGATCTTCAGCGACAGGTCGCGGGTGACGCGGAGGCCGCCGAAGGTCTTTTCGAGATTCTGGGTTTCGAGCGCGATGGTCATGAATCGCTCTCCGGCACGGCGACGACGGCTTTTCGTCCGGCGACCTGCTTGATGATCAGATTCGGCACATAAAGCACCCAGCGATGCAGACGCTGGCGGCCGACCAGCACGATCACGACCAGCACGAGGCCGATCCAGAACTGCCAGTATTGCGGGGTTATGGTGGAGAACACTTCCTGGAGCATGCGAAAGATCACCGCGCCGATCAGCCCGCCATAGAGATAGCCGGTGCCGCCGATGACGAGCACCAGCATCAGATCGGCCGAGCGGTCGAAGGCAAACACATCGAGCGAAGCGATCGCCGTGGTCTGGGTGAACAGCGCGCCTGCGATACCCGCATAGAACGCCGCGAGTGTGTAGATCGCGATCAGGCGGCGGTTGACGGGAATGCCGATGGCAGCGGCGCGGAGCGGGTTGTTCTTGATCGCACGCAACGACAGGCCGAACGGCGAATGCACGATGCGACGGGCGAGCAGGAACAGCACGAACAGCACGGCCAGCGAATAGAAGAAGCCGGCCTTGCCGAACATGTCGAACGGGATCTCGCCGAGGATCGGCTGCATCTCGATGCCCTGCAGGCCGTCGGTGCCGCCGGTGACGTTGGAGAAACGCTCGGCGAGCGCCTCCAGCAGCAGCGCGATGCCGAGCGTGACCATCAATCGGGTCAGGTCGACGCCGCGGATCACCAGGAAGCTGGTGGCGAAGCCAAGCACCATCGCGGCGAGACCCGCCGCGATCAGTGCCAGCACCGGCTCATTGATGATGCCGTGCAGCGCCAGCAATCCCGCGGCGTAGGCGCCGACGCCGAAAAAGGCGGCGTGGCCGAGCGAGACGATGCCGGCATAGCCAAGGATCAGATCGAGCGACATCGCGAACAGCGCCAGCCGCAGGATGTCGGTCATGATCAGATAGCGCGTGGGAAACAGGAAGCCGCACGCGAGCACGACGAGCCAGAAGGCAGCCTCGCCATAGTGCCAGCGCGCCTGCCGTTGGGCGTGATAACCGACGTCGGAAGAAGCGTTCATCGGCAAACTCAACGCGCGGCCGTGCGGCCGAACAGGCCGTTCGGGCGCCAGATCAGGATCACGATCATCATGGTGTAGATCACGAAGGGCCCCATCTTCGGCACGTAATATTTGCCGGCGACGTCGCCGATGCCGAGCAGCAGCGAGGCCAAAAACGGTCCGGTGATCGAGGACGAGCCGCCGACGGTGACCACGATCAAGAAGTAGATCATGAATTTCAGCGGGAAATACGGATCGAGGCCGAGGATCTCGGCGCTCAGGGCGCCACCGAGGCCTGCAAGGCCGCATCCGAAGGCGAAGGTGAAGGCGAACACCTGCGGCACGTTGATACCGAGGCCGCTCGCGGCGCGGGGATCATCGACGGCGGCGCGCAGGCGGCTGCCGAAACGGGTCTTGGCCAGCACCATCTGGAGACCAATGGTCAGCAGGCCGCAGATCACGATGATCATCAGCCGGTAGCGGCCGATGCCGACGCCGAACAGGTCGAACTGGCCCTGCAGCGCGGCCGGCAGGTTGATGAAGACCCGCGACGAACCCTGGATGTAGTCGACGGCCGCGACCGACATGAACGTCAACCCGATCGTGAACAGCACCTGGTCGAGATGACTGCGCACATAGAGGTGGCGATAGAGCGTACGCTCGAGCGCAATTCCGATCGCGGCCGCGGAGACAAAGGCGAGCGGCAGCGCGGCGAAGAACGGCCACCCCATCCGGTTGACCAGCACCATGCAGACATAGCCGCCGGCCATGGCGAAGGCGCCATGGGCGAGATTGACGAAGTTCATCAGGCCGAGCGTAACCGCGAGCCCGCAGGCCAGCACGAACAGCAGCATGCCGTAGGCAACGCCATCGAACAGGTTGGTGAGGATTGAGGTCATCGTCTCAGCTTGAAGTTAGTCGTCGTGGCCGGAGCGCGCTGAGCGCGCCCCGGGATGACGCGCTTTCGCGCGTCACTTCTTGGTCTTGCCGAGATCCTTCACGGCCTCGAAGGTCGCGAACTCGACGTTGTAGAGCTCGCCATCGACCTTCTCGACCTTGCGGATATAGACGTTCTGGATGATGTCGCGCGTCTCCGGATCGATCGAGATCGGACCGCGCGGGCTCTCCCACTTCTGACCCTTCATGGCTTCGATCAGCTTGGTGCCGTCGGTGTCGCCATTGGTCTTCTTCAGCGCCTCGTAGATCAGGTGGATGCCGTCATAGCCGCTCACCGCCATGAAGCCGGGACGCGTGCCGAACGCCTTCTTGTAGGCGGCGACGAAGTCCTTGTTCATCGGCGAGGGATGCGCCGCCGAGTAGATGTGCGCGGTCACGGTGCCGAGAACGGCGTCGCCCATGTTGTTGAGCAGGTCGTCGTCGGTGACGTCGCCCGGCCCGATCACCTTGATGCCGGCCTTGTCGAGGCCGCGCTCGGCATATTGCTTCATGAAGTTGCCGCCCTGGCCCGCCGGCACGAACACGAAGATCGCGTCGGGCTTGGCATCCTTCATGCGCTGCAGGAACGGGGCGAAGTCGGGATTGGCGAGCGGCGTCTTGACCTCCTCGACCACCTCGCCGCCACCGGCGGTGAAGTGCTCCTTGAAGAAGTTGAGCGCGTCATTGCCCGGCGCGTAGTCCGAGGTCAGCGTCGCCACCTTCTTGATGCCGTTCTTCACGGCCCAGTCGCCGATGATGGTCGAGGACTGCGCGAGCGTGAAGCTGGTGCGCACGATATAGGGCGAGCGCTCGGTGATGATCGAGGTGCCGGCCGCCATCACGACTTCCGGGATCTTGGCCTGCGTCGCCAGCGGCGCAGCCGCGAGCGCCGCCGGGGTCACGCCGAAGCCGCCGATGAAATTGACCTTGTCGTTGACGATCAGCTCCTGCGCGGCGGTCTTGGTCTTATCCGGGATCGCAGCATCGTCCTTGACGATGATCTCGATCTTCTTGCCGGCGACGGTGTCGCCCTTCTGCTGCATGTAGAGCTTGATCGCGTTCTCGATCTGCTTGCCGGTCGAGGCCTGCCCGCCGGTCATCGGCAGGATCAGGCCGACCTTGACGGTGTCTTCCGCCTTGGCCGGCGCGACAGCCGCAAGGCCCGCGATGGCGGCAACCGCGGCCGCCCAAGAGACCGTTTGCGTAAATAGTTTGCGTTCGAACATCAGATGTCCCTCCCCTTCATTCCTGACCTCTTGTGCGCCGGACCGAGTGCCCGGTCCTTGCCTCACCTTAACCCACGCACGAGCGAACTCGCGCGTCACAAGGCGTCTTTCGCGCCCTCAATGTCAATCGGACGTTTGGCGACCATTCGGCGCAAGCCGCGCGTCCCGATGACCAAGCGTGGAGTGCGAAGTCGCGGTTACGCCGGGGTAACCCGAGCACCTCGATCCTGGTCGCGTCCATTTGTACGATTGTACAAATAAAATGGACCTGTCAACGAAAAAGCCCGGCCGCCGACCAAGCCAGATTGTCGCGAGCTGATGGTCGCAGTCTAGAAAGGCGACCTGCCGGGTGGATGGAGGATTTCGCCTTTCATTTGCAGAATTTGAACATTGGCGAGCGAGGCGCCCATCCATTTCGGTATTTTGATACCCACCTCGAATAAGCCAATTTTACCTTGTTGAAGGCTACCGTTCCTGACCCGCTGGTTATCCGGCGTTTGACCATCCCCATCCCGATTCCGGCGCCCGCACGATGTCCATGCGTTTCCAGTCTCTCCTGCTTCTCGTCGCGCTTGCCACGGGCCTGTCCGGCTGCGGCACCGTCAACGAGAAGCTGTCGGCCGGTATGGGCGACTACGTCCCGCAATGGGCCGGCGGCCTGCCTGCGGACGCCCCGCCGCGACCAGGAACGCCGCAATACGATGCATGGATGAAGGAACGGGAGCAGAAGCGCCTCCTGCCCGCAGCACCACGCGACGCTAAACCTGGGCAGAGCAGGCTTGACCCCGAGCAATAGCGTTGCTTGTAAACGCCGGTCGAGGGCGGGGTAGAGCATGCTGGACGGCAGCGCAGGCAAACGCACGGAATGTCTTGTGATCGGCGGCAGCGGACTGGTCGGCGGCTACCTCGTTGACCATCTCGCTCGGCGGCATGGACGCGTGTTTGCTGTCTCCCGTTCGCCCCGCAGCAAGACCGCCAGCGTGGAATGGATTCAGGCCGACCTGACGCGACCTGACACGCTGAAATTCCCGGATGTCACGACGCTCTACTGTACCAGCGACGCAATTCTGCTCGCCGAGGCATTGCCCCTGATCCTCTCGTCCACCGTCAAACGTGTCGTGGCACTGAGCTCGACCAGCGTGCTCACAAAGCAGGACACTGAAGTTGCGGACGAGCGCGAGACCATCCGAAACCTGACCGCTGCCGAACAGACGATCGTTAGGATCTGCGAGCAGCGCCAGGTCGGTTGGACGATCCTGCGACCGACCCTGATTTACGCAGAAGGACGGGACACCAACATCACGCCGCTGTCACGGCTCATTCGTCGCGTCGGCTTCATGCCCGTCGTCGGCGGCGCGCAAGGCCTGCGGCAGCCGGTGCATGCCGAGGATCTCGCGATCGGTGCGATCGCAGCAGCCGAAAGTCCGGCAGCGTCCAACAAATTCTATTCGCTGCCCGGAGCGGAAACGCTGTCCTATCGCGAAATGATCGGCCGGGTGTTTGACGGCATGGGGCGGCCGCGGCGGCTGGTACCCCTCTCCCCGTGGCTGTGGCGCGTCATCTTTGCGATGGCGAAGCCGCTGTTTCCTACGGCGAACGTTGCGATGGGCTTGCGCATGATGAAGGACATGACGTTCGACGCTACGCCGGCGATCGAGGATTTCGGCTGGAATCCACGGCTGTTCCGTCCGGTCTTCGACTAAGCCGCATCATCGCGACGCCGAGCATGAGCCCGGCATTTCGATCAAGTCTTGACGATTTGGTCGACGCCGACGCCCTGTCCGCGCAACGTTGCCCAGATCAGGCCGAGATCGCCAACGAAGCTCTGGGACTTGACATATAGGGCATCGAGTTCGGCGAGCCGGTCGGGGTTCGACATGTCGACGCCCCTCACTTGGGCCAGCCCGGTAATGCCGGGACGTACATCGAACACGCCGAGCTTGCGCCGCGCCTCGACAAGCTCGACTTGCGACGGCAGGCACGGCCGCGGACCGACCAGGCTCATGTCGCCGGCCAATACGTTGAACACCTGCGGCAGTTCATCGATCTTGAATCGCCGCATGTGATAGCCCAGTCGTGTGACCTTCGCCGCCGAGACCTGATGGGTCGGAAGATCACCCGTGTCTGCGGCCATCGTTCGAAATTTGTAACAGGTAAATCGCCGTCCGTTCCTCCCGACGCGCACCTGTCGAAAAATCGCGCCGCCCCGGCTATCGAGCCGGATGGCGCCAGCGACAATCAGGAAGATCGGCCAGAGCACGAGCAGAAGCACCGCGCAGACCGCCACATCGAGCAGCCGCTTCATAGGCGGGACGCCTGCGGAAGCGACTTGGCCACCTGCACCATCGCGCGCAGTCCATCTTTCGTTTGCACGCGAGGACACCACCCGACACTCTGAAGATCGGCCGAACTCGCGACGAGGTCGCGTCCGATGCGATCCCAGAGCCAGCGACGGCCAGCGGCAAAAACCAGCGCCCGCACCGCAGCCGGCGGGATCGGAACGAGATTGCGCGGCCGCCCCGACGCCTCGCGCAACGTCCCGATCATTTCCGCAAGCGTGATCGGCTCGGGGTCACAAACGATGAAAGTCCGGTTGATCGTGTTCGGATTGCCGAGACAGAACGTCACCGCCTGAACGAGATTGTCGATCGAGAGCAGCGATCGCCGATTCGTGAAGGCGCCAAACGGGAGCGGCACAGGGAGCGAGGCAATCCGCATCATCATGGCCATGTTGGCCTTGGCCCCCGGGCCATAGACGATGACCGGCCGCAGAATGGTGAAAGGTACGCCGGAGTGACGAACTTCCTCCTCCGCCGCGAGCTTGGCGCGGTCATAGGCCGTGATGGGCCACGGTTCGTCCTTCTCGGTGACAACATGGTCGGCGGCGGAGCCTGCCTGCGCACCAATCGACGACATGAAGATAAGGCGCTTGATCCCGCGTTGCGCACAGGCCCGCACCAGGTGCCCTGTCGCCACACGATTGGCCCGGGTGTACTGGCCGCTGTCAATGTGAGTGCGATGGGCAATGGCCGCAAGGTGAATGACAACGTCGATGCCATCAAGCAGCGGTGTCCAATCCACCTCGCGCTCAAGATCGGGCAGCGCCGCCCATTCGCTTTTAGCCGCATTGGCTGGCACCGTCGGCTTGCGGGATGCCGCGCGAACGAAGTGGCCGTCGTTTGCCAGCGCGTCGGTTAGGGCCGACCCTATGAAGCCGGAGGCACCGGTCACCAATATTCGCAACGACATCCGCTCACGCGCCCCAGTGGCCGAAAGGACAGAAAACCCTGCTTGATTAGAATGTTCCACTACCTGCACGCGAGCCGCCCCGGAAGCTGATTTCCGGCACTCCATCACCCCACCGTTGCCGGCGCAATCGTGGACGCCACGATTTGCTGCACTGCAACAGACGACGAGAACATAGAGCGTCCCAATTCCCGACCGCGCTCTGACATGGAACGTCGCAATCCATCGTCATCCATAAGTTGTTCTGCGATCTCCTTTAACTCGGTGACGGAGTTCCCGACATAAGCCTTCCCGACCTGCTCGGCTTCGATCAACTTCATCAGGTCGGTGTCCGGATTCACGCGCGCGAGAACTGGCACCCCATATTGCACGTAGGAAACGAACTTACCCGGAATATTGTGCGTTTTGTGGTCGGGATGCAGCGCGACCATGCCGACATGGCACTGCGCAAGAAGACCCGGAATCTCACTGGAATCGATCTCGCCGAAGAACAACGCATTGCTGAGATGGCGTGATGCCTTCTCGGCCTCGAGCCGGGCGAATTCGGTCCCGCGCCCGACAAACAGGAACCCGATATCCGTGCGGTCGCGCAGGCTGTGAATCAGGTCGATGAAGATATCCATGCCCTGGGCGACGCCCATATTGCCGATGTAGACGAAGATCTTGCGGCCGGCGAGCGGCGTATTCCGCACCACGATGCTGCTGCCGACATCGGGCGTGACCGCGAGCCAGTTGCGTAGCACCTCGATGCGGCGTGGGGGGCGCTCCCACTTCCTGAGGTAGTGGAGATTGGACTCGGTCTGGACGCCGATCACCTCGGCGACGCTATACTGGAATGCGGCGATGGCCTTGAAGACGAGGTAAACCGGGCCCCGCCGAACCAGGCCGAGGTCGACCGCCCATTCCGGAAAAATGTCGCGCAGGATGAGATAGGTCCTCCCCTTGTGTTTGCCCTTCGACGTACGCCGCAATTTCGCGATCAGCGGGCCGAAGAAGATTGGTGGCGAATACCACACCAGAAGGTCCCAGTTCGCCGAGGCAAACGGGCTGCGCCGGATGTTGAAATACATGGCGAATGGCAGCCACATCTCGGCGATGGCACGCCGGACGAAGGACGGCGAACGCGTCGGCGGCGCAGCCACGCGCAACACCTCGACCCCGTCGAGCTGCTCCACCACCCACGGCCTATCCGACATAGGCGACGGAACGATGACAACCGGCCGATGCCCCTGCGCGGCAAATTCCCGTGAGAGATCCCGCAGCTGCACTGCGGCGGACGTCCGCAGCGGCGGATAGTCCGTCGAGATCAATGCAATCAGCAGGCTACGGTTCATGTCAATGCTTCAACAAGATCAGCGGCGGCTCACCGCCGCGCGCCGCAAAGCTCAGAAGAAGTTCGTGATCTTGGTGCGGATCGCGTTCACCACCACGGACGAGGGTGAATAGTCCTCCTCGAACTCGTAGCGCGCGCTCCAGGGCAGGCCGACGGCCAGCGTCACCGCCTCGACGATGTTCTCGGCCTCCATGCCTGAAACGATCGTGGCACCGCTTTCGAGCGTCTCCATACGTTCCGTCGCCATGCGCAGGCTGACATTGGGCACCTTGTAGAACAGCCCCTCCTCTGCCGCGGTGCCGGAGTCGGAAAGCACGACGTAAGACTGCTTGAGCAACTTGTTGAAATCGTAGAAGCCGAGCGGCGCCATGATCCGGATGTTCGGCGGCACGTCGATGCTCTTCAGCTTGCTGGTCGTACGCGGATGCATCGGGAAGATGATCTCGCGCTTGAGCCGCTGGTTCAGGATGCCAAGCGCCTTGAAGATATTCGCGAGATTCTGCGGATCGTCGACATTCTCGCTGCGATGCGCCGTCACCAGGATGTAGTTCTTCGGCTCGAGCCCCAGGCGCTTGAGGATGTCGCTGTTCTCGATCTCCGGCATGAAGGCGCGCATCGCCTCGAACGTCGTGTTGCCGGTCACGATGATCTTCGAGGGGTGGATGCCCTCACGCAGCAGGTTCTCGCGATGATAGTGGTTATAGGGCAGCAGGATATTGCTGATATGATCGATGAGGATGCGGTTGCGCTGTTCGGGCATGCGACGGTCCCACGCGCGCAGACCGGCCTCCATGTGGAAGATCTTGATGCCGCGGTGCGACGCAGGCAGCACGCTCAATCCGCTATAGGTGTCACCCAGAATCAGCAGGGCGTCGGGCTTCACCTTCTCCATCAATGCGTCGGACTTCTTGATCACATCCGCGACTTCGGGACCGTAACCCGAGGTGTCGATGTCCAGCTCGTAGTCCGGCTTCCTGAGCTTGAGATCCTTGAAGAAGAACTCGCGTAGCTCCGGCGTGAAATTCTGACCGGTGTGGACCATCACATGATCGAAATTGTAGTCGTCGAGCTTCTTCAGCGTCGACCACATCTTGATCATTTCCGGCCGCGTACCGAAAATCGACATCACCTTCATTTGTGTGTTCCGTATGGCTTTCGTTGAACCGGTGCTTGAGAGCGAGACCTTAGGCGTCGGACGGCGGAAAGATCGAGACCTCTGGCAGCGGCAGGATCATCCGGCCGCCTTTCTCCAGATAGGCCGCGTTTCTTTTCCTGATCTCGTCGAAGAAACTCCAGGCGAAGACTAGGAGATAATCCGGCGGATTGTCGCTGCCGAGAATTGTGCTCGGATGAATCTGGAAGTGCGATTTCGGCGTATAGAACCCGGCCTTCGCTGGCGCATCGTCGATCATGTAGTCGAGATGATCGTGGCTGATGCCGCACCACTGGATCATGGTGTTGGCGCGACCTGACGCGCCGTAGCCGGCGATACGCTTGCCCTCGGCCCGCAGACGGTTCAACAGCCCGATCAGCTCATCGCGGTGAGCGGCGACCGTGGCGGAGAACGCCTGGAAGGTCTCAAAGCGATCGAACCCACGCGCGCGCTCTTCCGCCTCGAGCACCCTGACCGCGGGCGAAACGGACGCGCTGTGCTTGCTGCCCTTCTTGCAGGTGTAGAAGCGGATCGAGCCGGCGTGGATCGGGATCGGCTTGATATCGAACACCATCATGTCGTAGCGCGCGAGATGGTTCATCACCGACAGCAGCGAGTAGTAATAGAGGTGCTCGTGATAGACCATGTCGTATTGCAGTTCGTCGATCACCTTTCCGAGGTAGTGCACCTCGAAGGCGAACACGCCGTCCGGACCGAGCGCCGCAGCAACCGCGCGCGTCGTGCCCTGGATATCGGGAATGTGCGCATAAACGTTGTTGGCCATAATCAGATCGACGCCGCCGTGCTCGGCGACGACGTTGCGCGCCACACTCTCGGTGAAGTAGTCGTTGACCACCTTGATGCGCGGATCGTCGATGGTTGCGACAACGTTGGAAGCCGGATCGACGCCGATCACGGTCCGAATGCCCTGGTCCGCGAGCGGACGCAGCAGCACGCCGTCATTACAGCCGAATTCGAGAACCGTCGCCTTGGCGGGATCGAGAAAGCGCCTGGTGACCTCGTCCGCATAGGCGCCGAAATGGTCGCGAAGGGTTCCGATCGATGACGAAAAATAGAAATAGTCCTTGAACATGACGTCAGCCGGAACCTTGTCCGTAACCTGCACGGCGTAGCAGTCCTTGCAGAAGTGCAGGCGCATGGGAAAGGTTGGCTCGGTCGCGAACTGTTCAGGCTTGAGAAATCCGCCCGCGAGTCCGACCCTGCCGAAATCCATCACCAGTCCGAGCCGCCTGCTGTCGCAAAACGCGCAGCAAGGCTGGGCGGAATCACCCGGTTCCATCGCGAAAAGTCCCCTTTTCCCTGCCGTCGACAGTGACCTTGCCACAACCGTCGGTAACGGAAGTGCGAGGTAGCACAATCATTTCATCAGGTCGATAACCCGGGAAAAACTAGATTTCTGCAATTTCGCCGTCCGCGCCCCGCAGATGCCGCTGGATGAAATCCAGCTTGAGGAGGAGCGCCTTGACGCCGGCAACGGTCAAACGTTCGGTATTATGTGACGTATAGTCGTCGAGGGTTGAAATCTCCCGCTGTCCGTCTGTGAAGTACATCGCGTAATTGAGATCGCGATTATCGGCCGGGATCCGATAGTAGCGGTCCATGTCCTGGACGCGGGCCATTTCCTCGCGTGAAACGAGCGATTCGTACAGTTTTTCGCCGTGACGCGTGCCGACGATCTGGACCGGATTGTCGGCCTTGAAGAGCTCTTTGAGCGCCTGAACGAGGTCGGCGATCGTGGCTGCGGGCGCCTTCTGCACGAAGATGTCGCCCTGCTGGCCGTGCTCATAGGCGTGCAGCACAAGCTCGACTGAATCGTCGAGCGACATCAGGAAGCGCGTCATGTTCGGATCGGTTATGGTCAACGGCTTGCCCGCCTTGATCTGCTGGACGAACAGCGGGATCACCGAACCGCGCGACACCATGACGTTGCCATAACGGGTTGCGCACAACAGGGTCTCGGACGGTGACTGCTGGCGTGCCTTCGCCACCATCACCTTCTCCATCAGTGCCTTGGTCTGCCCCATGGCGTTGATCGGATAGACCGCCTTGTCGGTCGAGAGCACGACCACCTTCTCGACGTTGTTGGCGATCGCCGCACTCATGACGTTCTCGGTGCCGAGAACGTTGGTGCGGACCGCCTCCAGCGGATAGAATTCGCAGGACGGCACTTGCTTCAGCGCGGCGGCGTGAAACACGTAGTGTGCGCCCTTCAGCGCCTGATGAATCGAATCGTAGGCGCGCACGTCGCCGATATAGAATTTCAGGCGGCTGTTATTGAACGCCGTGCGCATCTCCTCCTGCTTCTTCTCGTCGCGGCTGAAGATGCGTATCTCGGCAACGTCTGTCGACAGGAAGCCCCTGAGGATGTGCTGGCCGAACGACCCCGTTCCGCCCGTGATGACGACAACCTTATCCTTGAACATCGGGTCCCACCGAACTGAATTTGTCGCGGTACATTGCATCAACCAGCGCCGGCCAGTCCGGCGGCTTGTACCCGGTCGCCTGCTCGAAACGATCCGCAACCAGCGAACGATCCGGCGCCTGCCGGTCGTCCGCAACCAATTTGATCCTTTTGCCGTAATGCTCGGCAACCAGCAATAGCAGATCGAACTTCGAGATCGGCCGGGTCGCAACATGATAAATGCCGCAAAGATCCGGCCGCGGGATCACGACATCCCGGATCATATCCGCCAGCACGATCGTCGGGAAGCCGGAGAAGATCGCCCGCGTGAAGGCACGGCATTCATCCTGCTGCGACAGGAACCATTCCAGCAATCCGCTGCCGCCTTGCAGCTCGTGGCCGATGATGGAGGTCCGCAGGGTGACGGCGTGCGGCGCGTCGACTTCGCCGAGGAACTTCGACGTGCCGTAAACATCATCGGCATCTGGCAGATCGTCTTCGGTATAAGCGCCCTTGTTGCCTGAAAATACGCCATCTGAACTGATCTGGATGAACCGCGCGCCGGTACGATGGCACAGCTGCGAGAGGCGCTGCGGCAGCACCGCATAAATCGCGACCGAACGCATGGGATCGGCGGGTGCGGGCCGGCCGACAGCGACGCAGTTGACGACAACATCCGGGCGAAGGGTGTCGAACAAATCCGCCTGTCGTTTTGTATCCTCGATATTGTCGACAGCAGTGAGGCGTTCGACCAACGCCGGATCAAACAGCCGTCGGGCCGCCTCCTGCCGAATGGTCCCTGCGACCCGCGCATCCTGCATTTTCGATAGGCTGCGGAACACGGCATTGCCGAGTAGACCAGTGGCTCCGAGCACCAATACGTTCACGTCATCAACTACCTTCGGGGCGACCCAGGGGCGCCGCACTACGAATTGCGCACAGGCTCTCCCAGCCCGCAGAACACCTATTAAGCGTAGATTGACAGGCGACACAAACGAAAAAATACATTCAAAAACAAGGAAATAGATCGATGAGACGTTCGGTTCGAGCTTGCCTGCTCTTGGGTTGAATCGGCGTCGCCCCGCCAAAAACGCGGCCGACGGCCGCGCTCACAAAGGTCGAAATCATTTCCTAGGTATGACTGCCCAATACTTCCGGCCATTCGAATTGGCGCTGGTCCCATCGCTGGCTGAGAACACGATCGCATCGTTCAGGTGAGAAAACCGGCCCTGGCCGAGCTCTGCGATCTCACCATGTGGAGCATGCCCTGGACCCAACGGAAGGTTATTCTCGTAGACCACCACAGGCGAGCGAGCCAAATCCGACGGAGTGTCGGCGACCGCGCTCAATTCAGGCAAGGTGAGTGCAGCACCGAACGTTCCAATCCTCGAAAATGGGTGATGAAGAAGCAACGCTTGGCCCGGCGGCGCCGCAGGCGGTACAAATGAATATTTCAGGATGAGAGCGATTGCAAAATAGAGCCCGCATCCGGTCAGCGGCAGCAGCGGTTTCGTACGTCGCTCCATGGTGGCGCCTCTCCGACATCAACGAAAACGGCCACATCGCGGGCACTGCTCAGCGCGGCTTGGCACCAGCGACGCCCTTTAAGCCATCACGCAGCCCCGCCAGATAAGCCTTGATGTAGGCCAAACGATCGCTGACGAGAAATAGCGCAAGCAAGCGGTTCAACACAACGGATATAGTATGCCTGAAAGCAAAGCCGAACGGCACGTGCCTCTTCCGCATCAGATGGAAACAGTTTCGGACCTGATAGTAGCACCTCGTCGGGCTGTGCATGAAAATGGTGAAGGGCCCGAGCCGGACCAAATCGTGTCCGATCTGATGCCGCATCACCGCCGCCGGAATTACGTAAATCGGAATTTGCTTGCTCCGGCAGCGGAGGCACCACTCACTGTCAACACCGTCGATGAACAGCGCCTCGTCGAACCCTCCGGCAAGGGCGAACACCTCCTGGGTCGCAGCTGTTCCGGAGGCGATTACGATGTCTACTGGATAGGGTTCGGCTGCAGCGCCCCCGTAAACGGCTTGCGGCAGTCCCCATCGCCCCAACCGCTGCGAGGGGAGCGCCATCCCCGTCCGGTCATCGACGAAGAGCGGGGATGTGATCTCAGGAACACCAGACCGCAATGGCGCGACCAATGCTGGCAGGAATCCCCATTCGAATTTCGAATCCTGATCGAAGAAGACGATGATTGATGCACCGGCCTCTCTGGCGCGCGCGACTCCCACGTTCTGGGCATGTGCAATGCCCGTATTCCGACCCAGGGAGATCACCTCGCAATCGGCCGGTACCTGCGCCTGCGAAATACCGGGCGTCTCGGTATTGTCGACCACGATCGCCCTCGCCCCGTCCGCCACGATGGACGCGCCGAGACGAGCAAGCTGCTCGACCTCAGGCCGATAGCTGACAATCACGCAAACGACGTGCCCCATCGGTGGGCTATCGCTTGCTAGCCCAACGGGCGACAGGTCGGGCGATCCCTCAACAGTCATTGCGCTTGCATCCAAAGGCGGTGATAGATATTCCACAAGCCAAGAGCGAGGCTGCGGGCTGGGGAAGCATTGAGCGCCTCGACCAAAGCGACCTTCGGTGACTTGCGCAGTGAACCGTCGACGGCCGGGGCGCATTTCTTGAGCGACGCAGCAAATCGTTCTGTCGTGGCGGGATTGATTGTGCGCCCCAACTGACATGCCTCCAACAGCGCGAGGATGTACAGATTCCGGTGATATTTGAGCATAAAGCTTGGGCCATACTGTGCGACCGCTGCCTTCGCCTGGGCATCCGATGGCACGTAATCCTGCAGGAATTCCGCGAACTGGTTGAGCGCCAGCAGCAGCGAAGGCCATGATGACGGCTTAGTGGTGGATTCCTTCTTCGGGTGCATTCGGATGGAGCAGAGCTCGGCGGGAGCGAAAGCCTTGTAGCCGCCCTTCATCAACGACAGCCACAACGCATCATCGGCGAAAAACAGCCGCTCGAAACGCGGGATGCCCCCGAGCCGGTCATACTCTGCTGATCGAAAGACGACACCGGTCCCGGTGATGTCCCGCCTGTAGGTAAAGCGGCCTTCGATGTACTGCGCCGGAGTTTCACGTTCAGGAACGGCTCGACAACTGCGGATAGTCTCGCCGACCGTGTCGATCAAACGTGAGCCGGTTTGGTACAGCTTTGCGTCCGGATAGCGATCAATCGAATCATTGATCGCGGTCAGAAAGCCGGGATCGAGCAGATCGTCGTGCCCGATCAGCGTCATGTATTCCTGTTTCTCTACCCCCACGGCACGAGCCCAACTATCGACGATCGACAGCGAAGACGAGGAGCCGTACAGGCGAATGCGGCTATCGTTCTGCGACTTGAGCCAGGGAACGGTCTGGTCGGTGCTTTGGTTGTCGAGCACGATCAAGTCGAAATGCGGATAGGTTTGCGCAAGAATGCTTTCGACGCATTCCTGAACATACGGCCAGCCGTTCCGAACAGGTAGAACGACGCTAAATCGGGTCGGGGCGGACGTCATGAATTCGTGTTCGCGGATGAAACAGTTTCAACCAGCATCACCGACAGCAGCAGCATACCGGTTGACGAGAACAACATCGGATTTGTAGCGGTCATGCAAAGATATGCCAACCAGCCTAACGCGAGCGCCCGCTGGCGCGAGCTCACGTCTGTTAGAAATGCTTTTCCAACAGGAAATAGCAAAATCAAGATCACGATGGCCGCGCCGAACAAGCCGAAATAACGGATCAGTTCCGCATAGGTCAGCTCCGTATTGAAGTAGAAATACTCACCGGTGAGCTCGAACTCGGGACGTCCGGAGGTACTCCAGCGGTAGTAGGCGCCGAGGCCTTTGCCGAGCAGCAACGTCTGCAGGTCGCTGAAAATATGAGCATAGTCGCCAAGCAAGGTGAGTTTGATGTTATTCGACAACTCGCTGGGATCAAGAGATGCCCGGAGTCTCGCGACAAATGGCAACGAAAGGACCGCCAAGGTACCCAGGCTGATGAGCACGTTCAGAACGATCCGTCTCGTGTAAAGAGGCCATAAGAGACAAGGCAGCAGCAGCGCAGCCGCGGCCAGGTTGCGTGAGCCGGAGAATAGCATCGCCAATATGCTGACGGCCGCTAGCGCCAAATTGAAAGCCTTTGCCCGAAAGTTTGGTGCGCCCATCGCACGATCGAAGAAATAGGGAATCGAAATCGTCAGCAGCGGCAAGGTGACGACATTGACTTGCGTGAATTTGAACCCTTCCCCATGGCTCCGCTCGGCCAGCAGGACCAATCCGCTGCTGGAGCCCATCTGCTGCAGGGCCGGGAACATCTCGGGTCTGAGCTGCACCAGGACGAACACCGCGACAGTCAACAGCGCGAGCAGGACGAGCAGCGTGCTCAAGAACGGCATCAAATCGATGCGGCAGGCCGCTAGTACAATCGCAATCGAGAGGAGCAGGAAGCCTTTCAAAAGACCGAACCCGGCGTAAGGTTCTGTTCCATCGACGAGATAGTACCAGACGATCGAAAGCAGGGAGATAGTAATCAGAAGTAATACGCAGATGGTCACTCCTGGAGCAGGCTGAATTTTGTCCCCATCAAAATAGAAGAGGACGCACACTCCCGTCCACATCGCCATGAAGAGCCAGACCTTGGCGTGGAATATCTGATCGGCCGGGTCGAAAACGCATACGAACACGAACGCCAGCAGAGGCAGGCGTACCAATGCCTGCCTGGGGTCATCCCCCCACGCGTTGCGGTATACCCGCTCTAGCCTGCTCCGCAGCGAGCGGGTCCGCACATTTTGAATCCAATCGCTTGTCGAGCTTTCGCCGAAGCGCCCCAATGGCACGGGCTCCGTCATCACGGCACTCCCCAGAATGCCATGGGCTCATAGTCGGGGTACGGAAGTTCGCCGTATTTGGGCCGGATACTCCAGCCGTTCCGCTCAATCCAGCTTTCGACCAGGCCGCGAACCGAAACAGGTTGCCCGGAACACAGGTTGATTGGCCCACGATCAGCCGGATCGATTGCGAGATCGGCGAGGCGCCCGGCAACTTCGTCGACCGGCAGATAGTCGCGGAGCTGCTCGCCGCCCGACATCGGAAATTGCTCGTGGCCGGATGCGACCGCGGCTTTCAGCAACGGGTAAAGCGAGGTCGCCGGCTGATCGTCGCCATACATGTAGAAGAGCCGCGCCCAGGTCAACCCGAAGGGCTGCACGGCCTTCAGAAATTGAAGCTGCTTGCGCAGCATGTCCTTCGCAAGCCCATAAGGCGTCGTCGGGCGAGTCTCCAGGTGTGCAGACAGAGCACCTGATTGCAGACCATACTCCAGGCATGTACCGGCGACGACCAGTGCCGGAAGTCCGTTGCGAACCGCGTTGGCGAGAAAGCCGTATTGACGCGGCAGTTCGGTTTCAAGGTGATAGAGCGAACGGTAGTTTGGCAGCCCATCCCAGGCGAGATGCAAGAGTACGTCGGGGTATTCCAACACGGCGAAGCAATCGGCGGGCGGATTAGCGATGTCGAGCGAGACCCAGCGCACATCGGCCACAGCTGCCCGTTCTCGCACAACGCCCGGACGCTCCGTCGCGACAATCTCGACGCCGCGCGTAGCGAGTTGGCCAAGCACGTGACGGCCTACAAATCCGCGCGCGCCGGTAACTGCTACCCTCATTTGACGATTGGCCCGAACCAGATCATTGACGAGCCTCGGTCACACGATTTCAAGCGCGGGAATTGCGGTCACGAACTGCGCACGCGAAACGCCGGCGCGCTTGAGTTGATCCATCACTTCCACCTTGAGATTCCACGGCAGTATGACGACGTAGTCCGGGTTGTCGTTATAAAAGATCGCCTCGCCGACAATGGGGATGCGGCTGCCCGGCAGAAATTTCCCCTGTTTCGCAGGATTGCGATCGACAACATAGGAAATGAGATCCCCGCGGCATCCAGCAAAGTTCAAGAGGGTGTTTCCCTTGGCGGCCGCGCCGTAAGCGACCACCCGCTTGCCGCGGCGCTTGGCTTCGATCAGAAACGATACGAAATCGTCCTTGATCTTCTCCGCTCGGACCTGAAACCGCTCATACCCCCCAGAAGTTGACAATCCGGCCTCGCACTCCCTCGTTAGGACGGCGTCCACCCGATCAGTCAGGGGGCGCTTTCCCCTTGCCCCGCACTGCGCAAACACCCGCAAGCTTCCACCGTGAGTGGGAATTTCCTCGACGTCGAATACGGAAAGACCATTCGCTTGGAAGATCCGCACAACCGTCGTCAACGAGAGATAGGAGAAATGCTCGTGGTAGATTGTGTCGAACTGCGCCTCGGCGAGCAAACGCAACAAATGCGGGAATTCGAATGTCGCAACCCCGTTTGGCTTCAGGAGATTTACAAAGCCCTTCACGAAATCATTGATATCGGGCACATGCGCGAGAACGTTATTTGCTGCCGTGAGATCAGCCTGCCTACCCTCAGCGGCAAGGCTCGCACCGAGGCCTGCGCCAAAAAAAGCTTCTAGCGTCTCGATGCCTTTTTCCCGCGCCGCGCACGCCGTACTCGCAGTCGGCTCGATTCCGAGACAGGGAATTCCCCGTGCCTTCACATATTGCAGCAGGTAGCCGTCGTTGGACGCGACTTCCACGACATGGCTGTTCGTGTCGAGTGCGAAGCGCTTGGCCATCCCATCCACGTAAGCTTCGGCGTGCTGCAACCAGGTGGTCGAAAAACTGCTGAAATAGGCGTACTCGCTCGAAAACAGCTCGTCCGCTTCGGCAAAATCCAGAGTCTGCACCAGCCAGCACTTCTCGCAAACCATGATTCGGAGCGGGAAATACTTTTCGGGCGCAGCTAGCATATCCGGCGACAGATATGCGTTCGACGGCGGCGACGTGCCGAGATTGATCAACTCGAGCTTCAGTTTCGCTGCGCAGTGCCTACAGCAACTCACAATACAATTCCCCGGAATGAATCTGGCAACATCGGACTCGCTCGGTCACGCGCCGATAGTTCGGTTATTGGCTGCGGCCATTGCACCGAGACGCGCGGTTCTTCCGGATGAAGAGTCCTCTCGCTGGATGGATCAAAGGCGCAGCTATGGAAGTAGAGCAGTTCGCTATCGGGCGCCAGCACTTGAAAGCCATGTGCAACCCCCTCGGGGATGATCAAGGCCAGATTATTTTCGGGCGACAGCTCGACACCAAACCACTTCAGAAACGTCGGTGAATCCTTTCGGATATCCACAGCGACGTCCCACACCTTACCGCGAATGCAATTGACCAGCTTCATCTCAGCATGCGGCGGAACCTGAAAATGCATCCCGCGGACGGCGCCACATCGAAAGGTCAGCGTCTGGTTGATCTGCACAATGGGTTTGGTCCAGCCGGCTGCGCGCAGGTCCTCTGAGCAGAACATGCGGGAGAAGTAGCCGCGCTCGTCCGAACGCTTGATGCGCTCGACGATCTTCAAACCTGAAATCGGCGTATCGAGAAGGCGAAATCTGCTCATGCCGAACGCCCTTGTCCGGCAGCCGCCTCAAAATCGGCGATATCCTGCATGCAGAGGTCGCGCACCGGGCTTCCGCCCTGCTGACGGCGATACCATTCCATCGTTCGCCGTACGCCCTCTTCGAGCGACCAGCGCGCACCAATGCCGAGTTCGTGGCGCGCCTTCGTGACTTCGAGGGCTAGCCAGCCTGCCTCGTGAGGACCTTCTATCCCGTCGCCCCACACGATCTCGCCGCTGCCGTAAGATCGCCGCGCCAGCAGCACGATGTCGCGGACGCTTGCAGCCTCGTGGGTAGGCGGACCAAAATTATAGGCGCCGGCAAGACGGGGGTCCGCCCACAATCGCTCGGCGAGGACGAGATAAGCCGCGAGCGGCTCCAGCACGTGCTGCCAAGGCCGCAGGGCCTGGGGGCGCCGGATTGTCAGGGGCCCGTTACTACCCCATGCCCGGACTGCGTCAGGGATGAGACGATCGAGCGACCAATCCCCGCCTCCGATGACGTTGCCGGCGCGCGCCGAAGCCACCGCGATCCCTTCAGCAGCGAGATATGCATCGCGATAACTGGCAATCACGATCTCGGCTGCAGCCTTGCTGGCGCTATAGGGATCGTGGCCACCGAGCGGATCTGTCTCGCGGTAAGGGTACCATTGCTCGATGTTCCGATAAACCTTGTCGGTAGTGACGGCCACCACGACTCGCGCCGTGCCGGCGCCGCGGACGGCCTCGAGAACATTCGCGGTGCCTTGAATGTTGGTACTGAAAGTATCCAACGGTTCCCGGTAGCTCGTCCGCACGAGCGCTTGCGCAGCGAGATGAAGAACGATGTCGACCGAGGCCGATCGCACCAACCGCTTCAGCGCTTCGATATCGCGGATGTCGGCAATGTGATGTTCGATCAGCGAGCCGACGCTCGCGAGGCTAGCCAAATTCGGATTGGTTGCGGGGGGTAGTGAAACACCCGTAACGGAAGCGCCGAGCCGGTTGAGCCAGAGGGCGAGCCATGCGCCCTTAAAGCCGGTGTGCCCGGTCAGAAGGACGCGCTTGCCCGACCAGAAGGACGGGGCGGGGGTTGGCAGATGATCGGTCACCAGATTTTCCACGGCGCCTTGCCGCTGGCCCAGAGCTCTTCGAGGAGTGTCTTCTCCCGCAGGGTGTCCATCGGCTGCCAGAAGCCGCTGTGACGGAACGCCATCAATTCGCCGCGCGCAGCGAGTTCGGTGAGCGGATAGCTTTCCCAACTCACGCGATCGTCCGCGACCAGGTCGATGCACGCCGGCGACAACACGAAAAATCCGCCATTGATGACACCTCCGTCTCCGCGCGGCTTTTCGACGAAAGCGGTCACGCTGTCCCCCGATTGCTCCATGGCGCCATATCGTCCCGGCGGCGTAACGGCGGTGATGGTTGCGAGCTTCCCGTGGCGACGATGAAATTCAATCGACGCCCTGATATCGAGGTCGGAAAGGCCATCCCCATAAGTGAGACAAAAAGCAGGCTCGTCTTTCACAAAGCTGGCGACGCGTTTCAGCCGGCCACCCGTCAGGGTTTCATCGCCGGTATCGATCAGCGTCACGCGCCACGGCTCAGCCTTCTGCTGGTGCACCTCCATCCTGTTCTGCTCCATGTCGAAGGTAACATCGGACATGTGCAGGAAGTAGTTGGCAAAGTATTCCTTGATCACGTAGCCCTTGTAGCCGCAGCAGATCACGAAATCATTCACTCCATGCGCGGAATACAATTTCATGATGTGCCACAAGATCGGCCTGCCGCCGATCTCGACCATAGGCTTTGGTCTGATCGAGGTCTCTTCGGAAATCCTTGTTCCGAGACCGCCCGCGAGAATTACCGCTTTCACAACTCACGTCCTGTTGTTTTGAGACAGACCGGTCGGCAGAGCAACCGTCCGCATCCGCCGCCCGTCGGGCGAGGCAGAGCCCAAGGAGCCTCACGACGGCAGCCCTTCCTCAGCGATTGACAGCAAATACAGCCCATAGTTTGTCCAGCGTTCTCATGAGTCCGACGCATCGTTCACCCCCCCCGACCGGTGCCTGCGCCTCGAAGAATAAAGGCCGGAGCCAGGTCTTTCAGGGCTGGCCGCCTGCGATCCTTATCCGCAAGCCGGACGCTCGCCGGTTCGACATACCAACTGACCGCCAAGGCGGGATCGTCCCATTTTAGCCCCTGATCGCAACCAGGCTCATTACAGTCGGTGACCTTGTAAATCACCTCAGTATTGGGCTCAAGCGTGCAATCGCCGTGGGCAAACCCGGCAAGCTCCCACATGCGGCGGCACCTGGAAATGCAGGCCGCGCAACGTGTCGACTTCGACCGACAGCACATGATTGTCTTCGATCTCAGTAGCGACATGCCCGACGCGCTCACTAAGAAAGTCAACCACAGCCGGCGCTTTTCCCGATTTCCGTGCGCTTTCCATGGAACTTATCATTTCTCGATTTGGGTTTAAAAAAGGCCCAACGCCCGACAAATCGCCCGCACGGCGCCTCCTTCTACATCCCCAGATAGAGGTTTTTCGCATCTGCACTCGTGAACATCAATGCGAAATGCTGTCGGCAGCAAGTATTGGTGACCCGTAGTGCCCTCTCGTGAAAAATCTCGCTACCAGTTGCATGGCACCTTGCCATTCTGGCATTAGACCACGTGCACTTGGCTTAAGCGGCGAGGTTCCGGGTTTGGGCGTAGAACTAGCAATCGAAAAGCACGAGAAGACGTGGTCGACGGCGGCACCCCACGTGTTTCTGTGCTTGGTTGTTTCTGCAGTCGTGGTAGCCGGCTCGTTCATCTGGCAGGGCCGCGTCGGATTCAATATGGGCGACGAGGGCTTCCTCTGGTACGGGGTTCGGCAGGTCCAAGCCGGTGAAGTGCCCATTCGCGATTTCATGGCGTACGACCCGGGCCGATACTATTGGTCGGCCGCGTTGATGAGCTTGTTCGGAAGCGACAGTATCGTGACGTTCCGGCTCGCAGGTGCGGTTTTTCAATTTCTTGGGCTCTTCGTCGGCCTGCTGATGCTTCCAGTCGTGGAAACGATGCTCGGCGTCACGCGTCTTGCATTGGCTGCATTGGTTCTGACGGTTTGGATGTTCAACTGGTATAAGGACTACGACACCTCAGTATCGCTTTTTCTGATCGGCGCCCTCGCGTTGTTGGCAGAACGGCCATCTCGCGGGCGCTTCTTTCTCGCTGGGGTTACCGTGGGCGTGGCCGCGCTGTTTGGACGAAATCACGGCGTCTATGGTCTCGCGGGTATTCTAGGGGTCGCAGCCTACATCGGCTGCATGAAGCGAAGTGTCGAGGGCATTTTATCCGACCTGGTCTACTGCGCGATCGGCGTGGTCCTGGGTTATTCCCCGATCTTGATCATGCTCGCGACTACCCCGGGTTTCGCAGGAGCCTACTTAGAAAGCATTCGATTTGTCGTCGACAAGGGCTCGACGAATCTTGCTCGTCCAGTTCCGTGGCCGTGGACGATCCCCGTTAGGGGCGTGCCACCGCTGACAGTTGCCGCCGACCTGCTCACCGGCGTCTACTATATGGCCATCCTATTATTTGGATTTGCTGCCCCCGCCTGGCTTTTCCGAAGCGCCCTGCTCAAGAAGCCGGTCGCGCCGCCGTTGGTTGCGGTTTCGACGCTTGCCCTGCCTTATGCCCACTATGCGTTCTCGCGAGCAGAGCTGTTTCATCTATCTCTGGGCATTTTTCCGTTCCTCGTCGGCACGCTCTTGATTCTCACTAAGCTACCGCGGCTGGCGCAACGAACGACGATGCTGCTCATTGTGTCTACAAGCGCAATCGTCGTGCTGCCGGAGAATCCGGGATGGGATTGTCTCGTCATCGAGCGGTGCATAGCGATGCGAATCGGCGGCGAAGACCTAAAGATTCAGCCGCTGATCGCAGGCTTCGTGAACAAGCTTGAGAGCACCGCGGCGGATTATGCGCCGGACGGCGAACCTTTCCTAGTTATGCCACTGTGGCCCGCCGCTTATGCGTTGCTCGACCGCAAGTCGCCGATGTGGGACAGCCACGCGCTGTTTCCGCGACCGCCGGCCTTTGAGCAAAAGGAGATCGAGCGGATAAAAGCGGCAGGTCCGAAGTTCGTGCTCCTTCTGGATCAAGCGGTGGACGACCGCGACGATCTTCGCTTTCGCAATAGCCACCCGCTCATTTACCGATATATCCAGGAGAACTTCGATCCCGTCGAGGACGGCAGGTGGCACCCCTCCATTTTTCAACTCCTCAAGGCGCGATAGATGCATTTCTTCACCAATACGACTAACCTCGCCTTCGCCAGCGAGCTGGCCAGGAATCGGGCAGAGCCTTGTTCGGCGCATACTAGATTGCGAGCGTTCACATGATGCTTTCCCAAAATCTCGGCTGACTGTATGTATTGGTCGCGCGGCGACTCCCAAGAAACTTCCAACCTTAAGTCGTCCTGTTGAACTGTCTTGATCCACATCGAGAGTCCGATTTGAGCACAGGAACCGCTATCGTTGACGACACTGAACGAGGCCGCGAACAGGAGGCGACACGCTTTCTTGGCCTGCGTGCGCTCGGCGGGGTCATACGCGAAAATCTTATTCTGCTTTTGCTTGTCCCGCTATTGGTAGGGTTGATTACATTTGCATCAACCGGCTTTCTACCCAAGTGGTACACGAGCGTCGCCTATCTGAACGTCGACGAGGCCGGAGAGCGGAGCGCCGACGCATTGATGCGCACGCCACGGGTGCTAGGCAGGGTTATTGCCGCAGCGGCCGAGCTCCAGGGAACCCAGGAAGCGCGCAGCAGATTGCTGGAGGCGCATCGCCGCATAGTGGCCGCGCCCGGCGACCTTCAGAAGACGTCCAACCTGTTCCGCCTAGAGTACTCGGATCCCGACCCACATCTTGCACAAAAGATCAATTCGGCGTTCATCGAAGCTTGGTTGGAGGCGACCAAGCCGCCGCCCACCAAACGGGCTGCCATGGAGGCCGAGCTCATACGAAGGGAGGCCCGTCACAAGCTGGTTTCCCAATTGATCGACCGCGCCCTGAAGGATGCGGACCGGCTCGTCTCAGACGACCACAAGGAATTGCTGGCGGCATCGATCGCGGATCTGATCGTGAAGAACGACGAGAACGCGGGCGATATCGTCGCTCTCAAGAACGCGCTCGATGGCGTCTCGCATGACTTGATCTTCACCGCTCCTGACCTGCCGGAAGAGCCGAGCTGGCCAAAACGAGGCATCATCACGGTGCTAGCGACCTTCGCTGCAGGCCTGCTCGGGCTCATGTTCGTGATAGCGCGCTGGATGTGGCGGGTTAAACGCTAGTCGAGCCAGGCGCTTATCGATGCCGGCTCGCGCCGCTACGCGCCTAGTCCACGAACACGACCGTCTTGCGACCGTTGAGAATGACGCGGTCGTCGAGGTGATAGCGGATCGCTCGCGCTAGCACGCGGCGCTCGATGTCGCGGCCCTTGCGGACGAGATCTTCCGGCGTGTCGCGGTGGCTGATGCGCTCGACGTCCTGGTCGATGATCGGGCCTTCGTCGAGGTCGCGCGTGACGTAATGGGCGGTGGCGCCGATCAGCTTCACGCCGCGCTCATGAGCCTGGTGATAGGGCTTTGCGCCCTTGAAGCCCGGCAGGAACGAGTGATGGATGTTGATGCAGCGGCCGGAGAGCTTGGCCGACAGGTCATCCGACAGGATTTGCATGTAGCGGGCGAGCACCACCAAATCAGTCCCGGTCTTGGCGACGAGACCGAGGATCTGCGCCTCCTGCTCGCTCTTGGTCTCCTTGGTGACCGGCAAATAGTGGAACGGGATGCTGCCGAAATCGAGCCCGGCATAGACCTCGCGCGGATGGTTGGAGACGATCGCGGCGAGCGTCATCGGCAACTCGCCGGTGCGCCAGCGGTAGAGGATGTCGACCAGGCAATGGTCGGACTTCGACACCAGCAGCATCACCTTGCGATGCGCGGCGCGATCGCGCATCTGCCACTCCATGCCGAAGCGGTCGGCGATCGCGGCAAAGCCGGTCTGGAGCGCAGACAGCTCCACGGCAAGATCGGCCGCGGTGAACACGACGCGCATGAAGAACTTCTTGGTCTCGACGTCGTCGAACTGCTGGGCGTCGAGAATGTTCTGTCCGGAATTCGCCAGGAAGGTCGACACCGCCGAGACGATGCCGGGGCGATCCGGACAGGACAGGGTCAGAACATATTGATGATCGGGCATGACTTTGAAGAATTGGCTCTTGATGACGGTTTGTGCAGAGGCGCGGAACGACCCGCGATTTGCATCCTGCTCTAGCACCGAGGCGACCCTTGCGCCAATCCCGGCGACGGTGTCAAAGTGAACGGACGATTGCGATTTTTGCTCACCGGAGCACGCCCATGGCCGACCGTTTGACCGGCACCCGCATCCTGATCCTGGAAACCCGCGAGGAGGCGCAGTTTTCAAAACTCCTGGCCGAGCAAGGCGCCGAGGTCGTGCAGTGCCCGATGTTCACCATCCAGGACGCCCCGGACCCTGCTCCGGTCGAGGCCTGGATCCGCCGCGCCATCGACAGGCCGTTCGACGACCTCGTGTTGATGACCGGTGAAGGCCTGCGACGGATCATGAAGCTCGCGCGCGCACGCAGCCTCGACCAGGCATTTGTCGCGGCGCTGGCCAAGTCGCGAAAGTTCACGCGCGGGCCGAAGCCCGGCAAGGCGCTGCGCGAGATCTCGCTCGAGGCGCAGCAGACCACTGAGAAACCCACCACCGAGGGCGTGATCGAGATGCTGGGCAAGCTCGACCTCGGGGGGCGCCGCCTCGGGCTTCAGCTTTATCCGGACAAGGATCACAGCGCACTGACCGGCGCGCTGGCCGCGCAAGGCGCCGAGGTCGATACCGTGCTGCCTTATGCCTATGACTCGAAAGCTGCGGACGCCAACATCGTCGCCGCCATCGAGGACATGGCGGAGGGACGGATCGATTCCATCGCGCTCACCAATCTCGGCCAGGTCCGCCGGCTGATCGAGGCCGCCAAGGCCCATGGCAGCGAGGCGAAATTGCGCGCGGGATTCGAGCGGACACTGATCGCCTCGGTCGGACCGGCCGTCTCCGGCGAACTCGCCGCGCACGGTCTGCGCACCGACATCTCGCCTGCGGAAGACGCCTATTTCATGCGTCCGCTGATCTCGGCGATGGCGGCGGCGCTCGCGGAAAAACGGTCGAGGACAGTAAGCTGATCTCCTATGTCTAGCCTGCCACCTGCGAAGCAGCCGACATCAATTCCTGCGGGCTCGGCATTCCGAACATGCGCCGGCCGCCTTCGGGGACCTCGGTAAAGGTCCAGCGCACGATCCCTTCCCGATCGAGCAGGAACTGACCGAACAACTGGCCGTTGCCAGTTGCCGCCATGCTCTGATCGGCTTCCATCATCTCGTAGCCATCCTTGTTGTTGAGCTGCTCGGAAGCCGCCACGCGATTCATCGGCCCGGATAATTCTCCGGGAAGCTCCACCTGCATGCGCATGACCACGTCCATGCCCACCTTGCGCGGCCAATCGGTTTCCTTCTCGGTAAACTCGAGATTGGGCAGGCCGAACGCACGGTGCGACACCCGCTCGGGATCGGACGCGGCGAGCAGATTGGGCAACGGGTGATATCGGAAATACAGCCGCGCCCGATCGATCGGCGTATTGACGACGGTGAGGCTCTCGACACCCTTGTCGCGCAGGGCCGCATCAAGCTGCGCCTGGGCCGCAATATGGCGGCGGCAGAACGGGCAGTGCAGACCGCGAAACAGGCCCACCAATATCGGACTATGGCCGCGAAAATCCTCGAGTGCGACCTTCCCGTCGCGCGTGATGGCGTCCAGCACGATGTTGGGCGCGCGATCGCCCGGTTGAAGCGGTCCATCGACATGATGTTCTGACATGGTTGAACTCCTTCACATGACCTAGTCAAGAAATGGCAGTACAATCAGTCCGGCGGGATCAAGCCCATGCCTGGTGCAGACATCATCGGCGAGCGCGAAATAGCGCTCCGCCTCGGGCATGTCGCCACGATCAAGGTTCAGTGTCGCAAGACCATCATAGCACGGAAAGAGCTGCTGTGGCTCGCCGATCTCGCTCGCCACCTCGATGGCCTCGTTGTAGCAGCGCGCCGCGAGATCAGGACGGAAGTGGCATTGATGGATCTGCCCGAGCACGATCAGGGGCACCGGGAGATGCTCGCGCTGGTCGAGTGCACGATCGATCTCGATCGCCTTTTCGGCCGCCGGCACCCCTTCGTCGGTGCATCTGTCCGTGAAGGTGCAGCAGGCGACGGCAAAGTTGGCCAGGAGACGCGCCTGGAAGCCGAGATCGCCGATGCGATGCGCGACATCGAGCCCACGCCGGCAAACGTCGATGGCTTGCGCCGGGTCGATCATCGTGTAGAGCACCCCGAGGTTGGTGTAGCCGCGGCACGCCACGTTGAGGATGCCGGCGGCTTCGGCAGCCGCGACACTTTGCTCCACCTCGCGCACCGCCTCCTGGTGTCGCCCAAGCCGTGCCAGCGCAACCCCTTTGGTGTTGAGTGCCTCCGCAATGGCGCGCGCCGCCTCGAGCCCGGCCTGCCCGTCGACGTCCAACGACACGGAGCGTGCGTAACCGAGAGCCTCGTCGGCCCACCGTGCGGCAGCGACGTGATCGCCCACGCGACATGCGAGACGGCCGCGCTCCTGCAGGAGGTGCGCCCACTCGATCGGCGCTTCGGTGCCGGCCAGCCGTTCTGCCGCCTCGGCATAGTGCGCCTCCGAGTTGACGCGCTTGCCGGCATCCCACAACAATCGGCCGAGCTTGCGAAGAATTCGCGCTTCGCCGATGCGACCTCCCACCGCGCGGTGCCCCTCCAGCGCGCCTTGGTAGTGCTCCTCGGCCACGCTTCGGCGGCCGGCCACGCGACAGAGATCCGCGATCCGCTCGTACAGGACCAGGCATTCCGGCTCCCGTTCGACGCCGGTCAGTACGGCGAGGGACTGCTGGTAGAATCGAAGCGCATCGTCATTGGCGTAACTTCCGCGGGCGCGATCGCCGGCCGCGCGCAGATAGCGCGCGCCTTTCGGCTTGTTCGCGCTCAGACTGAAGTGGTGTCCGAGCAGCACGAGATCTTCGAGCCGCTCCGGCTCGTTGCCATAGAGCCGCTCCAGCGCGGCTCCGATCCGTCCATGAAGCTCGATCCGGCGCTGCAGGAGCAGGTTCTGATAGACGACGTCCTGAAGCATGGTTTGCGTGAAGCGGTAGGTCCGCAGCGAAATCGAGTTCGAGCCGGCGACTTCCTCGATGATCTCGGCGTCGCACAGGAGTTCGAGCCCTGCTTCGACGCTCGCCCGCTCGGTCGCCGCAGCACCGAGCACAGCCGCATCAAAGCGCGGGCCGATCACTGCGGCCTCCTGGGCCAGGTGGCGCACCCGATGCGGCAAGCGGTCGAGACGCGCCAGCAACAGAGCCTGAATGCTCGCCGGAATCTCCGCGGCGGCTTCCTCCGACTTCATTCGCCATAGCGCGCCATCGCGTTGCAGGGCGCCGGCTTCGATGAGGCCGCGGATGATCTCCTCGAGGAAAAGCGGATTGCCGCCCGCGCGTTCGAGGATCCGATTGAACAGCCGTCCCGGTGGCTCGCACCAGCCGTGACTGAAATAAGCCGCCAGCAGCTTTTGTCCGTCGGTGTCGCCAAGTGGAGGCAGCCGAAGGGTCGTATGACTGATCCGGCCGGAGCCGAACTGGTCCAGCTCCAGCATTGGCCGATGTGTAAACAGCAGCATCAGCCGCGTCCGCTCCAGACGATCCATCAGGAACCGCAGCGCTTCCAGCGATACCGCATCGGCCCAGTGCAGATCCTCGACGATGATCAGAAGCGGCGACAAGGCGAGGCGGCGTTCGAAGACGGTGCGGATCGCGAAAAAGATCTGCCGGCGGAGCTGTTCCGGCTCGACATGCCTGAGCACGGCGTTGGGGTCGCCAAGGCCGAGGACGTGCAAGTAGAGAGGCATCAGGCGCTCGGCCTCCTCGGCCGGGATGCCAAGCTCTGACAGCGCTTCGGCAACCTTTGCCTCCGCCTCCGCGGCGTCGGCCTTCTGCGCGATGCCGTAGGCACTGCGCAGCACGGCGGCGAGTGTGCCGTAGGATTGTTCGCCCAGCGGCGAACAGACTGCATGCCGGATCGCCACGCCTGCGAAGGGATCCTCATCGCGAATGCGCGCGACGAATTCGTTGACCAGGCGCGTTTTTCCGATCCCCGCTTCGCCGACCAGCCGCACCAGTTGAGTCGCCCCGCCGCACGCGCGATCAAGGCTGCCGATCACGCGCGCAAGCTCGGCGTCGCGCCCGATCAGCGGCGCATCAAGGCCCAGCGCGTCGAGGCCTCGTGCCGCACGGGGCGTCTCGAGCGGTCCCCTCAAGCGATGGACCAGAACGCTGCCCATCTTGCCCTTGAGCGAGACCTCGCCAAGCGAGTCATAGGAGAACGCGTGCCGCGTCAGACGATGGGTCAAGGGCCCGACCAGCACCTCGCCCGGAGCCGCCATGGACTGCAGTCGCTGGGCGGTATTCACGGTATCGCCGGTCACCGAGTAGGATTTGGCAACGCCCACACCCAGCCCACCCGCGACGACGTGCCCGGTGTTGATTCCGACATGGAGCAGGAGTGGTGAACCGGCATACGCCTTCGCACGTTCGCTGAGCCGCGCCGTCCGGCTGATCATGTCGAGGGCTGCGCAGACCGCCCGCTCCGGGTCGTCCTCGTGCGCGGCCGGTGCGCCAAACAAGGCAAGCAGCGCATCGCCGATGAATTTGTCCACGAAACCGCCAAAGCTTTGCACCGCGGCGGTCAGCTCCTCGAACAATTCGTTCTGCAGCGTCTGCATAACCTCGGGATCGAGCCGCTCGCTCATCGCGGTGAAGCCGCTGAGGTCGGCAAACAGCACGGTGACGGTGCGGCGGTTTGCTTCGTTATCGATTTTATCCGCCTGCGGCCGAAATGCGTGTTGTGTCTCGGACGCCGGCACGAGCGGTGGAGAGAACGACGACCTGATCGGAGCCGTCATCGCGATCGTGCGCTGCAATGCCCGCTCGCCGCTCTGGATGGCCTCACCGACAAGCGTGCCGCATTTCGGGCAATAGACGAAATCAGGAGCGCATGGAAAACCGCAGCCAGCACACGCGCTCGGCTGCTTCGTGCCGCACTTCGGGCAGAAGGCAAAACCGCTCTGAACCTCAGAACCGCAACCCGAGCACGTCATGGCTCAAGACCTGGCGGAATCCGCGATCTGCTGGACCGATCCAATCGGCCCAGAATGGGCTCGGTGCGCAGGAAGTGCAAGCGGCGGACCGGGCTACCCCTCCCGTAGGGGACCCGCACGGCGAGGCGACGTCGTGGATGGGCACGCGAACGGCAGCTGCTGCGCGCCAACCCGCAGCCACATGCTGGCATGCGACAGCGTCAATTGACACAACCACCATCGCCGCTACCCTGACGGACAGAAGAACAAATAATTAAGGGCCGGGAATCGCCGTGAAACCCGTCAACGCATCTTGAGCACACCCACAAGACCATCCGCGCTCGCGCCATTCCGCATCCGCAACTATCGCTTCCAGTGGCCGTCCGACCTGCTCACCTCATGGGCGTTCGAGATCGAGACGCTGGTGCTCGGCTGGTACATCCTGGTCGAGACGGGCTCGGTGCTGCTGCTCACCATTCTCGCATCGCTGCAATATGTCGGGACGTTGGTTGCGCCCGTGCTCGGGATGGTCGGTGATCGCATCGGTCATCGCGATCTTCTCGTGGTGCTGCGTCTCACCTATACGGTCCTCGCCTCGACCATCATGCTGCTGGCGCTGACCGGTCACCTCGCACCGCTCAAGGTGATGATCATCGTGACGATCATGGGTCTGATCCGCTCCTCGGATCTCGGCCTTCGCAGCGCACTGCTAGCCGACATCATGCCGAGCGAGCTGCTGGTGGGGGCGATCAGCCTGTCACGCACCACCCAGGACAGCGCGCGCATCGCCGGGGCGCTGACCGGAGCCGGACTGTTCGCGACCTTCGGCATCGGCAAGGTCTACATGGTGATCGCCTGCCTGTATTTTGCGGCCGCTGTTCTCATGTTCTGCCTGACACGACCGGCGAAGTCTGCGGAGCATCGCCTGGTGGAAAGCCATTCGGGCTCGCGGCTGCTGCGCGATCTCAAGGAAGGCATCGTTTATTCCTGGAACGGTCCCGCCATGCTGGCAGCGCTTTGCGTCGCGTTCCTCGCCAATCTCACCGCATTTCCGCTGACGAATGGATTGCTGCCCTTCATCGCGCGCGACATCTTTCATACCGACCAGACCGGCCTCGGTTATCTCTCGGCGAGTTTCGCCCTCGGCTCGCTGATCGGCTCCATCACACTCAGCCTGGTGGGTGGCCTGCGCATTGCCCGGCTTCTGATCGGCGCCACGCTAGCCTGGTACACGTTGCTGCTGGTGTTCGTCGAAATCAGGACCATGCCTGTGGCCATGGCCTGCCTCGTGCTGGCCGGCATCGCCCAGAGCATGTCGATGATCTCGGCAGCCGTGATCCTGATGCGGACGGCGAGCGCACACCTGCGTGGCCGCGTCATGGGAGTGCGCATGATGGTGATCTACGGCCTGCCGATCGGATTGCTCGCGGCCGGCAGCCTGATCGACGTCATCGGCTATTCCGCAACGGGGTCGCTCTATGCAGCGGCGGGCTTCATCGCGATGCTGGCCATCGCCATCCGCTGGCGCGCCGACCTCTGGCCGGTGCACGCGCCCGCCAATGCGCGCTAGAGTCGCGTTCCGATGAATCGGAACGCGACTCTAGATTCTCATTTTGACGCGTTTTCTCAACGCGAACCGGCATCCACTTCGCTCGAAAACGCTCTAGTCCCCGTATCCGCGCAGCCGTTCGACATTGAGGATCGTGACACCGCCATATTCGAGCCGCAGCAGCCCTTCCTTCTCCAGCCGGTTCAGCGCGCGGTTGGCGTTCTGCCGCGACATGCCGGAGAGCGCGCCGATCTCCTCCTGGGTAATCTCCAGATGCGCGGTCGATTCCGGATAGAGGATCGGATTGAACAGCGAGGCGATGCTGCGCGCGAGGCGCGAAGTCGCATCGAGCGTGCGGTTGACCTCGAGCATGCCGATGAACTGGCCGAGCCGCTCGTTGAGCTGGCGCACCAGGAAGCGGTTGAAGCCGACACTGTTCTCGAACAGCCACATGAAGGCGCTGCGCTCCATCAGCGCGACCCGGCTGTCGCGCAGCGCGACCACGTCGTAGCGGCGCGGCTCGTTCTTGAGCACGCTGCCTTCGCCGAACCAGGCGCCCGCCGTAAGCCCCGCAAGGCTCGTCTCCTTGCCGTCACGCGAGACGCCGCCCATGCGGGCAAGGCCGCTCACCATGCCGGCCCAATAATCGAATTTGTCGCCGCGCATGAACACGGTCTCGCCGGTGCCGTAGGACCGCTCCGTGATCCCGGCGCGGGCCACCTCGATCT
The DNA here is from genome assembly GCF_024199935.1 of Bradyrhizobium sp. CCGUVB14. Taxonomy (NCBI): domain Bacteria; kingdom Pseudomonadati; phylum Pseudomonadota; class Alphaproteobacteria; order Hyphomicrobiales; family Nitrobacteraceae; genus Bradyrhizobium; species Bradyrhizobium sp. CCGUVB14. Next base: position 6,829,820 of record NZ_JANADS010000001.1, read on the forward strand.
CCGCTGGCGTGAGCTCGCGCGACCAGGCGGCCACGCGCTTCAGTTGATCCTCTGAAATCATGATCGAGAGGCCAGCCGCACCGTTTCGTCACTCCATCCTTCTGCTGCACTGCAGCACGATCGTTCCGGCCCCCATCCGACGAAAGGAGTAAGCCGCTGCAGCCCTGAAAACTTTGTCGCAGAATTGTCAGGCCGGAGACATTTCAAAATAGCGCTTTCCCCTATTGAGAGCCACCTCGGGTGATGCGGCTTTTGATCCCAAACGGGGACGAAAGTGGCGCGGCTCCGGTCGGGACCATGTGTTGCATGGCCTCACCGGCACGACCGTACTAGGATTGCCCGAGAGGAACGGACGAAGAGCGCCACTGAATGCGCCATCACCGGGAGGGATTTGTTTGGTGGCTACCAGTCTCGAAGTGCGCGGCGTGTCCTTGCGGTTCGGCGGCGTTCGCGCGCTGACCGACGTCAGCTTCGCCATCAACGAGGGCGAGCTGTTCTCGATCATCGGCCCCAACGGGGCCGGCAAGACCTCGATCGTGAATTGCATTTCCGGGCGCTACAAGCCGACGGAAGGCCAGCTGTTCTACCAGGGCCGCGACATTACCGGCCTGACGCCGAATGCGCGTCCCAAACTCGGCATCGGCCGCACCTTCCAGAATCTGGCGCTGTTCCACCACATGAGCGTGCTCGACAACATCATGGTCGGCCGCCACCACCTGTTGAAGAACAATTTCCTCACGGGTTCGCTCTACTGGCTCACCGGCGCGCGCAAGGAAGAGCTCGAGCACCGCCGCAAGGTGGAAGAGATCATCGACTTTCTCGACCTCCAATCGGTGCGCAAAGCTACCGCCGGCACCCTCTCCTACGGCCTGCGCAAGCGCGTCGAGCTTGCGCGTGCCATGGCGCTGGAGCCACGCCTCATCCTCCTCGACGAGCCGATGGCCGGCATGAACTTCGAGGAGAAGGAGGACATGGCCCGCTACATCGTCGACCTCAACGAGGAATTCGGCATGACGGTGGTGATGATCGAGCACGACATGGGCGTGGTGATGGACATCTCCCACCGCGTCATGGTGCTGGATTTCGGCCGCAAGATCGCCGAGGGCGACCCCGCCGCCGTGCTCGCCGACCCCCACGTCAGGCGCGCCTATCTCGGCGAGGAAGACGAGACGCTGGTCGATCCGGACGATGCTCCTCCGGCGCAGGAGAGCGCGGCATGATGGATTACGCAGCCCGCGTCGCCCAGGCCGACACCTATCCGAAAATGCTCCGGCTCAATGCAAAGGAGCACGGCAACGAGATCGCGCTGCGCGAAAAAGATCTCGGCCTCTGGCGCCCCTTCACCTGGAACGATTACCAGACCCGCGTGCGCGACTTCGCGCTAGGCCTGGTCGAACTGGGCCTTGGCCGCGGCGATGTCATCGGCATCATCGGGGATAACCGTCCGGACTGGGTTGCGGCGGAAGTGGCGGCGCATGCGATCGGCGGATTGAGCCTCGGGCTCTATCGCGATGTGCTCGATGAAGAGGCCTTGTATCTCCTCAACTATGGTGAAGCGCAGCTCGTTTTCGCCGAGGACGAGGAGCAGGTGGACAAGCTGCTGGCGCTGGCCGAGCGCGTGCCGCGGCTCAAGCACATCATCTACTCCGACCCGCGCGGGATGCGGAAATATGACGACCCGCGCCTGATGTCGGCAGAAAAATTCGCCGAGCTCGGCCGTACCAGGGCCGCGCGCGAGCCGGAGCTTTACGACAGGCTGGTCGATGCCACCAAGGGGGAGGATGTTGCGATCCTCTGCACCACGTCGGGCACGACGTCGCATCCGAAGCTCGCCATGCTCGCCGCCGGCCGCGTGCTCGGCCATTGCGCGACCTATCTCGCCTTCGACCCGAAAGGCCCCGACGACGAATATGTCTCGGTGCTGCCGCTGCCCTGGATCATGGAACAGGTCTATGTGCTCGGCAAAGGCCTGCTCTGCCGGATGAAGATCAACTTCGTCGAAGAGCCGGATACGATGATGAACGATCTGCGCGAGATCGCGCCGACATTCGTGCTGTTCGCGCCGCGGGTCTGGGAATCCATCGCGGCAGACGTCCGCGCCAAGGTGATGGATGCGACGCCGTTCAAGCAACGGCTGTTCGACATCGGCATGAAGTCGGGTTTGGCCGCGCTCGAACAGGGCAAGCGCTCGGGCTTTGCCGATGCGATCCTGTTCCGCGCGCTGCGCGACCGGCTCGGTTTCACGCGGCTGCGCTCGGCCGCGACCGGCGGCGCGGCGCTCGGGCCCGACACCTTCAAGTTCTTCCAAGCCATGGGCGTGCCGCTGCGCACGCTCTACGGTCAGACCGAGCTGCTGGGAGCTTACACGCTGCATCCCGCGGGCAAGGTCGACCCTGACACGACGGGCGTGCCGATGGCGGACAGCGTCGAAATCCGCATCGACAATGCCGACGTCCACGGTGTCGGCGAGATCGTGGTGCGGCATCCCAACATGTTCCTCGGCTATTACAAGAATCCCGAGGCCAGCGTCGCCGACATCCGCGACGGCTGGATGCTGTCGGGCGATGCCGGCTATTTCAACGCGGACCGCCAGCTCGTCGTCATCGACCGCATCAAGGATCTCGCGGAGACCTCGCGCGGCGAGCGCTTCTCGCCGCAATTCATCGAGAACAAGCTGAAGTTCTCGCCCTACATCGCGGAAGCCGTGGTGCTGGGCGCCGGCCGCGACGCGCTCGCCGCGATGATCTGCATCCGCTACTCCATCATCTCGAAATGGGCGGAGAAAAACCGGCTCTCGTTCACGACGTACAGCGACCTCGCCTCGCGGCCCGAAGTCTACAGGCTGCTCCAGAAGGAAGTCGAGACCGTCAACGCCACGCTGCCGCCGGCACAGCGCATCTCGCGCTTCCTGCTGCTCTACAAGGAGCTCGACGCCGATGACGGCGAGCTCACGCGCACGCGAAAGGTGCGCCGCAGCGTCATCAACGAGAAATACGAAGGCATCATCGACGCCATCTATCGCGGCGCAGCCGACATCCCCGTCGACACCGTGATCCGCTTCCAGGACGGCACCACGCAGCGCGTGCGCACGACGCTCCGCGTGGTAGATCTGGGCGGACACGGGCCCATGGCGGAGGCCGCGGAGTGAGACAGGTATCCGTCGCGAACGGTGCTGCCCTTCGCCTCTCCCCGCTTGCGGGGAGAGGCCGGAGCGCGTCAGCGATCCGGGTGAGGGGGAGTCTCCGCGAGGGCGGTGACAATCGTTTCGAGAACCCCGACCAGATTGGTCGACACATCGTTGTTCCAGAACCGCAGCATCCGATAGTTTCGATCGGCCAGCCATTTGTCGCGCACGGTGTCGCGCCGGCTGTCGGCGTGCTGGCCGCCATCCACCTCGACGATCAGGCGCGCCTCGCGGCAAATGAAGTCAACCGTGCACGGACCGATCGGCTCCTGCCGGACGAACTTGTAGCCGTTCAACCTGCGGGCACGCAGGCGGTACCAGAGTTTTCCTTCCGCATCCGTCAGCGCAGCTCGCAGGCCTCTTGCGCGCTCCGTCTTGCCTTCATCAGCACCTCGCATGCGGAGACTCCCCCTCACCCGCCGCGCGTTCCGCGCGTCGGCCTCGCCCCGCAAGCGGGGAGAGGCGAAGATAACACGGAACCGACATGAACAGCGCTTTCCTCATCCAGCTCCTGGTCAACGGCCTCGTGGTCGGCACGCTCTATGGCGTGGTCGCGATGTCGTTCGTGCTGATCTACAAGGCGACGCAGGTCGTCAATTTTGCGCAAGGTGAATTGCTGCTGGTCGGCGCTTGGGTGTGCTGGGCGCTGCTCGCCAAATACCAGGTGCCGTTCTGGATCGGCATGCCGATGACGCTGGTGTTCATGTTCGTGTTCGGCATCGCGATCCAGGTGTTGATCCTGCGGCCGATGATCGGCGAACCCATTATTTCTGTCATCATGGTGACGATCGGCCTCTCCACCGTGCTGCAGGCGACGCTGAAATGGATGTTTGGCGTCAATCCGCAGCCGTTCCCGCGCGTGTTCGAGAGCCAGTCGGTCGGCCTGTTCGGCCTCCAGATCCAGACCGTCTATGTCATGAGCCTGGTCGTGTCGGTCGCGATGATGATCGGCATGGCCTGGTTCTTCCGCGCCTCGAAATACGGCCTCGCGATGCGCGCTACCGCGTTCAACCAGCAGGTGGCGCAGTCGCTCGGCATTTCCGTGAAAAGCGTGTTCGCAATGGCCTGGGCGATTTCGGCGACAGTGTCGGCGGTCGCCGGTGTGGTGGTTGCGGTCGTAAACGGCGTGTCGTCAGGCCTTGCCGCCTACGGCATAAAAGTGTTTCCGGCGGCGATCCTCGGCGGGCTCGATTCCGTCGGCGGCGCGGTGCTCGGCGGCATCATCATCGGGGTGCTCGAGAACGTCGCGCAATATGTCGACAGCCAATACCTGCACTGGGGCAATCTCTACGAGATCGCGCCGTTCTACGTCCTCATCATCGTGCTGATGATCAAGCCTTACGGCCTGTTCGGCACCCACGACATCGAGCGGATCTGATCCATGGCCGGCCCTGCCCTCATCCCTGCTGGTGATTTCCGCACCTCCTACGCGGCCGACACCACGATCTTCCCGACCACGACCAGCCGCAACTTTGCGATTGTTGGCGTCTTGCTACTTTGCCTCGTGCCGCAGGTCCTCGGCGGCTACTGGCTCAGCATCCTGATCCAGATCGGTATCTTCTCGATCGCGGCGCTCGGGCTGAACATCCTGGTCGGCTTCACCGGCCAGATCTCGATCGGGCATGCCGCCTTCTTCCTGCTCGGCGCCTTCACCTCGGCCTACATCTCCAACAACGCGCCGATCCCGGTGTTCTTCGCGATCCCGCTCGCCGGTGTCGTCACCGCGCTGGTCGGGTTGATCTTCGGCATTCCGGCGGCGCGCCTGAAAGGGCTTTACCTCGTCATCGCAACGCTGGCCGCGCAATATATCCTGCTCGACTTCTTCTCCCGCGCCGAATGGTTTTCGGGCGGGTCCGTCCCGGCGAGCGCCGAGCCGTTCTCGATCTTCGGCTACACCTTGCGCGGCGATAAGCAATATTTCTACGTCGTGCTGGCCTATGTGCTCTTCAGCTACATCCTCGTCACGAATTTGATGCGCACCCGCGATGGCCGCGCGCTGGTGGCGATCCGCGACCATTATCTCTCCGCCGAGATCATGGGCATCAACCTCACCAAATACCGCACGCTGTCGTTCGGGCTCGCCGCCTTCTTCGCCGGCATCGCCGGCGCGCTCTACGCGCATTACCAGCTGGTGGTCTCGCAGGAAGGTTTCGGCATCGAGCGCTCGATCCTGTTCCTCGCCATGATCATCATCGGCGGCACCGGTTCGATCATGGGCACGCTGATGGGCACGGCCTTCGTGGTGCTGTTGCCGGAATCCATGGAGTTCATCAGCCTCTCACTGAAGGGCGGCGCGATCGACAAGGCGTTGTCGCTCAACAACAACATCACCTTCCTGCGCGAGATCGCGATCGGGGTGATCATCATCGCGTTCTTGATGTTCGAGCCGGACGGGCTCGCGCATCGCTGGCGGCAGATCAAGGCATACTGGAAACTCTACCCGTTCTCGCACTGAGCGCGGGCTGCTTCACTTAAACAATAAAACCGGAGGAACCGACCCATGACAATGAAGTCCCTTTTGAGCACCGCATCGCTCGCGCTTGTGATCGCGGCCTTCTCCTCGAGCGCGCAGGCGCAGATCGCGATCGGGCATCTCGCCGACTATTCCGGCGGCACCTCCGACGTCGGCACGCCCTATGGCCAGGCCGTCGCCGACACCTTTGCCTGGGTCAACAAGAACGGCGGCGTCGGCGGCAAGCAGCTCAGCGTCGACACCAACGATTACGGCTACCAGGTGCCGCGCGCGATCGCGCTCTACAAGAAATGGTCGGCGCCGGACAGCAAGGTCGCCGCGATCATGGGCTGGGGCACGGCTGACACCGAAGCGCTGACCGGCTTCCTCGCCCAGGACAAGATCCCCGACCTCTCCGGCTCCTATGCCGCCGCCCTGACCGATCCCGAAGGCACCAGCGGCAAGGCCAAGCCCGCGCCCTACAATTTCTTCTACGGCCCGAGCTATTCGGACTCGCTGCGCGCGATGCTGATCTGGGCCGCCGAGGACTGGAAGGCCAAGGGCAAGCCCGGTAAGCCGAAATTCGTCCACATGGGCGCCAACCATCCCTACCCGAACGCGCCGAAGGCCGCCGGCGAAGCGATGGCGCAGGAGCTCGGTTTCGAGGTGCTGCCGCCGCTGGTGTTCGCGCTCGCGCCGGGTGACTACAGCGCGCAGTGCCTGAGCCTGAAATCCTCAGGCGCCAACTACGCCTATCTCGGCAACACCGCGGCCTCCAACATCTCGGTGATGAAGGCCTGCAAGACCGCCGGCGTCGAGATCCAGTTCCTCGGCAATGTCTGGGGCATGGACGAGAACGCCGCCAAGACCGCGGGTGATGCTGCCAACGGCGTGATCTTCCCGCTGCGCACGGCGGTGAGCTGGGGCGGTGACGCGCCCGGCATGAAGACGGTGATGGAGATCTCCAAGATGTCCGACCCCACCGGCAAGGTCTATCGCCCGGTGCACTACGTCGCGGCCGTTTGCTCGGCGCTCTACATGAAGGAGGCGCTCGACTGGGCCACCAAGAACGGCGGCGCCACCGGCGACAACGTCGCCAAGGGTTTTTACCAGAAGAAGGATTGGGTGCCGGCCGGCATGGAAGGCGTCTGCGCGCCTTCGACCTGGACCGACAAGGACCATCGCGGCACGCTCAAGGTCGAGCTCTATCGCACCAAGATCTCGGGCGCGACCGACGGCGACCTCAACGACCTCATGGCCAAGGGCACGATCAAGCTCGAGAAGGTCAAGACCGTCGAGCTGCCGCGCAAGCCGGAACTGCTGGGCTGGTGATGCAATCTCGGACGTCATGGCCGGGCAAAAGCGCCAAGCGCGTCTTCGCGCAGATGTCCCGGCCATCCACGTCTGACCTCACCCACAAAGTACGTGGATGCCCGGGACAAGCCCGGGCATGACGAGCGCAGCAAATTGGCGGCACCGAACATGACCGACATCATCGAAGCATCCCGCGCCAAACCGACGGCCGTGGCCCCCGCTCCCCTCCTCGCCGTGCGCAACATCGAGGTCGTCTATGACGACGTCATCCTGGTGCTGCGCGGCCTCAGCCTCGACGTGCCCAAGGGCGCGATCGTGGCGCTGCTGGGCGCCAACGGTGCCGGCAAGTCGACGACGCTGAAGGCGATCTCGGGGCTGCTCAAGACCGAGGACGGCGAGGTCACGCGCGGCGAGATCCTGTTCGAGGGCGAGCCCATCGCCGGCATCGATCCCGACAAGATCGTCCGCCGCGGCATCTTCCAGGTGATGGAGGGCCGGCGCATCGTCGCCGACATGACGTCGCTGGAAAACCTCAGGCTCGGCGCCTTCACGCGCAGGGATCGCGAGGTCGATGCCGACCTCGATATGGTCTTCAACTATTTCCCGCGCCTGAAGGAGCGCACGGGACTGGCCGGCTATCTCTCCGGCGGCGAGCAGCAGATGCTGGCGATCGGCCGCGCGCTGATGGCACGCCCGAAGATGATCTTGATGGACGAGCCGTCGATGGGCCTGTCGCCGCTGCTGGTGAAAGAGGTGTTCTCGATCATCCAGAAGATCAACCGCGACCTCGGCGTCACCATCCTGCTGGTGGAGCAGAACGCGCGCGCCGCGCTGTCGGTGGCAAGCCACGGCTACATCATGGAGCAGGGCAAGGTCGTGCTCGACGGCACCGCCGACGAGCTGCGCGACAACGAGGACGTCAAGGAATTCTACCTCGGCGGCGCCGGCGACCAGCGCAAGAGCTTCAAGAACCTGAAGAGCTTCAAGCGGCGCAAACGGTGGCTATAGCGTTTTCGAGCGAAGTGGGACCCGGTTCGCGTGAAGAAAACGCGTCAAAACAAAATGACTCTAGCTCAGCACCTGCTCCGCTTCCGTGACCGCGCAGAGAACATGATAGAACGACGACGCAGGAATGGTGTCGACCAGCGATTTGCCGTCGCTGTCGAACTGGTCGTACCAGCCGCCCCGCACGGGATGGCTGAGATAATGCCGTTCGAGCCGCACCAGCGACGCACGCGCTTCCTCCGCCGCACCCGCCTCGCCCGACTCGGCCTGCGCGATCCACGCCTTCGCGATCTCGGTCTGCGGCCACAGCCGGCGCGTCGCGCGGCGGATGTTGCCGGTATCGTCGCCCTCGTCGACGAGACAGCCGGTGGCCGTGTCGCGATAGCGCAGCGCCGTCGCCAGCAGCTCTGCGCGCCGCTGTCCGGTCGGACAGCCCGTGATGCGTTCAAATCCCTTCAGCAGCCAGACCCATTCCGCCTGGTGGCCGGCCTCGACGCTGACCGGCTCGATCTTCGACCAGTCCTCCTCGAAATATTCGCCGAGCGCGCATTTCCGCTTGTCGTAGAGATTGGCGAGGAACAGCGCGAAGAATTCGCCGGCGCGGTTCTGGAACGACAGATCGTGGGTCGCGTCGAAGCACGCGATCATCGCCTCGAACAGATGCATCTGCGGGTTCTGCCGCCGCGGCAGCGACACCGGCAGGCTCTCATGCACGCCGCCATGCGGCGAGCGCAGATGGCCGTCGAGGAAGCCGAGCAGCGCATCGATCTCGGCGCGGATCTGCGCGTCCTGGTCGAGCGCATAGACGGTTGCCAGCGCAAACAGGATGAAGGCGTGGTCATAGGCGTCGCGCCGCGCATCGAGCACCGCGCCATCGGGCGTCAGCCGGTGGACATAGCCGGGCTTGCCGTCCGGCGCCTTGGCCTTTGCCAGCAGATGCTCGAGCCCCTTCAGCGCGATGGCGCGACCTTGCGGATACCAGCCCATCTGCGCCGCCTTGGCGTAGCACCAGATCTGGCGCGCTTGCACGAACACGCGCCGCGGCGCGGCTCTGTCGGCCGTGCCGTCGCGGTGCAGCCGATCGATGAAACCGCCCATTTCATGGTCCCAGCCGACGGTCGACCACAGCGGGATCGCGTCCTCGATCATGCGGCGCTTCAGGCGCGCGACGACCCCCGCCGCTTCTTCCGCCGGAATGATGCTCTCGTCCGCCATTGCGTCCTCTCCACGCCCCGCCAATGGCCGTCTGATACCCATGCGAGCGGCGGCGTGCAACGGATGCCAACCCGGAAAGACCTGTCATGACCGCCCATTACGACGCCCTCGAGACGCGCGAGCCAGCGGCGCGCGAGGCCGAGCTGTTCGCCCGCCTGCCAGGCCTCCTGCGCAGCGCGATGAGCGCGCCCGCCTATGCCGAGCGGCTGAAGGGCATCGATCCCGCCGCGGTGACCTCCAGGACGGCGCTGGCCGGCCTTCCCGTGCTGCGCAAGTCGGAACTGCCTGCCCTGCACAAGGCCTCCCAGCCCTTCGGCGGGTTCGTGGCGGCGGCCCCGGGGTCGTTTGCCCGCCTGTTCACCTCGCCCGGCCCGATCTTCGAGCCGGAGGGGCGGCAGGCCGATCCCTGGCGCGGCGCGCGGGCGCTGTTCGCGGCCGGATTCCGCCCCGAAGACATCGTGCTCAACACCTTCAGCTACCACCTCACCCCCGGCGGCTTCATCTTCGACGCCTCGGCGCGCGCATTGGGTTGCGCGGTGATCCCGGCCGGCCCCGGCAACACCGAGCAGCAGTTCGAGCTGATCGAGGCCTACCGTCCCGTCGGCTATAGTGGGACCCCCGATTTCCTGAAGATCCTGCTCGATGCCGCAGTGACCGCGGGCCGCGACATCTCCTCGATCAAGCGCGCGCTGGTTTCGGGCGCGGCGTTTCCGCCCTCGCTGCAGGCCGAGATCAAGGCGCGCGGCATCGACGCCTACCAGGCCTTCGGCACCGCCGATCTCGGCCTCATCGCGTTCGAGACCGAGGCGCGCGACGGCATGGTCGTGAACGAGGATCTGATCATGGAGATCGTCAAGCCCGGCACCGGCGATCCCGTGTCCCCCGGCGATGTCGGCGAGATCGTGGTGACCTCGCTCGATCCGCACCATCCCTGGATCCGGCTGGCGCTCGGCGACCTCACCGCGGCGTTGCCGGGCTCGAGCAAATGTGGTCGCACCAACATGCGCATCAAGGGCTGGATGGGCCGCGCCGACCAGACCACCAAGGTCAAGGGCATGTTCGTCCGCCCCGAGCAGGTCGCCGAGATCGCCAAGCGCCATCCCGCGCTCGGACGGCTGCGCCTCGTCGTCACCCGCCAGGGCGAGGCCGATGCGATGACGCTGAAAGCCGAGGCGGACACATCAGGCGATGCACTGCGCGAGGAGATCGCAGGCACCCTGCGGGCCGTGACCAAGCTCGGCGGCGCAGTCGAGCTGGTCAGCCCCGGCGCATTGCCGAACGACGGCAAGGTGATCGCGGACGAGCGGTAGGTCCCGCGCCGCCGGATTTCAGGCCGCCCGGACATTGTGCACGGTCCGTGAATGGGCTATTCGACCCGCAAATGAGCCTCCGCCGGGACATCACTCGCAAACTCGCGAACGGGACGCGCTAGGCCGTGCGCGTTCTCGTCCTCAACGCAGATTATCAGCGCTTCCTCGCCTGGCTGTACCGGCGCCATCCGGGCCTCGAGAATTCGAGCTACGACGCGCAGATGGCAGCGCGCAACGCCAGCCTGTTCGGCGTGGCCGACTTCTACTCGCGCAATTTCGAAGCCCTCGGGCACACGGCCGCCAACATCCACGTCAACAACGGCTGGATGCAGACGGCATGGGCGCGCGAACATGGCATCAGCGTGACGCCATCGCCGCCGCCGGGCGCCGCCGTGAGCGATGCCATCCCGGGATGGCTGCAACGCGCCGTCGCGCCCTTCAAGCCGGTGTTGAGGCCGCTCGCCCGCAAGATCGGCCTGAGCCCGCGCCTCGACGCGCAGTCCGAACAGATCCTGCTGGCGCAGATCGAGGACTTCAAACCGGACCTGATCCTCAACCAGGATCTCTTCCACGTCGACACGCGACTGGTGCGTCGGATCAAACAGATCTGCCGCCCCACCATGGTCGGCCAGGTTGGAATCGTGCCCTCGCGCGGCGAAGACTGGTCGGTCTACGATCTCCTGATCTCGCAAATCGCCGCGGTGGTGGATTTCTTTCGTCAACAAGGCGCTCGCTCGGAGGTCATCCATCTGGGATTCGAGCCTGCGATCATCGACGTTCTTCCGCCTGCACCAGAGCGCAGCATCGACGTCTCGTTCGTGGGCGCCGTATCGGCCGATCACCAGCAGCGCGTGGCGCAGCTGGAAGCTGTCGCGCGCCGCTACGATCTGAAACTGTTCGGCAGCGGCCTGCATACGCTGCCCGCCTCGTCACCGCTTCATCGCTGTTACCAGGGCGAGGTGTGGGGCGTGGACATGTATCAGGCGCTGCGAGCCTCGCGCGTGACGCTCAACTCGCATATCGACATGGCCGGACCGGAAGCCGGCAATGCGCGGCTGTTCGAAGCAACCGGTATCGGCGCCTTCCTGCTCACCGACTTCAAGGACAATCTGCACACGCTGTTCGAGCCCGGCCGCGAGGTCGCTGTCTGGCGTTCCGCCGACGATTGTATCGCGCAGATCGATCGCTATCTCAACGATGAGCCCGCGCACCAGGCGATCGCTGCGGCCGGACAGGCCCGCACGCTTTCGAGCCACACCTTCCGCCAACGCGTCGAGACCATCCTGCGGCTCGCCGAGCGGACCTAGCAGCGCTCCCGCAATCCCCGATCGCCTGATCTTGACGGTCCCGGCCAAAATGGCCAAAGTGCTCCCGCGTGACGCTATGTCACTAAAATTACAGCGTTTTTTGTCGAGGCTCAGATGGAACACGTCGAACATGTTCGATTCGGCGACCAGCTCTATGCGATCATCGTGCGCGCCTCGTTCCGCGAGCCGGGTATCCACTTCTTTTCGTCGCCCGAGCTGTCGCAGCAGCTCGCCTATATGAGCCATCCGAAGGGCAAGAGCATCGAGCCGCATCGTCACAACAAGGTGACGCGGGAGGTGCACTACACCCAGGAAGTGCTCCTGATCCAGAAGGGCAAGCTCCAGGTCGACTTCTACACGGTCGAAGAGAACTATCTGGAAAGCCGCGTGCTCGGCGCCGGCGACATCATCCTGTTGTGCAGCGGCGCGCACGGCTTCCACGTGCTCGAGCCGGTCGAGATGTTCGAGATCAAGCAGGGCCCCTACTCCGGCGAGAACGACAAGACCCGCTTTGCCGAAGTCGCCCAGTCGGAAATCCGGATCAAGGGTCCAAATCCGTGACCTCGCCGTTCATTCCCGTCAACACGCCGCTGCTCGACGGCAACGAGGCCGAGTATCTTGCCGAATGCATCCGCACCGGCTGGATCTCTTCGGAAGGACCGTTCATCAAGCGCTTCGAGCAGGCGATGGCGGAAGCCGCCGGACGGCGCCACGGCGTCGCCGTGACCAACGGCTCGGTCGCGCTCGACATCGCCGTCCATGCGCTCGGCCTCGAGGAAGGCTCCGAAGTCATCCTCCCGACCTTCACGATCATCAGCTGTGCCGCGGCCGTCGTGCGCGCCGGCCTCGTCCCGGTCGGGGTCGACTGCGATGCCGCGACCTGGAACATGACGGTCGAGGGCGTGGAGGCCGCGATCACGCCGCGCACGCGCGCGATCATGCTGGTGCACATCTACGGCCTGCCGGTCGATCTCGAACCGATCATGGCGCTTGCGCGCAAGCATGATCTGAGGGTGATCGAGGACGCCGCCGAGATGCACGGGCAGACCTATCGTGGCGCGCCCTGCGGCAGCTTCGGCGACGTCTCGACCTTCAGCTTCTATCCCAACAAGCATGTCACCACCGGCGAAGGCGGCATGATCCTCACCGACGACGACACGCTCGCCGATCGCCTGCAGGGCTATCGCAATCTCTGCTTCCAGCCGCAGCAGCGTTTCGTCCACGAGGACCTCGGCTGGAACGCGCGCCTGACCAACCTCCAGGCCGCGCTCGGCGTCGCCCAGGTCGAGCGCCTGCCGCGCACGGTCGAGCTCAAGCGCCGGATCGGCCGGCTCTATGACGACCATCTCGGCAACGTCGCTCATATCCGCCGCCCGGTCGCCCGCACCAACTATGCCGACAACATCTACTGGGTCTACGGCGTCGTGCTGGACGACAGCGTGCCCTTCGACGCCAGGGAGGCGATGCGCCGCCTCGGCGAAAAGGGCATCGGCACGCGGCCGTTCTTCTGGTGCATGCACGAGCAGCCGGTGTTGCGCCGGATGGGCCTGATGCTCGATGAATCCCATCCGAACGCGGAATACATCGCCCGTCGCGGTTTTTACCTGCCGAGCGGGCTTGCCTTGACCGACGACGAGATCGCGCGCTCCGCACAGGCGCTCAAGGAGATTCTGGCGTGACGGTGTTCGCCGACTACGCGCCCTGGTATGACCTGCTTTATCAGGACAAGGATTACGCGGCCGAGACATCGTTCGTCGAAGCACGCCTGCGCGACCACGGCGTTTCCTCCGGACGGCTGCTCGATCTCGGCTGCGGCACCGGCCTGCACGCGCTGGCCTTTGCGCGCCAGGGCTGGAGCGTCGCCGGCATCGATCTCAGCCATGAGATGATCGCGAGCGCCAAGGCGCGCGCCGCGCAGGCCGGGCTCTCGATTCCGTTCCGGCAGGGCGATGTCTGCGAGACCGGCCCGGAACGCGACTACGATGCGGTGGTGTCGCTGTTCCACGTCGCCAGCTATCAGACCAGCCGCGATGCACTGGCGGCAATGTTCCGCACGGCACATGCCGCGCTGAAGCCAGGCGGCGTATTCTTCTTCGACTATTGGTATGGCGGCGCCGTGCTGGCACAAGGCGTCGAGACGCGGGTCAAGGTAATCGAGCAGAAGCCGCTGCGCCTGACCCGGATTGCGCAATCCGACCACGACGAACAGGCGGCGACGGTTACGGTGAACTACACGCTGTTCTGCGAGGACACGGACCGCGCCACGATCCGGCGCGTCGATGAAGCGCACCACATGCGTTACTGGTTTCCATTCGAGATCGAAACCGCACTCAGGCATTGCGGGTTCGAGCCGGCCGGCAGCCATGCCTGGCTGTCCGACGCTGCGCCGAACACGAACGACTGGGCCGCCTATTCCATCGCGAGAAAGGCCGCGCAGCCGTGAAGCGCTACCACATCGGGATTTTTATCGAGCTACCGCTCGACGTCGGCGGGGGCTTCCAGCAGTCGCTCACCGACGTCATGTGGATGCGCGACTGGGCCAAGACCGCCGATATCGACGTCACCGTGTTCACGACGCTGCACCAAAATGTCGCGGTCCTCGCCGATCTCGGCGTCAACAGCGTTCATCTGAAGCTTGGCTGGCTCGACCGCCTGTTCCTGTTCCTCAAATATTCGGGTGCGTTCGACCTGCTGCAATATACCGTGCGGGTCTGCGCGCCATTCGAGAAGAAGCTGATCAGGGCCGGCGTCGACACCGTCTATTTCACCACCACGTCGAATTGGAACCTGGTGCTCTACAGGCTTCCGTTCATCATCACGATCTTCGACGGCTGTTTCCGCGACAGCCCCGAATTCGACGAGGTGCGGGAATTCGCTCAGTTCGAGCGCCGCGACATCGTGTGGCGCAGCGCCGCCACCAAGGCCGCGGTGGTCGTCACCAATGCCGACGAGCTGATCGACATGCTGTGCCGGCGCTACGCCATGGAGCGCGACCACGCCGTTTGCATCCCGTTCTCGCCGTCGTTCTACGTGGCGCGAACAGTCGTGCCCGATCAGGCCGCGGACGCCTCGATCCTCAGGAAGCACGGCATAGAGCCCGGCTATCTGTTCTATCCGGCACAATTCTGGTCGCACAAGAACCACGCAACCGTCCTGCTTGCGATGCGCCTGCTCAGGGATCAGGGCGAGAGGCACCGGCTCGTGCTGTGCGGCTCCGATCGCGGCGCGCGCGCCGCGTTCGAGACGCTGGTGGCGCAGCACGGTCTAGGCGATTCCGTGCACATACTCGGCTTCGTTCCCTCCGCGGAGCTTGGCGCGCTCTATCGCGGCGCCAATGCGCTGGTGATGGCCACCTATTTCGGCCCCACCAATCTGCCTCCACTCGAGGCGTGGGCGGTTGACACGCCGGTGATCTATCCGGAAGCCTTCCAGGCGCAAGCCGGCGACGCAGCCATCCTGTTCGACTACGACGATCCGGCCTCGCTCGCGAAAGCCATCGTGAAGGTCGGCTCGGCCGAAGAGCGCAGCCGGCTCGCCATGGCAGGCAAGCAACGGCTCGCCTACGACGCAGAACGGATCGACGAAGGGCATCGGCAACTCGCCCGGCACGTGATGCGGCTGAGATATCGCCGTTACCCTCAGATCTACTGACGTTGGGGCAAGGCCGGAGAGCTCACAAAGAGCCGTTTATCTCGCGAGGCGATGATGAGTCCGACACGCCAGCCCGATTTCGAACACTCCGCGGGACACAGCGGACAGGTGATCGCGGCGATCACCGACGAGGGTGCTTACCAGCAGGACCAGCACGTTCAGAAGTAGCGGTTCGGTTCTACCTTGTTTCTGGGTCGCGGACATGCCATCAGTCGCGAAAGCGATGCATTACTATACAAACCAGCATTGCCAATTCATTGAAGGCCCTATCCCTCACCAACTCCGGCAAATCCAATGCCTCCATGCAACTTGCGAAGCGGGACTATCCTGCGAGGTCAGCCGTGTCGGGAACGCCGGTGCCCGGAAGGAGTTCTGCGGAATGTCTGAGCCGCAAAACCGGTCGCAGACCAGGATCGCAACGCTCGTCGGTTTACACATCATTCTCGTCTGCGTGTCCCTAGTCCAGGCCGCTACCTATACCTACCCGATCGGTTTCCTCCCAGAAACATTCCACCTTTTCTTCGATCCGTCACGTTGGTGGCCGGCGGCAATCTCCGTCGCGGCTTTTGGCACGGTTTCCATTCTGTTCGTGCTGAAAGACTTCACATTCGGATACTTTGTCGGCTTCTACATCTACACGATGGTCGTCGGATATCTCTGGCTAAACAACTTCACGGACCTAACCTACAATTACGGGCTCGCTGGATGGTCCGCGGCGACGTCCGCAATCGCCTTTCTACTGCCTGCTCTGCTGGTGTCGTCGCCGATCCGGCAGATTTATACCATGCCAGTGCAGTCCTTCGAACGCTTCCTGGACGTGATCTTGCTCCTGGGCGTTGCCGCGATTGCCATAGGCGCGTTCTACAGTTTTCATCTCGTCCCCCTTAGCGAGATTTATCAGTATCGCGCGAAGTTCAACAATCCGCGAGTGGTCAACTATCTGATTACGATCATCTCAAATGCGATGCTGCCGTTCGCCTTCGCCTGCTTCGTCACGAAGAAGGCGTATTGGCGCGCAATCGCCACACTGTTCCTGTTGATCCTCTTCTATCCAATCACACTCACCAAGAGCTCGTTGTTTGCGCCGTTCTGGCTTGTTGCGCTGCTGGCGCTGTCAAGGCTCTTCGAAGTCAGGGTGGTCGCGATCCTGTCGCTGCTGGCGCCGGCCCTCGCGGGCATTGTCCTCTTGTTCGTCTTCCGGGAAAAAGGGGCATTCTATTTTACGACCGTCAATTTCCGGATGCTGGCAATCCCCTCCTTGGCGATGTCCGTCTACAACGACTTCTTCTTCGATCACTCGTTGACGTACTTCTGTCAAATCTCAATTCTAAAGCCGATCTTTCAGTGCCCCTATCAAGATCAGTTGTCGGTCGTTATGGAGCACAGTTATGGCCTTGGCGCCTACAACGCCTCGCTGCTCGCGACCGAGGGCATTGCGTCTGTCGGCGTCTTGCTCGCCCCCGTTTCGGTGTTTGTCTGCGGCCTCGTCGTCGCCCTCGCCAATCGGTTGTCGGCAGGGCTCCCAGCCGAATTCATTCTGCTTTCCGGCGGGGTCCTACCCTTTGTGTTTCTCAACGTACCGCTGACAACCATTTTGCTCACGCATGGGGCTGCGGTGTTGTTCCTGTTGTGGTATGTCAGCCCTCGAAACTTCTTCGAGAAGACCGCTGCGTGATCCGCCGCAAGCGGATGTCGACCGTCAATGTCTGGCGAGACATCCAACTGCGTACGTTGGATTCCTTGATCAAACCGACGTCAATACTTCTGCACTATTCCCAAATGCGGGGTCCACTTTCGACTGAAATCAGCACTATCGTGGGACTGCCGCAATCAAGCCGTTGCGAACACGCTTGATCGCCAGTGGACTTGCGAGCAGGCCGATGACGATCAGCCAAAGCGCACATTCTGCGACGAGGTGTATCGCACCGGTCCCGGGTACCAGCCGTCGAATGACCGCGCCCACCACCCAACCGCCCCCTACGACCGTAAGCCAGATCGCAGCGAGAAATGCAACGTGGCTGGACGGATGCCGCAGAGTCCGGCGGATGATCACAGATGCCATGAATCCAGACTGAATGAGAAGATCACTCGCAACAATGGCAATGGCTGCACCCAGCGGACCCATCGGGGGAATCAAGAGGACCGAGAGCACGACAAACAGAGCCAACTGAATTCCCTTGGTCCGCACCAGCAAATCTCCTTGATTGCTGCAGTTCGCATAGCCGAGTGCCAAGATTGAAGGCGCCGCGGCACTGGAGCCGAGGAGCAGAGTGATCGTCAAGAATGGATCGTACGGAATAGTTCCATGCGTCCAAAGCGCCAAAAAGTCCGGCCAGAATGGCAACAGCGCCGATACGGTCAGGCTTGCCAGCAGCGTGACGAACGCCGACCCTCGCGCATAAAGATCGCGAAGTCGCTCCCTGGCTCCAATGGCGTGATCATGGCCGAGTTCGGCAGAGAGCGGCAGCGTCGCTTGCAGACAGAGCACACGCACCAGCCCCGCAATGACGCGGGTAAGCGCCCACTGTACGATGGCCACCCGTCCGGAAACGAACACGCTGACCAACAGCACGGGCGCATTCAGTAGCGCCATGTCGGCAGCGCCCGCAAAGCCGAACGGAAATCCAAGCCTGATCTGGCCAAAACACCAGCGCAGCGAGGGTGACACGCGGCGGCCTCGCAGGTGGGGAAATAGACGCGGCCCGTCGAAAGCAACGAGATAGATCGCGACGAACACTTGAACTGAAGCGTAGGCGACGGCGACTGCGAGCAGGCTGCCCGTGGCGATCACCGCCAACAATTGCATAAGCTGCGCGAAGAACATGGCGGCGCTCTGAAGCCAGATGGCACGAGCATAAGTGCCTCGCGTCCGGTAGAGCGCCGACGTCAGATTGGACGGCAGCACGATGAGGGTGCCCACCGCAATCACGACGAAGGCGGCATTGAAATGCACCGTCGCAGTGAATCCCAGCACGCGTGACGGCGGCAAGAGCCAAGCGGCGATGAGCAGCAGAGCCGCGAGCATGGTTACGAGCGAGAAATAGACCCGCATCATGGAAGCATAGAATTGGCCCGTGCGGCCGTCGCAATCCACACTCGCTTTGAACGCGAGGAAACGGTTAATCGCACGAATCTGCAGACCACCGTCGGCGATGAGGACAAGGCTGCCCGCGGCGTAGATTGCAAGCCAAGCGGCGAGGACATCGCTGGTCCAGAAATGCAGGAAGACCGGAATGAGCAGCACCTGCTGCGAAACTCCCAGAGCCATTTGGACCAGGCTCGCGGACCACCCCTCAAACAGGCGGCGGGCTCGGGCTCCTGTGGGAGAACTCGCTCCCGTCCCCTCCCTGCCGTGCGCAATAGTCGGTGGTTCGATCAACGTCGGGACCTTCTTCGCAAGTCAGCCGCCTACCAGCCCGGCTCAATGATGTCGATGGGAAACGCTGCGAATCAGCACATTTAGGAATTACCTCAGTGCCGACGTCGAAAGGACTGGCCAGTTGATTCCGGTCGAAAGAACGGCCATGTTGGCCGAAATCGAACCAATGGCCGAAGATCCGCTGCGCCGCCGGAAATACCTTAATGATGACATCCGATTTTATTCCCTTCAACCGACCTTACCCGACCGGAAAGGAGCACGGCTATATCCAAGAGGCCTTGGAGTCACTTCATATCTCCGGCGATGGACGCTTCAGCAAACGCTGTCACGAATGGATCGAGCAGCGCACCGGCTGCGCGAAGGCATTGCTGACGCACTCCTGCACCTCGGCCCTCGACCTTGCCGCAATGCTGCTCGACCTCAAGAGCGGCGACGAGGTGATCATGCCCTCGTTCACCTTTGTCTCGACCGCGAACGCGTTCGTGCTGCGCGGCGCGGTCCCAGTGTTCGTTGACATCCGCGAAGACACACTTAACCTCGACGAACGGCAGATCGAGGCAGCGATCACCCCGCGCACGCGCGCGATTGCCCCGGTGCATTATGCCGGCGTCGGCTGCGAGATGGACGCGATCGTCGCGATCGCCCAGCGTCACAATCTGCGGATCGTCGAGGACGCCGCGCAGGGGGTCGAGGCGAGCTACAAGGGCTCGGCGCTTGGCGCCATCGGCGATTTCGGCAGCTTCAGCTTCCACGAGACCAAGAACATCATCTCGGGCGAAGGCGGCTGCCTGCTCGTGAACGCCCCTGAGCACGCACTGCGCGCCGAAATCATGCGCGAGAAGGGCACCGATCGCAGCCGGTTCTTCCGCCGCGAGGTTGACAAATACACCTGGCAGGACATCGGCTCCTCCTTTCTGCCGAGCGATATCACCGCGGCCTTCCTCTGGGCCCAACTTGAGGAGGCCGAGCGCATCACCCGCGAGCGGCTGACGATCTGGAACAGGTATCACGACATGCTGTCGCCGATGGAGCAGCGCGGCCTTCTGCGCCGCCCTATCGTGCCCCACCATTGCCGCCACAATGGACATCTCTACTACGTGCTGCTGCCACCGGAGATCGATCGCTCCATGGTGCTGGGAAAGCTCAGAGACGCGAACATCTCTGCGGTCTTCCATTACGTCCCGCTGCATTCCTCACCCGCGGGGCAGCGGTTCGGACGGAAGCACGGCGATCTGGCAATGACAACCGAACTCTCGGAACGTCTGATCCGGCTGCCGATGTGGATGGGTTTGCAGGAGGTCCAGCAGGACCGGATCTGCGACACGCTCGGGACGATCCTCGGACGGTAGAGCGCTTTCCGGCCAAGCGGACACCGACTGGCGTCGAGAAGCGCGTCAAAACGAAAATCTGCTAGAGCCCGTCCGGTTCGCCATTCTTGGGTTTCGAGTGCGGCACGAACGGCGCAAACGACGTGCCGCCCGGGGTCGGCATCGTCAGTTGGCCATTGCTATCCGCGGAAGCGGCCGCCATCCCAGGCGCGCTTACAGGAACGGATGTGCCTTCCGGCCGCTGAAGCGCCAGCACCTCGCTGCGATCGCCCTGCTTGAATGTCACCTCGCGCGGCTGGACCGAGGCCAGCGACCAGCCGTCCAGCGTTTCGCCCTGCCGCAGCCGAACGATCTTCTGATCCGTGCGGTTGACGAGGATCGCGATCGCATCACCCTCGCCCACCACGGCCCCGACCAGCATCAGCGGTGGCGGCGCCTCGACCGGCTTCGGAGGCGGCGGCACGTGCACCTCGTCCGCCGGTGCCGCGGCGACCGCGCGCGGCGGCGGCCGGCGCGAGGCCGAAAAGATCGGGCGCTCCTGCGTCCCGGTCAGCGCCTTCAGCGGCACCGACCAGAGCGGATTGCCGCGAGGCGCAGGCTTGCTCGCGGCCGGCGCGGGCCGGGCAATCGGTCTGACCGCACCGACATCGACGCTCTCGGCGGGACTGCTGACGGCATCGTCAGGCAGGATGTCCATGCGCGACGAAGTGGCCGCCAGGCTACCGGTGATGCCGAGGGCCGCACAAAATACAGCCAATCCGACCGATCTCAGCCACCCGGACATCGAACTCCCCAGCGATCGGCCAGCGCGCGGCAAGCCAGATGCACCAAACTAGTTCTGATAGGCCCCACGATCAACCCGTCGCCGTCCCCTTAGACCCAGCTGAAGCCGCTGCAACTTCCGGCATGTTGCGACGCATGAAATTGTTGCCCAATGGCCACGATCGCTGGAAATACAAGCGAAACGACCGGGAACCCTATGCAAATCAATGGTCATTCATTGCGGCCGGTTGCAACGCCATGAGATCATGGCGCCGGGGGCATGCTGTTACATCTTGCTCGATTGCATTGATTTATCTTGACGATTTGCGAAGGGCCGATGGCAGGATCAATCATAGCGCGCGCGAGGACCGATAAGCGGCTGCGCGCCGTCGTCCGGCACTCGCTGGCGGCTCTGCTCGCGACCACGGCGCCTGGCCTCGTCGCCGCCCATGCCGGGGACGGCACTTGGGTTGGTGGTACGTCCACTGACTGGACCGACGGCACGAACTGGACCTCGACGCCAACCGTGCCGGACGGCACTGCCACCTTCACCGACACGGGCTTGAGCGCGGTCGACAGCAACGGCCTCGTCAACATCGGCGCCGTAGTGTTTACGGCTGCGCCGAATGCGCAGGCCTATACCATCAACACCAACGACATCTTCGTGGTCAATGGCGTCGGCATCTCTAACAATTCGACCAACCCGCAGACGTTTAACGTCGGCGCCAGCATGGTGTTCACGAACTCAAGCAGCGCTAGCGGCGGCAGCAATTTCGTGACGTACAACGTCAGCGGCGGCGCGATGAGCTTCAACGACACCTCGACCGCAGGCACGGCACACATCACCAATGCCGGCGACATCGAATTCAACAACAGCAGCGCTGCCGGCACCGCGACGATCGTCAACAGCGCGGTGATCAATTTCAACGACACGACCTCGGCAGGCGGATCGAGCATCACGAACAACGCGACCGGCTTTGTTACCTTCAACACCTCGTCCACCGCCGGCACCGCGACGATCTCCAACAGCGGCTTTCTCATTTTCAGCAACTCCGCCACCGCGGCCGGCTCCACGATCACGACCAACAATAACGGCACCACGAACTTCACGGGCACGTCGACCGGCGGCAACGCCCGCTTCATCACCAATGCCGGCGGCACCGTCGACATCTCCGGCCTGACCAACGGCGGCATGACGTCCGGATCGATCGAAGGTGCAGGCAATTACGTGCTCGGCGCCAACACGCTCACCACCGGCAGCCTCAACACCTCGACCCAGGTCGACGGCGTGATCTCCGGCACCGGCGGCGGCCTGATCAAGGTCGGCACCGGCACGCTGACGCTGACCAACTTCAACTCCTACACCGGCGCAACGACGATCTCGGCCGGAACGCTGGCGCTGTCGGGCTCCGGCAGCATCTCGTTCTCCAGCGTCGTTACGGTGAATGCGACCTTCGATATCTCGGCAATTACCCCGTCAGCCACCGCTATCACGACGCTCGCCGGCAGCTCGAGCGGTGTCGTCAACATGGGCACCAAGGGGCTGTTCATCACCAACGGCTCAACCGAGTTCGCGGGCGTGATTCAGGGCAGCGGCGGCTTTGAGGTCGGCGGCGGAACCCAGACACTTTCGAGCGTGAACACCTACACCAATGTCACGCAGATCGATGCCGGCGCGACGTTGGCGCTGAAGGGCAGCGGCTCGATCGCGAATTCGCTCTACGTCGCGTTCGCGGGCGCGGGCGCAACGCTCGATATCTCACAGACCACGTCCGGCGCATCGGTTACGCAGCTGTTCTCGTTCGGCGCCACCGGCGTCGTCGCGCTCGGATCGAAGACGCTGACGATTACGTCCAACAGCGGCACGGCCTTCGGCGGCGTGGTCCAGGACGGTGGTATCGGTGGCGGCACCGGCGGCAATCTGTTGATCGCGACCGGGGGACTGCAGCAGCTCTACGGCACCAACACCTATACCGGCACCACCACGATCGCGAGCGGCGGCGAGCTCGACCTGGTCAATCTCGCCGGCAGCGACGGCAGCATCGCGACCTCGAGCAATGTCATTGCCAACGGCATCTTCGACATCACGGGCCTGAGCACCGGCACCGCGATCAAATCGCTGTCGGGTTCGGGCAATGTCAATCTCGGCGCCAACACACTGACCATCACCAGCGGCAACGGCAGCTTCGCCGGCGTCATCGGCGATGGCGGCGCAGGCGGCGGTCTGACCATGGCTGGCGGCACGGAAACCCTGACCGGCGCCAACACCTATACCGGCGCCACCACCGTGAACGGCGGCACGCTGGTCGTGAATGGCTCGATCACGAGCGCGTCGACCGTCAATGCCGGGGGCACGCTCGCCGGCACCGGCACCGTCGGCAATGTCGCGGTGACCGGCGGCACGCTGGCACCGGGCAACACCGGCGCGGTCGGAACGCTTTCGATCAACGGATCGCTGAGCTTCACCGCGGCCTCGACCTATATGGTGCAGGTCTCCTCCAGCACCGCCAGCCTCGCCAACGTCACGGGCGCAGCCACGCTCGGCGGCGCGACGGTGAGCGCGATCTTCGGCTCCGGCACCGTCAAGAAGCAGTACACGATCCTGACCGCGGCCGGTGGTCTCGGCGGCTCGACCTTCAATTCGGCCGTCGTCTCCAACATGCCGTCGATCAACGCGACGCTGAGCTACGACGCCAACAACGTGTTCCTCAATATCGGCGTCAACTTCACGCCGATCGGCGGCGGCCTCACCGTCAACCAGCAGAATGTCGCCAACACGCTGACCAATTTCTTCAATTCGACCGGCGGCATTCCCGCCGCCTTCGCCGCGCTAACGCCTGCGGGGCTGACCACCGCCTCGGGCGAGCTCGGCACCGGCATCATCCAGTCCGCGATCAACGCCGACGGCCAGTTCCTCAACCTGATGCTCGATCCGACCGTCGTCGGACGCTCGAGCGGCTTCACCAAGGCCGGCAGCGTCGCGCAATTCGCCGACAGCGATGACGCGGCCGCCTATGCGTCGATGCGTCCGGCCACCGCGCGCGAGCGCGAGGCCTATGCCATGGCGACCAAGGCGCCGCTGCTGTCGTCGCAGCCGATCAATCGCTGGAGCGTCTGGGCGGCCGGTTATGGCGGCTCGGCGCAGGTCGGCGGCAATGCCGCGGTCGGCTCGCAGGACCTCACTGCGCGGGTCTGGGGCGGCGCGGCCGGTGCCGACTACCGGATTTCGCTGGACACGCTCGTCGGCTTCTCGCTCGGCGGCGGCGGGCTGAACTACTCGCTTGCCAACGCGATGGGCGCGGGCTCCGCCGACCTGTTCCAGGCCGGCGTCTACGGCCGGCACAATTTCGGTCCGGCCTATATCGCCGCCGCGCTGGCCTATGGCTGGCACGACGTCACCACCAACCGCACCGTGGCGCTCGCGGGTGCCGACCAGCTCCAGGGCCGGTTCAGGGCCGACACCTTCTCGGCCCGCTTCGAGGGCGGCTACCGCTTCACGACGCCGCTGATCGGCATCACGCCCTATGCGGCGGCGCAGGTGACGAATTTCAACCTGCCCAGCTATTCCGAAGTCAGCCTCAATGGCGGCGGCCTGTTCGCGCTGAACTATGCCGCGCAGTCGCTGAACGATACCCGCTCCGAGCTCGGCCTGCGCACCGACAAATCCTACGCGATGCAGAACGGCGTGCTGACCCTGCGCGGCCGCGCCGCCTGGGCACACGACTACAATCCGAGCCGCGCCGTTACCGCGCTGTTCCAGACCCTGCCCGGCGCGAGCTTCGTCGTGAACGGCGCCAGGGTCGACGCCGATTCCGCCCTCGTCAGCGCCAGCGCGGAAATGAAATGGCTGAACGGCTTCTCGCTGGCCGGCACCTTCGACGGCGAATTCTCCGGCAACGTCACCAGCTATTCCGGCAAGGGCGTGTTCAAATACAGCTGGTGAGCTACTTCCCCGCCTGCCACTGGCCGGAAACACCCAGGATCACCCTGACGCGGCCGGTGCTGGCCTCGTTCAGGGCCGTCGATTGCGGCACCTGGACGTCGAGCTGGTCGACGAACAGGAACGGCATGCCGGCTTCGAGATCGTAAAGCACCTTCTGCAGCGCGGGCTGCTCCAGCTCACAGCTGACGACGAGGCCGACGAAGCCGTCCTTTGCTTGCGCGCCTGAGACGTCGACCTGTGAGGACTGCACCGAGCCACCGACATTGCCGACCGCGGCCGCAACCCGCTGCAGCAGATTGGCGCCTGCGACCGTCACCGTCGGTCCCTCCAGGAACGGCGTGCCGGGATGCTCGGCCGAGATCGCCGCGGCGTTCTTGGCGGCGCCCTTGCGGCCGCGCAGCTGGTCTAGCAGGTCGGAGGTCTGGGCCAGGGCCTGGCGGTGGGCGATGACGTCGGCGATAGACAGGCCCGCCGTCAGCAACAGCCCGGCCGTCACCGCGAGATAGAGCGTGACCGCGATCAGCGGCGAGCCGTGCAGCCAACGCGCGATTGCGTTTCCGCTTGCCATCCCGGCGCTGCTCATGCCGCTTTTCATGGCGCATTCCTCGGTTCGATCTGCGCTTCGATGTGAAAGCGCTCCCCGGGATCGGTCGAGCTGCGCGTGGTCGGAGCGTAGAAGGTCGCGCGGGTGAAATGCTGGGACTGCTCGATCAGCGGGATCAGCGAAGGTGCATCGCGGGTAATGCCGGCAATCTGGAGCTTGTTGCCGGCCAGATGCATCTCGGTGACATAGGTGTGGTCGGGCAAGAGACGGCTGAGCGATTCCAGCACGATCACGCTCGCCGGCGTATCGTATTTGCGCCGCTCCAGCAGCGCCAGCGGCGAACGCTCGCCGCCGTCGGCACCGCGGATCGCGGCGCGGCGCTGGGTGATCTGCTGCTCGAGCTCGCTCTCCTGCGCGCTCAAGCTGTCGGCCAGATAGCCCGCGACGATCGAGCCGAATATGGCGGCGATCGCGGCGATAACCAGCACCGCCTGCAGCATCCGGCTCAACCGCACCGGGTCGATCGCGCCGCGCGACTTCTGCTCGAATACCTTGATGCGCCCGCCCTCGGCCGGCTCCGTCAGAACCGCGATCGCAGAGGGATGAAATCCGGACACGGCCTCGACATAGCCCATCGCCAGCCGGCGCGGCGCGGCCGCGATCATCGTGGTGATGCCCTCTGCGCCTTGCGCCACCGGCGCGCTGCAACCGAACACGGCGTCGCCCGCGCTCCACGGCGTCAGCCGATCGATCTGTGCCCGCACGATGCCCTCGAGGAAATCCGCCGCGCGCGCCGGCAGCTCCAGCGGACGGAACAGGAAGCGCGTCGGCCGCAGCACGATCTCGACGCGGCAGCCGCGGACGATGGGCGCGAGATTGGCGCCGGTGAACTTGCCGTCCGCGAACGCGATCTCCTTCGGCGCGTTCTCCGGCTTCGCAGCCTCCAGCACGAACGCGCCGGTCTCGCCTTCGACCAGCCGGACCAGGCGCGGCGAGACCATCCGCTCCAGTCCGGCCACGGCAGCACCGGCCACCGTGCCGGTCCAGGCATCGAAGATCGCGCGAATGGAATTGAGCGAACTCATCTCACAGGGGCTTTCCGGCAGAGCCGTCGAAGGCGTTGTGCCACGACAATACACGATAGGGCTCATCGCCGCTTTCGAGAAGCAGGATGACGATCTCGGCCGAGCTTTGCCGGTGCGACGGCGCCTCGGTGGTAACAGTCACGCGGTAAGCCTTCGAACCCTCGATCGTTGCGCTGGCGCTGCCGGCGAGCCCTATCAGGGACCGCGGGTCCACGTTGGGGTCGGCACGGTCGCGCAGCAGGCGCTGCAGGGTTTCCGGCGTCATATTCGGCAGCGCCGCCACCACCTGCGGCGCGGCATCCAGCACGTTTACGGTGCGCATGTTGCTGAACACGGTAACGAAGGGGAGCACGCGCTCGATCACCGCCGGCGGGATGCCGCGCACCAGCCACAGCTCGTCGCTGTGCGGAAACGGCGCGTGGCGCGGCAGATAGGGCGCGCCGATCGTACGGTAGTAGGAATCCTCCGGATTGTCCTGGCCGGTCTCCGTCGACGACCGCCACGCCAGAATCCGATCCGCATAGTCCGGCGCATCCGACGCGGAGACGCCGAGTCCTGTCATCAGGCCCGCGAGGACGGCTTTCGGCGCCATGTTGAGATCGATGCGCGCGGCCTCCGAGCGGAACGTCACGGCCACCCTTCCGGCCCCGACGCGGGCATTGAAGGTGCCGCTGGTCGGGCGCGTCGCCTCGCTTTCCGCGGTCAGCCGATAGGCCGCGAGCTCGACGCCCGCATTCACCAGTGCATCGGCCTGCAAACGGTCGGTGTTGACGGCAACGGTGACCGCGGTGTTGGTCACGTAGGTCAGATAGACCAGCGCGAGCGTGGCGAGCGCAGCCAGCATCCAGAGCACCACGATGACGATGAAGCCGCGGTCGTCGCCGAGTGGCCTTTCGCCGACTGTTTGTTGGCCAAGTATGCTTTGACCAAGTATTCGCGGGGCAAGTGTTCGCCGGCGCAGCGCGTCCCGATCATCCGCGGCGCCGCTCACAGCTGCTGCTCCTCTTTCTTCTCCGCCTGTTGCGGCGTCGGGCCCGCCGTGACACAGGTCGTCGGATTCTTGGCTCGCGCGCATTCGGCCGGCGCATTGATGTGCGGCAACACGGCGGCCGAAACCGCCAGCACCTGACCGTTGGCGCCGTCGCGCACTGTGATGCGGATGCGATCCGGCAGTTGCGACTGACCGTGCCAGGTCGGCTGCCACTGCCGATCGTGCCCGGCATAGGCGAAGCTGACGCGGAACGGCGCGCGGATCAGCACCACTTGATCGACGAAACGGATCTGCCCGTCGGTCGGCATCGGCTGGAACGGCGCGCGCTCGCGCACCAGCGCCAGCCCCTGCGCGTCGGCCTTCTCGATCAGGCGGATGAATTCCAGGCCCGGGCGCGCGCTCGGGCCGAGCGCGGTGCGCAGGAAGGTCACCGACAATTCAGCGCCGTCGAACAGCGGCACCTTGGCGTCGCCGTTCACGGTCATCTGCTCGGCGACGGAGAGATCGGCAACGATGCGGTCGAGCCCGGTGGCGAGGCGCTCCGCGCGCTGCACCCGCGCGATGCCGCGATTCCAGTTCGGCAGCCACTGTGCCGTCACAGTCGCCAGCGCGGCCAGGATCACGGTCATCAGCAGCGTCGCCAGCAGCACTTCGAGCAGCGTGAAACCCCCCTCGGAAGCGAGCGCGCGGCAGAGGCGTTTCGTTGCGCGGGTCATTGCGTGGACCTCGGCACCAGCTTCACCGTCGTGACCTGGATCGCGCTGCCGTCGGGGCGCTGGAGGCGCAAATTGACCGCCAGCGGCACGAAGCGATCGGTGGCGGGATTGCCGCCGGCCACATTCATCGGCGCGATATCGACGCGCCAGCGGCTGCCGGCGAGCTGGCCGCTCTGCCGGCCGGGTTTCAGCAGTCCGCGCGCCGGCAAATCCGCAAGCAAGGTCTCGGCCGTGCCGGCCAGCGCCAGATGCTGGTCGATCGAGCGCGTGCCCTTGGTCGTGACCGATATGACCGAGCCGATGGTCCCCAGCACGATGACGATGATCGCAAGCGCGACCAATGCCTCGATCAGCGTGAAGCCGGCGGCGCCGTCAGAGCAGCTTCTGCGGGACAATCTCGACGCCTCCGGTCAGCCAGTTGACGCGCACCTCGTAGCCCATGCCGGGCCGCGCCAGCGCGATCGTCCCGCCGCACGACATGCCCGACGGGAAGAAATCGATCGACCGCCCGGTGGCACGATCGGCACAGCGCGCGGCCAGCGTCGCCTGCACGACCACGTCGCGCGGCAGGCGGATGATCTGTCCGGTGACGCCGGAACGGATGGCGCGCGCCTCGGCGTCGACCAGGGTCGCGACCCTGACCTGACGGCGCAGCGCGCTGTTGCGATCAGATTTCAGCAGCGCCGCGGTCTCGACCGCGTAACTCTCGAGCTTCGCCCGCGTCGTCGAACGCGGGATCGCGGGCAGGATGATCGCCGCGAGCAGGCCGATGATCGCGAGCACGCACAGGATCTCGATTAGCGCGAAGCCTTCGGCATCGACGGCCCGCGCGTCGAAGGCTTGCGCATCGAAGGCTTGCGCGCCGAACACCGGCGCCTCACCAACCGGCTTAGCGCGCGCCGCTGACAATGTCGGACGCCGTTCCACTGCCGCCTTCCTGACCGTCTGATCCGAGCGAGATGATCTCGTAGGGAGCGCTCGCGCCCGGTGAACGATAAACATAGACGTGGCCCCAGGGATCGTTGGGCACCACACCGCCACGCAAATAAGGCCCGTTCCAACCGGCCTGGTTGTTGCTGCGCGTCAGCCCGGTGAGACCCTCGTTCGAGGTCGGATAGCGGCCGAGATCGAGATAATAGAGATCGAGCGCGCTGGAGAAACTCTCGATCTGGATTTTCGCCGCCTTGGCCTTGGACTCGCTGAGATAGTTCAGCACCCGCGGACCGACCAGCGCCATGATCATGCCGATGATGGTGATGACGACGAGCATTTCGACCAGGGTGAAGCCGGCCTCTCCGCAAGCGACGCGCCGCCGGCGTCGCCTTGACGATGGATATCTGGTCACTTCATGCCCCTCCCATTACATCCGCCTAACCGACAATCTGGCTCACCGACATCAGCGCCGTCATCACCGATGTGATCAGGCCGCCGACGACGAGCGAGATCGCGATGATCGCCGCAGGTCCGGCAATGCCGACGGCGCGGTCGAGCGTGCGTTGCAGCTTCGCCTCGTAGAATTCGGCGACCCGGCCCGACAGCATCGGCAATTGCCCGGTCTCGTCGCCCAATCTCAACATGCGCACCGCCATGGGCGGCAACGCCTCGGTCTCGGCGAGCGCATCGGAGAGTTTTGAGCCATGGCGGACACGGTCGGCAGCATCGCTCCAGACCCCGGACGATCCGGTCGTCGCCATCATGTCGACGAGGATTCGCAGCGTTGTGGTGAGGTTGACGCCGCTGCCGAGCAGCAGGCCGAGATTGCGGCAGAACAGCGCCGTGCGGTAGGCGCCCATCACGTTGCGGATCGCCGGCAGCCGCACGATCGCATTGGTCAGTCCGCGGCGGACACGCTCCTGCCGCAACACGAGCCACGTCGCCGTGACAATGGTCGCAAGCCCGGCCAACACCGCATCGGAATTGCCGCGCAAGAACGTCGAGATGTTCAGGAACACGCCGACGATCGGATCGACCTTGGCACCGAAATCCTGCAAGACGCTGGCAAATTGCGGCAGCACGAATGTCAGGAAGAACAGCAGCACGCAACCGGCCGCGCCGAGCACGAAGATCGGATAGCGGATCGCATCCGTCAGACGCCGCTTCAGCGCCTCGCCGCGCGCGCGTTCGCCGGCCAGCACCTCCAGCACCTGATCCAGCGATCCCGACGCCTCGCCGACCCGCACCAGCGCGATGTACATCGGCGGAAACAGTCCCTCATGCCGCGCCAGTGCCTCACCGAAGCTCTCGCCGGAGACGACGCGCGCCCGGATGTCGGCGACGACTGACCTCAGCCGTCCGAAATCCGGATCGGCGGCGAGCAGCTCGAGCCCGTCATTGATGCGGGCGCCGGCGCGCAGCAGCAGCGCGAGGTCGCGGGTGAAGATGGTGACGTCCTCGGCCGTCGGCCTGTTGAAGAAGCTGAGCGCACCACGCGCCGCGCCGCCCTCCTCCGGCGTGACGTTGTCGACCAGCACCAGGCCGAGCCGTTCGATCCGCTGCGCCACGTCGCCCGGCGCCGGCGCGGCGATCGCGCCGGAAACCAGTTCGCCGTTGGCATTGAGCGCGCGGTAGCGAAAGTTCGGCATAGTTTCTAGGACACCTGCATTCTCTGAGACACTTGGACGTCAAGACATTTGGATGTTAGCGCACCGTAGTGACGCGGAAGACCTCGGGCACCGTCGTCAGCCCCGAGCGGCATTTTGCGACGGCATCCTCGAGCATCGTCGTCATGCCGCCCCGCATCGCGGCGGCATCGATGGAGTGGGAGTCGGTCTGCGGCCCGATCAGCGCACGGACCTCGTCGGACATCTCGAGGATCTCGAACACGCCGTTGCGGCCGCGATAGCCGGTGCCGCCGCAGCGCTCGCAGCCGCCGGCCTCGTGCACGACCTCGCCGCACTTGAAGCCGATCACGGCGAAGCGCGGGTCCTTGGCGAGATCGGCCTCGGTCAGCGCGTGCGGCACCTTGCAACGGTCGCACAGCATGCGCACCAGCCGCTGCGCCACCACCGCGCGCAGCGTCGACTTGAGCAGGAAACCCTCGATGCCGAGATCGATCAGGCGCGGTACGGCCGCAGCCGCGGTCTCGGTGTGCAGCGTCGTCAGCACGAGATGGCCGGTGAGCGCGGCATGGATCGCGATATGCGCGGTCTCGGCGTCGCGGACCTCGCCGACCATGATCACGTCGGGGTCCTGGCGCACGAAAGAGCGCATGGCGGCGGCGAAGGTCAGGCCGATCGACGGCTTCACCTGGGACTGGTTGATGCCGGGGATCTCGTACTCGACGGGATCCTCGATGGTGAGGATCTTGCGCGTCGGCTCGTTGAGGATCGACAGCATGGTCGCAAGCGTGGTGGTCTTGCCGCTGCCGGTCGGACCCGTGACCACGATCATGCCGTGCGGCATCGCGAGCAGGCGCGTCATCACGCTCTCGTCGCGGGTCCGCAGGCCGAGCTTGCTCATCTCGAGCAGGCCGCGATCCCGCGGCAACAGGCGGATGACGGCACTCTCGCCATGTTGCGTCGGCATGGTGGCGACACGTACGTCGAGTTCGCTGCGTCCCACGCGGACGCGCGCCGCGCCGTCCTGCGGCAAACGCCGCTCAGCGATATTGAGGCTTGCGAGAATCTTGATGCGCGAGATCAGCGCCTGCGGCGGGATGCCATGCGGTGACGGCAGCGGGCGCAGCAGGCCGTCGACGCGCATGCGCACTACGAGACCAGCCCGGAACGGCTCGACATGGATATCGCTGGCACGCAGATCGACCGCGCGCTCCAACAGATCGTTGAGCGCGCGCACCACAGGCGCACCGCTGGCGAGATCGCGCAGGCTCTCGATGTCGTCGTCGGACTGCCCCGCGCGGCCGGTGCTTTGGTCTGCATTCGCATCGTCAGCATCGGTTCGCTGGTCCAAGACCGTCGTAATGTCCTCATATGACGCTACGACGACATCGACCGGCGTTCCGAACACGATTTCGGCGGCACGAATGGCCGCCGTGTCGGAGGGATCGGCAACAGCCAAGCGAAATCCACCATCCGGCGCGCCAAAGGGAAAGATGGTGGATTCGCGTAAAAATCGCCGCGAAAAACCTTCGAGGCTGGGCGTGGTCGTAAGCAGTTGCGGAAGGCTCATCCGCGGCAGGGCAAAATAATCAGACAGTTCGTCGGCGAACTCCGCCGCCGACAGATCTGTGGTCTCCCAAAATTCTCGCAGTGGATGCGTCTGCGCCGGATTAGCTGACCGCTCGACACGAACATGCGCTCGCGGCGGCAGTGAATATTTTTCCAGGAGATGCTGCCTGAAGCTATCGGCGGAGCGGTCGCGCATCGCATTCACGGCGTTGACCTTGTTACTTGAATACAACAGCTTCTATGGAGCACGGAAGGTCCTTTGCCCTTGACTTATTTCTTAGCAAAAACATAATCGTGCGGCAAATTATTGCGCGTCCGAGCCAAGGGGGATCGGGCGCTTTTTCTCGCAGCGTTGGTAGGCGTATCTTGTTCGAAGTGGTCCGACCGCTTTTGCGCCACCGCTCAGCGTTGACTGGAACGCTCGTCCTCCTGTCGTCTGCCTTCCTGCTGACAGCGTGCATCGTCACCGCCGACCAGTCGGTCGAGGCGGACCCGAAGGACCCGCGCGCCCAGGACCTTGTCGACAAGATCCGCGGCATCGATCTCCAGCCCCGGCAACCTGCGGATGCAGGGGCAACCGGTGTCGGCCAGCCGAGATCGTCGAAACCTGCGATCTATCTGAGCGATGGTGCGCCGCAAGGCGGCGCGCTGGCCGAGCGCGATGATGGCGGCGGCAGCGGATACGACCTCAATTTCGAGAATGCGCCGGTCGCGACCGTGGCCAAGGTCATCCTCGGCGACGTCCTCAATGTCGGCTACACGATCGATCCCCGCGTACAGGGCACCGTGACGCTCGCCTCGGTGCGCCCGGTTCCGAAGGCGGACGCGATCTACGTTTTGGAGAATGCGCTGCGCATGTCCGGCGTGGCGCTGGTGCGCGACCGCACCGGCTATCGTCTGCTGCCGGCGCCGGAAGCCGGCCCCGGCGGCATCGACCGCTCGGCCAGTACCGAAGCCGGCCAGGGCATCACGGTCGTGCCGCTGCGCTACACGTCGGCGCAAAACATCTTCAAGCTGCTCGATGCTTTCGGCGTGAAGGCCTCGACCATGCGCCCCGACAATTCCCGCAACACGCTGATCGTGAGCGGCAGCGGCACGGATCGGGCGACCGCGGTTGACACAATTCTGTCATTCGACGCCGACTGGATGCGTGGACAATCGGTCGGCATCTTCCCGGTGCGCAATTCTGCCCCCGAACCTGTGATCTCCGAGATCGAGAAGATCATGGATTCCGGCGAAGGCGGCATGGGCCAGAACGTCATCAAGCTCCAGCCGATCGCGCGGCTCAACTCGATCCTCGTGGTGAGCCAGAAGCCGGAATATCTGAAGCGCGCGCAGACCTGGATTGCGCGGCTCGACCGTTCCGATACCGATGGCGTGAACCTGAAATCCTATCCATTGCGCTACGGCAATTCCAAGGTGGTCGTCGCGCTGTTGAACGACATGTTGTTCAACCAGAGCTCGGCGAGCAACTCGTCGCTCGACAGCGCGTCGAGCCAGGTCGCTCCCGGCGCGGGTCTCACGACGTCGACCTCAACCAATCCTATCGCCTCGCTGAGCGCACTGCCGACCGCCGCTTCAGGCGCCGCAACGCCGGTGACCGGACCGGCGGGCTCAGCGCTGGGTGCCCGCGCCGCTCCGGCGGCAGCTGCGACGCCGGCGCAGGACAACAACAACTTCGGTAGCCCCAACGGCAATGGCGCGAAATCCGGCGTCAACGGCATCCTGCAGAATGTGCGGATCACCGCCGACGTCACCAACAATGCCGTTCTCGTCTATGCCAACCAGGACGCGCAGCGTATCGTCGAGCAGACCATCCGCCAGATCGACCGGCCGCAGCGCCAGATCGCGATCGAGGCGACGATCGCCGAGGTGACGCTGAACGACCAGCTGAACTATGGCGTGCAGTTCTTCCTGGCGAGCCAGAAGGGTTCGGTCTCCAACGTCATCTCCGGTGTCAGCAATGCCGCAACGGTCGGCAGCGGTGCCGTCGAAGCGGCGTCCAACGCCGTCAACGCCGCCTCCGGCGCGCTGCTGGGACGCGTCTTGCCGGGCTTCAACTTCCTGATCGGCTCGGAAAACTCACCGCGCGTCATTCTCGACGCGCTGCACGGCGTCACCGACGTCAAGGTGTTGTCGAACCCGTCGCTGGTGGTGCTGGACAACCAGGCCGCGACCTTGCAGGTCGGCGATCAGGTGCCGTTCTCGACCGGCACCGCGACGGTGCTGACCGCCAACAACACCGTCGTCAACACCATCGATTACAAGAACACCGGCATCATCCTGCGCGTGCTGCCGCGCGCCAATGCCAACGGCAATGTCGTGCTCGATATCGAGCAGGAGATCTCGAGCGTGGCCGCCGGCAGCGCGAACTCGCTGACGCCGACGATCTCGCAGCGCCGGGTCAAGAGCTCGATCGCGGTGACGAGCGGTCAGACCGTGCTCCTCGCCGGCCTGATCAGCGAGACCGAGAACAAGCAGCGCCAGGGTATTCCCGTCCTCGATTCCATTCCCGGCGTGGGCGACGCCTTCTCGCACCAGACCACCGCACGCGCCCGCACCGAGCTGATCCTGTTCATCCGCCCGACCGTCATCAAGGACGGCGTCGATGCCCATGTCATCGCCGAGGAGATGCGCTCCAAGATGAACAGCCGCCTGGTCGGGACCAGCAATCCCGTGGTCACCGTCAGCCCGCCCAGGGCCGCGCGCTGACGGCGTGCCCGGGGAAGATGCGCATGACGGGATAAGCGCCCCGCTGGCCCTCAGCCTCGCGCTGCTCGTCGCCGTGTTCGCAAGCCTCGTCACGGCCCCCGCCGCGGAAGGCCTCTATGGCGCGTTCCTGGCCGCTCTGATGCTCGCCATCGCCACGAACGATGCCCGCCATTACCTGATCCCGAACGAGCTGACCGGGGCCGCGTTCGCGCTTGCCCTGCTCCGCGCTGCCGCTGCCGTGCCCGATGCGGGCGCCCAGGCGCTGCTCTGGCCGGTCGCGCGCGCCGGGGCCGTGGCGCTTCCGCTGCTGCTGCTGATGCTGGCCTACCGGTACTGGCGCGGCCGCGACGGGCTCGGGCTCGGCGACGTCAAGCTCGCCGCCGTCAGCGGGGCCTGGCTCGATCTTGCGACGGTGGCCGCCGTGATCGAGCTCGCGGCGCTGCTGGCGATCGGCGCCTATCTCGCCAACGCCGCATTGCAGCGAAAACCGCTGCGCGGGACCGCTTTCCTGCCGTTCGGACTGTTTTTGGCGCCATCGATCTGGATCGGGTGGCTGGGCGAGACCTGGTATCTGAACTGGCTCGGCGGCTGGGCTGGCTAAAGCCCGGTGCGCTCAGGGTGAATCCCCACCGCGGCACAGGCGGAGGCATCCGGCCTCCCGCCGTCGTCTACTGTGCATGGGGTTGTTTTCGACTTTTTTGCCGGAGGCGTCCTGGAACCCCAGGCGGCCGGCGTCAGCGCTCGCGGCTCGGCGCCCATTCCAGCGCCCGCAGGCGCGCCTGGGCGATCTCCCCGCGCGTCATCTTGGTGGTGACGGCATCGCGGATCCGGGCCCGGGATTCCCGCACCCGCGGCGGCGACGCAGCGGTCGACAGGTTCAGCCATTTGGAGGCTTCGACGATGTCCTGCGGCACGCCCTGGCCGCGGTCGTAGAGCAGCCCCAGCGAATATTGCGCGCGGGCATCGCCCTGCTCCGCCGCCCGCCGGTACCACATCGCGGCTTCCGTGTAGTTCTGCGGCACGCCGCGGCCGGTCTCGAACAGGAAGCCGAGATAGGACTGCGCCGCCACGTTGCCGCGCTCGGCGAGCGGAATGAAGACACGGGACGCCGTCACATAGTCTTGCCGCTTGAAGGCGGCGAGGCCCTGGCCGAGGGATTGGGCCTTTGCGCTAGCGAGGCCTGCGACCATCAGCGCGGCGACGCCAAACGCCAAAAGCGCACCTCGCAGCCTCAAAACGCGGCCGCGCGCGCTCCGATCGGGACCAATCATGCTCATCATCCAGGCTTCTCATCGGTAACGCCCGCGGCAGATTATTCTGGTCCCGTTATGGAATCCATGCCTTCGCCTCGCGCCAGTCAGAATTGCCAACGATTGTTCAATCTATTATGACCCGGATATCCATCGGCACGAAGCGGCGTCTGCCAATCGGTCGTGATGGGCGGCCGAGACAGCGTAATGCTCCGATCCGATCAATGAATACGAACGTTTCGACCAGCCAACTGATCCCGACAAAAGCGCGCCCACATGGCGACGCTCGGTTGGTCCGCCATCTGCTCATGGCTGCCGCGATCTCGATCGCCTGGGTGGTCCTGCTCTGCGCAACCTTCGATCCGAAATGGGATACCAACGACGACGTCGGGATGTCGATGATTGCGCACGGCTACGGGGTCGTCGACTACGGCTCCGATCTCCTGCTTTTTTCCAATGTAGTGTGGGGCCTCATCATCCGTAGTCTCCCTTCGGTCGATGGTATACTCGGCTATTCGATCGCAACGTTGCTGGTGCTGACGTTGGCAGGATCTGCAGTCGTCTATTTCCTGCTCCGCGTCGGCGTCAGGCCGATCGCTGCCGGTTTGATCCTGACGGTCGCTTTCATGCGTCCGATCCTGTTCCCGCAATTCACGGAGACGGCTGGACTACTGGCCATCGCGGCGGTGCTGGGGCTGCTCGCGTTTGATCGCCACAGATCGGCTTTCGATCTCGTGCTCGCATGCTGCCTGGCGTTCCTCGCCTATCTCATCCGCGACCAGGAACTCGCTCTGGTGGTCGCGGTGGCCCTGCCTCTCGTGCCGTGGCGGAAACTAGCCGCGTCGCGCGCCGCACGCTTTGCGGCAGCGGGGCTTGCGATTTGCATCCTCGCCGCGACCGTCGCCAACGTCCGTGCATACTCGTCGCCTGAATGGCAGACATTCCGCCAGCAGAACCTCGCGCGGGCCCCGCTCACTGATTTCGGTGCTGCCAAGTTCATCTTGGAGCGACCCGACCTTATGCAACGTCATGGCCTGTCCCCAAATGACATTGTACTGGTGAGCCGGTGGTTCTTCGTCGACCCGCACCTCTCCAATCCGGAGCTGCTGTGGGCACTCATGAGCGAGATCCCGCCGCAGACGGTCCTTGAGAAGAACCTCACATCCAGCGTTTCTGACCTTTCCTTGCTGCTCGGGCCCCAGCTGCTAACATTGACGCTGCTCGGAGCCGCTCTGCTGATGATCCTGCTGCAACCGCGCCTGTTTGTCGCCTGGTTCATCTGCCTCGCAGCCTTTCTTGCCTTTACGGCGATCGGACGCAGCCCCCCGATTCGCGTCTGCCTCCCGCTCTCGGCTCTTCTAATCATCGCAGCGGTTACGATGGATATTCGAGTGTCGCGATGGAGACGCCGCATCCTGTTCGTCACGCTGCTCGCCGGCGCTCTCGTTAATTCCTGGAATTTGGTTGGCGAGGCCATCGCAAGCGATAGGGCCATCGCGCAAGCCCGGCAAAACAGATTTGTTTCGCCGGAATCAATTTTCGTTTGGGGCGACACGCTGCCCTATGAGTTGGTGTTCCCTTTGTTTACACGTGAGCGGGACGTTCGTTCTACCCGGATCTACGGACTGGGCGTAGTGACCCTCGCGCCCTATTCCGTACCCACCGCAGACGAGGTAAGAGGCCAGGGGTTTCTGACACGATTGCGCTCTCAGGCCGGCATTCCCTTGATCGCCACCGCTTCAGAGGAGTCTCTTCTGAACACCTATTGTCTGGAGCACTACGGGGCGCCGCTCAGGACGTCGGTTGCAACGCGAACTCCACTGTGGACGATAACGAATGTAAGTTGTGCAAGTTCGGCCCAATAGATGTACCGAGCCCGGCGGCAGCCGAGGTAGATGGGGGGCTCGGAAGGCCTCGCCGTTCGAACGGGTGCGACCAGCGAACTCAACCGACGCATTCTCGAAAGTTTTGGCAACATGAAGTCTGATCGGACATTGTAAGTGCGCATCTCGATCATCCAGTCCTGCTACATTCCCTGGAAAGGTTATTTCGACCTGATCGGGCAGTGCGACGAGTACGTCATCTACGATCGTATGCAGTTCGTGAAGCGTCACTGGCACAATCGGAACAGGATCAAGACCGCCAATGGCACCGAGTGGCTCACGATCCCCGTCATTACCAAGGGCCGCTTCACTCAGCCGATCGACGAGGTCTTGATCGAGAAGCCCTGGGCGGAAAAGCACTGGCGGTCACTGGAACTGGCGTACCGTCACGCGCCGTTCTTTAACGCCCTGGGACCCCGCGTCCAGGCTTGGTACGAGCACGCCGACAAGGAGAGACGCTTAACCGACATCAACGAGCTGTTCACCCGCGAGCTCGCAGGGCTGCTCGGCCTGAAGACTCGGATAGTCCGGGACACGATCTATCCCGTCGAAGGCGTGAAGACCGAGAGGCTTCTCGCGATCTCACGAGCCGCCGGCGCCGATCGTTACCTGAGCGGCCCTTCGGCGCGAGCCTATTTCGACGAAGCGCTGTTCGACTCGGCCGACATTACAACGGAGTGGATGAGCTACGAAGGCTATCCCGAGTACAATCAACTTTACGGCGCGTTTGAGCACGGCGTGACGGTGCTAGACCTGCTGTTCCACACCGGCGCCGACGCCGCCCGCTATCTCAAGCGCTCGGAGTCTGTGTCGCCGCCCTGACGGGCCTCAGACACGAAAGAGCTCCGGATGACGCCTCACCCGGAGCTCCCGCATGTGTGGGCGTATCGCCTATTTCAGTGGGATTGCGGTCATCGTGCCGTCGCTTCCATTACCATTGAGCTGGTTGGTGGAGTAGGACGAAACGGTGCCGGCGACGCCCGTCGTATTACCGCTGATCGCCGATTGACCGACCCGGACCGTGCTCGCGCCGGCGGCGTTGCTAATACCCGTGGCGTTCTTGTTGGCCTGCGTCCGCATGATCATAACGTCGGTCGTTCCGGCACTAGCTGTCGCAACGATACCGGAAAGCGTGTTGTTGCTGGCTACGCTGTCCTCGATCGCAACGTTGACATTGCCGTTGGTTCCGTCTGCAGCAATACCGAACACGTTGCGATCGGCCACGGACTTGTTGATCGTGCCCGAGGCAGACCCGCCCGAACCCGGGACCACGCGAATTCCAGCACCGGTGGAGCCCGTGCCATTGCTGAACACGGTCGTGCGGTTCACAGAAAAGCCCACGCTCGTGGTCGCCTGAATCAGGATTCCAGAGCCGGTGAAGCGTCGGATCACGCAATCCTCGACATGGAGGAAGCCACCGGAATTGAACACGATGCCGTTGATGCCGGTTCCCAGACCTTCGATATCGAGCCCCTTGAGGTAGAGGTAGTCAGTTGAAGCGCCCGCGAAGACGATGCCGTTGGTGCCGGAGACCAGAACGCCGGCGGTCCCCGCCTCGCACGAAATCGTCAGCGATTTGGTGACGGTCACCGCACCGAACCCACCGGGATCCAGGCAGTTGATTTCCCCCGCCGGGGCGGTTTTCGAGATCGCGCCCGCGAAGGTCTTGCAGGGCGCCGTGCGGCTACAGGGATTGGCATCGTCACCGACACCGGAGACCCAAGTTCGGGTCGCCTGGGCGCTGGCCGGTGCCGACGCTAGGAAAGGCAGGAACAGTCCGAAGGCCAAGGCCATGGCAATGCAACGCATGGAATATCTCCTTTAAAAACTGAGCTTTTCTCGACCAAGATGAGGGTTCCGAGCGATGTTCAAGGCTTGTTAATGTAGGATCAATGGATAGACGCTCAAACTTCAGTCATACTTGTCGCATGCGCAGGGCGCGCCGCCTCCAAACATCTTCCCGCAGCTTCCGGCTGTTCACAGATTTTTGCCCGCCCCTACGTTTGCGACCCGTGCCAGATCGTCGAACGCCGCCCGGTTGCAGTGCCATAGTGACACACCTACGAAACCGCCTTGATAGGTCGGCTCGCCCCCCGGTAGAGGTTCAATGATCGAGCACGTTTTCTTTGTGAAAGCTCCCCCTTTGCGCCGCGACAGCCGAGAATGCGTCATATGGCAAATAGAAGACGCGATATGACAAGCCCAGCAGTAAAAAAGCTCTAGCCAGGGTCGGAAAAGCGTGTCTTGAGGACAGCGATGATAGGACAATAGGACATCACCCGAACCGGTTCATCAACCGCGGCCGGTGCGCGAGCCCCTCGCCTTTGCTACTCTAAAGACCTGCAGCGGTCGCACCAATCGTTGACGCGCCCCTCCCAACATCGCATTACTTGTCCAAGGCACTTCCGTAAGGTCCCGTAGTGATGCAGAAGATCGTAATTTTCGGCATAGGCGAAATCGCCGAACTCGCCGATTTCTATTTCACGCATGACTCCGATTTCGAGGTTGCGGGCTTCACCGTAGATCAGGCCTACGTTAAGGAGCCCATGTTTCGCGGACGTCCGCTGGTGCCGTTCGAAAACGTGGCAGAGTCGTTTCCACCGTCGGATTTCGGTTTCTTCGTTGCGGTAAGCTACTCGAAGCTCAACGAGTTGCGGGCGTCCCGGGTCGCGGCTGCTCGCGCCGCCGGCTATCGGCTGGTCTCCTATGTGAGCAGCAAAGCAACGACCTTTCCTGGCCTAGAGATCAGGGAGAACTGCTTCATTCTCGAGGACAATACCATCCAACCCTTTGCGCAGATCGGGGCCAACGTCACGTTGTGGAGCGGCAATCACATCGGTCATCATTCCGTGATTGAAGACGACGTGTTCATTGCCTCGCATGTGGTCATTTCAGGCGGGGTCAGGGTCGGTCAAGGAAGCTTTCTTGGCGTCAACGCCACCCTGCGCGACCACGTTGCGATCGGCAAGAAATGCGTGATCGGCGCGGGAGCGCTCGTGCTCGAGGATCAACCCGACCTTTCGGTCCTGGCGCCACGCGGAACCGAACGATCACCCGTCCCCAGCAACCGGCTTCGCCGCATTTGAGAGACAGCCGTAAGATGCGCTGGAAGAAACTCGGACGTGTTTTCGTCGCTAACGGCACCTCGGAGTGGATCCACAGCCACGGCATCGTTCCGATTGCGCGGGCACTGGATGCGCATCGCTATCGAATCTATTTCAGTCCTCGCGACCGGCAGAACCGATCCAATGTGAGCTGGCTCGACCTTGATATCCGCGATCCCACCAAGGTCCTGCGGCTATCGGAGCGCCCGCTCCTGTTGCCCGGGCCGCTTGGATGCTTTGACGACAGCGGGGCCATGGGGTGCTGGATCATCGAGCATGACGGTGTCGAACGGCTCTACTATCAGGGGTGGATGCGCGGGGTGACCGTGAGCTTCTATGTCGCGGTAGGCGTGGCCGAACGTCCGGCAGGCAATCCCGATCGTCCCTTTGAACGGATCAGCGAAGGGCCAATTCTCGACCGTTGCCAGCAAGAGCCGGTTTTCATCGCCGATCCTGCCGTCGTGATTGAGGATGGACATTGGCGAATGTGGTATCAGTCCGGGCGCCCATGGACACGCCCGGCCGACGTCGCCCTACCATCGTACGACATCCGCTATGCGCAGTCGGCCGACGGGTTGAATTGGAATCTGACGGGCATCCAGTCGCTGGCTTTCCGACATCCGGGCGAGGTGGCTATCGCTCGCTTCTGTCCCTTGAGGGAGGCCGATGGAAGCTACAAGGCATGGTACTCATACCGGGCCAACGATTGGGGCTATCGCATCGGGTTCGCGACTTCGAGCGACGGCATTTCATGGACGCGCCGCGACGAAGAGGCCGGCATCGAACGCGATGCCGGCTGGGAAGGCCCGATGATATGCTATCCGTTCGTGTTCGATACCGTCCTCGGCCGGATGATGCTGTACAATGGCGGACGCTATGGCGACGCCGGGTTCGGGATCGCGGTGCTAGAGCAGGATTGACGCGGAAGTATCAGATGCGCCGGACGATCATGGTGAATTCGTAAAGTCCGTAGTCCTGCAGCAGCGCCACTGCTCGCCCGTAATGGCGCAGGCAGTGCGAAAGCATCGCGCCGGGATCCGCGTAGTACAAATTCGGCGACCGGCGCTCAGGGTCGCTTGACAGGCTGAGAACATTGAACGCGAAGCCGCCGCGCCCCGCCCTGGCCAGCGTCTCGATGGTCTCGTAGACGTAACGTTCCCAATTCTCCTGGAGCACGTCACCCTTGACGTTGAAGATGCCGCTGGCCACGGCGAAATCCGCAACATCGTGCGGTTCTGCGCCGACGCGCCACTGGCGGTCCGCCCCGTCGCCGTGTATCCGTCGCGCCTCTTCAATCATGGCTGGCGCGATATCGTAGCCGATAAACGGGCCGCGATGTCCGGCGTGGCGGAGGAACCGCAGGAAGTCGCCATATCCGCAGCCCAAATCGAGAACCGAGCTCTCCGCGGAGCCATCCAGCAGCCGGAGAAATTGTTGATGCCGAAGGTCGTGAGAGGGCGCGCCGTTCCAATCCACGCCGCGCGGCGTCGCACCATGAAGCTGGACCTTGGAGGTGTAATACGCTGCAACACTGCTCAAAATCGGAGATTCAGTGCTAACCGTCGTCATAGGATTCTCCGACACTAGGTTCGCGGCCCGCTGTCATGCCGGGCTTCCCGAGATGGAACATGAACGACATTGGAGAGGCTAACCGCTGCGTCACGGGCACGGTGGACCGATCGAACCACCGTGTAGGGCCGACGTTTGACTTCGGCGACCACGTTGGCGATGTAAATTCCCAGAATTCCAAGAATGAGTGTCGTCAACCCGCCGAAGAACCAGATCGAGACGATGATCGACGTGTAACCATCGACGCCAATGCCCGAAAGAAGATAGCGGCAGACATAATATCCGATCGCAAGCGTCGACAGCACGAAAATGCATAAGCCCAGATATAAAACCCCGTAGAGCAACTTCGTCGACGTGGTCGTCAGAAACTTGACCGCCATCGCGACGCGCATTCTGACCGAATAAGTCGTTGGCGACTCCGACAGCTTCTTGACCGGGAGCTGAACCTGCCGAAATCCCGTCATTTGCCACAAATGCGCGATCAAAAACTCCCGATCACGATGACGGATGAGCGCGCGGACGTAGTCGCGCGTCATTAGGCGGGCCACTACGACATTGCGCGGGATGCTATGATCACTGAGAATGTTTACGAGCGAGAAGAATAGCGTCCCCGTGGTACGCTCGAACCAGCCTCCACGCCGCGCTGTCTGCACCCCGAACACGACATCGCAATCTCCCTCCATGTGCCGCGCGTAGAAAGGCGCGAGGAGTTCGGGCTCCTCCTCGAGATCGCTGTCGATGAGAAAGATGAGATCGCCCGTTGCATGCGTGAGCCCCGTCATCAAGGCCTTGTGGTGGCCGAAATTACGGGACAGATCGACGACAACGACACGAGGGTCCGCTTTGTGGAGCGCTACGGCACGCGACAGGCTGTTGTCAGGCGAGCCGTCGTTGACCATCACGATTTCGATGTTCTGGGTGATGGGCTCTGCGGCGGCAACCGCGCGGCGATAGAACTCGTCAATCGTCGCCTCTGAACGGTAGAGGGTGGTCACGATGGACAGCTTCACGGGGAAAATCCCTCCAGATCATCAAACGTTCCGGGACTTGCCGCATTCTCCGGGCGCGCGCAAGGGCAATCTATGCAGGCGGCGGGGGGCCGGACAAGCGTCGATTCGCGCAGGTCTCGGCGGCCGTACGGGCGTGCAATCCGCCACGCCCGGCTAGGCCACGAGATGCCACCCGGCACTGTCGTTGACTGTCCCGATCTGCTGATTGACGGCGACCTGCGTCCCGTTCATCTCCCACACGACGAGGGCATGCGTGGTGGAGTTCTCAAACAAGAGATCGGTCTTGTGATCGCCGTTGAAATCGTTCGTGCTGACGAACGAGAAGCCCGATGCCATCGTTCCGATCTGCGGATTGGCGATGACCTGCGTGCCGTCCAGCTCCCAGATTGCGACGCCCCTGGTGGTGCTGTTGAGCAGCAAGAGGTCGGTCTTGCCGTCGCCGTTGAAGTCGCCGGTGCCGGCGAAGGCCCAGCCGGCCCCCGCATTGATCGTGCCGATCTGAGGATTCGCCATGACCTGGGTGCCGCTCATTTTCCAGATCGCAACGCCGTTTGTGGTGTTGTTGAGCAGCAAGAGGTCGGTCTTGCCGTCGCCGTTGAAATCGCCGGTTCCGGCGAAGCTCCAGCCCGCCGCCGCGTTGATCGTGCCAATCTGCGGGCTCGCAGTGACCTGGGTGCCGTTCATCTCCCATATCGCAACGCCATGCGTCGCGCTGTTCAACATCAGCAGATCGGTATTGCCATCACCGTTGAAATCGCCCGTACCGCCAAAACTCCAGCCCGCCGCTGCATTGATTGTGCCGACTTGTGGATTGGCGGTGACCTGGGTGCCGTTCATGGTCCAGATCGCGACACCGTTCGTCGTGCTATTGGTCAATAGCAAGTCGGTCTGGCCGTCGCCGTCGAAGTCGCCCGTCCCGGAATATTGCCAGCCGGCGGCGGCATTGATCGTTCCGATGGTCTGACTGGCCAGGATCTGGGTGCCATCCATCTCCCAGACGACGGCATCATGGGTGGTATCATTGACCATCAACAGATCGGATTTTCCGTCGTTGTTGAAATCGCC
The DNA here is from genome assembly GCF_024199935.1 of Bradyrhizobium sp. CCGUVB14. Taxonomy (NCBI): domain Bacteria; kingdom Pseudomonadati; phylum Pseudomonadota; class Alphaproteobacteria; order Hyphomicrobiales; family Nitrobacteraceae; genus Bradyrhizobium; species Bradyrhizobium sp. CCGUVB14. The sequence goes on from NZ_JANADS010000001.1 coordinate 6,874,726, forward strand.
ATGCGCGGCATAGTGAAAGCCGGAGGCCATCGTCCCGACCGGCGAATTCGCCGCGATGGTGACACCGTTCATCAGCCATTCCGTGACACCTTGCGTGCCGCCGTTGACAAAGAGCAGGTCCGTGTTGTGGTCGCCATTGAAGTCGAATCTAGTCGTGCTGGCCTGCTTTGCATCATTGGCGATGCTGCTGCTGGCGACGGTGTCGTCGCTGAACTGGAAATACTCCACCCCACTCACCGTGTCGGTCCCGTCCGGCGAGCCTGAGCGCTCATCGACGATCGTGTAGGTCTGCGTGGTCTCGTCGTAGGAAATGAGATAATTCACCTCGCTTCCGGAGTAGACGGCGGTGTCGATCCCCGTCCCGCCGATGATGATGTCGTTGCCGCCGCCGCCCGTGATGGTGTCGTTACCGCCGCCGCCTTTCAGCACGTTGGCGATGGTGTTGCCGATGATGATGTCGTCGCTGGAGCCTCCGGTGGCGTTATCGATGTAGGAGCGCGCGTCGCCATTGTAGAGATAGGCGTTGTAGACGTTGCCCGACGCGTAATGGCCTCTGCCGAGATAGGCCAGCTGCGTGCTGGAGAACACTGACGAGGCGCCGGGATTGAGATCGATGGTCAGGTTGGTCGTATAGTTCGACAGATCGTAAGTATCGACGCCATTGCCGTCCCAGACCGTGTCGTAGATGCGGTTCGCCGAGCCGCCGACGCCGCCACCCGGCGCGAGCTGTCCGACGCCGTTGATGAACTCCTGTCCCGTCGTCGGGCTCCAGGTGTAGACGGTGTTGCCGCTCTGGGTGTTGTAGTTCGCGCCATACAGCGTCTGCAGCGCGAGGATATCGTTGGCCATATAGGTCTGCGGATATCCGTAGTCCTCGTTGGTGTAGCCGGTCAGCGGCCCGCCGACATAGCTGCGATAGCTCATGACGGTGTATTCGCTGTCGTCATGCGCAGTAGGGACCGCGACATTGGCGACGCCGCCGGTCTCCTGGCTATGCTTGAGGCCGAAGGCATGCCCGAGCTCGTGCAGCGCCGTCGTGAAATAGTAGTTGCCGAGCTGTGCCTGCGTGTAGTCGTACTGCGTCCCGAACCAGACGTCGCCGCCGGCCGCATAGTTCCCGGGATAATAGGCGTAAGAGGTCGGAGGAAGCGACGACTGCGCGATCATGATGTCGGCGCCGTTGGTGCCTGCGTACTGGATGCTGGCGTTGGTGTAGCTCTGGATCAACGCGATCGCGTAGTTGATCGCCGCCTGCATCTGGCTCGGTGCGGAGGCGAAGCCGATCGCGGTCGGTTCGCCGCTGCCGCCAGCGTAAGGATTGACGTAGTCGCCAGGTGAGTCAGGAAAGCTATAGCTGATCGTGCCGGACCATTTGCTACCCGCCAGCAGGCCGTCGATTTCTGCGTTGTTGGTCGCACTAACGTTGACGGAGGTGGCCAAGGGTATCTCCGGAGCAGCAAGCCCCCGGTCGATTCGGGGCGCGGACGGTTGATTCTATCTTCAGAAACATACGTTTGGTTTAAATTTGGCGATGCGGCCAGACCTCTTCCATAATGCCGTGTGAGGCGCCAGATTCAGTACTTATACGGGCAACGACCACAATGCCGGTTCCAGCTGCCCCACCGCCATTATAAAGGGCAATCATGAAACTACGCCTGCTCTCGGCCGGCTTTTTCGGTGCCCTGGTGACATTCGCCGGGATGGATCACCTACCCCTCGGAGGAGTGCCTATCATGGTCGGAAAAGCCAATGCGGACGACGGCGGCAACGCGCTGCGCGCGCCCTCGGTTCCACCGGCCCGCGCCCCTTCGGCAGCCGTCGCCGAGGAATACGAGCTTGCCCGCCAGAAGGGGACCCCGGAGGCGTTCGAGCTGTTCATCGCGCGCCACGGTGACGCCCCCCTGGCCGAGAAGGCACGCGCCGAGCTGAAGCGCTTGGCGCGCTGATCTCACCAAGGGACCCAGGCAGCACGAGGCCAGCATTTTGGCAGACGGCATCGGCGCCGGGCCGGACTTGCCGCATGATGTTTCGGCACTATGGTAGGCCCGCAATCTGTTCCCGGAGCCGCCCAAAATGCCCTTTCCGCATGCCTCGGAAGCCCTGTCGCGCTTCACCGTGCTCGATCTGACCCGCGTCCGCTCCGGGCCCACCTGCGTGCGCCAGCTCGCGGACTGGGGGGCCACGGTGATCAAGATCGACGCGCTCACCGAGGATTCCGGCGGCGAGCAGCCGGGCGGACCGCGGCGGGGCTCCGACTTCCAGAATCTGCACCGCAACAAGCGGGCCATGACGCTGAACCTGAAGGACGAGCGCGGGCTCGCCGTCTTCAAGCGCCTTGCGGCCAAGGCCGACGTCGTCGTCGAGAATTTCCGGCCCGACGTGAAGAAGAAGCTCGGCATCGACTATGAGAGCCTGCGCGAGATCAACCCGCGCATCGTCTATGGCAGCATCTCCGGCTTCGGCCAGGACGGCCCCTATCACAAGCGGCCGGGCTTCGATCAGATCGCACAGGGCATGGGCGGGCTGATGTCGATCACCGGTGCGCCGGGCGAGGGCCCGATGCGGGTCGGCATTCCCGTTGCCGACCTCACCGCCGGTCTGTTCTGCGCCATGGGCATCCTCACCGCGCTGCTCGAGCGCGAGGTTTCGGGCAAAGGCCAGTGGGTCCAGACCTCGCTGCTCCAGGCCCAGATCTTCATGCTCGACTTCCAGGCCGCGCGCTGGCTGATGGAGAAGGAAGTCGCCAAGCAGGCCGGCAACAACCATCCGACCAGCATCCCGACCGGCGTGTTCAAGACCTCGGACGGCTACATCAACATCGCCACGACGGGCGGCCGTATCTGGGAGCGCTGCGCGCAGGCGATCGGCGCGCCGGAGCTCTACAGCCATCCCGATTATGCGACGGCCCCTGCCCGTTCCAAGAACCGCGATGCGCTCAACGCCGAGATCGAGAAGCGTACGGTGACGAAGTCGACCGAGACCTGGGTCTCCGAATTCAACGAAGCCGGCGTGCCCTGCGGGCCGATCTACGCCATCGACCAGATGTTCGAGGATGCGCAGGTCAGACATCTCGGCATCGCCCAGGACGTGCCGAACGACGAGGACCGCCACATCCGCCTGGTCGGTCAGCCCGTGACGCTGTCGCGCACACCGAGCAAGATGGTGGCGCGGCCGCCGGAATTCGGCGAACAGACCGACGAGGTGCTCGCCGAATTCGGTTTCGATGCCGACGAAATCGCGAAACTCAGGCAGGCCAAGGTGGTATAGGCATTCGCGCGGCTCAGCATTGCATCAAAACTGGCCGGCTCGAGCCGTCGGCAGGCGTTCAGCTTCATCTTGCCGTGCCTCCGGACTGTTGTGCGGCCCGCCGGATTGGCTCCAAGTCTCAAGAATGCGTCGACTTCGTCGTCCAGCGCGCGCTCTTCCAAGCGGGAGGCTCGTACGCTTCCTTCAGCGGCGTCCGATCGAGACGGGAATCAGCGCGTCGTGTCTTCTTGGTCGGTTAATCCCCGGTGGCGATTGCGACGACCTCGGATGCTTTTAGCGGGACGCCCCGGGGCGCAGCCTTACCGAACCGCCGGACGGACGGGAAATGACACATCAAGCTACCTCGGTCTGGGCCGGTCCACGCGAAATCCGGAATTTCTTGATAGACTGGTGAGTTAGATGCCATCCGCTGAGATGCTCAGCCACGTCAATCGTGAGTGGAAATGAAGAATGTAGTCGGAATTGCCGCCTGATCCACACACGGCTCGCCGCGTCCCGCACGTGCTGGTGCTCGGAGCAGCCGGCATGTTTGGGCACAAGCTTGTCCGGAGGCTGGCGGCGCAGGGCCTTCAGGTTTCCGGAACGATCCGTTCGTCTTCGATTCCCGACACGCCCGCAGCCTGACTGGCCCTGGCTGGCGCCTACCGAATTCAGCCGAATGTAGACGTTCTGCAGGACGCAGACCTCGAGGCCGCGATCGAGACGACGAGTCCCGATGTCGTCATCAATGCGGTCGGCGTCATCAAGCAGATCGATCTGGCGAAGGACGCCATTACTTCGATTGCCGCCAACGCGATGCCTCCGCACAGAGCCGCAGCACTCTGCCGCAAGCGCGGCGCTCGCCTGATACAATTCAGCACCGATCGTGTGTTCGCCGGTCGGAAAGGTCCGTTTTCGGAGAGCTCGCCTACCAATGCAGAGGATCTGTACGGACGCAGCAAGCTGCTGGGCGAAGTCTCTGGGCCCGGCTGCCTGACCATTCGATCGTCTACGTCGGCAGGGAACTGCGCAGACGCTCCAGCCTGGTCGAGCGCGACGAGAAGTTCTTCTGCGATCGCAGGCTCGATGGCAGCAATTTCGCCAAGCGAACCGGATTCCGTGCATCCGACTGGCAAACCATGATCCGGGACATGCATGACGATCCGACGCCCTACGATGGGCATTGATCGCATTGTGACGGCACCCTGATCCACGACAGGGCCAGCCCTACGTCGTCACTAGAGGTATAAATATACCTATTCCTATTCCCGCTTCTCCCCCGCCGGCAGTCTTTACGGACGAAATTGCGAGCATTGCGGCTTTGCCGCGGCGGATCGCGGTCGGTGACTTTTCGACTACCGCTGACCAGCCAAACGACTTTGGCGTCGAGCACCGCTGGCGGAACGACTTCGTTGAGCAGGCCCGCTGCTTGTGTGCGGCCTTCGCGTCAAGCGGCTCGCCGGTGAGCGCCCATTTCGTTGACATGCCGCGGCGGCGCGATGTTGTGCAGCAGGCTCAGCACGCGTCGGGAACACGCGACCTTGACCTTGGGCAGGCCACGGAGCCCGCTCGCGCGCTTGTCTTTCGGGCGGATTCCGAAAATACTCCTACACACCCGTAAGTGGTTCTGTCTGCGGCATACCCGCCGCCAACGGCCGGTCTGCTATATTTCCGAACAACGGATCTTGTGAGGGGGTTATGAAGGGGATCATCTTGGCTGGCAGCGCCCGCTCGCGCCTTTGTCCGGTCGCAACCGCCATGTCTGCGCAACGCACCGGTGAAACGCTCCAATGAGCGGCGCTGGAGTGTTGGGCGAGACGGATCGCATTGCGCGCCTGTTTGGCTTGATCGCCGTTCGAGCCGGCGAAGCCATCATGAGGGTCCGCGCGACGGCGAGCGATCCGCAATACAAGAGCGATGGCTCGCCGGTCACCGCCGCCGATCTTCAGGCCGACGAGGTCATTCGATCGTGCCTCGCACGCAACCTTGCGGACCTACCCGTCATTACGGAAGAAACCTGCGACGGCGCCGTGACGATACGGCAACCGCGCTTCATCCTCGTCGACCCCCTCGACGGCACCAAGGAATACATCCAGGGAGCCGCCGAATTCACGGTCAATATCGCCCTGATCGAAGACGGGTCGCCGGTCGCGGGCGCGGTCTATGCGCCGGCCCTGTCCCAGCTCTATCTCGGCGGATCAAACGCCTACAAGCTGCATGTCGAACCCAGCTCGTGTGGTCCCTCGTTCAGCGACATGCAGACCATTGAGGTGCAGGTCCCCTCTCCCGAAGGCTTGCGGGCCGTCACGAGCCGGTCGCACCTCGACGAGGCCACCCAGGCATGGATCAGCCGGCGCCGGATCCGGGAACTGAAGCCCTCCGGATCGTCGCTCAAATTCTGCGCAATCGCAGAAGGTGCGGCGGACGTCTATCCGCGTCTGGCTCCGACGATGGAGTGGGATACGGCCGCGGGGCATGCGGTGCTGCTGGCGGCCGGCGGACGCGTTGTCGGCCTGGATGGAGATGACGTTCGCTACGGCAAGCCGGCCTACCGCAACGGTCACTTCGTTGCCTGGGGCGGACACATCGGCGAATAGCGCAACTGGATCAAAAGAGAAATATGTTGCCCCGACATCTCCGCCGCCTCGAGGCTGAATCGATCGAGATCATGCGCGACGTGGTCGCCGAATTCAAAAAGCCGGTCATGCTCTATTCGATCGGCAAGGATTCGAGCGTGATGCTCCATGTGGCGATGAAGGCGTTTCATCCCGCCAGGCTCCCCTTCCCGCTGCTCCATGTCGACACAACGCGGAAGTTCCGGGAGATGATCGCTTTCCGCGACGAGACGGCCAGGCGCATCGGCGCCGATCTGATCGTCCATGTGAACAAGGAAGGCGTCGAGCGCGGCATCAGCCCGATCGCCTCCGGCTCCTCTTTGCACACCCAGGTCATGAAGACCGACGCACTGAAGCAGGTGCTGGATCTCTACCAGTTCGATGCGGCCTTCGGCGGCGCAAGGCGCGACGAGGAGAAGAGCCGGGCCAAGGAGCGCATCTTCTCGTTCCGCTCCGCCGGCCATGTCTGGGATCCGCGCAACCAGCGACCGGAGCTATGGAACCTGTTCAATACCCGCATCCGGCAAGGTGAGACGATGCGCGTATTCGCGATGTCGAACTGGACCGAGCTCGACGTCTGGGAATACATCATGCTCGAGAACATCCCTGTCGTGCCGCTGTATTTCGCCAAGACGCGCCCCGTCGTGCGGCGCGGCGGCACGCTCATCATGGTGGACGACGACCGCCTCCCGCTGGAGCCGAACGAGACGGCTGAAATGCGGATGATCCGCTTCCGTACATTGGGATGCTATCCCCTCAGCGGCGCGATCGATTCCACCGCGGCGACGATCAGGGACATCGTCGCGGAGATGCAGACGGCAACGGCCTCCGAACGGCAGGGCCGACTTATCGACTCTGATGAGGCCGCCTCGATGGAAAAGAAGAAGCGCGAGGGCTATTTCTGATGGACGCCTCCGTTCTTCGCGAGCCGCATTCGACCGGGACCAAGGACCAGCTCCGCTTCATCACCTGCGGCTCGGTCGACGACGGCAAGTCGACCCTGATCGGGCGGCTGCTGCACGACAGCAAGCTGATCTTCGAGGATCAACTGGCCGCACTCGCGCGCGACAGCGCCAAGCATGGCACCACCGGCGACGACATCGATTTCGCACTCCTGGTCGACGGCCTCGAGGCCGAGCGGCAGCAGGGCATCACCATCGATGTCGCCTACCGCTTCTTCACGACCCAGCGGCGCTCCTTCATGGTTGCGGACACGCCGGGCCACGAGCAGTACACGCGCAACATGGCCACCGGTGCCTCGACCGCGCAGCTTGCCATCATCCTGATCGATGCCCGCAAGGGTGTCCTGGTGCAGACCAGGCGCCATTCCTTCATCTGCTCGCTGCTCGGCATCAAGCACGTCGTCGTCGCCGTCAACAAGATTGATCTGGTCGACTACAAGAAGGACGTGTTCGACCGCATCGCCGGCGACTACGTCGCCTTCGCCGCCGGCCTTGGCTTCTCCTCGATCGTTTCTGTCCCGATGTCGGCGCGCTACGGCGACAACGTCATCGAGCGCTCGGGCAATACCGAGTGGTATCACGGCCCTTGCCTGCTCGATCATCTCGAAGACATCGACGTCGCAAGCGAGACGACCGGACTGCCATTCCGTTTTCCCGTGCAGTGGGTCAACCGCCCCAATCTCGATTTCCGCGGCTTCACCGGAACGGTGGCATCAGGCAGCATCTCGCCCGGCGACGAGATCGTGGTGTCGGCGTCCGGCCATGCGAGCCGCATCAAGGAGATCATGACCTACGACGGCGAACTATCGAAAGCCGAGGCCGGCGATGCCGTGACGATAACGCTCGAGGACGAGATCGACATCGTCCGCGGCGGCGTTCTGGCAAAGCCGACCGAACGTCCCGAGGTTGCAGACCAGTTCGCCGCCCATCTGATCTGGATGGATCAGGACCCGCTCGTACCCGCGCGCAACTATGTCGTCAGGATCGGCACCCAGACGATCACGTCGACGAGCATCACCGCGATCAAATATCGCATCGACGTCAACACTCGCGAGCACCTTGCGGCGACCACGCTCGGCCTGAACGAGATCGCGTTCTGCAATTTCGCCACGGCGCTGCCGGTTGCCTTCGACCCCTATGAGGCCAACCGCCGGACCGGCGCCTTTATCGTCATCGACCGCTACACCAACCGGACCGTGGGCGCCGGCATGATCGCATTTCCGTTGCGGCGTGCCAGCAACATCGCCTGGCAGCCGCTCTCGATCGGCAAGGCCGAACGTTCCGCGCTCAAGAACCAGAAGCCGCGGATCATCTGGTTCACCGGCTTGTCCGGTGCAGGTAAATCGACGATCGCCAATATTCTCGATCAGAAACTGTTTGCGACCGGCAACCACACCATGCTGCTCGACGGCGACAATCTCCGCCACGGGCTCAACAGGGACCTCGGTTTCACCGAAGCCGATCGGGTCGAGAATATCCGGCGCGTGGGCGAGGTCGCCAAGCTCATGGTCGACAGCGGCCTGATCGTGATCTGCTCGTTCATCTCCCCCTACAAGGCCGAGCGTGACATGGTCCGCGGCCTCGTGGCCGAGGGAGATTTCATCGAGGTGTTCGTCAACACGCCCATCGAAGAGTGCATGCGGCGCGACCCCAAGGGGCTCTATTCCAAGGCGAGGGAAGGCAAGATCAAGAACTTCACCGGCATCGACGCGCCTTATGAAGCGCCCGAACGCCCGGAAATCCGGCTGGAGACGGTCGGTCACCGCCCGGACGAGCTCGCCGATCAGATCGTCGAGTTCCTCAGGCGCCTTTGAGCCGCGTTGGGTTGACCTTGGGCTGAGGTCTCAGCCCTGCGGCCCCGGAAGCAATTCGTCGATGCGGCCGGTGTCCCGATAGGTGATCAGGCCGAGCCACGCGCGGACCACGATGTTGGTGCGCGACAGACCGTCCTGTGCAACGTCCGTGAACGAGAGTGCGTCCCATCCCCTGCCGACACGCCAATCGACCGGACAAGGCTCGACCGAAAATCCCACTTTCCGAAACAGACCGATCGACCTCGGCATGTGAAAGGCCGACGTCACGAGCAGCCAGCGCTCACCGGGTTTCGGATCAACCAGGGCTTTGGTGAACAGCGCGTTCTCGTAGGTGTTGCGGGCGCGGCTTTCGAGGATCAGCCGGCTCTTGTCGATCCCCAGGCTTTCGAACAGCCCGGCTGCGAAGTCGGCCTCCTTCGCCTCGCCGGAGATCAGGTTGGCGTTGCCGCCCGTATAGACCACGCGTGCGTTGGGATATTTCCGAGCCAGCGCAGCGGTGACGATGATCCGGTCGGACGCCGCCGTTACAACCGGCGTTCCGTGGGCCGCGGACAGATCGACGTCGATCGACGCACCGAGGACGATGATGCCATCCGGTGCGGCCTGGGACGGGCTCCAGGCCGGGAAGCGGGACTCCAGCGGATAGAGCAGCAGGTTTCCGACCGGTGCGAACCCGCATACCGCGAGCATCAATGCAGCCAGGACCAGAAGCGTGCGACCGAGCCTGAGAAATCGCGTCATGAGCAGGAGCGAGCCGAGTACGCCGAGGGCGATCAGGAAATTCAGCGGCAGCGCCATGATGCCCAGCGTCTTGGACAGAACGAAGAACACGATTTTCCTCCGGCCATAAAGATGGCCGTCATATCATCGATTGACGGAGGAAGCAGGCCTCGCCCCCAACCCACCAAACGAGGTTCAGGCGCGAGCCAGGCGCGCGGCCAGTTCGGCGCATTGATTGCGGATGTCGGGAATCGCGATGATTTCCCAGAAGGCGGCACGCGTCAGGGGCCCAACGGCGAAAAGCCGTTGGGACGGAGATCCGCTCCCGTCAATGATCGCGCAATTCGCGCTGACATCGATCCCGATACCCAGTGGATCGATCCGTGCCCGTCCCTCCTGCAAGAGGCTGCGCACCACGGGATTTGCGGTCGCGCGTGGATCCTTCACCACGCCCGTGCAGTCCACGACGGCTCCGACCTGCATCGTGTGGATGTCGCTGCCGCCGCGGGGGCGATATCGAACCGATACTCCGCCTTCGCCCGGCGTCACGGCGACAACTTTCGCTGCCATGACCCTCAGCTTCTGCTCAGCCAGAGCGCGTGCAATCCGCGCCTCCACCTCGGGCGCCATGCGATGACGGTGAACGTCCCACCACGCGCGCGCATGCTCGAGAAAGCGTCGCCGCGACGGCATCGAAAGCTCACGCCAGATTCGCTGGGTATAGGGGCGAATTGCGTCGACGACGCTGCGCCAGTCGCCGCCATCGGCCATGTGCGCTTCGACCATGCGCCGGAACCATCGGAACAGCTCTCCGCTCCCGTGTCCGAAGGGAACATCGGCCTCTTCGATGCGCATCGGCGGGACGCGCCGATGGGCCGTCGCTAGCAGACCGCGTCGCGACATCGCGACGATCTCTCCTCGATGGCCATCCCGCAGCAGCGACAAGACGTAGTCGACCATGGTCAATCCGGTTCCGAGAATGAGAACCGCACCGTCCTTGTCCATTCCGACCGGCGGCGCCCAGGGATTGGCGTAAGCGCCCGGCTTTGGCTCCGCCGTATCGTGGCCGGTCGCGAGGACTGCGATTTCGCCGGCCAGGCGCTGACCGCCGGCCAGAGTCACCTCCACGCTCGCGGCATTTTCCCGAACCTCGACACAGGTGTCCTGGACGATCGTCAGTCTGTGCGAATTGCTCGCGATGATCGGCTCGATCAGGCTTGCGATATAGGTTCCATAGACCCGCCTGGGAACGAAGCAGTAGGGATCGGGACAGATGGCGATATCTTGCGACGCAACCCATCGCCAGAAATGGTCAGGCTGATCCGGCAGCGCACTCATATTGGCTGCCCGAACATTGAGCAGGTGGTCGGGATTCCCGGTGTGGTAGGCCAGACCTCGCCCGATTTCGGCGCGTGTTTCGATCAGCGTCACTCGGAAATTCGAAGCCGGTTGATGCAGAAGCTGGTGCGCGAGGAGGACACCGCTTGCCCCGCCGCCTATGACAATTGCGTGTCGACCAGCGGACTGAGACATAGACTTGCAAACCATCGTTGGTGCGCGTTACGAGCCTCGTCATATACCATGGGATGTTTTGCAACCGATCGCAACCCGGCACCGATAGCCGATGCGGTCGTCCGATCAACGACAAAGCCCGGCGCGAGCTGGGCTTTGTAGACGCGAACTCGTTTCTCTCAGTACTTTCTCTTAGTACTTGGCAACCACCGGGCCGCCGAGCTTGTAGTTCACGCCGACCCGCAGGATGTTGTCGGTGATGCGCGAACTGTAGTGGAATTCGTCGTGCAGTCCTAGCGCGATGTCGTCCTGGTCCGTTGCGTCCATCCGACGCGGCCAAGCAACGCGTCGATCGCCGGCCAGAACAGCAGCACGATGGCCAGCGTCGTGATCGAGCCGACCAGTCCGTTCGACCAGAACACCTTCAGGTCGCCGCCTGAGCCGATCATCGAGAGGCGGAAGGCGTCCTCGGCGCGGTTGCCGAGCACGAGTGCCAGCGTGAACGGCGCCAGCGGAATGCCGATCTTCTTGAAGACGTAGCCGACGACACCGAAGCCGAGCATCAGCCAGATGTCGAACATCGCATTCTGGATCGCATAGGCACCGATCGCGCAGGACACCACGATCATCGGCGCGACGGCCGCGAACGGCACGCGCAGGATCGAGGCGAAGATCGGCACCGTGGTCAGAACCAGCACGAGGCCGACGACGTTGCCGAGATACATCGAGGCGATCAGGCCCCAGACGAAATCCTTGTGCTCGACGAACAGCAGCGGTCCGGGATTGAGCCCCCACACCATCAACCCGCCGAGCAGGATCGCAGCCGTGCCGGAGCCGGGAATGCCGAGCGCCAGCATCGGCAGCAGCGCCGAGGTGCCGGAGGCATGCGCGGCCGTCTCCGGCGCGAACACGCCCTCGATGCGGCCCTTGCCGAAACTTTCGGGATCCTTGGCGAAACGCTTGGCGAGATTGTAGCCCATGAAGGACGCCGCGATCGCGCCACCCGGGGTGATGCCGAGCCAGCAGCCGATGAAGGAGGAGCGCAGCAGCGTCACCCAGTATTTCGGCAGGTCCTTCCACACGCTGAGCACCACGCGCAGCGAGATGCTCGCCGCATGCCCACGCAGCGCCAGCCGCTCCTCCATCGTCAGCAGGATCTCGCTGATGCCGAACAGGCCGATGACGGCGACGAGGAAGTTGATGCCGCGCAGGAGCTCGGACGAGCCGAAGGTCATGCGCAGCTGGCCCGACACTGTGTCCATGCCGACGCCGGCGAGCAGAAGCCCGAGCGACATCGAGATGACCGTCTTGTGCTTGGCCTCGCGGCCGAGGCCGACGAAGGAGCAGAAGGTCAAGAGATACACCGCGAAGAACTCGGGCGGACCGAACTTCAGGGCGAAGGACGAGATCATCGGCGCGAGGAACGTGATGAGCAGCACCGCGACCAGCGAACCGATGAAGGACGACGTGAACGCCGCGGTCAGCGCCTCGGCCGCCCTGCCCTGCTGCGCCATCGGATAGCCGTCGAAGGTGGTCGCGACCGACCAGGCTTCGCCGGGGATGTTGAACAGGATCGAGGTGATCGCGCCGCCGAACAGCGCGCCCCAATAGATGCAGGACAGCATCACGATCGCCGAAGTCGGATCCATCGTGAAGGTGAGCGGCAGCAGGATCGCGACCCCGTTGGGGCCGCCGAGGCCGGGCAGCACGCCGACGAAGATGCCGAGCACGAGCCCGACCATCATCAGCACGAGCGTCTTCCACGTCAGCAGGACGGCGAAGCCGTGAAGCAGGAGACCGAAAGCTTCCATCGCGGGTCCGCCTAGTAGCCAAAGGCCGCTTCGAGCGGCCCCTTCGGCATGATGACGTCGAAGGCGATGTCGAAGGTGACGAACATGATCGCCGTGAACAGAAAGGCCGTGAGCAGCGACTTCCACAGCGCGATCTTGCCGATCGCCCGCATGAAGCCCGCGATCAGCAGGAAGCTCGCGACGTAGAGGCCGAGGAACTGCGTCACCACGCAGAACAGCAGCGTCGGCACGAACACCGCCATCACCCGGCGCGCCTGCGCACGCGTGACGAAGGTCTCGGCGGCCCCGCGGCGCGCGACCAGCGCGGAGATCAGGCCGTAGAGGCTGCCGCCGCCGAGGATGAGCGAGAGATAGAACGGGAAATAGCCGGGCTCGGGCCCGGTCGAGTCCCAGGAAGCACCGGTGCGCCAATTGTCGTAGCCGAGGGTCGCGGCCAGCGCGAGCAGCAGCAGGCAGACGATGATTTCGACCGTGCCTGAGCTCGTGACGGAGGGGGAATTCTCTTCAGGCGCGGTCGGATCGTCGACGACGATTTCAAGATCGGTTTGGGACATGCTCTGCCAGATTAAATTACGCTGTCATCATCCGCGAAAGCGGATGATCCAGTACGTCGTGCAGAAGCCGTCTTTCGTCGAACTCTGTGCAAGACTGGATGCCCCGCCTTCGCGGGGCATGACGTGGAGGATGTGTTCACTTCGCGACGAAACCTGCTTCCGTCATCAGCGCCTTGTTCTGCGCATCGTCCTCCTCGAGAAATTGCACCATGTCCTTGCCGGTGAGGAAGATCGGCTTCAAGGCCTGCTTTTCCATGTAGTCCTTGTACTCCGCGGTCTGCGTCACCTTGTGGAACAGCTCGACATAGAACGCCTGCTGCTCCGGCGTGACCTTGCCGGGCAGGAACATCGCGCGCAGCATCAGATACTGGACGTCGACGCCCTCCTCCTTGCAGGTCGGGATGTCGGCCCAGGACTGCGTGTCGGTCACCTTGCTGGTGTAGGAGATGCGCTCCTTGTCGAACACGCAGAGCGGCCGCACCTGGCCGGCCCGCCAGACCTCGAGATTTTCGCTCGGGTTGTTGACGTTAGATTCGGTGTGGTTGCCGACCAGCTGGGTCGCGGCCTCGCCGCCGGACTTGTAGGGCAGATAGGAGAATTTCGCGCCGGTCTTCTGCTCCAGGAACACGGTCAACACGTGATCCTCGCGCTTGGAGCCGGTGCCGCCCATCTTGAACGGGGCGCTCGCCGCCTTCGCGGCCGCGACGAACTCCTTCACCGTCTTCGGTCCCGCGCTGTTGTCCCACAGCACGAACTGGTCGAGCGCGATCACCGAGACCGGGGTGAGCTCGCGCCAGTTGAACGGGATCTTGGCCGACAGCGGCAGCATGTAGATCAGCGAATAGGCGATCAGCACCTTATTCGGATCGCCCTCGCTGGACTTCATGTACATCAGCGCTTCCGCGCCGGACGCGCCGCCCTTGAGCGAGACCACAATGGGCTGCTTCATCAGATTGTTCTTCTGGATCGCGGCCTGCATCATCCGCGCCATCTGATCGGAGGCGCCGCCCGCGCCCGCCGCCACCACGATCTCGACGGGCTTGGTCGGTTCCCAGCCGGCGGTCGCCGGTGCGACCCAAAGCGCAGCCGCCAGGGTCATTGCGGCCTTCAGTCCATGTCCCACGCGCGTCTTCCTCAATTCTTGTCTATGTTCTTGTTCGGATTGGCAATTCGTGAAAGCCAAAGACCAGCTGCATTGTGCGGGCGAACGCCGGCCAGTTCAAGCCGCCCGGCGTCGCACCGCTTATGACTTTGGAATGAGACCGATTGCAAGCGCCGCCGGCCCGCAAAAAAGCGCGGACCCCTTGCGGAGCCCGCGCCCGGTTCGCAAGGCCGGTGCGGCGACGGCTACACGATCAGGATATCATGCGGATTGATCACCGCCGCGGCCTGGACCGCGACGATCGCATGCGCCGAGCCTTGCGTCCCGTCCGCGCTGAAATAGAGCGTCTGGTTAGCCGTATCGAAGTGGAATTCGGCCGCACCGGTGAACGTATCGTCGGCCGAGCTTTCGAATATCGACGTCACGTCCATGCCAGCCGTCAGGCCGCCGCCGAAGCCGCTCGCCGAGATCGCGATGCGATCGTGCTCGGTGGTGGTGTTGAAGTCGGTGATCTGGCCGGGCGCGGTCGGCGGCTGGAGGAAGGCGAAAGTATCGTTGCCGCTGCCGCCGGTCATGACATGACCGGCCGGCGTTCCGATCAGGACGTCGTTGCCTGCGCCACCATTCAGAGCCTCGGTCCCGTTGGTGGCGATGAGGATGTCATCGCCGCCGGTCCCGTTCAGCACTGACGCGCCGGCAGCGTTGTTGATGATGGTCGCGGTTGCAGTGTTGGCCGATGTCGTCATCCCGTCCGAAGCCGTGTAGTCGAACGAACCGCCGGGCGTAGCATCGTCGGTGAAAGACGCCTGACCCAAGGTTGCGCTTGCGCTGCCGCCCGAGCTCGCGGTGATCGCGCCGAGCGCGAGGTGGTCCGTCGTATCGGGGTCGGTGTCGTTCAGAGCCAGCGCCCAACCGGGGATCGCGACGGAGCCGCCGGCACCGACATCCGTGACCACGGTTTCGCCGACCGCGGTCGGCGCGTCATTGGTGCCGTCGAGGGTCACCGTGACATCCTGCGTGGTCGTACCGCCATGACCATCGTCGATCGTGACGAAATAGTCCTGGGTCAGCGTCTGGCCCTGTGCCAGGAACTGGATGTCGGCGTTGTTCACCGTGAAGTGCCAGCCGACCGATCCCGTTCCTCCGGACTCGCTGAGCGGATCGAGCGAGAACGTGCCGAGATAGCCACCGCCCGCGGGCGCAAAACTCGCGGTGTGGGTGTCGCCGATCTCGGCATCGGAGAACGAGATCGAGCCTGCGGTAGCTTCGGTTGCCGGACCCGTCGCAGGGCTGACATTGACGGAATCCAGGATCATTCCGTCGCCATCGTCGGCATAGGTGAATTGCAGCGTCGATGTCGACAGCGTGGGGTCACCGGTGACCTCGAAGGCATAGTGATGGATTCCTGGCGCGACGTCGCTCACTGACATGAGACTGACGCCGTCCCAGGTCAACGAGAACGGGGTACTGAAGCCTTCGGGATCGCCGATGAGATCGAAACTGAGGAAATAGTGCTGTCCCGGCGTGGTCGCGACGTTTTGGGACAATGTCTCCTCGCTGCCGGTCGGTGCGAGTTGTACCGAGTAATGGCCGAAGCTGCCGCCGACCTCGAGCTGTGCGACATGGATGTGCGAACCGCTGGTGGACCAGCCCGACAGG
The DNA here is from genome assembly GCF_024199935.1 of Bradyrhizobium sp. CCGUVB14. Taxonomy (NCBI): domain Bacteria; kingdom Pseudomonadati; phylum Pseudomonadota; class Alphaproteobacteria; order Hyphomicrobiales; family Nitrobacteraceae; genus Bradyrhizobium; species Bradyrhizobium sp. CCGUVB14. The sequence continues at coordinate 6,890,721 of NZ_JANADS010000001.1, forward strand.
TCGCCGGTCTCGAAATCGCCGTTGACGATTGCCGCGGGGCCAGCGTCTTCAGTGACCGACCCGCTCACATTGGCGGCCATGACGATCGGGAAATCGTCGGCGCCTTCAATGTTGAAGGTCAGCGTCGTCGTCGCCTGATGGCCCTGGCCATCATCGACCGTGAAGTTGAACTGGTCGCTGACATGGTCGCCGGCCTGGAGCGGATCGACCGAGGCATTCGCGTAGTAGGCGTAGCTGCCGTCCGCGTTGAGTTGCAGAGAGCCATAGGTGCCGGCGACCAGCGCGCCGACATTGGCCGCGCTGCCGTTCACCTCCGAGATGTTGCGCGGCGTCGACAGGTCGACCGGATGGCTCGCATCGGCGATGGCACCGCTGGCAAGCAGGGCGCCGGTATCGGCAACTGACGTGTCGGACGTATCCACGCTCACCGGACTCACCAGCAGCGGATCAGACGCGCCGTCAATCGTCACCGTCACCGTCTGTGTCGAGCTTGTCGTCGCGTCGGCGACGATGACGTCATACTGCACGGTGAGGGTTTCGCCGAGACTCAGGAAGTCGAGCTCGGAATCCTTGATAGCGAAGCTCCAGTCGACGCTGCCCGTGCCCGCTCCGGTCGAATCATGCAGTGCCGTGGCGAGCGCATTCTGGAGGTCCGCGAGCGTATCCGGCGGCACGAAGCTGGGATTGGCCGACCACACCGCCGAATCCAGCGCGACGCTGACGGAATGGGCGTCCGACAGATCGACATCATTGAAGCTCAGCGTTCCCGTCGGCACCGGGCTCGTGGTGTCGATGGCACTCGATCCGGTCACGCCGGGCTGCTCGGACAGCGACGCCGATTGCGGCGCGCTGGTGATGACGGGCGCATCATTGGCGCCGGTGATGACGACGGAGACGGTCTGGGTCGAGCTGGTCGAGCCGTCCGCGACCTTGATGTCGTAATTCACCGTCAGCGTCTCGTTGGCCGCGAGATAATCGAGATCCTTGTCGGGAAGCGCAAAATTCCAGTCGATGCTGCCCGTGCCCGTGCCTGTGGAATCGTGCAGCACCGTCGTCAGCGCCGACGCAAGATCGGCCTGCGTCGCGGCCGGCGGCGTCGCGCCGGAGGTCGAATCCAGCGTCACGGCCACCGTGTGCGTGTCGCTGGTGTCCTGGTCGGTGAAGGCGAGCGTGCCGGCCGGCGTGGTCGGCGTCGTGTCGGGCACGGACGAACCCGTGGTGGCGTCCTGCTCGGCCACGGTGGAGGATTCTGGAGCGCTGGTGATGACGACGGGATGATTGACCCCGAGGATGGTGATGGCGACATCCTGCGTGGCGGTGCCGCCGTGACCGTCGTCGACCGTGACGTGATAAACGAGCTTGAGCGTCTCGCCATTGCCAAGGAAGTTGGCCTCGGAATTGGGAAACGCGAAATTCCAGTCGATATCGCCGATCACATGCCCGGTCGAATCGTGCAGCGAGGTGCCGAACGCGGCCAGCAATTGCGCATTGGTCAGCGGGATCGCGCCGCCGCCCGAACGGGTCGCCGTCACCGTCGTCGACACAGTATGCGCGTCGGCGAGATCGATGTCGGTGAAGAGCAGGCTGTCATGCGCGGTCAGATTGCCGGTCGGATCGACATGATGATCCTCGACGAGGGCGGCCGATTCCGGGCACGACAGGAACGCCGGCTTGTCGTTGGTGCCGATCACGGTGACCGTGACCGTCTGCGTCGAGAGTCCACCGGCGTGATCGTCGAGCTGCACGGTGTAGGTGATGTCGAGATGCTGGCCGGCCGCAAGATAGTCGAAGGCGAGATCGGGCGCCGAAAAAGTGGTGTTGATGGTGCCGGCGCTCGAGCCGGAATTCTTGATGACGTTGTCGACATGATAGAATGCCATCAATTCGGCGTCGCCGAGCGCGCCCGGCAACAGGCCCGCGGTGGCGCCGGATGCGGACACACCGATCACGGTCGCGGTGTGGCCGGTGTTGGTGAGATCGTCGTCGGTGAAGTTGAGCGCGACGTGGACCGTGTCGGGCGACAACGACAGCGTCTGGTTGGCCTGCTCGCTGACCGTCGCCGTCGTCGTCATGTTGATGACGGGCTTGTCGTCGGTGCCGGTGACGGTGACCTTGACGGTCTGGATCGCGGTACCGCCGTGATTGTCGGAAACCGTGATGTCGTAGGTCAGAACCAGCGTCTGGTTCTTCGCAAGGAAATCGAAATCCTCATCCGCGTCGCTGAAATTCCATTTGAGTTGGCCCGAGCCGTTGGAATCGCTGAGAATCTGCGAATGCATCGCAGTCTGGAAATGCGCCAGGGAGGCCGCCGGAATGATCGTTCCGCTGGACAGCACCGCCGACTGCAGCGTCGCCGACGTGGTGTGGATGTCGGTCTTGTCGCTGTCCTTGAAACTCATCGTGCCTGACAGCGTGTGCAACGTCGTGGAATCGGTGGTGTCGGCGAATTCGGTGAAGCTGCCCGTTGCGGATGAGGACGTGAAAACCGGCGTATGATTGGTCATGGAAAAATCCCTGCCTGCGTTTGTCATCAAGGCGCCGCCGCACGAGGGCACGGCGACGCAACTAATCGCGTCCGGGAGATCGGACGTGACTCAACGTTCGGGAATCAAAGGCCTTGGCTTAAGGGTCTTGGCTTAGGAATTTGGCTTAGGAGCTTGGCGTGTTCGCGATGCCGTGCCTGGCTTCGGGATGTCAGCAACAATGAATTTTGGCGCGGCTTGCGTCGTCGAAAGCTAGTTCACTACGTCTACAGTTCAATTTCAGTTCAATGACGTCGGGTTGCAGCAAGGTCGGCCGGAACGCTTCACGCAATTCACGTCACTCAATTTGACTGGACTTGAAATCACTTGCTGGCTGGCCTGTCAAAAATGCGAGACGGCCCCGATGCAACCTCTGCGATATTATGCTCGGCCGCATCGCGGCGTCAACGTGAACGCGCAAGAGCGCACGCTTGCAATTGCGATTCCGGGCAACGGAACCGCTTGACTCATTTGTGACATCGGGAGTTGTGCTGAACGACTGACGATTGACGCCAGAGATCGCCTTGGTTTTTCGTGCCAGTGCAATGGCGCGAAAAGCAAAGTGCCGGCGCTACTTGCCCTTCCAGTTGGGCGTGCGCTTGTTGAGGAAAGCGTCCATGCCCTCGCGGAAATCCTCGCTCATATAGGCCTTGAGGATCAGGTCCTCGCCCTGCTCGCGCGACAGCGTGGGGCGAATGCGGCGGACCGCTTCCTTGGTCGTTTCGAGCGTCAGCGGAGCGTGGCTTGCGACGAGCTTTGCCGTCTCGTCAGCGCGGCGCTGCAGGGTCTCGACATCAGGCACGATTTCGGTGAGCAGGCCGAGCGACAGCGCTTCCTGCGCCTCGACCAGCCGCGCCCTGAAGATCAGATCCTTGGTGCGGGCGGGACCCACCAGCGAAACGACGCGGCTGATGTTGGACATCGACAGGCAATTGCCGAGCGTGCGCGCGATCGGGAATCCCATGCGCGTCGTCTCGGTGCCGATGCGCAGATCGCAGCAGGCGGCGATGCCGGCGCCGCCGCCGGTGCAGGCGCCGGCGATGGCCGCGATCACGGGGACCCGGCACTGTTCGAGCGTGCCGAGCACGCGATCGATCCGCGCTTCGTAGTCGAGCGCATCCTGTGCCGTCTTGAACGCGCGGAATTGCGAGATGTCGGTGCCGGAGGCAAACGCCTTGTCGCCGGCGCCGGTGAGGATCAGCGCCTTGATCGAACGGTCGGCGTTGATCTCCAGGCAGATCTCCGCCATGCGGTCATACATGGCGAAGGTCATGGCGTTACGCGCCTGCGGGCGGTTGAAGGTGATCCGCGCGATGCCGTCCGTGACGGAGTAGAGCAGGTCTTCGTTGGTCGTCGTCGGTGCGTTCATCGCGCTATCACCTTCCAAGTTCGTTCAGGCCACCTGAGCCTTGGCCATCGGCACCGCGTCGCGTCCCTTCAGGACGTCCATGGCCGCCAGCACGCCACCGCTCCGGTGCGGAATCTTTGCAAGATCCAGGCCCATCTCGACGCCGGCGAGCGTGCCCATCAGCATCAGATCGTTGAAATGACCGATATGGCCGATACGGAACACCTTGCCCTTGACCTTGTTCAGGCCGGTCCCGAGCGACATGTCGAAGTTTTCCAGCACCACCTTGCGGAAGGCGTCGGCATCGTGCCCGTCGGGCACGCGCACGCCGGTCAGCGCCGGCGAATGCGCGGCCGGATCGACGCACTGCGTCTCCAGGCCCCAGACCTTGGCCGCAGCGCGGGTCGCCGCGCTATGGCGCTTGTGGCGGGACCAGACGTTCTCGAGGCCTTCTTCCTCAATCATCTTCACCGCTTCACGCAGGCCGTAGAGCAGATTGGTTGCGGGCGTGTAGGGGAAGGTGCCGAGCTTGTTGAAGCTGATCACTTCCTGCCAGTCCCAATAGGAGCGCATGCCGGGATTGGCTTTGGCGACGTTGAGCGCCTTCTCCGAGACGGCGTTGAAGCTGAGACCCGGCGGCAGCATCAGGCCCTTCTGCGAGCCGGCGACCGAGACGTCGACGCCCCAGGCGTCGTGCTCATATTCCATCGAGCCGAGGCCCGAGATGGTGTCGACCATCAACAGCGCCGGATGCTTGACGCGGTCGAGCAGCTTGCGCACGTCGAGCGGCGGCGTCACGCAGCCGGTCGAGGTCTCGTTGTGGACGACGCAGACCGCCTTGATCGCATGCTGCTTGTCGGCGACGAGGCGCTTCTCGATCTCGACGAGGTCGGCACCATGGCGCCAGTCGCTCGGGATGAAGTCGACGTCGATCTTGAATTTCTCCGCAATGCCGCGCCACAGCACGGCGAACTGGCCGGTCTCGCACATCAGCACCTTGTCGCCGGGGGCGAACACGTTGACCATGGCCGCTTCCCAGGCGCCGGTGCCGGACGAGGGGAAGATGATCACGGGCTGCTTGGTGCGGAATACCCGCTGCATCGAGGCCAGCACCGCGAAACCGAGCTCGGCGAACTCCGGACCGCGATGGTCCAGCGTCGGCATGTCCATCGCCCGCAGCACGCGGTCGGGCACGTTGGTCGGTCCTGGAATCTGGAGAAAATGCCTTCCAGTATGCACGGTCATAGGCGTCCTTCCCGGTCTAGCCTTGTTTTGATGGCCGCCGAATAGCACCATTTGACCGGCTTGTCCCCTCTCCAAAGGGCTGCTCCCATGCATAAGCGGGGCCCCTCCGCCGCCCCTACTCCGCGGCCACCACGTTGCCGGACGGCAGGCGCCCTTCGGCCTCGGTAAACGGCCGTTCCGGGTGCATCAGGAAGGCCGAGACACCGCCGAGCAGCAGCAGCCCCATCGACATCAGGAACGGCAGGTACCAGTTTCCGGTCGCGTCGATCACGAAGCCCGCGACCAGCGGCGAGACGATGGCCGCAAAGGCCGAGCCGGTGTTCATCAGCCCCGACGCGGTCCCCGAATATTTCGGGGCGATGTCCATCGGGATCGACCACATCGGGCCGATCACCAGTTCGGCACAGAAAAACCCGGCCGACAGGCACAGCGCCACGATCGTGATGTCGTGGACAAACAGGATCGGGAACAGCGAGAGCAGCGCTCCCGCAAACCCCGCAACGGTGACGCTGAGCCGCGCCAGGCGGACATTGCCGGTGCGATCGAGGATCTTGTCCGAGATCACGCCGCCGACGCTGTCGCCGATCACGCCGGCGAAGAAGACGCCGGAGGCGAACAGCGCCGAGTTCTTGATGTCGAGATTGTAGTTGTTCTTGAAGAACAGCGGCAGCCAGTTGAGATAGAGCCACAGGCACCAGCCGTAGCAGAAATAGGTCAGCGTCACCGGCCACATCCGCCCCAGCAGCGGGCCCCACGGCACGCGCGGCCGCTCGCCGGTCGGGCGCGGCGGCAGCGCGGCGAGCTCGGCTTCCGTGATGGAGGCATGCTCTTTCGGCTCGTTGCGGAAGTACCAGACCCAGATCACGCCCCAGACCAGGCTGACGAGGCCGAGCACGACGAAGGCGCCGCGCCAGGTCAGCCAGAGGATCAGGAGCGCCACCACCGGCGGCGTCACGGCATTACCGAGCCGGGCAAAGGAATGGGTGAGGCCTTGCGCAAAGCCGCGGCGATTGGCCGGCGTCCAGTATTGCATCGCGCGCGTCGCGGTCGGGAACGTCGCGCCCTCGCCGAAGCCGAGCGCGAAGCGGGCGACGAACAGCGCCGTCAGCCCGTTGACGAAGCCGGTCGAGATGGTCGCGACCGCCCAGATCATGCCGCACCAGAACAGCGTCTGGCGCGGCCCGAACCGATCCCCGACCCAGCCGCCGATCACCTGGAACAGCAGATAGGGATAGGCGAAGGCCGAGAAGACGAGGCCGAGCTGGGTATTCGAGAGCGCAAGCTCCTTCTGGATCTCGCTCGCCGCAGTGCCGATGTTCACCCGGTCGACATAGGTGATGAAATACATCGCGCAGAGCATCGCCAGCACGACATGCGTGGCCTTGAACCGAATTCCCATCTCCACCCCTCCTGATCGCTTTTTATGATTAGCCTTGCCTGTCCCTGCGCAATTCTAGGTGCCGACCACTTTCAGATGCGGCGATGCATTGCCCTGCGGGCGTTGCTCCAGGAGCTTCATCGCGACGTCGACGCCGCCGGAGCGGTGCGGCACGCCGGCAACCGACAGGCCCATCTCCACGCCTGTGAGCGCGCCGAGCAGCGTCAGCGCATTGCATTCGCCGAGATGGCCGATGCGGAAGACCTTTCCGGCGACCTTGGAGAGGCCCGAGCCGAGCGACATGTTGTAATTCTCGAGCACGATCTTGCGGAACTGGTCGGCATCATGTCCCGGCGGCATCAGCACCGCGGTCAGCACCGGTGAGAATTCCGACGGCTCCTGGCAGAGCACTTCGAGGCCCCAATGATTGACGGCGGCGCGCGTTGCGGCCGCGAGCCTCTCGTGTCGTGCGAACACGTTGTCGAGCCCCTCTTCGAGCAGCATCGCGATCGCTTCGCGCAGGCCGTAGAGCAGATTGGTCGCCGGCGTGTAGGGGAAGAAGCCGTTGGCGTTGGGCTTGAGCATCTCCTCCCAGTCGAAATAGGAGCGCGGCATCTTGTTGGTCTTCGCCGCCGCGCGCGCCTTCTCCGAGATCGCATTGAAGCCGAGACCGGGCGGCAGCATAAAACCCTTCTGCGAGCAGCTGACGCTGACGTCGACCTTCCACTCGTCGTGGCGATAGTCGACCGAGCCGAGCGAGGAGATGGTGTCGACCATCAACAGCGCCGGATGCGCCGCGCGGTCGATCGCGGCGCGGATCTCGGCGATGCGACTGGTGGCACCGGTCGAGGTCTCGTTGTGCACGACCATCACGGCCTTGATCGCGCGCGCCTTGTCCTCGGTGAGTTTTGCTTCGACCACAGCCGGGTCGGCGCCGCGACGCCAGTCGCCGGGCACGAAATCGACCTCGATGCCGAAGCGCCCGGCCATCTGCCGCCACAGCGTGGCGAAATGGCCGGTCTCGACCATCAGCACCTTGTCGCCGGGCGAGAGCGTGTTGACGATCGCGGCCTCCCAGGCGCCGGTGCCTGATGAGGGGAAGATGATGACCGGCCCCTTGGTCTGGAAGATCTTCTGGCTGCCTTCGAGCACGGCGCGGCCGAGTGCGCCGAATTCGGCGCTGCGGTGGTCGATGACCGGCATGTCCATGGCGCGCAGGACGCGCTCGGGGACCGGGCTCGGACCCGGAATCTGAAGGAAATGGCGTCCCTGATGCATGAAAACCTCCCTGGCAACGGATTTTGGTCTGCTCGATCGCTATTTTGCATTCATTTTTTGTCATTTCAATCGAAATTTGGTATTCGATTGTGGACGTCGACGCGGTTAATCGAGCAAACTATTGTGCTGCAAATGAAACCCACGATTCCCGACACCGGGGTCCCGATCGCCCCACCCGCCACGAATGGCGGCGACCGCGAGGCGGCCTCGCTCCATGGCGAGATCCTGCTGCGGCTGCGCGACTACGTCGTGGAAGGCAACATTCCCGACGGCGCCCGCGTTCCCGAGCGACAGCTCTGCGAGATGCTCGGCATCTCCCGGACACCCCTGCGCGAAGCGCTGAAGGTGCTCGCGGCCGAGGGCCTGATCGAGCTGCTGCCCAACCGCGGCGCCCGTATCCGCCAGCTCAGCCAGCGCGACCTGGAGGAGCTGTTCGACGTGATGGCCGGACTTGAGAGTCTCGCCGGACGCCTTGCCTGCGAGGCGATTACGGATGAGGAAATCACCGCGATCGAGCAGCTGCATTACGAAATGTACGGCCACTATCTGCATCGCGACATGCACGGCTATTTCCAGGCCAACCAGCGCATCCACGAGAGCATCGTCGCAGCCGCGCGCAACGAGACGCTGAAGACCGCTTACGCCAATTTCGCGGGACGCATCCGCCGCGTCCGCTACTCCGCAAACTTCGCCCGCAAGCGGCAGCGCTGGGCGGAGGCGATGCGCGAGCACGAGGCGATCCTGGACGCCCTGCGCCGGCGCGCCGGCAGCGAGCTCAGCGACATCCTGTTCCAGCACCTGCGCAACAAGCGCGTGGCGGCGATCGAACACCTGGCCGAGCCCGAAGCCGACGCACCGGCAGCGCCTTAACAGGCAGCAGGCTTGCTCATTTTGAATTCATAATATATTCGGTCAGAAACAAGAATGAATTCCCGGCTTAGCCAGCAGCCGCGCGGATCGCTCCAGGACCAGGGATGACAAACGCCTCTTCGCTCGAACGGCGCCTGCGCGCGGACATGACCGGCGACGTCCTGTTCGACGGCTTCAGCCGCGGCCGCTACGCCACCGATGCCTCGTTCTACCAGATCGTGCCATCCGGCGTCGTGGTCCCCAGGACCATGGACGAGGCGCTGCGGGCCCTGGCGATCGCCCGGGACGAGGGCGTGAAGGTCACCCCGCGCGGCGGCGGCACCTCCCAATGCGGCCAGACCGTCAATGACGGCCTCGTGGTCGACCTCTCGAAGCACCTCAACAAGATCCTGTCGCTCGACGTCGCGGGCCGGACCTGCGTGGTCGAGCCCGGCATCGTGCTCGATGACCTCAACCGCCAGCTTAGGAAGCACGGCCTGTGGTTTCCGGTCGACGTCTCCACGGCCTCGCGCGCCACCATCGGGGGCATGGCCGGCAACAATTCCTGCGGCGGCCGCTCGCTGCGCTACGGCACCATGCGCGACAACACCCTGTCGCTGGAGGCTTCGCTCGCCGACGGCACGCTGAGCCGTTTTGGCGAGGTCTCGCGCGATCTCTCCGACCTCGATGCCGGCGACGGCATGCGCGCGCTGTTCCGCGACATGCTCGATCTCGGCGCCCGCGAGGCCGACGAGATCGCGGCGCGCTTTCCCAAGGTGCAGCGCCGCGTCGGTGGCTACAATCTCGATGCGCTGACGCCGCGCAATGCGCGCAACAACATGGCGCATCTCCTGGTCGGCTCGGAAGGCACGCTGGCCTTCACCACCAAGGTCGAGCTGAAGCTGTGGCCCGTCATCCGCAACAAGGCGCTCGGCGTCTGCCATTTCGGCAGCTTCTACGAGGCGATGGATGCGGCCCAGCATCTGGTCAAGCTAAAGCCGATCGCGGTCGAGCTGGTCGACCGCACCATGATCGCGCTCGGCCGCGATATCGCGATGTTCAAGCCGATCATCAATGCCGCGATCAAGGGCGACCCGGACGCCGTGCTGGTCGTCGAGTTCGCCGAGGAAGACCAGGCCGACAATCTGCAACGCCTCAAGCAGCTCGGCGAGCTGATGGGCGATCTCGGCTTCGATTGGAACAACGACACCCGCAAATGGGGTGGCGTCGTCGAGATATCAGAGCCCGCGCTCCAAAGCGGCATCGCCGATTTCCGCGCCGCCGGCCTCAACGTCATGATGTCGATGAAGCAGGAGGGCAAGCCGGTCTCCTTCGTCGAGGATTGCGCCGTGCCGCTGCCGCATCTCGCCGACTACACCCAGCGCCTGAACGAGGTGTTTGCCAGGCACGGCACCAGCGGCACGATGTATGCGCACGCCTCCGAAGGCTGCCTGCATGTGCGCCCCGTGCTGAATCTGAAGCTGGAAAAGGACGTCAAGGCGATGCGCGCCATCGCCGAGGAGGCCTTTGCGCTGGTGCGCGAGTACAAGGGCTCGCATTCCGGCGAGCACGGCGACGGCCTGGTGCGCTCCGAATTCCACGAGACCATGTTCGGCGAACGTCTCGTCGCCGACTTCCACGAGGTGAAGCACCGCTTCGATCCCGACGACGTCCTCAATCCCGGCAAGATCGTCGATGCGCCGAAGATGGACGACCGCTCGCTGTTCCGCTTCAAGCCGGACTATCGCGTCGCAGACCTCAAGACGAAGCTCGATTGGTCGGCTTATCCCGGCGCCGGCGGCGGTTTCCAGGGCGCGGTCGAGATGTGCAACAACAACGGCGCCTGCCGCAAGCTCGAAGGCGGCGTGATGTGCCCGTCCTATCGCGCCACGCGCAACGAGAAGGACGTCACGCGCGGGCGTGCCAACACGCTGCGGCTCGCGATCTCCGGCCAGCTCGGCCCGGATGCGCTGTCCTCCGACGAGATGATGGAGACGCTGAAGCTCTGCGTCTCCTGCAAGGCCTGCCGCCACGAATGCCCGACCGGCGTCGACATGGCCAAGATGAAGATCGAGGTGCTGGCCGCGCGCGCAACCTCCCACGGCCTGACGCTGCGCGACCGCCTGGTCGGCTACCTCCCGCGCTATGCCGGCCTCGCCGCGCGCCTTGCCCCGCTCGCCAATTTGCGTAACCACAGCCCGCTGCTGCGAAAGCTGTTCGAGCGCTTTGCCGGCATCAGCGCGCGCCGCGCCCTCCCCGCCTTCCGCAGCGACGTCTTCGTGCCGCCGGCAGAAGCGGTCGGCCCGGCGGACGGCCGCGAGGTCGTGCTGTTCGCCGACACCTTCAATCGTATCTACGAACGCGAGAACCTCGACGCCGCGCTGCGCGTGCTGACGGCCGGTGGCTATCGCGTGCATCTGCCGAAACCTGCGAGCGGCAGTCGTCCGCTGTGCTGCGGTCGCACCTTCCTGTCCGCCGGTCTCGTCGACGAAGCCAGGTCCGAGCTCGATCGTCTCGTCGCCGCCTTCGCGCCCTTTGCCGCGCGCGGCGTGCCGATCATCGGCCTCGAGCCGAGCTGCCTCCTGACGCTCCGCGACGAGCTCTCTTCGCTGCGCAAGGACGATGACGCCAAGGCCGTCGGCGCGCATGCCCTGACCTTCGAGGAATTCCTGGTGCGCGAGGCCGAGGCCGGCCGGCTGCAACTGCCGCTCGGCACCGTCGCCGACAAGGCAGTCGTCCACGGCCATTGCCACCAAAAATCCTTCGGCGCGTTCAAGCCGGTCGAGCAGGTGCTGCGGCTCGTCCCAGGCCTTGAGGTCAAGACCATCGAGTCGAGCTGCTGCGGCATGGCGGGCGCGTTTGGTTACGGCGCCGACACCTATGATGCCTCGATCGAGATGGCCGAGCTGTCGCTGCTGCCCGCCGTGCGGACGGCCGATCAGGCCACGCTGGTCGTCGCCGACGGCACCTCCTGCCGTCACCAGATCCACGACGGCGCGCAGCGCGAGGCGCTGCACGTCGCCCGCGTGCTGGCGATGAGCCTCGACCGCGCCACAACCAATTCCACTTCAACCGCTGTAAAGGAACCCAGCCATGGCTGATCTTACGCTCGACACCGCCCGCAAAATCCTCGACGCCGCATTCGCGAAGGCGACCGAGCTGAAGCTCAAGCCGCTCGTCGTCACCGTCCTCGACGCCCGCGGCGTGCTCAAGATCGCCGCCGCGCAGGACGGCACCAGCCTGATGCGCGCCGAGATCGCCCACGGCAAGGCCTATGGCGCACTCGCCATGGGCCTGGGCTCGCGCGCGCTGTTTCAGCGGGCGCAGGAGCAGCCCTATTTCATCGACGCCGTGAACACCATCGCCAAGGGCGCGCTGGTGCCGGTCCCCGGCGGCGTGCTGATCATGGACGGCGCGACACTGCTCGGCGCCGTCGGCATCTCCGGCGACACGTCGGACAATGATGAGGCCTGTGCGGTGGCGGGCATTCAGGCCGCGGGGTTTAAGGCAAACGCGGGGTAGCCTTGTCGATGCGATCTGAACGCTGCGATTTTTTAGATCGAGAGATTGCTTCACCGCGGGATGTCGGGGGTACGAGTCCCTGGACGTTCGGATTGTTCGCAGCGCGCAGTACCTCCATTGAAAAGCAGGCTGACGGTCCACCGCAATCGGCGAAACGTTCTGCCGTATGAAATTTCCTGAGTATCGGCCTGCTAGTCGAGACAAGGATGCGTTTGAATCTTGGGTCTTAATAGACTGCTGCCATTGTGAGGAGAGCCAGCGTCGCGGCCGGTGGCCGCAGCGGGCCGAGTCTGACTGTCGACGGCGACGTCGTGTGCGGCGTACTAGGATCGCAATCGGGTTGCTGCAGAGCCAGCCACCACCCGGGTATCTATCCAGTGGCGAAGCAGTCCTCTACCCGCCCGCGAGCGGCCAGATCATTTCGCTAGGATCCCTTGGATACCGTGACGGCGCAGCACTCTAATCGTCCCGTTCTCATCTGGATTCACCCTTTCGGGGAATTGCGATTTGGAATCGCCCGGCGAAGAACCAGGTCCGTCTCGGGAAAGGAATGCGATCGGGATTTGCATCAGCGCCTGGTGAAAGACCTGCAATGGCACTTAGGTCCCTTAAGAATCTGGAATATAGGAGTTAGACCAGGTATAGGAAGACACATGAGCAAGAAGCTATCACCCACCACCTCGGAGGGCGTCTCAAGCTCCGACGACTTCGACAAGAGCATTGGCTATTTGATTGTTGATACCGCCCGTTTCGTAAAACGGTCATTGCATATCCGGATCGGCCAACACGGCGTGCGGGGCGCACACTGGCAGTTCCTGCACTCGCTCTGGCAAGGAGACGGCATTACACAGCGCGAGCTCAGCAGTCGTCTTGGATTGATGGAGCCTTCCGTTCTGGAGATGCTTCGGTCCATGGAGCACGAGGGTCTGGTCCGGCGTGAACGGGACGAGGTCGATAAACGCAAGATCCGGGTTTATCTTACCGATACCGCCAAACGGCTCAAAATAAAGCTTATGAGGGTCGCGGAGACCAATGGAGAGCTGATGACCCGGCAGATTCCTCCAGCCGACGAGGCCAAGTTGAGGCAACTGCTGCAGACCATCCGCCAGACGCTGGCGGATGACGTAGATGCACTTGTGGCCGGCCAACAATCAGCCAAAGCGCTGGCGCTGACCAGCGTCCGGAAGCCGGAGACCGCACTCCCGAGAACTAGAAAGCGGGCCGCGCGCAACCACGACACACCGCGCAAGAAGGACGCCTCAAAGGCGTCCAACTGATGGCTGGTCTTGTTCCTACCCCCAGCACAATAAGCTGCATTGTTATCCCATGACGCGCGTTCCTCTCCAGCCGGAACTATTCCGCTGGCGCAACCAAGAGCGCACGTGCTCCGGTGGTGACGTGCCAAGCGATGGCGACGCACAAGCCGTAGACCGCCGCAGACAACAACCCAACCGCCCGGAAATTGCCATGACCGACGACAACCGCTCCGGCGAAAGGACCAACGCCGGCGCCGACAAAAATTGCGGTATTGGCCAGTCCGGCCAGCCGACCCGACGGATCAAGATCCGTGCTCAGTGCGAACATATAGTTCAGGCCAAAGAACCGAACCGCCATCAACAACGCAACGCCGCAGGCAAACACCAGCCCGCTCTCGCCATAGACGATCAGGAGAGCGGCAATGATCGCCCCCGTGAAGGCAATCAGTTGCGCCGTCGATTGCTTAAGCCGACTGCCAACGAGGCCCGCCATCGCAGCCCCCAATATGCCAAGCAAAGTACCGCCGCCTAGAATTGCACCGATTTCATTATGTGACAAACCAAGATCGTTGCCGATTCGCTCCTGATAGATCCACAGCATTGTATGACCGCCGAATAACAGCGCAAATAACAGCAGCAGAAGGACAGCATGCTTGCCAAGCCCGGCGGGATTGGTGGCGGTCGCAGCCAGCGGCAGATCGCCGATGTCCGCCGGACCGCGTGGAATAGCCCGAAGCAGCGGCAACGCCAGCACCGCCATCACCGCAAACAACTCGAAGATCGTTGCGACCCCACCGACTGCGATCATGCTGGAGGTAAGTCCGATAGCGAGACCGCCTCCCAAAAGCAGCACGATGTTGATCGCGGCAAACGCACGGCTCTTGTTGGTACGAAGTGCCGCAGTTGCATACACCACGGCTTGAATCGCGCCTCCGGCCACGCCGGCGGCGAAGCGGGCAACGACCAGCCAGATGAACGCTGTGATCCAAGCACACGCAATGCTTGCGGCAAAGAGGAGCAGAACGGCGGCGAGGCAGAGAACCCGCCGGTCCAATCGGCTCATTGAAAGCGCGGCAACGCAACAGCCGATAGCGGTAGCTACGAGTTCGATGCCAAACAAAATTCCGACTTTTGGCAATGAAATACCGAGATGATCAACCAGGGCGCCCCCGATCAGTGGTTGCAGCTGCAAAGTTCCGAGGCTGCACAGCATCAGCCAGGACAAGACGCCAAGCGTGGCGATCCCATCAACCGAGCTTTTCTTCGCCATGTCTGCCTCCCTCTTCGTCGGGCGTAATGATTGGCGCGGTAACGACTAGCGCCGATCCCCGAAGCTCATTTTGAGATTTTGTCGGCCGCCATGAGTCTCCATTGGAGGCCCGCGCATGCGCATGCAGGCACAGGCCATATCCCTTGGCCAGACTTGTTCAGGCGCCCGAAGACGCCTTGCTCCACCGCGCGGAACGTGCGCTACACGAAATCGACTGCGACGTCGCCCAGACCACTGCTGAACCGCGCCACGATTTGGTCGCCTGACTTGACGGGCGCCGCGCGCACGAACGAGCCTGACAAGATGAGCTGACCCGGTTCAAAACTGACACCAAACACGCTGAGTTTGTTGGCAAGCCAAGCGACTGACGAAACCGGACTTCCCAGCACGGCTGACGATATGCCCTTCTCGATAACCTCGCCGTTGCGAACGAGCTCCCCACTGATATCGCGAGCATCGATCTGGTCCAGCCGGCGCGGATTGCTGCCGACAATAACACCGCCGACAGCCGCAAGGTCTGCAACCGTATCGATAAAACTCAGCCCCTGGCTGCGATTGATGCGAAAATCGACCAGCTCAATCGCCGGCAGGACAAAGTCGGTGGCACGAATGACGTCGACCGCGGTCACGTTCGGCCCCTCGAGAGCTTCCTTCATCACGAAAGCGATCTCGATCTCGACCATAGGATCGAAGTAATCGGAGGCACGGACTTCCGAGGCCTCCGCGATATGCATGTAGTCCAGCATCGCGCTGAAGTCCGGCTCTGTCGTTCCAGACAATTGTTGCATCGCTTTCGACGTCAACCCGACCTTGTACCCGGTCAATCTGGCACCAGCGTCGAGCATCTTGTCGACGAAGCATTGCTGGATCGCGTAAGCATCCTCAATGTCGATGACAGGATACGTCTTGGTGAGTGGCAGGATCTGCTGCCGCGTATCATAGACGTTGGCGATCTCCTCGGAGATCGATTGGCGCGTTCGCTCGTTGAGCATGGTACCTAATTCCTTGATGTGACAGCCGCTCCAAGCTGCGATTTCACAGTGTCGAGATCATCCGCCATAGCCCGGCTCAAGGCTTGAACGTCCATAGTGACGGAGATCATGTCGAAACCTTGCGTCACGCGGCGTGGCGCCACCATGCGACTAGAAAGGATGCCGGCCTTCAGATTGTGCGTCCGACAACTGTGCAGCACAGTGTCGATAGCATCGTCGAACAGCGCAGCTCCGTCATTGTCGCCCGGCTCCAGGCCGAGACTCAGCGACAAATCGAACGGACCGAGAAACAGCGCATCGATGCCGGGAACGGCGGCGATTTGATCGACGTTGCGAAGCGCTGCAACGGTTTCGATCATGACGATGATCGCAACCTCGTCGTTCGTCCGCCCCAGGTAGCTCGGCCCATCCCGCCAACCGATACCGACGGGACCGAAGCTGCGGCTGCCGCCTGGCGCATAGCGCGCTGCAGCCACGACCGCGCGAGCGTCATCCGCGGAATTCACCATTGGCACGATCACACTCATCGCACCGGCATCGAGCACTTTGCCGATGATGCCCGGATCATTCCACGGCACGCGGACGACGGGTGCGGCCTCGCCGAGTTCGAGTGCCTGAAGCGTCTGCGCCACGTCACGATAGTCAATCAGTCCATGTTGGGCGTCGACGCACAAGAAGTCAAAGTCAAGCGAGGCCACGGCTTCGGCCGCAAACCTGTCCGGAAGCATGCACCAGGCTCCCAAAAGCGGACGACCCGAGCGCGCCCAGCGCAAGCGAAGTGATCGGAGATGGGCAGGCTTCTTCATCGCCAACCTACACTTCCAGCTGCATCAGACGGAACGAAGTCGCCACCAAGCGCGATCATCCGCACAGCTTCGGTATCGGTCGGCTGATGACCGATCCTGTGCCGCGCCGCGGGGATTTCGGCCACCGTATTGGTCAGTCGCCCGACTTCGGACACTTCCACCTCCACGAGATCGCCGATATTCATCGGCCGAGAGTTGGCGGGCGTGCCGGTGAGCAAGATATCGCCAGGCACGAACGTCATGTAGCGGCTGAGGTCGGCCACCATGAATCCCATGGAAAACACGAACTCGTCCACCGCGCCTTCCTGTACCAACTTGCCGTTGATGTAGGTGCGCAGCACCTGTTTGCGGATATCGACGCCCGACACCATGCCCGGGCCGATCGGACAAAATCCATCCTGCCCCTTGACCCGTAACATCGATCCGCGGTCGATATCGCGGAAGTCCTGCAAGCCAATATCGTTGGCGGGCGCGAAGCCGTCGATCACATCCCAGATCTCGCTCGGCTCAAGCCCCTTGACCACCTTGCCGAATTGAATCGCGATCTCGCCTTCATAGTTGATATATTGGCAATCGGCGGGGCGATAGATTGTCCCGCGATGGCTGTTCAACGTGGTCGTCGGCTTCTGGAAGTAGCTCGGATTTGTCGCCACATCCTTGAATTCTGCAAATCGCGATCTTGAATTGACGTGCACACAGATGATCTTGCCCGGATCACAGGGTGGAAGATAATTTGCCTCCACTTCCCTAATCCGCCGTCCGTCGGGGAATACCAGTTCGTCACCTTCCGGGTACACCCATTGCGCGAAACCACCATAGAGCACCCTGCGCACCTCGCTGCGCGGACCGTCGAGAACCGAAATCATTGGACCCCCGCAACATCGAACCAGACGTGAATGTTGCCGGTACCGACATGATTTTCGTACCGGGACATCGGACGGCCAGCGCCCTTGAAGTCCGCGCCGCCCAACGCGCCAAGCATGATCAGATAGTGGCCGAACCAGGCTTCCGGGAAGAATCTCATGTAGTCGTGGTAGCGTTCGAGCACGTCGGCGTGACGCCCGTCTTTCCACAGCTCCAGCACTCGCATGTCGTACTCATAAGCGTCCGTCGACGAGATCCCCTGTGCCTGGTACGACAGGCTGATCGGCGAGACAATCTCGTCGAATGAATGGAAACGATGGCTCATTGCGCCGGAGCCAAGGATCGCAACCCGGCAGTCGACCTGATCGATCGCTTCGCGAATGGTCGCGCCGAACTCCATGAAATTCTGTGGTTTTGCGGTCTGGCACACGCTCACTGTCAGAACTTTTTCATCATCACGTCGAAGATGCGCAACGACATTGATCGTGGAATAATGGTGCGGCAGATGCTCGTCGGTCACGTTCACGATTTGCGGCCGATTGCCGATCGAGTGAAAATTACCCCTCCTCGCACCAGCCCTCGCGCAGGCAGCACCTAGCTCGGCGGCGCCTGGGTAGTCGTACGCGACCCCATTGATGAGGTGCGGCAGTTCTTCCGCGGTCAGAATGCCGTGATGGCGAGCGGCGCCCGCCACCACGTGCTCACTGGTGGTGAACCAGTGACTATCGACGATCACGAAGACATCCGGCTTCACTTCGTCAAGCCTCATCCTGATACGCTCGAACCCCTCCACAAGATCCGTATCCTCTCCGTCAGGCGATATTCGCAAGTTCGTGGGCAAGGCCAATGGCGGCACATGCGAAACCAAAGCAGCGGCAACAATTTTTCCCATTTCACCCTCGCGCATTTCCCAACCCCCGACCCCGAGCCATCTTTTCTAATCGTTACTGCAGCCGCGTCAGCGTACTCGACGCCCCTCGTTGAAACGAAACGTAGTCGATTGAGAGATTCTTGACGTTGCAGTAGAAGTCGAAGCTATGATTGCCACCTTCGACACCGACGCCTGACTTCCGGAAGCCGCCAAACGGCGCCGCCAGGTTTCGGACGAAGAAGGAGTTGACCCACACCGTTCCTGCGACGATCGCTCTTCCAGCCCGCTCCGCCTGCGCCGCATCGCCAGTGAAAATCACCGCCGCAAGCCCATAGGTCGTGTCGTTGGCGAGAGCGATCGCCTCTGCTTCCTCGTCGAAGGTCTGCCAGGTCAGCACGGGGCCGAACACCTCGTTCTGCACGATTTCAGATTCCTGACTCACCGGCGCGATCAATGTCGGTTCGAAATAGAGCTCGCCAGCGGAATGCTGTCGACCGCCGAACAGGACCTCGGCGCCCTGCGCCCGCGCGCGATCGACGAACCCCGTCACGCGCTCAAACTGTCGCGCGGAGATGAGTGGGCCGATCGACGTCCTCTCGTCGCGGGGGTCACCGACGCGCATCGCGCCGACCTTCTCGCAAATCTTCTCAAGCAGCGGCCCGGCAATCGAACGCTCCGCCAGAATCCGCGTTGCGGCCAGGCAAACCTGCCCGGCGTTGAAATATTGCCTGGCAGCCGTCGCCGCCGCAGCGTCGAGATCCGCGGAAGCAAATACGACAAAGGGCGACTTGCCGCCCAGTTCGAGGCTAACCGGCACCAGATTGGCGGCGGCAGCGGTGGCGACTTTGCGTCCCGTCTGCGGAGATCCAGTGAAGCTGATGCGCGAAATACCCGGATGGTCGGCAAGCGCCTGGCCGGTCACGGAACCATCGCCGTGCACCACATTGAATACGCCCGGCGGCACTCCCGCTTCCTCTGCCAGGCTCGCCAGCAGACTGCACGACAATGGTGCAAGCTCCGGCGGCTTCAGCACGACTGTGTTGCCGGCCGCAAGCGCGGGGCCGAGCTTCCAGGTGCTCAGCATCAACGGCCCGTTCCAGGGCGTGATCAGGGCTGCAACGCCTGCCGGCTCATAGGAAACTACGTCGGTATTCGTGCTACCCGACACAGCTTCCCCACCGATGTGCTCAGCCCGAGCTGCGAAGTACTCAATATTCTGCGCGCTGCGCTCGACGATGTGGGCAGCAATGGCATGACGCAATCCACCGTTGTCGACGGATTCAACGATTGATAGCGCGGCTTTGTTTGCACGGATTCGCTGCGCAAAGCGGCGTAGCACGGCACCTCGCGCTACTGCGCCCGCTTGAGCCCAGGGATGAAACGCGACCCCGGCCGCCCCCACCGCGCGATCGACCAAATCCTTATTGGCCGCAGCGCATGTTCCAAGGACCGAATTGTCGATCGGCGTCCGCACCTCGAAGCCGGCCGATCCAGCAACCCGCTTGCCGTCGATGTAGTGGTCGATGGGTACATCTACAGTTTCGACCTTCATCGCATCCCTCCAATCGCACTCTCCTGCCGGACGCCCGACCTTACGCACCACGCGCATTCCGCAAATCCAAATCCTTTGGTACCTAAGTATTAAGTGACAAGGCCAGCTTTGTCAAATGCTCTTCAGGCCTCGCGCATCGTTGATTCTTCCGGTCATCGGAACTGGCCGAGATCGACAGGCCTCTCATCTCAGACGCAAGTAGAGGACCAGCAGGATCAATGCCCAAAGCGCAAGACCAATTGGAAGACCAATCAGCAGGCCACGAAAGAACCTCATGACAAAGCGTCGGCAGCAGTTTGTGCACGAATACACGTGCGATTCGACAGCGATACTTCACAAATGTCACGCGCACCGTCGCAGAGCGCGCGGACAGTATCTTCTCCCGAGAAAGCACCGCGAATATCGGTTCCACGCCCTCGTTCAGAATATCGCCATCGACGATCGGGTGTCCGATCGTAGTCTCCGGGCGCTAACGCCAAATCCAGCCTCGTCACGTCGCCTCTCTTCAGAAATAATTAGTCACCTAAGTATATCTCTAAGCTAAAGCGGCTGCAATCGAGCGTCCTACGCGGACGTGCACGCGAGGCACCCAGTATGTCCAATCATGGCAAAAGCGAACGAAAGCCCGATATCGCACGTGCAGCAGCTGTCGATCTGCAACACCTTAGATTCGCGGTCACTGCCGCCGACAGCGGAAGCCTTCGACGTGCGGCCGACCTACTTTGTGTGAGACATTCTGCGCTGAGCCGATCCATCAGCCAGCTGGAACGCCATATTGGGGCGTCGCTATTCGAGCGTTCAACTGCGGGGGTGAAAGCGACGCTCGCCGGAAGGAGCGTCCTGCGAATTGCCCGAACAATCCTCGATCAGGTCGAAACGCTTATCGCGACCGGCTCGGCCAACGGTCGGGGGGAGGCCGGCCATATCTCAATCGGCCTCTGCACGTCGATATCAGCAGGAAATTTGCGGGCGACGTTACTCGAATTCAGGAAACGGTTCCCGCAGGTCGAACTCACAGCCGTTCAGGGGCAGCGGACCCATCTAATGAACGAGCTTAGGAGTGGGACACTCGATGTATTGGTTATCACCGGCGAGGCGCGATCATCAGGCAACAAAAGCGTCAAGCTATGGAGCGAGCGGATTCTTCTGTCCCTGCCCGAGCATCATCCTTTGGCGGCCCGCGATGTGATCTACTGGACCGATCTGCGTGATGAAACTCTTCTTTTGAGCCATCACGACCCTGGCCGAGATCTCGAGAAGCTGATCTTTTCCAAACTCCTGACTTCGGATGATCGGCCCAGGATCGACCGGCACGACGCGAACCAAGGCATCATTAAAAGTCTGATCAGCATAGGACTTGGAATCAGTCTGAGCATGGAGTCCGACCTGGGCGCTAGCTTCGCTGGCGTTGTTTATCGAGAGTTACGTGACGGAACAGGCGCGAGCCGAATAGACTTCTCGGCACATTGGCGGAGGGACAGCGAGAATCCGGTGCTGAATCAATTTCTGAAGCTTCTTGGTGAACGCTACCCCTTGCCAGCCTCAGGCGATTGATCTGCGCGCTTGAGCTTGGCAAATCCCCGATCCGTGGCCATGAAGCGCGCCAGCATGGGCGCAATAAGCCTACCTGGATCGCCGATGGGCTGGCCAGATTCATTTGCGAGGGCATGCGCGTAGGCGACGAGATCGCGATGCACAGCGGCCGGCAGGTCAACGGTGATCTTGACAGGCTTGTCATCTGGAAGGGCTGGAATCTTGAGCTTCGCCATGCCCTCTATCCCCCATACGGCGCCAGCACTAGATCCCGATTCACAAGCACCCGTACCGGGAAGCCTGGCCTGATCGTCAGCGTTGGCTGAATGTTGAGGTTGCGTCGAACGATCTGCTGGCCAGTCTGGTTCAGCGAATTCGCCGCACTGAGCCTCAGCGCCTGAATAATGTCGGTGTTATTTCCGCCATCAGCGCCAGATCCGAGTTCCGCGCCCACGCCGAGTAATGTGGACAGTGCGGCAGCGCCCAACAGCTCTTTCCAGTGATTGTCGACTTCGTCCTCAAGGCCCGAATACCCGCCAACATCTGCGCCCGGTTGCCGCTCAAGGACGATCGAGTGGCCATTTGGCATGATCAGGCGCGTCCAGACCATCAGAACACGCGACTGCCCAAAGGCGACCTGGCTATCATAGGTGCCAATCAGACGCGCGCCTTGAGGCCGCTGTATTGACGGCCGGTCGCGGCGCTTTTCGGCATGGCCAAAGTCGGATTCGCCGCCGCGGTGCCCCAAGGCTGCACCCACGGCACTCGACCGGCCTCAAGTTCACCGATGATCTTGCTGGTGATTTCGTCATAAAGGCTTGCCCGGTCCTCACCGGTGCGCGCTCGAGGAGAATGTCTGGACATCGCGGATCTCCGCGACGGGCGCTGCAAGCCTCTCTCGCAGCCTGTAACCCGTCACGGCAAAACCCCGGGCAGCACTCTCACTCTCAGCCTGCTACGCGAGGAAACGATGGCGCGTGACTCACAGGCTCGGTTTGGCCCACGCGGCACGCATGATTGAGGGCGCGACCTCTGCGAGGCGGCCCGCCTTCCGTCTCATTCTTCTTGGACTTGACCTTGAGGTGCCTAGGGCCGCAGGCTCCGATCAGGCGTGCGCGAACGCGCATCGCGCGACCTCAAATGGCACCCGGAGAGCGTGAGCATAGCGACCCGAAGGGGCACGCGGGTCCGAGTGCAGCGACGAGACCGGTTAACAGCGGCACCCGGGAACGGGGCAGTGATAGCGATCGCCGAAGGCGAGCCCCTTTCCCGAGTGCCCCCGGCGAGGAGCTCCGATAGTTGTTGCGCGAGGGATCGAAGCCGGACGGCCGAGACGCAAAGCGGCTCGGTTCACGAGAGCCCGGTGCGGCGAAGCCGCACGCGCGATGACGCAGATCAAAATCATCTCGACGACAACGATTTCACCCTCTCAACCACATCTCAATCAACTCGCGAAGACCTAAAAGTTCGAGCCGCGCACCTCGCAACTACCGCCGCCGAACTTTTCAAATCATTCCGACAAGGAGAAGACCTGCCGCGACCTCTAACGCAAGTTGAACAACCGGCTTGTCGGATTGACCACTGATATTCCAGCAAAACCAGCTGACTCTCCTCCAGTAGCCAAGGATAGGCGCTTGGGCGCGAACGGTCGGCATCCGTCGCACCTCAAACTGCAACTTCTAACCCCTGCGAGCCGACGCCTTCTCAATCTAGTCAATCGGCATCGCTAGGAATTTGGGCAAATGAGCTCCTACCGGCAGACCGAACTTCGCAATCCAATAATCTGTAGCCCGCCTAGCGACCGAAACTTTGTTGAACGCATGCGTGCCAGACTCACGTTACGCGGGCGACCGTGATCGTTGCAGCTACGCTATGTCGTCCGTCCCATTTGCACGCCATGCCAGCCGATTGCCACATCAGATTTCTGCTCATCTTTTTCTTTGGCGCGTTTGAGTGCAAGCTGAAACATCAAGATCGAGCTCTCCCGAGTCCTGTCACGTGCCGGGAGCCCTCTCGAAAGACTTGAGGATCTGACGGCACAGCCGGACTATTAGACCGTTGACTTGCGTTCATGGCCCTTCGTCCTGCAATTCCTGCCCGTTACCCGCCCATCGGCACATGGCCTACGCTCATGCGCGCTGACATGGCTGCCGCCTACCTCGACTATCGCGATACAGCTGAACTCGCACGAGCCGTGGGTCGCGGCGAGGCCCCACCTCCAGTTGGCTATCGCGGAACCGGGCGCGCGCGACAGCCAGTTTGGTCGAAGGCCGCCATCGATAACTTCGCGGCGCCGGTGCGAAAAATCGATCCAGATAGATCGGAAGACCTGGCTTCTCTCGTATGACGCTATCCCACACCGGATCAAAGCTACCGCGCTACTGCCGACGAAAGCCATTGAAAAGCGATCGATGGGCTTACTTCTTTGAACCGCCAACCTGGGCCCGCAAGCAGGGTTGTAGTGTTACGGCCGAAGCGTTAGGGGAACAGTACCTCGCTGCCGTTGACCGAGTTGAGAATCTCCTTCTTCCCGCCTTCGACAGTTGGCGTTCGCGAGGCTTGACCGATATGATTCCGCCTTCTCCCGTGCCCGGCACTTTCGATTGGCTAGTCAGCATTTTTCAGGCTCATCAGAAATGGAGAGAAATCGACCAAAAGACACAGCGTCTTTATAAGCAAGGCCTCGCACTTTTTGCTAACCACCCGCTGAAGGACGGTAGCCGCGCTGGCTCGAAGCAACTCTCTGATTTTACGAGAGGCTTCGTCGACGCAATCTACGCAAAGCTGCTCATCGTAGAACAAAAGGACGCGTGTGGGAACTCCGTCAAGCGCGAGCGTCGGCGCTTTGCAAATGCAGCCATGGCCTCTTGCAGGCGCGCCTGGTTCGTTGGGCAGCGTGCTCAAGAAACGAAAGTGCCGACGATCAATCCATTTTCGAGGATGGGACTAAAAACCCGTGCGCCTGGGCAGCCTGTCCGCCAGACGCCTACGGCGACTTGGGACGAACTCGTCGCGTTCAGAGCGGCAGCGAAGGAACTCGGCTATTTCTCAGTGAGTACTGCAGCGTTGTTGACATGGGAGTGGTTGCAACGCGAAGAGCATGTCTTTGGAGCTTTCGAAATCTCGCACTACCGGCCAAAGGAGCGACCGAACAGTGTGAAGATTGTGCATCCAAAGAATGGCGAGGAGGCCTGGTGGCCACTATTTGACGAAACGGGCGAGCCTCTCTTCCCCGAACTGATGGCGGAACTCGACGCCATCAGGGAAATTCTGGTCTCAGGGTTGGTCTTTCGTCGCGATCATGACCACCGCAGATCGCCTGCACAGCTCCCTTGGATCACGGAACGCAAAGACCTGCGCTATTTGCGTCGTATCGTAAAACGAATCGCCGCAGCAGCCGGGCTTCGGACTGAACTCTCTTTCACATCATTTCGTCACGGTGGATTTACTGAAGGCGCGGACAGTGATCTTACTGATGCCGAGTTGCGCGCAGCTGGACGTCATCGATCGGCACGCCAACTGCCAACTTATGCTAAACGTACGCGCAAACAGCTGATCGCCGGTTCCAAGAAGCGCCACGAGGAGCGAGCAAAAGCGGCACTTATTGGAATCTTCTCTCGGTCTGAGCAATAGCATTGTGGTCTGTTGAAGTCGCCAAGACTCAAAGCTAAGGTTGCCAATCCAAGCTGGTTATTTTCCCGTCCAGACCGGCTTCCGTTTCTCGCCGAACGCCTTCAGGCCCTCCTTGGCGTCCTCGGTCATCGCCAGCAGTGCGATCTGGCTTTCGGTGTAGGCAATGCTCTCGTCGAACGACATCGAGGCGATGGCGCGCATGGCGTATTTGCCGCGGCGGATCGCGGTCGGGGATTTGTCGACGATACGACCGATCAGCCAGTCGACCTTGGCGTCGAGCTCGGCTGTCGGCACGACGTAGTTGAGCAGGCCCGCGGCTTGCGCGGCCTTCGCATCGAACGGCTCGCCGGTGAGCGCCCATTCGTTGACGAGGCGTCGCGGTGCGATCTCCTGCAACAGGCTCAGCACCTGCATCGGGAACACGCCGACCTTCACCTCCGGCAGGCCGAAGATGACATGATCGGCCGCGACTGCCATGTCGGTCATGCAAAGCAGGCCCATGCCGCCGGCCATGCAGACGCCGCCGACGCGGGTGATCGCAGGCTTGGTTGCGTTCTGCGACAGGCGCAGCAGATCGGCATAATCGACGTTCGGCCTGGAATGATCCATCGCGAAGGCCGCACCGGAGTTCTGCAGATCGGCGCCGGCGCAAAACGCCTTGTCGCCCGCGCCGGTCAGCACGATGACGCGAACGTCCTTGTCGTCATGCGCATCGCGATAGCCGCGGGTGATGCCCGCGATCACGTCGCCGTTCAGCGCGTTGCGCTTCTCCGGCCGGTTGATGGTGATCCAGAACGCCTGCCCGCGCTTCTCGGTGATGACGCCTGTGGTGTCGGTCATGACGCAGCTTCCTTGCTTCCGGTTTGCAGCCATTTGCGGCAGCTCGGGCGCGCGGTGCAAGGGCAATTTATCACGCGCTGCGGCTTTAGCGCCTCGACGCAAATTTGCGCGCGATCAGGGCACGAGCGCGGCTCAGGCCGCGGCCGCTTTCCTGATCCAGACCTTGTTGTCGTGGAACGCAGCGCCGCCGATCGGGGCGATCGTATCAGCACCGGTCAGCATGTTGATGCCGCGGCCGCCGATGTGATTCTTGTTGGGATGCACGGATTCCGCGATCAGCACGCCCCGCCGCACACCCTCGAACAGCGCCGCAATCAACGTGGTCTCGCCGCGGGTGTTGCCGAGCGTCACGGCGTCGCCGTCGGCGATATCGAGTGCAGCCGCATCCAGCGGATGGATCATCACGCTCGCCTTCCCCTCGCGCGCCTGCGAGGACGGGGTCTCGTTGAAGGTGGTGTTGAGGAAGCTGCGCGACGGGCTGGTCGCAAGCCGGAACGGATGGGCCCGATCGGTGTGCTCGATCACCGCCCAATGGTCCGGCAGAGAAGGCATCTTGTCGAAATCGCCCATGGTCTGGCCGAACGGCGGATGCGCCCAATCGGCCTTGAAGTGGAATTTCTTGTCGGGATGCGCGAAGCCGTCGAGATAATGCGAGGTACGGAAGTCCGGCTGCAGGTCGCGCCAGATGTCGGCCTCGAGGCCGGCGATGTCGCCGTGGTCGCTGAGCTTCAGCGTCGCATCGATCAATTCGCGCGGCGTCATCTCGAAGCCCGGATGCTTGGCGCCGAGCCGCGGCGCCAGTGCCTGCAACACCTGGTGGTTGGAGCGGCATTCATCGGGTGGGTCGATCAGCTTGGGGCCGACCGAGATGTGCTGGTGGCCGCCACCGTAATAGAGATCGTCATGCTCCATGAACATGGTCGCGGGCAGCACGATGTCGGCCATCAGCGCCGTCTCGGTCATGAACTGCTCGTGCACCGCGACGAACAGATCCTCGCGCGCAAAGCCCTGTCGCACCAGCGCCTGCTCCGGTGCGACCGTCATGGGGTTGGTGTTCTGGATCAGCATTGCCTTGACCGGACCCTTGCCCAGCAGGGCCTCGGTATCGCCGGTGAGGATGCGGCCGATCTGCGACTGGTCGAGCGCACGGACCGTCTTGTCGATCGCACCATGGCCCTCGATGACGGATTCGTTGAAGTGCCACAGCGCATAATTGTTGAAGAAGGCGCCGCCGCCCTCGTACTGCCAGGCCCCGGTCACCGCAGGAATGCAGTTCGCCGCATGCATCTGTGTCGCGCCGTTGCGCGACCGCGTAAAACCGTAGCCGAGCCGGAAGAAGGTTCGCTTGGTCTCGCCGACAGCCTTGGCGAAGGCCTCGATCTCCGCCACCGGCACGCCGCAGATCGCAGATGCCCATTCCGGCGTGCGCGTCTGCAGATGCGCCTCGAGCTCGGCGGGGCAGTCCGTGTATTTGTCCATGTAAGCGCGGTCGGCATAGCCGTCGCGGAAAAGAACATGCATCACGCCACAGGCAAACGCGCCGTCGGTGCCAGGCCGCAGCAGGATCTTGATATCCGCCTGTTTCATGGTCTCGTTGTCGTAGATGTCGACGGCTGCGATCTTCGCGCCACGCTCCTTCCGCGCGCGCGCGGCATGCGTCATCACGTTGACCTGCGTGTTGACGGGGTTGGTGCCCCAGATCACGACGAGGTCGGAGAGCGCCATCTCGCGCGGATCGACGCCCGCGATCTTGCCGGTGCCGATGGCGAAGCCGATGCGCCCGACATTGGCGCAGATGGTCTGGTAGAAGCGCGAGTATTTTTTCACATGCGTTAGACGGTTGAGGCCGTCGCGCATCACCAGCCCCATCGTGCCGGCGTAATAGTAGGGCCAGATCGACTCCGCGCCGAACTCGCGCTCGGCCTGATTGAAGCGATCGGCGATCTCGTCGAGCGCCTCGTCCCACGAAATCCGCGCAAACTGGCCGGAGCCCTTTGGCCCGATCCGGCGCATCGGAAACGTCACCCGCTCCGGATGATGGATGCGCTCGGCGTAGCGAGCGACCTTGGCGCAGACCACGCCAGTCGTATAGGTCTGCTTTTTCGAACCGCGAACGCGGCCGATGCTGCGGCCCTCGACCACCTCGATATCGAGCGCACAGGCCGACGGGCAATCGTGCGGACAGGTGGAGTGGCGGATCTCGATCTTGGCGTGCTGGTTCATGACCAATTTGGTAACACCAAAATAAGAGGCAGCCGAGGGCATTTATCCGGCAATGCCCATGCAAAATGCTCAAACCGTGCGCCAGGCCTGTTCCTCCCGCGACCGCGAAATGCCCCGCGGCCACACCGAAAACGGCCCGATATTCCAGCCGAAATCGACTTTGTGAGGCGTCGACAGTCTGCGCCCGCTGCCGCTACAGTGCCCGCCAATAAAAACGAGTTCAGGGAGGTGGGTGTGACGGCCCGACAATTGATGCTGGCGCTGGCCGCCGGCCTGCTCACCGCTTTCTCCGCGACCCCGTCCCTGGCGCAAGGCTACCCCGCACACGCAGTCCGCATCGTTGTTCCCTTCGGCGCCGGCGGACCGGCGGATGTCGCGGCCCGGCTGATCGGCCAAGTGCTGCAGGAGCGCTTTGGCCAGCCCTTCGTGGTCGAGAACCGCACCGGTGCCGGCGGCGTCATCGGCACGGTCGAGGCCGCGAAGTCGCCGGCCGACGGCTACACCTTGCTGATGATGTCCAACACCCAGACCGCGAATGAATCGTTGCTGACGCCGGAGCAGCGCAAATACGAGTTGATGCGCGACCTCGCGCCGATCGCACCCGTGAACTATTCCGATCTCGTCATCGTGGTGAACCCGCTGGTTCCCGCGAAGACGCTCCAGGAGTTCATCGCGCTGGCCAAGGCGCAGCCGGGCAAATTGAACTACGCCTCCTCGGGCCAAGGCACGCCCTACCACATGGCGGGCGAACTGTTCAAAGCGATGGCCGGTATCGAAATCGTCCATGTCCCCTATCGCAACAGCGGCGAGGCGCGCAGCGGCGTGATCGGCGGGCAGGTGCAGATGATGATCGACGCGGTGCCCGCGATGGCGCCGAACATCGGCGAGAACCAGGTCCGCGCGCTCGCGACCACCGGCCAGCAACGCTCCGCGGTGCTGCCCAATGTGCCGACCGCCGGCGAAGCCGGCGTTCCCGGCTATGAGGCGACGATCTGGCTCGGCCTGATGGCCCCCGTGGGCACGCCAAAACCCGTCATCGACAAGCTCAACGCCGCCGTGAACGCGATGGTGAAGCGGCCCGACATCGTCAAGCTCTGGACCGAACAGGGTGCCGTGCCCATGTCGATGACGCCGGAGGAGTTCGACAAGTTCCTGCGGGGCGACATCGCGAAATGGGCGGATGTCGTCAAGAAGTTCGACAAGTCCTGAGGCAGGTCATGCCCACCATTCAGTTCCAGCTCAACGGCGCGGCAGTGGCAGTGGACGCCGATCCAGACCAAACACTGCTCGACGTTCTGCGTAACCGGCTCGGCATCAGCAGTCCGCATTTCGGCCGCGGCGCCGGCGAATGCGGCGCCTGCTACGTCCTGGTCGACGACCGCGCGATGGCCTCCTGCGACATGCCGATGTGGTCGGTGGCGGACAAGCAAGTCGTCACACTGGAGGGCCTCGGCACGGCCGAACAACCGCATCCGCTGCAACGCACCTTCATCTCCGAACAGGCGATGCAATGCGGCTATTGCGTCTCGGGGATCCTGATCAGCGCGGCGGCGCTGCTGAAGCGCAATCCATCACCGACAGAGGCGGAGGTTAGAACGGCGCTCGATCGCAATCTGTGCCGCTGCGGATCGCAGAACCGCATGGTCCGCGCCGTCCTCCGGGCGGCGTCGGAGATGGCGACGTCATGAGTGCGCCGGCGTCTACCCCGAAACTGCCGGTCAGCCTCGCCGCCAATCCGAGACTGTCGTCCTGGGTGAAGTTCACCGGCGAAGGCCGTGTCGCGATCTCGCCCGGCAAGGTCGAAATCGGCCAGGGCATCGTCACGGCACTGGCGCAGATCGCGGCCGACGAGCTCGACGTCGAGATCGGCCGCATCGAGATGATCCGCACCTCGACGGCTGCGAGCCCGAATGAGGGCGTCACCTCCGGCAGCCTGTCGATCCAGCAGTCCGGCCGAGCGCTGCGCCACGCCTGCGCCGAGATACGCCAGCGCTTCCTCGCGGCAGCCTCGGATCGTCTCGGCGTCGACGCATCGCTGCTCGGTGTCGAGGACGGCACGATCTCCGGGCCCGGTAATGTCAGAACCAGCTATTGGGAGCTGGCTGGTGACGTCTCGCTGGATCGCGATGCGACCGCAGGGGCTTCGGCGAAGACTGCCGCCAAGCGCGCGGTCGCCGGGTGTTCGGTCCAGCGCGTCGACATACCCGACAAGGTGTTCGCGCGGCCGCGATTCATCCATGACCACGCGTTGCCGGGGCTGGTCCATGGACGCGTGCTGCGGCCGGATACCGCGGGCGCCGGGCTGACTGCGCTCGACGAAACAGCCGCGCGCACCGTTTCCGGGCTCATCGCGATCGTCCGCGACGGTGGCTTTGCGGGCGTTGTCGCCGACAGCGAGCTTGCTGCGGAAGCGGCGTTGAAAGCCCTGCGTAAGGGCGCGACATGGTCGGCCGGCGAGCCGCTGCCGGATGAAAACGATCTTGCTGGCTTCCTGAGAAGCCAGCCGGTCGAAACGACCGTCATCGACACCAAGGCGGCGGTGACGACAAAGGCTGCACGCACGCTCCGCCGGCAATATACCCGCCCTTACATCGCACACGGCTCCATTGCACCGTCCTGCGCGATGGCGCGATGGGATGGCGAGCGGGTCCATGTCTGGACGCACAGCCAGGGCGTCTATCTGCTCCGCGCCGATCTCGCGATCGTGCTCAAGCTGCCGGCCGAGAACATCGTCGTCGAGCATATGGAGGGCGCGGGCTGCTACGGGCACAATGCCGCCGACGATGTCGCGCTCGATGCCGTGCTGCTGGCGAAAGCTGCCGGCGGCCGTCCCGTACGGGTGCAATGGTCGCGCCACGACGAGATGTCCCATGCACCGTTCGGCGCCGCGATGGCGATCGAGATCGAGGCCGATCTCGATGCGGATAACGAGGTCGTCGGCTGGCGCCATGCGATCTGGAGCAACGGCCACGCGGCGCGGCCCGGGCGTGCGGCGCAGCCTGCCCTGCTCGCCGCATCCGAGATCGCAAGTCCATACCCTCGCATGATCTCGACGAATCCACCGGCCGCCAATGGCGGCGGTGGCGACCGCAACTCCGTTCCGCTCTACGATCTCCCGGCCTGGACGATCACGAGTCACCGCCTGCTGA
Organism: Bradyrhizobium sp. CCGUVB14; assembly: GCF_024199935.1. NCBI lineage: Bacteria > Pseudomonadati > Pseudomonadota > Alphaproteobacteria > Hyphomicrobiales > Nitrobacteraceae > Bradyrhizobium > Bradyrhizobium sp. CCGUVB14. Next base: position 6,921,852 of record NZ_JANADS010000001.1, read on the forward strand.
CCATGCCGGTGCGGACCTCGGCTCTGCGGACTCTCGGCGCACAGGGCAACGTGTTCGCCATCGAATCCCTGCTCGACGAAATCGCAGCCTTGCGCGGCGAGGACCCGATCGCGTTTCGCCTGCGGCTCCTCCGCGACGAGCGGGCACGCGAGGTCATCTGCGCAGCGGTGCGACGCGCGGCCTGGAAACCCGAGAGGCGATCCGGCATCGGCCATGGCGTCGGCTTTGCCCGCTACAAGAACACCGGCGCCTATTGCGCTGCCATCGCCGAGATCGAAGGTACCGACGACATCCGCGTGAGGCGGCTCACGCTTGCGGTCGACGTCGGTGAGGCCATCAATCCGGACGGCGTCATCAACCAGATCGAGGGCGGCGCGATCCAGGCGACGAGCTGGGTGCTGAAGGAACGCGTCCGCTTCGATCCGTCGCGCATCACATCGACCTCTTGGACGGGCTATCCGATCCTGACCTTCAGCGAGGTGCCCATGGTCGATGTCGAGATCATCCAGCGACCGGAGATCGAGCCCGTCGGCGCCGGCGAAGCCGCGCACGGACCGGTGACGGCGGCGATCGCCAACGCGGTTTCCGATTGCCTCGGCGTGCGCGTGCGCGACCTGCCGATCACACGCGACAAGATCATCGCAGCCATGGAGCTTGCATCGTGACCACAGTCAACATCTTGAGCGGCGGCGCGGCGCAAGGCCTGGTGCGCGGCCTCAGCGAAGCCTTCAAGGCGAAGACCGGCTTCGGCATCGACGGCGAGTTCGGCGCGGTCGGTGTCATGGCGGACAAGCTGCGCGCGAGCACGCCGGCCGATCTCGTGATCCTGACGCAGGCCCTCCTTGCAAAGCTTGCCGCGGAGAAGCTTGTCGTTCCCGCCTCGATCGCCGATGTCGGCCGGGTCGAGACCGCGCTGGCGGTCCGCAGCCACGATCCCAGGGTGACCGTAAGGACGGAAGCCGATTTGCGCGAGGTCCTGCGCTCCGCCGACGCCATCTACGTTCCCGACACCAAGGCCTCGACCGCGGGCCAGCACGTTGCAAAGGTGCTGGATCAGCTCGGCATCGCCTATGAGCTCACGTCGCGCTTGAAGATCTTTCCGAACGGCGCAACGGCGATGCGCGAGCTGGCGACGTCCACTGCGACGCGGCCGATCGGGTGCACGCAGGCGACCGAGATCATCGCGACCGACGGCATCGCGCTGTCGGGCTCGTTACCGCCGGGCTGCGAGCTGGTGACGATGTACACGGCCGGCGTGACCACGCAAGCGGCGCACCCGAACGAAGCGTCCGCGCTGATTGCCCTGCTCACTGGCGCAGATCACAAAGAGCTGCGCCAGCGCGTCGGATTTGCCGGCTAGATGCGGACCTTATGTATGCAGCTGGGTGAGACCGGTCGGCGGGCCATCGACCCCGGTCCAGCCGCCGTCGACAAAGAGCGTGCTGCCACTGACATAGCTCGCGGCATCGGAGGCGAGATAGGCGACGGCGGTGGCGACCTCGTCGGCGCTGCTCCAGCGGTTGAACACGGTGTGGCCGGCGTAGAGATTGTAAATGTCGGGCCGCTGCTTGAACGGGCTGGTCAGCGCGGTCTCGGCGATGCTCGGCGCGATCGCGTTGACGCGCACGCCGGAGCGGCCGACCTCGGAGGCAAAGCCCTTCACGAGGAGACCGATCGCCGCCTTGGTCGATCCGTAGACGCCAAGGCCGGGCTCGATGGTCACCGCGCGCACTGACGAGCAGGCGATGATGCTGCCGCCCTTTTGCTCGACCATGATGCGGCCAAAGGCTTGGAAGAACCACACCGTGCCCTTGACGTTGAGGTTCAGCACGCGGTCGAGATCCTCCTCGGTATAGTCGAGGATGGTCTTGCGGATATTGAGCCCGGGCGTGGTCACGGCGATGTCGAGCCGCGAAAATTTCTGCATCACGGTTTTGGCGAGCGCATTGACGTCGCCAGCGCTCGCGGCGTCGCAGCTAGCTGCTTCCGCCCAGCCGCCCTTGTCGCGGATGCCCGCAGCCGTCGCCTCTGCCGCGTCAAGCGCGCGATCGGCGCAGACGACGCGGGCGCCGAGCCCGGCCAGCGCCTCGGCCGACGATTTGCCGATGCCCGATGCGGCGCCGAGCACCACGGCCGTCTTGCCGGTGAGGTCGAAGAGCTTGCGATAGTCAGTCACGGACAGATTCTCCTGTTGCTGTGACGCAAACTATCGCAAGCGCGGTTCGCCGGCCAATGCCGGCGAACGCACGACAGCTATCCCTTGTATCCCATCAGCAGACGGGGCAGCCACAGCGAGAAGGCCGGGACGTAGGTCACGAACATCAGCGCTGCGATCAAGGCGGCGTAGAACGGCAGGATGGTCCGCATCACCGCGCCCACCGAGATGCCGCCGATGGCGCAACCGACGAACTGCGTGGTGCCGACCGGTGGGGTGTTCAGCCCGAGCGCGCAGTTGATCAGCATCAGCATGCCGAACTGCACCGGATCCATGCCCGCCTTCATCGCGATCGGCAGGAAAATCGGCGTGCAGATGAGGATGGTCGCCGCCATGTCCATGAACGTACCGAGCACGAACAGGATGATGTTGATCAGCAGGAAGATCATCCAGGGCTGCGAGGAGACCTTGCTCATCAGGTCGCCGGCGAAGTCGGCCACCTCATACAGGCCCATCAGATACTGGAACATGGTGGAGACGCCGATCAGCAGCAGCACCACGCCTGTGGTCTTCACCGCCTTGGCGGCGGCGTGCAGGAAGTTGCTCCAGGTCATGGTCCGGTAGATGAAGAACGTCAGCACGATCGTGTAGGTGACGGCAACAGCGGCAGATTCAGTTGCCGTGAAAACGCCCGACAGAATGCCCGTCAGGATGATGCCGACGATCAGGAGGCCCGGCAGAGCGGCTGCGAACGAGCGGAACACCTCGGCCCAGCCAGGAAACTTGCCGGCGGGATAGCCGCGCTTCACTGCGACGGCGTAAGCGGCGACCAGCATGCAGATCATCAGCACCAGCGCCGGCAGGAGGCCGGCCGCGATCAGCGCACCGATCGAGACCTTGCCGCCGGCGGCGAGCGCGTAGATGATCATGTTGTGGCTGGTCGGCATCAACGCGCCGACGAGCGAGGCGTGGGTGGTGACGTTGACGGCGTAGTCGGTGTCGAACCCTTCTTTTTTCATCATCGGGATCATCACCGCGCCCATCGCCGACACGTCGGCCACGGGCGAGCCGGAGACGCCGCCGAACAGCGTGCAGGCGACCACGTTCGACATGCCGAGGCCGCCGCGGATGTGGCCGACGAGATTCTTGGCGAGTTGCACGATCTTGTCGGCAACGCCGCCGTGCAGCATCAGCTCACCGCTGAAGACGAAGAACGGGATGGCCAGGAACGAGAAGATGTTCATCCCCGACATCATCTGCTGGAAGATGACGGCGACCGGCAGGCCCTCATAGAGGATGGTGCAGATGGCCGAGAGACCGATCGCAAAGGCGACCGGTACGCCGAGGATCAGGAAGCCAAAGAACGTGGCGCCGAGAATAATCAGTTCCATGAGGGGACGACCTCTTCGCCACGCAGGAGAGCAATGATGTGCTCGATTGAAAAGGAGACGATCAGAATGCCGGAGGCAACCAGCGGCACGTAGCGAACGACCTCAGGGAAGCCGAGATTGGGGATATGCACGGTCCCGACCGAAGCACCGAGGATCCAGCCGTTGTAGACCATCGCCACGCCGAACAGAGCCACAAGGACATGGATGACGAGCTCGACCTTCTCTCGCAGGTGATCCGGAAGCATCACCAGCAGACTGTCCATGCCGATGTGTCCGGCATCGCGAACGCCGACGGCGGCGCCGATCAGCGTGACGTACAGGATCAGGACCAGTGCGAGATTTTCAGTCCAGGTCGGGCTGGAGTTGAGAACGTAGCGCCCGAACACCTGGTAGAACACGATGGTGACGATGACGAGCAGTCCGGTCACGGACAGGTACATCCCCGCCCGGGCGATGGGCGCATTGATCCGCGACAGCAGACTGGTCGACGGACGTCCCGCCTCCTGCTCGTTGTCTGCGACGTGTGGGTCTGTCATCTCGCCCCTCCTTGTGAGAATCCGGTGTCACCTCGCGGCGACACCGGACCCGATCCCCGCTGTGTTTTACTTGGTGTCCTGGATCCGCTTGACGAGGCTCGAGAGCTTCTCGTCGCCGGCGAACTTCTGGTAGACCGGCTTCATTGCGTCCACGAATTCCTGCTTGTTCGCGATCGTGACGACCTGGACGCCGGCCGCCTCGACGGTCTTGCGCGACGCTTCCTCACGTTCGTCCCAGAGCTTGCGCATGACCGGCACCGATTCCTTCGCCGCCTTGCGGATCATCGCCTGATCCTCCTTGCTCAGCGTGTCCCAGACCTTCTTGGACATCACGAGGACCTCGGGGGCCAGCGAGTGCTCGGTCACGTTATAGAACTTGGCGGCCTCGAAATGGCGCGAGGACTCGTAGGAGGGCCAGTTGTTCTCGGCGGCGTCCACGAGACCGGTCTTGAGCGCGGTGTAGACTTCGCCATACGGCATCGGCGTCGGATTGGCGCCGAGGCTCTGGATCATGCCGACCCACAGGTCGGACTGCTGGACGCGGATCTTCAGGCCCTTGACGTCTGCGAGCGACTTGATCGGTGCCTTGACGGTGTAGATCGAGCGGGCGCCGCTGTCGTAATAGGCAAGACCGACCAGGCCCGCCGGCTCCATGGCCGCCAGGATCTCGTCGCCGATCGGACCGTCGAGCACGTTGCGCATGTGCTGGGTGTCCCGGAAGACGAAGGGCAGACACAGGGCGACGGTTTCCGGCACGAAGTTGTTCAACGGCGAAGCGTTGATCCGCATCATGTCGAGCGCGCCGATCTTGAGCTGCTCGATGGTGTCCTTCTCCGACCCCAGAGCGCCGTTCGGAAACACCTTGACGCCAAGCTTGCCGCCGCTCGCGGTGGCGAGCTGCTTGCCCATGAACTTCACGGCTTCGACGGTCGGATAGTCGGCGGGATGGACGTCGGCCGAGCGGAAATCGCGTGCGGTTGCGAGCGGCGCCGACACCGCCAATGCAGCGGCTGCGATGATACCGATTAACGTCTTCATCTGGGGTCTCCTCCTGAGTTGATTATGTCGTCGTTGGGCACGTATTGCGGGCCGCCTTGGGTCGCTCCACTTCAGGTGTGAAGTCAAGCGCTGCAACTGCACCACCTTCGTAGGATTGCGTGGCGGAGTCGAGGGGATTTGGCTGATTGGTAATGTCTGCCCGGGACAGTGCGACGCGCATCGCGCCCGCTGCTGCGGGGGACCTGTGCGGCAAATGCCGGCTCCCCGGCAATCGAGCCGCGTCACCGGCCGATGCCGGATGCGCGGTAACGATGCTCATCGTATCCATGGACGTTCCTCGGGTTTCGTGCTCGACCGCTATTGATTGCGGCTTGAGGTTCGGGCGAGACGATCGGCTCATCCTGTACGAACGCGCCGCATCGGCGCGATATCGCCAGTGTCGTCCCTAGGGCGGGCGGCATTCTGAGTCCAAGCCAAATGCGGCATTGATCGATGCTGGAGTTGCATTGATCAATCACGCGGCTCCCCCGCGAACGATCGGCGGAAAATTTCAATTTTCCGAATATTGCCCCGAGGAAGCGTTACTTGATCGACATCTCGGTGCCGTTGCAGAACGACGTGCCGGCCGATCCGCCAGTCAATCATCCGACGATCCGGTACATCGATCACCAGCAGGGACTGCCGCGCATGCTGCAGTTTTTCGACGGCCTCAAGGCGGAGGACCTACCGGACGGCCAAGGCTGTCGAGCAGGTCTCGCTATCCACCCACAACGGCACGCATCTCGACGCGCCCTGGCACATCTGCCGGATGGCTATGTCGCAACCGCCGACGACGTCGCGAAGGAGCTCAAGCGGATCGGCCACACGCCCTCGCCGCTCGAGATCGTCGTCGTCAACACAAGCGCCGGCGCAAAATTCGGCCAGCCGAATTACGTCAACTCCGGCTGCGGCTAGGCAAACGCGATCACTCGCCGTCGAGGCCGCTTTCGGCAAGCTCGCGCAGCGCATCGGTATCGAGCACGACGATCGCGCCATGCTCGAGGCGCACCCAACTTCGTCCGGCCCAGGCGCGCAATTGCTTGTTGATGCTTTCGCGCGTCATGCCCACCATCTCGCTGATCTCCTGCTGGGTGATCGCGAGTGTGCCACTGCCGGAGTCGAGCTTGCGCTCCTCGGTGAGGCCGAGCAGCGCGCTCGCCAACCGGCCCGGCAGATTTTGCAAGATCACCTGCTCGACCTGCTGGCTGGTCCAGCGCAGCCGCGCGCAGAGCAGTTCGATGAATTTCATCGCCAGCGCGGGCTGACTCTTCACGAACGGCAGGAAGTCGCGGCGGTCGATGATGTAGAGCTCGCAATTGGTGTTGGCGGTCGCATCCGCCGACCGCGGTGCACCATCAAGCACAGCGATCTCGCCGAAGATTTCCCCGGGACCGATCAGATTGAGAATGGCGTTCCGTCCGTCCGGCGATGAAGAGGAAATCTTCACTGTTCCGGAGATCACCGCGAACAGATTATTGCCGGGGTCGCCTTTGGCGGCGATCGTCGCGCCACGCTTGACCGTGGTGTGCTTGGCATAGCGGCAGAGCTGATCGAGCGCGTCCGGATCCAGATCTGCGAAGATCGGATGCTTGCGCAGAACCGACAGTTTGTTACCCGACGGCTGCCGGGGGTCGCCGGTCTTGTCCTGAGGCACGCCGGGACTCCTAAGACTGCGAGGCACTTGCAGTTCCTGCGTAGTCAACGTTAGCAGGCTTTTCAACCGGAAAGCACGGACACAGTTTGAGGCAAATGCCGCTAAAGTGCCGCGTTCGTGCTGCGAAATCGCACCCGCAGGGTGCGTCGATACTTTTCACGCCATGCAGAGTTGCATGGACGGCAAGCCACGGTTGGGCCTGCCAACCAAACTTACCGGCTGTCGCGTCAAAATACGACAATGATCTCAGGAGCTTCGGCGCTGCGTGTCCGAATCGAGCCGGCTCGCGCTGGTTTGTCGATCCGCCCAAGCCAGCGCGGCTGCGAATGTCACAAAGATCGCCACGACGGCAATGATTACCAGCAATGCGTCAATCGGCATCGCACCCTCCCACCTTGTTCCGGCCATTATTCGCGACGCGCGACCGGCGTCATTGATCGGAATCAAAAATGGGCCGGGGTCGGGCTGGGCTGGGACTTAGGCCGCAGCCAATGCCTCGACGCGTGCGGGATCGCGCAGGCTGATTCCGCCATGGAGGATCTCGATCGCTCCATGCCGTTCCAGTTTGGTGAAGGTGCGGCTGACGGTCTCGATGGTCAGGCCGAGATAATCGGCTATGTCCTGCCGGCTCATCGGAAGCGGGACCGTACGCGACGATCCCTTGAGCGAAACCAGCCGCTCGCGCCAGCCGAGCAGAAACGTCGCAACCTTCTCATCCGCGGAGCGACGGCCAAGCAGGACCATGTGGTCGCGCGCCTGGCTCAGCTCACGGATCGCCAGCTCGTTGATTCGCCTGAGCAGATGCGGCCGGTCCTCGATGAAGCGACCGAACGGCGCCTTGGCGAACTGGCACACGGTCACCGCCCCAATCGCATCAGCCGAGAAATTGTGGCGCCCGGATAGATTCATCCCCAGGAAATCACCGGGCAGCGCAAAACCCACGATCTGCCGCCTGCCGTCAGGCAGCAACTTGTAGAGCCGCATGACGCCTTCGAGCAGATTGTAGAACGAGGTCGTGATGTCCTCCTCGGAGAACACGGTCTCTCCCGCGACGAAATGAACGCGACGCCCGAGATGCTCGAACTCCCTCAGCTCGGCCGGGTCCAGCGACGAACAAACCGCGAAGCCGCGAACCGCGCAATCGCTGCAAAAATGACCATTCGGCTCGATCCTCACCACGGAAGTCCTCATCCATCGTTCAAGCGCCGGCTGCATTTTACTGCACTGCGCCAAAGGCGATTGACCCAGATCAATTTCGAGTGTCAGACCGCCTGCACCGTCCAGCCAATCAGCTCCTTGGCGATGCGGGCAAAGGCCGCGTCGAACGCCGCGACCGCTGCAGCAGGCTCGACCTTGTCGAGCGTCTCGCTGGTTTCGACGAGGCGTGAGGCGATGACCTTGCCGGCCTTGTCGACGATCCGCGCCGACAGACCGATCTCGACCCGGGTCTCGCCCTCCGTCGTAATCCGGAAGCGCCGGATGTCGATCAGGAGCTGGTAGTCCGCTTGCCCCAGGTCGGTCGTCCGCAGCGGCGCATGCGCGATGTCGTAATTCTCGAAGCTGTCGATCAACCGCGCCTGCACCAGCTTCGGAATGCTGTCGGCCCACATGAAGTCGGCAAAGCCCTGGTTGTCGCCAACCGGTGCGAACAGCATGCGCTGCGTCTGCAGCATCGCGACCGCGGTCGGCTCGGGAATGGCCAGCGACGCCGAGAGCGTCTTGCCGGCCGGCCCAGGATTTTGCGGCGCGCGGAGGTCATAGGTGATCTTCTGCGCCGGTGTACCGCCACCGGTCATCTTTTCGAGGCCCGCCAGAATGCCGTCAAGCTTTCCGGTGTTGCGCGCCAGGCCGTCGGAGAATGTCTTGAAATTGGCGATAGTATCCTTGAGCGGACCGGAATTGTCCTCCAGCACGGTGTCGACGCGCCGCAAGGCATCGCGCGCCGCCTGCGTCATGCTCTGGCCTGCGCCGGCCTCGGCGATCAGGATCCGCGGCTCGCCGGATTTGGCGAGGATCGTGCCCCCCTCCAGTGTCACCACCGGCACGCCGGTCAGCCCCTGGAAATCGAGCCCGACCTTGGTGTCGGTGTGCACCGGCGTTGCCGATGCGACCGAGATCGTCGCGTTGACGAAGCGAGGATTGTCAGGCGCAAGGCCGAGTTGGGTCACCTCACCGACGCGGATGCCGTTGAACAGCACACCGGCCCCGACCAGAAGACCCGGCACCGGACCCTGGAACTGCACGTGGTAATTCGTCCGTGGGCCGACGCCGCCGCTGTTGTTCAGCCAATAGACGAAGGCGAACACCGCGACGATCGCGGCCAGCACGAAGCTGCCGATCAGCACGTAGGGAGCGCGCGTTTCCATGTCTCATCTCATCTCGTGTTGAAGCATCTGCGAGCGCTTGCCGTGGAAATAGGCCCGCACCCAGGGATGCTCGGATTGCAGCAATTCGCGCATCGGGCCGATCGCCACGATCTTGCCGTCGGCAAGTGCGGCGACGCGGTCGCAGACCGTCGTGAGGCTCGCGAGATCATGGGTCACCATGAAGACGGTGAGCCCCAGGGTCTTTTGCAGCGTCCGGATCAGCGCATCGAAATCGCCAGCTGCGATCGGATCGAGACCCGATGTCGGCTCGTCGAGGAAGAGGATCGGCGGATCGAGCGCGAGCGCACGTGCCAGCGCCACGCGCTTGGTCATGCCGCCGGACAGTTCTGACGGATATTTGTCGCCGTCCTGCGCCCGCAGCCCAACCATCTCGAGCTTGGCCGTCGCGATCTCGTCCATCAGTTCCTGTGACAGCGCGAGATTTTCGCGGAGCGGAAATTGTACATTCTGCCGGACCGTCAGCGACGAGAACAGCGCGCCCTGCTGGAACAAGATGCCCCAGGTCGCTGCCCGGCTGCGGTCCTGCGCGCCATCAATCGGCCGTCCCATAACTTCGATAGTCCCGCTGCGACGCGAGATGAGGCCGATGACGGTGCGCATCAGCACCGACTTGCCGCCTCCGGACGCCCCCACCAGCCCGAGGATCTCGCCACGGCGGACGTCGAGAGACAAATGATCGAGCACGGTCTGGCGACCGAAGCCGACCACGAGGTCATGGACGCGGATCGCGAACTCATCCTGAGGCTCGGGCATCGTCACATCCCGATCGAAGCAAAGAAGATCGCGAACAAGCCGTCCAGCACGATCACCAGGAAGATCGACTTGACCACCGACGTCGTCGTCTGCCGACCGAGCGACTCTGCGCTGCCCTTCACGCGCAATCCCTCGCTGCAGGCGACGATACCGATCACCAGCGCCATGAACGGCGCCTTCAGGATGCCGACCTCGAGATGGGTGACGGAAATGGCCTCATGCAGCCGCGCGACGTAGATCGCCGGCCCCATATCACCGTAGAACTGCGCGACCAGGCCGCCACCATAGAGCGCGGCAATCGATCCGATGAAGGCTAGAATTGGCAGCGCGATCACGAGCGCGGCCACGCGCGGCAGGATCAGAACTTCGACGGGATCGAGCCCCATGGTCGAGAGCGCATCGATCTCCTCGCGCATCTTCATCGAGCCGAGCTCGGCCGTATAGGCGCTCCCTGAACGTCCCGCGACCATGATGGCAACGATCAGCACGCCGAGCTCCCGCAAGACGAGGATGCCGACCATGTCAACGGTGTAGGACTCCGCGCCGAACCGGCGGAAATGAAAGAATCCCTGCTGGGCGATGATGGCGCCGATCAGGAACGTGATGAGCACGACGATGGGAATCGCCTGAAACCCGATCCGGTTGAGCTGATAGACCAACGATGTCAGCCGCAGCGAACGCGGCCGGCGCAAGACGCCGATGAGCGCCATGAACAAGGCGCCCAGCATTTGCAGAAAAATCGTGACGTCTTCGCGGGCATCGATCGTGGCCTTGCCGAGATCGTTCAACCTGAGCAGCACCGGATTGGTCGGGGCCGCTGGCGGCGGCGTGTGCCGGTTGACCTGGCGCACTTCCTCCAGCAGGCCGCTGAAACGATCGGCCACACCGACGATCTCGGCTGGCCTGCCGGATGATGCAGCCTTGCGCGACAATTTCTCCAGGATCCAGGCACCGAGCGTATCGAGCGCGTTGATGCCGGACATGTCCAGCGTCACGGTCCTCGACCGATCGACATCCGTTCCAACAGATCGGGACAGGGTTTCAAGCTTTGCGACGTTGGCCGCAATCCATGGCCCCTCGGGCCGCAATTCGAGCGCATCACCCGACGGGGTTGCCAGCAGCAGAGGTTCCGAATTCACGCGCATATCCTCATGGGACGACCGGCCCCAATGGTTCTGTTCTAGGCCGGCAACGAGCGGGTCAATTGACTTGCCTCAAACAGACTTGCCTCAAACACAGGCGCACTCCCGCCCCCTTGACCCAAATCAAAGGCCGTCAGGCTTGTCCGCATAGGCTCGCGCCATTGAATGGAGACCGCCAATGTTCGACACCGGCAGAATGAGCGACGAGCTGAAAGCGCTGAAGATCGACGTCACAAATCTGCTGAGCACCGCTGGCGAGGGGATGTTCGAGACCTCGAAGGATCGGACCGAGGCCCTCGCCGCTCAGATCAAGGCCGCGCTGGCCGAACTCGGCGAAACCGTCGGCGACGAGCAGGAGCAGCTGCATGATCTCGTCGCCGAGCGTCCAGTGGCCTCACTCGCGTCCGCCTTTGCGCTCGGCGTGGTCGTCGGCTTCATGCTGAGGAGGCACTAGGTGAATACGGAGAATGTGGTCAAGCATCTGCGCGCCTTGTGGCGCACGGACAGGATCATCGCGGATATCAGGCTCCGCCATCTGCTGACCGGACTTGGTCTGCGCGCCTTCGCGGCGCTGATCGCCGCATTCGGACTGCTGATGCTGGAGTTGTCCGCCTATTTCGCGCTCGTCCAAATCTGGAGCGCAATCGCCGCGGCGGCGGTGCTCGGAGCGATCAACTTTGCCATCGCTGCGGTTCTGTTCATCATCGCCGGACGCCCGCCCTCGGGCCGCGACATCGAGCTTGCCAATGAAATCCACGGCACGTCGATCGAGGCTCTCCAGGTCGAAGCCCGGGCGCTTCAGGCTCAATTATCGGGCGCGGTCCATCATCCGCTCAGCACGATCGTACCGGTATTGGTGCCGCTGATCGCAATCATCGTCAAGAACATGCGAACGACGGCCAGAGAACCCGCCGCAGATGCAGCGCCCGAAGCGCGCTCTTAGCTGGCCGCACGTCAGAGTTTCAGGCGGACGTCGCAGATATCAGGTTCCGTCGGGTCGGGCTTGATCTCAAAGCCGAGCTGCCGGCACATCTCCAGCATCACGACGTTCTCCTTGAGCACGTCGCCAGAGATGGTCTTGAGCCCTTCCGACCTGGCGTAGTCGATGATCAGCTGCATCAGGGCCCAGCCGAGCCCTCTGCCCTTGAGGTCGGAGCGCAGCAGGATCGCATATTCGCCGCTCTCGTAGATCGAATCCGAGTGAAGCCGCACCACGCCGACCATCTCGCTGTTCTCGTCAAACGCGATGAAGGCCATGGCACGGGCATAGTCGAGCTGGGTCAGGCGCGCGATGAATTCATGGGTGAACTCCTTCATCGGCGCGAAGAAGCGCAAGCGGAGATCCTCAGGCGTGACGTGACGCAGGAATTCGTGAATGGTCGGCTCGTCTTCGGGCCGCAGGGGCCGCACGAAGATACGCCAGCCGTCCTTGAGCGCGAGCCGGCGCTCCCATTGCGAAGGATAGGCGCGGACGGCGAAATTGGCGGGGCCGGAGCCCGCAAACTTCCGCTGTGGCGGCCCCACCGCGACGCGGGCGTCGACCGCCGTCGCACCGGTCTCATCCGCGAGCAACGGATTGATATCGAGCTCGCGGATTTCGGGGATGTCGGTCGCCATCTGCGCCAGCTTGACCAGCACCAGCGCGACGGCGTCCTGCTTGACCGCCGGCACGTCCCGGTAGGCGGGCAACAATCGCGACACCCGCGTGCGCTCGATCAGGTCGCGGGCGAGCTGGAGGTCGAGCGGCGGCAGCGCCAGGGCCTTGTCGTTGATGATCTCCACCGCGGTGCCGCCCCGGCCGAACACGACGACGCTGCCGAACGTCGGATCGTCAGCGAGGCCAAGAATCAACTCACGCGCCTTCGCCTTGACGACCATTGCCTGGACGATGAGGCCATCAATACGGGCTTCAGGACGCAGCTTCCTTGCCCGCGCGAGAATGCCGGCGGCGGCCGTGCGTACCACACCCGGATTGGTCAGATTGAGCACGACACCGCCGACGTCGGACTTGTGCACAATGTCGCGCGACATGATCTTGAGCACGACGGTGGCGCCTTGGGCGAATATCTCATCCGCACAGGCGACCGCCTGCTCGACATCTGCAGCCGCGTAGGTCGGCACCATTGCGATGTCATAGCAGCCAAGCAGATGCTTGATCTCGACGGGATCAAGCCATTTGCGCCCGTCAGCGATGGCCGTCGTGACGATCTGTTTGGCAGCCGCGACATCCGGCACGAAGGTGTCCGGCATCGCGGGCGGAACCTGGCTTAGCTCGTCTACGACCTCGCGATGCCGGACCATATGCATGAAGCCACGCACCGCGTCGTCTTCGGTCGGATAGTTCGGAATGCCAGCGGCGGACAGCGTTGCAATGATGTCCTGATCGGCACCGACCCAGGCGGCAAGCACAGGCTTGGCCCAACTGCGATGCTTCGCGCGATACTTGAGGACGAGTTCAGTCACGGTCGTCGCGATCTCGGCGGCCGATGCGATCGCGGTCTGCACGTTGAGCACGAGAATTGCGTCATTGCCGGGATCGTCGAGCAGCACCTCCAGCGCCGCGGCATAGCGCGCCGCGTCGGCGTCGCCCACGATATCGACGGGATTGGCGCCGGACCAGGTCGGCGGCAGCACCGCGTCGAGCTTCCCGCGCGTATCGGGTGTCATGGGCGCGGGAATTCCGCCGAGATCCGCCAGCCGGTCGACCGCCAGGACACCGATGCCGCCACCATTGGTCAGGATAGCGAGGCGCTTTCCCGCAGGCGACCCGATCCGGCCGAGCGTCTCGGCACAATCGAACAGTTCGCGCAGATCGGATACCCGGAGGACGCCGGCGCGCCGGAAGGCCGCATCATAGACGGCGTCGGCACCTGCGAGCGCGCCGGTATGCGTGGCCGCAGCCTTCGCGCCATGCGCCATGCGGCCGGATTTCACGACGACGACCGGCTTCACACGCGCCGCAGCGCGCGCCGCCGACATGAACTTCCGCGCGTCCTTGATGGCCTCGATGTAGAGTAGGATCGCACGGGTCTTGTGGTCCATCGCGAAATGGTCGAGCAGATCCGCGATGTCGACGTCGATCTGGTCGCCGATCGTGACGATGCCGGAGAAGCCGACGCCGCGTTGCGCAGCCCAATCCACCATGCCGGCCGCAATCGCCCCCGATTGTGAGATCAGCGCGAGATTTCCAGCCCGCGGCATGTGCGCGGCGAAACTCGCATTCAGATTTGCGCCGGGCATCATGATGCCGAGGCAGTTGGGGCCGATCAACCGCATGCCGTATTTACGGGCGGCCGCGCTGGCGGCCTCCTGAAGCGATCCCGGTCCATGACCGAGTCCCGCCGAGACGATCAGGGCGCCGGCCGAACCGCGCCGACCGGCCTGGTCGATGATGTCAGGGATCTCTCGCGCCGGCGCGGTGATGACGACGAGCTCAGGTACGAAGGGCAGCCGGTCCAGGCGGCTCACCGTCGCGACGCCGCCGATCTCGGCATGGCGTGGGTTCACCAGGCCGAACTGCCCCTTGAATTCCGCCTTGCGAATGTTCTCGAGGACGGCGCGTCCAACGGAGACCGGGCGGGAACTTGCGCCGACCAGCGCAACCGACCGTGGCGACAACAGATTTTTCAGGCGGTAAGTCGACATGATTACAATCGTCCGATCGGGCAACGGACCCGACAGTTGCGATGCTAGCCCGGATATGGAGTGAGCGCACCTAGTGTCCTGAACCGGGAGTTTGCAGAATCGCGGCGCGCTCTGCTGGGTCATTGTATCGGCAGAAGCGCTCGATGAGGCAAGGATGTCATCAGCGGACCTGCCTCCCGCCGGAATGACTTGGGATCGGCGTTGTGTCGGTCGATGAACGATGGGATGCCGGCCTGACGGCAGCGACGTTGCGATAGGCGTCGGGCCTAATCTTTTTATCGGTAAGAAACCTGAAGAAGCGCTCGACTTGGTTGAGTCATGACGAACTGGTCGGAGTCAGGTGCGCGTGCCAACCGCGCTTTTTAGCCAGCCAGTGTTGGATCGGGGGAGTGGTCGCTGCTGCGGCCCCCATCCTGGTACAGCGACGCGAACCCACTGCAAATCCATCATTACGAACCAGTGACTCGCGACACCAAATTGTGCCAAGCACCGATGAAATGGACAAACGAACCTCGGTCATTATCCGCGAATTCGAGCGCTGGCGCTGAAAGCGGGCCACTGGTGGCGAGCAGAATCTGACTGGACGTCGTGCCAGCCCGGATCCTAGCTCACGAGATGCCAATCGGCAGCAGCATTGATCGTTCCGATTTGAACCTTGGCCTCGACCTGTGTGCCGTTCATCTCCCAGACCTGCAACGCGTGGGTAGCATTGTTCTCGAACAGAAGATCGGTCCTGCCGTCGCCGTTGTAGTCGCCCTTGCCGACGTATTGGAAACCGGGATCCATGACGCCGACCTGCGGGTTGGCAGTGACCTGGGTGCCGTTCATCTGCCAAACCGCGACGCCGCCAGTCGTGCTGTTGAGCAACAGCAGGTCGGTCTTGCCGTCGCCGTTGAAGTCACCCGTGTCGGCGAAGTGCCAGCCAGCCGCGGCATTGATGGTACCGATCTGCGGATTGGCCATGACCTGGGTTCCGTTCATCTCCCAAACCGCCACACCATTGGTGGTTGAGTTGACAAGCAGAAGGTCGGTCTTGCCGTCACCATTGAAGTCGCCGGTACCCTCGAATTGCCAGCCGGCCGCGGCATTGATGGTACCGATCTGCGGATTGGCCATGACCTGGCTGCCGTTCATCTCCCAGACCGCCACGCCATGAGTGGTTGAGTTGAGAAGCAGCAGGTCGGTCTTGCCGTCACCGTTGAAGTCACCCGTGTCGGCGAAGTGCCAGCCGGCCGCGCCATTGATAACACCGATTTGCGGGTTGGCCATGACCTGGGTGCCGTTCATCTCCCAGATCGCAACACCATCACTGTTGTCATTGAAGAGAAGCAGGTCGGTCTTGCCATCACCGTTGAAATCGCCGGTGCCTTCGAATTGCCAGCCGGCCGCGGCATTAATGGTGCCGACCGTGGCGTTCGTCGCCACCTGGGTACCGTTCATTTCCCACATCGTAACGGCATGGCTCGTGTCGTTGATGAACAGCAAGTCGGCTTTGCCGTCACCGTTGAAGTCTCCCGTGGCAGCGAGTTCGGACCCTGACGGCGCGGTGCCGATCTGGGGATTCGCCACTACCGTAGTTCCGTTCATTTCCCAGACCGCAATGCCATGGCTGGTGTCGTTCTGGAGCAGCAAGTTGGATATGCCGCCAGACGTACCGAAATTGACGTCCGTTTGGTCGAGCGTGAAGGTGATGCTGGCACTGGCCGTGTTGCCGGCGGTGTCGGTATCGGTCACGACCACGGTATGGCTGCCGTCCATCACCGGCGCGACGTAGCTCGCCGATGGCAGCCCGCCGTCCACTGAGTAGGTGCGGGTGACATCGCCGGCCGCCGCGCTGATGGTCAGCGCGTCATCCCGTGTGATGTGGTCGGTGTCCGAGATGCCGGTGTCGTCGGTCAGCGCCACAGTTGGCGTCGCGATCGTGGTGTCGAGCGTGATCATCAGCGCCGCGGTCGTTGATGAATTCCCGGCCGCGTCGTCAAAGACCGCGGTGATCGACTTCGTGCCGTCCGCGCCAAGATCGCCGGCCGTCACGGTCAACTGGACGGATCCGGCCGACACGTCGCCTGCGGTGATGGTGTGCAGCAGGGGATGCGTCAGCGATGCTCCACCGAGTTTCAGCTCGACCGTATCGCCCGCCTGCACGGTTGGATCGAGGGCCACCTGGAACGTTGGCGTGGTATCCTTGGTGATGTTGTCCGTGCTCGATACGCCTGTATCGGAAGCCGCGGTGAGATCGGGCGTGCCGCCTGTCGGCGCCGTGGTGTCCTCCATCACGGCAAGGACGGCGGACGCAATGCTCGTATTTCCCCACGCATCGGTCGCTTTCGCGGTGATATTATGCGTCCCATCAGCCAGCGCCGATGTCGTGATACTGAACGCACCGGTTGTCAGATTCGCAGTGCCTGTACCAAGCACTGTCGTGCCGTTGCTGTCATACAGTGTCACCGTGCTGCCGGCCTCGGCCGTGCCGTCGATCTTGACGTGCGTAAAGTTGGTGATGCGATCGCCGATCGTAGCGCTGTCCGTCGTCGCATCGAGGGATAGGCCGGTCGGTGCGGCCGGCGGCGTCGTATCTGGATGGACACTGACCTGAGCGACCGCCGTTTGCCACCATCCGTTGGCGATATATTCATTCGATATCCAGAACCCGCCCGGGTTGTTCGGATCGGCGATTGCGGTCGAATAGGTGCCCCAGCGCTGGTCGTTCAGAGCACCGGAATCGAAAAACGTAGTGCTCGCCTGGTAAAGCGTCGGCGCGGTGAAGGCGGAAGCGCCGGCGCCGAGCACCGTATAATAGTCGGCGGGATACATATTCGACCCGGAGGCCGAAAAATTGATGAGCACGTCGCCGTTCTGGTCGACCGCAATCGACGGGTTGAACACCGCGACGCCCGCGCCGATGGAGGCGCCGGAAATCACGTTCCCGATGACAAATTGCGGATTCGTGGGATCGGTGACATCGAGCTTGAACCACTCGATTTCCGCGGGCGCCCCCGCGCTCGGCATGACTTCGCTCACGCCAAAGACGTAGTTGTGTCCTCCGGAGGAGGTGTAGGCAAGGCTTTGGAGGCGCCCGTCGTTAATGTCGAGCGTCTTGGTCGTGCCTAGCTGCGCGGCGGTGAAGTTGTTTCCGCCCCCTCCCACATCGGCATCGCCGAGGAAGAGCGTTTGGGTCCCGCTGAAGCCGTGCGTCGGATCGTAGGTTTGATATGTGAGCCCTGTCTCCCTGCCGGTCGAATAGGTGCTCAAATAGTAGGTTTCCCCGTTATCGCCGGCGATATTGCGCGCGATGCCGCCGGTCGGTGACACGCTTTGGCTGGCGTCGGGTGTGATCGCGGCGTTTCCGGCGGCTATGACGCTGCTTTCGTTGACGACGAATTCGCCGTTGTTGTAACCGCCTCCCGCGTCGAGATATTCGGGCGTGGAGATGTAGATCTTGCCGTTGCTGACCGACAGAAAGGGCATGTCCGCTTGGGTCGTGTTGCCGTTGGACGTGTCGATCGAAGCCAGATACCAGCCATCGTTCGGATTGCTGTCCACCGACACGGCGATATCGATGTTGGTGGCGAAATTCCCGGTTCCCGGCTGGAAATTTTCCGCGATGATCACATAGTGACCGGTCGAACTGTCATAGGCGGCGCGCGCGTCGAGCAGCCTGTTGTCGAGCGTGGCGCCAAGCGGCGAGAACAAGGTGGACAATGATCCATTGGATACGATCGGATGCCCGCTGAGGTCGGTTATCTCGTAGTGAGTGGTCTCCGCGGTGAGAATGTAATTCGAACCGACCGCTAGCGCATTTTGGGGCGGAGTGTTGGTCAGATCGGACAATCCGGAAAATGACAGGTCGACCGAGGTGGAGCTCGTCGGTGGCGTCGCCGAATAGAAATTGAGCGCCGGCACGCCGGCGCTGGCGCCGATCGGCGCAGCGCCGTAAAGGCTTTCGATCGTGGCAAGCAGGGAATATTGATCAGCGGGCGAGTCGTTGACGGAGCCGGCCGGGACGCCCGCGCCGACGACGATCCCCGCAATGTGATCGGGATAGGTCACCGCCGGATTGGTGTTGTTTTCGTCGAAGGTGATGATCAGCAGCGAATTGTTCGCCTGCGCCCAGGCGGCGTAGGCAGAGAGGTTGGCCTGGACCCAAGCGTCGCCTGCCGGAATCCCGCCACCGTTGTCGCTCGTCGGCGTCATGTTGTGGGCGTCGTTGGGCGAAACAAAGGAGACGGTCGGAAGGTTGGCGAAGCCGGCCGCGGTCTGAGGAAAGGTGCTGAAATCGTGACCGTCGTTGGCCGAATTGGCGAAGTCCATCCAAGGTTGCCGTTCGGGATCCGCCGTCGTCTCGGCGTAACCGCCGAAGGTGTAACCGTGCGCGGCGAGCGTGCTCGCCAGTGTCGGCACGCTGGCCGGAAGCTGGGCAACGGCGCCGTTGCTGGTGACGCCCTGCGTCGAGCCGGAAAACAGGGCAATGTAATTGGGCTGACTCGGATGGGTCACACCGTAGTAGTTGGTGAGCAGCATCCCCTGGGAGATCAGCGAGTTCAGGTATGGCGCCTGCGAACTCCCTACGATGTCGGAATAGTTCTCATTTTCCAGGGAAAGGACGACAATGTGGCTCGGAGTCGTGGTCATGATCGTCAGCCCTCCATCGCGGTTCGATCGCAGTGCCTGTTGGTCGAGCGTGCAGGTTCCAAGACGACCGCTGCCACGGTCTCGAAACGCGGGCTACTTGGCGTCCGCATGAATTTCCCTCCGGAGCGCGGCAATAGACATCCAGGCGCACCGCTACCGCGGCTCGCTCGGCCTCTCCAAAACAGCAGCTAACAGAAAGTCCCAACTCGCTGAATCCGAGACGCGACAAACTGCGATTTGTCTCGATACTCGCTGAGTTCACCTATCGAGCCAATGGCTCGGAGGGGGTACCTCATTCAATCACATGAGGCATGATGTGCTGAGAACTCAATAACCATTTCGGTTATCAGCGCCCACCAGAGGCCTGCTTGCGACCGACGATGAAGCTTGTAATTGCAACAAAGAAAATGATCCGGCTCGCTATCGTGCAGAAGCATTTCATGGTCCTGCACGCGCCCGAGCGCGGGAGAGTCCCGATGTGACCAGCATCGCCCCTTATCGCAGGCCGCAGCTTGGACCGTGGCTCAATAAGAGATTTGCGGCGTGTGCTGCTGATTCAACGCAAGATGAAATTAGGGATCATTTTCGGGCACTGGCTGCCGTTCAGCGAAAGTTCGCCTGCTAGATCGGGCTCGAGGGCACAATCTCAAAAATGCGCGACAGCGTCGACGCGATGTTGCGAACTTCCGGTTCAGGACGCTAGTGCGACATCATCACCCAGCATGGTGGCTGGCCGATGATGGTCTTCGTTACGCCGCCCCAGACGATCTCGTTCAGACGCGAATGGTGGTAGGCGCCCATGACGATGGCATCGATCGCGTGGGACTGCGCGAAGCTTCCCAGCACCTTGCCGATCGAGCTGCCACCGCCCTTCACGGTTTCGAAGGATGCATAGACCCCATGCTCCCTGAGATGATGGACGAGACTGGCGCCGGATTGCGTGACCGCTTCGCCCTTGTCGTCCGCCACCGTGATCACCCGCACCACAGCGGCAGCCTGCAGGATCGGTAACGCGTCGCCGACCGCACGTGCCGCGCGCGCCGAATGGTCCCAGGCAATCACGACGTTCTCGAATTCCGGCCGCAGCGCCTCTACGTGCTGCTCCGGACAAAGCAGCAATGGCCGGCCGGATTCGAACAGGAGCGTGTCAACGATGTTTTCCGTTCGGCTGTCGTGCGGCTTCACGAGGACCATGATGAGGTCGCTGAAGTGCGCGTGCTCGGCCAGGGTCGAGGCGATCTGGTCCGCCGGGACTCTGCCTGACCGGCTTTGGGCGCGAATCCCGGCACGCGAGGCCGCAGCGGTGAACGTGTCCAGGAGCTGCTGCATGTCGTCCGCCTCGCGCGCGGCACTGAATTCGGCGGCCTCCGGATCATCAGGGAACACCACCTTCGGCCGCGTGAAGGCATCGTCCTCGAGCGCAAGCCCGGTTATCCTGGCGCCGAGATCGGCGGCAACGGCGACGCACTTCTCAATCGTGGCCAGCGTGGACGAGCGCGGCTGGCCAATGAGCGGCAGAAACACGTCCTTGATGGGCATCGGATTCTCCTTGCCGGCCAGAATAGGCCGCCTTCGGTACGGGGCCTTGATCTTCCTCAAGCCGGGACAACTCCGCATCGCCAACCGACGACCGGCCTTGACGGAAGTCAAGGACTGGTCGCGGTCCCGACCTAAAGGTTACCTTGGTGTGCGGCCGGACCGCTTGGCGCCCTCATCTGCAATAGGCCGGCAGGGATGACCGACAATTCTGCGACCCAGGAACGGATCTTCGCGGCACTGACCGCACATCCCGGCGCGAAGCGGATCGACACACACGCGGCTTCGGTCTTCCTCGACGGGACGCGCGCGCTGAAGATCAAGCGGGCGGTCAAATATCCCTTTCTCGATTATTCGACGCTCGGGAAACGCAGGATGGCGTGCGAGGAAGAGGTCCGGATCAACCGGCCGCATGCGCCACAGATCTATCATCGCGTCGTGGCCATTACTGAAGAACCGGACGGGTCGGTGAAGGTCGACGGCAGCGGCAAGCCGATCGAATATGCCGTGGACATGTCGCGTTTCGACGAGAGCCGAACGCTGGATCATCTGGCGAAGGCCGGACGGTTCGACGCGGACTTTGCGTCGGCCGTCGCCGACGCGATCGCGGCTTCGCATGCGGCAACGACGCCCGCCGACGGCAAGGCCTGGATGTCCTCCATCCCCGCCCTGATCAACGGCAACAGCAATGGCCTGCGAATCGGCAATCATCTCCCGGCCATGGAGATCGAGCAGCTTGCGCAGGCCTCGCACGCGGCATTCCTGCGCACCCGTCCCTTGCTCGAAGAGCGCAGCCACCAAGGCTTCGTGCGCCGCTGTCACGGCGATCTGCATCTTGCGAATATTGTGATGATCGAGCAGCAGCCCGTGCTATTCGATGCCATCGAGTTCGACGCACAGATGGCGACTGTCGACGTATTCTATGACCTCGCGTTTACGCTGATGGATCTGCTCCGCCACCATCAGCCGCTCGCAGCCAATACCGTTCTGAACCGATATCTTGCCGCGACACCGCTGAATAATCTCGACGCGCTCGGCGCGCTGCCGCTGTTCATGTCAATGCGCGCAGCGATCCGGGCCCAGGTAGCGTTGGCACGGCTGAAGCCACCACATTCCGACGATGCCGGCATTCTCGATGAGGCGCGCCATTATTTCGACCTTGCCCAGGCGCTGATCCAGCCTCCCGCTCCCCGTCTGATCGCGGTGGGTGGACTATCTGGCACCGGCAAGACAGTTTTGGCACGCGCGCTCGCGCCTACCGTCGCTCCGCAGCCTGGCGCCGTCGTGCTGCGCAGCGACGTCATTCGCAAGCAGATGTTCGGTATTGCCGACACGGACCGGCTGCGGCCGTCCGCCTATACGCCCGAGCTTGCGGCCCGTGTCTACGAGGCAATGGCCGAGCGCGCCCAGCGTGTGCTGGCTCAGGGCCATTCAGCAATCGTCGACGGCGTGTTCGCCCGCGATTTCGAGCGGGATGCCACCGCCACGCTGGCGAGGAATTGTAACGCACCCCTCACCGGCCTCTTCCTGGTCGCGGATCTGGCGACCCGCCAGGCCCGAATCGGCGGTCGCAGCGGTGACGCATCCGACGCGACGCAAGAGGTTGCCGCGTTGCAAGAGCACTATAATATCGGCCATATCGATTGGACGACCATCGATGCATCCGGGACACAAGCGCAGACGCTCCAGAGCTGCCAGGACGCGATCGCTGAGGGCAGGTAAGGCAATCTGATTGGCGCGGGCTAGGATGGCGCGACCCACCACGAGTTCGACGGCGACCGCCCTCGCCAGGCCGGCGGCGAGCCGCAATACGCTGCCCGGGCGCCTCAGCCCCGGCATGGCCTGCGACACCGCCTTTCGGATCATCGCCCGCCGTCACCTCGCCGCCGTCCTTGCCCAGCACGACGGGACCTGTCGAGGCGATCCGGAGGCGCTGCATCAGATCCGAATCGCGCTGACCCATCTGCGGACCGCGATTCGCTTCTTTTCGCCCATGGTCGACGATGCGCTGCGCCCCAAAGTCTGGGCCGAGTTGAAATGGCTGAACAGCCAGCTCGGCATGGTGCGGGATCTCGACGTCGCCATCGAACGCGTCGTGGCCGAGACCGGCAACGAGCTCGCGGTGATCGCCGAGCTGCAGCACTGGGACGACAAGCGCGCCGAAAGCCATCGCCTGCTGGCCCGCGCGCTGCAATCGGCGCGATATCGCCGCCTGGTCGAACAGACCTCGAGCTGGATCGAGAGCGGCCCCTGGTCGACCCGGCGCGGCAAGGAGGCCATCAGGCTGCGCCGTTGCCCGCTCGCCGACCACGCGACGGCGCAACTGACCGAATGGGAAAAGACGCTGCTCAGGAAGGCCAAGAGGCTGCGCAAGCTCGATGTCGAGAAGCGGCACAAGCTGCGGATTCTCAACAAGCGACTGACCTATTCGATCGAGTCGCTGGAGGACCTGTTCGCCGAGAAGTCGCTGACGAAGCAGAAGTCGATTCTCAAACAATTGCGCAGGGCGCAAAAATCGCTCGGACAGCTGAACGACGATGCGCGCGGCCAGACGCTGGCCGCGTCGTTGAACGAAGCCGCCCCCGAGGCCGCCGTTCGCTTTCTCGACCGCAAGCGGGAAAAGAAGCTGTTGCGAACGGCTTCGACGGCCTATCGCAAGCTGGACAAGGCAAAGCCCTTCCGCTCCTCCGACCTGACGCCAGACCCGGAACCGGAGGACTAGCTCGACGCCAGCGCTGCTTGACCTGCGTCAAACCAGGCCGCTGCCGCTGATCTAAGCTCCGCACATCGATATTCGTGTGAACTTGCGGAGCCCCCCATGCGCGCCCACCAGATCATGACCCGCTCGGTTATCTCGGTCACCCCCGACACCAGCATCGTCGAGGCCGCGAACATCATGCTGAAGCGCCACGTCAGCGGCCTGACTGTTGTCGACGGTACCGGCAAGCTGGTCGGCGTCGTCTCGGAGAGCGACTTCATCCGCCGCAGCGAAATCGGCACCGGGCGCAAGCGCGGCCGCTGGCTGCGATTCATCCTCGGTCCCGGCAAGACAGCCAGCGATTTCGTCCACGAGCATGGCCGCAGGGTGTCGGAGGTCATGACCGCCTCGCCCGTCACCATTACCGAAGACGCCGCGCTTGCGGAAATCGTCGATCTCATGGAACGGAATAACGTGAAGCGGCTGCCGGTGGTTCGCGGCGACAAGCTCGTGGGCATCGTATCACGCGCCAACCTTCTGCAAGCCGTGGCGGGCCTCGCTCGCGACGTGCCGGACCCGACCGCCGACGATGATCACATCCGCGGGCGCATCATCGATGCCATGGAGAAGAACGATTGGTGCCCGTTCGGACTGAACGTCATCGTTCGCGACGGCATCGTTCATTTGAGCGGCGTCATCACCGAGGAGCGCGCGCGGCAGGCTGCGGTCGTTGCCGCGGAGAATGTCGCGGGCGTCAGGAAGGTGCACGACCATCTATGCTGGGTCGACACCATGTCCGGCGTCTATCTGAACTCACCCGAGGACGATGATCTCGCCAAGGCAAGCTGACAAGGCAAGCTGAGTGTCGTTCAGCGAGGAATGACGGCGGTTGCTTCGATCTCGACGCGTGCCGCTTTCTCAACAAGGCGGACGACCTGGACAAGCGCCATTGCCGGATAATGCGCGCCGAAGATCGTGCGATAGATCTTGCCGAGCTCCTTCAGGTTCGTCAGGTATTCGTCCATGTCGACGACATACCAGGTCAGGCGCACGAGGTGCTCGGGCCGCGCACCGGCCTCGGCAAGGATTTCCGCGATGTTGCTCAGGGTCTGACGCACCTGCGCGACAAAGCCGTCCGCGAGACGCTCCTCGGCATCCCAGCCGATCACGCCGCCGGTCACCACGAAGCGCCCTTCGGCAGCCATGCCATTGGCATAGCCCTTCGGCATCGGCCAGCCGGAGGGCTGGAGCACCTGTGCCCTCGGGCTGAGGTCATCCTCGGCTGCACCGGGCAGCACCGCGAGCTGTGGGCCTTTCGGCGTCGTCACGGACAAATCTTGATCCTCATCTCATTCTGCCGCGACGCCCGAGGACGTCGCCGCCGCTTGCGCCAATTGCCGCAAGGCGAAGCGCTTCAATTTTCCGGTCTCGGTTTTCGGCAGCTGGGTCACGAACTCGATCGCGCGCGGATATTTATACGGCGCGATCTCGCGTTTGACATGCTCCTGCAACTCGGCTGCGAGCTTTGCATCCGGCGTCACGCCGGATGCGGCAATGATATAGGCCTTCACAATCATCCCGCGCGCCTCATCCGGCGCACCGACGACGCCACACTCGGCAACCGACGGATGCGTGAGCAGCGCTGCTTCCACATCCGTTCCCGCGATATTGTATCCGGATGACACGATCATGTCGTCGGAGCGCGACTGGTACCAGAAATAACCGTCGCTATCCATCAGATAGGTGTCGCCGGTGATGTTCCAGCCGTTCTGGACATACTTCCGCTGCCGCTCGTCGGCGAGATAACGGCAGCCGGTCGGCCCGCGCACTGCAAGCTTCCCCATCGTGCCCGGCGGCAGGTCATTGCCATCATCGTCGACGATCTTCGCTTCATAGCCAGGCACGGGCTTGCCGGTCGCGCCGGGGCGAATTTCGTCCTCCGTCGCGCTGATGAAGATGTGCAGCAGCTCAGTCGAGCCAATTCCGTCCATCAGCTTGATGCCGGTGGCCTTGAGCCAGGCGTCGAATGTCGGCTTGGGCAGCGTCTCACCCGCGGACACGCACTTCCTTAGCGAGGAAATGTCGCGCCCCGGAAGCTTGCCGATCATGGCGCGGTACGCGGTCGGCGCTGTAAAGCAGACCGTGGTCTTGTACTGCTCGATCGCCGTCAGGATGTCGTCGGGCGTCGTCTTCTCGAGGACGACAAAAGAAGCGCCGATGTGCATCGGGAACAGCACGCCGCCGAAGCCGAAGGTGAAGGCCAGCGGCGCGGAGCCGACGAAACGGTCTTTCTGCTCGGCCTGCAGGATGTTGCGCGCATAGCCGTCGCACACCGCCAACATGTCCCGATGGAAATGCATGGTGCCCTTTGGATCGCCGGTGGTCCCCGACGTGAAGGCGATCAGGCAGATATCGTCAGCGGCGGTATCGACCGCGGCGAACTCGGCGCTCGCATCCGCGATCAGTGCTTCGAGCGAGTCGGGTGCACCGTTGCCCCAATAGACCACGTGCCTGAGATCCGGCGCAGCCAGCTTCGCCTTCTCCATCTCGTCGGAGAGTTTTCCGTCGCAAAGCGCAATCGTGATCTCCGCCTTCTGGATCGGATAGGATAGCTCCTTGGCGCGCAGCAGCGGCATCGTCGCCACGCAAATGCCGCCGGCCTTGATCACCGCAAGATAGGTCGCAACCATCATCGGGCTGTTGGCGGAGCGCAGCATCACGCGGCCGCCGGTGACGAGACCGAGTTTTCCGACCAACACATTGGCGATGCGGTTCACGAGCGCCTGCAGCTCGCGATAGGTGTAGCTGACGGCGGGGCTGATGACGCAAGGCGCATCGCCCTGCCCCTGCTCGACCCAGCGGTCGAGGAAATAGCTGACGCAATTCAGACGCTGCGGATAGTGCAGCTCCGGCCGTGTGAAGATGAACTCCGGCCACAGCTCTGGCGGCGGCAGATGCTGCCGCGCAAACGTGTCGACGTGGGCAGTCACGGCGTTGCCGTCATGCGAGCCCGAAACTTGAACCTTGGCGGCGTTGGCCATCGCACGCTCCTTTCAGCATGGAAAGCACCCGGCAGCACTCAACGGAAAACATTTTAGGCTTAAAACAATTTGGCGCAATAGCGGATTTTGGGCATCCCATGCATTTTCGTGCGGCAAAAGGGATTGGCGACCGGTCGCCCGCGGACCTAGGGCCGGCGGCGGCCGGCCGATTTCTGCGCCGACGCCTTGGTCTTGGCCAGGAGCCGCATCAATTCGCGAACGTCCTTCGGCGTCAAATCGGCAAAGAGATCAGCGATCCAGGTCTCGTGTTCCGAGGCCATCCTGCGAAACTCGGCACGACCAAGCTTCGTGAGGCGGATCACCTGGACGCGACGGTCGGTCTCCGAGGTCCGGCGGTCGAGATGGCCGGATTCGACCAGGCGCTCGACGAGGCCGGTGACATTGCCGTTGGACACCATCATGCGCTTGGAGACATCCGACAGCGTCATGCCGTCAGGCGCCTTGTCGAGCTGCGCCATTAGATCGAAACGGGGCAGCGTGACGTCGAAACGTTGCCGCAGCCGACCGCGGACTTCTCCCTCGATCAGGGTCGTGCAGGTGAGCAGGCGCAACCACAGCCGAAGCTCTTCGGCATGGTCCTCCGGCGTTTCGACGGCCTTGGTCTCGGAATCGAGCATCTCGCTGCAGTCACTCACGGCCGGCATTGGTGCCGGTACGGATTCCCAACGTTTTGAGCTTCAAATAAATCGACGCCGGCCGCAAGCCCAAAGCTGCAACAATCGACCGCACATCAATTTCTTTAGGCTTCAAATAATTGGCGCGCGGCTTGCATGCGCCGCTTTCGCGCGAGATGGCGACGCCTTGAGCTCAGCTTGCCGCGGTAGCCATCATCGGCATAAGCTTGGATCGAAGTATGCGGCCTGCAGCGCAGGCCCGATCGCCACGGGGGGACAGATCATGAAGACGCAAATGACTTTGGCCGCAGCCGCCTTGCTGCTCGGGACCGCGATGAGCCCTGCCCTCGCACAAGAAAAGATCAAGCTGGGCGTGATCGTGACGCTGTCGGGGCCCGGCGCGGCGCTCGGCCAGCAGGTTCGCGACGGTTTTGCCCTCGCGGTAAAGGATCTCGGTGGCAAGATGGGGGGCCGAGACGTCGAGGTCATCGCGGTCGACGACGAGTTGAAACCTGACGTCGCCGTGACCAAGGTCAAGGGTCTTCTGGAGCGCGACAAGGTCGACTTTGTGGTCGGGCCGATCTTCTCCAACATCCTCCAGGCCATCCACCGGCCGGTCACGGAATCCAAGGTATTCCTGATCAGCCCCAACGCCGGCCCATCGACCTTTGCCGGCAAGGACTGCAACCCGTTCTTCTATGTGACGTCCTATCAGAACGACCAGGTGCACGAGATCCTCGGCAAGGTGGCGCAGGATCGCGGCTACAAGCGCATGTATCTGATGGTGCCGAACTATCAGGCCGGCAAGGACTCGGTCGCCGGTTTCAAGCTCGACTACAAGGGCGAGATCGTCGAAGAATCTTACATGCCGCTCAACACGCTGGACTTCCAGCCGGAGCTTTCCAAGATTTCCTCGCAGAAGCCCGATGCGCTGTTCACGTTCATGCCGGGCGGCCTCGGCGTCAACCTCGTCAAGCAATACAAGCAGGCCGGTCTCGCCGACAACATTCCGGTGCTCTCAGCCTTCACGGTGGATGAATCGACCCTGCCGGCACAGCAGGACGCGGCGGTCGGCATGTTCGGCGGCGCGAACTGGGCGCCCAATCTCGACAATCCCCAGAACAAGAAGTTCGTCGCCAGCTACGAGGCCGCCTATAACGGCGTGCCCGGCACCTACGCCTTCCAGGCTTATGACGCTGCAATGCTGATCGACAGCGCGGTCAAGGGCGTGAAGGGCGATCTCTCCAACAAGGACGCCGTTGCGGCCGCCCTGAAGAAGGCGGACTTCACGTCGCTGCGCGGGTCGTTCAAGTTCAACACCAACGGCTATCCGATCCAGGATTTCTATCTGACCAAGGTCGCCAAGCGTCCGGACGGAAAATTCCAGACCGAGATCGTCCAGAAGGTTTTCGAGAACTACGGCGATCGCTATGCCAAGGACTGCAAGGCGGCGAACTAACGCCGCGCGTCGCGTTAAGGGAGGACTGCAATGAAGAGCGAAATTACCGGCATCACGCGGGCTAACGAGGGGATCCAGGGCATCTCCTGGAACATCCTCGGCCAGACCTATGTGCCGAAGAGCAACACCGAGAACAGCTTCTCCTGGCACGCCACACTGCCGCCGGGCACGTTCGTGCCGCCGCACATTCATCCCGACCAGGACGAATATCTCTACATGCTGGAGGGCAAGCTCGACTTCGTGCTCGGCAATTCGGAGGCGCAGGCGACGCCCGGCGATCTGATCCGCCTTGGCATGGGCGTGCCGCACGGCATCTTCAACAAATCGGACCAGACCGCAAAGGTGCTGTTCTGGGTGTCGCCGACCAAAAAGCTGTTCGACCTGTTCTGGGGCCTTCACAACATGAAGGAACAGAAGCCGGAGGATGTTGTGGCGATGGCCGCCGAGTTCAACATCCACTTCCTGCCGCCGCCGCCGGGCGCCGGCTAGGGGCTCACTTCAGGCGCGCACCGCCGCGAGGCCAGGTACCGCGGCGAAGCCGGCTTTTGTGGCGTAACCACGCACGATCGCTTCGCGCTGGGAATAGCTCAGCACGTTGTCGACATTGTCGAAGCCGTCGGGCGCCAACTGCTCGACGGCATCGATGACGCCCTCGGGCCCGCCGCGCCGGTTGGAGCGGACGATGTCCGCCGTCATCGGCAGGCGCTTCTTCTCATATTCCATCAAGGCCTGACGCGGATGCTCGGCGCGTACCAGCGCGTCCGCAAGGCAGCGCGCATCGAGGATCGCCTGCGAGGCGCCGTTGGAGCCGACCGGATACATGGGATGCGCGGCATCGCCGAGCAGGGTGACGCGTCCGGACGACCAATAGGGCAACGGATCGCGGTCGCAGGTCGGATATTCATAAAACTCCGGCGTCGCCGAAATCAGGCTCTTCACGTCGATATAGGGCACCGAGAAGCGCGCGACATGCGGCATCAGCTCCTCGCGCCGGCCCGGCCGTGACCAGTCTTCCTTCCGCGGCGGCGGCGCATTGCCCTCGCCCACTTTCACGAGCACCGCCCAGTTGGTGAGACGGCTCGCCGAGCTCGATCCCTCCGCGATCGGATAAATCACCACCTTGGCGTTGAGGCCACCGGCAACGATCATCGATTTTCCGGTGAGGAACAGCGGCCAGTCGCGCGCACCGCGCCACAGCATCAGGCCGTTCCAGCACGGCGGTCCTTCGTTCGGGAACAGCGTGTCGCGTACGCGTGAGTGGATGCCGTCGGCGCCGATCAAAATATCGCCGCGCGCGGTGTGGATATGCGAGCCGGCACGATCGAAGAAATAGGCCGTGACGCCGCCATCGTCCTGCGTGAACGCGCCAAGCCGGCAGCCCGTGTGGATCGCCTCCGCTCCGAGCCGCTCCTCGACGGCGCGATGGATGACACCCTGAAGGCGGCCGCGGTGGATCGAGAACTGCGGCACGTCGTGACCGGCATCGACGCCGCGGGCTTCGCGCCAAACTTCCTGGCCATGGCGGTTGAGGTAATAGAGCTGGTCGGTGCGGATCGCGACGTCGTCGAGCTTTTGCAGCAGGCCGAGACTGGCAAGCTCACGCATGGCGTGCGGCAGCGTATTGATACCGACGCCGAGTTCGCGGATCGTATCCGATTGCTCGAAAATCTCGCAGCCGATGCCGCGGGCCCGCAGCATCAAAGCCGTGGTGAGACCACCGATACCGCCGCCGACGATAATCGCCTTCATCGCCCTTAACTCCACTCAATACACAGGCAACGGGGTTAACGTCGCACGAGCGGTCACTCCGCCGCAAGCGGCTTTGTCGCCTCCGCCTTGAGCTCAGCTCGGGTCTTGGGCTTAGCCTTAATTCTCAGCTCCTCGAGATCCTGCCGATCGCGCACGCTGTTGCGGAAAATCTGGTCCTTCCCAGGCAGATATTGCGGCGGGCAGAATGCGTCGTTCGCGCCATACCAGGCCGCCGCCTTCATGGTGAAGAAAGGATCAACCAGGTGCGGCCGCCCGAGCGCGACGAGGTCGGCCCGACCAGCTGCCAAGATGGTGTTGGCCTGGTCTGCGGTCGTGATGTTTCCGACGCACATGGTTGCCACGCGCGCCTCGTTGCGGACCTGGTCAGAGAATGGCGTCTGGAACATGCGGCCATAGATCGGCTGTGCATCGCGCACGGTTTGCCCGGTCGAGACATCGACGAGATCGACACCGGCCTCGGCGAAGGCGCGCGCGACGGCCACCGCATCATCGCCGGTAATGCCGCCGTCGGCCCAGTCGGTCGCAGAAATACGCACCGACATCGGCTTGTGCCTCGGCCACACTGCCCGAAGTGCCTCAAATATCTCGAGCGGGAAGCGCAGCCGATTTTCAAGCGAACCGCCATACGCGTCCATGCGGGTGTTCGTCAGCGGTGAAATGAAGCTGGCAAGAAGATAGCCGTGGGCGCAGTGCAGCTCCAGCATATCGAAGCCGCACCGCTCACCACGCTCCGCCGCGGCGACAAAAGAGCCCTTCACCGCATTCATGCCGGCGCGGTCGAGCTCGCGGGGCACTTGGCTGTCTGGAAAATAGGGTAGCGGCGACGCCGAGACGACATCCCAGCCGCCTTCGTCCAGCGGACGGTCGATGCCATCCCACATCAGCTTGGTCGCACCCTTGCGGCCGGCGTGCCCGATCTGCAGGCAGATTTTTGCGGCGGAGTTACCGTGGACGAAATCGACGATACGCCGCCACGCCGTCTCCTGCTCGTCATTCCACAATCCGGCGCAGCCGGGTGTAATCCGGGCGTCGCGGCTGACACAGGTCATCTCGGTGAAGATCAGGCCGGCGCCACCGATGGCGCGCGAGCCGTAATGCACGAGGTGGAACTCACCGGGAACACCTTCCTTCGCCGAATACATGCACATCGGCGACATCACGGCGCGGTTGGCGATCTCCATCTCGCGCAAGCGGAACGGCTGGAACAGCGGCACCATCGGCTTGTCGGTGTTGACCTCGAACCCATTGCCGCGCACTTGCCTGGCGAAGGACTTCTCGACCTCGGCGACGAAATCCGGCGCGCGAAGCTTCAGATTGTCGTAGGTAATCGCCTTCGAGCGCGTCATCACGCCAAAGGCGAACTGCACGGGATCGAAATCCCAGAAGCGGTCGACATGCTCGAACCAGACCAGCGAGACGTCGGCCGCGTGCTGGGTCTTCTCAACCTCTTCGCGGCGACCATGCTCATAGACATCAAGCGCAGCTTTGATGTCGGGCGCCTTCGCCATCGCTTCGGCCAACGCGATCGCATCTTCCATCGCGAGCTTGGTGCCGGAGCCGATCGAGAAGTGCGCGCTGGCCTTGGCGTCGCCGAGCAGCACCATGTTGTCCTTGACCCAGCGCTTGCTGCGGATCATCGGGAAATTTCGCCACATCGAGCGGTTGGTGAGCAGCTTGTGCTCGCCCAGGAACCAGCCAAAGATCTCGGCCATCCGCGTGGCGGATTGGCTCTCGTTCAGCCCCGTCAGTCCCGCGCGCTCGAACGTCTCCGGATCGGTCTCGAAGATCCAGGTCGAGTGGCCCGCTTCATATTGGTAAGCGTGGGCGATGAACGGTCCCCACTCCGTCTCCTGGAAGATGAAGGTGAAGGCATCGAGCGGCCGGGTCGACCCCATCCAGGCAAATTTGTTGGTGCGGAGGTCGACCTCCGGCTCAAAGTGCCCGACATGCTTCTCACGGAATCGGCTGTTGATGCCGTCGGCGAGCAAGACGAGATCGGCATCGGCAAAGCGCGACTCGTCCTCGACATCGACTTCGAAATTCAGGCTGACACCGAGCTCTCGCGCGCGCTCCTGCAGGATCAGCAACAGTTTCTGCCGCGAGCAACCGCAAAAGCCGTTGCCCCCGACCCGATGCACGGTGCCGCGAAAATGCACCGCGATATCATCCCAATAGGCGAACTCCTGGGTGATGCGACGGTAGCTTGGAAGGTCGTGCTTTTCGAAATTGTCGAGCGTGGCATCCGAGAACACCACGCCGAAGCCGAACGTATCGTCGGCGCGGTTGCGCTCATAGACAGCGATGTCGGCGCCAGGGCGCTGTTTCTTGAGCAGGATCGCTGCGTAGAGACCCGCGGGTCCACCACCGATGATCGCGACTTTCATGGGAGCCTCGCCAATTCACCCGGCCATGAAAACTATTTTAAGCCTAAAATAATTTCTGGCAAGCCCCCATTCCGGGCCTTCCCGCAGGAAAGGGCTGGTCAGTCGCCCCTGAAGACTGGCTTGACCTTGTTGGCAAAAGCCTCGAAGGCGCGCTCGAAATCGGCCGTCGTCATGCATAGGGCTTGAGCCACGGCCTCCGCTTCGATCGCTTCCTCCACCGACATCGCCCATTCCATGGCCAGCATCCGTTTGGTCATGGTGTTGCCGAAGGTCGGGCCTTCCGCGACCTGCTTGGCCAACAACTGCGCCTGGGGCAGAACCTGCTCCGGCGTGACGATACGGCTGAAGAACCCCCAGCGCTCGCCCTCCTCCGCGGTCATGAACCGGCCGGTGAACAGAAGCTCGGAGGCGCGGGACTGACCGACGATCCGCGGCAGGATCGCACAGGCGCCCATATCACAGCCGCCAAGACCCACCTTGTTGAACAGGAACGCAACCTTGGCTCCGCTCGCGGCGAGCCGCATGTCGGATGCCATGGCGATGATCGCGCCGGCGCCGGCGCAGATGCCCTCGACCGCCGCCACGATCGGCTGCGGGCAGGCCCGCATCGCCTTGACGAGGTCACCGGTCATCCGCGTGAAAGCGGTCAGCCCCTTGGTGTCCATCTTGACCAAAGGCCCGATGATCTCGAACACGTCGCCTCCGGACGAGAAATTGCCGCCGGCGCCGGTGACGACGATCGACTTGACCGCGTCGTCAAATGCGCAGGCGCGAAAGAAATCCGTCAGCTCGCGATAGCTCTCGAACGTTAGCGGATTCTTCCGCTCGGGCCGATTGAGTGTCACGGTGGCAACGCCATCGACCACCGCCAGCAGGAAGTGTTGCGGTGAATAGTCGGCGAGCGGCACGGTGACGGGATTGGCTGGTCTGCTCATGAGATTTCCTTCCTTGTTCCGCGCGGTTAGATCTCGCCACCGGCGACAGCAATCGCCTGCCCCGTGATCGCACTGGCGTTCGCGCTGCACAGCCAAAGCACGGCATTGGCCACTTCCTGCGGCGAGATCAGGCGTCCTTGCGGATTGTGTTTTGCGAGCTCGGCGATCGCCTGCTCACGGGTTCGCCCGGTCTTCTTCATGATGTTGTCGATGCTGCCGGCAACGAGATCGGTATCGGTAAAGCCCGGGCAGACCGCATTCACGGTGATGTTGCTGCCGGCCATCTCCAGCGCGAGCGAACGCACGAGACCAATCACAGCGTGCTTGGCCGCCGCATACGCGCTCACATAGGCGTAACCCTTCAGCCCCGCCGTCGATGCAATCGCGATAACCCGGCCATAGGGGCGATCCTTCATTCCCGGCAGGACTGCGCGGACGGCATGGACAACGCCCATGAAGTTGACGTCCATCATGCGCGCAAAAAGGGCGCTGTCCGATTTCGCGAACGGCGCGGATTCGGCGCTGCCGGCATTTGCGATCAGGATATCGATCGGCTTTCGCGCATGCGCTGCGGAGATAGCCGCCTTCAGCCCAGCCTCGTCCGAGACATCGGCGACGGCGGCATGATGCGCGGCCCCTGCGCTTACCGCCTCTTCGAGAGTAGCCGCGTTCCGACCGAGCACCGTCACGGTGGCACCAGCGTCGACAAGGGACGCTGCGATCGCGCGGCCAATGCCGCGACCGCCACCGGTCACCAGTGCGTGCGGCGAATGCGGCAATGCGGACATGAGCGGGCTCCCTCAAGATCTGCTGATCGTTCCTCCGATATATTTTAACCTTCAAACTTTTGCAACGAAAGCGCAGATCGACGCCGCAAACGCCCGCGCGCGAAGCGGCCCGAAAATTGCTTTAAGTATAAAATTATCTCTTCCCATCGCCCGCAGGCCTGTTAGCATCGCCGGGCCAAGCAAAAGGATGTCGCGTGTCGCAGCCTGCGCCAATGATAACAAGGGACGGACGTTTCGCATATGAAGCTGCGGGCGATCCGGCGGCGACCCCCCTTGTTTTCCTGCATGGCATTGGTGGCGCGGCGCGGGCCTGGCGGCAGCAGCTTGCCACGTTCGGCAACCGTTTCCGCACGATCGCATGGGACATGCCGGGCTATGGCGGCTCGGCACCACTGGCCAGCGTCAGCATCGCTGCCCTGGCCGATGCGCTCCAGCAATTCATCGAGCAGATCGGCGCGACAGGCCCCATTCTGGTCGGCCATTCGATCGGCGGCATGATCGTCCAGAAATGGCTGGTGCAATCACCGACACTCGCGCGCGCTGTCGTCCTCGCGCAAACCAGCCCGGCCTTTGGCAAGACCGACGGCGACTGGCAGACATCGTTCATTGCCGCACGCTTGGGTCCACTCGATCGCGGCGAGACCATGAAATCGCTGGCGCCGTCGCTGGTGAAGGAGCTCGTCGGCGACGAACCCGATCCCAAGGGGATGGAGCTTGCACGCGATTGCATGGGGAGTGTACCCGAAGCGAGCTATCGCGCCATGATGCTGGCCCTGATCGGATTCGACCAGCGCAGCACGCTCAAGGACATTTCCGTACCGACGCTGTTGCTCTCCGGTTCGAAAGACAACAATGCGCCGGCGCCAATGATGGCGAAAACGGCAACTTACATTCCCGCGGCCGAATATGTCGAACTCCCCGGCGTCGGCCATCTCGCCAACCTCGAGCGGCCCGATGCCTTCGACAAGGCTCTCGGCAGCTTCGTCGATTCCGTTGCTGCAAGACGCGAGTGACTGCGCCATGACCATGCAAGTCAGCAAGACCATCGGCACGAGCGACAAGGTCGCGCTGGATGCGCCGATCTTCGATCCCGTGGCTTTCCGCTTGAGCGACGAACAAGCCGGGATCATCGCGCGGGCGCGCGAGATCGGCCAGAGCGTGTTCGCGGCTCGTGCGGCGGCTTACGATCGCGAGGCGATCTTCCCGACCGAGAATTATCGCGACCTGCACCGCGTCGGCCTCCTCGGCATCGCCGTACCGAAGAAGCATGGGGGGCTCGGAGCTGACTACCAGACCTACGCCCTTGCAGCGGCGGAGATCGGCCGCTATTGCGGCGCGACCGCGCTGACCTGGAACATGCATGTCTGCTCCACCCTGTGGTCGGGCCCTTTGGCAGATGATCTCGACATGGATGCGGAGACCCGCGCGGAACACGAAAAGCGGCGGGCCGTCCACTACAAGCGCATCGTCGAGGACGGCGCGATCTATTCGCAACCATTCTCCGAAGGTGGCGCGGCAGCCGCAGGCGGCGTTGCCTTCGGCACGGAAGCGAAGCCTGTCGAAGGCGGCTGGATCGTCAACGGCAAGAAGATCTTTGCATCCCTCTCCGGCCACGCCGACTATTACGGCGTGCTCTGCACCGAGATCGAGGAAGGCGAGAAGGCCTCACGCCGCAATACGCTTTACCTCGCGATCTCCGCCAAATCGCCGGGTGTTTCCGTCGTCGGCGACTGGGATCCGCTCGGCATGCGCGGCACGGTCTCGCGGACGCTGCTGTTCAAGGATGTGTTCGTGCCGGACGACTCTGCGCTGATGCCGCGCGGCGTCTACTTCCAGGCGGCGATGCGCTGGCCGCATATGTTCCTGACGCTTTCGCCCACCTATATGGGGCTCGCGCAAGCCTCTTACGATTTCACGGTGCGCTATCTGCGCGGCGAGGTGCCGGGCATGCCTCCGGTTAAGCGCCGGATGTACCCGACCAAGCAGATCGCGGTCGCGCAGATGCAAATCAAGCTCGAGCAGATCAAGGCAATCTGGTTCCAGGCCGTTACCGAAGCGCGCGCCAATCCAAGCAAGGAGCAGACCCTGCGCGCCTATGCCGCGCAATATTCGGTGATGGAAGGCGCCAATGAACTCGCCGCGCTTGCGATCCGCACCTGTGGGGGACAGGCGATGCTCCGCTCGCTGCCGCTCGAGCGCATCTATCGTGACAGCCGCTGCGGCTCGCTGATGCTGCCCTGGACGGCCGAACTCTGCCTAGACCGGATCGGTCGCGAGGCGCTGTACGAGGCCGGCGAAACGGACGACTGACGGTGGACCTCTGCAGTCTGATCGATCGCAACGCGGCGTTTTCGCCAGACAAGACCGCCATCGCCTTCGAGGGAGAGCGGCTGAGCTATGCTGCGCTCGCCGATCGCATCGAACGGGCGGCAACAGCCTTGAAGCAGGAAGTCGGTGTCCGCCGAGGCGACCGCGTCGCGATCCTGAGCCTGAATCGGCCGGACTATCTGGTCCTGCTCTATGCATGCGCGCGGCTCGGCGCGATGCTGGTGCCCTTGAATTGGCGGCTGGCGGTCGCCGAGCAGCTCTTCATCCTCACCGATTCCGGCGCCAAAGTGCTGGTGCTCGAGCAGGCATTTGAGGGAATTCTTCCCGAACTCGCGCCGGGCACCACCTGCATCGGCCTCGATTTTGCGCCACCGCACGGCATGGCCTTTGAAGGCCTGCTGGCGCGCAAGGGAAGCAGCGGACGCAATCCGCACACCGATCTCTCCTGCCCGCTGTTGATCGTCTACACGTCAGGGACGACCGGGCGGCCGAAAGGCGCGGTGCTGCGCCAGGAGGCGCTGTTCTGGAACGGCGTCATGAGCCAGCACATGCACAACATGACATCCGACGATCATGTGCTGACGGTGTTGCCGTTCTTCCACGTCGGCGGGCTCAACATCCAGACGACCGCCGCGCTCCAGCTTGGCGCAACCGTCACGATCCACGCCCGCTTCACGCCCGACACGGCGCTCGCGAGCATCGAACGGGAGCGGCCGACGCTGACAGTCATGGTGCCGGCGATCATCCAGGCCGTCAGCGAGCACCCCGCCTGGGCCTCGACCGATCTCTCATCGCTGAAGGCCGTCGCCACCGGCTCGACCATCGTGCCGCCGCACCTGATCGATCGCTTCGTCGCGCGCGGCGTGCCGGTGCTGCAGGTTTACGGCTCGACGGAAACCTGCCCCATCGCGGTCTACACCCGCCTCGGCGGCGACTTGTCGCGCGCCGGATCGACCGGGCTTGCCGGCCTGTGCTGCGAAGCGAAGGTGATCGATCAGGCCGGCAACGAGGTGCCGACGGGCACGCCGGGCGAGATTGCGGTCCGCGGCCCCAACGTCCTCTTCGAATATTGGGGCAATGCCGACGCCACACGCGAAGCGCTGCACGACGGCTGGTACCGCACCGGCGATATCGGCCTGTGCGACGCGGACGGCTACTTCTGGGTCCGCGACCGCAAGAAGAACCTGATCATTTCCGGTGGCGAGAACATCTATCCGGCCGAGGTCGAACGGGTGCTGCTCGAGCATCCTGACGTCAGCGAATGCGCCGTGATCGGCCGGCCGGACCCGCGCTGGGACGAAGTCCCCGTCGCCTATGTCATCCGGCGAGCCGACTGCCATCTCGAAGCGGACGAGCTGAGAGCGCACGTTCAGGCGCAGCTCGCCCGCTACAAGGTTCCACGCGACATCGTCTTCGTCGCTGACATGCCGCGCACAGCGCTCGGCAAGGTCCAGCATTTCTTGCTGAAGCAGATTGATGCGCAGTCGCGCGCGCAAGGAGAAGCATCTTGAAGATTGCGGTTCTGGGTGGGGGAAACGGCTCTTTCGCGGCCGCAGGCGACTTTGCGCTGTCGGGGCATGAGGTCCGGCTGTGGCGCCGGGACGCAGAGCAGGTCGCTGCACATCGCGCCGCTGGCTCACGCATCCTGCTGAAGGATCACAACGGGCAGCACGATGTGAAGCTCGCGCTTGTGACGACCGATATCGCTGAGGCCGTCAACGGGGTCGAACTGATCGTGTGCCCTGGTCCCGCCTTCGCGCAGCAGGACATCGCCCGGCT
Source organism: Bradyrhizobium sp. CCGUVB14 (assembly GCF_024199935.1). NCBI lineage: Bacteria > Pseudomonadati > Pseudomonadota > Alphaproteobacteria > Hyphomicrobiales > Nitrobacteraceae > Bradyrhizobium > Bradyrhizobium sp. CCGUVB14. The sequence continues at coordinate 6,960,538 of NZ_JANADS010000001.1, forward strand.
CCTCGCGCCGCACCTGCGGGATGGTCAGGTCGTGTTTCTGCCACCCGCGACGTTCGGCTCAATGATCTTCGCGCAGGCCGCGCGTGACGCCGGCAATCGTGCCAAAGCAAGCTTCGCCGAAACGGGAACGCTGCCGTGGCTCACCCGCAAGCACGGGCCATTCGAGGTCGCGATCACCATCCGTGCCAAGCGGCTGCCAGTCGGCGTGTTCCCGCTCGACCGGGCGTCACATGCGCTCGAGGTGATCGGGCGCGCCTTCCCAGGCGTGATCGAGCCGTGCGGCGACGCGCTGTCCGGCGCGCTGATGAATGCAGGTTGCATCATCCACCCGCCGCTGATCGTGATGAACGCCGGCCCGATCGAGCATTTCGAGCGGTGGGACATCCACAAGGAGGGAACGCAAGCCGCGATCCGGCGAGTGACCGACGCACTCGACGCCGAGCGGATCGGCGTGCGCGAGGCGCTCGGCTATGGCGCACCGCATTTTCCGCTCGCGCACCACTACGCCAAGGAAGGCGAGATCTGGATGTACGGCCGTGGCTCGCATGACCGCCTGACGGATTCCGGCGACTGGCGCGAGCGGATCGCGCTGAGAGAACACCGCTACATGCGCGAGGATCTGCGGCTTGGGCTATCGCTGCTGGTGTCGGTTGCGGGGCTCGCGGGCGTGGCCACGCCGCTCGCCAAGGCCTTCCTGGCCATCGGCGGCGCCATCTGCGGCGAGGATTTTGCGCAAGGCGGGCGGACGCTGGAGACGCTGGGGCTTGGCAAGCTTCACAAGGCCGAATTGCAGTTGCTGCTTCGCGAAGGATTCTGACCGATGACTCGTCGCGCCAACATTGCCTGCCTCGGGGCCGGACGCATGGGCCGCGGTATCGCCGTCGCGTTCGCCTATGCGGGGCATACGGTCACGATGATCGACATCAAGGCCCGTTCAGCCGACGATTTCGCCAGGCTGGAGGCGGACGCGCTCGGCGAGGTCCGGAAGACCTTTACCAGCCTCGCAAAGCTGGGGCTGCTGACCGAGACCGACGTCGATCCGCTGATCGCGCGGGTTTCGGTGGTGCCGGCGAGCCGAAGCAGCGCCGCGCTGTCGGAAGCCGGAATGGTGTTCGAGGGCGTTCCTGAGGTCGTCGAGCTCAAGCGGGAGGTGCTGGGAGCGGCTTCAAAACAGGTCGGCCCCGACGCGATCATCGCATCGACCACGTCGACCATCCTGGTCGACGATCTCTCCGGCGCAATCGTGAACCCTCGCCGCTTCCTCAACGTGCACTGGCTCAACCCGGCCTATCTGATCCCGCTGGTCGAGGTGTCGCCCGGCAAAGCCACGGATACCGCCATCATCGACGAGGTCAAGGCGCTGCTCGAAGGCATCGGCAAGGTGCCCGTCGTCTGCGCAGCGACGCCCGGCTTCATCGTTCCGCGCATCCAGGCGCTGGCCATGAACGAGGCCGCGCGTATGGTCGAGGAAGGCGTCGCCAGCGCGGAGGAGATCGACAAAGCGATCCGCTACGGCTTCGGCTTCCGCTATGCGGTGCTTGGATTGCTCGAATTCATCGACTGGGGCGGCGGCGACATTCTTTTCTACGCCAGCCGCTATCTCGAAGGCGCGCTCGGCAGCGACCGCTATCGGGCACCGGACGTCATCTCACGCAACATGCATGAAGGCCGGATCGGCCTCCGCACGGGCGCAGGCTTTCTCGACTATTCAGGCATGGACGTTGATGCCTATCGCGCAAAGCGGCTCCAGGCCATGGTCGACCTGCTCCGGCACTTCGACCTCGCTCGTCCGCCGGTGCTCGACCGCGACTAGCCGAAGACGTCCTGAAGCACGCCGTCCCGCACGACCGCCACGCCATCAAGCTCGATAGTCGTCCCCATCATCGGCAGGTCGAAATGGCCGGCAGTATAGCGGCCCGCGAATTCATTGGCACCGGTCGAGAACAGGAAGTTGCCGGAGACGGCGCGGATCTCCGTGCCGTTGGTGTCGCGCTGGTCGTACATCGACAACGCCTCGTAGCGCGCACCCGGGTTCATGCCGAAACCGACGTGCGACACAGCATAGGCCTCCCGATCGCCCCAGGCGGCAAGATAGGCGCGCATCATGGCGGCATCCGTGCCCTCGCCCTCCAGCTCGACCACGTAATCGTCCTTCAACGTCATCTTCACCGGCGACGCCAGGTAGCGCTTGAAGGTGAGATTGATGTCGCCCGGGGCCATCACCAGCGTGCCATTGATCGTCCCACTCTTCGGAAAGCTGACGACGATGCCGCCCGGCCAATGCGCCAGCGTTCCCGGCTTGTCGGTCCAGCCCCACACGCCGACCGTCGAAGCGCCGACCATGTCGACATCAAGTGACGTGCCGGCATTCGAGGTGACCCGCATGCGCTTCGTCCCACGCAGCATTTTGGCCGCTGCGCGAACGCGCTTCTCCAGCGCCGGGTCCGGCACCATGCGCTCCAGCGCCTCGGGATGTTCGTTGGAAATCACGAGTATCCGCGCGCCGGCCTTCAGGATCTCGGGCGTTTCCACCGCATGCATCAGGCCTTCGATGGTGCAATCCACCACGAAGCCAGCCTGCTGAAGTGCAGTGATGACCGGCCCAATCTTTTGGATCGCTTCGCTGGCGCCGGTTGAGCGGACCGGAACGATATTCCGATTGCGCGGCGTCGGCATGACGACGTGAAAAGGCATCGCCCCCATGCGCAACAGCGCGAGCTCCGCCAGATGTACATTCAACGCGCGCGACTGCGTCTCTGAGAGAATCGCTGCGGTATCGCCGGCCTTGACGGCGCAACGCTCGAAGATCTCGCAAAATGCGTCGATCCATTTTGCCTCGATGCGATCAGCCAGCATGGTTCACTCCCGGTCTTCTGGTTTCTTGTTTGTCAGGTCACGCTTCGGGGAAGCCCCGCAAGAGGTACGACCGCACGGCGCCCAACAGGCCGTTCAAGATCAGCCCTAGCAGCGAGATCGTAATCAACGGTACGAACATGTCGACGGCCTGGAAGGTACGCGCCGCCGTCACGAGGGCATGGCCCAATCCGTCCGTCGACGTGATCATCTCGGCCAGAAACACCACGATGCACGAAATGACAAGGCCGATCCGGCACCCCGTCAGGATCGACGGCATCGCCGCCGGCAAGACGACCTTGAACAGGATTTCGTAGCGCGGCGTTCCCGCCGCCATGGCCGACCAGATCAGCTTCTGCTCCACCGTTGAAGCCCCGTAGTAGGTGGACAGCAGAATGGGAAAGAGCGCGTCCGCCGCAACCAGCGTGATCTTCGATCCGTGGCCGAAGCCAAGCAACAGCAGCAGAGCGGGATAGAGCGCGACCTTCGGCAATGGCGCCAGCACCCGCACAATCGGCCGGACGAAGGCATTGATCGCCGGACTGGCAGCAGCCGCGATGCCGATGCCGACGCCAAGCACGACCGCAATCGCAAAACCGGCGAATAGCCGGATCAGGGTCGCCGCGATCTCCTGCTGGAACGTCCATGTCACGAGCTGCTGGAGCAGCCGGCTGAAGACGACACCCGGCGGCGGCAGCAAAACCGCGGGCGCGAAGCCGAATGATACCAGGCCTTGCCACAGCGCAATCACCAGCACGATTGGCGCGAGCCCAAAGATGACGTTTGCTGAGAGAGAACGCGACATCATGAGAAGCTCAACGGTATGTCGAACTGAGGTTCGGACCAGCGCACCAGTCTTGCGCGGACGCGCTCGAAGACCGCATCGAGGCAGATGCCCATGGCGCCGACGATGATGATCATCGCGTAGACCGTATCGTATTGGCCCATGTCGAGCGCGTTGAACAGGATGTTCCCCGCTCCCGATTGACGTGCGATCATCTCGCTGGTGATCATCGTGATCAGCGCCAGCACCAGGCCGGTACGGCATCCGGTGAGGATCTCCGGGAGCGCGGCAGGCAACACGATCCGGACCAGACGCTGCAGGGGCGACAGCCCCATCGCCGCACCCGACCACAGCATCTTCTCCTCGACGGCCTTCGCGCCTTCAAAACTGTGATAGATCACCGGAAGGCTGACGCCGAGGAAGATCACCAACGTCTTGGTGATGTCACCGACGCCGAGCCACAACATGATGATCGGCATCAGCGCCGCCTTCGGCACCGGATAGATCACCATCAGGAGCGGATTGAAGAAGGCTGCGACGGCCCGGCTACGGCCCATCAACAGGCCCAGTGGGATCGAAACCAGCACCGCTATGCCGAACCCGATCGTCATGCGACGGAGCGAAGCCAGGATGTTGATCAGGGATTCCTTGTCGCCGAGGATATCCGGGATCGCGCGGATCGCTTCGATAGCCGTCGGAAAGCTGTCGTTCTTCAGCGCAAGCGACGCGACCTGCCATACCGCCAATAGTCCGATGCAGGCCAGCACTGGCGCAGCTCGTTTCGCCATGGCAGCCGGCGAGATCATGAGGCCGAACCCGCTTCGTCGCTTTCATCGAACATGCGCTCGATGTCGACGACGTATTTCTGGTAGCGCGGATCGAGCAGCAGCTCGTTACGGCGCCTCGGCCGCGGCAGATCGATATCGATGATTTCCCGGATGCGGCCGGGAGACTTCGACATCATCACAACCTTGTCCGAGAGGAAGACGGCTTCGTCGACCGAATGGGTGACGAACAGCACCGTCTTGCGGTCACGCTCCCAGATATTCAGGAGATCGTTCTGGAGACGCGTCCGGGTATGAGCATCGAGCGCACCGAACGGCTCGTCCATCAACAGGACTTCTGGATGATAGGCGAGCGTCCGGGCCAGTGCGACGCGCTGCTTCATGCCACCCGACAGCTCCTTGGGATAGAAATTCTCGTAGCCCTTGAGCCCGACCATTTCGATCAGAGCGCGGCTCTGCGCTTCCGCCTCTACGGCTCGCACACCCTGCTGGCGCGGGCCATACATCACGTTGCCAAGTACGGTCTTCCAAGGAAATAGCGCAAACTCCTGGAATACCGGCCCGCGATCCGGACCCGGGCCCGCGATCGCCTGTCCTTTCATCTTCGCCGCGCCGCTGGTCGGGCTGACGAAACCGCCGACGATGTAAAGCAACGTCGACTTGCCACAGCCGGACGGACCAAGGATGGAAACAAACGCCCCCTCATCGATCGTCAAGGAGATGTCCGACAGTGCCACATGATCCTTGCGCGCCGAGGTCTGAAAGACCTGCGAGACGCGGTCGATCTCGATGATTGCCGAAGCCGGCTTCTGTGACGTCACCGGTCTCACCCATTCGCTCGATCTCGAAGGCACTACCTTCATCCCGTCTCTCGCTTCACTCACGCGCGAACGTCACGCAACCGATCTGCTGAATGTCTTCCATCAGCGGAACAAGCTTAGCAAGAAACCTGCCAAACGGGTCGCCATTTTCGCGCGCACGACTTCTCAGTCGAACCACGGCCACTCCGCGGGTCCCTCGTGCGTGACCGCTCCACCCGGTGCCTGGCCGACAAGACGCGCATATTTCGCCAGCGCACCGGCACGATGACGCGGCGGGCGTTGCTTCCAGTCGCGTCGGCGTGCAGCGAGTTCCTGCTCATCGACCAGCAGGTCCATGCGGCGACCGGCGGCGTCAATCCGGATCTTGTCTCCATCGCGGACAAGTGCCAGCGGACCGCCGACAAATGCTTCCGGAGAGACATAGCCGATACACATGCCACGCGTGGCACCGGAGAACCGACCGTCAGTAATGAGGGCCACCTTCTCACCCATGCCTTGGCCGTAGATCAGCGCGGTGACGCCGAGCATCTCGCGCATGCCAGGACCACCCACCGGCCCCTCATTGCGGATCACGAGGACCTCGCCAGCCTTGTAGCTGCGGTCACGAACGGCCGCGACGCAAGCCTCTTCATCCTCGAAGACGCGCGCTACGCCCTCGAAGAACTGGCTCTTCAAGCCGGCGACTTTGATGACGGCGCCGTCGGGACAGAGATTGCCCTTGAGGACCGCGACACCGCCGTCGGGCATGATCGGCGCGCGGGCCGTGTAAACCACTTCGCCATCGGGCACGTTGGCCGCGTCATATTCTTCCGCGAGCGTACGGCCGGTGATGGTGAGGCAACTACCGTCGATATGCCCGCTTTGAATCAACTCGCGGATCACAACGGCCGCACCGCCGATGTCGTAAACATCCTTCGCCGTGTATTTGCCCCCCGGCCGCAGATTTCCGATCAGCGGTGTTCTGGCAAAGACCTCGCCGACATCATCGATCGTGAACGCAATGCCGGCTTCGTTTGCGATCGCAGGCAGATGCAGCGCCGCATTGGTCGATCCGCCCGTGGCGGCAACGATAGCGGCTCCATTCTCCAGGGATTTCCGCGTCACGATGTCACGCGGCAGCGGCCCACCTCTTTCGAGCATCTCCATGATCAACCGCCCTGCGTGTCGCGAGATCTGCGCACGCTCCGCATAGACGCCGGGCACCATCGACACATTGGGAATGGTCAGGCCCATGGCTTCTGATACCATTCCCATGGTGTTCGCGGTGAACTGACCGGCGCAGGCGCCAATGGTCGGCAGGCAGGCGCGCTCGATCCGCTCGAGCGTCGGGGCGTCGATCTCTCCGGTCATAAAGCTGCCGACAGCCTCGTACGAGTCGAGGACGGTCAGCGTCCGTCCATCCACGCGACCCGGCAGCGAGCTGCCGCCATAGATGAAGATGGAAGGCACGTTGCAACGAACCATACCCATCATCACGCCCGGAAGCGTCTTGTCGCAGCCGCCGTATCCGATCAGCGCGTCGTAGGCGAGACCATGGACGACGGCCTCGATGGAGTCGGCAATCAGCTCACGCGAGAACAGGGAGAACTTCATCCCCTCGTGATTCATGCTGATGCCGTCGGACACCGAAATGGTCGAGAATTCACGCGGTGTGCCGCCGGCCTCCTCGACCCCGGTCTTGGCTGCAGCCACCTGGAAGTCGTGGGTCATGTTGCAGGGCGTCTGCTCGCCCTTCATGCTGACGATGCCCACCATCGGCTTGGCGATGGCCGCGTCGTCCAGCCCCATGGCGCGCATGAACGCACGATGCGGAGCCCGGTCGAGGCCGTCGGTCGTTATCCGTGATCGCAACTTCTTCATGCCTGCATCATCTTCATGCAATGTCCCGCACGTGGCGGGACATTGCGACCTCATGGTCCTGCAAACACCTATTGCAGTGGCGCGACGATCGTCGGGTGCTTGAACTGAGCAACATCCAGCTTCGGCAGCATTCCCGTTTCCGCGTAGATGTCGAGCATCTTCTGGATCGCCGGGAAATTCGGTGCCGCGCCGGGATCGCGACCGAAATCGTTGTCCTTGAGCAGATAGGTCTCGAGCACCGGGATGGGTGCTTTCAGGACTTCATTGACGACCTTCAACGTCTCTTCGCGGTTCGCAAGTGCCTTTTTCATGCCCGACGTGATGTCACGGACATAGGCCTTCACCAATTCCGGGTTCTTGTCGACGAAATCGGCGCGGCAGGCTTCCAGGATATGCACGATGTTCGGCATGGCCTGCGACAGCGAGAACAGTTTTCTTGTGCCGCCCTTGGCCTCAGCTCGCGCCGCAAACGGCTGGTTCATGTTGACCGCATCGACCCGACCCTGACGCAGAGCATCCTCGGAGACGGCAAAACCGACCTCGACCAGCTTGATGTCCTTGGCCGGATCGACGCCGTTCTGCTTCAAGAGAAGGTTGAACGGGCCCTGCGTGCCGCCGCCGATGACGGAAATGCCGACCGTCTTGCCCTTGAGGTCTGCAATCGTCTTGATCGGCGAGTCATCCATGACCGCCCAATAGACCGAGAAGCCACCGGGCTTCTCGAAGACGTGCTGCGCCACGATGTAGGCCTTGAGATTACCGCCGACCACGCCGTTCGCAAGTGAGAGCGGCGCCTGTGTCGCGCAATCCAGCGCGCCAGCCGCCAACGCCTGCGTCATCGGCGCGGTACCCTGAAACTGGGTCCACTCGATGTTATAGGTCTTGCCGATATCGGGAAATTCGGCCGGTCTGCGCATCATCCAGTATTTGGATTCCTCGGCCGGGATGGTCCAACCCACGCGGATCGTCTGCTGCGCCCATGAGGGGCTCGCACCGGCGATCATAGCCGCCACAGCCCCTGCTGCCAGCATCCACCTCGAAACTGCCCGCATCGTGCCCACTCCGTTGCTCCGGCGTCGATCGACGCCACCCAACCCGACCACCTCAAATGTTTCATGGTTCAAACAATCAAGCAAGCCATGCAAGCGGACCCGGTTTCGCTACGGGATGCGTTATGTATGGTGCGCAGCGGTCGCGCGGCGTTGCGCCGCGACAGAAGGAGGCAACCTATGGCTGATGCGAGCAAGGCAAACCCGCAGGGCGTCGAGAGGCTCGGCTATCTCGGCCTGGGACTGATGGGGACGCCGATGACCCGGCGCCTCCTCAAGGCGGGCCATCACGTCAGCGTCTGGAACCGCTCGGAAGGCAAGGTCGTTCCACTCGTCGAAGCTGGCGCCAAGCACGCGGGCACGCCACGTGACCTCTTGGCGAATTGCGACATCGTCTTCATGTGCGTGACGGATGCCGCAGCCGTCGAAGAGGTGATCTTCGGACCGGAGGGTTTTGCAGCGGCTCCCGGCGCAGGCAAGCTCGTGGTCGATTTCTCGTCGATCCATCCCGACGCTGCGCGCGAGCTGGCAGCGCGGTTAAAAGCTGCGAACGGCGCAGGCTGGATCGATGCGCCAGTGTCAGGCGGCACCAAGGGTGCCGAAGAAGGCACGCTTGCCATCATGGCCGGCGGAGAGGCCTCCGATATCGAGCGGGCACGGCCCTATGTGCTGGCTATGGCGCGCAGGTTCACTCATATGGGTCCCATCGGCGCAGGCCAGACCACAAAGCTTTGCAACCAGGTGATCGTCGGGTGCGCGATGGCCGTGCTCGCAGAGGCAACGCGCCTTGCCTCGAATGCCGGAATTGATGCAAGCCGGCTGCCTGAGGCGCTCGCCGGCGGCTTTGCGGATTCGATCCCGCTTCAGCTCTTCGTGCCGCGCATGGTCCACGGCATTCATTCGCCTCCTCTCGGCCACATCGCGACGATGCTGAAGGATCTCGACACTGTCGCCGACGTTGCCCAGACAACGTCAACACCGGTGCCGATGGCGACCCTCGCGGGACAGATCTTCAGGCTCGCGAAGGCTGCGCGTGGCGCAGACGCGGACGCTCTGGAAATCTACAAGCTCTCGGCCACGGACCGTTGAACCGACGAGCGTCCGTGGATCGCCCTATGGCGACTTCTTGCGCTCGTCGTCGGACAGAAACCGGCCATATCCGCCCCGCGCAAACAGCAGCGGCTCCTTTGCGTTGTAGGCATAGGCCTCGACCGCACCGAGAAAGATCACGTGATCGCCGCCATAATAGCGATTGACGGACCGGCACTGGAAATTGGCCACGCTCTCGGCGAGCACTGGCGCATTGCCGAGGCCCGGCGCCCAGTCGACGCCGGCGAACTTATCCTCGGACGATTTTGCGAACTTGTTGGCAAGCGCCTGTTGCGCTGTGCCGAGCACGTGCACGGTGAAATGGCTGGCGTTCTGAAACACGCTCAAGCTCGAGGAATAAACTCCAAGGCTCCAGAGCACGAGGGGAGGATTCAAGGAGACCGATGCGAATGAATTACAGGTGATGCCATACGGCTTACCATCGGCGGCCGTGGCTGTAATGATCGTTACGCCCGTTCCATACGTGCCGAGCGCATTGCGAAAATCACGCGGATCAATCTGGGAGCTGTCGCTCGCGAACTCGTTGGCTGGATCGGGAGCGGCAGGCTGCTTTGGCTGGTCATTCATCGGCCGGCCTCACAAGGTGAGATTCTCGGACGGCAGGCCGAGTGCCACGCGTCCATAGTTGGTTCCGGCCGCATCGAAATTGAATGCGAGGTGCGAATTGATGGCATGCGCATCTCGGAACTGCCGTTGCAACACCCCCGTCGTGAACAGGCCGCGCGCGCCACTTGCCGCGAACAGCATCGAGACGGCATCCGTGCAGAGATTGACCGAGAACGCCCCATCACGCCGATACCTGGTCTTAATCGCCATGTCGGGCGTGTGCTTGCCGCGCGCGTGCTCCATCGCCTCGATGCAGGCCGCACGCATGATGAGGCGCGCAGCATCGATCTTGGCGGAAGCCTCCGCGATCTTGATTTGCGTGCTTTGGAAGTCGCTCAGCTTGGCGCGGTTGTATGTTGATATGCGGTGACGTGCGACCTCCGCATAGTCGTCGAGGCACGCCTGCGCATTTCCGAGCGCGACGCCGGAGAGAACATAAGGAAACAGTGAGAACACCGGCAGCGCGTAGAGCGGATTGGGATTCACACCGCTTCCGGGCGTTGCGCCTCCAGCCAAATCACGGACAGCGACCGTCATATGCTCGGGCACGAAGGCGTCCCTGACTTCCACATCCGACGATCCGGTGCCGCGCAGTCCCGCGACGTTCCAGGTGTCGAGGATCTTGTAATCGGCCTTCGGCAACAGGAAGATGCGGTATTCGATGCCGTCAGCCTCGTCGTCGGACGACACGACGCTCGCGAGCATGTTCCATTCACAGGAGCCGACACCAGACGAGAACGGCCAGCTTCCGTGCAATCGGTATCCGCCCTCGACCTTACTGGCGCGGCCGGCGGGGAAGATGAACGATGATGCGATCAGAACGTCCGGGTCACGGCCCCAGACCAGATCCTGCGCGCGCGGTTCGAACATGCCGAGCATCCAGTGGTGGCTTGCCAGATTGGCCAGATTCCAGGCGACCGACGCATCAGCGCGACCGAGCAGCTCGGCGCAATCGATCAGGGCGACGTAGTCGAGCTCCGAACCGCCGATGCGCCTCGGCTGAAGCATCCGAAACAGGCCGGCATCGTGCAGGTCTCGTTCAGTTTCCAGTGGCAGATGCCGCAGTTCCTCGGTGCGAGCCGCGCGTTCCCGCAATTGCGGCACGAGCGACTGGGCCTTGGCAACCATCGTCGCATAGGCTCGTTCGCCGGGGTCCGTCGCCACCGACCGACCCATGTTCGGCTCCTGACCAGGCACCATTCGTGTCCCTCGCTCTGACGCATTTATGCGGCGGGAACCTTGCCAAATCAAGCCGTGCAGCGCGCCGTCTAGGTCCCCGGCTTGCGCTGCCCAAATGCGCCTTTTTGGGCCAAAGCCGCAATCCGGCCCTCGTCATAACCGAGCGTTTCACGCATGATGCCGCCGGTATGCTCGCCCAACAAAGGTGCAGCCACGGGATCAATTGCTGCCGTCAGGCTCATGTTGATCGGCGACTCAATGTTCGGCACCCATCGCGCCGTGCGATGCGGGATACGGCTCAAGCGCGCGCGTTCGCGTGCTTCGGGCGCATTGAATCCCTCTTCGACGGTCCGGAGATAGCCGACCGGGATATTGGCCAGCTTCATCCTTGCCATCCAGTTCTCAAGCGTGTCGCTCGCGAACACCTCGGCGATAGCTGCGCGCAATAGCTCCTTGTTCTCGGATCGCGCCTTGCGCGTGGCGAACTGCGGCTCGTTGATGAGATCCGGGCGATTCATCACCTCGACCACCAGTCGCCGATACAGCCGATCATTGGCGCAGGCCATGTAGAGCGGACCGTCGGATGCCTCGTAGACACCGACAGTGGGAGAGCCACTCGGCGAATTGCCGAACCGGCCGGGATTCTCGCCGCTGATGAGATAGGCCATGCCGTAGAATCCAGTCATCCCCATGGCGACGTCGAACAGCGCTACCTCGACATGCTGTCCGCGGCCGAGTCGATCCCGCGCTATCAGTGCCATCAGGATTGCATTGCAGGCCGACATCCCGGTCGCCATGTCGACAATCGGCGGGCCGGTCCGAACCGCCGGACCATCGGCAAATCCGTTGAGCGACATGAAGCCGCTCTCGGCTTGCGTGATAGGATCGAAACCGGGGCGCGAGGCAAATGGTCCGGTTCGTCCGTAAGCGGAGATCGAGCAATAGACCAGCCGCGGGTTGAGCGGCGCAACGGCCTCGTAGTCGAGGCCGAACTTCTTCATGACCCCGCTGGAAAAGTTCTCGACGACCACGTCCGCCTTGCGGATCAAATCCAGTGCGATCTCGCGCGCCTCCGGCACGGCGAGATCGAGCGCGATGCCGCTCTTGTTGCGGTTCAGGCTGAGATAAGCCGCACTCTCACCGCCGATGTCGGCATGTTCATAGGCGCGGGTGTCGTCGCCCCCATCGGGATTCTCGATCTTGATGACGCGCGCGCCGAAATCCGCGAGCGTCTGCGTGCAGGCCGGACCCGCGACCACGCGCGTGAAATCGACGACCAGAAGACCATCAAGCGCGGTTGGTCCTCCCGCCGCCCGCGAGGGCCGTTCCGGCAATTGAGGCTTGGTGGACATCCTAGGCGCTCCCTTACATCGGCTTGTGCTCGCCGAATTTCCTGCAAGCGAACTTAAAGCCCGATGGGGACGGCTGCGCAAGTGCTGCAACAGCAGGGCTTCAATACGCAAAAAAACCCGGCAGCGGTCAAGTTGCCGGGTCCAAAAGCATCTGCGAACGGTACCTTCCGCACCACGGGAAACCCCACTCAGCGAAGCGACCTTCGCCAATAAAGCGTATGCGACCAGGCCCAAGGCACCTCGGGCTCATACAGCCGATAGCCTGCCCTAATGAAATTATTCGCGGAGAAGCGCTTGCCTGTTGCGTCCGAAACAATACTTTTCCCATCGGCTACCCCGGTCCCGCGCTTTGACGGCCCGCATCAATCTGCGCTGAAGTCCCCTTGCCCGATGTCGTCGCACGATGTCAACGCTCGATAGATAACCGGATTTTCGCGCGTAGGTTGGGGTACGGCGTCGGCGAAGGCGGCTAGAACATCACACTAGCTGGCAAGCCACCACGCGCCGAGATCGAAATCCGTCATAGTCGCGCATCGAAGAATGTGAACCGATGCAGATCGGCCAACATCTCGACAACCTCATCGTCGGACGCATCAACCATCCAAGTCTTGTACATGGCATACCCATCGGAACAGAACGCCTCAACCCGGCCACCGACGACATCACCACCACGGGAAGCTCACCTGCTCAGCGCGACCTTCACGCCGAGCCAGACGGCTCCCATCAGGCCGGCCGCAATCACTGTAATAACTGCCTTGAAGGTGTAGCTCTGCGCCTGCTCCACGTTTTTTCGCCACCGCCGCAGGTGCTGGAAATCCGCCCTTAGCTCATTCCAGCCATCGTCTTCGATCCCGAAGGAAGCCAGCACCGACGCCACCGCCTTCGGCACGATCGCGTCGATACTATCCTGCTGGAGCCTGTGCTGCTCGGCCAGCGTCTTGGCGACGATCGCCCTGATGTCGTCATCCTGCATCTTCACCACTTGATGATCCTTACAACATTCTCAAACCGCGCTTGGCAAAGTGAAAGGAGACGACAAGATGGCGGTGATCGCCGCAAACCCTGCCAGAGGATCTGCTGATCTGAGGCCAAGAGCCTTGTCCCAGACAAGGAGCTTCGCGAAATAAATGGTGACGCAATATCCGATCAACTTGTCCAGCCGAGCTCTGCCGTGGCGCTCGGCTCCAGAATCAACCGGGGCGCCCCCAAGTCAATTCTCGCTTACGGACAATGCATTTAACTGCGTGGTCCCGCAGATTTACTTTCTCAAATAAAAGCCCGCCGCGAATTGCTCCGCGCGAGCTGAACCAAACTTTTCAATGATGCCACTCTGCCGGTGTTTTGCCCGACGTGTCAAACGCAGTAGCGATTGCCATCCGACGCGCACAAGATCACGCCTCGTTCAATCCCGCACCGCGATCCACTAGGCCGGTAAATCGGACCGCAGCAGCCCCGATGACCTATAACCCCTGCGTCCCGAACGTAAGTAGCAAGCGAAAAGATCCATTAAAACAATGAAATTTGCCGGCACCATTACTGCTGTTGAGCGCGGCGCGCTCCCGCCTTCTTGCGGCGGAATTCAATTCCGCATTTCGCGGAACGGCCTTCCGCTCTAGTAATGCTTTAAGTGAAGCGCTGAATTGTTCCAAAAGTTCGCGCCGTGCTCTACCCGTGTCGGCTGAATTCTACTTCATCTACTATGAGCATTGCTCTTCCAAGCCCGGTCCAATCGTCGCGGTAACGATCATGATGCAAAGAACTCGCACTTTCCGCGATCGGCCGCGTTCTACGAACCCCTTGACGTTCTACGAACCCCTTGACTAAGTCGGCTGTCGTAACGTTTATCTTGATGGCGCTCTCAGCGTTTAAAGGATGCGTTATCGCTCCAGATCATCATGGGCCAATTTGAGCTAGCCGGAGCCAAGCAGAGGCAGTCCGAGCAAACTTCGAAGGCAGCGCCACCCAACCCCAAGCGCCTTTCGCTAGCTTGGCATCAAGTTGTTTTTTACGATGGACTTCTGGCCAGCCACTGACGCCTGCGGCGTCAGATCGCGTCGTCGACGATCAAATGTGATTTGCCCTGCGAGCAGGATTCGACACGGGCCCTAATGCGAAACGTAGTGGCAAGGTTTTCCGGCGTCAGGACGCCAGCCGCCGTGCCGAAATCGTGCAACGTTCCGTCAGAGAGGATAGCGACCTTATCGGCAAATTTCAGTGCAAGGTCGAGTTGGTGCAGCGCGATCAGCACGAGCATACCGCCGTCATGTGCAAGGCTGCGCACCTGCCGCATCGCCTCCAACTGGCGGTGCATATCCAGCGCGCTGGTCGGCTCGTCCAAGAGCAGCACCTGCGGTTCACGCACGAGACATTGGGCTAACCCCACGAGCTGGCGCTGCCCGCCGCTCAGCTCGGAAAGGATTTCGCTGCCAAGATCGCCGATATCGAGTACCGCCAGCGCCTGGTCCACCGCCACCAGATCAGATTTCTCCAGACGCCAGCCGCTGACCTGCTTGCGCGCAAGAAGGACGGACTCGAATACAGTCAGCACTGCGCTTGCCGTTTGGTCCTGCGGCATGTAGGCGATGGCGCGATCCGCAGTGCTCACGCCTTCCAGCCGGCACTCGCCCGGTCCGGGAAGAATGGCTGCCAGGCGCCGGAACAGCGTCGACTTGCCCGCAGCATTCGGTCCAATGACGGCCACCACTTCGCCGCCATAACAGGGTGGAAGCGTAACATCATGCAGGACTTGGCGAGATCCGAAGCGGGCGCCGAGGCGATGCGTGCTCAGCATTACCATATATCTCTTCCGCTTTTCAGGATCAGATAGAGGAAGACCGGCAATCCGATCGCTGAGGTGACGATGCCGATCGGCAGCACGGCGCCGGGTACCGCAATTTTGGCCAGGATGGAGCTGACCGACATGATCAGCGCGCCAGTCAGCGCGCTCGCGGGCAGCAGGAAGCGCTGGTCTTCGCCGACCATCATGCGGGCGATGTGGGGACCTACGAGACCGATAAAACCGATCGTGCCGACAAACGCGACCGGGATCGCCGACAAAAGGGAAACAAGGATTAGGGTCTCGAGCCGCAGGCGCCGCACGGGAATGCCGAAGCTCGCCGCCCGCGCCTCGCCAAGACGTAGCGCCGTCAATTGCCACCGGCGGCGCAGAAAAACCGGCAAGGTTAGACCTACGGCAAGCGCGGTGATGGCAAGCTTGGGCCATGTTGCCTTAGTGAGGCTGCCCATGGTCCAGAAGACGATGGCCCCGACCGCCTGCTCGGCAGCGAAATACTGGATGATCGCGAGCGCCGTGTTGAAACTGAAAACCAGCGCTATGCCCAAAAGCACGATCATCTGGATCGAGGCGCCGCGCCGCAGGCTTGCCAGATGGATCAGGAAAGCCGTTGCCATGGCCACGACGAAAGCATTGGCCGCGACGATGTAGTCGCCCGCCACAGGAACCAACGCGACACCGAAGGCAAGCGCCAGGGCAGCGCCGAAGCTTGCACCGGCGGAAATGCCCAGCGTGAACGGGCTTGCTAGCGGATTGTTCAGGATGGTCTGCATCTGAGCGCCGGCGATGGCAAGCGCCACGCCGACCACGATGCCCATGAGAGCCGACGGCATGCGGATCGACCAAACAATGACGCGCGTCTGCGCATCCGCCTCTGCCGGCAGAACGAGTGCGCGCACAATTTCTCCAAACCCGCAGCTGGCCGGTCCCGTCGAAATGTCACCGACCAATGCGACGCAACCCCCGACCACCAGCATGAGGAGGATGATCCACCGCCTGACGCTGAGCGCTTGATAGGCGCCACGTCCGGCTAAGGGCAATGTTTCGGTATGGATATCTGTCATCACTGGCGGTCGGAAAGGCTGATGCTATAGCCCGGCCGGTAGGCGATGGGCAGGAAGCGGCGATGGTATTCGGCAAATGTCGCATTGGGGTCCAGATCGGCAAACAGATCGGGATGGAACCACTTTGCCAATTGTTGGACCGCGACAAATTCGTAGGGGCTATTGTAGAACTGATGCCAAATGCCGTGAAAATTCCGCGTCTTCTTTGCCGCGATACCGGTATAGGCGTCGCGAGTAACGAACCATTCGAGCTTCTTGCGCGTCACCCGAGGATCCGCCCCTGGTCCGAGCGGAATCCAATGTCCGCCGGGCACATAGGCTTTCCAGTCGGCGCTGGTCACCACCACATGTTCGGGATCTGCGACGATGACATGTTCGGGACTGATCTGCCCGAAGGTCGAAGGAATGATATCGCCGATATTATGGCCGCCGGCGAGTTCGACATATTTGCCGAAATTCTCGGCGCCAAACGACAGACAGCAATCCTGCGAGTAACCACCGATCCGCTCGACGAACACATTGGGGCGTTTTGGTTGCTTGGCGGCGAGAACATCGCCAACCGCGGCCATGGCCTGGCGCCGGAACGCGATGATCTCCTCCGAACGCGCCTCACGCCCCATGATCCTGCCCAGGAGCCGAATGGTCGGCTCGGTGTTTTCCAAGGGACGGTGGCGAAAATCGATATAGAGGACCGGTATGTTCAGTGCCGCGAGCTTCTCGATGTAGTTGGCGTCCTTGTTGGCCTCCACGGCTTCAAGGTTGAGCAGCACGACGTCAGGCTTCTGGATGATCGTCGAT
The DNA here is from genome assembly GCF_024199935.1 of Bradyrhizobium sp. CCGUVB14. Taxonomy (NCBI): domain Bacteria; kingdom Pseudomonadati; phylum Pseudomonadota; class Alphaproteobacteria; order Hyphomicrobiales; family Nitrobacteraceae; genus Bradyrhizobium; species Bradyrhizobium sp. CCGUVB14. Next base: position 6,977,593 of record NZ_JANADS010000001.1, read on the forward strand.
TCGATGTCGATCAGGCTGTCCTCCTGCCCCTTAAATGATGGGAGATTCGCCAACTCAGGAAACACTTCGAGATACTGCGCATAGGTGGCCGGATCGGCTGCGATCAGATCGGTGCGCCAGGCAACCACGTGGGCCAGAGGATTCTTGGGCTCAAGCGAGGCGATGAGATAGAGCTGCCGGCCCTCGCCCAGAAGCATGCGCTTGACGGGCGCGTTAAGCGTCACCTGCCGGCCCGCGATATCAGTCACGGTAAGCGGGGCTTGTGTCTGCGTCAGACTAGGGTCTCCGGCAAATGCTGCTGTTGGAAGCAAAGCGATCAGGACAAGAGCCCTCACCGCGGCACGCAGAAGCGATCGGTGTGAAGTCATGTTCAACTTCCTTTGGGGTGCCCAGTCTTGAGCCAGATGCCTAGCGCCGAGAAGAATGACAGGGCGTAGAGCGTAGCGACCAGCGGGAACGCCGTTTCAAGACCAAAGAACTGCGTGACGCCCGCGCCGGCAATGATGCCGCTTACGGAAGCGACTTGCTGGGAAGCTTGCGCGAGGCCCAGAACAGACCCTTGCCGATCATTGGCCACGGCTATCGAAATGAGCGCGAGAAGGGCCGGCGTCGTTCCCCCAAGAAGCGCGCCCCAGACAAAATAAAGGAGTGCGAATGCGGCAACGGAGTCCGTGCTGCCCGCCAGATGCGTAACCAAAGCGCATGCGGCCGAAATGAGCACGTTCCCACCCAGTACATAGGATGGCATTCGATTCTCGAAAAGTCGCGCCCACAAGGGCGCGGCCACGACAAAGCCGCACGCCAGCAGCCCGTAAGTGAGGCCGGCGACCCAGTGCCGGGCACCAAATATTTGGGTCATGTACAGCGAGAAAGGAACCTGCAGGACCATACGACTGGCGAGCAGCATCCCCATCAAGGCAAGAAGAGCCCCGATCGGAACACCAGTCGACACCGCAGGTTTTGCGATAGCTGCGCCTGCGGGATTAGCGGCAATAGCTCCCAGTGCCGGTACGGGCAGGCTCGACCATGCAATGGCAGCGCACAGCGCACAAATTGCCCCGGCCGTCAGATTGACAGCGGCAAAAGGGAAGTAGTCGAGAATGAGGCCACCCAGGAAAGCGCCGCCCAGCGAGCCCACATTGGTGGCAACCTGAAGCCAGGCGAAGAGGCTTGCGCGATCCTTCCCGCCAGTGATCTGCACGCCATAGGCCTGCGCTGGGGCGATATAGCCTGCGCAGGCGCCCTGCAAGAAACGCAGCGCCATGATCGTCCAGACATCCTGTGCAACAGCAACAAGGACTTGCGTAACCGCCAGTCCGCCTAGCGCGCGTACCATCATCAGCCGATTGCCGTAGCGATCGCCCATTCGCCCCCAAAAGGTGCTGGTCAGCGACATGCCAATCATCGGGCAAACGTAGACACCGACACCCGCGAGGCCAAAAACGCTATCGGAAGGGCTCAGCAGCTTGATTTGGATCGGCCAGAATGGACCACTCATTTCCATGGCACCCATGGAAATGAATTGCAGCCCGAACAGCAGAACAAAAACTGGTCCGAAGTCGCGAACCGCGGCAGAAGCGTTTGTCATTCCGCTGCCGCCATCGGATTTGGCAGCTCGTGCTCAAGGCGATAGTCTCGATAACGCTCCAGATGCATTCGTAGCACCGAGCGGGTTGGCCAAGGTTTTTCAAGAAAGGCCGCGCTCTCTTCCAGCCAAAACTTGTCCGACAACATGCGCGGCCTCAGCCCATCGAAAACCGCCTCGGTCTCTTCCCGCAGGATGCGCCAAAGGCCTGTTCCCGTCAGCGCATAATGTTCCTGGAGGCACAGCGCGACCTCATGGAGGTGGCAGACGAAGCAGGCGTCGATGACGAACGAGCGTACAAGACTGATATCGTCATCGAATGTGGTGGGTAGGATCCCCGCGCGCGTGAAAGGCTTGAGGTGGTGTCCTCGTTCCCTGAGGAGGGGTACAAAACTGCGACCATCGCCGAAATCGCGGATTAGCAGCTTCCGCGGGTGGCCGGTTTCATCGAACAGGATCGTGCTGTTTTGCTGATGCGCCTCGAAGGCAATTCCGTAAAGCAGATACATGGCGACCGTGGGCCGGATGACGGTCGCTGCATAGGCACGGAAGAACGCGGATACCGCTGCTTCGCTTTCATTGCCGTTTCGCGCAATCAATTCGCAAATGAGCGGGCGGCCATCGATCGGGCTTGCCGTCAAGAGTGCCGCGACGGTGACCGGCAGCAGCCCATCGCTTCGCGTAAGAGCGCTGGAGTTGCGGTAGACAACCGAAAGGAAACGGCCCGGATGCTCGTCGCCCGTTACGGGGTGGTGCAGGATTGCGCCCAGCTCTTCGGTGAAGATCTCCAACCTGTCCGAAATATCCCTCTCTTTTGACAGAATGTCGGAAATGAGGGTGCTGAGACGCGGCCCCATGTAGATCGACTTGGCCTGCAGCGTGCGCCGTTCGCTGGTCATCCAGATCGCCACAGGCAGCTTGATAAAGGGCCGGGGCTCCTGTGTATCCGGCAGCATGGTGCGGAACGACATTGCCGGCAGGGTTACGACCTCCGGACCATCGGGATCGAAAACTGCGGAGGTGATCTCGGACGCGAATTCACAGCGCACGAAATTGTCGAGGTGCCAGCTATGGACCGGCAGAGGCAGCCAGTCCTCAGGAGACTTTCCACGTTCATTCAATCCATCGACCCAGTCGCGCCAGAGCTCAGGGAATTTTTGCGAGAACCATTCCGAATAGCTACCGACATGCGGCATCTTCTCCACATAGGACCACTCCTTGCGCAACGCCGCGATTCGAACGCCCACGCGAGCTCCGAACTCGGGCGACAAGGCGGTAACGTCTTCGGGAGGCAGGTTGGGCTTTGCCTTCCATGTGGGATAGAAGGGATGCCCCTCCAGCGAGCCCCATTGATCGAGAGTCATCGCCGCCAGATGTGGCGGCAAGCTCCCTTTCAGATACTCGAGGAAGCCTCGTGCGCCTGCTTCGGCGATTTTCCCGCGCAGCTCGGCGCTCCATTGCTCCCGGTGACGCCGCGCCAGGACATCATTGCGCATACTGTCTTCGACATCGCGGATCAAATACTGGACGCCGTCCGATGCCGGCGAGATCTCTAAGGCAGGCATGATCTCGCGGATGAGGCTGGAGGGACTATCGATCACATGCCGGGTGCCGGTCTCGTCGAGCATTTCGACAGACCCACGATTCTGTAATGTTCCGGCGGGCGCGCGTCGAAGGTTGCTGAAATACAGGACCTTTCGTCCTCCCCAAAGGGGAAGCCACGCCTGACTGCCGTCGCGCGCCCACAACAATGCATCGGGTTCAAGAAGACGCTCGGCGAACAGACAACGCACCAACCGGTTGAGCGCATTGCGCGATGCGCCGAACCAAAGCTGCGCCGCATGCGCCTGAGCTTCGGCCTCTGCGGAAGACGACATTCTCTCGTCCATTATGCCTCCTCCGGCCAGTCGGCAGGCAAACAGCCCGGCGCACGTTCAGAGAACCCGCCATGGTAGTTGAGCGCCCAGTTATAAGTCTTCGTGATTGCGGGAGTTGCCACGTTGAGCCGCGCGGCCAAATCCACCAGCAGCGCCTGCCCGAAGGCGATATCTTCGTGGAAAGCGCGGCTTGCGCGATCGATGACCAGGCCAGACCCGTCCGGATTGGGAACAAGTGGGGCGTGAATGCCCGCGTAGGCGCGGTTGGTTCGCAACAGCGAATACATGGTTCGGTCATCCTCGATCTGGCTGCCATAAGCCTCGATCAATTCCTGCCGGAGCGGCTTCACCGAACTCAGATCAATACCCAGGCGTAGCTCGGCGGCATGGCGGATAGCCTGGTTTTCCGCATCGCAGGCCTCCAGCAATTCGGCGCCCGCGCGCGGGCAATCGCTCCACCAGCAAAGCGGACGGTCAAAGGGTTTGTTCTCCCAGGGGGCGCCTGGGCCGATCAAGGCATAGAGCACAGCGGGATGCATCATGGCGTTGCCCGGCGTCAGCGTGATTTCCAGATAATCCTGCAGAAGCGTGACGGGGGCTTCATAAAGGTCGCTCAGCATCGCCTGGAGCTTGGCGCGGCTCGCTGTGGTCTCGCGACGATGAAGCGCCGCGAAAAGCTGAGCCTTGGCCCCACCCATGCGCACCCGCTCGCCCGGGATGAGATCAAAGGCCGTATGGGGCACGTCCTTCATGCCCCAGATCACCACCTTGTCCGAGCCCGGAAAGGCTTCAGCTGCGAGCCAGTTGAAACCGCAAAAGCCGGGAATCGCGCCGACATAGACGCGCCTATCGCGAGGGAGATGCCGTGCGAAATCGCGCAGAAGCGCGGGCCGCGCGTGGGCCGGCTGCGTGACGATCACCATGTCCGTGTTTGTGAGTGCCTCGCTCGGATCGAGGCCGACATAGTCGGGACGCCCGCTCAAGAACTGGCCGTCTGGCGCCTGGGCCTGCCAAACACCGCTTCCGCTCGTCCACCGATCGACAACCGCAGCCGCTCCGGTCAGCACGGAAACGGTGATACCTGGACGCTGCTTGAAGAGCACGGCATTCAAATGCCCAGTGCGCCCAGCACCGCAGATTGTCACCTTCATGCTGCGCGTGCCTTACCCGGTAGCCAGGCATCGAGCTGTGCAGCGATTGTCGGGTCCAGCAAATCGCGCTTGGCCATCCATTCATCGTCGAAGACCGAACCGAGATATTTCTCGCCACCGTCGGCAACGGGCGTAACCACGGTGCCGGACAGCTTGCCGGCCGCAATGAATTCCAGCGCCTTATAGATGGTGCCTCCGGTCGAGCCCCCTACCAGAACCCCGTAGCGACGCGCGATAAAGCGTGCTGTTTCGAAGGCCTGAGTATCGGTGACCTGCACTCCCTCATCGATGCATCCATAGTCGAGCACCTTGCCGATTTCATCGCCGGCTGGCGTTCCCGTGCCAGACTGGTAGTATGGATGGCCGGCTCTGCCGAAGACGATCGAGCCGGCTGGCTCCACGGCGATCGTCCGAACAGCAGGATTGACCCGCTTCAAGCGCTGGGCGATTCCGGTCATTGACCCGCCGGTGCCGACGCAGCCCACATAGGCGTCGACGCCGTCCGGGAGCTGTGCCAGGAGCTCCTCGACGAAACCGGCATAGCCTTCCGGGTTTGCCGGATTGTCGGACTGGTTCATGAACAACGCATCAGGAAGCTGTGCACCAATTTGGGCGGCCAGCCGTTGGCGCTCCACCACCGCAACCTCGTCCTCCCGATAGTCGCCTTCGACATAACGAATTTCTGCACCCAGCGCGCGCATGGTGCGGATCTTATCCGGCGCTGCGTGGTGATCGACAACAGCAATGAAGCGTAGACCCAATTCCAATGCGATCAGCGCCAGCCCGATCCCGGTGTTTCCGGACGACGATTCGACGATTGTGCCGCCAGGCGGGAGACGCCCGTCCTCAAGTGCGGCAAGCACCATGCTGCGCGCCATGCGGTCCTTCATGGAGCCACCCGGATTGTTCTTTTCCAGCTTCAACACCAGCGTGGCGTCACTGTTGGGTACGGCAATCGGCATCACCGGTGTTTGACCAATCAACTGGCTTACGGTCGTGCAGAGCATGGTGCCTCTCCTATCGTGTCGGGAACGAGTGTTGGCTGCCCTTTTGCATCCCGAACTACGCAAAGGCGGCTCGGCATCGGGTGGCGATGGAATTCGTTTTCAAGAAGGTCCATCTGGTAACCGCCGGTATTGGCGTAAACCAGAAGATCTCCCGCTTGCGGAGCGATCGGAAAGGTGAGCCATCGATTGCTCAGGACGTCCTCGTCCAGGCAGCTATGGCCCGCCAGATAAGCTCGGATCAGCTTTGCATCGACCGGCGGCGGCCTAGCCGGAACCAGGATGGGATCAACCAGGAATTCGGAGCTAAACCAGGTTTCGCAAGCGCTGAAGCTAGAGCCTTCGACGAAGACGACATGGGCATCAGGGCCAATGGCTTTCACGCGCAACACCCGGAAGACGGAAATCGCGACCTGATCGGCCAGTGCCCGCCCGGGCTCCATGCCCAACACCAGCCCCTCATGGGCGAGATAGCTGGCAAAGCTGCGGCCACCGGCCATCGGCGCACGCAGCAGACAGCGCAGCCAATCGGCCGCAGAGAGCCCTCCCCCGTAGGGATAGAAGGAGGCTGGCACCTTCCCTGTGCGGTAATCCTCGGGCATCTGTGCCGCAAGATGCGCCTGATAGGCGGGTTGATCGACATATTGGATCGGTAGCCCGCCCCCAATGTCGATCATGCGCGGCGCAAAACCTTGAGCACGGGACTCGCTGATCAAGCCTGCCGATTCTTCCATCGCCTGCGCACGAGATTCCCGGCCATAACCACTCAGGTGGAAGTGCAGTCCGTCAAATCGCAACCGGCTTTCGCCGGCAATGCGCGACAGACAATACCGGATGGCCGCGGCCGGCATGCCGAAGCGACTCCGCGCCTGGCTGGTGGGACGCAGGCGCAGTAACACCGGCTGAACCGGGCCGCCTTTAGGAAGACAGCGGATCAGATCCTCGAGCTCTTCGGGCGAATCCACCGAAATCAAAGCGTTGCATTTGATAAGCTCGTTGTGGAATGCCGCAGTCTTTGCCGGGCCCGTCGCTACAAGTTGTGCGCCGTCGGCACCGAGCTGTCTCGCATCTCGCAATTCATAAAGGCTTGAGACGTCAATGCCGGCCCCTGCGCGCAGAGCTGCAGCCAACAGCCCGAGAGATTTGTTGACTTTCGCTCCGTAATAGATCGCGTTCACGACACCGCTCTCTCGCAAGACGCCCCTAAGTGCGGCCAGATTTGTCTGCAGCTCATCGGGCCAGATCAGATTGACCGGAGACCCATATCGGTCAACCCAATTGATCAGCAGCGGACTGTTGCCACCCAAGAGCTCAGCTGTCCCTGGCCGCAGAATCGGCAAGAGGCCCCCACCAGGCTTATGGCCATGCAAGGTCATGACCCCGCCCTTTTGGCATGGGCGGCAACGTGTTCTGTCGGAGCCAAGTGACGCAAGCTCTCCAAGGAGAGGTTGCAGCTGGGAAGGCTCTGATCGAGAATATGCCGCGTCGTCTTGCAGGGAAATTTTTGACCACTGCGCGCCATCGCGAGGATGCTCGCAGGCGTGATGGTCAGCCCCGGCCGCCAACTCTCAACCCGCACTGCGCCGTAGCCCAAGAGAACTACCGGCACGAACGGTAGTTGCAGACGGTGCGCGACCGTCAGCCGGTGATGTCCGTCCATCACGCAGAGGACGTCCTTCTCCGCCGTGATCGGGACAGTCCAGGAACCTGCGCTGAGGATCTGTGCCTGCAGTTCCGCCACTCTGTCGGGATCGACCTCTTCGGTCGGGATCAAGCATGTTGGCGAAAGGAGGCAGACTTGCATATCGACCAGCCAGATTCTTGTCAGCAGGATCCATTCTTGAAGCACCCTACCAGGCGGTAGGAGCAGCGATTACATGTCGATGGTCATCGACAGGAGATACGTGCGCGGTGCCCCCAGGAAAAATGTTCCGAATGAAGCCACGCTGGACCAGTAAGCCGCGCCGGTCACATTTTGAACGTTCGCGCGGAAAGTCGTCCTCTTGCCGTTGATCGCCGTCGTGTAGCGAGCGCCGAGATCGAGACGCGTCCAATCCGGGATCGGCTGTTTGTTGGCTGTATCGACGAACTGCTTGCCGGTGTAGATAACTGCTCCATTCAAAGTGAGCCCTCTCATCCAGGGAAGGTCCCACTCGGCCCCTATATTGGCCTGTACGTTCGGCACTCCGATGGGCGTGTTGCCCACGTTTGCCGCAACGGCAGTCTTCGTCAGTGTGCCATCCAGCAGTGAAACGCCTCCGAGGACCCGAACATCCGGCAAGAGCTCGCCGTACACGTTGAACTCGAGCCCACGGACTTGCTGTTCAGCGGTCGCGGCGAAGCGCCCGGCAGAGAGCTCACCGCTCGCCTTCGATATCTCAAAGGCGCTGAAGGTAGTCGCAAACCGGCCGAACTCCACCTTGATGCCGGCCTCATACTGCTTGGCGATATAAGGCGAGAGCATTTCACCGAAATTGGAAGCAGTCTGAGGCGCCACATCACCCCGCGCGAGACCTTCGATATAGTTCGCGTACAGAGAGACGTTGTCGCGGGGCCGGACGACGAGGCCGACCACCGGGGTGATCGCGCTCTTGTCATAGGACGATGTCAGCGATCCGACATTGGACAGATAGTTGTTCGCCTCGATGCCCTGGCGCCGGACGCCCAAAGTCAACAGGACGTGCTCATCGAGCACGGACAACGTGTCAGCGATCGAAAGCCCCGTGAGTTCACTGTCGGAGAGCCGAGGGCGCCCGCTGATCTCGTTCGCGAACTGAGTTGGCGCCACCGTCGGATTATAGATATTCGACGCGACCAGACTGCCATTGGTAAGCCGCCGGTACAGTGCGTCATGATAGACCGAGGCCTGGAAGGCGACGGCATGGTGGATGAAGCCGGTATCGAAGCGCGCGCGGACGCCGCCATCATACGTGGTCCGATCAATGCTAAGCCCGAAGAACTGAGGCGTTGAGGTCGTGTCGCCGCGCGTGTTGATGACGGTCGGAAGGCCGAAGAATCGCTCGACATTGGTCTGCGACCCGCCGACATCGGCAAACAGAGTAACCTGATCATTGATATCGTATTCGTTGCGCCACAAGGCAGATTGATCGTTGATGCGCGACCATTCCCAGGGCTGCGTCACGTTCAGCCGACCGTCCGGTGCCTTTGGCACTTGCAGGCCGGGAGCCATGAGAAAGGGACGTGACGGAGCGTCGAACCGATCAGCCTGGGCGATGAGGTAGAGCCAGGACCTGAACCGTTCGCCCTGATAGTCGAGAGCCAGCGATCCAACGCCTGTCGTTTCAGACTGGCGATCAATCGGCGTGTCGCCACCACGCAGGCTGCCGTTGGCACGCACGCCCCATTCCCTACTGCCGCCGTAGCGCCTCGCAACATCAAATTTACCGCCGACTCCTGCGACCGAGCCATAACCTGCAGTGAAGCGGGTCAGGTCCTCTGCCGCGCGCTTCGGCACGACGTTGATGACACCGCCGACGCCGCCATTGGGTGCGATGCCGGACAGCGCGGCCGAGGGCCCCTTGAGCACTTCGATGCGCTCGACGTAGTCCGTGAAGATGCGATAACTCGGCGCGATTCCGTAAAGGCCCTCGAAGGCGAACTCGCCATTGTTGCCCTCATTGACGGGAAACCCGCGAATGTAGAAAGAATCGAGTACGCCGCCAGTTGGGTGAGAACTGCGCACGGAGGGATCAAGGATCAAGGCATCCGCCCCCGTCGCGGCCTGCTGATCTCGGATGAACTTGTCCGTATAGCTGGTCACGTTGAACGGTGACTTCATTGTGTCGGTGTTTCCGAGCAGGCCTAGTCTCGCGCCCTGAGCGACCTGGTCACCTGCAAAGGCGGGCACGACCTGCGGCGGCTTCGAGTGCACCGCGACCGTTTCGGGTTGCGGAGCACCAGTCACAGTGGTGCTGCGTGACGTCGCCCGGACCCGAACGGCGCTTCGACGCGCCGACGTGCGGCGGACCGACTGTTGCGTCGGGGCATCGACGGTAACGGGTGGAAGCGCGTTGACGCCTTGCGTTGTTTGGGATCGAGCAGGTGATTCCAACCACCCCAGCAACGCCACCCCACTTAGCAGTTTCGCACCAAAGCGAGCTGCCGCCCCAACCTCACCTGCACGCCGCATTTCCAGAAAGTTCCTCATCAACGGCACGTCGTCCAACGTGCAATGACTCCACATTCGGCTCACAATGACCATGGATCGAAGATCCACTCTCCGCGTCCGCGTTCAGTCGACACCTAACGTTCGTGCATCAATTCCTTCCCAGACGCGCGCTCGCGTCTGGTTGCCTGCGCTACCACCGGCAACGTCCGATTGATAGCGATCTGCATCGCTTCTTTAGAGAGACGCTATCGTGGCCGCAACGCAAATGCGCGCGTCGCGAATTAGAATGCCTCGATCATCGACGACCCGAGTCAACTGACACCGAGTTTGGAAAACCTCCAAAGGTTCTTGGAAGTTTCAAAATCAGCGCCGTGGAAATTTGAAAGTCGACGAGAGCGCTCTGTTCAGCGGCTATGCTTTTCCTAGACGCAGCAAACGCTCCCGACCTCCTCATAGACTGACGGTTGCGCGTCACCATTTCGGTCCTGTTGCTCGCATTGCGACGGCGTGCCGCAGCACAAGGCGTGCAAATCAACGGGAACGTGATGAGCTCTCGCGGGTGGTTCAATGGGCCGACATCGTCGTCGCCGCATGCTTCGCTGCTGACTTGGATAACTTTGTCGCGCAGGCTTTGGAAAATGATGATTCTCAAGCGAACGCCAAAACTACGTGCTACGCACACCGGCTCAAGCGCGCTCGCGGCAGCGAGGCGTCGGAAAGGCACTAGATGATTGGATGGTGATGCGCGCCCTTGTGACCACCGCCATCAAACTCGCTGAATCGCTTCACCGGCATCCGAAGATCGCGGACGACGAACCTCGCCGTAGTAGCAACTGGTGCTGAAGTTCAGCTTCCACCCTCAGGGCAAGATCACTTCGTTCGTCAACAGCACAACGTCGATCCTAGACCACTTCGATGGACCAAAGTCAGCCGTGACCCTTCTTGTTTGCATCGAACGCGCCTACCGATACTACTGCGGTCGAGACATTAGTACGTTCGGCTGCCACTGGGGTCGCATGTCGATGTGCATACACCGCCCCCAACCACTCGCCGCATTCGTGCCGTTCAGGGCTGGTTTGCCTCCTACTCATCAATCCCATCTACTTCGGCAGCAAAATAACGTGCCGGCTTGGCTGCGCCTAGGGCTGCAGGAGCGCGATCGCAGTTTCGGCAAACTTTAGAGAAAACTTGTGTGCTGCGGGTCCGGCATTGGCAATATCACGGTGAGAGCCGCGCGGAGCATTGGGGTTCGGGACGGCAAATCAGCTCGAACCTTCGACGCCATTTTCGTCCTCACCGCAACTGCGGCGACATCCGCGGTAAGCCGACCAAAGATCGCGGCTCGTGAGGAGCGCTATTAGCCCTCAAGTCGAGCAAGTACCCTACCCAAGCGTCGGCATCACTCCGAAACGCGACCGCCCACGCTTACCGACAATGGATTTTTCTTGATCTCCCGGTGCACATGTCGCGCACACGCGACCTCCTAACGTACTGACAATATTAAAACTCTCGCTCCAATCCATCATGAGCCAATTTGAGCCTGTTAGAGCCGGCGAGATACAAGCTCATCAAGGGTAGTCTCGTTCCCATTTCAAGCGCTGCGGTTAGGCTTTGGCCTAACTTTCGATAATTGGGGATTATCGTCGTCCAAGTTTGAATTGATACACCTGAAGTTGTAACTAACCACGATTCCTCAAGAAGCGCCCAAGGGTTGACGGCTCGAGGCGGGGTTTAGCAAGCTTTGGGCGCATTGCTTCGCGCTCGACCTTCAACCACCGCATATTAGACTGACAAGCCGGCGTTGATTTCTTGGAGATAAGTTGTGCAGGTCAAACTTCCATCGACCGACCTTAAGGCAGCGCAAAGCATCAATAGTATTGAACTTAAAGATGAAACTGGGAATCTAATAGGCCAATATTTGTTCGGAAAAGGCCACGGGCGAACTATCTTCCTACTCGGAAAATACAAAGGCGCATTCAAGACCCATGCTGAGTGCCAAGCTTTCGTTGATGGCGTCCTCGCGGTGATCAACCATAGCACGGATCGACAGACTTGAAATCTACCATTCGACGAGGGCATCGGATATCAGCAAACAAAGCACGGGCCATGATCATGATGATGGCCAAATGCGGGAATCATCCTCATCCCCGGCCTGTCACTGATACGGACGTGAAGAAGTTTTACGAGCGCAACCAGGTTGATTTTGAAAAGCTCGTTTCAAACGTTCGCGATGGTGGACTAGTTACATTTTTTGAGAATTTAGCCGGTCCAGGATTTCAGAGCTTTTCGTCATCAGGGGCAGGCATCCGGTCGGCAGTAGTCGATTCAACTGGAAGAGAAGTTGCGGGATTTGACGGCGACGGCTACCTCACCCTTTCGCCAGCATGGTCGCGATATGAGACCGCCGAACGACGCATCCGCGAGGCGTTGGCCCGCGACTCGATCGAAGACCTGATCGCGAGTGCAGAAAGCGGCGTGGCAGCTGTTGAGGGTTTCATCGCAGAGCGCGTCCAGAGCTGGAACGGCTCACATCCAGAAGATCTTCTGATCGACGATGCTTCACACAAAGTGCCGTTCAATGTGAAGATTGAAGAATGGATCCCCAAGATGACGGGTGGCAAACGCATCGTTAAGGGCTCTACAAATGCTCAACACTTCGGTCAACTAAAGAAGTTCCGCGACGATTTCGGCGCTCACATCAAATCGCATGCGCACGCAATAAGCAGCGATCGATTTGTTGAACTCGTTAATCGCTTCCGCACAGGCATTGCGGGGATGCTAATTGATCTCCATCGGCTGTTTGATATGAGTGTACCTTCGACGCTCATCCGAGAATTCTACGCTGCGGATGCCCTCAAGGATCGAGGGGTATCGTAGCGGGCAACCAGGAGGACATTTTAATGGCTGCTGGGGAGATCGCCGCTGCTGTCACAGATTCGTGCGGCGCTCGATATCACGAAAGCAATGGTAGGTTTGCGCGATGCTGAGGCGTTCCGCGCCAAATCTATCGAGCTTCAAATTTTCGTCCTTGACGCTTTCGAAAAGGCTATCGAGGCCCGCGAGGCGCACACGGTGCAAGCTGATCGCATACGCGCGCTTGAAACAGAAGTTGCTGATCTCAAAGCATGGGACACTCAAAAAGAGGAGTATGAGCTTAAGCCAATTGGGCAGGGAGCAGTGGCTCGCATTTTGAAGCCAGATGCACGCGGCACCGAAAATCCGCATTGGCTTTTTCCAGATTGTTTCGAGCGTGGAAAAAATCGCTTCTCCATAGTACGAATAAAATTGAGCGGGGGCGGCTGCTCGTTGCCTGCAATGCATTCAAGTTGAGCCTTGCTATAGACAGGGATGTCTCCGGCTGGGCCGACCCGAAATAACGGTGGCCTGTTTTGCTTTTTAGAATGGCTCATTTCGGCCAGTACCCAAGGTGTTGTCTTGGACGCTTTCGAAAAGGCCATTGAGGCCCGCGAGACCTATTCGCTCCAAGCTGATCGCATACGCGCGCTTGAGGCAGAAGTGGCTAGCCTGAAAAGCATGGGATGCCGAAAAGACCAAGTACGAGCTTAAGCCAATCGGGGAAGGTCCGTGGCTTACGTGCTGAAACCAAGTGAACGCGACGTCGAACCAGCGCATTGGCTTTGCCCAAATTGCTACACGAAGGGCCAAGATTCCTTTCTTAATGCGACTGGAGTGCGTGTTGGGCGTGGCTGGATCTATAGGTGCACCGGCTGCAATGCTCAGCCGTCGTGCCAGCACATGCCGCAATGGATCGACGAATAATGGCCCGCTTCGATTTTTCAGAATGGCTCGTTTCGGCCGGTACCATTAGCTCTGATCGATCGCGGTCGCCAGCTTTTCGCTTTCGATAATTAGGCATTATCGAGAGTGTCCGCTTTGGATCAATGAGCGGACTATCAGTCGTCCGCAAAGTTAGTCTGCAAGGGGGGCCAAAAGCTGACAACACCTACGGCGTGTGTTATTCGAGCACTCTGGTAACGTAAGACCCGGGCTATCATTCATGAAGGCGATGCTGGTTGCTGCGGCGGTAGCGGCTTCACCACCAATCGAAACGATCACCTATCGTACCTCGCCTTGTGAGGGATCGTGTCCAGGATACACGGTTACCGTCTCTAGCAACGGGCGAGCGATTTACGATGGTGAGTACTTTGTGGCCATCAAAGGAAAACGTTTGTTCAGAGTGACCCCAACGGAATTTGCGGCATTTCGTGCAAGCCTTGCACCTTACCGTCCAAGCGGGGTCAAGAGGTGCTGGTCGAGCGCGGTTCCGCGCTCTGCCCCGACTGGGCGTTCGACGGTCTGTTGATTGAGATTGCGTGGTACTCAGGCGCTCGCTCGCGTGAGCACCTCATTTACGATGGCGGTTGCACTAATGCGAAAGTGGGCGCTGAGATGTGGAGCACTTTGGCGCACGCAGTAGAAAAGCTTCCCATCGCCCAATTCGTCGGCCCGAGAGATCGGCGCATCCCTTAAGCTGTTCCTCGGTGGCAGCTTTGGGTCAAAAGCCGATGATCCGCCGACTACTCTGGAAGGTCGGCTGCGGAACACAAGGCGACATCGGCCATTCTTTCGCGGCCCTTAAGGCAGCATCGAAAGATCAGTTGGCGCTGGTTTTGCACCCACTGCTGTCAGCATCGCGTGGACCTGACCCCGGTGGTGGGTCTGGTGGTTAAAGAGTTCAATGGCACAGAGAGCCTTGGGCTTCTCGATCCGCTTTGAACCGTCCCCCGGATACCAGACAACCATCCCGTTGAGGTCCGCGTCGAGCAACAGAGCTGCCCACTCTTCGATTTCTTCGTTCCGTTGCAAACGGAGCGTCTTGAAATCATACCAATCCGATGGGTTGGTGAGCGAGTGTTTGATGGTTTCCTCGGGGCGAGCGTTCCCCTTTAATCGTTGCAGCATCAGGGCATCAGCCCAATAAACATGATTCAATGTAGCTGCTATCGATTGGAAGAACGCACCTCGATCCTTCCAGCGATCCACATTCGTCAATCCATCAGCGGCAGTTACCAAGGAGGCATTCTGCCAAGTGTTGTAACGAGCCATAAGTCGGCAGTATTTGGCTGAGATCATCTTCTCGGGCTCCGATGGCTATCGATGTTGGTTACCTCAGGCTCCCTTTGTAGTTCAGGACCGCACGCCTACAGATTTTGCATCAGCAACGAACGACGGCGCTGTCCGCGCAGCTCGGCGAAACAACTTTTGGGATGTGGGGGAGCGGTGAGGCGCAGCTCGAACTACGGTCTGGCAGAGCGCGGGACGTGCCCCTGTAAAGGATCAGGATGCGCGGCGGCAACAACGATAAACTTCACGGAAGCCAACGACAAGCGTGAAACTGCCGATTCGGCATACTGACGCGGTAGGTCCCCATGGCGGGCTTAACCATCGGCAGGAACGGGCCAGAAGCGGACTCACTTCAAGTATTGGGCTCAATTTCTATTCTGGACCAATACCATGTAGGCGGCACTCAGTAGCCCCGAGCTCGCCTTTGAAGCACTTTGCAGCATCATGAATTTCATTTGTTTTGCGAAGAATGCTTTGGACCAGTCGAACGCGTTGGCTTTCTGGATTGCTTGCAACACGATCCCATGCTGCGGATCGTTTCGAAGCGTTCCGAGAACAATCCCCTGCCCGATGCCAACGCCAACCTGAGGGCAGTCTAATTCGGTCACAAATATCTTCACATGCTTGGCATCGGTCGATCCCTTGATCACTCGATCCACTCGCGCCCGTAGCTCATTTCCGCTAACTTCATAGATCGTCGCTTCGATGACAATCGGCGCGTCGATGTCGATCGGGACATGCTCGAAGAGTATGCCGCCCCTGTATTCTACTGTGCCGAAACAGGCCACAGCGTTAGTGCAGGCAACGCAATAAGCAATCAAACAAACAGCCCACGTGCGCATATCGGTCAGCCCGTTACTGATCATCGCGCGATGATGCTCGTTCTACGTAATGTCCGCAATGGGTCACTTGCGGACTCAATATCCTAGGCCCTGCAAGGTCCGCTCACCCCTCATTACGGACGTGGCTAAGTCTCGATAACCAGGCCTTATCGAGACTCAGCGCTGACCAACATTCATCCAGGAGTGCGCCTCGATAGATTTAACACGCTTTCTCTTCGATGAGTTGCTGGCGGGCACTAGCCCGTCGCCCTTCGCACGGAAGTTTGGTTGTTGACTTGCACCAAGGAGAAGCGACGCTGCCCAACTCCGAACGCCCACTCACAATAGCGGTTATGAGATCTTTTCTTGATCTACCGGTGCACACGTCGTGCGCACGGCGCCCTCTTACCAATTGAAAAACTTGAGCTCTCGCTCCAATCCATGATTGGCCATTTGGGCAAGCTGCGACTAGACAACGCCAGCTTACCCTCTCTTCTTGGAAACGAATCAGTCGGGCCAAGGAATTTCCTCGGCCCTCCTGTTGGGACTAGCGCCAATAGTTGCCCGTTCAAGCATGCCAAGCGGCTGCAACCGCGCTCTGGAGCGTCGTGTCGCTCGGCAGCGTTTGGATGCTGGAATTCGTCGGATCGAATCCCGCGTTGTTCGACGAATAAGTCGCCATCGCCTGCACGAGTTGCGAGATCTGGCTGTCGATTTTCAGGCCGCCAGCCGTGATCTCTTGCAGAGCCCCGCCTCCCCCCGAGAACCAATTGCCGATCGTAGTGCTGGTATTGGTCCCAAGGAGGTCGATTTTAAGATCGTTGCCCGCCCGCTCGAACCACAGGTTCTGGTCGGTGATCCCGCTCAGGAAATCGAGCTCGTTCTTTGAACCGGTGGCCGAGGACAGGTTGATCTGCGCCTGACCGGTGCTCGACGTGACCTGGAAGACGTTACTTCGGGCTCCGCCATAGGCCATCTCCCCACCCGCGCCGAGTTGGAAGATGTTCGAGCCGTAGTCGTTTCCGGTGAGTGTGGCATTCGTGGCACTGCCGCTCCAGGTAAACGTCGAGGTCGCATCGAGAAGATTGGATCTGCTCCAGTTGCTGCCATTCGCGAACTGAATGTGGGTAAGACCCTGGATTTGGCTGCCGTCTCCCCAATACTGGAAGTTCACGCGGAGCGAGTCCCCCGTCGAAAGCACGTTCAACGTCATGGCGTCGCCACTGCGGCTGAACTGCACATCCCATGGATTGATGTCGCTGAGCGCCAGCGTGTCATCCCGGTTGTAGCCCGAACCGGGGTTGGTCAAGGTGTCGTGGCCGTATCCCTTGGCGAAGACGATCCGGTCGGAGCCATTGCCGGAAACGGTGAGTGTATCGTCGCCCGCTTCTGCATCGGCGGTGATGCCGGTGGCCGGAAGGGTGATGGAGTCATTGCCGGCGGTGCCCCGGACCCAGGCGTTCGCAGCCATCGTTGCCCGGTCCCAGACTGTTCCATCGGAGAACTTGATAGAGTTGATGCCGTAGACCGACGTACCACCATCGTAAAACTGCCAAAGCGCGGTGAAGGTATCCCCGGTGGAGAGCACTTTCACGATCAACTGGTTCCCTGACCGCGACAACACGACGTCAGAGGGCAAGAGGCCCGTGAGATCGAGGACGTCGCTGCGCTGATAGCCGTTGCCGGGGTTATCCAGTACATCGTGACCGGAGCCAGCGCCGAATACAATCCGGTCGGACCCAGTGCCGGAGACGTTCAGGGTATCATCGCCCCCGCCGGCATCAACCGTCGCAGCGTTCGCCGGAAGGTTGATCGAGTCATTCCCAGCCGTCCCCCTGATCCAAGCGTTCGAGGCGATGAACGTGTAGTCCCAGGCAGTCCCATCCGCGAACTGGATCGCACTGATCCCGTAGGAATTGACGTTGCCGAAGACGAGGTCGTTGTGGATGGTGATCGCGTCCGCCGAGTCGTTGCGGAATTTCACGATCAGATCGCCGTTGGTTGTTGACTGCAGGATGACATCCTGCGCCGCGACATTACTGCCGAAGGTGATGACGCCCTTGCCGCCGTTGAGTTGAACATCGGCAAGCCCGTCGCCGATATCGTATCGGATCGTATTTTTACCGTCTCCTCCGTTGCTTGCATTGCCAAACGTGATGGCACCATTGCCTTGGGCGATCTCAAACACATTCGAGCGCATGTTGCTGCCAACGAGGTTATAGCCGTTGGCAGTTCCGATCCAAGTGAACGCCGTTGGCCCATGGCTCATATCCAGGGTCGAGCCGTCGCTGAACTTCACCGTCTTGATGGCGCTGGTCACGACGCCGTTAGTCAGCACCAGATCGCGCCAGAAATTGACGCTGTCGGCATCATCCCCCCGGATCTTCAGGATCAGATCGCCGTAGCCGTCGGTCTGCCAGTAGATGTCCTGGGCGGAGATGTTCGCACCAAGATCCAACTCGCCCGCAAAGCCAGCGGCCTCAACGGCGACGTTCTGACTGCCCCTGTCGAACTTGACGATGTTCGTGCCGCCCGACGCGGCACTATCACCGAAATTGACCTTACCGCCGGCCGAGAGCTCATACACGTTGGTGCCGAGGTTTGAGCCATTGATCGTGTAACCAGGCGCGCTGCCAATCCAAGTGAACGCCGTTGGCCCATGGCTCATATCCAGGGCGGAGCCGTCGCTGAACTTCACCGCCTTGATGGCGCTGGTCACGACGCCGTTAGTCAGCACCAGATCGCGCCAGAAATTGACGCTGTCGGCATCATCCCCCCGGATCTTCAGGATCAGATCGCCGTAGCCGTCGGTCTGCCAGTAGACGTCCTGGACAGAGATGTTCGCACCAAGATCCAATTCGCCCGCGAAGCCAGCGGCTTCGACGGCGACGTTCTGGTCACCCTTGTCAAACTTGACGATGTTGGTGCCGCCCGACGCGGCACTATCACCGAAGTTGACTTTACCGCCGGCCGAGAGTTCGTACACGTTTGTGCCGAGATTTGAACCATTGATCGTGTACCCAGGCGCGCTGCCAATCCACGTGAACGTCGATGGCCCATGGCTCATATCCAGAGTTGAGCCGTCGCTAAACCTCACCGTCTTGATGGCGCTGGTCACGACGCCATTGGTCAGCACCAAATCGCGCCAGGCATTGATGCTGTCCGCATCATCCCCCCGGATCTTCAGGATCAGATCGCCGTATCCATCAGTCTGCCAGTAGACGTCCTGGACAGAGATGTTCGCACCAAGATCCAACTCGCCCGCAAAGCCAGCGGCCTCAACGGCGACGTTCTGGTCACCCTTGTCGAACTTGACGATGTTCGTGCCGCCTACCGCGCCATTGTTGCCGAAGTTGACTTTGCCGCCGGTCGAAAGTTCGTACACGTTGGTACCGAGGTTGGCGCCGTTGATGGTGTAGCCAGAGGTGTTCCCAAACCACGTAAACGTTGGCAGATTGCCTGGCCCACCAAGATAGACTGTCGACCCATCGCTGAACTTTAGTTGCGAGATAGCGCTGGTAACGACGCCGGCGTTGTTCGTCAGATCAAAATGGATCGTGAGGCCGTCGGTCACATCATTGCGGAATTTGACGAACAGATCGCCATTCCCATTCGAATTCGACTGTAGGTAAACATCCTGCGCCGACACATTGCTGTCGAAGGCGAGGATACCCGTTCCGCCGTTCAGCTGAACATCGGCGTAACCGGTGCCCTTGGCGTACTTGATGATGTTCGTGCCGCCGACAGCCGAATTGTTGGTGAAGTTGATCGAGCCGCTACCCGCCGTGATCTCATAAACGTTCGTGCCAAAAGCAACACCGGTGAGATAGTAGTTGTTACTATTTCCGAGCCAGTTGAAGGTGGGGGTGTTGCCTGTTCCACCAAGATTGATCACCGAACCGTCGCTGAACTGCAGTTGCGAAATCGCGCTAGTGACGATCCCCCCGCTGCTGGTCAGGTCACCGGGGATCGAAATTCCATCGGTGAGATCATTGCGGAACTTGATCGAGAGGGCACCGCTCGAATTGGCCTGCAGGTAGACATCCTGAACCGCCACATTGCTTCCGAATGCAATGGCGCCTCTTCCGCCATTAAGATTGACGCCAACGTTACCAGCGCCCTTCACATATTCGATCAGATTTGTGCTGCCAGCGGTCGCGGTGCTGGTGAAATTGACCGTGCCGTCGCCGACAGTGATCTCGAATACGTTGGACCCGTAGCTGGAGCCGGTGATCCAGTAGTTTTTGACCGCACCAAGCCAGGTGAACGTAAGCGGCAACCCGTGACCGGCGCTCGGCTGGCCCACGGCCAACGAGGTTCCGTCGCTGAACTGCAACTTCGAGAGAAGGCTCGATACGCCCCAAGTGTTCTGCGTCAGGTCGTCCAAAATGGTGAAGCTGTCGCCCGTTCCCCTGAGGCTGACGGTCAGATTGCGCTGGTTCGCCTGCAATATGATGTCGTCCGGTGTGATACCAGCTCCGAGCAGAACGGTGTTGGTGGATTGGCCGAGGGTGACCTGACCATCGCCGCGGTTGAAGTGATAGCCACCCGCACTCTGCCCGGCGAGAACACTCTTGACCTGATCGGGATTCCAGATCGCGCCGTCGGCGAAGCTGATACCACGGAGAGCACCACCGCTGTTGGAGAATTCTCCCCGAACCGTCACGGTCTTTCCCGTGCTGTTCACGGTAATGACCAGATCGGCGCCGCCATTGGCGACGGGACGCGACAAGGTCACATCCATCGAATTGACATCGGCAAACTGCAATATGGATTGAAGATTGCCGGGATCGACGACAACGACGTTGCCGCCCGACGAGCTGTAAACATAGGTATCACGCCCGCCGGCGCCGTATAGCGAGCGGTCGGCCGCACCGGCAAAAATGGTATCGTCGCTGCCGAACCCGTAGATCGCGGTATCTGCCGAGGCGGCCTCTTGCGCGAGCACCATCTCGCGCAATTGGGCCTGGGTCCAAGTCGTTCCGTCGTCAAAGATGATCTGTTCGACCCCCTCGACCGCCCCTCCAGTGAGTTCATCCTTGAGCAGGATCGATCCCCCATCGCCCGCGCCGGGTGAGCTCTCAGCAACGACCAGCCTGAGGTCGTTCTGGCTGCGCACCAGCTGAACAGCCGAGGGCGCGATGTTCTGGAGCTTCAGCGTGTCAAAGCTCGAGTAGTTGCCGAGCCAGACCTCGTAGATGGTGTCGTTACCGTCGCCGCGAGAATAGATGTAGGTATCGTCGCCCGCCCAGCCGTACAGGATGTCGTCGCCCTTGCCGCCGCGCAGCGTGTCGTTCGTATCAAACCCATTGATCGTGTCGTTGCCATCCGTAGCGGCCTCCGCCAGCACGCGCAGCCGCAGATCGTCCTTGGTCCAGAGCGTGTTATCGTCAAACACGATCTGTTCGACACCTTCCACTGCACCGCCCAATTCAGACTTCAGCAGGATGCTGCCGCCGTCACCGGCGCCAGGTGCGCTCTCGGCAATGACCAGTGTCAGATCGTTGCCGTTCCGCACCAGGCTGATCGCGCTCGGGGCGATGTCATGGAGCTTCAGCGTGTCGAAGCTGCTGTAGTTGCCGAGCCAGACCTCGGCAATAGAGTCATTGCCGTCACCGCGCGTGTAGATATAGGTGTCGTCTCCCGCACCGCCACTGATGGTGTCATCTCCGCGACCGCCTTCGATGACATCGTTGGTGTTGAAGCCCACGATGGTGTCGTTACCTGGCGTCGATTCCGTCGCCAGCACCTTCACGCGCAAATCGCTCTGGGTCCAGACCGTACCGTCATCGAAAGTGATCTGCTCGATGCCCTGCGCGAACCAGTCGTCGAGTTCCGCCTGAAGAAGCACCGAGCCACCGTCGCCCGCGCCGAGCGCACTCTCGGCGAACACGAGGGTGACGTCGGTGCCGTTGGCGACCAGTGAGACGTCGGCCGGGTTGATGCCGTGCAGCACTAAGGTGTCGAACTCCGGCCCCTGCGCATCGGCAAGGTCATAGATCGTATCGTGACCATCGCCGCGGGAATACACATAGGTGTCGTTACCCGCCCCGCCGGAGAGATAGTCGTCACCCTTGCCGCCCGCCAACGTGTCATCGTAGTTGAAGCCGTAGATCGTGTCGTTACCGTCCGTTCCGGCGGCCGCGTCAATCTGCAGCAGGATGTCGTGCCAGCCGAGCACAGTTCCGTCGGCGAAGGTAAAGTTCTCGATCCGGTCATCCATCGTTGCGATTAGGCCGTAGACGATAGAGAACTCGCCAATGATCTTCAGGCTGTCATCTGTGCCATTGATCGTGATCCGGAGATCGCTGGTATTGCCGTCATG
Source organism: Bradyrhizobium sp. CCGUVB14 (assembly GCF_024199935.1). Classification (NCBI taxonomy): domain Bacteria; kingdom Pseudomonadati; phylum Pseudomonadota; class Alphaproteobacteria; order Hyphomicrobiales; family Nitrobacteraceae; genus Bradyrhizobium; species Bradyrhizobium sp. CCGUVB14. Next base: position 6,999,570 of record NZ_JANADS010000001.1, read on the forward strand.
ATGGAACGTGAGATCACTAAGCGAGATCCCCGCCTTGAACTGCACGGTGTCCACCGTACCGCTCAGGATGTAGCCAAGGCGGTCTTCGATCGTATCCGAGCCGTAGCCGCGGCCGAACACGTAGGTGTCGTTGCCGTTGCCGCCGGTTAGGAAATCGTTGCCGGCCCCACCGTCGAGAACGTCGTCATAGCTGAAGCCGGTAATGACATCGTCGCCAGAGGTGCCGGCCGCTGCATCGATCGACTTGATGATATCTTCCCAACCGATGTAGCTGCCATCATCAAACGTGAAATATTCGATGCGGTCCTGCTGGGTGTCTAGCAGGCCGTAGGCGACGCCGAATTGGCCGGTAACCGTAAGGACATCGTTGGTGCCGTTGATCGTGACCTGAAGGTCATCACTGACGCCGACACGCTGGAAGGTGACGTCATCCTCAGTGATGCCGGCCCCGAAATGCACGTAGTCGGGCGAGTCCCCCCAAACCCAGACTTCCCTGTCCTCGATGGTGTCGTGGCCGTAGCCGCGGCCGAAGAAATAATGGTCCCCACCGTCGCCGCCGGACATGTAGTCCGTGCCCGCGCCACCGTTGAGGAAATCGACGTCCGGGGTACCCATGAGGGTATCGTCGGTTGCATAGGAAGGCATCCCGATGACCCTGGCGAGATCAAGCTGGTCCCAGGTGGTACCGTCCGCGAACTTGAAGATTTCGATCTGCTTGTCGAAATCCTGGAACGCGGTCACGAGGCCGGGCCGGCGACCTGCGAACTCGTCGACAACGCGGATCTGGTTGTCGGTGCCGTTCTGGGTGATCAGAAGATCGAGACCGTCGCGGGTGAAAGTCAGGTCCGACGCGTTGAGATGCGCGAACCAGATGCTGTCTTCCTGGTTCTGCCCGAGGCCCTGCCAGACGTCCTGAATGACGTCGTGGCCGAAATTGTAACCGACGATATAGGCATCCGAGCCACCATGGCCCTGTAGCACCTGATTGGAGGAGTCGAGATAGAACAGATCGGTATTGTTATCGTCGCCTACCAGCGTGCCGCTTCCGGTCTTGATCTCGGCTGCCGGGATATCGAAGATCGACGCCGCCTGCTGCAGCGAGATCGCCAGCGGGACGTCTTCATAGGCCCCGACCAGATTCTGGAACAGAAACGCGTCGGTGAGCTGGTGTCCGTCATTGTCGCGCTGAAAGTCAGGCAGGACGACGTTGATGATGTCGTGCCATTGCGCGAGATAATCCTGCGCGCCGCTCGCCGTTGCAGGCGCAGCGTGGAAAATCGCTTCCAGCATCGGCACGAGCTGATGCTCGGTGGTGGGCCGGAATGTATCGGTCGTGACATCGTAGGTGATGCCCGCGAAGAAAGGCGCCAGCGGGCCTTGCGCGGCAAGGCGGACGGCCAGCCTGTTTAGTTCGTTCCAGGAGGCCGTAAGGCCGTTCGCGATGACCTGGATCGCGTCTGCGCTCGGGTTCTCGCTGATGACGAAGCCCAGATCGACGCCGGTATAGCGCTCGAGGAAGGCGATATCCTGGGCCGTAAGCTTGTTCCAGCTTCCCTGCACCGGAGGGCTTGCTAGGACCATATCGATCGTCGGATGGTCATAAACGACGGTCTTATCGGCATTGTAAACGTATTGGCCGCTCGCGTAGCCATAATAGGGTTGCGGGTCCACGTGGACCGTGGTCCCGCCAGTCCACTCCGGTGCCCACTCGCCTTTCTTGACAAGAAAGTCATAGGCCACGCCGCCCGTCCTGGTCACATCACCCACGAACCAGAAGTCGTGCGTCGTCTCAGTGCCGGGCGTGCCTTCCGGTACGGGCACGGCGCCCGCCCAGGCGTAGAGAATAGTCCGTGCAGCATCGCGCAAGCTTGCAAGCGAAAGCGTATTGAGAGATGGCAGGGCCGCATCGACCGTGGCGATCAGGTCTGGATGGAGCGTCATCGCCACATGCAGGTCGGTAAGCGTACCGAAACCTTTCATATCGGGACGGGTCGCCGCCTCGGCGCTGACGGATGAATCGCCGAGCCAGGTCGTATTGGTGTTGTCGGTGTCGAACTGCACCTCACCCACTGTCCCGGTCGTACCGTCGCCCCGCTCGAACGTGCCCGTCGCAGCAATGGTGTTGCCGCTATCAACCGTGGTCGAGGCCGTCGATCCCACCCCGATCGAGACGATGTTGAGCTCTGCCAGCGACTTCAACTCGTCGGCATCGGTCTTGCCGTCTTCGTTGTCATCGACCCAGACCTTAAGCGTGTCGAACGTGTCGGAGGCGTCGACGATGCCGTCGCCATTGAAATCGACGAGCCCGTTGTCGTCCGCGCTGATCTTGCCATCGTGATTACCGTCGAGCGTCGCAAGCTGGGTGAAACCAGACGTCTGATCGTTGCCAAACATCTCGCCGATATCGTCGATCTTGCCGTTGCCGTTAAGGTCGCGAACCAGAATGCCGTCGCCACCGCGCACCCAGCCCACTCGCTCGGCAAAGCCGTCCTTGTCGACGTCGAAGGAGGCGCTGTTGCCCGCGATGGACGACAGGCTCACTCCGTTGCCGTTGAGATCCAGCACCAGAGGATCCGTGCCGCTTCGCATCACGCCGGTCAGTGCTTGCGCGATCTTCTTCATCGCTTTGACCGCAGAGGCCGCCGTTTCGAAACCAGCGGTCCAGCCGTTACTGCGCTCGATCTGATAAGTCACCTGAATGACGAACAGACCCGCCGTAAGATTGCTTGAGGCATCGGTCGTGAAGTTGAAGCCTGGGAGAAAGGTTTCGTTGCCCTGTGCGTCGATAATGACAAGGTTGCCCTGGGCGTTACGTCCGTAACGTTCGCCATGAATTCCGTAGGCGTACTTGCTTTCGACCCCCCATTGAACGCCGCCGGTAAGAACGCTGCCATAATAAGTGATGCGATCCGTGCTGCTGGCATCTTCAATTAGCAATTGCCCATTGTGAGACGCCTCAATCTTGTCATTACCATCGCCGGTGTGGACAATCGTCCCCGGCGCGCTCAACTTCAGAGTGTCATCACCTGCACCAAGATCTACGGTAACGCCGGGGAGTTTCACGCTGACCGTATCGCTTCCACCGCCTGCGTCGACGTCTATCGAGCCAGTTATATCACCACCACTAACTGCCGACACCCTGATCACGTCGTTGCCATCGCCAGTAGCTACGTCGCTAATTCCGTCAGGGATAAGGTCATTGTACCCGCCCCAGTTTGGCAAAATGACCTTCTCAAAATTGATGAGCATGATGTCAATGCCATCTCCAATCAAATGCCCTCTCACGAGCTCAAGCTTGCCGTCATACTGCTCAGCGTCGAAGATGTCCTTCTTGCCCCCTTCGGCGTCGATCTCTTCGAGTCCAGTTAAGTCCGCACCCGACACGACCTTGACCGTATCCGAATCGCTGGAGAGATCGAGCTTCTCAATCGAGTGAAGCACATCAACTTCCGATCCGCGCTTCAAAGTGAGGAAGCTACCGGGCCCGAACGCGCTCTGTCCTTCTGGCGCTGCTCCACCACCAGAAATCTCGATGGTCTGACTTAAGCCTGCGTCATCATAGAGCGCTGTGTCTGTTCCTAGACCACCGTCCAGATAATCATTGCCAGCTCCACCACTCAGCGTATCGTCACCGAACGCGCCGAAAACAATGTCGTTGCCCGCATCGCCATAGAGAATATTCGTTGCGGTGTCGTTCTCTTGGGGGATATCAGATCCGCCTTGGATCAGATCGTCATCGCTGCCACCATGGATCGTGTCCGCTCCAAGCCCTCCCCAAATCGTGTCGAGGCCGGCACCTCCATCAATTGTGTCGTTGCCAGTCCCGCCCCTAATGAGATCTCGGCCATCCTGACCGAAAAGCTGATCGTCACCTGCACCACCAAAAATCTGATCATCGCCAGCACCGCCATAGATGAAGTCGATCGATCCGGCAGTGGTATTCGTGGGACTATCGCCCCACAGCCTGTCATCGCCTGTACCTCCTCGAATTGTGTCCGATCCATCTCCACCGTATGCAAAAACCTGCCCGGTCGCGCCCCCGAAATCGAGATTGTCACTTCCGCTCGTTCCGAACGCGGCGATTTGCTTGGTCAGGTCAACATAATTTAGGTCTCCGCCAAACGACATTCTGTCTTTCGAGAATGTAGTAAAAAAGTTTCCGTTGGCGTCAGACATGCGCAGGCTAAGCTGCGCGCTCGACTCTAGTATGTTGTAGTTGGTCCCATTCGGCGCCAAATAGGTGCTCAAAAGATCGATGTTTTTTGCGAGCTCGCCGTTTGCATCAATACCATCCGCCCTATTCTCGATATCACTTTTCGAAATGCCGAGCGCTTGACTGATCTGCGTCAAAACATCTAACGCAAGAACGTCAAAGCCAAGTCGATTGGTGCTGTTGACATAGAGCTCGACATGGGAACCTACCCCGAACTTTTTAGTCGCATTAGTGGCGGACCAACTCAACAGGTCCATAGCGGCTTTAAGCGGCGTGATCCCAGACAATCCGTTTCTATAGACTACACCACCGCCAATTGTTCCATCACTATTTGTGATCTCAAGCTTTGTCGATGCGACATTGAATATCTCATATATGTGCCCCACGACTGGCTCAGCAAAAGTTTGCCAGACAATCGCGGATGCCGCCCCAGCGGCCACCTCAATCGCTATGGGTGAAGAGGCAGTGACACCAACGGCGAGCGCGCCTGCCATGATTGCCGACGTTATCGCGTCAGTAATCGCTGCTTGCCCCACGCCGTCGATAACTATTTTGCTATTATCCAAATAGAAATTGCCGTCTTCCTTTTGGCTAAGCACGTACGTGTTGTTGGCTGTCTCAGCGGGACCGAAGTTCTTAAACAGAAACTGGATCGCCTGGGATGTCGTTTCGCCTGCAAGAAAATGTCCCACCAGCCCGTCGATAAAGGGCCTCAGCTTTGCTGAAATAAGCGTACGATCGGCCGGTTCGAGGTCGTAATATTCAGCCTGGGCCATGTCAGTTCCTTGCACAGTAAATTAATGCTGACGGGAGCCTCGAACCTGAGCTTAAGGCTTGAGGTAAAGGCGTGACGCAGAACATGGAGCAATCGTAGCACATTGGATGGCGGCGCATTCCAAGCGCCCCACACGACCGATCATTCGACGCACTCCGCGGGCACATCCTCGAACAACACCAATGCTTTTCGGAGACGACAATTTTGCGCAACCTCGTAAGCACCGCGTCGAACAATAAATAGACTCACTTCCAGGTTGTAAAGCTGAGTTCCTTGGATTCCAACAGGACCATCATGAGAAACGTTTTATCTGTTGCTTAACAACAACCATCTTCATCTCACGTTGATCACTGGATCAGCTCTTACGTCTCCTGTACGTTAGAGCAACCGATCGCTCGGACGAGGTGCCCCATGAAAGTTCTCGCATTTGTTCTGATCTTTCTGACGATGAACGCAGCAAGCGCATCAGAATTTTCGGTGCAGTGCGAGGGCAGGTCGCCAGTTGGGCCTTACTTTGCGACATTCGACACAAATTCAAAAGCAGTTGTGTTTGAGACGGCTCCTCCAATCGCTGGATCGATGGATGGGAGCAACGTTTTGAGCGGCGAAATTAGAAAGTCTGACACGCGAGCTGATGGCCAGGTCGATTTTACTCTACGCATTCAGGGTGGTGAGCTTAGCCTAAGTTATGATGGCCAAAGAAAGAGAATGACATGGCCGGGAATAAATGGGAGCGATCCGTTTCGGCCTACTTTAACCCACGTCTGCATCGACATGCCTCCGCGGAGTATCCTAAGCTTCCGATCCAATGTCGCGGTTCTGCACCCGATCTCCGTCCGATGCGCCGAAGCGGGATACATGTACTTCACGATGGATCCCAGATCAAAAAGAGCACTATTTGAACGTGATCATGGAAGCGTGTATCAGGGAGAGGTGACAGCCGCCCATGGCGACGACATCGACGTTTTGATGAAATGGGACACTCCCGGTCAAGTCGCATGGAACAGAAGCAACCAAACGATCACCCTTGAAGCAATCGACGGCAGCGGTGCAAAGTCGCCCAAAACTCTCAAGTGCGAAGAGACTGCGCCACGCACTATGTTGGAGTACTATAAGCGCCTGAGATAGCGGTTTCTCACAGCTAGCCCGTGGGCCTCTCTAGACGAGATTAGTCGACGGCTTTAGGCGCAAACTAGTTGTTTGATTCCAGTCTACTTACCTCTCCCTCAAACTCTCCTGCCGATACCTCAGCAACGGCGACATCACATACTCGATGATCCGCCGCTGCCCCGTTTTGACCTCCACCGTCACCGCCATGCCAGGCGCGAGGTTGACCATCTTGTCTTCGATCTGCATCTGCGAACCGTCGAGCGAAACACGCGCGGTGTAGAGCAGCTCCTGGCCCGCCGGCTCGCTCGATTCCGCAAGCGCGCCGCCTTGCTTGGCAGCACCGTTTCGCTCCGGCGGCTTGTCCTTGACGATGGCGTCGCGCGAGACGCTGACGACCTTGCCGTGCAGGAGGCCATAGCGGGTGAAATTGAATGTATCGATCTTGATCTCGGCGTCCTGCCCGGCCTCAACGAAGCCGATGTCGCGGTTGGAGATCATCGCCTCGACCTCGATGCTGCTGCCGCGCGGGACGATCATCATCAGCTGCTGCGCCGGCGACACCACGCCGCCGACCGTGTGAATCGCAAGCTGCTGTACCGTGCCGTCGATCGGCGCGCGCAGAAGCTGCTCGTCGGTCTTCTGCTGCGCCTTGACGGAATCCTGCTGGAACTCGTCGGCCTTCTTCTGTGCGTCGGATAGATCGCTCAACACCTGCCGCTCGAAACCTGACTTGGTCTGGGCGAGCTGCTGCTCCAGCGCACGGCGGGCGGCTTCGATCTCGACCAACTTGCGTTCCTGAACGGTGCGCTCGTTCTGCTGATCCAGAAGGCGGGTCTGAGCGTCCAGCCAGGCAATGCGGTTGCCGTACTGGATCTCCATCGCCTTCTTGCGAATTGTCAGGGTCTCCTCCAGCATCGGCAGCGTCGCGTCGATCTTGGCGATCGCAGCTGTCACCGATTGCGCCTCGGCGCGCTTCTGATCGATCTGCTGGACCACCGAGGCGAGCTTGGCCTGCTGCTCGCCCGCCTGTGCGTGCATGGCCGAGCGAGCGCGGACGATCTCAACCTCAGACGCGCCGGCGGGCCCCTCGATATCTAGCGGCGCCGCGAGCTGCTCGAAACTACGGCGGAGCGCCGACAGGCGCGCGACGTCAAGCAGGCTCGCGACGAGATCCTGCCCCACCCGCTTGCGCTCGGCTTGCGTCACCGTACGGTCGAGTTCGACCAGAACATCGCCGGCCGACACCTTGTCGCCGTCGTGGACATGGATCGCCGAGACAATACCTGTTTCCAGCGGCTGGATCGTCTTGGTCCGGCCGGTCGGCACCACCTTGCCGGTAGCGGTCGCGATAATGTCGACATGGCCGAAGGTCGCCCAACCGATCGCAATCGCGAAGAACAGGATGATGGTGAGGCCGACCGCCCTGCCAACTGGTGAGGCCGGCGTCTCCAAAATCTCCAGTGCTGCGGGAAGGAACTCGCGTGCGTCGCGCTCGCGGCGCCAGAATGTCCGGCTCTTGCGCTCGATGACCTCAGCCGACGACATGGAGCCCCGCCTGGATTTGGTGCAACATGGCGTAACGTCCGGCCTTCTTGATCAACTCGTCATGGCTGCCGTCTTCGACCAAGCGCCCCGCCTCGATAGTAAGGATGCGATCGGCGTGACGTACCGCCGAAAGGCGGTGGGCGATGATGAAGACGGTCCGACCCGCGCAGATCTTGCGCATGTTCCGCTGGATGATGTTCTCGCTCTCATAGTCGAGCGCGCTGGTCGCCTCGTCAAAGATCAGGACGCGAGGATTCGTCACGAGCGCGCGCGCGATGGCAATGCGCTGCCGCTGGCCGCCCGACAGGCTAGCCCCGCGCTCACCAACGACAGTGTTGTAGCCGTCAGGCAGCGCCAGGATGAATTCATGGGCGCCGGCGAGCTCGGCGGCGGTGATCACCCGCTCCATCGCCATGCCGGGATCGGCAAGCGCGATGTTCTCGCGGATCGTCCGGTTGAACAGCACGTTCTCCTGCAACACCGTGCCGATCTGGCGCCGGAGCCAGGCGACATCGGCAACGGTCAGGTCGATACCGTCGATCAGGATTCGACCGGCTTCCGGCACGTAGAGTCGCTGGATCAGCTTCGTCAGGGTCGATTTGCCGGAGCCGGAGGGCCCGACGATGCCGATCACCTGCCCCGGCGAAACCTTCAGCGAGACGTCTTGGAGCGCCAACGACATATCCGGCCGGTAGCGGAAGTTGACATGATCGAAGGTCACCTCGCCCTTGATTGGCGGCAGCGTCGCGCGCGAGGGATCGAACATCGGTTCCGGCACTGCATTGAGGATGTCGCCGAGCCGGGCGATCGAGACGCGTGCCTGGTGGAAATCCTGCCAGAGCTGGGCCAGCCGCAGCACAGGCTGCGCCACCCGCCCGGCCAGCATGTTGAAGGCGATGAGCTCGCCGACCGAAAGGTTGCCCTCGATGACGAGGTGGGCACCGAAATACAACGTCAGTGCTGTGACCACCTTGCTGATGAACTGCACCGACTGGCTTGCCCAATTGCCGAGCGAGAGTACTTCGAAGCTGGCACTGACATAGCCGGCAAGTTGCTCTTCCCAGCGACGCTGCATTTGCGGCTCGATTGCCATCGCTTTCAGCGTCTGGATCGCGCTGACGCTTTCGACTAGGAAGGCTTGGTTCTCGGCACCGCGGTCGAACTTCTTGTCCAGCCGCTCACGGAAGATCGGGGTGACGCCAGCGGAGATCGCAACGTAGAACGGAAACGAGCCGACCACGATCCAAGTCAGGAATGGGGAGTAGTAGAACATCACCGCGAGGAAAACGAAGGTGAAGCCGAGATCGATCACCAGCGTCAGGGCAGAACTGGTGAGAAAGTTGCGTATGTTCTCCAGCTCCCGGACCCGCGCTACGGAGTCGCCCGCCCGCCGCGCCTCGAAATAGGCAATTGGCAGCGCGATCAGGTGGCGAAACAGGCGCGCGCCGAGCTCGACGTCTATCCGGTTAGTCGTGTGGGAAAACACGTAGGTACGGAGCGCTCCAAGGACGCTCTCGAAGATAGACACAACGATTAGGCCGAATACGAGTACGTCCAGCGTAGTGTAGCCGCGATGCGCCAGCACCTTGTCGGTCACGACCTGAAAGAACAGCGGCGTCACCAGCGCAAACAATTGCAGGAAGAATGACGCGATCAGCACCTCGCCGAGCAACCGGCGATATTTATGCATGGCCTGGAGGAACCAGGTGACGTCGAACTTGCGCGCAAGATCGGACAGAGAAGCCCGCCGCGTCATCAGGACAATGCGACCGGTCCAGCCCTGCTCAAATTCGACTCGCGTGACTACCTGCGGACGATTCACCGCCGGATCGTGGATCAAAGCGTCTTCAGTTCCGATCTTGCCCAGGATGGCGAAGGAGCCGTCACGCCTCTCGACAATCGCCGGCAATGAAAGCCGGGCCAAACCTGACCAGCTTTCGCTCACGGCGCGCGCCTTCAGCTTGAGCTGCTTGGCGCATCTCAGCATCTCCTGAATGCCGACAACCGGGCCGCCAAACTGGTGAGCGATCTGCGCGGGATCAATTGCGATCTGATGAAACCGCAGGAGCAGCGCTAAGCACTGCAAGCCCGTGTCTTGCGGTACGGATTCCAAACTCGCCTCTTGCCACCACTTCCAGTCGAAGTCTCGTGTATTGCACGTTTGCTTCCGAGACGCAAAATGAAATCTCGCGGAGGTTGTGGACTGCGGGCTTTGATAAAATTGTCATGACGACACACGGAACAACACATCAACAGGAAAGCGGATCAATTGTCCACGCGAGAGCGGGCACAACGAATTAACTCGCTCTCCAATGTGGAACTGCAAGCAAGATTTTTCTTTCACCCGGAAGATGCGCTGGAATCCTCGCGACGATTCTGCATTCGTTTGAGAATGAACGCTTTGCTTGGTGTTGCGTAATGCTCGTCCGCGGGCGATCTGCCTATTCGAAATAGGCTCGCTGATTCCTAGCCGGGACTTGCTTGGGAGATGGGATCAACATGCGACAAAACGCCACATCATCCTACGCACTAGGACCGCGAAGCAAATGGAGTCTCCTTGTTGACCAACAACTTCATCAACGCGATAGCAACATTGTTGAGAACGTAGTCCCAGGATGTCGGCGCCCGGTGCGGCGAGATGCTCGAAGCTGCGACGCAGCGCCGAAAGGCAGGCAACATCGAGCAGGTCGGCTCCCGAAGCACAGACATTGTATCCTGCGTTGACAGAATGTCGGTGCGCGCTATTCGCTACAATCCCCGCAGCGCCGCGGTCGACGAGCGCATTAACAATTACGGAAACACCTCGCTGCCCAGGACCGCTTTCGACAATCGCCGGCTCGAATGTTCAAACTGGCGTTTGATGGATTTTTCTTGATCTCCCGGTGCACACGCCATGCACACGCCGCCCTCTAACCACCTGAAAAACTTGAACTCTCGCTCCAATCCATCATGAGGAAGTTTGAGCTATGTCCAGCAACTGATGTCCAATCAGATCCAACCAGCGACTCCTCCGGATCGCGCGATCCGGTAACACTGCCGCAGGTTCAAATCGCGGAGGCGCAACCACCGATACTCACATTCGCTTCAAGTTGCGATCGGACCGAGGCCGCCTCCAGCGTCGCGAACGAAATGATCACCAAGTTTGCTCGCGATAGACGACGCATTTCGCTACTCCGCCTCGCATTTTGCGCTATTGCCACACGGCCTTCCGGCCCGGGCAGGTTGTCCGCTCATATTAGGCCGTCCGGCTCGGAAGCCTAGTAGCTGTGAGGAACGGGCCCATCACAGTCAGTTGTCGGAACCGATAACACAGAGCTGCAGCCGGCGGGCACCGCCACGCCCAGGCGGCGCCCACTGAGCAATGCGCGAAGACCTCGCTCAGTTCTGCATCAGCTGCTTCGCGTTGTCGGGCGTGATCGCGGTGGTCGGCACTGTCACCACGGTCGGCACCTTGTCGGCACAATCGAGCAGGATCGACTTCGCCATGTCGATCGCCTCCGGGCCTCCGGTCGGATAGGTGAAGGTTGCCGCCCACTCGCCTTCCGCAACCGCGCGGATGCCGCCGGCAGGCCCGGGCAAGCCGTCCGTCCCGAGGATCTTCACTTGATCGAGCTTGCCGGCGCCCTTGGCCGCGAGGCGCGCACCGGCGGCCATCATGTCGTTGCTGGCATAGACGGCCTTGATGTTCGGATGGGCTTGGAGCATCGCGGCGAACGCGGTCTGCGCCTTGTCCGGCAGCCAGTCGGCGGCCTGCTCGGCGACGACCTCGACCTTCGGATTGGCCTTCACGCCGGACTTGAAGCCGTTGAGCCGTTCGACGGCGGGCGTCGAGCTCGGCAGGCCCTGGAGCACCGCCACTTCGCCGCCTTGCGGCAAAAGCTTGTCGGCGACGTATTTCCCCGCCTCCTCGGCGATCTTGAAATTATCGCCACCGATAAAGGCAGTATAGTCTTTCCCGGGCTCGCCGACCGTCTTGCGGTCGAGCTCGATGACGGGAATGCCGGCCTTCACGGCCCGCGCGACGACCGGCGTCAGAGGCGCGGCCTCGAACGGCGAGATCAGGATCAGGTCGACCTTCTGGGTGATGAAATTGTCCATCTGCGAGGTCTGCGTGTTCACGTTGCCGGCACCATCGGCAATTTGCAGCTTGAACTGGGGCACCTTCTTCGCCGCCGCGCTGAGCTGGTCGTTGACGTGCTGGCGGTAGGGCTCGGCATTGTTGGCCTGCGAGAAGCCGATGACGAACTCCCCATTCTTGCTGCACTCCTTGACCAGTGGCGCCGCTTGTGCGGCTCCAGTGACGAGCGTCGCCGCGCCGGCACCCAGCACCAGATTGGACCAGAACCTCGCCTTCCTAGATACGCATCGCATGAAATTCACTCCCTGTTTGTTTGCTTGCTTGTCTGTTTGTCTCGATCATTCCGCCACTGACGTGCGGTGCCTCCCGGCGGCTTCGGGTCGCCGCCAGGCCTTTACGTCGCCCTTGCCGTCAACGACCCAATCCCTCGCGACGACGAACGAGGGATTGAAGTACCGCGGCCACAACGATGATCGCACCGGTTGCGAGCAGTTGCAGGGCCGCATTGATATTGTTGAGCTGAAGGATGTTGGCCAATGCGCCGAGCATGATCGCGCCTGCGATCGTGCCGATCATCGAGCCGGCGCCGCCGAATAGGCTGGTACCCCCGATCACCACCGCCGCGATCGCGGTCAATTCATAGCCCGTGCCGTCGTTGGCGCTGCCGAAATTGAACTGTCCGGCGTGGACGATGCCGGCGATGGCCGACACCAGTCCCGTGACTGCGTAGACCGAGATCTTGACCAGCGTGACGGGCACGCCGGAGAGCCGTGCCGCCCGCTCATTACCGCCGACCGCAAAGACATAGCGGCCAAAACGCGTGAAGTTCAGCACGAAAGTGGCAAATATCGCGACAACGAGAAATACCAGTGTCGCGACCGGAACCGTGTTGTCGAACAGCCGGTCACCCAGCACCGAAAAAATCGGCGGCGCTAGACCCGGACCATTGCCGTAGGAGATGTTGATGTACTGATTGTTGGAGATCACCAGCGCCAGGCCGCGCGCGACCTGCAGGCCGGCCAGCGTCACGATGAAGGCTTCGAGGCGGAATCGAGTCGAGATCGCGCCTTGCGCGCAACCAAACAGCGCGCCGCAGGTCATCACGAACAACAGGGTCGGAAGCAGTCCCCAACCCCATGTCGTCATGATCGTAGCGGTGAGCACGCTGCACAGGCTGAGCAGCGCGCCGACCGACAGATCGATGCCCGCCGTGATGATGACGAAAGTCATGCCGACGGCGATGATACCCGTCTCGGAAATCGCCCGAACGATGTTCGCGATGTTGTCCGGCGCCAGGAACAGGATGGAGCCGTGCCGCCGCGGCGAGAAGATGACGCCGCCGATCGCAACGACGATGAGGCCGATGACGCTCTGAAAGCGGACCGCGATGGCGAAGAAATCGAGACGGCGCTTTGGCGTGGACTGCGCTGGCGCGGATTTTACAAACGTTGCGGCGTCATTCATCGCTGTCATCCTGATTGGATTCGGCCACCGCGAGGATGTCGTCCTCCGCGGCACCGGCCGGAAACTCGGCAACCGTACGTCCGGCCTTCAGCACGACGATGCGATCGCATAGGCCGATCAGTTCGGGCATTTCGCTGGAGGCGACGAGAATGCCGACGCCTTGCGCGGCGAGCTCGCGGATGCGGGTATAGATTTCGCCCTTTGCGCCGACGTCCACGCCGCGCGTCGGCTCGTCGAGCAGAAGCAGGCGGGGCTCACCAAGCACCTCTTTGGCAAGCGCGATCTTCTGCTGGTTGCCTCCGGAGAGCGCGCCGACCGCCAGCTCCGGCCGCGGCGGCCGCACGTCGAACGCCTTGATCGCCTGACTGGCGAGCCTCGCCTGGCGTGCTTGCGAGATCAGAAAGAACGGCGACACGCGCCGCAGCACCGAGGCGACGAGATTGCGTTCGACGCTGTCGCGCAGCATCAAACCGGCACCCCGGCGGTCGTCGCTGACAAAGGCGACGCCGGCGCGGCGCGCCTCCGGGATCGAGGTCAACCTGACAGGCCGCTCCCCAACTTCGACGCGGCCCGACCATGCGCCGGGACCGCCCGCGCCATAGAGCGTCGAAAGCAGCTCGGTCCGTCCCGCTCCCATGATGCCGGCAAGGCCGACGACCTCGCCGGCGCGCACATCGAGCGAGACCTCGCGCGGCGCACGCCAACCGGCGCGATCCCGGCGCGGACGATAGGCGGCCCGCTCCAGATGCAGCACACGGCGGCCGAAGGCGCCGCTGCGGCGCGGATAGAGCTCTGCCAAGGGCCGGCCGACGAGCAACGCCACGAGATCGGATTGCGGCGCGGTCGGCGGCACCGTCCCTGCGATCCTGCCGTCGCGCAAGACCGTCACCCGGTCGGCGACGCGCGGGACCTCTTCGAGCCGATGTGAGATGTAGACGATACCGACACCGCGCTGGGCGATGTCGCGCATCACCTGAAACAGCCGCTGCACCTCCACCGCGGTCAACGCAGCCGTCGGCTCGTCCATCACGAGAATTCGCGACGCATAAGTCAGGGCCTTCGCGATCGCGACGATCTGCCGCCGGCCGACCGACAATTCGCCGACCGGCTGATCGACATCTATATCGAATCCGATCTCATCTAGCCGCGCGCGCGCCGCGCGGCGCATCGCGCCACCATCGAGCACGCCTGCCCGCGTCAACTCGCGGCCGAGGAACAAATTGGCGGTCACATCGAGGCTCGGGACGAGATCGAGCTCCTGAAAGATCGTTGCAATGCCCGCGGCCTGCGCCGCGCGTGGATCGGTGAAGCGGACGGCAGCCCCGTCGACGCGGATCTCGCCGTGGTCGGGCGTGACTACGCCGGACAGAACATTCATCAGGGTCGATTTCCCCGCACCGTTCTCACCAAGCAGCGCGTGGACTTCTCCGCTCTTGAGATCGAAATCGACCCCGCGCAGCGCCTGTGCACCGCCAAAACTCTTGACGATGCCACGCATTCCGAGCAGCGGGGTTTGAGAATCCGTGATCATTTCGGCCTCCCACAGGATTCACGCTCGATCACACGACTTCTATCGGTGCCCGCGCGCCGGTCATGAACGCGACAGCGTCCGACATCGTATAGGCCTTGGGATCGATCACGGTGAGCCGCCGACCGAGCCGGTGGATGTGGATGCGGTCGGCGATTTCGAACACATGCGGCATATTGTGGCTGATCAAGACCACCGCAATGCCCCGGCTTCGCACATCGAGGATCAGGTCCAGCACGCGGCGCGATTCCTTGACCCCGAGCGCCGCGGTCGGTTCGTCCATGATCACAACGCGCGAGCCGAATGCTGCAGCCCTCGCCACCGCCACGCCCTGGCGTTGACCGCCCGACAAGGTCTCGACGCGCTGGTTGATACTCTGCACTGTCATGAGGCCAAGCTCGGTGAGCTTCTCGCGAGCGATGCGCTGCATGGCCTTGCGGTCGAGCATGCGGCAGATCGTGCCGAGCGGACCCGCACGACGCAATTCGCGGCCGAGAAACATGTTGTCGGCGATCGACAGGCTCGGAGACAGCGCGAGCGTTTGATAGACCGTCTCAATGCCGGCCGCCTGAGCGTCGAGCGGCGAGCGGAACGCGACCCGCCCACCAGCCAGCCTGATCTCGCCGGCGTCCGGAATGAGTGCGCCCGAAAGCGCACGGATCAGCGATGACTTTCCCGCGCCATTGTCTCCAATCACGGCCAGGATCTCGCCCGGATAGAGATCGAAGTCGGCGTGATCGAGCGCCGTCACGCGGCCGTAGCGCTTGTTCAAGCTGCGCGCCTGTAGCAGCGGCGTCCCCCCGGGGGCGTTCGGTCCTGCGCTCATGCCGACACCTTGCGAATCCATTGATCGAGCGCCACTGCGATGATGATCAACCAGCCGACGGCGAATTCCTGCCAGAGCACGTCGACATCGGACAAGGCGAGCCCGTTGCGAAATACGCCGACAATGAGGGCGCCGATCAGCGTGCCGACAATCGAACCACGCCCGCCGAAGAGACTGGCACCACCGACGACCACCGCCGTGATGCTATCCAGATTGGAGGTCTGGCCAGCCTGCGGGCTGATCGAACCAATGCGCCCGATCAATGCCCACGCACCGAGCGCGCAAATCACGCCGGCGATCACGTAGACGCTGAAAAGGATGCGGTCGGTTCGGATCCCGGAAAGCCGCGCCGCATCGGGATCGTCGCCCACCGCATAGAGATGGCGCCCGAAGGCTGTGCGATTCAGCACGAACCAGATCAATGCCACGAGACCGAGCATGAAGAAGGAGCCGTAGGTGAATCGGGCGCCAAGGATATTCACCGGCGTTCCCAATGCCTGCAGCAGCGGGGCGATTTTCGCCACCTCTTGCGAACGAATGGTCTCGGATGCCGAATACCAGAGATTGAGCGCGAAGAAGATCGACCAAGTTCCAAGCGTTACGATGAAGGGCGGCAGCTTGAGCCGTGTCACGAGCGTACCGTTGATCACGCCGCAACCGGCACCTGCGGCGACGCCAACAAAGAGCGCGACTGGAGCGGGCACCCCTATGGCGACCGCGAGCTTGCCCATGATGACGGAACACAGCACCATGATGGCGCCAACCGACAGATCAATGCCTGCGGTGATCACAATCAGCGTCTGAGCCACCCCGATCACGCCGATGATCGTGACCTGCTGGATAATCAGCGACAGGTTGAACATCGAGAGAAAGCGCGAGCCGACAATGCAACCAAATGCTGCGACAGCAAGCAAGAGCACGATCGCCGGCACCGCCGTCGGATTGGCGTGCAGAAAGTGCTGAAGCTTTTGCACCGGGGATCTTGCACGGACTTCGAATTCGGCCACGCGGCTCTCGCCCTTGTCGAACACAAGCTCGAAAGCCTGGGCAGCGGGACGATTACTGCCGATATCGGTCATGGCCGCTTTCCTCGTTCCATGCAGAGACCTGTCCACCCGATCTCGGGCGAGTTCTCCGGCGCTATCTGGCGCCCGCATCGCGGGCGCCAGTCCTTGCCAGGCGCTACAAGTCGAGGGGTGATCAGCCCCAGCACTTCTTCAACGCGGCTGCGCTGTCGATCGACGGCATCTCGCCGACCGCCTTGTCGGTGACGAGCTCGACACCGGTGTTGACGAAGTCCAGGCCCGGCGAGGCCTTCGGCTTGCCGCCGCCCGACGCGAACGCCTTCACCGCTTCAACGCCTTTCGCCGCCATGAGCAACGGAAATTGCATGGACGTTGCACCAATGACGCCGTCCTTCACGTTGCGCACGCCGGGGCAACCGCCGTCGACCGAAACGATGACCACGTCCTTGTCGCGGCCAACCGCGCGCAAGGCCTCGTAGGCTCCCGCGGCCGCAGGCTCGTTGATGGTATAAACAAGCGAGATGCCGGGATCCTTTTGCAGCAAATTCTCCATGGCCTTGCGGCCGCCCTCTTCGCTGCCGAGCGTCACATCATGGCCAACGATGCGCGCATCCTTTTCGTCGCCGATCTTGGCGGGGTTGCCGAGATCGATGCCGAAGCCCTTCAGAAAGCCCTGATCGCGGGCGACGTCGACCGATATCTGGTTCACGTTCAGGTCCAGCAGCGCGATCTTCGCCGACGCCGCCTTGGCACCCAGCGTTTTGGCGGCCCACTGTCCGATCAATTGACCCGCCATGAAATTATCGGTGGCAAACGTCGCGTCCGCCGCATTCGCCGGGTCGAGCGGAGTATCGAGGGCAATGACCAAAATGCCCGCGGCCCGCGCCTTCTCGACGGCCGGAACGATAGCGCGGGAGTCGTTCGGTGTGATCAGGATGCCTTTAGCGCCGGCGGCGATCAGGCTCTCGATGGCCGCGACCTGGCCTTCATTGTCGCCGTCGACCTTTCCAGCGAAGGACCGCAGCTCCACATCATTTGTCTTGGCCGCCTCTTCGGCACCAGCCTTCATCTTCACGAAGAACGGATTGGTGTTGGTCTTTGTGATGAGCCCGACGATCGGCTTATCGGCAGCGAAGCTGCTGGTGGCACCAAAAACCAGCGCGAACGCCGTGAATAGTCCGAGTGACTGACGCATCTATTCCCTCCCTGAGATCGTTTTGTTCGCCTCGCGGTTTCGACCGCGTGTTTGCGATCCTAGAGAGCGGCAAAGGATCCTGTCAATAAATAAATCATCCCGAGTTATTAATTGACATGTGCTGCCGACTGCCTCCATTGTTGCATCTGACAGCTGGGGATGGACGTGTAGGACCTGTCGCAATGACAGATTCCCAGAGCCTGCGGAGCCGAGGATGGAAGAAACAACACCGGTCTCCGTGGCTGCAGTGACCTTGCCCGGCGACAGCCGCGGCACCACTCAGACCGGCGTGAGGCTGTACAACGAGCGCCTGATCCTTTCCCTCATCCGGCGCCATCGCAGTCTCGCCAAGGTCGAGATCGCGCGCCTCACCGGGCTTTCGACACAAACCACGACCGTGATCATCAATCGGTTGGAAGCCGATGGGCTGCTTCTCCCGGGCGAGCCGCAACGAGGCCGCATCGGCCAACCTTCTGTTCCCTATTCGCTCAACCCGGAGGGCGCCTTCGGCCTCGCGCTCATGATCGGCCGGCGCAGCTCCGACCTGGTATTAATGGACTTCACCGCCGGCATCCGCGCCAGACGACGCATGATCTATTCCTTCCCAGCCCCCGAAGAGATCATGGCATTTGCGGAACGCGAGATGCCGGGTCTTCTCGCCGAATTGCCCGACCCTCGGCATGGTAGGATCAGCGGCATTGGCGTCGCGATGCCATTTGAGCTGTGGAATTGGGAAGCTGATCTGCAGACGCCCCCCGGCGCGCTCGGCAAGTGGCGAGATTTCAACGTTGCCGCTGAACTGTCGCGCCGCTTCGCCCCTTGGCCAGTCCGCGTCTGCAACGACGCGACTGCAGCATGCGCGGCTGAACTGACCTTTGGTGCCGGGGCGGCGCACCGCGATTTCGCGTATTTCTACATTGGCGCATTCATCGGCGGCGGCATCGTTCTGAACGGTAGCCTCTTCCCGGGACGCAGCGGCAATGCCGGAGCGCTCGGCTCCATGCCGATCCTGCGCCGGGAGGAGAATGGAGAGACCAGCCTTCAGCAGCTGATCCGCACGGCGTCCATCTATCAGCTCGAACGCCGGCTGATCGCCGCCGGTCGACGCGGCACGGATATCTGGCTCTCGCCCGACGACTGGTCGAGCTTTGAGGAGCCACTCGATGCGTGGGTCACCGTGGCTGCCGAAGCCCTCGCCCAGGCGACCACCGCACTGCTGGCGGTAATCGACTTCGAGGCCATCATCATCGACGGAGCCTTTCCGATCGACGTGCGCCGGCGCCTCGTTGCGCGGACGAACGAATATTGGGCACGCATGGACCGCCAGGGCCTTACCGATGCCGTGGTGGTGGAAGGCTCGATCGGGCGTGATGCACGCGCGATTGGCGGCGCGGCGTTGCCGTTACTCGCGGCGTTCGCTCGCGACTACGATGTGCTCTTCAAGGAATGAGCATGGTCAACGGCACGGCTCCCCTCCTCCGGCGTACAATTGCTTCTGGCGCAGACACCTTATGCGGCATGCGTCGAGCGGCCTGGAGGATCGTTTCGACCAACAAGATTGCCGCGTCATGATTCTTGTATGCGGCGAAGCGCTCATCGATCTGTTTGTGAAGGCGCCCGGGGAAGCCGAAATGTCGGCACGCGCCGTCACCGGAGGCTCTCCCTTCAATGTCGCGATTGGCCTCGCCCGGCTCGGCGTTCGGACTGCCTTTCTAGGTGGCATCTCGCGCGACCGGTTCGGCTCGTTCCTCGCGGACGGACTTGCACGCGAAGGAGTGGACGATCGGTTTCTCGTCCGCACAGATCGGCTGTCCTCGATTTCAGTCGTGGCGACAACCGACGACGGTCAACCGAACTACGCCTTCCATGGCGAGGGCGCGGCAGATCGTTCGCTTCAGCCAGCCGATCTGCCCGACGAATTGCCCGACGACATTCAGGCCTTGACCTTCGGCTCCTATTCCATGGCCGTTGAACCGGTCGGCACCACTTTTGCCGCGCTCGCCCAACGCGAGCACCGGCGTCGCGTGATCAGCGTTGATCCAAATCTGCGCCCGACCGTCGTCGGCGATATGCAACGCTGGGCCAGCGCTGCGGAACGCTTCTACCGGACCGCCACCATGATCAAGGCGAGTGACGAGGATATCCGCATTGCATGGGGCGGTCGTGTCTCGATCGCCGACGCCGCCGCCTACTGGCTCAATTGCGGAGCGCACCTGGTCGTGGTGACCGAGGGAGCGAAGGGAGCAACCGCCTTTTTTGCCAAAGGCAACGTTTCGGTGCCGGGCCGGCCGGTCGTCGTGCGCGACACTGTGGGCGCTGGCGATACATTCCACGCGGCACTGCTCGCGCAACTCGCCAAAACCGGAAGGTTGCATCCCGATGCGATCGCGACACTGGAGCCGTCGGCGATCGGCGACCTCGTAGCTTACGCGACGACCGCCGCCGCCATCACGGTCTCACGCAGTGGTGCCGATCTGCCGACTGCGGCCGACGTCGCAGCAAGTCTGAATTCACGTCTGAGAGGCTGACAAATGCAGGATGGTGGCATTGGATCGGTTCGAATTGAGGCGGGAGCGCGCATGAAAGGTCGCGTGATCCCGGTGGCTCCCTTTGTCCTGACCGTCTTCGGAGTGACGGGCGACCTTGCACGCCGCAAACTCTTGCCGGCCCTGTTTCGTCGCGACTTCGCGGGCCAGCTGCCGGATGCGGCGACCATTTTCGGCGTCGCACGTGGAGCAATGCCTCGGGATGAATTTCTCGCAATCGTGCGCTCCGCGATTCTCGAACATGTGCCGGAATCGAAAGCAGCCACCGTCGAGTTAGATCGCTTCCTCGCCCGCCTTCACTATGTGGCCGCCGATGCAGAGGGCGAGAACGGATGGAGCGATCTTGCAGCCGCCTTGTCGAACTACGCCGGGCGCATCCAGGTCCACTACCTCGCGACTGCGCCGCATCTGTTCGGATCGATCTGCGAGAGGCTGGGCCACTACGGTCTTGCGGAGGGTGACTCGCGGATCGTGATCGAAAAGCCGATCGGCAACGATGTCGAGTCCGCAGTCCGATTCAATCAAACCGTCGGCAATATCTTCCCGGAGGAGCGCGTCTACCGGATCGATCACTATCTCGGCAAGGAGACGGTGCAGAATCTGATGGCGCTGCGCTTTGCTAACGCTCTGTTTGAGCCGTTGTGGAATGCCGCCCACATCGACCATGTGCAGATCACAGTCGCCGAATCGATTGGCGTGGAAGAACGTGGGGCCTACTACGACAAGTCGGGCGCTCTCCGCGACATGGTGCAGAACCATCTTCTGCAGCTCTTGTGCCTTGTCGCGATGGAGCCGCCATACTCGCTCGAATCCGATGCCGTGCGCGATGAGAAGCTCAAGGTCCTCAAGTCGCTTGAACGGATCGACGAGACAAACGCAGCGCTCCTGACAGTCCCCGGGCAGTACCGTGCCGGTGCATGCAACGGTGTCGCGGTTCCCGGCTACACGGATGAGATCGCCAATCGCCAGAGTACGACCGAAACTTTCGTTGCACTCAAGGCGGCCGTTGCAAATTGGCGCTGGACCGGCGTTCCTTTCTACTTGCGAACTGGAAAGCGGCTGCAACAGCGTAGCTCCGAGATTGTCGTGACGTTCCGGAAAGTCCCTCATTCGATTTTCAATTCGGAGTCAGGAAAGGCCTTGCAGACGCGACTCGTGATCCGCCTGCAGCCGGACGAGGGAATCAAGCTCTGGCTCATGATCAAGGAGCCCGGGCCGGGAGGCATGCGGTTGCAATATACGCCGCTCGACATGAGCTTTGCGGAAGCATTCGACGTCTCGGTGCCGGACGCTTACGAGCGATTGTTGATGGACGTGGTCCGCGGCAACGCCACATTGTTCATGCGCCGGGACGAGGTCGAAGCAGCATGGCAGTGGATCGATCCGATCCGCCAGGCGTGGAGCCTGACCAATGAACTCCCTCGTCCCTACGTCGCCGGCAGTTGGGGCCCCTCCGCTGCCGTCGCGTTGATCGAGCGCGACGGCCGAACCTGGGCCGAGGACGGTCCATGACAACGGCTCGGTCCGCCAATGGTGCAAAGGCGAGCGCTGCAGACGGAATGTTCGTAATTGGGAGGCTTGTATGAGCATCGATGCAAGGGTCAATGCGCGGGTCGCGGAAGTGACGGATCGCATCGCTCGCCGCAGTCATGACAGCCGTGCACGCTATCTCGACCGCATCTCGGCAGCGGCGGCTACGCCGGTGCGACGGCGATTGGGATGCGCCAATCAAGCTCACGCCTTTGCCGCTTGCGGAACACACGACAAGAAGCTGATGCAGGATGGCCACGTTCCCAGTCTTGGAATTGTCACGGCCTACAACGATATGCTGTCGGCCCATCAGCCCTACGAACGTTTTCCTGAGTTGATCCGCCAAAGCGCACGCGAAGCCGGTGGTGTTGCCCAGGTCGCGGGTGGCGTTCCGGCGATGTGCGACGGAATTACGCAAGGCGAAGCAGGAATGGAACTCTCGCTGTTTTCGCGGGACGTCATCGCCTTGTCCACCGCAGTCGCGCTGTCGCATCAGACCTTCGATGCTGCGGTGTTTCTCGGCATTTGCGACAAGATCGTGCCTGGCCTTGTCATCGGCGCGCTCTCGTTCGGGCATTTACCCGCCGTCTTCATTCCGTCCGGTCCGATGACCTCGGGCCTTGGCAACGAGGCAAAGGCGAAAATCCGTCAAGACTACGCGGAAGGAAAGCTCGGTCGCGAAGCTCTCTTGGAAGCCGAGGCGCAGGCCTATCACGGCCCCGGGACCTGCACCTTCTACGGCACGGCTAACACCAACCAGATGCTGATGGAGATCATGGGGCTGCAATTGCCGGGCGCATCCTTCGTGAACCCAAATACGCCCTTGCGCGATGAGCTGACCCGCACGGCCGCCAAGCGAGCACTGAGTCTCACTGCGCTCGGCAATCAATATTCCCCGATCGGTCGCATGCTTGATGAACGCGCTTTCGTCAACGGCATCATCGGACTGCACGCGACCGGCGGTTCGACCAATCTGACGCTCCATATGGTTGCGATGGGTGCCGCGGCCGGCCTCACCCTCACCTGGGACGATTTCGCCGACCTCGCGTCGGTGACCCCGCTGATCGCGCGCATCTATCCCAACGGCTCGGCAGACGTGAATCATTTTCACGCAGCCGGTGGGATGAGCTTGCTGATGCGGGAATTGCTGGCAGCCGGGCTTCTGCACCGTGACGTCACAACCGTTTGCGGCGACGGACTCGAAGCCTACCTGCAGGAGCCGGCGCTCGGCGTCGAGGGCACGTTGACCTGGCACGACGGACCGGTCGCAAGCGGCGATCCAGCCGTGCTGCGAGGGACAACTGAACCGTTCCAAACAACGGGCGGCCTTCGGGTCTTGACCGGCAATCTCGGACGCGCCGTCATCAAGACATCAGCGGTCGCGAGCGAGCGCCACATCATTGAGGCGCCTGCACGCGTTTTCCATTCCCAGAACAATCTGCAAAAGGCCTTCGCTGCAGGTGAGCTCGTAGGCGATTTTGTTGCAGTGGTGCGCTTTCAGGGCCCAAAGGCCAACGGCATGCCGGAGCTGCACAAGCTCATGCCGCCGCTCGGCTCCCTTCAGGATCGCGGCCTGAAGGTCGCGCTTGTGACGGATGGGCGACTTTCAGGTGCCTCCGGCAAGGTTCCTGCAGCCATCCACGTCACTCCGGAAGCGGCAGACGGCGGCGCCATTGCACGGATCCGCGACGGCGACGTCGTTCGGCTCGACGCCGCCGCCGGCCGGCTTGAGGTGCTCGTCGATTCGAGCGAGTGGGCCAACCGAGCCGTCGCGCGAGCCGATCTCTCGGCAGCGCATGTCGGTGTCGGTCGCGAACTCTTCAGCTTCTTCCGCGAGCGGGTCAGTTGCGCAGATACCGGCGCGAGTGTTTTTGCGGGTTGAAGCCGCGAGGCGGCGACAGCAATCTCGCCTTGTTGGATTTGAAAAGCAGGTCGCTGTGAAGAGCTTCGTCTTGATTCTTCGGTGCGTCCGTCGTGCAGCCGCCGCCCTTTTTCGCCGGAAAAATCCGATGTTAAGCGTCAATAATTCCTGGTTGCGCGGCCTCGAATTTGTTCGCGCCTATGCATTCACTGGAGCTCCCAGACCCCGGTTCAGAACGCTTGTTCACATCAGTTGTGATGCGATTTTTCTCGATCTCTCGGTGCACACGTCATGCACACGCCACCCGCTAACCAATTGAAACGCTTAAACTCTCGCTCCAGTCCATCATTGGAACAACTAACGCAACAGGCTCGTCCAAGCCGCATGCATGAATCAGAAGCGTCAGCACCATACGGCCGCTAGCCGTGAGGCTCTCTATCAGAACAACTGATAAGGTTTCGGCAATTTTCTTTTTGGTCAGCGAGCGACCTCTGTTTCGCGTAAAATCCTATTAGCCTACCGAAAGGCGCCCCTACCATTTTTCCTTGTCAGTCTTCAATGAACGATCCTGGCCGAAGTGCGAGATTTGGCCTCATACCATGACGCGAGGCGTTCGCGCGAACTAACTATGGTTGGATCCCGATAGATCCATCGGTTAGAACACCTAGTGGAATCAAACAAGGTCCGCGGCGGATTACTCCACGCGGGCAGAACCAAACTTGCCGATGATGTGATCCTGCCGGTGTTTCGTCCGACCGTACCAAAGCTTATGTTGAAACGAATTCGCAAATCCCGGAGTACCATCATGCGCGCGCTTCCCACTCTCCTGTTGATCGGGATCACAATGGCTGTGGCCGCTCCGGCCTCAGCGCAACGGTTCGCCGGCAATGCGCCGGTGTGCCTGCAGAGGTGGCAGTGGGGCGGCTCCAGCTACATCACGTGCCAGTACAATACGTGGGACGAATGTCGCGCGACCGCTTCGGGTCTTTCCGCCATGTGCCTGCAAAACCCCTATGTGCCGCAGCCGCCGTATCCGGAGCGCGGTCCGCGTTATCGATAGGGTCTTCCGACTGTAATCGTCGTGTCAGATTCATCGATTTAACTCTCGCCACCGGTCCCATGCCGCGCGTGGACCGGTTGGAATGGGAATGGGGGCCTTGGCGCATGCAAGCGACGCCGGGGCCCTTTTTGATTACTCCCGAATAACCCTCTCGAAAATCGATCAAGTCATCCGAGACCCTGCGGGAACAGGCCTGTCGGCACAGCATCCGATGACATGAAACAGGCCGCCGAACGGCCCTACCCGGGTCCGCCGATGAGCTTGTCGAAGCCCACCAAAGCGCCAAAGGCGATCCCGGTGACGACAATAAAGGCAGCAAAATACCAGATGCGGTTCATGCGGGACTAACCCGCACGCAGCCGAATGGTTCTGGGGAGCAAGCTCTCCGCCCGTCTGGTGGTCTAGGCCGAGGTTCGGACGGAGAGCTGCGCGCCGGGCCCCCGTCGCATGACAATGCTAGGAACGTGCCATGACAGTGGTGTGAAATTTTCGGCGCAGCTCAGTGGACGTTGATCCTGTCCAGAGGAAGCCGAAGTTCGGCCGCGCGCTCCGCCTGATCCCTCTTGCGGAACTCGGTTTCGACCTGTTCGAACCTGGCAAATTCCTTCTGCGCTGCCTCCAGGAGGCGATTGCGCCGGTCTGAATCACGCTGCGTGCTTTCCGACATGATCAGACTCCCCAAGCTACTCACAGGACCTGTCCCAGATAGACTGGACACCGCGAAAAAGGTTCGACGGAGATGGCGGATTTATGACGGCGCTCTGTTGACCCATATGCCTCACGGCAGCGGAGCATGCGTCCCGCGCAGGCTGATCAAACTCTTCCGATGATGGCATTGTGCAGGTGTTTTGCCCGACGTGTCAAACGAACGAAGCCACACGGCCCGCGTTGACCGGTCCGGAGGATCGGCCATGACATCAAGCCTGACACAAAAAACCTCGCGCAATTTGCCGGGACCCGAGCCGCGCAAGGACAGCGAACGCGTCACGCGCGAGGCGATCATCGCGGATGCCGACAAGACCGACGGCGACGACCGCGATCTCGTTCACGGCGACGGCGGCACCCTCGACATGCCGACGAAGCCCGGCGATCTCTCGCGGGACGATTAGCGTTTCGCGTCTGTCCGCGCGCGTGCGCGGAGCCGGCTCGGCCAACCGACACGGACCAGCGTCTCGTCCGGATCGGAGAGCGCGAATTCGTACATTCCCCACGGCTTGTCTTCGGGTGATTGCCGGAATTCGCGCGCGGCAGCGTCGACATCCTCGAGGTAGAGATAGAGCCCGAACGGATTCCTGCCCGGCGTGAGCCATCCCTCGACCGCGTCCGTCAGATGCAGATACCCGCCCTTCGCGTTCGCGAGCATGCGATAGGTATCGGGCTCTCCCAGAGCCGGCCTTTCGCTGTCCGGGCGCACAAAGCCCAGCCGATTGTAGAACCGCTCCGACGCATCGAGGTCATTGCACGGCAGGATCGCGATCAAGGCTCCGGAAGGGCTCATCCGTGCACTCCAAGTCAAACACTTCAAGTCAAACCGGCAAAATCACCGGCCATTCCAAAACCCGTTTTATCGCGTCGCGTCTGCCTGCGCAAAAAAGCCCGCGGCGGATTTCTCCACGCGGGCCGAACTCTTTCGATGATGCGGTTGTGCCGGTGTTTTGCCCGACGTGTCAACGCGACCGGACGGCCCCGGCGCGGACGGGGGGCTCGGGCGCCGGAGCCGCCATTCCAGGCCGGTCGATCGGCGGGAAGACCGGCCACATAACAAAGTCGCGTCCGGAACCGAAAGTTCCCGGCGAAGGCACTATGATTTTAAGGACGCGACAATCGCTCACGCGGCGTGCGACATCGCCGCTGCGCGCCCTTCCCGTTCCTGCAGCATGGCGATCGAGGCGCGCAGATTGTCCCTGCGCGACCGCAAGGCCTGGGCCAGCATCGAATAGGTGGGACTGCGGGGGTCGGCATTGCCGGCGTTGCGCTCCTCCTCGGCAATGTCGCTGTCGAGCATCTGGATCCGCCAGCGCAGATCGGAGATCAGAGCGTGGAGCGCGGTCGCTTCGAAACGGGACGTTGACTGCATGGGATCGCCTCAATCTGAAACGGCTCGATGGGCCGGGCCGTGATGAAGACGTCATGCAGCAAGAGCGATGCCAGCTCGCTTCGAGGGGAACCGGAGCAAGAGCTAGAGCCTCTCACTCCTCCTTCAGCTTCCGCTCGATGTAAGCATCCACCGTCTCGGCGAATGAGCGCTGCACGCCGACCGAGGTGACATGCAGCTCGAGCGCGTCCTGCTGGAGTGCGCGCAGGCCACGGCTGCGCGCGCTGACCGGCGCCATCGCGACATAATCGTCGATGGCGCTCATCGCGAGCGGAATGCCCTTCGGGTCTCCTCGCGCGATCAGCAGCCGCAGAAAGCTCAGGCAATCAGCCAGGCCCGGCATGGGTCGGTCTCTCAGCCTTGCTGCGATTTCGACTTCGGCTTCCTGACGGGCTGGGTATGGGTGCCGAACAGTGCCAGCAGCAACGCGACTTCTTCCTTCGAACCGACCTGGATCATGATGATCTCCTTTTCGCTCCGTTGGTCGGATCCAACGGCTAAGGCGTTCAGGACGATCTGGTTTCAGGAATGTTTCAGTTCTGTTTCGTCCTCAGGAACGGCCGCATCGCGCAGGGCCGACGCGCGCGTCAGACGTTCGGCTGCCACCCGATAATCGCACCGACGAGGCAGAGTAGCGCGCCGAAGGCCGTGCCGACCATCTGCATCCAGTACCGGATCGGCATGGTGTCGCGGTAAAATTCCTGCCGCGACCAGCGCGACCAGTCCCACCAATCATCGCTGACGAACAGGATCTTCCGCTCGACATAGCCGTACCAGGCCTTGCGGGCGCAATAGATGCTGATCCCGATTGCAGCGAATCGATAAAGGAGATCGAGCGCGGGGTTCATGCAAGCATCCGTTCGGCAGGCCGGGCACGGAAGCCGTGGCCACAGCTCCGCCTGTCTTGGTGTCGCCGGCGGGGATGCAGGTTCAATCGCGGTCGCGCGCCCGGCACAGGTTTTACCGGACGGGTCAAATTTTAATCGAATGCTTGGAAGCGGATTCGGCGGAACGAAATGTCTTCGCGCCATGCTGGCACACACGCGCTCCGAGGAGAGATGTGCGATGTATTACGTCGCCGCCGCATTGCTGGGACTGTCAGGGTTGTTCTATTCAGCGAGCCATCACGAGCTCGGCCAGTTCGGCGCGAACGTGTGCAGCTATGGCGGCCCCTTCTGCGACAATCCGGTGGTCGTCTTCACCGGTGCCGCGCTCGCTGCCGCCTGGGGCATGTTCGTCAGCATCAAGTAGGCGTCCATCACGGCCGCAGCTGGTGATCGCAACCTGGTGATCGCACGCGCCGCGCCTGACCGGCGGGCCGGCTCAGGCCGCCAGCTCCTTGCGGACGGCGGCGGCCGAATTGCCGACCTTGTCGACGGCCCGTTGCAGCTTCTCCCTGGAGACGCCGAGCGCGTGGGTCCAGTATTTGACCTCCCAGGCCTCGTGCATGTTGATCTTGCTGCGGTCCGGCTGCTCGCGCTTCGTCAGATGGTCCATCGCCACGTCCTCCCTCGCAGAGAAGAACGCCACCCGGCACCCGCCGTTCCGAAACGGATCGGCGGCGCGGGGCATCGCGCGCTGGGGATCGGGATGTCCCGTCGCGCACACCGCGAGGCCTGCCGCGCTTAACATTTGTTGTGTTTGCGCCTCTCGCTAACCCATCGTCCACAATGTTGAGAAGCCGGTCCGGCGTCACTTAACCTTTGTTGTCAACAGCACGGCGGGGTCTGTGCTTTTTGGCCATCACGCGTCCAGGCGCGTGGGGGTGAAGGACGTGACAAGCGACAATATCTGGGCGCCGCTGTTTCAGCGCCTGAAGACGACGACCGGGGCGGACGACAAGGACCTGCAAGCTTTCGCGGCGCTGCCGTTCACACTCCGTCACTATCGCGAAAACCAGACGGTGCTGCGCGACGGCGAACAGCCGAACGAATGCTGCCTGATCGCCGTCGGCTTCTGCGCCCGCTCCAAGACCATCGCGGACGGAAGGCGCCAGATCCTGTCGATCCACATTCCCGGCGACCTGCCCAACCTGCAAAACCTGCACTTTCCGACCGCCGACCATGATCTGATCGCGCTATCCGACTGCACGCTGGCCTTCATCGCCCACAAGGCGCTGAACGACCTCATTGGCGCGCGGCCCGGCGTCGGCGTCATGTTCTGGCGCGACACGCTGGTGGATGCCGCGGTGTCCCGGGAATGGATCGTCAATGTCGGCCAGCGCTCGACCCACAACCGGCTTGCGCACCTGATCGTCGAGTTGCGCGAGCGGCTGCGCCTGATCGGCCGCGTGATCGACAACACCTTTGCAATCCCGCTGACGCAGGAGCAGTTCGGCGAAGCCATGGGCGTGACCAGCGTTCACACCAACCGCATCCTGCGCGAGCTCCGCATCGACGGCGTTCTGGAGCTTCAGCGCGGCACGGTACGGATTCTCAACGAGCACAAGCTGCAGGAGCTCGCCCAGTTCGACGGCCGCTACCTGCATTTGTCGCCGTCGTCCTAGACGGAGCGGCCATCGGAGAGCGGCCACGGCCACGGCATGTCGCTGGCCCGCCCAGGAACTTTCCGGCTATGATCGCGCTTAGGCCTTGAATTCGCAATTTCCGGAAGGTCAGCCCTGTCGAACCGATCGCAACATCGCCCCACCAAGCACGAGCGCACCGACGCGCCGGCGAAGTCCGCTCCGATGCTGCTGCAGCGGCTCGGTCCCGGGCTCATCACCGGCGCGGCCGACGACGATCCGTCGGGCATCGCCACCTATTCGCAGGCCGGCGCGCAATTCGGCTACGGGCTGCTCTGGACGATATTCCTGACCCTGCCGTTCATGATCGCGATCCAGCTCGTCAGCGCGCAGATCGGCCGGGTCACCGGCAAGGGGTTGGCCGCCAACGTCCTGCAGCTCGCACCGCGCTGGATCGTGATGGGGCTCGTGGCGCTGCTCGTCGTCGCCAACACCTTCAACATCGCCGCCGACATCGCGGCGATGGCGGAGGCGCTTTCGCTGGTCATCGGCGGGCTCAATCACGAGCACGCGCTGATCTTCGCGGCCGGATCGACCCTGCTCCAGGTGTTCGTGCCCTATCGACGCTATTCGCCGGTGCTGAAATTCCTGACGCTGACGCTGTTCGCCTATGTCGCCACCGCCTTCACCGTGAACATCCCGTGGAGCACGGCGCTGCTTGCCACGGTGTGGCCGAAGGCGACCGTCAACGCCGATTATCTCATGATGGTGGTCGCGGTCCTCGGCACCACCATCAGCCCCTATCTCTTCTTCTGGCAGGCCTCCCAGGAGGTCGAGGAGATGAACCAGGGCACGCGCGACAAGCCGCTGCGCGACCTGCCGAGCGGCGGCGATCCCGAGATCGCGCGCATCAGGGCCGACACCACCGTCGGCATGCTGCTGTCGAACGGCATCGCGTTCTTCATCATCCTGACCACGGCGTCGGTGCTGAACGCCAACGGCGTCACCAACATCAATTCGGCGACGGAGGCGGCCGAGGCGCTGCGGCCGCTCGCCGGCAACTTCACCTTCGCGCTGTTCGCGCTCGGCATCATCGGCACGGGCCTGCTGGCGATCCCGGTGCTGGCGGGCTCGGCGGCTTACGGCGTTGCGGAAATCTTCGGCTGGCGTGCCACGCTGGAGGCAAAGCCGGAGAAGGCGGTGGGCTTCTACACCATCATCGCAGCCGCGACCGTGATCGGCTTCGGCCTCGGCTTTACCGGCATCAGCGCAATCCACATGCTGGTGTGGAGCGCCGTGCTCAACGGCATCGTCGCCGTCCCGATCATGGCCATGATGATGTTGATCGTCTCGAACGAGGCCATCATGGGGCGGTTCAAGGCCCGCTCCTGGCTCATTGTGCTCGGTTGGCTCGGCACCGCGCTGATGGCGCTGGCCGTCCTTGCCCTGCTCGGCTCGTCCGCGATCGGTTAGAGCGGCGACAGCGCCGCCGAAATCTGCGACGCGATGACGAAGGCCGCGAACACGGCCGGCACGCTGATGAACCGCAAGA
This sequence comes from Bradyrhizobium sp. CCGUVB14, assembly GCF_024199935.1. NCBI lineage: Bacteria > Pseudomonadati > Pseudomonadota > Alphaproteobacteria > Hyphomicrobiales > Nitrobacteraceae > Bradyrhizobium > Bradyrhizobium sp. CCGUVB14. The sequence goes on from NZ_JANADS010000001.1 coordinate 7,030,437, forward strand.
ACTGGTCGACCGAAAGCATTGTTGTCTCCCCCAAGACAAAGCGCCCTCGCACGTGCGCGCTACTCCACCCCTTGCGCGACGTGCTGATCGGCTGTCAGCAACCGATCGGAAACGGCGGCTCCGCTGATCGTGAGGAGCGCCAGAACCGAAATCATGGCCAAGAACTGCATGCCCCTTGATCGGTTCCGATTGTGGCCAAAAACGTCTGGGCTTGGCGCAATTTCGGGACGATCCAGAGAAACATTCATGATCACCCGGAATCCCCGGGCTTTCCGCCACACCGCCGAAAAACGACACCTGGCCAAGCGCTTGCAGGCTTCACGGCCGTCGGTCGTTAGCCTAACAATTGTGGCTGGGCCCGAGCTTGCGCCCGGACCACAAAACCAACAACGCCCGGCCGGGCGACAGGGAGCGACATGACAAAATCATCAAAAGCAACAAGTCTCGAAATCCTCGCTTGCGACGCCGGCTGGAGAAACTACCACTTCGTCAAGGTGACGACGGAAGAAGGCATCGTCGGCTGGAGCGAGTTCGACGAAGGCTTTGGCTCGCCCGGCGTGGGCGCTGCGATCCAACGCCTGTCCGCCCGCGTCATCGGCCAGAATGTCTTTCAGCACGAGCGCATCTTCGCCGAACTGTTTGCCGCCACCCGACCCGCGGCCGGCGGTGTCGTGGCGCAAGCGCTGGGCGCCATCGAGAATGCATTGCTCGATGCCAAAGCGAAATGCCTGGGCGTTCCCTGCTACGAACTCCTTGGCGGCAAGATCCGCGACCGTGTTCGGGTCTATTGGTCGCATTGCGCGACCTGGCGGATCAATCATCCGTCCTGGTACAAGCCGCCGATCGAAAATCTCGACGGCGTCAAGGCGATGGGCCGCGAGGTACGCGAGAAGAAGTTCACCGCGCTCAAGACCAACATCTTTTCCTATGACGACGGCAAACCGACCGGCTGGCGGCCCGGCTTCGGTTCGCCTTTTGCACCCGAGATCAATGTCGACCGCAAGATCCTGCGCGACTTGCGCACGCATCTGGAAGCGATCCGCGACGGCGCGGGTCCCGACGTCGACATCCTGCTCGACTGCAACTTCAACGCCAAGACCGAAGGCTATTTGAAGATCCTTCGCACGATCGCCGACCTCGACATGTTCTGGATCGAGATCGACAGCTTCAACCCGCAAGCCCTCGGCTATATCCGCAGGCAGAGTCCGCATCCGATCTCGTCCTGCGAGACGCTATTGGGCCTGCGCGAATTCCTGCCCTATTTCCACGAGCAGGCGATGGATGTGGCGATCATCGACACACCCTGGAACGGCGTGTGGCAATCGATGAAGATCGCCTCAGCCGCGGAAGCCTTTGAGGTCAACGTCGCGCCGCATAATTTCTACGGCCATCTCTGCTCGATGATGAACGCGCATTTCTGCGCGGCGGTGCCGAACCTGCGCATCATGGAGATCGACATCGACCGCCTCGCCTGGGACCGCGAGCTATTCACGCATGAGCCGGAGATCCAGAACGGTCACCTGATCATTCCGGACCGTCCGGGCTGGGGTACCGAGCCAAATGAGGAAGCCTTGCGCGCCCATCCGCCAAAGACGACAGGCGGGCTTCTCAGCTACGGCCGCAAGAATTGACGCTCACGGCGTTACAGGATTGACGGTCGGGGACGTCTTCGGCCCCGGCCGCTCCGGCTCGACCGGCGATTTTGGTTCGGTCGGAAGCACCTTGGCGCCTGCTGCGTGAGCGGCTTCACCCGTGGTCGCATACATTGCGACGTGAGCCGGCTGCGTCTTGGCACGGCTCCACGGCCCATGGTCGACGACCAACATCGCGGCAATCGTCAAGGCGGCCACAATCATCGCGATCACGCCGGGATGGCGAAGCGCTGAGGACATGGAGTTTGCGAAGCGGCCAGTTGTCATCGAAAGACCCATCATTTTTCCTCTCGCAGGTTAATTCAAATGCGGCCCACGAGTTCCGCGCCAGACTTAAGCAAGTTCCGAGCCAATCCCCGGAACTCGACCGTCTCGCTTCGTTCACTTTACGTCGGGGCGCGCGTCACCGACGAACTTGTCGCGGTTCGGCATTTTGATCGCCGCGAGCGATTTGGCATCGAGCGTCGCATCCGCGCCGACCAAACCATTCAAGTTCAGGATGTACGCTGACACCGCGTACACATCTTCATTGCTCAGCGACTGCGGCGCATTCTGCGGCATGGCGCGACGGATGTAGTCGAATAAGGTCGGCGCATAAGGCCAGAAGCTTCCGACAGTGCGGATAGCCTTGGCGGTCGCGATTGTGCCTTGCCCGCCGACGAGGCGATCGCCGATGCCACCCTCGCCCTTGTCGCCATGGCATGACGCACATTGCTGGGCGAACACCTAGCGCCCATGATTGACCGAACCGCTCCCTGTCGGAAGATTGCTGCCATCACGCCCGACATCGATATTCCAGCCAGCGATCTCGGCCGCCGTCGCCGGCCGCCCGATGCCATAACTCTGCGCTCGCGCGGCGCTCGCCGAAGCGCCGAGCAACATTGCGAGGACGACGCCGCAGATCTCACGCCAGCGCATTGGTCACCTCCCCGTCGGCAGCGACACGCCAGGGCCAGATCGCGTTGTTGTGGTAGAAATAATTCTCGCCACGCACCGCAAGCAGCTCGGCGAGCGTCGGCTGCACATAGCCGGTCTCGTCGATCGCACGGCTCTGGATCACCGCGGGCTTGCCGTCCCATTGCCATGGCAGGCGGAAGCGCGTGAGGGCTCGGGTCAGCACCGGCTCTTGCAATTGCGCGTCTTGCCAGCTCTTCCCATCATCGACGGATACCTCGACCCGCGTGATCTTGCCATGGCCGCTCCAGGCGATGCCGGTGATTTCGTGGAAGCCGGGTGCGTTGAGACGCTGGCTGCCCGAGGGACGCGTGATGATGGACTTCGCTTCCATGTAGAAGGAAAACTCGCGTGCCGTACCATCTGGTAGGAGATCGGTGTACTTTGAGGTCTCCTCGCGCGAATAAGCGGGCTCGGCCGTCACGTGCAGGCGCCTCAACCACTTCACATTCATATTGCCTTCAAAACCCGGCAGGAGCAGCCGCAACGGATAGCCCTGCTGCGGGCGAAGCCGCTCGCCGTTCTGGCTATAGACGAGCATGGCATCCTCAAGACACTTCTCAATCGGAATGCTGCGGGTCAGCGCGGCGGCGTCCGCACCTTCCGCGATGATCCATTTGGCTTCCGGCTTCAGCCCGGCCTCCTGGAGCACCAGCTTCAGGCTGACGCCGGTCCATTCGGCACAGCTCAGCAGGCCGACGAGGTCTGACGCAGTCTTGCCATAAGGCTTGGTGTAACCGGGATTGCCAGAGCATTCGAGAAAGTGGATGCGCGACTCCGACGGGAAGCGCCGCAGATCGTCCATGGTGAAGATCAAAGGCCTTTCGACGAGGCCGTGCAGCATCAGTCGGTGCTGTGCCGGGTCGATGGTGGGAACACCACCGTGATGACGCTCGTAGAACAGGCCGTTCGGCGTGATAATGCCGTCGAGTTCCTGCAACGGCGTCCGGCCGGACGCGGAGATGTACTGTTTGAGGCTCTTCGAGATATTCTTGACGACGCCCTTCTCGAAGGGTGACGGGGCTCCGTAGGGCTGGCTGCCCATCGGCTCACCCGGCGCTTTCATCCAATCCGGAACGTTGGGCGGAAGATTTTCGGTCTCGGCGGCGGCTGATGCACCGGCTCCCAGGACAACGCCACCAGCCACGGCACCACTCCCTTTCAGGAAGCGACGACGTGTGGTCGTTGCGGATTCGTCGCTCGTGTCGATCGTGCTGCTCATAGCGGACCCTCGGATGAAGCTCGGCCCGCATGAAACCTTTCGCGACGCGCATTTGCAATTCGCGCGCATTTCAAAAACAGGCGATTTCGATCGGGACTGACCTAAATCCGCCAGCTACGACAGCAGTTCCATTCTTTGCGATGCACAAACGGCTCGCGCGTCACTCACCGGGCGCGATTGCGTTACTGGGGGTCGGCCGATCTGTGATCTGCTGGCCGAACAGGCTGCCGATCAGTTCGACCGCGGTGCGTGCCGTGCGGCCACGCTCGTCCAGAAACGGATTGAGCTCGACGATGTCGACCGATCCCACCACGCCGGAATCGTGCAGCAACTCCATGATCAGATGCGCCTCGCGATAGGTTGCCCCTCCCGGCACCGTGGTGCCGACCCCCGGTGCGACGCAAGGGTCGAGAAAATCGACATCGAAGCTGACATGCAGCACGCCGTTGCTCGCCTTGACGCGTTCGATGACGCGCCGGATCAGCACTGCGACGCCGAACTCGTCGATCTGGCGCATATCGACAACCCTGATCCGGCGTGCACGCATCAGCTCCTTTTCGAGCTTGTCGATTGAACGCGCACCGAACAGGTCGAGCCGGTCCGGATCAATCGAGGCGCGCGGATCGTCGCCGAGCAGGCCGTCGAGCCCGGCCTCACCGCACAGGAACGCCGCCGACATTCCATGCATATTGGCTGTGATCGTCGTCTCCGGCGTATTGTAATCGGCATGGGCGTCGAGCCAGAGCACGAACAGTTCACGGCCGCGCTCCTGCCAATATCGGGCCATGGCATTGACCGACCCCATCGACAGCGTGTGATCGCCCCCGAGAAAGATCGGCAGGGCACCGGTTTGTGCGATCTCATAGCCGCGACGACTGAGTGTGCGCGTCCAGCGCTGGATTTCGCGATAGTGATTGGCCTTCTCCGGCGGCCTGTCCGCGAGATCCCCGACCTCGGCCACGGAGAGATCGCCGTAATCGACGACCTCGAAATCCAGGCTTTCAAGCAACGTTGCAAGGCCCGCAGTCCGCAGCGCCGCAGGACCCATCAAGGTGCCGCGCTGTGAAGCGCCCATATCGATGGGCGCGCCCAGCAACGCGATGCGCCGGGCTCGATCCGCGATGGTTCGATCGGTCACGGCAATCTCCTGAGATCAGCAAGGCTGCAGCAGCGTAGCAGAGATTCGCATCCGTCGTTTCACGGGGGGAGCCGGAACAAATTCCCGCCCGCCGCATTTTCCCTGCAAGGCCGGCACCCGCCGTTCAAAACGGCGCCTGTCGCGGATAGCCAAAGGTCTTCGGGCCCGCTGTTCAAAACGAGCGCACGCGCGGATAGCCAAAGGTGCCGGCCTCAGTTTCGTCGTCTGGTCTGGAGATCGTACTTGAGCACGGACATACCGCAGCCCAATCCTCAGCCAGGCATGGCCGAGCGCGCCATCGATGCGGCGACCGACGTGTCCCACACCATCGGCGAGGTTGCAGGAGGTTTGCGTGCCGCCGTCGATCGCCTCACCTACGCGATCGATGAAGCGCGAAAGCCCGGACGGCCGCTCGCGACAGTCGCGGCGATCACGCGCGAAGCCCCCTTAGCCAGCCTGTTTGTCGCGTTCCTCTTTGGCGTGGCGGTTGCGCGCCGGCGCTAGGATCAAAACAGGCACTCAGGCCGCGCTGACCGTTTCCAGCCGGTTCACCAAAAATTGCTTCTCGAACGCGTCTGCAGGCATCGGACGGCCGAAGAAGTAGCCCTGCCCCTCCTCGCAGCCCATGCTGACGAGGAAATCTGCCGTCGCACGATTCTCGATGCCTTCGGCAACGACGGTCAGACCAAGCTGCCTGCTGAGGCCGATGGTCGAGCCGACGATCGCCGCGTCGTCGGAATCCGCGAGCAGATCGAGCACGAACGAGCGGTCGATCTTGAGGCCATCGAGAGGAAACTTCTTCAGGTAGCTCAGGCTTGCATAGCCTGTTCCGAAATCGTCGAACAGAATGCGGACGCCGAGCTGCTGGATCCGCTTGAAGATGTCGAGCACCCGGCCCTCGTCATGCAGCAGGATGTCCTCGGTGACTTCGATCTCGAGCAGCGAGGGGGTCAGCCCCGTGGCTTTGAGCAGCTCCGCGACTGAATGCGCGAGATCACCGGAGTCGAGCTGCGACGGCGAGAGGTTGATTGCGACGCGGACAGCGTTGCCCGACAGCTCCCACGCGCGCGCCTGCCGGCCGGCCGTCTCCATCACCCAGTTCGCGATCCGCTCGGACAGTGCCGAGGTGTTGACCACCGGCATGAACTCACCAGGCGAGACATAGCCGCGCACCGGGTGCCGCCAGCGGATCAGCGCTTCGGCCCCAATCAGGCCACCGTCTATCAGACGAACCTGAGGTTGGTAGAACAACTCGAATTCGCCGCGGTCGGCGGCAAGCGCCAGTTCGCTCTCAAGCGTCAGCCGGCTCTCCAGCTCCTGCCTGATCGCGTTTTCGAAGATCACATGGCTGCCACGCCGGGTCGCCTTGGCGCGGCTCAGCGCCAGATGGCCGTTGCTCAGGAGATCGTCCGCGCTCTGTCCACCCTCCGGATAGACGGCGACGCCGACGCTGATCTTGACGCGGTGCTGGCGCGAGCCCGTCACAAGCGGCGCCTCGAACGCGCGCGCAATCCGCTCGGCAAACGCGGCAATCGGCTCGTCGCTCGCCGCGCAATCCAGCACCATCGCAAACTCGTCGCCGCTGAGCCGGGCGACCACCGCCCTGCCGTCGGCCTCGGTCCGCAGGCGCTCGGCGACCGCCCGCAGCACGAGATCGCCGATCGCGTGTCCAAGCATGTCGTTGATCTGCTGAAAGCCATCGAGGCCCAGCACGAGCAGTGCGACCTCGGAGGAACGCCGCTGCGCCACGGTAAGCAGGCTCGCAAGCCTGGCGTGGAGCGTATTGCGGTTGGCAAGACCGGTCAGCGCGTCATACTCGGCGAGATATCTGACACGTTCGGCCTCCCGCTTGCGCACGGAGATGTCGCGGAGGATCGCGCCATACTGGAAGCCCTCCGTCCCCTGCCAGCCCGAGAAACTCGCCTCGACCGGGAAGGTTTCGCCATTCTTGCGCCGACCCTCGAACTCGACGACCACGGCGCCGCCGGGGACCAGAAGCGCCTGGCGCGCAGCGTCGCGTATGGCGAAGGTTTTCGAGCAATCCTCTGTCGGCATCGCGCAAAGCGTTTCGAACGGGCGACCGATCATCTCGGTTGGCATGTAGCCAAAGATGGCACTCGCGCCGGGATTCCAGACCGTGATCCGGTGATCTTCGTCGGTGCAGACCAGACCATCGCCGAGCGACATCGCGATGCGATGAAAGCGGCTCTCGGCGATGCGGCCCAGCAGGCTACGGAAATCGATCTCGTCCAGTGCGATCGCCGTCAGATAGGCGACGATCGCGATGTGGAACAGAGACGTGTCGATGACGAGCGGCCAACGTTCCTGCACAAGCGCCGCAGTCGATTCGATGCCGGCTCCGGCTGCGACCAGGATCGCGACGCGGACACCCGGTGCGACACGGCGCCATGAGTACATCATCAACAGGCAGATCAGGCCCAGGCCCATGATCATGCCGGTATTGGACGTCCAGCGCAGCATGCGGCTCTGAAGGACCGATTCGGTCGCCAACGCCTGCAGGACAGGCCCCGCAACGATGCGGCCATTCGGGACGCTGAACCGGTCGCCCAGCTCCAGTGCCGTGGCACCGACGATGACCTTCTTGTCCCTCAGCTTGTCGAGCGCTGCCGCATCTCCTCGCAGCACGTCGACATAGGACACGATCGGAATGGAAGCAGCACGAATGCTGAAGTCGATCAAGAAGGGTGGCCGGCGATTGGCGTCCTGCCCGGCCAGCACGACGGCCATCGACGGCATCTGCGCGTCGCCCAGCTTCTCGCCGACCGGATAGCGGCGGACGAGGCCATCGGATTCGACCGCGACATTGACGACGGCCGGCCACGACTGGTTGCTGAACGGCTTCAGCGGACGATTGACGTGAGCCGCACCACCGTTGGGCGTCGGCTGCTTGAAGGACGGCAGGATCGTCGAGCCGCCGACTTCCCGAAGCGCGGTGAGGAAGGCGTCGTCGGAGGCCGAATCCGACGGCGTGCTGAAATCGATATCAAAAGCAACATCCTGCGCACCGGCGGCTTCGAGCCTGTGCAGGAGGTCGGCGTGCAGGCTGCGCGGCCACGGCCACACGCCGATCCGATCGATCGAGGGCGCATCGATGGCGACCACGACCACGTTGCCGCTAGCCGCCCGCGACTCCCAGGCGAAGCGAAGGTCGGTGAGCGCGTTGCGGAGCGAGCCGTGCCATCCCGTGGACAGCACGACCGCCAGCGCGATCACGACAAGGATATGTGGTCGATAGCGTTTCACCTTGCTCCCCCGCACTGGCGACGCTCGCCGCCAAGTGCTTCCCCCATTAATCCGACAGCACGGCCCTAGTGATGCTTGTACCAACCGTAGTGGTTGCCGTTGTTGCCGCTGTTACCGTTTCCATTGCCGTTGTTGCCGTTGCCGCTATTTCCGTTGCCGGTCGCACCGCTCACACCACTTATGGTTCCCGAGACGCTGTCGGTCGCGTCCTTGATCGACTGAGCGATGGGCGCCACTGTCGTCGTCGGACTCGATGCCGTTGATGCCGCGGTAGAAGCGGAGGCACTGCTGCTCACGCTGACGGCCGTCACGGTCGTGCTGTTGGCGGTCGCGGTCGTCGTGCTCGACTTGCTGTCGCTCCACACCGTGTCGGTGCTGGCGTTCGCGTTACGCACCCGCCCCGGCGCGACGGTGTCGTGGGCGAGCCCGTGCGTAACCTTGTGGAAGTTCAGCTTGACCTCACCGAGCGAGCTCGAGATGCGGACCACGCCGGATTTGGGCGCGGCCTGGTGTGATTGCGTCGGCGCGCCGGCTGTCCTGGTGCCCTTGTCGATTGCACCAAGCGCATGGATCGGATGGCCGTTCGCCGCATTGCGCGGCGCCGAGAGGCCCGACTTCGGCACGGGAACGCGCTCGATCGTGGAAGCGCGCGGCTTGCCTTGCTCGATCGGATTGAGCGTACCGGAACCGCTGAGGCTGAGACCGGGCTTGCCGTGCTCGAAGGCGGTGGCCACCTGCCCCGGCATGACCTGGGCGATCTGGCCAGTCTTGAAATCGGAGACTTCAACCTGGCCGCGGAGCACGCCGACCTTGGTGCTGCCTGCGCCCACCGTGACGCTGAAATGCGTGCCCTTGACCACCGCGGCGAGATACGGCGTCTCGACCTCGAAATGCTTGACGTTGCGCTTCTCGACCTCCAGCAGGATCGAACCCGCCTGCTGGATGATGGTGGTCGAAAGCCCATCCTTCTGTTCGGCCGGCACGCCGACCACCGAGTTGGGCGAGATCAAGATCGTCTCTTCACCACGCACGAGCAGCACGCGTCCGTTGCGCCCGGTGCGAATGGTATCGCCCGGCTTCAGGGTCTCCTGCTGATTCAATGACACCTGCTGGGCGCCGCTGGTCGCGAGCCAGACCTCGCCGGACGATTTGCTGACCGACCAGACGCCGTCATCCGCAGCGGACGCACCAAACGCAGTTCCCAGGATCAGCGCTGCCATCACGGCGCACTGCATTCCAATTCGGACGAACATGATGACCCTCAGCCTGAAGTAACTGCGAGCCTGATGCGTATCCGAGATCACTCAAGATTGGCTTAGCGGGAACCCGGGAGTCCGGAGCCCGCATTAACCAATCGTTGACCATAAAAACCTATGAAAAATCATGTGGCTACTGAATTCTTACCGGCGCCTGGAGACCTCTCCGTCAAACTACGGAGAACGGTCCGCGCTTGGCGCGGCTGGACGGTATCTTGCTGCCGTGCTGGCACTGCTCGGACCGACGCTTGCGGGAAATCCTCACGCGTTCGCGCAGCAGGCGAACCAGCCGGGGTTCGATCCACGCCAGCCGGAGAAGTATTTTGAAAACCAAACCGAGCAGGAATCTCTGAGCCGGCCTCCGGTGAAGTTACCCTCGGTCGGCCAGCCCAATACCGGCGGCGACACCAAGCCACAATTTGTCCTGCGCGGCATCAACGTCAGCGGCGCCCACGTCATCCCTCAGGATCGCATAGCCGCCCTCTATCAGCCCTATCTTGGCAAGAAGGTCTCGCAAGCCGACCTCGCTGCGATCGCCGGCGCAATCAGCGATCTCTACCGTGCCGACGGCTTCCATCTCAGCCGGGCGATCGTGCCACCGCAGGACATCGCCGATGGCCGCGTCCGGATCCAGGTGATCGAAGGCGCCATCGTGCAAGCCGATCTGAAGGGTGACGGCGCCGAGCAGTTCGGCGTGAGGCCAATGCTCGGGCCGGTCCTGGCCGAGCAGCCGTCGCGGCTGTCAACGCTCGAACGCCAGCTCTTCCTCATCAACGGCAGGCCGGGCGTACGGATCACCGATACCGCACTTGAGGAGATCGGTGGCGCGACCGGTCGCTTCCGCCTCACCGTCTATCTGAAAACCTGGCACGTCTTCACGTCGTTCGGCCTGGACAATCTCGGCTCGTCGTCGGTCGGCCCATGGCAGACCTACGCTACGGGCGCTTTCAACTCCTATCTCACGCCGGGCGACACGCTCGCGGTCAACCTGTCGACCATTGCGAACGATCCGCGCGAGCTCGGCTTTGCGCGACTGTCCTATGACGCGCCAGTCGGCGTCGACGGCGTGCGCCTCGGCGCCTCCGTCCTCTACAGCGCAGTCCGGCCGGGAGATGCGCGCCGTCTCGACAGCGACATCACCACGACCGAGGCTTTCGAGGTACGTGCAAGCACCGTTCCCTTCATGTCGCAATCGTCCGGACTGACGCTCACCATGGCCGGGACTTTCAGCAACGTATCGGAGCACGATCTCTACGGCCCCTGGTACAACGACCACATCAGGACCGCGAGCCTCACGGCCGATTACCGCCTCCAGGATCGCTTCGGCGGCACCAACTACGCGACGATGACCTTCCGCCAAGGCCTCGACGTCTTCGGCGCTTCGCATTTCGACGACGATCTGTTGTCGCGCGACGGCGCGTCCTCGAATTTCTCGGTGCTGAATGTCTGGCTCACGCGCTACCAGACGCTCAATGACGCCTGGTCACTCAAGCTGTCTGCAGCGAGCCAGACCGCGTCGCGGCCACTGTTTACCTCGCAGCAGTTCTATCTTGGCGGCGCAGCCTTCGGCCGCGGCTATGGTGCGGCCGAGATCAGCGGCGATAATGGCCTTGCCGGCTCGCTCGAAGTTCGCTTCGACCAGAAGCTCAACTACCGCTATTGGAGCGGCTACCAGCTCTACGCTTTCGGCGACGCCGGCGCAGTCTGGAACCACGGCTACCGTCTGAGCGACGGCCTTGCACTGACGTCTGCCGGTGCCGGCATACGGTTCTTCCTGCCGCAGGATTTCCAGGCAGATCTGGGCGTCGCCGTGCCACTGAGCTATCGGGCGCCCGACAATGAGCGCCGCAGCCCGCGCTTCCTGTTCACCCTGTCGAGCGCGTTCCGGCTTTGCCCCGAACGCGGCAGGCCGAACTGCCTCTAATCTTGCGCCCCGGCGACGCCGGCACGCGGGCCGTTTTGGGGCCCTTCTCACAGACTTGCCTAAATTTAATCCCGTAATGTGCTCACGATTTCTCGATCTGGGCGTTTTCAATGGCCATGTTCAGTCAAAAGTGATTGAGACGGAACAATGAAAAGGGTTTTTGCAATTCTGGCTTTTCTGTGCGTCCTTGCGGCGGGCCAGTATGTCGTCGTCAGCAAATTCGCGATCCGTCACGAGATGCTGTCCTTGTTCGACGCCACGCGTCAGCGGCCGATCTCGGTCGAAATCGCGGTGCGGCGCGATTACGAGACCAAGGCCAATCTCGGGCTTTGGAAGCTTCCGGTCGCCATCATCAGCAACGGCAACACGGTCAAGGCCACCGAATATTCGTTCCTCGCCAACGTGCTTGCCGCGCGCGGCTATCTCGTTGCCAGCATCCAGCAGGATCTGCCGAGCGATCCGCCCCTGATGACCCGTGTCGGCCAGCAATATGTCGGCCGGCGCGAGGTCTATATGCGTTGCGAGGCCAACATCCTCTACGTGCTGACCACGTTGAAGGGGCGGCAGGAGAACGCTGACTACGATCACATCACGCTGGTCGGTCACTCCAACGGCGGCGACGTCTCGATGTATGTCGCACAGCAGCATCCCGAGTTGGTGTCGAAAGTGATCACGCTCGACAATCTCAGGGTGCCCTTCGTGCTCAACGACCGCATGAAGATCCTGTCATTCCGCTCGAAGGATCCGCATTTCCAGACCGACCCCGGCGTGCTGCCGACGCCGGAGGAGGCCAAGGCGCGCGGCATCGACATCATCCACACCGGTGCGCAGCATACCGAGATGAGCGATCGCGGGCCCGACTCGGTCAAGGAGAAGATCCAGGCGACACTCGATCGCTTCCTGCGCGACAGCGCCAGCAGCGCGCTCGCGCCGGCCGATACGACATCCCCGATGATCATGAATCCCGGCGACTACTAGCCGGGATCCTTTGCGGCAGATCAACGCAGCTCCATGCCGGCCGCGATAGCAGGGCGGTACAGCATGGGAGAGGCAATTGTCGCACCATCTCGAAAGGCTTGATACGGCGAGGCTTGGCCTGCCCCTGGCGCGGTCGCCCGGGCTCGTACGACATATCTATCGCTCGGCCCGCAAGCTGCTGCGGTCGATCATCGCCCGCATCGACCTCTCGCAATTTCCGGGATCATGCTGCGGCTGAGCTTTGCGCCAAGCGCGGCAACAAGCCTCTCGAAATGCAAATCCCTGCCGGAAGAACCGACAGGGATCAGCAGAAAGGATGACGGACGGCGAATGAGGTTCATCCGGTGGCCCATCATGGACCTGCACCGGAATTGAAATGCGCAGCGCGTCCCTGCGCAAGATCAATTTGTAAGCACACGCGCGTGGCGCGAGAAATCAGAACTTTCCCTTGTCAGGATTTGCCCTTGCCGGGCTGCATGAAGTTGCCGGTCATCTGGCGCATGTGATCGCCGGCATTGGTGAACTGGCTTCGCAGGAACTCGGACTGGATTCGCATCGCTTCCTGAAGGTCGGTTGCGTGAACCAGCTTACGAGCGTGCTCGAATGCCGCTTTCATGTTCTGCTCGGTGAAGGCGAGCGCCTGCTTGGATACGTCCGCGCTCGCTCCGGGAACGGACGACATCGATTTGGTGGCGGCATCGAAAAACATGCCGAATGCCTTCTCGGCCTGGTCGATGGTCTTCTCAGCCAGGTCGCGCAGTTCGGCCGGAACTTCGAGCTTCGGTTCGATCATGGTCGCACTCCTCCCTCTTTTTCCTGACTGATTATCACATTTGCCGCACCGCCTTCCAGCGGCCAAGCGCCGGCGACGGACGCCATTTGGCGGTCCGTTTTCCGGCCTGAAAGGTGGACAAAGCGTGATTCCGGCCCGTGGCCGGCTCAAGACAGCGGATGTTCGGGGATGGTTTCGTCGGTGACGAGGTCTTCGACGAGCTTGATGACCTCAAAGCGCTGCCGGGGAGCGAGCTTGAGAAAGGCGCGCAGCAGGCGGAGACTTTCGACGGTACCGTTCGCGGGGGCGCCGAGCTTGAGATGCAGTTCAGCCGCGAAATTGAGGTTTTTCATCTCGCACCTATGACAGGATTCGGCCCTTCGGTGTCGGGCATCGGGAGCCCGGTCGAGAACCGTATGCCGTTACCGAACATCATGGCGACGGCGAACTCTAGGTCGGAACACCCCAGCAGATTGACATGCTGAGCTGCATATCTGGAGAGACTCGGCCCGACCCGAGAAGTTGTAATTATGGCAAGGAACAACCCCTCGAGCAAGCCAAACCGTTGGGCTTAGCGATGCTTTGTCGGCATCGTGGCACGGCAATTCCGGATAACAGGAATACGCGCTGCCGTCACCCACCTGCGTCAAGAAGCAGCAATCAGTCACCACACGTTCCCGATCGCTGTCAATTAGACCTGCGTTTCACCTTGTTTCCGGTGTGAACCGCGATTGGCAGCCGCGGACTAACGCTTCTTGAGCGTATACACGTAATCGTTGAGCCCGATCTGGGCGGTTGTATCGTCCACGAAATGAACGTCGATCTCGCAGCCGGTCTCGAGCGTCCTGATATGAGCCGCGGTGAAACCGAGCGAAACGGCAAGGGCCTTGGGATCCACCTTCTTGTCGGCGCGCTGCATCTCGTCGAATGCGCCCTGGAAGAGCATTTCAGGACCGTAGTCCGTCACCTTGTACTGTGGCTTGGCGCAGGCAAATGGACGCGGACCGGAGATCTCCCTGGCCTTCAGGACCACCGTCTTGCCCATCAGCCGCGTGCGCTCGGCATCGTCAGGTTTGCGGTGCGGATCGGCCCATGGTGCGACCACGGCCGTCGTCAGCGTCCAGCTGCCGATATAGAAGGGATCGGCGGCCACGGCAGGGCCAGCCATCGCGATCGACGCGAGCAGACAAATAGTTCGGGTGAATTTCATCCAACGAGTCCCCTTGATCTCCTGGCTTGGACTCGCCGCCCCGCGTCCGGGTTCATCGCTCGCGATATTTCCCGTTCCGTGAACCGTTGTTCAAGATCGTACGACCAAGCGGTTGCGAAACGGCCACGCAGATCACGGGCGCCATGGCTGATGGACTGTCTGATTCGGGCGCGCGTCAGCACCAAAGGACGACGGCATGCTTTCTCGCTGCGATCTCATCAAGGGCGCCGCGGTTGCGCTTCTCACACTCTCGACACAGGGCGCATGGGCGCAGGAGACCAAGATGAACCTTTTCAAGATCGTCACCATCAAGGACGAGATCATCATCGGGCTGTCGCCCGAGGAGCTTCAGGCGCTCGGCGGCAATGACGCGAGCGCGATTGCGCATGCGTTGGCGCAAAAGGGCGACCTCACCGTCTGGCAGTACAACGTACATCGCGGACAGAACGGTGAGATGCAGCAGGCACCCACTGCCAAGATCGGCCTGCTGGCCAACGCCTCGCTCCGCGTCGAGCCTTACACCACGCCCTACCAGATCATGCCGCATCCGTAAGGAGAGACCGAAGAACGCCGGCGGCGCAAGCCGCCGGCGGCCACATTCAGCGGCGCCGCGCCGATGCATTGGTGGCAAAGCCGTAGACCAGCGCCAGCCGGTCGAGACATTCGCGAAAACGCCGCGCAAAATAGTCGTTCCAGCGCTGGGTGCGGACGGCGCGTCGCTGCCCGATCTGATCCATCGTCAAACCAAGCACCAGCACGTCATGCACCAGCGCGGCGCCGTCGGTGCCGAGCTCGCGCTCGACCTGGTTCAGCCGCAATACGGCCTGACGCTGGCTCTCGGTGATGGGCTCGCGGGAGCGCGCGCCGTCGACATATTCGCGGGTCGGGTCCATGGCCTGAGGGCCCCGCTCCGCCCGCTCCCAGTCGCTCTGGTAGGCGCGGCCACCCCGATATTGCGCCTCATCGATCTGGTGATGCGAGTGCAGCCGGCCGAGCGGATCGTTGCGGATCGACCGCACCGCCACGATCTTGTCGTCCTGATCGAGCGCCAGGGGATTGTCGACCTCAACCTCCGCCAATTCTGCATTGAACGGCAGGTCGCGCGACCGGCGGTCGTGAAGCCCGGTCAATTTGTAGGACATGTTGCGTCTGGCACGTGCCACTCGGAGACTCCTTGCGAATTAAGATCAGAAGGAATGCTGGCCGCACCGGTCAGGCGGTGGAGACCAGCCTCAGCACGACGACACCGGCGGTACGGCCGGACACTGCTCCGGGACCGCGGGTCAGGCGCGCATGCGGCGCGCAATAGCTCGAACCAGGCTGACGCCGGTGACCGCAGAAGCTGATCTCCTCTCCCTCCCCGTCACCACCATAGGGATAGCGGCAATCGCCTCGCTCGAGCTCGAGCAGTGTGATCAGTCGCGGCTGGACACCGACGCAGCGCAGTTTGACCGGATTGGCCGGTCTTAATGCTGAAGGCGGCGGCAGGTTCAGGCCGGGTATTGCAACACGAGGCGGCGAGAGCGGACCGGGCTCGCCCGGCAAGGACGGTACGATCGATGGGCTCGCCATCCGTTCGGGCTCGGCGAGCCCAAGCCGCTTGGCACGACCGATCACCGCATTGCGCGTGTAAGCTGTTCCAAACCTTGCGTTAATCTCCCTTCCGATCTCCGCATATGACAGTCCCTTGAAAAAATAGTCGCGAAGCGCGTCGGAATGCTCCGACGACCAGTGGCCCGGTTCCATGCTGCTGTCCTGTGATGCGCCCGATCGCACGATCCTGAGGCGGAACGCACATTCCGTTATTCCGAAGACAAAGTCAAGCGCGAATTCTGATATTCATAATTGCATCAATTCCGAATTTCGGATTACAAGAGGCGGAGCCAATCGGCAATCGAGGGAATCACCATGTTGGACGTTGCGATGATCGAGCGGGGCCTAGAGAAGACGGGCAAGAGCAAGGGCGGGCTGGCCGCGGCAATGGGCGTTCGCCCGGGCGCGGTGTCGGAGATCCTCGGTGGCGAACGCCTGGTGAAGGCCTCTGAAATCATTCCGATCATGGAATATCTTGAGCTGAATCTCGCGCCGATCATGGGGCGCGTCGGTGCCGGCGCCGTGATCGAGCCAGATGTCGAGCAGGTGCCGCCGGAGGGGCTCGGCGATATCGCGCTGCCGTTCCCGATCATGGAAGAGACCGTGGCCTTCGAGATCGTCGGCGATTCGATGCTGCCCAAATACGAAAGCGGCGACGTGATCGTGGTCTACAAGGACCAGCGTCATCCACTGTCGAGCTTCTACGGCGAAGAGGCCGTGGTCCGGCTCAAGACCGGTGAACGCTATTTGAAGACCATCGAACGCGGGAAATCTCCCTCCGTCGTCAACCTCAACAGCTTCAACGCCAAGCCGATCGTCGGCGTCAAGCTCGACTGGGTCGGAGAGATCTGCCTCTCGATGCCCAAGGGCCAGCTCGAACGGCTGCGCGCGAAGTCGGCCCGCCCCCGCAAGAAGGGGCGATAGGCGCGAATTTCCGATTTTTGGAAATTGACCTTGACTTAATTCCGTTTTTCGGAAATAATCTGCCGCACCCTCGCCGATTGGGGGTGCGGCAGGATCGCTTCATGCAGTATTTCGTCGTGATGATCGACTACGGGCGGCTCGGTCGCGAGGCGATCGTCGACCCCGAGATCACAAGACGCGAGGTCATCTCCCGCGTCACTTCCGGCGAATACCAGAACATCTCGTTCATCCACGAAATCGCAGAGAATTCGGTCGAGGACGTCACCGAGGCCATCCTGGCCGAGGCTGCCCTTCCCCAGATCCCGCCTGAAGATGTCGACCTCCAGGCCATCCGCCACGATCACGCCCGCGACCTGCGCAAGCACGAGAAAGCGTGACGCAGGCCCAGGCGGCTTGCGCCACGATTGCGTTGGAGATCACACCGTCAGAACGGTCGATCCCGTGGTCTTGCGCGCGGCGAGATCGGCGTGCGCCTTGGCAGCATCCTTCAACGGATAGGTCTGGCGCACCTCGATCTTGACCGCCCCGGACTTGACGACGTCGAACAGCTCGTTCGCCATCGCGACGAGATTCTCGCGCTTGGCGGCGTAAGTGAACAGCGTCGGGCGGGTGACGTAGAGCGAGCCCTTCTGCGCGAGCAGGCCGAGATTGAGCGGCTCGACCGCACCGGAGGAGGCACCGAACAGCGCGGCAACGCCGAGCGGCGCGAGGCAATCCAGCGACTTCAGGAACGTGTCCTTGCCGACGGAATCATAAACCACCGGCACCTTCTTGCCGCCGGTGATCTCGTCGACGCGCTTCACGAAATCCTCGCGCGTGTAGATGATGACGTGGTCACAGCCGTGCGCCTTGGCGAGTTTTGCCTTCTCGTCGCTGCTGACGGTGCCGATCACGGTCGCGCC
The DNA here is from genome assembly GCF_024199935.1 of Bradyrhizobium sp. CCGUVB14. Lineage (NCBI taxonomy): Bacteria > Pseudomonadati > Pseudomonadota > Alphaproteobacteria > Hyphomicrobiales > Nitrobacteraceae > Bradyrhizobium > Bradyrhizobium sp. CCGUVB14. The sequence goes on from NZ_JANADS010000001.1 coordinate 7,048,226, forward strand.
GAGATGTTTTGCCCACTGGCTCAGGATCAGGCCGACACCGCCGGCCGCCGCATGCAGCATAATGGTGTCGCCAGCCTTCACGCGATAGGTCTGCCGGATCAGGTACTGCGTCGTCAGCCCCTTCAGCATCATTGCGGCCGCCGTCTTGTCGTCGACACCGTCAGGCAGCTTCAACAGCCGGTCGGCCGGGATCAGCCGCGCCTCGGAATAAGCGCCGAGCGGTGATGCACCATAGGCGACGCGATCGCCCGGCTTCAGATCGGTGACACCTGGCCCGACCTCCTCGACAACGCCCGCGGCCTCACTGCCGAGCCCGCTCGGCAATGGCGCCGGATACACACCCGAGCGGTTGTAGATGTCGACGAAGTTGAGACCAACGGCAGTGTGGCGGATGCGCGCCTCGCCCTGGCCGGGCTTGCCGACATTGACCTCCTCCCAAACCAGGACTTCCGGACCGCCGGTCTTGTGAAAGCGAATGGCATGCGTCATGGGCGTTGCTCCCTTATCGTTGCAGTGAAGGTCCGAGAACCGGATCGGCCTGTGAAATAGGCATTTGGTCCGCCCGTTACAGTACAGAGACGTAACAAGAATGTCACAGCGAACGACAAACGCTCGCTGTTCCGCCTCTGTTCGAAAGAGTTGATAACGGCATCGACGCAACCGGCAGTAGCCTTTGCGCGGGGTTTGGTGGTCGCCTGCGAAGGAGAGCCGAGATGCCAGCCTATGTACAGCATCATCAGGACATCGAAATCGCGCCTGTGATTTGCCCGACATGCATGGGGTTCCTGCCGATGTACGTGCGCGAGGTCGAGCCGCACTGGAGCCTCGCCAAGATCGACTTCGTCTACGAGTGCGCCGATTGCGGCGCTGAGGTCCGGCAGACCATCCGCAAGCCGGAACTGCTGCGGCACTGACCGCACCGTCGATCGCCCCTTAAGTATTTGCGCTGAACGGAAAAAGCGGCCGTCGGCGCGGATCAGGCCCATCCCAAACGAGGCTTGTTCTTTGCCGGGAACGCAGGCAGAACAAGCCTCAAGCAAGACCTTTGGGAGCGCCCTTTCGTGGCTGAACAGAAGGCCTCGACCTCGATCGAGGCAGTGGAGAGCGGCCTCGCCGCGCAAGGCTATATCGCGAGCCGGCAGATCGCGACCGCCGTCTATTTGTCGCAACAGATCGAAAAGCCGATCCTGGTCGAGGGCCCTGCGGGCGTCGGCAAGACCGAGCTCGCCAAGGCAATCGCCGCCTGGCGCGGCATGAAGATGATCCGCCTGCAGTGCTACGAGGGCCTCGACGAGGCCAAGGCGCTCTATGAGTGGAAATACGCCAAGCAGCTGCTCTACACGCAAATCCTCAAGGACAAGCTCGGCGAGGTCCTTGGCGGCGCGCAGACGCTGCACGCCGCGCTCGAACAGCTTCATGATTTTGGCGACGTGTTCTTCTCCAAGGAATTCGTCGAGCCGCGTCCCCTGCTCCAGGCACTGGAGCAACCGGGCGGCTGCGTGCTGCTGATCGATGAGATCGACAAGTCGGATGCCGAATTCGAATCGCTGCTGCTGGAAATCCTCTCGGACTTTCAGGTCACGATCCCCGAACTCGGCACCGTCTCGGCGATCACGCCGCCGACGGTGATCCTCACCTCCAACAGCGAGCGCGATCTCGGCGACGCCTTGAAGCGGCGCTGCCTGCACCTGCATATTGGCTTCCCCGAGCAGCGGCTGGAAGAGCGCATCGTCGAGAGCCGTGTCCCCGGCATCTCGCAGACGCTGCGCCGGCAGATGGTCGGCTTCATCCACGAAATCCGTTCGCTGGATTTGAAGAAGCTGCCCTCGGTGAGCGAGACGATCGACTGGGCCCGCGTGCTCGTGTTGCTGCAGGCCACCGAGCTCGACACCGAGATCGTCAAGGACACCCTCAACGTGCTCCTGAAATACGAGGCCGACATCGAGGCAGCTCACCCGCAGATCACGACCTTCATTGCCAAGGCGACCCGGTCCAACGTCTTCGGTTGACGCCCGATGCGCGAGAACCTTCATCGTTTCTTTCGAGCTGCGCGGGGGGCGGGCGTCCACGTCTCGCCCGCCGAAAGCATCGATGCGATGCGCGCCGTCGCGCAAGTCGGTCTCACCGACCGCGCCATCCTGCGCGACGCGCTGCTCCTGACGCTCGCCAAGTCGCAAGACGAGAAGCTCGCGCTCGGCGACTGCTTTGATCTGTTCTTCAGCCAGCCCGAGCCTCGACAGGATCAACCCGAGGCCGACGACAGCGACGATGCTTCGCAAGACCCGGATCAATCGCCGCCCGCAAGCTCGGCCAGCGACGCGGGCGAAGGACAGCCTCCGGAAGGATTGGGCCCGCTTGCACAGATGCTGATGTCGCAGGATCGCAATGCGATCTCAGCTGCGATCGCCAGCGCCGCAGGTGCAGCCTCGCTCTCCGACATCCGCTACTCGACCCAGCGCGGCATATTCTCCAGCCGTATCCTCGACGCCATGGGCCTTCAACGCCTGCGCGACGATCTCGACGAGCTGACCGCGACGAACCCGGCGCTCGCCGAACGCCTGCGCGCCGCGCTCGATGGCCTGCGCGAGGCGGTGCGTGATACCGTCTCGCAAGGGCTTGCGCTCTATGCCCGCGAAGAGGCCGAAAATCTCCGCAACGAGATCCTGCGCAACGCGCCGCTGGCTCGCATCGAGCGGCGCCAGGTCGCTGAGATGCGGGCGCTCATCCGCCAGATTGCGCGCCGCCTGCGTGAGCGCTACTCCAAGCCGCGTAAGCGCCAGCGCCGTGGCCATCTCGATGTCCGCCGCACGCTGCGCCGTAACGCCGCCTGGGGCGGCGTGCCATTCCTGACCGCGTGGAAACGCAAGCACCGCGATCGGCCAAAGATCGTGGCGATCTGCGACGTCTCGGGCTCGGTCGCACAGGTCTCGGACTTCTTTCTGCTCCTGATCCACTCGCTGCACGAAGTCGTGGACGACGTCCACTCCTTCGCATTCTCGTCACATCTGATCGAGGTCAGCGAAATCCTGGAGAAGAAGTCGCCCGAAGAAGCGATGGCGGAGATCATGTCGAAGGTCGGCTTCGGCTCGTCGGACTACGGCTCTTCGCTGGTCGACTTCGAGCACGACTTCATGAGCACGCTGACGCCGCAGACCACGGTGATCGTGCTCGGCGATGCCCGCAGCAACAACCTCGACCCGCGTGCCGACATCCTGCGCCGCATCTCCGAACGCTCGAAACGACTGGTCTGGCTCAACCCCGAAGGACGGCTCGCCTGGGGCTTTGGCGATTCCGAGATGCCGCGCTATGCGACCTTTTGCAGCGTGGTGCGGCAATGCGCCACCGCGCAGCAGCTCGAGCGCGCAGTCTCGGATATCGTTGCGACCTACCAGTAAGTCCTCAGTTCAGGCCGACGTCAGCTTCGCGCAAGCTCGACGTGGTGAACGGCATTGCACTCGCGAAAGTGATGGGCAATTTCGTCGAGTGCGCGCTGTTCCCATTCCTGCGCTTGCGTCAGCCAGAAAACCCGACGCTCAAAATCGAGCGCGGCGCGCTCACGGCACAGGGATTCCTGACTGCGAATTTCCACCAGCCTGTTCATGCACTCACACTCCTTGTCGTGTGAAGCCATTCCCTAGGACTCAGCGTAGCAGAGTCACGAACCCAGCGCCTCACCATTTCTGTGCATAACGCGACGCAGAATGAGACAGCAACGCTTCCCGTGCACTGCGGCCGTCGCAGCGCAACATCAAATGAAGATCATCAATTAGTGATAAGCGACGGGACGATAATCGTGTCCGAGCGATCTTAACTATTGTGGCGCAACAGACTGCGGCAATTCGTGAAGAGAAGTTCTAAACAGCGCACCGAATTCCCGACTCATTGTCGTCGCATGGTTTTCATGCAGCGCCGCTAACAGGGGCGCACGAACGTGACTATCGCTTGAGGCAACATGAACGACGATTTCGAACTCGATCTTTCGCCGGATCAATGGGCAGCCCTGCGCACACTTCGTAACCCCGTAGCGAACAATCGCCTCGCGAAGGCCTATCTCCTCGACAGCCTCGTCAAGCTTGGTCTCGTTGTCATTGATGACGGCGTGCCCGCCATGACCCCCATCGGACGCAAGGTGCTGGTGCGCGGATCGTGCCGGCTGCTGGACCTCGCGGCCTGACGACCCGCGTCAGAAGATCTGTGCGATCACGATCGCGTATGCGACGAACACGACCCCGAGCCCCCACACCATCGCCGGAATCTGCGACCGGCGACCGACCGCCACTTCGAGAGCGATGTAGCTCAGCGTCCCCAGCGCCATTCCGTTGATGAGGTTATTGGTCAGCACGGTGATCAGCAGCGTCAGCACGATCGGAACCGCGTTGGCCAGATCGGTCATGTCGATGCGGGCAAGTCCCTGCATCATGAGCACGCCGACGAGCACCAGCGCGGGCGCGGTCGCTTGCGCCGGGATGATGACGAAGATCGGCCAGAAGAACAACGCAAGGAAGAAGAATCCCGCGACGGTCAACGAGGTCAGGCCCGTGCGACCGCCGGCCTGCACGCCGGTGATGGATTCGATATAGGCCGTGACGACGGAGGTCCCGAGCAGCGGCCCGACGATTGAAGCCGTCGCATCCGTCGCGAATGCGGCGGTGGCATTCGGGATCGAGCCGTCCGGCTTGCGCAAATTGGCGGCCCCTGTCACGCCGATCAGCGTGCCGAGCGTCGAGAAGAATTCGGCGCACAGGAAATAGAACAGCAGCGGCAGCGCGACGACGAAATGGCTGAAGAGATAGCCGATGTCGAGCGCCATGAAGGTGCTGGTCGGCCAGCGCGGCCATGCCATGATGGCCGATGGCACTGACGTCACCATCTTGCCGTTGGCGCCTGGAACGAAGAAGCCGATCAGCGTGAGCACCGCAATCGACAGAATCAGCGCAGCCGGCACTCGGCGCACCACCAGCACCGGCGTGAGCAGGAGACCGAACAGCGTCAGCAGCACCGGCGGGCTGCGCAGGGAGCCCATGGCGATGTAAGTCGACGGATTCTGGACCACGAATCCGGCGCCCCGCAGCGCAATGAAGACGATGAGGGTACCGACCGCCGCCTGGATGCCGATCTTCAGCGCTTCCGGCACGTCCTTGGCGACTTTCTCGCGCAGCTTCGACAGGCTGAGAATCAGGAACAGCATGCCGGTGAAGGCGACCATGGCGAGTGCGCCCTGCCAGGGCATTCCCATCTGCTTGACGATGACATAGGTGAAGATGACGTTCGAGCCCATCGCGGGCGCCACCGCAAGCGGCAGATTAGCCCACAGCCCCATCATCACCGAGCCGACGATCGCGGCGAGCGCCGTGGCGCTGACGAGATCGGCACGGTCCATCCCGGCGTTGGACATGATCGCGGGATTCACCGCGATGATATAGGCCATCGCCGCGAACGTCGTCGCGCCGGCCATCACCTCGCGGCCGACGCTGGTGCCACGCTCGGTGAGGCCAAAAGCACGATCAAGCAGCCCCAAGGCTGCGGGTGGTACTGGCTCCGCGGGAGCGGCTTGCGGCTTCGTCATGTCGTCCATCCCCAGTCCTCCCCCTACCACACCACCGGATGCGCTTCGCCGGTCTGCACGTTGATGAATCCAAGCGGCGCCTGCTCGCACGGTGCCACCAGCACCCAACTCCAGGGCGCGCAGGTCAGCGTCGCAAACATGAGCCTCTCCGGAAATCCCGGATACCAGCGCGGCCGGAACGTCGGCTCGTACATCCAGTCGACCTTGCGACCTTCCGCATAAAGCGCCTGCATCTCGGCATCGAGCGCATGCGCCGACCGACAACTCATCAGCCCGCCGACCTCGAAACGCACGGTGGCAACGAGCTCGCCCTCGCGCACCAGCGCCCAACCGCCCTGAAGCTCGATCAGCGCGTTGACCGCCTTTGCCATCGCCGCGTCGGACGAGCCGACCACCCAGATGTTGTGCTTGTCGTGCGCCACCGAGCAGGCAACAGCCGTCTCCGGCGTGCGCGGACCGCAGCCGCGCCAAAACATCTTTGCGACGCGCCCATCGCCGGAAAAGCGATCGACGATGGCGAATTTGGTGATGGCCTCGCTCTCGTCGCGCTGCACGGCACCGTCACGCACCGGCAGCTCGAGGGTGTAGAATTCGGGATGCCAATGGAAGGGACGGATCACCGCCGCCTTCATCGTGGTGCGGCCAGGCTCGGCCGGCAGTTCGAAGTCTTCAGGCTTGATCGAGCGCTTGATGTTGACCGTCTTGGTGGCCCAATCCGGCCACTGGATTTCGGGCACCTGACCAAGATAGCGCTTGCCCTCGGAGACCCGCGCGCCATCGGCCCACACTTCGGCGATCGTAAGCTTGGTGACGTCCGAGAGCAGCACGACATCGCCGAAACGTCCTGGAGCCAGGCTCCCGACGAACGGCGTGATGCGCATATGCCGCGCCGGGTTGATGGTGAGACACTGGATCGCGATTTCGGGCGCAAGACCCGCCTCGATCGCGACCCGCGCATTGTGATCGCTGGCGCCGAGCTCGAGCGTGTGGCTGGCGCTGCGGTCATCCGTCGTGAATGCGATCTGCGACCAGTCCTGCAGGCCCTTCGCAAGCAGCCATTTCACGATCTCATCCATCGCGTAGACGCGCAGCTCGACGAACAGGCCGCGGGTGAGCTTGTCCCAGGTCTCCTCCGGCGTCTGCACTTCGTGATCGGAGGCGAGCCCCGCCGCGGCAAAGGCATTGATGGAAGGCAGATCCCGTAAGCCCGACGCATGGCCCTCGACGACGCCGCGCGCCGCGAACGTCGCCTCGATCATGCCCCAGAGCCGCTTGTAGGAGGGATTGTCGGGATTCCACACCGCCGGCCAGTCCATGACCTCGTCGAGACCGGTGACCATCAGGCTTTCGGCCATGAAGCCCGCCTGCTCATCGCGGCCATACCAGCCGCCGCCCCATTCGTAGGCCGTGGGTGGCACCGCCGAGCCCGGCTGCGGGAAGATTTTGAGCGGCGAGCCGCGGCGGCGCGCCTCGAACCAGAACTCGAGATTGCGGGCGCCGTTGACGTTGGAGAACTCGTGGCTCGCCTCGCAGGTCCAGGTATTGCCGTGCGGCAGCACCAGCGCCGCCTCCCATTCCGGCGTCAGATGCGAGCTTTCGATGTGCTTGTGCACCTCGCCGAAGCCGGGGACCGCCGCAAGATCCGGCCGATGCACGCGCTCGCGGACCTCGCCGGGGTAGCTACCGGCCGGCCCGACCCAGGCAATGCGCCGGCCCTTGAAGACGATCTCCTGATCCTCGCTCCAGGTCCGGCTGTGCACGTCGAGCAACCTGCCGACCCGCAAGGAGCGATCGGCCGGGCGACGGCCGAGCGCCGTCAGCACCAGATCCTGGCGGATGCGAACTTCGTCGGGTGCGTTGATCAGGAGATCATCGGGGATCGCATTCATGGCCTGTCTCACTCCACACCGGTGTTTTCGCGCGCCGGGCTTCGCTTACGCAGCGATTTGCCGGCCTTGCCGTTGCGCGCCGCCGCTGCATCGCGCTGACGGACATCGTTCAAAAGGGTCTTGAGCGCCCACTCGACCGTGTCGGCGATCTCGGCACTGGACATGCCGAAGTCCTCGCGCATTGCATTCCAGGCCAGCACGTTGTTGAGGTAGGAGGCGAGCGCCTCCGCCTGTCGGACCTCCTTTGCGGGGAGATGCCGCACCAGCGGCGCCATCGCCTTGCGATGCTGGTCAATCAGATGCCGTCGGAAACCGGCGCGCACCCGGCGGCCCGCCCGCGTCATCGCAATGGCGCGCGCCAGATGCGGGTGACGGTCGAACCGCTTGCACAGCTTGCGGAAAATATCCGGCAGCTCGTCGGGCGAGCTGAAGGGAATGTAGCTGAAGACGTTGTCCTCGATCCACTCGCCGGCCGCCGCAAACAGCTCAGCGCGGGTCTTGAAGTGGCGATAGATGGTTCGTTCGGCCACCTTTGCCCGCTTGGCGACCGCGGCCATGGAGATGTCGTCGGCCGCCTCATCCTCCAGCGTCTCGACGAAGGCCGCGACGATGCGCTGTCGCGTCATCTCGGCATATTCGTCGCGAAGGCTGGCGATATGTCGCTTTGCTGTACTCATGTCATAAGTCTGACATCAGCCGGATTGGAGGGTCAAGCCGAGACTTGAGGCACGCCGCGCCGCGACAATGGGCGCCTGCACGCTCCGGGGCTGGCGACCCAGGCGAGCACGGCTATCGCCTGCCGCCTGAAAAATGGACTTTTGCGCGTCGCCAAAATCGGATTTGCTCGCCCAAGAACTGCGCGCAACGGCGTCGCGCGGACGGCAAGGGAGCCGACGGAAGGAGCTGATCATGAACGGGCTTGGCGGGCTGAACAAATCGCCTGAGGGTGTGGTCATCGGGCTGGTGCAATTGCAGTTGCCAACCGTCGTGACCAAGGCAGATCTCGCCAGGCAGACCGAGCGTATCGTCTGGATGGTCGGCAAGGCCCGCCGCAACCTTTCCACCATGGATCTGGTGGTGTTCCCCGAATACTCGCTGCACGGCCTCTCGATGGACACCAATCCCGAGATCATGTGCCGGCTCGATGGGCCGGAGGTCGCGGCATTCAAGAAGGCCTGCATCGACAACAAGATCTGGGGCTGCTTCTCCATCATGGAGTTCAACCCGCACGGCAATCCCTACAATTCCGGCCTGATCATCGATGACCACGGCGAGATCAAGCTCTATTACCGCAAGCTTCATCCCTGGATTCCGGTCGAGCCGTGGGAGCCCGGCGATATCGGCATTCCCGTGATCGAAGGCCCGAACGGCGCCAAGATCGCACTCATCATCTGTCACGACGGCATGTTCCCGGAGATGGCGCGGGAATGCGCCTACAAGGGCGCGGAGATCATGATCCGCACCGCCGGCTACACCGCGCCGATCCGCAATTCCTGGCGCTTCACCAACCAGGCCAATTCGTTCCAGAACCTCATGGTCACCGCCAATGTCTGCATGTGCGGTTCGGATGGCTCGTTCGATTCCATGGGCGAAGGCATGATCGTCAATTTCGACGGCAGCGTGCTGGCGCACGGCACCACCGGCCGTGCCGACGAGATCATCACTGCCGAGGTGCGCCCCGACCTCGTACGCGAAGCCCGCATCAACTGGGGTGTCGAAAACAACATCTACCAGCTCTGGCACCGTGGCTATGTCGCGGTGAAGGGGGGCGCCATGGACTGCCCCTACACCTTCATGCAGGACATGGTCGCGGGCACCTACCGGCTGCCTTGGGAAGACCAGGTCAAGGTCACCGACGGCACCTCCTGCGGCTTCGCGGCACCGACACGGATGTTCGGCAAGACCGCGAAGGCCGCGGAGTGAAAGCCTCAGACCCCGGACACGGCGCAGCAATCGGCGCCGTATCGGGGATACCAGGCCGGAAAACCAGACGCTTTCCTGGATAATCCGCGACAATCTGGCACGTTAGTTGCTCCTTTTCGGGATCAAACGTCGCCACAACGGGGGATTTATCATGTCGACCATTGCCGCGGCCCCGGCCGCAGAGCGCAAGCCACTTTACGCCTCGCTGTTCGTCCAGGTGCTGGCGGCGCTGATCCTGGGCATCATCCTCGGCGTGGTCACCCCGGACTTCGCCATCAGCCTCAAGATCCTCAGCGACGCCTTCCTGAAGCTGATCTCGATGATCGTGGCGCCGATCGTGTTCTGCGTCGTCGTGCACGGCATTGCCGGCGCCGGCGATCTCAAGAAAGTCGGCCGCGTCGGCGTCAAGGCGCTATTGTATTTCGAAGCGATGACGACGGTGGCGCTCGTGGTTGGCCTTATCCTGGCCTACGTCTTCGGCCCCGGCCACGGCATGAATATCGATCCTTCGACGCTCGATGCCAAGGCGCTCAGCACCTATGCCGATAACGCCCACAAGCTGCAGGGCGCGGGCATCGGCTCCTTCCTGATGAACGTGATCCCGACCACTTCGTTCGACGCGTTGTCGCGCAACGACGTGCTCCAGGTGCTGTTCTTCGCCGTGCTGTTCGGCGTCGGCCTCGCGCTGGTCGGCGGCGAGAAGGGCGCGCTCGTGACCTCGATGATCGACGCGGCCTCGACGGTGCTGTTCCGCGTGATGGGGCTCATCGTTCGCGTTGCCCCACTTGGCGTGCTCGGTGCGGTCGCCTACACCGTCGGTAAATATGGCGTCGGCTCGCTGAAGCAGCTCGTCTCGCTGGTCATGTTGTTCTACGTCTCGGTCGGCATCTTCGTGCTGGGCGTACTCGGTGGCGTCATGGCACTCGCCGGCATCAACATCCTCAAATTCCTCGCCTACCTGCGCGAAGAGCTGATGATCGTGCTCGCGACCGCCTCCTCGGATGCCGTACTGCCGCAGATCATGAAGAAGCTGGAGCGGATGGGCGTGAAGGATTCCGTGGTCGGTCTCGTCATTCCGACCGGCTATTCCTTCAACCTCGACGCCTTCTCGATCTACCTGACGCTTGCCGTCGTCTTCATCGCGCAGGCCACGAACACGCCGCTGTCCTTTGGCGATCTCCTGCTGGTCTTGGGTGTCTCCCTGATCACGTCAAAGGGCGCGCACGGCGTACCGGGCTCGGCGATCGTGATCCTGGCGGCGACGCTGAATGCGGTGCCGAGCATTCCCGCGATCGGCCTCGTGCTGGTGCTCTCGGTCGACTGGTTCATCGGCATGGCCCGCGCGGTCGGGAACCTCATCGGCAATTGCGTGGCGACGGTCGTCGTGGCCGCCTGGGAAGGTGACCTCGACCGCGCCAAGGCGGCCAAGGTTCTCGAGGGTGGCGAGCTCGTGGATGTGACGGCGGGCTAGAGCATGATCCGGAAAAGTGCGCAGCGGTTTTCCGAAAAGATCACGCTCAAACAATAACCCAGGCGCGATGACGATTCGTCTCATCGCGCTTTGTCCGCAGGTCAGTCATTCCACTGGAGGAGCGGCGTTCCATGCGCCCTCCTCCAGACCGACAGGAAGCGCGGAAACCAGGAATGGGCGACCGCGCCCTTGTAGGCCCAGGTGCGATATTTCAAACCCTGCTCGGAGATCAGCTCCTGATAGCCACCGTGGACTTCGGTCGCGGTGCGAATGTCCTTCAATATCCCTTGCGCGCAGGCGCGGTAGGCCTCGCTGCCTGAGGCCTCGTCGAAGTCCAGCATGCGATCCGCGAACTCGACGTTGAACGTCGGCCAGGACGAGCGCCCCTGATAGGCCGGCGCCGCGATCTTGTGAATCATCTTGTTGCGCGGATTATCCGCCGACACCAGGAAGTGGAACGTGCTGGGAATGCGGAAGCGCGGTTCGGCAATGATCAAATCCGTCGTGGCCGAAAACAAGGCGCGCTCGCTCGCATCGCTCATGTCCCAGAAGCCGCGATGCACGCCGACGAAATCCAGCGCGACCAGGGACACCGGCGTGCCCGCCGGTCCATCCAGCGAATGCCTGATATAGCCGTCCTTGCCGAACAGGCGGAGCAGGTCCCGCTTATACTGCCTGAGGTCGCGCCCGAGCAGGCGCTTCAGCTCGTTCTCGTCGACCACACCGAGCTGCACGCCCCACACGAAGGTCGTGTAGACGCAGGCATTGGTGACAAAACGCCGGCGCTCGGCGCGCGTGTCCGTTGCCGCAGAGCGAGGCCCGCTGGCGTCGCACAGCAAATATCGGACGCCGTCAACGTCGAACGGCTCGAGCTCGCCCGCGAGCTTCAGGATCGCGCGCTTCAGATCGCCGCCGTATTCGGCCAGCAACAGCCGACCGGCATGCGCGCATTGCGACATCGCCAGATAGGACGACGCCCGCTCCTCGGCGGAGAGCATCTGCTGGAGACCGGCGAGAATGCCGAACAGCGTATCCGAAGGACGCGAGAAATAGTTCACGCCGAGATACCGGCCGCGTCCCGCTGGAACGATGGTCGTCGTGACGACGTCGGCGCGGACCGCCTCCAGCAACAGGCGCACGCTCTTTTCGAGCAGCCGCGCCCGGCGCACCGCGTCCTGCGCATCCATGATGGTCTCGGGGTCGAGAACGTCGGGATAGAACCAGGCGAAGTCGCGCGGGTAGTAGGCGGAGGCGTGCGGCGCGCCCGTGACGAGGAACGCTTCGGTCACCGAAAAGGCGCTGTCCATCGAGTGCCGGTAAAGGTCCTCGATCGCCGACAAGGAATGATGCGACTGTCTCAGGAAACGATCACCGAGAAAATTGACCGCCTGAAGCGCATTGGCGACAAAGGTCGCGGCCATGCCCTGGTAAAACCGGTTCTCTCGATGGGCTGGAAAGGAAATATCGCTGTTCATTCGCTTACGTCGGCTGATGTCTGGTGATCCCGCGGCTGGGCAGTCGCTATTTTAGCCCTGTCTGATTCGTATCTCTACCCGGTGACTTGCGGGGGCCTTAGCCCTCCCGCGGCCTGAAATTCTCGATCACCCGCAGCAGCACCCGCGCGCCGGCGTCGACGTCCGCGAGCTCGACATGCTCGTCCGGATGATGGCTGATGCCGCCGCGGCAGCGGACGAAGATCATGCCGACATCGGCAATATCGATCATCGCCATGCCGTCGTGCCCTGCTCCGCTCGGCAGTTCGAAGGCGGAAAAACCTTCGGCGGCGATGGCATTCGCGATCTGATCCTTCAGCCAGGGCGCACACGGTGCGGTGCGGTTCTCGTGGGTGACGTCGAGCTGAAGCGCCAGTTGCCGGCGCTTGGCGATGGCCTCGATCTGCCTGACGACGTCGGCGACCGCGCGCTTGCGATGCATATCGGTCGGCGCGCGCATGTCGATGGTGAACGATACGTCGCCCGGAATGACATTGGTCGCGCCGGGCCTCGCCTGGATATAGCCGACGGTGCCGACCAGGCCGGCCTCGTCGGTCCGGCAAAACTGCTCGATCGCGCCAATGCATTCGGCCGCGCCACTGAGGGCGTCACGGCGCAGTGCCATGGGCACGGTGCCGGCGTGGCCTGCCATTCCGGTGAGCCGAGCCGCCAGCCGCGTGGCGCCCGCAATCGCAGTGACGACACCGACGGGGAGATTCTGTGCTTCGAGCACCGGCCCCTGCTCGATGTGCAATTCGACATAGGCCAGCAGCTCGCGCCGGGCGCGCGCGGCCGCACCGATATGGTCGGGGTCGAGGCCAAATTTGACGAGTGCTTGGCGGATCGACACGCCGTCGCAGTCGCGCGTGTTCAAGACGCTCTCGTCGAAAGTGCCTGCGACTGCGCGGCTGCCGAGCAGCGTCGAGGCGAAGCGCACGCCCTCCTCGTCGGCAAAGCCGACCACCTCGATCGCAAACGGCAGGCGCTCGCAACGGCGGTTGAGCTCGGCGACGCAGGCAATCGCCGTGATCACACCAAGTGGTCCGTCCCATTTGCCGGCGTCACGCACCGTGTCGTAATGCGAGCCGAGCATCAGACAGGGTGCTCCCGGCCGCTCGCCTTCGTAGCGGCCGCAGACATTGCCGATCGCATCGAGATGGGCGCTCATGCCGGCCTCGCGCATCCAGCCGAGGATGAGGTCCGAAGCCGCGCGCAGTTCCTCGGTGAGATAGATGCGGGTGAGCTTGCCGTCTTCTTCCGAGATCGCCGCGAGCTCGTTGATCCGACGCACGATCTCCTCGCCGAGCGATGCATTTTGAACGGCGGTCACGGCAGCCATCTCGATCAAGCTTTCATCCTGAAGACCGCGCGGGCGGTCGCAACCCTAACCGATACAAGTTCGGTGCCAGCAAATTCAGGCAGCCGGCGCACTCCAAGCCAGCGCGTGGTTAGCATGAATGCGGGTGATCGGCCGACCGTCCCAGTCCCATCATGCGCACGTGAGAGCCGGTTTAGGCTGCTTAACTACCTTGCATACAATTAGAAGATACTGCCTATAATTTAAGCTGATGATTTCCTGATCAGGGTTTCAACAACGAATAAAACCTATATTCTTCAATGCGTTATAAATGAATGCCCGCTCCGCAGCCTCTGGCACGAAGCTTGCGACATCCTATCCCGGGCTCCGCCAGACCGGCGCAGCCGCGAGATTGAGGCGGTTCATCCGCCAAGGGAGCAACCAATGGATTTTGGCAGGATTTCACGACGGCATTTGTTGCAGGGCGGTGCCGCCCTCACCCTCGGCGCAGCGGCCGGCGCCCGTCCGGCCTTCGCGGCCGACACGACCATCGGCTTCATCTATGTCGGCTCGCGCGATGACTACGGCTACAACCAGGCGCACGCGCAAGGCGCCGCGGCGCTGAAGAAGATTCCCGGCCTCAAGGTGGTCGAGGAAGAGAAGGTGCCGGAGACCGACGCTGTCGAGAAGACGATCGAGTCCATGATCAACCTCGACGGCGCCACGCTGATCTTCCCAACCTCGTTCGGCTACTACAATCCGCACATGATCAAGATGGCTGCCAAGTACCCGAAGCTGCGCTTCGAGCACTGCGGTGGCCTGTGGAGCGACAAGGACCCGAAGAACGCCGGCAGCTATTTCGGCTATATCGACGAAGCCCAGTACATCTCCGGCATCGTCGCGGGCCTGACGTCGAAGAGCGGCAAGCTCGGCTTCGTCGCAGCCAAGCCGATTCCCCAGGTGCTGCGCAACATCAACGCCTTTGCGCTCGGCGCCAAGTCCGTCAATCCGAAGGCCACCACGCAGGTGATCTTCACCGGGGACTGGTCGATGCCGGTCAAGGAGGCCGAAGCCACCAACAGCCTGATCGACCAGGGTGTGGACGTGCTGACCTGCCACGTCGACGGCCCCAAGACCATGGTCGAGAACGCCGCGCGGCGCGGCGCCTTCGTCTGCGGCTATCACACCAACCAGTCGGCGCTGGCGCCCAAGGCCTATCTCACTGGCGCCGAGTGGAACTGGGAAGCGCTCTATCCGAAGTTCGTCAAGATGATCGCCGCCGGCGAAGGCATCCCGAATTTCTACCGCGGCGGCCTGAAGGAAGAGATCGTGAAGGTCTCGGCCTATGGCGAGGCCGTCTCGGCCGAAGCGCGCAAGGCGGCAGACGAAGCCAAGGCCAAATTCCTGTCCGCGGACGGGTTTGCCATCTTCAAGGGCGGCCTGGTCGACAACAAGGGCAAGACGGTGATCGCGGCCGGCACCGATCGCGGCCAGAAGGATCCCGAACTCGAGAAGATGGACTATCTCGTCGAGGGCGTGATCGGAGCGACTTCGTGACAGCGGAAGCAGCGGATTCCGCCGAGGCGGTCGGGGCAGTTGCCCCGGCCGCCAAGCCGGGGTTTCTCCAACGCCACGGCGGCACGATCGAATATGTCCTGATCCCGGGCGCGGCGCTCGCCGGCGCGCTCGTGGTGTTCGGCATCTTCGTCATGCTGTTCGGCAAGAACCCGCTCGACCTCTATTTCTACATGTATTACGGCGCCTTCGGCACCTGGTTCTCCTGGCAGAATACGCTGACGCGTGCAGCGCCCCTCATCCTCACCGCGCTCTGTACGGCGCTGCCGGCGCAACTCGGCATGGTCATCATCGGCGGCGAAGGTGCATTGCTGATCGGCGCGCTGTCGGCGACGAGCGCCGCGCTGTTGCTTCAGGGCATGCCCCCGCTCGTCGTGCAGATTGCCATGGTCATAGCCGGCGTCATCGGCGGCGGGTTGTGGATCATGCTGGCCGGCGCGCTTCGGCAATATCGCGGCGTCAACGAGACGATCTCGAGCCTGCTGCTCGTCTACATCGCGCTCGCCATCCTCAATCACCTCGTCGAAGGCATGATGCGGGATCCCGCCAGCCTCAACAAGCCGTCGACGCGCGAGATCGGCGCCGCCAACATGATCGGCACGATCCCCGGCACCGACGTGCATTGGGGCCTCGTCTTCGGCCTGATCGCCGCGGTCGCCGCCTACATCCTGATCTATCACACCGTGTTCGGCTTCGCCGCGCGCGTTGCCGGTGGCAACATCCGCGCCGCGAAGATCGTCGGCCTCGGCGTCAGCAGGCTGATTCTGACCATCTGCTTCCTCGCCGGCGGCGCCGCTGGTCTTGCCGGCATGGTCGAGGTTGCCGCCGTGCAAGGCCGCACCAACGCCAATCTCGCGGCAGGCTATGGCTTCACCGGCATTCTGGTTGCCTTCCTCGCCCGACAAAATCCGCTTGCGATCATTCCTGTCGCGATCCTGCTCGGCGGCATCAGCGCCAGCGGCGGTCTGTTGCAGCGCCGCCTCGGACTGCCGGACGCGTCCGTGCTGGTGCTCCAGGGCATCATCTTCGTCTTCGTGCTCGCCAGCGATGCGCTCTACGGCCGCATCGGTTTCCTGAAAGGCAAGTCCTGATGGCAGACGGATCGATCGGACTCTGGACCGTCCCGCTCGCCGTGCTCGGTGGCGCCATCCGCGTGTCGACACCCTTCCTGTTCGTGAGCCTGGGTGAGTGCATCACAGAGCGCTCGGGGCGCATCAATCTTGGCCTTGAAGGCACGCTGGTGATGGGCGCGATGAGCGCCTACGGCATCTCCTATCTCACGGGCTCGCCGTGGTTAGGGGTGCTCGCCGCCGGCATCACCGGCGCGCTTCTCGGTGCGCTACATGCCGGCATCTGTTCGTTGCCTCGCGTCAACGACGTTGCGGTCGGCATCGCCCTGATGCTGTTCGGCACCGGCCTCGCCTTCTATCTCGGCAAGCCGCTGATCGAGCCCACCGCGCCGCGGCTGCCCGCGATTGATTTCGGCTGGTGGAGCGACATCCCGCAGGTGCGCGCCGCACTGCGCGTCAACGTCCTGTTCCTGATCGGCGTCGCGCTGGCACCGATCCTCTATTGGGCCTTCCGCACCACGCGGTGGGGCCTTCTCATCCGCACCGCCGGCGAGAGTTCGGATGCTGCGCGCGCGATGGGCCATTCCGTGCTGCTGATCCGCCTGCGGGCCACCATGGTCGGCGGCTTCCTCGCCGGCATCGGCGGCTCGTTCCTGTCGCTGTTCTATCCCGGGAGCTGGAACGAAGGCCTCTCCTCCGGCCAGGGCATCACCGCCGTGGCGCTCGTGATCTTCGCGCGCTGGGATCCCCTGCTCTGCCTATGGGCCTCGCTCGCCTTCGGCGGCGCGGCGGCGCTCGGACCCGCGCTGCAATCGGTCGGGGTCACCTCCGGCTATCACCTCTTCAACGCCGCGCCCTACATCCTGACGCTGGCGATCATGATCATCACCTGCTCGCCGAAACGCACGTTGACCGGAGCCCCGGCCGAATTGTCGATCACCCGCTAGAGAGCCCAATCATGCCCGAGCGCTATCTCAAGTCCGAGCCCTACGCCTGGCCCTACAATGGCGATCTCCGCCCGCAGAACACCGCGCTCATCATCATCGACATGCAGACCGATTTCTGCGGCGTCGGCGGCTATGTCGACAAGATGGGCTATGATCTCTCGCTGACACGCGCGCCGATCGAGCCGATCAAGAGGCTGCTCACAGCGATGCGCGCCCAAGGCTTTCACATCATTCATACCCGCGAGGGCCACCGCCCCGATCTCTCGGATCTTCCCGCCAACAAACGCTGGCGCTCGCGCCAGATCGGCGCCGGCATCGGCGATCCCGGCCCGTGCGGCCGCATCCTGGTGCGCGGCGAGCCCGGCTGGGACATTATCGAGGAGCTCGCGCCGCTGCCCGGCGAGCCCATCATCGACAAGCCCGGCAAGGGCTCGTTCTGCGCCACCGATCTGGAGCTGATCCTGCGCGTGCGTGGCATCGAGAACATCGTTCTCACCGGCATCACAACCGATGTCTGTGTCCACACCACCATGCGCGAGGCCAACGACCGTGGCTTCGAATGCGTGCTGCTGCACGATTGCTGCGGCGCGACCGACAAGAGCAACCACGATCACGCGCTGAAGATGATCAAGATGCAGGGCGGCGTGTTCGGCGCCGTCTCGACGTCGGATGCCTTCATCGGAGCGATTTCGTGATCATCGGCGAGCCGCCTCCGCCGTCAGGTGCGTTTGGCGTCGACGCCATCGCCATGACCATGCGCTTCGGCGACTTCCTGGCGCTGGATAATGTCGAGCTGAAAGTGCGACCGGGCTCGTTCCACGCGCTGCTCGGCGAGAACGGCGCCGGCAAATCGACGCTCGTCAAATGCATCATGGGCTATTACCACGCGACCGAAGGCGACATCCTCGTCGGCGGCCGCGAGCAGGCGATCGCCAATCCGAAGGATGCTCACGCGCTCGGCCTCGGCATGGTCTATCAGCATTTTACTCTGGTCCCGGCCATGACGGTCGCCGAAAACCTCGTGCTGGCGCGCGATGACGTGCCGGCCGTGGTGAACTGGCCGAAGGAGATGAAGGAACTCGAAACGTTCCTCGCGCGGATGCCCTTCAAGGTGCCTCTCTCTGCAAAAGTCTCCGACATCTCGGCCGGCGAGCGGCAGAAATGCGAGATCCTGAAGCAGCTCTATCTGAAGCGTCGCTTCCTGATCCTGGATGAGCCGACCTCGGTGCTGACGCCGGCGGAAGCCGACGAGGTGCTCGGCATGCTCCGCGACATGGTCGTCAAGGGCGAGCTGACCATTTTGATGATCACGCACAAATTCCGCGAGGTCATGGCCTTCGCCGACGAGGTCACGATCCTGCGCCGCGGCAAGCTTGCCGGCGCCGGCAAGGTTTCCGAGCTGACACCGGATGCGATGGCGCGCACCATGATCGGCGCCGAGGAGCTGACCGTGCAACCACCGCGAACCGGCGAAGCGGGACAGGCGCGGCTGGAGCTGGCAAAGGTTCGCGCGCTCGACGATGCCGGGGCCGTCGCCGTGCATGACGTCTCCCTGACCGTTCGCGCCGGCGAAATCGTCGGCATCGCCGGCGTCTCCGGCAATGGCCAGCGCCAGCTGGTCGAAGTCCTGGCCGGCCAGCGCGAAGCGGAGGGCGGCGAAATCCGCGTCGCAGGCGATCCCTATCATGCCAGCCGCGAGGAGATGCGGCGCCACAAGATGTCGCTTCTGCCCGAGGAGCCGCTGAAGAACGCCTGCGTCGGCGGTATGAGCGTCGCCGACAACATCGCCTTCCGCGAGTTCGACCGGGCGCCCTTCGCGAGCGGCGGCTGGTGGCTCAATCGCGGCGCCTTCCGCGACGATGCGAAGAAGAAGATCGGCCAGTACAAGATCAAGACCCGCACCCCGGATACCCCGATCTCGGCGCTCTCGGGCGGCAACGTGCAGCGCGCCGTGCTCGCCCGCGAACTCGGCAGCGAGGTAGAGGTGCTGATCGCGGCCAATCCCTGCTTCGGCCTCGACTTCGCGGCCGTGGCGCAGATCCACGCCGAGATCATGGCTGCGCGCAACCGCGGCGCCGCGGTGCTGCTGGTCAGCGAGGATCTCGACGAATTGCTCGAACTGTCCGACCGGCTCGTGGTGATGTTCCACGGCGAATTCGTATATGAAGCACGGACCAGCGAAGCCGATCTCACCGAGGTCGGCCGGCACATGGCGGGGCACTAACCGCGGAGGCGCAATGAACGGCGAGCGCGACGAGCACTTCCTTCGCCAGTCCTTCGCGGTCGCCCGCCGCTCCCTCACGCACGGCAATCATCCCTTCGGCTGCATTGTCGTCGATGCCGACGGCAAGGTGCTGATCGAGACCGAGAACGGCTACATGCCGGATCACGACGGCACCGCGCATGCGGAGCGTCTGGCCGCCACGGAAGCATGCCGCACGCTCGGCCGCGAGGTGCTGGCGACGGCCACGCTCTATTCCTCCGCCGAACCCTGTGCGATGTGCGCCGGCGCGATCTACTGGGCCGGGATCGGCCGCGTGGTCTACGGGCTCAGCGAGCACCGCCTGCGCGGCGTCACCGGCAATCATCCGGAGAACCCGACGCTCGACCTGCCCTGTCGCGAGGTGTTCGCGAGCGGCCAGCGGCCGACCGAGGTCGTGGGACCGCTACTCGAAGACGAAGCCGAAGCCCTGCACGACGGCGTGTGGACGAAGTAGGTATCCAGCAATCAGTATCGTAGGGTGGGCAAAGGCGCCCTTGCGCCGTGCCCACCATCTAGAAGTCGTGGGCACGCTTCGCTTTGCCCACCCTACGGCAGCTCTGCTCCTGGCAAACACGAATGGCGCCACGCATCCCTGCGCGGCGCCATCCGGAGATCGTCGCCCGTCAGAACTTCACAGTGATACCACCGTAAACCGTGGACTCGGTGCAGCTCTTGGTGCTCTGGCCGGTTGCGGCGACCGTGCAGACGCCGGGCATCGCATTGTGGTCGAGGCCGAACTTGTTCTGCCAGTAGCGATAGGCGACCCAGAGATCAACGAAGTGCGAGTACTTGTCACCCCAAGCCGCCTTCGAGGCGTCGAAGGTCAGACGGATCGGTTCGCTGTTGAGCTCGGTCTTGGACGCGGTCGAGAACCGGCCGATGCCCGAGAGCGCAGGAAGTCCGTTGGAGTCGCCCTTCGGGCCGTACCAGCCGGCGCGGCCGCTGATCGACCAGAACTGCATGTTCGGCGGCAGGAAACCCAGATCCATGTAGTAGTTGACTTCGACGGCCCAGGTCGGGTTGTAGCTGACATTGCCGTCGGAGTTACAGGTCACGCCGGGCGTACCCGCGCCGAACAGACCGCACTGCGTGAAGGAGTTGTGGTTCGAGAACTCCCAATACATCAACGGAGCGACGTTGATATAGCCCTTGTAGGGAAGGTCGAAAGCGAACTGGAGACCGGCGACGACGTCACGCTTGGCGGGCGCGAGGAAGGTGTTCTCGCTGTTGGCGTCCATACCCACTTCGAACGAGATGTTGTGCAGCGGACCCATGGTGAAGGTCTTGGTGTTGAACAGCTCGTTCCAGCCGAGGGTCGAGCGGAACAGGCCGTAGATCTCGGTGGCACCAGCGCAATTGCTGGCGGTGCCGTTGATGTTCACGCCGGGTGCGGTACAGGGCGAGGCCGGATCGTTTTGACCCGACTTGAACATCGAGATCGTAAAGAAGTTGGTGCCGTAGGCCCAGAGATCGAAATGGGTGAAGGAGTAGACCTGCTTGGCGGTGGTGCCGTTGATGCTGCCGTCGGGGCGAACGCTCCACATGCCGGGATCGGTGCCCTTGGGCATCCAGGAGAACGACACGCGGTTATCGATCACCAGGAAGAACGGGAGGTCAGCCGCCTTCTTCGGCGCCTTGACCTGCATATCCGCCGCGTGAGCCAAGCCACCGATGGCCAGCGTAGCAAGTGACAGCGCCGTTGCTGCAATTGCCTTGAAACGAAACGACATCGTGAATACCCCCAAGTTTGGACACGTAAAAATGAATGTCCCTTGGGGGCGACACTTGCTCCGAAGTCCTGAGGTGAGAAGCCTCAACTTTTTTCAAGGCATGCCGCTTGTTTCGGCAGCGCACCGCGTTTCACTGTGGAATTTTGCAGAGTTAGATGCTGCACCGTCGGCGGCCGTCGACAAAGCCGTGCCGAACATTCCCGTCTGATTCTGTTTGGTTTTTGCGTCGACGCGACAACCCGAGCGCGACTGTCGAAGACGCCTATCGTGGTCACGGCGGAATGCATACGAGCGCTGGCGCGACTTTGCTCAACTTCACGTCAAGCCTGCATAGCGGGTTCCGATTTGGCTTGTACCGTCACAAATTTGCAACAGCCGCCTCGTGCGGCGCGCGACCGCAAGAGCCGTACGAGGGGCCGTCGGTGACGTCCGACCGCTGAAAACGGCCGCGACTCACGCGGACGGCCGCCTGCCGAAGCGTTAAGCAAGGGATGACGCTTTTTCACACCTTACGCGGCGGTTCAAACTAGCCCACTATTGAGGCACTTCATCCCATGCAAGCGCATCAGCGAATGTTAGATCCGACGCCTAACGGCCTGCATTCCGGCGAGTCCCCGTTGCTTCAAACGGTGGGGCTCACCAAACGCTATGGGGATTTCCTCGCCAACGATTCCATCGACATCGACATCCGGCCGAAGGAAATCCATGCGCTGCTCGGCGAGAACGGTGCCGGCAAGTCGACACTGGTGAAGGCGATCTATGGGCTGATCCAGCCCTCTGCCGGTGAGATCCGATGGCAGGGCGATCGAATCGTGCTGTCCGGCCCGTCGGAAGCGCGCAGCCGCGGCATCGGTATGGTGTTCCAGCACTTTTCGCTGTTCGACAATCTCACCGTCGCCGAGAACGTCGCGCTTGGCCTCGACGGCAGGGAAACCTTCAAGGACATGTCGGCGCGGCTGGAACAGGTGTCGAGGACCTATGGCCTGCCGCTCGATCCCAGGCGCGAGGTCTGGCAGCTCTCCGTCGGTGAACGCCAGCGCATCGAGATCGTTCGCGCGCTGATGCAGGACCCGAAATTCCTGATCCTGGACGAGCCGACCGCGGTGTTGACCCCGCAGGAGGCCGACCAGCTCTTCATCGTGCTGGAGCGGCTCAAGGCCGAAGGCCGCGCCATCCTCTACATCAGCCACAAGCTCGAGGAGGTGAAGCGGCTCTGCGATACGGCCACGATCCTGCGCGGCGGCAAGAAGATCCAGACCTGCAATCCCCGGCTCGAGACCGCCGCATCGCTCGCACGCATGATGGTCGGCGGCGAGATCAAGGAGGTGAAGGCGCCCGCAGGCCGGCAGACGACGATACCGCGGCTGGTCGTCAACGACCTCTCGCTTGCGCCGGACGAGGCACATGGTGTGCGGCTCGAGCATATCTCTTTCGAACTGAAGGGCGGCGAAATCCTCGGCATCGCCGGCGTTGCCGGAAACGGCCAGGACGAGTTGTTCGCAGCACTGTCCGGCGAGCGGCTGTCGAAGGATCCCGGCACGGTGGTGATCGAAGGCATCGCCGCCGGCCATCTCTCGATCACCAAGCGGCGCAAGCTCGGCGCCGCTTTCGTGCCCGAAGAGCGGCTCGGCCACGGCACCGCGCCGCGCATGAAGCTGTCGGAGAATGCGCTCCTGACAGGACACGCCGCCAGCGGCATGGTCAATCACGGCTTCATCGACACCGCAGCCACGCTGAAGACCGTGGACAAGACGACCGAAACCTTCGACGTGCGCAAGGCCAAGCGCGATCCTGAAGCCGCGTCCCTTTCCGGCGGGAACTTGCAAAAATTCATCGTCGGCCGCGAGATCCTGCGCAACCCGGCGGTGCTGGTCGTGAGCCAGCCGACCTGGGGCGTCGACGCGGGTGCTGCCGCCGTCATCCGCCAGGCGTTGCTGGATCTCGCGAGCGCAGGCGCCGCGGTGCTGGTGACCAGCCAGGATCTCGACGAACTCGCCGAGATCGCCGACCGCATCGCCGTCATGTTCCACGGCCGACTGTCGGAACCGCTCGCCACGCGCGACGCGACGCGCGAAAAGCTCGGCCTGTTGATGGGCGGCAGCAGCCTGGAGCCGAAGGAGGCCGCGCATGCAGTTGGTGCTTGAGAAGCGCGCCGAGCGCTCCAACGCGATCGCGCTGGTCTCCCCGCTCATCGCGATCGGCCTGACCATCGTGACCATGACCATCCTGTTCGCGATCCTCGGCAAGAATCCGCTGCTCGCCCTGCAAGCCTATTTCATCGCGCCCCTGACTGACGGCTATTCGCTGCAGGAGATCGCGGTGAAGGCGACACCTTTGGTGATGATCGCGATCGGGTTGTCGCTCTGCTATCTCGCCAACGCCTGGAACATCGGCGCCGAAGGGCAATTCCTGATCGGCGCCGTTGCCGGAAGCTGGATCGCAGTGAAGACGCAGGGCACCGACGCCGGTGCATGGGTTCTGCCGGCGATGCTCGTGCTCGCCGCAGCCGCGGGCGCGCTCTATGCGCTGATCCCGGCGATCTGCAAGGTGAAGTTCGGCGCCAGTGAAATCCTCACCAGCCTGATGCTGGTCTATGTCGCCGACCTCCTGCTGGACTATCTCGTCCGCGGCCCCTGGCGCGATCCGAACGGCTTCAACTTCCCGACCACGGCTGAGTTCGATCCTGTCGCGACAGTGCCGCTGCTGATCGAAGGTGGCCGGCTGCATCTCGGCTCGATCATCGCGCTGCTGGTCGTTGCGGCGGCTGCGATCCTGCTCGGGCGCACCATCAAGGGGTTCGAGATTCGCGTCGTCGGTGCCGCGCCGCGCGCGGCGCGTTTCGGCGGCTTCAACGCCAACCAGCTCATCATCCTGACCTTCGCGGTGTCAGGCGCACTGGCCGGCCTTGCCGGCATCATCGAGGTCGCCGGCCCCGTCGGACATCTCCAGCCCGGCATCTCGCCCGGCTACGGTTTCACCGCGATCATTGTCGCCTTCCTCGGCCGATTGAATCCGATTGGAATACTAATTGCAGGCCTTTTTCTCGCACTGACCTTTATCGGCGGCGAGCAGGCGCAGATCGCAATGAAGATCCCGTTGGACGTCACCAAGGTCTTTCAGGGCATTCTGCTGTTCTACGTGCTCGCCTGCGATTCCCTCATTCTCTACCGCTTCAAGCTGGTCTTCCCAAACCGTCAGGTGACCCGTGGAGCTGGTTGAAGCCATCATCCTGTCGGTGCTCGCTGCATCGACACCACTGTTGATCGCGGCGACCGGCGAGCTCGTCACCGAACGCGCCGGCGTGCTCAACCTCGGCGTCGAGGGCATGATGATCGTCGGTGCCGCTTGCGGCTTTGGCGGCGCGTGGCTGACCGGCTCGATTCTGATCGGCGCATTGTTCGGTATCGTCGCGGGAACGCTGATGTCGCTGATCTTCGCGCTGATGGCGCTCGGGCTCGCCGTCAATCAGGTCGCGACCGGCCTCGCGCTGACCATTCTCGGCGTCGGTCTCTCCGGCCTGATCGGGGCCGGCTTCGTCGGCGAGCGCATCACTCCGGCGGCGCATCTTTATATTCCCGGCCTCACCGACATTCCGCTGGTCGGCCGCGTTCTGTTCGGCGAAGACGCCTTCGTCTATTTCTCCATCGCGCTCATTATCGGCGTCTGGTGGTTCCTGTATCGCACACGCGCGGGATTGATCCTCCGTGCCTGCGGCGACAACCACGTCTCCGCGCATGCGCTCGGCTATCCCGTGCTGCGCATCCGCACTTTCGCCGTGATGTTCGGTGGCGCCTGCGCCGGGCTCGCTGGCGCCTATCTGCCGCTCGCCTACACGCCGTTCTTCATTCCCGGCATGACGGCGGGCCGCGGCTGGATCGCGCTGGCGCTGGTCGTGTTCGCGTCGTGGCGCCCGGGCCGGCTGGTGGTCGGCGCCTATCTGTTCGGCGCGGTGACGATCCTGCAACTGCATGCGCAAGGCTGGGGTGTCGGCATTCCCTCGCAATTCATGTCGGCGCTGCCTTACCTCGCGACCGTCATCGTGCTGGTTCTGCTCTCCCGCGCGCGCTCCGGCGGCTCGACTGCACCGGCCGCGCTCGGCACCGTGTTCGTGCCTGACCGCTAGAGTGTTCATTTCCGCGGCGTGCGCGATGGGGCGCACACGTCGCGGATCGTGGCTTTCCCCTGATGTTTGGAGATTGATGATGAGGAAATCACTTCTTGCGCTGGCTGCCGGCCTTCTGCTTGCCGGGAGCGTCAGCACAGCCTCCGCCGCCGACAAGCTGAAAGTCGGCTTCATTTACCTCGGCCCGATCGGCGATCTCGGCTGGACCTATCAGCACGAGCTCGCTCGCCAGGCGCTGGTGAAGGAGCTCGGCGACAAGATCGAGACCACCTATCTCGAAAACGTGCCCGAGGGTCCCGACGCCGAGCGCGCCATCGAGCAGCTGGTCCGCGCCGGCAACAAGCTGATCTTCACGACGTCGTTCGGCTACATGGACCCGACGCTGAAGGTCGCCAAGAAATATCCGAACGTGCATTTCGAGCACGCCACCGGCTACAAGCGCGACAAGAACATGTCGACCTATTCGTCGAAATGGTACCAGGGCCGCTACATCCAGGGCCTGATCGCGGCCAAGATGTCGAAGTCCGGCGTGCTCGGCTATATCGGCTCGTTCCCGATTCCGGAGGTCGTCTCCGGCATCAACGCCACGATGATCGCGGCGCAGACCATCAACCCGAACATCAAGGTCAAGATCATCTGGGCCAACACCTGGTTCGATCCGGGCAAGGAGGCCGACGCCGCCAAGGCGCTGATCGACCAAGGCGCCGACGTCATCATGCAGCACACGGATTCGCCCGCAGCGATGCAGATCGCCAGCGAACGCGGCAAGTTCGCCTTCGGCCAGGACTCCGAGATGATCAAGTTCGGGCCCAAGACCCAGCTGACCTCGATCCTCGACACCTGGGGCCCCTACTACATCGAACGCGTCAAGGCCGAGCTCGACGGCACCTGGAAGTCCGAGGACAGCTGGGGCGGTCTCGACAGCCACATGTTCGCGATGGCGCCGTATACCAACATGCCTGACGACGTGAAAAAGATGGCCGAGGATGCCCAGGCTGCAATCACCGCGGGCAAGCTGCATCCGTTCAAGTGCCCGGTCGTTGGGCAGGACGGCAAGGAAATCGAGTGCAAGGGCGGCGCCAATCTCGCGGACGGCCAGATCCTCGGCATGAATTTCTACGTCAAGGGTATCGACGACAAGCTGCCGGGCAAGTAGCACGCTTCTTGCATTGTCTAAAACACCTGCTCCTCCCGGAGGAGGTTCGGAGGGGGTGGCCAGAAGCACCCGGCACTTGTGGTCGCCCCCTCCTTCTATTTCACCCCGCGTGCATCGCCCGCGCCGCGGAACTATGCCGGCGGATGAGGTCCGGGACGTCCAGTCCCGGGATCGCGCCGTCGACCACGGCCCAATTCCCCGCCACCATCACCCGATCGGCCCGATGAGCCCCGCACAGCACCAGTGCAGCCAGGGCATCGCCGTGGCCGGAAAAGCGCAGCTCGTCCAGCCTGAACAGAGCGAGGTCGGCGGCTTTGCCGACCGCGATCTCGCCGAGCTCCGGCCGACCGACGCACGCGGCCGAGCCCTTGGTGGCCCAGCGCAGCGCATCCTTGTGGCTGACCTTGGTCACGCCGTAGCGCGCCCGCTGCAGCAGGAAGGCGGCACGCACCTCCTGCATCAGATTGGATCCGTCGTTGGACGCCGAGCCGTCCACGCCGAGCCCGATGCCGACACCGGCCTCTTCCATCTCGCACACCGGGCAGCAGCCGGAGGCCAGCAACTGATTGCTGCACGCGCAATGGCTGATGGTGGTCTTCGCCTTGCCGAGGCGCGTCATCTCGTCGGCGTTGAAAAAGATGCCGTGAGCGAGCCAGGTCCGCGCATTGAGCCAGCCGCATTGCTCGAGATAGTCGAGCGGACGACAGCCATACATCTGCTGGCAGAATCTGTTCTCGTCCTCGGTCTCGGCGAGGTGGGTGTGCAGGCGCACGTCGAGCTTGTCGGCAAGGTCGGCGGTGGCGCGCATCAGCGAGGTCGTCACCGAGAACGGCGAGCAAGGTGCCAGCGCAATCTGCACCATCGCATCCGCACCGCGCTGGTGATGCTTTGCCACGACGCGCGCGCTGTCGGCGAGGATCGTGTCCTCGTCCTGCACGACGCTATCCGGCGGCAGGCCGCCATCGCGCTGCGACAGGTTCATCGAGCCACGCGTCAGCAGCACGCGCATGCCGAGCCGTTTGGCGACGCCGACCTCGATGTCGACGGATTCTTCAAGCCCTGCCGGGAAGACGTAGTGATGATCGGTCGTGGTGGTACAGCCCGAGAGCAGGAGTTCGGACATCGCAACGGTGACGCCGAGTTCGAGACGCTCCGGCGTCAGCTTCGCCCACACCGGATAGAGCGCCTGCAGCCAGGGAAACAGCTCGCGGTCCATCGCCGCCGGCAGCGCCCGCGTCAATGTCTGATAAAAATGATGGTGGGTGTTGATGAGGCCCGGCAACACGACGTGCTCGCGCGCATCGAACACCCCGACATCGGCAGTTGCCGGTGTTCCGCCAGCCGGCACGAGTTCAACGATACGGCCATCCTTAACGACGATGCCGCCCGCGGCGCCGTCGGCGAGGATGGCCAGGGGATTCCTGATCCAGATCGGCTTTGCGTCGCTCATGAACCTGTTTCTCCTCGCCGTCGTTAACGAAGGGCCTGCAAGGCAGAGGCCATCCCGAAGGCGTTATTGCTGCGACTTGTTGTTGCCACTTGGCGCTGGTCTTGCAAGACTTTCCCTTGGACAAATTCACCCGGCGCAGGCGTCGTTGCAGCCATGGACTTGAATACCATCACAGCGGTCGCCCATCCGCAAACGCGCGGCGACTTGCCCGTTTGGACGCCAGGTGATGCTTGGCTCGCGGGCGGCACGTGGCTGTTCTCGGAGCCGCAAGTCCACCTCACGCGACTGATCGATCTCACCGACCTGAAATGGCCGGCGCTGGCGATCACTGAGAGCCATCTCGCCATCGCCGCCACCTGCACCATCTCGCAACTCGATGCGCTCCCCTGCCCGACCGACTGGCTCGCGGCACCGCTGATCAGTCAATGCTGCCGCGCGTTTCTCGCCTCCTTCAAAATCTGGAAGACGGCGACCGTGGGCGGCAATCTCTGCATGTCGCTGCCGGCAGGGCCGATGATCTCGCTCACCGCTGCACTCGACGGCGTCTGCACGATCTGGAAAGCCGGCGGCGGCGAGCAGAGGATTCCCGTCGCCGAATTCGTCACGGGCAATCAGCGCAATCGCCTGTCGCCGGGCGACCTGCTGCGGCAGATCGACATTCCGCTTGCTGCACTGAAACGTCGCTCCGCGTTTCGCCAGATCTCGCTCGCGCCGGTCGGCCGCTCCGCGGCCCTTCTGATCGGGAGCCTCGATGGCGCCGGAGCGCTGAAGCTAACCGTGACCGCATCGACCGTGCGCCCCGTCCTGTTGTCGTTTCCAAAGCCGCCCGACGCGGCCGCACTTCGCACAGCAATCAGCGAGGAGATCACCGACGATCTCTATCACACCGACATTCATGGCAAGCCGCTCTGGCGCAAGCACATGACGCTGCGGCTCGCAGAGGAGATCCGCGCCGAACTCCTGGGTGCAACGCCGCCATGAGCGTCGAGGTCAATGGCGCGAAATTCCCGCAAGCGCCGCGCGCCGGCCAGTGCCTCCGCACGTTCTTGCGCGAGCTCGGTCATTTCGGGGTGAAAAAGGGCTGCGACGCCGGCGATTGCGGCGCCTGCACCGTGCTGCTCGACGGCGAGCCCGTGCACAGCTGCCTGATCCCCGCGTTTCGCGCGGAAGGCCGCTCGGTCACCACCATCGAAGGTCTCGGCGGCGAACATGGCGCGCACCCGATGCAGCAGGCCTTCCTCGACGCGCAGGGGTTCCAGTGCGGCTTTTGCACCGCCGGCATGATCCTGACCTGCGCCTCGCTGAACCAGGGGCAGCGCACCGATCTCGGCGCTGCGCTGAAGGGCAACATCTGCCGCTGCACCGGCTACCGCTCGATCGAGGATGCGATCCACGGCAAGACCAATGTCGAGGACAGCGTCGAGGCCGGCGGCGCGTTCGGCCGCAGCCTGCCGGCGCCCGCGGGCCCGGACGTCGTCCGCGGCAAGGCGCGCTACACGTTCGACACAGAGGTCGACGGCCTGCTGCACATCAAGCTGCTGCGCTCGCCGCACGCGCACGCACGAATCGTCGCAATCGACAGATCGGTAGCGATGACGGTGCCTGGCGTGCACGCGATCCTCACGCATGAGGATGCACCGTCGGTGCTGATCTCGACGGCGCGGCACGAGAAGGACTGGATGGACCCCGAGGATACCCGCATCCTCGACGACGTCGTCCGCTTCATCGGCCAGAAGGTTGCGGCCGTGGTCGCCGAGAGTGAGGGGGCTGCCGAGGAGGCCTGCCGTCGGCTGAAGGTCAATTACGAGATCTTGCCTGCGCTGATCGACGCTGAACAGGCGATGATGCCGGGCGCGCCTCTTGTTCATCCCGATCGCACCACGGCGAACCGGGTCGCTGATGCCCGGCGCAATCTCGTCGCGGAGACGCACGGCGAGTTCGGCGATGTCGCTTCCGCCCTCGCTACATCCGCAGTGACCTACGAAGCCACCTTTCACAGCCACCGCGTGCAGCACGCGGCGCTGGAGACCCATGGCGGCCTCGCCTGGCTTGACGATACAGGCGTCCTCAACGTTCGCACCTCGACACAGGTGCCGTTTCTGACCCGGCGCGCGCTGTCGGACATCTTCCAGCTTCCCATGGACAAGGTCCGCGTGTTCTGCGAGCGCGTCGGTGGCGGTTTTGGCAGCAAGCAGGAGATGCTTGTCGAGGATATCCTGGCACTCGCCGCGCTGAAAACGGGACGACCCGTCAAGCTCGAGCTCACCCGCGAGGAGCAGTTCATCGCGACCTCGACACGGCATCCGATGCGGGTCCACATCAAGGCCGGCGCCGATGCCGACGGCAAGCTCACCGCGCTGCAGCTCGACGTGCTCTCTAACACCGGCGCTTACGGCAATCACGGCCCCTCCGTGATGTTCCACGCGGTGAACGAGTCGATCGCCGTCTACAACTGCCCGAACAAGCGCGTCGACGGTCACGTCGTCTACACCAACACGGTGCCATCGGGTGCGTTTCGCGGCTATGGTTTGCCGCAGACCGTGATCGCGGTGGAAGCCGCGATCGACGAGCTCGCCAGGCAGCTTGGCATCAGCCCCTACGACATGCGCCGCCGCAACATCGTCAGGCCCGGCGACCCCATGCTGTCGCCGCCTGAGTCGGAGTATCACGACGTGCTCTACGGCTCCTACGGGCTCGATCAATGCATCGACCTCGTCGAGCGCGCCATGCGGGCCGATGGCCCGCAGCCCGAGCTGTCGGCTGACTGGCTGACCGGCGACGGCATTGCGCTGACCATGATCGACACGGTGCCGCCCGCCGGCCACATCGCGGACGCAATGATCGTGCTCAACGACGACGGAAGCTTCGATCTCACCGTGGGCACCGCCGAGTTCGGCAACGGCACCAGCACCGTGCATCGGCAGATCGCGGCGACAATTCTCGCCACCACCGTCGACCGGATCTGCCTGCGCCAATCCGACACCGCCCATGGCGGCCACGACACCGGCGCCTATGGCAGCACGGGCACGTTCGTGGCAGGCAAGGCGACGCAAGCCGCGGCCATGCAGCTTGCGACCGAGTTGAAGGCGGTCGCTGCCGACGCGTGGCTTTGCGACGCCGGGACCTGCACCCTCGAAGGTGAGTGCGTCGTCAGCGGTGTGCGGCGGATGTCCTTTGCCGAACTGGCGAAGTTTTCGCGCGAAGCCGGCCGTCCTCTCACAGCGCAGGGCAATTCCGGGGGAACGCCGCGCTCGGTCGGCTTCAACGTGCAGGGCTTTCGCATCGCCGTGAACAAGGGCACCGGTGAGATCAGGATTCTCAGGAGCGTGCAGGCCGCGGATGCGGGCGTCGTCGCCAATCCCATGCAGTGCCGCGGCCAGGTCGAGGGCGGCGTTGCGCAGGCCCTCGGCGCGGCGCTCTACGAGGAGATGGTGATCGACGCGAACGGCCGTGTCACCAATCCCAAGTTCCGCGATTATCACCTGCCGTCCTTCGCGGACGTCCCACGCACGGAAGTGTTGTTCGCCGAGACGTCCGACACGATCGGGCCGTTAGGGGCGAAGTCGATGAGCGAGAGCCCGTACAATCCGGTCGCCGCCGCGCTCGGCAATGCGATTGCCGATGCCACCGGCATCCGCTTCACCGCACCGCCGTTCAAGCCGGACCGGCTGTTTCCGGCGCTGCACGACAAGTTCGGCGACGACTAGCTCCCGCGATACGTCGAATAGCTCCAGGGTGTCACCAGCAGCGGCACGTGATAGTGCGCCTCCGGTTCGCTGATCGCGAAGCGCAGCGGGATCTCGTCGAGGAACGGCGGATCTGACAACGGCACGTTGCGCTCGGCGTAATATGTGGCGACGCGGAAGCGGAGCTCGTAACGGCCGATCGGCAGCGGGCGACCGCCGATCAGCGGTTGATCGGTACGGCCATCCGCATTGGTGACGCTGCGCGCGATGACGCGGCTCTCGCCGAGCGCAGCGAGCTCGACGAGCTCGACGGGAATGCCCGGCGCGGGCTTGCCGGCGTGATTGTCCAGGACGTGGGTCGAGAGTCGGCCGTGCACCTTCAGCTTGTCGTCGGCGACGACGAGCTGATCGAGCCGCAGCGCCGAGATGCGGCCGATCTCCTCGATCGCGCGGCGCGTCTCGGTCTTGGCAATGTTGCGCAGGCGCACCTCGAAGTCGCTCAGCACGGAATCCTTGGTGTGACGGCGCACGCAGACGATATAGGGGATACCGAATTTCTCGCGATAGGCGTTGTTGACGCGCTCGAACGCGGCGTACTCCGCCTCCGACAGCCGGTCGAGGCCGGCGCTGTTCTGCTCACTGGTGGATTCCGCCGTCAGGCCCGCCGCGCGCTGGGTCTTGTTGGCGAGATCGGGATGCGCACGGATCAGTGCCAGTTGCACATCGGGTTCGGCGGCCTGTATCGCCGAAATCAGTGCTGCATACAGCTGGTTGACGCCGGCAAACGGCCGCTGCGCTGCGAGCTGCTCGGCGATCCAGGGCGAATATTCGACGACGTTGGCGAGCGCGGCGACGAAGTCGGCCTTGCTTGCAGCGTTGAGGTCGGCGAGCGAGATTTGCGCCATCGTGACTTTACCCGATCCCGAACGCATCGGCGGCAAGATGCGCATGCTTGTCGTGCCAATGCTGCGCGATCTGCAGCCGCGTCGGCACCCAGACGCGCTCGTGCTTGCCGATATAATCGAGAAAGCGGATCAGGCCAGCAGCGCGACCGGGCCGGCCGGCGAGACGGCAATGCAGCCCCACCGACATCATCTTCGGCGCGGTCTCGCCTTCGGCATAGAGCACGTCGAACGCATCTTTCAGATAGGTGTAGAACTGCTCGCCTTCGGCAAACCCTTGCGGGTTGATGAAACGCATGTCGTTGGCATCGAGCGTATAGGGAATGATGAGCTGCTTGCCGTTTGCGCCCTTGACCCAATAGGGCAGATCGTCGGCATAGGAATCGCAGAGATAGAGGAAGCCGCCCTCCTCCATCAGCAGCCGGTTGGTGTTGATCGAGGAGCGCCCGGTGTACCAGCCGAGCGGCCGCGATCCGGTCGCCTCGGTGTGGACGCGGATCGACTCGGCAATCTCGGCGCGCTCCTGCGCTTCCGTCATGTCCTTGTGCTCGATCCATTTCAGGCTGTGGCTCGCGATGTCCCAGCCGGACTCCTTCATGGCAGCTACGATTTCCGGATTGCGCTTCAGCGCCGTGGCGACGCCGAACACGGTGGTCGGCCACTTCCGCTCATCGAACATCCGCCACAGCCGCCAGAAGCCGGCGCGCGAGCCATATTCGAACATGGATTCGATATTGGCGTGGCGCTGGCCGGGCCAAGGCTGCGCGCCCAGCACGTCGGACAGGAACGCTTCCGATGCGCGGTCGCCGTGCAAAATGTTGTTCTCGCCGCCTTCCTCGAAATTAACGACGAACTGCACCGCGACCCGCGCGTTGCCGGGCCATTGCGGATGCGGCGGATTGCGGCCGTAACCGCGGAGATCGCGCGGGTAGCTGCTATCAGTCACTCAGACTTCCTCGAAGCGGATCGGCAGCGCGCCCTTCCACAGCACGCTCTTGCCCAGCGTCGCCAGGTTCTCGAGGCCCGAGGTCACCGTGATGAAGTGATTGCCGGCGAGCTGGCCCATCTTGCTGGCGAAGTGGACGCCGCCATAGGCCATCAGGATCTCGGTTTCGCTGATGCCGCCGGGATAGAGGATGATCTGGCCCGGCGCGGGATAGCTGGTGTGGTTCTCGTAGCCGACGCCGAAGTCGAGATCGCCGAGCGGCATCCAGACGCCTTCGCCGCTCCAGCGCACATGGATGATGTGGCTCTCGAACGGCAGCGCCTTGCGGAACGCCGCGACGGTCTTGGGCGCCGCCTGCTCCTCGAAGCGGGCGTCGAAGGTGAAATCGCCTGCGCGGATAACGAGTTTGCTCATCTCATCTCTCTGGATCGGGGGCCAAGGGATCGGAGGCCCACGGGGAACCTGCAAGCAAAGAGCATTCCGGCGGGCTTCGCGCAAGTGGCGCCGAGCCCCTCACCTGCGGTCGTAAGACCAGCCGAACAGTCCGCTCCGCCGCACCTCCGGCTCGGGCTCCGCGGCCGGTGCGGGAGCCTCCTTCAGTTCCGCCTGCGGCGGGGGCGGCGTGGGCGCCGGCAGGTTCTCGCATTTCATGGAATAGACCAGCTTGCCGTCGGCCGTGCGCCCGATCGGCGCGCAGGGGTCGGGATGCGCCGCCGAGGTTTTCGGAGTCAATTTGACCTGCGCCGCAGCCGGCGCCGCGATCAACAGCAGGATCAGCAGATATTTCGACATCGTTGTCGGGCCTTAAACCGTCATTGGCCCCATTCAACCGGATTGCGTCCGTCAAGTCCATCGGGCCCGGTGGGGCGATTGCCGAATATTTAGCCGGGACCAAAAAACTTGCTCGCCCCTTCGTGAAAGCGGCGCGACCGATCGTGAAGCCAGCGCTGCTGATGCCGGGCGGCCCGCATCGCCATGTGAGGCGTGACGACGATGACACTTCTGACAACCGGGACGTCGTCACGGGAGAAACAACCATGCAAAAGACTTTCACGATTCTCAGCGCTGCTCTGATCGCCGCCGTCACCGTCCAGACCGCTGCGGCGAGCGACCGCCATCATGTCCGCAAGGCGCAACCCGCCCCCATCAGCCAATCGGCCCGCGACTCCAACGCAGCGATGTGGCCATCGCAACCAACGGCCCCCGACTGGTCGCGCTACGCCAACGGCGCAATGTCGGCGCCGGCGGGACGGTGATGGTGGAGGCGTAGAGCGGCTGCAACGCGCAGTGCCGTAGGGTGGGCAACGGCGCGAAGCGTCGTGCCCACGATTCCGGTGATGAAACGCAAAATGCGTGGGCACGCTTCCGCCCTCGCTCTTCGAGCTACGGCGGACAAGTCGCTTTGCCCATCCTGCCCGCACCTCTCGTGCCGACGCTGCCGCGTCCACTGCAAGCCCGGCTCGCGATCAGTGACAACGTACGATCGCCCCTTACCGGCGAAGGTTGACAGGCCGTGCAGGTGTTTTGCCCGTTGGGCAACCGTCAGTACGGATTGTAGTAGCGTGGCCCGCCATAGTAGCCGTAGCCCGGCCCATAATAGCCCGGGCCGCCACCATAATAGCGCGGGCCGCCATAGTAATAATTGTCGTAGTAGTCCTGGCGCCGGCTCTCGGCGATCGCGCCTCCGATCAGGCCGGCCGCGGCGCCCATGAAGGCAAGGCCGGCGGCGCTCGGTCCGCGCCGATAATAGCGGTGACGTCGCGCGGCGCTGAAATCGGTCGCGCTTGATGAGCCTTGCCCTGCCGCCGCGGCCGTTGCCTTGGCCGGCGTCGGGGACGCAGCAGCCGACGGCGATACGGACGCCGCGACCAGGGCGAGAGTGGCGAATGCGGCGAGCGCAGTGCTGCGGCCGACCTTCGAATTCACGGACTTGTCACTCATTTGAACGTCCTCTGCTCTCGCCCAAAAAGGAGATATGGAAACGATAGATAATGCGCAAAGCACTGAAATGGTTTCGTGATCGCGGCAATCTGCCACGCTTTGAACGATTGTAAACTGAACCGCCCGATCCAGCTTGCTCCATTCAACCTGAGCGGATAATGAACAGGCGCGCCGTTTTCCGGCCGCCGTAAGCGTTCACGTGAACCAACGCATCAACCGACGCCGTCGGAATCGATGCTATTTTTTTGGTTCAACGTGACTGACGCGTCCTGCCATGAATGCCTATTCCCTTGGATCAAGCTTCCACATTTTCGTCTTCACCGGTCGCGCTGTCGCGACACCCACCACTGCTGCTCTATATCGCCTCGCGCACCCTGTCGGAATTCTCCTATCAGGTCGCCACGGTCGCCGTGGGCTGGCAGATCTATGCGCTGACCGGCAGCGCCTTCTATCTCGGCCTCGCCGGTCTGGTGCAGTTCATTCCGAGCGCGCTGCTCGTGTTCGTCGCCGGACACGCTGCCGACCGCTACGACCGCCGCCGCATTGTCCAGCTCTGCGAGCTGACACAGGGCCTGGCAGCCGGCTACCTCGCCATGCGACTGCTCACGGGGACGTTGATCGCGCCCGAGATCTTCATCGTACTCGGCGTCTTCGGACTGTGCGGCGCCTTTGAGGCTCCGGCCTCGTCGGCGCTGCTGCCGGCTGTTGCACCTGACGGCATGCTGCAACGCGCGACTGCGCTGTCGACCGGCACCTGGCAGGTCGCGACCATCGGCGGCCCGGCCGTTGGCGGCCTGGCCTATGCATTGTCGCCGAGCGCGCCGTTCACGCTGATGGCAGTGCTGTCCCTGATCGCCTGCGGCCTCAGCGGTCTGATCCGTGTCGAGCGAACGGCGCCTTCCGAGCACGAAAGCATCGACGGACTCTTCGCCGGCCTTCATTTCGTGCGCAACAACCCGGCGATCCTCGGCACGATCTCGCTCGACCTGTTTGCGGTCCTGCTCGGCGGCGCCACCGCGCTGCTGCCGATCTATGCCAAGGACATCTTGCAGGCCGGTCCCTGGGCGCTCGGCGTGATGCGCGCAGCGCCCGCGGTCGGCGCGCTCTGCATGACCGCGGTGATCGCACGCCATCCGATCGCTCGGCGCGCAGGTCTACGAATGTTCCAGGCGGTGATCGCCTTCGGGCTCGCGACCATCGTGTTCGCGCTGTCGCGCAACATCTGGCTCTCGGTGATCGCGCTCGCCGCGATGGGTGCCGCCGACACCATCAGCGTCGTCGTCCGCGTCGCGCTTGTGCAGTTGGCGACGCCCGATGCGATGCGCGGCCGCGTCGGCGCGGTCAACTTCCTGTTCATCAACGCCTCAAACCAGCTCGGCGAGTTCGAGAGCGGCATGGCGGCGGCGCTGCTCGGCGCGATGCCGGCCGCCGCGCTCGGCGGCCTCGGCACCATCGCGATCGCGCTGCTCTGGATGAAGCTGTTTCCGGTGCTGCGCGAGGTCGACAAACTCGAGTAAGCGACCTCTAGGCTCGGTAGCTCCAGTACTTTCGGAGCGCATCGCCTGAGGCCTGGAGGTCGAAGCGCTGGTCGGGCGCGAGCTGCTGCACGATCAGATTAAACATGTCGTTGAGGATCGAACGCTTCTCGCCGAAATAGGAGTGATGCAGGCCGACCAGGCTGGTGTCGACCAGCGACGCATCGATCGTATCGATGCCGTCGACCACCGTCAGGGCATCGCCGGCCTCGCCTGCCCGGGGATAGCCGTGCACGAATTTCGAGGCCAGCAACGCCACATCGCGGGACGAGGCATAGAGCGTGACACGCGCCGCGCAACCCTTGAATTTTGCGGCGAGCTGGACGAAGCGATCGCGGTCGATGTCGGGCGCGGCGAAGATGATCTGGCCGAGCTTTGCGGCGCCGGCCGGCAACTGCCAGGAGGTGACGCGTTCGAGCGTGTTGATGACCGCGCGATTGCCCATGCTGTGGGCGATGATGTGAACCTTGCCGGCGCCGACCTCGCCAAGCGCGAGTTGGAGGAACGCCTCGAAATGATCGCGCGACCAGTCGATCGTGCTCTCGTCCACGGTGTATTTCTTGGTGTCGGCCGCCGACGCCCAGCTGTACAGCAGCGTCCGGCCTGCAAATTTCAGATCGACTGCAAGCTGCCCGGCCCGCCGCGCCGCATCCTCGAACGTCACGTTGTAGCCGTGCACGAAGATCAGGACATCATGCTGGCTCGCAGCGGCAAGCGAGTCCTTCAGGCTCGTGACGAAGGCATCCCGGCCAAGCGCGGCGACAGTTTTGAGGATCACGTGCTTTTCGGGATTGGCCGAGAGTTCGAAACGCCACCAGCTCGGGCTGGTGAGTTCGCCGAGGTCGCGACCGCGCGTGGGCACGCTGACCTCTGCGACGCCCAGGGACAGCGTGCCTCGCGCGCCGCTGAAATAATGCGCCGGCGTGTCGTCGCCTCTGGCGCGATCAGTGCCGTAGAAGACGGGGATGGTGACGACGCCGGTTGTCTCATCCGTGGTCGGCCGGACGGTATCGGAGACGACGGGCGGCGACACGCGGCCGCGACGGGTCACGGTCTCCCTGGTAGCAACGGGCGCTGCCATGTCTGCCATCACGCGTTCGACGAGTTCCATCGCCGGGGGCTCGGCGAGCAGCCGCACGACCAAGAGATCGAGCGTCTGGCGAAGCTTGGCCGGATCCTCGCCCTGGCCGGCGCGCGCGGCGAGCTCCTGCAATTCCTCGCCGTAAGCGGGCCATTTGTCGCCCAGCAGATCCTTCAACCGGGGCCCGAGTTCGAGCAAGGCAAGCAACAGGCGAAGCGTGTCCGACATCGCACGTCCCTCGTCGCTGAATGCGGCCAAGGCACTGGCCCGGCCGTCCATCCCTAGCCTAGAGGTTGTGAACGATCTGGCAAGTCCGCTGCGCGTGCCAGCGTCAACTTGCCATCCTGATCTGTCTGGGGCGCGCGCTTTACGACAACGCGCCCAGCACGCCGCGCGTGGCCTTGTCGATCTCCTCGACATAGCGGCGGCGGGCGAAGGTCTCGGTCAGGAAACCGACCACCTTGCGGCTGTCGGTTGAATCGACCACCGCCAGCATTTCGGCTTCCGCCTCGTCGAACACCGCCATCGCGCTCTTCACGTTCATCTCCGGGATCAGCACGATCTCAGTCAGGCGCGCGAGCTCGATGACCTGGATGTCGTCGGCGATGGTGTCGAGATCGCTGGAGAACAAATCGGGCAGCAGCACGAGTCCCACATATTCGTCAGCATTGTTGACAATGACGATGCCGGGCCGCGATCCCAATGCGAATTCCCGCCGTGTCGCGGCGATCGTGGTGCTCGACGGCACCTTGCCGACGTCGGAGCGCATCAGCCGCTCGACGGTGAGGTTGCGCAGCCAGCCGACGTCGTTGGCGCTGCGGATGGTCTCGCCACGCAGATGCAGGCGCCAAGTCGAGAACGAGTGGCCGAACATGAAGCGCACGCAGATCGAGGTGACGATGCAGCCGGCCAGCACCACGGCGGTGACGTCGACATTGCGGGTCATCTCGAGCACGAGGAACGACATGGTCAGGGGACCGCCGACGATGGCGACGCCGAGCGTCGCCATGCCGGTCAGCATCGCCACCAGCGGATCGATCACGAAGTTCGGACTGATCAACAGCAGCACCGCCGAGAAAAACTTCCCGATCAGGCTGCCGACGAACAGCGAGGCGAAAAAGAGCCCGCCACGGAAACCTGATGCCAGCGAGATCAGGCAGGCCGTCACCTTCAGCGCGATGATGATCGCGATCAGGCCGATCGTCATCTCGTGGAAGAGGTCGAGCACCATGGCGCCGTGGCCGGCCGCCAGCACCTGCGGCGTCACGATGGCGAAACCGCCGACGATGAGGCCGCCGATCACCGGGCGCAGCCAGACCGGCAGCCATTTGAACAGCCGCTCGAACATCGAGGACGAGCGCATCACGGCGATGCCGACGCCGCTGGTGACGAGCGCAAGCCCGATCAGCGCCAGATATTGCTCGACGCCGACGGCGCTGACCTTCGGGATTTCGAGGGAGTAAGGCGCGCCGCCGAGCCATTGCGCGGTCAGCGCGCCGGCGAGCGAGGCTGCTAGGATGGGGGCCGCGCTGCCGACCGAATAGACGCCGACGATCAGCTCGCAGGCGTAGAAGGCGCCGGTGATCGGCGCGCCGAAGGCCGCCGCGATCGCCGCCGCCGCGCCGCAGCCCACGATCAGGCGCAAATCGTTGCGCCGGAGATTGAAGAATTTGCCGAACAGCGAGGCGATGCCCGAGCCGATCTGGGTGTAGCCGGCCTCGAGTCCGACCGAGGCACCGCAGCCGTTCGAGATCAAGGTCTGGCTCGACACCACCACGCTGTCGCGCATCGACAGATTGCCGCCGCGCAGCGCATTGGCCTCGATCGGGTCGACCGCGCTCGAGATCTTCCACCGCCGCCGCCACCATTCCATGATGCCGAGCACGAGGCCGCCAAGCGCGGGCGCGATCATCGCCGCCCAGGGGTTGATATAGGTGTTGGCGGAGAGGCGCACGTCGATCGGGATGCCGTAGATCACGACATGGGCGATCTGCGCGATCTCGGCCATCAGCGTCACGATCGCGCCGGCCAGCGTGCCGATCACGAGCGCCAGCGGGATCAAATAGAACTCGTTGCTGCGCAAAAGGGCGCGCAGCCGGACCATGGTGCGGTTCGTCCCCTTGCCGTCGACGATATGCCTGATCCGCGCGAACACCAGCCGCCCTACCCGTCCGACACGCCGTAGCCGGCCATGCGCTGGCGGACCCGCTCGATTTCGGCACTCGACAGCAGCGGCGGTTTGCCGATCTGGAGACAGCCGTGATATTGCCGCGCCAGCGTCTCGACCTCGACGGCGAGCCACATCGCCTTGTCGAGCGTCTTGCCGACCGCGATCATGCCGTGATGGTCAAGCAGGCAGGCGAGCCGGCCGACGAGCGCGCGCACCGCGTGCTCGGACAGCTCTGCCGTACCGAAAGTGGCATAGGGCGCGCAGCGGATGTTGTCGCCGCCGGCGGCCGCGATCATGTAGTGCACGGGCGGGATGTCCAGGCCCATGATCGCCAGGATGGTGCAATAGGTCGGATGGGCGTGCACGACGGCGTTGACGTCGGCGCGCGCCTTCAGGATGTCCAGATGGAAGCGCCACTCGCTGGACGGCTTCTGGCCGGGGGCATGCGAGCCGTCCTTCGACATGAAGACGATCTGGTCCGGCGTCATGGTGTCGTAGGGCAGGCTCGTGGGCGTGATCAGCAGCCCCTCCTCGTGTCGCAGGCTGATATTGCCTGACGTGCCCTGGTTGATGCCGAGCGCATTCATGCGGCGGCACGCGTCGATGATGGCCTGTCTCTTGTCGAGCTCGTCCGCTGTCATCGACATCCCGATTTCATCTCGACCTTCTTGGCGATGGGCGCTTCTTGCGTTGGGAAGTACGTCAAAGCAATGTGGCAGTGCAAGCGAAAGCGGACCTGTTCAGGCGCCGTCTTGCCGGCGGACCAGCCACATCATGAATTAGATCGTAAAATCAACAGATTAACAGATTACCGCAGCCCTACGACAGGCTGGCCCGGACGGCCGCAATCCCGTTGATCACGAACTGCACCGAATAGGCCGCGAGCAGCATGCCGAGCACGCGCGACAGCACGGCATTACCGGTGCGCCCCA
Source organism: Bradyrhizobium sp. CCGUVB14 (assembly GCF_024199935.1). Taxonomy (NCBI): domain Bacteria; kingdom Pseudomonadati; phylum Pseudomonadota; class Alphaproteobacteria; order Hyphomicrobiales; family Nitrobacteraceae; genus Bradyrhizobium; species Bradyrhizobium sp. CCGUVB14. The sequence goes on from NZ_JANADS010000001.1 coordinate 7,089,372, forward strand.
GCGTCCGCGCGATCAGGTGAGCCGAGATGAAGCAGAACATGCAGATCAGGCAAACGGCGAGGACGACCGCGATGATGATCGCGAGCCTCGGCCCATAGCCGGCATTGCCCGTCAGCAGCAGCGTGGTCGCGATCGCGCCGGGGCCGGCCATCATGGGAATGGCCAGCGGAAACACCGCGACATCGGAGGCGTGCTCTGCGGTCGCCTTGTCGGCCTCCCGCGCCTCGCGATGCGGCCGGTCGCCGAAGATCATCTGGTAGGACACGCCGAACAGCAGCAGCCCGCCCGCGATCTGGAACGCGGGGATGCCGATCCCGAGCTGGCGCAGCAGCCAATTTCCGACGAGCGCTATCACGACCAGGATCGAGGCCGCGATGAAGGGCGCGCGCAACGCCACCGTCCGCTTGATCTTGTCGGACATGCCGCCGGTCGCGGCCAGGAACGCCGGCGCAAGGCCGACGGGATCGACCACCAGCAACAGCGTCACGAAGGCGGACAGGGCGAAGTCGAGCATGGGCTGGGCGTCTCGGGCGAGCGTGGTTGTCGCAGCCAGCCATAGCTGCTCGCGGGAGCCTTCGCGAGGAACATTTGCCGATCCCGGTTCTTGATCGCGTGAGGATTGAGGAAGGGCATGCCTTCCCGTGTCACCTCATGAGGAGGATCCATGGCTAAGAAAGCAAAGAAACGTGCATCTAAGAAAAAGACCGCATCGCGGCGCCCGCGTCAGGCGCCTAAGATGCTCAGCGACCTGTTTCTGGAAACGCTGAAAGACATCTATTTCGCCGAGAACAAGATCATCAAGACGCTGCCGAAGATGGCCAAGGCCGCCCATTCGAAGGACCTTGCCGCCGCCTTCAACAAGCATCTGCGGGAGACGCAGGGCCAGGTCAAACGGCTCGAGCAGATCTTCAAGATGCTGGACAAGCCGGCGCGCGGCAAGCCGTGTGAGGCGATCAACGGTATCACCGAGGAGGGCGCCGAGATCATGAAGGATTTCAAGAACGCCCCTGCCCTCGACGCCGGCCTGCTCGCCGCGGCGCAGGCTGTCGAGCATTACGAGATCTCCCGTTACGGCACGCTGCGCACCTGGGCCGAGGAGCTCGGCATGCCCGAGGCGGCAAGGCTCCTCCAGGACACGCTGGACGAGGAAGAGGCCACCGACCACACCCTGACCGAGCTTGCCACGTCGGTCATCAACCTCGAAGCGGAGGCCGAGTACCGCGAAGCCGCCTGATTCCGACCATCCCGCCCAATTGTTGCCTCCGGCGCCGCGGAACATCTCCGCGGCGTCGATGCGTCTGAGCGCAAGGGCCTCGTCTCGATCGAGGGCCAGACATGCCCTGAACGCGCGATGCTGGAATTTGCGGGAACCATCACCATATCCCCGTTTTCCAACCGCAGCGCCTTTCCCGAGTTTTGCCATGCAACCCAAAAACCCCTTCGACTGGATGCTGTCCGAAGCCCTGGACCAGCTGACCCGCGGCGAACGGCTGCGCCAGCAGTTCGGCCGTCAGGAAGCCTGCTGGGAGCCGCCGATCGACGTGCTCGAGACCGAGCATGAGCTTTTGATCCTGGTCGCGCTTCCCGGCGTCAATCCGGACAATGTCGAGACGGTGATCCAGGACGGCGTGCTTATCATCTCCGGCCAGCGCACGCTGCCGCCGGAGCTTCGCAACGCCCGCATCCACCGCCTCGAGCTGCCGCAGGGGCGCTTCGAGCGCCGCATCGCATTGCCCCTTGGCCGCTACGCCATCAGCCGCTTCGTGATGGACGGCTGCGTCGCACTGCGCCTCGCCAAATCCTGAGGTCGATCATGGCCACCGAACAGATGAATACCGCACAGACCAATCCAGACGTGAAGATCCCCGACGACGCGCTGATCATCATCCCCGTGCGCGAGATGGTGCTCTTCCCCGGCGCCATCGCGCCGATCGCGATCGCGCGGCCGAAGTCCGTCGCCGCCGCGCAGCAGGCGCTACGCGAGCAGCGGCCGATCGGCATCGTCCTGCAGCGCAGCCCCGAGACCGACGAGCCCGGCCCGGACGATCTCTACAAGGTCGCGACCATCGCCAACATCGTGCGCTACATCACCGCGCCCGACGGCACGCATCACATCGTCTGCCAGGGCGTGCAGCGCGCGCGCATCCTCGACTTCCTGCCGGGGACGCCGTTCCTGGCTGCGCGCTTCCAGCAGATTCCGGAGCCGACCACGTCGTCGGCCGAGATCGAGGCGCGGGCGCTGAACCTGCAGCGCCAGGCGATCGAGGCGGTCGAGCTGCTGCCGCAGGCGCCGCCCGAGCTGGTCGCGATGTTCCAGAGCACCACCGCGCCCGGCGCGCTGGCCGATCTGGCGACCTCGTTCATGGACATCAAGCCGCAAGACAAGCAGGAGGTGCTGGAGACCATCGACCTCGCTTTGCGCGTCGAGAAGGTGTCGAAGCATCTGGCCGAGCGGCTGGAGGTGCTGCGCATCAGCAATGAGATCGGCCAGAAGACCAAGGCCTCTTTCGACGAGCGGCAGCGCGAGGCGATCCTGCGCGAGCAGATGGCGACCATTCAGCGCCAGCTGGGCGAAGGCGACGGCAAGGCTGCCGAGGTCGCCGAGCTGACGGCTGCCATCGCCAAGGCCAACATGCCGCCGGAAGCGGATGCCCACGCCAAGAAGGAGCTGCGCCGCTACGAGCGCATGCCCGAGGCCGCCGGTGAATCCGGCATGGTCCGCACCTATCTCGACTGGCTGATCGAGCTGCCGTGGGCGCTGCCCGCGGAGAAGCCGATCGATATCAAGGAAGCGCGTCGCATCCTGGATGCCGATCATTTCGGCCTGGAGAAGATCAAGGGCCGGATCATCGAATATCTGGCGGTGCGCAAGCTCGCGCCGCAGGGCAAGGCGCCGATCCTGTGCTTCGTCGGACCGCCCGGCGTCGGCAAGACCTCGCTCGGCCAGTCCATCGCGCGCGCGATGGATCGCCCCTTCGTGCGCGTCAGCCTCGGCGGCGTGCATGACGAGGCCGAGATCCGCGGCCACCGGCGCACCTATATCGGTGCGCTGCCCGGCAACATTATCCAGGGCATCAAGAAGGCGGGCGCACGCAACTGCGTCATGATGCTGGACGAGATCGACAAGATGGGCCGTGGCGTGCAGGGCGATCCCTCTGCCGCCATGCTGGAGGTGCTCGACCCCGAGCAGAACGGGACGTTCCGGGACAATTACCTGGGCGTGCCCTTCGACCTGTCGCGCGTGGTGTTCATCGCGACGGCCAACATGCTGGACCAGATTCCGGGTCCGCTGCTGGACCGCATGGAGCTGATCAGCCTCGCCGGCTATACCGAGGAAGAGAAGCTGGAGATCGCCAAGCGCTATCTGGTGCGGCGGCAGCTGGAGGCCAACGGCTTGACGGCCGAGCAGGCCGAGATCGAGCCGGAGGCGCTGAAGCTGGTCGTCAAGGGTTACACCCGCGAGGCCGGCGTACGTAACCTCGAGCGCGAGATCGGCAAGGTGTTCCGCCATGCTGCGGTGCAGGTCGCGGAAGGCACGACTGCGAAGGTCGTGGTGACGCCGAACGACATCGGCACCGTGCTCGGTCAGCCGCGCTTCGAAGGCGAGATCGCGCAGCGCACCAGCATCCCGGGCGTGGCCACCGGCCTTGCCTGGACGCCGGTCGGCGGCGACATTCTGTTCATCGAGGCCTCGCGCGTGCCCGGCCGCGGTGGGATGATCCTGACCGGCCAGCTCGGCGACGTCATGCGCGAGAGCGTTCAGGCGGCGATGACGCTGGTCAAGAGCAAGGCGTCGCAGCTCGGCATCGATCAATCGGTGTTCGAGAAGAACGACATCCACGTTCACGTTCCGGCGGGTGCGACCCCGAAGGACGGACCGAGCGCGGGCGTGGCGATGTTCACGGCGCTGACGTCATTGCTCACCAACCGCACGGTGCGGAGCGACACGGCGATGACCGGCGAGATCTCGCTGCGCGGGTTGGTGCTGCCGGTCGGCGGCATCAAGGAGAAGGTGGTGGCTGCCGCCGCCGCCGGATTGAAGCGGGTGATGCTGCCGGCGCGCAACAAGCGGGATTACGACGACATCCCGAAGAGCGCGCGGGACAAGCTCGAATTCATCTGGCTGGAGCGCGTCGACGAAGCCATCGCCGCAGCGCTCGAGCCGGCGGAAGCCCAAGTCGATGCGAAGATCGAAGCGGCGGAGTGATGCGATGAAGAAACTGCTGGAAGAAGCGAAGCGATCGCGGAAGACGCAGCGGCTGCGCCAGCTGCTCGATCGTGCCATCGACCGGGTGCGCGATGCGCTCGCGGGACCCGAGCCGCGGCTTCAGCCGATCCCGGTCCGGGCCAGGCGCCGCAAGGGCTGAACCCCTCCGCTTCAGCCCTCGCGGTCACTTAACTCAAAACCAAAAGGCCCCCTCTCATCGAGGGGGCCTTTGCGTTATCAGGCCACGGCGTCCTTGGCGGCCTTGACCGGGCGGGCGCGGACGATCTTCCGGGCCGGCTTGGCCTTGAACATCATCTCTTCACCCGTGAACGGGTTGGTGCCCTTGCGCGCCTTGGTCGCGGGCTTCTTGATGACCACGAACTTGGCGAAGCCCGGCACCAGGAACAGGCCGTTCTTCTTGAGCTCCTTGTGGCCGACGTCCGTCAGCGTCTCCATGACGCTCTTGACGTCGCGCTTGGAAAGCTCGGTGGCGGTCGCGATCTTTTCGATCAGCTGCGATTTGGAAAGTTGGGTCGGCATCGTGTCTCCTCTGATTCGTTGCCGGTTGCATATTAGACCAACCGGCGAAGGCCTATAGCCTTCTGCACAGTTTTGTCGCGGTTTTACGGGCTTTTTTGGCCCCCTGAGGCAAAAAACCCTGCATTTTAGCGGCTTCCTGCGCGGAAGGCGCCTCGGGCAGCGGTTTTTGCCTTGTTTCAAAGGCCCGCAAGCAGCCTTGCTAAAGCTGATTCGATGCTTTCGACAAGCGACGACCGGCATCTTTGTAGGATGCCGGTCGCATTTCACCCTAGAAAATAAGGCTGGATCGCCATCGTGCGGCGTTTTTACCTGCTTTTTACGGGTCGCAACGCACTAGATGCGCTCGATGATGACGGCAGGCGCCATGCCTCCCGCGGCGCACATGGTGACGAGACCGCGCTTGAGGTCGCGCCGTTCGAGCTCGTCGAGCACGGTGCCGATCAGGATCGAGCCGGTCGCGCCGATCGGGTGACCGAGCGCGATCGAGCCGCCATTGACGTTGACCTTGGCGCGGTCGAGCTTGAGATCGCGGATATATTTTTCCGCAACGACCGCAAAGGCCTCGTTGATCTCGAAGAGATCGATGTCGTCGATGGTGAGCCCGGCCTTCGCCAGCACCTTGCGCGTCGCCGGCACCGGCGCGTTCAGCATCAGGGTCGGCGAGTCCCCCATGTTCGCCATCGCCACCACGCGGGCGCGGGCCTTGAGACCATGCGCCTTGGCATAGGACGGTGACGCCAGCAGGATCGCGGCGGCGCCATCGACGACGCCGGACGAGTTGCCGGCGTGGTGCATGAAGTCGATGTCGAGGTCGGGATATTTCTGCAGGATCAGGCCGCGATAGGTCGTGCCCTTGTCGTCCAGCGCATAGTCGGCGACCGCGGGGAATGCGGGCTTCAGGGCCGCGAGCCCTTCCATCGTGGTCTGCGGCCGCGGATATTCTTCGTGGTCGAGTGCGAGGCTGCCATCCTCGCGATGCACGGGCACGAGGCTCTTCTTGAAGTGGCCGCCGGCAATCGCCTGCGCCGCACGCTTCTGGCTTTCGAGGCCGAGCGCATCGACGTCCTGCCGCGTGATGCCTTCCAGCGTCGCAATCGCGTCGGCGCAGACGCCCTGATGCGACTGCGGGTGCCGCGCACGCAAGCGCAGATTGCCGGAGTCCATCATCATCGGACCGCCGCCACGGCGTCCCTCCATCGACATCATCTCGCATCCGCCGGCGATGACGAGATCTTCCGCGCCCGCCATGATCGAGGATGCCGCCATGTTGACGCTGGTGATGCCCGAGCCACAGAAACGATCGAGCGTCACCGCGCTGGCGCGCACGTCATAGCCGGCATCGAGCGCCGACATGCGGCCGAGATCGCCACCTTGCGTTGCGACCTGCGCGCTGCAGCCCCAGACGATGTCGTCGACATCGGCGGTGTTGATGCCGGTGCGGTTCGCAAGCGCACGGAGCACGGTGGCGCCGAGCTGCTGCGGATGAATGCCGGAGAGTGCTCCCTTGCCGGCCTTGCCGACACCGCGCGGGGTGCGGCAGGCATCGATGATCAGCGCGTCGGTCATGGGCGTTGTCCTCTTGTTCTTGACTGTTGAGGACGGTTTTGAATCAGGGGGACAACGGAGTCAATCGGCGCGCCGCGCACCCGCTTCCCACCCCTCCGCAAAAAACGCGAAAACAACCCCATGCAAAGTAGGGATTGGGGTGCCGGGTGCGACCTCGCCTATTCGTAGAGCAATTGACACGTCGGGCAAAACGGGAGCAGCAATCTATGATCGCCAGAATATCAGCCGCCACCCGATCGGCTAACGATGGACGTGCGGCCGCCTGGGTTCATCGGTCGGCGACGCCACAGCCGCGACTTCAACGCGCGGCGCCATCGGCGCAGCCGTTCCGGGCTCCGGAAAATTCAGCACGACGGTCTGCTGGTCGCGCACGAACCTCGCCTCGCGGCCCTGCACCGCGCGCAATCTCCAGCCCTGATAGTCGTCGCCTGTTCTCAGCCGCACGGCAGCCTTGGAGGTCTGGTCGACGAAAATGCCGAGGCTTCGGTCGTCGCCGATAACGGTGCCGACCAGCGAAAGCGGTGGAGGATGCGCCTCCTGCGCCGGCTTCGGCGGCGGTGGCTTCGCGACCGCGACCTCGGTCACCGCGACCGGCGGCGGCCGTCGCGAGGGCGAGAATACCGGACGCTCGCGCGTGCCGCTGAGGCTCTCAAACGAGACCTCCCACAGCGGATTGCCTCTTCGCGCGGGCCCACCCGGCTGCTCGGCGGGCGTGCGCGGCGCCCAAACGGAAGCCGCGATGGAATCCCCGAGCGGTGTTGCGGCGAGATCACCGACGCCACGCGCGGCTTCGTCACTGAAATTATCCGCGGTCAGCGCCGCATGTGGTGCAAGCACGCCGAGCGTGGAGACCAGGAACAGATACCATGTCAGTTTCGCCACGGTTGTCCGCTCCGCCATCCAGTGCGCTCGTTGTTGCATGCGACGTGACCCTGATCAAGCAGATCGACCAAGCCAACATCGCACGCAGGCGCCGACGACTCTCGCGCACGACTGACGACGTCGTCGGACGTTGCTCGCGATGTCTTTCGTCTCAGTCGCCTGCACAGCCCTGATCGTCGTCGCCTGCCAGGTGTGAGTTCCATCGCCTGCGATCGTGCCTGTCATCGTCGTGTAAACAACCTGTCAGAGAGCGGGTGCTACACAACTACCCGCGTCGATACGACGCAGCAATTGTCATCTCTCCGTCATTCCTCAGCGAAGCGGGATCCGGGTCTGTCCATGATTGATTCCGAAGCGCGATCACGTGGTTGGCTTGGTCGGATCGCGCGAAATCAATCGACACGACGATGGCCGATCGGCGTGTTCGCTGTCGTGTCCTGGTTTGCAATGCTGGGGCTCGGAGCGATCAGCTTCGTGGCTTTGCTCGGAACCAGCGGGTTTACTCAGCCCTCACAACCAAAACGCGAAGCCTGTCAGCGGCCGACATCCGGCAGCGCCATACAGGAACCGCAGGACCTTCGCAGCCACGACGGGATTCTGCAGGTCGAGCTTTCCATTCACAACAGCAAGCAGCCGGACGGCTCGACCCGTTACTGCTACCTGACGCCCGATGGCGAGATGTCGCCGACATTGCGGGTCCAGCCGGGCGATCTGCTGATCGTGCGCTTCAAGAATGATCTGACCGAGCTTGCGCCGGCACGCCCGGCCGCGGATCAGCCGCAAGCACTGCCGTTCCCCGCGCCGCTATGTGTGTCGAAAAGGATCTCGGATCCGTGCGGCAGCGACGCCATGCGAGCGACATCGGCCAATCTGCACTTTCACGGGCTGACGGCGCCGCCGGTATGCCATCAGGACGATGTGCTGAAGACGTCGATCCAGCCGGAGGATCCGCCCTTCGAATACCGGTTGCGCATTCCCGCCGACGAGCCGCCGGGAGTCTATTGGTATCACCCGCATATTCACGGCTTCAGCAAGGCCCAGGTGCTCGGCGGTGCGTCGGGCGCGCTGATCATCGAGGGCGTCGAGCGGGCTGCTCCGGAACTGGCTGGCCTCCCCGAGCGGGTGCTGGTGATCCGCGACCTCGACCTTTTGAACCCCGACGCACCGCCCGCAAAATCCGAGCCGATCGTCCCGAAAAATCAGCTCGACAGTGACGGCGACACTACCAACAACGGCACCGGCTTCGGCAGGCCGGCGAAAGACCTGTCCGTCAACTTCGTGCCGGTGCCTTATCCCGATTATCCGCCGGCATCGCTCAAGATGAAGCCGGGCGAGCGACAGCTATGGCGCGTTCTCAACGCCTCGGCGATCACCTATCTGAATCTCGCCGTCGTGTTCCGGCGCGCGCCGCAGCCGCTCGGCATCGTCGCCATCGATGGCGTGCCGGTCCATTTCAACGGCAGCCCGGCGCCTGCGGTCGAGTGGGTCAATCGCATCGGCGTGCCGCCCGGCTCGCGCGTCGAATTCATCGTCGAAGGCCCGCCGCTCGGCGTACCGGCGCTCTTGGTGACGCGAACGGTCGATACCGGGCCGGCCGGTGAGAACGATCCGAACCGCGCGCTCCTGTCGATCACGGCCGCGGACGATGCACCCGAACCGCAATCGAGGCTGCCGGCAAATCCGCAACCACTGCCATCAGCCGTTCGCCCCTGGATCGGAGACGTCACGCCGGCGCGCGTCAGGAAACTGTACTTCTCCGAGCAGCCGACCAATCCGGACGATCCCAACGGCCCCGTGACGTTCTTCATCACCGTGGATGGCGAAAAGCCAAAGCCGTTCGATGCGGGGTCGGACATTGCGGACATCGTCGCCAGGCAAGGCGACGTCGAGGACTGGATCATCGAGAACCGCTCGACGGAATTGCACGACTTCCACACCCATCAGCTTCACTTCGAGCTGCGCGAATGGTCGGGCATGCAGGTCAACGAGCCGTTCGTGCGCGATACCGTCAACGTCCCCTATTACAACGGCCGCATGCTGCAATATCCGAGCGTGCGGCTGCGCATGGATTTTCGCGACCCGAACATCGTCGGCACCTTCGTCTACCACTGCCATCTCCTCGAGCACGAGGACAACGGCATGATGGGACGAATCCGCGTCGAGGCTGCCAACACCGCCGTTTCCACCGAGTCGTCAGGTCAACTACTACCCAAGGGAGCGCAGAATGAGCCTAAATAGACGCAAGTCACGTTTGCTAGACAGTTGCCGCATCGGACTGAGTGCACTGGCGATGGGGCAATTCTGCCTAAGTCCGGTGCTTGCGGGCGGTGCGCCGTCCCCCGCCGATCACTACACGCGGTCACCGATCAAGCACGTCATCGTCATCATCGGCGAGAACCGCAGTTTCGACCACGTGTTCGCCACTTACGTGCCGAAGGATCGCCGGCACACCATCGACAATTTGCTCTCCAGAGGCATCATCAAGCTCGACGCCAACAAGAATGCGGTCCCCGGCCCCAACTTCGAGCAGGCGCATCAGCTGGCGGCAAAGGACATCGGTTCAAAGGACGCGTTCCTGCTGAGCCCGCCGAAGCAGACTTTCCCCAACGACCAGCTGCCGGCTCCGCTGGTCGGCGGCCCCAAGGTCTCCTACATCCCCAACCAGTGCGGCAGCACGCCGATCGCGCAATGCCAGGCGAGCCTGACGCTTGCGCAGCAAACGGAAACCGGCCTGGACCCGAACTACTATTCTTCACTGCTGACCGGCGGCACCGGCCAGACCTCGAAGACGCCGGACCAGCGCATCACCGCCGTCAACACCCTGCCGGCCGGCCCGTTTCAGCTGACCAACGGCAACACGTTCCTCTACGAAAGCTACGCAGCGAGCCCGGTGCATCGCTTCTACCAGATGTGGCAGCAATTGAATTGCGGTAAGGGCTCTGCCAGCCGTGACAATCCCTCGGGCTGCACCGGCAATTTGTTCGCCTGGGTCGAAGTGACCGTCGGCGCCGGCGCCAACGGCGCTGCGCAGCCGGAGACATTCAGCACCCAATATGCGCCGGACGCAGTGACCACGGGGGAAGGTTCGACCGCGCTCGGCTTCTACAACGTGCAAAAGGGTGATGCGCCCTATTTCACGAGCCTGGCGGACAAGTACGCGATGAGCGACAACTTCCACCAATCCGTCAACGGCGGCACCGGCGCCAACCACATCATGTTCGGCCATGCCGACGCGCTCTGGTTCAGCGACTCCGACGGCAAGCCGGCGGCTCCGCCGAACGGCGTGCAGGTCTTCGGCGGCACGCCCGATGCCGGCGTCGTCCATATGATCGAGAACCCCAATCCGGCGTCCGACACCAACAACTGGTACACCGAGGACGGTTACGGCAATAGCTTCAACTCGGGCTATCCGCCTCCGTTCTCCGTCTCGCCCGCCTCGGGCGGCGGATCGTACAGCGACTGCTCCGATCCCAACCAGCCCGGCGTCAAGCCGATCCGGGATTACCTGCAGTCACTGCCGCGCCCGATTGATCCCCACTGCGAGCCCGGCCACTATTACCTGCTGAACAACTACAATCCCGGCTGGTTCGGCAACGGCAAGAACGCCTACGTCGACCATAATCCGTCGAATACGCCGTTCACCATTCCGCCGTCGTCGACCCGCAGCATCGGCGACCTCCTCAACGACAAGAATATTTCCTGGAAGTATTACGGCGACCAGTGGGACAACTACGTCGACGATCCGTACCAGCTCAATTGGGGTGCGACGGGCCCGACCGCGGATGAATACTGCAACATCTGCAATCCGTTCCAGTACGACACGTCCATCATGTCGCATCCGGACCAGGTTGCCGAGCACCTGCACGACTCGACGAAACTGTACGCAGATATTTCCGCTCGCACCCTGCCTGCAGTCTCGATCGTCAAGCCGAGCGGCTTCGTCGATGGCCACCCGGCGTCCTCCAAGCTCGATCTGTTCGAAGGCTTCACCAAGAAGATCGTCGACCAGATCCAGGCCTCGCCCTACGCGCACGACACCGCCATCTTCATCACCTTCGACGAAGGCGGCGGCTATTACGACTCAGGCTACGTGCAGCCGCTCGACTTCTTCGGTGACGGCACCCGCATTCCGCTGATCGTGGTGTCACCGCTTGTGAAGCCAGGCCATATCTCGCACCACTACGCCGATCACGTCTCGATCGTCAAATTCATCGAGCGTAACTGGCAGCTGCCGACGATCACGCATCGCAGCCGCGACAACTTCCCGAACCCGGTCGCCGAGTTCGGCAACCCCTATGTTCCCCTGAACAGCCCGGCGATCAGCGATCTCTTCGACTTCTTCGAGTTCGCGGAGCACGAAGAGCCTGGATTCCCGGGATTCCCCGGCTTCCCGGGGCATTAGTCAGCCTGATCCCAAACCGGATATCGAATGATAGCGGCCGCCCTTCACGGGCGGCCGTTGCTTTTTGGGGATCAACGAACCGGTCGACGTCAATGCAGGAAAAAGATCACGCCCCCGCCGCGTTGTTTGCGATCACGTTGCGGTAAAAGCTCGCGCTGAGCTTTGGCGTGCGCACCTGGGTGTCGAAATTGACGTGATAGAGCCCGAAGCGCTTGTTGAGCCCAAACACCCATTCGAAATTGTCCATCAGGCTCCAGAGGAAGTAGCCGCGCACCGGCACGCCCTCGGTGGCGGCGCGCTGGAGCTGGGCGAGATAATTGCGCAGATACATGATGCGGTCGGTATCGTAGATCTTGCCGTCCTGCATCACCTGATCGTCGCCGGACGTACCATTCTCGCTGATATAGATCGCATCCGTCTTCCAGATATTCGCAGCCAGCTTCGGCACCCAGTAGATCGTCTCGGGGCCGACGCGCAGCCAGTTCGAATTCATGTGCGGAAAGTCTTTCGGGACTGGCAGCGGCATGAAGCCGGCCCCCTGGTCGGAGGCGACGATGTAGTGCTGCGGCGCGTAGATGTTGAGGCCGAGGAAGTCGACCGGCGACGAGATGATCTTCAGCTCGGCGTCGGTGTATTTCGGTGCATCGGCCCCGGCGTAATTGAGGAACGCCTCGGTGTATCGGCCCGTCATGATGACGTTGAGATAACCGGCGTTCAGCTCCCGCAACGCAATCTCGGCGGCACGGACGTTCGCGGGCGTATCGATCGCCGGAATACAGGCATCGATGTTTTCGGCCGGCCCGACGCGCGTGCCGCGGCGACCGTGAGCGCGCACCGCCTGCACGGCGAGCCCATGCGCGAGCGCGCTGTTGTGCCGGATCTGGTTCACTTCGGCCTGCGGCAGGGTCAGGCCCGGCGCATCGATGCCGACGCCGTAACCAAAATAGACGAAGCGGCCGCTCTCGTTGAGCGTGAAGACATTCTTGACGCGATCGGTCAGGTGCTCGGCGACATAGGCGGCGTAATCGCCAAAGATCTTGCAGGTCTCGGTCGAACGCCAGCCGCCAAACCGGTCCTGCAGCGATTGCGGCAAATCCCAGTGATAGAGCGTCAGCCACGGCTCGATGCCGTTCTTCAGGAGTTCGTCGACCAGGCGATTGTAGAAGTCGAGCCCTTTCGGGTTCGGCTTGCCGTCTCCGTCGGGAAACACCCGCGGCCAGGCCACCGAGAAGCGATAGGCCTTGCAGCCGAGCTCCTTGATGAGCGCGATATCGTCCTTGTAGCGGTGATAATGCTCGTTGGCGCGGTCGCCGGTGGTGCCGTCCTCGATCTTGCCGGGGAGGCGGACGAACTTGTCCCAGATCGAGGCCCCTCGCCCGTCCTCCTCGACCGCACCCTCGACCTGATAGGACGAGGTCGCCGTGCCCCAGAGGAAATTCTGCGGAAAGCCGCCGGCGCTGCGCGACACCACTGCGGACATGGCGTCGGCACGTTCCAGCGGAGCGGTCATGCCGGCTGCGGACAACCCCGCGATTTTCGCGAACTGGCGACGCGAGACCTTGTCCGACATTGATGCTGTGCCCCGAATTGATTGATGCGGCGGCACAATGACGGGGCGCAGGCGGTTTGAAAAGCGCCGGAACCGAAGTTTGAGGATGCAGAATTGCGCGGCCCAGGGGCGCGACATGTCGATGCAGGCGGCGGATTCGCCGCGATCAGCGCGAGCGTTTCGGCAGCTTTGGCAACCTGTCGGGATTGAACGCCGGGACCTGCCCGGCTCGCTCGGGGGCTGCCGCCGGCTGCTCCGTCAGGATGAGCGTTCCCTGGAGAACGACGCCTCCTGCCTGCCCGGCCGTCGCCGTGTAGGTCGCGATCTTGTCGGGGCACGTGCCCTTGATGTCCAGCGTCAGCTCATCATAGACGCCGAAGACGGTGACACGTCCTTCGGTATGACGCTTCGTCGACACGGTCGCGGTGAAGCGATCGCCATCGAGCTCCAGGGAACCGTGATACGTCATCAGGCTGTCGCGGCCCCAGATCTGGCCATCCGCGACATGGACGATGCCGGTGCCCTGGTCGAGCGGCGTCTTGTACCACGCTGCGTAGGTGCCGTCCTTCAGCATGGGAGCAGTCTCCCTTGGTCTATCCGTGCCAATCATCCGCACGGTCAGCACTAAGGAACGGTTAATCGCGCGGCCCGTGTCATTCCGGGCTCCAACGAACGAGACGCGGCGTTGGGCGGGCAGAAGCTTCCCCAACCCGCCTCAGAACGTCACCCGAGCTCCCGCGTAGAACGCGCGCGGCCGCGCCGGGCTCAGCGAACGGGGATCATTGAAATTGTTGCCGCCATTCGCAAAGTTCGGCAGCGCGGTGGTATCGAAGAAGGTGCCGTAGGTCGAGTAGCGGTTGTCAAAGACGTTGTCGACCTTGCCGTAGATCTGGAAGTTCTTGGTGATCTGGTAGGACGTGTGCAGGTTGAACACGGCGTAGCTCGGCAGCTTGGTCTCGAGATTGGCTTCGTCGCCGACATAATACTGGCTCGAGACCCAGAGTGCGTCGCCGCCGATTTTCCAGGCATCGGTGAGGGCGTATTCGATACCGGCCTTGATGCGATGGCGCGGGATGGCCGGAATCTGGTTGCCGGGCACAATCGATATGATGCCGCCGTTGGCGACGGCTGTCGGACTGTTGGAGGCGACGTCGAGTGCATCGAGGAAGCGGGCGTCGACGAAGGCATAGCTCGCGTGGAACTGAACCTCGTTGGACTTGAGGCTGATCTCGGCCTCCAGGCCCTGCCGGCGCGTCGAGCCGACGTTCTGGAAGAAGCCGAAGCCCTGCAGCCCCGCGATCGGCAGCGCCAGGATGTCATCGTAGTTGGTCGCGCGGAATCCGCCGATCTTCCAGCCGAGCTGGCCGATGGTCAGATCCTTGGTGCCGCGGAAACCGGCTTCGACGGTCTTGGACACCACCTGCTTCAGATCGGGATCGGAGACGAGAAACGCAGCGATCAGGCAGGGATTGTTCGGATCGGCGCAGCCGAGTTCGAGCGGCGTCGGCACGCGGTTGGCTTCCGAATAGCCGGCATAGGCGGTCAGCTCCGGCGTGATCTTGTAGGTGCCGCCGATCACCGGATTGAAACGGTTGTAGGTGTGGTCGCCGTTCAGGGCGGTGCCGAGCTGATCCTCCAGCGTGACACGGGCGGCATTGAAGCGGCCGCCGCCGGTGATCGCGAAGGCGTCCGTCACGTTGAACGTGTCGAGCGCGTAGAGACCCTGATACTGGTTGACGGTACGCAGCGACACCGGACCGATCGAGGTCGGGTTGCCCGACTGTCCCAGAAAGATGCCGTTGCCTGTGACGACGTAGTTCTCGCCGATCGTCCCGAGCTCGGAGCTCGCGTCGAAATGGGTCACGCTGGCGTCGTAGCTCGCGCCGAGCACGAGACGGTTCTCGTGCCCGAACAGCCTGTCGCTGTTGGTCGCCTGGCCGGAGATGCCGAACGAGGTCGAACGCGTCGTGGTGCGATCGATCTCGCCGAGCACCGCTCCGGTCGCGAAGGGATTGGCGAGCTGGACGCCGTTCAGGCCGAAGGCGGGTGTGGAGTCGTCGCCGAAGCACAGCGTTGTCGGATCGGCGCCGCAGGGTTGAGCGTCGGTCGGGTTGCCGTCCTGGGTCTTCTGGTTGAAGCCGCGCACATGCGCCGTGCCTTCGAAGGTCCAGGTCGGCGTCGCCTCGACCTTACCGGTTAAATTGACGTAGCCGACCTTGTTGGTGTTGGTCTGCGGCGTGGTGTACGTCGCGCCCCAATAGTTTTGGAGCAATTCAATCGGCACGGTGCTAGGGCCGGCCAGATGATTGTCGGCGACGCCCATGTTGACGTGGAATTCGTTGCCCTCGAAGCGGTAGCCGACGTCGCCGTAGAAACGACGAATGTCCGAGGATGAGAAATTGCGGAAGCCGTTGTCATGCGCGCCTTCCAGCGCGCCATAGACCGCCCAGTTGTTGTCGATCTTCTTGCCCCACTGCGCGGAGCCTTGGATGCGGCCGAACGAGCCGCCCATGACGTCGATCTCGGCGCCCTGATAGGTAAAGCCGTCCTTCATCAGCAGGTTGACGGCGCCGCCGAGCGCGTTGAGGCCGAAAGCGGGATTGTTGGTGACGATCGTCGCCGAGCGGATCGCCGCGGTCGGGATCGCGTCCCAGTTCACGGTGTCGGAGAACGCTTCGTTGATGCGCACGCCGTTCTGATAGACGGCAAGCCCCTGCGGCGTGCCGGCCAGCGGCGAGGCGACATAGCCGCGAAACTCGATGTTCGGCTGAAATGGGTTGCCGGTGACTTCAGTGAGATTGACGCCCGGGACATATTGCTGAAGCGCATCGCCGATGTTCAGCGAGCCCGTGCGCTTGATCTGGGACGGATCGACGGCGCTGACGCTCGCCGGGATCTTGTCGACATCGATGCTGCCGGAGGCACCAGGCGAGGTCGGGTAGACGTAGATCCTGGGTGCCGTGGGCTTGCCGACGCTCGCAGCCGTGCGCGCGACCGGCCGCGACGGCGCTCGCCGTGCGGCTGGCGGCGGCGCCACCACCTCCACCGCGGGCAGGTTCTGAACGTTGGTCTCCTCGTCCTGCGCCGCGCGCGCGCTCGTTCCGAAACAGAGTCCGGACACCAGCCCGGTCGAAACCGAGGCCATCAGCAGAATTCGCGTGTGTCCCAGCTTGCGCATTCCCATTGTCCCACCCGTAACCCTCGGCTGTTTTTCGCCGTTTGGTTACGACGAGTGTATTCGGCGGCGGCTCGGGCACCAGCCACAAAAGGTCGCGTACAATCCGCACCCGTTTTCCCGACGAAATCGGGAATTTTTCCCGATCGGGACTTTTCCCCGACTTGACCGGGCGCGATCAGGCCGCCGCGGTCGGAACCAGCGCCTCCACAGTGACGCCGCCCTCGCCGGATGCCACGTTGAGCGTGCCGCCCAGCGCCAGAATGCGCTCGCGCATGCCGACGAGGCCGAAGCCGAGTTTCTGGCCGGGCTCCATGCCGCGGCCGTTATCGCTGACCCGCACCCGGGCGCAGGAGCGGCCGTCGCGGCCCGGCTGCTCCGCCGGCTCGATCACCACATTGATCGCGGTCGCGCCGGCGTGGCGGAACGCGTTGGTGAGCGCCTCCTGCACCACGCGATAAATCGTCAGGTCCGCGGTCTCGCCCGTCACGCCCAGCGCCGGCGAGATCGTGGTTTCGATGGTCACCTCGGGATGGGATTCCCGCCACAGCCGCGACAGCGATTCCAGCGCCTTGCCGAGGCCGAGCTCGGCGAGGCCGACCGGCCTCAGGCGCTCCAGCACGCGACGGGTGAACTGCTGCAGCGCGTTGATCTGCTCAAGCAGCGCGCCGCCGTGTTTTCGCACGGCCTCCGCGCTCGGCGCGCGTCCATCGGCGAGCTTGGCCAGCGCGCTGGCATGCGCGCGCAGCGAGAACAGATACGGCCCGAACTCGTCGTGCAGTTCGCGCGCGATCTCCTTGCGCTCGACGTCCTGGAGCGACACCGCGCGCTCGGCAAGCCGCCGCTTGTCCTCGACCGCCTCGCCGAGCGTCGCCGCGAGATGATTGAGCTTGGTGCAGATCGCAGCGAGCTCGGGCGCGCCGCCGGGCGCCGCGCGCGCGTCGTAACGGCCATCCTCGAGTTCGCCCATCGTCTGCGTCAAGGATTGGAGCGGTGCGAGCGCCCTGCCGACCACATTCATCATCACCAGGAACAGCACCAGCGCGATGACCGAACCGACCTCGAGCTGCGTCACGATGGCGTCCCAGATCTCGGCGATCTCGTCATTGGGATGCGAGGTAATCACCAGCGAGCCGGGCTTGCCATGCACCGAGACCGGCACGCTGACGGCGGTCTGCTCGGGGTGAACCAGGCTGACGAACCAGGCGGGCGGCCCGGAGGTGTCGTCATCGGTCTCCGTGCGAGGCGGCGTCAGCGGGTTCCCGCCGGCGTCCCGGAGCGCAATGCTGACATGGCGGAGCCGATTGAGGTCACGCGCGATCTGGTTCAGCCTGGCATCGGGATCCGGCGCCTCGTTGAGATCGGCAACGATCATCTCGATGAATTCGCGCGCCAGCCGGATCACGCTCTGGTCCTCGGCCTGCACGCGGGGACCGGCTTCCGCGACCTGGCGGCCGATGTTGACGGCGAGCCCGAGCGCAAGCAGCAGCGCCAGCAGGAGGTTGATGCGCCCGCGCAAGGATAGATTTTGCCACATTGCTCTCGCCTGCCCCACGAAGGATCGCTCGCGCCCGTCCGATAGCGTTGACAGAGACGAAGCGCCCGATATCTAATCGGAAGCGTACAGCAATCCCGGCCGGGTTGCATGACCCGACATGAGGCGCACGTCTCGCCTCGTCCGGCATCATGCGGCACGAAAAAAGAGTCCGGTGCTGTCGCGGGGAACGCCTATGCGCATTCTGATCGTCGACGATCATCCCATTGTCGCCTCCGGCTGCCGCGCCGTGCTGGCCGACGAAGGCGAGATCGAGATTTTGGAGGCCGCCGACGCCGAGGACGGCGAATGCGTCTTCATCGTCGAGCGCCCCGACCTCTGCGTGATCGACATCAACCTGCCGACCGTCTCCGGCTTCGAGCTCGCGCGCCGCATCCTCGAGCGCGCGGCCGATGCCCGCATCATCATGTTCAGCATGAACGACGACCCGGCCTTCGCCGCGCGCGCGATCGAGTGCGGTGCCAAGGGCTATGTCTCCAAGACCGGCGATCCCGATGATCTCGTCGAGGCGATCCGCACCGTCGGCAGCGGCGGCACTTATCTGCCGAGCGCGATCGCGCGCAGCATCGCCTTCGCAGGGCCGACGCTGGCGCAAAGCCCGCTGTCGAAGCTGAACGCGCGCGAGATGGAGATTTTGCGGCTGCTCAGCGCTGGAAAGAGCCTGTCCGAGATCGCCTGGCTGGTACAATCGTCCTACAAGACTGTCGCCAACACCTCCTCGATCATGCGCCAGAAGCTCGGGGTGAAGACCTCGGTCGAGCTGGTGCGGCTGGCGATCGACAGCGGCGTGGCCTGACCCAGAGTTTGCGCGCGCCGCAAATTTCGGTCACACAAGCATTGCATTCTTGATGTGGTGAGATGCCACGGAGCACAATTGCATGACGATCCAGACTGTCTCGACCAACACTTCCTATGGCGGCGTGCAGGGCGTGTATCGCCATGCAAGCCAGGCGACCGGCACCGACATGGTGTTCTCGGTCTATGTTCCGCCGCATGCCGACGGCGCCAAGCTGCCCGTGGTCTGGTATCTCTCCGGCCTCACCTGCACCCATGCCAACGTCACCGAGAAGGGCGAATTCCGCAAAGCCTGCGCCGAGCTCGGCCTGATCTTCGTCGCCCCCGACACCTCACCACGCGGGCCCGACGTGCCGGGCGATGCCAACAACGCCTATGATTTCGGCTTGGGCGCCGGCTTCTATGTCGACGCCACGGAAGCGCCGTTCGCGCGCAATTATCGCATGTGGAGCTATGTCACCGACGAGCTGCCCAAATTGGTATCGGGAAATTTTCCCGTCGATGCCAAGCGGCAGTCGATCATGGGTCATTCCATGGGCGGCCATGGCGCGCTGACCGTGGCGCTGCGCAACCCGCACCGCTATCGCGCCGCCAGTGCCTTCGCCCCGATCGTGGCGCCGTCGCAGGTGCCGTGGGGCATCAAGGCGCTCACAGGCTATCTCGGGCCGAACAAGGAGGCCTGGCGCAGCCACGACACGGTGGCGCTGATCGAGGACGGCGCGAAATATTCAGGCTTCCTGGTCGACGTCGGCGAGGCCGATAATTTCCTGAAAGAGCAGCTCAAGCCGGAGCTGCTGCAGGCGGCCTGCAACAAGGCCAACATCCCGCTGACGCTGCGGCGCCAGCCGGGCTATGACCACAGCTATTATTTCATCTCGACGTTCATGACCGACCATCTGCACTGGCACGCGGAGCGACTGAAGGGGTGAGTTCTCTCACCCTACTCCGGCTTGCCGTAGTTCGGCGCCAGCAGGCGGTTGCGGATCAGATAGCTCATCGTGCGCGACCAGGATTCGTCGGTGTTGCCGCGCATGTCGGCGCTGGCGGCCGTGATCATCTTGCCGGTCTTCACGTCGCGCAGATAGATGTTGAGGTTGATGATCAGGTTCGAAACCTTCTGCACCATGCCGGTGATCTCGAGGTCGGCACCCAACTGACCGGCCAGCTTGAGGTCGCAGTCACCGCAGGCCTGCAGATTGGCGTGATGCGCGGCATCCCTGATCGGCGCGATATCGAGCAGCTGGAACCGGCCTGACTCAGCCAGTTCCTTGCGCAGCTGGTCGCTGATATGCGCGAGCCGCGCCTCTTCCGGCCTGGAGCCGTAGAACTCGCCGGGCAGGCTGGTGTCGATCAGCTCGAAATCGAACACGGCGAGCTTCGGCGGATCGGCGGCTGCCTGCGATCCCATCAGCAGCAAAGCCGCGAAACATATCAGCGCTCGCATGATCGTGATTCCGCCCGTGGTGTCGCGACGACCAAATGCGGGGTTGCAAGCCCGGCCAAATCGGTCATGCTTCAAGAGAGACAATTCTTCACCGACGGTCAAGCCGGGGAGAACGTCAGGAGGAAGCATGATCCGATGGTTGCTCGGCCCGATCGGCCTGTGTCTGGCAGCGATGCAAGCGCTCGCGGCCGACCCGGTCACGATCGGCGTCGGCTATCTCGGCGTCGCCGGCACCAGATCGACGCTCTCGCTGGTCGAGCAGCCCGCGGACAATGACGGCGTCGCCGGCGCGAAGCTCGCGATCGAGGACAACAACACCACCGGGAAATTCCTCAACCAGCGCTTCACGCTGGAAGAGCGCCGCATCAAGGAAGGCGAGGACGTGGTCCAGGCCGCGACCGCGCTTGCCGAGCACAACGGCTTTGTCATCACCGACCTGCCGGCCGATGCGCTGTTGAAGGTCGCCGACGCCCTGCGCGACCGCGGCACGCTGCTGTTCAACGCCGGCGCGATCGACGAGCGGCTACGCGAGGCCGATTGCCGCGCCAACGTGATCCACAGCGCGCCCACGCGCTCGATGCTGGCCGATGCGCTCGGCCAGTATCTGGTGTGGAAGCGATGGCCGCGCTGGCTGCTGGTGGTCGGCTCGCATGACGAGGATAAGCTCTACGCCGATGCGCTCCGTCGGGCCGCCACGCGGTTCGGCGCCAAGATCGTGCAGGAGCGCACCTTCGAAGACACCGGCGGCGCGCGCCGCACGGACTCTGGCGTGACGCTGATCCAGCGGCAGATGCCGGTGTTCACGCAACAGGCGCCCGCCTACGACGTGCTGGTCGCCGCCGACGAGAGCGAGGTGTTCGCGGCCTATCTGCCCTACCGCACCTGGGATCCCCGCCCCGTCGCGGGCTCGGCCGGCCTGGTGCCACGCAGCTGGGACGCCGCGCAGGACCAGTGGGGCGCGACGCAGATGCAGAACCGCTTCATGAAGCTGAACTCACGTCGCATGACCGCGCTCGACATGCAGGCCTGGACAGCCGTGCGCATGATCGGCGAGGCCACCTCGCGCACCAATTCGGGCGACGTCAAGAAGGTCACCGATTTCATCAAGGGACCGGACTTCTCCGTCGCCGCCTTCAAGGGCACCAAGCTGACGCTGCGCGACTGGAATCTCCAGCTCCGCCAGCCGATCCTGCTGGTCGACGGCCGCATGGTGGTATCGGTGTCGCCGCAAGAAGGGTTTCTGCACCAGGTCTCCGAGCTCGACACGCTCGGCTACGATCGTCCGGAGAGCAAATGCAAGCTGAAATGAGGACACGGATGTTGCGCGTGGGACTGCTGTCCGGACTGGTGCTGGCGGCAGCGCCCGCGCATGCCTTCGTCGCCTATGTCTCGAACGAGAAGAGCAACACGGTGTCGGTGATCGACACCGACAGCTGGACGGTGACCAAGACCATCAAGGTCGGCCAGCGTCCGCGCGGCATCGAGTTCACCCGCGACGGCAAGTTCGTGATGGTCGCGGTCGGCGACGACGATACCATCCAGGTGATCGATGCCAAGACGCAAGCCATTGTCGACACCCTGCCCTCCGGACCCGACCCCGAATTGTTCACCCAGGACGCCGCCGGCAAGACACTCTATGTCGCCAATGAGAACGACAATACGGTCACCGTGATCGATCTGGAGAAGCGCACACGCCTCGGCGATATCCAGGTCGGCGTCGAGCCCGAAGGCATGACCATCAGCCCCGACGGCAAGACTTTGATCAACACGTCTGAGACGACCAACATGGCGCATTTCATCGACACGTCGTCGCGCCAGATCGTGGCCAACGTGCTGGTGGATGCGCGGCCGCGCTTTGCCGAGTTCAAACACGACTCGTCCGAATTGTGGGTGTCGTCCGAGATCGGCGGCACCGTGTCGATCGTCGATCCCCAAAAGCACGAGGTGATCGGCAAGGTCAATTTCGAGATTCCGGGCTTGAGGAAGGAGGCGATCCAGCCGGTCGGCATCGGCATGACCAAGGACGACAAGATCGCCTTCGTCGCGCTCGGCCCCGCCAACCGTATAGCCGTGGTCGATGTCGCCACGCGCAAGGTGACGAAATATCTGCTGGTCGGCCAGCGCGTCTGGCACATGGCGTTCACGCCGGACGAAAAATATCTGCTCACCACCAATGGCGTGTCGAACGACGTTTCCGTCATCGACGTTGCCGCGCAAAAGGTGATCAAGACCATTCAGGTGGGCGAACTGCCCTGGGGCATCACGATCGCGCCATGACCAGCCCCGCTCCCATCGCCGAACCTCGCGAGACACCACGGCCCGATCCCACCACGGTGCCGGCGCTGTCGATCGACGGCGTCAGCCATTCCTACGGCCCGCGCCGGGCGCTGATGGACGTGTCCTTCAACGTGCAGCCGGCGAGCTTCACCGCCCTGCTCGGCCTCAACGGCGCCGGCAAGAGCACGCTGTTCTCGCTGATCACGCGGCTGTTCGGTATCCAGACCGGCCGCGTCGGCATTTTCGGCCATGACGTCAGCCGTTCACCCGGCGAGGCGCTGCGGTTGCTCGGCGTCGTGTTCCAGCCGCGCACGCTCGATCTCGATCTATCGCTGACACAGAACCTGCTCTATCACGCCGCGCTCCACGGCATCAGCCGTCGCGAGGCGGCCGCGCGCAGCGCCGAGCTGCTCGCGCGCATTGGCCTCTCCGACCGCGCCGGCAGCAAGGTGCGCGATCTCTCCGGCGGGCAGATGCGTCGGCTGGAGATCGCACGCGCACTCCTGCACCGGCCGCGGCTGTTGCTGCTGGACGAGCCGACCGTCGGGCTCGACGTCAAGGCGCGCGCCGACATCATCAGCCATGTCCGCCAGCTCGTCACCGAGCAAGGCATCGGCGTGCTCTGGGCCACCCATCTGTTCGACGAGATCATGGCCGGCGACGACCTCGTGGTGCTGCACCAGGGCAAGGTGCTGGCGCAGGGGCCGATGAGCCGCGTCATCACCGAGGCCGGCGCGCAGGACGTCAACACCGCCTTCATGCGCCTGACCGGTGCGCAAGTGATGCCGGGAGGCGGCGCATGAGCAGCATCACCACGCGCGACGCGCCGCGCGGCTTCTCGGCCGGCGAGTACATGACCTGCCTGACCGGCATCGTCTGGCGCGAGGGCCTGCGCTTCCTGCATCAGCGCGAGCGTTTCGTCTCGGCGCTGGTGCGGCCCCTGGTGTGGCTGTTCATCTTCGCCGCCGGCTTCCGCCAGGTGCTCGGCATCTCCATCATCCCGCCTTACGAGACCTACATCCTCTACGAGGTCTTCATCGCGCCGGGGCTGATGGCGATGATCCAGCTGTTCAACGGCATGCAGTCCTCGCTCTCGATGGTCTATGACCGCGAGATGGGCAATATGCGTACGCTGCTGGTGAGCCCGCTGCCGCGCGGCTTCCTGCTGTTCTGCAAGCTTCTCGCCGGCACCGCGGTGTCGCTGCTCCAGGTCTATGCCTTCCTGATCATTGCCTGGTTCTGGGACATCACGCCTCCCCCGATCGGCTATCTCACCGTGTTGCCGGCGCTGATCCTGTCCGGGCTGATGCTCGGCTCGCTCGGCATGCTGATCTCCTCCGGCATCAAGCAGCTCGAGAACTTTGCCGGTGTCATGAACTTCGTGATCTTCCCGATGTTCTTTGCCTCCTCCGCGCTCTACCCGCTCTGGCGGGTGCAGGAGGGCAGCCCCTATCTCTACTACGTCTGCCAGGCCAATCCGTTCACCCATGCGGTCGAGCTGATCCGGTTTGCGCTGTATGGGCAGATCAACTGGATCTCGCTCGCCGTGGTCGCCGGCTGTACAATCGTCTTCATGATCGCCGCGATCTATGCCTATGATCCCTCGCGCGGGCTGGCACGGCGCGGGCCCGCGGGAGGCGAAGGATGACGGTTCGAACACTCGCTCGGACACTTGCCATGGCAGCGCTTGCGTTTGCGGTCTCGACCGCCGCCGCGCGCGCAGCCGATCCGCGCTATCCCGACTGGCCCTGTTCGCAGGCCAAGGTGCCCGAGATCTCGCTTGCGGCGGTCTGGGCCGGTCCTGCGCTCGACGACGCCGCGAGCAAGTGGAAGGACGACAGCAAGGTCAGCGCCCTGGTCTCGAAGCTTGCGGCGCGCAAGACGCCGCTGGATGAAGCCGAAAAGTCGGTGAAGGAATTCTTGAGCGGCTCCGCGGCCGACAAGACCGCCAACGCAAAACTGCTGTTCGCCGGCCTGTTCGACACGCTGAACGCCCAGCGTTCCCAGGTCATGAGCGGGCTCGAACGCGTCAGCCGCAAGCAGCGCGAGGCCGCCGACAAGATCCGCGACGAGACCATCCAGCTCCAGGCGCTGCAGGACGCGACGCCGCGCGACGACACCAAGGTCGACGCGATGAGCAACCAGCTGATCTGGGAAACCCGCATTTTCGAGGATCGCCGCAAGGTGGTGCGCTTCGTCTGCGAGGTTCCGACCACGATCGACCAGCGCCTGTTCGCGCTCGGCCGCGTTATCCAGCAGGAAATGGAATAGCGTCAGTCCCTCTGACGGCTTTGATAAAAGTTCCCGCGATATCAACGCGATCATTCATGTTTGCCGCGCTATCTGCCGGAACCAAATCGTTCTAGGATGGCTTGTCCTGTGAATCCAGTAACGGGAGGCCTCGATGGGAACAGCAAAATTCATCCTCGCAGGTGCTGCAGCCATCACCGTGCTCGCATCCCCCGCCTTTGCTGACGACATGACCGGAATGGTCACCAGCATCAATCGGCTCAACAACACGATCTCGATCCAGCAGATGCAGAAGGGCACGGTCGGCGGCAGCGCCGGCGGCGCGGGCGCGCTCCAGCAGTACAAGGCCAAGGACGCCGCGATGCTGGATTCCGTCCATGCCGGCGATCGGGTGACATACACCGCGACGGACAGCGACGGCACGGGCACGCTGACGAAGCTGCAGAAGCAGTAGAGATGGGTTCTCACCTCTCCCCGCTTGCGGGGAGAGGTCGGATCGCACTTGCGATCCGGGTGAGGGGGTACAGGTCTCACGACGATGTCGCGCGTGGAGAGAGGCCCCTCACCCCAACCCTCTCCCCGTAAGAACGGGGCGAGGGAGCGCACCTGCGCTCGCTGACGCCCTTCATTCACTGCTCCGGCCGCGGCTCCGGCTGTGCCTCCTCCGTCGGCAACTTCGCATGCTCCCAGCCGTCGGTACCATCAGGGTACCAGGCGACGTTGGCATAGCCGTAAGCGAGCGCGCGCTTGGCGGCGTTCCAGGACATCCAGCAATCGGCGAGGCAATAGATCACGAGCAGCGCGGCCTTGTCTCCGTGCGAGGCTTGCGCAAGACCGCGCTGAAGATAATTGTCCATCGCCGACGGCAGCGCGCCGTAGCCCGTGTCGGGCAGCCAGACGCTGCCGGGAATGTTTTTCCGCGGCGTATCCCGCCACACCGTGCCCGCAGGCAGGTTCTTCGGCTTCGGCGCGCGCGGCAGCACGTCGATGAAGGCACCGCTCTTCGCGCGCCAGATCGCCTCGGTCTCCGCCGTCGTCAGCACGCGCGCGCCTTGCAGCGTCGCCGGCACCGGCGCGCGGTAATTGTCGGTGCGATAGCCCTCGGGCTCGAACGGCTCCTGCTGCTGCGCCAAAGCCGGCCCCGCCAGCATGGCGGCGACGAGCGCAGCGGCAAGAGGCCGCCTCATGGCGCCTTCTTGGCCGCCTCCACACCGAGCGGCTTGTCGTTTTCATCCAGCAACGGCACGCCGAAGTCGAGCAGGATCTTGTTGATCTCGCCCTGGTTCTCCTGAATCAGCTTGTTGAGCTGACGCTTCCAGTTCTGGTCGGCGGCGCGCACGCCCATACCGATGCGATAGACCAGTTTGGGGCCGGTGGTTTCCTTCACCAGCGGCGTCACGTGCATCGCGCCGACCTTCTTGGCGTAGTAGCCCGCCATCGGTCCCCACAACACGCCGGCGTCGATCTTGCCGGCAGCGAGATCGTCGATCATGGCCTGCGCCGAATTGTCGTAGCGCGTGTCGATCATCAACGGATAGGGTTTTGCGTCGCCCATCAGCCCTGCGATGGCCATGTTGGTCGCGGGCGGCGTGCCGGCGACGATGCCGACATGCTTGCCTTTCAACTTCGGGTCTTCGAGCGTGTCGACGTCTTCCAGACCGCTGCCCGCTTTCGCAACCAGCGCATACGACGTGCGATAATAGGGATTGGTGCCCTGCACGAGGTCGTCGCCTTGCGGGAAGCCCATGATGACATCGCAGCGATGCGCCCCCAGCGTCATGCGCACGAAGCCCGTGGCCTGCGGGAAGAAGACGTAGTCGAGCTTCTTCTGAAGCTTGTCCGCGAACAGCTCGGCGAGCTTGTTCTCGATGCCCTCGCCCTTCTCGTTGGAGAACGGCAGATTGCGCGGATCGGCGCAGACGCGCAGCACCTTGGGGTCGACCAGCTCGAACGAGAGGTCACCACTATCGGTCGTCTGCGCGCGAGCGATGTCGCCGATCGCACACGACACCGCCATCACACACAGTGAAATCAACCAGCGACGATGTCGTCCGGCCTCCATCGCGCTTCCTCCTCATTTCATTCGAATGCTATCCATGCAACGCAGGACGCACCATGTTCTGCCAAACTTCGCGTTGGCTTGTTGTGCTGCAGTGCAATGCGGCAAACCCTGAACTGAGGCGGAAACGTGTCGCATCTCACATCAAAGATCGCAGCCCTGTCCCTGCTGGGACTTGCGACGCTAGCACGCGCCGGGGCGGCCGAATTGCCTGTGAGCGAAGTTGCACCGGGAATCTTCGTGCACTCCGGGACCATCGCCCTGATGACCCGCGGGAACGAGGGCGACATCGCCAATGTCGGCTTCATCGTCGGCGAGGCTGCGGTGGCCGTGATCGATACCGGCGGCAGCCTTCGTGAAGGCGAAGCGCTGCTGGCCGCGGTGCGGGCCCGTACCAGCAAGCCGATCCGCTACGTCATCAACACCCACGGCCATCCCGACCATGTCTTCGGCAATGCGGCCTTCGTGGCGGAGGGAACCAGCTTCGTCGGCCACAGCAAGCTGCCCCAGGCACTGGCCACGCGCGGGCCGTATTATCTCGATAATTTCCGGCGCATCATGGGCGATGAGCTGATCGATCCCGTGAAGATCGTGCCCCCCACTGAGCTGGTTCGGGACACCATGACGCTCGATCTCGGATCGCGCCGGCTGACCTTGCGCGCCTGGCCGACCGCTCACAGCGACAACGACCTGACGGTGTTCGACGAGACGACCAGGACCCTGTTCGCAGGCGATCTGGTCTTTCTCCGCCACATCCCGGTGATGGATGGCAGCATCCGCGGCTGGCTCGCCCTGCTGAAGGAGCTGGAGGCCGTTCCGGCAGTTCGCGTCGTTCCCGGTCACGGCCCTGTGAGCGACTGGCCTGCCGCGCTCTCGGATGAGCGGCGTTATCTCTCGACGCTGCTGTCGGACGTCCGTGCCTCGAACAAGAAGGGCGAGCCGATTCGGACCGCAGCCGAGAAGGCCGCGGCCGCCGAGCGGTCGCATTGGGAACTGTTCGACGACTACAATGCCCGCAACGCAACCGCAGCATTTTCTGAAATTGAATGGGAGTAGCGGCCGCGCTACCCTTGTCCAATAATTGCGTCGTCCGCACAGGAGATCAGCTTCGCTGACTCCGAGGAACCTGACCATGATGGGATGCACACGCCGCCTGCCGTTGATCGCCGCGTTGCTCGGCATCGCCTTCGCGCTGCCCGCGAGCGCCGAGGAGGCCTACGATCCCTGGCCTGGCCTGGTGCAGGATAGCTTCAGCAACCGTCCGATGAACGACGGCAATGCTGTCATCGCCATCGAAATGCCCTATCGCGCCGAGGACGCGGCGATCGTGCCGGTGACCCTGCGCAGCAAGCTGTCACCGGGCGATGCGCGCCGCATCCGATCGATCACGCTGGTGATCGACCGCAACCCGGCGCCGATGGCTGCGAAATTCGAGCTTGGCGCGGATGCCAATGTCACCGAGATCTCCACGCGCGTGCGTGTCAATAATTACACCGACGTTCATGCGGTGGCGGAGCTTAGCGACGGCCAGCTCTACGTCTCCAAGACCTATGTGAAGGCGTCGGGCGGTTGCTCGGCCCCGGCGGGGAAGAACGCGGAGGAAGCCCAGAACCGCCTCGGCCAGATGCGCTACCGGCAATTCGCGCGCGAGGAGGCGCCCGCGAGCCGCATCCGCGAGGCCCAGATCATGATCGGCCATCCCAATAATTCCGGCCTGCAGATGGATCAGGTCACGCAGCTCTATATTCCCGCCTTCTTCATCAACCAGCTGAAGCTGACGCAGGACGACAGCCCCGTGCTGTCGATGGAAGGCGGCATCTCGATCTCGGAAGATCCCAACCTGCGCTTCACCTACGTGTCCAACGGCGCGAAGCGATTCCGCGCGGAAGCCAAGGACACGGACGGGCACGTGTTCCGCAACGAGTGGGACGTGGAAAAACCGGGGACGTGAGGCGAGGACCACCCTCCCCTGGAGGGTGAGACACAGCGACACAAATCAGAAACACCGCACCTCGGCCTCGGCCTGGGCCCGCCGCAAATCATTCACGGCCGAATTCGCCTGCTCTGATGTCCGGAACTGGGTGCCGAGATTGCCGCGAACCTGGGACATGCTGAGTGCGGTCTCCGCGGTGACATAGCGTTCGTAGCTGACAATCGAGGCGACCACGTCGATCGAGCAGGAGCATTGCTCGATCGCCTGCCGCGTCTCACCATTGGCTTTCATGCAGCCATAGACATATTCCGCGCGCGCCGACGTCGGATAATCATTGGCCTCCTCGGCCCGCACCGTGCAGACGGTCGCCGCGAGCACGACCATAGCGGCGACAATCGGTCGTACCTGTCCCGCAAAACTCATGAGCATCCTCCCGCTGGTTGCGATGGAAGCTATGCTATGCCTATTGTCCTGAAAAGCACCCTATCCGAGGAAATGGCTCACAAGGTGATGAGAGTTTTGGCACGAATATTGGCGCTCGCAACGACGTTGGCGCTGACGCTGGGTACGGCGGCCGATGCCGCCGACACCATCCGCCTGGCGGTGCAGAAGACCGGAACGTTCTCCTGGGAACTGGCCACCATCCGCGAGGCCGGGCTCGACAAGGAGGCCAATCTGGCGCTGGAAGTCACCGAGCTTGCGAGCCCCGAGGCCGGCAAGATCGCGCTGCGCGCCGGCAATGCCGACATCATGCTGTCGGACTGGCTGTGGGTGTCGCGCGAGCGCGCGCTCGGCGCCAAGCTCACCTTCTATCCCTATTCCAGTGCGCTCGGCGCTGTGATGGTGCCCGCGGCATCACCGATCAAGACGCTTGGCGATCTGAAGGGCCGCAAGCTCGCCGTCGGCGGCGGTCCCCTCGACAAGAGCTGGCTGCTGCTGCAAGCACGGATGAAGCAGGACGGCATCGACCTGAAGTCGGATGCGACGATCGCCTATGGCGCGCCGCCTTTGATCGCCGCCAAGGCGCTCGACGGCGAGATGGATGCGAGCCTGAATTTCTGGAATTTCTGCGCCCAGCTCGAGGCCAAGGGTTTTCGGCGACTCGCCGGCATCGAAGAGATCTTGCCGAAGCTCGGCGCCAAGGGCGCGGTCTCTGCCGTCGGCTATGTCTTCGACGAGGGCTGGGCCGCGAACCACCGCGACGCCGTGGCGCGTTTCATCGCCATGACCCGCAAGGCCAAGCAGTTGCTGGTGACCTCGGATACGGCCTGGGACAAGATCGCCCCGCTCACCGGCGCGAGCGATCCGGCCATGCTCAAGACCTACCGCGACCGCTATCGTGACGGCATTCCACGCCGGAACATCAGCGATGAGGAAGCGGACGCGCGCGTGCTCTATCGCGTGCTGGCCGAAATCGGCGGCCGCGAGCTGGTCGGTCCGGCGGCCGAGCTCGATCCCGGCACGTTCTATCACGCCGTCCCCGGAGACTGAGGTGCTGCGCCTTCTCTCGTTCGCCCTGTTTCTCGCGATCTGGTGGACCGCCGCGCTGTTCGTCGGAGGCGCAAAGCTGCCCTCCCCGCCCGCCGTGCTCAATGTCATTGTCGCGGAAGCGTCGAGCGGCGCGCTGTTCCTGCATCTCGGTGCGACGCTGGCGCGCGTGGCGCTCGCCTTCGTGCTGGCGATGTCGCTCGGCAGCGCCATCGGCTATCTGATGGGCCGGGTCAAGCTCGCCGACCGGCTCGGCGATCCCTGGCTGATCCTGCTGTTGAACCTGCCGGCGCTGGTGGTGATCGTGCTGGCCTATATCTGGGCCGGGCTCACCGAGACCGCCGCGATCGCGGCGATTGCCATCAACAAGCTGCCGACCGCGGTCGTCACCTTGCGCGAGGGCACCCGCGCGCTCGACCGTTCGCTGGACGAGATGGCGATGGTCTTCGCGATGCCGCGCTGGCGCGCGTTCCGCCATGTCGTGCTGCCGCAGCTTGCGCCCTATATCGCGGCCTCCGCCCGCTCCGGCCTGTCGCTGGTGTGGAAGATCGTGCTCGTCGCCGAGCTGCTGGGACGGCCGAACGGCGTCGGCTTCGAGATCGGCGTTGCCTTCCAGCTGTTCGACACGCCGCGCCTGCTGGCCTATTCCCTGACATTTGCCGCGGTCGTGCTCGTGATCGAGACGGCGCTGGTGCAACCGTTCGAGGCCCGCGCAACGCGGTGGCGGCCCCGTGCGGCTTGAGGTCGAGATCACAGGCAAGACTTTCAAAAGTGCCGCGGGCGGAACGCACGAGGTGCTGGCACCCGTCAAATTCGCGCTGCAGTCCGGCGAGGTCGGCGTGCTGATCGGCCCCTCAGGCTGCGGCAAGAGCACGATGCTGCGCATCATCCTCGGGCTCGACCGCGATTTCGACGGCCACGTCGCGCGCCCGCCCGAGGTGCGGATCGGCATGGTGTTCCAGGAGCCGCGGCTGCTGCCGTGGCGATCGGTCGAGCAGAACGTGCGATTGGCAGCACCCGATGTCGCCGAGGCCAAGCTGTCGGAGCTGTTCAAGATCCTGGAGCTGGAGGCGCACCGCAGCCACTTCCCGGGCGAACTGTCGCTGGGCCTCGCCCGCCGCGTCGCGCTCGCGCGCGCCTTCGCGGTCGAGCCCGACCTGCTCGTGCTCGACGAGCCGCTCGCCTCGCTCGACGACGCGCTCGCCGGCCGCCTGCGCGACGAGATCGCGACACTGGTGGCGAGCCGCTCCGTGATGACGCTGCTCGTCACCCACAGCCTCGACGATGCCATCCGTCTCGGCGACCGCCTGTTCTTCCTGTCGCCGCGCCCGGCGCGCATCGTGCAGGAGGTGCCGATTGCCATCCCGCGCGCCGAGCGCGGCGAAGCCGAGATTGCGGCGATCAGGGCGGGGCTTGCGCTGCGCATCCAGGCGGAACAAGGCGACGAACGCGCCGGGCGGGATGTCTCATAGGCAATCGCGCGAGGCGCGTGCTAGGTTGGGTCGCAGCGGAGTCTTCTGATGAAGCGAACGATCGCCCTGACGGCGCTTGGCCTCGCTCTGCTCGCGCCAACATCGCGCGCGCAGGACATGATGCGGGACCTCGATCTGACGTCGCCTGCAATGGTCTCCGCCGAGATGAGCCGGCAGGAGGTCGAGGCGGTGCTGGCCAATGCGAGCGTCGGCGCGCCCGCCGATTTGACCGGCAAGCGGCTATCGGGGCTCGATCTCAGTGGTCTCGACCTGACCAAGGCCGTCCTCCGCGCGGCACGGCTCAACAAGACGAAACTCGCCGGCGCCCGCCTTGACGGCGCGGTCCTCGATCAGGCGTGGCTGTTGGATGCGGATCTCACGGGCGCGAGCCTGAAGGGGGCCAATCTGTTCGCGTCACAGATGGCACGCGCTCGCCTCGACGGCGCCGATCTGACCGGTGCGCGCATTGCGGCCGATCTCAGCGGCGCGAGCCTGGTCGGCGCGTCGATTGCGGATGCGCATCTCGGTGCCGACATGCGCAACCAGTCGATGGGACTGATGCGCGCCGTGCTGCGATCTGCCAATCTGGCGCGGTTGAACGCTCGCAACGCCGACCTGTCCCGGGTCGACCTCGAATTTGCTTCCCTCAAGGGGGCCGACCTGACCGGCGCGTCGCTCAGGAACGCTCAGCTCGGCGGCGCCGACCTGACCGGCACGACCATCATCGACGCCGATTTCGACGGCGCCGATCTCGCCTCCGCCAGGCTGATTGCGCCGATCGGCCTTGACCGGGCCAAGAATTTCGACAAGGCAAAGAACCGTGAGCGCCTGATCAGGGAATAGCGGCGCGCTTTTGGGAGGACTGGCTGATGCGTTGGTGTCTCGTTTTGATCGCGGTGTTGGCGTGTGCCGGTGAGGCCGCCGCGCAGACCAAGGGCAAGGGCATCCGGCTCTGGAATTTGACCAGCGAGACGATCTCCGGCTTCCAGCTCGCACCTAGCGGCAAGACCGATTGGGGCCCGAACCAGTGCCTGAACGACAAGGACAAGGAGGTCGACCACGACGAGCGGCTGCGGATCACCGGCGTCGAGCCCGGCCGCTACGACGCCAAGGTCAGCTATCCCAATTCACGGCAGTGCGTGGTCCGTGACATCGAGATCAAGGCCGATGCGGTGTTCTCGATTGCGGATAAGGATTTGAAGGACTGCACGAAGTAGCTCCTGCTCCTCATCCTGAGGAGCCGCGCAGCGGCATCTCGAAGGATGAAAGGCCCGGCTGCAGCAGCGGGGCCCTGCATGGTTCGAGACGCGCGTTCCGCGCTCCTCACCATGAGGAGCTTAGAGCAGCGCGTCACGCCTTGTCGTTCGGGTGCGGATATTCGCAACGCCAGCGCACGGCCTGCCACTTCGGATGCTCACCGACCCATTGCGCGATATAGGGCGGTGCGGCCATCGAGCATTGCGCCGGCGAACCGCCAAAGTTGAACACCAGATGCTGCTCCTCGCAGGTCGCAGGCGAGAGCACCGCACACACAGTCACCACCAGGTCGATCGGATTCATGCCGGGATCCTTGCGCGAGAGCACTTCAGACTAGCACAAAGGGATACGTCCCGAGCAGCCGGAAGTTTCAATCCGGCGTGAGGAGCAGTCGAGGAACCCGCTTTGCTAGAAGTTGATGCCGAACACCACCCGCGCCTGGTGCCGTTCGAAATTGACGAGATCGAGATTGGCCCCGGATCCGGCCGGCCGGCCCCAGGCCTGCATGCTCCAGCTCAAGGTGAGCCGCGATTGCTCGGAGAGCTGGAAATAGGCGGTCGGTCCGACGAACAGGGCTTGCCCTGAGAACTCGCCAAGACCGATGCCTTCATACTGGCGGAAGTAGCGCATCTCGCCGCCGAGCAGGAAATTCGGCCGCACGCGCACCATGCCGGCGACAGCGGCGCCGATGGTGGAGCTCTTCTCGGACAGCCCGCTCACCTCGAACCGCGCCCATTCGGGCTGGTAGATCAAATTGAGCGCGCCGATGACGAAATTCGGGATCAGCTCGCGATCGAAGGCGAGCGTGAAGTCGGTGCCGTACATCCGTCCCTTGGCGCCGCTGACCTCATCGATGCGATCGCCATGGGTCTCGGCAGCGATCGTCATCCCGAATGGGGCCTTCTCGCGATCGAGCAGGCGATAACGCAGGTCGAGCGAGAGGCCCTGGAAATTGAACTGACGGCGGTCGTCGATATCGGGGACGCCGGTGATGTCGTGCAGCGTCGCGGTGCCGCCGACCTCGACGCGAAAATTGGGCAACGGCACGATTTCGATCTCGACCTCCTGGCCGAGGGTGCGATAGGTGCCACCGCCCTTGCCGAAGCGTCCCGTCGTCTGGGTCTGGAATTCGCGCTCGCCGGGATTGCCGACATCACTGCCGATCATGAAGCCGAAGATATGCTCGGTATCGAAGCCCTCTTCGGCCCTGGCGCACATTGGCGTGAGCGTGAGCGTGCACGCGATCGCCGTCCGGAATGTGTGAGCTCCAATGCGCATCACGAACACTACCACGGCTTCGATGGCCCACGCCATCGAAGCCGTGGCAGGTCGTCAGTCTTACTTGCGCGCAGCGCAGGCGTACATGTTGATTTCCATGCCGACCGGCACTTCCACGATCTTCGGAGCTTTCCAGGCCATTCGGGGTCTCCCCAGGGATTGAGCGCGACATCGCGCCGGGCAAAACCTAGGGCTGCGTCAGTCACGGCGCAAGCCTGGAATCGGACCACGAACACAGCGAACTGTCACGCGGGACGCGCACAGTTCACTCTCGGGCAAACCGCCTTCGCTCCCAGTCAAGCGCGGCTGTGCTCAACGCAACAAGCGCAGCAATGCGCGGCCGGCGCGCGAGTTCAGCTCCTTCGCATCCAGCGTTCCATCCTTGTCGGGATTCGCCGCGTTGAAGCGCTGCTCCACCACTGCGAGATATTCATCGAGCGTCAGCGTGCCATCGTGATCGGGGTCGGCGGCGGCGAGTTCTTTCGCCGTTAACCGTCCGCGCAATTCGCGCATGTCGAGCGTCCCGTCATGATCGGGATCGAGCTTTGCGAACAGCGCGGCGGCGGCCTTCTTCACCTCGGCCAGATCGAGCGTGCCGTCATTGTCGGTGTCGAACATCTTGACCGCGCCGCCGGATGCCGACCAGGCCGGACCGGAGAGCACGGCGAACGTGAGCGCAAGCGCAACTGAGCGACGCGATATCATTTTGACCTCCCTCATCATGAGCCCCGATTCGCGCAGGCTCGCGACAACATAAGTCCGCAAGCCGGCCGCGGTTCAAGCCGAATTGCCATGGTCACCGCGACGAAACCGGGGCCGCGCTGATATTCTCGCGCTGCGTCAATCTTCGCGTCGTGGAAATTGATGCAGCGCATTCGCGCAAGACGAGTGAAATTTCTCGAAGATTACCGCATCAAGCCTGGCATCTGGCGTCCAAACTATCGGCACCGCGCTTTCGACTTTCGTATTGACGGGTTTTGCTTTCGGGCGGAGTGTTGCAATCGCAGCGTCAAAAGGCGCGCATATTGGGAGGAACGGATGAAACGCTTTGCGATGGCCGCGAGCCTCGTCATATCCGCATGCTCGGTTGCGAGCGCACAAACGACCGATCAGTTGGTCAAGGGCGCAACCGATACGTCGAACGTTCTGAACTACGGGATGGGCTACAATCTGCAGCGCTTCTCGACGCTGAACCAGATCAACAAGGACACCGTCAAGAACCTCGTCCCGGTCTGGAATTATTCCTTCAACGACGATCGCAGCGAGGAATCGCAGCCGCTGGTGTACCAGGGCGTGATCTACGTGACCTCCCACAACGCGACCATGGCGGTCGACGCCAAGACCGGCAAGCAGATCTGGAAATCCAAGATCGAATATCCGGCGGAAACGCCGCGCATCGTCTGCTGCGGCATCATCAATCGCGGTGCCGCCCTGTTCGACGGCAAGCTGTTCCGCACCACGCTCGACGCCAACGTGATCGCGATCGACGCCAAGGACGGCAAGGAGCTGTGGCGGCAGAAGGCGGCCGACATCAAGGAAGGCTATTCGATGACGGTGGCGCCGCTGGTCGCGGACGGTGTCGTCATCACCGGTATCTCCGGCGCCGAATTCGGCACCCGCGGCTTCATCGACGGCTGGGATCCGGCCACCGGCAAGCATCTCTGGCGCACCAATTCGATCCCCTCACCGGACGAGCCCGGCGGCGACACCTGGAAGGGCGACACCTGGAAGCTCGGCGGCGGCTCGACCTGGATCACGGGCTCCTATGATCCCGAGCTGAACACGGTCTATTGGGGCATCGGCAATCCCGGCCCGTTCAACGCGGCCGTGCGGCCCGGCGACAATCTCTACACCTGCTCCGTGCTGGCGATGGATCCCAAGACCGGCAAGATCAAGTGGCACTACCAGTTCTCGCCGAACAATCCGTTCGACTATGACTCGGTGGCCGAGATGGTCCTCGCCGACATGAACGTCGAGGGCAAGCCGACCAAGGTGCTGATGGATGCCAACCGCAACGGCTTCTTCTACGTGCTCGATCGCACCAACGGAAAAGTGCTCGCGGCCAATCCTTACGTGAAGGTGAATTGGGCGACCGGCGTCGATCTGAAGACCGGCCGTCCGATCGAGACCGACGTCGTCAAGGATGCGCGCGAGGGCAAGAAGGTCACGGTCTATCCGTCGATCCTCGGCGGCAAGAACTGGGAGCCGATGTCGTTCAACCCGCAGACCGGCCTCGCCTACGCCAACACGCTCGCCTTCGGCGGCAAGTACAAGTCGGAGCCGGCCACCTTCAAGCAGGGTGAATGGTATCTCGGCATGGACCTGACCGATCCCTGGGAATGGGGTGACGGCGCGCGCGGCCATCTGAAGGCGATCGATCCGATGACCGGCAAGGCGAAGTGGGAGGCGGCAAGCGACATCCCGCGCTTCTCCGGCGTGCTGTCGACCGCGGGCGGCGTCGTGTTCACGGGTGCGCTGACCGGCGAGTTCGAAGCCTTCGACGCCGACAGCGGCAAGAAGCTCTGGCAGTTCCAGACCGGCTCCGGCATCGAGGGACAACCGGTGACCTGGCAGCAGGACGGCGTGCAGTACATCGCCGTCACCAGCGGCTATGGCGGCGTCTACTCGCTGTTCTCCGGCGACGAGCGGCTGGCCAAGGTGCCGCCCGGCGGCTCGCTCTGGGTATTTGCGGTGAAGCAGTAACGGCAAGACACGTTGAGAGACATGGCTCACAAGACGGTGGCGATCCTCGCCACCGTCGCGGTGCTGACGGTCGCGCTTGCGGCGACCGTTCGTGCCGCGGATGATTCGAACGGCAATCCGCTGCAGGCGCAGATCGACCACGGCAAGTCGACCTATGCCGAAAAATGCTCGCACTGCCACGGCCCCAACATGATGAATTCCGGCACCATCACGCCGGACCTGCGCGCCTTTCCCGACGACAAGACGCGCTTCGTCACCACCGTGAAGAACGGCAAGAACAACAAGATGCCGCCCTGGGGCGACATCCTCAACGACGACGAGATCGGCGATCTCTGGGCCTTCATCTCGAGCCGGAGGAAGCCATGAGAGGTCGGCTGGCAGCACTCGGTCTCGTCGCGACGCTTGCGGCTTCGACAACGGCTTTGGCAACGGTGGCGTGGGCGGCAGATCCCCTCAATGTCTGCCTTGACGAGGACCGGCCGCCGCTTTCGGCGCATCACCGCGGCAAGCCGGACTCGGGCTTCGACGTGCTGCTGGCGCAGGCGATCGCGGACCGGATGGGGCGCCCGCTCAGGATCCAGTGGTTCGAGAGCAAGCTGGATGAAGATTCGAGCCCGCAGCTCGAAACCAATGCGCTGCTGTCCGACGGCCGTTGCTCGCTGGTCGGCGGCTACGCGCTGACAACGGATTCCCTCGTCAAGCCCGGCGTGCCGACGGCGCGCCTACCGGATTTCGCAGGCGCCACGCGCGATGACCGGCGCCGCCGCGTCTCGCTCGGCGAACTCGCTCCGACCCGGCCTTACGTCTATTCGCCGATGACGGTGGTGCTCGGGCCGAAGGCGCGCGACCGCAAGATCAACGATATCGGCGACCTCGCAGGCCTGCGCCTCGCCATCGAAAGCGGATCGCTCGGCGACGCCATCCTGATGACCTTCGACAAGGGACGGCTGATCGACAACATCACCCATCTCGTGCCCGCCCGCGACGACCTTCTCGGCGCGCTCGATCGCGGCGATTATGATGCGACCCTGATCGATCTCGCCCGCTACGACGCCCACCGCGCCGCGCATCCGGACACCGCGATATCAGCCTCCGGCTATTATTATCCGATCGGGGCCAATCGCGGCTATGTCGGGCTCGGCAGTGATCCCGCTTTGATCGAGGCCGTCAACAAGGCGCTCACGGATCTCGCGGCCGAGGGCAAGATCGCCGAATTCGGCAAGCAAGCCGGCCTGACCTATCTGCCTCCGCGCGAGCCGGCGATCCTCGGAGACGTCTGGACGAAGATCATTCAGCGGTGATGCGGCCTCACGTGCCGCCCCATCACCACTGTCATGCCCCGGCTTGACCGGGGCGTCCAGTACGCCGCGGCCCATCGGATCAATCACTCACGTTTCGGAATACTGGATCGCCCGGTCCCGGCTCCGCCAAGGATACGCCGAGGCCCACAAAGGCGCTCGGCGCGCCGAAGCTTCAGCGAAGGCGGCAAGCCGGGCGATGACAGCGAGGGTGTGGCGAGATCATCGTTGAACGTGCTGAAATCACGAGGCCGCTTCTGTGCTATCTCTGAAGTCTCATTTCACGACGGTGCCCCTTGAACGCCCCGACCACCCCGCCCTCCTCTGGCCTCCGCGATCTCCTCGCCCGCGAGATCAAGAGCAGCGAGCTGTTGCGCGCACTGATCGTCGTCGGCCCGTTCGTGGCCGCTTGGTTCATCTCGCGCGAGACGGCGCTCCTGAATTTGGGACTGATCGCGGTGTCGCTGCTGATTCCGGCCCTGCGGCAGCACTTTCCGCCCAAAGTGGTCGCATGGCATTATCTGGTGATACTCGCGATGTTTGCGGCGCTCTTCCTCGCCGCCCCGATCAAACCGCTGTTCGTGGTTCTGACCGCGCTTGCCGGCTTCCTCGCGGTGGCGGTGACACGTTACGGCGAGCATTTTCGTACGCTCGGCAATTGGGTGTTCATTCCGGCCGTCTACCTCGCCTGCGAAGTGCGCGAAGGCGTGAGCGCCTCGGAGGCGCTGCGGC
Organism: Bradyrhizobium sp. CCGUVB14; assembly: GCF_024199935.1. Lineage (NCBI taxonomy): Bacteria > Pseudomonadati > Pseudomonadota > Alphaproteobacteria > Hyphomicrobiales > Nitrobacteraceae > Bradyrhizobium > Bradyrhizobium sp. CCGUVB14. Next base: position 7,128,234 of record NZ_JANADS010000001.1, read on the forward strand.
ATGCCGGCATCATCATCGTCTCCTCGCCGGTGGCACTGGCGCTGGTCTGCGTCATCCAGATTTACGATCAGCGGCGGCGCGATAATGCCGCGACCTCGTTCGGGCCGCCTGCGGCCGAGTGGATGCTGCCCGCAGCGGCCACCGCCATGGCGGTGTTCGCCGCGGCGGCGCTGGTCGAGATCCTCGACCTTGCGCAGGGACAATGGGTGATGTGGTCGGCCGCGAGCGTCGTGGTCGGCGATCTCTCGGCCTCCACCGATAAGCTGAAGCAACGCGCCATCGGCGCCTTCGTCGGTGTGCCCTCGGGCTTCCTCGCCGGTCTCGCACTGCCGCAGAACCGCGTCGGCTATGCGCTTGCGGTTCTCGCAGCCACACTGACGCTGATCTCGTTCTCCCGCTATATCGTCGGCTTCGGCCTGCGCTGCTTCTTCATCGCGCTCGCCGCATCCTTTGCCGGCGGCGCCAGCGGCATTGCGGAGGAGCGCGTCGCCAATGTGATCATCGGTGGCGCGTTTGGCCTCATCGCGGTTGCCCTGACCGACATCGTCTGGCAGCGCGTGATGCGGAAAGGTGGTTCGCCCCCTTCGCATCCGACCAAAGCCTAGTGTCGGGAACGCATTTGCGAGCTATGATCGGACGGTACAACCGGACGCCTCTTGCCGTCAGGGACGAGAAAGGCCGCTCGCATGAGACCCGATGCCGTCGCCGTGGCCGCCCTGGTCATCCTGCTTTTCCCGATGGGCTATTTCCTGCTGGCCTCGCCCGCTTTCCTGCTGGTCAAGCTCGACATCCCGCCGGTGACGCAGCTGCTGCGCGGGATGTTCAACATCCAGTTCAGGATGATTAGCGTGGCCGGCATCATCGGGACGGTGGCTTTCATCTTCGCGGGACGACCGCTGTTCGCAGCGGGCATCGGCCTGATCGCGGCCCTCGCGATCTGGGGACGCCCGTGGTTCATGCGCCAGATGGACGATCAGCTCAGCGCCAGAGATGCGGGCAATGCGGACGCGGTGCGCCAGCTACGTCGTTTGCATTGGAGCGGAATGCTCTGCAACGCGGTGCTGGTGGCCGCTCTCGTGGCCAGCATTCCCTACGTTGCCACATCGACGTGAGGGGATCGCGGGTCCGGCCAACGCAACCCGCGACGAGCCGCAGCGTGACGCCCGCTTAATTCTCGTCCACGGCAACAGCGCTCTGCTGCCCCTTGTGGATCGAGGACGGCACCACGCCGAAATATTTCCGGAACACGCGGCTGAAATGCGACGAGCTGGAGAAGCCCCAGGAGAATGCGACATCGGTGATGGTCTTGCCGCCGTGCGCCTCGAGCTCCTGGCGGCAGTTCTGCAAGCGGGCCTGCCAGATGTAGTCGCTCACCGTCGTGCCGCGCTCGGAGAACAGCATGTGCAGATAGCGCTTGGAGCAGCCGAGCTCGGCGGAGATCTGGTCGATGCACAGATCGGGATCGCGCAAGTGCTCGCGGATGAAGAATTGGGCACGCACATACATCGCCTCGGGCCCGACCCGATCGAACATCGTGTCGGCTTCGCGCAGCGGCAGCAGCAGCAGGTCGATCAGCGAATCAGCAACACCGACCGCGCTGTTGGCCGACAGCTTCGCCGCCTCGTCGAACGTGGCATGGACGAAATCATGGGCGATCCGCCCGGTCCCCGTCTTCGCCGACAGCTTGCAGGCCGGCATGCGCTGCGACGGGAAGCCGCGATCGCGCAGCAGCGCCTTCGGCACGATCACCACATCGTGGCGCGTGAAGGCGGGACTGACGATCAGATGCGGGCATGAGACGTCATAGGCGATGATGTCGCCGGGGTTCAGCTCGATGTGGCGGCCTTCCTGCTCGAAATAGGACACGCCGTAGGTCTGGAAGTGAATCTTGATGTACGGGTGTTCATTGGCCTTGGCGCGCGCCAGCGTGTGCGCGATGCGATGCTGGCTGACCTCGATCTGACAGAGCTTCAGGCGCGAAACGGTGGTGTAGTCGATGCGCCCCTCGAGCGAGGATGCTTCGAGCGGATCGACATCGAAGTGTCCGCACAGACTCGTCAGCCCGTCGATCCAGCTTTGGATCTGGCGCTTCGGCGTCAGTCCGGTCGTCGAGAGCGTGTGAATTGTGTCGGACATTAATCCAGCCACTGGTGATACCCGGAGATTCTACGCGAATCGCGGCCAGCGCCTGCTGGAGCCCTCAGCCATGATTGCGTGACGTTTACCTCAAATTTGGGCGGTCTTTTGAACGAGCGCCATCGTTCCTTTGCCACCCTTGAAAGTTAATCCTCCGCCTTAGTTGCAGCGCCGTCAAGGGGAACCTGATCGCTGCGCGCGGCGCCAGGCCGCACGGAAGCCGCTGAATTCGCTACCGCAAAATCAAAAACTTTGCCTCCGTGCGCTGTCGAGCAAAGCGGGTTCACTCTTGGGCAAGTTTCCCGTTGGCGAAGTCGTTAGGGATTGCGGCAGGAACAAAAAGAACGGGCCGCTCCTGCACGTGGACCCGTAGCTCTCATCGGAGGAGGAAACAGCACAGCATCGTTTCTGGTCCCCAACGTGACCGCCCTGCACGAGCAGACGCCGGACGAGAAGCCCGGTGATTGAGCAATGCTTCGGAAACAATAAAACGAGACCAACGGAGGAATGACTATGCGCAAGGTGCTACTGGCGACCTTTCTTGGCTCCGCGGCGGCTCTCGCCGTCGGGAGCGCGTCAGCCAATGACGAAGTGCTCAAGATGTCGCAGAACCCGAAAGACTGGGTGATGCCGACCGGCGACTATGCCAATACCCGCTACTCCAAGCTCAACCAGATCAATGCACAAAATGTCGGCAAGCTCCAGGTTGCCTGGACCTTCTCGACCGGCGTGCTGCGCGGCCACGAAGGCGGCCCGCTGATCGTCGGCAACATGATGTACGTCCATACGCCGTTCCCGAACAAGGTCTACGCCATTGACCTTTCCAACGAGAACAAGATCGTCTGGAAGTACGAGCCGAAGCAGGATCCGAACGTCATCCCGGTGATGTGCTGCGATACCGTTAACCGCGGCCTCGCTTTCGGTGACGGCAAGATCTTCCTGCATCAGGCCGACACGACCCTCGTCGCACTCGACGCCAAGACCGGTCAGGTTGCATGGACCGCCAAGAACGGCGATCCGAGCAAGGGCGAGACCGGCACCTCGGCACCGATGGTCGTCAAGGACAAGGTGCTGATCGGCATCTCCGGCGGCGAGTTCGGCGTTCAGGCTCACATGAGCGCCTACGACATCAAGACCGGCAAGCTGGCCTGGCGCGGCTTCTCGGAAGGCCCGGATGACCAGATCCTGGTCGACGACAAGACCACTGCGCTCGGCAAGCCGATCGGCAAGGACTCCAGCTTGAAGACCTGGCAAGGCGATCAGTGGAAGATCGGCGGCGGCGCGACCTGGGGCTGGATCTCCTACGATCCAGAGATGAACCTGATCTATTACGGATCGGGCAACCCGTCGACCTGGAATCCGAAGCAGCGTCCGGGCGACAACAAATGGTCGATGACCATCTGGGCGCGTAACCCGGATACCGGCGTCGCCAAGTGGGTCTACCAGATGACGCCCCATGACGAATGGGACTATGACGGCGTCAACGAGATGATCCTCTCGGACCAGTCGATCAACGGTCAGGCCCGCAAGCTGCTGACACATTTCGATCGTAACGGCCTCGGCTATACGCTCGATCGCGGCACAGGCGAGCTCCTGGTCGCCGAAAAGTACGATCCGAAGGTGAACTGGACCTCCGGCGTCGACATGGACAAGAACTCCGCCACCTATGGCCGTCCGAAGGTGCTCGACGCAGCTTCGACCGACAAGGCCGGCGAAGATCACAACGTGAAGGGCATCTGCCCGGCCGCGCTCGGCACCAAGGACGAGCAGCCGGCAGCCTACTCGCCGGACACGCAGCTGTTCTACGTTCCGACCAACCACGTCTGCATGGACTACGAACCGTTCAAGGTGAGCTACACCGCGGGCCAGCCCTATGTGGGTGCGACGCTCTCGATGTATCCGCCGCAGGGCGATACCCATATGGGTAACTTCATCGCCTGGGACGGCAAGACCGGCAAGATCGTCTGGTCGAACAAGGAGCAGTTCTCGGTCTGGTCGGGTGCGCTCGCGACCGCCGGCGGCGTGGTGTTCTACGGCACGCTCGAAGGCTACCTGAAGGCAGTCGACGCCAAGACCGGCAAGGAGCTCTACAAGTTCAAGACTCCCTCCGGCATCATCGGCAACGTCACCACCTATGAGAACGGCGGCAAGCAGTATGTCGCAGTGCTCTCGGGCGTGGGCGGCTGGGCCGGCATCGGTCTGGCAGCTGGCCTGACCGATCCGACCGCAGGTCTCGGCGCAGTCGGTGGCTACGCCGCGCTCAGCAACTACACGGCGCTCGGCGGTACGCTGACCGTGTTCTCGCTGCCCGCGAACTAGCCTCAGCTCCGTATCGCTCCGGCGCGTGGATCAACTCCACGCGCCGGCTCGTCTCCACCGAACGCCTTCGAGGAACACCTCTTGCGTAAAATCTGCTCTGTCATTGCTGCGATGATCTTCGTTGCGTCCGGAGGAATTGCTGTCGCGGACGGCTCGGGCGACCCGACCGCCGTCAAGCAGAACGAAACTGGCGAATGGCTCGATAAGGAAGGTAACCCGACCTACAAGGTCAACGGCGAGACCGTCGACTGGTACACCTATTCCGGATACCGCCGCTATCACTCGGACTGCCATGTGTGTCATGGCCCGGATGGCATGGGCTCGACCTATGCACCCGCACTGAAGGATTCGCTCAAGACGATGAGCTATGCCGATTTCCTCGGCGTCGTCGCCTCGGGCCGCAAGAACATCTCCACCGCCGCAGAGAACGTGATGCCGGCCTTCGGAGATAACCCGAACGTCGCCTGCTACATGGACGATCTCTATGTCTATCTGCGCGCCCGTTCCAACGAGGCCTGGGGCCGCGCCCGTCCCGGCAAGCATGAGGACAAGAACGACGCCTATACCAAGAATGAAGACTCGTGCATGGGCAAGAAGTGAACGTTTGGGACCCGGCTGAGACTCAGGTCTTGGCGCCCTGCGAGAATTTGAGGAGTTACCGATGAAGACACGTGCCGCCGTTGCTTTTGAAGCCAAGAAGCCGCTCGAGATCGTCGAAGTCGATCTGGAAGGACCGAAGGCCGGCGAAGTCCTGGTCGAGATCAAGGCGACGGGTATCTGCCATACCGACGCCTACACGCTCGACGGTTTCGACAGCGAAGGAATCTTCCCGTCGATCCTCGGCCATGAGGGCGCCGGCATCATCCGCGAGATCGGTGCAGGCGTGACCTCGGTCAAACCGGGCGATCACGTCATTCCGCTCTACACGCCGGAATGCCGGCAGTGCAAAAGCTGCCTGAGCCAGAAGACCAATCTCTGCACCGCGATCCGCGCGACGCAGGGCAAGGGCGTGATGCCCGACGGCACCAGCCGCTTCTCCTACAAGGGCAAGCCGATCTACCACTATATGGGCTGCTCGACCTTCTCCAACTTCACGGTGCTGCCCGAGATCGCGGTGGCGAGGATCCGCGAGGACGCCCCCTTCGACAAGAGCTGCTACATCGGCTGCGGCGTCACCACCGGCGTCGGTGCCGTCGTCAACACCGCGAAGGTCGAGCCGGGCTCGAACGTCGTCGTGTTCGGCCTCGGCGGCATCGGGTTGAACGTGATCCAGGGCGCCAAGATGGCCGGCGCCGACAAGATCATCGGCGTCGACATCAACGACACCAAGGAGGAATGGGGCCGCCGGTTCGGCATGACCGATTTCGTCAACCCCAAGAAGATCACCGGCGACATCGTCCCGCATCTGGTGACCCTGACCGACGGCGGTGCCGACTACACCTTCGACTGCACCGGCAACACCACCGTGATGCGCCAGGCGCTGGAAGCCTGCCATCGCGGCTGGGGCACCTCGGTCGTCATCGGCGTCGCCGAATCCGGCAAGGAGATCGCCACCCGTCCGTTCCAGCTCGTCACCGGCCGCAACTGGCGCGGCACCGCCTTCGGCGGCGCGCGCGGCCGCACCGACGTGCCGAAGATCGTCGACTGGTACATGAACGGAAAGATCCAGATCGACCCGATGATCACCCACACGCTCAAGCTCGAAGACATCAACAAGGGCTTCGACCTGATGCACGAGGGTAAATCGATTCGTTCAGTCGTCGTGTTCTAGCTCGCAAGCGTCACACCCAAGGAGGATCGACCCATGACTGCACTCCATCCCTCGATCGACAACGGTCTCAAACAAGGCACCGGCCACTTTGCCGGCGGCACGCTCGCCTGCAAATGCAAGGACCATCAGGTCAAGGTCGGCATCAAGGGCGACGTGGCGCACAACCACGCCTGCGGCTGCACCAAGTGCTGGAAGCCGCAGGGCGCGAACTTCTCGGTCGTGGCCGTCGTGCCGCGCCAGAACCTCACCGTGCTCGAGAACGGCGACAAGCTCCAGATCGTCGACGCCTCGGCGGTGATCCAGCGTCACGCCTGCAAGGCCTGCGGCACCCACATGTTCGGCCGCATCGAGAACAAGAACCATCCGTTCTACGGGCTCGATTTCGTTCATCCGGAGCTGTTCCAGGAGCAGGGCTCGCAGGCGCCGCAATTCGCCGCCTTCGTCTCCTCGGTGATCGAATCCGGCGTCAAGCCCGAACAGATGGCCGGCATCCGGTCGCGGCTGAAGGAAATCGGGCTCGAGCCCTATGATTGCCTGTCGCCGGCGCTGATGGATGCGATCGCGACCCACGTGGCGAAGGCCAAAGCCGCCTGACAAGGCCGCAAGACAATTGTCCGTCCCCTCGGGAGTCATCGGAGGGGACGGACAGCTCTCGAATGATTGCGGCGAGTTTGCCGCCTGTGCACTTTGCGTATGCGAGCGCGTTCCGCTCCCTCAGTCCTGGTCTCTGAATGACTGCGCAGTGCCGCCCTCTTCCTGCTTGAAGTCAGCGCGCCTTGCGATTCTCCCTCCCTCGACTGAGGACTACTGCTTCGTCCGCGCAGTCCCTCTGGCGGACGAAGCTTTTTTCACCTCGCGCAGATTTTGTATTTGCCGATCGCGCGGCGTGTTGCCGCGCCCTGCTTTTGACAACCTTCGTTGCGATCTTTTCCCGTCGAGAACAGCTCGTTAAGAACACTTGGCTGTGAACGCCGACCCGGCGCGATGTCTGCTATCATTCCGCCGTGATGATGCCGCGCGACATTCAATCAATTAAGAACAAAACGGGAGGTATCGAGCACATCCGCACATGACGATTCGCATTTCAGCTTCCTGCCGGGATTTGCCCGCGGAGGATCACAGGCGGAGATGCGACGGCACGACGTACGGACCATTTCGCCGATCGACATCGGCAAATCCTGAAATCATCGAGCTTATGAAGAGCGAGGGACGATCATGATCAAATTGAAGATCAACGGCCAGGAACAGAGCTGGGACGGCGACCCGGATCTCCCGCTACTCTGGTTCCTGCGCGACGAGGCCGGGTTAACCGGCACGAAATTCGGTTGTGGCCAGGCCCTGTGCGGCGCCTGCACCGTCATCGTCGACAAGGAGGCGGTCCGCGCCTGCATCACCTCGGTCAACGACGTCGCCGGGCGCGAAATCACCACGATCGAGGGGCTGCATCCCAATGGCGATCATCCCGTCCAGAAGGCCTGGCGCCAGGTCAATGTTCCCCAATGCGGCTTCTGCCAGGCCGGACAGATCATGCAGGCGGCTGCGCTGCTGATGGACAACCCCAAGCCGTCGCATGACCAGATCCGCGAGGCGATGTCCGGCAACATCTGCCGCTGCGGCTGCTACCAGCGCATCGAGAACGCCGTCCACCTCGCATCGACGGGAGTGTGACATGAATTTCATCGACAATCCCCGCAAGCTTCGTGGCTTCGAAAAGCATCTGAAGGTCGAGAAGGTCTCGCGTCGCAGCATCCTGAAGGGGCTCGGCGTCACCGGCGGCTTCGTGCTTGCCGCCCCCGTGATGTCGCGCCAGGCCTTTGCCTATGAGACCGGCGCCGGCAAGATGCCGCATGGCGTCGTGGTCGATCCGCGCGTGTTCGTCGCGGTCGCGCCCGACGGCACCGTCACCATCCTCGCCCACCGCTCCGAGATGGGCACCGGCGTGCGCACCAGCCTGCCCTTGATCGTGGCCGAGGAGATGGAGGCCGACTGGTCCAAGGTCAGGGTGCAGCAGGCCCATGGCGACGAGGTCAAGTTCGGCAACCAGGACACCGACGGCTCGCGCAGCACGCGGCATTATTTGATCCCGATGCGCCAGATCGGCGCCTCTGCCCGAACCATGCTGGAGCAGGCCGCGGCCAAGCGCTGGAACGTGCCGGCGACCGAGGTGAAGGCCGTCAATCACGAGGTCGTCCACAGCGCCAGCGGCCGCAAGCTCGGCTTTGGCGAGCTCGCGGCAGATGCCGCCAAGGAATCGGTGCCTGCCATCGAGGGCCTCAAGCTGAAGGACCCGAAGGACTTCCGCTATCTCGGCAAGGGCCAGGTCAGCATCGTCGATCTCCACGACATCACCACCGGCAAGGCGCGCTATGGCGCCGATGTGCGCCTGCCCGGGATGAAATACGCCGTGATCGCCCGCCCGCCGGTGACCGGCGGCAAGCTCACCTCGTTCGATCCGGACGCCGCGCTGAAGGTGCCGGGCGTCGAGAAGGTGATGAAGGTTCAGGGCTGGCCGTGGCCGTCGAAATTCCAGCCGCTCGGCGGCGTTGCCGTGATCGCCCGCAACACCGGCGCGGCGATCAAGGGCCGCGACGCGCTGAAGCTCGTCTGGGACGACGGCGCCAACGGCAAGTACGACTCGGTCGCCTACCGCAAGGAGCTCGAGGAGGCTTCGCGCAAGCCGGGCCTGGTCGTGCGTCAGGAGGGCGACGCGGACGCCGCGCTGAAGTCCGCCGCCAAGGTCGTGGTCGGCGAATATTACTTGCCGCACCTTGCCCATGCCAGCATGGAGCCGCCGGTCGCGGTCGCCGACGTCAAGGGCGACAAGGCGGAGATCTGGGCGCCGGTGCAGAGCCCCGGCGGCACCCGCGAGGACGTCGCCAAGACACTCGGCATCCCCGAGGGCAATGTCACCGTCAATGTCACGCTGCTGGGCGGCGGTTTTGGCCGCAAGTCGAAATGCGACTTTGCGCTCGAGGCCGCGCTGCTGTCGAAGGAGCTCGGCACGCCCGTCAAGGTGCAATGGACGCGCGAGGACGACCTCCATCACGACTTCCTGCACACCGTCTCGGCGGAGCGGATCGAGGCGGGCCTGGACAAGGACGGCAAGGTGATCGCCTGGCGCCACCGCAGCGTGGCGCCCACCATCGCCTCGACCTTCGCGGCCGGCGCCAAGCACGCGGCGGCGTTCGAGCTCGGCATGGGTCTCGTCGACATGCCGTTCGAGATCGCAAATATCTCTTGCGAGAATCCGGAAGCTGCGGCGTTCACCCGCATCGGCTGGTTCCGCTCGGTCTCGAATATCCCGCGCGCTTTCGCCGTCCAATCGATGGTCGGCGAGATCGCCAACGCGACCGGCCGCGACCAGAAGGAGACGCTGCTGGCGCTGATCGGCAGTCCCCGCATCGTCAAGCCGGCGGTGAAGGACTTGTGGAATTACGGCGAGCCCTATGACAGCTACCCGATCGACACCGCGCGCCTGCGCAAGGTGGTCGAGCTGGTCGCCGAGAAGGGCGAATGGGGCCGTCAGGTTCCAAAGGGCCACGGCCTCGGTATCGCCGTGCACCGCAGCTTCGTCAGCTACATCGCGACCATCGTCGAGGTGGCCGTCGACGAGAAGGGCAAGCTGACGGTGCCGCGGGTCGACACCGCGATCGACTGCGGCACCTATGTCAACCCCGAACGCATCGCGTCGCAGATCGAGGGCGCGGCGATCATGGGCTTGAGCCTCGCCAAATATGGCGCGGTCACCTTCAAGGACGGCAAGGTGGAGCAGAAGAATTTCGACGACTTCCAGGTGATCAGGATCGACGAGGCTCCGCTGGTGACCAACGTCTACATCGTGCCACCCGGCCCCGACACGCCGCCGAGCGGCGTTGGCGAGCCCGGCGTGCCGCCGTTTGCGCCTGCGCTGACGAACGCGATCTTCGCAGCGACCGGCAAGCGCATCCGCGCGCTTCCGATCGGCAAGCAATTGGAGGCTTGACGGAACAGAGACGGCCTCGCGCCGTTTCTCTTCGATCTGACAGGAGCAGATCGATGACCAACATTCCAAGGGCGCTCGCAGTCTCGCTGCTGTCGAGCGCCTTTCTTTTGACCGCGACAGCCGCGTTCGCCCAGAGCACCACCGCGCCGCCGACCACGGCGACACGCCCCACCGCGCCGGAACAGAATTCGCTTCCCAACGCCAGCGCCCCACCCGCCTCCACGACCCAGACCACCGGACAGAGCAGCACCGATCCGAAGGTTCGGGAGATGAACCAGGCGGAAAAGGACAAGGTGGACCGGCAGGGGAAGTAGTGCGGGACGCTCTCGCGCACTGATGCTCCCATTTCGTCATGGCCGGGCTCGTCCCGGCCATCCACGACATTTGCCGCAGCACTGAGAACGTGGATGCCCGGGACAAGCCCGGGCATGACGAGCGCGTAGCAACGGCCGCAATCCCATCACCCCACGCAAAATGCGGCGGACGTTGACCGTCCGCCGCACTCGCCACCCCCCTGCTGCTCCGCCTAATTCGATCCGCCGCGGAGCTTACTTCTTCAGCGCGAACACCCAGATCACGCCGCCTTGCGGCACGTTGGACTCGATGCCGATATTGTTGGTCGCGAGCGCGTCCTGGATGCGCTGCGCGTCCACGCCCCATCCCGACTGGATCGCGATATATTGCGTGCCGTCGATCTCATAGGACACCGGCATGCCCATGATGCCGGAATTGGTCTTCTGCTCCCACAACACTGCGCCGCTCTTGGCGTCGAAGGCGCGGAAGTTGCGGTCGTTGGTGCCGCCGGCGAAGATGAGATCGCCTGCAGTCGCCGTCACCGAGCCGAACAGCTGCGACTTCGGGAAATTGTGCTGCCACACCTTCTTGCCCGTCGCAGGATCCCAGGCCTGGAGCTCGCCGAAATGATCGGCGCCGGGCTTCGCCTTCAACCCGATGTCCTCGGGCTTGGTGCCGAGCCAGAGCTCGCCCGGCTTGAGCGGCACCTTCTCACCGGTGAAGCCGCCGCAGAAATTCTCGTTGGCGGGGACATAGACGAGACCGGTCTTCTGGCTGTACGCGGCCGACGGCCAGTCCTTGCCGCCCCACAGAGACGGACAGAACTCGACGCGCTTGCCGATCGTCGGCTTGTGATCGATGTCGACGATCGGACGGCCGCTTTCGGCGTCGATGCCCTTCCAGACGTCGGTGGCGACGAACGGCCAGCCGGCGACGTAGTTGATCTTCGTCGGCGTACGTTCGAGCACCCAGAAGATCGCGTCGCGGCCGGGGTGGATCAGGCTCTTGAAGCTGCGGCCGTCGCGCTGCAGATCGACCAGCATCGGCGCATCGACCTCGTCCCAGTCCCAGGAATCGTTCTGGTGGTACTGGTGGTAGGTCTTGATCTTGCCGTTGTTGGGATCGAGTGCAATCACCGACGACGTGTAAAGATTGTCGCCGGGATGGGTTTCGCCGGGCCACGGCGCGGCGTTTCCGACACCCCAATAGATCGTCTTGGTGTCCTTGTCGTAAGTGCCGGTCATCCAGGCCGAGCCGCCGCCGGTCTTCCAGTCATCACCCTGCCAGGTGTCGTGACCGGGCTCGCCTTCGCCAGGAATGGTGAAGGTGCGCCACAGTTCCTTGCCGTCCTTGGCATCGTAGGCGACGACGTAGCCGCGCACGCCGAGTTCGCCGCCGGAACCGCCGACGATGACCTTGCCGTCGACGATCAGCGGCATCAGGGTCATGTACTGACCCTTCTTGTAATCCTGCACCTTGGTGTCCCACACCACCTTGCCGGTCTTGGCATCGAGCGCGACGACGTGATCATCGGTGGTGGCGAGATAGAGCATGTCCTCCCACAGCCCGACGCCGCGGCTGGTCGGATGCAGCTGGAATAGATCATCGGGAAGCTGACGCTTGTAGCGCCAATATTCGTCGCCGGTTTTCGCGTTCAGCGCGATCACCTGCCCCATCGGCGTCGCCACGAACATCACGCCGTTGTTGACGATCGGCGGCGCTTCATGGCCTTCGACCACGCCGGTGGCAAACGTCCAGACCGGCGTAAGGTCTTTCACGTTCGAGGTGTTGATCTGCTCGAGCGGGCTATAGCCCTGCCCGTCATAGGTGCGCCGATAGAGCATCCAGTTGCTCGGTTCCGGATTCTCCAGGCGCTGCTGGGTGACGGGCGCATAGCTCTCGATCGGGCCCGCGATCGCGGCGGTCGAGGCAACACAGGTGAAGGCGACGAAGCCGGACAGCAGTAATTGCTTCCTGGTCATTGACCTTTTCATGGACGTTTCCCCTTTTTCATCCGATTGAATTCTTGTGTTGAATTCTTGTCGTTCGTCCCGAAATCCGCCCCTCGGCGGATGCGGCCTCTCGTGAGGCGGGCACATCCCGCAACGTCCATCATCCCGGCTGCGCGCCACCTACCTTTCCGATGAAACCGCCCGCGACGCTGAGCGAACCGTCAGCGAGCGCCAGCGGCAGCGCGGCAAGCCGCCGCGGCGCCGGCCCGAACACCACCTGCGCACCCGCGCGTGGGTCGTATTCGGAGTTGTGGCACATGCACTTGAACACGTCCTTGTCGCCGACATCGCTCTTGACCCAGGCGGTGACGGGACAACCGGCGTGGGCGCAGATCGCCGAATAGGCGACAATGCCGTCGACGGCACGCGCGCGCGTCTGTTCGTCGAGCTCGGCAGGATCGAGCTTGATGATCAGGATCTCGTTCAGCCGCGAGGCACTGCGCACCACCGATGTCTTGGGATCCTGCGGCCAGGCATGCACCGGCGGCCCGCCAAGCGTCAGATCGGATGCCTTGATGAGCTTTCCTTCGTTGTCGCCTTCGGAGAACACGAGCGCATCGCCCTTCTGCGGCCGCTCGTCCGAGCCGGGCGGATCTTCGCCTGCGCGCGCGGGCGCGGAGCAGCCGAGACAGGCGGTGGTGGCGAGCGCGCCGAGCAGCAGCGTTCGCCGCGTTTGCTCCGCGCTCACATCGGCTTCGGTTTCCGCATTGCTGTCGGATGATGATGAGGTGCTGAATGATGCGCGCGACATGCATGCTAGCAGGCGCTGGAACTCTGCCGAAATGAAGGCGAAGAGTTGGCGCCGCAGTGCATCAATATGGCTATGCTCGCTTTGATTGAACACGATCGCACGCATTCAAACGCGTTTTTGCCATTTCAATGTCATGCCGCGCGATCTGCATGATGATTTTGCAGATCAGACCGATGATGTTGGAATTGGTGCAACGCGCTAGTCGTGGCGCGATGCAACCGGAAAGCGATTCAACTGCACGTTTATCGGGCAGGCATTTTGTATTTCAGGACCGGAGCACGTGGCGCGGCGCCGCAATGCGTCCCGCAATGGTCGCCGACGCCATCTCAAAACTGTCGGCGATGCGTCGCGCCTTGTCGATGAAGAGGCTGGCTGCCGGCGGCGGGCAGACCTCGCGCGCGGTCTGTTCGAACAGGTTAAGCCAGCGGTCGAAATGATCGCCGACCAGGCTGAGCGGCACATGCGCCCGCATCGGCGAGCCGTGGTAGCGCCCGCTCATCAGCACCACCGACGACCAGAAGTCTTTGAGCTTGGCGAGATGTTCGTCCCAATTCTGCACGATCGCGAACACCGGCCCAAGCAACGCATCCTCGCGGACGCGTCCATAGAAACGGGTGACGAGTTCCCCGATCATCTCCTCGGTGATCCCGGTGCGCTCGATCGCATCCTGCGTCAACAGGTTCCGCCGTTCGGCCGCAGCGTCCCGCTCGGCCTTCAGTCGATCCGACATGTCGTGGTCCGTTGTTTCTTCCCCTCTCCCCTTGTGGGAGAGGGTGGCTCGCCGCGAAGCGGCGAGACGGGTGAGGGGTTGTCTCGACAAACTCACACATTTGAGTTTGCGGAACCAACCCCTCATCCGGCGCTTCGCGCCACCTTCTCCCACAAGGGGAGAAGGAAAAGGAGCGCCTCATCCGATGTTAGACAAATCACGCGACCGCATCTTTGCGATAGCGCAAACTGCGGGTACTTAGCACCCCGCCTCGCAATCAAGCGCCGTAGCTGTAAAAGCCCTGCCCGGTCTTGCGGCCGAGATGGCCGGCATCGACCATTTCCTTGAGCAAGGGGGCCGGACGGTATTTGGGGTCGTTGAAGCCCTTATAAAAGACCTCCATCACCGACAGCATGGTGTCGAGGCCGACGAGATCGGCCAGCGCCAGCGGCCCGATCGGATGGTTGCAGCCAAGCTTCATGCCGGCGTCGATCTCCTCCGCGGTCGCAATCCCCTCCTGGAGCGCGAAGATCGCCTCGTTGATCATCGGGCACAGGATGCGGTTGACGGCGAAGCCCGGGCTGTTCTTGGCGGTGATCGCCACCTTGCCGACGCGCTGGGCGAAATCGAGCGCCTTGGCGTGGGTGTCGTCCGAGGTCTGCAGGCCGCGGATCAGTTCCAGCAGCGCCATCACCGGAACCGGGTTGAAGAAGTGCATGCCGATGAAGCGATCGGGCCGATCGGTCGCAGCCGCCAGCTTGGTGATCGAGATCGAGGAGGTGTTGGTCGCAAGCAGCGTGCGCGGCGACAGCGTGGCGCAGAGGTCCTTCAGGATCTTGACCTTGAGTTCCTCATTCTCGGTCGCGGCCTCGATGACGAGGTCGCAATCGGAGAGCTTGGCGCGGTCGGTCGTGCCGGTGATGCGCTTGAGCGTGGCGTCGCGATCGGCCGCCGACATCTTCTCTTTCTTGACCAGGCGCTCGAGGCTGCCGCCGACGGTGGCGACACCGCGGCTCACCGCCGCATCGGAGATGTCGACCATCACGACCGAAAGCCCGGCCGCGGCGCAGATCTGGGCGATGCCGTTGCCCATGGTCCCTGCTCCGATGATGCCAACGGTATTGATCATGGAATGACGTCCTTCTCGTTGAGCGGGCGCGACCTTGAGCGGCAGCATGCCCGGTTTGACCTGAATTTCGAGCCGCGGGCCGCCTTGAGTGCTGCACCGCATCCAGGCTCTTCCTTAACCCATCCGTGGCGAGAATAAAGTCGCCTTTCCGCTGGCAAAGGGCATGATTTCGTGGTCTCGCGGCCCGATCGGCCCGAGTTTTGCGGCCCGTTCCGCCCCCTGAAATGCCGAGATTCAAGTTGACGCGCGACCATCATTTCAATAATCGTTGAAATATGGAAAAGACAGATGCCGTCACGGCGCTCGCCGCTCTGGCGCAGGACAATCGTCTCGATGTCTTCCGCCTGCTGGTGCAGGCCGGCCCCGAAGGCATGACTGCAGGCGCAATCGCGGAGGCGCTGGATCTCGCGCCCAATACGCTGACGTTTCACTTCGACCGGCTGCGGATGGCCGGCCTTGTCACGGTGCGGCGCGAAGGGCGCTCGATGATCTATGCGGCGCGGTTCGAGACCATGAATGCGCTGGTCGGCTTCCTCACCGAAAACTGCTGCGGCGGCGTCTCCTGCACGCCCGCATCGTCCTCGAAATCCGCGCGAAAGCGCAACAAGGTTTTGGCCTGAAAGGACAGAGCATGAAGCGCCTGCACGTTCACGTGTCCGTCGACGATCTCTCCCGCTCGATCGGATTCTACTCCGCCCTGTTCGCGAGCAAGCCTTCCGTGGTGAAGCCCGACTACGCCAAATGGATGCTCGAAGACCCTCGTGTCAATTTCGCGATCTCGACGCGCGGGCGCACGCCAGGCCTCGACCATCTCGGCATCCAGGTCGAGACCCACGACGAGCTGCAAGAGGTCTATGCGCGGCTGCACCAGGCCGGCGGCGACATCATCGAGCAGGGGCAGACGGCCTGCTGCTACGCCAAGTCGGAGAAATCATGGATCGACGATCCCGCCGGCATCGCGTGGGAGACTTTTCATACCACCGGCGAAAGCATCGACTACGGCGATGGCAGCGGTGAGAACCGCGCGCGAGTTGCGCATGAGAAGACAGGCGCCTGCTGCGCGCCGCAGGCCGCGCCAAAGCCGTCACAGGCCTGTTGCTGAAGGTGGCGGCAGTGGACGCAATCATCTACCACAATTCCGCCTGCGGCACCTCGCGCAACACGCTTGCCATGATCCGGCACGCCGGCATCGAGCCGCATGTGATCGAGTATCTCAAGACGCCGCCGTCACGTGCCCTGTTGCAGCAGCTGGCCATACGCATGGGTCTTTCGGTGCGCGAGCTGCTGCGCGAGAAGGGCACGCCCTATGCCGAGCTCGGGCTCGACAACCCTGACCTGACCGACGACGAGCTTCTCGACGCCATGATGGCGCATCCGATCCTGATCAACCGGCCGATCGTGGTCACGCCGAAAGGCGTGAAGCTCTGCCGCCCGTCCGAGCAGGTGCTGGATCTCTTGCCCCCGCAGCAGGGCGAGTTCGTCAAGGAAGACGGCGAGCGCGTCCGGCTGGATCGCAGCGCCTGATGCCGGGCCTTGCACAGCGCGCATTTGCCGAATGGCTCGGGACGGCGTTCCTGCTCGCCGCGGTGGTCGGCTCGGGGATCATGGCCGAGAGGCTCGCGGGCGGGAATGTCGCGCTGGCGCTCCTGTGCAACACCATCGCCACCGGCGCCATTCTCGTCGTGCTGATCCTGATGTTTGCTTCCGTGTCAGGCGCCCATTTCAATCCGGCGGTGACATTGGCCTTTGCGCTACGCGGCGAAGTGGCCTGGATCGACGCTGCGATCTACATTGTCGCGCAGATCGCCGGCGCAATCATCGGCGTGTGGATTGCGCATCTGATGTTCGGGCTGCCCGTCCTCCAGATGTCGCTGACCGAACGAAGCGGTGCGGGACAGTGGCTCGCCGAAGCGGTGGCGACCTTCGGACTGCTGCTGACGATCTTCGGCGTCGCGTCGCGAGCCTCGGCTGCCGTTCCCTACGCGGTCGGCCTGTACATCACATCGGCCTATTGGTTCACGGCCTCGACGTCGTTTGCCAATCCCGCCGTCACCATGGCCCGATCGCTATCCGACACCTTTGCAGGCATCGCCCCGCACGACGTGCCGGCCTTCATGATCGCTCAGCTCATCGGGGCAGCCCTCGCCATTCCGCTGGCGGGCTGGCTGTGGGGCAGAGCAAGCGTGAAGCACGCTGCTGCCTACGAATGAATAGAGTGTCCAAACCGCTCGTCACCTGTATTCTCTGACTGTCGGCGGGAACGGCAGGGACCAGTGTGAAGCGGCATCGCAGCCACGATATCGACCATCTCATGACATGCGGCCTGGCCCTGGGGCATCAGGCCGGATGAACGACTTCGCACGCTCCATCGTTGCCGCGTTCACGCTGATTGGCGAAGCCGATCCGGAGCTGCTCGGTATCGTCGCCTTGTCGGTGCGCGTGAGCCTGACGGCCAGCATCATCGCGCTGCTGATCGGCGCGCCGCTCGGGGCACTGCTGGCGATCACCCGCTTTCGCGGGCGGCAGGTGGTCATCGTGCTGACCAATGCGCTGCTCGGACTGCCGCCCGTCGTGGTCGGGCTTGCACTCTATCTTCTGCTGTCGCGCTCCGGCCCGCTCGGCGCAGCGGGCCTGCTGTTCACGCCGGCGGCCATGGTGATTGCGCAGACGCTGCTGGCGACCCCGATCGTGGTTGCGCTGGTGCATCGGCCGGCAAGCCTGCTGTGGGCGGAATATGGCGACCTCGCACGGATCGACGGACTGTCGACACTGCGCAGCATCGGCCTCTTGTTCGCACTCGGCCGGACCTCGCTGCTGACCGCCTTTCTCGCGGCGTTCGGGCGGGCGATCGCCGAGGTCGGCGCCATCATCATCGTCGGCGGCAACATCCGCGGCTTCACCCGCACCATGACGACGGCGATCGCGCTTGAGACCAGCAAGGGCGATTTGCCGCTGGCGCTCGGGCTCGGACTGATCCTGCTCGCGCTCAGCGTCGCCGTCTCGACCGTCGCCTTCCTGCTAGTGGGACGCGTTGGGGAAAAATAGCTGCTCGCCGCCGACCTTGTAGCCGGCGATCGCATCCTGCCCCTTTGGCGCGATCAGCCAGTCGATGAAGGCCTGCCCGTCCTTCGCCTTCACATTCGCATGCTTGTCCGGATTGACGAGCATGACGCCGTACTGATTGAATAGCCGCTTGTCGCCCTCGGTCAGGATCGCAAGCTCGCCCCGATTCTTGAACGACAGCCAAGTGCCGCGGTCGGACAGAAGGTAAGCCCCCGACGACGACGCCATGTTCAGCGCCGGCCCCATGCCTTGCCCGATCTCGCGATACCAGCTGTCCTTCCCGGTCGCAGGATCGATGCCGGCGTCCTTCCACAATCTCAGCTCGGCGGCATGCGTGCCGGACTTGTCGCCACGCGAGATGAACGGCGCCTTTGCCGCCGCGATCCTGCGCAGGGCATCAGCGACGTCCTTGCCGCCGGCAATCTTCGCGGGGTCGCTCTTCGGGCCGACGATGATGAAATCGTTGTACATGACGTCAAAGCGCTTCACGCCCTGCCCTTCGGACATGAACTTGTCTTCGGCCGGCCTGTCATGGACGAACACCACGTCGGCATCGCCGCGCCGCCCGATATCCAGCGCCTGGCCGGTGCCGACGGCAACGACCTTCACCTCGATGCCTTCGGCCTTCGAGAACAACGGCAGCAGATAGCCGAACAGGCCCGACTGCTCCGTCGACGTCGTCGAGGCCACGGTGATGCTGCGGTCCTGCGCGTGGGCGCCTGTCGACCAGACCAGAACCGCGACGATGGCGGCAAGTTTCTTCATTGCGTCGTCCTCACTCCCCCGATGTTTCAAACTAGGCGGGAAGGACGACGCAGGAAAGCCCGACATTCGGCGCAAGATCAGCGGCCGGGGCAGCACCGCATGACGTCATGGCGGCCGCAGCCTCGTGATGATGTTTGATATCTCGTCGAGCTGGGCTTTGGCCGTCGCCAGCAGACCGATCAGATCGCGCGCCGACTGCGCCGATGCATCTGCCCCCGCCTGATCGATCACGCTCAGGCCTTCGGTGAGACGGGCGATGACACGCACGAGCTCGTCGCGGCGCGCCTCGAGATCCGCAAGCGTTGCATCGAAGCGCTCGTCAAGCCGCGCGCTTTGCAACGAGCGGATCGGAACGATCCTGTCTTCCGGAGGATCGGACATGCGAAGGTTCGCCTTGCTGCCCGAATATCCTAAGCGAGGCGGCGCGGAACGTTGCGGCGGTGCTTTGTCGCATCCGGGTTCCCGGACCGGTTTGCGCAGGGAACGCCCTCACGCCGGCCTCACGGCCGTTGAACCCCGCGTGAGCTGCCGCGCAATCATGTGGCACCGCGGAATATCGCCCGTTTCGCCTGATCCATTCAGTGAAACGGTTTGGAGCGTCCCATGACCAAGACAAGCATCACTGCCGCCCTCCTGATCATTCTGCCGCTTGCGATCGCGGGCCCGGCCCAGGCGTGGCCCGGACAGTCGTCAAGCATCGACTGCGCCCGGGGCGGCGAACCCACGGACTGCGAAGCGCTCACCATGGCGCTGGTCCACAAGCACGCCCTTGCGCATCAGCACATCCGCAAGGCCGAGCACGCGGCCGTCCCGCATGCACCAACGCATCAGCCGGATCGCGACGAAGATCCGCTCGCATCGATGCATTTCGAATGAACGCTGTGGCGCGAGGCTGTGCAGATGTTCTGCAATTGGTCCCGCCTAGATTGACAGGGGTGTGACGGCCGGGGCAGTTTTTCACATTGCTGGCGAATCAGCGATTGCCCTTACGGCCCGAGTACCTCTTGGACAACTCCCAGTGCTTTCGAGACTGATATCGTTGCTGAGCCGCATTCCTGCGGTGAAATGGGCGTTCAACCGGCTTCGGCCCCTGCCGCATAGCGGCAGTCTCGACGTGGCGCCGATCGCAGCGGAAGAAGAGCCTGCCGTCATCGCTGTTGCCGAAGCTGCGCCGGCCCTCGATACCGACATCAGCACGGAACCGTTGCATCGCGATGCCGGCATCGAAGTCGCGGCCCCGGTCACCGAAGACAACACTATTATCCCTGTCATCGAAGAGAGCCCGATCGCGGCTGCGACCGATATCAGCGTCAACGACGATTCATCGCTGGAGACGCCGGCAGGCGTCGAGCCTCTCGTCGTCGAAGAGATCGCAGTTCCGTCGCTTGAGGTCGCAATCGCGCCGGTTGATGCGCCCGAACTCACCAGCAGCGAGCCGCCCGCGGAACTCGTGACGGATGTTGAACCTGACGTCGTCGAAGAGACCTCGATCTCCGCTGTCGAAGTCGAAGCCGTTGATGCTCCCGAGCCCGTTGCCGTCAGCGATCTGCCTGTCGAACTCCAGACGACATGCGAACCCGAGTTCGTGAACGGGACACCGGTCTCCGCTGTCGAGGTCGAGGCAATCGAGGCACCTGAGCCCGTCGTCGGTCGCGATGCTGCTCCGGAACTCCCTGAAGATGTCGAGCCGATCGTCACGGAGCAAGTCGTCGTTGCGCCTGTCGAGATGGCGACGATTCCGGTCGCGGTCTCCGAGCCCGTCACTGAAGACGAACCCGTAGCCGTCGCTGCCGTGGAGATCGAGCCGATCGCGGTCGATGAGACGCCCGTCGTCGTCGTCGACGCTGAGGTCCCCGCGCCTGTCGTCGTCGAGGCCAGCATCGACAGCGAGCCCGCTCCCAGCGTCGCCGCAGAGATCGACCCGGTCGTCGCGAACGATCCCGAGCCCGTCGCGGCCACTCTTGCCGAGGCGACGATCGCTGACGCACCCGTTGCCGCCACGCACGTCGACCCGGAACCGGCGCCCACTCCGAAGAGCCCGAGCACGCCGAAGGCGCGCGCAAAGATCGTCGAGCCCGCCGATCGTGCCGCGCTGATCCGGCAACGCTGGACGGAGACCGGGATCAGGATGTGGAATCCGCGGCTTCACGGCACCGGCGAAGCCACACTGAATATCCAGGGGCGCATCGGACTGCTGCCGCCCGAGCCCGGCGAGACGATGCCGCGCTACGACAAGCTCGAATTCAAGATGCTCGGCGGCCAGATCGTCTGCGAAGGCGTGATCGTCGAGGCGCCCGTGCATGCGGGCCAGCGCAGCTTCACCCGGCTCGCCGAGCCGCGTGGCGCCGATCGCACCCGCGAGCCGGTGCGGGAACGCCAGGCCGCCCTCGCCTGATCCTTTTCCTCTGCGATGACGCGCCCCATATGCTAGGCTGACGCCTGGGATATGGGAGATCGCATGTCCGCAAAATTGCAAAGCCTGATCGTGATCGCCGCGCTCTGCGTTTCGCAAGGCGCGCTCGCCGCGTCCCATAAGCGGCCGCGCCACGTCCATGCGGCGCCGCCTGCCAGCGATCCGGCATCCCCTTACAAGGCCAACCGGCTGTCCTTCTCACGTGGCGAGACCATCCTCGACACGCCCGGCCAGACCACCGTGCTGACGCGGCAGATGCTCGACGACATGAACGCGACGAGCTTGCGCGACGCCATGCGCTCGACCGCCGGTGTGACGATCGGGCGCTAGGCCACTTCCCGCATCAAGGGATCGGATAGCCCTTCCAGACCCATTCCAGTGCCGAGGGCAGCGTTTGCGCGATCGTGGGACGATCGACATGCTTGGCGTTGCGCACGAACAGGAACTGATAGTGGTAGCCCTTCTCCGCCAGCACCTTTGCCATCAGCGCGTTGGACAAGGTCCAGTCGTGCATGCCGTCGGGAATGGTCGGATTGGGATAGAACAGATCCTGGTCGCCGCCGAAGAACCAGAAGCGGATCGGCTTGGTCGGCGCGGCGACGATCAGCGGTACGCCGGGCGGCTCGGCCGGCGTCAGCACGCCGGCCTTCGAGATGAGATTGGGCGTGGCCGGTCCCGTCCATGCGCTGTGATATTCCCAGGCGCCACCGCGCAGTGACGGATCATGCGGCCATTGCTGGTTGACCATGGTCGGCGAGAACGCCAGCACGCGGTGATAGAGTTCGGGATGGAACCAGGCCATGGTGAAGGCTGCCACGCCACTCGAGCTCAGCCCCGTGGTCGCGCGTCCTTCGGGGTTCCTGGTGAGCTTGACGCCGGCGTTCTGCTCGACCAGCGGCAGCACCTCGCGCTCGATGAACTGCGCATAGACACCCGACACCGCGTCATATTCGCGGCCGCGCTGGCTGCCCTGCGCATCCTGCCCGCCATTGCCGACCTGGATCGCGATCATCGGCGGCACGCGGCGCTGCGCGATCAGATTGTCGAGCGTGGTCGGCAGATCCTTGTAGGCAGCGGAGCCGCCGTCGCCGATCACGATGAAGGGCGCTTCGGTACCAGGGACATATTGCGCCGGCACATAGACGTCGATGGTGCGCGACCAGATGCCGGGATGGCTGGTGGTGACGATCATGTTCGACTTGTCGTCCGGCGCAGTCACCGTCGTCATGATCGAGGAATTGGTGCAGCCGGCGACGTCGTCGCGGATCAGGCCGGGATTGTAGATCGTGCTGTCCTTCGACGACAGCGTGAAGGATTTTGTCGTGCCGCGCGGCACGCCCTCCTTCGCAATGGTCTCGGGCGCCGGATTGTGGGTGGGACCGATGATGAAATTGCCTTCGGCGCCCGGCGGCGGCAAGGTGCCATCGGGCAGCTCGGTCGCGCGCGGATAGTTCGGATTGGAGGGATCGCGCGTCGGCGGCGTGGTCTTGAAATCGAGGCCGGTGGTATCGATGAAGAACGGCGCCGCCTTGTCGCTGGTGTTGGCGCCCGGCGGCACGGCCATGTTCTGGGTCACGCAGGCCGGCTGCGCGAAGGCGATCGATGTGAAGGAGACGAGGGACATCAGCGTCCCCGCAAGGACGGACAATGATTTGGTCATTTCAGCTCCCGATGTTGACGGGTCTTTCTGGCCCGTCTTGACGCAAATTATGGCGGCCGGCTCGCACGCGGTCAAACGCGATGGGCGCAGTGCAGCAATCGTCGCCATGCTCAAACCGGACAGCGGCCGTTATTCCGCGCATGACGTGGCATTTTTCGAACATCGGGCCGTTGCTGCCGCATCGCGCAACATCTAGCGTGCGACCCGACGACCCGCGGCCTCACCCGCGGTCGCAACGACAACAACAATCCGGGAGGACGATCCATGAGAAAGCTCACGGCCGCGCTATGCGCGATGGCGCTCTTCACCCCAGTTGCGCAAGCCCAGACCATCAAGGACTTCCTGGCGGCAGTCATGGTGAAGTGGACCGCGCCGTTCGAGCCGTTCCAGCTCATCGACAACATCTATTATGTCGGCACCGACGGCATCGCCGTCTATGTCATCAAGACGTCGCAGGGCCTGATCCTGATGGACACCGCGATGCCGCAGTCGACCGGCATGATCAAGGACAACATCGCCAAGCTCGGCTTCAAGGTCGCCGACATCAAATACATCCTCAACACCCACGCCCATCTCGACCACACCGGCGGCTTCGCCGAGATCAAGCAGGACAGCGGCGCGCAGCTCGTCGCCGGCGCGCGCGACAAGCCGCTGCTCGAAGGCGGCTACTATCCGGGCGACGAGAAGAACGCGGACCTCGGCTTTCCTCCGGTGAAGGTCGATCGCACGGTGAAGGAAGGCGACAAGGTCACGCTCGGCGACACCACGCTGACGGCGCATGAGACGCCCGGCCATTCGCCGGGCTGCACCAGCTGGGAGATGACGGTGAAGGACGGCGGGCAGGACCGCGAGGTGCTGTTCTTCTGCAGCGGCACCGTGGCGTTGAACCGCCTGGTCGGCCAGCCGACCTATCCCGGCATTGTCGACGACTATCACGCAACCTTCGCCAAGGCCAAGGCGATGAAGATCGACGTGCTGCTCGGGCCGCATCCCGAGGTCTATGGCATGCAGGACAAGCGCGCGCAGCAGATCAAGAACTCCACGCCGAATCCATTCGTCAAGCCGGGCGAGCTTCCGGCCTACGCCACTGGCCTGTCGGACGATTTCGACAAGGCGCTCGCCAAGCAGACGGCCGCGCTTCAACCGGCGAAGTGAAGGCCGCCGTCACCTCTGCGCGGCGGTCGTCCGCGACCGCCGCAATCGGCGCGCGGCCGAGATTGCTATGGTTAGCAGATCGTAGCCGCGACCATCTCGGACGATCTGCCGCGCGAAACGCCGCTCGCTTCCGCGGCATATCCTTAACAGCCCCTCACCAATGCACGCGGGTGGAAAATCCCGCGGTCGCGTGCAACCAGCGCTGGCGCATCCTCGTGGAACCCGTCTAACGCGCTCTTTACCCCCGCTGTGCAAGATCGCTTTCGTTTGAAGGGATTTGGGGCGCGGATTGCAATGCCTGCCGTCGATTTGAAAGCCTGTCTCGCCGCCACGGTGCGGCTGTTTCGCGTGCCGACCGATCCGGATCTGACGCGCGCGCAGTTCGACGCCTTCTCCAAGCAGATCCCCCTGCTCTACTTCATCCTGATCACCAACACGATCGCAGTGGCTTATACCTACGTGCCATTAGCGCCGGCCTCGCTGAGCATGATCGTGCCGGCCGTGTTGACCGCGGTGACCGCCCTTCGGACCGTCTGGTGGCTGCGCCAGCGGCATGTTGTGCGCAGCGACGCCGACATTCTGCGCAATCTGCGCCTCACCAACTTGATCGCAGCACCGATCGCTGCAGGTTTTACGGCCTGGTCGTTCGCGCTCTATCCCTATGGTGATGCCTTCGCCAAGAGCCAGGTCGCATTCTACATGGCCGTGACCATGATCGGCTGCATCTTCTGCCTGATGCATCTGCGTTCAGCCGCGCTGATCGTGACGCTCGTCGTCAACGTCCCCTATGTGCTGTTCTACTTCGTCACCGGCGAGCCGACGCTGAAGGCAATGGCCATCAACAATCTGCTGGTCTCCGGCGCGATGGTGACGGTGCTGTTCATCTACTATCGCGACTTCGCCGATCTCGTCTCCAATCGCAAATCGCTGCTGATGCAGCAGGCGGCTACCCAAGCGCTCTCGGACGAGAACTTCCGCCTCGCCAACCTCGATTCCCTCACCGAGCTGCCGAACCGCCGTCGCTTCTTCGCCGAGCTCGCGAGCGCCTTCAATGATGCCGACCGCAGACACGTTCACGTCGCGGTCGGCATCATCGACCTCGACGGCTTCAAGCCGATCAACGACAATTACGGTCATTCCGTCGGCGACCGCGTCCTGATCGAGGCCGGCCGCCGCATCCGCGAGGTCTGCGAGGGCTTTGGACCGCAACGGGTGGAGTTTGCGCGCCTGGGCGGCGACGAGTTCGGTCTCGTCGTGTGCGGCGACCCCGAGGATGTCGATCTGGCGCGGCTCGGCGAGCGCATCGGCGAGCAGGTCAAGCTGCCCTACCAGCTCGACACCGCCCATACCGGCCTGTCCTGTTCGATCGGCTTCGCACTTTATCCGAACTCCGCGACGACGTCGGAAGCGCTGTACGAATGCGCCGACTATTCGCTCTACCACGCCAAGCGCCACCAGCGCGGCCGCACCGTGATCTTCTCGGGCGAACTCGAGGCGGAGATCCGCAGCCGTGGCGTGATCGAGAACCTGCTGCGGACGTCCGATTTCGGCGCCGAGATGGAGCTGGTGTTCCAGCCGATCGTCGATGCCATGAGCGAGCACACTGCGGGCTTCGAGACCCTGGCGCGCTGGCACAGCCCTCGCCTCGGCTGGGTCTCGCCCGCCGACTTCATCCCGGCGGCCGAGCGCATCGGCCTGATCCGGCCGCTGACGCAGGTGCTGCTGGCGCGCGCTCTCGCGACCGCAAAGTCCTGGCCCGACCACATCCGCCTGTCGTTCAATCTCTCCGCCCACGACGTCTGCGCGGCCGAGGGCATTTTGCCGCTGATCGCCATCATCGAGAGGAGCGGCCTGCCGCCGCACCGGATCGATTTCGAGATCACGGAGACGGCCGTCACCTTCGACTTCGTCCGTGCCCAGCAATCGATCGCGACGCTGAAGGCGATGGGCTGCGGCATCTCGCTGGATGATTTCGGCACCGGCTATTCCTCGCTGAGCCATGTGCACCGCCTGCCGCTGGACAAGCTCAAGATCGACCGCAGCTTCGTCGCGGACATCAACGAGAATCCGGTCAGCCACAAGATCATCAAGTCGCTCACGGGCCTTTGCGACGACATGGAGATCGCCTGCGTGGTCGAGGGCGTCGAGACCCGCGCCCAGCTCGACACGCTGCGCCGGCTCGGGTGCGACTTCATCCAGGGCTATTATTTCGCAAAGCCCATGCCGGGCGCGGCAATCGAGGACTATCTCGCCAAGGAACGCGAGCGCCTGCACGGCTCAACCAGCAAGGTCGTCGCCTGAGGCATTACACCGCGCAATAGCGCTCCTGGATGTCCTTGTCCGCGAGCAGTGCGGCCGCACTGCTCTCATGCACGACCTCGCCCTGATCGATGATCACGGCGCGGTCGGCCAGGCGCAAGGCCCATTCGACGTTCTGCTCGACCAGCAGCAGCGTCTTGCCTGCGTCGCGCAGGCGGCGGAACAGCACGCCCATCTCCTCGACCAGCACCGGCATGATGCCTTCCGAGGGCTCGTCCAGCAGGATCATCCTGGGATCGGCGATCAGCGCGCGCGCGATCGCCAGCATCTGCTGCTCGCCGCCGGAGAGCGTCACGCCCTCCTGGTCGAGCCGCTCCTTCAGCCGCGGAAACGTCTCGGCGATCTCGTCGATCGCTGCGCGCTCGTCGATCGCGCGGCCGGCTGCCACGAGGCCGAGCCGCAGGTTTTCGCGCACGGTAAGACCGGGAACGATGCGCCGTTCCTCGGGGACATAGGCAAGCCCAAGGTGGAAGCGCTGATGGGCGCGGAGCGGCAACAGCTCCTTGCCAGCAAAACGGACGTGCCCCGTCGCCTTCGGCATCAGCCCCATGATCGCCCGCAAGGTCGTGGTCTTGCCGGCACCGTTGCGGCCAACCAGCGCGACCACCTCGCCCTCCTTCACGTGCAGCGAGATGCCGTGCAGGATGTGGCTCGCGCCGTACCAGGCATGGAGATCGTTGATATCGAGCAGCGCGGTCTCAGCCATAACCTTCACTCTGTCCGAGATAGACCCGGCGGACCTCCGGATTGCTCCTGATCTCGTCGGGCGCGCCGTCCGCCAGCAGGCGGCCGTGATGCAGCACCACGACGCGCTTGGAGAGGCCCAGCACCATCTTCATCTTGTGCTCGACCAGCAGCACGGTGCGCTTGTCGGCGAGCCGCTCCAGCAGTGCGACCATGTCCTTGGTCTCTTCCGGCCCCATGCCGGCGGTCGGCTCGTCGAGCAGCAGCAGTTCCGGCTCCGAGACCAGCGCGATTGCGATCTCCAGCGCGCGCTGCTGGCCATGCGAGAGGAATTTTGCCAGCTCGCCGCGCTTGTCGAGCAGGCCGACCGCGTCGAGCGCGGCGTCGGCCTTGGCATTGAGCTCCGGCAAATGCGCGCGGTTGCGCCAGATGTCATAGCTGACGCTCAGCGCCTGCGCCGCCACGCGCACGTTCTCGTGCACGGACAAGTCCGGGAAGATGTTGGTGATCTGGTAGGAGCGCGAGATGCCCTGATGCACGAAGCGATGCTGCGGCAAGCCGTTCAACTCACGCCCGCGGAAGTGCAGCTTGCCCGAGGTCGGCGTCAGCGCGCCGGAGAGGATGTTGAAGAAGGTGCTCTTGCCCGCCCCGTTCGGCCCGATGATCGAGGTGAGCTGGCCCGCAGCAAAGGACACGGTGATGCCCTCGAGCGCGGTGAAGCCGCCAAAGCGCTTGCCGATGCCGTCGGCACGAAGCAGTTCGCCGGTCATGGCCGCGCCTTTCCGACACCCAGCGCGTCCAGCAGCGTGCCCCAGATCCCCTTGGGCAGGAACAGCACGAACAGCACGAAGATCGCGCCGACGAAGATCTGCCAGTGCGGCGTCCAGACCGAGATGACGTCCTCCAGGACAAGGAATGTGGCCGCGCCGACGAAGGGCCCGAAGAAGCTGCGGGCGCCGCCGAGCAGCACCATCATCACGATCATGCCCGACGTCTGGTAGTGCAGGATATCCAGCGGCACGATCGACAGATGCAGTGCCAACATGCAGCCGCCGAGCGAGGAGATCGCGCCCGACAGCATGAACACGATCAGCTTGCTGCGCTCGACATTGTAGCCGCAAGCCCGCGCCCGCTGTTCGTTCTCCCGGATCGCCTCGATCACCGCGCCGAATGGCGAGTTCAGGATGCGCGACTGGAACCACATGGCGAGCGCCGCGAGCGCCATCAGCACGTAATATTTGTTAACGGGATCGAGGAAGTTGACGGAGAGACCAAACAGGTTGATGCGGTCGACGGTGAAGCCGCGCAGGCCATTCTCGCCGCCGGTGAATGACGCGGCCTGCAGTGCGACGTAATAGACGAGCTGGGCCAGCGCGAGCGTCACCATGGAGAAATAAATACCGCGCGTCCGCGTCGAGACGATTCCGATCGCGGCGGCAAGGCAGGTGCTGAGCAGAACGGCGATCGGCACCGCCATGAACCAGGGCAAACCGTAGCGGCCGATCGCGATCCCGGTGAAATAGGCACCCGCGCCAAAGAACGCCGCCTGGCCGAACGACAGCAGCCCGGTGTAGCCGAACAACAGATTATAGCCCATCACCACGACGCCGTAGATCAGGACGTTGACGGCCAGCGCCTGCGACGGCAGCAGCCAAGGCAACACGGCCAGCACCGCAACCGACAGCAGCACGCGCTGCTCAAGAAGCCAGCCGAGGCCGCCGGACGCGGGCTTGGCGACTGCTTCGCCGCTCGAAGGTGACGTCACGCGGTTCTCCCCCTCACGCCGAACAGGCCTTGCGGGCGGATCAGCAGCACCACGGCCATCAGGGCGAACATGACGATGGTCGCCATTTCCGGCGCAAACAGCGCCACCAGGCTGATGGAAATGCCGACCATGAGACCGGCGACGACGGCACCCACGATCGAACCGAGGCCGCCGATCACCGTGACCACAAAGGCTTCCGCCAGCACCAGCGAGCCCATCTCCGGATTGACGCTGCGCATGGGGCCCGCGAGCACACCGCCAAGCGCGGCAAGCGCGACACCAAGGCCGAAGATCGCAAGCCAGACCCGGCCGATATCGACGCCAAGCACCTGCATGATCATAGGATCACGCGCGCCGGCGCGCACGATCAGGCCGATACGGGTCTTCTCCAAGGCCAGCCAGAGCAACAGAAGTACCACGGCGACCAGCGCAATCACGAACAGGCGATAGCGCGGGAAGAAGCCGATACCGAGATCAAGCACGCCGATCAACTGCGGCGGGGTCGGGAACGGAATGCCGTCGCTGCCGAACACGATGCGCACGCCCTCGACCAGGATGTAGCTCAGACCGAAGGTGAGCAGCAGCGGATCGTCGATCGAGCGTCCGTAGAGCCTGCGGATCAGGACGAACTCGATCAGCATGCCGAAGGCGCCCATCAGGATCGGCGCCAGCAGCAAACCCCACCAGAAGCTTCCGGTGAGAGACGCCAGATACAGCCCCGCATAGGCGCCGATCATGAACAGCGCGCCATGGGCGAAATTCACCACGCCCAACATACCGAACACGATCGTCAATCCGAGCGCAGTGATCACCAGGACCGCCCCAAGGGCGATCCCGGAGAGAAGCTGCATGATGATCAGCGACAGGTCCATCGTCACACTGCTTCAGGTCGCGTGGCCGAGCTCGCTGCAGCTGCGCAGCATGTCATCGGAGCCGGCGTCGTTGGCGAGAATGGCGAACAGATCATTGTCGTTCGCCATGGCCGACTTCTTCTTGGACTCCAGCACCAGCACCGACTGCACCGACTGATGGTCGCATTTGCGGTAATGCTGCGGACCCTTGGTCAGATCGTATTGCAGCTTCTCCAGCGCATCGACGACCTTGTCGGTGTCGGTACCGCCGGCGGTCTGCATCGCCGCCAGCAGCGATCCGACGCCGGAATAACCGTACGCGCCGTAGTCGGTCGGGATCGCGCCGGCATTGGCCGCTTTGAAGGCCGCGTTGAAATCGGCCGCTGTCTTGCTCTGGGTCTCTAGACCCCAATAGTAATTGGCGCCGCCGACCACGCCCTCGAACACGTCGGGGCCGACCGCGAGGCGCTGGTTATGCAGGATCACGGGCACGACGATCTTCATCTGCTGCTTCACGCCGAAATCGACCGCCTGCTTGATCGCATTGGCCTGGTCGCGGCCGAAATTGGAGATGCAGAGCACGTCCGGCCGCATCGACATCAGGCGCGGCATGAAGGTGGAATAGTCGGCGGCGCCGAACGGATGCAGGATCTCGCCGACATTGTCGGCGCCAATCGCAGCTTGCGCGCGCTTGAAGCCGCGCAGCATTTCATGGCCGTAGGCATAATCCGCGACCAGATGTGCGACCTTCATGCCCTTCTTCAGGGTCTGCCGCGCCACGGCAGAAGTCGTCATGTGCGGGTTCAGCGCCTCATGGAAGGTGTATTTGCTGAAATCCTTGGCCTCGTTGATGGTGTCTGACTGGCTGATCGACACATAGATCACGCCGCGGGCACGGGTGACCTCGTTGACTGCGAGCTGCACGGCGCTCGAGAGCGCGCCGACCACGGCATGGACCTTGTCCTTTTCGATCAGCTCCAAAGTGCGGGTCGCGGCCTCGCCGGCGTTGAGCTTGTCGTCGCGCACCAACAGCTCGACCTTGCGGCCGCCGATGCCGCCCTTGTCGTTGACGAGCTTGACGGCGAGCTCCGCACACTTGACCTGATCGCGCGCTTCCGCGGCGAACGGGCCGGTCAGCGGCGTCGGAAAGCCGATGCGGATCGTTTCATCCGCTGCGCGTCCAAGCCGGGGCATGGCGAGCAGCGCCGCACCGGCCGAGAGGCCGGCGAGCGCGGTACGGCGGGATATTTTCGCGGTCGAACCGGATTTGGGCATGATCTCCTCCAACTGTCTTTTTTCTAGAATCGCTTCAGGGCTTTCAGGACTCTTGTGGGCGTGATCGGGATCGCATTGATCGTGGCATCGAACGGCGAAAGCGCATCGTTGACGGCGTTGAGCACGCAGGCGGACGCTGCGGCCGTGCCGGCCTCGCCGACCCCCTTGGCGCCGAGCTCGGTGTCGGCGGTCGGCGTCTCGACATGCGCGATCATGATGTCGGGCATCTCCATCGGCATCGGCACGAGGTAGTCCGCAAGCGAACCGTTCATCAGCTGACCGGTTTCGCTGTAGCGGCATTCCTCGAACAGGGCCGCACCCAACCCCTGCACAATGCCGCCGCGAAGCTGCTCATCCACCAGCATCGGATTGATGACGCGACCGCAATCCTCGACGATGAAATGCTTCAACACCTTGATGAAGCCGGTCTCGACATCGACCTCCAGCAAGCAGCCCTGGATGCCGTTCGTGAAGGCGAAGGGATAGCCCTGCGGCGCGAAGTGGTGACTGACGGTGAGCTGCGGCTGCGTTCCCGGCGGCAAGGTATCGGAGCGGAAATAGGCAATGCGCGCGATCTCGGAGATCGGCATCCGCTGGTTCCGGGTCGCGGCATCCACCACCTGGCCGTCGATGATGTCGAGCGCCGCCGGTTGCTCCTGAAGGATGAGCGCCGCGATCTCCAGAATGTTGCGTTTGAGCACGCGCGTGGCCTGCAGTGCGGTCTCGCCACCGATGCCGGCGCCGCGGCAGGCCCAGGTGGCGCCGCCATGCGGCGTGACCTCGGTATCGCCGGTGACGACCTTGACATGGTCCTGCGCGATACCGAGCTGATCGGCCACGATCTGGCTGATGATCGCTTCGGTGCCCTGTCCCTGCTCGGTGACGGAGATCAGGCAGCGCACCTCGCCGGACGGCGTCAGGCTGAGAGTGGCACCGTCCTGCGAGGAGATGCGCGCACCGCCGACACCATAGAAGGCCGGCCCCGGATTGGTGATCTCGATGAATGTCGCAATCCCGATGCCGCGATAGACGCCGCGCTTGCGCAAGTCCGCCTGCTCGGTACGCAAGGAGTCATAATCCATCATCTCGTGCAGGCGCTTCAAACACGCCTGATGCGACAACGCCTCGAAACGGTAGCCGGTCGGCGAAGTCTGCGGATAGGAATCGTCGGCGATGACGTTCCGCGCACGGATCGCGAAGGGATCGAGGCCAACCTTGCTTGCAGCCATATCGACCAGCCGCTCGGTGACGGCGCAGGCGATGGGATGGCCAACGGCGCGATACTGACTGGTCTGCACCTTGTTCTGGAACAGCACTTCCAGCGTGGCGCGATAGTTCTTGAAGCGATAGGGACCGCCCATCAGGCGGATCACCTGGTTGCCCTCGACCACGCTGGTGCGCGGATAGGTCGAGAAAGCCCCGATCGCAGTGAGATCGAGCACGTCCATCGCAAGAATCTCGCCCGTGGCGTCGAGCGCCATGCGGGCCCGGACGCGATGATCGCGGGCGTGGATGTCGGAGACGAAGGATTCGATGCGGTCGGCGACGTATTTGACGGGACGGCCGAGCAGGATCGAGAGGCCGACCACCGCCATGTCCTCGTGATAGACGTGCAACTTCATCCCGAAGGAGCCGCCGATGTCGGTCGCGATGACGCGGACACGGGCCTCGGGGATGCCGTAATGGCGCGAATAGAGGTCCTGGAACTGATACGGCGTCTGCGTCGCGTGATGCACAGTGAGCATGCCCGCGGACGGATCGTAATCAGCGACGATGGCGCGCGGCTCCAGCGTCACCGCGGTGTGACGGCCGAACGAAAATTCCTCTTCCACCACGTGGGCGGCGTGCGCGAAGGCATCATCGACGGTGCCGCTATCGAGCTGGCTACGGAAGCAGACATTGTTGGTGCTACCGGCATTGATCAGCGGCCCGCCGGCCCGGCGCGCCGCGTCGATATCCACAACCAGCGGGAGGTCCTCGTAGTCGACCCCGATCAGCTCCAGCGCATCCTCGGCAATCGCCCGGCTCTCGGCGACGACCGCGACCACCGCCTGCCCGGCCCAGACGACGCGCTCGAGCGGCAGTGGCCATTGCGGTGTGGAGGTCATGCCCTTGAAGTGATCGAGCGTGCCGGTCCAGGACGTGCAGATCTTTGCCAGATCCTCGCCGGTCGCGACGAGATGCACGCCTTCGAGGGCGCGCGCTTCGTCTGTCTTAATCGCGACGATCTTCGCATGGGCATGCGGGCTGCGCAGGAACGCGGCATAAAGCATACGCGGCAGCTTGAGATCACTGACATAGCGTCCACGTCCAGCCAGCAGGCGCTTGGCGTTGGGCCGCGGCACCGAACGGCCGATATAGGAGTTGGGACGATCGAGCGAGGTCAGCGGCGCGCTCATGGCGTACCCCCGGCTTCCCGCCGTGCTTTGGCAACGGCGTCGATCGCATCGACGATCGCCTCGTATCCGGTGCAACGGCAGTAATTGCCCGACAGCGCGTCGCGGATGTGCTCGCGGCTCGGCTCCGCCACCTGCGAGAGCAGCTCTTGCGCGTTCACCAGCATGCCCGGCGTGCAGAAGCCGCATTGCAGCGCGTTGCGGCGATGGAATTCAGCTTGGAGATCGGCGATGACGCCGCTCTCGGTGAGGCCTTCAATGGTGTTGATCTCGGCGCCATCGGCCTGCACCGCGAACATCAGGCAGGAATGCACGGCGCGACCGTCGATCTGCACGAGACAAGCGCCGCAAGCGCCCATCTCGCAGCCGGCATGGGTGCCGGTCAGCTCCAGCGCGTTGCGCAGGCAATCGACCAGCGTCTCGCGCGGCGCAACCTCGCAGGCGACCTTGCGGCCGTTGACGACGAAGCGGACGCGCACGGTCTCGTCGACTTCATCCAGCAGGGATTCGTCGAAGCCACTCATGCACCGTCCCTCAAGCGCCCGAGCAGGCGCCCCAGCAGCACGCGCGCGAGATGCAGCCGCATCGCCGGCGGCACCTCGTCGCTGTCGGGCGGCGCGAGGTCGCTTTCGAGCGCAACTTGTGCAGCGGCGATATGCTCCGCATCCAGGCTCGACCCGATCAGGGCCGCCTCGGCGCCCTTCACGCGCGTTGGAATATTGCCAACCGAGAAGAAGGAGATGCGGATGTCGTCGATGTGGTCGCCGGCGCAGGTTGCGAGCATGCCGCAGCCGACCAGCGCATAATCGCCGCGACGGCGTGCCAATTCATCGAAGGCAAAGCGCTGGTCAGCCTTGAACAAGGGAATGTAGATTGCGGTAATCAGTTCACCGGGCTGCAAGGCGGTCTCGAACAGGTCGAGGAAGAAATCGTCGGCCTTGATGCGTCGGGTACCGGAGGAGCCGGCGATCTCGATCTCGGCATCGAGCGCCAGCGTCATCGCCGGAAATTCGGAGGCGGGATCGGCGAGCGCGACGCTGCCGCCGAACGTGCCGCGATTGCGGATCGCGGGGTGGGCAACGAAGGGCGCGGCCGCGTGCAACAGCGGCGCGAACTCGGCGATCAGCGGCTCGCTCAGCATTTCGCAATGGCGCGTCAGCGCGCCGATGCGCAAAAAGCCGCCTTCGCGCCTGACGCCGCGCATCTCGGCAATGTGGGTGATGTCGATCAGGAGCCGCGGCGCCTGCAGCCGCAACGACAGCGCCGGCACGAGGCTCTGGCCGCCGGCAATGAAGCGCGCGTCGTCGCCAGCGCGCGCATGAGCATCCAGCGCCTGGTCGATCGTCGCAGCACGAAAATAGCTGAAAGCCCTCGCCTTCACCGCCGTTTCCTCGAGATCCATCGGCTCATCAGCCGGGATGCCAGATTTGTAACCATCTGGTCTCAAAATCCTGACACGCCGCCGGAGAGCGGTCAACAGGAAATGACCATTTGGTCACAAATGCACCTTTAGGCTAAGAAGGCGGAAGAGATCGCGATTCACGGTCAAATGGCGAAGAAGACGCAGAAGACGGCGAAGCGACCGGCCCGACGCAGGGCCGAGACGGACAAGGCCGCGCCAAAGCGCCGCAACATGCGCGCGCCCGACCGCGAGCGCGCGATCGTCGACGAGGCCATCCGCTTCTTTGCCGAGCGCGGTTTTGAGGGCCAGACCCGCGAACTGGCAAAACGCATGGGCATCACCCATTCGGCGATCTATCGCCACTTCCCGAGCAAGGAGGCGCTGATCGAGCGGGTCTACCAGGAGGTCTATCTCAGCCGCTGGTCGCCGGACTGGGGTCCACTGATCCGCGACCGCTCACAGTCGCTGGAGGCGCGGCTGACGCGCTTCTATCTCGACTATGTCGAGCGCGTGTTCGAGTACAATTGGGTGCGGATCTTCGTCTCATCCGGCATGAAGTCGTTCGGCATCACGGGCCGCTATCTCGACATCGTCCGCCGCGAGATCATCGAGCCCGCGGCGGCCGAGCTGCGGCACGATCTGAAATTGCCCGATGCAAAGGCCCATCCGCTCGGCGAACGCGAGACCGAGCTGTTCTGGGGCCTGCACGGCCGCATCTTCTATCTCGCCATCCGCAAATTCATCTACGAGACGCCGATCCCGTCCGATCTCGACGCCATCGTCCGTGACGCCGTCCAGACCTTCATGGACGGCGCCAAGACGACGATGCCGAAGCTCCTGGTTCGCGGCTAGCTACTTCGCAAGGCTCGGCAGGTCGAGCCCCTTGTCGCGGGCGCAGTCGATCGCAATGTCGTAGCCCGCATCCGCATGGCGCATGACGCCGGAGGCCGGGTCGTTCCACAGCACGCGCTCGATGCGCTTTGCTGCCTCGGGCGTACCATCGGCGACGATCACCATGCCGGCGTGCTGCGAATAGCCGATGCCGACGCCGCCGCCATGATGCAGCGAGACCCAGGTCGCGCCGCTGGCGCAATTGAGCAGGGCATTGAGCAGCGGCCAGTCGGATACCGCATCCGAGCCATCCTTCATCGCCTCGGTCTCGCGGTTCGGGCTTGCCACCGAGCCGCTGTCGAGATGGTCGCGGCCGATCACGATCGGCGCCTTCAGCTCGCCGCGCGCGACCATCTCGTTGAAGGCAAGGCCGAGGCGATGGCGATCGCCGAGGCCGACCCAGCAGATCCGCGCCGGCAGCCCCTGGAACTTGATGCGCTCCTTGGCCATGTCGAGCCAATTGTGCAGATGCTTGTCGTCGGGCATCAGCTCCTTGACCTTGGCGTCGGTCTTGAAGATGTCCTCGGGGTCACCCGACAGCGCGGCCCAGCGGAACGGCCCGACGCCGCGGCAGAACAGCGGACGGATATAGGCCGGCACGAAGCCGGGGAAGTCGAACGCGTTCTTCAGCCCCATGTCCTGCGCCATCTGGCGGATGTTGTTGCCATAGTCGAGCGTCGGAATGCCTTGCGCGTGGAAATCCAGCATGGCCTGGACGTGCTCGACCATCGACGTCTTCGACGCCCGCTCGACGCCCTTCGGATCGGAGGCACGCTTGCTCTCCCAATCGGCCAGCGTCCAGCCTTTCGGCAGATAGCCGTTGATCGGATCATGCGCGCTGGTCTGGTCGGTGACGATGTCGGGCTTGACGCCGCGGCGCACCAGCTCGGGGAAAATCTCCGCGGCATTGCCGAGCAGTCCGACCGAAACGGCCTTCTTCGTTGTCGCGGCTTCCGCCATGATCGCCAGCGCTTCGTCGAGGGTTGCGGCCTGGCGATCGAGATAGCCGGTGCGCAGGCGCATCTCGATGCGGCTCGGCTGGCATTCGACCGCAAGCATCGAAGCGCCCGCCATGGTCGCCGCCAGCGGCTGCGCGCCGCCCATGCCACCGAGGCCGGCGGTGAGAATCCATTTACCAGAAAGACTGCCGCCATAGTGGCGGCGCCCAACCTCGACAAAGGTCTCGTAGGTGCCCTGCACGATGCCCTGGCTGCCGATATAGATCCAGGAGCCCGCGGTCATCTGGCCGTACATCATCAGGCCCTGGCGATCGAGCTCGTTGAAATGGTCGAGCGTCGCCCAATGCGGCACGATGTTAGAGTTGGCGATCAGCACACGCGGCGCATCCGCATGGGTTCGGAACACGCCGACCGGCTTGCCGGACTGAACCAGCAGCGTCTGGTCGTTCTCAAGCTTGCGCAAGGCGGCCGTGATCCGATCAAAACTCTCCCAATCGCGCGCGGCGCGGCCGATGCCGCCATAGACGACGAGCTCGCTCGGGCGCTCGGCGACATCGGGATCGAGATTGTTCATGAGCATGCGGAGCGGTGCTTCGGTCAGCCAGCTCTTGGCGCTGATGTCGCTGCCGCGGGGGGCGCGGATGGTGCGGTCATTGTCCAGTCGGCGGTTCATGAAGACCTCTTCAGACAAGTCTTGGAAATGGATCGGGTGAGAGCGAAGTGAGCGCGACGGCCGGGAGCGCATCAGCTTCGATCAGCGCGGCGGCTTTGGCGAGGTCGTCGGCCATGTAGCGATCGGCACCGAGCTCCGCGACCTGCTCGCGAAGCAAGGCGATAACCGCAACGAGCGGCGCGCTGGTTGCATGCGGCGCGCGCAGCGTGATGCCCTGGGCTGCGACCAGAAGCTCGATGCCGAGGATCGCGGCAAGATTGTCGGCCATATCGGAAAGCCGCCGCGCGGCATGCGCGGCCATCGAGACGTGGTCTTCCTGGTTGGCGCTGGTCGGCGTCGAGTCGATCGAGCAAGCCGCGGCGCGCTGCTTGTTCTCGGCATAGAGTGCGGCCGCCGTCACCTCCGCGATCATGAAGCCGGAATTGATGCCGGGATCCGGCGTCAGGAACGGCGGCAGGCCGAAATTGAGCGCTGGATCGACCAGCGTGGCGATGCGCCGCTCGCTGATCGCGCCGATCTCCGACAGTGCCAGCGCGATCGTATCGGCGGCAAAGGCGACCGGCTCGGCGTGGAAATTGCCGCCGGAGACGATCTCGCCGGTCTCCACCAGCACCAGCGGATTGTCCGTGACGGCGTTGGCTTCGACAATCAGCGCGCGTGCCGCCTGCGTGATCAGGTCAAGCGCGGCGCCTGCGACCTGCGGCTGGCAGCGCAGGCAATAGGGATCCTGCACGCGCTCGTCGCCCTCGAGATGCGACAGCCTGATATCGCTGCCGTCGAGCAGTGCGGTCAGCGTTGCTGCCGCGGCGATCTGGCCAGAGTGGCCGCGCAGCGCCTGGATTTCGGGCCGGAACGGCGCCGTCGACGCCATCGCCGCATCGACCGACAGCGCGCCGGTCACGAGCGCGGCGCGGGCGAGGCGAAACGCGCGCAGCACGCCGGCGATGGCGTAGGCCGTCGAGAACTGCGTACCGTTGATCAGCGCGAGCCCTTCCTTGGGGCCGAGCGTCAGCGGCGCAAGGCCGGCCGCGGCCAGCGCCTCGCTGCCTGACACCGTCTTGCCATCGACGATCGCCTGCCCTTCGCCGATCATCACTGCGGTCATGTGCGCGAGCGGTGCGAGATCGCCGGAGGCGCCGACCGAGCCCTGCTGCGGGACCAGCGGATAGACACCGCGCGCCAGCATGGCCTGCAATTGCTCGATGACCTCGCGGCGCACACCGGAGGCGCCGCGGCCGAGCGAGACGATTTTGAGCGCCATCATCAACCGCACGATCGCCTCCGGCGTGGCCGGGCCGACACCGCAGCAATGCGAGACGATGAGATTGCGCTGGAGCAGCGCGGTCTGATCGGGCGGAATCCGTTTTGAGGCCAGCTTTCCGAAGCCGGTGTTGATGCCATAGACCGGCGCGGCAGCCTGCGCGGCCTTGGCGACAATCTGCGCAGCCGCCTCGACGCGCGGCCAGAACGCGGGATCGAGTTCGACGGAATCGCCAGCCAGCACACGCGCAAGATCGTCGAGGCTCACCGTACCCGGCCTGACGACGATTGTTGCGCCCTGCCCGGTCACTGGCCCCTCCAGACACGGCGGTGCAGCGGATTGAAGCCGATGCGGTAGACGAGCTCGGCGGG
This sequence comes from Bradyrhizobium sp. CCGUVB14, assembly GCF_024199935.1. NCBI lineage: Bacteria > Pseudomonadati > Pseudomonadota > Alphaproteobacteria > Hyphomicrobiales > Nitrobacteraceae > Bradyrhizobium > Bradyrhizobium sp. CCGUVB14. The sequence continues at coordinate 7,167,240 of NZ_JANADS010000001.1, forward strand.
ACGCTCGATGTCCCAGATCGCGAGGTCGCACCATTTTCCGGCTTCCAGCGTGCCGGTCTCCTCCAGCACACCGAGCGCCCGCGCGCCTTCGCGGGTGACGCCGGCGAGGCACTCGGCCACATTCATCCGGAACAGCGTCGCGCCCATGTTCATGGCGAGCAGCAAGGAGGTCAGCGGCGAGCTGCCGGGATTGCAGTCGGTCGCCAGCGCCATGGGGACGCCGTGCTTGCGGAACGCCTCAACCGGCGGCTTCTGGGTCTCGCAGATGAAATAGAAGGCGCCGGGCAGCAGCACCGCCACCGTTCCGGCCTTCGCCATCGCACTCGCGCCGGCTTCGTCGGTGTGCTCCAGGTGATCGGCAGACAGCGCCGAGAACTTCGCAGCGAGCGCAGCGCCGCCGAGATTCGAGAGCTGATCGGCATGGAGCTTGACTGGCAGCCCAAGCGCCGTCGCCGCCTGGAACACCAGCGACGTCTGCTCGGCCGAGAAGGCAATGCCCTCCATGAAGGCATCTACCGCATCGGCAAGTCCTGCTTTCGCGACCGTGGGGAGCATCTCCTTACAGACGAGATCGATGTAGCGATCTTTGTCGCCATCGGCCTCCACCGGTAGCGCATGCGCGCCAAGGAAAGATGTGCGAATAGCAATTTTCCGCTGGCAACCGAGGCTCCGCGCGGCCGTGAGCTGGCGCATCTCGGTCTCGGTGTCCAGGCCATAGCCGGACTTGATCTCGACCGTGGTGGCGCCCTCGCCGATCAGCGCATCGAGCCGCGGCAATGCGCTTGCGACGAGTTCCGCTTCGCTTGCCCTGCGCGTCGCAGCCACGGTCGAAACAATGCCGCCGCCGGCGCGCGCAATCTCCTCGTAGCTCGCGCCCTTCAGGCGCAGCTCGAATTCATGGGCGCGGTTGCCGCCATAGACGAGATGGGTGTGGCAGTCGACGAGGCCCGGCGTGATCCAGCGGCCCTCGCAATCGACCCGCTGGATCGCATCCGCATCCGTCGGGAAGTCTGCGGCTGCGCCGGCATAGGCGATGTGGCCGCCGCGTATGGCGATGACGCCACGTTCGATCTCGCCGAGGTCGGGACGATCGGCCCGCATCGTGGCAAGCCGGGCGTTGTGCCAGATCCGGTCGAAGCGCTCTGCCATACGTGTGTCCCTTGGCCGTGGGATGCTTGACTTATATGTCTAGACATATAATCGTAAGGCGGTTCTGTCCAGCCGGTGTGCAAACATGACCCGACTGCATTTCGCCTCCGCGCTCCTGCCCTCGGGCTGGGCCAATGACGTGCAGGTGGTGATCACCGCCGGCGCGATCGCGGAGGTGACGCCGGACATAGCGCCTGCCGCCGGCGACGAGCGCCACGCCATCGCGATTCCGGGATTGGCGAGCCTGCACAGCCACGCCTTCCAGCGCGGCATGGCAGGGCTTGCCGAACTGCGCGGCAATAGCACCGATACGTTCTGGACCTGGCGCGAAACGATGTACCGCTTTGCGCTGGCAATGACGCCGGACAATGTCGCCGCCGTCGCGACCCTGCTTTATGTCGAGATGCTGGAGCAGGGATTTACCCGCGTCGGCGAATTCCATTATCTGCATCACGATCGCGACGGCTCGCACTACGCCGATCCCGCCGAGATGGCCGCACGCATTGCGCAGGCTGCCGAAGCCTCCGGCATCGGGCTGACGCTGCTGCCAAGTTTTTATGCGCATGGCTCCTTCGGCGGCGCCGCGCCGCACGACGGCCAGCGCCGCTTCATCAACTCGGTCGATCAATTCGCCAAGCTGATGGCCGCCTCGCGCAAGGCGATCGCAAACTTGCCGGGCGCCAATATCGGCATCGCACCGCACAGTCTGCGCGCAGTGGCGCCGGACGAGCTCGCGGCGATTATTCCGCTCGCCGAGGGCGGACCTGTGCACATTCATGCCGCCGAGCAGGTGAAGGAAGTCGAGGATTGCCTGGCCTGGTCGGGACGACGGCCGGTGCAATGGCTGCTGGAACACGCGCCGGTCGATCGACGCTGGTGCCTCATTCACGCGACCCACATGACGGATGAAGAAGTCAGCGCACTCGCCAGGACCGGCGCGGTGGCGGGTCTCTGCCCTGTCACCGAGGCGAGCCTTGGCGACGGCATCTTTCCGGGGCGGGAATTTCTCGACGCCGGCGGGCTGTTTGGTGTCGGTACCGATTCCAACGTACTGGTCGGCGCGGCCGACGAGCTGCGTCAGCTTGAATACGGCCAGCGGCTGAAGCACCGCGCGCGCAACGTGCTCTCAGCCGGCGCCGGCCGTTCGACCGGTCGCACGCTGTTCGACGTCGCTCTTGCGGGAGGCGCCCGGGCTCTGGCACAGCCGATTGCAGGCCTCACGCCGGGTGCCCGTGCCGACCTCGTCACGCTGGACGCTGCACATCCGTCGCTGGCAGGACGCGCGCGCGACGCCGCGATCGACGGCTGGATCTTTGCGGCAGGCAACGGCGCGATCGATTGCGTCTGGGCCGGCGGCAACAAGCTTGTCGAGAGTGGCCGGCATCAATTGCGTCAAGCTGCGCGCGGACGCTTCAACGCAGCGGTGCGGAGGCTCGTTGCATGAGCCTCGCCACCGACGCGGCCGACAAGCCCACGCTCTACAAGCGCATCCGCGCCGACATCGAAAAGCGTATCCTGACCGGCGAATGGCCACCCGGCCACCGCATTCCCTTCGAGCACGAGCTGGTCGCACGCTACGGCTGCTCGCGCATGACGGTGAACAAGGCGCTATCGGAGCTCGCGCAGGCCGACCTGATCGAGCGCCGGCGCCGCGCCGGCTCGTTCGTCCGCCGGCCGCAGCATCAGTCTGCAGTGCTGAAGATCGCCGACATCCGCGCCGAGATCACGGCGCTCGGCCGCGGCTATGGCTATGAGCTGATCAGCCGCAAGCTTCGCGCCGCGACCGCCGCCGATCGCGAGCGTCTTGGTGTCAAGAAAGCCGGCAAGGTGGTTGCGATCAGCTGCCGCCACAGCGCCGACAACGTGCCGTTTGCGGTCGAGGACCGGCTGATCGATCTCGCGTCCGTGCCAAATGCTGCGTCCGCGGATTTTTCGCGCGAGCCGCCGGGTTCGTGGCTGCTCCATCATGTCCCATGGACAGAGGCCGAGCATACGATCAGCGCCATTGTCGCGGATGACCGCACGGCGGAAGCGCTCGACATCGCCGTCGGAGCACCCTGTCTCGTGATCGACCGCTATACCTGGCGCAGCGCGCGCACCATCACTGCGGTGCGGCTGCTCTATCCCGGTGACTCTCACCGCCTTGTCGCCCGATTCAAGGGAGGCTGAGAGAACGATGTCGGCACAAATTGTGCAACGCTTCGGGCAACGGTCCATTGGGGCCGACAGAGATCAACAGGACGTCAAACCATCTGGGCAAGAGGACGACAATCATGCGTAGTTCGACAGTTTTTGCGACAATCATTGCTCTCACAGCCGCCACTCCCGTGCTCGCCGACGACGTCAAGGTCGGCGTCGGCATCTCCGGATGGACGGGCTTCGCGCCGCTGACGCTGGCGAAGGAAGCCGGCATCTTCAAGAAGAACGGCCTCGACGTCACCATCAAGAAGATCCCGCAGAAGGACCGCCATCTCGCGATCGCCTCCGGCGACGTGCAGTGCGCGGCGACCACGGTCGAGACCTGGATCTCCTGGAACGCCAACGGCGTCGCCACCAAGCAGATCTTCCAGCTCGACAAGAGCTTCGGCGCCGACGGCATGGCCGTGCGCAACGACGTCTCCTCGATCAAGGAGCTTAAGGGCAAGACCGTTGCCGCATCCGCGCCAGGCACCTCGCCCTATTTCGCGCTGGCCTGGATGCTGAAGAAGAACGGCCTCACGGTGAAGGACGTCACCGTCGTGAACCTCGAGCCGGCTGCGGCTGCGCAGGCCTTCGTCTCCGGCCAGAACGACGCTGCGATGACCTACGAGCCGTATTTGTCGACCGTGCGTGCTGCTCCGGACAAGGGCAAGATCATCGCCACCACGCTGGACTACCCGATCGTGATGGACACGTTCGGCTGCACGCCGAAATTCCTCAGCGAAAACCCGAAGGCGGCGCAGGCACTGGCCGACAGCTATTTCGAATCGCTCGACATGATCGCCAAGGACCAGGCCAAGGCCTATGAGATCATGGGCGCCGACGTGAAGCAGACCGGCGAAGCGTTCGGCAACTCGGCCAAATATCTGCGCTGGCAGGACAAGGCCGCGAACCAGAAGTTCTTCGCGGGCGACTTCCTCGCCTTCAACAAGGATGCCGCCGACCTCCTGCTCGAGATCGGCATCATCAAGTCCGCGCCGAAGGTCGAGGACCTCTACGACGCAAGCTTCATCAAGTAAGCCCCGACACAGCGCTGGTCCTGCCCCACGGCGGACCAGCGCAAGATCGACCATTCGGATAGACCATCGATGCGTCCCCTGGATTCCGTGACATCGAGGCAGCGCGTGGCCTATGGCCTCGCGTTCTTCGTGCTGTTCGTCGCCCTCTGGTCCTGGGCGACCTTTGGCGGCCATGTGTCAAAAACCTTCCTCGCCAATCCGCTGACCATGCTGCAGGAGGGCTATGACCTTCTGGCCAAGCAGGGATTTCTGTTCGACATCGGCATGACGATCTGGCGCGTCGTCGGCGGCTTTGCCCTGGCCGCGATCATCGCGGTACCGCTTGGCGTATTGATGGGCGCCTACAAGCCGATCGAAGCCTTCCTCGAACCGTTCGTCTCCTTTGCGCGCTATCTGCCAGCCTCGGCCTTCATTCCGCTCTTGATCCTGTGGGCCGGCATCGGCGAATTGCAGAAACTGCTGGTCATCTTCATCGGCTCGGTATTCCAGGTCATCCTGATGGTCGCCGTGACAGTTGGCGCGACGCGGCGCGATCTGGTGGAGGCCGCCTATACGCTCGGCGCCAGTGACCGCGGCATCATCCGCCGCGTGCTGCTGCCCTCCTCCGCACCCGAGATTGCGGAGATCCTGCGGCTGGTGCTGGGCTGGGCCTGGACTTACGTCATCGTCGCCGAGCTGATCGGCTCGTCCTCCGGCATCGGCCACATGATCACCGACAGCCAGGCGCTGCTCAATACCGGTCAGATCATCTTCGGCATCATCGTCATCGGGCTGATCGGCCTCCTCTCGGACTTCATGTTCAAGGCATTCAACGCCTGGCTGTTTCCGTGGAGGCTCGCATGACGACCCTCAAGATCGAACAGGTCTCGCGGACTTTCCCCGCGCGCCACGGCAACGCTCCCACGAGAGCGCTGGAGCCGACCGACCTCTCCATCGGCAACAACGACTTCGTCACGATCCTTGGGCCCTCCGGCTGCGGCAAGTCCACCCTGCTTCGCATCGTCGCCGGCCTCGATCGCCCGACCGGCGGGCGTGTCACGCTTGACGGGCGCGAGGTCGCCGGCCCCGGCGCCGATCGCGGCATGGTGTTCCAGTCCTACACGCTGTTTCCCTGGCTCACCGTGCGAGAGAACATCGCCTTCGGCCTGCGCGAGCGCGGCGTTTCCGAGGCGGAGCGCACCAAGATCGCCGACGCCTTCATCCGCCAGGTCGGCCTGTCCGGCTTCGAGAATCACTGGCCAAAACAGCTCTCCGGCGGCATGCAGCAGCGCACCGCGATTGCGCGCGCGCTCGCCAATGATCCAAAGATCCTGTTGCTCGACGAACCTTTCGGCGCACTGGACAACCAGACCCGCGCCCTGATGCAGGAAATGCTGCTGGGCATCTGGGAGCGCGACCAGAAGACGGTGCTGTTCGTGACCCACGACATCGAGGAGGCGATCTTCCTCGGCAGCCGCGTCATCGTCATGAGCGCGCGTCCCGGCCGGATCAAGGCCGAGATCAATGTGGACCTGCCGCATCCACGCTCCTACAAGATCAAGACCACGCCGGAATTCGTCCAGCTGAAGGAACGGCTGGTCGAGGAGATCCGCACCGAGGCTCTGAAGGTTGCCGAACATGCCTGACACTCACCCCCGCGCCAATGGCGAGCGCGTCCTCGCCGATCTCAATGCGCTGCGTGCCCTCGGCGCCTACAAGACCGGCGTGCACAAGCCAACATTCTCGGCGCCGCACAAGCAATCGCTGGACTGGCTGGTGCGGAAGCTGCCCGAGGCTGGCCTCACCGGCGCGATCGACGGCATCGGCAACATCGTCGGCACCAGCACGAAGTCGGGTCCAAAACTGCTCGCTGGCTCGCATCTGGAAAGCCAGAACTACGCCGGCTGGCTCGATGGCCCGCTCGGCGTCGTCTATGCGCTCGAGGCCGCGCGCGTGCTCAATACCGATCCCTCCGTGAGCGGCTCGGTCGAGGTGGCCGCGTGGGTTGACGAGGAAGGCCATTTCGGCAGCTTCCTCGGCTCGCGCTCCTATGTCGGGCAGGTGACCGAGGCCGAGATCGACGCCGCGCGCGATCGCACCAATGGACGCACCATGCGAGATGCGCTCGGCGACATGGGGCTCACTGGACGACCGCGCGTCACGGCCGAGCCCGGACGGCATGTCGGCTATCTCGAGGCGCATATCGAGCAGGGCGACACGCTCGAGAGCGGCAAGCTCGCGATCGGCGTGGTGACCTCCATCGTCGGCATCTGGCAGTACCGCATCAATTTCACCGGCGAGCAGAACCACGCCGGCACCACGCGCATGGCCGTGCGCAAGGACGCCGGCCTCGCGTTGGCCAGATTTTGCGTGGCGATCGACGAGCGTTTCCCGGCTGCGTGCGGCCCCCGCACGGTCTGGACCACCGGCCGCATCACGCTCGATCCGGGCGCGCCGAGCATCATTCCGGGCGGCGCGGAGATGTTGTTCCAGATCCGCGACGACAATCCTGCCGTGATCGCGCGGCTGGAAGAGCTGTTGCGAACCATGGCGGACGAGGCCAACGCCAAAGGCCCGTGTAACGCGACCGTGGAGCGGATCCGCGTGGGCGCGCCCGCCATGATGGATACAGGCTTCCAGGACGCGATAGACGCCGCAAGCAAGGCCCTGGCCGGCGGACGATCGCTGCGCATGCCGAGCGGCGCCGGTCACGATGCACAGATGCTCGCGACGATCATGCCCGCCGGCATGCTGTTCGTGCCCTCGATCGGCGGCATCAGCCATCACTGGACCGAAAACACCGCCGATGCCGACATCGTCACCGGCGCGCAAGTCTTCGTCGACGCCTGCCGGCGAATTCTGGCAGGCTAGAACGACGTACCGCCACCGAACCTGAACTGCTGGACGATGTCGTATTTGCCCTTCGTCAGCGGCACCGCGTAGTCGAAGCGCAGCGGGCCGAACGGCGAGGCCCAGATCAGGCCGACGCCGACCGACGAGCGCACCACGCTGCTGTCGTCATATTGCAGCCCGCAGGTCGGACAGGCCTTGGTGTTGACTTCACCCGTCGCCGCCCATGACGTCGGCCCCTGATAACCCCAGAGCGAGCCGGCATCAGCGTAGACCGCGCCCTTCAGGCCGACTTCCTTGGGCAGGAACCAGAACGGCATCTGCATTTCCATGGACGCGCCCCAATACTTCGTACCGCCGAGCGCATCGCCGGTGGCGCCGAAGCTTGCATAGGTGATGTCACGCGGGCCGATACCGTTGGGCGCGAAGCCGCGCACGAGGTTCGCGCCCATCTGGAAGTGATCCAGCATGCGCAGATCGTTGTTGCCGATCTTGTTGAGAACACCGCCCTGGAGATGGATCACACTGATAATCTCGGACACCAGCGGCGTGTAGTATTTGGTGTCCAGCGCGGTCTTCAGATAAGTGACGTCGCCGCCCACCCCGGCAAAATCCTGCTTGAAGTCGACGAGCAGGCCGTCGTTGGGGTTCTTGGTGTTGTCGAGCGTGTTGTAGGTCAGCGTGTAACCCACGGCCGACGTCAAGGTCGGGCCGTTCGCCAATTCCTTGCGGATCGGCAGGCTCGATTCGCCGTCAGCGTAGCAGCCGTAGCCGTAGTATCCCGAGCTCGTCGAGTTGGTGGGATCCACTCCGCCCAACACGCTCTGGATATAGGCCGGCGTCGGATTGAAGGCCAGCGACGTGTTGGCTGCGTTGTTGTTGCAATTGTTGTAGGCGGTGGGGAGCGTGATGGTCTGCTGATAGAGCGAGTAGCGGAGCTGGAGCGACAGGTCCTCGCGCAGCGCGAAGCCCAGGCGCGGCGAGAAGCCGAGCGTCGTCACCGAATAGCTGGTATAGCTGTTCGACAAATTCTCGCGCCAGTAGGTGTCAAGTCCGAGTGCGATCCGGTAGTCGAGCAAATAGGGCTCGACAAAGGACAGCGACACGCCGCGGGCGTACTGGCCGTAGGTCACCGACGCCTTGGCATAGAGGCCCTTGCCGAACAGGTTGCGCTCGGAGACCGAGACCTCGGCGAGCGCGCCGTCGGTCGTGGAGTAACCGCCAGAGACCGAGAAATCGCCGGTCGACTTCTCCTCCATGTCAACGATCAGGATCACGCGGTCGCTGGACGAGCCGGGCTCCGTGGTGATCTTGACGGTCTTGAAATAGTCGAGGTTCTTCAACCGGCGCTCGGCGCGGTCGACCAGGGCGCGGTTGTAGGCGTCACCCTCGGAGATGTCGAACTCGCGGCGGATCACGTAGTCGCGCGTGCGGGTATTGCCCCGCAGGCTGATGCGCTCGATATAGGTGCGCGGGCCTTCGTCGACATTGAACACCACCGAGACGGTGTGTGATTCGAAATTGCGATCGCCGCTCGGTCGCACCACGGCGAACGCGTAGCCGCGGCGCGAGGCCTCGATCTGCATCTCCTCGGTAGACTTCTCGACCAGCTCGACATTGTAGAGCGAACCGACATTGACGCGCGACATGCCGCGCAGCGTACTCGCGTCGAAATTGGCGATGCTGGAGCGGAACTCGACCGCGCCGACACGGTACTGCTGACCTTCCTCGATCTTGAAAGTGACGAGGAAGCCCTTCTTGTCCGGATCATATTCGGTCAGCGCCGCCACGACCTGCGCGTCGGCGAAGCCGTTCTTGAGATAGAATCGGCGGATCAGGTCACGGTCGGCCTCGACACGATCGGGATCGTAGATGTCACCGCTTGAGAGGAAGCTCAGCAGATTGGTCTCATGGGTCTTGATCACGTCGCGCAGGCGCGCGGCCGAGTAAGCGCTGTTGCCGATGAACTCGATCGATTTGACGCCGGTCTTGGCGCCCTCCTCAACCGTAAAGACGAGATCGACGCGATTGTTCGGCTGCTCGATGATTTCAGGCGTGACGCGCACGTCGTAGCGGCCCGAGCGGCGATAGATCTCGGCGATCCGCAGCGTGTCGGATTGCACCATCGCGCGCGAGAAGGTCCCGCGCGGCTTGGACTGGACCTCCGCCGTGAGCTGCTCGTCCTTGATCTTCTTGTTGCCCTCGAAGGCAACGCGACCGATCACGGCGTTTTCCACCACCGACACGACGATATGGCCGCCCGCCCGGTTGACTTTCACATCCTGAAACAGACCGGTCTCGATCAATGCCTTGAGACCGTCGTCGAGAGCCGCCTGGTCGAACTGCCCGTTGGGGCTGGCCTTGAAGTAGGAGCGAACCGTCTCGGCCTCGACGCGGCGATTACCTTCGACCACGATCGTATCATTGACTTGCGCCGCCGCGACCGGCTGCGGCAACAGCACCGAGGTCAGTGAAGTTGCAATCGACACGCCACCCACGACCGCCGCGACAAGCCAGGCCCGCAAAAACGACATTCCACACCTCAAGAGCACCTGACTTGCTCTGAAACGGGAAAGCTGTGGCCACGGTGTGGCTTTCAGATTGCTGTACTGTTTCTGCGGATTGAGTTTGATTGATCCGCCGAAGCACATAGCGCCATACGCGCGGCGTTTGCGCAAATCGCCAGAAATATCAGGCAAAACAAGGCTTGTTTACACGCCGCTGGAGCGATGCGAGAGCCGCTGACATCAGCCAACGCGCATGGGATGTCCGCAATGAAGCCGATCGTCACGACCAGTCTCGCGCTGGTCGCCATCCTCGCCTCGACCGTGGCCATCAACGCCGACACGGTCGGCAGGCGCGACCGCCTGCAGCCGTCGAAAGAGGCCGTCTATGAGTACGGTCCGCACGGCCCTGATCGGACCTATCAATCCGGCTCCCGCACGCGCATCTATGTCAGCAAGCGCTCCTGGCTGGATGGCGGGACCGAGGTTCTCCCCGGCGACCGCAAGTTCAGCGACTACGCCCATCCACCCGGCACGTCATTCGCCAATCAGAACAACAACCGCCCGCTCGACCGGCAGCCGCTCAGCTCGGCTTCGGACCTCGGCGGATTTGCGCAGAGGATCCCGCTGGCCTGGTAACGGGCTTGGGGCCATCTCGCATACCCGTCACGTCTTATGTCGCGCCCTTCAACCGATCGGCCATGCGCTCGGCGATGGCGACCGTGGTCAAGTGAGTGTTGGCGCGCGGCACTTCCGGCATGATCGAGGCATCGATCACGCGCAATCCCGTGCATCCGATCACCCGGCATTCGGGATCGACGACCGAACGCGCGTCGCTCGGTGCGCCCATTCTGCAGGTGCCGCTGGCGTGCTGCGCGTCGCTGCACTCGGCGAACAACCAGTCGTCGAGCTCCGCGTCGCCCAGCGGCTCGTCCATGGAACGTCCACTGGCGCCATAGTCGACGCGGCTGGCGATCTCGGTCACCGCAGGCTGCAGGCAGATATCACGCAGGCGGCGAACCCCGTCGCGCATCCGCGCGAGATCGCTGGGGTCGGACAGCATGCGCTCCTCGACTTCAGGATCGACCTCGGGATCGGCCGAGACGATGCGGACGTGCCCCTGGCTGAACGCCTGATAGACGGAGACGGCGATGCGCCCCAGCGTGACTTCCACCATCGATTGCGACGAGCGCGCAAGATTACCGGCAATCATGATCATGTCGTTGTCGCCGGCGCCCGCGAGACCGGACGAGTAGCGCAGGCAGCAATTGGTGTGCCGGTGCATCAGCGTGCTGACCTGACTGCCTTCGCGCAGATGCAGCAATGCGTTGACGATCGGATGGTCCAGCAAATTCTCGCCCGCCGGCAAGTCGGCACGGACCGGGATGCCGAGCCTCTCCAGCACGGCGGCGGGCCCGATGCCGGAGCGCTGCAAAATGGCCGGCGAATGGATGGCACCCGCGCAGAGGATGACGTCACGCGTCGCGCGGGGTGTGTAGGATCGGCCGTTCACGCGGACCATGACGCCGTTGGCGTGCAGCCGGTTACCCTCGAAGGTGATGGTGTCGACCAGCGCGCGACCGACGATGTCGAGATTGGCGCGGTCGCGCGCAGGCTCCAGATAGCCGTCATTGGTGGAGATCCGTAGGCCGCCCTCGCTGTTGATGGCGTAGGGCGAGACGCCGGTGCCCACGGGCGCGTTGTGATCCTCGCACCAGCCATAGCCGAGGCCGAGCGCCGAGGCGCGCAGCGCGCGGTCGACATTGCCCCAATCCGGGATCGGCGCGCGGTACACCGGGATCGGACCGCGATCGCCGTGATAGGGCGCGTCGGGGAAATTCTTGTCCGTTTCGAGCTTGCAGAAATAGGGCAGAAGCTCGTCCCACGACCAGCCGGTGCAGCCCGCGGCCGCCCAGCGGTCGATGTCGTCAGGAACGGCGCGGATTGCGATCTGGCCATTGATTGTCGAGCTGCCGCCCATGGCGCGGCCACGCCAGAGCAGCAGCGGCTGCTGCCGCTCGGTGCGGCGCGCCAGCAGCTTCGGCCAACGGAAGTCGTCGTCACCGATGGCGCGCATGGGGTTCGGGATGCGAATGTGGTCCGGCGTGGTGGCGGTGCGAAGATCCTGCCCCGCCTCGAGCAGCAGCACACGATGCGACGGATCTTCGCTGAGGCGCGCGGCCAACGTCGCTCCGGCGGAACCTCCGCCGATGATGATCGTATCGTATTCCTGTTCAATCACGTCCTGTGCGCTCCTTCGACAGCCCCATGGGACGCGACGATCATTCCTTCAAACCGGTCCCGGCCACACCACGCACGAAATTTCGTCGCATCAGCGAGAAGAACAGCGCGCTGGGAACAAGGGCGACCGCAGCAGCCGCGCTGAGATGGCCGATATCCACGGTGAAGCCGGTCTGGAACAGGGCCAGCCCGACTTCGAGCGTATACGTATCCTTGTTGGTGGTCACGACGAGCGGCCATGCGAACGCGGTCCAGGCCTGGAAGAATGCCAGCACCCCAAGCGCCCCCAGCGGCCCCCGCATCAGCGGGAGCACGATCCGCAGAAAGATCCACCCCTCGCCTGCCCCATCCACCCGCGCGGCTTCCAGCAGCTCGTCGGGGATCGACGTCGTCACATATTGCCGCACCAGGAAGATGCCGAAACTCATGACGAGATAGCCGACCAGGAGGCCGGGCAGCGTGTTCAACATACCCGCGGCCTGAACATTCAGATAGAGCGGGATCATGTAGACTTCGAAGGGCACGACTGACGTCGCGATGATGACGCCGAAGACGGCCGGAAACCAGGGAAGATCGAACTTGCCGAGCACGTAGCCGGCGATGGCGGAGGTGGCGACGATGCTGGTCGTCGAAATCCCTGCAAAGATCAGTGTATTGCCGATCCAACGCAGCAGCGGCGTTTCGTGCAGCACGCCGAGAATGTTCTCCAGTGTCGGCTGGTTTGGAATGATGGTGGGCGGCCAGGCCAGCAATTCTGGCGGCGTCTTGAACGCGTTGCTGATCAGGAAGACCAGCGGCAGCAGCATCATCAGGCCGACAACGGATAGGACAACGTCGATCGCGAGGCCGGCTGGCGTGTTGCGATCGATATCGCTGGACGGATGGTCTGGATCGCTCACGCCCGGCTCCGATCCCGAAACAACCTGAACTGCGCGCCCGTGAGAATGAGCACGATCACGAGAAGGACGACGGCCTCGGCGGCGGCATAGCCGACCCGGTAATTTCGAAAGCTGTTTTCGAGCATGTCGAGGACGAGCACGCGAACCAGATGCCCCGGCGCACCCTGGACGTCCGAGGCCAGGACGAAGGCCTGTGCATAAATGTTGTACGACGAGATCAGCGTGATCACCGACACGTACAGCATCACCGGCTTCAGCAGCGGGATTGCGACGTACCGAAACGCCTGGAACGCGGATGCGCCGTCGAGGCGCGCCGCCTCGTAGAGCGCCTCCGGAACGTTTTTCAACCCGACGAGAAAGATCAGCACGGCATAACCGATCGCCTGCCAGGAGCACAGAACGATCAGGCAGACCACCGACAGGACGGGGTCGAACAGCCAGGACTGCGCCGGGATTCCGAACCATCCGATCAACGCGTTGAGCGGCCCGAGCCGCGCATCAAAAATCCATTTCCAGGCCATGGCCGCCGGCACCAGCGAGACGACGTGCGGCAGGAAGATCGAGGTCTCGTAGAAGCCGCTGCGCCGGAGCCCCTGCCGGCTGTTGATCAGCGCAGCGAGCGCGAGCCCCACGGGAATCGTGATCACCAGCACGCCGAAGGCAACGACGGTGGTATTGAAGATCGCTTCGAGAAACAGCGGATCACTCGTCAGCTCGACGAAGTTGTCGAGCCCGACGAACGGCTTGCGCCGCGAGATGATGTTCCACTTGAACAGGCTGAGACGCAATGTCTCGGCGATCGGGTAAACGCGCAGGCAAGCATAGAGGCCGAGAACCGGGAGCAGCGCCAGAACCGGAAACAGCCATTTCGGCTTGAAACGCATGGAGTCTCCCGGAGCGGCCGCCGGCTAGCGCTGCAAATGTGTCGACGCGACCATCGATTGCGAGCTCACTTGGCCAGCAGATCTTCCCGGGCGAGGATCTTGTCACTCTCCTCAGCGGCAGATTTCAGGAAAGCGTCGATGGCGGCATCGTTTCCTGCCAGCGATTTGTCGGTAAAGGCCTTCTCGAGCCGGGCCGCGAGCCGGGTGAGAATTTCACTCGCGGGACTGATCGCGGGCACCGTGAAGAAGACGTGGTCGGCGGGGGTGTTCACGAACGCGCCGAGCTGGGGGATCTTGCTGATAACCGCAGAGTAGTCGAGCCCCTTGCGATTGGGCACCCACGCCGTGTTCTCGACCAGCCACAGCAAATTCTCCGGCTCGTTCGCCTTCTGAACGAAGTCCCAGGCGATCTGGCTCTTCGGCCCCTTGTTGGGGACGTAGAGATCCACCGGGACCATCAGCGTGCCCTTCGGCAATGGCGCCGTCGCGTATTTGAGGTTGGGCGCCTTCTTGGCAACGTCGCCGATCACCCAGGATTCCCGGATGAACATCGCGGTCTGGCCGAGCTCGAAGGCTTCGGCGTCCGCCTTCATCTCGGGCAACACCGTCCGATAGGTCACGACGTTGTCGAGGTACAGCTTGAGCGCGTTGCGGCCGGCTTCGTTGGCATAGGCGGCGCGCCACTTGCCGCCCTTCTCCTCCAACAGCGTGCCGCCGTGATTATAGAGGATGGTCCAATATTTCTCCGCGATGCCGGAGCCACCACCGCTGAGACGCAGGCTCCAGCCGCTGACGGTCGGCGTGCCGGATGCGTCACGTTGGACGAGCTTCTGCGCATAGGCCGTGTATTCCGCCATCGTCTTGGGAGGCGAATTGAGACCGGCCTTGGCAAACATGTCGGTGTTGTAGAACAGCGCGCCCTGCCCCTGGAACAGCGGCACGCCGTAAATCTTGCCGTCATACGTGGCGGTCTTCACCCGCGTCATGTCGTAATTGGCTTTGACGAAATCCACGATCGCGGCCGGCGGCTCCGGGATGAGGCCCGCCTCCAGATATCGCGCAGCCTCGACCTCCATCTCGATGACGTCTCCGGCGGAGCCGGATGGAAGCGAGAGCGCCAGCCGCTTCTCATGCTCACGCAAGGCGATGGCCTCGACGCTGATGTCGAGATCGGGATACTTCGCCTTCAGCTGGTCTCCGACGCGCTTGTAGAACGGGGCGAGGTCGGGCCAGCCGCTCCAGATGGTCAGCTTCTCCGCCGACGCAGGCAAAGCCAGCATCGGGAGGGCGGCAGCCACCGCCAGCAACCGGGCCGCCGACAGCCAGAAGGATTTCGCAATGAAGGCCATGTCCCCGCTCCCAGAACTCTAAAAATTCCGATCAAAGGCTGTCATGCAACCGGTTGCGTGTCAATTGCGATCCGTTGCCGCTTTCCAAGGCTGTTGACCAAATCGTCAGCGGGTTTTTCGTTTCGCAGGCGCCGGACCGGTGCTCGCGCGAACGACGAGGTGAGAGTTCAGCTTGTGGCGGATCTCGCCCGATGCGCCACCATTCATCTGGCTGAGCAGGAGGCCAACCGCGACATCGCCGGCATCGGCGCAACGCGCCGACACCGTGGTGAGTTGCGGGTAGGTGGTTTCGCCGAGAACATCATCGCAGCCGACCACGCTGAAGGATGTGGGCACGTCGACATCGAGGGCCGCAAGCCCGGCCAGCAGCCCCTGGGCTACGAGGTCGTCAAACGCGATGGCCGCGGTGACGCCGCTGGCGACGATCGGGGCAGCGGCCAATCGGCCAGTGTCGTAGGATGGCGGGCGAGCCGGAATGGCGATCACCTTGAGCCCGCGCTTCGCCGCCTCTTTTCGGACCGCATTGCGCCGCTGCTGATTGGACCATGACGTCGTGGGGCCGCTGACATAGGCGATGTGCCGGTGCCCAAGCTCGGCAAGATGCGCGATCGCAGCCGCAACACCAGGCGCGGTATCGATCAGGACCCGCGTGATTCCGTCGATGTCGCGATTGATGAGGACCAGCGGCCGGCGCGCGGCATAGATGCGGATTTGCGTCTCGTCCAGACGGGAGGAGGCGAGCACAAGCCCCTCCACCTGGCCGATGAACCGCCCGAGCAGCAATTCCTCGCGCGCGGGATCCTCGTCCGAATTGCCCAGAAAGACGCAAAGTCCCGCCCTGTCGGCATGAAGCTGCGCGGCTCTGATCAGCGGCGGAAAGAACGGGTTCGCAACGTCTGAGACGATGAGTGCGACGTTGCCGTGTCGCCCGGTCGACAATGCGCGCGCGACCTGGTTGGGCACATATCCCAGTTTGTCGGCGACCGCCTTGACGCGCCGGACGGTCTCCTCGCTCAGCATTCCGGGGCGCGTGAAGGCGCGCGAGACGGTCGCGCGTGAGACCCCGGAGATCTTTGCGACCTGACTGATGGTCGGCGCAATCTCTGAGCGCCGCTCGCTGCCGTCGGAATCGCGTTTCACCGGTGGCGCCTCCTGTGCGGGATCTCGACATTACACATGCCTTGATCGCCGCCGGGGCGCAAGCTTGACATGCAACCGATTGCATAACATTCTTGCCCTTGTAGGTTGATCTGCGGCCGGACAAGACACGAGTAGATATGATGGCTTCGGTCGCGCCAGGGATCGCGATATCAGAGACGCGGGATGCGATGGGCCGGGCTGCGGCCCTGGACATCGCTGCTGCGCTGCGCGATCGCCTCGCGCGGCAAGATCGCGTGCGGATGGTGTTCGCCGCCGCGCCGAGCCAGGCGGAGATGCTGGACGCGCTGGCCGCAGAGCGCGATATCGATTGGCGACGCGTGATTGCCTTTCACATGGACGAATATCTCGGGCTTCCGGCGCACGCACCCGAGCGCTTCGGCGTGTGGCTCACCCGCCATTTCTTCTCGCACGTCCCTCTGGGCGCCATCCATTTGATCGGACAAGAACCGGATCCGGACCGCGAAGCGGCGCGTTATGCGGCCCTTCTCAGCGATGCCCCGATCGACATCGTGTGCCTCGGCATCGGCGTCAATGGGCATCTGGCGTTCAACGATCCGCCCGTCGCGGATCTGCACGACACCAAGCAGGTCAAGATCGTCGAGCTCGACGCGATCTGCCGTCAGCAGCAGGTCGACGACAAGTGTTTTGCAACACTCGGCGACGTGCCGACGCACGCGATCACCCTGACGGTTCCCCGGTTGCTGGACGCGGATCAGCTTTTCTGCGTGGTGCCCGGCGCGGCGAAGCGAGCAGCCGTCGAGCAATCCCTGTACGGCCCGATCGGCGCGGCCTGTCCGGCGAGCGCATTGCGTACGCATCCGCGATGCATGCTGTATCTCGATCGGGACTCCGTACCGCCACGGCTGCAAGCCACGGCACGCGCATGAGCGATCGGGCGACACAAATCTCGGGCCGCGATCCGGAGACTGGTCAGCCTCATACGATCACCATTTCCGACGGCTGCATCTCCGACATCGCGCCCGGCGGTGCTGATGACGAGCACTGGTTGTCGCTCGGACTGTTCGATCTGCAATTGAACGGTTTTGGCGGCCATGACCTCAATGGCGGCACCGATCCACAGACGGTCCGCGATCTCGCCCTCGCCGTCCATCGCAGCGGCGTATCGCGTTTTGCGCCAACGCTGATCACGGCATCACGTGCTGCACTCATCGATGCGTTGAAGGCGATCGCAGAGGCGCGCGACAGCGACCCGCTGATCTGGCACGCCATCCCCTTCGTCCATGTCGAAGGGCCCCATATTGCGCCCGAGGACGGTCCTCGCGGCGCGCACCCGGCCGAACACGTCAGACCACCGGATCTCGATGAGTTCGACGCCTGGCAAGCGGCCTGCGGCAACCTCGTCGGCCTGGTGACCTTGTCACCGCACTGGCCGAAGACGGCCGACTATGTGCGAGGGCTTCGCGCTCGCGGAGCCCATGTTGCGCTCGGCCATACCAACGCCACGACGGATCAGATCTCCGCAGCGGTCGAGGCCGGCGCCATATTGTCGACGCACCTCGGCAATGGCATCGCGGCCCAGCTACCGCGGCATCCCAACCCGATCTGGACGCAGCTCGCGGAAGATCGGCTCTGGGCAAGCTTCATCGCCGATGGCCACCACCTTCCGCCCGAGACTTTCAAAGCCATGCTGCGCGCAAAGGGCCTCGGGCGATCCATGCTTGTTTCGGACGCCGTCGCGCTCGCCGGCTGTCCACCCGCGATCTACGACATGCCTGTGGGCGGGCGCGTCGAACTGAAGGCGAATGGCCGGCTGGAAGTCGTCGGCACGCCGTTTCTGGCGGGCGCGGCGGCCAGCCTGCCGTTCGGGATCGCGACGGCGAAACGCATGACCGGATTGACACTCGCCGAGGCATTGAGGCTGGCAACGATCAATCCCCGCGCGCCATTCCAGCTTCCGGCTCTCGCAGTCGGCTCGCCCGCCGATCTGCTTCGATTTCGTCTCGGCGATGATGGCTCCATCATTCCCGAGACCACCTATGTTGCCGGTCAGCCCTTTCCGGCCAAGCCTTGAGGAATTGAGATGAACCAACTTCGCATCGGGTTGGTCGGTCCGGGCGCGATCGGTGAAACGCACGCGCGCGCGATCAGGGCGCTCGACGAGGCCGTTTTGGCCGCTGTCGCCGGCGGCACGCCCGAGCAGATTGCCGCGTGCATTGACGGCGAACCCGTTTCGACATTTGCAACCACCGAAGCCATGCTGGCCGGCGCAGAGATCGACGCCGTCGTCATCTGCACGCCGAGTGGCGCGCATCATGATGCAGCCCTCGCCGCCATCAGGTCCGGTCGGCATGTGCTTGTCGAGAAGCCGCTTTGCGTCGATCCAGCCGAGGCTGCATCCCTGGTCCGCGCGGCCGAGAGCTCGCAGCTGACATGCGGCGTGGTCTCGCAGCGCCGCCTCGAGCCGCAGCACCAGGCGATCAAGACGCTGCTCGACGCAGGCCACCTCGGGCAACCGCGCCTGATCGAAGCGGCAATCCACTGGTATCGTTCCGACGCATATTATGCCGAGAAGCCATGGCGCGCCGAAGCCGATCACGGCGGCGGCTCGCTCTTCAATCAGGGCGTCCACAATCTGGATCTGATGCTTTGGCTGTTCGGACCGGTTGCGAGCGTTCAAGGCAAGACGGCGACGCTCGGACATTCACACGCGATCGAAGACACGACGGCGGCGCTGCTGTCCTTCGCCTCCGGCACGCTCGGCGTGATCGTGACGAGCACGGCACTGCCACCGGGACGGCCGGCCATGCTGCGCCTGTTCACCGATCGCGGCAGCTGCGAGCTCGCGCACGACAGCATCGTTCGCTGGGATTTTCCCGGTGTCTCACAGCCGGCGAGCGCGACGGGACCGGGAAGTGCCGCCAACGACCCAAAGGCGATCGGCATCGAGGGGCACATCGCGCAATGGCGCGACTTCGTCGGGGCGGTCCGGGAACGGCGGACACCCGCCACGCCGTTCCGGG
The DNA here is from genome assembly GCF_024199935.1 of Bradyrhizobium sp. CCGUVB14. Taxonomy (NCBI): domain Bacteria; kingdom Pseudomonadati; phylum Pseudomonadota; class Alphaproteobacteria; order Hyphomicrobiales; family Nitrobacteraceae; genus Bradyrhizobium; species Bradyrhizobium sp. CCGUVB14. Next base: position 7,186,455 of record NZ_JANADS010000001.1, read on the forward strand.
ATGGATTCGAGGCTGCGCGCGTGGTCACCGCCATCTATCGCTCGGCTGCGGAAGGCCGGGCCGTCACCCCCAAAGACATCTCGCCACTGGTATAGCTCGATGGCCGATAGCGCCCCCATGCTCGACATCGCCATCATTGGCGCCGCTCATCCGCACGTCGAATATGTGCTCTCGGAAATCGCCGTCAGGACCGACGTCAGGATCGTAGCGGTCGCCGATCACGACGCCGCGCGCCTCGCCGAACTCGAACGGCGCACGCAGGCGCCCGGCTACACCGACCCGATCGCGCTTTTGGACGCGCACAAGGTCCAGGCCGTCGCGGTCTTCACCGAATTCGGTCTTCGAGCTCCGATCGTTGCCGAACTGCTGCGCCGGAATATTTTCGCGATCGTCGACAAGCCGATGGCGGTGACGCTTCCCCAGCTCGCCCTGATCGAGGACACCCTCGCAGGCCGCAACCTGCTGACACTTCTGCTCGAGAAGCGCTTCTATCCTGTGACACTCGCGCTTCGTTCGGTGCTCGACAGCGGCGAACTGGGAGACATCGTCTCGATCAGCTCGACCGGACCCCACAAGCTCGTGCCAAGCCGGCGTCCCGCATGGATGTTCGAGCCGTCGACCTATGGCGGCATTCTCGCCGATCTGACGGTCCACGACATCGATCTGGCGCTTTGGCTGACGGGCTACACCAGCGGCACGATCAGCGGCTGGGTCTCGCCTACCCCCGCTGCCGGCACGACGAGCTTCCCTGCCCTGGGACGCGCCATCCTCGCCTGCGACAACGGCCCGCAATTCTCGATCGAAGTGGACTGGATTCAGCCCGAAGCTTCTCCCCGCCACGGCGATTATGCCATGCGGATCTCGGGGACACGCGGGCGGGCGGACGTTCTCTTCGCCGAGAACCGGCTGCTCGTCGAAACCGCGACACGAGCGAGACGTGAGGTCGAACTTCCCCCGGGCGGCTCGCCTGCCGGCTTCGCCTTCGATCATCTCGCGCGCGGCGAAGCCTTGCAAATTTCGGCAAAGGACGCCCTGCGCGCCACGCGCATCGCGATCCTCGCCGAGGAAAGCGCGAAGCAAGGCGGCAAACCGATACGCTGGGGCTGAGAGGCGAAGCTCGACGTTACGGCAGATTGTCCCGCAGAAAAATGTCGATGCGGATGCGCTCCTGGTCGGGGCTGATCGGCTCGCCGGCACAATGCGCAAGCAGGACGCGCGCCGCAGAACGCGCCTCGTGGCCGGGATCCTGGTTGATGATGGCATCGAGCGTGCCGCGAACCAGGAAACGCCGCGTGTACTGCGTCAGCTCATGGGTGATCCAGACCACCTCGCGCGCGCGACCGGAGGCCTCGAGCGCATCGGCGATGCCACGGTTTCCGGCGCCGCAGCAATAGATGCCGCGCAGATCCGCATGGCGTGCGAGCAGCGCGGCGGTGAGCTCCCGCGTGCGCTCGCTGTCGTCACGCCCCTCGATGACTGGCAACGCACGCAGGTTCGGATATTCGCTGGACAGGATCTGGTGGAAGCCGAATTGCCGCTCGGTGTGATCGCGCAGCGACAGCGATCCCGCGATCACGGCGACCGTTCCCTCGCCCCCGGCCAGGAAACGTCCCATCAGCGTCGACGCAGTCCGTCCCGCGGCCGGGTTGTCGATACCAACATAATGCAGGCGGCGCGAGCTCGGCGCGTCCGACACTAGGGTCACCACGACAACCCCGCGCGCGGTGAGTTCGTCGATCGCGGCGCGCACCCGGGGATGGTCGAGCGCGATGACGGCGACGCCCTGATAGGCCGGCGACAGGTTTTCCAGCGCGCCGGCCAACACATCCGGATCGAACACGTCGACATGGAGGATATCGATGAATCCGCGCTGTCCGGCGATCCAGTCCGCGGTGCGCTGGACCTGCTCGGTCAGGTTGGTCATGAAGCTATTGCTGCCGGACGGCAGCACGAAGGCGAAGCGAAAACTCTGCCCACGTGCGAGCCGTGCGGCCGCCACGTCCGCGCGGTAGCCGAGCTTGGCGACCGCAGCCTCGACGCGCGCGACGGTCTTGGCGCGCACGCCCTCGCGCCGGTTGACGACGCGATCGACAGTAGCGAGCGAAACGCCCGCCGCACGCGCGACGTCTTCCAGCGTGGCACGAACGGCCGGCTGCGTCGCGCCAGCTGTCATTCGCGCGCCGCCCACAACATGCCGCGGGTCATCAAGGTCCGGATCTCCGGGACGTCGAGCTCGTAGGCACGATGGCCGAGTGAGGAATAGAACACCCTGCCCGCGCCGTAGCGCTTCTTCCAGACCACGGGCATCACCACCCCATCGATCCAGGATGCGTGCTCGCCGGTAAAGGTCGTCGTCGCCAACACCTCAATGGCGGGGTCGATATGCATATAATATTGCTCGGACCGATGCTCGAAGTCTTTCAAGCCTTTCATGATGGGGTCGTCAGGCTTGGTCACGTCGACCTTGTAATCGATGATGTTGCCGGGATGCGCAACCCACTGCCCACCACACAGAAACTGGTAGTCCACAGAATCGCGGAACGCATCGCACATGCCACCATGATGGCCGGCGAGCCCGACGCCCCCACGCACCGCTGCACAGAGATTAAGCGCGTCCGCCTTCTCGATCTTCGACATGGTGTAGATCGGGATGATCAAGGAGAGATCATGGATTTTGGGATCGCCGAACGCCTCCGTCGTGGTTTCGATCCGGACCTCGAAGCCTTCCGCCTTCAGCCAGCCGCGGATCATCGAGGCACAGAGATCGGGATCGTGTCCCGGCCAGCCACCCCATACAATCAATGCCTTGCGCATGGTCATTTCCTCAATCGATCTGTCCGGTTTCACGTCCGGCCGGCAACATCGCCGGCCGCTCGACGCGGTTCTCGATCTTGACGCGCCGTCCTTCGTCGGCGGAGGTCTGGAACGCCTCCATCACCTCCAGCACATGGAAGGCGAGCGCGCCGCTGGCGCGGTGCGGCCGGTTGTTCAGGATCGCGGAAGCCATATCGGCGACGCCGATGGAACGGAACTCGCCTTCGACATGACCGTGTGTCAGCGGCACCGTCTCAAATTCGCCGCCGGTCTTGGCGACCTGCACCTCGCCCCCGAAGCGGTTCGGGTCCGGCACCAGCATGCTGCCCTTGTCGCCATAAATCTCGATCGGTGCGTGCCGATGTTTTGGGACATCGAAGCTCATCGCGATCGAGACGACCGCCCCGCTCTCGAATTCCAACGTGCCCGCGACATGGGTCGAAACCTCGACCGGGATCAAGGTGCCGTTCATCGGCTGGCTGGTGACCAGGCGCTCGGATCTCGGCCGCGCGGTCGAGCCCATCACGCTGGCGACCGGACCGAGCAGCTGCACGAGATCGGTGATGTAGTACGGACCCATGTCGAGCATCGGCCCGCCGCCGCGCAAATAATAGAATCCCGGTGCCGGATGCCAACGCTCGTGGCCAGGGCAACCGAAGAAGGCGCTGCCTGCCACTGGCGTGCCGATCGCGCCGTCGTCGATCAGCTTGCGTGCGGTCTGGTGGCCGCCGCCGAGGAACGTGTCGGGCGCGCAGCCGACGCGCAAACTCTTCTGCGCTGCAAGATCCATCACCTTGCGGGCTTCCGCGACGTTGATGCCGAGCGGCTTCTCGGAGTGAACGTGCTTGCCGGCGTTCAGCACCGCGAGACTGACGTCGGTGTGGGCGAGCGGCACCGTGAGATTGATGACGATCTCGATATCGTCGCGCTTGAGCAGCTGATCGACCCGCATCGCCGGCAGTCCGAACGCGGCGCCCTGCCGCTCCGCGACATCGCTACGCATGTCGGCCAATGCCCTCACCTCCATGACCGGGAAGCGCTGCGCCGCCTTGATGTAAGCGGTGCTGATGACACCGCAGCCGATGATTCCGACGCCGACTTTTCTCATTTTTTTCTCCGTGAAGTCCTGCTCACCCCTTGACCGCGCCCGCCGTGAGGCCGGCGACGATGTGCTTCTGTGCCAGCAGGAACAGAATGATCGTCGGCAGGATGGTGAGCGTGATGAAGGCCAGGATCAGGTGCCACTCGGACGAATATTCGCCTTGATAAATCATGATGCCGAGAGGCCAGGGATAGAGCGCATCGGTGTTGAGCATCACCAGCGGCAGCAGATAGGCATTCCAGCTGTTGACGAAGGTAATGGTCCCGACCGTCGCCAGGATCGGCCTCGACAAGGGCAGCGTCACGTAGCGGAAGAATTTGATGTAGCTGCAACCGTCGACCAACGCCGCCTCGAGCAGCTCATGGGGGATGTCCTTGAAGAAGCGCCGCAGCAGCAGCACGCTCATGGCTAGGCTGAAGGCGACCTGCGGCAGCGCGACGCCGAAGTAGGTATCGAGCAGTCCGAGATCGCGCACTTTGATGAACAGCGGCAGCACGGCGGTCGCGGCAGGAAACAGCAGGCCAAGCGTCAGGTAGCTCAGCAGCATCGATGAGCCGTAGAACCTGACATGGGCAAAGGTGAACGCTGCCATCGAGGCAGTGATCAGGGTCAACGTCACCGTCAGCGTCGAGATGATCAGCGAGTTACGCAGGAGCTGCCAGTAGCGCCCGGAGAACAGGATGTCGGCATAGTTCTGCCATTCCCAGTGACGAGGCAAGCCAAACGGATTCACCCGCAGTTCGCCCAGCGATTTGAAGCCGCCGAGCAGGGTCGCGAGTAGCGGCACCAGCACGAAGATGGCAACGACGGCGAGGAACGCCGCCTTGAACAGCATGGCGGGATCGAACGGCGCGCGGGTGGTCTCGGCACTACTCATCGCGCATGAACCATCGCTTGTAGGTGAAGGCAAAGGTCACGCAGATCACGAACAGGATGACGCCGATGGCGCTGCCGTAGCCGACCCGCATGCGCGAGATGCCGTTGTTGTAGAGGAAGCTCACCATGGTGTTGGAGGAATCCGCCGGTCCCCCGCGCGTCAGCGGCATGACGAGATCGAACAACTGCAATGAGCCGACGATGGCGAAGAACACGGAGAGCCGGATCGTGGGGTAGAGCAATGGGATGACGACATGGCGTAAGGTTTGCGACCGCGTTGCGCCGTCGATCCGCGCCGCCTCGACCAGGCTCTTGTCGAGACTCTGGAGCGCCGCGATGAACAGCATCATGTGGAAGCCAAAGTACTTCCAGACGATCACGATCAGCACCGCCAGCATCGCCGTGTCTGTCGAGGCCAGCAGATGCGGCGGCTCGGCGCCGAAGGTGCGCCAGATCGAAGCAACGAGGCCGTAATCGCCATCATAAACGAACGAGAAGATCAGCCCGGTCGCGATCTCGGCCAGGATGTAGGGCATGAAGAACAGCATCCGCAGCCCCACCGCGCCGCGGAACTTCTCGGCGAGCATCAAGGCCAGCGTGAGCGCGAGCGGCAGCTGGATCGCGAGCGAAACTGCGATGATCAGCCCGTTGTTGCGCAGCGCGAGCCAGAAGGCGCGCGTCTCCAACACGAAGCGGTAGTTATCGAAGCCGATCCAGTTGGTCGGCTTGCCGAAACCGTTCCAGCTGAAGCCGGAATACCAGGCGGCCTCACCGATCGGCAGCACCACGAACAGCGTGAACAGCAGCAGCGCCGGCGGCAGGAACAGGATCAGGACAGTGAAGCGGCCGTCCCAGCTCGGGCCGCGGGCCACGACCTGCGGGGCCGTCTCGTCAGCAACGCCCATCGGCGACGCGATCGCGATCCGTCGCGCCACCGTCAGTTACCCTGCTTGTACGCCGCTTCGATCGCTTTCGCAGCGTCCTGCGGGCTCATGCTGCCACCGGCGATCTCTGCCGTGACATCGTTGACGACGCGACCGACGGAGGGTCCAAGGCTCTGGTCGTAGAAGTTCTGATGATAGTTGGACTTCGCCAGATTGGCCGCGATCTGCTTCATGAACGCGCTGTTGAGGCCGGCCTCGCCGCCCTTGACGACGGGAACGATGAAGTTGCCGGCGGCAAGCCGCGCCTGCACGTCCTTGGAGATAAAGTACTTGAGGAAGTCGGTGGCTTCCTTGGGCGCCCCCTTGGTGATCAGCCAGCCGGTGATGCCTCCGAGCGTGTCTGACGGATCACCCTTGCCACCGGGGACGACCGGAAAATCGAACCAGCCGAGCTTGTCGTCGGTGAGACCGACCTTGTCGGCGGCGAGCGCGCGCTGGGTGTGGTAGAAGGACGAGATGGCCAGGATCATCGCGGCCTTGCCGTCACCGAAATAGCCGACGGCCTGCGGGTTCTTGAAGCCGAGGAAGCCGTTCTGGAACGGCTGCAGATCAACGAGTTGCTTGAACAACTCGCCGGATTTCTGAAAAGTTTCACCGGCAAAGCCGCCGTTTTCACCCTTCAGCGCTGCATCGAAGGCCGGCTTGCCGCCGACGCGCACTGCGAGATGCGTCCAGTAGAAATGCAGCGGCCATTTGTCGGCACCGCCAACCACAATCGGCGTAACACCCGCGGCCCTTAGCGTTTTCACCGCGCCGAGCAGATCGTCCCATGTCTTGATCTTGCTCGCATCGACATTCCCCTTGGCCATCAAATCCTTGTTGTAGAGGAAGCCGACCTGCGACAGCGCGATCGGAAGTCCAAAGACGCGGCCGTTCTGGGAGAAGGCGGCGAGCGCCGCCGGTGCGATCGTGTCACCGTAGCCCCCGCTCTTCACGGAATCGGTGATGTCTTCCAGCACGCCCGCGTCGATCTGCGTCTTCAGCACCCCGCCGGCCCAGCTATAGATGATGTGCGGCCGGTCCTTCGATTGCAGCATGGTCGGCAGCTTGGCCTTGTAGGCCTCGTTCTCGAGGTACTGCATCTCGATTTTCACACCCGGATGCGACGCCTCATAGGCACGCGCAACCTCCTCCCAGATCTTCACCTGGGCCGGATTGACCTCGATATGCAGCCATTTGACGGTGGTGTCGGCCGACGCGGAACTGGCCCAAAGCAGGCATGCAACAGCGGTGAGTCCCAGCTTGGCAAGCAGCCTCATCACATCCTCCCGATCGAGTCTTATTCTTTGACTGCAATCCTGCCTTCAATTTTTGAGGTACGCAACTAAAATTCTGACCTATGCACCTCACGGGCAGAATGGCTAAGGTGCGGAAAAGAGTCGGGGCGGCCTGATCGCCGCCCGCAACAAACTTGAGAGGTGCCCATGGCTGCCATCTATTCCGACCTCGCCGGCAAGGTCGTTCTCGTCACCGGTGGTGCAGCGGGAATTGGTGCTGCGATCGTGCGGCGCTTCGCGGAGCAGAAATCCAAGGTCGTGTTCTTCGACATCAAGGTCGACGAAGGCCAGCGCCTGGTGCGCGAGCTATCCAATCAGGGACTGGCTGCGCATTTCCAGCACGTCGACCTGACCGACATTCCCGCGCTACGCGCCGGGGTGGCGGAGGCACGCAAGGCGCACGGCGCGATCAACATCCTGATCAACAACGCCGCGCATGACGAGCGGCACAAGACCGAGGAGATGACGCCGGAATATTGGGACGACCGCATCGCGGTGAATCTGAAGCACCAGTTCTTTGCATCGCAAGCCGTGCTGCCGGACATGAAGGCTGCGAATGCCGGAGCCATCATCAATTTCGGCTCGGTGTCGTGGATGGCCGGACAAGGCGGCATGGCCGCCTACACCGCCAGCAAATCAGGCGTGATCGGTCTGACGCGCTCGCTGGCGCGTGACTACGGTCCCTACAATATCCGCGTGAACGCGATCGCGCCGGGCTGGATCATGACCGAGCGCCAGCTGGAGAAATGGATGACGCCGGCGGGCGAGGTTGAACTGCAGCAGCGACAGTGCCTGAAGCGCAGGCTGGTGCCGGACGAGGTCGCGAAGTTCACCGTCTTCCTCGCTTCCGACGAGGCTTCCGCCTGCACCTCGCAGCACTATGTCGTCGATGGCGGGTGGGTCTAGGATGCTTTGAGGATGGCCGGCGCACAAGCTTCGAGCCGGGACGCGTTGATGATGAGGCGTGTTGACTTGTCAGGTCGGCGATTATACGCCGTACAGCTTTCGTCGCACCGGCAACGTCAAAGGCAGCATCATGATCAAGCGCGTCCTACCGTATGAGGGATTGCTCCACGAGGTTGTCGAGCACAACGGTGTGCTCTACATCGGCGGGATTGTCCCCGAGGACACAAGCCTCGATATGGCCGGCCAGGCACACGATGTACTGGGCCAGTTGTCGCGCTTGCTGGACACACTGGGATCCGACCGGTCTCATGTGCTGCAAGTGACGATCTTCCTGACGAAGCTCAGCGAGAAGGCCGCATTCAATACGGCCTGGAAAGCATTTTTCGCGGAGACTTCTCTACCGGCGCGCGCGGCTATCGGAGTGGCCGACCTCGGCCCCGGCGTCAAGCTTGAGATGACCGCAATTGCGGCTCGTCGAGCCTCGAGCTGAAGGCAGACACCTGATCCGACGCGAACGAACGGCGCGCCGTGGTTCGAGCTACCCGATTGTACTGCTGTCAGTGCAGGCCTGCGATCGCCAGATCAACGTGGATAGCGCAACGCGCCTGGTCAAGAATCGGCTGCAGGTTACGAAAATCAATGACCTTTCGGTCGCACGCTGAGACTTGCCCGGCTCAAAGCGGGCATCCGTGCACGGTCATGGTGCGCCGCCTTATTTCGCCGGTCACCGAAAATGGCCGTCAGCCATCACTGTCATTCGGATGGAAGGCGCCGGCGCCGCCAGAAGTCCGAACCGGACCAGCGCTTCTCCATCCAATGGTAGCGTGATCGGAGCCGCAAGTTCTGAGAATGACGTTCGAGGATCGCGCGCGAATAATCCTCGAGCCGAATTCCACCACCTAGCAGGACCTCTGCCGCCATCCGCCCGGACTTCAGCGCGTCGATGATGCCGGTCGATGCCAATGGATCCATTGAGGCTGCAGCATCTCCGACCGCTAACCAACCGGGTCCGGCCGCAACATCGAGCGACGCGCTGTCCGCGAGCACGACGGTTGGTGGAATTGGGTCGAATTTGTAGGCCGACATCAGCTCCGAGATGTGCCGCGTGCGACAGCCGAGCGCGACGAACCGCTCAATCGAGCGCATGCCGATACCGGCAAGTAGATCCCCGTCGGTAAACAGCATGAAAATCCGTCGATCTCCAGGCAGTTGAGCGCTATACCACCATCCTTCGGGCACACTCTCTATTGTCGTCGCTAGATCGTCGTCGCTGCCTGACCGCCCGGCAACTGCGACGACGGCGACCTGCTTGTCAGCCCCTCGTCTTGTCGCCCCAACGGCTCGTGCGAACGTCGATCGCCGTCCGGAACAGTCAAATACCCACTGACATTCAATGGTCGTCTCGTCCTCACCGGATCTGACACAGATGGTCCAACCATGGTCATCTCGACTGGCTGTGCTCAGCCTGCCTTTCAAGGCATGCGCACCGGCTCTCCGTGACGCACTCCGCAAATGCGCGTCGAAGGCGGATCTGTCGATGTGAAACCCCGCACCATACGCGCTCAATATTCCGGGCCGCATCGCCAGTTCATCAGACCCCCAAGCCGACCGGCTGCCCGTGCATGGAAGCACAGGAGTTCGGTCAAGCACGTCGGTCAACCCCAAACCGCCGAGGATCGGGCGGGAGGCTCCCGGGAGTGTCTCGCCTCCGCTGAACGCCTTTTGCCGCTGGTCGTCGACAAGGAGAACCTTGACACCTCGACGGCCAAGAACCGTTGCGACAACGGCGCCGGCGGGACCGGCGCCAAGCACAAGCGCATCGGAGCTGACGACGGTCAGGCTGCTTCTCCGGCTGCCGGACGATCATACGTGGTCAGCTCAATCTGATGACCATCGGGATCCAGTACGAAGATGGAAAAGGCGATGCCGGTATCCTCGGGCGGATCAAAAGAAACGCCAAGCCCCTTCAGCTCCGCCTGGGCCTGGCCAAAAGCTTCCCCACTCATACGGAATGCAACATGGGTGATGCTGAGCGCTTCGTCGATATTGCAAACCGGACCAGCTTTGGGTCTCTGGAAGAGACCCAACCTGATCATGTCGTTCCCCACCATCCAGGTCGTGGTCCACTTGTGCACGATGTCAAAGCCGAACACGGCACGGTAGAACTTATACGAGGTCGCGAGATCGCGGACGTTCAATCCGATATGGTCTATGTGCTGCAGGTCCATGACTCCGCTCCTCAAGCCGCTCAATGCACCGCGTCCTGACCGAAAATCTGCCGCCTGTGCAGGCCCGGCCTTGATCGCACTGGGTACACTCTTCCCGGCGAAACCGCCCTCGCCCCAGCGACCGCCTGCAACGCGGCGGATGCTGGTGCCGCCGTCCGTCCACCCGGAATGGGGCAACCAGCGTCGATCCACTGGGTCAGGATGGCAAGTCCATCAGAACCATCGATCGTCGTCCGCTTGATCGCATCGAGCATTTTGAAGGCGCTCGGCAGCAGATCGGTGATGAAGCGGCTGCCGCTGGCGTTGCCCGGGCTGATCCAGCCATTTTCAGCATCGCTGATTGCGGCCATGAGAGCCTCGGGGCCCGCCTTGAACCAGGCAGCGACCGATTGTCTGACACGCGCTCCATTCATGGTACCCGCCAGTTCGCGAGCTTCGTGTGCCTGGGCATTCGCCGCGCTCGACGAAAGAGACTGAACGAGCTTCTTCATCGCATCGCCGGGACCGACCGGAGCCGCGGCCGCCTGCTCGTAAACGTTCCCAAGCCACCTCACCCAATCAGCCCAGAGCGCCAGCTCGCCCGGCGAGAAGATCTTGTACATCGGGCCTTCGTAGGTGGTCCTGTTGTTGAGGAAGTAGCTGCTCGATGGATTTCCCGGCGTCACGTATCGCGAGCTCGCGAGCTCGTCCAGAAAGGCTTGTGGATCCTCGAACCAATCGTTCATCCGGTTGGGAATCACGCCGAACTCCGGAAGATTGAAATGATTTCGCTGCGCGAAGTATTTCTTCTGCTTGATGAGCTCGACCATCCGTTGCTCGATAGTGGGCGGATATTCGCGCCACACCGCGAAATCTTGACTGATATCGCCTGTGGTCGCGAACGCAACGTAACCGGTCCAGATCCTCTCCCAAACCTTTGCGACCTCGGCCGGCCCGGCTTCGGCTCGTACGTAGTCGAGATACTGCTTGACTGCCTCCTTTGCTTTCGCGCCGTGCCCATAGACCGCGTTATCGATGCCGATATGCATCCTGTAAAACTGGGCACTGATATTATTGGCCTCCAGCCGTTTCACGCCCGGCCAGAGCCCGAGAACCTCCCACTCGAGCTGCAAGGTCATCCCGAGAATTTCCGGGAAGAACGCGTCTGAATGCTGCGATATGCAGAGTTCGAACAACGGGTTCGTAAAGGCTGAATCGAATATGTCGGGGTTGTTCGCGTAGTCCCTGCTCCTGATGTTCGGAAGATAGATCCCGAGCGTTTGCAGCAAGGCAGTATACAGGTTCGCGTGGTTGAGCGCGGGATCTCCGCCACCCGTTTCGTCGCTCCAGATTTCGAAAAGCAGCGAATTGATTTCCGAGATCGGCCCGGCGTTCGTGGCGTAGCGCAACCATGATCCATCCAGCTGGTTGAACGGCGCCAATTGAAGCTGACGCTTGATCAGCAACTCACGCGTCCACCAGGATTCGGCGGGTTGGCGCTCGCCCGCCGCCAGATATTCATAAATCTGCGAGAGCCGCGCCTCGAATGCCGAGGGCGAGTATTCGAAGAACTCCCAGAAATTCTGGGTCGGATCGCTCCTGAACTGCTTGGTCTTCTGCAAATCCCGCGCAGCCTGCAGGAAGTACCGAGCAAGTTCCTTGGCTTTGGGACCGAAATCTGGGTAACTCTCGTAGTTGAGCATGATGTAGAAGTAGTCGCGGTCGCGGAGGCCGTCGTATTTTCCTCGTCCCGTTTCGACGAGAACCCGCTCGGCCAGATCCGGCACTGGGACGACGAAACCGAGGTCCTTCCACTTTCGAACCATTTCGTTGTCGGCCTGATAGTCCTGACGAACCTCGTATCCGATCTGAATGCTCGCGCCCAGGAAACTCATCCAGGCAGAATCCGTCGTTTTGAGACGTGCAGCGTAAATCTCAAGGACCTCGCCTTCGTCGGGCGACGGCACGACATTCTGGATATAGGTGCTGAACGCCGCAATTACCTGCTCCCGATAAGCTTCCGGATGCACGTGCAGCGTGGCATGTGGCAGTTCGAATGGCCAATGCTTCGCACTGCCATAGTGGTCGTAGAATTCGCGAAGGCGGAACTGGTATCGATTCAGCGCCTCACCATCCTTCGGTTCGGGCAGGCGCCAATTTCGGCCACGAAACGTCCATTGTGCCCACACGAACGTGACGAATGCCTGCTTCGCCTCGGCTGCAAACGTCGCAATATCCTTCCCATCCGTCGACGGCCACTCAAAGATAGGCTGAAACGTCCGTTCCGAACCGACGCCCCTGTCCCATTGCTTCCTTGGATACAGAACACTCGCCAAGTTGGCGGCTTCGCGCTCAATCGGGAAGTCTTTGCGGGCTTCGTCGAAATCGAACTCGCTGACGACCGCATCAGGCCGTTGCGCCGGCCACCAATAGGTGTTGCATTCGTAGAAATCCGCCTGCCACGGCAACGCCATCCACTTTGTCAGATCACCGGGCTCCAACCGCGCCGCGACCTCAAATGCGCGTTCGTAGAAATGTTCCGACGTGCAGATCGCAGTCAATTCGATCCCAGGGTAGAATGGACCCCCGACACAAGCCGACAACGCGCCTTTGGTAAGCGCGAATGGCTGGTCATTCAGCGCGATCTGATCAATCGGCACCGGACGAACCATCGCGAGTTTCAACTCTTTCAGAGTGTCGTAACCGTCGAAACGCCCCTCGGACCACAACCGAAGCGACTCATACTGTCTTTTCGTGAGCTTCAGCCAGTGATCCGGGTCTCCGATATTTCCTTCGGAGTCGCCTTCGTTCCCCGAGAGCTGGGGCATAAACTTCAGGCTCGCCTGCTTTTTTGCATCATCGCCCGTGAGATTGGGGTCGCGAACGACGCTAAAGAACCGTTTGCGCAAGTCATCACCGGCTTCGCCATTGCGGGCGAGAGCAGCCAATAGCTCATCGCTCAGGAAGTTGGCTGCCTTTCCTGGCCCATGGCCTCGCAGAGCCCGTTCGTTGACCCATTGCGTGTCAACCGCGCGGAACAGGATCGGATAGACGTCGTCCAAAAAGGAAACCCGAGTCCTCTCACGCTCGGGAGCCGTGGAGCCGAGATGCCAGGGCAATCCCTTCTCCAGGGCCGTATCCTCCATCGCGTCGAACAGCGTGACGAGACTGTCGGTATGAGGCGAATAGTCGGGAGGAGCGACGATCACCCACGCGTTGCCTTCAACCGGAACAACGACGCCTTCTGCAATCTCCACTTCGACACTCACCGATCCGTCAGCAGTGTCGTCGTACCAGCCATCGTTATTTGCATAGTGGTCGATCAGGTATTTGTCGTCATTCGACCTGGCTGCGGAATGCCCATGTCCCCCCAGCACGAGCAGCCGTCCGAGGTCGTCGGTGCGCAACTCCCCCAGATAAATCGGGTCCGGCACGTCGTAGATCGTTCCCTGGAGCGGCGCCGAGGCTGTGCTCTCTCCACTCACGGCCGCCGTGGCCTTCATGACGAGCGCGCGACGATCCGTCGGCCAGTCGTTGTTTCGCAGCGGAGGCTGCCGCGCTTCCTCAGTTGTCCCCTCGAAAAGAGCCAAGGCCGCCTTGGCACCCGCGAATTCATGCCAGGAGGCTTTTTTGTTGGCGAGCGATACCTGCCAGGTGATTCGATGGGTGTTTTGCGCGGTCAACTCCGCGACAACATCTCCGTCCGCGTCGAAACCGTAGACGCGGAATCTCGCTGCCTGCCGCTTCACGCGGCCAGAGCGGTCTTTAAAGCCACCTTCCGGAGCCGCTGGAACACCCGGAGCTTCAGGCCCGACGAAATAGTCCTTGGAATCGCCCACGCGCGCGATCCCTATCTTGGGAAACACCGCGCAATAGGCGATCTGCCGATCAGCGCCTTCGCTTCGAGACCCCTTAGTTTCCTCAGCCATCACAATCTCCCCGTCACGGTAGTAATTGATTTGTCGTTGTGCGATCACAGAGGATCGTGGCTCGGCCGATGAGGCCACGATAGAGCTCGCTCCAAAATGATCGTCGCGTCCTTCGAAACAGAATGAAGTGACCGCATCAGTGACCGCCCCATACAACGACGATAACGAGCGCAGTCATGATCGCGCTGAGCAGCGCATGCCCAACGGACATGTGCGGCGTCGACCAGAACACGACGACGTACCCAACGAATATCGGATGGGGAATGTAGCGATATAGAAGGGAATCTGCGGTTTCTGCTTCAGTTTGCGGAAGATTTTCCAGGAGCAGATAGGCCTGGCGAACACCAAATAGGTCCCAATGATTGATTGGAAACGTCGCGCCAATTGCGAGAAGCCAGCCGAGCCAATAGATCGAAAAGATGAGGACGCGCGCGCCTTGTTGCTGGACATCCCACACCACCATGGGGATAGGCGCCCACATCAAGAATATCGATATCAGCAAGACGCTGGAAACGAGGACATAGGTGCTTCGCTCCAGGGCAGCAGGGATGAGCCTGAACCACGCATCCTTGAAGCGCTGTTGAGCCATAATCCAGTGGACGACAACGAACAACAGCGCGAGCGATACGTCAATCGTGATCGAGTAGCCGAGCGACGCAGGCAGACCGCTATCCACGCCGGTCGGCGCAACGAAATCGATCAGAAATCCCATGGCATAGATGAATGCACACCAATGGAGAACGTAGCATATCTGCGCGTAAGCAAACGAAGCATTCCTGACCGTGAACGAGCCCACCTGCGGATTCGCGCTCATGAGCGCCCCTTACAAATATATTCTGAAAATTCTGGAGGGCTCACGTCCCCGCAGGAGAGCCATTGAAACATGTCGACCCTATCGCGAAGATGCTCCATCTATCAATCACTACTTTTAATTGATATGCGCATTTCAAGAGGCGACCAACATCCGTTGTTGCACAACCCTCTCCTCGGCAGATTGCGCTGCGCCGCTGCGAGCGTATCGTCGTTGCCAGAACGGCGATTTCGGCCAACGCCGCTCCAGGCCATAGAGATAGTTTCGGTTCACCACATATTCGGTGTATCGGGCGTCGAGATATCGGGCGTAGCGATCCTTGCCGTCGGAACGCCCGCCGAGGACGCCGGCAATTGCAGCGGCGGCGCGAATGCCGTCCTCCAACGCGTTCATGATGCCCTGTGAGGAAATTGGATCACAGGCCGCGGCCGCATCTCCTACGGCCAACCAATTGGCGCCGGTGACGCGGTCCAGGCGAAAGCTTGGTGCGGCGCGCACGACGATATCCTTCAGCCGATATCCTTCGATCGCCTGCGCCACATGGCTCGTCGTGCGGAGAAGAGCGAGCCACTCGCTCGCGTGCGCAAGATTATGGTCCCGAATGATCGAGGCGTCCGAGGCAAAGGCGATGGCGAGCCTGCGATCGGGCAACCGCGCCTTGTACCACCAGCCGAGCTCCTGCGCTTCGAGCAGAGTAAGTTGCGAGGGAGCGGCCGCCTCCGGCGCATCGAAGAAGCCGTAGACAAAGCTCAATCGATCCAGCGGGATCTGGCGCGCGCCCATCTGGCGTGCAATCACCGAGCGTGATCCGGTGGCATCGACGATGTAGCGCGCCGTGAGATGCCGGCCGTCCCCGCTCGGGGTGATCGCGCCGAGAACGATGCCTCCGTCCGCAGCCTGCTCCAGTGAGGCGCATTTGGCGATCGGGAAAAGGGCCACGCCGCGGCTTTCTGCTTCTCCGAGCAGCAGTGCCTCGAACCGGGCGCGGTCCAGGTGCCAACCGCTGCCCTGCGGATTCAATACGAAATCATTATGACCCAGCTCCGTCCCGCCCCATGCCGAACAACTGCCGAGGCATGCCTCATGCCTTTGCTCGAGAAACTTCTCCCAAGCCCCTAGTTCACCGAGAAGTTTCCGTACATCGGGCGGGACGGTCTCACCGACCGCCAGCCGCGGTCTGGTGGTTACGGAATAGGACAGGCCGGTCCTGACGCCTGTTCGAGCGAGCGCGATAGCGGTAGCGCAGGCGGCAATTCCTCCACCGACCACGACGACGTCGCTCCTGATCGCTCCGCTCAATGGACACTACCCATCCCAAACATGCGTCCGGTCTTGTGCCGCTGCCGCTTCGGCGACGGCGTGGTGAGCCGCAGCATTCGAATGACCTCGTCGACGGCCGGACAACCATTGGCGATCCAGCGTTGAACGACTGCACGACACGTCATGCCGGGAGAGTCCACGGCCATCTGGCCAAATACGCCTCCCATCGGTCCATTGGGCGCAATCCACGTTGTAAGGAAGGCGCTCGCCCCGGGATCTCCCGGCGTGATCATGTTGTTACGAGGCGATGCGAGAGCTGCCATGAACGCAGCCGGCGGCTGATCGAACCACCAGGCGATCGTATGCGCCACTCCGGACTCGTCAGCGAGCGAATTCGCCGTGTGCCCGGGCGTGCCTGTCTGCTGTGACTTCAATTGCTTGAGCACCGCCGCCATGGCAGCCGCGGGTGGCAGCCCCTTTGGCGGAGGCGGCTTCGGACCGCCGGCCAAGGACAAGGTATAGTCCCTCAGGAGATCGATCTCATCATCGGTAAACACCCTGAACATCGCGCCTGTCTGAAACTGGATCAGCTGGTTCAGCCTGCTGTTCTCCCAATCACCGGGTGTCAACAGGTCGGACTTTATGAGCTGCAGGAACTGGTCCGGCACGGCGAAAAGCTCGTTGATCGGCGTCCCGCGCAATGCGTGGGCCTGGTGGTTTCGACTGCCGAAATCGGCCTTGCTCTTGATGAGCGCGATCATCCTCTCTTCCAGGCTCGGAGGATTGGTTATGAGATCATGGAGCTGCGCGCCCAAACTTCCGATCTGCCCGAATGCGACGTAGCCGTTCCAGATCCGCCGCCATGCCTTGTTGACCGCGTCGGTCCCACCGGCCCCCTGTATCGTCTGGAGATAGAGCAGAACCGCATCGAGCGCACGACGACCGTGGCCGTTGACGGCGTTGTCGATACCGATATGCATGACGTAGAAATGCGAATTCAGTCCCAAGCTCGCGAGGAGATCGCGGGTTGGCTTGAGACCGAGCACTTCCCACTCCAGCTGCAGCGTCATGCCGAGGATCTCTGGATAGTATTCCTCGGTGAACTCCGAGATCGCGAGCTCGAAGGTCGGCACCGTAAACGCGCTGTCCAGAAGCTCCTCGTCGAACGCAAACTCGCGGCTGGTGAGCTCCGGTGGATAGAACCCGACGCTATGACAGAGGTCGAGATAGATGTTGCAGTGGTTTTTCGACACCTCCCCGTCGCCGAACTCGTCCATCCAGATCGAAAACAGCAGCGCGCGCACTTCGTCCGTCGGGCCAGCCTTCCCGATGTTGCGAAGCCAGGCGCCGTCCAGCAAGTTCAGCGGCGTAAACTGCTTGATACGGGTAATCATCTGCCCGACGTTCGTGATCAACGGGTCGGGGTCCACGAGATCGGCATCATCCGACAGTTCCTGGTAGATCAGCTGCATCCTGTCCTCGATCACCTGAGGCGAATAGGGGAAGAACGTGCGATCGTACGAGGCAACCGTGGGATCGAGCGAAAAGACTTCGGCCCATTTCAACCAGAAGTCCACATAGCGCCGCGCATTCCGCAGCGCTCCGGGATATTCGTCGATGTTGAGAAGTTGATGAAACAACTCCCGAACAGCACCCGGATTCAGATTGTCGGGGGTCGGCCCGGCGTCATCATGTGTCGGCTTCGGATCTGGAGTGGGAATTTCCGTGGCATAGTTCGGGAAAGGCACGACCGGCGTTTGGCCGGTGTCGCGCAGCAGGCTCTCGACCTCGAGGTACCAGTCTTCATGCACGCTGGTGCCAGGTGGACTGGACTGGGGCAGATCGGCAATCGCCGGAGACTGCAGCACCGTGCCGATGCGGTGCCAGTTGTAGAGCATGTCCTTGCGCTCTTGATATCTTCCCCAATTCTCCGCATCCGCAGCGTCAGTGCCCCAGCCGCGCAGCGACCATAGCTGCGGCCCCAGCTGGAAGCCGTCGGTTGGATCGTTGAGGTCGCGTGGTCCCCAGCCCACCTGGGATGCGTCGTAGACCGCAACTGGCCGCTGCGCCGGCCACGACCAGAACAAGGTCCGAGTCTTGCCCACAGGAGGATCGAGCGGATGGGTTGCGCAAGAATTGTAATCGGTGTGCCACGGCAGGGCCAGGAACTTGGAGAGATCACCGGGCTCAAGACCCGACTGATCGTCATGGCGAGGAACGTAACCGACACTGAGGAATGGTCTACCGCCGGCGAGTCCGGCATCGTAAGCAAGCGCCTTCGCCCGAATTCTGAACGGCCCGGCTCCCGACGTCTGCCAGGGAAGTACGTAGAGCGCCGGCTCGCGCATCACGAATGTCAGATCGATCCCCGGGCTCAACCTGCCGCCGATGCAATTGACGAGCGTCGCTTTGTCGAGGAACTCCCCCGGGCCGAGGGCGCTCAAGCCAGGCCGAAAATGGCCGAGCCCCTTGTTCCATTGCTGCAGGAAGAAGTACTGCGTTCTCCGCAGAGCGAGCAGCGACTCATCTGCATCGCCGAGGTGCAAGGGCATTAGTGTAGTATTTCTCTTCTGATCCTGCGACGGATCCCTGAAGACTGCGGAAAGACCCGCAAGTGACGTCCGCGCGGGATCGGTCGTTTCCGTAATCCGCGCCAAAGCAGCATGTGCGGAGATGCCGGTTTGGCTGAGATTGGCCACCCAGTGCTGCTGGCTCGCGCTTTTGAGGATGGGCGCAACCTGGTCGACGAAAGTGGGCATGTAGGCCGGGTTGTAGTCCTTGGTCGCGTTGTCGAATATGTCGGGGGCGAGTTCGAGCTGTCGTACCCAGACGTCGTAGACATCATCCCACATCGAGACGACGTTGAGGATTTGCGGCGCGAAGGAAGGATCGGTCGCCGTCACCCACGCGCCGTGGGCGGCTGCGCGGCCGCCGTCCTCGAAGACGATCGTCGCGCTGACTGGCCCGTCCGACGTGTCGTCGAACCATTGATCGTTGTTGACGTCATCGTCGAGGGGCGACTTTCCCGCAATCTTCCACGCAACCGCGCGGCCGCGACCGCCGAGCACGAGAAGCCGGCCGGAGGAATCGGTTTGAATTTCGCCCAGGCTGTCGATCGCGCCAGAGGGGCAATCGAGTTGCCCAAGGTCATCGGATGGAAACGATTTCGGGTAGTTCGGCATATCGACGACCGCTCCGCGGGCACCGTCGAAATATCTGGCAGGTGTCGGTGCATCAAAGCGGACAGGCGCTGCCGACACGCCGGATACGACACGCGGGCCCGGATCGATCACGAGCTTGCGCAAGCGATCCGGCGAAGCGAGCGTTCCGAGCTTATCGGGCGGCTGCGGAGCGCCGGCCTGCGTCAGGGACGGATTTCGGATCGGGGGGAGATTCCCGTCCTCGTAGCTTGCGATTCCCTGCGGATCGCTCTCGGCGAGAATGAACCAGTTGGTCTTCTTGTTCGCGACATGCACGGTCCAGATGATGTCTGCGATCCTTCGCCCGTCGATCTCGTCGCCGATCCGCACTTCGCGCCCGTCGCCACGGGGCCAGCTTTCCGAACCGCCATCAGCGTAGGAAAAAAGGCGAAACCGCGCGGCGTGACGCTTCAGGGCCCCGGACCCATCGCGAAGATCGCTGCTGCGAATGGGATCGGACTCCGTCCCGCGCCGGATCGGCAATCCGCCTGTCAGACGGCCGCCGCCGGGAAGTAAGCTGCCCGCCATCGTCTCCGGCGCGATGACATAGTCATCGGAATTGCCGACACGCGCGACGCCGATGGCGGGATGAATTCTGAATATGGTCATGACGCCGGGCCCACAAGATGCTCGGGGGTTACCATCTCGCTTGCGCTGATGAACCCCCGATGAGGAAACAGAAAGGTCTTGCGAAACGATCAGTAGGGAGTCCGGCTCATACGCCTTCGTACCGGGACGCCGTGAAGTCTGGTAGCAGACCGAGCTGACGCTGATGCGACGGCCAGCGGTCGAGGCTCCAGCTCGTCATAGAATCCGGCGAGGTCCGCTTTCATCGCTGCCCTCGAAGCATTGTCGAGATAGACCATGTGGCCCGAGGGATAATTTCGAATCGTTATCCTGCCGGCCATATCCGAACTGCCAAGGGGCATGTTTTCGAAGTTCAGGATCGTTTGAAAGAACGGTGTGACGGCATCGTAGTAGCCGTTGGCCGAAAACACTTTCAAATTGAGGTTAAGCGCCATGGCTGCGGCAAGGTCGCCAGCGGTGTAGAGGGTGTCGGCACCACCCTTCTGTGCGCCTGTTGGATCGACGTGACCGAAATCCCAGTTGTTGAACGCCTGATCGTTCGAATCCAAAAATGGCGATACCGACGTATATTTCAGCTCGTCATTGAGATAGACGTTCCACATGGTGGTATAGACGCCGCCGATCGCGTTCATCGTCGGATCGTTGTTGCCGGAGTTCGGATCAATCGACCCGGCGATTCCCTGTTCGCTCGCTTTAACGCGCCCATCATAGGCGCCGATCGCCTTCCCATCGCTCTGGAGTAGACTTGTCAGAAAAACCGTTCCCTCTCCGGCGGCGGGATTGAGCTTCCAGTAGCTCAAGACGACTTCCGGTATTCCAATCATTTCGCTCAGACGTCGAAGCACCGCCTGATCAATCTGTGGATACCGAGGCAACGCTTGAGCGTAGTCCCCACGGGCGAATTCCTCGACCGATTTCATGAAGGAAGCAAGGTCGCCTGGCACCGGCTTGACCTTGTGGTGAAAGAGCGCGTCAGCCGCCAGGGTCGGCAGCATCCCGATTGGATTGCTCGTCTTGGAATAGTCCAGGATGGAGGATTGCAGGACGACGCCATTCAGGTCCACGCCATCCTCGTGCAGCATCCAGGTGAGGACGCAAGTTCTGGGCGTGCCGTACGACTCGCCAAAAAGGAATTTCGGCGAATTCCAGCGCTGGAAGACGGTCAGGTAGCGCTTGATGAACTGTTTGATGCACCGGGCGTCCTGGTCGACACCCCAGAAATCCCTGTTCTTGTTCGGCGCGATGGCAGCCGAATAGCCGGTCCCGACGGGATTGATGAAAACCAGATCCGAATGATCGAGTAGGCTATCAGGATTGTCTTCCAGCGCGTAGGGCGCGGGCGGCGTGAAGTCCGGCAGGCTGGTCTTGATGCGGCGCGGGCCGAACGAACCGAGCAACAGGTAGACTGACGACGAGCCTGGCCCTCCGTTATAGAAGAAGGTGACAGGGCGCTCCTTTGCGCTCTTCACGTTCGCGGTAAACGCCACATAGAATATCTTCGCCGCCGGCTGCCCGCTATAGAGGTCGGCCGTGACCAGATGCCCGGCCCGGGCCGTGTATTTGAGCGTCGCGCCCCCGATTTTGAGCTGATGCTGGGTGGCAACCGACCTTTCCGTGACGTCCGTGATCGAGTCGTTCTTGCGCGAGCCGTAGATGACGGTATCGATGAACGGCTGGTCCGACGACAGTTCTTCAGAAGGCATCAGGCTCATGAATGACCTCGTTGAAATCGGATGTTGGCCGGCTGGTCCCGTCGAAATGCTAATGCGCTTGCCGCAATATTCAGTCTCGTCACAACAGTCGTGATCGCGCCGTGCGGCCCGAGAGGGCCGCAACGAGCACCTTCCACGATCTCGGTGGGACGCTATGCTGCAAAGGGCTCGCGAGGAACCCGCAATAAATTCTCAATGGATGATAAGAATCGCACAGCTCAACTTCCCGGCGAGGCAATGATCGGTCGGGCAAGCAGCTCTGCTCCGCCCTAAGGCACGATGCGTCTCAACAGGGGCGCCTCGAAATTCGCCTGAACCGCCGAGGGAGCCGCACGACCGGTCGTGTGACGGATCACGCGCGGGATATCCTTTTCATCGAGCACGACGTCGATCAGGATCGGAGACGCGGTCAGCTCAGCCGCCTGTCGCAGTGCCTCGTCGAGCTCGGCCAGCGTTTTGGCCCGGGCATGCCGTGCGCCGAAAGCCTGGGCCAGAGCGGCGTAATCCCAGCGGCTGAGCGCATTGTAATAGTCCGGCTGTCCCTGCGCGCTGTCATAGTACTCAGGATGCCCCATGAACTGCTGAATGCCCATGATCCCGTTGTTCATCACGCAGATCACCGCGGGCAGTTTGTACTGAACCAGTGTGGAGAGCACCTGCGGCCCCTCACGGAAGGCAGCGTCTCCCACGAACACGACCGGCCGCCTGGTGCCGGCGCAGGCTGCGCCGACCGAAGCTCCAAGGCTGTATCCGATCGACATCCAGATGGATTGCGACACATATCCCTGCCGGGCGGCGATCGGCAGTCCTGCGGAAGCGAAAAGCGACAGGCCGGTATCCGCGATGACGAGCTTGTCCCGCACGAAATCCGACATTCGCGCGAACAGAAGATCGAAAGTCATGGGTGAATCGCCGGCAGAGGGGCTGGAGCCCGGCTGTCGCAAGGCAGTCCCGTCCCACCGAAGCGGCACGGCCGCATGACTTGCCAGCCGGTACGTCAGCCCGACCACGAACTCCCTGAGCCCGACATCGGGGTAGATGTGATGCCCGATGCGTATGCCACCGTGCGATGCAAGTATCATGCTGTTGTAGTCTTTCGTGACGATGTCGCCGACGAAATCCGTGATCGCGGTGCCCAGAGCAATGACGAGATCGGCCCTCTCGACGAATTCCTGAAGGTCGGGTGGCGCGAACCGTCCATCATAGACGCCGAGGAAGCCCCTTGTGGTCTCGGCCAGCACCGATTTTCCGGCCAGCGTCGTCACGTAAGGCAGCCCGCCCGCGCGCAACAGCTCGGCGAACTCCCCGTGCAATTGCCAGCGGTCGAGCTCTTCGCCGGCCCACACCACAGGGCGCTGCGCGCCGGCAAGCCGCGCCAGGGCGTCGTCGAGGCATTCCGATAGCGAATCCGCATTGACCGGCGTCAGCGAGGCGCTGAGCTTCCCCACCGGCAAGGGGCAGGACTGCCCCCACAAGTCCTGGCTGATTTCGAGATAGACCGGGCGCCGGTGCGTCATGCAGGCGATCAGGACCTCGTCGATCTTGTCCGGCGCCTCCTCCGCCCGCTCGATCACGGCTGTCGCCGCCGTCACCTGCGCATAAATCGCCAGGTCCGCCTTCAGCCGGCCGGTCGAGTGCAGGAACATGATGCCGTAATCGACTTCGAGATCGAGCTGGTTGGTAGAGGGACCTCCATTGATGACGACAACCGGACATCGCTCGACAAAAGCGCCGGTGACGCCGTTGAGCGCACTCAAGGCGCCGACGCCATAGGTCCCGCACATCGCGCCATAACCCCGGATGCGGGCATAGGCGTCGGCCGCATACGCTGCCTCCATCTCATACGTCGTGAAAACAGCCTTCAGCCGGGAATTTCCGGCGAGCGCGGCAAGCATCCCACTGCAATAACTGCCCGGCACGTTGAACAGATGCTCGATGCCGAGCTCCTCCAGGCGGGTAACGAGATAGGATGCCACCGTGCCGTTGCGGGGCCTTTCAAGCATGGCCATCCACCTCCAGCGCCGGTTCGGCGTCCGCCGTTACCGCTGTCTCGAACCGGATACTGCAGCAGCCATGACCAGACGGCATACAGACCAGCAACAATCGATGATTGATCGTGTGGCGCCACCAAGTGGCGCACACCTGGAGATAGTCGGACTGCAAGATGAAAAAAGGAGCAATTCCGCCCTGTATTAAGCGGGGAAGCGTGCGCGCGAGGTGACGGCGCATCGCCAGCTTCCCACCCTTCTTTTTTTCTACCATTACGCGAGTTTAGCCCTCGCCGCTGTCTTGGGAACTCGCTATAAATTCTCTATGCTTGATAAGAAATGCACAGGC
Source organism: Bradyrhizobium sp. CCGUVB14 (assembly GCF_024199935.1). Lineage (NCBI taxonomy): Bacteria > Pseudomonadati > Pseudomonadota > Alphaproteobacteria > Hyphomicrobiales > Nitrobacteraceae > Bradyrhizobium > Bradyrhizobium sp. CCGUVB14. The sequence continues at coordinate 7,210,418 of NZ_JANADS010000001.1, forward strand.
GATCTCGACTGGGAAGACTTGCGCTATTTCGCAGCGCTTGCGCGGCATCGCTCGCTGTCCGCAACTGCCCGTGCGCTGCGCGTCAATCATGCGACGGTGTCCCGCCGAGTTGCTCACCTCGAGGCGCTTCTCGGGCGCGCCTTGTTCGAGCGCCGCGCCGAAGGCTACATGCTGACGGCCGACGGCAGGGCCGTGCTGGAAGAAGCCAAGGTGATGGACAGCGCAGCGCTCTCGGTTCTGCGGCGCCTCGATGCGAGCGCAGAACTCAGCGGCCTCGTGCGATTGACGGCCGGACGCAGCCTGGCCGAAGGATTCCTGATCGACCGGCTGGACGGGCTGCATCGACGTCATCCGGGAATAGATCTCGAGCTCATCGGCGATGTCAGGCTCCTGAGCCTTGCCCGGAGAGAGGCCGACATTGCCTTGCGTTTCGGTCACCCTAAGGGCAGTGAGCTCGCCGCCCGGCGCGTGGGCACGATCTACTTTGGCCTCTACGTCGCTGCGAACCTGCGCTCCGAACCGGACATGATGACGCGATTGCCGCTTGTCGGCTTCGACAGGGACGGCGATTCGATTGCCGAAGCCGAATGGCTCGAGCAGCATTTTCCGGGACGCCGGTTCTCCTTTCGCGCCAACAGCCAGATCGCGCAGGCTGCTGCGACACGGGCAGGCTTCGGAATCGCGCTGCTGCCGCGCTATCTGGCCGACAATGATCGCAAGCTTGCCGAGATCGACTGCGACGCGCCGATGCTCGAGCGCGAGCTCTGGCTTCTGATCCGTCCCGACCTGACGAAAGTGCCTCGTGTCCGCGCGGTCGCCGACTATCTCGTCGAGATCTTCCGCCGCGAACGGCAACACTTCGCGGGCCATTCCCACGCCGCCGGGCGTGAACCGATGGAAGTGCAGCCGGCGGAAGAAGAAGAGGCCCCGGAAGCCTGAGCTGCGGGGCCTCTCCTCCGCCGGCTGCACCGTCGTGCCGATGAATGGCCAGCCACCATCCACCGGCACGACGAGAAGTCACGCGCTCACACCAGCCAGTCTCGTCACGAGTTGCTTCAAATCCGGCGTCCCGATCCCGGTGACGAGGTCATAACCCGGCCCGCAACTGTAGGCGCCGTTGCTTTGAGTCAATATGTCGCGGAAGCAGTTGCTGCCGATCATCGGGTAGATCAGCGGATTGAGATAGGGAAGCGGTGCTTGGCGGTTATTCTGCCGCGCCTCGTTGATCAGCGCACACAAACCGGCCCAGATCGGCGCGCTCCAGCTGGTGCCGCCATACTGCAAGCGCTGGCCGTTGAGGATGATCAAGCCGCCTTCATTGGGATCCGCCGCAGCGCCGACATCGGGGACCATCCGTTGATTGCCGGCCGGCACACCATTGCCCTGTTGCCACGACGGTCGCGGAAAGAATTTGCTCTTCCCACCGCCGCTGCCCGTCCAGCCGGTTTCGGACGCCACCTGCCCGTTCGCCGCCAGCCGCAGCGACGTGCCGCCGACCGCCACGACGTGCGGGCTGGTCGCCATCCACTCGGCCGCCAGCGGGCCGTTGGCATGATGGCCGTCCGGCCCCGGGTTTGACCCGGCATCGCCGGTCGACACGAACACGTTGACGCCCAGGGCGGCGAACCGGACGAAACGGGCCTCCTCGGCGTTCACTTCGCCCTGCGTCATGAAGGCTTCACTGAGGCCAAGGCTGATCGACACGACACGCAAAGTCGGTTGCGCCAGCGCGTCGGCGTAGATGCGGTCGAGCGCGCGGTCGAGATCGATAAAGGCGAGCGTGCCGGTGGCGTAGATGCGCACGTTCGCCTCGGGAGCGATGGTGCTCGCCCATTGCGCATCCAACGTCTCCTCGCCCGAGGGGGCAGGCAATGCTCCGCCCTTGACGTTGATCTTGGTGATGCGCGCCATGCTGCCGGCAACGCCGTTGGCCGTCCAAAACGCCGTCAGGTCGGAGTCCAGCGGGAACGTATCGATCAGGATGGCAATCTCCTGCCCCTTCCCGCTCAGGCCGAGCCCTGCGCCGCTGTAGGCCTTCAGGATTTCCGGAGCCAGATACGGCGGCGCGTTGGCGATCGCCGGCTCCACGGCCGCCTCCGACTTCACCTGCATGTACGAGCGGAGATGCTTGCGGGCTTGCCGATAGGGTTGCAGCCCGCCGATATTCACCACCGCACCAGCAACATCCACCGGCAGGCTCGGGACGTCGGACGCCGCGGTGTATGTCTGGCCCTCCCGCGTGACTCGCACCATGTGCACGCCGAGGCTCGCCTCGACCTGCGAAGCGGGAGCGGTGGCGTAGATGGTGGTGCGGTCGGGCGTCACCTGCGTGATGGTGAAGCCCTCCTTCTTCAGCCAGCTCTCCAGCGCGCCGGCTGCGGCCGAATCGACCGCGTATTTCGTCTTCAGCTCCTGTGGCGAAATCGTTTCGCCCTTGTCGACACGCGCCTCCAGCTCCTTCTGGACATCAGGCGCAACGCCAAGCGCAAAACTCACGTCCATCTTCTCGTCGCGGTGCCGCGGATCGGCCGCGCTGGCGATCAGGCCGTGCGCCGTCACGCCCGACGACGGAATGGGGACCACGCTGTTTGGAAACATTTTTCTGTCTGTCATTTTTACAGCCCTCGTTTCACAGGTTCATTGTTCGGATGGCAATTTGCTCAGGTGACAATTCTCGGCGTCGTCATTTGCAATTTCATTTTGATGCCGCACCTCGTTGAAACGAGGCGAAGCCAACCCGCACGCGAGCTTAGCCCTCGCCGCTCTCCTGGGAATTCGCAATAAATTCTCTGTGCTCGATCAGAAATGCACAGGCCCCCAAGGAGGAGCCGCAATGTGAGCCGGCTGACCAATTGCACGACTGCGGCGACACACTCGCTGACACCGATCGGGCTCCTGCGACCGTGGCGATCCAGAAGTGCGAGTTCTATGATTGAGGCTCAGCGCGTTGGAAAATTCGGCGCGGTATCGCCGACTGTCAACCGCTCCGATCCATCGTCGGTCAATTCGAGGAGATACCGCAAAGCAGAACCAGGTCGGCAAGAGAGTCGTCGAAAACAATTGCCGCGGCAAACTGTTATCGATACCGTAAGCTGATCATCGTTCGCTGTCGCGAGCGTCGGCAGGCCAAATCCCGTGGCACGGAGGCAGGCTCCACACACACCAAGCAGACATCGCGTTGAGATGAAGCGAACTCGGACGACGACCAGAAAGGCGCCCAAGCGGCCAGCGACCATGGCTGAGGTGGCGGCGCGGGCGGGCGTTTCCACCATGACCGTCTCGCGTGCGTTGAAGAGCGATGGTGCCGTCTCCCAGGAGACGCGGCAGCGCATCCTCGCCGCCGTCGAAGAGCTCGGATATGTGCTCGACCTGTCTGCGGGCGCACTGTCCTCGAAGCGGACGGGTTTCGTGGCGGCCCTCATCCCTTCCATCAACAACTCCAATTTCTCGGACACTGCGCGCGGGATCACGGAGGCGATCGAAGGCCAGGGGCTGCAAATGCTTCTCGGCTACACCGACTACGATATCGACAAGGAAGAGCAGCTCGTGCGGGCGATGCTGACGCGCCGGCCCGACGGGATCATCGTCACCGACGGCCGGCACACGCCGAAGGCGCGGCGGATGCTGCAATCCGCCGGCATTCCGGTAGTCGAGACCTGGGATCTGCCTGCCGATCCGATCGACCATGTCGTGGGCTTCTCCAACGCCGAAGCGTCGCGCGCGCTGGTGCACCGGCTCTATCAGAAGGGCTACCGCAACATTGCGTTCATCGGCGGCGCAAGCAGGCGCGACACGCGCGGCGCAGATCGCCGGCTCGGCTACAAGCGAGCCGTCGAGGAGCTCGGCCTGCCGGTCGGGCGTACGATCTCGTTCGGCAATCCGCCAATCTCCATGCAACAGGGCGGCGAGGCCATCGTCCAGCTCATCGAGCAATGGCCGGACGTGGACGCCGCCGTTTGCGTCTCCGACCTGTCTGCCTTTGGCGCGATCATGGAATGCCATCGCCGCGGCTGGGCAGTCCCTGGCCGGATCGCGGTGGCCGGCTTCGGCGACTTCGAGGTTTCGCGCTGCTCCTGGCCGAGGATCACGACCGTCGCCGTCGATTGCCGCAATATCGGACTGGAAGCCGGCAGCGTCCTGCTGCGCGCCATCGACGATGTGAGGGAAGGCCGGAGACCCGGGCCCGAGACCTTGATCGTCCCCTTCGAGGTCATCGAGCGCGAAAGCAGCTGAGCCCGGCTTGACAGCGTCGCCCGACCGGGTACGGTGTTATCGATAACAAATATGACGCCATAACGGATCACGATCGCCAAGCGCCTGGTCAACGGTCGGGAGATGCTCCCAATCGTTCGCGGCCGGCTGGCGATTTCGGGAGGAGAGCCAGGCATGGCATCGGGTGCGCTGCGCTTCGATGGAGTCGTCAAATCGTTTGGCGGCACTCGCGCGCTCAAAGGCGTCAGCTTCGGCGTCGGGCGCGGCGAAATCGTCGCCCTGCTCGGCGAGAACGGCGCGGGCAAGTCGACCCTCATCAAGGTGCTCGGCGGCATCCATCGTCCGGATGCCGGCGCGGTGACGATCGCAGGCGAGCCCTATCACCATGCGCCCGGCGGCCGCGCCGACCACCAACCTGTCGCCTTCATCCATCAGGATCTCGGCCTCGTCGAATGGATGACGGTGGCGGAGAATGTCGGCCTCGCGCAGGGCTTTCCGCGAACCCGGCCGTTCGGCCTCATCGACTGGCGCGGCGCCGAGGCGCGCGCGACCAAAGCGCTCGCGCTCGTGGGCTGCGATATCGACCCGACCACGCGCGTGTCGAGCCTGTCGCGCACCGAGAAGTCGCTGGTCGCCATCGCCCGCGCGCTCGTCGTCAATTGCGATTTCCTCGTGCTCGACGAGCCGACCGCGAGCCTGCCGGCAGATGAGGTTGAGCGCCTGTTCGCGGCGCTGCGGCGCCTGCGCGAGCAGGGCGTCGGCATGATCTATGTGTCGCACCGCCTCGACGAGATCTTCCGCATCGCCGACCGCGTCGTCGTGTTGCGCGACGGCCAGCTCGTCGGCGAGAAGGCGATCAGCGAGACTTCGCCGGAAGATCTGGTGCGGCTGATCGTCGGTAGGCCCCTGCTCGACATGTTCGAGAAAGCGGCTTCCCACTCCGGCAAGACCCGCGTCACGGTGCGAGGATTGATCACCCCGAAGGCCGGCCCTGTGGATTTCGACGTGCGCGAGGGCGAACTCCTCGGCCTCGTGGGCTTGCGCGGCGCGGGCCAGGAGGACGTCGGCCGGGCGCTGTTCGGCGCGGTCGCGCATCGCGGTGAGATCCTGATCGACGGCACGGCGCCCGATCTGTCCAGCCCCGTGACCGCCATGGCCGGCGGCATTGGCCTGGTTGCCCGCGACCGAACGGAGGAATCGATCGCGGCATCCTTGTCGATCCGCGAGAATGCCTTCCTCAACCCGGGCGCTTCCGGGCGCGGCCTGTTCGACGTGCTTGCACCGCGCCGCGAAGCGGAAGAGGCGGTCAAGCTCGGCGCCCTCGTGGGCCTGCGGCCCAATGATCCGCATCTCGCCATCGAGGGGCTGTCCGGCGGCAATCAGCAGAAGGTCGTCGTCGGACGCTGGCTTGCCACCGGCCGCAAGCTGCTGGTGGCCGAGGATCCGACTGCCGGCGTCGACGTCGGCGCCAAAGCTGAGATCTATCGGCTGATCGCGCGCGCCATCACCGAAGGACTTGCCGTCGTCGTCGTCTCCACCGACTTCGAGGAAGTTGCGCATATCTGCCATCGCGCGCTCGTCTTCAACCGCGGCCGGATCATCACCGAGATCGCCGGCGACAACCTTACGACCGAAGCCCTGATCACCGCCGCGTCGGCCTCCGAGGCCGCGTAAGGGACAAATCGCACGGGCTCGCGAGAGGCCCGCCGGGAGGAACGCATGGGAATGAATTCGATCGAATCGAACGCACTGGAGCCAACGCGCGCGGATCTCGCCGGCGCGTCGCTGTCGCAGAAGATCACGCGGCTGCTGCCAGTGTACGGCCTGCCGATCATCACAGTGGCGCTGATCGCGCTGTTCTCGATCCTCCTGCCCAACACGTTTCCGACGCTGCTCAACCTGCGCTCGATCGTGTCCGATAAGTCGATCATCGCCATGCTGTCGCTCGCAGCGATGATCCCGATGGCCGCCGGCAAGATCGACCTCACGGTCGGCTATGGCATCGTGCTCTGGCACATCCTGGTGATCAGCCTGCAAACCGCCTTCGGCCTGCCCTGGCCGGTCGCGGTCCTCGTCGTCATCTGCCTGGGCGCCTTCACCGGCCTTCTCAACGGCCTGCTGGTCGAAGTCGCGCGCATCGACAGCTTCATCGCCACGCTCGGCACCGGCACGGTGCTGTATGCGCTGGCGCTTTGGCACACCGGCGGCCGGCAGGTCGTCGCGATGCTGCCGGAAGGGTTCCTCGCGCTCAACGGCACGATGATCTTCGGCCTGCCGATCACGGGCTTCTATGTGCTCGTTCTCGCGGTGGCGATGTGGCTGATGTTCGAATATCTGCCGCTCGGCCGCTACATTTACGCCATCGGTGCCAACCCGAAGACGGCCGCGCTCAACGGCATTCCGGTGCAGCGCTTCACGGTCGGCGCCTTCATGGCCTCGGGCATCCTCACCGCTGTCACCGGCGTTTTGCTTGCCTCGAAGCTGCGCATCGGCCAGGCGAGCGTCGGCCTCGAATATCTCCTGCCCGCCCTGGTCGGCGCCTTCCTCGGTTCGACCACCATCAAGCCCGGCCGCGTCAACGTCTGGGGCACCATCGTCGGCGTCGCGGTGCTCGCGGTCGGCATCGCCGGCATTCAGCAGTTCGGCGGCTCCTTCTGGGTCGAGCCGCTTTTCAACGGCCTCACGCTGCTCGCCGCAATCGGAATGGCCGGATACGCGCAGAGGAAGCGCGGGGCCGTTGCGAAGGTCCCGGTCGGCGCACCCGATCGCAGGGCTTGAAACCAACCAACGATGGAGTTCGTGGCCGGCGACGAGCCGGCCACAACGGAAAGTCCGGCGCAAAGCCGGCGATGAAACCGAAACGGCAATTTACCAAGGAGAACGCTCTATGTTGCATTCGATGATACGAACCGGCGCTGTCGTCGCCGGCCTCGCATTCGGTCTTGCCTCCGCCCACGCCGACTCGCTCGCTGATGCCAACGCCTTCGTCGAGAAATATGCTTCCAAGGTCGACAAATGGGACGGTCCGACCACCGCTCCGAAGATCGCCAAGGGCAAGACCATCGTCGTGCTTGCTTCCGACATGAAGAACGGCGGTGTGCTCGGCGTCACCAAGGGCATCGAGGAAGCGGCGAAGGCCGCCGGCTGGACCGTGCGCACGCTTGATGGCGCCGGCTCGGTCTCCGGCCGCACCGCCGCCTTCGGTCAGGCCATGACGCTCAAGCCCGACGGCCTCGTGATCTGCGGTTTCGACGCGGTCGAGCAGAAGCCTGGCATGGAGGCGGCCAAGGCCGCCAAGATTCCGATGGTCTCCTGGCACGCCGCTCCCGCCATCGGCCCAGTGCCCGAAGCCGGCGTCTTCGCCAATGTGACGACCGATCCGATGGCCGTCTCCACCGCCGCGGCCAACTGGGCGTTCGTCGATGCCAAGGGCAAGCCGGGCGTGATCATCTTCACCGACTCGACCTATGAGATCGCGATCGCCAAGGCCAAGAAGATGAAAGAGGTGATCGAGGCGCTCGGCGGCAAGGTTCTCGAATGGGTCGATACGCCGATCGCCGAGACCTCGACGCGCATGCCGCAGCTCACCACCTCGCTGCTGCAAAAGCACGGCGCCGCCTGGACGCATTCGCTTGCGATCAACGACCTCTACTATGACTTCATGGCGCCCTCGCTGTCCGCGGCCGGCATCAAGGGCACCGGCGCGCCCGTCAATGTCGCTGCGGGCGACGGCTCCGAAAGCGCCTATCAACGCATCCGCTCCGGCGCCTACCAGGCTGTCACCGTGGCCGAGCCACTCAACCTCCAGGGCTGGCAGCTCGTCGACGAATTGAACCGCGCCATCGCCGGAGAGAAATGGTCGGGTTATGTCTCGCCGCTGCACGTGGTGACCAAGGCCAATGTCGAGTTCGACGGCGGCCCGACCAATACGTTCGACCCGGGCAATGGCTATCGCGACGCCTACAAGAAAGCCTGGGGCCTCTAAGCGTCCTTCCCCTCACCCCGAGCACGGCATGACCGTGCTCCCTCGGCGGTCGGCCGGAAGCTGACCGCCGATTTTCTTCCACTCCATCAGACAGACGAGCCAATACCGATGTTCATCCGTTGCGCTTTTTTCAGTGGCCGCATCAAGCCGGGACGCGAAGCCGAATTCACCGCCTATGTGCGCGAGAAACTCGTGCCGCTGTGGACGCGCTTTCCCGGCGCCGACGAGGTTCGCGTGCTGCGCCAGGAGGAAAGCGACAGCGACGCCCAGCGTTACGAGATGGTGCTCGCGATCCGCTATCCCTCGCGCGAGGCCATCGAGCAAGCGCTCGCCTCGCCGGTTCGCTTCGAGAGCCGCGAAGTGACCAAGGGGCTGACGGAGATGTTCGACGGCTCCATCTTCCACACGGTCTTCAAGGCCGATGATTTCGCGCTGCCGACCGACTGATCGCGGAGATCTGACGCCGTGAGCACTTACGACGTTCTCGACCAGCGATTTCAGGCGCTGATCATCGGACATGCCAAGCTCGACAGGCTCTGGACCGGCAGCCGCTGGGCCGAGGGCCCGGTCTATGTGCCGGCCGCCAAGTCGTTGCTGTGGTCCGACATTCCCAATGACCGCGTGTTGCGCTTCGACGAGACCGACGGTTCGGTCTCGGTGTTCGAAAACCCCTGCGGCTATCACAACGGTCATAGCCGCGATGCGCAGGGACGTGTGATCGCCTGCGAACACGGCGGCCGCCGCATCTCGCGGCTGGAGCCCGATGGCCGCTGGGTGGGACTGGTCGAGCGCTTCGAAGGAAAGCGTTTCAATTCTCCCAATGATGTCGTGGTCAAGTCGGACGGAACCATCTGGTTCTCCGATCCGACCTACGGCATCGACAGCGAGTATGAAGGGTACGCCGGGCCCAGCGAGATCGGCGCCAGCAACGTCTATCGTTTCGATCCGGCGAGCGGCGCACTGTCGGCGGTTGTGACAGACATGGTGAAGCCGAACGGTCTCGCCTTCTCGCCCGACGAACGGCTGCTCTATGTCGCCGAAACGGGCGCGACGCACGTGCCGGGCCTGCCGGCTATCATCCGCGCCTACGACGTTGCACCGAGCGGGCTTGCGGTGAGCGAAGGCCGCACCTTCGCGACCTCACCGGCCGGATTCTATGATGGATTCCGCGTCGATCGGAACGGCAATATCTGGACGTCGACGGCGGATGCCGTCGCCATCTATGCGCCCGACGGCACGCTGATCGGACGCATTCCGGTGCCTGAGATCGTCTCCAACCTGACCTTCGGCGGACCAAAACGAAACAGGCTCTACATCACCGCCCAGACATCGCTCTACGCGATCTTCGTCAACGCGCACGGATTGTCCTGAGCCCGCACGGGCGCATCAGGTGGGCGGCGTGCGCGCCGCCCAGAATTCCATGAGCGCGGCCTGATCCATCGCCCCGCACCCGGTCGCGGTCAGCAGGCGATGGATCTCGGCGCAGACGACAGTCATCGGCATCGCGATGCCCGTCTGGCGCGCAAGATCCTGCGCGCCGTTCAGGTCCTTCACCATGTTGTCGATGCGGCCCGTCGGACGATAGTCGCGCGCGGCAAAGCGCGGCATGTATTCCTGGAGGATCGCGCTGTCGGCGCGGCCGCCAAGCAAGGCTTGCGGAATCTTGGCCGCATCCACGCCGGAGGCCTCGGCCAGCGCCGTCGCCTCGGCAACGGCGACGAAGTTGAGCGCGCACAGAACCTGGTTGATCAGTTTCGTTGTCTGTCCTGCGCCGCTCGGACCCATATGCGTGAAATTCGAGGCGACCTCGGCGAGCACCGCCCGCGCCTCCGCGACATCGGCAGCGTCCCCACCGGCCATGCAGGTCAACTGGCCGATCAAGGCTTTCGGCGCGCCGCCGGACAGAGGACTGTCGACCCAGCGCAGACCGGCTGCGGCCGCGTCCTTCGCCAGCGCGCGCGTGGATTCCGGATCGATCGACGACATGTCGATGATGAGCATGCCCTTCCGCGCGCCTTCGGCAACGCCTGCCGGTCCGAACACGGCGGCTCTGACGATCTTGGGCGAGTTGAGGCTGAGGATCACGGCGTCAGCTTCGGCCGCAGCCTTCGCAGCGGTGGTGGCCGCGGTCGCGCCCTTTTCGACGAGGCTAGCTACCTTCGCAGCATCGAGATCGAACACCAACAGGCGGGTGTTGGTCTGAGCCAATCGAGTTCCGATCGCGCCGCCCATGGCGCCGGCGCCGATCAATGCGACTGAACAGGGCATTTCGACATCTCCGCGGTGAGTTTCGGCGGCACGGCTCAGAGCGAGGCCGTGATCCCGCCGTCGACATAGAGCACGTGCCCGTTGACGAAGGAGGACGCGCCCGAAGCGAGGAAGATGCAGGCGCCGACGAGTTCCTCGACCTTGCCCCAGCGGCCCGCGGGGGTGCGCTTTTCGAGCCAGGCCGAGAACGCGGAATCCGCAACCAGCGCGGCATTGAGCGGCGTATCGAAATAGCCGGGCGCGATCGCGTTGACCTGAAGGCCGTGTTTCGCCCAGTCCGTCGCCATGCCCTTCGTCAGATTTCCGACCGCGCCCTTCGTCGCTGTGTAGGGCGCAATCGACGGGCGCGCGAGCGCAGTCTGCACCGACGCGATGTTGATGATCTTCCCGGCGCCACGCGCGATCATGTGGCGCGCGCAGGCCTGGCCGACATTGAAGACCGAGGCGATGTTGGTTTGCAGCAGGCGTTGGAACGCGTCCGCCGGGAAATCCTCGAGCGGCGCGCGGTGCTGCATGCCGGCATTGTTGACGAGGATGTCGATGGGCCCGATGTCGGCCTCGAAGCGGTCGACGGCCGTACGGGCCGCGGCGTGATCAGCGGCATCGAAGGCGAGCGTTCGCGCGCCGGCAATGGAGCTCGCGGCAGCCGCAAGCTTGGCTTCGTCGCGACCGTTGAGAACGACCTGCGCACCGGCCTCGGACAGGCCGCGCGCAAGCGCAAAGCCGATACCTTGCGAAGATCCTGTCACCAGCGCTCGGCGTCCTGTCAGATCGAACAACTTGATTGCCACCCTGTTTCCTTTTCTTGCGGCTCGACATACCACTCTCACTACACTATGTTATCGATAACATAAACTGTCAAGACCGCGCCAAAGAGGAGCGCTCACCTGCATGTCGAAGCCTGAAATCCTTCAGATGGGCCCCTATCCGGAATGGGATCAGCTCCCGCTTGATGAAACCTACATCGCGCACCGCTACTTCGAGGCGGCCGACAAGCCCGCCCTCCTCGCCGAAGTGGGAGCCCGCGTGCGAGCCATCGCTACGCGCGGCGAGCTCGGCGCGAACGCGGAACTCATCGCGGCATGTCCAAAGCTCGAGATCATCTCGATCTACGGCGTCGGCTTCGATGCCGTGCATCTGGACAGCTGCCGGTCGCGCGGCATCCGCGTCACCAACACGCCGGACGTGCTGACGAAGGACGTAGCCGACCTCGCGATCGCGATGATGCTCGCGCAATGGCGCGGCGTGAACGGTGCCGAGCGCTGGGTGCGGGACGGTTCATGGGTCGCCAAGGGACTCTATCCCCTGAGGACACGAGCCTGGGGCAAGCGCGCAGGCGTCCTCGGCCTCGGACGCATCGGGTTTGAGGTGGCGCGCCGGCTGGCCGGCTTCGACATGGACGTCGCTTATTCCGACATCGAGGCGAAGCCATACGCCGGCGATTGGACCTTCGTCGCCGATCCGGTCGCGCTCGCCGCGCGTTCGGATGTCCTGTTCGTCACGCTCGCCGCCTCGGCGGCAACGCGGCACATCGTCGGACCTGCGGTTCTTGAAGCGCTCGGCCCCAACGGGCTGCTCGTCAACGTCTCGCGTGCCTCCAACATCGACGAAGAGGCACTCATCTCGACGCTTGCCAGCGGCAAGCTCGGCGCGGCGGCGCTCGATGTCTTCGAGGGCGAACCGAACCTGAACCCGAGATTCCTGGAGCTGCCGAATGTCCTCCTGCAGCCTCACCACGCCTCCGGGACGGTCGAGACCCGCAAGGCGATGGGTCAGTTGATGCGCGACAATCTCGCCGCGCATTTCGCTGGCCGCACGCTGCCCAGTCCCATCCTCTGACTTCTCGACGGGGCACCTGCCGCAGAAGGAACCTTCTACACCCGTCCTGCAAGCCGGTGATACAAAGTCGCGCGCAAGCCAGGAGGCCCTACACCTCGCGCAATCCTGCAAAAAGCGGTTTGAATTCGCTATCCGCCCGATACAACACCGCAGGTCGTCCCAACGGCGCAGCGACCGATATCTCCTGCCCGCCTGCAAATGACTGACCGGTCCAGACATGGATCCAGTCGCTCCCTGCCGGAAGGTAGAGGCTCCGCTGATCCTGGGAAGCCTGCCAGACGGGCGCGACAAGCAGATCGCGGCCATAGAGATAGCAATCCTGAATGCCGTAGGTTCGCCGGTCGTCTTCGTGATGGAGGAACAGCGGACGTTGGACCGGAAGGCCCAGACGCGCAGCTTCCAGCGACAAGGTTCTTAGATAAGGCGAGAGGTGAACGTAGATCGCAGTCATCCTGGCGAAATGCTTGAGGACCGCTGGATCGCCATCGAGCTGCAGATTGTCACGGGGCCTGTTGCCTTCGTGGCTGCGCATCACGGGCGTGAAGGCCGCCATCTCGCTCCAACGCATCAGCAACTCGGGCGTGCGCAGATTGCCGAACAGGCTGGTGTAGCCGCCGATGTCGGAGTGATGAAACGCGTTGCCGAGCAATCCCGACGACAGGGCGGCGCAGATCACCGTGACCAGACCGTCATGCCGCGAAAAGTCGACCGATTGATCGCCGGCCCAAAGCCACGGGCACGACTTCTGCACACCCGTGAAGCCGGACCGCATGAAGAACACGGCCTCTCCGGTGCGGCCGCGGCTCGCCACCGCCTTCGCGTTCACTTCGGCCCACAGCGTCGGCCAGAGGTTGTGCGCAAGCCTTGCATCGACGCCGCTGGCGAGACGCACGTCCACCGGCAGATACTCACCGAAATCCGCCATCCAGCCGGACAGACCATAATCGAGCATCTTCTTGCCGATGATTTCCTCGGAGAACCATGCCGCGGCGTCCGGATTGGTGAAATCGACGGTGCCGCAGTGAAACTCGCCGAAGTCGATCAGGGCCGTTCGCCCCGAGGCGTCCTTGACGAAGTAACCGGCATTCTCGGCCTCCTCGAACAGGACGCCGTCGTTACAGAGATACGGGTTCACGTAACCGAGAAAGCGGATGCCTTGGTCGTGCAATTCGGCGATGCGCTGCCGCAGGCCCGGATAACGCGTCTCGTTGGCCTTCCAGTCCCAGAACAACCGCGCACCAAAGGCGGTCGGCCGGATTCCGACCCAATCCTCGCACCAGAGGCCGGACACCTTGACGCCGGCGGCGCGCATCTTCGCAAGGCGAGTGAACGAATTCGCGCCATCCTTCAGGCCGACGATCGCGCCGTTGTAGATCCATTCCGGAAGCGGCGGTTGGCGGCCGAAACGACCAGACAGCGTCTCCACCAGCGCGACGAAGGTCGGAGCGGCAAACAGCTCGATGCGTTCAGGGACGGCCCAGACTTCGATCTCGTGAAATTCACATTCGCGAAAATCAAACACGCTGTAAGCAGACGTCTCGACGTGAAGCGCGTAGCGCGCCGACGACAGGTAGGTCGGCTGCGGATAGTTGGTGTGATAGTAGTCGCCACCCGCCTGCCCGGCCACGTCCGCCTTGAAGGTGATCTCGGTGGTCTTGTCGCGCCCGACACCCGGCTCGGAGCTCCACAGCGGAAACCGCCGGCCACGCAGGTCGAAATAGGAGAATTGCTCGCCGCCACCCCAGACATGCTCGTCGCGGTCAGCCGCGACGCGCAGCCAGAATCGGTTCACGGACGGATCGAGCGACCGTAGCGCCAACGCATTGCCTTCGAGCGTCACGGCAAGGCGCGGAGGCTGCCCCTTGGCCGCGGACAGCAGGAGCGTGTTGCCGTCGATCTCGGCATGCCCGAGCGGGCAGCGTTCGGCCAGGCGATCTTCGATTACGAAGCGGCCGCGGTGCATTTTGATGCTGTCATCGCCTCGGCCGACGAAGAAACACGGCGCCGCGGCACTGTGAGCGAGAATCCGGCGGCCCGACATGGAAAGCGCAAAGCCGGATGGGGTTGTCTCGAGTTTCAAGTCCATTCCACTTGGCCTTTCCGTCAGCCCTTGATGCCGCCTGCGGTCAGCCCCGAGACGACGCGCTCCTGGAAGATCACGATCAGAATTGCGATAGGCACGATGCCGACGACGAGCGCAGCCGAGATCACCGGCCAGGGAAACGCAAACTCACCCTGGTAGAGCTGGATGCCAACCGGCAGCGTCCGCAATCCGGGATTGGAGTTGAACGACAGGGCCAATAGGAATTCGTCCCAGGCGTTGACGAAGGCGAGGATGCCGGCAGTGAAGACGCCTGGTGCCGACAGCGGCACCACAACCCTGAACAGCGCGCCAAATCGCGTGCAGCCGTCGATCATGGCGGCATTCTCCAGATCGCGCGGGATGCCTTCGAAGAACGACGTCAGCACCAGGGTGCACACGGGCAGGCTGAGCACAGTGTAGGGCAGGATCAGCGCCGTCCACGAGTTGAGCAAATTGAGCGCACGCATCGTCTCGAACAAAGGGACCAGCAGCGTCACCAGCGGAAAGGTCGAGACCGCGATGATGACGGACATGATCAGCCCCCTGAACCGCAGGTTCAGCCGCGCCAGCGCATAGGCCGCGAGAACCGACACCAGAAGCGTGAGCGCAGTCGAGAGCAGCGCGACCATGAAGCTGTTGAACAGGAAGGTGAGCAGCGGCTGGTCGGAAAATGCCTGGACGTAGTTCCGCAGCGTCGCCGCGTGCGGCAACCAGGTGATCGGCTTTTGCGTGAGCTCCGCCTCGGTCTTGAACGAGGTCAGCAGGATCCACACCGCCGGAAACAGGCCGTTGACGACGAGAACGAGCGCGGCAATGGCCCGGAGCGGCTTTCCCGACAGGACCGAGTTGAGGGTGGAGGCGACCGCCGTGCTCACGATGCAGCCCCGCTGCTGCGGATCATCCGCAGGTAAAGCGCCGTGACCAGCATCGACAGTCCGAACATCACCACCGCGAGCGCCGATCCGTAGCCGAGGTCGAGAAACGACACGGTATTCTGGTGGATGTACATGGCGAGCGTCGCGGTTTCGGTGCCCGGCCCGCCGCCCGTCATCATGTAGGGAATGTCGAAGGTCTGCAGCGCGGTGATGGTGCGGAAGATCAGCGCGACCACGATGGTGGGCTTGAGCAGCGGCAGCGTGATCTCGAAGAACTGCCGCACGCGGCCGGCGCCGTCGACGTCCGCGGCCTCGTAAAGCGAACGTGGAATGGTCTGCAGGCCCGCGAGAATGATCATCGCCATGAAAGACGAGGCCTTCCAGATGATCGCAAGGCAGATCGCGGCGAAGGCGAGACGCGGCGAGTTGAACCAGATCACGCCGGGCAAACCGATCCGGTTGAGCACATCGTTGACGACGCCATACTCGGAATGGAAGAACCAGCCGAAGATCAGGCCGGCGAAGGAGAGCGGCAGTGCCCAGGGGATCAACAGCGAGAGCCGCACCGGCCATTTCATCTGGAACGGCAAATTGGCGAGCAGCGCCAGCGCGAACCCGACGACGAGCGAGCCGGGCACGGTGATGAGCGTGATCAGCACCGTGTTCCAGGTCGCCTGCCAGAACACGGGATCGTCAGGCATCTGCCTGAAGTTCGCGAGCCCGGCAAAGCGCGCCGGCAGGCCCGACGTCAGCGACAGGTCGAGAAAGCTGGTGTAGATCAGCCGCGACACCGGATAGACGATCATCACCCCGAGCAGAATCGCGGCGGGCAAGAACAGCAGCACCGCAAGCGTGGTGTCGTCCGGATCGAACCAGCGCGACAGAAACGCACGTCGTGCGGTAGCGCCGCCCGCTCCGTTCTTGACCGTGGATGTCGTTGTCATGCAGACCAACCCGGATGTGCTGGACGCCGTTAGCGGATGATCCGCTTGAGGCGCGCCTCGATCTGGGCGGCGCCGTCCGCCGGCGTGGTGGCACCTGCCAGCACCGCGTTGACCGTGGTCCGGATCGCTTCGCTGACCTCGTTGTAACGCGGCGTCACGGGTCGCGGTTTTGCGGTCTCGACGATCGCCTGAGCATCGGCGAACCATGGCACCGCCTTGGTTACGTCGGCGTCCTTGTAGAGCGTGCCGTAGGTCGGCAGCAGCGAGCCGTTGATGGCCACGTATTTGGAGACCTCGGAGCTCGACAGATACGCCACCAGCTTCTTGGCTTCCTCCTGGTTCTTGGAAAAGGCGGACACACCCCACTCCCAGCCGCCGAGGCAGGTCGCCTGCTCGCCGCCCTTGACCGCCGGAAGCCGCGCGACACCGACCTTGCCGGCCACCGCGGACTCGGCGCCTTGCGACATCGCCCAGGCGTAGGCCCAGTTCACCGCGAACAGGACGTTGCCGGCCTGAAACTCCTTGCGCGTGTCGTCGGTTGCAACCTCGGCGATGTTCTTCTTGGCGACGCCGCTGTCGGCAAAGCCCTTCCAGAGCGCCAGCGACTTCGTCGCGGCGTCACGATCGAAATCGAGCTTGCCGTCCTTGGTCACCACCTTGCCCTGGCTCCAATACGGCACGAGGAAGGTG
The DNA here is from genome assembly GCF_024199935.1 of Bradyrhizobium sp. CCGUVB14. Classification (NCBI taxonomy): domain Bacteria; kingdom Pseudomonadati; phylum Pseudomonadota; class Alphaproteobacteria; order Hyphomicrobiales; family Nitrobacteraceae; genus Bradyrhizobium; species Bradyrhizobium sp. CCGUVB14. The sequence continues at coordinate 7,227,314 of NZ_JANADS010000001.1, forward strand.
CAGACCGCGCCTTCGATCGCCTTGCCCTGGAAAGACAGGCCCTGCAGGTTCGGATTCTTCTCGCCGTCCTCAACCTTCTTGGCGGCGTCCGCGAGCTCGTCCCAGGTCTTTGGCGGCTGCAGCCCGTATTTGTCGAGCAGGTCCTTGCGATAATAGAGGAACATGGAATCGGCAAAGGCGGGAAGCGCGACCACCTTGCCGTCGACCGTGTTCGCCTCGGCATAGGCGCGGAGATAAGAAGACATGTCGCTTGCGATCGGGCTGGTCCAGCCCGCGGCCGCGAACTGCGCTGGCCGGATCACGTCGAGCATCAGCACGTCGAGCGAGGAATCCTTTGCCGTAAGCACCGTGTTGAGATATTGCGCCTGCAGATCCGAGGTCGTGCCGCCGAGCTCAATACTGACCTTCACGCCGGGATTACGCGCCTCGTATTGATCGAGCAGCGTGCGCCAGATGCCGGGCTGGCCCTGGCTGGTGACGAAGACCTTCAAATTGGTCTCGGCGGCGGCGCCGGTTGCGAATGCGCACGCTGCGCATCCGAGCAGCCATCCCGCCATCTTTGAAATGCGTGCCACACTCATATTGTCCTCCCGGAAAAACTCGCCGCTTGCTCGCGACGTTGCTGGCTTGTCGTTGATGGCCTCGCTGCGCCCCTTCTATTGCAAGGCGCGCTCCGTCTCCGCATCGAACAGGTGAATTTTGGCGGGGTCCAGCCCCAGCTTGATGGCCTGACCGGCTTGCGGCCGAAACTCGGGCGGCAGCCGCGCGGTCAAGGTCGCGCCGCCCACCGCAAAATGCACCAGCGTGTCGGAGCCAAGCGGCTCGACGACCTGAACCTGGCTGTCGAGGCCGACATCGGACGCGCCCGGCGTAAAATGCTCGGGCCTGATGCCGACGATGAATTCGCGCCCGTCAACTGCCGAAAGGGCCGCGCTTGCGAGGCCCGCGAGCGGCAAGCGGTTGCCATCGGCGAAATCGAGATAACCCTTAGTGGCCTTGGCCTTGGCAAAGTTCATGGAGGGAGCGCCGACGAAGCCACCGACGAAAACGCTCGCGGGATTGTTGTAGACCTCTTCCGGCGTTCCGATCTGCTCGATGTCGCCCCCGCGTAGGATGACGATGCGATCGGCCAGGGTCATCGCCTCGACCTGATCGTGGGTGACGTAGACGATGGTGGTGCCGATCGTCTGGTGCAGCCGCTTGATCTCAGTGCGGACCTGACCGCGCAGCTTTGCGTCGAGATTGGACAGCGGCTCATCGAACAGAAAGACCTGCGGCCGCCGCACGATGGCCCGGCCCATCGCAACCCGCTGCCGCTGGCCGCCGGAGAGCTGTCCCGGGCGCCGGTCGAGCAGATGGGTGATGCCGAGCATCTCCGCCGCGTCGCGGATCTTGGCGGCCGCATCCGTCGCGTTCGCGCCGCGTACCTTGAGGCTAAAGCCCATGTTCTCGCGCACCGTCTTGTGCGGGTAGAGCGCGTAGTCCTGGAACACCATAGCGATGTCGCGCTCGCGCGGCGGCAGATCGTTGACGATGCGGTCGCCGATCCGGATCTCGCCACCACTGATGCGTTCGAGGCCGGCGATCATCCGCAACGTGGTCGACTTGCCGCAACCGGACGGACCGACCAGCACCAGGAATTCGCCGTCGACGATCTCAAGGTCAATGGCCTTCACGACGCGGAACGCGCCGTAGCTCTTCTCAAGCTTGCGCAGGCTGACCGAAGCCATGAGCCGTGTCTCCCGTCCCGACGGTTCTTGAAGCCGTGGTGATAGCCGATAGTAGCGCTACGATTTTTGGAAATCAACGACCGAGCCGCACCAACTGATCCAGAGGATAAAGGGGTATAGTCCTGTTCTATCTAACTGATAATAATATAAATATCCTCTTGTTGAGGAACATGATTGTATCAATCGGACGCTTCAGCTATATAATAGCGCTATTATTCGAGCCACTGTAGAGATGGCGGCACCAAAGCCCATACGCACCCGGCGCAAGATGCAACGGGTCACGATCATGGATGTGGCGGCGCGCGCGGAGCTGTCGCCCTCCACGGTATCCCTCTATTTCAGAAAGCCCGATGCGGTCTCGGCGGCGGCAAGCGAGTCGATTGCACGCGCCATCGAAGCGCTCGACTACGTGCCGAACCTGATGGCCGGAGGCCTGGCGGCGGCCTCATCGCGCGTCGTGAGCATCATCGTGCCATCCGTCCGCAATGCGTTCTTCGCCGAGACCGTCGCGGCCCTGCAGGACGAGCTCGGCAAGCAGCGACTTCAGGTGATGCTCAGCCACACCGAATACAAGGAGCACGACGAGGAGAATCTGGTCCGCACGGCACTCTCCTGGGCCCCCGCTGCTGTCGTCTTGACCGGCCTCTCGCATAGCACCGCAACACGCAGGCTGCTCCGCGACAGCAAGGTGCCAGTTGTCGAAATCTGGGAGCTCGGCTCCCCGACCATGGACATGGCAGTCGGTTTTCACCACGGCCAGGTCGGTCAGACCGCTGCGTCGCATCTGTTGCAGCGAGGACGCAAGCGACTATTGTTTCTTGGCGCCCGGCTCCATGAGGATCGCCGCGCCGCGTGGCGGGCCCAGGGCTTCGTCGAGACGGCGCGAAACGCACCTGACGTCACCGCAGAGATCATCCAGCACCCTGCGCCGGCGAGCGCAGAGGTCGGCGCCATGCTGCTCGGCGAGGCCATGCATCGCTTTCCGCACGTCGATGGGATTGCCTGCTCCAACGACCACATCGCCCTCGGCGTGATCTTCGAATGCCAGCGGCTGGGCATTGCCATCCCCGACCGCCTATCGGTGGTGGGCTTCGGCGATTTGAGCTTCAGCGCGTCCGCAAATCCGTCGCTTACGACGATCCGCCCTCCCGGCGACCTGATCGGGAAGGAAGCCGCGCGGCTGATCATCGCACGGCTCCTGCACCCCGACGCTGGGTCGGAACAGGCTGTCATCGATACGCGCTTCACCCTGCTCCATCGGCAAAGCAGCTGACGATCGGCAAGACGTCGCTTTTGCCGATCGGCACATCCCGATTCCCCGCGTGGCGCCCCTCCCGATGCCGCGAGCTTACCGGCCAAGCGCTTTCTTGATTCCGGCGAGACCAATCCGCAGGAATGGGTCCGAATGGATGTAGAAATATTTGACGCCGCGCCCGAGCCAAAACGGCAATTCGTCTGATGTCACCAGCGTCCCGGCGATCTTGCCCGCCGCGCAGATCTTTTTCACGGTAAACTCGACCCGATCGATCACTGCTTGGGGCCGCGGTTCACCGAACGCAGGAGCCGGCGGATATCCCATGTTCTGAGAGAGATCGCCGGGGCCAATGAAGAACACGTCAATGCCCTCCACCGTGAGAAGCTGATCGATATTGTCGATTGCCTGAGGCGTCTCGATCATCGCGATGATCAACCGCTTCTGGTGGTCGGCGGGACAGGCATATCGCACAGCATCGACGATTGCGCGCGCCTGCTCCGCCGTGTCGACCATCGGCACCATGAGGCCATCAGCGCCCGCATTGAGGTAGCGGATGAGGACTGGCCGCTCATGCGAGTGCGGGCGTACGATCGCCGCGCCGCCTGCGCCACGGATGACTTGCGCCGCCACGCGCACGTCCTCGAAACTCCAGGTGCCGTGCTCGCAATCGACGAATATGGCGTCTGCCCCGAGCTCGATGAGCCGGACCGCCAATCCCGACGAGGCATGATGCGGCGTGAGCATCGTCACCGCCTCGCCCTTGGCAAGACGTTCGCGCAGCCTGGCTCCGTTCATGGGAAGTCCTCTCTAGCTCTTTGGCTTGTCTTTCAGATCCGCCGGCGCGCCAACCCAGCGGGCCACCTCGATATCTGCCGATGTGTCGCGCATGAAGGTCGGGCAGATATGCAGCTCCGGAATGACTGCACCCTTTTGCAGGCTTGCGCAGAGCAGGACCGCGCGGGCGACGTCGTGCGGATTCAGCATCACGGCACGCTCATTGTCGAGCGGCGGCCGCGCGCGATTGTCCATGATCGGCGTATCCGTCTCGCCCGGCAGGATGGTCGTCGCACGAATACCCTGGTTGCGGTATGTGTTGTGCAGGAAAGTCATGAAGTTCTTCACACCGGCCTTGGCCGCACCATAGGCGGCGCCGCCGAGCAGATTTGGATTCACCACCGCGAGCGACGACACGGTGATGATCGTGCCTTCCGTCCTGGCAATCATGTCCTCCAGAACGGCCTGCGTCAGGTTGAACACTGCGGTGAGATTGACATTCACCGTGGCGTTCCATTCGGCTTCGCTGAGGAAACGCGCGTTCAACACCTTGCTGGCACTGCCGGCATTGTTGACGAGAATGTCGATCGCTCCGACGTTGCGCTTGGCCCAGGCGACCGTCTCCAGGATCGCCTCGCGCGATGCCACGTCCAGCTCGTGAGCGACAGCCTTTCCGCCGGCCTTCTCGATGATCGCGGCGACATCGCGCAGCGGCTCGATCCGGCGTCCGGTTAGGACAACCGTTGCGCCCTCCCCTGCGAGCAGGATCGCGGTCTCGCGGCCGATCCCCGTTCCGGCACCGGTAACGAGCGCGACCTTTCCATCGAGCAGACCCATGTTTCCCCTATTCGGCTGCGGTCGCCGCCACGCTGGAGCTCTGATAGCCGTAAATCTGCCTCGCCGCCTCGGGCGTGATCAAGCCTTCGGCGAGGTCGAGCTCGATCGCGGCCGCCGTACGATCGGCTGTGCGCCCCCAGCCCCCGCCACCGGGCGTCTCGACTTCCAGGCGGTCGCCGGTCTTCAGCACGACCTTGCCCTTGGGAAACTGGGGCTCGCCATTCCTGTACACCTTGCCGGCGCTCCCGGACTTGCCGCCGACGACACCGAAACAGGGATGTCGCACGCGCTCTGACGCCAGATAGATGTTCATCGGGTTGCGTCCGAGGTTGCGCAACACGACGCGTTGACCGAGACCGCCGCGGCTCCTGCCGGCGCCGCCGGAATCCGCAATCAGCTCCTTGCATTCCGTGAGCGCCGGGACCGCGATCTCGAACATCTCGATCGCCGTCACCCGGCAATTGGACGGGAAGCTCAGGGTGTCGAGGCCGTCGAATTCGGCGCGGGCGCCCTGCCCGCCGTGAAAATTCTGCACCGAACCGTACTGCGAACCATCGTCACGCCGTCCGACGCAATTGGCGGCCCAGATCGGCGCACCGCCGCTATCGCCCATCACCTTGTCAGGCACCACGCCCTCCAGCGCCTTGAAGATCAGCGACGGAATCACATGCCCGATCAGGTTACGCGAATTGCCGGCGGTCCATTCCTCGGGATTGAGAATGGAACCGAGCGGCGCCTCGTCCGTGATCGGCGTGATGCAACCCTCATTGTTCGGCGTATCGGGGTCCAGCAGGCATTTCAGCGCATAGACCGAATGCGCATAGCGATAGTTGGTGCGACAATTGATCGAGTGGAGGATCTGCTCCGACGTTCCGGTGTAGTCGACATGAATGGAATCATCGCGGACGATCACCGCGGCCTTGAGGGTCACATCGGTATCGTATCCGTCCAGCAGGACCTCGGCGCTGTAGGTACCGTTCGGCCACTGCCGGATCGCGCGCCGGGTTTGCGCTTCGGAGCGGGTGTGGATCGCGTCGGCCAGCTCGTCGATCCCGTCGAGACCATACTCGTCCAGGAATTTGACCAGTTCGCGGCCCATGACGTTGTTGGCCGCCACCATGGATTCAAGATCGCCCATCACTTCGGTGGGAAGCCGAACGGACGCGGCAATGATGTCGAGCACGTCCTGATTGGGGACGCCGGCCTTGTGCAGCTTCACGATCGGGAAGCGGATACCCTCCTCGAAGATGTCGCTGGCTTCGGAATGCAGGGGCGCGCCGCCGATGTCAGGAAGATGCGCGATCGAGCCGGCATAGGCCACGACCTTGCCGTTCTTGAAGATCGGCGTGATCATCGTGACGTCGGGCAGATGGCCGGTACCAATCTCGGGATCGTTGGTGGCAAGCACGTCGCCCTCTTGCAACGTCTCCGCCGGAAACTTCGGCAGGAAGTATTTCTGCGCGGCCACCGGCAGCGAGGTGATGAACACAGGGATCGACCAGGTGCATTGGGCCAGCGCACGGCCGCGGCTGTCGAGCAGCACAGTCACGTAATCGTGGTTTTCGCGTACGATCGGCGAGAATGCGGTTCGGCCGAGCACGATGTCGGCCTGATCGGCGATGAAGATCAGGCGATTCCACATCACCTGCAGATTGATGGGATCATTGAAATCGGCAGCATTCACGGACATGGGGCGTGGTCCTCAGGCGATGTTGATCACGAGATTGCCGTTGACGTCGACGTGAGCCGTCCCGCTCGGTCCGACGACAGCGGTCGATTCCCGCTGCTCGACGATCGCCGGTCCCTGGATCTTCCCATCGACCGGCAGCTTGTAGTGATCGTAGACCGGCGTATCGACGAAGCCGCCAGCTTCGCTGAAATAGACCGAACGTGCGCCCTTCCTGGCCTCGGCAACATCGCGCGCATGGGGGCGAGTCACCTGATCCTTCTTGCCGCTGCAGCGCAGACGCCAGGTGATGACCTCGACGGATGAACCAGCGACGGTGCGCCCGAACAGTTCGCGATAAAGCTTGTAGAAATTGCCGAGCAGCTCCTCGTGGAATTGCTTCGGCGGCAGGCTGCGATCCGGCAATGCAACGGTGATCTCGTGGCCCTGGCCGACGTGCCGCATGTCCACGGTGTAGCTGTTGGTGATCGTGTCCGGTGCGACACCCGCGGCGCGCACGACGTCCGCCCCTTGCGCGGAGAGGTCGCCGAGCAGGCGATCCATCGTAGCGAAATCCCAGTTGTCGACCTGCATCGGGAAGCTCGCGGAGAGGTCGACCGCAACGGGAGCAATCAACAAGCCGATCGCCGAGGTGACACCGGCGCCGGTCGGGCAGATGATGCGCTTGATACCGAGCTTGCGCGCGATGCCATAGGCATGCACGGGACCGGCGCCGCCAAAGGCGACCATGGGCAGGCTTCGCGGATCGACGCCGAGGTCGGTCGCATGCACGGCCGCCGCCTTGCTCATGGATTCATTGACGAGATCGTGGATACCGAAGGCGCAGCGCGGCACGCTGACGTCGAGCGAAGCTGCGAGCTTCGACATGGCCGAGAGGGCGGCGTCCTTGGAAACCTTGAACGACCCGCCGACGAAGGATTCGGTGCCCATATAGCCGAGCAGGATATCGGCGTCGGTCACGGTTGGCTCGGTGCCGCCGCGCTGATAGGCGGCCGGCCCCGGCAGCGCGCCCGCCGAACGCGGACCGACGTCGAGCAGACCGAGCGGATTCTTCGCTGCGATCGAGCCGCCCCCAGCGCCGATCTCGATCATGCGGATCGACTGGATCTTCAGGGGAAAGCCCGAGCCTTTGCGGAAGCGATGATAATGCGCGACCTCGAGATCAGTGCCGACCGTCGGCTCGCCGTTCGGAATCAGACACAGCTTTGCGGTGGTGCCGCCCATGTCGAACGACAGCACGCTGCCCTCGCCGGCGATGCGGCCGAATTCGGCGGCTGCAACGGCGCCGGCGGCCGGGCCCGATTCAATGAGCCGCACCGGCAGCTCGGCAGCCCGGCTGCTCGGCACGAGGCCGCCCGACGACGTCATCCAGAGCACCTGGCGATGGATACCCTTCGCGGCGAACTCACGCTCGAGATGCGCGACGTGGCCGGACATCTGCGGCCGCGTGTAGGCGTTGACGACGGTGGTCGAGGCGCGGTCGAATTCACGAACCTCCGGGCAAACTTCCGACGACAGCGACACGAAGATACCGGGATATTCCTCGCGCAGCAGCGACGCGATGCGCTGCTCATGATCAGGATATTTGTAGGCGTGCAGCAGACAGACGGCGACGGACTTGATGCCTTCCTCGCGCAGTCGGCCGGCGATCTCGCGGACCGTCTCTTCCTCGAGCGCCGTGACGACCTCGCCGTCCGCCGATATGCGCTCGATCGCACCGAAGCTGTTCGCGCGCGTCACCAGCGGATCCGGGTATTTCAGGTTCAGGTCGTAGAGATCGTAGCGTCCTTCGTTGCGGATGCGCAGCATGTCCTGGAAGCCGGCGGTCGAGATGAAGCCGGTCTTGACGCCCTTGCGCTCCAGCACCGCATTGGTGACGACGGTGGTCGCCCCCAAGACCTGGAGGCCATCGAGGTCAACGACGTCGCCGAATTCCGCGAGCAGTTCGGACACCCCGCGAACCACGGCCTCGGCCGGATTGGCCGGTGTGCTCAACACCTTGTGGAGATGAAGTTCGCCCTTGTCGTCGAGCAGCGCGAAATCGGTGAAGGTTCCCCCGGTATCGAATGCGAGCTTGGCCATCTTTTTCCTCGAAGCGATTGTTTTCGAGGGTAGGAAATGCGGCCGCACGCGACCACCACAACTCCCGTCTGCCGCCATAGGTTTTGTTTATGGCATGGCGAAACCGGCACAATGCAGCCGAGCTGCGGCGGCGCTCGTGCCATAGATTGCAAGCGTTCTGCCTAGACCGCCCGAATGCCTTGCGGATGACTGCGCATCAGCTTCTCGACGACAGTCAGAAGCACCGAGCGCGTGGCCAGCGCGGGCTCCGACAGCGGCAGATGATCGGAGACGCACAAGGACACGGTCGCCTCGATGGCGGGGCGCACCAGCCGCCGCACCTCGACACCCGCAAAGCTCGACGCGCTGGCGGCGGCGACCGAGGCCGGCAGGATGGTCGAGCCCAACCCCTCGGTCACGGCCGCGCCGAGTGCCGAGACCGATTCAATCTCGGAGGCGACGTTCGGCGTTACCCGCGCGCGCGCCAGCGATTCATCAATCAGGCGGCGCAGGAAATGCCCCTGGCTTGGCAGCAGCAGCTTGACGTCGGCCAGCGCCGACAGCGGCAGCGGTTCGTCCGTCGACTTCTTCGCGGTCTCGGCGCGCGACACGAGATACAGCTCCTCGCGAAACAGCGGCTGGAGCTTGACGCCCTTGATTGGCCCGGAACCGTAGATCATGGCCATATCCATCTTGCCGGTCATGATGAGCTCGCTGAGCACGTGACCGAAACTATCGTTGATATGGACGATGATCTGCGGATGCAGAGCCGACATCTCTTTCAGAATCGGCAGCGATAGCGTGCTCGACGCCGAATAGGTCGCAAGTCCGATCGACACGCGCCCGGCCAGTGCCTTGGTCGACTGGTCGATGTCGATCTGCGCCTGCTCGATCTGCTTCAACAGCAACTGGGCGTGACGATAGAGGATCAGGCCGGCTTCGGTCGGGACAATGCCGTGATTGCTGCGCAGAAGCAGCTTGTGCTTGAAGTGGCTCTCAAGGGCAGCGATCTGCTGCGAGAGCGCCGGTTGCGCCGTGCGCAGCAGGCCGGCCGCGCGCGAGACGCTTCCGGCATCGACGACTTTGACAAAGCTTTTCAGCTTCCTGAAATCGACGCTCATATGTGTCGAATACCGGCTCTGAGGATGTCACTCTGACCAGCAATATCCTTTATCTAGCCTGTTGATTTCAATGAGATTCTTCGCGAAGCGCCCCTGGTTCTTCGGTCCGCGCCCCGGCGTGCTCAACGAAGCGCCCGACAGGCCTTTTCGATACGGTCGCAGGCCTCCTTGATCGCCTCCATCGAGGTCGCGATCGACAGGCGGAAATAAGGCGAGAGGCCGTAGGCAGCGCCCTGCACCGCAGCAACGCCAACACCATCCAGAAGATAAAGTACGAAGTCGAGATCGTTCTCGATGACCTTGCCTTCGGGCGTGGTCTTGCCGATCACGCCCGCGCAGCCGGGATAGAGATAGAAGGCACCGTCAGGCACGAGGCACGACAGGCCCGGGATTGCATTCAGCCGTGCACAGGCATAATCGCGCCGCTCCTTGTAAAGCCTGACGCTGTCGCGAACGAACGACTGGTCGCCGGCTAGCGCATGGGCCGCAGCGGCCTGGCTGATCGACGATGGGCACGACGACATCTGCGATTGCAGCTTGTTGATCGCCGAAACCAGCGGCGCGGGGCCGGCGGCATAACCGATCCGCCATCCGGTCATGGCATAGGTCTTTGACACGCCGTTGGTCAGCAGGATGCGATCCTTCAACGCGGGCACCGCCGCCGCAAGCGTCGTCGCCGGTTCGTCGCGGTACCAGATCTGGTCGTAAATATCGTCCGAGAGCACGAGGACGTCGGGATGGCGCGACAGCACAGCGCCGAGCGCTTCGAGATCGCTGCGGGAATAGGCAGCTCCAGTCGGATTTGAGGGGGCATTGAGGATCAGCCAGCGCGTCCTCGGCGTGATCGCGGCCTCCAGCGCGTCAGCCGTCAGCTTGAATCCCTGGTTCTCGGAGCAGCGGACGATCACCGGCTTGCCGTCGTTGGCAATGACCATGTCGGGATAGGAGACCCAGTACGGCGCGGGAATGATGACCTCGGCGCCCTCCTCCACGCTCGCCATCAACGCGAGGAACAGGATCTGCTTGGCGCCGCCGCCGACGCAGATCTCGTTGTCGCTATAGTCGAGCCCGAGGCGACGCTTGTAGTCGGCAATAATCCCCTTGCGCAGCGCCACGGTACCGTTGACGGCGGTATATTTCGTTTCGCCGCGATCGATCGCCGCGTGCGCCGCCGCCTTGACGTCGTCAGGCGTGTCGAAGTCAGGCTCGCCGATCGCCATGTCGACGATGTCGCGGCCGGCAGCCTTCAGCTCGCGCACGCGCGCGGACGCCGCGGTGGTCGGGGATATCTTGATGCGCGAGACGCGCGCCGCCGGCACGAAGATCGTCAATGTGGTCGTCCTTTTGATTGTAAGTCGTGTCAGTGCTCGACGTCGGTCTCGCCGCGCATGCGGCCGGTGAGGAACAGCTCGCCGAGCTCGTCGTGAGTGATGTCTGCGGGCCGCCCGTCCCAGATCACTTTGCCGAGCCGCAGGATGACGGCGCGCTGGGCGACCTGCATGGCTTTTTTGGTGTTCTGCTCGACCAGCAGGATGGTCTGGCCGGCCGCGTTGATACGCAGCAGCTCGTCGAACACGACGCCGATCGCAGTCGGCGATAGGCCGACCGAGGGTTCGTCGACCAGCAGGATCTTTGGCCGCTGCAACACAGCCATTGCGACCTCGAGCAATTGCTGCTCGCCGCCGGACATGTTGCCCGCCAGCGTGTTGCGGCGTGTCTTCAGGATCGGGAACAAGTCGTAGACATAGTCGCGCTCCGCCTTCACGTTCCTGTCGCGCAGCGTGTAGGCGGCCATCTGCAGATTCTCGTCGACCGTCATCACCGGAAAGTTGCAACGGCCCTGCGGCACCCAGGAGATGCCTTCGGCCAGGATTGCGCGGGACTTGAAGGCTGAAATGTCCTTGCCCCGCCAGTTGATGCTGCCGCCCTTGACGGTCGTCATGCCGTAAAGCGTCTTGAGCAGCGTCGATTTGCCTGCCCCATTCGGACCCATCAGCGCAACGAACTGCCCCTGCGGCACATCGAGATCGACGCCGTTGAGGATATCGAGCGAGCCGTAGCCCGCGCGCAGTCCCTTGATCGAAAGAGAGGGTTCAGCCACCGAGATAGGCCTCCCGCACCGCCTGATTCTGGACGATCTCGTCCGGTGTTCCCTCAGCGAGCTTGCGCCCCTGGTCGAGCACGACCACGCGCCGGCACAGGCTGGTGACCACGTCGATGTTGTGCTCGATGATCAGGAAGCTGACGCCGAACGAGGTGTTGGCAAGACGAATGCTCTCGACCACACGTTCGATCAGCTTCGGATTGATGCCCGCCATGGGCTCGTCGAGCAGGATGAGCTTCGGCTCCGGCATCAGCATGGAAGCAAACTGGATCAGCTTCTGTTGTCCGCCCGAAAGCTTTCCCGCGGGCTGGAAGCGCACGTCCCAGAGGCCGGCGATCTTGATCAGCTCGCGCGCCCGTTCCCGCAGGGCTTTAATGCGATTGCGCGCGGCGGCGCCGATCCCGAAGGTCGACAGGATTCCAGGGAAGGTAAACATCTGGCCGGCGATGACGAGGTTCTCCTCGATATCGAGCGCAGAGAACACCACCGTCTTCTGGAACGAGCGCAGCATGCGTCCTTCCCGCGCAATGTCGTTGAGCGACCAGCCGGTGATGTCCTGGCCATCGAGCTTCACAGCACCTGCGCTGGGCTTCGCAAGCCCGGTCACGCAATCGAAGAAAGTCGACTTTCCGGAACCATTTGGTCCGATCAGCCCGCAGATCTCGCCGCGGTTGACGTGCAGGTCGACACCGTCGACCGCGCGCACCGCGCCGTAGGATTTGCAGAGCCCGGAGATGTCGAGAATCGGCAGCCCGCTCATTTGCGCCTCTCGAGGAATGACCAGAAGCGGCCGATCAGCGGCGCGAAACCGTTCGGGAAATAGAAGACGAGGGCGAGCAGGAAGAAGCCGTAGGCGATCATGCGCAGTTCCGGCGCGACGCGCAGGGCTTCGGTGAGACCGACGAACAGCAGGCTGCCGAAGATGACGCCTGAGATGGTGCCTGCGCCGCCGCCGAGCACGATGATCAGCATCGTGGTCGAATAATACATCTGGAAGGTCAGCGGGCTCACCACCGTGAGGTAATGCGCATAGAGGCTGCCGCCGAGCCCGGCAAACGCGGCGCTGATCATGAACACGATGAGCTTGTAGTACCAGGTGGGGATGCCCACGGATTCAGCCAGCGTCTCGTTTTCGCGGATGGCGATCATGTTGCGCCCAGCGGGCGAACGCACGATCAGATAGATCGTCAGGGTCGCCAACGCCGCGATCGCGAGCACCAGATAATAGAAACCGACGGTGCTGGAGACCGTGAATGAAGCCGGCCCTAGCGCAAAGTAGGGCTTCGGTATTGCGGCCAGGCCCATGTCGCCACGCGTCAGGCTGATCCAGTTCTTCGCAATCGCCTGCCCGATGATCACGAAGCCGAGCGTGCACATCACGAACGAGGTCGAGCGCAGGCGCAAAGCGGGAATTCCGAGCGGAAGCGCGATCGCACCGGCGATGAGCCCGGCGGCGAGGAAATTCAGATAGAACGGGGTGCCGAAATGCACCGCCAGCAGCGCCGATGCATAAGCCCCGATGCCGAAGAACGCTGCCTGCGCCAACGACAGCAGCCCGGTGTATCCGAGCAGCAGATTGAGACCATGAGCCGGCAGCAGGAAGATCAACGCGATGATGATTGCATGCAGCGGGTAGTTCCCGAGGAACAGCGGTGCCAGGCACGCCAGCGCCGCCAGCGCAAGGCCGAACGCGACGCGCAGATCCGTTCCGGTCTTCGCCACTGGGCTTTCTGCCGGTGTCATGGTCTGGTCTCGGACAATCTCGGTCAATGTCACATCCCAGCGATCAAAAGCGCGCCTGCGCGGAGAACAGCCCGTGCGGACGCCACATCAGCACCAGCATCAGGGTTGCAAAGCCGACGGTGTCGCGGAACTGCAACCCGACATAGGTCGCGACCAGGCTCTCGGCGATGCCGAGGATCATCGCCGCGACGAAGGTGCCACGGACATTGCCCAGCCCGCCCATGATGATGATCGGCAGCGTCTTGAAGGTGATGAGCTCGCCCATGCCGCCGTAGACACTGACGTTGACGGGCGCGGTCAGCACACCTGACAGCCCGGCAAGGCCGGCGCCGAGGATGAAGGTCCACAGCGCGATGTGGCGGACGTCGATGCCGACCACCGCACAGCACTCGATATTCTGCGAGACCGCGCGCATCGCCTTGCCCATCCGGCTGTAGGTGACCATCAGTTCGAGGCCGACGAACACGATGAGGCCGACAATGATGATGAGGATGCGCTGCTCGGCCAGCGTGAAGCCAAACAGCGTCACCGGCTCGATATAGCCGCCGGAGAAGAACTTGTAGCTGCCACCGAACACCAGGATGACGGTATTCTGGAGGATCAGCGCGACGCCGAGGGTCGCGAGCACCCCGGCCTCGGCTGGCGCTCCCACGATCCGCTGCATCACGAGATTGCCGACGACGACGGCGATCAATGCCGTCGCCACCACGCCGATCACGATCGCCACCGGATAGGGCAGATCGAAATAGTCGATCGCGAACCAGGCGCCGAAGGTCCCCAGCATATAGTATTCGCCATGGGCGAAATTGATGGCGCGCAACACGCCGAAGATCATCGTCATGCCAACGGCAACGATCGCGTAGACTGATCCGGAGACGATGCCGTTAACGACCTGCTCGATGACCGTGTAGAACATATGAGTCTCGTTGCTTTGCCTTACTTCGGATAGTCGATCTCGGCCGAGTACGCTCCCTTGATCGCGGGCTTGCCGTGCTCGATCTCCAGCAGGATCATCGGCAAGCGGGCCTGATTGTGATCGTCGAACGTCACCTCGCCAACTGCGCTATCGTAGTGGATGGCGGAGAGTGCGGCGCGGACCTTCTCGCGGTCGATGCTCTGGGCCTGCTCGATCGCCTTGGCCAGCAGATGCACCGTCTCCCAATGCACATAGGCGTGATTGTTGGGCGCCTCGCCGTACTCGGCGATGAACTTCTCCACGAAGGCCTTGCTCTTCGGGGAGTCGTACGCCGGAAGCCAGGCCGCCGCCTCGATGGCTCCTTCGAGCGCCTTCGGTGCCGCCTTGATCGAGCTTGCCGTATTGAACTCGGCATTGCCGATCAGCGGAATCTTGCCGGCGATCCCGACCTCGATCATCTGTCGACCGACGATGGGCGTCGAATCTGCATTGCCATACATGATGATGGCCTGGGCGCCGGAATCGCGGATCTTGGAAAGCACGCTGCGGAAATCGACTTCACCTTCCTTATAGTAATCCTCGGTCAGGATCTGGCTGTTGAAGCGAGGCAGGTACTTCTTGGTGAAGGCGATGGCCGCGCGCCCATAGTCGGTGTCGACGGAGAGGACGGCGTATTTGGTGAAGCCCTTCTTCTCGGCGGCGTATTGCAGCACGATCAGCGCGCGGTTCTCGTCGGTCGGATAGTTGCGGAAGGTCCATTTGAAGCCGCCGACACCGGCCTTGTAGGTGATCATGGGGTTGGACGACGCGGCATTGAGGAGCAGCACACCCGCGTCCTCGGCAACCGGCTGCATGGCGAGCGTGACCGAGCTAGAGACGTCGCCGATGATGTAGTCGACCTGGTGCTGGTCGATGAGACGCCGGGTCGCCGAAACGCCCTCGACCGGCGTCCCCTGGCTGTCCGCGGGCATGACGTTGATCTTGCGGCCCCCAACACCTCCGGCTGCGTTGATCTCCTTCGCCGCCATCTCGGCGCCGCGCAGCGAAAAAGCGCCATATCTGGCATTCGGACCGCTCATCGGCGCGACGAGGCCAAGCTTGACCGTGCCATCCTCAGTCCGGGCGAAGGCAATGGAGGAAGCGGATTGCAGTCCAATCAGGGCGGTCCCGATGCAAAATCCCCGTCGGCTCAACTCAATCGTCATTTCCCCGCTCCATTGCTGCTGCAAATCTATGCGCCTGACCACTCCGCCGCTTTTGCGATCTTGCTCTTGGAATTTTTTGCTGCGGCCGACGGTAAAAAATAGATTTGCAGCTGCGGGCGGGGGAAGCACGACTGCGGTCTGCCGCCATAGCGAATTCTTATGGCGGGATCCGCGCGTGCGTGCCGCGAGCCGGCGACCGTCCGGATCAATCCAGCTTGATCCAGACCCCCTTCGTGTTCAGGTACTCGTCGAGCTGCTCGGTACCGCCTTCTCGTCCATATCCGCTCATCTTGTAACCGCCGAAGGGCAAGGCAGGGTCGATGGCGTGATAGGTGTTTACCCAGACCGATCCGGCGCGCAGACTGCGCGAGATGATGTGGGCCTTGCTCACGTCGCGCGTGAACAGACCCGCCGCGAGCCCATATGGCGTCGCATTGGCACGCGTCACGGCTTCATCCAGCGTGTCGAACGGCAAAGCGGAAATGACCGGACCGAAGATTTCGTCACGGGCGATCTGCATGTTGTCGGAGACGCCGGCGAACACGGTCGGCTCGACGAAATTGCCCTTCGCAAGCGCGCCCTCTTTCAGTCTTCGGCCTCCGGCCACGAGCCTCGCACCCTCGTCGCGCCCGCTCCGCAGGAATCCTTCGACCTTGTCGAGCTGTCGCTCGGACACGATCGGTCCAATCTCGGTTGTGGGATCGGCGCCATCGCCGATCTTCAGGGCCGAAGCAAACTTGCCGAGCCGTTCGACCAGCTCGTCGTGGATCGATCGTTCGACGAACAAACGGGAGCCGGCGATACAGATCTGGCCCGAATTGGCGAATGCGGCCATCGCGGCAATCGGCACAGCCTTGTCGAGATCGGCGTCGGCACAGACGATGACCGGCGACTTTCCACCGAGCTCGAGCGCCACCCGCTTGAGGTTGCCGGCCGAGGCGCGAACGATGGCCTGTCCTGTCGCTGTCGAGCCAGTGAAGACGATCTTGTCGACCCCGGAATGTTCGGCCAGCGGCGCACCCGCCTCCTGTCCGGTCCCGGTCACGACGTTGACCACGCCGGGCGGCACACCCGCCTCGTTCATCAGATCCGCGATCAGCAGTGGCGTCAGCGGCGCCTCTTCGGAGGGCTTGAGCACGATGGTGCAGCCGGTCGCGAGCGCAGGGCCGATCTTCCACACCGATGCCGCCGTGGGTGCGTTCCAGGGGATGATGGCGCCAACGACGCCCACCGGCTCCTTTCGCGTGAAGGAGACGATGTCACCCGGAAGCGAATTGTCGATCGTCTGCCCGTGGATCGCGGTGGCCATGCCGGCGTAATATCTGAGCATGCCGAGCACGCGAAGCTTGTTCGCCCGCGTCCTGACGATCGGCATGCCCATGTCAGTCGTGTCGGACTGGCTGATCTCCTCCCAGTGCTTCTCGAAGAGGTCGGCGATCCGCAGCAGCAGCGCTTGCCGCTCAAACGGCTTGAAGCGGCTCCACGGGCCGTCAAACGCCCGACGGGCCGCGGTGACGGCAAGGCCGATGTCGGCCGCGTCGCCACGCGGCACGCGACCGATCACCTCGCCTGTCGCAGGATTGCGCGTCTCGAAGACCTTCCCCGAGCGGGCTTCTACCCATGCGCCATCGATGAACATCTTGCGGGTTCGGCCGTCGATCGGAAATCGAATCTCGGCTTTTGTCATTGGTCCGCTCCTGTCTCGACGGAGGCGGCTGTAAGATGCTCGCCTTCGTTTGATGTCGTGCCTTCATTGCAACGTTTCTTCGCCTCGGAAGCTCACGGATGCAACCCTCTCGACGCCCTCGCGAGAGACGATGTGGCCTGCCTGATCGCAGCAAGATCGTCACCGCCGCCGCGTGTCGCGGTCGGCGTCGTCCGAACGCGTCGGAGACAAAGCCTGCGGCTGATGCGCCCAGCGCCACTGGCTCGGGAACTCCTACGGATCGTCCAATCGGGATTGCTCTTCGCGAAAATCACAGCTCTTCGAGGCGACGCCACGCATGCAACACGCGACGATCATGCAGTCTAAACGCGAAGAAGCAACCGCCGCCAGCGGGTTGGTCATGGGCGCGAGCAATCTCAAAACCGGAATAATGGCAGTATAGGAGAGTACCAACGCCACCGTGGCCGACAAGGAGCACATCACCCGGCCTGTCGTGCGCCAATACGCGCTCTACCTCCTGGACAATGCGCAACTGGGCGTCAATCGCTCGTTCCCAGCCACGAACGCTGATGCGGGGGTGCCCGAAGAACTGATTGGCCACTGCCTCGAACTCGTCGGGGACGAGGAAGCCCGTGGCCGATCGGTCGTTCTCATGCATCGCCTCGCACACCTCTACGTCAACGCCCAGCTTTGCGGCAATGATCTCAGCCGTCTCGATCGCCTTCCGCTCTCCGCTGGAGACGACCCGCGTGGTAGCCGACAGCGATCCGGTGATCGTCACGGCTTCTGTACGCGCCTTCCCAACCGCACTCAGACCCCAGCGCGGAACGGGGATCGACGGATCGATATTCACCTGAGGATGGGTCAGATAGCGTACGACATTTGTCATGATTGAACGATCGCGCCATCGAGCCTGCTTGCAACCGGAGTTGCACCGTTAGTCGATCTATGTGGCAACGCGCACCCCGGAAGCATCAAAGACGTGCACGTCGGAAGTCGCCGCAACGACCGTCACCGTTTCGCCTGGCGCCGGCGTCTGGCGGCCGCGGATCTCGACAACGAACATCCTGCCGTCGACGCGGCGCACATAGGCGAATGAGGCCTCGCCAAGCCGTTCGACCAGCTCAACGATGCCCTCGGCGACGAATCCGCCGTCGGTGCCCCGGACAAGATGCTCCGGACGGACGCCGACCGTCAGCGTGTCGCCGACTTTCAATGAGGGCGCCGGCAAATCGAAGTTGCGAAAGCCGGGTCCAGTCACACGTGCGCATCCACCCTCCACACTGCCAACCTTGGCCTCGAAGAAATTCATCGCAGGCGAGCCGATGAAGCCGGCAACGAACAGATTGGCGGGCGCATAGTAGAGATCCAGCGGCCTGCCGACCTGCTCGATGCAACCCTTGTTCATCACGACGATCCGATCGGCGAGTGTCATGGCCTCGACCTGATCGTGCGTGACATAGACGATGGTGGATTTCAGCAGCCTGTGCAAATTCGCGATCTCAACGCGCGTCGAGACGCGCAGGGACGCATCGAGATTGGAGAGCGGCTCATCGAACAGGAAAACGGCCGGCTCGCGCACGATCGCGCGACCGATCGCGACGCGTTGACGCTGGCCGCCGGAGAGATCGCGCGGATAGCGCTCGAGCAGCTCATCGAGTCGCAGCATGCGGGCCGCCTCCGAGACGCGCCGATCGCGCTCAGCGGGCGGGACTCCGGTGAACTTCAACCCAAACGTCATGTTCTTGCGCACGTTCATGTGTGGATAGAGCGCGTAGGACTGAAACACCATGGCGATGCCACGCTCGGCAGGCGCGAGCGTATTGACGAGCTTGCCGGCAATATGGATGTCGCCGCCCGATGCACCGTCGAGCCCGGCAATCATGCGCAGCAGCGTCGACTTGCCACAACCTGAAGGGCCGACGAGAACGACGAACTCACCGTCCTCGATGCTCAGGTTGACATCGTTGAGCACTGTCGTCGCGCCATAACGCTTGTTGAGGTGCTCGATGCGCAGATTGGCCATTTGACAACCTATTTGACTGCGCCGGAGGTGAGGCCTGCGATGAGTTGGCGCGAGAGGATCACGTAGATGATGACGACAGGCAAGATCGCCATCGACAGCGCGGCGAGCACGGAATTCCAGTCGGTGATGTATTGGCCGAGAAACTGCTGCACGCCGAGCGTCACCGTATGGGTCGAATCGCTCGACGTCAGGATCAATGGAAACCAGAGGTCATTCCAGATCGGCACGATGGTGAAGACGGCGACCGTCGCGATCGCCGGGCGCAGCAGAGGCAGGACCACCTCGAAGAAGATGCGGGTTTCCGGCACGCCGTCGCAGCGTGCCGCGTCGCGCAGGTCCTTGGGGATCTGCTGAACGAACTCGCTCAGGATGAAGATCGACATCGGCAGCCCCTGCGCGACATAGACGAGGATCAAGGCCGTCAGCGTGTCGTTGAGGCCGGCGGACCGCATCATATTGAGGATCGCGACGGACCCGAGCCGGATCGGAACCATGATGCCGATCGACAGAAACAGTGCCAGCGCCGTTGAACCGCGAAAGCGGTATTCGGTCAGCGCCCAGGCCGCCATCGCGCCGAACAGCAGCACGAGCCCCATGCTGACGAGGGTCACGATCAGCGAATTCGAATAGTAGGTCAGGATATGGGAGGAGCGAAAAACCTTCTCATAGCCGACGAGGCTGAAAGTCGTGGCGTCCGGCGGCGCAAGCGGGCTGCCGAAGATGGCGCTGCGCACCTTGAACGAATTCATGACCACGAGCAGGATTGGACCGACCGCCAGCAGGCTATAGGCGATCAGGACGAGATGAACGCTCAGGCTCCTTGCGCGCTGCTCCGCCGTCATTCTGCCGTCCCTTTCAGAAAGCGTAACGGCGGATGCGCCGCTGCACGAAGAAGAGATAGAGGCAGAGGCCGACGAGGATGATAAGGAACATGACGGTCGCGACCGCGGAGCCCATGGTCGGATTGCCGAGCTGCAGCTGATTGCCGAAGAAGGTGCGGTAGAAGAAGGTGCCGAGAATGTCGGTCGCGAAATTCGGCCCCGCAAGCGCGCCCTTGATTGAATAGATCAGGTCGAACGCGTTGAAGTTGGCAACGAAGGTCAAGACCGAGACCAGGCTGATCGTCGGCAGGACCAGCGGAAGCTTGATGTGGAAGAAGATACGGAAATGTCCGAGCCCGTCGACGCGTGCCGCGTCGATCAATTCTTCGGGGATGTTGAGCAGGGCGGCATAGATCAGCATCATCGGGATGCCGACAAATTGCCACACGGAAATGAGGGACAGCGTCACGAGCGCGCTCGATTCGAGCCCCAGCCAGGGAGCGAACAGCGAGCCCAGACCCACGGCCTTCAAGGCGCCGGCAGCGACGCCCCATAGCGGGGAAAGGATCAGGTTCCAGGAGAAGCCGACGATGACAACCGAAAGCATCGTGGGCAGAAACATGACTGTGCGATAAAATCCCTTGAGCCTCAGACCCGGCAGGCTGAGCAATCCAGCGAGTGCGATACCGACTGGATTCTGCACGCACATGTGCACGGCGAAGAAGATCAGATTGTTTCCGAAGGCATTCCAGAATGGCTTCGACCAGAGCGCATCGCCGAGCAGCGTCGCGAAATTGGCGAGCCCGACGAAAGACCGGGCTCCCGACGGATCGCTCGTATAGGTGGAGAGCGTCATCGTCGCAACGAGCGGATAGATCGAGAATAGGGTATAGATCGCCACCGCCGGCCCGAGAAAGAACAGCAGAAGGCCCGCGAGTTTTGCGCGGGGCATCTGGGCTGTGATGTTCGAGACCGATTCGGGCATGACGGGAAGAGATTGAACCTAGCGTGCGTTATCGTCCCTCTCCGTGCCTGCGGCTAGTGCCGCGAGTCAGCGGAGTATGGAGGCAGGATCGAACAAGGAAGATCCCTCTCCCCGCAAGCGCGGAGAGAGGGACTGGGTTCACTTGGCAGGCTTGTACCACTTGTCGAGGCCGTCCTGGAGTTGCTTGCCGGCAGCATCGGGCGTCAGCTTGCCATTCACGACCTGCGCGGACACGTTCCAGAGCTCGTTTTCGAGATTCGGCGTACCTCGCGACAGGATCTGGTATGAGTTGCGGATCGTCGACTTGCAGGTCTGGCGCCAGCCGACCATCGTCGCCGCGACGTCGTCATCGACCTTCACCGGCGTCTTGGCGAGAGGGAAGAAGCCGGGAAGCGCATTGGCGTAGATCGTGGCGAATTCCGGCGTCGTCAGCCATTCCAGGAACTTCTTGGCGTCTTCCTTGTTCTTCGACGCTGCGTTGACGCCCATCGCGATGTCGGTGTGATCCGAGATATAGCAATCCGCCGTGCCGGCCGGCTGCGGCGGCGGGAATGCCCCCATGGCAAACTTCGCCTGGCCGCGGAATGTCGAGATGTCCCACGAGCCAGCCGCATAGATTGCGCCCTTGCCGAGCGAGAACAGGTTCTGGCTGTCAGCGTAGGTCTGCGCCTGGAAACCCGATCCAAGATACGGTGCCCAGCTCGCGATCTCTTTAAAGGCGGCAACGTATTGCGGATCGGTGAGCTTCTCCTTGCCGGCAATCAGGTTGGCGCGACCCGTCTCGCCCTTCCAATAGTCCGGACCGACATTCTGGAATCCCATGGTCGCGGCCTCCCATTGATCAGCCGTCCCCATCACCAGCGGGACATAGGTCCCGTCCTTCTTGAATTTCTCGAGCACGGCGTGGAATTCGTCGAGCGTCTTCGGCTCGGACACGCCGAGTTTGGCGAATGCTTCCTTGTTGTAGATAAACCCTGCGATTACGGAGGCCATCGGAACACAGAAGGTGGTCTTGCCATCGTCGGTCTGCCACGCGGCCTTCGCGACATCAGAGAAATTGTCCATGCCCTTGATGCCGTCGACTGCGTCGAGCTGATGCTTTTGATAGAGCGCGAGCGAGGCGTCGAACGGACGGCAGGTAATCAGGTCGCCGGCGGTGCCGCCATCGAGCCGCGCATTGAGAGCGGCGTTGTATTCCTTGGGCGCGGACGGCGCGAATTCGATCTTGATGTCGGGATAGTGCTTGTTGAAGGCGGGAATGATCTTCGAATTCCAGATATCGGCGTCGTCGTTACGCCAGCTCTCGATCTTCAATGAGCCTGCCTGGGCCGACGCCAGCCCCGCGAGCAACGCCAACGCGGCAACCTCAGCTCCCAATGCGGCCTTGAATGTCCGTCTCATGCTACGCTCCCTTGTTCGGGCCTTCGCCCTCGATTTCGTTGACCTTTGCGCGGCGCAACGCGTCGTCTATGCGGCCTTCCGCAGCAGCGAGCCAGTTGACGGCTTCGCTCATGCTGGCGATGCCGTGGGCAATCAGCACCGCTGGCTTGACATCGCCGCCGGCCTCAAGCAACGCCGCGGCCGCTTTGGCATCGCTGACACCAGCGATCGATGCCACGATCCCGCGCGCCCGTTCCCGCAACTTCGCATTATCGGCCTTCAGGTTGACCATCAGCCCCTGGTGGATGTGACCGAGCTCGAGTCCCATCAATGATGAGAGCATGCCGAGCGCGGCCTTTTGCGCGGCTCCGGCCGCGAGCCGCGTCGAGCCGCGCAGCGCCTCCTCCCCGCTTTCGAGCAGGATTGAGGCGTCGGCGCCTGCGAGCAACGGAGAGGCCGGATGGTGCGCGATGCCGACCACGAAGGCGCCGCGCCTGCGCGCCGCTGCGGCCGCGGCGACGGTGAACGGCGTCGAGCCGCTTGCCGAGACGGCGATCACCGCGTCGCGGGAGAGATCGCCAAGCTCGGTCATCAACCGCTCGCCGGCTACAGCATCGTCCTCCGCCGCACCGTCGATGCGAAATGGCTCGGCGGTCCCGCCGGGCAGGACAATTGCGATGCGGCTCTGGTTAAGGCCGAACGTACCGGGAAGCTCGGCAGCATCCGCGGCCGCCGCAAGGCCAGAAGACCCCGCACCGGCAAAGACCAGACGCCCGCCGGCCCGCCAAATGGCGGCGAGCCGAAGTGCCGCCGTGCGAATGTCCTTTGAAGCAACCGCAACCGAAGCAATCGCCCGGCGGTAGGAGGCAAGCATCGCGTCTGCAAACACCGCTTCATCGGTCGTCACGATGTCAGCGGTGTCGCCGCACCTCTCTCCCGTCTCCGCGCTCGGCAGTACCAGCATCGTGAATACCAATGGTAGATACCTCTTGTATTCGTTTTAGCCACGTGACATACCACTTGTCTAGAGGCGTTAAGAATATTTTTAGGAGGCTCCTTGGCGACAGCCCGGTTCTTTCTCGGAGTAGACGGCGGCGCCACCCGTTGCCGCGCGAGACTGCGGGATTCGTCAGGCCAAGAGCTCGGGCGCGGGCTCGGGCCGGCTTCGAACATCTATCTCGACTTCGACGAGGCGATGCGCGTCGTGCGCGAAACCATCGAATCCGCGATCAGTGCCGGCGCGCCAAGGCAGGAGATCGCAGTCGGCCTTAGCCTTGCGGGGCTTTCGGACGACAGGGAAGCCGAGCGCGTCTCCGCCGCCCTGCCCGGCTTTGCCCGCATCGTCGCTGTCAACGACGCTGTCGCCGCCTGCGTTGGTGCCAATGGCCTTGGCGACGGCGGCCTCATCATCGCCGGCACGGGCTCGGCGGGCATCGCTCGCGTGGGAGCTCGAACGACCATCATTGGCGGACGCGGTTTCTGGCTCGGCGATGACGGATCTGCCGCACGCCTCGGCGAGTCGGCGTTGCGCGCGACGCTGCGTGCGATTGATGGCCTCGAGCCGATGAGCGGGCTCGCGCAAGCGCTCGGGCGTCATTTCGATGACAATCCGTTACGGATGAGCCGCTGGGCAGCGGACGCGAGACCCAGAGACTACGGCGCCTTTGCACCCCAGATCCTGGACGTCGCCAGATCCGGAGACATGCGCGCGCGCGAAATTGTCGGCGAGGCAGCCAGTGCGATCGCGACGCTTGCAAACGCGCTGACGGCGCTCGGCGCGCAGCGCATTGCGCTTGCCGGCGGCTTCGGTGAGCCCTTGCGGCCCTTCTTGCCGCCTGATGTGGCCAAGCGCCTCGCGCCGCCGCGGCGCGACGCAGTCGATGGCGCAATCCTGCTCGCCGGTGGAACGCTCGCGGAGGACCCGCAATGTCCATGACGGTCGAGACGGCGCCAGGCCAGAAACTCTATCGGGCCGTGGTCGACGCGCTTCGGCGCGAGATCGAGACCGGACGGTTCGCGGAGACGCAATTGCTTCCGGCCGAGCGCATATTGTGCGAGCTGCTCGAGGTATCGCGCACCACGTTGCGCAAGGCGATTGCCGATTTGATCGCCGAAGGCGTGCTGTTTCACCGTCATGGCGCCGGCACCTTCATCCATCGTGCAACGCCGCGCGTCGAACAGCCCTCCTCGCGCCTGACGAGCTTCACGGAAGACATGCGGCTGCGCGGATTGGAGGCGAGCTCACGCGAGCTCGAGCGCGGCGTGTTCCTGCCGACGCCGGAAGAGGCCATGATGCTTGGCGTACGGCCGAACGAACGGGTGTTCCGACTGGGACGCTTGCGCCTGGCTGACGGTTCGCCCATGGCCATCGAGCGCGCCGCCGTGCCGATCGGTTTTCTTCCTGAACAGGAGTCGGTCGGCGATTCGCTTTACGAGGCGCTCTCCGCGAACGGCTTCAAGCCCACCCGGGGCCTGCAGCGATTACGTGCGACCCTCCTCGATCATACGGATGCCGAATTGCTCGGCGTCGCACCGAACAGCCCGGCGCTCTATATCCAGCGTATCGCCTATCTCGCCGACGGATCCTGCGTCGAGTTCACGAAATCCTGGTACCGCGCCGATGCGTATGATTTCGTCTCTGAACTCACGCTGTCACCACCGGCCCGAAAGTCGCAGCGATGACGACCCTCATGTTTCAGGAGATCGGCGAGTCGGGCGATGCGGTCGCGCGGCAGCTCAGCGAGAATGCGGAGCCGCTTGCTAGACTGGGAGCGCGCCTGCGCACCCTCGACCCGCCCCTCGTCGCAACCATCGCCCGCGGCTCGTCGGATTGCTGCGCGCTCTATCTGAAATACCTCGTCGAAATCGTTTCGGGCGTACCCTGTGCCTCCATCGGCCCCTCCATCGCGACACTCTATCGTACGCCGATGCGGCTCAAAGGCGGCGTTTCGGTCGCAATCTCGCAATCGGGACGCAGCCCGGATATCGTCGAAATGCAGCGCGCCGCACGACGCGGCGGTGCGCTGGCCGTCGCACTGGTCAACGACGTCGACTCTCCGCTGGCGCAAGAGGCCGAACTGCTGCTGCCGTTGTGCGCAGGCACGGAACGTTCCGTCGCCGCGACCAAATCGATGATTGCAGGTCTTGTCGCGGGCGCGAGCCTTGTCGCGGCCTGGCGCGAGGACCGGCAACTCGCAGACGCCCTCGCCGCCTTGCCGGGCATTCTGCGCGGTCAAGGGACGGCGCCACCCGCGGCGATGCTCGAGAGGCTCGCAAATGCCCGCAGCGCTTTTGTGCTCGGTCGCGGTGCCACGCTTGCGATCGCCGCGGAGGCGGCGCTGAAGCTCAAGGAAACCTGCGCGATTCACGCCGAGGCTTATTCCGCGGCCGAGGTGCTGCATGGGCCGGCCGAACTTGTCGCCCCGGGCTTCCCCGTCATCGCCTTCCTGCCGTCCGACGCGGCGCGCGAAGGCATGCTGCCGACGCTCACGGCGCTGACCAAGGCCGGCGCAACGGTGATTGCAATCGAAGCGGGCGGCGTCGATGAGGAGGATCGTCTCGCGACGGCAAAGGTCGAGGCAACGCTCCTGGAGCCCATCGTCATGATCCACCGCTTCTATCGCCTTGCCGAGGCGCTTGCGCTCCGGCTCGGGCGCGATCCCGACCGCCCGCGCAATTTGCGCAAGGTGACGGAGACTGTTTGATGACCGTTCTGTCCGGCGCGCGGATTTTTGATGGCGAACGTTTTCTCGATGACCACGTGGTCGTCATCGAAGGCGCCCGCATCGCCGCAATCGTGCCCCATGCCGATAGGCCTCACGGCGAGTTGCACGATCTCGGCGGCGGCCTGCTTGCGCCCGGCTACATCGATGTGCAGGTCAATGGCGGCGGCGGAATCCTGTTCAACGACGACCCAACGCCTGAGGGCATCGCTCAAATCGCCGCAGCGCATCGCAAGTACGGCACCGTTGGGTTGTTACCGACGCTGGTAACCGATACGCCGCAGGTGATGGCAGCGGCCATCGCCGCGACGCGCGAGGCGCGACAACGGACTCCGGCGACGCTCGGCATCCATCTGGAAGGCCCGTTCCTGGATCCGCTCCGCAAGGGCGCACACGAGCTCGGTTATATCCGCGATCTCGAGCCGAGCGACATCGCGACGATCGCCGAGGCGAACTGTGGCGCCGTCATCCTGACACTTGCGCCCAATCGGGTCGATGCGGCAAACATTGCCAAGCTCGCGCAGCATCGCGTGCTGATTTCGCTTGGCCACTCCAATGCAAGCTACGCGGAGGCTTGCGCGGCCGTCAAATCCGGCGCACGGGCGTTCACCCATCTCTTCAATGCGATGAGCGCGCCCGCCGGACGCGAGCCAGGCATGGTCGGCGCGGCGCTCGATCTCGACGAGGCTTTCGTTGGAATCATCGCGGACGGTCATCATGTCCACGAGGCAAATTTGCGTATCGCCTTCGCCGCCAAGCGGCATGACCGCTTCATGCTGATTACGGACGCAATGCCACCGGCGGCCGGCGGGCCGGATCAGTTCGACTTACAGGGCCGCCGCGTCACTCGTAAAGACGGCTACCTGCGGCTCGAGGATGGAACGCTCGCGGGCTCCGTTCTGACCATGGACGAAGCTGTACGCTACGCGGTCAACGACGTGCGGCTCGATCTCGCTGACGCCCTCGCAATGGCGTCCCGCATTCCGGCGACGTTTCTCCGGCGCGACAGGGACCTTGGCCGCATCGCGCCAGGCTATCTCGCGAGCCTCGTACATCTCGGTGACGATTTGCGCGTGCTCGAAACCTGGATCGAGGGCCGGCCAAACGCCGACGGCTGCTAGTGCGACGAGCTGGCAACCAACATCTGACCGAGAGACCGATTGAGCCATGTCCTCGCCCTCCATCTCGACCGCACACAAAGTTCGCGTTCTCGTGGTTGGCCTCGGCACCATGGGAACCAGCCATGCCCGCGCCTACAGATCGATCGAGGGATTTGAGCTCGTCGGCCTTTGCACCTCTCGCGCAGCCGAACGTAACGATCTCGAGGCCGAGTTTCCCTCCCTCCCGCGCTTCGAAAGCTTCGACGAGGCGCTCGCCAGCCTGCGTCCGGATGCCGTCGCGATCTGCACCTACACGGAGCATCATGCGGCCATGGCGTTGCAGGCTATCGCCGCGGGGGCGCATGTTTTCTGCGAAAAGCCGCTCGCCGACACGCTGGAGGCCGCGCGACGGGTCGTCAGCGCGGCACGTACGGCCGGAAAGGCGCTGCTGATCGGCTATATCCTGCGCGTGCATCCCGCATGGTCGCAGTTCGTCGAGATCGGCCGGACGCTCGGAAAGCCGCTCGTGATGCGTATGAACCTCAACCAGCAGTCCGCGGGCTCTTTCTGGGAGGTTCATAAGAATCTCATGCGGTCGACTTCTCCGATCGTCGATTGCGGCGTCCATTACGTCGACATCATGTGCCAGGTGACGCGAGCGCGTCCCGTTGCGGTCCATGCGGTCGGGGCGCGGCTGACGAACGAGATCGCGCCGACCATGTACAATTACGGGCATCTTCACATCGTGTTCGACGATGGATCCGTCGGATGGTACGAGGTCGGCTGGGGTCCGATGATAAGCGAGACCGCCCATTTCGTGAAGGATTTGATCGGCCCGAACGGCAGCGTGTCGATGGTCGCGAAAGAGAGCAGCGAAGCCGCCGCGCATTCGGCGGACCATGACACGCATACGCGGACCAACGCCCTTCGCATCCATCACGCGGCGCGCGGCGCCGAAGGCCATTTTGCAAAGCCGGACGAGTTGATCTCGACAGCTGACGAACCCGGCCATCAGGAGTTATGCGAGCGCGAGCAGCGGCTGTTTCTGGGTGCTGTCCGTGGCGAGATTGACCTGTCCGAGCATCACGAGGACGCGATCAACTCACTCCGTAT
Organism: Bradyrhizobium sp. CCGUVB14; assembly: GCF_024199935.1. Lineage (NCBI taxonomy): Bacteria > Pseudomonadati > Pseudomonadota > Alphaproteobacteria > Hyphomicrobiales > Nitrobacteraceae > Bradyrhizobium > Bradyrhizobium sp. CCGUVB14. Next base: position 7,255,560 of record NZ_JANADS010000001.1, read on the forward strand.
CGTCTTTGCCGCCGATGAAAGCGTTCGGAGCGGGGAAGTCGTCCGTCTGTAGCTCCGCACATCGATCGAATTCGTCGCGCCGCCTGCCCGGAACAAACGGAAGACGCGGTGCGCGCGGGGTGCTCCGACAACAACCTCAAAGCGAGAATTCATCGCCATAAAATGACCGTTTGAAAAATCAGATTCTCAAACGGTTCTTCTGGGCAAGTTATTGATATGGTGGGCGCACCAGGGCTCGAACCTGGGACCCGCTGATTAAGAGTCTGGTCTTTAGCGAACGAAATCAGATGCTTAGCTGTAAAATGGCTAGGAATCGAGCCTAACGAAATCAATCGGTTACAAGCAAACTGTAAATCGATAGCCGGCAGTTGCGAGACCTACGCCGCTTGCGTCCCGAACGTAAATAGCGACCGAAAAGATCAACAAAAACAATGATGTTTGCTCGTGATTGACCACCTTTATCGCCGTTTGTTCACAGGGTTTCGGTGGTCAATCGGTGGTCAGCCTGCGACCCTCATTCCACTGACGAAAAGCCAAAGGCCCGCTGAACCTACGATATCTCATCCAATCCTTTGGGGGAGTGCAGATTTACCCTCACAAAGAGGCTCACGTAACCGCGCAGATAGTAACGGCCTCAAGTTCGGCCAGCACTCAAGTCCGTGATCCGCTCACGGGCAGTGCCTTGTACGAAGATGTGATGCACTTTGAAGCGTTCGGCCTCCACCGCTTCGGTAAGGTCGGCGCAAACGCGGCGCTGGAGTGGATCGCCGAACGAAGCCGCCGGCCTCGCGGTCGAAGCCCAGCGGTTCTCCATACAACGGCAGTACGTGCTTGATTCCGCAACCATGTCGGTGGGAGGAAAGACAACTTCGATCGTACTGCAATGGTGCATACCTGAGGACAAAGCCAGCTTCACACTCTCCGCACCAATAGCCCGGGATGGAGACGCTACCCGCAAGTTCGTCCGGCTCTAGATTCCATATGACCGAGGCGCCTATCTGGACAAGAAGCACCGCGATGCGATTTCTGCCGCGTCGAGCGGCGGGCCCGCAGCAATCCTACTCACGAACAATCATCCCAGTGGAGAAATCTTCACTTACAATGTCAGCCAGGCCGACGCGGCCTGGAACGTACCGGTGCTTCTGGTCGCGCCAAAGGACCAGCCTCTGCTCGAAGAAGCCGAACGAACCGACACCCCGTCACCGTCACAGTGAAGGGGCGTTATGAAAGGAATGTTGCGGGTCAGAATGCGATCGGACGGCTCGATCGCGGCAAGGATAAGACCATTATCGTGTCTACTCCGGTAACGAGCTGGTTCACCAGCACTTGCGAGCGAGCGCCCGGCAATGTCGCGTTTCTCGCAACTGTAAGTCTCGCGGCCGACTCATTCCCCGATGCCAACTTCATCCTCGTCGCTACCGCAGGTCATGAGATCGGGCACGGCGGCATGGAGCTCTTCCTTCGCGACAGGGCGCGCTCCTGATCCTAAGATCTATTGGTTGCACTACGGCGCATCTTTGGCCTGCTATCAGCGCTCGCGCGACGGCAATCAGTGGAAAGTCTCGCCCGAAGTGGACACCCAGTTGCGATTTTTCGGCGTCAGCGAGTCGCTAGCGGCGACGGCGCAGAACCACTTGAAGCACGTGCAGGCCACTTGGCTCGTTGGAGATCGTGCGGCAGGAGAGTTGCGAGACATCAAGGGCGCAGGCTATCCGAACTTCCTCGGCATGTTCGGCCTGCACCCGCTGTTTCATACCGCTCTGTACAATGCCGAAATGACCGGGCCAGCCGTTTTGGAGCCGGTCATGCGGGGTTTCGCGGTAACGCTGCAGGACATCATCGCCAAGCAAGACAAACTGAAGCGTTGACCGCGGCCAAGCGAAATCACGCACATCACTCGTCACTTCGATCGGATTAGGGTCCCGGAAACGTTCCAGCGGCCGTTTTTGAATTCGGCCATATAACCATCGCGCAAAGGCCGGTAGTCGGTTGCGGTCGTGTTGAGTGAAATACCCGGAAGCAAGAGCGGAAGTTTCACGTCATGCATGGTCGCGGCCGTATGCATGATGTTCTCGCGGGTAAGATCGTCCCCAGCCCGTTGAAGAAGGTCGATCGTGACCTGGCCAAGCGAATACGCATAGACATTGAAGGTGTCATACGGATTGGCGCCCGGGACATATTTGTTCATGAATTTCTTGTATTCGCTGACGGCAGCGTCGTCGGCTTCACCGGCAACAGGGAACTTGAACGCCATAATGGTCATAATGCCATCAGCGGCATCGAGCCCCGCGGGCTTGAGAACAGCATCGGGGTTGGCGCAACTTGAAGCGATGAAGCGGATGGGCTGCCAATTGATTTCGTGCAGCTTTCGCAACGCCTGCGAACAAGCCTTGGGAGTTACCCCGTAAATCATGAGTGCGTCCGCACCCGTCGCGCGCAATGTAAGAATTTGGGAGTCAACCGTCGGGTCCAGCACCTCGAATGACGCGGCGCCCGCGATAACATCGTCGGCTGCTGTGCCGAGCGACTCTCTTGTTGCCTTCAGATATTCCTTTCCAGCATCATCATTCTGGTAAAGGATGGCGATCCGCGCGGCGGGCTTTTTCGACCTCAGGTAATCGAGGTAGATCTTGGCCTCATCTCCGTACGGCGGTTGCCAAGGTAAGGCCATCGTCCACGGGAAATGCTCCGGGTCGTTCCATTTCGACGCCGAACTGACGACGAAGAGGGTCGGCACCTTCTTGATCGTCAAATACTTCTGCGTAGCGGAGATATTCGCGGTAGCGGTATTGGCGAGCATGAAGGACACGTCATCGCTTTCGACGAGCCTGCGGGTCTGCTCGACTGCCTTCGCCGGCGAATAGGCGTCATCGAGGCTGATGAACTTGATCTTCCGACCGTTCACGCCGCCGCTTTCATTGACCATCGCGAAGTAGCCATCGAGAGCCTTGCCGATGGCGCCAACGGCTGACGCGGGGCCGCTATAGGGCACAGTGTTGCCGATGCGGATTTCTGTAGCCGATGTCCCAGGGCCGTATTTGGCCTGCCCCCACGCGGATGAAAACAGCGCAGTGCTGGCCAAGACGCCGGCGATCAAGCCGATCTTCTTCAAAGTGTGTCCTCCCCCGAGCATTTGGTGCGTTGCGGTCAAATCGAAAAGCCCGATCCCGTAGCCGCTCGGTATGGGCTCGCTCGATTGGCATTCCGGAGATGGTCAAAGCCGGCTGGGGCTGGCAAACGAGTTTTTTGAAGGGCGCGTTGAGTGAAACTCAAGTCACTCGCGACAACGTCCATGCAGTAGACTTGCGACCGGCAAACAGGCGCGTTGACTGCGCCTATTCACGATTCCAATATCAAGCGTCTCGGCTCATGCAGCGACGCCACTCGAAGGATCGTTCGAAATGACCATTGTCGTGTCCGTCAAATATGTTCTCAAGCCCGGAAAACGGGATGAGCTTCTGTCCTTTGTGATGGCCAACGTCGAGAACACAAGAAAGGAGAACGGTAATCTGGCCTATTCCCATTATCCTTCGTTGGAAAACCCAGACGAGATGTTCGTCTTCGAGAAGTGGGAGACGCTGAAGGATCTGGAAAACCACATCAACATGCCGCACTACGTGGCATTTGATGACAGGAGGAAACCTCTTTTGGAATCCTATGAAGCCGAGGTCTATGAGGCGACGTTGTGCAGCACAACGAACAGGGCTCCAAGGGCCAGTTGATTTTGGCGAGTCTGAGGGCCTCCGATGCACCACCTCGGAACGATGACGCGCAACGAAGGCGATTCCATAAACGGAAGCGCAGCGTTCGACGGCCCGGGATTGGCCTTGATGACGAGACCGAGGCGCTCTTTCTGGGTGGGAATGCAGCCCGCGTCTTTAGGCTTGATTAGTTCGATCCGGTGGTCCTGGCGACCCGGTCAGCCTCCCTTAGAGACCGGGTAGCGGCTGCCGATCGGCCGCTTGCAGGCCGGGAAGGCTCTTGATCCAGGGATAGCCGCGCCTGCCCATGTCATAGCCGCGCTCGAACAGCGCCCTCATGTACGTCAAGTTGAACGGCTCGTTCGATTGCGCACGGAAATCGACTGGAATACTCGCGAGGTTAAACTCGATGCCGTTCATCCTCGTGATGCTGTAGATCCGATAGAGATCGCCGATGCTCTGGTTCTTGATTAAAGTCGAAAGCGAGCGCTGGCTGATCGCGAGGACGTTGTCTTTGACCTGCTCCCATTGTGGCTGGATGCGGCCGTTCCTGATCACGTACAGCCGAGCTCCGAGGGTGAGTTTTTCCGAGTTGCCCACGACGAGGCGCAGAATCGACGGGGGAATGAAGACCTGCCTCGTTACCCCTCCGTCGACGTGAAGCTCGTCATATTGCTTTCCGCCGATGCGCACCTTCATCCGGACGGGAGCAAATACGCCGGGCAACGTTGCGGAAGCGAGCAGAACCTTGCGAAACAGGTCGAGCGCCTCCGGACTGTCGCCTGCCGCGATGCGTCCCATGTCCCACAGGACGGGCCTTTGCGCGTCGAGATTGGTTGTGCCGATCAGCAGCACTCTTCCCTTAGCCCTTTCGCGCGCCACCTCGCGAAGGAATTCGGCATCGACATATTTCTCGATCAAGTGGACGAGCGGCGAATTGTCAACCAATCCCGAACCTTCAAGCAAACTCGGCACGTTGAACGTAAAGATATCTTTTCTTCCGTAGTTCGTGAAAATGTCCCGCAACTCGCGGTCGCGCTCCCGACCAAGGAAGACGAAGGGAGCGATCAGTGCTCCGGAGCTCACGCCGGTCACCAGCTGAAAAGTTGGCCGATCCCCGGCATCGCCCCAACCAGCCAGCAGTCCTGCGCCAAACGCTCCATCCTCGGCTCCACCTGAAATCGCAAGGAAGTTTGGCGGCCGGTCGACTTTATGGAATCCCAGGGTTTTGGAAGCCCCATCTGAGAGTTGGGCTGTCGCAGCATCCGCAGGTGTCTCGTCGCCCCAGTACCGGATGTCATGAAAGCCATCAGGGTCAATATTGGCCGCCGCCTCCGGCAGAGCGTTTCGCGGCGTCAGGGTCGCGCAGCCGGCTGTCAGCAATGTCGCGGACAGCAGCAAAAGCAGAATCGCACCACCGGCTGCGCGGCGCGCACAGGCGAAAACCAGGAGGACCGCTAATCGCAGGAGCATGCCGACCGTTGACCAAACTCGCACATTTGTAGCTTGCGCTAAATCGATGACTTCGCTCTACCGTGCAAAACGCCGAGATCAATTATGATAGACTATATAATCTAATTATACGTAAATGCATAACTTCTGCATCCAGCAACTCACCGTCCCGCGGTGATAGGGGCAGCATTCGAGCATCATCTAGAAAGCGATACGAAATTGGAGGCTCGACAAAGGAGCACTAGCTCGGATCCAATATTTATAGATTGAACAATCTATTTTTGTTGACGCATACAGGTGCTCAGACTAAAGGAGATGTCGGCGCGTCGCTGGTCCGGATCTTCTTTGAGGAAAGCCAGCCCCGAAACCTCACGGGCAGGCGGCGCGCCACCTTGACTGGTTGCGGCAGTCATCCCCCGTCGGCATCTTTTCTGGCGCTCCCTTGTCGGCCGAACCGCATTCACACACGCGCACCGGCTGCTCCTCGTTGCTGACACTTATTTGCGTGGTTTCGCCCTTTCCTTCAGCAAGCATCGGCGCGGAGAAGGCGCGCCGGTAATTTAGATTGATTGATCTATTATTTATTGACGTCGAAAATCACATCTGCTAGATACTAGATCGAATGATCTATTAATTGCTTGCCGCCTACGCCGAACACATCCAAAAAGGAAAGAGAAATGAAAGCACATCTTAGGCTCGCAGCAGCGGTGGCTGTCCGGCTTCTTGTCGCGACGCCAGCGCTTGCCCAGGGACAGCCGTACCTCCCGGTGCAGAAGGCGGTCGGCTTGCTCGCGGATGGAGCTCCCTGGTCGGCCGATGCGCCCAATGGCAGAAGCTTCAAACTCACCCTGAACAAGGACGGCAGCGGAAGCGTTCAAGCGACTCTGTTTACGCAGTCCGTCACCTGGTCAATCAAGGGCGATGCAATGTGCCTTTCCGGCACCATGATATCGAAGTGCCTTCGGTTTCGCGAAATTCCTGGAGGGCTACAGGCTTGGGAAGGAGATAAACCTGACCTGAAGATCACCCGCTAGGAGCTGCGCGCGGACCCGCTCGATTTGGCCGCAGCAAGCCCCTCACCTCCTGCTCCACGCCGCGTCGGCCGACGATCGTCACGATCCTCGCCTCGCTGATGTTCATCGGGAATACCCACCGTGCCAAAGACCAAAGAAATGGCTTTTCTCATCGGCGGCGACATGGCCGTCAATCGCATCGGCTTCGGTGCCATGCGCCTTTCGGCCAACGGATTTCGTGGGCCGGCTCGCGACCCTGAGGTCGGCCGCGCCGTTTTGCGGCACGCCGTCGAACTCGGCATAGACCTGATCGATACGGCTGCCTTTTATCGGAGCAGCGACGGGACGGTGCGCGCCAATGCTCTGATCCGACAGGCGCTCTATCCCTATCCCTCCAACCTGGTGATCGCGACCAAGGTAGGACACATCTTCAACGCGGATGGGAGCCATCGTGTTGCCTCCGGCGCCGAGATGCGAAAGCTGGTCGAGGAAAATCTTCGGGATCTCGGACGGGATCGGCTGGACCTGGTTTATCTGCGCATAGGCGAGATGGCGCCGCCCCACGGCGAGTCGCTCGCGGAACGCTTTGCGGCCCTCGCCCGATTGCGCGAGGAGGGTCTGATCCGCCATCTCGGTCTCAGCAATATCGACACGGACCATCTCACTGAGGCGCGCACGATCGCACCCGTCGCCGCCGTCCAGAACCACTTTCACGTCGGACAGCGCAGAGACGAGGCCCTGTTGAAGGCCTGCCAAGCCGAAAAGATCGCCTTCAGCCCCTTCTTCCCTCTTGGCGGAGGAATGACCCCAATCGACGACGGACGGCTGACACGGATTGCGAGGCGGCACGCAGCAACAGTCCACCAGATCGCTCTGGCATGGCTGCTGGCACTGTCGCCGGTGATGATCGCAATTCCCGGCACAGGGTCCATCCCTCATCTCGAAGAGAACACGGCGGCGGGCCGGATCGTCCTCACAGAGGAAGATCTCTCCGAACTCAGCTGAATTGATGCGCCGTTGGAGACACGGTCATCGTTGTGGAGACCCATTATGCGCCTGAGCAAAGCTGCTTACTTCGCCGACTTCGTAGTTTTTCCACCGGTGATCGCAATGCTGCTGACGGCGGCATTTCAGTCCCCGATGTGCTCGAAGAAAGCGACAGTCTGCGTGGTGAGCGGCCTCGTGCTTTGGACCCTGATCGAGTATGTCGCGCACCGGTTCATTCTGCATGGACTTCCGTATCTGGCTGACCTGCATGAGGCGCACCACGACGATCCGACCGGGTTCGTCGGGACACCGACTTGGTTGAGCCTCGCGCTGATCGGTGGCGGCACGCTGCTTCCGCTATGGTGGAAGACAGGGCTCGGACCGGCCAGCGCGTTCACCGCCGGCATCGCGGCCGGCTACCTCTGGTACGTTGGTGTGCATCACGTCGTGCATCACTGGCGGGTCGCGTCTGACACTTACCTTCACCGGCTCAATCGCCGGCATGCTCTTCACCATCACGCCCCGCTACCGTGCAACTTCGGCGTCACCACCGGTGTCTGGGACTGGATGTTCGGGACGGGATTTGCTGCTCGGGATCGTGCCTGTCGTTCGAACTATTTCTGATGCCTGCACATGTTGCGCGCCGATTACCTCTGTCATGACACCCTCTTCCAACAAAGGAATGAACGTGGAGAACGAAACGAGGGAGACCTGCCGCCTATCGCCGGGGGTGGTGCGTCCAGTGGTCGATCCGGCGCGCTGCGAGGGCAAGGCTGCCTGTGTCAACGTATGCCCGGTTAACGTCTTCGAGATCGTACGCATTCCAGCAGAGACATACGACCGCCTGCCGCTCTTCGCGAAATTCAAAGTCTGGGCGCATGGCATGAAGACAGCCGCGACGCCCAACGTCGACGCCTGCGAGGCCTGTGGACTGTGCGTTTCTGCCTGCCCCGAGCGGGCGATTAGGCTCCAGCGCGAAGACACTTGAAGCCCTTCTGAGGAACAGGCCGGCAATCCGCCTCGTCACCATTCCTACGCGGCACAGCTAGAATCGCTGAAAACCGCGGCTTAGCGCACGAGCTGACCTGCTCGACCTAATTAATAGATTATATAGTCTATTATTTATTGACGACAGCGGTTCCGCCCACTAGATATTCGATTGACCGATCTATTAATCGCAGAGAACAACGACCGCGGGACGATGTTCAGAACCGAGGAGACTGACGAATATGACATGGCGCATCTTTTTGGAGATGATTTCGCTGCTCGCCGTGTCGACGCCGTACATGATCCTTTTGTGGCATGTTTGGCGAGTAGGGCCGCAATAACGGCGATTACGAGCGGCGACCTCTCAATCGTGCTCGGATGCATGCGAATGCCGTCCAGTCGGCGTCACCGCTGTCAGCCCATCCAATTCGACCTGAAATCCAAGACAAAGCAGACTTAGACAGTGACCCGACAGGCCCTCATCTTTCTCGGCGTGGCGATAGCGACTGCGCTTGCAGGGCTCGCATGGTGGTATCACCGCGCGCCCGCAGCGACGTCCTGGCAAGGCTACGCCGAGGCGGACTACGTGAAAGTTGGACCGACCCAGCAAGGACTGCTCACGGCAGTGAACGTCACCCGCGGCGCCTGGGTCGAGATCGGCGCCCCGCTGTTCGCTCAGGATGGGACCGCCGACCGGGCTGCGCGTGACCAGGCGGCGCGCCAGTTCCAGCAAGCCAGGGACCAACTGGCCAATCTCCAGGCGGCCGGCAAACCTACGGAGATCCAGCAGGCCGAAGCCAATCTCGTCGACTCCCGGGCTACCGTCGAGCGTACCAAGGTCGACCTTGATCGCGCCGAGGCTCTGATCAAAGACAGCGCGGTCACCGTCCAGACCCTGGACCAGCGGCGCGCCGATTACAGATCGGCGACCGCGCGGGTCGCCGCGATGGAAGCCGCTTTAGCTCAAATACGCGCCCCGATGGGCCGCAAAGGCGAAATCACAGCACAACATTCCGCCGTTGAAGCGGCGCAGGCGGCCGTTGAAATGGCGGATTGGCGGCTGTCGCAGCGGTGCGTGACCTCGCCTGTGGCAGCCCGCGTCGCCGACGTCCTGGCGCGTCCCGGCGAGACGATGGCTGCCGGAGCGCCCGTCGTGTCCCTCCTTCCACCGGGAAATATCTTCGTGCGCTTCTTCGTGCCCGAACCGGAGCTCTCTCGCATCCATCTCGGCGACGTCGTCACTGTGAGATGCGACCGATGCGATGCCGACATCGCGGCGACCATCTCGTTCATTGCTCCTCAACCCGAATATACCCCTCCCGTGATCTTCAGCGAGGAGAGCCGGGCAAAGCTCGTCTACCTGATCGAAGCTCGACCACCGCCGGCACAGGCGGCCCTGTTCAATCCAGGCCAACCCGTCACCGTGCGACCGCCGCCGGAGGGCAAGTCATGACGGAGCTCGTCATCGACGTCCGCGATCTGCACAAGACTTTCGGCGAACGGCACGTTGTTAAAAGCCTGAGCCTGCAGGTATCTCGAGGCGAGATCTGCGGTTTCCTTGGGGCCAACGGCAGCGGCAAGACGACCACCATCCGCATGCTGTGCGGCCTGCTGGAGCCCGACAGCGGCGAAGGCACCTGCTTGGAACACGACATCCGCCGAGAGGCGGCGAAGATCCGCCGACAGACCGGCTACATGACCCAGAAGTTTAGCTATTACGAGGACCTCACGACCAGAGAAAATCTCGAGCTGGTCGCTGGCGTCTACGAAATGGGCGATCAGCAGACGGCCGTTCGCGACATCATGGAGAGAATGAACCTCGGTCGTTATGAAAAACAACTTGCCGGGCATCTGTCGGGCGGCTGGAAGCAAAGGCTTGCCCTCGCCGCCTGCGTCCTGCATCGGCCAAAGTTGCTACTGCTGGATGAGCCGACCGCTGGCGTCGACGCGAAAGCCCGTCGCGAGTTCTGGGATCTGATCCACGACATGGCCAGCGAAGGCCTCACCGTGCTGGTCTCGACCCACTACATGGACGAAGCGGAACGGTGCAACCGGATCGTTTATCTGGCGGATGGCCATATCGTGGTCCAGGGCACCGCGGACGAAGTCGTCAGCAGCGCGGGCCTCGTCGTCTACGAAGCCGTTGGCGATCGCGTCGACGAAGTGTCACGCCGCATACGTCGTGCGCCTGGCGTCGAGGCTGCCGCCGTGTTCGGGCATGCCTTGCGGATCGCTGGAGCGGATCGCGCAGCTCTGCAGCGCGCCATCAGCTCCTTCCCGGAATTTTCTTGGCACGAGACCGAGCCACGTCTGGAAGACGTCTTCATTCATCAGCTCGCCGCAAAAGAGACGCCCCTATGACCGGCATCTCGCTCAAGCGACTCTATGCGCTTTTGCGCAAGGAATGGATCCAGGTTCGGCGGGACCCGATGACGCTGCGGCTCATCATCGCCCTGCCCGTCATGCAGCTGTTCTTGTTCGGATATGCAATCAACACCAATCCGCACAATCTGCCCACCGGGCTGCTGGTAAGTGAACCGACGAAATACGAGCGTACAATCGTCACGTCGCTGCAGAATACCGGCTATTACGACATCAAACTGTACTCGTCCGAAGCCGACGCAGAACGGGCGCTCATCACCGGAGAGGCGCTGTTCGTCATCAACATTCCTCCCAATTTCGACCGGTCCGTCGATCGCGGGGAGCAGCCATCGATCCTGATCGATGCCGACGCGACCGATCCTTCAGCGATCGGTAATGCAACGGCCGCCCTAGGAGCGATCTCAAACGTACTCACCCGTGATCTGCCGGCCAATCAGCAATCGCAGCCAACACCCGCGCCATTCCAATTCGTCGTACATGCTCGCTACAACCCGGAGCAGTTGACCGTCCTCAACGTCGTCCCGGGCTTGATATGCGTGGTTCTGACGATGTCGACCTTGCTGATGACGACGTTATCGATCACCCGCGAGCGCGAACGCGGCACGATGGAAAACCTGATAGCAATGCCCGTGCAGCCGATCGAAATCATGCTTGCCAAGGTCGTCCCTTTCATTGGGATTGGCTATCTCCAAACAATAACCATCCTCCTCGTCTCCGCAGTCGTGTTTCACCTGCCAATTCGAGGATCGATTCCCTTGCTGCTGCTGGCGCTCGGCCTGTTCATTGCGGGAAACCTCGCGCTCGGTCTGACCTTCTCGACTGTCTCATCCAATCAAATGCAGGCCCAACAGCTCGCGCAATTTAGTTTGCTACCGTCGCTGATCCTTTCGGGCTTCATCTTTCCGTTCCGGGGCATGCCCATCTGGGCGCAATGGCTGGGCGAGTTGCTCCCCACCACGCACGCGATTCGTATCGTGCGTTCGCTGCTGTTGAAGGGCAACGGGGCGGCGGCGATTGCGCCCGAGCTCTGGCCTATCGCGGCATTCACGCTCGTCGTGATGGGGGTGGCTGTCTGGTTCTATCGTGAGACGCTTGACTGATGAAAGCGCTGAAGACTGGAAGGACCTGCGATAAAGCACCGTGGCAGTGGGGAGCCTGATGGGCAAAGTCGTCATAAGCTCGACTAAGAATGGGACCAAGACCATAGCCGTCTTCGGCGCCGGTACGGGGCTTGGCGCCTCGCTCGCTACGCGGTTCGGCCGCGAAGGCTATCGGATAGCGCTGGTCGCGCGCCAACCTGCGCCACTTGAAGAGAGAGTTTCCGAGCTCGCTCACGCCGGCATCGAAGCCATGGCGTTCCCCGGCGATCTCACCGATCTCGAAAGCATACCCGCGCTTGTCCGGACCATTGAGCAGCGGCTCGGGTCGATTGACGTTGCCGTCTATCAACCGGTCGGTGAGCTCGGATTTGTACCGGCCGTGGATCTCAATGCGGCGAAGCTAAAAGCTTTGACCACCATCTTCGCTTTTTCGCCGATCGAAGTTTCGCACGCAGTTCTGCCTGGCATGCTGGCACGAGGCGATGGCGCCATCATCATCGTCGGCGGGCTTCCGGCCGTGATCCGGATGCAGGGAGGGCTGAGCGGCGTTGGCCCGATGATGACCACCGCTAGTAACTACATATTCTCGCTCAATACCGAGGTAGCGTCGAAGGGCGTCTTTGCGGGCATACTGAATGTCGGCGCGGTCATTGAGCACTCCGCTGGCCTTCGCGCATTGAGAGCTGGCGGCGTTCTCGTCAATGAAGGGTATCAACTTATCGATCCCGACGACATCGCCCAGAGACTTTGGACGCTGGTCACCAAGCGCAACCAAGTCGAAGCGATCATCGCGCCGCGCCCCCGGAAGTGACGAACGGATCTGAAGACAGCTTCGTCCACCCGAAATCTGCAGCGTTTGGCACTACATCTGTCACAGCAAAATGAGAGTAAGATGAAAAGAGTACAGTACGATCGCTATGGCGGTCCGGAAGAGATGTATATCGGCGAGTTCAAGTTGCCGGATCTTGGGCCCAACGAGGTGCGCGTAGCCGTCCGCGCCGCGGCCATAAATCCATTTGATTGGAAGCTTCGCCGCGGCGCGATGAAGCTGTTCATGAACAGGTCTTTTCCGAAAGGGATGGGCACGGATTTCGCCGGGATCGTCGAGGCCGCCGGGCAAAGCGTTGCTGATGTTCATGTCGGAGATGAAGTTTTCGGCACGGTCGATTTCAAGAAATCAGGTGCCTTTGCGGAAACGGTCGTCCTGGAGTCCAATTTCGTGGCGAAGAAACCACCTCAACTGACCTTTGGCGAGGCTGCCTGCCTCCCCATCCCGGCCATGACGGCTTGGGCGGCAATCGTACAGCGGGCTCGAGTAAAAGCTGGTTCGAGCATATTCGTGAACGGTTGCTTGGGCGCGGTCGGCTCCTCTGCAGTACAATTGGCAATCGCCCATGGCGCGCGCGTTGCCGGTACGAGCAGCCCCACGTCGATGAGGAGCGCAGATGCAATGGGCGTCCGCCCGGTATTCGCCTACTCGGACAACAATGCCTATGTGAAGGGCGAAAAGTTTGATGCTGTGTTCGACACGCTTGGAACACTCAGCGTCGGCGATGGGATTTCCATGCTCAAGCCGGATGGTGTATTCGTCGACATCAACCCAACCCCCAGCAGGCTGGCTCGCGGACTGCTGTCACGTCGCTACAAGCTTGCATTCGCCACTATGGGGATCAAGCACCTTTCAGCGATCGCCGAGCTCGCTAATAAGGGCTCGCTAAGGCTTAAGGTCGGCATCGAGGCTCCCTTCGACGACGCGCTCGGCACGCTCACAAAGACGGAAGTCGGATCAAGAGCATCGGGCAAAGTCGTGTTCACTATGAGCCCATAGGGCCGCCAAGCCGCCCGCACGAAGCTGGCTCAGCCACTGGACGAGTCCAGACGACCTGAAAGAGGTGAATGACCAAGCTGACGCCACAAGCGAACCAATTTTCAGTTCTCCGGTTCTCTTAAGGCGTCAGCTAGGCCCCGATGAAATTTGCGGCAGCGAGGTCGTCCCTCTCAGCGCAACGTGGGTTTTCGGCTTACCGCGAGCAGACCACGCAAGTCAAAGCGGAAGCCGAGCTTGCGGATTTCCGTCTGCTGTGCGTCGAACCCGGCCGCCTCTAGTGCCGCTGTTAGGTCGTTGGCGTCAACCAGGTTATGGGTGCTTGGTCCGGCGAACCTCCATCTACTCATCGTTACTCGATCGGTCGCGTATATGACCAGTCGCCCGCCCGGTCGAAGAACGCGGTGAACCTCGCGAAGTTCTGTGCATGCGCTGAAGAAATAGACGACGTTTACCGCCAGCACCCCATCGATCGAGCCCGACTCGAACGGCAAGCTTTCAAACTTTCCGAGCGCAAGCTTGACCCTTCCGGATTCTATAGCCGATCGATTTCGTTTCGCGGCTTGGCTAAGCATCGCAGACGATGCATCTAGCCCGAGCACAAGGCCATTCGTAGCGGCTGCCGCCATTTGCGCCAAAGCCATGCCCGGACCGCATCCGATTTCAAGCACGGTTTCCTCGGGCGCGATTTCCAATGCGGCAACGGATACATCGTTGGGGTCGCGATTGACGAACTCCATCACCTTGCCAGCCAAACGACCTCGCCAGCCACTGGGCGATCTCAGTTGTTGGCCGATTGCTTCCCACATGCTCATAGGGTCTGGATCGGTCGTAAAAGTCGATTGTGTTACGGCTTGAGCTTTTTCTCTATCCGATCGAGCAACGTCTCCATCACCATCGGGAAATATTGATCCCAGACCGGACGTTCCGGGTGCTTTAGCAGAGCCATTCCGACCTTAAGCATCTCTTCCGCCCGCTTGTAATCATGTTGTTCGTAGAGAAAGTCTGCGTAGAAATAATGCGCATCCCGGCCATTCGGCGCATTCTTGATCGCTTCTTCGAGATAGCGTCGTGCCTTTTCCTTGTCTCCCCAGGCAAGGGGAAAGCCCGGGACGCGGTAGTAGAGAACGCCGAGACTCGTCGGCGCCCCTGCATCGAGCGCCTTTGGATCGATCTTGTAGGCTTCGAGGAGGAGGTCTCTGGCTCGCCCGGCAAAATTGAGGGCGGTGAAACCGGAGCTAAGGGACGCCTGTTCACTGACAACGATGCCGTCCCAAATAAGCGGCTCAGGCCTTCCAGGGTAACGTTTCACGAGCGCATCAGTCTTTGGGGCAAGCACCGCCATTTTGGAACTACGATCGCTGTCATCGTCGCTCAGATATTTGATCTTTGCCCATTCCTCAGCAACGCTGATAATATCGGCATCGAGAGCGCGGTTGTCCGAGGCTCGGACATACTTGGACATTGTCGCAACTGCGATAACGCCCGCCACCATTGCGAATGCACGCAGTGCCTGTCGCATGGACATTCCTTTCATCAGTGTGAGAAAATTCGAAGGCAACTAGGCGCGCGTCAACTGTCTGATAATCGACCTGTCGACAAGGCGCGGAGCCATTCGCTGCACCAACTCGAAGAACCGTTCCGGCCCCGCCGGATACACACAATCGGCGTCGCGCTCGACCGCATCCCACACTCTGGTCGCAACAGCGCCGGGACTGTCAAAGCTCATATTGAACCGAGCACGGATCGGCCCAAGAGCATCTGCAGCCGGCGTCTGGGTCGCTCTCAACACAGCATGCGTGACACCGATCCCGGTGGGCGCCAGTTCGCGGCGTAGGGATTGCGAGAATGCCCGAAGACCGCCTTTGGTCGCAGAATAAGCGGCAAAAAGTGGATAGGGAATTTCTCCCAGAACAGAGCCTATGTTGACGATGCGTCCCGGCCGATATCGCTCGAGCAGCGGCACCGCATCCCTCGCCATTGCCATCGGAGCGAACAAATTTGTATTGATGGTCGCCTTCAGCTCTTCATCAGTTGCGGCGGCAAGCGGTCCAGCGGGCACTAAACCTGCGTTGTTCACCAGGACCATAAGGGTACCCCATCGTCCGGATATCGCATCGAGTGCGGACAGGCGATCGCGTGCCTCTGTGACGTCGCCAGGAAGGGCAAGGTGAGGACCGCCAGCCAGTTTTGCGAGCGTCGCCTCGAGTGCTTCGGCGCGGCGTCCCATCAGCGCAACGTGCATGCGACGACGCGCGCCTTCTATGGCAAGCGCCTCGCCAATGCCAGACCCTGCACCTGTGATGAGGACGCTTCCGCCTTCAAGCTGCATCGGCTTTTCCGGTCGCCGTGAGGGCCAATTCCTCGAAGATTGCGCCGTAGACGCCGTACATTACGCGCGCGGCGTCAATGACGATGTCCTGCGTCGCCCCGTCTTCGATGCTGTTGACCAGGCTCTTGAAAAACTCAACATGGCCGACGTCCAGCCCGCCATGAGATTTCAGGTACGAGAACCCTCCGCCACCATCCAAGCCCAGGGACCGCTGCACGGCAGTTGCAAGCCGATCGGCAAGCTTCACGGACAGTCCTTCCAGCACATGCACCATTCCGAGCAGCGAATAGGGACTGATCCACTGGATGGCGTAGTAGGCATAACCGACCATTACCTGGCACGCTCTTCCCGGCTTGCCATTCGCCACCACTTCGGGATCGCCTCCCAATGCACGAATATCTTCGAGGATCCACTTCTCGTGACCGCGCTCCTCGTTCAGGTACTCAATAAGAGCGTCCTGGAACTCCTCATCATCTGTCTGCGCGGCAGCAAATCCCATCAAGCGGGCAGTGTGTTTGACGTGATGATATGCTTGAGCAAGGAATGAGAGATAGAGTTCGCGTGATCCGCCGCTCTCAAGCGCATTCCTGACGAGAGGGATGGAAAGGAAACGCCCTAGTTCCTCTGCCGTTTCCGAACTAAGCCGCTCGTAGGTCGTCATGCGATTGTCCTCTCCGGTTTGGGACGCTTCGTGCAGGATTTTCTGCGCTTCAGATCTCCGAACTCTGCCGTTGGATGTGAACAGGCCGCGCTCCGTAGCTTGCTCGCGCGAGATGACGACGGCCTCAGCAGGTAGGGCATATTCAGGGGCAGCGTCACAGAGTTCGACAAGAAGGTCGTCGAGCTCCGCGGGAGTAGCGGACTGGAACCACCCTTCGCCATGCTTCGAAGGAACGAGGAGCGCGAGCAAACGGGTGGGATGTCTCGCTGCACCATCAAGCTGGCAGACCGCCGCTGCGCCAACACGCGGATCATCCATCAGCATCGTTTCAATCCACTCAGGGCTCACATTCCGGCCTGAGGGGGTCACGATCAGATTGTCGCGGCGGCCGAACACTCTCAAAAAGCCGTCTGCGTCGATAATCCCCATGTCGCCCGTGGACCACCGGCTTGGCCGATCGCTTCGGCCCAGGTAGCCATCCATGACCGAGGGACCAGCGACGATGATCTCCCCTTCTTCGACGACGACCTCGAGACCCGGCAAGGGTCGGCCCACCGTCCCTTCACGCCCAGCGCCAGGGCGGTTCATGGCGACGACCGAAGAACATTCGGAAAGCCCATAACCCTCGCAGACCGGAATGTTCAGCCGGGATGCGGCCGAAGCGAGCGCCGCCGGCAGCGGCGCGCCTCCGACGGCGATGAAGCGCAGACTAGTCGGGGCTTGCTTATGCTGCGCCACCAACTGCGAGACGTACAGCGCCAGAAGCTGAGGGACGAATACGCTCGCGGTAGGCTGCACTCGCTCGATTGCCCCCGCAATGTTCGCCATCGCGCCGGTGGCAACGCCGCGCGCTATCTCATCATCGTAGAACGCCGATCCGCCGACCAGCACCGGGACAATGACTCCGCAGATCAATTCGAGAAGCATGGGCAAAGGAAGCACGGACAGATAACGGTCGTCTGCATTGGCCGAGACGAGGCCTGACAGGCTCTTTGCTGACCAGATTGCCTGGTTGCTCTCGAGGCGAACGCCTTTTGGAGCTCCCGTACTGCCGGAAGTATAAATAATCAGGCCCGCACTTCGCGGCGGAGCCTTACCCAAAGAGTTCGCCCCTCCCGTCGGCAACCTCAATGGGGATGGGAGCTCCACCTCGCCATCGGCCCTCGTAACTATGGTGCGGGCGATCGACGCGTCTTTGACGACGTGCTCCAGTTGCGCTTTGCTGAAAAAAGTGGGGATCGGGACGATCGTCTTTCCGGATATGCACGCAGCGAGGAAAGCAACCACCCAGTCCACGCTGTTGTCGCCGAATATTCCAATCGTCTCTGAACTCGTCCCGAGATCGTTCGACGTTGCACCGACCCGGGCAGCCAGACCGGACCAGCTCAAGGATTGTTTACCGTCAGCTATAGCCGTGACGTTGCACCTCAGTTCGGCATTGTGCCGCAGTGCTTGATAGAGATCATCCATCAGCACGCACCCGTCATCTGGGACGGCTCGGTTTGCATCAGGAAAGCCGACATCTGACCGCGCTCGACCGCAAACACTTTCGGAGCGGTCTGGTAGTACGTTCCCCACTCTTGCGGCATCGGAACACGGCTTGGGTCCGCATTGGCCAATTCGATCAGGGGAAGTCGCATTCTCCGAAGGAACTTCTGCAACTGCCCAGTCGCCGTGAAGAACGCCCAGTTAAAGCCGAGCTCTCCGCCGTATGCGATCAGACTTCGTAGAAATCGAGGATAATCCGCCGGGCTACTGCTGACGAGAGATGAAACCTCCACCACCTCTTCCCGCAGCACCAATCGGCCCGCAAGCGCGCCGAGGGCTCGTTCGACCGGCTCATCGAGGTACAATTCAGAGAAGAAGCGCTCCGATTGGTCCCGCAATCCAGCGGCACAGCGAATCGCGTGGTCGTCGACCAGCAACACCAGCGTCCTCGGGAGAGCTCCCAGGCGAGCGCCGTACACGTCGAGGTATTTCGCTCGAACGAAGTGCGCAGCCGCAGGCCACAATGGATCTCCAGCCGACACAACCACGATTTCCTGCCCACCGGGCCTACCAGCAGCATGTGTGAGCTTCATAGATCGAACCCTCCAGTAGAAGGATTCTAAACTAGATCGATCATTCAGTCTATTTCATGGCAAATAGATTGTTTGCTCTAATTTTAGGCGCTGAAATGGGGGTTGCTGGAGCAATTAGTCCAGTTTATAGAAGCCCTTATGCGGAAAGTTGACCCGATCAAACACGAAAAGAAGCGTCAGGAAATCCTGGCAGCCGCCAAGCGCTGTTTCCTCCGGAGCGGCCTGAGTGGCGCGTCCACGGCTCAGATATGCGCCGAAGCGGGGATCAGTCCTGGTCACCTCTACCATTATTTCGAAAGCAAGGACGCGATCGTCGCTGCAATGGCCGACGCCCGGCTAGAGGGAGCCTCCGAGCGGTTCAAGCAGGATGCCTACGAGGCCGGTTCGGTCATACCTGCCCTGCTGTCCGAAATCGAGGAGCCCGGAAATGCAGCGCAAGCAGCGCTCTTCTTCGAAATGCTCGCAGAGAGCAGACGCAATCCCGAAATGGCCAAAATATTGCACGGCCGTAGCCGGAGCATGCGCAACCTTATCGCCGAAGTGATCCGCCATGGACAAGCCCAAGGGGAGATCCGGTCTGAGTTGGACCCCGAGACTGCGGCCATGGCCGTCTTCGGTCTTATGGATGCAACAAAGGCGGTGTCGCTGCACGATCCGAAACAGGATCTCAAAAAGGTGGTTGCGCTGTTTAAGCTAATGATCGAACATCTCTTCTCTGCCCCAGCGAAGGACAAGAGAGCGAATCCTTCTCGCGCAAAGAAGACCGCGCAACGATCGCGATCCGCCTGACCAACAGGCTCGGTCAGGCTGCGGCGTCCCTCTTGCCCGCGCATTGGTGTGAATACCAGCCGCAGCCAATCGCCCCAGCTTCTACTCAGGATTTTACCGACCGCAGTGAGGGTCGACACGCCGGCACGCTCTTCGCTGCTGCGCTGCGGCCATCGTCGCCTGACAAATCCGGATTGGCGGCATCTGGAGCCCGGAGAAAGCGCGAGATGGCGATCTTCAGCATCTCAATGCTCTTCGCGGGGTCCAAATCGGGATCGCGGATCATCATCGCTTTGGCGCCGTCGACAAAACTGACGAGGACCGACGTCGCCACATCCGGATCAAGATTGACATCGATCTGGCCGCACTCCTGGCCTTTACGCAAGAGATTCGCCAATAACGTCCGCATCCCACGGTGACTTTCGCGCAATATCCCGCCAATTGCCGGGTTGCGAGCCGATTCAGCGAGCAAATCCAGCATCAAAGCATTCGCTGAAGGCTCCCGAGCGCCGATTCCAGACTCAATCACTTCCAGGAAGGAGGTGACCACGTCCGTCCCCCGCGTCATTGTGCCAAGGTGCTCGGCAGCTTGCGCCAGGCGGGACTCAACCATGGCACTGACAATGGCCTCCTTGCTCGAAAAGTAGTGATAGAGGTGGCCGGGACTGATTTTGGCCTCTGCGCATATGTTGGACGTACTCGCGCCCCTGAAGCCGTCACGCATAAAGCACCGTGATGCGGCTTGCAGGATCTGCTGCCGCTTTTCTTCATGTTTAACCGGATCGAGTTTTCTCATTGCTACGCCACTTTATTAGAGCATTTCATCTATCATAAGCACCGCCATGATGCGAACATATTTTTAGTAGACTAATCGATCTATCTTTTCAACATTTCTGGATGAGAGTAGATGGTCGTTTCGGATGCTGACGCGACTTGGCGAAGCGCCCGAAGATGCCGCCTGTCTCGTAGCAATCCCGTCTCAGCAAGCAGGGTCTTGGCAAGGGCGTATGGGGCCATCTTGCTCCTAATTTCCACCAATTTGCCCTCTCTTGCGGCAGACAGCGATATCCGCACCAAGTATGAAGTCACCCTCGCCGGCCTTACCATCGCGCACGCCGAGGTTATCTTCGCTGTGCGAGGCAAAGACTACTCCGTCCGGACAAACTACCGGACTTCCGGCGCTGCAAGGCTGATGGGTTCCGCAACTGGAGAGGCCGTATCGAGCGGCACCTACAAAAATGGCATTCTCGCGCCTTCAAAATTCGATCTCGACCATCGGGGCAGCCAGCGGGTTCAAAAGGTTGCATTGGTCATGTCTGGAGGCACTGTCGATAAGTTAATCGTCGATCCTCCCCTGGATCAGGGGACGCAGCGAGCTCCGATCGAGCCGGAGCATCTGAAGAACATCATCGATCCGCTCAGCGGATTGCTGGTATCGGGAGTCAAGGCCGATGGAAAGAGCGATATCGGAGCCTGCGATCGTACGGTGCCAGTCTTCGATGGCGTGCGGCGTTTCGACATTACACTGAAAAGAAAAGAGACGCCGGCCGCAACTCACGGTCCGTTCACGGGCCCACTGACCGCATGTGAGCTGCGAATAACACCCATTGCAGGCGAAATGCGGAGTGGGAGCGGTCCACAGGCGGGAATGCCCGCCAGATCGCTCAGCGAGACCGAATTGACATTCGGGTTCGTCGAC
This sequence comes from Bradyrhizobium sp. CCGUVB14, assembly GCF_024199935.1. NCBI lineage: Bacteria > Pseudomonadati > Pseudomonadota > Alphaproteobacteria > Hyphomicrobiales > Nitrobacteraceae > Bradyrhizobium > Bradyrhizobium sp. CCGUVB14. The sequence goes on from NZ_JANADS010000001.1 coordinate 7,276,548, forward strand.
GCACAAAAGTTCTACATCCCAGTATCTCTTTCGGCAAAGCTGGGGTTCGCGACGCTCCAGGCGCGTCTCACGCAGTACTCACACTCCGCTCCTAGATAGAAGCACATGATATCGAACAGGAGGAGCTATTGAGCTCCATCGCAAACGGCCCGCGTTTGGGTCAATCGGCAGCTGCATTGGGCGCCGACGAGAGCACGCGCGAATTGCCGAATGAGGTTTCGCTGGATCAGAGCCGCCCGATGCAGCCCCCCGCGACGTGGCCGATCTCGGACCATTTTGACGGGCAACGCTTCCATAACCCCACTCTTCCAAGAGGATTCGCTCCCACGATATCAAGCGCGCTGGGCATGATCTTCGAGAGGAGGAGCCGCTGGCCGGCCGTCGTAAAGAACGCGGGAGTGCCCCGACTACGGGCCTTGTGCGGCATCAATGATGTTGCCATCACCTTCGTGAACCATGCCACGTTCTTGATCCAGTATCGGGGCTTGAACATTCTGACCGATCCGATTTGGTCCTTACGTGCAAGCCCGATCCGATGGCTCGGTCCAAAACGAGTCAGAGAGCCCGGCGTTCCTATCGATGAACTGCCGCGCATCGACGTCATCCTGATCAGCCACAATCACTACGATCACCTGGACCTGGATACGCTACGGCTTCTTGACCAGAAGTTCTCGCCGATCGTGCTGGTGGCGGCGGGCGACCGAGAACTGGTTCGCTCGATTGGGTTTACCTGCGTTTACGAGTTTGACTGGTGGGAGAGTTTTGAGGTTAAGCCCGGCTGCAAGGTAACTTTCGCGCCGACACAACATTTTTCGGCGCGCGGGCTCCGGGACCGCCAAAAAAGCCTTTGGGGCAGCTATTTGATTCAGGAGACTGATCGAAAAGTCTACTTCGGCGGCGATAGCGGATACTCGACCCACTTCTCCGAAATCAGACGAAGGCTTGGATCGCCCGACATCGCGTTGCTCGGGATCGGCTCGTATGAACCGCGCTGGTTCATGCGCCCGATGCATATGAATCCTGCCGAAGCTGTCCAGGCACATCAGGATCTCGGCGCCAAGCAGAGTATCGGAATGCACCACGGGACTTTCCAAATGTCTCACGAGGCGATTGAACGCCCGCTACAGGACCTTGCGGCCGCGGTTGATGCAGCGGGCATAGACCAGACTTCCTTTATTACGCTGCGGGAAGGCGAAACCCGGATTTATCGCGCCAAATGAGGGGCTAAAGCCGATCTCGTCGAATTAGCTCGAGAGAAACAGCTCAATTTTCGCGAAGCGCAAGCATCTTGTGGTCGCATTCGTTAAGACTTGAGCCGCTCATCCAGAATAGCAGGAAGTGCGCCTTTCGACGCCCCCTCCGTGAGCTCGTAGATGCGACCGGATGGGCCTCGAAGCCAGCTCGGTGAGGCGCGAACCGTAGTTCGCGGTGCCTGTCTCAGCGCACTCTCTCTGGCCGATAAGAGAAGCTCCGCTCTGGAGAGCGCTTCATTGACACGGGAAAGTTGCACGATTATATTAGACTAACTAATCTATAATTGGAGAAACCTCCCTTGTCCGAGCCGAACCGGAGGACAGCTACGTCCGATTCCGTGACCATTCCCGGGGTTGCAATTCCTGCCGAAGGCGGCAGCACTCCGCGTCAACACCAAGCGCCATTCTTCGCGAAAATAGCCGTGGGAATGATCGCTGCGCTTTCTATCGCCGTCGTCACGATTGCGATCGTAAATCGCCGCGCATCGATGGCCACCGTTCCGGTTCAAAACGCGCCGGCATTGACCGCCACGAGCGTCGCGCCCCGAGAGTTGATGTGGCAGATGGCGATAGACGCTTCCGGAACGATCGCCGCCTGGCAGGAAGCGAGCGTGGGAGCGCAAATCGGCGGCTATCAGCTGTCAGACGTCCTGGTCAACGTCGGCGACCAGGTTAAGAAGGGTCAAGTGCTGGCGCAGTTCGATCCGGACCTCCTGCGCGCGGACGAAGCGCAGCTGAAGGCTCGCTACGACGTAGCCGAAGCCAACCGACAGCGCGCGTTGAGCTTGAAGACCCGCGGTTTCGTGAGCGACAAGGATGCCTTGCAACAGGAGACGGACGCAAGAGCCGCGGAAGCCCTTCTCGCCTCCAAGCAGTTGCAACTGAAATATACCGAGGTTGTCGCTCCCGACGACGGTGTCATAAGCTCACGCACGGCGACGCTCGGCGCCGTCGTCCCGGTCGGGCAAGAATTGTTCCGCTTAATCAGGCAGAACCGTCTTGAATGGCGAGGTGAACTCACCGCTGCTCAGCTCACGAAGATCCTGCCCGGTCAACGCATCGTCCTGACATTGCCCGACGGCGGCGCCGCTGTTGCGCAGGTCCGTCAGACCGCACCTTCTTTGGATCCGCAATCACGTCTCGGCATCATTTACGCCGACATCGAACCCGGAAGCCGGGCAAGGGCCGGCATGTATGTCAACGGCAAGGTTATCCTAGGCGAAAGCCCGGCTCGCGTCATTCCGGCGGAAAGCGTCGTGATCCGCGACGGTCGAAGCTACGTACTGAAACTCGCGGGAGATGATCCCAAGCCACGAGTGGCGCTCAAAGCCGTCACAATCGGCCGCCGACAGGACAGCAGCGTCGAGATTATTGCGGGTATTGACCTCGGTGATCACGTCATCGTTCGAGGTGCTGGGTTCCTGAATGACGGGGACATTGTACGGTTGGCGACAGCAACCGAAGCCGACGCCGCCTTCGCTGCCGAGGATGCCGGTCGATGAACCTCGCGACATGGTCGATCCGCAACCCCATACCGTCCATCATGCTGTTTGCGGTTCTGGCAATCGCAGGGCTGTGGGGCTTCAGAACCTTGTCGATCCAAAGTTTTCCCGATCTGGACCTCCCGGTCGTCAATGTCACCTTGACTCAACCAGGGGCGGCGCCGTCGCAGCTCGAGACGGAGGTCGCTCGCAAGGTCGAAGACTCGCTCGCGACGCTCAGCGGCCTCAGGCATCTGCGAACATCGGTGACAGACGGCCGCGTATCGATCGGGGTCGAGTTCGTGCTCGAGAAAGGTCTTTCGGAAGCATTGATTGAGACCAAGGATGCGGTCGACCGCGTTCGTTCCGATTTGCCAATTGACATTCAGCCGCCGACTGTCAGCGCACAACGGGCCGGCGGGAATGCCCTGCTCATCTATGCGATTTCATCAACGCGCATGGACGAAGAGGCGCTGTCGTGGTTTGTCGACGACACCATCGCCAAGGTTGTCCTCGGAGTGCCTGGCGTCGGCCGCTTCGAGCGCGTTGGCGGCGTACAGCGAGAGGTGCGCGTGGAGGTCGATCCCGTGCGCCTTGCCGCTCTCGGCATCACCGCGGCCGATGTTTCGCGCACATTGCGCCAGGTTCAGCAGCAATCGTCCGGCGGACGCGCCCAATTGGAGCAAAACGAGCAAGCCGTCCGCACGACCGCTATCGTGCGCCAGGCCACGGATCTGGCTACCCTATCGATTGCGCTCTCGGGCGTACCCAAGGCACGCCTGGACCAGGTGGCAACCGTCCAGGACACCATCGCTGATCGCACGCAACTCGCCTTGCTCGACGGCACATCCGTCGTCGGATTCAGGATATATCGCGCCAAAGGCTTCGATGAGACGAAGATCGCCGCCACCGTTCGACAGGAAATGGAGCGGCTCGAGAAGGCCAACCCGACGCTGAGTATCAAGCAGGTGTCGGGATCTATCGACTATACCCTCGAGCAATACGCTGGCTCGATGCATATGCTTTACGAGGGCGCACTATTGGCAGTTCTCGTGGTCTGGTGGTTCTTGCGCGACTGGCGCGCGACGCTCATCTCCGCCGCTGCCCTTCCGCTGTCAGTCCTTCCCGCCTTCGCTGCGATGGCCTGGCTTGAGTATTCGCTCAATACGGTAACGCTTCTCGCGCTCGCGGTGATCGTCGGTATCCTGGTCGACGATGCGATCGTCGAGATCGAGAACATTGAGCGGCATCGCGCGATGGGCAAGCCGATCCGTCAGGCAGCCAGCGACGCCGTGACCGAAATTGGGCTCGCGGTCGTCGCAACCACGATGACCTTGGTCGTCGTTTTTCTGCCGACGGCACTGATGAGCGGCATTTCGGGCATGCTCTTCAAGCAGTTCGGGTGGACGGCAGTTATCGCTGTGCTGGCTTCGTTGGTCGTTGCCCGCCTGCTCACGCCAATGATGGCCGCCTATTTGCTCACATCGAAACCGTCGGCAGAGCATGAGGACGGCGTCCTGACCACAGCTTATCTTTCGGCGGTCCGCTGGTGCCTGCGGCACCGGAAGACGACGGCGCTAGGAGCGCTGCTATTCTTCTTCGCTTCGATCGCCCTCGTACCGCTCATCCCGACCGGATTGATCCCCGCCTCCGATCGCGGCTACACGACCGTCAATATCGAGCTTCCGCCCGGAAGCTCGCTCCAGAGCACCCTGAGAGTCGCCGAAGATACGCGCGCCGCGTTGAAGGACATCGCCGGAATCGAGAGCGTGTTCACTACCGTGGGCGATTCCCAGCAAGTGGGACCTGGTGCACAGCAAGCGGGCGAAGTGCGTAGAGGAGCCCTGATCCTCATGCTGTCTCCTCGCGGTCAACGTGAACGCCAAGTCACGATTGAAAATCAGGTGCGCACGAGGCTTCCTGCCATCCCTGGCGCACGATTCGCAATCGGCATCGGCGGCCTCGGCGAGAAGATCCAGTTCATTCTCTCGAGTGACAACGTGCAGGCACTCAGAGCGAGTGCTCAGACCCTCGAGCAGGAGCTGCGGGGTGCCGGCCGCTTCACTAATATCAAGTCGACGGCAAGCCTCGAGCGCCCCGAAATCGTCGTTCGTCCGGATCAGCAACAAGCGGCGGAACGAGGGGTCACCACCGCCTCGATCGGTGACGTCGTTCGAATAGCTACTAGCGGGGACTTCGACGCGCAGGTCGCACGTCTCAACCTCGATAGCCGGCAAGTGTATATCCGGGTACGCGTCTCGGATGCGGCACGACAAAACATGGATACACTGGCCAACATGCGCGTGAGCGGAAGGAACGGCCCGGTTCCATTGTCGAGCGTTGCGGCGATTGCAGTGGAAAGCGGCCCGTCCCAGATCGACCGCTATGATCGCCGCCGCTACGTAACGGTCGATGCCGACCTGGGCGGCATGGCGCTCGGAACGGCACAGGCGACTGCCATGGTCCTCCCTGCGATCCAGAACATGCCGTCCGCCGTGAAACTCATCCGCACTGGCGATTCCGAACTTGCAGGAGAGCTCGCGGCCGGATTCGGCATGGCGCTCGTGGCCGGCGTACTGTCCATGTTCTGCGTACTCGTGCTGCTGTTCAAGGATTTTCTCCAGCCTGTCACCATCCTGTCCGCACTCCCGCTCTCTGTCGGCGGTGCTTTCGTCGCCCTGCTCGTCGCTCGCAGCGAGCTCGATCTACCGGTCATGATCGGGTTCGTCATGCTGATGGGTATCGTGGCTAAAAATTCCATCCTGCTCGTGGAATATGCAGTAGTCGGAATGCGCGAACGCGGCCTCTCCATGCATGACGCCCTGGTCGACGCTTGCAGCAAGCGCGCCCGTCCCGTTGTCATGACGACGATCGCAATGATCGCAGGCATGCTCCCGATCGCAATGGGATTCGGCGCCGACGCCACTTTCCGTCAACCGATGGCGATAAGCGTGATCGGTGGCCTAGTGACGTCGACAGCACTCTCTCTACTGATCGTGCCCGTCGCATTTACCTACGTTGACGGATTCGAGCGGTGGATCATGCGCCTGCGCGAACGCTTCATGTCCCGACAAGAGTTCAATGTGCAGACAGAAGATCGCTAATGAATGGCCCGCGCATGACGGATTCAGCCGCCGCCGAAGCGAGCGTCGTCGCCAATATAGCAGAGGTTGGTGCCCTCACCAGGAGCCTGGCGAGGCAGTATGAGGAAATTTTCGTATGTTTTGGGACGGTTCTGCTCGAAACCTTGCAAGGGACGGCGACCATGGCGGATGCGGGACGCACCGCGATGGCGATGGCCGATGCAGCGTCGGCAAGCTTCCGCGACAATTTTCCCAATCAACCCGTCTACGCCTGCAGAAGCGCTTGCGCCGCTTGTTGTTACCTCTTCGTGGCCGTCCCACCGGGTATTGCAGAGGCGATCGCCGCACATATCGAGGTGACTTTTTCAGCGGCCGAGCGAGCCGCACTGATGACGCGCCTCGATGAAGCTGCCGTCGTGGCTGCGTCGGTAGAGGATCCGATACGGCTTCGACGACGGTGTCCGTTGCTGGGCGACGACGACCGATGTTCGGTCTACGAGGTCAGGCCGCTGACGTGCCGAGCCTTCACCTCCACGTCAGTTGCGCAGTGCGAGCAGATCGCATTTGATCCGGCCTTCGCGACTGCCGGTGTCAAACAAAACCCGGCGCTCTATCGCATCCACATGGAGGCAACTTCAGTGCTGCAGGAGACCGCACGCCGTCGCGGCCTGCCTGCCGACCAGAAGGGCCTGGCGCGTGCATTGCTGGATGCCTTCAAGACACAACAGGATCACCCCGCGTCCGCTTCTCAGGTGAAGTGATGCGCTACGTTTTCTTCTTGTGCGTCCTGCTGTCCGGTTGTTCGGTTTTCGCCGACAACTCCGGCTCCGTTCCCGTCTTCCAACCTGCGCGTCCGCCCAGCCAAGAAGCCGTGCGGAAAGGTATCGATAGCTTCGTCAAGGAAGCGAAACTGACGCTCCCTGTCGAGATCTCAGCGATACGAAAGGCCGATCACGGGCCTGGCTCGTATTTCCTTTGTCTGAGAGAGGCACATCCTGTCCCCGAGAAGAGGCAACTCTTCTATGCGGTCTTCTTCGACGATGATGCGTACAAGGACTCCAGACTATCGGTCATTGTTGAAGCGTGCGAGCTCCAGCAATACGCGCAGTTGAACTAGACAAGTCGGTGTCCCCTGAGGCCGAAGCGGCGCTGATGCAAAGATCGAGGACATACATCATGAAAGCTCAAGGCAAGAACATCGACAGCGCCCATAAGAATAACGAAAGCTCCGGCGCAGGCGCCTCGGCACTTTCGAGAAAGCATTGGGCTCAGCCGAATTTCTTCAATGACAATGTGCTGATCGATGCCTTGATCAAGCACACGCTAAGCCTGATGCCTTACGGTATGACCGACCTTGGAGAGGTCATGGACGTGGTCTATCAGCTCAGAGGTAGTGACGAAGAAGCCTGGATCACCGCCTGGGGTGCGCTGGCGGGGCGGCTCCAGAACCGAGCCGAAGAGGCCGGCAGGAAAGGCAGACGCGTTACTGCGTCCACCGCCTACCTTCGCGCCTCGACTTATTGGCGCTGCGCGCTGCTGTACTTCAGCCGGTTCGGAGATGCGCGCATGAAGGAGTATGCGGTCGCCAGTTCAACTTGCTACCAACGCCACCTCGAACTGTCCGGCTCCCCCGGGGAGCGCCTCGAGATCCCTTATGAAGGCAGCTTTCTTCCAGGCTATTTCTACAAGTCTGCCTGTGCGGGGAATAAAGCTCCGTTGCTTATCATCACGCCCGGCCGGGATACGTGGGCCGAAGATACACGGTGGGTTTGCGAAGGCACGCTTCAGCGAGGTATTCACTGTCTTACATACGATGGCCCAGGCCAGGGATTTGCATTGAGATTGAACAATCTCACATTCCGCCACGACTGGGAGAAAGTCGTAAGTCCCCTCATTGACTACGCACTGGAAAAGCTCCCGGAGATCGATGCTTCCCGCATCGCGCTCATGGGCTTGAGCTTCGGCGGATATCTAGCGCCGCGCGCCGCGGCCTTCGATAAGCGGATCAAGATCTGTATAACCGACCCTGGCAATATCAGCTGGGGACGTCCGATCATCGAGCAGTTGGGACAGTTCGGTAATCGCTCGCTTCAAGAACTTCCGGAACAGCTAAAGAATCTGGTGCGCGACTATGCTTGGAAGCATGGGGTACCGAACACGATCAAGGATGTGGTGGAGGCTCTCAAGCCCTACGACAATGCGGCCATCCTCGAAAAAGTGACGTGCGAAACTCTTGTCCTGGATGGAACAGGTGAGGTTTTCCATGGAGCAAAGCCATTCTATGATGCCTTGCAATGTCCCAAGGACTACATGTTGTTCGATGAAATCTCGACGGCGCAGTCACATTGCCAGATAGGCGGCTATGCCACCGCCACCGAGTATCTCTTCGACTGGCTCGTCGAACGGCTGAATCGTGCTTGATTGCCAGAGGTCCAGCGAATGCGCTGGCGCTTTTCGCATCACCCTAAATCATCTGCTCTCACGCCGCTGAACGATATGAGCCACGACGCTGATCTGTTGATCACCGATCATCCCTTGTCTGGGTGACGAGCGAACGCGGAATTCAGCCCATCAACTGTCCGACAATTCAGCGCGCGGGCCGGCCAATTGGCCATGCCCCCTTTCAGCAAGGAGACATTCCATGAATATTGCCATCATCGGTGCGACCCGTGGCATTGGCCTGGCCATGGCACAGGCTGCGCTGGCCGACGGCCATGTAGTCACGACGCTCGCCCGTACACCTGGACGCATGCCCATAAGCCATTCACGCCTGCTCATCATCGCAGGAGACGCCCAAAACGCCGAGGCCATCGCGCAGGTGGTGGAGGGGCAGGATGTGGTCTGTGATTGTCTGGGCACGACCAATGTCACGCAGACGATAACCATGTTCTCGCGTTGCGCGGAAAACCTTGCGAAGGTACTAAAGCCTGAGCAATTGCTGATTGCCGTAACCGGTATCGGCACCGGCGATAGTCGAGGCCACGGCGGCTTCTTATACGACTACCTGTTCATGCCAATTGTTCTGCGCAGGATGTATGCCGACAAGGATCGCCAGGAACGGAACATCAAAGACAATGTTGCGCGCTGGATCATCGTCCGCCCTGGCTTTTTGACCAATGGCCCGCGCACGGGACGTTATCGTGCTCTTACCGATTTAACAGACATCCATGGTGGGAGGATTTCACGCGAAGACGTCGCTGATTTCATGCTTTCGCAGGCAAAGGCACCAAGATTCATCGGTCGGACGCCTCTGCTGATCTACTGACGGACGCCGCCAATTCGAATCTCCGTCTCGAATCTCACTTTGGCGCGGTCGCAGGCTGCTCATTGCCTCCCTTGTCGGTCCATTCCGGAGGAAGCCCGAGACCTCCTCCGACGAGACCGGCCACCCCTGGACTACGACCGAAGGCATCGCATGCGGAGTTCTCGTGGGCGCCGCCGAGATCGGAACGGATCTTCTGCATTGTGGGCAAGGACGGACCCTTGCCGAATGGACTCTCGCCGGTGGCCACGAGGGTACCGAAATCCTCGCCAAATGCGCTCATAAGATCATAGGCATCCGAGGCCTCGGAGACTTTCGGTCGGCTCGTGATGGAATCCGCGCCTCGCGCCCATATCAGCGCGGCCTTCTGCTGGTTACTGCGGTCACGCGCTTCCGCCTCGACCGATAGGCTGCCGAGGCCAACAGGAAGGCGGGGCACCGGCGCCGGAATGCTCAGGAGGGAAGGTACAATCGAGACAGCTTTCGAAGCCCCGGCAGCCAGCTTGTCGGTCGGCTCAGCGTGGGTCATCGCGGCATGGACGGTCAGATCCGCGGCTTCTGTGGCATTCACGACCCGGAGCCGATCACTCAGCTTGACACAGAGCGCGCGATCAACGGCATTGAACCAGCTTGCGCTGCTCGGCCGAGAAATTGGCAGGAAGGGCGCCTGAAGCAACGGACGCTGGCGCGACACGAACCGTCTTGGCCGCAAGAACATCCGCCCTGTCGACCCGCACCATGGACTTCGTCAGAACTCCATCACTGGATGTAAGATTGTCGCAGGAACTCAGCGCACCCGACCGGCTCAGAGGCGCCGTGGCACAGGCGGCAAGGGGCAGGAAAAACGCCAAAGAGACGCGCGACAAATACCTCCGAACTGGCATTCGCCGGCGTCCACCGCCCCCTCATCTAAGGTGTGGACGACACAAGTTTTTACTAGATTGATACATCTAACATTCATTGACACGGGTAAAATCGTCCGATATAAATTAGATCAATCAATCTATTAATCGGAAGACGATGGACATGCAATGCGTCAACTTGGCCGATGTCCGAACCCGACTGAGCCCTCTTGATGCACGCAATTTCGTCGTGCCTTGGCCGCGTTGAGACCCCGCATGGCCGATCTGATGCCAGTCCGTACGAAGCTTCTATTCAAACCCGATTTGATGCGCATGCCGAGCGCGCAACCGAATGGTGACTTATGAACCGACTAGTTCTGCTGCGAAGGATAACGACGAAACACCTGCTGATGTCGGTCACCCTGTTGGTTGGCATTTCCACGGAAGCCTTTGGTGGCGTCGATGCCATGGCTGGTAAATGGTCGGGAATGGGCTCCATGAAGCCCTCGGACGGACCTCGAGAAAAGATCCATTGCAAGGTGGCCTATGACGTCAAGCGGCCCGGCAAGTCTATGAAACTCGATCTGAAATGTGCCAGTGACGCATATAAACTGATGCTGTCGGCAGACATTGAGCAAGACGGAGCCAACATCTCCGGAAATTGGTTTGAGAGCGAATGGCGACAAGGCGGCAAGATTGTAGGCACAAACTCAGGCGATCTGGTCGAGGCCAGGATTGAAGGGAATACCGTGGCCGCGCTCGTGACCATTCGAACGACAGGCAACCGGCAGTGGTTCGTCATGGACGCGCCCGGCTCATGGGTGTCCCAGGTTTCGATAGAATTGAAGCGGGAAGCGCCATAGCCGGCTTCGTAACGAACATCGTTACGTCGCCGCGCGAGCGAGCGCATTCAGCGCAACCCCGCATCGTTAGACCGTTTCCTGACGGCACCTGAACGCAGTCCGGACCGCACGCTATTTTTCGAGTGTTTAGTCTACTCTCGATTGACGCGGCCTCCGGCACTCGGTAAATTCGACCAATTGATCTAGAAACTATCAAGCCGATGCGACTGCATCGACTAGATCGTCGCGGCCCCAAGATGTCCGTGCCAGTTGTCGCCAATGAGTCCACCACCTGAGGCCTTCTCTATGAAGCAGACGATCCCAGCCACCCCTTGCTGTTCCAAAAGCACTACGAACGGTATCCTTTTTGCGGCGGCGCTCGCTTCCCTTAGTGCGACGATCGGCGGCTTCGACCGAGCATCGGCACAGACTGCGTTCACCCTGCCCGCTCCCCCTTTCGAGCTTCCGTTGGTGCCGCCGGCGTCGGGCACCTGGAACGTCATGATCGGTGCCGAGGGCCAGTACAGGCCTGACTTTGAAGGAGCGAACCACAGCTTGTTCAGTCCGGTGCCGATCTTCTCTATCCGGCGCGCAGGCTCTGTGGACCAGTTTCGCAGTCCACGCGATAACATAAGCATCGCACTGATCGATTTTGGCGATCTCCGCGCCGGACCCGCCGGTAAGTTTGTGCCGTCGCGAAAGGCAACCAGCTATTCCGAGCTCACCGGCCTTGGCGACGTGAAGGCTGCGTTCGAGATTGGCGGCTTCCTCGAATATTTTCCGGTCGACTGGCTTCGCGTGCGAAACGAAACTCGCGCTGGGTTTGGCGGCCATGAGGGCGTTGTCTCCGACTTCTCGGCGGATTTCATCGTTCCCGTGACGCGAGCGGTCACTGTCTCGGCGGGCCCGCGCTTTACCTGGGAAAGCACGAAGGCCGTCTCGCCTTATTTCAGCATCGACGCCGTTCAGGCCGCAGCGACAGGACTTCAAGCGTATGACGCCAAGGGCGGTGCGCACTCCGTCGGCGCGGGTGCTCAGGTGAAGTATCGCATCGATCCGCAATGGGAGGTGCATTCGTATGTCGAATACGAGCGGCTGCTCGGCGACGCGGCAAAGAGCCCTATCGTGACCGCGCGCGGTTCGGTTAACCAAACGACGGTCGGCATCGGCGCGTCCTACTCCTTTGACTTCAAGATTCGTTAGGAAACGCGATGCGCACCGCCGGCCGATATGCTTGGATTGCGATCGCTATCCAGCTGATCCTGAGCAGCAGCGCACACGCGTTGTTCGAGACCCGGGACACAAAGCTCAAATCCGTCAAAACGGTCGGCATCATTTCGGCAATGGGGGATCAGTTCACCTACGCGAAGACGGGCCTTACCGGACTCAACAACAGTCCTCGAAGCATACCGATCGCCTCTTGGGGACTGGACGACCTGATCGCGCAGGAGGTAGCGAAGGCGCTGAGCGGCCGCTTCCAGGTGCAGCCTGTCACGTATCCGCGAGCCACCTTCGCCACAACGCAGGAATCCACGATCGGCGCAGTTAATCTCGTTCGGGGCGATCCGTTCAAGAAGCTCGTTGAGACCGAGGTGTCTCCACGAGGGCTCGATGCCTACATCATCATCACCAAGGCCAAAGCCTCCTTTGGCGGCGGCAACCGAAAGGTGGAAGGTGTGGGCCTGATCACCTACAGCACAGTTTTAGAATCATTTGACCTAGTCCACGCTCTCTACGAGGTCAGAGTAGTCGACGGCAAGACGTTCGATGTCATCGAAAAGCTGGCCGCCGGGCCGCAAGACGGCGCGTCGAGCGTCCGGCTCCCGGGTCCTAGCCTAATGATCGATGCAGGCTTCGACACACGAGACGAAAACCTCCGTCGAACGATCGTTGATCTTATCACCCGTAGCCTACCGAATACGCTGAACGACATGCATCTGATCAATCAGCAGCAGTAGAAGGGCAGATGATGAAGGACGCGCCGCTTTGCCTGGCTCGTACGGCATCGCCGCCTGCGAGGCGGATCGAGCATATTGGCAAGCGGCTCTGGCCGGGCAGAGAACCTCGGAAATCGACTAGCGTCATGCACGCCCTCGGTTTGGCCTGCACACGACGAAAAGTTGAACACGCGACATTGCGGCATCACTCAGCGCTGTGGAGTTGATCCGGGCGTGATGCAGCACCAGTGGTGCACCTAGCAGCCGGCTATCGGAGATCACAAATGCGGCTTTGCCGAGGTGCAACGACGATTTCCAACTTCGTGTCCGCTCTACGGTCGATTGTGACTTGGATCGCTCGAATAGCCCTTTGCCTGACGTCCGGCGTGTCCGGGGCCGTTGAATTGGCTGTCGACCCGGCAAGCTTGTTAACTGCAGACACCATGTGGTCGACCGGTTCGCCCCTCTGGTTAGTCCGGTCCGTCGGTGCTGCTGAACTGGCAGGCGCAATCGGAATAGCGGCCGCAGTACTAACCGGGTCCGCGCCACGTCTCATTGTCCTGTCTGCTGCCGGTTTGTTTGCGATAGAGCTCATGGCACTAGGCATTTGCTCGCGCTGGTCTGCACTGGCGACACCCGCACCGCTGGATCAGCTTTCGCTCGCTCTGTCTTTGGTCGTGTTTTGCACGACCAGCGCAAGCTCCCTCCGCCCGCAGCGAAAGCCTCGTGTGCAACCCAGTTCGCGATCATATCTGGACATGAGCCCATGAGAGTACAAGAACGCAACAGCCAGCAGACTACGGCAGCCTCTCTCCTCGCCTTTCTGTCAATGCGTTGCGTTGCCGTCCAGCCGCGGCTCTTCACTAGTCCGCGGTCGTTGGCATCGTTCGCCTTTTTGGCCGGTTTTATTGCAATCACGGTGCTACCGTCCGATTCCGATGCCGCAATCATTCGTGCGCGATATTTGATGAAATACGTTGGGATAGAGGTCGGTGAGCTCGTGATCATAAACAACATCGGCTCTTCGTCCTATGAAGCCCGGCTGCACGCGCAGGTAATGGGCATTGCGACTGTGGCCACTTCACGAAGCGTCAATATGAAGGCGAGCGGGACCATTCGTAAAGGCTCCGTTGTGCCATCGACTTTCTTTTCAGACCAGACCGGCAGCGACCAGTCGCGAACGACGCGGGTGTCTCTCACCGACGGAAATGCGAAAGTTATCGAAATTGATCCGCCTTTCGAGGACAACGCGGAGCGCGTCCCACTGACAGAAGAGCATAAGCGCAACGTGATTGACCCTCTCAGCGCTCTCATCATGACCATGCCTCCAGGCGAGCGGCTGGTGGGCCCGTCTGCCTGTAACCGAACCCTCCGGGTCTTCAACGGACTGTTCCGCGCGGATGTAGAGCTCGCCTATGTGAGAACGGAGCCATTTAACGCAAAAGGCTATTCCGGGCCTGTTGCAGTGTGCTCGGCGCGATACGCCCCGCTCGCCGGCTACGATCCGAATGCGATGATGACGAAGTTTATGATGGCAAACCGAGCCATGGAGATCCGTGTGGCTCCGATTGAGGACAGCATGCTGGTGATGCCCGTGTTAGTCACGATACCAATGCCAGTGGGTGCCGCCTCGGTTGAACTCTTAGACTACAGCGTCGAGCCGGCGCCCGGTGGCCCGGGAAAATGACTTCAGCTAAGCTCTCCATTGCTGATCGCCCTTTGGCGCACACGTAAGCGCAATAGGCTCCGCAATCGAGTGGAAGACTCGGCTGCATGGTTCCAAAATCCTACCCACGCTGCGGTAAAAGTGGGTTATCTGTTAGCAGGCGAGGGCACCAAAACTGCCCATCCGCAACCGGGCATCCCCGTCCCGCGACAAAATCGTTCGGTCAATCTAATTTAATTGACCGAGTGAAGTCCGCCTGATAATTGTTAGATCGCTTGATCTACTAAAAGGCCACGCCGCTGCATCGACTAAGACGTGTCGCAGGGCATCGGTAAGCACGCCTCGGCAATAAGTGCATTGATGAAGCTCGGAGCGAGGGCAGGCACCTCTTCATCTCTCAAGGAGCAAGAACATGAAACGGCAGTTCTGGGTCATATTCCTGGCGTGCGTGGTCGCAACAACGCTTCCAGCGATAAGCGCGGACGCGCAGGTTGCCGCTGCGCAACAGGAGGTAGCAGCCTTTCGTACCGTCGATTTCGATTGGGTCGATACTTCTCGGGGGCGCAAAGTCCCTGCCCGCCTGTATTGGCCTGCCGCTGCGTCCTCGGGCCGGGTGCCGCTGATCGTGTTCTCACATGGCATGGGCGGAACCCGAAATGGCTACACGTATCTTGCCAGACAGTGGGCCACACACGGCATTGCGAGCCTGCATGTCCAGCACACTGGCAGTGACTCCGGGATTTGGTTCGGCAATCCTTTTGGAGTCGTGGATCGGCTGCAGGCAGCGGCACAGGACGACGAGGCTGCAGCCCGGGCCGGCGATTTGCGATTTGCGCTCGACCAGATCCTCTCGACAGCAAGCAGTCCGTATGCAGGCTTCATTGACCCGCACCGGATCGTTGCTGCGGGGCATTCCTACGGTGCCAACACCACACTGCTGATGGTCGGAGCGCGGGTCGTTCGTAATGGGCGATGGGTGGCATTTCGCGATTCCCGCTATCGCGCAGCGATCGTGATTTCCGCGCCGGCGTTTTACGGCGAAAAAGATCTGGCGGGCGTGCTTGCCAATGTCAGCGTGCCGACACTGCACGTGACGTCAACCGAGGACGACATAAGGATTCCGGGCTTCTATTCGCCCGCCAGCGATCGCCTGGCAATCTTCAACGCGGTCCCCAATTCGCGGAAGCTGCTGGCGGTTTTTCAAGGCGGGTCTCACAGCATGTTCACCGACCGACCGCTTGTCGGCGGTGTCACACTCAACCCGATGGTCAAGGAGGCGACGGCAGATCTCACGCTCGCATTCCTGGACTATGCCTTCGGCGGTCAGGTCAACGGTTTGAGCCAGTGGAGCGCCACCTGGCGAAACCTTCTCGCCCAGCTTCCGGCGCCGATGGCGGTTGCCGCGAGTCCCGCGCAAAGGCTATTGCAACCAGCGGCGGCCGGGATACCGACCGCGACGGTTTCCGAAGCGAGCGGCGCGGGCCGGATCGCGCCTAACGAAGCCCCAGACCCAGCCGCGGCGCGCTGTTCGCCGCGCCCGATGGGCTTTTTCAGGGGGTCCTCCGCCTGGGCGGGCGACAACTGCACGGATCAGAACGGGACGCTCAGCCATGGACCAAGCTAGACCGCGCCGCGTCGTTGTCATGACGGGAGCTACATCCGGGCTCGGCGCTCATGCGCTTCAGCAAATCGTCGCTCAGTCCAACACACGTGTTTTCATAGGTGCCCGCGGGAGCGGACGAGCAGTACCGGACGGTGTCGAAGTCCTCCCGCTCGATCTCGCCTCGCTCGCGAGCGTGCGCGAATTTGCAGGTGCAGTGATACGTAAACTGGGAGAAACCCGCATCAACATGCTGGTCCTCAACGCCGGGATCCATGGCTCCAACGCCAAGCAGCGGAGCGCGGACGGCTATGGACTGACCTTCGCGGTGAATCACCTAGCCCATTATTTATTGGCTCGGCTCCTGCTGCCGAATATGGCCGAGCATAGCCGTGTGGTGATCACCTCGAGCAACATGCACGATCCTCCCCTCAAGCGGATCGCGCCCAAGGCACTAGAGCTGCAGGAATGGGCCCACCCGACCCCAAATGGTCCTGGCGCAGGCATACGCTCCTATACGGCTTCAAAGCTCTGTAACATGATGACGGCGCTATCCTTTGCGCGGCTGAACGAGGTGAAGGCCCGCCGGATCAACGTCGTCGCCTTCAATCCCGGACTTACCGGCGGCGTTGGCGGTCGTGATGCCTCTGTCTTGCAGCGAGCATTCGTCAAATTCCTGACGTTTACGATCTTTCCCCTCATTGGCCTGTTCCGGTCCGAGTTCGTCATGAACACACCCGAACACTCCGGCAACATGCTGGCCAACGTAGCTCTGGGCGCGATCAGCCCACTGCCTGGCGGGATCTATGTCTCCCTGGTCGAGGGCGAACCGACATTCCCAGATCCCTCGGAATTGGCGCGTAGCCAGGATGCTCAAGATCGGCTGTGGCGCGAGAGCGCAGCGATGGTCGGCATCGAGGAACAACCGATCATAATGGGCACCCCTGCAGCCCCCGAAAGCGATTTGTCTAGGTAAACGTCAATCTTGACTGGAGCATTTTGGCCATGAGCGAACCGATCTCCGAACAGGCCGGCCTGGACGCCTGCGTCCCTCATATGGCTGCGGCCCAGCACGCCGCCGATGGTGCGATCGAAGCGGCCGCAACAAGGGAGAGGTCATCGATTGCCCCAGACCATGAGGCGCTGCCTAAGCCAGACGCCCCTAAAATCGAGGCGTTCAACGCCGAGGCCACAGGGATGGAGGCACCGAATCTCGGAGCTAAACCGGAGGCGGAGCCCAAAACCGAGGCAAAGCCCGGCAAGCTCATCGTGATAGCCCCCACGGAATGGTCTTCGGACCGGTCCACGAGCCGCGAGGACGGCGGCCCGCATGCGACTGAAGACTACGCGCGCGCGGTTGGCGGCAAGCGCCTGCTGGCTGGGATGGCAGCCGTGGTGGCGCTCGCAGCAGGCGTCGGCGCAATCAGCGGCGCGCTGGCGACAGTGGGCTTTACGCAGTTTGCGGCCAACTACGCGCCGGCGCCGGCGGCCGATAACAGCGGACTGAAAGCATCGATCGCTCGGATCGATGCCGATGTCATCGCGCTTAAAACCAGCCTCGAGAATACCTCCAAGACCGGCACAGACCATGTCAACCGGACCAACGACCGTCTCGACAGGCTCGAAAAGGCGCAAGCCGAACCGATGGCCAAGCTCGCAAAGCTGTCCGAGGCGGTGGAGAAGCTCCGAACCACACAGGCTGCGGTCCTCACACCGACTGCTCCGGCTCAGGCGACAACACCCGCAGCCTCCCCGCCTAAGATCGACGTCATCAAGCTCCCGACCGTTGAAGGCTGGCGCCTGCGCGACGTCGCCAACGGCGGCGCGCTGATTGAGGGCCGGGAAGGTCTCTATGAGGTCTATGCGGGTGATCCCCTGCCGGGCCTTGGCCGCATCGATGCAATTCGCCGTCAGGACGGCCGCTGGGTGGTCGTCACCAGCAAGGGCCTGATCATCGCGCACTGATCCTCCAACAGCCGATTTCAAGAAGAATTTCGTTTCGTAAATTCTTCGACGCCTTCGCTCGCGCCCTCGACGAAGGGCCGCTCGCGCTAACCGAAACGCCTTTTGGCGGTGTGAAAGAGATCGGAGAACGGGATCGAGGGGATGGATGCTTATCTGAACACGAAGTTCATCACCCAAACCCGCGCGTAGTTGCTGCTTCCACCGGCGTCGGACGCTCCCTTCGGCGCCTGAACAGAAGAAGCAAAACACTGCTCCGAAGCCAGCCATTCTAAGTAACAAAGTACGTTCAGTTCGGCGATCCGCCTCTCTTCATCGGGAAACCGTGCAACTCAGCGCGGCCGCAAATTGCGGCCGCTATCAGGTGTAGATGATGTCCTTGACCGCGAGCGGAAGTCTGTGAAGGACGGAGCGACAGTGTTCGGACGACATCCCAGCTCGGCGAGCCTTGCTCCGTAGGGCCGCAAAATCCGAATCGATTTCTTCAATCCGCGGGATCAGAGCCGCGGTGACGTCGACCGGGGAAAGCTCGGTGGCGCGGAACTGTTCCACCAACTCGACGATGCAGAAGCCGCTCGAGGATCAATTCCTCTGCCCGGTGTCCGCCCCCTCCGAGCGAACACCACTACGCCAGGCAATCACTACAGCTTGGTAACCAGAAAGTCGTCGGTGAACTCGCCCCGCGACACCTTGACCGGGATTTCCCCCTCGCTTCCCACTTCGAAGAGGTCCGATCCCGACTTGTTGTCCTTCGCCGTTAGCAGGTCTATGCGACCAGCAATCTGCTCCGCCTGCCAGGCGTTCAGCTTCCAGTTGAAACCGTCGGCGACTTTGCGCATACCGAACTCGTCGTCCGCAGCAACGAGCGTGACAGCAGTGCGCGATTTCGATCCCGGAATGCCCTCGGCGACCGACAATTCGTCCGCACCCTGGGCGTACTTGCGAAGGAAATGCGCGAGCGCGGTCAGGTCATCCTCATTTCCCAAGAAAAGAAAGATTGGATGGAAGTCGCTCGGCATGTAGTCGAATCTGAGCATGGCGTTGACCTTCTACCGATAGATCGTTTCAGACGCCTTCCGCCGCGCCCGTCACCTTCACGATATCCTGGGCGTGGCAAAGCTCGATCGCGCCGACTTCGCCGGGATTGCTGGGAACCTCGAGATATTTGACCTGAAGCCACATCCCGTCTTCCATGTTCTCGACCACTTCAGCCACGATACCCTCGCGAAGCTGAAGCTTGCTGCCGATTTTGACGTCCAGAACATTGATCATGGCGAATTGCCTCTTCCTGTTAGTTCAGAAAAACATGGTCAGGTTCTTCGCGAGCAGGACATTCTGTTCGAGAAGAATCTCTCGCCTGGCAACCTTCCAACTGGCTTCCGTGACCCGGATCGTATCGTTGCGCCGACCGACGAAGGTGTACGTCTCGTACTCGACGCGGTTCTGATAAACCAGAAAGCGGCTGGTGACCTCGAGCTCGCTCGGCTTGTTCAGATCGGGACGAACGGCCTTGATCTGAACGTTACTCACCATGTGCGTGATGCGGGACAGCGGCTCTTCAGCATAGTGAACTCCCGTCAGGATCTGATCGACGCGCTTGGACAACGTCCACTTATCTTCGTCGAACCAGCTCATCCCTTCGCCTTGCTTGGTATTCTCCCGCGCAGCATGTTGGCCGAACTTCACATTGCGGCGGATGGGCATGAAGTAGACGATATCATCGGCCAGCATGTCTAACCACTCGCGAAAGCGGCGCTCGTCGAGAAGGTCGGACTCGCGGTAATAGAAATCTTCGACATCGGCTTTCAGCCGGTAGTACTGCGACGTTCTTTCGATCGCCGAATTGCCGGTTGCGACCGTGGCAACCTTCTCCTGTTCCTGCACGACTGCGTTCATCGGGAAAGACTCCTGCGTTCGATTACATTAGGCAGCCGGCTTCGGCGGAACAGGACCGCCCTGATTGGCGAAGCAGCCGACATCGATTACGGTGCCGGACAAGGTCTCGGCCTCCGGCGAAAGAAGAAATGCTATGACATTGGCAATGTCGTCACCCGTGGCGACGCGGCCCGCTGCAGTACCCGGTGCCCCCTTGCCGAGGCGACTTTGGTCTCCCCCAACCCTTCCCAGGCTCATTCCGCTGATGATGCCGCCACCACCCGGAATGACCGTGTTCACCTTTATGCGGTCGTAAATGAAATCGTAGGCCATGGCGGTGCTCAGCGCGTGCAAACCGCCCTTGCTCGCGCTGTACACCGCCATGTTGGGCTTACCCCACCCTGCCCCCGAGCCGACATTAATGATGGCCCCCCCGCCCTGCTGCTTCATATGCGGCACGGCCATACGGCTCAGCAGAAACGGTCCTTTTAGGTTCACGCTGACGATCCGCTCGAACAACGCTTCGTCTGTGTCGAGGATCGTTCCCAACGGACCTATTGCCGCATTATTGACGATGGCGTCGATACGTCCATGCTTCTCCATGGTCGCATCGACGACCTTCTTGACGTCGGCAGCCTTGGACACGTCCGCTTCCAGGAGCATCGCAGCGAGCTTGCGAGAGGCAAGCTCGTCCCGTAGACTTGGAATCGCAGCCTGGGCGAGACTCGAGACCTGAGCGGATTCGAGACCGAATGCTACCACATCGTGGCCGCGCGCTGCGAGGCCGACTGTTATCGCTCGACCGATACCGAACGTGCCGCCGGAAACGATTACGACCTTTGCTGGATTGGTCACTCTGCTGCCTGCCTATTCCGGGCCGGGGAGCCCAGCAGTTCGTCCCAGTCGGCGCTGCGCATGTAAGATGCCCAGCGATTGTAAAAACCACGTGCAATCTGTTCCGTGATTTGAACGCTGACCTGACCACCCAGCTTGTGGTCGGTGGAATAGGCACCCATCGACTGCTGATAGTTGAATGGGTAGCGGCGAGCGACCGTGCCGGTGCTCGCGGCCGTCGCGTAGAGCCAGTTCTCCATGTCATCCTGCTCGGTCATGCCTGCCGGGCCCGAGTAGCGCATGTAGTACCGGCGCAGATAGTCCTTTGCTTCTTTCGGCGCGTCCTTGTCGACGAGGAAGAAGCGCCAGCCTTCTGTCGAGGTCGGGCTATGTGGATGCCAGGCGCAAAGCCCACGAGGCTGCCGGCCGTGATAGGAGGTATTCGGGAAGATCGTGCCCACGAACGGAAGAAGTTTTGCGTCCTCTCCCAGGCGCTTCTTGCGTTCCTCGAAGCAGTGCCGGAAGTATTCCTCCAAAATTGGATTGTCGAGGAACGACTCGACATACTGGTTCTCGTCGGGCTGAAGGGCACTGTGAACGCCGTGGCCCTGCGGGAAGCTGATCCAGACGTGCTGCGCTTTTTCGAGCTCGTCATCCCGCCGCCCCTTCTTGCCGGCGGCCGCGCTCGGTCCGATTCCGATCAGATCCACCGAGCGGTGGCTGGGATTGTGGTAGGTGTCACCGAGGAAGTTCTCGGCAGCGAATTTCCAGTTTGCAGGAAACACCCATTTGTGGACGCCGATCACCTCCGACCCGCCCTCGCGACCGTCGCGGCAGTCCAGAGCCTGATCGAGATGGATCTTCGCGTCGCCGAGATAGGTCAGGAAATCGGGAGCGCTCTTGTCCCACGTGGCCCAGATCGATCCCTTGTAGTTGTGGAGCTTCGCAACCGACACGAGCGAGTTGGCCTCGCGGTCCAGGACGCCGTCGTACAGGCTCTTGTAAAGCGGGACGCCCTGAAGCTTTCCGTCGGTCGTGTACGTCCAGCTATGATAGGGACAGGTGAACAGGGAGGTATTGCCGGACTCATATCGGCAGACCTTCATGCCGCGGTGTCGGCAGGAATTGAGGAAGACGTGGATCTCGTCCTTTTTGTCCCGACAGAGAATGACCGACTCCTCGCCCATGCGGGACGTGAAGAAGTCGCCGGGGTTGGGGATGAGGCTTTCGTGCCCGACCATCAGCCAAGCCCGCGTAAAAACCTTTTCGAGCTCCTCCTTGTAGACGTCCGCGTCCACGAAGATCTCGCGGCTGACGAAGCCCTTGTCGACGTCCACCAGTTTATCGAATTCGCTCTTCTGGGGCATGCATGTTCTCCAGATTGGATTGGGCGAGTATCGCCCGGTCTCAGGAAGGTCGTTTCGAGGCTCGCGACGGGCTAGGCCTCAGCCACCTCCTTCGCGGCATAGGCTTTAAGGTCGAAGTCTTCGGAGCGCGCAATGTCAGGCGTCACCCGGCCTAGCCTCCCCGATTTGAGCAAGGAGCGCGCGGCCATATGATCGGCCACTCGGTTGACGGATTCGACACACACGAGTGAGCCCGCTCGAAACAAGAAAACCGAAAAGCGGCCGCTCATATGGTCGCCCTTGGCGAATCTCTCATCGCCGGCCAGAGAGATCCCGGCGATCTGCAGCTTGTCCTCGCCCTGGTCGCTCCAGAACCATGGGACCGCACAGTACGCGGTCCGATTGCCCGTCAGCCGCGCCGCCACTAAGCGGCCGTGATCGACGGCGTTCTGCACCGACTCGACACGGAGCAGGCTCTTCGAAAACGCGTTCGGGTAGACTGCGCAGTCTCCAACCGCCGAAACGGACGGATCCGACGTCACCAGATGCGCGTCCACGATAATTCCGTTGTCCGTCGCAAGACCGGCTGCGTGAGCCAGCTCCGAATTCGGGATCACGCCGACGCCGATCAGGACGAGATCAGCCGGCAGGGCTTCATGCTGGGCGGTGTGAACCGACACCACGCGACCCGAGCTTCCCTCGATACGCTGGACCGTATCTCCGAATGAGAATGTGGTGCCGCGGTCCATGTGCCGCTGCGTGAAGTACGTCGACACTTCCGGCGTTACGGCGCGCGCCATAGGCCTCGATGCCGCTTCAACCACATGAACGCGAGTGCCCGATTTCGACGCCGCCGCCGCGAATTCCAGACCGATAAATCCGGCCCCGATGACCACCACGTTGCGGGCTGCTCCCATTCGCTCCCGCAGCACGGCAGCATCATCGAACGATCGAAGCGACAAGACGCCATCGAGCTCGACGCCTGGCAATTCGAGCGCGCGATTCCGGCTTCCCGTGGCCAGAACAAGCGCCTCATACTCGGTATGAGTTCCGGACCTGCCGATGACCTTGCGCGCCGCACGATCGACGGCGTCCACGTGTTCGGATACGATCGAAATCCCCGCGCGCGCGAAATAGTCGGGATTGCGCAGGTAAAGCCCCTCCTGCGCGATCTTCCCCATCATAAAGCCCTTCGACAGAGGTGGCTTTTGGTACGGTAACAGCTCTTCATTGTTGAAGATCGTTATTGGCTTGTCGTAACCTAGCTCGCGCAATGACAGGGCAACCTGCACACCCGCCTGCCCAGCTCCGACGATGACGGTGCCAGGCGCGCTCAAGATTGCGTCTCCGGGGTCCGAACGATCAGCCCGTCGAGCTCGTCGGACAATTCGATCTGGCAGCTCAGCCTGCTACAGCTCCGGCGCTCGCTTGCGGTGCATTCGAGCATTTCGTTCTCGTCGTCACCGGGCCCGCCGCACCGATCGACCCACGCCTCATCGACGTATACGTGACAGGTCGCACAGGATGCGGCTCCCCCACATTCAGCAAGAATGCCGGGCACTCCGTTGGTGAGTGCGGCCTGCATGACGCTCGTCCCTGCCACAGCCTCCACCGTCTGCTCGGTCCCGTCGAATTGAATGTATTTAACCGTCGGCATACGACGTCCTCGGATCGTCTGGTTCCACCCATCTCGACGGAGATAGTCTATCAGATGGACATCATTCTCAAAATATAACTCTGCGCTTTCCCAGCCCCTGTCAAGGGAGCGCGCGCCCGTCATTGTGGAAGTTAGCTATCCGCCACGGGTTGTGTCCACACAGTGGACACCGCCGCCCGCCCCGAGGCCCTATTCCTCTCAGCTTCCCGGGTCGTTTTCGGCTCTGAACGCGGCCTCGAGCCAAAAAGCTGCAACCCAGAGCTCTCGCCAGGTCCTCCAGCTCGACAGCAGCAGTTTCGCTCGACGCTTCATCGTCCTTTCCGACTCAGAGATGAATGCCGCCACCGTCGACCACGATCGTTTGGCCCTTGACGGACCCGCAGTCGATCGACACCAGGAACAGGGGTACGCGCGCGAGGTCTTCGGGTTGGCCTGTGCGTTTGATACTCTGGCGCTCGAGGATGTATTTGAAAGTCGCCTCGGTGACGACTTGTGTGTCCAAGCCGGTTTCTATCAGGGTCGACGTAATCGCATTCACGGTCACCCCATCCTCACCCACCTCCCGCGCCACGGAGCGGATTATTCCCAGCACCGCGGCTTTGGACGTGACGTAATGGAGGTAGTTGACACGTCCCATTGGCACCGTGGTCGAGGAGATGTTGACGATGCGGCCGGTCAGGTTGACGATTGTCTCGTCCATGACTACACGCAAGCGTCAGCGCAGTCTCGGCTGCGAAGACGGCCAGCACCTCTCGAAAAAAGTGCCGACGGCCGAAGCCGCCGGCAGTCTCGGGAGAAAATGCTTACGCGACGCAGATCAAACTACTTGACGAGATTACAGCCGCCATCTTTTTCTGCTCGAAAAGCCTTATCGCCAGGAATCGTGGCGATACGCTCGTAATAGTCCCAGGGAGCCTTGCTCGCCGACGGCGCCTTCACGCGATAAAGGCCGAGGTCGTAGATCACCCGACCATCTTGCCGGATCCGCGCAGGACGACCGAAGAAATCGACCGGCATACTGCGCATCTGTGCATTTACTGTCTTGGCTTCATCCGTTCCGGCGGCCTCGATCGCTTTGAAGTAGTGCTTCACGGAGGCGTATGTCGCCGCCTGAAGCTTGGTCGGCATCCGTTTTTCAATCGCAAAGAACCGCTTGGCGAACGCCCGGGTGCCGTCGTCATCATTCCAGTAATACTGGGACGCGAGATACATACCCTGGGCATCATTTAGCCCAACTGAGTGTACGTCGGCGATGAAGGTGAGTAGCCCAACGAGCGCCTGGCCGGCCGCCTGGATCCCGAATTCATGCGCCTGTTTGACGGCGTTAACGGTGTCGGAACCTGTACTGGCAAGTGCGATCACCTTCGCCCCGGACGACTGCGCGGTCAGGAGAAACGAAGAGAAATCGGGGGAACCATAGGGGTAGCGGACACTGCCCACGACCTTGCCGCCATTCTTCACCAGCGCCTCGGAAGCATCCCGCAGCATCGCCGTACCAAAGGAATAGTCGACCGCAACAATGAACCAATCTTTACCAAGGCGCGCCATCGCCTCCGGCACGATACCCGTCGAAAGAGCAAACGTATCGTCCGCCCAATGAGTGATAATCGCAGAGCAATTCGCACCGGTCAGATCGGACGTCGCCGCGCCCGAAATCAGGACGGAGCGATTGCTTTGCGTCGCAAGCCCCGCCACGGCAAGCCCAACCGAACTCACCGCAAGATCCGTGATCGCGTCGACATGGTCCACGTCGAACCATTGTCGCGCGACGTTGACAGCCACGTCCGGCTTACCCTGGTGATCGCCCGAGATCACCTGAATGGGCTTACCCAACACCTCGTTGTTGAAATCCTCAGCCGCCAACTTTGCCGCAGTTACCGATCCTGGCCCCCCAAGATCCCTGCCGACACCGTATTCGCCAAGGACCCCAATCTTGACGACTCCGTCGGAGATACCGCCGGCAGCGGATTGGGCCAAGCAATGCAGAGGCGTCATCGCAGCTGCAAGGATTATCGCTACTCCCAGCCTGATCCGCATCCGCCTCATTCCCCTCCCTTATGTCCATTGTACGGACATTGTGTCCACGTATTAGCGCCATGCAAACGGATCGTCAACCGCCCGAACTCGACGTTCGCAAAGCCGACACCTGCAGAATTGTCAGGGCTTGTATGGGCCGAGAGCTTGCTTGGCTCGATCCGCGAACTCGAGATCCAGAAGATCCTTGACCTCGGTCTTTCCCTGGATGAGGCCGCGCTCCTTGAAGAAGGCGTAAGCCTGCTCGAGCTTGGCGAGGTCGGGCCTGCCGTTGGGATCACAGCCGCTGGGATTCATCGCCTTGATCAGGGACGGGTCTTCTACTTCAAAGAAGCTCAGATAGGCTTTGACGACCTTCTCGCCCAAAGGCCCGGAGTCGAGCTGACCGCCGCGGTAGGCATCATTCACCACGCGACAACCGCGCAGGAACGCCCGCATGAATGCGTCGGCAACCTTCGCGCGGCTCTTCATGAAAGAATCCGCGTAGATTATCACACCGAGATTTCCGTTGGTGTCCACCTTGTCGCCACGGGCGATCTCCACGCCCGCCCCGCTCCTGGGAGCGAAGGTCGCATGCGCAAGCGCTGCGATCATATCGGAGTGTCCCAGATAAGTCGGACTAACGTCGTCGTACGACAATCCACCCTGTTTGAGCACTGGATTAAGCGTCGATTCCGCAGGCCGCCCTTCGATTGTGTGCCGATCCGCAACCC
The DNA here is from genome assembly GCF_024199935.1 of Bradyrhizobium sp. CCGUVB14. Classification (NCBI taxonomy): domain Bacteria; kingdom Pseudomonadati; phylum Pseudomonadota; class Alphaproteobacteria; order Hyphomicrobiales; family Nitrobacteraceae; genus Bradyrhizobium; species Bradyrhizobium sp. CCGUVB14. The sequence continues at coordinate 7,302,935 of NZ_JANADS010000001.1, forward strand.
CTTGAGGTCGGCGTATCCCTTGTACCGACCGCTGTCATAAATGTCCTTTCGGAGCGGAAGACGATAGTAGCCGAAGCCAGGCCTCGTTGAACCGCGATCGGAGACAATCTTGAACTCGACGCCGCGGTTGGAGAGGTTGTACAGGCCAGCCGCAACGATGCCGGCTGCGATGTCGAGTCGGCCGGTGCCGAGAGGAGCCACCATCTGCGCGCCCGACTTGAAGGGCACGATCTCCAAGCTAAGCCCTTCCTTCTCGAAAACCCTTCTTGAAGCGCGAGATACATCGGCAGATCGCTCGTTGTGCCGAGAACTCCGATCTTCACTGTCTCCGCGAACGACTGAAAGACGAATAGGAGCAAACCGGACACGGCGAGTGCGGCGACGTGGCTGACGGTGCGTAAGCGAGGCATCTGGCGACCTTCCCCGGTACACGTCCATTGTATGGACATTTGTTTCATGTTGCCTATAAGGGAGGTCTCGGGACGTTTGGCTGGATCATCTCTGATTTCTGCGAACGAGCTGTTCGACGCGTCTTTTGTCCCGGCTCGGGGTTCATCTATCGCATCCATACTCGAACCGCCGGCCACGGGCCGACAATAGAAGGACGCAAGATCATGCAACAAACTGGCGGTGACGCACTAGCGAACCAGCTCGTCCGAGAAGGGGTCAAACACGTATTCGGCGTTCCCGGCGTGCAGCTCGACTGGGCGGTGGATGGCCTTCGGAAGGTAGCCGACAGGATCCGCTATATCGTGCCAAGGCACGAGCAGGCCACGTCCTACATGGCGGACGGATATGCCCGCACCTCGCGCTCTGCAGGAGTTTGTATGGTCGTGCCCGGGCCGGGTCTCCTCAATGCGATGGCCGGACTTTCGACCGCCTATGCTTGCAGTTCTCGCGTGGTCTGCATCTCAGGCGACATTCATTCGTCAGCAATCAACAAAGGTCTGGGGCTTCTGCACGAAATCCGCAATCAATCATTTATCCTCGGATCGGTTACGAAATGGCACGGACGCGCCGATCGTCCAGTCGATGTACCGAACATCGTTCGTAGCGCATTTGACGCGCTCGAAACCGGCAGGCCACAGCCGGTTGGGCTCGAAATTCCCCATGACGTGCTGAGCACAAGCGCCGAAATTGACTGTGTCGACCCCGCCCCGGCAGAGCGTGCCTGCGTGGACAAGCTGCAGATCGAACAGGCGGCCGCGCTTTTAACCGCTGCCAAGTTTCCGATTCTCTATGTTGGCGGCGGAGTTCTCGCGGGCCGTGCCTCGGAGGCACTCATATCGTTTGCCGAGAAGCTTCAGATACCGATCGTCATGGGTGAAAACGGGCGCGGCTCCATCTCGGATAGGCACCCCCTCGCACTGAATACGCTCGATGGACGCGCGGTGTTTCCGCATGCGGACGTCGTGGTGGTCGTCGGCAGCAGGTTCGTGGACACGGCATTGGGCAAGCCGTCCTGGCCAGCTGACGGCAAAGCGTACGTGTTCATCAATCTGGATCCAGATGTCTTTGGACCGCCACGAACCTGCTCTGTCGCCATTAAAGCAGATTGCGCGGCGGCGCTGCGAGCGCTGGAGCAAGCCTGCCCGAAGCGGCGGCCAATCTCCGTGGACCTCGATAAGGTGCGTCATTGGGCACGCGGCCAGATGGACGAGATCGAGCCGCAAGGAGCGTGGGTCAGAGCCCTGCGTGAGGGCATTCCGGACGACGGCATTCTCGTCAACGAACTCACGCAAGTCGGATACTTCGCGCGCCTGGGCTATCCCGTATACGCACCCGGCACTTTCATCACTCCCGGCTATCAGGGCACTCTCGGCTATGGTTTTCCGACCGCCTTGGGGGCCGCGGTCGCCAATCCTGATCGTGTGGTCGTCAGCATAAATGGGGATGGCGGCTTCGGTTGGAACATTCAGGAACTCGCGACTGCTCGGAAATACGACCTCAACGCTACCATCGTGATCTTCAACGACGGACACTTCGGAAACGTCCGGAAGATGCAGCAGGACCAGTTCGGAAGGGAATTCGGCGTCGAGCTGCTCAATCCGAAGTACGATCGCTTGGCGGAGGCTTTCGAGATCCCATATGAGCGGGCCGACGATCCGCAACAATTATTGACTCTCCTGAAGCGGCGCGCGGGCGAACGAGGTCCCCTCGTCGTGGAGGCCCGCGTGGCTCCCATGCCGAGCCCTTGGCATCTGCTTCGCCTCGTTCCCCCTCCTTTCGCCTCGGATCGGAAAGCCCCCGATGCCGCGACCGTCATCAACGCGAAGTGAGGTCTCAATGAAGCACGTCGACGACAACTTCATCGACGGAAAGTGGTCCAAAGCGGGCGGTAGCGAACGCACCACGGTCGTCAATCCTACCACAGAAGCGGATTACGCGACGGTTGCACACGGATCCCGTATGGATGTCGCTTCCGCGGCGGAAGCTGCGGCCAAGGCATTTCCTGACTGGAGCTCCATGGCAGCCGGGGCGCGGGCCGCCATCCTCGAACGGACTCTCAAGGAGATCGAGAACCGAACGGACGCCTTCGTGGAAGCCATGGCCAGGGAAATTGGCGTTCCCGTCTGGTTCGGAAAGATGCTCCAACTGCCCATGCCGCTCCGAAACGGAGCCGTCGCAGTCGAAGCCATACGTTCGATGCGTTGGCGCGAATTCATGGGCCCGTCGCTCGTCAGCCGCGTCCCGGTGGGTGTGATCGGCGCCATCACTCCGTGGAATGCTCCGTTGCATCAGATTGTCGCGAAGGTGATGGCGGCGCTAGCTGCTGGCTGCACGGTTATTCTCAAGCCGAGCGAGATCGCACCGTCGACTGCCATTCTGTTTACCGAATCCCTTGCTGCCGCCGGGCTCCCGCCTGGTGCGTTCAACATGGTTTGGGGAGGGCCAGAGGTCGGTTCGGCGATCTGCAGCCATCCGGACATCGATATGGTGAGCTTCACAGGGTCGGAGCGTGTCGGCATGGCCGTTGCCGAAGCAGCCGGCCGGCGCGGCAAACGGGTCGTCCTCGAGCTGGGCGGCAAGTCCGCAGCGGTCATCCTGGATGACGCTCCTTTGGAGAAAGCTATCCCGGCTGTTTTGACATCCTGTTTCGCGAACAGCGGCCAGACGTGCGTCGCCCAGTCGCGCATGGTCGTGCCGCGCCGCTTGCGCGGCGAGATCGAGGATCTCTGCCGCGACGCAATGAAGACATGGACTGTCGGCGATCCCCTAGATCCAAGCACACGCTTAGGGCCGCTAGCCACATCGGCGCATTACCGGCGCGTGAGGGAGTACATCGCTCGTGGTGCTGCCGAAGGCGCGAAGGCGATCGAGGGTTCTGGCGAGCGAATCGAACCCGAGCGCGGTTATTTCGTTTTGCCAACGGTATTTTCCCGAGTCGAACCGTCGATGATTATTGCGACAGAGGAGATATTTGGGCCGGTTCTGTCGGTGATCGCCTACGACGATGAACGTGAGGCGATCGCGATCGCGAACGATACCTCCTATGGCCTATCGGGCAGTGTCTGGGGCTCGGACAATGAACGCGCGCTGCGCGTCGCATGCCAGCTCCGTACTGGGCAGGTCAGTCTCAACGGCGCCCCACAGAATTTTCTGACTCCTTTCGGAGGCTTCAAGAAGTCGGGATTCGGTAGGGAGAACGGTCGCTTCGGGGTCGAGGAGTTCCTGCAGTACCAGGCGATCCACGGGGCAGCGGCCGTACCGGACGCGTAACAGACGTGCTTTCGGGAGCGCCTGAAACAAAGCGCAGGATCTTACGATCCTGCGCTTCACAGGCCGAAGGCGACGTCCGTCGGTCGGGATGCCAAATTGCGAGCTCTCTCAATCACCCGGCTGGTGGCCGGCCGAGCCTTAGGTCTTCTCAACGAGCTTCACGAGTGGCTTCATCTTGTCCGACTGTTCGCGGATGAACAAAGCGAACTCCTTGGCTCCTAGGAACGCAGACTGGCACGCCAGGCGTTCCACACGCGCAGATACGTCTGTATCCGACATCGCCTTGCTCAAAGCCCCCGAGAACTGATCGATTACCTCGGCGGGAAGAGCCGACGGACCGAACATCCCGAGCCAGGCCGGAACGTCGAACCCCTTCAGACCTTGCTCGGCAATAGTCGGGATTTCCGGAGCGATGGAGAATCGCTTCGCAGCGGTGACTCCGATAGGAACCAGATTGCCGGCCTTGATTTGTTCGGCGACCGAAGTCAGATCCACGCAAGCGAGCGGCAACTGCCCCCCCAGCACATCAGTGGTTGCCGGCGCGCTACCACGGTAAGGGACATGCTCCAGTTTCGCTCCGGTCATCTGCTTCAGTACCTCGATAGAGAGGTGCTGCGAAGAGTTTACTCCGGTCGACCCGAAGCTGAGCCCTTGCGCGGTCTCCTTTGACTTGGCGACAACGTCGCTTATCGACCGCAAACCAGACGACGGGCTCGCAACCAGAACCAACGGTATATCGACGAGCTTGGCGATCGGCGCGAGTTGCTTGATCGGATCGAACGCAGGGGCGCCGGCAACGTGTGGATTAACAACGACCGCACCAGTAGCGCCGATTCCAATAGTGTTGCCATCGGCTGATGCTCGCGAGACTGCCATCAGGCCCAACGCCCCGCCTCCTCCTACCCGATTGTCGACGACGATAGTCATCTTCAAGCTGTCCGACAGGTAGGTTCCGACGGTTCGCGCAATGCCATCCGAAGAGGCTCCAGGAGCAAACGGCACGATGATGGTGACCGGCCCGGACGCATTTGCAAGCGCGCGCGATGTCGAAACAGCGAGCGTGCCAAAGATGATGGTTCGCCTTGAAATCAGCATGCGCCCTCCTTCGTGTTATTCGCCTTAGCGCGGCGTGCCCCATGGGACGACAACGCGTTCGATCTCGTTGAACACGATCGTGAGTGCGAAACCGATGACTGCGATGACCAGAATACCGGCATACATTGTATCGACCACGAGAAGTTCCCAAGAATTCCAGATCATGTAGCCCAGCCCCTTCTTCGCTCCGACCATCTCGGCCAGCGCAATCAACACGAGGCCAAGCCCTGCGCCGAGCTTGACTCCCGTCATGATAAAAGGAAGTGCCCCAGGGAGAGCGATCGTGCGGAAGGTTTGCCAAGGCGTCGCCTTGAAATGCGTACCGACTTCGAAATAGACCTTGTTGATGGCAAGAACGCCGGCGAGAGTATTGATGGCGACAGGATAGAACACGCCTATCGCCACCATGGCGATCTTGGAGCCCTCGCCTAGTCCGAAGATCAGCAGCAAGAGAGGCAGGATCGCGCTCTTTGGTATCGGGTAGGTTGCCGCGATCAATGGATCGACCACCAGCCTGAGTGGCCGGGACAGACCCATTGCGATGCCGATTGCCAGAGCGGGAATTCCGCCGACGAAAAAGCCGATTGCCAATCTCTGGAGGCTCGCTTCGGTGTTCGACCAGAGCTCGCCGGATACCGCAAGCGCTTTCAAGGCATGGAAGATCGTGCTCGGAATCGGAAAATAGCGCTGATCGAGGAGGCCAGCGCGACCACAAAGCTCCCAGACGATGAGCAGCATGATTGGCGACACTATCGTCATCACCCGTTCGAGCAGCGCCGGGCTTAGCCGGAGCGAACCGCTGCTCGCCGATGGCGCCGATGCAATGGAGACGAAGGTTGCCGGTTCGTCGGAAACTGACATGACCCTATTCCTTTATCTGGCGTTCGCTTTGGAGGCGCGCTTGCTGCACCTCCTCCCGAAGATGACCCCAGATCTGGTAGACGAGCTCTCCGTAGGCCGGCTGTGCTCGAAGCTCGATCACCTTCCGCGGTCGCTCGAAGGGCACGTCGACGACCGCTTTGACGCGGCCGGGGTGAGCCGTCATGACCATGATCTTATCACCGAGGGTGACCGCCTCATCCACGCTGTGCGTGATGAACAGTACCGTCTTCTTGGTCTCTTCCCAGATACGAAGCAGTTCCTCCTGAAGGAGCGTCTTGTTTTGCTCGTCGAGCGCTGAGAACGGCTCATCCATCAGAAGCACCTCGGGATCATTGGCGAACGCGCGTGCAATCGATACACGCTGGCGCATGCCGCCGGAGAGTTGGTGCGGATAGGCCTTCGAGAATTTCGTCAGACCGGTCCGATCGAGATAATGACCGACGATCTCGGCGATTTCTGTCTGGGGAACGCCCCTCAGCTTCAACGCATAGGCCGCGTTGTCCCAAACCGTCATCCAGGGGAAGATTGCGTCCCCTTGGAACACCATCGACATTCGAGGCGATTTACCGCCGGTCTGCGCGCATTCCACGCGTCCGGCGCTGGGCCTTTCAAGGCCGGCCAACATGCGAAGCAGCGTGGTCTTCCCGCAGCCGCTCGGCCCGACGATGACGAAGAACGAACCGTCGGAAATCTCCAAAGAGACGCCGTCGATGGCTGTGAACACCCGATCACCGGTCTTAAAGTGCTTCTGCACATCGGAAAAGCGCACCTTGCACGTTGAGGCGCGCACAGCGGCGGCTTGCTGCCCGAGAGGCATCTCGACGACCGCCCCTCCGGCGAAGTTCGCAAATTTTGTCATGGCCTACCTGATAGTCGGTTGCTCAATTCGTCTTGCTATTGGTTTCGAGCTCCCTTACCGCGCGCTCGGCGAAGGACATGTCGAGCAACTGCTCGATGTCGACATCCCCCTGGATCAGACCGCGAGCTTTGAAGAACGCGTAGTCCTTTTTGAGCCCCCCGACGTTGAGTTTGCCGTCGGGATTACAGCCATGCGGAACCATCGCACGGATCAGCGCCTCGTCTTTCAATTGCGTATATGACTTGTATGATGCGACGACCTTCTCCGCGGCCTCGTTGTTCAGCATCTTTCCGTCTTTGTAGGCGGATTCAAACAGTCGGCATCCTCTCAGGAACGCTTTCATGAAGCCTACGGCTGTCGTCGCGCGGTTCTTCATCAGCGTGCCGGAATAGATCATCACCCCGAGCACGTCGTTCGGGTAAATCTGATCGCCGGTCACCACACGCACCGCCGATCCTTGGTTAAGCGCCACGGTCGCATGGGGCTCGGTCACGAAGGCTGCGTCGATGGCCTTGTTGCCAAGCGCCGCGGCCAGTTCGGAATGCCCCAGATAAGTGACGTCTACGTCGTCCAACGTTAGACCGCCAAGCTTGAGGAGCTCGCTCAGCGTCGACTCGGCAGCCCCGCCCTTCGACTGGGTACCGATCTTCATGCCTTTGAGATCAGCGTAAGTCTTGTACTTGCCGCTCTCGACAAGGTCCTTGCGCACGAGAAATTGCATGTAGCCGTGACCTGGCGGCATCGACGCTCTGTCAGACACGATCTTGAGGTCGACGCCGCGAACCGAAAGATTGTTCAATCCAGCGGCAACCACCCCGGCTGCAACATCGAGTTGTCCGGTACCGAGCGGCGCGACCATTTGGGCGCCAGACTTGAACGGTACGAATTCGACCTCGAGCCCCTCGGCTTTGAAATAGCCCTCCGACTGCGCCAAATGGAGCGCCACGTCGCCGGTGGAACCAAGGACGCCAACTTTGACGATCGATGGCTGCTGCGCCTCTGCATTGGAAAAAGCCGCGGCAATGATCAGCACGAAAGATGCAATGACCGAGCTCATTCGAAGGACGCGCGGCGACAACTGCTGACTTCCCTTCCAACTCCGCATGCAAATCCTCCCAATGTCCATCACGTGGACACCATTGTCATTTTTGTGTATCGGCAAGTCTGGAATGAGTCAAGTAGCGGAGAAGTCGCGCCTAGAGGCGCACCATCGGTTTTTCCGCAATTGACTACTTAACATGTTAAGTATATGGGAACGGCGGCATCGAGCAAAAACCTGGGGAACAAGGAGCGCGAGGAATGTCGGATCTCGGTACAAATCTTTTGAAAGCGGACAAATACCTCGCACGCTTCAAGACGGACGGTGTTCTCAATCATATCGCCGGCAAGGCGTTGCCCGCACTGGACGGCTCGACCTTCGAGACGCTGTCTCCCGTCGATTTGAAGTGCATCGCAAAGGTTGCCCACGGCAAAGCGGCAGATGTTGATCGCGCTGCCGCCGCCGCTAAGAGCGCCTTCCCCGGTTGGGCCGCTATGGATGGCGAGAAGCGCAAAGATCTCCTGCACCAGATCGCCGATGCTATCGTTGCGCGGGCCGAAGAGATCGCATTTGTCGAATGCATGGACACCGGTCAGTCCTTGAAGTTCATGGCGAAGGCGGCGCTGAGAGGTGCGGAGAATTTTCGATTCTTCGCCGATCGCGCGCCCGCGGCGCGAGACGGCGATACTTTGCATGCTCACGGCCAGATCAACATGACCAGCCGGCAGCCAATCGGTCCGGTCGGCATCATCACGCCGTGGAACACCCCCTTCATGCTCTCGACGTGGAAGATCGCGCCAGCACTAGCCGCGGGCTGCACGATCGTTCATAAGCCGGCGGAGTTCTCTCCCATTACGGCGCGGCTACTGGTCGAGATCGCTGAAGAAGCCGGTCTTCCGCCCGGCGTCTGGAATCTGGTCAATGGCCTCGGAGAGGACGCGGGCAGGGCGCTCACCGAGCATCCCGACATCAAGGCGATCGGATTCGTCGGCGAAAGCCGAACGGGCTCGCTCATCATGAAGCAGGGCGCCGACACGCTGAAGCGCGTGCACTTCGAACTCGGCGGCAAAAATCCGGTGATTGTCTTCGCGGACGCCGACCTCGAACGGGCAGCAGACGCGGCCGTGTTTATGATCTACTCGCTCAATGGCGAGCGCTGCACGTCCTCGTCGCGGTTGTTGGTCGAGAAGTCTGTCTACCCGCAATTCGCAGGCATGGTTGCCGACAGGGCGAAACGAATTCCGGTCGGTCATCCGCTCGACCCCAAAACCGTCGTTGGTCCGTTGATCCATCCGGTCCACGAAAAGAAGGTGCTCGAATACATCAAGATCGGCAGCAGCGAAGGCGCAACCTTGTCCGCAGGCGGTGAAAAGATCACCGGTCCAGGCGGAGGCTGCTATGTCACTCCGACACTGTTCACGGACGTGACGAACGACATGCGCATCGCGCAGGAAGAAATCTTTGGTCCAGTATTGAGTGCGATCTCGTTCAAGGACGAGGCGGAAGCGCTCCAGATCGCGAATGATACACAATACGGTCTGACTGGATATCTTTGGACATCTGACGTCACGAGGGCCTTTCGCTTCACCAATGCGCTTCAGGCCGGAATGATCTGGGTCAACTCGGAAAACGTCCGTCATCTCCCGACGCCGTTCGGCGGATTGAAGAGTTCGGGAATCGGCCGCGACGGCGGTGATTGGTCCTTCGACTTCTACATGGAAACGAAAAACGTCGCGTTCGCTATGACCGAGCACACGATCCAGAAACTTGCTCGTTGACAGGAGGCATCAATGCCCATTCCCGCTCCCAATCTCTACCCTCCATTCAATATCGTTCGGCTGAGCCACGTCGAGCTCGCCGTCACCGATTTGCCCAAGGCTCGCGCGTTTTACGTCGACACCTTGGGGCTGCAGGTAACCGACGAAACGTCGGACACCATCTACCTTCGAGCTCTCGAGGAGCGCGGGCATCATTGCATCGTCCTCAAGAAAAACACTCACGCGGTGGCCCGGGAACTTGGATTCAAGGTCTTCGGCGAAGAGGATCTCGAAAAGGCCGCTCATTTCTTCAAGGGCTGCAATTTGCCGGTAGAATGGGTCGAGCGGCCCTATCAGTCCCGCACCTTCCGCACCAGGGACCCACATGGCATTCAGCTAGAATTCTACTCAAAAATGGATCGGCTCTCGCCGATTCACCAGAAGTACGAGCTGTACAAGGGCGTGAAGCCTCTGCGCATCGATCACTTCAACTGCTTCTCTCCGGACGTCGATGCTTCAGTCGCCTTCTACAACGAGATCGGCTTTCGGGTCACCGAATACACTGAGGATGAAGAGACCGGTCGCTTGTGGGCTGCGTGGACTCATCGCAAGGGCGGGGTGCACGATATCGCCTTCACCAACGGCCGCGGCCCTCGACTGCATCACACCGCGTTCTGGGTCCCTACCCCGCTCAATATTATCGATCTCTGCGACTTGATGGCAACCACCGGTTGGCTGAAGAACATTGAGCGCGGCCCCGGCCGGCATGGCATTTCGAACGCGTTCTTCCTCTACATCCGCGATCCTGACGGTCATCGGATCGAGATTTACTGTTCGGACTACCAGACGGTCGATCCGGATCTCGAACCTATTAAGTGGGACCTCAAGGACCCCCAGCGCCAAACACTTTGGGGAGCTCCAGCGCCCAAATCCTGGTTTGAAGAGGGTAGCCATTTCGCTGACGCCCCAGTCCGCGATTCCGCCTTGGCCGCTCAGCCGATCGTAGCGCCCTGAACCGAACATTCGCCAACGATCGACCGAGGACAATTGTGCCTCGGTCGCGCTGGCTGCCGAGGAGATCAGATCATGAACTTCAACTATGGACGCCTCTCCAGCGTTTCCGTAAAGGGAAAAGCGCGATATGGCGCGATCACCGACAAAGGGTTTATCGATCTGGCAGCCAGATTCGAGAGCACTTGGCCGACGCTTCGGCATGCAATCGAGAACAATGCGCTCGAACAATTGAGGGATGCCAGCCTTGGCCTGCGGGAAGACCTGCCACTTTCAGGTCTGACGTTTCTGTCCCCTATCCCCGATCCGGAAAAGATCATCTGCGTCGGTGTGAACTATCCCGATCGCAACGAAGAGTACAAGGACGGCCAAGCGGCCCCGCAAAATCCATCGCTGTTTCCCCGTTTTCTGCGATCTTTTGTGGGCCACGAGACCCCATTGAGCCGACCGCCGGAATCGCCTCAGCTGGACTACGAGGGTGAAGTCGTACTGGTCATTGGTAAAGGTGGTCGTCGCATCCCAGAAGGCACGGCGCTCGATCACATCGCAGCCGTAACGCTCTGCAACGAGGGAACGATCCGCGATTGGGTCAGGCACGCGAAATTCAACGTCACGCAGGGAAAGAATTTCGACGGCACCGGCGCGATTGGCCCTTGGCTCGTGCCGTTCAAGGACGAGAGCCAGATAGCTGACATCGAGCTCACCACCCGGGTGAACGGGATTGTTCGCCAGCAGGATCGAACAAGTCGAATGATTTTTCCGTTCCGACGACTGATCAGTTACATCTCGACGTTCACCACTCTTGCCCCCGGCGACGTGATCGTCACCGGCACCCCCACCGGGGCTGGAGCTAGAATGGATCCGCCGGTCTGGCTCAAGCCAGGGGACATCGTCGAAGTCGAAGGCGATGGTCTGGGAACACTCAGAAACGGCGTCGCGGACGAGCCGGTCATGCCCCCTTAGGCCGGGTCTCTAAGGTCAAAACCGTGCCGATCCGGCCACTTTCAGGACCCGTCCGTCCCGAAGTGTCCGTTCCACTGGCCGGACTCCTGCTCCGGATCGGCGTTTCGTAAACTTTTTCGACCTATTAAACCGCGGCTGGACTATTGCCAGCCGCGCCCATCGGATATTGTCGAGGTAGATCAAGCAGATTCCAGCTCTCGAGACCAGATGGCAAAGAAGCGAAAGACGGCTGCAAGTGAGTCCGACACCGGCATGTCTAGCGTCCGCGCGGTGGACCGCGCGATCGCAATTTTGCAATGCTTTTCCGCCGACCAACCAGCGATGAGCGTTATCGAAATTCAAAAGCGGGTCGGCCTCAGCCGACCAACCCTGTATCGGCTTCTGCACACGCTTTCGACCTGCGGGTTGATCCATGCCGAAGGCGATCCGCAAAGGTTCAAGCTCGCGCACGGGGTCATGAAGCTTTCGCATGTCTGGTTAAAGGGTCTCGATGTCGTCAATGTGGCTCGCCCAATTCTGGAGGAGTTGCGCGACGTCACGGGCGAAACTGCCGCATTGTTTCGCCTTGAGGAAGACCGCAGCATCTGCATTCTCGAATGCGAAAGCCGGCATGTCCTGACGATTAGCCGTGGCATCGGATCTTCGATGAAGATACCGCAAGGCGCGACGGGAAAGGCAATGCTCGCGTTTATGCCGGCCGAGCGGCAAGCAGAATTCCTGTCGGAAATGCCCAGGGATGCTCAACGGAGCAACCTTGAAGAGGCGCTCCGCGCCGCTGCGCACAACGGTTACACCATCAGTCGGGGAGAGATCTTTGTTGGCGCCATCGCCGTCGCAGCCCCCTATTTCGATCACAGGGGAAGCGTCGTCGGATCGGTCGGTCTTTATGGGCCTGCTGCACGCGTCAGCGAGGAGAAGATCTCGGAATTTGCCAGGTTGATCCGTGAGGCCGGCCACAAGATTTCGACGCTGCTTGGTTTCCAGCAACCCGCGTCGAGTGCCATTGCTCAAGATTCGAAATCCGCGGACCTTGCTCCGATGAAGCGCCCGCGCAAGGCCGCCAAGGTCTGATCCGCCAGACGAAAGCTCGTAAGCACGGGCACTCTCCACCATTAGTTGACGCATCGGCCGGGGGACGGCCGTCAAGACGCGGCGGCCCTCCAAGGTCCGCCGGCACTGGTGCATGCACTTTTATCTTGGGGGTTTGTCGATTGCACAACATCTGAAACGCGTGTCCGGCTGGTAGACATACCGTAAGAAACCGGATAGAGACCTCTGATGCGCAAGGCCTTCAGGCCGACACACACACACAGATCTCCGGTGGTAAGCATAGCATGGCCGATCAGGTCGGAACGCAGGCCGTCTGTAGTGGACCTGTCGGGCTAACCCTAGCGATGGGCCTCGCCCAACGCGGTGTGCGGACCGTTATCGCCGAACTGCGCCACAAGGGTGAACCGCCGAGCGTTAAGTGCAATCACGTCTCCGCACGCTCCATGGAGATTTTTCGGCGTTGCTGTGTTTGCAGGGCCGTCCAGGAGGCTGGCCTACCTCCCGATTACCCCAACGACGTCTCGTACCGCGTCAGTTTCACCGGAAAGGAACTTTCGCGAAGCCCAATCCCATGCCGGAGCGATTCAGCGCGCGGTGATCCAGATACCTGGTGGCCGGCTCCCGAGCCCCCACATCGCGTAAACCAGATTTATCTCGAACCGACCTTGTTTTCGCATGCGCAAACCATTCCCGGGTTCACGCTATTGAATCGCGTGGAGATCGAGCACTTCGAGCAAACATCAAGCGGCGCTCTGTCCGCGCCGGCGCCTCTCGGGAGCAAGTAAGGATGCCGGATGGAGATTAGCGCCCGACAACACGGGCTTCACAGCCTCGCTTCTGTCCTACCCCGTCCCGGCATGCTCGTGGCCGATCAGGATATCATCGCCGCTGCATGCCAGGACTATCGCGGCTGGTACCGAGGAAAGGCGCTGGCAGTTGCGCGGCCGCGAACGGTTGCGGAAATCCAAGAGCTCGTCCGAGCCGCTGGCAACCTGAAATATGCGATAGTCCCTCAGGGGGGAAACACCAGCATGTGCGGCGCGGCCGTTCCTCTGGACTGCGATGCGCCTTCGATAGTCCTCAGCACTGCAGCGTTGAATCAAATCAGATCCACCAATGCCGGCTCCTGGTCCATCGTTGCCGAGGCAGGCTGCACCCTCGCGCAGGTTCAAGATGCGGCCCGATCAGCGAACCGCCACTTTGGTCTCGATCTCGGAGCCCGCGGAAGCGCAACGATCGGCGGCGCGATCGCCACGAACGCTGGCGGCGTGGGCGTGGTGCGGTACGGCAACTGCCGCGACCTGGTTCTGGGGCTCGAAGTCGTCCTCCCTGATGGGCAGCTTTGGTCCGGCTTGAGGACCTTGCGTAAGGACAATAGCGGTTTCGACCTGAAGCACCTTTTTATCGGCTCCGAGGGCACACTGGGCATCATTACGGCCGCTTCGTTGAAGCTGCATCCGGCTGAGACTACGAGTGGATCGGCGCTGATCTGTACGGGTTCGCTCGAAGCAGCCACGCAATTTGCCGACCTCGCACTAGAAATGGCTGCCGGAGAACTCTCGGCCATTGAACTGATGCCCGTCATGGGAATTCGCCGATCATGCGAGGAGTTACTGCGCTGTCGGCCGCCGCTAGAGCTGAGCTCGGAATGGTTTGTGCTTTGCCGCCTCGCCAGTCAGCAGCCCGTGCAGGAGAAACTCGAGAACATCGTCGCTCGCGCGCTGGAAGCGGGTTTATGCGCGGATGCCGTTCTATCGCATTCGGTGGCACAGGAAACCCAACTTTGGGCGATCCGAGACTCCTTTTCCGAACTCCACAAGTTCCTCGGGGCTTCGATCCGTTTCGATTATTGCGTTCCCTTGGGAAAGATACCTGAACTCTACCATCGCCTCTGTGCGGCAATCGACAAGGTGGCTCCCGGGTTTGTCCCATTCGGATTTGGTCATTTGGGTGACGGCAATCTTCACTTCAGCGCCTGTCAGCCAGAACGTACCGAGACGAATGAATTCGTCGGAAATCGGCAAGAGATCGAGACCGTAGCTAACGCGATCGTCTGGGAATTGGGTGGTACCGTGAGTGCCGAGCATGGGATAGGTCAACTCCACCTCCATGAAGTATCACAGCAGAAGAGCTCCACGGAGCTCACGATGATGCAGTGCGTGAAGCGATCGTTCGACGCCTTCGAACTGATGAACCCTGGCAAACTACTTCCGACCTAAAGCTCATCTCATTGTTCGCTGATGTTCGATCGTGCCTAGGTGTGCCAAGATGACGATTCTGCTACGCGACGCTGTTCGCGCCTAATCACAAAAAGTGCTCAACCAAAGAGAGTGCTGATTTATAGAGGAGGAGTTCATGCGACGTTCAGTCCTGACACTGGTATTGGTGTTGGCACCATTTGTGTCTTGGGCCGAGGAGCCCGCGACCACCGCGCCTGCACTTTGGGGAAGCCCAACCGTAGACAACGGTTCGTGCTGCTCTACCCTTGCGGAAGTGCGCCAGAACATCGATCGCATTGACCGCGAGCTGGTGCGATTGATGGCTGAACGCGGACGCTACGTCCATGAGGCCTCGCGCTTCAAGGCTAATCCCGCACAGGTGGAAGCGCCCGAACGTGCGGAAGCCGTGGTACGAAAGGCGATGTCACTTGCGGAAGAAAATGGACTTTCGCCACGCATTGCCGAAACCACCTACCGGGCTATGGTGCGTTCCTACATCGACTATGAACAAGAAGTTTTTGCCAAAGCGGCCGCTGCAGGACAAACGCCCTGGAGGAAATGAGTTTGCGAGCACCACGGCACCAGGAGGCTTCGACTCCCTGGTGCCGTGGGCAAAGGACATTCTAGAATTCGGCCGGTCGCCCTTGGCGAACGTCAGTCGATCTCTTGTACTGATATTCTGATCTCGCCGAGCCCATCGATTCCGCCCGTCATCGTTTGGCCTCGCTGCACGGGGCCGACGCCTTCCGGCGTTCCCGTCATGATGACGTCGCCGGGCTTGAGCGCCATCGACTGCGAGCAGATCGAGATGATGTCCGCGACGGGCCAAATCAGCTTCGAGATGTCGGAATCCTGCTTGGTCACGCCATCGACGGCGAGCCAGATGCGCCCGGCGTTGGGATGGCCGACCTCCGAGACCGGTCGTAGCGGGGCGATCGGCGCTGACAGGTCGAAGCCCTTGCCCCAATCCCAGGGACGACCTTGCTCGCGGGCCTGAAGCTGCAGGTCGCGGCGGGTCAGATCGATGCCGACGCCGTAGCCCCAGACATGATCGAGCGCGCGCGCGACTGGGATGTCCGTCCCGCCCTGCCCAATCGCGACGATCAGCTCGATCTCGTAGTGGAAGTTGCCGGTCTGCGGCGGATAGGGAACGCTCGTGCCGTCGTCGACGACCGTGTCGGCGGGCTTCATGAAGAAGAACGGCGGCTCGCGATCAGGATCGCGCCCCATCTCGCGGGCGTGCGCCGCGTAGTTGCGGCCGACGCAGATGATCCGGCGCACCGGAAAGCGTGCCGCCGAATTGTGGACCGCGACGGAAGACTGCGGCGGGGGTGACAGAACGAAATCGGAGTGAGTGACGGTATCAAGCATTGCCGCGGTCCTCTCGGTAAAGATGCAGGGCTTCCTGAATGGGTCGATCGGAATAGGAGAAGATCACGGCATCGCCGTTGATCGCTTCGTGACGCACGCGATGCCAGGACGGCACGACGAAGACGTCGCGCTTACCCCATTCGACCACGACGTCCTCGCCGGATCGCGACGAGATCACGCTGCGGCCCTTGCCTTCGATCGGCACGAACACGGTGGCGTCCGTCGAACGGTACGACGCGGTCACAAAGCCCTTTGGCAGGAGCTGTATGAATGTCGCCATGGTGGCCATGGCGTGATTGCCCGTGATCGGGTTGGTGTAGCGCATCTTGAGACCGTGGCAGGGGTCCCAGGCCGCGGCGCGTCGCAAACGCTCGAGCGACTCGCGGGTTCGCGCAAAGGGATAGTTGAACACCGGCGAAGTGCCGCCGCCCCCTCTGTGATCGACGGGAAGCAGGTTGTGGCCGTAGCGGGCGTCGCTGTCGCCGACCGGCCTCGTGATCGGCTGCTCATCGACGTCGAGATGCTCGGCGAAGGATGCATCCAGCATCTGGATGACGGGAATATCGAGACCGTCCAGCCAGAACACCGGCTCGGCGCTCGGATTGCCGTGATCGTGCCAGGCCCAGGGTGGCGTGATGATGAAATCGCCCTCGTGCATGATGGTGCGTTCGCCGTTCACCGCGGTGTAGGCGCCCTCGCCTTCGAGGATGAACCGCAGCGCTGATTGCGTATGGCGATGCGCCGGCGCAACCTCGCCCGGCATCACCAGCTGCACGCCGGCATAGAGATCCGTCGTGATCTTCGACTGGCCGCGAAGACCGGGATTTTCGAGGACCAGAACCCTCCGCTCCGCCTCCTTGGCGGTGATGAGACTTCCGGCCTCGAGCATGTAGGCGCGGATCTCGTCGAAGCGCCAGGATGCGGGACGGCACGCGCTTCTCGGCTCCGTTGTCACGAGGTCGGCCAACGACAACCACAGCGCCGTCAGGTTTCTCTTGTCGATCTTGTCGTAGAAGGCGCGGCGTTCCGGCGTATCGGCGGTCGGCGCCATGATGGATGGTTGGGACATGGTCTGTCTCGCTGTTAGTGATGGAGCGTCGCGACTGAGGCCACGAGCTTGAGCGACGGCTCCCGCCGGCGCAGGGCGATCACCGCGAAGCCCGCCAGCATTGCCGGCACCGCAGCGGTCAGGACGACGGACTGCGCAGTCCATCCGAAGCCGAGCAGCACGCCGCCCGCGACCGGGCCGATGATCGAGCCGATGCGGCCCACACCCAGCGCCCAGCCCACACCGGTGGAACGGATCTCGGTCGGATAGAGGCCGGCCGCAAGCGCGTTCATGCCGATCTGCGCTCCGACAACGCCGAACCCGGCGAGGAAGGTTGAGATCATCAGCGTCCAGACGTTGGCCGATCCGAATGCGATCCCCGCAATGAAGAGCGCCGAAGCCAGATAGGTGCCGCCGAGCACCAGATAGGGATCGAGCCGGTCGACGAAGCGGCCGAGCACGATCGCGCCGACCACGCCGCCGGCGTTCAGCACCGCCGTCGAGAGGATCGCGATGTTGAGTGGCAGGCCGCTCGCCTTGAGCAGCGAAGGCATCCAATTCACGAGAAAGTACATGACGAGCAGGTTCATAAAGAACGCGATCCACAGCAGAACCGTCATGGATGCACGGCCATCGGCGAGCAGCTTAGTCACCGGGAATCCGGTTGCTTGCGAGCCATGCACCACATAGCGGTTCGCCGCGGTCGGGGAGATGCTCGGATCCAGCCTTGCGAGCAGTTTCGCGATCCGGCTGTCCGCAACGTCGCGCGTCAGGAGATAGCGGATCGACTCCGGCAGCCAGATCAACAGCACGATCAGGGTGAGAAGCGGAAGCACGCCGCCCACGACGAAGACCGCCTGCCAGCCGAACGCTCCGATCAGGGGCGCGCTGATCAGGCCGCCGATCGTCGAGCCCAGCGGGAAACCGCAGAACATGATGGCGATGAGCAGCGCGCGCATCCGCTTCGGTGCATATTCGCTGGTCAGCGCGATGATGTTGGGCATGGCGCCACCGAGGCCGAGGCCGGTCAGGAAACGGTAGACCAGCAGCTCGTTCAGCGTGGTCGCGCGCGCCGTGACCAGCGCGAAAATACCAAACAACAGCACGGAGAGCAGGATCACGCCCTTTCGGCCGAACCGATCGGCGGCCGGGCTGAGGACGAACGCACCCACAGCTAGGCCGGCGAGGCCCGCGCCGAAGATCGGACCGAAGCCGGCCATGGCGATCCCCCATTGCTCGGCAATCACGGGTGCGACATAGGCGATCGCCTGGGTGTCGAAACCATCGAGCAGCGCGATCCACGCGCAAAGAACCAGGATCAGAAGCTGGAGGCGTCCGAATCGCGCCTCTTCGATCACTTCAGTAACGTCGACAATATTCGCAGCGGACATCACGAACTCCAGTGAGCGTGGGTTTCTAGGCTGTGACTTTCAGGAGACTTGGGAGAATGCGGCTAGCGTTCAGGCCACCAAAGGGGCGCTGCGCAGCTTCTGCCGATCGATCTTGCCCGTGCCCGTCTTCGGCAGGTCGGACCTGTATTCGATCAGACGCGGATATTTGTAGGGAAGCAGCTTCGACTTGACGTGGTCCTGCAGCTCCCGGGTCAGCACCTCACTCGCGGCATGACCGTCCCGAAGGATCACGAAGGCTTTCGTGGTCATGCGGCGATCGGGAAGCTCGAGGCCAAGGACCGCGCACTCGCGAACGGCGGGATGGTCCGACAGGCAGAGCTCGATCTCGACCGGGTAGATCCACTGGCCGCTCACCTTGATGAGATCATCGACGCGGCCGACGAAAGTAAAGAAGCCGTCGACATCCTCGACGAGCCGGTCGCCGGTCCAGATCCAGCCCGCCTCGCGCATGGTCTGCGCGGTCTTGTCGGGCCTGTTCCAGTAGCACGGCGCATTGGAGTGACCGCGGACCCACATCACGCCTTCCTGGCCTTGTGCGACGGGCTCCCCTTCAGGCGTGGTCAGCCGGATCTCATAGCCGGGCACGCGCTTGCCGGCGGTCCCGGTCTTCTTTTGCTCGCGCGTGTTCGAGAGATAGATGTGCAGCACCTCGGTCGATCCGAGGCCTTCGACGATCTCGAGCCCGAAGCGCCGCTTCCAGTCGTTGAAGATGTCCTGCGACAGCACTTCGGCGGCCGACAGGCTGAGGCGTACGCTCGACAGATCGGCAGCTTCGATGCGCGGATGATGCAGCATCGCGTTGTAGAGTGTCGGCAGCCCGAAGAAGAGCGTCGGCTTGAGCTGCTCGATCAGGTCCAGAACGGCGCCTGGCTCGGGCCGCCCGGCGAGCAGGATCGTGCTGGCGCCGACCGCGAACGGGAACGTGATCGAATTACCAAAACCGTAAGCGAAGAAGATCTTTGGCACGGAGAAGCAGATATCGCTCTCAGTGATCCCGAGGATGTGCTGCCCGAAGCTCTTCGCGGTGTAGGCCATGTCGTGCTGGAGATGCACGATGCCCTTCGGCCGGCCGGTGCTGCCCGAGCTGTACATCCAGAACGCCATATCGTCGCGGGACGTCGGCACTGCTTCCAGCTCGGCGGGAAATTGGGCAAACCAATTGTCGCCGTCGAGGACCTCGACCGAAGACTCGCCCGCGGCCTCGCCGTTGAGCACGATCAGCGTGCGCAGATGCGTTCCAGCGACCGTTTTCCGGTCGAACAGTGCAGCGTATTCGGCGTCGACGACCGCGACCGTCGCGGCCGAATCCTGCAGGTAGAAGCCGATCAGTTCCTTGGGCGACAGCGTGTTGATCAGCATCGGCACGAAGCCGGCGCGGACCGCACCGAAGAACACCACCGGATAGGACGCCGTGTCGTTCAGCAGGAGGAGCACGCGATCGCCGCGGCGAAGCCCGAGCGAAGCGAGCGCGTTGCCGCACTGGGCGGCCCTGGCACACAACTCGCCATAGCTGGTATTGCCCGTCGCGGTGTAGATCGCGACCTTGTCGGCACGGCCGGCGCCGAGATTGTCGAACAGAATCTCGCTGGCGTTGTAGCGCCCGGCGATCTCGAAGCCGATCTCGCATGCTCCTTTCGCATCGTCGGGTACATGGTCGACGATCGCGTTCACGAGCGTTTGGTCCATTCCGTCAGTCATGGGAGCGCTCCTCGTCATCGTCATGTACTAGGGACCAACGAATTGGCGTCGTAGCGCGCCATGAAGCGCGGCGACATCGCGCGGAGCTGGCTGTCGTCGATCCTCCCCGACCGGGTGATGTAGCTGTAACCAAAATCCAGGGGAGCCAGCTTCATGTGGTCGGAAAAGCGCTCGTACCAAGCCGCGCTGGTCCTTGCGGCCTTGACCAGCTTCTGCACCACCGGGCGGCGCGCGGCCTCGTAGTTCTCCAGCGCACGGCCTAGACTGTGCGGTTCGTGGTCGAGCGCATTAACGAGAGCGATGACATCCTCGAGGGCGAGGCGCGTGCCGGATCCGATCGAGAAATGCGCGGTGTGGAGCGCGTCGCCGACCAGAACCATATTGCGGTGTGACCATCGGTCGTTCCACAGCCAGGGAAAATTGCGCCAGACCGATTTGTTGCTGACGAGAGGATGTCCTTCGAGCGTGTCGGCGAACACCTTTTCGCAAAGCACCCTGCTCTCTTCCTCGGTCTTCTCCGCAAAGCCGGCGCGAAGCCAGGTTGCGCGATCGCACTCCACGATGAAGGTGCTCATCGTCGGCGAGTAGCGGTAATGATGGGCGTTAAAGCTGCCGAGCTCGGTTCCGACGAAAGTCTGCGTCAGCGTCTCGAAGCGCTTGGTGGTGCCGTACCAGGCGAACTTGTTGTGGTCATAGGACAGGGACGTCGCGAAGTCGCCTTCGTGGCTCCTGCGCACCAGAGAGTTCACGCCATCGGCCGCGACAATCAGGTCGTATCCCTCGAGCTCGTCGACGGAGCGCACGAGCTTGCCGAAGTGCAGATATGCGCCGGCGGATCGTGCGCGCCCGGTCAATTGCGTGATGAAATCGAGCCGTCCGACCGCGGAGAAGCCGACACCGTCGAGCACGACGCGCTCGCCGCGATGAACCAGCGTGATGTCGCGCCATGTCTCCATGCGCGCCGAGATGGCTTGCTCCGTCTCTGGATCGTCGGCGCGCAGGAAGTCGAGCGCCTTGTCGGAGAAGACGACGCCAAATCCCCAGGTCGCGCCTTCTGGATTTTGCTCGAAGACATCGACATGGGCCTCGGGGTGCCGGCGCTTCCAGAGCGCGGCGAAATACAGGCCCGCTGGACCGCCTCCCATCACTGCAATGCGACTGAGCCGCATGACCTTTCCTTCCCTGTTGCGTCTTGTCGACCGCTTCTAATTGCGTATTATGCAATGAATTTTATTTCATGCAATATATTTTTGCGTAATAAGGAATCACTTTTCTTATGAGGAATTTAGGAAACGCGATTAGACTCTGCGCGAAGCGCCTGGCGGGAGGGTTTTCGGATGTTCGAAACAGCTTTCATGATTGAGTGGGGCGATTGCGACGAAGCCGGAATCGTCTTTTATCCCAACTACTTCTACTGGTTTGACTGCACCTATCAGCGCTGGCTGCGGAAGCACGGATTGAGCCAACGGGAGCTCAAGCGCCGCTTCAACAGTGTCACGCCACTGGTCAATGTCGGCGCCCAGTTTGTGGGACCTGCCCGCTATGACGATAAACTCGTGATCCGCGCCGAAGTGGCCGAGTGGCAGGAGCGGCGGTTTCGAATCGACTACAAGCTGTCGGTCGGAAACGTGCAGATTGCGAGCGGCTTCGAACAGCGCGCTTGGGCCTCGATCACGGACACGGGCGCACTCCGCGGCGCGAGCACGCCGCAGGAGTTCAAGGACTTGTTGAGATGAAACGGACGCGGGCGAAAGACACGGACGACGAGAGCGGCGGGACGGCCCCCGGCGGCATCCAAGCTCTCGATGCCGCGCTTGCGGTCCTGCGAGTTCTCAGATCCTTCGATGGGCCGGCGACGCTGTCGGATATCGCGCGCGAGGCGGGCATGCCACCGAGTAAGGCGCATCGCTACCTGGCAAGCTTTATTCATGCGGGCCTTGCCGTGCAGAAGGAGCGCTCCGGCCGGTACGACCTCGGCCGCGAAGCCTCAGAAATGGGTGTCGCGGCCATCAGCCGGAACAACTTCGTAGTCCAAGCCTCCGACGAACTCGAGGAATTGGCCACCATGACAGGCCAAGCAGCATTGCTTGCGGTCTGGAGCCACAATGGCCCGACGGTGGTCAGGCTGGAGCGGGGCCCCAGTCTGACAACGACATCAATTGGCCTTGGCAGCACCTTTCCTTTGTTGGACTCCGCCACCGGACGCATCTTTCTGTCGTACCTTCCACATCAGCAACTGAGGGCCCGGCTCGAACAGGAGCTCGACCGCGCTACGGCCACCGGTGTCAGTTGGCCGGATCTAAATCCGGACGCGGGCAGCCTCGAGGCTTTGGCAACCAAAATCCGACGTGAGCGCGTCGCTTTCGTTGATGGCCGTTACATTCCGGGTTTGATCGCGATTTCGACCGCAATCACGAACTGGCAACGAGAGATCGAGGTCGCAGTTACCTTGTTCGGTACCCACAAAGGCCTCCTGCAACCAGATAGTCCCGCGCGAAACGCATTAATCGATTTTGCCTCACGTCATTCGATTGTCTCGCCGGACTACCTTGGCAAGAAAACGCTCCGCAAAAAGGGCGTTACGGACGTACCGGACTAGGGCGCGTACTCATAAATCTTCGTCAACGCCCGCTCTGCTCCGATATCGACCGCCTTTATCCATCGCAGCGGGCTCTTGTAGTTAGCTTAATGTTTGGTCCGGCCCGATTTCGCCTCCTGTTGAATTGCGGAGCCGAGCCGGGACAGCATGGCTTGCGGTAAGACAAGGTGCGTCGCAGCCAAGTTCTCCCGAAGATGCGCGATGCTCGAGGTGCCAGGTATAGGCAGGATGCTGGGCGAGCGGGCGAGCAGCCATGCCAATGCGACCTGCATTGGCGAAACGCCGTACGCCTTCGCCTCCGTCGTCAGGAGACGGCTGAAGCCGCCTAGAGGGAAAAACGGCACATAGGCAACCCCCTGTTCCGCCAGTGCGTCGACCAACTCATCGTCGGCGCGGTGCACGAGGTTGTAATGGTTCTGAACGCATACCACCGGCGCGATGCGCTGTGCTTCCCTGACCTGAGCCGCCGTCGCATTGCTGAGACCTAAGTGGCGGATGAGGCCCTGCCGTTGAAGCTCGGCAAGCGCGGTGAACCGTTGCTCGATGGATCCTTCTGCGGGCGTCATGCCGGTGCCTTCAATGATGCGAAGGTTGACGACGTCCAGGACTTCAACATTTAGGTTTCGAAGATTGTCATGAACGCCGCGCGCAAGATCGGCCGGCTCCTGAGCCGGCAACCAGGCGGCGTCTTCGCCGCGAAAAGCGCCCACCTTCGTCACGATGACTAGGTTGTCGGGATAAGGGTGGAGAGCTTCCCGGATGAGCCGATTGGTAATGTGGGGACCATAGAAGTCGCTCGTATCGATATGATTGACTCCCGCGGCCACGGCTTCGCGCAAGACTGCAAGCGCGGCCTCGCGGTCCTTGGGGGGGCCGAACGCTCCCGGGCCCACCAGCTGCATGGCGCCATAGCCGAGGCGCCTGACAGGCTTGTTGCCAAGCATGTAGGTGCCCGCGCTTGAGACGTCGGTCATCATCTTTTCCAATTCTGTTTTATGTCTACGACGGGATCTACTTGGTCCTAGCGCCGTTCTGCACGAAGCTAGCAGCGCGCGAAATGCGGCTGCGCTTCCAACCGATCTTGGCGGGGCGAGCTATTCGAGTGCGCCATCAAAAAGCGAGCACGATCTTCCCGGAAGGGCGCGGTCCGGTTTCTGCATTCGCAATGACAGACAGGGCATCGCTGAACGGCGCTTCCAAACCGATTTTCGGCCGCAACGTCCCCTCCCCGGCGAGTTGCGCGATGGCCGCTAGATGCCGGATTCCCATCGTGGCGAATGCCAATTTGTATCGCCGTGACAGCATGCCACGCAGGATCCTGCCAGGGGTGGGATTGATGTCTACAAATACGCCCTTCGGCATCAGCATCGAAAGCCCTTCACCTACACCGAGCGTTCCAAGGGTGTCGAAGACCGCGTCGAACTTTCCGTTTCTCGCATATTCGTGCTTGTCAGCGTAGCCGTACACCAAATCGACGCCAGGAGCTTTTTCACTGCCCCGAGCGGTCCGCCCGCATGTGCCAGTAACGTGCGCTCCGTGGGCGCGTGCAAGTTGGGCTGCGAAAGAGCCCACCGCGCCGCTACATCCATTGATGAAAATGCGCGATCCGGCCCGAGCTTTCGCCCTGTCTAGGATGGCAACCCATGCCGTCATTGCCGCAATAGGAAGGCAAGCGGCCTCGCCGAACGAAAGCTGTGGCGGCTTTTTCACGACGTTACCAGCATCCAAGACTGCCGCTTCCGCAAAGGCGCCGGATTTCTTGAAATCGACCGTGCCGAAGACCTCATCGCCGACCTTAATGTTGATGACCTTGCTTCCGACCTCAGTGACGATTCCCGCAAAATCGGTGCCCATTCCTTTCGGAAACCGTCTGCCGGTCACCACCTTCATCGCGCCCCTACGGAGCTTCCAGTCGAAGGGATTGATGGCCGCGGCCTTGATCGACACGCAAACCTCGCCATCTGCGACCTTCTGCAAGTCGTAGTCGCCGACATACATCTCTACCGGCCCGCCATAGCGGTCATATTGTACCCGTTTCATACGCGCTTTGCGCCTCGCCTCTCGTTGATCGCAAGGAAAATATTACACTCTGTGCAATTTTGCAAGTAGTGCGATTTCTGATATGGATCGGATATGGATCAGAATCGCTCAGACCAGGAAGGCTGGCGCGAAAGGAAGCGGCGCGAGACGCTAAGGCGCATCGCTGATTCAGCGCTAAAGCTGTTCAGCGCCCACGGCTATGAGGCGATCACGTTGGATGCGATCGCCGAGGCGTCCGGCATCTCGCGGCGAACATTCTTCTATTATTTCAAGTCCAAAGAAGAGATTCTGGCCGCTTGGCAAAAAGATCTGCCTGAGGCCTTTCGTACCGCGATTCTAACGCAGCCAACGGACCAGTCCCCGTTTGATGCCGTCTGCAACGCGCATCTAAAACTGGCCGCGAATTACGAGCCGGGCCAGGCCATGGTCATCGATCGAATTCTGCGCTCCAACGATCAACTTCGCGCGAGTAACCAGACCAAGTATCTAGAGATGGAACAGGCCGCGTTCGAAGCACTGTGCGAACTCTGGCCGCAGGTCAGACGCCGCAAGGCCCTGCGCATGGTGGCAATGGTATCCGTCGGCGCCCTACGCCTTGCCATTGAGAACTGGACCGAGGAGCAAGGGCGCAGGCCGCTCGCCGCCTATCTGAAGGAAGCGTTAGCCAGTTTGAAAGCGGAGCTATCTGACGCTTAAGCATCTTTGAGTCGATACGCGTTGAGCATAGGGTTGAAGCGCCCCGGCGATTCAAGAGCCGAACGCAGCGGCGTTAATAACCAATCATAATTCGTGAACAACGCGCGGCGGCTCCCGACAGACTCTCAATATCTCAATTCACCCGGCCCTTGCTCGGTCAGCTTGCCCGGTCAGCTAGCCGTGGGAGGTCTATTCTTTGTTGGCACCGCCTCATAGACATGGGCTTCACTCGGATTCAGCTCCAAAGATCCTACAGCGGATGATCGGGAGGACGCCGCGACAATGAAACTGCTACTCGCACGCCGCCAGTTCTGACCGGGTGCAGAAGTGCATTGCTGCTTGGTTCTTGACAGCGCGAAATAAGCAGACGCTGGTTTGGGCGCTGCCGCAGTGGGTGCCGCCTCCATATTCACCGCCCCTGGAAAACTGCAGGACGTCGCTCAACAAATGACTGTATGCCCTCGCGCGCGTCGGCGCTCTTGAGCACGCGATCCCGGATCGCTGGGATGCACGCAATCGCGGCCGCCTCCCCCTGCTCAGCATATTTCGCGGCCGCCTCCTTGGTCACCTGAATACCAAGCGGTGCGTTGCGGGCGATGATCGAAGCAATCTCCATCGCACGGGCGATCTGCTGGCCCACCGGCACGACTTCCTGGACGAGACCGATCTCCCGGGCACGCTGCGCGCTAAATTCATCGCAGAGGAAGAGATGGTACATGGCATTGCCCCAACCGGCGCGCGACAGGTAACGGAAATGCGCGCCGCCTAGGGGGGCGATGCCGCGCTTTGCCTCCATCTGACAAAACCGGCTGTCGTCGGCGGCAACGACGATGTCGCCCGCCAGCATCAGCTCGATTCCGACGGTGTAGACGATACCTTGCGTCGCCGTCACAATCGGCTTCTTGCAGCGCTTGGTGAGACCGAAAACGTCGACGTTGCCCTCTTTGGCGTTCCGTTTCTCGGCGTTCGGCCCGAAGAACTTCGGCATGTCGAGGCCAGCGGTGAAATCCTTGCCTTCCGCGCAGATCACGCCGACCCAGTAGCTGACGTTGTTGTGAAGTTCGGTCAGGGCGTCCGACAGCAGGTCCATCATCGACGGCGAGAACGAGTTCTTCTTCGCGGGATTATCGATGATGATCTTCAGAATGTGATCGTGCGCCTCGGTGCGGATCGTTCCTTCGGTGGTCATTCGAGCGTCTCCTGTCTATCGGTCGTTCTTGATGGCAAGTGCGGTACGGATCGCCGCCGCCCGCTCGGGTGGGAAGGCTGCCGCGCCCTCCTTGAGGATATCGAGGAACGACAGCACGCCTCCGCGTGAACCCCAGCAGCCTTCTTCGACGATACGGAAATTGACCCACCAGCCCGGCGGAGGCTCCTTCAGCTCACAAGCATCCGCCAGAGACCTGAGAACGTTGCGAATGACGGTTGCCCGATCTTCGCGGGTCCAGCAGCAGTCCATGACGACGACGTCCACCACCATGACGTCGCTCGGCTGGTCCGACAGCAACTCTCCGCCATGCGCGATCATGTCGAGCGGCCGCTCGAGGAAATGCACCTGGTAACCTCGCCGCGCCTGCGGGACCAGCCGGCCGACCTCGGGCACCAGCACGGCATCCGTAAGCGTCTTGGCGAGCATCCGGCGCTGCTGACCAGTCAATCGTCCTTGCGGGGTCAACACATGGATAAAGGTCATCGCAAGCTCTCCCCAGCCTGACTATGTCACGCGGCATAGACCCATAGGATGCTAGCTATGTCAACTGGCATACTGTAGCCTGGGATGACGAGGAACCCGATGACGTCTGATACGCGAGTGAAAATGGTGGCCGGAGCCGCCGAACTGATGAGCCGCCGCGGCGTCAATGCGACAAGCGTGCGGGAGGTCGTGCGTCACACCGGCACGCCGCGCGGATCGATCAGCCATCATTTTCCAAATGGCAAGCAGCAGCTCATCGAAGATGCCATCGTCTTTGCAGGAGCCCAAGTCAGCGGTCCGCTGCGCCATCTCACCAGCGAACGCGGTGCGATGGCCGGCTTGCATGCGTTCATTACGTTGTGGAAGAAGACGCTGGAGCGGACGAACTATCAGGCGGGATGCCCGATCCTTGCGGTCGCTGTCGAAGAATACATTGGCGATGTCTCCGACAAGAACACTGCTGGCGGACAAGCGACACAGCGCCGTCTGCTCGATCTCGCTCAAAGCGTTTTTGCCGACTGGCAGCAGATCTTGTTCGCGGCGCTCAAGCGCGAAGGTCTCCCAGCGTCGCGCGCGCGACGGCTAGCGACGCTGATCATAGCGTCGGTGGAGGGCACGGTCGCAATGTGCAGGGCCGCCCGAAGTGCTCAGCCTCTGGAGGAGGTCAGCCACGAACTCGAGGTCCTGCTTATGGGGGCAATCAAGAAACATTAATGAGCCGGGGCAGACGTGAAGTTTCTCGGCGCCGGCTCAGTCAACCCGCAATCCGGTCGAGTTGATGACATCCCGCCATTTGGGAATTTCCTCTGCTATGAACTTTCCGAAATATGCAGGACTGTGCGACGACGCCGGGATAATCCCTTGCGCATCGAGAATCGGCTTGATCGAGCTGTCATTCATCGCAGCCTCGAAGGCCGCATTGAGCTTCTCGACGATCGGCTCGGGGACGCCCTTCGGCGCGACGACGCCGAAGAAGACGCTGACGTCGAAGCCTTTGAGGCCCTGCTCGTCGAAGGTCGGCACATCGGGCAGAACCGGCGTCCGCTCGATCGTCGTGACCCCGAGCGCGCGAAGGAGTCCGCCCTTGATGTGAGGTGCGGAGACGAAGATATCGGCGAAGCTCATCTGAACCTGACCGCCGATGAGATCGTTGATCGCGGGTGCGCCTCCGCGATAGGGCACATGCAGGATGTCGGTTCCGGCGGCGGCGTTGAACATGACCCCGGCGAGGTGGGTCGAAGCGCCATTGCCTGACGAGGAAAAGCTCAGTTTGCCCGGATTCGCCTTCGCATAAGCGATCAACTCCTGCACATTCTGCGCCGGCACCGATGGATGCGCCGAGAGCACGTTTGGCATCTTGCCGATCATGATGATCGGATCGAAGCTCTTGATCGGATCGTAGCTGAGCTTTGTGTATAGGCTTACATTGATGGCAAGCGGTCCCGACGTCCCGAACAGTAGGGTGTAACCATCCGCCGTCGAATTTGCGACGAAATCGGCTCCGACATTGGCTCCCGCGCCAGCACGGTTTTCGACGATGACGGGCTGGCCAAGCTTGGCTCTGACGCCCTCGGCCAGAGAACGCGCCAATGCGTCCGTCGGACCGCCGGCAGCAAATGGTACGACGAATTTGATCGGCCGCTCGGGGTATTCCGCCCACGCCATCGCAGGCATGGACACCGCAATGGCCGACGCAAGAAGTAATTTGCGACAAAGACCGATGAACCGCATAGGTTTCTCCCCCAAAGCAAACCGGCGTCGTGCCGTTTCTCCAACTCCTTGCCGGTTGGCTCTGGCGATCCTGCCGCGCAGTGCGTCCGACTTACTATTTGGGAAATTTGTCCGTTCGATCGGATCAGGCGTATGTTACCGTCACGCTGCCGAAGGCTCCGAAATCAGCGACGAACGTTTCACCGGCCTTCGGTCTCAACATTCCCGTGAGCGTGCCGGTGCTGATCACCTGCCCCGCCTTCAGGCCGATGCCGGTTCGCGAGAGTTCGTTGGCGAGCCATGTCACTGGCAAGATCGGATGGTCGAGCGCGATGGCAGCACTGCCTTTCCGCCGGAGTGTCCCGTTGCAAGTCAGCACGACTTCCTGGCCAGCAATATCGCGCTCCAGCCAGTTCTCGATCGCCGGACCATAGGCGATAGTTCCACTGCCGGCTCCATCCGCAAGGATAGCCGGCAGTGGAGGAAACGCCGCATCGTGGACAAAACGACACTCGGCCAATTCCACGCCCGGGTGCAGCGAAGCGACGGCCTCCTCGACTTCTGCGACGCTGTAAGGAGCTTCACGCGGCGGAAGGTCCGCGCCAAGAACCGCCTGATATTCGACCTCCGGAATGGGACTGCACTGGCGCGCATGCTCGACCGTAACCGGCGACTGCTTGATCAGCGGAGCGTAGACACGACCATAGATCGGCGAGTCCGTGCGCAATTCCCGTTGCAGCCCCTCCCTCATCGCCGCGATCTTCCAGCCCGCGACGGTCCAACCGAGCTCCTCTTCGACTATTCGCGCGATGCGGTAGGCGGTCGCTTTGTCGGGCGGCACAAGACGCCGGTCGAGACCGCTCTGCTGGCGTCCTTCGCGGCGCAGGGTTGCGAGCAGGCTGGCGAGTTCACGTTGGGCCGACTGATCCATCGCGATTACCTCACCAGCAGCGCGGCCGCCCGCGACAGTGGCACGGGCGCTTCGCCCAGTAGCAGGTCGATCGCCTCGTCCTCCCAGCGCTGGCCTTCCAGATTCAGCGCATTCGGCTCTTGCAAGCGGTGCTCAAGCGCGAAGCGGGCGAGCAGCAGGCGGCGGGCGTCGCCGCCGGATGCGCCCAGGCGCACGCCCTCCTGGATGAACAGCACAGCGGTGACGGCGTGATAGAGCTTGCCTGCTGCAAGACGGCAAAAGCGCTCATTCTCCTTACGTGCCGCCACCTCCTCAGCAAAGCGCAGCGCATCGTCAATCGCACCGTCGAGCCGCGTGCGGAATTGACCGGGAACGCCCCGCGTATCGCCGAGCCGGGTGAGAAGATCGTCGCGCAAGGCGCCATGCGCACCGACCTTTCCGATCGCGCGCTGCACGGCATCGAGCGCATTGATGTTGCTAGTGCCCTCCCAGATCAGACCGAGATGGGCATCGCGCACCAGCCGCGCGTTCGGCCAGTCCTCGATATAGCCGTTGCCGCCGCGCGCCTCCATCGCACCGGTCGCCACCGTGACGTTGTCGCGGCAGGCGCGGTATTTGACGATCGGCGTCAGCAGCCGCAGCACCTTCTCCGGCGCGGTCGCCGAATAGAGCAGCGCCGAAAGCGCCTGCTCGGTCGGCACCATGAGCTTCACGAGCTGCCGGCGCATCAGGGGATGATCGACCACCGCCCGGCCGAAGGCGTTGCGGTGATGGGACGCTTGGAGCGCTTCATTCAGGCAACGGCGCATCATGCCGGCGGCGCGCGCCAGATGCGATACGCGGCTGGAATTCACCATCACCAGCATGTGCTTGAGGCCCTGGTCGAGTTCACCGAGCTGGTAGGCCACCGCGCCATCGAAAACGATCTCGCCACTCGCCATTGTGCGACTGCCGAGCTTGTCTTTGAGCCGCATGATCCGATAGGCGTTACGGCTGCCATCCGGCAGCGTCTTCGGCATCAGGAAAAGGCCGAGGCCACGCCCCCCGGCGGGCGCTCCCTCTGGTCGCGCGAGCAAGACAGCTAGTTCCGCATCCGCGTTGGAACAGAACCATTTCTCGCCATAGAGCTTCCAGTGCGCGCCATCACGCACGGCGGTCAGTTCGGCCGCACCGACGTCGGACCCACCGGCCTTCTCGGTCATGAACTGCGCGCATTTGAGAAGTGCGGCCATGTCCTGGCTCCACATGCGCGGAAGATAGCGTTCATGAAGCTCGGGGCTGCCGAAGCGGCGAACCAGCTCGGATGAACTGTCGGTGAGGTTCACCGGGCACAGCAGGCCGAACTCAGCTTGCGAAAACAGGTAGTGAAACACGTATTTCGCGATCGGCGGCATCGCCGAGGACCAGCCGAGGACGCCACCGCGATTGCACATCGCGTGCATGCCGAACTGCCCGAACGCCATCCGCTCCATTTCCCGGTAGGCGGGGTGGTACTCGACCCACTCCTCGTCGCGACCATAGCCATCGCGGGGGTGCAACACCGGCTGATGGCGCTCGGCCTGATCGGACAGATCATAAAGCTTGCTTCCAGCGAGCGCGCCGAGCTCAGCAAGATGCGGCTCGAGGTGCGCCAGTAGCGGCGCTTCCATGTAGAGGGGAAGCAAATCGCGCACACTCTGGTCGATGGCATAGTAATTCAGCCCACGACAGGTGGGCGCCAAAGCTTCGGAGCGTCGAGAAGATGCTTCGCGACGAGCCAAACCGGCATGAGCGGTCATGAGCTTCCCTCCAGATTTTCGCTCTTGGGCCAGGCGCACCCGGCCAGGCTCCGGGTATGACTTGACAGCGCTCCGCGCAAACGACTTCTTGGGCGGGGGCCTTGAGCGAGAGTCAAGGCTCGGCCATCCCGCGGGGGCACACCATCATGGCTTCACGACGACTTCCGCCGCTCCATGCCGTACGCGCATTCGAAGCGGCCGCGCGCCATCTGTCAATTACACGTGCCGCCGACGAGCTCAACGTCACGGTTGGAGCTGTCAGCAGGCACGTCCGCGCCCTCGAGGTGCGCATGGGCACGGCGCTGTTCTTGCGGGGATCTCGGGGCCTGGTCCTGACCTCCGCCGGTAAAGCCTTCGCCGATTCCACCCGCGAAGCGCTGGACCGCATTGCGGACGCCGCCGAAGGCTTGCACCTCCGGCAGTTCCGACGGCTCTCAGTCGGCGTTTACGGATTCTTTCTGTCGCGATTTCTCCTGCCGATGTGGCCCAGCCTCAAGGCGGCCCATCCCGAGTTGGAGATCGACTTGCACACCAGTGCGAACCCCGTCGACCTTCTTGCCAGCCGCTATGATGCCGTCATCGCCGTCTCGGACGGGCAACCCAGAGCGGGCCTGGTCACCCTGCCGCTGCTGCCGATCGCCACGGTACCGGTCTGCTCGCCAGCCCTAGTGAAGGACGGCACGCTGGACTTCACCTCCGTTCCATTGCTGCACAACAGGCCACGACCGGACGATTGGCGGCGCTGGCTCGACCATGCACAGCTCACCAAGGTGCCTGTCCGCGGTGGGAGCAGCTTTGAGAATCTCGGCCTCGCCATCGAAGCCGCGGCAGCCGGGCTTGGCGCCGTCATCGCAATCGAGAGCCTGCTGGCTCCAGATCTTGCCCACCTCAATCTCGTGAGAGCGCATCCCATCGTCCGGCCGACGCGGCGTCACTTTGTGCTCGAATACGAGCAACGCATGGCGGACGACACCGCGGTCGCAGCGCTTGCCAATTGGCTGTCCGACGTCTGTAAACAGCAGAGCACGAGCAAGACAGCGGCCAGGACGTCCACACGAAAACGCTCGTCCGATTGAGAGTTGAGTTTCGCTCAAGCCACACCGAGAAAACCTCGTTTGCCAGTCTGAACCGGCTCTGACACAGACCCTGTCATCAAATCCTGACGGGGAAACGCTCGATGAGGCTGGTACTCGGAATGCTCGTTGCTGGATTGGCAATCGGGGCAAGCGCACCGGCGCGCGCGCAGGTATCCGGCGACATTGTGAAGATCGGTGTACTGACCGACATGTCGGGCATCGTCTCCGATGCCACGGGCGAAGGCTCAGTCGTCGCCGCGCAACTGGCTGCGGAGGAATTCGGCAACCGCGTCGCCGGCAAGCCAATCCAGATCGTCTTTGCCGACCATCAGCTCAAGCCCGACGTGGCGGCCAATATCGCGCGTAAATGGTTCGAGCAGGAGAGCGTCGACGCTATTGCCGACGTGCCGAACTCCGCCGTTGCGCTCGCTGTTCAGGAGGTCGCCCGGGCGCGCTCCCGCGTGATGCTGTTCTCCTCGCCCGGAACAACCGCGCTAACCAACCAGTTTTGCTCTCCAACCAGCGTGGCCTGGACTTTCGACACCTATGCCCTCGCTCGCGGCACGGCCAAGACTGTCGTCGAGGGTGGCGGCAAGACTTGGTACTTCGTCACCGCCGACTACGCTTTCGGTCACCAGCTTCAGAAGGACGCCAGCGCCGTCGTTCAGGCCAATGGCGGCAAGGTGCTGGGGGCTTCGGCCCACCCGCAAGGAACCACGGATTTCGCCTCCTTCCTCCTCCAGGCGCAGGCTTCGAAAGCCAGCATCGTCGGGCTCGCGAATGCCGCCGGAGACACTGTCGCAACGATCAAGCAGGCTGAAGAGTTCGGCCTGACGGCGGGCGGCCAGAAAATGGCAGCCATGCTCCTGCTGCTCACCGACGTCCACTCGCTCGGCCTCCAGGCGACACAGGGCACGTTCCTCACGACCCCTTTCTATTGGGATCTCAACGAACAGACCCGTGCCTGGTCGGATAAATTCGCGGCCCGGCGCAAGGGGCAGCGGCCGACTTTCATGCAGATCGGCGTCTACGAGGCCGTTCGTCACTATTTGCAGGCCATCGAGGCAACCGGTTCGGACGACGCGCACAAGGTGATCGCGAAGATGCGCGCGACGCCGATCGAAAGCGCCTTCACGCATGGCGCCACGATCCGCGAGGACGGCCGCGTCGTTCGCGACATGTACCTGGCGGAGGTCAAAGCCCCCAAGGAGTCCAAGGGAGAGTGGGACCTCTGCAAGATCCTCCGGAAGATCCCGGCCCAGGACGTGACCATTCCGCTGGCCGAGAGCACCTGCCCGCTCGTGAAGCGCTGACACGACATCAGACCCTGACTTCAACACCCGAGGACGACCATGACGACATCCGAGAACGAGTGGCAATATCCCTACGGCACCAAGCAGCGCTACCACCTCCAGCACGTGCATCTCTTTGCCTCCGACGTCGACGCGACCATTGATTTCTACAAGAAGTGGTTCGACGCTGAGGTGATGTGGGACGGGGACGTCGCCGGTGCGCGCAACGTCTTCATCAAGGTGGGTATCGGCGCGCTGCATCTTTACGACCAGCTTCCGCGCGGTGAAGGCAAGAACGCCGTCCACCATCTCGGGATGCAGGTCGTCGGCATTGACGAGCTCTACGACCGCATGAAGGCCGCCGGCTTGCATATTCCCAATCCCATTCGCCGTCTCGGCGGAGGTGGAGGCTATTTCATGCTCGGCGCACCCGATGGCGTCGTCATCGAAATCTTCGAGCCCGGCAGGCTGCGCGAACCAGTGGTCCGTGACTACTACGGTTTCAAGGAATAACGACCCGTGCAAAGCGTTCCTCCGCTCGAAACCATTGCCGACCTCGTGGCCACTCATGCGGCGAAAACTCCGGCCAAGATCGCCCTGACATTCGTGGACGTGACGGCTGACGGTACCTATCGGACAGAGGAGCGCTCCTACGCGCAGTTGGAAAGAAAGGGCGCGGCGCTCGCCAGGCATCTGGCCGCGCTTGGCCTCGGGCGGGGCGACACCTTCGCACTGATGATGGCCAACCATCCCGAATTCGTCGAAGCGATGCTGGCAGCTGCGATGCTGGGCGCGATCTTCGTGCCGATCGATCCCAGAACGATCGGCGAGAAACTCAGCTTCATGCTGTCCCACGCCCAGTGCCGCGGCGTGATCTGCTCGGCTGACTGTGCCGCCGCTATCGCGAGCGTCGAATCCAATGCTCTTTCCTGGGCTGT
The DNA here is from genome assembly GCF_024199935.1 of Bradyrhizobium sp. CCGUVB14. Lineage (NCBI taxonomy): Bacteria > Pseudomonadati > Pseudomonadota > Alphaproteobacteria > Hyphomicrobiales > Nitrobacteraceae > Bradyrhizobium > Bradyrhizobium sp. CCGUVB14. The sequence continues at coordinate 7,337,791 of NZ_JANADS010000001.1, forward strand.
GATCCTGACAGAGCAAAGCGCCTGGCCACCCTCGATCGCACGGGTCAACCTGAGCTACGGGGACATTCTTAAGGATGGCGGTTCCTGTGATCGGATCAGCGTTTCACCGGTCGACCCCATGATGTTGATGTTCACGTCGGGCACGACGGGTAACCCCAAGGCCGTCGTGATATCCCATGGCGCCTATATGAGCCGCGCACGCGGCATGCACGGGATCGAACTCAGGGCCGACGACATCCTCTACACGGGCCTTTCCCTGACGCATATCAATGCCCAAGGCACGTTGCGCATCGGACTGACCGCCGGGCTGCCCGTCGTCATCAGCCGCAAATTCAGCAAGCGACATCTCTGGTCGATCTGCCGGACATTCGACTGCACCATATTCAACATTCTCGGCGGCATGATCCCCGAGATCTACAGCATCCCGGAAGCGCCCGACGATTCCGACAATCCGGTGCGCCTGATTATCAGCGCCGGCATGCCGCCCGATCTCTGGAAAGAATACGAACGCCGCTACGGCGTGAGGATCTGCGAGATCTACGGCTCGACCGAGGGCGGCGGCGCCCTAACCAACCCGCCGGGATCCGGACCGATCGGCAGCCTCGGCAAGCCGCCGCCAGAGCTCGAAGCAGCTGTATTCGACGACGACGGACGGCACTGCCACCCCATGCAGCCCGGTGAGCTGCGCTTCCGACGCAAGGACAGTGTCCCCATCAAGACTGCTTACTTTAAAAATCCAGAGGCGAGCGAGGCGAAGGTTGCCGATGGCTGGTTCTGTACCGGCGACATCGTTCATCAGGACGAGGACGGCTGGTTCTTCTTTCATTACCGGATCGGAGGCGGTATCCGGCGCAATGGCGATTTCATCAATACCGCTCTGGTCGAAGCGGCCGTGATCAAGTCGGGCCTCGTCGCCGACGTCTTCGTCTATGGGATTGCCACGTCACAGAATGTGGCGGGCGAGAAGACCCTAGTCGCAGCGGTTGTCCCGCGCACGGTTGATTTCAGCAGAGCCGCTCTTCGCGCGTATTGCAGCAGGACGTTGCAAACGCGAGACATCCCGGAGATCATCCAGGTCCTAAGCGAGATTCCCAAAACCATCTCTGAAAAACCGATAGAGCGGCTCTGCATCGAGCGGCTGCAGGAGAGCGGCATAGTAGGCTTAGAGTAAAGGCAATCCAAGCGCCCGCGCATTCGCAACGTACCTACGCAGGCTGTCGTTGACAGCATTGGTATTATCAGTTGAGAAACTTTGTGTTCGGCTGACCGAACAAAGTGCATTGGTCATGCGTGCAGAACCAGACGCCAGGTGACAACCGTGAGCACTATCCCATCGACCTATTCTCGGTTGCAGATCATCCTTCATTGGACCATCGCGGCCCTTGTTGCCTTCCAGATCTTCTTCCACGGCGGCATTGAGGATCTGTGGAAGGATCGGATGACGGGCGTCACTCCAAATGAGGGTAGCCTCAATGCGCATGCGTTCGTTGGATTATTGATCTTCGCCGCGGCGCTATGGCGAGTTTGGCTTCGCTGGCACCGGGGGGCACCAGAACTGCCAGTAATCGAGCATCCCTTGCTCAAGCAAGTTGCGCGCCTGACCCACGGTGCGTTCTACATTCTCTTGCTTGGAATGCCGATCGTCGGTGCTTTGGCCTGGTTTGGCGGCTATTCGCTGCCGGGCCAGATCCATTTTGCCGCTGCCCTCGCCCTAATCTTGCTGATCTTGGTTCACATCGCGGCAGCACTCGCCCATCGCTTCTGGTTCAGGACAGACGTTATGCGCAGAATGTGGACGTGGCGAGCATCAGTCGACTGAATGGCTTGCGCTTGCACAAGACTTCCCGCGCAAGATATCCGGTTATGCAGGGAACGTGTTCGGTTTTAGATAAGTCTCACGCAGTCGGCGGCTATTGGCGGAATGTCGGCCATCTAGGTGGGCAGACTGTGCTCCCAGCGTTGTTGGACGTCCGCTGTTGGCCCATCGCGTCGTTTCGTTGCTACGCAACAATTCGTCGGCTATTGGGGCACAGCGGACTCTGGCAAGCTGTCCGCCCGGCGCGTTTATAGGTTCACGGCCGAGGTTAGGCCGATGCAGAGGTCAGCGCATACCTTAGAAAAAAGGCCTTGATAGCCTGGATCAGCCGATCAGCTGCTAGCAACGGAGCGTCAGCCATCAACTGGCGCGATTAGCATCACCGCCGGATTGGCTTTGATTGCGCTCTATCCTAAGCAGGCGATATTTTTCTTGCACCGCGGGTTCATCATTCTTGCCAAGCACCGCGTTGGTCCCAGCTTGTCGACCATCGAGACCTGGCGCCTTGAGAATCTCGGTTGCCATGTCTTGGCTAGGATCAATGGGACGAATGAAGGGCTTCAGATAAGCGTCCAAGTGGCCCTTGCCCGGCTCGTTGATCTCTTGGGTTAAGGCATTCAAAAACGCCGTCTTGTCGGTCGCCGACCAGTCGATGCGAATAGCCCCCCTGGCCTGCGCTGCCGATGCTGGCATACACAGCGGTACCGTACGGCCAAGAGCCGCCTGAGACATCGTCCAGCGAGCTGTCGCTCAGCGCATCAGACGTCGAAATTTGGGGCGCCTTGTTCTGAGGGACGTCGTTGCTGCTCTCGAGAGACTCGGCTTGCGCCTTTGAATTCGTGTCCTGCCCACTGGTCCTGTTCAACCTCCAGTTTCATCAATGCTGATTGGTTAACCACCGTTACTGGGGCTGTAGACGCCGCTCGTGAAAGTATTGTACGGCCAAGAGCCGCCTGACACGTCGTCCAGCGAGCTGTCGCTGAGCGCATCAGCCGCCGGCGAGATTTGGGACGCCTGGTTCTGAGCGCCGTCCTTGCTGGTCCCGAGAGTTTCGGCTTGCGCCTTTGAATTCGTGTCCTGCGTGTTGCTCATATTCAATCTCCACCTTCATCAATGTTGATCGGATCAACCCGACGTTCGAAACGCTACGCTGGGTTTGCTTCGTGAGTATTTCCAGGGCTCGGAAAGGCAGTTTCGGGGCTCGCCCTTTGTTCACCGCAGAGCGCCCTTTCGGCTAGCCTATCGGGCCGCTGGCGCTGTAGCTGGCAGCCGCAGTGCTGTTGTACGGCCAAGCGCCGCCTGACACTTGGTCCAGCGAGCCGTCGCTGAGTGCATCCGAGGTCGGGGAGATTTGGGGGGCCGTGTTCTGAGCGCCGTCCTTGAGGTTCTCGCCGGGTGCCGCACCCGCTGTGGAATTCGTGTCCTGCTGATCGGTCATATTCATTCTCCCGCTTTGATCAATGCCAAGCGCACTACCCAGACATCAGTTGCAACCGTCCGACGAGGTCATTTCCCGAATATTCAAGGGCTTAGGAAGCCGGCTTCCCTACGTCGCCCTTTGGTTCGTGCGCCGTGGAGTGAAAGCTACCGCTGGATCCATTTCCCCGCGATACGGCAGATGCCGTATTTCGGCGTCGGTCACGGGGAAGTGTCGAAAGGTCCCTGCCTACCATCTCAGGATCTGGCGCCTCTCATCGCGAACTGCTCGACGAGCTTGAGCAGACGGTCAAATCTCTCGCCGGCGACCGACACTTGATCGAGGACGCCGGGATCAAGCTCGTCCTTCAGGCGTGTCGCCTCGTCACCTAGTCCGTGTTTTTGTTCACCATAGGCCATCCTGCGCTCGGTGGCCCGCAGGCGGTCCGAGAGCAGGATTGCCAAAGCGCGATAGAAGCGGCTGGCAAAGGCGGGATCTCCCGCGAGCTTTCGCAGCAGGAGCTGCTTGTCCAGGAACAGGGCAACCGAATCGAGCTTCGCAGACACTGTGGCCGAGGGCGGCGCTGAATCGATCAGCGACATCTCACCGACGAAGTCACCCGCCTCGAGCTGGGCGATCTCGCCGATGCCGGACACGCTCACGCCCATTCGTCCCTGCAACAGCAGGACGATCGACGAGATCGGCACACCTTCGTCGATCAGGACGTCCTGTCGCCTGATGCCGCGGCGAGAGCCGACACGGGCCATCCAGTCGATGTCGGAGTCGTTCAGCACGCCGAATATGAAGAGGACCTTGCGCATATCGGTGACCCCTAACGCGCGTCATCGCGCTTTAGCTCCATGTTTGAACATGATCTATTCGGAAAACCGCGGCACACCTTTCCGGATCATGCTCTAGACCAGTTGACGTTCCGCGAAATCCGCAAACAGACCCGACTGCGCCATCAGCTCGGCGAAGCTGCCGCTCTGCACGATCTTGCCGCCGGCCAGGGCGATAATCCGATCCGCCGATTGAACGGTGCTGAGCCGGTGCGCGATGACGATACGGGTCAGGTTGAGCCGTGAGATCGAGTCGCTCACGATGGCCTGGGATCGGTTGTCGAGCGCGCTGGTGGCCTCATCCATCAGCAAGAGCCGCGGCCGATGCGCCAGCGCCCGCGCGATCAGCAATCGCTGGCGCTGACCGCCCGAGAGCGTGCTCACGCCTTCAGCGACCAGAGTTTGCATGCCCATGGGCATGGACTCGATGTCGCGATCGAGTCCCGCCAGCCGGGCAATCTCCCAGGCGTGATCAAGCGACAGTTGGGCTGCGCCGCAGATGTTTTCATAAATGCTGCCGGAGGCGAGCCTGGAATTCTGCAATACGACACCGACTTGTCGGCGCAACAGTCCAAGGTCGATGGTCTCGAGCGATTTGCCGTCGATGAAAATCACGCCGGACTCCGGTTTCTCGAATCCGAGAAGCAAACGGAAAAGCGTCGACTTTCCGCTTCCCGACGGGCCGACAATGGCAAGGTATTCTCCCTTGCGCACGCTGAGGCTGACATCATCGAGAATCGGTGGCCCACTTTCGCCGTAGCGGAACGACACGTTGGCAAACTCGATCGAGCCGCTGATCTCGCCAACCGATTTGCGGTCGTCGCTGATTTCGGTCGCCGTCGCGATGATCGGCCTGAGCCGCTCGAACCTCGGGATTGCGACCAGCAGCTCTCCGATCGCCAGCGCCCACTCGCCGACCGCGGCGAGCGACAGCCCGAACGCCGCGTAGAATGCGAGGAAGGTGCCAAGGTCATGCAGCCTGACGCTGGATACGTTCTCAGCCAGGGCAAAGATGAGGAGCGTCGCCAACGCGGGAAACGCCGCTTCAAGGCTCTTCTGGAGATTTCCCGCACGCTGCGATGCCATGAAATTGCGCTTCTGCTCGGCGAACCGCTCGACCCAGATGGCCAGCGCGTGCATGGTCGCATTGGCGATCCGCAGTTTTCCGACACCGCCGAGGAGCTGTAGAACCAACCCCTCCAGGCGTCCCTGCTGATGCAGGCTCTCCCGCTCATTCGACAATCGGGCCAGACTGATTGCTACAACCAATGCGACGCGCAGCATTGCGAGCGCAGCAGCCAGCATGCCGAGCCTGATATCGAGGTAGAGCATCACGGCAAAGCTGAACAGGCACGACACCAGGGCAAGGAATCCGCGAATGGCGCGGCCCGCGATGATGGTGCGGATGGCTTCGACACCAAGCGTGCGGTCCGCCAGATCCCCAGCCGAAAAACTGCGAAAGAACGCAGCCGGCATCCGCAGAAGACGGTCGACAATGGCAGCCTGCAACACCCAGTCCAACCGGCTCTCGAGCCGGAGCATGGCGATTCCCTGCATCATCTGAAAACCGCCGGCGACCAGCGTAACGACCACGAGCGCGATGGCGCAGATCAGGAGCTGGTCGGTTTCCGCGCGCGGCAGCACGGAATCGATCAAAAGCTTGATGACCAGCGGCGTCGCCAGCGCGAGAAGTCCGAGGCACAGGGCCGCCAGCATGACCCGCAGGAAATCAGCCCGAACCATCGCGGCGCCGAACCTCAGGAGATCGCGAATCCTGAGCGTGCGCGACGGCAGCGGGCGATAGAACATCACCGCCTCGGGCGCCAGTTCGGTGGCGGTCGCCCGCGTCAGCTCGCGGCGCGTGCCAGCGCCAGGATCAACGACGATATGGCGACCGCCTGCACTTGGCAGAACCGCGACCGCCCGTCGGTCTTCGTCAAGAAATGCGACGAACGGACCGACGCTGTTGGTCCACCAGTCCGCGCGCAGCAGCAGGCGCCGGCTCCGCACCCGCGACACCCGTGCGATGGTCATTGCGTTCGCGAGATCGTCGCTGCCGGACAGCACGCTGGCTGGAGCTTCAAGCGAAATGCCCATGGCCGCTCCGACCTCCCGACAGGCAGCCATCAGATAATTGGCGCCAGCCGCGCCCGGCCGCGACGATCCAGGCTCGGCAGCGATGATACCGGCAAGACGACCTACAATATTGCTGGTCCGTAGCCGATTGAGATTCGAGCGCAGCCGCAGGCGGTCAGCCTCCGCGAGAGCTTCCTCGTCGATCCTGAGACACAAACTTTCCATGACGTGTGCATGGAATCGATCGAGCGCGACCCAGATCTCGGCGAGCGCGAAATCCGTGCTCGCCCGGACATCCACCGTCGTGTCCTCCCGGGCGACGATCCATGTTCCCGGTGGCATCGGCACAGGACGCTCCGCGGAGCCATGGGTTTCCGGCATCCCCATCACCCCGATGGTCCCGTGCTCGATCCCGATCCAGCCGGCTCGCCGGCCGGACAGCCGGAGCACGTCGCCGGATGCCAGCATGTATCGCGATCCGATCGCGGCCTGCTGCACGACCGCAGCCTCAGCAGAGGCCGCGATGATTCCCGACACCTGCGTAGCCCATGCGTCGATCGCGTCCCGATCCTCAAAACAGCCGCGATCGTCGACCACGACCTCGGTCTCGATACCGCCGACCGCAATCACGGCGATCGAATTCCCGCTCGTATCGCGGATGCCAGGGAGGCCGAAAACGATTGCGCCTTGTTCGACCCGAAACAGGTGATGTCGTCGGCTCGCTTCGCCTGCGGCGGTCTCCCTGACCGCAAACAGGTCCACATAGCCGCGCACGACGTGCAGCACGAGATCAACGTCATCGACCGGCAATGGCCGATGGCTCTCGAGCGCCATCGGGGCGGACGCCGCACCTGCGTGCCCGGGCGGAGTTTCGAGCGACGGAGGCTGGTAGGCGCTGCTCATTCGCCAGACACCAGTTGGACGTATTCGCCGCCCTCGGCGAGCAGCTCCTGATGCGTCCCCCGCTGCACAACCCGCCCGTTGCTCATCACCAGGATTTCGTCACAGTCGCGAATCGTGCTGAGCCGGTGGGCCACAATGATGCAGGTGCATCCCCTGCTTCGGAGATTGTCGTCGATCGCCTTTTCGACGATCGGATCCAGCGCTGAAGTGGCCTCGTCGAGGACGACCACGGAAGGATTGCCCACCAGCGCCCGCGCGATCTCGAGCCGTTGTCGCTGACCACCGCTGAAATTCCTGCCGTCCTCGGCCACATGGCAATCGTAATTGCCGGCGCGGACGGCGACCTCCTCATGGATGAGCGCGTCCTTGAGCGCCCGCGACACGCCGGCTTCGGGCACGGTGTCGTCCCAGAGCGTGAGGTTATCACGGGCCGTCGCTTCGAACAGCAGGATCTCCTGATCGACATAGGCGACCGAGTTGGTGAATATCTCCTGAGGGATCTCGGTCATGGACCAGCCGTCAATGCGGATGTCGCCCGACCACGGCCGGTAGAGCCCGCTGACCAGCCGCCCAACAGTGGATTTGCCGCTGCCCGATGCCCCGACCAGGGCCACGCGGCTGCCGGGTTCGACGACCAGTGAGAAATCCTCGATCAGCGGCGGCTCGAGCGCTGAATAGCCGAACGAAATGTCCTTCAACTCGACCCGGCCCGACAGTTTTGCAGGCATGCGCGCGGGGGCGCGCTCCATCGGCACCAGAGGACGGGCGGGATAGTTGAAGACGTCTTCGATCCGGAACAGGTTGGCCTTGATGGCAAGGAAGGCAGTGGTCTGCTGCACAAGCGCGTTGACCGGCTCGACCAGGCTGGCGAGCAGCGCCTGCAAGGCGACGAGACCACCGATGGTCAAAGCGCCGTCGACGATCCGGAGGCCACCCACCCCCAACACCACCGCGGTGGTCAATCCGGTCAGAAAGATAGGACAGGTGTCGAGGAAGCTGGAATAGACGCCGAGATCGCGCTCGGCGTTGAGGACCTTTGCCTGAAACCCCGCCCAGCGCGCGAAAGCATCGTCTTCCAAGCCGCCGGCCTTGATCGTTTCGATCGTGCGAACGATCTCGATGGTGCTTCCGTTCAGCTTGGCGCGTTCGATCGTCAGCTTGCGGTTAAGGTCCTCGCGCTGGCGCGCAACCAGCCTGAGGACGAGTACATTGAGGAGAGCCATTGCGATGCTGATCACGGCCAGAAGGCCGTCGTAGAAGGCCATCGTGATGGCGATGAAGCTCACCGAGATCAGGTTCAGCGCGTTGGCGGCCACCCCGTTCGAGAGTAGCTGGGCGATCTGTTCGCTGGCGGCTATGCGGTTAGCGAGATCGCCCGAGTGTCGCTGGGTGAAGAACTCCATCGGAAGGGTCAGGACATGCCAGATCAATTGGCTGACCATCGTCACCGTGAGCTTGGTCTGGAGGCGCAGGAGCAGCGACTGCTGAAACGCCGTCATCAGCGCCCGCACCACGGCGGTGATCGCCATGCCGATCAGCAGGGGCGTGAACCAGCCCTCGACATGCTTGATCAGGACGTCATCGACGAAGATCTTCGTGAAGGCCGGAACCAGGATAGTGGGCACGACAAGCGCAGTGCTGAGCGCAACCAGCAGCAGCACCGCCCACAGTGAATTCGACAGCCGCCGCAGCAGCAGCGGAAAAAAATCGGGCACGTGCCCGCCGGGCTTGAATTCGGGTCCCGGCTCCATCGCCAGGACCACGCCGGTGAAGGAGGCGTCAAACTCGTCGTGGCCGACCTTGCGACGCCCGACCGAGGGATCGTTGACATAGGCGTAATCCGGATTCAGCCTTTCCAGCACCACGAAATGATTGAAATTCCAGTGGATGATCGAGGGCATCGGCAACTCATGCAGCGTTGCCGGCTCCTTCCTGAACCCCTTTGCCGTCAGTCCGAACTGTCGCGCAGCCTTCAGCACGTTGCTGGCCTTGCTGCCGTCCCGCGAAACGCCGCAGGCTTCGCGCAGCTTTTCCAGCGGCACCCAGAGACCGTGATGGGCCAGGATCATCGCGAGCGAGGCGGCACCGCATTCCAGCGCTTCCATCTGGAACACCGTCGGCGTGACCCAGCGCCGCCGCATGCTCCCGATCTTGTTGCCGAGGCGATCGAGTAACTCCGGCCGGTTGTCGGCTTGATGCGATAACTCGGTCATGCACTGGTGTTCCTAGCCGCCAATGCCGCTGAGCCGCTTCATCAGCGGGATCACCAGATCGATCGGCGGCTGCTCGCGCGTTGTTATCTCGGCGCGGGTCAACGTACCGCTCGAGAGCAGGATCGGCGGTCCCTTGCCGGAGGTCCAGCGATACCCGCTGGCGGTAGAAGGATCACGCTCCAGGGTCACCTTCGCCGCATAAGGAGCGCCGTCCTGCGAGAAGCGCTTCACCAATGCATCGTTATGCAGATCGGCGAGCATGCCCTGGGGCGTCACAGGGAAGTCCGACACCGCCACCACATTACCGACGATCGAGCCATACTCTTCCCGCTTGACGTTGGTCGGCTCGACACGAACCTCCATGCCCGGTCTGATGCTCTTGCCGCGGTCCGGCGGCATATAGACGGTCGCCTCCAGGAGCTGCCCCGCAATTTCGATTTCGACAACCGGCGTGCCCATCGCAAGCACGGCGCCGCTGGACACCTTGACCTCGACGATACGGCCGTCGGCAGGGCTGAGGATCCGCGATCCTCGCTCCAGGTCGGCGACAAGCTGCTCGACCGTCCGCTTCGCATCGTTGACCTTGAACTCCGACTGCAACCGATCGCGCTCACGCTGGCTCTGCAGATCCAACCGCTGCGCGCTGAGCTTGAGAACATCGTTCTTCGCATCGGTGATGCGCTCCCGCGCATTGTTGAGCTCGACCCGACGGTCCTCGAGATATCTGCGCGTTACGGTTCCGTTTGCCGCGGCAGGCTCGAGCTTGGCCACCTCGTCTGTAAGATAGGCGGTGCGCCGCTCAGCGGCCGCGATCACATTGGCAAGGCCGGTTTCCTGAGCCGCGTAGTTTGCGAGCTTGGCATCGATCTCACGCGAGATCGCGCCGGTGAGCTCGATATGCTCGCGCTCGCGCTCGCGCAGGACATCCCTCGCCTGCTGAAGCCGCTGCTCGGTCTCGGTCTGCACGACCCGGGCAATCACCTGATCGCGGCGGACCCCGTCGCCGATGCTAACGTCGAGCGAGGCCAGCTTTCCGCTGACCGCAGACACGGCGTCGACCAGGCGACCACCACTGCTCAACAAAATGCCGTCGCCGGATACGCGGGTCGGAATGCGGCCCAGCACGCTCCAGGCCAATAGCACGGCAAGACCCAACGCCAGCGTCGTAGCGGCCATCCAGTCAAACGGCCGCGTAACGCCGACGACGTGGTCGAGCTGCTCGGGATTCGAAAGCCGCTCGATGGCAGCTTCACGAAAGATTCGTTCGGTGCCCGGTTTCATGCAGCCCCCCGCGAATACGAGCCATCCTCGACCGGATCGATATGGCTGAAATGCTTTCGCAATTTTAAGCAGATGTTGCCTTGTATCACGCGCAAAGTTTGACCACTCGCTTTCCACGACACGATTGGATTAAAGCATACACCCCGGATCTGGCCGGCGTTTATGCAAAAGCCACTTACACCTTGCCGCAAAGATCCCTTCTAGATCACAAGGCAGAGTCCCGAAAACAGCAACAAGCCCAGGATGATCCGTTTGAAGGCTGCTTCGTTGATCCGACCGAACAGGACGATCCCCACAGCCGTTCCGGCAGCCAAGGCGGGCAGAGCAATACCAAAGTCGATCAAGACCTTTAACGAGAGGCTGTGGTGCGAAAGCATGAGAGCGAGGGCGAAAAGCTGCATGACCCCGATGTAGGGCTGAACCAGGCCGCGCTGCTGCGTTTTCGGGAGACCATGGATGTCGCACCAGATCGCAGGAAGTGCGCCGGGCATCGCGGTCAAGCCGCCAACCAGTCCGCCACCAAAACCCACCAGCGCGTTGCTGCTCCGACTGTCCATCTGACGCAAATAGGCAGCCGTTGGCCGCAACAGGGCATACGCCGCGTAAAGCGATACGAGAGATCCAAAGCCCAGTCTGAAGATGCCGGTATCCACATTCTGGAGGAGATAGATCGCGATCGGAGTGCCCAATAGTCCACCAGCGATGAAAATGAGGCTGGTCTTCCATTGCATGCTCTTGCGTAGCGCAAACAGATTGGCCGCTTGAACGGTGATGCTGCAAGCCATCATCAATGGCACAGCTTCCATGGGCGGAAAGGCGTGTAGCAGGATAGCACCGGCGACCGCCGAGAACGCAAACCCAGCAAGGCCGGAAACGAACGCGCCCGCAAAAGCCGCCCCACTCAGCACCAAATAAACCGCTATGTCTGACATGGCATCGCTTCCAGCGAGAATGGTGATCGCGGTCAATAGCCGCACAGCATGGGGCGTCCGAACTCACGCAAGTGACACCAGCCAATCGATCTAGTCGCCGTCGATCGCAATTGTTGCCATTTCGATGGGACGGATGCTCGGCGCGTGATCCAGCATGTATCCTCCGACGAGGTGCAAGATGCCGAAGCCGACCAGGACAGCGATTGTCCACGCCTTGAGAGGTGACGATGGTCGCCGAGCGTGGGATCTACCGGTAATTGCCATATCCAAATGACCTTCTTGCGCACGTTCGAAATTCGACCGTCCTCACGAGTAATTCACAGACGCTCACCACTGGTATCGCGCGACACCTTTGCCGGCGTAAGAGCGCGTCACACTAGAAAATTCGCCCTCGAAAGTCGCCGCGATGGACCAGCCGTTGAGCCATTTCATCTCGACCGCCCCGGTGACAAGCGTGGAGCTGGACGCCTGCGCGGCGCCGTTGACGACGAAGCTAGCGCCAGGCAGCGTCTGGAAGGTCGCGCCGATGCTGCGGTCGGGATTGAAGTCATGCGCCCAGGCGGCGCGGCTGCGCAGGGTCAGGATGCCGTCCTGCATCGCAAAGGACTTGTCGGTACGCAGGCCGAACTCGCTGCGGGTATCGATGACGCTCTTCGAATTGTAAGTGAGCGCAAAGATGTTGCTGCCGACGATCGCCTGCTCGGCATAGCTGGGCAGGTCAAACGTCGTGAACTGGCCGGCGGCATAAGCCGTGAAGCCTAAACCCTGCGTCACAAAACGATAGCCGCCTTCGAGCCGGCCCGACCAGGCATTGGCGTTGAACTCGGCGCGCAGCCGGTCAACGCCCGCGACGGTGACCGTACGGTCGGTGGTGATATCCTGCCAGCCATAGGCCAGCGCACCGGTCAGATAGGCCGCCCCCATGTTGTGCCGAATGAACGCGCCTGCCTGGAACAGGTCGGAGCGTCCTCCGCCGAGATTATTGGTGACGGTGAAATTGGTGCCGCCGCCGGCGAGCGCAACGCCGGCCAGCGTGTCCGGCGAGATGCGATAATCGGCGCCGACCGCGGTGCCATAGATGCTGCTGGTGGTGTTGTTCGACCCGAGCGCCGCATTGCCGTCGGTGCTCTGTGATCCGCCAAATGCCGCGGCCCACACGCTCCAGCGCTGTTCGAACGTCGGCGCGTGGTGGTGCCTTGGCATAGATTGCAGCCAATGCGTCAGCCGGCTTGCGTTTTTGCGCGTAGGCCAAGGCTTCCTCGTCGGCATAACCGGCAGCCGTGCCCCCAGAAGAGACGCCGTCGCCGCGGCCCGCGACGAACGGATCGGTCATCACGCCCATGAACTGGTTCATCGCATTGAAGGTGGTCTGCTGCGGCGCGGTGCCGGCTTCGCCGGAAAGCTGCGTGAGCCCGGCGGGCGTCAGGCCGCCGAACACGATCGGAATGCCGCCAGTGCTGTTGAAGAAATTGACGAGGGCGTTGCCGACATTCTGCTGGTTGGCGTTCAGGCCGGCGCCCGGCGGAGGAACGAAGCCGAGCACGAGATTGAGATATGCGTCGTAAGTGCCATAGCTGAGACTTGCCGTGAAGCCCGACGGCAGATCGGTGTTGACCAGCGACGAAAATGTATCGTGCAACGCGACGCCCGCATGGACGATGGTGTATTGCTTCGCGACATAAGTTCCGGGCGCAAAGCTCGCGTTCACCGTCGCGCCGCCGAGCGTCGCCACGCCGATGACGTTGGTGCGGTCGGCATTGGTCGGCGAAACTTGCACCATGTAGCTCGATGCCGCCGTGAACGAGAGGCTGCCATTGACGGTCAACAGACCGATCGAATTGCCGGGCGCCAACGCACCGCCATTGATATTGGTGTTGCCGACGGTGCCGTTGCCCCCGAGCGTTCCGCCGGTATTCACGGTCACGTCGCTGGAAACAGAACCGTTGACCGACAGCAGGCCGCCATTCACCACGGTGGGACCGCTATAGCCATTGGTGCCGATCACCGTGGTGGCGCCGCCGTTCACCGTGAGGGTCATGGTGCCGTTGAGGCTGTCCAGCGTGCCTCCGGTCGAGGTCACCGCGCCGAACAACGCGCCACTCTTCAGCGTCCCGCCCGCCAGCGCCACCGCGTTGACGATCTCCGTAGTCCCGCCGAGATCGACGGTGCCCCCGGTGTTGATCGTCATCGCGCTCGCAGCGCTGAACCCAAAGCCGAAGATACTGACCAGGGTGGCGCCATTGTTGACCGTGGTGGCACCAGTGTAGGTGTTGCCGACGAAAAAGGTGGTACCGCCATTCGCCGTCAGGCTCATGCTGCCGCTCGTGCTGCTGATCGTGCCGCCGGTCGAGGTCACCGCGCCGGTCAGCGCGCCATTGCCCAACGAGCCACCCGCCAGCGTCACATTGTTGATGGTCTGCGCAAAACCGCCGAGATCGACCGTGCCGCCGGTGTTGACGGTCGTTGCGCTGCCGGCACTGAAGCCATTGGCGACGCCGCCGAGCAGCGTCGCGCCGCTGTTGACCGTGGTCGTGCCGGTATAGCCGGTACCAGCGCCGCCCAGCGTGGTGGTGCCACCGTTCGCGATCAGGCTCATGGCGCCGCCGAGATTGCTCAACGTGCCGCCGGTCGAGGTCACCGCGCCGGTCAAGGCACCATTGGTCAACGTGCCACCCGACAGCGCCAAATTGTCGATGGCCTGGCCAAAGCCGCCAAGACTCACGAGGCCGCCGGTGTTGATCGTCATCGCGCTGGCGGCGCTGAACGCATCGGGGCTGGCGCCAAGCAAGATCGCGCCGTTGTTCACAATGGTCGCGCCGGTATACGTGTTGAGGGTGATGATATTGGTGACACCCCCGTTCGCCGTCAGGCTCATGCTGCCGCCGACGCGGCTCAGCGTGCCGCCGGTCGAGGTCACCGCGCTGGTCAATGCGCCGTTGCTCAGCACGCCGCCCGCCAGCGCCACGTTGTTGATGGTCTGCGCAGTACCACCGAGGTCGACGTTGCCGCCATTGATCGTCATCGCGCTGGTGGCGCTGAACGCGCCGGCATTGCCGGCGAGCAGGGTCCCGCCATTGACGACCGTCGAGCCGCTAAAGGCGTTCGTGCCGGTCAGCGTCCAGGTGCTGGAGCCTGCTTTCTCGAAAATGCCGAAGCCGCGATACTGGGCCGAGGCGCCGACGCTGGACGCGTCAAAACTCCCATTCGTGGTGCCGCCGAGCCGCAACGTATCGGCGCTGCTGAAGGCCACTACATTGCCGGTGGTGGTCGATCCAGCCTGAAGCTCCAGCGTATTGGTGCCGCCGGTGAAGGCGATGGCCAGGCCGCCACCGGAGCCGCCGGCGATCGTCCCGCTGTTGACGACAGTGATGTTCGAACCCACCACACCAGTGCCGCCGATGCCGCTGACGCCGTTGGGACCGGTGACGACCCCCGTTCCGGCAAGTCCGGCCGCGCCCGCCGCGCCGCCGGTGATCGTGCCGGCGTTGGTGAGGGTGCCGCCATTGACCAGCAACACGCCCGCGCCGCCATTACCGCCACTGCCGCCTCTGCCGCCAGACGAGGTTTGGGCGTCGCCGCCGGTGCCGCCGGCACCGCCGGTGCCGCCCTGAACCGTTGCCCCCGCACTATTGGTGAAGTTCGCGCCACCGGTTAGAGCAACACCAACGCCGCCGGCGCCGCCGCTGCCGCCCACACCCGCGGAAGCTCCGCCGCCGCCATTGCCGCCGGCACCACCATTGCCCCCGGCAATGGTCGAGGCGTTTGAGCTTGCGGCTGGACCGGTGAACAGGACGCCGCCACCGCCTTCGCCACCACCGCCTCCACCACCGCCACCGCCGCCGCTGGCAAAGGCACTGTCCCCGCCCGTGCCGCCGACCGTTCCCGACACGGGAGCCCCGTTCGGCGCGGCTGGTATCACCAGGCCGAAACTGCCGCCGTTGCCGCCATTGCCGCCGGCCGTATCGGTGCTGCCAGGCTGGATGGTGCCGCCAGTGCCGCCCGCGCCACCAGCGCCCGTGCTGAGGCTGACGCCGCCGCCGCCACCTCCGCCGCCGCCAAATGCGGTTGTAAGGTCTTCATCGCTCCCATGACCGCCGGTTGGAGCTGCCGCGGTGCCGCCGGCGCCGCCGGAACCACCGAAAAATGAAGCACCGCCTTTGCCGCCGTCGGCAAACGCGGGCGTGATTGCGAGGTGGGCCGCAACGAAGGTGCCGCTGAGGATCACCCCGGCCCGCACGAGGGCCGTGCTCGCCAACGCTGCCTTGACTGAAAAGGCGCGCCTTCTTTGCGCCGAGCCATGGTGTCGCAAATCGGGCGGACGCATCGGCTCATTCATCGCTCTATCAGAACCCATCAGCTTCACCGCCGCCGCGCGAGACTTCCCGAAGCGAAGCTGCTCGTCCCGATAGCCTCCGCTGATGGCATGCGCCTGAACCAACTGCCGAATTCAAGATCGGCAGCTGTTCAAGCGCGTCCCATTGAAGTGGAAGATACCGCTGGGGTCACTCGCGAGCGATACGGCAGATGCCGTATTTCATCGTGGGAAAGGAGGCTGATGCACAGTCTCAACCGTGGTCGGGCAATCGCCAATCCGGCGGCAGCTGCCCATCCTTTCAGCAATCACTCTCGATTGATTCCCTGCCGTCAACGCAGGCTGCGACGATCGCTTCGTGCAATTCCTCGCCGGTGATCGGCTTGTGCAGAATGCGATAACCGCTGGCGGTGGCTTCCTTGATGCGCGACGGCGAGGTGTCTCCGGTCACGATCACGGCAGGAACCGAGCGGCCGAGATGGGCGCAAAGCGCCGCGATGGCATCCAGGCCCGTCGCGCCATCTTCGAGGCGGTAGTCGGCGATGATCAGGTCGACCGGAGCATTGCCGGTCATCGTCGCCTCGGCATGCCTCTGCTGCACCTCGGCGGCAGATCGGCCGGCATAGACGCGATGCCCCTGCAGCGTAAGCAACTGCACCATGATATCGCGAACATCCTCCTCGTCTTCCACGACCATAATGCTGACGGCGATGCCTGCGGGTGATACCTTGTTATCAGGCAAGGGAGTTGCCACCGCACTGGCTTGCGGAACCGTAACGGAAAACATCGAACCGCGCCCGGTGACGGAGACCAGCTTCAGCGGATGTTGCAGCAGTGCGGCGGTGCGGCGAACGATGGCCAGGCCGAGGCCAAGGCCTTGCGTGCGATCCCTCGCCGGGTTCTGCAATTGCACGAACTCCTCGAACACTATGGCTTGCTGGTCTGCGGGGATGCCGGGTCCGGTATCCCATATCTGGATTTCCACCGCAGCGCCCCGCCTGCGGCAGCCGAGCAGAACGCCGCCGGATCTCGTGTATCGAAAGGCGTTCGACAGCAGATTGCCCAGCACCCGTTTCAGCATCATGGGATCGCTGTCCACCTTCAGACGGCTTTCGACAACACGCCAATCAAGGCCGCGATCCTTCGCCGCGGGAGCGAACTCGTTGCTGAGCTGGTAGAACAGTTGGGACAGATTCACCGTCTCCCTCTCGACAGTGACGACGCCGGCATCAAGCCGGGAGATGTCGAGCAATCCATTGAGAAGGGCGCTGAGGTTGCCGACAATGGATTTTGCCTTGCCGGCCAGATCGCGTGCGTCGCCAGATTGGACTGCGCCGCGATGCCCCAGCGCCGCGAGCGTGGCGATCAGCAGACTCAAGGCATGGATTGGCTGGCGCAGGTCATGGCTGGCGGCCGCAAGGAAACGCGTTTTCGCACGATCGGCGG
The DNA here is from genome assembly GCF_024199935.1 of Bradyrhizobium sp. CCGUVB14. Taxonomy (NCBI): domain Bacteria; kingdom Pseudomonadati; phylum Pseudomonadota; class Alphaproteobacteria; order Hyphomicrobiales; family Nitrobacteraceae; genus Bradyrhizobium; species Bradyrhizobium sp. CCGUVB14. Next base: position 7,355,026 of record NZ_JANADS010000001.1, read on the forward strand.
CTTGTGCGCGGTCGCGCTCTTCCTCGAGGTGGCTAACCAGCTCGACATTTTCCAGACGCAACCTGATGGTCTCACGCAGCATGCGGTGCGTCGTGCGACAGTAGTAGAAATTGATGGCCACAAGCCCCGTAAGCAGGGAGAGATATGCGCCGGAGGTGTCACCTCCATTGATAAAGGAACGCGCCATGACCGGCAGCACCGTTGCGATGATCGAGCCGACGAGAGCCGGTGGAAAGGCCGAGAGCGACGGAACCGTGCCGCAGACCAGACCGGTCAGGGCAACAGCGGTGAATAAAAAAGGAACGGGCTGTTCAGGAACGAACCCAACCCAGCCGAGCATTCCCCACAGCAGGCCCGACACGCAGGAAAACGCAGCCGCGAGCCACGCCCATCGCAACACAGACGCTGGTTCACGATTCCGGCTGAAGAATCGGCGCGCCGCCAGGACGCGGATGGCGGTGAGCAGATACAGCGCACCGAGCCATCCAACCAACCAGCTCGCCGGTACGGTGCTCCTCAGGACGTACGCCGCCGCCAGGGAGATGAGGATGTTGGAGGCCACCACGCCATAGGAATTGCGATACAAGAGCTCGACGAGCGCCGCGCGTATCCTGTCTTCCTGCATCGAAGCGCTAGCCCGCCGGAAGGCCGAGACGAACCGCGTAGGCGGTCAATTCGGCGCCGCTGTGCAGATCAAGCTTCCGCATGAGATTCTCCCGGTGTTTGCGGGCGGTCAGCGGGCTGATGCCGAGACGGCTGGCGATGTCGCGGTTGGTGGCGCCGTGAGGGATCATCCCCAGGATTTGCCGCTCGCGCCTTGTCAGCGCGATCGGAGACATGATCGTTGCGCTGGGCTCCGGGATTTCGTTCGGGCCGTCATGCTGGTCCACCGTAAAGCGAACCTCCTCTGCGACATAGGTGTTGCCTTTTCTGATGGCATCGATTGCAGCAATGAGTTCGGATGGATCGCCGCTCTTGGTCAAATAGCCAATCGCGCCCGCGGAAAAAGCTGCCCGAACGGAACGCGGCTCGATATTTGCGGTGAGGACAAGTACCCGCAGCTTCGGCCACGTGGCTCTTAGGTTGGCTATGAACTGAAATCCACTTACACCCGGCATGCCGAGGTCGAGGATGAGAAGATCGGCGGAGCTTTCATTCAGCAGCCGGTGGACCGCCTCCGCGTCCGCCGCTTCTCCAGTGACAGTAAGCTCGTCCACGGTCGATAGAAGCTGCTTCAGGCCCTCCCGCATGATGGCGTGATCGTCAGCAATGATCGTCCTCACCAGTCCACACATGTATCGCACCCGCCCACAACGGTCTTAAGATGTCAATCAACGCCAAGCCAGGATCTGGATCCACAAATCTATTTGCCAGATCACTTTAATGCGAAATACGCCCCCTGCCGTATTTTTTGCACGTGGTCGCGCCGGTAATCTTGCTGCGGTTGCTCACCTTAAGATTGCCCGTCGGTTTTAACCGATCAGCTTTGATGAAAGTGGAGATTGAATATGACCAATAGGCAGGACACAAATTCGAAAGCGCCGGCCAAATCGATCGAGAGCCTCAAGGATGCCGCCCAGAATAAGGCACCCCAAATCTTGATGTCTGAAAAGGATGCACTCAACGACAGCTCGCTGGACGATGTGTCCGGCGGTCGCGTGCCTCCCACCCACGGGGCGTGGTAACATCCGGCATGGTCGCCAGGCTTTGATCAAGGCTGGAGATTGGCATGTCCGCTTTGCTCCATTCCCGCGGAGCGGACATGATTAGTTTTTGAGCACATACCTCAGAGACCGCGGTCCCTTCGGATCGCGGGCCCCCGCAAGAGGTGAAGCCCCGAAGCCTTTTTCGATAGCTCTCGACATATCCCAGAAGACTAGCCGCGCGCGCAGGGTTTCGACGTCGGGTATGACTGATCAACATAGATCAAAGTGGAGATTGAAGATGACCAATGGGCAGGATGCGAATTCAACGGCGACGGCGGAGTCTCTGGGAAGCAGTAAGGACGCCGTTCAAAACAACGCATCCCAGATCTCGACGACGGCAGATGGGCTGAGCGATAGCACCCTGGACGATGTGTCAGGCGGCTCTTGGCCGTTCAGTTCAGCAGCGCGAGCCTCCTACTCGGTCAACGGCCCAACGGGTTAGCGAGTAGCCACAACACTTGGCATTGATGAATTTGGAGATTGTGATGACCAACAAGCAGGATACGAATTCGAAACCTGAAGCCGAAGCTCTCAAGGACGCCGCTCAGAACAACGCAACCCAGATCTCAACGGCGCCTGACAAGGATGCGCTTGGCGATAGCTCCCTGGACAAAGTGTCGGGGGGCGGTTGGCCATACTCAACTATGAGTTCTCAGCAGGTCAGTCCGACCATCTGACTTTGACCGACGGCGGGATCGGTTTGGATCTTGCCGGGCCTTTACAATGGCTGATGCTCCTGCGGGCGGGGCATCGGTCATTTGTCTTTGCTTGCTGCTGCACTTGGCGCAAACCGGACCCTGTAAAACGTCAAACAGCCGTGGATGGACGTTCCGACAGAGGTGACGCCAGTCCACGCGACCGCACTAGGTGAAGGTCGTGCTGATCAGCCCGTTGGAGGCCCGAGGCGGTGAAGGACTCTAGGACTGCAGCCGTTTGAAGGTTTAGATTGCTGTTGGTGCTTATGGTCCAACCCAACGTCGAGACTTAACAGCCAACACCTTGCATCGCTATACAACCGGATCTCCGAGCGATCGGCGCCAAGAGTCGACACCAGGACTGATAAGCAAAGTGCAATTACCTTATCAGTTCCAACTGGCTTCAGCTGCAGCCAATTGGGCCAAACGGGCCTCAGCCTTTAGCTGGCTCAAAAAAGTATGGTCCTATAAATAGTAATCGCCTCAGAGTGTGAGATCGCCCGACCGCTGGGAGACGGCAGCAAAAAGAGCTTGATCTCTCGACCTCCAACCTCGATTCGGTCAAACGGCAGGGTCCGGTCCATAGCACGATCATTGCGTCCGACTCTGCGGTAAGCGCTCGAGCGAACTGGCTGCCCCATCGCCATAAGCGACCATTCAGATGCTCGATGGCTCGTGAATGCTAAAGCCTCGATTGAGGGGTGCTGCACCAAGACTTCAACAAAATTTGTGCACTCACCGGGTAACAGCCTGACGATGTCGTCGTCGCTCGAACTGCAATCTCGACCGGCCTTTCTCCGGTAGGTTTGTAAGACATCCTTTATCCACAAACCATTTTGTCGAAGAAAGGCTCGTGCCGCTTCGCCATACTCATGTGCGCTCGCGTCGTCGTTCGGCAGCGCCCTCCCCTGGCCTGCAGCAATTTCGTTCAGCCATAGCCACATATTGTTATGGCCAGAGCCGTAGAAAAATTTGAAATCGAGTTTGTGCACCCGAACCCCTTCACATTTGGGATTCGAGAACCTGGGTGGCGGCGCGGTTCCAACAATTAGCAACCGAACGCCTGAGGGCATGGGCTCGGAATTGTAAGGGTGCGTTTCCGCATACGACATCTTGCCTCTTCCGCCTCGCGGCAACGGCCGACATGGCACGACTGATAAGGAAATGCGTATTTGCTTATCAGTCGGCGAACTGACTCCGTTTCAACGAAAACGTTAGTCCGAAATCCGCATCCGCTTGATGCCGAAGGTTGTCAATCGGCACGTGGCTCTTGAGAGGATGCGTGTGAGACGCGTCGCGAACAACCAGATTTATTTTAAGACAGCAACCTTAACTTCACGGTTTTCGCCGTTAGCCGGTGAACCCGCACGTCGCGTATGACGGCAACAGCCGGTGCCGACCATGGCGGACTGTCTCCGACCTCCCAAGGGCCAGATGGCGGATCAGATAGCGATCGAAGATCGTTCCTAACAGCCTTGATAAGCGAACAATACGGCCCCTCGGCCCCGCAGAAAAAAACACATCGGAATGCCGGGGCTCGCACCAATGGATTTCATAATGTTGCTTTGACGCACGCCCATTCAGCGCTACATACTAGCTTGGGTTGTCGCGGGGCGCACGAAACAGTAAGTCGATGGGGACTACTCTGTGTCTTCCTCGGATAATGGGTTCTTCGAGACAAGTCCCCATTTTTTCCCATCTTTCCTGGACCCGCGCGCCTTTAGCAAAATAAGATACTGCCTAGTAAATTCGGTATTCAGACCGGTGATATTTTCTAACGTTTTGATATCGGTCCATTTCTTTAACTTGAGCTGGTCTTCAAGAAGCTTCATTGCGATTGCGTCATAAGGATCGTCTTCTTCTTTTTTCTTGAGATAGGCGCCAAGCCAAGTTGTCAGAATCGAACCCGCTGTTCCGATCGCCGTTCCTAATACAACCCATGCTCCTTCCGCCATGACCCTCTCCCTCACTCCCAGACGTTATCTTAGCGTTACTACCGGAGGTTACAAGGCCACACCTGCGCCCCTCCATAGCGGCCAGCGCTCCATAAGGGCCTTTCGGCGACTACTTCGTTTCCTCTACGGTAAGGATCGGATCAACAACTTCGACTTTGAAGGCGTCGCCATTCTTTTTCATGAGCCAAGTAGAAGACAATGAGATGCAGCGACTCGGTACGGCAACGGAGCATCTCCTTACGATAGCAACTTCTCATCTGATGACTCAGGTAACACTCCATCTCACTAACCAAGTTTAAGGTCTGCTCGGTCGATTGCTGGTCTCGTAAATCGAAAGGACTCTACTGACCGAACATTCCATCATTGCTCACTACGCGACTGCTCGCGGAGCGCAAACTGATTAGCATCGTGCGTTTTCTTAACAGCCCGAAAACCGACTTCGTTTCGTATGTTTGCTTATCGGTCATCGTCTGACTGAATTTCAATGCGTCGCCTATCACCCGGTCAAACATTCCGGATGGCAAGCTCACGGTTTTCTGTCGAACCGGCACGTACTACGCACGAATCCGACTTTCGGCGGGGTGAAGTATGTCGTTCGGTCGCTGCGGACCGCGATCGATCAGACCACCATGACGGCTGCTATTCCAAATGGGACATCGGGTCGAGCAGCGCTTGCAACAAAAATTCAAACTGTCCTCGACCGTCATTGACAATTATGTCGCTTCCGTAACGTGACCCTGACAGCAAAAGGCAGGCTGCGGATTGCCAAACCCACCCGTCGATGCAAGGATTGCGCTCCTGACGAGGAACAACCCGTGGATAGTCCGACCCTAGTCAAGATATATGGCGTAGTGGGCGCGGCTTTGTTTTCCTTTTCCTTCAATCTGTTCTGGCTTGAGCGGACCGGCGCATCGATTATCAAACAGATTGTGCCACACGCGCGAACGCCCTCCGCGATCCTGATCGGCACGGTCGCAATCGCGTTCGTCTCGTACTTCCTGCTCATGATCGTCGATCGGCACTGGCGCCTCCACGCTACACAGCCTTGGTACAACAAGCTTCCCGGCGCGTTCGTCGATCCGCCGGACCCACGCGATTGGCTGGCGCAAGCCATCAAGCTCTTTGCCTATCTTCTTTTCATTATCGTACCAGCATGTATCGCGGTCCACTTTGTCGATGAGCTGTGGTTCAAGACGGTCGTCGATCGCCAAGGCATCTTCAACGATCTTACCTTTCATTCGATGACGTCGGCCATCCGGGCTGAGGGCGCGTTTGGCGAGCGCTTTCGCATCGGCGACCGCGATGGCGTAAGTTTCTTCCCCGCGATCGAGCCCATTGGAATTAGCCTATTAGTGGCAGCGCAATGCGCGTGGACGCTATTTCAGATAGGCCGCCTTCTGGGATCGATGTATCGACGCAAATAAGGTGCCCACAACTATACGGGGCACGCTGTCAGTCATCCACCGAGCCGCACGCAGGTAGCCCGTGGTTCACACCCGTGGCCCCGCGACAATTGATGATGTTTTTCCCAGGCGGCTTGCATTTGCCCTCGGTGCGGTATTTTTCGGCGAGGTCGCTTTTCACGCCATAGACTATGTAGTCGGCCTCCACCCAGCTTCTGCCTTGCCCAACGCCTTGTTTGGGGGTCCAGGTATAGATGCCGACACCGCGTTCGTTAGTCGTTGCCGACATAAGCGACGCTCTGTCTCCCGTCGCCGGAACCACCGACACCGTACGGATCGATGCCCGGCAGTAGACATAGCCTTGCGGCAACTGGATCGTAAAATGGCCTTCTTCGCCCTCTCTTGTGGCCTGCGGAATGATCGCAAGCACTGCGGAAACCAAGGTCGGCGACACTCCAAGATACGAAGCTGCGCCCTTGAGAACCCCGCTGCAAGCCTGGTTGTTGGCGCATTCTTTGAACACGTCGCCTGGCTGCTTCGGTTGCATGACCGGATCGACTTTTACGCTTGTCGCGACGAAATCGGTCTGCGCGGCAGCGCCCACGCTTGTCATCAGAAGAAACAATGATGACAATACACGAACGTAAGTCATGCTCGTGCCCTCCGATAAGAAATTATGCATGCAATGTGAGAAAGATTATTCCATTGCCGGGGTGAGTCAACCTCTTGTTGCATGAATATCTCAATACGCACACGCCGCACGCGCCGGGATGCCCAACTGGGGGTCGCGACTTGGGTGTTGATTGCCGTAGGGTTGTGGGACTAAAATTGCCGATATTTGACGCATTCGAACTGTTGGAGTGCGGGCATGCGGTCGTTCATTGTGCGGATTTCGCTATTTGCTTTGTTTCTGATTCAGGCAGCGTCGAGCATCGCGCAGAATCCACCACCACCGCTGCCTCCGGCGCAACCCATTGGCGTGGATCCCGCGCTGGGGCCGATGTGTCAGGGGCCTCTGGGCCCAGGCCGTTGTGAAGACGTGCAGCGGTTTCTGCAGATCGAGCAAATAGCGGCACAGATTCAGTTACAGCAAATAGGTTTTGACCAGGCCGTCGGGCCGATTTGCATGGGGCCCCTGGGACCGGGGCCGTGCCTGCAGGTAAGACGATTCATCGCTATGCAGCGGCTTGCGGCCCAGCAGTTTCAGCTTCAGCAAATTGGCACATTGCCAGGCGGCACACCTCTATGCATGGGACCGCTGGGGCCGGGGCCTTGCGATGCAATCCGCAACTACCTGATGCAGCAGAATCAGGGACTGCCGCCGGTACAAGATTTTGACCCGGCCCGGCCACAACTGGTCAACAACGGCAACACGCTCCAGCCCGAGTGTCACGGACCGCTCGGCCCAACGCCGTGTAATCTGGTCGGCCAAATGAGCCTGGACAGGCTAGGAGGACAAGTTCCGCCATCTGGATCATTCGACGTTGCTCCGGGCGGCGATCCTCAAAGGGCCGCGATTGAATGTGCAAGGCGCGTCGGCCTTGATATGAACCAGTTTGCGGGCTGCGTCGGGCAACAGATCATCTTACCGCCAAGGCAACAGAAAATACTGGATTGCGCGGTGACCAGCGCGGACAGCCAATCCTTTGGTACGTGCGCAGCTCCGCTTTTGGGCATTCAGCTTTCCGACGACCAACGGATACTGGCGCAATGCGCGATGAAGACGAACGGCGACCGTAACGCATTTCTCGGCTGCGCTGGCGGGCAATTCGCAAATCGCAATCTCGGCCCTGACGAACAGGCTGTGTTGAACTGTGCCGCGACCGCGGGAGGAGACACGTCACGATTCGCAAGCTGCTCGGCTTCGAGCCTTGCCGACAAACTCTCCGGAGACCAGAAAACGCTGGCAAGGTGTGCCCTTTCCTCCAAGGGTGATCGGAACGGTTTCCTCACCTGTGCAGGCGGAGATTTCCTCCATCGTAACCTAAGCCCGAAGGAACAGGCGGTACTGAACTGCGCTGTAAGCGCAAACGACAGTGTTGTTGAATTTGCCGCCTGTTCAGCTCCACATCTGGGAGTGCGGCTCTCGGAGGACCAACGGGTTGTCGCCAACTGCGCGATGAAATCAAGTGGTGATCGCAACAGCTTTCTCACGTGCGCTGGAGCCACTTTCCTCAACAGGAACCTCGGTCCAAATGAGCAGGCTGTCCTGAATTGTGCGGCGAACGCGCGGGGCGATGCTTCCAATTTCGCAGGTTGCTCAGTAGGTCAGTTGCTTGGCGGGCAGCTGAGCCGCGAGCAGCGAATAGCCGTCGAATGTGCAGCGCAATCTCGGGGCGACATGACGTCGATGGCGACCTGCGCAGGGACCAATATGTTCAATGCGCACTTGAACCCCGAGCAGCAAATTGCCGTGCAGTGTGTCGTCTCGACCGGCGGGCAACCATACGCGGCAGCTGGATGCATGGCATCGCGGCTCACTATCCGCGAGCTTACAAAGTGCATGACCGACGGATTCGGCGGCAACGGTTGCTTTGGCGAGAATAACGATTTGTTTGGCGGCAGAGGGTGGACCGCCCGCACGCTCGGCCAAATCGTAGGCGGACCAAACTCGTTATTCAGAAATCCCGGACAAATCTGGGGTGGCGATAACTCATTCGTGAGAAATCCCGGCCAGATCTGGGGCGGAGACAATTCGTTTGTTCGCAATCCCGCCCAGTTCTGGGGAGGCAACAACTCTGTGTTCAACAACCCGTCCCAGCTCCTCCCGCAGGCGCCGCCGCCGGTGCAGGTTGGCACAATAGGCGGGAAACGAATTTGCCTACCGTGGTGCTAGTCTCAGGGAGCAGTTCCTTGCGCACGCGTGGGTTCAGGCCTTGTTGTCGCAGTTCTGGCCACTCTTGTCGGTACTCTCATGCCGCGTCAGCGCGACAGAAAGGCTTAAGAACCCAGAGCGCCGGCTGGGGCAAGATTGAAATCAGCTTTTGCTCCAGACCGAGGCCGGATGCATTGATTTCCCTCGGTAACGCCTTCGTGGGCTTTAACGAAAGACCTCGGGATCAAGCCCGGGCATTCAGGGCAGTCGGCCATACGGTCGCCGCCTCACCTCCAAAACTCGTAGTTTTTGCTCACTGGGCTCGCCGCCGCGCGACCTCGGGACGATCGCGTTCGCGAGCCGCCATGTTTTGTTTAAAGCTGAGTTTCTCGGTATGCACGAAGCCCCACACTTAGTGGTAGTCGATCTTCAGACCGCGTCCGGCAAGCTCAGCAACGAATCCGCGTATGGTGAAATCGCCGTCCTTGATCCGTTGCGACAGCCAGACTGGTCTCCCAAAACCGCCTTCGCCTAGTGACCGCCCATCTGGCCCGGGTCAACGCTGTGACCATTGTGGCGAACGAAGCGCAGTAGGTCTGTGATCGGTCCACTTACAGACTGATAAGGTTTCGTATGAAACCTTTTCAGTTGGCAGTCTGGCTCCATTTCTCGCCTGGGATGTTGCGCGAACGCTCTACTTCAAATTGGGTGGCATACAGCAGATCAACTGCCTGCGCACTTCGAGCTTGACGAAACATCCTCTTACACAATTCCGAAACGCAATTCGAAAGAAGTCAAGCATTACCCCACGACTGGAATAAAGTTGTAGTTCCTATTATAACTCACTTACGCTTGTATTTCGATATGGCCAGTCAGCCACAGAGCCTCCGTTGATCGAGAGCGAGTTCGTGCGATGTCCGAAGGTCCAGCAATTGCTCAAGCACCGCCAAAGAAGAAGATTGCGATCTTTCTCGACGGCACGTGGAATGCAATAGATGACAACACGAACGTGTGGAGGCTCAAGTCGTTAGTTGCGCCGAAGGACAACGATGATGCGCTACAGCCGACCTACTATGAGATTGGTGTTAACGGATTCTGGGGCGGCCTCTTCGGTAAGGGCGTGAGCCGAACGCTTACTGATGCATACGAGTGGCTGGTTGATCATTACAATCCCGGAGACGACATTTTCATCTTCGGCTTTAGCCGCGGTGCATACACCGCAAGAAGCTTGGCAGGCTACATTGCCAAATGCGGCCTGCTGAAGGCCGGTGGTTCTCTTGGTGTTAAGCAGCTGTACAAGAGGTATCGCCGACCAGATGACAAAACCATCTGGACTCTCTTGGATGAGCACGCCGCTGGAGCGGTTCAGGATCACACACCTGAAGAGCGGTGTATGCTCAAATACTCGATGGCTGTACGCATCAAGTTTGTCGGCGTGTGGGATTCTGTCGGCGAATTGGGGATACCCGCCTTCAGTATTCCCGGCGTTAGCCGGTCAACACTCGGGTTTCTCCATACTGGTTTGAGATTGCCTATAGAGAACGGCTATCACGCACTGGCTGTAGATGAGCATAGGAGAACTTTTGCGCCTACGCTTTGGACCGTCCGAAAACCAAACGACCCACAAGCCAAGATGGCTCCCCCAAGATCGATAGCTAACGTTGAGCAAAGATGGTTCGTTGGCGCACATGCGAACATCGGAGGCGGTTATGAGACCGACCTTCTAGCCCAACTGCCGCTGAGATGGCTCATGAGGAAGGCATCAACGCACGGTCTCGCGTTTCGAAACGACGTCGAGGTTGATGGCGACCATTTAAAGGCCGAGATCGCCGACTCTTATCGCGAATTCATGTACGGAATCTACCGATGGGTGAGCCCTCCCTACTACAGGCCGATCGGCGCCCGCCCGGTTGAAAAGGACGACGGGACTCACTGCAACGTGAACGAATCTATCGACAAGTCAGTATTCGATCGGTGGACCACCATCCCGAATTATCGACCAACAAATCTCGCTGCCTGGGCTAGACGACACCACGTGGAGATATCGACCCTCAAGGGTTCGGTGTTTGCTGACGATCCAACGATAGCCGCCGCAGACTGAAACGCTGTTAGAAACTGCCTACCGCCAGTTTTTACCTTACCGTTCGCAACTCTCTCATAGACTTTCTCGACGGAAGCGAAACGGCTTATGCAACAAGCGATTTCGGCCCTAGTGCGGAAAATTGCCGCTCCGTTTGTATGGAGAGCATAATGTCTCTGATCGCATCATTTGGAATCCTCACTGCCGCAGCAATTGCATTTCTCTTACTATCCGGCAGATACCATATCCTCCTCGCGATTCTTCCTCTGGTCGGATTGGGCCTCGGCCTCCTCAATAACAAGGATGTTCAATCCCGCCTCGGGGTGCAGAGCCTTACTGAAGCAGCCAGGGTACTAGTCAAAAGAGCTGCAGATATTGCGGCACTCAGAAACACGATTGCTCAATTTTCGGTCGATATTCTTAGGCCAGCTGGTCCTTACTTTTTGGGGCACGACAGGACGTTCAAACCGCTCTTTGTTTTTGAGCGAACGTGGCAGTTGTTTACCGCCAGATTTCTGCTGACAACTGCCGGGCTTTTCTTTTTCTTCAAGTTCGGAGCATCTGACTGGTTTTGGGGTACGTGGTTTTATTCTTTCGTAGCATTACTTGCCGCATTTCACTTCCTAATCACCAGAAGCCAAAGTGATGACTATAACGGAATGAGGTATTGGTTGTTAGCGACCTGGGCGGGTGCCCTGGTGATGTGGGCATTCCTGCTTTGGCTGGCGATCGCTTTACTCAAAAGAATCGATTGGAATGGACATTCGTGCCCAACGATAATTCTTGGATGTCTGGCTGCGCTGTCCCTCGCGGGACTCTCTGGCTTCGCAATCTCGACCGCGCGCTCGGCTATCCGCGATAGGTCCGTCGCTTGGGTTAATCTATTTGTCGGTCTATCGGTCTTTCCGTTCTGCGTCGCTTGGGGGATAGCTAGCCTTTCAGTGGCATACGTTAGGCCCCTTCTCAGCGTTACGCCGAGGGATGCGACTATCGACCAAGTTCGAATAGACGAATTGTCATCTCGAGCGAGATGGGCTCGACAATCGGGCTGGATGAGACAGGATAAGACGCCACTTACTGTTGCAGTAGCGTTGTCAGGCGGCGGATATAGAGCAGCGCTGATCCACGCAGGCGTTCTGCAAGCCCTCGACGAGAAATGTGTTCCCATACGCTATTTGACGACAGTTTCGGGTGGCTCAATCGTCGGGGCATACTATGCGCTCGGCTACACTCCACAACAATTCAAGGAAAAACTAAAACGCCAAAGGCCCGGACTTCCAGACGAGTACCTGGCAGTTTGGAATCAGGCACGAAGCTGGTTAGGAGTGTCAACAAACGCAGAAACATATACTGACTTCTTCAGTCGCGTGTTCTTTGGGTCGAAGGTGCTGGCGGACACCGACCTCTTCCCTCAGTTGCTTGTGAACGCGACCGATATCGAACGTAGCTCGAACGCTCGCGAAGTGTTCTTCAAGGGGCGTAGTCAGGCTCTCCCAGAATTGGACAGGACACGATTAGCCGACGTCGTTGCAGCATCTGCGGCTTTCCCGGGAGTATTTCAACCAAGGACAATCGTCTGGCCAGCACCGGCAGGCGAGCCCGCTCTCGCAAATCGACGATTCGTAGACGGTGGTGTAGTCGAAAACCTTGGCTACACCGGCTTGGTACGTTTCTTAGCCATCAGCGAACGACCGGAGGCTTCACCAAAGGTTGACTACCTCATCATCTCTGATGCTAGCGCGGAGGAAGCCTCAGGCTCTTTGCCCAACACTGTAGATCCTTGGGAATTGTTGTCGCGCAGTCAAGACATCTCATATGCATTCCAAGTAAGCTTGGTCCATGAGTTGCTCGATGGCGAGCAACCCAAGGGTCTACCCAAGCCTTTGTTCGTGCGTGCACAAGAGGCTGACATTAAAGAAGCACTAAAGAAGGACTCGTTTTCCTCGCCAGCCACTGGGACAGTTCCAGGTTCGACAATCGCGAACGAAGTCACCCGATATTCTACTTTGGCAGAACTTGATGAGTCGCAGGTCGAAAAGGCCTTTTGGTTAGGACACGCCATAGGCGAGATGCGCTGGCGCCAAATCGACCATTGGAGGCAAACCTTCACGACAGAAGCCTCCTGTCAGAAATGAAGGGTCTTGGCGTCGAACGCCGAAACCTGACTGACCAGACTACCCTTAACGGCAAACTGGCTCGAAGGCTCGAGACGAGCTTGATCGAGAGAGCGTGTCAGAACAACGTAAGCGCTGTTCCGAACACACGTGTCCGAGACGTCCGCTGATCTCTATGTTTCTCGTGTGTGGAGGGCTGCCAGCCGTTCCGCCTCAGCTAGAGCAGCAGCCTTGGACTTAAACGGACCAACGTCGTGTTCTTGCGTGTCGGGGAGCCAAGCAGGCAAGAACCACCAACCGCCCGGGCGGTAACTCTTGCTGTTCCTTATCGATCCGACGTTTCGGGCTGTAAACCAGCCGGGATCGACCCCGTCCTGTAGCCACAAGATGTTCTGGCCGCTCACTGGCACACCTCAAGAACGTTGGTTCGTCGATCTGCTTTCGCTAGGCTGGTTTTTTAGCCGTTTCGGTAGGCCCAGGGCAACAAACTATCGAGCTGGCGGTTTGCGTGACCGTTGACGATCCTGGTGAGAACATCGGTGATGTAAGCCAGCGGATCAATATGATTCAGCTTACAGGTTTCGATCAGGGAGGCGATGACGGCCCAGTGCTCAGCGCCTCCGTCGGAGCCAGCGAACAGTACGTTCTTCCGGTTGAGTGTGATCGGACGGATCGCGCGTTCGACAGCGTTGTTATCGAGCTCGATATGACCATCGTCGATGAAGCGCGTTAAGCTGTCCCAACGTGAGAGCGCATAGCGGATGGCATCGGCTAGCTTGCTCTTTTGGCTGATCAAGCCGATTCTTGTTCGCAGCCATTTTTGGAATGCGTCGGCGAGCGGCCGGCTCTTCTGGTGCCGAACGAGACGACGCTCCTCGGAGCTGCGGCCACGGATGTCCTTCTCGATGGCATAGAACTCGGCGATGTGCTGAAGCGCCTCGCCCGCAATGGGCGCAGGGCCAGGGGCGGCAAGTTCGTAGAAGTTGCGCCGCATGTGCGACCAGCAGAATGCAAGCTGAACGTCGCCACGTTCGGCCAGCTTGCCATACCCGGCGTAGCCATCGACCTGCAGAATCCCCTTGAAGCCCGCCAGATGGGCGATCGGTCGGTCGGCTTTGCGATCGGCGGCATAGACATAGGCAACGCCTGGCGGATCGGCGCCGCCCCACGGCCGGTCGTCCGCCGCGTAGGCCCAGAGCTGACCAGTCTTGGTCCGCCCGCGGCCGGGATCGAGCACCGGCAGTGTCGTCTCGTCGGCGAACAGCTTTGGCCGCTGCCTGAGTTTGCTGAGGAGGCGCTCATGCAACGGACGCAGGTGGAAGGCTGCCTGTCCCACCCAATCCGCCAGCGTCGAACGATCGAGCTCAATGCCCTGGCGGGTATAAATCTGCGCCTGCCGGTAGAGCGGCAGGTGATCGGCATATTTGGACACCAGCACCTGGGCGACGGTGGCTTCGGTCGGCAGCCCGCCCTCGATCAGCCGGGCCGGGGCCGGCGCCTGCCTGACGCCGTCCTCGCAAGCACGGCAGGCGTATTTGGGGCGCCGGGTCACAAGGATCCGGAACTGCGCCGGGACCAGGTCCAGTCGCTCGCTTCGATCCTCGCCGATCCGGTGTAACTCGCCCCGGCAGCAGGGACAGGTCTTGTCCTCGATGTCGACGACGGCCTCAACCCGCGGCAGGTGCGCCGGCAAGGCACCACGGTTGCCGCGGCGCTTACGAGCCCGCACCTCACGGCCTTCAGGTGCGCTGACGTCCTGCGCCGTCTCGCTATACGCTGCCACCTGCTCGACATCTTCCAGGCCCAGCAGCATCTGATCTTCAGGCAGCGTCTCGGCCCGCCGGCCAAATCGATGCCGCTGCAATTCTTTGATGATCTGACGCAGCCGTTCGCTCTCGCACCGCTCGGCGAGCAGCATCGCTTTCAGTGTCTCGGGATCGTTAGGCAGGGCGTCGCTCACACCCAATTCAGAGCATATTCGCCGCCATCTGGCGACGCGCCCGACGCTCCTGATTCATTTCGCCGCAGCGCCGCCAACAACTATCCCGCTTGGGCCGGCGCCGACGTCTCCCGTGCCTCGTGCACGAGCCGCCAGTCGAGCCCTTCCAGCAGCGCCGACAATTGTGCCGCCGACAGACGCATCACGCCGTCCTCGATCTTCGGCCATCGGAATATCCCTTCCTCGAGCCTCTTGGTGAACAGACACAGACCCGTTCCGTCCCAGAACACGAGCTTGATGCGGTCTGCTCGCTTGGCCCGGAACACATAGACAGCACCCGAGAACGGGTCAGCCCGCATGCTCTCACGCACCAAGGTCGCAAGCCCTTCCATCCCCTTGCGGAAGTCTACCGGTTTGGTCGCGACCATCACCCGGACAGCACCCGACGGGCCGATCACCGAATCGCCTTTAGCGCCTGCACGATCGACGTAATCATCGTAGCGTCCGCACCACGACCCGCCCGGATCGTTATGCCGTCCACTTCGATCTCGATGAGCCCGGCGTCCACCTTGGGCTTACAGCGCACCACCTTGCGCTCTCGGCTAAAGTCAGGTGTCTTTACCACTGCATCCACTACCGCCGGCACAAACTGTACTTCTTCCGTCCCTGATTGATCGCCCACGGCTTCCCGCAACTGACGTCGCCAGCCGAACAATTGCTGCGGTGACAATCCATGGCGCCGGGCTACCGAACAGACCGAGTCACCACTCGTCACGATCTCGGCAACAATCCGTGCCTTGTCTTCGTCGCTCCACTTTCGCCGACGACCGGCTCCGGTGAAGACCTCCAGCCGCCGCACCGGCTCCGTGATAGCATTACGCACAGTGTCCATTCTAAGCCTAACGGTCCGAACCGACCGCAGACTCGCAGATCAACCCATCATCCTGTAGGTGGCTCCAGAACAGCGCTTACAGAACAACTATCTTCTTTTCGAAACTACGTGTGAACCAGTTCACATTCACGTCGATCCAAACGTGATTAAGTGATTGGCGCTTGTCGGGCTACCTCCCCTGTCCTCGTTGGAGCTGGGGTCTTTTATTTGGGTCAAGCAGCCTCTTACCGATCAGTAACTTACGTGCAAAGATGTTAGTAGGGTGCGGCTGAAGAGGTAGCGCACGCGTTCGCAGCCTGCCCCGGTTGCCGGCTTTCTTCCCGACCTATCGCGGAAGCAAATCATGCAGGGGCATTATCATCTCCTCGAAAGTTTTCTTCCGATCGGCTTACTTGCACGACTCCACGGCACAGCTGGGATTCGTCCCGCGGTTATCAAGTTTCCAGCGGCAGTGATATTTGTCGACGTTTCCCGATACACCGCTTTGGTCGAGCAGCTTGCGCGCCGCGGACAAGAGGGACTCGAGCAGATCCCACGACTCCTTGGCCTTTCCTACACCCGCTGTGCTGAATGTGTCTCCAAGCATGGAGGCGAAGTGCTATGTTTTGCGGGCGATTCACTGCTAGCCTATTGGCCAGCAGATCGTGAGAAGCTCGGCTCTGCCGTCCGAATAGCGGTCAATTGCGCAGAGATGATCTGCCGCACAGGTCATCGTAAAGGAGCCGGTATACCGAACGAGCTCAGCCCAGCCCTCCACGTCGGAGTGGGTGCGGGACAGCTTTGCGCGGCCGCTTTGGGCGGCCAGCCAGTCTGGACCCTCCTCGCGATGGGCGAAGCGATCGTAGAGGCAGCTGCCGCACAAGGCATTGCCCGAGGCGGAACCTACGAGATCTCACCCGCTGCCGCTTTAATAGCGGCTGGCGAGAGTGAACCCGAAAGCCTCCTTCGTTGGGCAAGTGTCGGAGATTATCTTCAGTCTCCGCCGCTCGACTGGCTCACCGGATTTCTACCAATGCAAGTGCGGGAGACCCTACTAGCGCCCGTTCAGAGCCAAAGCATCACTAGCGGGTCGCTGGCAGTTGATCTCGATTCCGACCGCCATGTGGATGCTCGCCTCGCAGAGTTGACAGAGATCAGGCCCGTTTCTGCACTTTTCGCGCGAATTGTCGGCCTGGACCTGAATGATTCCGATGCGCTGCTTCAACATCATGAGCTCTGCGCATCGCTGCAAGAGATCGTGCGGGCACACGGCGGGCCACCAGGAGATCTGTTTTGCGGCGATAAGGGACTCATTTTTTCCACCACATTTGGCGCCCGCGGCAATTTCAACCGAGATGATCCCCGCCGCGCGGTGGATGCCGCTCGCGCGATCAATCACGCTATCGATCTGAGAGGATTATCGTCATCGATCGGCGTAGCAACGGGAGACGCACTCTTTGGGGTGGTGGGAAGCTCCCGCCGGCGACAACTAATGGTCCATGGCTCGTCCATGAACCGCGCCGCGCGTCTGATGACTGCGGCGGAAACCGGCATTCTCTGCGACGCGCCCACGGAACGTTCGACGCGAACCGCCTTCAAATTCGAAGAGCGCGGCGCGTTACAGCTTGTCGGGCTTGGCGACATGGCTGCGGTATTTCGTCCGGCTGAACATCACGAACTGCCCACCTCTTCTCCGGTCCTCATTGGTAGGGAGCGTGAGCTCGAGTCCTTACGACGGACATTTGATGATGCTCGCCTCGGGGAAACGCGTCTGCTAGCGGTCATCGGGGAGTCAGGAATCGGCAAGTCGGCGCTGGTGACGGCATTTTCCGATGAGCTCCGTTCTATGGCCACAACAGTCGCCCTCGCCCGAGCCGAAAGGGACGATCGGCGAACATCTCTCCTACCTTGGCGCCGAGTACTTGCGTCTCTTCTGGGACTCTCTCCCGACTCCGAGGGAACTTTCATACTGCGTGCCATCACGTCGCGCGTCGCGATGCACCCTACGATCATGGATCGTCTCGCCCTGCTAAACGGCGTTCTCGGTGTAGAACTCCCGGAGAATGAAAGTACACGTCATTTAGAAGGCGCGCATCGTGGTGACGCTACCATGCGCCTGTTAGGCGACCTGCTTGCGATCATCGCACCGCGCCCCGTGGTGCTCGTGCTCGAGGATAGCCAATGGCTTGACTCTGCATCATGGCGTCTTTTGGAATGGATCATCGCCACCCATTCGTCAATTCTGATCTTGGCGTGTGTGCGCTTGGAAGAGATCCCCGAAGAGCTCAGAAACCTGCAGCGTCGTGCCGAGGCGGCGCGAATGACCGCATCAGAAGTTGATTTGGAAGATCCCGCACGGTCTTTCCGAATTATGGAGGTGGAGGAACTTAGCGACCATTCGACGCGCGAGCTAGTCGCTCGCACAGTCGCGAGCTCTCCCCCGGAACCCGCGCTCGCTGACCGGATTTCTGCGTTAGCGTGCGGCAATCCGCTTTTTGCGGAGGAGATAGCCCTAAGTCTAAAGACGGAGGGGCTGATCGCGATCCGCGACGGCTGCTGGCGTTCGATCCGCCCACTCAATGAACTCAAGTATTTCGAAGGCGTCGAGCGAGTGATCCGCGAACGGATCGATCGGGTCGACCCCAACCTGCTCGATGTACTGAAGGCATCTGCGGTCATCGGCCGATCGTTTACGGTTAGGTTACTTCAACAATTGCTTGAGCTAAGCAGTCATCATCTTACGGCTATTCTCGACTCTCTCGTGGCGATGCATTTTCTGCGGCGAGGCCCAACTGAAGACGCTTATGAGTTTCGTCACGATCAAATTAGAGATGTCGTGTATGGATCAATAGCTGGAGATCGGCGGCATCAACTCCACGGGATCCTAGCTCAATGGCTTGAGCGTAGCGAGGCATCCACAACGGGGGCGGAATTTGCAGTTCTGGCGCAACATTTTGAGGCCGCAGGCAACAAGGAGAAGGCTGTTGAGTATGCGGAAATGGCTGCGTCGAAAGCTTTACAGGTCGGAGCGTTTCGTGAGGTCGAAGACTTTTTAAGAATCTGCTTTAGTCACGAAGTCCGACAGCGCAGATTGAGCGCGGAAGAACGACTTCGGGCCGTGCATCGGAGAATCCAGCTAGCCGAGGCTCATTACAGCCGTGGCGACATTCATGCTGTAGGTGGTGCCATCCGTCGCGCGCTCACCATGGCAGGCGAATCGAATCCGAGCTCCCCAGCCAACGTCGTCGTTCGGCTCGCCGGTAGTGCGCTGCACTTGCTATTTCAACAGATACTTTCCCCATCACGCAGGTACAATAGCTCCCAAAAGGCTTGGGAGTGCGAGATAGCTCGTTGCCACAACCATGCAGCTGCAGTCGAATTCTTCGAGCTCCGGTTTTTGCCAACTATACTTCATCTCATTCAAGCTGTTGTTCATGCGGAACGTGCCGGCGTGTCGCCGGAATTGGCTGTGGCGTGCTCGCAAATGGCGTCGGGCTTTGGAAATATGGGCCAAATGCGTGCGGCCGAACACTTCGTGAGAAAGGCCGAACGCGTTGCAATTGAGTTGGCCGACCCTGCGATATATTCCCACGTCTGCTTTCTGGATGCCATGTGGCGCGTGGGACGCGGCGATTGGTCTGTAGTTGATGGTCGGACAAAGCAATCTCAAGAGCTTAGTTTGCTGGCCGGAGACCAATTGCGTTGGGGGAGCGCCCAAGTCATTCGCTTCTGGTCGCAATTCTACCGCGGCGACTGGGGTGCGCTCGAGCAAACTGCGCAAAGCCTGCTGTCGCGCGCTCAAAGTTGCGGAAACGCACAGCAGGAAATCTGGGCGCTGCGATGCAAGGCATTGTGCGCGCTTCATGCTGACAGGCCACGCGAAGCAGTTGAAGTATTCAAGCTCATCACTTCCGCAATGCGCGGATCGGCCGACTTGGCGGCGCAAGTTTCCTCAAAGGGCTCCCTGGCACTAGCACACGCCCGCGTTGGCCAGAACGATGAGAGCCTTGAGGCTGTTGACGAAACCCTCCGACTGCTCCGTCAAATGCGTCGTCCAACCTCACACAGCACCCTCGTTGGCTTGTCCGGCTTATGTGAGGTTCTGTTGCGAGGTCGCGAGGCTTCACTGTCGCGCGAGTACGATCAATGGAACGACTGGGAATCGGGATCACTGCAAGAACTCAAGCGGTATAGCCAGGTATTCCCGATTGGTAGACCTCGATATGGCCTATGGGCAGGCGTCACGCTGTGGCTGGACGGCCGTAAGGATCGTGCGTTCCGGGTTTGGAATCGGGCACTTTCGGATTCGCAGCGACTTTCCTTACGCCATGACGAGGCAATGATTGCGGCTGAGATCCGACGTAGGCGAGATCGGCTTTGAAGGTCCTGTCATCGTAGCTGGGCAAGCGATTGCAAGGCCCACGGCCTTTGAGCCGCAGGTACTCTGGCTTGATTGTTTGTGGCGATATTTGCGGACTGTGTTTGTCTCAATGATTTTCTCGCGGGAGAGAATATGCTGCTACACGACGGCGCCGGAGCCAACGGCCAGGAACCACGTAAGGCGAATTGGCTGTCCTGCGGCCTCGAGACTCTCATCGATGAGCGGTCGCGCACTGATCGGCCCACCACCGCGAAAGGCGAGCATGATTTTGATATCGTAATTGTCGGCAGCGGCTACGGCGGGGCTATTGCCGCTGCCGAACTGAGCGGTTGCACGGACCAGAGCGGCAGGTCGCCACGCATCTGCGTGCTTGAGCGCGGCAGGGAGTACCTGCCCGGCGCGTTTCCGGGCCGGCAGGCTGATCTTGCCGGACACGTGCGCTTCGCCACGCCCAAAGCGTCACGCCAGGGCGGCGCGCACGACGGCCTCTATGACATCCGGTGGAGCGACGACGCGGTCGTTGTGGTCGCTTCCGGTCTAGGCGGCGGCTCTCTAATCAATGCGGGCGTAACGGAAATGCCGCACCCCACCGTGTTTCAAGAAGCACGATGGCCCAAGGCAATCCGCGAAGCCAGGGATCTGAAGCGCCTCGCTACCCGGCTCCTCCCGCTTTTGGGCGCAAATCGCCTCCCCGGCAAGCGTGCAGACGAGCTGAATAAGACACGGCAGCTGAGAAAGCTCGCCAATCACTACAAGGCAGCACTAACTCGAATCACGGTTGCTGGTGCGGCTCGCTCGAACAGTGCTGCCGTCAAGATAAACAAGTGCCTCATGTGCGGTGACTGTGCGGTTGGCTGCAATCATGGCGCCAAAGATTCTCTCGATAGCAACCTGCTCGTTTCAGCCGCTCGCAAGGGAGCGCGTATTGTTACCGGCGCCACCGTCATTCGCGTTTCAGTAAATGACAATGGCACCGGTGGATGGATGGTGCATGTCAATCACACAGACGAGCACCTACGTGATCGGCAGCCTCATCCCTTCGTAATTCGAGCCAAGCGGGTCATACTTGCCGCCGGCACATTGGGCTCGACTGAGATTTTATTGCGCTCGCAAGGCGAGCTTCGCTTCTCAGCCCAACTCGGTCGCAAGTTCTCCGCAAACGGCGATATGCTGGTCACCGCCTACGACGTAACCGAGCCTGTCAACGCCGTCGCGGATGAAGCGCGGCCCATTCATGCGCCCCCCAAGTTGGACGCGGAAGCGATCGGTCCGACCATCACCGGCATGATCGATCTAAGGGACGGCAACCCGAAAACAGATCTCGTGATCGAGGACCTGGCGGTGCCAGGTCCGCTTCGCCGCTTGTTTGCCGAGGCGACCACCACGTTCCGAGTCCTCAATCAACTCGCTGACCCGGACTTCAAATCGCACGAGGCCGGATGGCCAAAGAAAGATACTGCGGCGGTCGATCAACGTGCGATCAAACACTCCCTCGTGCTCGCTATGATAGGCCGTGACGACGCCGAGGGCGAGCTGACCCTTGGGGACCGGCCGGTACGCGACAATGCCGACGGGCTGCTAACCGTGCGCTGGCCCGCTCTTCGAACGGATCCACGGCTGCAGCAACATCATGCACGACTTGCCAAGCTAATGGAGCAATCGAAGCTGGGCGGAACCGTCGTCAACAATCTGATGTGGCGGCCGTTCTCCGATGCGCTGGAACGGCTGTTCGAAGCTCAACGCGGGCCTTTGGTGACTGTTCATCCGCTCGGTGGCTGCGCTATGGGCGACGACGTTCGCCAAGGCGTTACAGACGATTGCGGGCGCGTGTTCGACGCCAATGGGCCGAGCCGGCAATCGGTGCACGAAGGACTGGTTGTTCTCGACGGCTCGATTGTACCGACCTCGCTTGGAATCAATCCGTCGCTGACCATCTCGGTCCTGGCGCTGCGCGCCATCATGCAGCTGAAGGCGCAATGGAAGCTGAGGGACATCCGGCTTGGCCTTCCACTCGGTGAGCTCGAAAGGCCGATCTGCGCCACCACTGATATCATCCGCAATCCCGCGCCCACACGGATCGAACTCACTGAGCAGGTTCGCGGTCACGTGCGACTGCGCACTCCGACTGGAGCGTACAAGCCGCATCGCGTGCAGATCACGCTAACCACCGAGCCCACCGCGCTTGATACGCTCTTTGCCTGCGAGGCAGACGGGCAGCGCAGCCTCAGCATCGCGCCTGGCAAAGGCACGCTTACAATCTTGAAAGCCGGGAGAGACTTCGATGCAGTCTCTGACCAAGCCCGACGGGAAGATATCGCATTGGAAGCGAGCATCTCCGGGCAACTACGCCTCTTCGAATTTGCACAGTCCAACTGGTTTTTTCGAACGGCGCGCGCGTTGTGGGCGTGGGTTGGCAATCGTGGCCTGCGCGACCTTGTGCAGGACCGTCTGCAGTGGTTCCAGGAGTTTCTGCATTTGCGACCGCGCCCCGAACAGCTTGAACCGACGCCGTCACGTGGTAGCCGAATGTGGCAGTTTGTCAGTGGGATTGTATCGGTTTGTTCGCGCGCAGGCGCTGTCCGCTTGATCACATATGATCTGACCGTCGGCACGGTGATCTATAGCCCCGGGTTCGATGCTTCGCGGTTCAAGGACCAGACGATTCGAGCAGTCAAGCGCCTCACATATTATCGAGCCGCCAGCCCCTTTACGCAGCTCCTGCAGATGACGGTTGAGCATTTTCCGGAGATGCGCCCGCCGGTCATCCGCAAACTTCCGCTGCTCGAGTTGAACAAGCGCTACCTCGCGCGGCAACAGATACCCCTCGTGCGCGTCGTGAATCAGCAGGACGGCATCGCAGCTTTAAGCGATATGCTCTCGTTCGTACTGTATGCGTTTCGAGTTGTCTTACAGATTCACGCCCTGAGCTTCCGCCGGCCAGACGCGCCACTCGCTCGGATACCGCAACGCCTGCCAGAAACAGCGCCCGGCCTACCGGAGCCACAGATCGAGTGGCTGACGGTTGATGAGAAAATCGAGCCGCCCGTCCGAATCCGACTGACCCGCTACGATGGCTCGGCACGGCAGCCGGTTGGGGGCGCCGTTACACGGCCTGTACTCCTGATTCACGGCTATAGCGCGAGCGGTACAACATTCGCGCACCCTGCGGTGACGGGAAACCTGGCGCATACGCTGTGCAAGTCCGGCCGAGACGTGTGGGTCCTTGATATGCGTTGCAGTGCAGGCCTGCCCACAGCAGCTAGCGACTGGCCGTTCGAGATGATGGCCGCCCAAGACATTCCGATTGCAATCGAGCATGTATCTGCCGCGCGCACGAACGGCCATAGCCAACCTTCAAGAGTTGACGTAGTAGCGCATTGCATGGGGGCCGCTATGTTCAGCATGGCTATGCTGGCAGACGGCCCGCGCCACGAACGACTGCGTCATAAGATCGGTAGAGTTGTGTTCTCGCAGGTCGGACCGGTCATGATCCTGAGCCGCACCAACGTGCTAGCCGCATACATCATGCGTTACGCGCGGCCATTCGTTTCCATGCACGAGTACACGTTCAGCCCCCAAGGCGAAAGCACCCTCGTCGGCCAGTTGTACGATCGTGTCCTCACTGCGATGTCGATGCCGCGCCACGAATTCAAGCGCGAGAATCCGTTCTTGCCTCCCAGGGCCACCCCATGGGCGGGGACGCGACACCGCATGGATGCCCTCTACGGTCGCACGTTCTCGCTGAAGAATCTGTCGACGACAGTGCTTGATCGACTGGACGACTTCTTCGGACCGATCAGTATTGAAACCGTATCGCAGGTTATCCATTTTGCCGGCTACAATACCGTCACGGACAAGCGCGGCGTCAACCGCTATGTAACGCCGCAACGGATCGCCGAGAGACTGACATTTCCAATGATGTCAATTCATGGCGACAAGAACGGTCTCGTCGACGTTGCGACGCTCGCGCTCATGCGAAACACCCTCGAAGTGGCAAGCGTGCCTTACCTCAACGCGATACGCGGCTATGGTACGGGAGACCCTACCGCAATGTCGCAGTCCCCCGATCAAATTGAGAAGCTAATCGCCGATAGCGCGACCTCTTTGGCACCTGGGCAGGGGTCCTATCTCACCTGGCGGATCGAGGGGTATGGCCACCAGGATTGCCTTATTGGCAAACGCGCAGGTCGTAACTGTGGCGTGATTGCCAAGTATCTGTGCGCTCCCGATCCACCTGCAGGTGCCGCATGCTCGGCTGCTCCACAAGCCGGCCGAAGCCGCATCTCGACCTTCCAGGCAGCAGCTCCTGCGTATGGGGTACGAATCCGGGTCCTCAAATATCCCGGCAAGATCCGTATTCTCGCAAGCGACAGCCCCGGCCGCGGTCGCCCGCGTTGCGCGCTTGTCGTTCCGGTCGCGCAAGACGGCGACCGGTTGGTGCCGCTACATCTCGGCGGTTCGAGGGCGATGCCGACGGACATCAATGGCCTAAGGAGCTTAGGTGTATGTATCGGTAAACCGGTCAGACTCCGCAAGCGACGGCGCCGACGTCTTGGTCCCTACTTTTTCGACGTACCGTTCAGTGATTGGCCCCGCCATGCTCCCGAGGTACTGGTGCTGTTGTTGTACAATCAAGCCGACGGTATCGGCGGCAATCCGCGTCCGCCGGATCGAATTGTCCAGTCGAAATCGCGGCTGACCAACGCTGTGAGCGAAGCGCTTACGTATGACACAATCAGCGACTTGCGTGGTGGCCTGATCCGAGGATCTACATCTGATCTCACGTCTTTTGACGATGTTGCGACGCCACCACGCGTCACTTTTGCGTTGGGTAGCTGCCTGTATCCGAACGATATCCTGAACCACATGCCAGCCGCTGAGAGTGCGACCTGGGGCGTCGCTGATGCCACGCTACTCAGGCTCGGCCAACGGCTAGGTGAGGCCGCACCTCCGACCCTGTTGCTGTTGGCCGGAGACCAGATCTATGCGGATGCGACGGCGGGCCTTTTCGATCCAAGATTGAAGAACTCGCTGTACCGCATGTCGCAGGAGCGCCGTGGCGAAAGCCCAGGCGCAAGGGCCGTGTTGCAGCGCCTCGACCTCGACGTCCGAATGATGCTTGACGATCATGAAATCCGCGACAATTGGGCACCGAATGACCCGCATGCGGCCACACTCCTGCGACGCGGAAGGGCCGCATACTGGCTATATGAGCGCGCCTCCCCCGAGGCGCTTCCCGCGCTCTGGCATAAAGTCATGCACAAAGGCCTTCCATTCTTTCTCGCGGACGCTCGGACACAGCGGGAGCCGCGCACTGCTGCAGACTGGCGCAACAAGGCGATCATGCACCCTGCGCAATTCCGCAAGCTTTGCAAATGGCTCGCGGTGCCCCGGTTCGCGAAATCGCCGAAATTTGTGATGACTGCTTCCGCGCTATTGCCGAGACGACTGACAGTTTCGCAAGAACCTGCAATCGCGCTCGCTTCCGACGCCTGGGAAGGATACCCCTTGTCATTGCACTCCCTGCTACGGTTTATTTGCGACCATCAGATCGAGGGCGTTGTGTTCCTTTCGGGCGATGAACACATCAGCAGCGTGACCGAAGCACGCGTCACATGCCTCGGCACTGGAAACAGCTGCACTCTGCACTCCATACATAGCTCTGGGCTGTTTTCACCCTATCCATTCGCCAACGGTTCGCCCGGGGATTTTGTCGCGAAGGACGCGTTTGGATTCAAGCATTCCGACGGAGTCAATCCGCTCCAAGAGTATCGATGCGAGGTTACAACGGAATTTTATCCCGGCGACGGTTTTGCGCTGGTCACAGCCCGCAGCACCTCACCAAGGTGGTTCCTAGATGTGGAGTTTTCCAGGAGCGAGGGATCGACGTCGCACCCTAGCATGCGCCTGATCTAGACGCTCTCTGAAGGCAGCGTATTGAGATAAACCAAGCGTCGGGAAGTTAAGCAAGTCGCTTGGGACGTCGCCTTTGGGTCGAAAGGCGACCTTCAGCATTCGCCCTTCCTTCGTCTGCTTCAGAATAAGGAGCCGACCTCAACGTTCTACGGACCCCTGCCGCTGACTGATAAGCATTTCGTGAGACTGATAAGGTTTGCGACCAAACCTTATCAGTGATCCACATTGACGCCATTGCATATGGAGGCTCATCAATCGGCGGCTGCCCCATTCGAAGGAATGGGCTGGATAATCCAGCATCCGATCAATCTTTCCCTTCCTCGCAATCTGCGGCAGAACTTCGCTACCGATATTGATTCTCGACGGCTGCCTTACTGACGCCAAGCGGCTGGCCCTTGCGGGCATTGTCCAAGACTGCTGCCCTCCGAAGGCAAAGGTCACACGTTCGAATCGTGTCGGGTGCGCCAGTAAAATCAGGTACTTATCGAACTTCCGACTTGTTATCGGCGGAAGCGGGTAAGCACCGGGTAAGCGCCCTATCGCTTCTCACGGATCTTGAACAAGCGCTCTAAGTCGGGGTCATCAGCCGCCCTGGAGGCTGCGCGCGCGAGCTCAAGCGTTACAGCAGCCGCTTCTTCATGACGATGGACTGATGATCGCTGCTATGCGTCGAACATCGCGCCCCCTTTTCTTCGCTCTGTTTGCGCTCGTTACGCCAGCCACTGCGGCAATCGACCCTATGGCCATATCCATGCATGCGAGCCGCGGCTCGACCGACCTTGATCCGTGGCAAAGGATAGATTTCCGCTCGTCGGGCCTCCCCCTCCGAAACACGGCTCAGATCAAAGTCGCGATCCGCACTAAGGGCCCTAGCATCCAGGGCATGATAAGGGTACCGGGTGCACCGGTATCCAACTTCGACACCGGCAATGGCTTGACGGTCGTTGATTTAATTAACGTCGGCAACGACAGCAGCGGCTACGCATAGATTGCCGCTCTAGAACTTCTGTTCACGCAAACAACGCTCGGCCAATTCTATCAAGTCTTCGCAGTCGACTATGGTGAGAAAGTTGACTAGCGGCATCTTTAGCCAAAGTCCTGTCGTTAGGACGACCGAGGTTCCGATCAGGTACGCTAGGGCATTACGACCCTTTCCGACCGCAGCGGCTGCTTGCGTTGCCGATTTCGATCAAGTCCGCTTCAACTCGGGCTAGTTACGGAAACGGAATTTGCATCAAAAGGGATTAGCTTCTCTAGGCTGAGTTGGCCTTTTGCGGGCTGTGCGCATGCTAGAGACGCGACCGCCATCGTGCGACGTTCCGCGGGCATCACGCGCCGCGCAATACGTGCGCATGTCGAGGGATCACCAAAAGTACTCGCCGGAAAATCAGCGAACGGTGATCGCTGCGTACGCTTCCCAGCGCAATATTGAGGTGGTGCGGACCTATATCGACGAAGGCCGCAGCGGCCTCACCATTATCGGACGGGACGGTCTTAAAAAGCTGATAGCAGACGTCCAATCCGGTAGCCCAGACTTCAACTGCATTCTCGTTTACGACGTCAGCCGGTGGGGGCGGTTTCAAGACACGGACGAGAGCGCGTTCTACGAGTACATTTGCAAGCGTGCAGGCATAAGCGTTCACTACTGCGCCGAGGAGTTCGAAAATGACGGAAGCTTGGCGTCCGTCGTTCTGAAAAGCTTAAGTCGGGTCGACGCGGCAGATTTCAGCCGCAAGCTTTCACGACGCGTCTTCGTCAGCCATTGCCATTTCGTCACTCTCGGATTTTGGCGCGGCGGCCCGCCTGGCTATGGCTTTCGTCGCCAGACGGTCGACGAAGTGGGCAAACCGCGGGTTCTGCTTTTGCCCGGCGAACAGAAGCATTTCAAGTTAGACCGGGTCGTCCTTGTGCCCGGACCGAAGTCAGAGATTGATGTGGTCCAACGCATATTCGCCGACTTTGCGAGTCGCAAACTGACAAGAACAGAAATCGCCAACAAGCTGAACGCCGAAGGCATTTTCAATGCCATGGGGCGACCTTGGATGATGCAAACGATCGACGACGTTTTGCGGAACGAAAAGTATGTTGGTCACAACGTCTTCAACCGCCGCTCTTCGAAGCTGATGCAGAAGCCGATCGAAAATCCACCTGATATGTGGATACGGCGCAATAACTCATTCGAACCGATCGTGTCGCAGGCGCTGTTCGATAAGGCGCAGAGGGTCTTGTCTGATCTCGATCACGGTCGAAAGCTTAGCGATCTGGAAATTCTCAGTAAGTTGAAGGCCCTTTGGCGAAGAAAGGGGCATCTCTCTATGCGATTGTTAGAGAGAGCGAAAGATTTGCCCGATTGGACTGTCTACGCGAGGAGGTTTGGTTCTCTCATGAAAGCATATCAGCAAATCGGCTTCGAACCGAAGCCGCGCTACCGCTACGTGGAGACGGGGCTCAAGATCGATGCGATCATTCGCGCAACTGCTGAGGGTATCATTTCCAATCTGAAAGCCGGCGGCGGTACGTCGTTCCTACCGGAGCTTTACTTACTCACGGCCGAAACGAACCTCACAATCGCAATAGCCGTCGCATGGTCTGTGTCAGACGGAACAGTCGCCGGGCGACGGTCGAGAAGATGGGAGGTGAGGAAGCTCAGATACTCTCGGTCGGACTTCGTTTTGGTGATTAGGATGGATGCGGCCAACAGCGAAACGCAGGATTATTTCCTTGTGCCTACGCCTAACCTGCCGCCTACCCAAGGGCGCCGCAAGCTGCGCGTTTCAGATCGAATATTCGGTCAGTTCCGGCATGATGACCTCGGTTCCGTCCTGCACGCGCTGCGCGAGAAGCTCAGGCAACGCCGCGAAAGCTGAACCATCAGTTCGCGTGCACCCATGGCCAACTCTTCTCAAACCAAGCGAGCCCGGCAGTTGCGGCGGCAAATATTGCGGTGATCCAAAAGTTTGATCGACCACCGGCGGCGGCGATAGATCGCAAATAGAGAAACGCCCCGAGCAGAGTTCCGTAGTTCCTTCGAAAATCCCCGTTGAGCTTGGCAATCTTCGACAGTTCGGTCGTTTCGACTTCATTCGGCATAGGCTGGCTCCCAAGTTGGACCAGCACCTTATGAACCACTGTTCTGCCCGACGGAGCAAGTATTATTTCGGTATATCAGCACATGTCGCGCCATACGACGGCTGCGAACTTCGTCGCAATTTGGCCTAGACCTAGCTCTGACGGATCTTAACTCGGTTAGGTTGCGGTGCTAGAAATTCGGGATGATCGATTTCGTTAAAAGCATTTTGGGCCGCGAGCTTCCGCCGGATGCAGCGTTATGGCATCGCTGGCGGCTGTTCGTTCCTTTTGTCCGCGACGTCAATGGCGCTTGGATCTTATCCGACGAAATTTGGCGACGACGTCGCAACGGACGATGGGAATACAGCCGCCGTCCACCGACATACGACGACTACCTTGACCGGGCCTGGTGACTTGGCGGAATGAGGAACGCAAACAGTAGCGTCCAGAGCGTCAGAGCACAGATCGGTATCGTATAGTATTGGGTGAATATCGGGTGGGTGATGAAGAAAGTGAGATTGATCGCAAGCCCGCTTCCGAGCAAGAGCGCAAGACGGTTCTTACCCTGATGCCAGCTCCCGAGGGTCCAAAGCAGCGACAGAACAACTAAGAGCGACTGGGGGTCGCCGAGATAGGCTCGAATGGTCTCACCGTCTAGTGAAGGAGCAACCACATCAGCTGCGCTATATGTGGTCGAGAATGGACTACCGGCGTTGATGGCATTGGCGACGAGGGTTGGGCTCATGCCAATCACGAACGCGACGGCGAACAGCACTCCATCAGAAAACTTTGTTGCTTTGCGCGTGGCAAGAAAGGCGACGAGCAGATAAGCGCAATAGCCCGCCGACAGAAGAAGATTCGGCACCCGCATATTGACCGCGATTCCGATCAAAAGGCCGATGATCGGAACGAGAACCATCCTCTGCCTTTGCCGCTCTTCAGCGAACAGCCGAGCTGTCAGAAGTCCGGCAGTGGCGCAGAGCACCATGGTTGGCGCGATCGAATAGCTCGCTTTGACCGGATTGATCATCATGTAAATCGCGACAAGGCCGAAGGCCGTCGCGAGGGCCAGTTGCGCTCTCGATCGCGACAGCCAGATGGCGGCACAGGCAAACAGGAAGATGATCAGCGTACAGACGGAATATAGCGCCACGACCTGGTGACCGGACGGGAATAGCGCCAGCATCAGGCCGGTGCCGGGAGGATACTGAAGGACCAGCTTGCCCGTCGCTGACATTGGGGTGTGGCAGACCGGCGCCTGACCATCGACCCACGTCGATAGGTTCTTCATCTTGGCGAGAAAATAACCGTCGTCATCCCGCGCGAAGTTGGTATCGAGGCCACCAAGACCAAAGCGCTGAAACAGATGCGCTTGCCGCAAGTAGCAGATATCGTCGTTGACGCCACGGTCCTCAGACCATCGCGAGATCGAGACCAGATGGCTGGCAAGGATCGCAGCGCAGAGCAGGATACCGATGGCCTTGCCGAGACGCAGGGAGCTTTCAGGCAAGTTCAAGGCACATAGTCCTGTGTGGTGACAGTGAGGCCATGCAGGTCTTCAATCCCTGGGGGTTTGCGGATTGAAGGCAACCGGCTTGCCTGTCGCTACGCCGGTATGCTCGCGCCGTTCAATCTCATCGACGACGAACAGGGGCCTCTCCTTGCTGCTCAAATAGATCCTGCCGACATATTCGCCAATGATGCTTAGCGAAACGAGCTGGAAAAGCGAGGCCAAAATTGTCGAGATCATCAGGCTGGTCCAGCCCGGCACGACTTCAAGATACATCCAGGAATAGAGGGAATAGCCAGCAACGACCAAGAGAACGAGAAACATACCGAGCGCAGCCAGTGACGAGAACCGCAGCAGCACCATGGAATAGCCAAGGAAGGCATCGGTCGCAAAGGCGACCATCTTGCGGAACGGGTATTTGGTCCTGCCGGCGAAGCGTTCCTGCCGGTCATAGACAAACGCCACCTGTCTAAAGCCGAGCGAGGCGACCATGCCGCGGATGAATCGATCCCGCTCCGGCATCCGGGCGATGAGGTCGGCAACCCGACGAGACATCAGCCGGAAGTCGCCGGTATCGCGCGGGATGATGATGTCGGTGGTGCGCTCGAGCAGGCGATAGAACAGGCTAGCGGACTTCTTCTTGAACCATCCCTCGCCGGCGCGGCTTCGTCTCTGGCCGTAAACCACATCGGCACGAGTGTCTCCCATGCGCTTGAGCATCGGGCCGATCAACTCCGGTGGGTCCTGAAGATCGGCATCAATGACCAGAACCACGCTGCCATTGACCGCGGCGAGGCCTGCTGTGAGCGCGATCTGATGCCCGAAATTCCGCGATAGCCGGATGCCGGTTACCTGGCCACACTTGGTAATCTCGCCGTGAATCATGTCCCATGTGTTGTCGGTCGACCCGTCGTCGATGAGGATGATTTCGTAGTTATCGCCGAAGATGGCCGCAGCGCTGGCGCGGCAACGCTCGACGAGATGAGCAACACCTTCCTGCTCGTTGAAGCAGGGCACAACGATCGAGAAAAACGGCGCGGCCGAAGCGTCAGACGAACTAGCGACCGATGCGTGTGTCATGGAGGACAATGCCTTAAGGGGCCGAACGGGAGGTGGCCGCCGGGTCGAGACCGTTGCTGATCCGAAAGCCCACACAGGCAGGGTCAGGATGGGTATAAAGTCCGACGCTGAAGCAGCCTCCGACATGTTTCACCCATGCCTCAGCCAGCGGCGTGAAGGGATTGGCCTGCGCCGTCTCCATGTCTGTCAGCTGCCGCTGAAGGCTTTCGAGATAAGGGCCGAGTGAGTGCTCATCCGGATGATAGCGGACGGAAATCGTATTCTGCACGCCTAAGGCCGTCAAAAATTGCGGGAGCGAGTGGACGCCTTCATAGGCGATCGGTCCTCCGGCCTCGATGATGATGGGCCGGTCGGGCGTCGACCTCGCGAGCTGCGCAAGCCTTTGCACCTCGACAAAAAACGTGCTGGTCGCTTCGATATTTCGTCTAACGGCCGCCGCGAGCGCTGGCGGCCGTCCGAGATGGCTCGTCACCAGGAAGAAAACGACGAAGAACGCGGCGGCGCACAGCGCATGATCCACGGTTCGTTTCGGGTAGCGAAGCCCGACTCTAGATGCAATCTCGGCAATCAGGATGCATGCCGTGAGCGGGATCAGCAGCATTGCCGGAAAGTCATAGCGGTTGTTGTGCGGGAATAGCATGCGATAAAGCCCGCACTGGGCGGCGTACATGGCGATCACGAAGGCATACGCGGCGAACGCCGGCGCTGACTCCAAAAATCGCTCCTTCCAGGTGCGGGTCGGTATGACCCCAAGCAATTGAAGCACAACGATCGGGAGGAGCCACACCCACCAAGTGCGCCCCAGGCCGTCTATCAAGCCTAGCGCCGCGTACCGCAACGTGACGACGGCTCCGGCGGAGTGGCCGTAATAGTCCGCACCTGCAGAGCGTAACTCGCGAAGGACGACAAGACCGATGGCAAGGATACAGGCCGCGAGCAGCAAGCCGAGCACAGCGACAAAAAGCAGGGACAGCCGCTGGCCCATGACCGCATAGCCAAGCACAAAAGCCGGCAGTCCAGCGGCGATCGGCAGGAAGGTTTCCTTGAGACCGGAAAGAATGATGGCGAACACGGTGAGCGCAACGGCCGCACAGAGCCTCACCGGTCGTCGCTCGGCAAAAAGGATGGCATCAGTTGAGAACAGCATCAGTCCGAGGCAGGCTGCGCCAAATATTTCGGACGGTCCCAGCCGAGACCAGACATCGGCCCACATGGGCAGCAGTGCTACGGCCGCCGTGAGGGCGCCGCTGAGCCACAGCCCGACGAAGCGCGAAAGTCCCGAGCAGATCGAAGCCAGGAAGATGGCGAAGCAAATGCTGTTAACCAGATACCAGAGATGAACGTCCGCTCCGAGAAGCGAGGTTTCCGCAACCTTCAAGAGGTAGAAGCTTGGACGAAATCGGCCCTGCAGCTGACCGACTTCGGTCTTATTGATCAGCGTTTCCCATATCTCGCCGAATGGCAGCCGGAGATCGGGTCCCAGATAGGTGAAGACTTCATGGTCGTCGATCAGCCCCCAGTTTGCCTCCGTCACCTGCCTGCCGGTGAGCAATAAAGAAAAGGCGCAGGCCAATATTGCAACTGCGAACAACTGACGAGTGCGACCTTCCGGAAAAATCAGCCACTCAACCATTGATTTCATAGAATTATTTTGGAATGTTATTCAACCTAAGATTGGTCGTACGCGACGGGTTGCACACTTGCAAGTCGCACCAGCAATCAGATCGATTGAACTTTCGACGTAGCGACGACTGGCGGGACTTCGCGCCGCGGGGTGCGCCGTCAGCACCGCGACGTCAGAGTAGCTCCCCGCAATCGAATCTGCGCCGAACTTCCAGGAGACATTTCACACCCACGACCGGCCGTGGCTTCCATACACGCGCAAGCCATAGGGATTGATAATTTGACTCTCGCCGTTGGCGCGCTTCTCCGGACTGCCGCTTGCAGAGGCGCAAGAGTTGTTCGTGCGCGCGAGCCGCCCCACGGCGCTCGACACGCGCGAGCTTGAGGATTTTTCTCTCTGGGCAGGTGGCGTGTATCAATTCATCCGGTGCCACATGGGCTTTTCCGCGCCGCGCATGGGCCAGCGAGGCCACTTGGCGAGAACATCTCAGTCCGACGACGGATGTCGCCCCCAATGCGGTACCCCGTCCTACTCCGCGGGCTTGCTCCCGCCAGCTGTAATGAGATTTTCTTTGATCTCTCGGTGCACACGCCGCCCCCTAAGCAATTGAAAGACTTTAACTCTCGGTCCAATCCATCATTTGAGCAAGTTTGAGCTAACGTAAGCCAGCCAGCTGGCATCTATGATCCGATCCGCGAGTCAACAGCTAGGCTAGCGCCGAAGCTGCATTAATTCAGGCGAGACAGAGTCGAAAAACATAGTCCCAATCGCCCTCGACGCGAGGGCGAAATACCCGCATTGATGGATACCTTGGGTTGTCGGCGCGATCGAGCAGCCAGAGCCAGTGAGCGCTGTGCCCGAGGAGAACCCAGACCGGCTTTCCCATGGCACCAGCGAGATGCGCAACGGAGCTATCCGTCATGATAACGAGATCGAGCTGAGCGACTACGGCCGCGGTATCAGCAAAATCCGCGATATGCGGATCAAGATCAATGATCGGCCCTCCCCCGCGACAGCAAGGTCAATTCAGCGACCGGAGGGCCCTTCTGAAGACTATGCAGCTGCACACCATGCAATGCGCAGGCCTGGAAAAAGCTGAGAAGCCGCTGCGCGCGTCGATGGTTTTTGCCGAACGTGACGCTGCGGGACCAGACGATTCCAACCTTTCAAGCGATATCCTGGCCGACGCGCCGTCTATCCGTGGGAGCCTCCCGTTACGGTGATCGTCGCGACTGGACTTTCACGAGAGCAGCCAATTGCTCTCGGACACTGGTGAGCACGCTATCCCAATCGCCCGGACGGGATTGCTTGAATTGTCGAAGCGTGCGATACCAAGGGTGCCGCTCCTGATCGAGCAACCAGCGCCAACAACTATTGAACCGGTTCAACAGCCAGACCGGCTGACCGAGTGCGCCCGCAAGATGCGCGACTGCGCTGTCAACGGTGATGACCAGGTCAAGACAAGAGATCAAGGCCGCCGTTTCAGAAAAATTGCGGAGCTCGTCCGTCCAATCCGCTAAAGGCAATTCGGTCGGCAATCGCCGCGGACGTATTGGCGTCATCTCCTTTTGAAGCGACACAAAGGAGACGCCCGAAATGGCGCCGAGGATGCCGAACTTATCCGGGTCAATCGATCGTTGCCTGTCGTTCGCCAGAGCGGGATTTCCCGCCCAGACCAGGCCAACGCGCAGCCCGGGAAGAGCTTCGACCTGACTGCGCCACCCGGCGACACGCTTTCGATCGACCGATAGATACGGCGCCTCTCCTCGAATTTTCTCCGGCGTGATGTCCAGCCAGCGAGGTAAGCTCATCAACGCACAAT
Organism: Bradyrhizobium sp. CCGUVB14; assembly: GCF_024199935.1. Classification (NCBI taxonomy): domain Bacteria; kingdom Pseudomonadati; phylum Pseudomonadota; class Alphaproteobacteria; order Hyphomicrobiales; family Nitrobacteraceae; genus Bradyrhizobium; species Bradyrhizobium sp. CCGUVB14. Next base: position 7,390,006 of record NZ_JANADS010000001.1, read on the forward strand.
GCGCCCGATAGGTCGGCAGAGACGCGCCCCTGACAATGACGTCTTCAACTCCGGGCAGATGAGTTAACAACTCGGCGAGTTGCGGAGGAACCTCGAACGCGACGCGTGCACGGCCCTTGAGCAAGGGGACGAAGCGACAGAATTGAATGGCATCGCCGAAGCCTTGCTCGGCGTGGACGAGCAGAACGCCGCCATCGAGATCGGTTCCGTCCCAAACTGGCCCCGTCAGGTCGGGCCGCGGGACCGCCTTCCGATGGGTATCGTAGGTCTGCCACCCCTCCTCGAACCGTCCGGCGCCGAGCAGGGTCATTCCCAAATTGCGGTGCGCCTCCTTGTAATCCGGCTGCAACTGAATGGCTCGTCGATAGAGATCTATCGCAGGATCCAAACGGCCGCTGTGCCCGATCAGTACCGCAAGGTTGCTATGGGCCTCGGCGTAGTCTGGCTTGAGGTGGATCGCTTCCCGATAGTGATATTCGGCCCCCTCATAATCGCCGCATTCCTTCAACGCATTCGCAAGATTGTTATGCGCCATTGGATAGCCTGGCGATAATCTCAGCGCTTCGCGGCAATAATCTTGAGCTTCGACGGCCCGGCGCTGCTCCCATAACAGGTTTCCGAGGTTGTTGAAGACCTCGGCCCGCAACGGCTGAATCTGGAGGGCGCGTCGGAATTGCGCCTCCGCTTCGTCAGGATCTCCGTCGGCCTTGAGGAGGAGGCCGAGGTTGTTGAGGACCTCAGCGCGGTTCGGATCCAGGCGGCAGGCCTCGCGATACTGCACCATCGCTTCGCGGGAGCACCCCAGATCCTGCAGCAGGCTGCCGTAGACAGCCCGCAAGGAAGCGTCCGTCGGCCGTACGGTCACGAGGAACGATAGGCACGAGCGCGCTTCCTCGAGCCGCCCCTGAGATCGGAGCACCTCGGCAAGGCTCAGATGTCCTTCCGTGTTGTTCGGGTCGAGACGCACGGCCTCTCGAAGATGCCGCTCGGCATCCACCACTCGGCCGCGCGCAGCGAGAGCCTTCGCGAAATTCACACGATAGCTCGCGTTCGACGGCTGGATCGCAACCGCCCGCTCCAGGAACTCTCCCGCTGGCTCTGTCTGCCCCCTCAGATACGCAATGACGCCCTTCAAGTTCAGAGCGCCGTCGTGATCCTCGGCATCTCGCAGAATCGCGTCACACATCGGCTCCGCACTGTCCAAGCGACCCACCAGCGCATCCTGGACAGCCTCGTCGAACATCGCCTTGAGGTCGGCTGCCTCAAAGCGAGCTGATGGCACTTCGGCTTCCACTTCTTCGCTCAACATGGCTGCACTGCCGGAGAACGCGACACGTCACGATCAACTGTGCCAGGCGGAGGCGATCGTACTCTGAAGGCTAGAATCGCTTGGCATCTGGGTTGCCGTTGCAGGATTGAAGGCGGAATTGTTCGCGGTATAGGTGGCCATGGCGGACACCAGTTGGGCCACCTCGCTGTCGAGCTTCAGTCCTGCGGCCGTGAACGACTGCACCGAAGCAGTTGGGCTGCCGCCAAACCAATCATCGATCGTCAACTTGTCGCTGCTGCCCAGGATGTCGATCTGGAGGTTGTTGCCGACCTGGACGAACCACAGGCTCTCATCGCTCAATCCGGAACCAAAGCTTACGGCTCCGGTGCTCGAGCTAACAGCCTTGATCTCTCCTGTACCATCGCCCGAGCCGAAACTATAGGTCTGGCCAGTGCCGCTGGCTGTGACGGTATTGCTTCCGGAGAAGACGATTTCATCGTTACTTCCGGCAATCGTGCCGCTTGCCCCGCTTCCAAGCGTCACAATGCCGTTCGACACCGTCACGATATGACCATAGGCGCCCACGAGGTCGACCGAATCTCCGGTGCCCGTGGCCTTCACAGTGCCGGCCGCGTTGTCCGTGATCGAGTTCGAGTTTCCGGTCACAGTGGCCGTCGTGCTGTTCGCCGTTGCCGTCGACTCGATCGTCACCGTTGCGCTGCTGGTCGTGGCTGTATCGCCCGCTCCCTGCATATCAAGCCTGACGTTCGCCCCATTCGCGACCACGGAAGAGCCTGGTCCTTCCTCCGTGATCACAAAGCTGTCGCCGGTCAGCGTAACACCGCCCGCCGCCGCAGATGTGCCAACGACCACCGTGCCACCGGCCAGGGTCGCCGCATTGCTCGTGCCCGTGACCGTCAGCGTATTCCCGGCCCCCGTCACCGTCGCAGTACCGCTTCCGGTTTCCACGATCGCGTCCGAGGTGGCGTTGATCGTCGCCGAGGCGCCAGCAGCCAACGTAATCGTCGACCCCGTTCCGACGGCAGTGATCGTGTCACTGGCTCCGGTGATGGTGCCGCTCGCCCCGCTTTCAAGCGTCACAGTGCCGTTCGACACCGTCACGATATGACCATAGGCGCCCACGAGGTCGACCGAATCTCCGGTGCCCGTGGCCTTCACAGTGCCGGCCGCGTTGTCCGTGATCGAGTTCGAGTTTCCGGTCACAGTGGCCGTCGTGCTGTTCGCCGTTGCCGTCGACTCGATCGTCACCGTTGCGCTGCTGGTCGTGGCTGTATCGCCCGCTCCCTGCATATCAAGCCTGACGTTCGCCCCATTCGCGACCACGGAAGAGCCTGGTCCTTCCTCCGTGATCACAAAGCTGTCGCCGGTCAGCGTAACACCGCCCGCCGCCGCAGATGTGCCAACGACCACCGTGCCACCGGCCAGGGTCGCCGCATTGCTCGTGCCCGTGACCGTCAGCGTATTCCCGGCCCCCGTCACCGTCGCAGTACCGCTTCCGGTTTCCACGATCGCGTCCGAGGTGGCGTTGATCGTCGCCGAGGCGCCAGCAGCCAACGTAATCGTCGACCCCGTTCCGACGGCAGTGATCGTGTCACTGGCTCCGGTGATGGTGCCGCTCGCCCCGCTTTCAAGCGTCACAGTGCCGTTCGACACCGTCACGATATGACCATAGGCGCCCACGAGGTCGACCGAATCTCCGGTGCCCGTGGCCTTCACAGTGCCGGCCGCGTTGTCCGTGATCGAGTTCGAGTTTCCGGTCACAGTGGCCGTCGTGCTGTTCGCCGTTGCCGTCGACTCGATCGTCACCGTTGCGCTGCTGGTCGTGGCTGTATCGCCCGCTCCCTGCATATCAAGCCTGACGTTCGCCCCATTCGCGACCACGGAAGAGCCTGGTCCTTCCTCCGTGATCACAAAGCTGTCGCCGGTCAGCGTAACACCGCCCGCCGCCGCAGATGTGCCAACGACCACCGTGCCACCGGCCAGGGTCGCCGCATTGCTCGTGCCCGTGACCGTCAGCGTATTCCCGGCCCCCGTCACCGTCGCAGTACCGCTTCCGGTTTCCACGATCGCGTCCGAGGTGGCGTTGATCGTCGCCGAGGTGCCTGCACCCAGCGTAATCGTCGCCCCCGTTCCGACGGCAGTGATCGTGTCACTGGCTCCGGTAATCGTAACACCCGTAACGCCGCTCTCGATCGTGACGGTGCTGTTCGCTACCGCTGCCGTCGCGCTCGAGCCCGTCATGTCGACTGTGCTGCCGGTCGCTCCCGAAACACTCGATCCCGCCTTTTCCGTGATCGAGTCCGACGAACCACTAATTGTGACCGCCGCACTGCTCTCAACCGTCACAGTTGCATTGCTGATCGTCGCACTGTTCGCGGTCCCCGTGACATCCAGAGTATCGCCGGTGCTGCTCGTACTCAGGATAGCACTACCGCTGCCCTTCTCCGAGATCGCAAAGTTATTTCCGGTCAAGGTTACAGAGCCGCTCGCCTGAACCGTGACGGTTCCGCCATTCAGTGTCGCTTTTTCGCCCGTCCCGCTCACCGTCAACGTGTCACCGGACCCAGTCGACGTCACTGCGGCACTGGTCCCGCTCAACGTGATCGCGTCCGAATTGCCGTTTAGCGTTACAGACGCTCCGGAGCTGCTCAGCGTCAAAGTCCCATTGCTCATTGCCAGCGTTTGGGCCGTGCCGGCGACAGTCAGCGACGAACTGGTGCCAAGCACGTTGATCGTATCGCTGCTCCCGCCGATCGTCGCTGTCGTCACCCCGCTCTCGACCGTCACGGTGCTGCCCGTCACCGTCGCCGTCGCGCCGGAGCCCATCATGTCGACGGTACCGCCAGTTGCGCCGGACACGCTCGATGAGGTCTTCTCCGTGATCGTGTTCGACGAGCCCGTAATCGTCACGGCCCCACTGTTCTCGACCGTCACAGTACCGTTGCTGATGGTCGCCTTCTCGCCGGTGCTCGTCACATCGAGCGAATCGCTCGTGCTGCCGCTGCTGAACACCACGGTCCCATTCGCGGCTTCCGACACGACGAAATTGCTGCCGGTCAGCGTCACGGCCGCGCTGCTCTGAACCGTGACGGCCCCGCCGGCCAGCGTTGCCGCGTTGCCCGTCCCGCTCACCGTCAACGTGTCTCCGGTACCCGTCGAGGTCACCGTATCAGACCCGCTCTCCACAATCGCATCCGAGTTGCCGTTGACGGTCAACGAGCCACTGCTGCTTAAGGTTACAGTTCCGCCGGTCATCGTCAGCGTGTCGCTGGTCCCCTTCACCGTGAGTGAAGAACCTGTCCCCAACGCCGAGATTGTATCGCTGCTACCTGTAACAGTAATGCCGGTGACGCCGTTCTCCAGCGTCACGGTCGCATTCGAAACCGATACGGAGGAGTTGCTCGTCGCAAGGTCGATCTCATAACCAGCCGACGTGACCGTCACCTGTGTGCCCGTCGGCAGCGCAATGGATCCACCGCTCGTGACCAGAGTGTCGCCCGTTCCCGTCACCGTCAGTGTCGAGCCCGTACCCACCACGGTGATAGCGTCACTGTTACCGCCGATGATCGCGCCCGTCACGCCACTTTCGAGCTTGACTGTTCCGCTCGTCAACGTTGCGGTCGCGTTGCTTCCTGTCATGTCGACGGACATGCCGCTGCCGCTCACGACGACGGAGGCACCTCCATTTTCGGTGATTGCGTCCGACGTTCCCGTAATAGTCACGGTGCCGTTGCTCTCGACCGTGATCGTCGCACGGCTGATGGTCGCGCTGTTCCCGGTCCCGGACACATCCAGCGTGTCTCCGGTACTGGTGGAGGCAAGAACGGCGCTGCCGCCTCCATGCTCGGATATCGCGAAATTGTTGCCCGTCAGCGTCACGCCACCGCCGCTCTGAACGATAACAGTGCCGCCGGCCAGCGTCGCGGCATTTCCAGTACCGGTCACGGTGAGACTGTTGCTCGCACCGGTCGAGGTCACACTCCCGCTGCTAGTCTCCGCAATGGCGTCGGAGCTGCCGGTCACCGTCGCCGAACCGCCGGTGCCCAGCGTCAGGCTACCGCCGCTCAGAGAGACCGTATCCCCGGTCCCCGTCGTCGTCAGCGAGGCACCGGTTCCCGCAACGGTGATGGTGTCCGAGTTGCCGTTGACGGTCGCGCCCGTCACACCGCTGCTGATCGTGACCGTTCCGCTGCTCAGAGTCGCTACGGCGCCGCTGGCCGTCATCGTGACTGCCATCCCGCTGCCGCTGGTGACGGCCGTGGCGTTCAAGCCCTCGGTAATGGCAACTGAGGTGCCGGTTATCGTGATGCCAGCGCCGCTTTCCACGGTCACGGCGGCATGGCTAATCGTCGCGGCGTTGCCGGTTCCGGCAACGTCCAGCGTGTCTCCCGTGCTGGTCGCCGCCAGGATAACGCTCCCGCTCCCCAGCTCAGCTATCGCAAAGCCGGCTCCGGTCAACGTAACGGCGCCGTTTTGCACCGTTACCGCACCGCCGGAGAGCGTCGCCGCGTTGCCCGTGCCGCTCACGGTCAGCGTATGCCCCGCCGCAGTCGACGTCACCGTGTCGGAGCCGGTCGCCGCGATCGCATCCGAGCTCCCATTCAACGTCACAATTGCGCCGCTGCTCAATGTCACCGAACCGCCGCTCAACGACACGGTCTGCCCGGTGCCGCCTACCGTTACGGAGGAGCCGCTGCCGAGCACATTGATCGCATCACTGCTTCCGCCGATCGTGACGGCAGTGACGCCGCTCTCGACCGTCACCGTGCTGCCCGTGACCGTCGCCGATGCGTTGGAGCCGGTCATGTCGACCGTCCCGCCGGCAGCGCTCTGCGACACGCTCGACCCGGCTTTCTCCGTGATCGCGTTCGACGAACCCGTGATCGCAACGGCCGCGTTGCTCTCGACGGTCACCGCCGCGCTGCCGATCGTCGCGCTATTGCCTGTGCCGACAACATCCAGTGTATCGCTGGTGCCGCCCGCCCCGAGCACGACCGTGCCACTGCCCTGCTCGGACACGGCAATATTGCTGCCCGTCAGCGTCACCGCACCGCCGCTCTGAACCGTCACGGCGCCGCCGGCGAGCGTTGCCGTGTTGTTCGCCCCGGTGACCGTCAACGTGTCGCCGGATCCATTTAGCGTGACCGTCGAATTGGCCTGCTCCGTAACGACGTTGGAATTGCCGTTGATCGTCGCGGTCGCATTGTTCAGCAAGACCGATCCACCGCTGATCGATACGATGTCGCCGCTCTCTGAGCTCAGAGAGAGCACCGATCCCGTTCCCAGAACGGTGATCGTATCATTACTGCCACTGACGGTTGCGCTCGCACCGCTTTCTATGGTCACGGTTCCGGCCGAAAGCGTCGCACGCGCAGCGGTCCCAGTGACGTCGACGCTCGCTCCACCGCCGCTCACGGTCACACTCGCATTGGAGCCAAGGCTGATTGCGTCTGCCGTCCCGCTGATCGTCACGCCGCCCAGACTACCGACTGTAACCGTCCCATTGTTGATCGTCGCGGTGTTGCCGCTGCCGGTCACGGAAAGCGGCATTGCCGGTCCCGCTCACGGTCAGCGTGTTGTTGGCCCCTTGCGAGACGACGGTCGCGCTTCCCTGCTCGACAATTGCGTCGTTGCTTCCGGTGACAGTCGCGGATGCGTTCCGCAGCGATAGCGTGCCGCCACTGACGGAAATCGTATCACTGGTTCCCTGGCTCAGCTCAATAGTTGTCCCTTGCTCGAGCGCCGTGATGGCGTCGTTGCTGCCGCTAAGAATGGCGGTCTCGACGCTGCTCTCAAGCGTGACCGTGCCGCCCGACAACGATGCCGAAGCAAGGCTGCCGACCATGTCGACCGAGTTGCCGGCGCCACTCTCGATGGTGACGGTCGCGCCGAACTGCTCCGTGATCGCGTTGGCGCCTCCGCTGATCGTCACGGACGCGATAGTCCCGACGGTCACCACGGCATCGCTGATCGCGACGACCGCATTTCCATTGGACAATATGTCGAGCGTGTTTCCGGCTCCAATGACGTTCATGGTCATCGGTCCGGTGATACTCTGATCCATTGAAATCAGGTCGCCGCTGCCGTCGACACTGCCGCCGGAGCTCGACGAAAACGCCACGGTGCCGTCATTCATGGTGACGGCAGCGGTTCCCACAATCGTCAACGTTGCGTTATCGCCCAGAACATCGACCGTGTTTTCCGTGCCATTGACCGTCACCCCCGTGACGCCATTCTCGAGCGTGACGGTTACTCCGTTGCCGCGCATAGAGGCGCCGGAGCCGGTCATATCCACCGTGTCGGCCGCGCCGCTCACGGTCAGAGTTGCTGCCGTCATCTCGGTGATCGTGTCGGCGCTTCCCGTGATGACGACGCCGGTATTCGCACCGACCGAGACCGTTCCAAAATTGATCGTCGCAGTATTGCCAACTCCCGTGACGTTCAGCGTGTTGCCGGAATCCAGCAGGATGACGGTGCCTTCACCTTCCTCCGCAATGGTGTCGGCGGTGCCCGATATCTTGAGGGACCCGGACTGTTCGACCGTCACCGTGGCACCGCTGATATCCGCGTTGTCGATCACGGTCACGCTGTCGCTGAACCCTTTGACGTCGAGCGTATCGTCGCTTCCCGTCGCGTTAATAGACGCATCCCCACCGAGGATCGTCATCGCTTCGTTGTTTCCCGAGACCGTCGACGACGTATTTGCATAGGCCAGGACGACCTCGTTGCTTCCGTCGATCGTGGCTCCGCCGTATTCATCGATCGTGATGGCGTTGGCGTCGCCGTCGATCGTCGCGTTCACGCTTTCCTCAAGAGTGACCGTGCCCTCACTGATGGCAATGTCGTCGCCCTGGCTGGAGCCAATTGTGAGAACAGAGCTCGCAGCCACGGCGGCAATGCTGTTGTTATTGCCGGCAATGACGGCGCTCGCGCCGCTTTCGACAGTTATCGTCGCCCCCGCGACCGTGGTGGAGGCGCCGGAGCCTGTAATGTCGATCGCAATATCTGTTCCCGACGCCGTCAGCGTGCTGTCCGACTGTTGGGTCACCGAGTTGGAATTCCCGCTCAGCGTGACGGAACTGCCCGCCCCCAGATCCACGCTGTTCGCGCTTCCGGTGATATTGATTCGAGCGGCAGGCTCGACGGTGATCGTGCCGCTGCTGATCGTCGCGTAATTTCCAATACCGGAGACATCAAGCGTGTCGCCCGTTCCCGTGGCCGTCAATCGACCCAAGCCGGCTTCCGAGATCGCGTCGGAATTGCCGTTGACCGTCGCCGAGGCATCATTTGCGAGCGCAACGCTGCCGCAGCTCATTGCAACGACCTCTCCGGTCCCCGCAATAGTCAGGTTCGATCCGGTGCCAAGCGATGTGACCGTATTGTTGTTGCCGTAGACAACAGCATCCGTGACTCCGTTTTCGATCGTGACGATGCCGCCGGTCAGCGTCGCGGCGGCGCCAGATCCGGTCATATCGACGGTAATGGCCATCCCGCTTGTTACGATCGTGGCGCCCGCATCCTCCGTGATCGCGTCGGAGCTGCCGTTGACCGTAGCGGCGGCGCCCTGTTCCATCATCACAGTTGCATTGCTGATGCTGGCGGTATTGCCCGAACCGGCAATGTCGAGGGAATCGCCGCTTCCCGTCGCAGTCAACGCATCCGAGCCGGTCTCCGTCACGACGTCGTTGGTGCCGGTAAGCGTGAGGGAGGCATCGGCTTCCAAGATGATGGTGCCATTCGACACGGTCGCCGTATCGTTCTGGCCGGTGACATCCAGCGAGATACCGGCTCCGCCCGCCACCACACCCGAGCCCGGGCCCTGCTCCAGAATCGCAAAACCGTCGCCATACAGCGTCACGCTGCCGGCAATGGTGTTCGTTCCAACGCTGACCGTACCGCCGGCGAGCGTGGCGACGTTGCCGGTGCCGGTGACCGCGAGCGTATCGTCAGTACCAGCCGAGGTGACCGTGTCCGATCCGGTCTCCGTGATCGCGTCGGCATTTCCGGTCAGCACGAGTGACGCACCGAGACCCAGGGTCACTGTGCTATTTGAAACCGTCGCGGCATCGTTCGATCCCGTCACATCGAAGCTGATGTCCGTGCCGCTGGTGATGACCTGCGAGCCCGTGCCCTGCTCGGTGATGATAAAATCGTCGCCGGTCAGCGTGACGGCCCCGGCCAGTGTCGCTGTCCCGACCGTGACCGTCCCGCCGGCCAAGGTCGCGGCATTCCCGGCACCCGTCACTATGAGGGTATCGCCGAACCCCGTCGACGTCAGCGTATCTCCCCCCGTCTCGGTGAACGTGTCCGAGCTGCCAGTGACGACAGCGGATGAGTTGGCTTCCAGCGTCAGTGCGCCATTGGTCTCGTTGACCGTATCGCCGGTTCCGGCGATCGACAGCGCCGAGCCAGCCGCGACGGTGATCGTGTTCCCGCTACCATCGACGACCGCGCCCGTCACCCCGCTTTCCACGGTGACAACGCCGCCGCCGAGGGTCGCAGTTGCGCCGGCGCCCTCGATGTCGACGACGATCGAGGCGCCACTCGCCACGACCGCCGCGCCCGCATTTTCGGTCACCGCATCGTCCGACCCGTTCAGGGTCACCGACGCGTCCGCAGCCAGCACGAGCGCGCCGTTGTTCATGGAAACGATGCCGCTGGTACCAGCCAGCTCGAGCCGCGTATCGACTCCAGAGACAGTTATGTTGTCGGAGATCCCAGCAACCGTCGCCGTCGTGACACCGCTGTCGATCACCACCGAACCATTGCTGACCGTCGCGATAGAGCCGGCCCCCGTCATCTCGACGGCGTTGTTCGCACCCGTCACCGTCAGCGCGGCAAAGCTGCCCTCGCCGATGGTGTTGCCGCTACCATTGAGCGAAGCGGCAATGCCGTCCTCAATCGTGATAGCCGCACCACTTCCGTCGATCGTGTTTCCGGACCCATCGACGTCGATCGCGACCTCTGCGTTGGATCCCGACTGCACGACATTCGAGTTTCCGTCGATCCTGATCTGGTCGATGCCCAGCGCCGCAAATACGCTGTTGCCATCACTGTCGATCTCGACGTCGTTGGTGCCAGAGCCCGTCGTAATCGACGTGCCGTCGTAGCGCGCAACCAGGACATTCACGCCCGTCCCGCCATAGATCCTCGAATCGAGGCCGCCGGTGATCGTCACGTTGCTCGCGGAGCCCGCGACCAGAATGGAGTCCGTCCCGCCAACGATCGTGGCGTTCGACATGCTTCCGGCCGTGATCGTATTGCTCGAGCCGCGGTCGATGACCGTGTTGACGCCGCTGGCGCCCATGTCGACGGCCAGATTGGATCCCGTCAGAATCTCGCTAACGGTTCCATCAGCCGCCACGGTCGTTGCGCTGTTCGGGCTGGTGTAGGCGACGTTCGTCGAGCTGACGGCGCCATTCAACAGGTAGGTATCCGCGATGTCGCCGGTCTCGCCGTTCGTCCAGGTAAAGGTCGAGTCCGCCGTGATCAAATTGCCGTTGTCGTAGACGCCAGTGAGCATCGCATTCAGATTGATCGATGCGATGCCCAGCGCCGCAAGGCTGTAGACCTCCCCGCTCTCCGAAACCCCGTCCGAGTTGCTATCGACCCACACCTTGATCCCGGCCGCGTCGGCTTCCGCCGCCGTCAGGATGCCGTTGTGATTGCCATCGAAGCTCGCGAGCATGGCAAAGGACGGAAGCCACTGCGCACCGCTCGTGATGCTGCCTTTGTTGTCGGGGTCAAGGACCAGAAATCCTTCGTCCGGCGTAATCCACGCCGTCGATGCTTTCGATCCATTGCCGGTGACATCGAACGTGACGCCGGAGCCCTGGACGCTGACCGTGTGGACCTGCTTGCCAGCGAGATTCAGCACCAGCGGAAAGTCGGCCCCGCTGTCGTCACTGAAATCTCCGCCGTCATCGCCGCCGCCGTACCCGAAGTCGCCCGAGTCATCCGAGAAGACAGTGCTGTACTCGCTGTCGTCATCCTCGAGATAATAATCGTCGCTGTAGTAGCTGGTCTCGTACGTGTATGCGGACGAACCGTCCGAGAAATAGCTCGCATAGGCCTGCTGTTCGGAATATTCCAGCGCGGCAAGGTCGCCGTCATCTCCGTTGAGAGGGCTGATTTCGCTGCCGTTCAGGGAGACGCTCTGTCCGGTCGACGTCACATAGTTTTGCGCCCACGGCACGAAGACCTCGTTGACCTCGTCCTGAAAGGTCTCCTCCAGGGTCGCCGGCGGATTGGTATTGAGATCGACCGCCGTGGGGACAATTGCCCCGTCCGGCACGTTCTCGAACCAGAACAGCACGGGAGAGGACCATTCGACGACGCCATTGACGACGTCGGCGAAGACGACGTCGTACGTCGTGCCTGTATCCGGCGCCTCGACCGATTGAGCCAGGAACTGGCTCGGCGTCATCAAGCCGCTCTGCCCGTCGTCGGCGAAGATGTAGACCTGGCCGGCGTAGTCGTTACTGAGCTGATTGATGCCGTCGTAGAGCTCGTCGGACGTGACCTCTGTCTGCGCCGGCAAGGTCAGGGAGCCCGATTGATCGAGAGGCGACCCGACCGAGTCGGAGCCGGACGTAGGTGTTCCTTCATAGCTGGGGATGAAGATCGACGTCAGCCCCGCATTCGATGCGGCGCCCGTGTCGGTGTCCAGCCAACCGGCGAGATTGCTCTCTGTGATGCTCCCCACCGTCACAGGATCGGCATCCGACGCAGCAGTCTGCGACGTCGTATCCGTCCCGTGAACGTCATACACCGTGATGACGGTCTGGCCGGATGATCCGCTGCCGAACAGTTGCGTGGCATCCCCGTCACTGCCCTGCAGTTCGAGGTCATTCGTCAGGGTCGTTGCATCCACACTGGCGCCCGATGGCAACGCAGAGCCGAGCGTCGGCTGCACGTCCGCCCAGGCGTTGTCCAGATTACTCGCCGAGTTAGTTGTCGTTTCGCTGGTCTCGATGCCGTTGGCATCATACGTGAACGTTTGATTCGAAATGACGCTGCCGTCGGCAGCGTATTGAATTCGTTGCGTAACCTGACCGCCGTCGCCATCGTAGCTTGTATATTGCTGGGTGTAGGTGCCAGCCGACGGATTTTGCACCGTCTCGGACACCGTTCCATTCGGAGTGATCGACGCTCCGTCGACCGCCGTCCCCGACCCGTTGTAGGTCACAGCCGAACTCGACCCGTCGGCGTTCTCAACAACATCCGCACTCGCATTGCCCTGCGAGTCAAAGACGGAAACATTCTGGCCGCCCGTTGAGGATGTCGGCTCGACAGCTACCGTTGGCCCGGTCCCCGCCGTTGGGGCGACCTGCTGATTGAACTGGACGTTATCAATGATTTGCTGCGCTACATCCGATAGTGTCAGGTCCGGATTAGACTGGAGCCCGCTCGCCCATTGCGCCTGAGCCAGATTGATGAACTCCTCGACCTGATCGGACGGAACGCCCGATGAGAGCAAATCCTGCCTGATCGTATCGACTTCTTTTTGCAGCTCGGCATTCGCACCGGCAGCGGCGCTAACGCCGGATTCGGACTTGCCTGTTACAAAACTGAGCACACTACTCGCGGCGCTCCAGATCGAGTTGACCGCAGCCTGGCCGCCCACAGCTCCAATAACGCCTCCAACCAAGCCGCCGACTACGCCAGCAACGACAGCGCCCGCACCGGTCTCGGCGAACAATCCTGCCCCAAGAGCGGCTCCGGCTTCACCTCCCTCCAGTCCGAAGTAGAGGCGCGCGGCCAAATCCGTCAACGTCTGTGCCGCACCTGATGTATTGCCGCTTTCTATCTGCTCCGCAGCTTCCGCCGAACTGGTGAGAGTGTCATACGCAATTCCGGCGGCACCGAGAACCTTCAACGCTCCGGACGCATAGCTTCCGAGTCTTATCGACGAAGCTCCGTCGAGAGCGGTCGCCGCTTCGGAGGGCGCTTCCGCCCCACTCAACCCCTCGAGTTCGCCCGCAGTCTGGTAAGTGCTCGCGAGCGAGCCATGGCCGCCTGTCGCCTGTCCCTCCAGATATGGCACGAACTCGCTTGAATCCACTCCAAGCCGCGCAGCCCCCTGCGCCGAGAGCTCGAAGCTCGGCGCCGCTTGCCCGTTAGCACCAATGAACCTGGTGCCGTCGGCTGATAGATTTGTTTCAAATATTCCATCTGTTCCGACGACTGCTTGTGATGCTCCGTTCACTTCCGCCAGGACAGCGTTCAGGCCCGACTGCTGATATGTCGCAACAAGCTCGCTTCGCGGAATTCCGTTGACCGCGCCGCCATCTGGATTGCTGAGAAGCGCTTGAACCTCATCAACTGAAAACACACTGGTCGGACGCGCATTTGCCGTTATCGTAAGGACGTCACCCGTGAGAGACGACGCGAATTCAACAGACGCCTCCGACCAAAACGACCGTCCGACAGACTGGCCGTTTATTGTGACGTTCGGCCCGGAGCTATCAAGCATCTGCCGAGTTGCCGTTAGCAAGTCCTGGCCGCTCAATCCTTCCGTAGCCTGCAGGATCCTCTGAAGAGCATCCTGGAATTCGGCGCTATTTAGAAGTGTGGCTCGCGCCGTTGCGTCGATCGATCCCCAGCCTAGCTGTCGCGCGATTTGCGGCGCGACTTGATAGGCATAGGTGCTACTGTTGAACGCGCCTGAGTACAGCACCCCGTTGGGACTGGACGATGCCGCCGAAAATTCCGACGCGACTGAACGGAGGTCGTCGAGCGTAGCCGCCGCATTGAGCTGCGCCAGGACATCGGAAGAGATGTCGCTCATACCAACCTCACCTTCCACGAGAAGCTCAGGTTGCGGAAGATCTCTTCCGGTGGGCGCACCTTGCTCGAGTTCATGAACCAACGCTCTTCGAAGAACGCTTTTATGTTTCGCTCAATTCGCGCAAAGTCCTGCGCCCTGATCCGAGGATGCGGCCCTGTAAATTTTGATACTGTCGCGTTCTCGACGTCGACGTCGTATGTCGTCTTCCCGTCCCAGCGACTCTGGGCGTAGAAATAGAAGTGGTAGTCCTTGTCGCGATATACGAACGCGTGCTCCCTCTCCGGCATCCCGCCGATCCAGGCGATGAAGCAACGGCCTTCTGGTCCGTCGATCGACACAATGTACTTCGAAGATGCATCATCGGTCGGCGGCTGAACCGAAGTAAATGGACCTTCTGCTTCGCCAGACGTCCGTCTCTTTTCTGCATCGTCATTCATCGTCAGATCCTCTGCGTTATTTGCGAAATCCAGCCAAGAGCGCTTTCACGATGATGGCGTCGAGCGTGGCTTGCCGCGCTGGCGTGATGCTAATTCCGGCCCTAGCCAGACTCTGTGCTGTCGTAAAACGTGGCCATGAGAAAGCTTTCCTCATCTGACTTGTCATTTGAACATTTCAAGAAGTCACGCTTGGGCTCCGAAGATGCCCCTCTCGTTCAACAATTTCTCGTAGTCGACGGCCTCAACCACCTTGAAGTACTTCGATTGAAAGTGAGTGGTGAGGTCACGCCCTAGCCTCACAACCGCGCTTGAACGTCCACCGAAGACACCACGTCCATTGCCGACCTGCACAAGCGCGGTATCGTCCTGTAGATTGAACATTGAGCCACCCGTCGTGGTGACGAACGCCTTTAAATTCGGCACCGGCGCATATCCCTGATCGCCGCAGTATCCGCCAATTCGCGCCCCCTCTTTCCTGTTCGACCCTTCGACAAGAAACATGATCCGCCGTTCTGTTCCCCAAACGGAAGGGCCCGCCTTGCTGATCGCACGGAGGTTCTGCAACTCATAGGTTTGCCGTATCGGATCCTCACACGGCTCCGTTTGATTACCAAATTTCAACTGACCAACGATGATCCTTGCTTGGGAGTTTGCTGTAGTCCCATCGTCGACCAGTTGCCCGGTCTGATAGCCCGTCAGTCCACCATCCTTGCTGCCTGCCCGACTTCTTTTGCGGTGGACGAGATCGACATCCCAGACTTGGAGATCGCTGCCGTCAGGTTCGGAAACATAAGTGCGGACAATGAGCCCTCCGGCCGGGTCTTCTAGCACGCCCTTTTGATCTAGGAACTTTCCATTCCAGTCGGAAAACGCGTCGACTAGATCAAGGCCCCAGAACTCCGGCCACACTAGATCCTTCGAAGACGCCACCGCCAGTGGGGTCTGTTGGGCCTTGGGGGCACCTGCATCGGCGGGCCAACTCGACGGCACCGATTGAGGAGCCGGCCAGGCAGGTTCACTTGGAAACGATTGTCCCTGAGCCTTCACCACGAAGCACAAAACGAGCAAACCCGTAGCCACTTGCAGCGCAAGTCGAGCCAAACCACTCGCGAGAACGGTGTATTTCTTCTCCGTCGCTGCCTGTCGTAACTGGCCCGATGCTGTCCGCGTAGTCCTTATGCGTCCGCCCATCGGACGCGCCCCTATCGAAGCATTTTTAGGCGCAAGTTTGATTTGCATTGGTGCTCACCGTTCCCGCAAGCTCTCATGCCGATAGCGCAACACCGGAGACATCACGTACTCGATGATGCGACGCGAGCCGGTCTTGACCTCGACGGTCACCGCCATTCCCGGCGAGAGCGACACTGTTCTATTGTCAATCTGCATTTCGGTTCGATCAAGTGAGATCCGTGCGGAGTAGAGCAGCTCCTGTCCGGCAGGCTCGCTCGATTCGGACAAAGCACCATCGCCTTTCGTCCGACCGGACGGATCCGGCGGCTTGTCCTTGATGATGGCGTCATGGGAGACGCTGACCACCTTGCCTTCCACCAATCCATAGCGTGTGAAATTGAACGTATCGACCTTCACCTCGACCGGCTGACCATCCCCCACAAAGCCGATGTCCCGGTTGGACACCATCACCTCAGCCTCCAGCCGGCTGTCGTCCGGCACGACCAACATCAACTGCTGTGCCGGCGTGACGACCCCGCCGACGGTATGAATGGCGAGCTGCTGGACTGTACCGTCGATCGGAGCACGCAAGACCTGCTCGCCGACCTTCCGTTCCGCTTTGACGAGATCCTGACTTAGCTCACCGACTTTGCGCTCGGCCTCGGCAAGATCGCTGAACACCTGATGCTCATACGCCGACCTGGCCTGATCGACCTGCTTCTCCAGAGCCTGCTTCGCGGCTGCGACCTCCGTCAGCTTGCGGCTTTGCACGATCCGTTCGTTCTGCTGATCAAGGAGCCGCGCTTGCGCATCGAGATAGGCTATGCGGTTGCCAAACTGAATTTCCATCGCCTTACGCCGGATGGTCGCTTCCTCTTCCAACATCGGCATTGATGCGTCGATCTTGGCAAGCGTCGCATTGACCTCATCGGCCTCGGCAAGCTTCTGATCGATCTGCTGACGCAAGGAGGCAAGCTTTGCGGCCTGCTCCAACGCCTGGGCAAGCATCGCCGCACGCGTCTTCTCGACGTCGGCGGTTGGCGCATCCGTCG
Organism: Bradyrhizobium sp. CCGUVB14; assembly: GCF_024199935.1. Taxonomy (NCBI): domain Bacteria; kingdom Pseudomonadati; phylum Pseudomonadota; class Alphaproteobacteria; order Hyphomicrobiales; family Nitrobacteraceae; genus Bradyrhizobium; species Bradyrhizobium sp. CCGUVB14. The sequence continues at coordinate 7,406,746 of NZ_JANADS010000001.1, forward strand.
GAACAACCAGCGACGGAGGCGGCGTCCCGTCCGGAAATGCCTCGCGCAGCCCCGACAGCCTGGCCACGTCGAGCTCCGCCGCAACGAGATCGTGTTTTGTCCGACGCTGCTCCGCCGTGGTGACGGTCTGATCGAGCTCGATCAGCACCTGTCCTGCGGTTACGTGATCACCGTCCTGGGCATGGATGGCACGGACGATCCCGGTCTCGAGCGGCTGAACCGACTTGGTACGACCGGACGATACGATCTTGCCGGGAGCCGTTGCTATTATATCGACCTGCCCAAGAGCAGCCCAGATGATTGCGGCTGCGACAAACGCGATGACAATCGCACCGATCGCCCGCCCGACCGGTGAGGCTGGCGTCTCCAATATCTCGAGTGCGGCCGGCAAAAACTGGCGCGCCGTGGCGTCCGGCGAACGGGAGGTCGCATCAAGAGACGACATGAAGCCCCCCATGGCCACCGCTTTGCAGACCGTGGAGGGACGCATAGCGCCCGCCCCGCGCCATTAATTCGTCATGGGTGCCGTCCTCGACGATGCGACCGCGCTCGATGGTGATGATGCGGTCGGCCATTCGGACGGCGGAGAGCCGATGCGCAATGATCAGTACCGTCCGCCCCCTGGCCATCTTGCGCATATTGGCTTGGATGATGTGCTCGCTCTCGTAGTCGAGCGCGCTGGTCGCCTCATCGAAGATCAGGATCTTTGGATCTGTCACTAGCGCACGCGCGATTGCGATGCGCTGACGCTGGCCGCCGGACAGGCTGGCGCCGCGCTCCCCGACGACCGTGTTATAGCCGTCGGGCAATTCCAAAATGAAGTCGTGGGCACCAGCCAGCTCGGCCGCCTGGATCACCCGCTCCATCGGCATTCCGGGATCGGCCAGCGCGATATTGTCCCGGATCGACCGATTGAACAGGACGTTTTCCTGCAATACCGACCCGATCTGTCGCCGAAGCCACGCGACATCGGCAACTGTCAGATCGATGCCGTCGATCAACACGCGCCCGCTTTCGGGGACATATAGCCGCTGCACGAGCTTGGTGAGCGTCGATTTGCCGGAGCCGGACGGCCCGACAATGCCGACCACCTGCCCGGCTGGAACATGCAGGGACGCATCCTCGATGATAACGGGTCCGTCGACACGGTAGCGGAAAGAAATGTGCTCGAACCTGATGTCGCCGCGAATGGGCGGCAGCGCCGCTCGGCCGGCATTGAAGGCGGGTTCTGGCACGGTGTTCAGGATGTCGCCGAGACGATCGATCGACACGCGCGCCTGATGAAAGTCCTGCCATAGCTGCGCAAGCCGCAGCACCGGCTGGGCTACGCGCCCGGCCAGCATGTTGAAGGCGATTAACTCGCCCACCGTCATTTCGCCCGCAATCACCAAGTGCGCGCCGAAATAGAGCGTGAGCGCAGTCACGAGTTTACTGATGAGTTGCACCAACTGGCTCGCCCAGTTCCCTAGCGAGAGCACGTCGAAGCTTGCACCGACGTAGGCGGCGAGCTGCTCCTCCCAGCGCCGCTGGGTCTGCGGCTCGATCGCCATGGCCTTCAGCGTGTGAATCGCGCTCACGCTCTCGACCAGGAAGGCCTGGTTCTCGGCACCGCGGTCGAACTTTCGATCGAGCCGTCGGCGGAAGATGGGTGTCACCCCAGCCGACAGCACGATGTAGAACGGGAACGAGCCCAACACGATCCAGCTCAGTTCCACTGAATAGTAGAACATCACCGCCAAGAAGACGAAAGTGAAGAATAGGTCTATGACTAGGGTCAGGGCCGAGCTGGTCAGGAAGTTGCGGATGTTTTCGAGTTCGCGCACGCGCGCAACGGAATCGCCCGCCCGCCTTGCCTCGAAATAGCTGATCGGGAGAGCGATCAGATGCCGGAACAGCCTCGCACCCAACTCGACATCGATCCGATTGGTCGTGTGCGAGAAGACGTAGGTACGCAACCCGCCAAGGGCGGTCTCGAAGATCGAGACCGTCACAAGCCCGATCACCAGGACATCCAATGTGGTGTAGCCCCGATGAGTCAAAACCTTGTCGGTGACAACCTGGAAGAAGAGAGGGGTGACCAGCCCAAAGAGCTGTAGAAAGAAGGACGCGACCAGCACTTCAGCGAGCAGGCGCCGATATTTGTGCATCGCCTGCAAGAACCAAGTGATATCGAAGCGTCGTGCGAGATCGGCAAGCGATGCTCGCCGCGTCATCATTACCAGCCGGCCGGTCCATTTTGCCAGGAATTCCTCGCGGCGAAGGCGCTGCGGACGGCCGACCGAAGGCATCTGGATGAGCACGTCGTCCGCCGTTGCGAGGCCCAGGATCAGGAAGCCGCCATCGTTAAGCTCGGCGATGGCCGGTAGCGGCAGGTTGACGAGACTTGACCATCTAAAACTCACTGCGCGTGCCTTGAGCCTCAGCTCGCGAGCGCAGAGCAGCATCTCAGCAACCCCCACTGGGCTTCCCGAGAAGCGATGCTTGATCTGCTCTGGATCAATCGAAATCTGGTGAAACCGCAACAGCAGTTGCAAGCATTGCAAGCCGGAGCTGTTATTCGACGACTCCATAACCCCGCCCGCCTCGAACCCGACTATAGACCCGTTCCGGAACGCATCGATGCCCCTCACTGTGCCTGGACGCACAGACGCTTGAGTCGTCTCCGCGAGAAAACAGTGACAATTCGACCAATTGACATCGACAACCCCCAATTGCGATCGTTCGACCGCTGATCTGCCACTGACAGAGACGCAAACTCTCCCCGGCCGCGAAGCACACACGTGCCTAGCGACTAATCCACACCCGCGAATTTTGAGAAGAACTCGTCCGCCTCTGTTCTTGAGGCTTCAACGCAAACAGCGCTGACCAACGTTCCAGCTATTGCCCCGACGCACCACCACTTCCCACTCTTCCTTAGTTCTTATTGCCAGCCTGCTGCATTCGAAATCTTCGGACAAATGCCGCCAAGCTGGAAGCCCCTTCATTCACGCGCCTATGAATAGAAATACAACCCTCGAATGTCGGCAAGACTCAATTTGTTTCGAAACATTTCGATCGCTATTCCAAGCGATATCATGCAGCGCTCAAACACGCTCACGAACCTTGCCTACTCAGACCGTGTGGTTCGGAACCAATCAGGGAACGATTGACGGTTAGGCTCGGAGAGCCGGCATCCAACACGATGCCTGTCGACACCTCCTACACATGTGGCCCGACTCCTCAACACGTCGAAGATTTACATGGGTCTCGCACTACCCGAGGAACAACGACCACACTGGCTTTCGATGGATTTTTCTTGATCTCCCGGTACACACGTCGTGCACACGCCGCCATCTAACTCACCGAAAACTTTTAACTCTCGTCCCGATCCATCATTGGAACGACCGAGCTTCCGCGATAGGCTCTTCCCGGACCACACACATGCAATCGGAAGCGTCAGCAGAGGTCGTACGGCCGCCGGCGCCTGATGCTCTCTGGCAGAGCAACTGATAAGGTTTCGCCGTTTTCCTTATCAGTCGTCGAACTGACTCCGTTTTGTTAGAAACCTTATCAGTTGGCGGACTGACTCCATTTGTCGGCCGGCCTTCTGATGAATCAGGCAGCTCACCCCGCTCTCCCAATTGGGAGCGATGCCCGCTCGACGCACCCAACCTCTCCTCCTAAGGCAGGCCCCATGATAGCGACGATCGGACAGCAGAATGCCGGGCGTCACCATCAACACCCTGCGCAGGAAATGCGCGAATCGCAGAAATAGCTGAAATTAGTGGACTTCTGCGACGGGCCAATCGGCATAGCGGATGCGATAACATAGGCAACGGGGCGAACGACGGTAAGATAAAGAGTTCGCCCGCCTAACGCGCTCCAACAGCGCGGCTTGCATCGAACGTCTCAGACCGTTCCACCACGAGTCAGACATGCAGGCGAATTCTACGTGCTCAAACGCGCATTGAACCGCGAGCGAAGCCATCTGCTCTCTGGGCAATGCGGCAAATGAACGAACGAACTGCTCTGCAAGCAAGTCGCGTCGAAGCCAAGTAAAAGCCAAAACAGCTCCGCCGTCCGCGGCTAGCAAGTGCATCGCTACAAAACTACAAAAATCAACGGGCCTTTGTACACGCCGCGCGGCGAAGTCGTATATTGGCCGGAAGGCGCCAGCGGCCATCACCGCGGGTACTGCGTCGAAACGTACAACTAGGCTACCAAGTTCATTGAAGCGCCGGGCCGCAATGAGCATCTCGGTGCGGACCAACGCCTGATGCGCTTCCTCGCTGGCTTGTTCGTTGCACATCGCAATCCAAACAAATCTAAGGTTCTGCAGATCCTTCGATTCGTCATCCAGCTCGGATGCCGCAGACTCCAGCTGGCTGTTGCGCTGATAGAACTCAGCAGCGATGGCCCGATAATGCAGCAACGCAAGCTGCTCGGGCGAGCAAACGAGCGGCGCGTCTTCGATTGGTGCAAAGAGCGCTTTGTCATGAGCCGCACAAAAACAGTTCATGGTCGAAAAGTCGCCCACACCAATCTCTTTTGCCTCGAACTCTGTCCGCTGCATCTTCATGATGGCCAGCAACGAGGTGGGGACCGCGACGACGTGGCCATCCCGGGCAATCTGCTTCAGCTGAGAGCGGGAGATGATGTGAGCGCGAACGATCTGGCCCCCGCACGGCGACTGATCGGCAGCAAGGCATTCTTTGAACTTGAAGAAGCACTGATGCTTCTCCGTGAATGACCAGAGCTGTGGAGGAATAGTCATGGTTTTGAGGAAGCCGCCTTAGGCATGGGCCTCATTACTCGGCGGCTTCGGCAGGCTGACCTCTAAGCTCCGCGAATTTTGCCGCCATCGTCGGATTAGATCGAGTTAGCTTCTTGATCGTCACATCTTGCGCCTTGTCGTTCGCGAGGCGGAGATTGCGGTCAGCACCGATCAACGCATCCTTTGTCTTCTGCAGATGATCGATGGACTTGTCAATTTCGGTGATGGCCGTCTGGAAATTCCTTGAGGCGAGGTCGTAATTCCTGGCAAAACCGTTCTTGAAGCTCTCAAGCTGGCTCTCGAACTGGGTGATGTCGATATTCTGCGCCTTAACAAGCGCCAGCTCCGTCTTGTATTTCAAAGAGTTTGTAGCTGCGTTCCGCAGAAGCGTGATCATTGGCAGGAAGAACTGCGGCCGGATGACGTACATCTTCGGATAGCGGTGGAAGACGTCCACAATACCCGCGTTGTAGAGTTCACTGTCCGGTTCGAGCAATGAGACCAGGACCGCATACTCGCAGCCCTTTTCGGCGCGATCCCGGTCGAGCTCTTTGAGGAAGTCCTCGTTCTTGCTCTTCGTGGCGGTCCTGTCACTCTCATTCTTCATCTCGAACATAATGGAGATGATCTCGGTGCCGGCGTCATCCGAGTCCCGGAAGATGTAATCACCTTTGCTGCCGGTCCGCGCGTCGTTGTCCTTTTCGAAATAAGCCCGCGGAAACGCCATCGAGCGCACCCGGTTGAACTCGATCTCGCAGTGCTGTTCGAGGCTCTCGCCGACCATCTTGGTCGAGAGCCGGGCCTTCATGTCCTTGAGGCGATCAATCGTGTCGTCGCGATCCTTGATCTGGGTCTCATACTTGTCCTTCAGCGACTGCTCAGAGAGCTGTTTTTCAAGCTGGACCTGCTTGATGCCGGTCTTTAGTTCATCGCGTTCTTTTTCGATCGTGCCGACGGCCTCGGTCACGGCGAGCTTTTTCTCAAGCTCGACGGCCTGGAGCTTGGCCTTCAACTCCTGAATTTCCTTTTCCTTCGCAGCAGAGGCCTTGTGCAGCTCGCCGGCCAAGAGAGCCTCAGCAAGCTCCGAGGCCGCTTTCTTCTCGCGCTCAGACTCGGCCAGCGCATTCGCGAGCCTGTCCCGGTCTTTCTCGATGGCGCTGAGCGCTTCGGTGACGGCCAGCTTCTGGGCGACGCCACTCCCCTCAAGCTTGGACTTCAGCTCTTGGATTTCGGCGTCCTTGGCCGCTGAGGTCTTTTGCATATCGCCGCTGACCTGGGCCTTGGCCAATTCAACGGCGCTCTGCTTGTCACGCTCGGCCAGTTCCAACCGTTCGTGGAGCTGCTCTGCGAAATCGGCGTCGCGGACCTGCTTCAGAATCTCAGCGTAGCCGGACTCATCGACCTTGAAGGCCTTGTCGCAGTGGGGACAGATGATCTCGTTCATGGTTCCTGTCCGGATGGGCAGCTGCTGTTTCATTGGAAAATTGGCCGCGGACCGGCGGGTATCAGCCTCCAAGCGCAGCGAGAACAAAATTAGAACGCTCCGCTTTAGGCGGTCAAGCCGGAAGCCGCGATTTTGCGCATTTCGCTCGGGCAATCCCCGGCTTTCCGCGGCGTCGCTGGCGCGACGGCACGATGCTCGGGCCATCCTCGACGGCGTTGATTAAGGCATCTCCGCTGCCCGTGGCGAACAGAACTCCAACTGTTTCAATTCCCGGTTCTTTGGGGTGGTTTTGACCGATCAACGATCTCGAATTTGCAGCTGCTCCAGAGTTCCTCGGCGCATTTCTTGTCGATCTTTTGCGATTGTTCGAACGAAATCCCTACGCCGTTCACCCAGCAGTACAGCAGCTCAATTACCCTCAGCGAGGCCGCAAGCACGGGCTTCTCGTCACCGAACTTCATTGGCGCGATCGTCTCACCGTTCTTTTCCGCATTGGTTTGCGTGAGATAATGAGCAACATGCTTGTTGCGCAAATTGCGGATCGACTTCAACTGCGGTGACGATTTTACCGCACGTGCCTCCGCGATCGCTTTGCGCAGACCTTCAACAGCCTGATTGGCGTGCTCCTCGCCACGTTTGGCATTGTACTCTTTGAGCACCCGCGCTGCGATTTCTCTCTCTTCGGTAGACGCTTTAGGGTCCATCGGTTCCGGTGCGGCACCGTACATCGCTCGCGCCGCATCTGCTAAGGCACTGATGACCTTGTCGTCGTCAACAAGCTCGACAACGCTTGGGATGGTTTCGTTGTCGACATGGGGCTGGTCCCAAAAGGCAATGAGCCGCACCAATTCGATTTGATGCATAGCCTCACGGAAGGCATTGAACGCATTGGCGGCATAGGATCGCGGGATCTATTTTGACAGCACATCCGAATACACGACAATCGCATTGTTCTCTCGGATATATAGTAAGTAGTGGGCGTGCTAGACCAGTCGCTCAGTCAGACGTTTGGCTTCGGCTATGCGCTTATTGACGTCCCAAGTGTCAAACATGTTGTTCAATCTTATGTTGGCGGCACGAGATCTCCCTAGTCCGCAATATCGACAAAGCCTCCCACACGCGCAGACCGTTCGCTGGTCCTGATTGTTTGGTCGGCGCGGCGTTCGGCAGCGGCCTTGCGGCGACGACGGTAGAGATCTCGCGCCGCCTTCGCTTCGACAATCATTGGCTCGAATCTACCCCAATCGATCTTCCATTTCTTCTTGCTTCGCAATCGCCAGACTCTGAAGGACCGGACGATGTGGCGCTCAAACGTAGCTCGGCTGCATGTGTTGCCCCTCATGAAGTGACGAATGAGCCGCCGCTCGTCGGCCGGTGACATAGCGCCGATCGCCAGGAGCTGCTGGGTACGTCCCGATGCTCAATCGAATGGCAAATGGTGCAGATCGCGTCGACACCGACCAGAGTGGTAATCCCACTGCGAGGCTTCTCGACGTACTTCCAATTTTCGTGGCCTTGTAAGCGGTCGGTCCCGCCACAGATCGTACATCGTCCGAGCGCGGACCGAGTTGCAAGACTGAGCTTTAACCACCGACCGGGCCCGAGGCCGACTACATTGGAACGGAGATTCTGTCCCCAAAGCGGCCCTGGGATGAGTTCTAAGCGGAGCTTATTCCTTGGCATCGCGTCTCCCTGGCTTTCAGCGCCTTCGACCACATATGTGTCGCGCTAAGACGGCGATAACACCTCGCAATGTATATGAAAGTTCGAGTTCGCCACCCCCTAGAATCCGTGGTATGGTTTTGTCATGACCGACAAGCGCAAAGGCTCCAGCATCAACTCGTATTCCCGTGTTTTGGGCGGCAAGACGTTTGCGGCAATTTCAGCCGTAGAAGGCCTGAAGCTTGGTCGTGCCTCGCGAGAACGCTTGTCGACTCTTCGCGAGAAAGACCTGACACCCGCCCAAAAAAGGGCTGAGGTTTTGCGGGCCTACGTCAAGCCCAAGGGTCGCTAACGGCCTTGACCGGCTACGACGTCTTTGACGACCCGTATTGCTACAAAGGCACGTCAGTCCTCAAGAATCGCGCCCGCCTCACAGACGGCGCGACGCTGGAAGCGTTTGAACTCGAAATGTCGACCCTGCGGTCTGAAGAGCCTCTCCCGGCCGGGAGGTTCACGCCTGCGCATTACAAACGTATCCACCACCACCTTTTCCAGGACGTTTACAGCTGGGCAGGGAAGTACCGTAAAGTCCGCACGGCTAAGGGCGGGAACATGTTTTGCTATCCCGAACACATCGTATCCAGCATGGATGACCTGTTCGAGAAGTTGGCAAGTGCGGCCTTCAAACCCGGCGTAGGCGTCGAGGACTTTCTGGAAGCGGCCACCGACTTCCTCGCCGAGCTCAACGCCATCCACCCGTTTCGCGAAGGCAATGGGCGTTCCCAATTGTCTCTGATGTACCTGGTCGCGCAGCGGGCCGGCCACCCGCTCGTTTTGACGCGCATCGAGCGCGACACCTTCATGCCAGCGATGATCGCGAGCTTCCTCGGCGACAATGGGCCGCTCAAGCACGAATTGCGGAAATTGCTGTGACTTAGTCGCCGCCGGCCTGCCGGGCCAGAAGCTTGCGGGCACGGGCTAGCCGGGCCTTCAGGTCTTCCTGGAAGGCCGGGTCTTTGCGCCGGTTCTCAATGTGCTCGCTGATCGCCGCACGAATCACGTCCGAAACGGCGCGCTGCTCGACCGAAGCAACGGTTTCGAGCGCTTCGGCCTGCTCGTCCGACAGGCGGATGGTCATCGCTTTTGTGGTTTTCATGCGGGAAATCTGCACCTTAACACCGGGCTTGTCAAGTGACATGGTGTCGTGGTATCTTGGTATCAAATTAAGGAGGTACCACGATGACTGAACACCACGAACCTGGCGCCCCGACTGATCGCGAAAAGCAGCTGGCGGCGTTCAAAGAGCGACAATTGCAAGAGCTGCGGGAGTTCGAGGAGCGCCAGTTGAAGGCGCTGGAAGAATTCGAGCGGCAAGAGCTGGAAGAACTGAAGGAATTCGAGGAGCGGCAGCACCCCTACGAGATCAAGATCGACCGCACCGAGTTCAAGGTGACTGAGCACTTTCTCACGGGCGCCCAACTGCGGGCCCTACCCAATCCGCCCATCGGTTCTGACCGAGACCTGTTCGAGGTCGTGCCGGGCGGCTCCGACGAAAAGATCGCGGACACCCAGAAAGTGAAGATGCGCGACGGCCTGCGCTTTTTCACGGCGCCCGCGCAGATCAATCCGGGCCTGATCTAAGGAACGATCGCCGTGCTGCCTTCACACGACACTGAATATCTGAACGCCAAGGCCCCAGGCCATCAGGTCACGACCGAAGGCGGCGTCATCTGCGTGCTTGTTCCTTCGTACCCGCTCCCGAAGGGATTCGACCGGGAGGCCAGCGACCTGCTTATCCGCTTGGCTCCCGGCTATCCCGACGTGCCGCCCGACATGTGGTGGTTCGACCCGCCGGTGTGCCGCACCGACGGCGTGGTCATTCCGGCAACCGAGGCCCGCGAGGGCCATCTCGGGCGCCAATGGCAGCGTTGGTCACGGCACTTCCAGCCAGGCCAATGGCGCTCCGGCATCGACTCGCTTCAAAGCTACTTCGCCCTGATCCGTAACGAGCTGCTGAAAGCAGCACCGGGAGGAACATGATTACGACACTGGTTCTCACCGAGCCGATCTTCCAAGAAATCGAGCAAACCGCACGGCTGCCGGTCGAGACCGCAGGGGTGTTGCTCGCGGGGATCGTCCGGGCGCCGAACGGCGATATCCGGCTCCTTGGCCGTGCGATGCGGTGGGTACCGCAAGACGCCTATCTCGCGCGAGAAGGCGATCACCTCTCCATTGCTTCGCATGGCTATGTCCCTGCCCTCGCGGAAGCTGAGCAATCGGGCGCGATCCCGATCTGGTTTCACACCCATCCCGGGGTAGGCAGTCATCCGACCCCGAGCCCTGCTGACCGTAAGGTCGACCAGGATATCGCTGACCTGTTCCGTCTGCGATCGGGTTCTGAGCTGTACGTCACGCTCATTGCGACACCTCGTGATGACGGCATTACCTTCACCGGCGAGGTAAACTTCGGCGATGGCGGCAAGACCCCTGTCGACCGGTTGTGGCGCGTCGGCGACAAATGGCAGCTGACCAACGCGTTCAACTCAACAGCACCGCAAATTCCAGCAATCTTCGACCGAAGCGTCCGCGCGTTCGGACGCGACGTCCAGCAGACGCTCGGCGAGCTGCGGATTGGAATCGTCGGATGCGGCGGCACTGGTTCGGCGGTTGCAGAGCAACTCGTGCGTCTCGGCGTTCGTCATCTGACTTTGATCGACGCGGACACTCTAACTGAGAGCAATGTCACGCGAGTCTACGGCTCGACGCCGGCAGCGGTCGGAAAGCACAAGACTGAAGTACTGCGAAACCATCTGACGGCGATCGCGCCGGATCTGGAGTGCCATACTGTCACAGCGATGGTTACATTGGAGAAGACTGCGCGCGAACTGACCTCCTGCGATGTCGTGTTCGGATGCACCGACGACAACGCCGGCCGGCTCGTTCTTTCCCGGCTCTCGACGTTCCTAGCTACTCCCGTCATTGACCTCGGCGTGCTGCTCGGCGGTGACGGTGCGCTCGCAAGCATCAACGGCCGCGTAACGACACTGACGCCCGGTGGTGCCTGCTTGGTCTGCCGCGACCGGATCGACCTTGCTCGCGCGCAAACGGAGCTGCGAACGCCAGAGGAGCGGATACGGCTTGAGAATGAGGGATACGCGCCTGTCCTGGGCGGCATTGAGCCGGCCGTGGTGACCTTTACCTCAGGTATCGCTTCGGCCGCTATCAATGAGCTCCTGGAGCGCCTGATCGGCTTCGGGCCAAGTCCCAGGCCGACGGAGGTGCTCTTTCGCTGGCACGAGAGGGAAATCTCAACCAACAACGCCAAGCCCAGGCCAGGTCACTACTGCGACCCGGCTAGCCATAAGATCGGCAAGGGCGATGGCACTCCCTTCCTTGAACAAGCGTGGCCTGGCGAATGAAGATACGTTGGTGGCAATGGGTTTGGCTGGACTGGCTGCCGCGCCAGCCGCTGCAATGCGTCGGCCTTGTCGAATCCGCCGACGAAATTCCCGAAAAGCTGCCGAAAAATGCTGCGGTCGTGGTGGGGACCATGGCACGACCGAAGTGGGTTGCTTTCGATTGTCCCTGCAAGAGTGGCCACCGCATCATGCTCAACCTCGATCGCGCGCGCAGTCCTTGGTGGTCCTTATCTAAGGTTGATGGCCCACTTTCGCTTTCTCCGAGCGTGAATTATTATGACGGCCGGCGCCGATGTCATTACTTCGTAAGAAACGGCAAAATCGACTGGTCGGGGGATACGTTCAGTGAGCGATAAGGGTCAGGAGCCAGCGGCTTCAGTATCTGAGGCTGCGCCTCTGAAAGCTGAGCGTCCGCTCACGAAAACGCCTATGTACGCGGCCATGAATGCTGGCCGCTATCAGCGGCAGGAACTCATCAAGCAGATCAACCGCACCGAGAAAACCCACCTTCTCTGCTATGTGAGCGGCTTGGAAGCCGAGATCGACCGAAACGACGTGATCGGCTTTGTGGAAATGCTCCACAATATTCCCGAGAACTCGCCGATCGACCTCCTGCTCAACACCTACGGCGGTGATGTCGATGCCTGCGAAAAGCTCGTGAAGCTCATTCTGGCCAAGACCGGGACACGGGAATTCCGGGTGATCGTGCCGGACCTGGCCAAGAGCGCGGGCACCCTGATGGCGCTCGCTGCCAGCAAGATCATCATGAGCAATGCCTCGGAGCTTGGTATGATTGATCCCCAATTCCTCCTTCGGGACGCTCGCGGCAACGAACTGATGTATTCCGTGACGGGTTACCTGGAAGCTTATGAGGAACACTGCGGTGCGTTGCGCCGCGATCCTCAAGACCAGATCGCGCTGCTCATGCTCGACGGCTTCGAAGCAAGGACGGTGAAGAAATTTCAAGGTATCCGCGACCGCGTCAGAACCTTCGCCGAAGACATGTTGAAACGGCGCGGCGCACCAAGTTCGACGATTTCCCAAGTATTGATGAGCTCGAGCAAGTGGAAAACCCACGGCCAGCCCATCGACTATGCCGACGCCAAGCAGCTCGGGCTACCCATCGAGTATTTGCCGCCAGATGACGAGCGCTGGAGCCGCTATTGGGAGCTTTACTGCTCGCTTCGCCTCCAGACGGAAAACGGCAAGAAAATCTACGAATCCGCGTACGCGTCCCAAATTGTGTGATCGCTCTACGGCCTGGCGGGCATCGGCTGCACGAATTGCATGGTCAGGGGCGCGTGCGCCCTACCGTCTTCCCAACTCATTGTCAGCCAGTTCGTCGAGGCTGGATACGAAACAACGATCCTTCCTGGCCGATACCGCGCCCCGCGCAAAAACGGATACTTGTACTCATCCAGAGGCTCCAGCAGCAATACGAAACCCAGCCCTAAAATGTTGAGCGCCAGCGCCTCGATATCCTCCTGGGCATTGGTCAGGGGTTGTAGTTGAAAGCGCGTGTTGTTGAGAGTTCGATCGCCAGTGTTCATGGTGCAGTAAAGCCCTGCGCCGTCCGGCCAATGACGAGGGTCGTCGAGCATGTCCAGCAGTGCGGCATCGCGCGAGAACGCGCCTGATAGCGGTGCCCTGCCCCTGGCGAGATTCTTAGAAACTGCCGCCGCTTTGGCGATCTTGAGCAACCATCTTTCAAGGTCGTGCCCGGAGATGAGGGCGTGCCTCGATCCCGCATCTTCCTCCAGGTACGACTTTAGTGAAGAGAAGAAATACTTGGCGGCATCATCGAGTGGATGAAGCGCGCTGTTATGTTTGGTGCAAAGGCAATTCGTTCGCAAACTGTTAGGCGCGAGGATCTTCTCCTCATCCGGCGCCAGCCATGGAAGGCCGCCGACAGAGAACTCGCCATCGCCCATCAAAACCCGGATAACCGACTCCGAGATGATGTGCTCGCCCGAGATCGGGGCAACGCACGAACCCAGGTCGCGCATATAGCATTTGGCCACGATTGACGCCGAAGGAAGCGCTCCGAGGCCAAGGACAGTGGACGGCTTGTGCCAATCTTTGCCATTGAAGCAGCAGCCTCGCCCAGGCTTGGTTGAGCCGCATGGGCAGGGGCCATTCAAAACGGCTTCTCTTCTTCGCCTGGCTTCACCCATGGTCGTTCAGGGCTTTACCCGCCTGTTGTATATCGCGATCCAAGCCTCGTGCTCGGCTTTGAGATTTTCGACCAGGGCCTTCACGGTCGCGTCGTTAATCGCCTGCGGGTTCCCGTGACTGAATTCGTTCCGGCGCTTGTGAATATCGATCAACAGATCGGAAACTGCCGCAAAACCTTGGTCGCGGAGATCATCGAAATAGGTCGTACCGAAGAATATCCTGTACAGATCGAACAAACGGGTTCCGATTCCGGAATAGCGCTTCAGCTGGTCCTCTAGAACGCGCTGTGGAAGCTTCCGCATCGCCGAGCGGTGAAGTCTCTCGATCCGGGTCTCAAAGTACCCCCAGAACAGCAGTACGAGGGCAGCTTGCGCAGATGGGCCCTGGGTGGCGTGTGCAAACGCTTGGAATTCGACCACCGGTCGCTCCCACTCACGCTGAAGCATCTGAAGGTAGATGTAGTCCTCGTAGCGCCCCTCGGCGCCGGGGGCGGTGAAAGTCAACGTCTTTCGACCATCCCTGGTTGTTATCGTCGATGAAAAATGAACCGGGGCCGCACCGCAGGCGGGGCACGGACCTTCGTGCCTGCGAATACCCGGACAATCGCCTCCACACAACATGTAGCCGGACCAGAGGCTGACCCAAGACTTTCCTGCTAGCTCGTCGCACCACATCTGATGATCCCCGCCCACACCACAATAACCTGAGATACCCGAAAGGCTAAGTAGGCTCTTTAAGCTCAGGCTCAGCGGCTCGCCTTAAGCGAAGCGCGTGCGCTTAGGGACGTACAAGACTTCGAGATGCCGGTCCGCTGGGACGACCGCCAGAAAACCGACCTTGACCGGCCAAGAAGACTGGTCCTTCCGGGTGTCATTACGAAGCTGGTGGTCGCGTATGGCACTGTAGACCGACGCCCCTTTGCTGCGAAGATCGTTCAACATCTCGCCTACGTCCTTCGCGAGCGCCAGGCGGCAAGACATCGCGATATCGTCAACGTCCATCAGATCCCGGAGATAGTCCCAGAATGCAGCCGCGAGCTCCTTGGCTTCTTCACTGAGGTCGGCGTCGATCGTGAACGACGCCGCATTGACGGTATCCGCGAATCCCACGGCCTCTTCTCCGGAAGCGATGGCGTTTGCCTTGACCCGGATCTGGTCAGGGTGCTGGTCATCAAGCTGCTTCTGTTTCAGGTCCTTGAGGTTATCGAAGAAGCTCAGGACGCTCTCGATGAATTTAGGGTCATCAAAGATATCCGGATCGTCGTAGCCGAGCGCCTTGGCGATCGCGCGGCGTGACATCACGTTGATGGGCTGTCCGGATTCAAATCGCTGCACCGTCCGAATGTTGACGGAGGCGTTCGCGGCTAGCGCATCCTGGGAAAGGTGCTGAGCGTCCCGGACGCAACGGGCCCAAAAGCCGAGCATTTTAGGGGCAAGCAAGGTGATGTTCATTTCGTTCTCCTTTGACTCAGATCATAGGCCTGGCTCGCCAGGGTCGAACACGGCAGAATGCCGACAGTAGCCGACAACAATCACCCAGGCCCGCCCCGCCATCGTTTAAGTCATTGAAATATCTTTTGTAGCGGCGCGCTCCGGTTGACCATCTTAAGTTGCCGCTTATTTTGAGGGCGAACGGGACGCTCGGTCGGAGGGCGGCCTGAAGACGGGAGCTGGGCTGATGGCCGAACAAAAGATGCCAAACGAATACTGGACCACTGCCGAGGTCATGAAGGGCATCTTCGAGACGAAGACGTGCCTGGCAAAGCCTCACTCGTCGGAGGCCTGCGAAGGGAAGATCATCGCCGCGCATACCATTCCGTACAGTCAACTCGCTAAAATCGCGTCTGACGGCCATGTGTATGCCATTGGCGCCACTCTCGCAGACCTTGCCCGCTCGGATGGGCAATTCACGATGAAGAAATACGGCATCCGGAATTTCTCGGTCTTGAACTGCTTCTGCGCCACGCATGACAAGAAGATTTTCGCTCACATCGAAGATGATGAGCTTGTCTTTGATGGCCATCAGCTGACACTGCTTCAGTATCGAACGCTGGCGTCGGAACTTTATCGGAAGGTGAGCAGCTATCAGTCGACGCTGCATCAAATCGAACAGCAGCAATCAAAGAAGCCAAAAGACAAAGAAGCAATAGAGTTTCTCAAAGCTCAGGCTATCGGCACGTTGGCCGGCGTTCGAGATATCGGCACGGCGTTCGACGCATGCGCCACGAATCTGTTCGGACAAAAGTACGACCAGGTCAGCGCACTTGTCGTTCATTTTAAGAAGCTCCCCTCGGTCATGACTGTTGGGAGCTTTCTTCCTCAATATGACTACAACGCAAAGCCTCTACAGCTCATCTACGATCTTGAGACCATCGCTGACATTGTTTGCTTCAACATTCTTGCGGCGAAGGACCACGCCGCCGTCATCATGCTCTGGCCGAAAGGGCAGCCCAAGATGGGTCGGCAGCTCGCCGATTCGTTCATCGCCCAAAACTCCTCACAATACAGCGCCCTGTCGATCCAAACGGCGTTCGAATACCTTGAAAACACGTGCGTGAGCATGGGTTGGTGGGACGATCAGAAACCCATCATTCACAAGGTCTTGTTGAACCGTATGCAGTCAGGCGCCAACCCGCTCGAAGCACGAGCATCTAGCTGCTTAACATTCAGCGGCGTGAACTTTGATCAGTGGGACTATGACCGCCATGAGTTTCTGAACGCTGATGAACGCAGCGGTTGATCAAAAATGCGATTGTTGCGAGCCGGAACCTTCGTCAGGCTGATGCTTCATTAGCGTATCGGTGCAGAGAAGTTGAGCAGGTTCGACGACACTGGCCGGCTGTCGTCCTAAGCTTGTGTATGTTTCTCTATTTGCGCATTGCCAGCTTGTTGCTGCTCCTATCAGGGTCCGTCGAAACGCAAACGTGCAACACGGCGCCTGCGCCGGTGACTCGAGCTGCACCGATGACGCCTAAAGATCCGCGGAAGGTGTACGGCCTTGAGGCCGCATAGCGATATAGAAGGCTCCGCACGCGGGGCCTTTTCTTGCAAACCATCGAAATCTGAGGAGCGGAGGGCCAGCACTCTTGCCGCGTATTGCGAGAGGAAATGCCCGCGTGCACTAATGACGGCAACTTCCCGGCGCTCCGATGGCATTGATCAAGAGGCATCAATGGACGAATTTGACTTTCCGACCAGCGAGGACGTGTTGGGCTTTGGCTCCGAGCACAACCCAGCGGTATGGGGCAAACACAAAGCGCATCTTGCCGACCCGTCCGACCTGGTTGCTGTGCTCGAAAAGTGCCGATCGAATGGCGCCAAGCTCTCCAGACAGCATGTCTTTGAGATGGCCGACACCAAACCTGAGTGGGGCGTGATCGGTGCGATCGTCTGGGGATTTCCACGCGGCTCGATGCCAGGCGGGAAATGGCTCGCGTTCGCCAAAGCCATCGAGCTGTCGAAGCAATTCGCTGACGCGCTGGACGGATTTAAGGCTGCTCCTCAGTCGGCGACCACGGCCGTGGTGCAGTTGAACAACCTCGTGCCAGGTCTGGGCTTCGCGACGACAACCAAGATGGCGTACTTCGCACGGCTAGTTTTGCAGGAAGGGCCTGCATTGATCTACGACGCCAATGTCATCAAGGCCATTACCGATCCATCGAAGGGCTGGGACCGCGTCTTTCCAAAGACGCGATCGCTCCTGGGGACTTCCGGCTCTCATGCTAAGGGCGTCCTGAGCTACAGCAGCTACATTGAAGAAGCAGCGGCACTAGCCGCGAAACGCAACACGACGCCTGAGGTGGTGGAGGTGGCACTCTTACGGTCCGCCGCTCGCGCCGGCACGTGGTCGTAAGGGCGACCGCCATGTCAAAGACCGCGCCGCCAACGGAATTGTTGGCCGTTGGCGACGTATTGACAGCAACAGGCCGTTAGCTTTGCCAGGTCCTCACCACGGGGCTCCCCCACGAGGCTGAAGCCGCCACGTATTTGTGCCGCCTGATCTGTCCGCGATGAGCCAGTTGCAGCAACATCATCGCAAGACGCGAAGCTGCACTATACCGATGGCCAGCCCCTTGCCGCCCGGCGCGTACCTACGCACCAGATAACGCCAACTGACAGGGAAGCGGGTAGAGAATCTGGCCACGAATTCCTCGGTCGTGAAGCGTCCTTTGAATGACGCCGCAACCAGGAAAACCCGGGCATAGATGCGACCTACTTGTAATTTAGACATCGTCTTCAACTCCTTCGGCTAACCCGGTCAAATGGCGAGTGCGAAGGGATAGGTGCCCTGGTCCCAATGCATCCCGATCACCGCTAGTCCGCGATCGGGCTGGGGACCTTGAAAGGTTGGCCGGGAAGTTGCCGCCTGGCACCTTCACCGGCTCGGCGGCCGCTCTAAAGAGCGCCTGAACCAGCACCACTGTTATTAGAATGGGCCGGTAAGAATGCCGCAATTCACGACATTGCGAGCGTGGCAAATTGTGCTTAGCGGCTCGACGCCAGCAATCGCGGCGAGTCCATGCTCCTCTCGCGCCGGCAATTATAGGCAGCCTGTTGCAATCGTTTCGAGTTTTGCGACTATGCCGTCCAAGCTGGGGAGGGTCATCAAATGGATTATTTTCAAGGGGTAGTGCTGGAATATCTGCGAGCAGACCGCTCGTGTTTTGTGAACCCGGAGTTCTGGTTGCGGGGCAACGAAACCAGCCCGCACGAGAAGCCGCATTGGTATGTTGACGTGCTTGCCATCAATTTGAAGGAACGAGCCGTATACCTCTGCGAGGTCACTTACGCGAAGCAGCCTCGCGCTCTGCTGCAACGGCTCAACAGCTGGCACACCCACTGGCAAACCATTAACAAGACGCTCAGAGAAGACACCGGAGTTGCGCCGGATTGGCCGCTCGTCCCCTGGGCATTTGCACCCGAGCCGGGCCTTAAGATCATCAAGCCTGAGCTGGACAAGCTATTCCCGCACGCCCGGGCGAGCAGCCTGGAGTCCGTCTTGCCGTGGCTCTACTGCACTTACGACCGTAAGCCCGAGGCGGAAAACGAACCCAAGGAAGCCAGACCTGCGCCAGGCGCCTCGGTAGCCTAGACAGCTCAGCTTGCGGCCGATTTTGGAGCCTCGCGTGGATGACTGACATCTTCAAGTTCTGGTCCATGATCAGTAAGGCCGAGACAATCCACCCGCTCGATCGACCAGTCTTTGCTCGCCTTAATGACTCGCACGGCTTCGATCTACGTTGCCTGCCGTGCAATTTCGGCGGCAAGCTGCGGACCGCGCCTATCGTGCTGCTTTACCTGTCGCCGGGCTTCGCTGAGACCGATGTGCGGCTCGCGAGATCGAAAGAAGGACAGGAGCGGTACGTCAAGCAGCGGACCGGCAGGCTCGGATTCACCGATCAACACCCTGAGGCTGCGAGGTGGCGCAAAGAACGGCTCGCCTGGCTGGGTGAACCGAGCGTCATCAACGACAAGGTCGCCATCGCCAATATCGGGGCGTATCACTCCCGAACGTTTACCGATCATCATGTCCTCGCCGCACTCCCCTCCAGCAGGGCCATGCTTGACTGGGCGCAGTCGGTCCTGTTTCCCCAGGCAGAACGGGGCGAACGGATGGTAGTGTGCATGAGAGCCGCAAACTTCTGGGGGCTAGAGGCCGGTCAACGATACGGCAGGGCGCTCTTTGCGCCGCAGACCACGCGAAGCGGCCATATGCGACGAGGCAAAATGCGAGAGAGCATCGAGCGAATGGCTCGTCGCTACGTCTAGGGCCGGCACATTTCGAGCGGCTGCGTGACGGGGTTAGCGCGGAATGTGTAGTAGTGCGCCGCGTCGCAAGGCTCGCTGCCAGTGTTATTGAGCGCCAGCGTGCCGCTTATCCGCACCGCTCCAGATGAAACATCTGCAACCGCATTAATTGCTGCCGCTCACGATACGGTCCGTCGTGGCGTTTCCGGTAGCACCGCGAAGCAACGGCATCGATCTCAACCGCCAACAATCTCCTGCCACGACTAATGCAACCGCAACGACAGCTCGACACAGGTTAGGGCCATGCGGCGTTTAAGTGGGGGGCTTCCGCGTTGAACTGATAAGCTTTCTCTCAAAATCTTATCAGTTCACGTCGCACGTGGTTTTCTAAGCAGCCTACTCCGCTCGCCCTCGATTAGGGTCAATAACGGGCGCTTATGCGCAAACCTATCGCTTCACTCGACGTCTCCGCCTAATGACGCATTTGGCGTGATTGTTCGTCAGGACTTTAAGCTCGTCAGGAAAGGCATAATTTCACTCGGTGGCAGCCTTGGCCATGCTGAAGGCCTGCCCATTTAGCCACCCATTCAATTGGCGGGCTATTTCGTCACGGGCGGAAGCCGAGAGATACCACCCTAAGCTCGACTTTGGCCGATTTATGCGGCGTAGGCGAGCGCGTTCTCCATCCGGCGCCAGATATGGCGCGGAATTTCTATACTGTTCCGGCGCGGCCGGGACATGAAAGAAATCTGATGAGCCCATATTTGGCGTCGGACGGATGCGATCGCATCGCTAAAGGTCAGCGCGGCTTTTGGATACCAAGCCGCGGTTCTGGGCTTGAGCTTTTGTGCCTTGGCGAGGTCGTGGGTCCATAGCGTGACGATGGAGTAGAGGCCGAGCAAGATCGGGGTAGTGCGCAGAATGGCTTTGTCCGACCATTGGCGCTGGGTCTCGACACCGAGGTGAGCGCGAACTTCCTCGAAGGTGACTTCGACCTGCCAGCGACTGACGAACCAGGCGAGGATGTCGCGGGGAAGAGCGTTGAGATCGGTCGCCAGGAAGGCCTGCGGGTCGAACTCGCCGGTTGGGTCGCGGACGAGAAGCCAGCGGATCGGTACCGGCGGAACGCCGCCGCGATACCACAGCGCGGTGCCGGTTGCGATCTCGACAATGCGATTGGTTCGGCCGTACCAGAGACTGACCCGGTAGCGCGTCCAGGACACGTTGCGATCCTTGAGGATGGCAGAGAGTTTTTTGTGGGGCTTACCTCGGATTGGAGGGCGGCCACGACCTTTGCGCTTTGGTCGGGGAAATTCGAACAGGTTGGCATCGAGGCGCAGGCGGGTGACAATGCAGACATGCTTGCGCACTGCGGCAAGGAACTCGATGGCCGCAAAGGCGCTGTCGGCGACCAGGACAATATATCGATCGGGCAGCCAACGATGGATTTGCCAAGCAGCCTGGCGGGCCCAATCGAGCAGCGTCTTGGGCGAGCGCGATTTGCCGTCATAGAAGCGTTTGGAGGGGGCGAGCAGTGTGAGGAAGGGCAGCGCCATGATGCGATCGGCCCACGGCACGCGCACCAACAACATGGCGGAAAGCCAGCGCAGACCGCTGGCTTTGACGAAGTGCCCCTTGGAGGAGCGCACCGGGTCGCGATAGATGCCGCGGGCGCTGATCTTGGGTCCCCAGCGTCGCTCGATGGTGTCATCGAGCCCGATCACCACTGGCTCGCCGGCCGCCACGAAGACCTTGATCAGCAGGAGCAGCAGGCGGCCTGCCGCGGCCCGCGACGACCACGCCGCCCGGTTGAGGACGCGATGGAAAGTACAGAAATCGGGATCGCGCTCTCGCCCGAGGATGCGCAGCGCCGCCGTGACAGTGCGCCGGCCGGGCGCCAGGATAACGCCGGCGAGCAGCATCAGAACATTCGGCCAGGTAGGACGCGTGAACAGATCGGTGAAGACTGCAAGCCGGGCCGCAAAACGCGGCGGCAGCGGATCGCAAGAGCGGGGAAGAAGACGGGCGTGTTGCATCCCATCGGTAGAATCGGCATGTTGAATCGCAGCAACCTCGTCCAGCTGCGACAAATTGAATCGGCAAACCGATCCACTCTGGCCCGCGCGGCACCGATCGAGCACATTGAGCGCTATGGCAAAATCCGACCCAACGCTTGCCCAGATTGCTGCTCAGTTCACGCATCACGACATAGAAAAGAGCCGTAGCGGTTATTTAGTTATCAACCGTCGGACTTCAAATCCGGTCGCACGGCTGCGCCCCATTCCAGATACCGATCGCTTCGAGCTCTTCTACTGGTCGAACGTGAAGGGGCGCTGGACAACGTTTGGCAATATGGGGCGCATGAAACTCATGCTCACGAGCGCTCATGAAATCGTCGAGAACGATCCCATGTTCAGGGGTCCGCGTACCCCATGAACGAGTTCAAAATTGGCCAAAGTCAAGCTAAGGGCAACTTCACTCTCGGCGCGATCAAGCGGAACGTTATTTCTTTGACAACGGGGCATGTCCCGTTCGTGGTGCAAGTGCCGTTAGGATCCTGCTGAGTAAGGCGTTTCAGCGTTACAAGCGCCATGTTCTCGTGCGCACCACCTGAGAGGTAGGCTGCGGCCAAAGGCGCCGAGAACTCGGAAAATGACGACGTGCTGGCCTGGTCTTCCGCCTCCTCCTCAGTCGAACCGTTAATGATGTGAAGGACGACGAATTTGGCCCTCTTCAAGAGAGCGGGATCTCGGATTGATTGAATGAGACTGATGGCAGCGGTAATCCCGGAATTTTCAAAGTATCCACCATCAACATAGTGCAAGTATGAGCCGTTTGACGACACGGTGGCGGCCGGCGTGATAACCGGAAAACGGGCACTCATAAGTGCAGCTGTCGTGAGCGGCACGCGGATCTCAGGTGCTTGATCTTCAAGTGTAGCGATCCCGAACCCGTTGATGTGACTGACCGCAACGGGCTCTCCGCTATTTACCGACGTCGTCATCAAGATCAGCGACGGGTCACGGATTTGCGGCCGGGGCCGCAGATCGTCGAAGGCAACATCGGAAATATCTTTGCCGGTCGCGTCTTTCCAAGAGTTTTCCAAACTGCTCTCTAAGGCGCGCGCGCGATCGAATACTGACAGATCACCCCAGGCGCGCGGCCATAGGTGGGTCAGCAAGTCCATGCCAAGAAGCGACCGCAGCGTCGGAGACAGAAGGTCGTGGTGAAGTGCTGCTTGCCAGTTCTGGTGTAATTCCGACGGCTTGATCGCATCAGACACGGAGACGGCGGGCCTCTCTTGGCGTACGGCGGCGGCGAATGCCGCGGTACCAATGCTTCCGCCCGAGACGCCGATCATGGCAAAGACTTTATGTACGAAGTCCTTGTCCTGTACGCGCAGTTGGTCGAGGACCATAGCCGTCATCACGGCCGCGCGAATGCCGCCACCCTCGGCGGCTACGACGACAACGGGCTCGCGACCAGTATTGGACGGGTTTAGCGGACCAAGCCAATTCTTTAGCGCTTCGGTCGCGTTGGGCGCTCTCGCAATCGTTTGTCTGTCACTTGGTCGGACGATGTGATGATCGTTTGCGTCATTCCTGCTGAGAATGATGAACCAGATCGTTGACAATAGTAACAATGGCACGCGCGTGCGACTGGATACGAAAGCGACGCAAGTCAGAACGCCTAAAAAGAGCATGAGCCAGCAAGCAAAATACGTAGGCCCCGCGCTAGTACCTTCGGTTGGAATCAAAAAAAGAAGTCCGAATGCGACGGCGACAACCAGACCGGCGAGAAAAACGACGATCCAATGCGTATGAAATTGGACCGAACCGAGCCAGTGGCCCGGACGCGCGATCAGAAGTAGGCTCGCTAAACCAGCGATTCCACCGACAGTTGCTAGGAGACGCCCCCAAAAGGATAACGCAAGGTCGATCAGACTGGCGCTAGGTGCGCTGACGTAAGGCGAGGTTAACAGCAAGACGGAAAACCACTGCCACCAGGAGATCATTTCTTGTTCGACGACCGGCAGCCTCGATTCTAAAAGGGCTAAACCAGCCACGAGTGGGATACTACTCGCTAGTAAGCCGACCAAACCAAAGCGTCGCGCTTTGAACGTCACGCCGCCATCTAACCTGACGTCGTTCTCGATCGGAACAACAGTGCGGTGACCGTTCGCGTAGAGTTGGATCAAGCCAAAAATCGCGATCGCGAAGGTCAAATAGCCGACCAGCATCACAAGATTGACAAACGAGAAGGGGTCTTCGCGATTAAAGGGGACTTCGCGCAACAGTTCGCCTGTTTGCCGGGGTAGAAGCATGAGCGCTGCGAACAAGGTGCAGACGATAAGACTTACGCGCAAGGCAACAAGGCCCGCTAGGACATCGGACAGTTCGTCCCAGAAATAATCCCACTTCAGCCACCACCGGGACTTCTGTTGCCTGATATGAAAAAGGTCCCAGAAAAAAGAGCACCCTGGGCCAAGCATTGTTCGCGAGAGAAGTTGGCCGTCTTCAAATGTCAGTTCCCAACTTAGACGCATGTTGTTTTGTTCAGGCGTGCGGACAATGATGCCTACAAGCACACGATCGGGCGCAATCTGCGATATTCCGAAAAAGTAACGTCCATTCAACTCTTGGCTCAGCGCCCGGGAAACTTGAAAGTACCCTTCAGGGCCACCGTATTGACCATAGTACGGCCGATACTCGACGAATTGGGGGCTAATCGCATCTGCCCCTCGATCAAGAGTCCCTTGGAGGGTTTCGCGCACAAGCCATGTCGCGCGGTCGATCAAGGTTGCGTCTTCTGGGACTGACGACGCACCGGCCGGATTGATTGTGTCCAACGGACGCTCCATCGCAGCCTCGGGCGCGCTAGGGTTTTGTCTTATCGAAATACTATCTTAGATATTTTAGAGTGCAACTACCTTCGAGCGTCCCTATGGCTTCGTTGATCGTCGGCTACTGCTGCATGGGGGATCAGGCTCACGGCGTATTTATCCGATGGACCATAGGGCTGCAGAAAGTGCCCCCTCCTCTTTAGAAGCTTCGAAGACTGAAGATTTGGCGCACCGATAAGCTTTTTTAGTTTTCCTTACCAGTCCAGGGATCAGGCTGTCGTTTTCGAGGCTACCTTGAGATAGAGACTGTACGCGACCCGGTCTCTTGGAGCTGCTTCCGAACGACGACCGTTGAACTACCCGGCATCGAATTGGGCAGGCTGGTCGGATCAGCCTGCCCTCTCATTGCCCGAGCGACCGAATTCGGTTATCTGCGCTCAGCAACTTCGAAAATCAGTTCTCCCTCCATTTTCTCTACTACACGTTTTCCCTTGTACGACCCGATGCGCATCCCATCTTTCTCAATCCCCTCGGCTAGCCTTCTCAGGGCAGATACGACATCAGCAGCACTCATTGCAGCTCCCGGCAACACTAGAAGCTCGTCTCGCAGGGCACCTACTTTGATTGGCGCGACTTTTTTCCTGAATTTCGCCTTATCTCACGACGTGCCCTCGTTTCGCTCTCGTCAAGCTTCCGGCCGATACTCTGTCGACTAGACATCAAAACGTACTCGTAAAGCACGTTATCGATACTTTCGCTTTTGGCACTCGTGGCATAACCGTAAGTCACTCCCGAAAATCCGTTGTAATCTACGAGCGGCGCGTTACATGCAAACTCTGACAATTGGTTTTTCATTTCTCACTCCTACATGAAGCAACGTGCTGCCGAAGCAGCCACGCTCTCCTTTACAAGTTCGCAATCGAGATGTTTTTGAGCAAGAGCACTTGACCCTGCCAAGCGACAACCTGCACAGACGCCAGAGTGGCGGCTACCGTTTCCACTCGCCATCGAGCGTCTCGGTGACGTAATCGCCGTCGGTGTCCTTACCGATACAAAGGCCTTCGCGTCGTATGCGAGCAGCCAGATGTTCGAGCGTTTCGGCCACGCTCAGCGGCGTCATCTCTGGGCCGACTACAACGAACAGCTCGTCATGAAGTTGATCGGAAGCCAAGCGAGCCGGTCTTTGTCCACTCTTGATTCGGCTCTCGCGATAGGCTCGCACCTGTTTAGGTCGCGATTCTAGCATCAGCTCGATTTCGTAATCACACTGCGCTGGAAAACTGTCGTCGCCTTTCGCACCATAGATCATAGTCGTGCCGAAAGCCCCCTCGCCGTTCCACAGACGAGAGCTTCCCGCTTCATAATCAACCTGCACCATTTTCGCCATCTGGTCCTCCTGACGGTTCAGACCGAACACTTTACAAGTGCGACTATCGAAGCCGTCAGAAAGCTAACATCCAGCTCTGGCCGCTCAATCACGGCCCGCTCCCTATTTCCAAACCTGAATACTGTCCGGGCCAACGCGGCCATGCTTGAATGTCTTCAACATGTAGTCTGACATCGTACCGTACGTGATCGGCGTCGTGTGAATTCGGGCCAATACAGCGTTGTGATAGAACTTCGCTTTGGTGCGGAAATGCTCATCTAATGGCACCGTCAGCCGTGACTGCTTGCCCATCAGCAGCTCTTGCACCTTCTTGTGCATGTCAGTCCGCGCTGGTGGGCGTACGAGGGCAATAGCGTTGAAGTGCAGCCCGCCATTGATCAGAAAGTCCATAATCTCTGTTTTGTCGCGCTTCCAAACGGGCAGATCATGACAGCCGATGAAGATTGGCCGTAAGAACCTCCATTCCTCAGACTTCGGCTTGCGAACAGAGTGCCTGCAGAGAATCTCGTGAACCCGAGTGACCTCTGAGACCATGATGTCGAGCCGCTGGCCGTTACTCGTTGGGATCTGATTGAACATAAAGTTCAGAAAGAACGGCTGATAGCCCCCAATGATGTACTCTTCAATCATCTCATCATAACCAGCTACAATCTGCTGACGCGCCTGCCGATTTTTCATGTACGTACTCCAATCTGTTGGTGAGGATTTCTATGATCCCTGAAGACACACATAGCCATATGGAGACAACGAACCTCCACGTTGCATTACCGCTCCGTTGGGCAACCAGCGGCGCGTCGGCTATGTCTTCAAGAATTAGTATTTTACAGGAAGCGAAACGGCTCGCGATTAGGCACGTGCCCCCTAGCAATTGGAAAGGGTGCGCAACTTGCGCACCCTCGAATGCCGACTTGGCACGACCATCCGTCGGAGCTGATAGGCTCGAATTGGAATTGCCGATGTTAAGATCGGTACCGGCATCTCTTGATACCGAGCTACTGACCAAATCAACAAAAGCTTATCAGTTCTACTTCGTCCAACTTCCGATTGCACAGTCGCACAGATCGACTAGAATCGCGTCTGCACTTGGTTGAGCGGTTATGGCGGGTAAGCAGGCGAAGATTTTAGCGGTTGATCATATCGACGATCTCTTGTTTTTCGTCGAGCAGACGCGGCATCCGCTTCGTAATCGACTGATCATCTTATTCTCGGTGCGTGCTGGCTTAAGGGCCGCAGAAATTGCGCAGCTGACTTGGGAAATGGTCCTCGAACCAGACGGTACCGTCGGCAACGCTATCGAGCTGCAAGACCGTATTGCGAAAAAGCGCAGCGGACGCCGCATCCCTCTACATCGTGACCTGCAGCAAGCGCTCATCGAGCTTCGAGCGCTTTGCAGCGGTACTGGTCCAATTATTCGATCAGAGCGCGGTGGAGCAATGACGCCGCTCAGTATCGTGGTTTGGTTCAATCGGGTCTTTCGAGAACTCAGTCTTGCCGGATGCTCATCCCATTCAGGTCGTCGTACTTTTATTACGCGAGCGGCGCGGCTCGTCCATCAAGCCGGAGGGTCTTTACGTGACGTTCAGTTGCTCGCCGGACATAGGTCAATTCAGACCACACAGCGCTACATTGATGGCGATAGTGACGCACAGCGAAAGCTGGTCTCTCTCCTATGAACAGTTCGCGCAGAAGGGCGGCCTCTGCTCGCGCTCAGCAAGCGTCTCATGAGAGGGCCAGACAATTGCTCACGACGGTCTGCCAGCTCGCAGGCTCGATGTCATTCATAGACGAGATCGATCAGGAGTTTCGTCTGAACGGACTAGATGAAGCTATTGCGGCCTCCTCCACTGCTCCTATTTTCGATTGGCTTATCAATGTCCTCAGCTTTCAAGGCATCTCGGACAGGGTCGCCCGCGACTACGCCGCGAAACATGGTCGAGCAACCTGGGCCGACCTAGAGCAAAGCCTTAGAGAACCGGCCAAATGCTCTAAATTGCACAGCTACTGGCAATACTTTGACTGCAGGTACGACAAGACCAGCCAAACGTGTGCGGCGCCCGACCACTTTGACAATTGCAAGCTGCCCCAGCTTCGCTTGCGCAACGGACGCCTGAACCAGACGGCGTATTCGCTACATCTGTTCATCCGAGATGTTGCTTGTGGGGATCTTGTCGGATGGGTCCGAAACCAGATCGAAGTGTCCACTGCGGAAGCTGATCGCGACGTTTCTGCAGCACGGCAAGCTGCCTTGGTTGCTCCGCTTCAGAATGTCTACGGCGTTGGCGAAAAGACCCTGTCGATGGCCTTATCGACACTGCTCATTGGCGCCCGTGAGCTCGAACCGCATTGGTTTGATACCGGCAAAGACATGGTGGTCGTCGACTCTCTGGCGCACAATTTCCTTCACCGGACCGGGATTTTATATGATTGCGGCGCGGCCCATAGTTATGGCCCGTCCTGCTACACAAAAGGCGGCTGCGCCGCGGTCATTCGGGTTATCGCTGCCGAGATCGATTGTCGGCAGTTCAATGCGGCATTTCCTTCGGTTTTCCCGAGATTTGTGCAACACGCAATCTGGCGGTTTTGCGCGGCTGAGGCCGCCAATATCTGCAATGGCAACCGCATCGACGACCGGTTTGCCTGCCAAGACCGGTATTGCCGCCTCGGCTCAAAATGCGACCGAAAGCCATTGAAAATCGCACATTTTCAGTAGCTTACCCTGATTTTGGCCTTGACGGTATTATAATACTCCGCTAGATTCGATTGTCGGCCGAGACCGACGCTACGCAAAACCCGAAATAGGTGAACAATGACAATACGGCATCGACGACCAAAACGAACTCACAGCATTCAGAGATTTTCGATCCAGCAAAAGGCCCCAACTTCCGTCGGGGCCTTTCTCGTTTCTGGGAGGTCGCAATGACAAAGAAGGCAGACAAACAGAAACCTGAACCGCTGTTCGTGCTCGGCCTGGATCTCGATAACAAGCCGCGCGGCGCTCGCTTCGACAATGTCGATGATCGCATTGTCAGCGTGGCGCTTGACCTCGGCCTGGGTGCGGTGATCAAGGCTTCAACTGAGTTTGGCCAAGTGGCGCAGAAGCTGCCTGCGGGACGGCTCTACGCTTCGGGCAAAGCTTTCATCCCCGCGATCAAAGAAACGCTACTGACCGAGCTGATGACAATCTTGCGCAAGCCGGGCGATGCAAGCGAAGCGTACAAGCTCGAAAATCGACCGTCGAAGAAAGACGGTGAAGGGCCCGCGGTGCGATGCAAATCGCCGATTACGTCTGGCCTTCCGCGCAGTTGGGAACAAGTCGACGTCGGTCACATGGTCCTCGCCCACGAAGGCTACGACGATGGTTGGTGGGAGGCTGTCGTGGTCAAACGTGAAGATGACATTCTCACTCTTCGATACCGAGACTCGCCCAAGCTGCCGACCTTCGTTCGCCACTTGAATACGGTGGCCCTGGTGAACCCGGGCCCGCTCGCCGACAAGGCTTAATTACCTCCTGAGGCTTGGCTCAAGCCCAAGCCTCCCTTCCTCTCATTCTAATTGGAGAACACCATGTCACATGATTCGACTGGGCGAATTCGCGCGCTCAATGACAAGCTGAGGCAAGACTTATCAACGGGGACAGCGGTCATGACAAATGGCATTGCTGCTATGGGCCCCGAAGCGGTTCATCGTCTCGTTCAAACACTATCGGTCTTTGACGATTTTTGCGCCGCTAATGACCCTTACAGCGAACGCGACTTCGGCGCCTTTGAATTCGAGGGCGTACTCGTGGCATTCAAGATCGACTACTACGATCTCGATCTATGCTTTCATTCACCTGATCCGGCGGATGCTTCAGTTACCAAACGCGTGATCACTCTCATGCGCCTTGACGAATACTAGTCATTACGCGGGCGGCCTCGGCCTTTCTTCTTATCTACAAGGTCGGCCGGAGGCGTCTCAAACAGTGCACCCGGTTTGATCCGCAAGGCAATCGCAACGTGCCAAAGGGTCACGGCCGTAGGATTTCGACGTCCGGCTTCCAGGCCGCTTAAATAGCTTTGCTCGACCCCGATCTTGGCAGCAAACGCCTCCTGCGAAAGCTTGGCGGCCAATCGCCTAACTCGAATGTTCTCTCCGATAAGCCG
This sequence comes from Bradyrhizobium sp. CCGUVB14, assembly GCF_024199935.1. NCBI lineage: Bacteria > Pseudomonadati > Pseudomonadota > Alphaproteobacteria > Hyphomicrobiales > Nitrobacteraceae > Bradyrhizobium > Bradyrhizobium sp. CCGUVB14. The sequence continues at coordinate 7,436,318 of NZ_JANADS010000001.1, forward strand.
CCGAATATCCATTCCTGCATGCGTAGGAAAATGGCTCGCGACTTCTATGCACTAAAGTGTATAATTCGTCGCGCGATACGCTGATCTTGCCCGACAGATGGACACTCACGATGAATGAACAGACTTCGAATTTGCCGCCGCCCCTGCCCCAGTTTGACGAACAAGCGCCTATAGCAACGAGTTCAGCTGAATGGCTGTATGTCGCTAACGGTGAGAGAAGAGGTCCGATTTCGGCGACCGCAATACAGCAGCTGCTAAACCGGAAGGAAATCACCGCTGACACACCGGTCTGGCGGAAAGGGATGCTTGAATGGAAGCCTCTACGAGAAACTAGCCTTGCCGAACTGGTTGCCAGCGAGCCCCCGCCAATTTCATCATCCCATATCGGCAACGGTTATGTGTGGGTTCTGGCCCTCATGCCACTTGCGGTCGGCTTGATCGAAGGGATGCTTGCGGCAAACAACTATCCGCGTGGACTCCCGCTGCAAGTGCCTGCGCTATTCAATGCTCTATTGGGCTGGATCGACTATCGGCTGTTAGAAAAGGCAGGCTACAAGTCAACAGGACTGCGCGTCGCCGCGATATTGTTGACCCCTGTGTATCTCTTCATGCGAGCGCGCCGCCTTAATCAAAGACCGGTATACGCAATGACGTGGCTAGCTTCGTTCGCAGTCGGCCTGCTGATTTACGGCGCCGCTGCAGCGGATTAGCCGACCGCGACGTGACCGCCACAATGCATGAAGCACTCAGCCAAGGCAAACCAATGCTGATCAAAAGAAATGTGATACTCACTGCATTCTTCGCATGTTGCGCGTCTGCTAATGCGCAGCAGACAAGCGACCCGACCTTCAACGGCTTTGCGAAGCTCGTACATTGCAACATCGGCACGGTGGTTGCCTGCCTCGGAGAGGCGTGTGCGGTGGTTTCATCTGGCGGCATCGGTCCAGACATGAACATGTGGATCTCTTTGTCAGAAAGACGAGCTGCCCCAAGCAGCAACTATAAGAGTCGAGATTCAGTACCGATAACGGTGCAGGACGTGTCGCCAGCCGCCTTGAACAGCGATCTCTCTGTAAAGTTTGCTTTCGCTGGCATGACGCAAGATGGGTCGAACTCTTTGGGCTTGTTATTCTTCCATCCTCGCGCCAATGGCGGTTACACGATACTTTTCGGTCAGACCACGAATCTTCAGCCCGATCCGACAAAACCAATGAAGGTCACCAAACTTATCCGCGGTGGTAGCTGCGATCTGCAAAACTGAGTCAAATCCTTCTTGGATTGACAGTCTGCGGGCTTGCGGGGCTCTAAGAGAGCAGTAAAGCCGCTCGACGTGAATTTCATAACCAGCGCGTATGAGACGGCTGGTGCGACAATATCTGTCATTGGATCCGTTCCCCTTTCGGCAATTGTTGCGCGCTGAACTACTTCTGGGAGCAAGCGTGCGCGGCCAAATTGGTGATGGTCATGACCGAGGGCATACGGGCCGATAGCTTACAAGAGGAGACCAGATGTGATTTGGAAGATCGGCGGAAGCATTTGTCCCACATGCGGCGGCCCCGGACGAGAGAGCCCGCGCCATCCCGGCGCACTCTGTCAAAAATGCCAGGCCATAGTCGTTGACAGCGCAGGCAATCCAGCAATCCTGGCTAACGAAAGTTTTTCAGGCGGCCTGAAAGTTACCGTCGGTGGCAAGACCATCAAGTCAATGGAAGCCGAGGGGCTGCCTCTGTATACAAACGGCATCGAATGTCGCGCGAAAAGCTACCGGTTTGGAGGTGTGGTCGTCCAACCTCTGCAAGTCTGGCAGGCGCTGGCCGACAGGCGCGGTTGCCCTTGATCGTTCACCGACGCCGTGGTGCTAGGCGAACCGTGGCCTGGAACGCGACGCGCCCGGACGCCGACGAAGGCGGTTTGGGGTACCCAAGGATGGCGTGTATTTTGGTCGGGCGAGACGCTTCGCTGTCGCCAGTATCAGTCTCCCCTCTCCGCCAGCTAGCGCGAGATCATCGAGATAGAGATGGCGCATTGCAAAGTAGAGCGTCAGCCGCTCGCCGTGCCGCAGTGGCGCTTTGCTCTGCCTAAATGTTCGGAGGACCACGCCATCCTCATCCACGACGTCCTTACCATTCAAGATGTAATCCACCGCTGATACCCGATAGGCAGAGATCGGTGATTTCAGCAGATAGCCGACAGCTCTTGGCAGCCGCCCTGGTTTGACCGGCTTGATGTTGGTCGGCTTGAGACCCCGTTCAAGCTCCTGATACCATCCTCGCCTCCTGAGAATGCGCAGCCGCTTTTGCATCATTTGCTTCGAGATGCCCCAGACGAGGGCGTGCATGTGCCAAGAAATGCATCGCTTCGCTTTGCCTCGATGGTGGCCGATCCGCCAATTGACATAGAGAGCGGGTTCAACGACGGCAAAGTAGCTCAACCCCTGAAGTCCTCGCCGAAGCCTTTCCTGAATCTCGATAAGTTCTGCCTCGGATAGACTATCTGCCCCACTTACACACCGTCGGTCGCACAACGTGACGAATAGAATTTGCCGATTATGATCGGTGCCATCATCGCCGTCACACAAGAAGCGCGCCAGTTCCCGACAAACTAACCTTCCCCAGTTAGTCCTAGAGTGGCTGTTGACCGCGAATAGGTGATCGGGCCGTTGAGGCTTGATGCGGTGCCGGTCTAGTGGGGATAGCTTGTGCCGATTTCGAGCACTCTCGAAAGCCGACCGCATTTTATTGCGCTCAAGTATCTGCCAATAAGCGATGCGAGACTTGTCGAAGAGAGTAGGCATGTTCATTCTCACTAAGCATGGGAACAAACAGTCTTTACAAGTAGGTCGCGTAACAGAGATTTGGCGATTGGTGGCTCTAACTCCCTAGTAAGGACGTCTAACTGCTAGTTTGAGCTGATGAAGTGTTCAAGCAGCAGCAGCAGCTGCTGCAGCATAGGCAGCGGGATTGCCACGGATCCTCTGAGCCAAAAGGGTGGCCAATTTGACCACCCTTTCTACCCTGCCTGCTTGCGGATAAAGGATGTCCCGCGAGGGCGAAGCAGAAATTAGGCACGAAGCGAGCGCAGGAACTCAAGCTGAACGTTGACGGGCAGCTTTTCGTAGATCGGCTTAATCGCAGATTCGGCCCACAAATCGCCAAGGATCGTGAGCTTGTGATTCTGTGCAGCTACAGAAAGACCGAGCCGCACAACCATCGCTCCGTTCGGTACATGTTCCTTTTTCTTGGCTGTGCGTTGCTTCAATAGCTTACGTTGCGCCTCGACGTCCATTTTGGCGATCTTGGTGAGGAAGCCGCGATGATCGTCCAATCCCATCGTGCGGACTTCCGCCTGAACTTCTTCGCCGAGCCCGTGATGAAGATATGCCTCTCGAACTCGGCTTCGGCTCCAGCCAGTCGCATCAGCTATGCGCTTGTATCCCTTATCATGGGGCTGCCGTCCGCCCTTGCCGCCGCTGAATGCTGCAAGACCATGAGCTGCTACATATCTCACCAGCTCATTGGATTTGTCGAGTTCACGCAAGCCGCGAAAAAGATTCTCGGCTGCCGCCCACCCCTTTGCTTGATCGGGCGTCAGAATGCGTGCCGAGATCGTGTTCATCCCCAATTTCTTGCACGCAGCTAACCGATGCGCTCCCGCACAGAGAACAAGAGTGCCTTCCGCAACGTCAATAGGAGTCCTTAAGCCGTCGCGTTGAATTGAGGCAACCAGAGCCTCAACAAGATCGGCGTCAATTGGCCTACGATCTTGTTCAATGAGTTGGACAGATTCGATCGGAATGGGCATCACTGGAGCGAGTGATGCATCGATCGCGCTGGCTATGCTGCCCCCCATCGCGTTCGAAGTGCGCGACTTAGTGACGTTTGAATTTTTCATCTCGAGATCTCCTCGTTTTTGGATTCGATAGAAATCGCTGAACTCGCAATCATCACGCACCCGGTACGCCGAATGCATGACTCATCGCGCGATCAAACGACGCGAAAGACTCGTCTAGTTTGCGATTGCGATGAATGATCCCGGTGTCGCGCCCATAATGCGCGCCGCAAATCTTCATCCAGCAGCCTACCGAATTGGATCTACTGGTAGGGGCGAAGTTGATGGTACTAGCTGACCAACATCTAAGCAAGCCCATCGATTATCGAGCGGCGGCGCAAGGTCGATCTTGCCGACGCGCGACGCTCACGCCGGCATCGAGAGGTGCGCTAAATGTCCGTTGCTGATGTCTCTTGATTTTAGAGGGCAGGCCATCTAGATTCTTACAGCATACCATTTGGGTGCTTCCGGAAACATAGACTGAGCCCTCGGCCAGTGCGCAACCTGCCCTCGCGGGCAACGTGTGTTGGCTATGTCTATGGTTCTCGCGCTACGGGGCGTCGTCGCTCCGTCGCTGTGCTCGACGTCTTTACTTGATCATCCGACTACTCTTCCGAGCTCCACTCGTGGAGCCCGAACGCCATGAGCGCGCGCAACGCAGGCTCAATTGATGGCGTGCGGGACCTCACGTATGGCAGCGTTCGGCCGCGATTACTGACCCGGCAGCAAGCTGCCGACTACTGCAACCTATCGCCGAGCTCGTTCTCCAATTGGGTGCGCTTGGCGAAATTGCCGCATCCCCTGCCCGGCACTACGCGCTGGGATCTGAAGGCCATCGACATTGCCTTGGACAAGCTGAGCGGCCTGCATATCGAAACCGAAACATCATCATCAACGCTGGACGAATGGAGGGAGAAGCGTGCGCGTCGTTCTTAAAGGAGTTCATCGGGTCAAGCGACGACTCGTTAATGGCGAAATCAAGGTGCACTTTTACGCGTGGCGTGGTGGCCCTCCCATTCGGGCTGAACCCGGCACGCCGGACTTTATTCGGGAGTACAACGATGCGCATGCTAGTCTTCGCCAGCCGCGCGCCGGCACCCTCATGACGATTATTGCGCAGTTCAAGGCCGCGCCAGACTTCACCGGCTTGGCGGCGTCAACCCGCCGGGCGTATTTGACCTATATCAAGCTGATCGAAGATGAGTTCGGTGACTTGCCGGTGGCAGCTCTGGCCGATCGTCGCGTGCGTGGTGAGTTCAAGGCCTGGCGCGACTCGTTCGCTGAGACACCCCGCAAGGCCGACTACGCCTGGACCACATTGGCGCGGATTATGTCGTTCGCAAAGGATCGCGGTATCATCGCGACGAACCCGTGCGAACGAGGCGGCCGCCTCTACGTCGCAGACCGCAGAGATAAGGTCTGGACTGAGCAGGACATCGGCGCAGTCCTTTCGGTCGCCCCCATCGAGATCCAACTTGCCTTGGTTCTTGCGTTGTGGAGCGGACAACGCCAGGGCGACCTCCTGCGGCTACCCTGGTCAGCCTATGAGAGCCCATACATTCGGCTTCGCCAGTCCAAGGGCGGCCGTCGCGTCGCCATGCCGGCGGGTGCACCTCTAAGAGCCCTACTCGACGTTACCGACCGTCGGGGTCCGCTGATCCTGACTAACACGTTCGGCCGTCCATGGACGTCTGACGGCTTTCGTACGTCCTGGGGAAAAGCGTGCGAGCGCGCCGGTATCGGCGATCTGACGTTTCATGACCTGCGAGGCACAGCGGTGGTTCGCCTTGCGATCGCAGGCGCCAGCGTGCCGCAGATCGCCGCCGTCACCGGTCACTCGTTGAAGGACGTCGAAGCCATCCTGGATGCGCACTATCTCGGTCGCGACATTCAGCTCGCAGAAGCTGCGGTGCTGAAGCTCGAAGCGCGAACAAAACTGTAAACGGTGGTGTAAACGGCGCCGGATTTGCCGTTTGATCAAACCACTAAGTGTTTGATTTATATGGTGGGCGCACCAGGGCTCGAACCTGGGACCCGCTGATTAAGAGTCAGCTGCTCTACCAACTGAGCTATGCGCCCGAAAGGCGGTCAATGCCTTGCGAGGCCGGTCGTTTAGCAAAGCGATCCGGGTCTGGCAAGCGATGTGACGCATGTTTTCCAAGGTTCTTCCACAGCCGCCAAAATGCGAAAAGCCGCTGGATTCCAGCGGCTTCTCAGCGGTTAATATCCGGGAAACCCCGGAGCGCTCAAAGACGCCCTTCCCGATCCGGGCCATCGTCGCGGTCGCGGCCGCGGAAGTGGTCCATGCCACGCTCCATCATGCGGTCCATGCCGCGCTCCATGAAGTGGCGGGGCGGGCCGTCCTCGCCGCCGCCGAACGGGCCGCGGTGGTGGGTCAGCATGGCAAGACGGCGCTTCTGGCCGTCGTCGAGGCTCTTGTAGAGCGGATCGGCGGCATCGGCGATCTTCTTCAGCGCCGCCGAGGTCGCGCCCATGTCATCGGCGCGCTGGCGCAGGCGGGCGACCGGATCGTCCGGCTTGTTGCCGTCCTTGGCAGCGTCTCCGGAACCGGCGTTCATCCGCGCATTGGCGCGGTCGATCCGCAGCTTGGCGAAGTCGCGCACGGCGGCCTCGACCGGCGGCCACAGCTTCTCCTGGTCGGCGTTGAGCTTGAGCCCGGCATGGACCGCTGCGATCCGCGCGTCGACGAAGGCGGCGCGGTCTTCGGGGTTCATGCGGATGTGGCGGAAGTGCTCCATCCACGGGCGATGATATTGGGCATAGACCGCGCCCGAGCCGGCGATGCTGAGCACGGCGATGGCGGCGATGGTGAACTTCCTCATACGAACCTCCTCTGGAAGGATGTCCTGAAGATGAGCGTCGGAAGGCCGAGGCGCAACTTACAACTTGGACAGAGAGGGCGTTCTGACGGAGATGTAATTCACTTGAACGTCCGTTCAGGCACCGCTGGACATCATCCGTAACAAAAAGGGCTTCCGTGCAGCCCACACGGAAGCCCTCCTTCATATTTCGTTTAGATTCGTTCGACGTGCGCTCGGTTCGTTGCGCCAATTCCTTGTGCTAGTTCGTCGTGCTAGTTCGTCGTGCTCTTGGCTTCCTTCAGGAACTCGTCGATCAGCGGCTGGCCGACGCGGCTTGCCGCATCCTTGTAGACCGGCTCCATCGCCTTGCGCATCGCCTCGTCCTGCTCCGGCGTGAGCTTGATGATCTCGCTCTTGCCGCTCTTCTTGATCTCGGCGAGCGCGTCGTCGTTTTCCTTCTGCGACTGCGCATTGTTGAAGTCGGTCGCTTCCTTCATCGCCTTCGAGAGCTGGTCGCGGATATCGGCCGGCAGGTCGTCCCAGAACTTCTTGTTCACGATCACGACGTAGCCGATGTAACCGTGATTGGTTTCGGTGATGTACTTCTGCACCTCGTGCATCTTCTGGGTATAGATGTTGGACCAGGTATTCTCCTGGCCGTCGACCACTCCGGTCTGCAGCGCCTGGTAGACTTCCGAGAACGCCATCACCTGCGGCAGCGAGCCGAGCGCCTTGAACTGCGCCTGCAGCACGCGCGAGGACTGGATGCGGAACTTGACGCCCTGATAGTCGCTCGGTGCCACCAGCTTCTTGTTGGCGCTCATCTGCTTGAAGCCGTTGTCCCAATAGGCAAGGCCGGTGATGCCCTTCGGCTCCAGCAGCTTGAGCAGCCGCGCGCCGAGTGGGCCTTCCGTCACCTTCCGCAGCGTCTTCAGATCGGGAAGGATGTAGGGCAGATCGAACACCTCGAACTCGCGGATGCCGAGCGGGCCGAATTTCGAGTTGGACGGCGCCAGCATCTGCACGCTGCCGAGCTGCAGCGCCTCGAGCTCTTCCTTGTCCTTGTACAGCGCCGAGTTCGGGTAGACCTCGACCTTGACCTTGCCGCCGGTGTACTTCTCGGCGAGTTCCTTGAATTTTTCCGACGCCTTGCCCTTCGGGGTGTCGGTCGCGACGACATGGCTGAACTTGATGATGATGGGCGATTGAGCCGATGCCGGCCCGGTCAATGCCAAAGCCACTGCCGCGACGGATGCCGCGATCGCGAAGGTGCGCATATTCTCTCCCTGTCGTGTTTTTGGGCCATCCGGCGCGCGGGCGGCCTGTCCTCATGCCAGGCACTTCAATACAGGCCGGCGCCGCTGCGTGCTATTGGCCGTTAGCAGGGCTGCTATTCATGATGAATGGCGCAGCCGCCTCTCCCGCAAGCGGGAGAGGCGAAGTCAGCAATGTCAGCTCGCCGCAGCCGTCGTCACATTGTCGCGCTGGCGCTTCATGACGATCTTGTTGAGCGCGCCGAGATAGGCCTTGGCGGACGCCACCAGCGTATCCGGATCCGCCGCACGCGCCGTCATCGCACGTCCCTCCTGCGACAGTCGCACCGAGACTTCCGCCTGCGCGTCGGTGCCTTCGGTGACCGCGTGGACCTGATACAGCTCGAGCTTGGCCTCGTGCGGCACCAGGCGCTTGATGCAGTTGAACACCGCATCGACGGGACCGTTGCCTTCGGCCTCCTCGATCTTGATCTGGCCGTCGACGTCGAGCTTCATGGTCGCGCGCTGCGGGCCATGGGTGCCGGCGATCACGGTCAGCGAGGTCAGCTTGATGCGGTCGTGCGAAGCCGCCATCTCCTCGTCGACCAGCGCCTCGATGTCCTCGTCGTAGATGTCCTTCTTGCGGTCGGCGAGCGCCTTCATCCGCGTGAACGCATCTTCCAGCTGGTTCGGGCCGAGCTTGTAGCCCATCTCCTCCAGCTTGTGCACGAAGGCGTGGCGGCCGGAATGCTTGCCGAGCACCAGCGAGGACTGCTTCAGACCGACCATCTCGGGCCGCATGATCTCGTAGGTCGAGGCATCCTTCAGCACGCCGTCCTGGTGAATGCCGCTCTCATGCGCAAAGGCGTTCCGGCCGACGATGGCCTTGTTGTACTGCACCGGGAACGAGGTTGCCGCCGACACCACTTTCGAGGCGCGGGTCAGCTGCGTGGTGTCGATCTTGTTCCAGTAGGGGAATTTGTCGTTGCGCACGTTGATCGCCATCACGATCTCTTCGAGCGCGGCGTTGCCGGCGCGTTCGCCGATACCGTTAATGGTGCACTCGACCTGACGCGCACCGCCGACCACGCCGGCCAGCGAGTTCGCCACCGCCATGCCAAGGTCGTTATGGCAGTGCACGGAGAACACGGCCTTGTCGGAGTTCGGCACGCGTTCGATCAGCGTCTTCATGAAGTGGGTGTATTCCTCCGGCACCGTGTAGCCGACGGTGTCGGGGATGTTCACCGTGGTCGCACCGGCCTTGATGACGGCCTCCACGATGCGGCACAGATAATCCATCTCGCTGCGGGTGCCGTCCTCGGCCGACCATTCGACGTCGTCGATCTGGTTGCGGGCGCGCGCAACCATCGCGACCGAGGTCTCCAACACCTCCTCCGGCGTCTTGTTCAGCTTCACCCGCATGTGCAGCGGCGAGGTCGCGATCACGGTGTGGACGCGGCCGCGTTTTGCAAACTTCACGGCTTCGGCGCAGCGGTCGATGTCGGCCGGATGCGCGCGAGACAAGCCGGCGATGACGGCATTCTTGGAGCGGCGCGCGATCTCGCTCACCGCCTCGAAGTCACCCTGCGAGGTAATGGGGAAGCCGGCTTCGATGACGTCGACGCCCATATCGTCCAGGAGCTCCGCGACCTCGAGCTTCTCCTCGAAGGTCATGGTGGCGCCGGGGCACTGCTCGCCGTCGCGCAGCGTGGTGTCGAAAATGATGACGCGGTCCTTGTCGGACTTGTTCGCGGGGGCCATTGCAAATTTCCTTTTGAGCTTTTGCGCCGTCAGTCTGCTGGGCGCTTGAGGTGTCCGGTGATCTCGACCAACCCCTGAGCGCCCAGGCGCGTGGCGCCCAGCCGGCCCTCAGGGGCAAGTAAGAAGAAGGCCGCCAATAAGGAGGGTGGGCAGCAGCGCGGCCGGGATCGTGGCGGCGGCCAGAGCCACCTCCCCCGAAATCCCATCGATTTGGCCGCGAATCAGCATTGCCAGACCCTTTTGAGCCCCAAATCCTCGGTCAAAACCGTTGACGGTTGGTTGCCGGGAGGCTCAATGCGCCGTTTCTAGACGAGAAATGGCCGCAACTGCAACGCCAAAAGATGGTCAGGGGGGCTGACCTGGTTACGGGCCCTCGCCATTCGTGCTGTCATGCCAGACGACCGCCCCTTTTTGCCGGATCAGGGGCGGCAACACATACGAAAATCCGAATTTCGGTAAAGCGGAGTATTTTTGAGCGCGCGTTACAAGGATGACGGCCGCGCTTGTCGTCTCTAGAAAGCTACCCCGTGCGACGCGAGCGGGCCCTGCTTTCCCAACGATCCAGCATCTGGCCGAGTTCGCCGACGGCGGGGGACGGAGTTTCGTTGGTGTTGGCGGCAACGGTGGGGTTCAGCCAGTCCGGCTGCGTGTAGCCGCCGGTGCGGCGAGCCGCGGCCCGCCGTTTGCGGGACTGGAAATCGCGCGTGAAATAGCCGGCCGCATACGCGATCCCGAGCAACACGATCAATGTGATGACACCCTGCACCATTGGCTGCGGCCTTTCTTTCAAGATTTCTGCGCAGCAATAGAGGCGACGTCAAGGCTTGACAGGGCCCAAACTGGGGCTCGGTTAATTCCCCACAGGCGCGCGAATTGTCGCGTCACACTGTGCAGAACAGCCGTTCACATTTATTCCCGCATGAATCGGCAAATTGACGAATTCAACGATCTCTAAATCGCACGGAGGATGCGACGTCGGCCCTCGCAACTCATCGCGGACGGGACTAACCTTGCCCTTGCTCGGCCGGATCAACCGGCCAGCTGAACAGAACCTGGGAGGACGCGAATGACACGCCAACAGCAGCGTGAGCAGGATGCCGCGCTTTCACGACGGACGCTGGTCCAGGGACTTGCACTCGGTGCCGCGGCCACGATGGCCGGAGCGGGCACCGCACTGGCCCAGACCGGACCTGCCGCCCCGCCGACGACGATCACCACACCGCCGCGCGACTTCGGCCCACACGGCGCACCGACCACCTATTTCTGGGACCCCGATATCATCGCGGTCGATCCCTCCTTCAACGATCTGGCGCAGCCCAACACAGCGATCAAGCGACTCCATACCGGTCTGCTGTGGGCGGAAGGTCCGGCCTGGAGCGCGCAAGGACGGTATCTGCTCTGGAGCGACATTCCCAACAACAGGCAGATTCGCTGGAGCGAGGATGACGGCCGCGTCAGCGTTTTCCGCACGCCTTCCAACAATTCCAACGGCAACTCGTTCGACTTCCTGGGCCGCCAGCTCTCCTGCGAGCATCTGACCCGGCGGGTGACGCGCTACGAGCATGACGGCACCGCCACCGTGCTGTGCGACAATTATAACGGCAAGAAGCTGAACTCGCCGAACGACGTCGTCGCGCATCCTGACGGCAGCTACTGGTTCACCGACCCGCCCTATGGCGGCCAGCTGTATGAAGGTGAGCCCGATGCGGCGGGCGGACCGAGCAACGCGGGCGGCAAGCTCAATCCGCGGATCGGACAGCCGGCCGGCTTCACACCTGGCAAGCGCGAGCTGCCGACCAATTGCTATCGCATCGACCCAAGCGGCCGCGTCGATCTCGTCGTCACCGAGGAGCAGGTGCCCGATCCCAACGGCTTGTGCTTCTCGCCCGACTTCAAGAAGCTCTATGTCGTCTCGACCGGCAAGGGACCGGGCGACACCGGCCCCGGCGGCAAGGGCGAGATTTTCGTGTTCGATGTCGGCGCGGACAACAAGCTGTCCAACGGAAAGCGCTTCTCCGATTGCGTGATCGACGGCGTGAAGTGCGGGCCGGACGGCGTGCGCTGCGACGTCAACGGCAATGTTTGGGCTTCCAGCAATGCCGGTCGCGCGGTCGGCTATAACGGCGTGACGGTGTGGTCGCCGGACGGCAAGCTGCTCGGCCGCATTCGCCTGCCGGAAGTCTGCGGCAACGTCTGCTTCGGCGGTCCGAAGCGCAACCGCCTGTTCATGGCCGCGAGCCAGTCGCTGTATGCGGTGTTCACCGCGACGCAAGGTGCAGGGCCGGGCTGAGCAGGCGTGAGCTGAATTGCGACGAGGCGCCAGCGTTCCCCGCTGGCGCCTCAAACTTGCGTGCGATGTTGCCCGTTCAGGAAATGAAAGGTTTCAATGCGTCCGATCGTGATCATACCCACTCGGCTCGGTTCAACCCGGCTCCCCGGCAAGGCACTGACCGATATCAATGGTCAACCAATGATCTCTCACGTCTGGCGAAGAGGCCTCGAGGCCGATATCGGCCCCGTCGTCGTCGCCTGTGGCGATCAAGCCATCGTGGACGTCATCGAGGATCTGGGCGGCCGGGCGGTCTTGACTGACCCGGCCCTCCCGACGGGATCTGACCGTGCGCACGCAGCGTTGCAGTTGATCGACGCGGAAGCGGCCTACGATGTCGTCGTCGTGCTTCAGGGCGATCTGCCGACCATCGATCCATCGACGATACGGGCGACAATGGAGCCATTGTCGCGGCATGCCGATTGTTCGATCGCCACGCTTGCCACCGAGATCGAGGATCCCATCGAGCTCCAGGCGCCGAGCGTCGTCAAGATCGCCCTTGCGATCCACCCCGGAGAGACCATCGGTCGCGCGGTCTATTTCAGCCGAGCCGTGATCCCCTCAGGGGCCGGGATGCACTATCATCACGTCGGCATGTACACCTACCGCCGCGAGGCGCTGGCGAAATATGTCGGCCTGCCGCGCGGCGTTCTCGAGCAGCGAGAAAGCCTTGAACAGCTCAGAGCGATCGAGAATGGCATGCGGATGGACGCGAAGGTGATCCAGACGGAGCCGCTCGGCGTGGACACGCTGGCCGATCTGGAGCGCGCCCGAGAGCTTTTGGCATCCAGGGCGATCTAGCCGCCCGAGGCAACACGTGACTTCCCGACGGCGCGCATGATAATTGAGCCATGGCAGATAAAATTCGCGTCGTGGTTCTCTATGGCGGCAGGTCCGGCGAGCACGAGGTCTCGCTGAAATCGGCGGCCTCCGTGCTCAGGCATCTCGACCGTGCGCTTTTCGAGGTGATCCCGGTCTCCATCGACAAGACGGGTCGCTGGCAATGGAACGATCTTGCCAGGATCGACACGCCGCAGGCGGCCTTGCCGATCCTGCCCGATGCGCCCGAGATGCGGCTTGCCAGAGGCGCCGATGGACGCGGCATTCTCGTGCCGATCTCAGAAGGCGCCACAGGCCCGATCGAGATCGACGTCGTCTTTCCGGTCATGCACGGCCCCCTTTGCGAAGACGGCACCGTGCAGGGCCTTCTGGAGCTGGCCGAGGTCGCCTATGTCGGCTCCGGCGTTCTGGCCTCCGCCGTCAGCATGGACAAGGATGTCGCCAAGCGGCTCGCGGGCTTCTCCGGCGTTCCGGTCGCGCCCTATCGCGTGCTCACCCGCAAGACCTTCGCTGCGGATCGTGCCGCGTCTCTCGTCAAGGCGGTCGAGGGCCTGAGCCTTCCGGTGTTCGTTAAGCCGTGCAACATGGGCTCCAGTGTCGGCATTCACAAGGTCAAGGCGTGGGATGCGCTCGGGCCTGCACTCGACGATGCGTTTCGCTATGACCTCAAGGTGCTGGTCGAACAGGGCATCGACGCCCGCGAGATCGAGGTCGCCGTGCTCGATGGCGAGACGCTGTTCGCGAGCGTCGCGAGCGAACTCAATCCGAACGCCCATCACGAATTCTATTCGTACGAGGCCAAATATCTCGATCCCGACGGCGCCCGCGTCGATCTTCCGGCAAGGCTCGACCCGGCACAGATGGAGCGCGTGCGCGCGCTCGCGGTGCAAGTGTTCGCGGCGCTCGAATGCAGTGACCTCGCGCGGGTCGATTTCTTCCTCGATCGGCAGACCGGCGAATTCTGCTTCAACGAGATCAACACCCTGCCCGGCTTCACCTCGATCAGCATGTATCCGAAGATGATGGAAGCCTCTGGCGTGCCGTATGGAGAGTTGCTGACGCGCCTCGTCCATCTGGCGCTGGGTCGCCATCAGCAGCGTCACGCCCTGGAACGTGGCTATTCGAGCTAGGTTGTCTCCTCCGGATTAGCCGGATCAGGAAACAAGCCATGTCGGGAAACAAGCCATGCGCGTTGTGATCTGCGGCGGCGGCGTGATCGGGGCCTGCACCGCATACTTCCTCCGCCGCCTCGGCGTCGATGTCATCGTCGTGGAGCGGACCGAGGTCGCGGCCGCGGCCTCCGGCAAGGCCGGCGGCTTTCTGGCGCGCGACTGGTGTGCGGGCACGCCGCTCGATGCGCTGGCGCGACGCAGTTTTGCGCTCCACGCACAACTGCCCGGCGAGATCGCGGGCGATTGGGGCTACCGCCCGATGAGCGCGTATGGCGGCTATGTGGCTCCCGACGGCGATCCGCGACGGATGACGCCATCAGCGCTCGGCTGGCTCGGCGACGGCGTCGTCATCACGCAGCGCATCGGCACGGCCGAGACGACCGCGATCGTTCATCCGCAGAAGTTCACCTCGGCCGTGATGAACGCGGCGCTGGCGCAAGGCGCCGAGCTTCGCCGCGGCCGCGTCACCGGTATCGTCCGCGACGCGACGCGTGCGAAGGGCATCGCGGTCGAAGGCAGCGTCATCGAAGCGGACGCCGTCGTGATCGCGATGGGACCATGGTCGCTGCTCGCGGCGCAATGGATGAGCCTGCCCGCTGTCTATGGCCAGCGCAGCCCGAGCATCGTCTACGACATCGGCCCCAACGTGCCGGCCGATGCATTGTTCCTGGAATGCGAGACGGATGGCAGCGCCGTGTCGATCGAGGTGTTTCCGCGCGCCGACGGCAGCACGCATGTCACCGCGCTGTCCGACATTGCGCCACTGCCGCTCGATCCGGCTGCGGTGACGCCGGACCGCGATGCGATCGCGCGCCTGCAAGCCATGTCGGAGCGGCTGTCGCCGCTGTTTCGTCCTGAAAAAATCATCGCGCAGCAGGCCTGCTTTCGCCCCGTCACGGAGGACGGCCTGCCGCTGATCGGCCGGGTGCCGCAGAGCGAGGGCCTCTATGTCGCGACCGGACATAATGTGTGGGGCATCCTGAATGCGCCCGCGACCGGCGAAGCGATGGCTCAGCTGATCGCGGATGGTACGACGCGCGAGGTGAACCTCGCGCCATTCAATCCGGCCCGGCTCGCGCCGCTCGATCCGTCGACGCTGCGAGCGCGCTGAGCCCGCTCAACAGCGGAGTTGTGAACCTGCGATGCGCTCGCATGCCCATCGCCGAAATCTGCATGCCTGCACGCGGAATGTCAGTCCGCTCTGCCCGATATTTACGCAGACGCTAGACTTTAGTCCCCATCGTACAATCCTGAATACAGTTTTACTTGCCGAGGATTCTCTCGCCGTTATAGTCGCGCCAATAGCTCAAAGAAGCTTGGTTCAAGGGAGAGAACAACATGAATAAAGCACTCTCTGGTGCATTGCGAAGTGCGCTTGGCGCAGTCGCGACCGGTGCATTGTTGGCAGCGTCAGGCCCGGCCTTTGCGGCCGACCCGATCAAGATCGGCGTCATCGCGGAAGCGCAGGCGATTGCCGGTGCATCGATCCCGCAAGCGGCGCAGCTCGCCGCCGACGAGATCAACGCGGCCGGCGGCGTCGACGGCCGCAAGATCGAGATCATCGGTTACGACAATCACTCCTCCTCCGCCGACTCGGTGCGCGCCTTCCAGCGCGCGGTGAACGAGGACAAGGTCAACGCGGTCATCGCCAGCTATATCAGCGAAGTGGTGCTGGCGCTGGAGCCCTGGGCTTCGCGGCTGAAGACGCCGTTCGTCACGCCGGGTGCGGCCTCCAACGAGATCAGCAAGAGCGTTCACGCCGATTACGAGAAGAACAAGTACACCTTCCACGGCTATCTGACCTCGGCCGCCCTCGCGCTCTCGGTCTGCGACGGCGCCAAGGACCTGCTCGTCGACAGGCTGCACATGAAGACGGCGGTCATCATGAGCGAGGACGCCGCCTGGACCAAGCCGCTCGATATCGGCTACGAGGAATGCCTGCCCAAGATCGGGCTGAAAGTGCTCGATCACATTCGCTTCTCGCCCGACACCACCGACTTCACCCCGATCTTCAACAAGATCGAGGGCTCGAAGCCCGACGTGATCATCACCGGCATCTCCCATGTCGGCGTGCAGCCGACGGTGCAGTGGAAGAACCAGCAGGTGCCGATCCCGATGTTCGGCATCTCCTCGCAAGCCACCAACGAAACCTTCGGCAAGGACACCAACCAGGCCGCCGAAGGCGTGCTGTATCAGGGCGTCTCCGGGCCAGGCGTCGCGGTGACGCCGAAGTCGGTGCCGTTCGCCGAAAACTTCAAGAAGAAGTTCGGCAACTACCCGTCCTATGCCGGCTACACCGCCTATGACGAGGTCTATTACATCGCCGACGCCGTGAAGCGCGCCGGCTCGACCGATGCCGACAAGCTGGTCGATGCGCTGGAGAAGACCGACTGGGAAGGCACGATCGGCCGCGTCCAGTTCTACGGCAAGGACGATCCGTTCACGCACTCGATCAAATACGGCAAGGGCCTGATCACCGGGCTGATGCTGCAATGGCAGGACGGCAAGCAGAGCGCGGTCTGGCCGAAGGACGTCGCCAAGGTCGACATCAAGTTCCCGAGCTTCATCAAGCTCTCGAACTAGCAGGAGTAGCTCCCGGGACCACCTCCCGGGAGCTTCCATTTGCGGCGTCCCGCAGCACCTTCCCTCAAGTGAGACTCTCGGCCAATCATCAATGCGAGCTTTCCAGATCCTGATCGATGGCTTTGCCATCAGTGCTCTCTACGCCCTCGGCGCCACCGGCTTCACACTGATCTTCGGCGTCTCCGGCGTGCTCAACCTCTCCCACGGTGCCATCATGGTGGCGGCAGCGGTGGCGGCCTGGGCCGCCGCCAGCGTGCTCAATGTCGGCACGTATGCCGGCGCGCTGATCGGGGTGGGCGTCGCCCTGCTTGCGGCGTTCGCCACCTACTTTGCGGTGGTGAAGCCGATCCAGGACTCCCGGCGCATCCCGAATGAGGAGAAGGAGATCTTCGTCCTCACGGGAACGCTGCTCTGGGGCATCATGATCCAGGAGCTGATCGCCTATTTCTTCACCAACAATGCCAAGACCGTGCTGCCGATCGTCGAGGGTGTCGTCGAGATCCTCGGCGTCCGCACGCCGAAGAACGAGATTTTCACGGCGATCGTGTGCTGCCTCGTCATCGCGCTGCTGTGGCTCCTGGTGAACCGCACCCGCACCGGCAAGGCGGTGCTGGCGGCCTCCATGAATCCGCGCGGCGTCACGCTGCTCGGGCTCGAGCTCACCAACATCTACATCGTGGTGTGGGGCATCTACGGCATCCTCGCCGGCATCGCCGGCGTGCTGCTCGGCATGTTCCTGGGCGTCTCCTCCTACAGCGTGGGTCCGCTGACCGCGAGCGCGTTCTCGATCGTGGTGCTCGGCGGCCTCGGCAGCGTCTCCGGCTCGCTGATCGCCGCCTTCGTGGTCGGCTATCTGGAAACGCTGACGGCCTACCTGGTCTCGCCCGCTTACCGCACCATTCCGGCGCTGCTGCTGCTCGTGTTCGTCATGTACATCCGGCCCCAGGGCCTTCTGGGGAGGCGCTGAGATGGCGAGCTTCTTTACCTCGCGCCTGTTCTTCGTCTCGCTGGCGCTCGTCATCGTTGCGGCAACCCTGCCGCTTTATGTCTCCGGCTATGTGCTCGGGCTCCTCACCGTCGCGTTCTATTTCGGCGTGTTCGCGATGGCCTGGGACCTGCTGTTCGGCTTTGCGGGCGAAGTGAATTTCGGCCCGACCTTCCTGATCGGCGTCGGCGCCTACACCGCCGGCATTCTCAACGCCCAATTCGGCTGGTCGGTCTATCTCTGCATCGTGCTGGGTGCGAGCGCCTCCGTCGTCGCCGGCCTCGTGCTGGCGTTGCCGGCGTTGCGCGTCCGCGGGCCTTATTTCGGCCTGACCACGCTGGTCGCGGTCTTGATGTTGCAGAACTTCATCGTCGTGTTCGCCGACCTCACCGGCGGCGAGATCGGCCTCACCATCCCCGACGTCATCAGCATCAATGCCGGCACGAACTACTGGATCGCGCTCGGCTTCATGACGATCTCGGCCGCGATCCTCTATGGCCTGTCGCAATCACCGATTGGCCTGGTGCTGCAAGCCAGCGGCCAGGATCCGGTGCAGGCCGGAGCGCTCGGCTTCAACATCGTCAAGCACAAGCTCGCCGCCTTCATCGTCAGCGCGTTCTTCTCAGGCCTGTCGGGTGCGCTGCTGGTGTTCTATTTCGGCACCGCCTCGGTCGGCACCGTCGTCGACGTCGCGGTCGGCGTGAATGTCATCGTGTCGGCCGTGCTCGGCGGCCGGCGCACCGTGCTGGGCGCAGCGTTGGGGGCGATCTTCCTGATCGTCGCCGGCGAATTCCTGCGCCCGACCGGTGAGCTCGCGACCTTCATCGTCTCGGCGGTCGCACTGCTCGTCGTCCTGTTCTTCCCCGGCGGCTTCCTCGGAGCGGCCCTCTCGCGCGAGGCTCGCTCGTAATGGATCAGAGGCTTTCAAACCGGCCCGTGCTCGAAGTCCGCGGCCTGACCAAACGCTTCGGCGGCTTGACCGCGGTGAAGAACCTCGGCTTCGAGGTCAACAGCGGCGAGATCTTCGGCCTGATCGGGCCGAACGGCTCGGGCAAATCCACCGCGATGAAGAGCGTGATGGGCATCGAGCGCCCGACTGCCGGCGACGTGATCTTCGAGGGCGAGAATGTCGCCGGCCTGCCCGCGCACAAGATCGCGCGCAAAGGCTTCGGCATGGTGTTCCAGCACTCGCGGCCGCTGAACCGGCAGACCGTGCTGGAGAACATCATGGTGGCGCTGCTGCCGGACAGCCTGTTCATGCTGTTTCCGGACAAGGCGCTGGTCGAACGCGCCAAATGGATCGCCGATCGCGTCGGCCTCGGCAGCGTGATGAACCGCCGCCCGCCGACGCTGCCCTTCGCCGATTTGCGCCGGCTCGAGCTCGCCAAGGCGATCGCGCGCGACCCCAAAGTCGTGCTGGTCGACGAGCCCTTCGCCGGCCTGACGCGCGCCGAGGTCGACGTCTTCTCCGACCTGATCCGCAGCTTCCGCGATGACGGCCGTGCCGTGATGCTGGTCGACCACAACGTCAAGAGCGTCGCGGCACTGGTCGACCGCGTGCTCGCGATGTATCTCGGCGAAGAGATCGTCACCGGCAAGGCTGACGACGTCATGAAGAACGAGACGGTGCGCCGGGTCTATCTCGGCGGCGCCATCGAAACCCATGCGCGGCCCGAGACCAGCTTCAAGGACAAGGTGCCACTGCTCCAGGTCGAGAATGTCAGCGTCCATTGCGGCAAGGCGCAGGCGCTGGAGAACGTCTCGATCCACATCCACGAGGGCGAGTTCGTCTCGATCGTGGGCCTCAACGGCGCCGGCAAGACCACGCTGTTCAACACCATCTCCGGCTTCCTGCCCTACACCGGCGAGATCATCCGCGGTGGCGAAAAGCTGCGCGGCACCAGTCCGGCCAAGATCGCCCGCAGCGGCCTCGTGCAGTGCCCGGAATCGCGCGAGCTGTTCGGCGAGATGAGCGTGCGCGAGAATCTCGATCTCGGCGGGCAGCATCTCACCGACGACAAGCGCGCGGCGCAGCTCGACTGGCTGTTCGAGCTGTTCCCGATCCTGAAGGAGCGCCAGGGCCAATTGGCGCAGACGCTCTCCGGCGGCGAGCAGCAGATGCTGGCAATCGGCCGTGCGCTGATGATGCAGCCGCAGATCCTGATCCTGGACGAGCCGACGCTGGGCCTCGCGCCCGTCATCCTCGAGCTTTTGTCCAAGGCGCTGGAGAAGCTGCGGCAGACCACCTCGATCACGGTGCTGCTCGGCGAGCAGAACGTGACATTCGCACTTCCGCACGCCGACCGCGTCTATGTGCTGGAGCACGCAAGGATCGTCTGGGAAGGCGACCCCGGCCGCTTCGCCAGCGAAGCCGGCGCCGATTTTCTCTAGTTCGCACGTATCAACAACAAAACAACGCAAGAAGACAAAGAAAGGGAAACGACCATGCGATCATCGAGCATTTTGAGCTCCGCCCTCCTCACCTCGGCGCTGGCGCTGTGCCTCGCCGCCCCCGCCTACGCGCAGTCGAACGATCCGATCAAGATCGGCGTCATCGCCGAGGTACAATCGATCGCGGGTGCCGCGACGCCCGGCGGCGCGCAGATTGCCGCCGACGAGATCAACGCCAAGGGCGGCATTCTCGGCCGCAAGGTCGAGATCGTCACCTATGACAACAAGAGCTCCTCGGCCGACTCGGTGCGCGCGTTCCAGCGCGCGGTGAGCGAGGACAAGGTGTCCGCGGTGATCGCGAGCTATATCAGCGAGGTCGTGCTGGCGCTCGAGCCCTGGGCGGCGCGCCTGAAGATGCCGCTGATCACCCCCGGCGCCGCCTCGAACGAGATCACCAAGGCGATCCACAACGACTACGAGAAGAACAAGTACACCTTCCACGGCTATCTGACCTCGGCCGCGCAGGCCCAACTCGTCTGCGACGCGGCGAAGGATCTCCTCGTCGACAAGCTCAAGTTCAAGACCGTCGCGATCATGAGCGAGGACGCCGCCTGGACCAAGCCGCTCGATGTCGGCTACGAGGCCTGCCTGCCCAAGGCCGGGCTGACGGTCGTCGAGCATGTCCGCTTCTCGCCCGATACCACCGACTTCACGCCGATCTTCAACAATATCGAAGGCAAGAAGCCGGATGTAATCGTTACCGGCATCTCGCATGTCGGCGTGCAGCCGACGGTACAGTGGAAGAACCAGCAGGTGCCGATCCCGATGTTCGGCATCAGCGCGCAGGCGCTGAGCCCGACCTTCTGGAAGGACACCAATGGTGCCGCCGACGGCGTGCCGTCGCTGGCCGTCGCGACGCCCGATGTCGCCGTGACCTCGAAGACGAAGCCGTTCGCCGCGGCCTTCAAGGCCAAGTTCGGCACGCCGCCGGCCTATACCGGCTACACTGCCTATGACGAGGTCTACATCATCACCGACGCCATCAAGCGCGCCGGCTCGACCGATCCGGACAAGATGGTCGCCGAGATGGAGAAGACCGACTTCGAGGGCACGATCGGCCAGATCAAGTTCTACGGCAAGGACGACGAGTTCACCCACGGCATCAAGTCCGGCGCGGGCGCGGTGACCGGCCTCGTCTTCCAGTGGCAGGACCAGAAGCAGGTCGTGGTCTGGCCGGAGAAGATCGCCGAAGGCAAGCTGAAGTTTCCGAACTTCGTGAAGCTGTCGCAGTAAGAAGCCAAAGAACGCTTTCACAACGACGATTGCCCGGGGCCTGTCCCCGGGCATTTCGTTTCTGCCTCGATGCACTCTCGAAGTGAAGCACGCTTGCAAATTCGGCAGGGTCGATCACAGTAAGGACCGCACGCAGGCAATCCCAAGAATCTGCGGCTCATCAAGGAGGACACATGCTCCCCTATGTCGCCCACGACCCTCGTTTCGACCAGCTGGTCTTCGGCCACGTCAATCTTGAGAAACTCACCAGCGGTTGCCGCTGGGCCGAAGGCCCCGCCTACTTCCCGGGCGGGCGCTACCTGATCTGGTCCGACATTCCGAACAACCGGATGATGCGGTTCGACGAGACCGACGGATCGGTGTCGGTGTTCCGTTCGCCGAGCTTCAATTCCAACGGCAACACGACCGATCGCCAGGGGCGGCTCGTGACCTGCGAGCATTTCATGCGGCGCGTCACCCGGACCGAGCACGACGGCTCGATCACCGTGCTGGCCGACGCGTTCGAGGGCCGCCGGCTGAATTCGCCCAACGACGTCGTGATCAAGTCAGACAACTCGATCTGGTTCTCCGATCCGACCTACGGCATCGACAGCGATTATGAAGGGCAGCAGAGTCCGTCCGAGATCGGCGCCTCCAACGTCTACCGGATCGACGGCAGCTCCGGTGCCATCACGCGCGTCGTGTCCGACCGGGTGAAGCCCAACGGGCTGGCGTTCTCGCCGGACGAGACCCGGCTCTACGTCGCCGACACCGGCGCGACCCATGTCCGCGGGCTTCCGCCGACGATCTGGTCCTACGAGGTGAAGGGGCAAACGGTCGGGGAAGCCTCGCTGTTTGCCACCTGCCCGGACGGGCTCTATGACGGCTTCCGCTGCGACATCCATGGCAACGTCTGGACCTCGGCGGGTCGCAGCGTGTTCTGCTATGCGCCTGACGGCACCCATCTCGGTACGGTCCCGATCGGCGAGATCGTCGCCAATGTCTGCTTCGGCGGCCCGCGCCGCAACCGCCTCTACATCTGCGGGCAGACCTCGCTGTATTCGATCTATCTCAACACGCGGGCGGCCGTGTAAGCGGATTGCGCCGATATTATGCGACCTCACGCGTTTCGACGCGTGACGCGCTCGATCGCTCGTTGATGTGCTCCGCGACAAAGCCGGTGTCTCGCCCGATTCCGACAAACCGGCCGGAGCCCCAGGTGTAGAGCCACGGCAGGCCGACCACATAGGCGCCGTCAACCGACGTGATGCCCCGCCTGTGGGTCGGATAGCCGGTCCCATCGAACATCGGCAGGTCGATCCAGGACCAGTCGGAACGGAAGCCGGTCGTCCAGATGATGCTCGTGACGCCGCTCGCTACGAGATCGAGCTCCGTGGGGACCGCACTTGGAGACCATACGGGCTCATAGTGAGGCGTCAGGGGTGCAGCGATCCTGTTCTTCGCGATGTGGTCGTCGATCAGCCGGCAGATGCCGTTGTAGACCCGATCAGCGCTGTCGAGATTGACTTGAAGATCATCGCCAAACTGCAAGGAGGTTCCGCGACCGTCCTTGAGGCGGCCGTAGAGCTTCATGCCTTCGAGCGCGAATTTGCGCAGGTCGATGTCGCGGCCGCCGTCCCGCCCGGTCAAATAGTGATTGGCGTTCTTGCGAACGCCCTCCTTCAGCGAATGCTTGTCGACGGGCAGGTCATACTGGCCGAGATCGTCGAGCCAGTCGACCGCATCCCGGCCGCGATAGAAGCGCGGGCAGCGCGGCGCGCTGCCGACGGCGAGATGCACCTTGCGACCGGCCAGATGCAGGTCTTCGGCGATCTGGCAGCCCGACTGCCCACTCCCCACCACGAGGATCTCGCCCGGCGGCAACTGATCCGGATTGCGGTAGGCGGAGGAGTGGATCTGCGTGATCGATGCATCGAGCCGGTCGGCAAACGGCAACACTTTCGGGATGTGATAGCCGCTCACGGCCAGCACGACGCTGTCGGCGGCGATTTCGCCCAGCGTCGTCTCGAGCACGAAGCCGCGACCAGACTGCCGAAGGCGTGTAACGGTGACGCCTTCGCGGATCGGCGCACCGATGTGCTTCGCAAAATCCTCGATGTAGGAGACGATCTCGTCGCGCAGCATGAAACCATGCGGATCGCTGCCGGTGTACGGAAAGCCGGGAAGCTGGCATTGCCAATTCGGCGTTACCAGACAGAATGCGTCCCAGCGCTGGGTCTTCCAGGAATGCGCGATGGTATTTTTCTCAAGCACGACATGCTCGATGCCACGCGCCTTGAGTTGCGCGCTCATGGCAAGGCCAGCCTGGCCGCCGCCGATCACCACAACCGGATAATGAGAGTAAAGGTCGGACATGATCAGCTCCTGCTATTCTTCAAACGAGACGATTGTGACGGAAGCACCCGGCGTGGCCTCGAACTGCGCGGCCATGGCTTCGATCCGGGCCAGCTGCCCGAGTGCGCGTGAGCACAGAAAGCCGTACTTCTCACGGACACGCTCGGCCGCGATCATCAGCGCGATGCGGCTTCGGTCGCGAAAATCGTCGAGCGCATAGGTCGTGCCGGCGACGAAATGATCCTTGATGACGAGCGAGGGCGAATAGCAGGCCTCTATCCGCTCATCAGGCCAGCGCACGTGGAAGTGCATCTCAGGCATAATGCACCTCGCGCATCTCCTGATAGGCCGTCATGTGTGCCCTGGCGGTGCGGCTCCAGTCATGATGCCGGGCGACCCCAGCGCCATTCGCGATCAGGCGCGAGCGCAGGGGCTCGACGAGCGCACTGAGGGCGGCATCCGCGATCGAGCCCGCGTGATGCGGATCGCACCAGGCAACATCGTCGGGGCCGAGATATTCCGTGAAAGGCGCGATATGCGAGACCGCCGCCGGCACGCCACTGGCCATCGCTTCCAGCACAGTCAGGCCAAAGCCTTCGCGCAAGGACGGAAACAGCAGCACATCGGCCAGACGATAGAGCGACGGCATGTCGGCATCCATCAGCGGACCGGTCTCGATCACGGCATCCGCTGGAAGCCCTGCATCGCGCAGCCGCGACTTGAACTGCTGGCGATAGAAACCATGGTCGAGGAGAGACGCGCCGCCGGCGATGACGAGCTGCGCGGACCGATGCACGGCGTGCACCTGCCGGAAGGCATCGAGAATGCCGAGCGCGTTCTTGCGCTGCTCGACACCGCCGACCGAGAGCAGGATCGGGCCGGCGCGAAGGCCGAGCCGGGCGCGCAGCATCTGGTCGGCGGATGCCGGGGTGGCTGAATAGCGCACCGTGTCGACGCCGTTGCCGACCAGCGTCGCCGAGCGCGACATCTCCGCCATCAGCTGCGCCTGCCAGAACCGGCTGACGACGAACAGGCCGTCGGCGTGAACAATCGAGCGACGGTCGAGTTCGCAGAGCCGCTCGTCCCTGAATGCATCGATGTGATGAACGGTGCGGACGTAACGTTGAATCAGGCCGCGCTGCTTCAGCGTCGCGAGCGCATTGCCGGAGATACCGTCCTGGGCGTGGAAGACGTCGTACTGCCGGTTTGCGGTATCCTCGAAATGCCTGACATAGTCCGCGATGCGCGCCTCGACCATCGCGACGACGTCGCCGGAGGTGGGCGACGCCGGCACGGAGCGCGTCGCGGCGCGGCTACGGCGGAAGAAGCCTTTGCCTGCGGGATCGGGCGCGTGCACGACCGGCTCATGTCCGAGGTCTGCCAGCGCGTCGGCAAGCGCGAGCGCGTGCACCACGCCCCCTCGTGGATTGGTCGAGTGCGTGAGGATCGCGATGCGAAGCCCGGACGAACCGCCGCTCATGCCACGCTCCGCTGCTGATGGCTCCGACCTGGCGCACATCCGATCAAGGGCTGTGCCGCAAAATCCCAGACCGTTGCGCGGCCGCAAGCGGCGCGAATATCCACGCTCGTTCCCACGCTGACCTCTCCGATCGCGGCCGCCGCGATGCCACGCCGCTGGAAGCGCGACAGTATCTCATCGATGGATTCGGGCTTCGCCGACAGGAGATAACCGAAGCTCGGGAATGTGAGCAGCCAGCGCTCGAGCGGCGCACCGGCGGGAATTGGAATCGCCTCAACGTCCAGCGTGATGGCGACCTGCGAACACTCGGCCAGCATCGCCGCAGTCCCGACGACACCGCCCTGGCTGATATCCTTGGCGGCGAGCGCGAGCCCCGTCTCGGCAATGGACGGCAGGATCTCCAGATCGTCGCGCAACCGCTGCGCCGGTGCGTCGGTCGCCGCTTCCCAGTTCGCGAACGGCTCGC
Source organism: Bradyrhizobium sp. CCGUVB14 (assembly GCF_024199935.1). Classification (NCBI taxonomy): domain Bacteria; kingdom Pseudomonadati; phylum Pseudomonadota; class Alphaproteobacteria; order Hyphomicrobiales; family Nitrobacteraceae; genus Bradyrhizobium; species Bradyrhizobium sp. CCGUVB14. The sequence continues at coordinate 7,461,855 of NZ_JANADS010000001.1, forward strand.
GGTAACGGCCGCGAAGATCTATCGCCGCGATGATCTTGTCGCCGGGCCTGGCGTCGAAGCTGGTGAGGAGGCGCTTCGCGCGGCCAAGGATCGCGACGGCAAACTGGCTCTGGCTGCTGCGCACATTGGTATGGCCGCCGATGACGGGCACACCGAATGTCTTCGCGGCGGCTTTCAATCCTTCGAGAATCGGCGCGGCCTTGTCCGCACCATTGGACCAGATCGCGTTGACGATGGCCGTCGGCCGTCCGCCCATCGCCGCGACGTCCGAGATGTTGACCATGGCGCCGCACCAGCCGGCGAACCAGGGGTCGGCGGCGACGAATTCGTTCATGAAGCCTTCGATCGCGAACAGCGTGTAGCCATCCCCTTCCGGGATCGCCGCGCAATCGTCCCCTACCGCGATGGCGTCGCCCCCCGAGAGGTCGAGCGCGGCCGCAACAGAAGCGATGTCGGCCTTGGCGGCGATGCCGCGGCTTTGGCGGAGCCTTTCGGCGAGGCTCGTGAGTGCGGCGTCCGTCAGCATGATCAGGCCGCCAGTTTTGCCAGTGACAGGAAGCCGGTTTCGGGCGTCCGGAACGGCGGGTAGTGGTCGAGGTCGGCCTCCATGCGATGGTGCGGCCGGCCATGGAGATCGAATTCGCCGAGCGAGCGCCAGTGCATGTGCTGGAACAGAAGCGCATTCTGGCTCTGCACGTTGGCAAGGAAGCGCTGGCAGCCGCGCGCATTCGCAGAGGAGACGGCAAGCCGGATCAGACCGGCGCCGACCGCGCTCAGGCGGCGATAGCCCTTTTCAACGGCAAGGCGGGAGCCCCACCACACATCCGCCTCGTGTTCATCGGCGTGAATGCGCACGGTGCCGACGACATCGGCCTCGGCTACGCCGAGCAGCGATACGGCGACGAGCGGAATGGCGATATCGTCGACCGCGTCGCGATCATCGCCGGAAAACACGTTCTGCTCCTCGCAGAAGACATCGCGGCGCAGGGCTGCGGCGGCGGCACGCTCCCAGGCTTCGGTTGCGAACTTCACCTGGAATTCCGGCGCCACGAATGGCTTGAACGGTTCGAACATCATGCGCTGGCTCCGCGTTCGTAGGTGGACAGGGCCGAGCAGGCGCCGCATTTGCCGCAACCTGCCTTGATGTCGGTGGCGCGCAGTCCGCCGGCGCGCAGCATCCCGGCGAGTGGACGCAAGATGTCGTGCATGAATGCCGCGGACGGCGTCGGATGGCTCTCCAGCGGCGTGCCGGCAATCGGCACGAACGGCACGACGAAGGGATAGACGCCGATATCGATGAGCCGGCGCGACAGCGCGAGAATCTCGGAAGGTTCGTCGCCGAGGCCAGCGAGGATGTAAGTCGAGACCTGACCGCGTCCGAACACCGGGACGGCCGCCGCGAACGCTTCCATATATTGTTCGACCTGGACCTGCGCCTTGCCCGGCATGATCCTCTGCCGCACCGCCGGCCCGATCACCTCCAGATGCATGCCGAGCGCGTCGACGCCCGAACTCTTCATGCGCTGGAACCAGGCGAAATCATCTGGCGGTTCGCATTGCGCCTGGATCGGGAGATCGACGGCAGCTTTGACGGCCTGCGCACTCTCCGCAAGGATCCCGGCGCCGCGGTCGGACGTATGCGGCGTGCCCGTCGTCATCACCATATGGCGGACACCGTCGAGCTCGACGGCCGCCTTGGCCACTTCGGCGAGCTGCGCCGGCGTCTTGCGCTCGACCGTACGCCCCGCCGCCAACGACTGCCCGATGGCGCAGAACTGGCAGGTTTTGGTGCGGCTCTGGTAGCGAATGCAGGTCTGCAGCACGGTGGTGGCAAGGACGTCGCGCCCGTGCAGGGTTGCGATCTTCCAATAGGGAACGCCGTCCGAGGTCGCGCGGTCGTAGAATTTGGGTCGCAGCGGAAACGAGACGTCGGCCAGCACCACGCCATCGCGCGAGATGCGGCTGCGCCCGGCCTCGTCCGGACGCTCGACGAGGTAGGGGCTCTCGAAGGCCGGCGCGTTGTGAACCGGAATCATCACGGTCGCGCCGTCGATCGTGAACGGCGTGTGATCCGACGGCCCCGCACCGCCGCGACGGCCGGTTCCCGCGGTCTTGGGATCAGCGAGCCGGACCCCGAAGGACTGCAACTCGTTGATCAGCTGCTCGGTCGGCATCGCCTTGGGTTGCGGCATCTGCGGTCTCATCTGATGGGTCTCCGGGAATGGGCGCGAGGCGGTTCGGGTGAAAGCCGTGCATCGGCCGCGCGGCTCGGTCGTTCAGCACCAGCGAAAGCAGCTCCGGCCGCGCGTAGTGGCCGACCGAATCCATCATCCGCTTGCGTTTGGTGATCAGGGCGAGATCGAGATCGGCGACGAGGATGCCTTCGCCGCTGGTCAGTGGCGGCACCAGATGATTGCCTTCGGGAGAGACGATCGCGGTCATGCAGCCGCCGCGCAGGCCTTTGCGCAGGCCCTCCTCCGGCGAGATCTTGGCGATCTGTTCCTCAGTCAGCCAGCCGGTGGCATTGACGACGAAGCATCCGCTTTCCAGCGCATGATGCCGGATCGTCACCTCGATCTGGTCGGCAAAGATCTGTCCGACCAGCGACCCCGGAAACTGGGCCGCATGGATTTCCTCATGCTGGGCCATCAGCGCGTAGCGGGCGAGCGGGTTGTAATGCTCCCAGCAGGCCAGAGCGCCGACCCGGCCGACCGCGGTCTCGACCACCTTCAGGCCGGCGCCATCGCCCTGCCCCCAGATCATGCGCTCATGAAACGTCGGCGTGATCTTGCGCCGCTTCAGGACGATCGCGCCGTTCGCGTCGAACACGAGTTGCGTGTTGTAAAGCGAGCCGTGATCGCGCTCGTTGACGCCGAGCACCACCACCATGCCGTGACGCCTAGCCGCTTGCGCGACCGCGTCCGTCACGGGACCGGGCACGACGACGGCGTTGTCGTAGAGCTGGATGTGTTCGGCGCCGCTCAGGACCGGCGGACGGACAAAGGAGAAATACGGGTACCAGGGAACGAACGTCTCCGGAAAGACGGCGAACTGGACTCCCTTGGCCGCCGCCTCCGCGATGGCCGCCAGAATCCGGTCGACCGTTCCGGTCGGCGTGTCCAGATCCGGCGCGATCTGAATCGCACCGGCTCTGATCGTGCGTTTCGCTGTCACTGTGTTCCTCCCTCGTCCGTCGCGTGAGCCAGCCGAGGTCAGACGGTCCAGGTGTGGATCATGAACGCGTCGTCCCTGCGATGAAGCAGGATGAGGTCGAGCACATCGAGCGGATTGATCGGCCGGATGCCCGGAATGAGCGACGGTTCGCCATGGCCGTAGAGCGCTTGCAGCGCGAACCGGCAGGCATAGACCTTGCCGCCTTCATCCATGAACTTCGCAAGCTGGTTGTTGAAGTTCTGCGCGCCAGGGAAGGCCTCGTCGCCGATCTTCGGAAAGCCGCGCTGAATGCCGAGCGTGACGCCGGGGCCGTAGAGCAGAACCGACGTCTCGAAACCCTTCCGCTTCAGGCGCAGCGCCTGGAGAATATTGACGAGACCGATGGAGCCTTCGAACGCGACGGTGTGGAAGGTGACGAGCGCCTTCTCACCGGGCTTTGCTTTGACGTCCTCGAACACCTTCTCTTCGTAGTCGACGAGAAAGTCGCCCTTCTGGCGCGCGGGCATGTTCACTGCTGGCATAGACACCTCCTGTTCACGTCCGGCCTCCCGGATCGGGATCAGGTTTTGCAATCAATGTGCCAAAGGGCGTTCTGCACTACAAATCATCAAACCATACAATATGCATTCATTTATACATTCAATGTTGAATGGAGACCTGACTGGATTTGGCTATGCTCGCATTGAGTGCGAAAAATACTGCCTGAAAAATACTGGGCAGCGCGCTCGATCGGTGTGCAACACACGCGGGCCGACCGCCTCGCCGACGCAACCCAACGCCGCGATACAATTGCCTCGACGCTTGCAACAATATACAGTCAATTCTGCTGACGTAACTTGACGGAACCGAGCAATGGCCGACTGGCGACCCGACCTATCGAACAGCGACAAGCCGCGCTATCTCGCGATCGCAGATGCGATTGCCGACGATATCGCCGCCGGACGGCTCGTGATCGGCGATCGCCTGCCGCCACAGCGCAAGCTCGCCAAGCGCCTCGATGTCGATTTCACCACCGTCGCGCGCGGCTATGTCGAGGCCCAGAAGCGTGGGCTGATTGAATCGAAGGTCGGTCAGGGAACCTTCGTGCGCGACAAGCCGCGACCGCGGCGCTCGGCGACAAGCTTCCCGCCCCGTCCCGTCGACCTGTCGATGAACCTGCCGCCCGAGCCCGATGATCCCGAACTGATCGAGCGCATGCAGGCCGGCGCCGAACATGTGCTGCGCGACATCGCCTCGTTGCTGCGCTACCAGGGCTTTGGCGGCACGCAGGCCGACAAGGACGCCGCCTCGAGCTGGCTCGGCCGCCGTGCGCTGGTGCCGGCACAGAGCCGCATCTTCGTCTCGCCGGGGGCACATCCGGCGCTGCTCGGCATTCTCTCGATCCTTGCGAAATCAGGCGAGGTGGTGCTGTGCGAGGCCATCACCTATCCCGGCATCAGGTCCATCGCCGCGCAGCTCGGCATCACCCTCGTCGGCCTGCCGATGGATGACGACGGCATCGAGCCGCAGGCCCTGACCGATGCCTGCAAGAAGCTGAAGCCCAAGGCCATCTACCTCAATCCGACGCTGCAGAATCCGACCACGCTGACGATTCCGGACTCGCGACGGCGCGAGATCGTCGCGATCGCGCGACGCTTCAAGCTGCCGATCATTGAGGACGATGCTTATGGTTTCATTCCCGAGCACGGCCACGGCCACGCGCCCTTCGCGGCGATCGCGCCCGATCTGACCTGGCACGTCGCGGGGCTGGCAAAATGCATCGGAGCGGGCTTGCGCACCGCCTACGTTGTCGTGCCCGATACGCGCTCGGCCTGGCCGTTTGCCTCTGCGCTGAGGTCGGCGACCGTGATGGCGTCCCCCCTCACTGTGGCGATCGCGACGCGCTGGATCGAAGACGGCACCGCGGACACGATGCTGCGGTTCATCCGCGCCGAGACTTCGGCGCGGCAGAAGCTCGCCGCCGAAATCCTGCCCAAGGGGTCCTATCGCGGCGATCCCCTCAGCTTCAATTTGTGGGTCGCGCTGCCCACGCCCTGGCGGCGCTCGGCTTTCGTGGAGCATATGCGGCAGACCGGTATCGGTGTGGTCGCAAGCGACGCCTTTGTCGTGAGCGATGCGCCTCCCGAGGCGGTGAGAGTCTGCATCTGCGGCCCTTCAAGCCGCGCGCAGATCAGATCCGCGCTCGAATACGCCGCTCACGCGCTGGTCGAAACGCCGGCCCTGGCGTCGCCGTTTCTCTGATCCGCAAGGGGGACGATGGCGCAGCGTCAGCTCGTGACACGTTCGCCGCGCCCGTACACCAGCAGCATGAAGATGATGACGAGGCCGTAGATCACCTGACGGCCGGCCTCGGGCATGTCCATGATCGACAGCACGCTGTTGAGCAGCACGATCAGCACGACGCCGATCAGCGTCCCGAGATAGCGGCCGCGGCCGCCGAGGATGTTGGTGCCGCCGATCACCACCGCCGCGATCGACGGCAGCAGATAGGCATCGCCCATGCCCTGATAGGCCTTGGTGGAGTAGCCAGCGAGCAGGACGCCGGCGAGCGCGGCGGCGAGACCGCAGAGGACGAAGCAGATCACGGTGATGCGGCGGGTGTCGACACCGGCGAGATATGCCGCCGCTTCCTTGTTGCCGATGGCATAGACGTAGCGGCCAAGCGTCGTGCGCTGAAGAACAATCGTGACGACCACCGACACGGCGATCCAGACGAACAAGGCGTTGGGGATGCCGAGCGTGCGGTCGCCGGCAAGCATCCGCATCAGATCGGTGGCGGCGGTTTGCGGGGCGTAGCCGCCGGTGTGCGCCACCATCAGCCCGCGCATCACCGCGTTGACGCCGAGCGTGAAGATCATCGAGGGCACGCGCAGATACGCAACCCCGATGCCGTTGATGAGACCGACCAGCAGCCCGACGCCGAGCCCGACCGGGATGGCGAGCGGCCCGCCGATCGACGTCGCCATCATGGCGGCGGCGGCCAGCGTCCACGGCACCGACAGATCGATCTGCGCGATCAGGATCACCATCATCATCCCGGCAGCGACGATGCCGAGGAAGGCGCCGATCTGGAGCTGCTGCAGCAGATAGGTCGGCGACAGCAGTGGCGCGCTGCCGAAGCGGGCAAACGTATAGATCGTACCCGCCACCAGGATGACGAGGATGAACAGCGCCGCGATCAGGATCGGACGGTCGTCGCGCGAGAGACTGAGTGAGGCCGAACTCATCGAAACAGCTCCAGCGTATTCTTGACGCGCAGCACGCCGAGCGCGCCGATGCTGACCGCCGCCAGCAGGATCAGACCCTCGAACAGCGGTTGCAACAACGGCGCGATGTCGAAGATACGGAAGAAGAACGAGATGACGCGCAGGACCATGGCGCCGAAGATCGAGCCGATCGCGCTGCCGGTCCCGCCGAGCAGCGACGTCCCGCCGATCACGACGGAGGCGATCGAGTTGAGCGTATAGGCGCCGGCCTGCGGGATGTCGGCATTGCCCGAGGAGGTCTGGATGGCGAGAAAAAGTCCGCCACAGCCGGCGAAGAAGCCGGCGAGCGTGAAGGCTGCGATCTTGGCGCGATCGATCGGCAGGCCGGACATGTAGGCGGCGCCCTCGGCCGAGCCGACCGCATAGACGGCGCGGCCCAGCACGGAGCGGCGGAACGGCACCCAGACCAGCAGCGCGATCAGGGCGAGCAGCACGAACGGCACCGGGATCCAGGCCACCGGCGCGAACCAGGGCGCCGCGCCATCATCGAAGATATGGACGGTCGCGGCGAAATCCCCGAGCGAATTGGTCAGCGCCCAGTTGAGATCCTCGTCGATCTTGCCGCCCGGCGTCGGCCGCAGGAACAGCGCAATACCGATATAGACCGCGCCGGTCGCGAGCGTCGCGATGATCGGCTGGATGCGCCCATAGACGACGACGCAGCCATTGATGAAGCCGGCCAGCGCGCCGGTCGCAAGACACACGACGATGCCGAGCAGGATGCCACCGACACCGCCGGGAAAGGTGCCGAGGCCGAGATGCAGGCCGAAGATATCGAGATGCAGCGGCGTGCCGCCGGCCGCCCCCGTGAGCAGATAGCTGGCGAAACATCCGACCATGGTCATGACGGCGCCCACGGAAAGGTCCAGCCCCGACGCCAGCACCGGCACGGTCTGCGCCATCGCCAGCATGGCGAGCGCGAAGATCTCGTCGCCGTTCTGCACCAGAACCGCCGACGAGAAGCCCTTGGGGTGGGCGAGGTTGTAGAGCAGATAAAGAATCGAGAACAACAGGACGGCGGTGACGATGCCGATGTTCTGGCGAACCCTGATGGCGATATCGTCAAGCATGGGCGGCTCCGGGAGCGTCCGGCGTCGCGGCGTCGATGTTCAGCGCGCTCGCGATGATGTTGGTCTCGTTGAGCTCGTCGCCTTCGAGCTCGCGCACGATGCGCCCGTCATACATGATCGCCACCCGGTCGCAGCAGCCGATGAGCTCATCATAGTCGGTCGAGTAGAACAGGATGGCGGCCCCCTGGTCGGCGAGCTCGCGCATCAGCCGGTAAAGCTCCTGCTTGGTGCCGACGTCGATGCCGCGCGTGGGATCGTTGAGCAGGATGATGCGCGGATCGGTCATCAGCCATTTGGCGAGAACGACCTTCTGCTGGTTGCCGCCGGAGAGCGTGGCGACCGCGTCGCCGGGCGCGCCGATCTTGATCTGCAGCCGCGCGATGGCGCGCTTGATCGCCTCCGTCTCGCGTGCACGGTCGACCAGAGGCCCGGTCGAGATCGTGTCGAGCGAGGCGATCACCAGATTGTCTGATATCGACATCGGCAGCATCAGGCCTTCGGTCTTGCGATCCTCCGGCACAAGCGCAATGCCGACCGACTTCGCCGCCGCCGGAGACGCGGGGCGCACCTCGCGGCCTTCGACGGTGACTTGTCCGGACACGCCGCGCAGCACGCCGAACAGCGCCAGCAGCAGGGATTTCTGGCCCTGGCCGTCGAGCCCGCCGAGGCCGACGATCTCGCCGGCGCCGACGCGGAGCGAGATGCGATCGAGGCGCTTGTCCCAGCTCAGATTGTCGACAGCCAGCATGGGCTTCGGCGATCCGCGCGCGGGCTTGGGCGGATATTGGGCTGCGATGTCGCGCCCGATCATGAGTTGAACGATATCGGCGGTCGAGCGCCGGCCCTTGTCGAAGGTCTCGATATGGCGTCCGTTGCGGAACACGGAGGCGCGGTCGGCCAGCGCCTCGACCTCGTGCATCCGGTGCGAGATGTAGAGAATGGCGACGCCCTCGGCCTTGAGCCGTGCCAGCATGGCGTACACCTTCTCAACGTCGGCACTGGTCAAGGCCGACGTGGCCTCGTCGAGGATCAGGAGCTGCGGCTTCTTGCCGAGCGCCTTGGCGATCTCCACCACCTGGCGGCGCGACAGCGGCAGGTCGCGCACGCGCATCAGGGGATTGACGTCCTCGCAGCCGATCTCCGCCAGTAACGCCTCGGCGCGGCGGCGCTGCGCCCGCGCGTCGATGAGGCCGAAGCGGCGCGGCGGCGACGCGATCGAGATGTTGTCCGCGACCGAGAGGTCGGGCATCAGCGACAATTCCTGGAAGATGCAGACGACGCCGGCTGCATTGGCCGCCGACGGCGTCGCGAAGCTGACGTCGCGTCCATCGAGCCGCATGGTGCCGGTATCGGGCTGGACCACGCCGGCGATGATCTTGATCAGCGTCGACTTGCCGGCGCCGTTCTCGCCCAGCACGGCGTGGATCTTGCCGCGCTCGCATGCGAAGTCGACGCCTTCGAGCGCCCGCACACCGGCGTAGCGCTTGGAAATTCCGGACAGGGTGAGAAAGGCAGATTGGGTCAGGGTGGCATCCGACATGGCGGGCTCACGCAGCGGCGGCCCGGCAACAGCCGGGCCGCAACCAGGACATCTCCAGCAGGCTCACTGGGTGTTCTTCTCGCTCTGCGACATGATCTCCGGCGCCGTGAAGTTGACGCCGCAGGGCGCGAACTGGTTCGGCGCGAAGAAGTTTGCGTTGAGGTCCGGCCAGAAATTGGTGCCGGGCTTCAGGTCCTTGTAGGTCGCGACCGGGATCGGGATCGAGATCAGCTGCGGCATCACATTGCCCTGCAATGCGGAGATCGCCGCCTTGGTGGCGATGGCGACCAGCGCCGGAGACTGGCCGTAGGACATGCCCTTGAGCCCGTCCTTGGCGTGATCGGCGATCTGCTTGCGGTACTCGTTCTCGCCCTCACCCGACATCGGGACGAAGGGATGCTTCGCCGCCATCATCGCCTGCACGGTGCCGTCGGAGCCGCCTTGCGTGAACACGCCGTCGAAATGGCCGTGCACTGCGAGCGCGTCCGCCGTCACCTTCTGCGAGGTGCCGGTATCCCAATTGCCGACCACTTCGGTGATCTTGAAGCTGTTGCCCGGCGCTTCCATGACCTCGCGGAAGCCGAGATGGCGGTCACGGTCGACCGAATTGCCTGGCAGGCCGCGGACCTCAAGGATGTCGCCCGCCTTCTTGCCGCTCTCGTCGATCAGCCACTTCGCCGACATGCGGCCCATTTCCTTCTGGTCCTCGTTGACCATCATCACCTTGTCGGTGTCGAGGACGTTGTCGAAGGGGACCACGACCACGTTGTTCTTGTCGGCAAGACGGATAATGCGGTCGAAGCCATCGGGAGCCACCGCGATCGTGACGATGGCGTCAAAACCCTGATTGATGAAGTCCTCCATCGCGCCGAGTTGCGCTGCAACATCGGTGCCGGTCGAGACGACCTTGAACTCCTTGATGTTCTCCTTGATGCCCGGCTGCGAGGCGAAGGCCTTTGCGGTCTTCACCATCTGGATGCGCCAGGTGTTACCGACGAAGCCGTTGACGAGCGCGATCTTGTAGGGACCTGGCTTCTTGTCCCATTGGAAAAACTTGGTTTGGGCAGACCAGGGCTTGAAGCAGCCGGGATCGGCGCCCGGACCGGACACCACTTTCGGCCCTGCCAAGGCACTGACCGGGGACAGCAACAGGCCAACGCAAGCGAGCCCCGCAAAACGAAGCGTCCACACCATGTCTCTTCTCCTGAGCTTTTGTTTCCACCCTTAACGCGGCGCAATGGCCAAGCCGGGAATTGGGCTTCCCGTGCAATTTGCGCCGCTAGGATGGCACGCAACCTCCGATGCGCACAAGCCGAATGGCTGCCGCCAGTCTGGCCTGCGGCGAAAGCGCGGGAACGAAACCATCACAATTGCGGGAGACAATGAAGTGCCGGGCGACGCTGAAAGCACACGCACGACAAGCGGATGTTGGCGTCCGGCCTGATGCAGCGCAATCGAATGATTGCGAACCAAAGCACGGCGCAGCGCAAAAAGAATGATACTCAGGGAAAAATGCGGTCGCGATCATGGTCGGCTGCGCGTCCGAATTGCCTGGTGCGGCGCATGTTGACTTTCATGCATGCCCTTCAAATACTCGCGGAAAAATATACAGCCAGTCGCAAACGACTGACCGGAGGGAGGGATAGGATGCCGACTTCACGCAGGCAGCTGCTGAAGGGTACGGCGGCTGCCGCCGCCACACTCAGCCTCGATTGGACCCGGGCCCAGGCGCAAGCCGAGAATTTGCGCATCGGCCTGATCTACGATCTCACCGGACCATTCGCCGCGGGCGGCTCGGTCGCCTCCTCGGTCGGCGCGCAGATCGCCATCGATCTCGTCAACGAGAAGGGCGGCATCGGCGGCAAGACCAAGATCGTGCCCGTCCCCGCCGACTCCCAAAGCAAGGCCGACGTCGCCATCAACGAGGCCGAGCGCCTGATCAGCCAGGAAAAGATCGACATCATCAACGGCGTCTATTCCAGCGCGCATGCCGTGCCGATGGCGGCGAAGGTCGAACAGCAGAAGAAGATCCTCTGGATCACGACCGCGGTCTCGACCGCCGTGTTCAAGGATAAGAACCTGCAATATGTGTTTCGCGCGCAGATTCACTCCGACCAGTACGGCCAGGCGTTTGCGGGATTTCTCGCCGAGCACGCCAAGGGCAAGCTCGGCGTGGAGCCGAAGGACGTCAAGGTCGCGCTGATCCACGAGGACGGTCCCTATGGCGTCGGCGTCGCCGCGGCTGACGAGGCCTATGCCAAGGAGGCCGGCATCCAGGTGGTGCTGCGCGAGGGCTATTCGGCCTCGGCGCCCGATCTCTCCGTGCTCGTGACCAAGCTCAAGCGCGCCAAGGTCGACGTGATCTCGCACGCCGGCTACAACCCCGACATCACCCTGTTTCTGCGCCAGGCGCGCGAGAGCGGCCTCCGCTTCAAGATGCTGTTCGGCGCCGGCGCCGGCTACAGCCAGCTCGACAAGCTGCGCACGACCTTCGGCGCCGACATCGACAATTTCTGCAACATCGATCCTGTGCCGGCGCAGCTGCTCGATCCGTCGAAGCTCGCACCCGGCATGGGTGATCTGATCAAGACCATGGTGACGCGCTACCAGGCCAAGACCGGCGCCACCGACGTGCCGCCGCACTGCTCGATGGGTTTCAATCAGACCTGGGTGCTGCTCAACAACGTGCTGCCGGTGGCGAAGGAAAAGTACGGCAGCTTCGAGCCGGAGGCCATTCGCAAGGCGGCGCTCGATGTCGACATCCCACCCGGCGGCACCATCCAGGGCTACGGCGTGAAATTCTTCCCGCCGGGCACGCCGCTCTCCGGCCAGAATGAACGTTCGACGCCGGTGGTGATGCAGAACGCCGGCGAGCACATCTCCGTGGTGTGGCCGACCAACATCCGTACCCAGGATCCCGTGTTTCCGCTACCTAAGGGCTCGACCTACGGGACGTAGAGCTACAACTCGCGCTGGATCGCTTCCGGCCTCCCCCTTCCATGCCGAGCAATCGCACATGGCCCTTTGGAAAGAACTGGGCACGCGCCTCGCCCTTCGAGACGACCGCTCCGCGGTCTCCTCAGGGTGAGGCTAATCGGCACCCGAGCCCTTCCAAACAGTTGCCACGCACTCTGTCCTCATCCAGAGGAGCCCGCCCAAAGCGGGCGTCTCGAAGGATGGCCGCAGGGAAATCACTCTCACATGCGATAGCCCTCCCCTCCAGGGAACGATAAGAGAGCGCGCTCCGCGCTCATGCCGTTGTAGCCGGCGCTGTCTGCATCCAAAGGTCATTGCTTTCGCGCTGTAGTTGGATTTTCGAGCGTCGGGGCAACCGCACAGGTTGTGAAACGAAGTCTTATTGAAACAAAAATCTTCTAGAATGTGATCTGGATAATGAGTGCTGCTTCATTTCCTACGTACAAGCAGATCAGCCAGTCGCCTCAGGTTGGCTTAACCGGCAACACTGGCTTTCGAAGCCGTCCAGCGCGGATCAGACGGTCTCAGATCGTGAATTCCAGCGATGGGGGTGACCATGCCCGCCATATTCGAATTGCTCTACAAGGAGTACTGCCGCGCGCGCCTCGCCGAGATGCGCAAGCAGCTTCTGCTCACGCGCAAACATCCAAGACAATTTCTGCCGGACGATGATCCCGCCGATCCCGATGGGATGGACCCGCAACACGACGCCGACTTGAAGCGGGCGAGGGAATAATCACGCCACGGCACCGGTATCTTGGAAAGCAGCGCATTTCCAGGAGGCAACATTGAATACGCCCGAATTCTATACTGCGTCGATTGCCTGCCTCTCCTGCCTGACCATTGCCGTGATGATGGTTGTCGGAGCCTGGTAGGTGGAAAGATCGATGGCGGCGAACGCGCGGCGGCGTCCTACAGCACCACGCGCCGTCCCTCTTCCGCCGCCCAATAGCCGGCATAGTTCACCTTGATCGTCTCATAGGCCAGCGCGAGATCCGACAGCGGCTGCCGTCCCGTGGCCGCGCATTCCATGAAATCCTGGATCTCCTGGAGATAGCCGCGCGTCCATTCCTCCTCGAGGCAGACATATTGCCAGCCGGTTTTGCGGTCGACCTTCTCGGTGATGTAGACCGAGGCGAGCTTCTCCTCGGAGGTCTGGTAGCTCATCAGATGATTGTTCGGGGTGATGTTGGCGAACAGCGAGCCCCCGCTGGTGTAGGTCTCGATCAGGTTGCGCACGCCGCCCATGATCATGTCGCCGGAGAACACCGTGGCCTTGGTGCCGTCGGAGAAAGTCGCCGTCAGCGTGCCCCAGTCCTCGACATCGATCGGATTGGCCTTGATGTAGGTTCGCTCCTCCGGCCTCAGCGCGGCCGTGACATTGCCGACATCGCCGGTGACGCTGGCGACCTTGATGGTCTCGCCGCGCGCCTTCGCCTCGACCTGCTTGAGATAGAGCACGGCCGAGAGCGGATGGCAGCCCATCCGGATCAGCGAGCCGCCACCGGTCATCGCCCATTGCGCGGCGTGCGCCGCGTGCGAGCCGGAATGGCTCTCCTCGCCCTTCATGAACAGTATCTTGTCTTTCGTCGCCTTGAGGATCTCCGCGGTCTTGGTCACGGCCGGCGCGTAGATCCAGTCCTCGGCATACATGAACAGCTTTCCGGTGCGCTCGATTGCGGCACGCGTTGCGTCCATCTCCTTCAGGAGGCGCTCATACATCAGTGCCTTCGGCACGTGCTTGCCGATCGGCTGCTTGTCGCCGTCACGACCGAAATAGCCGGCAAACGGCTTTTCGCAGATGACGTGCTTGCCCGCTTGCATGGCTCCGACGATCATCTCGGCATGAAGATTGGGCGGCGTGCAGATGTCGATCACATCGAGCGCGCGGTCCGCGATCAATTCCGCAAAGCTGCGATAGACCCACGGGATGTTATGACGGGCGGCAAATTCGACGACATGATCGCCGCGTGCGGCGACCGCCGCAACCTCGACATCCACGCCGTAGATGCGCCGGAACGCATACATATGCAGCTCCGACACGAAGCCGCAGCCGACGAGTCCAACCTTAATTCCGGCCATAGCACCCCTCCCCCTTGCTTTGGGCGGCACTATAGCGAGATGGCAGAGCTATTCCACCGAGACCCGCACCACGCCTGCGCTCATCATGCCGAGCGCGCGGGCGGCGGGCACCGAGAGATCGACGATGCGGCCGCGGATGAACGGGCCGCGATCGTTGACGCGGCATTGGATGGTGCGGCCGCTATAGGACACCTTGAGCACGCTGCCGAACGGACGCGTCCGGTGCGCGCAGGTCAGCTCGCCGCCTCTCCCGGCTTTCCCGTATCCATAATAAGAGGCAAGTCCGCTTTCGGCATGGGCGACGGAAAATGCAGAAAGCGAAAAACTGATCAGGCAAAACAATAGCGTCGGCTGCGCTCGCACGGCACCGCTCCCGGTTTACCCTGCCACGCGCTGCAACGTCGTCCGGTTCCATTTGGTTCCGGGAACACTGCCGGGCATTGCCCGGCAGTGCCATCACACATTGTTACTGTTTATGAAAGACCAGCGTACGCACCTCGATGCTCTCGCGCGGCGCGGCGTCGGCCGGCGTGGTCGGATCGATAAAGGCGGTATGCGGCCCGAAACGGGTGCGGCCGTCGGTCGCCGAGTCATAGCATTTGAGCAGCAGCGCCTCGTCCGCTGTAATCTCCGGGAAATAGAACCAGCGGTGGTTCGGATTGTATTTCACCGAATAGGTTTCGCCGCGGCGATTGGGATAGATCAGGTCGGACGCGACGAGATCCTCGGGAGAGACCGTGGTGCCATCGACCATCGCGAGCGGTGAATCGCGTAAAGGTCCCCGGATCGGCCGCCAGAGGTTGATCACCTGGACACGCCCCTTGAGCAGTTCCTCGGCTTCGTCAGGCAGATGCTCGCGCACACGGTTGGCACCGGAGACGTCGGTCTGGTCGACATGCACGCGCGTCGCGGGCTGGCGCGGGCCGCCGTCGCGAATATCAGGAGCACCCTCGACGCGCCTGCGCACGGTGTGGTCGAAGATGACGACGCGGTCGGCTTTCAGCGTCGCGCGCAGAAAGGCCTCGACAGCAGGATAGTAGACAGCGCGGATTTCCTCGTCGTTGTAAAAGTCCTTGACCTGGTTCGGATGGCGCACCAGCGCAAAGCCCTCGCGATCGAGCGAGAAATTGTCGGCGATCAGGCGCGCATCGAAGATCGGCACCTGGTGCGGCTCGGGCAACGACGTGCTTTTCGGCTCGCCCGGCGGTGGATCGAAGGCGTAAGTGCGTGGCTTGCCGGAGACCGGCGCGAGATAGTTGAGTTCGGCGGTGACGAAGGGAAGCGATTCGATTTTTGTTTCTTGCAGGCCCATGGCCGGTCTCCCGATGTGGTCGTCCGGTTGATTTTTGACGGAGTCGAGCGTGGCGCAAGAGTGAGGATGCAAATAGCAATGCGGGCCTTGTTCTCGACGTGAAATGCAGAAGGAACGTGTCGAGGAAGGCGACTGAGTTGGAATGCGTTCTATCCGGTTCACGGATGCTTGAGAGCCTTGTGAGATCTCGTGCCCCGGACGCAGCGCATCACTATAAGCGCGTTTACGCGCGTCTTCGACGCGCTATGGGTGCGCTGCTGAGCCGGGGCCCATGTTGTGAGGGAATTTTGCGCCGCATGGGTCCCGGCTCTGCGCAGCAGCGTTTCACGCTGCAGCGCGTCCGGGACACGAGAACAAGCCGAGTGGCTACAACCCCGCCTTCGCAATAGCATCCGCAAACGAGCGGTCGACAATCTCCGCCGCATCGAGCTTCTGCTTGATCAGGCCCCAGCGGAAGTAGAGATCGATCGTGCTCTGCTCGTCCGCGACCACGCCGTCGTCGATCGGCGCGATGCGGATTTTTGCGCGCGACAGCCAATTCTGCGGGACGGCGGTCGGGATGTTCATCAGCTTG
The DNA here is from genome assembly GCF_024199935.1 of Bradyrhizobium sp. CCGUVB14. NCBI lineage: Bacteria > Pseudomonadati > Pseudomonadota > Alphaproteobacteria > Hyphomicrobiales > Nitrobacteraceae > Bradyrhizobium > Bradyrhizobium sp. CCGUVB14. The sequence goes on from NZ_JANADS010000001.1 coordinate 7,477,849, forward strand.
CCCCAGGTCTCGGCATAACCGTTGGCATTGGTCAGCGACCACGCCCGCGCCACGGTGAGACGGCGGATGAAGTCGGTCAGCTCCGCGCGCTTGTCGCGGATCGCATCCGGCCGCGCCACCTGGAAGCTCAGGCCCGGCGTCAGGCCTTCCGAAGTGATGATGCGGCGCGACTTGAACAGCACCTCTTCCTGGCTGACGTAAGGCTCCCAGGTCGACCACGCATCGACCGCGCCTTGTGTGTAGGCGATCTTGGCATCCGACGGCGCCAGGAACGCGATCTGCACGTCGCTTGCAGCCCAGCCGTTCTTCTCCAACGCGGCCAGGATCAGCTGATGTCCGATCGAGCCGCGGCCGGTCGCGATCTTCTTGCCCCGGAGATCCGCAAAACTCTTGATCGGCGAATTTTCGGGCACGAGGATCGCGAGCCCCTCGCCGGTCTGCCGGATCGCGGCGATCGCCTTCACCGGAGCGCCGGAGGCGGCGGCGAAGGTGAAGGGCGCGTCGCCGACGAGCCCGGTCTCGATGGCGCCTGCGCTCAGCGCCTCCAGCAGAGGTGCGGCCGCCGGAAACTCCTTCCACTCGATCTTGTAGGGGAGATCCTTGAGCACGCCTGCGGCTTCCATCACCGCCTGCGAATTGCCCTTCTGGTCGCCGACGCGCAGCGTCGTCTGCGCGGGCGCAAGATCAGCGCCCGCAAAAGCGAGCGCTGCAGCAATGATGAACCGGATCATTCCGCCGCGATCCCCCGCTGCTGATCGCGTTCGGCGATCAGCTTGCGTGTCAGCGGAATCAGCTCGCGGCCGTAGTCGATGGCGTCCGGAAGCGGATCGAACCCGCGGATCAGGAAGTGGCTGACGCCGAGATCGTAATAGTCGGCGAAGACCTCGGCGACCTGCGCCGGCGTGCCGACCAGCGCAGTCGAGTTGCTGTTGGCGCCGGTGAGCTTTGCGATCTCGGTCCACAGCCGCTTGTCGACGCGCGCGCCCTGGTCGGCGGCCGCCAGCAGACGCTTGGCGCCCTCGGTCGCGTGATTGGGCCGGCGATAGCCGGTCTGGTCCTGCAGCGCCGTGGCACGCTCGAGGATCCCTTCGGCCTTCTTCCAGGCGGCCTCCTCGGTGTCGGCGAGGATCGGCCGCACCGACAGGCTGAAGCGCGGGCTTGGCCGCCCATGCTTTGCGGCCGCCGCGCGCACCCGCGCGGTGACGTCGCGCACCTGGGCGTAGGATTCGTCCCACAGCGCAAAGGTGTCGGCATGCTTGCCCGAAACCTCGATCGCGGCATCGGAGCCGCCGCCGACGAAGGTGTAGATGCCGCCCTTCTGCAGCGGCTTCACCTGCGAAAATCCGTTCTCGACGGTGTAGTACTTGCCGCTGTAGTTGAACGGCTTCTCGCTGGTCCATTCCAGCCGCACCACGTCGAGGAATTCGCTGGTGCGGGCGTAGCGCTCGTCCTTGTCGTCGAGCGTGTTGCCGTCCTGGCGCAGCTCGATGGCATTGCCGCCGGTGATGACGTGCAGCGAGACGCGGCCGTCATAGAGTTGATCGAGCGTGGCCAACTGGCGCGCCAGCAGCGTCGGCGCCGTAAAACCCGGCCGCTGCGCGATCATCACCTTGAGCTGCTTGGTGATGGTCAGCACGTGCTGGGCGATCTGCAACGCATCCGGCGTGGTCGAATGGAACGCCAGCAGCGCACGGTCGAAGCCCGCGAGCTCATGCGCCTTCGCCACCGTCTCGATGTAATGCGGATCGAGCACCGGCCCCTGGCGCACGATGGTCTCGGAAGCGTTGCTGTTTGCGATGAAGCCGATGAACTCGACCGACATGATGGTCTCCCTGTTGTTTTCTGAAAGCTAGTGGCCCAATGCGGCGCGGCCGAGGCCGGTGCGCGTGGCATCGTCCTGCGGCGTGTGCACGCGTCCGCACAGGACATCGCGATAGTGCCGCTCCAGCGGATTGCTGCGGGACAGGCCGTGATTGCCGGTCAGCGACAGCGCGTCCTCGACCGCGGCGACCGCATTGTTGGTGACCGTCAGCTTGATGACGTTGGATTCGCCGGTGGAGAGATCGACGCCGTCGTCGAAATCGCGGGCGAAGGTGTCGAGCAGCCGGGCATTGACCGCGAGCCTGGCCTCGATGGCACCGAGGATCTCCTGCGCGCGCGGCAGGGTGGCAAGCGGCGCGCCGAGACTGGCGGGAACGCGCTGCTTCAGGAACTGGACGAACCAGTCCCGCGCCGCACGGGCAATGCCGTCATAGATCGCGGCGACGAAGACGGTGTGCACGGTTGCCTGCGTAATGTCGCGCGCATTCCAATCCGCGGGCTTGCGGACATCGACCTCGGCATCGAGCGGGATCACGACATCATCGAAGATGACGTCGTGGCTGCCGCTGGCACGCAGGCCGTGATGATCCCAGGTCTCGACGATGCGCGTGCCCGGCAGGCCCGCCGGCACCAGGAACTGGCCGACGCGCGGCTCGGCCTCGTCGGTCCGGGCCCAGACCAGGTACCATTTCAGGATCGGCGATCCCGTCGAATAGATCTTGTGGCCGGTCAGGCGCCAGCCGGTCTCGGTGCGGCGCGCAATCGTCGCCGGCAGCCCGCCGCGCGACGGCGAGCCGAGCTCGGGTTCGACCCGCAATGCGTTGACGAGCGCTGTGCCTTCGACCGTCTCGCGCGCGAGCTTGCGCGACAGCCGCAACGGCCAGGTCGGGCTCCGCCCCATCACCAGATGGTTGATGTAGTGCATCGACAGCACCAGCGCGGTCGACGGATCGGCCTTGCCGATGATGCCGAGGACACGCGCGGTGTAGCGCGCGCCCGCACCGGCCCCGCCGAGCGCGGCCGGCACCGTCAGCGCGAGCAGGCCGGCCTCGGACAGCTCGCGAAAATTCTCGAAGGGAAAGCTGCCGGTGCGGTCATGCTCGGCCGCACGCGCGGCAAAGCCCGGCGCGAGCGCCTCGGCGCGGGCGATGTAGTCGGGCTCGCTATGGGCCACCCGTCCCTGAACTACAGAAGTCACCATGTCGCATCCAATCCCAAGAGGCCAAGAATCTGACGGCGCAGATCGGCCAGATACGGGTCGCCGCGATGACGCGGATAGGGCCGGTCGACGCGGATGTCGGCCTTCACGCGCGCGGGCCGCTCGCTGAAGACGATGACGCGGTTGGCGAGCACCAGCGCCTCCTCCGCATCATGCGTGACGAGGAGCGTGGTGAAGCCCTTGCGCTGCCACAGCGACACCAGCTCGGCCTGCATGGTGATGCGGGTGAGTGAGTCGAGCTTGCCCAGCGGCTCGTCCAGGATCAGGATCTTGGGATCGTTGACCAGCGCACGGGCCAGCGCGACGCGCTGCGCCATGCCGCCGGAGAGCTGATGCGGATAGGCGGTGCGGAAGTCCGACAGCCCGACGAGGTCGAGCGCGGCATCGACGCGGTGCCGCTGGCTCTTCAAGATGCCCTGCGCCTCCAGCCCCAGCGCGACGTTGTCCCAGACCGTGCGCCAGGGAAACAGCGTCGGGTCCTGGAACACGACGACGCGCGACGGATGTGGCCGGGTGATGCGGACTTCGTCCTCGCGCAGGCTTCCCGATTTGGGCTTGTCGAGGCCGGCGACGAGCCGCAGCAACGTTGATTTGCCGCAGCCGGACGGGCCGAGCAGCGCAACGAACTCGCCGGGCTCGACGGCGATGCTGACCTCGCTGAGCACCGGCAGCTCGGCGCCGTCGATGTCGAAGGCATGGCTGACCTGCTCGATATCGAGCGCGGCGCCCGCAGCCGGATGCGCGGGGACTTCGGCCAATGCGGCTGCCGCTACCATTTCACGGTCCCCTTCTGCCAGACCAGCAGGCGGTCACGGACCGAAAACAGCAGCGTGATCGCGCCGGAGCAGAGCAGCGACATCACGATCAGCGCCGCATACATGTTGGCGTAGGCCGCCCAGCCTTGCGCCCATTGCAGGTACCAGCCGAGCCCGGCTTTGACGCCGATCATCTCGGCGACGACGAGCACGGCAAAGGACGCGCCGAGGCCCATGAACAGGCCGACGAAAACGTGCGGCAGCGCGGCGGGGATCGCCACTTTCAGCACCAGGAACGATGGCTTTGCCCCCAGCGTGCGCGCGACGTCGTAATAGGCGTTGCTGACGCTGGCGACTCCCGACCAGGTCAGCACCGTGACCGGAAATCCGGTCGCGAGCGCGATCAGGAAGGTCGAGGCGCTCCAGCTCGACGGGAAGGTGAAAAAGGCAATCGGCAACCAGGCTGTCGCCGGCAGCGGGCCGATGAAGCGCAACAACGGATGCACCCAATAGCCGACCGCGCGCGACCAGCCGATCGAGACGCCGGTCAGGAAGCCGACCGTGGCGCCGATGAGATAGCCGCCGAGCTGAAGCTTGACCGAGGCGAGCACGCTGTCGAGCAGTTTTGGCAGGTCGTCGGTATAGACCTCGATGATCGATTGCGGCGGCGGAAAGAACGGCAGCGGCAGCCAGGCGAATTTTGCGGTGGCGAGCTCCCACAAGGTCAGGACAGCGCCGAGCGCAATGAGCCACGGCGCGCGCTGGCGCAGGGCCTTGCCCGCCGATCCCAGATAGTCCGCACCGACAGTCCCGAACAGGGCGATCGCAGCGATGACGAAGGCGGCAATGCCGAGCGAATGCGTGCGCGACCAGTCGCCGACGTCCTCCCACCACAGGCAGGAGAGACCGAACACGATCCAGGCCGCGCTGGCGGCCACGCCGGCGCCGGATTCCCGCAGCCATGTCGCAAGCAGCGACCCGCCCGAAAGGCGCGGCGCGCCGGACGCGACGCCGTCAGACAGCGAATACGTCGACATAGATGCGCTCCGCGAATTTGGCGGTATCGGTGCTCTGCTTGAAGACCTGCACGCTCTTCAAATCGTCGGCATATCCCTTGAGCTCGCGCTTCAGCACCTCTCCGACGGGATGATGATGGTGGGTGTGGTAGCGCACCATACCCTCGATGTCGGCGAGCGATGCCGTCTTCGGCGCGTAAGGCTGGAACGATTTCGCCGTCACGGCCGGATTCTGCGCGGTGAACATCGCGGCATCGAGCAGCGCTTGCGTGAGGGCGCGCGCGACCTGCGGCTCCTCGCGCACCAGGCTGCCACGCAAGCCGAGGATGCAGCAGCTCTTGTCGCGATATTCGCCATCGAGATTGGAAGCGACTTCCTTGTACTGGCTGTCCTTGAGCCAGAGATAGCCAAGCGGGTCCGACGACAGGAAGGCCTGTACCTCGCCCTTCTGGACCGCGACGTCGAGCAAATTGCCGGGATAGGCGCGCCAGTCGACATCCCTGGTCGGATCGATGCCGAGCTTGGCCAGCTGAATGGAGAAGAAATTCTTGTCCGGGCCGCCGAGGTCGCCGACCGCGACGATCTTGCCCTTGAGATCGGCGAGCTTGCTCACGTTGGAATCGGCGCGGGTCAGCACGCGCATGCAGCCGCCATGGGTGCCGGCGGCGATCTTAACATCAAAGCCCTGCTCCAGCGGCTTCAACCAGCGTAGCGCCATGCCGAGGCCGGCATCGCTTTTTCCCGTCGCGATCGCCTCGAGCAACTGGTCGGTCGAGCCGGAATAATTGATCAGCTCGACGTCGAGATTCTGCTTCTGGAAGAAGCCGTGCTCGATGGCGACCGGCACCGGAGCGAGACAGACCGCACCGGCATTCCAGGACAGTTTCAGCTTGCGCGGCGCGCCGGTGAGCGCGGGCGCGTCCGAGGCCGTCCGGCACAGCGGGAACTCCGAGAGGTCGACGCCGGGCGCGATCGCCTGTGGTGCAAAGGCCTGTGCTGCACCGAAAGCACCGAGCGGCGCGGCGAAAGCTGCAGCCAACCCCGCCTGAAGCAGATGACGCCGATCGAGGCCCGCCCCGGTGCGCTTGTCGTCGTTGCCCATCAGCCCCACTCCTGAGTTGGCACGGCTCCACCATTCACGCAACGCTTCGCGTTGCGCATGTTCCGTGCGGAGCTGCGTTAAGAGAATATTTTTCGCGGGCACTTTTTGCGCCGCGTTGATGCGATGCGCAAATCATGCGGCGCGCCTGCCGCATCGTCAATGAAATGGAATTTCGAATGTGGCGCGATGCGAAGTCATTCTCTCCATCGACGCGCAGAACGACGATGAAACGATTTTCGCGGTGGCATCATCCCGCAACGACGCGCTGCGGCTCCATCGGTTGCTGGATTTTTGCGCATCTGCGACCGCGCACGCCGCGCGTTCTCGAAATCTGCGCCGCGCTGAAACGTCATTGCCCAAGGCATCCGCAATACGGATAGCCATTTCATTGACTGCGCATCACGCAACCATAGACTTGAATCTCTCGCTGCATCACGCGCCCACGTGTCGTGGGCCAAAGTCACAAGCAAGCAACACGACAGATCACATGAGCATCAACTCCCACGACCATTCCATCACGCGCCGGTTGGCGGCCTCGCTGTTTGCTGCCGCCGTCACCTTGTCGACGGCAGCCGCGTCGTTCGCGGCCGATACGGTCGTGCTGCGCGTCGGCGACCAGAAGGGCGGCAACCGCTCGCTGCTCGAAATCTCCGGCTACGCCAAGGACCTGCCCTACAGAATCGAATGGTCGGAATTCCCGGCGGCAGCGCCGATCCTGGAAGCGCTCAATGCCGGCGCGCTCGACGTCGGCTACACCGGCGATCTCTCCTTCCTGTCGGTCTATGCGGCCGGCGCGCCGATCAAGGCGATCGGCGGCACCAAGTCGGATGCGAAGACGCAAGCGATCCTGGTGCGCCAGGATTCACCGATCAGGTCGGCCGCCGATCTCAAGGGCAAACGCCTCGCCGGCACGCGCGGCGGCTGGGGCCAGTTCCTGATCGATGCGACGCTGGAGAAGGCGCAGATCAAGCTGGAGGACGCGACCTTCGCGCCGCTCGGCCCGGTCGATGCCAAGGTCGCGCTGGTGGCCGGCTCGGTCGACGCATGGGCGGTGTGGGAGCCCTATGTCTCGTTCGCCACCTTGAAGGACAAGGCGCGCGTGATCGCCGACGGCGAAGGCCTGACGCCCACCATCACCTTCATCGTCGCCACCGACAGCGCCATCGCCACCAAGCGCGCGGCGGTGCAGGACCTGCTGCAGCGGCTGAACAAGGCCCGGCTATGGTCGCTGGATCACATCAGTGAATATGCCAGGAGCACGGCCGAGCTGACAAAACTGCCCGAGGACGTGCTGCTGGCGGCCTACACCGCGCAGCGCACCAGCCCGATCGTGATCGACGAGAGCGTCGTGAAGGAGGTACAGGAAGCCTCCGACCGCTCGACGCGCTACGGCATCCTGCCGAAGACCCTCGACGTCAGCAAAGCCGTCGACCGCAGCTTCACCGCCGCGGCCGCGGGATCGAACTAGCGCGGGAGCGGCGAGATGCGCAGGCTTCGCCTCAAAGCCGGCCCGCTGCATCTCGCCGCGATCGTGCTCGGGCATCTCGCCTGCATGAGCTTGATCGTGTGGCTATCGCTTTAGGCCATCACTCAGGCCTGCGCGATCACCAATAGTGTTGGTAGTAGGGACGGTAATAGGCCCGCGGCCGATAGTAGCCATAGCTGTAATAAGGACGGGGACGATAGTAGGGACGGTAGCCGTAGCCGTAACCCGCTCCGTAACCGCCGCCATAATAGGCCGGCGCATACCCGTAGCCGTAGCCCGGCCCTGGATACCCATAGCCACCGTAATACGGCCCGCCGCCGTAATAACCATGGGGCCCGCCGCTGGCGATGGCGCTCCCGATGATCGCGCCGGCCGCAAGGCCGCCAAAGCCCCATCCCCAGCCGCGCCAATAGACCGGCGTGACATCATCCCCGGCCGCGGCCTTCATGGTCGCAACATGGGTCGGTAGCGGGGCCGCTGTCGCCTGCCCGGCCTGGCCCGCCACGACCGCAGCCGTGAGCGAGCAGGCAATTGCCGTTGTCCAGATCTTCATCGCCTTTCTCCCTCTGAGGTTTCGTTACGGAAAAGGATCGCAGCGTCATGTTTCAGGCATCCCGGCGTCAAGTCGAATCCTCAAGCTTGCGTGCAGCGCACAAGATGCCTCAGGTGCCCGAAATATGATCCTCCGCGGCGCCGACATGACACCGGGACGACGGCTCCGGAGGGCCTGCGCCCCCGGGGCAAAGCGTTAAGCTTCCCATGCGTTCGCAACCAACAAGCACCTTCCCGATTTACTATTCGTACCGTTACTATCGGTTCCAACGATGCGCGGCCGGGAAGCGTCTCGCGAAGGCCTTGGTATGCGCCTGAGTTCAGGGAGGATGACATGAGTGCTGCCGGAAATGAGCCGCTTGCCCGCCAGGCCCTGGCATTTGTCCTGGCTGGCGGACGCGGCAGCCGGCTGCTGGAATTGACCGACCGGCGCGCCAAGCCCGCGGTCTATTTCGGCGGCAAATCCCGCATCATCGATTTCGCGCTGTCGAACGCGGTCAACTCCGGCATCCGCCGCATCGCGGTCGCCACCCAGTACAAGGCACATAGCCTGATCCGGCATCTTCAGATGGGCTGGAACTTCTTCCGTCCTGAGCGCAACGAGAGCTTTGACATCCTGCCTGCGAGCCAGCGCGTCTCGGAGAACATGTGGTATGTCGGCACGGCGGACGCGATCTACCAGAACATCGACATCATCGAGTCGCACAACGCCCGCTTCATCGTGGTGCTGGCCGGCGATCACGTTTATAAAATGGATTACGAGGTGATGCTGCGACAGCACGTCGACAGCGGCGCCGACGTCACCGTCGGCTGCCTCGAGATGCCGCGCGCGGAATCCTCCGGCTTCGGCATCATGCATGTCGACGAGAACGGCTGGATCCAGCAGTTCCTGGAGAAGCCCAAGGATCCGCCGCCGATGCCGGGCAAGCCTGATGTCTCGCTCGCCAGCATGGGCATCTACGTGTTCGACGCCAAATTCCTGTTCGACCAGCTCAAGCGCGACGCCGAGGATACCAACTCCAGTCACGATTTCGGCAAGGACATCATTCCCTACATCGTCAAGAACGGCCGCGCCATCGCGCATCAGTTCTCGACCTCCTGCGTGCGCTCGGGCAACGACCCCCGCTCCTATTGGCGCGATGCGGGCACGGTGGATGCCTATTGGGCCGCCAATATCGACCTCACCGACGTGGTACCGGAGCTCGACCTGTTCGACCGCGCCTGGCCGATCTGGTCTTATGCGGAGATCACGCCGCCGGCGAAGTTCGTCCATGACGAGGAGACCCGGCGCGGTTCGGCCGTGAGCTCGCTGGTCTCCGGCGGCTGCATCATCTCCGGCGCGGCGCTGCGCCGCTCCCTGCTGTTCACCGGCGTGCGCATCAATTCCTATGCCCATGTCGAGAACGCCGTGATCATGCCTTACGTGAATGTGGGACGCGGAGCTCGGTTGAAGAATGTCGTGATCGATCGCGGCGTCGAGATCCCCGAAGGTCTCGTGGTCGGAGAGGATCCCGAGTTCGACGCAAAGCGCTTCCGCACCACCGAACAGGGCATATCGCTCGTCACCCAATCGATGCTCGACAGGCTCAATACATGACGCCTGTTCGCGTCCTTGCGGTCGCCTCTGAAGTCTACCCCATCGTCAAGACCGGCGGCCTCGCGGACGTTGCCGGAGCGCTGCCGATCGCGCTGAAGGCGCATGGCGTCGAGATGCGCACGCTGATGCCGGGCTATCCGGATGTGATGCGACTGCTGTCGGGCGCGGAAGAGATCCGGCGCTGGCCGGATTATTTCGGCGGGCCCGGGCGACTGCTCGCGGGCTCCCATGACGGGCTCGACCTGTTCGTGCTGGATGTGCCGCATCTCTACGCGCGGCCCGGTAATCCCTACGTCACCGCCGAGGGTGTCGACTGGCCGGACAACGGCGTGCGCTTCGCCGCGCTGGCGCGCATCGCGGCCGACATCGGCCACGGTCTCGTCGCGGCCTTCGTGCCCGATGTCGTGCATGCCCATGACTGGCAGGCCGGGCTGGCGCCGGCCTATCTGCACTACGATGGCGGGGCGCGGCCCGGCACCGTGATGACCATTCACAACATGGCCTATCAAGGCAAGTTCGACCGCACGCTGGCGGCCGCGATCGGCTTGCCCCACGACGCGTCGTTCGACGTCCACGGCCTCGAATATTTCGGTGGCATCAGCTTCTTGAAAGCCGGGCTGCAACTGGCCGATCGCATCACCACGGTGTCGCCGACGTATGCGCAGGAGATCCAGAGCGACGAGGGCGGCATGGGGCTCGGCGGCCTGCTGCGCGAGCGCGCAAGCGTGCTGAGCGGCATCCTCAACGGCATCGACGTCGACGTGTGGAATCCACACACCGATCCGCACATCGCCTACCGCTTCAGCGCCGAGGAGCTGTCGTTTCGCTCGGCCAACAAAGCGGCGCTGCAGCAGCGGTTCGGCCTAGAACCGCGGCCGGATGCGCTGCTGCTCGGCGTTATCAGCCGCCTGTCATGGCAGAAGGGGCTCGATCTGCTGCTGGATTCCATGCCCACCATCCTGGGCGATGGGATGCAATTGGCCCTGCTCGGCAGCGGCGATGCCGAACTGCAGGATCGCTACCAGGCAACTGCGCGCGGACATCAGGGCCGGATCGCGGCCGTGATCGGCTATGACGAGGCGCTCGCGCATCTGATCCAGGCCGGCTCAGACGCCCTGATCGTGCCGTCGCGGTTCGAGCCGTGCGGGCTGACCCAGCTCTGCGCGCTGCGCTACGGCGCCGTTCCGATCGTGTCGCGCGTCGGCGGCCTCGCCGATACCGTGAACGAGACGACCGGCTTCACCTTCGGGCCCGTGACATCGGCCAATCTCTCGGCAGCGCTGGGGCGCGCGAGCTTCACCTTCCATGACAGGGCGGCGTGGCGGCAATTGCAGCTCGCGGGCCTCGCGACCGACGTATCCTGGCGCAACCGGGCCGGCGAGTACGCGGCACTCTATCGCGGCCTGATGGCATCCCGCTTGCGCGGTGCGTAGGGCGGATTAGCCGAAGGCGTAGTCCGCCGCCTTTGGTGCGGCCCGATGGCGGATTACGCTTCGCTAATCCGCCCTACGAATTCATCACCCGAACACATACGACGCCATCGCCACATTCGCGACCTCGTCGACGAAGACGCGCTTGCCGACGTCGTTGCCGGCCGCGCCCGCCGCGACCATCAGCGGCAGCAGATGGTCCTCTCGCGGATGGGCGAGGCGCGCACTCGGCGCGTTCTCCCAGTCGACCAGCATCGCATTGCGACGCGCCGCATCCGGATTGCCGATCGCCTCGTTCAGATAGGCCTCGAAATCGTATGAGACGGGCTTGGACTCCGCGCGGCCAAAACCGCGCATGTTGTGATAGGTGAGGCCGCTGCCGACGATCAGAATGCCTTCGTCGCGCAGCGAGGCGATCGCCTGCCCGACCTTGACGTGCTCGGCCGCGTCATAGCTCGACTTCAGCGACAGCAGCACAATCGGCATGTCGGCGTTGGGATACATCAGGCCGAGCGGCACGAACGTGCCATGGTCAAAACCCTGATTGGGATCTTCCCGGCAATCCAGGCCCGCGCGCGTGAGCAGCGTCCTCACCTCCGCAGCCAGCTCGGGCTGGCCCGGCGCCGGATATGTGATGTGGTAGGTATGCTCGGGGAAACCGTAATAGTCGTACACCATCGGCGGATGCGCCGAAGTCGACACGGTGAAGGCGTCGGCCTCCCAATGGCCCGTGATGACGAGCACGGCCTTGGGCTTTGCGGGCAGAAGCTGCGGCAGCCGACCGAACTCTGCGGCCGTCTTTGCATACTGCACCCGCCGGTCCTCCATGAAGGGCCAGGGGCCGCCGCCGTGGGACAGGAACAGGGTCGGAAATCGCGTCATTTGTGCCAGCTCGTTTCGTGGACGACATGCGCGTGTAGCAGTCGCGCAATCGGCGGCGAGCATAGGCAAACCCGTATGGTTAGCAAGTCGTTAACGATTTGCCGCCCACAATCCGGCGTGGCCGAAGGAATCGGCCTGAAGACAAGCGAGACGTGAGATGAAGAAGTTTGCGCTGGGGGACGTCGTCAACAGTGACAAGGGCCGCCGCGGCGTCGTTCGCGCCGCCTATCGGTCGAAGGAAGGCCAGCAGTTCTATGCCGTCGAGAAGGACGGCGCGATGGACTATCTGGAAGAAGACCGGCTGAGCCCGGCGCCGCGCGTCGAGCTCGCGGCTTAACTCCAACTCATTTTCCGTTTTCGCGCGCGAGCCGGTCCAGACGCTCCACCCAGGGGTCGTCGCCGCTCATGATGCGATCATTCGTGATCAGCAGCAGATGATCGCGGTCCGCGACCGCGTCCCAGTGCGGCAGCTCCGCGCCGTTCGGGTCGCCGCTCCTGGCAAAGTTGATCCAGTAAGCCCGCATGCGGTTTGCGACCTCGCGGTCCCGTCGCGAGAAGATGCCCGCACCGGGCACGCCCTCCGCGCCGAAGATGAACTGCAGCTCGCGCCCGTGGCCTTCGTCGGGATTGCTGCGCCGGGCTTCCGGCACGTAGGCAAAGCGATAGCGGAAGGTCGGTGCGCCGGTCGCGGCATGAAGCCGGGCGAGCATGCGCACCGGCTCGGAGAAGACCTTGTCGGTGTAGAAGCTCGCCGCAACGTCCGACGGCCTCGCGGCACCCGGATAGAGCTTGCGCAGCGCGTCGATGCTCTCGCCCGAAGCGGACAACATCTCCTTGACCTCGAGCTCGCTGTCGAAACGGGTCTCGTCGTCATTCGACCCGATGATCAGGGGAATGCGGCTCTCATGTGCCGCTGCAAATCCCGCGGCGACGTCTTCCGTCACCAGCTGCCCGTCCATCGCCGGCGCAAAGCTGCGCGGCGCTTTGTCCAGCAGACGTTTTTCCGTGGCAAGCAGACGTGCCGGTTCGACGGCACGCAGATCCGCCCCGTGCCCGAGCGCTGCAACAAATTGCCGGCCTGCGGCCTCGGCCTCCTGCGACGAAGGCAGGCGTGCGCGGCCGGGCACCGATTGCAGGATGGCCTTTTGGAAGAGATCGCGGGACTGGGCGCACAGCATCAGCAGCGCGATCGACGTGGCACCGGCGCCGTTGCCGAACAGCGTGACGTTGTTCGCATCGCCGCCGAAGGCCGCGATGTTGTCGTGCACCCAGCGCAGCGCCGTGACCTGGTCCATCAGGCCGAAATTACCGGAGCCGCCGTCCGACAGCGCGGGATGCGTCAGCCAGCCGAGCGCGCCGAGACGATAATTCACGGTGACGATGATGAGCCCGGCCTGCGCAAACAATGAGCCGTCGAACAGCGGATCACTGGCGGTGCCCACGAAAAAATCGCCGCCATGAATGAACACCATCACCGGCAGCGGCCCGTCGACGCCGAAGGGACGAAACACGTTGAGCGTCAGGCAATCCTCGCGCCCGGCCGGCAGCGATGGCTGGAGACAGGGCGCGCCATAATCGTAGGCCGTGCTCATCTCCGAACTCTCGGGCAATGCCTGCGGCGGACGCCAGCGCAGGCTGCCGACCGGCGGCGCTGCATAAGCAAGGCCCTTGAATGAGGCCACCTCGCCTTTGACGGCGCCGAGCATCTGGCCTTCGCGCGTCAACGCAAATGGAAATTGCCCAACCGGCTGGGCCACGGCCGCGCCGGCAGAGAGCAATGCAAAGGCTGCAATGAGCGCAAGCAGGGACCGCATCTTCGGGGGATCTCGATGCGCGAAAATGTTGCCCGTCAGGTTACGTCCGCGGCCCGCTGTGAGGCAAGCGTTGCGACGTTCTTACCTCGCCCCGCTTACGGGGAGAGGTCGGATCGCTCTTGCGATCCGGGTGAGGGGGTACAGGCCCATCGGCAATCTCATCTGTGGAGAGAGGCCCCTCACCCCAACCCTCTCAGCGCGAGCGAAGCTCGTCGCGCCCCCGCATCCGCCTTCGCCCGAAGGCGGGCTTCGTCGGACAAGAGCGCGGGGCGAGGGAGCGCACCTTCGGCGCGGCAAGCGACCGGCTTGATCGCAGCCGCTACCCGCCCTTGGCAATGATCTCCGCCAGCGCACGTCGTGCGATGATGCCGAGCTCGCCGAGCGTGGAGTGGCCGGATTGCGCCGCCTCGATCAGGCGCTCGGCGATGAACCTGCGGCTGTCATGACCGCCGCCATGCGGCAATTGGCGGCACGTCTCCTCCAGGACGACGTCCATGTTGGCTTTGGTGCGCTCACTCAACTCTGTCATGACGCCCGGTCGGTACGCGTGGCTTGTAGCCGCAAGCATACACAGACGGATCATGCATGATTAGCCCGGGTAATCACGGCCATTGTGCATCGCGATGCGTGCATTGAAGCAGGGTTCGCGCCGCCACGATGACGCCGCAACGACTACCGAAGATTGCACTTGCTCTGATGACAAGCCGGGCCTGCAGGACTAGCCTGCCGGCAAAACAAAATACACGGGAGGAATACCATGCCGGACGCAATGGTCGCCGCACGTGAGTCCAAGGCGGCGAGTGGAACAGCCCAACAGGTCGATGTTGCCGTGGTCGGCGCCGGATTTGCCGGCCTCTATCTTCTTCATCGCCTGCGCAAGGCCGGCCTCTCGGCCGTCGGTCTCGACGAAGCCGGCGACGTCGGCGGCACCTGGTACTGGAACCGCTATCCCGGCGCGCGCTGCGATATCCAAACCATCGACTACAGCTACACGTTCGATCCGGAGCTCGACAAGGTCTGGACCTGGTCGGAAAAATACGCGGCCCAGCCCGAGATCCTGCGCTATCTCGGCTTCGTCGCCGACCGCTACGATCTGCGCCGCGACTTCCGCTTCAAGACCAAGGTCACCGAAGCCAGATGGGACGCGAAGGCCGAGCGCTGGCAGCTCAGCACCGACAACGGCGCGCCAGTCTCCTGCCGCCATTACATCATGGCCACCGGCTGCCTCTCCGCGCCCAAACCGCCGGAGATCGACGGCGTCAAGGACTTCAAGGGCCAGGTCTACTTCACCGGACGCTGGCCGCATGACGGCGTCAATCTCGCCGGCAAGCGCGTCGCCGTGATCGGCACGGGATCGTCGGCGATCCAGTCGATCCCGTTGATCGCCGAGCAGGCCGCGCACCTCACCGTGTTCCAGCGCACGCCGAATTTCGCGCTGCCTGCGCATAACGGCCCCTCGCCGGCCGATCGCAGGGACTTCTTCCAGAGCGACCGCGCGGCCTATCGCGAGCAGGCGCGCCAGTCGATGACCGGCGTTCCCTATCCGCAGCAAACCGTCGTGAGCTGGCAATTGAGCGATGCCGAACGTCGTGAGCGGTTTGAACGTGCCTGGGCAGCCGGCGATCTCGTCCACATCCTGACGCAGCTCTGGGCCGATCAGGGCGTCGACGTCGACGGCAACAAGATCGTCCAGGACCTGATCCGCGAGAAGATCTCGGCGGCCGTGAAGGATCCGGAGACGGCCGCGGCGCTGATGCCGCACGATCATCCCTTTGGCGCCAAGCGTCCCTGCCTCGATACCAACTACTACGCGACCTACAACCGGCCGAACGTCACGCTGGTCAATCTGCGCCAAGAGCCGATCAAGGCGATCACCGCAGGCGGCATCACCACCGGCAAGCGCAGCTTCGACGTCGAAATCATCGTGTTCGCGACCGGCTTCGACGCCATGACCGGCGCGATCCGCGCCGTGCATCCGATCACGGGGCGCAACGGCAAGTCGCTCACCGATGTCTGGGCGCAGGGACCGCAGAGCTATCTCGGTCTCACGGTCGAGGGCTTCCCGAACTTCTTCATGATCACGGGACCCGGCAGCCCGTCGGTGCTGTCGAACATGGCGGTGTCGATCGAGCAGCATGTCGACTGGGTCGTCGATCGCCTCGCCGCATTGCGCGACGCCGGCTTCACCACGATCGAGCCGACCGAGACGGCGCAGGCCGGCTGGGGCCGGCACATGACCGACTGCTCGATGGTGACGCTGCACCGGCTCGCCAACACCTGGTACACGGGCGCCAACGTGCCCGGCAAGGTGCAGGGCCTGATGCCCTATACCGGCGGCGTAGGTCCCTATCGCAGCATCTGCGACGAGGTCACGAGCCGCGGCATGCTCGGCTTCAAGCTCACCGGTCCCAACGTCGCCGCGCAATGCAATGACGGCGAGGTGGTGAAGCTGCAGCCGGACGTGCGGCTGGTGCTGAACCTGCTGGCGTCGCTGAACCTGCCGCCGATCGAGTCGATGGGCGCGATCGGCGCGCGCGCCTTCGTCAATGAGTTCAACAAGGGCCGGCCGGCGGGACGGCTGATCGGCGAAATCGTCGACGGCACCCTGCCCGGCGCCGATGGCCCGCTGCCTTATCGCGTCTACAAGCCGGCCACACCGGGCCCGCATCAGGTCGTCGTTTATTTCCACGGCGGCGGCTGGGTGCTCGGCGACGAGCAGTCGGACGAACCGTTCTGCCGCGACATGGTGCGGCGAACCGGCATGACCTTTGTCAGCGTCGGCTATCGCCACGCGCCGGAGCACCGCTTCCCCACCGCGGCCGAAGACGGCTATGCGGCGACGCGCTGGATCTCGGAGCATCTGGCCGAGCTCGGCGGTAAGCCGGGCCCGGTGCTGGTGGCAGGCTGGAGCGCCGGCGGCAACATCGCCGCCGTCTCCTGCCAGCTCGCGCGCGACCGCGGCGGGCCGGAGATCGCGGGCCAGCTGCTGGTGTGTCCGGTCACCGACTGCAGCTTCGACCGGCCCTCCTACAACGACAATGCGACCGGCTACTTCCTGACGCGGTCGCTGATGTACTGGTTCTGGGACCTCTACTGCTCGCCGGCCGACCGCACCGATCCGCGCGTCTCGCCGCTGCGCGGCAAGGTCGCCGGCCTGCCGCCGGCCTTCGTCGTCACCTGCGAGTTCGATCCGCTGCGCGACGAGGGTGTCGCCTATGCGGACGCGATGGCGGCCGCCGGCGTCCCGGTCGAGCAGCTCAAGGCGCACGGCCATTTCCACTCGTCCTTTGCGATGGTCGATGTGGTGATCACCGGCGTCTCCGGCCGGGTGCAGATGGCCGAAGCCTTGCGGCGCTTCGCCGGGCTTCCGCCGGAGGTCAGCCGCGGCGACGACACCGGTCAGGGCCATGCGAGCCCAGGGCACAGAATCGCTGCAGCCGCGAGTTGAGACGCCATCGGCCGGGAACCTTTTCCCGGCCACTGCGTTATCGGCGCGTGGCATTGAGATGCAGCGATGCGTATGGGCCCTGGCACGCCGATGAGTGTGTTGGGGCCCTGTTTGCGTGAGGCGAGGACGATGGGTGGCGTATCAGTTGATTCAAAGGTCGATTTCAGTGCGCTCGCGGTGCTGCACAAATGGCCCTCGCTCGGAAACCAGCGCCGGCCGGACCGGGTATCCTATCAGGTGAGCGAAGGCACGCTCGACGAGTGCATCTCGGCCTTCATGGAGAAGCCCGCGCCGACCCGGCATCTCTATGACATCCACACGGCGCCGCAGCCGCCGCTGGTCACGGACATCCTCTCGCCGGAGCACGTCCTGGAGCTGTCGCGGCTGCGGGAATTTCTCTGACCGCACGAACATTCCAATACCGCACGCTCACGACAAGCGTCCCGCTGGCGTCCTGTGATTTCCGCAGGAACCTTCTTCCGGTTTTTCCCGTTAACCGGGATCGGAAGCCAAAAGCGTGAGTGTCTGAGATGCTTGAAGCTGGCGTGAAATCCCCGGACGTGCCCTATGGCGCTGACCAGACCTTGTTCGTGGTGATCGATCGCCTCGACAAGGCGACCGAGATCCGCATCGAGCGGAGCGATCTCGAAGCCACCATCGGCGAACTCGTCGCCGGCTGCTTCAACGACCCGATCAAGGTGATCTCGTTCAACACGCTCGAGCACTGGATGAAGGATATCTCGACCGAAATCGCCGATGAGATCCAGGCCCGCTGCGATATCGACGGCGTGACGCTGCCCGATTATCTCAGCGATTTCGTCGAGAGCCATAGCTAGCGCGCCCTGTCGTCTCGCGCGATCATCGCAGCCAACAAAAAGCGCCGCTTCCGCGGCGCTTTTCGTGTGTCGGCATCACAACCCTAGTGGTGCCAGAAGATTGCCAGCAGCAGAATGACCGGCAGCGGCACGCCAAGCAACCAGAGCAGTGCACCTCGTCCAAAGCCCATGACTTCCTCCTCCATGTCTGTGCTGACATGACGCCGGACAGGAGAAGAAGTTCCGCGGTTTGCGGCGAGGGCAAATGCGTTCAGAGCATGGATCTAAACGGCGTCAGGCGCGCCGGCGGCCGGCGATGACTTCGATCTCGCGGCGGCGGTCGCCGGCGAAGGTCAGGAGCTTTTCGATCGTCAGCGTATCCGTGATCCGTTTGGCAAGTCGCTCGGCGCGCGCAGCCTGATCTTCGAGATACTGGATCGTGTTCAAGCGCCGTCTCCACCAAAGCCCCGAATTGCCGGGCGCCCATGGTGCGGGAGAGCAGCTAACAGCCGGTTAAGCGCGGCGTATCCGGATCATGCTCTATTGCACGACGTCGAGCCGGACATTGGCGAGACCCTTGTCGACCATGCCGAGCGCCTCGGCGGCGGACGGCGAGATGTCGACCACGCGGCCGCGGACGAACGGCCCGCGGTCGTTGACACGGACAGTCACGAAGCGGCCGGAGGAGACATCGGTGACGCGCAACTTGGTGCCGAACGGCAGCGTCGGATGGGCCGCGGTCAATTCGTTCTTGTCGAACTTCTCGCCGCTCGCGGTCTCCGTATCCGAATAGAAGCTCGCAACGCCATGCGACGACGTCTGCCTCGCGCTCGCGACGTCATGAGACCGATGCGGCCGGTAGATCGGACGCGGATGCAGCGCCGCGACCCGGTGCGGACGCTCGATCGCGGTCTGCCTTGTGGTGGGAGCGAGATCGGCCCTCTGCCGGCCGGCCGGTGATTGCGCGCACGCCGCGAGCGAGGCGGCGCCGATGATCGCGAGCAGCAACCGGCTCGAGGTTGCCAGCGAAATTCGGGCAGTTTCGGCACTTGCAATGCATGACATGATGCGCCCTCCGAACAACCCTGAGTTTCGGTGGGCAATGAGGGCAGAACCTTGGCTGAACAAAAGCGGCCTTGCGGCCACCATCGTTTCGCGCCGGCTGTGATGATTCCACCACAGTTGTCCTGAATCGGTACAGATGAGCGGGGAACTAGTTCGATAGGACGCGCCAGACGATCGGGTGCGTCTCCGGCCGCGCCTCGCCGCGCTCGACCTCGCCGGTGACGAGCCGCATCAGTTCACGCCGATAGAGCAGCCGCCAGCCGGTTTTCAGGCTGGCGAGAAAGTCGAGCTCCCGTTGCGTCAGCATGCACATCATGAACCCGGTCAGCTTGCGAGGGCCGCGCCGAATTCCGGGCCCGCGGCCGGCTACCTAACGTAATGTTACATACCGTAGCGATCGCTGCGGCCACGCGCAAGCCGCGATTGACGCGACCGCGCCGGCGTCCCGGCGCGCCGCTAGAAATTCGGCCCCAACGCGATCTTGGTGATCGTTCCGTTCCTGATGCCGATGCGCCATTCCGCCGAGCCATTGGCGAATTGGGCGACATAGATGTCGCTGTCGAGCGCGGTGACGCCGCGGAACGAGACCGCGCGCAACGCCCCGAGCCGCGCCACGATGGCCTGGTCGAACGGAAGCTGCGCACGCGTGATGTTGGCGACCTCGGTCGTCATGTGGTCGTAGTCCGGCTGCCCCTTGCCGATGCCCTCGATATATTGCCGCAGCATCGCCTCGCCATTGGCGATCGGGACGGCGCGACGCGATGCGCGGCCCGGCCGCGCCAGGACGTTCGAGGCCTCGACATTGTGGAAGCGCGTCTGCCGGCCCGGCACCACGATCTCCATGCACTTGCCCGACTTGTCGGCAATGACCCATGGATTGTTCACGGTGGTCAGCGCGACCCAGGTCATGTCCGACCTGACGACGCTCTGCGCCTTGCGCTCGCCGTCCGCACCGAGATTGAAGACCTGAATATCGTCCTCCGTCTCGTTGTAGAGCATGATCCTGATCGGCGAGGTGCCGGCGCGGCCGCGCACATTCGCTTCCTCGGAACAGGAGACGATACCGCCGAGCTCGTCATTGCCGTCAGGCCGGAAGATCACGTCGCCCGCCTTGCCGTCGGGCTCGAGCATCACGCGGAATTCCGCCGTGCCGTTCGCGAACTTGGCGCCATAGATGTCGTAGCCGCCGGGCCCGACGCCGCGGAAGAAGATCGACTCGACCGCACCGAGCGCCGCGAAGGTCGCGCGCAATTCGTCGAGCCGACGATGGATGCTGGCGGCGAGCGGCGCGCTCATCCGATCGTAGTTCGGCGTGCCGGCGCGCACATCCTCGATCCCCCTGAGGATCACTTCCTTGCTGCCTGCAGCCGGAATCTGCTCCCTGAACCTGTCAGGCACTTCCGCGAGGCGGCGCGCGAACTCGGCCTCGATCGCCTGGGCCTGCGCCGCATCGATCCGCTGCGCGAGGCGGGCGCCGGAGGTGGCGTTCTGGACCAGCACACGCGCCACGTTGGCCGCGTCATCGCGCAGGAAGATCAGGAGATGATCGCCGTGGAGCGAAAAGGCATCGGCGCCTTCGGCGAGAATCTTCGATCGACCCTGCCCGGTCTCCTGCACCTGCAGCAGATCGCCATCGCGCCGCACGGTGAGCACGCGGTTCGGCGCGACCTTGTACCAGCCGACATAGTGATCGAGCGACACCGGATCGGTCGCCGGCGCCGGCATCTCCGCAACGCGAACGGCGCGCACGTCGCGGCCGTTCATGCGCAGCGTCAACTCGGACGAGCGGCGCTCCGCGTCGATCGGGAACGTAATCTCGCCGAACGTCGCCGCATAGGACGCCGTGCCGTCGCTGGCGACGGTCAGGCGCAGCCTGCGTTGCCCGGTGAGCTGCCCGTAGATGTCGTCGCCCTCGCGGAAGACGGCGAACACCGAGGCCGGGCCCATCGCGTAGAAATTGACGAACGGACGGTAATGCTGCGCCGGCACATCACCGAGATCCGCGCCGGCGGGCACGGGATCCGGCGTGCGATAGGCGATCATGCCGGCCGACACGATCACCACCGGCACGATCGCGGCCGCGATCCAAAGCCGCTTGCGCCAACCGACCGCCACGGGCAGCGCGGCGGCTGCGATGATGCGCTCGATCCGCGCCCGCACGGTCGACACCTGCGCCATCGCAAGCTCCATCGGCCGCGGCTTCACGGAGGAAGCGACGTCGAGCAGGATTTCCGCGTAGGACAGCCGGTCGTCGATCATCTCGATCGCCCGGGCATCGCTGATGATCTCGGCAAGCTCGGCAAGCCGCGCCAGCTGCCACCATGAGAACGGGCTGAACCAGAACACCGCGCGATTGAGCGAGGCGAGCAGGAGGACATAGAAATCGCCATTGGCGACATGCGCGCCCTCATGGGCGAGCACCGCGAGGCGCTTCTTCGCGTCCCAGCTGAAAAACTGCGGCGGCACCAGGATGGTCGAGCCGAAGGTGACGGGGCCGCCGACGTCGCGGCTGACGCGCACATCGGCATCGATCATCTCGCGGCTTTTCACCGGCTTCGCCGCGCGCGCCATGCGCCAGGTCAGGCAGAGGCCGATGGCCAGCCGCAGCAGCAGCAGGCCGGCGACGCAGGCATAGGCGGTGGTGGCGACCATCCACCAATCGATCGCGATACCCCGCTTCACCATCGGCGCGATGGCCCCAGCGGGCGCGATCGGCAGGGTCGGCTGCGGCCGCTCCAGCATCGCGAAGTCGGTCGGCCAGGTGTCGTCCGGCACCGGCATGGACAAGGGCATCCGGTCGATGGTGAGCGTCGGCCAGTGCATCACGAACGGCATCGCCAGCGATGCCAGCAGCACGACCACCCACGCCGTCATGTGGACGTGCGGATTGCGGACACGAAACAGGATGAGACCGATCCAGACGACGCCTCCCAGCGCGAAGGAGCGTAACGCCGCCTCAGCCAGAGCCGCGATCATTCTTTCTTCACTCCCCTCGCCTTCTTCGCCTTGGCCACCTGGTCGGCCAGCGCACGCAATTGTTGCTGGTCGAGCATCGCATTGTCCACCATGCCGACGAGGACCTCCTCCATCGAGCCGTTGCAGAACCAGTCGACGATCCGCTGCACCGCCTTGGCCGCAACGCGGGCCCGCTCTTCGGCGGCGTGGTAGACATAGGTGCGCCCGTCCACGGTGTGGCGAGCATAGCCCTTTTCCTCCAGCCGGCGCAGCACCGTCCGCACCGTCGATTCCTTCAAGCGTCGCGATAGCCGCTCGCGCACGATTTCGGCCGTGACCGGCCCATGGGCCCATACCAATTGCATGACCTCGTGCTCGAGATCGCCCAGGTCGGGCAAACGATCGTCCATGGTGGCTTACCTAGCGGCTTGAGTTTCTTGTAATGCTACGCAGCGTCGCACATATGGCGACAGCAAACAATTGCGATTCCGGCGGAACCGGGATCGTCAACGAGGCTGTCGCATATGCGGAAGAACGTGGCGGCAGACTGCCTGCGGCCCATCCTTCGAGACGCCCGCCTCCGGCGGGCCCTCAGGATGAGGTCGCGTTTGCGGCGAGATATCAGCCCCTCATGGTGAGGAGCCCGCCAAAGCGGGCGTCTCGAACCATGCAGGCCGAACTCTCCCGGCAGACTCACTCAGTACTTCGGCTCGTACATCTGCGACTGGACCAGGCCCTTCACGTCGTTGGGCGGGGGTCCGTCGGCGAGCCCGCGCTGATAGGCGACATCGGCGACAGCGGCCGCGATACGGGCCGAGACCTCGCGGATGCGGGGCAGCGCGGGATAGAGGCTGCCCTGATCCAGATCCTCCTTGCCGACGCAATTGGCGAGCGTATGGGCGGCCGCCATGAACATCTCGTCGGTCACGAGCCGCGAGCGGCTGGCAATGACGCCGAGGCCGACGCCGGGGAAGATGTAGGAGTTGTTGCCCTGGCGCGGCACGAAGGTGCGGCCGTTGAGCTTGACCGGATCATAGGGACTGCCGCAGGCGAACAGCGCGCGGCCGCCGGTGTAGCGATACGCATCCTCGGCCGAGCACTCGGCCTTCGAGGTCGGGTTGGACAGCGCGAACACGATCGGCTGTTCGTTGAGCTCGGCCATCGCCTTGAGCACGTCGGGCGTGAAGGCACCACCCACCGCGGCAACACCGATGATCGCCGTCGGCTTCAGCGTCTTGATCGCAGTGAGGAAGTCGGCGATCGGCGCCTGATCCTTGTGGGCATAACGGAGCTTGTGGCCGTGCAGGCCCTCACGGCCGCCGACGACGAGACCGCGGGAATCCACCAGCCAGTTGCGCCGCAGCGCCTCAGCCTCCGTTGCGCCCTCCGCCATCATGGCGGAGACGACGAGGTCGGCGATACCGGTCGCTGCCTCGCCGGCACCGAGGAACAGGATGCGCTGATCCCGCAGCTTGCCGCCGCTGACACGCAACGCCGAGAACAGGCCGGCAAGTGCGACCGCTGCGGTGCCCTGAATGTCGTCGTTGAAGACGCAGGCTTCGTCGCGGTATTTGTGCAGCAGCTTGAACGCGGAATGGTTGGCGAAATCCTCGAACTGGATCAGCACATCGGGAAACGTCTTGCGCGCGGCCGTCATGAACTCGTCGACGAAGCTGTCATAGGCCTCGCCGGTCAGCCGCCGCTCGCGCAGACCCAGATAGTAGGGATCGCTCAGCAGCTCTTCGTTGTTGGTGCCGACGTCGAGCACGATCGGCAGGCAGTGCTCGGGATGCACACCGGCACAGGCCGAATAGAGCGAGAGCTTTCCGACCGGAATGCCCATGCCGTTGGCGCCGAGATCGCCGAGGCCAAGAATGCGTTCGCCGTCGGTGACGACGATGAGTTTTGCGGGATTGGGCCAGTTCTTCAGGATGTCCGCGATCTGGCCGCGATCGCGCGAGGAGATGAACATGCCGCGCGGCCGCTGGTAGATCAGGCCGTATTTCTGGCAGGCGAGCCCGACCGTCGGCGTATAGATGATCGGCTGGATCTCGTCGATGTTGTCGACGACGACGCGGAAGAACAGCGCTTCATTGCGGTCATGCAGCGCGTTCAGCGCGACGAATTTTTCGAGGTCGGTCGGCAGCGTGCGCAGATTGGTCAGCACGCGCTCGGCCTGCGTCTCCATCGTCAGGACACAAGCCGGCAACAGGCCGCGCAAGCCGAGTGCATCGCGCTCCGCTTCCGTGAAGGCTGTGCCTTTATTGAGCAAGGGATCGCGCAGCAAGGCCATGCCATGCGCGGACTCGGACGATGTCGATTGGGTGCTGACCCGAGCAGGTCTATTCACGAATTCCCCCAGGGAGTTTCTTATTGAAGGGGAGCCATTGTCGGCCAGCACTTCATCGAGATCAAGGACGTTGCTCCTTGGGCCGCGATTGTGATCTCGCACCGCAGCGAGATTTTTGTGAGAGGAAAGCAGGCAGCCGAGGCAAAGCTTAACGCGGAAAAACAGCTCGTTCTCCTCATGGTGAGGAGCGCGGCACGCGCGTCTCGAACCATGAAAGGCCCCGATCTCACCCGCGGCCATCCTTCGAGACGGCCGCTACGCGGCCTCCTCAGGATGAGGAGGCGTGCATGACAGCAACATTATTCCGGCTTGATGTCCGCGGCCTTCACCACCGGCCACCATTTCTTGGTCTCTGCCTTCTGGAAGGCGCCGAGCGCTGCGGGCGACTGCTGGTCCTGCGGCGGTATCTCCTGGCCCAGTTCGGCGAAGCGCTGCTTGACGGCGGGATCGGCAAGCGCGGCGACGATGGCCGCGTTGAGCTTTGAGACGATCTCCTTCGGCGTGTTCTTCGGTGCCCAGATGCCGTGCCAGTAGGAGATGTACAGGCCGGGCAGGCCCGCTTCGTCGACGGTCGGAATGTCGGGCGCGGATGCGAGTCGGGTCGGCGACGTCACCGCGAACGCCTTGATCGCCCCGTTCTTGTATTGCGGCAGCGAGTTCGAGGCCTGGTCGAACATGATGTCGATCTGTCCGGCGACGAGATCGATCATCGCGGGCCCCGCACCCCGGTACGGCACGAACTGGAAGTCGGTGCCGGTCTTCTCCTTGAAGAACACGCCGGCAACATGCGCACCGGTGCCGGCGCCGGCAGTCCCGGCGGTCGCCTTGCCGGGATTGGCCTTCAGCCACGCGATCATCTCTTTCAGATTGTTGGCCTCGAGCGACTTCCGGCCGACGATCAGCTGCGTGCCCATCGCGACCAGCGCGACCGGCTCGAAATCGGTGACGACATCATAAGGCAGCTTGAAGATCGCGCCGTTGAGCACATGCGTGCCCCAATGGCCGATGGTGATGGTCGTGCCGTCAGGCGTTGCGCGCGCGACGCGGGCGCCGGCGATGCTGCCGGACGCGCCGGCGACGTTCTCGACCACGATCGTCGCATGCAGCTCGGCTGCGATCCGCTCCGACAGGATCCGTGCCAACGTGTCGGTCGGCCCGCCGGCCGCAAACGGGACCACCAGCGTGATGGGACGGGAGGGAAACGACTGGGCGTAACCCGGTGCGGTCCACGCGACACTTCCGATCAACGCGCAAATGACGATCACATGACCGCGCAATCCGGCCCACAGCCCCCGCACCATTCTTCCCACCCTTTTTGCCGCCCGCATGTCATCAGCGGGCTGGAGGGTGAGTGAACGCTGCCGAAAGAACGGAGGCAAGCCGGAAATTTATCCAGCCGCCCGCCGCGGCGTCAGATTCGTGGCGACGTCGGCCGGTGGCGCGACATGCATCAAAACGGTCTGGGTCGCGGAGGCCACCTCGATGCCGTTCTGCTGGAAGCGCTGCTTCATGCGGCGGTTGAATTCGCGCTGGACCGGCCAGCGGCCGGCCTCGGTGCAGCGGATCTGGCCGACGATCGACACCATGGCACCATCGACCTTGTCGATACCCCAGAGCTCGAGGTCGCCGCGGATCAACGGGCGGAATTCCGTCTCGCGGCGCATCTCCTCGACGATGTCCTTGAGGATCTGGCCGGCGCGGTCGGTGTCTTCCTTGTAGGCGACATTGATGCTGACGGAGGCATTGCCGGCGCCACGGCTGGCATTGGTGATGGTCGTGACCGCGCTGAACGGCACGATGTGCACGGAGCCGTCGCCGGCGCGCAGGCGTATCGTACGAATGGAAACGTTCTCGACCACACCCGCCAGGCCCGACACGCTGACGGTATCGCCGACCTGGACCGTATTCTCCAGCAGCAGGAACAGGCCGGTGATGAGATCCTGCACCAGCTTTTGCGAACCGAAGCCGATCGCGATGCCGACGATGCCGGCACCGGCGAGCAGCGGCGCGACATTGACGCCGATTTCGCTCAATGCCGTGAGGCCGACGACGGTGGCGATCAGGCACAGCAGCGCCGTGCGCAGCATCGGCTGGAAGGTGCGCAGGCGCGCCGCGCGGGCATAATGCCCGTCACGCGACAGCGTGTTGATCTGGCGGTCCAAGAGCGCATTGCTGGCTTCCCAGATCACCGCGGCGATGAAGACGGCGACGCCGATCGTCGCGAGGGCGGAAATCAACTGGCTGCCGATCTGGCCGCCATAGAACCAGACGATGGCATCGACGCCCCAGACCTCGAGCACGGCGACGAAGCCGACGAACGCGATCACGCCGGAGACGATCTTGCGCAGCAGCGGCAGATAGCGGTTGGCGCGGATCTCCAGCCCCGGAAAGCGCTGGAGGATCTCCGGCTGGATGCGGAAGCCGCGATCGATCAGGCTCAGCGTCACCATGATCGCAACCCGCGTGATCAGCACCACCACGATGGTGCCGACGAAATATTGCAGCAGCAGCGAATAGCCGTTGCGGATGTTCAGCGCCCACACCGCCCACAGCGCCAGATCGAGCGCGATGGCCAGATAGTGCCAGCCGCCGGCGATGCGGTTGCGCAGGCGCGCCGCGATCCCCTGCCGGTCCGCAGGCGCGCGAATGGCGTCGGCGACCTGGCGGCGGCATTGCAGGATGATGACGACGACGAAGAGATGCACGACCAGCATCACCATGCGGATGAGCGCGGCATAGCCGGCGCGATGCAGGCCGAGCAGCAGCGCCACGTTGGCGAATGCAATGCCGGTGACCGCGACGCCGACGATGCGGCGCGCCCAGATCTCGACATAGGCTGCCGTCTCGGCGCGCACCGGAAACAGCCCGAACGGCCCGGCCAGCGCACGGACGACGCAAATGAGCCCGCGCGAAAACGCATAGGCGTTGACGACGGCAAGGATCACGAGGCGGACGGTCGCGGGCTCGCCGATCTCCGTTCCGAGCAATGCGGTCGCGATGCCGACGAATACGACCACCGGAAGCAGTTCGAACAACAGCCGCCCCAGCACGAAAGGCAGCCGCAGTAACAGCTGCCAGACCCGCGCCAGGCTGTGCCTGCGCTTGTGCAATTCCGGCGACGGCGTGACATCGGCGACCGATGACGGCGGATCGGCAATGGGCAGCGCCTGCACCGGCAGGCGCGCGGTCTGCGGCACGCGCCCTTCGAGGAAGACGACCGGGCGGCGGATCAGGCGGACAATCACCCATTCGGCCGCAAGCGCGCAGCCGAACACCAGCGCCAGCTTCCAGGCGATCTCGATCAGCAGATTATAGGCGTCGGGATCGTTGGCGGTCCGTACGATCCAGTAATAGAACGCCGGGAAATGCGTGAGCGTCCGCGCCATGTCGGCGACGTCGCGCGAGATCTCGCCGATCTCCTCCGACACCGTGAGCAGAAGCTGCGCGCCGAGTCCGTCAGCCGACAGCGGGATCGGCGACTTCTGCTCGGGTGCGGGCTGCTGCGGACCGGACGCATTCGCGATCGCGCGCAGCGTATCGATCATTTGCGCGCGCTTCTTGTCGTCCTGGAGCGTCTCCAGCGCCCGCTTGGCCTCGTCAGGCGACAGCGCGGCCATGCCGCTCGCGGCCGGCGCAGGCGGCTCTGCCCGGGCGGGGGAGAAAGACGAGAGCGCGAGAAAGAGGGCGGCGACAAGCGCCGAGGCAAGCTTATGCGACACGCGGATTCCCCAAAATAAATGAAATGCGCCGGCGGAATCGTGACCGCGAAGCACTGCGTCATGTCGGATAGCGGCTATTCGCCCCGATCATGTGTCGGAAGTTTGCCGATCAGGCGACCATCTCTTGGCATTTCCCTTGGCATTTCCCTTGGCATTTCCCTTGGCATGTCCTCTGGCATTTCCCCCAACGCAGATGTGATGGAACCGCGTCATGGCCAGTGCCGCAAAAGCATGCGAAATTGGCGCGGGAATTCGGGGGCATCACATGATGGATTTTGACCGGCGCCGGCTCGTGCTTGCGGGGGCTGCGATCCTGCTTGGCACGCGGGCCGCGGTCGCACAGAGCGGACCCACCTTCACCTATCGCGGCATCACGGTCGACACCAGCGCTGCGCAAAGCCAGCCCGATATCAAGGACGTCGTCACGTCGCTGAAGCATCAGATCGACATCGTCGTCGAATGCGGTGCCAAGCCCGAGATCATGACCTTCTTCAAAAGCCAACCGGTCTCGGTCAAGCCCGGACAGGGCGACGGTGGCGGCCACTTCTCGTCCAAGGTCCAGGGCGTCACGGTTGACGCGGCCGTCGTTGCGCCAGA
This sequence comes from Bradyrhizobium sp. CCGUVB14, assembly GCF_024199935.1. NCBI lineage: Bacteria > Pseudomonadati > Pseudomonadota > Alphaproteobacteria > Hyphomicrobiales > Nitrobacteraceae > Bradyrhizobium > Bradyrhizobium sp. CCGUVB14. The sequence continues at coordinate 7,506,472 of NZ_JANADS010000001.1, forward strand.
GAAGCCGGTGCTGCTGCACGAGCTGCTCCACGCCTATCATTTCCGCGTCCTGCCAGGAGCGCTGCAGAATCCGGATCTTGTGCGCTTCTACGGCATCGCCAGGCAGAACGAACTCTATCCACCGGACTCCTACGTCCTGAAGAACGTGCAGGAGTTTTTTGCGGTGACCGGAAGCCTCTATCTCTGGGGCAATGTCGACCGCCCGCCCAACAACCGCGCCACCCTGCACGAGAAGCAGCCGGTGTATTATCAGTGGCTCGGTGATCTCTTCGGCGTGACGAAGAAGGCGTAGTCGACGCGCGAGGGGGCAAAACGCACAGCGCCGGGCAGGTAGGGGCTCTGCCTTGCTGATGCAGCCCACTAAACCTTGACCCGGCGTGCCGTTCGCGGTTTCTGCCGCTATGCGATAATCCGAACGAGCTCCATCGCAATTAACGCGGCTGGATTTGCGGAGGTGGCGTCATAGACCTCCCCTTGCTCATGAAGTGGACCCGTCGCTTGTTTGCGACCATCTGCATGCTCCTCCCGTGACATAAAACTGTCAAGCGGGATCGATGAGTTTCAAATCACATTTGACGATATGTTCCATGCTGTTCCCGCGACACATCGGCTGGTTGCAACGATGGAATAAATCATCGGCGGCAGCGTTTGTGTCGAAGAGAACACCCGCCTCCTCCGTCCTCATTCATTTCAGAAAGCCAGAGATGAAAGCATCATTTTGCATCGCCGTGCTCGCGGCGCTCGTCACCGGATCAGCATTCGCGCAGACGCCGCCGCAGACCTCGACCAAGAAAGTCGACGGCACCGAGAACGTCTACATCTTCCGCTATGGCGGCCATCAGTCGATGTTCGTGGTGACGCCGCAAGGGGTGATCGCCACCGATCCAATCTCCTACTTGCGTCCCGCCAAGCCCTATATCGATGCGATCAAGGCCGTCACCGACAAGCCGATCAAATACGTCATCTACAGCCACCACCATTACGACCACATCGCCGGCGGCCAGCCCTTCAAGGATCTCGGCGCCACCTTCATCGCGCATCGCCGCACCAGGGAGCGGCTGCTCGAGCTGAAGAAACAGAATGCGCTCCTGGCCGATATCGTGATGCCGGATCAGGTGGTCGACGGCAAGAAGACCATCACGCTCGGTGGCACCACGCTGGAGCTCGACTATGTCGGCCGCAACCATTCCGACAACTCGCTGGTGATGCGGCTGCCGAAGGAGAAGCTCGTCTTCGTGGTCGACTTCGCGCCGATCGAGGCGGTCCAGTTCCGCAACATTCCCGACAATGCCTCGCCGCTCGAATATATCGCCTCGCTCAAGAAGCTGGCTTCGCTCGACTGGGAGCGGATGATCCCCGGCCATCCCTATGCCGGCGGCCGGCTCGGCACCAAGAAGGATGTCGAGGACGACATCGCCTACATGGAGGATCTCTCGGCCGAGGTGAAGAAGGCGGCCGACGCCGGCAAATGCTTCGACACCGCGATGAAGGAGGTGAAGCTGCCGAAATACGAGAAGTGGGCGAATTACGAAGCGAGCCTGCCCGCCAATGTCGAGCGCTTCTGCTATTGGTGGGGTCGTGGGTACTAACGGCTTGCGCTGAACTCGACGGCTTGCACCGAACGCGACGGCTTGCACCGAACTCGTAGGGTGGGCAAAGGCGCGCAAGCGCCATGCCCACCACCTCTCTCGATCGCGAAACATGCGTAGGCACACTTCCGCCGTCGCTCTTCGAGCTATGGCGGACAAGTCGCCTTGCCCACCCTACGAGAGCATTCGTGATGGTGACATCATGCCCCTGTTTTGCCCGACGGGTCAAGTCATTTTCTAAAAATCCGAATATCGCCCACAGCGACCGGCAGGCCCTTGATTCCATGAGCGCCGGCTACTGTGCATGGGGTTGTTTTCAGATTTTGCCGATGACGGCGGCCGCGCTGGCGGTTTCCTCCCGTCACTTTCCCCGCTTCTTGTCCCCCTTCCCTTCCTTCTCCAGCGCCTTGCGCACGTTGTCGAACTCCGCCGCCGAGGCCTTGTCGGCGCGGGGAAAGCGCAGGTCCAGTTTTTCGAGCTCCGCGACAATGACGGAGCCGATCACCACGCGGGCAAACCATTTGTGGTCGGCGGGCACGACATACCAGGGCGCATGCGGCGTGGCGGTGTGGCGCACGATGTCCTGATAGACCGCCTGGTAGCGCGGCCACAGCGCGCGCTCCTTGATGTCGTCCATCGAGAACTTCCACTGCTTGGCCGGCTCCTCCAGCCGATCGAGAAAGCGCTGGCGCTGCTCCTCCTTGGAGAGATTGAGGAAGAACTTCAGCACCAGGGTGCCGTTGCGCGCCAGGTAACGTTCCCAGGCGGCAATGTCCTCGAACCGTTCCTGCCAGATGTTCTTGGTGACGAGCTTCGAGGGCAGCTTCTCCTTGGCGAGAACCTGCGGGTGGACACGCGTGACCAGGCACTCCTCGTAATGGGAGCGGTTGAAGATGCCGATATGGCCGCGCTCCGGCAGCGCGATGACGTGGCGCCAGAGGAAATCGTGGTCGAGCTCCTTGCTGCTCGGCGCCTTGAAGGCGGACACCTCGCAGCCCTGCGGATTGATGCCCTCGAAGATCGCCTTGATCGCGCTGTCCTTGCCGCCGGCGTCCATGGCCTGGAACACGATCAGCACCGACCAGCGGTCCTGGGCGTAGAGCTTCTCCTGGAATGCGACCAGCCGCTTCTTGTTGGCGTCGAGAATCTCCTGCGCCGTCTCCTTGTCCAGATCGCCCTTCTCGTTGGTCTTATGGTCCTTCAGGTGAAACTTGCCGGATCCGTCATGCCGGAATGGCGTGATGTAGCGGTCAAGTTCCTGGGCGAGCGATTTGGACGGCTTTTTGCTCATGAGCGCGGGGCACCTTGCGTTGCGACTTCAATCGGTCGAGCAGGCTACCAAGGATACCCTTCGGAAGGAATATGATGAAAAGCACCAGCAGCACGCCGTAGACGAGGTTGTCCCAGCCGACCGCCTTGGTGCCGAAGCCGATGCGCAGGGTCTCCGCGAGCAGGATGGTGATGACGGCGCCGACGGTCGGGCCGAGCGAGACGAACAGGCCGCCGACGATGGCCGCGAACACCATCTGCAGCGACACCGCGATGCCGGAGACCGTGTCGGGCGTGATGAACATCTGGTACTGGCAATAGATCGCGCCCGCCAGCGCCGTCATCACGGCGCTGATCAGGGTGATCTTCAGTTTCTCCGCGGTGACGTCGACGCCGGCCGCGGCAGCCGCGTCCTCATCCTCGGAGATCGCCTCGAGCGCGTAGCGGCTCATGCTGCGATCGATCAGGTGCCAGACGACGATGCCGCCGAGCCAGACCGCGAGCGCGATCAGGTACCAGGTGATCTTGTCGTCGAATTGCAGCGCCAGCAGCTTGTTGCCCGAGGCGCGGTTCGGCGTGTAGCCGAGCGAGCCGCCGGTATAGTCGCGCGTCGCCGTGATGACCTGGAGCACGATGCCCGACAGCGCGAGCGTCACCAGCACGAAGTAATGCCCGGTGATGCGGAAGCGGAAGCAGGGATAGCCGACGATCAGCGCCAACGCGCCGGCCGCGACCATGCCGATGGGGATGCCAATCCATGGCGACAGGCTGAGATGATTCCAGAGCAGCGCGGTGACATAGGCCCCGATCCCCATGAAGCCGCCGTGGCCGAGCGAGACCAGACCGAACCGCCCCATCATCGACCACGACGTGTAGGCGAACGACCAGATCAGGATCAGCACCAGAATGTGCAGATGATAGGGATCGCGATAGACGAAGGGCAGCGCGATCAGCGCGCCCAGTCCTATCGCCCAAGCAACGCGCCGGCCCTGCCCCATCATCGGCGCCTCGCGAGCAGGCCCGCGGGCCGGATGAACATCATGACGATGAAGAAGGCGAAGGCAAGCACGTAGCCCCATTCGAGATCGGAGAACAGACCACCCAGCGAGATGATCTCGGCAAACACGAAGGCCGCAATGAAGCCGCCGATGAAATTGCCGAGACCCCCGAGCACGCAGATCAGGAAGGTGATCGGACCGAAGGAGAGGCCGACGAAGGGGTGCACGTCATATTGCAGCACCAGCAAACAGGCGGCGAGCCCGGCCAGCCCGCCGCCGATCGCGGAGGTGATGAGATAGATCCGCCTGGTGTCGACGCCCATCAGCGCCATGATCTGGCGGTCCTGCGAGATGGCGCGGATCGCGGTGCCGGTGAAGGTGCGCGTCATGAAGAGATAGACCGCGACCATGCCGACCAGCGCCGCCAGGAACGACAGAAGGCGCGCGTAGCTGAAATTCATGTCGCCGAAGGCGAGCACCGGCAGGCGGATGCCGAGGTTGCGGAAGTCGATGCCGAAGGCGACGGTGGCAAAGCTCTGCAACACGAACAGCACGCCGCCGGTTGCAAGCAGCTGGTTGATCGGCGGCGCCGTCAACAGCGGCGCGATCACGAGATAATGCAAGAGCGCGCCGAGGATCGCGACCAGCAGGATGGTCAGGGGCGCGGCGATGAAATAGCTGATGCCGTAATACTGGACCATGAAGTACATGGCGTACATGCCGATCATCACGAGCTCGGCGTAGCAGATCCAGGTCACGTCGATGACGCCGAAGATCAGGTTCAGCCCGAGCGCGAGCAGCGCCAGCACGCCGCCGAGCAGGATCCCGTTGATCACGGCCTCCAGCAGATAGATGTCGAAAATATCCAGGAACGCCTGCATATGCCCCTCATACCCCGAGATACGCTTCCTTGACCGTGTCGCTCGCCAGCATCTCGGCCGAGGTGCCCGAGGCGCGGATCGTGCCGGCCTCGATCAGATAGGCCCGGTCGACCACGCGCAGCACCTGCTGCACGTTCTGCTCGACGATCAGCACCGTCAGCCCGCTGGCGCGGATCCGCTTCACCAGCTCGAACACCTGCTGCACCACGACCGGCGCCAACCCGGCCGAGGGCTCGTCGAGCAGCAGAAGTTTCGGATTGGACATCAGCGCGCGGCCGATCGCGCACATCTGCTGCTCGCCTCCGGACATGGTGCCGGCCATCTGGTGGCGCCGCTCCTTCAATCGCGGAAACAGATCGAACACGACCTCCAGACGCTCGGCGTATTTCCCCCGAGCCTCCTTCATGAAGGCGCCCATCTTGAGATTGTCGTCGACCGAGAGCTGCGGAAACAGCCGCCGGTTCTCGGGCACATGCGCAATCCCGAGGCTGACGATCTTGTGCGGCGGAGTGGCGATGACATCGACGCCTTCCATTTTGATCGATCCGCGCGTCGGACGGATCAGGCCGGAGATGACACGCATCAGCGTGGTCTTGCCCGCACCGTTCGGACCGATGACGCCCACGGCCTCGCCGGCCTTCACGTGGAGATTGACGTCGAACAGCGCCGGGAATGTGCCATAGCCGGCGTTGACGCCGCGAAGCTCCAGCATCACTGGCCTCCCGCGCGGCGGCGCGCTTCGGCGGCCGCAGCCTGCGTGGTCTCGGCATCGGTGCCGAGATAGACCTCGATGACGCGCGGATCACCGGCGACCGCGCTCGGCAGGCCCTCCGAGATTTTTTCGCCGTGATCGAGCACCATGACGCGGTCGACCACGCGCATCAACACGCCCATGATGTGCTCGACCCAGATGATGGTGACGCCGAGCTCGTCGCGGATGTTGCGCAGCATGTCGGCGGCTTGGCCCATCTCGGCCTCGTCGAGACCGCCGAGGCTCTCATCGGCGAGAAGAAGTTTGGGTGCAGTGGCGAGCGCTTTCGCAAGTTCGAGCTTCTTCAAGCCTGCTGCGCCGAGGCCGTCAACGCTGGCGTGGCGATCGGTTGGCAAGCCCACCATCGCGAGTGACCGCTCCGCCGCTTCCTCGGCCTTGACGCGGCTATGGCGGCCCTGGCCGTAGAATCCGGCGAGCGCGACATTCTCGAAAATGGACAGCCGCCGGAACGGCCGCGGAATCTGGAAAGTGCGGCCGATGCCGCGGTTGATGATCCGGTGCGGTGCCAGCCCCGCGATCTCCGAGCCATCGAACAGGATCGATCCTGAGCTTGGCGCCAGCGTGCCGGAGAGCATGTTGAAGATCGTGCTCTTGCCCGAGCCGTTGGGACCGATCAGGCCGAGGATCTCGCCCTGCTCGACCCTAAACGACACGTTGTTGACGGCCGTGAAGCCGCCAAACCGCTTCACCAGCCCGCTGACCTCCAGCACCGCAACGCTCCGCTGCTACTGGTTACTGTAGGTGGTGCCCTTCGGCAGCGGCAGCACGGCTTCGCGCTGCGCCTGGCTCTTGGGCCACACCACCGAGGACTTGTCGTCGATGTATTGGATCACGACCGGGAACGAGCGCTCGTTCTGGCCCGCCATCGGTGTGCCCTCGCCGTAGAACTTGACGCCGAAGCCGAGCATGGTGCCACCCTCCGGAATGTCGGTGTCGAGCGACGCCTTGCGCAGCGCCTCGGGATCGACCCCGCCATACTTCTTGATCGCGCGCGGCAGGACGTCATCCATGAACACGTAGGTGTTGGATGCACCGATGCCGACATGGGCGGAGCGAATGGCAACGCCGGGCCTGATCTTGTCGAACTCCTCGCCGACCATCTTGATGATGGGCGCAAGCTTCGGGTTCATGGTCTTCTGGTTGGCCAGCCAGATCGAGATCGGATCGGTGTTGAAGATGTAGCTCGCGTCAGCGCCCATCCCCTCCTTCAACTTCTCGTAGACGCCGTAGCCGGCGCCATGGCCGACGAGGGCTGCGAACTTCAGGCCCTGCTCACGCGCCTGCCGCAGCAACAGCGTGATGTCGGGATTGTAGCCGGTGTGGAAAATCACGTCGGGCTTGGCGCGCTTCAGCTTGGTCACCAGCGCGGAGAGATCCGGCGCGGTCGCCGAATAGCCCTCCTTCAGCACGACGTTGAAGCCCGCCTTTTTCGCACCGGCCTCGTTGCCCTTGGAGACGTCGACGCCATAGGAGCCGTCCTCGTGGACGATGGCGACGCGGAGATCCTTCGGCTCCTTGCCGAGCTTGCCTTGCGCGTTCTGCGCGATGAAATCCATCGTCATTGCACCGAACTGGTCGCCGCTCGCCTGCGGGCGGAACACGTATTTGTAGTTCTTGTCGGCGAACACGGCGGACGAGATGCAGGTCGTCATCCACATGAACTTCTTCAGCTGCTCGACACGGGCGGCGACCGGCACGCATTGCGCCGAGGAGAAGAAGCCGAGCACCATGTCGACCTTCTCCTGCTCGAGCAGGCGGACGGATTCGTTGATGGCGATGTCGGGCTTGCTCTGCGCGTCGGCATAGACCGCCTCGACCTTGTAGCCCTCGACGCCGGTCTTGCTGAAATGATCGAGGATGATCTTGGTGCCGAGATATTCGAGCTCGGAGCCGCCGCCGGCGAGCGGGCCGGTCAGGTCGAAAATCACGCCGATCTTGATCTTCTTCTCCTGAGCTTGAACCGAAACGGTCAGGCCCATCGCTGCAATCGCGACCAACAGCCCACGTACCAAGCGGGCAGCCATGCGCAGGCGCATCTAAACCTCCCTGGACGATTGTGCATTGCAATTTTTTGTTTTGCTTTTGCGCCCATCACATGGGCTCGGCCGCGCGATGTCAAGCCTCGCGCGTCAGCGCGAAGCGAACTGCTGCGCGATGAAGGCCGTGACAAATCGCGGCATGGCCGGCATGAGATCATCCATTCCGCGCACGAGATGGATGGCCGACAGCTCCGGCTCGTCCTGGCGAGCCAGGTTGGCTTCGATCCGCGCGCGCGCAGCCTCACCCGGCATATCCAGGTTGAGGATCTGTATCATTGCAAGTGCGCTGCCGGTGACGACACAGTGCCAGTCTGTCTCCGCCGAATAATCAGCGGGGAGCAGGCCGGTCTCCTCCTCGAGCTCGCGAACGACGCTGCCGGGAATATCGAGGGTGCCGTCCCTGACATCGTCGAGATCGGGTGTGCCTGAGGCGAAGTAGATGCGTCCCGCATTGGCTGTGTGATGCGCCATCTCGCCCATCAGGAAAGCGCCGTCGGAGGTGCGCAGCGCACCCATACCGAACCCGTTGAACACGGCTGGATCGGGAAAGCCCCAATCGCGCCAGGCTAGGAAGCTGGCGAAATCCGTCTCGAAATAGGTCGCAGCGAGATGACCGTCGGTGAAGACGGCATCGCGCCCGAGCAGAACCCGGCCGTTCCAGAGTTTCGGCCGCGCACGCTGCTGCTCGGCGAAATGCGCGGCGATCTCGGCGCGCCGCTCCTCGGCGAACGGCCAGATCACGGGGCGCACGGCAAGGTCAAGCGTCGTAACGCGATGAATGGTCAGTGACGTCATGACGCCTGATTACCCAGCCTTCGCGTCAGTTATTTGGCGCTCCCTGTGGTCTTCTTGGCCTGTTCGACAAACTTGTTGGTAAAGGTCTTGCTGACGTCGATCTTGGCATTGGCCACCTCGGGCGAACCGACACTGAACACCGCCAGCACGGCGTCCGCTCCCTTCGGATCCATCTTCCCGGTCTCGGAGAACATCGGGATCGTGTTCTTAAGCGCCGCGAGATAAAGATCCTTGTTCTTGCCGACCATCTCGTCCGGCATCTTGGCCATGATTTCTTCGGGCGAATGCGAATGGATCCAGGCGATCGTGGCCAGCATCGCGTTGGTCAGCGCCTGCGTCTCCTTCTCGTGTCCGTTGACCCAGGCCACGGTCGAGTACAGCGCGCCACCCGGATATTCACCACCGAAGGTCTCGAGCGTGTCCTTCTGCGTACGGGTGTCGCTGAGAATACGCAAATCCTTCTGGCTGCCCTGAAGCACGGTGACGGAGGGATCGAGCATCACCGCTGCATCGATCTGCCCCTGCTCCATCGCAGCCACGGCCGTGGCGCCGAGGCCAACGCCGATCACCGCGGTGCCGGCGGGATCGAGGCCGTTTTTCTTCAGGAGATATTTCAGGAAGAAGTCAGTGGAGGAGCCGGGCGCGCTGACGCCGACCTTCTTGCCGGCCAGATCCTTGACCGACTTGATGTCGCCAGTGTGCGACGGTGCGACGACCAGCACAAGGCCCGGATAGCGGTCATAGACCACGAACGCCTGCAGCTCCTGCTTCTTGGCCGCCAGGTTGACGCAATGGTCGAAATAGCCGGACACCACATCGGCGCTGCCGCCGAGCACGGCCTTGAGCGCGTCCGAGCCGCCCTTGAGGTCGACCAGGTCGACGTTGAGGCCGGCTTTTTCGTACTCACCGAGCTGCTTGGCCAGCACCGTCGGCAAATAGCACAGGCAGGCGCCGCCACCGACCGCGATCGTGACCTTGCTTTGCGCTGCGGCAAGACCGGTGGTGAGCGTCAGCGCGAGCAGCGCGCCGGCGAGCCTGGCAATCGTGTTCTTCATTGGTTTCCTCCGTTCGGCTGGCGGCACCATAGAGCAGCGGGACTGGCTTGAGAAGCACCGCTTAAGTGGCACTGGCCATTGGTCTTTCGGCGCAATAGCATGGGTGCACAACAAGCATTCCTGATGGGGAGAATCGTCCATGAATCGCCTTGCTGCCGGGCTCTCGATCACCGCCGCCTTCGTCGCCGGATGCGGCGCGACCTACCTGCTCGCGCCGGCGCTGGCCGCCGAAAACATCACCGCGCAGATCATTCATACCGGCGAGATGGAAGGCGACGCACTCGGTCCCGCCAACCAGGTCGGCTACCGCTCGAAGACGTTCATGACCGCCGATGGCTCGACCGTGTCGATCCAGGTCGGCAATGTGCCAAAACACCTGCATCCCAACACCAACGAGATCCAGTACATCCTGGACGGGACCGGGACGATCTGGCTCGGCGACAAGGAAGTGACGGTGAAGCCGGGCGATCTCGTCATCATCCCGAAGGGCACGCCGCATGGCGGCACCAAGCCGATCAGCGGCCAGGTCAAGGCGATCGCGATCAAGACCCCGCCGCAGGCGCCCGACGACGTCAAGCTGCTGGATTGAGCATTTGCGATCGGGGCTCGCGCAGATGCGCGGGCCTTTCTTCCGCTAGCCGCGACTGTCCACGGTCGGCCGCCAGACCAGGAGGCGCCGTTCCACCAGCGTCACTCCAAAATCGATCAGGATGACGAAGGCCGACAGCACGAACATGCCCGCGAACACGCCGGCGACGTCGAACACGCCTTCGGCCTGCTGGATCAGATAGCCAAGCCCCGCGGCCGATCCCAGATATTCGCCGACGACGGCGCCGACCACAGCGAAGCCGACCGAGGTGTGCAGCGAGGAGAACATCCACGACAGCGCGGACGGCCAATAGACGTGCCGCATCAGCTGCCCCTCGCTCATGCCGAGCATGCGGCCATTGTCGAGCACGGTACGGCTAACCTCCTTGACGCCCTGATAGACGTTGAAGAACACGATGAAGAACACCAGCGTCACGCCGAGCGCGACCTTGGACCAGATGCCGAGCCCCAGCCACAGCGCGAAGATCGGCGCGAGCACGACGCGGGGCAGCGCATTGGCCATCTTCACGTAAGGGTCGAACACCGCGGCAACCAGCGGCTGCCGCGCAAACCAGAAGCCGACCAGGACGCCGCTGACCGACCCGATCACGAAGGCGAGGATCGATTCCCAGAGCGTGATCGCGAGATGCTTCCAGATCACACCGGAAACGAACCATTTGACGATTTGGTCGAACACGTCGACCGGATTGGAGAAGAAGAACGGCGGCAGCAGGATCTTGCCGAACACCGGCACGGTGGAGAGCAATTGCCACAGCACGATGCAGACAACGGCGACCAGGACCTGCAACGCAAGCAGCGTAACGCGCGACATCAGACCGCCTCCGCCGCGTGGTTGGATTGGGCGTAGCCCTTCATCACCTCGTCCTTGAGCACGCTCCAGATCTCGCGATGCAGCGCATGGAACTCCTTGTCCATCCGCACCTCGAAGATGTCGCGCGGGCGGGCGAGCGTCACGCGCCAGTCGCCGATGATGCGCGAGGACGGCCCCGCCGACATGATCACGACGCGATCGGCGAGCGCGATCGCCTCCTCGAGATCATGAGTCACGAACAGGACGGCCTTGCGGTCGGCATTCCACAAGTCGAGCAGGAGGTTGCCCATGACCTGCCGCGTCTGCGCATCAAGCGGCCCGAACGGCTCGTCCATCAGCAGGATCTTTGGGTCGCGGATCAGGACCTGCGCCAGCGCCACGCGCTTGCGCTGGCCGCCTGAGAGCATGTGCGGATAGCGGCCCGCAAACGCGCCGAGACCGACGGAGGTGAGCCATTTCTGCGCTTGCGGCAGCGCCTCGGCGCGCGGCGTGCCCTTGATTTCGAGCCCGATCGCGACATTGTCCAACGCCGTCTTCCAGGGGAACAGCGCATCCGCCTGGAACAGATAGCCGGCATCGCGGTTCAACCCCGCGAGCGGCTGATCGAAAATCCTCACGCTGCCGGCAGCCGGCTTGAGCAGCCCGGCGGCGACATTGAGCAGCGTGGATTTTCCGCAGCCGGTCGGGCCGACAATGGCGACGAACTCGCCCTGGGCGACCGCGAGATGGGCCTTCTCCACCGCTGTATAGACCCGCCCGTCCCCCAACCGGAACGCGACCTTGGCATCTTCCAGCGCCACCGCCGTGGGCGTTGTCATGTGTTTCCTCCGAACTTGGCTTGATGCCTTAGCCGCTCGCGCGGCCAAGTTCAATCAACCGGCCAAGCGTGCTACGCATGGGGTCTGGCCCCCTTGCCGCCCCTTGAGCCCATCCGCGATGCCCTCCAAGCTGGCGATCACCTACCGAAACGTCACCAAGAACTTCGGCTCCCTCAGGGCCGTCGACGACGTCTCGCTCGACATCGCCGAGGGCGAGTTTCTGGCTGTTGTCGGCGGCTCGGGTTCGGGCAAGACGACGCTGCTGCGGCTTGCCAACCGGCTGATCGAGGCCGATGGCGGCACCATCACTGTCGAGGGCGAGGACGTCCAGAACGTCGATCCCGTCGCGCTGCGGCGTCGGATCGGCTACGTCTTCCAGAGCGGCGGGCTGTTTCCGCACTTGAGCGTCGCCGACAATATCGGGATCACGCCGAAGCTGCTCGGCGCGCCCGCAGCCGAGATCGCGGAGCGCGTCAACGAGCTGATCGAGCTGGTCCAGCTCGACCGTGCCTCCCATCGTGACAGGCTGCCGGAGGCGCTTTCAGGCGGGCAGCGCCAGCGCGTCGGCGTGGCGCGGGCGCTGGCAGCAAGGCCGCGCATCGTGCTGATGGACGAGCCGTTCGGCGCGCTCGATCCCCTCACCCGCGATGCGCTCGGCGAGGATTTTCGCGAGCTGCACCGCAAGCTCGGCCTGACCACCGTGATGATCACGCACGACATGACGGAGGCGATCCTGCTGGCCGACCGCATCGCGGTCATGCGCGGCGGCAAGCTGCTCGCGCAGGGTACGCCGGCGGAACTCTCGACGAGCACCGATGCCTATGTGCTGGAGCTGCTGCGCACGCCACGGCGCCAGGTCGAGCGGCTGAACGCGCTGCTGCCACAGGGCGGTGCGGCATGAGTTTCCTCAATGATCCGCGCTGGGGCGAGGCGCTGTCGCATTTGCCCGACTACCTCGGCAATCATGTCCGGGTGAGCCTCGCCGCGCTCGCGCTCGGCCTGATCGTCAGCTTGCCGCTCGCAATCCTCACACGCAACCGCCCGGCGCCGCGCGCCATCCTGCTCGCGCTCGCGAGCATCGTGCAGACCGTGCCGGGGCTGGCGCTGCTCGCGCTGTTCTATCCGCTGCTGCTGCTCGCGGCGTCCGTGACGCTGAAATGGTTCGGCGTCTCCTTCTCCGCGTTCGGGTTCCTGCCGGCCATGCTGGCGCTGGCGCTCTATTCGATGCTGCCGGTGCTGCGCAACGGCATCACCGGGCTCAACGGCATCGATCCCGCGCTGATCGAAGCCGCAAAAGGCGTCGGCATGACGGAACGGCAGTCGCTCACGATGGTCGAGCTTCCGCTGGCGCTGCCGGTGATGATGGCCGGCATCCGCACCGCCGCCGTGTGGGTGATCGGCACCGCGACGCTGTCGACGCCGATCGGTCAGACCAGCCTCGGCAATTACATTTTTGCAGGGTTGCAGACCCAGAATTGGGTGTTCGTGCTGTTCGGCTGTTTTGCGTCGGCCCTGCTCGCGCTCGCCGTCGATCAACTGCTCGGCTTGATCGAGAGCGGGCTGCGCCAGCGCGGTCGCCTCCGCGCCGGACTCGGCGCGATCGGCATCGCGGCGCTGGTTGCGGCGACGCTGGTGCCGACGATGGGACGTTCGTCGTCCGGCTATGTGGTCGGCGCAAAAACCTTCGCCGAACAATACGTGCTCTCGGCCTTGCTGCGGGACCGCCTCCAGGCGGCTGGTCTCTCCGCCACGGCGCGGTCCGGTCTCGGCTCGAGCGTGATCTTCGAGGCGCTGAAAGCCGGCGACATTGATCTCTATGTCGACTATTCCGGCACGCTCTGGGCCAACCAGCTGCACCGCACCGACATCAAGCCTCGCGCGGAGCTGGTGGCAGATTTGAAGACGGCGCTCGCCAAGGACAACATCACGCTGCTCGGCGAGCTCGGTTTCGAGAATGCCTATGCGCTGGTGATGCCGAAAAAGCGCGCCGACGCGCTTGGCATCCACACCATCGCCGATCTCGCCGCGCATGCGTCGACGATGTCGATTGCCGGCGATTATGAATTCTTCTCGCGGCCGGAATGGGCGGCGCTCCAGAAGGCCTACGGTCTTCAGTTCAACGCGCAGCGCCAGATGCAGCCGGATTTCATGTACGCCGCTGTCGCCAGCGGCGAGGTCGACGTGATCGCCGGCTATACCAGCGACGGGCTGATCGCGAAGTACGAGCTGGTGGCGGTCGACGATCCCAAGCAAGCGATCCCGCCTTACGATGCCATCCTGCTGCTGGCGCCGAGGCGTGCCGGTGACGAGAAGCTGCAGGCAGCCCTCGAGCCGTTGCTCGGCAGGATCGACATCGCCACGATGCGCGAAGCAAACCTGCGCGCCAGCGGCAATGATGCGAATTCATCGCCGGATGCGGTGGCGAAGTGGCTGTGGGAGAAGGTGGGCCGGCGCTAGGGCGTGCCTCCCCTGCGCCGCCGCCGTTGCTACGCCTTCTCGGTCGCCCCTCCGGCATCGACCCAGTCCTTGAAACCGCCGACGTTGTAGACATGGCCGTAGCCCATGTCCTGAAGCAGCTTGCCGGCGAGCGCGGAACGGCCGCCGGAGGCGCAATAGAGGATCACGGTCTTGTCCCTGGCGAGCGCCTTGTCGTGATAGGGCGAGTCCGGATCAGCCCGAAACTCCAGCATGCCGCGGGAGATATTCACTGCGCCCGGAATCTTGCCGCTCTTCTCGATTTCAGGCGCATCGCGCACGTCGAGCACGAGCGCGCCCTTCCCGATCATCTCTTTCGCCTGGGCCGGCGAGATCTTCGGCACGGCCGCGTTGGCGGCCTCGAGCATCTGTTTCACGGAAATGGGCAAATGACTTCTCCTGTGGTTCGCAATCCGTTGAGCGCCCCCATTAGCCGGCATCATCCGTCGCGGCGTCCCTCATTCGGAGGAGGACACCGGGCCAAAGTATCAACGGACGCAGTGGCGAATGAATGGCCGCGATGGAAACTACAGCCCGCGGATCATCCCGGCATTGATCAGCAACCGGTTGAGCCGCCGCGCCTCGGCGCCGTCTTTGCAACCGTAGAAGATGCCCTTGCAGCGGATCATGATCTCCTTCTGCGCGACGAAGGACGGATCGAGCGGAATGCCTGCGGCTTCCTGGATCACCAGCGGCAGATAGGGACCATCGATCGTGTCCATCACCGCGTCGCTCTTCACAGGCTCGAAATTGACGGCGTCGATCGCGTAATATGTTGCGTAGAGACGCGGATCGTAGGCGTCGAGCTTCTTGCCGATCGCACCTTCGTCGAGCCCGGGCTCGAGCAGATTGGGCGCGAACTCGGGCTGATGATCGCCATAGCGCACGATCAGGAAGGGCTCGCCCGGAAAATTCTTCTTCAAGCCCGCAATGAAGGCCTTGTATTGCTCGGCGCTCATCGCCTGCCGGCGCAGATATTCGTCGATGGACGGCGCATTGCCCGGCGCGCGCCAGTTCGGCACCAGATCGGGGCGGAAGCGCGTCTCCCAGGGGAAATGATTGGCGCCGAGATAGATGAAGCTGAACAGCGGCTTGTTTGGCGTCCGCTCGCCCATCAGCCGCAGCGCCTTGTCGTAGAAGAAACTGTCGGGCTCGACATCCTTCGCGCCGAGATCCCTGGAGTCCAGGAAGCGCTCGACGCCGGTCGTCAGCTGGAAGCTGCGCGCGCCCATGAAGCCGCCATAGGCGGGATAGAGCGACATGGTGTCGTAGCCGCAGCGGCGCAGCGCCAGCGGCAGGCCGCGCTCGACGCGACCCGAGGCGATGCGCGTCACGAAATAGGCAAAGCGGCCGAACGAGCGCGAGGAGAGACCGGCAAGCACGTTATACTCGGTGAACCAGCTCGGCCCGCCATTGCTTTCGGCCAGGAAGGTACGCTCCTTGCCGTCCCAGGACTTGAAGTGACTGCCGTATCCCGGCGGCACCTTGATGCCCTGTGCGGCGCGGATGTCAAAGCTCGATTCATCATGGATCATGATGATGTTCGGCCGCCGGCCGGCCGGATGGCAAGAATCCACCAGCGGCATGTTGAGCCGCTCATTGGTCGAGGCGTCCGACTCCATGAAGCCGTACTGCACGAAATCGGATACGGCGGTGACGCCGGAGCGGAAGAATTTCGAGAGATAGCCGTCGTCGTAGTAGCCGCGCCAGGCTTCGTCGGGATGATAGACGGAATATCCGACCAACCCCGCGAGACAGGCGAGCATCGCGGCGAGTGCCGGAAGGCGGCGGATGCGGAATGGATCGAGCCACCACAGCGCATACATCAGCGGCAGCGTGACGAGGCCGGCCCCGATCACCGACCAGCGCAGATTCGGGAAGATCGTGAACAGGAACGCGACCGTGTCGCGGTCGATCATCATCAGGTCGATGAAGTTGACCGTCATCTGCACGACGTCGTGCTTGAGTCGCGACAGCAACACCAGCACCACGACCATGGTCAGAGACAGCGCGCCCGACAGCGCCGGCCGGCGCAACAGCGTGACCCAGAAGCAGTTGAGGATGCCCCAGGCGAGCAGGAAGGACAGCCGCGAGCCGAAATCGGTCTCGGTCTCGTACATCAGCGCAAGCGCCGCGAAATGCGGCGCGGCCACCGCGAGCAGCCGCCAGATGCCGAGCGCAGCGACGCTCGCCAGGACGGCGGTGGTGGCGGAAGGGCCTGGATTGGGCGCGGACGCCATCGACGACACGCAACTCTGGTCCGGCGCGGTGATGCCAAGCCGTCTGACCGGCCCGCGGCGTTCGGCGCAGCCGGAAAGCCTGCGCCGTGTCATAAAACTGTAATGGAATGGTCACGGGCAGGCAACGCGATCCGCCACCCGACCTTCGCTTAATGTTAGCGGGAGGCGAAAGGCCGCACCTCAGGCGACGCTAGGGTCTGGCGATCCCGGCGATGAACAGATCGATCACCCCCTCCGCCATCCGCTCGATTTCGTCTTCCGCCACGCCCCAGCGCGGAAAATGGCCGTCGAGGTTCATCCGGGCAAAGCCGTAGATCAGGGCACGGCCGGCGATCAGGATGCGCTTGAGATCCGCCGACCGCAGCAGGCCGTGCGCGGCCGCCTCGGCCAGCATCCGCTCGGTCAACGCGACCAGTTCGGCATTGTCGCGCGTCAGCTCGGCCGAACTGCCATGGGCGAAATAGCGTCCTGTCGAGATGATCTCGAAATGGGCGGGATTACGCATCGCCCATCGCACATAGGCGATGCCGAAGGCGCGGAAGCGGACCAGCGGGTCGGCCGACGGCGCCTCCGCCAGTGCAGCCTCGATCTCGACGCGAAAGCGCCGCTGCGCCTCCTCGGCCACCGCAGCCATCAGGGCGTCGCGGTTGGGAAAGTGCCGGAACGGCGCTCCCGGCGACACCGCCGCCCGGCGCGCCGCCTCGCGCACGGAGACCTCGGCACCCTCAGCCGCCAGTTGCAGCGCAGCATCAATCAGCACGCGGCGAAGGTCGCCGTGGTGATAGGGCCGGGCTTCGGATGTCTGGCGACGGGCGCGAGGTTTGGAGGTCCGAGGCTTGGTGGTCTGACGGGCGGGCATGGCGCCTTCTAGCATCACCCGAACGTGAATGTAAGCAGAGATTACATCGTTGACGGTCGCGTCACTCCGAAATGTAATCGATGATTACATAAAGGAGGAGACCACCATGTCGCAACGTCGAAGCTGGTTCGAAGGCTGGCGGCTGCTCGCCGTCCTCACGCTGTGCCTGATTGCTCTATGCCTCTGGATCGCCTCGATGCGGCAGTTCGAGGTCGAGGGCGTCCGGATGGTGATCCGTTTCACGGCGCGCAGCTCGCTCTCGCTGTTCTGCCTGGCTTTCAGTGCCGCGGCACTGGCCCGGCTCTGGCCGAACGCGTGGACGCGCTGGCAGCGCCGCAACCGCCGCTATCTCGGCTTGAGCTTTGCCGCCTCCCACGCCATTCATGCGGTTGCGATCGTCGTCTTCGCCAAGCTGGACCCCGCCGGCTTTGTCGAGGCCACCTCCCCAGCCTCCTACATCTTCGGCGGCATCGGCTATGCCGCGATCATAGCCATGAGCGTGACCTCGTTCGACCGCACGGCCGCGATGATCGGACCGCGCCTCTGGCGCGCACTGCACCTCATCGGCGGCTATTATCTCTGGTTCCAGTTCATGGTGTCGTTTGGCAAGCGCGTGCCGACCATGCCTGGTTACGCGGCGTTCCTCCTTCCGCTGCTCGCGGTGATGGCGCTGCGGATGATCGCGATGGCCTCACGCGCGACCCCGCAAGCCGCCAAAGCCTGATCGCGTCAGCGGCCGACGCCCTCGAGCTCGCGCGCGCGGACCTCGGTCATCCGGCGCAGGCACTCGCCGGCATCGACGCGCGCAATGGTGCCCTCGCCCATGCCGTAATACAGGCAATTGGCGTCGCGGTACTGGATCCAGAGCCGTTGCGCAGCGCGAAGCTGGTCGCGCTGCGCATCCGCCGCATTCTTCATCGCCTGCTGATAGGCGATGGTCATGCGCTTGTCCCATTGCGCGGTCTGCGCCTTCAGGCACTCGACCATCTCCGCGGTCGAGCCATCGCAGGACCGCGGATCGCCCTGGTCCCCGGCTTGCGCCGCAGAGGCCAGGACCGTGGAGACCAAGGCGCAAAGGGCCGCAATCAGAATGCTTCGCATGCTCTAGCCCTGCGGCAGCAGCCCGAGCCGCTTGGCGATGATGCGGTCGACCGTTCGCTTGGGCAGCGTGGCCGTCATGAAGTGCCGCAGCCGATCGGGCGCGATCTGGTAGCGAACCTTGGGGCTCGCAGCCGTGAGCGCTTCGAAGACGACTTCGGCGATCCGCTCGGCCGGCAGCCCGGTCTCACCGAGCTTCATCATGAACGCCATGACCTTGTTGAGCGCCGGCAGATAGGGCGAGTTCTGATAGACCGACATATCGAACTGCTCGGCCTTGCTCCAGATCGGCGTCTTCACCGCGCCGGGCGCAACGATGATGACGTCGATGCCGAACAGCATCAGCTCACGGCGCAGGCTTTCCGACAGGCCCTCGATCGCGTGCTTGGAGGTGCAATAGGGCGCCGACAGCGGGTTACCGTTCTTGCCAGCGACCGAGCTGATCATCACGATCCGCCCTTTCGGCCCCTTCAGCGACGGATCGGCGCCGAGCAGCGGTCCGAACGCCTGCGTCGCGATCACCGGGCCGATGACGTTGATGTCCATCTGGCGGCGGAAATCATCCGCCGACAATTCGAGCACGGGGCCGGCGACGGCAACGCCGGCGTTGTTGACGAGACCAGCCAGTGTCTCGCCGCCCAGCGTCTCGCGCACCTGGCGCGCAGCGGCCAGCACGGCGGCCTCGTCGGTGACGTCGAACAGCAGCGGTGTGAAGTTTTGGCCGCACTCACCGTTCAGCCGATCGGCATCGGCCTGCTTGCGGACGCTGCCGAAGACGCGATAGCCGCGCCCGATCAGAAATTTCGCAATGGCCCAGCCAATGCCGGTGGACGCGCCGGTAACGACGACGGATCGCATGGTCCTCTCCCCCCTTTTGTGCCCCGCGACCAATGTAGGGGGAGGCTCCGCCAGCGCAATGCCATCGGGTTCTCAGGCCGCGCACCGATGATCTTTTTCTAGCCTGCGCCGCTCTGCAAGAAGGCGTGGCAAGTGTCGGTTCTTAAGATGAAGTGGCGTGCGAACGTCGCGAAATGCGATTGATTGCACGTTGAAAGCACGGATGAAGAGCCGAATCCTAGACTCTGAGGACACAGCGCTTTTGGCGATCGTGCGTTCCGGAAAAATTCTGAGAAACGACGCGAACTCAAGAATGTGGTTTAAGCGTCAGTTCTTGGCTCTCTGGGAGCACATCAACTCGCGAAGAACTTGAATGAAGCAGCAATGCTTCGGGCGAGAAGAAAAGAGCGAGACCGCAGGTTGCGATCTCGCCCAGACATAATCGCGAAGATTTAAGATTTGGTTTGGCGAGCGAAGCTTGTGCTTTCGCTCTCGCGTCCCGAACGTAGCGCGTCGGCGACGCGCCACGTCCAGAGATCGCCGCCTTAGTTCTTCGACTTGTCGACCAGCGCGCCCTTCTTGATCCAGGGCATCATGTCGCGGAGTTTCGCGCCGACTTCCTCGATCGGGTGCTGGGCGAGCTTGGCGCGGGTCGCCTTGAACGAGGTCTGGTTGACCTTGTTCTCGAGCATCCAGTCGCGGGCGAACTTGCCGCCCTGGATGTCGGCGAGGACGCGCTTCATCTCGGCCTTGGTCTCGGCGGTGACGATGCGCGGACCGGTGACGTACTCACCGTATTCGGCCGTGTTGGAGATCGAGTAGTTCATGTTGGCGATGCCGCCTTCATAGATCAGGTCGACGATCAGCTTCACTTCGTGCAGGCACTCGAAATAGGCCATCTCCGGGGCGTAGCCGGCTTCGACCAGGGTCTCGTAGCCGCCCTTGATCAGCTCGACCAGACCGCCGCAGAGCACGACCTGCTCGCCGAACAGGTCGGTCTCGCATTCTTCCTTGAAGGTGGTCTCGATGATGCCGGCGCGGCCACCGCCGACAGCGGAGGCGTAGGACAGGCCGAGGTCATGGGCGTTGCCCGAGACGTCCTTGGCGATCGCGATCAGGCAGGGCACGCCGCCGCCGCGCTGATACTCCGAGCGCACGGTGTGGCCGGGGCCCTTCGGCGCGATCATCAGCACGTCGAGGTCAGCGCGCGGGTCGAGCAGGTTGAAGTGGACGTTGAGGCCGTGCGCGAACACCAGGGCAGCGCCCTTCTTCATGTTGTCGTGCAGGTGCTCGCGGTAGATGTCGCCCTGGAGCTCGTCCGGGGTCAGCATCATGACGAGGTCGGCCCATTTGGCGGCTTCGGCGACTTCCATCACCTTGAAGCCGGCCGCTTCCGCCTTCTTGACCGAGCCCGAGTCCTTGCGCAGCGCAATCGCCACGTCCTTGACGCCGGAGTCCTTCAGGTTGAGCGCATGGGCGTGACCCTGGCTGCCATAGCCGACGATGGCGACCTTCTTCCCCTTGATCAGGTTCAGGTCGGCGTCGCGATCGTAATAAACACGCATAGTCGTTTCCTCGTTCAGGGCCAGAATCGGCCGATAGTCAGTGTCCGAAGGGTGAAATTTGCGGATTTCGAGGGCTGTCTAGAGCATTTTCAGCCCTTAGGGAAACCCGTTTCTGCATGGAAATCCGCGACATCATGCATCCATGAAAACGGGGTAGAGGGAGGCGAGCAGCAGGAGCGCCATCAGGATATTGAAGGCGCGGACCAGCCGCTCCGAGGTCAGCACCGGGCGTAGTGCAGTGCCGAAGAAGGCCCAGACCACGGTCGAGGCCGTACCGACCAACAGGCTGATCAGGGTCTGGATGGCGATGTTGATCGGGAATTGGGCAATCGCCGCATAGGCCGTGATGGTGCCGATCACGATCACCCAGCCTTTGGCATTGATCCACTGGAACATGGCGGCGCCCCAAAAGGTCATCGGGCCGCGACCGTCCTCGCTGCCCGGCGTGGTCGGTCCGGACATGGCGATCACGGCGGCAAGATAGATCAGGTAGGCCGCACCGGCATATTTCAGGATGGTCTGGAGGATCGGGTAGGCCAGGAAGACGGTGCCGAGACCGAGGCCGACGGCGCCGACCATGAAGGCAAAGCCGATGACGATCCCTGCGATGTGGGGAATGGTGCGCCGGAAGCCGTAGGTCAGGCCCGAGGCCAGCAGCATGATGTTGTTCGGCCCCGGGGTGAAGTACATCACCACCATGAAGGCGAGGAACGCATAGAAGAGCGAGTAGGCCATGTTCACCTCACGCAGCCTTCGCGAGCGGTTGGGGCCGCTTGACCAGCACCATCACCGCAATGCCGCCGATCACGGTCAGCATGCCGGCGAGACGCAGCGGCCCGAACCGTTCGCCGAACACGATGCTGGAGGCGGCCGATCCGACGAACGGCACCAGCAGCGCGAACGGCACCACTTGCGCCGCGGGATAGTCACGCAGCAGCCGGCCCCACAGCCAATAGGCGATGCTGGTGGAGATCGCGCCGATCACCAGCAGGCAGATGAGGCCGGTCAGCGACATATGGATCAGCGACTGGAAGGTCGGCGCCGGCCCGTTCACGACGAGCGCGAGTGCGAACAGCGGCACCGCGGCGGTGAGGCACAGCCAGGCGAACAGATCGAACATCGGCGCGCCACGCGCACCGCGCAGCAGGAGATTGCCGACGGCAAAGCAGATCGGGGCGATCATCAGCACCGCGAAAGCGCCGACGCTGAAATCATAGCCGACGGTGCCGCAGATCATGAGCAGCCCGATTGCCGCAATGACAATTCCTAGCGTCTGTACCGGCGTCGGCCGCTCGCCGAAGACGAGCGCCGCGAAGCCGATCGTGAACAGCGCCTGGCTCTGCACGACGACGCTGGTCAGCCCCACCGGCACACCATGGGCGATGCCGTAGGCCTGGCTCAGGAACTGGCCGAGAAACAGCGTAAAGCTGATGGCGATCAGCAGCGACCAGGCGACCTTCGGTCTGGGAATGAACAGGCACGGCACCGCGGCGATGGAAAATCGCATCGCGGTCATCAGCTCCGGCGAAAATTCGTCGAGCGCGATCCGGCTCGCCACAAAGGCAAACCCCCAGATGATCGCCACCATGAGGGCGATGAGGATATCGGCCGGCTTCATTGTTGTTTCCGGTTCTGCCCTGTCGTGCAGCCCTGCTTGTTCTTCTGGTCTAGCCTTGCTCGCCGGCTTTGGGTTTGCGGAGGAGATAAGTGCCGTGCATCGGTGCGTGATAGTCGGCCGAGACCAGCGTGAAACCGACGTCGGTCAGCATCCGCTCCATCACCCAGCCGAAGGTGGAATATTCGTCGCGCATATGCGTCACCACGCCCTCGCGCGAGAAATCATGGTTCTTGATTTGGTAGTCGGCCCACTCCTCGACATTGCGCTCGACGGCATCGGGCATCGAGGCGTAGACGATGTCGCGCAGGTAGAAGCTCGCGCCGGGCTTCAAAGCGCGAAAGATCCGCGACATCGCCACGACCTTCCAGAAGTCGGGCAGGTGATGCAGCGTGAACTCGCTGACGATCAAATCGTAGGATTCCGGCCGGTAGGCAAAGCTGAGCAGGCCGGCGGACTGCGTCCGCACGGGCGCCTTGCGGTCGCGGGCATAGATCTCGGCCAGCGCCAGCATCGCCGGCGAGATGTCGATGGCGTCAACCTCGGCGCCCATCAGCGCCGCTTCGGTGGCGAGCACGCCATTGCCGCAGCCGATGTCGGCGATTCGCCAGCCGCGCTGAACTCCCAGCATTTTCAGTGCGGCGCGCGCCCGCAGATCGGCATCGTCGTGGGCGTCGTAGATCGACGCCACCGCGGGCTCGATGCCCATCCGGTTCCGCTCGTTATAATACCAGTCGCGCGCCAGCATGGTTCACATCCCTTCGGGCCCGCGGCCGATCGCGGCAACGCCGGTGCGCGACACCTCGACAAGGCCGAGCGGGCGCATCAGGTCGATAAACTGGTTGATCTTGTCGGTATTGCCTGTGATCTCGAACACAAAGCTCTCGGTGGTGGCGTCGATCACGCGGGCGCGGAACGCGTCCGCCAGCCGCAGCGCCTCGACGCGGTGCTCGCCCTGCCCGCGCACCTTCACCATCGCAAGCTCCCGCTCGATCGAGCGCTTGGTCTGGGTCATGTCGACGACCTGGTAGACCGGGATCATGCGATCGAGCTGGTGCTTGATCTGCTGGATCACCATCGGCGTGCCCGTGGTGACGATGGTGATCCGCGACAGATGCTTCTGCGCTTCAGTCTCCGAGACCGTGAGGCTCTCGATGTTGTAGCCGCGGCCGGAGAACAGGCCGATGACGCGGGCGAGCACGCCGGGCTCGTTCTGCACGAGCACTGCAAGTGTGTGCGTCTCGTTGGGATCATGGCGGTCTTCGATGAAGTAGGCGGATGCGGGCTGGTTCATTGTCGTCCCCTCTTGTCTCTTCCTCACGCCATCGCTGGCGCGTCCGTCCCGACCCAACGGCGGAACAGATCGAAATCGATATTGCCGCCGGACAGCACGAGACCGACGCGCTTGCCCTTCAGCTTGCTCTTTTCCTGCAGCGCCGCGGCGAGCGCGGCAGCGCCTGCGCCTTCGGCGAGATTGTGTGTATCGGTCCAGTAGGCGCGGATCGCCGCGGCGACCTCGTCGTCCGAGACCTCTACGATGCGCGAGGCCCCCTTGCGGATCAGCGCGAGCGCATCTTCGTCGGGGATACGCGTCGCCATGCCGTCGGCGAGCGTATTCGCCGTCTCGGTGGTCACGATTTTGCCGGCGGCGAATGAGAGTGCGTAGGACGGCGCTTCCGTCGACTGCACACCGACGATCTCCGTCTTCAGGCCAAGCAGATCACGCGCCATGATGCAGCCGCAGATGCCGGAGCCCTGCCCGATCGGCACGTAGAGAACGTCGAGATCGGATGCGGACCGGAACAGCTCGAGCGCATAGGTCGCAACGCCCAGCACGAGGTCCGGGTGGAATGACGGCACCATGTGGAGCCCGGCGAACTGCGCACGCCGCTCGGCCTCCTCGCGCGCGGCCTGAAAGTCCTCGCCGTGCTCGACCAGCTCGGCGCCAAAGGCCTTCATCGCGCGGTTCTTCTCGACCGAATTGCCGCGCGGCACGTAGATGACCGCCGGCACGCCGTGACGGCTCGCGGCAAAGGCCAGGCTCTGGCCGTGATTGCCGCGCGTCGCCGAAATGATGCCGGGCGTGTTCGGCCGCTCACGCTTGAGACGGTCGAGATAGACGAGCCCGCCGCGCACCTTGAAGGCGCCGATCGGCGTGTGGTTCTCGTGCTTGACCACGACCTCGGTCCCGAGCCGCCCAGCGAGCAAGGGCCAGGCGCGCGCCGGCGTTGCCGGCACCGCCTGCCCCACGATCGCATGTGCGCGCTCGAGCTCCGTCAGGTCGAACATGGCCTCACACCAGCGCCTTGCCGCCGGCGAAGGCCTTGGCGGTGGCTTCATCGTTGGCCTGCTCGGGCAACAGCATCTCGTTATGCGCCTTGCCGGAGGGAATCATCGGGAAGCAGTTCTCCAGCGCCGCAACACGGCAGTCGAACAGCACCGGGCGCTTCACCGAGATCATCTCCTTGATGGCGCCTTCGAGATCGGCAGGCTTGGTGACCTGGAGACCGACGCCGCCATAGGCTTCCGCGAGCTTGACGAAATCCGGCAGCGCCTCCGAGTAGGAATGCGACAACCGGTTGCCGTGGAGCAATTGCTGCCACTGCCGCACCATGCCCATGTACTGGTTGTTCAGGATGAAGATCTTGATCGGCAGCTCGTACTGAACCGCCGTCGACATCTCCTGCATCGTCATCTGCACCGAGGCATCGCCCGCGATATCGATGACAAGGCTGTCGGGATGCGCGACCTGCACGCCGATCGCCGCGGGCAGGCCGTAGCCCATGGTGCCGAGACCGCCCGACGTCATCCAGCGATGCGGCTCCTCGAAGCCGTAGAACTGCGCCGCCCACATCTGGTGCTGGCCGACTTCGGTCGTGATGTAGGTGTCCTTGCCGCGCGTCGCCTCGAACAGGCTCTGGATTGCGTGCTGCGGCAGGATGATGTCGTTGCTCTTCTTGTAATAGAGCGAGTTGCGGGCGCGCCACTGCGCGATCTGCTGCCACCAGGTCTTGATGTCGGGCTTCTTCGCCTCGGCCTTGAACACCTGGAGGATGTCGCCGAGGATGTTGCCGCAATCGCCGATGATCGGGACATCGACGCGGATGTTCTTGTTGATCGAGGACGGGTCGATGTCGATGTGGATCTTCTTCGAGTTCGGCGAGAACGCATCGACGCGGCCGGTGATGCGGTCGTCGAAGCGCGCGCCGACGCACAGCATGACGTCGCAATCATGCATGGTCATGTTGGCTTCGTAGGTGCCGTGCATGCCGAGCATGCCGAGCCAGTTCTTGCCCGATGCCGGATACGCACCCAGGCCCATCAGCGTGGAGGTGATCGGGAAGCCGGTGACCTCGACCAGCTCGCGCAAGAGCTTGGTCGCCTCAGGACCGGAATTGATGACGCCGCCGCCGCTGTAGATCACCGGGCGCTTGGCGCCGGCGAGCAGCGACACGGCCTTGCGGATCTGCGTCGCATCGCCCTTCACGCGGGGCGCGTAGGAGCGGTGCACGTCGGACTTGCGCGGCGGATGATAGGTGCCGGTCGCGAACTGCACGTCCTTGGGAACGTCGACCAGCACCGGGCCCGGACGGCCCGTGGTCGCAACGTAGAACGCCTCGTGCAGGACTTTGGCGAGATCGTTGACGTCGCGCACCAGCCAATTGTGCTTGGTGCAGGGACGCGTGATGCCGACCGTGTCGCATTCCTGGAACGCGTCGTTGCCGATCAGATGCGTCGGCACCTGGCCGGAGATGCAGACCAGCGGGATCGAGTCCATCAGCGCGTCGGTCAGCGGCGTCACCATGTTGGTGGCGCCGGGGCCGGAGGTCACCAGCGCAACGCCCGGCTTGCCGGTCGAGCGCGCGTAGCCCTCGGCGGCGTGGCCCGCGCCCTGCTCGTGGCGAACCAGGATGTGCTGGACTTCGCTCTGCTGGAAGATCTCGTCGTAGATCGGAAGCACCGCGCCGCCGGGATAGCCGAAAATGTCGGTCACGCCGTGATCGATGAGCGCGCGGACGATCATTGCGGCGCCGGTCATCTGGTTCGGATCGTGGCTCTTGTCGGTCATTGGCTTGCTCCGGATGCGCTGTTGTCAGCGGCTTCGTTCGTGTCGGGTTCGGGAAATAAAAAAGGCCCCGAAGAGGGACCCTGCACACCGCCTGTCATGTGGATGGCAGCTAGCCACCCCCGGCGGTGTGCCTGGGTACGACGGCGATAAGGAGTTTGGTAATAATGTTACGCATGGCAGGCGCTCAGCTTCCCAAAGGTTGCGCGAAACATAACGACCAAAGCCCCGATGTCAAGGCAAAGCGGCCATTCCCACGCGATTTTGGCAGTGTAGCGGTGTTCCCGTAGTTCGGCGAGAGGTAAATGCGGGAACCCGCGCACAAAAGCACGTCAACCGGGATCCCGGACCGCGTGGGCGGCATCCGCCAGCCACCCCCTTGCCGCCCCAGGCTTCACCCACTCGAATTCCGGCAACTGATGCCGAAACCAGGTGAATTGCCGCTTGGCGTAGTGGCGGGTGTCGGCCCGGCCGATTGTGGCGGCCTCCTCCAGGCTGAGCTCGCCGCGCAGATGCCGGGCCAGGGCCGGCACACCGTGGGCCTTCATGGCCGGCAGCAGCGGATCGAGGCCGCGGGCCGCGAGCCGCTCCACCTCTGTCAGGGCGCCGGCGCCCAGCATGGCGTCGAACCGGGCATCGATCCGGGCATAGAGCTCATCGCGCTCGGGCGCGAGAAACACCGCGCGAAAACGATCCTTGGGCAACAGCGGTGGCTCGCCCTCATGATGCCAGTCGAGCAGCGAACGACCGGTCGCCTCGACCACTTCGAGCGCACGTGCGATCCGCGTCCTGTCGCGGAAATTCAGTCGATCGGCGGCGCGGGAATCGCGACGCGCGAGTTCCGCATGCAGGGCCTCCACGCCGTTGCGCTCCAGCCGGGCACGTACGTCCTCACGTATTTCCGCAGGGATCGGCGGCACCACCGAGAGACCCGCCGTCAAAGCCTTGAAATACAGCCCGGTGCCGCCGACGAAGATCGGCAGGCGGCCCTCCGCTTTCGCCTCTTCCAGCATCTTCGCGGCGTCAGCCACCCAGGCGCCGGCGGAGAAATTCACGGCCGCATCGACATGGCCATAGAGGCGATGCGGAACGCGCGCCTCCTCGTCCTGCGTGGGACGCGCAGTGATGACGCGGAGGTCGCGATAGACCTGCATGGAATCGGCATTGATCACGATTCCGCCCGTGTTCAGCGCAAGCTCGAGCGCCAGGGCCGACTTGCCGCTGGCGGTCGGGCCTGCGATAAGCACGGCCTTGCTCGAATGCCTCTCGCTCACGAAAACCTCAAATGTCCCTCGTCGCCACGCTGATCTGCAATCCCGCCAATCCCGCCCTCGACTCGACCATTGTCGACGGCGCCCGCGCCGTGCTGCCGCAAGCGGCCCCCGCGCACTGGCTGTTCGACGGGGTTGCGGTCGACATTCCCTTCGGCGCCGACAGTAACCTCGAAGCCGACCGTCACGCCATCGAAGAGCGATTGCGCGAGCTTCGCGGCGATCTGCCCATCGACATCGTGGTGCAGCCTGCCGGCGTCCGGCGCAAGAAGCTTTTTCTCGCCGACATGGATTCGACCATGATCGGCCAGGAATGCATCGACGAGCTCGCCGATCTCGTCGGGATGAAGGCCCACGTCGCCGCCATCACCGAACGCGCGATGCGCGGCGAGATCGAGTTCGAACCGGCACTGCGCGAGCGCGTCGCGCTGTTGAAGGATCTCCCGGCCAGCGTCGTCGACGAGGTGCTGGCCAAGCGCATCACGCTGACCCCGGGTGGCCGCGAGCTGGTCGCGACCATGCGCGCCAACGGCGCCTACACCTGCCTCGTCTCCGGCGGCTTCACCCTGTTCACCAGCGCGGTCGCCACAAAAATCGGTTTCCAGGAGAACCGCGCCAACGAGCTCGTCGTGCGCGACGGCAAGTTCACCGGCGAAGTGAAGGAGCCGATTCTGGGTCGCGCCGCCAAGCTGGCGACTCTGGTGGATTTGATGGAGTCGTTCGATCTCGACGACATCGACTCGGTCGTCGTCGGCGACGGCGCCAATGATCTCGCGATGATCCAGGCCGCCGGACTGGGCGTGGCGTATCACGCCAAGCCTGCGGTGGCGGCCGCCGCGGCTGCGCGGATCGACCACGGCGATCTCACCGCGCTGCTGTATGCGCAGGGCTATCGGCGGGACGAATTTGTCGAGGCGTAGTCTCTCTTGCTACACGCACCGCAGCCGTAGGGTGGGCAAAGGTGCACTTGCGCCGTGCCCACCATTCTTGCCGCAACGGTAAAAGGTGGTGGGCACGCTTCGCTTTGCCCACCCTACAGGACTGTGCGTCCCTTACTGCACGCTCAGCGCCACGAACCGCAGCTCGCCGTCGCCGTTCGAGACCAGCAGCAGCACGGACTTCTTGCCGTCTTTCTTGAGCTGGTCGACCCGCTTCTGGATGTCGGCACCGCTCGCGACCGCTTCCTGCGCGACTTCGACGATGACGTCGCCGGCGGAGAGCCGCTTCTCGGCGGCATCCGAATTGGCGTCGACATTGGTGACGACAACGCCCTTGACGGTGTCCTTGATCTTGTAGCGCGTGCGCAGATCCTTGTTCAGCACGGCGAGATCGAGGCCGAGCGCCTTCTGCGTCACCGGCTTCTCCGGCGGCGGCTCGTCGGTCTTCACCGCGGCCTGCACCTTGTCCGGATCCTGCAGGCGGCCGAGCGTGACCTTCTTGGTCTGCTCCTCGCCCTTGCGGATGATGATGACGTCGACCTCCTTGCCGACCGCGGTGTCTGCGACGACGCGGGACAGGTCCTTCGGGTCCTTGACGTCCTTGCCGTCGAACTTGACGACGACGTCACCGGGCTCGATACCGGCCGGCTTGGCCGGGCCCTTGTCGTCAACGCCGGCCACCAGCGCGCCGCGCGCCGGCTTGATGTTGAGGCTCTCGGCGATCTCGTCGGTGACGCTCTGGATGCGCACGCCAAGCCAGCCGCG
Source organism: Bradyrhizobium sp. CCGUVB14 (assembly GCF_024199935.1). Lineage (NCBI taxonomy): Bacteria > Pseudomonadati > Pseudomonadota > Alphaproteobacteria > Hyphomicrobiales > Nitrobacteraceae > Bradyrhizobium > Bradyrhizobium sp. CCGUVB14. The sequence continues at coordinate 7,535,837 of NZ_JANADS010000001.1, forward strand.
GCGCAGTTCGCCGAACTGGCGGAGCTGATCCACGACGCCCGCGACCGTCTTCGACGGCACGGCGAAGCCGATGCCGATCGAGCCGCCGGAGGGCGAGATGATCAGGGTGTTGACGCCGATGACGTCGCCTTCGAGGTTGAACAGCGGGCCGCCGGAATTGCCGCGATTGATGGCGGCGTCGGTCTGAATGTAGCTGTCATAGGGCCCCGAGGAGATGTCGCGGTTCTTGGCCGAGACGATGCCCGCGGTCACGGTGCCACCGAGGCTGAAGGGGTTGCCGATCGCAACCACCCAGTCACCCAGGCGCAGCTTGTCGGAGTCGCCGAACTTCACGGCAACCAGCGGCTTCGGCGGCTTGAACTTCAAGACTGCGAGGTCGGTCTTCTTGTCGACACCGACGAGCTCAGCCTTGATCTTGGTGCCGTCGTTGAGAATGACGTTGATCTCATCGGCATCGGCGATGACGTGGTTGTTGGTCACGACGACGCCGGAGGTGTCGATGATGAAGCCGCTGCCGAGCGAGTTGGCCTTGCGCGGCGGGCCGCCGCCGTTATCGCCGCCCTTGCTGCCGCCGCCGGGGCCTTTGCGGTTCTTGAAGAAATCGTCGAAGAATTCCTCGAAGGGCGAGCCGGGCGGCAGTTGCGGCATGGTGTTGCTGCCGCCGCCCTTGGCCTCGACCGTCTGCGAAGTCGAGATGTTGACGACCGCGTCGATCACCTTCTCGGCGACGTCGGCGATGCCCTCCGGTCCGCGTGCCTGTGCCGGCGAGCCGAACACGCTGAAAGCGCCGATGGCGAGCGCGGCCAGCCCAAATCGCGCATGTTGGCGCAAGCGGGTCGTGACAATGGTGGCAGCGGTCATTGTGGTCTCCAGAGAAAAGGATTCGGCCTCAAGACTGCGCTCGAACGGGGTCACGGCGCAAGCCGGAGCTTAACGGGCCTGAAGACCCGCACAATACGGCGAAAACCCGCCCCTCGCCTTCACTTTGGCGTTGGCTCAGCGGCTAGATCGGACGTCGCATCACCCAGATCAGGATCAGGCCGGCCACGGCCGATCCGATCCCGACCGCCCGCAGGATATTGTCCGGCGTGGCAATGGCGCTCTTCATGGCTTTCCGCATCCAGTTCGGACTGGCCGCGAACATCAAGCCTTCCAGCACGAACAGAATGCCTAAGCCGATGAGGAAGTCGGCGAACGCAATGGACCTCATCGGATTGGAACCTCCCGTGGTGCTGTTCTTGTCTGGACGAAGGGCGGCCAAACCTGCCGCCCTTGTCTAGCTTACGGTTTCGCCGGCGTCTCGGTCGCCGTCTTGCCGGACGGGTTACCAAAATACCGGAAGAAATCCGAGTCCGGCCGCAGCAGGTAGCGGGTGTCGTCCTTCTTCAGCCCGTTTTCATAGGCCGTCATCGACCGGTAGAAGGCGAAGAAGTCAGCATCCTTGCCATAGGCTTCGGCGAACAGGCGGTTACGCTCGGCGTCACCGACACCGCGCGTCTGCTCGGCCTGCGAGTTGGCCTCGGCAATGATCACGGTTGCCTCGCGATCGGCCTTGGAGCGGATCTCCTGTGCCTTCTGGCCACCCTGCGCGCGGAACTCGGCCGCTTCACGCTGACGCTCGGTCTGCATGCGCTGGTACACCGCCTGGCTGTTCTGCTCCGGCAGATCGGCGCGACGGATCCGGACGTCGACGACCTCGATGCCGTAACCGTCGGCCTCCTTGTCGAGCTGCTCGCGGATGCGCCCCATCAGCTTCTCGCGTTCATCACGCACCACAGTGATGAAGTTGACCTCACCGAGCACGCGGCGCAGCGCCGCGTTCAAGAGCGAAGTGAGCTGGAGATTTGCCGCCTGGATCGAACCCACGCTCTGGTAGAAGCGCAGCGCGTCCTTGATGCGATAGCGCGCAAAGGCGTCGACCACGAGCCGCTTCTGGTCGGAGGCAATGACCTCCTGCGAGGGATTCTCGAGGTCGAGAATCCGCTTGTCGATGTTGATCACGGAATTCCAGGGCGCCTTGAAGTGCAGCCCGGGATCGGTGACGACGTCCACCGGCTTGCCGAATTGCAGCACGATGGTCTGCTCGGTCTGCTGCACCGTGAACAGCGACATGTAGGCGACAATCGCGACCAGAAGTGCCGCAAGCAGCACGACGATGCCTGTAACCGGAGACCTCATCTTGTGCCTCCGCTCGACTGCTGGCCCGTCGTCGTGGGCTTCTTGGCCGACAATTCGTTGAGCGGCAGATAGGGCACGACGCCCTGGCCCGAGGGGCCACCGTCATAAATCAGCTTGTCCGAGCCGCCGAGCACGCGCTCCATCGTCTCCAGATAGATCCGTTCACGCGTCACGTCGGGCGCCTTCTTGTATTCCTCGTACACCTTCAGGAAGCGTGCGCTCTGGCCCTTGGCCTCGGCAACCGCCTGCTCCTTGTAGCCTTCGGCAGCCTGCAGGATCTGCGCAGCCTTGCCGCGCGCTTCCGGCACGACCTTGTTGGCATAGGTCTGCGCTTCGTTCTGCAACTGCTCGAGATTGGCGCGCGCTGCCTGCACGTCGCGGAAGGCATCGATCACCTGCGCCGGCGGATCGACCTTCTGCATCTGCACCTGGGTGATCTGGATGCCGGCGCCGTAGCCGTCGAGCGTCTTCTGCATCAGATCCTGCACGGTGCTCTCGGTCTGCGTCCGCGCGCCGGTCAGGATCGGCTGGATGTTGGAGCGCCCGATCACCTCGCGCATCGCGCTTTCGGCGACGGCCTTCACGGTGCCTTCGGGGTTCTGGATGTTGAACAGGAAGTTGCCGACGCCGTTGGGCTTGATACGCCACAGCACGGTGAAGTCGACATCGACGATGTTCTCGTCGCCGGTCAGCATCAGGCTCTCTTCCGGCACGTCACGGATCGAGCGGCCGCGGCGGGCCGGATCGTCGATCAGCGTCATGCCGATGGAAATGGTCGAGACGCGCAGCGCCTTCGGCAACAGCACGGTCTCGATCGGATAGGGCAGATGATAGTTCAGGCCGGGGTCCACGGTGCGCACATGCTTGCCGAAGCGCAGCACGACGCCCTGCTCTTCGGACTGCACGCGGAAGAAGCCCGACAGCAGCCAGAGCGCGACGACGATGAGCAGGATCAGCGTGATGCCGATGCCGGAGAAATAGCCACCCGGCATGATCTGCTGCAGCCGGTCCTGGCCACGCCGCAGAAGATCCTCCAGATCCGGCGGCCTCGGCCCGACCGGTTGCGGGCCTGTGCCCCATGGTCCTTTCGGACCCGAGCCCCATGGGCCACCGCCCTGATTCTTCCACGGCATTCGACGCTCTCCTCGGCAGACCGGGACTAGAACTAAAGCCGGCCCGCATTGTCCGGTCCGGCTTTATAGGGGACCGAAAGGACCCTTACAACGCAAGCCTGACCGACCCACGAGCTAAGCTCGGGGGTAGAAAAGTCAATGTTAACATTGGCGAATGCGGTTAATGGGACGGCCGCCGACGATATGTCACATAGGAGAAGTCGGCGCTGTCGTCCGGCCCGGCCGGATGGCGAACGCGCCCGGTCTCGTCCCACTGCGCCCTGTCGATCTCGAAATGCGTGTCGCCATCGGGCCGCGCATGCACTTCGGTGATTTCAAGGCGATCGGCCCGGTCGAGCCATTGCCGGAAGATTTCGGCGCCGCCGATCACGGCGATTTCAGCGGCTGAACGCCGCAGGGCGTCACCAAGCGCAACCGCGGCCGCATCCGCCGCCGATGTCGTGACGACGGCGCCGGCGGCGCGATAGGCCGCATCGCGCGTGATCACGATGTTGGTGCGGTTCGGAAGCGGCCGGCGCCCCGGCAAAGACTCGAAGGTCTTACGGCCCATGATCACGGGCTTGCCTACGGTGAGCGCCTTGAAGCGCGCCAAGTCGGACTTCAATCGCCACGGCATCGCGTTGCCGGCGCCGATGACGCCGTTCTCCGCGATCGCAACGACGAAGACGATCTCCATCAGGTCGCACTCCCTGCAAGCCGCGTCAGTGCAGGACCGGAGACCCGGCACAGCGTCCAGTCGTCCAGCATCGCGGCGCCGAGCGATTTGTAGAACGCGATCGACGGCGCGTTCCAGTCGAGCACCGCCCATTGCAGGCGCGACCAGCCGTTGTCGACGCATTCCTTCGCCAGATAGACCAGCAGCGCCTTGCCGAGGCCTTTGCCCCGATGCGACGGCCGCACATACAAATCTTCGAGATAGATGCCGTGGCGACCGCTGAAGGTGGAGAAATTCAGGAACCAGACTGCAAAGCCGGCGGGCTCGCCGTTCCACTCGGCGATCGCGCAAAACAACCGCGGATCGCTGCCGAACAAGGCCTCGGCAATGTCAGCCTCGGTTGCCTCGACCTCATGCGAGAGTTTTTCGTACTCGGCGAGTTCGCGGACGAAACCAAGCACGAGCCCTGCTTCGCCAGGACGTACGCGGCGGATGTTCAACGCCATCGACGCTAGACCGCGACTGCCGCCTTGATGTGCGGATGCGGATCGTAGCCGACGAGCTCGAAGTCCTCGTAGCGGAAGGAGAAGATGTCCTTCACATCGGGGTTGATGCGCATCACCGACAGCGCACGCGGTGCGCGCGTCAATTGAAGCCGGGCCTGCTCCAGATGGTTGGAATAGAGATGGGTGTCGCCGAGCGAATGCACGAAGTCGCCGGGCTTCAGGCCCGTGACCTGCGCGACCATCATGGTGAGCAGCGCGTAGGAGGCGATGTTGAAGGGCACGCCGAGGAACACGTCGGCCGAGCGCTGATAGAGCTGGCACGACAGTTTTCCGTTGGCGACATAGAACTGGAACAGCAGATGGCAGGGTGGCAGCGCCATCTTGTCGACATCGGCCGGATTCCAGGCGGTGACGATCAGCCGGCGCGAATCCGGGGTGCGCTTGATCATATCGATGACCTTGGCGATCTGGTCGATGCTGCCGCCATCAGGCGTCGGCCAGGAGCGCCATTGATGACCGTAGACCGGGCCGAGATCGCCATTGGCATCCGCCCACTCGTCCCAGATCGTGACGCCGTTATCCCTGAGATATTTGATATTGGTGTCACCCTTCAGGAACCACAGCAGTTCATGCACGATCGCCTTCAGCGGCAGCCGCTTGGTCGTCAGCATCGGGAAGCCGGCGGACAGATTGAAGCGCATCTGATGGCCGAACACCGACAGCGTGCCGGTACCGGTCCGATCTGTCTTCTCGGCGCCGTCTGAAAGAATCCGCTCGAGCAGGTCCTGATACTGGTGCATGTGCGATAGAGCCTTTGGGGAGGCGGCGAACTTAACGGCGCCCCCGGCGCTGTGACAGCGGCGATTCGCTGGTCCCGCCGATTATACCCGGAAAAGTGAGAACTCCCGGCGCAAACGACAAGGGGCGGAACTGGTGTCCCGTCCCTCGCCTATCGGATTGATTGTACTGGCTTAACTTGCCGGCTTGAGCACCGGGGTCCACTTCGCGATCTCGGATTTGACGAGGGCGGCAAGCGCCTCCGGGGTCCGCTCGGCCGCGGTGGGGATGACGCTGCCGAGCTCGAGCAAGCGCTTCTTCACGGTCTCATCGTCGAGCGCCTTGGCGGCAGCGGCGTTCAGGGTCGCCAGGATCGCGGGCGAGGTTCCCTTCGGCGCGAACATCGCATTCCAGGCCTGGGCCTGGAATGTGGGCAGGCCCGCTTCCGCCGTTGTCGGCACGTTCGGCAACGACGGATTGCGCTCCGGCGTTGCGATCGCATAGGCCTTGATGGTGCCGGCATTGATCTGCGGCACGGCGTTGACGATCTGGTCGCACATGTAGTCGACCTGGCCCGCCACCAGCGCGTTCATCGCCGGGCCGGTGCCGTTGAAGGGCACGCCGACCGGCTTGACGTCGAGAATGGAGTGCAGGAGCTCGCAAGACACGTGCGAGACCGAGCCGACGCCGGCATGCGCGGCGTTCACCTTCTCGGCATTCGCCTTCACGTAAGCGACGAACTCCTTGAGGTCCTTTGGCGGAAAATCCTTGCGCGCCAGGATCAGGATCGGCGTACCCGCGAGCAGCGCGATCGGCTCGAAGTCCTTCTCGGGATGGTAGGCGAGCTTCGGATAGAGCGGCACGGAGGCGGCGTGCGTGCCCATATGCCCGGTGATCAGCGTATAGCCGTCATTGGCGGCGCGCGCGGCGCGCGTGGTCGCAGTGGTGCCACCGGCGCCGACCACGTTCTCGATGATGATGCTTTGCCCTAACGTCTGCGCCATGTGGCCGGTGACGATGCGCGAGATCACGTCGGTGGGGCCGCCCGCCGCGAACGGCACGATCATGGTGATGCTGCGCGTCGGATAGGTTTGCGCTTCGCTGGTCGCGACAAAGCCGCACAGCGATGCGAGCACGGCTGCACATGCGCCCGTGAGCGCGCGAATGGAGGTCATCTGGATCATCTCCGACATAAACAAAAATGCCGGCCTCGCGGCCGGCATTTTCATTTCACGAAGACATCACACAAGTCGATTGGACTTCCGAATGCGGCGTGCCGACGCGTGACACGCCGACGCAGGTACGCGCCGCTCAGTTCTCGGATTCGGTGAACACCTCGTCGCGCTTGGCGCGCAGCATGGGCAACAGCGTGAGCACCAGCAGGAATGCCGCGATCGCGAGCAGCACCGCCGAGAGCGGACGCGTCAGGAACACGCTCCAGTCACCACGCGAGATCAACAGCGCGCGGCGCAGGTTCTCTTCCATCAGCGGTCCGAGCACCATGCCGAGCAGCAGCGGCGCCGGCTCGAAATCGTGCTTGATCAGCCAGTAGCCGACGAGACCGAACACGCCTGCGAGGATGACGTCGACCGGGGCGTTGTTCACCGAGTAGATGCCGATCGCGCAGAAGATCACGATCGAGGGGAACATCAGCCGATACGGCACGCGCAGCAGGCGGACCCAGATTCCGACCAGCGGCAGGTTGATGATGATCAGCATCAGATTGCCGATCCACATCGAGGCGATCATGCCCCAGACCAGATCAGGCTGCTTCTGCATCACCTGCGGACCCGGCACGATGCCATGAATGGTCATCGCACCCACCATCAGCGCCATCACCGCGTTCGGCGGGATGCCGAGGGTGAGCAGCGGGATGAAGGAGGTCTGGGCGGCTGCGTTGTTGGCGCTTTCCGGTGCCGCCACGCCCTCGATCGCACCGCGGCCGAACCGCTTCGGATCCTTGGCGAGCTTCTTCTCGAGCGTGTAGGCCGCGAACGACGCGATCACCGCACCGCCGCCGGGCAGAATGCCGAGGATCGAGCCGAGCACGGTGCCGCGCAGGATCGCGGGCGTCGAGTCGGCTAGGTCCTTCCTGGTCGGCATCAGGCCGGTGATCTTCTGCTGCACCAGATCGCGATTCATCTCGGCGCCGGCGTCGAGATTGCGGATGATCTCGGCAAAGCCGAACACGCCCATCGCCACCGTCGCAAAGCCGAGGCCGTCGGCAAGCTCCGGAATGTTGAAGGCCATGCGCGAAGCACCGGTCTCGATGTCCGAGCCGACCATCGACAGCAGCAGGCCGAACACGATCATCGCGATCGCCTTCAGCACCGAGCCCTTGGCGAGCACGACGGCGAAGATCAGGCCGAGCACCATCAGCGAGAAGTACTCGGCCGGACCGAACGCCAGCGCAAGTTTTGTGAGTGGTGCACCGAGAACCGCGATGAGCACGGTCGCGACGCAACCGGCGAAGAACGAGCCGATCGCGGCGATCGCCAGCGCCGGACCGGCACGGCCCTGCTTGGCCATGGCGTGGCCGTCGATGGCAGTGACCACCGATGTCGCTTCGCCTGGAATGTTGACCAGAATCGAGGTGGTCGAGCCGCCATACTGGGCGCCGTAATAGATGCCGGCGAGCATGATCAGCGCGCCGACCGGCGGCAGCCCGAACGTGATCGGCAGCAGCATCGCGACGGTCGCGATGGTGCCGATGCCCGGCAGCACGCCGACCAGCGTGCCGACGAGCGCGCCGATCAGGCACATCAGAAGGTTGATCGGAGAAAAGGCGACGGCGAAACCGTGAGCGAGGTTGGCAAAAAGCTCCATGACAGCCTCACTGAGCCAGGAAACGCGGGAACATCGGCATTGGCAAACCGAGCACGTAGGGGAAGAGAAGCGCACAGCCGACCGTCAGGCAGGCGCCGACGATGGCCGCCTCCACCCAGCGCGTTTCATGCGATCCCAGCGCGGCGATCATGAAGCTCACAAACGCCGAGACCACGAGACCAAGCGGCCGGATCGCCAGCGCGAAGAACAGGATCGCGCACATCACGAACAGGGGTCCGCGCCATGAATAATGCGCGAGCGAGGGACCCTCGGCCAAAAGGCCCGTCAAGGCGATGCCCGCGGACAGAGCCACCAGCAATCCCCCGAACATCCGCGGTGCGGTGCCCGCGCCAAAGGAGAAGCCGCGCATACCCTGCAGGTCGCTCGAGGCCCACAGCGCGAACAGCGCAAGCGCCATGAGAATGACGCCGCCGATATAGTCCTGCGCCGACCTGATCGTCATGAACAGTGTGACAATCGCCACCGCGAACAGCGGATAGGAATAGATCAGTGCCAGCAGAACGTCCGATGACGCCTTCTTGGTATCACCGCCGACCGCGCCGAGCAGCGCAGCCGGACCGCCCGCGACCAGTGCAGTCGCGTGGCTGATCAGGACCGATGCCGGACCGCGCCCGGCACCCCAGCCAAAGATCGTCCCGATCGACCAGATGAATTCGAAAATTTGTGGCGCGATGGCCAGCAGGCAGAAGCCGATCGCCACCGATGTGTTTCTTGTGGCTGACGCCGCCGAGTGGCCCATTGTGTCGGCCATGCATGTCTCCTCCGCGACCCGTAAGCCACGAGCACTGTTGTTCTAATCGGCTGGAAATCGATCCCCGGCCCGGATCATTGCCTAGCGATTTTCATCACACAATGCCAGCAAAACCCAACAGGCCCCCTGCTAGCAGAAGCCACAGTGGATTGACGCGCGAGACGGAGGCGATCACTGCAACCGTGGCGGTCAGGAGCAGCGCAGCAATGGTGCGATCGGTCGACCGTGCCAGGATCAGAGCACTCGCCGCCATCAATCCGATCGACAGCGGAACCAGTGCAGCCTGGATCAGGCCGGGCCAGCGCGATTGGCTCGGCCGGTTCAAAAGCCGGCTGACATAATAGGCAAGCAGCGCCGTCGGCAGGCACATCGCCAACGTTGCGGCCAGCGCGCCGGGAATGCCGGCAACGGCATAGCCGATTAACGTGACGATAAGCACGTTGGGACCTGGCGAAAGCTGCGCGATCGCATAGGCGTCCGCGAACTGCTTGTCGGTCATCCAGTGATGCACATCGACGGCGATGCGGTGCATCTCGGGCACCGCGGCCGCGGCGCCGCCGACCGCGAACAAGGACATTAGACCAAAGGTGGAGATCAGCGCCCAGATCGGGTTCTCGCTGCTCATGCTGCTACCTTCCGCCGCATCAGATAGGTGACGCCGATGCTGAGCGGGATCGCGACCAGCAGCACCGCCTGCAACGGCCAGCGAAGCACGCCGATGGCTGTGAACACGCCAAGCATCAGGATGAGCACGACGACGTCCATCCGCTTCAGCAGCGGCGTCATCATGCGGAAGACCACCGCGATCAACAAGCCGACCGCCGCGCAGGAAATGCCTGCGAGAATACGACGCAGCACCTCCACGTCGCCGAACCGGGCGTAGATGATCGCGAGCACCGTCATGATCAGCGTCGGCGGCAGCAACAGCCCGGTGAAGGCTGCGACGCCGCCGGCGATGCCGCGCAGCCGCGAGCCGAACACCATCGACAGGTTGACGATGTTGGGCCCGGGCAGGAAATGGCAGAGCGCAAAGGTCTCGTTGAACTCGTCCGCGGTCATCCATCGATGCTGGTCGACGATGGCGTGCCGGGCAAACACCAGGACGCCGCCGAAGCCGGCCAGCGACATCCGGGCAAAGGCCAGAAACAGCGCGGCGAGACCTGGCGGAGCGGCGTGAGTTGGCGAAGGATCCGGCTCTTGGGCGGCCGGTGCTGAATCCGGGGACATGCCAACAGCTTAGAACGCGGTCCGCCGCGGGGCCAAGATCAGACAGAACACCGGTCGGAACCTATCCAAAGGAACCTCCGCGCCGTCGCGCCAAACCCCTGTCTTTCTATACCTTTGCCCCCTATATTGGGGGTGCCGGTTCGCCGGCTATGGAAATAAACGGTCGTCGCAATAAACCATTCGGACCCGGGGGCGGTACCCGGCGCCTCCACCAAAGCTCATCGTTTGGCGGGCTTGGCCCACTGGCAAGTGAGCTTCGGCGGGGGCGAAATAGGATCGACGAGGGCGTAAAGGGCGTGCTTTTTCCCGGTATTGTTCCGCCGTTATCGGGCTACTGCAATAGTTGCCAACGACAACTTTGCTCCGGTTGCTCAGGCTGCGTAACGCAGTTTGAAAGACCATCTTAAAGTCCTAACGGGTTAAGCTCCGTTAGGCGGGGTTCGGAGGCACCTGGCAACAGAAGCCTCCACTTACCTCTGATTTCCTTCCCGGCGGGGACTCCTGCTGACCCGTCAGGCGCGGTACTATTGCGGCTTGGCGAGTCGGGCCGGCAGGGCCCGTCTCCTGGAATGCAACAGGACCACCATGGCGACCGATCATATCCGATACGATGTGCTGGCACGCGACGCGCTGCGCGGCGTGTTGCGCAAGGTGCTGACCGACGCCGCGGCCCATGGCCTGCCGGGTGAGCACCATTTCTTCATCACCTTCGTATCGAAGGCCGAGGGCGTGAAGCTGTCGAGCCGGCTGCTTGCGCAATATCCGGAAGAGATGACGATCATCCTCCAGCACCAGTTCTGGGATCTGACCGTGCTCGAGGACCGTTTCGAGGTCGGCCTGTCCTTTGGCGGCATCCCGGAGCGGCTGATCGTGCCGTTCAGCGCCATCAAGAGCTTCCTCGATCCGTCCGTGAAATTCGGCCTCCAGTTCGACACCTCGGATGTCGCGGAGGTGACGGGCGAGAATTTGCCCGTGGCCCCGGCCCCATCCGCCGTGGCGGCACCCGCGCCGGCCACCGAGACGGCCGAGACCGCGGAAGAACCGACCCCGCCGAACCAGGGCGGCGCCGAGGTCGTGCGGCTCGATCGTTTCCGCAAGAAATGATCTAGGTTGGCCGCGAGACCGTCGCGCCCGGCCAAACTCCCTATATAGAAGAGCACATCAAGAGGCCGCGCGGCGTCTCGCGCGGCAGAATGGATGTGCTCATGGCCAAAGCTGCCCGCGCGAAGACCACCCGCCCCGCGACCCGCATCGAGACCGACAGCTTCGGTCCCATCGAGGTCCCCGCCGATCGCTATTGGGGGGCGCAGACCGAACGCTCGCGCCAGAATTTCCGCATCGGCATTGACCGCATGCCGATCTCGCTCGTGCATGCCCTCGGCATCGTCAAGCTTGCGGCCGCACAGTCCAACCTCGAGCTCGGCCTGCTCGACAAGCGCCGCGCTGGCGCCATCATTCGCGCCGCGCACGAGGTGATCGAGGGCAAGCTCGACGATCATTTCCCGCTCGTGGTGTGGCAGACCGGCTCGGGGACGCAGAGCAACATGAACCTCAACGAGGTCATCGCCAACCGCGCCAACGAGCTGCTCGGCGGCGAGCTCGGATCCAAGAAGCCGGTGCATCCCAACGACCACGTCAACATGAGCCAGTCGTCGAACGACTCTTTCCCGACGGCGATGCACATCGCGGCCGCAAGCCGCGTCACGGCGGATCTCGTCCCTGCCCTCGGCGAACTGCACCGCGCGCTGCGCAAGAAGGAGAAGGAGTTCGCCAAGATCGTGAAGATCGGCCGTACCCACACCCAGGATGCGACGCCGCTGACACTTGGCCAGGAATTCTCGGGCTACGCCGCGCAGGTCGAGAGCGGCATCGCGCGGCTCAAGGTCGCGGTGAAGGACCTCTATCCGCTGGCGCAGGGCGGCACCGCCGTCGGCACCGGCCTCAATTCGAAGCCGCGCTTCGCAAGGCTGTTTGCAAAGCACGTCGCCGGGATCACGAAACTTCCCTTCACCAGCGCCGCCAACAAATTCGAGGCGCTGGCTTCGAACGACGCCTATGTGCTGGCGCACGGCGCCATCAATTCCGTCGCGACGGGCCTGTTCAAGATCGCCAATGACATCCGCCTGCTCGGATCGGGCCCGCGCTCGGGCCTCGGCGAACTGATCCTGCCGGAGAACGAACCGGGCTCATCGATCATGCCGGGCAAGGTCAATCCGACGCAGTGCGAAGCGATGACCATGGTGTGCTGCCAGGTGTTCGGTAATCACACCGCGATCACGGTCGCGGGCAGCCAGGGCCACTTCGAGCTCAACGTCTACAAGCCGGTGCTCGCCTACAACATGCTGCACTCGATCCGCCTGATGGCGGACGCCGCGCGCTCATTCACCGAGCATTGCGTCAGCGGCATCCGCGCCGACCAGAAGCACATCAAGGAGCTGATGGAGCGTTCGCTGATGCTGGTGACCGCGCTCGCGCCGAAGATCGGCTACGACAACGCGGCCAAGGTGGCCAAGACCGCGCATGCCAACGGCACCACGCTGAAGGAGGAGGCACTGCGGCTCGGCTTCGTCTCGGCCGACGAATTCGACCGCCTGGTGCAGCCGGAGAAGATGACGCGACCCGGGTGAATTCCGAATTCCGATAGTCATCCGTAATGATACGGAGCCCTAAAAGCTCATAATTATAAGGCTTAAAGGACAGGATTTGATTACCGTCAATGTGGCGGCGGCGGCACCTGCTACGCAAAGCCCCTCTGCCCTTGACGGGGCGAAATTCATCGTTTGATGGCCGACAGGCCGATTGACGAGGACGAGCGAATGACGATCAAGTCTTGTGGGGCGCAACGCGGCGCCCTGTTTCTGGAAGTTTCATCCAGCCTGAAGAGGAGCGGATGATGGAGACGCGGCATGGGGAACGTCATCAACCTGAATCGTTTCAGGAAGCGCGCCGAGCGGGAAGCATCGGCGAAGCAGGCGGACGCCAACCGAACGAAGTTCGGCCGCACGAAGGCCGAGCGATCGTCGGAGGAGAAGCAGGCGGACCAGGCGAAGGCGCATCTGGACCAGCATCGGATCGATCGCGAGGAGCAGCCATGAAGTCGCCCGTCGTGAAGCGTTCGATCGTGGTCGCCGGCCACAAGACCAGCGTCAGCCTGGAAGAGGCGTTCTGGAACGGCATGAAGGAGATCTCGGGCCTGCGCAACATGACGCTGTCCGAGCTCGTCGGCGAAATCGACGGCGGCCGCCAGCAGGGCAATCTGTCCTCGGCAATCCGCCTGTTCGTGCTCGACTACTTCAAGAGCCGCGCCATGGCCGCCCAGCCTGAAAAGGTCCCGGCGCAGTAGCGCCAAGGACTGCTGCCAAGGCGTTCGGCCCACGGCTTCGTGATCTGCACTTTAAAATCACTCTAAGGTGCAGTTTCAACGAGCGTGCGCGCTTGACCTCCCTGCCCTGCGTTGAAAATACAGGGCATGACCGACACCCACGATACGCGCCGCGAGATGCCGCTGGGCCTGGCCAAGCGCGGCTATACCGGCGTCATCCAGCACCTCTCCGCCAAGGACGCCGGCTCGGCACTCTCGGACATCGAGCTCGAGAGCCGGCTGATCGAGCTCGGCTTTGTCGAGGGCGCGCGGGTCGAGGTCCTGCACGAGGGGCTGGTCGGACGCGACCCGATCGCCGTCCGTGTCGACAACATCACCATCGCGGTGCGCCGCCGCGAAGCCATGGCCATCATCGTCGCCTGAGATTGCGGCCGGACATCTGATTCCATGGAATTACCCCTTCTGCATCTCGCCCTGGTGGGCACGCCAAACAGCGGCAAGACGTCGCTGTTCAATGCCCTGACCGGCAGCCGGCAGAAGGTGGCCAACTATCCGGGCGTCACCGTCGAGCGCAAGGAAGGTTTTTTCGTCACCCCGCAGGGGCGCCAGGTCTCCGTGGTCGACCTGCCCGGCACCTATTCGCTGCGCGGCCGCAGCCCCGACGAGGAGATCACCCGCGACTTCGTGCTCGGCAAGGCTTCCGGCGAGACTGTGCCCGACCTCGTGCTGTGCGTGGCCGACAGCACCAATCTGCGCCTGACCATCCGCCTGCTGCTGGAGCTGAAGCGCACCGGGCGGCCGATGATCCTCGTGCTCAACATGTTCGACATCGCGAACCGCCGCGGCATCTCGGTCGACGTGGAGCGGCTCGCCAAGGAGCTCGGCGTGCCCGTGGTCACCTCGATCGCGGTGCGCAAGGGCGGCACGGCTGACCTGCTGGCGCTGACCGACGAGATCTCGGCCAAGCTCTCCGCCGAGCCGGTCGAAAACAGCTGGCGCGCGCTCAGCGTCGCCGAATTGCGTGCGACCCAGCGCGAGGCCGACCGCATCATCTCCGACTGCGTCAGCCTGCCTGCCAGGCCCGACACCTGGACCGCGCGCATCGATGCGATTGTGCTGCATCCGGTCGGCGGCCTGATCGTGCTCGCGCTCATCCTGTTCGTGATGTTCCAGGCGGTGTTCGCCTGGGCGCAGCCGCTGATGGAGCTGCTGCAATCGGGCTTCGACGCGCTCGGCGACTTCGTCCACGCCACCCTGCCCGAGGGCCTGCTGCAGAGCTTCCTTCAGAACGGCGTGATCTCCGGCGTCGGCAGCGTCATCGTGTTCCTGCCGCAGATCATCATCATCTTCCTCTTCATCCTGCTCCTGGAAGATTTCGGCTACATGGCGCGCGCCGCGTTCCTGATGGACCGCATCATGGGCGGCGCAGGGCTGCACGGCCGCGCCTTCATCCCGCTGCTGTCGAGCTTTGCCTGCGCCATTCCCGGCATCATGGCGACGCGCGTGATCGACAACAAGCGCGACCGCCTGACCACGATCCTGATCGCGCCGCTGATGACCTGCTCGGCGCGCATTCCGGTCTACACGCTGATCATCTCGGCCTTCATTCCGGCCAAGGACGTCTGGGGCTTCGTCAACCTGCAGGGCCTCGTGATGTTCGGGCTCTATGCGGCCGGCATCACCAGTGCGCTGGTCGTCTCGTTCCTCATCAAGTTCTTCATGCTGCGCGACTATGCGCCGGCGCCGTTCATGCTCGAGCTGCCGGACTACAAGATGCCGCGGCTGA
The DNA here is from genome assembly GCF_024199935.1 of Bradyrhizobium sp. CCGUVB14. Classification (NCBI taxonomy): domain Bacteria; kingdom Pseudomonadati; phylum Pseudomonadota; class Alphaproteobacteria; order Hyphomicrobiales; family Nitrobacteraceae; genus Bradyrhizobium; species Bradyrhizobium sp. CCGUVB14. Next base: position 7,551,019 of record NZ_JANADS010000001.1, read on the forward strand.
AATCGATCGCGATCGGCATCTTCACCCGTGCGAAGATGTTCCTGCAGCGCGCCGGCACCACGATCTTCTCGATGATGGTGCTGATCTGGTTTCTGGCCTCGTTCCCGCAGCCGCCCGCAGGCGCCACCGAGCCCGCGATCGACTTCAGCCTCGCCGCCATCATCGGCAAGGCGATCGAGCCGCTGCTTCATCCCGTCGGCTTCAACTGGCAGATCGCGGTCGCGCTGATCCCGGGCATGGCGGCGCGCGAGGTCGCGGTCGCAGCGCTCGGCACCGTCTATGCGATCGAGGGCGGCAAGGAAGCGGCCGAGCAGATCGGCCAGGTGCTGGCGACGAAGTGGTCGCTCGCGACCGCGCTGTCGATGCTCGCCTGGTACATCTTCGCCCCGCAATGCGCCTCCACGCTCGCCGTCATCCGGCGCGAGACCGGAAGCTGGGGCTGGATGGCGGCGACGTTCGCCTACATGCTTGTCCTGGCCTATGCGGCGAGCCTTCTCACCTACAACGTCGCGGTCGCGCTGGGCGCAGGCTAGCCTCTCTCGCAACCAAGACCGCGAAAACAACCCCATGCACAGTAGACGGGGGCTGTGAGATCAGTGGCTTACGCCTGTGCAAAATCATGCGACCGCAGCCAAGGCTCGCGAGCCAGTTCCAGCTTCAAACCGTGACAGCTCGTAGGATGGGTAGAGCGAAAGCGAAACCCATCATCGCCTCCGCGCGTTCCGGGACGTGATGGGTTTCGCTGCGCTCTACCCATCCTACGCACTTGATCCGCACGCCAGCTTCGAACCAGGACAGCGTAACTGTCGCTTTGACGTCAAAAGCAAATGCCGTTTGCGCTCATCGTATCCGGGCGTCATAGTTTCGTAACGCTGCCCGGAAGTTTGAACCGGCTTTGAGCGAGCAAGCGGGAGGCCGTGCCATGCAAGACGTCGAGACTCGTGTCATTGGCAAGGTGATGTGGCGGCTCATTCCGTTCCTGATCGTGTGCTACTTCGTGGCCTATCTCGACCGCGTCAATGTCGGTTTTGCCAAGCTGCATATGAACCAGGCGCTCGGTTTGAGTGAAGCAGCGTTCGGGCTGGGCGCCGGCTTGTTCTTCGTCGGATATTTCCTGTTTGAAGTGCCCTCGAACATCTTTCTGGAAAGGGTCGGCGCGCGCGTCTGGATCGCCCGCATCATGATCACCTGGGGGATCGTCTCGGCGGCTTTCGCATTCATCCCGTCGATATCGGCGGCAACGGGAATTCCGACGACGGGCGTTTTCTACTCGCTTCGTTTGCTGCTCGGCGCCTGCGAAGCTGGCTTCTTTCCCGGCATCATCTTCTACCTGACGCTCTGGTTCCCCGCTGTTTACCGCGCGCGAGTCATCAGCCTGTTCATGCTGGCGATCCCGATTTCGTCCATCGTCGGATCACCCATCTCCGGGCTGTTGCTCAGCGTGACCGGTTGGGGATTGGAAGGCTGGCAGTGGCTGTTCATTCTCGAAGCATTGCCGTCGGTTCTGGTCGGCATTGGCGTCCTGCTCTATCTGACCGATTTCCCGCGCCAGGCCCGCTGGCTGCAACAAGACGAGATTGCCTGGCTGGAGAACGTGCAGGCCACCGAGAAGCGCAACAAGGAGCGCGTAGAACATTTGTCCCTGGGACAGGCGCTCACCGATCCTCGCATCCTGGCGTGCGCTCTGGTGTACTTCTGCCTGAACGCTGCGAGTTACGGCGTGGCATTCTTCCTGCCGACCATCATCAAGGGTTTTGGCGTCAGTGACACCCAGACCGGCCTGCTCGCGGCACTCCCCTTTGTTTTCGGCGCCGCCGGCATGGTGCTGCTTGGTCGTCATTCCGATCGGACCATGGAGCGGAAGGGTCACGTCGCCGCGGCGCTATTGATGGCAGCCGTCGGAATTGGACTTGCAGGTCTCGTTTCCAATTCCGTGCTCATCATGGCGTTGCTCTGCTTTGCACAGATCGGCGTCTCTGCGGTCCCCCCGATGTTCTGGCCACTGCCGGCAAGTTTCCTGACGGGCGCATCGGCCGCCGCCGGCATCGCCGCGATCAACTCGCTCGGAAACCTTTCTGGCTTCGCTGGTCCTTATGCAATGGGCTATCTGAAGGACCTGACCGGCAATTTTACTGCGGGCCTGCTCTTGCTGGCGGGTTGCGCGCTGGTCGGCGCCATCGTCGTCATGATGCTGCGGATCGATGTACGGCGCGAGCAATTGTCCGGTGACGTTGCGATGGCGCACTAGGCGGCTTCCGGGGCCCCCATGAAGCGGCGCGAGTTCATCACGCTGATTACTGGCGCTGCAGCATTGCCGCTCGAAGCACGCGCACAGCGGGCTGGTCGGCAGTACCGCGTTGCGGCATTGGGACCGGTCCCGCCCAGCTTCTTCGATGAGCTCGGCAGAGCCGGCTTTGTCAGAGGCCGCAATCTCGAGATCGACAGCCGCGGCGAAAGCGTGGCGGCCATGTCCTATGCCAGTGCGGCCGTTGAACTGACCGAAGCAAGTCCAAATGTGCTGATGGCGGTCGGGGCCGAAGCAGGGCGCGCAGCACAGAAAGCGACTCAGCGTATTCCAATCGTGGTGATCGCGGACGACTTGCTTGGTAGCCAGCTTGTCGCCTCGATGCCGCGTCCCGAAGGCAACACGACCGGTGTCGCCATCTTTGCATTCCAGCTCGACGCCAAGCGATTGGAGTTGCTGCATGAAGCACTGCCAAATGCCCGGCGAATAGCCGCTCTCGCCGACCGCCTGCCGATACCAAACATGGATGCTCTCGAAAGCGCCGCCAAGAGGCTCGGCGTCGAGGTCGTTTCGTTTGCCGCACGGTCCGCGGAAGATCTCATCCGTGTGATTGACGCCATGAAGGTCGAAGAGGTCGAGGCCGTCAACCTGCTGGCCTCGCCGATCTTGTCATCGGAATTCCAGTCCCTGATCCGCGATCGGCTGGCGCTCCGCCGCCTGCCCGCTATTCTGCAGTGGCCCGAGCAGGCGGAAGAAGGCGGACTGATGGGATACGGTCCTCGCCTCAACGCGGTCTTCGACCAATGCGCGCGTCAGGTCGCAAGACTATTGCGAGGCGCAAAGGTGGCCGACGTACCTGTTGAGCAGCCGATCAAGCTCGAACTGGTCATCAATCTCAAGACAGCTAGAATGTTAGGTGTCGAAATCCCACCGACGGTACTCTCTCGTGCCGACATGACGATCGAGTGAGTCGTCGATTTCTGCTCCTTGCCCATTGGTCCCCCGACATGTCAGCTCGCAGGGACAGACCGGACGTTTGCAGCCGCGCCTTAGGCCGACGCTTTTGACTCGCAGCGGACATCCGACAGATGAGGCCGTTCTGTCGGACAAAGGGCAAGGTCCGATGGCATCAGTGCGACCCGGAAATGAAATAGCTCCAAGCGGTGTCCAGTATTATACTGGTGCTACTGGAAGTCCTGTTTCAAGCGTTCGTGGGAAGATTGTTACGACCGGTTCAGGGAGGAACATCTGATGACGACTATGTTTGTTAGACACATGGTTTCCGACTACAAGATCTGGCGGAAGGCCTATGACGATTTTGCCCCGGTTCAGAAGGCGAAGGGCGTCACAGCCGAGGCTGTCTACCGAGCGGTCGAAAATCCCAATGACATCACAGTAACTCACGAGTTTGCCACGATTGAAGCTGCGCAAGCCTTCGCGGAGAGTGCTGAATTGAAGAATGCCATGCGGAATGCAGGAGTGGCAGGAGCTCCAGCGATTTGGTTTACGAACAAGGCGTGAAGTATCGATCCCGGCCAAGTGCCGGGATTTTTTTTGTTGTGGTGCGCCATGTTGCCTGTTGGCCCATCGGTCCCGTTGACACAGTGCCCCGACATGTCAGTTCGCAGGGACAGACCGGACGTTTGCAGCCGCGCCTTCCGACGCTTTTGACCCGAAGCGAACATGGCAGCAGCATCTCGCGCATGGGCCGATCAAGGGCAGATGGCCCGACGGCGATCCTTGCCGATGTAGCGAACCCCACGCGGCGAATCGCCGAAGCGAGCCCGGAACAGGCGATTGAAATGCGAAACGTCCGAGAAGCCCACCTCCAGCGCGATGTCGGAAATCAGTTGCGTGCCAGAGCGCGCCTCGGTCAGCAGTTTGAGCGCAAGTTGCAGACGTAGCTCGTTCACGTGCCCGGTGAACGATGATCCCGACAGTGCCATCAGGCGCTGCAGATAGCGAGGTGAAATGCCCTGGCGACGAGCGACCGTCTCGACGCTGAGCCCGGGCTCCTGAAAGTGCGTTGCGATATCGTCGAGGACGGCACTGTGGCGCGCGGCCACGACCGCACTCGCATCGCTCTCGCCCAAGGGAGCGCACTCGCCAACTACGAGGGCTACGAGATCACAGGTGTGAGCGACGACGACATCACGCAGCCTTGGGGCGGCCAGAGCCCCCTCCCTGAATGCCGACTTCAGATAGGCCATGAGGATACGAAGCGGTTCATTCCGCTGAGGGATCGGTCGCATTGCGAGGCTCTCGATGTCGGTCACGCGCTGCGCCAGCGCCTCGCGGGGCACCGCCAGACCGAATAATATTCCGTTGAGATAGGTGACCGTGGCGGGCTCCGAATGCAGAATCGAGATTGCATCGCCTGCGCAAAGCTCGATGTCGCGGCCGCGCTGCGTGAGCTGACTGTTACCGGGCGAGCAGACGATCAGCCCGATCGAGTCGTCACCGTCGGCAGTGTTCGTCCGCAAGCGCTTGAAGCGCATTGGCGAGCCTTTCAGCGCGAGCGTGCGCAAACCGCGGATCGCTTGCAGCGTTGCGTCGACCTGAAACGGAATGTTCGCGAGAGGCTCGACATCGGCGTGGACGATCCCCCGCACAAAGCTCTCGCGCCATAATGGAAGTCGCATCCGCTCCGGATGTTCGCGCGTCGAAAATCGATGCGATACGAAATCGGCTGCGTCCGTAGACATGGGGACCTCCAGCCTTGATAAGACATTCGGAGTCAAGTTCGGCGACAAGCCAGCTGTCGGTATCGGTATTTTGCAATTTACGCACCGACCGCCTCTTGAGGTACGCAGGACTCCAAGAAGCTACGTCATTTGTCTGCTAGTCTCATTCACCTGTGATTGATGCTGGTGTGAACTGGCTCACGTGACGACCAGAAAATTACGACAATCTTTAATTGCGAATTTCGCGCATAAACTTCTCCTTTAAGAGGAGACGATTGCGATGGCTCTATTTCAAATTGCCGCCATCGGATCCAATTTTGGAATCCCCGACAAGGGGCAAAGCCAAATCCAACTTTATAATGCTGTTCGCGACTGTTTGGACTCATCGATGCGAGCAGAAGTTCTCGGAACGAGACTATCCTCTGATACCGATTTTCCGTCGTGCCTTGATCGTCGCATCACCATTGAGATCCGTCGGACACGAATCACGTCCCGGCCATGCTCCTTTTCAGCCGCCGGGTGAAGTGGTCGAAATCTGTCATATGGGACGTCAACCGTGGCGATCAGGAAGGGATTCGATCATGTCCGCCATCGTCGACATGCTCTATCGTGAATATTGCCGTGCCCGTCTCACCGAAATGCGAAAGCAGCTTTTGATACGGGGTGCCGGCGACAAGACTTTGCAAACGCCTTGGGAGGATAACGATCCAGCCGACCCTGGCGCTCAGAGGAGCAGCTGGCGGACCAAGGAGCCCCCATCATCCATCAGGTAGCCGGCGCGCGCCATCGACCCCATGAGCGCGAGCGCGCAGACAGGCCTGCAGATGGATGATCGAACTCACATTTCGACGCGATCGTTCGGCGAAACTCCGCCGGAGTTCAAAGCGGCCAGCCGCGATCTGCGTATCGACATCGCTCGCGGGATCGCGTTGTGGTGGATCTTTCTCGATCACGTTCCCAACAACATCGGGAGCTGGTTGACCCCGCGCAACTACGGCTTCTGCGATGCCGCCGAGATCTTCATGTTCATCTCGGGCGTGACCTGCGCGCTGGCCTACGACAGGGCACGTCAGCGCGAGGGCTGGAGCGGCATGATCGGCCGTTCGCTGCGGCGGGGATGGGACATCTATGCGGCGTTTCTGCTGCTCACGCTCGCTTGCGCCATCCTCGTCTACCTTGCGGGCAGCGATGATCTCGCCGATGACAGCAATACGCGAATTCTGCTCGAACATCCGGGCCCGACGCTCGCTCACGCCGCAATCCTGCAATACCGACCCGTCAACACCGACGTCCTGCCGGTTTTTGTGATTTTTCACACGCTGTTCGCGCCACTGCTGTGGCTGCTGCTGCGCGCACCGAACGTGACTCTCGGAGTGTCATTGTTGCTCTACGCGCTCGTGCACGTCTTCGGTTGGACGGTTCCGGCCTGGCCGGGCGGCGTCTGGTTCTTCAATCCGCTGGCCTGGCAGCTTCTGATCGTGCTGGGTGCATGGAGCGTCATCGAAGGAGAGAAACTCCGGCCGTGGGTGATGTCGCGCTGGGCGCTTGTTCTTGCCGTTCTCTATCTCGCTTGCGGCCTGGTCCTTGCACAGAGTTGGAGCATCGAGGCTCTGATCCCGCAATTTCTGACGGACGTGCTATTTCCGCTGGATAAATCGAATCTCAGTCCGATACGGCTGCTGCATTTTCTGGCGCTCGCAATCGTGGTGCTGCGATTCATTCCCCGGAATTGGGCAGCGCTATCAACCCCGGCGCTGAGCTGCGCGAGGTGGTGTGGCGAGAAGTCGCTGCCGATCTATTGTCTCGGCGTCCTTCTGGCGCTCGCCAGCCAGTTCACGTTGCTGGACCTCTCCGAGGGGCTGGCGATGCAGATCTTGGTCAGTTTTGCCGGCGTGTCGATCATGATCGTCGTCGCGCGGCTCCTGAACGCGATCAGCCTCAAGCGCGAGCGGACGTCAGGGTGGACGCAGGCGATCGATAAAATTCCGCTGGTGCGCTAAACTCGCAAGCTGGACTGGTAGGGAGGCGGAATGAGTACGATCGTCGAGGTTCAAGCCACGGACCCGCTCATGCCGGCGGTATACGCCTTGCGGCATGATGTGTTCGTTGTCGAGCAAGGTGTTCCGGAAGAACTTGAAGTCGACGATGACGATAAGGTCGCCACCCATCTTGTCGTGGTATCTGACGGCCGCGTCATTGGCACGTTACGCATTTTGTGCCATGGGCGTACCGCGAAAATCGGCAGGATGGCCGTATCGGCGTCATCGCGGAAAGATGGCATTGGGAGACAGCTAATGGAGTTCGCCGCGACCACCGCCTCCCGCCGCGGTGCCGAGGAAATCATTCTCGGCGCGCAACTCACAGCACGCGAATTTTACAAGCGACTGGGGTACACGGAGGAAGGAGCGGTGTTCGATGATGCAGGCATACCACACGTGATGATGCGCAAGACATTGCAGCGATGAAGTTCCGGTCGGATGAAGCGACCGAAGATCAACTATGTCGCCTTGTGGCTCGATCCCGGATCAGGCGATCGATGTCGCGTCAAATCCCGGTGCGGCCAGACAAGTCGGCCCCATGCTGTCCGTTGGTACAATGCCCCTTAGGCCGATAGCCAGCGGTCCCGGCTTCGAACACCCTCGACATCAGCAGGAATGCGCGGCGCGATCCGTCTCCATGCCCGAAGCGCTGCGGTCGGCAAACCCGATCATCTCCAATTGATCACCCTGGAATTGAGAAATTGGTCCAATGCTGATGCACCTGACCTCCGCGGCGCTGCCCCGCCCGCATTGTCTCAGCGAACTCGGAATCGCCGCGGCTTCGGATCCGATGGTCAGTCTGAATGAATTTACGTACCGGCGCGGCAGCGAGATCTACGGCGAGAAGGAGGCCGCCGACTATGTCTATCAGGTCAAGGCGGGCGCGGTGCGGAGCTACAAGCTGCTGTCGGACGGGCGCCGCCAGATCAGCGCCTTTCACGTCCCGGGCGACGTCTTCGGACTTGAGAATGGCAGTGCCCACCGTTTCACGACGGAAGCGGTGGTGGATGCGACGGTGCGGCTGATCAGGCGCGAGAGCCTCGACGCCATCGCCGGGAGCGACGGCATCTTGATCAGGAGCCTGCTGCGCCTGACCACGATGAACCTGCGGCACGCGGAAGACCATATGCTGCTGCTCGGACGGAAGACGTCGCTGGAGCGGGTCGCCGCCTTCCTCATCGAGATGGACAGGCGACTGACCGCAGCAGGCATTCTCGCGCTGCCGATGTCCCGGCGCGACATCGCCGACTATCTCGGCCTGACGCTGGAGACCGTCTCGCGAACGCTGTCGTATCTGCGCGATCTCGGCATTCTCGGGTTCATCGACAACAACCAGCGTCACATCGTTCTGCTGGACAGGCAGCAACTCGCCGGGCTCGACCGCCGCAATTGAGTTGCCGACCGCCTGGTTGGTGCGAGACGCCGTGGTCCACCTGCCGATAAAAAAGGCCCCGGACGATGCCGGGACCTGAAGTTACGGGGAAGCCACAAGCTCAGTAGCGGGCCGCCACCGGCGCGCCATACACGCCGAAGCGATAGTTCACCCGAACCGTGATCATGTCGACATCCTGGCTGACCCCGCTGCCGAGCAGGGTGATGCGGCCGGGTGTGACCACGCCTGCGAAGGTGGTGTTGTCACGCCCCATCCAGAGATGGTCGTATTCGACACCGACCGACCAGTTCGGCGCAAAGCCGTATTCCCAACCAACGCCCGCCGTACCGCCCCAGCGCGTGTGACCCGCGGAGGCGAGGCCGACACCGGTGACGTTGTTGAAGATATCGAAGCGATTGTGCGTCACCGCAGCGCCGCCCTTCACGTAGAACAGCGACGCGTTCCAGGCCCAGCCGAGTTGGGCCGTGAAGAGGCCGATGCCATCGGTCTTGCCCGTGGTCGAGACCAGCGGATCGATCAGGGTCACGCGCGTGTTCTTGATGTCGGCCCAATCGCCCTGGGCTTCCAGACCGAGCACGAACTGATTGGTTTGCCAGCGATAGCCGATCTGTCCGCCGACAAGGCCGCCGGAGCGATCGGCGCAACCACTTGCGAGCGTCCCCGCGGGCGTCAGGAAATCGACGCAACCATGGCTCTGCCCCCAGCCGCCATTGGCGCCGATGTAGAACCCGCTCCAGTTATAGATCGCGACCACTGGTGCCGGCGGCGGCGCCTTGACGGCCATGTCGGCTGCCATGGCGGGACCCGTCAGGCTCAGCGCCGCGACGCCGATCGCAGCCATCGAAAGCTTTTTCATTGTCTTGTCCCCTTTGCTGCTCAGATCTCTTCCGTTCAAAGAAAGCAGCCCTATGCAGGCTGGCGTGCATAAGCCCTGCGAACAGCCTGAAGTTTAGTCGCGAGGGCATTTTGGGCCCGTATCAAAATGGCAACACTCAAACGCTATCGTTATGCACGGCCGAGTGCTTACTCCCTTTGCGAAAGTCCAGGCGCCGAGGTGCTATCCCTGTCATCGGAGAGCCACGCCTGGATGTCGGACGCCAGAATGAGCCGCCTGGGAAGCTGAGGATTGATCGTGCCCGCAAAGACAGCGAGCCCTTCGTCGAACTTCCCGCGTGCGAACTGCTTGGCCTCGTCCTCGGTCGCGAACGTTCTTGTCTCACGCGGACTGCGTTGCTTCAGCAAAGTCCCGCTCTTGCGAATTTCAAAAGTGACGTACCAAGTTGGATTCATTGGACCCATCAACATGTCACCAGCCCCGGGGGCGTGTTGTGGTGCGGCCGCGTTCTCAGCGCTTGATTCAGATCAAGCCGCCACTTGACTATCCGACGCGAGCGATCGACACCTCGATCGTCATGGATCAATTCAGCACCGACAGATTGACCGCCGAGAGGCTCAGCGAGGACCACCTCGCCGACCTCGTCGCACTCCATCTCGATCCCGACGTCTCCCGCTATCTCGGCGGCGTACGATCGGCCGAGGTGACGAAGACCTATCTCGCGACCAACATGGCGCATTGGGACCAGCATGGCTTCGGGCTGTGGGCGCTGCGGACGAAAGACGGCGCCTTCACCGGACGGGCCGGCATCCGGCACATTCTCGTGGACGGCATCGACGAGATCGAGATTGCCTACACGTTCAAGCGCGATATCTGGGGCCAGGGTCTTGCGAGCGAGATCGCGACCGCGCTGACGGACATCGGGCTGTCACGGCTGAAATTGCCATCGCTCATCGGGCTCGTCTTCGTCGCCCATGGCGCATCGCGGCGCGTGCTGGAGAAGACGAACTATCTGCTCGAGAAGATCACGACGCATCACGGCGAGGACGTCGTGATCTACCGGATCAGGCCGTGAGAGCTGCTCGTCCCACGGCCTCCAACTTGGACCGCGCGCGCCTCACGGCTCCATCGTGTAGGAGCGCCCGGGTTCGAGCACGTAGATCGTGAGAAAGCGCAGCGGACGGTCCGGGTCGCAATTGCGAAAATGCGTATGCAGAGCGTCCGCCCGGTCCTGCAACGTCTCGCCCGCGCGATACACGCGCGGCTCGTCGCTGCCATAAGCGGACTCGGCTACGCCCTCGACGATGTAGATCGCGCCCGCCACGGGATGACGGTGACGCGGAGCGACGCCGCCGGGCGGATAGGTGACCTCGACGACCATGAGCTCCTGATTGCCGGGCAATGGAAGACGTTCGAGAATTTTGCGTGTGACGCCGGCGAAGCCGGATTGTTGGGTGTTCGTCTGACCGTTGGGATGTTCAACCAAGGAGGCACCTTTTTCGTCGCTTGAGCTCGTAGGATGGGTAGAGCGCAGCGAAACCCATCACACATCAACCAGCTCGACCGCAGCGATGGGTTTCGCTGCGCTCTACCCATCCTACAGACTAACCCTCGACCGGCCACGCCGCCATCGCCGCCTTGACTGCACCTCGCAGGTCCGCCTGCGTGGCGCCGTCCTTGGCCTGGATGGCCATGCCCTGGAAGACGCCAAGATAGAACCGGCTCAACGCATTCACGTCCGTCGTACCGGGCAATTCGCCGCCGGCAACCGCCGCTTCGAGCCGTGCGCGCAGATTGTCGAGCAGCTCGAGCCTGACCTTTCTCACCTCGCGCGCGATCGTGGCCGGCCATTCGTCGCTGACGGCGCCCAGCGCGACCATGCAGCCGGCGGGGGCTGTGCGGGATTTCGGCAGATTGTCGGCCGCCGCGATCAGCAAGTTCTCGACGCCGGCGCGTGCGGTCGCCCCCTCCGCGAGCTTGTCCCAGACCGCCTGGCCCTCGGTCGCGGCGTAATGCTGGAAAGCGGCCAGATACAGCGCCTCCTTGCTGTCGAACGCCGCATAGAGGCTCGGCGAGCGGACGCCCATGGCCTCGCACAGATCGTTCATCGAGGCGCTGGCAAAACCCTTGCGCCAGAACAGCAGCATCGCGGCCTCCAGTGCCGCCTCGCGATCAAATTCCCGTGGCCGTCCCGCCATGACGCCCCTTTCTGTAATGATCAACACATAATTCACTTGACGGGGCCGATCAAGATCCCAGATATTCTGTGTCGATCATTACAGAATAGGAGATTACGATGACACTGGCAGGAAAACGGGCCCTGGTGACGGGCGCAAGCAGGGGTATCGGCGCGGCCATAGCAAAGGCGCTCGCCGCGGAAGGCGCCGATGTCGCCATCACTTATGAAAAGTCCGCAGATAGCGCCGCAAAGGTCGTCGACGCCATCAAGGCCTCGGGGCGGAAGGCGATCGCGATCCAGGCCGACAGCGCCGATGTCGCGGCCGTCAAGGCCTCGGTCGACAAGACCGTTGCCGCCTTGGGCGGGCTCGATATCCTGGTCAACAACGCCGGCATTCTGCGCCTGGGCGGCCTCAACGACATCTCGCTCGCCGACGTCGATGCGCTGCTGAACGTCAACGTTCGTTCACCGATCGTGGCGAGCAAGGCGGCGCTGCCGCACCTCGGCAAGGGTGGTCGCATCATCACCATCGGCAGCTATTTCGCCGATCGCGTGCCGTCGCCGGCGCTCGGCCTTTACGCGGCATCGAAATCGGCACTGATCGCGTTCAACAAGGCGTTGGCGCGCGAGCTCGGCCCCAAGGACGTCACGGTCAATCTGGTGCAGCCGGGCTCGATCGACACCGACATGAACCCGGCCCACGGCCCGACCGCGGATACGCTGAAGCAGTTCATGGCACTCGGCCGCTATGGCGCGCCGGATGACATCGCCAACGCTGTGGCATTCCTGGCGAGCGAGAAAGCCAAGTACATCACCGGCTCGACACTCACCGTGGACGGCGGCGCAAACGCGTAAGCTTTAAGGGGGACGCAGCCGGGCCATGGTCCGGCTGCGCTCCCGCTCCTTCTCGGCAAATCACAAGAACGTCCCACTCGAATTTGAATGGCGTTCCCGCGATCGACTGTCTATGGTCGAGCCATGTCGCGCCTCTTATGTCTGTTTGTTGCCGTCATCCTGTCGCTGCTGCCGGCCGTTGCGCCTGCTGCGCCCAACGCAAAAAAGCCCAAGCAAGCCTGGCATGGCTATGGCTTCCTGCCGGGCTATCGCCAGCCGCTGAGCAACAGCCAGCCGATCTATATGCAGAAAAACGGCTTCCGTCGCTATGCGCGCGAGAACCAGCGCCCCTGGTACATCGATCCGGTGCCGAGCTACTACCGCTTCATTGACGGCGAATGGCACTATTTCGGCCGGCCCGGTTTCGGCGGCTCCCGCTACAATGGCGGCAGCTTCGGTCCGTGCTGGACGCGGACCCCGATCGGCGCGATCTGGAATTGCGGCTGATCGCACGACGGATCCAGTCATGCCTCCGCGAGTCTGAAATCGTAGGGTGGGCAAAGGCGCATGTGCGCCGTGCCCACGGATCCAGCACGATGACAGAAAGTCGTGGGCACGCTTCGCTTTGCCCACCCTACGATAGCTGCGGCTAATCGCCCGGTCGCGAAATTGCACGGCGGCAGCCGCGCTGCCTTACCGGAAGTACCCGAGCACGAGATCGGTGTCTGCGCTGGCGGCGACCGTGCCGTTCAGCTCGGCATCGATGACACGGCGGCAGGCTTCGATCGCGGCGTGGTCGCCGAGATCGTTGGCGGCTTCCAGCACGAGCCATGCGGCGTCGACCGTGGCTTTCTCCGGAGCCGCTCCGCCCGTCTCGGCGGGGAGGTTCTTGGCGAGGCCTTTGTTCTTGCGAACTGCGGTACCGAATTGAGGCAACATTGCAAATACTCCCTCGATGTCCCGTTCAGTGAACCTGGAGCTCGGGCTGACGACCCGTCGCGGGATCGGTGCCGGCGCTGTTCTTGCGCGACTGGTAGAATTTCAGAATGCTGCGTGAGGTCTCGATCTTGAGCCGGCCGAAATCGCGCTCGTTGTCGTGGAGCTCGCGCGCCGTGATCAGGTGATCCTTGGCGCCGAGGAACAGCAGCGACATCGTCGTGTCCCAGGAGAAATCGAGCGCCTTGCACAGCACCAGGATCATCTCCCGGTTGCGGTCCATCAGCGCACGCTCGATCACATCGACCGGCAGCGACGACAGCAGTGACAGGCCGATCTGCACCTCGTCGAAGCGATGCTGGCGCGCATAGTTCGAGATCGAGACCTGGTTCAGGTTGCCCTGCCGGTACTGCGTCGTCACCACGCGCTTGGCGACGAAATAGCTGCGCGAGGATGGGCCGAACTTGGACTGCAGATCGCCGGTAACCTCGGTCACCGAGCTCTGGATCTGCGACATCATCTCGGGGCGCTCGGTCTCGAGCCGGCGGCGGACGTCTTCCGACGCCTTGGAGATGAGCTGCTGGAAGATGTGGCGCGGCACGTCCTTGCGCAGGCCGAGCTGCTCGGCGAGGATCGAGTCGCCCTCCGCGCGGCGGACCATGTGCAGCAGGCCCGAGCCGGAGAAGCGCGCGCCCTCGTTCCTGGCGACCGAGGTGACAACCTCCTGGTTACCACGCTTGACGAGCACGTCGGTCACGGCCTCGCCGATCGCATCACGCTGGGAGATCGCGAGCAGATGGGCCTGGCCCTTGGTCATGGCGCTCTCGACCAGGACCTTCTCGTCGATCCGGTTCGAATCGCGCAGCACGGGACCAGCGACCTCGATCTCGTCGTCCAAAGCGAGCTTCTCGATGACGTTGAGCGGTGCATGATCGCAGCCCGCCATCAATTCGGAGAGCTGCGCCCGCGCCTCGACCTCGATCTCGTCGGCAAGCCGGCCGATGACCTCGCCGAACATGCTGATCTCGTCGTCGACATAGCGACCGGTGATCAAAAGGTCGGTCGCATGCCACAACGCCTTAGCCCGGCTTTCGTCGGTGCCGCGCGCGATCGCGTCGTCCAGATCCTGCAGAAGCGATGGTGCCCCGTTCATCTCGATAACCCCAGTTCTTGGTATTCAAGTTCTTGGCGGGTGATCCTGCTTGTGCGAGCAGGACTCCGGATTCCTCTGGGACAGAGCCTAGGGAACAAACGCGAGAATCCAGTAAAATCGGCAGTTCAGTTTTGCCGGGCAGAATTCATTCAAATGCGAGCGAATGTGTTTACGACCGCGCAGGGCCTGCGCGGCCGTAGCGGCGAAGAGGGCCGATTTCTCAGGGATTCGACGGCGTCAGGACCAGCGGCGGCTTCGGCCGGGGCTTTGCGGGCGGCGGGCCCGGCGCGGGCCGCACGTCGATCGGGGGCGGCAGGGGTGCGACCTGCTGGCTCGCGAGCGGCGGGCTCGGCGCCGCAGGGGCGGCCAGCGGCGCCTTCGGCATCGGTGCGACCTTGGGCTCAACCTTTGCCTTCGGCGGGGCGCGGCGCGGATCGCGGCCGGGCATCGGCACGTCGGTCAGCGACGGCGCGGGCTCGGGCTCGGGCGAGACCAACGTCGGCAGCGCGGCGGTCGCCGGCGGCGGCTCGCCGCGCTCGATCGCATCCAGCCTTCGCGTCTCGCGATCGATCGTACGCACCGCAAGCCACGACGACAGCGGCGTGAGATCGACGGTGCGGCTGAGCTTGTCGGGTGGGCCTGCCGCAAACAGCTGGATCTCCGGCGGCGCACCGGAGAGACCGGTCATGATCGGCGTCAGGCTGGCGCGGATGTCGGCCTGGTCGGCGGGAATGTCGTAACCGCCGGAGACGATCGCGCGCGCGTTCTTCGCTTCAAGGGGCGTTGCGCCGACGCGCAGGCGGCCGTCGCGGATCGTGAACGCGATCTGCACCGACGCCACCGCAATGGGAGCGGCCGACAATGCGGGCTCGACGAGCTGACGCAATCGGTTGTCGTCGCCGACCTGCCCGCCGTCGCTGGCACGGATCGCGATCTCGAAGGCGCGCGGATTGAGCCCGCTGATCTCGGCCGCGTCCAGCGTCACCGTGCCGTTGCCGGCGAGCGCGCCGGTCAGCGCCGAGACGCTGCGGCCCTGGCTCGTCAGCGTCATCTGCACCGAGGCGCGCCCCTTCGTCAAAGCCAGATCGCGATAGCGCAGCGAGGCCGCATCGACATTAGTGAGGTCGAGATGCGCGTTCAGCGCCAGACCGCTGGGGCCGTTGCGCGCATCGAGGCTTGCGGTCATCTCGCCGCCACCGACGCCGCCCTTGAGCGCATCGAGCGCAAGCGACTGACCGTCGCCCTTGATCGTGCCGCTGAACGGGCGCATCTCGATCCCGCCCGGCAGGCCGCCGCGCAATGCCTGGAACGCGATCCGGCCGCGCCAGCCGCCGACGAGACCTGCGCTCAGCGCCTCGCCGCTGTCACGCCCGGCCGCGCCGACGGCAAGCGCGAGCGCGGGCATCAGATCGAGCGTGTCGAGCCCGAATTCGCCATCAATGCGCTTCTCCTGATCGAGCGTCATGGCGAGTCGGCCGCGCAGGTGCGAGCCGAAAGCGGTGCTGTCGAGATCGTCGAGGGTCAGACGATTGCCGGATAGTCCGACGCGGGAGGAAAGACTGACATTCTGCGCCGATTTGTCGGCCGGGCTGGTCCCGAACAGCGGCGCCAGATTGGCGTTGCGGACGCGCAGATTGACGCTGGCCTTCGGCTCCGGCGTCGACAATTCGACGCTGCCTTGCGCGTCCGCATCCAGCCCGCCGCCGCTGAGCTTGGCGTTCAATTGCAACGGCCGGCGCCACGCGCCACTCAGCTTGCCTGCGATCTGCGAGGCGCCCTCGCCTGCAGCGACGATGCGATCGAGGCCGAGCAGCGCCGTCAGCGAAGCGGCCTGCGGCGATGACAGTTTCGACTCCAGCGTGAAGTCGCTGTCGCGCATTTTTTCGATATCGATGCCGTTGACCGCGGCCACCAGCGGCTGCGCGGCGAGCGTCGCGGTGGCCTTGAGCTGCGGCGCATCGAGGTCGAACACGACGCGCGCGTCGCTGCGATCGGCGTGTTCGGCATTCTTGTCGAGGCTGAGGTCGAGCTTCAGGCGTGTTGCGCCCGGCAGCGGCGCGATCGCATCGAAGCGTGCGCGCAGCGCCGGCGCGATCGGTTCCAGCAGCGCCGTGAGGTCGCCGAGCGAGTTGGCCGAGGATTTCAGCGCGAGCTTGCCGGTGGCCCTGGTGCGATCGAAACTGCCGCTCGCCTCCGTGGTCACGCCGCTGGCCTGGCCGAAGCGCAACTGCTCCAGCGACAGCGAGGTCGGACCGTAGCCGAGCCTTGCCGCGAACGGCCGCAACTCCTGTCCGGCCGAGATCGCGCGGCCGACGTCGAGCGAGAGCTTTACCTCCTCCGGCCATTCGCCCTGTGGTCCAGCCAGCGCGCGGACAAAACTCGCGGCGGTGTCGAGATCGAGACGGTCGGCCTTGAGCTCGGCATCGATCCGCGAGCCTTTGCTGGCGCCGGTCTGCACGAAGGCAATGCGGCCCTCGACGGCGCCGCCTTCGATGTCGGCCTTCATTTTGTCGATGGCGAGATGGTTGGCCGCGATCGTCACGTCGCCGGCAACGCGCAACGGCCGCGTGCTGCGGCGGTTGACCTCGCTGCGGCCCAGGAGCCAGGCCACCAGCGTATCGGGATCGGAGGACTCGACGCTGAGGCGGCCGCTGAAGCTGTCGGCACCCGGCGTGGCGCCGTTGAGCGAGAGCTGCGTCATGCCGGGGGCACGCAGCTCGAGCCGCTGGAAGGTCCAGGACCGGCCGTCGGTCTGCAGCTCGGTCGTGATGTTCTGGAGCGGACGGCCGCCCAGCATGATCTGGTCGGAGTTGAACTCGATCTGCGCCGGGATCGGCGCCTGCGGGATCGCGGCAAGACCCGCACGCAGCGCCGGCAGGATGCGCAGCGGCTCGGCATCATCGCGGCCGGCGAGCTTGTCGGCATCGACCTGCCGCGCCGACAGCACCGCGCGCAGCAACGGCGAGGCACCAAACCTGAGATCGCCGACGCCGCCGAGCTTCAGGGCGGTGTCTTCCGGGCCAAAGCTCGCGTCGACCTGGTCGAATTTGGCACCGGCCGGATCGGCCTTGAGTTTTGCGGTGAGCTTCCAGGGCATCGGCCCCGCCTCGCCCGGCTTCTTCGCCGGCGGCACGGCCAGCGTCAGCGCGCCGTCGAATTTCGGCTGGCGGTTGTCGAAGGCAAGGACGCCTTCGAGATCGGCGAGAATGGCGCGCTCGCCGGGATCGATGTTGAGGTGAAGACGGGTGGCGGTGCCGTCGGGGCTCGGACCGGAGGAGACGCGGAACGGATAGCGCACGCCTGCGGCGGTGAAATTGCCGTCGCCGCGCACCGAGCCCGCGAGCGAGCGGACGTCGCCGGAGAAGACGATGTCGTTGAGCTCCAGCGTCGAGCGGCTGGCGGCGTCATGAAACGCGATGCGGCCGGTGAGGTTCAGGCGTTCGATGGCGAGCGAAGCCAGATTGAAGGTGCCGCTCGCCGTGGACGGCAAATCGACCCTACCCCTGGTGTCGAGGCCGAGATCGACCGCCATGCCACCGACCGAAAGCTCGGTGGCGCGCCATTCGCCGCGCATCAGGGAGCTCAGGCTGAACTCGACATCGAGCTTGTCGGCACGCAGCCGGCCGAGATCGTTATTGCCGCCGAAGGTGACCGAGCGCAGCCGCAGCGTCGGCGCCGGCAGCAGCCGCGCATCGAGCTCACCCGCCACGCGCACCGGCACGCCGATGATCTGGCTCGCCTCCGCCTCAAACTGGGGTCTGAACTGGTTCCAGTCGACGAAATAGGGCCCGACCAGCGCGGCCAGCAGCGCTAAGATAAAGGCAATTGCCAATCCGAGCAGCGTCGTCTGCACGGGTCTCCCCTCGGCCAAGCCGGCACCCGGGTCAAACCCAAGCCTTTCAAACCCAAGCCTACAACCAAGCTTCAGGCGCGCCGGAACTGCCCCTTATATAAAGGGAAGTGTGGCGAAGTCACAGCGACTGTTGCGCACGGAGGTTAACGCGCGTGAGACCCTCACCCTGAGAGGCCGCGGAACGCGGCCGTCTCGAAGGGCGAGGCCCGGCTGCCGCCGCTCGGATGCCGGGCGGCCTTTCATCCTTCGAGACGCCCGCTTTGCGGGCTCCTCAGGATGAGGAAGAGCGCTCACAAGACCAGCGCCCGTCTCACCAGCTCGCCGGCAATTGCTTGAGGCCCCTTAGTACGAAAGTCGGACGCCATACCGGGTTTTCGACGTCGTCGATTCGCAGATCCGGCAGCCGGCGCAACAGCGTCGCGATGGCGATCTCGGCCTCGATGCGCGCCAATTGGGCCCCCAGGCAGAAATGGATGCCGCCGCCGAACGACAGCGGCCGGACGTTCGGCCGGGTGATGTCCAGCCGGTCCGGATGATCAGGATAGACCGCCGGATCGTGATTGGCCGAGCCGAGCAGGCAGAGCACGGTCTCGCCCTTGGGGATCCGCTTGCCGCCGAGATCGTCGATCTCCTCCAGCGTGACGCGGCCGGTCATCTGGACCGACGAATCGTAGCGCAGAAACTCCTCGATCGCGTTGGTGATCAGGTCCGGCCGCGCCTTCAAGAGCGCGAGCTGGTCCGGATTGCGATGGAGCGCCAACAGGCCGTTGCCGATCAGATTGACGGTGGTCTCGTGGCCGGCGCCGAACAGCAGGATGATGTTGGCCGTCAGCTCCTCATTGGTGAGCTTGTTGCCGTCTTCTTCGGCCTGCACCAGCTGGGTCGTGAGATCGTCGGCGGGACTGCGCCGGCGCAGCTCGAACAGCTGCTGGAAGTACATCTGCGCCATCATGTTGGCGGCGTTGCCCTTCGCGATCTCCTCGGGCGTCATCGGCACCGGATCGAGCAGCCGCCCACCCTCGCGCGAACTCTTGTAGAAGACCTCGCGATGCTCTTCGGGGATACCGAGCATGTCGCAGATGATGGTGACAGGCAGGCGAAAGGCGAAATCCTCGATCAGGTCCATGTGGCCGCGGTCGATCACCGCATCAATGGTCTGGTCGACGATCTCCTGAATACGCGGCCGCATGTCCTCGACGCGCCGCGCGGTGAAGGCCTTCACGACGAGCCCGCGCAAACGGGTGTGGTCGGGCGGATCGGCCTGCAGCATCCAGTAGCTCATGCTGCGAAACACCGGCTCGTTCATGATCGCGGGGCCATAGCGGCGCGTCGTGCGCTCGACAAAGTCCTTGCCGAAGCGCTTGTCGCGCATCACGAGGCTGACATCGGCATGGCGGCTGGTGACGAACTGGCCGAACGCCGTCTCGTGGATCGGATCGATGGTGCGCAGCCGATCGTAATGCGGATAGGGATTGCGGATGAAGTCCGGCGCCAGAGGATTGAACAGCGGATCGCCAGCGGGTTGCACTTGCTCGTTCAAGGTGACCTCGACATCGGTTGCCGCATGACACGATACGCGAGGCTGCCCCGAAAGCCTCCGCGTAATCATCCCTGTGAATTATCAACTCGATACATTGTTGTATCGAGTTGCATTCTGCCCTAAACTGGACCGATGTCAAGGGTGAGAACCAGGCCGACCAGGGACGACACGCGCGACAAGCTGTTCGAGGCGGCAGCCCGCGTGTTCGAACGAGACGGCATCGGCGGCGCCAGCATCGAGGCGATCGCGGCCGAGGCCGGCTTCACCCGCGGCGCGTTCTATTCGAATTTCAAGAGCAAGGACGAATTGATCTTCGCCATGCTCGAGGATCACGTCGAGCAGTCGTTCCGGCGCAATATGGAAATCCTTGCGCGGCACACAAATCTCGACGACTTCATCGCGGCCCTGAAGACGATGGATCGCGGCCGGCAAGATCCGCTCGCCCGCTCCCCGCTCCTGCATATCGAGATGATCCTGTTCGTCGCGCGCGCCGAGAAGCGCCGGCCCGAGTTGGCGAAACGCCTGCGTGCGCGGCGCAAGCTGATCGCCGACATCGTCGAGGCGACGTTGAAGGACAATGGCAGAGGCGAGACGCTGAACCCGCCCTGGATGGCGTCGGTGGTGCTGGCGCTGGAAGACGGCTTCCGCCTGCACCGGCTGATCGATCCGGAGACGACGCCCGCCGACAGCTTCTTGCGCGCAATCACGGATTTGCGGCGCAGGACGGGATTGGCGTCGGACAGCGGCTCATCATAAAAGAGAGGCCGTCTTGCGAACGGCCTCTCCTGCACGCTGGCGATCGATCGCCTGTTCGATCAGCCTTTTTGAACGGCGGCCGCGGCCTTGCGGATCACGTCGATCACGACATTGGGCTGGGAGAGCATCGGCACGTGGCTGCTCGTCACCTCGGTGACGGCAGCGCCCATGCGTTTGGAGACCCAGCGTTGCAGATCGGGATGCACGGTGTGGTCTTGGGTGGCCAGGACGTACCAGCTCGGCTTCGACCTCCACGCGACCTTGTCGGCCGTGAGCTTCTGTTGCTGGAACAGATTGGCGACGGGCGCATAATGCGTCGCCCACACCAGCTTCTGGTCGGCCGCGGAAAGGTCGCCGCAGAAGAACTCAGTGCCGTTCGGAAGCAGCCAGGCCCGCCCATCCGCGACCTCGACGCGCGAGAAAATATCCGACGGAAATTTCTCGAGCTGGTCCTGCACGGTCTCGCCGGCATCCGGCGCGACCGCGGCGATGTAGACGAGGCCGACTACGCGCTCGTCGGTGCCCGCCCCCGTGATGGTGGCGCCGCCATAGGAATGACCGACGAGGAGGACCGGGCTGCCGACACGGTTGAGCGTGCGCTTCACCGTCGCCAAATCCTCTTCATAGGAGTCCAGACCATATTGAACGGCGATCACCTCGTGCCCGTCGGCCTGCAACGCCGGAATGACCTTGCTGAAGCACGAGCCATCGGCCCAGATGCCGTGACAGAAAACGATCGTTGGTTTCGCGGGCATTTGCGCTCCTTTGCAATTGAAGAGCGGAGTATGGGCGAGGCAAGAGCTACGTCTTTCGCGATAGCACGATTGACGGCATCAGATCACGGTGTGGGCCGCTTGACGCCAAAAGCGCAAATCCTGTAATGTTACAATCTGTAGCATTAAGCCTGTTTGCCAATCGAGGGCGCGAGACACCATGAAGGCCTGGCTCTGGCTTGTTCTGGCGGTCGTGCTTGGCACGTCGCCCGCGTTCGCCGTCAGCGAAAGCGATCTGAAGGCCGCGCTGTCGCAGCGCTTCACCGGCGATCGCACCGGCGCCTGTGTTGCGGCCGGCGTGATCGACAACGGCACCGTCGCGACAGCTTATTTCTGCGCCGATCCCAAATCCGCGCGCCCCTATGACGTACACACGGCCTTCGAAATCGGCTCCGTCACCAAGACGATGACCGCGGCCCTGCTCGCCGAGCTGATCGCGACGCATGACATCGCGCTCGACGACCCCATCGCGAAACTTTTACCGCCCGGGACGAGCGTGCCGTCATTCAACGGCCACGAGATCACCGTCGGCGAGATCGTGACGCACACGTCGGGCCTGCCGGCGATCCCCCCCGACTATCACCCACCGGACCCCAAAAATCCCTATGCCGGCGCAACCGAGCGCGACCTGCTCGATACCCTGGCCGCGATCAAGCTGACGCGTGAACCGGGCTCGAAATGGGAATATTCGAATCCGGCGATGATCGTCCTGTCCTATGCGCTCGCCAAACGCGCGGGCAAGGATTACGAGACGCTGCTTCGCGAGCGCCTGCTCGGTCCGCTCGGCATGAACGAGACCTATGTGGCCTCGCGCCCGCCGCAGGTGCATCTGGCGCAAGGCCATTACCCCAACGGCGAGGCTGCACCGCCTTGGGATTTTCATCCCGACATGGCCGGCGTCGGCGGCGTGCGCGCGACGCTGGCGGACATGTTGCGCTACATGGAAGGCGAACTCGGCACCCGCGACAGCCCGATCACGCCGGCGCTCGCACTGACTCAGCAAGAGGTTACGGATGTCGACAAGCACCGCATGGGCATGAACTGGTTTCTGTCCGTCGTGAATGGACACACGATCGCCCTCCACGAAGGCGCGACCGGCGGCTACTCGTCCTTCGCAGGGTTCAATCGTGACGCGAAGCGCGCCGTGGTCCTGCTGAGCGATACGTCCCTGGTCACACTCGGCGGCCTCGGACAATTGGGATTTCACCTGCTGGATACCTCACGATCGACCGGCGCGCCGCACATCGCGATGGACGCCGATGCCAAGCTGATCGACGCGTTGGTCGGCAAGTATCGCCTGCAGGGCGGCCTTGGCATCGAACTGCGGCACAAGGACAGCGGCCTGACCATCCAGGCCGACGGCCAGAACGAGTTCGAGATGGGCTATGACAGCGCCGGCGATTTCTATCCGCGCAAATTCGACGCGGTGTTGCGGCCCAGGCGCAAGGCGGACGGAACCTATGGCTTCACCTGGTTTCAGGGCGGGGGCGCCGTCGAGGCCAAGCGCATCGATCCGCCTCCGGCGGCGACGCGCAAGTGGATGCCGACCGACACGCAACTCCAGGACTATATCGGGCTCTATCCACTGACGCCGAACTTCGGACTGCGCATCTTCGTCGCGGACGGGGGGCTCAATGTGCAGGGGACCAACCAGCGGCCGGTCAAGCTCGCGCCGGTCGAGCAGGACATCTTCGTCGCGGAGCAGGTCGGCGCAGAGATCGATTTTGCGCGCGATGCCGGAGACAAGATCGTGGCACTGACCCTGAAGCAGCACGGACAGGTCCTGAAGGGCGAGCGCCAGCAGGGTACGACGGCCGAACCGGCCAATCGCTGAAAGTCCCAAAGGACGCAGCAACCTTGCTGCGCCCCTTGAGTTGCGCTCCTGCCGTCAGCGCGATGCCGTGCTGAGGTTCTCGCCGAAGAACTTCCAGGTCTTGCCGTCGAACTTCGCAAGCTTGAACGTGTCGAACGTCGAATAGTCCGTCGGCGTCACCGACACCGTGATGCCGGGAAGGAACAGCGGCAGCGAGACCTTGCTGATGTTCGTGGCCTGCTTCAGCACGTTCTCGCGCGTCAGCACGTCGCCGCAGTTCTTCAGGATGATGGCCGTGAACTGCGCGGAGGTGTAACCGATCTGGTTGCTGCCATCGATCGGATTTCCTTCCGGATACCACTGCTTCATGAACGCCAGATAATCCTGCACGCCCTGATCGGAATCCCAGGCGGGATCGCCGACGACCTTGGTGGCGAGCGCCGTGATCAGGCCGGTGGAGGCTTCAAGCCCGGCCGGCTCGAGCACGCCGCCGATCGAGCTCGCGACCGACACGATGAAGTGCGTCGGCTTCCAGCCGAGATCGGTCACCTTGCGGATCGCCTGCGCGCCGAATTTCGGCGTCGTGATTGTCATCAGGACATCGGCACCGGCGCTCTTCAGATTGACGATCTGGGAATCGATGGTGGGATCGGTCACCTCGTAGCTGAGCTCCTTCACGATGAGATCGGCCTTCTCGCCGAGTCCTTCCTTGAAGCCCTTCAGGTAGTCCTTGCCGAAATCGTCGTTCTGATAGATCACGCCGATCTTGGCGTTGGGAAGCTCCTTGAGGATGTACTTGGCGTAGATCTTGGCTTCCTGCGCATAGGGCGGATAGAACGGCGTCGTCCAGGGGAAGCTCTTCGCGTCGTTCCACTTCGAAGCGCCGGTCGAGATCAGCAGGTGCGGAATCCGCTTGCCGTTCAAGTATTTCTGGATGGCGGAATTTGTCGGCGTGCCCAGCGATCCGAAATTGGCGAGAATCTCGTCCTGCTCCACCAGCTTGCGCGTCTGCTCCACCGTCTTCGGCGGGCTGTAGCCGTCGTCCATGCTGAGGAACGTGATCTTGCGGCCGTTGATGCCGCCCTGGCTGTTGATCATCTTCCAGTAGGCGGCCTCAGCCCTGCCCTGCGTGCCATAGGCGGACGCGGGCCCGCTATAGGGCATCGTCTGTCCGATCTTGATTTCAGTGTCGCTGGCGCCGGGATCGTACTGCTTGTCTGCGGCCCAGGAGGCCGCAGTCGAAAAAATGCCGAAGGTGGCGACAGCCGCCACCGCGATGCAATAACGCATAGAGTTTCTCCCTGCTGCGTCGCTGTTTGCCGCGACGTCAGCGGAGATAATGGTCTTGGGTTTTTGGAATGTCGATCTTTAAGTCGCGACCTGTCGTCGGGAATCGGGTGGGCCGGGAGCGGTGCCATCGGCATAGCTACTCATGGCGGACACCACAGCACACAACAGGAGAAGCGATCGTGTCGATTGAAGAAGACAACAAAGTCATCGTTGGCCAGTGGTTCACGAATTTCTGGGGCAAGACCTGCGACCTCGGAATTGTCGATGAACTCGCTGCGCCGGACATGCTTCTGCAGTATTCACTCCACGAGCCGCGGCGTGGCCGTGAGGACATCAAGGCCTTCATGACGGACTTCAGGAAAGCGTTCCCCGATCTCAACTTCTGGGGCGCTGCGGATCTGATCGCGGAAGGCGACTACGTCGTCGGCCGATGGGAGGGCGGCGGAACGCATACCGGGCAGGCGTTCAGTGATTTCCTGGCGGGATCGCTGCCGGCCAATACCGGCCGCAAGATGAAGTTCACCGGCACGACCGTGTTGAAACTCAAGGACGGAAAGATCCTCGAGGAAATCGGTCTTGATGACGGGGTTACGGCCTTGCAGCAGCTCGGTCTCATCCGCGCTGCGTGAATCGCAAGTTGCCCTGTGCGCACACCTCGACGAAGAAGCCGGCGACCTGGCGGTCGCCGGTCCGGCTTCGGGGTGCGCGTGCTACGCCGACCGCTTCACCGCGGCCGTGCCTGTCGGCTTGACGTCGAGCCGGCCGAGCATCGCCTTCGCCTGCTCCGCGCAACGCTCGATCAGCCAGCGCTCGAACGCGACCGGAGCGAGCGCGGGGGCATAGAGGAAGCCCTGCACGACATCGCAGCCGAGCTCGGCCAGCATCTTGCGCTGGCCTTCGGTCTCGACGCCTTCCGCGACAACAGTCATACCGAGGCCCTGGCCGACGCGCACGACCGCGGTGGCGATCGCAAGCGCGCCCGCATCCTTCTCGATGTCGCGCATGAAACTGCGGTCGATCTTGAGCTCGCGGATCGGCAGATGGGCGAGCCGGCTCAGGCTCGAATAGCCGGTGCCGAAATCATCCACGGACAGGCCGATGCCGAGCGCGCGGATCGCGTGCATCGTCTCCAGCGCGGTGGCGCCATCCTGCATGAAGGTGCCTTCGGTGATCTCCAGCATCAGGGCATCCGGCGGCAGCTTGTATTCAGCGAGGATGTCCTCGAGCCGCGCGGCCAGCGTGACGTTGCGGAAATTGATCGGCGACAGATTCACCGAGACAGACGGAATGTTGAGCCCGGCGCGACGCCAGCTCGCCATCTGCCGGCAAGCCTCGCGCACCGACCACAGGCCGATCTGCTCGATCAGGCCGCACTCTTCGGCGAGCGGAATGAACTTCGCCGGCGAGACGTCGCCGAGCGCGGCATCGTGCCAGCGCGCCAGCGCCTCGACACCGTGGATGGCGCCGTCGCCACTGCGGATCTGCGGCTGATAGCTGAGGCTCAGCGCATTGTCGGCAATGGCACGGCGGAGTGCTGCGATCATCGCCAGCCGCTGCTCGGCCAATCCGTTCATATCGGCACTGAACATGCGGTGGGTCGACCGGCCCGCCTGCTTGGCCATGTACATGGCGGCATCGGCCTGCTGCATCAGCGTGTCGATGTCGGTGGCATGGTCGGGATAAAGGCTGATGCCGATGCTGGCCGACATCGGCATCAGCTTCGAGCCGAGCCGCAAGGGCGAGGCCAGCGCTTCGGTGATTCCGGCCGCGACGCGCTCGGCGCTCTCGGCGTTACGGTTCGGCAGCAGAACGACGAATTCGTCGCCGCCGAGCCGGCCCAGCATGTCTTCTGGCCCGATCTGCTCACGCAGGCGCTGCGCCAGCCGGATCAAGAGCTCATCGCCGGCGGCGTGGCCGAGCGTGTCGTTGACGTCCTTGAAATGGTCGACGTCGAGGAAGGCAAGCGCGACATGACCGCCGGTCGGGCAGGCGTCGATCGCAGTGGTGATCAAGTGCCGCAATTGCGCGCGATTGGGCAGGCCGGTGAGGATGTCATGATAGGCAAGCCGCGCGATCTCGGCGCGCGCTTCCTTGCGCTCGATCGCGAACGCGCCGAGGTTGACGCAGGCGTCGACGATGCGCCGGTGCCAGTTGCTCGGCGCCCGCGGCTCACGGAAGTAGAACGCGAAGGTCGCGATGACGCGGCCGTCCTTGGCCTTGATCGGCGTCGACCAGCAGGCGCGCAGGCCGATCTCGAGCGGCATGGCCTTGTAGGGCTGCCAGCGCGGATCGGTGTCGAGATTGTCGGCCAGCACCGGCTCGCCATAGAACGCGGCGGTGCCGCAGGAGCCGACATTGGGACCGATCGCGATGCCGTCCAACGCGCGGGAATAATCCTCGGGCAGGCTCGGGCCACCGAGCGGATGGATCAGTCCGGCGGAATCGACATGGAGCAGCGAGCAGACCACATCGGGCGCGATCTGTTCGACACGGCGGCACAGCCGGTCGGCAATCTCGCTGATCGGCACCTCGTCGGCGAGCGCGCTCATGATGAGCTGTTGCAGCGAGCGCAGCTGCCGGGACTCGGTGATGTCCTCGAGCAGCGCGAAGATGTGTTTGACGCGGCCCTTCTTGTCGCGGAAGGCGTCGATCCGGGCCGAGACCCAGATCTCCGCGCCGTCCTTGGTGTAGACCAGCGTCTCGACCTCGCCGCGCCGGCCGCCGCCGAGCAGCCGCTTGACGAGCTTCGCAATGGCGGCGCGATTGGTATGGCAGCCGGCGATCAGCTCGCCTGCACGCCGTCCCTCGGCTTCCTCGCTGGTGTAGCCGAACAGCGTCGTGAAGGACGAATTGACGTAGCGGATGTTCTGCTCGACGTCGGTGATGATGACCGCGCGATTGGTCTGGTCGGAGACGGCATTGAGTAGCCCGATCCTGACGCGGCGCTCGGCGTCCGCAGTGACGTCGCGCGCGAACACGATGTGATGGATTGCGCCGTCGATCGCCGCCGACGACAGCGCGATCGTCGCCTTGATCCGGCTGCCGTCGCGCCGCATCAGGCTGATCTCGTCGCGAAAATCCGCGACCGGGTCGGCCTCGAGGCATTTGAGGGCGAGAATGGCGGCATCGCGGCCGAGCACGTCAGCGCGCGCAAGCTTCCAGATCCGCTCCGCGCCGGCGTTGAAATGCGTGATGCGACGCGCAGCATCGACGATGACGATGCCGTCGTCGGCGCATTCGAGCGCCGCGCGCAGCACGTCCGGCATTTCGGTCACGGGATAGTCGGAGGCAGACATCGCTAGGCTCGGCAGCATCAGGACAATGCGGCAATCGGCCCCAAGCTAGCGCTCCGATGGTGTCCAAGACGTTTTTGCAACCGGCTCGCACCCGGCCAAGCCGCGACATGCTTAACATTCCGCGAAAGAAGCGGAGGTAATCCGGTGCAGACGGAACCTATTTTGTGGCCTGAAGCTTGTGCAGGCGCCCGGCCACGGCCCGCACCCTGCGCGGCGCGGCCTGCCAGATCGACAGCGCCGACAGGAGGCTGACGACGATGGCGATGGCAAAGGCGAGCGTGTAGTCGCCGACGCGGTCATAGAGCAAGCCTGTCACCCAGGGACCGGCCGCGCCGCCCGCCAGCGCCGCGAGCATGATCATGCCGAAAATGCTGCCCTGGTGCCGGCCCTGGAAAATCTCGAACACCACCGCGCCCATGATCGAGGTGAGGCCGTAACCGAGCGCGCCTTGCGTGAACACCATCAGCCAGACCAGCCAGAACGAGGGTTGGAACTTCAGCGCCATCAGCGCCGCGAAGCAGATCGCAAAGCCGGCGCAGCTGATGGCCCACACCCATTCCCGCCCGATCCGGTCGGAGATATGGCCGAGGAAAATCTGGCCGGGAATGCCGAGCAGGCTGACGGCGCCGAGCGCCCAGACTGCAACGCTCGGGCTGAAGCCGATGTCGAGCAGGAACTTGGTCTGGTGCACTTGCACGGCGTACCAGATGTACAGGCCGCAGAAATAGCCAAGCGCGATCCACCAGAAACGAGCGGTCGCAACCGCGCGTCGCAGCGTCCAGTCAGTGGCAGCCCAGGCCGGATCGACGATGTTGGAGACCGGCTTTGCACCGCCCGCGGCCGGCGCCGCATCGCCGTCGGGCTGGAGGCCGATGTCTTCGGGGCGCTTGCGCAGGAGCAGATTGATCGGCGCCAGCACGATCAGGATCATCAGGCCCATCGCGGTGCAGGCGGTGCGCCAGCCGGTCTGCTCGATCAAATGCTGCACCCATGGCAACAGCGTCACCGAACCGATGCCGACGCCGGCAAAGGCAATGCCGATGGCGAAGCCACGCTTGCGGATGAACCAGTTCGGCAAAAACAACGATTGGCCGGAATAGCCGAGACACACCGAGCCGGCGCCGACCATGACGCCCAGCGTCATGTAGAGATGCCAGGGCTGGCTGGTGAGCGGCGCAAGCAGCAGCCCGCCGGCCATCAACAGCACGCCGAGCTCCATCACGGCGCGAGGTCCCGCGCGGTCCATCAGCCGGCCGATCAGTGGGCTGGCAACCGCGGACGCGACAAAACCGAAGGAGAAGGCGCCCGCGGTGACGCCGCGCTCCCAGCCGAATTCAGAGAGAATGGGCGGATAGAACAATGAAAAGGAGGTGCGCGCGTTGACCCCGATGGCCATGGTGACGAAGGTCACCGCGACCACGACCCAGCCGTAGAAGAACGGAAGCCGCATTTTTGTTTTTTTCATCCCTGGACGATCACTACCGATCATCCGGGACTGCCTGGGTCAAGCGATTTTCGCGCGTGACGCCTGGGGCGCCGACGCAATTGCGTTTGAGAGCGGATTGCCTGCAGCCCATCCTTCGAGACACCCGCCTTCGGCGGGCTCCTCAGGATGAGGACTGAGTGCGCGGCTGCAGTGTTGACGGGCGCAGGTTCCGCTTGGCCTCATCCTGAGGAGACCGCGAAGCGGTCGTCTCGAAGGACGAGGCGCGCGCTCAGGCGGCGTCGCGCTGCGAAGGCTGGGCGGGCGTCTCGAGCTCGATCTGGTCGACCGGCAGCGGGCGGCCGAACAGATAGCCTTGCGCAAAGTTGACGCCGAGCGCCCTCAGGCGTTCGAACTCATCGGCGGTCTCGACGCCCTCGGCGGTGACCGACATGTCGAGCCCGCGCGCCAACGTCACGATCGAGGAGATGATGGCGGAAGAGCGCGGCTGATGCGTGAGGTTGCGGACGAACGACCGATCGATCTTGATCTTGTCGAACGGAAACGCGGTGAGATAGCTCAGCGAGGAATAGCCGGTGCCGAAATCGTCGAGCGCAAGCTCGATGCCGATATGCTTGAGCCGTTCCATGAACGCATGATTCTCGGTGCCGCGCTCGAGCAGGACGGATTCGGTGATCTCGATCTCGAGCCGTTGCGGCGACAGGCCGGAATCCCGCAAGGCCGCGCAGATGACGTCGAACAGGTCGGCTTCCTTGAACAGGATCGGCGACAAATTCACCGCGACCATCAGATCGGACGGCCAGTTTGCCGCGTCCGCGCAGGCGCGACGCAGCACGAATTCGCCGAGCGGCACGATCAGCCCGGTCTCCTCGGCGAGCGCGATGAACTGATCCGGCGGGATCAGGCCGCGGGCCGGATGCCGCCAGCGCACCAGCGCCTCGAACCCGCGTCGCGCGCCCGTGCTGGCATCCATGAACGGCTGGTAGTGCACCTCGAGCTGACAGCGCGCGATGGCGTCGCGCAAATCGCCTTCCAGCGTGTTGCGCGCCTCGAGCTCGGCCGACATCGCCTCGTCGTAGATGGTGAAGCAGTTCCGGCCCGCCGATTTCGAGCGGTAGAGCGCAAGGTCGGCCTTCTTCAGCAGCTGCTCCTGGTCGCGGCCATGATCCGGCGCGATCGCGATGCCGATGCTGGTCCCGATCTCGACGCGATGACCGGGCAACAGAAACGGCTCGGCAACGAGCTTGGCGATCCGCGCGGCCAGTTCGGTCGCGCAGGCGCGCTGGTCCTCGCAGTCTTCCTGGATGATGGCGAATTCGTCGCCGCCGAGCCGCGCCAGCACGTCGGTGGCGCGCACCGCGGATTTCAGCCGCTGTGCCACCAGTCGCAGCAGCGCATCGCCGGCGCCGTGACCGAGGGAATCGTTGACGTTCTTGAAGCGATCGAGATCGAGCATCAGGATCGAGAAGGTCGGACCGCCGTTCTTCAGCTGGCCGTTGAGCTCGTCGAGCCGGGCGAGGAAGAAGGCGCGGTTCGGCAATCCGGTCAGGACGTCGGTCTGCGCAAGCTCGAGCACACGACGATTGGCCAACGACAGCCGCCGCGAGTTGCGGCTGGCGAGCATCAGATAGGTCGACAGCGACAGCGTCAGCAGCATGCCGACGATCAGCACGGCGCCCGCGCGGTCATACGTCGTCTCCAGCGAGCCGCCGGCGGTCGGAACCGCCCGCACCTGCCAATCGGTGTCCCCGATCTTGAGACCACCCGACCAATGGCGCCCCCGCGCAACATCGCGCATCGATTGCGGCGCGGCGGCTGCGGAAGCGTAATCGGGCAACATGCCTTCGAGGCTGACGATGCGCGCGCTGAACGGCTGATACACGTTCACGCTGACCGCGGGGCTCGCCCCGGTCCTGACGCGGATGGCCTGCATCAGCAGAGGCAGATCGAAAATGCCGACGACGAAGCCCGAGATGTTGCGACGGCGATCGGCGACGGTGTCGCGCGAGGTGCCCTTGGCGTAAACGGGCACGACCACGAACACGTTCGGCAACTGCCCGGCATTATTCGTGGCAAAGAGCTCGGTGCGGATCGCCGCGATCTGGTCGTTGTCGCGGGCACGTTCGAGCGCCACCTTGCGGTCCGGCACGCTCAGATAGTCGATGCCGTAGACACGCGATGTCTTCGACTGCGTCGAGTAGAAGATGGGGTAATATTCCTCGCCCTGCGGCGCGGTGACGAAGCCATTGCCTTCGAGCGACTTGATGCGATAGCTGGACACGCCCTCGGCGATGGCTGCGGCTTCGTACTCGGCACGCTCCTTGCGCGTGATCCGTGGCAGCCAGCCGATACGCAACAAGCCGGGATATCGTTCGAACAGCTTGCCGCTGAAGGTCTCGAACTCGCTGCGGGTGACGCCTTCGTTGGAGGATTCGAACAGGGTCCGCAGCGCCACCAGCCGGCTGATATATTCGTTCATGCCGTTCTGCATGACGATGGACTGCGTCTCAGCGGCGTTCTCGAACTCGATCTTGTTGACGCGGTCTTCCCATCGCGCCACCGCCGCGGCGCCCGCGATCGAGAACAGCAGGCCGACGGCCGCCGCGACCAGCGCAGGGCGATGGAGACCGAGCAGCGGCACAATGCGCCACCGTCCAGTCACACGCCTTCGATCCTGATCATTCTGATCGCGATCGCCCATCTTGATTCCGCACGTCCCCTCGGCGCAGCGGCCGAACTTAGGGTTGAGCCACCGTGGCGACTATCGGACAAGGATCGGGGTTAAGAACTGCACAATATTGGAACCAACCTGTCCCGCATTGCGAGGTGTAGTTAACGATTGACCTGCGTGTTCCCGAAAATGTGGTCGCCAATTGCAGGATTGCCCCGGACTTCTACGGACCGCTCTCCCCGCGCCGGTTAGCGCCCTGTTCAGCCCAGGGACCTATCGTGGCGGCAACTTTCCTGCATCCGGCGAGCCCTCTCATGAAACGATCGCACGCAGCGACATGCGTCGCGCTTGCCGCCGCGCTGCTGGCGGCGGCGACACTGACGGCAAAAGGCGACGAGGCCGGCGTCAGCGAGGACGCAATCCTGTTCGGCCAGGCCGCCGCGCTCGAGGGTCCCTCTTCCATGCTCGGCCAGCACATGCGCCACGGCATCGTCGCGGCGTTCACCGAGATCAATGCCAAGGGCGGCGTCCACGGCCGCAAGCTCCAGCTCGTCAGCCGCGACGACGGCTACGATCCCGATCGTTCGGTGGTGCAGACTCTGCGGCTGATCGAAGACGACAAGGTGTTCGCGCTGATCGGCGCAGTCGGGACCGCGACCGCAATGGCAACCATCCCGATCACGAGTACGCGCGATGTGCCCTTCATCGGACCGGTAAGCGGTGCGGAACTCCTGCGCGACCTCGAACTGACGAATGTCGTGAACATTCGCCCGAGCTACGGCGCGGAGTCGGAGACGCTCATCAAGCATCTCATCGAGGATCGCCACTTCACCCGGATCGGCATCTTCTACCAGGACGATTCCTTCGGCCATGACGGCCTCGCCGGCGTGAAGACTGCGCTTGCCAAGCGCGGTCTCGAGCTCGCCGCCGAAGGCACCTTCGAGCGCAACACCCGTGCGGTCGGCGCGGCCTGGCGTACCATCAAGCGCGCCGAGCCCGAGGCGATCATCATGGTCGGCACTTACGGTCCGAGTGCCGAGTTCATCAAGCTCGCACACCGCAGCGGCGCCTACCCGACCTTTGCCAGCATCTCCTTCGTCGGCGCCACCGCGCTCGCCAGGGAGCTCGGCTCCGACGGCGAAGGCGTCGTGGTCGCGCAGGTCGTACCGTTTCCCTGGGATCGCTCGATCAAGCTCGTTGCCGACTACCAGTCCGCGCAGAAGGCGATCGATCCGACGCTGACGCCGGATTTCGTCTCGCTCGAAGGTTATCTCTCAGGCCGCCTGGCGGCGGCCGCACTCGAAAATCTCGGACCGAACCCGACACGCGCGGGGCTGCTGCGCACCATCAACGACATCGGCCGCTTCGACATCAGCGGCACTGTCTTTACCGTCGGCTTTCGCGCCATCGAGACGCCGCCGAAAGTGTTCCTGACGGTGATCCAGAAGGACGGGACATTCAGGGCGATCGATAGGCTGTAAGGCCCTTTATGGCCGCCGGGTCCAGCGGTCGGCATTGACGGCACCCTGCGGGGCCTCGCCCTTGATGATGGCGTCGACCTGCCGCACCGTTTCCAGCGACTGGTATTCGATCGCCTGCGGCGTCAGCCCGCCGACATGCGGCGTTGCGACGACGTTGGCGAATTTTGCCAGCTCCGGCGTCGGCATCTGGTCGGGCGCGCGGCCGACATCCATCGCAGCGCCCGCGATGCGGTTCTCCAGCAGCGCCTTCGCGAGCGCCGCCTCGTCGACGAGATTGCCGCGCGAGAGATTGATGAAGACGGCATGCTTCTGCATGCGCGCCAGCGCCGCCTCTCCGATCAGCTTCTCGGTCTGCTCGTTGGCAATTGCGAGGCAGACGACATAGTCGGACGCCGCCAGGAGTTCGTCGAGCCCGACCTGCCTGATCGCGCTGTCGCTGACATCAGCGAAGGGATCGGAGACCAGCACCTCCATGCGCATCACCTTGGCGATCTCGGCAAGGTAACGGCCGATGCTGCCATAACCGATGATGCCGATCTTGCTGCCGGCGAGCTGACGGCCCATCCGTGCCTCCGGCTTCCGGCCGGCATGGTAGTCGGCCGTGGCCCGCGACACGCCGCGCGACAGGTCGACCATGAAGCCGACCGCGAGCTCGGCGACCGCCTGCACGAAGCCGGGACCGGCGCGGGTCACCAGCACGCCGGCCTGCGAGGCGGCATCGACGTCGACATTGCGGATGTCGACGGCGCAGCGGACGAAGGCCCGCAAGCGTGGCAGCTGCTCAAAGATCTCGCCGCGGCCCTCGGTCATGCGATCGGCGACGATGATGTCGGCGTCCCTTGCCGCACTGACGAGGCCCGCGGAATCCAGCGCCCGATCACCCTCGTGCAGGATCAATTCGGCAATGGCGCGCAAGCCGCTCAGGCTGCGATCGCCGTAATAATTGCGGCGCATCTCCGGCGTGTGGGCCAGCAGGACTTTCACGACGACACTCCTTCAGTAGCCGAACGCGCGCGGCAAGGCGGTGCTCAGCCACGGCACGAAGGCGATGACCAGCAGGCAGAGGAACAACAGGCCGAGATAGCCCAGGATCGGCTTCACCGTCTGCTCGATCGGCACGTTGCCGATCAGGCAGGCGCCGTAGAGCCCGAGCCCGAGCGGCGGCGCGAACAGGCCGACGCCCATCGCGATGACAAGCACGACGCCGAAATGCAGGGGATCGATGCCGAGTTGCACCGCCACGGGAAGAAGCAGCGGCCCGAAGATGATCAGCGCGGCGGCGCCTTCCAGGACCGAGCCCATCACGATCAGCACGGCGATCGCGAGCAGGATGAACAGCCAGGTGCCGCTCGTCTTGGACAGGCCCAGCATGAAGTCGCCGACCGCATGCGGCACCTGCTGCAAGGTCAGCGTGAACGCCAGCGACTGCGCGGCGGCAACGATGAACAGCACCAGCCCCGCGCGCGTCGCCGCCTGCACGAAACTGTGCGTCGCCGTTCTGAAGCTGAGCTCGCGAAACACCACGCTCCCGACGATCAGCGCGTAGGCGACCGCGAAGGCCGAGATCTCGGTCGCCGTGGCAAAGCCGCTCTTGAAGCCGAAGAAGATCATGAAGATCAGGCCGAACGAGGCGATCGCGCCGCTCCACAATCCCGACACCGGCACCTGCGGCTCGACCTCCTCGGCCTCCGCCGGCGTCTTGCCGAAGATGATGGAGAAGGCGATCAGCACCGCCGCCATCAGCGCCGCCGGCAACAGGCCTGCCATGAACAGGCCGCCGATCGACAGGTTCGCGACGAAACCCAGAATGATCAGGTTGATGCAGGGCGGAATCGTCTCCGCCATCACCGCGGACGCCGCGAGCAGCGCCACCGCGCTGCCCGGATTCTGCTTCGAGCGGCGCGCTGCCGGAATCAGCACCGAGCCGACGGCCGCGACGTCGGCCATCTTCGAGCCCGAGATGCCGGAGAACAGCACCATCGAGGCCACCATCACGACGTTCAGGCCGCCGCGCATGCGGCCCACCGCGCGCTGCAACAGCTCGATCAGACGCACGGACATGCCGTTGGCTTCCATGAGGTAGCCGACGAGGATGAAGAACGGGATCGCGAGCAGCACGAAATTGTCGATGCCGCGCGCCATCTGCTGGGCGAAGATGACGCCGGGCAGCGCGCCCTCGACCCAGATGAAGATCAGCGCAGCCAGCGCCAGCGCGAACCCGATCGGCAAGCCGCCGAACAGCGTGGCGAAGAAGCCGATCAGCATCAGCACGCCCGCCGACGGCACCGAGGACGGCGACAGGTAATCCCAGGCGAGATAAAGCCCGGTCACGACGGCGACCGCGATGAGGCCTCTGACGATGTCAGGCAGCGGTCGTGCGCAGAGATGGTCGATCGCGAACACCGTCATGAACAGCGCGCCGACGCCCATCGGATAGAAGGTCAGCTCCAAGGGCAGGCCGGAGCCGGTGGTCTGCCCCGCAGTCAGCGAACCCAGCTTGATGGCGTTATAGGCGACATAGCCGGAGATCAGCACGACGAGCACGGCGCTGGCGGCATCGACCAGGGTGCGCAGCCGCAGCGCCAGCAGATCGCGGAAGAAGGACACGCCGACATTCTCGCCGCGCGCAAGCGCACTTGCGGCGCCGAAGAAGGCCGATCCGACCATCAATCCGCGCGCGACGTCATCCGACCATTCGACCGGCGCGTTGAAGCAGAAACGCAGCAGCACGGAGCCGCAGACAACCGCGAGATCGGCGGCCAGAAGGATGGCCGCGATCGCGTCACTCACGCGAAGCAGAAGCGCGATGCTCCCGTGCCGACCGCCCGAGAGCGGCACGGCTTCCGTCATCGCCAACTCAGATTTGGCCAACCCGGATTTGGCCATCTCAGGCTTGCGTCGAGCGAATGATGTCGATGACGGCCTTGGACTCCGGCCGCGCCTTGATGAAGTTCTCGGTCTGCGGCGCGACGCGCTTCTTGAACGCCTCGCGATCGCATTCGGCGACCGTCACGCCCTTCTCGGTCAGAGCCGCCAGCGCTTCCTTCTCGACTGCGAGCCCATGGGCGCGCGTGTCGACCGCGGCCTTCTTCGCGGCGTCGAGAAAACCCTCGCGCAGCTTCGGATCCATGCGGTTGAAGGTCATGTCGCTGAAATAGACCGCGAGCGGCGAGAAATTGTGCTGCGTCAGCGCGTAGAACTTCGCCGTTTCGAAGAACTTGCTGGCGAGGATCGTCGGCGGATCGTGCTCGAGGCCATCGAGCACGCCGGCCTGCAACGCCGTGTAGATTTCGCCGAACGCCAGCGGCGTCGCGGCCGCGCCCATCAGACGCAGGCACTCCGTGATGACGGGATTCGGCAGGGTGCGGATCTTGAGACCGGCGAGATCCTCCGGCGTCTTCACCGGCTTTTTCGCAAACACGCTGCGCGAACCGAAATTATAGGCCCAGGCGATGATGCGGATGTTGCTGCCCTTGAGCAGCGCGTCCTCGATCGGCTTGGCGGCACCGGCGTCGAACGCCTTGGTCTGCTGCGGAAAGCTCGAGAACAGAAAGCCGAGGTCGTAGGTGCCGACCAGCGGCACCAGATTGGCCGAGATCGACGAGCCGGAGATCATGAGATCGATGACGCCGAGCTTCACCGAATTGATGACGTCGATTTCCTGGCCGAGCTGGTTGTCCGGGAAGAACGCGACCTCGACCTGCTCGCCGAGCCCGTTGCCCTTCAGATTCTTGACGAGATTGTCGTAGTATACGCGGCCGTTGGCGAATTTGGGATCGTTCGGCAGCGAGGAGGAGCATTTCAGCTTCAGCGTCGCGGCTTCGGCGCGGCCGATGATGGCTGGAGAGAGCACGAGGCCGGCGGTCACTGCCGTCGACGACTTGATGAACGTGCGACGGCTGACGGGCACGATAGTCATGGTGTCTCTCCCCAATATTATTTTTGGCAGCCGCGATCGTTGTCGCGGCGCGTTGGCCCGGACTGTATGGCCAAAGCGACGGGGCAGGCAAGGGTTGCGGCCGGCGCAGCCGAGACGGGACGAGCGCAAGGCGCGCCGGCGGAGACTGCAGCGGAATGCCTATATTTGCCGATGTTTTCGATCATGCCGCAGCGCGACCGAACGGCAGGCTATGCAAGATTGACGCAGATCGATCCAATTCAGGCATGGATCAATACCGAACGCAGATTGATGGGCTTTTGACGACTGCACGCGTGTTGGCACGCAACAAAAAGCTGCGGGACCGTGATCCCGCAGCTCTCGCGTTTCAATGATGCGACGATGTCAGCGCGACGACGCGACGCTCAACTGCCCGTTCGCCGCCTCGACATCGCGTGAGGGCCGCAGCGCGAAGGCGCCATCGCCGAGCAGCGCCTGCGCGACCAGCGCGATCACCCAGAACGCGGGGTATTCCCAGCCACCCTTCGGGTTGGTGAAGAAGAACCCGGCGGCACCGTGCACGGTGAAGATCGCGCCGAGCAGGATCGGGATGCCGGCCAGCGCGGCATAGCGGGTCCAGACGCCGAGGATCAGGGCAATGCCGCTGAGGACTTCGACGGTCATCACAAGGTAGGCGAGCTCCGGCGGGAAGCCGAGGCTGCCGAAGAACTTTGCAGTGCCGGCGGGGGTGAACACGAACAGTTTCAGGCTGGCATGGGCCAGGAACAGCGCGCCCAGCGTCACGCGCAGCACCAGCGCGGCGTAGGGAGCGGTACGGGAATCGATCATGGCGGTCTCCATTGTTGGGGCCACCTATGATCTATTCTCAACTGGATGATAATCGGCTATTCTTGAAATATACTTCACACCCATAGAGTGAAATAGATGCTCGACCGGCTGACCAGCCTGGAAGTCTTCGCCAAGGTGGCGGCGAACGGCAGCCTGTCCGGCGCGGCCCGGGCCATGGGCCTGTCGCAGACCATGGTCACCAAGCACGTGGCCTCGCTGGAGGCCCGGCTCGGCATCAAGCTGTTCCACCGCACCACGCGGCGGCTGTCGATCACCGAAGCCGGCCGCCTCTATCTGGAATCCTCCGAGCGGATCCTTGCCGACATGGAGACGGCCGATGCCGCGGTCGCACGGGAGCGCGCCGAGCCGCGCGGATTGCTGCGGGTCAACGTGCCCGTCGTGTTCGGCACACGGCAGATTGCGCCCGTCATTGCCGACTTTTCGGAACGCTACCCCG
Source organism: Bradyrhizobium sp. CCGUVB14 (assembly GCF_024199935.1). NCBI lineage: Bacteria > Pseudomonadati > Pseudomonadota > Alphaproteobacteria > Hyphomicrobiales > Nitrobacteraceae > Bradyrhizobium > Bradyrhizobium sp. CCGUVB14. The sequence goes on from NZ_JANADS010000001.1 coordinate 7,589,417, forward strand.
AGGTGACCATCGAGCTCGGCCTCAACGATCGCCTCGTCGATCTCGCCGAGGAAGGCTGGGACCTCGCGATCCGCATCGGCAAGCTGCGCGACTCCAGCATGGTGGCGCGAAAGCTCGCGCCGAACCGCCTCGTCGTGTGTGCCGCCCCGTCCTATCTGGCAAAACACGGCACGCCGCGCACCGTCGCCGACCTCGCCGCACATAATTGCCTCGGTTACACGCTCACGCAGCAGGGCAGCGCCGCGGAATGGCCGTTCGGCGTCGACGGCGAGATCCGCATCCAGATCAGCGGCACCTTGCGCGCCAACAATGGCGATGCGCTGCGCGCCGCGACGCTGGCCGGCCTCGGCCTCGCCCGTCAGCCGACCTTCATCATCGCCGACGATCTGCGCGCCGGCACTTTGGTCGCGCTTCCGCTCGATCAGCCGGAGATCCAGTCCTCCGCGGTGCATGCGGTCTACCTGCCCGATCGCCGGCCGCCGGCGAAGGTGCGCGCCTTCATCGACTTTCTCGCCGCACGCTTTGCGCCTGACCCGCCCTGGGACCGTGGATTGTTCTGAAGGCACGGCACCGCGCGTCGGTTCTGGCAGACCCCCTGCCCCATTTTGCCGCACGCGAGAGCGTGAGCTAGCGCACAGACAGCGCCGCGGCCGACGACTAGAAAAGGTAATATCCTCGCGCCCATTGCCGATGGAGGTGACACCATGCGCCGTCCAGTCCTTTGCAATTTAGTTCTTGCTTCCGGTCTCCTTGCACTCACGCAACTCATGACGCCGACACAGGCCGCGGCCGAAGCCCGGCTTGCGCTGGTGATCGGCCAGTCCGCCTATCGCACGGTGCCGGAATTGCCGAACGCCGCCAACGATGCCAAGGGCATGGCCGAGCTGCTCGGCAATGCCGGCTTCACCGTCACCGCGGCGCCGAACCTCGCGCAGAGCGAGATGCGCCAGACGATCTCCGATTTCGCCGGCAAGGTCAGCGCCAGCGGCGCCGACACGGTTGCGCTGGTGTTCTATGCCGGCCATGGCTTGCAGATCGACGGCGAGAACTATCTCGTGCCCGTCGATCTCGATCCCAAGCGCGAGGCCGACATTCCGCTGCAGGGCGTGCGGCTGAACGATCTGCTCAACACGCTCGGCGCGCTGCCGACGCGGGCGCGCATCTTCATGCTCGACGCCTGCCGCAACAATCCGTTCCCGGCGCTGAGCGGTGCCGGCCACGGGCTTGCGATCGTCGACACCAAGGCGGGCGCGCCGGGCTCCTTCATCTCGTACTCGACCTCGCCCGGTGCCGAAGCCGAGGACGGATCCGGCGCCGACAGTCCCTACACCACGGCAGCGCTGACCGTTGCCAAGCAGCCGAATATCCCGATCGAGGAAGTGTTCAAGCGCATTCGCATCGCGGTCGCGCAATCGACCGACGGGCGGCAGATCCCCTGGGAAAGCTCGTCGCTGACGACCGACTTCAAATTCTTCGGCGGTGACAGCGGCAGCGGACAGCCCGCGGCGCCGGGCGCAAATGCGATGGCCCTCGCCAGCGCGACGCGCAGCGTCGAGGACTGGCGCAAGGATTTGCAGGGCAAGGATGCCAAGGCCGCCTATCAGCTCGTGATCGCCGACGACACCGTGCCTGCGTATCAGGCCTATGTCGAACTCTATGCGCAGGACGCCCAGACGCCGCGCCTGCGTACGGTGCTGGAGCGGCGGCGTCAGATGCTGGCATGGGACCGTGCGGTGGCGATCAATACCCGCGCTTCGTACGAGACCTATCTCGCAAACTGGGACAACAGCGATCTCGCCGCGACCGCGCGCCGGCTGCTGCTTCGCGTGCAGAACCGCAATTATGCCCTGCCGGTTGCCGCCGCCGCAGTGCCGGTCGCCGTCGCGATGGCACCGACCTGCCCGTGCTCGGCACCGACGCCGCCGGCAACGCCGATCAACCCGACGGTTGCGCCCGTGATCAAGAAGCGCGTCGACGACACGCCGCCAAAGCGCAAGGTCGTCGACACGCCGCCGAAGCGCCGGCCGCCGCCTGACGAAGTCGTCGTCGAGCGCGCGCCGCCTCCCGGCCCGCCGCCTGAAGCCGTCGGAATCGGTCTCGGAATTGGCCTCGGCATGGGCATGGGAATGGGCATGGGCGGCCATGGCGGTGGAGGCATGGGACGCGGCGGCGGCGACTATAACCGCGGCACCAGGTACTGACACCGCCGCACTGCGATAGGCATTGATGTCCGCAAGCCTCGCTTGCGGACATTTTTGTTGATGATCGCGAAGTTGCGCAGTCGGCCGCCCTCCAATCCGGAAATGTTGTAGTCTGACGGACCACCGCAGATTTTCCGGGGATTCCGCATCGATGCCGCAAGACGCTCACGCCAGGAAAGCATGGCCGCTGTTTGGCTCGCTCGCCTCCTATGCCCTCCCCGGCGATCTCATGGCGGGGCTGACGCTGGCGGCGATCGCGATCCCCGAGCAGATGGCGACCGCGCGGCTCGGCGGCTTCGCGCCGCAGATCGGCTTCTTCGCCTTCATGGCGGGCTCGCTCGGCTTTGCTCTGCTCGGTGGCAACCGCTTCCTGTCCTGCGGTGCGGATTCCACGATCACGCCGATCTTCGCCGGCGGGCTTGCCGCTTTGGCCACTGCCGGCTCACCGGAATATCAGGGGCTCGCGATCGCGCTGGCCCTGATGGTCGGCGCGATGATGCTCGCCGGGGGCGCGTTCCGGCTCGGCGGTATCGCCAACCTTCTGTCGATGCCGGTGATGGTCGGCTTCCTCGCCGGCATCTCCGTCCACATCATCGTCTCGCAATTGCCGGGCGTGCTGGGACTGGACTCGCCGAGCGGCCCGACGCTCGATCGCATCGGCGTGCTCGCAACCGAGATCGGCCGCACCAATCCCATCACCTTTTGCATCGGCTTCGGCGTGCTCGCAGTGGTCTTCATCTCCGAAAGGATCAGCGCGAAAATCCCCGGCGCATTGATCGGGCTCGTTGCCGCGACGCTGGCCACGATCGCGTTTGGCCTGGAGAGCAAGGGCGTCAAAGTCGTCGGCACGGTGCCGGGCACACTGCCCCGGCCGACCTTGCCTGATCTGGCGCCGGAGCAATGGGTGCACTTGGTGCCGCTCGCCTTCGTCGTGACCGTGGTGGTGATGGTGCAGACCGCAGCCACCACGCGGTCGTTCCCGTCCGATCCCGACAAGCCCGCCGATGTCGATCGCGACTTCCTCGGCGCCGGCGCGGGCAGCGTGCTGTCGGGCCTGTTCGGCGCGTTTCCGGTCAATGCCAGCCCGCCGCGCACGGGCATCGTCGCCGAGACCGGCGGGCAATCGCAGCTTGCGGGCCTTGCGGCCGCGGTGATCGTCCTGTTGCTGCTCGCGTTCGGAACGGGGCTGCTGCAGCATGTCCCGGATGCAGCCCTTGGCGGCATCCTGCTGTTCGTGGCGCTGCGGATCATCCGCACCAAGCAGATCGTGACGATCTATCGCCAGTCGTTCAGCGAGTTTCTGCTGATCGTCGCCACCGCCGCGCTGATCATCGTGCTGCCGATCCAGCAGGGCGCGTTCCTCGGCATCGTACTGTCGCTGCTGCACGGCATCTGGAGCACGACGCGCGCGAGACTGGTCGAATTCGAGCGCGTGCCGGGCACCACGATCTGGTGGCCCGCGCACCCGCACATCACCGGCGAGCGCATCGCGGGCGTCGCCGTGATCGGGCTGCAGGCGCCGCTGTCCTTCCTCAATGCACCGGGCTTCCGCAGCGACGTGACGAAAGTCCTCGGCACGGCGACACCGCAATTGCTGGTGCTGGAGGCAAGCGGCATGGTCGAGATCGACTTCACGGCCGCGCAGATCCTGCTCGACGTCTTCAAGGCCTGCCACGAACAAGGCGTCACGGTCGCGCTGGCGCGGCTGGAATCGGTGCGCGCGCAGGACGCCTTCGAGCGCTTCAGGCTGTTCGATGTGCTGCCGAAGGAGCACGTCTTCCACAGCGTGGACGAGGCCGTACGGAAACTGGCGAAGTAGCTGCGGGGCGCCGAGCGATCTATCCCGCCGCCTCCAGTGTGCTACCCTGCGGGCCTCAAATATCTGGCCTTATCCTGGACGCTGCATGAAGCGACGAGGGTTCATCACGTTGCTCGGAGGTGCGACTGTTGCGTGCACAGTCGCGGCGCGCGGGCAATCAACGAAACGGCCGACCATTGGCTTTCTTGGAACAGTCGCGCAATCATCGTGGACCAGGTCGACCGCTTCTTTCGAAACGAGGTTACGCGAGCTCGGTTGGATGGAAGGTCGCAATGCTGTTGCCCTCGATTATCGCTGGGCAGACGGACGCAATGACCGGATCGCCGAAATAGCCGCGGAGTTCGTCCGTCTCAAGGTCGACATCATTGTGACCGGAGGAAACGCGGTCCTCGCGATCAAGAAGCTGACATCGACGATTCCGGTCGTGTTCGCCGTAGCTGTGGACCCGGTTGGCAGTGGCTTCGTCGATAATCTGTCCCGACCGGGAGCCAACGTGACCGGACTGTCGATCCAGGGGCCCGATCTTGCAGGCAAACGAGCTGAACTTTTGCGGGAAGTCATTCCCGGGCTCCGACGGATGGCAGTGATGGCCAACGTTGCCTATCCCGCGGCCAAGCAAGAGCTGGCCGAGGTTCAGGCCGCGGCGCACGCGCTTGGCGTTGAGGTCATCGCACTGGAAATCCGCGGCGAGCAGGATATCGCACCTGCATTCGAAGGACTGAAGGAACGAGCCGAAGCGCTCTATATCGCGAGCGAAGCATTGGTAGACGCCAAGCAAGTTACGATCAACGAGCTGGCGTTGGGCGCACGGCTGCCGACAATCTGGGGGGTCAGTGGCGGTGTCCAAAGCGGCGGACTCATGTCCTATGGACCGAGCCTCCCGGCTCTGTTCCGACGGGCGGCCGATTACGTCGATCAGATACTCCGCGGGGCCAAGCCGGCCGATCTACCAGTCGAACAGCCGACCAAGTTCGAACTCGTGATCAACTTGAAGACCGCGAAGACGCTGGGGCTGAATATATCGCCCGCGCTGCTCGCCCGCACCGACGAGGTCGTCGAATAGGATCATGTCTAAACCAAAGCCGGATGATCGCGCTGCGCCGTTTCGCGGATCCAACTGGCGTGGATCGCGCGGAACAGGATCTGCGCCGTCTTGATGTCGTTCGCGGCCATGCAGAGATTGACGATGCGATGCACCGCGTCGTCGCGCATCAGGCCGTCGGAGATCTTCATCGCGATTTCCATCGCGACCTTTGCGGCGCGCTCATAACGCGCGCTCTCGCTTTTGTCGTTACAGGCGGAGCCTGCGGCGCTCTGGACCGCAGCGTCACAGATGGAGCGGATGCGCGCGACCGCCTCGATATCGCCGAGCGGCCACTCGATCGCTTCGTCCCATATATCTTCTCGCGTCCTGCGCGCGAACCACTGCATTGTCTCGCTCCGCCGTGATGGAGCGAGCATAAGCGAAAGGCAATGGCGCGCGCTACGCCTCCGGCACGATCTTGCCGGGGTTGAAGATGTTTTGCGGATCGAGTGCCATTTTTATCGCACGCATCGCATCGATTGCTTCAGGGCCGAGTTCCGCCTTGAGATATTTCTGCTTGCCCTGGCCGATGCCGTGCTCGCCGGTGCAGGTTCCATCCATCGCCTGCGCGCGTTCGACGAGGCGATGCATGAACTCCTCGCCGCGCGCCATCTCGGCCGCATCGTTGGTGTCACACACCAGCGAGCAGTGGAAATTGCCGTCGCCGACATGGCCGACAATCGGCGACAACAGGTTGAGACGCTTGAGATCTTCCTCGGTCTCGCTGACGCAGTCGGCGAGCCGCGAGATCGGCACGCAAACGTCGGTTGCAACCACGCCGATGCTGTCGCCGGGCCGCAGCGCCTTGACGGACCAATAGGCATCGTGCCGCGCCTGCCACAATTTCGTGCGATCCTCCGGCTTGGTGGTCCAGGAGAAATCGCCGCCACCGCACTCCCTTGCGATCTCGCCGAACGCCCTGGACTGCGCATCGACCTCGACCTCGCTGCCGTGGAACTCCATCAGCAGAAGCGGCGTCTCCGGCAGCGTCAGCTTCGAATAGGAATTGCAGGCCTTCACCTGCGCCGTATTGAGCAACTCGATGCGCGCCACGGGAATGCCGGTCTGGATCGCCAGGATCACCGCCTGACACGCACCGTGCACGGTCTCGAACGACACCGCGGCCGCGGCGATCGTCTCGGGAATGCCGCGGAGCCGAATGGTCAATTCGGAGATGATGCCGAGCGTGCCTTCGGCGCCGACGAACAGATGCGTCAGGTCATAGCCGGCCGAGGACTTCTTCGCGCGTGTGCCCGTGGTGATGATCTCGCCATCGCCGCGCACGACTTTCAGCGCCAGCACGCTGTCGCGCATGGTGCCGTAGCGCACCGCGTTGGTGCCGGAGGCGCGCGTCGAGGCCATGCCGCCGAGCGAGGCGTCCGCGCCGGGATCGATCGGGAAGAACAGGCCCTGGTCGCGCAGGTGCTCGTTGAGTGCCTTGCGGGTGACGCCGGGCTGGATCACGCAGTCGAGATCCTCGGCATGCACCGCGAGCACCTTGTTCATGTCGCGCAAATCGATCGAGATGCCGCCGGCGGGCGCGTTGACCTGGCCCTCGAGCGAGGTGCCGGTGCCGAACGGAATGACCGGCACGCCGTTCTTCGCGCAAATCCGCACCACGTCCTGGATGTCGGCAGTCTCCTGCGCCATCACCACGCCGTCCGGCGGTTGGTTGACGATCCATGTGGTGGTATGGCCGTGCTGCTCGCGAACGGCCTGCGAGGTGATGAGGCGGTTGCCGAAGCGTGCGGCAAGCTGCTCCAGCGCGCTTGCAAGGGCTTTCGGCTCCGGCCGCGGCGGATTATTGGTGATGGTCGTACCCACGGATAGTCCTCCCGACACTGGAAACCGTGGCAAAGGACATCTCACCGGTCAAGTCAAGCGACCGGACGCATAGCCAGGGAATGAGACATGCCGGAGAGTGCCACCGCCCCTACGCCTGAGCCGTTCCGCGCCTCGATCATGCAGATCGAGCCGCAATGGATCGACTATAACGGCCATCTCAACATGGCCTATTACAACGTGATGTTCGACCGGGCGATCGACCAGATGTGGCTGCAGCTTGGGATCGGCCCGGGATACATGAAGGCGCGCAACGGCTCGACCTTCACCGCCGAGTGTCATGTGCGGTATCTGCGTGAGATTCACCTCGGCGATCCCGTGCAGGTCTCGGTCTGGCTGCTGGAGGCCGACGACAAGCGACTGCACACCTTCCAGGAGCTGCGGCACGCAACCGAGGGCTGGCTGTCGGCGACCTCCGAGAACATGTCGCTGCACATCGACATGGGCTCGCGCAAGGTGGCGGCCTTTCCGCCGGATATTCGCGCGCGCATCGCGGCCGTCGTCGGGGCTCACAGCGCCGTGCCGCGCCCCGAGGGCATCGGCCGAAACGTGGCAATGCCCTCGAAGCGTTAGTGCATGATCCGGCGCACTAGATCCTGCGGCCGCGGGCAAGGCCGACCACGGCCGAGACCAGGAACAGGACGATCGCGACGAAGAAGATGATCTTGGCGATTTCGATCGATGCGCCGGCGAGGCCGCCAAAGCCCAGAAGACCGGCGATCAGTGCGATAACGAGAAATGTCACAACCCAGCTCAGCATGGCCTTAACCTCTGTTTTGATGTCTGTCTGCGATCGGCGCGGCTGAGGCGCCTCACTTGAACAAACAATCTCCGGCTCGGAACATTGGTTCCGGCCCGCCGGGGCTGGAAATTCGTCCGGCACGCAGGAACAAATCAGCCCGGCGTGCACGTGGAAAACCCTTGCCGGCCGCCCCATATAGGCGGCAATCCCTGTTATGAAGGCTCCCTTCCGCCACCCCGCGGTGCCATCGTGGGGCCAATGATTCGCATGACCGAGCCGAGCAAAATCACCAGCGTACCCGACCACCAGCCCGCAGCCGGCGGCATCGCCGCGCGTGCGCGCGCCTCGGTGGGCCCGAAATATCTGACCGGGCTCAATCCCGAGCAGCGCGACGCCGTCGAAACGCTGGACGGCCCGGTCCTGGTGCTGGCCGGTGCCGGCACCGGCAAGACCCGCGTGCTGACCACCCGGATCGCCCACATCCTGAGCCAGGGCCGCGCCCGCCCCTCCGAGATCCTGTCGGTGACCTTCACCAACAAGGCCGCGCGCGAGATGAAGCACCGGCTCGGCCAGATGCTCGGCCAGGCCGTCGAGGGCATGCCGTGGCTCGGCACCTTCCACTCCATTGGCGGCCGCATTCTGCGGACCCATGCGGAGCTGGCGCAGCTCAAGTCGAATTTCACCGTGCTCGACACCGACGACCAGGTGCGGCTGCTGAAGCAGCTGCTGCAGGCCGACAACATCGACGACAAGCGCTGGCCCGCGCGCATGCTGGCCGGGCTGATCGATGGCTGGAAGAACCGTGGCCTGGCACCGTCGCAGGTGCCGACAGGCGAAGCCGCCGTCTTCGCCAACGGCAAGGGCGGCAAGCTCTATGCGAGCTACCAGGAGCGGCTGAAGATTTTGAACGCGGCCGATTTCGGCGACCTGTTGCTCGAGGACATCCGCATCTTCCGCGAGCACCCGGATATTCTCCGGCAGTACCAGCAGCGCTTCAAGTTCATCCTGGTCGACGAGTACCAGGACACCAACGTCGCGCAGTATCTGTGGCTGCGGCTGCTGTCGCAGGCGCCGTCTTCCACCTCTCCCCGCGTGCGCGGAGAGGTCGCATCGCAGGGCGATGCGGGTGAGGCGGGCTCTCCGAGCACCGAGCTCGTGGAGACTCTCCCTCTCCCCGCAAGCGGGGCGAAGGAGCAGACGCCGCACGTCAAGAACATCTGCTGCGTCGGCGACGACGACCAGTCGATCTATGGCTGGCGCGGCGCCGAGGTCGATAACATCCTGCGCTTCGAGCACGATTTTCCCGGCGCCAAGGTGATCCGCCTCGAGCGCAACTACCGCTCGACCGGCCACATCCTCGCGGCCGCCTCGCACCTGATCGCGCACAACGAAGGCCGGCTCGGCAAAACGCTGCGCACCGAAGACCAGGACGGCGAGAAGGTCACGGTCACGGGCTCGTGGGATTCGGAAGAGGAGGCCCGCGGCATCGGCGAGGAGATCGAGCAGATCCAGCGCAAGGGCGAGAAGCTCAACGAGGTCGCCATCCTCGTGCGCGCGTCCTACCAGATGCGCGAGTTCGAAGACCGTTTCGTCACGCTCGGCCTGCCCTATCGTGTCATCGGCGGCCCGCGCTTCTACGAGCGCGCCGAAATCCGCGACGCACTGGCTTATCTTCGCGTCATCAACTCGCCTGCCGACGATCTCGCCTTCGAGCGCATCGTCAACGTGCCCAAGCGCGGGCTTGGCGATGCCACCATACAGATGCTGCACGACCACGCCCGCAAGCGCCGCATTCCGCTGTTCGAGGCGGCACGCACGGTGGTCGAGACCGACGAGCTGAAGCCGAAGGCGCGCGGGTCCTTGCGCGACGTCGTCGCCCAGTTCGACCGCTGGCGCGTCCAGCGCGAGGTCACCGCGCACACCGATCTCGCCCAGATCGTACTCGACGAGAGCGGCTACACCGAGATGTGGCAGAAGGACCGCTCGGCGGACGCAGCCGGCCGGCTGGAGAACCTCAAAGAGCTCGTGCGCTCGATGGAAGAGTTCGAGAACCTGCAAGGGTTCCTGGAGCACATCTCGCTGGTGATGGACCGCGACGGCGGTGCCGAGGAAGACGCCGTGTCCTTGATGACGCTGCACTCGGCCAAGGGTCTCGAATTCGACAACGTGTTCCTGCCCGGTTGGGAGGAAGGCCTGTTCCCGAGCCAGCGCACGCTGGACGAGCAGGGCCGCGCAGGGCTTGAGGAAGAGCGCCGGCTCGGCCACGTCGGCCTCACACGCGCGAGGCGGCGCGCGAAAATCTATTTCGCGACCAACCGGCGCATCCATGGCACCTGGTCGACCACGATCCCGTCGCGCTTCCTCGACGAATTGCCGGCGGCCAATGTCGAGATCACGGAATCCAAGGGTGGCTCGGCCTGGGGCGGCACCGGCGGCTACGGCGCCTCCCGCTTCGACGACATGGAGGCGTTCGGCTCGACCTATTCGACGCCGGGCTGGCAGCGCGCCCAGGCCAACCGCAATCGCGGCGGCGGACGCAATGGCGGCGGCGGGCAAGGCGGCTTCGAGGAAGAGGCCTCGAACTTCTCGTCGTCCTCGTCATCCGGCCCCGATTTCGGCAGCTTCTCCTCGCGTCGCCGCGGGCCGATGACGATCGAGGGCGAGCTGGTCGCCAAATCGACCGGCACGACATCGGAATTCTCGCTCTCCGACCGTGTCTTCCACCAGAAGTTCGGCTACGGCCGCGTCACCAAGATCGACGGCAACAAGCTCACCATCGCCTTCGACAAGGCCGGCGAGAAGAAGGTCGTGGACAGCTTTGTGCAGAGGGCGTGAGGCCGACATGCCTCACTACGTCGCCATCATCGAAGACGCGGGCCCGGATGACGTCAGCCTGTGGTTTCCGGACCTGCCCGGCTGCATCTCCGGCGGCGACGACGCCGACGAGGCCCTGGAGAATGCGCCCGAGGCGATCGCATTCTATGCGCAAGAGCTGACCGAGGACGGCCGCGAGCTTCCCCCGCCCAGGACATTGGACGAACTCAAGGCCGATCCCGAATTTGCCGACGACATCCGGAACCACACGGCCGTCCTGATCGAATTTCCTCCAAGCGACGACGCCGAGGAGTGAGGACTGTTAGCCGCACTGGCCGGACTCTCGACGGTTCTGGTTCGAACAGCCCTTGACCATGGCGAACTTCCCCGTATCAGATGCAACCATGGTCCGGGGCTCCATCACACTGATCGTGCTTTTGTTGGGGATGCCGTCGCTTGCGACGGCGGAGACCATGAGCTTTGGCGATTCGATCGGGCTGCTGGCAAAAAGCTGCGGTGCGGAAATCGTCGCCAATTGCCGCGGCGTCAATCCGGATTCCACCCGCCTCAAGGAGTGCCTGTCCCGCAACCGGGACGTGCTCTCCCAGCAGTGCCAGAGCGACTATCTCACGGCGTTCGATGCCATCCAGAAGCGCGTCGCCGCCCGCGTCACGGTCGCGAACGCCTGCCAGCGCGAGATCGTCAAGGTCTGCGGCGGCTCGACCAAGGAAACCAGCAAGTCGATCCCCTGCCTGATCTCGACGCCCAAGGGCATCAGCAACAACTGCCTGAAGGCCGTCGACGACGCGGGGTATCGATGATGCGGGCAACCGGGCACTTCACCGCCGGAATCGGTTTCGCGTTGGGTCTCGCTCTGCTCGCGGGCGCAGCGGGCGCGCAGACGGCGCCGACCCGCGACGACATCGTCGGCAAGCTCAATCATTTCGAGGAAGCCCCCGAAGTCGATCTCCCCGCGCTGAAGCAGCAGGTGATGGAGCGGGCCAAGGCCAGGATCAAGAACGATCCGGGTCCGGTGAACCGGCCTCCGATCGCGCCGGATCTCGCCAAGCTGCCCGCCTTCAACGCCCAGATCCAGTTCGACGCCGACACGCCGATCATCCAGCCGGACTCCTACCAGACCGTCGGCCGGATCGCCGACGCGCTGGTTCACGCCTCGCTGCTGCCCTACACCTTCCTGATCGTCGGCCATGTCGAGTCCAATCAGAAGACGAGGGAAGCCAACGCGATCCTGAGCCAGCGCCGGGCGGATGCGATCCGTGATGTGCTGGTGAACACCTTCAAGATCTCGACCAAGCGGCTGCAGCCGATCGGCCTCGGCGAAGAGCAGTTCCTCGACCGCGCCAAGCCGACCTCGGCCGTCAACGGCCAGTTGCAAATCCTGACCTTTGCCAAAGTGCCCGAAGAAGCGCCTGCGCATCCCGCAGCAGCCCCTGCGCCTGCGGCGAAAAAGCCCGCCAAGAAGCATTGAGCGCGCAGCCGTCGCGTCTGGCGGAACCCGTTGAACTTCTGACTATTTTGTGACCTGTCTCACAGCGCGACAGCATGGTCCTGCGCGACAATAGCGCCGGTTTGTGCACTGCCCTATCAGGTGCTATAGGCTGTCTTCGCCCTTCCCCGCCCCCGTGCCGCACGAGACCAAGATGGCTGGCTATTTTCAACGCCAACTGGCCGATTATGTCGAATACCATCGCGATCCCTGGAATTGCGCGATGCATGTGGTCGGCATTCTCCTGCTGTTCACCGGCGCGACACTGCCGCTGACACTGGTCCATTTCTCCGTGTTCGGGGTCGAGGTCAGCCTCGCCGTGATTTTGGTCCTGCCCGTACTGGTATACTGGCTGATGCTGGACGCCGGCGTCGGGTTCGGCATCCTCGTGTCGATGATCGTGCTGCTTTCGGTCGCAACCGCGATCGGCAATCAGGTCTCGCTTGCCATGATGTGGTCGATTTTTGCGGTGCTGATCGTGCTCGGCGTCGCATCGCAAATCGTCGGGCACAGGGTGTTCGAGGAACGGCAGCCGTCGATGGTCGACCACCCCACGCATTTCCTGCTTGGACCGATGTTCGTCATGGCAAAATTTTACATTGCACTGGGTTTTCGTCGCGACCTCGCCGCGATTCTCGCGCCTCTTCCGACCAACTCCCTTTCAACCCGATAGCTTTCTCGAAGCGGAACAGCAAAACCTACTTCATGACTCTCGTACTGGTTACCGGTGGCAGCGGTTTCATCGGACAGCATCTTGTCGAAGCGCTCCGCGCCCGTGGGCAGCGGGTACGTGTTCTCGATGTGCGACCGCCGGCCACGGCGAACACGGATGTTGAATATGTGCATGGCTCGGTGCTGGACGGTGCCGCGGTCGATGCCGCGCTTTCGGGCATAGATCAGGTCTATCACCTCGCCGGCCTGCCCGGCATGTGGGTCGCCAACAAGCAGGACTTCCACGACGTCAATTTCCGCGGCACCGAGGTCGTGCTTGCGGCTGCGATGAAGCACAACGTCTCGCGTTTCCTGCACTGCTCGACGGAATCGATCCTGTTTCCCTATGCGAACCTCAACGGCGTTGCCGCCGAGGAGGCGCTGCAGCCGGCTGACGCGATGCCGGGCGCCTATACGCGCTCGAAGTCGCTCGCCGAGCATCACGCCGCGAAGGCCGCAGCCAGCGGCTTCCCGCTCGTGATCGGCACGCCGACGATGCCGATCGGCGCCGCCGACCACAATCTGACGCCGCCCACCGCGATGCTGTGGTACTTCCTGCAGAAGAAGGTGCAGCCGCATCTCGACTTCCTGGTCAACCTCGTCGACGTCCGCGACGTCGCGATGGGCCTGTTACTGACCATGGAGCGCGGCCGCACCGGTCAGCGCTACATCCTCGGCGGCGACTGTGTCCGGCTTGGCCAGATCCTGCGGATGATGTCGGCGATGAGCGGACGGCGGCAATACCCGGTCGTCGTTCCCGGCAAGATCGCCGAGCTCTCCGCCATCATGCTGGAATCGATCTCCGATCGCATCACGCACCGTCCACCCAACGGCACCGCCGAGGGCGTGCGCATCGCGCTCGCCGCGAGCGATCTTTCGATCGGCAAGGCGCGTACCGAGCTCGGCTATGCGCCTCGCCCGATCGAACCGGTGCTGCACGAAACCATCACCCATCTGCTCGCCCGCAACGGCCAGCAGCCCTCCGGCGCCATCAAGCATCACGCGCTCTCCTCGCGCGCGAGCTAAGGCCGCCGCCCAAACCAAAGAACCTTTCCGCATGTCCTTCGATTTCAGCAAGCTTCTCTCCGTGGCCTGGGGTGGCTGGACCACGGCCTGGCCGACCGAACTCCTCGCCCTGATCTGGGTCGCCTTTCTCGCCAGCTGGGTGGGCGCCTCGTTCTGGCAGGGACAGACCAAGAAGCAGGTCATGACGCTGGAGTCGCAGCGCTATCGCCTGCCGATCCTGGTCGGCGGCATCCTGTACACGCCCTTTATTGCGGAGATCCTGGGCTGGAAGCCGCTCTGGGTGCTCGGCAACACCGGCATCGCCGTTGCCGCAATCCTCTCGGTCGCCGGCATCGCCTTCGCCTGGTGGGGCCGGCTGCATCTCGGAAAGTTCTGGTCCAACACCATCACCCACAAGGAAGATCACCGCGTCATCGACACCGGCCCTTACGGCATCGTGCGTCACCCGATCTACACCGGGCTGATCTTCGGCATGCTGGTGACCGGCGTTGCGATCGGCCTGGTGACGACGATCCTCGGCGCCATCCTGATCTCGCTCGGCATGTGGCAGAAGGGCCGGATGGAAGAGGTGTTCCTGTCAAAGGAGCTCGGCGAGGACGCCTACGGCGCCTATTGCCGCCGTGTGCCGATGATCATCCCGTTCACGTCGCCGCGGTGATGTAGCCCCCTGAACTCGCCGGTATCGTCCTGGCTTTCGCCGGGACAGCAATGTGGTGACGGCTGCCATGCAAATTCGGCGTGCAGCCATTTGCGCCGTGAACGGCTCGATCCGACCCTGCACAGGTTGACCTTTTTACCGCCACCCAGTTGGATGCGCGCGCAAAACGGCATGACGACGTTCTATCGTTGATCTGGAGAGGTCGACGACCCGGTCTGAGCCCGCGCGGGGCTTTGGACGATCCGTCGTTGGACAGTGCCGCAGGTTCGACAGGGGATTTTCATGACATTTTCCAGCATCTTCGCGCAGTTCGTCGCGTTCGTGGGCGGCATCGCGCTGCAATGGCGAAAGCTGTCGGGCACCACGCCAGCGCCGGCCTGGGGGCAGGCCCCGGCGATTCCCGACGCGAAGCCGCAAGGCGCGCTGCCGACACTGAAGATGCCGACCGCCCGCGGCTGGAGCGAGGGCCAGAAGCCGACGGTCGCGCCCGGTCTCAAGGTCAATGCGTTTGCCACTGGCCTCGACCATCCGCGCTGGATCGAGGTGCTGCCCAATGGCGACGTGCTGATTGCGGAAGCCACGCAGATCGCGGGTGCTCCGAGGTCGGTGTTCCACTACGCGATGCAGGCGACGATGCGGCGCGCCGCGGCACTCGGCGAGTCCGCCAACCGCATCACGCTCCTGCGCGACAAGGACGGCGACGGTGTCGCAGAACATCGCGGCGCCTTCATGGAGAACCTCAGCCAGCCGTTCGGCATGGCGCTGGTCGGCGACACCTTCTATGTCGGCAACACCGACGGCGTGATGGCCTTTCCTTACGTCGCCAATGCCGACCGCATCACCGCGTCCGGCAAGCGGCTCACCACTTTCAAGCCCGCCGGCCACTGGACGCGCAGCCTGCTCGCGAGCCCCGACGGCAAGAAGCTCTATGCCGGCGTCGGCTCGCTCAGCAACATCGCCGAGATGGGCATGGAGGTCGAGGAAGGCCGCGCCGCGGTCTACGAGCTCGATCTCGTCGCCGGCACGCACCGCATCTTCGGCGCAGGCCTGCGCAACCCGGTTGGACTCGCATGGGAGCCCAACACGAACGTGCTCTGGACCGTCGTCAACGAGCGCGACGGGCTCGGCGACGAGACGCCGCCGGATTACCTGACCTCGGTGCGTGATGGCGGCTTCTACGGCTGGCCCTATTGCTACTGGGGCAAGACGGTCGACGACCGCGTGCCGCAGGATCCCGCGATGGTCGCCAAGGCGCTGCAACCCGACTACGCGCTCGGTGGCCACACCGCTTCGCTCGGCCTGTGCTGGATGCCATCAGGCACCCTGCCGGGCTTCCCCGACGGCATGGTGATCGGCCAGCACGGCTCGTGGAATCGCAGCACGCTGTCCGGCTACAAGCTGGTGTTCATCCCGTTCGAGAACGGCAAGCCGTCCGGCCCCGGCCGCGACATCCTGTCGGGCTTCCTGTCCCCGGACGAGAAGGAATCCTACGGCCGCCCGGTTGGCGTCGTGATCGGCCCCGACAAGAAGTCGCTGCTGATGGCCGACGACGTCGGCAACGTGATCTGGCGCGTGACCGGAGCGTAAGAGTCTACGTTCCGACACACAGCGTGGCGCGCTGCTTCTTCAGCAGCGCGATCACGGACAGCGCGGTGATCATCCCGGTCTTGGGATTTTCGGACGGGATGTTCTCGATGCCCATCGAGAACCGCGCCGAATCCGCCTCGACCTCGATGCGATGAACGTTGCGCGTCACGGTGGGGTCGGCCCAAACCTGCATCTGGGTGCGATCCGGCCCGATGCCCGCCAGCGACAGCGCAACGGCGACATTGACGTTCGCCGGAAAGCCCTTCGCCGCGTCGCGCGCGCTGCCTTCGAACAGCTTGAGCGGCTCGCGCAGATTGTCGATGTCGATGTTGTTCTGAACGATGAACGGTGCGCCCTTCAGCCCGTCGACCGGCTTGCGCGTGACCATCTTCACCGAATGAATGGTGCCGACCGCAGCCGCGTTGACCGCGTCGAGCCCGATCAGCGCGCCGGTCGGGACGAGGATGCGACCGCCATTGGCGCGGGCGAGATCGATCAGATCATAATTGTCGAGCAATCCGCCGACGCTGACCACGACCGCGGACCTGCCGCGCTTCACCGTCGGCTCGACGATCGCACGCAACTGGCTGCTCGGCGCGCACTCGACCACGATATCGGCGGCCTCGCCGAGCTGGTCGATCGGCAGGATTTGCGGCTGATGGCGCAGGCCGTTCAGAAATGCCTGATGCTTGGCGGGATCGCGCACGGCCACGGCTGACAGCGTCAGTCCCTCGATGCCCTGATCGAGCGCGGTCGCGATCTTGGTACCGATCGAGCCCAGGCCCGCGATGGCCACCCGCAATTCGTTGGAAGCTTTCTGTCCGCTCATCGCATCACACCCTATGTCCAAACCCACTCTTAGCCGCTCACGCCTCCCGCGCATAGCTGCGCAGGCGCGCCTCCAGCACCGCCAACATGGCATCGCGGGCCGGATCACGTGAGCCGCGCAACCAGGCCGCGGCCAGCGGCAGCCGCCCGACGGGGCCGCTCTGCTTCGGCCGGAGCGGCACGAAGCGCACGCCTGTCACCGCCATCCGCGTGGTCCAGCGCGGTACGATCGCGACGCCGAGCTTCGTTGCCACCAGATGGATGATGGTCTGCTTCTCGTCGGCGACCTGCACGATGCGCGGCGTCAAGCCGGCCTGCTCGAACAGTTTTACCGTGAGATCGTGGCTATGTGGTCGCGAGCGGCGGTCGGGGACGAGCATGGCTTCGTCGGCGATGTCGGCCAGTGTGATCGACTTGCGCCCGGCGAGCGCGTGGCGCTGCGGAAACGCGACGATCGCGGTTTCCTGAAGCAGAGGCCGAAACTCGAGCCGCTTGTCCGCCCGATCGGGCGGCCGGACGAAGGCGAGATCGAGCGCGCCGGTCAGGATCCTGGGCAACAGCCGGACGGTCTTGTCCTCCAGAAGCTGCACCGCGACCTCCGGATGTTTTGTCCGGAAATCGCGCAGCAGCGGCGGCAGCAACCCGGCCGCAGCGCTGTCGATGGCGCCGACCCGCAGCCGCCGCGCAGCGCCCGCACGCGAGCGGTTGCGCAGATTGCTCTCCACGGCCTCGACCCGGGCAAGGATGGCGCGGGCGTCGCGCAGCAGCGTCGTGCCGTCCTCGGTGAGCGAGACCGCGCGGGTCGTGCGCGCGAACAGCCGCGTTCCCAGATCCTCTTCCAAAAGCCTGATCTGGCGCCCGAGCGCCGACGGCAGCATCTGGAGATGCTGCGCGGCGCGGCCGAAATGCAGCTGCTCGGCCGCCGCCACGAAGCATCGCAACTGATGCAATTCCATTCCGGATCCTCTCGTCTCGCCGTCGGAGGATTATATCATTTTTTTGTATAAACCAGTGCCAATTGAGTCCGCCAGCCGCTCCCGCCTAGGCTCGCTGCCACACAACAAGCCGGAACCGTGGGGAGGCCAGAGTGGCGAGCGAGATTCAGACGCGCGTGCTGCGCAAGATCACCTGGCGCATCGTTCCCTTCATCATGCTGCTCTACTTCGTGGCCTTCATCGACCGCGTCAATATCGGCTTTGCTTCGCTGACGATGAACAAGGACATCGGCCTGTCGCCGACCGTCTACGGTTTTGGCGCCGGCATCTTCTTCTGGGGCTATTTCCTGTTCGAGGTGCCCTCCAACATCATCCTGCACAAGGTCGGCGCGCGGATCTGGATCGCGCGGGTGATGATCACCTGGGGCATGGTCTCGGCGGCGATGGCGTTCGTGCAAGGCGCGACCAGCTTCTACATCCTGCGCTTCCTGCTCGGCGTCGCGGAAGCCGGCTTCTTTCCCGGCATCATCCTCTATCTCTCCTACTGGTTCCCGGCACGCCAGCGCGCCGCGGTGACCGCATTGTTCATGGCGGCGGCACCACTCTCGACCGTGCTGGGTTCGCCGGTGTCCGGTGCACTGCTGGAGATGGACGGCCTGCTCGGCTTCAAGGGCTGGCAATGGCTGTTCGTGCTGGAGGCGCTGCCGGCCGTGCTGCTCGGCTTCGTCGTGCTGGCCTTCCTGACCGATCGCCCGGAGAAAGCAAAATGGCTCGCCGATGACGAGCGCCGCTGGCTGGTCGAGACCATGAACGAGGAGACCACCAGCAAGGCCGCGACCGCGAGCCACAGCATCTGGCGCGGGCTGGCGGATCCGCGCGTGCTGGCGCTGTCGCTGATCTATTTCGGCACCTCGGCCGGCCTCTACACGCTCGGCGTCTGGGCGCCGCAGATCATCAAGCAGTTCGGCCTGTCCTCGCTCCAGGTCGGCTTCCTCAACGCGCTGCCGGCCACGGCCGCGGTCGTCGCCATGGTGCTGTGGGCGCGGCATTCGGACCGCACCGGCGAGCGCACCTGGCACGTCGTGCTCGCCTGCCTGATCGCCGCCGTGGGCCTCGCCTATGCCGGCCTTGCGTCCGGCGTCGTCGCGGTGCTCCTCGCGCTGACGCTCGTCAATATCGGCATCTCCTCGGCAAAGCCGCCGCTCTGGAGCATGCCGACGCTGTTCCTCTCCGGCCCCGCGGCCGCGGCGGGCATTGCCACCATCAACTCGATCGGCAATCTCGGCGGCTTCGTCGGTCCGGCCATGATCGGCTGGATCAAGGACCAGACCGGCAGTTTTGTCGGCGGTCTGTACTTCGTCAGTGGCCTGCTCGTTCTCTCGGCGGTGCTGACCCTGCTATTGTCGCGCGCGCAGACCGCGCCCGTCGAACCCGTCCCGCAATCCCACTGACACCCCAAACGGAGCACATCCATGCGCACCCATTCGATCGCAGCCATTCCCGCCGACGGCATCGGCCCCGAGGTGATCTCGGCCGGAATCCGCGTGCTGGAGGCGCTCGCAAAACGCAGCGGCGACCTTACCTTCAACGTCAAGACCTTCGACTGGGGCTCGGACTATTACAAGAAGCGCGGCGTGATGATGCCGGCCGATGGTCTCAACGAGTTGAAGACGTTCGACGCGATCTATTTCGGCGCGGTCGGCGCGCCCGACGTGCCCGACCACATCACGCTGTGGGGCCTGCGCCTGCCGATCTGCCAGGGCTTTGACCAGTACGCCAATGTGCGGCCGACCAAGATCCTGCCCGGTGTCGCCTCGCCGCTGCGCAATGTCGGCGTCGGCGATCTCGACTGGGTGATCGTGCGCGAGAATTCGGAAGGCGAATATGCCGGAATGGGCGGCCGCGCGCATAAGGGCCTCCCCGAGGAGGTCGGCACCGAAGTGGCCGTCTTCACCCGCGTCGGTGTGACCCGGATCATGCGCTACGCGTTCCAGCTCGCGCAATCGCGTCCGCGCAAATTCCTGACTGTGGTGACCAAGTCGAACGCGCAGCGCCACGGCATGGTGATGTGGGACGAGATCGCCGCTGAAGTTGCGACCGAATTCCCCGACGTCACCTGGGACAAGATGCTGGTCGACGCCATGACCGTGCGCATGACGCTGCATCCGAAGAGCCTCGACACCATCGTGGCGACCAACCTCCACGCCGACATTCTCTCGGACCTCGCCGGCGCGCTTGCCGGCAGCCTCGGCGTGGCTCCGACCGGCAACATCGATCCGCAGCGCCGCTTCCCCTCGATGTTCGAACCGATCCACGGCTCGGCCTTCGACATCACCGGCAAGGGCATCGCCAACCCGGTCGCGACATTCTGGACCGGCGCACAGATGCTCGAGCATCTCGGCGAGAAGGATGCCGCCGCGCGCCTGATGAAGGCTGTCGAGCAGGTCTGCGCCGCAGGCGTGCTGACGCCCGATGTCGGCGGCAAGGCGACCACGAAGGAAGTGACGGATGCCGTGATCGACGCGATCCACGGCTCGAACGTCTAGCGGAAAAGCTACTTCCGCCGTGAAGGTGCCGCCGCCGGCGGCACCACCATTGCGGCCGCGGCGTCCGGCGGCGTCAGATGCCGCGGGACGATGATGGATTGGCCCGGAGTGAGCGTTGCGTTCTCCGGCAGTGAGTTGCTCTGCGCGAGCGACCACAGCGGCACGCGGTTGGCGGCGGCGATGCTCTCCATGGTGTCGCCGCGACGCACCGGCAAACGCACGCCGCTGTCCCACAACTCGACCAGCGAGTCGCCCGGCACGAGATAGCGCAACGGTACCGAATCGGCCTCGGTCTGCGCCGCCTGGATCCGCGGCAACTGCGTCACCATCTCGACGATCTGGCGGTGAATGTCGTCCGACTTCTCGATGTTGATGTGCGAGACGCGGCTGTTCTGCTTCAGGTCATAGCTCGCATAATGGCCGCGGAAGCCCGGCACCGCGACCACATTGCCGCCGCCGAGCACACTGTCGGAGAGGAAGATGTTGATGAAGCGCTCGACATTGAGCGGCACGTCATCGGTCGCATGGGCGGGATCGATGGTGATGACGAGGCTGATCGGGATGTTCTCCTTGGCCGCCATCTCGGAGATGAGTACCGAGCACAGGCCGCCCATGGAGTGGCCCATCAGCACGATCGGCGCCGGGCTCTCCTTGTAGCTGGCGATGGCACGATTGCCGATCAGCCGGCACAGAGTGAACTCGTAGACGTCGGCCGAGAAGCCGGCTGCCGTGAGCTTCTCGCTGAGCCGGTCCATGCCGGTCGAGAAGATCGGCCCCATGGCGCCGCGGAACAGGTAGATCTTCGGCGGCGGCAGCGGCTCAGCCGGCGGCGGTGGCGGCGCGACAGTCGGGGCCGCAGCCGGCTTCGACTTGGCGGGCGAGGCTGTGGCCAGACAAGGGTTCAAGGCGAGCAGCGCACAAGCTGCCAGCACCACAAGTCGCCTTGGATCAATCATCAAGTCCTGCAGTCCCACAACGGAAGGCACAGGCCTCCCCCGCGGCGCTTAGTGACCCCAGATTGGGCGGTTTTTGGGGCACGGAACCGTGGCCACGGCCTGCCAGCAAGGGCCCTCACTCCGACCATATCAACATCCCGGCCTCACCTGAACGGAGCCAATGGCTCGGCTTCGCACGCCTCGGACAATACCGAACTCTGGATTCCCTTGTACTCGTCATTGTCGAAGAAAACCGAATAAGAAGGCCGTCCGCCCGCCGATGGGCCTGTCTGCCTCAGGCACACGAAATACGATCCGGGCCCGTGGTCGCTGTCGCGAACGGCCGATGTCTCGAGGCCTCCGCTCAACTTGGCCTCCGCGGCAGCTTTCCTCACGCCGTCCTGCACCGCCTTGGCGCCCGGCGCACGCGACGGATGATAGGCCGGAGGCAGATTCGCGCTCGACGCGCATCCCGCCAGCAGCAGCGCCAGGACAGCGGCCGGCGCACGCGGAGATGCGCGGTGCCGCGTTCGATACTTGCGTGTCATCCCTGGGTCAGGAAGAGATAGAGGCAGCCTGCGACCGTCGGCAGGAACGCAACCAGGGCCGTCATCCAGAAGCCGGGTTCGAGGATCGCGTTCAGATCGTCCGTCTCGCTCGTTGCGCGCCGATCCGCGTTGGTTCTGCTCCACGCTTCATCGGCGGTAAACAGGGGAACGCTCCTCGCCTGCGTTGCACTTTGGCGCAAAGCGCGTTGGGGCGGGCGATGTATTCCAGGTGTCGGCATGTCGTTGACTCGGATCGGTTACAAACAGGTTGAGGTTGGAGGTCGCAAAGAGCGCAGCCACGTCATTGCGTGAGCGTCTGCTCCGGAGACGCCTCGTGCGCGGATGGTGCGGCGGGACTGCTGGCCGGACTTTCCTTGGCGCCTGAATCCGTCCAGCCTGGCGGCAGCCCCAACCCCTGCCCCGCAAGGCCCGTTACGCCTGGAAACCGTCCGAACGCTTCGCACGCGACGTATTTGGGCGCACCGCCGAGTCGCACGCGAATACTGTCCATGGCAGGCAGCGCAGGGACGCCGCCGAACGGAGATTCTCCGGTCGCGACCAGCTTGGCGAAGTCGGCGCCGAAATCGGCGGCGAGATCATATGCATCGCCCTCGTTCGCGACCCGCGGCGAGTTCGTGATGGAATTGGCACCACGCGCCCAGACCATGGCGGCCTTCTCGAATCCTGCAAAGTCGTGCGCTTCCGCCTCGACGGACAGGCTGCCGAGCCCGACCGGAAGCCGCGGCACCGGCACAGGCACGCCGGGAAGCGCGACGGTCTTGGCGATCGCCAGGGCTTTCGATGCGCCCGCGGCAGTCGGATTGGTCGGCGCGGCATGCGTCACCGTCGCCTGCACCGTCAGGTCCGCATCGTCATCGGCGGCCACGATGCGGAAGCGCTCACTCAGGCGCAGACACAGCTCGCGGCTGATCGCGTTTGCGACGAGGCGGCGTTCTTTTTCGTTCAAGGGGACATCGGCGCGCGCCTGGAAGACGGTCGATGCGATCCGGATCGTCTTGGCCGCCAGCACGTCCTTCTTGTTCACGCGGATCTTCGACCGCGTCACCAATCCGTTGGCGTCCGACATCCGGTCGTAGCTCCTGAGCGAGCCGGCCTGCTCGAGCGGCGCGGTCGCGCAGCCCCCGAGAGCCAGCGCGACACTCATCAGGGCCGTCCGTGGCAAGCGCATGGTCCCGTTCCCGCATCGGCGGATTATTAGATAGATCGCTCTAATATTCACTCTCACGCCCCTCGCCACCCGTCAACATAAATAGATGGAACTCTCTAATTTTGATTTTCTCGTGGCAAATCCTCGTGGTAAACGGGGCGAGTGTGAATGGAGATGTCTGGTTTGAGGAAAGTCGATCCCGTCAAGCATGAACTGAAGCGCCAGGAGATCCTCGGCGCGGCGATCCGCTGCTTCATCAGGGACGGCTTCCGCGGCGCCAGCACGACGGACATCTGCACCGAGGCGCGCATCAGTCCCGGCCACCTCTACCACTACTTTCCGAGCAAGGAGGCGATCATCGAAGCGATGATCGATATGGGTCTTGCGCATGCGGCGGAGCGGTTCGAAGGGATTCTCGCGGCCGACGACGTGATCGACGCGCTGCTCGCCGATATCGAGGACAACAGCCTGCGCTTTCGTCCCGCCCAGGCCCTCAATCTGGATGGCCTCGCCGAGGCCGCCCGCAATCCGGATTTCGCAAAGATCATCGAGCGGCACACCGCAGCCGTCCGCCGCATGTGGAGTGATTTCCTGCGCCACGCGCAACAGCAGGGACGGGTGGATCCAGGACTCGATCCGGATGCGACGGCGAACATCCTGATCGCCCTCATCGACGGATCCCGCGCGCTGCCGATCCGCAACCCGAAGCTCGACATCAAGCAGAGCGCGGCGCATCTAAGGACGATGATCGCCCGCTTCCTGAAGCCGCCCGAAGCGCAGGGCATCGCGAGCAAGCCGCGCGGTCAAAAGACCAGCGGTCCGCTCAAGCTGGTCAGGAAGCGATAAGCGAGTTCGCCGGCAACCAGCGACCTCTCGCCCTCGCGTCTGTAGGAACCTTTGCCGCTCCCTCCTGTTGCCACCGCGATCAACTGGTTGAGGAGGACCAAGATGAAGAAGCTCGCTATGGCATGTGCATTTGCAGTTGTTGCTGCGACTGCCGCTAATGCCGCGACGACCACCGTGAAGTCGGCGCCGACGGAAAGCTGGACGGTGACCAACTACTACAAGCAGGCCGTCTACGATCCCAAGGAAAGCAAGATCGGCGACGTCGACGACGTGCTCGTCGACAAGTCCGGCAAGATCACCGGGCTCGTGCTCGGCGTCGGCGGATTCCTGGGTGCCGGCGAAAAGGACGTCATCGTGCCCTTCAGCGCCATCAAGACCGCCAAGAAGAACGACAAATGGTGGCTCACCATCGACGAGACGAAGGACACGCTCAAGGAAGCGCCGGGCTTCAAATACGACAAGGCGAGCACCACCTGGGTGCCCGAGAAGAAGTAATTCGCCGCGATCGACGCCTGGACAGGGCCCGCTGCACCTGCAGCGGGCCCTTTTCACATTCCGACGGCGTGGCGGCCAAGACAATGCCGCCGTCGACAATCAAGTCGACGGCGGCATGATGAAGTCAGCCGTTGCGGGCGAAAGTCTTCAGTTTCTCGCCGGAGCCGTTGCCGCCGCCGAATGCGCGGCCCGCGGCGCGCCGGGTTGGGCGACCGGGCCAGCCGGACCGCGCGAGCGGGCGATCGCGGCGTCGATCTCGGCGATGACGCGGCGCTGGATTGCATCGTTCTTGTCGATGGTGATGTGGCCGACGCCGCTGCCGCGCACGTCGACATTGTCGAGCTTGCCGCGAAGGCCCGCGTCGGCCCGCACCGGCTCGCCAGGACCATCGCCGATATAGATGTTGATGTAGCGCTCGGCGCCGGTCGACAGCTTGGTCTTGAACACGGAGTCGAGCCCGATCGCGAGCTTCACCGGCACACCGAGACGGTTGAGCTTGGCGATCATGTCGGGCAGCGCGGTGGCGCCCGAGGAGTGCCCGACCAGGACGATGGTCTTGAGGCGGCCGGCCTTGTATTCGGTCGCGGCTTCATCGGCGAGCGAGGACCAGGACACGAAGTTCGCGACGGTCACCGGAATGCCCTGCGCCTGCAGCCGTGCGCCGATCGTATCGAGCCCGAGCGAGAAGATGTTGAGCACGCCGCGGAGCAGATAGACATGCGTCGTCGCCGCAGCCTGGCTCGGCGCGGCCCTGGCGGTGGTCGGGCTCATGGCAACAGCTGACAGCAGCAGCAGGCAGGTCGCCCACATGCGGAGAGTGGACAACTGGCTGGCGCCGGCGGTGTGACGGCCGTTCGGTCTCATCGATCTTTTCCCTGGGGACATACGCTTCGCGATTGGCCGGAATCGTAGCCACGGCCTGCTCGCAGACGCAACAAAGAGCCGCGTGAATGGTGATCTTAGCCGCAATCCGTGACCATCGCGCAACACCTGCCCGAAACCTGCCACTTAAGGGCCTGTTTTGAGACCATTTTTCTCCAGGCAATTGCGGCCGGGCAAGGCCATTCCTATTTCGGGGGTCCGCCGGTCTTCCGCCCGCCAGGGTGCGGGTTCCGGCGCATCCCTCCCCACCCCCGACCGGCCCTCATGTCCTCCATCATTTCCGTCGCCAACCTGTCGAAGACCTATGGGTCCGGCTTCAAGGCGCTCAAGAACGTCAATCTCGACATCAAACGCGGCGAGATCTTTGCGCTGCTCGGCCCCAACGGCGCCGGCAAGACCACGCTGATTTCCATTATTTGCGGCATCGCCAACCCCAGCGAGGGCAAGATCAGCGTCGGCGGCGAGGACATCCAGACCTCCTACCGCAAGGCGCGATCGATGATCGGCCTGGTGCCGCAGGAGCTGCACACCGATTCCTTCGAGAGCGTGTGGGCAACGGTGAGCTTCTCCCGCGGCCTGTTCGGCAAGCCGAAGAACCCGGCCCTGGTCGAGAAGATCCTCAAGGATCTGTCGCTCTGGGACAAGAAGGACAACAAGATCATCACGCTCTCCGGCGGCATGAAGCGCCGCGTGATGATCGCGAAAGCGCTGTCGCACGAGCCGCAGATCCTGTTTCTGGACGAGCCGACCGCCGGCGTCGACGTCGAGCTGCGCAAGGGCATGTGGGAGGTGGTCCGCACGCTGCAGCAGTCCGGCGTCACCATCATCCTCACCACGCATTACATCGAGGAAGCCGAGGAGATGGCCGACCGCATCGGCGTGATCAACAAGGGCGAGATCGTGCTGGTCGAGGACAAGGCCACCTTGATGCAGAAGCTCGGCAAGAAACGGCTGACGCTGCATCTGCAGAACAAGATCGCCGCGCTGCCGGAGAGCCTCGCCCATTACGAGCTCGACCTCTGCGACAGCGGCGCGACGCTGGTCTACGATTACGACACCAAGGGCGAGCGCACCGGCATCACCAGCCTGCTCAGCGACCTTCGTACCGCCGGCATCCGTTTCAACGATCTCGACACGACCCAATCGTCGCTCGAGGACATCTTCGTCGACCTCGTGAGGGCGTCATGAATTACCGCGCCGTTCGCGCCATCTATCTGTTCGAAATGGCGCGCACCTGGCGAACGCTGTTTCAAAGCATCGTCTCGCCCGTCGTTTCGACCTCGCTCTATTTCGTGGTGTTTGGCGCTGCGATCGGCTCGCGCATCAGCGATGTCGAGGGCGTCAGCTACGGCACCTTCATCGTGCCGGGCCTGATCATGCTCTCGGTGCTGACACAGAGCATCAGCAACGCCTCGTTCGGCATCTACTTCCCGAAATTCGTCGGCACGATCTACGAGATCCTGTCGGCGCCGATCTCCTATTTCGAGATCGTGCTCGGCTATGTCGGCGCCGCCGCGACCAAGTCGATCATCCTCGGCCTGATCATTCTCGCCACCGCCGGGCTGTTCGTGCCGCTGCACATCCATCACCCGATCTGGATGCTGACCTTCCTGGTGCTGACGGCGGTGGCCTTCAGCCTGTTCGGCTTCATTATCGGCATCTGGGCCGACGGCTTCGAAAAGCTCCAGATGATCCCGATGCTGGTGGTGACGCCGCTGACCTTCCTGGGCGGAAGCTTCTACTCCGTCAACATGCTGCCGCCGACGTGGCACACGGTGGCGCTGCTCAATCCGGTGGTCTATCTGATCTCCGGCTTCCGCTGGAGCTTCTACGAGATCGCCGATGTCAGCGTCGCCGTCAGCTTCAGCATGACGCTGGCGTTCCTGGCGATCTGCCTCGCCGTGATCTGGTGGATCTTCCGGACCGGTTATCGGCTGAAGAACTGACTGTCATTCCGGTGCGCGACGAAGTCGCGAGCCCGGAATGACGGGCGGTGGACTTACCGATAACAGCGGAAGTGGTGATAGCCGTCGTAGTAGCCGCGGCAATGGCGGTGGCCGTGGTAGGGAATGCCCAGAATACCATCGACGGCGCCCACAGCGCCGCCGACACCGGCACCGACGACACCTCCGACCGCACCGCCCACGGGACCGGCAATCCGGTTGCCTTCATAGGAGCCTTCCTGGGCGCCACGCACGATGCCCTGGGCGTGGCCGGCTTGCGGCGCGCAAGCCAGCGCAAGAAGGACAGCGGCGCCCGCGAAAAACAGGCGAACGGGTAGACCCGCCGGCAACTGCGCGGCGGCGATACGAGCTTTGTTCATCTTGAGTCCCCGGGAGTAGACGGCGGCGACAGCCGCCAATTGGTAGGCCGTGTTCAACGCCCGAAGCGGCCAAATGGTTGCGTCTTTGTGACGAATTGTCGGCGTTGTGAACGCAGCTCCCGCTCGCGAAAATGTCAGCATCGTCAGAGCCGGCGCGGCACAAAGCGGCCTTGCTTACGCCCGGCATCACGTTAACGATGGGTGAGCAGCCCGCTGGAACGAAAGCCGGATTGCAGGCATAGTGCGAGCCGGGGACGGAGAGCCGCGGTGTTATTGTTTGAGCATGATCTTTTCGGAAAACCGCTACACACTTTTCCGGATCATGCTCTAGCGCGAACAGGCCGGAGGCCAGATTTCAGATGCGTTCCTTTTTCGTTGCGTTCACGTCCCTGATGCTTTTGAGCGCGGGCACCGCGCAGGCCAAGGTCGACATTACCGTCGACAAGAACAATCAGCAGATGACCGTCGTGGTCGACGGCGTCACCCGCTACCACTGGCCGGTGTCGACCGGCATCCCCTCGCGCGAGACGCCGGCCGGCTCGTTCCGTGCCTTCCGCATGGAAGAGGATCACTATTCCAAGGAATTCGACGACGCGCCGATGCCGCACTCGATCTTCTTCACCAAGGTCGGGCATGCCATTCACGGCACCGACTCGGTCGGACGATTGGGTACGCCCGCCTCGCATGGCTGCGTGCGGCTGTCGCGCCAGAACGCCTCGACCCTCTACGCGCTGGTGCAGGAGCAGGGCGTGCTCAACACCACGGTGACGCTGACGGGCTCGGCGCAGGTGGCGCTGGCCCGCAACCCGCGCGGCCGGACCAACAATGCGGTGGCCCGCGCCGAGCAGCCGGCTGAGGAGCAGTATGCGACGACAGGCGATCCCGTGAATCTGGCGCCGCCGATGCAGCCCCCTCGCCGCTACATGCCGCAGGACGACAACTACATCTATCCCGCCGACGGCAGCGACACCGGCGCTCGTTACCCGGCGCCGCGTCCGATTGCCCGCCCTCCTGGCGCGCAGGTCTACCAGCAGCTGCCGCAACCGCAGCCGAGCTACGGCTCCGATCCGGTGCAGGCCCATCAGGGTTACTACTATCAGCAGCAACAGCCGCGCCAGTATTATCAGCCGCGCAATTATTATTATCAAAACTGAGGTTATCTGAACGCGGCGTCGCCGCGTTCGACAATCTTCCGCGCAGCATCGACGAAGGCGCGGGCAACCGGCTCGAGGATCTCGGGCCCGGTTGCCGTGAGATCGTCTGCCGGCGTGTGGAAGGTCTGATGGCGACCGGCCATGCCGAGGAAATTGGCGTAGCCCGCCGCATGCACGTCGCGCAGCTCGCCGACCGCCTGCTTCTCCGTCACCAGACGTTTTGCCGCGACCGCGGCGAAGACCTCATCGGTCAGCGCGACGGCTGACTTGCTCAGCACGAGATAGCGCTCCTCCTCGGGCCGGCTGATCCGCGCGCCTTCCGCAAAGGCGTAGCACGCGTTCGACGAGCCGAAGTGGATCCAGGCCAGCGTGTCCTTTGGCGCGGGCGCGCCGTCTTTCAGAAACAACTCCATCCCGCCATGGCCGATCTCGTGGCCGGCGGTCGCAATGAAGACGAAATGCGCCGGCCATTTCTCCGCAGCCGCCGTGCGCGCCAGCGCGAGAAAATTGGCGATGCCGGGACCACGTTCGCAGACGCAGCTGTACCAGCCGGTCATCGGCGTGGAGACGACGATGGTCGGTCCGCGGCCAATGCCGATCTCGGCGATGACGTTGCGGCCGGAGACGTTGTGATCGTAGTGCCCGGCAAGGTCGAATGTGACCGGAGCGCCTGACGCGAGCGCACGCTCGAACGGATCGCGGGCCTTGGCGCCGACCACCATCACCGGTACCGGCCAGGGTGCGTCCTCCTGCGTGACGTTGTAGGCGAAACGGTCGTCCGCGGGATTGCCGATCGTCAGCAGGATGGCGGCGGGTTTCCTCGCCGTGGCCTCAGCGATCGCCGCGCGATGCGCGGGACCGAGATAGGCTCCGCGATCGAATGGCAGATCGACCCAGAGAATCTTGCCGGCAACGTCGCCCTCTCGGGCGAGCGGCGCGGAGAGATGAAAGCTGGCCTTATCCTCGGGCGGCCACCAGAACGGCGTTACCTCGACGCGCGTGCCGGCCGCTTCCGCACTCGCGCGCTCCACGACGTATTGCCGGCCAAGCACGACGGGTTGGAACTTGATGGCGAAGCCGGCCTCGGACAGCTCGCCCGCGACCCAGTCAGCGGTCGCGCGATCGCCGGGCGAGCCGAAGCGGTGCAGGCCGAACGAGGCGTAGCGCGCGACATCGGCATACAGGCTCGCGCCCGATAACACGTCCTTGGCGGCTGCCTGTCCAACCATCAGAGCCGCCATCGTTGCCATGAGGATGAGCCGCATGTGAATCGCTCCCGGTCTTTTTGCAAACCAGTTTCGCCTCTTCGCGGCCGTCGTCAACCGCCCTCGCCGACCAGCACGAATGGTGCCCACACCGCCGGATCGGCGTTACGCGGTGACGACCGATCGGCAATCAGCTCTTTCATCGAGCGCCGCAACGCTTCGGCGCGGCCGATGCCGGGATGCGCGCTGAGCTCCGAGAAGGCGCCCGTGGTCAGGCGCACCGCCGCATCGGAATCGACCGGCCAGTGCGAGACCAGCAGCGCGCGAGCGCCGGCATAGAAGAACGCGCGCGCGAGGCCTGACAGGCCCTCTGCACCCGGCTGGTCGCCCGCGGCCGTATTGCAGGCCGACAGCACCGCCCAATCGGCATCGAGCTTGAGTTTTGCGATGCGGCTCGCCGTGAGCAGACCATCATCGTCACTGGTCGGCCTGTCCGGCAGTGTCAGCACCAGCGCCGGCTCGCTGAGACCGTTGACTTCGCCCGCGACAAGCCCGTGCGTGGCGAAATCGACGACGCGGTACTGATCGAGCGCGAGCTGATTGACGCTGGTGACGGTCGCGGCCGCACCGAGCTTGACATCGTCCTGCGGCGAGGCACCGAGCGCCTTCGCCACGGCCCGGAGCTCGCCCGCTGTTTCCGGCAGCGCCGGCAATCCGGTGCGCAGGCGCTCGAGATCGACCGCGGAACCCTCATAGTAGTTCTGGTAGGGCTGCACATTGCGCCCTGGCCGCTTGTCGCCGGGCGAGCGCTGCAAGATCGGATCGCCGAAACCGATGAACGGCTTTTGCGCCCGCGAGTCCCTGGCCAGGCTGCGCAGCGCGCGCAGGCTCGGCACCGAGGGCAACACGGTGATGGCGCGCTCGTTGAGCAGCCACGCTGCCTGCCGGTAGCGATCCGGGGACGCTCCATCCGGCTTCTTCGTCACCAGCACCTGAAACGGCAGGCTGGTCAGCGCACCCGCGGGGACGATCAGCAGTTTGGGCTTACCGGCGATATCCGCCGCGATCGGGCCGAACAATCCACTGTAGAGTTCGAAGGACGCATCGAGGTCGAACGCGGATTGGACCGCCTCGGGATCGCTGAGCCCCTGCCGCAGATGAGCGACGCGGTCGCTGATCTTGCGGCTATCGAGCGCGATCTGGCGCAGCGCGCTGGCCTCGCGTGTGACCGCGAAAGCATAGGTCTTGTCACTGAGCGTGATGAACGCCACCAGCGCTTCATCGGGTTTCAACAGGCCCTGCGTTTGCGCGATCGGCAGCGGCTGCGGATTGGACAGTTCGGCATAGGCCGGAAAGCTGCGGTCGAGCTGCGCCGTGACGTCGTCGAGCGACTTCTGCGCTTGCGATGCTTGCGCGCGCAAATTTGCGAGCAAGGTGTCGTTGCGTTTTCCGTCCGCCTGCGCAAGCTCGGATGTCACCCGCCTGCTGAGCGTATCGAGGCTCGCCTTCAGATCTTGCTGCCGCCGGACTAGGCCCGCGATCGCATCGTTGCCGGCGCCAAATCGGGCTGCCATCTGCGACAACGCTGCGCCCGCTTTGGTCTCATGCGCGCGCTGCGCGGCGCCGAAAGCCTCATCCTTGGCCATAGCATCCGGCTTACCGTCGGAGACGCGCCAGATCCCCTCGATCAGCCAGGGATCGATGTCGGTGAAACGGGTGAACTGCGCATTGCGCTCTGCGTTGAGCGTCGCCGCGGCGAGCCGCAGCTTCGCAAGGCTCTCCGGCCACTTGCCCTCGCGTCGATCGACGTCAGCCAGATTGATCAGCGTCGCGATCGTGTCCTGATGATGAGACCCGAGCTTGTCCTGCGCGATCGCAAGCGCCCGCTCGAGCCGGCTGCGCGCCTCGGCCAA
Organism: Bradyrhizobium sp. CCGUVB14; assembly: GCF_024199935.1. NCBI lineage: Bacteria > Pseudomonadati > Pseudomonadota > Alphaproteobacteria > Hyphomicrobiales > Nitrobacteraceae > Bradyrhizobium > Bradyrhizobium sp. CCGUVB14. The sequence continues at coordinate 7,621,186 of NZ_JANADS010000001.1, forward strand.
CTGACCGGTTTTGAGGTCCAGCAGCGCGACGGCGCGCAGATCCTTGATCAGCTGCGGGTGAGTCGCGCCAAGCGCGCGCTCGTCGATCTCGAGACAACGCACCAGATACGGCCGGGCTTCGTCCGTCTTGCCGGCGTCCATCAAGGCCTGTCCGAGTGAGCCGGCCGCAAGCGCGCTTGGGCCGCTGCCCTCGCCGAACTTGCGCTCCATCACCGCAAGCGAGCGGCGGTAGAGGCCGAGCGCCTGGTCGCTGCGCCCGAGGCTCGCATAGCTGTTGGCGAGATTGTTGAGGGCGCGCCCGACATCGGGGCTGTCCGCGCCAAAGGCCTTCTCGTCGATCGCGAGCACGCGCTCCTGCAGACCCGCGGCGGCCTCGTGCTTGCCCTGCGCCGAGTAGACGTTGGCGAGATTGTTCAGCCCGATCGCCGTGGTCGGATGGTTCGCCCCGTAGATCCGCTCATAGACCTGAAGCGTCTGCTGGTAGAGCTTCTCGGCCTCCACGTAGCGGGCCTCGTGCTCCAGCACGGTCGCGAGATTGCCCATGGTGGCCGCGACATTGGGATGCGCGTCGCCGCTACGCGTCCGCGTGATCGCCAGCGCGCGCCGCATCGTGGCTTCGGCGTCGGACAAGCGCCCCGCATCGAGATAGAGGTTGCCGAGGTCGTTGAGCATCTTGTCGTAGTTCGGTGCAGCCTCGGCATTGCCGCCGAAACTGCGATCGAGCAACGCGATCCCCTGCTGCAGCAGGCGTTCGCTGTCGTCGAAGCGGCCCTGCAGGCCGTAGGTGTCGCCGAGATTGTCCATGGCGGACGCAATATCGACGGGAGGCGCATTGGCGGCCTGCAGGCCGGTCAGCGCGCGTTCGAAGTAACCGGCAGCCTCCCTGTAGTTCTCCTTGTCGCGCGCCAGTCCGCCGAGCGCGGCCAGCGTATCCGACAAGCGGACGTCATTGGCGCCGAAGGCGCTGGTGCCGAGCGCCAGCGCCCGTTCGGCCACCGTCGTCGCCTCCGCACGCCGGTCGAGCATGCCAAGCGAACCCACCAGAATGTTGGAGGTGCGCAGCGTCGAGGCGACATCGTTGTTGCGAAGCTTGATGGCGAGCGCGGCGTTGAGCTTGTCGGCGGCTTCGCCGAAGCGGCCGAGATTGTGCAGGAACATGCCCTCGTTGTGCAGCACGCCGGCATAGTTCATGTTGTCGGCGCCCTGCCGGCGGCGCACCAGGTTTTCGAGCTTCTGGGCGGCCGCCAGCCCCTCGGCCCAATGCCCGCCCTGCGTCGCGGCATTCATCTGCGCCAGCAGCGAATCAAAATCATTGCCGCGCTGGGCGGTGGCCGGCTTCGATACGGTCAGGGCCGCGAGAAAAAGGGCGGCGAACAAGCGGGCGCGGCTCATGCGAAAATCCCGTCACGCGCGTCAAACTGCAATTTTGGAAAGATAGGGGCGGTCGCCGCCCCTGTCGACCGCGGGAAATCGCGCCCGCTTGTGCACGAAATGAGCATCCGGCGACGCAGGAAAGCAACAGTCCCCAACCTTCAACGGCTGCGGCGTTTGGGCCAAATTGACAACCTTGAGGTCGCCCGTATTGTCGTTCTGAGTATTTCTGGGAAATGACATGACACGCGAGCAGATTTCGGATTTCTGCGTTATTGCGCTAGCCAATATCCTGAGAATCTCCAGGGACCGCGTCGACACCGGCACGAAATTCAGCCGGCTCGGCATCGATTCGGCGATGCTCGTCTACCTCATGATGGAACTCGAGGAGAAGCTCGACCTCGAACTGTCGACGGACGACTTCTACGACCACCCTACGGTTGAGGCGCTGTCGCGATTTCTCGCCGACAAGCGCGCGCTCCGCTCCGCCGCCTGAGGGCGGCTGAAGCCGGCGCCCCCGTGGACAACCACCGCTCGCTCGTGGCGCTCCTGGCCCGGCGCGCGGCGGAGCAGGCTGACGATCGCGCCTATGTCTTCGTCTCCGATCGCGGGACGGAGGAAGCCTCCCTCACCTTCCGCCAATTGCATGATGCCGCGCGCGCCCTCGCCGCGCGCCTGACCGCGACCGCCCAGCCCGGAGACCGTGCAATCCTGGTGTTTCCGCCGGGCATCGAATTCATGGTGGCGTTCTTCGGCTGCCTGATCGCCGGCGTGATCGCCGTCCCGATGATGATGCCGCGGCGGAACAGCGCCCGCGATGCCAGCGCCGCGATCCTCGCCAATTGCACGCCGGCGCTCGCGCTGACCACTTCGGCCTTCGCCCTGCGCGGCGATCTGCGGGAACGCTTTGCGCAGGAGAACATCCGGTGGATCGAAGTCGATCTCACCGAAGCGGCCGACGCCACGGTCGAGCAGCAAGAGCCTACTCCCGACGACATCGCGTTCCTGCAATACACCTCCGGCTCGACCTCCGAGCCGAAAGGCGTGATGGTCAGCCACGCCAATCTGCTCGCCAATCTCGAGATGATCCGGATTGCGCTCGGCAACACCAGGCAATCGACCTATGTCAACTGGGTGCCGCTCTATCACGACATGGGGCTGATCCTGAACGCGTTGCAGGCGCTCTATGTCGGCGCGACCTGCGTGCTGATGGCGCCGAACGCGTTCATGCAGCGGCCACTCGGCTGGTTGCGCGCGATCTCGCATTATCGTGCGGAGGTCGCCTGCGGCCCCAATTTCGGCTTCGACCTCTGCGTCAGCCGCTATCGCGCCGACCAGATGGAGGGCGTGGACCTGTCCTCGCTCAGGATCGCGCTCAACGGCGCCGAGCCGGTGCGCGCCGACACCATCGCGCGCTTCATCGAAACCTTTGCGCCGCACGGCTTCGACGCGCGCGCGATGTATCCCGCCTATGGCATGGCGGAGGCGACGCTCCTGATTTCCGGCGGAACGCGCGGCGGTCGCCACGTCGCACGCCATGTCAGCCGCGCCGCGCTTCAGGCGCATGTGGCCAAGCCGCCTGCCGATCCGGGCGACGCGCAACTCGTCGTCGGTTGCGGCCGCGCGCTGACCGGCGAGCAGATCGCCATTGTCGACCCCGAACACCGTGTGCGGCTCCCGGCCGACCATATCGGTGAAATCTGGGTCAGCGGCGCCAATGTCGCCCGCGCCTATTGGCGCAACGATGCGGCGACGCGCGAAGAGCTCAATGCGGAGATCGCGGGCGAAGATGGCCGGTGGCTGCGCACCGCCGACCTCGGCTTCCTCGATCATACGGGCGAATTGTTCGTCACCGGCCGGATCAAGGATCTCATCATCATCCGCGGCATCAATCACTATCCGCAGGACATCGAGCGCACGGTGCAGTCGCAAGACGGCGCCTTGCGCGAGAACTGCGGCGCGGCCTTTTCGGTGCCGGACGAACATGGCGAGGAAAGTCTCGTCATCGTCCAGGAGGTCGAGCGCACCGCCCGTCACACCATCGACACCGCCGAGATCAAGGGGCAGATCCGCGAGGCCATCGCCGACAGCCACGAGATCTCCGCGCGACACATCGCGCTGATCCGTCCCGGCGCGTTGCCAAAAACCACCAGCGGCAAGATCCAGCGCAAGCTTGCGCGCAAGCTCTGGCTCGACGGCGGGTTTGAGGAAGTCGGCTGAGCCGGCTCAGAAATCGATCTTCGCGCTCTCGCCGTCGCGCAAGCTCGCGATAATGCCTTGCCCGATTCTGCGCGCGAGTTTCGGGCGATAGTGGATGAAATCCACGAAGTTATCGCGGTCGCGGGTCAGCGCGTTGTCGACGCGATAGCTGATGAAATTGCTGCGCGCGCGCCCTGCAATGACGGCTTTCAGCGCGGCATCGCAAGCGCCGCGCTCCAGCGCCAAATCCGTGCCTGATATCGGCACGGTGGCCGCGAAAGTCGGCGGCACGATGATGACGATGGGTACGTCGGCCTGCAGCTTCCGGACGACGTCTTGCAGGGCGCGGATCTCGGGAAACGCCGCTCGCGCCGAGACAGCACGTACAGGGTCTCGCGGCGCGTTCGCCTCCTTGAATTGGCCGGGCGGCCAGATGTCCTCATAGCTGACAAAGCCGTCCGGATTCATCCGCTGCCGCCAGCCGAGGCCGATCCCGAGCCGCTGAAAGGCCTGCTCGATCGCCTGCCAGGAGATCAGCCGCACTGCGTAGATGACGACACTCGTGTCGTAGAGCCAATAGGGGAACGGCGCGCCCTCCTCCTTCGGCCGCGCATGCACGCACCAGCCGGGGTCGGCAGCAATCACCAGCGCGCCAACCTGCTTGTGATTGCGCAGGAAGAAGTCGAGCACCGCGAGCTGCTCGCGCGGAGCCGAGCCGGTGGTGTAGAGCTGCACGAAGCGCAGGCTTGTCGCGCGGGACAATGCCTCAGGCTCGATCATCTGCGCCGTCGAGTTGCCGAGGATGGCGGCGTTGAAATTCGGGTCTCTGGCGCGGCTCGCAGCCGTGATCTGGGTGAGACGATTGTCGACGCCGTCGATGCCCAGCAGGCCGAGCTTGCCGCTGTCATAGGGATCGACGACGACCATCAGCGCCAGCACCAGCATGGCGGCGCCGATCAGCGTGCCCATGCAGGCGGCAAGGCTCCTCCCCCAGCCGGGATCGGTCTCAGAACTTGAAGTAGACGAATTCATGGAGATCCCGACCACCCATATGGAGCAGCAACGCGAAAAGACTGAGACCGAGAACGCCCGCGAGGACAGGACTCGGACGGCGCGTGAAGACCGCGACGATGTCCTGGCTCGCCGGCAACAGGAAGGCGAACAACGGCGCCACGATCAGCGGCCAGAGGTGCTGCCCGCGCGCGAGCGGCAGCGGCTGGGCGAGCCCGGCGAAGACATGCCAGGCGGCCTCGACCGAGCCGGCGCGAAAGATCACGCCGGTCGCCAGCACAAACAGCACGGTGAGCGCCCAGCCGAGCCATGATGGAAAGTGTGGACCATAGCGCCGCCAGAGTGAACAAACGACCTGCGCAACACCGTGCAGCACGCCCCACAGCACAAAAGCCCAGCTCGCGCCATGCCACAAGCCGCACAACGCCATGGTGATCAGCATTGCGCCGAAGAACTGCACCGGCAGAAAGCGCCGCGGCAGGATGCGCAGATTGACCAGTGGATAGAACACGTAATCGCGCAGGAACAACATCAGCGTGATGTGCCAACGCTGCCAGAAATCCTGGATGTTGGTCGAGCGTAGCGGCGCATTGAAATTATAGGGCAGCTGCACGCCGAACAGCAGCCCAAGGCCGATCGCGATGTCGGAATAGCCTGAGAAGTCGAACAGGATCTGGAACGAGAAGCAGAAAGCGAGCCAGGCATCGCCGCTTGCAAGCGGACCGCTCGCTGCCTGCGTATAGATCGGATCGAGCAGATGCGCGATGCTGTCGGCGAGCACGACCTTCTGGAACAGGCCGATCGCGATGAAGCAGATCGCGATGCAGAATTGACGCTGCCAGCCCGGCACATAGACCTGTCTGCCGAACTGATGCATCACCTCCGACCAGCGCGCCAGCGGGCCGGCGATCGCCTGCGGAAAGAAGGCGATGTAGAGCGCATAGCGATCGAGCGCGTAGAGCGGCGCCTTGCCGCGCTTGAGATCGACCAGATACATGATGTGGTGGAACGTGAAGAAGGAGATGCCGAGCGGCAACCCGATGTCGAGCGTCGGCAACGTGGCGCCCAGCACATGTCCGAGATTGGCGAGGATGAAGTTGGCGTATTTGAACAGCGCCAGCACGCCGATATCGAGCGCGATGACAAGCGTTAGCACCAGCTTCCACTTCACCCGACCATAGGCGACCGAAGCGAGCCAGTTGATGACGATCGAGGCGACCAGGAGCAGGATGAAGGACGGACTGCCCCAGGCGTAGAAGGCCAGCGACAGCACCACCTGCGCGCCGATACGCAGATGCGGATAGGGATCGACCAGGCGGTAGATCAGCAATGCCGCCGGCAGGAAGACCAGGAGGAAGGGGTAGTCGTTGAACAGCATCGGTTCAGCGCTGCGCCGTCATCGCCGGATGCCGATCCTTAGCCCGTTTCCAGATCGGGCTCTGCATCGCCCGGCTGCCGCAGCATGCGCCGGGCGATCTTCTCCTCGCTCGGCACCTTGACGTCCCAGGCGAGCCCGAGCGCCTCCAGCGCGCGGATGAAGATGAAGCCGGGATCGAACTCGAACCAGCGCAGGCCGAACGCCGCCGAATACGGGAAGGCGTGGTGGTTGTTGTGCCAGCCCTCGCCCCAGGCGAGCCACGCCATTACGCCGAGATTGCGGCTGTTGTCGTCGCGGGTGACGAAGGGCTGCGCGCCGAACGTGTGCATGATGGAGTTGATGGCGGACATGGTCTGCTCGACCACGAACATGCGCACCACGCCGCCCCACAGCAGGCCCGTCAGCGCGCCCCACAGGCTCATCGTGGCCAAGCCGCCGATCGCGGCCGGGAGCAGCAGGCCGAGCGCGACCCAGCTGTAGTAGTAGCTGTTGACCGCGACCAGTGTGCGGTTGGCCATCAGATCCGGCACGTAATGGGCGACGTTGGGATAGTCGTGCGCGATCATCCAGGTCAGGTGCGCGTGCAGGAAGCCGCGCAGGCGACCGAGCAGACCGTTGCCATGCAGGCGCGGCGAATGCAGATCGCCGTCGTGGTCGGACAATTCGTGGTGCCGGCGATGCATCGCCGCCCAGGACAGCATCGGGCCGCGGCCCGCCATCGATCCCATCACGATCAGGATCGCGCTCATCGCGGTCGAGGTGGCAAAGGCACGGTGGGTGAAGAGGCGGTGATAGCCCACGGTCAGCCCAAGCCCGGTGATCAGCCAGAAACCGAAGAACAGGCTGAGCTCAACGACGCCGATCGGACGGTAGAACAGGAGGCCCAGCGCAACCAAGGTGCCGACAAAGGGCAAAACGTCGAAAATGATGAAATGCCGCCGCTGCATCTTGTGAAAATGCCGGCTGCGAATGATGCGGTGATCGCGTTTCTGTTGCACGGGCGGAATTCCAAAGACGCCAAGACTACATACAAGCCGGGCGATCGCAACCCAAGCCGCCGCCCGAGGTTTCAACAGGTCCCGCCCGCGGGGCTGCGGCGCCAGGTCGCGTGCAAAAGCGGTCGATTCTCTCACTTTTGCGAGAGAATCAGCCCCTTGAGCCACCCAGGCTGGGCCGGTCATCCGGCTGTAAAAAGCCCGCAATACCGTCCGCCCATTCGTTGAGCATGGACACCCGGCGGGGCGCTGCGCCCGGCATCGCGGCAGGCGCAGCACCGGTTCCCGCCCGCGCGATTTGAACACCGGATGCGGAGACCGTCATGAAGAGAGGCATCGCCGTTTTCGCCTCAGCCGCAGCGCTGATGGGTATCTTCTATTTCAGTGCAGGCAAATGGGCCATCCATCACAGCACAGTCGCGCTCGCCGACATCTTGCGCGACGACCGCGATGTCACCGTGGAGGTGTCGGTCCGCCGCGACCGCGAGATGGAAGCGATTGCTGAAATGATCGAGTTGCCGGTCGTGATCCTCAGCCACGGCAACACGGTCAAGCACACCGAATATTCGTTCCTCACCAACACATTTGCCGCCCGCGGCTATCTCGTCGTCAGCATCCAGCACGATCTGTCGACCGACGATCCGATGGTGACGAAGGCTGGCGAGGAATATGTCGGTCGCCGCTCGCAATACAACCGAGGCATCGCCAACATCCTGTTCACGATCGACGCGCTCAAGAAGGTGTATCCGAACGCGGATTACCGCCATCTGACGCTGGTCGGACACTCCAACGGCGGCGACATCTCGATGTACTTCGCCAAGCTGCACCCGGAGCTGGTGAAGAAGGTGGTCACGCTCGACAATCTGCGCGTCCCCTTCGTCACCGACGGCAGGGTCAAGATCCTGTCCTTCCGCTCGAAGGATCCGCAATTCAAGGCCGATCCCGGCGTCGTTCCAGACGATGAAACCTGCGCCAAGGCGGGCATCCAGGTGGTCCGGACCGAATTCCAGCACAACGATCTCAGCGACCGCGGCTCGGACCAGGTCAAGGGCTTCATCGGCAGCACGGTCGACGATTTCCTGAACGACCTGGGCGAGGACGACAGCCCGTTCAACATGCCGCGCCCGTCGAAGCCTCATCCCACCATCGACCAGCTTGCGGCCTCCGTGCCCGACCGCTGAACGCTGCGGCCTCTCGCGCATTTTCCGCCTCGCCCCGACGTGCCGCCCCCTGCCCGGTGGACGGCGCGGCCGATGCCGATTATTGATCGATTCTGCCTTGCGGCGGTAGCCGCCATCCCTCTTGCCCGGCGCGGTTCATGATGTCATTCCGTCTTGCGCTACTCCTCGGCACGATCTGTCTTCTCGGTGCAGGAAAAGCCATGGCCTTCGACCTCGAGGCGCATCGCGGCGGGCGGGCGCTGATGCCGGAAAACACCCTGCCGGCCTTTGCCAATGCCCTCTCGATGGGCGTCGACACGCTGGAGCTCGACGTCGGCGTAACCGCCGACGGCGAGGTCGTCGTGTCGCATGAGCGCGGGCTCAATCCAGATCTCGCGCGGGGCGCGAACGGGGCCTATGTCGCGGCGCCCGGCACGCCTTTCGTGAAGCTGCAATTCGCCGATGTCAGGACCTACGACGTCGGCCAGATCCGGCCCGATAGCGCCTATGCAAAACAGTTTCCCGACCAGCGCGCGGTGCCGGGGACCCGCATTCCATCGCTGAAGGAGCTGTTCGCGCTGGTGCGCAAATCCGGCAACGAACGCGTGCGCTTCAATATCGAGACCAAGATCGATCCGGATCATCCGGATCAATCGCCGGAGCCGCAGGCCTTCGTCGCCAAGCTGCTCGGAGTGATCGCGGACGAGAAATTTTCCGACCGCGTCATGATCCAGTCGTTCGACTGGCGGACCCTGCTGCTGGTCCAGCAGCAGGCCCCGGCAATTCCGACCGTGTACCTGACGGTGCAGCGCGGCTCAGCACCGACCGTCGTGCTCGACAAGGCCACCAGCTGGACGGCGGGCTTCAGCCCGGCCGATCACGGCGGCTCGCTGCCACGCACGATCAAGGCCGCGGGCGGCGCGGTGTGGTCGCCCTATTTCGGTGACGTGACCGCGGCGCTTGTCGCTGAAGCCCATACGCAGGGATTGCGCGTCGTGGTCTGGACCGTCAACAAGCCCGACGACATGGCGCGGATGATCGAGATCGGCGTCGACGGCATCATCTCGGACCGGCCCGACCTGTTGCGGCAGGTCGCCGCCGAGAAGGGACTTGCGCTGCCGCCGGGGACGCCGATCCAGCCGTAAGGCTCGAGTTACTGCTCCCCGTACCGCAAGCGCCGGTACAGCGCGCCCAGGATGTTGGAATAGTCGTCGGTCCAGACCCGTACCTTCTCGTCCGCGTCGGTCTCTTCCCATTGCTTGGAGGAGGCGAGCTTGCCGACGTCATCAGCCTCGCGCGCGGAGATGACGACGTCGGTCGAGAAGATGTAGTCGGCGTCGCGGCCCGAATCCTCGTCATAGACCCAGCTCTTGAGATCGTTGGCATCGGCAATGCCGACCACGACGGGCTCGAGATCGAGATGCCGGTTGGAGACGTGCATCACCACGGCGCCGTGCGGGGCGAGCTTGTCCTTGTAGATCTTCATCGCCTCCTCGGTGGCGAGATGGATCGGGATCGCATCCGACGAATAGGCATCGACGATGATGAGGTCGTAGAGGCCATCGGGCTCCCTGGCGAAGGTGAGACGCGCATCCCCGATCACCGGCTTCAGGTCCGGCAGGCAGCTCGAGATGTAGCGGAAATTCTTGGGATCACGCGCCGCATCCACCATCGACTGGTCGATCTCGAAGAACTTCCAGTCCTCACCGGGCTCGGCGGCGCAAGCCAGCGTGCCCGATCCGACGCCGATCGCGGCGACCTTCAACGGCGCGCCCTTGCGCTCGCGGATCGCGGTGATGGCCTGACCGATGCCGCCGTCCTTGTGATAATAGGTGATCGGCTCGGGCCGGCCGGTGACCGGCGTGCCGTCATTGTTGAGGAAGCGCTCGGCGCCGTGAATCGTGGTGCCGTGCATCAGCACATGGAAATAGCCGCCCGGCGTCACCACGATCTTGTGCACGCCGAAGAAGCTGCGCACGGTGGTGACACGGCCCTCGTCGGCCGGATAGATCCGCGTCAAGGTCAGCGCCAGCGCGACGGTGGCAAATATCTTCCAGCGATCTGCGTTGAGCGCCAGCGCCAGAAGCGCTGCGAGCACGCCGACGGCGCCAGCGATCCAGACGCGGTGATCCTCGAACCAGGTCGAAAGATCCCCCGTCATGTAAGACGGTGCAACGAGCGCCGCCGCGAGCGCGGCAAGCGCCAGCCAGTACCACTTGACGATGCCCGCAAGACGCTCGTTCGCCGACGGCCGGCACAGCGCGGCGAGCGCAACCAGGATCGGATATTCGGCGATCCATGAGAAAGTGAATGGCGCGACGAGGCCGGCAAAGAGGCCGCCGACCATGCCGCCGAACGACAGCGCGACATAGAAGCCGGTGAGATATTTGGCTGCGGGCCGGGTCCGCGCCAGTTCACCGTGACAGGCCATGGCGATGACGAAGAAGCACAATTGATGGCCGCCGAGCGTGAGCAGCAAATTCTGCTCGCCGCCGAAGGCGAGCAGGAAGATGACGCCCGCGATCGCGACCGGCTGGAGCATCAGCATCCATTTGTGGGGGAGCAGCGGCCGCGACTGGAACACCACAACCCAGGTCAGCAGGTACAGCGACAGCGGCAGCACCCACAGCAGCGGCGCCGCCGCAACGTCGGTCGAAATATGCGCGGTAACAGCGATCAGCAGGCCTGACGGCACCGCGGCGAGGAAGATCCAGCGCAGCCGCGTCACCAGCGTCGGCGCCGGCGCATTTGCGACCTCGGTTCGCGCGTCGGTCGCCGCGAGATTCGGCGAGCGCAGCAACAACACGCCGCAGCCGGCGATCAGCAGGATCAGAAGGCCATAACCGCCGGTCCAGAGCCGGTTCTGCGTGTGCAGCGTGAAGATCGGCTCGAGCAGGAACGGATAGGACAACAGCGCGAGGAAGCTGCCGATGTTGGAAGACGCATAGAGGAAGTAGGGATCGTGGCCGTCGGGGTGGCCGGTGCGGACGAACCAGGCTTGCAGCAACGGATTGTTGGCGGCGAGCGCGAAGAATGGCAGGCCGATCGACATCACGAACAGTCCGAGCAGCCAGAACGCGTAGCCGGACGCTGGTGGCTCGCCATATGCGCTGGCGATCCCGAGCGGCAGCGTGACGAAGGCCGCGATCAACAGCAGCAGATGCACCACGACCGGAACTACGCGGCTCTTGATCTGCATGAGGAGATGCGCATAGGCGTAGCCCGCCAGCAGCAGCGACTGGAAGAACACCATCGCCACCGACCACACGGCCGGCGAGCCCCCGAGCCGCGGCAGCACCATTTTCGTGAACAGCGGCTGTACCGAGAACAGCAGGAGCGCGCTGACGAAGATCGCGGCGGTGTAGACCGTCAGCAGCAACCGGTTGCGCGACGAGGACGGCTGCTCCGTGGCGGCGGGTTGCACGATCGAATCCATGGGAGCTCCGGCCAATTCCCCCGGCGGGCGCCGGGCGCGCGCAATGGAGCACACCGCGCCTGAACGGGCAATAAATGGTCTCGTGATGTTGCAGGGAGGAATGCTTGATATACAGGTGTCATTTCGGATCAGGTCCGACGGACCATCCTCAATGGAACAGCTCGAGCTATCATGACCGAAACCGACGTCGTCATCATCGGCGCTGGCCACAATGGCCTCACCTGCGCGGCCTATCTCGCAATGGCGGGCTTGCGCGTGCATGTCGTCGAGCGCCGCAAGGTGGTCGGCGGGGCCGCGGTCACCGAGGAGTTTCATCCGGGCTTCCGCAACTCGGTCGCGGCCTACACCGTGAGCCTGCTCAACCCGCAGGTTATCAGCGATCTCGGCCTCGCCGAGCAGGGCTTGCGCGTGGTCGAGCGGCGTGCGCAGAACTTCCTGCCCGCGCCCGACGGCAACTATCTCCTCACCGGCGAGGGCCGGACAAAGGCATCCATCGCGCGGCTCAGCGCGCGCGATGCCGATGCGCTCGACGGGTTCTCGCGCGAGCTGGAAGACATCGCCGACGTGCTGCGGCAATTCGTGCTGCGCGCGCCGCCGAACCTGCTCGGCAGTTTTGGCATTGGCGCGATCCGCGAGGCGGCGAATGCGTTGACGACGGCCAACATCCTGCGCGGTCTGACGCTGGAGCAGAGCCGCAGCCTGCTCGATCTCTTCACCCGCTCGGCCGGCGAGATGCTGGACGAGCGGTTCGAGCACGATCTGGTCAAGGCCCTGTTCGGCTTCGATGCCATCGTCGGGAATTACGCGAGCCCCTACGCCGCCGGCTCGGCCTATGTGATGCTGCATCACGCCTTCGGCGAGGTGAAGGGCAAGAAGGGTGTCTGGGGCCACGCCATCGGCGGCATGGGCGCGATCACGCAAGCGATGGCGCGCGCTGCGCGGGCGCGCGGCGTCACGATCGACCTTGATGCCGGCGTGCGCGAGGTGATCGTCGAGCGCGACCGCGCCGTCGGCGTGGTGCTGGAGAACGGCTCGACCATTCGAGCAAAATACGTCGCGGCCAACGTCAATCCAAAACTGCTCTACACGCGGCTGATCGCGGCCGATGCCCTGCCCGCGGATTTCCTCACCCGCATCCGCCACTGGAAGAACGGCTCCGGCACCTTCCGCATGAACGTGGCACTGGACCGCCTGCCCTCGTTCGCCGCGCTGCCAGGCGACGGCGATCACCTCACCTCCGGCATCATCCTGGCGCCGAGCCTCGGCTATATGGACCGCGCCTATCTCGATGCGCGGGCGCAAGGATGGAGCCGCCAACCGATCGTCGAGATGCTGATCCCCTCGACGCTCGACGACACGCTGGCGCCTGCGGGGCAGCACGTTGCGAGCCTGTTTTGCCAGCATGTTGCGCCCGAACTGCCTGACGGAAAATCCTGGGACGACCACCGCGACGAGGTTGCCGACCTCATGATTGCGACGGTGGACAGTTACGCGCCGGGCTTTGCGGCCAGCGTGCTCGGCCGCCAGATCCTCTCCCCGCTCGATCTCGAACGGCAGTTCGGGCTACTCGGCGGCGACATCTTCCACGGTGCACTGTCGTTGAACCAGCTGTTCTCGGCCCGGCCCATGCTGGGCCATGCCGATTATCGCGGGCCGTTGAAGGGCCTCTATCATTGCGGCTCCGGCGCCCATCCCGGCGGCGGCGTCACCGGCGCGCCCGGCCACAACGCGGCACAGGCGATCTTGCGAGATCACCGCGGCCTGTTTGCAAGCCTTGGATAGGTCTGTGGACGGGCTGTGGACAGGCCTGTTGGCAGAGCTGTGGAGAAGCCGTGCAAGGGCGGCGTGATGGGTTGGTGCAAGTCCGGATCAAGCTGTGGAGAAGGGGTTGATAAGCCGCGTAGGAGCCGGTGGATTGCGACTTGATTCATGGGGGACAAGCTGGGGAGTGCTGTGAAACGTGCTGCCAAAACGACTTCGCCCGCCAGAGGGCAATTCCCCCAGCGGGCGCTCGTCAAATAAGCCGTCTATGAAGAAACTAGCCCCCGCTGGGAAATGGGAGGCAGAAATTACTTCAAGGAGCTGCTAATCGAACCGAACTTGTCGTTCATGGTGGTGCCCAGGCTGTTCACCACGGTGATGATCGCCAGCGCGATACCGGCCGCGATCAGGCCGTATTCGATCGCGGTTGCACCGGACTCATCGGACCAGAACTTCGAAACCATGCGCTTCAAGACTTCGCCTCCATTTCCATTTCAGGGTGTGCTGGTTGGTTCCAACATCCGGAAATCTACGGGAGACAACCTGCGGTCTAGTTAACTTGGGAACTGCAAGTTATACGGAAAATTGGGAACAAAAGTTCCAAAAATTAAACTCGACGGAACTCCAGAATGCAGCTTTCACCCACCCATCGCGCGAGTTTTTCGATCGGCAACGAGGCTGCCGCCAGGCGTGTCGTCGACGTCCTCACGGAGGTCTTTTTCGAAGGCGATGCCGCCGTCGCCGCCTTCGAACGGCCGGACGGACAATGGGACGTCACGCTCCATTTCGCCGAGGCGCCGGATCAGGAATTGCTCCGCGAACTCGTTGCAACTTCAGCAGGAAATGAGATCGCCGCGACGCTTGCCTTCGACACGATCGAGGCCAAGGACTGGGTCAAGGCGAGCCTCGAAGACCTCGTCCCCGTACCGGCCGGACGCTTCGTCGTCCATGGCAGCCACGACCGCGACCGCGTGGCGCCAAACAAGCTCGCGATCGAGATCGAGGCGGCGCTCGCCTTCGGAACCGGCCACCACGGCACCACGCGTGGCTGTTTACTTCTGCTTGACCATGTCCTGAAACATGCGCGGCCGAAGCGCGTGCTCGACCTCGGCACCGGAACCGGCGTGCTGGGGATCGCGGCGGCGAAGGCGCTGCATCGCGCAGTGCTGGCCTCCGACATCGACGCGCCTTCCGTGCGGGTCGCGGCCGAGAACGCGACCCTGAACGAGGTCGGCAACCAGGTGCGGGTGATCCGGGCGACCGGCTTCGCTGCGCCGGACTTTGCCAAAAGCGGCCCGTTCGACCTGGTGCTGGCCAACATCCTTGCCAATCCGTTACGCCAATTGGCAGGCCCGATGACGCGACATCTCGCGTCCGGGGCCCGGGTGATTCTCTCGGGCCTGTTAACCCACCAGGCCCCCGCCGTGATTGCCGCCTACCGCGCGCGCGGCCTGGTGCCGTTGCGGCATCTGCGCATCGAGGGATGGAGCAGCCTGTTGCTGCGGAAGCTCGATTGAGCGAGATCTCGGCCGGGCAAAGCGACTTGTCCGCCATAGCTCGAAGAGCGACGGCGGAAGCGTGCCCACCACTTTCATCCGTGAATCCGAGATAGATCGTGGGCACGGCGCGTTGCGCCTTTGCCCACCCTACGGCACCATTGATGCCGTCCTACTCCGCCGCCGGCTTTTCGTCCCGACGCATTGCGGGCTGGCTCCGCAACGCCCGCCTCGCGCGACGCTCGGCGACACGATCAATCATCTGGCTGATGAGGCCGCGCGGCTTCTTCGGTGTCGTTGCTGCGGGTGCGCGGCGCACCGGCGGCGAAATCTTCTCAAACGTGAACGCTGGCATCGTGTGTCCCCTCGCCGTTGAGATGAACCACTTGCTCGAATTTCCCTGTTATCCGGACGAAGCGCAACTGCTGCATCCTTACTCCACTCAGTTCGAATGGAACCTTTTCAAGCACAGTCCATGCCAGATGAAATGGCAAATGCGTCTACATTGCGGACTGATCTCCATAATCCTAAACTGAGCCATGTTCGAAGCGCACTTCCAGACATTCGAGGAGCCCGAGGCCGGCGTCGCATTGACGGCGCGGCTTTCCGCACTCCGTGAAGAACTCGCCCGTCGCAAGCTGACCGGCTTTGTCATTCCGCGTGCCGATCAGCAGCAGAATGAATATGTGGCCCCCTCCGAAGAGCGGCTCGCCTGGCTCACCGGCTTTACCGGCTCGGCCGGGCTGGCCGTGGTGCTGACCCAGCAAGCTGCATTGTTCGTCGACGGCCGCTACACGATCCAGGCGGCCAAACAGGTCGACGCCAAGGCCTGGGCGGTGGAATCGCTGATCGATCCGCCGCCGGAGAGCTGGGTCTCGGCGCACCTCAAATCCGGCGACCGCCTAGGATTTGATCCGTGGCTGCACACTTTTGCGGCAGCCGAGCGCCTCTCAGCGGCCTGCGCCAAGGCCGGCGCCGAACTGGTCGCGGTCGACAGCAATCCCATCGACGCGGTGTGGCAGGATCGACCGCAGCCGCCGATCGCGCCGGTCGCGATCCACGGCCTGCAATATGCCGGGGTCGCCGAGGCCGAGAAGGTGGCGCAGATCAAGAGCGAGATCGACAAGCTTGGCGCCGACGCGCTGGTGCTGTCGGACAGCCATGCGGTCGCCTGGACCTTCAACATCCGCGGCGCCGACGTCGCGCATACGCCGCTGCCGCTGTCCTACGCGCTGGTGCCCAAGGTCGGCCGGCCCACCGTGTTCATCGACCACCGCAAGCTCTCCAACCTGACGCGCGACCATCTCGAGCAATCGGCCGACGTGCGCGAGCCCGATGCACTGACGCCGACGCTGATGGCGCTCGCCAAAAGCGGCGCTGCGATCGCGCTCGACAACGCCACCGCGGCCGACGCGCTGAGCCGGTTGATCACGAACGGCGGCGGCAAGCCGCTGCGCGGCAGCGATCCGATTGCGCTGCTCAAAGCGGTGAAGAACGCGACCGAGATCAGGGGCACGCAGACGGCGCATCGCCGCGACGCGATTGCGCTGGCGCGCTTCCTCGCCTTCATCGATCGCGAGGCAGGAAGCGGCAAGCTCACCGAGATCGACGCGGTCGAGGCGCTGGAGACCTTCCGCCGCGACACCGGCGCACTCAAGGACGTGTCGTTCCCAACCATTTCCGGCACCGGCCCGAACGGCGCCATCGTGCACTACCGCGTCACCCGCAAGAGCAACCGGCGGATCGCCCCCGGCGACCTGCTGCTGATCGATTCCGGCGCGCAATATGAAGACGGCACCACCGACGTCACCCGCACCATGGCCGTGGGCGAGCCGACGGAGGAGATGCGCGACCGCTTCACCCGCGTGCTGCGCGGACATATCGCGATCGCGCGCGCCATCTTCCCTGACGGCACCACCGGCGCGCAACTCGACACGCTGGCGCGGCAATATCTCTGGGCCGCCGGCGTCGATTTCGAGCACGGCACCGGCCACGGCGTCGGCAGCTATCTCAGCGTGCACGAAGGCCCGGCACGGATCTCGAAACTCGGCACCACGCCGCTGAAGCGCGGCATGATCCTCTCCAACGAGCCGGGTTACTACAAGACCGACGGCTTCGGCATCCGCATCGAGAACCTCGAGCTGGTGGTCGCCGCCGACATCAAGGGTGCCGAGAAATCGATGAATGCGTTCGAGACGCTGACGCTGGCGCCGATCGATCGCCGGCTCATCGACGCAGCGATGCTGAGCAAGGAAGAGCTCGCCTGGCTCAACGCCTACCACGCGCGCGTCCGCGCTGAAGTGGGACCGGCGCTGGATGAGGCGACAAAGACGTGGCTCGACCAGGCCACGGCGGAGCTGAAGGCCTAGACGGTGCCCGCATAGCACTACGCGGTTTGCGCAAGGCTCAGCCGCTTTTGCCTGCGATCGCGGCTGACTTGGTGCATTCCTCGCCACGCTTCTCCGTAAAACGACGGCTTCCTGCGCACTGTGATTATAACAGTCCCGGAATCGGTATGGCCGCATTCCGAAACGCCAATATCCGTCTTGTGCGAGCACGCTACAGTCCGATTCGACTTCGAGAGACGGACACGCATGCACGGCATGATCAGCAGGCCGCAGGACGCGGCGACGACAAACATCGCGACCTCGCGCGTGGTGTTGCTGCTGCTTGTCGTCATGACCGGGATCGCGCCGATCTCGCTCTACATCCTAGTTCCGGCACTGCCCGTGCTGGCGACGAATTTCGGCCGCGACATCTCGATCGCGCAGATGACGGTGTCGCTCTACATGGTCGGCATCGCGCTGTCGCAGCTGATCATGGGGCCGCTGTCGGATAAGTTCGGCCGGCGCCCCGTGCTGCTCGGCGGCCTCGCGCTGATGGTGGCAGCGAGCGTCGCCTGCATCTTCGCCGAAACCCTGCCGCAACTGATTGCAGCGCGCTTCTTCCAGGCGCTGGGCGGCGCCTCCGGCATGGTGGTGAGCCGCGCCATCATCCGCGACATCTACCAGCGGGACCGCGTGGCCTCCATGATCAGCCTCGTGGTCGCCGCCCTGATGATCGGCCAGATGGTCTCGCCGCTCACCGGCGGCCTGATCGAGACCGCGTTCGGCTGGCGCGCGATCTTCTACGCCGTCACCTTCGCCGCGATCGCCGTCGCAATCGGCATCGCGATCGCGTTACCCGAGACGCGCCGCGACCGCGCGGTCGGCAGCGGCGGCTTTCGCAGCGATGTCGGCACTCTGATCAAGAGCCGTGCCTTCATCGGCTATGTGATGTGCCAGGTGCTGGCGTCGCAAATCATCTTCACCTTCGCAGGCGGCGGCCCCTACATCGTGGTGACCCAGATGGGGCGGACCAGCGCCGAATACGGCGCGTGGTTCGCAACGACCGGATTTGCGTATCTGGTCGGCAATCTGCTCTGCGTGCGCTTTGCGCCGCGACACTCGCTGGAGAAGCTGATCTGGTTCGGGCTCGGCCCGCAACTGTGCGGCAGCCTGTTGAACCTGCTCTGGAGCTTGACCGGCTGGAACGAAGCACCGGCCTGGCTGTTCGGCACGCAGATGATCGTGATGGTCGGCAATGCCTTCGTGATGGCAAATTCCGCAGCCGGCGCCATCAGCATCCGCCCGGAAGCCGCCGGCACCGCGTCAGGCGCGATGGGCTTCCTGCAGCAGGGCATCGGTGCCTTGATGTCGCAATTCGGCGCCTATCTCGGCGGCCACTCCGCAACGACGCTGCCGCTGACATCGGCGGTGCTTGCCGTCTCGCTGCTCTGCGCCTGCATGATGATCTTCGTCGTCCCCCGCCGCGAGGTCGTGGTGAGCGAGGAATTGATCGAACAGGCGGAAGAGGAAGAGACGGGGATGATGTGAGGGACGGCAGGCGCCATCACTCCCCCGTCGTTGCGAGCGCAGCGAAGCAATCCAGAAACGCTCTGCGGTGAAAGCCTGGATTGATTCGTCGCAAGAGGTCCTCGCAATGACGGCGAGAGCGCTCACTCCCCGATCAGCGTCAACCACTCATCCTCGGTCAGCACGGTGACACCAAATTCACGTGCTTTTGTAAGCTTTGAACCAGCTTCTTCCCCCGCGACGACGTAGTCGGTCTTCTTCGAGACCGAGCCTGCCACCTTTGCGCCGAGACGTTCCGCCATCGCCTTGGCTTCATCACGAGTGAATTTGGTCAGAGTCCCCGTGAACACGACAGTCTTATCGGAGACCGGCGAACCCTTACGTGGCTGCTCTGCAGGCCTCACCTTGATCTCGCCCAGCAATTCTCCAAGCGCCTTGACGTTGCGCGGCTCAGCGAAGAACTCGACCACAGCATCAGCCACAATCTCGCCAATTCCGCCGATGTTGTTGAGATCCTGATAAGCCTCCGTGGTATTTTCCTCTTCGCCGAGGCCCTTCGCAGCGGCAAGCATCGCATCGCGAAAATTTTCGATCGTACCGTAATGTCGGGCGAGAAGTTTGGCATTACCCTCGCCGACGTGACGAATTCCTAGCGAGAAGATCAACCGATGAAGCTCGGTATTGCGTCGAGCATCAATCGCATCGAACAGGTTACGGACCGACGTTTCGCCGTAACCCTCCCTATCCATCAACTTCTTTGTTGAGCGGCTGTCGCGTTCGCGGAGGGTAAAGATGTCAACCGGCGACATCACAACACCCTCTTCATAGAATTCTTGGATTTGCTTCTCACCGAGACCATCGATATCGAATGCAAGGCGCGAGACGAAATGCTTTAGCCGTTCGACGGCTTGCGCAGGACAAATCAATGCGCCTGTGCAACGCCGCACCGCCTCGCCCTCTTCTCGAACTGCGTGGCTGCCGCAAACCGGACAGGTATCTGGAAACTTGTAGGGCTTCTTGCCTCGGGGCCTGTCTAAAACGACGCTAACGATTTGAGGGATGACATCGCCGGCGCGTTGGACAACGACCGTGTCGTCGATACGAAGATCGACGCCGTCGCGGATGGGGTTTCCGTCGTTGCCTATCCCCTTGATGTAGTCCTCATTGTGTAGTGTGGCATTGGAAACAACGACACCACCAACCGTCACCGGCTCGAGGCGCGCAACTGGCGTCATCGCGCCAGTACGACCGACCTGGATATCGATCCCCCTAAGAACTGTCGTTGCTTGCTCGGCCGCAAACTTATGGGCAATTGCCCAGCGCGGACTACGCGAGACGAACCCGAGCCGATCCTGCCAGTCGAGCCGATCGACCTTGTAGACCACACCGTCGATGTCATAGCCGAGAGAAGCGCGATCCTCACCGATTCTGTTGTAGAACCTCAGGACCTCGTCAACGCTTTTGCACAATCGCGTCAGCGGATTGACGACGAAGCCCGCCTTACTCATCCACTCCAACATGCCGTGCTGCGTCTCAGCAGGCCGTTCGCTCATTTCGCCCCAAGTGTAGGCGAAGAACTTTAATGGCCGAGAGGCCGTAACCGACACATCCTTCTGACGCAAAGAACCCGCCGCCGAATTGCGCGGATTGGCAAAGACGGTATCTTCGGCCGCGACTTGCTTCTTGTTCAGCTCAAGAAAATCCTTCTTGAGCATGTAGATTTCACCACGCACTTCACATGACGCGGGAATGTGCCGGCCCTTCAGCGTCTGGGGAACGTCCTTGATGGTACGAACATTGGCGGTCACATCCTCTCCGGTAAATCCATCGCCCCGTGTCGCTGCACGAACCAATTCGCCATTCTCGTAGCGGAGCGATAACGATAAACCGTCGATCTTTGGCTCGGCGACCAGTGCCGGAATGTGTTCTGAATCGAGCTTGAGGAACCGCCGGACACGATCGACGAATTCTGCCACGTCATCATCGCTAAAGGCATTACCAAGCGAGAGCATTGGGACGATATGCTGCACCTTCGCAAAGCGCCCCGATGGCTTTGCTCCGACAATCTTTATCCGGTCAAAATACTCCTTCCACCGCTTCTGTTGCTTCCAAGTGCTCGTAAGAAGCTTTTCGAGCACGTCATAATCTGCGTCCGAAATAATTGGCTTGTCTAAATTGTAATATGCGTGCTTCGCTCGTTCTATTTCTTCAGCATAGGCCCTCAGCATCATTGAAATTTCTTTTTCGAAGGCCCGCGGCAGATCAATGAGCGTCTCTCGCTTCTCGTCGGCGTCGAGATCATGAAGCTTTTGGTGAAATGCAAATATCTCGTGCAGGTGCTCGTCTTCGAAAGAATCGAGAATAGTGACCAATCGAGCTTTACGAATATGCGGATCGACAAGAAGCCAATCGTCGGCAATGTAGTTTACCGCAACGGCTTTGCTATAGCTGCTTTTCTTCTGTGCCATGAGGGCCGTGCTAACTCGCCGCCTTGAGCAGGCGGTCCGCGGCCGCCCTCGCCTCGGCTGTGATCTCGGCGCCGGCGAGCATGCGGGCGATTTCCTCACGGCGGTGGTCGGCGGCCAGCGCGTTGACGCGGGTGGCGACGCGCTTGCCCTTGTCCATCGCATCCTTGGAAATCAAGAGATGCTGGCCGGCGCGGGCCGCGACCTGCGGAGCGTGGGTCACGGCCATCACCTGCACCTTGCCGGCGAGCCGCGCGAGGCGCCCACCGATGGCGTCCGCGACAGCGCCACCAACACCCGTGTCGATCTCGTCGAAGACCAGCGTCGGCGCCGAGCCACGGTCGGACAGCACGACCTTGAGCGCCAGCAGGAAGCGCGACAGCTCGCCGCCGGAGGCGACCTTCATCATCGGCCCCGCCTTGGTGCCTGGATTGGTCTGCACCCAGAACTCGACGCGATCGAAGCCTTGCGGACCCGGTGCGGCCTCGTCGGTGACGACTTGCGTCATGAATTTCGCGCGTTCGAGCTTGAGCGGGGCGAGCTCGGCATTGACGGCCTTGTTGAGCTTCTCGGCCGATTTCTGCCGCGCCGCGGAGAGCTTTTGCGCAGCCGCCGCATAACGTGCATCGGCCTCGATCGCGGCCTGCTCCAGCTTCTTCAGGCGTGAGGCACCGGCATCGATCAGCACGACGTCGGCGGCATATCGTGCGGCAAGTGCGGCCAAGCCATCGACCGGCGTCGAATATTTACGCGAGGCGGCGCGCAGAGCGAACAACCGCTCCTCGATGCGTTCGAGCTCGGCCGGATCGAAGTCGGTCGCAGCCAAGGCCGCCTGGAGGTGCTGATCGGCCTCCTCCAGCGCATTAATCGCGATGTCGATCGCCCTCACCGCGGGCTCGACCAGCGCCGGCGAATTGACGCCACGGCGTTCCAGCCTGCGTACCGCGGCCGACAGCGCCGCGACCGGCGAATTATGACCGCCGACGACCTCCTGCGCCTCGCGCAGATCGGAGGCGATCTTCTCGCCCTGCATCATGGTGGTACGGCGCGAGGCGAGCGAGGTCTCCTCGCCGTCCTTCGGCGCGAGTTGCTTCAGCTCGTCGGAGGCGTGGCGCAGATAGTCGGCCTCACGCGCGGCCCGCTCCATGCCGGCGCGATGCTCTTCCAGCTGGGTGTTGGCGGTGCGGCGCGCGTCCCAGAGCGCTTCGACGGCTGCGACATCCTTTTCGAGGCCGGCAAAGGCATCGAGCAGGCGGCGATGGGTGGCGGCATCGACCAGCGCGCGCTCGTCATGTTGGCCGTGGATCTCGACCAACGCTGCGCCGACCGCCTTCAGCGTCTGCACGCTGATCGCCTGGTCGTTGATGAAGGCGCGGGTGCGACCGTCGGCGAGCTGGACGCGGCGGAGAATCATTTCGCCGGTGTCGTCGAGCCCGTTCTCGGCCAGAATTTTCGTCGCGGGGTGATTCTTCGGGATATCGAAGACGGCGGTGACCTGCCCCTGCTCCGCGCCATGACGCACGAGGCCGGCGTCGCCGCGGCCACCGAGCGCCAGTGCAAAGGCATCGAGCAGGATGGATTTGCCCGCACCGGTCTCGCCGGTCAAAACCGCAAGTCCGGTGGCGAATTCGATATCGAGCCGTTCGATCAGGACGATGTCACGGATCGACAGACGCGCCAGCATGGAACCAGATTTCCTAGCCGAGACCTTTAGAGGCCAATCCCCTTGAAGGTCCGGCTGATCCAGGACCCTTGATTCTCGCTCGGCTCGAGACCGCCGGATTTTACAAGATTATAGGCGTCCTTGTACCACCGGCTGTCGGGAAAATTGTGCCCGAGCACGGCTGCGGCGGTCTGGGCCTCGCCGACAATGCCGATCGCCATGTAGGATTCGGTCAGGCGGTAGAGCGCCTCCTCGACGTGACGCGTGGTCTGATACTGCGTCACCACGGCCTTGTAGCGGTTGATCGCGGCGGTGTAGTCGCGCTTGCCCATGTAGTAACGGCCGACGGCCATTTCCTTGCCGGCGAGCTGGTCGCGTGCACCCTCGATCTTGGCCTTGGCGGAGGTCGCATATTCCGACGTCGGATATTTGCGCACCACCTCTTCCAGCGAGGCGATCGCCTTCTCGGTGCGGCCCTGGTCACGGTTGATGTCCGGAATCTGGTCGTAATGCGAGGCGGCGATCAGGTATTGCGCGTAAGCGGCATCCGGGCTGCCGGGATGCAGGGTGACGTAGCGTGTGGCAGCGCCGATGCAGCTGTCATAGTCGCCGCCCTGGTAGGACGCGTAGGCCGACATCAGCAGCGATTTGCGCGCCCAGTCGGAATAGGGATGCTGGCGGTCGACCTCTTCGAACTTCTTGTTCGCCGCCTTCATGTCCTTCTTTTCGTTCATGAGGTACAAGCCCTCATTGTAGATCTTGTCGGCAGGCTCCTCGACGAAGGTATCGTCCTTGGCGGTGAACTTGTCCCAGAGCGAGCCGGTGCCGCAACCGGCCAGCGGCAATGCGAGCAAGAAGAGAGTCGCAGCCTGAAGCAGCCCACGGGCTCGCGGTGAAACCAAGAGATATCCGCGCGTCATACGCTGTGCCGACATGAATTTGAGACCTGACGCCCTGTGATGCGGTGCCCGCCAGCCCGTGATCCCCGTCACGGGCGCGAAATGTGTCCGTGGTGCCTGCCATGCGACCACGTCGGTGTAACCGAAAAACGATTGTTAACCCATCGGATAGGCAGGCATTCCGCCCGGATTAAGGCGAAAACGCCGCAATCCTAGTCGATCATGGTTACCAGGAGTTTCCCCGATAAAAGTGCCGCTTGGCGCGTGCCGCAACAGCCGTTCAGGACACGTCCGGCCCGTAGGCCGCGGCGATCCGGCCGCCAACGATACCGCTGCCGACCTCGACAACGCCACGCGTGGTGCGGCGGGCCGCCTCGCCCTCGACCACCCGCCAGGCGCTACGGTCGGCGAGCAGTGCGGTCAGGACAGCGTGGTTGAGCTTGTGACCGCCACGCACCGAGCGATAGGCACCAAGCAGCGGCAGGCCGGCCAGCGCGAGATCGCCGATCACGTCCAGAACCTTGTGGCGGGCGCATTCGTCGGCGTAGCGCAGGCCCTCTGTGTTGAGCAGCCGCTCCTCGTCGAACACGATGGTATTTTCGAAGGAGGCGCCGAGCGCATAGCCCGCGCTCCAGAGCCTGGCGACGTCGCCCATCAGACCGAAGGTCCGGGCACGTCCGACTTCGCGGCGGAAGCGCTCGGGGCTCACGTCGAAGCCATAGCTCTGCTGGCCGATGACGGGATTGGTGAAATCGATCTCGACCTCGGCGCGGAAGCCGTTGGCGTAGGGCCGGATCTCGCCGAAGGAATCGCCGATCTTGACCGAGATCGGCTTCAAAACCTGGATGAACCGGCGCTGCGCCGGCTGGTTGACGATGCCGGCCTGGTCGATCGCCGCGATGAAGGCCGCGGCGCTGCCGTCCATGATCGGTACTTCCGGACCATCGACTTCGATGATGGCGTTGTCGACGCCCATGCCCCGCAGCGCAGCAAGCACATGCTCGGCGGTGGAGATCAGCGGACCATTGCGGTCGCCGAGGACGGTCGCGAAATCGGTTGCGACCACCTGCTCGGCGGTCGCCTGGATCTCGCGGTCACTTCCCTCAAGTCCGGTGCGGACAAAAATAAGACCTGCATCGACGGGTGCAGGTCCAAGCGTAAGGGTGACGGGAAGACCGGAATGAACGCCCACGCCTGCCACGGTGGCTTGCGCACGAAGCGTTGTTTGCCGGCTAAATTTCATCAGGAACCGCCCCACTACGACCACTGCGACTTATACTAGACCCGACTGATCGATCGAGATCGACCGTCCGAATCTCCGTATCCCCAAGTCACACCGAACCATAGTCACTGCCTCAAACAGCGCCAACTCACGCTTTTTTACCGATTGTTACCCCAAACCTGCCGTATTCGCGCCAAGGCTTAACCAAATTGCGCCGGAGTTTCGGGCCGTTATCGGCAGCTTTACTGAAGCACCGAACAGGTAATTAATGATTTAAAATCAGTTGCTTGTACGCGCGTTCCGGATATGCACGGGACCAAAGGAAAGGCCCCGGCAAGCTTCCCGCCGGGGCCTTTCTGCGTCTGCCTTATTGTAACAAATCTCAGGTCGCCTGCCGGCGCAGGAAGGCCGGGATATCAAGATGGTCGTCTCCCTGTGGCGCCGGCGCAACAGGTGCGGGGCGGCCATGGGCGTCGAGTCCCTGCGGCGCGGGCCGGCGGGCGTATTCCGACACCGGTTCGCTGGCGGCGATCTGCTGCTGCACCGTCCGCTGCGGCTTGCGATCGGGCAGCGCCGGCATGGCGGGACCGGCGGTCCGGGCGGCGATCGGGGCCTCGGTCTCCTCATCGCGACGGCCGAGGCCGACATTGGCGAGGCGCTGCAGCAGCGACAGACGGGTCTTCTGCGGCGTTTCCTCTTCCACCTCGCCACGGGCCTGACGCAGCTCGGCCTGGGCCGGCATCGGCAGCTCCTCGAGGCGCGGCATGCGCGGGGCGCGGGCCGGGGCACGCTCCGCCTGCGGCGGGATGAAGGTTTCCGGCGTCATCGGCTCATGCATGCCAACCGGCGCCTGCTCGGGCTCCGGAAACAGCGTGGGCTTCTGCGCGATCGGGCGCACGGTGACGTCGCCATAGGTCTGCGGCGCGGGCGCCGACGGAACTTCGGACACGGCAGCGGCGATGGCGGCAAGCGCCGCACGCTCGACATTGGGACGCTGTGCGACAGGCGCAGCAGCGGCGGGTGCAGCCGCCGGGATCTGCGATTCCAGCTTCTGGGCGCGCTCGGCCAGACGCTGGTTGTCGGCACGGAGGCGCGCGGTCAGGTCGGCGAGACGGCTCTCGGCAGCGGCGGCCGGGACAGCGGGAGCCTGCTGCAGCTGCTGCGGCGCGGCGTTTGCGACCGGAGCGCTGGTGCCCTGGGTGTTGCGGGCAATCGCGGCCTGCTCGATGCCGGTGGCGACGACCGAGACGCGGATCAGGCCATCGAGCGCTTCGTCGAAGGTGGCGCCGACGATGATGTTGGCGTCCTGGTCGACTTCCTCGCGGATACGGGTCGCGGCTTCGTCGACCTCGAACAGGGTGAGGTCCTTGCCGCCGGTGATGGAGATGAGGAGGCCCTTGGCGCCCTTCATCGAGGAGTCGTCGATCAGCGGGTTGGCGATCGCGGCTTCAGCGGCGGTGAGCGCGCGCTTGTCGCCGGAGGCTTCGCCGGTGCCCATCATCGCCTTGCCCATCTCGCGCATGACGGCGCGGACGTCGGCGAAGTCGAGGTTGATCAGGCCTTCCTTGACCATCAGATCGGTGATGCAGGCCACGCCCGAGTAGAGCACCTGGTCGGCCATCGCGAAGGCGTCGGCAAACGTGGTCTTCTCGTTGGCAACCCGGAACAGGTTCTGGTTCGGGATGATCAGGAGCGTGTCGACGACCTTGTGAAGCTCGTTGATGCCGGCTTCGGCGGTGCGCATGCGGCGGCCGCCCTCGAAGTGGAACGGCTTGGTCACGACGCCGACGGTGAGGATGCCCATGTCGCGCGCGGTCTTGGCGATGACCGGAGCAGCGCCGGTGCCGGTGCCGCCGCCCATGCCGGCGGTGACGAACACCATGTTGGCGCCCGAGAGATGATCGCGCAGCTCGTCGATGACTTCTTCCGCGGCGGCAGCGCCGACGTTGGGCTGCGAGCCGGCGCCGAGGCCTTGCGTCACCGCCGTGCCCATCTGCACGATGCGCTGCGCCTTCGACATCGTCAGCGCCTGCGCATCGGTGTTGGCGACCACGAAGTCGACACCCTGGAGGCCCGCCGTGATCATGTTGTTGACGGCGTTGCCGCCGGCGCCGCCGACGCCGAACACGGTGATGCGGGGCTTCAACTCGTGAATATCAGGAACGTTGATGCTGATGGTCATGTTTGCCTCTCGATCACGCGCGCGTGGGTTCGCCCCGGCCTGCGGCCGCGGGAGTTGGTGAAAATCGACAATTGGGGAAAGCGGTCATCAAAAGCCCTCGCGTAGCCATCGCCCGACCTTTCCGAAATAACCGCCCGTTCCTGTCCTGACCTGCTGCCGCGTATGCCGCGGTTCGACATGTTCGTGGTGAACATATTGCGGGTAGACGAGAAGTCCGGCCGGCACCGCGAACGCGGCGTTCTTCGCCTCGTTGGGCAGCCGGCCAAAACCGAGCGGACGTCCGACCCGCACGGGCCGGCCGAGAATCTGGGTTCCGAGCTCGACGAGGCCGGTGAGCTGCGAGGCGCCGCCGGAGAGCACGACACGGCCCTTGGGCTCCGCCGCGAAGGGCGAATCCTTCAGCTTGTCCCGAACCATTTCGAAGACTTCCTCGGCACGATGCTTGACGATGTTGGCGATGGTGGCGCGCGAAACGATCTGCGGCAGATCCTGATCGTCACCGGCTGTCGGTACAGACATCAGCTCACGCGAGTCCGATCCGCCGGTGATGACGGTGCCGTATAACGTCTTGATTCGCTCGGCATCGGCAATGGTCGCCGAGAGTCCGCGCGCGAGATCCATCGTGATATGTTGCCCGCCGACCGCAAAACCGGCCGCGTGCACGAAGCGGCCGCCGGAATAGACCGCGATGGTGGTGGTGCCCGCGCCCATCTCGACCACGGCCGCGCCGAGATCGGCCTCGTCGTCGGTCAGCACCGACAGGCCGGCCACATAGGGGCTCGCCGCCATGGCTTCGACGTTGAGATGGCAGCGTTCCACCGCCAGCATCAGGTTCCGCGCCACGGTGGCGTCGCAGGTGACGACGTTCATGTCGACGCCGAATTGATGCGCGACCATGCCGCGGGGATCGCGGATGCCCTTGACGCCGTCGAGCGTGTAGCCGACCGGCAGCGCGTGCAGCACGGTGCGGCCCTCGCCGGTGGCGTGGCGCATGCCGGTGGAGGTGACGCGGCTGACATCGGCCGGCGTCACCGCGCCGCCACGGATATCGGCTGCGGCTTCGACAAGCTGGCCCGCGAGCCGGCCGCCGGAGACCGACAGCAAAACGGACTCGACCCGAACCTTGGCCATCTTCTCGGCAAGCCCGACGGCCTGGCGCACCGCCTGCTCGCATTCGGCGAGATCGACCACCGCGCCGGCCTTCATGCCGCGCGACTGGATCTGGCTGTAACCGATCAGTTCGACCGCATGGGTACGGTCGCGCAGGGCCTCGCTCGGCGCCGACGGCTTCAGCCGGGCAATCATGCAGGCGATCTTGCTGGTGCCGATGTCGAGGCAGGCGACGAGACCGGCGCGCTTGTGCGGCATCGGGCGCATCTTCGGCGTCTGGGTGCGATCAAGACCGGTCATGCGGCGTCCCCGGCCTTCTTTTTCTTCTTGTCCTTGAACAGATCCTCGCGTGCCTTGGCGGCGTCATCGGACAGCTGCACCACCAGACGGTCGGGCAGGCGCATGTCGATCGCGACGATATCCTTCGAGAACAGCCTGTCGTCCTTGTCGAGCTTGGAGAGCGCGGCGAGCGCGTTGCCGACGTCCTGCTCGGGCAGACGGATGTCGAGGCCGTCCTTCAGCCTCAGGTTCCAGCGCCGCTCGCCGACATAGATCGCGGCCTTCGTCACCGAGTTCACCTGCGGATAGCGGGCGAGCAGCGCGAGGAAGTCGCGGGCCTGCGTGTCGGCGCCCTTGCCGACCACGAGCGGCAGCGACAGGAACCGGCGCGAGACATAGGGTTCGAGCAGCGCACCGTCGTCGGCGATGACGGAGAGCCGGCCGGCCTCCTGCCACAGCGCGAACGCCTTGCGCTCGGTGATCTCGATCATGAGCTGGCCCGGATAGAGCTTCAGCACGGTCGCATCCGCGATCCAGGGATTGGCCTTGAGCTTGTCGCGGACGTCGTCGGCATCGAGGAACAGCAGCGAGGAGCGGCCGCTGACGCCGCCGATCGCGAGGATCTCGTCCTGGCTGAGCTGCTTGCGGCCGTTGATCACGACCGAAGTGATGCGGAAGCCGGCCGAATTGGCCATGGCGTTGCGCGCGTCGCTGACAGCGGTGATGAAATCCTGGAGATGGCCGCCCTTGACGATGCCGAGGCCGCAGCTGCCGATCAGCAGCAGCACGGTCATGCTGATCCCGACCCGGCGCGGCAGATAGCGCTCGACGACCGCGATCAGATGCGGCGGCGGCTCGCGTTCGACGACCGCCTTGGCCTTGATTTTTTGCTTGGCAGCGGCGCGCTTCTCGGCACGCTTGTCCTGTACCCACTCGCGCAGAAGCACGACCGCTCCGATAGCGGCCGCCTTCAGATCAGCTTGGGGCCTCAGCGATCTCAAAAACGACCGGGAGAGGCTTCCTGCACCATCCATTGCACGAGCTCGTCAACAGTTTGCCCACGACACCGCGCGGGTCCTGGCGAACATGACGTCTCGAACTTGCCGGGCCGGGTAACTGGTCTTCGGCTGAAGAAACCGCTCCCCTTCAAAGCGTTCGCCGGTCGGGGACAATCCGAAACAGCTCACGCGCCGGCAGCCAAAACGCCATATGCGCCGCCAGCGTTAACCTTCGGACTTCCTGGTAAACAAAAGGTAAAGTTCGTTAACGAAGAATGCTTTTTGCCCAGCTCGGTGAGGCAGTTATGCCACGATCTCCGGCATTTTACCGGCTTTGGGCACCAAAACGGCCGTTTTCGCCCTCTCGGCCGTTAACCAATCCTAATTATTTCCGCACCCGCCGCACCGCCAGCTCGATCAGGTCGCGGAGGAAGTCGGCAAACGCGATGCCCTCGGCTTTCAGCGCCTTGGGGTAGAGCGAGGACTTGGTCAGCCCGGGCAGCGTGTTGGTTTCGAGATAGATCAGCCCCTTCTCCGAGACGATGAAATCGGAGCGGGAATAGCCGGTGCAGGACATCGCGCGATGCGCGAGCATCGCCTGGGTCTTGAGCGCGGCGGTGACCTCGGCGGTGAAGCGGCCCGGGCAGATCTCCTGGGTCGTCGACAGCAGGTACTTTGCGGCGTAGTCGAAATTGCCCTCACCTGGGATGATCTCGATCGGCGGCAGCGAGATGAGCGAGCCGTCGATGCGCTCCAGCACGCCGCAGGTCGCCTCGACGCCGGCGATGTAGGGCTCGATCACATACTCTTCGTGCCTGGCCGCATTGCGGACGGCGACGAGATCCTGCTTGGCGTTGACGAAGATCAGGCCATAGCTCGATCCATCGCGCGCCGGCTTTGCGATCAGCCTTCCATATTCGGCGAAGGCCTCATCGATATTCGCGAGCGCGATGCCCTCGGGCGGCGTCACGCCACCGAGCGCGGCAAAGCGCTTGGCCGCGATCTTGTCGAAGGCGAGATGCGAGGAGGCCGAGCCGGAGCCGGTGAACGGCACGCCGCGCGCTTCGCACATCACCTGCAATTCGCCATTCTCGGCGCCGCCGCCATGCAGGCTGAGTACGAGGACGCGGTCTTCCGCCTTGGCCTTGTCGAGCGCCTGCGCCAGCGGAATGCCGCGCGTACCAGGCTTGAACTCGTCCTCGAAGGGCCGGGAATGTTCGAGCAACTGCTTCGACTGGACGGTGTGAACGTTGTCCTCGACGTCCCACCACCAGAGATCGGCCTCGGGGAGCGCCTGGTGCAGCGCCTGGGCTGACGCGACGGAAACCAGACGTTCGCGGTTGGAGCCACCGAAGAGGATGGTGATGCGCATAGTCTCTCGTCGCCTCTCCAAATTAGCCGGGAGTTCCAATCCGCTTGATTTCCCAGTGCAGCTCGATTCCGGAATTCGCCTTGACGCGTTCGCGGACGGTCTCGCCCAGCGTCTCGATGTCGTGCGCGGTGGCATCGCCGGTGTTGATCAGGAAGTTGCAGTGCATCTCCGACACTTGCGCACCACCGACGCGCAAGCCCCGGCAGCCGGCGGCATCGACCAGCTTCCAGGCGGAATGGCCGGGCGGATTCTTGAAGGTCGACCCGCCGGTCTTCTCGCGGATCGGCTGCGCCGTCTCGCGATGGCTTTGCACGTCGGCCATCCGCGCGCGGATGGCCTCGACATCCCGGATCTCGCCACGAAAGCGGGCCGACGTGAAGATGATGGAGGGATCGACGCCGCTGTTGCGGTAGACGAATTTCATGTCGGCGTTGGCGAAGATGTGCTTCGTGCCGTCGCGGCCGACGCCGCGCGCCTCGATCAGCACGTCCTTGGTCTCGCCGCCATTGGCGCCCGCGTTCATGCGCAGCGCGCCGCCGATCGTACCGGGAATGCCGAAATAGAATTCGAGCCCGCCGATATTTGCGCCGGCCGCGACCTCCGCGACGCGCTTGTCGAGCGCAGCCGCGCCCGCGACGACGACGTCACCGTTCGCAGTCGCCTCACCGAAAGCGCGCGGCGCCAGCCGGATCACCACGCCGGCAATGCCGCCGTCGCGCACGATCAGGTTGGAGCCGACGCCGACGACATAGACGGGGATGTCGCTGGCGAGATGCGCGAGGAAGTAAGCAAGATCATCCTCGTCCGCCGGTGTGAACAGCACCTGCGCCGGACCGCCGACGCGAAACCAGGTGAGCTCGGCCAGCGACTGGTTGGCAAGCAGCCGCCCGCGCAACTGCGGCATCGCGGCTTTGAGTGAGGGCGTGATGTCGGGAAAGCTCATGACGCACCGACCATGACGTTGTTGGCCAGCGCCCGGAGCTTACCCCTCTCCCCAGCCCTCCCCCGCAAGGGGGGAGGGAGCCTGACCAGCGTGCTCACCTCACCTGACGTCGCAGCTGCACTCTGATCCTTTGATGGAGTTAGGAAGGCACCGGCGGATGGGTTCCCTCCCCCCTTGCGGGGGAGGGTTAGGGAGAGGGGTGGCCACACGAGCGGTGGTCGACGATGGCTTGACATCCGCTCGCCCTACCCCAGCGCCTTCAATTGGTCCGGCAGTGCGTACGCCCATTGCGTGATGTTGCCGGCGCCGAGACACACGACGAGATCGCCTGACTTGGCAATACCCTTCACGATGCCGGCGAGCTCGGTGGCTGCCGGCAGCGGGATCACCTCGCGGTGGCCGTGGGCGCGCAGGCCCGCGACGAAATGATCGCGATCGATCCCGTCGATCGGGGTCTCGCCCGCGGCATAGACGTCGGCAACGACCACTGCATCGGCATCGTTGAAGCAGGTGCAAAATTCCTCGAACAGCGATTGCAGGCGGGTGTAGCGATGCGGCTGCACCACGGCGATGATCTTGCCGTTGGTGGATTCCCGCGCCGCCTTCAGCACCGCCGCGATCTCGACCGGATGATGGCCGTAATCGTCGATCACGGTGACGCCGTTCCACTCGCCGGTCTTGGTGAAGCGGCGCTTGACGCCGCCGAAGCCGGCGATCGCCTTGCGGATATCTTCATCGGACACGCCAAGCTCGCGCGCGACCGCGATCGCAGCCGTCGCGTTGGAGGCGTTGTGGCGACCCGGCATCGGCAGCATCAGGTCGGCGATCTCGTGCACGGCGCCCGTCTTGCGATCGCGGAACGCGACCTTGAACTTCGATCCGCCCCCCGTTGGCGTCAGGTCGAGCAACCGCGCGTCGGCCTGCGGATTCTCGCCGTAGGTGATGATGCGACGATCCTCGATCTTGCCGACGAGGGTCTGCACGACGGGATGATCGATGCACATCACGGCAAAGCCGTAGAACGGCAGGTTCTCGATAAAATGCCGGAAGGCATCCTGCACGGCGTCAAACGTCTTGAAGTGATCGAGATGTTCAGGGTCGACATTGGTGACGATCGCCACATCGGTCGGCAGCTTCAGGAACGTGCCGTCGCTCTCGTCGGCCTCCACCACCATCCAGTCGCCGGCCCCTAGCCGCGCGTTGGAACCATAGGCGTTGATGATGCCGCCGTTGATCACGGTCGGATCGAGACCGCCTGCGTCGAGCAGCGTTGCCACCATCGTGGTCGTCGTGGTCTTGCCGTGGGTGCCGGCAATCGCGACGCAGCTCTTCAGCCGCATCAATTCGGCCAGCATCTCGGCGCGACGCACCACGGGAATGCGCCGTTCGCGCGCCGCCACCAGTTCCGGATTGTCGCGCTTGATCGCGGTGGAGACGACGACGACCGCGGCCCCGTCGACGTTCTCGGCCTTGTGGCCGACCGAAACCTTCGCGCCCTTCTTGCGCAGGCGGTCGAGATTGTAATTGTCGGAGGCGTCCGACCCCTGCACGACATAGCCGAGATTGACCAGCACCTCGGCGATGCCGCTCATGCCGATCCCGCCGATCCCGACGAAGTGGATGGGTCCGATCTCGCGCGGCAGTCTCATGCTCTCTTCCCTGACCTCGCCGCCTTGCACAGGCGGCATCTGGCGAAAGTCACGGCCAAATCAGCCGCGCCGTTCTTACTGGATGCCCCGCTTTGGAAGGCCAAGACAAGGGCTTTTTCGCGTCAGATTCCCGCGACTTTGACCACCAGATCGGCCAGCCGCTCGGCGGCATCGAGCCGGCCTGCCCCCTTCGCCGCCGCTGCCATGGCGCCAAGACGCGCCGGCTCGGCGGCAAAACCCGAGATCTCGGCGGCGAGGCGATCAGAGGTGAACTCGGTCTGCGGGATACGGATGGCGCCATCGACCTTGGCCAGCACGCCGGCATTGGCAAACTGATCCTGGTCGATCGCACCCGGCAGCGGCACCAGGATCGACGGCCGGCCGATCGCGGCGAGCTCGGCGACGGTACCCGCGCCGGAGCGCGACACCACCAGATGGTTGGAGGCAAGCCGCGCCGGCAGATCCGCGAAGAACGGCGCGAGTTCGGCATTGATCTTGAGCTTGTCGTAGACCGCACGCACCCGGGTCATGTCCTCGTCGCGGACCTGCTGGGTGAGAATGAGCCGACCCCACAGCGCGGGCTCGAGCCGCTCGATCGCGCCCGGCACGACGTCGGCCATGATGCGCGCGCCCTGGCTGCCGCCGACGACGAGCAGGCGCAGCGGGCCATTCACCTCGGGTGCGGCATATGGCACGGCCGCAGCCGCGAGCACCCCCGGCCGCATCGGCGTGCCTACCGTCGTGGTCTTGGCTCCCAGCGCCGGATCGCGGTCGAGCACGCCCGGCAATGACGTCGCGATGGCGCGCACACGGCTTGCGAGAAACCGATTGGCGCGGCCGAGCACCGCGTTGGCCTCATGGATGATGCCGGGTACGCCTGCAAACTTTGCCGCGACCAGCGGTGGCAATGTCGGATAGCCGCCGAAGCCGATGACGGCAGCCGGCTTCGATCGCTTGATCAGGCGGTAAGCGGACAGCGTGCCGGTGGCGAGCGTGAGGCCGGCATGAGCGAGCTGGATCGGATTGCGGCCGCGTGCGGTCTCGCTCGCGACGACGTCGATCATGTCCTTGGTGAACAGCCCGCTATAGCGCAGCGCGCGCTCATCGGTGACCAGGCGCACGCGAAAGCCGCGCCGGATCAGCTCGACGCCAAGCGCCTCGGCCGGAAACAGATGGCCGCCGGTGCCGCCCGCGGCGAGAAGAATCAAGGGGGAAGTGTCCATGGAGAGGCCTTTTACAAGGTCTTTCTCGTCATTACGAGCGCAGCAAGCCGCATCTCAAACCCTCATCCTGAGGAGCGCTGAACGCGCGTCTCGAAGGATGAAGGCCCGGCCGGTGGCCTCGCCCTTCGAGACGCCGCGCAGAGCGCGGCTCCTCCAGCGACAACGGCTTCGTCGTTGCGCGGGGGTGAGGATCACGCGTAGCTGCGCATCGCCTCGGCATGGCCGCTGGCCTCGACCTCGGTACGCGGGCGCAGCCGCGTCAGGGCCAGCATCATGCCGACACCATAAGCGAGCGACACGATCGAGGAGCCACCGTAGGAGATGAAGGGTAGCGTCATGCCCTTGGCGGGGATGAGCTGGAGGTTGACCGACATGTTGATCGCAGCCTGTACGCCGAACAGGATCGCGAGCCCGGAGGCCGCAAAGCGCGAGAACATGTCCTCGTTGGCATAGGCGCGCGACAGCGTGCGGATCACGACGAAGGCAAACAGCGTCAGCATCGCCAGGCACAGGATGATGCCGAACTCTTCGGCGGCAACCGCGAACACGAAGTCGGTGTGGCTGTCCGGCAGACTGCGCTTGGCGATGCCTTCGCCCGGTCCGAGGCCGAACCAGCCGCCGTTGTAGAAGGCCTCCATCGCGGTATCGACCTGAAAGGTGTCGCCCGAGGCCGGATTCATGAAGCGCTTGATGCGCCCGGCAACGTGGGGAACAAAAAGATAGGCGCTGAACAGCCCGGCCGCGCCGATGCCAGCGAGGCCAAATACCCAGATCATGCGCATGCCCGCGATGAAGAACAGCGAGCCCCACACCATCAGGATCAGCATGGTCTGGCCGAAGTCCGGCTCCATCACCAGCAGGGAGACCAGCATCATCAGCAGCACCAGCGCCATCGAGGTCGCGGGCATCTCCGGGCGCTTGGTCGATTCCGCAAACAGCCAGGCAGCGATGACGACGAAGGACGGCTTTGCGATTTCGGAGGCCTGGATGTTGACACCGAGCAGCGTGATCCAGCGGCGAGAGCCTTTGACCTCGGGGCCGATGGCGAGCGTCACCACGATCAGGATGATGCTGATCGTGAAGATGATCAGCGCGCTTCGCCGGATCGAGCGCGGCGACAGGAAGGACACGCCGACCAGCACCATGAAGGACGGCGCCAGGAACATCACGTGACGGCTGAAGAAGTGGAAGGGATCGAGCCCGATGCGGGTCGCGACCGGCGGGCTCGCCGCCAGCGACAGGATGACGCCGGTCAGCATCAGCACCAGGATCGCGCCGAGCAGCGGCTTGTCGACGGTCCACCACCACTCGGTAAAGGGGGTGCGTTCTTCACGGGAGAGCATGGGCGGCCGCTTTCGGACAGAGGTCCGTCCATTGGTCGCCGAGGTTGGTTACCGGGGGGTTAATGTGGCGGGTAACTTTTGAGGGAAGTGCCCGGATTGGACTACGGACTAGGCGCCCTGACGAACCGATACGGAACGCCGCCAAAGGCCAGGGTCAAAACACCATCCTCGACAAACGAGAATTGCGTGCGTTCAACTTGTGGCGCCGAGGGTTGATCAGTGACAATCGTCGAGCCCTCCACCCGATATCGAAGATTGATGATTTGATGCTTGTCCGGCTCGCGAATTGTGTAGCGCAGTCCACCATTGTCGTCGAACTCAAGCAGGACATCTCCCAAGCGGGTCAGCGCCAACTTATCGGTCTCATCAACCAGCCACGCGCCCAGCAAATTCATATGTTATCTCACTCGAGCCATTGATGCCTGCGGATTCAAACTACCGGGTCTCACTCATCCTACTATTCGTAGTTGATCGTGACATCCCCCGCGCGCTGGTCGCGCTTGTCGACCTGGGCTGGCTCGGGAATGAAGCCGATCCTGACCGCCCGCTCGCTACTCCAGGCCACGACCACATCAGGATGCCCGCGAACGCTGACAAAGGTCGGCGTGCTCTCGGGCGAGAACGTCCGGCCGCGCGCCACGATGCTGGCCTGGGTGCTGTCAGGCACCTTCGCGCCACACGACTTCCAGACCACGACGACCAGCTTGCTGCCAGTTGGAGAGGCGAACAACTTCTGGCGAACGACACGACACGCGCCGAATTCGTGCATGACGCTGTCAAAGAAGACAACGCAGAGGAAACCGATGGGAATAGCAAGAGCAGCGACGACGAGTCCGATCCTGCGTCGCCGCGACATGTCTCAGACCACCGGCTTCACACCCGGCAGCGCCTGCACCAGCTCGCGGAACTTCGTGCCGCGGATTTCGAAGTTGCGGTACTGGTCGAAGGAGGCGCAGGCCGGCGACAGCAGCACGACCGCGTCGGTGAGACCCGATGCTTCCGCATCGCGCGCGGCATGCGCGACCGCGACGTCGAGCGTCTGGCTGATCTCGTGCGCGACCGGGCCGAGCGTGCCGGAAAACTCCTGGGCGGCCTCGCCGATCAGATAAGCCTTGCGAATGCGCGGGAAGAAGGAGGTCAAGCTGGTGATGCCGCCGGCCTTCGGCTTGCCGCCGGCGATCCAGAAGATCTCCGAAAAGGACGACAGCGCATGCGCGGTGGCGTCCGCATTGGTGCCCTTGGAGTCGTTGACGAACAGCACGTTGCCGCGACGGCCGACCTGCTCCATGCGATGCGCCAGGCCCGGAAAGCTGCGCAGGCCGCTTTGCAGCACGTCCAGGCCGATGCCCATCGCGAGCGCGGCTGCGGCCGCGCACGCCGCGTTCTGCGCGTTGTGCAGGCCGCGCAGCGAGCCGATGCCACCGAGCTTGGCGATCTCGCTGCGGGCGCCGCCCGCGGTGCGCATGATGGTGCCGTGCTCGACATGAATGCCTGATGCCAGCGGATTCCTGACGGAGATCCGCACCACATTCTTGCCGGCGCGGTCGAGCCGGTCGGCGATGTCGCGGCAATAGCCGTCGTCGACGCCGACGATCGAGGTGCCGCCTGCCTGCACGCCCGCCACGAGACGCTCCTTCACCGCGGCGTAATGTTCGATGGTGCCGTGACGATCGATGTGATCCTCGCTGACATTGAGCAGAATGCCGACGGAGGGGTCGAGCGAGGGCGTGAGATCGATCTGGTAGGACGACATCTCGATGACGTGGACGCGGCCCGTGCGCGGCGGCTCCAGCGACAGGATCGCGGTGCCGATATTGCCGCCCATCTGGGTGTCGTAGCCGGCGACCTTCGTGAGATGTGCGATCAGCGCCGTCGTGGTCGACTTGCCGTTGGTGCCGGTGATCGCGACGAACTGCGCGTTCGGTGCATGCCGTCGCCGCTCACGGCAGAACAGCTCGATGTCGCCGATCACCTCGACACCGGCCTCGCGCGCCTTCAGCACGCTCCAGTGCGGCACCGGATGGGTCAGCGGCACGCCGGGCGCCAGCACCAGCGCTGCGAAATTGTCCCAGGCGACGTTGCGCAGATCGGCGGTGATGAAGCCGGCCTGCGCCGCCTTGGCGACATTCTCGGCATTGTCGTCGGCGGCGATCACTTCGGCGCCGCCGGCCTTCAGCGCGTGGCAGGAAGCGAGCCCCGAGCCGCCGAGGCCGAACACCGCGACCGTCTTGCCGGCAAAGGATGTAACCGGGATCATCGCGATACCGTCAGCGCAGCTTCAGCGTGGAGAGGCCGGCGAGCGCCAGCATCACCGAGATGATCCAGAAGCGGATCACGATCTGCGGCTCGGTCCAGCCGAGCTGCTCGAAATGGTGGTGGATCGGCGCCATCCGGAAGATGCGCTTGCCCGTGAGCTTGAACGATACCACCTGCACGATGACGGAGACCGCCTCCAGCACGAACAGTCCGCCGATCACCGCGAGCACGATCTCGTGCTTCACCGCGACCGCAATCGAACCGAGCATGCCGCCGAGCGCGAGCGAGCCGGTGTCGCCCATGAAGATCGAGGCCGGCGGCGCGTTGAACCAGAGAAAACCGAGGCCGGCGCCCAGCAGCGCGCCGCAGAGCACCGCCAGCTCGCCGGTGCCCGCGACATATTTGATCTGGAGGTAGTCGGCGAACACCGCGTTGCCGGCGAGATAGGCGATCATCGCAAAGCTCGCGGTCGCGATCATCACGGGAACGATGGCAAGGCCGTCGAGACCGTCGGTGAGGTTCACCGCGTTGCCCGCGCCGACGATGACGAAGGCACCGAACACGACGAAGAACCAGCCGAAATGCAGCACGGTGTCCTTCAGGAAGGGGATCGTCAGCGCGGTCGAGGCGGGATCGCGGTTCAGCCGCACCAGCGCATAGCAGGCGACCAGCGCGATGACCGCCTCGATCAGCAGGCGCAGCTTGCCGCCGAACCCGCTCGTGGTCTGCTTGGTCACCTTGAGGTAATCGTCATAGAAGCCGACGAAGCCGAAGCCGAGCGTCACCGCGAGCACGATCCAGACATAGGGATTGAGCGGATTGCACCATAGCACGGTGCCGACCGTGAGGCCGGACAGAATCATCAGCCCGCCCATGGTGGGCGTGCCCTTCTTGGCCAGATGCGATTGCGGGCCGTCGGTCCGGATCGGCTGTCCCTTGCCCTGGCGGATGCGCAGATGATCGATGATCCAGGGTCCGAACAGGAACACGAACAGCGCGCCGGTGACGATGGCGCCGCCGGTGCGGAAGGTGATGTAGCGAAAGACGTTCAGAACGGTGCGCACCGCACCGAAGCCTGGAAATGTGTTGGAGAGCTCGATCAGCCAGTAAAACATTCAGACGGTCCTATGGCGCCTTTCGCACGCAGGCTTCTTCAGACGCAGATTTCGACTCACGCGCATTCGCTGGTTTTCATCATGGGTCGGGCGACCTCAAAGAAACCGGACGGCAAGAAACGTGCAGCCTTGGCACCGCAAAGAGTGGGATTCGGGAACAGCGCCTTCCAAGCAGTTTACGCCTTTGCCTGCAAGGCGGCCACTAGCCCCGGCACAAACTTGTTGACCCAGAACATCTTCTTGCTGCCCTTGACAACCACGACATCGCCTGCCTTCAGCAGGCCCGCGACCTCGCTGGCTTTCAGCGTCGCGGGATCGTCGTGCCAGCCGAGCCCTTTGCCGGCGGGAAGCGCGTCATAGAGGTGCCGCATCAAGGGACCGACGCAATAGATACCGTCGATGCCGTCGAGATGCGTGGCCAGCGCGATGTGGTAGCTTGGTGCGTCGTCGCCCAGTTCCAGCATGTCGCCGAGCACCGCAATGCGGCGGCCGCCCGTCATGTTGCGCGCCTGCAGACTTTGCAGCGCAGCAGCGACGCTCGCCGGGTTGCCGTTGAAGCTGTCGTCAATCACGGTGACGCCGCGGACCGCCTGCTCGACGCCGCGGCCGGTCATGATGCCGACGCGGGCGAGCTTGATCGCGAGCGTCGCGGCATCGAGATGCGCGGCGTGAGCCGAGGCGAGCGCAGCGAGCGCATTCTGCACGCGGTGCGGCGCCCCCGGCGTGAGGCTGAAGGCGATCTCCTTCTTGCCGATCGCGGCCACGACCTGCCAGCTCTCGCCGTGCGGCGCGTGTGCGACTTCGTGCACCTCGGCCTTCTCGCCAAAGCGCACCACCTTGCCCTTCCAGTCCGGCGCCTTGATGCCGGCCGGCAGCACCAGCACGCCGTCCTCCGGCAGGCCGAGCGCGATCGACACCTTCTCGCGGCGGATCGCATCGAGCGAGCCGAGCTTTTCCAGATGCACCGGCTGGACATTGACGACGAGCGCGACGGTCGGCCGCGTCAATTCGCTGAGCCTTGCGATCTCACCTCGCTGGTTCATCCCCATCTCGACGACCCAGAGGCTGGCATCGGGCCGGGCATTGCACAGCGTCAGCGGCACGCCCCAGAAATTGTTGAAGCTCGACGGGCTCGCATAGGCATTGGGATAGGCCGCCAGAAACTCCTTGGTGCTGGTCTTGCCGGCGCTGCCGGTGAGCCCGATCACCGGACCGTTGAAGCGCGCGCGTGCGGCGCGCGCGAGGCCCCAGAGGCCGTCGATCAGCGTGTCCTTCACGACGATCTGCGGAATGCGAACGCCCGCGATCTCGTGCGGCACGATCATCGCCACCGCGCCCGACGCTTCCGCCTTGTCCGCGAACTCCCAGCCGTCGCGCGCGCTGGCGAAGGCCGAGATGAAGCCGCCGCTCGGCGTGCCGCTCAACGCCACGAACAGGCTGCCCGGCTTCACCAGACGACTGTCCTGGGTGACGAAGTCGATGGGCGTGTCCGGGAATGATCCGGTCGCGCCAAGCGCACGCGCCACCTCGGCAACCGTCCATAGTGGCGCGCTCATGCGACCCTCGATGCTAATGCGGCGGCGACCGCCTCGTGATCACTGAACGGCAGGACCTCGCCACCCACGATCTGCCCAGTCTCGTGGCCCTTGCCGGCGACGAGCAGCGCATCGCCATCTTCCAGGTCCTCGATCGCGGCGCGGATCGCAGCTGCGCGGTCGCCGATTTCGCGCGCGCCCTTTGCGGTGGCGAGGATCGCGGCGCGAATAGCTTCCGGCTTCTCGCTGCGCGGATTGTCGTCGGTGATGATGACGCGATCGGCATTCTCCGCCGCGATCTGGCCCATGATCGGCCGCTTGCCGGCATCGCGATCGCCGCCGGCGCCGAACACGACGATCAGCCTGCGCCTGGCGTAGGGCCGCAGCGCCTGCAACGCTTTCGCCAGTGCATCGGGCTTGTGCGCGTAGTCGACGAAGATCGGCGCGCCGTTCCGCTCGCCGACGCGTTCGAGCCGGCCCTTGGCGCCTTCGAGATGTTCGAGGCTCGCAAACACACCGGCCGCATCGCTGCCGGTGCCGATGGCAAGGCCGGCCGAGACCAGCGCATTCTCGATCTGGAATTCGCCGGCCAGCGGCAGCCGGACCACATGGCGCTTGCCGCGATGTTCAAGTGCAAGCTTTTGCGAGAAGCCCTCGACCTCGACATCGGTGAGACGAATGCCCTCGCCGGCCCCGTCGCCGTGACGCCCCACCGCCATCACGCGCAAGCCGCGCCCCGTCGCCGCGTCGATCGCTTCCGCGGAGCAATCGTGATCGGCCGAGATCACTGCAGCGCCGCCCGGCGGCACGAGCTCGCGGAACAGCCGGAGCTTTGCTGCGAGATAGTGCGCGACGGTCGGATGGTAATCCATGTGGTCACGCGAGAGATTGGTGAAGCCGCCGGCGCAGACGCGCACGCCGTCGAGCCGATACTGGTCGAGCCCGTGGGACGATGCTTCGAAGGCGAGATGCGTCACGCCCTCGCGCGCGATCTCATCGAGCTGCCGATGCAGCGCGATCGGATCCGGCGTCGTCAGCGAGCCATAAACAGTGCGTTTCGGCGAGACGAGACCGATGGTGCCGATGCTGGCCGAGGCATGCCCCAGCCGCTCCCAGATCTGGCGCGTGAATGCGGCCACCGAGGTCTTGCCACTGGTTCCGGTCACCGCCGCAATCGTCGCGGGCTGGGCCGGGAAAAATCTCGCTGCAGCCAGCGCCAGTGCGCGGCGCGGATTGGCGACGGAGACGAACGGCACCTTGCAGCCATCGGGCGCATGATCGCCGACCACGGCGACCGCGCCGGCCGCAATCGCAGCATCGACGAACCGCGCGCCGTCGGTCTTGCTGCCGGCGAGCGCGAAGAAGAGATCGCCCGGCTTGACCACGCGGCTGTCGAACGCAACGCCGCCCACATCGAGCGCGGCGGTAGCGGGCTCGATTGCGGCATCATTGCCTAAGAGGTCACGCAGCTTCATGGTCTTCCGGTCACCGTGCCGAAAAGCCGAATCTTGAGGAAAATCCCCGACTCAGCAGCGGCTACGGCCTACCCGATTGATTACTGGGTTGTCCTGGATGCTGCAAGAATAAGGCGGTCCGCAGGCGGCAGGTCGTAGCGGGGCTCGATGCCGAGCAGCGGCCCGATACGGCTAATGACGTTGCCGGCGGTCGGAACGGCGTTCCAGCCCGACGTGATGAAGCCGTAGGTTTCCTTCAGAGGCTGTGGCTCGTCGAGCATGATCAGGAGCTGGTATTTCGGCTTGTCCGCCGGCAGGATCGCAGTGAACGCGGTCAGCACCTTCTTCTTGGCATAGCGGCCATTGACCACCTTTTCCGCGGTGCCAGTCTTGCCGCCGATGTAGTAGCCGGGAACATTCGCTCGCTTGGCGGTGCCGATCTCTGCGTTCAGCCGCATCAGGAAGCGCATCTTGTCCGAGGTCTCGGGCTTGATCACACGCTTTGCGACCGCCCGCGCCTCCTCTTCGGTGCGCTTGAGGAAGGTCGGCGGAATCAAAAGGCCGCCGTTGGCGAGGGCGCTGACGCCCATCACGGCCTGCAACGGCGCGACCGCCATGCCATGGCCGAACGAGATGGTGATGGTGTTCAAATCGCTCCAGCGCCGCGGCAGGATCGGTGAGGCGCTCTCCGGCAGCTCGGTGCGCAGCCGCTCCATCTGCCCCATCTTGCGCAGGAACGCCTTGTGCGCTTC
The DNA here is from genome assembly GCF_024199935.1 of Bradyrhizobium sp. CCGUVB14. Taxonomy (NCBI): domain Bacteria; kingdom Pseudomonadati; phylum Pseudomonadota; class Alphaproteobacteria; order Hyphomicrobiales; family Nitrobacteraceae; genus Bradyrhizobium; species Bradyrhizobium sp. CCGUVB14. The sequence continues at coordinate 7,664,307 of NZ_JANADS010000001.1, forward strand.
CACGCCCTGCGACAGCGCGATGCGCGCCGCGCCGACGTTAGAGGAGAAGGTGAAGACCTCCTTCATGGTCAGGAAGCGGCCCTTCGGCTCGTCGTCATGGATCGCGAACTTGCCGTAGTGCAGCGGCCCGCGCGCGTCCCACAGCGAGTCGAGACCATACTTGCCGGTGTCGAGCGCCATCGCGAGCGTGAACGCCTTGAAGGTCGAGCCCATCTCGTAGACGCCGGTCGTCAAGCGATTGATGCGGTCCGGGTCGTGGGCTTCCTTCGGATTGTTCGGGTCGAAATCCGGCACCGAGACCATCGCGATGATTTCGCCGGTGTTGACGTTGGTGACAAGCCCGGAGGCGGCCTTGGTGTGGAACTTCTCCTTGGCCTTCAACAGCTCGTCGCGCAGCGCGTGCTCGACGCGCAGATCGACCGACAGCTCGATCGGCTTCTGCAGGCGGTCGGTGGCAAAACCTGCACGGTGGAGATCGGCGAGCCCCTGATTGTCGAGCCACTTCTCCATGCCGGCGATGCCCTGGTTGTCGATGTTGACCAGACCGATGAGGTGGGCGACCTCGTTGCCGGTCGGATAGACACGCTTGTTCTCGCGCAGGAAGCCGATGCCGGGAAGGCCGAGCTTGTGGATGTCCTGCTGCTGCTTTGCCGTGATCTCGCGCTTCAGCCAGACGAAGCCCTTGCGCGTCTTCAGGCGCTCCCGCACCTCGGCTTCGTCGAGGTCGGGCACGGTGGCGGTCAACAGCTCGATCGCCTCGTCCTTGTCGATGATGCGGCGCGGCTCGCCGAACATGCTGGCCGCCTTGACGTCGGTCGCGAGGATCGCGCCGTTGCGGTCGACGATGTCGGGTCGCGCAGTCGCGACCACTTCCTGCGAGGCAGCCCGCCGCGCGCTATGAGCGTCGGCGCCGATCGCGAACATCACGAGCCGGCTTCCGATCAGGGCGTAGACCAGGGAAAAGGCGACCATTGCGAGCCCCACGCGTGCGCGGGCCTTCGCGGCGCGGTCGACATTGCGCCCGTAGAGCAGGCTGCGGATCAGACGCTGCCGCCAGGGTTCAGTCGGCTTGGGTTTGGCCGGAGTCGCAGCGCTCATTGCTTGTCCTCGGGCTGAGGCACGGAGCCCGTCACGGTATCAGGATCGCTCGCGGCTTCGATGGTGTTGAGCATGGCGCCGATCGGATCGGGCTCGCCCGGCCGGAACATCCGCGGCGGACGCTCCGGCAGGTTCTTCAGCGAGTCATATTGTGTACCGTTGACCGGCTTCAGCGGCAGATGGCGCTCGACGAGGCCCTGCAGGCGCAAGGGCGCATCGAGCTTGGCCCATTCGGAGCGCAGCTGCGCGATCGCGTCGCGCTGCTCGCGAATCTCCGCGTGCAGCCGCAGCACCTTCTCGGTGCGGGCCGTGGAGTCCATCTTGATCCGGTAGACATAGGCGGCCGCGAAAATCAGCGCGCCGATGACGAGCAGGTGGATGAAGCGCATGTGCTAGCCCCCCCTCATCACGTCGGAGAGCTTTGGCCAGGACGACGGCTCTGAATCGTCATGCGCCGGCGCCGAGGTGCGCTCGGCGGCGCGCAGCTTGGCGGAACGGGCGCGCGGATTGTGCGCAACCTCCGCCTCGCCGGCGATCACCGGGCGCCGCGTCAAGAGCTGGAAGCTCGGCGCACCTTGCGCCACTTCCGGCAGATGCCGCGAGCCGCCGCCGGTCTTGGCGCGCAGGCTAAGAAAATTCTTGACGATGCGGTCTTCCAGCGAGTGGAACGAGACCACCACCAGGCGGCCGCCGGGCTTGAGCACGCGCTCGGCCGCCGCGAGCGCGGTCTGAAGCTCCTCGAGCTCTTCATTGACGAAGATGCGCAGCGCCTGGAACGTCCGCGTTGCCGGATGAATGTCGCCGGGCTTCGAGCGCACCACCCGGCCGACGAGATCGGCGAGCGCGCGCGTGGTGGTGAACGGCGTCTCCTGCCGGTCAGCCACGATGGCGCGGGCAACGCGGCGCGAATGCCGCTCCTCGCCGAAGAGATAGATGATGTCGGCGAGATCGCTTTCCGAGGCGCGCGCGACGATTTCGGCAGCCGTCGGGCCGACCTGCCCCATGCGCATGTCGAGCGGACCGTCGAGGCGGAACGAGAAGCCGCGACCGGCCTGGTCGAGCTGCATCGAGGACACGCCGACATCCATCACGACGCCGTCGACCGCGTCGACGTCTTGCGCCGCGCAGACCTCGGCAAGATTCGAGAATCGGTCTTCGACCAGCGTCAGCCGGCCCGCGGCATGCGCGACCAGCTCGGCGCCGCCGGCGATCGCGGTGCGGTCGCGATCGATCGCAATGACGCGGGTTCCCGGCACATCGAGAATGGCGCGGCTATATCCGCCGGCGCCGAAGGTGGCATCGATATAGATGCGGCCCTCGCGCGGCGCGAGATGCTCGATCGCCTCGCGGCCAAGCACGGGAATGTGCGGCGCGTCACTCATGCGTCGCACCTGCCGTGCACGCAGGTAAAATATGGGGCGAAGCAGCCCATCACGCCTCGAATAATTCCGCGTCGCGGCGGTTCCACGACAAAGCCCCAGTCCAACATGCGTGCCGAGCCCGGTCGTCCCGGGCGGCAAGCCCGGTGATCCCAGTGGAATATGTCGGGCAGCCATGGGATTTCGAGCCAAAATCGCTTCTGGCCGCCTCCGGACGCGGGTCGGCTCTTCACCCCTCAGTAACGGCCCTTAGCGTTAAGAAAGCGTTGATCGGCTCATTACAAGTCGAAAAGGCGACCCATCGGTGATGCGTCATCCACACACATGCGCCAAAATGCACCCGTTAACCGCATCGCGTGATTGCGCGGACCGGACAGTAAAGAAATAGTAAAGAGAAGGGCTTGGCCCATTATCCTGTCCGACCCGAGTTGGTTATGTCGTCCGGTCCGTCCACGCCATCTGGAACTGATTCGAAGCGTCAGCGCGTTCTCCCGGTTCCCAAGGCCGCGGCGAACATGCGGACGTTCGAGCCGGATTCGTCGACCGTCTCCGACATCATCCCCTCGCCCAATCACGGCGAGCGCAACAAGGGACGGCAGCCCGACATGATCCTGCTGCACTACACCGGCATGCCCGACGTCGAGGGCGCGCTGGCGCGACTGTGCACGGCGGGCACCGAGGTGTCGGCGCACTATGTCGTGCTCGAAGACGGCCGCATCGTGCAGTGCGTCCCCGAAGCGCGGCGCGCCTGGCACGCCGGCGTCTCGTCCTGGGCCGGTGAGGACGATATCAATTCCTGCTCGATCGGGATCGAGATCATCAATCGCGGCCACGATTGGGGCTATCCGGAATATCCGCTGCGCCAGATCGCCGCCGTGATCGCGCTGTGCCGTGGCATCATGCTTCGCCGCAAGGTGACTCCGCAACGCGTGCTCGGTCATTCCGACGTTGCGCCCGCGCGCAAGAAGGATCCCGGCGAAAAATTTCCCTGGCATTCGCTGGCCAATTCCGGCGTCGGTCATTGGGTGACGCCGGCGCCGATCGTGCGCGGTGAAACGCTGATGCTCGGCACCATCAGCGACGAGGTGCTGAGCCTGCAGCAGGCGCTGGCGCGCTATGGCTATGGCGTGCCGCTGACCGGCAAATACGACGCAGCGACGATGGAAGTCATCACGGCATTCCAGCGCCACTTCCGCCCGGCGCGACTGGATGGTGTTGCCGATCACTCGACGCTGTCGACCTTGCAGGCGCTGCTGGCGAGCTTGCCTGCGGACGGGACTGCCGTCGCGTCGAAGTGACGCCTCGATAAAAAATGGTCCGCTGTTCGCTCGAATGTGATCACGCAATCGTCGCTGCGATTGCGTGCGTCGGGCTATTGTCCCGCGATCAGACGCAAGCAGGACGAACGATACGATGCAGATCGATCGCAAGCCACTGACTGAGCGATTAGCAGCCTTTCCTCGCCTGGGGTTGGCCGATCTTCCCACGCCGCTCGAACCGATGAAGCGGCTGACGGCCCATCTCGGCGGGCCACGACTGTGGATCAAGCGTGACGACGCCACCGGGCTCGGCTTCGGCGGCAACAAGCTGCGCAAGCTCGACTACGTCCTGCACGATGCCGTCTCAAAGGGTGCCGATACGATCGTCTCTGGCGGCGTCGTGCAATCGAACAGCCAGCGGCAGGTCGCAGCGGTTGCTGCAAAGCTTGGGCTCGCCTGTCATCTCGCCGTCTATCACGGCCGGCTCGCGCCGCCGACGCCGGAATACGAGACCTCGGGCAACGCCTTTCTCAATCGGCTGTTCGGCGCGCAGCTGCACGACGTGCCCTGGACCGGCGACCGCAACGCGGCCATCCGCACGCTCGTCGACGATCTCCAGGCGAAGGGGCGCAGGCCCTATTTCGTGCCCTACGGCGTCTCGAATGCGCTCGGCGCTGTCGCCTATGCCACCACGATTTCTGAAATCGTGCGGCAGGCGGCGCGGTCGGGCTTCAAGCCGGCCGCGATCGTGCATTGCACCGGCAGCGCCGGCACGCAGGCCGGCCTCGTCGTCGGCGCGGCGGCGGCGATGCCGGACACGCAAATCGTCGGGATCGATATCGACGCCGAGCCCGCGCGGGTGCGCTCCGATGTAGTGGCCCTCGCGCGGCAAGCCGCGGATTTACTGGAGGTCGGCTTCGACGAGTCCACGGTCGAAGTGGTCGCCGGTCACGCCGGACCGGCCTATGGCGTGCCGCACGAGGCAACGATCGAAGCGATCCGGCTTGCAGGGCAAACGGAGGCACTCGTGCTCGACCCCGTCTATTCGGGCAAGGGGCTCGCCGGCCTGATTGCGATGATCCGCCAGGGGCGTTGGCGCAACGACGAGGATGTCATCTTCCTGCACACCGGCGGCGCGCCTGCGCTGTTCGCCTATCAGAGCGCGCTCGGCATCTAGTCGAGCTCCCGCACGCGCCGCGCATAGAGCCGCCGCAACGGCGCGAGCTGCGTCGCCTCGGTCGCGACACGGTAGGCCTCGCGCGCGTCATCCTTGCGGCCGAGCCGTCGCAACAGATCGGCACGCACCGCCGGCAACATCTCATAGCCGTCCAGCCCGCCGCGCGCGGTGATCGCGTCGACGAGATCGAGCGCGCGCGCCGGGCCGTCGACCATCGAGATCGCGGCGGCATGGTTGAGCTCGATCACCGGAGACGGGCTGATGCGCAGCAGCACTTCGTAGAGCCCGGCGATCTGCGGCCAATCGGTCGCCTCAAAGCTCGGCGCGCGGGCATGCAGCGCGGCGATCGCGGCCTGCACCGCATAAGGCTGCGGCCGACCCGGCACGCGCAGCGCGTCATCGACGAGACGCAGCCCCTCCTCGATCTGCGCGCGATCCCAGAGCGAGCGGTCCTGCTCTTCCAGCAGAACGATGTCGCCGGCCGCGGTCTCGCGACCGGCCCGGCGCGCATCGTGCAGCAGCATCAGCGCCAGCAATCCTTTGATCCCCGCGCGCTCGGGCATCAGCCGGTCGAGCAAACGGCCGAGCCTGATCGCCTCGACCGCAAGGTCGGGCCGCATCAGGTCGGCGCCGGAGGTTGCGACATAGCCCTCGGTGAAGACGAGATAGATGACGGCGAGCACGCCGTCGAGCCGCGGTGCCAGCGCATCGCGCTCGGGCACTTCATAGGGAATGCCGGCGAGCCTGATCTTCTGCTTGGCGCGCACGAGGCGCTGCGCCATCGCGTCCTCACCGACGAGGAAGGCGCGCGCGACCTGCGCGGTGGAGAGGCCGCAGACCGTGCGCAGCGTCAGCGCGACCCGCACTTCCGGCGCGAACGCCGGATGGCAGCAGGTAAAGATCAACCGCAGCATATCGTCGTCGAGCATCGCCGTGGGTTCGGCCGGCGTGTCCGCGTTGAGCTCGAGCTCGTGCAGGAGCGCCTGCCGCTTGCCGCGGAAGGCGGCCTGGCGACGCACACGGTCGATCGCCTTGTTGCGGCCGACATTGACCAGCCAGGCGCGTGGATTGCCGGGCAGCTCGCCCGCCGCCCAGCGCTCCAGCGCGACCGCGAACGCGTCCTGGAGCGCATCCTCGGCCAGGTCGAAATCACCGACGAGGCGGATCAGGGTGGCGAGCGCCCGCCCCGCCTCGTCGCGGAAGATCCTGTCGATGTCGGCTGGTGCGATCACTTGTAGATCATGACCGGCCTGACCTCGATCGATCCGCGCTTGGCCTCGGGGATGCGCGCGGCGAGCGCAACGGCGTCGTCGAGGTCCTTGGCTTCGACCAGATAGTAGCCGCCGAGCTGCTCGCGCGTTTCCGCGAACGGACCGTCGGTGGTCAAGGTCTTGCCGTCGCGCACGCGCACCGTGGTCGCCGTCGTCGTCGGCTGCAGTCCATCGCCGGCCTTGAAATGGCCGCTCTGGATGATCGACTGCGTGTAGGCGCCGTATTCTCCCGCGAGCTTCTGACGGTCGGTGGCGCTCATGTCGGTCATGTAGTTTTCGTTCCGGTAGATCAGCAGCAGATATTGCATCGCTCAACTCCTGTTGTTTGGGGGATGACCGACACCAGTCGAACGGGGCCGGCACCAAACGACATCATCGCGAGATTATTTTCGAGATCATTTGTAGATCATGACCGGCCGAACTTCGATCGACCCTTCCCGGGCGCCGGGAATCCGTGCCGCGAGCTCGATCGCGGCGTCGAGATCCCTGGCCTCGACGAGATAATAGCCGCCGAGCTGCTCGCGGGTCTCCGCGAAGGGACCATCGGTCGCCAGCGTCTTGCCGTCGCGAACGCGCACGGTGGTCGCCGTCTTGGTCGGCTGCAGTCCGTCGCCTGCCTTGAAATGGCCGCTCTGGACGATCGACTGGGTGTAGGCGGAATACTCCGCCAGCAGCTTCTGGTAATCGGCGGGCGCCATCTGGCCCTGTTGCGCCTCGTTCCGGTAGATCAGCAGCAGATACTGCATCGCTCAACTCCTGTTGCTGGCGGGATCGCCGGCACCCAGTCGAACGGGGTCCGCGCCCAACGACATGTTCAGGATAAATTATTTACACCGCCGCGTGCGCGACGATCTCCGCTTGACGAAACCGTCACAAATGCCCATTGCCTAGGCCGTCAGTCGGCCGGACGGCCGCTCCGGCAAGTGCCGAAAGGCCGCCGGGGAGGAAAGTCCGGGCTCCCTTGACATGCGGTGCCGGATAACGTCCGGCGGGGGCGACCCCAGGGAAAGTGCCACAGAGAACGAACCGCTCCCTCCTCGGAGGAAGTAAGGGTGAAAAGGTGCGGTAAGAGCGCACCGCGGGTCCGGCAACGGAGCCGGCATGGTAAACCCCACCGGGAGCAAAACCGAATAGGGACGGCGTAGCGGGCTGTTCGCGAAAGCGATAACGCCGCGGGGCGATGTCAGGCCCGCCGTCCGGGTAGGTTGCTCGAGGCCATGTGCAAACATGGTCCCAGAGGAATGGCCGTCACGTACCGTCTGCGCAAGCGGGCGGTGCCCTACAGAACCCGGCTTACAGGCCGGCTGATATACTAAAGCGCTTTCGAGCGAAGTGGAGTTCCGGCTCGCGTCAAGAAAGCGCGTCTTAACTAGGAAGCAACGAGGGGTCCGATGCCGACGCATCGGACCCCTCACCAATTTTGGGCCGGGGAACTCAGGATGATGCCTAATTGTATCCGAAATAGTGAGGCAAGCTCATGCAGTGGGAGAGCATCACCCAAAGCGGAATTGTACAAAAGAAACTCCAGCCAACGCTCACTACGACGAACGTAAAATTGTAGGGAAAGATGAGCGGATCGGGTTGATACCGCTCGCGAAGCTTGGGCGCTGCGTTTGGGAATGGCCTATAAGTGCCCTTCGCACTCTCATAGACTTTCGTCACAAAGCGGTCCCACCATATCGCGTTATAACAAATCCAGATTGTGGGTAGCGCAGCGAACAGCCCAACGAAGAGCCACAGCGAAGACGCCTGCCCATTGGTGCTGTAGATGATCCAACCCGGACATCGACCGTTGCTCGGATCGACCAGGCCAAGAATCAGCACGGCCGCGACAAGCCACACCACGCAACTCGCGGCAGCGCATTGGATCACCTTCCTGCAAAATTCGGGATCGAAATAAGGAAGGCTTGGCCGTTCATCGGTCGACTGCATCGCATCTTGGCCTGTTACTCAACGATCTCCCGCAACACGCCCATCAGCGCTTCCGGCGCCGTCACGTTCGGCGCATGGCTCGCATCGAGCTCGAAATAACGCCAGCCCTCCTCGCTCTTGGTTCGCTTGGCGAATTGCCCGAACACATCGCCCGGCGGAATGCGCTTGCAGTAGATGTAGCTGCGCGGCATCGCGGGTTCGCCGTGACCGAGCTTCAGCTTCGTCTCGAAGCATTTGAGCGGCATGTTGATACGGCGCGCATTGAGCCAGTCGAGATCGGCCTGCGGCGTATCCGGCGGCGGCGGGTTGGGCGGAATGCGGTAGCCGTCGGCCGCGGCCGCCGCCTTGCGCATCGGCTCTCGCCCGGTCTCGTTGAGATCAAACAATGACTGGCCATCGCGCGGTACGAAGGCATCGAGATAGATCAATTGCGTCACGCGCTCACGCGCGCGATCGGCAACGCCGGTGGCGACCATGCCGCCATAGCTGTGACCGAGCAGCACGATGTCGCTGAGGTCCTCGAACTTGATGACGTTGAGGATGTCCTGGATATGCGTCTCGAGATCGATCTCGGGACTTGCGAGATGCGATCGCTCGCCGAGCCCGGTGTAGGTCGGCGCGACCAGGCGGTGACCGGCCTGCGCCATCAGCGGGTGCATCTTCTTCCAGGCCCACCCGCCGGACCACGCGCCATGACAGAGCAGGAAGGTTCTTGCGCGTGCGGCCATCGGCGTTTCCATCGTTCTTGTTTGATACGATGGAGTGTAGCGGGGAGCGGCGCGATGTAAACGCCGCGGGGCATCAAGCCGCGCGCGGCGCCTTCACCAGCACGGGCGCAAGCTGAGAAGCTTCGCGCCGCAGCTTGCTCGCCTCGAAGCCGTGCATGCCGATCTGCCATTGCAGCCCGACGATGGCGCCCTTGGTCGGCTGCAGCAGCGCCAGCGAGGCAAACAGCGTCACCGGCAACCACACCGCCAATTGCAGCCAGACCGGCGGCGCGTAGGCGGTCTCGACCGCGAGGATCGCCGGCACCACGAGATGGCCGACCACGACCATCACCAGATAGGCCGGAAAATCATCGGCGCGCTGGTGGAACAGCTCCTCGCCGCAATGATCGCAAGCGTCGGCCACCTTGAGGAAGCGGCCGAACATGTGCCCCTCGCCGCAGTTCGGGCACTTGCCGCGAAACCCGCGCCACATCGCCTTTGCCAGAGAGATCGAACCGGTCGCCATGACGACACCTCTTCCGTTTTGCTGATCCATACAATAATATCTTGCATCCATACATTCAAAGGATATGGGCCTAAATTGCATGGATTGGACTCCTACAATCTCGGAGCTGAGCGGGCCGCGCTACCAGCGCATCGTCGAGGCCATGGAGGCCGACATCGCCGCCGGCCGGCTGGTGCGGGGCCAGCAACTGCCGACGCAGCGTGCGCTCGCAAAAGCGCTCGGCATCGACCTGACCACGGTGACGCGCGCCTACACCGAGGCGCGGCGCCGCGGCATCATGGAGGCCCGCGTCGGCCAGGGATCGTTCGTGTCGGAGACCAGCGCGCGCCGCGCGGTCGACCTGCCGCATCCCGTCGCGATCGACCTCTCGATGAACGTGCCGCCGCATCCGCTCGAAGCGCAGCTCGACGAGCGCATCATCGCGGGGCTCGAGGCCATTCGCGCGCAATCGGGCCTCACCGCATTCCTGAATTACCAGCCGCCCGGCGGCAGCGCCCATGAGCGCGAGGTCGCCGCGCGCTGGATGCGCACGCGCGTTCCGCATGCGCATGCCGACAAGCTCGTGATCTTTCCGGGCGCACAGACGATCCTGTTCAACCTGCTCGCCCATCTCGCACGACCGGGCGATGTCGTGCTGACGGAAGCCATCACCTTCCCCGGCATCAAGGCCGTCGCAGCACAGCTCGGCGTCAGGCTCGTCGGCGTCGCCATGGATGACGGCGGCGTGCTGCCCGATGCGCTGGCGAAGGCCTGCCGCACGCACAGGCCGAAGGCCGTCTATCTCATTCCGACGCTGCACAACCCGACCACGGCGACGCTCTCCGCCGAGCGGCGCGGCGCGATCGCCAAGATCGTCCGCGACGCCGATACGATGCTGATCGAGGACGATGCCTACGGGCTGCTCGATCGCTCGGCATCGCCGATCGCCAATCTCATCCCGGAGCGGACATATCTGGCGACCACGCTGTCGAAATGCATCGCGCCGGCGCTGCGCGTGGCTTATCTGCTGCCGCCCGACGGCGGTGCGCAGCTTCAGATGCGCGGCCATCTCCAGGCGACCGTGCAGATGCCGGCGCCGCTGATGGTCGCGCTGGTGACGCACTGGCTCGAGACCGGTGTCGCCGACCGCATCATCACCGCGATCCGCAACGAAGCGGTCGGCCGCCAGCAATTGGCACAGCGCGCGTTGAAAGGTTTTCAGTTCCAGGCGAAGCCCGCCGCACATCATTTGTGGCTGCACCTGCCGGAGGGACGGCCGGACGTCGCCGCGCATCTCTTGCGAAATGGGCTCGCGATCGTTGCCGGCGATGCCTTCACCGTCGACGGAACCTCGCCGCATGCGGCGCGCGTCTCACTCGGCGCGGCGCGCAACAGATCGGAATTGACCGAGGCACTGCGCATCCTCGTCGGCGCGCTGCACAAGCCAGCCGACGTCAGGCAGATCGTCTAGCGAACCAGGCAATTGCGCGGGCCTGCGGCTTTGAAATTGACCTCTCGCGCCGCATCTGTGCTAAGCGCCATCAGGCGATCACGGCTTCCGGGTCGCCGGTCATGGCAGGGATTCATCGGTGGAAACGCTCACTTACGCGCTGCTCCTGTTCGGCGCGCTGGCTGGCGGCTTCGTCTCGGGGCTGGCGGGATTCGGCACCGCGCTGATGGCGCTCGGCATCTGGCTCTACGTGCTGCCGCCCTCGCTTGCGGTGCCCCTGGTGCTGATCTGTTCGGTGATCGCGCAGACCTCGACGCTGCCCTCGATGTGGAAGAGTTTTGATCTCTCGCTGGTGTGGCCGTTCCTGATCGGCGGATTGATCGGCGTTCCGATCGGCACCACCTTGATCGCCTCCGCCGATCCGAAAGTGTTCAAGCTGAGCGTCGGCGTGCTGATCCTGATCTTCTCGACGGCCCTCTATCTCAACAAGAGGCCGCTCGCCGTCACCTTCGGCGGCCGCATCGCCGACGGCGCGATCGGATTTGCCGGCGGCATTCTGGGCGGGCTCGCCGGCCTGTCCGGGCCGTTGCCGATCCTGTGGGCCAACATCCGCGGCTGGAACAAGCACGAGCGGCGCGGCATCTTCCAGCTGTTCAATTTCACGGTGCTCGCGACCGCGCTGATGGTGAAGACGGCCTCGGGCCTGGTCGCGTTCAAGGTGGTCTGGCTCACGATGGTCGCATTCCCGGGCACGCTGATCGGCGCATGGGCCGGCGCGCGCGTCTATCACGCGCTCAGCGACAAGCACTTTGGCGATGTCGTGCTTGGCCTCTTGTTCCTGTCGGGCGCCACCCTGGTCTGGAACAGCATCAGCTCGCTCTGACGTCCATCTTCGACTGCTTCGCCAGCGCCATGCCGCCGGCGACACCGACGCCGAGCACATAGATCCAGCCCGGCGCGAAGTCGAACAGATGGGTGTTGAGCAGCGAGGACAGCATGTTCTGCACGACGACCAAAAGGCCGATCCAGCAGGCCAGCCCCTCGCCGCGGAACATCAGCAGATGCGCAAACCAGAGCGCATAGAGGACCAGAACGCCCGCCACGCCCCACTGCACGGCAACGCTCAGGGTCTGATTGTGCGGATTGCTGACGATCTGCCCGCGCAGCGGATCGACGTCCTCGTCCGCGGCCACACCCGCGAACAGTTCGCGAATCGAGCCGGTGCCATGACCGATCAGCGGCGCATCCGCGATGAACCCCAGCGATTTCCGCCAAAATTCCAGGCGCGAGCCCATGCCGCTGACCTTCTTGTCCTGCGTGCTCATCTCATAGTCGCCCTGGAATTTCGCGACCGTCGCACGCAGATGCGGCGAGACGGACCAGAGAGCGACCGCAACCAGCGCCATCCCGCTCGCGGCGAGCAGAGCCGTACGCCAGCGCAGATGCAGCAGTGCAAACACGACGACCAGGATCGGCAGCGTCACCAGCGCCGTCCGCGAGACCACGACGAACATCATGTTGAGGAGAAAGCCGAGCAACAACATCGCAAGCAATATCGCGCTGCGGGCGCGGCCGTCACGAAACAGCGTCACGATCGGATAGACCAGCGCGATCACGCAGAGCCCGAACTCCTGGCTCTGGTCGATATAGTTGCGCACCGCAATCCCGCTCTCGACCTTGTAGGGTCCGCGCGACAGATAGAGTTTCAGCGACAGGGCGGGATCGATCGCGACGGCGAAGGAATAAACCATCAGCAACGCGCAAGATGCCAGGAACGCGGAAAACACCCAATTGCCGTAGGGCCAACGCTCGAACTGGTAGATCAAAAGCGGGATCGCGAGAAGCTTCAATGCCGGTCCGACTGCGTGCAGCCTGTCCGGCCAGGGTGCATCCGACCAGAGCGTTCCGACCAGCGCGAGAATCACCAGCGCGATCGGCAGCAGGCAAACCGGGCGCAGCAGCGAACGCGGAAACTCACGCAAATCGACGAAAGCGAAGGCGATCAGCCAGGGGATCAGCGCAAAGGTCACGCCGGTCGTCGTCCACGGCAGCAACAGCGCGACCAGCGCGACGAAACGGGCCGGCGTGCGGTAGCGCGCGGCCCAGATCTCGGAAAGCACGGACGCTCGCCCCAGCTCGTTCGACACTCCGGTCATTTCCATCCCTTGCAGGTTCGCGCCATCCCACGGCCCGGCAAACTAGCCGGAGCCGCGGGTGGGCGACAAGCGTGGGGCCCTCGCTACGCGGGCTCGCTCACCGGAGGCGCAACCGGCTCGGACGTCGCCTGCCTTAGCGCATCCGCCTGCTGCCGCGGCACCAGGCGCTTCCTGAACTCGCGGCGCAGCAGCCACAGGCTCTGCACGGCCTGCAGCGTCGTCGCGGCGTTCGACAGGTACCAGACATACTCGATCCGAAAACCGGGCTGCGTCGAAAGCCAGATCGCCGGCAAGGAATAGGTGATGACGCGCGTCGCCGAGCTCCACAACACCGGCTTGGTGTTGCCGAGGCCCTGGAACATGCTGGAGCAGGTGAAGATCAACCCCTGCGCCACCATGTTCAGCGAGATCATCTTCAGAAACAGCAACGCGACCCCCATCGTCTCCGGATCATTCGAGAATCCGGCGAGCAGCAATCCGGGCTTGAGCTGCACGAAGATCGTCAGCGCGATCATCACGAATGTCGCGATCAGCGCCGCCCTGACGAAGGTCTCCCGCACCCGCTCGTAATTGCCCGCGCCGAAATTCTGGCCGACGATCGGCCCTGCCGCGAGCGAGACGGCAAGGGCCGGCATCTGGATCAAGCCCACGACACGCGTCCCGATGCCAAAGCCCGCCTGGGCCGCTGGACCGAGATCGCGCAGCACGTAGTAGATCGCCGCCATGAAGATGAAGATCATCACGAACTCGCCGCCCGCGGGCAGGCCGACATTGAGGATCCTCTTCCACTGCCGCAGTTGCGGACGCCATTGCGCAGGATGGAAGGCGACATAGCGCTCCAGCCTGCGAAAATAATACAGCAGCATCAGCACGCCGATGAAGACGGCGATCGTGCTTGCCAGGCCCGCGCCGGCGACGCCGAGCGCGTATCCGGTGCCCCAGCCCGTGATCAGGACCGGCGCCAGCGCGATATTGATGATGACCGCAAGCACCTGCACCAGCATGCTCGGCCGCACGATGCCGGTGGCCCGTAGCCCCGCCCCCATCACCTGCGTGATGAATTGCAGCGCCAGCGCCGGCATGAACCAGAGGAAATAGGTGGTGCCGGCATTGATGGTGGCCTCATCGACGGCAATCGCGCGCATGTAAGGGCGCGCGAGCGCAAAGCCGCCGAGCAGCGTCAACAGCCCGAACAGCGCCGACAGCACGATCGCCTGGTTGAACACGAGATTGGCGTCGTCGCGATCCTTGCGGCCCACGGCATGCGAGACCAGCGCCACCGTGCCGACACCGAGCATCTGCATCAGTCCGTTGACGAGGAAGCCGGCGTTGCCGGCTGCGGCGACGCCCGCAACCGCGGCATCGCCGAGCCCGGACACGAAATACAGGTCGACAAGCTGGCAGATCATGATCGTCATCATGCCGACCACGATCGGTGGCGCCATGCTCAGGATGTGGCTTACGATGGAGCCGCGCGTCAGGTCCTTCATTTCATTCCACCCTTGACGGATTTCATTCCAGTCTTTGGCGACGTGACGGCAGGGCTTGCGCCCCGCCGCCGCGCCTCACTCAGCCGCTGCGATATGCCCGAGCTCCACCACCTGGCGCTCGAACAGGCTGCGATAGATTCCGCCAGGCTTGCCCGCGAGCGTGGCATGCGTGCCCTGCTCGGCGATCTCGCCGCGGTCGAACACCAGGATGCGGTCGAGGCTGCGCACCGTCGACAGCCGGTGTGCGATCACGATCGAGGTGCGGCCTTTCATCAGCCGCTCCATCGCCTGCTGGATCAGCGCCTCCGATTCCGAATCGAGGCTCGAGGTCGCCTCGTCCAGGATCAGCACCGGCGCATCGGCCAGGAAGGCGCGCGCCAGCGCCACGCGCTGCCGTTCGCCGCCCGACAGTTTCACGCCGCGCTCGCCGACCAGCGTGCCGTAGCCCTTCGGCAGGCGCAGGATGAAGTCGTGCGCATTCGCCAGCCGCGCCGCCTGCTCGATCGCCTCGAGGCTGGCACCGGGCCGGCCATAGGCGATGTTCTCGGCGAGCGAACGATGAAACAGGATCGGGTCCTGCTGCACGATCGCGATCTGGCTGCGCAGCGATTGCTGCGTGGCCAGCGCGATGTCCTGCCCGTCGATCAGCACACGACCGCCGGTGACGTCGTAGAGCCGC
The DNA here is from genome assembly GCF_024199935.1 of Bradyrhizobium sp. CCGUVB14. NCBI lineage: Bacteria > Pseudomonadati > Pseudomonadota > Alphaproteobacteria > Hyphomicrobiales > Nitrobacteraceae > Bradyrhizobium > Bradyrhizobium sp. CCGUVB14. Next base: position 7,679,410 of record NZ_JANADS010000001.1, read on the forward strand.
TGCACCAGCTTGACGAACGTCGTCTTGCCGGAGCCGGAGCGACCGACCAGGCCGACACGCTCGCCGGCACGGATCCTGACCGACAGCCCGTCGTACAGCGGCGCGCGATGGCCGCCATAAAGGAACGTGACGTCGTCGAACACGATCTCGCCGCCTTCGATCGCGATCGGCCGTGCGTCAGCGGCATCGGCGATGCCGATCGGCTCGTCATGGATCGCCACCAGCTCCTCCATGTCGTTGACCGAGCGCTGGAGGTTGTTGATGTGCATGCCGACGTCACGCAAATAGGCGTGAATGACGTAGTAGCTCGTCAACACATAAGTGACGTCGCCCGGCGAGGCATGCCCGTACATCCACAGCAGCACGGAGCCGCCGATCACCGACGCACGCAGGCATAGCAGCAGCGAAAGCTGCGCCATGGCGGTGTAGTTGTAGCGGAACCAGGTGCGACGCACGCGCGTGCGCCAACGCTTGATGACGCGGGCGAGCCGCGCATCCTCGCGCGACTCGGCGCCAAAGGACTTCACCACCGCATTGCATGTCAGCGCATCCGCCAGCGTGCCGCCGACCTTGGTGTCCCAGGCGTTGGACACGCGCGCGGCCGGCGCGATGTAGCGCGTCGAGAACAGCACCGTCATCGTGACATAGGCCGCCGCGCCGAGCGCGATCACGGCGCCGAGCGAGGCCCAATGCACGCCGAGCAGGACCATCGATCCGATCAGGACGGCCAGCGACGGCAGCAACGCCAGCAGGATGGTGTCGTTCAGCAGATCGAGCGCCCACATGCCGCGCGTGATCTTGCGCACGGTCGAGCCCGCGAAGGAGTTGGCGTGCCAGTCGGTTGAGAAGCGCTGCACGCGCAGAAATGCGTCCTGCGCCACATCAGACATGATCTTCAGCGTGAACGGCACGATCACCTGCAGGCCGGTCAGGCGCAGCACCATCGAGGCCGCGCCCAGCACCACGATGCCGCCCAGCGCCACCAGCGCGGCGTGGCGGGCGTCAGGATCGGACGGGCCGCGGGTCAGCGCGTCGACCAGATGTCCTGAAAACACCGGCATGAACAGGTCGGCAACGGTCGCCCCCAGCAGACCGACGGCAATGGCGAGCGTGCGCCCCGGCTGGTTCAGCCAGTGCCGGAACACGAAGGGCAACACCACGCGGATCGCCGCGGGCTTTTTTGACAGAGAGGTCATGGCGTCATCCGGCCGCTTTGCCGCGGGCCGGCTCCATCGATGGACGCGGGCCGGCCGCGAGGGCCGAGACGGCGTCACTTAAAACTGAATTTGACTTGGGAAGCGGAGCGATCGGGGCGTTTGGGCAAAACCCTGGCCCAATCGAAGCTGGCGGAAGCGGCCTCTAGCAGGCCGAAACGGTACCGAGCCAGACCATCATCGAGCGCGGAAACGCGATCTGCGAATGCGACGAAATCATGCAAATCTCTCCCCGGTTCGATTGAATGAGGTGCGCTTTATAGATGTGTGATTCGCGTTTTGCAACGGGCCCCGCGCGAGATCACGCACGAGTGTTGCATTTTGGTGCGCGGTCGCCCGGGCTTTATGCGCAATTGCGCATAAGGCCCGGCGACGACATCGCGTGTGTGACCGTCAGTGCGCGTCGCCGCCGGCGCCGAACGGCGAAACCGGCTTGTTCAGCAACGTGACCAGGAGGCTGAGGCTCAGATAGAACAAGGTCAGGATGAAGAACGCGTCGCCAAAGCTCATCACCACGGCCTGGCGGTGCACGATCTGGCTGAGCTGCTTCATCGCCATCAGCGTCGAGTCTCCGAGCCCCTGGAATTTCTGCTGAAGCAGGGTCAGGGTCTCGGTCGCGGTGGCATTGCCCCAGGTCACGCGCTCCTGCAGACGCGTGATGTGCAGGTCGGCGCGATCGTTGAGCACGGTGTTGATGACGGCGAGCCCGACCGCACCGCCGAGATTGCGCATCAGATTGAACAGGCCGCTCGCGTTCTTCACCTTGTCGGGTGGCAGCGTGCCGAGCGCGATGTTGTTGGTCGGCACCATCGCGAACATCATGCCGACGCCGCGCAGGATCTGCGGGATCAGGAGCTCGTAGAAATCGAAGTCGCGCGTGATCCAGGTCATCTGGTAGGAGCCGATCGCGAACACGATCAAGCCGAACGCGATCATGTAGCGCATGTCGAGGCTCGCCATCAGCCGGCCGACCAGCGGGGCGACCAGGAACATGGTGATGCCCGAGACGAACATGGTCTCGCCGATCATCAGCGCGCTGTAGCCGCGCACCTCGGCGAGATAGCGCGGATAGATGTAGGTCAGGCCGTAGAGGCCGATGCCGATGCAGAATTGCAGCGTGGAGCCGACTGCGAAATTGCGGTTGGAGAAGGCACGCAGATTGACGATCGGCTCGGCCGCCGTGAAGACGCGCACGAAGAAGGCGATGGCCGACACGGCGCAGATCCAGGCGCAGATCGCCACCGACGTGTCCTGCAGCCATTCATATTGCGGACCTTCCTCCAGTACATATTCCAGCGTGCCGAGGAAGCCGGCCATGAAGATCAGCCCCCACCAGTCGAAGCGGTCGAGCAGCTCGAAATGCGGCTCGTCGAAATCGACCAGCGCGAGCACGCCCAGGGTGATGCCGATGCCGGGGACGACGTTGATGAAGAACAGCCAGTTCCACGACATCAGATCGGTGATGTAGCCGCCGACCGTCGGGCCGATCGTGGGAGCCAGCGTCGCCACAAGCCCGATGATGGGACCGACGATGTGGAATTTCGTGCGCGGGAACACGGTGTAGGCCGAGGCGAACACCGTCGGGATCATGCCGGCGCCGAGAAAGCCCTGGAGCGCGCGCCAGACGATCATCTCCTCGATGGTCGTGGCGAAGCCGCAGAGCAGGCTCGAAATCGTGAAGCCGGCCGCGGAGATCGCGAACAGGAGCCGCGTGCCGAAGGCGCGCGACAGGAATCCCGACAACGGGATCGCGATCACTTCGGCGATCAGATAGGCGGTCTGGACCCAGGAGACCTCGCTCGAGCTCGCCGACAGGCCGGCCTGGATTTCGCTGAGGGATGCCGACACGATCTGGATGTCCAGGATCGACATGAACATCCCGAACACCATGATGATGAAGGCGATCAGCCGCTTCGGCGCGATGCGCTCCGAATCGGCTGATGCCATCATGGCAGGTGAAGCAGTCGTGGCGTTCGCCATGGTCTGACCTCGCAGCGCTCGGACGCGCTTACTGCGGATGGATCATGGTGGGATCGTCGAGATCGATCTCGCTGTCGGCGTCGGCGGCGCCCTTGTTGGTGTCGACCGTCGCGTAGACCGACATGCCGGCGCGGAGCAGGTTCTGCCTGGCAACCGCCTTCGGCACGCGGATGCGGACCGGCACGCGCTGCACGATCTTGGTGAAGTTGCCGGTGGCGTTGTCCGGCGGCAGCAGCGTGAACACCGAGCCGGAGCCCGCCGCGATGCTGTCGACGACGCCGGAGAACTTGCGCATGCCGTAGGCATCGACCTTGATCGTCACCGGCTGGCCGGGACGGATGCGCTTGAGCTGCGTTTCCTTGAAATTGGCGTCGATATAGACGTCGTCGAGCGGCACGACATTGCCGAGGCGCTGACCGACGGCGACGAAGTCGCCGGCGTTGACGAGACGGTTGGAGAAGATGCCATCGACCGGCGCGCGCACTGCGGTGAAGGCGAGATCGCGCTCGGCCTTGGCGAGCGTGGTCTTGAGCTCGGCGAGTTGCGCCTGGGCTTCGGCCTGCTGCGCCTTGGCGACGTCGACATTGCTCACCGCGACGTCGTAGGCGGCCTGTGCGGCCTTGACCGCGGCGGCGCCCTGATCACGACCGGCTTCCGAGGTTTCGAAGGTCGCGCGCGAGGCAAAGCCCTTGTTGCTCAGCGCCTGCTGGCGCTCATAGTCGAGATCGGCGCGCTTGAGGCCGGCCTCGGCGGAGACGAGCTGCGCCTTGGCCTGTGCGACCTGGCTGTCGAGCGCCGCGATCTGGCGGCCGATGCGGTCGATGGTGGCCTGCTGGGTCGCGATCCGGGTCGCAGCCGCGTCGACGGCGATCTTGTAGTCGCCGTCGTCGATGCGCAGCACGGTGTCGCCGGCATGCACCAGCGTGTTGTCACCGGCCAGGATCGAGGAGATATGGCCGGCCACGCGCGCGCCCAGCATGGTGTTGTTGGCACGGACATAGGCGTCGTCGGTGGAGACGAAGAAGCGGCCGACCAGCGTGTAGTAGCCGGCATAGCTTGCCGCCGCGAGCGCCAGCACGAGGCCGATGCCCATCATGACGAATTTACGCTTGCCGGATTTTGGCGCGGCAGCGGCGGGCGCGGATGTCGGAGCCGGCTGGTCGGTCACGGGCTTCTCCGGCACTTCGCTGGTGCGGCGCTTGCTTTCTTCGGCCACATGAGAGCGCAACTGCTCGGCGAGGACTGCGGATGTTCCGGTCGCAGCTTCACCGTTCGGCGTCGTCGTCTCCACCGCTTCCTGGCGAAGGACGCGCGCAGCCTGGTCTCTCGATGTGGCCATAAAGGCCTCCCCAATAAAAGTGCGATCCGGGGCAGCCGTCGCACGGCCGCGTTCCCGCTCGCCCATCCCAAATATCATTGACCGAACGGTTCGGTCAATATACTTAATATTCCCGCGCGGACCCTACTGGTCCGAATCCTTTATTTCGGTTTCATGCTTCGAGCCCGATTCGAGAAACCTTCCGAGACGCTGAACCAATGGTTGTAGCCAGCCCTGAACCTCTGCGCGTCCTCCAGGAGGAGGACAGCTCCAAGCGCCGCCAGATCCTGGCCGGCGCCCGTAAGGTGTTCATGGATCTGGGTTTTGACGGCGCCAGCATGGGCGAGATCGCGCGCGCGGCCGGCGTCTCCAAGGGCACGCTCTACGTTTACTTCGCCGACAAGAGCGCGCTGTTCGAAGCCATCCTCGAGGAGGAGGCGCTGTTTCATGGCCAGGTCGTGTTCAACTTCGACCCCGCGCGCGATGCCGAGACCACGCTGAAGGATTTCGGCCAGGCCTATCTGCATCTGCTCTGCCGGCCCGGCGGCGGATCGGCGATCCGCACCGTGATGGCGATCGCCGAGCGCATGCCCGACGTCGGCCGCCGCTATTATGGTTGCGTGCTCGAAAAGACCATCAGCCGGTTGTCCGACTATCTCAAAGCCCATGTCGCCCCCGGTGATCTCGCGATTGACGATTGCGACCTGGCCGCCTCGCAGTTCATGGAACTGTGCAAGGCTTCACTTTTCCTGCCCTTCGTCTTCCAGGCCGCGCCGCCGCCGACAGAACAGCGCATGACGGAAGTGATCGACAGCGCGACGCGGATGTTCGTCGCCGCGTACAAGGCGAAGTAACGGCGACGGGCCACGCGTTGCGCATGCGGTTGGCGCCGCATTATATTGAGCGCCATGTCCCGTGATCTTCGCCCGCCGGTCGATATCCTCCATTACGAGATCGTCCAGGAACAGGCCTCCGCGCTTGGACGGATGGGCCGCACGCTCGAGCAGGCGCTCGCGCAATTGCGCGAATTCGACGCCGCGCATGCGGTCCCCGAGATTCCGACTGCGATGCAGCCGGCGAGGCGCAAGCTGGTGATGGAAGCCGGCCAGGCGCTCTGGATGTTCGTGGTGCAACGCGAGGCAACCGGCTTGCGCGACAGCCGTCACATCATGCGGACCTACAATGTCCCGGCCGACGTACAGCAATGCATGGGGCTGGCGCCGGCGACGGACGTCGCAAAACGCAGATCATGATGATTGCCCTCGGTCGCCACCGCGCGCTTGTGCACGACGCCTGGAGCGAGGCGGCCGCCCGCACCGCGATTGCGGACATCGTGGCCGATGCCATCGCCGATTTCGATCCCGAGACGTTTTGGCCCGGTCACCCCGGCGACGATGGGGCCGGAGACGGCAACCCCAGCTTCTATTTCGGTGCGGCAGGCGTCATCTGGGCGCTCGATTATTTGCATCGTGTCGGCGCCGGCCCCATCGCGAAGGACTTTCGCGCGGTCCTGCCAAAACTTCTCGAACGGACAACCGCCAGGTTCGAGAGCAGTTCGCCGGCCGGCTACGCCAAGCACGGCTCGCTGCTGTTTGGCGACATGGGGGCCGCACTCCTCGCCATGCGCCTCGATCCCACACCAAGCCTTGCCGATCTCGTCTATCAGCGCGCGGAAGCCAACAGCGCGCTCCCGATCCGCGAACTGATGTGGGGCATGCCCGGATCCATGCTGGCTGCGGTCCACATGGCCGAGATGACACGGGAGCCGCGATGGCGCGGCCTGTTCGAAGCGCAGGCGGCCCGGCTGCTGGATGATCTGGAGGAAACGCCGCAAGGCCGGCTCTGGACCCAGGATCTCTATGGCGCCAAGGACCGCTGGCTCGGGCCCGTGCATGGCTTCGCCGGCAACATCATCCCGTTGCTGCGTGGATGGGACTGGCTGACACCGGCACAGCAGGCGCAGGTCGCCGAAATCGTGCCGCAGACGCTGGCGGCGAATGCGTGGTCGTCCGAGCTCGGAGCCAATTGGGGCGCGAGAAGCAAGCGCGAGACGCCACCGACCTTGTGCCAGCACTGCCACGGCGCCCCCGGCATGGCGACGACATTGGCCGACGCGCCGTTCGCGACGCCTGAGTTTGACGAGCTTCTGCACGATGCCGGCCGATTCACCTGGGCCGCCGGACCGCTGACCAAGGGTTCGAACCTGTGCCACGGCACCGGCGGGAACGGCTACGCATTCCTCAAACTTTATCGCCGCACAAACGATCCGGTCTGGCTCGACCGCGCACGCCAGTTCGCCATGACGGCCATTGTCCAGTATCGCGGCGCCAAGATCGTCGTCGGCCGCGGACGCTATTCGCTCTGGACCGGCGACGTCGGCCTGGCGATCTATCTCTGGGACTGCATCACCGCAGAGCCGCGCCTCCCGACCATCGACGTGTTCTGATCTGCGGCGGTGGCGCGCGGTGCCGCGTTACGCCCCGCCCTCTTCCATCTTGCGTGGCTAGTCGTCCGAGAACTCGTCTTCCTCGTTGACCTTGTCGTGCTTGCTCTTGTGCGCACCGAGCGCGCCGGTCACGGAGGGATCGCGATTGCTCGCATACGGCGTGCGCCGCTGTGCGCGCCCGGCAACCTCTTCGCCGGAGACCGCGGCTGGCTGGCAGATCAGACGGCGGCTGGCGCGGCGCATCAGGTCGACGTGAATGTGATCGTAGTGATAGACGTTCGAGCCCGGCGCCAGCACGGTGGTGAAATGCGCGCACGCACCCGACTGGACGTCGCGCAAGAACCCCTGCTCTTCCGGCATCCCGCGCCAGCCGTCCTTCACGGTGATGCGGCGACCATCGGCGAGCACGAAGGCGGCGACATCGAGCGCGTTGCCGAAGGCGTGCTCGGAGATATGAGCGTGCGGATTGCCGTTCATGCCGCGGCAGGAATAGGCGGAGATCTGCTTGATCTCGACCACGCGGGCACCGAACCAGCGCATCGCCGAAGGCTGCACGGTGTCGGCAAACCAGCGATCGAGTTCCGACACGATGGGACAGGCCAGCGTCGCGGTCGGCTTCACCGCGACGGGACCGACGGCGGTGACGGGATTGCCCTGCGCGGGACCGAGCCGCGGCAGCGGCTGTTGCATGGGCGCCTGCGAATAAGGCGCCGGGCCGGGCGGCCTCGCCGGATAGCTCGGCGCATTCATGTAGCGCGCGGCGCCCGCGGCATCGGTGCCCTCGGGCGGCAGATCGATCTCATCTTCCTGCGATGCCACGCCGGGCGCGCTGAGCGACACCGGTCCGGAGGACGCGCCATAGCCGGCAGGCTGGCGCACCGCGCTCTCGGGATAGTTCGACCGTTGCGGATAGGAATTCGGTTGCGGCTGCGTCACCGGCCAGCGCGGCTGATTGCCGACATTGCCGGGCGGGCGCAGCTCCTCATCGGCGAAACCGTAGCTGCTGGAGGGATCGCCGATGGCGGCGACCTTCAGCGGAAACTCGGCGCCGCACATGCCGGGTCCGGAGATCGGGTCGATCCGGACGATGTCGGCACTCTCCTTCACGGCGCCCGATTTCAGGCACGCCGCTTCTGCCTCGGCCCGCCACGGTTCACGTTCGGCCTGGAAAAAGCCGCGTCCGCAACCCGCAAGCGAAACAAGGACGATGGAGCCGACGAGATACAAACGAACTCCGCGCGTCATGCAGGCACGTTCGGTGAATTTACTTAAAGACTCTTCAACGTGTCGATTTCAGCTTTGCTTTACCATGACGCGTCCGCGGCCGCAGATGAACGACAGAGAGGCTGGCTTTTTTCAACGGTCAGTTTCTGTTAACCATGATGTCCGCGATCCCAAGCGGGATCTCAGGGAGCAACGTCATGACGTTCGTCGGGAGACTGAGCGTTATCACCGCGTACGTTGCCATGGCCTTTGTCGTCGCCATCGTGCTCGGCATGATCTAGCAGCGTCCGCCGATCTTATCGCAGAGCTCGTCCGGCCGAGACAGATTGTCAGCCGGGTGCTTTGCGCTGCTCAGAAATTCGAGCAGTCCGATCCGGTGATGCCGCCGATCTTGAAATCGCGGCACATCATGCCGGGATCGTCAGGATCGGGATAGCGATCGTCCTTCACGCGCACGGTGTGGCTGAAGCGCCAGCCGCGCCCGCGCATGCAGCGCTTGTACGCGGCCGACGTCGCCGTGCCGTTCTGCGGCGCGCCGAGCTGCGCATCGCAGAATGAGCTGTCGACATTCAGCGCGTCGTCGCCGCGCTTCTGCTTCAGCACATTGGTCCAGATGTCGGTGTCGGCGTGAGCCGAGATCGCGCTGCCGATCAGCAGCGCAGCGATGATGGCGAGGCGTTTCATGTGCAATCTCCTTGCATGCGACGTCAGCCATCGGTCGCGCGCAAGCGGGATGCAGGTTCGGTGCAGGACGATTACAAATTGGACAGGGGAGCCAGGCTGCCTACGACCGCGCGCCCCACTGGCGCGCGGTCGTGATCAGCTTCTCCGGCCGCGGCTCGACGCGTGTCCAGTCGTTGCCGGAGCACCAGAAATGGCCGAGCGCGCAGGCTTCGACGTAAAGCTTGCCGGAGCTCTTCAGCGTCATCGTCGCATAATAGGTGTTGCCGCTGGAGCGGCTGTAGATGCTGCCGGCCCAGACATCGTGCGCTTTCGGTTTCATGTTGACCAGCACGCTCTCGCCCCGGGTCGACGCCTCGGTCAGCGCGAAGCCGCACAGCGCGGGGCCGCAACGTTCGATGCGGACCGTGCCTTTGGCGCCGTCGCTCTCCCATTCGCCGAACGGCATGTAGGCCGGCTCGTCGTCGCTGCGCGGTGCGATCGTCGTGGCCGGCTGGAGCGTGGGATCCGGATTGGGGGCCGGTGGTTCCGGCTGCGGCAGGGGAATCGTCTTCGGCGGATCCAGGCGTAACAGATCAACCCGCGGCGGATTGGGGCTCAGCGTCTCTGGTCTTGGCGTCTCGAGTCTTGGCGCCTCAAGTCTTGGCGCCGGCGGCGGCGCGAAGGGCTGTGATGTCGTGGCGGCAAGCACGGGGGCGGGCGGCGCGACGACCGTCGCCTGCGCCGGCCTGACTGAGGCAACGGGATAGACCGGCTGTGGCGCCTGGACCGCGGGTGCAGGCGCAGGCGGCGGGGCGGATGTGGTGGCGACATCGTCCGTCGTTCGCAGCGATCGGCTTGACACCGAAACGCATGACGTGGATCGGCAGTTGCGCGGTGCCTCGACATGGAACCGATGGCCGCTGATCGTGAAGGAGTAGGAACCGGCCTGCGCCGCAGGCGCGATCACCGTCAGTGCGATCAACGTGCCAGGCAAAATCGCAAGCCGCTTCATCGATGTCTCCCACTCTGTCACGGCGACGTTACGCGGATGAAGGGCGTCCGAATGTGCGCTGGCTCACCCTGGGAGCCATCGTGAGGTTCATCACAGAAGGCCGGAGGGCGCCGGCATAAGGTCGAACCACATCCGGTCCACGACCGACTTCAGTCCATATCGGGACCACGCCATTTCGGAGGTTGTCATGAACAAGCTCACCATCGCCGCCACCGCGCTCTTCCTCGCTTCGACCGCCGCCGCGCATGCCGGCAACTCGATCTCGTTCCAGATCGAAGGCCAGCGCGTCCGCATCGAGACGCCGCGCAACTGCGCCTCGCTCGATTGCGTCACCATCGTGGCGCCGGGCCTGTCGAACAAGCCGATCAAGCTGAACAACATCAACCTCAACGGCCTTGGCGGCTCCAAGGACGATGACGACACCACGCCGGCGACGACGACGGCAAAGCCCGCGCCGGCTCCGGTGCAGCAGCAGCCCGTGGCGCCCGCGCCGGTGCAGGCCACCGCGCCAGCCGCGCCCGCTGTTGCCGCCGCCGCTCCGGCCACGACCGTCGCCGCTGCGCCGTCTGTCGACACGACCACGCAGCCTGCGCCGGTTGCAGCCCCTGCTCCGGTTGCCGCTGCTCCCGCTTATGCGCCGGCTCCGGCCCCTGCTCCCGTCGCGCCGGTGCAGGCCGCGAACACGCCGGTCGGCGTGTGGGCGACCGAAGAGAACAAGGGCAATGTCCGCGTCGAACAGTGCGGCGCCAATCTCTGCGGCTATGCCGAGAAGACCAACGAACGGATCCTGATCAACATGAAGCCCGATGGCGCCAAGTGGAGCGGCCGCATCCACGATCCCGACTCCGGCAAGAACTACGACTCGACGATCGCGATGAAGGGTCCGAACGCGATGCGCGTGCAGGGCTGCGCCTTCGGCGGCATGTTCTGCGGCGGTCAAACCTGGAAGCGCGTGAGCTGAGGCCGAAGCATCGCCCGCAGGCAAGCATTCCTGTTCTTATGATGGCGCCACGTCCCTGACACCGGGACGTGGCGTTTGAACGTTCTCCCGTTCCGTGCGACAGACGTTCATCCGCCATTCAGCCGGCTCCGGCTGATATCGGCCGATCTCGCCTCGTGTTCTCACCGGGACCTCATTCGTGGCTTTGATGGTGGCTTGGCGCCGCGTCGTGTTTACTTTGCCGCTGCTGGCGCTGCCGCTGGCCGGCGCGGACAGGGCATGCGCGTCCGACGCCATCGAGCTCGCGCAAGCGCAGCCACAGACACAAGCGCAGCCGCAGGCACAACCGACGCCCGCGCCCTCCCCGACCCCATCGGCCTCGCCGGCGCCTGCCGCCGATGCGCAAGCCACCGCCGTGGAGCCGATCGGCAACGTCGCGACGGTGACGGGGATCGCGACCGTGATCCGCGACAAGAACTCCTATCCGCTGAAAGTGCGCGACGACATCTATCTCAACGACGTCGTGCAGACCTCCTCGAACTCGTCGCTCGGCATCACCTTCAACGACGCCACCACGTTCAACCTCTCCGCCAGCTCCAAGATCACCATCGACAATTACGTCTATGAGGACGGCGGCAAGCAGAACTCGGCGATCTTCGACATCGGCAAGGGCACGGTTGCGTTCGTCGCGGCGGCGGTGGCGAAGACCGGCGACATGAAGATAGCAACGCCGACCGCGACGCTCGGCATTCGCGGCACCACCGGCGTCGTCGACGTGCCCGAGAACGCGACCGCGAACAACGCGAACAACGTCAACATCAAGCTCTATCCCGACGCCGACGGGCGCGTCGGCCATATCGACGTCAACGACCGCGCCAGCGGCACGCGGCTCGGCGCGCTGACGCAGGCCTCGAGCGGCTTTGCGATCCGGCCGGGTGCGGCCGGCCCGGGCGGCATGCGCTTTGCCGCGGTGCCGATCACGATCCCGCCGCAGCAGATTGCGCGCGACCGCGGCTTCGTCACCCAGGTGCATGCGGCGCAGACCACCGGCCGCCAGATCGTCACCGAGCAGCGCGACTTCCGCCGCGCCAATCCGGCCGCGGTCAGCCGCATTCCGCGACCGGCGCAGCCGCCGCAGCAACAGCAATTGCGTCCGAACACGGCGCCGAACCAGCAGCCGCAGAACGGCCAGCCGGGTCAGAACAACCGTCCGGGTCAGCAGCAGCCGGGTGCGCCGAACCGCCAGGGTACGCAGCAGCCGCAGCGCCAAGGACAGGGCGGCGCCGCGCAGCCGGGCGCGCCGCGCGCGGGCCAGGGTCAGCAGCAAGGCACAGGACAGCCGCAGGGCACGGGTCAGCCGCGCACCGGACAAGGCACGCAACCCGGCGGCACGCGGCCGACGCAGCCACAGCGCGGCGGACAATCTCCGCAACCGCCTGGTGCGGTCGCGCCTCAGCCGGGCAGCGCCGCGCCGGCGCAACCGAACGGGACCACGCCGCAAACGCCGCGCACCGGGTTGCAGCCCGGCACACCGCCGGCCGCCCAGCCGCAACAAGGCGCCGCGCCACGCCAGCCCGGCCTGCAGCAGCGCCTGCCGGCCGCGCAGCGCCCAGTCGCCCCGCGCAGACCCGCGCCGGCTCCGGCACCGAAAGAAAAGAAGAAGCGGTAGGGCCTCGCCGCGGAGCAAGCTATCGTAGGGTGGGCAAAGGCGCGTGAGCGCCGTGCCCGTCTTCGGTATCGTGGGCACGCTCCGCTTTGCCCACCCTACGATTGTGCGATTCCGGACTCGCGGGTAGCGCCTACGCCTCGCCGCGCAGCCAGGCCTTCACTTTCTGCAACAGGCCATGCCGCAGTTCGTCGACAGAAGCGACTTCAACCGGCGTCAGCGTCTGCAAGGCGGCATCGATGTCGTCGGCCGCCAGCGTTGGCGTCGGCTCCAGTGCGGGTAGAGGTGCAAGCCCGGCCGCGGCGATCGCGATCGGGCCGACCTGGGTGAGGAAGGCGCGCTCATATTCGCGCGACAGGCGCGCCAGCGCGTCGTCCAGCGTCACCCAGTCGACGGCCTTGATGTCGTTCATCAGCTTGCGGACGGGACCGCCCTCGGCCTCCATGCGCCAGAAATGCACGATCTTGATGGGGCCGCCGGACTGGTAGGCGATGGTGCCGAGAAACTCGTGCACGAGCACGTCGTGGCCGGTCTCCTCCAGCACCTCGCGGTGCGCGGCCTCCTTCGGCGTCTCGCCGTCGTCGAGCTTGCCCTTGGGCAAGACCCATTCATTGCGCTTGCGCTGACGCACGATGGCAATCAGCGGCGTGTCGCCACGCCGCAGCACAATACCACCCGCCGCCATCACCGGCGCCCGCGCCATCACAAAACCCGTATCGTCCAATCGCCCCCGCCGACGGTATAGGCGGCGGGGACGGCGGTTTGAAGGCTATTTTCTTCGCAGCAGCGCCTGGCCTGCGCGGATGCGCGCTCCTTCTCCGATACCGTCGCAGAACGAAAAATCACCCGGTGCCAGGATGATGATGGTCGAGCCGTGCTCGAACCAGCCGAGCTCCTCGCCCTTGGTGACGTTGACATCGCAGGGAAAATTGACCGGCCCCCTGGTCTGCGCGTTCAGCACCATGTCGAGGAAATGCAGACGGATGCTGGCGACCAGGATCGCTGCGACCGGCACCAGCGTCACCGCCTCGCCGGTTGCGAGATGCGTGCGGATCACCGCGCGCTCGTTCTTGCAGAAGAGACGCTCGACCCGCTTCAGCGCGATCGGGTTGACGTTCCAGACATCGCCATGGATCAGCGTGACGCGCTCGATATGTGCATCGAACGGTGCATGGAAGCGATGATACATGCTCGAGGTCAGCCGCAGCGTCACAAAACTTCCGTTGCGGTGCTGCTCGACCAGCGCGGGGTCGCCAAGCAGGTCGAGCAGCGAATAGGGCGCGCCCTTGACCTGGAACAGCTCGGTGTCGGCAATCCGGCCATGGGCGCCGACGATGCCGTCCGAGGGGCTGGCGACCACCGACGGGTCCGGATCAAACGGCCGCAGGCCCGGCTTGAGCTCCCGGGTGAAGCAATCGTGCAGGCTCCTGAAATGGTCTTTCTTCGCCTCCGACAGATCGAGGTCGGAGAACAGCTTCCACAGCGCGATGGAGCCGTCCCGCACCAGCGGGTTCTCGATCTTGGAGAACCAGCCCATGAAGCGGGTCAGCGCCGCGCGGGGGATGCGGTTGGTCAACAGGAAGTTGAGGTCTTCCTGCTGGGTGAAAGAGGCGATGAGGGCTTTGACTGTCATGAATCTGTCAGCTCGCAGTATTAGCGCTTGTTGTCATGGAAACGACACTCCCGATTCTCTCATTTTCCGTGGCCGCCGCAGCGTCCGCTGCCGCCGTCCTCCCGAAGATCAAGGCGCGGGTCGAACTGTCCCGCGCCAAGCACCGCTCGCTCGCCGGGCACTCCAAGATGTCGCGCCGGGTGGCAAAGCTGCTGCCGTTCTACGAATTCGAGGGTGACAAATATTTCGGCTGCGACGGCGCGCCCGCGAACGTGGTGAAGCAGCGCAAGGACGCCTTCTTCCGGCTCGCAGCTCTCTACGCTGACCGCTACCCGAAGGGCCGCGCGATGACGAAGGAGGCGGCGGAGACGATCTCCGACCTCAACTTCACCGAAAGCTACCGCGTGCCGTTCCAGTTCGCGCGTCTCGTCCGCGAGCATCTGGGCACCTCGACCTTCATGGAATCCTCGAGCGGCGTCACCGTCACGGATGTCGACGGCAATACCTCCTACGACCTCACGGGCTCCTACGGCGTCAACATCTTCGGCAACGACTTCTACAAGGAGTGCATCGAAGGCTCCGAGAAGCGCGCGCATGCGCTCGGTCCGGTACTCGGTCCCTACCATCCCGTCATCCTCGAGAACGTGCAGCGGCTCTGCCAGATCTCGGGCCTCGACGAGGTCTCGTTCCACATGTCCGGCACCGAAGCCGTGATGCAGGCCGTGCGGCTCGCGCGCTACCACACCAAGCGCACGCATCTGGTCCGTTTCGCCGGCGCCTATCACGGCTGGTGGGGCGATGTGCAACCGGGCGTCGGCAATCCGATCGCCGCGCACGAGACCTATACCCTTTCCGAGATGTCGGAGAAGACGCTCCACGTGCTGCGCACGCGCAAGGACATCGCCTGCGTGCTGGTCAATCCGCTGCAGGGCCTGCATCCGAACGGCAACGCGCCCGGCGATTCCTCGCTGGTCGACTCGTCGCGCGGCGGCAATTTCGATCGCGCCGCCTACACGGAATGGCTGAAGAAGCTGCGCCACGTCTGCACCGAGCGCGGCATCGTCTTGATTTTCGACGAGGTCTTCGTCGGCTTCCGTCTCGCTGCCGGCGGCGCCCAGGAATATTTCGGCGTCAAGGCCGACATGGTGACCTACGGCAAGAGCCTCGCCGGCGGCCTGCCGGTCGGCGTCGTCTGCGGCAAGAAAGACCTGATGCGCCGCTTCCGCGACGATCGTCCCGCCGACATCTGCTTCGCCCGCGGCACCTTCAACTCGCACCCCTACGTCATGACGGCGATGGACGAGTTCCTGAGCCGGCTCGCCAGCCCGAATTTCCGGGCCATCTATGACGGGCTGGACGCGACCTGGAACGGCCGCGCGCAAAAGCTCAACCAGATGATGACCGACGCGAAGCTGCCCGTGCAGTTCGCCAACTTCTCGTCGATCTGGACGGTGAAATACACCACTCCGTCCCGCTACAACTGGATGCTGCAATATTACCTGCGTGCCGAGGGCCTGTCGCTGAGCTGGGTCGGCACCGGGCGGCTGATCTTCAGCCTCAACTACACCGACGCCGACTTCAGCGAAGTCGCCGACCGCTTCGTCCGCGCGGCCGAGAAGATGAAGGCCGATGGCTTCTGGTGGCACGATGGCGCGCTCACCAACAAGAACATCAAGCGGCAGATTCTGAAAGAGATGCTGGCCAAGCGTTTTGGACGCTGAGGCCACTACTCCAACCACATTCACCGTCATTCCGGGGCGCGGTCTCTCCTCCCCCTCTCCCCGCCTGCGGGGAGAGGGTTGGGGTGAGGGGGAGTCTCCGCGCGTCTGGTGAGAGTTGGTGAAAAACCCACCAGCAACACCCCCGCGGAGACTCCCCCTCACCCGTCGCGCTGCGCGCGCCGGCCTCTCCCCGCAAGCGGGGCGAGGCGAAGAAGCCGCAGCGGCCATCCCTAACACGTGGATGCCCGGCACGAGGCCGGGCATGACGTAACCATCAGACATCGGAGTGTTGGATCGAAGCGCGCTCAGGCGTGCTGCTCTTCGAGCGTCGGCTCGGAGATGAGTCCCAGCGTGTGCTCGGGGTTGAGGTGCAGGCCGGGATCCATCAGTTCGCCGCGCATCAAGGCGAGCGGAGCGCTGCGATAGAGCATCAGATCGTGGAAGGGGTCGGTCAGGATCTTGGTCATCCAGACCAGGCCGGTCTCGACGTCGCGGATGAAGAACAGATGCACGGTGCGGAACAGGAGACCGCCGCCGCCGATCACGAGCCAGATCTTGGCCACCTGCCGCATGAAATCGGTCGCGGAAGCCCAGGGCGTGAACAGGCCGAACAGCGTCGGATCGACCACCAGCACCAGCGGCGACAGCGCCCAGATCGCCATCAGCACCACCTTGCGCTGAAGGTTGTAGCCGACCTTGATGTCTTCCTTGTACTCGTGCGTCGCCTGGTTGATGTGGTCGTAATCATGCGGCTCGAAGAAGAAGTGACCGGCCTGGCGCGAGGTCATCGAGACCAGCCAGCCGACCAGCGCCGAGATCATGGGATCGACGAACAGCCAGACATAGGCAAAGAGAAAGCTCAGCGCGCTGACGAAGTGCAGGCTCTGATTGATGCGGCTGTGGTGATAGTAGCGATGGTCGTCCCAGCGCTGGATCCGCAGCTGCTCGAGATAATTCTTGATCATGCTATTCCCCAAAATGCTTTCGGGTAAGGGATTTACAGGGATTCGATGTACGCCGTGTGACATCATCATTTTGTCATGTGACGATGTGCAGCGACGCGATGACGCACGCGAACGCGTGAGCGGCGGATCGCACCGCCGCTCTCTCGCAGCCCTGCTCAGGCTGCCTTGGCGACGTCGACCTTGCGGAAGCGCACCAGCGAGAAATGACCGAGCGGCGGAATCAAACGGCGCTCGGCGAGCTCGATTCCCTTGGCGCCGGACAGCCATTTGGCATAGCGCGACCAGGCGAACTCGGCGGTACGGAAGCCGAGCGGACGCACCACCGGCTGGAGCTTCTGCTCGATGAAGCGGCGCATGCCGGTGTCGGCGCTGACGCGGGTGAGGATGATCAGCTCGCCGCCCGGACGCAGCACGCGGGCGAATTCGTCGAGCGCCTTCTCCGGATTCGGCACCGCGGTGACAACGTATTGCGCCATCACGACGTCGAACGAATTGTCGGGGAATTCGAGCTTCTCGGCATCCATCACCGCGAGGCCTTCGACGTTCTTGAGGTTGCCCTCGGTGACGCGGCGGCGCGCCTTGTCGAGCATCGCTTCCGAAATATCGGTGCCGAAGATACGGAGGTTCGGAGCATAGAGCGGCAGCGAGATGCCGGTACCGACGCCAACCTCGAGCACGCGCCCGCCGATCTTGTTGGTGGCCGAAATCGCCGCCTGACGTCCTTTTGCGAACACGCCGCCGAACACGAGATCGTAAACGGGCGCCCAGCGATCATAGGCCTGCTCGACCGTACCGCGGGTGAGGTCGAGCTGCTGGGTGCCGTCAAGGTTCATGATCTTAGCCATCGATGAGGTTCTCGCTGTGGGTCAAAGGTTGGATCAGCCGCGCACCGGCCGCCGCGCCATCACGGGCGAGGCGCGCAAGGCACGGCTGGGCTGGAGTGAGGTGAGATTGCCGACGAACTGGCGCGCGCTGTTCTCCCAGGAGCGCTCCAGCGCGAAGTTGCGGCAGGTCTCGCGCGACATGGTGAGTGCGCGCAGACAAGCGGCACGCAGATCGTTGTCGATCGCGCCAATCGGATGATCGGCGATGACATCCTTGGGACCCGTCACCGGAAACGCCGCAACCGGCGTGCCGCAGGCGAGCGCTTCGAGCTGCACCACGCCGAACGTGTCGGTGAGGCTCGGAAACACGAAGACGTCGGCGGCAGCGAGATGCGCGGTCAGATCCGCGCCCTTCTTCTCGCCGAGGAAAACCGCGTCCGGATATTTCTTCTCGAGCGCGGCCTTCTGCGGGCCGTCGCCGACGACGACCTTGGTGCCGGGCAGATCGAGCGACAGGAACGCCTCGAGGTTCTTCTCGACCGCGACGCGGCCCATGGTCATGAAGATCGGGCCCGGCAGATCGAGCTTGGCCGGAGCGTCCGGATGGAACAGCTCGGTGTTGACGCCGCGGCCCCAGAAGCCGAGCCGCTTGAAGCCGCGCCCGGAAAGCTCCTGCCGCAGCGACGGCGTCGCCACCATGGTCATGGCGGCGGCATCGTGGAAGTGGCGCAGCACGGCATAGCCGACGGCATCGGGAATGCCGGTCCGCACCGAGACGTATTCCGGAAAGCGCGTCGTGTAGGAGGTGGTGAAGGCGAGACCGTTGCGGCGGCAATAGGCGCGCGCAGCCCAGCCGATCGGGCCTTCGGTGGCGATATGCAGCGCTTCGGGCGCGGCCTTCTCGATCCGCCGCGCGATCTCCTTTCCGCTCGGCAGCGCGATGCGCAGGCCCGGATAGGTCGGCAGCGGCCAGGACCTGAAGCCATCAGGCGTCAGGAAGTCGATCTCGACATCGAGGGCCTTGGCGGCAGCCGCCAGCGAGGTCAGCGTCCGGACCACACCGTTGACCTGCGGATGCCAGGCGTCAGTCGCGATTAATACCCGCATGGGGAAATCCCGAGAGTTTGATGATTCTCGGCTTAGGACCATCAACCACGGATATTTCAGGCGTGTGACGTCACATAAGTGTCGGCGCGCTGTTTTGTTCGTTAACGGGCGCGCCCGGCCACGAAACTGTCATGAAACAATCCTTGCCACGACGAAACCGTTTTCGGTTTTCCGAGCAAACGTCCCGAAACTTATTGTCGTTAGTGAATTGGGCAACGGAGCACCGAAACGGTGCCGGGGTGACCAAGAAACACCACGCAAACAGGGGCGACCAATGTTCAATCTGGACACGTTCAAGACGTTTTCGCGCGCCGTTGCCATGAGTGCAGTGGCCGTGACCGCAATCGCATTTGCCGGCCCGGCCAAGGCTGCGCCCGTGCAGCTCTTCCCGTTCTTCCAGCCGCTGCCGACGATGACCGCGCCGCAGCCGCTTCAACCGTACCAGCCCTATCAGGCGCCGACCTATCAGACTGCGCCGTCCGAGGATCAGGACGCCGTCGAGACGCCGGCCCGCTTCCGCCGCCAGACCGTCAGCTATGCGACGCGTGAAGCGCCGGGCACCATCATCATCGATACGCCCAACACGTATCTCTACTACGTGCTCGGTAACGGCCAGGCGATCCGCTACGGCATCGGCGTCGGCCGCGATGGTTTCACCTGGTCCGGCACGCAGTCGGTGACCAAGAAGGCCGAATGGCCGGATTGGACCCCGCCGCCGGAAATGATCCAGCGCCAGCCTTACCTGCCGCGCCACATGGCCGGCGGCCCCGGCAATCCGCTCGGCGCCCGCGCCATGTATCTCGGCGGCACCGTCTATCGCATCCACGGCACCAACGCCCCCGATACCATCGGCAAGCACGTCTCCTCGGGCTGCATCCGCCTGACCAACGACGACGTCTCCGACCTCTACTCCCGCGTCAACGTCGGCACCAAGGTGATCGTGCTGCCGATGACCGAGCGGCGCGCTGAGCTTCGGTAGCGCCGGTCGCAAGCGACAGGACATCGTGACGCAAACGGCCCCGGAACCGACCGGGGCCGTTTTCGTTGGCAACGGGCAGACCTTGTCATCTCACGTGGAGGCGCAGATGCAACCACGCCCGCAGACGTCGCCGGACACATGGCTGCGTCCGATCGCGGCCGTCGGAGCATTGACGCTGCTCCTCGCCGTGCCCTCCGCGCTCGCGCAGCAGCCGGCGAGCGAGGATGCTGCCCAGCAGACCTTCAACAATTCCTGCCGCACCTGCCATTCGGTGAAGGAAGGCGACAATCGCCTCGGTCCCAACCTCAACAAGATCGTCGGACGCAAGGCAGGCGCGCTGCCGAACTACAACTACTCGCCGTCGATGAAGGATGCCGGCTTCGTCTGGGACCGGGACAAGCTCACCCGCTTCATGGTCAAGCCCGACGAAATCGTCTCGGGCAACAAGATGCAGCCCTATGGCGGCATCTCGGCCGACGACGCCGCCAAGGTGGTTGCATATCTACAGGCGGCAGCCAGCCAATAGAATCACGGGGGCTAGGTGGTGGTCGGCTCATATCGTCGCTCGATATAAAACGATTTTGCGGTGATCAGCCAGATGCCGCTGATACGGTGAAACGCGAGATAGTCGATGTATTGGAGCACATCGATCCGAACGCGAACCTTCACCAGAGCCTGCGCCGGTGACGCCAAGTCAAGCAGCAGTATCTCCTGAAGACGCTGGGCATTCCTTGATTGGGGGGACGGCGTCGATGCGAGCATCCTCCTGTAGTCGGCGGCTGGCAGTATCCGCAATTCGGCATCGCGAAATCCGTGCAGTTGCGCCGTCAGCGCGAAGACGCGATCGAACTGCGAGACGTCATTATCGTACATCAGTTTGAAGTAGCGCTCGACAGCCTCCAGCAGAGGCGCGACATCCGGGCTTTCGGTCATGGTTCACTCCATCAGCGGCAAGATCGGAGCAATCCATCCCACGGAAAGCCGAGGCATGTCCTTGCGAACTGGGCTAGTCTTGGCGACGCGGGCGCAACATTGTGCCCTTCTCGATCCAACAGGATGCGGTTCATGCCAAAATGCGAGCTGGATGCGATCGACCGGCGCATCGTCACCGAACTCCAGAGGAATGCACGACTGAGCAATATCGAATTGGCCGAAAGGGTCGGATTGTCACCGTCGCCCTGCTTGCGGCGGGTGCGGCGGCTGGAGCAAGACGGCTATATCGACGGCTACCGCGCGTCGTTGCGACGCGGCCGTCTCGGCCTCGGCTTCTCGGCCTTCCTCGGCGTCAAGATCAACGGCCATGCCAACAACCAGGCGCTGGGCTTCGAGAGAACGGTCGTCGCCATGCCTGAGGTCGTTGCCTGTCACCTCGTGTCCGGAGAGGCCGACTACCTCCTCGAGATCGTCGTACCCGAGCTCGAGGACTATCAGCGCTTCCTCGTCGACAAGCTGCTCAACCTGCCAATTGTGAAGGAAGTGCGCAGCAGCATTGCAATCCAAACGCTGAAAGCCGGCGCACCGTTGCCTCTGGCACATCTCGCATCGCCATGATCAGATTGCTCACCCCCGCCGACGCGCCCCTCTACCGCGCAATCCGGCTCGAAGCGCTCGCGGCGCATCCCGAAGCCTTCACCAGCACGTTCGAACGCGAGCAGGAGAAGCCGCTCGCATGGTTCGAAGAGCGCCTCACGACATCGGACGTGTTCGGCACGTTCATCGCGGACGAGCTGGTGGGGACCGCCGGCTTCCGCCGCGAGGACGGCGCGAAGATTGCGCACAAGGCGGTGCTGTGGGGCATGTATGTGCGGCCCGGCGCGCGCAAATCCGGCACGGCCAGGCTGCTCGTCGATGCGGTCGCGGCTCATGCGGCACAGCGCGTCGAGCAGCTTCATCTCGCCGTCGTCAGCGAGAACCTACCTGCGTTGCGTCTCTACGCGGCTGCAGGGTTTGTCGAATACGGTCGCGGCGTGAAGGCGCTGAAGCACAATGGCCGATATTACGATGAGACGCTGATGGCTTTGTTCTTCGACCCCGAGATCAGGCGCAACCACGCCGCTGAGTGAAACGCACTCATCAGCAGATACATCGGCACCATCCCGCCGAGCGACAAGCCGTGTCCGGCGGAGCAGAGCACGTCCGCCGGGCCGCCCCCGAGCACGGCCGTCAGCACGGCCATGATCGCGAAGGTGGGCGTGGCCGCAAGACCCAGCCATCGGGCGAGGCGGGACGCGGCCTCCGTGCCGTCACGGCTGGTGCCGGCGGGATGGACCTCGCTCACTGCGCGCCCGGCGTGCGGAGCGCGATCTCGCCGGCGTCCGAGACCTCGACCCATTTCTTGTCCGGCGCAGCACCCGCCTCGTAGCTGTCGTTCCAGTTCCACCATTTGTAGGTCGGCGACTTCGGATAACCGGCCGGCGAATCCTCCCAGGGCTCCTGGCGGCCGAGCGGGGTGATGTCGAGATAGTTCCAGGTGCCGCCCATCTGTTCGTCGCCGCGGCTCTTGATCAGATAGGTGCGGAAGATGCGCGTGCCGTCGCGGTAGAACACGTTGGTGCCGTGCCACTCGCCGACGCCGAAATCGGCATCGAAACTGTCGGTGATGGTGACCCACGGAATGTTCCAGCCCATCCGCGCCTTCAGCCGCACGATGTCGGCTTGCGGCGCGCGCGAGGCAAACACCAGCGTGGTGTCGCGGGCGTTCAGATGGGAGACATGGGCGACCTGGTCGGCCACCATGGAGCAACCGCGGCAGGCGTGGTCAGGCCAGCCGAACACCCCCGGCTCGAAGAAGGCCCGGTAGAGGATGAGCTGCTTTCGGCCCTGGAACAGATCGAGCAGACTGGCCTTGCCCGAGGGCGCCTCGAATGCGTAGGTTTTGTCGACTTCCATCCACGGCATGCGCCGGCGTTCTGCGGCGAGTGCGTCGCGGGCGCGGGTATGCGCCTTTTCCTTCACGAGCAGTTGCTGACGGGCTGCCTCCCAGTCCTGCGGCGACACCACCGGCGGTGTTTGCATGGCGGCGTTAGTTCCTGCTTTTTCAACTGATGTCATCATGTCTCTCCAAACCTCTTGCTCACCGCACATCGTCGGCCGTGAGCGAGTTCTCGCACCGGACGAGGCCCCGGTGGGAGTAACAAGTGTGGCGGGATTTTCATGGAGTCGCTGATCACGGCCGCCGCGCGCGCGTTGGAGGCCGGCGATCCCCTCGGCGCCCTGAACCGCGTCGCGCTGCGCAACGATGCGCCGTCGCTGGCGCTACGCGGCATCGCGATGGCGCAGCTCGGCGATCTCGCGAAGGCGAAGACACTGCTGCGCAGCGCCGCCCGCGCGTTCGGGCCGAGAGAGGCGGTCGCGCGCGCCAGATGCGTGGTGGCCGAGGCCGAGATCGCACTGGTCTCGCGCGACCTGAGCTGGCCAGCCAAGACGCTCGCAGCCGCACGTGCGACGCTCGCAAGCCATGGTGATCTCGCCAATGCCGCCCATGCCGGCCATATCGAGGCCCGTCGGCTGCTCCTGCTCGGACGGATCGACGAGGCCGAGCGCACGCTGGCCGAGATCGGCGCCTCCCCGCTGCCGCCTGCATCCCTTGTGGTGCGCGAGCTGGTGGTCGCCGGCATCGCCATCAGGCGGCTGAAAACCAGAGATGCGCGCGCCGCGCTCGACCGCGCCGGCAAGGCAGCGCTGCAAGCAAGAATCCCGGCGCTCGCAGCCGAGGTCGACAGCGCCAGCCTCGTCCTGAACACGCCTGCTGCGCGCCTGATCGCGCGCGGCGGCGAGCACCCGCTGCTGCTCGGCGAGGTCGAGAGACTGGCGACCTCGACGGCGCTCGTCGTCGACACCTTCCATCACGTCGTGCGCAGGCAAGGCACGGCCGTGTCGCTCGGAACGCGCCCCGTGCTGTTCGCGCTCGCCCGCCTGCTGGCGCAGGCATGGCCCGCCGATGTCTCGCGCGAGGCGCTGATATCGGGCGCGTTTGGGGCCAGGCACGTCGATGAGTCCCACCGCGCGCGCTTGCGCGTCGAGATCGGTCGGCTCCGCACCCAGCTCAAGCCGCTGGCCGAGATCAGCGCCACCAAGAATGGCTTTGAGCTGGCGCCGCGGAAAACGCGCGACGTCATCGTGCTGGCGCGGCCCGTCGAGGAGAAGCACGCCGCCGTGCTCGCCATTCTCGCCGACGGCGAGCCGTGGTCGAGCTCGGCGCTCGCGCTCGCGCTTGGCATGAGTGCACGCACGGTGCAGCGGGCGCTCGAAGAGCTGGCGCGCGCAAACAAGGTGCAGTCGTTCGGCCACGGACGGGCGCGCCGCTGGATGACCCCGCCGGTCCCCGGATTCCCGACAGGCTTGTTACTCCCCGGACCGCTCCTGAAGGCGTAGATTGGTCACATCACAGGGATCGAGCAGATGAAGCGTTCCGCCGCAGAGATCGTCACGGAGTACGGGCCTTTCGAAGGCGTCGAGGCCGTGCATGGCGTCACCTATGACGGCACCCATGTCTGGTTCGCATCGGGCGACAAATTGAATGGCCTCGATCCGGCCAACGGCAAAATCGCGCGCTCGCTCGATGTCGCCGCACATGCGGGCACGGCGTTCGATGGCCGCCATTTGTTCCAGATCGCGGAGGATCGCATCCAGAAGATCGACGCCGCGACAGGCAAGGTGCTCGCCACGATCCCCGCGCCCGGTGGCGGCGGCGATTCCGGATTGGCCTGGGCCGAAGGCTCGCTCTGGGTCGGTCAGTATCGCGAGCGCAAGATCCATCAGATCGATCCCGACAGCGGCAAGATTCTCCGCACCATCGAGAGCAAGCGCTTCGTCACCGGGGTGACCTGGGTCGACGGCGAGCTCTGGCATGGCACCTGGGAGGGCGAGGACAGCGATATCAGGCGGATCGATCCTGATACGGGCAAGGTGCTCGAGCAGCTCGACCTGCCGGCCGGGACGATGGTTTCGGGGCTGGAATCCGACGGCGGCGACCGCCTTTTCTGCGGCGGCGGCGACAGCGGCAAGGTGCGCGCGGTCCGCCGTCCCAGGCGGGGCTAGCTGCGGGCTGGCCGCCCGAACAGAGGGACACCGCACAGCCGCAGCCGTTAACCGATTTGCCGCAATTCCACCCCACCGGTGCGCTCTAGCGCCCTCCTCGCCCGCCCTGTAAAATCCCCGTCGGGGCGGCTTGGGGGATTGATGCGTCTGACGTTGAACTTGAAGACTGTCCTGATCGCCGTTGCGGTGCTCGCGGCGTCATTTTTCATCAGCCTGAAGGCAATGGATTGGCTGTCGCCGCGCGCGACCAATTCCGCGCCGCCGGTCGCGCAACTGCCGCCGCTGCCGCCGGTCTCGAAAAGCTCGATCGTGGTGGCGCCGGTGGCGATCGCGCTGTCGGCGATCCGGGAGCAGGCCGAGAAGGCCTCGCCGCGCAATTTTGCCGGCAAGGCCGAGAACCCGATCTCGCAGATTCTGCAGGACGCCGATATCGGCTGGACCGCCGCCCGCGGACCGATGTCGGCTGTCGGCGACAAGGACGTGCTGACGCTGTCGACGCCGATCACCGGCAAGCTGAACGTGACGGGATCGCTCTCGGCGAAAGCCACCGGCGCGCTCGGCGATGCGCTGGGCAGCGTGCTCGGCGGGGACGCGGCGAAACGGATCGGCGCCGTCAACATCAAGAATTTGAACGCCAGTGCCGAGATCAAGGGCAACGTGGTCGTCACCTCGCGCCCGAAGCTCGCGGCCGCCTGGCATCTCGAGCCGAATTTGGGCGCACAGGTCAATCTCGGCGATACCAACCTCAACGTCGCCGGCGCCAAGGTCAACGTGCCGGCGCAGGTGAAGCCGCTGATCGACAAGACCGTCGGCGATCAGCTCAACGTCGTCTCGGAGCGCATCCGCAACGACCCCAGCCTGCGCGAGAACGCGAAGGTGCAATGGGCCAAGGCCTGCCGCTCGATCCCGCTGCAAGGCGGCGGCTCCTCGGCGGCGCTGCCGCCGCTCTGGCTCGAGATGAAGCCGACCCGCGCCATCGCGGCGCAGCCGCGCGTCGACGCGCAGAACGTGACGCTGCTGCTCGGCCTCGAGGCCGAGACGCGCGTGACGTCGTCACAGACCAAGCCGGACTGCCCGTTCCCCGACAAGATCTCGATCGTGCCGCCGACCGGCACCGGCGTGAACATCGGCGTTCCCATCGACGTGCCCTTCACCGAGATCAACAAGCTGATCGCGGCACAGATGGTCGGCCACACCTATCCCGAGGATGGCTCCGGTCCGGTCGAGGTCACGGTGAAGAGCGTCAACGTCGTGCCCTCCGGCGAGCGGCTGCTGATCTCGCTCTTGGTGCGCGCCAAGGAGAAGAAGAGCTGGCTCGGGCTCGGCGCCGAGGCGACCGTGCACATCTGGGGCCGGCCGATGCTCGACCAGGCCCAGCAGACGCTGCGGCTCGCCGACATCCAGCTCGCGGTAGAGTCCGAAGCGGCCTTCGGGCTGCTTGGTGCAGCCGCCCGCGCGGTGGTGCCGCAGATGCAGCAGGCGCTGGTGCAGAAGGCGACGCTCGACCTGAAGCCGATCGCCGCCAACGCGCGCGAGAAGATCGCAGGCGTCATCGCCGACTTCCAGAAGAGCGAGGACGGCGTCAAGGTCGAGGCCAATATCAGCAGCCTGACGCTGGCCGACATCGCCTTCGATTCCAAGACGCTGCGCGTGGTCGCGGAAGCCGGCGGCACACTCAACGTGTACGTGACGAAGCTGTCGGGGATGTAGCGCGCGTTCCTGCACGGAATCCGCGCTGTCCTGATCGCTTCCGCCGCTGGCATTCTCGTCGGAGGGTGCTAAGCTGCCCGTCGCAACCTCGGATGAGGTGCTGACAGCGGCAGTTGAGTGGGGCGCGAAGACGATATGGAAGCCGGCATGGTCACGCCCGCACTGGTGCGGTTTTCCGGCATTCAGAAAACCTATGATGGCGAGCATCTCGTGGTGAAGAACCTCGATCTCGACATCAAGAAGGGCGAGTTCATCACCCTGCTCGGCCCGTCGGGCTCGGGCAAGACGACCACGCTGATGATGCTGGCGGGCTTCGAGGTTCCGACCCACGGCGAGATCTACCTCGCGGAACGGCCGATCAAGAACATGCCGCCGCACAAGCGCGACATCGGCATGGTGTTCCAGAACTATGCCCTGTTTCCGCACCTGACGATCGAGGAGAACGTCGCCTTTCCGCTGTCCGTCCGCAAGGTCGGCAAGGCGGACACGCAGGCGCGCGTCAAGGCGGCGCTGCGCATGATCAAGATGGAAACCATGGCGCAGCGGCGGCCCGGGCAACTGTCCGGCGGCCAGCAGCAGCGCGTGGCGCTGGCCCGCGCGCTGGTCTTCAACCCGCAGCTCGTGCTGATGGACGAGCCGCTGGGCGCGCTGGACAAGCGACTGCGCGAGCAGATGCAGCTGGAGATCAAGCAGCTGCACGAGACGATGGGCATCACCGTCGTCTATGTCACCCACGACCAGAGCGAAGCGCTCACCATGTCGGACCGCATCGCCGTGTTCAACGACGGCATCGTGCAGCAGATCGACCGTCCCGATGCGCTGTATGAGCACCCTGTCAACAGCTTCGTCGCCAACTTCGTCGGCGAGAACAATGTGCTGGCCGGCACCGTGGAGACGATCGAGCAGGACTATTGCCGTGTCGCGCTGGCGGCCGGCGGCGCCGTCATGGCGCGTGCGGTCAACGTGTCGGGCGCAGGCGCATCGACCTCCCTGTCGGTCCGGCCGGAGCGGATCGCCATTATCCCTGATGGCGCCTCCGGCGACGGACCGAACCGGCTGCCGGCCAAGGTGCAGAACACAATCTATCTCGGCGATCACGCGCTGGCTGTGCTCGATGTCGCCGGCAACGCCGAATTCATGGTCAAGCTTCAACCGGGGGCGCATGATAGCCTGAGGCCTGGCGAGAATGTCTTCGTCACCTTCCGCCCCGAGGACTGCCTCGCCCTCGATCCCGTCTGATCCGACCAACGCACTGCAATCGATCGACTCAATGCAAACGCAGATGAAGAAGGAACAAGGACCATGCTGAAGCGCAAGATTGGCAAGATTGCTCTGGGTTTCGCCGCGGCGTTCAGCGCCAGCGCCGCGCTGGCCACGTTCGCGCAGGCGCGCGACCTCACCGTCGTGTCGTGGGGCGGCGCCTATCAGGACGCCCAGAAGAAGGTCTATTTCGAGCCATTCAAGAAGACAGCCGGCGTTGCCATGAACGACGAGTCCTGGGACGGCGGCGTCGGCGTGTTGCGCGCCAAGGTCCAGGGTGGCGCCGCCACCTGGGACCTCGTCCAGGTCGAGAGCGACGAGCTCGCGGTCGGCTGCGAGGAAGGCCTGTTCGAGAAGCTCGACTATTCCAAGATTGGCGGCGAGGCCGCTTATATCCAGCCGTCGGTCAATCCCTGCGGCGTCGGGGCCATTCTCTATGATTTCGTGCTCGGCTACGACAAGGACAAGCTGAAGGACGCCCCCAAGGGCTGGGCTGACTTCTTCGACACCAAGAAGATCCCGGGCAAGCGCGCCCTGCGTCAGGGTCCGAAGACCACGCTCGAGATCGCGCTGATGGCCGACGGCGTCCCGCCGAAGGACGTCTACAAGGTGCTGGCGACCGACGAGGGCGTGGATCGCGCATTCAAGAAACTCGACACCATCAAGGGCGACCTCGTCTGGTGGAAGGCCGGCGCCCAGCCGCCGCAATTGCTCGCCTCCGGCGAAGTGGCGATGACATCGGTCTACAATGGCCGCATCGACACCGCGAACAAGAACGAGAAGAAGAACTTTGGCATGGTGTGGGACGGCGCGCTCTTCACCCTCGACAGCTGGGTCATCCTGAAGGGCAGCCCGAACAAGGACGCGGCCTACAAATTCCTGGACTTCGCCGGCAAGGCGGAGAACCAGTCGAAGCTGTCGGAGAACATTGCCTACGGCACCTCGAACAAGGACGCCGCCGGTCTGATCCAGCCGGCCGTCCTGAAGGACCTGCCGACAGCGCCTGACAACATCAAGAACGCGGTCGAGATCAACGTGGCCTTCTGGCTCGAGAACATCGACAAGCTGACCGAGCGCTTCAACAAATGGGCCGCGAAGTAGCGCGGCCTGCAAGGCCCGATTCATGACGGATGCGCTTCTGACCGGCGCCAATGCGTCGACCAACGTGCCGCTCAAGCGCCGATTGAGGCGCGCGGAGCGGACACGCCAGGTCAAGGCATTGGCGCTGGTGCTGCCGCTTCTCGTCTTTCTGCTCTTCACCTTTGCGGGCCCGATCGCCGGCATGCTGTGGCGCGCGATCGATGACCGGGAGGTCCGCCAGGCCTTGCCGCAAACCGTCGCGGCTCTCGCTAGCTGGGACGGCAAGGACCTGCCTGACGAGAAAGCCTACGCGGCGCTGGCGAGCGACATCGTGGCGGCACGCGCCGCCGGCACCATCGCCATCGCGGCCAAACGACTCAATTACGCCCTGAACGGCTTTCGCACGATCCTGACCAGCACGGCACGCAATCTGAAGACTGTGCCGGAGCCCGGCACCGCGAAGGAGACGCTCGGCAAGATCAATCCGGCCTGGCGCGAGCGCACCACCTGGACGACGATCAAGGATGCGGGTGGCCCAGTCACCGGCTTCTACCTTCTGGCGGCGCTCGACCTGACACGGAACGTGGACGGCGCGATCGTCGCGGCCGCGCCGGATCAGGCGATCTACCGCGATGTCTTCGCCCGCACCTTCCTGATCAGCCTCGGTGTCACCGCGCTCTGCCTGATCCTCGGCTTCCCGGTCGCTTACCTGCTGGCGACGCTGCCGCCGGGCCGATCGAACCTGCTGATGATCTTCGTGCTGCTGCCGTTCTGGACATCGCTGCTGGTGCGCACCTGCGCCTGGATCGTGCTGCTGCAGAGCAACGGCGTCGTCAACGACAGCCTGCACTGGCTCGGCATCATCGACGCGCCGCTGCGCCTGATCTACAACCGCTTCGGTGTCTGCGTGGCGATGACCCACGTGCTGCTGCCGTTCATGATCCTGCCGCTGTACAGCAGCATGAAGGCGATCTCGCCGGCTTACATGCGGGCCGCCGCCTCGCTCGGTGCACCACCCCTCACCGCCTTCCTGCGCATCTACCTGCCGCAAACCCTGCCCGGCATCGGCGCGGGAAGCCTGCTCGTCTTCATCCTCGCGCTCGGCTACTACATCACGCCTGCCCTGGTCGGCGGCGCCGCCGACCAGATGATCAGCTACTTCATCGCGCTCTACACGACCGAGACCGCCAATTGGGGCCTCGCTTCGGCGCTCGGTGCCGTGCTGCTGCTGGCGACCATTCTGCTCGCTCTCGTCTACGGCAAGCTGGTGCAGGGCCAGCAGGTCACGGGAGGGATGAAGAATTGAGCGACAGTCCTTCCCTCCGCACGCCCAGCCAGCGTATCGCATGGACCTCGACCATCGTCATCTCGACGCTGGTGTTCATCTTCCTGATCGCCCCCATCCTTGCGATCATGCCGCTGTCCTTCAGCTCGGGCTCGTACCTGACCTATCCGCTGCCGGGCCTCTCCTTGCGCTGGTACGACGATTTCATCAATTCGCCGCGCTGGATGAATTCGCTGAAGAACAGCATGATCATCGGCGTCGCCTCGACGCTGCTGTCGATGGTGCTCGGCACGCTGGCAGCTCTCGGCCTCGCGCAATGGAAGAGCCGGTTCAAGCCGCTGGTGCTGGCTTTCGTGCTGTCGCCGGTCGTCGTGCCCGGTGTGATCACGGCGGTCGGCCTCTATTTCTTCTTCGCGCCGATCGGACTGACCGGCAGCTATCTCGGACTGATCCTGGCTCACACGGCGCTCGCGACGCCCTTCGTGGTGATCACGGTCGGCGCGACATTGCAGAGCTTCGACACCAACCTCGCACGCGCCGCCGCCTCGCTCGGCGCCTCACCGCTCGAAGCGTTCCGCCGCGTGATCCTGCCGCTGATCCTGCCGGGACTGGCGTCGGGCGCGCTGTTCGCCTTCGCGACCAGCTTTGACGAGGTGGTGATCGTGCTGTTCATGGCAGGGCCAGAACAACGCACACTGCCGCGCGAAATGTTCAGCGGCATCCGCGAGAACATCAGCCCGACCATCACCGCCGCCGCGGTGATCCTGACCACGGTCTCGGTCATCCTGCTCGCGACGCTCGAAGGCCTGCGCCGGCGCAACGAACGGCTCAAGGGTGGTAGCGGCTGAGCGACGGCCAATACCAGCAGCCTTGACCGACAGAGCTTTCGGGAGAAGGGCGAGCGCTCCTAGATCTTGCCTCCATTTTGAGCGCAGGCAGCAATCCGCGAGGAATCATTAATTAGCTGCCGGTGTGCCTGTTGGCGGCATCTTGCGACAAGATCTTCCCCCTCCGGCTTCGGCTGCTGTGTGAGCTGCATCTCACGGCCTCGGCGTTCGTCAGCAATCAAGGTCGTCGATGTTCTCTTTCCCGAACCGGAACGAGCTGAACTCTTCTTGTCCTCTCTCACAGGCTCGACGAGCTGCCAGACCGGATGAAGCTCTATGGAGGCCCTATCGGAAGACTTGCCCTGGCGGGCGGAGGTCATCGTCAGAGTATTCCGATCTAACTTGACCGCAATTGTATCACCCACTTGCAGTGTGAACGTATTCTTGGAAATGTACTCTGCAAACCGTGTATAGCCGGCTGGCGTCTGTTGCCACGATCGTTTCGTTGGCGGCCCCCAAAGATAATATCCGCTCGCGAGGCCGGTGGCGGAGACTTTGGTCACCACCAGCATGGTGTAGCGCCCCTCGCCGTTTTCCCATCCGAGCTTGTTCGACCACACCCCGACAAACTGCGAATTGGGACTTGAGCGATCGACCTCGTCGACTGAGATCGTAAACTGGGGCAGCGTGAGTTTCTGTTGTGCAGCGATCGCTTGGACGCGCTGGTTGTCTTCATTTGTAAAGGGACGAACTGACGCGGGGCTCGAACCTCCCGGTCCCTGCTTGAGGCTCGGGTCGGCTCCAGATGGAGGCGAGGTGGATGGTGAGGTCGCAGCCAGCTGGCTCGCACGGAGATCCACGAGCCGTTGGCGCGCCTCCCAAACATGGTTGCTTCCTGGGTATCGCGACAGAAATTCTTCGTACAGGCCCGGAACAGTTGAGGTCTGAATGGAGTGCCAGAATTGATCGTCTTCGGCGGTTGTCTGCGCGGACGGAGCGCCCTGCGTTGACGCTGCAGCGGGCGCGGACAACGCCTTCAGGTAGATTTCCTCTTTGGACAACGAACCATACACAAATGGTTGCTGCTCGCGCTTGGTCGCCGTCATGACGTCATCTCGGACCCGGCGAAACAGAAACGAGATTTCGAGCCCCGGAGTTTCGATGTGCTTCAGCAGAGCTGTCGTGAACGGACTATTTCGACCGTCGCCGTCGCTCGCCGTCGTACCATCGCGAGCTGCATACGCAACGAGGACATTGTCGGTTGGCTCGGTTGGCGCAAGTCCTCGGGTAACCGCCCGCGTGGCGAGCGAACGTTTCATCTTCGCAGCGAACGGGTCGTTTCGGCATGCATCCAGAATGATGAGACCGAGCTGGTGCGCCTTGCTGACCTGGAGATTGACTGACCGCAGGCTGATCGCCTCGCTCTCGACATCAGCGTCGCTTCGCAGCTCGGCATCCGTTGGAATCAGCCAGTTCTCGCCCCCGACCTCCATTCCATGACCTGCGTAGAAGACGACCGCAACAGACGCACCCTCGGCGGCATGGCCAAATTCTACGAACGCCCTTCTCATATCGGCACCCGTGCCATTGATCAGCCGTGTCACTTTGAAATCAAGCCGCTGCAGGGCGCTGGCGAGATCATTCGCGTCCTGTGGGGGATTCGAAAGTGCCGGGACCCGCTGATATGCACCATTGCCGATCACCAGCGCGACCCGATCGCCTGCTCTAGCGGCTCCTGTCCAGAATAGAGCGCAAAGAACAAAGACGCGGACTGTCAGACCAGCTCTTGCCCAATTCATCCTGCAATTCAGCATATCCATATCGCATCACTCGCAATTGCTGCACTGACTGCTGGTGGATCTGGCCAACCGCCTCTCCAGCAAACAGCCTGTGCCCCCGTTTCAAAATTAGCGGGTCATCTCTCTCCGCGGGCACAAAATAGCCAGCACGCTATTCAACCACTCTTTGTCAGAAATTTCGCAATTTGTGCCTTTATCGTCAATATCACGCACGTAACGCGAGCCCATCTCTCCCCCCTACTTATTTCTCAGCCCGCCGCATGCCTCCCTGGCTTTGCCCCCGCGACGGTTTGTCGCTAGAACAGTCGGCGCAAACAAAGCCCAAACAACAACGCTGAGGGAGAAACACATGCAAAAACTGATCGCCGCAGTTGCGGCCGGCCTTGCGCTCGCCGCCACGTCCGGCGCGGCGCAGGCGCAGATTTCCGACAACGTCGTCAAGCTCGGCGTGCTCACGGACATGTCGAGCCTTTATGCCGACGCGACCGGCAAGGGTTCGCTCGCCGCTGTCGAGATGGCGGTCGCCGATTACGGCGGCAAGGTCGCAGGCGTTCCGATCCAGATCGTGTCCGCCGACCACCAGAACAAGCCCGACGTCGGCGTCAATATCGCCCGCAACTGGTACGACAACGAGAAGGTGGACGCGGTGATGGACGTGCCGACCTCCTCGGTCGCGCTGCCGATCTCGGCGCTGACGCGCGAGAAGAACAGGATCAACATCAATTCCGGCGGCGGCTCCTCCGACATCACCGGCACCGCCTGCTCGCCCAACACGGTGCACTGGACCTACGACACCTATGCGCTGTCGAACGTCGCCGGTAAGGCGATGGTGAAGCGCGGCGAGGACACCTGGTTCTTCGTCACCGCGGACTACGCGTTCGGCATGGCGCTGCAGCGCGACGCTGCCAACGTCGTCAAGGAGAGCGGGGGCAAGGTGCTCGGCGAGGTCCGCCATCCGCTCAACTCATCCGACTTCTCCTCCTTCCTGCTGCAGGCCCAGGCCTCCAAGGCCAAGGTGGTCGCGCTGGCGAACGCCGGCGGCGACACCACCAACGCGCTGAAGCAGGCGGCCGAGTTCGGCATCACGCAAGGCGGCCAGAAAATGATCGCGCTGCTGCAGGAGATCACCGACACGCATTCGCTCGGCATCAAGGCCACGCAGGGCCTGATCGTCACCGACGCGTTCTACTGGGACATGAACGACGAGACCCGCGCCTTCTCCAAGCGCTTCAACGACAAGGTCGGCCACATGCCGACTATGATCCAGGCCGGTCTTTACTCGGCGACTATGCACTATCTGAAGGCGATCGAAGCCATCAAGACCGATGAAGCTCCGAAGGTGATGGAGCAGATGCGCAATACGCCGGTGAACGATTTCTTCGCCAAGAACGGCAAGATCCGCATCGACGGCCGCATGGTCCACGACATGTATCTGTTCGAGGTGAAGAAGCCGGAAGAGTCCAAGGGCGAGTGGGATCTCTACAAGCTGCTCGCCACCGTTCCTGGCGACGAAGCCTTCCGGCCGCTCGACAAGGGTGGCTGCCCGCTGGTGAAGGGGAACTGAATCTTTTCTCCCTCTCCCCGCCTGCGGGGAGAGGGTTGGGGTGAGGGGGACTCTCCGCGAGGACGGTGACAATTGGACTCGCGGAGACTCCCCCTCACCCGATCGCTTCGCGATCGACCTCTCCCCGCAAGCGGGGCGAGGTAAGAAGACACGACAGCGCGCCCGGTGAAAACCGGGCGCGCTGCGTTTAGGCCATCACGCGATCTGCATTACTCCGAGTACTTGAACTCGGGCATGTTCTTCAGCTCGTCCTTGGTGGCGTTGAAGACGGCGTGGTCCGGATACCATTTCGACGAGGACGACGCTGTGGTCGTGGTCTTCTCGGTGCCGGTCGCAGCGCCCGTTGTGGTGGTCGCAGCGGGCTTGGCACTCGGGTTCGCGCCGGTGCCGGTATAGGCCACCGCCTCGTTGACGAATTTCAGCTTCTCATAGGGCACGGCCACGAGATGCTCGCCCATGCCGAGGAAGCCGCCGACGCCGATCACAGCGATCTTCACGGCGCCGCTCTTGTCCATCAGCAGGTCGTTGATCGAGCCGACGCTCTCGTTGGCGTCATTGTAGATCTTCAAGCCGACCATTTTCGACGCGCGCCACTCGCCCGAAGCGGTCGTGGTGGTGGTCGTCGCGGTGGTGGCCGCGGTCGGCGACTTGTCGGTTGTGGCGGTCGGGTTCTGCGCGAACGCAACGGTCGCAAGCAGAGCGGTGCCGGCAAGGCCGGCGGCGATCGATTTCATCAACATTGTTGTCCTCTCCTTCAGCAGAAAACGCATGCGGAGAAAACAGCCACCATCATCCGCAGTTCCTGTGCTGCGGCAATTTCGTTGCCTCATTGCGGCGCTGCGCTGCGAGGAAGGTTCCTGTCGAGGAACGTGCGAAACGCACAGTTCCTCGCCGACGATCTTGCGCCCTGGGATGTAGCACGATCGCGGCGAGGAACGCGCCGACCTGCGTCGCGCGGGTCAGCTCTGGTAGTCGATCAGAAGCGCGGAGATGTCCGTGCTGCTCGCGGAGCTCGTCGTGCCGTTCGCGTTGTAGGACGAGTTCGACGAAGACTGCGACTGCTGCAGCGCCTGGAGGAACTGCTCGAGGATTTTCGCCGTGCTGGACTCGGTCGAGCTGCTGCTCGTCGAATCCGTCGACGACGAGGCGTCCGAAGAACCGCCATCCGACGGCGGCGGACCGGGAGGCGGGCCGCCCGCACCGCCCGGACCACCGGGCCCTTTGCCGAAGGCGGACTGGAAGACGCCCTTCAGCTCGTCGGCCTGGTCCGACGTCAACGTCCCGTTCGAGACCTCGCCTGCGATGAGATCGTCGATCTTCGACTTCAGGCCGTCCTTGGACGGCTTGGTGCCGCTGGACTGATCGCTGGACCTGCTCTGCTGAAGCGCGGTGTCGATGTCTTGCAGGGCGGTCGTGAGGGCGGACTGGTCCGACGACGAGATCGTGCCGTCCGACACTTCCGATTGCAATTCCTGCTGCAGCCGCTGCAGCGGCGACTGGTGATTACTGGCCGAGGTCGCCGAAATCGACGTCATGAGTGCACCGTGGTTTTTGCGGGGTTTCGTACATTCCGGCGCCACGGTATGGTTAACGGGCTTAACGAGACCTTGCCGTATGACTACCCAGTCGTTGCGGGGTGTTGCGGAAATACATTCGGAAACAAACGGAAACAAAAATCTTCGCCTTTTGGCCCGAATCTTGGACAAACAAAGCTCATGGCCATTCCTTCTCCCAACATCCTGATCGTCGAAGACGATCGCGAAACCCGGACGTTGATTGCGAAATATCTCCGCAACAACTCCTGCAACGTTACCGCTGTGAGCGACGGCCGCGAGATGTCGCGTGCCATGGCCGACCACCGCGTTGATCTCATCATCCTTGACGTCATGCTGCCGGGCGAGGACGGCCTCAGCCTGTGCCGCAAGGTGCGCTCCGAGGCCCAGACGCCGATCATCATGCTGACCGCGCGCGGCGAGGACGTCGACCGCATCGTCGGCCTCGAGATGGGTGCGGACGATTATCTGCCGAAGCCGTTCAACCCGCGCGAGCTGCTCGCCCGCATCAACGCGGTGCTGCGGCGGCAGGCTTCCGCACAGGCCGCGAGCTCGATCGAGGGCGCCTCCACCCTCGCCTTCGAGGGCTGGCGCATCGACCTGCGGCTGCGCGAGCTGCGCAATCCCGAAGGCGCGCGCGTCGCGGTGACCAGCGCCGAGTTCGACCTGCTGCGGACGTTCTGCGAGCGTCCCGGCCGCGTGCTCTCGCGCGACAGCCTGCTCGACCTCACGCAGGGCCGCAACACCGGCTCGTTCGAGCGCTCGATCGACGTGCTGGTCAGCCGCATCCGCCGCAAGATCGAACCCAATCCGGCCGATCCCACCATCATCAAGACGGTGCGTTCCGGCGGTTACCTGTTTACGCCCAGAACGGAAGCGGTTACGACGCCCCTGAGCAACTGACGGGGCGTTAAGACGATGAGGCCGTTCGGGTTCTTCCACCTCAAGGGCATCGGCGGGCAGATCGCCGCGCTGGTGCTGGCCTCGACCGTCGCGCTGCATCTCGTCGTCACCACCGCCTTCCTGATCAGCCGGCCCGACCGCCCGGACCAGCCGCCGGACGGTGCGCCGCAATTGATGGATGCCGCGCTGCTGCTCGGCTCGGCCAAGCCGGACGACCGGCCGCGTCTCGCCGCAGATATCGCGCGCGCCTTCCCGAAGCTCAACATCGAGATATCGGCGCCGGGCACGGCGATTGTGGTCGAGGACAGCGAAAGCCAGCACCTGCACGGGCTCCGTCGCCATCTCGGCCGCGGCTACAAGGTGGTGCAGCTTGCGCCCGAGGGCGGCGCCCACCGCATCGGCGTGCAATTGCCTGACGGCACCATGATCGCGGGCCATGTCGAGAACGGTCCGCGTCCGTGGTTCTGGGGCGCGCCATGGCTGGTGACGCTGATGACCGCCTTCATCTGCATCAGCGTGCTCGGCCTGTGGGCAGCGCGCGCGCTGGCGACGCCGCTCTCGTCCTTTGCCAAGGCGGCCGAGAATTTCAGCCTGGACGGCGGCGCAGAGCCCCTGCCCGAGCGCGGCCCGGAGGAGATCCGCTCGGTTGCCCGCGCGCTCAACCGCATGCATGAGCGGATCGCGCGGCTGATGTCGGACCGCACCCGCATGCTGGCTGCGATCAGCCACGATCTGCGCACGCCGATCACGCGGCTGCGCCTGCGCGCCGAGTTCATCGAGGACGAGGGCAACCGCAAGCGCATGCTGATCGACCTCGACCAGATGCGCTCGATGCTGGAAAGCGTGCTGTCGCTCCTGCGCAACGACCGCAAGATCGAGGCGATCACGCTGGTCGATATCGCGAGCACGCTGCAGCTGATCGCCGATCAGTTCGGCGACATGGGCCATGTCGTGCACTATGACGGCCCGTCGTCGGCGACAGCGGCGGCGCGCCCCGACGATCTGCATCGCGGCGTCACCAACCTCGTCGAGAACGCGGTGCGCTTCGGCGCCGAGGTGACGATCCGCCTCGATGTCGACGGCACAAGACTCGTCATCGACGTCGAGGACGACGGCCCCGGCATTTCGGACGCGCGCAAGCAGGAGATGCTCGAGCCGTTCGTGCGCGGCGACGACGCGCGCACCATGGACGATTCCACCGGCTTCGGCCTCGGCCTGTCGATCGCGCGCGCGATCGCGCTCGCCCATGGCGGCGAGCTGTCGCTGCACGACCGCCAGCCGCACGGGCTGATCGTGCGGATGCAGTTGCCGGTGTGGCAGCAGCCGCCGCTGGCGGCGCAGGTCGCTGCTTAAGCTGCGAGCGGCGGATAATCCACGGCAGACTCGTCGAAGATCGCGATCGCCTCGAAGCGATAGCCGCAGGCCTGGCAATTCCAGAGATAGGAGACCCGCCCCTCGCCCGGCTCGATCCAGTCGGGCTGCGCGATCGGCGCGCCGCACTGGGCACAGGGATTCTGTCTGGGAATGTCGCCGGTGTGGGTCTTCACCATGGTTGTTTTTGTCATGGCACCTCTCCCGATTCGCAGGGCGCTTCTTACTCGCTTTCGCGGACGAGCGCGAATAGACAGGCTTGCTGCCGCGACACGCGTGTCCACCTGAGGGAACTCTTGCGCCGGCATTGAGTCGTAACAGCGGCTCTGCGCCGCCAAATCGGTCACGGCGGCGTTTGGTCACATCATCGCCGCGTTCGGGAGGCCTAACGGCAACCGGGCGCAGGTTGCTCAGGCATTCCGGGGTATCTGATGAAAATTTTACGCGCTGCCGCGCTCATCGCGGCAGGAATGATGTTGCCGCTGGTGTCGCCGCAGGCCGCCTTCGCGGGCCAGGCCGAATATGCGGAGATGGTCGCGATGCATGCGCGCGCCAACGGCGTGCCGGAGGCGCTGGTCCATCGCGTCATCATGCGCGAGAGCCGCTATCAGCCCGGCCTGCTCGGCCGTGGCGGCGCGATCGGCATGATGCAGATCAAGCTCGCGACCGCCCGCGGCCTCGGCTACACCGGCGATGCCGCAGGCCTGCGCGACCCCAACACCAATCTCACCTATGCGGTGAAGTTCCTCGCCGGCGCCTATCACGCCGCCAATGGCGACCACGACCGAGCCGTGCGTTATTTCGCGGGCGGCTATTACTACGTTGCAAAGCATCAGCGCCAGCAGGCCATGCAGCAGGCGAGCTTCGTGGCGAATGACCAGGCCTGGCTCGAGCCCAACGGCAATCCGCAGCCGTTGTTCGGCGGCCCGGCGCATCGCAAGCTCGCCCAGCACGTCCGCAACGCGCGGGCGCAGGCGCCCAGATAACGCCCTGTTCCAGCCAAACGCGTTGACACAGGCCCCCACTAGCCTACATTAGAGCCGTTCCGAGGGGTGCTCCGAGGAGGAGCTGAGATACCGCTAAATGGGCAAGCCTGCACTTCAGCAAGCCGGCCCAGGACCGCGGTGACCCTTTGAACCTGATCCGGGTCATGCCGGCGAAGGGACAGGGATGTTGCAGACGACCAAGCGACCGGATTCTCCGGTATCCATCATCGGTGCAGGCATAGCCGGAGCCTGGCAGGCGCTGTTGTTCGCGCAGGCCGGCCATGCCGTGACGTTACACGAGCGCAGTGAC
This sequence comes from Bradyrhizobium sp. CCGUVB14, assembly GCF_024199935.1. NCBI lineage: Bacteria > Pseudomonadati > Pseudomonadota > Alphaproteobacteria > Hyphomicrobiales > Nitrobacteraceae > Bradyrhizobium > Bradyrhizobium sp. CCGUVB14. The sequence continues at coordinate 7,718,769 of NZ_JANADS010000001.1, forward strand.
GCCGGCATGACCGACGCCACCAGCCATTGGGCCGGCGGCATGCTCGCGCCTTATTGCGAGGCGGAGGTCGCCGAGCCCATCATCAGCCACCTCGGCCTGCGCTCGCTCGATATCTGGCGGCGCGAACTGCCGGATACCCCCTTCAACGGCTCGCTCGTCGTCGCCCATCCGCGCGAGCGCAACGATTTCGAGCGCTTTGCGCGGATGACCGAAGGCCATCGCCGCCTCGATGCCGCGGGCCTTGCCGAGCTCGAGCCGTCGCTGGAAGGCCGCTTCCGCGACGCGCTGTTCTTCCCGACCGAGGGCCATGTCGAGCCACGCCGCGTGCTGCCGAAGCTGCACGAACGCATCAAGGCCGCCGGCGGCACCATCAAGTTCGGCAGCGACGTCACCGCCAACGATCTGGAAGGCATCGTCATCGACTGCCGCGGCCTGTCCGCGCGCGAGGAACAAGGCGAGCTGCGCGGCGTCAAGGGCGAGATGATTTTGATCGAGAGCAGCGAGGTGCAGCTTGCGCGCCCGGTGCGGCTGATCCATCCGCGCTGGCCGCTCTACGTGATCCCGCGCGAGGACAATCTGTTCATGCTGGGCGCGACCTCGATCGAGGCCGAGGACACCGGCGTCAGCGTCCGCTCCGCGCTGGAGCTGTTGGGCGCGGCCTATGCGGTGCATCCGGCCTTCGGCGAAGCCCGCATCGTCGAATTCGGCTCGGGCCTGCGCCCCGCGTATCCGGACAATCTGCCGCGCATCGGCGTGCGCGGCGGCCAGATCAGCGTCAACGGGCTCTACCGCCACGGCTTCCTGCTCGCGCCGGCGCTGGCCGAGCTGACGCTCGCTTACGTCGAGCGCGGCCAGATCGACAATGAGGTGATGCAATGCGCGTGATCGTGCAATGATTGTGATCGTAAACGGCGAACAGCGCGAGATCAATGCGGCCAGCGTCGATGCGCTGCTCTCGGAGCTCGACTACGAGGGCACGCATTTCGCCATCGCGCTCAACTACGACGTCGTGCCGAAGAGCCGCTGGGCCGAGACCGCACTGAAGGCCGGCGACGAGATCGAGATCATCACGCCGCGGCAGGGAGGGTGAGGACATGGTGACCTTCTACGGCAAAACCTTCGCCTCGCGCCTGCTGATCGGCAGCGCGCTCTATCCCTCGCCTGCGATCATGCAGGACGCGATCCGCGCCTCGGGCTCGAACATCGTCACGGTGTCGCTGCGGCGCGAATCCGCCGGCGGCAAGACCGGCGACGCGTTCTGGAAGCTGATCCGCGAGCTCGACGTCGCCGTGCTGCCGAACACCGCCGGCTGCCGCAGCGTGCGCGAGGCCGTCACCACAGCCAAGCTCGCGCGCGAATTGTTCGGCACATCCTGGATCAAGCTCGAAGTGATCGCCGACAACGACACGCTGCAGCCCGACGTCGTCGGCCTGGTCGAGGCCGCGACGATCCTGATCAAGGACGGTTTTGAGGTGTTCCCCTATTGCACCGAGGACCTCTCGGTCGCGAACCGGCTGGTCGATGCCGGCTGCAAGGTGGTGATGCCGTGGGCCGCGCCCATCGGCAGCGCGAAAGGCATCACCAATCGCGACGCGCTGAAACTGATGCGCGAGCGGCTGCCCGATATCACGCTGGTGGTCGATGCCGGCATCGGCGCGCCCTCGCACGCCGCCGAAGCGCTCGAGCTCGGCTATGACGCCGTGCTGCTTAACACGGCGATCGCAAAAGCCGCCGATCCCGTCGCGATGGCCAGAGCTTTCCGCCTCGGAATCGAGGCCGGCCGCACTGCGTTCGAAGCCGGGCTGATGAACGCCCGCGACTTCGCTTCCCCCTCCACCCCTGTCGTTGGGACCCCGTTCTGGCATGCCGTATCCTGATCGCTTCTATCCCGTCGTCGACAGCCTCAAATGGGTCGAACGCCTGACCAAGCTCGGCGTCGGCACAATTCAACTCCGCGCCAAGGAGCTAAACGACGCTGACGCGCTGCAGATCGTCACCGATGCGCTGGCCATCACCAACGGCACGCAGGCCAAGCTGGTCGTGAACGACTATTGGCGCGCGGCGATCGTCGCCGGTGCAAAATATCTGCATCTCGGCCAGGAGGATCTGGCGGATGCCGACCTCAAGGCGATCCGCGAGGCCGGCCTGTCGCTCGGCGTCTCCACACATGATGACGCGGAGCTCGAAACCGCGCTCAAGGCCGAGCCCGATTACGTCGCGCTCGGTCCGATCTTTTTCACCACGCTGAAGTCCATGCGCTTCGAACCGCAGGGCATTCCAAAAATCACCGAATGGAAGAAGCGCATCGGCACCATCCCGCTGGTCGCGATCGGCGGCATCAAGTTCGAGCACGCCGCGGAGATCTTTGCCGCGGGTGCCGATTCCATCGCCGTCGTCAGCGACGTCACCCAGAATGCCGACCCGGATGCGCGCGTGCGGCAATGGCTCGGCCTGAAGGAGGCTGCGTGATGCGCCTCACTCAATCTCTATCCCGTCACCCTGAGGTGGCCGCTTCTTCAGCGGCCCTCGAAGGGCGACAGCCCGGCTCCATCCTTCGAGGCTCGCAAGTGCTCGCACCTCAGGATGACGAACAGCACGCGACGACGCGATAATCATATTCAACGGAGGATCCCATGAACATCCGCTCCAACCCCGACAAGACCGTGCCTGCCGTCACCACCGGCCCGCTGCCCTCTTCGCGAAAAATCTTCGCATCGCCCGATGCCGCGCCGGATGTCCGCGTGCCCCTGCGCGAGATCATCCTCTCGGAAGGTGCCGGCGAGCCGAACCTGCCGGTGTACGACACCTCGGGCCCCTACACCGATCCGTCCGTGACCATCGACGTCAACGCCGGTCTCGCGCGCGGCCGCAAGGCGTGGGTGCTGGAGCGCGGCGGCGTCGAGGAATATGACGGCCGCCAGATCAAACCGGAAGACAATGGCAGCGTCTCCACCGACCACGCCGCGCGCGCCTTCAGCGCCTATCACAAGCCGCTGCGCGGCCTCGACGGCCACAAGATCACCCAGCTCGAATTCGCCCGCGCCGGCATCATCACCAAGGAGATGATCTACGTCGCCGAGCGCGAAAACCTCGGCCGCAAGCAGCAGCTCGAACGCGCGGAAGCCGCCCTTGCCGACGGCGAGAGCTTTGGCGCCGCGGTGCCCGCCTTCATCACGCCGGAGTTCGTGCGCAGCGAGATCGCGCGCGGCCGCGCCATCATCCCCTCGAACATCAACCACAGCGAACTCGAGCCGATGATCATCGGCCGCAACTTCCTGACCAAGATCAACGCCAATATCGGCAACTCGGCGGTGACGTCGTCGGTCGAGGAAGAGGTCGAGAAGATGGTGTGGGCGATCCGCTGGGGCGCCGACACCGTGATGGACCTCTCCACCGGCCGCAACATCCACACCACCCGTGAGTGGATTTTGCGCAACGCGCCGGTTCCGATCGGCACCGTGCCGATCTACCAGGCGCTGGAGAAGTGCAACGGCGATCCGGTCAAGCTGACCTGGGAGCTCTACAAGGACACGCTGATCGAGCAGTGCGAGCAGGGCGTCGACTATTTCACCATCCACGCCGGCGTGCGCCTGCAATACATCCACCTCACCGCCAGCCGCGTCACCGGCATCGTCAGCCGCGGCGGCTCGATCATGGCGAAGTGGTGCCTGGCGCATCACAAGGAAAGCTTCCTCTACACCCATTTCGACGAGATCTGCGACCTCATGCGCAAGTATGACGTCTCGTTCTCGCTCGGCGACGGCCTGCGTCCGGGCTCGATCGCCGACGCCAACGACCGCGCGCAATTTGCCGAACTCGAAACGCTCGGCGAGCTGACGAAGATCGCGTGGGACAAGGGCTGCCAGGTCATGATCGAGGGCCCCGGCCATGTGCCGATGCACAAGATCAAGATCAACATGGACAAGCAGCTCAAGGAATGCGGCGAAGCGCCGTTCTACACCCTCGGGCCCCTGACCACCGACATCGCGCCGGGCTATGACCACATCACCTCGGGCATCGGTGCCGCCATGATCGGCTGGTTCGGCTGCGCCATGCTCTGCTACGTCACGCCGAAGGAGCATCTTGGGCTACCCGACCGCAACGACGTCAAGGTCGGCGTCATCACCTACAAGATCGCCGCGCACGCCTCCGATCTCGCCAAGGGCCACCCGGCCGCCCAGCTCCGCGACGACGCGCTCTCGCGCGCCCGTTTCGACTTCCGCTGGAGCGACCAGTTCAACCTCGGCCTCGATCCCGACACGGCCAAGAACTTCCACGACGAAACCCTGCCGAAGGAAGCCCACAAGGTCGCGCATTTCTGCTCGATGTGCGGCCCAAAGTTCTGCTCGATGAAGATCACCCAGGACGTCCGCGACTACGCCGCGACGCTGAACGATCCGAACAGCATCGGCATGTCGATGAGCGGCACGGCCGAGGACGGCATGGCCAAGATGAGCGCGAAGTTCAAGGAGATGGGCGAGAGCCTGTATCTGGATGCGGAGAAGGTGAAGGAGAGCAATCGGGTGCTGTGAGCCTATAAGCGCGCACCCACCAAACGACAGGCCGGGCGCTGAAGCGCCCGGCCTTTTTTGTTTGCGGCAATGAGCGAGCACGAAATCGTCATTCGCTTCCTTCTTTTGCATGGTGGTTGCACTTCGCTAACCAACCTGTGAAGTCTTCGCACCCTTTGGTTGTTATCTCATTTTATGTCGGTACAAGGTAGAACAAAGGCACGTAGGCGAGCCGTATCGCACCTTGAAGTACAGATTGCACCATCTGATATTTTCCTTCCTGCTCGCTGGGACGTCCGGCGCGCTGGCGCAGGAGCAGCCGCACGAGGTTGCCCGGCCGATCGCACCTGCGGAAGTCGTGCTCTACATCCAGTCAGACTTGAAACGCACGGACTTCGTTCAGCCGCTGGTTTGCGCGCTTCGGCGTGTGCTCACCGCCCCCGTCTCTGTGCAAGCTCTAGACCTTCCGCTCGGATCCGAATTGCTCGCAACGCCCACGCAATTCGAGGCGACCAAGGTGGCAGACCGGTTCATCCAGCGAACAGCGGACGAAGGAAATGCGCCCTCGTTCAAGTATCTTCTTGTTCCGTTCGATCTGAACGTCGAGGCCTGGAATTGGCGCTATGCGTTTTCCGCGAGCTTTGGCGACGAAACGACGTCCTACCACGTCGGTGTCGTCTCCACCGCGCGGATCGTCGCTGGCAATTGGTGGCTGCAATCTCCATGGGATCACGAGATCACGGCGACCCGAGCTTACAAGCTGATTCTCAATCAATCGCGTACCGCACAGGGCATCGCGGCACGGATGCCTGCATTCTCTCAACGCCACTTAGTCTCGAGGAGTTGGATCGAAAATCATCCGAGTTTTGCCCGGATGACCGTGCCGCGCTTGTTGCCGCTGGCGTCCTCAAGGAGAAAGAAGAGCAGAACGACCCCAGCTGCATGACCGTTGCAGGGCGATTGCTTGTGCCAATGCTCGTGACAGCACGCAGGATGCTGGACGATTGGTGGGCTACGCTGCACTAACCTACCCTGCGCAGCAAACCCGTAGGGTGGATTAGCGTAGCGTAACCCACCAGTTGGCATCCAACGCCTCTCCAGACGTGGTGGGTTACGCCTTGCGCCGTCGCGTGTTGAATGACCGCACTTGTGAGCGGCTAACCCACCCTACGCTGCTCAGCTCAACGACGCCAATTCACGCGCAAGATTCTCGCGCGCCCGCTGATCATATTTCGCAGCGAAACCGGCATCGGGATAGATGACCGGTCGGGCGGCGAACCGGCGCAGCACCGCGGCGCGGCCGGCGCGATAGTCGGCATCGCTGACGTGGATGAACTCCTGCCGGATGGCCGCGGCATAGGCGTCGTAGCGCGCCGGCTCCGCGCCCAAAATGCTGAGATCGATCGAGATCAGGATGGCCCCGAGGCGATCATCCGCCGCGACGTCGTGCGTCTTCGTCAGACGGATCAGGCGACCGACCTCGCGGCTGATATCGGCGCGCACGTGCGCTTCGGCCAGTTGTGCGCTGAGCTCTTCGTTATCCGACCGGGTCGGATCGTAAACGACATCGTGCCACCAGATCGCTTCCGACAGAACCTCGCGCTCGTGAGCCGAGAGCCCTTCCACCTGCGCAAGCGCGGCGAGGCAGTCCTCGATATGCGCGAGGTTGTGATAGTGGCGGCCCGGCGCGGCATAGGCGACGGCCAATTCTTCGCGGTCCATCGTCAGGCCATTTCGAAGGACAACATCAAGAGACCGTCCTCTTCAACAACGGTTGGTCCCGTCTGACGTCGAGCGAGCAGTCCGCCTCCCAGGGGAAATGACGATCAACGTCCTGCCAGACGACCTGGAGACAGGGGAATGCGAGCCGCGATTTTCGGTAGAACCAGATCGCAATGCCGAGATAATCAGGATAAGCCGCGAACGGCACCTGCCAGAAGCCGAGCTTGTAGCCGTTCTCCAGCAGTTCGTCGGAGATATCACCGTCGACGAATTTATGCCCCGCGGCGGCGCGATCGCGGATAAGATTGATGATGGCCTGCGCGCTGTGGAAGCTCTGGCCGAAGATGATAAGTTCGGGGTGGCCGTAGTTCAGGTACAGACCGATTGAAAATGCAAACGGCGGATTGGCATCAGGTATGCCCGTGATATGGCAGCCGTGATTCCGGACGTTGCGCAAAACGACCTTGTCGGCTTCATGTTCGGGCTCGGGCCACTCAAACTGGTCTAGCATGCTTCCCCCAACCGGCCTGAGGCACGCGGCGCTCGCGTGCCCTGACAATACCGACGGCAGATTCAGCGAAGAAGCAAGTCAATAGTCGCATCGAAAATGTCCAACACTAGTCACCGCCTCCCCGACCAGCTCCGCGAAAACCTCCGCCTCGTCTTCGTAGGCACCGCCGCCTCGACGCGCTCGGCTGAACTCGGGCATTACTACGCCCATCCCGGCAACCGCTTCTGGCGCGCGATCCATGAGGCCGGGATCACGCCGCGACGGTATCAACCGGGTGAGTTCGCATCGCTGATCGAGCTCGGGATCGGCTTCACCGATCTTTCCAAGTCGGGTGCGGGGATGGATCACCAGATCGCGGCGGAGACGATCGACGTGCCGGGCTTTCGGGCCAAGATCGAAAAATATCGGCCGCGGACGATTGCGTTCACGAGCAAGAAGGCGGCGAGCCTGTTTTATGGCCGGCCGTCGAGTGGGATTTTGTTGGGGCGGCAGGTGCGTGACGCGAGTTGGCCTGAGGTGTTCGTGCTGCCGTCGCCGTCCGGGGCGGCCTCGGGGCATTGGACGCTGGAGCCGTGGCGAGAGCTGGCGGCGTGGATTGGTGCTTAGGAGAGACGAGCGAGGCGCACCCCACAAGTGCTCCGCTAGTATCTAGCGGCGACCGAACAGGTTACGCCTCGCGCACAAGAAGACTCAAGCCGAGACTGCTAACGTTGTGAGCGCTAGTTGACCAACGTCAGATAGCAATCCGCGTTATATTGATTCCACGAGAGCAAACCAAAGTTGCCGTCGGTGTCGCCCTTGTCCTGCCAGTTCTCGTATCGTCCATCGGTAAAGTAGCAGGCCCAGGAATTGTTGACGTGCTCAGTCACATTGTTCTTGTTGGTCCCGGCGGCATCTCCCGCTTCGGCACGCCATACGCCTGTCTCCTTGTTGTAAAAAAACAGGAAGTGGCGGGAGGCGACGCGCCCAGTGTCGTCCCAATTGTGCATTCCGATCCGAACAATGCAGCCATCTTTCCCGCTGCAAAACTTCACGACAACTTCTTCGGGGATTATCGTAGTGGTTCCACGCTGGGTCTTTGGCGCCACGAACGTTGCCCTATCGGGCTTGTTTGGCGTCGGATACGCGTCGCTAAGCGCCTTCATTTCATTTGGGTCTACCCTCGGCAACGTGATCGCGGGGCCGCTCTGAGCGCTCTCCTGCCCGTGAGAACTTGAAAAGCTCAGGAGAACGACGGGCATCAAAACGAATAGCAATGGTCGCATTGCACTACTCCTTCGATAATGAACTTTGGAAAAAAGCCGACTGGTTCTTATTGTTTGGTTCCAAGTTTAATATATGCAATTATTGGGTGCAACTACCTTGTGATGTCACTCTTACGGGCAGACGCCGCTCAACACGCGAAGCACCTCATCCTTGTAAGTCAGATCGTGCCGGATCGGCTAAGATAGCCGGCGCGGTAACGGACGGGAGACCGCTTCATCCAAGGGCCGCGAAGCCCGTGCCTCAGCGCGGCGCCCCGTCCGTTGTTCCATCGAACCCGAACAGTCGCGAGGGCCGCCTGGCGAGCCCGGTTGCGCAAGGAGGGGTGCAGATGGACGCGATCTATGTTGGCATTGATGTGTCAAAGGACCGGCTGGACGTGCATGTACGTCCAAATGGAGAAGCCTTTGCCGTCGCGCGCGACGGCAAAGGCTTGGAAGAGTTGGTTACGCGTCTTGCGGCTTGTTCGCCAACGCTGATTGCGGTGGAGGCGACAGGCGGGTTCGAGACCATCGTTGCGGCAGCGCTGGCCGGCGCCGAATTGCCGCTGGTGGTGGTCAATCCGGCCCAGATCCGGCACTTCGCCCAAGCCGTTGGTCGGCGTGCCAAGACCGATCCGATCGATGCGGCGGTCATCGCACGGTTCATCGAGGCCGTGAGACCAACGCCGCGCGCTCTGCCGGATCAGCAGGCGCGGCTGCTGGCGGAGCTGGTCAGTCGCAGGCGGCAGATCATCGAGATGATCGTTGCCGAACGCCAGCGCGAGAAGCGGGTCGAGAATGTGCGCGTTCGCAAGAGCCTTGTTCGCCACATCAAGGTTCTCGAGAAGGAACTACCGGAGATCGACAACGACATCGACACCTTGGTGCGCGGATCGCCGGTCTGGCGCGACAAGGAGGAACTGATGATCAGCTTTCCGGGAGTGGGCAACACGCTCGCTCGCACGTTCTTGGCCGAGGTGCCCGAACTCGGCACCCTCAACCGTCGCCAGATTGCAAGCCTTGCCGGCCTTGCTCCGTTCACCCGTCAGTCCGGCCGCTGGAAGGGCAAGAGCATGATCGGGGGCGGAAGAGCCGCGCTGCGCGCTGGGCTCTATATGGCTGCTCTATCCGCTAGCCAGCATCATCCGCAGCTCAAAACGTTCTATCGACGCCTGCTGGCCGCCGGAAAGCCCAAGATGGTTGCCCTCATCGCGGTCGCGCGCAAGGTTCTCACCATCCTCAACGCCATGCTCAGAGACCAAAAACAATGGCAATCCGCTTGACAAAGAACACAGTCGCTGAGGAGACCGCGCAGCGGTCGTCTCGAAGGATGGCCGCGGGCGAGATCGGGGCCTGCATGGTTCGAGACGGCGCTTCGCGCCTCCTCACCATGAGGGGTTGGCTCTCGTAGGGTGTGCAAAGGCGCCCCAGCGCCGTGCCACGATCTCTCCACCAATCGACAGAACGTGGGCACGGCGCGCGAAGGGCGCGCCTTTGCCCACCCTACGGGACCGTGCGCACCGGAGAGACTGTCGGAATCCGCTCCGCTCGTTCGTCCTCTGGTCCAAACCGCCATCACCCCGGAGATCTCGCATGCCCACCATCACCGCCTTCGCAAACTCTCCCGACCGCGGCAGGGGTCTGGCGCGCGACATGCGGATTCGGTGGGCGTTGGAGGAGGTGGGCCAGCCCTACGACGTTCGCCTCGTAACGTTCGATCACATCAAGCAGCCTGAACATGTTGCGCTGCATCCGTTCGGGCAGATCCCGACCTTCGAGGACGGTCACCTCGTCTTGTTCGAGACCGGCGCCATCGTGCTGCATATCGCCGAGCGTCATGCCGGTCTGCTGCCGGGCGAGCCGAACGCCAGGGCGCGCGCCATCGCGTGGATGTTTGCCGCCGTCAACACCGTCGAACCGCCGATCGGCGAGCTGGGGACGGCGATCCTGACCGAACGTGACAGCAGCTGGTATGAGGTGCGGCTGCCGATCCTGAGGGACCGGGTCTGCGTCCGGCTCGGCGAACTGGCCCGCCATCTCGGCGGCGCCGACTGGCTCGACGGCGCGTTCAGCGCCGGCGATCTCCTGATGGTGACGGTGCTGCGCAGGCTGGCTGCATCGCGCATCCTCGACGACTATCCGACCCTCTCCTCCTATGTCGCCCGCGGCGAAGCGCGGCCGGCGTTCCAGCGCGCGTTCGATGCGCAGCTGGCGGTTTTCACGGCGGCGGCCGGCTAGGCACGGTGCCGTATTCCGTAGGATGGGTAGAGCGAAGCGAAACCCATCAACTGGACCGAAGCAACAGGTGCGCCTGTTCGACTGCGCCACAGGGCTGGCTAGACCGCAGACCGGGTGATGGGTTTCGCTGCGCTCTACCCATCCTACAAAAGCTACGGCACCGCGCCCTACAGATCGAAATTGGTCGGCATCATCACCACGTCGCGGATGGTCATGCCGCGCGGCCGCGTCAGCATGAACATCACGACGTCAGCCACTTCGCTGGCCTCCAGCAGGCTGCCGGAATCCCTGGCTTCCCTGAGCTTCTCCGCCGGCCAGTCCGCGAGCAGCGCGGTGACGACCGGGCCGGGCGAGATCGAGCCGACGCGAATGCCGTGCTTGAAGACCTGGCGCCGCACCGTCTGGACGAAGCAATTGATCGCCCATTTGGACGACGCATAGACCGGCTCCCATGGCGTCGGAAAATGCGCGGCAAGAGAACTCGTGACGATGATGTCGCCGCTCCGGCGTTCGATCATGTGCGGCAGCACGTCGTGCACGTTCTTCATCACGACGTTGACGTTCAAATTCAGCATCCGGTCGATCGCCATCGTGTCGGCATCGATGAGGTCGCCACCGACATAGGTGCCCGCATTGGCATGCAGGATGTCGAGCTGCCCTGCCTTCTCCAGAACGCGCGGCAGCAGCGTCGCGCAATCCTTCGGGTCTAGCAGATCGACCACCAGCGGGATCACCGCGTCACCATGCCTGCTGCAGAGCGCCTTCAGCGCGGCCTCGTCGCGATCGACCATCACCACGCGCGCACTCGCGGCCAGCATCGCCTCGGAACTCGCCAGGCCGATGCCCGACGCGGCCCCGGTCACCGCGGCAACCTTGCCTGCCAATTCGTTTGCCATGAGATCACCATCCTGCTGATGTCGGCAGTATAGCGATGCAAAGCGCGCTCGCGAAGTAGATCGGCGTGAGCGTGGATTAGCGATTGTACGTCACACTCAGCCGTCGTCCCGGCGAACGCCGGGACCCATACCGCGGATTCTATCGGTTGTGGCGACAGCAGTACCGGACTTCGAGTCCTCGCCAAACCACTCCCTGGGGTTATGGGTCCCGGCGTTCGCCGGGACGACACTTTCGGTTTGGATACGACATTCCGCCAAACCGCGACGCGTCACTGCGTCACCCCGCATACGCCTTATCGAGATCCGCGATCACGATCTTTCGCATCGCCATCATCGCCTGCATGACGCGATTGGCCTTGGTGCGATCGGCATCGCCGAGATACCGGCCGAGCGCGGTCGGAACCACCTGCCACGAGAGCCCAAACTTGTCCTTCAGCCAGCCGCACCTCGATTCCTCGCCGCCGTCGGCGGTGAGCCGGCTCCAGAAATAGTCGACCTCGTCCTGCGTCTCGACGCTGATGAAGAACGACACCGCCTCGTTGAAGCGGTATTGCGGCCCGCCATTGAGCGCGTTGAAGCGCTGTCCTTCCAGCTCGAACACCGCCATGAAATCGCTGACGGTCTCGACCTTCGCGTTAGGGAATACCGATTTGTAGAAGGCGACGGCTTCCGGAACATTGTTGTCGAACCAGAGAAACGGCGTGATGGAGGTCATATGCGAATATCCTTTTGTCTGGGACCGGACGGGCGAACTGCAAGCCGCCATCCCAAGGACGAGCCCGGGCACGTCGCCCCGACAGCGATACGGAATTTTTTAGGCCCAAGCAGGTCCTGGGGCGAATTTTGCTCCGCTCCTCGCGTCCTGCGCTTGCCTTGCATCAGTGTGCACTGCTAGCCTGCACTACCATAGGTTTATTATTTTGCAGCGATTGGAGGATTGGATATGACAGACCGATACACCAAATCCGTGCTGACGGTCATTGCAGCAGCGCTCAGCATCATCGCGGCCCGGCAATTCCTCCAGACTGCGGAGGCGCAAACAGGCCAATGTGGAAATCAGGCGCACCCATGCGCCACTTACAACGTCTATTGGGACAGTAGCTTCAGCGAATGGAAGCCGTGCTACGAAAGCTCGCGCGGCTGTTACGTGGTCGGCACGGTCAGATGAGTTCGCACAAGTCCACGGCGCGGTAAGCTAACCCGCAATTCGCCTTACCTCCGTCAAATGAATGACGCCGGCCGTCCTCCGATCGATCGACGTCGCATGCAGCCTATTGCAAGGGCGTGATGGCGGCGATACGACTTGGAGTGAAAGAACGTGGGACGGAACAGCCGAGCCTCAACCGGCGCACGTCATGTCGAGGAAGCCGCCGCCATGAGCGACGATCTCTCCGGTGTCTGGGACGGCACTTACATTCAACCCGGCACGGGAATGGTCACGTTCACCGCGACGCTGGTCGAGGCCGGCGGCGCGCTCGCAGGCCACGTCACCGAACCCTGCTCGAATCCGCGCTGTCCGGTGCGAACCCACAGCGCCTCGATCACGGGCCATCGCTCAGGCCACGCCGTGTCGTTTGTCAAACGCTACGAGCCGCCAGGTTACGGCTTCGACATCGTCCATTACGATGGCATCATGAACGGAGAGGCGACCGAGATCGACGGGCGCTGGCGGCTGCCGGGCACATCAGGCTCGTTCCTGATGATCCGCTCCAGCAAGCGCGCGCAGGCGCACACCATCGGCAAGCGCGCGGACCAACCGGCCCCATAGTCCAATTTTACTGGGAGGAGCCATCATGCTGACCCTCTATTCGTATCCGGAGCTGTTCGGCGTCGCCGACAACAACGGCTACGGGCTCAAGGTCTACGCTTTCCTGAAGCTCGCCGGTGTGCCGTTCGTGCACGAGCATGTGTTCGACGCCTCCACGGCACCACGCGGGCAGCTTCCCTACGTGGTCGATGACGGCGAGACCATCGGCGACAGCGAGACCATCATCGCGCATGCGATCGCCAAATATCATCTGACCATCGATGCCGCGCTGTCGCCCGCGCAGCGCCGCACCCATCATCTCGTCACGCGCATGCTCGACGATCTCTACTGGGTGATGTCCTATTCGCGCTGGAAGGACGAGCGCTATTATCCCGCGTTTCGCGACGGCTTCATTGCGCAGCATCCGCAGATCGACGCCGCAGGCTTCGAGAAGGCGAAGGCCTACAATGCGCAGCGCTATCACTACCAGGGCATCGGCCGCTACACGCCCGAGCAGGCCTACGCACGAGGACTGGCCGATCTGCAGGTGCTGGCCGAGATCGTGCCCGCAAACGGTTTCGTCGATGGCGAGCGGCCGACCAGCTGCGATGCCGGCATCTACGGCTTCATCGCCAACATCTATTATTTCCCGATCCCGACGCCGCTGAAGGCGTTCGTCGATGCGCACAAGAACCTCGTCACGCATTGCGAGCGGGTTCATGCGATGGTGAGCGGAAAGTAGCCACGGCCGGGATCTCGTAGGGTGGGCAAAGCAAAGCGTGCCCACGCATTTTTCGCGATCGAGAGAGATGGTGGGCACGGCGCAAGTGCGCCTTCGCCCACCCTACGACACCGTCTCCTACCGCATCGTGATCGCAAGCCCGCTCAGATCGGCATTCGCCATCAACCCCGTCTGGTAGCCCGACAGCTCCAGCACCGCGCCCTTCTGGTTGGTCAGCACGATGGCGCGGGCGCCGCGGCCGACCGCGAGGCCGGCACCGGCGGCGCCATAGACGCCGGCGACATCGGAGGGACGGTTGATGTTGGAGACGCGGCCGCGCAGCACGGTCTTGGAGCCGCCGAAGACGAGCCCGTAATCGAGCCCGCCGGTCGAGAGCGAATAGGCGCGGCCGCGGAAGTTCAGCACGCCCGAACCGCCGGAGCCACCGATGATCCAGCCCGCCTTGTAGATCGTCAGCACCACGGTGCCGCCATCGGCCTGCGCCGCGGTCGAGAGGCCGGCCAGTGCTGCAAGGGCGACGAGCGCGGCACGCAGGGTGGAAGCAATCTTCATGAGGCGTCTCCGGGGGCTATTTTTCAAGGGGAAAGCGAATCAGTCGCTGCAATGTATCCGATCGATCGCGGCGGCAACATGATGGGGAGCGCCGTCGGTGCGCTCCCTCGCCTCGTTCTTACGGGGAGAGGCGAAGCAACCCGCCCGCGCTCCCCCGCATCACCCCACCATGCCATCCTGCCAGTGTTTTGCCCGACGGGTCAAACATTTTTTCTGTCTTCCCGAAATCTCGATTTCGCCAATGATCCGTACTGTGCATGGGGTTGTTTTCGCGTTTTGTGTTGGAGCATGCCCCGCATGACGCTACGCTCTCCCGCACGCCATCATCATTGCATGCGAGGTCCCCCATGCCGATCCAGCATTTCGCTGCCCCGCCGCACGTCAAGGCGCCGCCGCTCTCCTTCGCGACCCGCGTCGGCGACCTGCTGTTCGTCTCCGGCATTCCCGGCTTCGACGCCCATGGTGCGCTGCCCGACGGCTTCGAGGCGCAATTCGCCAATGTCGTCGTCAACATCAAGCGCGTGCTGGACGAGGCCGGCGCCACGATGCGCGACCTCGCCAAGGTCAACGTGCTCCTGACCCGCGCCTCGGACGTGGCCGCGATGAATGCGCTCTATGCCGGCGCGTTCGGCCCGCCGCCCTTTCCCGCACGCACCACCTGCGTGGTGCACGCGCTGCCCGATCCGAAGATGCTGATCGAGATCGAGGCGGTGGCCTCGCTGGCGAAAGGATAGTCAACCGGGATCTGCCTGACATATCCGTGATCGGTCACGCCGGGCTTGCAAGCTGCGCAGTTTTGCCGCACCAGTCTCCCGTCACGTTTCCCATCAGGAGATCTTTCATGCGTCGCGTTCTCGCCCTTTGTGCCGTTGCCGGCATCGCTTCTTCCGTGTTCGCCGTGCCGGCGTCGGCGGCAGCCGGCTATTACGTGATCCGCTGGGACAACACTGGCATCTGCCAGGTCTGGAACGAGGATCTCCGCTACAAGCCGTTCCAGTGGGGCGCGTCGACCTACAAGGTCGTCAGCAAGCCGCTCCCGACCTTCACGCAGGCCTCCGAGCTGCAGATCAAGTTGCGCGCCGAGCGCCGCTGCTTTCTCTGAGCCGATCGGCCAATCGAGTTTCGAGGGCGGGTTGCGCAGGCAGCCCGCCCTCTGCTTTTGGCCAGCGAATTCCGCCATTTCCGCCATTTGCGGTTTGAACCTGATCAGCACACGGAACTACTCACCTCTTGTTCGGGGCACAGGCTGAGAGCGCCCCGCAACCCCTCCCCGCCATTGTCGGGAGGCGCATCACATCTTTCATTTTGAGGAGCTGATCCATGCGTCGTCTTTCCATGCTGTGCGCTGCCGCCGGTGTCGCTGCTGCCGCCTTCGTCGCCGCGAGCCCGGCCGAAGCCGGCTATCATCTGATCCGCTGGCAGGACAGCGGCGTGTGCCAGATCTGGGACGAGAGCATCCCGACCACGCCGTGGCCGGCCGGCTACCATCGCGCCAGCGCGTCCGTGCCGACCTTCCTCGACGCGCTCGCGCTGAAGGATAACGCATTGAAGGCCGGTCACTGCAGCTGGTAAGAATTCGATCGGCGGACGACAGGGCCGGGCAAGGATGCGATACTAGCATCCTTGCCCGGTCGTTTTTTCACCTCGCGGATTGGAGCAGGTCGATGCGCGCACGGACGACGACGCTGGCTGCTTTCTCCGCTTTGCTGCTGCTCGCCGCAGCGGCGCAGGCGCAAGCCCCGCAATCCTTCCGCGTGATCTCGCCGATCTTCAGCCAGCTCGTCAGTTTCGCGATGCCGTCGAATTTCGCGGCCGTGTTCGAGAACACCAAGGGCGGCCACTACATCCGCGAAGCCGTGCTCAAGGGCGAGACGCCCGAGCGCTGGACGCAGATGATCACGGTCACCGGCGAGAAGGGCATGACGCTGACGCCGGGCGCATCGCCGCAGATTTTTGCGGGCACCATCGCAGGCGGATTCAAGACGGCCTGCCCGGACAGTTTTGCGGCGAGGCCTTTGGGCGAGACGACATTCGGCCGCTTCGAGGGCTTTGTCGCCGTGGTCGGTTGCGGCCGCATCGACAGCGGCCCGACGCGGCACAGCGAGACTGCGCTGCTGATCACGCTCAAGGGCACGACCGACTATTACACCATCCAGTGGGCCGAGCGCGGCCCCGAAAGCGACGAGCCGCCGGTCAACGACGACCGCTGGGAAGCCCGCCTGCGCGATCTGAGCCCGATCGATCTCTGCCCGATCATGCCGGGCGAAGCCGCGCCCTATCCGAGCTGCGTCAACAAGAGCTGAGCGCCGTCAGGCGTCCTTGTGCGCGCCGGGGTGAATGAGAATATCGCGCGCGGAGCTGAGGTCGATGAAGGCCTGCGCGCTGCCGCCCTGGTCGGGATGCATGCCCTTGGCGGCGCGGCGATAGGCCTGGTTGATGTCGTCGCAAGTGAGCTGCACCGCGAGCGGCAGGCCCAGCATCTTGCGCGCGCGGTCCTCGCTGGACAGCTTCTTCGGCGCGGCGTTGCGGCGGCCGAAGCGTGGCGCGGTCAGATCATGGACGACGTCGAGGATCACGCCGACGCGGCGCCGTGCGGCCAGCGTGACGCCGTGATCGTCATTGTCGGCAGCCTGGCGCAACACGGGCAGCGCCTGCTCGGCGGCCTGCCGCAGCGTGGCATTGGTGCTCATCCGCACGATCTCGGCCACCAGCCGCCCTGCCTCGGCCCAATCGGCGAATTCCGCCGACCGCAGGCGCTCGAGCGCCAATTTCCAGGATTCAAGTCGTTCCATCATGCGCGCAACGTTTAGCAATGAAGACGAGTATGCCAAGGCGGCCGTTTCCGACCCCTTAATTTCGAGTTAGCCTTTCATGAAACTTAGAAACGAATCCGGGAGGAAATTGTCATGGCATTGCTCGCAAACCACATCGCTGTCGTCACGGGCGCCGGTTCCGGCATCGGCCGGGCCATCGCCGCCGGCTATGCCCGCGAGGGCGCGCGTGTGGTGCTGCTCGACGTCAACGGAGACACGGTCGCGGCAGCCGCCGAGGAGATCCGCAAGGCCGGCGGCAAGGCCGAGAGCTTTGCGCTCGACGTGACCAAACGCGACGATTGCTTTGCGCTGGCGAAGACCATCGCCGACAAGGTCGGGCAGGTCTCGATCCTCGTCAACAATGCCGGCATCACCCGCCGCAACGCCTTCACCGCCGAGACCGAGGCGGTCGCGAAGGACTGGAACGACATCATCTCGCTCAACCTCAATGGCGTCTTCAACATGACGCAGGCGTTCCTCGCGCCCTTACGTGCAGCCAAGGGCCGCATCGTCAATATCGGCTCGATCCAGTCCTTCGTGCATCTGCGCACGCCGAGCTCGGCGGCATACACCACCTCGAAGCACGGTGTGCTCGGCTTCACCAAGGCGCTCGCGGTCGAGCTCGGCAAGGAAGGCGTGCGCGTCAACGCGATCGGGCCGGGCTTCATCGAGACCAACATCAACGCTCATGTGCGCGCCACCAATCCGGCGCTGGTGCAGGCCTTCGTCGACCACACCCCGCTCGCGCGCACCGGCAAGCCGGAGGACATCGTCGGCCCAGCGATCTTCCTCGCCTCGGACCTGTCGTCCTACGTCACGGGTACGATCGTGATGGTGGACGGCGGATATCGCACGGTGTGAGGCGCGAAATCGGTCCGCATCGCTATGCATCTCGTGCCAATCGCGGCGGCGCGGCGGCATTCCCAAGGTCAATTCGTGCGATCGCGCGCAATTAACCTTTCGTTAACCAAACCCGCCCACCGTAGATGTACGGCTTAGGATATTCGGCTTGGGGGTCGTTTGTTCTCGATCCGCTTCCAACGATGGAAGCGGGCGTTGATCGGGGAGTGTATTGATGACCACTGTTCATGTCGCGGCGCCCGAGCAGGGCGCGCAATTTCTTGCACCCAATGAGATCGTTCCACTGTTGATCGGCGCGACCGTCGGCGAGGTCGAGCGTGAGCTCGTGCTCCAGACGCTCGCACGCTGCGACGGCAACCGCACGCGTGCCTCGCGCGTGCTCGGCCTGTCGGTGCGCACGCTGCGCAACAAGATCAGGATCTACGCGGCGTCCGGCATCGAGGTGCCGGCGTATCACGATTGACGCGCCGGGCCGCGCTCCGCCGCGCCGATTGATGTTGATCAAGCCCGCCACGAGGCGCGGGCGGAATTGCTGCTGTCGTCAAACGCCGCTAAGTAGCTTGCGTGCGCAAAAGGAGCAGCGGCGTGGCAGACGAACAGGGACGGCAGGGACCCCAGGGTCCGCGCGGACGGCAGGGCGAACCGGGACGGCCGGGACCGCAGGGTCATCCGGGCAAGCGGGGCCCCGACGGCGCACGCGGCAAGCCGGGCCCGCAGGGCAAGCCGGGACCGGCCGGAAAAGCCGGAGCGCAGGGCAAGGCAGGTCTGCCGGGCAAGGCGGGCGAAGCCGGTGCGCGGGGCGCCGCCGGATCGCAGGGCGCCGCAGGTCCGCAAGGGCCCGCCGGTCCTCAAGGCCCGCGCGGCGAAGCCGGTCCGCCCGGCCAATTACCGTCGATCGAGCAGGTGCTCCCCTGGCTCGAGCAACTCTTCGACGCCTGGGATGAGCGCCGCCGCCGGCGCGAGCAGCAGGCCGCCGAGCGCGAAGCGCAGGAAGCTGCCGAGCGTGCGGCGCTGGAGGCCGCCGTGCAGGAGGCTGACGATGCCTCCGCCGATGGCGAGGATGACGAAGACGACGATCACAAGAAAAAGAAGAAAAAGAAGAAGCACGGTCACAAGGACTAGCGCCTACTTCCGATCCTCACGCCGCGGCAGCATGCCCATGCGCTCGAATTGCCAGCGCATGGCGCGGTACCAGAGATAACCGACCGCCGCGCCGCAGATGGCCAGGATCACCATGTTCGCGCTCGAGAACGAGCCGCTCCACCACATCATCCACGCGGTCCACAACAGCGTGAAAACGATGGCACCTGCTTTCAGCGGAAGAAGGGGGCGGTTCATGATCGTGCTCCGGGTTGTCAAAACCCCGGCGAGCATCATCGCGCGTGACGGCCATCGCTTCCGTGAGCCAGATCACGGTCGAGCCCGGCCGGACCGTTAGCCGAAACGCAGCCGCGAACGTTCCTTCGCCTTCTCCGCCTCGACCTCGCGGTCGCGCGCCGGTGCATGGGTGTGAAGCGACGTCAGGAGTTTTCGCGCAGCCTCCGAGACCTCGACGACCGCGCGGTCGAAGGCTGCCTCATTGGCCTGCGACGGCCTGCTGAAGCCGGAGAGCTTTCGCACGAACTGGAGCGCGCTGGCATGGATCTCGCCCTCCGTCGCCGGCGGCTCGAAATTGAACAGCGTCTTGATGTTGCGACACATGCAGTCTCTCCCGATGATTTCCTCATAAGACGATCGGCGGAGCCGAAATCCTACATCCTTCCGGACACTTCTGCTAAAGTCCATCCCAACGCGGCCACGAGCCATGAGCCGCTTATGGGGAGACAAACATGAAAGCTTCTTGTGCGGCGCTGTCGGTCATTCTGCTGTCCATCTCGACATCGGTATTCGCCGCCGACTATCCGGCGCCGAAACAGGGCGATTGGGTTGCCAAGGATTTCAAGTTCCACACCGGCGAGGTCATGCCGGAACTGAAGCTGCATTACACCACTGTAGGTGAACCGACCGGACAACCGGTGCTCGTGCTGCACGGCACCGGCGGCTCGGGCGCGAGCATGCTGACACCCGCATTCGCCGGCGAGATGTTCGGCGCCGGACAGCCGCTCGATGCGTCCAAATATTACATCATCATTCCCGACGCGATCGGCCACGGCAAATCGTCGAAACCGTCCGACGGCATGAAGACGAGCTTCCCGAAATACAATTACGACGACATGGTCGAGGCGCAGCATCGCCTCGTGACCGAAGGCCTCGGCGTCAAGCATCTGCGGCTCGTGATCGGCAACTCCATGGGCGGCATGCAGACCTGGCTGTGGGGCGAGACATATCCCAAGGACATGGACGCGCTGGTGCCGATGGCCTCGCAACCGACCGAGATGGCGTCGCGCAACTGGATGATGCGGCGGATCATGCTCGACACCATCCGCAACGATCCCGATTACAATGGCGGCAATTACACCAGCCAGCCGCGCATGATGAAATACGCCATCACGGCCTATGGCATCGCCAGCATCGGCGGCACGCTGGCCTATCAGCAACAGGCACCGACTGCCGCAAAGGCCGACAAGATCGTCGACGATCGGCTGGCGACACCGATCACCGCGGATGCCAACGACTACGTCTACCAGTGGGATTCCTCGCACGACTACAACGCCGGCGACAAGCTGGAGCAGATCGAGGCCTCGCTGCTGCTGATCAATTCCGCCGATGACGAGCGCAATCCGCCCGAGACCGGCGTGACCGACGCTGCAATGAAGCGTGTCAAGAACGGCAAGCTGTATCTCATCCCGGCAAGCACCGAGACGCGGGGCCACGGCACTACCGGCAACGCGAAATTCTACACCGAGCAGGTTCGGCAATTGCTGCAGACTGCACCGCAGCGCACGATGTAGGCATCGTCGGAACGACCTCGATGTCGCAACGCATCATATGCGGCGCATCAGCGCCGCATATTATTTGAGCATGCAATGAGCCGGCGGCTCGGGCTTAATCGCGTCAACGATACGAATCGACACGCGATGAGGAGGAGGATTGCATGCACAGGCTTGCGCTGTGCGTTTGGCTCGCCGCGATGACGAGCGCCGCGTTCGCGTTCGACAACGGCCAATACGACAACGTTCCGCCCGACATCCGCGCCTGGTTCAAGAGCGTGATCGCGCCGAACGGCGTACCCTGCTGCGACATCTCCGATGGCCATCGCACCGACTACGACGTGCGCAAAGGCACCTATTGGGTGCCGATCGAGGGACAATGGATGGAGGTGCCCGAGCGCGCCATCATCCGCGATCGCGGCAATCCGGTCGGTCAAGCCGTGGTGTGGTATGTCCACCACCGCGGCGCCATCATCATCAGTTGCTTCGTGCCCGCCGACGCAGTGTAGCGCGCATGATGGCGCCTCGCCGCCGCGCGTGCTAGTTCAGCTGATGCCCCCTGCAAACGACCGAACACGCGCCGTGATGCGCTTCGTGCTGGCGGCGTTCTACCTTGCAGCGGGGATCGCGCATCTCCGTGTTCCGGACAAGCTGCTCGCGATCACACCGTCCTGGGTCCCGTTTGCTGCGCGGCTGATCCTCATCACCGGCCTCTGCGAAATCGCAGGCGCCATCGCGCTGGTGACGCGACCATTGCGCTGGTGGGCTGGCGTCGCGCTTGCACTCTATGCGCTCTGCGTCTGGCCGGCGAACATCAAGCACGCCCTCGAAGGCATCGACCTTCCGCCCATCCCCAACAGCTGGCTCTATCACGGGCCGCGGCTGGCGCTCCAGCCGGTGATCATCTGGTGGGCGCTTTACTGCGCCGGCGTGATCGACTGGCCATGGCGGTGTCATAAAGAGGATAGTGGTCAGGCCGGGGAATGATATCCTTGAAGCCTCAATCAGGGAGACCTTCGTGACCGACCTCTGCGCCGAAGACCTTGCCACCATCTATGCGAAGCCGACCCCGCGCGTGATCGCGAAGGCGCGTCCGGCGATCGACGTGCATGCGAAGAAATTCATCGAGATGTCGCCATTCTGCGTGCTCGCGACATCAGGCCTCGATGGCAGCGTCGACGCCTCACCGCGCGGCGGCGGCATCGGATTCGTTCATGTCGCCGGCCCCAATCAATTGCTGATGCCCGACCGCGCCGGCAATAACCGCATCGACAGTTTCCGCAACGTCGTCGAAGGCTCAGGCTTCGTGCACCTGCTGTTCTTCGTGCCGGGCATCGACGAGACGCTGCGCGTCGGCGGGCGCGGCACGCTGTCGGCCGATCCGGAGCTGCTCGCGTCGATGGTCGAGTTCGGCAAGCCGCCGCGTGCGGTGCTGAGCGTCGCTGTCAGCGAGGTCTATTTCCACTGCGGCAAGGCGCTGATGCGCTCAAAGCTATGGGCACCGGAGAAGGTAGAGCGCTCGGTAATGCCGAGTGTCGCCCAGGTGATCCACGACCAGACCGGACTCGGCGAGCCGGAAAGCCAGGAGATCGTGGAAGAGCGTTACAAGACTCAGCTGTGAAAGGCACGACAATCACGGTGTCGTCCCGGACAAGCGAAGCGCAGATCCGGGACCCATAACCACAGGGAGTGGTTTGGCGAAGACTTGGAGTTACCAGCTCGCGCCGCAACCACTCTCTGTGGTTATGGGTCCCGGCGTTCGCCGGGACGACAGCTGAGCTTGTGGCAACCGCGATGGACTTGGACGGAGCTTAGTGCCCCTCGCCCTCGAGCCCGCCGACGTGCTTCTGGGTGTAGAGCTCAAGGCCGATGCGGCCGATCAGATCAAGCTGGGTTTCGAGGAAGTCGATGTGGTGCTCCTCGTCGCTCATCAGCTTCTCGAACAGGTCGCGGGTGACGTAGTCCTTGACGCCGTGGCAGTAGGTCGCCGCTTCCTGGTAGAGCGCGCGCGCGCTCATCTCGGCGGCGAGGTCGCACTCGATGATTTCCTTGACGTTCTGGCCGATGCGCAGGGGATCGAGCACCTGCATGTTCGGGAAGCCGTCGAAGAACAGAATGCGCGCGGTGAGCTTGTCGGCGTGCTCCATCTCCTCGATGGACTCCTTGCGCCAGACCTTGGCCATGTCCAGCAGGCCCCAATTGTCGAGGAAGCGATAGTGCAGCCAGTACTGGTTGATCGCAGTCAGCTCGTGACGCAGCGCCTTGTTGAGATAGTCGATGACTTTTGCGTCGCCCTGCATGGTTCACTCCAGATCTTGCAGTCCAAATCGGACCTATCCGACTTTAGAATGCTTCTAAATGAGATTAAACGCGAGAGCAACCGGCTACGGGGACGCAGCCGGGGAAAAACTCAGCCGAATTTGCGGAAGTTATCAGCAGGCCGCGAGGGCGAACTGGGCGGGCTGGGCCGCCTCATCGTTGGCGGCCACGGTGTGGCTGTGCGGGCAGCCGGAACAGCAGGACTTGGCACAGGGGCCGAGCGCTTCGTCGATGATGGTCTTGATCGTCCGGGCGCAGCGGCCGCACTCGGCGCTGCAGCCGAGGCATCCGTAGATCTGCTTGGCATGACGCACGGCATCGTCGGACTCGGCGACGGCGGCGCGGATGTCGTCATCGCTCAGCACGTTACAGGAACAAACGATCATGGAAGCGGTAGGCCCTTCGGTGATGCGCCATCATCGATATTTAAGGGGCCGTCCGGATGCAAAAGGAAAAACCGGTATTTCAAGCTATTCCAAACTGGCCAGGAAACAGCCTAGAACGGCTCTAAAATAGCGCGTTGCGCTGGATCAAGATGATACCGAACTGGGCTCAATCGCTGCTCCCGCCTCCCCCGCTATCGCCCCCGCCACCGCAATCTCCGCCACTGCTGCCGCTATCGCTGACGGCGCAACTGCCGCTGTCGGTCGAACTTCCGGAACTGTCGCTGGAAAACCAGCTTCCGAGCGAGAAGCCGTCATTCGTCGTATCCGAATAGCTGTCGCCGCTTCCGCCGTTACCGCCTGCCCTCGCGCGCGGGCGCGCCGCGCGGTTCTGAAAATGGGTGATTAGGGCATAGCCAACCACGCCGACGGCACCCAGTGCGATCAGGGCATTGGTCAGGACGTTCATCGTCGTCTCCCAGGCTTGAAAGCCGCCATTTCCACCAATTGGTCGCGGCCGACCAACGCGCCGTTCATTGATCATTCAAGCGAAATATGGAACTTTGGCCGGAAGAGTTCCGTGTTCGCTGAAAGGTCGCCCGAATGAAGAAGTCGCTTATGGCGGTCGCCGCCGCCGTCACCCTGGTTTTGGCCGCGGGCACACCGGCCCATGCACAGCGCGGTGTCGCTGCCGGCGTCGCCGCCGGGATCATCGGGGGCGCCATCGTCGGGGGCGCACTGGCCTCCCCGTATTATTACGGACCCGGACCGGGCTACGCGTATGGCCCGGGTTACGGCCCCGGCTACTATCCGCCCCGCTACTACGCGCCGGGTCCTGGCTACGTCGCCGACGATTATTATGGCGATGGCTGTGTCTGGCAGAGGCAGCGCTTCTGGGACGGCTACGCCTGGCGCGTCCGGCGCGTCCGAGTTTGCGGCTGAGGCGCGTTAAGCCGCTCGGCTGGACCGATTCAAAATGAGCCGGTTCACTACGGATGCGCCGTTCATCTGCGGGCCTGAAAAAGACCGCTTTTTCTCGTCACAGCTCCGTGTGCGTTTACCGCGGATTGACCATTTGCGCGCTTCCTAGCTGCAAGGCCAATTCGATCCAAATGCGCGTGAACTTTTAAATCCCGGGCGCCTCTAACAAGGTGCGTCCATCTCCCAGGAGAGCCAAGAGCATGAAGAAGACTATTGTTGCCGCCCTCACGGTTGCGACGATCGCCGGTTCGCTGGTGACCGCCACGCCGTCCGCCCAGGCCCATGACGGCGTCGGTGTCGGCATCGCGGCCGGCCTGCTCGGCGGCGCGATCATCGGCGGCGCCATCGCGTCGAGCCGTCCCGCTTACGGCGGACCGGTGTACGTGGCCGAGCCCGGCCCGCCGCCCCCGCCCTGCTACTGGCAGCGCCAGCGCTATTGGGACGGTTACGGCTGGGTCGTTCGCCCGGTTCGCGTCTGCTACTGATCTGATCGCACGGCGCTGATCGAGCGCCGCGATCGAAGCCCGGCCGAGACCATCGGCCGGGCTTTTTCTTTTTAGCGGGCCTTGTCAGCGCGCCGCCTGGATCGAACGCAGCACCTCTTCGCTCGGCCAGCAATCGACCTTGAGCCCGGCCGACTTCTGATAGGCGCCGAGCGCAGCGCGCGTCTGCATGCCGGCCTTGCCGTCGATCTTGTCCTTGTAGAGACCTGCGCGCGTCAGCCCGCGCTGCATCGTCTCGACGTCCTTCGTGCGCAACTGCTTCGACGCGGACCACGGCGTCGCGAACGGGAGCGGACTCGTCATGCGGTCGCTGAGATGACCGACGAACAGCACATAGAGGTCCGAGAAATTGTATTCCTTGATGACGAAGTAGTTCTTCGTGGTCAGGAACGCCGGACCATAGATGCCCTCCGGCTGGAGCAGTGATGCCGGCTGTGCCTGCTCGGCCGCGCTGAGCTTCTCGCCACGCACCGGCACGAAGCCTTCGCGCAACCACTGGCCGATCGGCTTCGTCACCTCGGGCACGCCGGTGGTGCAGTCGACCTTGGCCGGCGCTTTGACCTCATAGGCCCAGCGCACGCCGCTCTGCCAGCCCTTGTTGACGAGCTGCTGCGCGGCCGAGGCCAGCGCATCCGGCACCGAGTGCCAGATGTCGATGCGGCCGTCGCCGTCGAAATCGACGCCATGCTTGTAATATTCGGACGGCAGAAACTGCGTGAGCCCGGTGGCGCCGGCCCAGGACGAGCGCATGTCCTTGCGCGTCACCACGCCCTCGCCGAGGATCTTCAGCGACAGGATGAACTCGTTGCGATAGGTGTCCTTGCGCCGGCCGACATAGGCCTGCGTCGCCAGCACGCGGACGAGATCGTAAGGTAGCGTGTAGCGGCCATAATCGGTCTCGCGGCCCCAGATCGCGAGCATCACGGTGGCGGGCACGCCGGAGCTGTTCTCGATCTTCGTCAGCGCAGCATTGTATTTCTGCAGCAACCGCTGCCCCTCGCCCGCGAGATTCGCAATCGAGCCTTCCCGGACATAGTCCGCCGGCACCTGCACGAATTCCGCCTGCGACGGCGCGCCGGTCGCAGGCCGGCCCGGCAGGATCAGATCAGGCAGCTTGTAATCCGGCTCGAGCCCGCGCGTCTGTTGATCGAACGTCGCGCGCGAGACACCGGCCTCCTGTGCTTCCGGCCAGAGCGAGGCGATGAACTGCGTGAAGGCGGCATCGGCGGCGTGGATCGGTTGCGAGCCGAGCAGAACCAACCATAGCAAGGCGCCGGCCAGCTTGATCATTGTCCGATATTGCATTTCCGCACCTGTTCCTGAAGGCTCGGACATCGACCGAGTCGCAACGCTCGTTTGCGGTTGTAGCCGGAGAAGGTCGGAAGCGCGATGTTCTTCCCGAAGGTCAACGTCAAGGATGACCCTGTTCGTCGATGGCACCGACCGGACCGCCAGTTCTTCGCTAATGGCGCCTGCCAGGTGCTGGCCTATGCATTTCTGGAACGATACGCGGATCTCGGCTTTCACGCGCGCTGGATCAAGCCGGCGCCCGGCTATATCGGCCACCACATCTTCGTCACCGATGGCCGCAATACGTTCGACTACCACGGACTCACGACGGAAGCTCAGCTGCTGTCGCTCAGCTTTCGGCGGGCACGCCGGTTCTTTCCGGGTTGGGACGCAACGCTCGTCGATCTGCCGATGGACGTCCTGATCTCGAATCAACGATCTCGCGAAATCGAAGGGCTTTGGCTGCGTGAGCCAAAGCAGTTTCTTCACGACGCGCTGCCACGCGCCCACGCCTTTCTCGACAGGTTCGGGAACCTGCGAGACCGGCTGATCACCGCGTCAGCTTCTTGTACTTCACGCGGTGCGGAATGATGCTGTCCTGGCCGAGCCGGCGCATCTTGTCCTTCTCGTAGTCCTGGAAGTTGCCTTCGAACCACTCGACGTGGCTCTCGCCTTCGAAGGCCAGGATGTGGGTCGCGATACGGTCGAGGAACCAGCGATCGTGGCTGATGATGACGGCGCAGCCGGCAAAATCCTCCAACGCCTCTTCGAGCGCGCGGAGCGTGTCGACGTCGAGGTCGTTGGTCGGTTCGTCGAGCAGCAGAACATTGGCGCCGGATTTCAGCATCTTGGCGAGATGGACGCGGTTGCGTTCACCGCCGGAGAGTGCGCCGACCTTCTTCTGCTGGTCGGCGCCCTTGAAGTTGAACGACGAGCAATAGCCGCGCGAGTTCACTTCCTTCTTGCCGAGCAGGATCAGTTCGTTGCCGCCGGAGATTTCCTCCCACACAGTCTTCTTGCCGTCGAGCGCATCGCGCGACTGGTCGACATAGCCGAGATGCACGGTCTCGCCGACCGTGATCGTGCCCTTGTCCGGCGTCTCCTGCTTGGTGATCATCTTGAACAGCGTGGTCTTGCCGGCGCCGTTGGCACCGATCACGCCGACGATGCCGCCGGGCGGCAGCTTGAAGGTGAGATCGTCGATCAGCAGGCGATCGCCATAGCCTTTGCTGAGGGTTTCGAAATCGACCACGTTGGCGCCGAGACGCTCGGCGACCGGGATGATGATCTGCGCGGTCTGGGTCTGCTTCTCGCTCGCCTGCTTGAGCAGCTCCTCATAGCGCTGGTAGCGCGCCTTCGACTTGGCCTGGCGCGCCTTCGGCGAGGACGCGACCCACTCCTGCTCGCGCGCAATCGTCTTCTGGTGCGCGGCGTCCTCGCGGCCTTCCTGCTCCAGACGCTTCTGCTTCTGGATCAGCCAGGACGAGTAGTTGCCCTCGTAGGGGATGCCCTTGCCGCGATCGAGCTCGAGGATCCACCCCGTGACGTTGTCGAGGAAGTAGCGATCGTGGGTGACGATCAGGATCGCGCCGGGATAGTTGCGCAGATGGCCTTCGAGCCACGAGACGGACTCAGCGTCGAGATGGTTGGTCGGTTCGTCCAGCAGCAAAAGCTCGGGCTGGTCGAGCAGAAGGCGGCACAGCGCGACGCGGCGGCGTTCACCGCCGGAGAGCTTGGTCACATCGGCATCGTCGGGCGGGCAGCGCAGCGCGTCCATGGCCTGGTCGACCTTGCTGTCGAGATCCCAGAGGCCCTGGGCCTCGATCTCGTCCTGCAGCTTGGTCATCTCGTCGGCGGTCTCGTCCGAATAGTTGACCGCAAGCTCGTTGTAGCGGTCGAGGATCGCCTTCTGCTTGGCGACGCCCTGCATGACGTTCTCGCGCACGGAAAGCGCCGCGTCGAGATGCGGCTCCTGCTCGAGATAGCCGACGCGGGCGCCTTCGGCGACCCAGGCCTCGCCGGTATATTCCTTGTCGAGGCCCGCCATGATCTTGAGCAGGGTCGACTTACCGGAGCCGTTGACGCCGAGAACGCCGATCTTGGCGTCCGGGTAAAAGCTCAGCCGGATGTTGTCGAGGACCTTGCGGGTCGGGTAGCTCTTGGTCAGGCCTTCCATGAAGTAGACGAACTGGCGCGCCATCTGTCCCGTGAAACCTTCAATTTGAGGAGTTTTGCTTGCCGCCGATGTAGCGATCCCGCCCCCAAAGGGCAATGTTTTCCCTCCGTTCACCACGGATGAATACCGGGCGGACACCATCCTGACCCCGTTCCGGACAATTGAAACCATCTTTTAATAAATCAGGCCAAAGCTCGGTTTCGCGCGGAAACAGCGCCACCCGCTCAGAACGAACGGGGAGCACAGCGAGGCCCCATCATGGCTCTGATCGAGACCCATTCCCTCCCCGTTCCGGCAGAAGCCGGCCGCACCTCCGCGCTCGTCTCGGAGATCAAGGGCTTCTGGAAACGCTTCTTCGCCACGGCCTTCAACCCCTACCGGCCCGAACTGCACTACATGCGCGGTCCTGGACCTGCCTGGCGCGCCAAGCACGGCATGGATGCGCCGGTCCGGCTGAAGCCCCGCGACCTCTGAGCCGCCGTTCCCTCCCGGATTTGCCAACGGATTCTTGAAGACCCAGACTGCTTGCGCACAGGCCTGATTGCGCGCAACCATGGCCCGGTTCCGACGATGGCGCCCTTCCGCCTGGCGCCGCCACCTCTCGCCGTCAACTCTGGTCCTGGATGAACGCTAATGACGCGGCTGCGCTGTGCAATTCTCGACGACTATTTCAATCTCGCCCTCGACGTCGCCGACTGGTCGAAACTGTCCGACCGCGTCGATGCCACCGTGTTCAGCCATCCCTTCGCCTCCGAGCAGGCCGCAGCCAGCGCGCTGGCCGATTTCGACATCATCTGCGCGATGCGTGAGCGCACGGCATTCCCCAAGAGCCTGTTCGAGAAGCTGCCGAAGCTGAAGCTGCTGCTCACCTCCGGCATGCGCAACGCCGCGATCGACATGGAGGCTGCCAAGGGACGCGGCGTCGCCCTCGGCGGCACGCAATATTCCCGCGATCCGACCGCGCCGCTCACCATGGGCCTGATCCTGGAGCTGACCCGCGGCATCGGCCGCGAGAATGCGCGCATGCATGCCGGTGAGCCCTGGCAGACCTTTGCCGGCGTCGAGATCGAGGGACTGACGCTCGGCGTCGTCGGGCTGGGCAAGCTCGGCACCAAGATGGCGGGCATCGCCAAGGCCTTCGGCATGAACGTGATCGCCTGGAGCCCGAACCTGACGCCGGAGAAGTGCGCGGCCGCCGGCGTCGGCTATGCCACCAAGGAAGAGCTGTTCGCCAAGGCCGATATCGTCACCATCCATGTGGTGCTGAGCGAGCGCTCACGCGGCCTCGTCGGCCGCGCAGATCTGGCGCGGATGAAGCCGACCGCCTTCCTGGTCAACACTGCGCGCGGGCCGATTGTCGATGAGACGGCCCTGCTTGAGGCCTTGCAGCAGCGCAAGATCGCCGGCGCCGGCATCGACGTGTTCTCGGTCGAGCCACTGCCGGTCGATCATCCCTTCCGCAAGCTCGACAATCTCGTGCTGACGCCGCATCTCGGCTACGCGACCGAAGACGGTCTGCGCATCCATTACGGCCAGATGGTCGAGGCGATCGACGCCTTCACCAAGGGCAATGATCTGCCGCGCAAGCTCGCCTGAAGCGACGCGGACCTGAAACGACGAAGGGCGCGCCGATGGCACGCCCTTCGCAATTTCAATTGTCTTGCAGCGCTTAGCGCACGGTGACCGGCGCGGGCAGCGGCGGCACCACCGTCGGCTGCGTGCCCGGGACCGGACCGGCGGGAGCCGCGCCCGGCGCAGGCGCAGCCGATGCGGTCGCCGTTCCCGGCGGCGTACCACCCTGCATCACCACCACGCGGGTGCCGACCTTGGCGCGGTCGAACAGATCCGAGACGTCCTCGTTCAGCATGCCGATACAGCCGGAGGAGACGAACTTGCCGATCGTCGAGGGCTGGTTGGTGCCGTGAATGCGGTACACGGTCGAACCGAGATACATGGCGCGAGCGCCGAGCGGATTGCCTTCGCCACCGGCCATGAAGCGCGGCAGATAGGGCTGGCGCTCGATCATTTCCGCCGGCGGATGCCAATCCGGCCACTCGGCCTTGCGGGTGATCTTCTGCACGCCGGTCCAGGTGAAGCCGTCGCGACCAACGCGGACGCCGTAACGGATCGCGCGGCCATTGCCGAGGACGTAATAGAGATAGGTGTTCGGAGTATCGACGACGATCGTACCCGCGGGCTCCTTGGTCTGGAACGCGACCTCCTGGCGGCGCAGATTCGGCGCGAGCTGCGCCGGCGCCGCATCAGGCTGCTCCTCGGGCGGCAATGACGCCACCGACATCGGCCGGTTACCGGCGCCGGGCTGCGGCGAGACCGCACCGGTCGCGGCCGGGCCAACGGCCTCCGGCGGACGCATGCCATCATTGCCGGGCGCCTGGCCCGAACGATCGCCATAGATCACCGGGGGCGGACCGGCGGGGCGGCCGTAGCGGGGATCATCGGGCGACATCACCGGCCCCTGCGGCGGCGCGGCCGAATAGACCGGCGGAGCGCCAGCCGGGCGGCCGTAACGCGGATCATCCGGCGACATCACCGGGCCCTGCGGCGGGGCAGCCGAATAAACCGGGGGAGCGCCGGCCGGACGGCCGTAGCGCGGATCGTCGGCCGGACCGGGCGGCGGCAGCGCGGCCTGCGGCATCGCGTCGTCGTCATCCTCCAGCGAGTCGAAGTTCGGCGTGCGGTCGCCGGGCCGGTATTCGGCCGGAGCGCCGTAGCTCGGCGCCTGCTGAACCGGATAGCTTTGGGCCTGTGCGAGCGAGGTTCCCGCCGCAGCGACTGTTGCGGCAGCGCATATCGTCAGAAAATGTTTGATCATCATCGCTCTTGTATAGTCCCCGGGCCCCGTCCGAGCCGTCAACGGCCAGATGACCGAAGATAGCGGCACATTCAAGACATAACAGGCTGATTTGGCCTGATTTAGCGATTTGTGATGCAATCGCACATAGTTGCCCCGTTGCATCACGGGGATGGAAATCGCATTACGCCTTAGATTGCCGGAGTCTTCGGCCCCGATTTTTGCGGAACGGCGCGGAGACGTTGCGATATGGTCGAATCAGCCTGATTCGCCACCGATTTGAGCTCGGATCCCATGTGGCGAAGGCGGCAATCAGTACCGTCACCGCGTTCAGATGGCTCATGGGCCCTGGCCAGCCGCCGGGGCGGAAACGCGTAACCCGTCAATGCTTCCCGGCTTTCGCTTCCTGCTTGCCGCGATCCTGCTGTCTGCCTCCATCCTGGTGTTCGGCTTGGGAGCCGCCTCGCTGCTGCGGGCGAGCCACGAGCAGTATGTCAACAACCCCTCCTGGCGGAATGGCCCGCAGGAACAGGTGTTCGCGCAGACCTCCGAGCCGACCCAGCCGGTGCTCGCGGCGCTCCGCGTGGAGCCGGTCGCGCCGGTCGTCAATGAGCCGGCGCCCGCGATGCAGGACCAAGCCCTGAGCAACGAGGTCCCGAGTATCGGCCTGCCCGCGGTCGAGACTGCGCCCGAGCAGATGGCCGCCGTGGCGCTCGAGGCCAAGGTCCAGTCTGAGCCCAAGCCTGCCCCCAAGTCTGATCCCAAGCCTGAGGCCCAGCCTGACCCCAAGTCTGAGCCTCAGCCTGAGATCGTCGCCGTCGCGCCGCCTGCAGAGCCCGCTCCGCCCGCCACCGAGGTGCCGGCGCCTGAGCAAGCCGAGATCCAGGCTGCGGCTCCGGCCCCCGCCGACACACTCACCCCCGCTGACACGACCGTTTCCATGGCCCAGACGACGCCCGCACCAGCCGTGAGCGCCACCGACGTGCCGCGAACCGCAACACCAGCGCTGGCATCACGCGTCAGCGACATTGCAGCAGCCAGGGTGGCTGCGCTCAACGACCTCGCGCCGGCGAAGACCAAAGCCAACAGCGCCGCGCCCGACAGCAAGCCGCGCGCGCTCAAGAAGAAGCGCCACCGCATCGTGCGGCGCCCGCCGCCTCAGCAGCTCCAGCAATCGTATGATCCGTTCGGCCAGCAGCGGCAGATGCAGCAGCAGCAGCAGATCCAGCAGCAGCAGATGCAGCAGCGACAGATGCAGCAGCAACAGCAGCAGCAGGTGCTCGCCACCACGGCCTCGCGCACGCGCTGAACGTCTCCTCACCTCGCCCGTTCTCGTCCGCCGAAGCGAAGGCGGATGTGGGGCCGCGACGCGTTACGCCGGCCCCGTCGCGATCGGCGGGCCCTTCTCCTGGCCCCATTCCGACCATGAGCCGTCATAGAGCGCGGTGTCGGTGACGCCCAGGCGATAGAGCGCGAGCGTCAGCACGCCGGCCGAGACGCCGGAGCCGCAGCTCGTCACGATCGGCGCGTCAAGCTTGACGCCGGCGCCGGTGAAGGCGGCGCGGAGATCGTCCAGCGGCTTCATCGTGCCGGTCGCGGCATCAAACAGCTGACCATAAGGCACGTTGCGCGAGCCGGGGATGTGGCCGGAGCGGATGCCAGCGCGCGGCTCGGGGGCGCGGCCTTCGAAACGATCGGCAGCGCGTGCGTCGATCACCTGCTCGACACGGCTTTCGACGTTGGCGATCAGCTGCTGCATGCTGCGCACGCGCTTTGAATCGTAAGTCGCCTTGAACGTCGCGGGCTTCGGCTTCACCTCGCCGCTCTCCACGGGGCGCCCCTCAGCGCGCCACTTCTTCAGACCGCCATTGAGGATGCGGACGTTGCCGTGGCCGAAGGCCAGAAACATCCACCACGCACGCGGTGCAGCGACCCAACCGCCGGCATCGTAGAGCACGACCGTGTCGGCATTGGAGATGCCGAGATGACCGACATCGCGGCCGAACTGCTCGGCGCTCGGATACATGTGCGGCAGCGGGTTAGAATGATCCGACACCGCTTCGACGTCGAAGAACACGGCCCCCGGCAGATGCGCGGCGAGGTAGTCATCCTTCGGCAGCGGCAGCACGCCCGGCAGCTTGAAGCTGGCGTCGAGCACCTTGACGTTGGCATCGTTGATGTGGGCGGCGAGCCATTCCGTGGAGACGAGGGGATCGGTGGGGGTGGTCATTGGCATGCTCCGGCAATTGTCTCAGTCGTCATGGCCGGGCTTGTCCCGGCCATCCACGTTCTTGCTGTCAGCGGGTGAGGACGTGGATGCCCGGGACAAGCCCGGGCATGACGGTGTGGCTGATAGTTGAAACTCAATCAGGCTTTCTTCTTCGGCTCCCACTGCTCCGTCGGACCGCCGGCATCGCGCCAGGCGGCGTAGCCGCCGGCGATGTGGGCGACGGGCTTCAGGCCCATGTCCTTTGCGGTCTTGGCCGCGAGCGCGGAGCGCAGGCCGCCGGCACAGTGGAAGACGAACTTCTTGTCTTCCTGGAAGATCGGCTTCGCATACGGGCTCTGCGGATCGATCCAGAATTCGAGCATGCCGCGCGTGCAGGAGAATGCGCCGGGGATGCGGCCGTCACGCTCGATCTCGCGGGGGTCCCTGATGTCGACGATGACGACGTCGCCGTTCTTGGAGATCTCGATGGCGTCCCTGGCGGTGAGCGTCTCGATCTCGGCATTGGCCTCGTCGATCAGCGCCTTGATGCCGCGGGTGATGTTCTGGGGCATATGCTTCTCCCTCTTGTCGTCGTTCGCAGGCGCGCGTGCTAGTGCGTCAATTCCTTCATCGCACTCTCCAGACCTTCGATCGTGATCGGGTACATGCGGTTGGCAAAGATGCGTTTGATGATGGTGGTCGATTCCGAATAGTCCCAGTGCTTCTGGGCAACCGGGTTCAGCCACACCGTGTGCGGATAGGTCCGGATGATGCGATCGAGCCAGACCGAGCCGGGCTCCTCGTTGACGTGCTCGACCGAGCCGCCGGGCACCATGATCTCGTAAGGCGACATCGACGCGTCGCCGACGAACACGACCTTGTAGTCGTGCGGGTATTTGTGCAGCACGTCCCAGGTCGGCGTGCGGTCCGTGAAGCGGCGCTTGTTCTGCTTCCACACGCCCTCATAGAGGCAATTGTGGAAGTAGAAATACTCCATGTGCTTGAACTCGCTCTTCGCCGCCGAGAACAGCTCCTCGACCTGCTCGATATGCGAATCCATCGAGCCGCCGATGTCGAAGAACACCAGGAGCTTCACCGCATTGCGCCGCTCGGGGCGCATGTGAACGTCGAGATAGCCGTGATTGGCGGTCTCGCGAATGGTGGTGTCGAGATCGAGCTCGTCCGGTGCGCCGGTGCGCGCGAACTTGCGCAGGCGGCGCAGCGCCACCTTGATGTTGCGGATGCCGAGCTCGACATTGCCGTCGAGATCCTTGAACTCGCGTTTGTCCCACACCTTCACGGCGCGGTTGTTGCGGTTCTTCTCCTGGCCGATGCGGACGCCTTCGGGATTGTAACCATGCGCACCGAACGGCGAGGTGCCGGCGGTGCCGATCCATTTCGAGCCGCCCTGGTGCCGGCCCTTCTGCTCCTCGAGGCGCTTCTTCAGGGTCTCCATGAGCTTGTCCCAGCCCATGGCCTCGATCTGCTTCTTCTCTTCCTCGCTGAGGTATTTTTCGGCGAGCTTCTTCAGCCACTCCTCGGGGATCTCCGCCTTCTCCATGGCGTCGAGCAGGCTTTCCAGCCCCTTGAACACGGTGCCGAAGACGCGGTCGAACTTGTCGAGGTTGCGCTCGTCCTTCACCAGCGAGGTGCGCGACAGGTAGTAGAAATTCTCGACCGAATAGTCCGACAGATCGGCGTCGAGCGCCTCCATCAGCGTGAGGTATTCGCGCAGCGTCACGGGGACCTGCGCATCGCGCAGAGACGTAAAGAATTGCAGGAACATGGGTGACAGATTGCCCGTCGGGTGGCGAACGTCAAGGGGCGGAGGCCTTCGCTGCGCGCTGGACCGGCAGGCTTTTTGCTCTACAATTGGGGACCTCAAGGGGTCTTTTTGGGGACGTTTGCAATGGGAATTCTCGCAGCGCTCATCATTGGCGCGATCGCCGGCTGGTTGGCCGGCAAGATTGTCCACGGGGCGGGATTTGGGCTGATCGGCAACATTGTCGTCGGCATCATCGGCGCGCTGGTGGCGGGCTGGGTGCTGCCGCAGCTCGGTATCGCGCTCGCCACGGGCACGCTGGGCTCCATCATTGATGCCACGGTTGGCGCGGTGATTGTGCTCGTCATCCTTTCGCTGATAAAACGGGTCTGAAAGCCTGACCGAACCAGGAACGGCCGCCATGAGCGGCCGTTCCCATGTCGTGACCACGGCAATGCCATTGGCAATTCCCGGGACGACGACCAACAAGGACGCGCAATGAAATTTACCGGCACCAAGGACTATGTTGCGACCGACGATCTCAAGGTCGCCGTCAATGCCTCGATCGTGCTGGAGCGCCCGCTGCTCATCAAGGGCGAGCCCGGCACCGGCAAGACGGTGCTGGCGGAGGAAGTGGCGAAGGCGTTGAACGCGCCGCTTCTGACCTGGCACATCAAGTCCACCACCAAGGCGCAGCAGGGCCTCTACGAATACGATGCGGTATCGCGCCTGCGCGACAGCCAGCTCGGCGATAGCAGAGTCTCCGACATCAAGAACTACATCAAGCGCGGCAAGCTGTGGGAGGCCTTCACCGCCGAGCAGCGCCCGGTGCTGCTGATCGACGAGATCGACAAGGCCGACATCGAATTCCCGAACGACCTGCTGCTCGAGCTCGACCGCATGGAATTCCATGTCTACGAGACCGGCGAGACCATCAAGGCCAAGCAGCGCCCGATCATGATGATCACCTCCAACAACGAGAAGGAGCTGCCGGACGCTTTCCTGCGCCGCTGCTTCTTCCACTACATCAAGTTCCCCGACGCCGACACGATGGGCCGCATCGTCGACGTCCACTTCCCCGGCATCAAGAAGCGTCTCGTCGAGGAAGCGCTGCGCATCTTCTTCGAGGTGCGCGAGGTGCCCGGCCTGAAGAAGAAGCCGTCGACGTCGGAATTGCTCGACTGGCTCAAGCTGCTGCTCAATGAAGACATGAGCGTCGAGCAACTCCGCGAACGCGACCCGCGCAAGCTCATTCCACCGCTGCACGGGGCGCTGCTCAAGAACGAGCAGGACGTGCACCTGTTCGAACGGCTGGCGTTCCTGAGCCGACGGGAAGTTTAGGGCACAATGCCGTAGGGAGGGCAAAGGCGCAAAGCGCCGTGCCCACCATTCGGTAATGATTGGCAAGATGCGTGGGCACGCTTCCGCCTTCGCTCTTCGAGCTACGGCGGACAAGTCGCTTTGCCCACCCTATGATATCTGGCGTTCTTGAGCAGAAGGGAAGTGTAAGGACCGGACTTGTAGGATGGGTAGAGCGCAGCGAAACCCATCATTATGCTGCGTTCGCTAAAGCCCGATGGGTTTCGATTTGCTCAGGGCCCCTCAACTTCGCTCTCCAAATTTGGTATCGCCGTCATATTGTGACAGATCCCCGGCCCAATCTTCCGGATAGGCGCCGAGCTCCACTTGCCGATGGAATGACGACGGCGCCCAGTCACGGACTCGATTGACCAAGCCGTGCTTCACCGGATTAATGTGCACGTAATCTATATGCCGAGCATAATCTTCCTCATCGCGAATGGTGTGTTCCCAATACCTACGCTGCCAGATGCCGCGCTCCGCTTTGCTTGAGCGACTTGCTGAAACCGGTTCTTTGGTCACAAGGCTGCGGGAGAACGCCGCCTTGATCTGCCGCCAGCGCATTGCAAAATCAGCATCTCCGTCGGGCATCGTCCAGACAGTGTGAAGATGCTCAGGCAGCACCACGATCGCGTCGATGGTGAATGGGTGCCGTTGACGGACTTCGCGAAAGGCCGCGCGCAGCAGGTCAATGTTCGCCGTCAGGAGGGATTGCCGGCGGTCGAGCAGATTGACAGTGAAGAAAAAGCTTCCGCCGGGGACGAAATTGCGCCGATAGGAGGTCATACCTGATGATAGCACAACTTAAGATAAGCATCGAAATCTTGTAGGATGGATAGAGCACAGCTAGACCCATCGTGCCTCCACGAGTGCTGCACGATGATGGGTTTCGCTTCGCTCTACCCATCCTACGAAGTTACGAAGTTTACCTCACGCCACCGCTGCGTCCGGAAGCCGCACAGCTTCCATCGGGACCTTGCCGCGGATCAGGTCGGAGGCGCGGTCGGCGATCATCATCGTGGAGGCGTTGAGGTTCGCCGAGATCATGCGCGGCATCACGGAGGCGTCGATGACGCGCAAGCCTTCGAGGCCGTGGACGCGGAGCTGGTCGTCGACGACCGCCCACGACGAATCCGCCGGGCCCATGCGGCAGGTGCAGCCGGGATGGAAGGTGGTGGTGCCGCGTTCGGTGGCGGCGTGCAGGAATTCGTCGTCGGTGTTGACGTTGGGGCCGGGGAAATCCTCGTAGGCATAGTAAGGCGAGAGCGGCGCGGACTTCAGCAGGTTGCGCGCGAGCTTCATGCCGCCGACGATGACGCGGCGGTCGAGCTCGGCGTCGAGATAATTGGTCTGGATGATCGGCGGCGCAAAGGGATCATTCGAGCGGATGCGGACATAGCCGCGGCTCTCCGGGCGCTGCTGCCAGGAGGCGACGGTCATGCCGGGTTCGTCCTCGAGCTGGCCCTGCACGCCTTCCTTGTAGCTCGCCGGCGTGAAGGTGAGCTGCAGGTCGGACGAATCCGCGCTCTCGCCGGAGTGCCAGAAGCAATAGACCATGGTCGGCGACAGCGAGAGCAGGCCCTTGCGCGCGGTCGCCCATTTCAGCGCCTCGATCCACAGCGAGAAGCCACGACGCAGCTCGTTGATGGTCTTGATGTCCTTGACCCGCGCCACGGTGCGCGGGGCGTAATGGTCCTGAAGCCCCTCGCCGACCGGCAGGGCGTGACGCACCTGGATGCCGTGGGCGTTCAGCAAATCCGGCGAGCCGATGCCGGAGAGCTGCAAGAGCTGCGGCGAATTATAGGTGCCGCCGGAGAGGATGACTTCCTTGTTGGCGCGTACTTCCACCGGCGTGCCGCCACGGCCGCCCTTGGTGTAGCGCACGCCGACGGCACGCTTGCCCTCGAAGATGATCTCGGTCGCATGCGCATGCGTGTGCACATGCACGTTCGGCCGCTTCATCGCGGGCTTGAGGAAGGCGGTCGAACCGGAGACGCGCAGGCCCTTGTCGATGGTGCGCTGGCAGTAGGAGACGCCTTCCTGCTTCGCGCCGTTGTAGTCGGGATTGCGGGGGATGCCGAGCGAGACCGCGCCTTCCATGAAAGCTTCGCAGAGCGGATCGCGCCAATCCATCGTGGTGACGGTGAGGTTGCCGTCACGCCCGCGAAAGGTATTGTCACCCTCGCCGACCCGCTTCTCCAGCCGCTTGAAGTAGGGCAGCACGTCGGCATAGCCCCAGCCGCGATTGCCCATCTGCGCCCAGGTGTCGAAATCCATCCGCTGGCCGCGGTTGTAGATGTGGCCGTTGATCGAGGACGATCCGCCGAGCGTCTTGCCGCGCGGCGCGTAGATGCTGCGCCCACCGGTGTAGGGCCCGACCTCCTGCTGGTAGGCCCAGTTGATGCTCTTCATGTGGAAGGTTTTGATGAAACCCGCCGGCAGATGAATGTAGGGATGCCAGTCGTTCGGGCCCGCTTCGAGCACGCAGACGCTGGTGTTGGGATCTTCGCTGAGCCGGCTGGTGAGGACGCAACCGGCGGAGCCCGCGCCGATGATCACATAGTCAAATCTATCCATGGTGCCCCGGCCGCCCCTAGCGCGGCTTGTCGTTGAGTTGATAGTTGAGATGCGCCTTCACCGTCGGCCATTCCGCCGCGGTGATGCTGTACACGACGGTGTCGCGCAGCGTGCCGTTCGGCGCGACCTGGTGGCTGCGCAAAATGCCGTCCTGTTTGGCGCCGAGGCGCTCGATGGCGCGCCGGCTCTGGTGGTTGAAAAAATGCGTGCGGAATTCCACCGCGATGCAGTTCAGCGTCTCGAAAGCATGAGTCAGCAGCAACAGCTTGCACTGCGTGTTCAGAGGCCCGCGCTGCGCGCTCTTGCCATACCAGGTCGAGCCGATCTCGACGCGGCGGTTGGTGGCATCGATGTTCATGTAGGTGGTCTGGCCGACGATCTTGCCGCCGGCATCGAACACGGTGAACGGCAGCATCGAGCCCGCGGCCTGGAGGCCCAAGCGGCGGTCGATCTCCTTGGCCACGTTCTCCGGCGTCGGGATCGCAGTGTACCAGATCGTGTAGAGCTCGCCGTCCTTCACGGCCTCTACCAGCCCCTCGCGGTGCTCTTTCGACAGCGGTTCGAGACGGGCGTGCTGTCCACGCAGGGTAATGGGATCAGGCCAGGGCATTGAAGTCTCTCCTTACGTACGGCGTCGCGTCATTGCGAGGAGCGAAGCGACGAAGCAATCCAGACTGTCACCTCGGCGGCATTCCTGGATTGCTTCGCTCCACTCGCAATGACGGTAACTAGCACCGTTTATTTGTTTAGGAAATTGAGAGGCAAACCACCGCGCGGCCAGTCCATGGCGATCAGCTCGCCCTTGCCTGACAGCGTGATGTAGGCGGTCTTCAGCTCGGGGCCGCCGAAGGCGATGTTGGTGGTGACGCGGTCGCCGGTCGGGACCTGCTCGACCAGGGTGCCATCCGGCGCGATCACCGAGATGCAGCCGGAAACGAGCGTGGCGACGCAGACATTGCCGTTGGCCTCGACCGCGAGCGAGTCGAACATCTGGTAGCCGCCGAGGCCGCAGATCGGCTTGCCCCGCTCGCCGCGATAGATCACCTCGCGCGGCTTGAGCACGCCGGGCGCGGAGAGTTCATAGGCCCACAGCCGCGCCGTCGGCGTCTCCGCGATGTAGACGGTGTTCTCGTCCGGCGACAGGCCGATGCCGTTGGCCGGCAGCACGCCGTGCACGATTTCGACGATCTCCTTCATGCCGGGCTTGAGGTAGTACATGCCGCCGACATCCATCTCGCGGGGACGGCGTTTGCCGAGATCGGAGAACCACAGGCCGCCATGCTTGTCGAACACGAGATCGTTCGGCCCGCGCAGATCGTGCTCGCCGCATTTGGTCACGACGGTCTCGATCTTGCCGGATTGCAGATCGACGCGCTGGATCGAGCCGCCGAGATAATCCTCGGGCTGCGGGCCCGGCATGATCATTTTGCCGGTCGGGATCCAGGAGAAGCCGCCATTGTTGCAAATGTAGATCTTGCCGTCGGGACCCAGCGCCGCGCCGTTCGGGCCGCCCGGCACTTTCGCGACGACCTCCTTGCGACCATCGGGATAAACGCGGGTCAGGCGCTGTCCGCGAATTTCCACCAGCACCACCGAGCCGTCCGGCATCACGACCGGCCCTTCCGGAAATTCGAGGTCGGTGGCGAGAACACGGATATTGGGCGTGGCAGTGGACATTTGGGGGACTCTCCCGGCTGCTTGTTATGGCTTGCTCGGGATGTCCGGCACGGGCCCCGCTGGCAAGTTTTGCCAGCGGTTATGACAAACCAGGTCCCCCTTGCCAAGCAAGCGGGCGCAATGCTGCGTTGCAGCCGCGAAGCGCGATGAGGGCATCGCGCCTTGCGCTATTGTTTGAGCATGATCTTTTCGGAAAACCGCTCTGCACTTTGCGCTAACGCGGCCCTTCGGGTCCGGATCATGCTATTCTTTGATGGGCACCCAGATTTCGAAGCCGCCATTGCCGGTCACGGGATCGAACTTCTCGTCGTAGCGTTCGAAGTTCGGCGCATCTGCGGCCTTGTGGCCCGACCCCGGCAGCCATTGATTCCAGATCGCATTGACGGTGCGCCTGATGGAAGCGACGTGATCGGCGTGCGTGAACACCGCGTAGCGCTGCTCGGGGATGCGGATGCGGCCGAAGCCGCGTGGCAGGTCGGAGAAGTCAGCGACCTCGACGCCGGCGATGTAATCGAAATTGCCGGAATCATCGCCGTTGCAGCAGACACCGTAAGCGACGTTGCCGATGCGCTCGGGAATGTCGGCAACCTCCTGGTGGAAGCGCGCCCACATCCCCGGGATGATGGCGCCGTTGTCGCAGGAGATGCGCTCGGCGAGACCGGCGACGAGAATGGCCTTTGCGGTTTCGAAACGCGGGGCTTTGAGATTGTCTGACAGGGTGGAGTCCATGAGGATCGGCTCCTGAAGCTTGAGATGGTGGGTGCACGTCGCCGCCCTCACCGCTTCGGGCGTGGTGCCGAACTGGTCGCGGAACGCGCGGGTGAATGCTTCGTGCGAGCCGTAGTCCGCCTCCAGCGCCAGCGACAGAATGTCCGGCGCTCCCCTGGCAAGGCTGCGCGCCGCCTCGCTCAGCCGCCGTGCGCGCACGTAACGCATCACCGGATAACCGGTGGCTGCGGCAAACGCACGCACCATGTGGAACCGCGACACGCCACCGATCGCAGCGATCTCGTCGAGCGTCATCGGCTCGGCCAGATGGCTTTCGATGTACCAGAGCGCGCGCTGGGCTGGGTTCATGGTGACTAAGCTCTCGTTCGAAGCACGGCCATGATGCGCGCCGCCGCCGGAGCGCGCTTGATCGGCATTGCGGTCTGCGCATGAGGATAGTCCGGGAATGGCCAGTGGCAACGCCCCGATATTCGCAGCTACACTGTCTGGAACCGCTCAAAGAAAGCATGGAGGAACCGCGTCATGGAAATCACCGATGT
Source organism: Bradyrhizobium sp. CCGUVB14 (assembly GCF_024199935.1). Classification (NCBI taxonomy): domain Bacteria; kingdom Pseudomonadati; phylum Pseudomonadota; class Alphaproteobacteria; order Hyphomicrobiales; family Nitrobacteraceae; genus Bradyrhizobium; species Bradyrhizobium sp. CCGUVB14. The sequence goes on from NZ_JANADS010000001.1 coordinate 7,760,792, forward strand.
GCGGGCGCACCATATCCGCATTCCCTACGACGCCGGTGTCGCGAGCTTCCGCCAGGGCGCATCCGCCATCTCAGCCCTCGACATGGTGCTGGTGGAGGTGACGACCGATGCCGGGCTGACGGGATGGGGCGATGCCTTCGCCTATGTCTGCCCGGCCACCACGCGGAGCGCCGTCGAGGAGATGATCGCGCCGCAGGCGCGCGGGCTGAAGGTGCCCGACGCGGCCGGCATTCCGGCCGCCATGGAGCAGATCCAGCGCAACCTGCATCTGTTCGGCCGCTACGGCATCACCATGTTCGCGATCTCAGGGCTCGACATCGCACTGTGGGACCTTGCCGCGAAGATCGAGGGCGTGCCGGTGCATCGCCTGCTCGGCGAGACGAAGCGCGCAAAGATTCCCGCTTACGCGAGCCTGCTGCGGATCGGCTCGCCCGAGAACATCGCCGGCGAATGCAGGAAGGCGCTCGCGCTCGGCTATGGCGCCATCAAGCTGCATGAGACCACGACGCCAGCGGTGTTCGCCGCGCGCGAGGCGATCGGGCCCGGTATCCCGCTGATGGTCGACATGAACTGTCCGCTCACGGCCGAACAGGCGATCGCTTTCGCCGGAGCGTGCAAGGACGCGCAGCCGATGTTCCTGGAGGAGCCGGTCTGGCCGCCGGAGGATTTTGCTGGGCTCGCCGAGGTCCGCAGCAAAGGTGGACTTGGCGTCGCGGCCGGCGAGAATGCCTGCACGGAATATCAATTCCGCCAGATGATGGATGCGGGTGCCGTGAGCCATGCGCAGCCGTCGGTGATCAAGGTCGGCGGCATCACGGAATTTCTGAAGGTTGCGCGGCTCGCCGATCAGCGCGGCGTCAAGATCGTCCCGCATTCCCCTTACTTTGGTCCGGGCCTGCTGGCGACCTTGCATCTGCTGGCGACGCGCGACGACGGGCTTGTCGAGATGTTCTATCTCAGGCGTGAGGCCTGCCTCTGGGGCGGCCGCGCCGATGTCGACACGACCGGACATGTCGCGGTACCAACGGGCCCGGGACTCGGCCTTGATCCCGATCGCGGCGTGATCGAGCGCTACCGCGTGGCGTGATCGCTGCCGCTACTTCGCAGCATCCTTCGGCGGCGGCGCGTCCTGCTTCTTCTTCAGATCCTCCGCCTGTTTCACTTGCGCCGCCTGCAGATCGCCGATGGTCTTCTGCAAGCCTGCAAGCGTCACCTTCAGCGTGTCGATCTGGCGGTTGGCAGCGTCGATCTTCTGTTGGTGATCGAGATTGAGCTTGCTGATGGTCTTCTGGAGGAAATCGACATTGCTCTGGAGACAACTGGTGCGCCGCTCCATCGTCTTCTCCACCGTGCAGATCTCGATGCCGGGCACGTCCTGCGCCAGCGCCGGCGTATGCGCGACGAGCGGTAACATGGCGAAACACACGGCAGCGATCCGGCACAGCATCCAGGTTCCTCTTCAAATTAATCACGGCAATGTGCGCCGATTGCGCGCGCCTTCCCGAAGCTACCACACTCGCACCGCATTCTCGCGATGAGCTTGGCTTGTTCCCTTGGACGGGGAGCGGTGAACCGCACGCGGAAGAAGTAGGCGCTCTTTCCGCGGCTTTGATTAGGGGAGATTTTTGGAATGGCAACGCGCGATAGACGTTTGGCAGAATTCGATGGCGCCGGAGAGCCACCACCTGGCCTGCCGGTCGAGGTGCTGTGTGAGGATCACAGCGGGACATATCAACTGCCGTTCGCCTGCCGCTATGTCGAGGGCCGCTGGCAGAATGACGCGGCCGGCGTCCCGGTGGAAGCCACCGTCATTGGTTGGCGCGTGCCGCGCGTGAAGCATTCCGGCGTGGCCTGACGGTTTGGTTCTGTCTCAAAATGCAACGGGGCCGCGCTCCGCCTTAACGAACGGAACGCGGCCCGAACGAATCACGTCCGAATCAGCCGTTTGACGCTGTACGCGGCTGTTCACGGCTAGATGTCGACAAGGCGCCGCCGGGGCGCACAATATCTGCGCGGTGCGAGATGCGCCCTCGCCAGATACCGGCCGCAAAAGTTAACGATGGCAAAGACATGGAGGTCGGCGAGACGCAGGCCGCCGCCGCCCCGGAAACAGGCAGGACCGTAGGCCGCCTGCCTAATATTCGACCTCGAGCTCCTCGATCTCGGCCGGCTCTTCCTGCGCCGCCGCGATCCATTCCCTCATCTCGGGCATCGCCATGATGGTATCGGCATAGGCCTTCAACCGTGGCTCGAGCTTGACGTCATAGGTGACGAAGCGCGTCACCACGGGCGCGTACATCGCATCCGCCATGGTGCGCGTCTCGCCGAACAGGAACGGGCCGCCGGATTTCTCCAGACAGTCGCGCCAGATCGACCAGACCCGGTCGATGTCGGCCTGCGCGCGCGACCAGATCTTGAAGCCGGGGAAGTGGCCCTTCAGATTGACCGGCAGCGAGGCGCGTAGCGTGGTGAAGCCCGAATGGATCTCGCCGCAGATCGAGCGGCAATGCGCGCGCTGGACGCGATCCGCCGGCAACAGGCCGGCGTCCGGCATCACCTCGTTGAGATATTCGGCAATGGCAAGCGTATCCCAGACCGTGGCGCCGTCGTGGCGCAGACAGGGCACCAGGATCGAGGACGACAGCAGCAGGATTTCGGCACGCGCCGAGGCGTCATCCGGTGCGGTGACGATCTCCTCGAAATCGAGCCCGGAGAACTTCGTCAGCAGCCAGCCACGCAGCGACCAGGACGAATAGTTCTTGCTGCTGATGGTCAGTGTCGCCTTCGCCATAGGGCCTTCCCTCACGTTTACGGCCAAAGGAGCAGCAAGCGACGTGCCAATTTGAGGGGCGGCCAGTGTCCGTCTGGCTCCGATATTGCATGGCAACATCGGAGAGGTGGGCGCTTCAGTATGATGTCGATGTATTATCAGGCTTTTCAGAACCAGATGGACCTGACGGCGCCGTGGCGGGCGGGCGCCTCGTCTGCGCTCAAATTCCTCGATCTGGTGCCGCAGGGCATGTCCGACAGGGTGGTCGGCCGGCTCTCGGCGGCGCTGGAGTTGATCTCCCGCTCCACCCTCACCTATCACCGCCCGGCCTACGGCATCGACAGCGTGATGATCGGCAATCGCGAGGTCGGCGTCACCGAGGAGATCGCCTATGCGACGCCGTTCGGCTCGCTGCTGCACTTCAAGAAGGACGGCGTGACCGAGCAGCCGCGCATGCTGCTGGTGGCGCCGATGTCCGGACATTTCGCCACGCTCCTGCGCGGCACCGTGAAGACGCTGCTGCAGGACCACGACGTCTACATCACCGACTGGCACAATCCGCGCGACATTCCGCGCAGCGAGGGCCGCTTCGGGCTCGACGACTACACCGAACACCTGATCGACTTCCTCGGACAGCTGGGTCCGCGCCCGCATATGGTGGCGATATGCCAGCCGTCAGTGTCGGCGCTCGCGGCCGCCGCGATCATGTGCGAGGGCAATCACCCGTCGCGGCCGGCGACGCTGACGCTGATGGCCGGGCCGATCGACACGCGGATCCAGCCGACCAAGGTCAACGACTTCGCCAAGAGCAAGCCGATCGAATGGTTCGAGCAGAACCTGATCAACTACGTCCCGGTGCAGTGCCGCGGCGCATTCCGGAAGGTCTATCCCGGCTTCGTGCAGCTCACCGCCTTCGTCTCGATGAACCTCGAGCGCCACATCAAGCAGCACATGGATCTCGCCAACCACATCGCCAAGGGCGAGAAGGAGAAAGCGGCAAGCATCAAGACCTTCTACGACGAATATTTTGCGGTGATGGATTTGCCCGCCGAGTTCTACATCGAGACCGTGCGCGACGTGTTCCAGGAGCACCTGCTGCCGCAAGGCAAGCTGATGCATCGCGGCCGCCCCGTCGACACCAAGGCCGTCAGCCGCATGGGGCTGATGACGGTCGAGGGCGAAAAGGACGACATCTGCTCGATCGGCCAGACGCTCGCCGCGCAAGACCTCTGCACCAGCGTGCGCGCCTATCGCAGGGTCCATCACATGCAGGCCGGTGTCGGCCATTACGGCGTCTTCTCGGGCAAGCGCTGGAATAACGAGATCTACCCGCTGCTGCGGGATTTCGTGCACGTGAATTCGTGACTATCATTCCCCGCCGCCAAGACGACCCGCCGCGGAAACGGCACGCGCCTCACGCTCCTGCGCAAGCAGCTCTTTCGCTTCCATCAATTCAGGAAGGTTGCGCTCGGCCTCGAACTCAGCGAACACCGGCGCGAGCACTTCATAGACCGCACCGGCTCGGCCGTTTGTCCTGTGCAGGCGGGCAAGTCCAAGCGCGCTGCGCAGCTCGAAGGTCTTCGTCCGCTGGTGTCGCGCGATTTCCAACGCTCGCCTGAGGTCGGCTTCGGCCCTGGATTCGTCTGAAGAATCCTGACGCCATAGCAGCTTTCCGCGGACACGATGCAGCTCGGCATCAAGCCAATGCTGGCCGGACTGTCCGGTCCGGGCGATCAGTTCGTTCAGGATGTCGAGCCCTGTTTCGACCTGGCCCATCTCCGCATTCGCCACGGCGACATGCAGCCCCCAGAACGGTTCGCAGAGGTAGCAATCGTTCTCGTGCAGCAAGGTCCAGCCGTGACGCATGTCCGCCAGTCCGGCCATTCGGTCGCCGGCGCGCCACTTGGCCAGTCCGTTCAGGTAGGTGCCCGCGGCCACATACAGCGGCATGGTGTGGTCGCGCGCGAGACCGAGCGCCAGGATCGTCTCGGTTTGCTGCAACATGCCCCCGCATACGCCGTCGAACACAGCGCGATGAACCAGCGCATTGGCCCGGGAAAGCGCCCGTTTTTCTCCCGACGCACCCACCGCTTCGGCGGCGAGCTCGCGCGCGCGTGCAGTGAGACCGAGCGGCCAGAGCACCAGGGCAAGAAATCTCATGATCACGAACGGCAGATCCAGTGTCGAAGCCCTGAATGTCGCCGGATCCGGTTCGGCAGCATAGATGGCCAGCGCCCGCTCAAGATGCGTTCGCGCGTTCAAATAGTCGCCGCCGAACCAGCAGGTGACGCCGCTCGTCCATTGGGCAACCACGGCCGCCACCGGCGAGTCCGGCCGTCGATCCGCGGCGCCCCTGATGGCGTCCACAAGCTCCCGCATCGGAGCGAATTCGCCGTGTGTCAGGCAGGCATTGAAGAGCCCCGAATGAACAGGCGCAAGTTCAACGGGATCATCGATGTCGGCTGCGAACCGGCGCGCACGCGTCCATGCCGCGATCGTTTCGGGAGCGCTGTGCCCGAGGCTGCCCCTCAGTGCGCGGCCGTACGAGATCTGCAGATGCAGCCTGGTCATCATCCGGCGGGGGTCATCCGGCAGCTCGTCGGCGGTCGCGACGGCCTTGCCGAGATGCGCGACCGCCTCGGAATAGGCAGAGCGTTTCAGCGCCTGCTGGCCCGCCTTGCGCCACCATTCGAGGGCTACCTCGCTCAGCCCCGCTTCGGTGAAGTGATGCGCCAGAACTTCCGGCTCGATCTCGGCGACGACCGGAAACTTCTCACGCAGGACCTCGCCAATTCTTGTGTGAAGCAGGTGCCGTTTGCTTTTGAGCAAACTCTCGTAGGCGGCCTCCTGAACGAGGGCGTGCTTGAAACTATAGCTTGCGTCGGGCGGAACCCCACGGCGAAGCAGCAGTTCGGCTTCTTCAAGTTGTCCCAGCGCGGCACTCAGCGTCAGATCATCGCGTCCCGCCACATACTTCATGAGCGCGTATGAGAAATCGCGGCCGATGGCGGCACCTATCTGCGCCACCTCCTTGACTGGAGCGAGCCGGTCGAGCCGCGCCATCAGCGAATCCTGCAGCGTAGCGGGAATTGCGAGCGGCGGGAGCGGACTATTCAGGCGATAGCGCCCGGCATCTTCGACCAGCAGGCCGGACTCCAGCACCATCTTGGTCAGTTCCTCGACGAACAGCGGGACACCATCCGTCCTGTCGATGATCTGCTTCATCATCTCGCGTGGCAGCTGGCGACCGACAACCACCTGTTCCACCAGCGCGCGCGTGTCCTGCCGATCGAGCCGGTCGAGACGCAGCAGGCCGACATTGGCAAGGCCCGACCAGGACGGCTCGAACTCAGGCCGGGATGTCATGAGCATGAGGATCGGCAGTGCCCTGATCCGATCGACCGCGAGATCGAACAGCTCAAGGGTCGTGGCATCGGCCCAATGCAAATCTTCGCAGATAATCAGCAGAGGCTGACCTCGCGCCAACCCCTCGAGCTGATCGAGAAGGGCGGCAAACGTCTGTCGCCTCTGCTGCGCCGGACTCAAGCCGAGGGGTGGGCAATGGTCGCCGGTCGGAAGCGAAAGCAACGCCGCAATGAGCGGTGTTGCCCGGGCGACCTGCTGGGTTCCAAGCGCCAGCATGGCCTCGAGCTTGCTGAACCTTTGTTCCGGCGTGTCGTGCGCGCGGATTCCGGCGGCGCGCTCGAGCTGTGCGACAAAGGGATGAAGCGCGCTGTTGGTATGATAAGGCGAACACTGATATCGCACGCGACGGTGCGTCCCCAACGAGGGACTTTCGGACAGCGTTGCGACGATGCGCGACTTGCCGATACCCGCCTCGCCGGAGATCAATACGATCTGGCCGTGACCTTGCCATGCGTCTCGCTGGCGCGAGAGAATGAATTCGATCTCATCCTTGCGGCCGACAAAGCCGATCGAGCGCGCGGCACGGACCGCCTCGAAACGGCTCTCGGATGCGGTCGCGCCTTCCACCGCCCACACTGCGACGGGTTCGCCTATCCCCTTGACTTCGCGGCGGCCAAGATTGCGAAACGTGAAGAGATCCCCAAGCAGCCGGCGGGTCGATGACGCAACGACGACCGCCCCGGGTTCCGCGAGGCTCTGAAGCCGAGCAGCGAGATTTGGCGTGTCGCCGACGGTCGCATGCTCCTCCGACGCATCTCCACTGATGAGGTCGCCCACCACCACGAGACCGGTCGCAACTGCAATCCGCAGCTCCACCCGTTCGCCGGCGCCTGTGTCGAGCTGGCGAATTGCGGCGATAATGTCGAGGCCCGCGCGCACCGCGCGCTCCGCATCGTCTTCGTGGGCGCGCGGATAGCCGAAATAGACGAGTATTCCGTCGCCGACGAACCTGGCTATGCTGCCGTCATAAGCCGCAATGACCCGCGCACATGCGGCGCGGTAGACCCGGATCACTTCCCACATATCCTCGGGATCGAGGCGCGCCGAGAGCTTGGTCGAGCCGACCAGATCGCAAAACATGACGGTGAGGTGGCGCCGCTCGGCGTCGTGAGGAGGAGCCGGCGATGCGATCAATGCGGCCGGATCGAGGTCGGCAATGGCTCGTTGCATCTTGCGGCGATGACCGAGCAGGACTCCGAGCTTGTCGAAGTCTTCGTCCATCAGCTCGGGGAGGACGCCAACGTCGATCCCGTTTTGGGCAAAACGCTCCGCGTATTGCCCAAGCCCCAGCTTCTCGAGCCACTCCGCAATCTGCATGGCTCACCCATCTTATGACTGGCGATTAGCAGAATTTTGGACCACGGCCGCGGCGAGACAATATCCCAACGCCACCATGATGGCACGTCTTGTTTGCCCTGCGAAAATTAGGTTACTCGTTACCGATGACGCTTCGGTCGGGACACGACCCGATGTGAACGGCCGCGCTACCAAACATCGCCGACACGCAGCGTTTGACAGCGGAGGTTGCGATGATTAGTCACGCCTCACTCCAGCTCTGAAGCCGACCGACTGCACCTGGTGCTCACATGCAATGCCAAGGAGACGTCTGCTTCATTGCTCGTTCGTCGGCGCCTCATGGCTGCGAGCCATCGTGCCCGCCGCAACCTGAAGCGAAGATCCGACCGCCCAGCAGACCGCAACAAAGCCTATCAGGGCGTCGGGTAGATTTTGATCAAGGACAAGAATGCTTACGGAAAGAGTTGCGGCAATCGCCGTGCCGAACGTTCCGGCCGCGCTCATGATTTCAGCCGGCTCAGAGCCGTTCCATTCTTCCGAGATGCTCGATTTCGGCCGCCGCGCGAGATTGCCGGACAAGTCAATTCCGACATAAAAGCTGAGAGTTCCGTAGAGCATCGTTATCAGCACGATCCAGCCGCTCTCAAACAGCCCATCTTTCTGACGCAACAGGGTCGCCCCCACATAGAGACCGCAAGAGGCTCCAACGGCCGCCAGCCCAATTCTTTCAAGGGTATGGGCAGACTTGATCAGGCTGGAACGGGCGATCCCGAGACCGCTGACGTACCTTGTGAGGGAAAATGCGGTCGAACTTGCACTGGTATTCTTCATTGGGGGCTCCTTATGAGCAATTGGCAGTCTACTGGCCGACCCGAATAGAATCTGCCGGGACGCGGTTCTCGATGCCCTTGATTCCAATGTCAGAAAGATCTGTGCTGAGTGATGGGGCTGACTTGCTCGCGAAGGCGAGAGCCAATCCGAGGCTGCGCGCACGCCGCTGCGCAGGCATTGCAACTCACCCGTGCCTGTCAGCCAGCTCCGGGTGCGGCAATTTCTTGCTGGAGTGATAGTTCAAATCGTGAGGGATGAACTATGAAGCGGTTCACAGATCACTGTTCTCTGCCGCGCCATCCAGTCACAATCTCCGGAGGACGTGCGAAGCTCGCAGTCAGCCCGACCACTCCTCGCCCCACGCCTGCACGACATGGCCGGGCGAGACTTCGCGATATTGTCGGATCGGCGGTTGATAGTCCGGTGCACGCACCGGGCTTCTGATTTCGTCGTTGGCCACTTCGCGCTTGCTGCCGCGGCGTGCGGGGTCGGGCACGGGAACGGCGGCCATCAGCCTCTTGGTGTAGGGATGCTGCGGGTTGCCGAACACCGCAGCGCGCGGACCTATCTCGACGATCTCGCCGAGATACATCACCGCGATGCGGTGGCTCATGCGCTCGACCACGGCGATATCGTGGGAGATGAAGAGATAGGCGAGCCCCATGCTGGCCTGAAGGTCGAGCATCAGATTGACGACCTGCGCCTTGACCGAGACATCGAGCGCGGAGACCGCCTCGTCCGCGACGATCAGCTTTGGCCCGAGCGCGAGCGCACGCGCGATACAGATGCGCTGGCGCTGCCCGCCGGAGAATTCATGCGGGAAGCGTGCGGCCATGTCGGCGGTGAGGCCGACGCGCACGAGCAGGTCGGCGACCTTGTCGCGCGCCTGCGACGCCGAGGCGAGGCCGTTGGCCAGCAGTGGCGCCGCGATCGCCGTTCCCGCCGACATCCGTGGATTGAGGCTCGCGAACGGATCCTGAAACACGATCTGCATGTGCTTGCGGAAATCGCGCAAGGTGCGACCGCTCATGGCGAGCACATCCTGGCCGTCGATCAGGACGGTGCCGGCATCCGGCTCGGTCAGCTTGAGGATCGATCGCCCCGTCGTCGACTTGCCGCAGCCGGATTCGCCAACCAGCGCCAGCGTCTCGCCGGCGCGCAAGGTGAACGAGATGTTCTCGACGGCATGAACGCGGCCGGAGACCTTGCCGAACAGACCCGCGCGGATCGGAAAGCGCGTGGTGAGGTTTGATACCTCGAGCAGCGGACGCTCCGCGCTCGACACCGTATCGGGCGTCTCCGCCGGTTCGTCCGAGGTGCCCGTGACCTTGTCGACGATGGGAAAGCGCATCGGCCGCGTCCGGCCGTCCATCGAGCCGAGCCGCGGCACGGCGGCGAGCAGTGCACGCGTATAGGGATGCGAGGGTGCGGCGAAGATGCGCGACGTCGCGTCGGTCTCGACAGCCTGTCCGCCATACATCACCACGGTACGATCCGCGATCTCGGCGACCACGCCCATATCGTGGGTAATGAAGAGGATCGACATCCCCTCCTCCTGCTGAAGCTCCTTCAGCAATTCCAGGATCTGCGCCTGGATGGTGACGTCGAGCGCCGTGGTCGGCTCGTCCGCTATCAGGAGTTTTGGCTTGCAGGCCAGCGCCATCGCGATCATCACGCGCTGGCGCATGCCACCGGAGAAACGATGCGGATGCTCGTGGAAGCGCGATTTTGCAGCGGGGATACGGACACGATCGAGCAGGCGGATGGTCTCGGCCTCGGCCGCCGCACGCGACAGGCCGCGATGCTGGATCAGCGCTTCCGCGATCTGGAATCCGATGGTGAGCACCGGATTGAGGCTGGTCATCGGCTCCTGGAAGATCATCGCGACATCGTTGCCGCGGATGTCCTTCATATCAGCTTCGGGCAGCGTCAGCAGATCGCGGCCGACCAAATTGATGCGACCTTCGATGCGGCCGCTCTCTTTTGGAATGAGCCGCATGATCGAGAGCGCGGTGACGCTCTTGCCCGAACCGGACTCACCGACGATCGCGACGGTCTCGCGTGGCGCGATATCGAAGGAGACGTTGCGAACGACCGGGATCCATTGCTGGTCGCGCAGGAAGGACGTAGTCAGGCCCGAGACCGACAGCACGGGCGCCAGCGCGCCGGCAACGATCTGATCGGGTCTGCTTGCGCCGATGCTCATGCAAGTATCCTAGTAGCCGCGATCGCGGTCGATACGCCCCGGTAGGGGCTCGCCGCGGCGGTGGCGTGCGATGGTGTCGAGCACGTAGTCGACCGCGGTTTCCGGCTTCGTCGTGCTGGCGATGTGCGGCGTGAGAAGAATACGCGGATGACTCCAGAACGGATGGCCCGCGGGCAGCGGCTCGGGCTCGGCGACGTCGAGCACGGCGGCCGACAGCACGCCGCCGTCCAGCGCCGCGACGAGGTCGGCCTCGACCAGATGGCCGCCCCGCCCGACATTGAGCAGCCGCGCGCCGCGCGGCAGACGCGCAAACAGATTTGCGTTCAGAATGCCGCGCGTCTCCGATGTCAGCGGCAGCAGGCAGACGAGGATGTCGGCCTGCCCCAGGAAATCCGGCAGGGCCTCCGCACCCGCATAACAGGTGACGCCCGCGATGCTGCGTGGCGAACGGTTCCAGCCGAGCAGCGGAAAGTCGAACGATTTGAGCCGGTCGAGCACGGCCTGGCCAAGCAGACCGAGCCCCATCACACCGACACGCCGTTCGCCCGTGTGCGTCACGGAGAGCTCGCGCCAGACTTGATCGCGCTGCTGGCCGATGAACTGCACGAGATCACGATGCAGCGCGAGCACCGACATGCAGGCATATTCGACCATGCGCTCGGTGATACCGGGTTCCATCATGCGGACCAGCGGGACATGCGGAGGTAGTTTCGTGATGTCGAACTGATCGACGCCGGCGCCGACCGAGAACACCAGCTCGAGATTGGGGAACGTCGCCGCAATATTGTCGGGCGGCTGCCAAGCCACCAGATAACGCACCGCCTGGGGATCGCCGATATCCGGCCAGACCCGGAACGGCACGTCCGGCGCGCGCTCGGCGAAGAAGCGGGCCCACTCCGCGCCGCGCGCCATGTTGGCCTTGTAGAGAACCGTCATGCCGCCCTCAGAATGGGCTGACCGGCGCGAGCCGCCGGCCGTCGATCATGCGCTTGTGGCTGTAGGCTGCGGGATCGACCAGCGGGGTCGCGCCGGTCACGATATCGGCGGCGAGCTTGCCGGCCGCAGGACCGATGCCGAAACCATGACCGGAGAAGCCGGTCGCGAGGAAGAAGCCGGGCAGCGCGTCGACCGGCGAGATCACGGGAATCGTGTCCGGCGTACAGTCGATGGTCCCGCCCCAGGCCTCCGCGATCTCGATGTCCTTGAGCTCCGGGTTTGCCTTGATCAGCGAGGCCAGCGCCGCAGTGACCAGTGACATATCAGGCTCGGGATCGCGCACACGCTCGGTCTCGAACGGCGACGGCTTGTCAAAGCTCCAGCTGGTGCCGCGCATGATCTGGTCGAAGAACGACTTGCCGAACGACAGTTTGAGCCCACCCTTGCGATGCTGATAGGTCGGCCAGAACGTGCGCGCGTAGCGGAACAGGTCGGGCGACAACTCCACCGTGCCGCGGTTGCGCAGCGCCAGCGTGAAGCCACCATCGAGACGGCGGCGGATGCAGTAGAGATCGGTGCCGAGCGCACCGGAGGTGATCTCAGGTGCCGGCGTGGTGCGGCATGCGGTGGCGTTGACGAGACCGATCGGCAACTCGATGCCGTGACGGCGGCAGAACAGCGACGACCACGCGCCACCCGACAGCAGCACCGCTTGCGTGCGAATGGTGCCCTTCTCGGTGACGACGGCGCTGACGCGTCCTCCTTGTGTCTCCAGCCCGCGCGCGGCGCAGCCCTGATGAATCGTGACGCCGTGCTTTCGCGCGGCCGTCGCCAGCGCAGGCACGGCCATCGACGGTTCGGCGCGGCCGTCGCTCGGCGTGTGCAGCCCGCCGACCCATTTGTCGGTATTGCCCGGCATGCGTTCGGCGACCTCGGCCGGGGTCAGCACGGTCGAATGCACCTGCATTTCGCGCGCGACCGCCGCCCAGCGCTCCCAGCTCGCGAGCTCGTCCTTGCTCTTCGTCAGGAACAGCACGCCGGTGCGGCGGAAGCCGGCATCGACGCCGGCGTCGTTCTGCATATCCTCCCACAGACGTAGCGCCTCGCGCGCCAGCGGAATTTCCTCACGCGCCCGGCCCTGCTGGCGGCACCAGCCCCAATTGCGGCTCGACTGCTCGCCGCCGACATGACCTTTCTCGACCAGAGCGACGGAGAGACCCTTCTTCGCCAGATGATAGGCCGCCGAGACGCCGATGACGCCGCCGCCGATGACGACGACGTCCGCCTGCGCCGGCAGGCGTTCGTCGCTGTTTATACGGTTGAGCGGCGGGGACATGATGCACTCCTGGAGATCAGTTCGGTCGAGAGCTTGCTCGTCATGAGATGTTCATTCGCGGATCGAGCGCGTCGCGCAGGCCGTCACCGAGGAAGTTGAAGCTCGTCACGGCGAGCGTGATGGCGACGCCCGGCGCGATCGCGAGCCACGGCGCGCTGGTGAGATAGATCTGCGCATTGTTGAGCATGTTGCCCAGGCTCGCGGCCGGCGGCTGGATGCCGTACCCGAGATAGCTGAGATAGGATTCCAGCAGGATCGCCTGGGCGACATTGAGCGTTGCCGCCACCAGGATCGGCGCGACCGCGTTGGGCACGAGCTCGCGGAACATGATCCGAAGGTTCGACGAGCCGAAGGCGAGCGCGGCCACCGCAAACTCGCGCTCCCTCAGCGAGCGCACCTGCGCCTCGACGACGCGCGCCACCAACATCCATGACGTCGCCGCGATCAACACGGCGGTCGTGACGAAACCGGGCTCGGTGAGCGCCGCCAACGCCAGCAGCAGGAAGATGGTGGGAAAGCACAGCACGGCGTCGACCAGCCGCATCAGCACCGCGCCGACGACGCCGCCATAGAAGCCGGCGAAGGCGCCGACGACGATGCCGACGGCCATCGCAATCACCATTGCAACGAAGCCGATCGACAACGAGACGCGCGCGCCCATCATCAGCCGCGCCAACACGTCGCGGCCGAGTTCATCGGTCCCGAGGATGTGCGCCCCCGAGAGCGGCGGGGCAAACCGTTTCATGATATCGATATAGGTGTCGTCGAACGGCAGCAGATAGGGACCGAACGCCGAGCCGAGCACCAGGACGAGAATGACGATCGCGCCCGCGAGCGCGAGCCGGTGGCGGCAGAAGCGTTGCCAGGCGCCCTGACCGGGGCCGGATTGAGCGGTGGACAAGACTGCGGTCGCCATCGCTTCAGCCCACCCGAATGCGCGGATCGACGACGGCATAGAGGATGTCGGCAACCAGCGAGCCGATCAGCACCATGACCGCAGAGAACATCAGGATGCCCATCACCACGGGATAGTCGCGATAGCCGATGGAATCCAGGAACAGCCGCCCCATGCCGGGCCAGGTGAACACGGTCTCGGCCACCAGCGCGCCGCCGAGCAGCGTCGGAAACTGCAACCCGCCCACCGTGATCATCGGCAGCAGCGCATTGCGCAATGCGTGCACCGTGAGAATCCGCCATTCCGGCATGCCCTTGGCTCGCGCGGTGCGGATGTAATCCTGGTTGATCACTTCAAGCATGGAGGAACGCATGAAGCGACTCCACATCGCGGTCTCGACCAGCCCCAGCACCATTGCCGGCGCGATCAGATGATGCAGCAGGTCGAGGAAGGAGCCATCGCCGACGGTCGCGCGGTTTCCGGCCGGCAGCCAGCCGAGCGTCACCGAAAACACATAGATGGTGACGAGGCCGAACCAGAACGTCGGGATCGACAGCGCGATCATGGCGCCAACGGTGGCGAGCGAGTCGAACAGCGAATATCGCCTCAGCGCGCCCAACATGCCGATCCAGCAACCGAGCAGCACCGCGATGATGGTCGCCGTCACCATCAGCTCAAGCGTCGCGCCAAGATGTGACGAAATCACCGACAGCACCGCCTCGCCGTCGCGATAGGACTTGCCCCAATCGCCTTTGAGCATGCGGCCGAACCAGTCGAGATACTGGATCGGCAGCGGGCGATCGAGCCCGAGCTGCCTGGTGACGCGGTCGAGATCCTCCTGCGTCATCTGCGCGGACACGGCGAATTGCGAGAGCGGACCGCCGGGCGCCAGATGCAAGAGGGCGAAACCGATCGCCGAGACGATCACCAGCAGCATGACCGCCTGTGCCAGGCGATTGGCGACGTAGCGAACCATCTCAGACGATCTCGCGAATGGAACGCATCAGGCCCAGTACCATTCGCGGATGTTCCAGCAATTGATCGAGGTGTTGATGTTGGGACGGAAACCCTGCAGCCCCTCCTTCACGCCCTCGACGATGTAGCCCTGGAACAGCGGCAGGATCGCGAGGTCGTTGCGGATGAGCTTTTGCAGGTCACCATAGGTGGTCTTGCGCTGCGCGAGATCGAATTGCTTGGCGCCTTGCGCGAGCAGACGATCAGCCTCGGCGTTCTGGTATTGATAGGTGTTGTAACCGCGGCCGCCCTTGGCAGGGATCGCGCCCGATCCGAACCGCGGCGTCACGTCGGGGTCGCTGCCCAGCATGAAATTCACGCCGACGATGACCGAATTGAACTTCGACTGCTGCCAGAAGTCGCCCCAGATCACGGCGGCCGGCATGTTGTTGACGCGCATGCTCGCGCCGATCGCGCGCCAGTCCTGGATCAGGAGCTGCTGGGTCTGCTCGCGCACGGCATTGCCGGACGTCGTCGAGTTGGTGAATTCGAGCTTGACGCCACCCTTCTCACGCACGCCGCCCGCGCCGCGCACCCAGCCGGCTGCATCGAGCAGCGCATTCGCCTTGGTCGGATCGTATTTGTGCTGCGGCAGGCCCTTCTGGAACGACCACGCCTCCTGCGGCACGAAGCTTTCGGTCTGCATCGGCAGGCCGTAGTTCAAGGCATCGATGATCGCCTGCTTGTTGATGGCGAGATAGAGCGCCTCGCGCACCGCGCGGTCGGCGAAGGGGCCGAACTCCAGATTCGGCGCGATGTGCTCCACCGAGGACGTCGACGAGACGAAGATCTTGCGCGCCTTCAGCGTCTTCGCCTCCTGCACGAAGTTCGGCAAAATGCCCTGCAGGCCGGTGTAATCGACCTGTCCGGTACGGAACTGGGTGTAGAGGACGGTGAGATCAGGGATGTACTTGAAGACCACGCGTTCGACGTAGGGTCCCTTGCCGTGATAGCCGGCATAGGCATTGAACTGAATGTGGTCGCCGGGCACGCGCTCGCCCCAGCGGAACGGTCCGGTGCCGACAGGCGCATTGTGGAACGGCGACGAATTCGGATCCGACACCTTCTCCAGAATGTGCTTGGGCACGATGAAGGTCAGCGACAGGATCGACATGTAGGGCGAATAGGGAGCCTCCATTCGCCAGTGGATCTCGTCGGGCGCGACGATCGTGATGTCCTTGACCAGGCTGTGGCCGACGCGGTTGCGGACACGGAAGTCGGGATTGTTGATCAGCTCGAGCGAGAACTTGACGTCGTCCGCCGTGAAGGCCGTGCCGTCGTGCCACTTCACGTCCTTGCGCAGCTTGATCTTCCAGGTCAGGCCGTCGGCCGAAAGGCCACCATTCTCGACCGTCGGGACTTCGCGCGCGAGATCGGGCACGAACTTGCCGTCGGGATCGATGAACCAGAGCGGCGAGAACACCTGCCACCAGACGCCCTGGTCGACTTCGATGCCGGGCATCAGCGGATGAAAGACGGTCGGCTCCTGCGACAGCGCCGCGATCACCTGCCCGCGCGGCTTGTCCGGCGGATTGCCCGGACGCTCGGTCTGCGCAAAGGCGCGACCTGCAAGCGTCCATCCCGCCGCGGCGCCGGCGCCGAGTTGAAAAAACTGTCGGCGATTTGGAATGCCGAGATGATGCAGTCCGCCAACGCCGAACTTGCCGGTGCTGTCTGCCATGACCAGTCTCCGTTCCCGCACGCGGCACCTCTCCCGCGCCCCGAGACCCGGCAAAGGGACAGGAGTGGGCTTTAGTGCTTCTAAATTTTTCGATCAAAAGTTCATCATGACTAAATACAGCTGTCAATCGCATTGCTAGGATGCGCGACCTTTTCACACCGCCGGCCATTCCGGCGGCAAGGTCATGCACGGGAGAGCGACATGGATGGTCGCGGCGACACCAACGGTCCGAAAGACGCCCCGACGATCGAGGCCGACGATGCGGTCGACCAGAGGCTCGGCGAGACCGTGCGGCTGCTGCGCCAGCGCGCCGGCCTATCGATCCAGGACGTCGCCAACAAGACCGGCCTCTCCAACGGCATGATCAGCCAGCTCGAACGAGCACGCGCCATGCCGTCGATCCGCACGCTGCGCCTGCTCAGCATCGCGCTCGAGGTGCCGATCTCCTATTTCTTCGAGACCAGCGATCCCGCCGCCGACGTGCAGCGCTACATCGTACGCAAGAACAACCGGCGCCTGCTGCGGCTCACCGCCAGCGGCGTCGTCAAGGAAGCGCTGACGCCGGAAGGCAAAGGCCAGCTCGAGCTCTACGAGCTCACGCTCAATCCCGGTGCCTCGTCCGGCACAGACTTCCTGCAGCACACCGGCGAGAAGGCCGGCTACGTCCTCTCCGGCAGCCTGCGGCTGTGGCTCGACAACCAGGCCCATGTGCTGGAAGCCGGCGACAGCTTTCGTTTTCCGAGCATCGTACCGCACATGTTCGACAACCCAACCCAGCAGGCCGCACGTGTGATCTGGGTCACGACGCTGCGCCAGACCGATTCGCCGGCAAGTTGACACAAAGCAACGGCTCGCCCCGATACTGACGGAAATTGCCCTCGACGCCGCCGCAGGGAGTCTGTAGCTCACATGGAGCCGGACTCATTTGACAGGGCGGACGCGAGGGTCCGCGGTGGAAGTCGTTGGTAAGACCATGAAACTCAGGGGGCTTCTGACACTCGCGATGGCCGCGCAGGTCGTCGTGACCGCCGCGGCTCTCCTCGTCTCGTATGCCGTGGCCGGCCCGGGGTTCGGCGTTGCGGAGATCGTTGCCCTGCTCGCAAGCGGCGCCGTCGCACTGCTGATCGCCCGGCTCTGCACGCGCACGATCGAGACGGCTCAGGACAAGCGCATTGCCGCGCAGCTGGCCGAGCAGGCGCAGGCGAGCGCGCAGATGACCCAGGCCGTCATCAAGACTGCGCTGGATGCTTTCGTCCAGACCGACGCGAACGGGATCATCCTGGAGTGGAGCATCCAGGCCGAGGCGCTGACCGGATGGACGCGCGAGGAGGCGCTCGGCACGGACGTCGTCAATCTCCTCATCGCCGAGCCGCTCCGCGACGGCTTCAGGCAACGCATGATGCGCCTTCTGCCGGAGCTCTCGCATACGCCGATCGGCATCCGCTTCGAGGCAACCCTGCTGCACCGGGAAGGCGACGAGATCCTGATCGAGGCGTCGAGCACCACGCTCCAGCTCGGCGGGCGCACCGTCATCAACAATTTCGTCAAGGACATCACCCAGAAGCGCGCCGCCGAGGAACAGCTGATCCAGGCGCAGAAGATGGAAGCGGTCGGCCAGCTCACCGGCGGCATCGCCCATGAATTCAACAACATGCTCACGGTGATCACCGGCACGATCGAGATCCTCGCCGATGCCGTGAAGGACAACCCGCCGCTCGCCACCATCACCAAGCTGATCAGCGAGGCCGCCGATCGCGGCGCCGCACTGACCTCGAGCCTGCTGTCCTTTGCACGCAAGCAGGCGCTGCAGCCGGCCGATATCGACGTCAACGACCTGCTCGAAGAGCTCGCCAAGCTGATGCTGGCGACCTTCGACAAGAAGATCGAGATCGTGAAGAGGCTCGACGGCACCATCTGGCTCGCCTTCGCCGACCGCGGGCAGCTCTCCTCGGCGCTGCTCAACCTCGCGATCAACGCCCGTGACGCAATGCCTGAAGGCGGCAGGCTGACGCTGACGACGCGCAACGTGGTGTTCGGCGTGCGCGAGGCCGTCGCGGTCGGCGCCGGCTATGCCGGCGACTATGTCGAGATCCAGATTGCCGACACCGGCACGGGCATTCCGCAGGCGATCCTCGAACGCATCTTCGATCCGTTCTTCTCGACCAAGGAGGTCGGCAAGGGCACGGGCCTCGGGCTCAGCATGGTGTTCGGCTTCGTCAAGCAGTCGGGCGGCGGCATCAAGGTCAGATCGGAAGAAGGCGGCGGCACGACATTCACGATCTACCTGCCGAAGGCCGAGACCAGCGTGCTTCGCCCGACCGGCTATGACGAGCGCAAGATCGTGGGCGGGACGGAGACCATCCTGTGCGTCGAGGACGACCGCGATGTCCGTCACTACGTCACGGTCCAGCTCGAAAGCCTCGGCTACAAGGTCATTCCGGCCACCAACGCAGCCGACGCCCTCGCCATCGCGGCGGAGGGGACGTCCTTCGATCTGCTCTTCACCGATATCGTGATGGCGGGCGCCTTGAACGGACGGGAGCTCGCCGACGAGATGGTGGCTGCGCGCCCCTCCTTGCGGGTGCTGTTCACGTCGGGTTATGCCCACGACTCCCCGCATGGGCTGGGACAGGCCACCATGGGTGCGCCGCTTCTGACAAAACCCTACCGCAAGGCCGAGCTCGCCCGCATGCTGCGCCGCTCGCTCGATACCGCCGTCGATGCGGCAGGCGACCCGATCCCGACGCCCTATTCGGTGCAGGCCGAGGTCGAAGGGTTCTTGCGCAAGCAGGAGACCGACGAGAGCGCGACGCGATCGCGAAAATGAACCTTGCCGGCGCCGCTCGCTAGCTCATCCGCCGTCGCAGCGTTGCCGACGGCGTCTCGCCGAATTTTTCACGGTACGCTCCGGCCATGCGGCCGAGATGCGTGAAGCCGAGATCGAAAGCGATGTCGGTGATGGAAACGTCTGGCGAAGACTGCGCGAGCCTCGCATGAAGACCGGCAAGACGCATATCGAGCAGCATCTCCGAAATCGACACGCCGAAATGACGGCGGAAGCCGAGCTGGAGCGCGCGGATGCCGATGCCGGATGCGTCCGCAAGCTGCGCGAGATCGAGCGGCTCGCCGGCATTTTCCGCAAGATGGTCCCGTGCGGCGCGAAGTGCGCGCGGCAGGCGCTCGGCCTGTCCTGAGAACGTCCTGATCGCATCCGACAGACCATGCCGCTGGCCATTGAGGAGGCGATCGAGCAGCACCTCGCGCCAATCAGCCATCGCAACTGGGGAAAGCCGGCCGGACCGTCCGAGCCGCTCGGCGAGCCTCATCAGCTCGGCAAGGCTCGTTTGCAGCTGGCGGCCGGACGGCGCGTTCAGGTCGATCACGGGATCGAACTCGACCGCGCCGGCCGCCCTGCCCGACAGCGCCGCGGCGCGCTGCTCAACCATGCGACGGTCCAGCAGCAAAATCGCTTGCGCACAGTCGCGCCACGTCATCCGGGTCGGGACCGTCGGCGACAGCAGCGACGCCGTCCGATCCGGCGCGGCGTCGAAGCCGCCGGCCCCCGCACAAATGTGGGCGGTGCCCGTGAGCGGGATCTGGACCAGGAAGAAGCGGTCGAGGCACCCCGGATCGATGCTGACAGTCCCACCATAGGCAACGTAGTTGATGGAAAAGCCGTCGAACGCCGCGCAATTGTGCCGCGCCGAAAATCCGGAAGCGCGGGCCTGCGCCGGCTTGAGATCGTGCGGACAGAAGATGCGCCCGATCTGCTCGGCCGCCTCGTCGACATCATCGGTGGTGACGCGAGCGAAGCCCGCCAGCCGTTCGGCTACGGGCGTTGTCGTGCTCATTTCCTGCACGGCTGCGGACATCATCGACCACGCTTCGCGTCACGGAATTGCTTTAAGCCTATAATAGTTCCGCGGACGCGAAAAGGGCCGCGTCGCAAAATCGTCGTGCTGCATGGCAACAGCCGCGACGGATTCGTTTAGCGGATAGACAGCCGCCCGGGCGTGGCCGAAGCTCCATCCTGGCCGGAATCCAACAGGAGGCGAGCATGACTGCACTCGAAAAGGGCATTACCGCAAACGGTACAGGCTATGGCGGCAAGACCTGGAACATCCTGGGTCAGGTCTACTTCCCCAAGGCCGTCACCGACTCCACTTTCGCGTTCGAGACCAACAGCGATCCCGGCCAGTTCGTGCCGGTGCACATCCACCCGACCCAGGACGAGTTCATCCTGGTGCAGGAAGGGACCCTCGATCTCAAGCTCGACGGCAAATGGGTCAAGGCCCATGCCGGTGATCTCGTGCGCATGCCACGCGGCATTCCGCACGGCTATTTCAACAAGTCCGACAAGCCGTGCCGCGCGTTGTTCTGGGTCTCGCCGATGCAGAAGCTGGAGGCGCTGTTCAACCAGCTCCACAATCTGACCGACCCTGCCGAGGTCGTGCGCATCTCGGCGCTGCATGAGGTCGACTTCCTGCCGCCCGAGGCCAACGACTAGGCGTCAGGCGCTCCTCGTCCACTTTCATCCGCTTGCTGGTCCGCCGGCCGCGCCTTGCGGCCGAACGAGATCGCTTGCGCGCGAAACCCATTGATTGCGAGCCATCCCATGGTCAGCCCAAAGCATGTCTGCGTGATCGGCGCCGGCGTCTCCGGCCTCGCCACCGCAAAAGCGTTCTCCGCCCGCGGCCACCGCGTCACCATCGTCGAGCGTAGCGCCGATCTCGGCGGCGTCTGGGAGCCGGCGCGCTCCTATCCGGAGGTGCAGACGCAAAGCCCCAAGGATCTCTACCGCTACACGGATCGCGCCATGCCGGACTCCTATCCGGAATGGCCGACCGGGCCGCAGGTCCACGCCTACCTCGCCGACTACGCGAAAAGCTTCGGTCTCGACCGCATGCTGCGCCTCAACACTGGCGTGGCCGGCATGGCGCGGCGCACTGACGGCAGACCGGGCTGGACGCTCGCGCTGGCGGGCAAGGACGGCGCCACCACGAACGAGGATTTCGATTTCGTCGCGGTGTGCACCGGGCAGTTCAACGAGCCGCGCGAGCTGCATTGCCCCGGCGAGGACGGCTTTCTGGCGCAGGGCGGACAGATCCTGCACTCGTCGAAATACAGCGATCCCAGGCTGGCCAAGGGACGTCGCGTCGTCGTGCTCGGCGGATCGAAGTCGGCGACCGACATCGCGGTGAACGCAGTGAAATCAGGCGCGCGCGAGGTTACCATCGTGATGCGCGAGCCGGTCTGGCGCATCCCCTATTTCATCGGGGGGCTCGTGAACTTCAAGCGCATCCTCTACGTCCGCGCGCAGGAGGAGATGTTTCCGGGCTGGGGCATCGGCGCGATGTCGCAGCTGGCGTACCGCATCGCCGCGCCCCTGATCTGGGCAAACTGGCGCGGGCTCGAGAGCCTGTTGAAGGCGCAGCTCAAGCTCAACAAGTGCAGGATGGTGCCGAAGGAGCGGATCGAGGATGGCGTCAACTGCTCGGTACCGATCGCAACACCCGGCTTCTACCCGATGGTCGCCGATGGCCGGATCAAGGCCGTGTTCGGCAGCTTCGACCACTACGAAGGCGACACCATCGTGATGAGCGGCGGCGAGCGCATCAGCGCCCACATCGCCGTGCTCGCGATCGGCTACAAGCTCGGCGTACCCTTCCTGCCGGATGCCTATCAGCAAAAGCTGGTCGATGCGGACGGGCAGTACCGGCTCTACCGCCTGATCGCGAACCCTGACCTGCCCGACCTCGGCTTCGTCGGCTTCAACTCGTCGTTCTGCACCGTGCTCTGCGCCGATCTCGCCGCGAACTGGCTGGTGCGCTATGCCGACGGGCAACTCGCCAGGCAGCCGACGGCGCAGCAGATGCGCGACAACATCGAGATGATGCTGCACTTCAAGCGCGTGGAGCGGCCGGCCGCCGGCGTTTATGGCGGCTTGTGCGTCGCGCCTTATCACTATCGCCATTTCGACGAGCTGATGGCCGACATCGGCACCAAGACGCAGAAGCGCGGCGGGCTCGCCGGACACTTCCTGCCGCCCGACGCAGGCGCCTACGCAAAATTCCTGTCATCGGCGCCGGAGTACCGGGCGGCGGGCTAATTGGTGATGCGGGCTTCCTGCACCGCATGATTGAACATCGCGTTCAACGCCGCCGTGATGTCGGCCGGCGTGTTCGCGGTGTAGAAGAAGCCCGGCGAGGCGCAGTTCTGCAGGCTCGCCGGAATGTTCGGGATGTTCCAGTTGGCATAGTCGTCCTCGTCTCCGGCGAAGGACGTGTTGACCGGATTGATCTTCTGATAGGGAATGTAGAGCACGGAGATGATGACGCCGCGGTTCTTCAGCGGCGTACACGACGTGGCCGGATCAATCGTCGTGGCATGGTTGCTTCCCGACCATGAGCCGTTCGGAACGCCCTTCACCTGCGGATCCTGCGCACCATCGGTCACGAGGAAGACATAGGGCAGCGTGTTGTTCCACGCACTGCCGTCGCCCACGCTCGTGATCAACGTGTTCACGCTCGACAGCGCCGTGTCGATATGCGTGCCACCCGACCCGAGATTCGTATTCATGTTGGTATCAAGCAAGGTCGCGAGGTTCGCGGCCGCATAGTTGATCGTCGAGGAATTGGTCGTCGACCCGTTGATGCTGCTGGTCAGCGGGAAGTACGAATAGAGATAGCGGATGAAGGGATAGAGACCGATGCGGAACTGGTTAGCCACTTTCTCGGTATTGTTCGCCGTAACGAACAGCTGATTCACCGCGTAACCGACAGCGTCCAGCCGCAACTGAATGCAGGAATCGGTTCCGTCAGTCGGACAGTTCGCCACCGTCGCGAGGTTGGAGTAGAGCGAGTTCGGCAATCCAGAGACGATCGACGACGGCAACTGAACCCCCATGGGGTTGCTGGTCTTTGTCTGCAGCAGGCCTCTGTACCCGCTCTGGCTGACGCGCGAGATCGCATAGCCCAGGCAGTAATTGTTGGTGGGATAGCCCTGCGTCCCCGAATCCGTGCAGGCGCTGTTCTGCGGCGAGAAATGGCAGGCCAGCGTGCAGCCCGTCGGGTATTGCCGGTAGTTGTCGGGATTGATCGACTGCATGCGCTGGGCTTCCGCCGTGGTCGAGGGCAGACCCATCGAGCCCGAGACATCCAGCGTCAGGTAGAAGTCGAGATACAGCGGCAGCGTGGTGGTCGAGGACGAGCTGCCGGTCACGGTCAGCTTCCTGTAGCCGAGAAGCTGCATGAAGGTGACAGGCACATCCGCGCTGAACTGCACGTTCGAGACGAGCTTGTTACCGGTCTTGGTGACCGTGCTTGTCACACCGAGATTGGTGTAGCTGCCGGAGAACGTCGCAGCATTTCCGTTGAAGACGTTGTTCGCTTCCGTGACGCCGGCGCCAACGGATCCATTCGACGTCATCGCCATCGCCGCGTTGTAGCCGGCCGAGTTCACCGAGATCGACGCCACGCCCGCCGAATCCGCCGAACCCTGCAGCTTGGCCTTGATGCGCGTTGCCATGCTGTAGTCGATGGCGCATCCGATCGAGGCGATCAGCGGCACCAGTGCGATCGCAAACATGGCGGCAACGTTGCCTCTGGAGTCGCGCTTCAATCGCGAGACGAGTCGGGCTACATGGTGGATCGTTCCGGGAATTGCCATTGCCAAGCCCTCGCCCGACTCTTTGTTTGATCAATCACTAGGAGGAATTTCTGGAAGCGAAACCGACGCCAGGAAGCAGCGCACGGGTCGCGCATCGCTCCTGATGAGACGGAGCATTCTGCAGATGCCGCGCTACTTAATCGTAAAGTTCTCTTGCGAATCGCAGGTGCGTTTTGTCAGCTTCCTGTCAGCCTGACGGATTGATCCGTTTTTCTACGGAGTTTCGGCGCAACGCGGACCGATCAGGAGTTGCGCCTCGCCAAGCTGCACCTTGATGCTTACGCTCGCAGCAGCGAACGAATCGACCGACCCGGGAGCCCGCGATGCGACCACAACGCCACGCAGCCGCGGCCATCGCGGCGCTCACCCTCTTCCTCGCAACGCCTGTCACCGGCCAAGCGCAAACGCCCACGGCAACGCAATCAGACGCCCAAGCCGCCTACGATCGCGCGCTCGGCGATTTCAAATCGATCCTTGGCGAGCGCCGCCGCCAGATCGAGGCGAAGCAGCCGCTGCCCAACCTGCCCGGCCAGGCCTTGTATCTTGCGCGCGTCGCAATGATCAGCGCTTACAAGGATCTCACCGACGCCGTGCCGTCGCGGATCGGCAAGCCGAACAAGTTCGGGATTCCGCCAGCCTATTTCGATGCCGCGATCGAGCCGCTGGTCGACGAATACGCTGACATCTTCGAGGTCATGGAGGCGCCGCCCGCGAACGCACAGAACTCGGCAACGCCGTTCAAGGACGTCATCGATCTCGGCGCTGCGATTGCGCGTGCCAAGGGGCTTTCGCCTGCGGACGCCAGCGCAGCCGGCCTCATCAGTCTGGGGCTGTTCTATGCCGAGACCAACGGCAAGCAGAACGTCCGCAATGCGCGCTCGAACACCTACATGGGCAGCCTGCAGACCGGCCCGTCCGAGGACCGCAACGGCCAGCGCAAATGGGAGGCCATCAAGGGCACGATCGCGGCCGCCGATCCCGCATTGAACGCGCGCGACGACAAGGAAGAGGCGCGGTCCCGCGGCACTGATCGCCGCTTCAACCACTGGACCAATGTGCGCGACGGCCTCATGAACGCGCATGCGGAGCTGTTTGCCGAAATCCCGGCGATCGTGAAGACGTTGCCCGATCCGATCGAGCAGATGAAGCTGTTCGAACTGATCCAGATCATCCCGACCCCGACGCGCTCGGCACTGAGGTCGGGCGACCTGCTGAACTACCGGGTGTCAGACCCCACCATCATGAAGCACCTGCGCAACAACAGCATCTTCGCCTTCGGCAGGACCGACCGCGCGCGAAGTTCGGCCAGCTTCCGCGAGATTCTGGGCGCGATGTGGCTGTTCAAGCGGAAGTTCGACAAGGCGATGGTGAAATACGCGGAGATCAGGCCGCGCTAGGGGCGCGCTGTGCCGGACACACCCTGGTTCTCCGCCTTGTAGCCGTCCGTCAGCGTCTTCAGGAAGGCGATGATGTCGGTCATGTCCTGATCCGTCATTGCCGGCTTGTCGCCGAGGTGACGATCGAAAGGCGGATCCGTCACGTCGACATTGGCGTGATATTTTTGCGGAATGTCGTCGTATTTCTGCACCGTGCCGTCGGCCGCGCGCCGAAACACTTTCTCCGGATTGGTGTCGCGGAAATTATAGAAATCCATCACCTGCTCGAGGGTGGAGAAGACGCCGTTGTGGAAGAAGGCGTGACGCGTCGCGGTGTTGCGCAGCGTCGGCGTCAGGAACATGCCGCAATACTGCGTCTGCTCGGAAATGTCGGTCCGATGCGGACCGCAGACGCCGAGATCGAAATAGTCGGAATCCTTGTTGCCCGCGAGCGCGGCATTCCGTGGCGCACCGAGCGCCTCATATTGGTGATCGGTAAACATCGGCGGCAAGCCATCGCGGGTCGGCGCCGAGGTATGGCAGCCGGCGCAGTTCGCCTTGTCGGGGTCGTTGAACAATTGCAGGCCGCGCAATTCGCCCTCGGACAACCGCGCCTTGCCCTCGAGCCAATAGTCGTACTTGCTGGTGTAGGGATGGAAGCTCGGCTCTTCGACCTGGTAGCGCGCAACCGCGAACATCGCCTCCGCAATCAGCAGCCGCTGGTTTCTCAGCACGCCGGCGCCGAACAGCTCGACGAAGCGGCTGGCATAGGGCGCACGGCGCAGCTTGTCGGCCACGATCTCCGCGCTGCCGCCATCCATCTCGTTGGCGTCGAGCAGCGGAAACAGCGCCTGGTCCTGCAACGTGTCGGCGCGGCCGTCCCAGAACAGGCCGCCCTGCGGCACGATATTCGCCGATGCGCCGGAACCACCCGCAGTCTTGGTCGTGCGCGCGGCCTGCTGGCCCAGTGCGGCCATCTGCGCGAGGGGGATGATGTTGTCGTCGTCGCCCTTGTCGGGGCCGATGCTGAAATTCGGCTGGCGATCGAGATAGGTCAGCGACGGCACTGCGCGTGCGCCTTGCCGCGACAGATTGGCACCGCCGAGCATCACCGGGCCGTCATTGGGCGGGCCGTAGGCGTGATCCGGACTGTGACAGGATGCGCAGGACAGCGAGCCGGATGACGACAGCGAGGCGTCGTAGAAGATCTCTTTGCCGAGCAGGGCCATCGCGGACAACGGGGCGACGGGCGGACGCATCAAGCGAACCGGGTTCGGATTCGTCCCCGGCTGGTTTGCCTCTGCAAGTCCTTGCGTCCCGGCCGCAAAGACGGCGCCGGCCAGAGCGAGCAGGCCGGCGCCGAGGAGCCACAAAGTGCGGCTGTTCATTATGATGTCCCGCTGGACTAGTGGTGGTGGTGCTCGTCGGGCGGGCTGACCATCACCGTACCCGAGGTCGGATCGAGGAACAGCGCGTCGGTGCGGAAATCATGGCTGTGATCCTGGTCGAAGTCGAACAGGTCCATGATCGATCCGGTGGTGGCGTCGAAGGAACCGCCGCCCAGACGCTTGCCATGCAGCCAGTTGTCTTCGATGAAACGAACCACTGAAGCCTGAGTCGTGTAGGTGTGGCTGACATAGTTGGTCTTGGCATAGGGCGAGACCACGATCAGGGGCACGCGGGTGCCCGGGCCACAGCGACCGTTGACCGGCTTGCCGCTGAGACCGTTCGGCGCCGGCTGCTTGTTGGCGCCGAGGCCGCACAGGCCCGGACCGTTCACCTGGTCGGCGGTCGAGTCATAAGAGGCGGTCTTCGGCGGCATGTACTGATGGTCATACCAGCCGTCCGAATCGTCATAGGTGATGATGACGGCAGTCTCGCGCCATTCCGGCTGCTTCTGCAGGAAGTTGATCAGCTCGACATTGCCGGCCTGCTCGTCGAGCGGGTCGGAGTTGCCGGCGTGACCGTCCTGGAAGGCAGGCATCTTGACGTAGGAGACGGCCGGGAAATTGCCGGCCTTGATCGCGGCATAGAGGTCTTCGAGGTCGTAGTTGTGGTTGGCTGGATCGACCTTGCCGTTGAAGTCATGGGTATGGCCGATCGCATGGACCGAGCTCGGCCGCGCATGGGTCGGATTGGCCGTGGACGCATGATACTGGAAGAAGGCGTGGTGCGGGATGTAGTCGACGATGGTGCCGTTGACGTTGGTCGAGAACGTGCTGCGGGCGCAACCGGTGGTGCCGTTGGCGTTCTTGAGGGTCAGGTCGAAGCCGCCCATGAAGCTGCCCCAGCTGATGCGCTCATCAGTGAGCAGGTTGCCGATGTTCTTGCCGCCCATCAGCATGGTGCTGGTCGTGCTCGAGCAGGCATCGTTGCCGGGATCGGTGTCGCCGGTCAGGGTGAGGCCGCCCTGGCCGTCCGCGATCGACGCCGTGGTGCCGATGACCGGCTGCACGCCGTTGGTCTGGCCGCCGACGACTTCCAGCATGCCCGGCGTCGACGGACCGAAAGTGTCGGTCCAGTTGTTGTCGCTCATGGCGAAGTGCTGGGCGTAGTTCCAGAATGCGGTGGTGGTGTTGCCGTCGAAATAGCCCATCACCTGGCCGTTGGTGCCGAACGCGCCGGCACCGCCGGCGGTGCCGCGGCCGGTGAATTTCGGGAACAGGTCTTCCTTGCCGTTGTCGACGGCCTGCTGCTCGGGCGTATAAGCGTGGTTCTGCGAGCGCGTGTTGGCCTGGGTGCGGTCGAGGCGGAACGGGTCCGTCGCGCCGGTGCCATTGGCCGGATTGTTGTTCGGGTTGTTCACCAGCAGATTGGCGTTGGCGAGGTTGTTGACCCGGGGCGTATGCGGCTTCGGCACGAACGGGATCGAGCCCGAGGGATTGGCCGCGTTCGGATAGGTCGCGAAATAATGGTCGAACGAGCGGTTCTCGTTGAAGATGATCACGAGATGCTTGATCGGGGTTTCCGTATGAATCTCATGCGGATGGCGATGATCGCGGTCGTGATCGCGACCAAAATCTTCTGCGAGCACCGGAACGCTGCACGCAAGAGTCGTCGCGGCCGCGAACATCGCAGCCGTCGTCAAAAATTTGGATTTCATTTTTGTTCGCCCTGAAGGAATGACGGGGCAACCCTAGCGATCACATTTGACAGAGCTGTGTCAGTTTGACGCAAGAGACACTTTGCGCAGTTGTTGGGACAAAGAAATTCACAGGCCCGCGCATCGGCGATTATTCCCCGCCTGGAATAAAAAATTGCCGCGCCGGAATTGTTGCGAACCCGCTTTGGTTGCATTTAGCTTTGTCGAACAAAAACAATCCTGCGGGGGAAACATGAGAGCCGCTCGTCGCACGCGCCTGGGCCGTGTTGCATCTACCATCGCCGCAAGCGCTGTCACTGGCCTGGCGAGTTTCCCCGTCCATGCCGAAATCCTCGTCACGGCCAATGACGGCAAGATGGTGCTGGAGAACGGCAACGCCGTGGTGCGCAAGCAGCCTCTGCCCGACACGGTCAGCATCATCGATTTCACAGATGGGATGCTCAAACTTCTGGCTGAAGTGCCGGCTCCCGCAAGCGTCGTCGGCCCGCCGCCGAGCGTCGCGGTCGCGCCCGATGGTTCCTTTGCGCTGGTCACGGGCGCGATGAAGGTCGACCCGACGGATGCGACCAAGACGGTGCCGGACGACAAGCTCAGCGTGATCGACCTGAAATCCCCACAGCCAAAAGTGCTGGCGACACTGCAGGCCGGCGCCGGTGCGGCCGGCGTGTCGATCAACCGTACAACGACCCTCGCGCTGGTCGCGAACCGGAGCGAAGGCACGGTCTCGGTCTTCACCATCAGCGGCAGCACGCTGACGCCGGCGGGCAAGATCCCGCTCGGGGACGCGAAATCAGGTCCGAGCCACGCCGTCTTCTCCCATGACGGCACGACCGCGCTGGTCACCCGCGACGGCGACAGCCGGACCTCGCTTTTGACGGTGGACGGCAACAAGGTCGAGTACGCCAAGCGCGACCTCTATTCCGGCGTACGCCCCTACGACATCGATCTCACCGGGAGCGCCACCGCCATCATCGGCAATGTCGGAGCCAGCGGCGGCGACGCCGATACGATCAGTGTGATCGACATGAATGCGAAGCCGATCCGCGTCGTCACCACGGTCAGCGTGGGGCAGACCCCCGAGGGCGTGAAGATGTCGCCGGACGGCAGTTACGTCGCCGTCACCGTCATGAACGGCTCGAACAAGCCTTCCGCCTCGCCCTTCTTCAACGATTTCGGCCTGCTGAAGGTCTACAAGATCTCCGGCACCGAGCTTGCACCGGTGGCGGAAGCGAAGATCGGCCATTGGTGCCAGGGCATGGTGTGGTCGAAGGACTCCAAGTTTGTCGTGACCCAGTGCATGGTCGAGAGCGAGCTGATCGCGTTCACGTTCGATGGCAAGGCGCTGACCAAGACATCGACGCTCAAGATGCAGGTGAGTCCCGCCGGCATCCGCACGGCCGAGCCGTAAGGGCTCATCGATCGAGCGAGATGAGATACTGGTCGGCGACTGCACGCCAGCGATCGGGATAAAGCCGCAGCAAATGGCCGTCGCCGGGGATGCCGTGCAACAGCTCAAAGCGCGCATTGCCGCCGGCGGCGGCGAATGCCTGCTGATACTCGCGGATCAGATCTTCCTTGTAGAGGCGATCGTTGTCGGCATAGAGCCAGAGCTGCTTGACGTTGACGCCCGCGCCGCGGCCGGCGCTCGCGTAATATGGCGTGGTCACCGGTCCGTACGGGTACCAGCCGCCGCAGAAGTTCACCACGCCCATCACCTCGCTCGGCTTGAGGCCCGCATAGTGCATGGCGAGGAAGCCGCCGCGCGACTGGCCGGCGAGCAGCACCTTGCCCGGCTTGACACCAGGAAGCGCGCGGCCATACGCGATCGCGGATGCGAGATCCTCGACGGCCTCAGCGACACCGGCCGAAACATCGATCAGGCTGCCGTCGTGATCGCGTCCGAACGTTTCCTCGCCGTTGATACCCTCGGAGCTGCCGCGTCCGCGGCGCATCAGCGCCAGCACCGCGAATCCGTTGTCACGCAGCCAATGCGCTTCGGTCGAGAAAGACCAGGATCTCAGCTGATTGCGACCGACGTCGGATCCATGGGTGAAGATCGCGAGCGGTGCGGGCCCCGGCCCCGTCGGCGGATAGAACGTGCCCTCGAGCGTGATCGGCCGTGTGCCATCAGGCGTGCGGACCGTGAGATGTGGAATCCGGACACGCTCGCCGGGCCACGGCCAGTCGTTTGGCCGATCGCCTGCAGCAAGACGCGTCGGATCGGTGCGGACCAGCGCGCCGGAGGTGACGACGCCATTCTTGAGCGTGGCCGTCAGGTACAATCGGTCGGGGCCATCGAAGGCATAACGGAAGATGCGGAACCCCGTCATGGTCAGCACGCCGTCCACGACCGTCGCCTGGTCGCGCCACCATTCGCGATTCATGCTGTTGAAGGCCGAGTCCGACCGGGCAAAGACGAGATCTGCATGTCCGTCAGCCCGGACGCGCTCGACCACGAGAATGTGCCGGTCGTCTTGCCAGGTCCCGATCCATGCGCCCTGGAATCGGGCGATCTCAGGCGGTACGTCGGATGCCGGCGGCTCCATGTCGAACCGCGGCGGCAACGGGACGACGGTCTCAGGATCGACCGTCAGAGGTTGGGCCTGGGCACTCTGCATCATCAAGACCAGCGACACCATCGCGGCTGCAATCCAACGTCCAAGCATGTGCGCCCAGTCGAAACTCGATGTGGCCGAAGGGATGGATCTATTCGGTGCGGATCGGCGAGTCCTTCAGGCCGTTATCATCATAGGCCTTGCGCAAGGTGCCGTTCGTCACGGCCTCGGTCATGAACTTGGTGACGAACGCCAAGGCCTGACTGTGGCCGAGCGGGACCGCTACGGCTGTCACCGTCTTCTTGAACGTTTCGTCCAGCACCCTGGTCCCCGGAAGCTTCTGCGCCATCTTGTTGAGTTGATCGCGCGAGAGCGCGAAGGCATCGACCTCGCCGGATTTCAGCAGGCCAAAGATTTCGTCATAGGTCTGATAACCCGTAACCTTCGCGTTCTTCAGATGCGCAACGGCGCCGCGCATCGTGGTGGTGGCGTTGACAGCCGCGACCTTGATGCCGGGCTGGTCGAGCGTGGCGAAATTGGTGACGCTCGAACCGGCCTTGACGATATAGGTGGCGTCGGCGACTTCGTAGATCGGGCCGAACATCATCCTGGTCTCGCGTTCGGGATCTTTCGGCAACCAGGTGACGTCCCAGCTGCCCTTGCCGGCCGCGTCGGTGATCTGCCCGGAATTCTGGTACACGACATATTCGACGGGGATGCCGATTTGCGCCGCCATGTCCTTGCCGAGATCGACGGGTACGCCCGCATAGCCGGCTTCAGTCTTGGTCGACCAGAACGCGCCGCCCGCCGGGCTGATCGCGATCGCGACCCGCAGCTTGCCGGTCGGCGCGATCTCGTCTTTCAGGCCGTCGGCTAGCGCGGGCATGGCGACCACGGCGGCAAGAGCGAGGCCGGCCCAGGCCGACCGGAATGGCGTTGGCATGTCATTGTCTCCTCGCGTTTCTTCTTGTGCTGTCCATGTGCCTGTTTCTGTCCGCCGCCTCGCGCCGGTCGCGCGGCCTTTGACACAATTCTGGTCGATCATGCGCTCGGTGAAAAGCGATTTGTCATGACAAACCTGTCAAAGGCCACGCCGCTGTTTGCAGTGCAAGGGCTGTGACTGCCATGGCTATGGTGTTCCACGGCCGGTCATTTGTTGCTAGCCTGCCGCACCGACAGACAATCATCGGAGGCCACCGAATGACCTCAGCGTATCCCGCCCATTCCGCACCATCTCATGCTGCGTGGAGGCATATCGGGCGGGCCCTGGCCGCCACGGCGGCCGTGATTGCGCTGGCCGGCTGCGAGGACAAGAACACTTTCGTGGCGCCACCGCCGCCGAAGGTGGACGTCGCGACGCCGATCCAACGTGCGGTCACGCGCTATGTCGAGGCCACCGGCAACACCGCGCCGATCAAGAGCGTCGATCTCGTCGCCCGCGTGCAAGGATTCCTGCAATCGATCGACTACACCGACGGCACCTTCGTCAAGCAGGGCACCCAGCTGTTCACGATCGAGCCGGAGACCTACAAGCTGAAGCTCGACCAGGCGCAGGCGGCCGAGGCCGGTGCGCAGGCCTCGCTCAAGCAGGCTGAAGCCGATTTCAAGCGGCAGGTCGATCTCGTTCAGCGCCAGGCGGTCTCGCAGGCCACCCTCGACACGTCGACGTCGACCCGAGACAACGCCCAGGCCAGTCTCCAGCAGGCCCAGGCCAACACCAGGATCGCCGAGCTCAACTACAGTTACACCAAGGTGAGCGCGCCGTTCGACGGCATCGTCAGCGCACATCTGGTCTCGATCGGCGAGCTTGTCGGCGCCTCCTCGCCAACCCAGCTCGCCACCATCGTCGCGATGGACCCGATCTGGGTGAACTTCACGGTCAACGAGCAGGACGTCCTGCGGATCCGCGCCGAAGCGCAGCGACGGGGGCTGACGGTCGCCGACCTCAAGCAATTGCCGGTCCTGGTGGGCCTCCAGACCGAGACCGGCTATCCGCATGAAGGCCACCTCGACTACGTCTCGCCGACCCTCAATACGTCGACGGGCACGCTCGCGGTGCGCGGCGTCGTGCCCAACGACAAGCGGGTGCTGCTGCCCGGCTATTTCGTCCGCGTCCGCGTGCCCTTCGACCAGGACAAGAACGCCCTCCTCGTCCCCGACACCTCGCTCGGCAGCGACCAGAGCGGGCGCTATCTGCTGGTGGTCAACAAGGACAATGTGGTCGAGCAGCGCAAGGTGCAGATCGGCGCCGCCGACAACGGCCTGCGCGTGATCGAGAGCGGCCTGAAGCCGGACGACCGCGTGGTCATTTCCGGACTTCTGCGCGTGATCCCGGGCCAGAAGATCGACCCGCAGCAGACCAAGATCGAGCAGCCGCAGGCCTCGAACCAGTGAGGCGCCTGTCATGATCTCAAAATTCTTCATCGAGCGGCCGGTCCTCTCGAACGTCATCGCGCTCCTGATGATCCTGATCGGCGGCGTCGCGCTGTTCAACCTCGCGATCGCGCAATATCCGGACGTGGTGCCGCCGACGGTGCAGGTGACCACGCGCTATCCCGGCGCCAGCGCCAAGACCGTGATCGACACGGTTGCCCTGCCGATCGAGCAGCAGGTCAACGGCGTCGAGGACATGCTCTACATGCAGTCCTACAGCGGCTCCGACGGCACCTATACGCTGACGGTGACCTTCAAGATCGGCACCGACCTCAACTTCGCGCAGGTGCTGGTGCAGAACCGCGTCTCCAGCGCGCTGTCGCAACTGCCGTCGTCCGTGCAGAACCAGGGCGTCACCGTCCAGAAGAAGTCGACCTCGATTCTGCTGTTCGTGACGCTGACCTCACCGGACTCCCGGTTCGACAGCCTCTACCTGAGCAACTACGCCACTATCAATCTGCGCGACGAGCTGTCACGTTTGCCCGGCGTCGGCAACGTCACGGTGTTCGGGGCCGGCCAGTATTCGATGCGGATCTGGCTCGATCCGAACAAGCTGCAGGCGCGCGCATTGGTGCCGCAGGACGTGATCCAGGCGATCCAGCAGCAGAGCCAACAGGTCTCGGCCGGCCAGGTCGGCGCACCGCCGACGCCGCCGGGACAGGCGTTCCAATACACGCTCAATGTCAACGGAAGGCTCGACGACACCACGCAGTTCGAGAACATCATCGTCAAGACCGGCACGAGCGGCGACGTCACGCGCGTGCGCGACGTCGGCTGGGTCGAACTGGGTGCGCAGACCTACAGCCAGATCTTCTCGCTCAACAAGCAGCCCGCCACCGGCATCGGCGTGTTCCAGTCGCCCGGCGCCAACGCGCTCGAGGTCGAGCAGGCCGTCGAGAGGAAGATGACGGAGCTCGCCAAGCGCTTCCCGGAAGGCATCAAATACGACACGCCGTTCGATACCACCAAGTTCGTCAACGCCTCGGTGCACGAGGTTTACATGACGCTGATCGAGGCCGGCCTGCTGGTGCTGGTCGTGATCCTGGTGTTCCTGCAGGACTGGCGCGCGATGCTGGTGCCGGCGACGACCGTGCCGGTGACCATCATCGGCGCCTTCGCCGCGATGGCAGCGCTCGGCTTCACCATCAACATGTCGACGCTGTTTGCGATCGTTCTCGCGATCGGCATCGTCGTCGACGACGCCATCGTCGTGGTGGAAGGTGCGGCCCACAATATCGAGCAGGGCATGAACGGCCACGACGCCGCGATCAAGGCGATGGACCAGCTGTTCGCGCCGATTGTCGGCATCACGCTGGTGCTGATCTCGGTGTTCCTGCCGGCCTCTTTCCTCGCCGGCCTCACGGGACGCATCTATTCGCAATTCGCGCTGGTGATCGCGGCGACCGCGCTTTTGTCTGCCATCAACGCGGCGACGCTGAAGCCGACGCAATGCGCGCTCTGGCTACGGCCGGCGGTGCCGCCGGAGCAGCGCAATTTCTTCTACCGCGGCTTCAACGCCGTCTACGACCGCGTCGAACGAGGCTACACTCGACTGATCGCCTTCCTGGTCGGACACGCCACGGCGTCGGTGGCGGTCGCATTGGTCCTGATCGGGATCGGCGGCTACGGCCTGTCGCGGGTGCCGACCGGCTTCCTTCCGATCGAGGACCAGGGCTATCTGATCGCCGCCGTGCAGCTGCCGGACGGCGCCTCGCTGGAGCGAACCCAGAAGGTGCTCGACCGGGCCGCCGATATCATCAAGGACACGCCGGGCGTCGCCCAGGTGATCACCATTGCCGGCATCTCCGCGCTCGACAGCAGCGCGAGCCTCGCCAATGCCGGCGTCGCCTACATCATCCTGAAGGACTGGGATGCGCGCAAAGGCCCCGGTGAGGATTTGCGCTCGCTGGTCTACGGCCTGAACGACAAGGTCGGGACCATCATGGAGGCGCGTACGCTGGTGCTGCCGCCGCCGCCCATTCAAGGCATCGGCAACGCCGCCGGCTTCTCGATGCAGGTCGAGCTGCGCGACGGCAACAGCGATTTCGCAAAGCTGCAGGCCATCACCGGCGCGATGGTCAGTAACGCCCAGAGCCAGAGCGCGCTGCAGCGCGTCTCCTCCTCGTTCCGCTCGGCGGTCCCGCAATTCAATGTCGAGATCGACCGCGTCAAGACGCAGACCTTGCACGTGACCACGGACGCGGTATTCGCGGCGCTGTCGACCTATCTGGGCTCGTCCTACGTCAACCAGTTCAACAAGTTCGGTCGCGTGTTCCAGGTCTACACGCAGGCCGATCCGGCGTTCCGCGTCACCGAGCGCGACATCGCCAACATGCAGGTGCGCAACCAGAACGGCGACATGATCCCGATCGGCACGGTCGCCACCATCACGCCGGTGACGGGACCGTCGCTGATCAGCCTCTACAATCTCTATCCGTCCTCGACCATCGTCGGCCTGCCGGCGCAGGGTTATTCATCCGGCCAGTCGCTGAAGCTGATGGAAGAGATCGGCGACAAGACGCTCCCGCCGGGCACCGGCTTTGAATGGACGGCGATGTCCTATCAGGAGAAGGCGGTCGGTAACCAAATCTACTGGGTGTTCGGGCTCGCCATGCTGCTGGTCTATCTCGTGCTCGCCGGCCAGTACGAGAGCTGGTACTCGCCGATCTCGGTGATCCTCGCGGTGCCGCTGTCGCTGATCGGGCCGATGCTGGTCCTCAACGGCCTGAACATCGACAACAACCTGTATTGCCAGATCGGCCTGATCCTGCTGATCGCGCTGTCGGCCAAGAACGCGATCCTGATCGTCGAGGTCGGGCTCGAGCTGCACGGCCGCGACGGCAAGCCGGTACTGGAATCCGCGATCGAGGCGGCGCGCGCCCGCTTCCGCCCGATCCTGATGACGTCGTTTGCCTTCATCCTCGGCATGGTACCGCTGGTGATCGCGACCGGCGCCGGCGCCAGCGCGCGCAAGTCGATCGGCATCACGGCGTTCTCGGGCATGCTGGCCTCGACCTGCCTCGCGGTGCTGTTCGTGCCGACCTTCTTCGTGGTGGTGCAGCGCTTCGAGAACTGGCTCGGGTCGCGGAAGGCGACGAAGGCGCAGCCGGCGGCGAAGGTGAAGTCCTAGGGCGGCTTCGACGACAACGCGAAAACAACCCCATGCACAGTAGGGATGGGGTTGAAACGGCGCGAGACAATTCGGTATCACCGAAATTGCTTGCTCCGTCGGGCAAAACACCGGCATAGTGGCATCGTCGGCGGTGCGGGTGACCTGCGTTGCCCCTCCCCTCCGTCACTGCAGGCGCAGCTAATCTTTCTCGCTTGGCGCCCGGCGCGCCTCGCCGCTCGACACCAGAAGCACCGAGACCTTCGACTGCCGCAGCACGGCGTCGGCGACGCCGCCGAAGGAGAGATGATCGGCCTGAATTCGGTCGACGCCCATGACGACGAGATCGACGTCGGTGGTGTCGATTTCGCGGAGGATCGCAGCCTCCGGCGCCCGGTTCACGCGCAGCGTGGTCGTGATGTCGACATCGTAGCGGGCGGCGAGATCGCTCGCGTCCTTCAGGATGCCCGCCTCCTGGCTGAGACCGCGAGACGCACCGCGCTGCGCGCCCTTGTCCCGCGTCGTCGCGACATAGATCACCCGCATCGAGCCTGATCCGGCTTGCGTCAATGCGACCGCGACCTCGGCGCCGCGCCTTGAGACGCTGCTGCCGGAGACCGGGACGAGGATGTTGAGTCCTTCGGGCATCGGCTGCTTCAAATGCTTGCCCTTGGCTGCTGCGATCGCGAGCGGCCCCTCGAATTTTGCGGCGATGTCCTCGATCTTGCGGTCGAAGCGGTCCTTGCTCGCGGCGACCTTGTCGACACCGACGACGAGAAGATCAAAGCCCTTGCGCGCCTCATCCGCAATCGTCTCGCCGAGCTCGGCGCGACGCGCACGGGTCACGACATCGACGCTGCCGGCATCGCCGTCGCCATGGGCGGACACCGTTTCGGCCGCCTTCTTCACGACGGCTTCGTGGCTCTCCTCTTCGTCGCGGATCTTTTCCTGGTCCTTGGCGCGTTTGCCGATATGCAGCACGGTGATCGGCAGGCCGCGCATGCCGGCGATCAGGCCCATGATGTGCGACGCGAAGGTGGCGTTGACGCTCTCGTCGACGGCCAGCAAGGGGCGTTCGAGATTGGCGACGAAGCCGCGTTTCTCGAACTCCTCGCGCTCGAGCCGGTCCTTCTCGTCCTTGTTCATCGGCAGCTTCGCCAGCGCCGCGCGCAGCATCGGCGGCATCGCCATCGTGGTCACGATCGCCATGGTGACGATCATCGTGAACAGGTTCTGGCTGAGCACGCCGATCGAGAGACCGATGGTGGCGATGATCACCTCGGTCGAGCCGCGCGCATTCATGCCGCTCGCGAGCGCCAGCGACTCCCCCGTGCTCAGCCCGCCCAATGTGCCGCCGACAAAGGCACCGCCGAACTTGCCGACGCTGGCGATCACGACCAGCAATCCGGTGAGCATCAAAAGACCGGGATCGCGCAGCACCGACAGGTCGGCGCTGAGGCCGGCGAGGCCGAAAAACACCGGCATGAAGAAGCTGGAGATCAGCCCGCGCAGGCGCTCATCGATCTGCCGCGTCAGGATCGGCGACTCCCCGACCAGGATGCCGGCGACGAAGGCGCCGAGCACGGTGTGGACGCCGATCGCATGCGTGATCAGCGCCATCACTCCCATCAACAACAGGATCACCGTGATGACCGCCGCCGTGCTGACGAGATTGTCGTTGGCCCAGCGGATCAGGTGAAACACCAGCCGCCGGCCGATGGTGAAGCTGACGGCGAGGAAGGCAAGCGTCCCCAGCACCGCCTTCGCCACCGAGGCGACGTCCAGCGTGCCCTGCGAGGCCAGGCTGAAGATGACCGCGATGATGATCCAGCCGATGGTGTCGTCGATTACGGCGGTCGCGACGATGATCTGGCCGACATTGCGGCGCATGAAGTTCATCTCGCGCACGACCACGGCAACGATCTTCACGGAGGAGATCGACAGCGCCGTGCCCATGAACAGCGAGGCGACCAGGCGCTGCTCGGGCTTCGGCAGCAGCGCATCCGGCAGGAACGCACCGAGCGCAAAGCCGCAGGCAAAGGGCACCAGGATTCCGGCGATCGAGATCGCGATCGCAGCCTTGCCGACCTTCCTGACCAGCTTGAGATCGGTCTCCATGCCTGTGAGCAACAGCAACAGCAGAATGCCGACCTGCGCGATGCCGTCGAGCATCGCCTTCTGCTCCGGCGTCTTGGGAAAGATCGTGGCTTGCGCCTCCGGCCAGATCCAGCCGAACAGCGACGGCCCGAGGATGATGCCGGCGAGCAACTCGCCGATTACCGAGGGCTGGCCGATGCGCTGCATGATCTCGCCGAGACCGCGACCCACGGCAATCAGCAGCACGATCTGCGTCACCAGCAGGAATTCGGAAGGCCCCGCTGATTTGCCGCCCTCGGCGCTGGCGGCCATGGTGGTGAGGACAAGCGCCGCGGGGGCAAGGCCAACCGGTCGGAGCAGGCTCCACTGCATGCAGGCGTCTTCCCCCGTTTGGGATTCCGGCGAAGTGCCGGGACCACAGGGGATAGAACCCGCGGGAGGTGGACGGGGTTCCCGTCTTGCAGACGGGGGCGAGAGGGCGAAAACGAGTTAAGCGAAACGACCATGCACCGCAGAGACGCGGCTAATCAAATCGAGAAGTCCGCTTCGCTCCCGATAGCGACCACCCTTGCCGGCCCAGCAAATGACGCGAAGGGCCATTAACGGACTTGCCTCCTCGACGCGTTTGGGCTTGGTCCGCGGCAGGCGCACCCCTGCGTCGTTTCTGGCAGCGGGATGAGATTCTGGGTCGTTGAACCCTAACGACCCCATGACCACACTGAACCAGTTGTTGGCGAATTCCGGCGCGAATGACTGCGCGTTTTGAAAACCCGTTGGATTCTTTCCTAGGTTCCCAACGATGGGAAGCAGGTTTTGCGGTTTAACGTCCGACATCAGATGGTCTCCATACCTTGTTCGGACAAATCAAGCCCCGTCAAATCGGATGCCTTCAGTGCGGCGGCAAGCTCATCAGAAATCCACGGGCCGTTGCCCGTTAACAAGTATTTGTCCCGCCAGATATGGAGGGAGCCGATCTGCGCGCGATTGAACACAAGTTGCGATTGCGTATCCTGCGTCAGATGAGCAGGAATAAGATGTGGTTGGCCCCTCGCCACCAAATCGTACACTGGTATCCAGTAGGCTCCATAATCATGACGTATGAAAACCATCGTCGTCTTGTCGTGATCTAGGCTGTCAATTCGATTGCAAACGATCAGGAAATACCGTGTTTCCAGCAGTTGTTTAGCTTTGTTATAATATTCTGCCGGAAAAAACTGGTGCGTGTTGGGTTCGAATTGTTCGATGATCGCTTTCGCGCGTTCAGAGACATTGACACACCAGGAATCATGGAAATCGGGAATTTTGTATCTTGCGTTTCCCCACCGCATCTTTGTCGGCATGTGTTCGGCATGAACCGGGCGCCCGCTGGTCATGCCCCCCGGCAACGTGCCCCCATCCGGTGTCCGGTCGATGACGTCGACTTTTTGGAAATCGCCATCAAGTGGTTGCGCGCCAATATTGTAAAGATAAGGCGTCTTGATACCGAGAGCCCAAACCATCACGCTTTCCTTTTACCTGCGGACGCGGAATGGCGATGTCGCCGGCCATGAAGCCGCACGCCAAAAGCACCCGGTCCGGTCTTTCATAGGCGAGCCAGGAGTTCTGTTTATTGTGCTCTATACTGCCAAGACATTGCGGATGGTAATAGCAGCTTAGTATCAAGCAACCTTCTACCAAAGAACGAACTTGCGAGAAGTCGACTCACCAGATTTGCGGGTGGGAGCCGGGCGAGCCGGCTTTGGGTCATTCACGACGGTTTTTGCCGGCAGTGGCGAGGTCCGGTCTACCAATTAGGTTAGGACATGACGGCGCGCCCGCCGAACCGACGCTAAGGGTCATAAGCTGACCTCGGCAGCACGCTGGATCTGGATCAAAATGGCTGTTCACTCGCCAAGGTACTTTTAGCGGCCAGGATCAAACTCGTGCCACCTCGTCGCGAAGCGACTTCATCCGACGACGATACTCGTCCGAGGATGCGTTGAGTGACAGACCACTCCGACCCAACCGTACGGCCGAAAAAAGTAACGAAAGAACGACTGCGAGTAGACCCGTAAGGAGAATGTCCCTCGCGCTTGCCCCCATCAAATACCGAGCCAAGACGACCCCAAGCAAGACTTGTAATGCACTCGTCAGAATGTACGGCAAGCGATTCATTGAGCGGCCCGATTTCTGAGGTCGAGCAACGATTGGCACAACCTGGAGCGAAACGTCCATCCGAGAGCTTGCGGCAAACAGGCAATGCGTATCAACTTGAAGCGGTATCGTCATCGAGGGGAACTCGGTACACCTCGTTACGGAGGCGGCGATACTCGCCCGTCGATATGCCGAGTGGCAGCCCTTTCCAACGAAAGAAGCCGGCGCAAATAACTGTCGCAAAAACGGCTCCGAACAGTGCGTTTGAGAGCATTTCGCAACCGGATTGCCCCTGCAGCAAGTTCGACAGAAAGGTGCCGAACACAGCTAATGAGACGAGGGTCAGAAGGTGAGGCACGCGATCCATTCAGCGGCTCCGCTTCGCTGGTTGCGTGGTAAGTATGGCACAACCTCCAACCAACTGTCCATCCGCGACCCCTGCGGCGCTGGCCATTAAGGTTGAATCTCAGTTTTTGGGGCAAAATGCGCCGCAGCTCCTCCGGATCGTGATTTCCGCTCTACCCCGAGCAGCCGACCTGATATTGAGTATGACCATCGGCAGACCAAAAACCGACTTGATTCAGAACCGGTTTACTTGGGCTTGGGGACTGGACTGGGGTCATGGATTTAGCAGCGGCGATTGAAGCCGCGCCACGGGACGCTGTGCGGGAGCTTGCGTAGCAAGCCCCCTCACGCCGCCGCCGGCGTCCGGATCTCGCGCGGGAGGATGATCGCCGCCGCAATCGCCAGCAGGCACAGGCCCGCAAACGCGTGCAGCATGGTGACAAAACCGCCCTGCTCGTAGAGCCAGGCGACCAGGCCCACCGAGGCGCCCGCCGCGGTGAAGCCGATGAAATAGCGCACGGCATAAGCGCGCGAGCGCCATTCCTCGCTGGTGTATTTGCCGACCATGGCGTCATTCACCGTGACCTGTCCGAATGCGCCCATGACGATGCCGATCGACACCAATATCAGCGGCAGATTGGACAGGCTGGCTGCGAGATAGAGGAACGGCGCCAGCATGAAGGACAGCGGCAAGGCCACCGTCTTCAGCGAATAACGATCCAGCAGACGGCCGATCGTGTACTGCGTCATGGCGCCGAACACGTAGACGCAGGCCGCGATGACGCCGAGCAGCGCCGGGCTCTTGGTCAGGTCCGCCAGCCGCTCCGCGAACAGTTTCGGCAGCGCGACGGTGACGGCGTTGAAGGTGGTGGAGATCGCGATCACCACGATCAGGAGTGACAGCACCACGCGCCACATATCCTGCTTGGCGACGCGCGCTTGCGCGGCCGCCTGCTTCGACCCCTTGCGGTCCTCATGCACGACCAGTATCGCAAAGGCGATGCCGATCAGGATGGTGACGATGCCGGGGACGATGAAGGCGAAACGCCAGCCGAGATACTGGCCGATCACGCCGGTGACAAGCGCGGACGAGGCAACGCCGAGATTGCCCCAGACGCCGTTGATGCCCATCTCGCGGCCGAGCCGCTCGGCATAGGACACGATCATCGCGGTGCCGACGGGATGATAGATCGAGGCGAAGATGCCGATCGCGAGCAGCGCGGCGCCGAGTTGCACGGGGGTCTGCACAAAGCCGACCGAGATCATGGAAGCGCCGATGCCGATGAAGAAGATCAGCATCATGTGGCGGCGGCTCCAGCGGTCCCCGAGCCAGCCCGTCAGCAGCGAGCCGG
This sequence comes from Bradyrhizobium sp. CCGUVB14, assembly GCF_024199935.1. Taxonomy (NCBI): domain Bacteria; kingdom Pseudomonadati; phylum Pseudomonadota; class Alphaproteobacteria; order Hyphomicrobiales; family Nitrobacteraceae; genus Bradyrhizobium; species Bradyrhizobium sp. CCGUVB14. The sequence continues at coordinate 7,803,354 of NZ_JANADS010000001.1, forward strand.
CGCCGAAGGCGATGAAACCGGGGGTCGCATAGGGAAGCAGTTCCGAATAGGCCATGCCGAGCGCCGGCCCCATGATGATCACGGCGGCGGCGAAGATCAGCATCGCATAATGATCGATGAAATGACCGGCGTTGACGAAACTGATGACCCGGCTGGGGCTGTTCATTCGGAATCCTCTCCTGCTCCGAAATGAGTTATATGTCTGTTACATGACGGGATGCTGCCAATGACTGTCTTGGAGACGCCAGTTTTGGAAACGCCAATTTTGGAAACGCCAATCCTGAGGGAGGTCCAGGGCAACCACCGCTCCACCGCGGGCGTGCACCTGGTCGCGCGCGACTATCCCAGGGGTATGCGGATCGATCTGCACATGCACCGCGAGTCGCAACTGATCTATGCCGCCAAGGGCACGATGCAGGTGAACACGCCCGGGGGGCGCTGGCTGGTGCCGCCGGACCGCGCGGTCTGGGTGCCGGCCGGGCTCGAACACGCCATCGACCTGCTCGCCGACATCGAGATGCGCACGCTGTATTTCGACCTCGCTTGGCTCAAACGCGAGCAGCGCTACGAAGGACTGACGAGGGAATTCGTGGTGCGGGTGTCGCCGCTGCTCAACCAGGCGATCCTCGCGCTGTTCGATGCGCGCAACACCGAGGAGCGCACCGAGCTGCTGGTGCGCCTGGTGATGCTGGAATTGCACCAGGCGGAGGATTCCGCGACCTTCGTGCCGCTGCCGCACGAGCCGCGCTGCCGGCGCGCCGCGATGATCGTGCTCGACGATCCCACCGGCCTGCACGACATCGACACGCTGGCACGCGAGGTCGGAACGTCCGCGCGCACGCTGTCGCGGCTGTTCTCCGCGGAGACGCAGCTGAGCTTCAAGAGCTGGTGCCAGCGCGCCAGGATTGCGGCGGCGATTCAACGGCTATCGACAGATGCCAACGTATCGGTGAAGCAGCTCGCCACCCAGCTCGGCTATGCCAGCGTGCCGGCTTTTTCGGCAGCGTTCCGCCAGGTGACCGGGCGGACGCCGACGGAGTTCGCGGGGAAGGTGTGAGGCTCGCCGTCATTGCGAGCGCGTCTCTCCCCACATCATTGCGAGGAGCTCAGCGACGAAGCAATCCAGAGTCCGTCCACGGAGAGACTCTGGATTGCTTCGCTACGCTCGCAATGACGGCGTGCAAGGCGGCTGGACAGCCCTGTCGGAGACGCATGGTACCCCCAAAGATACAAAATGCCGCCGCTTGATTGTGATCGGCTTCCGCCTAAATCCCGTGTAAGCTTCCGCACCGCACAAACCCGGTTTCGAAAGGCCCAGATGGCTAACGCCTTCTTCTCCGACCTGCTTGCTACCATTTCCGAGCGCGGCCGCACGCTGTTGCGCCGCGATTCTGCCGATACCAAGCAGGATGCCGACGGACTGATCGAGCTCTGCGGCGCGCTGCTGTCGGGCCGGGGCGAGGCCTCGGGCACAGCCATGGCGCGCGAGGTGCTCGATCTCTACGGGGAGCTGGATGCGACGGGACGCCGCGCCTTTTTCGACGCGCTGGTGCGCGATTTCGGCCCGGACCGGGAACGGCTGACCAAGGCGATCGAGAAGTGGAGCGCCGAGCCGACCGATGAAGACGCGAGCTCGCTGCACTTCGCCTCGGAACCGCGGCGGCAGGAGCTGATTCGCCGCCTCAACCGCGCGCCGGGCGGGACCGGCGATCTCGTCGCCATGCGTGCCGACCTGCTCGGCATGATGAACGGACACACCGATCTCGCCGCGCTCGACCGCGACGTCTCGCATCTTCTTTCTTCGTGGTTCAACAGGGGGTTTCTCGTGCTGCGCCGGATTGACTGGTCGACTCCGGCCAACATCCTCGAAAAGATCATCCGCTATGAAGCCGTGCACGAGATCAGCGACTGGGACGATCTGCGCCGGCGCATCGACCCGGTCGATCGCCGCTGCTACGCGTTCTTCCATCCAGCAATGGTCGACGAGCCCCTGATCTTCGTCGAGGTCGCGCTGACCGAGACCATTCCCGGCGCGATCGCGCCGCTGCTGGCCGTCGATCGGCAGTACCTTCCGATCGAGAAGGCGCGCACCGCCGTGTTTTATTCGATCTCGAACACCCAACGTGGCCTTGGCGGCATCTCCTTCGGCAGCTTCCTGATCAAGCAGGTGGTCGAGGAGCTGCGCCGCGAAACGCCGAAACTCGACACCTTCGTGACGCTGTCGCCGGTGCCGGGCTTCATGCCATGGGTGAAGCAGGACAAGGACCTGCCGTTGTCGGAGGAGGACCGCGAGATCCTGAAGCGCCTCGACGATCCCAAATGGTATGAGAATCCCGAGACCACCGCGCAGCTGCGCGGCGTGATCGAGCCGCTCGCCGCCCACTACTTCCTGAAGGCGCGCACGCCGAAGAACCGCTTGATCGACTCCGTCGCCCGCTTTCATCTCGGCAACGGCGCCCGGCTCGAGCGCATCAACTGGCTCGGCGACCTCTCGCCTAAGGGCGTGCGCGAGTCCGCCAGCGTCATGGTGAACTACCTCTACCGCCTCGACGATATCGAGAAGAACCACGAAGCCTACGCCAATGACGGCGAGGTCGTGGCATCGAGCGCGGTGAAGAAGCTGCTCAAGGGCGAAGGACGCAGGCTGCTGGATATGCGGCTGTCGTAGGGGGCTGAGGCGTTGCAACACAGACGGCGTCATCGCCCGGCTTGACCGGGCGATCCAGTATTCCAGAGGGCGGCGTTGAAGAGCTCGCTCCCACCACATCCGCCGCGGCGTACTGGATGCCCCGGTCAAGCCGGGGCATGACAGCGAAGTATTTGGCTCGGCCCTAAGAAGCCGCGAATGGCGCCCGCCGACTGGACACCCGGCCGTCCCAAGCGCTATCCGTTTCACCGGAATTCCTGCACCAAAGACGGGACACCATGAAACGACGCGACTTTCTCAGGCTGACAACCACCGGACTCGCCCTCGCGCCCGCACGCGGTTTCGCGGAAGGCCCCCTCACGAGTCCGGAAATGACGGCGCTGTGCGACTACATGGGCGCCGCCAAAACGCGGGCCCTTCCACCTGATGTGGTCGAACAGGCAAAACATCACATCCTCGACTCGCTGGCATCGATGATCTCGGGATCGGAGCTGCCGCCCGGCCAGGCGGCACAGCGCTATATCCGCGCCAATGCCACGCAGGGCTCTTCGACTGTGGCCGGCACTGCGATGACGGCATCGCCGGTCGAGGCCGCGCTCGCCAATGGCGTGATGGCGCATGCCGACGAGACCGATGATTCCCACAGCCCGTCGCGTTCGCATCCGGGCTGCTCGGTCATCCCCGCAGCCCTTGCGCTCGGCGAGCATCTCGGCATCGAGGGCGGGCATTTCCTGCGCGCGGTGACGCTCGGCTACGATGTCGGCACGCGCGTGGTGGTGGCGATGGGCGGGGCCGATTTCAGCTATGACAGCCTGCTCAGCACGCACAGCATCTCCGGCACGTTCTGCGCCTCCGCGGCAGCCGCCTGTGTCGCCGGCTTCGACGCGCAGCGGATGCGCTGGGTGCTTGATTATGCCGCGCAACAATCCTCCGGCTTCATCGTGTGGCGTCGCGATGTCGACCATATCGAGAAAGGTTTTGTGTTTGCCGGCATGCCGGCGCGCAACGGCGTCACCTCGGCGCTGCTGGTGCGCTCGGACTGGAACGGCGTCGACGATGTGTTCTCGGGGCCGGACAATTACTTCCAGGCTCATGCGCCAAAGGCCACGCTCGGCAAGCTCGTGGACAAGCTCGGCGAGCGCTACGAGATCGCGGGCACCGACATCAAGAAGTGGACGGTGGGCTCGCCGATCCAGGGCCCGCTCGATGCGATCTACGCCATCCGCGGCAAGCACGCGTTCGAGGCCGAAGAGGTCAGCCACGTGACGGTGCGCCTCGCGCCGCCGGTCGCGGAGATCGTGGACAATCGCGACATCCCCGACATCTGCCTGCAGCACATGGTCGCCGTGATGCTGCTCGACAAGACCGCGTCGTTCCACGCCGCACACGACAAGCCGCGCATGCAGGATGCAGCCGTCCTGCAGATGCGGGCCAAGGTGAACCTGGTGCGCGACGAGGAGCTCGCAAAACTGTTGCCGGTGCGCGTCGCCGTGGTCGAGATCGAGCTTGCCGACGGAAGCAAGCTCTCCGAGCGTGTCACCGCCGTGCGCGGCACCCCGCGCAACCCGATGACGCGCGAAGAGGTCATCGACAAGGCGCGCGACCTGATCGCGCCGGTGGTGGGGCGGGACAAGTCGGAGCAATTGGTGAAGTCGGTCTATGAGATCGAGGCGGTGACCGATATAAGGAGCTTGCGGTCACTCATCCAACGCACCTGAATTCTCCCATGACGTCCAACAGCGCCGCGGTCCCCAGGCCGACGCCCCCCGCGGAGCGGATCGATGCCATCGACGTGCTGCGGGGCATCGCCCTGTTCGGCGTCATGGCCATCAACCTGGTGATGGAATTTCGCGTTTCGATCTTCGACCAGTTTCTCGGCCCCAGGATGCTGGCCTCGCCAGTCGATCGCGCCATCGAGACGATCCTGACGGAGGCCGTCGAACTCAAGGCATTCGCGCTGTTTTCGCTGCTGTTCGGCGCAGGGCTCGCCATTCAATTCGACCGCCTCGCAAGCAGTGAGCGCCGCACTGTGCTGCTCGTCCGCCGGCTCGCGGTGCTGTTGGTGTTCGGCGTCATTCATCTGTGCCTGATCTGGAACGGCGACATCCTCACCGAATATGCGCTGGCCGGGTTCATCGTGCTGCCGTTCCTGTTCGGTCCGCGCTGGCTGCTGACGCTTGCCGCGCTGCTGTCCCTCGCGCTGTATCTGGCCATGCAGGCCTTTCCGCCGGTTGGATTGTTTCCGAGCCGGGCCGCGATCTGGCAGGACGTCATGGACGCCAACCGCATCTATGCGACGGGCGGCTTCCTCGACGTGCTGGCGTTTCGCCTGCGCGAAATTCCCCTCATCGCCTCCCTGCACGCCTTCGTCTTCCTGCGCACGATCGGGCTGTTTCTCGTCGGCGCGCTCGCCTGGCGCAGCCGCATCGTGCAAAATCCCCGCGGCCTGTTCGCCGTCGCGCTCCCTGCGATCGGCCTCGGCGCGGGCCTGCTTTATCGCGGCATCGAGCCGCTCGGCACCATCCTGCTGGCGCTGGGCTATGGCGCCGCCATCCTCTTCACGGCAAGTTTCGAGCGCGGCAAGAAGCTGCTCGGCTGGGCCGCACCGCTCGGCCGAATGGCCTTCACCAACTACGTCGCACAATCCGTCATCTTCGGCTGGATCTTCTACGGCTATGGCCTCGGCCAGTTCGGCCGGCTCGGCATCACCCCGGCGCTTGCCATCGGCATCATCGTCTACGCCGGACAGTTGCGCTTCAGCACATGGTGGCTGCGCCACTACCGCTACGGCCCGCTCGAATGGCTATGGCGATCGTTGATGTATGGGGTTCGGCAGCCGATGGTGGTGGCGGATACCACGATGCGAACTCAACTGTCGTCCCGGACAAGCGAAGCGCAGATCCGGGACCCATAACCACAGGATTGGATCTGGCGAAGACTCGGGGTGACCAGCGGGCCCCATAACCACTCCCTGGGGTTATAGGTCCCCGCGTTCGCGGGGACGACACTGAGTGCGTGGTACGACCGTCGTCGCCAACGCTACTCCGCCAGCGCCTTCATCTCCTTGTAGAGATCGGACTTGCCTTCGAAGCCGATGCCGGGGAGATCGGGCATGGTGATGTGGCCGTTCTCGACGCGGACGCCGTCGGGGAAGCCGCCATAGGGCTGGAACAGGTCGGGGTAGCTTTCGTTGCCGCCGAGGCCCAGGCCGGCTGCAATGTTGAGCGACATCTGATGGCCGCCGTGCGGGATGCAGCGGCCGGGGGACCAGCCGTAAGTCTTCAACACTTCCAGCGTGCGCTGGTATTCGCACAGGCCGTAGGACAGCGCGCAGTCGAACTGCAGCCAGTCGCGGTCGGGGCGCATGCCGCCGTAGCGGATCAAATTGCGGGCGTCCTGGTGGCTGAAGAGATTCTCGCCTGTCGCCATCGGGCCCGGATAGAACTCGGCAAGCGCTGCCTGCAGCGCGTAGTCGAGGGGATCGCCGACCTCCTCGTACCAGAACAAGGGATAATCGCGCAGCATCTTGGCGTAGGCGATGCCGGTCTCGAGGTTGAAGCGGCCGTTGGCGTCGACGGCGAGCTGCGCGTCCTTGCCGATCTCTTTCAGCACCGCCTCGATGCGGGTGCGGTCTTCGTCGATGTCGGCGCCGCCGATCTTCATCTTCACGACGTTGTAGCCGCGATCGAGATAGCCGCGCATCTCAGCCCGCAGCATCGAGAGGTCCTTGCCGGGATAGTAATAGCCGCCGGCGGCGTAGACGAACACGCGCGGATTGGCTGTCAGGCCGTGACGTTCGGCGAGCAGGCGAAACAGCGGCTTGCCCGCGATCTTGGCAACAGCATCCCACACCGCCATGTCGATGGTGCCGACCGCGACCGAGCGCTCGCCATGGCCGCCCGGCTTCTCATTGGTCATCATCGCGGCCCAGACCTTGTCGGGGTCGAGATTGTCACCGGCAGCGTTGAGCAGCGACTTCGGGTCGGCCTCGGTGATGCGCGCGGCGAAACGCTCGCGGATCAGGCCGCCCTGCCCGTAGCGGCCGTTGGAATTGAAGCCGTAGCCGACCACACGCTTGCCGTCGCGCACCACGTCGGTGACGACGGCGACGAGGCTCGTGGTCATCTTGGTGAAGTCGATATAGGCGTTGCGGATCGGGGACGAGATCGGTTTTGTAATCTCGCGGACGTCGACGATGCGGACGGACATGGGGTGGCCTCGGTGGTCAAGAGAGACTTCGTGACTGCCTGCCCGTCATCCTGAGGTGCGAGTGGCGCGATGCACTAGCATCGCGCCGGGAGCCTCGAAGGATGAACGGCCGAGCTGCAGCCGGGCCGTCGCCCTTCGAGGCTCGCCGAAGAGGCGAGCACCTCAGGGTGACGGTGATGCATTTGACGCTACGCTTACTTCTTGTCCCGGAAATACGGCTCGACCGGACCATGCACCTTGATGGTCAGCGGGTTACCGTAGCGGTCCTTGGCATTCCCCGCGGTGACGCGGACCCAGCCTTCGCTGATGCAGTACTCCTCGACATTGGTCTTCTCGATGCCCTTGAAGCGGATGCCGACGTCGCGCTGGAGGATGTCGGCGTTGTAATAGGGGCTGTTGGGGTCGACCGACAGGCGGTCCGGAAATTCGTCGCTCATGATTGTCTCGCTCATAACAGGGTCTCGATCTTCTGCCGCAATCCTTCCGGCCGCGCGGTCGGCGCGTAGCGCGCGATCACGTGGCCGGCACGGTCCACCAGGAATTTGGTGAAATTCCATTTGATGGAGGCGCCCAACAGGCCGGATTGCTGGCGTTTCAGGTACTCATACAAGGGATGCGCGTGGGCGCCGTTGACGTCGATCTTCTCGAACAGCGGAAACGTGACGTCGTAATTGGTCGAACAGAACGACTGGATCTCGGCGGCCTGCCCCGGCTCCTGCGCGCCGAACTGGTTGCAGGGAAAGCCGAGCACCGAGAAGCCGCGCGGCGAGAGATCGCGATGCAGATCCTCCAGCCCGCGATATTGCGGCGTGAAGCCGCATTTGCTCGCGGTGTTGACGATCAGGAGCACCTGCCCCTCGAACTGGCGCAGGGCGACCTCGTCGCCGGCAAGCGAATTGGCCTTGAAATCGTAGATCGCGGACATCGCTAACCCACGGGGTCGATCGGCGAGGCCGGCACGCCGCCCGCCTCGATCGCTTCGCCGGCGAGCAGACACAGATCCTCGCGATAGCGGCCGGAGACGATGTGCACGCCGACCGGCGTCTTGCCGACGAGGCCGGTCGAGACCACGAGGCCCGGCAGGCCCATGAACGGCGTCGCGATCTGCGGCAGCTGCGCCTCCCAGACGCGCTCGAAGGAGGCCGCATCCTTGCGGTCGAGATGATCGGGGAACGGCAGCTCGCCGGAGACCGGGGTCAGCACCACGGCGTATTTTTCGAAGAACAGCATCCAGTCGCGGGTCAGCGTGGCCCGGCGGGTCAGCGCCTGCGCGTAGTTGGCCTGGTCCATCGGCGTGACCTTGGCGCGGTTGCCGCGCAGGCAGGCCAGTGCGCCGGGATCGCCCTCGCGCTCCGCCATTTCGAGCTGCGCCTCATAGGCATCGCCGAGCCAGAGTTTTCGCTGCCACTCGACGGCTTCGCGCATCGGCGGGGTGTTCTCGATGACCTCGACGGTCCAGCCGGCGCGCTCGAGGCGCTTGCCGGCGTCGGTCACGGCCGCCTTCACCTCCGGCGTGGTGGCGAGGCCATCCGGGTTGAGGCAGATCGCGGCGCGCTTCTCGCGCACCTCGCCTTCCAGCGGCACCGGCACATACCAGGGATCGCGCGCGTCGCGCGCCGACATCGCGGCAAGCGAGATGCGCAAATCATTCACCGTGCGGGCCAGCGGGCCCGACACGGCCATGATCTGCGGGCCGATCGGACGTTCCGGCAGCGCCGGATTGAAAGCGGGGATGCGGCCGAGCGTCGGGCGCAGGCCATGCACGCCGCAGGCATAGGCGGGATAGCGGATCGAGCCGGCGATGTCGGTGCCATGGGCGATATGGCCGATGCCGGCCGCGACCGCCGAGCCGGCGCCGCCGGACGAGCCGCCCGGGGTCAGCGCGGCATCGCGCGGGTTCTTGGTGTCGCCGTGGACGAGATTGGTGGTGAACCAGCGATAGGAGAAAGCCGGGCAATTGGTGCGCCCAAGGAGAACCGCGCCGGATTTGCGGAAGTTGGCGACCACCGGGTTGTCCTCGCGCGCGATCAGGTCGCGCTGGAGCTTCAGGCCGTTGGTGGTGGCGAAGCCCTCCTGGTCGACATTGGCCTTGATGGTGACGGGCACGCCGGCCAGCACGCCGGGGTCCTCGCCCCGCGCGATGGCGGCATCGACGGCGTCGGCCTGCTTGAGCACGTCCTCGGGCCGGTGGTCGATCACGGCGTTGAGCTTTGGATTGACGGCGTCCAGGCGATCGAGGCCGGCCTTGGCCGCCTCCCGGGCGGACACCTTCCTGGATTTGACGAGGGTGGCGAGGTCGGCGGCCGACAGGCGCCAGAGATCTTGCATGACGTGCTCCGTGTGACCGGCGTCTTTTAGCGCCGGGAACGCAGCAAAGCCATGCGGATTTCGCAGGGAGGAAGAGCGGGTTAGTGCCGCGTCGCCGACTGGTCAGGCATGTCCAGCAACGCCTCGGTAAACGGGAATTCCAGCACGATCTCGCCTTCGACGTCGGTGACCTCGATCACCGCCTCCATCAGCGCCGGCTGGGCGCCTTCGGATTTCACCACCTCCAGGATCATCTGGCGGGCGACCTCCCAGGCGCGATCGGGATTGCGCAGATCCTCGCCGTCGGGGTCCACGATCAATTCATCGCCGATACGGGTGTTGAAGAAGTATTTGGGCATCACGGGATCCAGCTAGAGGCGCCTGTATCGGATTGAAAGCTGCACCGCACTCACAACTGCTTTATCAGGACAGGGTTCGCGACCGAATGCGCCGGGCGCAAGGCAGCGTCACGAGAAGTGATGTTCCACCACGAATTTTCGCGGCGCAACATGGCTTTCTCGGGAAAATTTCACTGGCGAACTTTTGCGCCCGCAGTAACTTACCCCCGGGCGTAAACGTCCGAAATCGCGAAAATGGAGAGCCAAAATGGCCTGGAAAGCCCCCAAGATCGTCGAAGTGCCCTGCGGCATGGAAATCAACATGTATGTGAGCGCCACCCGCAAGTAAGCGGTTGGTGAGTACGCGTTTTGCGCAGGTGGGTCTGCCGGTCATGATCGGTTTCCGGATGATGGAAACTGTGTTGGCCTAGGATCCACCTGGCGACGTTGCTTCCAGGAGACGGATCATGCTTCGCGTCGTCGTCCTGGGCGCCGGGGCTGGCGGCGGAGTCCCGCAATGGAATTGCGGGTGTGAGGGCTGCCGGGCGGCCCGTGCTGGCGGACATGAGCTTTATCGAACCCAGGCCTCGGTTGCCTTCAGCGGCGACGGCGAGCACTGGTTCCTGATCAACGCCTCCCCCGATCTTCGCCAGCAATTGAATGCCACGCCGCAGCTGCATCCCAAGGCAGGCAGCCTGCGCCATACGCCTGTCGCAGGCGTGATACTGACCAACAGCGAAGTCGATGCGGTCGCGGGCCTGCTCTCGATGCGCGAGGGCTCGCCCTTCACGGTCTATGCACATGAGAAGGTGCTGGCGATCCTGGCCAGCAACAGCATCTTCAACGTGCTGAACGAGAAGAACGTCAAGCGCCAGCCGATCGGGATCAGCGAGCCCTTTGAGCCGCGATTGCCCGACGGCGCGCGCTCAGGACTCGAGGTGCTGCCGTTCGCCGTACCCGGCAAATCGGCATGGTATCTCGAAGGCAAGGCGCATCCCGGCGGCGAAAGCGGCGACGGCGATACGCTGGGGCTGAAGGTCACCGACAAGTCGACCGGCAAGTGCTTCTACTTCATCGCCGCCTGCGCCGAGGTCACCGATGCGCTCAAGGCCGAGATCGACGGTGCCGCGCTGGTGTTCTTCGACGGCACGGTCTGGCAGGATGACGAGATGATCAGGGCCGGGCTCGGCCACAAGACCGGCAAGAGCATGGGCCATGTCGCGATGTCCGGTCACGATGGCGCGATCGCGCGGCTGGCCGATCTCAATATCGACAGGAAGATGTTTCTGCATATCAACAACTCGAACCCGGCGCTGCTGCCGGCCTCGCCTGAACGCAAGACGGCTGAGGCCGCGGGCTGGCAGATACCCGCCGACGGAACGGAGATCGTGCTGTGAATGCCGCGTCCATGACTGGGATGACTGCGCTGTCGGTCGGCAAGGACATCAAGCTCAACTCGGCCGAGGAGCTGGAAGCGACGCTGCGCCACATCGGGGCGACGCGCTATCACAGCCTGCATCCGTTCCATAAGCTCCTGCACGGCGGCAAGCTCAACAAGGGACAGGTGCAGGCCTGGGCGCTGAACCGCTACTATTACCAGAGCACGATTCCGATCAAGGACGCGGTGGTGATCTCGCGCTTCCGCGACCGCGCCACGCGGCTGGAATGGCGCCACCGCATCGAGGATCATGACGGCGATATCGGCTCCGAGGGCGGCATCGAGCGTTGGCTCAAGCTGACCACCGGCCTCGGCCTCGACCCGGCTTACGTGGAATCGACCGAAGGCATCCTGCCGGCGACGCGCTTCGCGGTGGAGGCTTACGTCCACTACTGCCGCGAGAAGTCGCCACTGGAGGCGATCGCCTCCTCGCTCACCGAGCTATTCGCCCCGAACCTGCATGAGGAGCGCATCTCCGGGATGCTGGAGCACTACGACTTCGTCAATCCCGACATCATGAGCTATTTCAAGCGCCGCCTGGCGCAGGCGCCGCGCGATGCCGGCTTTGCGCTCGATTACGTCAAGGCGCACGCCACGACGCCGGAGCAGCGCGCGCAGGTCTGCAATGCGCTGATCTTCAAGACCAACGTGCTGTGGGTGCAGCTCGATGCGCTCCAGCACGCCTATGTCGAAGGCAACATTCCGCCGGGCGCGTTCGTGCCCAAGGCGAGCTAGGGACAACAGCCATGGCCGGGCCGCGGAACATCAGCGTCAGCGAGGCAAGCCGCCCCGTGCTGCCGCGGCATGCCAAGCTGAAATACGACGAGACGCGAAAGGTCTGGGTGATCCTGGCGCCGGAACGCGTGCTGGCGCCGGATGAGATCGCGGTCGAGGTCTTGCAGCTCTGCGACGGCAAGCGCAGTGTCGGCGACGTGTCCGACCAGCTGGCGGCGAAATACGCTGCGCCGCGCGAGGCGATCCTCGCCGACGTCATCGTCATGCTGCAGGATCTCGCCGACAAGGGCTTTCTCACCGAGGCCCGGGAGAAGACGCCATGAGCGATGTGCTCCCGACCATCCCGCCTGACGCCAGCGACAGCCTCGCGGTGCTGGAGAAGACCCGCTCGACGGCGGAGGCGTTCGGCATTCCGCTCGCCGTGCTGCTCGAGATTACCCATCGCTGCCCGCTGCAATGTCCGTACTGTTCCAACCCGGTCGAGCTCGACCGCTCGGGCAAGGAGCTGACCACCGAGGAATGGAAGAAGGTGCTGAGCGAGCTCGCCGAGATCGGCGTGCTGCAGGTGCATTTCTCCGGCGGCGAGCCGACCGCGCGGAAGGATCTGGTCGAGCTGGTCAAGCATGCCAGCGACGTCGGGCTCTACACCAACCTCATCACCTCGGCCGTGCTGCTGACGCGCGAGCGGCTCGGCGAGCTTGCCGATGCCGGGCTCTGCCACGTGCAGATCTCCTTCCAGGGCATCGAAGAGGGGCTCGCCGACCGCGTCGCCGGCTACAAGGGCGGCCACCGCAAGAAGCTCGAAGTGGCAAAATGGACCCGCGAGCTCGATTTGCCGCTCACCGTGAATGCGGTGATGCACCGGCAGAATTTGCATCAGCTTCCCGACATCATCCAGATGTCGATCGATCTCGACGCCGACCGGCTCGAGGTCGCCAACGTTCAGTATTACGGCTGGGCGTTGAAGAACCGCGCTGCACTGATGCCGACGGTGGCGCAGCTCGACGAATGCACGCGCATCGTCGAGGAGGCGCGAGAACGGCTGAAAGGCACGCTCGCGATCGACTATGTCGTGCCGGATTACTACGCGCTGCGGCCGAAGAAGTGCATGGGCGGCTGGGGCCGGCAGTTCTTCAACATCTCGCCCGCCGGCAAGGTGCTGCCCTGCCACGCCGCCGAGAGCATCACCGGGCTCGACTTCGAGTCGGTGCGCTCCAATCATTCGATCGCCTGGATCTGGCAGAACTCCGACGCCTTCAACCGCTATCGCGGCACCGGCTGGATGAAGGAGCCGTGCAAGACCTGCGAATTCCGCGAGATCGATTTCGGCGGCTGCCGCTGCCAGGCCTTTGCGCTGACGGGCGATGCCGCCAACACCGACCCGGCTTGCGCGCTGTCGCCGCTGCACGAGACCATCTTCAAGCAGGCCGAGCGCGAGGCCGAGGGCGAAACCAATCGCTTCCTCTATCGCAATTTTGCCGGCGGCACTCTGGAATCCGGGAATGACGCCTGACGCCGACGCGGCCGCATCGGCCAGACGTGCCGATCCCTTTGCGCCGCTGACTTCCGAGATGGTGGATGTCGGCGATGGCCACGAGCTCCATGTCGAGAGCGTCGGCCGCGCCGACGGCATCCCCGCCATCTATCTGCATGGCGGGCCGGGCAGCGGCTGCCAGCCGGATCATCGCCGGCTCTTTGATCCCGAGCGCATGCATGCCGTGCTGTTCGACCAGCGCGGCTGTGGCCGCAGCCGTCCGAAGGGCTCGCGCGAGCACAACACGACGGCGCATCTGATCGCGGACATGGAGAAGATCCGCGAAAGGTTCGGCATCACGCGCTGGATGGTGGTCGGCGGCTCCTGGGGTGCAACGCTGGCGCTGGCGTATGCGGAGGCCCATCCCGAGCGCGTCTCCGGCATTGCGCTGCGCGCGACCTTCCTGGGCACGCAGGCAGAGGTCGAGACCGCCTTCACCTCGCGGCTGGCGCAGTTCTATCCAGCGCTGCACGAGGATTTTCTGAGTGTTCTGCCGCCGGAGGAACGCGCGCAGCCGGTGCAAGCCTATTATCGCCGCATCCTCGATGCCGATCCGGCCGTGCACGGACCTGCCTCGCGGGCCTGGCATGACACCGAACGCGCCCTGTCGGAGCACAAGCCGGCCAAGACACGCATCGACCTTGCCTCGCTCAACGTCTGGCGCACGCTGCCGGCGACGCCGTTCATGGAGGCGCATTATTTCGTCAACAATTCCTTCATGAGCGAAGACCAGTTGTTGCGAAACGCTCCCCGGCTCGCCGGCATTCCCGGCATCATCGTGCAAGGACGCTACGACCTGTTGTGCCCTCCTGAGACATCTCAGGCGCTCTCGAAAGTTTGGCCGGGTTCCGAGGTCAGGATCGTGGAAGAAGCCGGACATTCGCTCTATGATGCCGGCGTGCGGGACGCGGTCATGAAGTCGATCGCCGACCTCGCGTCTAAGATGCCACGCTAGAGATCTAGACCCTCATCCTGAGGAGCGCTCCGATGGAGTGCGTCTCGAAGGATGAAAGGCCGCGATGCGACAGCGGGGCCTTCATGGTTCGAGACGCCACTTCGTGGCTCCTCACCATGAGGGTCTGGGTTCGCATGGGAAGGACAACAAGAAAATGCCGCTCGCCGGGACAGGCATGCTGCTGACGTCGATGAACATCGACGCCGCAGATGAAGCCGATTTCAATCGCTGGTACGATCGCGAGCATCTGGAAGAACGCGTTGCGATCGAGGGCTTTCTGGAAGCGCGGCGCTACGTCGCGCACGCCGCCAATCCCAAATATCTCTCGCTGTATTCGACCGCGACGCTCGACGTGCTCGACAGTCCCGCCTACCGGACGCGCCTGGCCAACCAGACCGAATGGTCGCGGCGGACCATGGCGCATTTCATGAACATGCTGCGCGTGGTCGCGCGCATCACCATCAGCAAGGGCACCGGCCGCGGCGCTGCGCTCGGTCTGGTGCGGTTGCGCCCCACCGCTGACAATGCCGGGGCGTGGCGTGATGCACTGCAAGAAAAGCTAGTGCCGCAAGACCGCGAAGGCATCATCTCGATGCACCTGCTCGAGACCGAGCCGGAATTGTCGGGCGCGACCGGCGATATTCCAGCGGTGCGCCACGAAGGCGCACGCGACTGGTTCGTGCTGATCGACGGCACGCGTGTCGGCGCGGTCTCGGCGGTCATCGCCGAGCGCTTCACCGGACCAGCCGCCGCGCCCTTCCCGCTGCCCGTCTCCGTCGGCACCTACAGCCTGATGTGGGACCTCGCGAAGAGCGATATCGCGAGCAGCTAAAGCGTCATCCGCATCGCAATATATTGCACCGCCGCATTGGTCGCCCGCGCGGGGTTAATGCTGTGTGCGCGCAGCTCCCATGAAAGGCGGTGATCGCGAAAATTTGCCGTTGTACTTGGGAACGGTTCTAATAAGCTAACCCAATGACGTCATTCAGAAACCAGATCGCCGCGCGTTAAGCGTCGACAAGCTCAAAGAAAAGGCCGCCGGGTCTTTGAGCCTGCGCGGACGAGGGTAGGAATGAAACCGACCGATATCGCGGCCCCCGACTACTTTCACAAGGTAGTCGATTGCCAGTGGGCCTGTCCTGCGCACACCCCGGTTCCCGAATACATCCGATTGATTGCACAAGGCCGCTACAGCGACGCCTACATGATCAATTGGAAATCGAACGTGTTTCCCGGAATCCTGGGACGCACCTGCGATCGCCCATGCGAGCCGGCGTGCCGCCGCGGACGCGTCGAGGAAACGCCGGTGGCGATCTGCCGCCTCAAGCGCGTCGCCGCCGACTTCAAGGACGACATCAAGCAGCGCCTGCCGCACCCGACCGCGAAGAACGGCAAGCGCGTCGCGTTCGTCGGCGGCGGTCCCGCGTCGCTGACGGTGGCGCGCGATCTCGCGCCGCTCGGCTATCACTGCACCGTATTCGACGGTGATCCCGAAGCCGGCGGCATGATGCGGACGCAGATCCCGAAATTTCGCCTGCCCAATTCGGTCATCGACGAGGAGACCGGCTACATCCTCAACCTCGGCGTCGAGTTCAAAGGCGGCCACCGCATCGAGAGCATGAAGGCCCTGCTCGCCGAGAAATACGACGCAATCTTCGTCGGCTCCGGCGCGCCGCGCGGCCGCGAGCTCGACATTCCCGGCCGAAAAGAAGCTGC
Source organism: Bradyrhizobium sp. CCGUVB14 (assembly GCF_024199935.1). Lineage (NCBI taxonomy): Bacteria > Pseudomonadati > Pseudomonadota > Alphaproteobacteria > Hyphomicrobiales > Nitrobacteraceae > Bradyrhizobium > Bradyrhizobium sp. CCGUVB14. Next base: position 7,819,233 of record NZ_JANADS010000001.1, read on the forward strand.
GAGCAATATCCATATCGGCATCGACTGGCTGTCGTCGGTGTCGTTCGGCCACACCGACAAGATCGGCAAGCGCGTGATCGTGCTCGGCGGCGGCAACACCGCGATGGATTGCTGCCGCACCGCGCGCCGCCTCGGCGGCGAGAAAGTCACGGTGATCGTGCGTTCCGGCTTCGAGGAGATGAAGGCCTCGCCCTGGGAGAAGGAAGACGCGATCCACGAGGATATCCCGATCCTCAACTATATGGTGCCGGTGGAATTCAAGCATGTCGCCGGCAAGCTCATCGGCGTCACCTTCCAGCACGTCAAAGCCGAATTCGACGCAAAAGGCCGCCGCAATCTGGTGCCTTCGGGCGATCCCGATCAGACCATTCCCTGCGACGACGTGCTGGTCGCGGTCGGCCAGGAGAACGCCTTCCCCTGGATCGAGCCGGATTGCGGCATCGAGTTCGACAAATGGCACATGCCCAAGGTCGATCCGCAGACCTTCGTCTCGACCAACCCGAAGGTATTCTTCGGCGGCGACGCCGCTTTCGGGCCGAAGAACATCATCTGGGCGGTGGCGCAGGGGCACGACGCCGCGCTGTCGATCCACAAGCTGCTGTCGGGCGAGGACATCACCGAACGTCCGCTGCCGGAGGTGCACGTCTCCTCGCAGAAGATGGGCATCCACGAATGGAGCTATGACAACGACATCTCCATCGACAAGCGCTTCAAGGTGCCGCATCGCGACAAGGTGATCGCGCTGAAGGACATCCGCACCGAGGTCGAGCTCGGCTACGACGTCAAGCTCGCGCTCGGCGAGGCGCATCGCTGCCTGAACTGCGACGTCCAGACCGTGTTCTCGACCTCGCTCTGCATCGAGTGCGATGCCTGCGCCGACATCTGCCCGATGGACTGCATCACCTTCACCAATAATGGCGAGGAGGACGATCTGCGCGATCGGCTGAAGGCGCCCTCGCCGCGTCCGGATCAGGACCTCTACGTGTCCTCCGACCTCAAGACCGGGCGCGTGATGGTCAAGGACGAGGACGTCTGCCTGCATTGCGGGCTGTGCGCCGAGCGTTGTCCCACCGGTGCCTGGGACATGCAGAAATATTTCATCGAGATGACTCACGCAGGTTCGACATGTCCGACAAAAAGCCGATCAGCAGCGTAAACGACTTCGTCGTCCGTTTCGCCAACGTCAACGGCTCGGGCTCGGCCAGCGCCAACGAGATGTTCGCGCGCGCGATCCTGCGCCATGGCGTGCCGGTGTCCCCGCGCAACATCTTCCCCTCCAACATCCAGGGCCTGCCGACCTGGTACGAGGTGCGCGTCACCGAAGCCGGCCATCTCGGCGCCCGCGGCGGCGTCGACATGATGGTGGCGATGAACCCGCAGACCTGGGACAAGGACGTCGCCGGCATCGAGCCCGGCGGCTACCTGTTCTACGATTCCACCAAGCCGATGCCGTCGACGAAATTCCGCGACGACATCACCGTGATCGGCGTGCCGCTGACCGCGATCACCAACTCGACCTACACCGATCCACGCCAGCGCCAGCTGTTCAAGAACATCATCTATCTCGGCGCGCTCTCGGCGCTGCTGGAGATGGACCCGAAGCTGATCGAGCAACTGATCGGCGAGCAGTACAAGGGCAAGGAGAAGCTCTTGTCCTCCAACGTCCATGCGCTGCATCTGGGCCGCGACTGGGCGCTGCAGAATTTGAAATGCCCGATCGGGCTGCGGGTGAAGAAGTCCGACAAGGTCGGCGACCGCATCTTCATCGAGGGCAACAGCGCGGCCGCCCTCGGCGCCGTCTATGGCGGCGCCACCGTGTGCGCCTGGTATCCGATCACGCCGTCGTCTTCGGTGGCGGAGGCCTTCACCGCCCATTGCAAGAAGTACCGGCACGACCCCGAAACGGGGAAGGCGAAATACGCGATCGTGCAGGGCGAGGACGAGCTCGCCTCGATCGGTATCGTCATCGGCGCCTCCTGGAATGGCGCGCGCGCCTTCACCGCCACCTCCGGCCCCGGCATCTCCTTGATGACCGAGTTCATCGGCCTCTCGTATTTTGCCGAGATCCCGGCCGTGATCATGAACATCCAGCGCGCCGGCCCCTCCACGGGCATGCCGACCCGCACCCAGCAATGCGACATCATCGCTTGCGCCTATGCTTCGCACGGCGACACCAAGCATGTGCTGCTGTTCCCGGAAGATCCTGCCGAGGCCTTCGAGTTCGCGGCCGCCGCCTTCGATCTCGCCGAGCGGATCCAGACCACGATCTTCCTGATGCTCGATCTCGACATCGGCATGAACCACCGGCTCTGCCGGCCGCTGAAGTGGGACGATGCCAAGCAGTATGACCGCGGCAAGGTGATGACCGCGGAAATGCTGGAAGAAGGCCGCGATTTCGGCCGCTACCTCGACGTCGACGGCGACGGCATTCCCTACCGCACCTATCCCGGCACGCACCCGACCAAGGGCTCGTACTTCACCCGCGGCACGTCGCGTGACCGCTATGCGCGGTATTCCGAGGAAGGCTCGGTCTATGCCGACAACATGCAGCGGCTCGTGCGCAAGTTCGAGACCGCGCAGGACCTGGTGCCGCGGCCGCTGCAAGCCAATGCGGAACGGCCGACCAAATACGGCGTGATCTATTTCGGCTCGACCTCGCCGGCGATGGACGAGGCAATCGGACTATTGGAAGCGCGCGGGCATCAACTCGACCGCCTGCGCATCCGCGCCTTCCCGTTCCACTCGAGCGTGGCGAGCTTCCTCGCCGAGCACGACTTCGTCTATGTCGTCGAGCAGAACCGCGACAGCCAGCTCCGCCAGCTCATCGTCAACGAGAACGGCATCGATCCCGTCCGCCTCGTCCCGATCGTGCACTATGACGGCACCCCGATCACCGCCCGCTATATCGCAAAAGCCATTGGCGACCACCAGGATCACCTCAAGGTGACCCCGCTCCGCAAGGCCGTGTCATGACCTATATTTCCAAGCCGAAATTCTCTCATCCCGGGCTCAAGAAGAACGATCTCGGCTACACCCATCGCGACTACGAGGGCAAGATCTCGACGCTGTGCGCCGGTTGCGGCCACGATTCGATCACGGCCTCGATCATCGAGGCCTGCTACGAGCTCTCGATCGAGCCGCACCGGGTCGCCAAGATCTCCGGCATCGGCTGCTCATCGAAGACGCCGGACTACTTCCTCGGCAACTCGCACGGCTTCAACTCCGTGCACGGCCGCATGCCGTCGGTCTTGACCGGCGCCAACCTCGCCAATCGCGATCTAATTTATCTCGGCGTCTCCGGCGACGGCGACAGCGCCTCGATCGGCTTCGGCCAGTTCGCGCATTCGATCCGGCGCGGCGTCAACATGACCTATATCGTCGAGAACAACGGCGTCTACGGCCTGACCAAGGGCCAGTTCTCGGCCACCGCCGACCGCGGCTCGAAGTCGAAGAAGGGCGTGACCAACACCGACAACGCCATCGACCTGGTCGCAATCGCGCTGCAGCTCGGGGCCACCTTCGTGGCGCGCTCGTTCTCCGGCGACAAAACCCAGCTGGTGCCGCTGATCGCGGCCGCGATCGGCCACAAGGGCGCGTCCTTCATCGACGTCATCAGCCCCTGCATCGCCTTCAACAACCATGCCGGCTCGACCAAGAGCTTCGACTATGTCCGCGAACACAATGACGCCGTGAATCGGCTCGACGTGCTGGTCGGTCGCGATCCCATCGCGGTCGATTACGCACCGGGTACGGTGCAGGTGGTCGAGCAGCATGACGGCAGCAAGATCGCGCTCCGCAAGATCGACGCCGATTACGATCCGCATGACCGGTTGGGCGCCCAGACATTCCTCGCCCGGCACGCCGCCAAGGGCCAGATCGTCACCGGGCTGTTGTATGTCGATCCCGACGCGGAAGATCTGCACAGCCATCTCAACACGGTGGAGACGCCGCTCAACACGCTGGAAGCGGATACGCTGTGCCCGGGCTCGTCGGTGCTGGACAAGATCAACGCCAGCCTGCGTTGATCATTTGCCGCGCGGCTGCCTGACGCGGACGGTGATCTTGTCCGAGACGACGGGCGGGTCGAACGGGTAGTGCTTCGCATCGCCCAGCACCAGCTGCAGGGTGTGGGTCCCGGGCGGAAGCTCGAGAGTCGTTTCTGTCTGCCCTGCCCCGAAATGCAGATGCGACTTGTCCTGTGGGATCGGCTCCTTGGGATCGATGGGATCGTTGACGTCGATCAGCAAATGATGGTGGCCGGCGTTCTGATAGTCGTCGCCGGCATGCGTCACACCCATGTTGCGCAAGCCGAACCGGACCAGGAATGCGCCGCGCACCCTTTGCCCGTCATACGGGGTTATGAAATAGACCTTCGCGTCCTTTGGAGCGGCCTTGCCCTGCGAGAAGGCCATGCCTGGGAGCAATGCGAGCGCCGCCGACAGCGCAAAGCAGCGAAGGATCTTCATCAATCTACTCCGGCAGTTCAAAGACTGAGCGCCACGCGGAATCCATGTGTCGGGTAACGAACATTGGTATCGTAACCGTCGCGGTTGGACGGCCGCACGTATCTCGAATCGTTCTTCCAAGAGCCGGAGCGCAGCACGTGCGAGCTGCAATCCCCGCCGCTCCATGCCGAACCGTCATTGGGCGCGCCCTGATAGGTCCTGTGCCAGCAGTCCTCGACCCATTGGTCGACGCCGCCGCCCATGTCGTAGAGGCCGAAAGGATTGGGCTTGAAGCTGCCGACCTTCGCCGGCTGCTCGGCCGCGGCATCACCGCAGTCCTTGCACCCGGCCATGCCCTGCTGGGGCTTGTCGCCCCACCAATACTTTGTCGACGTCCCGCCGCGCGCCGCATACTCCCATTCGGCCTCGCTTGCGAGCCGGTAAGGCTTCTTCGTCGTCTGCACGAGGAAGGCGGCATATTGCTGCGCGTCGGTCCAGCTCACATTGGTGACGGGCGCATCGTCCTTGCCGATGGCTGTGAATCCGCACGCCTTGGCGGCGGCGCATTCGTTCCATTCCTGCACCGTCACCGGATATTTTCCGATCGAGAACGGCTTGACCGTGACCTGGTGGACAGGGCGTTCGGTCGGATCATCGTTGCTTCCCATCGCAAAGCTGCCGCCGCGAATGGCGATCATCTCGGGCTCACGGACCGGTGCCGCCGTCGGTTGAACGGGCGATGGAGTGGGCGACGGAGGCGCCGATGCCAATGAGGGAGACGGTTGCGGCGTCGGCGTCACCGCCTCGCGCGGTGACGGCGGCGGGATCGGCGATGCGGCCGGAGAGGCGGTTGGAGACGCGGTCGGCACGGCGGCCTGCTCGCCGACCCTGTGTTGCGGCTGCGCCAGCAGATACCAGAGCACGCCAGCGGCAATGACCAGCAGCGTGATGCCCAGGAGAAAGATCAGGGTGTTCTCGCGCCGGCCGCGCGCGGTGCCGACCGAATCCGCGTCCGGCAGAACGCGATAGACGCGCACGGGATCGGTGATGTTCTTGACCTTGCGATCCCCGAGCGACTCATAGCCGCACACCACCTTGTGCTTGATCTGCTCGTAGATCGCGCCGGAGATGTAGACCTGACCGGGCTCGGCAATGCCCTCGATGCGTGTGGCGATGTTGACGCCATCGCCGTAGACGTCGTCCGGCTCAACGATGACATCGCCGAGATTGACGCCAATTCGGTATTCGATCCGGGATTCCTTCGGAATCGAGGCGTTGCGGCCGACGAGGTTCTGCTGGATCACGATGCTGCATCGAACGGCCTCGACGGGGCTGTCGAAAATGGCGATGAAACCATCGCCCGTGGTCTTCACCAGACTTCCATGATGCTCGACGATGCTGGGTTCGATGAGGTCCCGCTCGATCCGCTTGACGCGGACATGCGTGCCTTCCTCGTCGGCCTGCATCAGGCGACTGTAGGATGCGATGTCGCCGACAATGATCGCTGCGAGACGACGAGGCATTCCGCCGTGCGGAGGAGGCTCGTTCTGATTCCCGGATCTGAAATTGCGAATTTCGCCCATTGCGGGGGACTCCACAAACCTACAAGAGGCGGCCCCAGCCTACGACTTCTAAAAATAATTGCGTGTGAACGCTATCACATTAGCGGACTTGGACAACGTCGAAGGAATCGCCGGTAGCGAGTTCCGGAGAGCAGGGACTTGTTGGTTGCCTGAACCTTCCTGGCCCACCCTGCGACTAAGGCAGCGCGCGGAGCAACCATCTCAACCATGTGGAGGCCGGCGGCGGACAACATCAACGTCAGGCTGCGCCGGTGCTCAACCTCTCCCGCTTGCGAGCGAGGTTGAGTGCACCGCCCCGGCAGCAATCAGGCCTGACCTCTAGCCGACAGGCTCCGGCGCGGGCACAGCTTCCGGCACGGGCTGGTCCGCAGGGACCGGTCGTCCGGCGCCCCAATATTGCTTGCAGGTCTCGAGCAATGTTTCGGTGTCCATGGTCAGGCCACCCGCATTGACGATCACGCTGTCAGTGCCAAGCGCCTTGTTCAGCAGCGACAGCGCCTGCGTCGCAAATCCTCCGGAGAACCGCTGGGCGATGAGGGGATCGACCTTGAGCACCACGAATTTCTGCGCGCGCTGCTCCCAGAGGAACACCTTCCGCACCGCACTCCAGGCGATGGTCTCGCCGGCGAGCCTGGTGTCGCGGATGCCGACACGGCTGAGGAAGACCACCGGTTGCCTCGCTGTGATCAGCCTCCAGAGCATCCTGCAAGTGGCAAGGCCGAAAAACACCGCGCCGATATAGCAGATGGCGACCTGGGGCGTGGTGCTGTTCTGGCCTTGCTGCCAGTTGAATGCGAGCCCGGCACAGAGCAACGTCAGCAGCAGGCTGCCGCCGAAAACCATCAGCAGCCGGGCCCGCGAATAGCCGATCGCGAGATTGGGCAAGTTCTGACTTTCGGACATTTCGATCGCCTCCAGCCATTTGCAACAACCGGGGGTCCATCCGCACCCCTCCCTTGCAAGGGTTAAGCCTGGAACCTTGCGCGAGGCTGCCCGCAGCAGGCGCAGTTGAACGCACCCTGTTCGGCTCGCGACTAACGGCCAGTTGGCCCTCGCCGCGCGATGCGGGCCGTCCATGGCTGAAGCCCCGGTGTCATCATGAAGCTTGCCCTCATCCTTCCGCTGGCCTTTGTCGCCTTGATCGGCGTCGCCCGGGCCGAGGGGGCCGACGACTTTCGCGAGGCCACCCCGGCTGAGACCGAAACCTTCAATGCGCGCATGTATGCGGGCACACCCGGCAAAACGGCCTATGCCTGCTTTGTCCGCCGCTACGATGCCGAGCATCTGGCGCAGCATCCGAAGCAGAAGGTTGCGTCGATGAAGCTGCTGGTGTCGGCGGAGACCTTTGAGGCGGACGAGCAGCTCCACAACTCGTTCCGGATTGGCTTCCGGTACCGCCACCGCAGCGGCGATTTCGACTCCAGCGGCTCCTGTCACCACACCGTGCTCACCAAGGACGGCAGCGAGGTGCGCCTCGGCTGCGGCGTCGATTGCGAGGGCGGCGGCCTCGGCATCGCGCTGTCGAAGGACGACAAATCAGCCATCGTGCGGCTCGAAAGCATCAGGATCTGGCAGCACAAAAAGGCGACTGAAGACGACGACAACCGCACCCTGGTCGCCGGCAGCGATGACGGGATTTTCCGCCTCGAGCGGACCGACAACAGCGAGTGCGCTGCGCTCGCATACGACCGCAAGGAACTCGCCGCGCTCCGCCACAAATGATATGCCTCCGGCAAAGTAGTGGGAGATCGTCATGAACCGCCGGAACATCTTGTGGAGCACCGTCTCGGCGCTGGGCGCAGCGTTTGCCGCGTCGCGCGCCAAGGCTGATGATAAGGCTGATGATAACGCTGCTGAAAAGGCTGCGACTGAACCCGCCAGGTCGGACAAGCTGAAGGTCGTCTATCACCTCGCCGACGCCGACAAGGTCAATTTCGTGCTCGGCAACATCCAGAACCATATCGACGGCGTCGGCGGCCCCGACCATGTCACGCTTGCCCTTGTCATCCACGGGCCGGCACTGAAGGCTTTCCACTGGGCGCAGGCCAATCCTGACGTCAGCAGGCGGGTCGGCAATTTTGCGAAGGACGGCGTCGAGCTCGCCGCCTGCGGAAACACCATGAAGGCGCAGAACATCACGCTGACGGATCTGCTGCCGGGCTTCGTGAGTGCGGAAAAGGGCGGCGTGGTTCGGTTGGCCGAGCTGCAGTCGCAGGGGTATCTTTATCTGAGGCCGTGAGGCGCGAGCCCGCGCCCCATCCTCCTTCAATCCCGCTTGACTTATCCATAACTCTACGGTTATGAATTAATCCATAACCTACGAGTTATGGATTCCCGCATGTCCGCCGCCCACGATCTCCTGTTCCGGACGCTCGCCGACCCGACGCGGCGAGCGATCTTCGAGCGGCTCTGCCGCGAGGGCGAGCAGACGGTCGGGGCACTGACGGCGCGATCGGGCGTTTCCCAGCCCGCGGTCTCAAAGCATCTCGGCGCGCTGAAGCAGGCGGGCCTGGTGCGCGATCGCCATGAAGGACGCCAGACCCATTACAGCGCGCAGCCCGGCGCGCTCAATCCGCTGATCGACTGGACCAGCCAGATGGCGGGCTTCTGGCAGAACCGGCTCGATGCGCTCGACGATTTGCTGAAGAGGATGGACCAATGACCGAGGCTGCGACCGAAACACGTTCCGTGGTGATCGAGCGGGAATTCGCTTATCCGCCGGAGCGGCTGTGGCGCGCGCTGACGCAGCCGCATCTGATCGAGGAATGGCTGATGAAGAACGACTTCAAGCCGACGGTCGGTCATCGCTTCAATCTGCGCGGCGAATGGGGCGGCGTGCTGGATTGCGAGGTGCTCGCCATCGAGCCGCAGCGTTCCCTCGCCTACACCTGGAATTTCACCCATGAGGACGCCGCCTACGACCTCAAAAGCGTGGTGACGTTCACGCTCACCCCGCAAGGCGCAGGCACGCATCTGCGCGTCGAGCAGGCGGGCTTCCGCCCCAGCCAGAAGCAGGCCTATGGCGGCGCGCATGCCGGCTGGAAGCAGTTCTTCACCAAGCTGGACGAATTGCTGGCGCGGGCCGAATAGCCCCGCGTCCATTTCCAACATTCTCACAGGAGACCTCAATGCGTTCGAACATGTGGATTCGACAAATCCATCGCTGGCTGTCGCTTGCCTTCACGCTTGCCGTGATCGCCAACATCGTCGCGCTGACCATGCAGGTTCAGGCGACGTGGATCGGCTTGCTGGCCTTCGTGCCGCTGATTCCGTTGCTCGCGACCGGGCTTTACCTGTTCGCGCTGCCCTATCTTGGCCGTCGCAGCGAGGCGCGGTCATGAAAAAGGCGATGGCCGCAAGGAAGACCAGCGCAAAGGCCGCAGGCGGACCGTCACCCTCGGGGATGATCGACGGCCGGATCAAGGAGCTCGGCGACTGGCGCGGCGAAATGCTGGCGCGGATCCGCGGCCTGATCAGGGAAGCCGATCCTGACGTGGTCGAGGAATGGAAATGGCGCGGCGTTCCCGTGTGGGAGCACGACGGCATCATCTGCACCGGCGAGACCTACAAGGCCGTCGTGAAGCTGACCTTTGCCAGAGGCGCGGCGCTGGATGATCCGGCCGGCCTGTTCAACTCCAGCCTCGACGGCAATGTGCGGCGCGCCATCGATATTGGCGAGGGCGCTGAGATCAACGAGAAGGCGTTGAAAGCGCTGATCCGCGCGGCCGTGGAGCTGAACGCGTCGAAGAAGAAGCCTGCGAAGAAGCGATCGGCGTAGCCGGAGCAAGCGCCTCTCCTGCGAGACGACCGCTCCGCGGTCTCCTCAGGATGAGGCTCATCAGCATCTCCGCTGTCGAAACAGTTGCCACCCACTCCGTCCTCATCCTGAGGGCCCGCCAAAGGCGGGCGTCTCGAAGGTTGGGCCGCGGGCGAGCTATCGGCCAGGAGTTGCGGCGGCGTTACGCCACTGCCGCCGCGATCGGGCGCGGGCTCACGACATATTCGCGCAGCACCTTGTCGCTGGCATCGACCTCGATCAGCGCGACGTCGTAGGTCCAGAGATCGGCCAGGTGCTGCAGCACCCGCTTGGCATCGGTCTCGTTGAGCTGCGAGCCCTTGATGACGCGATGATGCAGGATCAGCCGGCGGTCACCGGAGAGGTCGACATCCACCACCTCGATGTTGGCGTCGATGTAGCCGACGTCGTGCTGGCGGGCCAGCTCGCGGCGGACGCGGCGGAAACCGCGCTCGTCGTGGATGGCGTCGACGCGGATGCCGGCGCGCTCCTCGGGATCGTCGTGCAGGTGGAACATGCGGAATTGCCGCATCAACTTCGGGCTCAGGAACTGCCCGATGAAGCTTTCGTCGCGGTAATTGGCCCAGACGTCGCGCAGCACGCCCATCACGTCGTTCTTGCCGGCGATGTCAGGGAACCATTCGCGGTCCTCGTCCGACGGACTGGTGACGATGCGCTCGATGTCCTGCATCATGGCAAAGCCGAGCGCATAGGGATTAAACCCGGAGAAACGCTGATCGTCGAATTCGGGCTGGAACACCACATTGGTGTGCGATCCCAAAAATTCGAGGAAATTGCCGTCGGTGATGCGGCCCTGCTGATGCAGCTGGGTCATGATGCGATAGTGGACGTAGGTCGCCGTCCCCTCGTTCATCACCTTGGTCTGGCTCTGCGGATAGAAATATTGGGCGATGTGGCGGACGATGCGCAAGAGCTCGCGCTGCCAGGGCGCCAGGCGCGGCGCGCTCTTCTCCAGGAAGTAGAGCAGGTTTTCCTGCGGCAGGCCGAGCAGCTTGCGGCGCCGTTCGAGCGAGATCGCGGTCCGAGCCTTCGAGGCGCCCTTGGGCACGGTGCGCCAGAGGTCGTTGAAGACTTCCTCCTCGTGCTGGCGGCGGCGCCCTGCCCGCTTCTCCTCTTCGCGCAGATCCAGCTGCTTCTTGCCGGGATAGCGATCGATGCCATGCGACATCAGCGCATGCGCGGCATCCAGCGTGCGCTCGACCTCGGTGCGGCCGTAGCGCTCCTCGCACTGCATGACGTAGTTCTTGGCGAAATCCAGGTAGTCGAGAATGCCCTCCGCATCGGTCCACTGCTTGAACAGGTAATTGTTCTTGAAGAAGTGGTTGTGGCCGAAGGCCGCGTGCGCGATCACCAGCGTCTGCATCGTCGCCGTGTTCTCCTCCATGAGGTAGGAGATACAGGGCGAGGAGTTGATCACGATCTCATAGGCGAGGCCCATCAGGCCCTTGCGGTAGGACGCCTCGTGGTACGCGAAGTGCTTGCCGAACGACCAGTGCTTGTAGAACAGCGGCATGCCGACGGACGAATAGGCATCCAGCATCTGCTCGGCCGTGATGACCTCGATCTGGTTCGGGTAGACGTCGAGCCCGAGATCCTTCAACGCCACCTCCTCGCAGGCATCGGTGATGCGCTGCAAGGTGTGAAAATCCCAATCGGCGCCTTCGAACAAGCGTTCCGTCATTGAGCGGCTTTCTCCTGAGCAGTATCGCGGCGCTGGAACAGATCGTGGAACACCGGAAAGATCTCGCTGCGCTCGCTAACCTTGCGCATCGAGAGCGGTGCGCCGGAGTTGCGCAGGCGCTCGTAGAGGGTCCAGAGCGAGGAATCCGAGAGATCGAAGGCGCTGCCGCCGGCTTCCCCGACCTCGAGATAGGCGAAGAACTGGCAGACCGGGAGAATCTTCTCGGTCAGCAGCAGGCCGGTGAGCTCGCCGTCGGAATAGGAATTGTCGCCGTCGGAAGCCTGGGCGGCATAGATGTTCCAGTCCGCCGGGCTGAACCGTTCGCGCACGATCTCGTGCATCGCCTGCAGCGCGCTGGACACCAGTGTGCCGCCGGAGGCCGGGCCGTAGAAGAAGGTCTGCTCGTCGACCTCCTCGGCGCGGTCGGTGTGGCGGATGAAGACGATCTCGACATGCTTGTAGCGCCGCTTCAGGAACACGTAGAGCAGCATGTAGAAGCGCTTTGCCAGATCCTTCATGTGCTCGGACATCGAGCCGGAGACGTCCATCAGGCAGAACATCACGGCCTGCGCCACCGGCCGCGGCACCTTCTCGTAGCGGCGGTAGCGGATGTCGAGCGGATCGATGAAGGGAATGCGCTTGGTCTTCGCCTTGAGCTTTTCGAGCCGGGCGACGAGCTCCGCGCGCTCGTCCTCGTCGGTCGATGCGGCGATTTCGGCTTCCAGCGCTTCGATCTCTTCCTTGCTGGGACGCCTGAGCGCGATGCGGCGGGCGAGCGCGAGCTTGACGGTGCGGCTGACCGAGATGTTGGCGGGCGAGCCCGACGTGGTGTAGCCGGCGCGCTGGATGCCTTCGCTCTCGGTCTGCGCGATCTTGCGCTTGGCAAGATCCGGCAGTTCGAGATCGTCGAGGAAGAGATCGACGAACTCGTCGCGGCTCAGCACGAAGCGGAAGGCGTCTTCGCTGTCGCCTTCACCGGGGCCGGAATCCTTGGCGCTGCCTTGGCCGGAGCGCTGCAGATAGTCACCCTCGATGAACTTCTTGTTGCCGGGCAGCACCATGTCGCGCGTCCCGCCTTCACGGCGGAACCGCGGCTCGTGCATGCCGTCCAGCGGGATCGTGACCTCACCACCCTCCAGGACGTCCTTGATGTCGCGTTCCTGCGAGGTCTTCTTGACGGCGCCCTGCACCAGGGATTTGGCCCGACGCAAGAACCGCTGGCGGTTCTCAAGACTCTTGCCGCCTGGATTCAGGCGCCTGTCAATAATGTGAATGGCCACTTTCTCATCCGCCTCAACCGGCTTGCTTCACACGCATGTACCACTCGACCAGTCGGCGAACCTGACGCTCGGTGTAGCCGCGCTCCACCATGCGTGCGACGAACTCGCCGTGCTTCTTCTCCGTCTCGCCGTCCTTCTTCGAACCGAACGAGATGACCGGAAGCAGGTCCTCGACCTGAGAGAATATCCGCTTTTCGATCACATCGCGAATCTTCTCGTAGGAGGTCCAGGTCGGGTTCTTGCCGCCGTTCTGGGCCCGGGACCGTAACGAGAATTTGACGACCTCGTTGCGGAAATCCTTGGGGTTGGCGATGCCCGCCGGCTTCTCGATTTTCGTCAGTTCCTGGTTCAACAATTCGCGATCAAGCAGCTGGCCGGTGTCGGGATCCTTGAAGTCCTGGTCCTCGATCCATGCATCCGCATAGTCGACATAGCGGTCGAACAGGTTCTGGCCGTAGTCCGAGTAGGATTCGAGATACGCCTTCTGGATCTCGTTACCGATGAACTCGGCGTAGCGCGGCGCAAGGTCCGCCTTGATGAATTCGAGATAGCGCTTCTCGACTTCCTCGGGCAACTGCTCCCGGCGGATGGACTGCTCCAGCGCGTACATCAGGTGCACGGCGTCGGCGGCGACTTCCTGCGGGTCGTGGTTGAAGGTCGCAGCCAGGATCTTGAAGGCGAAGCGGGTGGAGACGCCGTCCATGCCTTCGTCGACGCCGGCGGCATCGCGATATTCCTGGACGCTGCGCGCCTTCGGATCGGATTCCTTCAGGCTCTCGCCGTCATAGACCCGCATCTTGCCGAACAGCGTGGAGTTCTCGTGCTTGCGCAGACGCGACATCACCGAGAACCGCGCCAGCGTTTCCAGGGTCGATGGCGCGCAAGGTGCGGCCGCGAGCTCGGAGCCCTGGATCAGCTTCTCGTAGATCTTCTGCTCCTCGGTGACCCGCAGGCAGTACGGCACCTTGATGACGCAGATGCGGTCGATGAAGGCTTCGTTGTTCTTGTTCGACTTGAAGCTCGCCCACTCCGCTTCGTTGGAGTGCGCGAGGATCACGCCGGTGAACGGGATCGCGCCGATATTCTCGGTGCCGATATAGTTGCCTTCCTGCGTTGCGGTCAGCAACGGGTGCAGCATCTTGATCGGCGCCTTGAACATTTCGACGAACTCGAGCACGCCCTGATTGGCGCGATTGAGGCCGCCGGAATAGCTGTAGGCGTCGGGATCGTTCTGCGCATAGGTTTCGAGCTTGCGGATATCGACCTTGCCGACCAGCGAGGAGATGTCCTGGTTGTTCTCGTCACCGGGCTCGGTCTTGGACACTGCGATCTGGCGCAGCCGCGAGGGCTGGATCTTGGCGACGCGGAATTGCGAGATGTCGCCGCCGAAGGCTTCCAGCCGCTTGTAGCACCACGGGCTCATCAGACCGGTGAGGCGCCGGCGCGGAATGCCGTACTTCTCTTCCAGCATCGGCCCGAGGTTATCCGGATCGAACAGGCTGAGCGGGCTCTCGAACACCGGCGAGAGTTCATCGCCGGCCTTGAGCACGTAGATCGGATGCACTTCCATCAGCGACTTCAGCCGCTCGGCGAGCGAGGATTTGCCGCCACCGACCGGTCCGAGCAGATAGAGGATCTGCTTGCGCTCTTCGAGACCTTGCGCCGCATGTCGGAAGAAACCGACGATGCGCTCGATGGTTTCTTCCATGCCGTAGAAGCCGGCGAAGGCCGGATAGGTACGGATGGTGCGGTTCAAAAAAATACGGCCAAGGCGTGGGTCCTTGGCCGTGTCAATCGTCTGAGGGTCGCCGATCGCCGCTAGTAACCGTTCGGCCGCGTTCGCGTATTTCATGGGATCGCTTCGACACGATTCCAGATATTCCGCCATCGACATGTCGTGCTGGCTTCTCGCCTCGAACGACCGAGCGAAAGCGTTGAATAGAGAATCGTTGTACATGATCCCTCTCCGCGTGAGTTCCGCTACAAGCTGAAACGAAAGCAGTTACTGGACCGTTCCTCAGGCCGCTTTTCGAATCAGCGTGAGCACATGACGTTCATTGGACACCCGGGTGCCGACACGACGCAATGTACAAGGTAGGCACTCGCTGAATTACGAACAGGCACTTGCCTGTAATTTGTGCGAATCTCTATCTATCTTCGCTCTTTTCCAAAAAATGTCACTCGCTCGCCACATCCGGGCAATACCGGGGCTGAGTCCCCTCCGGCACTGCAACATGACGATCTGCGAGCGGCGAACTTATGACGCTCGCAGGGCGATGCTTTGCGCGCCGCGTTCATCTTCCCTGCTGCAATGCTTCCCCTGCTGCAATGCGATGCGTGGACTGCATGCAGCATGAATGTCGCGGCAAGCGCGCAGCGTTGTATCAAAATCGGTCGCCAAACCCTCCGAAGGGATAACGTCGTTCTGCGTGGCGGCTCGGATGCAGACGAGCTGCCGCGCCTGACTTGAACGCGAAGCTTGGACGAGGCCGCGCTATCGCAACGCCCGCCGCAACCAGCAGCCGCATGACGGATCGATCGATGTCGAGATCATGGAATGCGCCGATGCAGACGGCCGACGCGATCGATGGCCGGTGATTGGCGGCGGCAACGCCGTCAGGACATGCGTGCATGCCTTCCCCCAGCATGGCCATTCGCGATGAAGCCAATAGCGATCGGCCCATGACGATCGGACGGATCGATAACCGCCGACGACACTCCGCGACGCGACAGATGTCCTCACGCAACAAGGCTCACCGCAACAAGGCTCACCGCAACAAGGCTTGGACGCAACAAAAGTCTGGGCCGAACCATCCCGGCCAAATTTTTATTACGCAAAAGCACGACTCCCGCCTGGATCGCCATGATCGCGACGGAGTTAGACTGAGAGAATGACGCCAATACCCTTGATTGGTTCCCTCCCGGGAGCATGTGGGCTAAAGGATAGCGCGTCAGGACCGGCGCGGAAACCCCCTCCGCCCGCAGGCTTGGAGATAAAAAGCATCATGAATCCCGTCAAAGAACTGGAAAAGCACGGACAAGCCGTCTGGCTGGACTTCCTCGCCCGTGGCTTCATCGCCAAGGGCGACCTGAAGCGGCTGATCGACACCGACGGCGTCAAGGGCGTGACCTCCAATCCGTCGATCTTCGAAAAGGCGATCGGCAGCTCGGACGAATATGACGCCCCGATCGGCAAGGCGCTGAAGCGCGGCGACCGGACCGTGGCCGATTTGTTCGAGGCGGTCGCGGTCGAGGACATCCAGAACGCCGCCGACGTGCTGCGCCCGGTCTATGACCGCCTCAAAGGCCATGACGGCTATGTCAGCCTCGAGGTCTCGCCCTATCTGGCGATGGACACATCAGGCACGGTCGCTGAAGCGCGACGGCTCTGGAAGGACGTCAATCGCAAGAACCTGATGGTGAAGGTGCCGGCGACGCCGGAAGGCCTGCCGGCGATCGAAACGCTGATCGGCGACGGCATCAGCATCAACATCACCCTGTTGTTCTCAAAGGCGGTCTATCTCCAGGTCGCCGAGGCCTACCTCGCCGGCCTCGAGAAATACGTCGCCGGCGGCGGCGACCCCTCGCATGTCGCGAGCGTGGCGAGCTTCTTCGTCAGCCGCATCGACAGCGTGGTCGACAAGCAGCTCGACGAGAAGATCGCGCGGGCCAACGACCCGTCCGAAAAGGAGCGCCTCGCCGCGCTGAAGGGCAAGGTCGCGATCGCCAACGCCAAGGTCGCCTACCAGGATTATAAGCGGCTGTTCTCGGGCCCCCGCTGGGAGAAGCTCGCCGCCAAGGGCGCCAAGCCGCAGCGCATGCTGTGGGCCTCGACCGGCACCAAGAACAAGGACTACAGCGACGTCCTCTATGTCGAGGAGCTGATCGGCCCCGACACCATCAACACTGTGCCGCCCGCGACGCTCGATGCATTCCGCGACCACGGCAAGCCGCGCGACAGCCTGGAAGAGAACGTCGACGACGCCCGCCATGTGCTGGAAGAGCTGGAGCGCTCCGGCGTCTCGCTCGACGCCATCACCGATGAGCTGGTCAAGGACGGCGTCAAGCAGTTTGCGGACGCCGCCGACAAGCTCTACGGCGCCGTCGCCCACAAGCGCGCCACCGTGCTCGGGCCGGCGATCGACCGCCAGCAGCTCTCGCTGGGTGACGGCCTCGGCAAGGCCGTGGCCAAGAGCACCGAGGAATGGCGCGCATCGGCCAAGATCCGCAGGCTGTGGCAGCGCGACAAATCGGTCTGGACCGGGACGGACGAAGACAAATGGCTCGGCTGGCTCGACAGCGCGGCGAAAGCCGACATTGCCGACTACGAGGACTATGCCAACCGCGTGAAGGGCCAGAAATTCTCCGACGCCGTCGTGCTCGGCATGGGCGGATCGAGCTTGGGGCCGGAAGTGCTGGCCGAGACCTTTGCGAGGAAGGCGGGCTTCCCGAAGCTGCACGTGCTGGATTCCACCGATCCGGCGCAGGTGCGGGCGATGGAGGCCAAGATCGACATCGCCAACACCGTGTTCATCGTCTCCAGCAAATCCGGCGGCACCACCGAGCCGAACGCGATGAAGGACTATTTCCATGAGCGCGTGGCGCAGGCGCTCGGCCCGAAGGCCAAGACCGGCTTCCGCTTCATCGCGGTGACCGATCCCGGCTCCTCGCTGGAAAAGGCGGCGAAGACGCTCAACTACGCCCGAATCTTCCATGGCGAGCCGTCGATCGGCGGTCGCTATTCGGTGCTGTCGCCGTTCGGCCTGGTGCCGGCGGCCACCGCCGGCATCGACGTCAAGACCTTCATCAAGCATGCGCTTGCGATGGCGCGCTCCTGCGGACCGGACGTGCCGCCAAGCGAAAACCCGGGCGTGCAGCTCGGCCTCGCCATGGGCCTCGCCGGCCTCGAAGGCCGCGACAAGGTAACGATCCTCGCGTCGAAGAAGATCGCCGATTTCGGCGCCTGGGCCGAGCAGCTCATCGCGGAATCGACCGGCAAAGAGGGCAAGGGCCTGATCCCGATTGCCGGCGAACCGCTGGTCGAATCCGCCGCTTACGGCAACGACCGCTTCTTCATCGACATCCGCACCGAGGGCGAGACGGACGCCGCACACGATTCGGCGCTGGCCGGGATCGAAGCGGCGGGCCATCCCGTCGTCCGCATCGTCATGAAGTCGATCGACCATCTCGGTCAGGAGTTCTTCCGCTTCGAGATGGCGACCGCCGTGGCAGGCTCGATCCTCGGCATCAACCCGTTCGACCAGCCCGACGTCGAAGCGGCGAAGATCAAGACCCGCGAGCTGACGTCGGCGTACGAGAAGACCGGCGCGCTGCCGGCCGAAGAACCCGTGGTGAGCACCGCGGAGTTCGACCTCTACACCGACGACACCAACGCCGCCGCGTTGCGCACCATGGGAGCAAATGGCGACCTCACCTCCTGGCTCAAGGCGCACATCACGCGCTCGCGGCGCGGTGATTATTTTGCCCTGCTCGGCTACATCGCGCGCGACAAGGCCACCATCGAGGCGCTGCAGGAGATGCGGACGGCCGTGCTCGAGAAGCGGCATCTGGCGACCGCCGCCGAATTCGGCCCGCGTTTCCTGCACTCCACGGGCCAGGCCTACAAGGGCGGGCCCGACAGCGGCGTGTTCCTGCAGATCACGGCCGATGACGCCAAGGACCTGGCCGTACCGGGCCAGAAAGCGAGCTTCGGCGTGATCAAGGCGGCGCAGGCACGCGGCGATTTCGACGTGCTCACCGAGCGCGGCCGGCGCGCGCTTCGGGTGCACCTGAAGGGTCCGCTCAAGAAAGGTCTCGCGACGCTCAACGCGGCGCTTAACGACGCGCTGAATTAAGAGGAATATCTCAATGCAACTCGGCATGATCGGCCTCGGCCGGATGGGCGGCAACATCGTTCGCCGGCTGATGCGCCACGGCCACTCGACCGTGGTCTATGACAAGGACGCCAAGGCCGTCGCCGGCCTCGCAGCCGACGGCGCAGTCGGCTCGGCGACGCTGGAAGAGTTCATCTCGAAACTGGAGCGGCCGCGCACAGCCTGGGTGATGCTGCCTGCGGGCCGCATCACCGAGCAGACGATCGAGACGATCGCGGGCGTGATGCAGGAAGGCGACGTCATCATCGACGGCGGCAACACCTTCTGGCAGGACGACGTCCGCCGCGGCAAGGCGCTGAAGGCACGCGGCATCCACTATGTCGACGTCGGCACCTCCGGCGGCGTCTGGGGCCTCGACCGCGGCTATTGCATGATGATCGGCGGCGAGAAGCCGGTGGTCGACCGGCTCGATCCAATCTTCGCGGCACTCGCGCCCGGCGCCGGCGACATTCCGCGCACCGGGGGACGTGACGGACGCGATCCCCGCATCGAGCAGGGCTACATCCATGCCGGTCCGGTCGGCGCGGGCCATTTCGTCAAGATGATCCACAACGGCATCGAGTACGGCCTGATGCAGGCCTATGCCGAAGGCTTTGACATTCTCAAGAACGCCAATATCGACGCCCTGCCCGCGGATCATCGTTACGATTTCGACCTCGCCGACATTGCCGAAGTCTGGCGCCGCGGCAGCGTGATCCCGTCCTGGCTGCTCGATCTCACCTCGACCGCGCTCGCCGACAGCCCGCAACTCGCGGAATATTCCGGCTTCGTCGAGGATTCCGGCGAGGGACGCTGGACCGTGAATGCGGCGATCGACGAGGCCGTGCCGGCCGAAGTCTTGACCGCAGCGCTCTACACACGTTTCCGTTCCCGCAAGGAACACACCTTCGCCGAAAAAATTCTCTCCGCGATGCGCGCAGGTTTCGGCGGCCACAAGGAGCCGAAGCAGCCGGACGCTTCGAAATCGAAGTAAGAGCCACAAGCAAGCGAAGGCCGACAGTTCGTGACAAAAGACCCGCAAGCCAAGCGCAAGCCGGAAAATTGCGCCTTCGTCATCTTTGGCGTCACCGGCGACCTCACCCATCGCCTGGTGATGCCATCGCTCTACAATCTCGCCGCCGAGCATTTGTTGCCGGAAAAGTTCTGCGTCGTCGGCGTGGCCCGCAAGGGCCAGTCGGATGACGAACTGCGCGACAGTCTGCTGAAGGGGCTGAAGCAATTCGCGACACGGCCCGTGGACGACGACATCGCCCGGAAGCTGCTGGAATGCGTGACCTTCGTCGAAGCTGATGCGAGGGACCCGGCCTCGTTCGATCGTTTGCGCGAGCATCTGGATTCGCTGGAATGCGCGCAGGACACCGGCGGCAATCGCCTGTTCTATCTGGCGACCCCGCCCGCCGCGTTCGCACCGACCGCGCGCGAGCTCGGCCGCACCGGCATGATGAAGGAGAACGGCGCCTGGCGTCGCCTCGTGATCGAGAAGCCGTTCGGCACCGACCTCGCATCGGCCAAGGCGCTGAATGGCGAACTCTTGAAGATCATGGACGAGCACCAGATCTACCGGATCGATCATTATCTCGGCAAGGAGACGGTGCAGAACATCCTGGTGCTGCGCTTCGCCAACGGCATGTTCGAGCCGATCTGGAATCGCAACCATATCGACCACATCCAGATCACCGTCGAGGAGAAGCTCGGCGTCGGCCATCGTGGCGGCTTCTACGACGCCACCGGCGCGCTGCGCGACATGGTGCCGAACCATCTGTTCCAGCTGATGTCGCTGGTCGCGATGGAGCCGCCGGCGCGCTTCGATGCGCACTCCGTGCGCTCCGAGAAGGCCGAGGTGTTGACCTCGATCCAGCAGCCGGACCAGGAGGAAGCGCTGAGGAACTCGGTGCGCGCGCAATATCTCGCGGGCCGCATCGGCGACGACAACATTCCTGACTACCGCAAGACCGAGGACGTCAAGCCTGGCAGCGCCACCGAGACCTTTGTCGCGCTGAAGCTGATGATCGACAATTGGCGCTGGGCCGGCGTTCCCTTCTATTTGCGCACCGGCAAAGCGCTGGGCCACAAGCGCACGGAAGTGGCGATCAAGTTCAAGCAGGCGCCGCTGTCGATGTTCTCGGGCACGACGGTCGACCGGCTGTCGCAAAACTTCCTCACCATCGGCATCGCGCCGACGGAGACCATCGAACTTCAGTTCAACGCAAAAATCCCGGGACCGAGCATCACCATCGATGGCGTCGAAATGAAGTTCAAATACGGCGACTATTTCCGCGCCGATCCTTCCACCGGCTACGAGACACTGATCTACGACTGCATGATCGGCGACAACATCTTGTTCCAGCGCGCCGACGGCATCGAGGCCGGCTGGGCGGCGGTGCAACCGTTCCTCGACGCCTGGAAGACCGCAGGCAGCAACGGCATCGAAACCTATGAAGCCGGCAGCGATGGCCCGGCCTGCGCCGACGAGTTGCTCAAGCGCGACGGCCGCAGCTGGCGGAAGTTTTCGTGATGGCGGCGGCCGGGGAGCCGAAGCTGATCGTCGTCGCCGATCCCGAGGCGCTGGCGCAGGCGGCAGCCGAACGGGTGATGGCCAGGATCGCGGCCAATTCCGGCCGGATCGCGATTTGCCTCACCGGCGGCTCGAGCCCGAAGAAGCTGTATCAGCTGCTCGGCAGCGACGCCTGGCGCGGCAAGATCCCCTGGGATCGCGTGCACTGGTTCATTGGCGACGAGCGTTTCGTCCCCGAGAGCGATCCCCTCAACAACATGGCCGTCGCGCGCGCGACCTTCCTCGATCGCAATGCGCCGTCAGGCCATATCCATCCGATCCCGACCACGGCCGAAAATCCCGATGACAGTGCGCAAGCCTATGCGCAGGAGCTGCAGGCCTTCTACGGCTCCGGAAGCCTCGATCCGGCACGACCGCTGTTCGACCTCGTCCTGATGGGCGCCGGCCCCGACGGACACACCGCATCGCTGTTTCCCGGCTATCCCGAGATCGAGGAGACCGGGCGCTGGGTCGTCGGCGTGCCGAAGGCCAATGTCGCGCCCTTCGTACCGCGGGTCTCGCTGACGCTGCCGGCGCTTGCGTCCTGCCGCGAGATGCTGTTCGAGATAGCCGGGCATGACAAGCAACCGATCTTGACGCGCCTCCTCAATGGCGAGACTCTGCCGGCTGTACGCGCGCGCTCGAATGGTGAGACCGTCTGGATGGTCGACCGGGCCGCGCTTCCGGAGGGAATTCGTGGCGGGCGTTAAAGCACCTTGTGCGTTGATCGTGATGGGCGTGTCGGGCTCGGGCAAGAGCACGGTGGCGGAATTGCTCGGCAAGCGGCTCGGCTGGCGATTCGAGGACGGCGACAGCTTTCACCCCGCGAGCAATGTCGAGAAGATGCGGGCCGGTCATCCCCTCACCGACGAGGACCGCTGGCCCTGGCTCAACGCCATCGCCGACGAGATTGCGCGAGTCTGCAACAAGGGCGAGCACGTGATCATCGCCTGTTCGGCGCTCAAGCACACCTATCGCGACGTGCTGCTGCGCGGACGCGACGACGTGCGCTTCGTGTTCCTCAAGGGCACGCAGGAGCTGATCGCCGACCGGCTCGCGCACCGCAAGGGCCATTTCATGCCGCCCGGACTGCTCACCAGCCAGTTCAACACGCTGGAGCCGCCGGAGGCGAGCGAGCACGTTATCACGGCGTCGATCGACGAATCGGTCGAGGCGATCGTGGACGGCATCATCCGGCAGCTGAAATTCGACGGCGGCAAGAGCAAGGCCGTGTAACCCAAGCGACTGTCATCAAGGTACTGCCATGACGAAAATCTCACTGGTCGTTTCCGACGTCGACGGCACGCTGCTGACCAAGGACAAGACGCTGACGGACCGCGCGCGGTCCGCGGTGCAGAAGCTGCACCAGGCCGGCATCGGCTTCACCATCACCTCGAGCCGCCCCGCGATCGGCATGCGCTTCCTGATCGAGCCGCTGGCACTGTGGCTGCCGGTCGGCCCGTTCAACGGCTCCTCGATCGTCGATCCCGAGATGAATCCGGTCGAGCAGCATCTGATCCCGAAAGACGCGGCCGCACGCAGCTTGCAGATCCTGCGCGAATTCGGCGCCGACATCTGGCTGTTCACCTACGACAAATGGCTGATCGACAACCCAGGCGGCAAATACGTCGCGCATGAGCAGCACACGATCCGGTCCGAGCCGACCATCGTGACGGATTTTTCGCCGTACCTCGCCAGCGCCTGCAAGATCGTCGGCGCCAGCGCCGATGCCGCCGGCCTCGAGGCCTGCGAGAAGGCGATGCAGCAGGCGCTCGGCAGCGAGGCCACCGCCGTGCGCTCGCAGACCTACTATCTCGACATCACCCCGCCCGGCTTCGACAAGGGGACGTTCGTGCAGGCCATGGCCAAGCGGCTCGGCATTCCCCTCGATGCCGTCGCCACCATCGGCGACATGCAGAACGACCTCGCGATGTTCCGCGTCAGCGGCACCTCGATCGCCATGGGCAACGCCACCGACAGCGTCAAGGACCAGGCCACCAACGTCACCGCGACCAACGAGCAGGATGGTTTTGCGGAAGCGATGGAGATGATCCTGAAGCGGAACGGGGTGGGTTAAGTCACTGCTTCGACCGCTGCATCGCCGGCTTCTCGCTCGCGTGCCGTGCCGCCGAGAGATTGTGCGCGGTGTTGATGAGCGCGATGTGAGTCAGAGCCTGCGGGAAATTGCCGGTCTGGCGGCGCGCGATGGAATCGTATTCCTCGGCCAATAGGCCAACATCGTTTGCGATGCCCACCACGCGATCGAACAGCGTCTGTGCCTTGTCGAGATCGCCCGCGAGCACGCAGGCGTCGGCGAGCCACAGCGTGCAGGCCAGGAACGCGCCCTCGATCGGTTGCTTCTCCTCGGAGACCTCGCGGGGATCGTGCCGCAGCACGAAGCCGTCGCGCATCATGTAGTTCTCGGCCGCCGCGATGGTGCCGCGGACGCGCGGGTCGCCCGCGGGCAGAAATCCGACCGCCGGCAGCAGCAGCACGCTGGCATCAAGCAGCTTCGAGCCATAGGACTCGACGAAGGCGTTCGCTTCCGCGTCAAAGCCCCTGTTGCAAACGTCGCGGTGAATCGCCTCGCGCAGCGTACGCCAATGCAACAACGGCGCCTTGAAGCCGAAGGTTTCGGCGCTCTTGATGCCGCGGTCGAAGGCGACCCAGGTCATGACCTTGGAGAAGACGTAGTGACGAGGCTGGCCGCGCCGCTCCCAGATGCCGTGGTCGGGCTGGTCCCAGACCTCGGCGAGATGCTGGAGCACGGCGCATTCCAGCGCCCAGTTCGCTTCATCGTCGAGCTTGAGCTTCGCCACACGCGACTGATGGAAGGCGTCGATCAACTCGCCGTAGACGTCGAGCTGAAGCTGGGCATGCGCGGCATTGCCGACGCGCACGGGCTGGGCGCCTTCATAGCCGGCGAGCCAGCCCGCCTCCCATTCCAGCAACCGCCGCTGGCCCCAGATGCCGTACATGATCTGCATATTGGCCGGCGAGCCGGCCGCTGCGCGCAGCAACCAATTATGCCAGGCCGAGGCTTCCTCGGTGTAGCCCGAGTTCATCAGCGCCAGCAGCGTGAATGTGGCGTCGCGCAGCCAGCAGAAGCGGTAGTCCCAATTCCTGGCACCACCGAGCTTTTCGGGCAGCGACGTGGTGGGCGCAGCGACGATGCCGCCGGTCGGCCCGAACGTCAGCGCCTTCAGCGTGATCAGCGAGCGCATGATGAGATCGCGATACTCGCCGTCATGCGTGGAGCGGCTGGACCAGTCCTTCCAGAACTTTTCGGTCTCCTGGAGCGCGATCTCGGGATCGATCGGCGCGGGCGGATCGAGGTGCGAGGGACCGTAGGTCAGCACGAACGGCACGGTCTCGCCGGCCTTGACCTCGAAGTCGGAAACCGTGGTCAGATCCTCGCCGCGGGTCTCGACCGGCGTGCGCAGCACGGTCATGTCCTGGCCGGCGACGGCCAGCAGCGAGCGATCCTCGCAGCGGCGCACCCAGGGAATGTCGACGCCGAAGCCGAAGCGGATCACGAGCTCCATCCGCATCTTCACCGTGCCCGTGAGGCCCCGCACCAGCCGCACGATGTCGGAGGCCTTGCCGCGCGGCGGCATGAAGTCGATCAGCGCGACGGTGCCGCTCCTGGTCTCGAAGCGCGTTTCCAGGATGAGGGTATCGCCGAGATAGCGGCGCGAGATTGTGGTGACGTCCTCGCCCGGTGCGATCAGCCAGCGGCCGTTCTTGTGGGTGCCGAGGATCGCGGCAAAGCAGGCGTCGGAATCAAAGGCCGGCCAGCACAGCCAGTCGATCGAACCGTTGCGTCCGACCAGCGCTGCGGTCTCGCAGTCGCCGATCAGCGCATAGTCCTCGATCTTCTCTGACAATGTCTTGCGAGCCCTGGAAATCCCGGTCGATCAACTCCCGCCGTGCAGCGAACGTTCCCGCGTCGCGGCCTTCAAGGCCGCAAGATCGACCTTCGAGGCGATCTTGTCGAGCGCGACGGGCAGGCGCTGGCGCCAGTTCGGATGCTCGTCGATGGTGCCGGGAATGTTGGGCTGGTCGATCACGCCGAGCAGATCCTCCATCGACACCGCGAGCAGCCGCGACGGCGTGCGCGACAGGAAATTGAGCACCGAATAGAGATCGTTGGCGTTGATGCCGTTCTGGCGCAGGATCTGGTCGAGACCACCGAGCGCATTCCAGCGCGCCTGGTCGTCCTCGCCGGGATCGAGCCCGAGCGAGCGCTTCATCTTGAGATCGCTGAACGAGCGCCAGCCCGCATAGGTACAGAGATCATGCGTGTTCAGCGTGACCAGCGCGTTCGGCCGGTAATGGTCGATGTTGCGGAAATGGCCGGCATCGTCGCGCTCGAACATCATGACGAGGTAGGACCAGATGCCGAAATCCTGCATGGTCTCGCGAAAACCTTCCGGCACGGTGCCAAGGTCTTCGCCGATCACGACGCATTTATGGGTGACGCTCTCGCGCACGACCGCGGCCAGCAGCGCCTCGAGCGGCATCTGCACATAGGCGCCGTTGTCCGGCTTGAAACCGCGCGGCACCAAATAGAGCCGCTTCAGTCCGAGCACGTGATCGAGCCGGATCGCGCCGGCGTGCCGCATCGAGGCGGCCACCATGTTGGCGAACGGCACGAAGGACTGCGCCTCCAGGCCGCCTGCATTGAAGCCGGCGAGGCCCCAATCCTGCCCGACGGTATTGAGCACGTCGGGCGGCGCGCCGACCGCGAGGTGGCGCGAGATCGCGGTCTGCTCGTTCCAGGCATCGAAGCCGTTGGATTGTACGCCGACCGCAACGTCGAGATAGAGCCCGACGCGCATGCCGAGCTCGACCGACAGCTCCTTGGCGGCGTGCAATTGCGAATCCGCCGTCCATTGCACGAATTCGACGAACTCGACCTCATGCTTGTCGGCACCGTTGCGAAGCTCCGCGCATTTGGCATCGTCCGGCTGCTGCCATTCCACCGGCCATTCCCACCACGGCGACACGAAGCGGTGGCGGAGCACCTCGAAGCAGGCAAAGCGCGCCAGCAGTGCCCCCCGGTCGGCGCGGAAGGCATCGAACTGGTTGCGGCGGACACCGCTCGCGGTTTTCACGAAACTGTCAAACGCTGCGCGCAAGCCCAGCCATTTCAGCGCCGCCATATCGGCATAAGGGACCCGGTCACCTTCGCGCAGCCGCGCGGCGGTCGCGGCCGCGTCCGGGAACAGGTCTGCCGAAAATTCCGGAATGGCCTCGACATCGACGTAAAGTGGATTGAGAAACAGCCGGCTGTTCGGCGAATAGGGGCTGCAATCGGCCGGATGATTATCGAACAGGACATGCAGCGGATTGAGCCCGACGCCGTCGGCGCCGAGTTGCTTGGCGAGCCTGACCAGGCCGGCCAGATCGGTGAAATCGCCGATGCCCCAATTGCGGTCGGAGCGGACGCTGTAGAGCTGCACGGCGAGCAGCCAGCCGCGGTCGAAATCGCCGCCGAAGGCGCGCTCGGGCGCCACGATCATCGGCACCTCTTCCGTCGTACCAGCGGCATCGGTCAGCGTCAGCCGGTGATAGCCGAGCGGCAGGCCATCGGGCCAGGCGATCACCGGCTCGCGCGTCTCGCCTTGCGCGATGGCATTGCCATTGCCGGTGATTTTCCATTGCAGCGGCGCCGCGCCGATGGCCGCGAGCTCGGTGCGCGGATTGCCCAGCGCACGAACCACGACAGGCCCACTGACAAAGCGGTAGACCCGCTTCTCCGGCAGGGCGTCGAGGATGGATTTGAGCGCCTCGGGCGCGGTGGTCCGCAGCTTTCCGAGGGCATCGATGAATTCGGATTGAACGCCCTTGATCCGGGCTTGGGCTAAAAGGTCCATTCGGCACGCAGCTTGCAGGCCATTCTCAGGCCGGGGGCATCGATTTTAACGTGGTCGCGGAAGAGGTTAGTCGCACTTAACTCACAAACCGCGCCTCCCGTTCCCAGGGGAACCAATGACACACAAGCGGCTTTCTATATAGGTACCAAGCGTAGGTTCCCGACAAGGGAAACGGGCCCCTGCACTCTTGTCAATGGCATCACCGTGAACAAGACAATTCAAACTGTCGAGAGTGCCGCTTCAGGCAGCGCTTTCCTCATCGAAGATATCTATCCGTTGATCGATGGCGGCCGCTTTGCCGTGAAGCGGATCGCGGGCGACCGGGTCGAGGTATGGGCCGACATCTACCGCGACGGCGACGCCGCCATCAGCGCCGCGCTGGTCTGGCGCGGCGAGCAGGAGCGCGACTGGCGGCGCGAGACCATGACCCATCATGGCGATGACCGCTGGTCCGGCGCGTTCACACCCGTCGAGCCCGGCCAGTATGTCTATGCCATCGAAGCCTGGACCGACGAATTCGCCACCTGGCGTCACGGCATCGAACGCAAGCAGCTGTCCGGCAGCGACGTCACGCTCGATGCCATCGAGGGCGCGGGTCTGCTGACCAAGGCGCACAGCGCGCGGCAGGACGCCGCAGCCGTGATTTTCAGGCAATGCGAGAACTATCTCGGCAGCGGCGATGTCGCGCCGCTGCTGGCGACTGAGCTCGGCGAAGCCATGGCCGAGAGCCAGGCGCGCCCCGACCTGACGCGCTCGGCGAACTTCCCGCTGATCATCGACCGCGACAACGCGCGCTTCGGCGCCTGGTATCAGATGATGCCGCGCAGCCAGAGCCAGGTCTCCGGTCAGCACGGCACGCTCCGCGACTGCATCGCGCGCGTGCCCGACATCGCCGCGATGGGTTTTGACGTGCTGTATTTCACGCCGATCCACCCGATCGGCCGCACCCGCCGCAAGGGCCGCAACAATGCGGCCGTCGCAACCGAGGGCGAGCCCGGCTCACCCTATGCGATCGGCGCCGCCGAGGGTGGACACGATGCGCTGCATCCCGAGCTCGGCACCATCGAGGACTTCCGCGCGCTGGTGGCGACCTGCCTGGAATACGGCCTCGAGCTCGCGCTCGATTTCGCCGTGCAATGCTCGCCGGATCATCCCTGGCTGACGCAGCACCCGGAATGGTTCAAATGGCGGCCGGACCGTTCGGTGCGGTCGGCGGACGGCCCCTATTCGGATATCGTCATCCCCGACTTCGCCTCCGTCGACCGGATCGGACTGTGGGACGCGTTGCGCGATGCCATGCTGTTCTGGATCGACCACGGCGTCACCATCTTCGCGATCGACAATCACGACACCGCGCCATTGCCATTCTGGGAGTGGCTGATCCGCGACATTCGCCAGCGGCATCCCGAGGTGATCCTGTTCTCCAAGACCTTTGCGCGACCGAAGCTGATGAAGGGCCTCGCCAAGCTCGGCTTCGCGCAGTCGTTCAGCTATTTCCCCTGGCGCACGGCGAAATGGGAGCTGGAGCAATATCTGGGCGAGCTTTCGCGCTATCCGGAGCGGGACTTCTATCGGGCGAACCTGTTCGTCAATACGCCGGACCTGCTGCCCTACCATCTCCAGAGCGGTGAGGTCTGGATGTTCAAATCGCGCGTGGCGCTCGCCGCCATGCTGTCGGGTAATTACGGCCTCTATAGCGGCTTCGAGCTGCTCGAGCACGAAGCCGTTCCCGGCCGCGAAGAATATCAGGATTCCGAGAAATACCAGATCCGCCAGCGCGACTGGGACAAGCCCGGCAACATCAAGCCCTACATCACCGCGCTCAATCGCATCCGCAACGACAACGCGGCGCTGCAGCAGACCACCAATCTGCGCTTCCTCGGCATCGATGACGGCGAGACCATCGCCTTCGCCAAGGAGGCGGCTGAACCGGCCAACACCGTCGTTGCCGTCATCGCCCTCTCGCGCCATGTGCGCGAGTTCTGGTTGCCGCTCGGCGACCTCACCATCGACGTCGGCGGCGAACGCCGCCACGTTTCCGCTCTTGAAAATCTCATGACAGGCGAACAGTCCCGCATCGAATGGGGCGGGATCAGGCTGCGTATCGATCCCGACCGCGATCCGGCCCTGCTCTTCCGCTGCCTGGCGTAAGGATCACGCCATGAATGTTTTGTCTTCCGTCGACACCAAGAAGGCCGAGGCTGCCGAGATCGTGGATGAGCTCTGGTACAAGGACGCCATCATCTACCAGCTCCACGTCAAGGCCTTTGCCGACAGCAACAATGACGGCATCGGTGACTTCGCCGGACTGACCGAGAAGCTGCCTTATCTGCAGGATCTCGGCGTTACCGCGCTGTGGCTGCTGCCGTTCTACCCCTCGCCCGGCCGCGACGACGGCTACGACATCGCCGACTACGGCTCGGTCAATCCCGATTTCGGGACGATGAAGGACTTCAAGCGCTTCATCCAGGAAGCGCAGAAGCGCGGGCTGCGCGTCATCACCGAGCTCGTGGTGAACCACACCTCGGATCAGCACAATTGGTTCAAGCGCGCGCGCCGCAGCCCGGCCGGCTCGAGCGCCCGCGACTGGTATGTCTGGAGCGACACCGACCAGAAATACCAGGGCACGCGGATCATCTTCACGGATACCGAAAAATCCAACTGGACCTGGGATCCCGAGGCCGGTGCATTCTACTGGCACCGCTTTTTCTCGCATCAGCCTGATCTCAACTTCGACAATCCGCGCGTCGTCAGCGCCATCATCCAGGTGATGAAGCGCTGGCTCGACGCCGGCGTCGACGGCTTCCGGCTGGACGCGATTCCCTATCTCTGCGAGCGCGAGGGTACCTCGAACGAGAACCTCCCCGAGACGCATGCGATCATCAAGCGCCTGCGCCAGGAGCTTGACGCCTACTCCAAGGGAAAGCTGCTGCTGGCCGAGGCCAATCAATGGCCGGAGGACGTGCAGGAATATTTCGGCCGCGGCGACGAGTGCCACATGGCCTACCACTTCCCGCTGATGCCGCGCATCTACATGGCGATAGCGCAGGAGGACCGCTTCCCGATCACCGACATTCTGCGGCAGACGCCGGACATCCCCGCGAGCTGCCAATGGGCACTGTTCCTGCGCAACCACGACGAGCTGACGCTGGAGATGGTCACCGACGTCGAGCGCGACTACCTCTGGACCACCTACGCCAACGATCCTCGCGCGCGCATCAATGTCGGCATCCGCAGGCGTCTCGCGCCGCTGATGGACAACGACCGGCGCAAGATCGAGCTGATGAACTCGCTGCTGCTGTCATTCCCCGGCACGCCGATCATCTATTACGGCGACGAGATCGGGATGGGCGACAACATCTATCTCGGCGACCGCAACGGCGTGCGCACGCCGATGCAGTGGAGCCCGGACCGCAACGGCGGCTTCTCGCGCGCCGATCCCGCCCGCCTCTATGCGCCGCTGATCATGGACCCCGTTTACGGCTACGAGTCGGTCAACGTGGAGGCGCAGTCGCGCAGCCTGTCGTCGCAGCTCAACGCCACCAAGCGGCTGATCTCGGTGCGCAAGTCGACGCTGGCCTTCGGCCGCGGCACCATGACGTTCATCCGCCCGGCGAACCGGTCCGTGCTCGCCTATGTCCGGCAGTATCGCGACGAAGTCATCCTCTGCGTCGCCAATCTGTCGCGCGCGGCGCAGGCGACCGAACTCGACCTGACGCCGTGGAAGGACCGCATTCCACAGGAGATGCTCGGCCGCACGCGCTTCCCGGCGATCGGCGAGCTGCCCTACATGATCACGCTGGGGCCGTACGGCTTCTACTGGTTCCAGCTCACCGAGCGCGACAAGTCCGAGCCGGTCGTGCCACGCGCGGTGCCGGAGTTCGAGACGCTGGTGGTGCCGGTCAATTCGAACTGGGTGTCGCTGGCGCGCGAGCGCGGCGTGTTCGAGCGCGACGTGCTGCCGGGCTTCCTGTCGCGGACGCGCTGGTATCCCGAGCACAATCCCAAGCACATCCAGGCCACGCTGACCTCGGCGGTGCCGTTCAGCGAAATCGGCGACAACCGGCCCTGGATCGCCTTCTTCGAGACGACGCAGGACGACGTAACGACCCGCTACGTGCTACCGATGCAGATCGAATGGGTGCGCTTCGACCGCGAGCGCTTCAACCCGAAGGCGCTCGCCGCCGTGCGTCAAGGTGCGCGCGAAGGCACGCTGCTCGACGTCGCCACCGACCAGATCTTCATCGGACTGTTCCTGCGAGGCTTGTCGCAGAACCTCGTGGTGGACGAGAACAATCTCCGGCTCGAGTTCAAGCCGACCAGCCGCTTCGCCGAATACACGATCAAGGAGCCGGCGCGCATCCGTGCGGTCGAGCAGTCGAACAGCACGGCCCTGGTCGACAACCAGTACGTCGCGAAAATCCATCGCCAGCTCGAGAGCGGCATCAATCCCGAGATCGAGATCGGCTGTTACCTGACCGAGATCGCCCGCTTCGCCAATGCGCCGGCGCTGCTTGGCAGCGTCGAGCTGGTCGAAGGCAATAGCCGCAGCGCGATCGGCGTCTTGCACGCCTATGTCGAAAACCAGGGCGACGGCTGGACCGTGACCACGGGCTATCTCGACCGCTACATCGATGAGCAGCGGCTGGGGCCGGTGGACGACATGCCCCGGGTGACCCAGGAGCAGGCGCCCTATCTGCACTTCATCGCGCAGACCGGCCGGCGGCTCGCCGAGCTGCACGTGGCTCTGGCCGCCGCAAAGGCCGCCGATCTCGCGCCGGAGCCGGTCAGTCCTGCGCACATCAAGCGCTGGACCTCGGATCTCAAGGCGCGCGCCGAGCGGGTCTTCGACCGGCTCGCCGACAGCCGGGATGGCCTGCGCGAGGGCGACCGACCTCTGATCGACCAATTGGTCGCGGTACGCGCGACCCTGCCGGACCACATCAATGCGCTCTTGCCATCCGACATCGGTGGGTTGAACATCCGTCATCATGGCGACTTCCGCCTGGGGCAAACTCTGATCGTGAAGGACGACATCTTCATCATCGATTTCGACGGCGATCCGCATCTCGCTCTGGCCGACAAGCGGCGCAAGCTGCCTGCCGCGCGCGACGTGGCGGGACTGATCCGATCGATTGATCTTTCGGTTAACGCCGCACTTCACCGGGCCCTCTCCGGGGGCAGCGACGAGCAGGGCCGCCTGGCGGCCGCGCTCGGCGAATGGCGCGAACACGCCACCGCGACCTTCCTGTCCGCCTATCGCGAGGCCATGACCGATCGGCGGCTCTGGCCGCAAGAGAACCATTCCGCGGAAAGCATGTTAAGGTTTTTCCTGCTTGATCAAGCGTTCGACGAGGTAGAGTACGAGCTGTCCCACCGGCCGGAGGGGCTCAATGCGCCGCTGACCGGCCTGCTTCGCATTCTGTCCAGTGCCGAGAGCGAAGCCCATGCCTAAACTGCCAGCCGAAGCCTACGCGATCATCGAGGGCCGCCATTCCGACCCCTTCCACTATCTCGGGCTGCACCCCGAGGGGGACAAGAGCGTGGTGCGTGCCTTCCTGCCCGAGGCCTCCAATGTCGAGGCCATCGGCGAGCACGGCGAGGTGGCAAAGCTCGATCGGGTCCACGATTCAGGCCTGTTCATCGGCGCCCTGCCCAACGGCTCCAGGCACTACCAGCTCCGCGCCAAATTCGGCGACAACGTCGTCGAGTTCGAGGATGCCTACCGCTTCCCGCCGATCCTGACCGATTTCGACCTCTACCTGCTCGGCGAAGGCACCCATCAGCGCATCTACGACAAGCTCGGCGCGCATCCGATGCGGCTCGAAGGCATCGACGGCATCGGCTTCGTCGTGCTGGCGCCGAATGCGCGACGCGTCTCCGTGGTCGGTGACTTCAATTTCTGGGACGGGCGGCGTCATCCCATGCGGGTGCGCGGCGCCGGCTATTGGGAATTGTTCATCCCGAACGCCAGGGCGGGCGACCATTACAAATTCGAGATCATCGGACCACACGGCCATCTGCTGCCGCTGAAATCCGATCCCTTGGCGTTTGCGAGCGAAGTTCGGCCGAAGACGGCTTCGATCGTGTTCGATGAAGCGCACCTGCCGCGGCCACGTCCTGCGCCCGACGGCATCAACGCGCTATCGGCGCCGATGTCGATCTACGAGGTCCATCTCGGCTCGTGGCGGCGCAAGAACGGCGACGAATGGCTGACCTATCGCGAGTTGGCCGAGCAGCTGCCGGCCTATGCCCGCGACATGGGCTTTACCCATCTCGAATTCCTCCCCGTGAGCGAACATCCGTTCGACGGCTCATGGGGCTATCAGCCGACCGGCCTCTATGCGCCGACCAGCCGCTTCGGTACGCCGGAGGATTTCGCCGCGCTCATCGACGCCTGCCATCGCGAGGGCATCGCCGTGCTGCTCGACTGGGTGCCCGGTCATTTCCCGGATGATCCGCACGGGCTCGGCAGCTTTGACGGCACTTCGCTCTACGAGCACGCCAATCCGCTGCAGGGCCGCCACCTCGATTGGGGCACGCTGATCTACAATTACGGCCGCACCGAAGTGACCAACTTCCTGGTGTCGAACGCGCTGTTCTGGCTGGAGCGCTACGCCATCGACGGCCTGCGCGTCGATGCGGTGGCGTCCATGCTCTATCTCGACTACAGCCGCCCGCCCGGCGCCTGGATTCCGAACCAGTATGGCGGCCGCGAGAACATCGAGGCCATCAACTTTCTGCGCCGCTTCAACACGGAATTGTTCGCCCGCTTCCCGCAGGCGACCACGGCCGCCGAAGAATCCACCGCATGGCCGCAGGTCTCGCGCCCGGTCGAGTTCGGCGGGCTCGGCTTCGGCTACAAGTGGAACATGGGCTGGATGCACGACACGCTGAATTACATCAGCAAGGATCCGATCCACCGCAGGCATCATCACGGCGAGATCCTGTTCGGCCTACACTACGCTTTCTCCGAGAATTTCATCCTGCCGCTGTCGCATGACGAGGTGGTGCACGGAAAGCGCTCGCTGCTCGGCCGCATGCCCGGCGACGAATGGCAGCGCTTCGCGAACTTGCGCGCCTATTACAGCTTCATGTTCGGTCATCCCGGCAAGAAGCTGTTGTTCATGGGGGCCGAGATCGCCCAGAGCCGTGAGTGGAATCACGACCAGTCGCTCGACTGGCACCTGCTCGAATACAAATATCATTCGGGCATCCAGGCGCTGATCCGCGATCTCAACCGGCTCTATCGCGCCGTGCCGGCGCTGCACCAGATGGATTGCGACCAGGCCGGCTTCGAATGGCTGATCACGGATGACGCCAACCGCAACGTGTTTGCCTGGCTGCGCAAGGGATTTGACGAGCACGCGCGGTGCCTGGTGATCCTCAATTTCTCACCCAACGTCTACCGCAACTACCGCGTCCGCGTCCCCTTCGCCGGCAAGTGGAAAGAGGTGTTCAATTCGGACTCCGCCCATTATGGCGGCACCAATGTCGGGAACATCGGCGAGGTCCAGACCGTTGACGGCAAGGCGCCCGAGCTCCGCCTCACCATTCCGCCGCTCGCTGCGATCTTCCTCGTTCCGGAAAGCTGACACATGCGCCTGACTGCCGGATCGCCCGCACGCCTCGGTGCAAGCTGGGACGGACGCGGCACCAATTTTGCGCTGTTTTCCGCCAACGCGCAGAAGGTCGAGCTGTGCCTGTTCGACAGCCAGGGCCGGCGCGAGCTCGAACGGATCGAGCTGCCGGAACGCACCGAGGACGTCTGGCACGGCTATCTCAACGACGTCTCGCCGGGCCAGCTCTACGGCTATCGCGTGCACGGCCCCTACGAGCCCGAGCACGGCCACCGCTTCAACGCCAACAAGCTGCTGCTCGACCCCTACGCCAAGCGGCTCTCGGGGCGGCTCGTCTGGAGTGACGCGCATTTCGCCTACCGTACCGGCTCGGCGCGCGAGGATCTGTCGTTCGATCGGCGCGACAATGCGCGCGGCATGCCCAAGGGTGTCGTCGTCGACGAGACCTTCAACTGGGGCCGTCGCGAGATCCGGCCGAACATTCCCTGGGAAGACACCATCATCTACGAGGCTCACGTCAAGGGACTGACGCAGAAGCGCGACGACGTGCCGCCGAATTTGCGCGGCACCTATGGCGGCCTGTCCTCTCCGGCGATGATCGAGCATCTGAAGAAGCTCGGCGTCACCACGGTCGAGCTGCTGCCGATCCATGCCTTCGTCGACGACCGCGTGCTGGTGGAGAAGAAGCTCGCCAATTACTGGGGCTACAATACGCTGTCCTTCTTTGCGCCGGAGCAGCGCTATGCCCAGGACAACGCGCTCGATTCCTTCCGCACCACTGTGGCGCGGCTGCACGATGCCGGCATCGAGGTGATGCTCGACGTCGTCTACAACCATACCGCCGAAGGCAATCATCTCGGCCCGACGCTGTGCTATCGCGGCATCGACAATGCCTCCTATTACTGGCTGAACCGCGAGAACCCGCGCTATTACGACGACTTCACCGGCTGCGGCTCGTCGGTCAACCTCACTCATCCGCGCGTGCTGCAGATGGTGATGGATTCACTGCGCTACTGGGTCGAGGTCTGCCATGTCGACGGCTTCCGCTTCGACCTCGCCACGACGCTCGCGCGCGGGCCGAACGGCTATGATCGCGGCATCTCGTTCCTCACCGCGATCCGGCAGGACCCGGTGCTCGCGACCGTCAAGCTCGTTGCCGAACCCTGGGACCTCGGCCTCGGCGGCTACCAGGTCGGCGCCTTCCCCTCGCAATGGTCGGAGTGGAACGACCGCTATCGCAGCGCCATGCGCCGCTACTGGAGCGGAGAAGGCAGCCTGATCGGCGACATCTCCAGCCGCATGACGGCGTCCTCCGACCTGTTCAACCATGACGGACGGCGCCCCCGTGCCAGCATCAACCACATCACCGTGCATGATGGTTTCACGCTGGCCGACCTCTTCAGCTACAACGAGAAGCATAACGAGGCCAACGGCGAGGACAATCGCGACGGCTCCAACGACAACCACAGCAACAATTGCGGCGTCGAAGGCCCGACCGACGATCCCAATATCCTCAGCCTGCGGCGGCAGCTGCGCAAGAATGTGCTGGCCTGCCTGATGCTGGCGCAGGGCATTCCCCTGATCCTCGCCGGCGACGAGGTCGGCAATACGCAATCCGGCAACAACAACGCCTATTGCCAGGACAACGAGGTCGGCTGGGTCGGCTGGGACAATCTCGGCAAGGACGGCGACGACATGGTCGATTTCGTCGCCGATCTCGCCGGCATCCGCCAGAAGTTCTCGCAGCTGCGCAGCCATCGCTGGCTCGATGGCCGGCCGAAAGACGGCATCTCCTACGGCGCGCTGTGGCTGACCCCCGCGGGCGACGAGATGACGGAGAGCGACTGGACATTTCCCGATGGGCGGTTTCTCTCTTATGTGATGGGGCCGATGGAACCGGGCAGCGCGGCGATCTTTATCGTATTGAACGCCGCCCCTGAAGAGATCGCATTCAAATTGCCGAAAATGCCCGAATACAAAAGCTGGCAGCAGATCCTGAACACCACGGATGCCAAGCTGAACAGCGTTGATTTCCTGCCCGGAAGCGACAGCAAGGCGCCGCCGCGCTCCGTGCTCGCCTTCGCGGGGGCGCTATGAGGCCATCCTTCGGGGCGAAGCCGACCAGGGACGGCGTCTCGTTTCGTTTGTGGGCGCCCGGCGCGCGTCGTGTCGATCTCCTGCTCGATCGACGACATGCCATGCAGCGCCGGCAGGATGGCTGGTATGTCGCCGAGATCGCCGGCCTGCCGGTCGGAAGCACCTACAAGTTCAGGATCGACGACGAGATCGACGTGCCTGATCCCGCATCCGCGTTCCAGCCGGAGGACGTGTTCGGCCCGAGCGAAGTGATCGACCACGATTCCTTCGCGTGGCGCGCCAGGGATTGGCGCGGCCGCCCCTGGGAAGAGACCGTGCTGATCGAGACCCATGTCGGCACCTTCACGACCGATGGCACCTACCGCGCCATGATCGGCAAGCTCGATCATCTCGTCGCGACCGGCATCACCGCGCTCGAACTCATGCCGCTGGCCGATTTCGCCGGCGGCCGCGGCTGGGGCTATGACGGCGTGCTGTGGTATGCGCCCGACAGCGCCTATGGTCGGCCCGAACAGCTGAAGGCGTTGATCGACGAAGCCCATCTGCGCGGGCTGATGGTGTTTCTCGACGTCGTCTACAATCATTTCGGGCCCGAAGGGAATTATCTCGGCCGCTACGCACCGACCTTCTTCACCGACGCGCACACGCCCTGGGGCAGCGCGATCGATTATCGCGTGCCGCAGGTGCGAGCGTTCGCGATCGAGAATGCGTTGTCCTGGCTCAGCGACTACCGTTTCGACGGGTTGAGGCTGGACGCTGCCAACCACATCATGGCGATCCCCGGCGAGCAGTCGATGCTGCACGACCTCAGCGCTGCCGTAGGCGAGCTCGCCAAGGCCACCGGGCGGCACATTCATCTGGTGCTGGAGAACGGCGACAACCGCGCCAGCCTGCTCGATGCGGCGCAGGAGCCGCCGAACGGCAAATATCGCGCGCAGTGGAACGATGATTATCATCACGCCTGGCATGTGATGCTGACCGGCGAGCTCGCCGGCTATTACGCGGACTATCAGACGCCGCGCATGGATCTGGCCCGCGCGCTCGCCTCGGGCTTCGTCTATCAGGGCGAGATCTCGGAATTCTGGGGCAAGAAGCCACGCGGCGAGGCCAGCGGCGAGCTGCCGCCGGCGACCTTCGTCAACTTCCTGCAGAACCACGACCAGATCGGCAACCGCCCGCTTGGCGACCGGCTGGAAAGCCTGGCACCGCCACGGCAGATCGAGGCCGCACTCGCGGTGACGCTGCTGGCGCCGATGGTGCCAATGCTGTTCCAGGGCGAGGAATGGGGCTCGACTGGCCCCTTCCCGTTCTTCTGCGATTTCCAGGGTGGCCTTGCCGACGCCGTGCGCAACGGGCGCAAGCAGGAATATGCCTGGGCCTACGACAAATACGGCGACGAGGTGCCTGATCCGCTCGATCCCGCCACGCCGCAATCGGCCGTGCTCGACTGGGCCGGCCGCACGCCGGCGCAGGATGCGCGGCTGGCGCTGGTGCGTGAGCTGCTCACGCTTCGGAGCAAGGAGATTATGCCGCGCCTGAAGGGCACGCGCTTCGGCGATGCCGAGGCGGCCGATAATGGCCTGCTCACCGCGCATTGGCGCATGGGTGACGGCACGACGCTGCGTCTGACGGCCAATCTGTCGGACAAGGACATCATTTATTCCAACGGACATGCAGGCGCGCCGCTCTGGGGCACCGCAAGTGACAATCGGCTCACGCCGTGGTCGGTGCTCTGGCATCTCGGAGGTTGATATGCCTTCCGCGATTCCTCTCGCGACTTACCGGCTTCAGCTCACCGCGGATTTCGACTTCGACAAAGCCGCCGCGGTGGTGCCTTATCTGAAGGCGCTGGGGATCACGCATCTCTACGCCTCGCCGGTGATGAAGGCGCGCAAGGGCTCGACCCACGGCTACGACACCGTCGATCACAGCCAGTTCAATCCAGAGCTCGGCGGCGAGGCCGGCTTTGCGCGGCTGAGCGAGGCGCTTAGAGAGAACGACCTCGGCCTCATCATCGACTTCGTGCCGAACCATGTCGGCGTGCACTTTGCCGACAATCCCTGGTGGCTCGACGTGCTGGAATGGGGCCAGACCTCACCGCACGCGGTCGCCTTCGATATCGACTGGGATCTTCTGCCCCACCGCGCCCGCGGCGGCGTGCTGCTGCCGATCCTCGGCTCGCCCTATGGCGAAGCGCTCGAGCGCGGCGAGATCGAGCTGCGCTACGACGCGGACGAAGGCGGTTTTTCGGCCTGGTACTTCGAACATCGCCTGCCGATCGCGCCGGAGCGCTATGGCGAAATGCTGCGCGTGATCGTGAAGGAAGCGGACGCCGCCGATACCGTCGCCGGCAAACGCCTGCTTTCACTTGCCGCCCGCTACACGGGCCTGCGCCGGCCGAACCGCAAGGAGGCACCCGGCTTCAAGGCCGAACTGAAGGAGATCGCAGGCAGCGCCGACATCATCACCCATGGCCTCGCCGCCTATCGCGCCGCCAAGGATCGCCCGGCGCAGACGCTGGCGCTGCATCATCTGCTGGAGCGGCAGCACTACAAGCTCGGCCACTGGCGGCTTGCCTCCAGCGACATCAACTATCGCCGCTTCTTCGACGTCAACGGGCTCGCAGGTCTGCGCGTCGAGGATCCGAGCACGTTTGCCGCCACGCACCGGCTGGTGAAGCAAGTCGTCGCCGAGGGCAAGCTGCAGGGCATCCGCCTCGATCACATCGACGGCCTGCGCGATCCCGCGCAATATTGTCAGCGGTTGCGGCGGCTGGTGCGCGACGCGCAAGGCGCAACGAAGCCGTTCTACACGGTGATCGAAAAGATCCTGTGCGAGCACGAAAAGCTGCCGCACTTCGCCGGCGTTCAGGGCACCACCGGCTACGAATGGATGAACGCCATCACCCAGGTGCTGATCGACGCCAAAGGGTTGGAGGCGCTGGACGAGACCTGGCGGCAGATCAGCAACCGGCCACCGCGGCTTGCGCCTTACGTCAAGGACGCCAAAAGGCGCGTGCTGGAGACGCTGCTGACCAGCGAATTCACGGTGCTGACGCGGCTGCTCGCGCGTATCGCCAACGGGCATTACTCGACCCGCGACTTCTCCGCCGACAGCCTGCGGCAGGCACTGGAACTGTACGTGCTGCACTTCCCGGTCTATCGCACATACCTGACGCATAGCGGCCCGACAGCGCTCGACCGAAAACTGATCGACGACACCATCGAGCGCGCCCGCGCCGAATGGTTCGCTGCCGACGACGGCATTTTCGACTTCTTGCGCGATGCGCTGACGATGGATCTGCTCAAGCCAGGCCGCCCGCCGCACAGCGCCCCACGCGTGCGCCGCTTCGCGCTGAAGGTGCAGCAGTTCACCGGGCCGATGATGGCGAAATCGCTGGAGGACACGGCGTTCTATCAATTCCATCGGCTGCTGGCGCTGAACGAGGTCGGTGGCGATCCCGCCAGCCGGGGCCTCACCATTCCCGCTTTCCACGAGGCGACGCGGGCCCGCGCCAGGGAATGGCCGCAAGGGATGACGGCAACGGCCACCCACGACACCAAGCGCGGCGAGGATGCACGTGCGCGGATCGCGGGCTTAAGCGAAATTCCCGGCGAATGGACCAGCGCGGTGGCGCGGTGGAAGGTGCTGAACGCGCCGCACCTTGCGCTGCACGGCAATCTGCGCGCGCCCTCGGCGACCTTCGAGTACATGCTCTACCAGACCCTGCTCGGCGCGTGGCCGCTCCAAGGGCCGGCCGATGCCGGCTTCGTCGCGCGTATCCAGGCCTATGCGCTCAAGGCGGCGCGCGAGGGCAAGGAAGAGACGAGCTGGCTCAATCCACATGAAACCTACGAGGACGGCGTAAGGGGCTTCATCGAGAAGATCCTGGATCCTGCGCTGTCCGGCGATTTCCTGGAGGCGCTCCGGACCCTCGCCCGCCGCGTCGCGTTGCTCGGGGCGCTGAACTCGCTGAGCCAGCTGACGCTCAAGGCGACGCTGCCGGGCGTGCCCGATTTCTATCAGGGCACCGAATACTGGGACCTGTCGCTGGTCGACCCGGACAACCGCCGCCCGGTGGATTTTGCTTCGCGCCAAATGGCGCTGGCGTCGATGGAAACGCCGGACTGGGGTGGTCTGATCAAGACCTGGCCGGACGGGCAGCTCAAGCTGGCCTGGACGCGGCACCTGCTCAAGCTGCGCAACGCGCTCGCCGACGTCTTCGCCCAGGGAGATTATCGGCCGCTCGACGTCCGCGGCACACACGCGGACCATGTCAT
This sequence comes from Bradyrhizobium sp. CCGUVB14, assembly GCF_024199935.1. Taxonomy (NCBI): domain Bacteria; kingdom Pseudomonadati; phylum Pseudomonadota; class Alphaproteobacteria; order Hyphomicrobiales; family Nitrobacteraceae; genus Bradyrhizobium; species Bradyrhizobium sp. CCGUVB14. Next base: position 7,860,323 of record NZ_JANADS010000001.1, read on the forward strand.
CGCGTTTGCCCGCACCCGTGGCCGCACTGCGGCGATCGTCGTGGTCGGCCGGCAATTTGCGCCCTTCACACAAGCGGGGCGGGAGTGGCCCACGCTGGAGGGTCTTGACGCGACCGTCGACATCAGCGGCTACACCGCGCCCGGTTTTGCGGGCAACGAATGGCCGCTCGCGCAAGCTTTCCGGGATCTTCCCGCGGCGGTCATCGAGGGCCGCACGACAAGCGCCGTCAGGCATGCGCGGAAACCCGCGCGCGCCTGACGCCTATTTCCCCTCGTCCTTGGTCAGCAGCAATTGTCCGCGCTTGCGGATGGTCGCCTGCGCCATCTCGGCAAAGCGCTGCAACAGCCACGGCAACACCACCTGAACCTTGACGTGGTCGTCGGCAACGTCGACCTGGCCGCTCGCGATCTGCCCGAGCGCGCGGATGCGGAAATTCATGCTATCGCCGCTCCAGCGCTCCTCTTCGACCTGCATCACGGGAATGCTCGCCGCGGCGCGGCCGAGCCCGGTCTTGAGCCGGCGCACGGCTTCCTCGCGGCCGAGACGATGCGGAATGGAGACGACAAGCGGTGCTGACATGGCGCTGCCCTGTGCTGACTGTTCTCACATAGTCATGTCGGCCGGACGGTCAAAGGTTCCATGCAAGTCGGGACCTGTCGACCCGTTTCAAATCCGGAACTTTAAAACCTGCGGCAAGTTGCCCTCGCACAACGGGACAGGTGCAACGACCCTTTCGACAAAGGGCTGGAGGAGATTAGCATGTCTATCGGTACGATCATTCTGATCATCTTGGTTATCGCGCTGCTCGGCGGCTTCAGCGGTATCGGCGGTGGGCCGTTCTACGGCACCGGTTACTACGGCGGCGGCGGCCTCGGACTCGTCATCGTCATCCTGCTGATCTTGCTATTGCTGGGACGGATCTAGCGACACAACAGGGATCTCGTAGGGTGGGCAAAGGCGCAACGCGCCGTGCCCACCTTCACTCTCCGTAACAGGAAGATCGTGGGCACGCTTCCGCCTTCGCTCTGAGCTTCGGCGGACAAGCCGCTTTGGCCACCCTACAAGAGCTACGCGCGGAGCCCGGCCTACTTCATTTTCACCGCAAGCTTCTTCGCCGCCGCCTTGATCGACGCGGCCGCATCGTCATAGCCATCCCACGCCTTCGACCGCGCCAGCAGGCCGGGCACGGTCCGCACCGTGTATTTCTTCGGATCGAGATCGCCCTTCACCTGCGGCCACGTGACCGGCATCGACACGGTCGCGCCATCGCGTGCACGCGGCGATAGCGGCGCCACCGCCGTCGACAGGCGATCGTTGCGCAGATAGTCGAGAAAGATCTTTCCGTTGCGGAGCTTCTTCGACATGTTGAGCAGATAGCGCTCGGGATTGTCATCGGCCATCCACTGGCAGACGCCTTGCGCAAACGCCTTGGCTTCCTTCCAGCTCACCTTGTCGCGCGCACCGTGGAGGAGCGGCACCACCACGTGCAGGCCCTTGCCACCGGTGGTCTTGCAAAAGCTCTCCATGCCGACATCGGTGAGCCGCTGCCGCATCTCCTTTGCCGCTTCGACGACTTCGGCAAATTTGACGTCAGGCGCGGGGTCGAGGTCGAACACCAGGCGGCCCGGCGTGTCATAGGCGTCCGGCGCGCAATTCCAGGGATGCAGCTCGACGCCGCCGATCTGCGCGACCGCGGCAAGCCCCTCGATGCGATCGATCTGCAAATACGGTTTGCGATCACCGGACACCTTTGCGAGCTCCAGCAGGTTCGACGTCCCCTGCATGGCATGGCGCTGGAAGAATTTTTCGCCATTGATGCCGTCGGGGGCACGCAAGATCGAGCATGGCCGCCCCTTGATATGCGCGATCATCCAGGCGCCGACCGCTTCGAAATAGCGCGCGAGATCGAGCTTGGTGACCCCCTCGCCGTCTCCGCCGTCCGGCCACAGCTCCTTGTCCGGCTTCGAGATGACGACGCCCATCACCTCGGCGGTACTTTTCGCTTTGGCAGGCTTCGCCGCAACGCGCTTCCTGGCGGAGGGCTTGGCGAGCTCGGTATCCGCAGGCGTTTCCGCCTCGACCTCCTCGGCCGGCTTGTCCTGCCGCAGCCCCTTGAAGGCGGCCTGACGGATATTGCCGTCGGCGGTGAACCCGGCGAATTCGATCTCAGCCACCAGCTCGGGCCTGACCCAGTGCACGTCGCGCGTCTTCTTCGGCGCATTCTTGCCGCCGAACGGGCTTTCGTTCGACGCCGCCTCTTTCAGGAGCGGCATGATACGCTTGACCTTGTCGGCGCCAAAACCGGTGCCGACGATGCCGACATAGGCGAGGTGATCGCCGCGATAGACGCCGGCCATCAGCGAGCGGAATTTCCCGGCCGTCGTCTTCCAGCCGCCGATCACGACCTCCTGACCGGCGCGGGACTTTGTCTTGGTCCAGCCTTCTGTGCGCCCCGAGCGGTAGGGTGCATCGAGCTTCTTCGAGACGATGCCTTCCAGCTCGAGCTTTAGGGCCGATTGCAGCACCGTGTCGCCGTCGCTCTCGAAATGTTCGACGTAGCGGATCTGGCTCGATTTGCGCTTGCGTGCCGCCAGAATTTCCCTGAGCCGTGCCTTGCGCTCGCCGAGCGGCAAGCGGCGATAGTCGAGGCCCTCGGCGAACAAGAGATCGAAGGCAAAGAAGATCAGGTCCTCGGTCTTACCGTCGGACAATGCGGCCTGCAGCGACGAAAAATTTGGGGTGCCGCTTTGATCCAGCGCGACGATCTCACCATCGATCATGGCGTCCGGCAGCGCGCCGGCCTCTTGCGCGATCGCGGCGAACTTGTCGGTCCAGTCGAGCCCCGTCCGCGTCTTCAGCGTCGCCTTGCCGCTCTCGACCCGGAGCTGCATGCGATAACCGTCGAACTTGATCTCGTGGCACCAGCGATCGCCTGACGGGGGACGCTCGACCGGCGTACAGAGCTGTGGCGCGACGAAGTCCGGCATTTCAGAGACGCGACTGGCATTCGTTGCCGTCGTAGCCTTCTTCTTCGCGCCCTTGGTTTTGAGGACCGTTCCGGCCTTCAACGCCGCGCGGGGTGAAGCCTTGACCGTACGCCCCTTCGTCTCCTCGGCGCGGTTCGACTGCCAAACGGCATCTGCCTTGCCTCTGCCCTTCGCCAGCATGAAGGGCTTCGGCGCACGCCCCTTGCCGCCGGCGATCTGCGCCATCGCTCGGCCGGAGGCCACGGATTTGTCCTCCGCCAAAATATCCTCATCCTCGCTGGCATATTCGTCGCGATGCTTGATCAGCAGCCAGTTGGTGCGCTTGCCGCCGTCACGATCATGCCGCATCCGCACCAGCACCCAGCTGCCGTGCAGCTTGTCGCCGTGAAGCGTGAACTTGAGATCGCCCTTCTTGAAACCGGCCTGGGGATCATCGGATTCCCAGGTGCCGCGGTCCCACAGCATGACCGTGCCGCCGCCATATTGGCCTTCGGGAATGGTCCCTTCGAAATCGCCATAGTCGAGCGGATGGTCCTCGACCTCGACAGCCAGCCGCTTGTCGTGCGGATCGAGCGATGGCCCCTTCGTGACCGCCCAGGACTTGAACACGCCGTCGAATTCGAGGCGAAAGTCGTAATGCAGCCGGGTGGCGTCATGTTTCTGGATCACGAAACGACGCTGCTTCGACGGCGCGACCGCCGTCTTTCCCGAGGGCTCTGGCGTCTTTTCAAAGTCGCGTTTCTGTCGGTAGGTGGAAAGTTTTCGCAGCACGACCGGTCCCGCATTCTCTCGTCGCTTTGAAGCCTATCACGGCAAAAGTCTCCGTCGGAACCAAAACCCGGGGGCCCGGTTGGAGTTCCTGAAACGCCTTGAAATCACTGGAGAATGGAATGGCCCCGCGCGCCTATTGGAAGGGAACGTTGAAGCTGTCGCTGGTCAGCTGCCCGGTTGTGCTCTACCCCGCGACCACGACGGCCGAGAAGACCCGCTTTCACATGATCAATCGCAAGACCGGCAACCGGCTCAAGCAGCAGATGGTTGATTCCGAGACCGGCGATGTCGTCGAGAGCGACCAGAAGGGACGCGGCTACGAGCTGCGCAAGGGCAAATATGTCGAGATCGAGCCGGAGGAGCTCGAGGCGGTGCAGATCGAGAGCAACCACACCATCGACATCGAAAGCTTCGTGCCGAGCGAGGAGATCGACCAGCGCTATCTCAACCATCCCTATTACATCGCGCCCGAAGGCAAGGCCGCGGCGGATGCGTTTGCCGTGATCCGCGACGCCATGAAGGACCAGGACCGCGTGGCGCTCGCAAAGATCGTGCTGACCAATCGTGAGCACATCATCGCGATCGAGCCGCTCGGCAAGGGCCTGCTCGGCACGACCTTGCGCTTTCCCTACGAGCTGCGTGACGAGGACGAGTTCTTCGACGACATCAAAAGCCCGAAAATCACCAAGGACATGGTCGACCTCGCAGGGCACATCCTGCACACCAAGGCCGCCCACTTCGACCCGAGCAAATTCAAAGACGAGTACGAGACGGCCCTGAAGGCCCTGGTGAAGCGCAAGGCCAGCGGCAAGACGATCGCGTTACCGGAGCGAGAGGAACGCCCGAGTAACGTCGTCAGCCTGATGGATGCACTGAAGCAGAGCCTGAAGGGACGTGGCGGGAAGAAGACGGCAGCGAAGTCGCATGCGCGCCGGGTGACAGGGCGGCAGCGGGCTGCGAAGAAGACGCAGCGGTCGACGGCTCGGCACAGGAAGGCGGGGTGATTTACGCCGTCATTAATGTGAGCGTCGTAGGATGGGTAGAGCGCAGCGAAACCCATCACGCATCTTCAGGCGCGGAGGGATGATGGGTTTCGCTGCGCTCTACCCATCCTACAGATCTGAGTCTCAATCCCCCGCCTTGAGCCGGTACCCGATCCCCGTCTCCGTCAGCACATATTGCGGCCGCTCCGGATCGGCTTCGATCTTCTGGCGGAGCTGGCGGACATAGACGCGGAGATATTGCGCGTCGGTCAGCTCGTCCCAGAGCTCCTTGAGCAGGAATCTGTGGGTCAGCACCTTGCCGGCGTGCTGCACCAGCACGCGCAGAAGGTCGTATTCCTTCGGCGACAGTTTGACGTCGCGCTCGCCGAGCTTGACGATGCGGCGCACGAGATCGACGGAGAGATCGCCGGTGCGGAAGACCGGGCGTTCGCCCTGCACCTGCAGCTGGTGCCGCAACGCGGCGCGCAGGCGCGCCAGCAACTCGTCCATGCCGAAAGGCTTTGTCAGATAATCGTCGGCACCGAGATCGAGCGCCTGCACCTTGCCGGCCTCGTCGCCGCGGCTCGACAGCACCACGATCGGAACGTTCTCATTGCGAGCGCGGATGGTGCGCAACAGCTCATGGCCCTGGATATCCGGCAGGCCGAGATCGAGGATGATCAGCGCGGGATCTTCGGTGAGCTTCTCCAGCGCAATCTTGCCGTTCGACGCCTCCAGAATCTCGTAGCCCTGCGTCGAAAGCCCCATGCGCAGCAATTTGCGGATCGGCGGCTCGTCGTCGATCACCAAAACCTTGATCGGGGCAGCACTCATGCGGCGGTATCCAATGCGTGGGTCTGCGCCGGAACGGGCAGACGGATGGTGAGGACCGCGCCGCTCCGGTCGCTGCGGTTGGCGGCCGAAATCGTGCCGCGCATTGCCTCGACGAAGCCGCGCGAGATGGCAAGCCCGAGGCCGGTGCCCGGACGGACATGATCGCCCTTCTGCACGCGATAGAACTTGTCGAACACGCTTTCGAGCTCGTCGGGCGGAATGCCGGCGCCCTCGTCGGCGACCTCTAGCACCACCTGATCGCGCTCGCGCCGGCTCTTGATCGCAATCGTGGTCTCGGGCGGCGAATATTTCGCGGCATTGTCGAGCAGGTTGAACAGCACCTGTTCGAACAGCACGGCATCGAGCTCGAGCATCGGCAGATCGGCGGCCAGCACCAGCTCGACCTTGTGCGCAGTGAGGATTTTCGATGCCCGACGTAGCGCGCTGCCGACGATCTCGCCGAGATCGTGAAGCGCCGTGTTGGGCACGATGGCGCCGGATTCGAGCTTGGTCATGTCGAGCAGATTGGCGATGAAGCGGTTGAGCCGCTCGGATTCGTCGATGACGGTCGCAAGCAGATCGCGCTTCTCGGTATCGGACAGCGCGCCGGCGAGATCGCGCATGGTGGAGGCCGCCCCCAGCACGGAGGCAAGCGGCGTCTTCAGATCGTGCGAGATCGATGTCAACAGCGCGGAGCGCAGCCGCTCGGATTCGACGGTACGCTTGACCCGGTCCATGTCCTCGACCAGCAGCACGCGCTCGATCGCGAGCGCACCCTGGTCCACCAGCGCGTCCAATAGACGGCGTTGGTCCGGCGTCAGCAGCGGGCCGGTGCGGTCATTGTCGATGCCGATCACCCCGATCGGACCGCGCCCGGTGCGCATCGGCAGGAACAGCCGCTTGGCGCCCGGCAGCGTATCCGAACCGCGGCCGGCGGAGCGGTCATTGCTCCAGGCCCAATTCGCGGCGGCAAGATCGGCCTGGTCGAGCTGGTCCTCCGGCGGATAGCCGGATTTCACCGTCAAAAGCCCGTCCTCCGGCAGCAGCAGCACGACACGGACCTTCAACATCAGCGCGATCTGATAGGCCGACGCCCACAGCACGTCGTCGAGCGTGGCGGTGCCGGCAAGCTTGCGGCTGAAAGCATAGAGCTGCTCGGTCGTGCGGATGCGGCCGATCGCGGTGTCGGCCTGCGTACGCACGCGCGCCGCGACATTCGACACCAGGATCGCGATCAGCATGAAGAAGAAGAACGCCGCGACGTTGGTCGGGTCCGTGATGGTGAAGGTGTAGACCGGCGGCAGGAAGAAGAAATTATAGGCGAGCGAGGCAGCCAAGCTCGCGAGCAGCGACGGCCACAAGCCGTAGCGCACCGCGACGGCCACCACGGCGGTGAGCAGCACGAGATCCACGTTCTCGATGCCGAAGCGCGGCTGCAGCAGAACCGCGGCGCCGAGGCCGACCAGCACGATGCCCAGCGACTTCAGATAGGGCAGCGGATTGAACGGCTCGGACCGCGCAGCCGTCTGCACCGCCGTCTTCGGCGCTACCTCATCCGGCAGCTCGTCGCCGGGAATGACGTGAACGCTGATATTGCCGGCGCGGCGTACCAGATCATGCACGACCGAGCCGCGCGCCATCTCGAACCAGCGCGAGCGCGTCGACTTGCCGATCACGATCTGGGTGACGTTGTTACCTTGCGCGAAATTGATGACGTCGTCGGCGATGCGGCGGCCGACCGCGGGGATCGTCAACGCCTCGCCGCCAAGCGATTCCGCGAGCCGCAGCGTGTCGGCCAGCCGGTCGCGTTCCTGGTCGGAGAGCTGAAGCGAGCGCCGCGTCTCGATCGAGATCGCTGTGAACGGCGCATGCAGCCGGTCGGCCAGCCGCTTGGTGTAACGCACGAGGCCGGCCGCACGCGGATCCTCGCTGACGCAGACGAGGATGCGCTCGCCCGCAGCCCAGGGGCCGGCGATGGCGTTCGCCTGCATATGCGTGAGCAGTTGCTCGTCGACCCGCTCGGCGGTACGCCGCAATGCGAGCTCGCGCAGCGCGGTCAGATTGCCCGGCGAGAAATAATGCTCCAGCGCCCGCTCGGCCTGCTTGGGGACGTAGACCTTGCCCTCGCGCAGCCGCTGGATCAGATCGTCGGGTGTGAGGTCGATCAGCTCGATCGCATCGGCGCGATCGAAGATCGAATCCGGTACGGTCTCGCGCACCCGCACATGGGTGATCTGCGCGACGACATCGTTCAGGCTCTCGATGTGCTGGATGTTGACGGCGGTGTAGACGTCGATGCCGTGGGAGAGCAGCTCCTCGACGTCGAGATAGCGCTTCGGGTGCCGGCTTCCGGCCGCGTTGGTGTGGGCGAGCTCGTCGACCAAGGCGATCTTCGGACGCCGCGCGATCACGGCATCGAGGTCCATCTCCTCGACGATCTGGCCGCGGTACTCGAGCCGCTTGCGCGGGACCAGTTCAAGCCCGCGCACCAGCGCCTCGGTCTCGGCGCGGCCATGGGTTTCGACGAAGCCGACCACGACATCGATGCCGGCCTTGCGCCTGGCATGGGCGCTTTGCAGCATCTCGTAAGTCTTGCCGACGCCGGGGGCGGCGCCGACGAAGATTTTCAGCTTGCCGCTCGCGCTCTCCTCCCGACGCGCGGCTTCCAGCAGCGCCTCGGGAGACGGACGTTGTTCGGGATCGCGGCGCTGTTGAACCATCAGGCCAATATAATCATCCGGGCATTCCCAGCCTAGAGCGCTACTTCGCGGACGCACGATCCAGTGCGAGGTTCAGGGCAAGAACGTTAACCCGGGGTTCGCCGAGCAGGCCGAGCAGACGGCCCTGGGTGTTGGAGGCGACGAGCGCCTTCAGCGCATCCTCCGACATATTCCGCGCCTTCGCGACGCGCGGCACCTGGAATTGCGCCGCTTCGGGGGAAATATCGGGATCGAGACCGCTGGCCGAGGTCGTGACCAGATCGACCGGCAACGGGGCGTTCGGGTTCTCGGCTTTCAACCTGTCCACATCCTCCTTCAGCCGGTCGGCCAGCGCCTTGCTGGTCGGGCCGAGATTGGAGCCGCCCGAATTGGCGGCGTTGTAGGGGGCCGAGACCGTCTTGGTCGAGTCATTCGGGTCCGGCGCAAGCGTCGCCGAGGGACGGCCGTGGAAATATTTGTCGTCCTTGAATTCCTGGCCGATCAGGGCGGAGCCAACCACCTTACCGTCCTTCTCGATCAGGCTGCCTTTCGCCTGAACGGGGAAGATCGCGCCGGCAATGCCGGTCATGGCGAGCGGATAGGCCAGGCCCGTGATGGCGGTGAGCACCAGCAGGAGGACGATGGCGGGACGGATTTCTCTGAGCATGTGTATCTCCAATGTCTTCGTCGCGGCCCGGGCGCGCGCTGCGCAACCCGGGACGACGGTTAGGCCAGGTGCAAGGCGACGACGACGAGGTCGATCGCCTTGATGCCGATGAAGGGAATGACGATGCCGCCGAGGCCGTAGACCAGCAGGTTGCGCCGAAGCAGCGCACCGGCCCCGACCGCGCGATAAGCGACGCCCTTCAATGCGAGCGGGATCAACCCGATGATGACGAGTGCGTTGAAGATGATCGCCGACAGGATGGCGCTCTGCGGACTCGACAGGTTCATGACGTTGAGCACGTTGAGCTGCGGATAGAACGCCAGGAACATCGCCGGGATGATCGCGAAGTATTTTGCGACGTCGTTGGCGATCGAGAAGGTCGTCAGCGCACCGCGCGTCATCAACAGCTGCTTGCCGATCTCGACCACCTCGATCAGCTTGGTCGGGTTGGAATCGAGATCGACCATGTTGCCGGCCTCGCGCGCGGCCTGCGTGCCGGTGTTCATGGCGACGCCGACATCGGCCTGCGCCAGCGCCGGCGCGTCGTTGGTGCCGTCGCCGCACATCGCGACCAGCTTGCCCTTGGCCTGCTCGTCGCGGATCAGCTTGAGCTTGTCCTCGGGCGTCGCCTGCGCCAGGAAATCGTCGACACCTGCCTCTGCCGCGATCGCGGCGGCCGTCATCGGGTTGTCGCCCGTGATCATGACGGTGCGGATACCCATGCGGCGCAGCTCGGCAAAGCGCTCGCGGATACCGCCCTTGACGATGTCCTTGAGCTGGATAACGCCGAGCAGCCTGCCATCTTTGGCGACCGCGAGCGGCGTCCCGCCGGCCTTCGAGATCTCGTCCGCAATGGTCTGGATTTCACGGCCGATGTCCGAGAGCCCGGCGGGCTGAATGGCGCGCGCCGTATTGCCGGAGGCAACAGCCAGCGGCGCGCCGCCGCCGACATAGTTCAGCATGGCATCCACCGCGCCCTTGCGCACCGACGATCCGCCGGCATCGACGCCGCTCATGCGAGTCTGCGCCGTAAACGGGATGAAGGTGGCGCCAAGTTCGGCCATGTCGCGGCCGCGGATGCCGTACTTCTCCTTGGCCAACACCACGATGGAACGGCCCTCCGGCGTTTCGTCGGCGAGCGAGGCGAGCTGGGCAGCGTCAGCCAGTTCCTGTTCGGTGACGCCGCGAACCGGGCGAAACGCCGTCGCCTGACGGTTGCCGAGGGTGATGGTCCCGGTCTTGTCGAGCAGCAGCGTATCGACGTCGCCGGCGGCCTCCACCGCACGGCCGGACATTGCGAGCACGTTGAAGCGGACCAGACGGTCCATGCCGGCGATGCCGATCGCCGACAACAGCGCGCCGATCGTGGTCGGGATCAGCGTCACGAACAGCGCGACCAGCACAACGACCGAGATCGAGCCGCCGGCATAGGCGGCGTAGCTCGGAATGGTGACGGTGGCGAACACGAAGATGATGGTGAGGCCCGCGAGCAGGATATTGAGTGCGATCTCGTTCGGCGTCTTCGCCCGCTCGGCGCCTTCGACCAGCTTGATCATGCGGTCGATGAAGGTCGAGCCTTGCGCTGCCGTGATGCGGACGCGGATCCAGTCGGACAACACTTGCGTGCCACCGGTCACCGCGGAACGGTCGCCGCCGGACTCGCGGATCACGGGCGCGGATTCGCCGGTGATGGCGGCTTCGTTGACGGAAGCGACACCCTCGATCACCTCGCCGTCCGAGGGGATGGTATCGCCGGCCTCGACCAGCACGATGTCGCCGACCTTCAGGCTCGTTCCCGCCACGAGCTTGAAGTCCCGGCCCGCGCCGGTCAGGAGCTTGGCCTGGCTTTCGGTGCGGGTCTTGCGCAGCGAATCTGCCTGCGCCTTGCCGCGCCCTTCGGCCACGGCTTCGGCGAAATTGGCGAACAACACCGTGAACCAGAGCCAGAGGATGATCTGGAAGGTGAAGCTCAGGTTGGCGCCCCCCGTGAGGAGATCGCGCAGAAAAATCACGGTGGTGAGCGCGGCCACGATCTCGACCACGAACATCACGGGGTTCTTGATCATCAGCCGCGGATCGAGCTTGGTGAAGGACGCGCGGATCGCGGGCACGACGATCTTGGGATCGAGCATCGCCGAGACGGAGGCGCGTTTTTGCAGTTTCATGGTGTCCATGGAGGTCACTCCGACAATCAGAAGACGTTACCGGCGTTCATCGCGAGATGCTCGACGATCGGGCCGAGTGCGAGAGCCGGGAAGAAGGTGAGGCCGCCGATGATCAGGATCACGCCGACGACGAGACCGACGAACAGCCCGCCGGTGGTCGGGAACGTGCCCGCCGACGGCGGAATGGATTTTTTCGCGGCCAGCGAACCCGCGATCGCCATCGCCGGCACGATCATGAAGAAGCGGCCGACGAACATCGCGCTGGCGAGCGTGAGGTTGTAGAACAAGGTGTTGCCGGTGAGGCCGGCAAACGCCGAGCCGTTATTGCCGGTCGCCGAGGTGAAAGCGTAGAGCACCTCGGTGAAGCCATGCGGGCCGGCATTGGCCATGGAGGCAACCGCCGCCGGATAGACCACGCCGACCGCAGTCCAGCCGAGATACATCAGCGGCAGCACCAGGATCGCGAGCATGGCCATCTTGACCTCGCGCGCCTCGATCTTCTTGCCGACATATTCCGGCGTGCGCCCGACCATCAGGCCGGCGACGAAGATCGCGAGCACGACGAACAGCAGCATGCCGTAGAGGCCGGCGCCGACGCCGCCGATGATGATCTCGCCAAGCTGCATGTTGATCAGCGGGATCATTCCACCGAGCGCGGTGAAGCTGTCGTGCATGGCGTTGACCGCGCCGCAGGAGGCGGCGGTGGTGACGACGGCAAACAGCGAGGACGCGACGATGCCGAAGCGGACTTCCTTGCCCTCCATGTTGCCGCCGGTGAGGCCGAGCGCCTGCAGCGTCGAGGTGCCATTGGCTTCCGCCCAATAGGTGACGGCGACGCCAGCGACGAACAGCACGCCCATCGCGGCCAGGATCGCCCAGCCCTGGCGCTGGTTGCCGACCATGCGGCCGAACACGTTGGTCATGGCCGCGCCGATCAGGAAGATCGACAGCATCTGCACGAAGTTCGACAGCGCAGTCGGGTTCTCGAAGGGATGCGCCGCGTTGGCATTGAAGAAGCCGCCGCCGTTGGTGCCCAGCATCTTGATCGCGACCTGCGAGGCCACCGGGCCGACCGCGATGGTCTGTTTGGCGCCTTCGAGCGTGGTGGCATCGACATAATCGCCGAGCGTCTGCGGCATGCCCTGCGAGATCAGGAACAGCGTGTAGACCACGCAGATCGGCAGCAGCACATAAAGCGTCGTGCGGGTGACATCGACCCAGAAATTGCCGACGGTGCGCACCGAGGCACGCGAGAAGCCGCGGATCAGCGCGACCGCGAGCGCGATGCCGGTGGCCGCCGAGAGGAAATTCTGGTGCGTCAGGCCGACCATCTGCACCAGATAGGAGATCGTGCTCTCGCCGCCGTAGTTCTGCCAGTTGGTGTTGGTGATGAAGGAGATCGCGGTGTTGAAGGAGAGATCTTCGGCGACCGCGCCCTGCCCCGCCGGATTGAAGGGCAGCACGGCCTGCAGGCGCATCACGCCGTAGATGATGAGGAAGCCGCCGACATGGAACAGCAGCATGGCGACCGTATAGGTCAGCCAATGCTGCTCGCGCTTTTCGTCGACGCCCGAGATCCAGTAGATGCCGGCCTCGATCGGACGCAGCACCGGCGAGAGAAACGTCCGCTCGCCGTTGAACACGCGCGTCATGTACCAGCCGAGCGGCTTTGTGAGCGCGACGATGATAACGCAGAAAAGAATGATCTGGAGCCAACCGATCACAGTCATGGCATTAACCCTTCAGGCTCGGTGTCCGGCGCAACAACGGCAGGAGCACCACAAGCAGGCCGCCGACGAGCGCAACGTCCGCCAGCAGCAATTCGACGAGCAACAGCACGGCTCAGAACCGTTCCGGCCGCAGCAGCGCGTAGGTGAGGTAGAACAGGAGGCCGAACGAGACGGCACCGGCGAGCGCATAATCGAAGATCATGGTCCGCTCCCTCACAGCCGTTCGCAGGCGTAGGTGTAGCCGATCGCAAGGGCAAAGAAGGCGAAGCCCAGCGCCAGCATCAGAATGTCCATCATGGGATTGCTCCTCGTTGCGTCCCGCTATCGGGAGCAACTCTTTCTCGGGGACCCGACGGAGCTCGTGGAGGGAATCGCAATGCAATTCCACGGCCCAAGCGGGGCTTTTGACCGTGTTGAAGTGCCACCACGGACATAGGTTTTCGAGACGAGGGCTATGGCGAAGTTATAGGAATCTCATAAAGGCGGCGCGTCGTTCCTGAGAGACGCGATGCGCTATCGGCTCACTCCGCCGTCATCCCCGCGAAGGCGGGGATCCATAACCCCAGGGAGATGTTGCGGGGCGAAACCGGTAACCGCGAGTCATCGCCAAACTCCTCCCTGTGGCTATAGGTCCCGGATCTGCGCTTCGCTTGTCCGGGACGACAGCGGAGGTTGTTGCGCGACTATCGTTCGAAGCGGCTCCGGCCACCTCGACTTTTATGATATTCCTATATCTCACGCCCCGCTCCCATCTCGTTTTCCAATGTCCTTCCCGCCATCCTGAAGAGGCCGGCCGACTGACCGACGCCAATTCCAGGAGGCCCGAGATGACCGCTCTGCGACTCTACGATTTGCCTGCGCTTGGCGACCGACTGCGCAATGCACAGGGCATGACGCGGCCGTTGATGCTCGAGATCATCGACAGGGCCTGCCGCCGCTTTCCCTCGCTCGGACAGACCGAGCGCACCGCCCGCCTCATGCGCCTGATCGACGCGGAAGCCTGGGCCGATGCGGCGCTGGCGCTGATGGAGCTCGAACTGCCGCTGTGGCATGTCCGCCGTATCGCCTATGACGAAGGTGAATGGCATTGCGCGCTCTCGCGTGAGCGCGAGTTGCCGGATTGGCTCGACGCAGCTGTCGAGGGATGCCACGGCGACCTCGCGATCGCGCTGCTTTCGGCCTTCGTCGAAGTCCAGGCATTGGCCGTGGAAGCATCCCGACCGAGCGTTCCCAGCGTACGCCCCGCTCCGGACTCGCTGTACGAACCCGTCGCCTGCGAGAATTTCAGCTGATCGAACACCAGGCCCTCATACGAGGCCTTATGGCGCTCCTATGAGATCGCCGCGCGCCCTCTCTCGAAATCCTATCCCTTCGAAAAGATATTGATGCGGCGGTCGCGGGACGAGATCCCGCCGCCCGCATCAATTGGAAGGACCAAATCCGTGAAACTTGTCGAACCTCCCTCGTGCAGCTCCCTCTCAAGCATCGTCTTCATCGGCCGGAACCACAGGGGACAGTGGGTCGCGCAGGAGCAGAACGGCCTCTATGGCGGCCTGTTCGTCAGCCGCGCCCAGGCCATCAAATACGCGCTGTTCGAGAACGGGCAGCACCCCGAGACCATCGTCGAGCTGCCGCGCGAGATCGAGCTCGACATGGGCAGACACCCCGACCTCTCGCAGCGCGCCGCCTGAGCGGGCCGCATTCGGCGAGCAAGCCATGTTCATTCCTCCCTCAGCCTGGTTCACCGGCTTCATTCCGGATCTGCCGACGCCGTTCGACGCGGCCGACACGATCGACCTCGAGGCGTTCGCCGCACTCTGCGAGCGCCAGGTTGCGGCCGGCGTTCCCGCGCTCGTGGTTTGCGAGACGGCGGGCGAGGCACCGACACTCTCGCCCGCCGAGCAGGAGCTCGTCATTCGTACCGCGGTGGACGTCGCCCGCGGCCGGTCGCGGGTCATCGCGGGCGCGATGTCGAATGCCACCGGCCGCGCCGTCGAACTTGCGCGGCGCGCGGAAGCGGCCGGCGCCGACGCCATCATGTCGGTGGTGCCTTCCTACAACAAGCCGATGCAGGAGGGGATGCTCGCGCATTTCCGTACCATTGCCGGCGCGACCGGACTGCCGGTGATCCTGCACGACATTCCCTCCCGCACGCTGCGCCCACTCGCCGACGAGACCCTTTTGCGTCTCGTCGAGTCGCGCCAGTTCGTCGGCCTGCGAGATGGCGGCGGCGACACCACCCGCCCGGTGCGCCTGAGCCGGCTGCTGCCGGCAGGCTTTCGGCTGCTGTCCGGCGACGATGCGACCGGCTTCGGCTATATCGCCGGCGGAGGCGATGGTGCGATCTCGGAAGTTTGCAACATCGCACCGGACCTGTGCCGGACGATCTTCTCGCAGGTCAGGCAGGGTCGCCTACAAACAGCGCGCTATCTGCACAAGCGCCTCGTCCCGCTGATGACCTGCCTCTCCCGGGAAAGCCCGGCCGCGCTCAAATACGCCCTGAGCGTGCTTGGCGTGATGTCGGCCGCGACACGGCTGCCGATCGTGCCGCTGGACGCGGCCGCGCAGAGAGAGGTTGTGCGCGCATTTGCCGCGATCGCCGACGAGGATCTGATCGACAACGTCGGCGCGTAGAGCGCGCCCTTATGGCGCGCCTATATGACAGCGCCGCCGCTCGTCTCGCATTCATATGCCGCAATGCTCATCATGAGAGGCAGGTTGGAGCGACGGTCTCGTCGCCCCACAGACAAGGACTTCTGACATGTCGATGCTGACTCAGGGCTCTGAACGGTCCTTCAACTGGGCTGAACGCCCGGTACGGATCCCTGGTGAGCGTAAAGCCCAACTCAAGCGCGTCGCGATGCGCACTCTCGCGGTGCTCACGATGGGAAGCGTGCTCACCGCGCTGATCGCGCTGAAGACCGCGATCTTCGTCTGGCACCTCCACGCCTGAAGTCCCGGTGACCACCATGACCTTGCAGATGTGTGAGGAGGCCGCGATGGCCACAATTGCTCTCCAAGCCGCTCACCGCCAAAAGCGGCAGGTGCCGGCGGCGGAACTCAGGCCGCTCGATCCCGATGTGATCAGCGACGCCATTCCCGCCTTTTTCATCGGACGCAACCGGGCCGGCCTCTGGGTCGCCCGCGAGGCGCACGGACGCATCGGCGGCCTGTTCCTGTTCAAGAGTTCGGCCGTCGATTTCGCCCACCGTCAGAGCCGGCCGGCGCGCTGCGCGCTGGTGTTTCCCACCGAGACCTTCGAGCTCGACATCGAGAACCACGGCAACCCGCTGATCGTGCTCGTGGCGCGGTTCCTGAGGCGGTAGCATGCCGCTCTTCAAGGGACATCTCGAGCACGCGGTCACCACGACGATCCTGACCATGACGCTCAGCCTGGTCTGGGGTGCGGTCCTGACGATCGTGATCACGCTCGCGGCCCGCGGGCTTGGCGTCTAGACGTCACGGCGATCGACCGCGAATTGACCATGGCTGCCTACGAGGCAAGCAAACGGGCGCGAATGGCGGTCGCACAGCCCGGCCAGGCCGCCCCCTCGTTGCGGAAAACGTCCGGCCGATCTGGCGCAGTTTCGTGGAACCGTGTAGATCGGTTTCATGAGCACAAGCAGCGTCAACGTCGTCGCCCACCCCCTGGTCCAGCACAAGCTTTCCCTGATGCGGGAGAAGGACCGCTCGACCAAGAGCTTTCGCGAGATCCTGAACGAGATCGGGATGCTGCTCGGCTACGAGGTGACGCGCGACCTGCCGCTGGAGCTGGTCGAGATCGAGACGCCGATCGCGCCGATGCAGGCGCCGAAGATCGCCGGCAAGAAGCTCACGCTGGCGCCGATCCTGCGCGCCGGCGTCGGCTTCCTCGACGGCATGCTGGCGCTGATGCCCTCGGCCCGCATCGCCCATATCGGGCTCTACCGCGATCCTGATACGCTGCAGGCCGTGGAATATTACTTCAAGGCGCCGCAGGACCTGTCCGACCGCACCGTGATCCTGATGGACCCGATGCTGGCGACCGGCAATTCGGCCTGCGCCGGCGCCTCGCTGCTCAAGGACCGCGGTGCCCGCGACATCCGCTTCGTCTGCCTGCTGGCGGCGCCCGAGGGCGTTGCGAAGTTCCAGGACGAACACCCGGACGTGCCGGTCTGGACCGCCGCGATCGACGAGCGGCTCAACGATCACGGCTACATCGTGCCGGGCCTCGGCGATGCCGGCGACCGGATGTTCGGCACCAAGTAGACAGCTTTGCGCGATCGGGCTACTCCGGTCGCCATGCAAGCCGATCATGTTTCACTGCAATCGCTGATCGGATCGGAGACTGCCGCCGGTCCTGCCTTCGTGTTCGACGGCAAACCCGTCTCGCGCGCGGAGTTTTCAGGGACGGTCGCGCAGACCACGGCCTGGCTCGCCGCGCAGGGTATCGGCAAGGGCGACGTCGTCGCGATCTGGCTGATCAACCGGGTCGAATGGATCACGCTGCTGTTCGCCGCCGCCCAGTTGGGTGCGGTCGTCGCGGCCGTCAACACCCGCTACCGCAGCGCGGAAGTGGCACATCTCCTGAAACTGTCGGGCGCCAAGCTGCTGGTGGTCGAGGCGGCGTTTCGCTCGATCGATTTCGCCGCCATTCTCGCCGATATCGCCAAAGCTGATGTCCCCGCGCTGCAGGAGCTCGCGGTGGTCGGCGCGGATGCGATCCCCGCGCAATGGCCGTGCGTGCGGTTCGATGCGTTCGAGAAGCGCTATCCGCCGGCTCCCGCCCTGGTGGACGACATCGACCTCCCCGTGCTGCTCTACACCACATCCGGCACGACCAAGGGACCCAAGCTCGTCGCGCACTCGCAGCGAACGCTGGCGACCCACGCCAACGCCGTTGCCAAGGCGCTCCAGCTCGCGCCGCAGCGTCACTCGCTGCTCGCAATGCTGCCGTTCTGCGGCACCTTTGGCATGACGAGCCTGCTCGGCTTCATCGCAGCCGGCGCGACCGTCCACGTGCTCGACGCCTTCGAGGCCGCACCGGCGCTGAAAATCCTCGGCGAGCACAGGATCACGCATTCCTTCGGCTCCGACGAGATGTTCCGCCGCATCCTCGCCCTCACCGACGCGCAGCGGCCCTTCCCGCATCTCGAAGTCTGCGGCTTTGCAGCGTTCCAGCCCGGCTGGCGCGAGCTGGCCGCAGAGGCCGAGGCGCGCGGCCTGCCGCTACACGGCCTCTACGGCTCGAGCGAGGTGCAGGCGCTGTTCTCGATCGCCCGTCCCGGCGACGCCTTCGCCGATCGTATCGAGGGCGGTGGCTGGCCAATGTCCCCCGAGGCGAAGGTCCGCGTGCGCGATACCGAGACCAGCGAGCTTGCAGCGCAAGGCATCTCCGGCGAGATCGAGATCAGCTCGCCGTCGCGCTTCCTCGGCTATTTCAACAACCCCGATGCAACGCGCGATGCGATCACCGCGGACGGCTTCTTCCGCACCGGCGACATCGGCCGGCTGCGCGACGGCGCCTTCATCTATGAGACCCGCGCGGGCGACGCGATGCGGCTCGGCGGCTTCCTGGTCGCGCCCGGCGAGATCGAGGACGAGCTCAAGTCCTGTACCGGCGTCGCCGATGCCCAGGTCGTCGCGGTCGACCTGAAGGGCCAGGCGCGCTGCGTCGCCTTTGTCATCGCGGCCGGCACTTCGCCGCACCAGGAGGTGCTGACGGCACGCCTGCGTGAGCGGCTCGCCGGCTACAAGGTCCCGGCACGGATCTATGTCGTGGACGCCTTCCCTGTGACCGACAGCGCCAACGGAATCAAGATTCAGCGCGCAAAACTTCGCACCATGGCGATGGAGCGGATCGCGGCTGAATAGGCCTCGCCTATTTCAGGTAGCTCGCCAGATTCATGCTGAGGATCTTGGACATTGCCGAATACGACGCGGTGAGCTGGGCCTGGTAGGTCGAGAGCTGGGCGGTGATGGCGGCGACATCGACGCCGGTGAGGTCGTTCGACAGGCTTTCGGCGTAGCTCTTGTAGTCGGTCTGTTGCGTGCTCGCCGATTCGATCGAGGACGCCGAGCTGGAAAGTTTTGCCTGCACCGCCGCGGTGTCGTCGAGCGCCGTGCTGGCGAGGTCGAGCGCGCTGGAAATGTCCGAGGACGACAGCGAGGTGCTGCTGGCTACGAATTTCAGCACGCGCATGACTTCCTCGAACGCCGAATTGTCGGCAGTCACGCCATACGACACCGTGTTGTCGGCGGCGACGCGCACCGAGGCAATCTCGTCGTCGCCGTTGTAGTAGCTGGTATCCGCCGTGGTGGTGGAACCCGTTCTCGAGGAAAAGCTGGTGAGGTCGACCGGCGCCGTATCCGTCTTGCCGCCCGCAAAGACATACTGGCCGTCATACTGCGTGTTCATCAGCGAGCCCATCTGCTCCAGCATCTGCTGGGCGGACGAGATCACCGAGTTCGTTTCGGTCGAGCTACCGGTCGAAGCAGCACTGAGCTGGGAGCGGAGTTGCGTGATGATATCCGTCATCGAGCCGACGGCCGAATACATCACCTGAACCTTGCTGTCGGCCAGCGTGGCCGCATCGATATAGGACTGCGCGCGCGTCACCGAGACCTGGAGATTGACAACATGCTGCGCGTTCGAGCCGTATCCGCCGAAATCGGTCGAGATGACGCCCGACGATTCCTGGACCTGCTCGTTGGCCATGACCGACTCGACGCGCATCGCATCCGAGATCATCTTGCTCGACTGGGCGAAGGTGGCGATCCGCATCGCGACCATGGAACTGCTCCCGCGCTTTACGACGACTGCACGGCGGTGATCAGCGCCGAGTACATGCTGTTGATGGCCGAGATCAACGCGGAGGCCGCCGTGTATTGGTTTTGCAGCGTGCTCAGATTGGCCGATTCTTCGTCGAGGTTGACGCCCGACTGCGACGAGAGCGAGCTCGCATAGGTCGACTGCGCGGTCTCCTTGGCGGTGTAGTTGGTGGACGCCTGCGAGGCCTTGCTCGCGACGTCGGCCACGATGGTCGAGGCATAGTCGGCAAGGGAGCCGGTGGTGGCGGCGAGCCCTCCCGTGGACGCAAACGTGCGCGAGGCCGTCAATGCGCTGTAAAATGAATTGACCACGGTCGCAGATCCCGAGGTCAGGACGCTGCTGCCGACCGTGAGGCTCGACGATGAGTCCAGCGTGGCGAGCTGCAGCTCGTTGGTGCCGGACAGGATGCTACTGTTGACCGCGATATCCGACGCGCTCGTTCCGGTCACGAGATCGTTGAGGCCAAAATAGTCGGAAAATCCCTCACTCGAGCTACCGACCGAGCTGGTCATCTCGTTGATGGCAACGCCGTTGCCCGAGCCTGTCGCCGTGATCGAAAGATGGCCATTCGAATCGACCGACGCCGACATCCCGGAAATGCCATTGATGGCGGTGACGAGATCGCCGACCGTGGAATAGGACGACAGGTCCAGATCGCTGTAGGAGACCAGGTTGCCGCTCTGGTCGGTCACGGCAAGACGCACTGTGCCGGTGGCGGACAACGCCGTGGCGCTGGTGACACTGGTCGTTCCGGTCAGGCTGGTCGGCGCCGGCACCGATGACGCGCTGTTCGAGACGGTGTTGACCGCGGAAGCAAGTTGCGTCGCGAGCTGGTCGAGCTGGGACTGTGCCGCCGGCAGGGTCTTGTCGCGAAGCGTGATCAGCGCGCCGATGTCGCCTCCGGTGATCTGGGAAGTAATGTCGACGCCGTTCACCGTGATCGCGCTGAAACCGCTCGACGAGGAGCCCGCGGTGTAGGTCGTCGACGACGACACGTTGGCGGCGGCGGTATAGCTGATCTTGTGTGCGGAAGAGTCGACCAGCGCCTGCCCGGTCGTGGTGTAGATCTGGAGATCGCCGTTCGACGCCGTGTAGTAGCTAACGTTCATCTTGGAGGCGACGTCCTGCAACGCGGTGTTGCGCTGGTCCTCCAGGTCCGCGGTCGACTGCCCGGTTGCCGCCGTCTGCTTGATCTCCGCGTTCAGATCCGCGATGTTCTGCAGGTCCGTATTGACGTCGTCGATCGACGACGAGATGTCCTGGTCGGCATTGGAGCGGAGCTTCTGGATGCCGCTCGAGGTCTCCCGCAACTGGCTCGTGACGTCGTCGAGCGCGCTGATGACGTTGGATTGCAGCGAAGCGCTGCTCGGCGTGCTTGCCAGCGACGACAGCGCCGATTCCAGCGAGGCAATGCTGTTGGCCAGCGAGGTCCCGGTCGACGAGCTGTCCGTGCTACTGGTCGAGCCGTAGAGCTTCTCCAGCGAGGTCAGATAGCTATTGGTCGTGTCGGCCGAACCGAGATCGGAGTCGGCACCGACCAGCGACTTCAGCAGCAGCTTGTCGACCGTCGAGGTGATGCCCGTCACCGTGACGCCGGTACCGACGCCGTTGGTGACGCTGCTCGACTGGTTCGCGGTCTTTTTGGTATAGCCCGTCGTGTCGGCGTTCGAAATGTTCGACGACGTCACGCTGATCTGCACCGACGTGGACGACAGGCCGCTGAAGGCGATCGATCGTGCGATATCGAGCGACACGGCGGACTCTCCTTGTCGTCAGGCGCTGCGGCTGGTGCCGCTGGAGACGGCGCGTGCGGCCACCCGGCCGGAGGCGCCATAGGGCGACACCGCCGCGATCTGCTCGCGGATCGCCTGCATGACCGCTTCGATCCGGCGATTGCTGGCCTCGATCGCGGCGCGCAGGCGCACCAGATTTTCGTCCATCGCCGCGCGCAGCTTCAGGATCCGATCCAGGAGCTGCTCGCGCAGGATCCGGTCCCGCACGGTCAGCGTGGTCCCGCCCGCCGCACATTCGGCGACGGATCGTTCGAAAATCTCCGCCAGCCGGTTCTTCTCGTCGACCTGCTTCAGGCGTGAGGCCGGGAGGCCCTTGGCGAGCTCGGCGTTCTCTTCCGCGACCAGCGCGGTCAGGACGTCGATCAGTCCGATCAGCGACTTGATCCGGGCGTCGCCGCTTGCGGCGTTGGTCCGCGTGGCTTGGCTATTGGCTTGGGCTACACTCATGGTCATCGCCTTCTTCTAATTATGCCGTTTGCCGCGATGGGCTTGCGAGTTGCGCAGATAAGCACCGATCGCGGTCGTCCTGACGGTCGCCTGTCTCATCTCGCCCTCGACCTCTGCGCATTCCTTCAACAGGCCGCGGCGGGTCGTCTCGATATCGTCGAGCAAGGCAAGCAGCTGTTTGTGGTCGGTGTCCTTCACGGTTGCGGCCCGGGCCACCAGCCGTCGCAGCCGGCGCAGCAGCGCTTCTCCGGCGGCCTTGGCCTCCTCGTTGCGCATCGCTCACCTCATCGCCGAGATCAGGGTGTCGTACATCTTGCTGACGGTGGAGATGACCTGGGAGGCAGCCGAATAAGCCTGCTGCGCCGAGATCATGCTCGAGAATTGGCTGGAGGTATCGGTGGTCGACGACTCCAGCTCGCTGCCATAGATCGTGCCCGCGCCGTTCTCGCCGGACGCCTGCAACGCCGCATTGCCCGACGTCACCGTCGCGGAATAGAGGCCGTCGCTGGCGGCGGAAAGGCCGGTTGGATCGGCGAAGGTCGCCACCGCGATCTTGTAGATCGCGATGGTCTGGCCATTGGAATAGGTGGCGTCGACAACGCCGTTCTTGCCGATCGAGATGCTGGACAACTTGCCGTAGGACAGGCCGTCCGAAGAGATGCTGGTGACGTTGACGGTCGGCGTTGTCTCGCCCGAGGCGTATTGTGTGAGACCGTCCGTGCCTCCGGCGGTACCGAGGCTCATCGTGATCGTGCTGTCCGCTGCACCATCGGTCCAGCCCGTCACCGCGACGGTCGCCGGGCTCGGGCTGGTGCTGGCAAGCGAGCCGTCGCTGTTGAAGGTGATGGCGATCGTGCCCGAGGCCGTGCCGGTCGCGGTCGTGGTGTCCGACGTTGAGGTCGGATTGGCGAAGCTCGCGCTCCACGTGTTCGTCCCGGTCTTGGTCCAGGTGACCTGCATCGAGTTCGCCGCACCGAGCGAATCGTAGACGGTCATCGAGCTGGTATAGGTATCGCCGGTCGCTGCATCCGACGGCAGGTTCGCCGCAATCGTGGTCTTGGTTGTGGCGCTGCCGCTGGTCGAGGCGACCTGGGTGTTGATGGCTTCGAGATTGCTCGCCGATTCATTGCCGACGACGTTGCCGTCCGAATCGGTGCGCCATCCCTCGAGGTAGCTGCCATTGTTCTCGAGATAGCCCGCGTTGTCGGTCGAAAAGGCGCCGTTGCGCGTATAGGACGTGGTGCCGCCCGACGTGGCGCTGGTCACGACGAAGAAGCCCGAGCCCTGGATCGCGACGTCGGTCGCGTTGGAGGTCGCGGCAAGCAGGCCTTGCTGGGTGATGTTGGCGCGACCCGAAACGGTGACGCCGCCCGAGGCATAGGAGGTCGCGTTGCTCGACGCGGTCACGAGGTCGTCGAACATCGCCGACGTCGTCTTGTAGCCGGTCGTGCTGGTATTGGCGATGTTGTCGCTGATCATCGACAGGGACTGGCTCTGCGCGCTGAGCGCGGAGATCGCCGAAGAGAGTGCACCGGTGAGACTCATGAAGAAACTCCAGAGGGATCAGGACGTAGGATCAGGACGTGACGCCGATGATGTCGGCGGCGCTGACGGAGACGCCGTTCACAGTCAGCGATGGCGTGGACGTGGATGTGTCGATGCCGGTCACCGTGCCGGAAATGGTGGTGTAGTTGAGCACCGAGTTGCCGGCGGAATCCGTCGCAGTCACCGAGATTGTGTACTGACCGCCGTCGGTGAGCTGGGTGCCGCTGGAGTTCTTGCCGTCCCAGGTGAAGGTGTTGGATCCGGAGTTGCCGGTCCCGGTGCCCGTGTAGACGCTGTTACCGGAGGAGTCCTTGATGGTGATCGCGACGTCGGAAGCGGCCGACGACAGCGAATAGCCGAACGTCGCCGAGCCGCTGCTCAGGGTCGACGTGTCGGTCTTCGCCTCGACGGTGTGGCCGATATAATTGACCGAGTTGAGCGTCACGAGGCTCGAGAACGAGCTGGAGAGCGACGTCAGATTGGAGTTGATCGACTGCTGCTGGCTGAAATTGGCGTAAGAGGTGAGCTGATTGATGAAGTCGGTGGTCGAGGTCGCGTTCAGCGGATCCTGGTTCTGAAGCTCGCTGACGAGCAGGCTCAGGAAATCGCTCGAGGTCAGCGTCGAACTGGACGAGGTGCTCGACGATGACGACGTCGTCGTGGTCGCAGTCGTTGCGGAACTCGTTGCGGAAACTGTCATCAGAAACTCCGGCTTTCTCGCGCGGCCGGCGACGACGATGTCGGTCAGCGCGCTTGAAATCTGTGTGCTGATGAAACGCGTGGCCGCGTGGATTCAGGCGCGGATTCACCCGCGCAAAAATCGCTTTCGACACGGCAAAATCTGCCGCGTGCGCAGTATTCGGGAATGCTGAAAGTGCGCTACGAAAAAGCGCAGCCGCTCGCGCGTGTGGGCACGAGCGCAAAAGTCATTGGGATCGGAATGTCAGAGAAAGAGCCGTTCAGCTGCCCGCGGTCTCGCCTTCGGTGCGCGGCTCGGCGGTGTCGCTCTTCATTTTCGCGGCGGCGGCGGCGATACGGTCGGCGAGGCCTGCGGGCGCCCGGACCGGAGGTGCGGCGAGCGCCTCGCGCAAGGCGCGCATCTCTTCCAGCAAGGCCTGGGCAGAGGAGGAACGCTTCAGCAGCTCTTCGGCGGGCAGACGCCGGTCGTCGGGCCAGAGCGAGAGATCCTCGCCCAGCCGGTCGATCAGTTCCTCAAACTCGGTGACGTCCATCGCCCGCCGATCCCGCCTCGGTCAGGCCCCTCATAAAGCATTGCAGGTGCGGCGGAAACCGATTTCCGGCAGCTTCGCGCGCCAAAAACGCCCGCAGCACTACGGAAACGGGCCAAACTGCGCGATGGGCGATCGCCGGGACCCCCTACGCGGTCCGGGCGTTCGCGATTTTAGCCCGTGCGGGCCGAATCGGCCGGCGCGACCTTGCCGCCCCGCACCGCCACGTCGACCTGCTCCCACGCCTCGCGCAGCTCGGTCACGGCGGCGATGATCCGCCGAAAACTCTGAGGCGCATGCGGCCGGCCGAACGCCTTGTGGCTCGCCACGATCAGGCTGTTGTAGGTCTGGAACAGGCGCTCGGCCACCGCCCCGCCCTTGGCGAAGTCGAGATTGTGGCTCAGCCCGCGCAGGATCGCGGTCGCCTTCAGCAGATATTCGTGGCCTTCCTCGAAGCGCCGCGCTTCCTGCGCGGCCAGCGACTTCTGGAAGAAGGTGATCGCGCCGCCAAGCAGCATCGAGATCGCCTTCAGCGGCGGCACGCTGGTCGCCGCGCCCCGATAGGCCTGATTGGCCATGTACGCCATCGGATTATGCATCATCAACTACTCGAGCTGGAGTTAAGCAAGGCCTTGAGATAGGTGAGCGTGTTGTTCGCGCTCGTGATCGCGGCCTGGTAATTCGCGTATTGGGTCTGGAGCTGGGTCTGGTAGGCGGACGCCGCGCTCTCGATGTCGTCGACCTTCTGCTGCAGGTCCGTGTCGCGATCGGTCAGGTTGGTCATCAGCGTCTGCAGCGAGCCCGAGCTCGACGAATAGGTCTTGGACAGCTGATAGAGCTGCGTGGCGATGCCGGAGGTCGAGGTCACCGTGATCGATTGCGACGTCGATCCCGAATAGGTGAAGGCCATGCCGGCATAGGCCGTTCCGGCAGCGCCAAGGATCGTCGTGCCGCTCACCGTGAACAGCGAGGAATCGCCGCCGACCGAAGCAGAGGAGAGATTTCCAGACGAATCCACCGTCAGGTCGAGCGTGAAGGATTGCGGCGACGTTCCGGTGTTGACGACGCTGAGCTGGCTCGACGAGGTCTTGGTCTGAGCCGACAACAGCGTGGTGACGCCGCTCAGATTGGTGCTGAGAACATTCGATAGCGTCGAGGTGTCGAGCTCGAGCTCGTTCTTCTCGTTGAAGGACAGGCCGAGGTCGGCCATGGTGAGGCCGCCCACCGTGCTGTTGAGCGCGTTCTGGAGCGAATCCATGATGTCGCGCATGGTGCCGTCGCCGAACAGCACCGCGCTCGAATCCGCCGTGCCGTCGGAGGCCGTCGCCTGCTGCGCGATCACCGCATCGCGGAACGTGTTGTAGTTGGTGACGAGGCTCTCAACCGCCGTCTCAATCTGGCTGGTATCGGGCTCGATGCTGATGTTCAGCGTCGCTCCTGAGGTCGTCGCCTGGAGCAGATTGAAAGTCACGCCAGTCAGCACGTCAGTGATATCATTGGTATCCCGGGTCATCGAGATGCCGTCGAGGGTGAATTTGGCAGCTTGAGACGTTTGCAGGACGTCGGAAAAAGCGCCCGAGCTGTCGGTGAGGCCGAGCTCGTTCAGGATGTCGTTGCCGGACGTGCTGGAATAGGCGATGTCAGAGGCGTCCTCCGTGCCGGACAACACCATCTCGTACGATCCGCTCGATACCTGGACGATCGAGGCCTGCACATTGGTGGTCGATGTCTGGGCGTTGATGGCGTCGACGACGTCCTGCATCGACATCGTGCTGGTGACGGTGATGTCAGCGGTGCTGCCGCTGCCGAGACCAAGGGAAAACGTGCCGGAATAGCCGAGCGCTGTGGTTTCGCTCGACTGTGAGGTGCCGACCACCTTCTGCGCGGTCGCGACCTGGCTGATGGTCAGCGTGTGGTCGCCGGTCGCAGCACCATTGCTGACCGACATCGAGAGCGCGGAGGACGCGCTGACGTCGCCAGTCGAGCTGATGGTCGCCGCGCGCGTGGCAAAAACGTTGGTCGCCAGCGAATTGACGACGGCCGTCGCGAGCGAGGACAGGCCGCTTGAGAGCGTCGAAAGATCGGTCTGCAGCGTCTGGTAGGCGGAGATCTTGGCTTCGTTGTTGGTGATCGAGGTCGAGATCGTGGTCGCTGCCGTCAGCTTGGCGTTCACCGCCGCGGTGATCAGCGCGCTCCAGTCCACGCTGGTCGATGTGGTGGTGCCGGTCGTGGTCACCGTGGAAGCGCTCGACGTGCTCGAGGTGGTGCTCGCAGTGCTACTGGTGCTCGAACTGACTGACGTCACTGTGCTGGCCGATCCATCCCAGGGTGAACCGGGCCGGCATCAAGCCGGCCCGGAGGTCGTCTAGGCAAGCGCTTAGCCGAGCAGCTTGAGCAGGTACTGCGGCATCTGGTTTGCTGCGGATTCCGCCGACACCGCAGCCTGGGTCTTCACCTCGGCCGAGGACAGCGTGGCCTGCTCGGCCGCGATATCGACGTCCTTGATCGCCGAGTTCGCCGACTGCAGGTTCTGGGTCTGGGTCGAGATCGAGTCCGACGAGAAATTGAACCGCGATTCCTGCGCACCGATGCTGGCGCGGGCGGCCGAGACCGTGTCGATCGCAGTATCGAGCGTGTCGAGCGCCGAGGCCGCATCCGACAGCGAGCTGACGTCGAGCGAAGTTACGCCGAGTGAGGACGACGTCAGGCTCGTGAGCGTGATGGTGATGGTGTCGGAGCCGGACGAGCCGACCAGCACGGAGACGCCCGAGGAGAACACGCTCGAGCCGTCCAGAAGGCTCTGGCTGGAATAGCGCGTGCCGCTGGCGATCGAATCGATTTCGCTCGTGAGCTGCGTGAATTCCGAGTTGATGTAGGCGCGGCTGGAGTCAGTCGTGGTGCCCGAGGCCGATTCGGAGGCCAGCGACTTCATGCGCGCCAGGATGTCCGAGATGTTGGAGGCGCCGCCGTCAGCAGTCTGGAGGATCGCGGTCGCCTGCGAGGCGTTGGTCGCGGCCTGCTGCAGCGTGGTGACGTCCGACGAGATGCGGGTCGAGATCGCGAGGCCGGCGGCGTCGTCGGAGGCCGAGGTGATGCGCGAGCCGCTCGACAGCTTGGCAAGCGCGCTGCTCTCCTGCGCGGAATTGATGTTGAGGTAGCGGACCGCAGAGTTCGCCGCAGTATTGGTGGAAATTGCAGGCATTGGAAACTCCTGTGCTGATGGGCATGGCGTGCCGCATCGTTGAAGACGATTGACGACGCAGACCGCAGCCCCGTCCGTTCGCTCAAACGGTGGAGCGCAAGGAGATCAGGCGCGAAAATTTTCGCAGAGCAAATTTTATGGTTAGCAATCGGTAAACGCGGTGCGGATGTCGCGTTCGTGCTTGCGCAGCAACTGACGCAGCTGCTGGCGTCCGCGCTTGAGCAGGGACTCCACCGCCGCCACCGTGGTGTCCATCACCTGGGCGATCTCGCCGTTGCTCATATTCTCGTGGTACGAGAAGATCACCGCGATGCGCTGCTGCTCGGGCAGGCGCTGCATGGCGAGCTCCAGCATGCCGTTCAGCTCGTTGCGCTCGATGATCTCGACGGCGCCGGGCTGGCCATCGGCGACCTCCGGCACGGTCTCGACGTTCTCGTTGCGCGGCTTGCGGCGCAGATCGATGCAGCGGTTGGAGATGACGCGGTAGAGCCAGGTCGAGAACTTGGCGCGGCCGTGCTGCCAGCGACCGCGATGGCTCCAGATCTTGAGCATGGTGTCCTGCACCACGTCTTCGGCATCCGCGGCGTTGCCGACGATGCGCAGCGCGATCGCATAGGCGCGATCGATGTGACGCTCGACCAACATGCGGAACGCGGCTTCGTCGCCAGTGGCAAGCTTGTCGAGAAGCTCGCTGTCCTCGTCGAAGACGATTTCGTCGGCGACCGGCGCGCTGTCCGGCGCCAGCGGCACCGACGGCATCATGGGCACGATCTCTTCAGCCGGCAGCGTCGTCGTAATCTCGGCCTCGGCGGGAGCCCAGACATCAGCAGCGTAACTCATCCCGCAATCTCCAACCCGCAATGCCGGCGGCGCACATGCCACACGGCTTCCAGGCGTTGAACGCGGGGCCAAAACAATCCAGGCGGAGAATTTTTGTTATTTTTCAAGATGTTAGCCGGTATCTTTTGCCGAGTGTCGGGCAATAATTGCCGAGCGCGTGCTACTCTCGCACCTCACACCCGCAATCATCACATCGTCTCGCGCCATGGCGGATCGTCCATCCTGAACAGATGTCGTTGAGAGAAAACGCTGACATTACGCGGCACTAGGCGATCAAACGCGACACGCACACAGCGCATCAAGAAGCGATTGTTTCCGAGTGTGAATGTACGCGAGACGACTTCCGCACCCGGCAATTTTTTCCGAATCACCTTTTTCGAACCTAGCGATTTTTTTGAATCTGTCAGTCGTGACGAATGCGTTTTTGAATCGCGCGTGAATTATTTTCGCGCTTGTGGCGCCTGACATGGTGAACGTGCGCGTTAATTGATCTGATTGGCGGGGAATCTGCACATGACGATCGCAACGGCCGGTGCGCAGCGCCGCGCCAAAATTGTTTCTGCTTGGTCGTTCGATGTTTTCGATACATTTCTGTTGCGCGCGTGCACGACGCCGGATGGTGTATTTGAAAGGGCTTACGAGCTTTCCGGCATTTCACGGACTTGTCCGAATATTTCCGCGAGTTTCGTTCAGCATCGTGTCCAGGCCGAAGCGCGTGCGCGGAGGACCGTGAAGGAGAAGCGCGGCGGCGGCGAAGTTCGCATCGATGAAATCTATTCCTATTTTCCATTCAAGCTGTTCGGTCTCACGCGCCATCACCTGAACGATCTCGTCGAATCAGAGTTCTCGGCCGAGCTCGAGCTCTGCCGCGCCAATCCGGACATGCTTCGGCAATATCTGGACATGAAGCGCGCCGGGCACCGTGTCGGATTCATCTCCGATACCTATTGGGACACCGACCGGCTGGCGCGATTGCTGCTCGCATGCCGCCCCGGGCTGACGTGGGACTTCCTCTACGCTTCCTGCGACCACGGCAGCGGCAAGAGCGAGGCGCTCTTCGCAAAGTACCTGTCCGAGCAGGGTATCGACGCCAGCGTGTCCTTTCACGTCGGCGACAACGACAAGGCCGATATCAAGGGCGCGAAGCGCCACGGCATTCGGCCGCGTTATTATCCGCAGGCGACGCCGCAACTGGCTTCCAAATTCCAGCGCGAGACCGCGCTGCTCGAGCTGTTGTGCCCGGGCACGCCGGCGCGGCTCGATCATGGCGCACGGACCTTGCGGCGCATGGTCGCCACACGCAACGCCGAGAGATCTCCCGCCTTCCATCTCGGCATGACCGTGCTCGGCCCGGTGATGACGGCATTCGATGCCTTCATCGCCCGGCGCTGCCAGGAGGCCGCCGGCCCCGGCAGGAAGATCGCCCTCGCCTTCCTCGGCCGCGACGGCTTCCTGCCGCACCGGACCTGGCAGGACCTGCACGGCACCACATCGGCCTATCTCGAGATCAACCGGCGCGTCAGCTTGATTGCCTCGGCCGATACGATGCAGCCGTTGATCGACCTGCTCAGCAAGGTGTTGAAGATCGACGCGCCGACCTTCCGCGACATGATCAAGATCCTGCCGCCGAAGGTCGAAGCGTTCTTCGCGGCCTATCCTGACGGAATTGCTCCCGGCGAAGATCTCGCCGAAGCTCTGCCGGAACTGATGGATGCCGGCGAGATCGCCGAGCTTGCAGCGGCCCTGCGCGCACGGCTGCTTGCCTATCTGCGTCACACGATCCCCGGCTTCGACGAATGTACCGACCTGGTGCTCGCCGATCTCGGCTATTCCGGCAGCGTGCAGAAGGCGCTGCGCCGCGTGTTCGACATGGAAGGCATCAACATCCGGCTCCACGGCGCCTATCTGATCTCGCTCGACGATGCCTTCGACGATGTCGCCGAGGAAGACAGCGCGACAGGATTGATCTCGGACCTGGTGGTGACGCCGCATATCAAGCGCATGTTGATCCGCAACATTGCGCTGCTGGAGCAGATCTGCTGCTCCGCCGATGGCTCGGTCCGGGATTATGACGGAGAGCGGGTGCTGCGTGAGATCAATCCGCGCCCGGCCGGCCAGATCGCACTCGCCGCGGAGATCCAGGCAGGCAGCGTGGCCTTTGCGGAGAGCGCCGAGGACGTGGCACTCGACTTCTGCCTCGCTCCCTATGCCGCGCCTGATGTCGCTGCGCGCTGGTGCGCGGCGACACTGGCGCGGTTCCTGCTGCTGCCTGACGAGGACGAGCTGGCGCTGCTCGGCGGCTTGAAGCACGATGTCAATCTCGGCACGCACGCGCTGGCGCCGATGATCGACAGCGACTTCCTCCGCCGGCAGTTCACCGCCCGCGGCTTTTCCGCCGCCTGCGCGTCTGCCGCCCCGCCGATGTGGCTCGCCGGCAGCTTTGCCCGGCTGTCGCCGTCGAACGCCTATCTCTACACGCTGTTCGGGGCCAACCGCCTGCCGGCCGACGTCTTTGAAGAGAGCCCCTGCGGCCAGGTCCAGATCGGACTGTTCCGCGCCGACGGCGCAGCCACGCTGGACACCGTAACTCTCTACCGCACTGGTCTCGGCGAGTTGCGCCTGCGCATCCCCCTTTCGCGCACGATGGGCATCGCCATGATCGCACTGCCGCTGCCGACATTCGCCGCAGAAGGCCTTCTTCATGGCGTGACCATCCAATCAGCGGACGACATTCGCGACGCCACCGAGAGCCAGGATGTCGCCGGCATCGCCACCGACAGCCTGATCTTCGCCGGCGCGCAGCACAACGATACCCATTATCGCTCCGAGACCGACGACGCCTGCCTGCTGATCCCCGTCGCCCCAATGGCGCATGACATCGCAATCTATTCGGTTGCGATCACCCCGCTCGGTTCCAGCCCCAATTAGTGCGCCTGATCGCGCCGCCCTGGCCGTTCAAGTCCAAGGGCTGAGTGGCGATGTGAGGGGCACGGAATTGACGGACGGGACGCACGCAAACCTTGATGACCTCTTGCGATCCGGCGGCATCCGGCTCGGCAGGGCCCAGCGCGACCGCCTGGACTGGCTGACCGGCCAGTATGGCGCGCCGACGCTGGATGACCTCGCCGGTAACAGGCGCAGCGGCGTTGTCATCCTCAAGGAGCCGCCGAGCGGCGCTGCCGCGGAGCTGTTCTACCGTTCGCTCAATCCGGGCTGTGCCGTCGTCATTCCGACCAGCGAGAACCCCGGCTTCGACTTCCTCAAGTCCAAGCTGACCGAGTTCGGAACCGTCGGCCCCTGCGGCGCCGACGGTCCGCACGAGATGTGGTGGGGTGGCATCGGCTGGTCGAAGTTCCTCGCTAGCGCCGATACGTCCACCGTCCGCCCGCGGGTCGTCTCCTGTTACCCGCGCGGCGGCGACGCGACCGCTGCCTTTGCGCTCCGGCATTCGCTCGAACGATTCGATCTCGCCTGTCACATCGAGCCGATCGACACCCAGTTCAGCGACCGCCTGCTCTGCTTCGAGAAGGCGGAGTTCATGCTGCGGATGTGGAACAAATATCGCGAGCCGCTGCTGTTCGTCGAAGCCGGCGCCGTGCTCCGCGAGGCGCCGCTGCTACCGTCCTTCCTCGGCTGCGACGTCGCACTCCACAAGTGGAATCGCTGGGAGATGTCGGCGCGCACGCTCTATTTCGGTCGGACCAGGGCCGCGGAGATGCTGCTGCGCACCTGGCAGCATCTCGCGGCGTCGTACCCTGCGATCTGGGAGGGCTATCTGCTCGACCAGGCCTGGAGCCTGACCTCGTCGCAAGTGCCGCTCGATACGGTGTGGCTGCCGCGATCCTATCACGCGCTGGCCGGCGATCTCGGCGCGATGCGCGCCACTGTTCTGCACAGCCAGCAGACGACGACGCTGGAGCTCGGACCCGATTCCGCCTTCGCCGGCCTCGTGCGCACCGCCCGTCGCGCCGGGCGCACCGGCGCGCGCGATGCCTTCATGGTCATGACGTCGAAAGCCGAAGCCGGCAAGGGCATCGCCGTCATCCTGCGCGACATCTCGGCCAGCGACGCCGGCGCAGTCGCCGCCACCGTCGAAGCCGTGACCGGCGCCTATGCCGCCGATTGCGGTGGTTATGGCCGCCTCGAACTGTCGCTGTGCGCCTGGCAGGACGATGTCGGCGCGGCGCGTGATGCGGCGGCGCTGGCGCGCTACCGCATCCTGGAGATCGCTCCGGGACAGCGCATCGCCAACGACTTCTTTGCACATCACGCGGCCGACGACGCCGTCATGACCGCCCGCCAACTCTTCCCCTGAGGGACATCACGCGATGCTCAAGACCATCATCCTGCTCACCGACACCGTGCAACAGCAACAGCCGCTGGCCAACCTGCTGCGCGAGCACAATCGCGAGCTCGCGTTCGTCTCCGCGCTGCGCGCCCAGGACCTCAGCGCCATCGATCCGGAGATCCTGAGCGAGGCACGTCTGGTGTCCTTTGCCGCCGACGTCGCGGTGCCCGAAAAGTTGTTGCTGCAGCTCGGCTACGGTGCCTACAAGTTCTACGCCGCGGCGACGCAATATCCGGGGCTGCCGCAGGCGCCCGACGAGAGCGACGAGACTCCGAGCTGCTACTCCGTGATCGCGCAGTCGATGATGATCTGGCCGGATTTCAAGAAGGTGGTGGGCCTGGAAACCGTGACAATCCCGGACGGAACCGCGGCCGCCGAGCGCGAGCGGCTGGTGTTCACCCGCCTGGCCCATTTGTTCTGGCGGATGTCGATCATGATTGCGGGCGAGGTGACGGATCTCCCCGGGATCATCGGATCAGCCGAGAGCCAGCGGCCGACGCTGGCAATGATGAACTGAGCTAGCGCGCGGAGCCGCGGAGCTGCTCCGACAACAGATCGCGATGCTCCGGTGCCGCGATCGCGATCATGCGCCGCGCGCGCTCGGCAAGACCGCAGCCGCGTAACTCGGCGATCCCCCATTCCGTGACAATGGCGTCGACATCGGCGCGGGGCGTCGTCACGGTCTCGACATGGGCGACGATCCGGCTGGTACCGTCCGATGCCGTCGCCGGCAGTGCGATGATCGCCCGTCCGCCGGGGGACGCATTGGCCCCACGCACGAAATCGAGTTGCCCACCGATCGCCCCGATCGCGACGCCGTTCAGCGTCTCGGAGTTCACACTGCCGTCGAGCCCGACCTGAAGCGCCGAGTTGATCGCGACCAGCCGGTTGATCCGCGCCAGCACGCCCTGGCCGTGCGTGTAGGACGTCGGCCGCACTGCGACTGCCGTGTTCTCGTGCACGAAACGATAGAGCCGCTTCGTGCCGATCACCTGGTTGGTGACCGTGATCCCCGCGTCGATCCCCTTCTCCGCATTGGTGACCGCGCCGCGCTCGATCAGGTCGACCACGGCGTCGTTGATCAGGCCGGAATGGATGCCGAGATTGCGCACATGCGATAGCGAGGAGAGGATCGCATCCGGAATCCGCCCGACGCCGAATTGAAGCGTGCTGCCGTCGGCGACAAGACTCGCGGCATGCGCCGCGATACGCCTGGAGACTTCGTCCAGAGGCGGTGACGCCAACTCAACAGGAGGACGGCGAGCCACCACGCGCATGTGGATCGGCACGTCCTCAGGCCATTCCGCGCCAAACGTAAAGGGCGCATCCGGATTGATCTCGGCGATGACGAGGCGCGCATCGCGCGCGGCGCCGATGACGTAGTCGTTGGAGAGGCTGGCGCTCAGCCGTCCGCCGGACTCCGCAAGCTGCACCAGGACGACATCGGCCCGATGGCGGAGCGCAGCAAAATCGGAGCAGAAGGCGCTGTAGCTGCTCGGGATCACGTCGAGCCGCCCAGCCTTGGCCAGCCGCCGTGCGTTCCCGATCACGCCATAGCTCTGGAACGACACGTTGGGCGCGCAGGCCGCGGAGAACGTCTCCGAGAAGATCGGCCCGACCATCATCCGGAATGCCGGCAAATCTCCGGCCTGCGACATCAGCGCTTCGGTCAAGGTGACCGGCTCCGCCGTCGCCTGGCCACACACCACGAGATCGCCCTCGCGGATCAGGCCGGAGAAGTCGATCGGCGCCGTGTCCTCGGGCATCGCCAATTCTGCTTCAGCCTAGTATGACTTCGCGAGGCCCAACACCTTTTCCGCAATAAAACTGAGCGCGAGCTGCGGGCTGACCGGCGCGATGCGCGGGATCAGCACCTCGCGCAAATAACGCTCGACGTGGAACTCCTTGGCGTAGCCGAAGCCGCCGTGGGTCATCACCGCCTGCTCGCAGGCATGGTATCCGGCTTCGCCTGCGAAATATTTGGCGGCATTCGCGCCGGCGCCGCACGGCAATCCCTTGTCGTATTGCCAGGCCGCCTGCATCACCATCAGCCAGGCTGCCTCGAGCTCGACCCAGTTGACCGCGAGCGGATGCTGAATGCCCTGGTTCTTGCCGATCGGACGATTGAAGACGACGCGCGTCTTGGCGTATTCCGTCGCGCGCGACAGCGCAAGCTTGCCGAGGCCGACGGCTTCCGCCGCGATCAGGATGCGTTCGGGATTCATGCCTTCGAGGATGTACTGGAAACCTTTGCCCTCTTCGCCGATGCGATCCTCCATCGGGATCTCGAAATCCTCGAAGAACAGCTCGTTGGAATCGACGATCTTGCGGCCCATCTTCTCGATCTCGTGGACCTTGATCCTGTTGCGGTCGAAGTCCGTGTAGAACAGGCTGAGACCATGGGTGGGCGAGCGCACCTCCTCCAGCGGCGTGGTGCGCGCCAGCAGCAAAATCTTGTGCGCGACCTGCGCGGTCGAGATCCACACCTTCTGGCCGTTGACGATGTAGCGATCGTTCTTGGCGACCGCGCGGGTCTTGAGCTGGGTGGTATTGAGGCCGGTGTTGGGCTCGGTGACGGCGAAGCAGGCTTTCTCGCGGCCTTCCACCATCGGCGGCAGCATGCGTTTGCGCTGCTCCTCGGTGCCGAACACGACGACGGGATTGAGACCGAACACGTTGATATGCACTGCGGAGGCGCCGGACATGCCGGCACCGGACTCCGCGATCGTGCGCATCATGATCGCGGCTTCGGTGATGCCGAGCCCTGAACCGCCATATTCTTCCGGCACGCAGATGCCGAGCCAGCCGGCATCCGCGAGCGCCTTGTGAAAATCATGCGGGAAGCCGCCGTCGTGGTCCTTCTTCAGCCAATAGGCATCGGGAAAGCCTTCGCAGATCTTTGCGATGGCGTCGCGAATGGCTTCCTGCTGATCGGTGAGCGCGAAATCCATGATGGTCTCCTTGTGGAGGCTCGTTGAACCTAGCGCCCCATCTGCGAGGGCAGCCAGAGGATGATAGACGGAAACGCCACGAGGATCGCGATCGCGATCAGGTGGGCGATGAAGTGCGGGAAGGTGCCGTGAAACACCTCCGCCACCGGCCGTTTGGCGTAGCGGGCGACGATGAAGCAGTTCAGCCCGACCGGCGGCGTGATCATGCCGACCTCGGCGGTGACGATCTTGATGACGCCGAACCAGATCGGATCGAAGCCGAGCGTCTTGATCAGCGGCAGCACGATCGGCACGGTCAGCACCAGGATCGCGATCTGGTCCATGAACGAGCCGAGCACGATATAGCCGCACAGGATCAGCGTGATGATCACCCAGCGCGAGGTCGGCAAGCTGCCGATCCAGGCGACGAGATCCTGGGTCACATGGGTGAGCGTGAAGAAGTAGCCGAAGATCGAGGCACCAACGAGGATCATGATGATCATGCAGGTGCCGTGGCAGGCGCGTAGCAGCGTCTTGTAGAGCGAGGTCGGCGTGATCTTGCCCTTGACGATCGCGAGCAGGAAGGCACCGAACGCGCCGAAGGCCGAGGCCTCCGTCGGCGTCGCGACACCGAGATAGATCGTGCCTGTGACGATCGAGAACAACACCACCATCGGCGAGACCTGCCACAGCAGCGCAAACTTTTCCCGCCACGGCACTGACTTTGCAGCCGGCGCCCGCGAGGGATCCTGCCAGACCAGGAAATAGATCGTGGCCATGATGGTGATGGTGACGAGGATCGCTGGGATGATGCCGGAGATCAGCAGCTTGCCGATGTTCACCTCGGCGAGCAGGCCGAAGATGACGAGCGCAACGCTGGTGGGCAGCAGCATCGACAGCGTGCCCGAGATCGCGACCACGCCCGCGGCCATCTTCGGCTCATAGCCCTGGCGGATCATCGCCGGCAGGCTGGTCGAGGACAGCGTCGCAGCGGACGCCGTCGAAGTGCCGCAGATCGCACCGAAGCCTGCGCCGGCCAGCGCAGTCGCCATGCCGAGCCCACCGGGAACACGGCCGACCCAGGCCGAGGCTGTCTTGAACAGATCGTCCGCGACGCCGGACAGCAGCACGAGATCCGCCATCAACAGGAACATCGGGATGGTGATCAGCTCGTAGGAGGACACGGTCGAGAGCGGCGCGGTCTCCAGGATGCCGAACAAGGTCGGAAAGCCGCCGACCATCACGAGGCCGACCGAACCGGAAAAGGCCATGGCGAAACCGACGGGCGTGCCGAGCGCGAGCAGGCCGAACAGCAAAGCGAGAACGATGAGAGGTGTCATGGATATCCGCCGTTACTCGAAGCCGCGCGCTTCGCCGACGCCGGTCACCGGCGGCAGCGGATAGAGGTCGCGTCCACTGACGAGGCTCAGCACATTGCCGACCAGCTGGAGCGCCAGCCGCAGCACCAGAACGCCGCACCCGAACGGCACCAGCGCCGCCGAGATCCAGGTCGGCCAGGGAATGGCGCCAGAGAGAACGTCGTGCTGCTCGTAATTCTCCAGCGCGCGCGCGAAGCCGACCTTGCAGATCAGGACGAACACGAAGAGGCCCGCGAGCGCAGTGACGATCTCGGACAGCCGCCGCCCGGTGGGCGAGAACCGCGACAACAGGATGTCGACGCCGACATGGACATGCTCGCGCAAGGCATCCGATAGCGTGAAGAAGAACACGCCCGCGAGCAGATAGAGCCCGATCAGGTCATAGGTGAAGGAGAACGGGCTGTTCAGCGCATAGCGCATGAACACGTCGGTCACGACCAGAACCATGATCACGAACATGAATAACACCGCGATCACCGTCAGCGCGCGCTCCAGCGCGCCGAGCACTTGCCCTGCCCGTTCGATCACGTCGCGCCTCCTTCTCCGATTTGCGGATTACTTGCCACCGGCTGCCAGCAGGTCGTCGAACTCCTTCAGCGCGGCAGAGGCCTGCTTGCCGCGGCTGTCGAGACCTGCGGCCCATTCATGACCGACGCCCTTGAGCTTGTCCTTCATTTCGGCGCGCGTCGCTTCCGGCAGCGGATCGAAGGTGACGCCTTCGTCCTGCATGTGTTTCTTGGTGGCTTCGCCTTCCTTGTCGACATCGGCGCAGGCTTTCGGCGTGATTGCCTCCGAAGCCTCGTTCATCGCCTTTTTCACGTCGTCGGGCAGCTTGTCCCAGATCGACTGGTTGATGGAATAGGCGACGATGAAGCTGCCGAAGCTGACGCCTTCGGTCGCGTGCTTGACCAGCTTGTCGAGGCCATAGGCCACGACGCTATCCAGCGGAAACAGCAGGCCATCCATCGTGCCGCGCGACAGCGACTCATAGGCATCGGGTGCGGCCATGCGCACCGGCACGGCGTTGAGCGCGCGCAGCGTGAGATCCTGCGCGCCGCCGGTGGTGCGCAGCTTCAGGCCCTGCATGTCCTTGGTGGTCTCGACCTTCGACTTGACGGTCCACACCTGGTAGGGCGGCAGCACCACGGCGAGCAGCAGCTTGATCTTGTTCGGCGCGTATTCCTGCTTGGCCAGCACGCCTTCGCGCGCGGTCTTCCAATAGGCAAGCGTGCCCTGACAGCTGGTCGCGAACGCGCCCGGCAATTGCGCCACTTCCGACAGCGGCATCTTGTCGGAGACGTAGGACGGTCCGATGTAGCCGATGTCGACCACGCCCGACTGCGTCAGCCGCAGCATGTCGGCGGCTTTGCCGATCTGCTGGTTCGGATAATAGGTGAAGGTCACGGCGCCGTTGGTGCGCTTGGTGACGTCGTCCATCCAGGGCTTGAGCATCAGGCGGACGAGATAATGTCCGGCGGGGAAGCTGTCGGCGACCTTCAGCTCGAGCGCTTGCGCCGACAATGTCGAGACCGGCAACGACAACGCGAGCACGGCTGCAGCCCGGACCAGATTTGTCTTCATGTCATTCTCCCTGAGGCGTCCCGCGCCGAAGGCGGCAGCCGCTTGCTGCCGAGCCGTTCGGTCCCTCGCTCCGTTTCTTGCTTGAAGAAAATGTACATATATGTGAATTTATCTGTCAAGTATATGAACTATGCATGGAGCTATGCGCCCCTTGGCGAACCACGCGAATTGACATCGCCGATTTATGAATTCTAACTCCACCTATATGAATTTATCCCACGAGGCCCCATGGGACCGCTCGCCGGCTTCACCATTCTCGACCTGACTTCGGTGCTGATGGGCCCCTACGGCACCCAGGTGCTGGCCGACATGGGCGCTGACGTCATCAAGGTCGAAAGCCCCGAGGGCGACATCGTTCGCCAGATCGGTCCCGGCCGCACGCCCGGCATGGGCGGGATGTTCCACAATGCCAATCGCGGCAAGCGCAGCATCGTGCTCGACCTCAAGAAGCCAGAGGCGCGCGACACGCTGTTGCGGCTGGCGAAGAGCGCCAACGCGCTCGTCTACAATGTGCGCCCGCAGGCCATGGCGCGGCTCGGCCTCGACTACGAGACGCTCGCCGCGATCAATCCGTCGCTGGTCTATGTCGGCGCGTTCGGCTACGGCCAGTCCGGCCCCTATGCCGCCAAGCCTGCCTATGACGATCTGATCCAGGGCGCGGCGACCATTCCGACGCTGCTTGCGGCAGCCGGCGACGGCACGCCGCGCTACGTCCCCGTTACCATCGCCGATCGCATCGTCGGGCTGATGATGGTGAACGCCATCATGGGCGGCTTGATGCACCAGCAGCGCACCGGCCAGGGCCAGCGCATCGATGTACCGATGTTCGAATCGATGACCGAATTCGTGCTGGTCGATCATCTGGGTGGCCTGACCTACGATCCGCCGCTCGATCACGGCGGCTATACTCGCCTGCTCTCGCGCTATCGCCGGCCCTACAAGACCAGCGACGGCCATCTCTGCGTGCTCATCTACAACGACAAGCACTGGCGCAGCTTCTTCGAGGCGATCGGGCAGCCGCATTTCCTCGAGCAGCCGCGCTTTGCCAACCATGCCGCGCGCACAAAGCACATCGACGAGATCTACGAGGAGATCGGCCACGTCTTCGTTACGCGCACCACCGCCGAGTGGCGCGAGCTGCTGGAGCGTGCCGATATTCCGGTGATGCCGATGCACACGCTGGAGACGATCCTCGAGGATCCGCATCTCAAGGCGATCGACTTCTTCAAGACGGTGGATCACCCCGTGGAGGGCCGCATCCGCCAGATGCGCGTGCCCTCGACCTGGAGCGCGACCCAGCCGGAGCCCGCCGGCCCGGCACCGACGCTCGGCCAGCATAGCCGCGACATTTTGCACGAGGCCGGCTTCTCGTCCGAAGAGATCGAACGGCTGGCGGAGCAGAAGGCAGTTCACCTGGCGGCGCCGCCCTAGAGGCAGGCGCCGGCCAAATCGCAGGACAACAGGGAGGAAAACGCGATGGCCGGACTTTATTTCGAGGACTTTTCCGTGGGCCAGGAGTTCAGGCATCCGCTGACCCGGACCGTCACGGAAATGGACAACACCATGTTCAGCCTGCTGACGCTCAATCCGCAGCCGCTGCACATCGACGCGCATTTCTCGGAAAAGACCGAGTTCGGCCAGCGCATTTTCAACAGCCTTTACACCCTCGGCATCATGATCGGCATGACGGTCTATGATACGACCATGGGCACCACCGTTGCCAATCTCGGCATGACCGACGTAACTTTTCCGAAACCGGTCTTCCATGGCGACACCTTGCGGGCGACGACGAAGGTGCTTTCGTTGAGGGAATCCAAATCGCGCCCGAAGGCGGGCATCGTCGAGTTCGAGCATCATGCCTTGAACCAGAACGACGAGATCGTCGGCAAATGCCGCCGCATGGCGATGATGCACAAGAGGCCGGTCTGATGCGTTCGATGCTGTTCGTGCCGGGCGATTCCCCGCGCAAGTTCGAGAAGGCCAGCGAAGGCAAGGCCGACGCGCTGATCATCGATCTCGAGGATTCCGTCGTCACCGACAAGAAGCCGGAGGCGCGCACCCTGACGCTGGCGATGCTGAAGAGCCGCCCAGGCCCGCATCAGCTCTATGTCCGCGTCAACGCGCTCGACACCGGCATGACGCTGACCGATCTCGCTGCGGTGATGCCGGGCAAGCCCGACGGCATCGTGCTGCCAAAATCGCAAGGCGGCGACGACGTGCGGCAGGTCGCGACATGGCTCGAAGCGCTGGAGGCGGCCGCCGGCATCGCGGTCGGCACGACGCGCATCGTTTGCGTCGCGACCGAGAGCGCAAGCTCCATCTTCGGTCTCGGCAGCTACAAGGGCTGCTCCCCTCGCCTCGCCGGCCTGATGTGGGGCGCGGAGGATCTCTCGGCCTCGCTCGGCGCCACCGAGAAGGCTTCGGGCGGCGTGTTCCACAGCCCCTATCGCCTCGCGCGTGACCTCTGCCTGATGGCGGCGGCCGCGGCGGAAGTCGCACCGATCGACACCGTCTATACCGACATCGACAATCTCGCCGGCCTCGAGCAGGAGACGCGCGCGGCGCGGCGCGACGGGTTTTCGGCGAAGGCGTTGATCCATCCCAAACATGTCGATGTCGTCAACGCGGCGTTTGCGCCGACGGATGCCGAGCGCACCTGGGCAGAGAAGGTGATCGCGGCGTTCGCGAGCAATCCGAACTCCGGGACGCTGCGGCTCGACGGCCAGATGATCGACAAGCCGCATCTTCGCGCCGCGAAGAAGATCCTCGGCGAGAGCTAGATCGGAACGCCGCCACCATGATCGTTCGCCAAGCCGCAAACGTCCTGGAGATCATGGAATTCTTCGCGCAAACGAGAAAGCCGGCGACGCTTGCCGAAATCGCCGATCATTTCGGCTGGCCACGCTCGTCGACCTTCAACCTGCTCGCGACGCTGTCGGAGAAGGGTTATCTCTACGAACCCCGGCCGCGCGCCGGCTTCTATCCGACGCCGCGATGGCTGGCGATGGCGCGGATGATCTCAGAAGTCGAGCCGCTGCCGCCGTGGACGCATACGTTGATCGCAGATCTCTCGGCCGAGACCGGCGAGACCGCATCCATCGTGGCGCCCGCGGGCGTCATGGCTGTCTTCATCGACGTCGTCGAATCCCAGGCAGCGATCCGCTATTTCGCCACCATCGGCCACCGCGTGCCGATCCACGCCACCGCGAGCGGCCGCGCGCTGCTGCTGCAATATACGCCGGAGGAGCGCGACTCCGTCTATCGCAAGATCGAGTTCAAGCAATATGGCCCGTCGACCCCGATCAGCATCGAGGCGGTGGAGGCCGAGCTGCGCAATTCGATCGAGCGTGGTTACTGCCAGAGCTTTGCCGACTACAGCCGCGACCTCGCTGGTGCTGCGATCCCGCTGCCGATCGGCGACCGCCGCCTGTCGGTCGTCGTCGCGGGGCCGGAATTCCGG
Source organism: Bradyrhizobium sp. CCGUVB14 (assembly GCF_024199935.1). Taxonomy (NCBI): domain Bacteria; kingdom Pseudomonadati; phylum Pseudomonadota; class Alphaproteobacteria; order Hyphomicrobiales; family Nitrobacteraceae; genus Bradyrhizobium; species Bradyrhizobium sp. CCGUVB14. Next base: position 7,902,725 of record NZ_JANADS010000001.1, read on the forward strand.
ATCGGGCCGAAGGTGGCGGAGGTCGCGTCGTTGATCGCGCGGACGGTGGATCGGCTGCGGCCGAAGACGGCGGCGTAGTTTCAGTCGAATCCCTGAACCGGCGGCGTCGTGGTTTCCACCGGCGCCGCGGGCGCAGCTTGAGCCGGCTGCTCCACAGGTGCGGCCTGGACCGGCGGATTGCTCGCAGCTCTCATCTGACCGCTGGCCTCCATCGCCTGGCGCGTGCGCGGCGGAGCGGTGGTAGCGGCGACGGGGGACGCCTCACGGCGTGATGGCTGCCGATGTCTCGCTGACTGCGAACCTCTCACGCCCCATGACCTCGCGATCGAAGGTCCGGCGGTATAGCCGATTACCGCGCCCGCGACGGCACCGATCGGACCGAGTACGACGGCGCCGGATACGGCGCCTAATGCCGCAGAACCAGCGCGCTCCTGCGCAGCGGCGCTTGCCGGCACGCCGGCCAGCAGCACGATGGCAGTGATCAGAGCTTTGTTCATCGGAGCGCCTCCCTCTCGGGAGATCACTCTGACTCAAATATGGCCACAGCGGGTTTGTTCGTGGCCCAACACGGGGCAATCGCGGATGGAACTCCGGCAATTCAATGGCTCGGGTCGCGGTTTCCGCGCGCTAAGGCGCGACCTTGTCGGCCGTAAAGCCGTTGCTGTCGAGCGCACGGCGGACTGTGCCATCAGCCTTGGCCTCCGTCAGGAATTGCGCGGCCCAGACCTTCGCGACGGTCTTGCCCTTCGGCACGACCACGACCACGCCGGTCGACTGAACCACTTCGTCCAGCACCTTCGTTTCCGGCAGTTTTCGCGAGAGGTCTTCCAGCGCCCCCATGCCCATTGCGAGCGCATCGAGCTCGCCCTTGCCGAGCAGCTCGGCCGCCTGTTCCGGCTTGACGAACTTCGTGAGCTTCGCCTGCTTCAGCGATTTCTCGACCGTCCGCGATGTCGACGTTCCCTCGATGCATCCGACCCGCATGCCCGCGCGATCGACATCCGCAACAGAGCGGATGTCCGAACCCGCGCGGATGAGATAGCCGCTCATATAGGCGACGTAGGCGGGCCCCTGGTCCACGAACGCTTCGCGCTTGACGTCAGCCGGCATGAAGGAGAGATCCCAGACGTCCTTGCCGCTGGCAGCGGCGATCTCGTCCGAGCTTTGGTATTCGACGAGCTGCAGCGGAAGGTGGAGCATCCCGGCGGCAGCCTTGGCCAGTTCGACCGTGACGCCGCGCGGCTTCCCGGTCGCAGGATCGCGCGTCGTCCAGAACGCCGATGCGGCGGGACCGACGGCCACCGCCACGCGCAATGTTCCCGTCGGCGCAACCTCGAGCGCGCCCTCGGCTTTCACCTCGGGAGCACCGGTCATGAGAGCGACCAATCCCAACGTGGCGATCAAGCCGAGCCGCAACATGTCACGTCCCTCCAGCACTGAATTGCTCGCGGATACTCAGACGATCTTGATCGACATATCGGGCAAGCCTTCGAGCTTGCACAACAGCACATCGCCCTTCGCCACGGGGCCGACATTCTCCGGCGTTCCGGAATAGATGATGTCGCCAGCCTTCAACTCGAACGCTTCCGAAAGCTTCGCGATCTGCTCGGCGACGCTCCAGATCATCTTGCTGAGGTCCGAGCTCTGCTTCACGGTGCCGTTGATCGCGAGCGAAATCGCACCCTTCTCGAAATGACCGGTCTTGCTCACGGGATGGATCGGGCCGATCACCGCAGCATGGTCAAAGCTCTTGCCGATCTCCCACGGCTTCTTCTCCGCGGCCATGCCGTTCTGAAGATCGCGCCGGGTCATGTCGAGGCCGAGTGCGTAGCCATAGACATGGTCGAGCGCTTTCTCGGCCGGGATGTTGGTCCCGCCGGATTTCAGCGCCGCGACCAGCTCGACCTCGTGGTGGTAGTTCTTGGTCAGCGACGGATAGGGATGATCGGCGACCTCGCCGATCGCAACGTTCTGGATGGCATCCGTCGGCTTCTGGAAGAAGAACGGCGGCTCGCGGTTCGGATCGGAGCCGCGCTCGATCGCGTGCGCCGCATAGTTGCGGCCGATGCAGTAAATACGACGGACCTGGAATACGCTCGTCTCGCCGACGATAGGGATCGCGACCATCGGCACCGGGAAGATCGGCTTGGGCGCAGCCTGCGCTGCGGCCGGCGACACATCTGCGAGGCCTGCAGCGGTCATCGCGGCTGCGGCAGTGAGCACGCTGCGTCGGGTGGTTTTTGTCATGGCGTCACTCCCTGATTTTCGCCGTTTCTTGTCGGAACGTCAGTCTTAGAGCCAAACGACGGGCGGGCCAATGGCCCGCCCCGTACGCCTTAAGTCGCGACGCGATCGAAGAACTCGCGCACCTTTCGCGCGCAGGTGTCGGGGTCCGTCGCGGCGACATGATAGGAATCGCCCGGCAGCACTTCGAGCTTCGAGCCCGGGATCGTCTCCTGCCACGCTTTCACGGACGCAACGTCGCCGAGCCCCGAGCCGGTCGTGGTGATCACCAGCGCCGGGCGCTTGATGGCCGGGAGTTCGCCGGTGACGTCGACGGTCGGCACCATCTGAAGGAACGCTTCCAGCGTCGACGCCTTGGTCTTCGACATCAGGCTGATCCACCAGTCGAGCGCCGCGGGCGGCAGTGACGAGCCGAGCCGGCCGGCCGTGGTCTCGCGGACCCAGGCCTCGACGCCCTGCTCGCGGATCTGCTTGCGCCAGGTCGGCGCCCGCTCGTTGAACGAGGTTAACGACGCCGGCGCGCCGACCGCGGCAACCGCGATCACGCGATCCGGGTGCTTGGCCGTGAGATGCATCGCCAGCGTGCCGCCGATCTTGCCGCCGATCAGGAACACGCGATCGAGCTTCAGCGCATCCAGCATCCGAATGATATCGTCGCCGAGGCCGGCGAAGCGATAGACATAGGTGCCCTGCATCGGCGTCGAATCGCCGTAGCCGCGAAGATCGGGCCTCACCACCAGATGATGCGTGGCAAAATACGGCACCCAGCGCCGGAACGCCTCGCCGCTCTCGGCGAGCCCATGAAGCATCACGACGGGCGGCTTGGTGTCCCACGGCAGGAGATAATCGTCGACGCGAACCGCAAGCTCGCAATCGTCGCTGACACCGATCATCCGCAGTTCGCTAGGCATCAGATATACCTCGTTCCACCGCCATCGACATTGATGCAGGTACCCGTAATGAAGGATGCGCGGTCTGAACAGAGGAATGCAACGATCCCTGACACCTCATCCGGCTGTCCAACGCGGCCAAGCGGAACCGAGGCGATGGCTGCCGCATTGGTTGCGCCCTGATCCTGTCCGGAGATGGCCGCCCCCTGGGAGATCAGGCTGTCCCAGCGATCGGTCTGCACCGGACCGGGATTGACGCCGGTAACCAGCACATTGTCAGGCGCGCATTCCTCGGCGAGCGCGAGCGTGAAGTTGAGCAGCGCCGCGTTGACCGCGCCGCCCGCCATATAGGCCGCGCGCGGCTGATGCCCGCTGCGACCGATGATGTTGATGATGCGTCCCCAGCGGCGGTCGCGCATCTCCGGCAGCACATTGCGCGCACAACGCATGTAGCCCAGCAGTTTCAGCTCGATCGACTTGGCCCAGATCGCATCAGGCGTTTCCGCGATCCGGCCCATCGGCGAGGCGCCGGCATTGTTGACGAGGATGTCGACGCGGCCAAAGACCTCGCGCGCGGTATCCATGGCGCGGGCGATGTCGTCCGGCCTGGTCATGTCGCCGGCACATGCAATCACCCGCCGGCCGGTGTCCCGCGACATGTCTTGCGCGGACGCGGCAAGGCGCTCGGCATCGCGGGCCACGATGACGACATGCGCCTGCTCGCGCGCAAGCTCGGCAGCAATGGCCCGGCCGATACCGATGCTGCCGCCGGTGACGATGGCAACCTTGCCGCCCAGATTCAGATCCATGCTACGCCCTTCAGTCTACCGTGGCGCCGGAGGCTTTGACGAGCTTGCCCCACTTTGCAGTCTCGTCCGTCATGAATTGCCCGAACGCATCGCCGAACACCGTGCCAGGCTCGGCCCCGAGCTCGGCAAGCCGCTTCTTGACGTCAGGCATCTTCAGGATCGTCTCGAGCTCGCCGCTCAGCTTGGCGAGCGCCGGCGCAGGCGTCTTGGCCGGCGCCACCAGTCCGAACCATGACGACGCCTCGAAACCCGGCACGGTCTCACCGACCGTCGACACATCAGGTAGCGCTTCCGCCCGCTTGGCACCGGCCACCGCGATCGCGTTGATGGCCTTGCCTTGCACCTGCGGCAGCACTGCCGGCATGTTGTCGAACATGAACGGGATCTGGCCCGCAAGCAGATCGTTCATCGCCGGAGCCGCACCACGATACGGCACGTGCACGATATCGATGCCGGCCATGCTCTTCAGCAGCTCGCCGGCGAGATGATTGGTCGACCCGATGCCCGACGAGCCGAAATTCAGCGTGCCCGGCTTGGCCTTGGCCAGCGCAATCAGCTCGCCGACATTCCTTGCCTGCACCGAAGGATTGACGACCAGCACGATCGGCACCGAGGCGATCAGCGCGACCGGCGCAAAGGCCTTTGCCGGATCAAACGGCAGCTTCTTGTAGAGGGAGCCGTTGATCGTCAGCGGCGGCGGCGCGGTCAGCAGCAAGGTATAGCCATCGGCCTCTGCGCTCGCGACCGCCTCGGCGCCGATATTGCCGCCGGCACCACCACGGTTCTCCACGAGGAAATTCTGGCCGTTCCGCTCGGTCAGCTTCTGGGCAACGATGCGGGCGATGATGTCGTTGGACCCGCCGGCCGGGAACGGCACGATGATCTTGACGGGCCGGGAGGGATAATCCTGCGCGAGGGCCGGACCACAAAGCAGGATCGCGCCGCAGGCGGCAAGAACCCAGCGGCGGCAGTATCGGTACATCAGGCGTTTCCTCTCTCTTAGTTTATCGTTGATCGCAGGACGTCAAGCCGTCATCAACGGCCTCAGCTTGCCGATATCGCGGGCGGAGATGTCAATTGCAGCCGCCGCGGCGGCATGTGCTGCCGCAGTACGACGACCCCGCATACGGCGATCCATTGCTTCGGCTTCATGCTTCTTCCCTTGAGTATGCGTGGATGCCCCGCATGACGTCTCACCATGTCGGCGCCACCAGCCCTGAGCTTTCCCAGAAGGCGCATTTGTGGGCATCGGCGAAGTCGCGGCGCATGACAGGCGTGTCCGAAATCGAGAGCACGGCCCGATCATCGCTGGTGAAGCGGCGCCAGCGAAGGCGCTCGGGGCCGCTCCCATTCGTATTCGCATTTGCCTCGCCTCCGTTCGGCTCTCCAGTCGCGGCGAAAGCGCTCCAATAGCCCGCGATCATGCGCGACAACGCTGCGTGCCGACCAGGCAGCGCATGCGCATCGTTGTCGTTGTTGAAGAGGTAGCCGAGATCGGTCGTATGGTAGGACAGGTTCGGCAGGTCGCTGCCTTGCACGAGCGGCTGCTGCTGCATGGGATCGGCGATGTCGAGCTCGTAGCCGTAGACGGGCACGGAAGCCGCGAGCGCGTTACGCGTGAGATTGGCCATGCAAGCGAAGCGCCGGTCCGTCAGCGCGCTGCCGATCAGGGTCGAGGCGGTGGCGTAGGCCTCCGGCACGTACTGCGCCGCCACTACGTCGGCTTTGTCGCCAAAACTGGATTTGAGCATGCCCGGAATGTCGCCTGGCAACATGATCCGCTTGAGGACATCGGATTCGACGCGCGCCGTGAAGAGATAGTTTTCCTTGGCGTTGGTTCCGATCAGCACCGGCACCTTCATGAAACGTCCCTGCCGAAACGCCTCAAATGGATCAAGCGGCAGGACGATCCCATCCTGGATCATGGTCGGTCTAGCCGTCATGCGCAGGAAGGCGTCGGAGCGCGCGGAGCGCAGGCAGGCCAGCGTCTGCACCGTGCCGCAGCCGATCTCATCCAGCGAACTGGCATACCGCTCGCGCTCTGCCTGCTTGAGCGGCAGAGTGTGTGCGCCGTCGGTCGCGCTCTGCACGATCGCGCGGTGAAACAGTCCCTCCGAGCCGGGCGATGCCAACAGTCCGAGCACGGCGTTGGCGCCGGCGGATTCACCCATCACGGTGACGTTGCCTGGATCGCCGCCGAATGCGGCGATATCCTGGGCGATCCAATGCAAGGCCATCTGCAAGTCTTGAAGGCCGTAATTGCCCGAGATATGACGGGCATCCACATCGTCCAGCGCGGGTGCCGCAAGAAAGCCCAGGGCGCCGACCCGGTAATTAACGGTGACGACGACCGCATCGGCAGCTAGCGCGAGATGGGTTGCGTCATACTGCTTCGCAGCACCATAGCCTTCGACGAAGCCGCCGCCGTGGATCCATACCATGACCGGCCTGCCACGCGCGCCGACGCTGTTTGCCGCCGTCGGCCTCCAGATATTCAGATAGAGGCAATCCTCGTTGCTGCTCGCGAGTCCGGCTGGATCGGGCGATGGCAATTGCGGACAGGCCGATGGAGGTACGATCGCGCGCAATGGCGCGCTCCAGGAAGCAGCCGGAACAGGCGGCGCAAGACGACGCTCTCCCGTCGGCGGCAGCGCATAGGGAATGCCTAGAAACACGTCCGTATCGTCGTGGCGCGCTCCTTCCACCCTGCCGAGGCTGGTCTGAACCTTTGGAACGCCCGAAGCGTCGTTCTGGGCGTCGGCCGCCGACAACCGCATCACGAACATCAGCGCGATGAGCGCCACCAGGCGCGAGTGTCTCGTTCGCATGGCCTTCTTCCTCCCTGCGGCTGGTGCCTTGATCTGACACCTCGCCAGTTGTGCGCGACGGCTCAACGCGGCCGGCGATCTTCTCAAGCTACCAGCAATTCGCGGAGCTGGCTTACATCCCCGACCGCCTCCAGATTGTTGATTTGCTCGATGAGCCTGTCGGCCTTACCCGAACCCAGCACAGGTGCCATCAGGTCACGTGCCTTCGCGCCAACCGCCTGCGTGGAGAGCGCATTTTCTTTGGTGCCCGGCGGAAACCTGGTGAAATGGTCAATCTTCCGCCCATCCGTCAACGTGACCTCGACCTTGGCGCCGCGCGGCGCCGCCGGGTCCATCAGCGCCTTGTCACCGGCCAGCGTCACCTTGGCGCGCTGCTCCAGGATCTTTGGATCGTGCATCAGCGCGACGTCATGACTGTCGTTGAACGACACCGCGCCCTTGACCAGCGCGACCGCCACGAGGTGCTGGCAATTGACGTCCGGCATCGCGCTTTCGCCTACAATTCCCATCGCATCGGTCGGCAGCTTGACCAGGATGCTACGGACGTTATCTGGCGTGAGGCTGTGCTGCTTGCGCAGCGTCAGCATCGCATCCAGCGGCGACTGGATCGGATAGCCGACCGAGAAGGTCTTGATCGCGGTTTCCGTGACATAGAACAGCTTGCCGAGATCCTTCACCATCTCCTCGGGCTTCGGATCGGTCGACAGCGCGATGAAGAGATTATGCGTGCCGTCGAGCACGTCGTCGACACCGGTCAGGCCGTTGAGAACCATGTCGACCGCCATGACGCCATTGCGGGCGCCCATGCCGGCGAAGTCAAACGCCTTCTCGATGTGATCGTGGTCCTTCACCCAGCTCCACAAGCCGGAAACCTGCTGCGACGAATAGGAGATCGCGTAGCGCATCCCCTTCTCGTCGAGCCGTGCGAGCGAGGCCGCCGCGCCGAGCGCACCGAAGGTCGATGATGTTCCCTCGGCGCTGCGGTGCGTGCCGCGCACGAGATCCGGGCCCAGCGCCATCAACAGGCGGCAGGTCAAATCGTAGCCGAGCGCGACGGCACGAATGACGTCCTGTCCGCTGCGATGCTCCCGCTCACCGAACGCGAGCGCGGCCGGTACCACAGAGCATCCCGGATGCGCCTTGGTGACGGGCTCGAAATCGTCGGTCTCGTCCGCATGCGCACACATCGCATTCGCCAGGGCCGCGTTGACTGCCGTGGTGCGAAAGTCCGAGCCGACCACGGAGGCCTGGGCATCGCCGCCGAGCGTGCGCACGTATTTGAGCGCCATCTCGCCCGGCTTCATGCGCGATCCCGAGATCATCGCGCCGAGCGTATCGAGGATGCGGTGCTTGCATTCGCGCAGCACCTGCTCGGGCAGCTCCTGGTCCCGCGCGGCAACCATGTAGCGGGCGAGCCGCTCCGTCACGCCCGGTCCGGCTGCGAAAGCCACGCGGCCGCCGGTGGCAGCCAGAGCGGCGACCGAACCGGAGGATTGCAGGAAATGGCGGCGTGACCGCATTGCTTCTCTCCCTCGCGATCAGACCGCGACCGACATCTTGGCGATCTCTGCCGCGCTCGGCAGATTCTCGACACCCCAGCAGGCATCCATCACGCGCCGGATGGTCGCCGCGGGAATGATGCCGTCGGCAAGGTCGGAGAACTTGGTTTCGAGCTGCTTGTCGGTCATCGGCACCTCGACGCTGCCGATCGCATGCTCGATGTACCGGTTCAGCTTGCGGCCGTCCTTGAGCACGATGGTCATATCGACCTGCTCCGGCTTGATGCCGGGGGTGATGACCGGGAACACCCTCTCGCGCAACGCGACGATTGTGGGGTCGTTCACCGCACGATCGCTGAACTGCTTTTCGCCGCCGGCGCCCTCGACGATGGCGACCGCGACCGAATGATAGATGCTGAACTTGCCTTCGAGTCCGAGTTTCGGCGTCTTCTTGCCGGTCAGCTCGAGCACCAGCGGATGGATCTTGAGATCGACCCGCTCGATCTGGTCGGCAGTCAGCTTATTCTCGTTGCGGAGCTGGATCGCCGCATCGATCGCGGGATGAATGACGATACCGCAGGCGAACGGCTTGTAGGTGTTGAGAGCGGCCTCATAGCGCTTGCCGAGGTCGCCGAGGATCTCGTTGTAATCCTGCTTGGTGCTGATCGCGTTGGCCCAGCCGCGTTTGGCCTCGATCATCGCGTCAGACGACGTGAAATTCTTCGAGGCCAGGATCGCCGCGAAAATGCCGCTGGAGGCAGCACGGCCCGGATTGAAGCTCTTGTTCATCGAGCCGAAGGATTCGCGCAGACCCACGGGCTGGGATGCGGCGAGGCCGAGCGCCCAAGTCATCTGCTGCTCGTTGAGCTTGAGAAGCTTGCCGACGGCCGCGGCCGAGCCGAACACACCGGCCGTGCCGGTGATGTGCCAGCCGACATCGTAGTGGTTCGGGTAGACCGAGTTGCCGATCCGGCACTCGGTCTCGACGCCGAGCACGAGCGCGTTGAGGAAGTCCTTGCCCGAGACCGGCTGCATTTCCGACAGCGCGAGGATCGCCGAGGCCACGGGACCGGCCGGATGGATGATCGTCTTCAGATGCGTATCGTCATAGTCGAAGATGTGGCTCGACACGCCGTTGATGAAGGCGGCGTTCATGATGTCGAACCGCTCACGCCGTCCGAACAGGGAAGCCTGCTGCGGCCCGGAGAACGGGCCGAGCGCGGACACCGCGATATCGACCGTCTCGTGATGCGATCCGCCGATGGCGACGCCGACCCAGTTCAGCAGCGTCCGCACGCCCTCTTTTCGGACATTGGCCGGCAAGTCGTCGTGCTGCGCGTTGACGAGATAATGCGCCAGTGCGCGCGTCACCTCCTTGGGCGGCGCGGCAGCGGGCGCTGCAGCTGGGGCTTGCGCGAAGGCCGCGTTGGCACCGACTGTGGCCAGAGGCAGCGCAGCCGCCGCCTGGAGTAAGGTCCTGCGATCAGTGCGCATAGGCAGCCTCCTTGACCTTGATCGACACCAGCTTGGCCGCCAGACGCACTGCGCTCTCCAGCGCACCGGTGTTGGCGACGCCTTGGCCTACGATATCGAACGCCGTGCCGTGCGACGGCGTGGTGAAGACGGTCTCGAGCCCCGCGGTGACGGTGACGCCGCGGTTGAAGCCGCGCAGCTTGGTCGCGATCTGGCCCTGGTCGTGATACATCGCGACCACGCTGTCGAACTCGCCGGCGAAGGCGCGGATATAGACGGTATCGGCGGGATAAGGCCCGGTGCAGGCGATGCCGGTCTTGGCGGCGGCCTCGACCGTCGGACGGATCATCTCGATCTCGTCGCGGCCGAACAGGCCGTTCTCGCCGGCGTGCGGATTGAGAGCTGCGACCGCGATGCGCGGCTTGGCGACGCCGGCCCGCCGCATCATGCGGTCAACCAGCTCGATCGCATCGGTGATGCTCTCCGGATTGATGCCGTCGAGCGCCTCGCGCAGCGATTGGTGCCCGGTGACGCGCGACATCCATTGGCCGTCGAGCACGTTCATCTCGGAGAAGTAGGTCTTGTGCCCCAGCAGGCTCGCGAACATCTTGTGCTCGTCGGGAAACTTCCAGCCGCCGTCGAACATCGCGCGCTTGTTGAGGGGCGCGAAGGTGATGGCATCGACCTCGCCGGCCTTGGAGAAGTCGATCGCGCGCGAAAGGGTCTCGCCGGTCAACCGACCGGATTCGGCGCTGGCCTTGCCGAGCGGGATTTTGGCGGGATCGGTATTGCCCAAGTCAACGAGTTGCACTGTGCCGCGGCCCCATTTTGCGGCCTTCGGCGAGGCAATCCGCTCGACCTTCAGCTTCACGCCGGCATGTTCCATGCCCATGTCGAGCACGCGGGCATCGCCGACCACCACGAGACGCGCGACATCGGCGAGGCGGTCGTCCGAGAGGATGCGCGCGATCTGCTCGGGGCCGATGCCGGTGCAGTCGCCGGGTGTCAGCGCGATGACAGGAAGTTCGTTGTTGCTGATAGCCATATTGAAGCCTTGGATCCTTACTTCGCTTGCTGGATTTGCGCGGCGGACTGAGCCCAGTCCTCGCGATTGAATTCGCCGTCCCATTTCGCGACCACGATCGCGGCGACCGCGTTGCCGATGGTGTTGGTGATGGCACGCGCCAGCGACATGAAACGGTCGATGCCGAGCAGCAGCGCCAGCCCTTCCGCCGGGAGCCCTGCGGCGACGACGGTCGCAGCGAGTGCTGCGAACGCACCGCCGGTGACGCCGGCCGCGCCCTTGCTGGTGAACAGCATCACCACGAACAGGCTCAGCTGCTGCGCGGCCGTGAGCTCGACACCGTAGACCTGGGCGACGAAGATGGTGGAGAGCGGCAGCGTCAGCGCAACGCCGTCGAGATTGAAGGAATAGCCGGACGGAATGACGAGGCCGGCCACAGCGCGGCCGACGCCGGCTTTCGGCAGCTTTTCCATCATGCCGGGAATGGCGGTCTCCGACGACGAGGTGCCGAGCACCACCAGCAGTTCGGTCCGCAGCAGGCGCAGGAGATCCATCAGGCGAACGCCGACCAGGCGGCAGATGGTGCCGAGAATGACGAAGATGAAGAACGCCATCATCGCCCAGGCGGTGCCGACCAGAAGCGCCAGCGCATAGAGCGTCGCGGCGCCGAATTTTGCCACGGTGAACGCCATGGCCCCGAACGCACCGATGGGCGCCAGCGCCACCACGACATGAACCACGCTGAACACGAGCTCGGTCACGCGCTCGAGGCCCGTCCGCAGCGGGCCGGCTTTCTCGCCGAGCAGCAACAGGCCGATACCGCAGAGCAGTGCCAGCACCAGCACCTGAAGCACGTCGCCGGCGGCAAAAGCGCCGACGAAGCTTTCCGGCACCATGTGCTGGATGTAGGCCGACAGCGATCCGACATGGGCCTGCTGATAGCGCGCGACCGTCTCGGCCTGCTGCGCGGTGGCGTGCGCGACGCCCGCGCCGGGCTGCACCCAGCGCACCACGACGAAACTGATCAGGAGACAGATCGTCGTCACCACCTCGAAATAGGCGAAGGCCTTGAGGCCGATGCGCCCGACCGCTTTCATGTCGCCGACCTGCGCGATCCCGGTGACCACGACCAGGAAGATCAGCGGCGCGATGGTCATCTTGATCAGCGAGATGAAGACATCGCCGAGCGGCTTGAGCTCCACCGCAAAGTTCGGAAACAGAGCACCGAGCAGCGCGCCGAGCGCGGCGCCGGCGACCACGAGGACATATTGCTCGCGCCAGAGCGGCTTGCGGCGGCGTTCGGACGTGGAGCTCGCCATGGGTTCAGACAGCGGCGTCGCGGCAATCTGCAATGTACTTTCCTCCAACGGCATCGGCGCCATGCGTTGACGGCGCTTCGTTCTTGTCTTTCGATGGCGTTTACATTGGACCAGCGGCGTGTCAGGCGCTAATGCCGTATCGGTATGATTTGAGGACGAAACGGCATCATGGACCTGGTCTGGCTGGAGGATTTCCTTGCCATCGCCGAGGAGGGCGGCTTCTCCCGCGCCGCCGAGCGGCGGCACGTGACCCAGCCGGCGCTGAGCCGTCGCATCAAGTCGCTCGAGGACTGGCTGGGGACACAGCTGTTCGAACGCTCGACCCACACCATCACGCTCACAGCCGCCGGCGAGAGCTTTCGCCCGGTCGCCGAGGACGTGCTGCGCCGGGTGCTGGTCGGCCGCGAGGAGGCGCTCGAAGTGGCCCGGCTGAAAGCCGAGACCATCACCTTCGTCGCCACGCATTCGCTGTCGCAGACCTTCTTCCCGGAATGGATCCGTAACTCCGATGGCGCGCGCGCGGGCTCAGCCGTGCAGCTCGTCGCCTCGAATTTCGCCGGATGCGAAAAACTGCTGCTGGACGCGCAGGCGCACTTCATGCTGGCGCACTACCATCCGTCGCTGGTGAGCCGGCTCGACATGGACCGCTTCCAGCGCATCGATCTCGCCACCGACGTGCTGATCCCGATCAGCGCGCCGGCGGCAAAGCCGGGCCGCGGTGGCAGCCGTAGCAAGAAGCCACTGCCGCGCTACCCCCTGCCCGGCGCATCCGGCGCGCCGCTGCCCTATCTCGCCTATCACCCGGGCTCGGGCGTGGGGCGGCTTGTCACGTCGTTCCTGGCGGCAAAGGATCCGTCGGCCTGGCTCGTTCCCGGCTTCTCCGCGCCGGTCATGTTGCTGATCGACATGGCGCGCGAGGGGCGCGGCGTGACATGGGCGCCGATGAGCCTGGTCCGCGCCGATCTCGACCATGGCCGCCTGCTGCGGGCCGGCGGCGGAGACTGGGACATTCCGATCAATGTCTCGCTGTTCCGCACCCGCGCCCGCATGACCCGGGCGGCCGAGAATTTCTGGAATTCGGTCCGCAAGGGCCGGCCGGGCGTGAAATCCGCCGCATCTGCGTCTCGGGCCAAGTGAGGCCTAGCATGGAACTTGCATAAATTCTGGGCGACATGGACGCCGCATGAACCTCATCAGTCTCGACATCCGCATGCTCAGGTCGCTGATCTCGGTGGTCGAGACCGGCAGCATCACCGAGACCGCGCGACGGCTGGGCCGCACCCAGCCGGCGATCACGCTGCAGCTGCAACGGCTGGAGGAGCTGACCGGCAAGCAGCTGTTCGAGCATGGCGGCCGCAGGCTGACGCTGACCGACGACGGCACCACCGTCCTCACCTACGCCAAATCCATCCTGAGGCTGCATGACGAGCTGATCTCGCAGCTGGCGTCGCAGGAGATCGAGGGACAGGTCGTGCTCGGCACGCCTGACCTCTACGCGGCATTCATGCTGCCACAGATCCTCAGCGTGTTCAGGAAATCGTTTCCGCGCGTGCAGGTCGAGCTCAACTGCGCGCTGTCGACGCCGCTGGTCGGCCTCGTCAAGCGCGGCGATGTCGACATCGCGCTCGTCACCCGCATGAACGATTTCACCGGCGGCCAGGTGGTGCGGCGCGAGCAGCTGGTCTGGATGACCGGCGAGCAATCCGCCGCGCATCAGGAGCGCCCGATCCCGCTCGCGCTGCTGCCGCCGGGCAACATCTATCGCGACTACGCCATCGATACGCTGGAGCGCGCCAATCTGCGCTGGCGCATCGCCTGCGTCAGCGAGAGCGTCGGCGGACTGCAGGCCGCGGCCTTCGCGGGCATGGCGGTCACCGTGCTCGGCCGCAGCGCGCTGGTGCCGGCGATGCGCGAGATCGGGCCGAACGAGGGCCTGCCGCCGCTGCCGAAGATCGAGCTGTTGCTCTACAAATCGAGCGGGGCCACCTCGAAAGCGGCGACCGCGCTGCACGACTATCTCGCGCATTACCTGCGCCTCGACGAAGAGCTCAGCGGCCGCGGTGCGCCGATCGAGCTGGGCTAGGCCCACACAACATCGAAAACAACCCCATGCACAGTAGAACGGCCCTTGTTTGCAAAGCGGTTTTCGCGCTCCTCCTCCGGCTAGCGTAACGCCACCTGCGGCCAGAACTTGGCCCAGGGCTGCGCCTGCTCGAACGCGGCTGCGATGCGGAAGATGGTGGGCTCGTCGAGCCAGGGCGCGACGATCTGAAGCCCGATCGGCATGCCGTCGCGATCGAAACCGCAAGGCAGTGTCGCCGCCGGAAGCCCGGCGAGATTGATCGGCCAGGTGAAGGGCGACCAGCCGAGATGCGGATCGACCTTCTTGCCATCGATCGTGTCGACGCCGATCCGGCCAGCCTCGAATGCGGTCACCGCGACCGTCGGCGTCACCAGCACATCGACGCGCTCGAACAGTTTGACGAAGGCATTGCGTGCCTGGCCGCGGCGGTAACTGGCTTCGATGTAGTCCGTTCCGGTGTAGCGACGGCCGGCGCTGACGACTTCGCGATAATCAGCTTCGGAACTAGCGAGATCGGCAGTCGTCTTGGTCGCCACCGCCGCCGCCTGTTCGGTGAACGCGATCGGCTTCAGCGTGTGCTCCAAAATGCCGGGATCGAGACCCGGCCCATCCATGGTGACCTGCGCGCCGCAGGAATCCAGAATGGCGAGCGCCTTGCCAAAGGCAGCACACACATCGGGGCTGACGGCGGCGTAACCGAGATCGGCACTGGCGCCGATGCGAATGCCATCGAGCCGCCCTGCATTCGCGTCGAAGCGGCGCGTGGACACGGGAAGGCTTGCGGCATCACGTAGGTCGTAGCCGGCAATGATCTCCAGCGTCAGCGCGGCATCCGCGACCGTCCGCGTGATCGGCCCGGTATGCGCGAGCGAGGCCCAGGACGGCGGCGAGAAGCCGGGCGAGCGGGGCACCAGGCCGAAGGTCGGCTTCAACCCGAACACGCCGCAGAAGGACGACGGCACGCGGATCGAGCCGACGCCGTCGGTGCCGATCGCGATCGGGCCGCAACCGGCGGCGACGCCCGCCGCCGCACCGCCGCTCGATCCGCCGCTGGTGCGGCCGGGATTCCAGGGATTTCGCGTCGTACCCGTGACGGGGCTGTCCGCCGTCAGCTTGTAACCGGATTCGCAAGTCGTGGTCTTGCAAGTGACGATCGCGCCGGATGCTTTCAGCGCCGACACCACGGCGGCATCGACGTCGGGCACGAACGCCTTGTTCATCGGCGAGCCGGCATAGGCCGGCACGCCCGCAACGAACACGAGGTCCTTGATCGTGACGGGCACGCCGGCGAGAGGTCCTTTGGCTTCGCCCGCACGCATCTCCTTCGTCAGACGATCTGCCTCCGCCCTCGCCTGCTCGTACATCGGCGTCACCACCGCGTTGCAGGTCTCGCTGGTCGCCTCTAACGCAGCAATGGTGTCGTCGACGACATCGCGCGGCGTGAATGCCTTGCGCCGGTACCCGGCCATGATCTCGATTGCAGAAAGCGCGCCAAGGCCAGTCGGCGCCGGCGGGAAGGCCGCTCGGCCGGAACCATCAGTCATCATCAACCCTAAAGAGCTAGCTGAGCGCCGCGTCGACGGCGCGCTTGGCCATCACCGTGACGAGATGCGCACGGTAATCGGCTTCGGCATGGATATCGGAGGTGAGACCGTCGGTGTCGATCTTGATCGCCGCGATTGCGGACGGATCGAAATTCTCCGACAGCGCCACCTCCATCGGTGGCACGCGGAACACGCCCGGCCCCGCGCCGGTTACGGCGACGCGGACACCATCGGCGAATTTCGCGACGAACACGCCGACCAGCGCATAACGCGACGCCGGCGCTTTGAATTTTGCGTAACCTGCCTTGAGCGGTACGGGAAAGCGAATCGCCGTAATGATCTCGCCGGCTTCAAGCGCGGTCTCGAACAGGCCGAGAAAGAACTTGTCGGCCGCGATCTCCCGCGTGCTGGTGACGATGGTGGCACCGAGACCGAGCACGCCGGCCGGATAATCCGCAGCCGGATCGTTGTTCGCCACCGAGCCGCCAATGGTGCCGCGACTGCGCACGGCGGGGTCGCCGATCATCGACGCCAAGGCCGCGAGTCCGGGGATCTTCGCTTGCACGAGCTTCGAGGCTGCCACCACGGCATGCGGCGTCATCGCGCCGATGGTGATGGTGGCGCCGTCGTCGGTGATGCCCTTGAGGGATCCGAGCTTCGACAGGTCAACCAGTGCGGCGGGGCTCGCGAGCCGCTGCTTGATCGTCGGGATCAGCGTCATGCCGCCGGCGACAAGCTTGCTGTCCTCGATCGAGGTCAGAAGCTTGGCCGCGTCGGGAATCTGGTCGGGTTGATGATAGGCAAATGGCTTCATTGTTGTCCTCCCTATTCCGCGGCGACCGGCAGCGACGCGTTCTGCAGCAGGCGCCAGATCCGGTTCGGCGTCGCCGGCATGTCCACATGGGTGACGCCGAGATGTGACAACGCGTCGACCACCGCATTGATGACGGCGGCCGGCGAGCCGATGGTGCCGACCTCGCCGCACCCCTTCACGCCCATCGGGGTGTGCGTGCAGAGCGTGGAGTGGGTCGCAACCTTCATCATCGGCATGTGATCGGCACGCGGCATGCAGTAGTCCATCAGCGAGCCCGACAGCAGCTGCCCCGAGCCTTCGTCATAGACCGCGTTCTCGAACAGCGCCTGGCCGACGCCCTGCACGATGCCACCGTGCAACTGGCCCTCGACGATCATCGGATTGATGACCGTGCCGACGTCGTCGACGGCGGTGTAGTTGACCAGCGTCACCGTGCCCGTTTCCGGATCGACCTCGACCTCGGCGATGTGGCAGCCGCCGGGATAGGTGAAGTTGACGGGATCGTAATAGGCCTGCTCCTCCAGCCCCGGCTCCAGCACCTCGAGCGGATAATTGTGCGGCACGTAAGCCGCGCCCGCGATCTCCTCGAACGACTTGATGCGGTCCGTGCCCGCGACCGAGAAGTTTCCGGCCTCGAACTGGATATCGACTTCGGCGGCCTCGAGCAGATGCGCCGCGATCTTCTTGCCCTTGGCGATCACCTTGTCGGTCGCCTTGGACAGCGCCGCACCACCCACCACCAGCGAGCGGGAGCCATAGGTGCCCATGCCGAACTGCACGCGGTCGGTATCGCCGAACACGATGTCGACATTCTCGAAGGCGACGCCGAGCTTGTCGGAGACGATCTGCGCAAACGTCGTCTCGTGGCCCTGGCCGTGATTGTGCGTGCCGATCATGACCGTGACCTGGCCGGTCGGATGCACGCGCACCGTGGCGCTCTCGTAGAGGCCGCCGCGGGCGCCCAGCCGACCGGCGAAGCGCGACGGCGCGAGACCACAGGCCTCGACATAGGTCGAGTAGCCGAGCCCGCGGAATTTGCCCTTGCTGGCGGAGGCCGCCTTGCGGATGCCAAAACCCTTCACGTCGGCCGCAACCAGCGCGCCGTCGAGGCAACCCATGGGATCGCCGGAATCGTACTGCACCAGCACGGGCGTCTGATACGGATAGGCCTCCTTCGGGATCATGTTGCGGCGGCGGATCTCGACGCGATCGATACCCATCTCGCTCGCGGCGACATCGACGATGCGCTCCAGCACGAAGGTCGCCTCGGGCCGGCCCGCGCCGCGATAGGCATCGACCGGCACGGTGTTGGTGAAGACCACCTTCACATTGCAGTAGATCGCGGGCGTGGTGTAGACGCCGCCAAGCAAGGGACCATAGAGATTGGTCGGAATGTTCGGCCCGAAGGTCGAGAGATAGCCGCCCATGTTGGCGAGCGTGTTGACGCGGAACGCCAGGAACTTTCCGTGTTCATCGAGCGCAAGCTCGGCTTCGGTGACGTGATCGCGGCCGTGGCGATCGGAGACGTAACCTTCCGAGCGGCTCGCGACCCATTTGATCGGCCGCTTCACCCGCTTGGCGGCCCAGGTGATAACGGCCTCCTCGCCATAGTGGAATTGCTTGACGCCGAAGCCGCCGCCGACATCGGGCGCAACCACGCGCAGCTTGTGCTGCGGGATGTTCAGCACCAGCGCGCCCATCAGGAAACGCACGACGTGCGGAAACTGGCTGGTGGTCCACAGCGTGAAGCGGTCGGTGCCCGGCTCGTATTCGGCGATCGCCGCGCGCGGCTCCATCGGATTGCCGATCAGGCGATTGTTGACCAGGCTGAGTTTTGCGACATGCGCGGCCTTGCGAAACGCGGCCTCCACCGCAGCCTTGTCGCCGAGCTCCCAGTCGCAGCAGATGTTGTTCGGGACGTCGTCGAACAATTGCGGCGCATTCGGCCGCACCGCTTCGAGCACGCCCACGACAGAAGGCAGCACTTCGTAATCGACATTCAAGAGCTCAGCCGCGGCATTGGCCTGCTCCGGCGTCTCCGCGATGACGAAGGCCACCATGTCGCCGACGAAACGCACCTTGCCTTGCGCCAGCATCGGGAACGGCGGTTCCTTCATCGGCACGCCTTTGGCGTCCGAAATGCCCCAGCCACAGGGCAGACCGCCGAGGCCGTCGGCCTTGACGTCGTCGCCGGTCAGGACGGCGATGACACCGGGCGAGGCCAGCGCCGCGCTCTTGTCGATGCCACGCAGCACCGCGTGCCCGTGCGGCGAACGCACGAACACGCCGGCCGCCATGCCGGGGCGCTTGATGTCGGAGACGTAATTGCCGCGGCCGGTGAGGAAGCGTTGATCCTCTTTCCGCTTCGGTGCGGCGCCGATGCCGATCACATTGCCCATGGTCACTCTCCCTTGGCGGCGTTCATGGCGGCGGCACCGGCCATCACGGAAACCACGATGTTCTGGTAGCCGGTGCAGCGACAGATATTGCCTTCGAGGCCGTGACGGACCTCGGCCTCGGTCAGGTCCGGCTTACCGGTAGCGAGCGCGACCGCGGTCATCAGCATGCCCGGCGTGCAGAAGCCGCATTGCAGACCGTGATGCTCGCGAAACGCCTCCTGCATCGGATGCAACTGGTTCGAGCCCGGCGCACCTTGCAGACCCTCGATGGTGAGCAGCGTCGCGCCGTCGAGCGCGGGCGCCAGCAGCGTGCAGCTCTTCACCGGCAGCCCGTCGAGATGCACCACGCAGGCGCCGCACTGGCTCGTGTCGCAGCCGATATGGGTGCCCGTGAGATTGAGCTGCTCGCGCAAGAGCTCGGCGACGAGCGTCGCCGGTTCGACATCCACGCTGGTGGGGCGGCCGTTGAGTGTGAAGGATATCTGCAAGGTCATACTCCTGCGCGACGGGGCTTTAGGCGAGTGGAAGTGCGCTGCCGGTGGCCCATGTGGCCATGACGACATCGCCGACGGTGAAGGGATCTGCGAAGAAGGTCTTTTCCGGCACGTAGGCGACGAACTCGTCGTCCGGCACGGTGTCGAGCATGACCTTGACGAAATAGCCTTGGTACTCGATCGCGAGCACGCGGCTCGGCAGCGACGTGGTGTAGCCGGGCGGAAGGTCCCGGCCCGGCCTGACCAGCGCGACGTCGTCGCGGCGCACGGCGATATCGACCTTGTCGCCCACGCTGACGGTCGGGCGTGCCTGAAGCGGCACTTCGATGCCCGAGGGTGCGGCCTGTGCGAGCGTAAAGCTCGCACCGTTGACCTTTTCGACGCGGCCGGACAGCACGTTCTGGCCGCCCATGAACTCGGCGACATAGCGGTCGTGCGGATGGGCGTAGACGTCGCGCGCAGCGCCCGCCTGCTTGATCTTGCCCTGCTCCATCACCACCACGAGATCCGCGAGCGCGATCGCCTCGAGCTGCGTGTGGGTGACATGGATGAAGGTGATGCCCAGCTCCTGCTGCATCCGCCGCAGCTCCTGCCGCATCTGGACGCGGAGCTGCTCGTCGAGCGCCGACAACGGCTCGTCGAGCAGCAGCACGCGCGGTTCCGTGATCGCGGCCCGCGCCAGCGCCACGCGCTGCTGCTGGCCACCGGAGAGCTGCGCCGGAAGGCGGTCGGCGAACTGCGTCAGCCGCACCTTCTCGATCATGGCGTCGGCTGCCCGGAGGCGATCGGCTTTGGACTGGCCTCGCACGCGCAGCGCAAAGGCGATGTTCTCACGGACCGTCAGATGGGGAAACAGCGCGTAGGACTGGAACATCATCGCCGTGCGGCGCTGCACGGGCGCAAGCCCGACGACGTTCTGGCCGCCGATCACGATCTCGCCCGCGGTCGGGTCTTCATGGCCGGCGATCATGCGCAGGATGGTGGTCTTGCCGCAGCCGGACGGGCCGATGAAGCAGCAATAGGCGCCGTCGTCGATCTTGAGATTGACGCCGTCGACCACATTGGTGACGCCGTCAAAGCTCTTGCAGACGCCTGCCAGTTCGATATCGCCGCGATCGCTCTTCATTCTCAACCCTTGGCCTGGCTGCCGCGCTTCTTCTGGATCAGCACGATGGTGCCGAGGCTTGCACCGATGACGACGAAGGAGACGATGGTGGTCACGGTGCCGAGCGCATAAAGCGAGGGCGAGGTGACGTTCAGCGTCATGCTCCAGATTTCCAGCGGCAGCGTGTTCAGCGAGCCCGCGGTCTGCAGGCTGCGCGCGAATTCGTCGTAAGAGAGCGTGAACCCGAACAGCGCGACCGCGACGAGGCCGGGCGCGAGCACCGGGATCATCACCAGCCAGATCGACTGCCAGCGGCTGGCGCCGAGATCATAGGCCGCCTCCTCCCAGACGTGGTTGAAGCGCGACATCACCGCGAACATCACGAGCACGCCGAACGGCAGCGTCCAGGACAGCTGCGCGCCGAGTGCGGAGGTATACCAGCTCGCATCCAGCCCTAGCGCCTGGAACAGAAGCCCCGTGCCGAGACCGAGCACGAGGCCGGGCGCGACCAGGCTGCCGATCATCATGTAGAAGACGAACGTGTCGCCGCGGAAGCGCTTGCGGAAGCCAAGTCCGGCGAGGAACGACACCACGACGGTGATGATCGTGACGATCACCGCCAGCTTGATCGAGCGGTCGAACGAGCCCTTGACGTCGCCGGTCCGCGCCTGGGTGAAGAGATCGACGAACCAGTGGAGCGAATGCCCCTTCATCGGGAACACGAGGCCGCCGCGGATATCCTGGAACGACAGGATGTAGATGCAGAACATCGGGCCATAGAGCGCGATCACGTAAGCGGCGAACAGCGCCGCCAGCACGTAGAAGGTCCAGGGACGGCCGCCCTTGCTCGGCGCGATCGCCTTGGTCGTCGCGGGCGCGACAGACTTGGATGCACCAGGCTTGGACGCACCTGTTTTGGGCATGTCGGCGAGAACCGCGCTCATCGCGTGATCTCCTGCCTGATATCGACGGTGCGCAGGATCAGCGAGACGATCGCGACCAGCGCCAGCGTCAGCAGCACGGCACTCGCCGCCGCCGTCGGATATTGCAGCACGCCGACGTCTTCATAAAACGCACTGACCACCGAGGCCGATCCGCCGCCGGACATCACCTTGACCACGAAGAAGTCGCCCATCACGATCGAGACCACGAAGATGGTGCCGAGCGCGATGCCGCTCTTGGACATCGGCACCACGATCAGGCGCATGATGTCGAAACGGCTGGCGCCGGCGTCGATCGCGGCCTCGATCAGCTTCTTGTCGATCCGCGCCATCGAATTGAAGATCGGCACGATCATGAAGATCGTGAGCTGGTGAACATAGGCGATGACGACGGCGAGGTCGGAGAACAGCAGCACTTCCAGCGGCTGATGGATCACGCCCATCGCGAGCAGCGCCTGATTGATCAGGCCTTCCTTGCCCAGCAGCGGGATCCAGGAAATCATCCGGATGATGTTCGAGGTCCAGAACGGCACCGTGCACAGCAGGAACAGGCCGATCGCCAGCAACTGGTTGCGGACATGAAACACCAGGAAATAGGCGACGAAGAAGCCGATGATCAGCGTGAAGATCCAGGTCAGCACGGTGAACTTGATGGTCGCCAGATATAGCTTCAGCGTCAGCGCCGAGTGCAGCACCTCGACATAGCTTGCCAGCGTGAAACCCGGCGTCAGCCCGCCAAAGCCGTCGGCGGCGAAGAAGCTCGCGGCCAGCACGACCAGGATCGGCGCCACGAAGAACGGCACGAGCACCAGGACCAGCGGCGACACATAAAGCCAGCCGGCGAGATTGGAGCGCGAAGGACTTGAGCTTGGACTGGGCTGCATATCAGCAATTGCCTCGAACTCGGTCTTGTCGCACCGGCGCGTGACGGCGCCGGTGCTTCGCTTGCGTCAGGGAAAGCAGGTTTCAGGCCACCTTGAAGTCGTTCCAGCGCTTGTTCATGTAGGCCGCCTCATCCATCAGCGTGTTCCAGCACGAGATGTTCTTGACGCGATCGAGGAACGAGCCGCCGTCACGCTTGGTGCCGGTCTTCTCCATCGGCACGCCATAGGGATCGTTGACGACCTCGGGCGCGGGCTGGCCCTCGTACCAGAACGCCCATTCGGCCGGGGTGAGGAATTTCTTCGCGGTCGACGGTACCGGGCTGTAATAGCCGTAGCGCGCGACGAAGCCGCCCTGCCAGCCGGAGAGGTACCAGTTGAGATATTCGTAGGCGGCATCGAGCTTCTTGCCGGAGAGATGCTTCATCAGGCCCATGCCGTTGCACCAGCCGCGATAGCCTTCCTTGCCGTTCTTGACGTTCACGGGCGCGTAGACGCAGGGGATTTCCTTGACGCGGACGGCGGCGACCGCCGGCGACCACATCGACTGAATCACCACTTCGCCCGCCGCCATCAGCTGCACCGACTGGTCGAAGGTGGTCCAGGTCGCGCGGAACTGGCCCTGCTTCTTCAGCTCGATCAGCTTGTTGCAGGTGAAGTCGATCTCCTCCTTGGTCATGTTGCCCTTGTTGCCGTACTTGATCAGCCCGGCGCTTTCGAAGCAGAGCGCGGCGTCCATGATGCCGATCGCGGGCACGTCGAGGATCGCGGCCTTGCCCTTGAACTTCGGATCGATCAGGTCCTTCCACTCGGTCACTTCATGACCGACGAGATCGGGGCGATAGCCGATGGAGTCGGCGTTGTAGACCTGCGGCAGGAAGGTCGCCCATTCGGTGACGCCATCGTGCAGATCGGTCGAGTCCGGCTTGGAAATGTACATGGCCTCGTAAGGCGAAATGCCCTGACGCGGGATCTTGTGGCCGTCGATCTCGCCCTTGGTGAAGATCGGCAGGATGTTGTCGAACTCCTTGATCTTCTTGACCTCGATGCCCTGGATCACGCTGCGCTTGGCGGCGAGCTTGGCCTGCCAGCCCTCGAGGTCGGCGATATCGACCGTATTAGGCTGGCTTATGAAGCGGTTGATGGCGGCGGAGGTGTCGAGGTTCTGCATCGTCACCTTGAAGCCGAGGTCCTTGGCGGCCTGGTCGCCGATCGCCTTCACGACGGAATAGGAGACGCCGACATGGCGCAGCTCGATGTCCTTGATCTCCTGCGCCCAGATGGTCGGGAATCCGCGGATCGCATCCGACCCCGCGGCCGCTCCCGCAACAGCGGCCGCACCCTTCAACAGCGTGCGCCGGCTCAGCTTTTTCGTCGATCCCGCTTCCATTCCCGCCGGATTGGAGGTGGACGTTCCCTTCGTCTCATCAGACATGGCAACCCTCGTTGGTTACGATGAACGCTCGCACCGATCGCCATTGATCGGCTGCTTTCCGTGATCAGTTGCGCGTGAGGCTATGGCTGAGGTTTCGCGAAGTAAAATTGGAAGTAAAAATTCGGCGTATAAGAGCCGCTAATGGTTCGGGCCGCTGCATTTGCTTTCGGCAGCGCGCATAAGAAGGCGTCAGGCCGTGCATACAAGCGCACGCAGACAACGGCGCAGGCCCCTTTGCGCGGCAACAGCGGCCACGATTGTGCTGCTCATTGCCGCAACCTCGGGCGTCGCACTTGCCGACGAAACATCCATTGCGGCGGCGACGTTGAAAGCGATCGGAAAGATCGACCCGCGCTTTCAGTCCTACAATATCGAGATGGTGGAGGTGACGGGCGGACGGTTCTGGAAGCCGTATCCGCGCGCGGGCTGCAGCTTCGATCAGCGCGATCGCTACAGCTTCAGGCCTCCGATCAACCTGTCCAACGCGCGCCTGCGCAAGCTCGCAGCCGCCTTGTCGCCGGCCTATGTGCGGGTCAGCGGAACCTGGGCCAATGCGACGTTCTTTGCCGACACGGAGAGCGCACCGTCGGAACCGCCGGCCGGTTTCAACTCCGTGCTCACCCACGCGCAGTGGCGCGGCATCGTCGATTTCGCGCGCGCTGTCGATGCGGAGATCGTCACCTCCCTGGCCGTCAGTCCCGGCAGCCGCAACGGCAATGGCACCTGGCGACCGGATCAGGCTCAACGCCTGCTCGATGTCACGCGCTCGCTCGGCGGCCGCCTCAGCGCCGTCGAGTTCATGAATGAGCCGACGCTCGCGGCCGGCGCTCCGCCCGGGTACGACGCGACCGCCTACGGCCGTGACATCAAGATTTTTCGCGAATGGATTCGGCACAGTGCGCCGGAGACGCTGATCGCAGGGCCCGGCTCGGTCGGCGATACCGCCTCCCCATCTGGCTCAGGCATCACCACGCGCGATCTGCTCGCCGCGTCCGGCCCCGGCGTCGACCGCTTCTCCTATCATCACTACAACACGATCTCGCCGCGCTGTGGGGGCCGCGATGACCCAGCGCAGGCGCTTTCGGATCAATGGCTCGCGCGCACCGATTCGACGCTGGCGATCTATCGCGACTTGCGCGACACATTCGAGCCGGGCAAGCCGATCTGGCTGACCGAGACGGCGGATGCGGCTTGTGGCGGCAATCGCTGGGACAAGACGTTCCTCGACACGTTTCGTTATCTCGACCAGCTCGGGCGCCTGGCCAAAGCCGGCGTCCAGGTCGTGACGCACAACACGCTGGCCGCCAGCGACTACGGCCTGCTCGATGAGACGACATTCCGTCCCCGCCCGAACTATTGGGCCGCGTTGCTCTGGCATCGGCTGATGGGACCGACGGTGCTCGAGACAGGTCTCGCGGTCGTCCCGGGTCTTCACGTCTACGCGCATTGCCATCCGAAGCTGAACGGCGCGGTCACGCTGCTCGCAATCAACACCTCGCGCGATGCTTCGCGCTCGCTCGCCCTGCCGCTTCCGTCCGAGCGTTACACGCTCAGCTCCGCCCGGCTGCAGAGTGCCGGCGTGCAATTGAACGGCAGCCCGCTCGCGCTTATGGCTGGCGATCGAATGCCTGATATCGCGAGCCTTCCGACAGCGGCCGGCACGATCCGTCTCGCGCCGGCCACGATCACATTCCTGGTGATCCCAGCCGCGGCCAATCCCGCCTGCCTCTGACCGCTTATGATTTCAGCGTGTCGCGCGCGGTCTCCGGCGCCATCAGCGTCGCAACAATCGTGATGATCGACAGCGCGATGATGTAGAGCGATGCCGGCCAGTACGTACCGGCCCAGGCGAGCAGCGCGGTTGCGATCAGCGGCGAGAAGCCGCCGCTCAGCGCGGCTGCGACATTTGCGCCGAGCGAGGCGCCGCTGTAGCGCACCTGGGTGCGGAACAGTTCCGGCATGAACGCCGCTTTGGGTCCGAACAGCAGCGCATGCGTCAGCGTCATCGTGACCACGAGCGCGAGCGTGATCAGCACCGGGTCCCTGGTGTCGAGGAACCAGAACAGCGGAAACGCGAGCGCGACCGAGAACACGCCGCCGGCGAGATAGAGCGCCTTGCGGCCGAAGATATCGGACAGCCAGCCGGCGAGCGGCAGCGTCGCGAATTCGACGATCGCGGCATAGACCACCGCATTCAGGATCACCTGGCGCGGCAGGCCGAGCTTCGTCGTGGCATAGACCACGGTGAAGACGGTGAGGAGATAAGCGAGCCCGACTTCGGACACCGTGATGCCGATCGCCAGCAGGAAGCTGCGCCAATCGCGGCGTATCACCTCCCACACCGGCTGCGCCAGCACCTCCTTGCGCTCGACCACCTCCTTGAAGTGCGGCGTCTCCGCGAGCTTGAGCCGCACGATGAAGCCTACTCCGACCAGCAGGATGCTGATCAGGAACGGCACGCGCCAGCCCCAGCTCAAGAAGTCCGCTTCGGGCAGTAGCGTCATCAGCCCGAAAATGCCGGTGGAGGCGGCAACGCCGACGGGAAAGCCGATCTGCACCAGGCTGCCATAAAAGCCGCGACGATTGCCGGCATGCTCGGCCACCATGACGACCGCGCCGCTCCACTCGCCGCCGAGACCGATGCCCTGGACGAAGCGCAGGATGACGAGCAGGATCGGCGCCCAGACTCCGATCTGGCTGTAGGTCGGCAGGCATCCGATCAGGAAGGTGCCGAGCCCCATCGCGATCATGGTCGCGACCAGCATCCTCTTGCGCCCGAGCCGGTCGCCGTAATGTCCGATGATGGCGCCGCCGATCGGCCGCGCCACGAAGCCGACCGCGTAGGTCGAGAAAGCCGCGAGCGTGCCGACGAACGGGTCAAAGCTCGGAAAGAACAGCTTGTTGAGCACGAGGGCGGCGGCCGTGCCGTAGATCAGGAAATCGTACCACTCGATCGCGGTGCCGAGCGCACTCGCCCACACCACATGCGCCGTGGTCGACCGCTCCGTGACACCGGAGACCCCCGCTGCTGCCGTCATTGCCATGCGCCCCACGATTCCAGCGGACATCATGGCCAATCATGATGTCGGTTGCAACTTACGGGGGTGTTCCGGATTGCTTCGCTTTGCTCGCAAGGACGAGGCGCGCGAAAATTCGCCATTGACAAATTAATTTGCTAATATCTAATTCCTCGCCAGAACAACCGGCCGCGCCAAGGCGGCCCATAAAAGAGAGGGAACGACGATGAGAGGGCTTTTGGCCTGCGCCATGCTCGCGGCGATGACTTCGGCTGCCATGACCACTATTGCGAACGCGCAAGTCTCCGACGATGTGGTGCGGATCGGCGTGCTGACGGATCTCTCCAGCTGGGGCCGCGACAATTCCGGACCCGGTTCGGTCGAGGCCGCCAAGATGGCGGTGGAGGAGTTCGGGCCGACCGTGCTCGGCAAGCCGATCGAGATCATCAGCGCCGACCACCAGATGAAGACCGACGTCGGCGTCAATATCGTGCGCGGCTGGTTCGACAACGGCAAGGTCGATGCGGTCGTCGACATTCCCAATTCCGGCATCGCGATCGCCGTGCACAACATGGTGCGCGAGCGCAACAAGATCGCGCTGCTGTCCGGCCCCGGCGCGAGCTCGCTCACCGACGAGCTGTGCAGCCCGAACACCGTGCACTTCACCTACGACACCTATGCGCTGTCGAAGGTGACCGCCTCCGCCGTGATCAAGGAAGGCGGCAAATCCTGGTACTTCATCACCGCGGACTACGCCTTCGGCCAGCAGCTCGAGAAGGACGCCACGCGCTTCATCAACGAGATGGGCGGCAAGGTGCTCGGCGGCGTCAAGCATCCGACCAACACCGCCGACTTCTCCTCCTTCGCGCTGCAGGCGCAGAGCTCCAAGGCCGACGTCGTCGCCTTCGCCAATGCCGGCCAGGACACCGACAACGCCATCAAGCAGTCCGGCGAATTCGGCCTGGTCCAGGGCGGCCAGAAGCTGGTCGGCCTCCTGATGTTCGACACCGACGTGCACGCGATCGGGCTGAAGTCCGCGCAGGGGACCTATATGACCACGGCGTCCTATTGGAACATGGATGAGGCGACGCGGGCCTGGTCGAAAAAGTTCTTCGCCCGCACCAATGTGATGCCGACCATGATCCAGACCGGCGTCTACGGCTCGGTGTTGCACTATCTCAAGGGCATCAAGGCCGCCGGCACCGACGATCCGGCCAAGGTGATGGCCAAGATGCGCGAGCTGCCGATCGAGGACACCTTCGTCCATGGTGGCAAGTTGCGCGAAGACGGCCGCGTCATCCGCGACATGTATCTGGCGAAGGTGAAATCGCCCGAGCAGTCCAAGGAGCCCTGGGACTATCTGGAGATCATCAAGACCGTGAAGGGCGAGGACGCCTATCGCCCGGTCTCCGAGTCCAAATGTCCGCTGCTGAAGAAGTGAGGCTCACATGACCGGAAACGAGCGCAACGCAAGCGAAACATACGAGTGCGATGTGCTCGTGGCCGGATCGGGTGCGTCCGGCATGTCGGCCGCGATCACCGCGCGCTATCGCGGCCTCGACGTGCTGATCGTCGAGAAGGAGCCGCGCTTCGGCGGCACCACTGCCCGCTCCGGCGGCTGGCTCTGGATCCCCGGCACCTCGCTGGCGAAAGCCTACGGTATCGCGGAGACGCCGGAGCAGGCCCGCACATATCTGCGGCACGAGGCCGGCAACAATTTTGACGCCGCGCGCGTCGAAGCGTTCCTGAGCGCCGGCCCCGAAGCCGTCGACTTCTTCACCACCAAAACCGCGCTGCGCTTCGACATGCCGCTGGTGTTCCCGGACTACCATGCCGAAGCGCCCGGCGGCACGCAAGGCGGCCGCTCGATGGTAACGCGCCCGTTCGACGGCCGCGAGCTCGGCGATCAGATCAAGACGCTCGGCATGCCGCTGCCCGAGCTCACCGTGTTCGGCATGATGCTGGGCTCCGGCAAGGAGATCATCCATTTCATGCGCGTGACGAAGTCGCTGACATCAGCGGTCTACGTCGCAAAGCGCCTGTCGCGGCACCTGATGGACGTGCTGCGCTACGGCCGCGGCATGACCTTGACCAATGGCAACGCGCTCGCCGGCCGTCTCGCCAAATCCGCGCAGGATCTGAAGATCCCGATGTGGCTATCCTCGCCGGTGCGCGAGCTGACGGTGGAGAACGGCGCGGTGACGGGCGCGATCGTTTCGCGCGAGAGCCGCGACGTCCGCGTTCGCGCGCGGCACGGCGTGGTGCTCGCCTGCGGCGGCTTTCCGCATGATGTCGAGCGGCGGAAGAAGATGTTTCCGCATGCGCCGACCGGCCATGAGCATTTCTCGCCCGGCCCCACCGGCAATACCGGCGACGGCCTGCGCCTGGCGGAAAGCGCCGGCGGGCATGTCGAAGACCGCCTGCCGAATGCGGCGGCCTGGGTGCCGGTGTCGCTGACCACGCGCAAGGACGGCTCGAAGGGCGTGATGCCGCACTTCATCGACCGCGCCAAGCCCGGCGTGATCGCGGTGATGCGCGACGGCAAGCGCTTCGCCAATGAAGGCAATTCCTATCACGACTTCGTCCAGGCCATGATCAAGGCGGCAAAGCCCGGCGAAGAGATCGCGGCCTATCTCGTCTGCGACCACCCGACGCTGCGCAAATACGGCCTCGGCTGCGTGCCGCCGTTCCCGATGCCGCTCGGTCATCACCTCGCGACCGGCTACCTCATGCGCGGCGACACGCTTGAAGCGCTGGCGGCGAAGGCCGGCATCGATGCGAAAGCGTTCGCCGAGACCGTCAAGCAGTTCAATGCGACCGCTCCGCAGGGGCATGACGCCGCATTCGGCAAGGGCTCAAAGGCCTATAACCGCTACCAGGGCGATGCCATGCACGGCCCCAACCCTTGCATCGCGCCGATCGAGAACGGTCCGTACTACGCCATCAAGATGGTGGTGGGGGATCTCGGCACCTATGCCGGCATTGTCACCGACGAGAACGCGCGCGCGCTCGACGCCGAGGGCCGGGTGATTCCCGGGCTCTATGCCGCCGGCAACGACATGGCGAGCATCATGGGCGGCAATTATCCCGGCGCCGGCATCACGCTTGGGCCGGCGCTGACCTTCGGCTACATTGCCGGCCGTCATCTCGCCGACAGCGCCGCCAAGCGCGACGCGGCGTAAACCAAACGCCAGGGGGCGCATGAAGAGAGAAAGCCGCGGCATCCAGTCGATCGAGGTCGGCGGAGAATTGCTCCGCGCCCTCGCCAGGAGCGGCGAGCCGATGATGCTGCGCGATCTCGCGCGCGAGGCCGGCATGACGCCGGCCAAGGCGCATCCGTATCTCGCCAGCTTTTCGCGCATCGGCCTGATCGAGCAGGACGAGACCACCGGCCGCTACGAGATCGGCGCGCTCGCGCTGGAGCTCGGCCTGATCAGCCTGCGCCGCCTCTCCGGCGTCCGCATCGCCCAGCCGAAGATCGCCGCACTGGCGAGCCAGATCGGGCACGCGGTCTCGCTCGCGGTCTGGGGCACGCACGGCCCGACTGTGGTCCAGCTCGAAGAGCCCGGCCAGCCCGTCCACATCGTGATGCGCGCCGGATCGGTGATGGCACTGCTGGAAACCGCGACGGGCCGCGCCTTCGCAGCCTTCCTGCCGGAGAAGACCATCAATGCCGCGCTCGAAAGCGGCCTCGATCGTCACGGCGTCGGCTACAATCCCAAGCGCGCCGTGAAAGGCGCCAAGGTCACCGAGATGCTGACCGAGGTCCGCAAACACGGCCTCGCCCGCGCGCTGGGCGATCCCCTGCCCGGCGTGAATGCGTTCTCGGCGCCGGTGTTCGACCATGCCGGCCATGTCGCGCTGGTCATCACCGCGATGGGGCCGGAAGGCACGTTCGATGCGCGCTGGGACAGCCCGATCGCTCACGCCTTGCGCGATTGCGCGAGCCACATTTCGAAGCGGCTCGGCCATGGCATGACGATCGCGGCGGAGTGAGGTTTCCGAGTCGTCCTGGCGAAAGCCAGGACCCATTACCCCGGGGAGTAGTTGTCGTCTAGGCTAGTGACCACAAGTCTTCGTCAAACCACGTCTTGTGGTAATAGGTCCTGGCTTTCGCCAGGACGACACCGAAAATGTGGCAGCGGCTTCGCCCGCCCTCTACTTGTCCTTTACCGGAACCGTGTAGTTCAGGATCAGCCGGCCGCCATCGGGATAGATGGTCTGTCCGGTGATATAGGACGCATCGTCGCTGGCGAGGAACGCCACGACGGAGGCGACCTCGCTCGGCTCGCCACCGCGCCCCGCAGGCGTCCGCGACATCACTGTCTTGCGGGCATCTTCGGAGGTGTAGATCGAGGACGCCACCATGTCGGTCAGGATCGTGCCGGGGCCGACCGCGACCACGCGGATGTTGTGCGGGGCGAGCGCGACGGCGGCAACCGACGTCAGCTGCTTCATGCCGCCCTTGGACATGGCGTAGGTCGCAAGCGCGGGGATCGCCAGCAGCGCGTTGACCGAGGACATGTTGATGATGACGCCACCGCCGCCTTGCGCGATCATCTGTCTGGCCGCGGCCTGGACGCCGAAGAACGCGCCCTTCAGATTGATGCCGATGATCTCGTCGAATTCGGCTTCGGAAATCTCCAGGATGTCGCGGTTGCGGGCGACACCGGCATTGTTGACCATGATGTCGAGCCGGCCGAACTCTTTCGCGGCGGTGGCGACGAGCTGGTCGACGTCGGCGCGCTTGGCGACATTGCCGACGACGGTGCGCAGAGCATCGGGCCGGCCGAGCTCGGCAGCCGTTGCCGCCAGGCCATCGGCATCGACATCCGAGATGACGACTTTCACGCCGTCATCGAGGAACCGCTTTGCGCAGGCCTTGCCGATGCCACGTGCCGCGCCGGTGATGGCGGCGACCTTGCCGGATAGTTTCATGGGTCTCACTCCAGAATAGCTGCTTGGGCAGCGAGCTATCCCGGAGAGGATTCCGGTTCAAGCTGCCGCGAAGCCGAGATGAGCACGGAACCGGTTCTTGATAAAGACGGCATCGCGCGAAGGCAGCGAACGCGGCGGATTTTCCGCCCTCACCTTGATGACAAAAAGCCGCGGACCATCGGCCGGCTCGGCGATTTGCGCCGCGAGGTCTTGCACCTCCTCGATCGTCCGCACCGTCGCAGTGGCAGCAAAGCCGCAGGCCGCGGCAATCGCGGTGAGATCGACGCCGCGGCCGGTGTGGCTCGCCTGCATGCCGGTCTCGCCGAAATGCTGGTTGTCGATCACGACGATGTCGAGATTGCGCGGACGGGCGACGCCGATGGTGGCGAGACCGCCGATGCCCATCAATTGCTCGCCGTCACCGGTCAACGCGAGGACGCGCTTGCCCGGCTGGGCCTGCGCCAATCCAAGCGCGATCAGCGCAGCGCCGCCCATGGCGCCCCAAAGATAGAAATTGGCGTCGTGGTCTCCGACGGAATGCAAATCGTAGGTGGGAGAGCCAAGGCCGGAGACGACCAGCGTGTCCTTGCGGTTCTTGAGAAGAGCCGCGACGGCGGCGCGGCGATCGAGCTCGGAGGGAACGGTCATCGATATCACCACTTCTTCTTGCCGATCAGGCGCTGCCCGATCAGGACTGCAATCTGCTGGTCGGATTCGTAGGCGAGCGACGCCGCGGATTCGACGGTCTCGACCAGATCCTCCGCCGTCTCAGCCCGCATTACCTTCAGCCCGATGGCCTCCAGCGAGGGCTGCGTCGCCCGGCTCATCGGCACCTGCCAGGGATTGAACTCCGCCCATTCGCCGCGCATCGTCACCAGCATCAAGAGCGGAAAGCGGCCGATCGCCGACAGCGACAGCATGTTGATGCAATTGCCGACCCCGCTCGACTGCATCAGCAGCACGCTGCGCTGGCCACCGAGCCAGGCGCCCGCGGCAATCGCGATGCCTTCCTCTTCCGTGGTCAGCACGTTGGTGGTGACGTCGCGGTCGGCCGAGAACATGCGGATGAGCTGGCTGTGACCGGCGTCCGGCACGTACGACATCTGCTTGACGTCGGCGGCCTTGAGGACCCGATAGAGCTCGCTCGGCCAGTCGGTTTCAGGATTGGGCTTGGGGCTATGCACCGCGTGTCTCCGTGAATTGCGAGCGGCACGCTAGCGATGTTCGGGCGCAAAAGCTCTGACCGTCTGGGACGATCAGATATCGAAGGATTGTATAGCTGGGTTTTCGCGCAGTGCGGATGATTGCGCCCTCTCCCCTTGCGGGACAGGGCATCACCGCAGGTCGACACAAACTCACTTGGGTGAGGGGTACGTCTCCACGCACTCACGCGCAGCTATGTGCGCCGAGAGATACCCCTCATCCGGCGCTTCGCGCCACCTTCTCCCGCATCCGCCTTCGCCAAGGCTTCGGCGGACATGAGGGGATAAGGGAAGAGGCACCGCCGTTCAGGCTGGTTCAGTTCGCCACCGACCTCGCCGCCGCCGGCATGTAGATCTGCGCGTAGCCTTCCTTGATCGCCGACGTGATGCGATCCAACCGGCGATCGATGTGCTTCTCCAGCACCGAGACGCAGGCGTCTTCGTTGCGCGCCTTCAACCCTTCGACGACCGCGCGGTGCTCGGCCTGGGTGTTGGAGCGGTTGATGCTGTCCATGTCGATCCAGCGCACGAAGCGGATGCGGGCGTTGACGTTGCGGAGCACGCGCAGCATCTCGGCGTTGTTCGACATCGCCATCAGCCGCTCGTGAAAGGTCTCGTCGAGCTCGACCAGTTCCACTGACGAGCGCTCGCCGGGATCGGGGCCGGTCGCTTCGAGGAATTTCAAGAGCGCGTCGATATCCTCGTCCTTGGCGCGCTTGATGGCGAGGCGGACCGAGGCGACCTCGATCGACTTGCGCAGCTCGTAGAGATCGAAGATTTCGTGCGCGTCGAGCTCGCGGCAGAAGAAGCCCTTGCCCGGCGTGAAGCGCAGGAAGCCTTCGGTGTTGAGACGGTTGAGCGCTTCGCGCAGCGGCGTGCGGCTGACGCCGAGGCGCTTGGCCAGCTCGCCCTCGTTGAGCCGTTCGCCCGGCTTGAACTCATAGCTCACGGCCATCGCCTTGAGCTGTTCATAGACGCGATCGACGATACTATCGGAAGCCAGTTCCACGTTGCTCATATCAGCTGCATTCATGCCCGCACACAGCCCAATATACCGGGGCTGCGGGAGCGATTGCAATGCAAACGAGAGCAGAGGTTGTGAAGAGCTTCGCAACCGCCGGACTTAGGCGAAGGCGCGCGGCCGCAGTCCAGCATGAAACCAGGTAATCATGGAATAGATGTCATAGACCGGCAACCCGACCTCGGCCTGCAACGCGGCCGCGTAGGGCGGCATATTGGTGCATTCGAGCACGATCGCGCCGACATCGGGGTTTTTGGCGACCAGCTGCTTTCCGGCCTCGACCACGTCACGCTCGGCCTGCGCCACGTCCATGTCGTCCTTCTCGGCCTTGATCAGGACGCGGAAAAACTCCTTGCCGTGCTCGGTGCCGACCAGCGGCGTATCGAGCGGCACGCCGGCGCCTTCGAGATGGGCCGGCGTCAGGGTCGAGCCCGACACCGTGACGAGACCGACGCGCTTGCCCGGCGGCAAGGTCGCCTGCACCCACGGCACCTGCATCAGCGACGAGGTCGCGACGGGAACGCCGACGGCCGCCGCGATCTCCTTCTGGAACAGCGAGAGGAAGCCGCAATTGGTGGTGATGGCTTCGGCCCCGAGCCGCACCAGATCCTTGGCCGCATCGATGAAGTCAGGCAGCAGGCCGGCGGCACCCTTCAGCACCACCTTCTCCGGCGAAGCGCCGCTCACCACGCGATAGAGCACGGGGAATGGCCAGGTCGCGCCGTTGCCCATGTCGCCGGGAATGCGGGGGAAGCGTGCTTCCAGCATCAGGATGCCGAGCGGCGCGCCGTAGATGGCCTTGCCGCCACGGGCGATACGGGAGGACGAGCTGGCTGCGTTGGTCATGGTGCGATCTCAGAGGAAGCGGGTGGGCGCGAATGGTGCGAGCGGGATTTCGGGCTGCTTGCCGCTCAGGAGTTGCGCGACGAGACGGCCGGTGCGGGCCGAGCCGACCAGGCCGATATGGCCGTGGCCGAAGGCATAGACGATGTCGCGTGACGCGCGCGCGTAACCGATGCAGGGAATGCCGTCGGGCATGCTCGGCCGATGCCCGAACCAGGTTTTTATGCGCGAAGCCGGGATATCTCTCGGCAGCTTGGGGAACATGCTGAGAAGGTTGTTGCGCAGGATCTCGGCGCGCTTCCAGTTTGGCGCGGCCTCGAGGCCGGCGATCTCGACCGTGCCGGCGGCGCGCAGACCCTTGTCGGTCCAGTTCACCACCATTTTTGCGTCGGATGCCATCATCGAGCTGCGCGGACCTGATTCCGGATGCTCGATCATGACGTGATAGCCGCGCTCGGTTTCCAACGGCAGGGGATCGCCAACGGAAGCCGTCAGCCGTTTCGAATGCGCGCCGGCCGCAACCACCGCGGCATCGCAAGCAATCTCGCCGGTCTCGGTGAGGACGGCGACAATCTTGTTGCCGGAAAGCTTGAGGCCCGTCGCCTTGGCACGCACGAGTTTCGCGCCGTTCGCCAGCGCGTGCTGGGCCAGCGCCGCAACGTAAGCGCCGGGATCGCGGCAGCGGCCGGCCTCCTCCACCACCACGCCAAACGTGTAGCGCGGATGCAGATCCGGTTCACGCTGACGCATCTCG
Source organism: Bradyrhizobium sp. CCGUVB14 (assembly GCF_024199935.1). Taxonomy (NCBI): domain Bacteria; kingdom Pseudomonadati; phylum Pseudomonadota; class Alphaproteobacteria; order Hyphomicrobiales; family Nitrobacteraceae; genus Bradyrhizobium; species Bradyrhizobium sp. CCGUVB14. Next base: position 7,938,282 of record NZ_JANADS010000001.1, read on the forward strand.
TCGGCGTTCAGCTCCATCCATGCGACGCCGACCTTCTTGCGCAGCCGCCAGCCGAGATCGTTGTCGAAATTGCCGCGCGACGGGAACACGTGCATCACGCCGTTGCGCTCGACGAGTTCAGGCACACCGGCCTCTTCCGCAAGCTTCCGGTGCAAGAGCGGCGCGTCCTTCAGGAGATCACGCAGCGCAAAGGCGGTCTTCTCGACGCGCGCCTCGGTCCAGCCCGAGAGCAGATATTTGATCAGCCAGGGCAGCGCCTTCGGCAGATACGACCAGCGGATGGCGAGCGGGCCGAGCGGATCCATGAGATAGCCCGGCACCTTTTTCCAGATGCCCGGCTCGGCCGGCGGGATCACCGAATGCGAGGAGAGCCAGCCGGCATTGCCGTAGCTTGCCGCCTGCTCGCCACCGGGCTCGCCCGCGTCGATCAGCGTGACGCGATGACCCTCGCACAGCGCCTCGATGGCGCTGATCACGCCGACCGCGCCGGCTCCGATGATGGCGACGTGGCGGCCCTGCGACATTGCTTACGCCTTCACTGCCGGCGCAAAATCCTTGCCGACCGAGATCGCGCGCGGATCGATGATGCAATGGAGGATCGACGGCTTGCCCGAGGCCAGCGCACGCTCGAACGCCGGCGCGAATTCTTCGGTGCGCTCGACGCGCTCACCATGGCCACCGAACGCCTTGGCGTACATCGCGAAGTCGGGGTTCTTGAGCTGGGTGCCGACGACGCGACCGGGATAGTCGCGCTCCTGGTGCATGCGGATGGTGCCGTATTGCGAATTGTCGACAACGATGACGACGAGCGGCGCGTCATACTGCACGGCGGTCGCGAATTCCTGGCCGTTCATCAGGAAGCAGCCGTCGCCGGCAAAGGCGACGACGACGCGATCCGGAAACTGGCGCTTTGCGAGAACCGCCGCCGGCACGCCATAGCCCATCGAGCCCGAGGTCGGCGCGAGCTGCGCGGCAAAGCTGTGGAAGCGATGATGGCGATGGATCCAGCCGGCATAATTGCCGGCGCCGTTGCAGACGATCGCGTCCTTCGGCAGGCGGTCGCGCAGCCAGGTCATGACCTGGCCGTACTGGAACGTACCCGGCAGCTCGCGCGCCTTGTCGGTCCAGGCGAGGTAATCGGCATGCGCCTTGGCGGCTTCGCCCTTCCAGGCGACCGCGCCCGAGGGCTTCAGCGTTTCGACGGCGGCGGCGAACGCGGCCGGTGTCGCCTGGATCGCCAGCGCCGGCTGATAGATGCGGCCGAGCTCTTCCGAGCCCGGATGCACGTGGATCAGCTTCTGCTTCGGCGTCGGGATATCGAGCAGCGTGTAGGACGATGACGGCATCTCCGACATGCGACCGCCGATGAGAAGAATCACATCGGCGTTGTCGATGCGGGCCTTCAGCCCCGGGCTCGGCCCGATGCCGAGGTCGCCGGCATAGTGCGAATGATCGGCGTCGATCAGCGACGCCCGGCGGAACGAGGTCGCGACCGGCAGGTCGAAGCGCTCGGCAAAGCGCGCGATGCTCTTGGTGGCGTCGTCGGTCCAGCGCGAGCCGCCGAGGATGACCAGCGGCGCCTTGGCGCTCGCGAGCATCGCACCGACCTGCTCGAGATCTGATGGCGCGGGCCAGCTCACCGCGGGCTCGATGCGCAGGGCGTCGGCGACGGCGGCGGTCTCGGTCAGCATGTTCTCCGGCAGCGCGATCACGACCGGACCGGGGCGGCCCTGCATCGCGACGCGGAAGGCGCGCGCGACCAGCTCCGGAATGCGGTCTGGACGATCAATCTCGACCGCCCATTTCGCCATGGAGCCGAACACCGCCTTGTAGTCGAGCTCCTGAAACGCCTCGCGCTCGCGCATGCCGGTGTCGACCTGGCCGACGAACAGGATCATCGGTGTCGAATCCTGCATCGCGATGTGAACACCGTGGCTGGCATTGGTCGCGCCGGGGCCGCGGGTGACGAAGCAGATTCCGGGACGGCCGGTGAGCTTGCCATAGGCTTCCGCCATCATCGCAGCACCGCCTTCGGCGCGGCAGATCACGACGTCGATCGGGCTGTCATGCAGTGCGTCGAGCGCGGCGAGATAGCTCTCGCCGGGCACGCAGGTGACGCGATCGACGCCCTGGGCGACCAGCTGATCAATCAGGATCTGGCCCCCGGTGCGGGTGTTTCTGATGGTCATGACAGCTCCCTGCAGGCTTTGGCGATACGCTCTAGGGCTTCGCGCAAGTTTTGTTCCGAGGTGGCGTAGGACAGGCGGAAATAAGGTGCAAGGCCGAAACAGCTGCCCGGCACCACGGCCACGTCATGCCTCTCCAGCAGGAAGCGGCAGAACGCCGCGTCGCTGTCGATGATGGTGCCATCCGGCGCGCGGCGGCCGATCAGGCCGGCACAGCTGGCATAGGTGTAGAACGCGCCCTCCGGCCGGCGGCACGTGACGCCGTCGATGGCGTTGAGCGCATCGACCACGATGTCGCGGCGACGCTGGAACGCAGAACGGCGCTCGATGAGCACGTCCTGCGGCCCGGTCAGGGCGGCGATCGCAGCCGCCTGGCTCACCGAGGACGGATTGGTCGTGCTCTGGCTCTGCACCACCGCCATCGCCGCGATCAATTCGCGCGGGCCGCCGCCATAGCCGACGCGCCAGCCGGTCATGGCATAGGCCTTGGAGACACCGTTCACCGTCAGCGTGCGCGATTTCAGGCTCGGCTCGAGCGCGGCCGCCGTGACGAACGGCAAGCCATCGTAAGTGAGGTGCTCGTAGATATCGTCGGCCATCAGCCAGACATGCGGATGACGCTTGAGCACATCCAGGATCGGGCGCAGCTGCGCAGCCGAATAGGCCGCACCGGTCGGATTGGCCGGCGAGTTCAGGAGCAGCCAGCGCGTCTTCGGCGTGATCGCGCGTTCGAGATCGGCGGCATCGAGACGAAAGCCGTTGTCTTCGCGGCAAAGCACGTCGACCGGCGTGCCGTCGGCGATGCGCACCATGTCGGCGTAGCTGGTCCAATAGGGCGCGGCGAGGATCACCTCGTCGCCGGGACTGAGCGTCGCCATGAAGGCGTTGTGGATCACCTGCTTGGCGCCGGCACCGGCGGTGATCTCATCAGGCGCATAGACGAGATCATTCTCGCGGCGGAATTTGTCGGCGATGGCCGCCTTCAATTCCACCGAGCCGTCGAGGATGGTGTACTTCGTCTGGCCGGCGCGGATGGCGCGCTCGGCTGCGTCCTTGGCATGGTCGGGCGTATCGAAATCAGGCTCGCCGGCCCCTAACACGATCACCGGCCGCCCCTCGCGCTTCAGCCGCTGCGCGACCGCGCCGATCTTGAGGATCTCGGACACGCCGATCGCGCTGATGCGCTGTGCGGGGCGGAAGGTCGATGCGGGAGCGCTGACAGTCACAGCCGTCCTCTACGCGCGCGCGGCGATCGCGATCACTTCGATACGGAAGGCGGGATCGGCGAGCTCGACCTTGCCGCAGGCGCGGGTCGGCGTGTTGCCGGGCACGACCCAGGCGTCATAGACCGCGTTCATGGCGTCGAAATCGTCCATGGTCTTCAGCCAGACCTGAACGCTGAGCAGGCGTGACTTGTCGGTGCCGGCGCGCGCCAGCATGTCGTCGACCTTGGCCAGCGCTTCTTTCGTCTGCTGGGTGATGTCGGCGGTCTTGGTGTCCGCCACTTGGCCCGCGAGAAAAACGAGATCGCCGAACACGGAGGCGCGGCTGCGGCGGGCATTCTGGTCGATGCGGGTGATATCCGACATGGGATGTCCTTATTGCTTTACTTGCCGGTGGCGATGATGCGGCGGCAATGATCGAGCGCGGCACCAATGAGGTTGTCGCTCGCCTCCGGCGTGCGGAACGCCGAATGCGCCGACAGCGTCACGTTCGGCAGTTTTGTCAGGGCGTGGCCGGCCGGCAGCGGCTCGACCGTGAAGACGTCGAGGCCGGCATGGGCGATGTGGCCCGAGCGCAGCGCGTCGAGCATCGCGTCCTCGTCAACGACGGCGCCGCGCGCGGTGTTGATCAGGATGCTGCCGGGACGCATCTGCGCGATGCGTTCGCGCGACAGGAAGCCCTTGGTCTCGTCGTTGAGCAGGAGATGCAGCGAGACGACGTGGCTCTCGGCGAGCAGCTTCTCCAGCGAGACGAACGCGACGCCCGGATGCGTCTTCGGCGTCCTGTTCCAGGCGATCACCTTCATGCCGCAACCCGCCGCCATGCGCGCGGCTTCCGCAGCGATGCCGCCGAAGCCGATCAGGCCGAGCGTCTTGCCGGTGAGCTGCACCGCGTCGCGGCGCAGCCAATTGCCCTCGCGCATGCCGCGATCCATCTCGCCGAAGCTCTTGGCAGACGCCCACATCAGCGCGATCGCGCATTCCGCCACGGCGGTGTCGCCATAACCCTTGATCGTGTGCACGGAGATGCCGCGCTGGCTAAGCTCTTCCGGATTCATGTAGCTGCGCGCGCCGGTGCCGAGGAAGACGACATGCTTCAGCGCCTTGCACTTTTCAGCGATCGCACTCGGCACCGCGGTGTGGTCGACGATCATGATCTCGGCATCGCCGAGCAGGCCGGGCAGATCGTCGGGCTTGATCGAGGGATTGCGGTTGATGCCGACCGGCAGCCTCGAGGCAGCCAGCAGCTTGTCGGTCACCGCCGCCAGGGTCTCGTTCGCATCGACGAATAGGGCGCGCACAGGCCTCTCCTTCAGCACATCTCGATATTGCGTTCAGTCTTGTATTCAGACTTGAATGCGATTTGCAATCCCTGGCTTTCAGGAATTTTGCGCAATCCTGCCAAGATATTGGGCTCATTTCTGCCTTGCCGCCCAAATGGTCAGCAAATCGAAATACCGTATTGCATTTTATCCTGAATACAGAAATAGTCCAGTGGCCGGAGACGATCCGACCCAAATTCCAGGGAGACAGAGACCATGAATCGCAGGGACGCTCTCACCACTGTCGCGCTCGCGGGCGCCGCGATGGCTGCCGCCAGCGGATCGGCCAAGGCCGACGCACCGACCTCCACGCTCGACCGCATCAAGAAGAATGGCGTGCTGCGGGTCGCCGTCATCGTCGGACAGGAGCCCTACTTCCACAAGGATCTCGCCACCAATGAATGGTCGGGCGCCTGCATCGAGATGGCCAAGGACATCGCGAGCAAGCTCGGCGCCAAGCTCGAGACGCTGGAATCGACCTGGGGCAACCAGATCCTCGACCTCCAGGCCGACAAGGTCGACCTCGCCTTCGCCGTGAACCCGACACCGGAGCGCGCGCTGGTGATCGACTTTTCGACGCCGATCCTGGTGCACTCCTTCACCGTCATCACCAAGAAGGGCTTTGCCAAGCCGCAGACCTGGGCCGATCTCAACAAGCCCGAGGTCAAGATCGCGGTCGATATCGGCTCCACGCACGAGACGATCGCGCGCCGCTATTGCCCCAAGGCCAACATCCTCGGCTTCAAGAACCGCGACGAGGCGATCCTTGCGGTTGCGACCGGACGCGCCGACTGCAACGTCTCGCTCGCCGTGCTGTCGGTCTCGACGCTGAAGAAGAACCCGAACCTCGGCGATCTCGCGATCCCGCGCCCGCTCCTGACGCTGCCGACCAACATGGGCATCCGCGCCGAGAGCGACCGGCGCTACAAGGACTTCCTCAGCGCCTGGGCCGACTACAACCGCTCGATGGGCCAGACCCGCGAATGGATGCTCAAGGGCTTCGAAGCGGTCGGCCTCACCGCCGACGATCTCCCGCCCGAAGTTCAGTTCTGATCGATCATGTATGTCTGGGACTTCGCGGCGCTCAAGCCGTATTGGGGCCTGATCTGGCAAGGGCTCCTGGTCACCCTGTTCTACACGGTGACCACGGTGGTCGCGGGTCTCGCCATCGGACTGTTCGTCGGCATCTTGCGCACGACGGCGCCGCGTTGGGTCACGGTGCCGCTGCGTCTCTATATCGAAGTGTTCCGCTGCACGCCGCTGCTGGTGCAGCTGATCTGGGTCTACTACGCCCTGCCCGTCCTGATCGGCGTCGACATGTCGCCGGCCATGGCCTGCTTCATCGCGCTGTCGCTCTATGCCGGCTCGTTCTATGCGGAAATCTTCCGCGGTGGCATCGAGGCCGTTGACACCGGCCAGTGGGAGGCCGGCCGCGCCATCGGCATGCGGCGCGGAAAAATCTTTCGCCGCATCGTGCTGCCGCAGGCAACCCAGGTGATGATCCCCTCCTTCATCAACCAGACCATCATGCAGTTGAAAAATACCTCGCTGGTCTCGGTGGTCGCGGTCGGAGACCTGCTCTACCAGGGCACGGTGATCACCGCGTCGAGCTACAAGCCGCTCGAAGTCTACACCACGATCGCCGTGCTGTACTTCGTCGTGCTGTTCCCGCTGACGTTGGTCGCTGACAGGGTCGAGCTCAAGATGGGAGCGCATCGATGAGTGCTCTGATCGCAAACAACATCCACAAGGCGTTCGGCGACCACGAGGTGCTCAAGGGCGTCTCGCTTTCGGTCGAACGCGGCGAGGTCGTTACCCTGATCGGCGCCTCGGGCTCCGGCAAGTCGACCTTCCTGCGCTGCCTGAACCTGCTGGAAATGCCGCAGCAGGGCGAGCTGGCGATCGGCACGCACAAGTTCTCTTTCGGCAAGGGCGTGCGCGCCGCGGGCGACGCCCAGCTCGCGCTGCTTCGACGCAGCGTCGGCATGGTGTTCCAGCACTTCAACCTGTTCCCGCACATGTCGGTGCTGTCGAACGTCACCGAGGGCCCGGTGCAGGTGAAAGGCATGGCGCAGGACGAGGCCGACGCACTCGGCCGCGACCTCCTGGCCAAAGTCGGCCTCGCCGACAAGGCGGACGCCTTCCCGAGCCGGCTGTCCGGCGGCCAGAAGCAGCGCGTCGCCATCGCGCGCGCGCTCGCCATGAAGCCCGACGTGATGCTGTTCGACGAGCCGACCTCGGCGCTCGATCCCGAACTCGTCGGCGAAGTGCTCTCCGTGATCCGCGGCCTTGCCGCCGAAGGCATGACCATGGTCCTGGTCACCCACGAGATGGCCTTCGCCGCCGACGTCTCCACCCGCGTCGGCTTCATGAACGACGGCATCATGGCCGAGATCGGCACGCCGGACGAGACCATCCGACAGCCGCGCAGCGAACGGCTGAAATCCTTTCTCAGCCGGTTTCACGAGACGCATTAGACTGGTGTCGCGACCATTCCGAATCAGTGGGACGATTGATGAAACTGCGCGGTGGCTTCACGAATTACGGCGAGACGATCGGCATCCTGATGCTCGATACGAAGTTTCCGCGTCCGCGCGGCGACATCGGCAACGCGCTCTCCTATGACTTCCCGGTGCGCTACAAGATCGTCCGCGGCGCTCACGCGACAAGGATCATGGGCGACCAGCCTGATCCGGCCCTGCTCGATCCCTTCATCGCGGCTGCCCGCGAGCTGGAGGCCGACGGCGTCAAGGCAATCACGACGAGCTGCGGCTTTCTCGCGCCGTTCCAGAAGCAGCTCGCAGCGGCGGTCAATATCCCGGTCTTCACCTCGAGCCTGATCCAGGCACCGCTGATCCATGCCATGCTGCCACCGGGCAAGGTCATCGGCATCTTCACCGAACGCGGCCATCACATGAACGAGGGGCACTTCCGCGGCGTCGGCTGGTCGCCCGACGTGATCCCCGTCCAGATCCAGGGCATGAAGCCCGATGCGCAGTTTCCCGCGACCTACATTCTCGGTCGGGAGGAATTGGACACCGACGTGCTGCGTGCCGAGATGATCGAAATGACGGAAGCGTTCATGGCGTCCTGCAAGAACCCGGGCGCGATCCTGTTCGAGTGCACCAACATGTGTCCGTTCTCGCGAGACGTCGCCGAGAGATCGGGCCTGCCCGTGTTCGACATCAACACGTTGATCAATCTGTTCTATCGCGCGGCCAATCCGGTGCCGTATCTCGGCTGAGCCAGGATGACGCACCGCTGACCAGCCGCGCAGCAAGCGCGGCTGCGGCGTTTTGGGCCGATTTCACCGGACATATTGACGCGGATGCCCTGAGCAAACCGGGACGCTGATATGCGCGCTGCCTTACGTGGCCCTTCCGGTGTTGACGCGAATCCATGCGCGTTTAAGTAGGTGAGACAAAGACTGCAGGGATGGCGACGTTCGCTGGGCTGGTTCCCGTTGCCGTCACCCATGCAGGACACATGACGACCTCGCCTCACGCGGCCTCGCCAAGCGCGACACCGAATTCGGCTTCCGCGCCCCCTCATCTCGCCATCGTCCTGTTCTCGCTCGCGATGGGCGGCTTTGCGATCGGGACCACCGAATTCGCATCGATGAGCCTGCTGCCGTTCTTCGCGGCTGACCTTCATATCGACGAGCCCACGGCCGGACACGCGATCAGCGCCTACGCGCTCGGCGTGGTGCTGGGCGCGCCTCTGATCGCCGTGCTCGGTGCGAAATTCGCCCGGCGCACGCAGCTGCTGGCGCTGATGGCCGTGTTCGCGCTCGGTAACGCCCTCACCGCGCTGGCACCCGGCTTCGGCGCGATGATCGCCGCCCGCTTTCTCTCCGGGCTACCCCATGGCGCCTATTTCGGCATCGCCGCGCTGGTTGCGGCATCGCTCGTTCCGCAAGACCGCCGCTCGCGGGTGGTCGGCCAGGTCATGCTGGGGCTGACCATCGCCACCATCATCGGTGTGCCCCTGGCCAATCTGATCGGCCAGCGGGTCGGCTGGCGTGCCAGCTTTGGCCTCGTGTCGGTTCTGGCCTTGCTGACGATGCTGTTGTGCGCGCTGTTCGCACCGCGCGACCAGGCCGGCCGATCGGATCCGCTGCGTGAGCTCGGCGCGCTCAAAAGCCGCCGCGTCTGGACGACGCTCGCGATCAGCGCCATCGGCTTCGGCGGCATGTTCGCCGTCTACACTTATCTCGCGACGACCTTGATCGAGGTCACCAAGGTCAGCACCGAGGTCATCCCGTTCTTCCTGGCGATCTTCGGCATCGGTGCCACGCTCGGCAATCTGTTCGTGCCGCGCTTCGCCGACCGCGCGCTGATGCCGACGGCGGGCGGCATCCTGGTGTTTGCAACACTCGCGCTGCTGGCGTTTCCGCTTGTCGCCGGCAATCCCTGGCTGCTCGCGATCGACATTTTCGCGATCGGCGCCAGCGTCGCGCTCGGTGCCGTCTTGCAGACACGGCTGATGGACGTGGCCGGAGACGCTCAGGCGCTCGCTGCCGCGCTCAATCATTCGGCGTTCAACACCGCCAATGCGCTCGGCCCGTTCCTCGGTGGCCTCGCCATTCGTCAAGGCTGGGGTTGGACCTCGACCGGTCCCGTCGGCGCCGCCCTGGCGGTCCTGGGCTTTCTGATCTGGATCGTCGCCTACCGCGACACCGGCCCCGCGCCGGTCGAGCAAGCCGCAGGCAGTGACGCCGCGCCACGCGAAGCTGCTCCCCTCAAGCGCGCGCCACCACTGGCGCCGATTGAGCGGAGCCGTTCGGAAGATCCGGTGGCCTGACGGATCGCAACGCGCTCAGAACAAAGCGGCGTTGAAGGCCTGTCCATAGATCATCGCGGCCACGAGCGAGACCAGCAGGCCCGCGCCCGAGAAGATCATGAGGATCTTCAGTGTTTCGACCTCGATATTGGTTCCCGTCGCGCGGGATATTGCTCTTGCCAATGCAGCAATCATCGCCAGCTCCGAAGCCGGCCGCGCAGACGCGGGGCCTGATGTCATTTAGCGCAGATCGGCGCGATTGGCTGTGAAGCAGATTACAGGTGCGGGTTGGTGATCGGTCTGGCGCCAGGGCGCAATCATAGATCTTCGTCCGTGTTCGGTTAGCCCCGATACCGACGACCTCTGTGCGACTGCGGCAAATGTTGCGATGGGCCAAAAGCGGGCCAAGCTAGACCGTTCAAGGTAACAGTGTTAACCTTGGGTTGAACTCAAGCTGGCCCAGTTCACACGCGGAGTGAAGTTTTTGAGCGCAGAGCCGATCATGAAGGTCGAAGTGGTGACCCCGGAAGACTGCACCGGCGCGGTCGTCGGCGACCTGAATTCGCGGCGCGGCCAGATTCAGGACCAAGGCATGCGCGGCAAGGCCAACGTCATTACCGCGATGGTGCCGCTCACGAACATGTTCGGCTACGCGAACAGCCTGCGCTCTGTGAGCCGAGGGCGTGCGACTTTCACGATGAGTTTCGATCACTATGCTACGACGCCTACGCCATCGAATTCCAACTAACTGATATTGCGTTAGAATAGCCGAAATTGATTGGAAGCGCGGCTTCTGGTTTGGGTCTCATTCCCGGCGGATTCATCAGACGTTGTGAGCAGGTTGATGTCCGCTTCTGCCCGCAAGCGCCGAACCAGACGCGTTGCGTCTGGCCGGGCTCCCGTGAGCCCGCACTAATCGCGCGACACGCGCGGGGTCGAGGGCGTGACGTTGGCTGGCGTGTGGAACTCTAGCCGCGCCCGGTTCTCCTCACGCACGCCAGAGTCGTCGCCGAACTCGACATAGGTCTGCGCGTCCTGCTTCCATTGCGGCCATGGCGTTGCCGGCGTGGCGGGATTGCCTGACCGCGCGAAGGCGACCAGCGTGTCCATCATGCGTTCGGACAGCGCACGGTCGAACTCGGTCCAGTTGCGCGTGGTGCGGAATTTGTTGAAGGCGTCCTGCGTACCGAACCAGTAAGGTACGTCAGAGGTGTGATAGGCCCCGATCTTCTGCGGGCTGTCGAAGAACTCGACACCGGGCGCGAACGGATGCACGCGCGAGAACATGTACATGTAGAACGGCGCCTTGCCGGCCCTCACCTGGGCTTCCGCCCAGTTGCGCGTGCCGATCTCGACCAGTCCCTCGCGCGCGGCGAGCAGGCCCATCGCCTTCGCCTCGCCGTCAGTCTTCGCAGGATAGAGCGCGAGGAAGCGATCGGCCTGGTCGCCGTAGAGCTTTTTCGCGGCGGCGACATAAGCCTCTAACGTGCCCGCGGTACGCAGATCGTTCGAGCTTTCGTCGCTGGTGAAGCCGGCGACGGTCGCGACGTCGTTCTGCTTGCCCGCAGCAAAGATGTTGGGGACCGTGTCAGGCAGCACGTAACCGTCGATATCGGGCGTGACCGAGATCGTGCCGGCGCAGCCGAGCTGGCAATCCTTCTGGATGGCGAGAATCTTGTCGGCCTGGATCTGCCGCATCTCGGCCAATGACGATGCGCCTAGCGCTGACTGCACCTCGAGGCCGATCTTCTCCGCGGCAGGCAGCGCCGGGAATTTGAAGCGGTTGTCGAACATGCTGAGACTCATGGCGAAGCCGCGATTGAACAGGCCCTTGGCCAGCGGGCTCGCTTCCAGCGCCGACACCGACATCGCGCCGGCCGACTGACCGGTGATGGTGACGTTGTCGGGATCGCCGCCGAATTGCGCGATGTTGCGCTTGACCCATTGCAGCGCCGCGACCTGGTCCATCAGGCCGTAATTGCCGGAAGCATGGTTCTGCGATTCCGCGGTCAACTCGGGATGGGCGAGATTGCCCAGAATGCCGACGCGATAGTTGAAGCTGACGAAGATCGTGCCCTTCTTCGCAACGTTCTCGCCGTCATACATCGCCATGCCGCTGGAGCCGAGGGTGAAACCGCCGCCATAGATCCAGACCACGACCGGCAGCTTCGCGCCCGGCTTGGCATCCGCGCTCGCCCAGATGTTCAGATAGAGGCAGTTCTCGCTGGTCGCCTCTTCGCCGAAATAGTGATTGAGATTGTGCCGTCGCAGCACTTGGATGCATTCCGGCCCCAACCGGTCGGCGTGGTAGACCCCCTTCCACGCCTCGACCTTCTGCGGCGCGCGCCAGCGCAGATCGCCGAGCGGCGGCGCGGCAAAGGGAATGCCGAAATAGGCTTTGACGCTCGACGGCAGCACCTTGCCGGAGACGGCGCCGCTGTCGATGCTGACGGGGTCTCCGGGAACAGGCGTCGCGACGATTTGCGCGGCGACGGGTGAAGCCGTCAGCAGCGCGAACGCGCCAAGGAGCGAGACGATCGAACCGCGCGTAGCATTCCTGTTCAAGATGCTCATACGGCCTCCCTGATGGTCTTTTTATTGTTGGTGCCGGTGCTCAGTTCCGCCCAGAGGCGAGAGCGCACGCCTTCGTTGAGAGGCACAATATGAAACGGCTGGCCGAAGATTGCGAGTGGCTCCTTAGGCAGGTCGAACCGCGGCCAGGCTTCCGCGACATCGGGCGCGCCAGATGTCACGAAGCGCAGCAGGCTGGTCTGGAACCGCGCCGCGACGTCGATATCGGCCGGGGTCATCGGACCGCCCTTGCGCTTCAGGATCGGACGATCGATGAAGTCGGGCAGATGCGCCCAGAGGCAGGCATTGTCGGCGCCGTGGGTCGGTCCTTGCGACAGGAACGGCTCCAGCGACGGGCGATGGTCGAACCGGCTCAGCCACACCGCGCCACCCGCGGCTGCGTGGCTTCGCGCGAGATCGGCCATCGGGCGGTGCCAGAACGCATCCGACAGCAGCGCCTCGTATGGATCCTCGTCAGGGCGTGCCGAGCCGCGATAGCAGGCCAGCAGACGCTCCCAGCCGGCATCGCCGAAAGCTGTGCGCACATTGCGCTCGGTGGTGCGGATCATCGCGGCCGGCGGCGTGCTCTTCAAAAACATCACCATCTCGTCGCGGCAGGAACCGAGCCAAAGCGGAATGTCGCGCAAGCTTCCCTCGGCAAAGATGTCGCGCGGCTCGCGTGCGATCACGGTGCCGTCGAGCACCGGGCCAAACACGGTGCCTGAAGCGGTCTCGTCGGCGATCCTGCGGCCGACGCGCTCGACGGCTGCGAAGAGTTTTGGCAGCGGCACGGAGGCAATGGCCGCGGGGTCGCTCGCAAGCTCGAGCTCTTCGATGACGCGGCGCGCGACCTGGTCAGCATGGTCGGCGCTCATGATGTTGCGACCAGGCGCACTCAGCGCCAGTGCGCGGGCGAACTTGCCCTTGGCCTGCGGCAGCGTCGCGAGCGCGATCACCATCGACGCGCCGGCGGACTGGCCCGACAGCGTCAGTTGGTTCGGATCGCCGCCGAAACTGGCGATGTTGGCATGGACCCAGTCGAGCGCGGCTAGCGAATCCGAAATGGCGAGGTTGTTGGCCTCGGCCAATCCGTGACGATGCAGCTGCAGGAAGCCGAGCGGGCCGAGCCGGTAGTTGATGGTGACGATGACGGCCGGGCCGTGTGCGGCAAGGAATGCGCCGTCATAATCGGCGCCGCCGCCGGTGACGAAGGCGCCGCCATGGATGAAGAACAGCACCGGCAGCGGGCGATCAGCGCCCACGGGCGTCCAGATATTCAGGCTGAGACAGGATTGTTCGACCTGATCGAGATGCCCGGGCTGCGGCGCATAAGCGCCGTAGTCCGTGCAACGGCGCGGCTCCGTCCACGCTTGCGGCGGCGTCGCCTTGGCAAATCGCCGCGCGGCCGCGAACGGCACGCCCTTGAAGGCGCGGACGTGCCCCTGCTCGGCCCCGATGATCGGGCCGTGCGTGGTCGGAATAGCGTTGGTCAGCATCGATCCTTGTCCTGTCTTGCGCTCACGCGCGCCGCTTGCCGAGATCGGCGATGTCGACCTTGTGGGTTTCCCGTGCGGTCATCGCGGCCAAGGCGGAGGCGACGCAGCAACCGGCGACGAAGATCGCAACGGGGACCCAGCCATTCGGGCCTTCGCCGACCAGGCTCGCGCTCACCAGCGGCGTGAAGCCGGCGGCGAGGAAGCCGAGCTGGGTGCCGATCGCCGTGCCGGAATAGCGCACGCGCGCCTCGAACATCTCCGCATAGAACGACGGCCAGATCGCGTTCGGCGCCGAGTAGATGATGTAGAGGCCGATCGCGGCGACGAAGATCGCCGCCGTGCTGCCCGACGTCACCAGCATGAAATAGGGGAACAGCAGCACGGCGCAGCCGAGCACGCCGCCGATGAACACGGGCTTGCGGCCGATCTTGTCGGCGAGCAAGGCCCAGAGCGGCTGTGCGAACAGCGCCGTGACATTGCCGAGCACGCCGGCCCACAGCATGGTCGGACGCGCGACACCGAACTTGCTGGTGGCGTAGCCGAGCGCGAACACCGCGGTCAGGGTGCTGACGGTCGCGATCAGCGCGCAGACGATGACGCGCAGCACGTCCGGCCAGTAGTCTCGCAGCAGCGCGACCACGGGAAAGCGCGCCACTTGCGCCTTGTCCTTGATGTCTTCGAACACGGGCGTTTCCGGCATGGTCCGCCGCACCAGATAGGCGACCAGCAGCACCAGCGCGGAGAGCAGGAACGGTATGCGCCAGCCCCAGCTCAGCAGCTGATCTTCCGGCATACTGGACACCGGGATGAACACCAGCGTCGCCAGGATCGCGCCGGCCTGGGTGCCGCTCAGGGTCCAGCTCGTGAAGAAGGCGCGGTTGGAATTGGCGGAGTGCTCCAGCGTCAGCGAATTTGCTCCGCTCTGCTCGCCGGCCGCCGACAGGCCCTGCAGCAGGCGCAGCAGCGTCAGGATGATGGGCGCGGCATTGCCGATCGTCTTGGCATCCGGCAGCAGGCCGATCGCCAGCGTCGAGGCCCCCATGATCACCAGCGTGAACAGCAGCACCGTCTTGCGGCCGATGCGGTCGCCGAAATGGCCGAGGATGACGGCGCCGACGGGACGCGCGATATAGCCGATGCCGAACGACAACAACGCGAGCAGCGTCCCGGTCGCGGGATCGACATTGGCGAAGAACACTTTTGGAAAGATCAGCGCCGCCGCGGTGCCGTAGATGAAGAAGTCGTAGTATTCGAGCATGCTGCCGACGAAGCTGACCAGCGCAGCGCGCTTCGGCAGCTTGTTTGGCGTGGCTTCCGCGCCGGCCGGCGCGTGCAGCGATGCAGTCGAGATCGAGCTCATCGAAAATTCCTCCCCGTGTGCGATGGCGGTCGCAGCTCGCTTTGGCCCGTCCGGCCGTGCGCGCTTTTTTTGCTTTTGGTTGCCGCAACCTTGGTTTCAATCCATAATGTACGAACTAGTACGTTTATGCAAGTCGGCATCAAAAGTCGTCGGATTGGGCGAAATTTGCCTTCACCTTCAAGGTGATCCATAGAAACGGGCGGGAGAAACAGTGATGCTCGAGCGCATGCCACCCCCATTGAAGCGCACCAACGACCCCGAGCGCACCAAGCGCGACATCCTCGAAGTGGCGATGGCCGAATTCGCCTCGGAGGGCTATTCCGGCGCCCGCGTCGATGCGATCGCGGCGCGGACGCGCACCTCGAAGCGGATGATCTATTACTATTTCGGTGGCAAGGAGCAGCTCTACCTCGCGGTGCTGGAGGAAGCCTATCGCAGCATCCGCGCATTGGAAGACCAGCTCGATATCGCAAGCTGCGACGCGCGCGAGGGCCTGCGCCGGCTGATCGAGGCGACCTTCGACCACGACGAGCGCAACCCGAACTTCATCCGCCTCGTCTCGATCGAGAACATCCACCACGGCAAGCACCTGAAGCAGAATCTGCAGCTGCGCCAGCTCAACGCCAGCGTGATCGCGACGCTCGACGGCATCTTGAAGCGCGGCCGCAGCGAGGGCGTCTTCCGCGACGACGTCGACGCCATCGATCTGCATCTGGCGATCTCTTCCTACTGCTTCTTCCGCGTCGCCAACCGCCACACTTTTGGCGCGCTGTTCGATCGGGATTTGAGCGAGCCGAAGGTGCTGGCGAAGAGCCGAAGCCAGATCGTGGAGATGATCTTGGCGTGGCTGGGGGCCAAGGGTTGAAGCGAAAGCTCGCCACGCATTCGCTGTCGTCCCGGCCTAGTTCGCCATTGCGCACGAGGCCGGGACGACATTAACCCCTACCCCGTCTTCTTCTGCCGCGCACTCGCCAGCAACACCAGCATGAAGGACGCCGCGGTCATCAGCGTCGAGATCGCGGCGATGGTCGGATCGATCTCGTCGCGGAGCGCGGTGAACATGCGCTTGGTCAGCGGCTGATACTGGCCGCCCGAGATGAACAGCGCGACGATGGTCTCGTCCATCGCCGAGATGAAGGCGAAGATGCCGCCGGCGACCACGCTCGATTTGATCTGCGGCAGCGTCACCGCAAAGAAGCTGCGCAGGCGGTTCATGCCGAGGCTGCGGGCGACCATCTCCTGCGCGGGATCGAAGCTCTGCAGGCCCGCGAGCACCGAGATGACGACGTAAGGCAAGCCCAGCATCACGTTCGCGAGCACGAGGCCTGGCAGGGTCGCGACCAGGCCGATCTTGGCATAGACGAAGAAGATGCCGACCGCGGTGATGATGATCGGCACCACCAGCGGCAGCAGCAGCGCCATGTGGATGACACGCATGATCCGCAGCTTCGACTGGCTGATGGCGTAGGCGGCAGCGACGCCACACGGCGTTGCGATCGCCACCGTGAACAGCGCGACCGTCAGCGTCACCTGCGTCGCCTGCATCCAGGCCGGATTGGCGAAATATTGCTGGTACCAGCGCAGCGAGAACGACGGCGGCGGGAACGTCAGGAATCGCGCGCTCGAAAACGAGATCGGCGCGATGATCAGCACCGGCAGGATCAGATAGATCAGCACCAGCGTGCTGATCACGTAGAGGGCGATCCGGGCGGGCGAGATGCGCGTCATTTCTGCCCCAGCACGCGATCGAGCGAGATAAAGCGGCTGACGACGAAGAAGATCAGGAGCACGCTCACGAGCAGCACCACGGCGACCGCGCTCGCCGCACCGAACTGGTTGTAGAGCTCGACATTGCGGCTGACCAGCATCGACACCATCACGGTGCGGCCACCGCCGAGCAGCTCCGGCGTGATGTAGAAGCCGAGGCAGAGCACGAACACCATGGTGCAGCCCGCCAGCACGCCGGGCAGCGACAGCGGCAGGAACACGCGGAAGAAGGTCAGCGACGGGCTCGCGCCCAGGCTGGCGCCGGCCTGCATGAGATCGCCGGGGATTTTCTGCATGGTGGCGTAGAGCGGCAGCACCATGAACGGCAGCAGGATGTGCACGGTCGCAACCACCGTGCCGAACGTGTTGTGCACCAGCGCGAGCGGCTCGGAGATGACATCGAGATAACGCAGGAATTGATTGATCACGCCGGTGCGCTGGAGCAGCGCCAGCCAGGCATAGGCGCGCACCAGCACCGATGTCCAGAACGGCAGCACGACCAGCGACAGGATGAGGATGCTCCAGCCCTTCGGCACGGAATTGGCGAGATAGGCCACGGGATAGCCGAGCAGCAACGCGATCACGGTGACCGCGAGGCTGATCTCGAAGGTCAGCGCAAAGCTCCGCCAGTAGATGTCTTCGGTGAAGACGCGGCGATAGTTCTCCAGCGTGAAGCCGTCATGGTAGATCGACTGCCAGGCCAGCCAGCCGACCGGCAGCACGATCAGAGCCAAAATCACCAGCAACGCCGGCGACACCAGTGCCAGCATCAGGCCGTTCTCGCGGCGCTGATGCTTTTGCGATGGATCTGGCACGGATGTCACCAAGGCTGCCTCACTTCTGCATGAACGATGCCCAGCGCTTCTCGGCGGCTTCACCGGCCGGCGAGGACCACCAGGCGTAGGACATCAGCGCCTGCTTGGCGGCATTGGCCGGCTCGCTCGGCAATTGCGCGGCGCGCTCCGGCTTGATCACGCTGGTCTCGAACGCCTTGGGATTGCCGGGGCCGTAGTCGATGTTGAGCGGCAGATTAGCCTGGTGCACGGGATCGACGGCCTCGTTGAGGAACTTCACGGCCGTGTCGAGATTCGGCGCGCCCTTGAGGATGCAGAGCGAGGTGCTCTGCAGGATGCCCTGGTTGTAGGTGAAGGTGACCTTGGCGCCCTCCTTCGCGACCGCGCTGACGCGGCCGTTCCAGGCCATTTCCATGTCGACCTCGCCGTCATTGAGCAACTGCGCCGACTGCGCGCCCGAGGTCCACCACACCGTGATGTGCGGCTTGATCTCCTCCAGCTTCTTGAAGGCGCGATCAACGTCGAGCGGATAGAGCTTGTCCGGCGCGACGCCGTCGGCCATCAGCGCCGCCTCGAGCGTGGCGAACGGATGGTTGCGCAGCGCGCGGCGACCCGGGAATTTCTTCACGTCCCAGAAATCGGCCCAGCTATTGGGCGCGTCCTTCGGGAAGGTCTTCTGGCTGTAGGACAGCACGCTGGAATAGAACTCGTAGGACACCGAATAGGGACTGCGATAGGACTCCGGCATCGCGGCGCCGTTTGGAATCTTCGAGAAGTCGAGCTTCTCGATCAGCCCCTGCTCGCCACCACGCAGGCAATTGCCGGTGGGCGTGTCGACCACGTCCCAGATCGGCTTGCCGCTGCCGACCTGGGTCTTGATCGCGGGCCAGGCGTCGGGGATGGAATCCTGGTTGATTGTGATGCCGAGCTTCTTGGCGGAGGGATCGAGGATCGCCACCGTCTGTGCCTGCTGATAGGCGCCGCCTTGCGAGACGAAGGTGATCTGCTCGGCGGCGTGCGCCGCGGTGAAACCACATGCGCCCAGCAATGCGCAGCCCAATCCAAAATTCAGCTTCGTATTCATCCTCGCCTCCTCCAAATGAACATCACTGACCGATCGCATCGAGAAACTGGTACCAGCCGGCGACCATGCGCACGGCGGGCTCGCGCAGCGGATAGAACGGAATGGCCTTCATGCGGCTGATATCGAGCAGCCCGACCTCGGGCGTCTCGCCGCGCACGAAGGCGGCGAGATAGCGGCCCATCAGGCTCGACATCGCAACGCCCGCACCGTTGTAGCCCATCGAGACCAGCGTGCGGTCGTCGATCCGGCCGATATGCGGCACCGAGTCCAGGGTCATGCCGACGAGGCCCGACCATTTGTAGGCGAGCGGGACGTCGACGAGATCAGGGAAGATGCCGACCATCGCCTTGCGCAGCGCGTCGAACGCGGCTTGCGAATCGTGCTTACCGAAGGCGCCACGGCCGCCAAAAATCACGCGGTTGTCGACCATGCGGAACCAGCGCATCATGCGCTTGGTCTCGGTGTAGGTGCGTCCCGTCGGCATCAGCTTGCCGGCGAGATTGCGCGGCAACTGCTCGGTGGCAATGAGGGCGCTGCGGAACGGGATCAGCGTGCGCTGCAGATGCGCAGTCGCGCCGGTGAGATCCGAATAGCTATTGGTGGCGATGATCGCCTGTTTTGCGCGCACCGCGCCTTGCGGCGTCTCGGCGACGACGCCATCACCCTCCCGCCGGAGTTTGATCACCGGCGATTCCTGGAAAATCGGAACGCCGCGGCGTGCCACGCCATCAGCGAGGCCGCGCAGATAGTTCAGCGGGTGAATGCCGCCCGAGCCGGGATTGAGCACGCCGCCGACAAAGATGTCGGAGCCGGTCTCGTCGCGCACGCCGTGCTTGTCGAGGATGCGAACCTCGGCCGAGCCCATCTCGCGCGTCATCCAATTGGCTTCGTCGATCGCAGCCTTCAGCGTCGTCTCGTTATGCGCGGCCTTGACCTGGCCGGTGCGGATCAGGTTGGCGCTGGTGATACCGAACACGGAGACCAGCTCCTCGACCATGTCGGTCGATTCATGCGCGATCTCATACATCCGCTTGGCCATGGCACGGCCATGGATGGCGTCGATTTCGCGGAACGAGAGCCGAAACTTTGCGGTGATCACCCCGCCATTGCGCCCGCTCGCACCCCAGCCGGGCCGGTTCGCTTCCAGCACGATTGGCGCGAGTCCACTTTTGGCGATGTGATGCGCAGCGGAGAGGCCGGTATAGCCCGCACCGATGATCACCACATCGGCCTGCTGCTCGCCAGACAGCACGGGAAACGCGCGCGCCGGCTCCGCTGTGGCTTCCCACAGCGAATTGGCCGATGGCAGCGCGTTCCAGTCCGGTGTCATGCCGGCGCTCACGGATTACGCCGCAGGCCCGATAGCCGCGTCGGCCAGCGCCTTCAGCGTCGAAAAATGGAAGTCCGGTTTTGTCAATGTCTCGACCGCAGGCGTACCGCCAAAACCGCCGATGCCCTGGCGGCGCTCGATCCAGCACACTTTATATCCGAGTTTCCGCGCGATCCCGATGTCGTGATACTGGCTCTGCGCGACATGCAGAATGTCGGACTGCTTGTAGCCAAAGGCCGACTGGCGCCCCTTGTTATAGGCGAAGAACTCCGGGTTCGGCTTGGCTACGCCGGTGTCGTCGGCGCAGACGGTGTCGTCGAAGGGATTACCGAGCGCATGTGCGTAGCAGGACAGCGCGACGCGGTCGGCATTGGTCATCGCGACCAGACGAAACTTCGTGCGCAGGCGCTTGAGCGCCTCGACCGAATCCGCAAACGGTCCCCAGCGCAGCACGGAGAGCTGGAACACATCGCAGGATGCATCGTCAGCGGGCAGCCCGAGCTCCTTGGCGAGATGGCGATAGACGTGGAACATCGCCTCGCTGGAGCGATCGTAGTGCTTGTCGCGGCCGCGCTTGTAGGGCTCGAAGATCTGCTCGTCGCTGAGCTCGGCCGGTGTCTTGCCGGAGATCTTGCGCACCGCGGAGAGCACGCCGGTTTCGAAATCGATCAAGGTGCCGACGACGTCGAAGGTGAGAACCTTGAAATTGCTGAACGCGGCTTGGGTCGACATATCAGTTTCTTCTCTCAGGTTGGACAAGGTTTTGGTCAGTCCACCCGGGGCACCACGATGGTGTCCTCGGGGTGAAGGGTGACGGTGAGACTGCCGCCGAGCGGCGGGATGCGGCCATAGGCCTGGTGATAGGCCGGCTGACGCAGGCTGAGCGCGATGCCGTCAGTCAGCGCCAGAAAGATGCGCAGGCTCTCGCCCTGGTAGACGATGTCGGTGACCGTCCCGGTCAGGCGGTTACAGGCAGAATCCTGCGCGCCGTCGTCGATCAGGAGCTTTTCGCTGTGCACGGCGAGCATCAGCGCATCACCGTCGGGAATGGCGCGGGCGCTGCGCAGAAGCGCATGGCCGAGCGCGACGCTGGAGGCATCGACGCGGCGGACCGGCAGCATCGTCGCCTCGCCGATGAAGCTCGCGACAAAGGAATCGGCGGGATGATCGTGCAGCCGCTCGGGCTGGTCGATCTGGATCAGCCGGCCGTCCTTCATCACGGCGACGCGGTCGCTCATGGTCAGCGCCTCGCGCTGGTCGTGGGTGACATAGATGATGGTGGCGCCGATACGCCGGTGCAGCGCACGCAGCTCGATCTGCATGGATTCGCGAAGCTGTTTGTCGAGTGCAGAGAGCGGCTCGTCCATCAGGATCAGCTGCGGCTCGAAGATCATGGCGCGTGCCAGCGCCACGCGCTGGCGCTGGCCTCCGGAGAGCTGCGCGATGCCGCGTTCCTCGTAGCCGGCAAGCCCGACCATCGCGAGCGCCGCGCGCACCTTGTCGGGCCAGCTCGCTTTCGGCAGGCGCCGCGCGCGCAGCGGAAAAGCGACGTTCTCGCCGACGCTCATATGCGGGAACAGCGCGTAGTTCTGGAACACCACGCCGATGTCGCGCTTGTGCGGCGGCATATAGGTGACGTCGCGGCCGCCGAACAGAATTGTGCCTGATGTCGGCAGGATGAAGCCGCCCAGAATGCCGAGCAGCGTGGTCTTGCCGGAACCGGAGGGGCCGAGCAACGAGACGAATTCGCCGGCGCCGACATTGAGGGAAACGTCGTCGAGAGCGCGAACGGCGCCGTACGCCTTGCTCGCGGACCTGATCTCGACGCTTTCCGCTCGTTTGTCCAACGATCGACCTCGTCTCGTTCCCTGGAATGGCGTGCCTCACTGCGCGCCATAAGCCTGCATTATAGACAGCGTTTTGAAGCATTTGCCGGCGCAGCGTGCGCCGCACCAAATCTTCTCCAGAACACCCATTCTTTAGGCTGTGATCCCAATGACACCAGACTTGGCAAAACTCGGCAATTGCCAAATTCTCACCGCGCTCATAACATGACGTTATGCCCGAGCTGCGCCGGATGCTGCCCTCAAGTAACGCCCTGTTCGTCTTCGACGCAGCAGCGCGCAATGGCAGCTTCACGGCGGCCGCCGCCGAATTGAACGTCACGCAGCCCGCGGTGAGCCGCATGCTCGGCCAGTTCGAGGATCATCTCGGCGTCCGCCTGTTCGACCGCAAGGCCGGCCGCGCGGTGCTCACCGAGGAAGGCGAGCTGTTGTATCGCCGCGTGCTCGAAGGCTTTCGCAGCATCGAGACCGGCCTCGTCGAGATCGAGCGACGCCGCAAGGGCACCGAGACGGTGACGCTGTCGGTCTCCTCCGCGTTCACCACGCATTGGCTGATGCCGCGCATCGACAAGCTGCAGAAGCAGTTTCCCCAGGTCGATCTGCGCTTCCAGCTGATCTCCGGCGCGCTGCGCGGGGCGGTCGAGAATGTCGACCTCGGCATGCGCTTTCGTGACCGCGAAGAGCCGTCGTCCGGCGGCACGCTGGTGATGAAGGAAGTGATGCTGCCGATGTGCAGCCCGGGCTATCTCGGCGAGACCGATCCCGCAGAGGGCAACACCATCATCCGCCTCGCCGAGACGCCGGGCGACTGGGCCGCGGATTATGCGTCGCTGCTCACCGGACGCCGTGGTGCCGCCAAGGCTTTGAGCTTCACCGATTATGCCGTCGTGGTGCAGGCCGCCCTGCTCGGCCAGGGCATCGCGCTCGGCTGGCTGACGGTCGCCTCGCACTGGCTGTTGACCGGCGCGCTGGTGCCGGCCTCCGACAGGCTCACCACCACGCGCCGCATCTGCGAATTCCTGCCGCCGCGCAACCGGCCGATGCGCCCCATCGCCGCCGAGATCCGCGACTGGATCATAGCCCAGATGCACAGCGAGGTCGCGGCGATCGACAAGCTCTATCCGAAGCTTGGCGCGATGGACGCTTGCTATTAGAGGCAGCTCTCCCTTCACGTCATTGCGAGCGCAGCGAAGCAATCCAGAGTCTTTCCGCGGAGGGATTCTTCGCTCGCAATGACGATTGGATAGAGCTTGGCCTCAACGATGCTCAATCGATCGAGGCGCGCTACCGAAAGCGCAGATTGGCGCGCGACAGCTGGCTGATCGACGTGCATCCCATCAGCTTCATGCCGCGCTCGAGCTCCGTGCGCAGCAGCCCGAGGGCGCGCTCGACACCGGGCTGGCCCGCGGCGGCGAGCGGATAGAGATAATATCGTCCGAGCCCGACCGCCTTGGCACCGAGCGACAGCGCTTTCAGGACATGGGTTCCGCGCTGGATGCCGCCATCCATCATCACGTCGATGCGGTCACCCACGGCGTCGACGATTTCGGCGAGCTGGTCGAAGGCCGAGCGGGAGCCGTCGAGCTGGCGGCCGCCATGGTTGGACAGCACGATGCCGGCACAGCCGATATCGACCGCGCGACGCGCGTCTTCCACCGACATGATCCCCTTCAGGCAGAACGGCCCGTTCCAGTTCTTCACCATCTCCGCGACATCGTCCCAGTTCATCGCGGGATCCAGCATCTCGGTGAAATAGCGACCGATCGACATGGTGCCGCCGCCCATGTCGACATGCTCGTCCAGTTGCGGCAGCCGGAATTTCTCGTGGGTGACGTAATCAATGCCCCATCGCGGCTTGATCGCGAACTGCAGCATGCCGGCCAGCGTCAGGCGGAAGGGAATGCTGAAGCCGGTGCGCAGGTCGCGTTCGCGATTGCCTCCGGTGATGCTGTCGACCGTCAGCATCATCACCTCGACGCCGGCCTCCTTGGCCCGCTGCATCATGGCGCGGTTGAGACCACGATCCCGGTGGAAATAGAACTGATAGACCTGCGGCGTGTCATAGGCCTTGCGCAATTCCTCCAGGCTCACCGTGCCCAGCGAGGAGACGCCGAACATGGTGCCGTATTTCGCGGCCGCCGCGCCGACCGCACGCTCGCCGTCGTAATGAAACAGCCGCTGCAAGGCGGTCGGCGAGCAGTAGAACGGCTGCGCCAGCTTCTGGCCCATGACGGTGACCGAGAGATCGACCTGCTGCACGCCGCGCAGCACATTGGGTAACAGGTCGCAATGCTCGAAGCTGGCACTGTTGCGTCGCAGGGTCGTCTCATCGTCGGCCCCACCGTCGATATAGTCGAAGATCGGGCCGGGCAGCCGGCTGCGTGCCAGCCGCCGGAAGTCGTGGAAGTTATGACACTGTGCCAGCCGCATCGCTTACCTTAGATCTCCTAGTGATGCTCGATCGCACGAATCGCGCCGCGGAGCTCGGCGAGGCCACGGAGGCGGCCGATTGCAGTATAGCCGGGATTGGTACGCTTGGTAGCGGCGAGATCGTCCAGCATGCGATGGCCGTGGTCGGGACGGAAGACGATCCTCTGGTCCGGTGAGCGCCGAGCATTCTCCTTCAACAACGCCTTGAGCACCGCAATCATATCGACGTCGCCGTCGAGATGATCGGACTCGTGGAACGATACCCCGTCCGCCTCGCGCTTGGTCGCGCGCAGATGGGCAAAGGCAATGCGCGGGCCGAAACGTTCGGCCATGGCGGGCAGATCGTTCTCGGCGCGCACGCCGAGCGAGCCCGTGCAGAGGCAGATGCCGTTGGCCTTCGACGGCACGGCGTCGAACAGTGCCTGGTAGTCCTCGGCGGTCGAGGCGATACGCGGCAGGCCGAACAGCGGCCGCGGCGGATCGTCGGGGTGCAGCGTCAGCGACACGCCGAGCTGCTCGGCGACCGGCGCGACGCGGCTCAGGAATTCGGCGAGATGCTGCCGCAGGATCTTTGGCGTGATATCGCGATAAGCGTCCAGCTTGTCGCGGAATTGCGGAATGGTCATCGGCTCGGTGGTCGAGCCCGGCAACGCGCTGGCGATGACCATGATGAGATAGTCGATATCGGCCTGGCTCATCTGATCGAACAGCTTCTTGGCGCGCGCCTGCTGCTCGGGGGAGTATTCCTGTCGCGCAGCCGGACGTTCCAGGATGTGCAGCTCGAACGCCGCAAAGCGATCCTGATCGAAGCGCAGGGCACGGGCGCCGTTTGGCAGCTCCCATTCGAGATCAGTCCGGCACCAGTCGACCACGGGCATGAAGTTGTAGCAGATGATCTTGATGTCGGAGGCGGCCAGCGCCTCCATGCTCGCGATCCAGGCGTCGATCGATTTCGTGGCCTTCCCGCCGAGCCGCTTGACGTCGTCAGGGATCGGAATCGATTCCACCACCGACCAGGTCAGCTGCGAGCGGCCGGGCTGGCCGTTCTCGATGAAATTCTTGCGCTCCTCGACCGCCTTGCGTGTCCAGGCTTCCCCAATCGGCACCTGATGCAGCGCCGAGACGATATCGCTCGCCCCGGCCTGCCTGACGTCGTCGAGCGACACGGGATCATTGGGTCCGTACCAGCGCCATCCCTCGAGCATCATCTGGATTCTCCAATCAATTGGCAGTCAGCACGACCTTGACGCTCTGCGAGCGATCGAGCGCCAGCCGCAGCGCGTCAGGCGCGGTCGACAACGGCCGCTCGGCGGTGACGAGTGACAGCACGTCGACGCTGCCGGCTCCAATCAATTCCACCGCCGTCATGAATTCAAGCCCGAAGCGGAACGAGCCGCGCAGGTCGATCTCCTTTGCCATCACCGCATTCGACGGCGTCGGAATTTGCCCGCCCGGCAGATTGCCGATCTGCACCACCACGCCGCCGCGCCTGATAATGCCGATGGCGCTGGCAAGACCAGCGGCCGTGCCCGAGACCTCGAACGCGACGTCGTAGGGACGCGACGCCGCTTGCGCCTTCAGGCCCTCTTCTCCGCCCGAGACGTTCTCGACATGCGATGCGCCGAGCCGGGTCGCGAAAGCCAGCGGCGCCGGTGCGATGTCGGCCACCGTGACATCAGCCATGCCGGCGCGGTGCGCGGCAAGCATGGTCAAGAGCCCGATCGGGCCGGCACCGAAGATGATGCCGCGCTTGCCTTCGATCTTGCCGGCACGCGCAACGGCATGCAGGCAGACCGCGAGCGGCTCGGCGAGCGCCGCGGCCTGATAGGACACGTGGTCCGGGATCTTCACGCACTGCGCCGGGATCGCGTCGAAATAGTTGGCGAAACCGCCCTGCATGTGCGGCGTCTTCGACGCCGAGCCCATGAAGTAGATATTCTCGCAGAGGTTCTGCCGGCCCTCGCGGCAGGCGCCGCAATGGCCGCACCAGCGCGACGGGTTGACGGCGACGCGGTCACCGACCTTCAGATTGGCCGCGGAACCCGCGATCTCCACGACCTGGCCCGAGATCTCGTGACCGAGCACGAGCGGCGACTTCACCACGAAATCGCCGGTCCGGGCGTGGCGGAAGTAATGCATGTCCGAGCCGCAGATGCCGCCGGCACCGAAGCGGATGCGCACCATGCCGTCTGCGAGCTTGTCGAGCGGATGCTCGATCATGCGCAGGTCTTCGGGGCCGAACAGGGTTGCGGCGAGAGAGGTCGAGGTCATTTGGAGAGTCCCATATATTTCGGCAGCCAGAGGGTGAGTTCGGGAATGTAGGTGATCGCGATCAGCGCGATCAGCAGCGGCACCAGCCAGGGCAGGATCGCGACCGTCGTGCGCTCGACTGAGAGCTTTGCCACGCGGGCGAGCACGAACAGCACCATGCCGAGCGGCGGATGCAACAGGCCGATCATCAGGTTCAGCGTCATGATCAGACCGAAATGAATCGGATCGATGCCGAGCTTGAGCACGATCGGCAGCAGGATCGGCACCAGAATGGTGATCGCCGCCGTGGTGTCGATGAAGCAGCCGACGAACAGGATCAGCACGTTGGCGAGCGCCAGGAACACCCATTTGTTGTGGGTGATGCTGAGCATCCAGTCCGACAGCAATTGGGCCGCCTGCGACACCGTCAGCAGCCAGGCGAAGATCGAGGCTGCGGTGACGATGAACAGCACCGAAGCCGTGGTCTCGATGGTGTCGAAGGTCGCCTTCGCCACGGTCTTCAAGGTCATGGTGCGGTAGCGCACGAGGCCGAGGAACAACGACCAGATCACCGCCGCCACGGCCGCTTCGGTCGGCGTGAACCAGCCGAGCGTCATGCCACCGATCAGGATGACAGGCGCCATCAGCGCCATCACCGCGGAGAAATCGAAGTACCAGTCGATCGCCAGCAGCGCGCCGAGGCCGATGACGACGGCCATGTTGGTCGACATGCCGGCCATCACCATCAGCCATATCGCCAGCGGGAACGCGAGCACGATGGCGATCTCGAGGCCGGCCGAGCCGAGCTGCGGCCAGGAGAACGGCGTGTCGCTGCCCCATTTGTTCTTGTGCGCAAAGTAGGTGACGGTCGCCATCATCAGCAGCGTCATGACGATGCCGGGAATCACGCCGCCCAGGAACAGCGCGCCGATCGAGACGTTCGCCATCATGCCGTAGATCACGAAGGGCAGCGACGGCGGGATGATCGGGCCGAGCGTGGCCGAGGCCGCGGTGACGCCGACCGAGAACTCGGTGGTGTAGCCGTGGTCCTTCATCGCCTTGATCTCGATGGTGCCGAGACCGGCGGCATCCGCGATCGCGGTGCCGGACATGCCGGAGAAGATCACCGAACCGATGATGTTGACGTGACCGAGGCCGCCGCGCATCCAGCCGACCAGCGCGACGGCGAACTTGTAGATGCGGCCGGTGACGCCGGCGATGTTCATGAGATTGCCGGCCAGGATGAAGAAGGGCACGGCGAGCAGCGGAAAGCTCTCGACGCCCGC
This sequence comes from Bradyrhizobium sp. CCGUVB14, assembly GCF_024199935.1. Taxonomy (NCBI): domain Bacteria; kingdom Pseudomonadati; phylum Pseudomonadota; class Alphaproteobacteria; order Hyphomicrobiales; family Nitrobacteraceae; genus Bradyrhizobium; species Bradyrhizobium sp. CCGUVB14. The sequence continues at coordinate 7,966,007 of NZ_JANADS010000001.1, forward strand.
GATCATGCGTTGCGCCAGCGTGACATCAGGCGTCACGCCGCTGACCAGGATGTAGAGCAGCGACGACGCGGCCATGGCAATCGCCACGGGAACGCCGAGCAGCATCAGGACGAGAAAACCGCCAAGCAACAGCAGCATGAGATTATCCTTCAAAACCGTCGTAGGCGCCGGGACGTTCGAGGATCGAATAGCCCTGTCGCAGATGTTGCAGCGCGACCTGCACCGAGCGCACGAACATCAGCACGAAGCCGAGGAGGACGGCGTAATAGACGTAGTCCTTGGGCAGATTGATCGTGGTCATGGATTCGTCGCCGATGATCTGGATGTAGACCCAGACCAGCTTGATGGCGTAACCGAAGAAGGCGATCCGGATCAGGTCGATCGCCGTCGACAGCGCGCGCGCGACGACATGCGGCAGATAGCGGTAGATCAGGTCGACCTGGATGTGCCGCGACAGCCGCACGCACATCGAGGCGCCGATGAAGACGACACCGATCAGGCAATAGGTCGCGATCTCTTCGGTCCAGGCATAGCTGTCGTTGAGGACATAGCGGGTGAAGAACTGCAGGAAGACGGCGAGCGCCATCACCCAGAAGATCACCAGTGCCACCCAATCCTCGAAAGCGTAGACGCCGAGATCGACCTTCGGCGTCGCCTCCTCCTCGAAGGTATGGGCGATCTCGTCCCCGGTGATCTGCCGGTGCACTTCGGCGGTGGACATGTGGTTACTCCTTCAAACGACTTAGCTCTTCTGCGTCAAACTCGCTCCGCTCCTCATCCTGAGGAGCTTGCGGAGCAAGCGTCTCGAAGGATGGCCTCGGGCGACGCTGAGCGAAACCGGGGCCTTCATGGTTCGCTCGGCGATGCGAAGCATCGTCCGTAGACGCGTTCCGCGCTCCTCACCATGAAGATCTAGAGCGCAGCGAACGTCGTCACTTGACCGCCTGGATCCGTTCCCAATCGGCCTTGCGATAACCGAAGGTCTCGAACGGAACGTTCTTCAGCACGATGTCGCGGAACTCGTTCTTGTCGACTTCGGTCACGGTCAGGCCCTTTTCCTTGAAGAAGGCGACGAGCTTGGCCTCGTTCTGCTTGATCTCCTCGGTCGCTTTCGCGGCCGCTTCCTGCGCCACGTCGGTGAAGATCTTCTTGTCCTCGTCCGAGAGCTTCTTCCAGAGCGCGCCCGCCACGACCGTGTTGAGGTGGTCGACGATGTGGCCGGTGAGCACGATGTGCTTCTGCACCTCGTAGAACTTCTTGGCTTCGATCGTGGTCAGCGGGTTTTCCTGCGCCTCGACGGTGCCGTTCTGGAGCGCGAGATAGACCTCGGCGAAAGCGATCGGCGCGGTGTTGGCGCCGCAGGCGCGCGGCATAGCGAGATAGGCCGGCACGTCGGGCACGCGCATCTTCAGGCCCTTGAGGTCCGCGCAGGTCTTGATCGGCTTGTTCGACGAAGTCTGGCGCACGCCGTAATAGGTCACCGCGATGATGTGGTGACCGCTCTTGTCCTCGTAACCCTTGGCGAGCTCCTTGAAGATGTCGCTCTTGGTATAGGCGAGCAGATGATCGGCATCGCGGAAGGTGTAGGGATAATAGGTCACGCCGATCGGCGGGAAGCTCTTGGCCGCGAAGCTCGAGCCGGAGATGATGATATCGACCGAGCCGAGCGAGAGGCCCTGGTTGATGTCGGCTTCCTTGCCGAGCTGGGACGCCGGATAGACGTCGATCTGGTAGCGCCCGTTGGTGCGCTTGCCGATCTCCTGCGCGGCCCAGACGGACGCGGTGTGGAACGGCTCCGAGGTCTCGTAGACATGGGCCCATTTCAGCTTGGTCTGCGCCAGGCTGGCCTCGGTCGTCGCAAACATTGCCGCGGCCGAGACCGCCAGCACCATCGTGATTTTCTTCAACACTGATTTTCCTCCGCTCACTCAAGTCTGTTTCTTCTTCACTCGCCTCGAAACCGATGCGAGCCGCCCAATCTCATCGCCGCCGCGCGCTGCCGCTTTTGACCTGCTTCTTCGACGGTCGTGTTGGCTTCGCCGGCTGAGCCTCGGATCGCGCGGTCCGCTTCCGCGTCGTCGGCGCTGCCGCGGCGGTTTCGGCACCAAAATTCTGCGCAAAGCGCTCCTGCGAATGCACGAGGTGATCGCGCATGGCGTCGCGGGCCGCCTTTGGCTGGCGCGCCGCAATGGCATCGCGCACGGCCCGGTGCTCGCTAAGCGCCGTGCGCCAGGTGCCGGGGTTCTCGAAATAATGCGCAAGCTGCGCGAAATAGGGGTTGAGGCGCTGGTCGAACAGCTCGCCGACCACGCGCACCAGAACGGCATTGCCGAGGCATCCGGCGATCGCGATATGGAAGGCGCGGTCATGGACCATCGAGGCTTCGCCGGGATGCGCGACGTTCTCCATCGCCACCAGGGCGGCATCGATGCGTGCGAGATCGTCCTTGGTCGCGACGCGCGCGGCCTGCTCGGCGATGGCGCTTTCGAGGAATTCGCGGGCGCGCAACAGCTCGAACGGACCTTCAATGACGGCGGCCGCCAACGCGGGCGCAGCGTCCGCGGGCTCGCTCACATAAATGCCTGAACCGACACGGATGCGGACGCGGCCCTCGACTTCGAGCGCGATCAGGGCTTCGCGCACCGTCGGGCGCGAGATCCTGAGCTGCTCCGCGAGCTCACGCTCGGTCGGCAAGCGGCTGCCGACCGCGTACTCGCCGCTGTCGATCAGGCTTCGCAATTGATCGGCGACCTGGCGGTAAAGCCGTCTCGCCTCCACAGCTTCCAGCGGCACGCTGGCCTCCCCGAAAGGGTCACGCCGGTGGATCCGGCGACCCGCCAATTTTGGAGAATTGGCCTTACCAATTGACCGGAGCATTGACCCAGGACGGCCGCCATGTCAAGCAGCGGCCAAATACAGGGAGAGACGACCATGCGGCTTGGCAGCTCCAATCTCGATCGGCTGGCACCTCGCATCCGCCGCCCGGCCTATGATCGCGCGCGTGTTACGCCCGGTATCGTGCATCTTGGTTTGGGCGCGTTTCATCGCGCCCATCAGGCCGTCGTCATCGACGATTGCCTTGCTACCGGCGCCACCTTGTGGGGCATTGTCGGCGCGAGCCTGCGCAGCCCTGACACGCGCGACGCCCTCGCCCCGCAGGATCATCTCTACACGGTTGCCGTGCGCGCCGCCGAAGGCACCGAGCATCGCGTCATCGGCGCGCTGCTGGACAGCGTCGTCGCGCGCGAGAAACCGGCTGCGCTGGTCGCACGAATGGCCGATCCCGCCATCCGCATCGTCTCGCTCACGGTCACCGAGAAGGGCTATTGCCACACGCCGCAGACCGGCGATCTCGATGAGCGGCATCCCGACGTCGTGCACGATCTCAACAATTTCGACGCGCCGCGCTCGGCGCCCGGCTTCATCGTGGCGGCACTGGCGCGCCGGCGGGCGCAGGGACTTTCGCCCTTCACGGTGCTGTGCTGCGACAACCTCGCCGCCAACGGCCACACCGTGCAGCGGATCGTGACGCAATTCGCCGCGCTCCGCTCAAAGGATCTCGGTAAATGGATCGCGGATAACGCCACCTTCCCCTGCACCATGGTCGATCGGATCGTGCCGGAAACGACGGATGCCGACCGAGATGCCGTCGCAGCCGCACTCGGGATGCGTGACGCCTGGCCTGTGATGACCGAGCCGTTCACGCAATGGGTGGTCGAGGATCGCTTTTCCGCCGGCAGGCCCGATCTGGCTGCCGCCGGCGTCGAGCTCGTCACCGACGTCAAGCCGTTCGAGCTGATGAAGCTGCGGCTGCTCAACGCCAGCCATTCGGCGCTCGCCTATCTCGGCTATCTCGCCGGTTACGAGACCATCGCGGATACCATGCAGGATCCGCATTTCGCGCGCCTCGCCGCGCAGGTGATGGAAGAGGCGGCGGTGACGCTGACGATGCCTGCGGGCACCGATCTCGCCGCCTATCGCGCGTCCCTGCTCAAGCGCTTCGCCAATCCGGCGCTGCATCACCGCACCTGGCAGATCGCAATGGACGGCTCGCAGAAGCTGCCGCAGCGCCTGCTCGGCGCGATGCAGGATCGCCTGGCCAAAAACCTGCCGATCGCGACGCACGCGCTCGCGGTCGCCGGCTGGATGCGCTACGTCACCGCACGCGACGAGCAGGGCCGCGCCATCGACGTGCGCGATCCCTTCGCCACCGAGCTCGCGGGCCTGGCGCGCGAGGCCGGTCCCGTCGCGGAACGGCTGGCGCCCGCATTGCTCGGCCTCACAAAAGTGTTCGGGCCGCTCGGCGCCGAGCCGCGCCTGCGCGAGGCCGTGACCGCGGCACTCGGCCGCCTCTACAAGGACGGTGCGCGACGCACGGTGGAGACGCTCATTTCGGCGTGACCATAAAGTGGGCAATCATGCTGCACTGCGTTCAAAGTCGGACTCAAGTCGCGCTTGATTTTTGCCTGCCATTGGCTCACCCGAGAGGCATGGCAAAGGACAGCAAGGTCATCGCCGCGAACGCGGCTTTCTACGCCGCCTTTTCGACGGGCGATTTTGACGAAATGAAGCGGATGTGGGCGGATGACGACGCCATTTCCTGCATTCATCCCGGCTGGCCCGCAATCGTCGGCCACGCCACCGTGATCGGAAGCTGGCGCGACATCCTGCAAAATCCGGAACGGCCGCAGATCGTCTGCGCCGAGCCGCAGGCGATCGTCGACGGCGACAGTGCGCGCGTGCTCTGCATCGAGATCGTCGACGGCACCGCGCTCGCTGCCGCCAACCATTTTCGGCGCGTCGGCGACGGCTGGCGCCTGGTGCATCACCAGTCGAGCCCGATCGCGCAGATTGTCGAGCAGGCTGAAGACGATAGAGCAAGTCACCGGGTGCACTGACCGCGACAGCGTCCTACTGTGCATGGGGTTGTTTTGCGGTTTTTTGTTCGGCGCCGAGTTCCGACAGATCGTTCAGCACCACCCGCGCCGCGCTGAAATCATCATCCCGGAAAAACAGGCTGCGGGTGATGAGCACGGGAATGTCGGCCCGCGAGGCCGCGATCAGGCCGTTGCTGGAATCCTCGATCGCGACGCAGTCGGATGGCGCCAGCTTCAATCGCGCCAGCACGTCGAGATAGACGTCCGGCGCAGGCTTCTTGTGCCTGACATCGTCACCGGCAACGATCGCATCGAAATCCGCGGCCCAGCGCGGCCCCAGCGCCTGCGACAGCAGCGCATCAATATTGCCGTGCGAGGTCGTGGTCGCGATCGCGAGCCGCTGGCCACGCGCCTTGGCCGCAGTGAGCAGCTCCGTCACACCGGGCCGCAGGGGACAACAGCCGGTCTCGACCAGCTCGGCATAATGAGCGGTCTTGATACGGTGAAGTTCGGCGATATCCGCATCCGACAAGGGCGGCGCGATCCACTGCCGGGCATGGAAGGCGCGGATGCGCTCCTTGCCGCCGGTCACCCGCAACAGGTCCTTGTAGGCGGCCCGGTCCCAATGCCAGTCGAGCCCGTGACGGGCGAAGGCGTGGTTGAAGGCCCGCCGGTGCAGCTCCTCCGTCTCGGCCAGGGTCCCGTCGACGTCGAAGATCAGAGCGGCCGCGTTCCGGATCAGCTCCGCCGCGCCGGATGGCGCTATGGTGGCCGCTTCCGCCTGCATGGTCGACGCCTCCTGTGACGGGCGACCATCGCCCGAGGCGGCGGGCGAGTAAAATCGCAATATCTTTTGCCGGACCCAAAAATCTCTTATGAGCGGAGCTGCGCGCCTCGCGCAAACGGGAACTCACGGGAGACGCATGCGGCTCTTCATCCTCGGCCTCGGCTACAGCGCCCGGCATTTCGTCCGCACATTCGGCGGCAGCTTCTCGCATGTCGCCGGCACGGTCCGCGACCCCGCCGCGCGGGTCGACCTTGCGGGGATCGAGGTGCATGGCTTTTCCGGCAGCCGCCCGGCCGACGCGACGGTCGACCGTATCAGCGATGCCGATGTCCTCCTCATATCGATCCCGCCGGGCAGCACCGGCGATCCCGCGCTGGCCGCGCTCGGTGACGTGCTCGCAGCGCGCCGCCGCAAGGTGGTCTATCTCTCCACCGTCGGCGTCTATGGCGATCACGCCGGCGGATGGGTGGACGAGAGCACACCGCCTCAGTCGAGCCTCGACCGCGCGCGGATGCGGGTCGCGGCGGAGCAGGCCTGGACCGACACGGCACACGGCGACGTCGCGATCCTGCGGCTCGCCGGCATCTACGGTCCCGGCCGCAACGCGCTGGTGACGCTGCGCAACGGCACGGCGCGCCGTATCATCAAGCCCGGCCAGGTCTTCAACCGCATTCATGTCGACGATATCGCCAGCGCCATCATGGCTGCGATCGACCACAACGGCAGCGGCACCTGGAACGTCTGCGACGACGAGCCCGCACCGCCCCAGGACGTGATCGCCTACGCCGCGCAACTGATGGGCGTTGCGCCGCCCGCGGAAGAGGCGTTCGCGACCGCCGAGATGTCGGCAATGGCGCGCAGCTTCTATGCCAGCAGCGCCCGCGTCTCCAACACGCGGCTGAAGCACGAGCTCGGCGTCCGGCTTGCCTATCCGACCTATCGGCACGGCCTCGATGCGCTGTGGCGAACGGGCGACGGACGATAAGGTTTTGGCGCGTCCCAGACATGCCCTACCCGCGCTTGACTTCGCGTCTGCGCGGTCATGATCTAGGCGTGGAGCGAGCCACCGCATAACGAGCTCGCCGCCTGGGAGGATTTCATGAACAAGACGATCGCCATGATCGCGGCGGCTGCCGTCATCACGTTCGGAGCAGCGCGCGCCGCGCCGCTGCCCGAGGCCAATCCCGACGATGTCGGCTTCTCGAAGCAGGGCCTCGCACGGCTCGACGATTTCTTCGCCCGCGAGATCGCCGCCAAGCGTGTGCCCGGCGCCGTCGTCGCCATCGCGCGGGACGGCAAGCTCGTGCACTACAAGGCCTATGGCATGCTCGATCCGGACAAGGGCACGCCGATGCCGATCGATGCGATGTTCGCGCTGGCCTCGATGACCAAGCCGATGGCCGCGGTCGCCGGCCTGACGCTGCTGGAGCAAGGCAAGCTGCCGCTCCAGGCAAAACTGTCCGATTACTATCCCGCCTTTGCCGACATGAAGGTCGGCATTCAGCAAGCCGACGGCTCGGTGAAGCTCGAACCGCAGGCATCGCCGATCTACATTCACGACCTGTACCGCCACACGTCCGGCCTGATGTATGGCGGCCGTCCGGACTCCTCCAGCGCGCTCGCGCGGCAATACCCTGAAGGCACTGCACCGGCGATCGAAGGCGACACGCAGGCCTTCATCGATCGCATCACGAAACTGCCGCTGGTGCATCAGCCCTCGACCGAGTTCGAATACGGCTTCTCGATCGACGTGCTTGGCGCCGTTGTCGAGAAGGTGAGCGAGCAGCACCTTGGTGATTATCTCGCCGCCAATGTCTGGCAGCCGCTCGGCATGAAGGACGCGACCTTCCATCCGACCGACGCACAGCGCCCCCGTCTCGCGCGCCCCTTTGCCAACGATCCGATCACGGGGAAGCCGCAGGCCATCAAGCTTCTGGATACCCCGACCAAATTCGATTGCGGCGGCGCCTGCTCGTTCGCGACGGTCGGCGACTACATCCGCTTCGGTCAGATGCTTCTCAATGGCGGCGAGCTCGACGGACAGCGCATCCTCTCGCCCAAGACCGTACATCACATGACGAGCAACCATCTCGGCCCCGAGATCAAGAACAACGTGGCTAATGTCGAGCCGCATCGTGCCGGTTTCGGCTTTGGCCTCGCGGTCGCGGTTCGGACCAGCGAAGGACTGTCTTCAGTCCCCGGCAATCCCGGCGAGTTCACCTGGAACGGCGCCTACGGAACGCAGTTCTTCTGCGATCCCAAGGAACGGCTTGTCGTGGTGGTGGGGACGGCGGCACCCGGTGAGCTGCGCAAGTATTATCGGGAGCAGGTGCAGGACATCGTCTATGGCGCGATGACGAAGTGAGGCCGGTCCGCGCGCAAGTAAAAAAGGGCGGTCGCTCGGACCGCCCTTTTGGATTCTGGCGTCAGCTCAGGACGCCATACTTCTTGAACCAGGCCTGCGCCTGCTTCCAGGCATCCTCCGCCGCGTCCTTGCGGTAGCTGCCGCGATAGTCGGCATGGAAGCCGTGTGGCGCTTCCGGATAGATCTTGAAGTCGTCCGTCTTCTTGTTCTCCGCGAGCGCCGCCTTGAGCTGCTCGACCTGCGCCACGGGGATGCCGGTGTCGGCGCCGCCATAGAGGCCAAGCACCGGCGCCTTCATCTCGGGCGCGAGCTGCAGCGGGCTCTTCGGCCACAGCGGATTGGGCGCATCGACCGGCGGACCGTAGAAGGCAACGCCGGCCTTGAGCGTGCCGCTATGGGCGGCATATTCCCAGACCGTACGACCACCGCGGCAGAAGCCGATGATGCCGAGCTTCGCGGTGTCGCCGCCCTGCGATCCCGCCCATGCCACCGTCGCGTCGAGATCGGACAGCAGCTCGGCGTCCGGCTTGGCGTTGACGACCGGCAGCAAGTCCTTGATGTCGGTGATCTTGGTGAGATCGGTGCCCTTGCGGAAATAATAGTCGGGCGCGACCGCGAATGCGCCGAGCTTGGCGAGGCGCCGCGTCACGTCCTTGATGTATTCGTGCAGGCCAAAAATCTCCATCGCGACGATGATCACCGGCGCCTTGGTGTTGCCGGCGGGACGGGCGAAGTAAGCAGGCATCTCCTCGGAACCGACCTTGATCTTGGCATCGCCGGCCTGCAGGCCGGTGGTGTCGGTCGTGATCACCTCGGCGCGGACGGGACCGGCCGCAAGCGTGTAGCCGGCAGCAACGGCCGCGGTGGCGCTCATGAAGCCGCGGCGCGACACCGGGGCGACTTTCGTCAGCCCCACGACGTCGGCTGTCATGGTGGTTTCTATGCTCATCGGTCTTTCCTTCCTGATGCCTAGCCCTGATCTTCAGGCGACGCATTCGCCAATAAATGCCTGCGAAACGCAAATCACCAGCCTGCGAGCGCCGGGCCTTTCAGACCCGGCGATCGCGCTGCTTCACCGGTGCGGTCTCCGGCATCAGGCTCATCGCGACAAGTCCGACGATCGCCGCAAGCAGCAGGTACCAGGCCGGCGCCAGCGGATCGCCGGTGACATGGAGCAGCCAGGTCACCACGAGCTGCGCCGTGCCGCCAAAGCTTGCGATCGCGACCGCGTAGACGGTGGCGAACACGCCGCCGCGGATGTTCTGGGGCAGCGCCTCGGTAAAGGTCGCATAGAACGCAGTGAAGGGCAGCGAGCCGATGACGGAGAGCAGACCGAAGCCGACCAGCAGCGACAGCGTGCCGGGCGCATGGACGATCCACAGGAAGACCGGATAGGTCAGCAGCAGCGTTGCGAGCTGCGGCCAGATCATGACGGGCTTGCGGCCGAGGCGGTCGGCGAGCCAGCCGCCGACCAGCGCGCCGGCAAACTGAATGGCGTTACTGACCAGCGACACGCCAAACGCCAAGGTCGACGAAACATGCAGCGTGTTCTGCGCATAGGTCGTCATGTATTGCGTGACATAGGTCGAGATCGTGCCGCTGGCCAGAACCATCAGCGCCAGCGCGATCAGGCTGGTGTGGCGGCGGGCCTGCGAGAAATGGCCCCTGCTCTCCTTCGCGACGGCTCCGGCTTCCGCCTGCGGAATCGTTTCCGGCAAGGTTCGGCGCATCCAGACGCCGAACGGCAGACAGATTGCGCCGATCAGGAACGCGACCCGCCAGCCATACGCGTCCAGCATCTCCGGCGCCATCGTCTTGCTGAGAATGACGCCGACAAGCGCGCCGGCCGTCGCGGCGATCTCCTGGCTCGCCGGCTGCCACGCCACCACCAGCGCCCGATGCTCGGGCGGCGCGATCTCGATGAGATAAGCGGTGGTGGGCCCGACCTCGCCGCCGAGCGCAAAGCCCTGCGCCATACGGGCCGCGATCACGATGATCGGCGCTGCAATGCCGATCGTATTGTAGGACGGCGTGAACGTGATGGTGACGATTGCCGCCCCCATCAGTGCGAAACTCAGCAGCATGGCCGGCCGCCGGCCGATCCGGTCGGAATAAGTACCGAGCACGATGCCGCCGATCGGCCGCGTCACGAAGCCGGCGCCGAAGGTCGCAAGCGACAACATCAGACTGCCGTATTCGCTTCCGGTCGGGAAGAAGGTGTGGCCGATCTGGATCGCGAAGAAGCTGTAGGTGATGAAGTCGTAGAACTCGAGCATGTTGCCGACGGTGGCGGCGAGTGCTGCGCGTTTGACGTTGAACGGCTTGTTTCCTGACGGCACTCTCGAATTCCCGGTGATTGTGTGCCCGATTTAACCGCGTGACCGCATTGCGTCGCAACATCCATTAACCGAAAAAGGGGGTTCTCCCCCGGGCCGCGGCGCCATCACGCGTTGCAGGCTGTGTGCGGCTTCGCGCAATTCGAAACGTTTCGCCGCAACATTCGGCTCGATCGTGGCCGCAACGACACATCATGTTGCCCGGGCACAGCACACAGTCCGATATTTGAACGCAAGCACGCGTCATTTGACTGAAATTTTCAGATCAGTTGAGCCGTCATATTTACTCGAACTTTCTTCGTGACGCTCTAGTTCCACTCCCGAATGTTCCATCTCCAGAACGGAGAAGCGTCTTCCAAGCGCGGCAATTGTTTCAGCTTCGAGCGACGCTCGACAGCTTCATTCCGATCCGCAGCGATTGCGCACCCAACTGCTCAATTGAATAAAGCTTTATCCGATCTGGCATCGATATGAATTTGGCTCGTGAAGCGATTGAATTACTTGGACAGGTCGCGCGAATCCTGTGGTTCGAAGGCACCAAGCACGGCATGCGCGATCGCGAGTGGATGGCGCTGCGCTTTCTCTCACGTGCCAACCGGTTCTCCAGGACGCCTTCGGCACTGGCAAGCTATGTCGGCACTACGCGCGGCACCGCCTCCTTCATCATCGGCGAGCTTGAACGGCTCGGCTATGTGGAGCGGAAGCGCTCCACCAAGGACAAGCGCTCGGTGACCCTGAGCGTGACGCAGCAGGGCAAGAAGTTTCTGGCGCGCGATCCCGTCAATGGCCTCGTCGAGGCGATCGCGGTGCTCGATGACGACAGCAAGCTCCGCTTTCGCGACACCTTGCGACACGTACTCGATCAGGCGGATGCCGCCGAACAGCGGCACCACACCGACGTCTGCAAGCGATGCATCTTCCTCCGGGAGGATCGCACAGCTTCCGAGAACAAGACGACGGTTGAATTCACCTGCCGCCTGTTTCGCGCGCCGATCGCCGAGGCCGAGATCGACCTGCTATGCACCAGCTTCGAGCATCATCGCCAATAGAACTGTCCGCAGCTCATTTGCGCGCCGAATAGACGACGCCGCCGCTGGTTTCCACCACCAGACGGCCGCTCTCGTTCCTGATCTCCTCTATGCGACCGAGATTCGGGACCTGCTGGCCGAGCACGGCCTCGATGACACCGCTCGGCCCCTGCAGGATCGCAATGCCTTCATAAGCCTGGCGAACCGACCAGCCCTTGACCACCTTTCGCGGTGCCGAGCTGCGTTCGGCCGGAGACACCGAGCCCGTGGTCTCGGGTGCTGCAAGCGAGGCCATCATCGGCGCCGCCGGCGACGCCTGCGCAGCAACGGGAGTCGGCGGTTGGACCTGGGCCTGCGCAAGCCTGTCGAGCTTGGCGGTCGAGGACGAGCTCACGCGCTCGATGCGATCCAGATTCTCGGCGAACCGGCCGAAACGATCGCTGGTCGACTTGCTTGACTGATCGACCGCAGTCCGCAGGCCGTCCAGATTTTCGGACACGCCGGCCAATTGCTTGCGCAGCTGCGTGACCGTATCGCGCAGATTCCTGATCTCCGCACTGGCCGCGGCACTGGTCTGGCTCGGCTGCGTGGTGAGATAGGCAATGACGCCGGTGCAGGCGCAGACCACCAGGATCGCGGCAACCGCCAATGTCGCAAGCGGCGCGACCCATGTCGGACGCGGCGGCGGCGGTTTGGCCACGATTACCGCTGGCTTGATCGCCACAGGCGCAGGCTTTGGTATCGCCATCTTATCAAGGCGCGCCTTGGCGCGAATGCGCTTCAATCCCTCGAGCGCGGCCTTGGCGGCAACTTCGTCGCTCGCTGCCGATACAGGCTTCACGCTTGGCGCGGGCTTGGCCGCACGCGGCGCATTATTGGTCTTCGTGTCGCGCGCTTCCGGAGCCGGCCTCGCCGCTGCGGTCAAATCCGCAGTTTCGGCGGGACGCGTTTTTCCATCGGACAACATTTGAAAATGCTCCGTTCGTTTTCGATCTGTTGAACGAAGCTAGTTGGCGAAGCTTGCCTGAAACGTGCGCGTCAAAAAATCTATTCGTCACAAACAATGCGACATCGAATGAGTCCAACGCGTCATGCACGAGGCGAAAGTGCGACTCGAAAGACACACACTCGCCAAGATTTCGCCAAGCTGGAGTCTCGTCGCCATACATGAGTCGAATTGTCGCAGCCGGGTGCGCGGCCAGGAGAGTCAATCCGGGGTTGAAACCCCCTCCCTGCGACAGCCCGACAGCACTACCCAAAATAGCTGTATTTGTACGGGCATATGGAACTTTATAACCGTCACGGTGCAAAAGTAGTTTGGATTTCAAATCAACTGATGATCTTTGACATACAAAGAAACAACCAGAAACAAACCAACAGCATCAAGCACACGTAGCAAACGCTTTGTTCCGCACGCTTGATCGGAAATCGGCAATTGTTACGGTCCTACTCAAGTGATTCTCGCCAGTTGGCGAGGAGATCGACCAAGTTCAGTAGCGTTCGGACGTAATCAGCAACGTAGCGCAACTATTCTAGGTCGCTGTCTCACCGCTCCGCGGGGTGATCCGTAAGACACCCGCCGAGCCTCACGCAGTAAGCGTTCAGTATTGAGTCGAAGTAGCAGGCCTGCTCACGCAGGCACTGAATGCGTAGGGCTGCCCGCGAACATCGAAACATAACAACGGTTCGCGGGAGGGAATATCGTCAAACAGCATGGCGTCGAGCCGGGGCATCACAACAACTCCCGGCCGCTGCAAGTGCGAAACAGGGGCGACTGACTAATGTATATAATCGTTGATGATCGCGAGAGCGTCACGAACAGCTACGTAGGAGGGCTCGTTCGCGAGGGCGTATCGTCGATCGGGTTCTCCTCCGGAGAATTCTGGGACTGGCTGCAATCCGCGAACGAATCGGACCTGGCAGCGGTCGATGCCTTCCTTCTGGGGGACTGCGATGCCCGCGGAAGTCTGCCACGGGCGATGCGCAAGCGGTCCACGGCTCCGATCATCGCCATGAGTGGCCAGAAGATGCTCAAGAACACGCTGGAGCTGTTTGAATCCGGCGTGGACGACGTGGTTCATGTGCCGATTCACCTGCGTGAGATCCTCGCCCGAACGGCCGCGATCGCCCGCCGCCGGGTGGGCGAGCTGCCAAGGCCCTGCGAGACCCGGATCCAGGTCTTCTTCAACGGACGTGACCCCGAAATCGCGGGCCATGCCCTCACACTGCCCCGCCGCGAGCTGCGCATTCTCGAGTATATGGTCAGCAATCACGGCAAGTGGATCACCAAGACGCAGATCTTCAACGCAGTCTACGGGATCTTCGAATCCACGTTCGACGAGAGCGTGATCGAAAGCCACGTCAGCAAGCTGCGCAAGAAGCTGCGTGACCGGCTCGGTTTCGACGCAATCGTGGCACGGCGCTACGTCGGATACCGGCTCAACATCCCCGCCAACGAGGCCATCGACGAGCCGATGCAGGAGCTCGACGAGGTCGGTATCCTCCTGAACCGGGCACATGCCGCCCCGGCGGCGTACCCGGCCGGCAACTGACGCGCCAAAGCGCGATGAGATCGGGTGAGATCCTCATCGCGCTTTGGATTTGAACATGCCCCGGAAAGCCGCCGCACACCTTTCCGGGTCATGTACTTTCAAGCCACGGCTCGCAAACAACAACCGGCCTCTGCGGGGACATCCGCAGAGGCCGGCTTGCTTCAGCAGCAGAAACGTCGTTGCACCCGTGTGGCCTCGCGGCCCGGCGCGTTACGGCTTCTGCTGGAATTCTTCCTTGGAGACGTAGTTGAAGTCCTCGACCAGCACGTCCTGGACGATGTCGGCCTGCATCCGCTCGTTGACGCGCTGCTTGATCCCAGCGGTCAGGACGGAGAGGTCGTAGCGGGCGAGCTTCCTGAAATCGAGCTTGTCGTCAGCGTAGATCCTGCGGAAGGCCTCGTCCACGACGAACGGCTCGGGCGGAACGGTGAGCTGGTGCATGGTTCGCGCCTCCACCGTGTAGACGAAGCGCGCGACGATGTAGCCCTGCACGGCGCCGCCCTCGACCATGGGGATGCTCAGCGCCCGGGTCTTCTGGTATTGCAGCCCGTCCAGATATTCGTCCTTCGCGGGCAGCAGGGTGCCGTTTTCCTTCCAATAGGCCACGCCGTAGCTCGTGCCCGCGGTGAGGATGCATACCCAGAGCCCGGCCAGCACCAGCTTGATCATTTTCCGTCCCGCGCTGCGCGACCGGTGTAGGTGCCGTCAGACTCGGCATCCTTGATCGCCCTGACGATGATGGTCGCAACCTCACGCACGGCGTCGTAATGCATTTCGAGGAGCGAACGGTTGCGCTCGAGCTTCTCGCGCAGCCGCCGGATCTCCTCGGTGATCTCGCTTTCGCCGCCGAGATGCATCCGCGCCCGCATCAGTCGAACGAATTCCAGCATGCTCCGGCTCTTGCGCATGCTGAAATCGTCGAAATCGACCTTCTGTCCGGTCGCGAGCGCGACGGTTTCCTCCTCGACGATGTTCTCGAGCCGGCGGATCGCTGACAGCAGGCCGCTGACCTCCTCGGCCCGCGTCGCCTCCAATCTTGCCGCCTCGGCTTCGTCGAACGGCATCTCGCCGCCGACATTCGGCAGCAGCACGGGCAACAGAGCATCGCCCGGCGCGGCCCCGGTCATCATCTCGGAGTCCAAGACCTGCTGTTCGACGACCGGCTGCTCCATCACCGGAAGTGTCGCGCCCTGTTCCACCTGCATAGCAAATTCACCCTTCAACTTTGGTCACCCGTGTCCCAGATCCATCAGCCCGACTTGCCCGTCACATCCGGACCAGGCGGGTGTGCGGACGCGAGCTGCTTGGCAATTCCGATCCCCTTGCCCTTCGCGAGCTGGGCGCCCAGCTGCTCGGCCAGCATCGATTTCCAGACGCCGCCGGCGGTGCCCTTGCCGAACACTTCCTCCGACTCCTTCGGCAGCATCGTCTCGACAAAGGTCTGGAGGATGAACGCCTCGAACTTGCGATAGACCTCATCCGGGCCGGGCTTCTTGATCACCTGCACCGGCGGCCCGTTCACCACCCCGGACTGCGTCTCCGCCACGTTTGCGGCGGATTGATCGGCCGCTGCCGCGGCGGCCTTGGTGGCCTCGGACTCCATCGTCGCGGCGAAATCGGCGCCCGACGATTTCAGCGCGTCGAGCTTCGCGGTCGCGGCGCGCTGCGTCACCGGATCGGCGGCGTCGAGGACGTCGAGAACGAGGTCGGGTGTCGCTGTCACGATCATGTCTTGTTCCGGCTGGCTGGCCGCGGCGTCAAATCGCGAACGGCGGCATGTGTCTCGATCATGTCCTCGAGCGAGCGCTTCTCGGCGTCGCGCAGCTTTTCGGACAACGCCACCTTGGCGACCTCCTCGAGCTGTTTGACGCGCCGGTTCTCCGAGCGGACCTTGGCGAGCTGCATCGCGGCCCGCTCTTGCACGGCGCGCGCGCCGACGGTCGTCCTGTTGAGGCGCTTCGCGAGCGACTCGCTCGACGATCCGGCCGGCGGCTTTCCCTCGTTCAGAGTCCCAACGAGCCAAACCTGCTCATCCTGCATGGTCTGCTCCTGCTGCCGCAATTGCGCGAGCTGCCATTCGGACAGACGGAGCTGAAGCTTCACCAGCGAGACGATCCGACCGAGCTTGTCCGCGCGCGAATTCATGGCCCGTCATCCCGCCAGCCACGACGACATGCCGAGCATGAATTGCGTCAGCAACTCGTCGCTGGTGAGATAGAGCAGCAGCAGGCCGCCGACCAGGACGAACGGCACCGAGACGAAATAGACCGCAATCGACGGCGTCAGCTTGTTGATGAGGCCGATCGAAAAATTGACGATGACGGAATAGACGATGAAGGGGCTGGTGATCCGCAGCGTCAGCACGAACGCGTCCGTGAGGCGGCTCGTGAGCTGATTCAGCGCCATCTCGCCGCTCAACCTCTCACCGGGATGCCAGACGTCGTAGGAGTTCATCAACCCACGCACGACTTGCCAATGCTGGTCGGTGAGGAAGAACAGCGTGGTGACTGCGGCCATGATCAGCGGCACCGAGGCCGGCGTCGGATCGTTGTCGCCGAGCGGCACGCCCGGGATGTTGCTGAGCCCGATCGAGCTCGCCATGACGGTGGACATGGTCTGGAGCGCGAGGAAGAACACGCGTCCGCCGAGACCGATGACGCTGCCGACCAATATCTCGGTGCCGATCAGCAGCGCGAGCGTCAGCGGCGACGCATCGTCCACCAGCGGCTTCAGCATCGAGACCAGGATCGGTGACAGCGCAAACGTCGTCACGAGCGCGACGAACAGGCGGATCTGCGGCGGCACGTTCGTGCTGGAATAGCCGGGCACCAGCATCAGGCAGGAGCCGATGCGGCAGAATACGATGAACGTCGCGAGCACGTTGTCGGCGAGGCCGCTGATCACGAGATGGCTCCGAGCGCCCGGATCTCGGCGCTGCGAGCGACCTCGACGTGCGACAAGATCGGCAATGTCGGGAACACCCGTTCCAGGATCATGCGGACATAGGGGCGGGCTTCCGGCGTCACCGCCAGCACCACGCTGGTGCCGTCCTCGGTGAATTTCCGGATCGCGGCACTGGCTTCGGTCGCGAACTGTTCGATCAGGCGCGGGTCGGCGTCGAACTCGACGACGTCGCCCTTGCCGTCGCGCTTCAGGCTCTGGTGGAAGGCGAGATCCCAGCGGTTGCCGAGGCGAAGGACGTTGAGCACGCCATTGTCGGAGAGATCACCGCAGATCTGCTGAGCCAGGCGCATGCGCACGTGCTCGGCCACCTGCTCGGAACGCCGCACATGCGGCGCGATCTCGGCGATCGCCTCGAGGATCAGGTGAAGATTCCGGATCGACACCCGCTCGCCCAGCAGGATCTTCAGGATCGCCAGCAGGCCCGAATAGGAGATCTGCGACGGACAGAGATCGTCGACCAGGCGCTTGTACTCCGGCTCGAGCCGGTCAAGCAGCCCGCGCATATCCTTGTAGGACAGCAGCTGGGAGAGATTCGCCCTGAGCACCTCGCTCAGATGCGTGAGCAGCACCGACAGATTGTCGACCGGCTTGCAGCCCTGCCGCCTGACTTCATCGGTGAAGGCTTCGGTCACCCACAGCGCCTTCATGCCGAACGCGGGCTCGATTACCTCGTCGCCGGGCACGTCGGGCTTGCCGTCCTTGTCCACCAGCACCATCACCTCGCCGATCCTGAGCTCGCCATGGGCGACGCGGGTATCGTGGATCCGGATCTGGTAGCCCTTGGGATCGATCGACAGATTATCCGACAGCTTGATCTCGGGAATGACGAAGCCGTACTGCTTGGCGAACTTCTTGCGGATCTTGCTGACGCGGTGCGCGAGCTCGTTGCGCGAGCCGAGCAAATGGACCGACAGATGGCTGCCGAGCGACAGCTCGATTTCGGCGGTCTTGAGCGACTCCTTGACGGATTCCTTGGCATCGTTCTGCGCGCGCTCTTCCGCCTTGCGCGCCGCCTCCTTCTGCTGCGCAGCCGCCTGCCGCTTCGGCAGCGAGTAGCCGACGAAGGCCATGACGCCGCCCAGGAGCACGAACGGCGCCATCGGCAGGCCGGGCATCAAGGCAAGCACGAACATCATCAACGACGCCGCCGACACCGCGCGCGGGTAGCCGCCGAGCTGCCGCAGCACGGCCTGCTCCGCCGAACCCCTGGTGCCGCCCTTGGAGACCAGCAGGCCCGCCGAAAGCGATACGATCAGTGCCGGCATCTGCGTGACCAGACCGTCGCCGACGGAGAGTTTTGTGTAGACGTCGGCAGCACGCGACAGCGTCAGGCCGTGATGGGTGACGCCGATGATGATGCCGCCGAAGATGTTGATCGCGGTGATGATCAGGCCGGCGATGGCATCGCCGCGGACGAATTTCGAGGCACCGTCCATTGCGCCGAAGAAGGAGCTTTCCTCTTCGAGCTCGCGGCGCCGGCGCTGCGCTTCCTTGTCGTCGATCAGGCCCGCCGACAGGTCCGCGTCGATCGCCATCTGCTTGCCCGGGATGGCGTCCAGGGTAAAGCGAGCGCCGACTTCGGCGATACGCGTCGCGCCCTTGGTGATCACGACGAAATTCACCGTGACCAGGATCGCGAAGATGATCAGGCCGATGACGAAGTCGCCGCCCATGACGAATTTCGAGAAGCCGGCGACGACATGGCCGGCAGCCTGTTCGCCCTCCCCGCCGCGGGACAGGATCAGGCGGGTCGTCGCCACGTTGAGCGCCAGCCGCAGGATCGTCGCGATCAGCAGGACCGTCGGGAAGGCGGAGAAGTCGAGCGGCCGCTGGATCCACAATGCGACCATCAGGATCAGCGCCGCGAGCGCGATCGAGAACGCCAGGCCGAGGTCGATCAGAAGCGGAGGTATCGGCAGGAACAGGATCGTGAGCATGGCCACGATACCGCCCGCGAAGAAGGCATCCGCGCCGACACGTCGCGGGTTGGGCAGGCTAGCAGCTAAAGTATCGGCCATGGGTCACCGGCAGCAGGGTCCGCCTGCATTTTGCCCCGCAAAGCTTACGCGAGGGTGGTGGCCGGAGCTCTCCGCGGATCAGAAGCCGTGCTCGATCCGCGAATAGACCATCTCGGTGAAGGTGGAGATATGGGCGCCGATGAAGGAGCCGGAGACCGCCACGACCACGAGGATGACGACGATCTTCGGAACGAAGGTCAGCGTCGCCTCCTGGACCTGGGTCAGGGCCTGGATCAGCGCGATAACGATGCCGACCAGCATCCCGGCGCCGACCGCGGGTCCGCAGGCAACGAGGATGGTCCAGATCGCCGCCTGGACGATGTCGAGGGCGTCCCGCTCGTTCATGGCTAGCTGATCGTCAGGCCGGGGCCGACCGCGACCTTGGTGCCGTCCTCGAGGGTCGCGACCGAGCCGTTGCTGTTGATCGAGATCGACGCAACCTTGCCGGTGAAGGTCGCGCCGGTCGAGTCGGTGAAGCTGACGTTCTTCCCGATCAGTCCGTCCGCCTGCGACAGCGCCTGCGAGGACAGCAGCGAATCCAGCTTCGTATTGGTCTGCATCGCCTGCTCGACCGACGACAGCTGAGCGAACTGGCTCATATATTGCGACGTATCCATCGGATTGGTCGGATCCTGGTTCTTCATCTCGGCGATGAGGAGCTGCAGGAAGGTGTTATAGTCGACGGTGTTGTTCGACGTGGACGTGGTGGACGACGTCGAGCCCGTCGAATTGGTGCTGGTGGTATCGGTTGCGCTGGAAACGTTCATGTGCCTCTCCGCTGTTGTCAGGCAGCCTCGAATGGGGCTTCAGTGTTGGCGCCGGCCAGGATCGCCTGCTCCAGGGGAAACAGCGCCCGGATCCGCTTGAGCGCTTCGAAGTAGCGGGTTCCGCCGACCATCTCGTCGATCGCAGCGAGCCCGTCCAGCATCTCGCGGTTCTCGCACACGGCGAGCAGGGCTGCGTGGTGCTGCCCGTAGAGCGAGGCGGCAGCAGCGATATCCGTCGGATTCATCAGCATGAGCTGGACGATGAAATAGAGCTGGCGCATCGCCGTGGTGGCGTCGGAGGCCTGCATGACCTGCCCTTCCAGCAGGAACATCACGTCGTTGACGAGCTCGAGCGAGACCTTGCGGTCCACGCGCAGCACCGCGCCGTTGATGTAGACCCGTTCGCCCGCCCGCAAGGAAATCTTCATTAAAGCGCGTCTCGGATCATGCGGTTGATTTCGACGAGCTGCATCACGTCGCTCGAACGTTCTTCGCGAAGGCGATCGGCTTCCTTGACGACCCACAGGCCGATCGAGATGATGTCCGCGCGCAGCTGCTCGGGCAGTCCGTTCTCCGGATGCGCGAGATCCTCGATGAAGATGGTCCACAGCCGCCGGACGTAGAGCAGGCTCTGGACCTGATCCTCCCTGCTGTGGTGCTCCCTCTGGAGCCGCTCCAGCCGGTCGATGCCGAGGCTGAGCGCCTGTCGCTCGCGCCCCCGCGCCTCGTAGCCGCTGTCTTCAACGACCGTTTCGTAGGCTTCAAAAGTCATCCGGACAACTCTGCGCAGAAAATTGCAAGAAACTAAAAGCGAACGCGACCGCCGCGCGGCTCAGAGATAGTTGATGAGGCTGATCTTCTGGAGCTGCGAGGTCAGCGCGAGCGCCGTCTGGATCTGGGTCTGCAGCGCATTGACGCGCACCGATGCCTCCGTCGGATCGACCTGCTCCATGCCGACGATCTGATTGTTCAGAATGTCCTTCTGGGTCTTGAGCTTGTCGGTCGCGGTGGTGAGGCGCTGCTGCACCGTGCCGACGCTGCCGCCGAGCGCAGCGAGGTCGGTGATGGCGCTGCCGACGAGGCCGATGGCCTTGTCAACCACGACCTGGAACGTCGACTGGTCGAGGTTCGCATTCCCGAGATCGGCCATCATCGTGTAGGCCTCGGCGAGCTTGCGGAAACCGGTCTGGTTGGCGCTGACCGACGTATCGGCAATCTCGGTGGTGGAGATGCGGCTCTGCATGACCTGGTCGGTGGCCGACGACCAGTTGGTGTTCCAGGCCGGGCTCGCGAACTCGGCATCGAAGGGACCGTTGAGGAAGCTCTGCATTTGAGCCGGGGTAATCGTGCTGACGCTGGCCGAGGATTGCGAGAAGCCGAAGGCCGCAAAGAAATCGCTATCGACCTGGTTCTTGCTGGCCGAGCCGGCGGCGTAAGCCGTGACCGGCTGGTTCTGCGTGTTGATGCCGGAGAACAGATACGAGCCGTTATAGGAGATGTTCAGCGCGCCGATCAGATCCTGGAGGTTGGAGGACGCAGGCGGCAGGATGATCCGCCCGCCGCCGTCGGTGCTGCGGGCCGCGATCAGGTCCTTGAGGAAGTCCGTTGCGGTCGTGCTGAGCTGGGTGATGCGGTCCTGGGTCACGTCCAGGCGTCCCGCGACCAGCCCGTTGGTATCGACGAGCTGGTCGGCGAAGCTCATGTCCGCGCGCAGGGTGACGTCGCCTCCCGTCGTCGCGCCGAGTTCCAGGCCGACATCCGCGAAGCGGCCGGTGGTCGCCTCCGTCGACGCCTTGCTCAGCGCCGCCTGGTTGCTCGTGATCGAATACCTCAACGACGAGGACAACATCAGGGTCGAAATGTAGTTGGCGCTCATCATGACTAATTCCCCACGGCGGCTAGCAAGGCTTGCAACATTTGGTCGACGGTCGAGATGATCTTCGACGACGCCGAATAGGTGCGCTCGACCTGGAGCATCAACGACATCTCGTCGTCCATGTTGACGCCATTGACGTTCGACAGCGCCGTCGTGCTGCGGTCGAGCAGCGTGCTCTGGTACTGTGAGTTGTCGTTTGCGGTCTTGCGCTGGTTTTCGATCCAGCTCGTCGACGACGCCGCGTAGTCGATCAGGCTGCCGTTCGGCTTGCCCTGCGTGGTCGCATCGAACGGCTGCGACGCATCCATGTTGGTGATGAGCTGCTGAAGCCGGGTCGAATAGCCGCCGCTGCCGGCGGTGTTGTATTGATAGGCGACGTTGCCGCTGATCGCACCGTCGCGCAGCAGATTCGGGTTGCCGCCCTGGGCCGGATCGACCGATGCGGCAACCGAGATCGTACCGGCAAGGCCCACCGAGACGGTGGCGCTTGCAGGCATCGCCGGCGAGCCAGGATAGGTGAAGAGGCCGGGAACGTCGGGCAGCGACGCGCCCGACTGGTCGCTTTCCTTGAAAGTATTGATCAGGCCACGGGCGACTTCGTCGAGCTGGCTCTGATAGGTGACCGTGTCGGTGTCGCGCAATTGGGCGAGACCGGCGAGCTTGCCGGACTTGATCGGCATCACCGAATTGGGACCGGTCACGGGCACGCCGTCGATAAAGACCGCATTTCCGCTGATGTTCGCCGAATAGGACGTGGTCGGGGCGAAGCTCACCGCCCGCGCCGTCTTGTCGAACAGCACCACGCCGCTGTCGGTGTAGAGCGCGGCATCGCCGTTGGTGCGGATCGACATCGTGACGCCGACCTCCTGGGACAGCTTCGAGACGATGCTGTCGCGCTGGTCGAGATAATCGGTCACGTCGTCGCCGGCGATCGTCCCCTTCACGATTGCCGTATTGACGGTCTGGAACTGGGAGAGCAGCTGGTTGATGTTCTGGACCGAAATGTTCATGTCGGCATCCGCGCCCTCGCGGACCGACTGCACGGTCTGGGTTGCCTGGTTGAGCGCGGTCGCCATGTCCTTCGCGGACGTCACGGCGGCCTGGGCCAGCGTGGTGTTGTCCGGAGCGTTGGCATATTGCTGAAGCGCCTGCTTCAGCGCATTGAGCTGCGCCGTCGGCGACTGGTCGAGCTGCGGATCGTCCACCGTGGCAGACGCGATCTTCTGGAGACCGTCATAGATCGCGCTCTGCGTGGCCGCCGCGGAGGTCGCGGTCAGCACGTTGCTGTACAGACCCGAACTGGCGGCGCGCTGGATCGCCGCCACGTAGACGCCGGCGCCGGGAAGATTGTCCAGCACCGTGATCTTGCGCGAATAGCCGGTCGAACTGGCGCCGGCGATGTTGCGCGAGACGGTCGACGACTGGATGCCCGACGCCATGAGCGAATTGCGGGCGGAGTCGAGGGCTGACGTAAGGGACATGGCGTGCTCTTGAACGTTCTCTTGCCCGGGAGGGGCGCTGAAGAATTCAGCGCTTCAGGTTGACGACGACGTCGAGCAGATCAGCGCCGGTCTGGAACGACTTCGAGTTCGCGGTGAAGCCGCGCTGCGCCTCGATCATCGAGGTCAGTTCGTCCGCGAGATCGACGTTGGAATCTTCCAGCGCACCGGACTGGATGGTTCCGAGACCGCCCTGGCCGGCGAGGCCGACCTGCACGTTTCCGGAGTCCAGGTTCGGCGAATAGACGTTGCCGACCTCGGGCGTCAGATGGTCGGGGCTCGGCACGGTGGCGAGCGCGATCTGGAAGCTCGGAAGCTCGGTGCCGTTCTTGAGCACTGCGGTGACCACGCCCTTGCTGTCGATATTGACCTTGTCGACGGCGGACGGCGCGTTGCCGTCGACGGTCGCCTTGAAGTCGAAGCTCGACGCGACCTGGGTCATGGCCGAGAGGTCCATCGTGAAGGGATAAGTCGAGGCGCCGCTGGTAACGGTATACGAAAGCGTTTTCGGGCTCGCTGCAGCCAGAGCTCCCTTGCCGGTCGCCGTCGTGTCAAAGGTGAACGTGGTGGACCCCGTCGGAGCAAGCAGCGTCGATCCATTATAGGTCTGGATATCCCATGTGTTCGCGCCGGTATTCTTCATGTAGACGTCGAGCGTCACGGGATTGCCGATATTGTCATAGGTCACCATCGACGTCTTCGAGGTGTAGTTGGTGGGGCTCGCCGGTCCTGCACCGCTCGTCGCACTCGGATCCAGATTGGCCGCGACGGTTGCCTTGGTCGAAGCCGAAGCCTGCAGCGCCATCTGGTTGACGTTGACGACCTGCAGGCCACCGAAGCCGTTGGCGGCGACGTTGGGCGCGGCACCATTCTGGATGTTGTAGCCCATCAGCTGGAAGCCGGCCGTGTTGACCAGGTTGCCCGAGCTGTCGGGCACGAACGAGCCGGCGCGCGTCAGGAAGCTGTTGCCGTTGGTGTCCTGCACGACGAAGAAGCCATTGCCCTGGACCGCGAGGTCCGTCGTCGAGGTCGTGAACTGGAGGTTGCCGGGATCGGTGATGGCGTAGCGAACCGTGGTCTCGACTGCGCCGGAGTCGTAGTTGCCGGAGCCGCTCTTCAGGATCAGCGATGAGAATTCCGTCGATGCCCGCTTGTAGCCGACCGTGTTGACGTTTGCGATGTTGTCCGAGACCGTCGACAGCTTGTTGGACTGCGCGTTCATACCGGAAACGCCGGTGCGCATAACACCATACAGGCTCATGTAGTGGGCTCCTTTGACAGATTGTCGTTACAATGGGTGATCTTGCTTGCGCGGGGCTGATGATTGGCGGCGATGCACAACTTCATGCGATGCATCGTCGTTTTACTTCGTTGGCTCACGTTGTCTTGGGTTGGCAGAACGAGCGCGCCTTGTCGGTCCACGCACCGAAGCCGCTGGAGACGAGATGCGCGACGATGTGGCAGACGTAACGCTTCTGCGCCGGTTGATTGTTGGGG
Organism: Bradyrhizobium sp. CCGUVB14; assembly: GCF_024199935.1. Lineage (NCBI taxonomy): Bacteria > Pseudomonadati > Pseudomonadota > Alphaproteobacteria > Hyphomicrobiales > Nitrobacteraceae > Bradyrhizobium > Bradyrhizobium sp. CCGUVB14. The sequence goes on from NZ_JANADS010000001.1 coordinate 7,990,573, forward strand.
CCGGCGTTGTAGCGGGCGACCGCCATGGTCCAGCTTCCCTCGCGTTGCTTCAGCTCCTTGAGGAAGCGCGCGGCGTAGTCGACGTTCCTGGCCGGATCGAACATCGCGCGCACCGACGTGAACTTGTCGCCGTGAAAATAATGGTTGATCTGCATGCAGCCGAGATCGATCAGCTTGATGCCCCTGGCTCGCATCGCTTCGAAATTCGCCATTGCATCATCCATGTCCTTGGCGAACACGGTCTGCCCTTCCGCACCGAGCGCGTAGGGATAGAGCGCGCCGCGCCGGCCGGTCTCGGTGAGACCGACGGCATAAAGAATGCCGAGCGGAATCCCGTGCTGCTGCGAGGCGCGCGCCATCTCGCGCTCGCAGGGGCGCGCAGCGTCGGTCGCCGCCGCCTCGGCAGCGCCGGTGCTACAGATAAACAGGGCCGCGGCGAGTCTGCGGCGCCACGTCCTGGTCATGGCGTGCCTCCTGGTTGGGCTGCTGATCCTGCCGGGCTGGCCTGGCTCCGCCGTCCGACTGACCGGACGAAGTGCCCGCGCCGCCGAACGCGCCTTGCGACTGGGATGATTGCTGTTGCTGGCTCGCGAGCTGAGGCTGCGACTGCGGCTGGCCGGATCCGGCCTGGAATCCATCGAGCGAGCCGTGCTGTACGGGTGCGACGTCAGCCACGTAGCCCGCCGACTGCATCAGGTCGCGAATCTGGTCGCGCTGCTGATCCAGCATCGTGCTGGTGTCCTTGCGTTGGGCGGCGAGCTGAACCGACACCTCGGTGCCGACGAGGCGAAGGCGCACGGTGACGTTGCCGAGATCCGGCGGCTCGAGATTGACGGTGAGGATCTTGACCGGCTGATCCGGCGCATTGCTCTGCGCGCCGACAAGATCGGCCGCGGCGGACGCAGTCGGCGCGGGCGAGCTCTTCAGGTCCGACACCACCGCGTTCGCGACCTGCTGGCTCGCGCTGAACTGCTGCACGGGAGGCAGATGCGTCTCCTGCTGGACCACCGTGACCTTGGTCGTTTCGGGCAACGCGTCGCGGCCCGCGGACTTTGCAGCGCGCTCGACATTCGCTGTGACCGCTTCGAACCCGGATGTGGCGGCGGGCATGGCTTTCGGTTGAACGTCGCTGTCATCCGGCATCGCCTGAAGGGGCGCCGCGGCCGGCTGTGGGCGCGGCCCCGAGGCATCGGCCGTGGAATGCGCGACGGTCGACGGCGCGACGGAGGATCGCGCGACATCTGCCGTCACAGCCTTTGCGTCGGTGATACCCTGAACGTCGCGTTTCGCCGCGCCGGGTCGTTCGTCGCGGGCCGAGGTGTCCTTCTTGTCGTTCGACGGTTGCGGCGTCTGCATCGTCACGGCCTGCGCGGCGGCGAGCTCCTGCCCCACGATGGTCGGAACGGTCAATCTGCTCGACACGTCCGCCTTTGCCGTTTGATCGACCGGGTCTTTCTTGGTCGACGATTTGGGCTCTTCGGTGCGCTCGTGCACCGGCTCGTCCTTCGGTGTGTCGGGCTCGGTCAGTTGAACCAGGCGTGGGCGTACCGGAGCGGCCTTTGCGCTGGCGTCGCTCCCCTGATCGTCCAGCGCCCGCTTGGCCATGTTCGAGACCGTGTGAAGCAGATCGTGAAACGATGAATCGTCCGTCGTTTTCGCCCCCGTCGTCGCAGTCCCCTTCGCCGAGCGCGACACCCCGCGCGTAAGACTTTCGGCGAGGCCTGCGAACAACTGTCCGGACGTTCCGCTAAGCTTGGTCATGGACGGCGATCCTTGGTGAGAAGCTCCAGTTCGCCGAGCTGCGTCTGTGCGCGCGCGAGCATTGCGTTCGACGACGCCAGATCGATCCGGGCCGGCGTGGGCGGCGGCTTGTCGGCCGACATGACGGCAGTCGGACCCGCAATCGGCTTGCGGACGTCGAGCGCGAGCTGGAGGGTTGCATTGAGAAGAAGGGCGTCGCGCTCCGCCAACTTCGCCCGGTCGAGCGCCTTCAGCTCGGCGAGGCCGCCATCATATTCGTCAGTGAGCGCGCGGGAAGCGCCGCGGTAGAAATGCGCACGCTCACGATCGGGCGTGGCATCGGCGCTGAGCGTCAGCGCCCGTTCGCCTGCGAGCCGGGTCACGACGAGCTTGCCGCGAACCAACGCGCCGCGCGCGATTACCAGATAGAGCTTGAGGCGGCTGGCGCGGTCGATCTGTTCCAGCAGCGCCGCGACCCGCGCAAAGCGGCGATCATCCAGCGCAAGACTCGATTGCGTCAGCCCGGTGGAGAAGCGTTGCCAGAAGTCGCCGGCATAGACCGAGTTGCGGTAGTGGCGGATATAGGCCAGCGTCAGGAACTCGAACTTGTCGAAATCCTCCGCCTGCCCGACCAGCAGGATCTCGCGTCGCAGCGCCGCCTCTTCGACCAGCGTGCCCGGCAGCAGCAGGCGCGCGTCGTCGAGACGCTCGATCGCGAGCGATGCCTCGGAACGCGCGAACAGCGCGCCCTGGACCAGTGCGACCTGCCCGCCCATGCCGGACGAGAGCGTGCGCGGCTTGACGTCCTTGAGCAGGTCCTTCGCCTCGTCCTGCCGACCTTCGACATAAGCAAGCGCGCCGTCGAACAATCGCGAATCTACATTGATCTTGTCGCGCGGTAGCTTGCGGACGATCTGTGGGGCGCCGCCGCTGAGCAGATAGATCACGACCGCCTGGCCGTTCTGCGGATTGCTCCACACGCTCGCATCGGCGGCGAGAAATTTTTCGCCGATCTGCCGGATCAGCGCGATGTGGCTGGCATGCGCCGCGGTGTCGCCATTGGCGATGCCGTCCTGCACCGCCTGCAGCGTGCGGACGAGCTCGAACGGCTCCCCGGACGGAGCCGTCGGTTCGGCAGATGCGCGTGTCGCCGCGAGCGACAGCACGATCAGCAGCCCGGCGCGGAGCAGCGGCCTGATCAAGGGCGCTTCTCCCGGATCAGGATCTCGATACGCCGGTTTTGCGCGGCGGCCGGATCATTCGGAAGCTTTGGCCGGCGGTCGGCATAGCCTTCGACATGCTCGATCCGCTGCGCATCGATGCCGGAGCGAACCAGCATGTAGTAAGCCATCTGCGCGCGCGCCGTGGACAGCCGCCAATTGTCGTAATTGTCCGACTTGTAGGGCCGGTTATCGGTATGACCGCGGACGATGATCATGCCGCGACGCTTCGCGATCAGCGGGCCGATCTTGTCAATGACGCGAACGAGCTCGGGCCGCGGCTCGGCCGATCCGACCGCGAACATGCCGAAGCTCGCATCGTCGGTCAGGCTGACCAGCAGACCCTCCTCGACCTGGCGGACCTCGGCCACCGGCCCGGCGCCGGCCTTGATATCCGACAGGGCATCGGCGATCGCAGATTGAAGCTGCTTGACGGTCGGCTGCTGGGTCTGGGCCACGTCTCGCGGCTCGGATTCCTTCGGAGCGTCGGTGGGACGTGCCTGCGGCGCGGCGTTGGCCTGAAGGTTCGCCTGCATGTTCGGCTGAACGCTAGCGTCGCGCACAGACGATGATGGCGCCGGTCCCGGCGGCAACAATGGCGACTGGCTCGCGGACGACGCCTGCGCGTCGGGGGCTACGCTGCCACCGGCGTCATCGGTCCTGCCACGGCGCGGCTCGCCCTGATTTGTGCCGGCCGAATTGTCGCGCGCGGAAGCATTCGGCTTCGGCTCGCCCTCCATGATCCGGTCTGCTTCCTTCGCGGCCTCGGGCGCAAGCTTCCAATAGCCGGGATCGAACGGATCGCGATAGGCGTCGCCGCCCTTGAGGCCATCTTCTTCCGCGGAAGTCGTCGCACCGGCGCGCCGCTGGCCCGAGGCCTGGTTCGAGCTGGCCGCGATTTCGGCGAGCGTTGCATAGGGATCGCGGAACAGAACCTTCTCTTCGTAGAAGGGCGGCTTTTCGGCCGTCGGCGAGTCGCCGCGGCGCTCCTCGTTCGGCCCGGATGGCTGGCGCTTGCCATCCTGCCCCTCGAACGTCGTCGGCTCCTTCTTGGTGAGGTCCTTCAGTCCCTTCGGCGCGGGTGCGTTTTCCGCGAGCTTGATCGGGTTGAAGTAGCTCGCAACGACCTGCTTCTGGTCCTGGTTGAGCGCATTGAGCAGCCACATCACCAGGAAGAACGCCATCATCGCGGTCATGAAGTCCGCATAGGCGATCTTCCAAACGCCGCCGTGCGCCTTCTCGTCCTCGAAAGCGCTCCGCCGGCGGATAATGACGAGCTCGTGCTTGACCTCCTCCATGGTGAAACTACCGGCGCGCCTCTTTCAGCCGATCCATCCAAGTCGAGATCTGTGTCTCGATCGTGGTCTGGTCGGCGAGAACGCGAACCTCGACGGTGTCGGCGGACTGGTATTCGACGCCGGAGCGGCCGGCCAGATTGAGCTGCGTCCTGACGAGATCGATGAGCTCGCTCGGTCCAGTGACGCGGAATGCCGGCACCGGCGAATTCGAGGTCAGCGCCGAGATCTGCTCGACCAGGGATCCGATCGCCTTGTCCCGGACCGCATCGGCGAGGAACGGCAGCAATATCCGCGCGACCGAGCTCGCAATGTTGCTTTCGATCTCGCGGCAGGCGGCGTCAAAACCGTTGACGATCGCGACCGCTTGCTGGTCGGACCATTTGGCCCGCTCCTCGCCGAGCCGGATCGCGCTGCGAACGCGCTCTTCGGCGAGCTTGGCTTCGCCTTCCGCAAGGCCCGCAGTATGGCCGCGTCGATAGGCGTCTTCGAGCAGATTGACCGGCGCGGCTTCCGGCGCCGGCGCCGAAGGCGGCTGAAGTTGAGGCTGCGCCTGCGGCTGACGCTGCGCTTGAGGTTGCGGCTGCGCTTGCGGCTCGCGCCGAAGCTCCTTTCTCGTCAGGACATCCTGGATCTTCGGCGGCGGCGGTGGCGGTGGCGACTTGGCCCGGCCATTCGCATCGAATTGCGTCAGGAGTTTTCCGATTGCCGCGTTCATGCCGCCTCCTCGCGTCGCATCCAGTCTTTAAGGATTGCTGCCGCCTGCATCTGATCGAGGCGAACGATCTGCTCCAGCCGCTTCTGCGGCGTTCGCTGCATCTTGCCTTCGAGGTCCTCGACGAGGTTGAGCTCGGGATCCTGGCTGTCGGCCAATGCGAGGGCCGTGGCGGCCTCGAGCTCGGCGGCCTCGGCCGCCTCGGTCTGTTCCTGCGCGGCGCGATGAGTCAGGATGCCGTTGACCGCCGGCCGAAGCCCGAACCAGACCAGCATCGAGGCGACGGCCAGGATCGTCACCGCATTGATGACGCTGCCGAGCTGCTTGTTCATCATCTCGACGAAGCTGATCGGCGGCACCGGCGCGAGCTCGCGCGAGCCCTCCACGAAATCGACCGCAGTCACCTGGATCTGGTCGCCGCGCGCCTTGTCCAGCCCGCCGGCGGTCGCTGCGAGCTGGCTGATCTCGGCGAGCTTGCTGTCGACGATGGCCTGGTTGGTCTTGTCGCCGAGATCGGCAACGAGCCGCGCGCGATTGACCAGGACGGCGATGAAGAGCTTCCTGACCGAGTAACCGTCGCTGACCGTCGTCGTGGTCTTGGACGAGACCTCGAAATTGGTGACGTCCTCGCGGCGCGTCTTGTCCTCGCTGGAGTTCTTGGTGCCGCCGGCGTTGACCTGCTGATCCGGAAGGTTCTGCTGGACGGTCGTCGGCGTCGAGCGATCCGCATTCGACGACTTTTCATTTTCGCGGACATTGCGGACGGAACGCTCGGCGCGGGTCTCGGGATCGTAGACCGTCTCGTTGATCTGGCGTTTGTCGGTGGAGAGCTGGGGCGCGACGCTGACCTCGAAATTGTCCAGGCCGAGATAGGGCGTCAGCGCCTTGCGGATGTTTTCCTGCACCATTCCGCCGACCGTCTTCTGCAGGCTCGCCATCTTGGTCGGCGCGGCGCTGGCCTCATCCTCTTCGGCCAGCAGCATCGAGCCGTCGGCGTCGAGCACGGTGACCTTGTCGCGCGTCATGCCGGGAATAGCTGCCGCCACGAGGTGGCGGATCGACTGCGCCGTGCGCGCCTCGATCGCACCGTCGGTGCGCAGCACAACCGATGCGGAGGGCGGCTGCTGCGTCGCACGGAACGAGCCGCGTACCGGCATCACGATGTGCACCCGCGCCGCCTTGACGCCCTTCATCAGCTGAACGGTGCGCGCGATCTCACCCTCGAGCGCGCGGAGCTTCGTGACCTCCTGCATGAAGGAGGTCAGCCCGAGCGATCCGATCTTGTCGAACAGCTCGTAGCCGGCATTGGCGCTGGTCGGCAGCCCCTTCTCCGCCAGCAGCATTCGCGCTTGTGCGGTCTGACTCGGCCGCACCGAGACGGTATCGCCGGCGGCGTTGATATCGAAGGCAATGTTCTGCTCGCGCAGCGCGGCGCCGATACGCGTCACGTCTTCACGGGTCAGGCCGGTGTAGAGGGATTCGAATTCCGGCCGGCTCAGATAATAAGCACCCCCGACCACGGTGACGAGGACGGCGAAGCCGATCAGTCCCAAGGCCATCAGACGTCGCGGCCCAAGTTCCAGCAGATTGTTGAGCAGCTGCTGTAGCTGCGCGCGACTGAGCATATGACCTCGTACCAATGCGAACGGTGAGGACACTCCGCTGTCAACCTTGTCTGAAGGTTGCGCGCAAACGCGAATGTGTCGCTTCGCAGGCGAGGCGTTGCAATTTTACAAGAACTTTGGACGACGCAGGCAGCTCGATGGCACGGGCGGACGATCGAACGCATGACCGCGTGATCGGCTGCAGCCTATGGCATCAGGTCTGGCGTCGGGGGGCGACTACGGGCACATCATGTGCCGTCACTTCCGCCGCTCACGGCGGGGACCGTGCTCCCGTGGGAGCACGGTCGTGTTCGAAGCGCGAGCTTACTTGAACAGCGAGAGGATGCTCTGGCTGTTCTGGTTGGCGATCGAGAGCGCCTGAACGCCGAGCTGCTGCTGGGTCTGGAGCGCCTGAAGGCGGGTGGATTCCGCGTTCATGTCGGCGTCGACGAGCTGACCGACACCGCGCGTCACCGAGTCCATCAAGGTCTTGACGAAGTCGGTGTTGGTCGCGATGCGGTTCTTGACGGCGCCGAGGTCGGCGGCGGCCGAAGCCACGGAATTGAGCGCAGTGGTGACCGCAGTGATGTAGCTGCTGAGTGTGGCTTGGTCAGTCGCCGCGTCGGTCAGCGAGGTGATGTCGATCGTGTCGATCGACGCGCCGCCGCTCACCGTGTCCAGGATGCCGGTGGTGGACGTGCTGTAGAGCGAGTATTTGGAGATCGTCAGGGTGATGGAGCCGATCGTCGGCGTACCACTGACGCGGGAGAACGACGACACCAGGTCAAAGGTCGCCGGCGTTGCCGTCGTCACGCTCAGCCAGTTCACGCCGTTGAAGGTTGCCGCATCGGCTGTGCCCTTCATCTGTTGCTGGATCTGGGTGATGTCGGCCTGGATCTTGGTGCGGTCGATACCGGCCGTCTTGGCTTCGACCAGCAGCGCCTGCAGCTTGGTCAGGCCGCCCGTGCTGTCGCCGACGACCGCGGTCAGAGCGGTATATTCGGTATCGACAGTCGCGGCCGACAGACCGAGCGAATCGGAGACCGCGGAGAGCGCGGCATTGTCGGCGCGCATCGAGGTCGCGATCGACCAGTAGGCGGCGTTGTCCGAAGCCGTGGCCACGCGCTGGCCGGTCGAGATGCGGTTTTCGGTGGTCTGGAGGCTGGAGCTGACGTTGCGCAGCGTCTGCAGCGCGGTCATTGCCGCGGAGTTGGTGAGCAGGCTAGAACTCATGTTCGACGTCCCCTTGAAAACGATTTGAAATTTTTGGGACATACCGGGCTTGCACCGGTACGGCAGAACGGCATCATGCCTTTGAGCTGCGAAAAAGCACGCTCAACCTGTCGTAACGGCGGCGATAGCACGCGAAGTTTGCGCGAGGCTTGTGGCTCTGTGACCGGACCGCAATCCGAGGCGCGAAATCGCACCTTTGACGCGCGAACGACGCACGCCAAAATGAAAGGGGCCGCGCTTCTCGCGAAGCGCGGCCCCCTCAGATGGTTTTCAGGCTTAACGGAACAGCGAGAGGATGCTCTGGCTGTTCTGGTTGGCGATCGAGAGCGCCTGAACGCCGAGCTGCTGCTGGGTCTGCAGCGCCTGGAGGCGGGTGGATTCCGCATTCATGTCGGCATCGACGAGCTGGCCGACACCGCGATTCACCGAGTCCATCAAGGTCTTGACGAAGTCAGTGTTGGTCGAGATGCGGTTCTTGACGGCGCCGAGGTCCGCGGCGGCCGAAGCCACCGAGTTGATCGCAGCAGTCACCTGCGTGATGTAGGCGCTGAGCGTGGCCTGGTCGGTCGCCGCGTCGGTCAGCGAGGTGATGTCGATCGTGTTGACCGACGCACCGCCGCTCACCGTATCCAGGATGCCGGTGGTGGACGTGCTGTAGAGCGAGTACTTGTTGATCGTCAGGGTGATGGAGCCGATGGTCGGCGTGCCACCAACGCGGGAGAACGACGACACGAGGTCGAAGGTCGCCGGCGTTGCCGTCGTCACGCTGAGCCAGTTCACACCGTTGAAGGTTGCCGCATCGGCAGTGCCCTTCATCTGCTGCTGGATCTGGGTGATGTCGGCCTGGATCTTGGTGCGGTCGATACCGGCGGTCTTGGCTTCGACCAGCAGCGCCTGCAGCTTGGTCAGGCCGCCGGTGCTGTCGCCGACAACCGCGGTCAGAGCGGTATATTCGGTGTCGACGGTCGCGGCCGACAGACCGAGCGAGTCGGAGACGGCGGAGAGTGCGGCGTTGTCGGCGCGCATCGAGGTCGCGATCGACCAGTAGGCGGCGTTGTCCGAAGCCGTGGCCACGCGCTGACCGGTGGAGATGCGGTTTTCGGTGGTCTGGAGGTTGGAGCTGACGTTGCGGAGGGTCTGCAGCGCCGTCATTGCTGCGGAGTTGGTAAGAAGGCTTGAACCCATTTTGATGTCCCTTTGAAGATTGAGTTGTTTGGGGACATACCGGACTTGCACCGGTACGACAGGGCGGCGTCATGCCTTTGGGCTGCGGAAAAGCGGTTAGGCCCAACCTGTCGTAGCGGCGACCGTAACGCTCGAAGCTTGTGTGGGGCTTGTGGCTCTGTGTCGTAGCTGCAACAGGGCAGCCGAAATTTCAGCGCGCACGGAAGGTCACGCCAAACGAAAAGGCCGCGCTTCGCGAGAAGCGCGGCCCTCTCCCAGATGGTTTCAGGCTTAGCGGAACAGCGAGAGGATGCTCTGGCTGCTGCCGTTGGCGATCGAGAGCGCCTGGACGCCGAGCTGCTGCTGGACCTGGAGAGCCGACAAGCGGGTGGACTCCTGGTTCATGTCAGCGTCGACGAGCTGGCCGATACCGCGATCAACCGAGTCCATCAGCGACTTCACGAAGTCCGTGTTGGTCGAGATACGGTTCTTGACGGCACCGAGGTTGGCGGCGGCGGAGGCCACCGAGTTGATCGCAGCGGTGACCTTCGCGATGTAGGTATCGAGCGTGGCTTGGTCAGTTGCCGCGTCGGTCAGCGTGGAGATGTCGATCGTGTTGACCGACGCACCGCCGCTCACCGTGTCCAGGATGCCGGTGGTGGACGTGCTATAGAGCGCATAGGTGGCAGTGGTCAGCGCGATGGAGCCCGTGGTCGGCGTGCCGCCGACGCGGGAGTACGACGACACCAGGTCAACCGTTGCCGGCGTGGAGGAGGTCGCGCTCAGCCAGTTCACGCCGTTGAAGGTCGCCGCATCCGCGGTACCCTTCATCTGCTGCTGGATCTGGGTGACGTCCGCCTGGATCTTCGTGCGGTCGATACCGGCCGTCTTGGCTTCGACCAGCAGCGACTGCAGCTTGGTCAGGCCGCCGGTGCTGTCACCGACAACCGAGGTCAGAGCGGTGTATTCGGTGTCGACGGTCGCGGCGGACAGACCGAGCGAGTCGGAGACCGCGGAGAGCGCGGCGTTATCGGCGCGCATCGAGGTGGCGATCGACCAGTAGGCGGCGTTGTCCGAAGCGGTCGAGACGCGCTGACCGGTGGAGATGCGGGTCTGCGTGGTGGCGAGTTGGGAGCTCACAGACCGCAGGGTCTGGAGGGCGGTCATAGCGGTCGAGTTCGTAAGCAGGCTTGACATTGCGAATGTCCCTTTGATGTACGCGTTACATTTTCACGAGGGGACATACCGGGCTTTCACCGGTACGGAGGGGCGGCATCATGCCTTTGGACTGATGTGGGTGGGGTCCAACCCGCCGTGCCGCATTGCTAGCACGTCGAATCTTGCTTCCGAATTAAGACGGGCTTGAATTCTGTAGCAAAATCATATGGTTAACATTACGCTTTGCTAACCTTAACCAACCGTTAGGACGATGATCGCTCTTACGAGAACGATCGCACCAGTCCGGAGGCGAGCAGGTTCCAGCCGTCGATCAGCACGAAGAACAGCACCTTGAACGGCAGCGCGAGGATCGACGGCGGCATCATCATCATGCCCATCGACATGGTCAGCGTCGCCACGATCATGTCGATGACCAGGAATGGCAGGATGATGAGGAAGCCGATTTCGAACGAACGCCGGAGCTCGGAGATCATGAACGCCGGAATGATGACGCGCATGTCGATGCGCTTGTCGTCGAACTTCTTGCGGAAGCTTTCCGCGGCGAGCGATTCGAATGTCTGCAGGTCCTTGTCGCGGACGTGGGCCAACATGAATTCGCGGAAGGGATCGCTGATCTTCAGATAAGCCTCCTCCTCCGAGATCTCGTTCTTCATCAGCGGCTGCACGCCGGTTTCCCAGGCGCGATCGAAGGTCGGCGCCATGACGTAGAAGGTCATGAACATGGCAAGGCTGATCAGCACGAGATTCGGCGGCGTCGTCTGAAGGCCGAGGCCGGCGCGCAGGAACGAGAGCGCGACGGCGAAGCGCGTGAAGCTCGTCACCATGATGAGCAGCCCCGGTGCGACGGACAGCACCGTCAGCAGCGCCATGAGCTGAATGATGCGGCCGCTGGTCGAGCCGTTGCCCGGCGGCAGCAGCGAATTGAGGTCCGGGATCTGGGCGAACGCTACCTCGGGCAGCACGACCAGGAGCAACGCAAGCAGCAGGACTCTCAGTTTCACTGGATCACCAACGTCTCAATGATCAATTCACGGACTTTGCCGGACGAGCGGATGCTGGCGCGTTCCGACAGGTCGTCGCGCAGATGCTGGAGTCCGCGCGTGCCTTCGAACTGCGTGACCGAGGCGGACCGCAGGTAAGTGACGATGTCTTCGCTGATATGAGCGGCCAGAATGCCGGCATCCTCGTCGCTCATGCTGTCGGTCACCATGGAGGCTTCGACCCGGGCCCAATTGTTGGCCGGCGCCGCGAGATTGGTCACGATCGGAGACAGCTTCCTGAGCCGCGCACTGCCGGCGTAGCTCGAGGCGATCGGCGGCGGGGTGGCGCCCTTCTTTGCGTCTGCGACGCGTTCGGCCGCCGCGAACAAGTGCAAGCCCGCGAGCGCGCCCGCGCCGATCGCGACCAGGGTCAGCACGAGGATGGCGGCAATCAGGCGCATGACGCCCCCTGCTCCCACGACGCGCGAGCCTCAGAACGGTGCCACGGCATCATAGATCCGGTGACCCCATCCAGGTTGCTGCACGTCAGACAGATTTCCGCGACCGCCATAGGACACGCGCGCCTCGGCGATCTTCTCGTAGGAGATGGTGTTGGTTCGCGAAATATCGCGTGGGCGCACGATACCGCCGACGTTGAGCACGCGCATCTCCGTGTTGATACCGAACTCCTGCGACCCGCTGATCATCATATTTCCGTTCGGCAACACGTCGGTGACGACGGCGGCAATGGAAAGCTTGATGTCCTCGGAGCGGTCGATCTGGCCGTTGCCCTTGATCTGGGTATTGGTGTTGAGGTTGGCGTTGGTCTGGCCCTTGTCCTGCCATCCTGCGACGTCCATCAGCCAGTTCAGCCCGAACTGGATCTGCGAATCGCGCGAGCGGTCGGTCTTGTTGTCGAGCTTGGCCTTGTCCTGCATCGAGATGATCACCGTCACGACGTCGCCGACGCGCCGGGCGCGCGGATCGCGGTAGAGGTCGGTGCCGTCATCCCAGGTCGAGCGATAGCTGACCGGCGTGCGCATGCGGGGCGTCACCGGGATCGGTTCGGCCGGCGTCCTCAGTCCGCTGCCCACGGGCGACAGTTTCGGCCCGGTCAGGATTTCTGCCGGATCATGGGAGCATCCGCCGAGAAGCACGAGCGACAGGAGGAGGATCGGCTTCTTCATTACTTGGTCTTCCCGTCATCCACGCGACGCATTCCACCGAGCAGGTCGGCGAGATGTGCTGCGCGCCCGGTCTCCATCTCGTTGAAAATCGCGCTCGAGCTCCTCGGGCTGAGCTTTGCGAGCACCGCCGCAGCCGTCTCGTCGGCCATGCCGGCGATCTGGGTCGCGGCAGCGTCCGGTTTCATGCGCGAATAGATCTCGACGACGCTCGCTTCCGCTTTCTTCAGGAAGTCGTCGCGCAGGGCCATCCACTTTTCGTATTCGGCGCGCTTGGCCTCGACTTCGGCGATCCGCTCCCGCAGCAGGCTCTCGGCCTTCTCCAGCTCTTTCAGCTGCCAGGCGAGCCTGGCGTCGACGGCGGGGTCGGCCACGTTGCTGCAGAACAGCGCAACTTCGTTGTCACCGGGCGCAGCAGCTTGAGCCGGCGCCGGCTTCGGCGGGGCCGTGATGCTGCCGGACTTCGCCGGGCGCGTCGGCACGGGTGCTGGTGCAGGCGCCGGCGGAGCAGCCGCCGCCGGAACCGCTCCCGTGATTGCAGGACCCGAATCCTCGGCCGCCCAGGCGGTTGCCTGTGAATTATCGCCCGGGACCGGCGTCGCCGCCACGTGCGGCCTCTGCGGACCGGGCGCGCGAGCGCGTGCGAAGGAAAGCAGATTGAGCGGCTTCGACGGCTTCGGCTCATCCAGCGCCAGCGCGGGCGACGTGCCTGCGAGCGCGAACATCGCGGCCAGGAGAAGAAGTTGCGCTATGTGATCCAGCTTCAGCATCGGCTCGCGTGCGATTCTCGGTCGAGACCTGAGCATTGAGCGACCAAGCTTGCACGACGCTTATGCATCATTGCACGATGACTTCAGCCTGCAGCGCGCCGGCCGTCTTGATCGCCTGGAGGATCGCGATGATGCCGGACGGCTTCAGTCCGATCTGGTTCAGCCCGCGCACGAGGCGCTGCAGGTCGACACCGCTCAGGATCGCCACCTGCGATCCGGCCTCGTTGGCCTCGACCACGGTCTGCGGCACCACGACCGTCTGGCCTTGCGAGAACGGCGCCGGCTGCGACACCACGGGCAGCTCGGTGACACGGACCGTCAAATTGCCGTGGGTGACGGCGACGGTGGAGATCCGCACGTCGCGTCCGATCACCACCGTGCCGGTGCGTTCGTTGATCACGACCCGCGCCGGCGTGTCCGGTTCGACAGTGAGCTCCCCGATCTCGGCGAGGAAGCGCACCGGGCCGACATAGCGCGGCTTGGACAGCACGATCGTCCGGTAGTCGCGCTCGAAGGCGATCTGGGCGCGATAGCGGCCGCCGGCATAGCGATTGACGGCGTCCAGGATCCGCGTCGCGGTGACGAAGTCGGGGTTCTTCAGCTCCAGCACCAGGTACTCCATCTCGTGGAGGCTTCCCTGGACCTCGCGCTCGACCAGCGCGCCGTTCGGAATGCGGCCCGCCGTCGGCGTGCCCTGGCTGACATTCTGGGCCTGGCCCCCGACGCTGTAGCCGGCGACCGTGACCGCGCCTTGCGCCACTGCGTAGACCGCTCCGTCGGCCGCGCGCAGCGACGTCATCACCAGCGTGCCGCCGAGCAGCGACGTCGCATCGCCGAGCGAGGACACCGTCACGTCCATCCGTTCGCCGGCGCCGATCGACGGCAGCAGGTCGGCGGTCACCATCACGGCGGCAACGTTGCGCGTGCGCAGCGTCGTCGGCCGCGACGAGTTGTTCGTGCTGGTGGTCTCGTTCCGGACATTGATGCCCATATTTTCGAGCATCGACTGCAGCGATTGTTCCGTAAACGGCGCGTTGCGCAGGGTGTCGCCGGTGCCGTTGAGGCCGATAACGAGGCCATAGCCCACGATCTGGTTTTCGCGCAGACCCTTGATGTCCGCGATGTCCTTGATGCGGACGGCGGCCTGGGCGCTGGCGGCGGAAACGATGAGGAGAAGCGCGATCAGGAATCTGGTCATGACCCGTCCGCGACCTTGACGGTGCCGTCCGGCTGGACGATGGCCCGGATCATCACGCCCGTGTCGGTGTTCCGCACGGTGATCAGCGATCCCGGCGCACCTGATTGCATCGCCGCGCCGTAGGTCACGATCGACAGACCGGAGTCTTCGACCACGACCTTGACCATGGCGCCACGGGCGATGGTCCAGGGATCCTCCACCGAATTGGTGGGGATCGGCTGGCCGGGCAGCAGCGCCCGCCGCGCCATGCGGCCGACGAGCACCTGACGCCCTTCGATGAACATGGCGACGCCGAGCACGTTCGGCGCAAAGGTACGGTCGGTGATCATGTCTTCCCTGATCAGCTCGCCGGCGCGGATCGCTACGGCCGGCACCGGAAGCCGCTTCTCGTCTGCGGCGGCGAGCCGCGCGGAGACGAGAACCAGCAGCGCGGCGGCCAACCCGCGCGCGATCAGGCCCACCCTGTTCAACATGGACACACCGGAACTAGCGACTGAGGTTCTTCGATACCGTCTGCGCCATCTCATCCGACGCCTGGATGACCTTGGCGTTCATCTCATAGGCGCGCTGCGCCGATATCAACTCGGTGATTTCCTTGACCGGATCGACGTTCGAGGCCTCGAGATATTGCTGGTTGATCTTGCCATAGCCGGCATCGCCGGGGAGACCAACGACCGGCGCGCCCGATGCGGTGGTCTCGCGATAGAGATTGCTGCCCAGCGGCTCGAGGCCTGCCTCGTTGGCAAAGTTTGCGAGGTTGAGCTGGCCGATTTGCCGCGGATTGACTTCCGTATCGAGCTTGGCGAACACTTGGCCGGTCTGGTTGACGGTGACCTGCACCGTTCCCTGCGGCACCGTGATGTTGGGATCCAGCAGGTAGCCGTCCATCGTCACCAACTGGCCGGTGGCGTTGGTGTTGAACGAACCCGCGCGGGTGTACTGCACCTCGTTGTTCGGGCCGAGCACCTGAAACCAGCCGCGTCCGTTGATCGCGAGGTCATAAGGGTTGCCGGTCTGCGTCAGCGCGCCCTGGATGTGCAGCTTGCGGATCGCGGCCGACTTGACGCCGAGGCCGAGATTGGCACCTTCCGGGATCGGCGAAGCGCCGTTGACGTTCGCGACACCCTGCATGCGATCCATCTGGTAGAACAGATCGGTGAACTCCGCACGTGCGCGCTTGAACGACGTGGTGTTGATGTTGGCGATGTTGTTCGCGATGACTTCGATATTGGTCTGCTGGGCATTCATGCCCGTAGCCGCGATGGCGAGCGATTTCACAGCGTCATTCCTTCAGATCAAATCGACATACGAACGACTTCTTGGTAGGCCTGCACGACCTTGTCGCGGACCGCGACCGCGGTCTGCAGGGCCTGTTCGGCCGACATCAGCGCCTCGACGACTTTCCGCGTCGATTCCTTGCCCTGCATCGCCGAGATCGACGCACTCTCGCCGGCCTTCAGCGTTCCGATCGCGTCCGTCGTCACCTGCTTCATGACGGAATCAAACCCGACGTCGTCGCCCGCCTGAACCGGTGACGTCGCACCGGGCGCAATGGTCTGCGTTTCGGTGATCCGGGATGCAACCGCCTGCCCTGCGCCGATCGCAGTGGATGAAATCGCTTCTAGCATTGTCAGCTCCTCAGAAGGTCGATGCTCATGCCGAGCATCGATCTCACCTGCTTCACGACCTGGAGATTGGCTTCGTAGGACCGGTTGACTTCCCGCATATCCGCCATCTCGATCATCATGTTGACGTTGGGCATCTTGACGTAACCGGCCTTGTCGGCCGCGGGATGTCCCGGATCGTACTCGACGCGATAGGGCGTGGTGTCGACCCCGATCTCCTTGACCTTCGCCAGCTGCGTGCCCGAAGCACGATCCATCGCGGCGTCGAATGTAATCGTCTTGCGCTGATACGGGTCGGCACCGGCGGTGCGCCCCGTCGAGCTGGCATTCGCGAGATTTTCCGAGACAACCCGCATGCGCGTCGACTGCGCTTCGAGCCCGGAGCTTGCGACCGTCAATGAAGCCGATAGGGCGTCCAGCATATCAATTCACCTCAGGTCTTCGCGCTGGCCAGAACCATGCGGTTGAAGGACCGCACGATCGCCGAGTTCATCGAATAGTCGCGATTGACGTCGTTGCCCTTGATCATCTCCTGCTCGAGGCTGACCGAGTTGCCGGAGTGGACGACGTCCCAGCTATCCTTCTTCGCGGTTGCCCGCGTATCGGTTTCGGCCGGGGAAAGCTGCATATGCGTGGGCGATGTCGTCGCAAGCCTGACCGGCATCGCGTCGAGCACCTTGTTGAAGGGCTCGACGTCGCGCGCCTTGAAGCCCGGCGTATTGGCGTTGGCGACGTTGGTGGCGATGGTCGACTGGCGGAGTTCGAGGTAACGTGCCTGCGACGATGCGAGTTCGAAAAGATAAAGCGGTCCCACGACGGCCCCATTATGATTCATTGGAAAGAACCCTAGGGCGTTAAGCTTTCGTCAAGCTGTTGGGCGAAGCACCATCCTCGTAAATCTACTGAACCTTCTCGGGTCGCGGCGTCTGCTTCGACTGCAGGAAGTAGATGATCTCGGCAACCGGGCGGAAGAATTCCGCAGGAATGACCTGGTCGACCTGTACCGCCTCGTAGAGCGCGCGTGCGAGAGCCTTGTTCTCGATCACCGGGATCCTGTTCTGCTCGGCGGCCTCGCGGATCTTCAGCGCAATCACGTCCATGCCCTTGGCCACGACCAGCGGCGCCGGATTCTCGTCGCGATTGTAGCGCAATGCGATCGCAAAGTGCGTTGGGTTCGCAATCACCAGCGTCGCACGCGGCACGGCGGCGATCATGCGCTGACGCGAGCGGTCGCGCGCGAGCGAGCGCAGGCGCGCCTTGATCAACGGATCGCCCTCGGACTGCTTGTGCTCGTCCTTGATTTCCTGCTTGGTCATGCGCAGCTCGCGCCGCCAGCGAAAGCGCGCCCAGGCGAGATCGATCGCAACCAGAACGATCGTCGCGATGCAGATCGCCGACACGATCCGCATCGCGATGGTGAGGATCATCTCCGGCAACGCGACAGGATCGGTGTACATCGCCTCGAACGCCCTCGCCTCCGACGATCGCAGCACGAAGCAGACGACCGCGGTCACCGAGGCGAGCTTGAACATCGACTTGGCGAACTCGACGAGGCCCTGTATTCCGAAAATGCGGCTCCAGCCGCTGGCTGGGGAGATCCGGGAGAAGTCCGGCATGATGCGCTGCAGCACCAGCCGCGGCGCATTTTGCAGCAGCGAGGCGGCGAGCCCGAACGCCGCGATGATCACGACCAGCGGCACCAGGAATCGCAGCGCCTCGAGGCCCACCACCGTCAGAAGATTCAATGCGTCGGCCGCAGTGCTGAGCGGGAAGCCGTCGGGTTCGTCGATAAAGCTCTTCAAGGTCGGCGTCAGCCGCTGCACGCCCTGGCCGATCAGGAACGCCTGAATCACCATCAGCGCGGCCATGGTCGCAAACATGGATGCCTCCCGAGAGACCGGAATATTGCCCTGTTCGAGCGCATCGCGGACTTTCTTCTCGGTCGGCTCTTCTGTTTTGCTCTCCTGATCGGATGACTCTGCCATGCCTGCTCAGCGGTCAGCGGAAGACCAGCTCATCCTCCTGGTCGGGATTGAGCTCGATCTCACCCTTCTCGGCGAGGTCGAGGGCGAGGTCGGTGATGACGCGGCGCGCCTCCAGCACATCGCGCTGGTTCGACGGCTCGCCGATGGCCAGCTCGTGCTCGACGACGCGGCGGACACGCGAGGCGACAGCAGACAGGATCAGCTCGCGGAAGTGCTTGTCGGTGCCCTTCAGCGCGACGACGATACGGTCGGTCGGCACCTGGTCGAAGATCATGGTGCGCGCCTTCGGCGCCAGGTTGATGACGTCGTCGAAGGTGAACAGAAGCTCCTTCAGCACTTCGGCCGACTTCGGCCGCTTCTCCGACAGGCTCTTCAGCATGTCCTCGATGTGGCCGCGCTCCATCTTGTTGATGATGTCGGCGACGCGGGCGTAGGTGTCGGCACCGAGATTGCGGGCGAAATTGAGCGTCAGATCTTCGTGCAGCGTCTTCTCGAGGACCTTCAGCGCGTCGTCGACGATCGGCTTGAGGCTGAGCACGCGCCGCATCAGTTCGTTGCGCAGGCTCGACGGCAACTGGCTCATCACCTTGGCGGCGCAGGACGGCTTGACCTTGGACAGGATCAGCGCCGCGGTCTGCGGATGTTCCTTGGAGAGGTAGGTCGCCAGCGAGTTTTCCGACACCGACGAGACGCGATCCCATACCGACCGGCTCGAATTGCCGAGCAGGTCCGACATGATCGCCGTGACCTGGTCGGCGGGAAGCACGTCGCCGAGCACGGCCTCGAGGCCGCCGAGGGTGCCGAGAATGTTCGCGCCCATCGAGAATTGCTGGGCGAACTCCTCGACGATCGACTCGAGTTCCTGCGCCGTGATCGGCCGCAGCTCAGCCGCGGCCTTGGTGACGATGCGGATGTCCTGCGGCTCGAACTGCGCGAGCACGCTCGCAGCCGCCTGCCGGCCCATGGCCAGCAGGAGCGCCGCGACCTTTTCCGTTCCGCCCAGCGTGGCAACGCCTCGCTGCTTGATGGGAGCGATGCCGACCTGTGCCGCCATGTTCAGGAATCACTCTGCCCCAGCGGGCCGACGATCTCGGTCAGCGACACACCGAAGCGCGAATTATCCTCTTCGACGACGACCACCTCGCCGCGGGCGACGACGCGGCCGTTGACCACGACGTCGACGGGCTCGCCAACGCGATGATCCAGCGGAACGACGGCGCCGCGGCCGAGCTTCATCAGGTTCGCCACCGGGATGGTCGCCGATCCCAGCACCACCTGCATGGTGACGGGAATGCGCAGGATGGCATCGACATTGGCGAACTTGCCGGTCTCCTCCGCGGTGCGCGCGGCGATCTCCGCCAGCCGCTCCAGCGGGGTCGTCTCGGCATCGTCGGATGCGGTTGCTGACTCGTAGTCGAAGGATTGCGCCATTTGGTATCGCCTCTTGGTATTTCCGCTCCCGGAGCGCCGCGACGTTCCGATCTATCCGTTCAGCCGGTCCCGGCCCTAATGCTTGTTGACCTCGGTGCCGCCCGCGCTCGCAGCGGGCTGGAGCCCGGTCCGCGCATCGAGCGCCGCAATCGCCTCGTGAGCCTGGTCGATCTTCGTGCTCAGCACGTTGGCGAGCCGGCCGAGATTTGCCGTGGAATCATGCGCCGCGGTGATCACCGTATCGAAGGCGCCTGCGGTCTCGTGCACGATGGTCGAGAACTCGCCTTGATAGTTGCGCAGCCGCGCCAGCTCGCGGTGCATCCGAGTCACCCGCATGCTGGTGAAGGCCAGCGCAATCAGCAGAACGGCATCAACGAGATAGGATATCATCGACGAACTCCCGCTTCTGATCGACGGGATCTGCCACCTGCATGGCGTAGTAGCCATCAAGCTGGCCGATCTGGCACCAGAACAGCACCTGGTTGTTGCTCTCGAGCCGCGCCAGCGTGCGCGGCGTGGCCTCGAGCTCGAGCACCTGTCCGACCTTGAATTTCACGACGTCCTCGAGAGATATCATCTTCTCGTCGAGCACCGCGCTCAGCGTCACCTCGGTGCGATGAACCTCGCTCTCCATCTGCTCGCGCCAGCGTGGATCGGCCGCGCCGCCTTCGCTTACGACGACATGAGCGAGCTTCTGCCTGAGCGGGTTGAGCGCCGAGTGCGGAATGATCAGGAACATCTGACCGCCGCGATAGAGCGCCTGCAGCATGATGTTCGCGCAGATCGACATGTTGCCGCCACGCCCGATCGCCAACGAGGCCATCGCGGTCTCGACCCGCTCGACGCGGAAGGTGACGTTGGAGGTGCCGGCGAAGGCGGTTTGCAGCGCTTTGGCAAACCGCTCGAACAGCGCCTGGACCAGGCGGATCTCGATGTTCGAGAAGGTGCGTTCGACGTCCAGCGGCGGCTCGGCGCCGTCGGAACCGAACATCGCCTCGACCATGGTGAAGACGAAATCGCGGTCCAGCACGATGATGACGCGGGAGTCCCACTGCTCGGCATAGAGCACGGCGGCGACCGCGTTGCCCTCATAGTCCTTGATGATATCGCCGACGCGATCGTTGGTGATGCCGTTGACCGAGAAGTAGCAAGGCGTTCCTGCCATCGGCTGCAGGCTGTCCGTGCACGATGCTGCCATGCGATCGAAGATCACATTGAGCATCGGCATGCGCTCGATCGAGATGCCGGCCGCGTCCAGCAAATAGTTCGGCAGCTGCTTCCGCTGATCGATCTCGACGTCTTCCATCGTCATGCGCGCGCCGCCTTGGGTTCAGCCTCGGTCACGACGGCCTTGGGACCTGCGATCGTCTCGTTCTCGACGACATCGATCGACGGCCGCTCACCGCTCGCAATCATCTTGCGGCCGTGCTCGACGGCGATCTGCGGCATGGCGCCGTTCATGAACGCCAGCAGCGTCTGCTTGACGATGATGTAGGGCCGACACTTCTTTTCGCGTGTCATTTTGATCTTCAGCGCGAAGGGCGAAATGATGCCGTAGGACAGGAAGATGCCGGCGAATGTGCCGACCAGCGCCGCGCCGATGAAGCCGCCGAGCAGCTTCGGCGACTGATCGAGCGCGCCCATGGCCTTGATGACGCCGAGCACGGCGGCGACGATACCGAGTGCGGGCAGCGCCTCCGACACCGTCACCAGCGCGTGGTAGGGCGTCAGCTTGCTCTTTACGATGGTGTGGATTTCCTCATCCATCAGCGCTTCGATCTCGTGCGTGCGCGCATTGCCCATGATGATGAGGCGGACATAGTCGCAGATGAACTGGAGCAGCGCCGGATCCCCGAGCACGCTCGGGAACGCCTTGAAAATCTCCGAAGACGAGGGATCGTCGATATGCGCCTCGACCTCGTTGCGGCCCTTGCCGCGCAGCTCGCGCATCAGCGCATGAAGCGCCCCGAGCAGGTCGAGATAATAGCGCTCACCCGGCACGGCGCCGGTGATGGCCTGCATGCAGGCAACCCCGGTGTCCGTGACCGTCTTCCACGGATTGGCCACGATGAAGGTGCCGACCGCGGTCCCCATGATGATCACGAATTCCCACGGCTGCATGAGCACGGCCAGATGCCCGCCCATGGCGGCAAATCCGCCGAGCAGCGCCGCCACCGTGATGAAAATCCCCACGAAACTGAGCAACCCGCCACTCCATCGCCGATCCCATCGGGAATATCTAGTCGGCCACGCTTGCGCGAAGCTGGTTTCGGCATGGCCAGCCCCGCGCAAGCAATGCACGGCAGCTTGAGACGATGTCGCAATAGCGGCCAAAGGGGCGCGTGCCATGCTATCCACGATCGCGGACTACACCAGGCTGACCACGGACATGAGCAAGTCGCTGACTCAGGTCGAGCAGCAACCCGACGTCAGCCGCGATACCGCCTACTACCTGGCCAATATCGGCAACGTGAAGAGCATCGACGATTTCCTCAATAACTATAAGCTCTACTCGTACGCGATGAAGGCCTTTGGCCTCGACGACATGATCTACGCCAAGGCCTTCATGCGGAAAGTGCTGACCGAGGGCGTCGCGACCTCGGACACCTTCGCCAACAAGCTGAGCGACAGCCGCTACCGGGACTTCGCCACCGCCTTCAATTTCGCGGCGCTCGGCGCCAATGCGACGCAGGCTACCGCGGCCACGACCAACGTGACCAGCCAGTATGCGACCCAGACGTTGGAGGAAGACGCCGGCGACCAGAACGAGGGTCTGCGGCTCGCGCTCTATTTCACGCGCAAGGCCTCCTCGATCACCAGCCCCTACCAGATCCTCGCCGACAAGGCGCTGACCCAGGTGGTGCAGACCGCAGAGGGCTGGTCGTCGACGATCTCTTCGTCCGACATCGACATGCAGGCCAAGATGATCACGGACAAGATCGATCTGACCGATTTCCAGGACCCGACCAAGGTCACGAAATTCGTGCAGCGCTTCGCCGCAATGTGGGACGCGACCCAGGCCCAGAGCGACACCTCGACCAACCCCGCGCTGGTCCTGATCACCGGCGCGTCGACGACGTCGGCCGGCCTGGATACCGACATGCTCACGACCCTTCAGAACATCAGGTTCAACAGGTAAGCCATGCAATCGGCTCTTTATGTGGGATTGTCGGCGCAGGTCGCGCTCGAAAAGCGCCTCCAGACGATCGCCAACAACGTCGCCAACGTCAACACGTCCGGCTTTCGCACCGATGTGGTGAAATTCGAGACCGTGCTGTCCAAGGCCGCCGCCAACCCGGTCGCGTTCTCCTCGCCCGGCGAGAACATCATCTCGCGCGAGGCCGGCAACATCACCGAGACCGGCAACCCGCTCGACGTGGCCGTGGTCGGACAGGGCTGGATCGCCTTCGCCGGCCCCAACGGCACGGTCTATACCCGCGACGGCCGGCTCCAGATCGCCGCCAACGGCGACCTTCAGACGGTGTCGGGCTTCCCCGTCATCGATTCCGGCGGTGCGCAGCTCTCGCTCGACCCGAACGGCGGGCCGGTCTCGATCTCGCGCAGCGGCGCGGTCACCCAGGATAACAACGAGATCGGCACCATCGGCCTGTTCAGCATTCCGGCCGATGCCGATCTCGACCGCTACGGCAATTCCGGCGTCACGCCTGACCGTCCTGCGACCGCCATCGCCGATTTCAGCCGGGACGGCTTCAAGCAGGGCTATGTCGAGGGCTCCAGCGCCAACCCGATGATGGAATTGACAAAGCTGATGTCGGCTTCGCGCGCTTTCGACAGCACCAATTCGCTGATCGAGGGCACCGAGAGCACGCTCAGCAACGCAATCCGGACGCTGGGCGATCCGAGTAAGTAGGCTGCGCGTCGCGCGTAATTTGGGTGGACGGTTTCCTTGAACGCTCTTCGTCAACTTGAGTGGGCGCTGCTCGAACTCCAGCAGAGTACGCCGCTGGCAAGCATCAGCGGCGCGATCTCCGAGATCGCGCCGACGCATTTCCGCGTCTCCGGCCTGTCGCGCGCCGTCAAGCTCGGCGAACTGATCGGCGTCAATTCGGGCGGCAAGCCCCAGATCGGCGAGGTGGTGCGGATCGACAGCGACGGCATCATCGCAAAGCCGTTCGACCGGCAATTCGCCGGCGGGCTCGGCTCGGTCGCCTACCGCATGCCGGCATTGTCGTTCGCGCCGGATCCGAGCTGGAAAGGCCGCGTCATCAACGCGCTCGGCGCCCCGCTGGACGGAATGGGCCCGCTCACCCCGGGATCGCGCGCGGTCTCGGCGGAGACCGAAGCGCCGCCGGCGATGAAGCGGGCGCGCGTGCACAAGCCGCTGCGCACCGGCGTCCGCGTCATCGACCTGTTTGCGCCGATCTGCGCCGGCCAGCGCGTCGGCATCTTTGCCGGCTCCGGCGTCGGCAAATCGACGCTGCTCGCAATGCTCGCCCGCAGCCAGGGCTTTGACACCGTCGTGCTGGCGCTGGTCGGCGAGCGCGGCCGCGAGGTGCGCGAGTTCATCGAGGACGTGCTCGGGACCGACCGGCACCGCTCCATCACCATCGTATCGACGGGTGATGAAAGCCCGATGATGCGGCGACTGGCGCCGAAAACGGCAATGGCGGTCGCCGAATATTTCCGCGACCGCGGCGAATCGGTGCTGCTCGTGGTCGATTCGATCACCCGCTTCGCCCACGCCGCCCGCGAGGTCGCGCTTGCAGCCGGCGAGCCCGCGGTGGCACGCGGCTATGCCCCGACGGTGTTCACCGATCTGCCGCGCCTGCTGGAGCGCGCCGGGCCCGGCGAGGAGGGCTCCGGGACCATCACCGGCATCTTCTCCGTGCTGGTCGACGGCGACGACCACAACGAGCCGATCGCCGACACCATCCGCAGCACACTGGACGGGCACATCGTGCTCTCCAGGCACATTGCCGACCAGGCGCGCTATCCCGCCGTGGACGTGCTGGCCTCGGTCTCCCGCCTCGCCCACAACGTCTGGGACCCGGAGGAGCGCGAATTGGTGAGCAAATTGCGCACCCTGATCGCCAAATACGAGGATACCCGCGACCTTCGCCTGATGGGCGGATACCAGTCGGGACGCGATTCGGGGCTCGACCAGGCCGTCGACATGGTCCCGCGAATCTACAACGCCATGCGACAAGACGCCTCTGCTCCGCCGAGCGCCGATCCGTTCCGCGAGCTCAGGGACATGCTCAAGGGCGACTAGCGGCGCAAGCTGCCGGCCGGGCGCGCCACCCGCGACCGCGTACCCTGCCCTCGGTGCGCGCATGTCGTGGCACAAACTGCATAGGCGTTTGTTCGCCAGCAATATTCGCCGCGCGAATCTCAACCATTTGGATGAGACGGTCAGCATGGTCGTGGAAAACGACACGCGGATGATGCTTAGGGTGTAACATCACAACAACCGCCACGTGCAATCCCCGCAAGTTCCCCTGATGCCGTCCTGGCTAGACCAGAAGCAGATCGCGGAAGTTGTGGATGATTTTCATGTTGCGCGGCGCCTACGGTGCACAAGCTTCGATCATCTTGCTTCAACGACGGACAGCAATATCCGTGCAATCAAACGCGCGTAGAACTACGTGCATCTAGCCGGCTAGACTGCACATGCGTTCACCATCATGTGTTCTGAAGAGCGAGATTGTCTTGAACGTTACATTCGTCTGCAACGACATCCGCTCTCCACGAGTGTCTCTACTTGATTTTGTTGAGAAGCTCATTCATCGTTTCGGTGGGCCATAAGAAACGTCTGCGTGTGACTTGAACTCAGGGGCTTCGGTTGTACAACTCCGATCCATCGTCCAGCGGTGACGGCAGCTCGGGCTTGCGTTCGACGACTCTGCGGTTGGCATGCCATCGGCAGCAGCGTTTCTCGCGCGGTGTCCTGCGACGCTCATCAGTCCAAGTCATGTGCCGTGCAGTCCAGGGCTTCGCGCTGAAGCCGGCTACGACGCACGTATCGGACATTGATGGGCATCATGACTCTCGCGAGACATTCGTGCGCCATGGTGGAAAGCGGCTTCGGGGCGCCGCACACGCGATTCCCGGGGCGAGGTAGGAATTTATGCCGTTGGCACGCGAAGCCGTCGAGCTGCTGGTTCAGGCGGCCAGGGCCTGGTATTTCGAAGGCAATCAACACGGGTTGCGCGATCGGGAATGGATGGCGCTGCGCTTTCTCGGCCGCGCCAACCGCTTCTCGCGCACACCGTCCGCGCTCGCCGGCTTCATCGGTGCGACCCGGGCGACCGCATCGCAGATCGTCAAGACGCTGGAGAGCAAATCCTTCCTGGTGCGAAAGCCGTCGCAGGAAGACAAGCGTTCTGTCGTGCTACACGTCACCGCGCAGGGTGAGAAGTGCCTGAGCCAGCACGACCCGATCAATCACGTCGTCAATGCCGTCAGGGCCCTCGAGACCGACGATCGTGTCCATCTGCGCGACTCGCTCCGCGAGGTTCTCAATCATCTCGACGCAGCCCATCAGCGGCTCGATGCCAGCGTCTGCCGCGATTGCATGTTCCTGGCCGAGCGTAGCCCCAGCACGGGCAAGGGACGCGCCACCGCCGAATTCATGTGCCGGCTGTATCGCGCGCCCGTCTCGCTCGAGGAGACGGAGCTGCTCTGCACCAGCTTCGAGCGCACCCGTGATCGCCCCAAGATCGAGGAGCATCTCGATCGCGCGCGCGTGGCAAGCCAGAGTTGACGCAGCCGCGCGCGGCGTTTGTCCAACACACGGTTCAGTTCGTAGGATGGGTAGAGCGAAGCGAAACCCATCACTGTTCGTCCTCGCGGAGCCATGATGGGTTTCGCAAGTGCTCTACCCATCCTACTGCCCCTTCAACTGCAGACACACCTTCGCACCCTCGCGGCTTAATTCGCCCGAGCTTTGCCTGGTCTCGCCACCCTCTTGTCCAAGAGGGCGCAGGGAAGGCCGGGTGCTGACCTCGCACCCGCGGTCCGCTGCGCGAAAATGTAGCGCAGAGAAAACCGCACAGCAGCATACAGGTGGTGCCAATCACTCGGCCTTCCCTGCGCGATGGGTTGACGGCTTATGCCGTGCTCTCCCGGGAGCCGAATTCCTTCTGGCCTCCCTCGCCCCGCGAATTGGCGATGTGGTTGATCCGGTTGGACGCTCCACACCTCCGCGACAGGCTTGACCGTAGCGACGACGGCCAGGACCACACGGTTTTGCCGTACGCGCGTTCGCCTGGTGCCACAGGGTCTTGCGGCAGTGTGCACACGCGCCGCAAGAATGTTGGCGAGACGAACTGACAGCGCCGCTCATCCACGCGTGGTTTCGGGCTCACAGGGACTACCCGCCCTGCCCGCACCTCTCGCGCCGACGCTGCCGCGTCCACCGCAAGCCCGGCTCTCGATCAGTGACGACGTACGATCGCCCCTCCAGGATGAGCCGGGATGGGCGACACATACGCCATTTCCGAATTTCGGTAAAGTGGAATATTTTTGCCGGCGCCGATTGACAGCTTTCGCAGGTGTTTTGCCCGTCGGGCGCCGGTGAACGGCGCGCGCCGTTACTGCGCGCCCGATCCGCCCTGCACGATCTTCTCGTTCAGCTTCTGGTCGACGGTGTCGACCGTACGGTCGATCTCGGCATTGGGCGCGCCGATCTGATGCGAGATCAGCTTCACCAGAAGATCGACGCGCTCGATGAAGGGTGCACCGCCGGCCACGGCCCGCGCCGCCGACGACGGCTTGAGCAGGCTTTCGGCCGCCTTGGCGTATTTCGCAAACGGCACCTGGTCCTGCGGATCGGCGCCGAGGCGGCGGGCGATGGCGTCGACATGGTCGTAGATCGTCTGCGAGCGCGCGAGGTCGCCATGCACGGCGTCGCGGATCGACTGCGGCTCGTTTGGCGTGATGCAGCGGTAGTTGCCGGTGAGCAGCATCGACCACTTGGCCAGCGGCACGAACAGCGACTCGAACACTTTCAGCTTCACCGGCACGTCATGGCCGTCGAGCGTCACTGCATCGATGTCGGCCTCGAGTTCGCGCAGCACCTTGTTGTGCTTGTCGTCGGCAAAGGCCGAGGCCTTGAAGTTCGTGGGCAGGCCGACATGCAGCACGTTGGCCGCTTCCTCCGGCGGACGGAAGGCCTGCGGATCGGGCGAACACAGCGTCACCAACCCCGGCTCGAAGCGTTCCCATACCTGCGCATTGGTGTAGGCCTCCTCGAGATCCATGTCGGCGAGCGCCGGAATGCGCTTGAGATAAGGCAGCGGCGGCATGTTCATGATCGACAGGCACGGCAGCTTCGCCGCGGCGATCTTGACCATCAGCATGCGGACCGTGTGGTTGGTGTATTGCGGCTCCTGCATCGCCAGGCCGACAAGGTCATAGCGGGAGACGTCGACATTCTGCGGCGTCACCGCGTCCAGCTTGCCGGGCAGGTCGCGCGAGAAGATCGCGCGGTGCACCGCCTCGTCACGCAGCTTGATGCGCACCTCGGTACCGTCGCGGTTGATCAGTTCCGCGGTCTTGGCACGGCAGACCAGGGTCACGTTGTGCCCGGCCATCAAGAGCTTGGTACCCAGCAGGGAGCCGTAGGAAGCACCCAGAATCAGAACGTTACGCGCCATGTTCGTCCCCTCGATATCTTGTGTGATTTTTTGAGCCCCGGCCGTTGCCCGCGGGTGCGTTGCAGCATCTAAGGCAAACTGGCCGGGAATGGCAACTGGGATAATGCATACAAGGATACGCCGGATATTCCGCCTCGTGGACGGAACCACCAACTTGGTTGTCGACGAGATTGCGATTTTGCCGAATTCCGGCGTCATCGCGGACCTCGCCCGCGGAACGGCCCGCAGTTCTACGGCTTTCGAATCCCAGTTGAAAATCCACCGTGGGCAACACGGCGCGATTCGCCGTGTTTCGCTCGACGCATCCCGATCCGATTGATAAGCCCCTGTCCGCGAATGGAAGGGCCTGAGTCGGGATGACGGTTGCGATCGAGATGGGGTTGACCACGGCGGGCGCCGCGGCGGCCATGGACCTCGAGGAACTCTTGGCGACCCGCCTCCTGGTGCAGGGCAATTCCGGCTCCGGCAAGTCGCATCTGTTGCGGCGCCTGCTCGAGCAGAGCGCGCCATGGGTGCAGCAGACGATCATCGATCCCGAAGGCGATTTCGTCACGTTGGCCGAGCGCTTCGGCCACCTGGTGATCGAGGCCGAGGATCACACTGAGCGCGGCCTTCAGGTTGCCGGTGAACGCGCCCGGCTGCATCGGGTCTCGACCGTGCTTAATCTCGAAGGGCTGGACGCCGAGAACCAGATGCGGCGCGCGGCCGCGTTCCTCGGCGGCTTGTTCGACGTGGAGCGCGACCATTGGTATCCGATGCTGGTGGTGGTCGACGAGGCGCAGCTGTTTGCACCGGCGGTCGCCGGCGAGGTGTCGGACGAGGCGCGAAAACTCTCGCTCAGCGCCATGACCAATCTGATGTGCCGCGGCCGCAAGCGCGGGCTCGCCGGCATCATCGCGACGCAACGTTTGGCAAAGCTCGCCAAGAACGTCGCGGCCGAAGCCTCGAACTTCCTGATGGGCCGCACCTTCCTCGACATCGACATGGCGCGCGCCGCCGATCTGCTCGGCATGGAGCGGCGGCAGGCGGAAGCCTTTCGCGATCTCGAGCGCGGGCAGTTCATGGCGCTCGGACCTGCGCTGTCGCGGCGTCCGTTGCGGCTGAACATCGGCCCGACCGACACCTCCCCACGCAATTCGACGCCGCGGCTGATGCCGCTGCCCGAAGCGACGCTGGAGGATGCCCGCGCCGTGATCCTGGCCGCGCCGCCGCCGGATGCCAGCCGGCCGCAGCGCCGGCCTGCGCCCGACCTGCTCGAGCAGCTCCGTGCCGCCAAGGCCGCGGCGCCCGAGGTCAGCCCCGACGTGGTTGAGGAACCGGTCAGCGCCGAAGAGCTCGCGGAACTGCGCGAGCGCGTGGATCGGACGCTGCGCGCCGTGCTGGCCGCGCCCGATGCCGGCTTCCGCGCCATCGGCGTGCTCTATCAGGAATTCGTGGTCCGCTGCCGCATCGAAGGCCTCGGCGCGTCGGTGCCTGATCTCACCGAATTCCGCCGCATGCTGACGCATGCACGCGCAGGCCTGGGCACTGAGATCGCCGATGACGACGCCTGGCAGGAGGTGACGTTGCGCGCCTCGATCCTGCCCGACGACATGCAGGGCGTGTTCATGATGATCGCGCGCGCCGCCAAGGAAGGCTGGCCCTGCCCCGGCGACGCCGCGATCGCACGCGCTTACGGCTCACATTCGCTGCGCCGGGCCCAGCGCCTGCTCGGCTATATGGAGGAGCAGGGCCTGATCGTCGTCCAACTCGACGGCGGCGGACGCAGGTTCGTGACGCTGGTCGAGCTCGCGTGGGCGACGGCGCCGGGTGATCCGAATGGCGACGATCAGCCGGCCGAGCAGATGCCGAGCGCTGCGTCGGCTTGATTGCTGCCGCGAAGAAGGTGCGCTCCCTCTCCCGCTTGCGGGAGGGAGCGGAGAGGGTGTCTCCGCAACGGGACAATCCCCCAGGGGAGAGAACCCTCACCCGCAAGCGGGAGAGGTTTTCGGACCCGCTGCGCTAGAACGCCCCGGCCACCGTCACGCGAAATGTCAGCGGCTCGACCGGGTGCAGCACGTAGTCCATCACGCCGTTCTGGCAGACCGCGGCCGGCGCGACGCCGCCGGTACAGAGATTATAGAGCGTGTCGGTCTTGAGCAGCGAACCATAGGCGTAGGTGATCTGGTTTGCCTGCGTGTTGAAGAGATTGAGCACGTCGAGCTGGATGCGCCAGCCGTTGTCGGCGCGATAACCCACGCGACCGTTGAAGATGCCGGTCGCTGACGAGCGGAAAGCATTGTCCTCCGTCAATGGACTCGCTGCCAGATAGCGCCAGCGCACACCGCCGAACCAGCCGGTCTTCTCGCCGAGCGTGATGCCGGCGGAGGCCACCATCGGCGGCGCATTCGGAATGTAATTTCCGGGCGCGTTGCCAATCTGCGCCTCGGGATAGCCGGCGAGCGAGGCGTAGACGTCCGCCTGATCGAAATCATAGCCGCGGAAGCGCGCATGCGTCATGGCGAGATCGGCATCGATGTCGATCCAGGAGCGCGGGCGATAGTGGTTGGTCCACTCAAAACCGTAGCGGCGGCTGGCGCGGGTCGCCTCGGTGTCGCCGGCGTCGCCCGAGAACAGGATCTCGGAATCCTGGTCGAGGATGAAGACGCTGAACGAGGAATCGAGGCCGGGAATGATCCTGGTGCGGACGCCAACCTCGGCGCCGCGGGTGCGCACCAAAAGCGGCGATGGCGAGAGTCTTGTGGTGGGATCGCTCGGATCTTCCGTCGTGGTCGCGCCGCGCGCGTCGTTGGAGTGCATGCCGTAGCCGGCGCCGAGGAAGAATTCGGTCTGATTGAAAGGACCCAACACCATCCTGAATTTCGGGCTGCCGAGCGAGGCATCGACATGACCGGAATTGTTGGAATTGAACAGCGAGGTGACGTCAGCGCTGTAGTAATCGCCGCGCCAGCCGACCGTCGTCCGCAGCCAATCGGTCCAGCGCACGGTGTTCTCGGCGTAGATGCCGACGCTGCCCTCGCCGACCTTGTCGCTGCGCACGCTCGACAGGAAGCTTCGCTGGAACGTGTTGGAGAGCGCGAGATCGATCGAATCGTAGCGCGATTGCAAGCCGAAGGTGGTTTGCATCGGCAGCCCAGCGAACGAGCCGTTCAGCGTGCGCGAAATATTCGCGCCGGCCATCAGGCGGTCGTCGTGCTGGTGAAACTGGTCACCGAACACGGGATCGGTCAGGAAGTAGGTGAAATTGTTGAAGAGGTCGAGCTGGCTCTTCACGACATAGGCATTGGCCTTCCAGGAGCCTGTATCGTCGCTCTGCGCGACGCGGCCTGACAGCGCAAAGCGGTTGGTGTTGCCGCCGTCGCTTGGGTCCTCCGCGCCGAAGCGGTCGAGGAAACCGCTGGTGATCGCGCGCTGCGGCACCTGGTCTGTGGAATTCCATTTGTTGGCATAGGCCATGCCGGTGACGGAGACGCCGTCAGTCGCGGTGCCCTGGCTGTAGCGGACGAGGCCGTTAAGCTTCTTCACATCGTCCGGATTCACCCACGGGCCGTTATAGGTGCCAAGCTCGCCGGCCACGAGCAGCGAACCGTCACCGACCTTGGCCGAGTCCATGCCGAGCAGGCGGCGATAGCCAAAGCTGCCGACGGTCACCTGCGCAAGTCCCTGTTCGGTGCGGTCGATCAGGCCGATATGGATGCTGCCGACCGAGGCGAAATCGCCCTCGTCGGCGAAATAGGGCCCCTTGCGCACGTCCATTGCATCGATGGCTTCGGGGATCAGCCAGTTCAGATCGGCATAACCCTGGCCATGCGCGTGGGTGCGCATGTTGACCGGGACGTCGTCGACATAAATCGCAAGATCGGTGCCGTGATCGAGATTATAGCCGCGCAGAAAATACTGGTTGGCTTTGCCCTCGCCGGAATGCTGGGTGACGATCAGCCCCGGCACGGCCTCGAGGGCTTCGCCCGGCCGTGTGAAGATGCGCGCGTTGACCACCTCTCCCGAAAGGGTCATCTCGCTCGCCATGCTCGGCGCACTCTTGGCGCCGGAGGCGACGCCAGCGTTCCCTCCTGCCGGAGCCGGCGCCGGCTGGGCGACCACAGGGCGCGTCGTTGCCACGGGCCTGAGGGCGCGCCGCGTTGCGGACGGCTTCTTGTGATGCTGCGCCGCGCCGCCGCTGACCTCAACGGGCGGCAGCTCACGCGGCGTGGTGCTGCTCTGTGCGAAGGCCTTGCCGGGATCAGCGATCAGAACGAAAGCCGGAAGCGCAGCGAGAGCGACGCAGCGGCAGCCTGGCTCAGGCCGCCTCGGTCGCATCGGCCCCTCGGAGCACTTGCGTGCGCGGGCCATCCGCAAACATGCGGCGGTAGAGCACGACCGAGACAAGCCATGCGATCGCAAACAATGCGATCACTGCGAAGCCAACATTGGCGAGCGACTCGTTCAGACTATCGACAAGCGCCCATACGCCACCGGACAGGCCAAGCCGGTCACTGATCAGGCCAAGCGCCTCGATGCCGCCGATGAACAGCGCGACCGCGACAGAGGCGCCGGTGATCGTGAGATTGTACCAGAGCTTGCGCATGGGATCGACGAAGGCCCAGCGATAGGCGCTCACCATCAGCGCGGAATCCGCGGTATCGACCAGCGCCATGCCTGACGCGAACAGCGCGGGGAAGACCAGGATATCGGCGAGCGAGGCACCGCGCGCGGCCTCGGTGGCGGAGATGCTGAGCAGCCCGATCTCGGTCGCGGTGTCGAAGCCGAGACCGAACAGGAGGCCGAGCGGAAACATGTGCCACGGTTTCGTCACCAGGCGAAACATCGGGCCGAGCAGCCGCGCGAGAAATCCGCGGTTGGCGAGCAGCGCCTCCAAGCCGGCGGCGTCGTGAACGCCCTGCTCGCGCGCGGCGCGGAACGTCCGCCAGAGGCCGGCGAAGATGACGAGATTGATGGCGGCGATCAGCAGCAGGAACAACGCCGACACGGAGGTGCCGATGAAGCCGCCGATCTCCCGGAGCAGGCTGTCGCCGGCGAGGCTGACCACGCCGAGCGCGAGCAGCATAGTCGCAACCACGACCACGGTAGAGTGGCCGAGCGCGAAATAGAGGCCGACGCTGCGCGGCGTATCGCCCGACTGCATCAGCTTGCGCACGACATTGTCGATGGCGGCGATGTGGTCGGCGTCGACGGCGTGGCGCAGGCCGAACACCCAGGCGAGCAGCGCGGTCGCCATCACCGCGGGCCGGTCGCCGAACGCCGCGAAGGCCCAGGCCCATGCGGCGATGTTGGCGGCGATCAGCCCGCCGAACAGCAGCACCATTCCGGGCTCGACCGCCCGCACAGACCTGGTCACGAAACTCATTCCGCCGCGCGCCTCGTTGCGTCAACGGTATGATCTTTTCATAAAATGATCACACTGACCAGTGCAATCCCGGAAGGGCGGCACAGTTTTGCGGCAGTGCTCGCGGCCATCCTTCGAGACGCCCGCTGCGCGGGCTCCTCAGGATGAGGCCCTGGCCCGCGGCGAAATGTCAGCCCCTCATGGTGAGGAGCCCGCGCAAGCGGGCGTCTCGAACCATAAGGCCGAGATCCCGCTACGCCGCCTCGGACCCGCCGAGATAGGCATCCCGCACGCGGGGATCGTCTTTCAGCGTGCGCGCAGAGCCTGACAGCACGATCTTGCCGGTCTGCAGCACATAGGCCTCGTGCGCGATCTCGAGCGCGAGGCTGGCGTTCTGCTCGACCATGAAGACCGAGACGCCCTCCTGGTTGATGGTGCGGATCAGTTCCAGCACGCGGTCGACATAGAGCGGCGACAGGCCCATGGTCGGCTCGTCCATCACGATCATCCTGGGACGGCTCATCAGCGCGCGCGCCATCGCGACCATCTGCTGCTCGCCGCCGGACAAGGAGCCTGCCCGCTGCGACAGCCGCTGGCCAAGCTTTGGAAACAGCGTCAGCATCTTGTCGAGATCCCGCGCCACCGCATCGCGATCGTTGCGCACGAAGGCGCCCATCAGGATGTTTTCGCGGACGCTCATGTCAGCGAATAGCCGCCGCGCCTCCGGCACCGAGGCGATGCCGCGGCGGACGATCTGCGGCGTGGTGAGCCCGATCAGCGAGGCGCCGTCGAACGTGACCTCGCCCGAGCGCGGCTTTACCAGGCCGAGGATGATCTTCATCGTCGTCGATTTGCCGCTGGCATTGCCGCCGAGCAGGCAGACGATATGACCTCGGCCGACCGTGATGGACAGGTCGAAATGCACCTGCGCCTGGCCGTAGAACGTGTTGACGTTGGTCAGCGCCAGCAGCGGTTCGGGTGCGCTCGTCATGCCGCGCTCTCCTGCTCCGCCGTCCCGGACAGGCCGTGGCCGAGATAGGCCTCGATCACCTTGGGATCGTTGCGCACCTCTTCGCCCGGCCCTTCCGCGATCTTCTTGCCCTCGTCCATGACGATGACGCGATCCGAGAGCCGCATCACCATCTCCAGCTTGTGCTCGATCAGGAGGATGGTCAGTCCCTCCGCCTTCAACTCGGCGACGAGCGCCTGCATCTCCGCGGTCTCGCTCGGGTTCATGCCGGCGGTCGGCTCATCGAGCAGCAGCAGGCGCGGCTTCAAAGCGAGCGCGCGGGCGATCTCGACGCGGCGGCGGTTGGCGTAGGAGAGGCTGTAGGCGGGCTGATCGATCCGCGGCAGCAGCCGCTCGCCGAAGCGGGCGAGAATGGCCTTCACCTCCTCGCGCAGCTTCTCTTCCTCGGCCTTGACGCTTGAGGGGCGCAACAGCGCGAGCCCCAATTCAAGGAGCGGACCGATCACGGGCACTGCCGGCTTCACCGCGCGAAGCCGCGTGTGCGCGCCGATCAGCACGTTGTCCATGACGCTGAGATTGCCGAAGACGCGGCCGAGCTGGAACGTCCGCGCGATGCCGCGGCCAGCCAGCCGTTCCGGCGAAAGGCCCGTGATGTCCTGTCCCTCGAAACGAACCTCGCCCGCATCCGGCCGGTCGAGCCCG
Source organism: Bradyrhizobium sp. CCGUVB14 (assembly GCF_024199935.1). Lineage (NCBI taxonomy): Bacteria > Pseudomonadati > Pseudomonadota > Alphaproteobacteria > Hyphomicrobiales > Nitrobacteraceae > Bradyrhizobium > Bradyrhizobium sp. CCGUVB14. The sequence continues at coordinate 8,025,530 of NZ_JANADS010000001.1, forward strand.
GTGACGAGATTGAACAGCGTGGTCTTGCCGGCACCGTTCGGGCCGATGATGCTGACCAGCCCACCCTTGGCGAGATCGAGATCGATACCGTCGACGGCCGTCAGGCCGCCGAAGCGGCGGGTCAGCCCGCGCAGGGACAACAGCGGTGCATTTGCCTCCGCCATCAGATCGTCCCCAGCAGGCCCTGCGGCCTGAACCGCACGAGCAACAGGAGAACGATACCGTAGATCAGGATGCGGTACTCCGCCGCGATCCGGAACACTTCCGGCAGGCCGACCAGCGCGACCGCACCAACGATGGCGCCGACGACATTGCCGAGGCCGCCGAGGATCACGACGGTCAGCGCCAGGATGGATTGCTGCGTGTTGAAGGTCTCGTGGTTGATGTAGGAGTAGAGATGCGCGGCGATGCCGCCGCTAACGCCGGCTGCGAACCCGCCGAAGATGAAGGCGAGCGACTTGTAGCGGTTCAGGCTGAGGCCATAGGCACGCGCGGCGATGTCGTCGTCGCGGATGGCGCGGAAGCTGCGGCCGAGATGCGACGAGAGCAGCCGCGCCTGCAGCAGCGCCAGCACGACCATCACGGCAAAGCTGAACCAGTAGATAGAATTGGGGCTGATCAGGTCGTAGCCGAACAGCGACAGCGGCGGGATGCCCGAAATACCAATGGGGCCGCGGGTGACGCTTTCCCAGTTCAGGATCACCAGCGACACGATCTCGCCGATGGCCAGCGTCGCGATCGAGACGTAATGGCCGCGCAGCCGGAACGACGGCGAGATCAGGATCGTGCCGAGCGCGGCGCTCATCAGGCCGCCGGCGATGATGGCGAGACCGACGGGAACGTTAAGTGCCAGCGACAGCAGCGCGGACGTGTAGGCGCCGATCGCGAGCAGCGCGGCGTGCCCCAGCGAGACCTGGCCGATCGTGCCCGCGACGAGCGTCAGGCTGAGCGCGAGCATGCCGAGCAGCCAGGCATTGATCAGGGTCTGGAGCACGTAGAAGGACACCGGAAGCAGCGGCAGGATCGCGAACGCAGCGACCGCGAGAGCCAAGGCCCAGCGCGGAATGCGCACCGGCCGGCTCGGCGCGATGAAGGTGCCGGTGAGCGGCTCCGGCGGCGCCTGCCGGGCGCTGGCGAACAGGCCGTTCGGCCGCAGCACCAGCACCACGACCAGCAGCAGGAAGGCGAACAGGTTGCGATAGCTGGTGCCGAACACGGCGACGCCGTAGCTTTCGACCAGTCCCAGCAACAGGCTGCCGACCACGGCGCCGGGCACGTTGCCGGCGCCGCCGACGACTTCCGCGACGACGCCCTTGAGCGTCGCCTGCAGGCTCATCGCGGCGTCGATCTGGTTGTAGTACATGCCGACCAGCAGGCCGGAGACGCCGCCAAGCGCAGCCGCAATGCCGAACACCGCCTGATTGACGCGGTTGACGTCGACGCCCATCTGCATCGCGGCGTCGCGGTCCTGCGAGGCCGCGCGCACCGCCCAGCCGAGCTTGCTGTAGCGCAGGAACACGAACAGCAAGAGCGCGCTGGAAATGCCGACACCAGCGATGAGCAGATCGAGCGGCCCGATCGTGCCGCCGCCGACCTGGAAACGCACGTCCGGCAACTGGCTCGGCAGCGCGCGCGGATTGGGCGAGAAGGTCAGCATGACCAGCTGGTCGAGCACGAAGCTGATGCCGATGGTCGCGAGCAGCGGCGCGATGCGCACCGAGTTCTGCAGCGGCCGCAGGCCGAACCGCTCGATGATCAGCCCGACCAGCGCCGCCACCACCGCAACGAAGATGATGGTGAGCGGCAACGGCGTGTGCAGCTGCACCACCGCGACCCAGCCGATATAGGCGCCGACGAGGTAGATCGACCCCTGTGCGAAGTTGATCAGCCGGCTGACGCCGAAGATCAGCGCGAGCCCGACCGCAACGAGGGCGTAGACATTGCCGACGATCAGCCCGTTGATGGTGTAGTCGAGCCAGGAAGACACGCGATAGTCCCAATCAGAGAAAAGCGGCCGGAGCCCCCGCTCCGGCCATCATGTCAGGTCGGCTTGCCGTCCCAAAGCGAGAATTGGCCCTTGCGCACGACGAGCTCGGCATTCATCGCGCCCTTGACCCGGCGGGTCGCGACGTCGAACGTCGCCGTGCCAAAGATGACGCTCGGGACGTCCTTGACCTTGGCGAAGGCATCGCGGATCGCCTTGCGATCGGGGCCACCGATCTTCACCACGGCGGCCGCCATGTTCATCGCGTCATAGGCATAGGCGTTGAAGGCATCGGGCTCGAGCCCATTGTACTTCTTCTTGAAGCCGGCGATGAATTTCTGCACCTCGGGACGCGGATCCTCCGGGAAGTAGCGCGTGCCGACGTGAACGTCCTCGACGGCGTCGCCGCCGAGCTCGAGGAATTTCGGCGAGTAGACCGAGCTCGCGGCGCAGATCACCTGCTTCAGCCCGACCTGCCGCGCCTGGCGCGCGATCAGCGCGCCGTCGGAATAGTAGGAGATCAGGACCAGCCCGTCCGGATTGGCGTCGCGCACACGGACCAGCGTGGATCGGAAGTCGCGCTCCTCGGCGATATAGCCTTCGGTGATGGCGATCTCCGCTCCGTATTCCTTGGCGGCGTTGTTGAAGTAGTCGCGGCTGGTGCGTCCCCAATCGGTGTTGAGCTGCAGCACGGCAAGCTTCTTCAAGCCGAGCTTCTTCACGGCATAAGCTGCCAGCAGCGGCTGTTCGTCGGCCTGGCTCACCGAGGTGCTCCACATGAAGTCGCCGCCCTTGGTGAAGTCGGGGTGCGAATTGGTGAAGCCGAACTGCACGAGGCCGCCGCGCTGGTAGATCGGCGAGGCCGCCATCGAGGCGGGGCTGGAGAAATCGCCGAGCTCCAGCACGATCTTGGGATCGGAGACGAACTTCTGGGCGATCGCCACCGACTGGCGCGGATCGCTCTGGCTGTCCTCGAATTGATAGGCGAGCTTGCGACCATTGATGCCACCGCCGGCCAGGATCTCATCGAGCGCGAGGTCAAAACCCTGCTTCCATTGCGTGCCATATTGCGCGTTCGGCCCCGTGAGCGGACCGCTGACGCCGAGCAGGATCGGCTCGGCGCCGTCGGCAAAGGCTGCCCGCGAGAGTGACGTTCCCGCAATTGCGGCGGCGAGCGAGCCCTTCACCAGGGTTCGGCGATTGATGTTGCTCATGCACGGCTCCATCCAGTCAGGTGTTACAAACAAAGTAGCAATTCTTGTGCCGGTGAGATTGGCTATTTCGAGGGTTCACCGAGCGACAGCATCAGCCGGTTTGCCCAGTTGAAGAACGAGGCGCCGTTGATGACGTCGACGATCTCGGCATCGTCGAGGCCCGCACTGCGCAGCTCCTTGATATTGTCGGGGCCGAACGCGATCGGCGTCGCAGCCAGCGCCACCGAGGCCTTGACCACGGCGTTCCAGCGTTCGCCGAGATCGGCGTTGACGCCTTCGTCGAGCAGCTTCTGCACGTCCTCGCGGCGCTTGGAATAGGTGCTGGCGAAGCGCGCATGCACCGAGGCGCAATAGATGCAGCCGTTGTAGCGCGAGGTCGCCGCCGCCGCGAGCTCGCGCTCGGCGCGCGGCAGGCCGTCGGCGACGTTGTAGAAGATGTCCTTGTCGGTCTTGGTGCGGGCTTCCAGCACCTCGGGATCGCGCACCAGCAGACGGAAATATTCCGACTTGGCGCGGGCGCGATCGACGAGGCCATTGAAATGCCGCTCGGTCAGCTCGGCCTCGGGCAGCGGCTCGATCCAGGAGACCCAGCCGAGCTCATCCTGGGTGAAGACGACGGGCGGATTGACGGTGGCGCTCATGATGCGGCCTCCTCTTATGCGTTCGCTGCGGCGAGCGTGCGCAAGCCGCTGACGACCCGCACCTGGAACGACAGGAATGCGACAAGTTGAGAGAACGTGACGATGCCGGTGTTCGACCAGCCGGCGGCCAACAGCGCCTTCATGTCGGCGGATGCCGCATCGCGCGGCCGGAACACCAGCAAATGTGCATGCTCGAGGGCCGCGACGAGCCGGGCGCCGAGAACGGACTTGCTCGCCGTGCTGACGCGATAAATCAGGCCGGCCGTGTTCTCGACCGACAGCGGACCGGCAGGAAACGAGCCATACGGCCCCGAGGTCCTGCCGCGCGCAATCTCGGCGTCGATCGCTTCAAGCAGCGCCGCGCCACCCGCACTCGCCGCGAGCTTGTCGCGATAGAAGGTCGCGACGGGGGATTCGCCGTGGAGCCCGGTCACGAAGGCCGCGACCGCGGCGCGCTCGACAAGCGAGAAATCGCTCGCATCGATCGGCTCGAACAAGGAGAGATAGCTCTTTTGCGCGTTGTCACGCGCCTGCAGGCGTCGTGCGCGGATGGCATCCAGCGCCGATCCCGGCTTGATCCCGGCGAGCGTGTCGATGACGTCAGGCGTACTCATCATAAGGCCTCGTACAATCCAAAAAATCCCGGCTAGCCTGCCAGGGCGACTTCGGGCGCCGTCCGGATCCAGCCCAGCGCCGGCGCGACCTTGTCGGCCACGAGTTCGATCGAGCGCAGGACGTAGGGATGCGGCGCATCGACCGAGTGAACCTGGAACACCAGATCGGTCACCCGCTCCAGCGTCGCGTCCGTGCGCAGCGAGGCAATGACCTCGTCGGCGCCGCCGACATGGGTATCAAACGCCGTGATCATCTCCTCCAGCGTCTCGCCCGGAGGAAGGTGACCGCCTTTCATGAACTGCGGAAGCGCGCGGCGCAGGCCGATATCGGCGAGCCTCAAAGCCTCGCGATGATCGTCGGCAACGAACACGCTGCGCGACGCCATGATGCGCGGCTCGGCACCCGGCGGCAGCGCCGCAAGATAGGCATCGATGATCGGGTTCTGGATCTCGGCAAGCGTCGCCTTCGGCGCGTCCTTGGCCCGCGGCTGGGTGCGCGAGAGCAGCAGGCCGTCGCCGGCCTTGCCGGCGCGCGCGCCGCCCGCCACCGAGAATGTCGCCTGCCAGATGCGCTTGTCCAATTGCGGCCGCTGCGGATAGAGCGTATCGCCGCCGTCGAGCTGCTTGCCGGTCAGCGCCTTACGGACCACCTCGAGATTGCGCGCGAAAATCTCGTTGCGCTGGGTGCCGTCGAGGCCAAAGGCGGCAAACGCGGACGGGTTGCCACCGGTGCCGACACCGAGCTCGAACCGGCCGTTGCAGAGCAGATCGAGCACCGCGGCGTCCTCCGCCACCCGCACCGCGCTCTCCAGCGGCAAGGTGACGATGCCGGTACCGAGGCGAATGCGCGAGGTCTGGGCTGCGACATAGCCGAGGAACGTGAAGGGCGACGGCAGCCCGCCCTCGCGCTCGTGAAAATGGTGCTGCGCGATCCACGCGGAATCGAGACCGGCCTTCTCGGCCCGGACGATCTGTTCGGCGGCGAAGCGATATCGCTCCGCCGGCGGCGCCTCGTCGAGCAGCCGCGTGAAGAAGCCCAGGCGTTTCAGGTTTGCAAAGCGTTTCATACGACCCCTGTCGGGCGAGGATGGCCACGACCCCGATGATGTCGGTTGCCGCGGCCCGAGACAAGCGGGCAATGCGCAAGGCTGCCCGCCGGGATCGGCCCCCTGAGCTGGAGCCTGGCCAGGCAGATTGCCTACCAGCTCGGCAGCACCGCGCCCTTGAACTTGGTGAGGATGAACTCCTTCACCTCCGCCGTGTGGTAGCTGTCGACCAGGATCTTGACCCAGGGCTTGTCCTTGTCGGCGGTGCGCACCGCGATCAGGTTGACATAGGGGCCCTTCGGGTCCTCGCGCAGGATCGGATCCTTGACCGGATCGAGGCCCGCCTGGGTTGCATAATTGGTATTGATCGCGGCTGCATCGACGTCGTCGAGCGCGCGCGGCGCCTGCGCCGCATCAACCTCGATGAATTTCAGCTTCTTGGGATTCTCGGTGACATCAAGCACGGTCGGCTTGAAACCTGTACCGTCCTTCAGCTTGATCACGCCCTTGTCGCGCAAGAGCAGCAGCACACGGCCGCCATTGGTCGGATCGTTGGGAATCGAGATCTTGCCGCCGTCGGGAATGTCAGCCCAGCTCTTGTGCTTCTTTGAATAGACACCGATCGGGAAATTCACGGTGAGCGCAACCGACTCGATCTTGTAGCCGCGGTCGGCCTTCTGGTTGTCCAGATAAGGCTGGTTCTGGAACGAATTGGCCTGGATATCGCCGGCATCGAGCGCCGCGTTCGGCACCACATAGTCGGAGAACTCGATGAGCTGGATGTCGAGCCCCTGCTTGGCGGCAACCGGCTTCACCGCCTCGAAGATCTGCGCGTGCGGGCCCGGCGTCACGCCGATCTTGATGGTCTCGGCGCTGGCTGCAGCCGACCATGCGGCGAGCACGGTTGCGAGGATCAGGGCGGGACGAAACGACATCTTGGTCTCCATAACTCGGCGGCAACGATTGGAACCGTATTCGCTTCTCCGCCAGGCGAAATCAATGAAATGGAAATCCATATTTGCCGCCTGCGGCGGGCAACGCTTCTCCATTTCGGCGGCAAAGGAGAAACGAACGGCCGCGTCGACAAGCGGGAGGTGTATCACGGCAAGCCCGCGCCGAGAACGCGAGAATGGCGGTCCGATAGCCAAGGAGATCCGCCATGAGCGCCCTCGCCGTCCCGAAATTCGCCGCGCTGAATCGGTTCGAGGGTTTTTGGCTCTACGCAGTCTGCCAGGGACTTCCGACCTATGCCGGCGTGGCGCTGACGGTGAAGCTGATGGGCGCTTCGGAGATCGTCGGCGAGCGCTATGGCGCGGCGATCTTCGTCGTGATCGCCTCGACCATCCACGGCCTGGTGACGCCCTGGCTCGGGCCAAAATTCCCGCGCTTCTTCAAGCACACAAGTGAGCCGATGTTCCTCAACGCCCATCTCAGCTTCGCCGAGAAGGTATCGTGCTGGCTGGGGCAACCGAAAACTGCGCTGCAGCTCCTCACCAACGTGCTGCTGATGTCGGTGATGGCGGTCGGCGTGACCAGCATTCGGTGATCAGTGTGGTGCGGCGCGCCAGGTCGATGGCGACAGCATGATCAGAACGCAGATGACGGCATAGGCGGCGAGCGATACCGTCACCATGGCAGCAAGCCCGGTCATTCCCGCACCGAAATATGCCACCGCGGTCCAGCCGCCGCCGGCCGCGATCAGGATGCGCGCGACCGCGGACAGCAGAGGACCCATCGCCCGGCCCGTGCCTTGCGCGGCGAACGACGTGACGAAGCCGAAGCCCAGCGCGGCATAGGCTGGCGCCACGATGCGCAAATAGGTCATGCCCTCGCTCACCACGTCCGCGTCGTGGCTGAAAAGATGCAGCCAGGCCGTCGGAAAGATCGCAACCAGCAGGCCGATCGAGCCGGTCATGATCAGGCCCGCGGCGCCACTGACCCAGCCGATCCTTTGCGCCCGCGCGGTCTGGCCCGCGCCCATGTTGACGCCGACCATGGTCAGCGTCGCCGTGCTGATGCCGAACAGCAGCGGGATCATGATGTAGTCGAGCCGCGAGGCGATACCGTATCCGGCGAGCGCGGACGTGCCGAACAGGCCGACCGCACCGGTGACGAGGATGACGGTGAGGTTGGTCAGCACGGCGTTGAACGCGGTGGGGATGCCGACCTTCAGCATGTCGCCGAAGATCCTTGCGCGCAGCGGCGTGATGTGCAGCCGTAGGCCTGATGCGCCCGAGGACATGTAGCGCAGCAGGAACAGCATGGCCGCGCCGTAATAGAGGCCGAAGGCAATGCCGGCGCCGCCAATGCCGAGACTTGGGACGGGTCCGAAGCCGAAGATCAGCAGCGGCGACACCGGGATCGTCACGATCGCGCCAATCAGCGTCACCAGCGCCGGTACCTTGACGTTACCCGAGCCACGCAGCGCGGCCGCCTGGAGGTTGACGATCCAGACCGGAATTGCGCCTGCAAACAAATAGCTCGAATAGGTGATGGCGGCGTCGAGTGCGCCGTCGCGGCCGCCGAGCGCGCGGAACAGCGCCGGACCACCGAGGCGCACCCCCAACGTGAACAGCGCGCCCGCGATGATCGCCAGCACGATGGCGTGGAACAGCGCCGCATCCGCATCGTCGCGGCGGCCGGCGCCGACGGCACGCGCCACCGACGACGCGACGCCGGATCCGAACCCGCCATTCGACATCATGGTCATCAGCATGAAGATCGGAAACACCAGCGCAGCACCGGCCAGTGCATCGGTGCCGAGATAGCCGACATAATAAGCCTCCGCGATGTTGACCGCGGTTTGCGCCACCAGCACGGTCACGGTCGGCAACGCTAGCTTGAGCAAGGTCGGCAGGATCGGTGCCGTCAGAAGCGCGGCGCGCCGCTGATCGGCCGGGGTCGGCACGCTGCGAGGCGCGGCCGCGCTGCGCGCCGGGGGCTCGATCGCGGACAAGGGCGGTGCGGCGACGTCCTCGACTGACATTCCTGAAGTCCTGTTATTTTTCGCGGCTGCAGCCGGTGCGCGAGCCATTGCATTACGATCATAATGCTTTATTATGACCGTAATGCAATAGCAAATCGCTCACGATCCTGTGGCCGGTACTTCCCGCTCGGCTGGCAGGAGGGAGTTAGAGCCCATGCGCTACGACAAGGGACGCAAGGACGAAACCCGCAGGCACATCCTCGATGTGGCCTCCGCGCAGTTCCGCGAGAGCGGAATAGCCGCTGTCGGCCTCGCCGGCATCATGTCGGAGGCGGGCCTCACCAATGGCGCCTTCTACTCTCACTTTGCCTCCAAGGAGGAGCTGGTGCGGGAAGTGCTGACCGATGCACTCACCCGGCGCGAAGAGCGGCACAAGGCCAATCTGGAAAACGGCGTCGCGCTCGAAACCACGATCCGCGACTATCTTTCGACGCGGCATCGCGACCGCGCCGGCAGCGGCTGCCCGACCGCTGCGCTGGTCGCCGAAATCGCACGGCATCCAAAGGCGACGCGCGATGCCTTCACCGGCAAGGTCGCCGATATCATCGTGCTGATGGCGGAGCAGATCAGGCCAGGCTCCGCGAAGGAGCGCCGGCGCAAGGCGATCACGATCTATTCGACCATGGTCGGCGCACTTCAGTTGGCGCGCGCGGTCAACGACAAGACTTTGTCTGACGAGATCCTGGAGAATGCGGTGGAAGCGGCGATTGCGATTGCCAACGACCGCTAAGGCGTTCGAATGCCCGATCACCATCTGTGGCGGTTTGGCGGCGGCTGAAATGATTCTCTGGCCGCTGCAACACAGCGAAACTTGATGTGCCCTCGGCGGCCGGGTTAGCGTCTCCGCGCGGCCTTACAACTTCCCCAAGTTCGCTGAGTTCGCACTGGACCGTCGCCTGAACCTGCTGTCGGGCGACGGTCCGGATCTCTCACCGCCTAGTCGAGTCCCTCGACCGCCACCATGTGGCGCTCGGACGTGCCGATGGTGTATTTGAGCGCCTCCGAATATTCGGGCGAATTGTAGCAGTTCACCGCAGCGTCGAGGCTCGGGAAGCGCGCAACGATGCTGCGTTCGTAGTTGCCGCCCTCGAGGATCACCTGCTTGCCGCCGCGCGCGAGAAACACGCCGCCGTGCTTCTCGATCGCCGGTCCGGCAAGAGCGGCGTACTTTCCGTAAGTTTCGGGATCGGTCACGTGAACGCGCGCGCACCAATAGGCAGACATGGCTCTTCCTTTTACGATTGGGAGGACGAAAGTGTGGGCGCATCGGCGCCGCTGTGACGGTCGAAACCGTTGATATGCTCTAGCACGGCGCAGACCGACGCGGTATCGCGCGCAGCAAAGCCGAGCGCCTCGCCCGCATGATAGAGCTGCTCGGCCGCCGCGTAGACCGGCAGGGTGCATCCGAGCTCGGCGGCAAAACTGGATATGATCGAGAGATCCTTCAGGTGGGTTCGAATGGTCGCGGTCGGATTGTCGTAATTCTCGTCCCGCATCAGCGGCCCGCGCATCTGGAACATGCGTGAGGTCCCTGCGCTGTCAGCGAGCGTATCGTAGACCAGGCCTGGGTCGATCCCGGCCTTCATGCCGAGCAGCATCGCCTCCGCCGCGGCGGCATTGTGGATCGTGACGAGGTGATTGGCGATGTACTTCATGATGCTGCCGGTGCCGAACCGACCGAGATAGACCTGACGCCGCGACATCCCGGCGAAGGCCGGCCCGCAACGTTTGAACGCCTGCTCATCACCGCTGCCGAGGATCACGAGATCACCGGTTGCGGCCTGCGCACCGGTGCCGCTGACGGGGCAATCGAGCAGGATCTTGCCAGCGCGCTCCATCACGGCAAACGCCTCACGCTTGGCGGAGAGCGGCAGGGTCGAGCACTCGATCAGAATCTGTCCGGAGCCACGCGCGCCTGCAACGCTCGCCGCGGCCTCCGCAAGCGCGGCGCTGCCAGGCAGCGAGGCAAAGCTGATCGCGGCGGCGTCCGCCACGTCCGTCGGCGACGACAGCGCCTTGCCGCCCATATCGGAAAGGCGATCCCGTGCCGCCGGCACGGGATCGTAGCCAACCACGGCAAAGCCGGCCTTGATCAAATTCCCCGCCATGGCGGAGCCCATGATCCCGATACCAAGCATGCCGATCGTTTCAGTCATGACGTCTCGTTTCTTCTTTTTGAATGGTCTGGTCAGTTCTGCGCGGCCTTCTGGGCGTTGGCGAAGGGATAGACCAGGTCGCCGGACTTGTACTTCGGCGGGAAGATGATCACTTCCTTGCCGGCCTGGGTGAACTGCTGGATGTCATTGCCCTTGATGTTGCGGAACTGCACCGCGAACATCCGCGGCTCGACCCACTCGCCATCAGGACCGAAGGCGATGTCCCCGACCACGGTCTGGAACGTGTTGCCATGGATGTAGCTGATCAGCTTCTGCTGATCGACGCCGCCGGTCTTGGTCACGGCTTCGCCCAGGACCTGGAGCGCCGAGTAGACGAACGCCGGCACGTAGTAGCCGAGCGCGTCGACGCCGACCTCCGCCGCCTTGGCCTGGTACTTCTTCAGCATGTCCTCGATGCCGGGAAATTTGACGGTCGGCTCGGGGATGTACTGCTCGAAGGAGACGACGCCATTGAGGGCCTCGCCGAGCTGCTGCTTGATCGCAGCATACTGGGTGCCGACCATGGCGCCGCCGAACACCTTTGGCTCGAGATTGATCTCGTGCGCGGTGCGGATGATGCCGACCGTATCGGACGGATAGGATGCGACGAACACCAGGTCCGGCGACGTCGCCTGCAGCGCCTTCAGCACCGGTGTGAAATTCACCGTCGTCGGCGGATAGACCTTGTCGTAGACGACGGTCAAGCCCAGCCGCTTGGCTTGCATGCGGGCACCTTCCAGCGCGTTCTTGGAGAACTCCGCATCCGCGCCGACCAGCGCCACCGTGGTCGGCTTCGGGTTCATCGCGATCGCATTCTCGAAGAAGCCGCGGGTCAGCGAGTCCTTGCCGTTCGGCCCATAGGGCTGGATCTGGAAATAGCCGGGATATTTGAACTGCTCGTTGATGGCGAGCGCGAACATTCCCATGATCAGTCGCTTGTGCTGGATGATCGTCGGCATCGCCGGCGCGGTCTGGTTGGTGTTGTTCGACAGCAAGAGGTCGACCTTGTCGACGTCGAGCAGCTTGGAATAGATGCCGGGCACGAGACCGGGATTGCTCTGGTCATCATAGGGCACGAGCTCGACCTGGCGGCCGATCAGGCCGCCCGCCTTGTTGACTTCGTCGGCCCAGATCTGCGCGCCGAGCAGCGCTGCCTTGCCGTTGCCGGCGAGCGGCCCGGTCAACTGTATGCCGAAGCCGATCTTGATCGGATCCGCCGCATGCGCCGCATCCGTCGGCGCATAGAGCGCGGCAATCATTGTCGAGAGCGCCAGTGCGACGCCCCTCAAGCCAGTCAGCGGAAACATCCTCACGTCTTCCTCCCTGCTTTTGTTTTGAGTTCTACATGCCGAGGTAATGCTGTCGTATCAGATCGCTCTGCCGCATCTCTTCCGGGCTTTCGCCCCGGAAGGCGATCTCGCCGTGGACGATCACATAGCCCTTGTCGGCGATCCGCATCGCCTGCGTGAAGTTCTGCTCCGCCATCAGCACGGTCAGGTGATAGCGTTCCTTGAGCTGCGCGATCATGTCGATGGTGCGGCTGACGAACAGCGGGGCCAAGCCCACCGACGGCTCGTCGACGATCAAAATGCTCGGCGCCGACATCAGCGCACGCCCCAGCGCCAGCATCTGCTGCTCGCCGCCGCTCATCGTGCCGGCGAGCTGGGTGCGGCGCTCGGCCAGCCGCGGGAACGCCTCGTAGCAATAGGCCATGTTGTCCTTGAGCCGCGCCCGCGCCGTCGGACGATAGGCACCCAGGAGAAGGTTCTCCTCGACCGTGAGGCGTGGAAACAGCCGCCGGCCCTCCGGCACCAGCGCGACGCCGAGGTCGATGATCTCCTCGGTCTCCTTGCCGATGAGATCGTGGTCCTTGCCGTCGATGGTCGCGACGATACGTCCCGAGCTCGGCCGCACCACGCCCATGATGGTCTTGATCAGCGTGCTCTTGCCATTGCCGTTGGTGCCGAGCAGGGTCACCGTCTCACGCGGCGCGACATTCATGGACACGTTGTGGAGGACGCGCACCGATCCGTAGCCGGCATTGATGCTGTCGATGCGAAGGCTACTGGCCAAGGTACGCCCCTATCACCCGCTCGTCGGCGATGACGTCCTTCGGCGCGCCGTCCGCGATCTTCTCACCGGCCACCAGCACCACCAAACGCTCCGAGAACGCCATCACCGCACGCATGATATGCTCGATGAAGATCACGGCGACGCCGCGCTTGTTGAGCGCGAGCAGCAACGCCAGGATCTCATTGACTTCTGAATGCGACAGGCCTGCGAGCGCCTCGTCCGACACCAGCAGTGTCGGGTCCGTGGCCATGGCGCGCGCGAGCTCGAGCTTGCGCATCTCGACCTGGGTCAGATCGCCCGGCAACCGATGCAGCTTGCCGCCGAGGCCGAATTCGCCGAGCAGTTCGGTGCTGCGCGCGCGGATCTGCTGTTCGGTCAGATGCGTGCCGCCTCGCGCATTCACCGCATAGACCAGCGGGATCCGGAGGTTGTCGAGCAGCGACAGGCTGTGAAACGGCCGCGGCAGCTGGAAGCTGCGGCCGAGCCCGAGGCGTGCGCGCTGATAGGACGAGAGATTGTCGATCGCCTTGCCCGCGAACGATATCGAGCCGCCATCGGTCTTTAGGGCGCCGCACAGGCAGTTGGTCAGCGTGCTCTTGCCGGAGCCGTTGGGGCCGATCAGGCCGAGCCGCTCGCCGGGCCGGACCGCGAGGTCGACATTGTTCAGCGCGACGAAGCCACCGAACCGCTTGGTGACGCCGCGGGCGTCGAGGATCAGATCGTTGGTTGTCGCGGCGCTCGCCTCGATCGTCATTGGCTGCTCCGCTTCTCGGTCACGAGCATCGCGGCGAGCGGGTTGGTCTCGGGATCGACCTTCTTGCCGCCGAGCGAGCGGATCAGTCCCAGGATCCCGTTCGGCGCGGCGATCACGAAGATCACCAGCAGCACGCCGACGACGAGCAAATTGACCGACGACGAAATCAAGACCGTCATGGCCTGTTGCATGGTGCCGAGCAGCACCGCGCCGATCACCGGGCCGAGCCAGCTCGTGGTGCCTCCGACCAGCGGCATCGCGACGCTGTTGACGGTATAGGCGAGGCTGAACGAGGAGGTCGGCTCGACATAAGTCAGATAGAACGGCAGCGGCGCGCCGGCCATGCCCATCAAGGCGCCGCTGATGGCGGCGGCGACCAGCTTGAGCCGCAGCACCGGAACGCCGGAGGCAGCGGCCGCCGTCTCATCATCGCGAATGGCAGCAAGGCCGAAGCCGAAGGTCGAGCGCTCGATGACGCGCGCGATGACGACGGCAGCAACAGACAGCACCGTCATCAGGAAGAAGAGATAGGCGACATAGCTGCCGAACACCGGAACATCGGTCGGCCGCATGATGTAGATGCCGCGCGAGCCGCCGACATAGTCCCAATTGGTGATGAAGGTCTGGACGACGACGGAGAGCGCCAGCGTTGCGATGGTGAAGTAGACGCCGCGCAAGCGGATCGTCAGATACCCCATCGCAAGGCCGACGGCGCCGCAGAGCACGCCGGCAATCGGAATGAGCACCGGGATCGGCAGGTCGAGCCACTTGTTTAAGGCGGCCGCGCTGTAGAGCCCGATGGCGAGAAACGCCGTCGTGCCGAAATTGACGTAGCCGACATAGCCGCCCAGGATATTCCAGGCCGTCGCCAGCACGACGTATTGAAGAACGAAGTACGCCGCGAACACATAGTACTCGTTGGTCACGAACAGGCTGGCCACGACCAGCGCGACGCCGACCAGGCAGGCGAGCAGGATGAAGCGCCCGTTCGACATCAGGCTCTCCCGAACAGGCCGGTGGGCCTGACCACCAGCGCAATCAGCAGGAAGCCGAACGCGATCGCCGGCGACCATGACGGACCATAGAAGGTCGCGGTGATGCTCTCCGCGACACCGACGATCACCGCCGCGATGAACGTGCCCGGCAGCGAGCCGATGCCGCCGAGAACGCAGATCGCAAAAATCCTGCCGATATAGTCGCGCCCCATCGACGGCTCGACCGGCTGAAGAATGATGAGGAAGGCGCCGGCCATCGCGGCGGTTGCCGTGGAGAGACCAAACGCGATGCGCTTGATGCGAACAGGCGCGGCGCCCATCAGCTGCAGCGCAAACTTGTCCTGCGCGACCGCCATGATGGCCCGCCCGGTGAAGGTGCGCGCGAAGAAGATCTGCAGACCGATCAGCAGCAATACGGAGGCCAGGAACGGAATCAGCATCCGGACCGGCAGCGAGACCGGCCCGATATTGTAGGACGGCCCGATATAGGCCGCCTCGACCAGGCGATAATCGACACCGAAGATCAGCTGAAGGCCGACCTCGGTGATGAAGAGCAGGCCGAAGAAGAATGCGAGGCCACGGATCAGCTGCGTGCCGCGCCGCTCGAAGGCGAATTCGTAAGCCGTGTAGAGCAGCGTCCCGAGAAAGTAGAACGGAACGGTCGCGAGCATGCCAACCAGGATCGGATCCCAGCCGAACTGGGAGTTCAAGACATAGGCGATGAACGAGCCGAGCAGAATGAGCGCCGGATGAGCGATATTGCTGATGCCGAGCATGCCGAATGCGATCGAGATGCCGACCGCCATGGCGGCGTAGAAGCCGCCGACGAGAACGCCGGACACGATGGAATCGAGCAACAACCCTGCGTATTGTCCCATCCGCTGCCGGCCTCCTCCTGTTGACGTACCCAACCGTTATTGTTCTGGTTGTTCTGCGGGGTCTCTCGGAGGCGGGAGCTGGCCGCCTCCGTCGATAAAGTCAGGGCATCAGCAGCGACGATCCCTTGGTCGATCCAGCCTCGAGATCGCGATGGGCCGCGGCCGCCTCGGCCAGCGCATAGCGATGCCCGATCATCGGCTTGATGACGCCCTTGCCGACCAGGTCGAACACGGCCGCCGCCGACGCGACGAGATCCTCGCGCGCGGCGATGTAAGTCGCAAGCGTCGGCCGCGTATAATAGAGAGATCCGTTCTTCTGGAGCAATGCCGCTTCGAGCGGCGGCGGCGCGCCGGTGGTCGCCCCGAAGGTGACGAAGAAGCCGCGCGGGGCGAGCGAGGCGAGCGTCGCCTCGAAACTGTCCTTGCCGACAGAATCATAGGCAATTGCAACCCCCTTGCCGCAGGTCAGCGCCTTCACCCGCTCGGGGATCCGCTCGCTCTTGCGGTCGATCACGGCATCGTAGCCATGCGCGAGCGCCAGCTCCGCCTTCTTTCCACCGCTGGTGACGCCGATCATGCGGGCGCCGAGATGCTTGCCCCATTGGCCGGCGATCAGGCCGACGCCGCCGGACGCCGCGTAGAACAGCACCTGCTGCCCCGGCTTGACCGCAACGCAGCGGTTCAAAAGGTACTCCGCCGTCATGCCCTTCATCAGCACGGCCGCCGCGGCCTCGTCGCTCACGGCTTGCGGAATGGGAACGAGGCGTGCGGCCGGCATCAGCCGGTGGCTCGCATAAGCGCCCGGCGCCGAGCCGCCATAGGCGACGCGGTCCCCGACCTTGAACTCGGTCACGCCTTCGCCGACGGCCTCGACCACGCCCGCGGCTTCGGCGCCGAGACCGGCGGGCAGATCCAGCGCGTAGGAGCCGTCGCGGAAATAGACGTCGATGAAATTGAGGCCGATCGCGATCTGCCGCATCAGCACCTCACCCTTGCCGGGCGCGGCCAGCTCGACCGTCTCCAGCTTCAGGACATCGGGGCCGCCTTGCGCGGCCATGCGGATTGCCTTGGCTTTCGTACCCATACCCAAAATTCCCGTGTGCCGATCCTGCCCGCTTATGATGCCATCTTGATGTCAGCGCCCTTCGGGACCGCGAGCCGTACACTGTCCGGTACCGTCAGCGGCTTGTTGGCGCTGTCGAGGAATTCCACCGTGGTGAACAGCAGGTCCGTGGTGCCGATGTTCTCGACGGCATGCACCATGTATTCGCCGGCGCCGAAGGCGAGATGTTTCGTTTCGCCCTTGTAGTGCTCGACATCGACGATGCGGCCATCCTCGAAATAGCCGCGCGCCTTGCCCGGATTGTGTGCCGTCCAGAAATAGGTCAGCACGTGGCGATGGAAGCCGCAGCGCTTGCCCGGCGCGATCGACAGGTGCCAGACGCGCACGCGATCGGTCTCCGACACCAGCACGCTGCCGACGCAGCCGCTGTTGCGCCCTTCCTCATATTCACGCTGCACCTCGAGTGGCCAATGAGCGCGGGGATTTGAGTCCGACATGAGCCGTTTCCTTCCAGATGCTAGCGATTGTCGCGGGGCGGCGTCACGCCACCTCTTTCCTGGTCTGGCTGACCGCGCCGCGGGTCTTGACCACGACCTTGATGGCGTCCTCGATACGATTGCGCGCGTAATGCAGCGCCATCGGCAGGTCCGCGAGCGGGAATGTATGGGTGTGGATCAGCGTGGCATCAAAACGCTTGGCCGCCATCAGCGCCATGGCGCGATGGGTCGCGCTCTTGCCCTCGCCGCGGATGCCGTAGATGTAGATGTTGTTCTTCACGAGCGCACCGATGTCGGCCAGCACCGGCTCATGCGGAAATGCGGCGAGGCAGATCTTGCCGCCGCGATTGACCATTTTGGCAGCCTCGTTGATCGCCGTGTCGGTGCCGGCGCATTCGACGACATAATCGGCGCCGCGGCCAGTCATCTCCTTGACGACGGTGACGAGATCCTCATTGCGGACATTGACGACGCGATCGGCGCCGAGCTTGGTGCCGATGGCAAGCCGTGCATCGCGGGTGCCCGACAGGATCACCGGATCGGCGCCGAGCGCCTTCGCAACCGCCACCGCGAGAAGACCGATCGGCCCCGGCCCGGTGACGACCACGCTCTCGCCGGCAACGAGGCCACCGAGCTCGGTGAGACCGTACATCGAGGTGCCGGCGGTGACCACCAGCGTCGCCTCCTCGTCGCTCATGTCGTCGGGCACGCGCGACAGCGTGTTGATGTGGTTGACGGCATATTCGGCGAAGCCACCGTCGGTGGTGAAGCCGTTGGCCCGATGGCCCTTGTCGACGTCGCCATAGTTCAGGCCGTAGTTGTGGCAGGAGGTGTACATGCCCTGCCGGCAGCGCTTGCACTGGCCGCAGCCGGCATGGATCTCGACCGTGACGCGCTCGCCGATCTTGTATTCGTCGACGCCGGGGCCGAGCGCCGCGACTGTCCCCATGTACTCATGGCCGGGCGTGAAATTCTTGTTGAAGGGCGGGCCGCCCTGGATCAGCGCTGGCGTGCCATACTCGATGATCTCCAGATCCGTTGCGCAGATCGCAACCGCGTCGATGCGCACGAGCACCTCCGCGCGCTTCGGCATCGGCACCGGCTTTTCGGTGATGCGCAGCTGGCCGGGGTCGCCCAGCACCCAAGCCTTCATCATGTCGGGAATCGGCATGTCGGTTGACGTGCGAACGCTGGCAGACTCGACCATCGCAACGATCCTCGCCCATTGGTCAACCAATTTTACAATTGGCTTTTTGATTGGTTGAAGCCTCGCTTTCAAATCTGCTGCTGTCAACGCCTAACTTTCATCACTATCGTTTTGGTCTTGCATTTGTGAACACAATGCGCGTGAAATAGAGATTGGTTGATATTGGTTGCGGGAGAGGGTTGGACCGGTGTTCGATTTGTTGGCTCGATTGACTGAGGGCGGTCCCGGCACGCGCCTTCCTCCGGAGCGACAACTCGCGGCGCAGTTCGGGGTTTCGCGCAACGAGATCCGCAAGGCGCTCGCGCGCCTTGAGCTGGACGGCCGCCTCTCGCGCGAAGTCGGCCGCGGCACATTCATCCGCGCGCCCGCGGACAACGGCAGCGCCAATCTCGCCGCGCTGCGCGACAGCACCAGTCCGCGCAACGCCATGGAGGCAAGGCTCGTGCTGGAGCCGGAGATCGCCAGCCTCGCCGCGGTCAACGCCACCTTCAAGCAGATCGAAGGCATGCGCGTGCTGGCGCAGCAGATGCGCGAGGCCAAAACCTGGAAGGACTACGAGACGCTGGACGGGCGCCTGCACCGCCTGATCGCGGAAGCCACCGGAAATCCGCTGCTGTCGGCGATCCACCGAACCGTCGACGACGTCCGGCGCGCGGTGGTGTGGCGATGGCTCGATACCAGGCCGGAGCGACCGCCGGAAGACTACTCCTCCTTTGCCGAGCACGACGCGCTGATCGATGCGATCGAGCAGCGCGATCGCATGCGCGCGATGGAGGCGATGCGCCGGCATCTGCGAACCACCGTCGACAAGCTGATGGGAACGCAGGCCTGAGTTCCACACAAAAGCAATAAGGGTACCGGCCATGAAACTGGGCTTCTTCACGATGCCGATCCACCCACTGGAGAAGGATTGGCGACAGTCCTTGGCCGAGGATCGCGAGGCGTTTCTGCTGGCCGACGAGCTCGGTTTCAGCGAGGCCTATGTCGGCGAGCACGTCACCGATCAGGCCGAGAACATCACCTCATGCATCGCCTTCCTGGCCTGGATTGCGGCTGCGACAAAGCAGATCAAGCTCGGCACCGGCACCGTCAACATGCCGAACGTCCATCCGGCCACCGTCGCCGCCACCATCGCGATGCTGGACCACATGCTCGACGGGCGGCTGATCTTCGGCATCAGCCCGGGCGGCCTGCTCTCGGATGCCGAGCTATTCGGCACGCTCGAACGCGATCGCAACGCCATGTTCCTCGAGGCGATCAACCAGGTGCTGCAAATCTGGGCGAGCGAGCCGCCCTACAATATCAAGGGACAGTTCTGGAACATCACGACCGAGAAGACGCTGATGGCCGACATCGGCCAGGGCTTTATCGCGCAGCCCCTGCAGCGGCCGCATCCGCCGATCGTCGTCACCGCCGTCGCGCCGTTCTCCAAAGGCGTCACCGAGGCCGCCGCGCGCGGCTGGGATCCAATCTCGGCCAACTTCCTGATGCCGATGTGGGTGAAGAGCCATTGGCCGAAATATGTCGAAGGCTGCGAGCGCGTCGGCCGCCCGGTCGATTCCGGCAATTGGCGCGTGGCCAAGAGCGTGTTCGTCGCGAACGACATGGCGACCGCCAAGGCCTATGCCACCGATCCCGACAGCCCTTACGTCTATTACTACCGCTCGCTCTTCACCAAGCTGAAGCGCAACGGGCGCATCGAGCTGTTCAAGACGCGGCGCGACCAGCCGGATGACGAGGTCACGCTCGAATCCGTCTGCGACAAGCTGATCATCTACGGCACACCCGACAGCGTCGCCGACCAGATCCTGGCGCTTCTGGAAGAGGTTGGCGAGTTCGGCACCCTGCTCTATGCCGGCAAGGATTGGCGCGACCGCGAGCTCGGACGCCGCTCGATGATCCTGATGGCCGAGCAGGTGATGCCGCGCATCACCGCCGGCACGAAGTAGTTTAACCTCTCGGCACGACAGGAGGCTCGCCATGGCCCTCAGTGATCGCATTCCGTATCAAGCCCTGATCGACCGGCCGAAGCTGAAGCTGCCGAATGGCAAGCGCCTCGCGGTGTGGGTGATCCTCAATGTCGAGGAATGGCGGATCGAGAACGCGATGCCGCGCGTCGTGCTGAGCCCGCCGATGGGCCAGCCGCTGCTGCCCGACGTGCCGAACTGGTCCTGGCACGAATACGGCATGCGCGCCGGCTTCTGGCGCCAGTTCAAGGCGCTGACGGATCGCAACATGAAGGTGACGCTCGCCGCGAACGCCGATGTCTGCAACGCCTATCCGCGCGTCGCCTCCGCCGCGCGCGAGGCCGGCTTCGAGTTCATGGGTCACGGCTTCATGCAGGGCCCGATGCACCGACTTCCCGACCAGGCAGACGCGATCAAGCGCTCGGTCGAGACCATCGCAAACTTCACCGGGCGCGCGCCGCGCTCATGGGAGAGCCCGGGCCTGACCGAGACCGAGGAGACGCTCGACCTCTTGCGCCTCAACGGCATCGAATATGTCGCCGACTGGGTGATCGACGACCTGCCGCAGGACATCGCGACGCCGCACGGCACTATCACGACGATCCCCTACACGGTCGAGACCAACGACATCGTCGTGCACGCGCTCCAGCACCTACCATCCGACCAGTTCTTGAAGCGCGGCATGGATCAGTTCGACCGGCTGTATCTCGAGGGCGCCGACAATGCGCGGGTGATGGCGATCTCGATCCATCCCTACATCACCGGCGTGCCGCACCGGATCAAATATCTCGAACAGCTGCTCGACTACGTCATCGGCCACGACGGCGTCGCGTCGATGACGGCGAGCGAGATCGGCGACTGGTATCGGGCAGAGATGGCGCGGGTCGCGCGGGGGTAGACGACTCCGCGGCATCGTAGGATGGGTAGAGCGCTTGCGAAACTCATCCTGTCTCGTCTTGGTCAGAAATTGATGGGTTTCGCTTCGCTCTACCCATCCTACGCACTTTGCAAGCTACACCGGATCGAACGCCCGGATCGGCGGCAGATTGCCGGTGAACTTCTCGACCTCCACGGTCGTGAGCTGGCCGGTGCAGCCCTGCGCGAAGGACGAGGTGCCGATGTCGCGGGTCAGCACGTTGGGATTGCCGTGGACGCAGAGCGGCGCCGCCTCTTCCGGATCCATCGGGTCGTACCAGGCGCCGGTCGGGAGCTGCACGACACCAGGCGCGATGCCGTCGGTGACGTTCACCGCGGCCAGGCAGGCGCCGCGTTCGTTGAAGAGGCGAATGATGTCGCCATCCTTGATGCCCCGCGCGTCAGCGTCGCGCGGATTCATGCGCGCGACCTCGCGGCCGCGATGCTTTGCGGCCAGCGAATGCCCGCCGAAATCGAGCTGGCTGTGCAGCCGTGTCACCGGCTGGTTGGCGACGAGGAAGCACGGCGCGCCGGGCTTCGGCATGTCGCTCTTCTCAAGCCAGACCGGATGTCCCGGACAATCCGCATCGCCATGTCCGGCGATCTTCGCGGAGTAGATCTCGATACGTCCGCTCGGCGTCGGCAGGGGATGCGCGACGGGGTCATCGCGGAAGGAACGCAGCCGGCCGCCATCGTCCGGCTGCTGCGGCACGACCAGGCTGCCGCGCTGCCAGAATTCCTCGAAGCTTGGGGCCTCCAACCCGCGCTTGCCGAGCGAGGCGCGGGTCGGCTCGTAGAGATGCTCCAGCCACTCTCGCGACGTGCGCCCCTCGGTGAAAGGCTCGCGGGCACCGAGGCGATCGGCGATGTCGGCAAAGATATCGTAGTCGTCGCGCGCGAGGCCAAACGGCTCGGCGATGCGGTGCATCGCGACCATCAGGGGATCGTTGCTGGAATAGCCGATATCCTCGCGCTCGAGCGTCATGGTCGAAGGCAGCACGATGTCGGCGTGGCGGGCCGTCGCGGTCCAGGCGAGCTCGTGCACGACGAGCGTGTCGACTTTCGCAAACGCCTTGCGCAGGCGGTTGATGTCCTGGTGATGATGGAATGGATTGCCGCCGGCCCAATAGACCAGGCGGATATCCGGATAGGTACGCGTCTCGCCATTGTAGCGATAGGTGCTGCCGGGATTGAGCAGCATATCGGCGATGCGCGCCACCGGAATGAAATCACGGACGCCGTTGCGGCCCTGCCCCAGCGTCGGCCCCGGCACGTCGTTGACGCGGCGGCCATAGTAGCCAATCGCACCGAGCGAATAGGCGTATCCGCCGCCGGGAAGACCGATCTGGCCGAGAGCGGCCGCCAGCACCATGCCCATCCACACCGGCTGCTCGCCATGCTCGGCCCGCTGCAGCGAATGCGAGACGGTGATGAGCGCGCGCTTGCCCGCAAGCCGTCGCGCCAGCGCGCGGATGGTGTTCGCGTCGACGCCGCAGATCGCGGCGGCCCATGCCGCGTCCTTGGCCTGCCCATCGCTCTCACCCGTGAGATAGCGCAAGAACACCGGCCATCCCTCGGTGTAGCGATCGAGGAAGGCCTGGTCGTGCAGACCTTCGCTGACCAGCGTGTGGACCATGCCGAGCATCAACGCGGTGTCGGTGCCCGGGATGCAGGTCATCCATTCGGCGCCCGCCTCGACGGGCAGATCCTCACGCAGCGGACTCATCAGGATGAACTCGCAGCCGCGCTTGCGTGCGGCTTCCATCGCACCACGCTCGACATGCTTGCTGATCGAGCCGCCGGCCACCATCGAGTTCTTCAGCGCCATGCCGCCGAACGCAAGCACGATCTCGGTTTCGGTCGCGATCTGCTCCCAGGTGACGTTGCGCTTGGTGATGTCCTCGTAGCCCGCCATGATCTGCGGCAGCAGCACCGAGGACGCGCCCGAGGAATAGGAATTCACCGAGCGGACGTAGCCGCCCATCGCGATGTTGAGGAAGCGGTGCACCTGGCTCTGCGCGTGATGCAGGCGGCCTGCGCTCGACCAGCCGTAAGAACCGCCGAACACGGCGCCTGGGCCGCGCGTGTCGCGGATGCGCATCAGCTCGTCGCCGAGCAGATCCAGCGCCTTCTCCCAGCTGACGGAGACGAATTCGTCGCGGCCGCGCCGGTCATCCGGCCCGGGCCCGCGCTCGAGCCAGCCGCGGCGAATCGCGGGCTGGGCGATGCGCGCCTGGTGGCGCAAGGCGCCGGGAAAATTGTCGATGATGCCGTTCGGATCGGGATCGCCCGCATAGGCCCTCACCTCCAGCCCGGCTGCGCCGTTGCGTGCGGAAAACACGCCCCAATGCGAGGTGTGCGGCTTGAATCCGTCCGACAGGTCGAGACCGGGGTCGGGGAAACCAATCGTATCATCCATCGCGTGGCCCTCATCGCGGGACACGCCGTGCAGGCGGCCCCGGTCGCAATCATCGCACCAATATAATGAGGCCAGCGCGCGGGGGGCAACGGATTACCGATGCCTGGAACCGCGCGCATGGCCGCATCCCGCGGATCGCACGGCGGCCTGCGGCGCGTTTCTCCTTCAAGCGGTCATCCCAGGCCGCGCCTTGCTCAGCCCTGGGCGTCGACCTGGCTCGTCCGATCGGATGACGCTGCCTGCTGCGCGGCATAGGCGGACGTGGCCTGTGATGCCGGCGAATATTGCGCGAAGGACTCGGTGAGCTCTTCGGCCGCCTCGGTGAGCTCCTTCATCACGGCGGCACTGTCCGATGCCTGATTGCCGGAAGAATGAATGACCTCGAACGAGAACCCGTTCGGGAGATCGACATGAATCTTGTCGATTCCGACGGTGTCGGGAGTGTCGTTGTTCTGTGTTTGGCCGGTCTCGGAGGACGAACTTCCCGGTATCTGCTGGCTTGCGAAATGCTGGACGAAATCCTCGATGGATTTTAGCGCACTGCTGTCGAAGCCGCCGCCGCCGAAATGGACGATACCGACCGACATTCCGTTCGGCAGGTTCACCTTGACCTCGTCGTAAGGCGTGCCGTCGTGCATCAGCGAGGCGAAGGTCGAGCCGTCTCCCTGCGAACCGTCAGTCGATTTCGAAGGGCTGGTGGACGACGACGAACTCGTCGCGCTTCCACCACTGATGCTGCTCATGCTGCCGACGCTCATACGCGAACTCCACTGTCATTGCGAACGCACGTTCCGCGTGCAATGGGCGTGCCAGACAAGAGCATCTTTGCCATCAAGCACTTATCGCGAGTTCATGCCGGCAGCTTCGTCACGCCGGCAAAACCGTCCCGGCAGAAGCTGCCCACTCACGCCATTCTCGCGAGCGCGTCGAAGAGCGCAAGGTTGAGCCGTTTGGTGTCGTTGCAAACGGCGACCGGCTGCGACGAGAATTTTGCGACGACCATCTCGGCGCCAGGATCGACGTAGAGCCATTGGCCGTGAATGCCGAGAGCAAAGAACGCGTCGCTATCGGAGCGCCTCTGGTACCATTTGTTTCGATAGCATCCGCCCGGCAGCCATTCGGCGAGCTTGCCTGCGCTCCACGTTCCGGCAGGGGTGCCAGTCGCAGTGTCGCGCACCCATTCCGGCGAGACGATGTTTCGCCCATTGGCGACGCCGCCCAGTCGCATCATCTCGCCGACACGCGCAAGATCGCGCGGCCTCATGCAGATGCCGCCACCGGACCGGGCCGAGCCGGCCGCGTCGACCGTGACATAGGCATCCTGCCTTGCTCCGAGCGGTTGCCAAAGACGCGTCGTGACGAGATCCGCAAAACGCTCGCCGGATGCGCGTTCGACGACCAGGCCCAGAACGTCGGAATTCGGGGACGCGTAGTGGAAGGAGCCATCGTGGTCCCCCGGACCCTTCTTCAACGAGGACAGGAATTCAATGAGCGTTTCCGCGGCTTGTCCGGGCGCGACGGGCTCCAGCAAGCCGGCGCGGCGATAACGCGCGAAATCGCCGCGCGGGTCCTGATATGTCTCTTCGAAATCGAGGCTGACCCGCATGTCGAGAACGTCGCGGATGCGCGCATCCGCATAGGCGGATGATTTCAGCTCCGGCACGTAGTGCGGCACCCGCTGGTCAAGATCGAGCAGGCCGTCGCCGTGCAGGACCCCTGCAACGATTGAAGTCACCGACTTGCTTGCGGAGAAGAGAATATGACGCGATTGCAGCGTGAAGTTCGGCGCATGGATGTCAGCAACGATGCCACCGGACTTCATCACGACGAGCGCGTCGGTCGACGTTCTCTGGAGAATATCTGCGACAGTCGTTCTTTCGCCTCCGACCGAGAACTCCTCACCGAGCAGGCTCTCGGCATCAACGGGCGGCTCCTCGACGAGACCCGGCGTCGCCGAGATGCGCGCGGTCGGAATCAGCTCGCAGACATGGCGGAACGACCAGACGTTCCAGGGCGCCTGACGCCAGTTGGACAGTCGGACATCGCTACGGGGGAAACCATATCTGGTCTCGAAGGCAGATGACGACATGATCCGTGGAAGCTCCGTCGAGGGTCAGTCAATATGCTGGAGGAAGTCGCGAAATCGCTCGCTCGGGGGCGCCGACAGCAACGCGGCGGGATTGCCGTCGTGAACGAGGTGCCCTCCATCCAGAAACAACAACCGCGAGCCGACCCTCTTGGCGAAACTCATCTCGTGGGTCACGACCACCATGGTCATGCCCTCGGTCGCCAGGGTCTGCATGACCTTGAGCACCTCCTGCCGCAATTCCGGATCGAGCGCCGACGTCGGCTCATCGAACAGCATCACCTTCGGCGCGACAGCGAGCGCACCCGCGATCGCCACGCGTTGCTGCTGACCGCCGGAAAGCTGCGAGGGATAATGGTCCATGCGCTCGGCAAGCCCGACCTTTTGTAGCAGGACCGCCGCGATCTCGCGCGCCTCGGCCTTGGTACGGCCGCGCGCCCGGATCGGCCCGAACATGACGTTCTGGATCGCGGTCAGATTTGGAAACAGGTTGAACTGCTGGAACACCATGCCGGCCTCGAGCCGGATGCGCCTGATGTCGCGCGACGCGCCGAGCACGCTGATATCATCGACGCGGAGATCACCGCCGCTGATCGTCTCCAGAACGTTGATGCAACGGAGCATGGTCGATTTTCCGGATCCCGACGGTCCGACGATGACGGCGACCTCGCCGCTCTCGATATCGAGATTGAGCGGGTGCAGAACGGTGTGCGCTCCAAATCGCTTGATCGCCTGCCTGAATTCGATCATGCTCATGGCAGGCGCGATCTCCGTTCGATGAAGCGAAGGCTGTAGGCGAGCAGACTGATCACGACGAGATAGATCAGCGCCACTGCGGTCCAAATCTCAACCGCCCGAAAATTCTCTGACATGATCTCCTGACCTCGCCGGGTCAGCTCGCCGACGCCGATGACGAGGAAGATCGAGGTGTCCTTGACCACGGCCACGACCTGATTGCCCATCGCGGGCAGTGCACGGCGAAACGCGATCGGCGCGATCACGTAAGCCAGGACCTTGCGGAAGCTCAGGCCCATGGCAAGGCCAGCCTCGCGAAGCCCGGCAGGGACGCTGTCCAGCGCGCCCCGCACGATCTCGGCAGTGTAGGCCCCCGAATTCACGATCAGCGTGATGATCGCCGCGCTGGTCGAGCTCAAGCGGATGCCCAGCATGATCGGCAGGGCAAAATAGACGAACATCACCTGGACGACGATGGGCGTGCCGCGAATGAAGGCGACGTAGGCCTGTGCCGGCGCGGTGACCAGCCAGTTCCCATAATTGAGACCAACCGCAGTCACGACGCCGACGATCGTGCCGCCGATCAGACCTGCGATCGCGATCAGGATGGTGAGCTCGAGGCCCTCCAGCAATTCGGGCAAGGCGGCCGTGATCGCGGTCCAATCGAACGACATGGCAAGGGATCCGGCGCCTTAGGTCGATTCCGGCCCGAACCATTTTTCGCGCAGCGCCTTCAGGCGTCCGTCGGCCTTCATGGCAGCGAGCGACGCATTCGCCGTCGCAACCAGAGGACTGCCCTTCTGGAAGCCAATGCCGACGTCGCGACCTTCCAGCTTCGGCTGGAGCACCCTGACTTTGCCCTTGCCGGCGTTGTTGGCGTAGTACATCAGCGCCGGCGCGTCATAGACGACAGCATCCGTCCGCCCCGCCTCGAGCGCCAGCAATGCATTGTTGATGGTCGGCATCTGCTCGATGCTCGCGCCCTTGATGTGCTCGCGGATAAAGTCGACGGCGACCGTTCCCGTTTCGGTGCCGATCGACTTGCCCGTGAGATCGTCGGGCGTCTTGATCGCGTTATTGCCGGCTCCGGTGATGGCAACCAAGCCGCTCTGATAGTAGGGCTCCGAGAAGTCGATCACCTTCTGACGCTCCGGCTTGATGAACAGCTGGGAGACGATCGCGTCGATGTTCTTCGTCTGCAACGCGGGGATCAACGCGCCGAACTGCATCGGCTGCACATGCCATTTGCGGTTCAGCCCCTTCGCTACCTCGGCCCAGACTTCGATGTCGAAGCCCGAATAGCCGTCGCCATCCTTGAAGGCAAAGGGCGGGCTGCCGACATTGGAGCCGACGATAAGCTCGGCATCTTCGGCTCTGGCCGGCCAGGACATCGAGATTGCGGGGGCGGCAATCAAACCAAGCTTGATAAAATCGCGTCGTTTCACCTTCATCTCCATGGCACGGGTGGGTTCTGGGTTCGGCTCGTCAGGTCGAAATTTTCTCGCATTCGGTCGGCTGTACGACGCCGGAGAGCCAGCAGCCGTCGATGCGCCCATCATCGAGATTGAAGCGGACCTGGATTTCAGACGGACGCTTCATCGCGCGCCCCTGGCGGACCGTGATCGCGCGATCGGAGGCTTCGACCAAACCGTTGGACAGCAGGCCGAACGACAAGGCGGATGCCGCGATGCCGGTCGCTGCATCTTCCGGATACCCCGACGAGCGCGGAAACTGACGCGCGTCGACGACCTGCCGCTCCCGGTCGGAGATCGCGTAGGGATAGAGTCCGGTGGAGGCGATGCGGGAACACAGCCGCTCGATCCTGTCGAAGTTCGGGTTCAAACCGTCGAGCACCGATACCGATCGCAGCGGAATGAGAGTCTTCACGCGGCTGGTCCGCGCATTCTGGATCGGCAGCGGCGCGATGTCGTCGGAACGGATGCCAAGCACCTCGACAATGTCGGCTCTCACCTGATCGGTATCGGAAAGCGGCTCGACATGGCCTGCGGGCTGCGAGACCTCCACGCAGACGTCCTGTCCTGCCGCCCGCCGGATCCGCGCTTCGACGCGGCCGCTCTTGGTCGAGATCTTCAAGTGATCGCCCGACACTCGGCCGAGCTGCGCGAGCAGCCAGACGGCGCCCACCGTCGCATGTCCGCACATCGACATTTCGTGGTTGGGGACCCAGAAGCGAAATTCGAAATCGCAATCCGACGCCAAAGGCGCCGGCAGGACGAATCCGCTTTCATGGCCGTAGGAGCTCGCCACCTCCTGCATCTGCGCATCCGACATTCCGGCCGCGTCGACGACGATCGGCGCCGGATTGCCGCCGTCGGGCCCCGCGGCGAACACGCGGACGAATCGAACCTGATGTCTTGACCTGTTCATCACCCATCCCGGAGCGCGAGGCTCTGACGAGCCGTCACGCAGAATTCACGCCGGTCAAATTATGACCGCCGCCGGCGGGATGCGTGTCCGAACGGGACCTAAGGTTTGATTGATCGGGCCATGCGCTTGCGGACCTCGCTGGGCGAGCGGCCGTCGGCCCGACGCATCGCATGAGCGAGAGCGGCACCGCTGTCGAATCCGACCCGGAACGCGATCTCCCCGATGGGAAGATCAGTTCCCGCGAGCAGCTCACAGGCCCTGTCGAGACGCGCCCGCTGCTGGAATTCCCCGATCGACAGACCGGTGAATTCCCGGAACAAGCGGCTCATATGACGCCGCGACACGCCAAAACGTGCTTCGAGCGTGTCGAGCGGAATGGTCCGGTCGACATGCCGGGTCAGGTATTGCTTCACGTCCTCGATCAACATCATGCCGTGCTCGCGATGCGAGGTGCCGGACACGACCTCGCCCGCCATGACTTCGGCGATGCATTGAACCAGCAGCGCCGAGGACAGGCCATGGCGAATGCGCGATTGGCCGTAAGCCTCTCCTTCGCCCCGAGCCGATAGTTCGTGCAAGGCGCGCAGCCTTGAGGTGCAGCGGAAGAAGCTGGTCGTACGGGTTCGCCTCCGGAATTCGCTCAGCGAGCCGATCTCTCTCTCAAACCTCTCGAGGATCGGTCCGGTGACATAGAGGGCGATGTGGCTGTGCGCTCCGATGCCGGCCCTGGTTTCGTGGGCGCGGTCGGGCGGCACGACCGCGAAGCGATCCTGAGACAGCCACGTCCCCGCGCGCTGGCCTTCGTGCTTGAGCTCGATCGTTCCGCGGTTCGGCAGGATGAACATCAGGCAATCATGCCAGTGCCACGGCATGGCGTATTCGCCGCTGCCGACCAGGGCCGCGTACTCATTGTCAGCAGCAACCAGGCGACCTGGATCTGCCGTTCCGCGGAGCTGATCAAATGATCTCAGCATGTCGATGCCCAAATTTGACGGCCGGAGCCTAGCAGTCTTTGACCTGCATGCCCACCGCCTGCGTCATCTTTGACGCCACGGGGCCCTAAATCCTGGGCTACAGTGCATGTAAATTGCATGGCCGGCGGCGACTTTTCTTCTGAGAGGTGGAGGTCATCTGATGGACGACAAGGACATCCGCGGCCTGGTGGCCGAGGTGCAGCAGGGCACGCTCTCGCGACGCGCGTTCATCCGGACCATGGCTGCGGTCGGGATCGCAGCTCCGCTCGCGAGCCAGATCCTGCTCTGGAACGACGTGGCGATGGCGGATGCCACGCTGGCCTACAAGCCGACCAAGGCCGGCGGCGGCGGTCCGCTCAAGCTCCTGCTCTGGCAGGCTCCAACGCTGCTCAATCCGCATTTCGCGCTCGGCACCAAGGACCAGGTCGCCTCGCGCGTCTTCTTCGAGCCGCTGGCCGGCTGGGACAAGGAAGGCAACCTGATCCCCTGCCTCGCCGCCGAGGTGCCGACCAAGGCGAATGGCGGTCTCTCCACCGACGGCACCACCGTGATCTGGAAACTGAAGCAGGGCGTGCGATGGCATGACGGCAAGCCCTTCACCGCCGACGATGTTGTCTTCACCTGGCAATACGCCGCGGATCTCGCCACTGCCGCCTACACCACGGGCTCCTATCAGAACATCACGGTCGAGAAGATCGACGATCACACCGTCAAGGTCACCTTCAAGGCTCCGACCCCGTTCTGGGCCGACCCCTTCGTCGGCTCGGTCGGCCAGATCCTGCCGAAGCATCATTTCGGCGAATATATCGGCGCGAAATCCCGCGATGCACCGGGTAATCTGAAGCCGGTCGGCACCGGTCCGTACAAATTCGTCGAGTTCAAGCCGGGCGATCTGGTCCGGGCCGAACGCAATCCCGACTATCACGTGAAGAACCAGCCGTATTTCGATACGTTCGAGATCAAGGGTGGCGGCGATGCGGTCTCCGCGGCGCGCGCCGTGCTGCAGACCGGAGAATACGACTACGCCTGGAACCTGCTGGTGGAGGACGAGATCCTCAAGCGCATGGAGACCGGCGGCAAAGGCAAGGTGGAGTTCACAATATCCGGCGGCGTCGAGTTCATCATCCTCAACACGACCGACCCGTGGACCGAGGTCGACAGCGAACGCTCCAGCGCCAAGACCAAGCATCCGACGCTGTCCGATCCGGCGGTGCGCCGGGCGCTCAATCTGCTGATCGACCGCGACGGGATCCAGAAATTCATCTACGGTCGCGGTGCCGTCGCAACCGCAAGCTTCGTCAACCAGCCGGGTCGGTTCAAGTCGAGCAAGCTGAACTTCGAGTTCAATATCGACAAGGCGAACAAGATCCTCGACGAGGCCGGCTGGAAGATGGGCGCGGACGGCATCCGCGAGAAGGACGGCAAGAAGCTCAAATACGTATTCCAGACCTCGATCAACGCGCCACGGCAAAAGACCCAGGCCATCATCAAGCAGGCTTGCCAGAAGGCCGGCATCGAGATCGAGCTCAAATCGGTCACCGCGTCGGTGTTCTTCTCCTCCGACGTCGGCAACCCCGACACCTATTCGAAATTCTATTGCGACATCGAGATGTACAACACGACGATGCCGCAGCCCGATCCGGAGCGGTTCCTGAACCAGTGCGTCTCCTGGGAGATCGCCAACAAGGACAACAAATGGCTCGGTCGCAACGTCTCGCGCTGGTCCGATCCCGAGGCCGACAAGGCTTACAAGGCCGCGCAACAGGAGCTCGACCCGGTCAAGCGCGCCGCGCTGCTGATCAAGGTCAATGAGATCTTCTGCGAGGCCAACGTGTTCCTGCCGCTGCTCTCGCGCTACATCGTCGGTGGCGCCGTCAACAACCTCATGACCGACATCTCGGGGTGGGACGTCACGACGTGGAATGTGGCGAGCTGGTATCGGAGCTGACCGCGACCGGCTGGGCACCCGGCTCCATTCTCAGCGCGCCGGGTCGCATGCCGTATTTGCGCATGATGGCTTTGCTGAGGGCGCTCTCGGACGCGTACCCGATTTCATCCGCGATCTTCGCGATCGGATCGGACGTGCCGGCCAGCCGTTTGCGCGCGATCGCCAGTCGCAGATCGGACAGGAACGTCATCGGCGCGACGCCCGCGCGCTTCTGAAAGGCCCGCACCAGCGTTGCGCGCGAGGCGATGGCCACCGCCGCCATCTCGTCGAGCGTCCAGTCGCGGGCGAGATCACCGAGGATCGCCAGCACGACGCGGGCCGTCGTACGGTCCTGCAGAAGCGAAAGCGTCCCATGGCTGGAAGCCTGCTCCGTCAGATGGTCGCGGAGCATCATGACGAACAGGGCTCTGGCGAGATCAGCCGCGACCATCTCCGATCCGGCCTTTGCTGCGTCGAGCTCTTCGCGGATGTCGAGCAACAGGCGCCGAAACCTTTCCAGCAACGGCTCTCCTGCGGTGCGCAGGATGATCTCGTCGGGAAGAGCCGCGATCAGCGGATTCTCGAGCGAGGTTTCGAACAGGAAGCGGCCGCAGAGCAGCTCGGTATCGACCGCAGCGTCCACCATCGTGCGCTGGCGGATACCGTTTCGAGTCTCGGTCGAAACCCGCCCTGCAGCGCCCCTCACTTCGCTTCGCATCAGATGACTATCACCGTGCGGCAGCAGGAGAATATCGCCGGCCTCCAGCCTCTGCGGACCCAGCCCTGGCCTCTCAACCACGCAGGCGCCGCGCGTCACCATATGGAATTGCGCCCATCCCCGGCCGTTCGGCGCGTGCAGTGACTCCCAGCTGCCACCGAACCTGCAGGAATCGTCGATCACGGGGCGGATCCTGAACAGCGGCACCATCGCATTCAACAATTCGGCTGCTCCAGCCTCCGACATTCGCACTCCTTGATCCGCCCGGACATATGTTCGAGCCGCCCGGCCATGTCCCGGCGCGGCAAGCGCGGGCACTCTAGCGGACAGAACACCGATGGAGGTTAACATGGCCATGCTCGACTGGAACACCTACCGCCGCCAGGTCGTCGCCGGCGTCGGCGAGATTGGAAAGCTGTCCCCGGAGACGGTCAAGGGCTACGCGACGCTGAGCGGCGCGGGCGCCAAGACCGCTCACCTCGACGCAAAGACGCGCGAGCTGATCGCGCTCGCCGTCGCCATCAGCCTGCGCTGCGACGGCTGTATCACCGTCCATGCCGCCGAAGCGAAGAAGCACGGCGCGACCGAAGGCGAGCTGGCCGAAGCGCTCGGCACCGCGATCTCGGTCAATGCCGGCGCAGCACTCGTCTATTCGACCCGTGCGCACGAGGCCTTCAAGGAAGCTTGAACAGCCGACAGGAGTGAGCGCGCCAACGCTCACTCCTTCTAACACAACCTAACATGCAATCGTCGCGGCCTGCGGTAAATCTCGCCGCGTGATCGCGATCGGGATTTCCAAAAAACACGATTATCGATGGGAGATCATATGACGTCCAAGACGCCAATCGAGTTGTTGTCCCGGCCTGCGAACATGTCGCGCCGTGGCTTCGTCGGAGGTTTGTCGGCGGGCATTTTGAGCGTAGCGGCGACCGAAGCGGCCAATGCGGAAACGCTGGCCGACGTTCCCGATCGCGGCCCAGGCGCTGATCTCAGCGCACACAGCGAGCGCTCCCGCTTCGCCAAGATCGACCGTATCCCGGAAGCGACGCCGGGCAAGCGTAACATCGATCCCAGCGATGCCATTAATTCCAAGACGCCGCATCAGAAGCTGGTCGGCAACATCACACCGACCGATCTGCATTACGAGCGCAGCCATTCCGGCGTGCCCGATATCGATCCCGCGCAACACCGGCTACTGATCCACGGCATGGTCGGCAAGCCGCTGATCTTCAGCGTCGACGATCTCAAGCGGATGCCGTCGATCTCGCGCGTGGTCTTCATCGAATGCACGGGCAACGGCTGGGAGAACTGGAAGAAGGCCGATCCGGACTTGACGGTGCAGAACACGCACGGCCTGGTCAGCACCAACGAATGGACCGGCGTACCGCTCAAATTCCTGATCGACCTCGTCGCCAAGGACAAGGGCTCGACCTGGATGCTGGCCGAAGGCGGCGACGGCGCAGGCGTCGACCGCAGCATTCCCCTCACCGACGAGATCGTGAACGAGGCCTTCGTCGCCTACGGCCAGAACGGCGAGCCGCTCAGGCCCGCGCATGGCTTTCCGATGCGGCTGGTGATGCCGGGTTTCGAAGGCAACCTCAACATCAAATGGCTGCGCCGCCTCAAGTTCGGCAGCGCGCCCTGGATGACGCGCTGGGAGACTGCGCGCTATACGCAGCTGCTCGCCGACGGCAAGGCGCGGCAATTCCAGCTGCGGATGGACACCAACTCCGTCATCACCCAGCCCTCGGGCATGATGCAGATCCAGCCGGGCTACAATCGCATCTCGGGCTTGGCCTGGAGCGGCCATGGCAAGATCGCTGAGGTCGAGATCTCGACCGACGGCGGCAAGACCTGGACCCAGGCGCAATTGAGCCTGCCGGTGCTGTCCAAGGCCCAGGTCCGTTTCCAGATGGATTGGGTCTGGGACGGCAAGCCGACCACGATCGTGAGCCGTTCGACCGACGAGCAGGGCAACGTTCAGCCGGACCGAAACTCCTTCATCGCGGCGATGGGGACCAACGCACTGTTTCACTACAACGCCCAGCAGACCTGGAGCATCGACGAGGCCGGGAGGGTTCGCAATGTCCTCGCATAAGCGACTTATCACGGGCGTGCTCGCGATCGGCCTGCTCGCTTCCCCCGCCTTTGCGTTCGACTTCGGTCGTCCGGCAACGCCGGATGAGATCAAGCTGTGGGACATCGATGTCGGGCCTGACGGCAAGGGCCTGCCTGACGGCAGCGGCACAGTCGTGCAAGGCAAGCAGGTGTTTTCGGATTATTGCTCGGCTTGTCACGGCGAGAACGGCCAGGGCGGCATCAAGGATCGTCTGGCCGGCGGACAGGGCACGCTCGCCTCCAATATGCCGATCAAGACTGTCGGCAGCTTCTGGCCCTACGCAACGACGCTGTTCGATTACATCCATCGCGCGATGCCATATCCGACGCCGGGATCGCTCAGCACCGATGAGACCTATGCCGTTACCGCCTACATCCTGAGCCTCAACGGCATCATTCCCGCCGACGGCAGGGTCGACAAGGACAGTCTGCCGAAGATCAGGATGCCCAATCGCGACGGCTTCGTTCCGGAACCGGAATTCGACCCGGCCCGATTGTTCCACAAGAAGTGAGCGCGCGATCATGAGGCTTTCCGCGCTGGTCAAAATCATCGCGCTGGTTGCAGCGATATGTTCATGGGAGACACAGGCCATGGCTACGGACGGACTCATCACCATCAAGAGCAATTTTGGCCCCGCGGACACGATGAAGCGGCTCGAGGCCGAGGTGAAGGCCAAAGGCCTCACCGTGTTTGCCCATGTCGATCACGCCGCCGGTGCGGCCGCCGTCGACCTGAAGCTACGGCCGACTGATCTTCTCATCTTCGGCAACGCCAAGGGTGGGACGCCGTTGATGCAACAGGCGCAGACCGTCGGCATCGACCTGCCGCTGAAGGCGCTGGTTTGGCAGGACGAGCAAGGCGCGACCTGGCTGTCCTACAACGATCCGGCCTATCTCGCCGGCCGTCATGGCGTTGGCGAGGCGGCCAAGGCGGCCGTCACCGCGATGACGGGAGCGCTGCATGCCATCGCGACCAAGGCCACCACGCCATAGCACGGCCGCCGCCGCTGCCCTCGCGCTCCAGGAGAGGCCCATGACCGGCACAGACAATCAGCCGACCGCACCATCCAGCCCCGGAGGCGGCAAGCTCGCCAGATGGGTCGTCATCGCGGTGCTGTCCGCACTGCTCATCGCCGCTTGCATTCTCGGTTATGTCGGCTGGACCAGCACGGACACCAAGGTGCCGGAGGCCGGTTACGTCGCGCTGGTGTTCGGCGTCGTGTTCTCGCTGGTCGTCGGCGCCGGCCTGATGGCACTGGTGTTCTACAGCAGTCGCAAGGGCTACGATGAGCCGGTGGTGCTGATCCAGGAATCGGAGGGCGAACCGGAGGACGAACGCGGGCCGCGCTGACAACACATGATCGCCGCGCGGAACTGGGCTGCGCTGCCGTCTCTTGGACTTCAGCCGTTGGACAGGCTAATTCTGGCCTGATCCGGAATGCTGAGAAGGCCTCGGTGTCAATCGAGGCCTTTTTTCGTGCCCGGGGGTGTCCCCGCTGCAATTGTCTGAAATGAAGCCATACGACAACAGAGCCTGGTTCCTGGTGCTTCCTGCCCTGGTCATCGTGACCTTCGTCGGAATCCTCCCTTTGATCGCCGTCACCAATTACTCTTTCCAGGACCTGTTCAGCCTGAGCAATCCCTATTGGATCGGCGTCGACTGGTACCGGAACATCGTCACCTCCGAGCGCTTCTATGCCAGCCTCGGGCGCAGCTTCCTGTTCTCGGCCATCGTGCTGTCGATCCAGCTGCCGCTCGGCATCTGGATTGCGCTCTTGCTGCAGCGATCGCATCGCTTCGTCGTCAGCACCGTCCTCGTTCTGATCACCGTGCCACTGGTGGTGCCCTGGAACATGATCCCGGTGATCTGGCTCAACTTCATCAATCCCAATATCGGTCTCGCCGGCCGGACGCTGGCCTGGCTGGGCGTCGGCTTCGACTACAAGTTCAACGCCCTGCACACCTGGATCGTACTGGTGGTGATGGACACCTGGCACTGGCTGGGGCTCGTCGTCGTGCTGGCCTATGCAGGCATCTCCAGCATTCCGCCCGCCTACTATCAGGCCGCGGCGATCGACGCCGCGTCGCTATGGCAGGTGTTTCGCTTCATTCAGCTTCCGAAGATGAAGACCGTGCTGTCGATGGCCGTTCTGCTCCGCTTCATGGACAGCTTCATGATCTATATCGAGGCGTTCCGCATCAATGCCGGCGGCCCCGATAGCGCGACCGCATTCCTCAGCCTCGACCTCGGCGAGGAGATCCAGTCCTTCAACTATGGACCGTCCGCCGCCCGCTCGATCGTCTACTTCCTGATCGTCCTGACGGTCGCCTGGGCCTTCAAGGCGGCAACGAGCACGCGAGCGCAGGTCGCCATGGAGCCTGCCAAGTGAAGTCGCTGTCATCCTTGGGACGGACCGCGCTGTTCGCAACGGTCGGTGCCTTCGTCCTGGTGCCGCTGGCGCAGACGATCATCACGAGCTTCGTGTCGACGCTGCCCAGAGCCGGGATCGCGGAAGGGCATTTCAGCCTCGTCAACTACCTGAACATCCTTCACTCACCGGTTCTGAAGGAAGCGATCCTCAACTCCATCATCTACGTCGTGCTCAACGTCGCGCTCTGCCTTGGCGTCGGACTGCCGGCCGCCTATGCGTTCGCCCGCTACAGCTTCGTCGGCGACCGGCAGCTGTTCTTCCTGCTGCTGGTGTTCCGCATCACCCCAACCGTCGTGCTGTCGCTGCCGATCTTCGTCCTGTTCGCGCAAATCGGCCTGGAGAACACCCCGGTCGGCATCGCGCTGGTTCACTGCGTCTTCAACATCCCGATCTCGATCTGGATATTGGAGGGATTTATCGGGTCAGTGCCGCGTGAGTTCGACGAGACGGCCTTTCTGGACGGCCATTCGCTTCCCAGCTTCTTCTTCCGCCATCTGGTTCCTGCGATCGCGCCGGGCATCGGCGTGACCGCGTTCTTCTGCTTCATCTTCTCCTGGGTGGAGGTGGTGCTGGCGCGCATCCTGACAACGACCGGCGGCAAGCCGATCACCATGGCCATCAACGCGCTGTTCGGCTTTCGAACCGATTTCGGCCTCGTCATGGCGATGACCGTGCTCGCGCTCGTGCCGGGGGTGGCGATGATCTATTTCGTGCGGAATCACCTCGCCAAGGGGTTTGTGATCCGGACGTAAGCACACTCGCCCCCCCCTCGTTATTGCGAGCGCAGCGACTTGTCCGCCGAAGCCTTGGCGAAGGCGGAAGCAATCCAGTCTGCCGCCGCGGAGGTCTCTGACTGGCTTCGCTACGCTCGCAACAACCGCGTATGAGGCAGCACTGGCGTAGAATGCGTAGAGCGAAGCGAAATCCATCGCGCGCTGTCAACTCGGCGATAATGGATTTCGCAAGTGCTCTACTACGCACTCAAGCCCCCCGGCTCACCCCAACTCAAACGCCCCCCGCGCCGCCTTCACCGATGATGCGATGAAGCGGTGTACCTCCTGGACCCGGCGCGTTCCGTGGGTGTCGGGATGTGAGGTCAGCCAGTAGTTTCGCACGAAGCGGATGTCGGGCAGCAGCCGGCGCAGTTCGGGATAGCGGCTTGCCGCGTAGTCATGCAGGATGCCGATGCCGTGTCCGGCACGCACCGCCTCGATCTGGGCGACGATGCTGCCGCATTCGTAGCGGCGGGACATCAGGCGGCCGAGGGCCGCGGCGTAGTCGAGGGCGCGGCTGTAGGCGAAATCCTCGATGTGGGTGACGAAGAGGCGGCCTGCGAGATCGGCTTGCGCGTCGATCGGGCCCTCGCGCTCGAGATAACTTTCCGAACCGTAGACGCTCAGCGTGTAGTCGGTCAGCTTTGAGAGGATGAGCCGGCCCTGCTTCGGCCGGTCCAGCGTGATTGCGATATCCGCCTCGCGGCGCGACAGCGAGAACGTGCGGGGCAGCGGCACGAGCTGGATGATCAGTCCCGGGTGGCGCGCGGCCAAGGCGCCGAGATGCTCCGCGAGGAAGAAGTTGCCAAGCCCATCCGGTGCGCCGACGCGCACCGTGCCGCTGATGGTGTCCGCGCTGCCGCCGATGCTGGCGCCCACTTTCAGAAACTCGCTTTCGGCGCGCTCGGCCGCCTGGACCAGGGCCTCGCCCGCGGCCGTCAGCGTGCAGCCGGACGTATGCCGCTCGAGCAGCTTCGCCTTCAGGCTCCTTTCCAACGCGGTGAGCTGACGCGCGACCGTCGTATGGTTCAGCCGCAGGTTCTTCGACGCCTTGAGGATCTGCCCCGCGCGCGCGACCTCCAGAAATATCCTCACCCGCTCCCAATCCATCGACGACTTCCTTCTGGAGTTGACTATATTTTTTGCACAATGGAGACGAAATACCGTTCATTGATGTGCAATTTTATGCGCCGTAAATCATCCGGGATCAAGCATCCAGCGCAGGTCGATACGACCTGCCGAACGATCGAGGTGATCCATGCGCCGGTCCTGTCATCTAGCCCTGTTTCTGATCTCCAGTTTCGCCGCGGCGACGCCAGCCGTCTCGGCGGAGCAACCGACGCCCGACCAGATGGTCGACGCCCTCAACGGTGTCTTCGGCCAGCATCATGCGCGCGCCGTTCACGCCAAGGGCGTCATCCTCGAAGGCAGCTTTACGCCATCGGCGACGGCGTCGCGCATCAGCAAGGCGCCGCATCTGCAACAGACATCCGTGC
The DNA here is from genome assembly GCF_024199935.1 of Bradyrhizobium sp. CCGUVB14. Taxonomy (NCBI): domain Bacteria; kingdom Pseudomonadati; phylum Pseudomonadota; class Alphaproteobacteria; order Hyphomicrobiales; family Nitrobacteraceae; genus Bradyrhizobium; species Bradyrhizobium sp. CCGUVB14. The sequence goes on from NZ_JANADS010000001.1 coordinate 8,064,586, forward strand.
CCGTGGTCGTTCGCTTCTCGAACTTCGCCGGTGTCCCCTCAATTCCGGACAACGATCCGCTCGCCAGCCCGCACGGCATGGCCATCAAGTTCAAGCTGCCCGACGGGAGCGAAACCGATCTCGTCACGCACTCGTTCAACGGCTTTCCGTCGGCAACCGTCGCCGACTTCCGCGATCTCCTGATTGCATTGGGACGTTCCGGGCCGAAAGCTGCAAAGCCGACGCCGCTCGACACCTACCTGGCCGGGCATCCGCGGGCCAAGGCATTTCTGACCGCACCCAAGCCCGCGCCTGAGAGTTTTGCGACGCTTCCCTATTTCGGCGTCAATGCATTCAAATTCACCAGTGCTGCAGGTCAGACGACTTTCGGACGCTACCAGCTGCAGCCGGTCGCCGGTTCGAAGTATCTCGCGGACGACGCCGCGGCCAAGGCGCAGCCGGATTATCTGATCGCAGAAATCAGGCAGCGCATGGCGAAGGAGCCCGTGAAGTTTCGCCTTGTGCTGCAACTCGCAGGGACAGGCGACAAGGTGAATGATCCCTCGATCGCCTGGCCCGACAGCCGCGAGACCACGGAACTCGGCACGATCACGCTGACGCGCCTCGTTGCGGACGAGGCCGCCGACAAGTCGCTGCTGTTCCTCCCGAACGCGTTGGCGTCCGGAATCGAAGCCGCCGATCCAATGATCGACGCGCGTGGAGCGGCCTACCCGGTGTCGTTCGGCCGCCGTCAGTAACCCGATCTCTCAAAACCAGAAAGGAACCAGGCAATGCCCCTGCTTCGCTTCAACATGTTCGAAGGCCGAACCGACGCCGAGATCGCGACGCTGCTCGATACGGCTCATGCCGCGGTGGTTGCCGCGTTTCACGTGCCCGATGGCGACCGCTATCAGCTCGTCTCGGAATATCGTCCGGGACGTATGATCGCGCTCGATACCGGTCTTGGCATTGCGCGAACCAACAAGGTCGTCCTGATCGAGGTCAGATCCCGAAACAGGCCGCAGGAGCAGAAGCTGCACTTCTACGAGTTGCTGTGCCAGATGCTGAAGGACGCCTGCAATCTCGACAGCTCGGACGTCATCGTGTCCTTTGTCGAGAATGGCGATGCCGACTGGTCATTCGGATTGGGCCGCGCCCAGTTCGTGACAGGCGAGCTTGCGTGACGGGAGGCTTGGTAGCGGGGGGCGCTACCACCTTTCCCCACACCAGCAAAATTTGCGATATTTTCTCCAGTGGTCCCGTCCGGTTCGTAGCCGCTTCAAAATCATCCACCGACTCGACATCGGCAGCGTCAGAGGCGTATGAGCGAAGCTACGTGGCTTTCGCGTCAACAATGACATTCGGAGTATTTCCGGTCGTGGACACCAGCGGTTTGATGTCGGTCGATCTGGGGTTACGGGGCGCCGTCGTCGCACTGTGCCTGCTGATCGCAGCCATGGCGCTGCGCGATCGCCGCGACAGCACGGCCGCGCTGCTGGGAGCCGCGCTCGCGATCGGCGCCGCGGCTTCGATGATCTGCACGGCGCCGACGTTCCCGCGGCCATTTGCGTGGTGGGGCCTGTTGCTGCTGGCGTTGTCCGGCGCGAACAGTGTCGTGTTCTGGCTATGGGCACGTGCCGCCTTCGATGACGATTTCGTGCCGCGGCTCTGGCATGGCGTCTTGTGGGCGGCCGTCGCCGTCGCGCAATGGCTGGACGCCAGCGGCATGACACGATCGGCCGCGCTCGAGCTTGCGATCGAACGCACGCTGTCGTTCGCCTCTCTCGGCCTGGCGTTGTTGGCAGTGGCGCAAACGCTTCTCACCTGGCGGGCGGACATGGTGCAGGGCCGGCGTCGGCTCCGGCTGGTCGTCTTGATCGGGGCATCGGCCCAAATCGTTCTCAGCTCTTACGTGAGCTTCTTGCAGCAGCCCCCGACTCCCACTTTTTCCGTGGCTAGCGTCGCTAACGCCTTTGCTCTGTTCACGTTGGTCGGCTTGAGCGCATGGAATCTGCTGGAAGCGGGTACGCGGAAAGGTTCGATCCTTCTGCCTGCGACAAACGTCCCCTTAGGCAAGCCAGCCAAGGCGTCTGACGATCAGGGCAAGCCTGCCGCGATTGAATCGGCTCTCTTGCGCCGGTTGGAACAGCTGATGACCGTCGAGCGCATCTACCGGCGTGAGAGGTTGACCATTGGATTGCTATCCGCCGAACTTGGCGCGCCGGAATACCGGCTGCGGCAGCTCATCAATGAGGGCCTCGGTTACCGCAATTTCAATGCGTTCATCAATCATTACCGGATCGGGGAAGCCAAGGCAGCGCTGGTCGACCCCGAACAAGTGGAAGTCCCGGTGCTGACAATTGCGATGGACACAGGTTTCCAGTCGATCGGGCCGTTCAACCGCGCCTTCAAGGCCGCGACAGATTTGACCCCAACCGAATTCCGCCGTCTTGCAATGGCGGGAAATGCAGCCCCTGGGAACGGCCGACCAAAAGTCGGCCAGTCGAGTTGAGGAATCGGCCAGCCGGATTGCGGGAATCGGCGAGAACGGCATCGAAAAAATTTGACAGACTGTTGGCGATCCTTCCTCGCAATAGCTGCGACAACGGGGCTGCCCATGCGATATCAGCGATTTGCCGTTTCATTGACCGCGCTGGCGGCACTTACGCTCTGTCTGGCGGGTGTGGCGCTTGCCGACGATTTGCAGATCGTCGGCGATCCGGACAGTCTCGGCTTTTCGGCGAAACGGCTGGCGCGCATCACCTCTTGGTTTGAGGCGCAGACCAAAAAAGGCGATCCCTCCGGTTTTGTCGTTGGGATCGCCCGAGGCGGAAAGCTCGCCTATTTGCAGCCCACCGGTTTTGAGGACCACGACAAGAAAATTCCGATGCGGCCGGATTCGATCTTTCGCATTGGATCGATGTCCAAGCAGATCACCAGCGTTGCCACCATGATGCTGGTCGATGAAGGCAAGCTCGAGCTTGATGCGCCCGTGGCGCAATATTTGCCGGAGCTCAAGGACATGCAGGTCGTCAAGACCGATCCGGCCACAGGAGACGCGATCCTCCTGGAGCTTGAACCGGCCAAGCGGGCGATGACCATCCGGGACCTTCTGCGCAACACCTCCGGTCTGGTCTATGCGTCCCCCGACTATGCCGATCCAGGATTTGGCAATGCCGCGATTCACGCACTCTACGGCGCCAGGGCGCCGTTCCGACGCGACAAGCCCATCGCCTCCTTCGTCGCGAACCTCGGCACCCTCCCACTTCTGCACCAACCGGGCGAAGTCTGGGAATATTCCATAGGCTACGACGTTCTCGGACGGGTCATCGAAGTCGTATCGGGTCAAACTTTCGATCATTTTCTGCAAAGCCGGCTGTTCGCGCCGCTCCATATGGTCGACAGCGGCTTCTCGGTGCCGGAGGATAAACTCGCCCGTCTCGTCGCTGTGCCGGGCGGGCAGCCCGCAGCTCTTTCCGATGGGGACGTCACGAAGCCGCAGACGTTCTTTTCAGGGGGAGGCGGGATCGTTTCGACGGCCCCCGACGTTCTGCGCTTCTGCCAGATGCTGCTCAACGACGGCGAGCTTGACGGGGTGCGGATCCTGAAGCCGGAAACCGTCCGGCTGATGACGACAAATTCGATGCCGCCCGGCATCCACTTCGCGGGGCATGAAGCCGGTCCGGCTTTTGGAACGGGCTGGGGACTTGGCTTCGCCGTCCGCACCGATCCGGATTTCAGTCTGATCCCAGGCGCCGTCGGAAGCTTCAACTGGCAGGGAAGCTGGGGCACATTTTTCTCGGTCGACCCAGTTCAGAAGCTGATCCTTGTCATGATGATGCAGAGGTCGCAGTACAGTGAGAACGGTTTCTATTTTAATGCCATCCGCCGTCTGCCGTATGCGGCGTTGAAGGTTCCTGAAGTGCCTGCGCCCGTCGCCTCGGGGCAGTTGAATGCAGGCGCTCTCACCGACTACGTCGGGCGTTACGATTTCGGTGGGTCCGCAAGTTCGCTGGACAGACAGATGTTGGTTGCCGACGGCAACGGCTGGACCGGCCTTGCGTCCGTTGTCGCTGGCACGGACGGCCTCGGGGTGATCAAACCGGCCGAGGGAGGCCCCGCCGCGCGGGCGGGCGTTTTGGCGGGAGACCTCATCACGGCGATCGGCGAGCAGTCGACGAAGGGCCTGACCCTGGAAGCGGCATTTCGCCGGATTTCAGGTCCGGTCAACGCCGCGATCAAGCTCAAAATCACCCGGCAGGGACAGACCGATCCGCTCGTTGTTGCCTTTGCCCGGGAGGCGGTCCCCTCGCACAGCGTCGCGCTTCAAGTCCGTGTCGCGGACGGCAAGCTCGTCGTTGAAGCAACAGGCAGCTGGTCGATCCTTGATTTTGACAAGGGGCAGCCGACGCCCGTGACGGTTCTTTCGAAGGATGAATTCTACGTCGACAGTGGCGATCATACGCGGATCGCTTTCACGCGCGACGCCGCCGGCAAAGTCAACCGCGCGGTTCTCAATCCGGGACCCTGGGAGCAACGCGGCGCACGCGCCCAATAGGGCACACTGACAGCTGATGAAATGGAGGAAGCCTGCGCGGCCCGAACATTAAGGTGTCCGACGGTCGCCCAATGTGGGGCGGTCTCGACTTGGCGCGCCATTCAGAATAAAGCCACGAACTCATACATATTTGAAATTGCTCGTGATTTTCTTCGCTCCAATGATTCGGCCGTCGGCACCGATTGGGCCCGCCCGCTGCCGTAGAGAATTTCGGCACGCCTCACGACAGCGTGCGCCTTTCACTCCGGGATCGTAGTATTGTCGTCGGAAGCCGCCGACGCACGAGACTGAGGATTTTGCGTATCCACTCGATCGCGGCGCTCGACGAGATGCACTCCAGAACTAGGCTGAGGATCGCGACTGCGATCGGACGGCGCGGCAAATGGAGGACATTATGGCGTGGCGTGACGACAAGGCCCGGGCAACCCTGATCCGCGATGCAGCGGGCAGCGTACCGCCGGGCAAGAGCCCCCGGGCCTTTGCCGAGCCGTTATTCGGCTACAGCAATATCGAGGATCTCGCCAACTACGACGCCGCTTCGCTTGCCCTCCTCGCGGAGCAAGCCTGGGAGCACGTGCAGCGGCGCACGGCCGGCAGCGCTGATATCCGCGTCGTCAATCCGACGTTGCCGAACGGGCGCGAGATTTCCGTGCTCGAGATTCTCAACGAAAACATGCCCTTCCTGTTCGATTCCACCATGGCGGAGCTCGCCGAGCAGGGCATCGAAGTCACCCTCGTCGCTCACCCGATCATCGCCGTGGAGCGCGATGATCAAGGTAACCTGCTGCGGTTCTACGGCGAAGCGCTACCGGAGGGGGCCACGGGCGCGCGCGAAAGCCTGATTCATCTCCACATCACCCGCCTGGACGTCGATGCCGACCGCCAGAAGCTGGTCGCCGGTCTGACCAGGACGTTGAACAATGTCCGCGCCTGCGTCACCGATTGGCGCGCCATGCGTGACCGCGTCGAGGAAGCGATCAAGACGTTCGCGGCCAATCCGCCGCCGCTGCCGATCGAGGAGGTCGCCGAAGCCAATCAGTTCCTGCAATGGCTCTGCGCGGACAATTTCACCTTCCTCGGCGTGCGCGAATATCGCTTCTCGCCCGACAGCGATGCGTCCGACGACATCACGACCGGCAAAGGCCTCGGCATCCTGCGCGACCCCGACGTGAAGGTGCTGCGCCGCGGCAGCGAAATGGTGGTGATGACATCGGAAATCCGCGAGTTCATGCACGAGCCGACGCTGCTGATCGTCATCAAGGCCAATGTCAGCAGCCTCGTCCATCGCCGCATCCGGATGGATTATGTGGGCATCAAGCTCTATGCGCCCGACGGCCGGCTCGAGGGCGAGCTGCGCGTCGTCGGCCTGTTCACCTCGGGCGCCTACACCCGCTCGGTACGGCAGATCCCCTATGTCCGCCATAAGGTTTCGCGGGTGCTTCAGCGCGCCGGCTTCGATCCGAACGGCCATTCCGGCAAGGCGCTGATGCATATTCTCGAAGATTATCCGCGCGACGAGCTGTTCCAGATCGATGTCGACACGCTCTACAATTTCGTCATCGAGGTCCTGATCCTCTACGAGCGCCCGCGCGTTCGCGCGCTGGCGCGGGTCGACAAGTTCGATCGCTTCGTCTCCATCCTGACCTTCATTCCACGCGACAAATACGACACCGACGTCCGCACGCGCGTCGGCGCCTTCCTTGCGCAGGCCTACAAGGGGACCCTGTCCGCCTCCTACGTATCATTCCCTGAAGGCGCGCTTGCACGCGTTCATTTCATCATCGGGCGCTATGAAGGAAAAACGCCCGTCGTCGAGCACTCCGTGCTCGAAGCCGGGATCAGCGCCATTGCCGCGACCTGGGCCGACAAGCTGAAAGCTGCGCTTAACGCGTCGACCGATGGCATGCGGGCGCGCATGCTCACCAACCGATATGCCCGTGCCTTTAGCGGCGGCTATACCGAGGTGTTCGGCGCGCAACAGGCCATTGCCGATATCGCGACCGTCGAAAAGCTCACGCCGGCCCGTCCGGTGACGATTTCGGTTTACCGCATCGAAGGCGACGATCCGAAGCGCTTCGGCCTGAAGGTGTTTTCGGACGCCGCACCGCTGTCGCTGTCTTACCGCGTGCCGGTGATCGAAAATCATGGTCTGCGCGTGGTCAACGAACGCACCTACCAGATCGTGCCCGGTAACAGGCCTGAGCCGGTCTGGCTGCACGACATGACGATCGAGACCAGCGACGGCAAGCCGATCGAGATCAGCCCGGAATTGAGCCATCGCCTGGAAGCCTCGATCATGGCGGTGGTCACCGATCGCGCTGAATCCGACGGATATAATGCCTTGATCCTGCGCACAGCCCTGGGCTGGCGGGAAGTCTCGAGCCTCCGGGCGCTGTCCCGCTATTTGCACCAGATCCGCGCGCCGTTCACCCAGGACTATATGTGGGAGACCTTGCGCAGGAATGGCGCGATCACCGCCAACCTCGTCGCGTTGTTCCAGGCCCGCCTCGATCCGCGCCTCACCCTGACCGACGCCGAGCGTTCGGCGCGCCAGACGGACCTCCTTGCCGAGATCGAGGAGCAGCTCAAATCCGTCGCCTCGCTCGACGAAGACCGCATCCTGCGCCGCTTCATCAATCTGGTGCAGGCAACCATCCGCACCAATTTGTGGCAGGTCGGCCAGGATGGACATCCGCGTCCGGTTATCTCCTTCAAATTCGACGCGCGCCGGGTCGACGACCTGCCCGCTCCACGACCTCTCTACGAGATCTTCGTCTATTCACCTCGTGTCGAAGGTATTCACCTGCGCTTCGGCAAGGTTGCGCGCGGGGGCCTACGCTGGTCCGATCGGCCGCAGGATTTCCGCACCGAGATCCTGGGCCTCGTCAAGGCGCAGCAGGTCAAGAACGCCGTGATCGTGCCGGTCGGAGCCAAAGGCGGCTTCGTGCCCAAGCGCCTGCCGCCGCCTTCCAATCGCGACGCCTGGCTCGCGGAAGGCACCGAAGCCTATCGCATCTTCGTTCGCTCGCTGCTCGAACTCACGGACAACCTCGACGGCGACGACATCGTGCCGCCCGACGCCACCGTGCGGCATGACGGCGACGATCCGTACCTCGTCGTCGCCGCCGACAAGGGCACCGCCACCTTCTCCGACGTCGCCAACGCGATCTCGGCCGAGAAGCACCATTGGCTCGGCGATGCCTTCGCCTCCGGCGGCAGCCAGGGCTACGACCACAAGAAGATGGGGATCACCGCGCGCGGCGCCTGGGAGGCGGTCAAGCGCCACTTCCGCGAGCTCGGCACCGACATTCAGACCATGCCGTTCACCGTGACCGGCGTCGGCGACATGTCTGGCGACGTCTTCGGCAATGGCATGCTGCTCTCGCCGACGACAAGGCTTGTGGCGGCTTTCGATCACCGCGACATTTTCATCGATCCCTCGCCCGATCCGGCGACCAGCTTCGCCGAGCGCAAGCGCCTGTTCGACCTGCCGCGATCGAGCTGGCAGGACTATGCCAAGTCGCTGATCTCCCAAGGCGGCGGTGTGTTCTCGCGGCAGCTCAAGGCGATCCCGCTCGCGCCGGAAGTGCGTGCCCTGCTCGATCTCGACAAGCCGCAAGCCACGCCGTTCGAGGTGATGACGGCGATCCTGAAAGCGCGCACGGACTTGCTGTGGTTCGGCGGCATCGGCACCTATATCCGCGCATCGGCAGAGAGCGACGATCAGGCCGGCGACCGCGCAAACGATCCGATCCGCATCACCGGCACCGATGTCCGCGCCCGGGTGATCGGCGAAGGCGCCAATCTCGGCGTCACCCAGCGCGGCCGCATCGAAGCGGCGCGGAAGGGCGTCAAGCTCAACACCGACGCCATCGACAATTCGGCCGGCGTCAACACCTCCGACGTCGAGGTCAATATCAAGGTCGCGCTGGCGCGCCCCGAACGCGAGGGACGCCTCAGCTTCGCCGACCGCAACAGCCTGCTTGCCGCGATGACCGATGAGGTCGGCACGCTGGTGCTGCGCAACAACTATCTGCAAACGCTGGCGCTCTCGCTCGCCGAGCGCAAGGGCGTGGCCGAGACCGGCTTCCTCACCCGCCTGATGCAGTCGCTCGAGCAGCGCGCCCTGCTCAGCCGCGCCGTGGAGTTCCTGCCCGACGACGCAGCGCTCACCGAGTTGACACGGCGCGGCCAGGCCCTCACGCGGCCCGAGCTTGCCGTGCTGCTCGCGTACGCCAAACTGACGCTCTACGAGGACCTGCTCGCCACCAGCGTGCCGGACGATCCTTATCTCGCCCGCAGACTGTCCCTGTATTTTCCGCGCGAAGTTCTCGATAAATTCCCGACCGCGGTCGAGCTCCATCGCCTCCGGCGCGAGATCATCGCAACCAGTCTCGTCAATGCCGTGATCAACCGCGGCGGCCCGGCGTGTGTCGTGCGCCTGACCGACGAGACCGACGCCGATATCCCGACCATCGTCATGGCGCAGGTGGCGGTGGACGCGATCTACGAGCTCAGGCGGCTCAATGACGCGATCGACGCGCTCGACACCCGCATCGACGGCCAGGTGCAGCTCGGCCTCTACGCGACGGTCCAGGACCTCCTGATCTCCCGCATGGTCTGGTACGTGCGCAATGTCGATTTCAAGGACGGCCTCGAGGCGGTGATCGGACGTTTTGGCCCGGGTATCCGCGAGATCGCGGCCTCCCTCGACACCACCCTGCCGCCGGACCTGCAGGCCGCGCGCGGCAAGCGGCGCCAGGAACTCGCCGATGCCGGCGTCCCGGCCGGCCTCGCCGGCGAGCTCGCCGATCTCGACGCGCTGATTGCGGCTCCCGACATCGTGACGATCGCCGAGCGCACCACGCGCCCGATCGGCGATGCCGCGGCGACCTTCTACGCCGCCGAAGCGAATTTCCGTCTCGACCGTATCATCGCCGCCGCGCGCGGCGTGCCGGCCAATGATTATTTTGAACGCATCGCCGTCGATCGCGCCGTTGAACAGATCGCCGGCGCCGAACGAAGACTGGCCGCGGATATGCTGGCAACTGGCCAATGCGGCCAGCAGGCGGTCGAGACCTGGCTCGCGGCTCACCCCGAAGCGACGCGCACCCGCCGCTCGGTCGAGCAAATTGCGGCCAGCGGCCTGACTCTCGCCAAGCTGACGGTGGCGGCAAACCTGCTGGGGGACCTGGTCAAAGCCTGAGGGCGTGCGAGGCCGCGATGTGAAACCTAGCCGGCGAACGGAGGACTCCCATGATCCACGCCACTTGCCACACCGCCGACAATGTCCGCTGCATCGAGTTCGATGCCACACCGTGGTTCAGCGAGGCCGACGCGCCGAGCATTGTCGATCTGGCCCAACGAGGATGGACCAGCACGGCGATTGCAGAGTCCCTCGAGCACCGACGAGGATACGAAGGCCTGCACGACCTCGTCGAGTATGCGGCGAAGCGATTGCAATCGGAATCCCTGGAGGACCCAACCTGGGAAACCTTCGCGTGCGTCGTCGATGGCCCCGAGGCCGTTGCCTGGCTCAAGAAGAACCGGCCCAACGTTGTGGCAGGGATTTCGTAAGCCACGGGAAAATCGGCGGCATCGCAAACGAAGCCGGAATGGCGCGCCGCGGGCGGATTTGCCCACCGACCCGATTGCGGCATTCAACGGCGACGCCTATGCTGACGTCCGGCAATCACGCGGCCGCCCATCGTGCGGCGGAGGCAGCCTCACGGTGGATGGTTCACATATCCATCCGAAAGGCCATGCCATGACCATAGCCCCCACGCTCCACCGATACCTGGCTGCCGAGAACATCCAGTATGCCGAGATCCCGCACGTTTTCACCATGTCATCGGCGCGCACGGCGCAGGCCTGCCACGTCTCGGGCGATCATTTCGCCAAGGCCGTCGTGCTGCGGCATGACGGCGGCTTTATGCTCGCGATCGTACCGGCATCGCACCATCTCAACCTGCCGGAGTTGAAGGAGAGGCTCGGCGCGGATCTCGCGATGGCGAACGAAACCGAGATCAACCGGCTGTTCGCGGACTGCGCGCATGGCGCCGTTCCGGCGATAGGCCGGTGCTACGGGCTCGATCTCATCGTCGATGACAGCATCCGGGCGCAGCCCAAGATCTATGTCGAAGCCGGCGACCACGAGACGCTGCTCCAGCTGACGCAAGCGCAGTTCGAACGGCTGACGGCCAATGCGCCGCATGGACGCTTCAGCATGCGCGATTGACCAGCATGGCGCCGGGATAATCTCCGGACGCCTTGTCGCGGCGCGCGTGCGGTCGCGCCCGGTTCGTAGTATAGTCGCGTCACGGGGGCTGCGTTCGCAACGGAGGTCCTCCATGAAGGTCAAGGACGTGATGCACAAGGGCGTCGATTGGGTCAGCCCCGACACCCCGATCACCGAGATCGCGAAGTTGATGCAAGGGCACGACATCGGCTGCATTCCGATCGGCGATGACGACCACCTGATCGGGATGGTGACCGATCGCGACATCGTCTGCAAAGGCCTCGCGAGCAAGAGCTTCAACGCCGCGCGCATGACGGCGCGGGACGTGATGACCGAAGGAATCCATTGCTGCCGCGAAGACGACGATCTGGCGAAAGCCGTGCATCACATGGAGACGCTGAAAATCCGCAGGCTACCCGTGATCAACAAGAGCAAGCGGATGGTCGGCATGATCAGCCTGGGTGACGTCGGCCAATTCGCCTCCGTTGATTTGTTGACCCAATGCGTCAAGGGCGTGTCGGCCCATCATTGATGGCAACCGCCACCCTGGCGTTGGAACTTCGTCGCATGGCTCGCGGGCCCCGCTGCCGGCGAACGCGGACGCCTTGCCCCCGACCTGCGACGAGGCTGCTTCGCCGTCTTCTCGCCCCCATTGTCATTCAGGGAGCTAGCCGGGGCGGCGGTATGGTGGGCAAAGTTCCCAAAGGTTCCGTGTGATCGTCCGACATCCTCTGCAACGCAATTCTCATCATTCTCTTTCGCGCCGCGCGCTCCTGGGCGGGCTCGTGTCGGCAGGCAGCGCTCTCGCGCTCGGCGGATGCGCAGGCCTGGGCGCGACCGGCGCGCGCTACGACGCGTCGTCACTCTCCGCTGACCCCACATTGCTCATCACCACCACGCGCAAGCCCGTGAAGGGTGGTCGCGCGAAACCCTGGTTCGGGCCGGAGCGCGCCACCACAATGACGGTTGCGCGGGCAAAGCTGGTGGCGCCGGACGAGAGCCGACTTTCTCTCGCCTCGGTCGGGCTGGCCGATTGGCGCCTCGATCAGGTCGAACCGGTGCAGGCCGACATCGGCGATCTCCTTGCGCAGGGCGGCGGGGGAGGAGACGTGCTGATCTATGTGCACGGCTTCAAGCAGACATTCGAGACGGCCGTGCTCGATGCCGCCCATCTCTCCGATGGGATCAAGTTCCGCGGCCGGACCATGGTGTTCTCCTGGCCCTCCAAGGCGGGGCTGTTCGACTATGCCTACGACCGCGACAGTGCGATGTGGTCTCGCGACGATTTCGAACGCGTGCTCTCTTCCCTCGTGACGACTTCAGGCGGCGGCCGCGTGCACATCGTTGCGCACAGCATGGGAACCATGCTGACGCTCGAGAGCCTGCGTCAGCTCTATGCGAGATATGGCGACACTGTCACGAGCAAGATCGGCACGGTCGTGTTTGCCGCGCCCGACATCGACATGGACGTGTTCACGTCGGCGATCCACCGCCTCGGTCCCCTTGCCGGCAAGATCACCGTGATCGCCGCGACGAACGATCGAGCTCTCGCTCTATCGGGACAGCTCGCAGGCGGGATGACCAGGGTCGGCGCCGCCGAGAAGGCTGTCATCCAGCAACTCGGCGTGCGCGTGGTCGATGCTTCCCAGGAAGGCTGGAGCATCATCAATCACGATCTGTTTCTATCGAGCGCGGAAGTGCAGCGGGAGATCCGCCGCTCGATCAACGGTACGACCGCGTAAGAGCGAGAGCGCGCAACTAATTCCTGAACTGGTTCTTGAACTAGTTCTTGGCGTTCCGCATCTTGCTCGCACCCCTGAGCGGGGTCGCCGGTGGGCGATCCGAATTCGCCCAGCCGGCCATCTGCAGACAGGTGAGCAGGTCGACATAGCTTTGTATTCCCGCTGCCGCAGCCTCGCCTTCGCAACTTTCGCGCGCGGGACCCGGAACAGTCAGCCAGGCCGAACTCAGCTGTTGCTGGGCAAGCGTCTCGTCACGCGTGCACTCACCGGCGTCCTGCGCCAGGGCGAGCCCTGACGCCTTGTCGTCGGCGGAAACGTCCCTGCACATGGCTTCCACGTTGAAGACGGGCACGCGATCTGAAACCGGCATCGCGGGCAGGCCAAGAAGCGACAGTGCCAAAAGCGCTGCTTTCATGGGATCCTCCCTCAAATCGGGTTAGCAACCCGGGGGAGGCTAGGTCTGGTTTGTTTCCGGCTGGCTTCGTCCGGCCACCAAAAGGTTTCGTCCTTGCCGCGGCGCGCAGCGGGCACGGTCGACGACAGGCCGCGCCCACGGTCGGCACCTTGTCGGCACAATCGAGCAGGATCGACTTCGCCATATCGATCGCCTCCGGTCCGATAGGTGAAGGTTGCTGCCCACTCGCCTTCCGCAACCGCGCGGATGCCGCCGGCTGGCCCGGGCAAGCCGTCAGTCCCGAGGATCTTCACCTGATCGAGCTTGCCGGCGCCCTTGGCCGCGAGGCGCGCACCGGCGGCGCAATGGTCCTTTTTCGTCATCCCTTCAAGGTCGCACCTCCAGCATCGGCCCGCAAAGGATGTAACCGCATCCGAACGGATGTAGCCGATGTTACGTCTGCCAGACGAAGCGCCATATCCGAACTGACGACTGGGCATTCGACCTTTCCAGGATGACATTCTGTCCGGAGTGCAGAACCCGTCCGATCACGCGGAGCGATCGCGATGAGGGAGGCTACGATGGATCTTTCGCGGATGTCGGATGGAATCCGGCTGCATCACGCCTCTCATCACAACGATGGGTATGATGGCGAGGACGAACCGGGCCCTGCGCCGAGTGCCCCGTTCGTGGCTGACGCGCTGATCCGCGGTCCCGGCCCGTTTACAGATCCTGGAGCGCGCCCCGCGAGCGCGAATAGCCAGCATCATGACTCCGACCCGGTTCAATCCGAACATCTCGCATCGGCGATCGGCACGATCGGCCACCCCGGCAACCACGCTGCGGCGGGCCCGGATGTTTCCTCCACGAAGCCTGCTGCCGGCGCATCCGATCCCGGGATGGCCATTGCTTCGGTCGAGAGTGGGGCAAACTTGGCCGGGAACGGCGGGGATGGCCACTTCTACGGAGGTATCATTCACGCGTCCCTGTTGATCTATGAACCGGTCAACATCTCGGTGAGCCTGGGATACGGCTCGGTCGCCCTGGCCAGCCAGTCCAACAATTTGAATGTCGATCAATCCGCTTTTCAGATGGCCGGCGTCGGCGGCCATGGCGGCAATGACAACATCGCTTCGGGAGCGAGCGTCAGCACGTCCTTGGACGCCGGCATGATCGCGAGTGGTGACAACAGCGCCGGAAACGGCGGCAGCGGCTATTTCTCGGGCGCGATCGTGGACGCTCCCGTGGTGATCTATCATCCGATCAATATTGCGGTGGCGGGCTCGGGCGGCACTGCGCACGCAAGTCAATCCAACACGGTCGAGATCGATCAATCGGCCACCCAGATCGCGGGCGTCGGCGGAAACGGCGGAAATGCCAATGTCAGCGCCGGCGGCAGTGTCGTCACGCTCGACCCAAGTTGGGGATCAAGCAACGCAGGCGGCGTCTCGGACGTTCAAACGGGCGGGAGCCAGGTCGGCAATGGCGGCGACGGCGCCTTCTACGGCGGGCTCGTCCATACGTCCTTCGTACTGTACGACCCGATCAACATCGCAGTCGCGGGCTACGGCTCGAACGCTCATTCGGTCCAGACAAATGACGCCTACGTGGATCAATCCACGGTTCAGATCGCCGGCATCGGCGGGTACGGCGGCAACGGCAATGCCGCCGCGGGCGGCCATGCAAGCCTTCTCTCCCACGGCCTGTGGGGCGGCTCCGACGCGATCGCGACCGGTTCGAATGGCGCAGGCAATGGCGGCAACGGCTATTTTGCCGGCAGCCTGATCGACGTCAGCGTCGCGATCTATGCACCCATCAATATCGCAATCGCAGGTTCGCATTCGACGGCCGTAGCCGATCAGGTCAACAACGTGCATATCGACCAGAGTGCGGTGCAGATCGCCGGACTTGGCGGCGACGGCGGCCACGGCAATCTCGCGCTGGGTGGCGATCTTTCCGCCCATCTTCTGTCGGATCTTCACCTGCTGGGATAGCGACATGTGTGCCGCTCGCACAAGCCCGATCGCGGACCGCGTCGACGCTCCGCGCATGCAAGCTCGTCGTGCGCCCCCCCCGACGTATCGAGCTCCGGTGTTGCGCGACGAATGTCATACTTTCGTACGTAGGTCGACCAAGCCGGATGGTGTCCGATTTGACATCTATCGCCGTCGCGCGTGGCCGGATCAGACTTGCCGCGCGCGTCCGCCTGATCGGGACGGATGATGCGCGAAAGCCAACAGAGCGAGGGAGGCACACATGATGCCCAAAGCGATCCACATCTCGGACTCGATCGAATTCAAATCGATCAGCACCGGCGGTCAAAGTGTCGGAAATGGCGGCGACGGCACCTTCAAGGGAGCCATCATCAGCAAGCCGACCCTCAACTTTGATCCGACCAACAAGGCGGTCGGTGCCGACGTGCATGTGAACACCGGCGACAACGTCAAGCAGACGGCAGATTGGGATGCCGGCGGTGCCAACGCGAAGGCTTCGGTGTTTTCGAAGGCCCATGGCGGCGACGCCGAATCGAACGGAAGCCAGAAATCCTACAGCGGTTACGACACCTCCAAGGTCTACGCCAATACGGACGCGAGCCAGATCAACAAGGTCTCGGTTGACCAGCACCAGGACGTCGTGGCCGGCATCGGCGGCAATGGCGGAGACGGCAACGCCGCGTTGGGCGGAGAGGTGGACTTCCATCTCGATACGTTCTGATCACCGGCTCGTCCGACTGGCAGGACCGGTGGCCGCCGTCACCGGTCCTGACGTTCAAGCCAATACCCTGCCGATATCGCCGGCAGATGACGTTAGCCATCGGTCAAGTGCGTCAGACCTCGATTTCAGGCGGTGACGATCATGCTGATGCCGCCCATTCGGTTGCCTATCCTGCCGCAGATCCGGACGCCACTGCACGCAGCCCTCCGGTCCTGCGTGGGACCGCTCGGTCTCGTATTCGCGTATAGCTGCAGCTACAACCTGCTTCTGTTCGCGCCCTCCATCTATCTTCTCCAGATCTATGACCGGGTGTTGTCGAGTCGCAGCGGCGACACGTTGCTCCTGCTCACGCTCATCGTCGCGATCACGGTGGTCGTCGGCGGCGTGTTCGATGCATTGCGGCGCGCCGTGCTTGGACGCCTTGGCGCATGGCTCGACGATCGCCTTCGTCCTTGCGTGCTTTCGGCCGGCCTCGAATCGGCATTTCGCAGCGATTGGACGCAAGCGTCCGGCGCATATCGCGATCTCACCGTGCTGCGCCAGTTCGTCGAGTCCGGCGCATGTACGTTGCTGTTCGACGCGCTCTGGGCGCCTTTGTTCCTCCTCGTCCTCTTTCTGATCCATCCCCTGCTTGGCCTGGTGGGCGCCTGCTGCGTCGCCCTCCTGTTCGCGCTCACGATCACCGGAGAGCTGGTCACGGAAGATGTTCTGCTCAGATCCGGCGCCGCGCTGTCCCGAAGCTGCGGCCGCCTCCAGACTGCCGCGGGCAACATCCACATGATCCGCGCCATGGGAATGTTCGATAGCGCCGCACGCATGATCCACCGTGACGCGCAGCACGCGCGCAGAGAGCACGATGTGGCACTCCGGCTCGGCGAGATGGTCATGCTGGCCACCAAGCCGGTCCGCGCGCTGTCGCAGGTTTTGATCATGGGGGCTGCCGCGTGGCTCGTCCTCGATCACGGAAAGAGTCCGGCAATCATCTTTGCTTCGACACTGATGTTCAGCCGGGCGCTCGCCCCGGTCGAAAGTGCCGTCGCAGGCTGGAAATCACTCGTGGCGGCCATGAGCGCCTGTCAGCGACTCGGCGCACTTCTCGCCGCATTCCCCGCCGCCAGGCAGCAGAGCGCGGAGGTTTCTCCGCCGCAGGCGCAAAGCGGCCTCGTCGTCGACAATGTCAGCGTGAGGCTGGCGGGCACGGACCATCTTCTGCTGAACGGCGTCTCGTTCAGCCTCATGCCCGGAGAATGCCTCGGCATTATCGGTCCGTCCGGGTCAGGCAAATCCTTGCTCGGCCAGGTGATCGCCGGGCTGTCGATGCCAACATATGGCCGTGTCCTCCTCGACGATACCGTCGTCTCGCTGCTTCGCGAGGGCCAAAGCGGCGACCGCCTCGGATATCTCCCCCAGGACATCAACCTGCTCGGCGACACCATCAACGACATCATCGCACGCCTTGAAGATGCCGACCGGCGGAAGGTCGTCGAAGCGGCCAAGCTCGTCGGAATCCATGGGGCGATCATGCGCCTGCCGCTGGGCTACGACACGGTGATTCACAGTGAAACAGCCCTCTCACGCGGGTATCGGCAGCGCCTTGGTCTTGCCCGCGCTTTCTTCGGCAGTCCACGCCTCGTCGTTCTCGACGAACCTAACGCCAGCCTCGACTACGGGGGCGAGCGAATGCTCCTGGATGCCATCGAGCGCATGAAGCTCGCAGGCGTCATCCTCGTCGTCGTCACGCACAGGATGGGTCTCCTCGCCGCCACGGACAAGATTGCCATCATGGAAGACGGGGCGGTCGCCGCGTTCGGCGACAGCGAGGAGATCTTTGAACGGCACCTGAGCCGCCCCCAGGTTACCTCGCAGATTGCGCCATGATCCGGAACGCTCTCACCATCCGGTTGCTTCCCGTCGTCTCGAGACTTCCCATGATTTGGGACCAGCTCGTGCGAGCGCCGGCGAGCCCCCCGCCCGCCCGACGATCTGGCGTCGTGGTGACCGCGATCGACGATTTCGAGCCTCTGGAGTTTCCATGGTGCTCGACGCCAACGCCGACCTCTCCGCGTGGAAGGCTTCGCGGTATCACCCTGGCGGGCAATCTGCTGGTACTCTGCTTCATGCTGGGGCTCGGTACATGGGCGAGCCTCGCGCCCCTCGAGAGCGCCGCGATCGCGTCCGGCGTCGTGGAATCGGAATCGAGCCGCAAGACGATTCAGCATCTGGAGGGCGGTATCGTCAGGAAGATCCTGGTTTCGGATGGCGATATCGTGCGAAGCGGACAAACGCTGATCGCGCTGGACGACACCCGGGCCGCCTCGGAGGCGCAAAGCCTTCAAGGCCAGTTGTGGGATGCAGCTGCACGTGCCGCACGGCTTCAGGCCGAGCAACAGAGATCTGAGCGGATCGCAATTCCGGACGCGCTGGAACAGGACAGCAAGCAGAACGGAATGGCCGCCGCTGCGGTGTCGGCGCAGCAATTCATCTTTCAGACACGCCTGCAGGTTCACGAGTCGCAGCTTGCGGTCGTTCGCGAACGAAGGCGTCAGGTCGAGAAGGAGATCGAAGGCCTCAAGGCTCAGGAGAGCGCCACCGGGCAGCGGGTCGACATCGTCCGGGAGGAACTGGATATGGTCGCGAGCCTCGTCAACAAGGGGCTCGAACGGCGGCCGCGGCTTCTGAACCTGCAGCGGGAGCTGGCCGACGTTGAGGGCCGCCGCGGCGAGATCGCCGCGCAGATTTCCCGCGCCGGCCAGGTCATCAGCGAACAGCAGGCCACATTGTTCAAGCTCGAGAGCGAGAGGCAGAACGAGATCGCACAGTCGCTTCGTGAAGCACAGAACCAGATATTCCAGCTCCGCGAGCGGTTGCTTGCGGCCAGGGATCAGCTATCGCGAACAGAGGTCAAGGCGCCCGAGGACGGCGTGATTACCGATCTGCGGATTCATACGGCCGGCGGCGTCATCGGAGCGGGTGCTCCGCTCATGGACCTGGTGCCGCGGCAAGACCGCCTCATCGTAACTGCGCGCCTAAGGCCCGAGGACATCGATGTGGTCCATCCCGGCCTCAATGCCGAGGTTCACCTCGTCCCGTACAATCAGCGTCGCGTGCCTCGCCTGAAGGGAAACGTCGTGCAGGTATCCGCAGATCGGCTCCTCGACAAGCGTACCGACCAGCCATACTACGCGACCAGGATCCGGATCGACGACGCGCAGATCGCCGCAAACGACATCCAGATCGTCCCCGGCATGCCGGTTCAAGTGTACATCACGACAGGGCGCGGTACCGTGGCCCTCTACGCGCTCAGGCCCCTGCTCGACAGCTTCCGTGGTGCATTCAGAGAGGACTAAAGCGCGATGCGCGTGGGATGAATCGTCATCGCGTTCCGGGGCAGGCCCCAGGTCTCCTCGCTAGGTCTCCTGCATTGGAGCTGCGCCGGGGTCGTGATCGCGCCCCCGCGCGGGCAACCGGCCGCGCCAGCGGAGGACGGCTTCCGTGCGATTGTGCGCATCACATTTCCTCATGATATGCTGGATGTGCATTTTGACTGTGCTTTCCGAGAGGTTCAATTTGGCGGCGATCAGCTTGTTGGGCAGGCCGAGCTCCATTTCCGCCAGAACCTGTTGCTCACGAGGCGTGAGACCGATCAGGCTTCTGTCAATGGCCACTCCGGCTCCCTCGTTCATCAGGAATGCGGGCGCAAGCCCGCGCGCATCCGAGGTCTCGAAAGCCGATATCCTGTTCATCCCGGCCATGGGCAACGGCCTGTAGACGCCGCCGACGAGAACAAGGCGCAGTCCAGCTATGACGATCTCGATCGGCAACGAGGTGGAAAGAAAGCCGCGCACGCCCCGCTGCATCGCAGCCTGCACTGTCGGCTCGTCATCATGGTTCGACAGGACTGCAATTGCTGCGCCGGGACACCACTCCACGACGACGGCGAGATCGTCCTCAACCGAGGGATCGTCGATGGGCTTGTCCGCAATACTCAGCACCACCAGACGAACATCGCGGGCCGACGTGCAATCAAGGCCCTGGACCGAAGCCATGTCGAGGATATCGAGTTCGTCCAGTTCCCGCCTGAGGACGTTCAGAATGCATGTGCGAGGCAACAGGAGCGGCTCGATGATCACCAGAACAGGCAAGTGGAGCGAGTCATTCAGCCGCTTCGCGGTATTGGTTATGTCGTGCATGATTTCCTCGAGATGAAAAGAATTTCCGCGATATTCCCATTCCGTATTGCGTCCCCTGCCGCTGCATTCGTCCTGAATGCATCATCACGGGAGCGGCACAGTGCCGCCGTTGGTGCCGCATCCACTGTGGGATCACCTGGCGCCTGGGTGGAAATTCTTTCCGCTCAAATTACTTGGGTGCGTACTGCGCGATGACGCAGTCGACGCGTCCTCTAATTGCAGATATTTCGATACGCCGTTGACGCCGCCGACCCCGACTTGCCGTCGACGACATATGCTTCGTCCTCCTTCACGAGATAAAGAAACGGTCTCTCTCCGGTCTCACCGCCTGACGCGGTTCTTCCCTTCACGCGCCCGCAAATCGTATCCACGGGGCGTCCAAGCGTGTTCTTTCGCATGGTGTGCTTCATATCGGTGAATTCGGCCGATCCTGGATCCTCCATCTTCGTCGCAATGGCGACCTTCGCCTTGTCCAGGACGGGATCTGATGCTTCCGCAGGCCGTTTGGATGCCGTGACGTTGATCCTCGTCCGCGGGGACGCCGCTTTGGCCAGATCGGCCGATCCGCGTTTCTTCAGAGATGATGTCTTGCCGGACCTTCCCAGGGCTTCGGAATTCGGTTTGACGATCGCAGGATTCGACGCCAATGCCGTCGGCATTGGTTGCGCGGGTTGGGCGACTGCAACCCTGTCGAAACAGGGGCGTGACGCGCAGCCGAGGAAATACCCTCGGGAGGGCGCAAACCAGCCAAAGCCGATCAGGACTCCTGCCAGCACTCCGACAAAAAGCAGTCCCATCCGATTCCCCTCCTCGGGAGCTCGGCTCACACTTGTAACTAGGACTAATTCCGCGCTGGTGATCTATCTGTTGCGCAAAAGCGTTAAACGCCCATTAAGCGCGCGCGGTCGGGATCGGCGGATTCGGGCTCCAGACCCATGGCGAGATGACGCAGAGGGCCAACCGTGAAAGCAATCACGGCCGATCGGCCAATTGGGAGCGCCGCACCGGCTTCGCACCAGAAACGGCCTGCCGCAACGCGCTTACAGTCTCACCGGCGGCCCCGCTGAATCAGCGGCGCGCGGTCGACGCCGGGCAATCAAGATCACCGACTGTGACGGCATCGGCGCCCTCTGGACGGGGATCGCGCCGATCGATACGCGACCTTAAGACACGAATGAGATGCCCGCGCGGTCGTCCTGTCGCCACACCAAGCGACAATCGAACGATGTTCGAAAGCCGTCAAATGACAATCGGAAGTCGGTCGATAGGATCGGGGTATTTTTCGTCCTCACACAGGCGCCGAGGACGGAGAGGTTCAACATCTCGCAGGGCGTGATCGTCACTTCGTCTGGAAAAGAAAGCATAACAATCTGTTCGAGACTCTTGCGTGCGACGCGTCGCCGTTCAATACCCGTCCATTCGAGAGACACTTTCGGTCACCTCAAGGTTCGTAGCAAGGCGGGGTCGCCGCCCGAGAAAACGGCCGCCCCTCGCCGCGAAGCATCGTTACGCGAAACAAAGACGACTTCGCGACTGCATCGAGCATCGGCTTCACGTTCAGGGAGCGCAATGAGATATGGTCGTTACGGTTACTTCAACGGCTTCGTGACCGCTGAACCCTGCGCCGTTGCCTTATGCGAGGTGATCGCCTGCACCTTCTCCAACGTTTCCAAAAATTCGGACCGGAGAAGCTGTTCGTGCTTCGCGTCTGTCGGCTCCGAGAGGAATGCGACCTTCACGATGAAGCGGTTCAATATCGATGCGACGAGAAGGTCGTCCGAGTGTTGCGAGCGTAGGGCCGTGAGCTGCCGACGCATCTCAATGAGATCGATGTTCTCGCGGTCTGACTGCTTGATCAAATAAAGCTCGCGCCACTGTTCTACAGCCAAACGAAGCCGACGCGCCGAGTATATTGGCGCGACGGCTTCGCCACTGGGGACCCGGACCAAAGGGCAATGTCCGGTGCAGAGACGCTATCGCACTGTCGCCCCGGTGCAATCGAAGTCGCGGATTAAGCTTGATGTCCCCGCGGCGCGTTAATTCCGGAACTGCCTGCCACGCGTTAGCATCCCGCTTGCTGCGGGACGTCGCCCGCATTTCCAACCGCAACGGAAGTCGCGCCGCATCCGGCCATCCTCAAGCGATATGAGGCACAACTCGGCCGGCTTGAAGAGACCTCGCAAAGGGTGTCAGTGCCGCGACGGCGAAGCCGCCGAAGCCATGAGAGATCTGGTCGAGACGGTCACCGTCTTCCGGGCGCTTGGGTGGTGTGACCGTGGAGATAGCAGGCCGGTTAAACGCTCTGCTGGGGAAGAGCTTTTCCCAACCGCGTCAAAGGCGTGCGGGGAAGCGTTTGGTAGCGGGAGAGGGACTCGAACCCCCGACCCCAGGATTATGATTCCCGTGCTCTAACCAGCTGAGCTACCCCGCCACAGGGTCGCGAACGGCTGATACCGCCGATCTCGCGAACGCGCGGCATATAAGGAAGGGGGCGGCGGGAAGTCAAGCTAAGTGCGCCTGATTTTGGCGCCGGAATCGACCGCTTCCGGCGTGGACTCGCGGAGAGTCCCCTCACCCGGAATCCGCGCTTGGGCGCGGATTCCGGCCTCTCCCCGACGGGGGAGAGGCGAAGGAAGGGTGCAGCGAGATTCGCTATTTCGGCCGGACCGTTGGGTCCCCGCCAGGGCTGCCGGGAGGCGGGATCACGGGCATGGCCCCATCCGTGCTCGGTGCGGGGGCGTGCATGTCGGGGTCGACGCCGGAGGGCGGGCAGAGCACGCCGTCGGATTTCGCCAGCTTGTCGCCGAGCGGTTCCCGGGCCTGGCCGGTGGTGGTGCCGTCGGGCGCGGCGGCGCGATTCGGGCGGTCCTGCGGCACGCAGTTCGCCGTGTGCGTCGGGGATGGCGGCGCGGTCGCTTGCGGCGGCGTCGCCGGGGCGGGCGGGGCCTGCGCGATCGCGGCGCCAGAGGCTGCGATCACGAGGCCCGCAAGGATGATGTTTGATGTCGTGCGCATGAGGAGGAAACGCCCGGGTCGGCCCCGATGTTCCAGCCTCTGAACATTACGATTTGTGGTAGCGGATCAGCGAAAAGTGGCCCATCGGCGGCATCGGGCGGCGCTCGGCCAGCGTGACGCCGCCGTGCTTCGAGGCCCAGTTCACCAGGCGCTGCCACGGGAATTCCGGGCGCCAGCCGAGGCGGCGGGCGAGCGGCGCAAACGCGAGCTCGGAGAGTTTGCGAAAACCTTTTTCGGCGCCGATGTGGTTGACCAGGATCAGCTCGCCGCCGGGCTTGAGCACGCGCACGAATTCGTCGAGCGTGCCTTCGGGATCGGGCACGGCGGTGATGACATATTGCGCGACCACCGCATCGAAGGCGGCGTCGGGGAACGCCAGGTTCTTCGCATCCATCACCGAGAGCACTTCGACGTTGCTCAAGCGGAGCGCGCGCACGCGTTGTTGCGCCTTGCGCAGCATCGGCTCGGAAATATCGACGCCGCAGATTTTTGTGGTGCGCGAATAATCGGAGAGCGAAAGCCCGGTGCCGACACCGACGTCGAGGATGCGGCCGCCAATGCGATCGGCCTCGGCGATGGTCGACTGCCGGCCGGCATCGAACACCTTGCCGAACACGAGATCGTAGACCGGCGCCCAGCGGCCATAGGCCTTCTCGACCCCGGCCCGCGAGATATCTGCTGCCATGCCCCCTGCCCCGGTATTAGCTTTTTGTCTTGCGCATGATCTGGTCGGAAAACCGCTTCACACTTTTCCGGATCATGCGCTTAGCCGCGAACCGCCTCAGCGAGCGGCCTCGCCGTGCTGCTCGTCGCTGCCTTCGCCGCGGCGCTCTGGATGAAGCCGCCGCCGAGCACGCGTGCCTGCCCACCGGGCGCGTCGTAGAACACGCAGGCTTGTCCCGGCGAGACGCCCTCTTCGCCGGCGACGAGCTCGACCTCGTAATGGCCGTTCGCGCCGCGCAGCCAAGCCGGCTGCGGCGCGCGGGTCGAGCGCACGCGGACGAACAGCTCGAGGCCAGAACCGATCGCGCGGTCGATGTCGCCGCCGCCGATCCAGTTGACGTCGCGCAAGGTGATGCGGTGCATCTTCAGCGCATCGCGCGGGCCGACGACGACGCGGCGGTTGGCGGCCTCGAGCCGCACCACATACAGTGGCGCGGCGGCCGCGATGCCAAGGCCGCGGCGCTGGCCGATGGTGAAATTGGCGATGCCGTGATGCTGGCCGAGCACGCGGCCATCGAGATCGACGATGTCGCCGGGGTCCATCGCATTCGGACGCAGCCGGGTGATGATGTCGGTGTAGCGGCCCGTCGGCACGAAGCAGATGTCCTGGCTGTCGTGCTTGTCGGCGACGGAGAGACCAAAGCGGCGCGCAAGCTCGCGCGTCTCGGGCTTGGTCATGTCGCCGAGCGGGAAGCGCAGGAAGTCGAGCTGTGACTGCGTGGTCGCGAACAGGAAATAGCTCTGATCGCGGTCGCTGTCGGCCGCGCAGACCAGCGCACGCGAACCGTCGTCGCGACGGCGCGAGGCGACGTAGTGGCCGGTGGCGAGCGCCTGCGCGCCGAGCTCGCGCGCGGTCTTCAGCAGGTCGCGGAATTTGACGGAGCGGTTGCACTCGATGCACGGCACCGGCGTCTCGCCGAGCGCGTAGCTGTCGGCGAAATTGTCGATGACGGACTCGCGGAAACGGTCCTCGTAGTCGAGCACGTAATGGGGAATGCCAAGCTTGGCCGCGACGTCACGGGCGTCGTGGATGTCCTGGCCGGCGCAGCAGGCGCCCTTGCGGTGGGTCGCCGCGCCATGATCGTAGAGCTGCAGCGTGATGCCGACGACGTCGTAGCCCTCGGCCTTCAACAGCGCAGCTGTCGTCGAGGAATCGACGCCGCCCGACATGGCAACGACGACCCTGGTGTCCTCAGGACGGCCTTCGAGATCCAGACTGTTGAGCATGGGCCTTAAGCGATTGTAACGGCGGCGATCCGCGATTGCTGATGCGGTGTCCCGGTCTCTTGGACCGGGACACCGGCGGTCCCCGGGAACCTGGGTTCCCGAAGGGCACTGGCTGGCCCGGTCGAAAGCGGCTGAGAGCACCCTTTAATATAGGCGGCATTCCGGTGAAGCAATCGCGGCCGCCGCAAGCTTAGGGCAATTCTTGCCGGGGCGGCAGAAATGACGGGGTTTTCGGGGAGCCGGCTGCGGCCACCCCGATTCGACAAGATATTGATATCAATAGATAAAACGGCAATTCAAGGGATTGGCCCGCTCCTTGCTGACCTCCTGGTCCGAAGATGTTTTCAAGGGGTCGCCTGTGGTTGGTGTCACGTCAGACGTAGCGGCAAGCGCGCAGGTCTCCAGCGCGCAACAAAAGCCTGCCCGGTCGCAGAGCACCAAGGACACCACGCCGAGCGACTCCTTCGGGTCGCTGGTCGACAGCAACACCCAGGCCATCAGCAACAGCGCCTCGTCCTCGAGCCAGGACACCGGGCCGCGGCGGACCGACTCGTCGTCGTCGTCCTCCTCGTCCGACCGCAGCACGCGCGACTCGTCCTCGACCGATCAGTCCTCGCAGAGCAAGGCGAGCGACAGCACGGATTCCTCGACGCAGGCGGCGAGCGACACGACGACCGATCCGACCAAGGCTCCCGACAAGACCAAGGACAAGAGCGACACCTCTTCCACCAAGGCGAGCGACAAGTCGCAGGACTCCAAGGACGGCAAGAGCGACAAGACCGACGCCACCACCGACGGCCTCGCCGCCGCAGTCGACGCCTCTGCCGCGGCACAAGCCGCCGCAGCGCCGGTAGCGACGCCCGATCCGACCGCCGTCCCCGTCGCCGCGCCCGTGGTGCCGGTCGATCCGAACGCGGCGGCCAACCAGGCCGCCAACACCGCCTCCTCGCCGCTGACGATCGCAGCCGCCGGCATCGCCGCCAGCGCCTCGACCGCAGCGCAGATCGCCGGCGCCAAGACCGACGCGACCGGCAAGACCGCGAAGACCGGCGATGCCAAGACCACCGACGCGAAGGTCGCGGTGGCCGACGCGGCGACCACGGATGCGACCGCAACCGATGTCACCGCGAACGCCGCGCAGGTGATCGCCGTCGATCCGGGCACGCCAAAGACCTCGTTCAAGGCCGCCGCGACCGCGCAGGGCCAGACCGACGTCTCCAACATCGGCCAGGACGCGGGCAAGACCGCGCAGACCGCGGCCACCGCACAAAATCCCGCGACCGCGACGACGGCCAACGCCGCCGCGCATCCGCAGGCCGCCAAGCCGCAAGCTGACGCGGCTGCCGCCGATGCGAAGGCTGACGCGACTAATCGCACCGCCGATGCGACGCCGGCCGCGCCGACCACGCACGCGCATGCCGACACGCAAGCCGCAGCTAGCGCGACAACCGACGCCAGCACGCAAGCGGCCAACGCCGTGCAGGCGCCGCTGACCAATACGACGTCCACGGCCACCGCCTCCACCGCAACGCTGACCGCGACCGCAGCTAATCCGACCGCGGTGCCGATCAGCGGCATCCCGGTCGAGATCGCGGCCGCCGCGCGCGCCGGTAAGACGCGCTTCGACATCAGCCTCGATCCGGGCGATCTCGGCCGCATCGACGTCCGCATCAATGTCGACCGCAACGGCCAGGTCACCTCGCATCTCACCGTCGAAAAGCCGGAGACGCTGCAGATGCTGCGTCAGGACGCACCGCAATTGCAACGCGCGCTCGACGATGCCGGCCTCAAGACCGGCGGCAACGGGCTCTCCTTCAGCCTGCGCGACCAGAATTCATCGGGACAGAACTCCGGCCAGAACAACGACAATGGTAACAATTCCCGCCGCCTGATCATCAGCGAGGATGACCAGGCCGCGAGCGCCCCCGTCAGCCGCAGCTATGGCCGCATGCTCGGATCGAGCAGCGGCGTCGATATCAGAGTGTGAGGAGTATTCGCCAATGACCACCACGAATGCCGCCACCGCGCCGTCAGTCGTCTCCGGCACCACGCAGACGTCGTCATCGTCCTCGTCGAGCTCGAGCCTGGGCTCGTCCACGGGCGCGACGCTCGCCGGCAACTTCCAGACCTTTTTGACGCTGCTGACCACGCAGCTGCAGAACCAGAACCCGCTCGATCCGCTCGACACCAACCAGTTCACCCAGCAGCTGGTGCAGTTCGCCGGCGTCGAGCAACAGCTCAAGACCAACGACTCGCTGTCGCAGCTCGTCACCCTGCAGCAGACCACGCAGGCGACCCAGGCGCTGGATTACGTCGGCAAGACCGCCGTGGTCGACGGCACCACCGCGACCATGTCGCAGTCGTCGGCGACCTGGCACCTCAACGTGCCCTCCAGCGCGACGGTCAATATCTCTATCGCCAATTCCACCGGACAGACCGTGTTCAGCGGCCAATACACCGCCGGCGCCGGCAGCGACATTCCCTTCACCTGGAACGGCCAGGGCAATGACGGCACGCAATGGCCCGACGGCAAATACACGATCACGGCGACCGGCAAGGACGCCGCGGGCAACAATGTCGGCGTCGCCGCGCAGGTGCAGGGCACGGTGAGCTCCGTCGACCTGACCCAGTCGCCGCCGCTGCTCACCATCGACGGCAACAGCTACACGCTGAGCCAGGTGAAGAGCGTGGTGGCGAGCAGCAGCAGCTCCGGCAGCTAAGGCGGCGCGCTGACGCTACGCATACGGTGTCATCCCGGCGAAAGCCGGGATCCATAGCCACAGGGAGCAGTTTGGCGAAGACCGGTGGTTAGGAATTCTGTCTTGGTACTGCCACCTGCGTGTCATCGATAGATCACGCGATATGGGTCCCGGCGTTCGCCGGGACGACATTCAAAGGCCCCGGCAAGCATCACTGCGGGCCTCGTTCGTTAGTAAAGTATTTACGAAGACCCCCGCTCCGCCCGCTGAAATCGCGCTTTCAGCCCGCCGGGCCGGTCGTGTTCCCGCAAGTTTCAAGGAGAATTGTATTGAAGCCTTAGGCTTAGCGGATTTTTAAGCCCGCGTGCGTAGGGTTGTGAAGTGAGTTCAGTGGTTGAGAGTTTGTGAGTACGCCATGACAGAACCCCATCGCCCGAGGGTAAAATACGTCATCGGGCCGGACGGCAGTCCGCTGACGATCGCAGATCTGCCCGCACCCGGCACCAAACGCTGGGTCATCCGCCGCAAGGCCGAAGTCGTCGCTGCTGTGCGCGGCGGACTTCTCTCGCTCGAGGAAGCCTGCAGCCGGTACACCCTGACGGTCGACGAATTCCTCTCCTGGCAGTTTTCCATCGACCAGCATGGTCTGGCGGGTCTTCGCACCACCCGCATTCAGCAATATCGCCAGTAAGCGATCCGGAAATCTGCTGCTTTTGATGAAAATCGGCCCCGCTCTGCGAGGCCGATTTTTTTCATGTTTCGTTTTGGCGCTACTTTTGTCCGAGCTCTTAACCTTCGTTAACCATATCGAAACCATCACCTAGGCAATAATTGCCCACTCGACCGCTCAGTTGCGGGTCGAAGCTTCGGGGCGGTTGCTTGCAAGGTCTTGCGGACTTCTTAAAAGGTATCGGCGCCGCCCGCTTCGGGGCGATGATCGCGGTCACCGCCGCGCTCATCGGCTTCTTTGCCTTCGTCATCATGCGCGTCACCACGCCCCAGATGACGACCCTGTTCACCGACCTCTCGGTTGAAGATTCTTCCAGCATTATCAAGGACCTGGAACGCCAGGGCATCCAGTTCGAGCTGCGCAATGAAGGCACCATCATCATGGTGCCCAAGGACAAGGTCACCCGGCTCCGCATGAAGCTCGCCGAGGGCGGCCTGCCCAAGGGCGGCGGCATCGGCTACGAAGTGTTCGACAAATCGGACGCGCTCGGCACCACCTCTTTCGTCCAGAATATCAATCACTTGCGTGCGCTGGAGGGCGAGCTCGCCCGTACCATCCGCGCCATCGACCGGATTCAGGCCGCCCGCGTCCACCTCGTGCTGCCCGAGCGTCCGCTGTTCGCGCGCGAGGCGCCGGAGCCGTCGGCCTCGATCGTGGTCCGGGTCCGCGGCTCGCTCGAAGCCCAGCAGATCCGCGCGATCCGCCACCTCGTCGCGTCCGCCGTCAACGGGTTGAAGCCGCAACGGGTCTCGATCGTCGACGAAGCCGGCCAGCTGCTCGCCGACGGTGCCGCCACCGATCCGGAGCAGGCGCTCGGCGACGAGCGCCGCACCGCCTTCGAGAAGCGGATGCGCAAGCAGGTCGAGGACATCGTCTCCTCGGTGGTCGGTTCGGGCCGCGCCCGCGTCCAGCTCTCAGCCGATTTCGACTTCAACAAGATCACCCAGACCTCGGACAAGTTCGATCCCGAAGGCCGCGTGCTGCGCTCGAGCCAGACCCGCGAAGAGCAGAGCATGACCGCCGACAATAACGGCCAGGTCACGGTCAACAACGAGCTCCCCGGCCAGCAGCAGAACAGCGGCCCGGCGGCGAAGGACCAGAGCAAGAAGACCGAAGAGACCAACAATTACGAGATCTCCCGCACCACCAAGACCGAAGTGACCGAGGCCGGCCGGGTCAACCGCATCTCGGTCGCGGTGCTGGTCGACGGCATCTACGCCAAGAACGACAAGGGCGAGCTCGCCTACACCGACCGCAGCAAGGAGCAGCTCGACCGCATCGCCACCCTGGTGCGCTCGGCGATCGGCTTCGACCAGAAGCGCGGCGACCAGGTCGAGGTCGTCAATCTGCGCTTTGCCGACGCGCCCTCCACCGCCCCGATCACCGAGCCCTCCGGCTTCCTCGGCATGCTGCAGTTCACCAAGGACGACGTCATGTACTTCGTCGAGCTCGGCGTGATGATGCTGCTCGGCCTGGTCGTGATGTTCATGGTGATCCGTCCGCTGGTGAAGCGCATCCTCGCCTCCGACGAAGTCGCCGCCGCCATCTCCGGCGTCCTCACCGGCCCCGCAGCGTCCGAAGAGGGCGCGACCGCGGCGGCAGGCTCCGGCGGCCAGGCCCTGATCCCGGGCGGCGCCGCCAGCGCCATCGACGTCGCCACCATCCAGGGCCAGGTCCACGCCCAGTCCGTTCATCGCGTCGGCGAGCTCGCCGAGCGCAATCCCAACGAAACCGTCGCCATCATCCGTCAATGGCTGACCGAACCCACGAAATGATCGAGTGAACTGACATGGCCGGCACTCTGCAGAACGCCAACTCGAACGACATCACCAGTGTGATCTCCACGCTCGGCCAGCGCGCCGGCAGCCGCACGGGCGCCAAGGTCGAAGCGGTGGCCGGACCGAAGCGCGCCGCGATCCTGATGCTGGCGCTCGGCGAGCAATATGGTGGCAAGATCTGGTCGCTGCTCGACGACGACGAGGTGCGCCAGCTCTCGCTGGAAATGTCGACGCTCGGCACCGTCGAGGTCGACACGGTCGAGGACATGCTGCTCGAATTCGTCTCGCGCATGTCGGCCTCCGGCGCGCTGATGGGCAATTTCGACGCCACCGAGCGTCTGCTGCAGCAATATCTGGCGCCGGAGCGCGTCAACGGCATCATGGACGAGATCCGCGGCCCCGCGGGCCGCAACATGTGGGAGAAGCTGTCCAACGTGCAGGAAGAGGTTCTCGCCAACTACCTCAAGAACGAATATCCGCAGACCATCGCGGTGGTGTTGTCGAAGCTGAAGCCTGAGCACGCCGCGCGCGTGCTCGGCATCTTCCCCGAGGACCTCGCGCTCGACGTCGTCAACCGCATGCTGAAGATGGAAGCGGTGCAGAAGGAGGTGATCGAGAGCGTGGAGAAGACGCTGCGCACCGAATTCATGTCCAACCTGTCGCAGACCCGCCGCCGCGATGCCCACGAGGTGATGGCGGAGATCTTCAACAATTTCGACCGCCAGACCGAAACCCGCTTCATCACCTCGCTCGAAGAAGAGAACCGCGAATCCGCCGAGCGCATCAAGGCGCTGATGTTCACCTTCGACGACCTCGTGAAGCTCGATTCCGGCTCGGCCCAGACCCTGATGCGCAACGTCGACAAGGACAAGCTCGGCGTAGCGCTGAAGAGCGCCAACGAGGATGTCCGCAACTTCTTCTTCGGCAACATGTCCTCGCGCGCGGCCAAGATGTTGCAGGACGACATGGCGGCGATGGGTCCGGTGCGCCTGCGCGACGTCGACGAGGCCCAGGCGCTGCTGGTCAACCTCGCAAAAGACCTCGCCGCCAAGGGCGAGATCATGCTGACCAAGAACCGCGCTGACGACGAGCTGGTGTATTGATGGGCGCTCCGGCCAAATTCCTGTTCGACACCGACTTCGCCGCGCCCGACCGGACGCGCGAGAAGGCGGCGACCGCGGCCGAGATCGCGCAGAAGGTCGCGGAAGCCGAAGCGCGCGCTTATCAGGACGGCTTTGCCGCGGGCCAGCGCGAGGCCAAGGCCGAGAGCGACCGCCGCGTCGCGCTCGCCATGGAAGAGATCAACATCGCGATCCGGGGCATCGCCGCAGGGATCGGCAACATCGAGAGCAAGATGGAGACCGAGGCGGTCGACGTCGCGGTCGCGGTCGCACGAAAGCTGTGTGCCGACCTGGTCGCCGCCGAGCCGCTCGGCGAGATCATGGGTCTGGTCAAGGACTGCTTCTCGCATCTGGTCGCGACGCCGCATCTCGTCGTTCGCATCAACGACGCGCTCTACGACAGCGCGCGCGAGAAGATCGAACGGCTGGCCAAGCAGAGCGGCTTCGAAGGACGGCTGGTGATCCTGGCCGAACCCGAAATTGCCACCGGCGACTGCCGGATCGAATGGGCCGATGGCGGCGTCGTACTGGAGCGCCACGCCATCGCGGCCAAGATCGACGACATGGTCGGACGCTATATCGCGTCCCGCAGGGGGAATTAAGCCATGAGCGACAACGACGGACAGGTCCCGCTGCCCGACCTCAACGGCCCATTGCCGCCGACCGGCGCCGATGTGAGCTACAATGAGGACGAATATGCCTCGCGCGTCGCCGCCGACCTCGAGGCCGTCTTCGACGTGCCGGTACAGGTCTCGGCCGTGCTCGGCCGCTCCAAGATGGACGTCGGCGAGCTGTTGAAGCTCGGGCCCGGCACCGTGTTGGAGCTCGACCGGCGCGTCGGCGAGGCCATCGATATCTATGTCAACAACAAGCTCGTCGCCCGCGGCGAGGTGGTGCTGGTCGAGGACAAGCTCGGCGTGACCATGACGGAAATCATCAGGACTGAACGCGGCTAGCGCCAAACAGGGAATGACGCGCGGCAGCGCGAACAGACGGACAGGAGACTGACATGCGGCTTCTCATCGTTGGCACATTGAAGGGCCAGCTCACCACCGCCACCAAGATCGCGATGGAGAACGGCGCCACCGTGACCCACGCCGAGGATCACGAGCAGGCGATGCGCGTGCTGCGCGGCGGCAAGGGCGCCGACCTCTTGCTGGTCGACGTCGCCCTCGATATCCGCGACCTCGTGATGCGGCTCGAGGCCGAGCACATCCACGCCCCGATCGTCGCCTGCGGCATCACCAACGACGCCCGCGCCGCGGTGGCCGCGATCCACGCCGGGGCCAAGGAATACATCCCGCTGCCGCCGGATCCGGAACTGATCGCAGCGGTGCTGGCCGCGGTGGCCAACGATTCCCGCGAGCTGGTCTATCGCGACGAAGCCATGGCGCGCGTCATCAAGCTCGCCCAGCAGATCGCCGGCTCCGACGCCTCGGTGATGATCACCGGCGAATCCGGCACGGGCAAGGAAGTTCTGGCGCGCTACGTCCACACCCGCTCGGCCCGCGCCAAGCGCCCGTTCATCTCGATCAACTGCGCCGCGATCCCCGAGCATCTCCTGGAATCCGAGCTGTTCGGCCATGAGAAGGGTGCCTTCACCGGCGCGATCGCCCGCCGCATCGGCAAGTTCGAGGAAGCGACCGGCGGCACGCTGCTGCTGGACGAAATCTCCGAGATGGACGTCCGCCTGCAATCAAAGCTGCTCCGCGCCATCCAGGAGCGCGTGATCGATCGCGTCGGCGGCACCAAGCCGGTGCCGGTCGATATCCGCATCATCGCGACCTCGAACCGTAACCTGGCGGAAGCCGTGCGCGAAGGCACGTTCCGCGAGGACCTGCTGTTCCGCCTCAACGTCGTGAATCTGAAGATCCCGCCGCTGCGCGAGCGTCCCGCCGACATCATGGAGCTCGCCCAGCACTTCGTGAAGAAATATGCCGAGGCCAATGGCGTGCCGATGCGCCCCATCTCGGCCGAAGCCAAGCGCGTGCTCTCCACCAATCGTTGGCAGGGTAACGTCCGCGAGCTCGAGAACACCATGCACCGCGCGGTGCTGATGGCGCAGGGCGACGAGATCGGGCCCGACGCGATCCTGACCCCGGACGGCGACCGCCTCGACCTCGCCAAGACGGCACCGGCCGTGGCGCACGCCACCATGGCTGCCGAGCAAGTCACGCGCGCCCTCGTCGGCCGCACCGTCGCCGACGTCGAACGCGATTTGATCCTGGAGACGCTCAAGCACTGCCTCGGCAACCGGACCCATGCCGCGAACATCCTCGGCATCTCGATCCGCACGCTGCGCAACAAGCTCAACGAATACGCCGACGGCGGCATCCCGATCACGCCGGCCGGCACGCCGGGTGAGTATCCGCGGATGCCGATGATGGGAGCGTAGGCAACCAGCTTGCCGGTCTCGTGACGCCCGACCCCGGGCCTCACGGCCGGGACGACCCGACCGTGAGTGTTTGGCCAAGCGGCCACTACGCTCGTGTCAGATTACTTGCCTGGCGGTACGTACACACTTGCAAGCTTCGCGGCCTTTTCCGCGACAGCTTTAAATTCACTCATCTTCCAGGCGCGCACCGTCTCGATCTTGGCAATGGCGCCGCTTGCAGCGGCGGCCATTGCAATGGCGACGGCATCCGCTCCATCGGGAAATTCCGTGACGAGCAGCGCGTCATGTGGACCGGTGGTCATGAAGGCTCCCTGGAGCCTTCCGCCGGCCTTTTCCACCATCGCGCCGATGACCGCCGTGCGATCGATCGGCTTGTCTATCATTCCCTTGATCCCGGTATTTGAGTACGAGACGTACGAGATGAACAACGGCATGTTTCTCTCCGTTGAGGTTACAGCAACGAAAATGCAGTCTCGGAAAAGAAGCTCTGAAACGAGAGCGAGGCATTGCCTGCCGACGGCATGCGAGCTGCCTTGAAAAAAATCCAGCTTCGGACTTCGGCACGTCCAACTGGCAGCTTGAGCCGACTATAGCCGACTCCACAATGCAGCGCGAACGGTAAGCCAAGCCTACCCATTCGAGCCTCGACTATTCCGCCGGCCGCGACAACTTGCGCGATGCACGCGCCGCCGCTGAGTGAGGCATTTCACAAGCAGAACAGATCAAGACAGCTAGAGTCCTCGCGCAGCGCGATGTGAAGTCCGCCAGCGCCGCATCGGCCTCGCGAAACGTCCTTCAATCGAAAGGGCATGCCATGAAATACGCGTCGTGGACCATCTCCCGCTTATCGCTGATTGTAACACTGATCGCAGCTTCGACACCGCTTGCGCGCGCCGACGTGATCATGGATTGGAATGCAAAGGCCGACGCAATCGCTGCCGAGAAGCAAATTCCTCCAGCGCCGCACAGCCGCGCCTTGTCCATGATGCACGTCGCGATGTTCGAGGCGGTCAACGCGATTGATCGCCGGTACGCGCCCTACAAAGTCTCCCTGCCCGCAGACCGTTCGACGTCGCGGGAAGCTGCGGCGGCAGTTGCGGCTCACGACGTGCTGCTGTCGATCTATCCAGACCTCAAGCCGGATCTGGATGCGACGTTGACAAACTCGCTGGCGCCCATTGCCGACGGCGATTCCAAGATCGCCGGCATTGAGCTCGGAAGAGAGGCCGCAGTGAAGATCGTCGAGCTTCGCGCGAATGACGGCAGCGCCGCTCCGGAAACCTACCGCCCGCTGACGACACCGGGTGCTTACGTCCCTACCACCATCCCGAGTTTCACAACCACGGGTGCGACGACGCCCTGGGTCATGGCCTCCGGATCGCAGTTTCGCCCTGGGCCCCCGCCGGCTCTTGATTCAGAGGTTTGGACCCGGGACGTCAATGAGATCCGCGAGATCGGTAGCCGAAGCAGCCCGACCCGGACCCCCGAGCAAACGACGATCGGTCGCTTCTGGTTCTTTGTCGGCGCGCGCACCTACAATCCGATTGTGAGGCAGGCGGCGATGGCCAAGGGCATGGATCTCGTCGACTGCGCCCGGCTGTACGCGCTGACGTCGATTGCGGGCAACGATGCCATCGTCGCCGTATTTGACGCGAAGTACCATTACAATTTCTGGCGACCGATCACGGCCATCCGCAACGCCGATCTGACGTCGAATGCGGCGACGCCTCGCGATCCGTCCTGGCTACCGCTGGGGGAAACGCCGATGCACCCGGAATACCCCTGTGCTCACTGCATCGTGTCGGCGGCGATCTCGACCGTGCTCCAGACCGTCGTTGGGGATTTCGGCGAATTCTCGCTGACCAGCCCCACCGCACCGGGCGTCACACGCAAATGGTCCCGGCTCCAGGACTATAGCGACGAAGTCTCCAACGCCCGTATCTGGGCCGGCTTCCACTACCGGTTCTCGACCGAGGTCGGCAAGGACATGGGCCGGAAGATCGGTGCGTTGACCGTCGCGACGCAGTTTCGCGGTGTAGAAGCGATGGCGGAACCGAACCGTTAGGCTATTGCCGTTTGGGACCGGTCAGGCGGAATCCGCCCTGTCGCGCGTCCGAATTGGCTGGACAACTCCGCCCCTACGCTACCCGACGTGCGATTCTGCGCAGAGTGCCCGCGTTCGGCGCCTACCTCATCGTCGACAAGGGCTCTATAAGCGCAGCATCGCATCAGTTGGGGAACAGTGACGATGTCGGAGACTCAAATCACGGATTGGCTGGCATCGCAGCGGCAGGCGATGATCGATCTGCTGCGCGACGTCGTGGACATCGATTCCGGATCCTATGACAAGGCAGGCGTCGATGCGGTCGGTGCGCGGTTCGAGCGGCACTTTGCCGAACACGGCATTCCCTCGCGCCGGGAGAGCCACGGCACGTTTGGCGATGCGATCCACGCGGACGTGGCAAAGCCCGGCAGCAACGAGAAGCCGGTGCTGTTGATGGGGCATCGCGACACCGTATTCGGCAAGGGCGAAGCGGGGAAGCGCCCGTTCACGATCAAGGACAAGCGCGCCTACGGGCCCGGTGTCGCCGACATGAAGGCCGGCGTCGTGATGAACATCTTCGTCGCGACGGCCTTTCACAAATTCGGCGGCAACCCGCATCCGATCAAGCTGCTGATCACCTCGGACGAGGAGATCGGCTCGCCGTCGTCGCGGCCGGTGATCGAACGTGAGGGACGCTCTGCGCGCGCCGTGTTCAATTCCGAGCCGGGCCGCCCCACCGGCAATGTCGTCACCAGCCGCAAGGGCGGCATCTTCATGCACATGGCCGTCACCGGGAAGGCGGCGCATTCCGGCGCCAATTTCGCCGCCGGCATCAGCGCGATCGGCGAGCTCGCGCACAAGATCATCCAGATCCACGCGCTGACCGACCTCACCAAGGGCATCACGCTCAATGTCGGGCTCATCTCGGGCGGCCAGTCGGTCAACACGACCGCGCCTTACGCCGAGGGCCAGATCGACATGCGCTATGTCGATCCGAAGGATCGTGCCACCGTCATGGCCGAGATCGAACGCATCATCGCGACGCCTTATGTACCCGGCACCAGCGCGACGCTGACGATCAAAGGCGAGTTCGTGCCGGTGGTGCAGAGCGAGAGCTCGAAGGCGCTGTTCGAAAATTATCAGGCCGCCGCAAAGCAGGCCGGCCTCACCACGCTGCAGGGCGAGTTCTCCGGCGGCTGCGCCGATTCCGGATTCACCGCCGCGGTGGGGACGCCGACTATCTGCGGCGTCGGCCCCGTGGGCGGGCTTGCCCATTCGCCGGAGGAATATCTCGAGCTCGACAGCATCGTGCCGCGTGCACAGGCGCTGGCGCTGGCGATCTTGCGGGGGTAAGCGCAGGTCCCGTAGGGTGGGCAAAGGCGCACTTGCGCCGTGCCCACCATCTGTTTCAGTTGGATGAAGGTGGTGGGCACGCTTCGCTTAGCCCACCCTACGAGACTGCCCGAGTCCTACGAATAGCTCGGCGCATCCGGCTTGCGGAAAATGTGGATGGGATCGCCCGGCACGAACGGCTGGCCGCGGAAAGTCGCATAGGCGTAGAGCGCGAGATAGACGATCGCCAGCGCACCGACGGCATAGAAGGCCCAGGTCCCGACGCGCTTCATCGTTCCGCTCCGTTGCCGTCCCGGCGGGAGGGCTCAGGGCGCTTCTAGAGCGATGGGCGAGAAAAGGCCAGCCTGAGCGCGGCGATCAAACGCCGCGGCTGCTGCGCGCGGGAACGCTGACCTCGACGAGCCTTGCGGCGTCCTCGTCCTGATCCACCGCCACATACTGACCGTGCCAATAGGCGAGCGCTGCGGTCCGCACTGAATTCTTGATGTCCCTGACACGGCCGATGACGATGCCGTGCGAGTGACGCTCGACGATCTCCTCGACCTCGCAATCGACGGCAGACAGGGCGCCGACCAGCAGCGGAACGCCGGAGACCGCCGTGACCCACGTGCTGCCTGCGAAACGCGCGGCCCCCTTCAGGCCACCCTTGCCGGCAAAGCGTTCGGCCACATCGAGCTGATCGGCTGCGAGGATGTTCACGCCGAAGGCGCCGTGGCGGCGGATCAGCGGAAATGACGAGGCATCGCGATTGATGCTGACGATCAGCGTCGGCGGGTCGACCGATAGCGAGGTTACGGATGTAACCGTCATGCCGGTGATGTCCTTGCCCCGCCCTGCGGTGATGACACTGACGCCGCCGGTGAGATGGCGCATGGCGCCGCGGAAATCGGCAGACGAGACGGCAGTTTCGGTCATGAGATCGCGGGGCACTACATTCATGGCATGGTCCCCGAAACGGGGTTCCTCTTTATCTAGGTACGATCGTCCGCTGACAACAGGTGGCTCAGGATCGAGCCTTCGAGCGCAGCAAGCTCGGCAGAGCCGCGTTCACGCGGCCGGGCGGTATTAACCATGACATCGTGGGCGATGCGGCCCTCGTCGATCACCAGCACCCGGTCCGCCAGCGCGACGGCCTCGGAGACGTCGTGGGTCACCAGGATCGCCGTAAAGCCCTGGTCGCGCCAGACCCGCTCCAGCAGCCGCTGCATCGAGATGCGGGTCAGCGCATCGAGCGCGCCGAGCGGCTCGTCGAAGGCCAGCACGCGCGGACGGGAGACCAGCGCCCGGGCGAGCGCGACGCGCTGCTTCTGGCCACCCGACAGCACCGACGGCCATTGATCGCGCTTGTCGACGAGCCCGACCTCGGTGAGCGCCTTCTCCGCACGCGACTGCGCATCATCGGATGCACGATCGCGGCCGAGCCCGACCTCGACATTGGACAGTACCCGCGCCCAGGGCAGCAGCCGCGGCTCCTGGAACATCACGCGGATATCCTCCGGCTGGATCGCCGCATCGCCGAAGCTGATGCTGCCGGCGTCGATCTTTTCCAGGCCGGCGATCAGGCGCAGCAACGTGCTCTTGCCGCATCCGCTCTTGCCGACGATGGCAACGAACTGGCCGGCCGGTATGTGCAGATCGATGCCGCGCAGCACCTCGTTGTCGCCGAAGGATTTCCGCAGGCCGCGGATGCTGAGCGGCAGACCACTCACATGCAGCGGCCGCTCCTCGCGCGTCACGCGGGCCGCGGGCGCGAAATTGGCGCGGCTGGCGAGCTCGGTTTCCGGAAGGGAGGTCCGAAGGGCTGTTTGCATGTGATTCTCAGCGTTTCTGGAAAGCGGGGTGCCAGGAGAGCGTCAGGCGCTCCAGCACGCGGGAGGCGCTGTCGGCGAGCTTGCCGAGCAGGGCATAGATCAGGATCGAGAGCACGACGACGTCGATCAGCATGAACTCGCGCGCCTGCATCGCCATGTAGCCGAGGCCGGAGGACGC
This sequence comes from Bradyrhizobium sp. CCGUVB14, assembly GCF_024199935.1. Lineage (NCBI taxonomy): Bacteria > Pseudomonadati > Pseudomonadota > Alphaproteobacteria > Hyphomicrobiales > Nitrobacteraceae > Bradyrhizobium > Bradyrhizobium sp. CCGUVB14. Next base: position 8,103,476 of record NZ_JANADS010000001.1, read on the forward strand.
CGCGATGGTCTCCGCGACGATCAACGTCAGCCACATGATGCCGAGCGCGAAACGGATGCCGACGAAGATTGAGGGCAGCGCGCCCGGGAAAATGACGCGGCGGAACAGCTCGCCGTCGCTCATGCCGTAGATGCGGCCCATCTCGATCAGCTGCGGGTCGACGGTGCGGATGCCGTGCAGCGTGTTGAGGTAAATCGGGAAGAACACGCCGAGCGCCACGAGAAACAGCTTGGCACTTTCATCGATACCGAACCACAGGATGACCAGCGGGATCAGCGCCAGATGCGGCACGTTGCGTACCATCTGCAGCGTCGTGTCCGTGAGTTTTGCGGACAGCTGCGACAGGCCGTTGGCGAGCCCGAAGGCGAAGCCGATGCTGCCGCCGATCAGGAAGCCGATCGAGGCACGCCAGAACGAGACCCAGATGTTGCGGATCAGCTCGCCGGACAGCAGCAGCTTCCAGCCGGCGAGCGCGACGTCACTCGGCGCCGGCAGCACGCGTACCGGCACGAAGCCGGTGACGCTCGCCACCTGCCATATCGCAATAATGGCAAGCGGCACGATCCAATGGACCAGGCCGTCAACGCGCGGCAGACGGAAGTTGCGTGGCAGTGAGACGCTGTCGATGAGGCTCATGATTGCGACACCCGATGCTGCGGACGGTAATCGCTGCCGACCGTCTCGCCGAACGGACCGCCGTTGAAGTGCAGCTTGGTCACGTTGCTCGGCAGATCGAGCGAGAGCAGCGGGAACACCAGCTCGGCAAAGCGATAGGCTTCTTCCAGATGCGGATAGCCCGACATGATGAAAGTATCGATGCCGATGTCCTGATACTCCTTGATGCGCGCGGCGACCGTCTGGGCGTCGCCGACCAGCGCCGTGCCGGCACCGCCACGCACCAGGCCGACACCGGCCCAGAGATTCGGTGCGATCTCGAGCTTGTCGCGCTTGCCGCCGTGGAGCTGCGCCATGCGCTGCTGGCCGACCGAGTCCATGCGCGCAAAGTTCTTCTGCGCAGTGGCGATGGTGTCGTCGCTGACATGCTTGATCAACTCGTTGGCGGCCGACCAGGCCTCTTCATTGGTCTCGCGGACGATCACGTGAAGACGGATACCGAAGGAGAGCTTTCGACCGCGCGCTTCTGCAGCCGCTTTTACCCTTGCGACCTTCTCGGCAACCAGCGCCGGCGGCTCGCCCCAGGTGAGATATTTGTCGACGGCGTCGACAGCGACGTCGATGCCGGCATCCGACGAGCCGCCGAAATAAAGCGGCGGCCGCGGCGACTGCACGGGATGGAACAGCAGCTTGCCGTCCTCGACATGGATGTGCTTGCCCTCGACATTGACGGTCTTGCCGGCCAGCAGATCACTATAGACGTTGAGGAACTCGCGGGTGACCTCGTAGCGCTCGTCATGGCTGAGGAAGATGCCGTCGCCCTTGTTCTCGACGGGATCGCCGCCGGTGACGACGTTGATCAGAAGCCGGCCATTGGTGATGCGGTCGAGCGTCGCGGTCATGCGCGCCGCCACGGTCGGCGATTGCAGGCCGGGTCGGACAGCGACGAGATAGCGCAGCCGCTCCGTGAACGGCGCCACCGAGGAGGCGACGACCCAGGAATCCTCGCAGCTCCGTCCCGTCGGCAACAGCACGCCGAAATAGCCGAGCTGGTCCGCCGCCTGCGCGACCTGGCGCAAATAGTTGAAATTGACCTCGCGGCCGCCGATGCCGGTGCCGAGATAGCGGCCATCACCGTGCGTCGGCAGGAACCATAGGATGTTGGCGTTGGATTGCGTGCTTGCGGTCTTACTCATGAACCTGGCCTCCGCGCCACGTCGGAAATCTTGATTGCCTTGGGGATCAGGTTGAGCGCGAAGAACGCATCCGCAACCTGCTGCTGGTCGGCGATGACGGCATCGGTCAGCGGCTTGATGCCGTAGGCCTGCCGCTTCAGCGCGACCTCGACCACCGGGACGGACAGGCCGATCGCCGGAGCGAGCTGCTCGGCCACCGCGTGGATGTCGCCCTTGGCCCAATCGTCGACCGAACTCAGCTCGGCGAGCACGACGTCGACGACCTTCGGGTTGGCATCGAGGAATTTCTTCGAGGAGAAATAGAACTGATAGTTGGCGACAATGTCGGTGCCGTCAGCCAGCGTGCGTGCCCCGGTCGCGGCTTCCGCGGCGGCCTGGAACGGATCCCAGATCACCCAGGCATCGACCGCGCCGCGCTCGAAGGCGGCGCGCGCATCGGCCGGTGCAAGGAACACCGGCTCGATCTCGGAGTATTTGACGCCCGCCTTCTCCAGCGCCTTGACCAGGAGGTAGTGAACGTTGGAGCCCTTGTTGAGCGCGACCTTCTTGCCCCTGAGATCGGCCACCGATTTGAGCGGGCTGTCCTTCGGCACCAGGATGGCCTCGCCCTTCGGCGCCGGCGGCTCATAGGCGACATACTGGATCGGCGCGCCGGCGGCCTGCGCGAAGATCGGCGGGGCCTCGCCGGTGTTGCCGAAATCGATCGCGCCGACATTGAGCGCTTCGAGCAGCGGCGGGCCGGACGGGAATTCGGTCCACACCACCTTGTAGCCGGAGGCAGCCAGCTTCGGCTCCAGCGTGCCCTTGCTCTTGAGCAGCACCAGCTTGCCGTATTTCTGGTAGCCGATGCGCACCACCTTGTCCTGGCCGTAGGAGGTGCCGACCGCAGCCGCGACGATGCCGATCGACAGGACGATCGCCGCAATCAGTCGCTGAATGATACGCCTCATGTTCAGACCTTTTGAAATGGGGAGATTGGTTGGCACGATCAGGTCGCCGTGCTGCGCCAGACGATGTCGCGGATGACGATCGGCTTCGGGATCAGGCCGAGCTTGTAGAACCGGTCGGCGACGCCCTGCTGGGTCGCGACGATGTCGTCCGTAACGGGGCCGATCACGAAATTCGCGCGAGCGGCCGCGACGGCCTGGATATCCAGCGGAACGCCGGTGATCGCAGCCAAGGACTTGGCAACTTCGTCGCGGTGCTGTTCGGCCCATTGACCGGTCGCGGTGGTGACGTCGACGATCTGCTGCAGGATCGCGCCGTGGGTCTTCGCGAACTCGCGGTTGGCGATGTAGAAGGAGTTGGTCTTGGTGACCTCGCGCGCATTGATCAGGATGCGCCCGTTCTGCTTGGTCTCGCCGATCGCGAAATAGGGATCCCAGATCGCCCAGGCCTCGATGCTGCCATTGGCAAAGGCGGGGCCGGCGTCCGGCGGCGTCAGATAGACCGGGGTGATATCGGCGTAGGTCAGCCCCGCCTTCTCCAGCGTCTGCACCACGACGTTGTGGGCGCTGGAGCCCTTGGTGAAGCCGACGCGCTTGCCCTTCAGGTCTGCGATCGAACGGATTGATGAATCCTTGGGCACCAGGATGCCCTGTCCGTTGGTGATGGGCTGGCCGGCGGCATAGACGATCGCCGCGCCCGCGGCCTGGGCGAACACCGGCGGGGAATCGCCGACCGCACCGTAATCGACGCTGCCGACATTCATCGCCTCCATCATCGGCGGGCCGGAGGAGAACTCGACCCATTTCACGTCGATGCCCACGGCAGCGAAATGTTTTTCCAAAGTCGCCCGCTGGCGCGTGATGACCAGCACGCCGGTCTTCTGGTAGCCGATACGAATTTCCTTCAGCGCGCCTTGCGCGCCGGCACGCGAAGCGAACGCAGCTGCGGCGGCGGTTCCGGCGGACAGTTTCAGAAAATCTCGACGCAGCATTCCAAACTCCCGGCCGCGTACGGCCGTCATCATTCATGTCCGTGGAATGATGGTGCGGAGCGGGAAAGCTGTCGAGACGTGCGGGAAAATAGCGATGCACACACTGCCCCTATGGCAGCGCGCATGATTAATCTTTCAAACGGCGGAGCGAATGAAGATGGAATTTTTCTGCACGCGGATGTGAACGGCCTCGCGCGTTCGACCTCTGACTCGGAGCCGGAACAAAAAGGCGAAAACAACCCCATGCACAGTAGCCGGGCGCGCAAAAGCACCCGACTACGAATTATCCGAACTTAACTTGACGCGTCGGGCAAAACAGGCGCAGGATGGCATGATGGCGGCGCTCGGGATGGACGGCCTTGCCGGGCTATTGCAGCCATCGCACCGGCAAATTCTGCAAGCCCCGGAACGCCCAGCCGCCGATCCGCACCTCTTCGTCATCGGCAAGCTCGATATGCCCGGCACGCGCAAACACCGTCGGCAGCGCGACGTCGGCGATCATGGCGCGCGAGGCCCAGGCGCCGGCGCAGAAATGCGGACCGGCACCGAAGGCCACGCTCTTGGAGGTATCACGCCGCACGTCGAACTGGTCGGCACGCTCGAAATGCTTCTCGTCGCGATTGGCGGAACCGAACATCAGGAACACACGCTCGTCCGTCTCGAACGCGACGTCGCGGATCGACCACGGTTTTGCAATCCGCCGCGGCGACATGCCGATCGGCGAGATCCAGCGCGCATATTCCTCGAACGCCTCGAGCCAGGTCACCTCGCCCTTGCGCACCAGCGCGAGCTGCTCGGGATGGGTCAGCAGCGCCCACACCGTGCCGGCGATCGCCTTGCGCGGTTCGTTCTGGCCGCCGGAGATCGCGAGTTTGACATTCGCGCGCACGCTCGCCATCGGCATGCCGGAGGCGAGCAGCACGCCGAGAATGCTCTGATCGGGATGCTTACGCATCACCGGCAGGATGTCGTCGATCGCGGCATCAATGCCTGACGTCGCGGCGTGGCAGCGCGCCTCGACGCCCGTGTCGCCGCCATAATTGGCGATGCCCTCGATCATGCCTTGCGACCAGGCATCCATGTCGGCGAAGCCGATATTGGTGAGGCCGGTGATCGACTTCAGGCATTCGCCCGAGAACGGCAGCGCGAAGTCACGCATGAAATCGATCCGGCCGGGCTCGATGGCGTCAATGATGCGGTCGGCATGAGCCTGGAACAGCGCGGTCCAGTGCGCCTTCACCGTCTTCGGTGACACCGTCGGAAACATCGCGCGCCGCTCGACCTGATGCGCCTCGCCGTCCTTGCGCATCATGTTGTGGCCCATCAGCCGGTTCATCAGGCCGGCAGGCTGGTGCGAGGAGAACACGTCGATCTGCTTCTCGGAGATCGAGATGTCGTCGCGGCTCGCCAAAAGCGTCGAGCCGAGCTGCGGCACGTAGGCGATCGGCGCCTCCTTGCGCAGTTTTGCAAGCGTTGGATACGGGTCGGCCCAGAATGCGGCCGGGTCGATGTCGATGCGCGGCGCGGTGCTCAATGCGGCTTCCTCGGAATTCTCGTGTGCTTCGGGCCAGACTAGCGAACTCGGACGCTGGCGTCTGTCCCTAGAAATGGGGACGGCATTGGCGGGCGTCCTCATCCGTCGGATGGTCGTCGGAGCGACAGCAAGATCGGCCTTAGACTTCGGTCATATTGGTGCAGGCTGGGTTTGCTTTAAGCTGGCCCCATGCGGGGGATGATCATCATCACGATCGGCTTTTTGATAGTGGTGCTTGCGCTCTCACGAACGCATGAATTTGCAATCCAACCGACGAAGCCGCTTCCTCCTGTGAACGCACCAGCGAACTGAACCGTCCCCATCGGGCCAGCACCTGAACCACCAGAAGATGACTCCGCTCGATTTGCAGATGGTTCCTGCCAGGAACCCGGAATAGCGTTCGCTATCGGGCGGACAAAGGCGCAGTGTCGCACTGCCACCGTCCGGCCCTCAGCATCTACCGGTGGTGTGAACGCGAGTTGCGCTCCCGCTCAACCGATAGTGGAGCATTGAAGTGCCGGCGCTGGGATCCCCCTAACAGTCAATGACATTCGAATATCGCCTGATGCAAGAGGCGATCAATTTGCGCCAACAAGCGGAAGGAATGCCTGTTGGCGTCCGCCGCGCGGAGCTCTTGCAGAAAGCGCGGCAGATCGACGTTGCCTGTGAGGTCAACAAATGGCTGACGTCACCCGGGCTACCGACGCCATCCTAGCTTGAGCGTTTCTCTTCTGCGTGGCAGCAAGCGCCTCATTGACGCGAAATCGCCTGGACGACCGTGAACCAGAGCACCGCCGCCATCGTGCGAGAGGAACAGGCCTCGTGCGCGAGAGTTGATGACCATGGTGCTCATCAGCGCGCTCGAAGAATCGTTCGACATCGCCTGGAACTTTCTCGAGAAGTCCGGCGAGCTGAGAGGCGCTGCGGAGTCCGCAACTATCATCCTGGATTCAATCGAGCGGCAGCTGCGCGCCGGCGAGCGCCGAAGGCTCATGCTGGCAAACGTGGCGATCTCGTCCTACCGGGAGCAAGTTGCGAAGATTTCTACCGTCGTCCCGGATCGGGATATCATATGGCTGTGCTGACCAAGCGAACGCAACCGGACCGCAGCAAGATCAACATGAACCGCGGTCATGAGATCAAGTATTGGGTCCACGAACTCGGCATCACGCGCGCGCAGCGGCAACAGGTCGTCAACAAGGTCGGCAATTCTGCCGCTGCGGTCCGCAAGGAATTGACAAGGTGAAGCCGAACCGGGGCATGCCTGTCGGGCTCCTCCTTGTCGACGTTGCGCTCGCGATTTGCCTGTCGGGGCTTCTTGTCAGCGTTCTCAAGCTGGCCTGGTGACGCAATCTCGACCTTCCCGCGTCCGGCATGGCGGAAACACAACCCCACTCAGGAGGTCAGAAATGACCAGAAACGAAGTGAATGCCCGCTATCGACGGGAAGCCGACAACGCTTTCAAGACCATCAGCAACGCCAAGCCGATCGCCGACTACGCTAAGGCGGAGCAAACCTTTCACGAGAATCGCGAGCGCTTGAAAGCCGAGCGTCTGGCCCGGGAAGCTGCAGCGAAAGCCTCCACGAAATGGCTCGGCCTTGTCGCAAGCCTTGACCTAGAGCATCGTGAGCACGACAATTCCGTCTTCGAGCTCCCCTGAAGCAAGACGCGCTCGCGCGATCCGCTCGAACTCCGTCCGATATTTGTGCAGATAGCTGAGGGCCTGCTTGTCGGTCTGAAACGTCGTCGTAAGTCGGCAAATTTGTCGCGCTGCGCCCAGCGCAAGGGTGAATGTAATCGTTCCACCGCCGTCCGATTTTGCTCTGGGCACGGTCAGCACTCCCGGCTTGTAACTCGGTCCTCGGCAAATTCGTCGACAAGTGTCGAGGGTGTTTATCCCAGCAATCGTCTCGTGCGCTTTTTGGGAATTGGCGCCGCCAGGGTTACTGCCACTGCCGCGTCCGCGGCTTCCTTGGCCTCGCGTAACTCGCGGAGCCGCGCCATGTTCTTGCGCACCTTGATCGCCTGCCGTTCGGCATCCGCGATGGCCCGCACCCCCTCTTCGACGGCGAGGCGCTGACGATCGGCGCGCGCGATCGCTTCAGGTGACGGTACTGCCGATTTTCTGGCGCTCATCCTTCACCCGTTCAAAATAGGCAAAACCCGCTCAATCCAGGGATCGAGCGGGCAGCATAGCCGCTTCAGTACATCCGTGAAACGGCGCGACGAGATCAAGCCAGCGAGAGATTTTCGGCACTGACCTTGCCCCGCATCTTGTCAGTTTTGAGCTCGAAATTGACCTTCTGGCCCTCGGCGAGACCCGACAGACCGGCGCGCTCGACCGCACTGATGTGAACGAACACATCGTTGCTGCCGTCGTCCGGCTGGATGAAACCGAAGCCCTTTTGGCCGTTGAACCACTTAACCGTACCTGTCGTCATATTCTTCTCCAAAGCGCACAAGCGCGTTCCGCGACAATCACGCGGCGACTTCAACTTCGTCGATGTCTTTGGAAAAGGAGCCCGCGGGCGCGATCAACAAGGCACAGCGGCTAATCGAATAGAGTGAATATACATCACAATCGTCATATTACAAGGAAGCCGGACAATTTGTTTCAGCTCACCAATTGCAGCGCCCTTCGAGGGCAGTTCCAAGCTGCTACGTCGGGACGCGCGAAGGCCTTTATCGTTTGACTTGTTCACGCGGGAGTGGTCACGTCGGTCCTAGTGAACCGCATCGCCATGACGAGCAAAACTGCTCGTTCGAGGTCGGCGAGGACATGTGCGGTCGCCCTCATTCTTTCATTCGCAACGAACTCCTGCGCAATTGGCTGCGCGCAGGATCGCTCCATTTTGCAGCCAGCAAGGGAGTTCTAATGCAGGTCGTGGTCCGCGATAACAATGTCGACCAGGCGCTTCGTGTTCTGAAGAAGAAGATGCAGCGCGAAGGCGTTTTCCGCGAAATGAAGCAGCGTCGTGCCTACGAGAAGCCTTCGGAGAGAAAGGCACGCGAAAGGTCCGAAGCCATTCGCCGGGCTCGCAAGCTCGCCCGCAAGCAAGCGATCAGGGAAGGTTTGCTGCCGGCCCCCCCGAAGAAGAAGCTTCCCGAACGCAGGCCGCCGCTCCCGCAGACGGGGTCCGCTGGCTAAGGGAAGGAAGCGACGGTCACTCTGTCCCTATCAGCTGGCGGCGCTCCGCGTCATAAGGAACAGCCGGTTGCCGCTGATGTTGAAGCAGTGCGAGATGCAGTGAGGCACCGAGGTGACGCGCTATTATTTCGATATCCGCGACGACACCGGGCTTTATCCCGATGAGGAGGGCCTGGAGTGCGAAACTCAGCGCGAAGCTGAGGTCGAAGCGGCTCGGACACTAGCTGATCTGGCCCGAGACCTCGCGCCCATGGACGAACAGCGAGACGTTGCCGTCGAAGTACGAACCAATCTTGAGCGTGTGTTTCAAGCAGCGCTCATTTTCAACCGCAGCAGAGTAACACAGTAATCCACTGAGCCCTTTCCCGTCGTAGCCGGTCGCGGCCTGCTGGAAGTAGCGCGCGACGCTAGCATCGGTCCCTCGCGCGATGGTCCCTAGCGATTGGGACAGACGCCACGGACGCCCGCGTGACGCGCGTCAGGGGATAGCGCGATCCATCCGATCGGACTACCTCTCCTGCAAGGCCATGCGAACGCCGAGACCGACGTAGATCGCCCCGACGACGCGGCCTTGCCAGCGACCGATGCTGCGATGACGGGCGAGCAGGCCGGCGACCTGCCCGGCGGCGAGAGCGATCAACGCCGTGTAGATGGCGCTCATGATCACGAAGACCAGACCGAGAGCCGCGAGCTGCGCGACGACCGAGCCTTGCTCGGGATGAACGAACTGCGGAAGGAAAGCCAGGAAGAAGAGCGCCGTCTTCGGGTTGAGCACTTCGGCTAGAACCGCCTGCCGGAAGGCGAGCGGCGCGTCGACCAGACGCGACTGCGTCAATTTGAGATCTTCGCCTCGTTCCATCAATGCGCGGATGCCGAGATAGATGAGGTAGCCGGCACCGGCATACTTCACCAGGCTGAAGGCGAGAGCCGACGTCATCAGCACCGCCGACAATCCGAGCGTGGCCATCGCCGTGTGAAGCATGTCACCGGTGGCAATGCCGAGACCGGTGGCAATTCCGACGCGATGCCCGCCCACGGACGAGCGCGCGAGCACCAGGAGGACGGCGGGACCCGGAATGAGGAAGAGACCGAGAACCACCGCCATGTAGGTCAGCAAGGTATCGTAATGGATCATCGTGAGTTCCGATTTGGCTGTTGATGAGCAAGAGCCAGCCAGACACGGTCTCCCAATGCAAGTGCTGAATGGATTGGAGATGCACCGCCGCAAGGATGCGGATTATTCAATCACCTCATCGGCGATGGCGAGCATCTTGTCCGCAATGGTGAGCCGGAGCGCCTTCGCAGTCGCGAGATTGATGACAAATTCGAACTTGGTCGGTTGCTGCACCGGCATTTCGGCCGGCTTTTCGCCGTTGAGGATGCGACCGACGTATGTTGCCGCCAGGCGATACCCCTCGGCGACGCTGCTCCCGTAGCTCATCAAGCCCCCCGCGGCTGGATACTCGCGCCATTGAGCGACCGTTGGAACAGCGTACCGCGCGGCCGATGCGGCAATCTGGCGGGAGAGACCCAAATAGATTGCGTCCGTTCCAATCATGATCCCACGGACGCCTCGGGCAATCAGATCTGGAAATGAAGAATCGATTTCGTCCTGACGTTTCGGATTGGCAACATGCAGCTCCAGTCCCAGGGTCCGCGCCGCGGCTTCTGCTTCAGACCGCTCCGTCTCGCTGAATGCATTATCCGGCTCGATCAGGACCGCGAAGGTCCTCGCCGTGGGTATCAGCTGATGCAGAAGATCGAGCCTCTTTGTAACAACCGGACCTTGAAGGATGGAAACTCCCGTGATGTTTCCGCCTGGATGACCGAAACTTGCAACGAGCCCGAACTTGATGGGGTCGCTCCCTAGCATGAACACGATGGGTATCGTCTGCGTGGCAGCCTTTGCAGCGAGCGCCGTTGTTGTTGCGCCAAGCGCCACGATGACGTCAACGCGACGATCGACCAGCTCGGTCACGATGCCCGTCAATCGCTGGTAATCACCCTCTGCATATCGCCATTCTATGACGACGTTCTGATTCTCAACGTAGCCGGTTTGGGCCAGGCCTTTGCGAAATGCCTCCTCAAGATGAGCGCTTTCGCCGCGTCTCGGGACACGAACAGCACCAATGATGTGCTTCGACCGCGGCTGCGCACGCGCTGCAAGCGGCCAGGCCGTTGCAGCCCCAACAAGGCGGATGAAATCGCGCCGTTGCATGCGTCCCTCCCAGCAAGGAACACGCCTATGGGAGGAGAAGCCTAGCACCTTGTCGCCGCACGGTGGGGAACTTTGAAGGACGGCTTTGGGTCAAATAAGAACTCAACCCCAGCAAATCTGGTCCGCCCTGCCGCGCTATTTCCCCAGTGCCGCGGCGACTTCGCCAACCAGCTCCTGTGCCAGCGAGTGATAGCCCTCCGGCGTGAGATGCTGTCCATCAGGCTGATGGGGAAGTCCGTGCAGCATCCCGTTCGGAAGCATGACAACCTTGATTCCCATCGCGCTCAGGCGACTTTGGATGGCAGGCGTGTTGTCGGCGGCCAATTTTCTCCGGTCATTTCCGCCGGGTTGAAGGATCACAACACTCGTTCCTTTCGGGACCACGCGATCCAATCGGGCCAGCATGCCTCCCGTGGTGTCACCATTGACGCCGGCATTGATGACACGGACGTTGAACCCCCTCGCACGGAGAAGCGTTTCAAGCTGCGCAGGATAGGATTGACTGCGCGAGACACCCTTGCCGAAGGTGTTGCTGGCTCCGAGGGCCACGACGGTTGCAGCGTGAGCGGTGCCAAGTGCGGTGAGCACCCCGAAGGCACCTAGAACAATGATCCGGCCAAGCTTTGCAGCCACTTTTGTGTCCTCGATCGGGATGAACTTCCGCTGCATGCTTATCATCAATCGCTCATCGTGCGAATGCGGAGGTCGGCTCGGGGACAAGCGTGTCGGCTTGGCTCCCAACGACGGCATGTCCGCTGTGCTGGGGTACGCGGATGTCGCCGAATTGAGCCTCAGTTCAGGCCACGGGCCCCCGCGAGCAGCCGCAGCACGATTCCGAACAACTCGTTCTGCGCGGAAATGCCGAGCCGCTCATAGGCGCGCTTGCGGTAGGTCAGGGTCGAATGCAGGCTGATGCCGAGCTCTTGCGAGATCGCCTCGGAGCTGAGGCCGAGCAGGATGCGCCGGCAGACGTCCTGCTCGCGCGCCGTCAGCAGCGAGAGTGGCGCGCGGGTCGCGAACAGCGCGGCGAGATCCTGGTCGGGCGTCGCAGTCGCGGCCTGCTGGAAATGCCGCGCGACGCTGGCGCCGATCGCCGGCGCGATCGCCTGCAGCCGCGCACGCTGGGCATCGGTGAAACGGCCCTGGGTCGTGATGCGGTAGAAATTGACATAGAAGCAGGTGTCATCGACCCAGATCGCGGTGGCGCATTTGTCGACAATGTTGGAGTCGTTGAAGAAGATCTTGCGGTAGCGCGCGCCATACATGCGCGGCGCGAAGGACGGCAGCACGATCGGCGCACTGCCCTCGCCTTCGAACAACGCATCGCGATTGGGATCGGATTCGTGGAACTGCCCGGCATAGGCCGCGCCGAGATCGCCGCCGGTCGGGATGTTGCCGACATCGAGCAGACAGCTCGCAGCGCCCGCGCGTGTCAGTGCAAACACCATGCAATGGCCGACCCCGGCCTGCCGGCGCAGCGTGTCGATGAGGATGTTCGGGAGGTCAGCGCGGCCGATGGCGAGCACCGCCGGCGTGACGTCGCCGGCCGCTGAAGTTGGGGGCGTCTCGCGGATGCGCATCGTCTTCTCCCTGATCACTTTGTTCGCAGGATCTGGTCCATTTTCTTGCCCCGGGCCAGTTCGTCGATCAACTTGTCCAGATAGCGAATCTCCCGCATCGTTGGTTCTTCGATCTCCTCCACCCGAACCCCACACACCACGCCTTTGATCAGGGCGCGCGAGGGATTGATCTCGGGGGCCTCTGCGAAGAAGGTTTCAAAGTCCGTCTTTCTTTCAAGTTGGACTTGCAGCTCCTTCTGACCATAGCCGGTCAACCAAGAGATGATCTGATCGACCTCGGCCTTCGAACGCCCCTTCTTCTCCGCCTTCGCGACGTAAAGCGGATATACGCTCGCGAAGCTCGTCGTGTAGATCCGGTGTTTTGCCACAAGCGCACCCCTACCCCGCCGCGGCCTTCGCCGGCGGCACGTTGATGGCGAGCTTGCCGTAGCGGTCGGTGAAGGCCTCGGTGTCGATCTCTTCCAGCTTGATCTCGCCGCTCATCACGCTCCTCTTCCAGGCGGCCTGCGCCGGGTCGTTCTGGAATTCGGGCATCACCTCGCGGCCGAACAGTTCGAGGGATTCGCAGATGTGCTCGTGGCTGTTCTTGCCCGCTTGATTCAGCAGGATGACCTGGTCGATATGCGATGACTGAAAGCGCTTGAGCTTCTTGCGGATCGTCTCGGGCGAGCCGATCAGGCCACCGCGCAAGGCCGCCTCCTGCGCCTCCGGATTGTCGCGCTTCCACTTGTTGTACTCGTCCCACATGTTGACCGTGTAGGGCGCGGGACGCTGGCGGTTCTGCGAGGCGCCGTAGAAGCGCAGCGCGAACTGGAAGAAGGTGGCGCCGTCGGCGCGCGCACGGGCCTCTTCATCGGTCTTGGCGCACATGAAGAGCGACACCAGCGCCATGTTCGGATTGATCTCGTAGTCGGCGAGCTTGGAGAGCCGCTTCGTCATGGCGTTGTAGTAGGCGTGCACCCAGGCATGCGCGGCGTCGGCACTGACGAACTGGAAGCCGAGCGCGCCAAAGCCGTGGCGGCCGGCACGCTCGATGGTCGGCAGCTGCGAGCAGGCCATCCACAGCGGCGGATGCGGCTTCTGCACCGGCTTCGGCACGACATTGCGCAAGGGGATGTCGAAATACTTGCCGTGGTGCTCGGCGCCTGCGTCCTTGAACATCGGGAAGATCGCAGCGACGGCCTCCTCGAAGACTTCCTTCTTGGTCTCCATGTCGCGGCCGAACGGCGTCAGCTCGGTGATCGAGGCGCTCTCGCCCATGCCGAATTCGCAGCGGCCGTTGGAGAGCAGGTCGAGCACCGCAACGCGCTCGGCGACGCGCGCCGGATGATTGGTAGTGAGCTGGAGGATGCCGTGGCCGAGCCGGATGTTCTTGGTGCGCTGGCTCGCGGCGGCGAGGAACGACTCGGGCGACGGCGAGTGCGAATATTCTTCAAGGAAGTGATGCTCGACGACCCAGGCGTGGTCGTAGCCGAGACGGTCGGCGAGTTCCATCTGCGCGAGCGCGTTCTGGTACAAGGCGAGCTCGTCGCCGGCCACCCAGGGCCGCGGCAGTTGCAGCTCGTAGAAGATGCCGAACTTCATGACGCCGTCTCTCCCAAGTTTTCTTGCCCGCTTATTTTTTGTTGCGGGCATCTTAATGCGTGAGGCGGCGCTGTCTACGCAGTCGCAATTCCGCCGCGCGGGACACAGTCGGTGTCCAGCCGGTTCAGCGCCTCACGGCGGAATTCGGTCGGGGTGACGCCGGTCTCGGCCTTGAAGGCGCGATTGAAAGGTCCGATCGACTGGAAACCCGAATCCATCGCGATGGTCAGTACAGGCACCTCTCGTTGCGCCGCGTCTGATAGCGCCAGCCTGGCATCCTCGATGCGGTAGCGATTGAGGAACGCATTGAAGTTGCGATAGCCCAGTCCTTCGTTGATGGCCCGGCGCAGCCGATGCTCGGGGACATCGAGCCGCGCCGCCAGCGCGCCGATCGCAAGACCTTCCTGCCGGTAGGCTCGTTCCACGGTCATCAGATGATCGAGACGCCGCAACAGGATCGGGTCGACAGCCACCCGGGGATCGATGGCGCCGCGGGGATCGATCACGACCCGGGGATCGATCACGCCCCGGGGATCGACGACGACCTGGGGATCCACGGCGCCCCGCTCCGCGGCGGCGCGGTCGGCGACTCGCGCCGGCCTTCCCGCCTCGCCGGATGCGATCGCGGCCGTGGCGTCGCTGACCGCCGCCACCGGCGGACTGAGCACGCCCAGGGCCGCGAGCGTTGCCATCACGAACATGCTGAGCGCGGTCGGCAGACTGCCGGACGCGCCGGGCACGCCCACGGGAATATCGGACAAGGCCGCGACGGCGACGAGTCCGATGGTCACGACATTGATCGCGAGCACCGCCAGCCGCAGCCGGCGCCGGCGCATCACCAGATCCACGCGCCATGTCTTGACCGTCTGGATCGCGGCGGCCAGCGCGAGCCCGAGGACGACCAACGACAGGACCTTGCCGCCGCCCCTGGCCAAAGCGGGCCATTGCGGCAAACTGAGCGACACTGCAAATCCGAGGGCCACGACGGCCAGCCACAGGCCACCATGCCATCGCCTCAGAATGAAATCGTCATCGAACGCCGCACGCGCCCATAACCAGAAGAGGGCGGGGAGCGAGGACACGATGGGCATCGTCCACCACCAGGATGCCTTGGGAAAGGACGGCGCGGTCACGATCGCATAGAACATGCCTCCCGCGCACATGGCGATGCCAAGGAAGCTGTTCTGATTGGCGGCACGGCGCTGCAGCGCCACCAGGACGATCAACAGGAATACGCCGCTGGCCGCGCCGCGAAACCCGAGGTCGATGGCCGTCAGCCCGGTCACACTGATCGTTCTCCGCTCACGGGCCCAACTCTCGCATCGCCTTCGCGCTTGCACAATCCAAACTTGCGCTTGCGGCCTTGGCGTTTTCCGGTTTGGCGGCTGCGACGATCGCAACTTGATCGGTTGATCCAGATCAACGCGTCAGCCGCCCTGTTGCATCTAAAGTGCACCAAGGCAACGGCCCGGATGCCGTCCCGATTCCCCAGACCATTTCAGAGAGACCGAATATGTCGGCCCCTGACGACACGATGTCGCGCGTGCGCCGTAAGCGCATGGAGATCTTTGCGTTCCTGTTCCTGACCGCAGTCGTGATGCCCGTCCTCGCGGTCGGAACGGTCGGCTCTTACGGGCTTGGCGTCTGGATCTACCAGATGTTCGCCGGCCCTCCGGGCCCACCCTCCTCCCCGCATTGATCCCGACAAGCGAAAGACAGGCATCATGGCCCACACCACTCTCAACCGCCGTGCATTGATCACCGGCCGGGTGCTCAGCACCGAGCGCGTCATCCCCCCGCCGGGCTGCGAGATCGCCAGCATCATCGTGCAGGCGCGCCCCGAGCGCCTCGCCGCGCTGGAGGCCGAGATCGCCGCGATTCCGGGCTGCGAAATCCATGGCCGCGACGCGCGCGGAAAACTCGTCGTCGTGACCGAAGCGCCGGACGCCGGCAGCCTCGGCACCATCCTCAACACCATCCAGTCGCTGGGAGACGTCTATTCCGCAGCGCTGGTCTTTCACGCCATCGAAACGACCTGACGGCAGGGAGAGCCATCATGACATCGCCAAAGCTCGACCGCCGCCAGATGCTGAAGCTCGAGGCCGCCGCCATCGCGGCCGCCGCAGCCGGAATGCCGGCACCTGCGCTCGCCGCCAATCTCGTCGCCGAGCGCGACGCATCCGAACTGAAATGGGACAAGGCCGCCTGCCGCTTCTGCGGCACCGGCTGCTCGGTGATGGTCGCGACCAAGGACAACCGGGTCGTCGCCACCCACGGCGACATCAAGGCCGAGGTCAATCGCGGCCTGAACTGCGTCAAGGGCTACTTCCTCTCCAAGATCATGTACGGGCATGACCGCCTCACCCAGCCGATGTTGCGCAAGACGGGCGGCAAATACGACAAGAACGGCGACTTCACGCCGGTGTCGTGGACCGAAGCCTTCGACATCATGGAATTGAAGTGGAAGGAGGCCTTCAAGAAGCGCGGCCCGAACGGCGTCGCCATGTTCGGCTCCGGCCAGTGGACGATCTGGGAAGGCTATGCGGCGTCAAAGCTGTTCAAGGCCGGCTTCCGCACCAACAATATCGATCCCAATGCACGCCACTGCATGGCCTCGGCCGTTGCCGGCATGATGCGCACCTTCGGCATCGACGAGCCGGCCGGCTGCTATGACGACATCGAGGCCACCGATGCCTTCGTGCTGTGGGGCTCCAACATGGCGGAGATGCACCCCATCCTGTGGACGCGCCTGGCCGACCGCCGGCTCTCCGCGCCGCATGTCCGCGTCGCCGTGCTCTCGACCTTCGAGCATCGTTCGTTCGATCTCGCCGACATCGGCATGGTGTTCAAGCCGCAGACCGATCTCTACATCCTCAACGCCATCGCCAACCACATCATCACAACCGGACGCGTCAACAAGGATTTTGTTGCCGCCCATACCATCTTCAGGCGCGGCCAGACCGATATTGGTTATGGATTACGACCCGAGCATCCGCTGCAGAAGAAGGCGACGGGCGCGGCGAAGGCGAACGACTCCACCGACATGAGCTATGACGAATACGTCAAGTTCGTCTCGGACTACACGCTGGAGAAGGCGGCGCAGATGTCCGGCGTGCCGCTCAATCGCCTGGAGGCGCTGGCCGAGCTCTATGCCGATCCGAAGACGAAAGTGGTCTCGTTCTGGACCATGGGCTTCAACCAGCACACCCGCGGCGTCTGGTGCAACAATCTCGTCTACAACATCCATCTCCTGACCGGAAAGATCTCCTCGCCCGGCAACAGCCCGTTCTCGCTGACCGGCCAGCCCTCGGCGTGCGGCACCGCGCGCGAGGTCGGCACCTTCTCGCACCGCCTGCCCGCCGACATGGTCGTGACCAACAAGGAGCATCGCGACAAGGCGGAGCATCTCTGGCTGCTGCCCGAGGGCACCATTCCCGACAAGAACGGCGCCCACGCCGTGCTGCAAAGCCGGATGCTGAAGGACGGCCTGATCAACGCCTATTGGGTGCAGGTCAACAACAATTTGCAGGCCGGCCCGAACGCCAACGAGGAAACCTATCCGGGCTTCCGCAATCCCGACAATTTCATCGTGGTCTCGGACGCCTATCCGTCTGTGACGGCGCTGGCCGCCGACCTGATCCTGCCGACCGCGATGTGGGTGGAGAAGGAAGGCGCCTACGGCAATGCCGAGCGGCGCACGCAGTTCTGGCACCAGCTCGTGCAGGCGCCGGGCGAAGCCAAGTCCGATCTGTGGCAGCTCATGGAGTTTTCAAAACGATTCAAGATCGAGGAAGTCTGGCCGGAGGAGCTGATCGCAAAGAAACCGGAGGTTCGCGGCAAGACGCTGTTCGACGTGCTCTACAAGAACGGCCAGGTCGACAAGTTTCCTGTTACGGAGATCGAGGAAGGCTACGCCAACGAGGAATCCAAGGCGTTCGGCTTCTACGTGCAGAAGGGGCTCTTTGAAGAGTACGCCTCGTTCGGCCGCGGCCATGGCCACGACCTCGCGCCGTTCGAAAGCTATCACAAGGAGCGCGGCCTGCGCTGGCCGGTGGTGAACGGCCAGGAAACGCGCTGGCGTTTCCGCGAGGGCAGCGATCCCTATGTCAAGCAGGGCACCGACGTGCAGTTCTACGGCTACCCGGACGGCAGGGCGCGCATCTTCGCGCTGCCCTACGAGCCGCCGGCGGAATCGCCCGACAATGAATACCCGTTCTGGCTCTCGACCGGCCGCGTGCTGGAGCACTGGCATTCCGGCACCATGACGCGCCGCGTGCCCGAGCTCTACAAGGCATTCCCCGAAGCCGTCTGCTTCATGCATCCGGACGACGCCGCGGAGGCAAAGCTTCGCCGCGGCGACGAGGTGAAGGTGGTCTCGCGCCGCGGCTTCATCCGCGCCCGCGTCGAGACCCGCGGCCGCGACCGGCCGCCGAAGGGACTCGTGTTCGTGCCGTGGTTCGACGAGTCCAAGCTGATCAACAAGGTGACGCTCGACGCCACCGATCCGATCTCGTTGCAGACCGACTACAAGAAATGCGCCGTGCGCATCGAGCGGGTGAACGTGTCATGATGAAACGCCTCGGCATAGCCCTGCTCGCCTGCGCGATCGCAGCCGGCGCAAGTTCGCTGACCGCGCAGACGGTGAATTCGGGCCTGCGCGGCCCGACGCCCCTCAACGACGAAGGCCCGGCGCCGCCGATGCTGCCGAACCGCAACACGTCGGAGCGGGAGTCGCGCAACTATCCGGAGCAGCCGCCGGTGATCCCGCATACGATCGACGGCTACCAGATCGACCTCAACGGCAACAAATGCCTGTCCTGCCACGCGCGGGCGCGCACCGCGGAATCGCAGGCGCCGATGGTCTCGATCACCCACTTCATGGACCGCGACGGCCAGTTCCTGGCCTCGATCTCGCCGCGCCGCTTCTTCTGCACCGAATGCCACGTGCCGCAGAACACCGCGGTGCCGCCGGTGAGCAACGATTTCACGGATATCGATACCTTGCTGTCACGCGCAAGTCCGGGTGGCCGGCGATGACGACGACTGCTGACGAGCCAAAAGCCAAGCGCGGCTTCATCCTGCGTTGCTGGGATTTCGCGCTCGAGCTGTGGGGCGTGCTGTCGCGGCCGAGCACCGTGTTCGCGCTCGGCACGCTGGTGCTCGCAGGCTTCGCCGCCGGCGTGATCTTCTGGGGCGGCTTCAACACCGCGCTGGAACTGACCAACACCGAGAAGTTCTGCACCGGCTGTCACGAGATGAAGGACAACGTGTTCGCCGAACTGAAGTCGACCATCCACTTCACCAACCGCTCCGGCGTGCGCGCGACCTGCCCGGATTGCCACGTGCCGCACAACTGGACCGACAAGATCGCGCGCAAGATGCAGGCCTCCAAGGAAGTCTGGGGCAAGATTTTTGGCACGATCGACACAAGGGAGAAATTCCTGGATCACCGGCTCGAGCTCGCCGCGCATGAATGGGCGCGGTTCAAGGCCAATGATTCCCTGGAATGCCGCAACTGCCACAGCGCCGATTCCATGGACATCACAAAGCAGTCGCCGCGGGCCTCGGTGGCGCATCAGCGCTTCCTGTTCACCGGCGAAAAGACCTGCATCGACTGCCACAAGGGCATCGCCCACCATCTGCCCGACATGCGTGGCGTGCCGGGCTGGCAATAGGGCCGCGGGCGACCGGATTCACCCTGCTTGAACCCTTGGGGCGAATGGTTAGTTTTGGGGGGTGGCGAATCGCCTCGTTTCGCCCCTCCTCAAGACAGATATGACCAATTTCTCTCCGCATCAGGATGCCGCCCTCAAGGCCGTCGGCGATTGGCTGAAGGCCAAACCCGGCCGCAACGGCACGCCGCCGATTTTCCGCCTGTTCGGCTTCGCCGGCACCGGCAAGACCACGCTGGCGCGGCACATCGCCGAGGGCGTCGACGGCGAGGTGAAGTTCGCCGCCTTCACCGGCAAGGCCGCGCTGGTGATGCGCAACAAGGGTTGCGACGAGGCCTCCACCATCCACTCGCTGATCTACCGCGCCCGCGAATCCGGCGAGGAGCAGCCGAGTTTCGAGCTGTGGGACGATGCGCCGGCCTCCAAGGCCAAGCTGATCGTGATCGACGAATGCTCGATGGTCGACGCCGAACTGGGTCGCGACCTGATGTCGTTCGACTGCCCGCTGCTGGTGCTCGGCGATCCCGCGCAGCTGCCGCCGATCCAGGGCGGCGGCTTCTTCACCAACACCGAGCCGGACGCGATGCTCACCGAGGTGCACCGCCAGGCCCAGGACGATCCGATCGTGCGGATGTCGATGGACGTCCGCGAGGGCCGCGAGCTCGACATCGGCCGCTACGGCGAGAGCGAGGTGGTGTCGCGCAAGGAGCTCGATCCCGATCGCGTCATGGGTGCCGACCAGGTGCTGGTCGGCCGCAACAACACGCGCCGCGCCTACAACATGCGGGTGCGTCAGCGCCAGAACATCGAAGACACCTTCCCGGTCGCCGGCGACAAGCTGGTCTGCCTGCGCAACAACCGCAAGAAGGGCCTGTTCAACGGCGGCCTGTGGCGCGTGAAATCACGCAACACCTCGCGCTCGAAATCGCGCATCCTCAGCATGCGGCTCTCGCCCGACGAGGACTTTGGGCACAAGGTCACGAAAGTCTCCGTGCGCGCCGACTGCTTCGAGGGCGGCATCGAGCAGATCGCCTGGGAGCAGCGTAAGCCCTATGACGAGTTCGACTACGGCTACGTGCTGACCGTGCACAAGTCGCAGGGCTCGCAATGGGACGACGTCGTGCTGTTCGACGAGAGCTTTGCGTTTCAGGACAGCCGGGCAAGATGGCTGTACACGGGCATCACGCGCGCGGCGAAGCGGCTGAGCATCGTGGTTTGACGTCAAACCCCGCTCGTCGCCCCCGACCAAGCATCAAGGTTGCGGACCCGATAGACCCGGCTCGCGCTCGGCCCGGAAAACATTGCTGTAGAGATTTGCGATCCATTGCCGGCCGCTCGAGGTGATGTTGAGATAACGTATCGCGGCCTGGATCTGTGGAGCAACGTTGTTCCAGTAAAACTGCGGATATTTGTAGACGACGTCGGCAGGCGTTTCATAGCCGAGCTTCTTGTTCAGGCCGATTTCCTCGAACTCGTGGAACAGAGCGTTCGACTTCCTTAAATAGTTGGGATCGCCAAGCTGGCCGATCAGGTCGGCGGCGCGAAGCAACATACCCTCCTCTTCCATCAGACTGTCGTTTGAGGATTCCGAATAGGGAAAGCGCGTGAATTCTATGGCTCGGGCAATTCGGCCTGCCTCGATCTCTTCGACGTCGTCGAAGCGTTCCAGGACGAACAATTTCGAGCGGTCCACATGATAGGGAGCGAGCGCGGCGTCGGAGGCGCCCCGTGGAAGACTGATCATGCGGCCTTCCAGATCCGCGACATAGGAATCGTCGCTGTCGCCTTGAACGACTCCGCGCACATACCCGATGTCATGGGTGAGACACGCCAGGGTGAAATTCGCATAGTCGGCGACTGTCGTTGGCCGCAACAGCATTCGCCCCATCAGGATGTCGTGCCCGGCAAGGGTGACGAGCATCGAGTGCTCGATGTTGTGATACAGGGCGTCGCTGTTACCGATGCACTCCAATGTGAGCCTGGCCGCAAACGGAAGAACCTCGGCCAGACGGGCATGCGAAGAGCCAAACCGATCTCGTGTGTCCGAAGTCAAGAACGACGCGAGAGTCTGCGCGACCAGTTCTGGAATTGTGATCATCTGAACACCCATCTCAATGTGCGCTGTGGGTTCTGACGAGCTCCTTCGTGACCCCAAAATAGCACATCGCCGCTCGCTGAGTGGGGCGAATGTTCACATCCGTGCGGAAACTGACCTCAACGGTCGGCGAATCTGATCCATTTGAGGACGGGAGGTTGCGGTCTTCCGTCGCACCTTACACGCAGCCGTCACTTCCCCGCCACAAAATAGAAATCTTCACGCCCCGGCGGCGAGCCGTACGAAAACGGCTGCTGCTCGTGCTTGGTGGCGGACCAGACGTCGTCGCGGACGATGTCGAACAATTTCCGGATCTCGACCTTCGGCACCTTGATCTCGCGGGCGAGCGCGGTGGAGAACGGGCTGTCGGCGCCATTGTCGCCGTCGATCGCGGTCTCGCCGTGCTTGGCGGCGTAGACCACCATGAACCCGGCGCCGGGCTCGATGTTGGAAAAGCCCTTGTCGACCAGTTTCAGCGACAGCGTGTGCTGCATGGTCGGCGCGAACGGATTGTCGCGGCAGGCATCCAAAATCACCAGACGCACTTTTCGCGCGGCGCCGACGGCGGCGATCACCTGCTCCAGGGCGACGGCCTGGGTCTCGGCATCGCGGTCGACGGCGAGCTTGGCGTCGACCGGAACGAGGTAGTTCACCCCGCCGATCTCGAACCCGTGGCCGGCGTAGTAGACCACCGCCCAATCGGCCTTCTCGGCTTCCTCGGCGAAAGTCTTGAGCGCGTCGAAGAACTTGTCGCGGGTGAGGTCGCTGACGGAGATCACGGTTTGGAAGCCGACATCCTTCAGCACGCTCGCGATCATCTTCGAATCGCGCGGCGGATTGGGCAGGGCATGGACGTTCTTGTAGGCGCCGTTGCCGATCACCAGCGCAACGCGGCGCCCGCTGGGCGCGGCGCCCGGCGTTTGCGGCGTCAGTGCGGCGAGACGCTCCTGCGCGATGGTGCGGGCGCGCGCGACGTCGAGCTCATCGAACTTCGTCAGCGAATACGCAGCCGAGCGATAGTCGGCGCGGGCCTGGCCGAGATCCTTTTTGCGCTCGTAGACCTGGCCGCGGCCGGAATGCGCGCGGATGTTGTTCGGGTTGATCTGGAGCGCCGCATTGTAGTCCTTCAGCGCGGCGTCGAGATCGCCCTTCATCATGCTGACATCAGCACGATTGTTGATCGCGCCCGTGTTCTTCGGTTGCTTTTCGATGATGCCGTTGCAATCGGCAAAGGCCTGGTCGAACTTGCCCATCAGGCCATAGGTGATGCAGCGGTTGCTGGCGATCTGCGGCGCGGTCGGATCGATCTTCTCGGCCTCCGCGAAATCGGCGAGCGCACCGTCATAATCCTTCATCAACGTGCGCACGCGCGCACGATTGGTCCAGCCAAGGATGAACTTCGGCGTGTATTTGATCGACAGGCTGAAATCATCGAGCGCGCTTTGCAGCGCGTTCCGGCGCAGCTGGATGACGCCGCGATTGTTGTAGGGAACGCCGTAGGTCGGACGCTTCTGGAGCGCAAGATTGAAGTCCGCCATCGCAAGGTCGTCCTGGCCCGTGCGCTCGTAGGCGATGCCGCGCAAATTGAGGATGATGGCATTGTCGGGATCGAGATCGACGCCCATGGACAGGGTCTCGATCGCATGCAAATTGTCGCGCTTGTTGATCAAATTATTGCCGCGCACGGACAGCGCGACCGCCTTGTCCTTGCCGGTGACGCGATCGGCGTTGAGCAGGTTCTCGCAGGCCGTGGTCCGCGCCTGGGCGTCGGCCTGGCGGTCACGACAAATGGCGAGGTCGTCGCCGGCTTGCGGCTCGGCGGCGGCGATCGCGACGCCGGAGACGAGGATGACTGATATCAGGGGGACGACGCGCAGCATGTTGTCAGATCAGCTCCAGCCACCACATTTCTAAGTCGATCAGCGATCGCGCCGGTTCATCTAGCCGGAGTTCCCCAGCCCGCCAAGCCGGCCCGGGGGCTACGGCTTTTTTTCACGGACTCGTGTCTCTCTCCCCGTAACAATCGCCCGGTCCGTCCGTATCTCCGGTGTCTGAAAACGCCGGGCAGGCTGTTCGCCCGCCCTCAACCGCCCTAAACTGTCAGGCCTTCCGAAAGAGGATCCGCCATGCGCCGCTCCGTCCTGTCCCTGCTCGCCGCCACCACCGCCTTGACGCTGGCCTTTGCCGCACCGACCCGGGCCGCCGAAGACGCCGTTGTGATCCCCGCCCCCGCAATGGACGCGGCCCCCGCGAGCGGCATCCAGACCGCGGTGATCGCCGGCGGTTGCTTCTGGGGCGTGCAGGGCGTGTTCCAGCACACGGCCGGCGTCGTCAACGCCGTCTCCGGCTATGCCGGCGGCACCAAGGCGACCGCCGACTACCAGACCGTCTCGAGCGGCCGGACCGGCCACGCCGAGTCGGTTGAGATCAAGTTCGACCCGAAGAAGATCTCCTACGGCAAGATCCTCCAGATCTACTTCTCGGTGGCGCACGATCCGACCCAGCTCAACCGCCAGGGACCGGACGGCGGCACGCAATATCGCTCGGCGATCTTCACCACCTCCGACGAGCAGAAGAAGGTCGCGGAGGCCTATATCGCCCAGCTCGACAGCGCCAAGGTATTCAGCAAGCCGATCGTGACCAAGGTCGGCGCGCTGGAGGCGTTCTATCCGGCCGAGGGCTATCACCAGGACTATCTGACGCTGCACCCGAACCAGCCCTACATCGCCTATAACGACATCCCGAAGGTCGAGAACCTGAAAAAACTGTTCGCGGATAACTACATTGAGAAGCCGACGCTGGTGAGCGCCAGCAAGCCCACCAACTGATCGCGAGATCATCGACAACAAGATCATCAGACAAACGGGAGACCCATGCCCGACACCAAGACGAAATCCACCGACGACAAGGTCATCAAGAGCGAAGAGCAGTGGCGAAACGAATTGTCGCCGATGCAGTACGCGGTGCTGCGCGAGAAGGCGACCGAGCGTCCCTTCTCCGGCGAATATGAGCACGACCACCGTGCCGGCACCTATGTCTGCGCCGGCTGCGGCAATGTGCTGTTCGAGTCCGACGCCAAGTTCGACTCCGGCTGCGGCTGGCCGAGCTTCACCGCGCCCGCGGTCGAGAGCCATATCGACGAAGAGCGCGATACGACGCACGGCATGATCCGCACCGAGGTGCTCTGCTCCAAATGCAGCGGCCATCTCGGCCATGTCTTCCCGGACGGACCGGGGCCGACCGGCCTGCGCTATTGCATCAATTCGGCAGCGCTGAAGCTCGAGCCGAAATAAGATAGCGCGCCGCCGGGTTCCCTGATGGAACCCGGCGGCGCGTTGTGCTTTTCTTGTCTGGCGGTGCAGCCGTTGAGCGTCATCCGGCGGCCGCCAGGGAGGACGCCATGTCACTCGGGACCATCCTGATCATCCTGGTGATCATCTATCTCTTGGGCGGCTGGTCCGGCCGGATCGGCGGTTACGGCTACGGCATGGGCCATTCCGGCATGGGGATCGGCGGTGTCGTTCTGGTGGTGCTGCTCGTCCTGCTGCTTCTTGGCAAATTGTAAACCATACAAGCCACTGAAATTATTTAACTTTCTGCGGCTGCGGACCTGCCATGCATGGATTCATCATCTCCCATCGCAGGGGTCGCATTTCTGTCAAAACGGCCTATATTAGTGGACGAAAATGATGTGCGGCGGGCCCGCTTGATTGCGGCCTCCGCCCTCCCAAACCCCACGCGCTTAAAGCCCCAGACAAGATCACGAGGTCTTTGACCATGCGTCCACTGCGTCCGTTCAACTTCAACACCTCCGCCGAGCTCTTCCCCGCCGCCATCCGCAAGAAGAAGCGCGCGGGCTTTACCTATCGCCGGTTCGGCACCGCGGCCGAAGCCGTGCAGTTCGCGATGGAGCAGTTGCCGACGGATTCGCTGAATGGCGCGTATCTCCAGGTCGAGGAAGCCCGTTTCGACCAGAACGGCATCCGCTCGCTCTATGAGAGCGAGGCCTTCCCGCTGCCGCGCCACCGCAAGCCGGAACCGGTCGCCGAGACCGACGCCGACGCGGCGTAAATTTTCTGAAAACCTCCGATGTGCGCGGAAAGCGCGATGGCCGAAAGGCTGTCGCGCTTTCGGCGTTTGGAGCGCGCTCCGTCTTCTCCCTCGCCCCGTTCTTACGGGGAGAGGGTTGGGGTGAGGGGCTCTTTCCGCATAGGCAGTGAGAATTGGACTCGCGGAGAGTCCCCCTCACCCGCCGCGCGCGGGACGATGCTCCGCATCGCCCGGAGCGCGTCGGCCTCTCCCCGCAAGCGGGGCGAGGCGAAGAAGCACCGCACTCGCTGCTAAATCCGCGGCTGCTTGTCGAGCCAGCGGCGCAACAGGCGCACGTTGCGCATGTTGGCGCGGAACATGACGTCGAAGGCGTCGCCCACGAACGGCACGATGCCGACCACGCCGTCGACCGCGACATTGCCGAGCATCCGCGCGGTGATGTACCAGGGCGCCCCCAGGGCGCGGGCCTCGCGCACCAGCCACAGCGAGATCGCGGTGGTGATGATGTCGCCGACAACGGGGATCAGGCCGATCAGCCCGTCGATGCCGTAGCGGATCTTGGTGCCCGGCAGGATGAAGGCGACGTCGAGCAGCTTTGCGAGCGCCTCGAGCCGCGCGATGCGCTGCTCGCGCGTCAGATTGCCGAACGGGTTGCCGGCGAACTGACCTTCTTTGCCGAATTCGAAGCGAAACTCCTGAAACCCCTGCTCCAGGCTTTCGGGGCGGATCTCACGGCCGTCCTGATCGATGATCGGCCCGTGCGCCTCACGGTCCGAAAAACCGGCGCGCGACTGCGTCCCCGAGCGGGACCTGCGTGGCGTGAGAATGTCATCGTCGGGCATGGTCATGGCCATTGGAGGAACGCACGAGCGCCGCAGAGGTTGCTGCACCGCGACCGAAGGTCGCGCGCTCAGCTCGCCGCCGCCGCCGGTTGCGGCTCCTCGATATAGTGATGCACGAACCAGGATGACAGCACCGCCGGCACGAAACCGACCAGACCGTACAGGATGAACTGCACCGTGCCGGAATCCGACCCGCGCGAACCATAGGTGATCGCGGCGAGGATAAAGGCGAACAGGCCGACCAGCAGCATCCGCAGCACCGGGCCGATCCGCCTGACATGGATCAGGATGTCATCGACCGCGCCGATCATCAGCGACGGCAGGAAGCCGAACAGATAGCTGTATTGCAGCGTCTTGAAGAACACGACGAACAGCTTGCCGACCTCGCCGAGACTGGTCTGGGTCCAGTAGCCGGACTGGTAGGTCGTCGTCAGCAGCAGCAGGAAGCCGCCCACGAACGGACCGACGAGCGCGAACACCAGATAGCGTTTCATCAAGAACTCCTCATACGCAGACGCATTTATAGCAGCGCGGCGGGAACCTTGGATAGCAGGACTGCGGGCGGTTTGGGGGGAACAAGTGGCAAGGCCGCGGGTTCAGACAGGACTTGAAATTCACCTGTCAGATCTGGAGCCGCCAATGTCTCGTAAACTGTTCTTGCTGGCGACGATCACGCTTGCGGCCGCCGGCGGCCTGTCGAACGCGCCCGCCTTTGCACAAGGCCATATGGGCACGCCGCAAGAGCAGAAGGCCTGCTCGCGCGACGCCTCGCGGCTGTGCCGCAAGGACCTCGGCAATGACGGTGCGGTACAGGGCTGCCTGCAGGCCAACCGCGCCAAGCTGTCGAAGTCGTGCAGCAAGGTGTTCGAGAGTCACGGCATGTGAGATCGCATCAGCATTTTGCGTGACGGTCTCGCAACATTTGCGAATTCCTTCGCGTCGCCCATTGCAGCTTCGTAACAATCGCGCATACTCGAATCGGGCGGCGCAGCACTTTTCGATTCGAACATCAAGAGATCGAGCGACCACATGCGGGATTGAGCTCCCGGCGTGAAGGCTGAGACATGCGGCAGATCAAGCCGCGTGCGGCGCCCCAAAACCAAGTGGTTCAAACCGCGGAACTCGGGGACGCATTCTTCATGACACGCTACCAAACCATCGCTTCGCTATTCGCCTTCGCCGTCACGGTCTTCACCCTCCAGACATCACCCGCCCTCGCCTTCTCGTCCGAAGCGCAGCAGATGTGCTCGGGCGATGCGATGCGGCTGTGCTCCAGTGAAATCCCAGACATCCCGCGCATCAGGGCCTGCATGGTGCAGAAGAAGGCGCAGGTCAGCCCCGGCTGCCGCGCCGTGATGGATCGCGAAGCCGCCGCCGCAGCAGCATCGCGCAAGCGGGAAGCGGCCGCACAATAAGCGGCTTGGCAAATCTTCGATTGACCGCGCTGCCAGTTGGAGGGGTCGGTTCACCTCTCCCGTAGGGAGAGGTCGGAGCGCATCGCAGATGCGATCCGGGTAAGGGGTTACGGTCTCACGGAACGTTGCGGCCCCTCACCCGGATTGCTCAGGCGCGCAATTGCGCGCCAAAGCAATCCGACCTCTCCCCGCTGGGGAGAGGTGCACAGGCCTAGTCGCCCCACTGCGCGAAGGCGTCGTTGAAGGCGCGCTCGCCGGGGGCGCCCTTCTCGATGGCGATGATGGCGCGGCGCTGGTTGGCATAGACCAGCGGCACGTCGAACCACGAGCGCTCCTTCAGGAGCTGGACGTTGCGGGCGCGGTCGGCGTCGACATTGGAGAGGCCGACCAGGAAGAAGCCGTCGGTGACCTTGACGGCAAGGCCCGCGAGCGGCGTGCCGCGCGCCTGCTCGTTCGACTTCATCAGAATGCCCGGCACGTTGGAAACGCTGCCGCCCGGAAAGTCCGGCGGCAGGATGAAGGTCAGCTCGGCCGTGTGGCTCGCCGGCAGCGACGAGTCGGTATTGCGGCGGAAGGACATAGTCATCTTGAACTTGCGGTCGGGGATCTCGATGTCGGCACGCACGGCGATGTCGGCCTTCTGGTTGCCCGACGCCTTGATCGGCTCGAGCCGCCATACCACCGAACCGACATATTGCTTGCCCTTCGGGTCGGACGGATCCTCGTCATAGAGCACGACCTTCTGCGCCACCGGCGCGGCCGGCTGGTCGCTGGCCGAGGGCTGGCCGACGCGATCCGGAATCTTCGGCTTGCTCTGCGGCTGCGAGGCATCCTTCGGCGCTTCCACCACCTGGGTGGGCGAAGGCTTGAACAGATTGGTCGCGGTCTGCACCAGCTGCTTGCCCCAGAGGATGCCGGCGCCGACCAGGATCAGCACGATGCCGATGGCGATCGCGCTCTTGAACGGGAAGACCGAGCCGCTGCGCTTGGGCTTCTTGGCGCCGCGGTCGGGCGCAATGCGCGGACGCGGCGACGGCGGCTGCGGCGCGTAGCGCTCGGCCTCCTCGATCGACTCGTCATAGGAATAGGGCGCGTCGGGTTCGGCGGCGCGGTTTTCCAGGCTCGGTTCGAGCCGGTCGAATTCCGGCGAGGGCGACGGCACGTTGGCGTAGGTGCGGCGCGCGGCGCGATTGGCCTGCGCGGCGGCACCGCCGAGATCATTGACGTCGGCCGTGATGTCGCGGAAGCCGCGCACGCCCGGTGCCGGCGGCAATGGCGGCGGCGGTCCGCTGTCCTGCGGGCGACGCGGAGGCGAGCGTCCGGCCGGCGGCTCCGGCGGGCCGGGCTGGCGCGGCGGCGCATCGAAACGCGGGGCACGGGGCGGACGCGGCGCGTCGTTCTGGTCATCGCCGCCAAGCGGCGGGCGATCGTTGCGCGGCGGCGGTGCGGCGGGACGGGCCCGTGGCGGTCCGGCCGGCTGAGGAGATGCTGGCGGAGTGTTGTCGGCCGCACGCGCGCTGGCCCGGCGGAAGGCGTCGCCGCTGCCGCCCCCGCTGCGGGGGCCGCCACCGGGGCGCGAGGCCTCGCGGGCCCGCTGGGCGGCTTCCGATTCGACCTTGCGGACGGCCTCTTCCAGCGACAGCCGCTCGCGGGTGATCTCGGATTCGGAGAGCGGCGGCTGCACGCTGCGCAGCTGCGCGATCAGGGCCGTGCGCGCCCGTTCATAGAGCGCGCGCCGGCTTTCGCCGGGAGCGTTGGGGTCCAGGGCGGCAATAGCGCGGGCGATCAGCGGATAGTAATCAGCCATTTCTACTCAACTATACCCGCGTCCCGGTAAGAGATCGTTAAGCCTCAAACGGATTTTGCACCAGGATAGTATCTTCGCGTTCGGGGCTGGTGGAAAGCAGGGCCACCGGGCACCCGACCAATTCCTCGATCCGGCGGACATATTTGATGGCCTGGGCCGGCAGGTCGGCCCAGGACCGCGCGCCGGCGGTCGGCTCCTTCCAGCCCTCGATGGTCTCCCAGATCGGCTCGACCCGGGCCTGCGCCCCCTCGCCGGCCGGGAAATAATCGATCTCCTTGCCGTCGAGCTTGTAGCCGACGCAGACCTCGATCGAATCGAAGCCGTCGAGAATGTCGAGCTTGGTCAGCGCCAGGCCGTTGATGCCACAGGTGCGGACCGTCTGGCGGACCAACACCGCGTCGAACCAGCCACAGCGGCGCTTGCGCCCGGTATTGACCCCGAACTCGCGGCCGCGACGGCCGATCTCCTCGCCGATCTCGTTCAGCAGCTCGGTCGGGAACGGCCCCTGACCGACGCGGGTCGTGTAGGCCTTGCAGATGCCGAGCACGTAGCCGACCCCGCTCGGACCGATGCCCGTTCCGGTCGCGGCCTGCGCCGCCACCGTGTTGGACGAGGTGACGTAGGGATAGGTGCCATGGTCGACGTCGAGCAGCGCGCCTTGCGCGCCCTCGAACAGGATGCGCTTGCCGGCACGCCGCTCGGCATCGAGCAGGCGCCACACGGTCTCCGCATAGGGCAGCAGCTGCGGCGCCAGCGCGCTCAGCTCCTTCAGGATCTCGTTGCCGTCGAACTCCGGCAAATTGAGGCCGCGACGCAGCGCGTTGTGGTGCGCCAGCAGCCGGTCGATCTTGTGCGGCAGCGTGTCGAGGTCGGCGAGGTCCATCAGCCGGATCGCGCGGCGGCCGACCTTGTCTTCGTAGGCCGGACCGATGCCGCGGCGGGTGGTGCCGATCGCGGTCGCGGAATTGGACGATTCGCGCAGCGCATCGAGCTCGCGGTGCAGCGGCAGGATCAGGGTCACGCTCTCCGCGACGCGCAGATTCTCGGGGCCGACCGCGACGCCCTGGCCGCGCAGCTTGGTCACCTCGTCGAGGAAGGCCTGCGGATCGAACACGACGCCGTTGCCGATCACCGCCAGTTTCGACGGGCGCAGCACGCCCGAAGGCAACAGCGCGAGCTTGTAGGTCTCGCCGTTGATGACCAGCGTATGGCCGGCATTATGCCCGCCCTGGAAGCGCGCGACGATGTCCGCCTGCTCCGACAACCAGTCGACGATCTTGCCCTTTCCTTCGTCGCCCCACTGGGCGCCGACGACGACAACATTGGCCATTCGCGGGTAATCCTTCGAAGAATTTAGATGCGCCCAGCCCAATTCCCGGCCTGGAGCCGTTCGTATGCGGGGCAGCCAACCGGATAAAGGAAGCAGCCTCTCTAAGCAAGCAAGAACGGGGCTTTTTGAGGACCCAACGCCCGATCCAAGCCTTTGATATCCCCGGAAAATCCGGACATGTTCCCAGACCACGGGCCGACCTCGACCAAAGCGCTAGGCACAGCGTCGGCCGCTGCATGGTCGCGATGCGCCCGCCCCCGTTGATGCAGCCGCGATTTCCGTGTCTTTGAACGGGGCCGGGCTATGAGCCGGCCCGGACAGAGCCGGGCCGGAGGCCTTGGTGTAGTCCACCGCGGGGCCATAACAATCACAATGTCCGCCACCGGCCAGACCACGAGCGCCGACACATCCGGCCACAACTGGATCGCCAACCAGCCTTATCTCCTGCTCAGCATCACCGCGCTGTGCTGGGCCGGCAATGCGGTCGTGGGGCGGCTCGCCGCCGGCCATATCCCGCCGGTGACGCTGTCCTTCCTGCGCTGGACCTTCGCCTTCCTGCTGGTGCTGCCGTTCGCCTGGAAGCATCTCGCCCAGGACTGGCCCGCGATCCGCGACAAACTCGGCCTGATGATCGTGCTGTCGATCACCGGCATCGGCGCCTTCAACACCCTGCAATATTGGGCGCTGGAGCACACCCAGGCGCTCAACACCCTGCTGCTGCAGTCGGCCGCGCCGCTGGTCGTGGCGCTGTGGTCGCTGGTCATCCTCGGCATCCGCCTCACCCTTGCGCAGGCCTTCGGCGTGGCTCTTTCGATGTGCGGCGTGCTGATCATCCTGCTGCATGGCGATATCACCACGCTGTCGAACATCGCCTTCAACAAGGGCGACCTGATCTTCATCGTCGCGCTGATCATCTTCGCGCTCTATTCGGTGCTGACGCTGAAGCGGCCTCCGATCCACGGCCTGTCGTTCCTCGCCTTCACCTTCGGTGCCGGTGCGGCCTGCCTCATCCCGCTGGAGATCTGGGAATTGTCGGCGCGCCCCGTCATGAAGCTCGACGGGCCGAACCTGCTGACGCTGTTCTACGTCTCGGTATTTCCCTCGACGCTTGCCTATCTCTGTTTCAACCGCGGCGTCCGCCTGATCGGCGCCAACCGCGCAGCGCCGTTCTTCCACGTCGTGCCGGTGTTCGGCTCGATCATGGCGATGGCCTTCCTCGGCGAGCACCCGCAGGCCTTCCACTTCATCGGTTTTGCCCTAGTGCTGTCGGGCGTGTTCGTCGCGTCAAGGAAGCAGACGAGTTAGGGCTTGCGAGCTGGCTCTGCTCTTCCTTCTCCCCTTGCGGGAGAAGGTGGCGCGAAGCGCCGGATGAGGGGTATCTATCCGAGGACACGCTTCAAGAGAGTCGCGCGCGCGGATAGAGACCCCTCACCCGTCTCGCCGCTATCGCGGCGAGCCACCCTCTCCCGCAAGGGGAGAGGGGACGAAGCGCGCGCCGTGCGACCGAGGGCGCCTACTACATCTTGAACTTGCTGTAGGCCTCGCTGGTCGCGATGATGACGTGCTCGGCGCAGCCGTTGACGCGGTGCGGATCGGCATCGCGCTCGTAGGCTTCCGAGGTCATCATGTCGAGGAACGCGGCGACCGACGGATAGAACACCAGCGCGACGAAATCCCAATTGTTGCCGGCGTGCGGACCGAGCGCGATCGTCCTGGCCTCGCCGGTCCACAGCAGCGTGCCGCCGCGCGCCCTGATCATGGGCACGGTGATCGCGCTGTAGCGCAGATACGCATCCCAGCCGGAGCCGTCACCGTCGCGCGAGCGCGCGTGAAAACGCATCAGGTTCAGCATCACCACCGGCGCATGCCGGTCGAGCTGCTCCAGGCCCACAATGTTCAACATATTGACCGCCAATGGCACCTCCTCAGGGCTCGCCTGCATTGTAGCATTGCGGCGGCGTGACTTGTGTCACGACGGCGATCCGGCGCAAGGTCGTATGTGACGCCAATGACGATCGCATCGCCCGCGCCACCTGCCTCTCACCCGGTCAGCTGGCTCAACAACCAGCCTTATCTGCTGCTCAGCCTGAGCTCGCTGTTCTGGGCCGGCAACATCGTGCTCGCGCGTCATGTCGGCGCACATGTGCCGCCGCTGACGGTGACGACGATCCGCTGGTTCGGCGTGTTCCTGATCCTGCTGCCGTTCTCATGGCCGCATCTGAAGCGCGACTGGCCGGCCTTGCGCAAAAGCCTGCCGCTGATGCTGTTCCTGTCGCTGGTCGGCTTCGCCTTCAACAACGCGATCTCCTACTGGGCCCTGCAATATACCGAGGCGCTGAACGCGCTGCTGATCCAGTCGGCAGGTCCCCTGTTCGTGGCGCTGTGGTCGCTGGTGCTGTTCGGCGTGCGGCTGACCGGCGGCCAACTCGCCGGCATCGCGATCTCGCTGGTCGGCGTGCTGGTCATCATCCTGCGTGGCAATCTCGCGGCGCTGGCCAGCATCTCGTTCAACAGGGGCGACATCATGTTCGCCTCCTCGCTGGTGGCGTTCGGCATCTACTCCGCCTTCATCCCGCGTCGGCCGAAAGTTCATCAGCTGTCGTTCCTGTCCTTCACCACCTGCTGTGGCGCCTTCATGCTGCTGCCGACGGCGATCTGGGAGACGTGGAGCGGCAATGTCATGCAATTCGACACGGTGACGCTGCTGACGCTCGGCTACATCCTGATCTTCCCCTCGACGCTCGCCTATCTGTTCTTCAACCGCGGCGTCGCGCTGATCGGGCCGAACCGTGCCGCGCCGTTCTTTCATCTGGTGCCGGTGTTCGGCTCGGCGATGGCGATCCTGCTGCTCGGCGAAAAGCTCCAGCCGTTTCACTTGATCGGCTACGCGCTGGTGCTCGCCGGCGTCGTCATCGCCTCGCGCCAGGGCTCGGCCGTGAAGTAATTCCGCGTTGCGGACGCGGTGCGCGTCCTTGCCGTCTTCCGGTTTTGATGTGGACCGGCTAGGTTCCCCGCCAACGAAAAAAGAGGGAACGTCCGAACATGCTGTCATCGCTCATGCGCGCCTTGCGCACCGTCGGCGCCGCCGTGCTGTGTCTTGCTGCCGCATCCGCCGCGCAGGCCGATAATTGGCCGAGCCGCAACATCACGCTGGTGCTGCCGTTTGCGGCCGGCAGCGGCACCGACACCACGACGCGGCTGATCTCGCAGCATCTGTCGCAGGCGCTCGGCGTCGGCATCGTGATCGAGAACAAGGCGGGCGCCAACGGCATGATCGCGGCGACCTATGTCGCGCGCGCGGCGCCCGACGGCTACACGCTGCTGGTGACCACCAACACGACCCATTCGGCCAATCCCTATCTGCTCAAGAGCCTGACCTACGATCCGGTGAAGGACTTCACCCCGATCGCGCGCACCGGCGATCTGCCCTTCATGCTGGTGATCCACCCCGACGTGCCGGCCAAGACCGTCGCCGAGCTCGTCGCCTACGGCAAGGCCAATCCGGGCAAGCTGAGCTACGCCTCGGGCTCGTCCTCGGCGATCGTGTCGGGCGCGACCTTCGCGCACAATGCGGGGCTCGACCTCTTGCACGTGCCCTACAAGAGCTCGCCGCCTGCGCTCAACGACGTCATGGGCGGCCGCGTCTCGATGATGTTCGTCGACATCCTGACCGGCCTGCCGCATGTCCAGGGCAACGCGCTCCGCGCGCTCGCCGTCACCACCAAGGACCGCACGCCGCTGATCCCCAGTCTTCCCTCGATGCAGGAGGCCGGCGTGCCTGATTTCGACATCTCGTCATGGCAGGGCTATTTCGGCCCGGCCGGCATGCCGAAGGAGATCGTGACGCGGCTCAACGCCGAGATCCGCAAGATCGTCGAGAAGCCGGAGATCAAGGCCCAGCTCGCCACGCTCGGCATGGACGCATTTTCCGGCACGCCGGAACAGCTCGGCACGTTCGTCAACGAGCAGCTGGTGCTGTGGGAGCGGCTGATCCGGGACGCCGGGATCGAGAAGCAGTAGGGCTCTCGTACGACGATCACGTAGGGTGGGCAAAGCGAAGCGTGCCCACGGAAACTTCATCGCGCACTCAAAAAGAAAAGGTGGGCACGACGCTTTCGCGTCTTTGCCCACCCTACGAATTCAGCGCCAAGAACTTCGGCGCCAAGAACTCAGCGCAAGAATTTACGCCGCGCGCACCTTGGCGAGGAAGCCGTCCACCGCGCTGCGCAGCGCGCCGGACTGGCTGTCGAGCTCGCGGGCGTTGGTCAGCACGTCGCTGGCCGCACTGCCGGTCGCTTCCGCGGCCGAAGTGACGCTGCCGATATTGGCGTTGATCTCGTTCGAGCCGGCCGCGACCGACTGGATGTTGCGGGCGATCTCGCGGGTGGCCTCGCCCTGCTGCTCGATCGAGGCCGAAATGCCGGCGGTGATCTCGCTCATCTCGGCGATGGTCTGGGTGATGCCGCCGATCGCTGCAACCGCATCGCTGGTCGAGGTCTGCATCGCCGCCACTTGCGCGGAGATTTCCTCGGTGGCCTTGGCGGTCTGGTTGGCCAGCGCCTTGACCTCGGAGGCGACGACGGCGAAGCCGCGGCCGGATTCACCGGCACGTGCCGCCTCGATGGTGGCGTTGAGCGCGAGCAGATTGGTCTGCGCTGCGATCGAATGAATGAGCTTGACGACCTCGCCGATCTTCTCGGCGCCGGTTGAGAGCTCCTGCACCGTGGCGTTGGTACGCTCGGCGTCGCTGACGGCGCGGCTCGCCACTTCGGTCGAGCGCGTCACCTGGCGGGAAATTTCCGCAACCGAGCTCGACAGCTCTTCGGCGGCCGCCGCGACCGTGCCGACGTTGCCGGACGCCTTCGACGAGGCCGCACCGACCGTCGCCGCGCGCGACGAGGCGTCGCTGGCGGTTGCGGTCATCGACTGCGCCGTCGACTGCATGCCGGCTGCGGCCGAGGAGACCGAACGGACGATGCCGTTGACGCTGCGTTCGAAGTCGTTGGCGATATTCTCCATCGCGCTGCGACGCTCCGCCGCGGCACGGTCCTTGGCCGCCGCATCGGTCTGCTCGAGGTCGCGGATGCGAACGGCGTTGTCCTTGAAGATCTGGACGGTCGCAGCCATCGCGCCGACCTCGTCGCCACGACCGACGCCGGGGATGTCGCCCTCGAGCTTGCCGTCGGCAAGATCCTTCATGCGCGTGCCGAGCAGCGCCAGCGGACGGCTGATGCTGCGGCCGAGCAGCCAGGCAACGCTGCCGGCGACGATGACGATGCCGAGCATGGCAAGGCCGAGCAGCCAGTAGACCGGGCCCATCTTCTGGTCGATGTCCTCGAGATAGGCGCCGGTGCCGAGATACATGTCGAAGCCGGGAACGGCGACGGCGTAACCGATCTTGCGGATCGGCGTTTCCTGACCGGGCTTCACATATTCATAGTACAGCAGGATCGAGCCGTTGGCCTTGACGCCGTCCATCAATTCGACCGACAGCTTGCGGCCGTTGGTCACGACGTCCATGCGGTTGGTGCCGATCTGCTTCGGATCGGGTGCGAGCTGGGTGATGCCGTCATAGGACGTACCGAACAGATAGCCCGAGCCGTTGTCATAGGTCATCGAATTGCCGTAGCGGCGAAGCTCGGCCATGGCCGCATCCTTCGTCAGCTCGCCGGCATCGACGCGCTTCTTCAGCGCGGCCGCATAGTTGCGACCGAGATCGACGATCGCCTTGGTCTGGTCGATGCGGGCGTCGACCATGGCGCGCTTCATCAGGTAACCGGCCAGGACTCCGGAGATGCACAGGCCGAACAAGGTGACGCCGACAAGAATGCCAAGCTTGGGCGCGATTTTCAGATTGCTCAACTTCACGGGGTGGGCTCCGGAAAAAAGGGATGCGGGCGCGCGAGTGAATCGATCGAAATTGAATCAACTTTTAGTGTGAGACCCCTTAGCAAGTTACTTACGTGCCTCCGTAGAAGCCCGTACGATGCCGGGGATTTCGGCAAATATTCGCCGGGTCGACAACCGGGAATTGTACGCGACCGGATCGATTTCGCGTAAAAGACGCAAAGGCCCGATCGAGAAGGCCGGGTCGCAACAAGAACCGACAAACCAAATCGGGAGCAGGAAATGCCGAAATACAGGGTGGTGACGCCGAAGGGCGCGAGTTTCACGGTCGCGGGCAGCGATTACTCCTACGAGCGCGAAGCGCTCGATCCGATCGATGCCGAGATCGTCGAGGCACCGGCCAACGAGGCGGAGTTCATCGCCGCCGCCAGGAATGCCGATGCGATCTACGCCAAGGGCATCCCGATCACCAAATCGATCATCGACACTCTCGAGAATTGCAAGGTCATCACGCTCGGTTCCGTCGGCGTCGACAGCGTCGATGTGAAGGCGGCGACCGCGCGCGGCATTCCCGTCACCAACATCCCCGATACCTTCATCGAGGAAGTCGCGGACCATGCCATGATGCTGCTGCTCGCCGGCTTCCGCCGCCTGGTCGAGCAGGACAAGATGGTGCGCAGCGGCCGCTGGGCCGAGGGCAGGCCTGCGCTCCTGAAGGTTCCGCGGCTGATGGGCCAGACGCTCGGCTTCATCTCGTTCGGCCGCGTCGCGCGTGCGGTTGCGAAGCGCGCCGCGCCGTTCGGTCTGCGCATGATGGCCTATGATCCCTTCATCCAGGAAACGCTGATGTGGGACCACGGCGTCATCCCGGCGACGCTGAACGAGGTGCTGTCGCAATCCGACTTCGTCTCGATGCATGCACCTGCCCGGCCCGAGGTGCATCACATGCTGACCGAGAAGCATTTTCGGCAGATGAAGAAGGGCTCGATCTTCATCAACACCGGGCGCGGCGCGACCGTGGATGAGGAGAGCCTGATCAAGGCGCTACAGGAGGGCTGGATCGCGCATGCCGCGCTCGACGTGCTGGAGAAGGAACCGCCGTCGCACAACAACCCGATCCTGGGCATGGAGAACGTGACCCTGACCGCCCATGTCGCCTCGGCCTCGGCACGGTTCGACGAGGCGCGCAAGCGCCGCGTGGGCTACGAATTGTCACTGGTGCTTCAGGGCATGTGGCCGGTAAGCTGTGTCAATCCGTCGGTGCTGCAAGACACCGCGCTCCGCCGCTGGCAGCCTGTCGGCATGGATCGCGGCCCGAACAGCTAGGGCGGCCGGCCGCAAATCGCGCGCCGAAAGAACGAAACGGCCCTTCACCGGCGATCAACGCCGGGAAGGGAGACATCATAGGGAGGAACTGATGAGGAACGACATCACACGTCGTGATGCCTTGGCGCTGGGCCTGTCTGCTGCGACGTTCGCCGCCACTGGTGCTGCAGCGCAAACATCGAACATCAAGGCCGCCGACGTCCCCGCGCCGAAACTGCCGATCGAGAAGGGCGCAACGCTCCGCATGCTGCGGCCGGTGCGCTTCGTCCAGGCCGACGAGGACGTGTTCCGCGCCAATGCGGCCAAGTTCACCAAGGAGACCGGCGTCGAGGTCAAGGTCGATTTCGTCGGCTGGGAGGACATCAACCAGCAGACCGCGGTCACCGCCAATTCCGGCGCCGGCCCCGACATCATCATCGGCTTCTCCGACGCACCGCATATCTATATCGACAAGCTGATCGAGCTGACCGACGTCGCAGACTATCTCGGCAAGAAGTATGGCGGCTGGCAGAATCTGGCGAAGGCCTATGGCAAAAAGGCCAAGAGCGATTCCTGGATCGGGCTTCCCTTCGGGGCCTCCGGCGGACCGCTGATCTATCGCAAGTCCGTTCTCAAATCTGTCGGGTTTGACAAGGCACCGGACGACCTTCCTGGTTTCCTGGACCTCTGCAAGAAGCTGCAGAAGGCCGGCAAACCCGCCGGCTTTGCACTGGGCAATGCCGTCGGCGATGGCAACGGTTTTGCGGACTGGATGATGTGGGCGCACAACGCCGCGTTGCTGGACGAAGAAGGCAACGTCACCATCAACAGCAAGGAGACGATTGCGGCGCTGAACTACGTGAAGGAGCTCTATCCGACCTTCATCGCGGGCACGCCGTCGTGGAACGACGTCAGTAACAACCGCGCCTATTCCTCGCAGGAAATCGCGCTGACGGCGAACGGCGTCTCGCTGTACTTCTCGCTGAAGAACGATCCGGCGACCGCGGCAATCGCCGAGGATTCCGAACATCAGGCGTTGCCGAAGGGTCTTGCACCGGTGTCGCCGATGTCCGGACTGACGCTGAACGCCATGGTGTTCAAGCACAGCCAGTACCCCAATGCTGCAAAGGCCTTCCTGCAATACATGCTGGAGAAGGACCAGTACGAGCCGTGGCTCAACGCCAACAGCGGCTACTGGTCGCAACCGCTTGCGGCCTATGCCGACGCGGCGGTGTGGAAGGGCGATCCCAAGGTCGCGATCTTCAAGGACACTATGAACAGCAAATACTACGCCGGCTATAAGGGTCCGATTTCGACCGCCACCGGCGCTGTTCGCGCGGACTATGTCACGGTGCAGATGTTCGCCTCGGTCGCAACCGGCGCCGCGACACCTGAAGCAGCGGCCGCGGAGGCGGAGCAGCGTTGCAAGCGATACTTCCGGCGGCAGAAGTAACGACGACAAAGCACCCGTCATTGCGAGCGAAGCTCCTCGCAATGGCGGGTGTGGTGACCCTTAAGGACAGGACAACGCCCTGATGTCCGTGACCACCCTCTCCCCTCCCGTGCTGGCCCACCGGCAGCCGAACTGGCTGGTGCGGCTGTTCGACTACAAGCCGTTCCTGATTGCCATGTGCCTTGCGCCAGCGATCGGGCTGCTCGCGGTGTTCCTGACCTATCCGCTCGGCCTCGGCATCTGGCTCGCCTTCACCGATGCCACGATCGGTCGAAAGGGCGAGTTCATCGGCCTCGAGAACTTCCAATACCTGCTCACCGACCCCCTGTGGTGGAACGCGGTGTTCTACAGCGTGATCTACACGGGCATCGCGACCTTCGGGAAGTTCGCGCTCGGCTTCTGGCTCGCGCTGCTGCTCAACAACCATTTTCCGTTCAAGAGCCTGCTGCGCGCGATCGTGTTGTTGCCCTGGATCGTGCCGACGGTGCTGTCGGCGCTGGCGTTCTGGTGGATCTACGATCCGCAATTCTCGATCATCTCTTATCTTCTGGTCGACGTGCTGCATTGGCGCACGACCAATATCGACTTCCTCGGCTCGCCCTGGCCGGCGCGGTTCTCGCTGATCGCGGCCAACATCTGGCGCGGCATTCCTTTCGTCGCGATCTCGCTGCTGGCGGGCCTGCAGACCATTTCGCCCTCTCTCTACGAAGCCGCCATGCTCGACGGCGCCAGCGCCTGGCAGCGTTTTCGCTACATCACCTTCCCGATGATGATGCCGATCCTCGCCATCGTCATGACGTTCTCGATCATCTTCACCTTCACCGACTTCCAGCTGGTCTACGCCATCACCCGCGGCGGCCCGGTCAACTCGACCCACCTGCTCGCCACGCTCGCCTTCCAGCGCGGCATCGCCGGCGGCGAGCTGGGCGAAGGTGCCGCGATCGCGGTGTCGATGATCCCGTTCCTGGTGTTCGCGACGCTGTTTTCCTATTTCGGCCTGGCGCGCCGCAAATGGCAGCAGGGAGAGGCCAATGACTGATACCGTCGCACAAGCCTCCGCCGTCGCCGACGCAAAAGCGGCGCCCGACACCATGGCCTGGGATTCCGGGCTGCGGCGGCTGATGATGATCTATCTGCCGCTCGGCTGCTTCGTGCTGATCCTGCTGTTTCCGTTCTACTGGATGGCAATCACGTCGTTCAAGCCGAACGCCGAGCTATTGAATTACAAGGAGCATAATCCGTTCTGGATCACCTCGCCGACGCTGGCGCA
This sequence comes from Bradyrhizobium sp. CCGUVB14, assembly GCF_024199935.1. NCBI lineage: Bacteria > Pseudomonadati > Pseudomonadota > Alphaproteobacteria > Hyphomicrobiales > Nitrobacteraceae > Bradyrhizobium > Bradyrhizobium sp. CCGUVB14. The sequence continues at coordinate 8,144,377 of NZ_JANADS010000001.1, forward strand.
CATCAAGCATCTCTTGTTCGAAACCGCTTATCCGCGCTGGCTGTGGACGACGATGATGGTCGCGGTCGGCTCGACCACACTGTCGCTGATCGCGAGCACGCTGGCTGCCTATGCAATCGAGCGGCTGCGCTTCCGCGGCAGTCCGTATGTCGGCCTCGGCATCTATCTCGCCTATCTCGTGCCGCCGTCGATCCTGTTCATCCCGCTCGCGACCGTGGTGGTGCAGTTCGGCCTGTTCGACTCGCCGCTGGCCCTGATCCTGGTCTATCCGACCTTCCTGGTACCGTTCTGCACCTGGCTGCTGATCGGCTATTTCAAGTCGATCCCCTACGAGCTCGAGGAATGCGCGCTGGTCGACGGCGCGACGCGGCTGCAGATCCTGCGGCGGATCACGCTGCCGCTCGCGGTGCCCGGACTGATCTCGGCCGGCATCTTCTCGTTTACGCTGTCCTGGAACGAGTTCATCTACGCGCTCGCCTTCATCCAGAGCGGCGCCAACAAGACCGTGCCGGTCGCGATCCTGACCGAGCTCGTCACCGGCGACGTCTATCAGTGGGGCGCGCTGATGGCGGGCTCGCTGCTCGGCTCACTGCCGGTTGCGATCTTCTACTCGCTGTTCGTGGACTATTACGTGTCTTCGCTGACCGGCGCGGTGAAGGAGTAACGGGCCACCGCAAGCGTAAGCGATCGTGCGGTCCTGATAGACTGTGGTCTGCCCTGGTCGCACCTTGCCGCGGCAACGGCGGAGCGACCGTGGCCGCAATTGTCCTCGCTCCAGAAAGCGAGCATCGCATGGGATCGCCAAAGCTCCAGTCAATGTCCCGACGCGGCTTTTGCCTGTGCTGCGTCGGCGGCGCCGCGTTCGCCGCAACGGGGGGATGGCTCAGCCCGCGGCAGGCCTACGCGGAAGCGCGCGGCCTCGTCAGCCTGATCAAGGACAGCGCGGCGACGTCACCGATCAAGACCTACAAGCTGCGCAACAATATCAGCGCGCTCGAAGGATCCGGCGGCAACATCGCCGTCCTCACCGGACCGGACGGCAAGCTTCTGGTCGATGCCGGCATCGGCGTCTCGCGCCCACAGCTCAGCAAGGCGCTTGCCGAGCTCGGCGGCGAGCCGATCGCGCATCTGATCAACACACACTGGCACTTCGATCATGCCGACGGCAATGAATGGCTGAGCGCAGCCGGCGCGAAGATCATCGCCCACGAAAACACCCGCAAGCATCTTTCCGTCGTTCAACGGGTCGAAGACTGGGACTACAATTTCCTTGCGTTGCCCGCCAGCGCGGTCCCGGCCGAGGTCTTCACCAAGGAGCAGAACCTCAAGCTCAACGGAGCGTCGGTCGCGCTGAGATATTACGGGCCCGCTCACACCGACGGCGACATCTCGGTCATGTTCGCCGAGGCCAATATCCTGCATGCCGGCGACACCTTCTGGAACGGCATCTATCCCTTCATCGACCATTCGACCGGCGGCAGCATTGACGGCATGATTGCGGCCTCCGATGCCAATCTGGCAGCAGCCAACAACGACACCATCATCATCCCCGGTCACGGCAAGCCCGTCAGCAACAAAGCCGAGCTTCAGGGCTTCCGCGACATGCTGGTCGCTATCAGGGACAATGTCGGCAATCTCAAGAAGCAGGGAAAGACACGCGACGAGACGGTTGCGGCCAAGCCAACCGCCGCGTTCGATGCGAAGTGGGGACAGTTCCTCGTCGACCCCGGCTTCTTCACCAGACTGGTCTACGAAACCGCGTGAGACGCCGCGTGCGGTAAGGGAATAAACCGCGCCTGCGGCGTTTGGCCCGGCTTCACAAAACTGCAATATGCGATCCGCATAAGGCGTCGTCCGCTAACAGGAGACGCACATGCGCGCGACTTTTCTCTGCACCGTCGCAACGATCGTTCTTACCGCGAGCACCGCGCTCGCACAGAGCGAGGGTGAATTCCCGGCCAAGCTCGCCGGCCACGTGGTGATGCCGGCTGCGACCTTCATCGATGCCCCGGCCGATGCGCCGGCCGATCTCAAGACCTCGGGAAAATACACCACCGGCAAGCGCGTCGACGCGCTCGGCACCGTGATGGGCAAATCCTTCGAACGTTCGACCGGCGTCTCGCTGCCGTTCAAGGGGCAGCCGCTGCAGGGCCATTCCGGCATCAAGAAGATGCCCGACGGCAGCTTCTGGGTCATCACCGACAACGGCATGGGCGCGCGCGCCAATTCGATGGACTCGATGCTGTACCTGAACCACTACAAGATGGATTGGGCGGGCGGCAAGATCGAGCGCGAAGGGACCGTCTTCCTGCACGACCCCGACAAGAAGGTACCGTTCCGCATCGTCCACGAGGACACCGAGAAGCGCTATCTCACCGGCGCCGATTTCGACACCGAGGGCTTCCAGATCATCGGCGACACCTTCTGGATCGGCGACGAGTTCGGCCCCTACGTCCTGAAGGCCGACAAGACCGGCAAGATCCTCGCCGTGTTCGAGACCATCGCCGACGGCAAGCCGGTGCGCTCGCCCGACCATTGGGCGGTGGCGACACCGGGCGCGCCGGGCGCGACCTACACCAACGTCAATCTGCGTCGCTCCAAGGGCTTTGAAGGCTTTGCCTCGTCGAAGGACGGCAAATTCCTCTACGGTCTGCTCGAGGGCCCGCTGTGGGATGCCGACAAGAAGGATTGGGAGCGGGTCGACGGCAAGGAAGCCTCCCGCATCCTCGAATTCGACGTCGCCGCCGAAAAATTCACCGGCCGCTACTGGCAGTATGTGTTCGAGCAGAACGGCAACGCCATCGGCGACTTCAACATGATTGACCCCTCCGCCGGCCTCGTCATCGAGCGCGACAACGGCGAAGGCACGCCCGACAAGGCCTGCCCGGCCGGCACCCGCGGCGAGAACTGCTTCCCTGATGTCGCCAAGTTCAAGCGCGTCTACAAGATCGAGCTCAACGACGCCAATGTCGGCAAGCCCGTGCGCAAGATCGGCTATATCGACCTCTTGAAGATCCAGGATCCCGACAAGAAGGCGCGCAAGCCGCTCAATGACGGCGTCTACACCTTCCCGTTCTTCACCATCGAGAACGTCGATCGCGTCGACGACACCCACATCATCGTCGGCAACGACAACAACCTGCCGTTCTCGTCGAGCCGCGATCCCAACAAGGCCGACGACGACGAGTTCATGCTGCTCGACGTCGCCGATTTCCTGAAGGCGAAGTAAGCAGAGCTCTCTCCTCTCCCTCTCCCCGTTCTTACGGGGAGAGGGTTGGGGTGAGGGGCCTCTCTCCACACGTAAGATTGTCGTGAGACCTGTACCCCCTCACCCGGATTGCATCTTCGATGCAATCCGACCTCTCCCCGCAAGCGGGGCGAGGTGAAAAAAGCCTACCTGATCGCAAACGAGATCGGCACGGTAAAGCCCATCGAGGCCTGCGCGATCTCCGGCGGGAACGGCGGGAATGGCTGGGCGCGGCGGACCATCGCCATGGTCTCGGCGTCGAGCGCGGCATAGCCGGACGAGCCGGCAAGACGGCTGCCGAGAACCTGGCCGCTGCGGCTCAGCGTAAAGCTCAACCGCGCCACGCCATGCTCGCCGGCCGCCTTCGACGCCGGCGGAAATTGCTTGAAGCGCTGCAGATGCGCCGCCACCATCTGGTTATAGGAGGCGATCGCCACCGCCGATGCGCCGGTGCTGACGGCCGATGCGGCCGGCGCCTGCCGCTCCGCGCGCGGCGAAGCGGTGGTGCGCGGCGCGGGTGTCGTGTGGCTCGGCTTCTTCGCTTCGGGACGCACCACCTTCGGCTTGACCGGCTCGGGCCTGGTCTCGGCGAGGACCCTCGTGGGCTCGGCGTCCACCGGCTTCAACCTCTGTTCGGGCGGCGCCACCACGTCCGGCTTGTCCTGCGGCGGCGTCGGCGCGATGGTCTCCTCGACGGCCTGCGGCGCGGCCTGATCGGGCGGAGAGGCATCGGCCTGCTCCATCACCGGCCCCGGCGCGAGGTCGAGCGGCGTCGATTGCGGCGCCGACGTCATCGGCGCCATGTCGACCATGATCGCCGGCAGGGTGACGCCCTGCTCCGGCTGCGACCTGAGCCAGTGCATCGTGAGCAGCGCGGCAGCGATATGCAACGTGATGATGACGGCGGCCGATACGCTCCAGCGCGTCGTCTCACGCTCGCCAAGCGGCTGATGCAGCGCAAAGGCGTTGGCCGCGGTCATCAACTGCGTCCGTCGAGGCCGACGAGAGCGACCTTGAGATAGCCGGCATTGCGCAAGGTGTTCATCACCTCCATCAGGTCGCCATAGGAAACGGCCTTGTCGGCGCGCAGATAGATGCGCTCGTCCTTGCGTCCCTTGGTGGCGGCGTCGAGCGAGGCGGCAAGCGCGTCGCGGGCCACGACGTCTTCGCCGACGGCGATCGCGAGATCCGGCTTCACCGTGACGAAGACCGGCTTGTCCGGCCGTGGTGCCGGCTCGGCGGCCGTCGCCGGCAGCTCGACGCCGATGTCGACGGTGGCGAGTGGGGCTGCCACCATGAAGATGATCAGTAGCACCAGCATCACGTCGATGAACGGCGTGACGTTGATCTCATTGACGACGTCGAGATCGTCAGGGACGCCGCGCCTGAGCGGCGATCCCGTGCGCGTGCCGAGCTTCGCGGCCATGGCCTACTCCGCCGCCCGCGCCAGGCGGAAGTCCCTGTGATCGCGCTGCCGGCTCACCAGCAGCATCAGCTGCGCGGATGCGTCACCGAGCAACGCCCGATAATTGGCGATGCCGCGGACCAGATGATTGTAGATCACGACCGCCGGAATCGCGGCGACGAGACCGAGCGCGGTGGCGAGCAGCGCCTCCGCGATGCCGGGCGCGACCACGGCGAGGCTCGTGGTGTGGCTCTCCGAGATGCCGATGAAGGCATTCATGATGCCCCAGACGGTGCCGAACAGGCCGACGAACGGCGCCGTGGCGCCGATGGTCGCGAGCACGCCGGTGCCGCGTGCAATCTGCCGCGACATCGCCGCCTCGACCCGCTCGAGCCGCAACGCCACGCGCTCCTGCAGGCCGTCGTCGACGATGCCGCCCGACAGCTCCGCCTCTTTCGCACAGGACTGGATGAGCTGCGCCACCGCATCGTGCGCCTCACCCGCACGTTCGGCCGCCTCGGCCAGCTTCATCTTGCCTTCGAGCGCACGCGTCCGCTGCACGGCGAGCGCGCTCTTGCGGCGCAGCTCGATGGTCTTGGCGAGCCACACCGTCCAGGTCACCAGCGAGGCGCAAGCCAGCCCGATCATCACCGCCTTCACGACGATGTCGGCGCCGATGAACATACCCCACGGCGACAGATTGCGCGGCAGCAGCGCCTCATCGATCGCGAAGACCGGTGTCGGCGCGAGCGCCAGCGCGATGGTTGCGATCACATGCCGAAGCCGAAGATTGCCCTGCATCCTGATCTCCTGAATGACGTTACACCGCGATCCGGTCCGCCAGCTGCCGGAACCTTTGGAGCTGATCCGCACGCAACGCCCGGGTCTCGTCACGACCGACGAACACCTTGAACATGATGCCGCCGTCGGCATTGATGAAGGCGACGAAGGCGGACGTCTTGCCCATGAAGGGCCGCTCGACGAAGGCGATGCCGGCGCAACGCTCGTGGCGGAGATGGCCGTGCAGGCCCTTCGGCTGCATCAGGTTGAAATAGCCGCGGCCGATCTCGCCAGCCGGAATGCTGCCGGTGAACTCGAAGATCGCGTCATCGGTGTGGACGATCAGCGTGACCTCGCCCCATGCGGCGATGTCCTGCATCGCGGCGGCGAAATGCTCGCCGCCGCCCATGCGCAGCATCGACAACGGCAGCGCCTCGATCACGGCGCGCGGCGTGACCTTGCGCTCGCGCGCGACGTCCTCGATGACCGCGCCGGGATTGTCGGCCATGTACGCCCTGAGATCGGCGAGATCTGTGCTCAGCATGTCCGGCTCCTCATCTGCGCCGCCTTAGGCCGCCGCAGCCTTGCGCTCGCTCTGGATCACCTCAAACCCCTCGAACTTGGGATGACCGAGATAGAGGCTCTCGCCGGTCTGATTGTCGGCGCGGGCATGGGCGCGGCGAAACTGGTCCGAGCGGGTCCAGGCTTCGAACGCGGCCTTGTCGACCCAAAGCGTGTGCGACGAATAGAGCGTGTGGTCCTCGGCTTCAGGGCCCTTCAAGAGATGAAACTCGACGAAGCCCGGCATGCTGCCGAGATAGGATTCGCGGGTGGCCCAGACGGTTTCGAACGCGGTCTCCGCGCCCTTCTTCACCTGGAACCGGTTCATGGCGATGAACATAAGAGTCTCTCCTTCTCATTGAAACGAATACACGCCGAAGCCGCGCTGGAGCATCAGCGCGGCCCGGCGGACGTGGGTGACGTTGCGACGCGCGGCTTACGCACCTCCGAAGTGGATCTTCAGGCCGGCCTTGTAGACCCGACCCGCGCCCGGGCTCGACCACAGCACGTCGTTCTGCGTGGTGCCGTCGACCGAGCTGCCGGGAATGGCGTAGGGCCGGTAGTACTGGTTCAAGAGGTTGTCGATCGAGGCCGAGAACACGATGTCCTTGGTCGCGTTGTAGGTCAGGTACAGATTGACCAGCTCGTATCCCGTCGCGGGCAGATAACCGGCGGGCACGTCGTTGTTCGGACCGTACGAGGCCCACTGCGCGGTCAGGATCAGCGTGCGATCGAGCAGGCGGACACCGCCCGTGGTGACGACCTTGCGCGGCGTGATGGTCGCAAGCCCGACATTGGTCGCGACGTTCTTGCCCTGGATGTAATGACCGGAGACACCGACGAACCAGTCGCCGGCATCGTACATCGTCTCCGCCTCAAAACCCTGGATCCGGGCGCTGGCGATGTTCTGGTACTGATAGTACTTGGCGAACGAGCCAAAGCCCGGGAACGCCACGAAGCCGAACGGCACGAGGTCGATGTAGTCGCTGACATCGTTCTGGAACAGGTTGATCTTGCCGCGGAACGAGTCGGATGCGCGGAAGATGTTGTCGTATTTCAGATTGAAGCCGACTTCCTTGTTCTTGCCGACCTCGGGGCGAAGGTTCGCATTGGGCAGGAAGCAGAACACGCCGGAGGTGCCGTCCGGACAGGCAAACAGGGCCGGTCCGCCCCCGGTCGCATGGGCGCCGGAGATGACCGTTTCCGTGATCGACGGGGCGCGGTAGCCTTCGGCGTAGCTCACATAGGGCTGGAAGCCCGGGACCGGCGTGACGCCGAGGGTGATCTTCGGCGAGAAGCGATCACCGCCCGTGTTGGTGCCGCCCGACTGCAGATTGTAGCGGTCGTATCGGACCGCGCTCACCGCCTCGAACCAGGTGCCGTAGTTCTGCTTCAACTGGAGGAAGCCGCCCGACACGGTGCGGATGCCGCTCGGCGTGGTGACGTTGGAATTGCCGCGGCTGTCGGTCGTGATGACGTCGTCCTGGAAGGCATCGACACCCCACGTCAGTGCATTGCGCCAGTCGGCGACGTCGAAACGCGTGGTGTTGTTGGCATCGAAGCCGAACGTATTCAGCTTGTAGGCACGACTGGTACCGACGCAGCCCGAAATGTTGTTTCCGAGACCGCCGTTGCAATAGGCCGTGGGGTTGCCGTAATCATAGGTCTTGGTCTGGTCGTTTTCGGTGCGGTTCGCGTAGGCCGACATGTGCCAGTCCCACAGATTGTCGCTCGGCAGCGCGTAGTTCCACGTTACGGTGCCGGTGTAGTTCTTGGCATCGGAGGCGTAGACCGACGAACCACGGTTCAACGCGATCAGCGCCGCCGATGTCGTCGGACCCCGGTTGATCTGGCCGATGCTGTATTGATAGTCCTGGAACGTGGCGCCGAACTTGACCTCGTGACCGAGCGCGGGGCGCACCGTCAGCTTCATCAACCCGGCCTCGACCTGGTTGCCGGTGTTGCCGATCTCGGTGCCGTTGCCGTCCTTGTAATTGCCCTGCGTGCGGTAGACCGCGCCGCCGAAGATATCGACGTCGGGCGTCGCGCGCACGCCGCCGAACACCGAGCCGAGGCCGCGGCTGTTGTTGGAGCCGTAGGAGCCTGAGAGATCGACACCCCAGCGCTCGCCGGGACGCAGCACGTCGTTGATGTCCTTGGTCCGGAACGAGACCAGGCCGCCGATCGCGCCGGAACCGTAGATGTTGGCGGTCGGTCCGCGCACCACATCGACGCCGCCGATCAATTCAGGATCGAGGAAGAAGGAGCCGTTGGCGTTGTGACCGGTGCGCTGATAATTCTGCCGCGCGCCGTCGACCACGACGGCGACGCGGCCGAAATCCTGCAAGCCGCGGACATTGATGACGGTCGCGGGATCATCGCCGCGCTCCTGGAACGACACGCCGGGGACGTTATAGAAGATGTCCGACAGCCGGTTCGGCTGCAAACCCTGGATCTTGTCGAGCGAGACGGAGGAGACCGGCGCGAGCGAGTCGATCGCGCGCTCCTCGGTCTTGGTCGCGGCCACCGTGATGGTGTCGAGCGTCTGCACCGGCGCCGCGCCGCCGGCCTGGGCACGAGCGTTCATGACTTCAGGCTTGGCTTGCTGCGCAGGCTTGGCTTGCTGCGCAATTTGCGGCTTGGCCTGCTTGCGCTTGGCCTGCTTCGATCCTGCCGCCGAATCCTGTTCGGCCTGCGGCTGCGCCGTCTGCGCAAGACTGCTCTCCGCCGCCATTGCCGCGATTGAAACCACCGACGCGCCCAAAATCAAGGCGCGCGAATACCTAGCCCCGTCAGCCATAACCCCAACCCAATCATCTTGTGTCTTGTTGGCTGGCGTGCGCTAGCGCGAGGCGAGCGACTGGCTGGCTATTTGTGTGCGGGCCCCCGGCCCGCATCGTCCTGTTTGGTAACGTGGCAACACTCTGACGGTCAATGACGTCGGGTTGCAGTTTATATCGATTGTAAGTTGCTGCGGTTGGAATGCGCCTCACGCCGCTTATACAAACAAGCAGCACCTGAAATTTCGAAAGCGCATCACCAGACCCATGTCAGCCGCATCCGGAGACAGCATCAACGACGCCGGAGGGCACGTGGAAAACCCTTCTGCAACAACGCGAACCCTGATGATGCGGGGCAATCGCATCGACAGCCGCGAGCTGTTTGCCACCGAGCGCGAGATCATGATCGCACACGGCGAGGACAACTATCGCCTTCGCCTGACCTCGCAGAACAAGCTGATCCTGACGAAGTAGACCGCAATGACATTTTGTCGCACCCTGCTGTATCTGCTGCTGGCCGGTACGATCACACGCGCGCCCGCCGCCAACGCGGCCGGCATCGTCGTGCATGACGCACGCAACCGTGACGTCGCGGTCAACGACATCGCGCGCACGGTCGCGATCGGCGGTGCCATCACCGAGATCCTCTATGCACTCGGGCTCGAGAGCCGGCTGGTCGGCGTCGATACCACGAGCCTCTATCCGGCGACGGCGCTGCACGACAAGCCGAACGTCGGCTACATGCGCCAGATCTCGGCGGAAGGCGTGCTCGGCCTCAACCCGACGCTGATCCTCGCGATCCAGGGCTCGGGCCCGCGCGAGACCATGGATCTCCTCGATACCGCAAAGGTGCCGCTGGTGCTGGTGCCCGAGACCTTCTCCGAGGACGGCCTGATCGAGAAGATCAGGCTGGTCGGCCATGCCATGGGTGTCGATGCCCGCGCCGAATGCCTGAGCACTGCGGTCAGTACCGACCTCGCCCAGCTTCGTGCGCTGCGCGCCAAGGTGACCAGGCCGGTGCGCGTGATGTTCGTGATGTCGCTCCAGAACGGGCGCGCCATGGTCGCGGGCCACAAGACGGCGGCCGACGAGATCATCCAGCTCGCAGGCGCCGCCAACGCCGTCGACGATTACGACGTCCACAAGATCATCGGCGACGAGGCGATCGTCGCGGCCAAGCCCGACGTGGTGCTGTCGATCGAGCGCGGCAAGGACTCGCTCCAGGCCGACGCGGTCTACACTCATCCCGGCTTCGCCCTGACGCCGGTCGCGGCCAACAAGAGTTTTGTGACGATGGACGGGCTCTATCTGCTCGGCTTCGGACCGCGCACGGCGGCGGCGGCGCGCGATCTCTCGGTCAAGCTCTATCCGGCGCTGGCTGATGGCGCATTCACGTCGGCTTTGTCGGCGGCGAATTGCCGGCAATGAGCGCGGCGGTCGAGACCGAGGCGCGGGGACCTCGACGTCGCAAAGGACGGCGCTCCGCATCGCTGGCGATTCCGCTTCTGCTCATCGTGCTCACCGCCACCGCAATCGTCGCGCTGACCGTCGGCGCGGCGGGCATTCCCCTCGCCCGGCTGCCGGCCGCGCTCGGCCTTGTCGCGGACGGCGCCGCGACGACCGTCACGGCGCGCGATCAGCTCGTGCTGTGGTCGATCCGCATTCCCCGGATCGCCGCGACCGCGATGGTCGGCGGCCTGCTCGCGGCAGCCGGCGCGATCATGCAGGGGCTGTTTCGCAATCCGCTCGCCGATCCGGCGCTGGTCGGCGTCTCCAGCGGTGGCGCGCTCGCGGCTGCATGCGCGATCGTCTTCACCGATTCGCGCTTCGGCGGGACGTTTCGTTTCCTCCAGACCGAGCTGTTGCCGCTCGCGGCCTTTGCGGGGTCGCTGGTCACGACCGCGATTCTTTACGGCATCTCCAGCCGTGCCGGCAGAACGTCGATCGCGATCTTCCTACTCGCCGGCGTCGCCATCACCGCCATCACCAACGCCGGCATCGGGCTGTTGGTGTTCATCGCCGACGACCGCCAGCTTCGCGACATCACGTTCTGGATGCTGGGCTCGATGAGCGGCGCAACCTGGACCAAGGCCGCCGTGCTCGCGCCGGTCCTCGCGGCCGGGCTCGCGGCCTGCGCCTTCATCGCGCGCGGCCTCGATCTGCTGGTGCTCGGCGAAGCCGATGCCTTTCACGGTGGGGTCGATGTCGAGCGCCTGAAACGGATTGCGATCGTGATGGTCTCCGCCATGACCGGCGTCGCGGTGTCGATCAGCGGCGTCATCGGCTTCGTCGGCATCGTCGTGCCGCATCTGTTGCGCCTCGTCATTGGCCCCGCGCATCGCCTGCTGCTGCCGGCCTCGGTGCTGCTGGGCGCGATCCTGATGGTCGGCGCCGATACGCTGGCACGCACCATCGTGGCGCCGGCCGAGATGCCGATCGGCATTTTGACCGCGGCGGTCGGCGCGCCGGTCTTCCTCGGCATCCTGCTGCGGCAGCGTGGGCTCGCTTCACTATGAGCGCCGTGATCGAGGCGCGTGCTTTAAGCAAACGCGCCGGCCGCGCGAGGCTGCTCGATGACGTCAGCCTCGGCGTCACAGCCGGCGAGATGGTTGCCATCATCGGCCCGAACGGTGCCGGCAAGTCGACGCTGCTGCGACTGCTCTCCGGCGATCTCCGCCCGAGCGAGGGCGAGGTCAAGCTGAAGCAGCGCGACATCAACCTCTATACCCCCCGCGAACTTGCCGCGCGCCGCGTGATGCTGTCCCAGCACATCAACGTCACCTTCCCCTTCACCGTCGAGGAGATCGTGCTGATGGGCGCGGGCGATCGCAGCCCGCGCGAGGCGGGCCGGCTGGTCGACGCCGCGCTCGATGAAGTCGGCCTGTCGCATTTCCGCGAACGGCAATTGCCGACGCTGTCGGGCGGCGAGCAGCAACGCGCCCATTTCGCCCGGGTGCTGGTGCAGCTCGCCTGTGGCGAGGCGGAGCACGGACCCGGGCTGCTGCTGCTGGACGAACCGACCTCGAGCCTGGATCTGCGCCACCAGATCGACCTGGTCGAAGCCGCGCGCCGCCGCGCGGCCGCCGGCACGGCGGTCATCGCGATCCTGCACGATCTCAATCTCGCGATCCGCTTTGCCGACCGGCTGATCGTGCTGAACGGCGGCAAGCTCGCCGCCGATGGCCCGCGCGCCGACATCGTCACCCGCGAAACCATCCGCGAGATCTTCGAGATCGACGCCGTCGTCCATCAGGCCGACGGCGGCGTGCCTTATGTGCTGCCGCAGTCGATGCGGGCGGCCGCGCCGCCACGGTGAAGGTGCGCTCCCTCGCCCCGCTTGCGGGGAGAGGGTTGGGGTGAGGGGGAGTCTCCGCGGGGACGATGAGAGTTGCACTCGCGGAGAGTCCCCCTCACCCGGAATACGCGCTTTCAGCGCGCATTCCGACCTCTCCCCGCAAGCGGGGCGAGGTAAGGCAGCGCCGCCGACCGCGAGAAACTAGCCCGACGGCACGATCACCATGTTCTTGTCCTTCGGCCAGCGGGCGCGCCAGGCGAAGTTGATGTCCTTGACTTCACCGGGCTTGGCGTCGAACGACCATTCCAGCACGCCGCGCTTGTCACGGATATCCTTCGCCGTGGGCGGCGTGGTCGCCGGCAGCATCTCGACGACGATCTCGTCGTTCTCACTGACCGGCAGCTGATCCTCGATCGCGACGTGAATCGGGAAATCGTGGCCGTTGCGGACGGTGGTCTTGAACGCACGCTCGTCGGTCTTCGACGTCGTCACGATCAGGCCTGCCGAGCCCTCATTGCGCTTGAGCACCGCACGCTCGATCTTGACCTTGTCGTCGGCGCCGAAGCCGAGCCGCACGATGTCGTCTTTGGCGGAAGCCGAGAGCTTGCCACGACCGACGAAGATGCCGTCGCGGTAGATCGCGACCTTGCCCGGCAGCAACGTCGCATCGTCAGTCTGCTTGAAACTGGCTTCGAGGAACGCGGTGGGATCCAGCACCGGCGCGGCACGCACCGCCAGATCGGCGGGCACGCTCATCGAAGCAATGCGCAGGCTCTTGGCGCCTTCGGCGGCACCGAGGCTGACACGGCCCGGAATCTTGAAGGTAGCCTGGAAGTCGCCGATCTCGGCGGCCGCCTGCTGCTCTTCCGCGCGTACAGGCATATCGGCCTGCTCGGGGGGCACGGCGGCTGATTGCATCTTTCGCAGCATTGGCGCCGCCGCGGGCGCCGGCATGGCAGTATCCGCGGCCGAGCCAAACGCGCGCGGCTTCGGCAGCTGTGGATATTGCGCCACCAGCGAGCCCAGCTCAGGCGCGCTGCCACCGCGGGCGATGCGGACGGTGGAAACACCGAGCGTGACGTTGGACCAATCCTCGCCGGTCGACTGCGTGACCTCGGCGCGGCGGACCAGTTCGAGTTGCGGCTTGCGGTCCTTGGCGCCGGTATCGAGCCGGGCGTCATAGAGCGGCAGCCAGCGCGCATTGCGCACGGCATAAGTGACCCGCAGCGTTGCCTTCGTCGCGGCTGCGGAGGCGATGTCGATACGAACCTCGAGCTTGCTGGGCGGCTTGGCCGACCGGTCGGCTTCGAGTTGCGCGATCTGGCGATCGATCTCGCGCTGCTTTCGCGAAGCATCACGGATCGCCGTTTCTGCCGCCGCGACTTCCTCGGCCACCGCGGTAAAGGCCGCACGCCATTCGGTGATCGGGCGCGCCTCGCCCTTCTCGCCGAGACCGGCGGGTGAGGCTTCGGCGAAGCGCTGCGCGAATTTGCGCCGGGCGGCCGCGGCATCGATCGCGCCTTGCAAATCGGCACGCTCGTCCTTGAGCGCCTCGATGCGCTTGTCGAGCTCAGGGAGATTCACCGGCGGCGCCGCACGCGGCGGCCGCGCATCGATCGTGCCGATGGTGAGTTTTGCACCCGCCTCACCCTCGACGCGGAGCGAGGACGGGTCGAGCGAGAGCGGAAAATCCTTCGCGACCAGGGTGCTGTCGCCGGAGGCGAGATCGACCGCGATCACGCGGGTGACCGTGGCGCCATCAGGATAGACGGTGACGGTGTCGATGGCCGATGTGGCGTCCACATCGGCGGCCCATGAGGGCGCGGCGAGCGCCGTGGTTACCAGGACCAGGCTCGTCGTCGCCAGACATCTTGCGATCGTGCGCATAAACTTCTCCCTGCCGATATCGCCGCGCCGCCAGCCGGACGCTGCGAAAACATGCCACGCCATCGTGGTGAGACGCGGCAGGGAAGGAACTGGTTCGATTGGGGTTTCCGTTGGGCGCGGCTGCGGCAGCACCATGGCCGCGGAACGCGTCACCGCGCCGCGGCACAACCGGGACTCAGAAGCCGAGTTCAGGCCGGCTCGTTCAGGCTTGGCTTGTTCAGGCTTGGCTTGTTCAGGCTTGGCTCGGCGAACCCTGGCCGAAGATGCGGCGGAGCAAATCGGTCACGTTGCGGGCGCCGGCCTTCTTCAAGATGCTGGCACGATAACCCTCGACCGTGCGTGCGCTCAGATGCATGCGACGGGCGACCTCCTTGTTGGTCAGACCGGCGGCAAGATGCACCAGCACGTCGTTCTCCCGCGCGGTCAGGGGTTCGCAACTGGGCAGCCAGCGGTGCCTGGTCGAATCCGGCTGGGCCGACTCGTCGATCGCGGCATCGATCCGGTCGACGACATCGCGGGTGCGAAACGGCTTCTCGATAAAGTCGGCCGCGCCGCTCTTGATCGCGTCGACCGCCATGGCGATGCTGCCGTTCGCCGAGGTCACCAGGACCGGCGCCATGCAGTTTTCCTCGCGCAGGCGCTTGAGCACCTCGAGGGCGGAGCGATCCGGCGGCATCTCCAGCAACACGCAAGCCGGCATCCGCGCCTTGGCTTCCGACAGCAGCGACGCGCCGTCGGCGAAGCAGATCACGTCATAAGCACTCTGCTGGAGCGCGTTGGACAATTGTTCGCGGGAGGCGGCGTCGGTTTCAATGACGAATACCTCACCCTTGGAAAGCATGTTTCCCGGCATAATCCCGATCCAGTAATGTCTTGGTCAAATGATTTGAGACGGCCGGGGGCCCCATCGCGCCCCGCCGTCATGAGCACGGCATTCACGCCGGTGCTTCGCTTTCCCTTATGTATGTTCCGCCCTGTTCCCGGATTTGACGGATCGGGACAGAAACTTTACATTTCGGGACATCTGCGGGAATGGCTGACAGGAACGGGTCGCATGACCGACCTCATTCGCAGCGCAGGCTTGAGTTGTTACCCGGAGGTCGCCCGGTCGGTCGGGCTCGACCCCAGGCAGATGATGCGCAAGGTCAGACTGCCGCTGACCGTCCTCGACAAGCCCGATACACCCATCGCGGTCCCGGCCTTGCGTCGCTTGCTCGAATTGTCGGCAGAAGCCTCCGGTGCCGAAGATTTCGGCTTGCGGCTCGCCGAGCGCGGCGGCCTGACCAATTTCGGCGCGGTCGGCCTGATCGTGCGGGAACAGGCGACCGTCGGCGAGGCGATCGAAGCGTTCTCCCGCTTCATCCATGTTCATCACGACGGCATGAAGCTCGACGTCGTCAGGGACAAGCAGACCGTGACCGTCACATTGCATCTGCGCGGCCGGCAACCGACGGCCCCACGGCAGTCGATCGACATGGCGCTCGGCAGCGTCCATCGCATCATCCAGTCGCTGTTCGGAAGCGACTGGCGGCCGCAGGAGGTGCACCTGCACTACCCGCCGCCGCACGACCGCAAGCGCTACCGCGACTTCTATGGCTGCCGCGTGATCTTCAACGCGGAGGAGGACTCGATCCTGTTGTCGGCGCACGACATGGAACGGCGGATCCCGAGCGCGCATCCCCTGATCGCAAGCTATCTGCGCAAACGCATCGAAGCGATCGAAACCCGGCCGGCAAGCTGGGAGCAGAAAGTCGACGAGGTCGTGCGCAGTCTGCTCGCGAGCGGCGATTGCACGGTCGAACGCGTGGCCGCGCATCTTGCCTGCACCCGCCGCACCATTCACCGGCACCTCGCCGAAGCCGGCACCAGCTTCTCGGCGATCCTGGATGCGCAGCGCGCCGATCTCGTGATCCAGCTGATCGAGGACCCCGGCCGGCCGCTGGCGGATATCGCCGCACAGCTCGGCTTCTCGGCGCAGAGCGCGATGGCGCGCTGGTTCCGCGGCCGCTTCGGCTGCACCATCACCGACTGGCGCAAGGGCGTACGGCCGCCGACGGCGAACGCAGCCTGACTCAGCGTGCCGGGGCCGGCACGCCCATGATGGCGAGTGCACGCCGGGGGCTGCCGGCAAGCAGCGGTCCGAACGCGGCGGCAAAGCCGAGGAACGCGACGATCCAGCCGCAGGCGGCAATGTGCAGCAGCACATCGCCATGCGCCGGCAGTATTACGGCAGCAACCCGCGCCAACGCCGCGACGATGATCGCGACATAGATGACTTGCGTCGCCAGTGATGCCGTCAGCGCCTGCCCGGTATGGCCAAGGCTCGCGCGCGTCATCACCGCGAGCGTCATCACTCCGGCGGCGCCCGTCATCCAGGCGTGAATGCCGGCACTCGGCGGCAGCGCGCCGAAACCAGCCAGGGCGTTCAGGAGGAAGCCGAGCGGCACGAACGCGTAGCCGACATGCAGGATCAGCAGCAGCCGCTCGCGCGTGGTGCGATCGCCGGCCCAACGCGCGAGCCGCACCAGATGCAGCAAGCCGACAAGTGCCATCGCGACAGCGGTGATCGCATTCAGCGGCGCCACGATCCATGCGATGAGCGTCAGCGCACTCAACCCGACCACCACGCCGTCAAACCGCCCGAACGGCACCGGCAGGCGGCCGGGGTTGAACTTGACCAGCCAGTTACGGGTGAAGCTCGGAATGATGCGGCCGCCGATCAGCGAGATCAGCAGCACGACCACGCCGATACCGACGCGGATGCTGACATCGGCAGCGCCCTCGTAATGCGCTTCGAGATGGAAGGCGACATTGCCTGATAGCAGCAGCAGCACGAGCACTACGACGGGCAGATTGCGCCAATTGCCGCCGGCGATGATCTCGCGCGTTGCGGCCGCAACGACCAGCGTCAGGAAGGCCGCGTCGACGGCGAGCGCGAATGCCCAGCCGATCTCGGCGGACAGAACCACCGCCCCGCGCCCGGCAAGCCAGACCACCAACAGCGCGCCCAGCGACGTGCCCTGGATCGGCAGCCGTCCCGTCCAGTTCGGGATCGCCGTGAACAGGAACCCGGTGATCACAGCCGGCAGGAAGCCGTAGAGCATCTCGTGGACGTGCCAGTCCCGCGGCGCGAAGGCCGACGTCACCGACAGCTCGCCATAGAACATCGGCAGCCAGACCAGGATCGACAGCCCGGCCTGGATCGCGGCGAGCAGGAAAAAGGGCCGAAAGCTGTTCGCAAACAGCGGCCAGCCCTGAAAGTTACGGGATCGGGCGCCAGCCATGGGGCAACTCCTGTGAATTCGGACCATTACTTGGATCGTCATCTGGAAAAATACTGCCGTCCGGCCGGTCCGTTTTGCGCTATCGCAAACACCCCGACGATTGCAGGTGCCATCACACTCCCTGATGCCAAGGAGGCAGTATGGCCAAGGTCGACACATCGCTGGTTGCGCATTTGCCGCTGTTTGCCGGCGTCAAGCCGGAAGACCTCGAGGAGATCCTGCGCGAGGCCCGATCGGTGCGCTATCCCAGGAACACCGCCATCTTCGAGCAGGGCGCGGATGCGCAATCCTTCTTCCTGCTGCTGCATGGGCATGTCCGCGCGGCCAAGACCACACCGACCGGCGAGCAGATCGTGGTGCGCTATGTCACGCCCGGTGAAACCTTCGGACTGGCGATGGCGATCGGTGCCGCGCAATATCCGGCGACCGCCATGGCGGTCGATGACAGCGTCGCGCTGATCTGGCCGAATTCGGCCTGGCCGCGGCTGATCGAGCGGTTTCCGGCGCTTGCCGCCAACACGATGCAGACGGTCGGCAAACGGCTGCAGGAGAGCCACACCCGCATCCTGGAAATGTCGACCCAGCAGGTCGAGCAGCGCGTCGCGCATGCACTGCTGCGGCTCGCCAGCCAATCCGGCAAAAAGCTCGATCGCGGTATCGAGATCGATTTCCCGATCAGTCGCCAGGACATCGCGCAGATGACCGGCACCACGCTGCACACGGTGAGCCGCATCCTCAGCGGCTGGGAGAGCCTGGGCCTGGTCGAGAGTGGCCGCCAGCGCATCATCCTGCGCGATCCGCACCGGATCGTCGTGCTGGCGGAACGCAACCCGGACAGTGGTGCGGCCTGAAATATTCCCTCTCCCCGTTCTTACGGGGAGAGGGTTAGGGTGAGGGGCTTCTCTCCACACGCGAAATCGCTGTGAGACCTGTACCCCCTCACCCGGATTGCATCTTTGCGATGCAATCCGACCTCTCCCCGCAAGCGGGGCGAGGTGAACACGGCCTCAACCTCGGAAGACAGGAGTGAGGGCGCCTCCGCTTACGGCGAAAGCTCGCCCTCACCCGGGAGGCTGCGCGCCCCCGCGCAGACTCCAATTCGCCTCATGCCGGCACGCATTCGCTCAGCGCGGCGAGAAACTTGTCGCGGTCGATGCCGTGCTCGCGGCAAGCATCGTCCACGGTGTGGAAGGTCGCGATCGGACAGCCGACACAGGCCATCCTGAAGGCGAGGAACACGCGGATCGTGTGCGGCGCCGCACGCATGATATCATCGACCAGATCGTCGGATCGGAAGGGCATGGACAACTCCGTTCCGAACAGACGATAGCGGAGCGGGGCTGCGTTTCTTTGCTGAAGCGCAAGCTGGCGGCGACTACACCGCCCGGCTGTGCAACTGCTTGCCCGGATCGAGATGCGCATCGAACGCGGCGGCCACGCTGCGGACCAGGAAGCGCGAGTCGTTCGCGACCGCGAGGCGATCGCCGTCGAGCCTGACGACGCCGTCCGAGATCAACGGCTTCAGCCGCGGCGCGGATTGCAGCATCGCCTCCGACTTCGCGCCATGGCGCGCGCAGATGTCGCCGAGATCGGCGCCGAACTCGCACATGATGCGCTCGATGATGTCGGCACGCAGCCGATCGTCATCGGTGAGCCCATAGCCCTTCGCGGTGGCGAGGCGGCCATCCGCAATATGCTGCGCATAGGCACCGATCTGCACCGCGTTCTGGACATAGCCCTGCGGCAGATGTCCGATCGCACTGGCGCCAAAGCCGAGCAGCACCTCGCTCTGGTCGGTGGTGTAACCCTGGAAATTGCGCCGCAGCGTCCCCTGCTCGAAAGCCACCGCCATGGCGTCATCGGGACGCGCGAAATGATCGAGCCCGATCTGCACATAGCCGGCCTCCTTCAGCGCGTTGGCGATGGCGCAAGCCTGGTCGTGGCGCGCGAGGCCGTCCGGCAGATGCGCCTCATTGATCATGCGCTGGTGCTTCTTGAAATCGGGCACATGCGCGTAGCCGAACACCGAGAAGCGGGCCGGCGCCAGTTCGAGCGAGCGCCGCACCGTGTCCAGGCACGATGCGATCGTCTGGTGCGGCAGGCCGTAGATCAGGTCGAAATTGATCCCCCTGATGCCGGCGCGCTGGAGCATGTCGACGACGGAGGCCGTCTGCTCAAAGCTCTGCACCCGGTTGATCGCGCGCTGCACGACCGGATCGAAACTCTGCACGCCGAGGCTCGCGCGGTTGACGCCGGAGAGCCGCATGGCCTCCACCATCTCCGATGTCAGCGTGCGCGGATCGATCTCGACCGCGATCTCGGCCGAGGGCAGCACGAAGAACGCGTGACGCATCGTCGCCATCAACTCCGCAAAGGCCTCCGGCGCCATGATCGTCGGCGTACCGCCACCGAAATGGATGTGCTCGACCTTGATGCGGCGCCCGATGGCCTCGGCGACCCCTGAGATTTCGCTGCGCAGCGTCCGCTGATAGGCAGCGATCAGCCCGTCGCGGCGAACGATCTGGGTATGGCAGCCGCAATACCAGCACATCTCGCGACAGAACGGCACATGCAGATAGAGCGATGCACTGGCGCCCGCGGGCAGCTCGGACAGCCAGCGTGCGTAGGCGTCGGCGCCAACCGCCGGCGAGAAGTGCGGCGCGGTCGGATAGCTCGTGTAGCGCGGCAGTCTCTCTTCGCCGTAGCTCGCTGCGAGATCAGTCCTCATATCTTACCCATTCGTCGATTGATGCCGCCTGCGGATACGGCAAGCTGCGAATGGCACTGGATTACCCGCTTTCGAACCCGCGACCTTGCGCTCGCTCAAAGTCCGAGCACTGTGCCGCACACCGGAAAACCTCTTAAGGAATTCACCGGAGGCGAATCCGGCAAAAGCTTGTCGCAGCGCAAACACTCTTGCCGCAACAGGCGCACACTGCATCCGTCATCAAAACCCTTTCACATGAAGGATGCCTAGCGATGTTCACCCGCAGAGCCGCATTGATCAGCGCCGCCGCGACCGCCCTGATGCTCGCGACACCCGCCTTCGCTGCCAGCGATCTCAAGCTGCCGCGACAGAAGGTCGAGCTGGTCGCCCCGCCCTTCGTGCACGCGCACGAGCAGGCGACGACGCAAGCGCCCAAGATCATGGAGTTCAAGATGACCATCGAGGAGAAGAAGGTGGTCATCGACGACAAGGGCACCACCTTCCAGGCGATGACCTTCAACGGCTCGATGCCGGGCCCGCTGATGGTCGTGCATGAAGGCGACTATGTCGAGCTGACGCTGGTCAATCCCGCGACCAACAGCATGCCGCACAACATCGACTTCCACTCCGCGACCGGCGCGCTCGGCGGCGCCGAGCTCACGCTGGTCAATCCCGGCGAGCAGGTCGTGCTGCGCTGGAAGGCAACGCGGACCGGCGTGTTCGTCTATCACTGCGCCCCGGGCGGCCCGATGATCCCCTGGCATGTCGTCTCCGGCATGAACGGCGCCGTGATGGTGCTGCCGCGCGACGGGCTGAACGACGGCAAGGGCCACGCGCTGAAATACGACAAGATCTATTATGTCGGCGAGCAGGACATATACGTGCCGCGCGACGAGAAGGGCAATTTCAAATCCTACGACTCGCCGGGCGAAGCCTTCACCGACACCGAGGAGGTGATGAAGAAGCTGATCCCCTCGCACGTCGTGTTCAACGGCAAGGTCGGCGCGCTTACCGGCAAGAACGCGCTGACGGCCAAGGTCGGCGAGAACGTGCTGATCGTGCATTCGCAGGCCAATCGCGACAGCCGTCCGCATCTGATCGGCGGCCATGGCGACTATGTCTGGGAGACCGGAAAATTCTCCAACCCGCCGGAGACCGGGCTCGAGACCTGGTTCATCCGTGGCGGCTCGGCGGGAGCCGCGATGTACAAGTTCCTGCAGCCCGGCATCTATGCCTATGTCACGCACAACCTGATCGAGGCCGCCGACCTCGGCGCCACCGCGCACTTCAAGGTCGAAGGCAAGTGGAACGATGATCTGATGACCCAGGTGAAGGCGCCTGCTGAGATACCGGCTCCCAATACCAACTAGACGCGACAAGGGGCCGGCCATCGCCGGCCCCTTCTTCTTTCGGGGGAAAGTCATGCTGATTGCATTCAAGCTCAAATTGCTCCTCGCCTGTGCCGCCGGGTTCGCAGGACCGCTGGCCGTTGCGCCGCTGGTCTCCGAGATGTCGACGCGCGGCACGCAGGGCGAGCCTGTGACCGTCGAGATCGTGGCGGGCAGCTTCGCCTATCGCGAGGCCGGCGACTTCACGCGCGCCGGGCAGCAGGCCGAGGCGCCGCTGCGCACACTTCAGTTCGCGCGGCCGCTTCACATCATGCGCGAGCAGGTCTCCTCCGCGGACTACCAGCTTTGCGTGCGTGACGGCGAATGCCACGCGCTCGATCGCGGCGTGACGATCGCGCCCGACCGCCCCGCGGTACAGGTGAGCTGGCACGATGCACAGGCCTATGCCAGCTGGCTGTCGCGCAGGACCGGGCATCACTATCGCCTGCCGAGCGATGCGGAATGGGCTTTCGCGGCGGGCTCCCGATTCAAGGACGATGGCGCGCCGGTCGACGCGGACGATCCCGCGAAGCGCTGGATCAGCCGCTACGAGCGCGAATCCGAACGCGACCTGTCCGACACGACGGCCTATCCGTTCGGCAGGTTCGGCCTGAACGAGCGCGGCGTGTCCGATCTCGCCGGCAATGTCTGGGAGTGGACCTCGACCTGCTTCGTGCGCTCGCGCGTCGACGCTTCAGGCAATGCCGGCCGCCCGACGGTGAATTGCGGCGTGCGCGTCGCCGAAGGCGCGCACCGCGCCTATGTCACGGACTTCATCCGCGACGCCCGCGCCGGCGGCTGTGCGCAAGGCGTGCCGCCCGCCAATCTCGGCTTCCGCCTCGTGCGCGAGGAGCGGTCGTGGGTGGCGAGCGTGTCGGCCCGGTGGGGCAAGGTGTGGGCGGCGCGGTCGTAACCACACACGCCGTCGGCGCGATCAAATCGCGCGCGCAAACATCCGAAAGCCCGGTGCGCCGATGATCGCCTCGAAGGCGGGATCGCGTTTCTCTTCCGCAAGGACGAAGCCGGCCTTGGCATAGGCGCGCTCGGCGGGCTCGTTGCCGATCAGGAACGAGATCGTCGCGCGGGCAAAGCCGGCCGCCCGCCCCTTCTCCAGCGCATGGGCGATGAGCGCCTGCACCAGGCCGCGGCCGCGATAGGCAGGATCGGTTGCGACGTGCTCGATCATCCAGTCGCCTTCGCCGCCCTGCACCCAGCAGGCCCGCGTGTAGGCGGCGCGTTGGCGGATGGCATCCAGCTCTGTAGCCGAAAGCCCGGTCGCAAAACCGACTTCCTCGACCGCGCGCCAGGCCGAGAGCCCGGTGTTCGCCGCAGGCACGGCGCAGAGCGCCGCGACCGGCTTCCCGTCGATCTCAGCAACCAGGAACTGCGAGACGTGCCACATCGACACCGTGCGTGCCGTCGTCACGCGCGCGATGAAATCGAGGCATAGGGATTCGGGCCAACCGAGCGCGACGTCGAACCAGCCGCGCGACCGGTAGCCGCGCATCGATGACAGGATGATTCCTGCGATGAAATCGGCGTCTTCGGGACGCGCAGACCGTATCGTCATGCGCGCCCCTTGCGACGACCTTACGTGTTCTTCAGCGCGACGCGGAATTCGGCTTCGGTCTTGGCCTTGACCTCGTCGAGCGTGACGCCGTCGGCGAGCTCGATCAGCGCCATGCCGCCGTCGCCGTGCTTGTCGATGGTAAAGACGGCGAGATCGGTGACGACCATGTCGACCACGCGCTCGCCGGTCAGCGGCAGATTGCACTTCTTCAGGAGCTTGGCGCCGTCCTTGGCGGAATGCTCCATCACCACGACGACGCGCTTGACGCCGGCGACGAGGTCCATCGCGCCGCCCATGCCCTTGACCATCTTGCCGGGGATCATCCAGTTGGCGAGATCGCCGTTCTGGGCGACCTGCATGGCGCCGAGGATCGACAGATCCATATGGCCGCCGCGGATCATGCCGAAGGAATCCGCGCTCGAGAAATACGAGGTCGAGGGCAGCTCGCTCACGGTCTGCTTGCCGGCGTTGATCAGGTCGGCGTCCTCTTCGCCCTCATAGGGGAACGGGCCCATGCCGAGCATGCCGTTCTCGCTCTGCAGGCTGACGTCGACGCCGTCGGGGATGTAGTTCGAGACCAGCGTCGGGATGCCGATGCCGAGGTTGACGTAATAGCCGTCGCGCAATTCCTTCGCGGCGCGCGCAGCCATCTGTTCACGGGTCCAGGCCATATCGATCTCCTGATCTTAAGCTGCGGTGCGCGGGCGGGTGTTGCGGAATTCGATGCGCTTCTGGGCCGTACCGACCTCGACGATGCGCTTCACGAAGATGCCGGGCGTGTGGATGTGGTCGGGATTGAGTTCACCGGCGGGAACCAGATGCTCGACCTCGGCCACCGTGATCTTGGCGGCGGTCGCCATCATCGGGTTAAAGTTGCGCGCGGTCTTGCGGTAGATCAGGTTGCCGGCGGTGTCGCCCTTCCAGGCGTGTACGATGGCGAGGTCGGCGAACAGGCCGCGCTCCATCAGATATTTCTCGCCGTCGAACTCCTTCACTTCCTTGCCTTCGGCGATCAGCGTGCCGACGCCGGTCTTGGTGTAGAAGGCCGGGATGCCGGCGCCACCGGCGCGGATGCGCTCGGCCAGCGTGCCCTGCGGGTTGAATTCGAGTTCCAGCTCGCCGGCGAGGAATTGCTGGGCGAACAGCTTGTTCTCGCCGACATAGGACGAGATCATCTTCTTGATCTGGCGGGTCTCAAGGAGGCGGCTGAGCCCGATGCCATCGACGCCGGCATTGTTCGAGACAACCGTCAGACCCTTGACGCCGGAGTCGCGGATCGCATCCGACAGCGACTCGGCGATGCCGCAGAGGCCGAAGCCGCCCGACATGATCATCATGTTGTCCTTGAGAACGCCCTCAAGAGCCGACTTGGCGTCGGGATAGACCTTGTTCATGCAAAAACCCTCGACTGAAGCTGCGGCCGGCAGGCGTCGCGCCCTTATTGGCGGCGATTATTAGGCGAAATCGTCCGAAGCCGTCAATGATACGGGGTTCTCCGTTCCGAGAGCCGGTGGTAGAAGCTGCCCACGCCGTGGGCAGACCCGTCCGCGGCCTTGAAAGCGACAAGAAAACCCATCAAGTTGCGGGGGTTGGGCGTGGGGGCGCGCAGGTTTCCCGCCCCGCCCTTTTGGCTCCAGCGACCAACCCGATCAGGACATGCCATTGACCATGGCCCAAGGAATGAAGCGCCTCGGGACGCCGATCGCGGCGCTGCTCGGCGTCGCGCTGATCGCCCTGATCGCGACCTCCTGGCTCATCAACCGCGAAGCGTTGCGCAAGGCGGTGGAAGCGCAGATTCGCGACGTCACCGGGCTCGAGCTCAGCGTAGCCGGCAACATCGACATTTCCGTGCTGCCGGCGAGCTACATCTCCTTCCATGACGTCGGCCTCAAGGGCGGCGGCACCGCCGACCCTGCGCTCCATGTCGACGTGCTCACCGCCAATCTCAGGCTCCTGCCGCTATTGCTGCAACGGTTCGAGATCGCCGACCTGACGCTGCTGCGGCCGCACATCCATGTCAGCCTGAAGCCGGACGGCGAGAGCAACTGGACCCCCTTCATCCAGACCATCGCACGGACGATGAAGCCCGGCGCCGACAGCCAGGTCTCGTTCTCAGAGATCAGGATCCAGGACGGCGTGCTCAACTACGAGGACGTCGCCACGCAAGCCACCGAGAAGTTCGAGGACATCGATCTGTCGCTGGCCTGGCCCTCGATCTCCCGCTCCTTTGCCGCGACCGGGCAGTTCGACTGGCGCGGCGAGCGCGTCGACGGCTCGATCAGCTTTGCCGATTTCGTCGCGGCACTTTCGGGCGACCGCTCGGGCCTGAAGGCGCGGATCGCAAGCGCGCCGCTCAAGCTCGCCTTCGACGGCAGCGTCGCCAACCGCACCAGCCCGATGATGGAGGGCACGCTCACCATCGACAGCCCGTCCTTGCGCAACGCGCTGCGCTGGGCCGGCCAGCCGCAGCCCGGCAGCGGCGGCTTCGGTCGCTTCGCGCTGAAGGCGCGCGCCAATGTCGTCGGCGCCTCGATCGCGCTGACCAACGTCAATGTCGAGCTCGACGGCAATGCCGCCGAGGGCGTGATGACCTACGCCAATAACGGCCGGCAGACGCTGCAGGCGACGCTCGCCGCCGACGCGCTCGACTTCACGCCTTATATCTCCACCTTCCGCCTGCTCGCGAGCGGCGCGCGCGACTGGAACAGGCAGCTGTTCGATCTCAACGGGCTTTCCAGCACCGACCTCGACATGCGCCTGTCGGCAGCCAGGCTGACCGTCGGCCCGACCAAACTCGGCCGCACCGCGATCGGCGCGAATTTGCGCAACGGCACGCTGGCGCTCTCGGTCGGCGAAGCGCAGGTTTATGGCGGCATCGCCAAGGGCTCGTTCGGCATCTCGCGCTCCGACAGCGTCGCCGACATCAAGGCACAATTCCAGTTCACCGACGTCGATCTCCAGGCCTGCGCCTCCGAACTGTTCGGCCTGAACAAGCTGTCCGGCCGCGGCAATATCAACGTGTCGCTGCTCGCTTCCGGCTCCAGCCCGTTCGGCCTGGTGCAGTCGCTCGACGGCACCGCCACCGTGACCGGGCATGACGGCGCGATCGCGGGCTTCAACGCCGAGCAGCTCTTGAAACGGCTGGAGCGCCGGCCGCTGTCCGGCGGCGGCAATTTCCGCAACGGCTCGACGCCCTTCGACAATCTCACGATCGCCGTGAAATTCGCCGACGGGATCGCCACCGCCGAAGACATCCGCATCGAGGGACCTTCGGCGAAGATCACGCTGACCGGCACCGCATCGGTGCCGACGCGCGAATACGACATGAAGGGTGTGGCGAGCCTCAACACAACGTCCGGCTTTCAACTGCCCTTCATGGTGCAGGGCCCGTGGGACGATCCGCTGATCTTTCCCGATCCCGAGGCCCTGATCCGCCAATCGCCTGCGGCGTCTCCCTTCCTCGATCTCTTGAAGCAGCGCATCACCGGCGGAAAGCGACAGGCGCCGGAGGGATCGCCGACGGCCGAGAACGCCAAGGAGAGCGCGAAGTCCAACTGAGGACGGCGTCCGCGACATCAGCGAATTGATCGGGGCGAATTGATGCGGCGATCGCATCGATGCCCGCGTTAAGCATCTCCTTTAGCCTGATACCCCTCGACCTAGGTCTGACAACATGCCGCTAGATCGGATAGCGGCCATGGGCTAGTGTTTTATCCGACCGGTTAAAACACCGGCGGCTTGAGGGAGAAAAACGTGAAATCCAAGGTTATTGGCGCAGTATCACTGGCGGTCGCTGCGGCCGGGCTGTTTGCAGCCGCTGCACCCGCATTTGCGCAGCAAAAGACGATTACGGTCTGGTGGGGCAAGGGCTTCTATCGCTCCGAAGACGACGCGCTGCTCGAGACGATCAAGAAGTTCGAAGCCAAGACCGGCATCAAGGTCGAATTGTCGCAGTACGCGATCCAGGACATGATTCCGAAGACGGTCGCCGCACTCGACGCCGGCACCGTGCCCGATGTCGCCTATTCCGATTCCTATGACGTGCAGGCGCAGGGCAAGTGGGCCTATGAGGGCAAGCTCGAAGACCTGACCGACGTCATGGAGCCGATCAAGGACCGGTTCGTGCAGAACACGCTGGACGCCTCGATCCTCTATAACGACGTCACCAAGAAGAAGGCCTATTACGGCTTCCCGCTGAAGCAGCAGAGCATGCATGTCGAGATCTGGAGCGACATGCTCGAGAAGGCCGGCTTCAAGGTCGCCGACATTCCGACCGACTGGGCAGGCTACTGGACGTTCTGGTGCGACAAGGTGCAGCCGGCGATCCGCAAGGCCACCGGTCAGCGCATCTACGGTGTCGGCCAGCCGATGGGCGTGGAATCCACCGACGCCTTCCAATCCTTCTACACCTTCATGGACGCCTATCACGTCAAGCTGGTCGACGACGACGGCAAGCTGCTGGTCGACGATCCCAAGGTGCGCGAGAACCTGATCAGCGCGCTGAAGGACTACACCGACACCTACATCAAGGGCTGCACCCCGCCCTCCTCCACGACCTGGAAGGATCCGGACAACAACGTCGCCTTCCACAACAAGACCATCGTGATGACCCACAACTTCACGATCTCGATCGCGGCGAAGTGGTTCGAGGATTCGCAGAACCAGGCGCTCACGCAAGAGCAGCGCGACGCCGGCAAGAAGGCCTATGAGCAGGACATCGTCACGGCGTCCTTCCCGAAGGCGCCGGATGGTTCGACCATCCGCTACCGCTCCGACGTCAAGACCGGACTGATCTTCACCGCGGCCAAGAACAAGCCCGAGGCCAAGCAGTTCATCAGCTTCCTGCTCCAGGAAGACAATGTCCGCCCCTATATCGAGGGTGCGCTCGGCCGTTGGTTCCCGGTGACGAAGGAAAGCCAGGCCAGCCCGTTCTGGCAGGCCGACAAGCATCGCAAGGCGGTCTATAATCAGTTCACCGGCGGTACCGCGCCGTTCGACTTCACCAAGAACTGGAAGTTCACGATTCTCAACAACGAGAACATCTGGGCCAAGGCGATGAACCGGGTTGTCAGCGAGAAGGTCCCGGTCGACAAGGCCGTCGACGAGATGATCGCCCGCATCAAGCAGGTTGCAGGTTGAGTTCTCTTTCTTCCTCTCCCCGCTAGCGCGGGGAGAGGCAAAACGCTAACACCGGCCGCCTCGTGCGGCCGGAAGTCCTTTCAAAGAGTCCTGAAGAATGGCGATCACGCTCTCTGGCGATCAGTCGATCCCCGCCCCACCCCTGTCGCAGCGGCTGACCCCGGCGCAGGTCTGGGGCATCGTGCTGCTCGCGCCCTATCTGCTCGTTTTCCTCGCCTTCGTCGTCTACCCCGTCTGCTACGGGCTGTGGCTGGCGCGGGCCCCGTCCAACTATGTCGCGCTCTATAATGACCCGATCTTCGCGCGCGCTGCGGTCAACACGCTGATCTTCCTGGTCATCGGCATCAACATCAAGATGCTGATCGCGCTGTTCCTGTCCGGCTTCTTTGCCATGCAGCGCACCTGGATCAAATGGCTCTCGGTGATCTTCATCCTGCCCTGGGCGGTGCCGTCGATCCCGACCATCCTGTCGGTGCGCTTCATGCTCAACCCCGAATGGGGCGTGATCAACCACCTGATCTTCTCCTTCACCGGCGATGACGGCCCGAACTGGCTGAACGACCCGACAGTGGCGCTGAGCATGGCGATCGGCGTCCACATCTGGAAGTCGCTGCCGTTCTGGACGCTGATCCTGATCACCGGGCGCCTCGCGATCTCGCACGATCTGTTCGAGGCCGCCGAGGTCGACGGCGCCAGCTGGTGGCAGAAATTCCGCTTCATCACCTGGCCGTCGATGCAGACGCTCTATATCACCTGCACGCTGCTCTCGATGATCTGGACGCTCGGTGACTTCAACAGC
The DNA here is from genome assembly GCF_024199935.1 of Bradyrhizobium sp. CCGUVB14. Classification (NCBI taxonomy): domain Bacteria; kingdom Pseudomonadati; phylum Pseudomonadota; class Alphaproteobacteria; order Hyphomicrobiales; family Nitrobacteraceae; genus Bradyrhizobium; species Bradyrhizobium sp. CCGUVB14. The sequence goes on from NZ_JANADS010000001.1 coordinate 8,173,219, forward strand.
GTCTATCTGCTCACCGGCGGCGGCCCGGCCGACCTCACGCACGTGCTGTCGACGCTCGGTATCCGCTATCTCCGGCTCGACCAGCTCTCACTCGCGATGGCCTCCATCGTCTGCGCGATGCCGTTCGTCCTGCCGCTCGTGTATTTCATGATGAAACGGTTGTCGCGATGAAGCTTCCCTCTCTCCGTGACGTCGCGACGGAAGCGCGGCTGCTGCTGATCGGCATTCCCGTCTTCCTGTGGACGATGATCCCGATCTACCACATGTTCCTGTTCGCGATCTCTCCGAAGGAGGACGCGTTCTCGGGCAAGCTGTGGCCGGACCATCCGACGCTGCACAACTTCGAGATCGTGTTCAAGCAGCAGCACTACTTCCTGCGCGACTTCTACGTCCAGTTCTGGAATTCGACGTTGATCGCAGCTGCGGTCGGCGCGCTGACGCTGTTCATCGCCACGGCCGCAGCGTTCTCGATCTCGCGGCTGAAGGTGCCGGGCGGGCGCATGGTGCTGAACCTCGCGCTGTTCACCTATTTCATCCCTGCGGCGTTCCTCGCGGTGCCGATGTACCGCACCATGGGCAATTACGGCCTGCTCAACAATCACTGGGCGCTGATCCTGGCGATGGTGACGATCGCCAGTCCTTACGCGATCTGGGTGCTCAAGCAGGCCTCCGACAAGCTGCCGGTCGAGCTGGATGAAGCCGCGGTGATGGACGGCGCCACCACGCTGCAGATCTTCCGCCTGGTCTATCTGCCGCTGATGATGCCTTCACTGGTCGCGATCGGCACCTATGCGGTGCTGCTGGCCTGGAACGAATATCTCTACGCGTTCCTGCTGCTCTCGAACGATCGCGAGATCACGCTTCCCGTCGCGCTCGGCAACTTCCTCGCCGCCGACGATTCGCCCTGGGAGCTGCTGATGACCACCGGCTTCATCTACGCGCTGCCGCCGGCCGCGGTCTACTACGCCTTCCGCCGCTACATGGTGGGCGGGCTGACAGCGGGCGCCGTGAAGTCCTGAACTTCGGCTGCGCGCTGCCCCCGGCGAGGGATGGCAGCGCGCTAGATGTCCTCAGGCCGCCTTGCGTACGGTCTGCAGAAACTCCGCGACGGCTTTCTTGAGCGCGCGCGCCTGATCCTGCAATGCCGAGGCCGCCGAGAGCGTGGCTTCGGCGCCGGCGTCGGTCTCTCCGGCCACGGTGCGAACCGCGCCGACCTGGTCGGTCACCGCCGCCGTGCCATTCGCCGCCTGCTCGACATTGCGGGCGATCTCGCTGGTCGCAGCGCCCTGCTCCTCGACCGCCGAGGCAATCGTGGTCGCGATCTCCGTCATCTCGGCGATGGTCTTTCCGATCTGGCCGATCGCGGCGACGGACTGTCCGGTCGAGCCCTGGATCTCGGCGACGAGCCCGGCGATCTCCTCGGTGGCGCGCGCGGTCTGCGTTGCAAGGCTCTTCACCTCGTTTGCGACCACGGCAAAACCCTTGCCGGCATCGCCGGCACGCGCAGACTCGATCGTGGCGTTGAGAGCCAGCAGATTGGTCTGGCTCGCGATCGCCTGGATCAGCTGAACCACTGTGCCGATCCGCTCGGCGGAATCCGACAGCGCGCGCATCAGCGCCTCGGTGCGGGAGGCCTCTTCCTTGGCCTGGTCCGACACCGATACGGAGCGGGCGACCTGGCTCGAAATCTCCTTGATCGAGGCGGCGAGTTGATGGGTCGCGGCCGCAACGGTCTGCACATTCGAGGAGGCCTGGGCCGATGTCGAGGCGACCTGCTCGGCGAGCGAGCGGCCGCGCTCGGCGACGCGGGCGAGACTCTGGGCGCTATGCCCCATCTCCTCGGCGCGGCTCGAGACGCCGCCAATGACGCCCTCCATGCCGCTGTCGAAGCGATCGGCAAGCTGAGCCATCATCGATGCACGTTCCGTCTCGGCTGCGGCGCGCTGCGCGGCAGCGCCCTGCTCCATGCGCCGGACGGTCTGAGCGTTCTGGCGGAACACTTCGACGGCTTCGGCCATATGGCCGATTTCGTCGCCGCGCTCGCCGCCCGGGATCGCCTCATCGAGCTCGCCCTTCGCGAGGCTCTGCATGCGCAGGGTCATCTGGCCGATCGGCCGCGACACGCTGCGCCCGAGCAGCCAGGCCAAGAGTGCCCCCAAAGCGAGTGCAGATGCCGCGACGGTGAACACGAGATTGCGCGTATGCTCGACCGATTCCGCCGTGAGCCGGCTCTGCTCGGTGCGCACCGCACCGAGAGCCTTGCTGATCTCGGCGGCCTTGGCGTCGATTGCACCGCTGGATTTGACGAGGTCGGCTTGTGCCTTGCGCAGCTCGCCCATCGCCGCAGAAAGCTCCGTCAGCGTCGCCGATTGGTCGGCCAGCACCTTCTTCAAGGCCGTAATCAGACTCTTCAATCGCGGCGCCTCGACAGCGGCGATCTCCGCCTCACTGTCGGCAATCGCGGCCTGCGCGTAGCCGATCGTCAGCGAGACGTCGTCGGCATCGACCTGGGCCTGGGTGATGGTGAAACGCAGCATCGCGACGCGCATCGCATCCACGGTGCCGGCAAGACGCAGCGGCTGGAGCAGGCGCTCGGGCTGGTTGGCGAGCGTCACATTGATCGCACCGACATCGAGGCCCGCCGAGGCACCGAGCGATTCGCCCTTGGTGCTGGCAATGCGCAGACGATCAACGGCACCGGCGACCGCCGTGAAGGATTTCCGGTAGGTCCCAAGCGCATCCACCAGCGCGCTTCGACCAGAGGCAATCGCCGGCAGACGCGCAAATTGCTGATCGACCTGATCAAACGTAGCGCCGAAATTGTCGATCGCCTTCATGGCGCTGTCGCGGTCGCCGAGATTGCGCGTGCGGATGAATTTCTCGACGGTGACGTTGGCCGAGAGCAGCGCGGCGTGCACCCTCGCCATGCCGGCATCGCCATCGGCGCTGGTGACGAGCTCGCCGACGGTGCCGCCGATCTCAGCCAGCCGCAACACGGCGAGCAGTGCCAATACGCAGAGAAAGCCCAGGACCAGCGCGAAGCCGCCGAAGATGCGTGGGCGGATGCCGATGCGCGACAGAAGCAATGTCAGGTTCATGATTTTTTCCGGAGAATTACGGCGTAGCCCGGATCCGGGCGAGCAGATCCTTGCCGAAGCGCTTCTCGAATTCGGGCTCCAATGGCTTCACGGCATCGATGAAGGGCTGGCGGTCGACCTTCTCGGTGATCTCCATGCCGCCCTTGCGAAGCTCCTCGATCTTCTTCGCCTCTTCCGCGACGCCACTCTTCCAGGTCGCCTCCGCGCCGGCCTTTGCTGCGGCGATGATGGCGGCCTGGTCCGCGGGCGCGAGGGCCTGGAACACTTCGCGATTGGCGACGAAAGCAATGGGGGCGAAGAAATGACCGGTGAGGCTGGCGTATTTTTGCACCTCCTCGAGATGGCTGGCGGCGATTGTCGCGACCGGGTTCTCCTGCCCATCGATGCGGCCGTCCTTCAGCGCGGAATACACCAGCGTGAACTCCATCGGCACGACCTCGGCGCCGAGCGCCTTGAAGGTCATCTGATAGACCTCGTTCGGCAGGACACGGATCTTCAACCCCTGGAGGTCGGCGGGCGAATGAATCGGTCGCTTCGAATTGGTGACATTGCGAAAGCCCTGCTTGCCGATCGCGAGCAGCACCAACCCCTTGTCGGCGAAATGCTTGGCGAACAGGGCGCCAACCGGCCCATCCGCAACCGCCTTGGCTTGCGCAGCATCGCGGAAGAGAAAGGGAACGTCGAAGACGCCGAATTCAGGAACGGCGGAGCTGACCACCGAGCCCGACAGCGTCGCCATGTCGACCACACCGCTGCGCATTGCGGCCAGGATCGCCGTCTCGCTGCCCAAGGCGTTGCCGGCCCGCGCATCCAGGATGATTCGGCCCTGCGCGACCTCGGCGAGCTTGCGGCGAAATTCGTCCGAGCCGATCTGTTGCGGCGACTGCGGCGAGCCGTTGTACACCAGCGACACCATCTGCGTCGCGGCAGCCGACGGCCGAACGGCAAGACAAAACAAGGCCAGCGCAGTGCTGGCCACACCAATATAGAATCGCTTCATCGCCCTCTTCCCCAAGCGAGGCGACGATAGCCAGATAAGCTATATGAACTGTTAACCTAGATTCCGGGCGGTGCCCAAGCGCCGCAAGTCAGCTCCTGGAACGGCTCTCCGCGCTCTTGCGCCGATACGCGAGCAGCAGCGCGATCATCGAGCCGAAGAAATAGCCGGCGGTTGCGCCCGAGATGGCGCGGCCGACGATGATGGCCACCGCGCGGTCGCCCGCATCGATCGCAGAGATCACGCTCACCGTGTACTGCAGAGTGAAAACGACGAGATTGCGGATCAGTGCGAACGCGCTGCCCGGACGGATGATTTCTCCGGTCTTGTGATCCACGTCGAACGGACGCGGCGTCAGCACGCCGAGAGGCAGAAGCACGAGGGCCGCCACGATCCACGCGACGATCGGCCATTGGGTATCCTGCTGCCCGAAGCCGATCCGCGAGACGCCCCAGACGATGAACACGATGGGGACGATCAGCGCGCGCCAGATCGCGACCTTGCGCGGCTGCATCGCCTTGATGCCCTGCCAGACGAGGTAAGCGAGCAGGATCCAGACCCAGGGCGGCGTATGGATCAGGATCTGATAGGCGAACATCATGACGACCTCCGGATCACAGCGGTGCTGCGCTCTCGCCCTGCGAGCTCGACAGCTTCGTGGCAAGCGAGGCGATGACGATGACGACCGCGATCAGGGCGATCACCAGCGTGCAGATCGCATTGATCTCGGGCTTCACACCCAGCCGCACCTCGGAATAGATCCGGATCGGCAGCGTCGCCGAGCCGGGCCCCGTGGTGAAGCTCGCGATCACGAGATCGTCGAGCGAGAGGGTGAAGGCGAGCATCCATCCGGCGACGATCGCGGGCGCGATCAGCGGCAGCGTCACCGACAGAAAGGCCCGAACGGGCGCGCAGCCGAGGTCCATCGCCGCCTCCTCCAGCGAGCGGTCGAGCGAACCGAGGCGCGACTGAACCACGACGGCGACGAAGCACATCGTCAGCGTGGTGTGGGCGATCGTCACCGTCCAGAAGCCGCGCTCGGCGTTCAGCGCCACGAACAGCAGCAACAGCGACAATCCCGTGATCACCTCCGGCATCACCAGCGGCGCATAGAGCATGCCGGAGAACAGCGTACGGCCACGAAAGCGTTCGCCACGAGACAGCGCCACCGCGGCCAGCGTACCGATCAGCGTGGCGATGGTCGCGGACGCAACCGCGACCCGCAGGCTCATCCAGGACGCCTCGATCATGGCCCGGTCGGCAAAGAGCTCGCGATACCAGCGCAGCGACCAGCCGCCCCACACCGTCACCAGCCGCGAGGCATTGAAGGAATAGATGACGAGAATGAGGATCGGCAGATAGAGGAAGCCGAGGCCGAGCGCGAGCGAAGCGATGTTGAAGCGGGACAGGCGGGAGAATTTGCGCATCTCACCGCTCCTCCAATTGCCGCCGCTGCAGCCGCTCGTAGAGCAGCAGCGGCAGCAGCAGCACCACGAGCAGCACGATCGCCGCGCTCGAGGCGACCGGCCAATCCTTGTTGGTGAAGAATTCGAGCCACAGGGTCTGGCCGATCATCAGCGAATTGGAGCCGGCGAGAAGATCCGGGATCACGAACTCACCGACAACAGGGATGAAGCACAACAGCACGCCGGCACCGACGCCTGGCAGTGACAGCGGGAAGGTCACCAGCCAGAACACCTGCCACGACGGCGCGCCGAGGTCGCTTGCGGCTTCCTCCAGCGCCGGCTCCATCTTGGCGAGCGTGGCGTAGAGCGGCAGGATCATGAACGGCAGATAGGAATAGACGATGCCGATATACATCGCGGTATCGGTGGACAGCCACACCACCGGCTCGCTGACCAGATGCAGCGCCAGCAGGATCTGATTGAGCAGGCCGTCATGCTGGAGGATGTTGATCCAGGCATAGATGCGGATCAGGAACGAGGTCCAGAACGGCACGATCACCAGCACCATCGCCACCGCCTGCCAACGCTTCGGCAGCCGCGCCATGCCATAGGCGATGGGATAGCCGATCAGCAGCAGCAACGCGGTCGCCGTCACCGCAACGGTGAGGCTGCGCAGATAGGCGAACACATAGATGTCGTCGGAGGCGAGCAGCCTGAAATTGTCGATCGAGAGCGCGGCAAAGGCCGCGCGGATCGCGGACCACCCCGCCGTCAGGTCGAACACCGGCTCGTAAGGCGGCTGCGCGATCGCCGTCTGCGACAGGCTGATCTTCAGCACGAAGCCGAACGGCACCAGGAAGAACAGCACCATCCAGACATAGGGCGCGATCGCGGCAAAGCGCGCCGGTCGCGCGAAAATCCGGCGCGCGCTCATGACGTCAGCACCACGCAATCGTCGGGCGTGAACCAGGCGACGATCTGCTGGTTCAGGCTATGGGCATCGACATCGAGGCGCGCACTGTTGGCGACGGACGCCCGCACCATGCCGCCGGTATCGAGCTTCACCTTGTAGGTGGTGGTGCCGCCGAGATAGCAGATGTCGGCGATCACGCCATCCAGCCGGTTGATCGCGTTTTCATGACCGGCCTCGCTCACGGGACCACGACGCGACAGCTTGACCTTCTCGGGGCGGATCGCGACCGAAAACCTGCTGTCGCCGAGGGGCTGGCGCGGCTCGGCCACCACCAGCGTACCCGCATCGCGCGTGCCGACGACCAGGCGATGACCGTCGCGCAATTTGGACTCGGCGTCGAACAGATTGATGTCGCCGACGAACTCCGCGATCCAGCGCGAGCGCGGTGCCTCGTAGAGCTCGCGGGGGCCCGCGACCTGGGCGAGCTTGCCGGCGTTCATCACGCCGATTCTATCAGCCATCGTCATCGCCTCTTCCTGGTCGTGGGTGACGATGATGAAGGTCATGCCGAGCCGGCGCTGCAGCTCCATCAGCTCGCCTTGCGTGCTTTCGCGCAATTTCTTGTCGAGGGCTGCGAGCGGCTCGTCGAGCAGCAACAATTGCGGCCGCCGCGCCAGCGCGCGGGCCAGCGCGACGCGCTGGCGCTGGCCGCCCGAGAGCTGATCGGGCTTGCGCTTCTCCAGCCCGTCGAGCTTCACCAGCGCAACCATCTCGGCCACGCGCGTCGCGATATCGGCGCGCGCCATGCGTGCGCGCTTGAGGCCAAAGGCGATGTTGTCGCGGACCGAGAGATGCGGAAACAGCGCGTAGTTCTGGAACATCATGTTAATCGGGCGCTCGTGCGGCAAAGCCTGCGCGATGTCCTTGCCGCCGAGCAGGATGCGCCCTTGGTCCGGCGCCTCGAAGCCCGCGAGCATGCGCAGAAGCGTGGTCTTGCCGCAGCCGCTGGGGCCCAGCAGCGCAAAGAACTCACCGGCCTTGATGTCGAGCGACACGCCGTCGACCGCGCGGAACGTCCCGAACGTCTTGGCCACGCCCTCGATGCGCAGCAACGGCTCACCCGCGGCAGGAATCGCATCTCCAGCCGCCTTGGCCGCGGCGCCCGTTCCAGACAACTCGTCAGTCATGGTCCCTGCCAACCCCAATGCCGCCGCACGCTAGCGGCGGATCGGCCTTTGCTCAACCAGTTCGAGGCGGATCGTTCACACCCGCCATGAACGCGGCCAGCGCGTCACGGTCCGCGGCCGGCATGGTCAGGCCGAGCTTGGAGCGGCGCCACAGGACGTCCTCTGGAAAGCGCGCCCATTCGTGAGCCATGAGATAGCGCACCTCGGCGCCGGTCAGGTCCGCGCCGAAGGCCGGTCCCAGCTCCTCGCGGGTCTTCGCCTCGCCCAGCACGGCCGGTAGTCGCGAGCCGTAGGCCGCGACCAAGCGCCGGGCCTGCGTCTCGCCGAGAAAGCGCCAGCGGTGGCGCGCGAGGTCGACCTCGGTCTCGAAACGATCCCAGGCAAAATCGCCGCCGGGCAGCGCTGCGCCGGCGGTCCAGCGCGGCGACATCGGATAAAACGGCGTCAGGCGCGTCACCGCCCGCTCCGCCCGCAACCGCGAGGTGGTGACGTCGCCGCCGAACATCGTGAGCAGCGGCGCCTTGCGCCGGCGCGCGTGGAACAGCGTCGTGCCGTCGCCGCGCCGTCCGGACACGGGCGTCAGATTGACGCCGGAGACCGTGCGCACCACGTCGGTCGGGGCAACACGCTCGCGAAAATAGCGGCTCGCGGCCTCGCAGAGATAGCTGACATCGGCGCCCGGCATCGCGACGATGGCGGGATCGCCGGTGAAATCGTGCGTGACCGTGCCGACCAGCGTGAAATCACGCTCGAACGGGCTGGCAAAAATCAGCCGTCCGTCGCTGTTCTGGAACACATAGACGTTGTCGGACTCGAACAGCCTGGGCACGACGATCTGGCTCATCTGCATGGCCGCCAGGGCCGGCTGCGGCTGCCGCAGCACGGTCTCTGCGACCATCGCCGTCCAGCCGCCGGTGGCATTGGCCAGCGCGCGTGCCGTGACGACGCGGCGATGGCCGCGGTCGACCAGCGCGAGCCGCCAGGTGTCGGTCCTGTCGGCACGCACGCATCGCGCCCCGGTCAGGATCGCGGCGCCGCGCTCGGCGGCATCCAGCGCCGTGAGCACCACCAGGCGCGAATCGTCGACGACGCAATCGGCATATTCGAACGCGATGCCGAACGGCCGTTTCAGCGCGTTGCCGACCGGATGATGGGTGATGTCGAGGGTGGCCGATCCGGGCAGGCCGCCGCGGTTCGTGAGGGCGTCATAAACGTATAATCCGGCGCGCAACAGCCATGGCGGACGTTCGTCCGAATGGGCGGGGATCACAAAGCTCATCGGCCGCACCAGATGCGGTGCGATCCGAAGCCAGGTCCGGCGCTCGGCCAGCGCCCGGCGCACCCGCCAGAAGCCGCGGCGCTCCAGCACGGATAAATCGCCATGGATCAGCCGCGGTGTCGCCGATGACGCGGCACCGCCGAGATCGCCCTGCTCGATGAGAATGACCCGCAGCCCGCGCCCCGCCGCATCGCGCGCGAGATTGACGCCGTTCAGGCCGCCACCAATGATCGCGAGGTCGTAATCTGCCATGAAGCCGTCGAAGGGAGCGATGCGCCCTTCTCACTAGCCGGTCTTGAGCGCAAGCTCCATGGCCTCGACGCGGCCGACGAGGTCGGCATATTTCCCGATGGGCAGCGGCTTGCCGAGCAAATAGCCCTGCACACCGTCGCAGCCTTCCCTGGCAAGGAAAGCGAGCTGGTCGATGGTCTCGACGCCCTCGGCGATGATCGACATTTCGAGGCCGTGACCGAGGTCGATCACGGCACGGACGATCGCGGCCGATTGCGGATTGCGGCCGAGATTGATGATGAAGGCGCGGTCGATCTTGATCTTGTCGAACGGGAACGCCTGGAGATAGCTCAGCGAGGAATAGCCGCTGCCGAAATCGTCCATCGAGATACGGACGCCCAGCGCCTTCAGGCGGCGCAAGAGCGCCAGGCCGCGATCGAAGTCCTCGATCAGCACGCCTTCGGTGATTTCGAGCTCGAGCCGGCCGGGGGCAAGCCCGGTCTCGATCAGGATCGCATGGACGAGCCCGACCACGTCGCCGTGCATGAACTGAGCCGGCGACAGATTGACCGCGACCTGCAGCGGCTTCGGCCACGACGCCGCCTCGCGGCAAGCCTCGCGCAGGATCCATTCGCCCATTTCGACGATCAGGCCGCTTTCTTCCGCAATCGGGATGAATTCGGCCGGCGAGACCTGGCCGCGCACCGGATGCTGCCAGCGCGCCAGGGCCTCGAAGCCGATGATCTCGCTCTCGGCGACGCTGTCGCGCGCGATGCCCTGGGGCTGGAACGCCAGCGACAGCTCGCCGTTCTTGATCGCCTTCGACAGATCCTGGTGCAGCACGCGACGGTCGCGGATCTGCTGGTCCATCTCGGGCTGGTAGAGGCTGATGGTGCCGCGCGATTTCTGCTTGGCGCGGAACAGAGCGGCACCGGCGTTGGCGAGCAGCGCCGCACCGTCGGGACCATTGTGCGGGAAGATCGACATGCCGGTGGTGATGCCGGCACGGACGGCGCGGCCATCGATGTGGAATTCGGGCGCGAGCGCGTCGCCGAGCTGCTGCGCCAGCGCAAGACCCGCATCGGGCTGCTTGCCGTCGATGATCAGGCCAAACTCGTCGCCGGAGAGGCGCGCCACCAGGCCGCCACGTGCGGCGTCCTGGAACCGCTGGGCCACCTCGATCAGCAGCTTGTCGCCAAGCGCATGGCCGAACACGTCGTTGACTTCCTTGAGGCCGTCGAGGTCGACGCACAGGACCGCGAACTCCTCGTCGGTGCCCTCGCAGGCCTCGATCATCTGGTTCAACGCCTGGAGGAAGGCGGCGCGGTTCGGCAAATCGGTGAGGCCGTCATGATAGGCCATGTGCGCCATCCGCGACTCGGTCTGCCGGCGGTTGGTCACGTCCTCGTGGGTCTTGATCAGATATTCCGGCTGGCCGGCGTCGTTGAGCACCGTGGCGCGCCGGGTCAGGAACAGGCGCAGGCCGTCCTTGGTGGAGATCGGATGCTCCTCGGTGATCATCCCGCGCTTCTTGATCGCGGCCTCGTCGCGCGCGATGATCAGCTTGGCTTCCTTGGCATTGAAGATGTCGGAGGCGGTCAGGCCAGTGGCTTCCTCACGCCTGCGGTTGAGGATCGTCTCGGCGCTGCGGTTGGCGAGCAGATAGCGGCCGTCCTTGACCTGCTCCACGATCAGCGCCACCGGAATATTGTCGACCACCAGCTCGAGGAATTTCTTGGTGTTCTCCAGCTCCACCGACAGCGATTGCCGATCGGTGATGTCCTCGAACACCACCAGCAGGAATTCCGGCTTGTTGCTCTCGTTGCGGACCACGATGCGGATTGAGGCCACCATGCGCCGGGCCTGGTCGCGTTCGACCTCGACCTCGAATTCGTTGCGATATTGTCCCTCCGGCGCCAGCAGCGCGGCGCGGTCGGTCGCCTCGATGCTCGCCGCCGATTTCGGGCCGAACAGCTCGCGGGCATTCTTGCCGACGACCTCATCGCGCGAAAAGCCCCAGAACCGCTCATAGGCGCTGTTGGCAAAGATGTAGCGGCCGTCCTCGATGTTTTTCGCGGCCACGCAGGCCGGCACATTGTCCAGCACCGTTTCCAGGAACTGCTTGGTCGAGGCGAGCTGCCGCGACAGCTTGCGCTGCTCGCTGACGTCGAGATGGGTGGCCACGGAGCCGCCGTTCGGCAGCACGAAATACTTGACCAGGATGGCGCGGCCATCAGGCAATTCGCTGATCAGCCCGTTGGAGCTTGCCGCCTTCTCGTAGAAGTCGTCATCGGAGACGGCGAGGACCCCGCGCTGGCGCCGCAACTCGAGGATGTCGTAGCCGGTCATGCCGGTCCACAGGTCCGAGCGCGTCAGGCCGTAGATCTCGATATAGCGGTCGTTGCAGAAGATGATGCGCCGCTGCGCATCCGTCATCACCACGCCCTGGTTGAGATTGTTCATGGCGGAGGAGACGAAGGCGTTGCGTCGCAACTGCGAACGCTTGCTCCGGCGCAGCGCGGAATGGATCCACAATGCGATGGCGGCCAGGAACGCGCAGACGACGACGCCCCCGATCAGGGCTTCCCAGACCAGATTGGGATCGAGATCGCCAAGAAAGCGCGACGGACTGAAGCTGTCGGCATAGGCACGCGAAGGCGCGACCGCGCTGGCCAGGCACACGACGGCCTGCACAGCAATCGGAAGCATGCTGCCTTCCTGCCAGTTCTTCTCAGCCATCAGCCACCCGCGATTTCAACTGCGGATTGTCTGGCTTCACGGGTTTGGATCGGGTAAACGCCTGTACGCCCAACAGAAAAATGTGACGCGAAATACGGCAATTGCCCTGACATGATAAATGCTTCCTTAATGGACAACGGCCGCGCGGCCCGTTTCCCAGGCAAACCGGCCCTCTCGGCAACTTCAACGGGACTTCTGCACAACCATGGATAGGGTCGACTGCGTCGTCATCGGAGCCGGCGTCGTCGGGCTCGCGGTGGCCCGGAAGCTGGCCCAGGCCGGGCGCGAAGTGATCGTGCTCGAAGAGGCCGAGGCCATCGGCACCATCACCTCCTCACGCAACAGCGAGGTGATCCATGCCGGGATCTACTACCGCGCCGGAAGCTGGATGGCGCGCATGTGCGTCAGCGGCAAGCACGCGCTCTACCGCTATTGCGGCGAGCGCGGCATCCCGCACAAGAATTGCGGCAAGCTGATCGTCGCGACCAATGCAAAGGAAACCGAGAAGCTACAATCGATCAAGGCGCATGCCGAGGCCAACGGCGTGCTCGACATGCAGTTGCTCTCGGGCGAAGCAGCGCGCGCGCTGGAGCCGGCGCTGGCCTGTGACGCCGCGCTGCTCTCGCCGTCGACCGGCATCATCGACAGCCATGCCTACATGCTCTCGCTGCGCGGGGAAGCCGAGGAAGCCGGCGCAGCCTTTGCGTTTCACACGCCGCTGATCCGCGCCAAGGCAGACGCTGGCGTGATCGAGATCGAAGCAGGCGGCGAAGCGCCGATGACGCTGCAATGCGACCTGCTCGTCAACGCCGCCGGGCTTTCGGCGACGACCGTGGCACGCCACATCGACGGCATGCCGATCGACCGGATTCCGCCGGCCTATCTCGCCAAGGGAAACTATTTCAGCTGTAACGCGCGCGCACCGTTCTCGCGCCTGATCTATCCCGTGCCCGAGCCCGGCGGGCTCGGCGTGCATCTCACCCTGGACATGGCGGGACAGGCGCGCTTTGGCCCCGACGTCGAATGGATCGAGACGATCGACTATGAAGTCGATCCGTCGCGTGCCGAGCGCTTCTATCCTGCGATCCGCAAATACTGGCCGACGCTTCCCGACGGCGCGTTGATGCCGAGCTATTCGGGCATCCGCCCGAAGATCGTGCCGCCGGCGGTGGCTACCCAGGATTTCCTGATGCAGGGTCCGCGCGACCATGGTGTCGCGGGTCTGGTCAATCTGTTCGGCATCGAATCGCCGGGACTGACATCGTCGCTCGCGATCGCGGACCACGTCGCAGAGCTCGCAGAAATTTAAGCGGCCGCGCAACGATCATTGCACGGCGCGCACCTAACAGCAGGGACGAGCGCAAACGCTCTCATCCCTGCCTGAAAGGATACGATCAAACTTTACGCTGTTACGGGGGTTACTAGTGAAGCGTGTCGCCGGTTTGCTTCAGACGCTCGATCTGGTCCTTGACCATCAACTTCCGGCGCTTCAACTCAACAATTTGCAGGTCGTCTGTTGAAAGGTGCACGAGAGCTTCGTGCAATTCGTTTTCGAGAACTTTGTGCTTCCGTTCCAATTCAACCAGATGTGCCTGAATTGTCATTCGAAACCTCCTCGGTAGGGGTGACCTTGGATTCGATCCGGACGAAGAAGTGTACACCGGCGATTCGTTCTGTCGATGGATATCCGTCGTCGCAGCGTCATTTTTGAAAATTCATATGTAATGAAGCGTGAGTAAGGAACCACGCGGTGAAAGATCCATGATATCAATGCGCTTGCGCGACACTGCTGCGAATCGTTGAAATATCTTGCGAGAGAGCGGTGCGCGAAGGTCGCAGATCGCTTGCGATCACGCCGCGCAAGGACGATAATTTCCACAGGGCATCCACAGCCTTAATCTCAAGCTAATCGGTTTTCGGCCACCGCAAACATGACCAATGAAGACGAGCGTGAGCTCGAAGCCGAGCTCACCCGGTTGCAGCAGGAACACCGAGATCTCGATGCGGCGATCGATGCACTGCATCAATCGCCCGCCCCCGACCTATTGCGGTTACAGCGGTTGAAGAAACGCAAGCTGTTGTTGCGCGACCGCATCGCCTTCATCGAAGACCAGATCACGCCCGACATCATCGCCTGATCCGCGAGCGGTCGCGGCTTGCGGCCCAAATGAATCCGCTTGACTCAAAAAGAACAAAAGAGGAACATAAATCCCGCCGCCGACGCCCCAGGAAACGCCCAAGAAATCGACCAAGAAAAACCTGCACGCACAACCCGCAAGGACACCGCAGATGTCAGTCCCCGCCCTTCTCGACAACAGCTATTACGAGCAAGCCTGCGATCAGGCGATCGCGATGTGTGACGGCAATCTGCGCAGCACCATCAAGGCGCTGATCATGGCCAACGAATATCTGGAAGCCGAACTGGAAGAGCTGCAGGCCGCGATCTCCGCCGGCTGCATTCCCGAGACCTCGCGCAGCTGGACGCGGGGCAAGAGCGGCGCCGCCTAGTTCTGATCACCGGAGCAACGCCATGTCGGATGTGACCTATTACGTTGCAATGCCTTTCCTGATCGATGCCGACGGATCGCCCGTCGCGGGCGCCGCCGAGGAGTGTCAGAGCTCGACGGCCGCGCTGCGACGCGCCGAGGCCTTGTCGCGCGGTGCCGGCCATATCGGCGCGGTCGCGTTCAGCCGCAGCGGCGATCCCATGACCGGCGAATTCGGCGACGCCACGCTGCTGCGGAGATTCGGCAACGTGCCGGAAGATCTGGCCACGCTGTAGGATCAGTTGCTCACGAGCCTGATCCGCGGCTCGTGCCGCCGGCGGGCCTTGCGCACATACATGGCGGCATCGGCCTCCTCCAGCGCGCGGACGGCATCGGACTGGGCACCGAGCAACGCGACGCCCGCGGAAGCGCCCGCCGTCACGTGCTGGCCGCGAAAGACAAAGGACAATTCGTCGATCGCCTGCTCGAAGATCGCGGCCTTCGCCTTGGCATCGGTCTCGCTGAGATTCCACAACAGCAGGGCGAACTCGTCACCGCCGAGACGTCCGACCACGTCGGAGGCGCGGATCTGCCGTGTCAGCGTCGCGGCAATTGCCTTCAGCACCTCGTCGCCGGCGGCATGGCCGAAGGAATCGTTGATCGGCTTCAGCCGGTCGACGTCGAGCACGATCAGTGCGCCGCTCGCGCGGTAGCGTTTCATGTAGGCCACGGCGCGCTGGAGCTCGCGCTCGAAGCCGCGCCGGTTGGGGATGTCCAGCAGGAAATCGGTGTCGGCCGCCGCCTCGAGCTCGACGACACGCCGCAGCGCCTGCGTGAGCTTGGTCCGCAGGGCGCGGATGGTCGCCTTGCTGGTATCCTCGCTCGGCTCTTTCCTGGTTTCCTTCCTCGTCCCCTTGGCAGCACGGACTGCCCGCGCGCGAGGCGGCGCCACAGCCCGCTTGGGTGCAGTTTTCGTTCGGCTTCCGCTGGTTTTTCGGCCCTTTTGGGCCTTCGCCGCGGTCGCCCTTTTTGGTTTCTTCATGGGCATCCTGCTCAATGAAGGCTTGCGGGGATTCACCAAGACAGGATAGTGCATTCCCTTCTCCTTGCCACCGCCTTGCGAGCCGCCGGCCGGAACCGTTAATCTGGCCTATCCTTCTGTTTTCCGAGCACAATTGACGTCATGACCGCGCCGATCGCCATTATCATGGGAAGCCAGTCGGACTGGGAGACGATGCGGCACGCCGCCGACACGCTCACAGCGCTTGGCATCACCTCCGACGCCCGCATCGTTTCGGCACACCGCACCCCCGACCGGCTCTTTGCCTTCGCCAAGGGCGCCAAGGCGGCCGGTTTCAAGGTCATCATCGCCGGTGCCGGCGGCGCGGCGCATCTGCCCGGCATGGCCGCGGCGCTGACGGAATTGCCGGTGTTCGGCGTGCCCGTCGAGTCCAGGACGCTGAAGGGCATCGATTCGCTGTATTCGATCGTTCAGATGCCGGCCGGCATTCCGGTCGGCACGCTCGCGATCGGCAAGGCCGGCGCGATCAACGCGGCGCTGCTCGCAGCGTCCGTGCTGGCGCTGTCCGATCCGGCCCTCGCCGACCGCCTGGCCGCCTGGCGCAAGGCCCAGACCGAGGCCGTTGCCGAGCGCCCGGAGGACAAGGCGTGACTGACGCAAAGCAGGTGAAGCTGAAGCCCGGCGACACCATCGGAATCCTCGGCGGCGGACAACTCGGACGGATGCTGGCCATGGCCGCCGCACGGCTCGGCCTGCGCTGCCAGGTGTTCTCGCCCGATCCGGATTCGCCGGCCTTCGACGTCGTGCTGAACGCGACCTGCGCCGAATATGCCGACGTCGAGGCACTGGAGATGTTCGCGCACGACGTCGACGTCATCACCTACGAATTCGAGAACGTGCCGGCCGCCGCCGCCATGGTGCTGGATGCGCGCCGCCCGGTGCTGCCGAACCGCAAGATCCTCGAGACCACCCAGGACCGGCTCGCCGAAAAGGATTTTGTTACAAGGCTCGGGATTGGCACTGCCGCTTATGCCGACGTCACCTCGGTGGCTTCGTTGCGCGAGGCTATCGTCAAGATCGGGCTTCCCGCCGTGCTGAAGACCCGCCGCTTCGGCTATGACGGCAAGGGCCAGGCCATCATCCGCGAAGGCGACGACATCGCGAAAGTCTGGACCAGCCTCGCCACCAAATCGGCGATCCTGGAAGCCTTCATCCCGTACGAGCGCGAGATCTCCGTGATCGCCGCGCGTTCAGCTTCGGGCCAGGTCGAATGCTTCGACGTCACCGAGAACGAGCACCGCGACCACATCTTGAAGATTTCCCGCGCGCCGGCGCCGATCCCGGATTCGCTCGCCGAAGAGGCGCGCAGCATCGCCGGCAAGATCGCGACCGCGCTCGACTATGTCGGCGTGCTGGCGGTGGAGATGTTCGTGCTCGCCAACGGCACCGGGCCGAAGGTGCTGGTCAACGAGATCGCTCCGCGCGTGCACAATTCCGGACACTGGACGCTCGACGGCGCGTCGGTCTCCCAGTTCGAGCAGCATATCCGCGCCATTGCCGGCTGGCCGCTCGGCAAGCCGGTGCGTCACGGTGAGGTCGTCACCATGACCAATCTGATCGGCGACGAGATCAATGATTACGAGAGCTGGCTGAGCGTGCCGGGCGCAACCGTTCACATCTACGGCAAGGGCGCGCCGCGCCCCGGCCGCAAGATGGGCCACGTCACCGAAGTCAGGCCTTCAAAAAGCAAGTGAGGGGACCGCAGTAAAAGCTGCGATCCCGCTCTTGGATTAGGCCGTCTTCACGCCCGCGACGACGCCCGAGGGCTCCTCGCTGAGCCAGCGATAGATCACTCCGCCCAGCGCCCCACCGATCAACGGCGCGACCCAGAACAGCCAGAGCTGCGCCAGTGCCCAGCCGCCGACGAACAGCGCGGGCCCCGTGCTGCGCGCCGGGTTCACCGACGTGTTGGTGACGGGGATGCTGACGAGATGGATCATCACCAGCGCAAGTCCGATCGCGAGCGGCGCAAAGCCCGCGGGCGCGCGGCCGTGAGTCGCGCCCATGATGACGAACAGAAACATCATGGTCATCACCACCTCGGTGACGAAGCAGACCACCATGCTGTACTGGCCGGGCGAATGCGCGTCATAGCCGTTGGAGGCAAAGCCCTTAGTGACGTCGAAGCCGGGCGCACCACTGGCGATCACATAGAGCAGCTCGGCGGCGATGATCGCGCCGCAGACCTGCGCGATCACGTAAGGCAGGATCTGGCCTGCCGGAAAGCGTCCACCGGCGGCAAGGCCGACCGTGACGGCCGGGTTGAGATGGCAGCCCGAGATATGGCCGATCGCATAGGCCATGGTGACGACGCTCAAGCCGAAGGCCAGGGACACACCGACCAGGCCGATGCCGACCTGCGGAAAGCCGGCCGCGATGACCGCGCTGCCGCAGCCCGCGAATGTGAGCCAGAATGTGCCGATGGCCTCGGCTGCGTATTTCTTCATATCCATGTGGCGTCTCCCCTGATTTCCAAGATTCCGGAACAATGTCCGCTGCGGCCCCGTTTTGGCGCCGAATCTCCCAAATCGAGGCCGCAAGAGAGTATTTTCGCCGCATTTAATGGCTGAACTTGGCCCGAAACCCCGCTTGGCAGGTGGACATGGCGGGTTTTGTCTGATACATCCGCGCCCTCAAGGTTAAGGGCTTGCGCTTTTTGCCATCCCCTTTGACTTACCAGAATTCAAATCCGATCCACTGAAGAGGATGCCGCGTGCAGGTTCTCGTTCGCGATAACAATGTCGACCAAGCCCTCAAGGCGCTGAAGAAGAAGATGCAGCGCGAGGGTATTTTCCGCGAGATGAAGCTCCGCGGTCACTACGAGAAGCCCTCCGAGAAGAAGGCCCGCGAAAAGGCCGAAGCCGTGCGCCGTGCGCGCAAGCTGGCCCGCAAGAAGCTGCAGCGCGAAGGCCTGCTGCCGATGAAGCCGAAGCCGGTGTTCGGCGCTGGCCCCGGTGGTGAGCGTGGTGGCCGTGGCGGCCCCGGTGCAGGTCCGCGCGGACCGCGCTGATCTTGCCGACGTTGCAGGACTGAGTTTTCAATGACGCGGGCCCCGGGCCCGCGTTATTATTTTGTGAGCAGTGCCTTTCTGGGACGGGGCACTACAGATGCGGCACCAGCGCGAGCGAACCGTAGATGGCCTCCCCTTTCCCCGAGCCCGGCTTGGCGCGGTTGCGCCGGATCTGGCGACAGCCGCTTGCGCTGACTTTGGTGGGGATCGCACTGTGCGGCTGCTCCTTCGATCTCGGCTCGCTGATGCCGGAGAAAGACAAGCCCCAGGAAGCGCCCAAGGCGGCCGCTGCCCCGGACAGCGCAGTCAGCGCCGGCAATGTCACCGAGGCCCAGGCCCACACCGTAAAAGCCCAGGCCCTGGTCAAGTCCGGCGAGACGCAGGCAGCACTCGACGAGTTCAATCGTGCCGTCGCGCTCGATCCCTACAATGCGCAGGCGCTCTACGGCCGCGCCCTGCTCTACCAAGGCAATAACGAGCACGACTTCGCGATCGCCGATTTCGGCGCCGCAAGCGGGCTCAATCCCCAGAAGGCCGAACCGCTGCTCGGCCGCGCCGTCAGCTATCTCGCCATCGGCAAGATCAAGGAGGCGGCGGCCGATCTCGATGAAGCCGCCGAGGCCGATCCGCACAATGCCCAGGTCTGGACGACCCGGGGACAGGCCTATGAGCGGCTGGGTGACAAGGCCAAGGCGGCGGCGTCCTACAACAAGGCGGTCGGCCTGCGCCCACGCGATGACGCCGCCCGCAGCGGCTTGGCCCGCGTCGGCGGCTGACGGTGTCGGGACGGCGCTGACGCCGTCTTAATCGGGGGTGGCGCCCTTCGGCAGAACCGCGTGGAACATCGACTTCATGCCCGACAGCATCTCGTCGGCGACATTGGTCTTGGGCCGCGGCGCGGGGGCGGCGGCACCGGCATCGGCGCGCAGATCCAGCGGCGGCGCGATCACGGGCACCGGAATGTCGGCCGGCGGCGTCAGCCGATTCGGGTTGTCGTTACCAATCGAGGCCGTGTAGGGCGGATTCGGCTGCGACGAGCCGCCATTGCCATAGGCCTCCGACGACGGCGTCGACACATTGATCGGGGGCGGCAGCGGGCTCACCGTCGACGGCACCGCAGTCACCACACGGGGCGGCTCGGGCACACGAGACGCTTCCTGAACCGCAGGCTCGGACTTCCGCTCGACCGCCTTGGCGTCGGGGAGCTTGATGTCGGTCGACTTGCTCTCGGTGGACTTGGTCTCGGTGGCTTTGGCTTCGGCGGCCTTCTCAGCAGCCTTGCCCTCGGGCGACTTGCGCAGGCGCTCGATGGCGGCCCGAGCCAGATCGTTGGCGTCGGGGGTCACGGCCGGAGCAGCCGGCGACGAATTGGCCTCAACCACCGGGGCCGCGGCGGGGGCTGCCGGGGTAGACGCCGGCGAGGACTTGGCGACCGCCTTCTCATGCGCCTGGGTGCGGCCGACGTCCGCAGCCTTGTCCGCAGCCTTGGCCTCGGCAGGCTTCTCGCCCGCGGGCTTGTCCGTCGCGCTCTTGTCGGAAATGCTCTTCTCGGAGACGCCCTTGGCCTTCACGCCGGGGGCCGGGAGATTGGCCACATCGGCGGGTTTGCCGTTCTTGCCGGCATCCGCAGGCGCCACCACCGCGGCTGGGGTATCCGCCGCCGGCCTGGCGTTGATGTAGTGATTGACGATGTAGGCCCCGATGATCGTCGCGAGCACCGAGGGGAAAATATCCATCGAAATTTTAGCGAGGTATTTCAGCATTTCTCGGCCACTCCCCGCGCGATCAGATGCGGGAACTTTGGGGCATTGTAAGGGATCAACTGCGACGGATCGATGGCAAAGGTTACGCGTGCCTTACGGCTTCAGCTCAATCTCAAGGAACACGATCTCGGTTGAGGTTTCGTTAAGTACGTCGTGTTGGACGCCGGCTTTGCGGAAGTAGGATTTCCCGGCCGCAAGCTGCGCCTTGGAACGCTCTCCACCGGGCGCCACGATGGTCATTTCGCCGGCCACGACGGGAACGATCACATAGTCCATTCCGTGGGTGTGATGCCCGGTCGCGCTGCCCGGGGCAAGCCGCCACTCGGTCACCCGGACCTCGTCATTGTCGACCTGAACCTCGGACTTGGCGGCAAGCATCGGAACTCTCCTCGGGGAATCGGTTCAGGGGACGAAGACCATGAACACGTAGACGGCAAATACCACCATATGGACCAGCCCGAACAGGACATTGGTCCTGCCGGTGCCGAAGGTCAGCATGCTCAACAAGAATGTCAGGAACAGCAGCGCCGTGTTCTGGGGATTGAGGCCCAGCACCAGGGGCTGGTCGAGCGCATAGGTGGCGATCCCGACCGCCGGGATGGTCAGGCCGATGGTGGCCAGCGAGGACCCGAGCGCCAGGTTAATGCTCTTCTGGAGGTCATTCCGGCGGGCGGCCGTGATCGCGGAGACGCCCTCCGGCATCAGGATCAGGAGCGCGACCAGCAGGCCCGCAAACGCCGGCGGAGCGCCGATCCTGTCGGCAACGGCGTCCACCACCAGCGAGAACTTCTTGGCGAGGAGAACGACGGCCAGCAGCGAGATCAGGAGCAGCACGATGCTGAGCACCAGCATCTTGCCCGGCAGATGGGCCGTCCCGCCCTCGCCGTCCGCCCGCTCGTGAACGAAGTAGTCCTTGTGCAGGACCATCTGGGTGTAGAGGAACACGCCATAGAGCACGATGGTCACGAGGTCGACGAAGCCGAGCTGAAGTGTCGAATAGATCGGCCCCGGCGTCGTCAGCGTGTAGTTGGGCATGATCAGCGTCAGCGTCGCGAGCGCAATCAGCACGCTGAGATAGACGTTGGCGCCGGAGAGCTGAAAACCCTGCTCGCGGTAGCGAAGCCCGCCGATGAACACGCAGAGGCCGACGAGGCCGTTGCAGACGATCATGACCACCGCAAAGACGGTGTCGCGCGCGAGCTCCGGCGCGGGCTTGTCGCCGAGCATGATCGTGGTGATCAGCGCGACCTCGATGATGGTCACCGCGAGCGTGAGCAGCAGCGTGCCGTAGGGCTCGCCGATCCGCTCCGCGATCACCTCGGAATGATGCACGGCCGCGAACACGGTGCCGAACAGGATCACCAGCAGGACGACCGCGAACAGGCCGCCGCCGGCCGACAGGGTGAAGCCGTAGCCGGTCACGGTGACGATCAGGAACAGCAGCACCGCCAGGGCGGGGAAAATCCAGGACGACCGCGGCATCGGTCCGTGTGTACTCATTCCAGCAATTCCTCCAAGCAACTGGAGGCCGAGTATGCGCGAGAACATCGCGCGCGTCAGCCCTCATGACCCGTTGATGAAGGCTCGCGCGGTCTCGGCGATACCGAAATTTCCGAGATCGTCATGCCCGCCGCCGGCGACGCGGACAAACTGCTTCGGCTCGCGGGCCAGCGCAAAAAGTTTTTCGCCGAATGCGATCGGAATAGTCTGGTCCTGCGCGCCGTGCACAATCAGCAGCGGGATCGCAACGCGCGCGATGCGCTGGTCCGAGTGGAAGGGATCGCGGATCAGGAGACGGACCGGGACGAACGGGAAATGAGCGGCCGCGACGTCGGCGATCGACGTATAAGGCGCCTCGAGGATCAGCTTTCCGACCGGGTGTTCGGACGCGATCGCGACGGCAACGCCGGTCCCGAGCGAGAAGCCCCAGGCTGCGATGCGCTGTGCGTCGTAGCGCTCCCTCGCAAATGAATAGGCGGCCGCGCCATCGCGCAGCAGCCCGTCCTCGCTCGGCGCACCGCTGGAGCCGGCATAGCCGCGATAGGACAGCGCAACGAGACCGGTACCGTCAGCCGTGATTGACTTGAAGCGCCCGGCAAGGCCGGCGAGGAAGTCGCCGTTGCCGTGGAAGAACAGCACCACCGAGCGGCCAGGCTTCGGCGGCACATGCCAGACGATGACCTTCTCGCCATCGGATGTGGTGAGGATGTGTTCCTCGGCCTGCGGAAATCCCGCCGCGGCCGGCGACTTGCGCTCGGTCGTCGGAATCGGAAACAGCATGTCCCGCTGCTTCACATAGAGCAGGACGAGACCGGCGAGATATCCGGCGGCAACGACGATGGCGATCCATTTCAGGACTGTCATCGCCTACCGCCGGCTCTCCGATGCTACATCGCCTTGACGATGTTCTCGGTGACCTTCTTGGCGTCGCCGAGCAGCATCATGGTGTTGTCGCGGTAGAACAGCGGATTGTCGATACCGGCATAACCCGACGCCAGCGACCGCTTGATGAACATCACCGTGCCGGCCTTCCAGACCTGGAGCACGGGCATGCCGTAGATCGGCGAGGTCTTGTCCTCTTCGGCCGCCGGGTTGGTGACGTCGTTGGCGCCGATCACGAAGGCGATGTCGGCCTGCGCGAATTCGGAGTTGATGTCCTCGAGCTCGAACACCTCGTCATAGGGCACGTTGGCCTCGGCGAGCAGCACGTTCATGTGGCCGGGCATGCGGCCCGCGACCGGATGAATGGCGTACTTCACCTCGACGCCTTCCTTCTTCAGGATGTCGCCCATTTCACGCAGCGCGTGCTGGGCCTGCGCCACCGCCATGCCGTAGCCGGGCACGATGATGACCTTGGAGGCGTTCTTCATAATGAAGGCCGCATCGTCCGCCGAGCCGAGCTTGGCCGGCTTCTGCTCGCCGCCTGCACCGCCGCCGGCCGCCGCGGTCTCGCCGCCGAAGCCGCCGAGGATGACCGAGATGAAGGACCGGTTCATCGCGTGGCACATGATGTAGGACAGGATCGCGCCGGAGGAGCCGACCAGCGCGCCGGTGATGATCAGCGCGGAGTTGCCCAGCGTGAAGCCGATGCCGGCCGCGGCCCAGCCCGAGTAGGAGTTGAGCATCGAGATCACGACCGGCATGTCGGCGCCGCCGATCGGGATGATCATGAGCACGCCGAGCGCCAGCGCCAGGATGACGATCATCCAGAAATCGAACGCGCTGCCCGACATCACCAGCCCGACGATGAAGACGACGAGCGCGATCGCCAGCGCGATGTTGATGATGTGGCGGAAAGGCAGGATGATCGGCGCGCCGCTCATGCGCGCCGACAGCTTCAGGAACGCGATCACCGAGCCGGTGAAGGTCAGCGCGCCGATGGCGACGCCGAGCGACATTTCGACCAGGCTCTGCGGATGGATGTTGCCGGGGGTGCCGATGTCGAAGGCCTCGGGCGCGTAGAACGCGCCGGCGGCGACCAGCACTGCGGCCATGCCGACCAGCGAGTGGAAGGCGGCGACCAGTTCCGGCATCGACGTCATCGGCACGCGACGCGCGATCACCGCGCCGATCGCGCCACCGATGGCGATGCCGACGATGACGAGCACCCAGGCGAGACCGTCCGCGGGCGGATGGTTGGCCAGCGTGGTGGCGACCGCGATCGCCATGCCGATCATGCCGAACAGATTGCCCTGGCGCGACGACGCCGGGCTCGACAGCCCGCGCAGCGACAGGATGAACAGCACTCCCGCCACGAGATACAAAAATGCAGAGAGGTTGGCGCTCATCTCAGGTCCCCATTGATCCCATCAGCCCGAGGTGGCCGCTTACTTCGACTTCTTCTTGTACATCGCCAGCATGCGCTGGGTGACAAGGAAGCCGCCGAAGATGTTGATGCAGGCAAAGATCAGCGCGACGAAGCCGAAGGCGCGCGCCCAGCCCGAACCGCTCGATACGTTGGCAACGCCGCCGGCCAGCAACGCGCCGACCACGATCACCGAAGAGATCGCATTGGTCACGCTCATCAGCGGCGTGTGCAGCGCCGGCGTCACCGACCACACCACGAAATAGCCGACGAAGACGGCGAGGACGAAGATCGACAGCCGGAAGATGAAGGGATCGACGACCTGTGCAGCATGCTCCATGACGGATCTCCTTACGCCTTCGGCTGGAAGTTCGGGTGGATCACGGCGCCGTCCTTGGTCAGCGCGGTGGCCTTGACGAGCTCGTCATCCCAGTTGACGGCGAGCTTC
Source organism: Bradyrhizobium sp. CCGUVB14 (assembly GCF_024199935.1). NCBI lineage: Bacteria > Pseudomonadati > Pseudomonadota > Alphaproteobacteria > Hyphomicrobiales > Nitrobacteraceae > Bradyrhizobium > Bradyrhizobium sp. CCGUVB14. Next base: position 8,197,662 of record NZ_JANADS010000001.1, read on the forward strand.
TTCTCTTTCTTGTCGACCATGGTCTCGATGAAGGAGAACAGATTGCGTGCGTAGAGGCTCGAGGCCGAGGCTGCGACGCGGCCGGCGACATTGGTGTAGCCGACGATCTTGATGCCATCGAGATCGACGACCTCGCCCGGCTTGGCGCCCTCGACATTGCCGCCGCGCTCGACGGCGAGATCGACCAGCACCGAACCCGGCTTCATCGACTTGACCATCTCGCCGGAAACGAGCTTCGGCGCGGGCCGGCCCGGGATCAGCGCGGTGGTGATGACGATGTCCTGCTTCTTGATGTGCTCGGCCGTGAGCGCGGCCTGCTTGGCCTGGTACTCCTTGGACATCTCCTTGGCGTAGCCGCCGGCGGTCTGCGCGTTCTTGAATTCCTCGTCCTCGACGGCGAGGAACTTCGCACCGAGCGATTCGACCTGCTCCTTGGTCGCGGGCCTCACGTCGGTCGCGGTGACGATGGCGCCGAGACGGCGCGCGGTCGCGATCGCCTGCAGGCCGGCGACGCCGACGCCCATCACGAACACCTTGGCGGCAGGCACGGTGCCGGCTGCGGTCATCATCATCGGGAAGGCGCGGCCGAAGGCCTCGGCGCCCTCGATCACGGCGCGATAGCCGGCGAGGTTGGCCTGCGACGACAGCACGTCCATCACCTGCGCGCGGGTGATGCGCGGCATCAATTCCATCGCGAAGGCGGCGACGCCGGCATCGGCGATCGTCTTCAGCGCCGCCTCGTTGCCGTAGGGGTCCATGATGGCGATGACGAGCGCACCGCGCTTGTACTGCGAAAGCTCGGACGCCTCGGGGCGCTTCACCTTGATGATGATGTCGGCGTCCTTCAGCGCATCGGCGCTGACCGTCGCGCCCACGGCGGTGAACTCGGAATCCGGCAGGCCCGATTTGAGGCCGGCGCCCGGCTCGACGGCGATCTCGGCGCCCAGCGCCTTGAACTTCTTCACCGTATCGGGCGAAGCGGCAACACGCGGCTCCGACGGATCGATTTCCTTGGCAACGGCGATCTTCATAGGCCCTCCGGCGACGCGGGAAAAAGCGCGCGCGCAAAAACTTAGCGTTACTCCCGCAACGTTGCTTACCGGCTTTGGAACCGGCTTGTTTGCAAATTTTGTGGGCAGCTGCCGCCGAAGATGGAGGCAGCCGCCAAAGACGAATTAGGTGAGGAAGATCGCCATCAAAATGACGATGAGCGCGACCGAGGCCGTGCCGTACTTCACGAGCTTGATGAAGCCCTCGTAGGTCTGCTCGTGGGCAACGTAGTCGTTGCCGTCGGCGGTGGTGTAGGCCACTTCGCTATGGTCAGCCATGATGATATCCCCAGTCGAAAGTCGAATTCTTCGGTTGGGATACCTTAAACCTTCGGGCAGGGCAACGGCACCGAAGCGCGGTTTTCCGGCAAATAGGCTCATTTGGAATCCCGATTATCGTGGATCCCACGCGCGACGCCGCATTCGCTGAACGCCGGTTCAACGAATGCTCTGCAGCCATCCTGCCCGAAATTCGGGCACTTGGCCCTCAGCCCATCGCCTCCAGCTCGTCGATCATCCCGGCGATGACCGAGAGTCCGCCGTCCCAGAACTTCGGGTCCTTGGCGTCGAGCCCGAACGGCCGCAGCAACTCGGAGTAGTGCTTGGTGCCGCCGGCCGCGAGCATGTCGAGATAGCGCTCGGCAAAGCCCTCGGCCGCGTTCTCGTAGACGGCATAGAGCGAATTCACGAGGCAATCGCCGAAGGCATAGGCGTAGACATAGAACGGCGAGTGGATGAAGTGCGGGATATACATCCAGTAGTTCTCATAGCCCGCCTTGATCTCGATCGCCGGTCCAAGGCTCTCGCCCTGCACCGACAGCCAGAGCTCGCCGAGCCGCGTCGCGGTGAGCTCGCCATTCTTGCGCTCGGTGTGAACCGCACGCTCGAACGAGTAGAACGCGATTTGCCGCACCACGGTATTGATCATGTCCTCGACCTTGCCGGCGAGCAGCGCCTGACGCTGCTTGGGACTCTTGGTCTGCGCCAATAGCCGCCGGAAGGTCAGCATCTCACCGAACACGCTGGCGGTTTCGGCGAGCGTCAACGGCGTCGGCGCCATCAGCGCGCCGTTCTTCGCAGCGAGCACCTGGTGCACGCCATGGCCGAGCTCGTGTGCGAGCGTCATCACGTCGCGGGGCTTGCCCTGGTAATTCATCAGCACATACGGATGCGCCGACGGCGTGGTCGGATGCGAGAAGGCACCCGGCGCCTTGCCCGGACGCACCGGCGCATCGATCCAGCGGTCGGTGAAGAAGCGCTCGGCGATATCGGCCATTTTGGGCGAGAAGCCGCGATAGGCCGTCAGCACCATGTTGCGCGCGTCGCCCCAGCCGATGACATCGGTCGCGGCGAACGGCAGCGGCGCGTTGCGATCCCAATAAGCCAGCCGCTTCTTGCCGAACCATTTTGCCTTCAGCGCGTAGTAGCGATGCGACAGCTTTGGATAGGCGGCGCGCACGGAGGCGACCAGCGCATCCACCACCTCGCGCTCGACGCGATTGTTCAAATGGCGGGAGTCCGCGACATCCTTGAAGCCGCGCCAGCGGTCCGAGATATCCTTGTCCTTGGCGAGCGTGTTGGTGATCAGCGCGAAGGTGCGCTCATTGGCCTTGAAGGTTTTTGCCAGCGCTTCCGCCGCGGCCTTGCGCTTGGCGCCGTCGCGGTCCTGCAGGAAATTCAGCGTCGGCTCGATCGCAAGCTCTTTGGCGCCGACCTTGAAGCGGAGGCCCGAGATGGTCTGGTCGAACAATCGATTGAACGCGGAATAGCCGGTTTGCGCCTTCTCCAGGAACAGCTGCTCGAGCTTGTCGTCGAGCTGATACGGCTTCTCCTTGCGCAGATCCTCGATCCACGGACGATAATGCGCGAGCTCGGCCGTTTGCATCGCGCGGTTCAAAATATCGTCATCGACGCGATTGAGCTCGAGCGCGAAGAACAGAAGATGCGTCGACGCCGCCGTCAACCGCTCGGAGACGTCGCCGTAAAACTTTGAAATCGCAGGGTCCACGCTGTCGCCGGCGTGGACGAGGCCGGCATATGAGCCGAGACGGCCAGCGAGATCGTCGATCGCCTCATAGCGCCGCACGGCTTCCGCGAGCCATTTTCCGCCATCTTCGTTTGCTGTGCCTGTTGCGAGCTTGCCCTTGTAGTCCGTCTCGAACGCGACGCAATCGGCATCCATCGTTTCGAGATCGCGCGCGACTTCCGGCGCATCGATCCCGGAATAGAGATCGGCGAGGTTCCACTCCGGAAGCTTGCCAGTCTTGCTCACGGGCTTGGAGGGCTTTGCCTTGACGGCAGATTTCTTGACGGCGGATTGCTTGGCAGCTGGCTTGCGGAGAGCAGGCTTTTTGAGGGCAGTCTTTTTGAGAGCAGTCTTTTTGAGGGCAGTCTTTCTGAGAGCAGTCTTGGAGCGCGAAGTCATTGTGTGGGAAACCTGTGTTCAACAAACGCTGCGGCGGGCGGGGGCATCAAGGTTTAAGAGTGCGTTAATCGGCTTCGGCCAGAGTGACCCGATTCGAGACAGATAGTAGTAGCGTGCGGGGAGCACCATGGCTGCCAGTATTTTGATCGCCGACGACGACGCCGTAGCCCGCCGTCTGATCGAGAACATGGTGCAGAAATGCGGCTATGAGACGATCGTCGTGGAGTCCGGCGACGCCGCAATCGCCACCCTCACCGCTCCCGATGCGCCGGCGATCGACGCCGTGATCCTCGACCTCGTCATGCCCGGCCTCGACGGCATGGGCGTGCTGGCGAAAATCCGCGAAGCGGGCCTCAGCGTCCCCGTCATCGTGCAGACTGCGCATGGCGGCATCGACAACGTGATCTCGGCGATGCGCGCAGGCGCTGCCGATTTCGTGGTCAAGCCGGTCGGCCTCGAGCGGCTCCAGGTCTCGTTGCGCAACGCGCTCAACGCCTCCGCACTCAAGGGCGAATTGCAGCGCATCCGTCACAGCCGCGAGGGCCGTCTGACCTTCTCCGACATCATCACGCGTGCCGAAGCGATGACGGGCGTGATGCGCGCGGCGCAGAAGGCGGCGAACTCCTCGATCCCGGTGCTGATCGAAGGCGAGTCCGGCGTCGGCAAGGAGATGTTCGCACGCGCCATCCACGGCAGCGGCGAGCGCAAGGCAAAGCCCTTCGTCGCCGTCAATTGCGGCGCGATCCCCGACAACCTCGTCGAGTCCATCCTGTTCGGCCACGAGAAGGGTGCCTTCACCGGCGCGACCGAGCGACATACCGGCAAGTTCATCGAGGCCCATGGCGGCACGTTGTTTCTGGACGAGGTCAGCGAGCTGCCGCTGACTGCGCAGGTCAAATTGCTCCGCGCACTGCAGGAAGGCGCCGTCGAGGCCGTCGGCGGCCGCAAGCCCGTCAAGGTCGACGTCCGGATCATCTCCGCGACCAATCGCAAGCTTCTGGAGCGGGTCAAGCAGGGACACTTCCGGGAAGATCTGTTCTATCGCCTGCACGTGCTGCCGCTGACGATCCCCTCGCTCAGGGCCCGGCGCGAAGACATTCCGCATCTCCTGCGACATTTCCTGGCGCGCTTTGCCGCCGAGGAGAACCGCCCCATCTCCGGCGTGAGCGGCGAGGCCGTCGCGCATCTCGCCCAGCTCGACTGGCCCGGTAACATCCGCCAGCTCGAAAACGCGGTCTACCGCGCGGTGGTGATGAGCGAGGGCGATCAGCTCGGTCTCGACGATTTCCCGCTGCTTGCGTCGCTTCCGCAGTCGGCGACGGAGATTCCGACCGCGCCGCTGATGATCGAGCCGATCGCAGCGCCCTCGGTCGTGTCGGGTAGTGAAATACCGATCGCGCCGCTGCCGCTGGCAGGGTCTCTCTCGATGTTGACACCCAACGGCGATGTCCGTCCTCTGGAAGACATGGAGAACGAGATCATCCGCTTCGCGATCTCGCACTACCGCGGACAGATGTCCGAGGTGGCACGTCGCCTCAAAATCGGCAGGTCCACGCTCTACCGCAAACTCGACGAAGCCGGGGTTCCCGGACATGGCGGGAAAAGCGGCGAGGAGACGCACTGAACCTGATGCGAACGGAGGTTCGCGCGGCTCGGCCTTGCGCCCGCAACCCGTTGAATTACGGCAAAATTCGGCGGCGAGCCAAACCGTGACTTGGAAGTGACAGACACCGGGAAAAGCGCGCGATGAAAGCGCACAATCCGTTGCAAAACAGCCTGTCTTGAAGTCAGTTTGTCGTGAGTTGTCCCGGGTAGCGCTGGCCGCCAAAACGGGGCCTGTATATCGTCTGCGTATGAATCGTTGCGTGCAGGCGTGCAACTTTCGAGAGGCCGGCGCGGTTTAGCCGAAACTCAATTAGGCGATAACGAAAGCTGTTCCACGGGGGACAGTTCACCCAAGGGGTGCGACACAATGCGTGACTGTTTGAACCACCGTGCAGGCTTTGACCGCGTTTTGGCGACGGTCGCGGCGACCTTCCTCACGGTATCGGCCGGCTCGGCGCTGGCGCAGGATCAGGCGCGCAGCAGCGCCGCCGAGCTAGCGATCGAAGCCGCGATCCCGCGCCCCGAGCCCGCAAACGTCCCGCCCCCGACCGCATCCGACATCAAGCTCGACACCACCGCCACCGTCCAGGATGCGCCGAAGGAAACTGCCAAGGAAACTGCAAAGGAAACTGCAAAGGACCCCGTGAAGGCCGAAGTCGCTCCGGCTCCGGACAAGGTCGAGACCAAGCCATCCGACGTCGCCACCACGCCGGCAGCCGACGCGCCGAAGAGCGAGACGGCCAAGACCGAGACGACCAAGACCGAGCCCGCCACCACCGAACCCGCCAAATCCGAACCCGCCAAGGCCGATACCGCGGCAGCACCGGCGGCCACCCCCGCTGCACCCGCGGCGGCGGCAGCGCCCCCGGCCGCCGAGCCCGTGAAGGCCGCGAGCAACGTCCCCGCCGCCGACCAGCCGGTCGCCGACAAGATCAAGGATATCATCGGCGCCAAGACCTCGCGCCATTTCGACCGCAAGAACGAGCGCGCTGCCGTCGAGAAATTCTACGGCGCCCGTGACTTCGCGCCGGTCTGGACGCAGGCCGGCAGCCTGACGGCCGCGGCCAAGGGCGTGATCGCACGGCTGAAGGATGCGGCCTCCGACGGTCTCAATGCCGCCGACTATCCGGTACCGGATTTCGCCGCTGCCACGACGCCCGACGCGCTCGCGGACGCCGAGCTGAAGCTCACCGCCAGCATGTTCGACTATGCGCGCCAGGCGCAGAGCGGCCGCATGCACTGGTCCCAGGTCAGCGCCGACATCCTCTATCCCGAGCATCCGACCGATCCGAACGACGTGCTGACCAAGGTCACGACGGCAGCCGACGCGTCCGCCGCCCTCGACAGCTACAACCCGCCGCAGAAGCTCTACAAGGAGCTGAAGGCGAAGCTGGCGCAGCTGCGTGGCCAGGGCGACGGCCCGGTGATCGAGATCACCGACGGCCCGACGCTGAAGTACACGCCCGCCAAGGGCAAGAAGCAGGCGGAAGTCGTGGTGCAGGATTCGCGTGTGCCCCAGCTCCGCACCAAGCTCGGCATCACCGAAAACGCCAGCGACGATCACTATGACGCCACGGTCGCCGAAGCCGTGCGCAAATTCCAGGACGGCGCCGAGATCAAGGCGACCGGCGTGCTCGACGCAGCGACCGTGAAAGCGCTGAACAGCCCGAAGCGCGACAAGCAGATCGACACCGTGCTGGTGAACATGGAGCGCTGGCGCTGGCTGCCGCGCGACCTCGGCGTGCCCTCGCTGGGCGACGCCTATGTCATCCTCAACATTCCCGACTACACGCTCAAGGTGATGCAGCGCGGCCAGCAGGTCTGGACCACCCGCGTCGTCACCGGCAAGCCGGGCCAGCACGCCACGCCGCTGCTGACCGAGACGATGAAGTACATCACGGTCAATCCGACCTGGAACGTGCCGCCGTCGATCGTCTATGGCGAATATCTGCCGGCGCTGCAGCAGGACCCGACCGTGCTTCAGCGCATGGGCCTGAAGCTCGAGCAGAACCGCGACGGCTCGGTGCACATCTCGCAGCCGCCCGGCGAAGCCAACGCGCTCGGCCGCATCCGCTTCAACTTCCCGAACAAGTTCCTGGTCTATCAGCACGACACCCCGGACAAGAACCTGTTCGCCAGGGAAGATCGCGCCTTCAGCCATGGCTGCATGCGCGTGCAGTATCCGGATCAGTATGCGTCCGTGCTGCTCAACATCGCCATGCCGGGCGAGAAGTACACCCCGGAGCGCGTGCGCAGCATGTACGGCTCGGGTGAGATCGACCTGAAATTCCCGACCCCGATCCCGGTCAATATCACCTATCAGACCGCGTTCGTGGATGACGGCGGCAAGCTGCAATTCCGCAAGGACGTCTATGGCCGCGACGCGACCATGATCAACATCCTGAAGAACAGCCGCGGCAAGGATCTCGAGAACGTCGTGGCCCACTCGCAGCCGAGCTATTCGCGCCCGGCGACGACGTTGCCGTCCGGCGTGGCGATCGCCAACAATGGCGGCGGCTTCGGCTCGTCCGGCCCGAACTTCTTCGAGCGGCTGTTCGGCGGTGGTGCCCCTGCCCAGCCGCCGGCCCCGGTCGGCCGTAAGCCCCAGCGGGTGTTCACCCGCTGAGCTCGAGTCCGACGCTCCAGCACAAGAAAATTCTTCAATAAAATCAGCGACCCCGCCCTCTGGACGGGGTCGTTTGACGTTAACCATTCGCTACCCGGGTTCCGGCAGCGGGCGTTTTTTTGCCACAGTCAACCGTTTAGGATTGTAGTCTGACTTGGTTTGGGGGCGGGAAGGTCAACCTCGAATTAACCTTCTCGTTTTAACAAAGCGTTCATCCTCTTTCGCGCGCTAACGGGGTTAGCGGGAGAGTCCATTTTGAACGCTCGTCGACTGGGTGGGCTCATACGTGCTGGCTGGTTTCGCACGCCAATTTGCTGCGGTGTCGTTGTCCCATGCGGGAGTGAAGGTCGGATCTCGGATCGGCCTCGCCTCGCTGGTGCTGCTTGCGGCTGCCGGTTCGGTTCATAACGCTGCCGCGCTGAACGAAACCAAGACCCTCTCCTTCCACCACACCCACTCCGGCGAAGATCTCACCGTCACCTTCAAGCGCGATGGCCGCTACGACGAAGCCGCGCTGAAGACGCTGAATCACTTCCTGCGCGACTGGCGCACCCAGGACGAGACGGTCATGGACCGTCACCTCTTCGATATCCTCTGGGAAGTCTATCGCGACGTCGACGGCAAGCAGCCGATCCAGATCATCTCGTCCTATCGCTCCCCCGCCACCAACGCCATGCTCCGCCGTCGCTCCTCGGGCGTGGCGCGCTTCAGCCAGCACATGCTGGGCCATGCGATGGACTTCTACATTCCGAACGTTCCGCTGGAGCAGATCCGCTTCGCCGGCCTGCGCCTGCAGCGCGGCGGCGTCGGCTTCTACCCGACCTCCGGCTCGCCCTTCGTGCATCTCGACACCGGCAGCATCCGGCACTGGCCGCGCATGACGCATGACCAGCTCGTCCGCGTCTTCCCGGATGGCCGCACGGTCCACGTTCCGACCGACGGCACACCGCTGAAGGGTTACGAGCTCGCCAAGGCCGACATCGAGCGGCGCGGCAGCGGCGACGACGGCGCCAGCAAACCGGGCTTCTTCGCTGCCCTGTTCAAGAGCAAGTCGGCGCCGGCCGCCGGCAGCGACGAGGACGACGAGGGCGCAGCCGAGAAGCCGGCGACACCGACCGTGGTCGCGGCCGCCGCCAAGCCGGCCGACCCGGTCCCGACGCCCCGCGCCAAGCCGTCAGTCGCCGCCGCGATCCAGCTCGCTTCGGCTGACGCGCAGCTCGTTGCGCCGCCCAAGCCGAAGCCCGCACCCGTGGCTGACAAACCGGCTGCCGTCAAATCTGCCGACGGAAAGCCCGAGACTCCGGCCGACATCATCAATGCCCGCGGCTTCTGGGATGCACCCGCCACGCCGCAGCAGGCGACGCCCGCCCAGGTCGCAGCCCTGAAGGCGCGCCAGGCACTCGCCGCCGCGACCGACCCGCAGCCGACCGCGAGCGTCTCCAACGCGACCCTTCAGGCGCTGGCTTACGCGCCGGCCGCCTCCCCGGTCGACCGCGCCAACGTCGTCGCCGCCTCTGCGCCGATCCCGCGCGGTGTGCGCCCGGTGTCCGCGGCCCGCAACGCCGCGCCGGCCACCGAGATCAACACGGTCGTCGGCAAGAGCACCGACGGCATGATCGCCACCGCGACCCGTCTCTCCGCCGCCAAGGGTGAGAGCATCTGGCTCAAGATCGTGATGCTGTCGCCGAGCGCCAGCCGCGCGATGTCGGTCACGCTGATGGGCGAGCTCGATATGGCGGCGATGCGCGGCTATTTCGTCAAGCCTCAGGCTGTGATCGCGATGGGCTTCACCGATGACCCGATGCAGGGTCTGTCCTGCGACAGTTTCTCGGGCAGCGCCACCGCCAAGCTCGAGACGACGTCGTTCGTCGTGCGCACCGCCGCGCTGCGCTGACGTCAAGCGCGGTCAGCGCTTCTTCCGCCGATCCAGATGATATGTCAGCGCCAGCGACAGGCAGATCGTGAGCTCCTGCTTTGGCAGCTTGCCCGTCACCGGCAGCAACAATGCTCTCGTCTGCCGATACTCGAACTGATCGGGAAAGCGCTCGCGAAACGTATCGACCAGCGTCGTCTTGCAGTTGAACAGAATGGCGGCGTGGTCGGAATCCTTGAGGCGGCCGAGCCGGATGGTCGAGCCGCTGCCGGTCTCATCGGTCAGGTAAGCGGGCTCGCCCCATTTCAGCGTTTCGGTGAGCCGGCCGACATTGTCATGCGCAGCAGCCGTCGCGAAAATGAGGTCACGCACCTGGAGCAGCCGCTCGCCGATCGGCGCTGGAAGAGCGCCGAAGGCACGGTTCACGTGACGCGGTAGCGGCGGTGCAGTCACCGACATCTCCCTCGATGCTTCTACGCCACCGGTGTCGTCCTGGCGAAAGCCAGGACCCATACCGCGGATTCCATCGATGAAAGCGCGGTGCCAGTCCCGCACGAGGGTAACGCAACGACTAGCCTTCGCAAATAACCACGGCCTGTGGTTATGGGTCCTGGCTTTCGCCAGGACGACAGCGAGGCCTCAGATCATCCCCAGCGCCTGCATGTAGGTCTCGAGAATCGTCTCGGCCTCGGCGCGCTCGTTCGGATCCTGCTTGCGCAGGCGCACGATGGTGCGCAGCGCCTTGACGTCGTAGCCGTTGCCCTTGCTCTCGGCATAGACATCGCGGATGTCGTCGGAGATCGCCTTCTTCTCTTCCTCCAGCCGCTCGATGCGCTCGATGATGGATTTGAGCTGGTCCTTGGCAAATTTCGTCGCGGGCTCGTCGTCGCGGACGGCGGCGGAGGTGGCCATCTTGGTACTCCCAATGGAACTGGCAAAACGAGGTGACGCCGGCAACCTCACCGCGCGTGCTGGCTAGACCCTTAGGGTTCGCGCCGACCGCGTTCAAGCAAGCATCGCGCTCGTCCACAGCGCGCCCACACCTTCCTGCAGGCGACCGAAGAAAGCTATTGTGTGGTGCGACTCAAAGCGGCGTGCCGGACAGTCGCCTCAGTGATTGTGGGGATGGACCTTCTTCATCGCCTCGAGCTGCTCGGGGCTGGCCGTGCCCTGGTACTTCGCCTTCCAGGTCTCGTAGGGCATGCCGTAGACGGCCTCCCGGCTCTCGTCCTTGCTCAAGCTCACGCCTTGCGCGTCGGCGGCGTCCTTGAGCCAGTTGGACAGGCAGTTGCGGCAAAAACCGGCCAGATTCATCAGGTCGATGTTCTGGACGTCGGTCCGCGTCTTCAGATGATCGACCAGGCGCCGGAAAGCGGCCGCCTCGAGCTCCGTTCTGGTTTTGTCGTCGATTGCCATAGCTGGATCCCTTGGCTGGCCCTGATGTCGTCACCCTTACGGGATCAGGTAGGGTCCTGTCACAGATTTTGCCATATCGCAGCGCAAACGGCCCCCGAGGCTGGTTCCGCCCGCCCCTACGCCAAATCGTCAATGATCTGATATAGCTTCCGCGACAATGATCGCCGAATCTCTCCCCGCCCCCCTTCGCCTGCTCGCCCGGTTGGTCCCGGTGCTGGTGGTTGGCCTGTTGTGCATCTGGGCCAGCCCGGCCGCGGCCGATTTCCGGCTTTGCAACAACACATCGAGCCGGGTCGGCATCGCGCTTGGCTACAAGGATGCCGACGGCTGGACCACCGAGGGCTGGTGGAACATCTCGTCCCGCTCCTGCGAGACGCTGCTGCGGGGCACGCTGGTCGCCCGTTACTATTACATTTACGCGATCGACTATGACCGCGGCGGTGAGTGGTCGGGGCAGGCCTTCATGTGCTCGCGCGACAAGGAATTCACCATCCGCGGCACCGAGGACTGCCTGGCGCGCGGCTATGACCGGACCGGCTATTTCGAGGTCGATACCGGCGAGCAGCGGGCCTGGACGGTCCAGCTCACCGACGCCAACGAGCAGCCTTCCCAGCAACGCGTCCCCGGGATGCCCGGCCCTGTTGGCCCCGGTGGCGGCGTTCCGGGTTTGCCCAATAGCCCGCCCGGTGGTACGCCCCCCGCCGCGCCTGGCCTTCCGCCAGCCCCCTCGCCACCGTCTGGAAATAAGCCATGAGGCGTCTTCGCCGTATCAAGATTCTCGCGACCCTCGGACCTGCCTCTTCGGATCTCGCGATGATCCGCCGCCTGTTCGAGGCCGGCGCCGACGTGTTCCGCATCAACATGAGCCACACCCCGCATGACAAGATGCGGGAGCTGGTGGCGACGATCCGCAATGTCGAGTCGAGCTACGGCCGCCCGATCGGCATCCTGGTCGACCTGCAAGGCCCGAAGCTCCGGCTTGGCGCCTTCGCCGAAGGCTCGGTCCAGCTCCAGAACGGCCAGACCTTCACGCTCGATTCCGACAAGACCCCGGGCGACGCCACGCGCGTCAATCTTCCGCATCCCGAGATCCTCGCTGCGCTGCGGCCCGGCCATGCCCTGCTGCTCGATGACGGCAAGGTGCGGCTGATCGCGGAGGAAACCTCGAAGGAGCACGCGGTGACGCGCGTCGTGGTCGGCGGCAAGATGTCCGACCGCAAGGGCGTCAGCCTGCCGGATACGGACCTGCCGGTCTCGGCGATGACGCCGAAGGACCGCGCCGACCTCGAGGCCGCGCTGGTCACCGGCGTCGACTGGATCGCGCTCTCCTTCGTGCAGCGCGCCGACGACGTGATCGAGGCCAAGAAGATGATCCGCGGCCGCGCCGCGGTGATGGCCAAGATCGAGAAGCCGCAGGCGATCGATCGCCTCGCCGACATCATCGAGGCCTCCGACGCGCTGATGGTGGCGCGCGGCGATCTCGGCGTCGAGCTGCCGCTGGAGCGCGTGCCGAGCCTGCAGAAGCAGATGACGCGCATGGCGCGCCGCGCCGGCAAGCCGGTGGTGATCGCGACCCAGATGCTGGAATCGATGATCCAGTCACCGGTACCGACCCGCGCCGAAGTCTCCGACGTCGCCACCGCCGTCTACGAGGGTGCCGACGCCATCATGCTGTCGGCGGAATCGGCGGCCGGCAAATTCCCGGTCGAAGCGGTCTCGACCATGAACCGCATCGGCGAGGAGGTCGAGCGCGACCCGACCTACCGGTCCGTGATCACGGCCCAGCGCCCCGCGCCGGAATCCACCGCCGGCGACGCCATTGCCGACGCCGCGCGGCAGATCGCCGAGACGCTCGACCTGCCCGCGTTGATCTGCTGGACCAGCTCGGGCTCGACCGCCGTGCGCGTTGCGCGCGAGCGGCCGAAGCCGCCGGTCGTGGCGATCACGCCGAACATCCAGGCCGGACGCCGGCTCGCCGTTGTGTGGGGCGTGCATTGCGTGGTGGCGGAAGATGCGCGCGACCAGGACGATATGGTGAGCCGCGCCGGCCAGATCGCCTTCCGCGATGGTTTCGTCCGCGCCGGCCAGCGCGTGATCATCGTCGCCGGCGTGCCGCTCGGCATTCCCGGCACCACCAACATGGTGCGCATCGCCTCGGTCGGTCCCGAGGGCGAAGCGCAGATGTGAGGCGGCAGGCAGGCCGCCAACAAAAAACGCGAAAACAACCCCATGCACAGTAGCCGGCCGGTCCGGCCGCTCTGCGCGGGTTTTGCGAAAAGACGGGCTCAGGCAACGGCCTGAGCGCGATCAGCTCGAGGCCGCCATCGCGTCAGGCCCCGACCAGCGCCTTGGTCGTCGGCAGCAGCGTCTGCTGCACCACCAGACCGCGGGCGCGGGCGTCCATGACGCCGACGGCGCGCAGCGCGAGCAGCGTCACGGTCTGAACAGCGTCGCGCATCTTCACGGGATCTTCGAGATTGTCGGGTGCGAGCGGACCGACCAGCGCTTCGTGCAGCGCACCCAGCAGCGCGGTCGCGGCCAACGCGGTGTCCTGCGCCGGCAGATGGCCGGCGCGTACGGCGGCGTCGATCCGGGCGGCGATCTCGCCGGCAATCTCGCGACGGCTGGCAAGGCGCGAGGCGCTGACATCGACATCGACAGGCTCGGCCAAAATGCCCCAGGCCAGCCGGCGCTGCGACAGCGTATGGACGGCCACCGTGGTCACGGCCGCCGCCAGCGCAGACGACGGGCCAGGCGCGGCATCGGCCGCGCGCCGGATCGCCGCGAGCTCGTCGCGGGAGACCTCGGAGATCAATTCGGAGATCAGCTCGGCCTTGGAGGGGAAGTAGCGATAGACGGTGCCGGCCGCCACGTTGGCCCGGACCGCGACCGGTGCGATCTGCACCGCCGCCATGCCGCCTTCGGCTGCGGCTTCCCTTGCCGCCGCCAGGATGGCGCTGCGCCGAGCCGCAAGGCGCTTAACCACTTGATGCGTTCGCCGATAAACCATGGCGCGCTTCCTGTCCCACACGCCTGCCGCACGCCCGCGGCCGAACGCTTCGTCACTGCACTAGATGCAAATCGCCCCGCAAAGACTGAACAACTATTCAGGGGGGATGACAAGAAGCAAATGCGTGATGCCGGTTTTCATCGCTCCACCCGCTTAGGCTGCGATTCGGCATATCCGAATCTCGAATGTTTCGGGCGACGGCGGCGGCATTCTGCTGCGTCTGCCGGATGGCAGCACCATTGCTCGACCGTACGCGACCTTTGCGCGCAAGGCAGCAAAATCCCCGCACGGATTCATGCAACCTTAACTGGCCGGCCATAGTCCTACGTGTATCAATCGGAATTCGGCAATGCGTTCCACCAGCGTATCTTCTGCGTCGCGCCCCGTTTTCGAAAAAGGCTGCGCCCATCAGCCGGCGCTTTGATGCTGCAACGCACGACAACCGCCGCTGACTTGCGAGAGGCCATGTCCGTGCCGGCGGCCGGAGGCCTGCGGCGATCAGGGATCACGAACCTGCGCGGACGAGCGCTTGCACCCATCGCCATCGTCGTCTGCTCGATGCTGGCCGGCGCGCTCTACACCTTCGCGATGGGCCAGGACGTCAACTGGGATTGGCAGAACTACCACGAATACAATGTCTGGGCCGTGCTCAACGGCCGCTATGGCGTCGATGCGGTCCCGCCGGGGTTTCAAACCTACTTCAATCCGATCGTCTATTTTCCGGTCTATTACCTCCGCCACTATCTGCCGTCGCCGCATGGGCTGATGATCATCGGCGCAATTCACGGCCTCAACCTCGCGCTGATCTGCCTGTTTGCACGTCTGGTCCTGGGACAAGCCGCGACCTTCGCGGCGATCGCGGCGGCGGTCGTCATCGCGGCCACAGGTCCGATGACGCTCTCGGAAGTGGGCACGAGCTTTTCCGACGTGCTGCTGGCATTGCCCGTGGTCGGCGGCTTCCTGCTGATCCTGGTTGCGGATCACCGGCCCGTAACCCGCTATCTGCTCGCCGGGCTCCTGATCGGCGCCGCGGTCGGGTTGAAGCTGACCAATGTGGTCTACGCGATAGGCGCAATCGCAGCACTGCTCGCCGCCGCGCGGCCGCTTCGCGCGGCTGTCCTGCTGGGACTCGGCGGGATCGTCGGCGCGGCACTCACCGGCGGCGAATGGTGCCTGATCGCCTGGCGCGACACCGGCAATCCGATCTTCCCGCTGTTCAATGCCGTCTTCCAGTCGGGCGAGGTGGCTTCCGTCAATCTGATGGATGCGCAGTTCATGCCGCACAGCGTGCCCGACGCGCTGGCCTATCCGTTCTATTGGCTGATGGGCGACCACCGAGGCGCGGAGCATCCGTTCCGCGACGCGCGTTTCGCGGTCGTGACGATCCTGCTCGTGCTCGGCCTCGTTGTGCGCATGACGCGCGCCAGCGCGATCCTCACGCGACGTGACGTGCAGTTGGTGGTGCTGTTCGCAGTCTCGTACCTGGCGTGGCTCGGCCTGTTCTCGATCCAGCGCTATGCGGTGGTTCTGGAACTGTTGTGCGGCCCGATGATCGTTGTGCTGATCGCGCGCCTCGCTGCGAGCGCGGGGCCGACATTGCGCACGGCGTTCCCCGTTCCGCCGAACGCGCTGATGGTGACGGTTGCAGCCGGGATCGCATTGTGGTCGCAGCCGGCGGACTGGTGGCACCGCCCCTGGTCAGACGTCTACCGGCCGAAGATCGCCGACGCGCTCGATCGGCCCGCGACCTACTTCATCCTCGGCAAGCCGCTCGCCTATATCGCGCCGCAGCTTCCGCCGCAGTCGCGCTTCTACCTGCTCGCCGATATCGGTGTGCCCATCGTTCCCGGCGGCATCTTCGACCAGCGCATCCGCGCCGGATTGAAGGCGCCGTTGCCCGGCGGTCTCCGCGAATTGCACATGCGCGGCGAGCCGGACCGCAGCGCGCTGCTGGATCGCTACGCGCTTGCCATCGATCCCACCCGGCCCTGTGTCGCCATCGAGGGCGCCCGCCCCGGCACGATGCTCGAAAGCTGCCCGCTGATTGAGCGGGCTTCGCATTAGCGTCGTACGATCGGCCCCGATCGGAAGCTGCTCGCGGAAGATCATTTCAGATATCGCGGGCCTTACCCACGATACGGTTACCCACGGCCCCGGTTCGGCGCTTACGGGCAGGAGCGGACATCGACCTGCCGACAATCCCCGGTGAAACCGTCGAAAATGACCCAAAGCAGCCCGATATCCGTTGCCGATGTCGTTAAAGCGTGACCAGCTGTACTGGCAGAGTTGTATCGACGTCCAAAAACCAAGCCTCCGCAAGACATCGCACATCTTCGATCGACTCGTTTGGGTGCGAGGTCGTGTTTATGAATCGGCCAGGATCATCGCCACCACCGACAACCAGCTCATCAATAACGTCCTCCACTCTGCGGCAGTCGGGGCCGATAACGCAAATCAAGACAACCTTGTCTTGGATGCATTGCTCAACGAATGCTTCAAGCTTCGGCGAATCCCAAGGTGGTGCATAGAGGATCACTCTTTGTGCATAATTCATCAAACCCGCCAATCGACGAAACTCGCAAGAGTCACGAGCGGTCTGAATGTATCATGGACGCCCTTACATGGGCCTGCGCTCGACATCTCAACTTTAGATGTCTGCTTCTGGCCAATCGCGACATTCGCTGCAGTTGCAAAAGGGCCGGTCGGGATCGGAGGACAGCGGACATTGCCGACGGTTTATGAGTACGCGGCCTAGATTTCGGATCGTGTGGTATCAGGTATATAAGTCCCTGCCGCGAGCTGCATCGATGCCGCTTCGGCAGCCCGCCAGGCTGCGCAGCGGCCGAGGATCAGTCCGAAGACGATGAGGATCGCCGGGAAGCCCACGGGCTGACCGAGAAACAGGAAGGTCGCGAGCAGCGCGAAGACGAGCGCCAGGGCCATCACCTCGTGGCGCGCGAAACCTTCCTCGAGGCCGGCGCGGATGAGAAAGGCCACCGCGATGCCCAGCACGACCAGGTCATACATGAAGAGATAGGGCGTCGTGAGCAGCGTTGCCGCCGCGAGCATCGCCGCCTTCAGCGCGTAAGGCACTCTGCTCCGCCACATCACGACCAGCACGACGGCAATTGCTGCCGTCAACACCCACTGGAAGATCCATCCGAGCTGCTCGGTGCCGCCGACATAGCGCACGAACGCGAAGATGCTCTGCATCTTGAACCAGGGGGCCCTGCCTTCGGTCAGGAAGGCCTGCGAGAACATCGGAATCCAGTGGAAGAAGGCCTGCCAGCTTTCGGTCCCGAATGCGAGCCAGGACGCCCCTGCGATCGTCACGGTGACGATGGCGGCGGTGAAAAGCACCGTCCATTCGGCGGCGGCGATCAGCACCAGCGGAAACAGCAGTCCGTATTGGGGCTTGTAGCTCAGAAGGCCGAGGCAGATTCCAGCCAGCACCGGTCGCGTCGGCAGCAGATAGAGCATGCCGCCGATCAGGGAGGCGGTGAGAAAACCGTTCTGCCCGACCAGGATGTTGATGAAGGTGGCGGGAAATCCAATCGCAAGCACCAGGCCCGCATTGCGCCCGATGATCGCGCGCATCACGGCGAGATAAGGCACCAGGCTGAACGCGGCCCAGCCGATGAAAGCCACCGCATAGGGAAACTGCGCGAGAAAAGATGCGACGAACAGGAAGGGCGGCGGATAGTGCCAGGCGAAATGGCCGACGAAATCCTGCTTGAGCAGAGCAAGCTCGACCTGCTTCTGGATGTCCCAATCCCAGGCCAGCGCGGGGTGGCCCTCCAGCGCCAGTTTTCCGGCCGCCCAGACATTGACGAAGTCCGTCGGGATGCCGCGTCCGTCCGCGCCGAAGATCCACACATGCGTGAGATAGGCCGTCGGGAAATACGCCAGCGTGACGATCGCCAGCACGAAGGAGATGTTGAGGAGCGTCGCAGGGAGCGTGCCGTGACGCGCAACGGCAGGCGGGGCGGACGAAGCTTCGGCCATGCGGCTTCCTTTAACGCAATACGGTGACGCGGATGCGTCCAAGCCATACACCCGAGGGACTTGAAGGAGGCTTAAGCGTGATCGTCGAATGCCCCGATGCTCCGGGCAAAGCAAAAGAGCCCCGTCGATGACGGGGCTCTTCGCTATTCCGTTGATCGTCTAGCTTACTTGAGGCTGGACGAGATCGAGCCGAACTTGGCGTTCAGCGTGGTGCCGAGGTTGTTGACGACGGTGATGATCGCCAGCGCGATGCCGGCGGCGATCAGGCCGTATTCGATGGCGGTGGCGCCGGATTCGTCCTTCACGAAACGCGAAACGAGGTTCTTCATAGACTGCTCCAAAGGATACACGTGGCTTCAACTGGTCTGGTCTTTTCGGCTTCCCAGCGCCGCCCGACCATGGAACTCAACGTAAGGGCAAAGACTTGCGCCGCAGTTAATTCGACTGCGTAAATGCGGAACCGTTTGTATGTATTCGCCGATGGTAAACCGAAATCTAAAACAATCGGTTAAATTGCACCGTCATGAAGCGAGGTAGCTCCGCCGATTTACGGGAAGTTATGATCGCCATGGTCAAATGCCGCCCGCTCGGCCAACAGGACCAAGAACAAGACGAGGCGGCATGTCCCTATCCTTCACCAACAGCATTGCAGTGCAGAGCCGCGCGCGCGCGCTGGTACCGCTATGCGTCGGCGCGGGCGCCTACCTGTTCTTCCTCTATATCGGCGACACCCTGCTTCAGGACTCCGACTCGTTCTGGCAGATCAAGATCGGGCAGTGGATCCTCGATCACCACGCCCTGCCCTACACCGACTTCTATTCGTTCACGCGCCCCGGCGAGCCCTGGATCTCCACATCCTGGCTGTCGCAGATCCTGTTCGCCATCTCCTACACACAATGGGACTGGGCCGGGCCCGTGATCCTCACCGCGCTCGCGATCGCGGCATCGGCTGCCGTTTTCGTCTACCTGCTCGAGGCGCATCTCGAAATTCCGCGCGCGGTCCTGTTCGCGATGCTGGCCGTGCTGCTGTCGCTGCACCATATTCTGGCGCGGCCGCACATGCTGGCCCTGCCGGTGATGATCGCGTGGGTCGGCATTCTCATGAATGCGGCCGACCGCAAGGTCACGCCGTCCTGGGTCTGGCTGCCGCTGATGTCGCTGTGGGCGAACCTGCATGGCGGCTTCGTGCTCGGCCTCGCGTTGATCGGCCCGATGGCGATCGAGGCGATCTGGACACTCGATTCCGGCAAGCAGGTCCGGCTGCTCGCACGCTGGTTCCTGTTCGGCGTCGCCGCGATGGCGGCCGCCTGCGTCACACCCTATGGCTGGCGCACGCTGCTGGGCGCGACCAACATCCTCAATCTCGGCGAGCTGCTGTCGGTCATCTCGGAATGGATGCCGGCGAATTTCGCCTCGTTCTCCGCCTTCGAAGCCGCGATCCTCGGCCTGATCGCGATCGGCCTGTTCCGTGGCATGACGCTGTCGCCGCCGCGCATCCTGCTGATCCTGCTGTTCACCTGGATGGGCCTCACCCATGTCAGAAGCATCGAGGCCTTTGCCTTCCTGGTGCCGCTGGTGCTGGCCAAGCCGCTCGGCGAGACATCGCCGCTGCCGCAAGCTGACGCGCAAGCCGGCGAGAGCTGGGCCGCGCGCTACGTCACCATCACCGGCGCGCTGATGATCGCGGCCGCGGCCTGGACCACGACCTCGATCTACATGTCGCATCACCGCTTCACCTTCACGATGGACCAGACGCCGGTCGCCGCCGTCGACCTGCTGCAACAACGCAAGGCGCAGCGCATCTTCAACGCCTACCAGTTCGGCGGCTATCTGATCTCGCGCGACATCCCGGTCTTCGTCGACGGCCGCGCCGAGCTCTATGGCGAGAAGTTCGTGATGGACTTCTTCAAGGCGGTCGAGGTCAAGAAGCTCGATAACCTGACGCGGCTGCTGGAAGAGTACAAGATCGACGCCACGCTGATGGGCGCCGACATGCCGGCCGCGCAGGTGCTCGATCATATCAAGGGCTGGAAGCGGCTCTATGCCGACAAAATCGCCGTGATCCATGTGCGGGATGGCGCGCCCGATGCGGCCGTGCCGGCCAAGCCATGAGCATCGCGGCCAGCGTTCCGATCGCGCGCGCCCAGCGCAATCTGGCGCCGCTGTGCATCGCGGCCGCGACCTTCCTGCTGTTGCTGGTGAGCGGCGACAGCCTGCTGCACGATCCGGACACGCTCTGGCAGATCAAGGTCGGCGCGTGGATCCTCGATCATCGCGCCGTGCCCTGGACCGACTTCTATTCGCTGACGCACCAGGGCGATGTCTGGCTCTCGACCTCCTGGCTGTCGCAGGTCCTGTTCGCGACCGCCCATGCCCATTGGGGATGGGCCGGGCCCGTCGTGCTGACCGCGGCCGCGATCGCGCTGGCAATGGCATTGCTGCTGACCTTCCTGCAACGGCATCTCGACCTGCCTTATGCGCTGGTGTTCTGCCTGCTGGCGATGACGCTGGCCGCGCCGCATCTGCTGGCCCGCCCGCATGTGCTGGCATTGCCGGTCATGGTTGCCTGGGCCGGAGGCCTGATGGCGGCGGCCGACCGCGGCCGCGCGCCGTCCTTCCTGCTGCTGCCATTGATGATGCTATGGGCTAATCTTCACGGCGGCTTCGTACTCGGCCTCGCCTTGACCGGCGCAATCGGGCTCGAAGCGCTCTGGCGCGCGGCGCCGTCGCGCCGGCTGGCGCTCGCAATGTGGTGGGCCGCGTTCGGGTTCGGCGCGCTGGCGGCGAGCTGCTGCACGCCCTATGGCCTGGACACGCTGCTCGGTGCGGCGCGCATTCTCAGCCTCGGAAAGTCCTTCTCCGTCATCGCCGAATGGCGCCCGGCCGATTTCAGCTCCTTCAGCCCGTTCGCAGGCGCGCTGCTCGGCCTGCTCGGTCTCGCGCTCACGCGCGGGCTGGCGCTGTCGCCGCCGCGCGTGCTGCTGATCCTCGGCACCACCTGGATGGCGCTGGCGCATGTCCGCAGCATCGAGACCTTTGGCGTGCTGGTGTCCCTGGTGCTGGCGCAGCCGCTCGGCGGCTGGTTCAGAGCTGTCCCTGATGCACCGCGCAGCCTGCGGATGGTCCCCGGCGCCCCGGCGGCGCTGGCCGCGGTGGCCATCGTGCTCGCGACCGCAAGCATAACCGCGACCTTTGCAGGCCGTCACACCTTCGAATTCTCCACGGCACAGACGCCGGTCGCGGCCGTCGATGTGCTGATCGATCGCAAGGCCGCGCGCATCTTCAACTCGTATGGTTTCGGCGGCTACCTGATCGTCCGCGACCTCAGGCCTTTCGTCGACGGACGATCGGAGCTCTACGGCGAAAAATTCCTGATGGACTATTTTGCCGCCGAAGACGGGCGCGACGTCTCCGGCCTCCTGCGCATGCTCGACGACAACAGGATCGACGCGACGCTGCTGACGCCGGATTCACCGGCGGCCCAGATGCTGGATCACATCAAGGGCTGGAAGCGGGCCTATGGTGATGAGATCGCGGTGGTGCATGTGCGGAACGATGCGGACGGGGCGGCTGCGACGCCCACGAAGTGAGGACGGCGCAATCAACATGCCCAACACGCAATCCGAATGGCTTCGCCAACTACCCTATTTGGTTCATACCAATAGAGAACTTGGCCTGATGCTGAGGGGTACCAAGCCCCTCGCCTATTTCGGGGATTTCGTTGGCCGCGAGCCAGAGATTTGTATTCGGTATTGGCGGATGTTCGACAGGCATGTTGCGGTCGGCCGCCTGATAAAGCACGAACTGATTGAAGCGTGTCCTGACGTTCCGCGACTCGCGCATCGCAGGTTGTTGTACGTCTTGCCGGGCCACGAGTGGCGGATTGATGCGATGCTGATGCTACTCGACGAACCCGGAGCATGGTCCGATGCGCGCGAACGGCGCTTTGGCGAATTGCTCGGCTACGAAAATTGGCAGATCGACTATTGGATCGCACATCGTCCATCGTTCGCCAACGCTTAGTGGGCAGGACCTCAAAGATTGATACTTCCGCCAGGATCGAGCGCTGCACTCCATCCGGGTTACAGGGACAGGCCCTCAATTCCCGGTCTACAATTCGTTCTGTGGGGCTCGCCGGCACGTCGCGAGACCTGGCAAGCAGTCTTGTCTCTTCGTTCCTGACGCAGTTCAATGCAGCCGGATCGGGGCGGCGAAAAGGGCCTCGAAGCAGACCGTGTCATGAAGAACCCGGACGCCATCGCTGTCATCATATCAGCGCTCCGTCACGTCCACGGTGACGACATCGCCCGAATGATGCTGGTCGAAGGCATGAGCCTGGCCAATCTGATCGACGCGATGTTTTCGGCGCCCCTGACGCACCGTGAGGCCGTTCGGGCGATCACCGATGGATTGGATGACTTCGTCATCACGCCCGACCTGGGGCTGATATGGCACCTGAAATATATCTACGGCGACCAGCCCGGCTCCCTGCATGTCGTGGACCTGGAGATCGCCACGCCGGACGGCACGCTGGCGAGCAAGGACGTCTGGCTTCGTCTCGCCTCCTGAGGCGATGGGCCAGGTCACCGCGGATAGGATCCATGCCGAGCGTTGTTGATGCCATTCGTCTTCGATTACGAAAACAGAAAGGTCCCGATCAGCAGGCCCACAGCGAAAGCGAGAAGCCCCAAAGTGGAGGCTGAGACGATGCGGATGAGGATGCGAACCTGCTCCTCATACTGCTCTTCTGCGGTCTTGTGAGACTGAGCCGCCATTGCAACTGCCCTGCCATTGCCCAGAATGGGCGAATGTACGCCCGAAATCATGGTCAACAAGAGGCATTTTGGCCCCGCCGTGATGCCCTCTTCGTGATCTGGCGGGCCCGGGCCGGATGGCGCGGAGCGAAATCCGGGCTACAACAGCAAAAGCGGCGCCCTCAATTTCCCGTCTGCAGCTCGCCAAAGCGCTCCCAGGTCTTGCCGTTGAAGCGCATGAACTGCATCTGGTCGACGGGGACATGGTCGGCCGCGCTGGTGTTGATCCTGATGCCGGGCAGCAGCATCGGCAGTTCGAGATCGTGGATCGCGTAGGCCTGCTTCAGGATGTTCTCGGTCGATAGATCGTCGCCGCAGGCCTTCAGCACTGCCTCCAGCGCCATCGCGCTGTTGTAGGAGTTGACGTAATTGGTGTCGTGCTGGTCGGCCTCCGGCACATATTTCGTCATGAACTCGCGCCAGGCCTTCACGCCGGGATCGTCCTTCCAGGCGGGATCGTCGGGGTCCTTCACATAAGCGGTTGAGAGAATGCCGGTGCCGGCTTCCACGCCGGCGGGCTCCATCACGGTCGAGATCCACACCGCGACGTTGGACAGGAAGGTCATCGGCCGCCAGCCGATCTCGAAGGATTTTCGGATCGCCTGCGCTGCAAATTTCGGTGTCGCCGCGATCACGAACACGTCGGCGCCCGAGGCCTTCAATTTCACGATCTGGGAATCGATGGTCGGGTCCTGGATCTCGTAGGTGGCATTGGTGACCACGGCATCGTATTTCTCGGCCAGCACGTCCTTGAGGCCGGCGAGATAGTCGCGGCCGTAATCGTCGTTCTGCGAGATCACGGCGAATTTCGCGTTCGGATTCCTGGCGAGCGCATAGCGCGCATAGAGCCGCGCCTCATAGCGGAACGGCGCCTGCACGCCCATCGTCGCCTGCGGATATTGCGCGATGTCGGCGAATTTGGAGGCGCCGGAGCCGATGAAGAGCTGCGGCACGTTCTTGCTCTGGAGATATTTCGCGATCGCCGTGTTATGCGCGGTGCCGATCGAGGAGAAGATCAGCGCGACCTCGTCGCTCTCCACCAGCCGTCGCGTTTGCTCGACCGATTTCGGCGGCGCGTAACTGTCGTCGAGCGAGATCAGATTGACCTTGCGGCCGTTGATGCCGCCCTTGTCGTTGAGCATCTTGAAATAGCCGACCTCGCCCTTGCCGAGCGCACCGAAGGCGGAGACCGGCCCGCTATAGGGCATGGTCTGGCCGATCCTGATCTCGGTGGCGGTGATGCCGCGCATCTCGGCGGCGATGGAGGCGCTGAATGCTACAAATGAAACGGCGCATAACGCGCCCAATGCCGCCGTCAAGCGCATCGGCTCCCCTCCCATTTGCCGGTGCGATCGCGCCGCACCTTTATTTGAAGGAAGCATGCCATGACATCGCGGCCAACTCCAATCATTATCGGGCGGCGATCACCGCGACCGTAAGGCGGTCGAAGCGCGAGCTGCAGATCGCCCAGCAGGAAGACGTGCCATGTTTCGCAATCTCTTCGCCGCACTTCTCATCACGATGTCGCTCGGCACGGCACATGCAGCACCGCGATGGCTGAACCTGCCGCCGACGCCGACCTTGCCCAAGGCAACGCAAAGCGGCTTCGCACCCGTCAACGGCATCAAGATCTGGTACGCACGTTTCGGCCGCGGCGAGCCGGTCCTTCTGCTGCATGGCGGCCTCGCCAATGCCAATTACTGGGGCCATCAGGTCCGCGCGCTGCAGCGGCATTATCAGGTCATCGTCATGGACAGTCGTGGACATGGGCGGAGCCACCGAAATCAGGAGCCGTATGGCTACGACCTGATGGCCTCGGACGTGGTCGCCCTGCTCGATCATCTCGGGATCAGGAAGGCCGCGATCGTCGGCTGGAGCGACGGCGCGATCATCGGCCTCGACATCGCGATGAAGCAGCCGGAGCGGGTGAGCAGGCTGTTTGCGTTCGCAGCGAATTCGGATCCGTCGGGCGTTGCCGATATCGCGTCGAGCGACGTCTTCAACGCCTACATCGCGCGGGCGGGCGAGGAGTACAAGCGCCTCTCGCCGACGCCGACCGAGTACAAGAGCTTCGTCGCGGAGATTACCAAGATGTGGGAGAGCCAGCCGAAATGGACGGCCTCCGATCTCGCAGGCATCAAGGTGCCGACCTGGATCGTCGACGGCGACCACGACGAGGCGATCAAGCGCGAGAACACCGAATTCATGGCGGCGAATATTCCCGGCGCCGGCCTGCTGATCCAGCCGGAGGTCAGCCACTTCTCGTTCCTGCAGGATCCCGGGCAGTTCACCGATGACGTGATGCGGTTTCTGGGGCGCGGCGGAGAGACGGCGGGCGCCGCGGCGAAGTGAGATATCGTAGGGTGGGCAAAGCGACAGCGTGCCCACGATCTCTATCATGCGTGCCGAGAGGTCGTGGGCACGGCGCTTGCGCGCCTTTGCCCACCCTACGGGAGCTGTGCTATTTCGCGGGCTTCGCGCGGTCCTTCACGGGGATCACGAGCTTCAAGCCGGACCAGACATCGTCGACGGCGCAGATCTTGATGTCGACGAGACCGTTCGCGAGCGCGGTCTCGCGCACCAGGGCTTCGGTGACGTCGGTCGCGACGCCGGATGCTTTCTTCGGCCACGACGCCCAGATCATCCCATCCGGCGCGATCGCCTTGCGGTAGCTGCGCAGTTTTGCGGCGAGGCCTTTGGCGTCGGCTGCGAACAGATGCACCATGTCGAGCGGCGCCTTCGCGGTCCTGGCGATGGTCACGTCGTCAGGGAGTTCGCCGACCACATCGCGGTAGGCGGTCGCAAGGCCATCCACAAAAATACAAAAGCCCGGCTTGATGCCGAGCTTTTGCACTATCGGTTTGCCGGAAGCGCCGGCCATGAAGCGTAGGCGTTACGCCTGCGGCTGCGGCTCCAGGCCGGGATCCGGATCGGGCCGCGGGCGCGACTTGCCGGCCGGCGGCACGGCGGAGGCACGCGGCGTGGTCGGCTCGAGCACGGACTCGCGGTTCGGCTTCTTGCCCTTGAGCAGGTCGACGATCTCGTCACCGGAGAGCGTTTCGAACTCGAGCAGGCCCTTGGCCAGCGCTTCGAGATCGGCGTGCTTCTCGGTGAGGATGCGGGTCGCTTCCTTGTAGCCTTCCTCGACCAGGCGGCGGATCTCGGAGTCGATCTTCTGCACGGTCGCCTCAGAGGCGTTCTGCGTCCGCGAGACCGACATGCCGAGGAACACCTCGTCCTGGTTCTCGCCGTAGGAGACGGTGCCGAGCTCTTCCGACAGGCCCCAGCGCGTCACCATCATCCGGGCAAGGCGGGTGGCTTGCTCGATGTCGGAGGCGGCACCGGACGTCACCTTCTCGCGGCCGAAGATCAGCTCTTCGGCGACGCGGCCGCCCATCATGATGGCGAGGCGCGAGGTCATCTGCTCCAGGGACATCGACAGCTTGTCGCGCTCGGGGAGCTGCATGACCATGCCGAGCGCACGGCCGCGCGGAATGATGGTCGCCTTGTGGATCGGATCGGTCGCGGGCACGTTGAGGCCGACGATGGCGTGGCCGCCCTCGTGATAGGCCGTCAGCAGCTTCTCTTCCTCGGTCATGACGAGCGACTTGCGCTCGGCGCCCATCATCACCTTGTCCTTGGCTTCCTCGAACTCGGCCTGGGTAACCATGCGCTTGTTGCGGCGCGCGGCGGTCAAGGCGGCTTCGTTGACGAGGTTCATCAGGTCGGCGCCGGAGAAACCGGGCGTGCCGCGCGCGATGGTCTTGAGGTTGATATCCGGGGCCAGCGGCACCTTGCGGACGTGGACCTTGAGGATCTGCTCGCGGCCGACGACGTCGGGATTGGGCACCACGACCTGGCGGTCGAAGCGGCCCGGACGCAGCAGCGCGGGGTCGAGCACGTCGGGACGGTTGGTCGCGGCGATCAGGATCACGCCCTCGTTCGCCTCGAAGCCGTCCATCTCGACCAGCAGCTGGTTCAGCGTCTGCTCGCGCTCGTCGTTGCCGCCGCCGAGACCGGCGCCGCGGTGACGACCGACCGCATCGATTTCGTCGATGAAGATGATGCAGGGCGCGTTCTTCTTGGCCTGCTCGAACATGTCACGCACACGGGAGGCGCCGACGCCGACGAACATTTCGACGAAGTCAGAACCCGAAATGGTGAAGAACGGCACGTTGGCTTCGCCCGCGACCGCACGCGCGATCAGGGTCTTACCGGTGCCGGGAGGGCCGACCAGCAGCACGCCGCGCGGAATGCGGCCGCCGAGGCGCTGGAATTTGCCGGGGTCGCGCAGGAATTCGACGATCTCCTGCAGGTCCTGCTTGGCTTCGTCGACGCCGGCGACGTCCTCGAAGGTGACGCGGCCGTGCGCTTCCGTGAGCATCTTCGCGCGCGACTTGCCAAAACCCATCGCCTTGCCGGCGCCGCCCTGCATCTGCCGCGACAGGAAGATCCAGACGCCGATCAGCGCGATGAAGGGCAGCCATGAGACCAGCAGCGAGACGAACCACGGCACGTTGTCGCCGGGCGGCTTCGCGGTGATCTGGACCTTGCTGTCGTACAGGCGCTTCACCAGCGTCGGGTCGTTCGGCGCATAGGTCTGGAAGCTGGAGCCGTTGGTGAAGGTGCCGTGGATGTCGGGACCCTGGATCACGACGTCACGGACGCGGCCCTGGTCAACTTCGCTCAGGAGCTGCGAGAAGGCGATGTCCTGCGAGGAGGCCCGCTGGCCCGGATTCTGGAAGAGCGTGAACAACGCCAACAGCAGCAAAACAATGATGACCCAGAGGGCGAAATTGCGCAGATTGGCGTTCATCGATCTTCCTTCGTGGTCGCGCGGATCGCGGCCTCATCCTTGGGCTTTACGAGGAAATCCCCAAGGAATCCTCATCGTTAGACGCATACAATTTAGGTGCCGCCCCGGTCGCTGCCAAGGGAACGAGATGGGACTATTTATCCCATCTTAGAGCGATTCCCGCTGAAATAATGGCATCAAAGCGGGCGTTTTTCCTGCCTGGTTAAGGTGTCCTGACGGCGCGTTGCCGAAACGGCCGGTGTCATGGTCCGCCCTCATCCGCCTTTGGGACCATTCCTGGACCGCCGGGCCGGCGCGGGCGCGATGTGGATACGCCCCCCGGCAAGGCTGATCAAGGCTCCCGCCAGGGTCTGCTTCAGGATGGCACGGCTATTTACGGGCGCACGGGAGCGGGCGGAGATGCCCTGGTCGCGCATGGCCTGATCGATCGCAGCCAGCAGGGTCTCGACCTTGCCGAGTTCCGCCGGCCCCTCGTGCCCGACCGCGTCGATGGCCCGCAGCAGCAGCCGCAGCCGGACTTCCTCGGGCAGGGTGGCGAAGGCTGCGGCCTCGAAACTGCGCACGTCCGGCTGCGGCGCATCGCCGCGATCCCGCAAACGGAGGAAGCGCTCGGCGCCGTCGGTCAGCACCTCGACCGCCACGTTGGCCCGGGCGAGCCGCGCCGAAAGACGAACCAGCGTGCGGGCATCGCCACCCTCGGCTGCGAGCTGCGGCAGCAGCGCGCGAAGCCTGGGCCGCGTGAAGGCCGCATCGCGGTTGGTGGGATCGTCGGCGAAACCGATTCCAGCCCGCTTCAGCGTCGCGATGAGCTGCGACTTCGGCACATCGAGCAGCGGGCGCGCCAGCACCAGGCCATCGCGCGTCGCGTGTCGCGCCATCGCCGACAGACCTGCGATGCCGCTGCCGCGGAGCAGCCGCATCAACAGGGTCTCGGCCTGGTCGTCGCGGGTATGCGCGGTCAGCACGTGGCTCGCGCCGGCTGCGCGCGCGGCCTGCGCAAGCAGGCGATAGCGGGCTTCGCGCGCGGCGGCCGGCAATCCCGTTGCCGGCTTTGCACCGCGCCAGCGCAGGGTCCGGTGTGTCAAGCCGAGTTCAGTGGCGAGCCGCTTGACCTCGCGCGCCTCGCGCGCCGCCTCCGCCCGCAGGCCATGATCGACGGTGACGACGATGAGCTCCGGGCCGCGCGCCAGGCTGCGCCGCCAGCGCGCCGCGAGCCACATCAGCGCGACCGAGTCGGGCCCGCCGGACACCGCGAGCACCAGCGCGGGCGCGCTCTTGAGCTCGGCGAAGAGCAGCTTCGCCTCGCGTGCCGAAATCGGAGAATTGTCGTCGTCGGACATGACGCGGCCCAGCAATCGCCAGTGAATGGCGGGCGCAACTTAGCGCAGTGCCATCCGCCCTGTCAGCGACCGCCGCGGCGGATCAGCACTTCACCCGCTTCTGCTCGCGATCCACCGCCGCTTTGACGCCAGCGGAGGCACGCGGATATTTGCGGCCGACCTCGCCGAAGGCGGCGCAGGCGGCTTCCTTCTCCTTCAGCGCCGCGAGGGACTGACCGAGCCGCAGCAACGCATCCGGCGCCTTGGCCGATTTGTCGTATTTGGTGGTGACGGCGAGGAAGGCCTCGGCCGAGTCGCGATATTGCTGGCGCTGGAAATAGCTTTCGCCGAGCCAGTATTGCGCGTCGCCGAGCAGCGGGTCGCTCGGATATTTCGCCGTGAAATTCTTCATGGTCTGCTCGGCGAGCGCATAGTCCTTGCGCTGCATGTAGCCGATGCCGAGGTCGAACTCGTCGCGCGGCGTGGCCGAGGGCGGCAGCGTCGCGAGAGCCGGACCACCGGTCTGCGCGGGAGAGCCCTGCTGCGCCGGCGGATAGCCCTGCTGGGCCGGTGCGGCTGCCTGCGGATAGCGGCCGCCAGTGTTGTTGAGGTCGAGCGGCTCGCCGGCAGCACGGCCACCGGGCGCGCCGCCCTGAGCCGGCATCGGCTGCTGGCCGCCGCCGAGCGCGCGCGGCGCGCCGGGCGCATTCGGCGTCTGGCTCGGGTCGAACGCATCACCACGGCGGCGCGTGCCGGGCGCGCCGGGGCCCGGCTGCTCCTGAACGATCGGCGCGGGAGCAGCGATCTGCGGCTGCTCGTAACCCGGCTGCGCAGCCTGTTGCTGCTGCGGAGGCTGCTGGCGATAGGGCGGCGCAACCTGGGCCGGCGGCACGGCCGCGGCGTTTGGCTGTGCCGGCTGTCCGGGCGCGCCACCCTCGAGCGCCCGCAGCCGATCCTCGAGCTGACGGTTGCGATATTGCAGCTCCTCGTTCTGGCCGGTGAGCTGGCGCAGCTGGTTTTCCAGCCGTTCGATCCGCATCTCGGGATCGCCGTCGTCCGACTGGGCGAAGGCGGGCGCGCACAAAGAGAGCAGCGCGGCGAACGCCACGGTGCCGGTAATTGCCTTGAATTTGGATGACATCTTGCCCTGACGACGAAAACGAAATCTGCGACGGAACATGCGACGCGCCACACTTTGAAAGGCAGTACGCCAAAAATGTGACTGGCACCACGGGGTTTCTGTCACAGATCGCTGAAACGAAACCGGCGCCCGAGAGGGCGCCGGCATAATCGGTTTCTGAAGATGAACGGCGGCTGACTGAACGTCAGGAGCTCGCGTTCAGCACGGTCACAGCGCGACGGTTCTGCGACCAGCAGGAGATGTCGTTACACACGGCCACCGGGCGCTCCTTGCCGTAGGAGATGGTGCGCATGCGGTTCGCATCGATGCCGCGCGAGGCGAGGAACGAGCGCACCGACTGGGCGCGGCGGGCGCCGAGTGCGATGTTGTATTCGCGGGTGCCGCGTTCGTCCGCGTGACCTTCGATGGTGAAGGAGTAGCGCGGATAGGTCTGCAGCCACTGCGCCTGCTTCTCCAGGGTCACGATCGCCTGCGGGGTCAGATCGGTCTGGTCGCTCTCGAAGAACACGCGGTCGCCCACGTTCACCACGAAGTCCTGCTGGCTGCCCGGCGTCGCCGCGCTCGCGTTCGCATCCAGGCCCGCGTTCTGCTTCGCGCAGGCGCCCATCGACAGTGCGATGGCAACCACCGCGGCCAGCTTCAATCCCTGGAGGATACGCATAGGATTCATCATTCCGGAGCCTCCACGCTCACGTTCGTCCACTGCTGTCCGGTCTACAGGGGGTTGGTTAAGCGAACGTTCCGTCAACCTTGACGGAACCTTGCCTCAGCCGGTCAAATGCCCCCAACCAGCGAAAAGCACCCACTATGGTTAATGGGTTGTAAATGTGGCGCGAGGGTGAAGGCAAGCCGCCTTAGCCGGCAAAAACGCTGAGTCTGCCGGAATTTTGGGCCTTTACGGAGAGTCTTGCGGGAACCGGCGTTAGCCGATCAGGCCACGGTGCTGGCCGGGACGAGCACCGGCCGGGACACGGCCTGGGTCTGGCCGGCACGATCGAACAGCATCCTTCGCTCGAAGGCGCTCGAGCGCATGATGGGAAAGCGGGTCAAGACCCGCTCCCGAAGCTTGGCGAAATCGGAGGCCATGAGAACCACTTTCCGCGAATGCCAGCCCGGGAACGGGCGCGGCTCCGTGAGGGTCTCATGCAGGAAGATCCGGCGATAAAACGCCTGGTGATCCGTACGCACCATCGCAAGTCCGAGATCGGCATTGAAATGATCGCAGGCCAGATAGGCCAGCCGCAGCGTCAGATAAGGGAGCTCGTGAAACCGCTGGCTCTTGTCCGGATCGGCAGCAAAACGTGCGGGATCGACGAAAACCTCGCCTCGGTCCAGGCGCGAGTTGAGAACATCGCCGAACAATTCCGTGGTGTAGGACATCCGCCATTCCGACGTCAGGACGTGCAGGCGGAGCGAGCTGCAAAGTTCTCCGTCGAGATAGATTCCGAAGATCCAGGCGTTGGGGGCATCGTCGTAAGTGTCGACGATCCGCTGAGACGCGTTCGGCGAGATCAGTCCGCCGTGCAGGTAGGCCCGGTAGCGCATCGCGTAGACCGCATCACGGTCCTCGGGGGTTTCGACGAGCCGATAATCGAGCCGGTCGAACAACCCTGCCCCTCGAATTTCGAGCGGCGCGCGCGGCTCGGCTCCTGACTTCATCTGATACTCCCGCCCCGCGGGCAACTTCCGCGAGTGTGGGCAAGATTAATGACTCCTTAACCGAATTGCAAAGGCTTCGAAATGTTAGGGTTAAGGATCAGGCCCCGTAAAACCCCGGGGAAATACAGGGAAACATTGAGGAAATGGGGACGGCTGGGAGCGCGGCGTTAGCCAAACGACCGCGAGGAGATCGAGACGATCTGAGCGTCCGCCATGCGGCGGCCATGCGAGGCATCGAGCAACTGACGGATCCTGACGGCGGGTACCGGCCGGCTGAACAGGTAGCCCTGCCCTTCGGAAACGGTGCCGTCGGCGCTCACCAGCTCGAGCTGCTCGTTGGTCTCGATGCCCTCGACCACGACCGACATGCCGAGGTCGGCCGACAGCCGCGCCACGCCGCGCAACAGCGTCAGCGGGCGGTCGGCGTCGATGCCCTCGAGGAAGGAGCGGTCGATCTTGACCTTCTGCATCGGGAAGTTGTGCAGATAGCTGAGGCTCGAATAGCCGGTGCCGAAATCGTCCAGCGAGATGCGCACGCCGAGCGCATGCAGCTGTGACAGGATATCGTGGGTGAGCTGGGTGTTACGCAGCAGCGAGGATTCGGTGATCTCGATCTCGAGGCGGAACGCCGGCAGGCCCGAGACCTCGAGCGCGTAACGGATCTCGCTCAGCACGTCGCGCTGGTGGAATTGCTGCGGCGAGAAGTTGACGGCGACGCTGACGCCCTCCGGCCATTTCATGCATTCCATGCACGCGCGGCGCAGGATCCAGCGGCCGAGATCGACGATCAGGCCCATGTCCTCGGCGACCGGGATGATGTCGACCGGCGAGACCGTGCCGCGCACCGGATGATTCCAGCGCAGCAGCGCTTCGCAGGTGGTGATCTTGCCGGACTTCAGATTGACCAGCGGCTGGTAGAACAGCTCGAACTCCTCGTTGGCGAGTGCCTTGCGCAGATCGAGCTCGAGGATACGGCGCGCCTCGACGGTGGCCGCCATCTCGTCGCGGAAGAAGCAGAAGGTGCCGCGGCCGTCGGCCTTGGCGCGGTAAAGCGCCATGTCGGCGTTCTTGAGCAGCGTGTCGGCGCTGGCGCCATCCGGCGAGGTCAGCGCGATGCCGACGCTGGCGCCGATCTCGACCAGGTGATTGTCGATCCGGTAGCGCTCGCTCAGGCGCTCGACGATGCGGCGGGCGAGGCTCGCGGCATCTTCGGCCGCGTTGATATTCTGCTGGAACACGACGAACTCGTCGCCGCCGAAGCGGGCGACGAAATCCTCGGGCCGCAGCATCTCGCGCAGACGGTTGGCCACCGCACAGAGGAGCTGATCGCCGCAGGGATGGCCGAGCGTGTCGTTGACTTGCTTGAACTGGTCGAGGTCGACGAACAGCAGCGCGGAGAGCCGGTCGGAATGGCGCGAGGCCGCCAGCAGGGATTCGATCTCGTTGCGGAAATGGACGCGGTTGGGGAGCGCCGTCAATTCGTCGTAACGGGCAAGATGGGTGATCTTGGCCTCGGCATTGCGCCGCTCGGTCACGTCCTCGAGCAGCAGCACTGCGCCGCCGTCGGCCATCGGCTGCACCGTCCAGGACAAGGACCGGTTTCGCTCCGCGTCGGGATCGACGGTCACGATCTCGTTCGCATGCGAGTTTTCGATCTCGGTGACGATCATCTCGCCGCTCGCGGCCGAGATGGAGCCGGAGCTGACGCACGCGGCCATGATGTCACGCGCGGTGATGCCGCTTCGAACGAGATCCTCGGGCAGCTCCAGCATCGCGCTGAACCGGTGGTTCATCACGGCGAGCTGCCTGTCGACGCGGAACATGCACAGGCCGTGCGGCATGTTGTTCAGGGCGGTGTCGAACTGGCCGGCGAGCGCCGCTTCGCGCTCCCGCGCCACAACGGCACGCATGAATATTCGGTGCAGATTGGCCGAGAGCTGCATGATCGCCAGCAGGAATGCGGCGCTCACGACTGACATGGCGATGTAGTAGGGCGTGCCCCACGACGCCAGCGCGATCACGGCCGGACCGAACATGAGGCCGGCCTGCAGATGGTATATCGATGGCCGTCCGTAGGCCCGTCCTGCGCCTCCCCCGACGATTCCCGTGGTGATGGAGAGGGCGATCATGTGGACCACGGCGTCGTCAGTGCTCACCAGAGCGAGCCCGCACCATGTTCCGATGGCTGCGGCCTGGATCAGCGCGCCCATCAGATAGCGCCTCTGCCAGACCACGGCTTCTTCGGCTGTCAGGCTGGCTTTGCGGGGCAGGAAGCGCCGCAGATCGAACAGGCGGAGAGCTCCAGCCAAGATGATCAGGGCCACCGTCGCCCAGGTCAGAGTTTGTCCGGTCCTCAGCGCCGTGATGGCGGCCCCGATGGCGACGAAGACGATACCCGCAAACAGCGGACCGGGCGCTTCGAACAGGGAATCATTCAGCGCCGCCGACACCGGGGGCGCCGCCTGTCCTTGATCGGATTTTCCGGTCTGGCTTGCGAACTGCATTTTCGTTTGTACGCGCGTCCTGTTTGGCGCGTACTTTTACCCACACCTGATGAAGCCTTTCTGAGGGAACATCGTTAAAGTCGAGTTGTTTTTCGGCAATAGCGAAACTGTTTCCGCTGAAATATCAAGCAACTAGGCAAGCCTTGCCGGGCGCAAGGTGAAGGAAAGCTTGCCGCGCGCGCGAAAAGCGGAAAAATCGGCGCTTTTTTTTCGAAAAAACATCGCGCGTCGTCAGACGCGCGATCGACCTATTGGCCCGCGGTCGCGGACAGCAGCGGCGACCAAGCCGGATCGGAGGCGAAGCCCGGCGTCGGCACTTTCAGCTCGTTGCGGCCGGAGATGTCGACCGAGAACAGCGACGGCCCACCGCTGCCGCCGGGATCACGGAAGAACATGATCACGCGGCCGTTCGGCGAGAAGGTCGGGCCTTCATTGTGATAGCCGGAGGTGAGGAGCCGCTCGCCGGAGCCGTCCGGCTTCATGACGCCGATCGAGAACTGCCCACCGCCCTGCCTGGTGAAGGCGATATAATCGCCGCGCGGCGACCACACCGGCGTCGAATAGGTGGCGTTGTTGTCGTCCTTCGAGAAAGAGATGCGCTGCGCCTGTCCGCCGCCCGCCGCCATCACATAGATCTGCGACCTGCCGCCGCGATCGGACTCGAAGCAGATGCGGGTGCCGTCCGGCGAGTAGGACGGCGACGTGTCGATCGCCGGCGTGTCGGTGAGGCGCGTGGTCGAGCGCGAGCGCAGATCCATCACGAACAGATTGGAATTGCCGCCCTGCTGCAGGCTCATGATGACGCGCTGGCCGTCCGGCGAGAAGCGCGGCGCAAAGGTCATGCCGGGGAAGTTGCCGACGATCTCGCGCTGGCCGGTCTCGATGTTGAAGAGATAGACCTTCGGATCGCCCTGCCCGAACTCCATATAGGTGATCTCTTGCGAGTTCGGCGAGAAGCGCGGCGTCAGCACGAGATCGGCGCCGCGGGTGAGGTAGCGCACATTGGCGCCGTCCTGGTCCATCATCGCCAGCCGCTTGACGCGGCGCTCCTTCGGCCCGGACTCGTCGACGAACACGACGCGGCTGTCGAAATAGCCCTTTTCGCCGGTCATCTGCTCGTAGATCTGGTCGGAGATGATGTGGGCGATGCGGCGCCAATATTCCGGCGAGGTGAAATATTGCTGGCCGGCGAGCTGCTGGCCGGTGACCACGTCCCACAGGCGGAATTCGGCCTTGAGGCGGCCGTCCGGCTGCCGCGTCATGCGACCGGTGACGAGGGCCTGCGCGTTGAGGGTCTTCCAGTTCTGGAATTGCGGCGCGACGTCGATGTTGCTGATGCGCTCGATGAAGGCGGCCTGGTCGATCGGGGCGAACAGGCCCGAGCGCTTCAGATTGTTGGTGATGACCTGCGTCACGCCGTTGCTGACATCGCCGTCGGCGGGCGAGCCCGGTACGAAACCAGTGATCGCGATCGGGATCGGACGAAACTCGGTGGGATCGATGCGAAGCCGCGGCGGCTGACCTTGCGCGAAGGCCTGTCCGCCCCCGAGCAACGCGAGCGTAGACCCGGTCAGGGTCATGAAGCGGCGGCGGTTCATCGATCGAACGTCATTCATCGGAAAATTCTTTTGTTCGGATGTCACAACATGTCTTTCAGGCCGAAAGTCATCGGAATGAGCTTCCAGCTGTCGTATTGCTGCTTCGGCAGGAACGAATAAACCTGGCACTGCACGATGGCGCGCTTGGCGCTCTCCGCCACCGCCTGGGCGATCGACCGCGACGGTCCTCGCACCGCGACGATGACCGGCTCCGACGCCAGCGATCCGTCGACCTTCATGGGAATGTCGATGTCGGCTTCGTACAGGTTGGCGTCCTGCCCGTTATAGGTGGGCGTGAAGCAGCGCTTGACCGCGCCCTGGAACGCACCTTGCCAAGTCGCGACGTTGCTGACGGCAGTTCCGGTCGTCGAGCCCAGCGATGCTGACGCATTCAGCGCCGATCCCGTTTGCTCGTGCCGGGTCGCGGCGCGCTTGTCGAGGTCGCGGGCGATCTGCGCGGGGTCGAAGGTGCGCTCCTTGGGCTTCGGCTGCTGCTGCGGCTGCACAGCCGCAACCTTCTGCTCCACGGGCTTCGGCGGCGGCTTCTTGGTGTCGAGCTTCTTCTGCAGCTCCGCGATCGGATCTTCCTTGGCCGGATCAGGCTTCTTCTCCTGCGGCTTCGGCTCTTCCTTCGGCTTGGTCTCGGCGACCGGCTTCGGCGGATCGGGCTTCTTCTCGACCGGCTTTTCGACAGGCTTCGGCGGCGGATCGGGGGTCGAGTTGGTCTTGATCAGCTCTTTCTTCTCGGTGACCTTGCCGACGGCATCTTCCTCGGGCTTGGCCTCGGCGATCTTCTCGACCTTGGGCTTCGGCTCTTCCTTCTTGCCGGTCTTCTGGCCCGACATCATCTGCGCGAGCTGATCGCTGGAAATGATGTCGACCGGAAGCGACTCCTCCGGCGCGATGAAGGCCTTGCTGCTAAAGGTGAGCAGCCCCCATCCAATCACGAGGACGTGGAGCACGATCGACGCAACGAGTGTCTTGTCGACGTTCACCTTCACCGGCCTAGGACCCCTGATCCGCTTCCGTGACGAGCGCCAGCTTCTTGAAGCCCGCACCCGACAGCAGGCCCATGACCTTTGCCACCGTGCCGTAATCCGCCTTCTTGTCGGCGCGCAGATAGATGCGTTCCTCGAGCCCGCCGCGCGCGTCCGTGATCGCCTTCAGCTTCGGGATCAGCTCGTTGATCTGGATCTCGGCGTCGGCGATGAACACCTTGCCCTTGATGTCGACCGACATCTGGATCGGCTTCTGGTCGTTCTGATCGAGGCTCTTGGCCTGCGTCGACGGCAGATCGAGCGGAACACCCACCGTGAGCAGCGGCGCCGACACCATGAAGATGATGAGCAGCACCAGCATCACGTCGACCATCGGCGTGACGTTGATCTCGGCCATGACCGGCTTGCGCCGGCTGCGGCGCCCGCCGCCTCCGGACGAACTGGCTACGTTCATGCCCATGGCTTGGTGCCCAATCTCGCCTTCACACTATACATGCCGTCCGTCAGCCCCGCTCGTCGATCTGACGGGACAGAATGGCTGAAAATTCATCAGCGAAGCCCTCGAGCCGCTGGGCCTGCCGGTTCACCTCGGAAGTGAACTTATTGTAGAAAATAGTGGCAGGAATGGCGGCGATAAGGCCGACCGCGGTCGCAAACAGCGCCTCCGCGATGCCGGGCGCCACCACCGCCAGGGAGGTATTCTTCGACGCCGCGATCGACTGGAAGCTCGACATGATGCCCCAGACCGTGCCGAACAGGCCGACGAAGGGGCCGGCGGAGCCGACGGTCGCAAGCACCAGGAGCCGGCGTTCCAGCCGTTCCACCTCGCGGGCGATCGAGACGTTCATGACCTTGTCGATGCGCATCTGCAGGCCCGCGACCGAGCGGGCGTGGCTTTCGAAAGAGCGCTTCCATTCGCGCATCGCCGCGACGAAACAGGCCGCCATGGAATGGGTCGGCTTGGCCGAGAGCGTGCGATAGAGCTCCTCGATCGACTCGCCGGACCAGAACGCCTGCTCGAACCGGTCCATCGAGCGGCGGGTGCGGGCATAGAGGAAGATCTTGTCGATCGCGATGGCCCAGACCCAGACCGAGCAGGACAAGAGGCCCAGCATGACGCATTTCACGATCCAGTGAGCCTGCCAGAACAGCGCGATCAGCGACACGTCGGCGGACGCCACAACCGGAAGGGTGGACTGAGCCACGTCGGCCGGATTCATCAGAAATATCCTCTCAAGACGATCGCTTTTGGGCGATCGTTGTCTATGTCGCGGCTAGCAAAATGGCTGCCGGTTCCCCAACCGCCGCGCTAGAACCGGCGCGGCCGGCAAGCCCGCTCAAAGCCTTGTCTTTCTGGGGTGCAGGGGCTCGTCCAAAGCCGCCGCCTGCATTCCCTGCCAAGATGTCAAAACTAAGGGCCTCGACGACAGCTCCGGGCGCGATTGTCCATAATTACCAGAGCCCGCCGATGGTTAATGCCGGGTTACCAGGGACGAATTTGGCCGCGGGAAAGCGAGACGGCGCCGAGGGATGGGGGGCGGAAGGGCAAGCGCGAGGCAGGATGTCGCGTGGCCGCACCGAGTGAGTGAGCAAACTCCCGGACCCACAGGAGGTCGGTTCCCTCCCCCCTTGCGGGGGAGGGTTAGGGAGAGGGGTGCCACACGGGGATTCGCCTCGTGGCGAAGAAATCCGGACGCTCTGACAAACACCATTTGCTGAGCCACCCCTCTCCCCCGCCCTCCCCCGCAAGGGGGGAGGG
The DNA here is from genome assembly GCF_024199935.1 of Bradyrhizobium sp. CCGUVB14. NCBI lineage: Bacteria > Pseudomonadati > Pseudomonadota > Alphaproteobacteria > Hyphomicrobiales > Nitrobacteraceae > Bradyrhizobium > Bradyrhizobium sp. CCGUVB14. The sequence goes on from NZ_JANADS010000001.1 coordinate 8,236,279, forward strand.
AGCGCAGTTGGACTGGTGGCCGGCACCCTTGGACCTCGACGGCCGATTTGCCCGACGAACGCCGCCTGATAAATTGGGCCTGCATCACCAACAAGGGCCGGAGACAGCCGGCCTTGCCTTGGGAGCAAGCCGTGCAACATGCGGGAACAAGCCTGCGGTGGATGACCGCCGCCATCGTATCCGTCAGCCTCGTCACCTTCGGCCCCGCGCGCGCGGCATCGGTCGCACCGATCGCCGCGGAAAACGGCATGGTCGTCTCTGCGCAACATCTGGCGACCCAAGTGGGCGTCGACGTGCTCAAGCGCGGCGGCAATGCCGTCGATGCCGCCGTGGCCGTCGGCTATGCCCTCGCCGTCGTCTATCCGGCCGCCGGCAATCTCGGTGGCGGCGGCTTCATGACGATCCAGCTCGCCGACGGCCGCAAGACCTTCCTCGATTTCCGCGAGACCGCCCCCAAGGGCGCGACTGCGAACATGTACCTCGACAAGGACGGCAACGTCATCAAGGGCATCTCGACCAAGGGACACCTCGCGGTGGGTGTGCCGGGATCCGTCTCGGGCATGGAATATGCGCGCGAAAAATACGGCACCATGAAGCGCGCCGACCTGCTCGCTCCCGCGATCCAGCTCGCCGAACAAGGCTTTGCGCTGGACCAGGGCGACATCGACCTGCTGCTCACCACCACCGCGGACTTTCAGGACGATCCAGCCTCCGCCGCCATCTTCCTCAACAACGGTCAGCCGTACCGGGTCGGCGAGAAGCTGGTGCAGTCGGAGCTCGCCAAGACGCTGCGCGAGATCAGCGGCAAAGGCACCGACGGCTTCTATAAAGGCTGGGTCGGCAGCGCCATCGTGGCCTCGAGCCAGGCCGGCAAGGGCCTGATCACGCAGGACGACCTCGACAATTACAAGACGCGCGAGCTCGCGCCGGTCGAATGCGACTATCGCGGCTATCACGTGGTGTCGGCGCCGCCGCCGAGTTCGGGCGGCGTCATCATCTGCGAGATCCTGAATATCCTGGAAGGCTATCAGCTGAAGGAGCTCGGCTATCACTCGGCAGCGGCCGTGCATGTGCAGATCGAAGCCATGCGGCACGCTTACGTGGACCGCAACAGCTACCTCGGCGATCCGGATTTTGTGAAGAATCCGCTCGATCGCCTGCTCGACAAGGCTTACGCGGCCAAGATCCGTGCGGTGATCGATCCGAACAAGGCCGGAATCTCCAAGGACATCAAGCCAGGCGTCGCGCCGCACGAGGGCAGTAACACCACGCACTATTCCATCGCCGACAAGGACGGCAACGCGGTCTCGGTCACGTACACGCTGAACGACTGGTTCGGCGCCAAGGTGACCGCTGCGAAGACCGGCGTGCTGCTCAACGATGAGATGGACGACTTCACCGCGAAAGTCGGGGTGCCGAACCTTTACGGCCTGGTGCAGGGCGAGGCCAATTCCATCGCTCCCGGCAAGCGGCCGCTGTCGTCGATGAGCCCAACCATCGTCACCAAGGACGGCAAGACCGTCATGGTGGTGGGCACGCCCGGCGGCAGCCGCATCATCACGGCTGTCCTGCAGACCATGATCAACGCGATCGACTACGACATGAATGCGCAGGAAGCCGTCGACATGCCGCGCATCCACCAGCAATGGCTGCCTGATCTGACCAATGTCGAGAATTACGCGCTGTCACCCGACACGCGCAAAATTCTGGAGGGCATGGGTCACAATTTCGGGCCGCCGCAACCGGCCAACCACCTGGCGGTCATCATCGTCGGCGCGCCGTCACTGGGCGGCCAGCAGGTCGGCAACAACCGCTACTACGGCGCCAACGATCCGCGGCGCAACTCGGGACTTGCCGCCGGGTATTGATCGCTCATGACTGTCATACCCCGCGAAGGCGGGGTATCCAGTACGCCGTGGCCCTTCCGCATCTCAATGTCGTCTCTGGAATACTGGATTGCCCGCCTTCGCGGGCAATGACAGCGGGAGGCCATGATCGGCCCCCTGCTCTCACCACTTCTCCTTCGAGGTCCGCACGTCGAGCTCGAACGACCAGGCGCGCTCGGGCTGGCGGTAGAGGAATGCGAAGGCATCGACGATGCCCTCGATGCTGATCAGGCTGTCCTCGCGGCCGGCAGCGTCGGGGAAGCGCGAGAAAATCTTGTCGCCGGCGATCGCGCCGTCGACCACGACATGGCCGACATGGATGCCGTCTCCCGCATATTCCTTGGCCATGGCCTGCGCCAGCGTGCGTATGCCGGCCTTGGCCGAGTTGAACGCGCCGTAGCCGGAGCGTCCGCGCAGCGAGGCGCTGGCGCCGGTGAAGAGCAGCGTTCCTGTCTTCTTCGGCACCATGCGGCGCACCGCTTCGCGGCCGAACAGGAAGCCGCCGAAGCAGACCACGCGCCAGGCATTCTCGAAATAATCGGCGTCCATCTCGATGATCTTTCCCGGCGTGTTGTTGCCGGCGTTGTAGATCGCGAGGTCGAGGTCTTGGCCGGCGGCATCGAACAGGGCTGTGATGTCGCTCTCCTTGGTCGCGTCGGCGATGACAGGCGTAGCGACGCCGCCGGCCTTCGCGATGTCATCCACGACCGCCTGCAACGCCGACTGCGTCCGGCCCGCGACGATCACCCTGAGCCCCTCGGCTGCAAAACGCTTGCAGAGCTGGGCTCCAAGGCCGCGCTCCGGTCCGACGCCGATCACGATTGCCGTCTTCATTGCACGCTCCAACATTTGAAAAGCTGATGATGGGATCAATCACGCCACCGAGGCAGGCTCGGGGCAGTTGGTGAGCCGCGCGGGATTGCCGACCGCGGTACAGCCGCCGGGCACATCCGATGTCACGACCGTGCCGGCGCCGATTTTTGCGAAATCACCGACGCTGATGTCGCCGAGAATGGTCGCGCCGGCGCCGATATAGACACCGCGCCCGATCCGGGGTGAGCGCGTCGGCAATTCACTGCCGCGGCCGATGCTGGCGTTCTGCAGGATCGTGACCTCGTCGCCGATCACGACATTGGCGCCGATGACGATGCCGGTGGCGTGGTCGAGATAGACGGACGAGCCGATCTGCGCGGCCGGATGGATGCTGACCTGCAGGACGTTCGACGCCTCGTTCTGAAACAACAGCGCCGCATCGCGATGGTCATGACGCCACAGCCAGTGCGAGACGCGCCAGGCCTGGAGCGCGACATAGCCTTTGAAATGCAGCAGCGGCGCCAACAGGCTGGCGATGGCCGGATCGCTGCGCACGATGGCCTGCAAATCGCGGCCGGCCGCTTCGATCAATTCGGGGGAGCCGCGAAAGGCTTTCAGGGAAAATGCCGTGAAGCGTTCGCGCTCGCCGGCACGGCCGCCAAGCCGGCGCCCGATCAGATCGGCGAGCGCCGCCGCGAGATCATCATGGGGCAGAATGGCGTCGGCCACGGCCCTGCCGAAGACGGGATCGGCGGCAGCAGTGCGCTGCGCCTCGTCGCGAATGGTCTGCCAGAGGTCGTCGCTCGCCATGACCGCAGCTGGTGCCATCGTCGCCTCCGGTATTTTAATGCTTCCCTATATAGGTGGTGGGCAAAGCGGCGCCAGCGGCGCGGCCGACCCGAGCATCATGCCGCAGCTCCCCGTGAGGCTACGAGCTTGCATGCCAGATGCCCGCGACCATATAGTCCGGCGGATTTCCGGCCGACGCTGTGTTGGCCGGGACTCTCAAAAGCATCTCAAGCCCGCGCGGTGGTCCGCCATCCGCGGGTTTTTCGTACCCGATGATCTTCGGTCCGGCCGAAGCAAATCCCAGATAATGTTACCCGAGGTCACGCCAAGACATGTCGCCCAACGCGCCCACCGACGACCAGCACGACGACATCATGTACCCCTCCGCCGTGCCGTTCGTGCTGGTGCATCTCGGCTGCTTCGCAGCCATCTGGTCGGGCGTCACCTGGCAGGCCGTCGCGATCTGCGCTTCGCTGTACGTCGTGCGCATGTTCGGGGTCACCGCGGGCTACCACCGCTATTTCTCGCATCGGGCTTATGCGACCAGCCGGGTGTTTCAGTTCATGCTGGCCTTCATTGCGCAAAGCAGCGCGCAGAAGAGCGTGTTGTGGTGGGCGGCCAAGCACCGGCACCATCATCTGCATTCCGACACCGAACACGACACGCACTCGCCGCGGCATCGCGGCTTCCTGTACAGCCATCTCGGCTGGATCTTCTACCGGGAGCACGACACGACCGACCTCGTGAAGGTTGGTGATCTCGCGGTCTATCCGGAGCTGATGTGGCTGCATCGGCTCGAGCTGCTGCCCGCCTTCGTGCTTGCAGCACTCTGCTTCGCGTTCGCAGGCTGGTCGGGCCTGGTCGTCGGTTTCCTCTGGAGCACGGTGCTGGTCTATCACGCGACCTTCTGCATCAATTCCCTCGCCCACGTGCATGGACGCAAGCGCTACGTGACGGGCGACGATTCCCGTAACAACTGGCTGCTGGCGCTGCTCACCATGGGCGAAGGCTGGCACAACAATCACCACGCCTACCAGAGCAGCGTGCGACAGGGCTTTCGCTGGTGGGAAATCGACATGACTTATTACGTGCTGAAGGTGCTGTCGTGGTGCGGAATCGTCTGGAACATGAAGGCGCCGCCCGAGCAGGTGCTGCGCAACGAGCAGCCGCTCGGCGCGCGGGTCATCAATCGCGCAGCCCGCGAGCTCGCCGGGCGGTTCGACGCGCACGCCCTCGCGCACGCGATCTCGTCGGCGCTGCACCGGGCCGATCCGACCCATTTGCAACTGCCGACGCTGCACGACATCCTCAATCGCGCGCATGACGGCGTCGATGCGCTGACGCATCTGCATCTGCCGAAGATTCCGACCCGCGACGAGTTTCTCGCGGAAGCAAGGGCAATGTTCGCGCGAACGCGATCACTCAACGAGATCGTCGACCACGCCTACGAGCACTTCCTGACGTCGGTTCGTGCGCAGGTCGTGACCGTGCGCTGAAGCTCGCGGATCGGGTTCTATGGCGCCGGACGGTCCTGCGGATGGTTGTAGACGACACCACAGAGCTGACGGCCGCAGCTGCGGACATGGCAGTCGGGATCGCCAGCGCAGCTGCCATAGACGAAGCCGATATAGCCCAGCACCGCGATGGCGGTCGCGCCGAGCAGCAGGCGGGTGGTGAGGTCCATGACGTCATCCAACAGAAAATCGGCACGCGAACGGCGCACACGTCTTAGTGTCAGTACGTCCGATGTTGGTTCTCCAACTGGTTCGGCGCGTCATGGCCGGGCTTGTCCCGGCCATCCACGCCTTACTCCGACGCACCAAGAACGTGGATGCCCGGGACAAGCCCGGGCATGACGATTCTTTGAAGCCCTCCCCCAAAACCAAACCGCCCGCCTGCGGGGTGCGCAGGCGGGCGGCTCGGGGCCATCAGGACTTTGGGGGCATGCGCCTGAAGGCTTTGAGAGGGATCAACCCTGCTGCTGGTCGGTCGGCGGCGGGGTCGGACGCGTCTTGTGCTGGGCCATGAACTGGTCGAACTCTTCCTTGTCCTTGGCGTGACGCAGACGGTCGAGGAAGTTCTTGAACTCGACCTGCTCTTCCTCGAGCCGGCGCAGCGTTTCAGTGCGGTACTCGTCGAAGGCGCGATTGCCGGAGGACGGCGGGCCGAAGCCAAAGCCGCCGAAGCCTCGGCGCTCCATGCGGTCGCGCATGCGGTCCATCTTGTATTGCATCCGCTCCATCTTGTTCTGCCAGCGATCAGAGTTGCTCCAGCACGACATTCTTCTGCTCCCGAGTGTGAAAAAGAGAAGGGCTAAACCGATCGGCCACCAGATGATGAAGCCGAGAATGGTCACGGCAATCCAGCCAGGATGCCAGGGCGTATCGAGCATGTGGGGCCGCTCGTACTGCTGCTGTTGGTCCGAGGGGCCGCGCCAGCGATTGACATCAGCGGTGTAGGCCATTTCCCTTCTCCATCACGGCATCTGCCGTTGTGAATGTAAATAACATTTACATAGCTAGACCATCCCGCGATTTTGTCAAGCTGACCGCCAAACACGGTCTCGTAATTATTTGCGCAACTTTATTTCGGCTTGCCCCAGGGGCCGCCGGGAGGGACGCCGGAACCGGAGGGAGCCTCCGGCGGCACCGGCGGCGGCTCGGCGCTTGTCGCCTGCGGCCTGCGGTCGGTCGGGAAGCCGAGGCCGCGCAGATAGATCAGCACCTCGGCCTCGAGCAGCTCGTCCGGCGACATCGGCAGCTTTCGTCGCGCGGCGTCCCCGCGCGAGAACAGCGAGGCGACGCCATGCGCCATCGACCAGATGTGCAGGGCCATCATCATCGCCGGCGGGCGCGGCGTGCCGGGCGGCGCCAGCGCCGCAAGACGCTCCGCGGCGGCGCGAATGACGTTGAAAGCACGCTCGCTTGCGGCCTGCAGCGCCGCATTGGCATCGACCGGCAGGCCGGATTCGAACATCGCGTTGTAGAAAGCGGGCTCCTCGCGGGCGAAGGCGAGATAGGCCCGGCCGACACGCTCGAACGCGGTGACGGTGTCGGGGCGCCCATCGTCCCAGGCTGCCGTGAGACGCGCTTCGAACTGCTCAAAACCACGCTGGGCGATCGAGGACAGCAGTTCGTCACGGTCGCGAAAATGCCGGTAAGGCGCCGCCGCGCTGACGCCGGCCATGCGCGCGGCATCGGCAAAGGTGAACCCGGCCGCGCCCTTCTCGGCGATCAGCCCGAGGGCGGCCTGCAGAAGTGCTTCCTTCAGATTGCCGTGGTGATAGCCGCGCTCGGCGCGGCGCTGCTCCTTGCGCCAGCTCATGTGAACAACTTTTACATGAGCCGCGCGTGAAGGTCACTAGCAGGGGCGGGTTTTGGTGAACCCGTATTTCCCGCAAAGGCGCAGCCTAGCCACCCGGAATCGGCAGCACCGGCATGATCTCGACCCGCTCGCCGGGGAAGATCGCGAAATGCGGGTGGTTCTCGAACATCTTGGCCGCGGCCTCGTGCGAGGCGGCGCGGACCACGGTGAAGGCGCCCATCTCGTTGGCGATGTCGGCGACGCCCTTGGCATCGACCTTCTTGGTCTTGCCGAGCGGGCCGCCCATGGCCTGGATCGCGCCTTGGTGCTTCTCGACCCAGCCCTTCCAGGCTGCCATGCCCTCCATCTCCTTGGCCTTGCGCTCGGCGTCGGACATCGCATTCCACGCAGCAAATTTCGGGCTGTCCTTGCTGCCGAGGAAAACGGCGAGATAGGTGTCGGTGCTCATCGGTTCGCTCCCTTGTTGATCGTTTGATGCCGCGATGTCGCGGCCGCTAGGTCTTCAGATCGTCAAAGCCGGCGGCCGCGGCCTGCACGTCAGGCGGAAAGTCGGACATTTCCTGCACCTGGCGGATCTCGATGATCTCATTGGCGGAAGCCGGGCACTTCTTCGCCCAGGCGATCGCCTCCTCGCGCGAGCCGACCTCGATCATCCAATAGCCGCCCAGCACTTCCTTGGCTTCCGCGAACGGGCCGTCGGTCACGACAGGCAGGCCGGTGGCAAACGAGACGCGGGCGCCCATCGACGGCGGATGCAGGCCGTCCAGCGTGATCAGCACGCCGGCATCCTTCAGCGCCTCGTTGTAGCGCATCATCGCGGCGACGCGTTCGGGATCGAGTTGCACGTCCGCCGGCGCGGTCTCGTAGCCGAGCGGGATCATCAGCATCATGAATCGCATACGGTCCTCACTGGCCCTGTCATTCCACATGGCGCGCCGCGACATGCGCCGCGAAGCGCACCACGGAATGGCGGGAAGATCAGCAGACCACATGGCCCGCACTCCCTTGTAAGACGAACGGCGTTCTACAAGGCCGACAGAGCCGTGAAAATTATTCCGGAGGTCATTGCGACTCACGCGGCGGCGTGCAGGCCCCGAACCGCGACCGGGCGGATGGGCACGCGACAGCTCGTCGCGGCAGAACATATTTTTCGAAACGCGACCGTACAACTACGGACGGACGCACGCACTCGTATGAACCCCGCCGTGCTTATGAAGCCAGAACGCGCGTGAACTGAACGACATCGGAATCACACGTGAAATTACGGAAGGCCCGCAGCTGTGTGCAGTTGTTTACAGTTGCTCAATCCGCTCATGCAACTTTTCAGATCAAGTGTGGCGGTACCGTGATTCATGAACCGCCCCAAATCATTGCGGAGCATCAATTGTTCAATTTTCAGAGCAAGAAAGTCAGGCACGCAGTCGCCGAGGTCGAGGCGCTCGACCGGTCGCAGGCGGTGATCGAGTTCGGTCTCGACGGCACCATTCTCGATGCCAATGAAAATCTGCTGAAGATGAGCGGCTATTCGCTCGCGGAGATCAAGGGCAAGCATCACAGCATCTTCGTGAGCCCGGCCGAGCGCGAGAGCGCCCGCTACCGCGATTTCTGGGCCAGCCTGAACCGCGGCGAGTTCCAGACCACGCAATACAGGCGCTACGGCAAGGACGGCAGGGAAGTCTGGGTTCACGCCTCCTACGCGCCGCTGCTCGACGAGAGCGGAAAAGTCGTCAGCTTCATCAAGTTCGCCACCGACATCACCGCGTACAAGATGAGGAGCATGGAGGAAGCGGGCAAGCTCGCTGCGATCAGCCGTGCCCAGGCCGTGATCGAGTTCAACATGGACGGCACCATCGTCACCGCCAACGAGAACTTCCTCAATGCGGTGGGCTACTCGCTCGACGAGATCCAGGGCAAGCATCATAGCATGTTCGTGACGCCGGAGGATCGCGCCGGCTCCGCCTATGCCGATTTCTGGGCGCGGCTGAACCGCGGCCAGTTCGAAGCCGCCGAATACAAGCGGCTCGGCAAGGGCGGCAAGGAAATCTGGATTCTCGCGACCTACAACCCGATCCTCGACGAGATGGGCCGGCCGTTCAAGGTGGTGAAGTTCGCAACCGACGTCACCGCGCAGAAGATGAAGGCCGCCGACAATGACGGCCAGCTCGCCGCGATCCAGAAGTCGCAGGCGGTGATCGAGTTCAACATGGACGGCACCATCCGCACCGCCAACCAGAATTTCCTGAGCGCGATGGGCTATTCGCTGGCCGAGATCAAGGGCCAGCACCACTCCATGTTCGTCGAGCCGAACGAAAAGAATTCGGCCGCCTACCGCCAGTTCTGGGAGACGCTCAATCGCGGCGAATACCAGGCCGCCGAGTACAAGCGGCTCGCCAAGGGCGGCCGCGAGATCTGGATCCAGGCGTCGTACAATCCGATCTTCGACCTCAACGGCAAGCCCTACAAGGTGGTGAAATACGCCACGGACATCACCGCGCAGGCGATCGGCCGAAAGAAGGCCGACAACGCGCGCGGGCTGATCGAAGCGGTCGCGGCCGGCAGCGAGCAGATGAGCGCCTCGATCCGCGAGATCTCCGCGACCATGGCGAAGTCGCGCGAGAACTCCAAGGTTGCGACCACGAGGGTCGACGCCGCCGACGGCCAGGCGCAACGGCTGAACGCGGCCGCGCAGGCCATGAGCGGCATCGTCGAGATGATCGCCGGCATCACCAGCCAGATCAATCTGCTCGCACTCAACGCCACGATCGAATCGGCGCGTGCGGGTGAAGCCGGCCGGGGCTTCGCCGTGGTCGCCTCCGAGGTGAAGAACCTCGCCAACCAGGCCAAGCAGGCGACCGACACGATCACCTCCGAAATCGACGCGCTGAATACCATCTCCGGCGACGTCGCGAGCTCACTGACAGCGATCAAGATCGCTATCGCCGGCGTCAACGAGTTCATCGCCTCGACCGCCGCCGCGGTCGAGGAGCAGAGCGCCGTGACCGCGGACATGTCGGCGAACATGCAGCGCGCGTCGGCGGAACTGTCGTAGAGCAAACGCCCTCCCCATCATCCTGAAGCGCTCGCCGTGCAAAGCACGGTGAGCCTCGCAGGATGAATGCGGCCGGGCCGTCGCTCTTCCAGGCTTCCGCTTCGCTCCGGCACCTCAGGGGTGACGGACCACGATTGAGGTTGCCGCCCCTCTACCGCTCCCACCGCCGCGTCGGCTCGCTTGCCGCTTCCGGCAACGCCTCGAACACCGGGGCGGCCAGCACGGCATGGATGTGGAGCGTCGACGTGCCCGAATTGCGAAAGCCGTGCTGACGGCCGGCGGGGACCAGCAGCGACTGGCCGGCCGTGACCGCGATCCGTTCACCCTCGATCCACATCTCAGCATCGCCCTCGCGCACGGTCAGCACCTCCTCGACCGGATGGCTATGCCTCGGCGCCCCCGTGCCGGGATGGACCCATTGCTCGAAGATGCAGAGCGCGGTTGCGCCATTGCGCGCGGATGTCACCATGCGCGTCTTCACACCCGGCCGCCATTCCTCGAGCGGGTTCGCGCTGGGAGCGATGAGCATGGTCAGGGCCTTTCTCGTCGGGACCAAAGCGAAGTAAAAGACCAATCCCAGGGGATGCCCTCCCCTTTCGAACACAGGACAGAATAGCAAATGCCGCAGGCCCCGCAAAAAGTCGCCCTCGTCACCGGAGCCGCACGCGGCATCGGGCTTGCGACTGCGAAGAAATTCCTGGCCGAGGGCTGGCGCGTGGCGCTGCTCGACATCGAGGGAGAGTTGCTCGGCCGGGCGGTCACCGAGATCGGACGCAGCGAGACGACGCTGGCGATCACCTGCGACGTATCCGATACGGCAGCCGTGGGCGCTGCGATGGCGGTGATCATGGACCGCTTCGGCCGCCTCGATGCGCTGGTCAACAATGCCGGCGTTGCCGTGTTTGCCCCCGTGCTGGAGACCAGCGATGCCGACTGGAACCGGATCATGGCGGTCAACCTCAACGGCCCGTTCCTCTGCACGAAGGCGGCCGCACCGCTGATGCGCGAGCAAGGCGGCGGCGCCATCGTCAACATCACCTCGATCTCGGCCGTGCGCGCCTCGACGCTGCGCTCGGCCTACGGCACCAGCAAGGCTGGACTTGCGCATCTCACCAAGCAGCTCGCGGTCGAGCTGGCCTCGCTCAACATCCGCGTCAATGCGGTAGCGCCAGGGCCGGTCGACACCGCGATGGCGAAGCAGGTGCACACCAAGGAGATCCGCGCCGACTATCACGACGCCATCCCGCTCAACCGCTACGGCCTGGAGGAGGAACTCGCAGAAGCGATCTTCTTCCTGTGCTCGGAGCGCGCGAGCTACATCACGGGCCAAATTTTGGCCGTCGATGGCGGCTTCGATGCGGCCGGCATCGGCCTGCCGACGCTGCGCGGCGAACGGCGGAACGGGTAGGCACAAATCTCGTAGGGCGGGCAAAGCGCAGCGTGCCCACAATCTGAACAATTCGAGGTGACAATGGTGGGCACGGCGCTTGCGCACCTTTGCGCACCCTCCGAGATTGAGTTTGTGGAGACGCCATGCGACGCCTCGCCCTGTTCGCGATATCGACAGCTTTGCTCGCTTCCGTTCCCGCCAAAGCCGAGATCCGCATCATCCAGAGCCCCGGCGGACAGGTCGGGCCATTCCTCGATCTGTTCGAGAAGGTGCGCGAGAGCGGCGATCGCGTGGTGATCGACGGTCCCTGCCTGTCCGCCTGCACGCTGGTTCTCAGTATCGTGCCGGGCGAGCGCATCTGCGTCACCAAACGTGCCGTGCTTGGTTTCCACGCGGCGCGTTCGGTCGACCGGCGCGGACGCTTCTATGCCGAGCCGGAAGCATCCGAAGCCGTGCTTGCGGCCTATCCGGGTCCGGTTCGCGACTGGATCAGCCGTCACGGCGGCCTCACCTCGCGCCTGCTGTTGCTCAGGGGACGCGATCTCGCCGCGATCTATCCGCGTTGTCGATGACGTCGCGACGACGGGCGACGGTCTGACCGCGAAGAATCCCCTGCTGTCCGACGATTAGGCATCGGCCGATGATTCCGGCCCTTGGAACGCGAAATCCGCTCAACTACGTCGCAATGCGTGCACAATTTACGCGATTTCCCGCTTTCTCCTGGCGTTTATGATGATGCTGGCCAGACCGGGGCCGTCGCGCATCGCGATGACTGCGCGACCGTCACATCCCGGCAGCGGTCGCGGAATATAATGGTTCCACATTTTCAAGATCAGTCATTTTCAAATGGGACGCATATGGAGTCCATCGATTTTCGCTACCGCCTGTCGGATGAGGGGCGGATCGTCCTCGGCCCGCTGAGTTCGGAAGAAACCCGCGAATTCGAAGAGCTGACGCGGCGTGACCGCGAGGGCCTGATCGACCTGACCTCCGAACTGCGGCTGCTCGAGTTGTATGTGAAGTACATGGGCTCGGACGCCAAGGTTTCGCTCGTGCCATCGGAACCTGCGTCGCACGTGCGCGAGACGCCGCGGCGGCGAAAGCTCCCGCCACGTCATCACGCGCGGCAACGCAATCTCGTGGTTCCCATGATCGTCGTGATGGGCATGAGCTTCATGCTGATCGCGCTGTTCATCAGCTGATGCACGATGCTGCGTCCACAAGCTTCGCGTGAGCTACGTCACACTAAAGCCAAGGTTGAGCTGACATAGATAAACACGGCGACACCGATGTCCGCAGGGGAATTCATGACAAGCATCAGCACCGACGGACCTGTCGATTCGCAAGCTCAGTCATCACTTCAGCGGAAAGGGAGCGATCAGGCCTTCACCCTGACGTTCCTTGTCACGAGCGCGGTCGCAACGGTCGGCTGGCTCTACGTGCTCGCACAGGGAGCCGTGGCCGTGGCGGGCTGGTTTTTCTCTCAGTAAAAGAGAATCTGCATCACCGGCGCGAGCTTCACGCTGGCGCAGATCAGCATTCCCCAAAGAGCAAAATTGATTTGTAGCGCCGCTGCCATCGGTCGCTCCCTTCCAAGTCACGCCCACCCTAATTTGTAGGTATTGTGAACAAACTTAGCGATTCGGACGCGAAGTTCACAGCCTAATCTTGCGCCAGTTGTTGTGCGATGCAATTCGCTTCGTGTCACAAACACGCTCGCGCGCTTTCGCAAAGTGAATCGCGCGCACGAATCTCCTTTCGGCCATGCCGGTGACGTCGTTTTCCCTCAAGTCCCGTGTACGCGTTGCGACGCAAAGTTTTTCACGCGAATTCGCGTGGTGTACCGCACGGAAGGCCCGGGATGGCTCGACACATTCTCGTCTTGCTCAGTTTTTGCGCAGCGCTCGTGGGATGCGCAAGCGCGCCGGCGGCGGAGCGTCGTCCGATCGCATGGGACGGGCTCGGTCAGAATCCCAATCGTCCAGCTGTCACAAAACGCCGCCTTGCCAATCACACGGCACCGGAGAGCGATCCCAATATTGAGCGGCAACGGGTGCTGGGCACGCTGCGTCCCTACTCCGACGCTTGGTGGGCGGTCCAGGGCGAGATCGAGGCCGAGAACGACAGGCAGCTCGGCTCGAAGCTCGTGATCTGCCGGAGCTGCGTGACGCAGCCGCCGGATGAGGACGTGACCGGATCGATCCGCTGACGAGGGCGCTTCCTCTCTCAAGACGTCGAGAGAGGAAGCCAGCTCGGGGAGGCAACGGAGCGTCGCGCTCACATTCCTTCGGCGGGGCAGTTCACCATCCAGGGAATGCCGAACTTGTCGACGCACATGCCGAAGCCCTTGGCCCAGAACGTCTTGGCGAAGGGCATGGTGACGGTTCCGCCGTCGGCGAGCGCGTTGAACTTGCGTTCGCCCTCCGCGGGATCCGCAACGGTGATCGAGACCGCAAAGCCCTGCGGCTTGTGGTAGTGATCAGGCGGCGCGTCGGAGGCCATCAGGACGTTCCCGCCGGGCAGCGACATCCGTGCATGCATGATCATCTTCTCTCGTCCGGGGGAAGGTTGCATATCGGCGGGCCCTTCGCTCGCGCGCATCATCATCTCGATCTTGCCGCCGAGCACCTTGGCGTAATGGTTGAACGCCGCTTCGCAGGTGTCCTGATAGAACAGATAGGGATTGAGCATCGCTTCTCTCCTCTTTGCTTCTGGGCGGTGACTGGCGTTACTTCTCGGTGAGCTTCTTCAGGCTGGCGAGGCCGGCCTCGAAGTCCTTGCCGATCATGGTGTCCATGTTGATGAAGACCTGCATCACCTTGGACATGAAGGGAGCCGGACCATACATCGCCCATGTGACCAGTGTGGCATCGCCTTGCGGCACAAAGGTGAACTCGGCGGTGTTGTGACCTTCGAAAGGCCGTTCGAAATCGAGCTTGATGCGGAGTTTCGACGGCGTGCTCGCCTCGAGGATCTCCATATGGCCGGCACCAACATTGTTGTTGCCATCCCAGGCATAGGTCGCGCCCTTCCCTTTCACAGTTCCCCCGTAGGTGCGCTTCATGGCGGGGTCGCGCCCTTCATAGGGCGACCAGCTGGTCCAGAAGTGGAAATCGGAGACGAGCGGATAGATCGCCTCGGCCGGCGCCTTCAGCGCGAGCGAGCGCTCGACACGGAACGTGTCGGGCTTTGTCAATGCGAAGACGAGGACGCCCGCGATCCCGACCGCGAGCACGATGGCGACAATGGCAATGGCTTTCAGCATGAATGACTCCCTGGATACGGGATTAAGACGAAGGGAGACGACGGCGGCCGACAATTCGGAACGAATAATTTGATTGGGTCGTCATGGCCGGGCTTGTCCCGGCCATCCACGTTCTTGGCGAAGAAAGACGTGGGTGCCCAGGTCAAGCCCGGGCATGACGCCGAGGAGAGAGTTGGCCGTCACTTCGCCTTGGCGCCCTGCCTGGCCCCGCCATTGGCTCCCTTCGGCTGGCTGTCCCGGATCAGCCGATCAATGTGCATGCGGATGTGGGCGGCCTCGGCCGAGGTGTTGGCCAGCGCGATGGCGCGGTCGAAGGCGACCCGGGCTTCGTCGTTACGGCCGAGCTGCATCAGGAAGGCGCCGCGCACGCCGAAGAAATGGAAATAATTGGCCAGCTTGGGCGCCAGCGGCTCGATCAGGTCGAGCGCGGCCTGCGGCCCGCGCACCTTGGAGACCGCGACCGCGCGATTGAGTGTCACCACCGGCGAGGGCTGCACCACTTCGAGCGCGCCGTAGAGCAGGTCGATCTGGGTCCAGTCGGTCTCCTCCGGCGTCGCCGCGCGCGCATGCAATGCGGCGATCGCGGCCTGGATCTGGTAGGGCCCGCTGCGGCGATGGCGCATCGCCTTGTCGATCAGCGCGAGGCCCTCCGCGATCATGGTGCGGTTCCACAGCGAACGGTCCTGGTCGTCGAGCAGGATCAGCGAACCATCCGCGGCAAAGCGCGCAGCGCTGCGTGCGTGCTGCAACAGGATCAGGGCCGTCAGCCCCATGATCTCCGGCTCGCTCTGGAACAGGCGCAGCAGCAACCGCGCCAGCCGGATCGCCTCCTCGCACAACGGCTTGCGGATCTCGGCGGTGTCGCCGCTCGCCGAATAGCCCTCGTTGAAGATCAGATAGATCATCGCAGCGACACCGGCGAGCCGCTCGGAGCGCTCGATCGCACCGGGCGTTTCGAACGGCGTCCCGGCCTCGGCGACCTTGGCCTTGGCGCGGGTGATGCGCTGCTCCATCGCCGCGTCGGAGACCAGGAAGGCGCGCGCGATCTGCTTGACGGTCAGGCCTGACACGATGCGCAGCGCAAGCGCGATCTGCTGCGTCGCCGGCAGTTGCGGATGGCAGCAGATGAACATCAGCCGCAAGATGTCGTCGCGGTAGTGCGAGCCGTCGAGCCGCTCGGCGAGCGCGCCTTCGGCATCGTCGAGATCGGAGATCGCCTGGTCGTCCTCCGGCAGCGGCTGCTGCTTGCGGGTGCGGCGCACCTCGTCGATCGCGACGTTGCGGCCGACCATGATCAGCCAGGCCGCGGGATCGCGCGGAGGCCCGTTCTGCGGCCACGTCTTGAGCGCGCGCAGGCAGGCGTTCTGAAACGCCTCCTCGGCCGTATCGAGATCGCGGAAATAGCGGAGTAGCGCACCCACCGCCTGGGGTCGCGCCGAGGTCAGCGCGGTCTCGATCCAGGCGGTATCAGTGTCGCTCACGCCGAAATTCCTCCGGGGCGGAATACGCCGACGGGCCGCACCTCATAGGCGCCGCCGGGGTTGGCAGCGCCAAGGTCGCGCGCGACGTCGAGCGCCTCGTCGAGGTTCTTGCAGTCGACGATGTAGAAGCCGAGCAGCTGCTCCTTGGTCTCGGCATAGGGGCCGTCGAGCACCAGCGGCGGGTCTTCCTTGCGCAAGGTCGCCGCCGCCGTGGTCGGCAGCAGCCGGGCCACCGGCCCGAGCCGGCCCTGCTGTGTGAGCTTCTCCTGCACCACGGCGAGCTTCTTCATCACGGCTTCGTCCTGGTCCTTGCTCCAGGAGCCGACGAAGTCCTCGTCGTGATAGCAAAGGATCGCATAAAGCATGGGCAGCACCTTCCCTGAACGCTTGTTTTAAAGACGATCCACTATGCCCCGCCCCGACAGGGCTGCGGAAAAAAACTGCAAGAAAAATCCGGCGGATCATGCCAAGGAGGGCCTTCAAAAGCGGAACCCACGAGGCACTTCGAATGACCAAAGGCACACTGGCCGTCCTGATCAACAGCACGCAGCAGAACTGGCTGCCGGAGCGCTGGAAGGCCCGGTTCGACGCGGTCTGCGGCGGCCGCCGCGTGGTGCTGCTGCCGGATGCCGGGCTCGATCCGGCCGAGGTGCACTATGCCGCGGTGTGGAAGCCGGTACCGGGTGACCTCGGCTCGTTTCCGAATCTGCGAGCCATCTTCAACCTCGGCGCCGGCGTCGATGCGCTGATGGCCGACAAGAGCCTGCCCAGCGTGCCGCTGGTGCGCGTCGCCGTGCCCGACCTCACCAACCGCATGACCGAATATGTCGTGCTGCACGTGCTGATGCACCACCGCCAGGAGCTTTACTTGCGCGACTCACAACGCGCAAAGCGCTGGGAGCCGAAATATCAGTGGCCGGCGAGCGCGGTCACGGTCGGCGTCATGGGATTAGGCACGCTCGGCGCCGACGCGGCCGACGTGCTGCGGCGGCTCGGCTTCCGCGTCGCCGGCTGGAGCCGCAGCCCGCGCACGATCGACGGCGTCGAATGTTTCCACGGCACGGCTGGAATGGACGCGTTCCTGCGCAAGATCGACATCCTGGTGTCGCTGCTGCCGCTGACGCCGGATACGCACGGCATCCTCAACCGTGACGTCTTCACCAAGCTCAACCGCAACAGCCCGCTCGGTGCGCCCGTGCTGATCAATGCCGGCCGCGGGGCCTTGCAGAACGAAGCCGACATCCTGGCCTGCCTCGACGACGGCACGCTGGGCGCCGCCTCGCTCGACGTCTTCGTCCAGGAGCCGCAGCCGAAGGACAGCCGGTTCTGGACCCACCCCAAGGTGGTGCTGACCCCGCACAACGCGGCCGACACGGACGCGGACGCGATCTCGGCCTACGTCGCCGAGCAGATCGCTAGGTTCGAGGCGGGTGGCGCGCTGGAGAACGTGGTGGATCGCGGGCGGGGGTATTAGGGCTCGATCCGCCTGAAAGAGGCAGCTTCGCGCCTCACACGCATTGCCGTCCCCGCGAACGCGGGGACCCATACCGCGGAATCCATCGATCACGGCCGGTCGCAGTACCGAACGACGAGTCTTCGCCTAACCTCACTCGACGCGCTCCAGCCTCCTAGAAATCGACGACGACATAAGCGTCCTCGACCGTGACGGGGTATCGCTCCGCCACATAGGGCCCCATCACGAGGTCGGAACCGGCTTCGAGCTTCACCTCGAAGCTGCGCACCTTGGTCCGGCGCGGATCGCACCAGGATTGGCCGGTCGCCATGTCGAATTCCCAACCGTGCCAGGGACAGCGCAAGAACTCACCCCGGCGTTCCAGGCGATAGTCGCCCGGGCCGGACGACTGGCTGAGGCCGGTGACCACGCCAGAGCAGATCGCGGCCCCACCGTGCGGACAGCGGTTGAGCAGCGCATGCAGGCGCCCCTCGACATTGAACACACCAATCTCGCGCCCGTCGACGACGACGACCTTGCGCGCACCGGGCGGCAGCTCGGCTGCCGGGCAGACCACATGGCGGCTCATGCGAGGCGATACAATGCCAGGGCATTGTCCCTGAAGATCATGCGGCGCTGCTGCTCGGTCATGGGGAATTTGAAAGCAAAGGACGGATTGTCGTAGTCCCAGTGCGGATAGTCCGACGAGTAAAGCAGGCGATCCCATCCGATCCAGTCGATGATCTCGGTGATGTGGCGAGCCTGCGCCGGCTCCTCGATCGGCTGCGTCGTCCACCAGATGTGCTCGCGCAGATATTCCGAGGGACGCCGCTTGAGATGCGCGACCTCCTTGCGGAACTTGTCGAAATGCTTGTCCATGCGCCACGCCAGCGCCGGAGCCCAGCCGAAGCCGCCCTCGACCAACACGACCTTCAGCTTCGGGAAGCGCTCGAACACGCCCTCGATGATCAGGCTGCTGGCGAGGGCTTCCATGCAGGCCACGAAGACATAGTGCTCCTGCAAATAGAAGGTCGGCCAGCCGGAGCCCGTGGAAGGATGACCGCCATTGTAGCCGACCGGATGCAGCCCGATCGGCAGGCCGGCACGCTCTGCAGCCTCATAGATCGGCCAATAGCGCCGATGACCCAGCGGATCCGATGGCCGCGACGACAGCATGATCTGCACATAGCGGCGATCGCCGGCGCAACGTTCGATCTCGGCCACAGCCGCTTCGGGAAACTCCTGCGGCACGACGATGCCGGCGCGAAGCCGCGGCTCCTCGCGTACCCAGCGATCGATCTGCCAGTCGTTGGTGGCGCGCGAAAGCGCTGCCGCAAGACCGGGATTTCGCTCCTCCATGCCCCCCTTGCTGAGCGCCATCAGCAGGCCGAATTCGACATTGACGGGATCGAGATGCTGCCTGCGCAGAAGATCGAGATCCGACCCCGCCGGACCGCCCTTCTCGGGGAGCGAATCGGCACGCATGCCCGCGGCCATCATGCGCGGATACATCAGCCCGCTCTGCAGCGCCTGCCGCACATGGACGCCATGGGTCTCATAGTGCTCGCGCCAGCGCGGTTCGAGATAGGGCAAGAGCTCGCCGGGCGTGCGGTGAGCCGGGTGGATGTCGCAATCGACGACCGCGAGCGTCTGCCGGGCCTTTTGTTCGACGAAGGGTGCGTTCATCTCACGTCCTCCTTCGCTCGCCCGGCGGCGACGGCCGCGCCCTGCGCCAGGCGGGGATAGGTTGCGAGCGCATTGTCGATGAGAATCTTCTGCAGCGAGTCCGGCGGCAGCCCGTCGGGCAGCACATCGTCGCCGTCAAACTGCCAGTGCGGATAGTCGGTGGCGAACAGCAGCACCGCGTCAGACCCGATGCGATCGAGCGTCTGCGCGACCGCTGTCGCATCGGGTGCATCGAACGGCTGGATCGAGAAGCGCAAATGCTCGTGGATGATCGTGGACGGCCAGCGGTCCACCCAGGGCACTTCCGGCCGCGCACCGCGCCAGGTCTTGTCGGTGCGCCACACGGTCATCGGCAACCAGCTCACGCCGGACTCGAGCATCACGACCTTGAGGCGCGGAAAGCGACGGAACACACCCTCTGCGACCAGGCTTATGGTCTGGTTGGCGAAAGCCTGTGCCTGCGCGACGTAGTCCTCGAGCTGATAGGACGGCCAGCCCACGATCGTCGGCGCGTACCGATAGGTGCTGCCCGCATGGACGGCGATGACAAACCCGTGCCGTTCCGCCGCCTCATAGAGCGGGAAGAACTCGCGTCGGCCGAGCAGCTTTTCGCCCATCACCGGCAGTACCACTTGCACAAAGCGCCGGTCGGGCGCGAGGCGCTCGATCTCGGCAACGGCCTGCGCCGGATCTTGCGGCGACACCAGAATGGACCCGCGCAGCCTCGGCTCGCGATCCAGCCATTCCGCCCGCAGCCAGTCGTTCACGGCACGGCAGATCGCTGCCGCCATGTCGTCGTTGTAGAGCGTGATCGCGCCGTGCATTACGTTGGCGATGCCGAACTGGAGATCGAAAGCATCGAGGACATGGGCACGCAGCCTATCGAGATCGCTCGACCCGGCCTGTGTGGCGCGCCAATCGGCACGCGCGGTGATCGGTGCATTCGGCGGATAGCTCATCATCGCGAACGACATCCGGTCGATCGCACGGTTGGTGATCTGGTCACGCCAGTAGTCGTCGAGATACGGCAGGAGCTGCGCCATGCTCGGCATCGGCGGATGCAGGTCGCAATCGATCGCGCCTGCGAAGGGCATTTTCATGTTTCGGACTCCATCGTTTCGCGCCAACGCGTCTAGGCTGCGGCCGTCTGATCGATCTTGGGTGCGGCTGCCGCATGCTTGCGCTGCGCGATTCCCAGCACCAAGACGCAAGCCGCCACCACCAGCGGCGGCAGAGCGGCCAGCAGGAACAGGTTCGAGAAGGGCAGATGCTGCGCGAGCAGTATCCCGGCGACCAGCGGTCCGCTGATCGAGCCGATCTTGGCGACCGACAGCGCCCAGCCGACGGCCGTGGTGCGGTTGGCGCTGGAATAGAACTGTCCGACCGAGCTGTTCAGGCCCTGGTGACCGCCCACCACGAAGAAGCCGACGCACACCATCGTCGCCAGGTAGGTGCTGTCACCAAGACCGAGCCAGCCGAGCGAAGCGACCAGCGGTGACGCAATCAGCGGCACGATCGCTATGGCAATGACGCCGAAACGATCGAGCACTCGCCCGATGGTGAGACCGCCGACGGCACCTCCGAGGCTGAACACGGTCAAGCCCATGGCCGCCTGCGCGGGCGTATGCCCCGACGCTTCCGCCAGGATCGGCGTCCAGCTGTTGAGGAAGAACATCGTGATCGAGCTCGCGATATAAGCCACCCACAGGAATGGGGTGATGACCGCAAGCCGTCCGTCGAACAGCGTCGGAAGTTGTGACATCAGCCCGGTGCCGGCGCCAGATCCGGATGTCTCGTCACGCAGGACGAAGCGGGTCGTCGCCTTCGCTTGGAGCGAGGGCTCGATCCGGTTCAGGATGCGCGCGATTTCCGCGGGTTCGCGATTGCGTACCACGAGGAACTTGATCGACTCCGGAAGCGCGAAGTAGCACAGCGCAGCGCCCAGCAGGGGCAGCACACCGCCGATCCAGAACACGATGGTCCAGCCGAAGTGCGGCACGAGACCGGCAGCGATGAAGCCGCCGATGCTGCTGCCCGCGACATAGCCGACCATGATGATCGCGACCGCCGTGCCGCGATACCGGCTAGGCGCATATTCGAGGTTGAGCGCGTAGCACAACGGCGACAAGCCACCGATGCCGATGCCTGCGAGGAAGCGAAGCACGATCAGGCTGGTGATGTCGTTGGCCCACACCGTCGCCAGTGTGAAGCTGCCGAACACCAGCATGGAGGCGACGATCGACAGACGACGGCCGATGCGGTCGCCGAGCGATCCGAACACGAGGCCGCCGACGAGGATGCCGAAAATGCCTGCACTGAAGACGATCCCGAGCGAGGCCCGGTCGATGCCCCAGTCCCGGATGATCGACGGCGCGGCAAAGGCCATTGCCTGAAGATCATAACCGTCCAGGAACATCATCGTGGTGGACAGGATCAGAACCGTCAGGACCAGGCCGTTGCGGCGCTGACGTTCGATGACATCGGTGACATCGATGATGTCAGATGCACTCATGCTCATCCTCCCGTAGCCGTTCGTTCTTTAGTGACGGCTTGTGGTAGCCGGGAAGCCTATTTCCTTCGGGAATGGAGGAGAATATGCTATTTTGCGCGATCATCTTTTCCAGGTTGGATTAAATGGCCGATAGCCTGCTGAATATGAAGGCATTTCTGGCGACGGCACGGGCCGGAAGCTTCTCAGAGGCGGGCCGGCAGCTTGGGGTGGCACCATCGGTCATCACCAAGCGCGTCGGACAACTGGAATGGTCGCTGAAGACGACGCTGTTGCGGCGGAGCACGCGGCGTCTTGCGCTGACCGAGGTCGGCGAGCGCTACCTCGACAGCGTCCGCCAGATCGTGCGCGAATACGACGAGATGGCGAAGGGGATCATGCGATCCCCGAACGAGCTCGAAGGCCAGTTGCGCATCAAGGCGCCGGCGTCGCCGATGATCATCGACCTCGCGCAATTGCTGTCGTCGTTTCAGATCAAGTACCCGCGCGTGACGCTCGACGCGGTGTTGGTGGACCGCACGGTGAACCCGGTCGAGGAAGGCTTTGACATCGTGCTCACCATGATGCCGTCATCCTTCGATGGCGTGCTCGAGGAGCCCCTGCACGTCTTCGAACGCGTGCTGTGTGCGGCGCCCTCTTATCTGGCGCGGCGCGGCCATCCCCGGCACGCCCGTGATCTCGTCAATCACGATTGCATCGTGTTTTCGCCGATCGGGCCGGCATGGACCTTCGAAGGGCGCAACGGCGTGACGACGGTGACGGTTCGGCCGCACCTCGTGACCAACAACGGCGCGCTCGTCATCGACAGCCTCTGCGCCGGCAGCGGAATAGCCATTGCTTCGCGCACCGCCGTGGCCGATCGGCTCAAGTCCGGCGCGCTGGTCGAGATGCTCCCGCAACTCCAGGTCCCCGATCTCTGGGTTAAGGCGCTTGTTCCCGCCACGCGCTCCAACCTCGCTCGCGTGCAGACACTGCTGGGCTCCCTGCGCGACGCCTTCCGCGAGGCCGCGACATCGGCGCCGGCACTCGGCCGGGAGGCATGACGCCAGAGAAGATTTTTTGGGCGAAACTCTAATCCTCAGTCGTCGCCGAACGTCTCCTGGGATTACGCGTCCCGCGCTGGCGCTTGGCACACCCAAGGAGACGGCTCAGGGTTTCGGGCCCGCTCCCACCATCACGTCAATCGCTCCCTTCACGATTCCCTCCAGCTCCTTGCGCGAAACGCGCGCGCGGGAGCGGATGGCGATGGTGTGGATGGTGGCGGACGCGAGTTGCGCCAGTGCGGCGGGATCGGCACTCGCCGGGAGTTCGCCCTTCTCCCTGGCGCGGCGGAAGCAATTCGCGAAAGCCTTGTCGAGCTCCGACAGCCCCTCCAGCACCATGGCGCGAATCTCCGGGTCGCCCACCGCTTCGGACGCCGCCGTCACCACGGTGAAACAGCCGCGCGGGCCGGTCTCGCCGGAGAGATAGATATTCAGCGCGGCAGCGTAGATGCGCTCCAGCCGCTGGCGCACCGGCATCTCCTCGCGAAAGATCTCGACCATCGATGCGCGCGCGTCCTCGCGATAGCGCTGGTAGCTCTTGATGTAGAGCTCGCGCTTGTCGCCGAATGCGCCGTAGAGGCTCGGGCGATTCATGCCGGTGGCTTCACTGAGATCATCGAGCGAGGTCGCGGCAAAGCCCTGCTTGCGAAACAGGTCGAGCGCCTTGCCGAGCGCGACGTCCGGCTCGTAGGCGCGCGGCCGTCCGCGGCGCTTGGGTTCACCGCGACGCCCGGGCTCAGTGGCAGCAGCTGGCGGCTTTGATTTTTGTACCATCTCGCAAATTAATCCTTGACCTTCGACATAATATGCAAGACAGTACAAAAATCAATCTGGCCAGGTTGAGCGACACTCACAAAGAGAATTGCCCAAGGAGGCTACAGATGGATCTCTATTTCTCGCCGCTCGCCTGCTCCATGGCGACGCGCGTCGCGCTCTATGAGGCCGGCGCCGAGGCGAATTATCTCGAAGTCGATCCGCCGACCAAGAAAGTGCTCAACGACGGCTCCGACTTTCGCGCCGTCAATCCGATCGGCCTGGTGCCGACGCTGCGCACCGACGAGGGCGTGGTGCTGACCGAGAACGCGGCGATCCTGCAATATGTCGCCGACCGTTTTCCGCAATCGGGCCTCGGCGCCGCGGCAGGCATCGATCGCACGCGGCTGCATCAATGGCTCTGCTTCATCGGCACCGAGCTGCACAAAGGCCTGTTCGTGCCTGTGCTCGACCGCAAGGCGTCGCAGGACGTGAAAGCCTACGTGCTGGAGAAGAACCTGTCGCGGCTCGACTATCTCGACAACTACCTGAAGGGGCGCGAGTTCCTGCTCGAGCATTTCAGCGTCGCTGATGCCTATCTCGTCACGGTCATCAACTGGACCATGGCGACGCCGCCGATCGAGCTCGCCAAATGGCCGAACGTGAAGGCCTATTACGAGCGCCTGCGGCAGCGGCCGTCGATCGCGAAAGCGATCGCGGAGGAGTTCGAGCTGTACAAGGCCGAACAGGCTCGAAAGAAGGCGGCGGCGTAACGCCGACGCTTATCGGTTCGCATGACGACGTCGTCCCGGTTGGGCCTGGACGACGTCGCTGTTCGAGCAATCAGCTATTTCGGGGCTTGCAGCACGATCCCATAGCGGCCGTAGATCCGATCGATCGTACCGTCGTTCCGAAGCCGTTCCAGCGCCCGGTCGATGGCTTCGCGCAACGCGTCATCCGGGCGGAGCATGCCGACAGCGACGTTCCAATTGAGATCGGCCTCGCCTTCGTCGCGATCCAGGATCCGGAGCGCCTTGTCCGGATGCGTCAGATTGAAATAGCTCGCTGCGGTTGGCGTGACTGCGGCGGCGTCGATCTCATGATTCGACACGGCATCGAGGCTGTCGGTCTCGAATCCGAATGTCGATGTCGGGACTCGCCGCTGACCGATGATCATGGCTGCAACGGATCCGACCTGCACGCCCACTTTGGTCGACCCGTTGAGGCTCTTGAACGAGGTCAGCGCGCTGGATGAGGGCACCGCGAGCGCGACGCCCGTGCGATAATATGGTTTCGATATCCTCAATCGGGTTTCGCCCTGCGCTTCGCGGTCGGCGATGACGTCGAGCAAGATGTCACAGCCCGCACTGCGCATCTGGTACTGAGTGATGATCCAGTCGGGCCTGAGCGAAACGCCAAGCTCGCGCGCGAACGCGTTGCCCAGCTCGATCTGAAATCCCGGAGGGTCACCAGCCTTGTTGGCGAAGGGCAACGAGTTGGGGTGGGCGCATAGTCCGAGCACACCGGAGTCGCGGATCGCCTCGAGGGAGCGGGCCTGCGCCACACCGTTGAGTCCCAGCAGTGCGACGACCACGAAGGGGAGACAGGTCTTCATGAGATGTCCAGTGTGGATCCGTACTTTCTTGCCGACTTAGCCTTCGCTCGGCTTCAGGGCACGAATATATTTGATGATCTCGTCGATCTGCGCATCGTTGAACACGGCGCCGAAGGCAGGCATGGCGCCTTCCTTGCCGTTCTTGATGCGAATGCGCAGGAAGTCGTCGTCTCGCTTGGTGTCCATGAGCTGCGGCCCCTTCCCGGCCGCACGACCGCCGGCGGAGTGACACCAGCCACAGGTCGTCGCGAACAACTGTCCGACATCGAGCTGCTCGCTGTCCGGCGCGGGCGACGCAGGCTGCTGCGCGCGGGACGGCAAGGCTGAAATCGTGAGGAGCACGGCAAGTGTCGGCGCCGACAATGTCGCAAGGGTCCAAGCCAATCGCATACCGGCCAAACCTACCTCTCGGAAATCCAATTCGCGCCGCGGCTCGGCGGCCCCGCTTCGACGGGGGAGGGAGTAGCGTCATGCTGCTCCCTCCCAGCGCCACGAGGGCTTATTTCAGACTGTAGACGATGAGCGCGCCGTCGTCGCGCGGCATGCTCTTGTAGACGCCGCCGAACGTCGGCGCGTAATCATCGGAGGCCATGCCGCCGAAGCCGGCAACGACCGCGATGTACTGCTTGCCATTGACGGCATAGCTGATGATGCCGCCCTGATGGCCGGTGCCGTCGCCGTGGCTCCAGAGCTCGGCACCGGAATCGGCATCATAGGCGTGAACCGTGCCTCGCGAGTCCGGCACGAACACCAGATTGCCTCCGGTCGACATGACGCTTCCGAGCGGTGGCTCAGGGAAACGCACTTCCCACTTCTTGACGCCGGTGATGGGGTCGCGCGCGTCGAGATGGCCATAGATCTCACCGCTGGGCGGTGGCGCGATCTTGAAGTCGGCGCCAATGTTGAGCTGAGCCTGAGGAGCAACGATCGGAGTCGTCTTCTGAACTTCGAGCGTCATGCACCATTCCTGGCCGAGCTTGTAATAAAGCCCGGTCTTCGGGTTGTACGACCCGGCGTTCCAGCTCACCCCACCGGAAATGTGCGGGCACAACGGCTCGGATACCTTGCCGGCCGAGAAATCGCGACGACCGATCAGCTCACCCGTCTTGGGATCGATGTCCTTGACGAAATTGCTGTTCTGCGTGATCCGCCAGACGTTCTTGACGCCGAGGTTGCGGTCATAGACGAAGATGTATCCGCTCTTGTTCGGATGGACGACGTACTTCTGACCGTCGCGATCGAGCATCACGAACTCGCCGACCGCGCTGTCGAAGTCCCAGGCGTCGTGAGGCAGTTCCTGGTGATAGGATTTCAGCTTGCCGGTATCGACATCGAGCGCGATCACCGAGGTGGTATAGAGATTATCTCCCGGACGCGCGCCCTGCGTCTTGTAATCGGCTCCCGACCAGTCGTAGAGCGGCGCCGGGTTGGCGGTGCCCCACAGGATGGTGTTGTTCTCGGCATCGAAGGTGCCCGGCATCCAGCCGCCGCCGCCGCCAGTGCGCCAGGAGTCATTGCCCCAGGTCTTCGTGGCTTCGTCGGTGCCGGCAACCGTCAGGAATTCCCATTTCTTCTTGCCGGTGGTGGCATCAACACCGAAGATCGGGCCCCGGCCCGGCCATTCGCCGCCCTGTGCGCCGATCACCACCGTACCCTTGGCGTAAAGCGGTGCTCCGGTGAAACCAACGGTCAGTTTCTGGGAATCAATCAGCTTGGTGTCCCACATCACCTTTCCGCTCTTCATGTCGAGCGCGATGAGATGGCCATCCATTGTCCCCACATAGACCTTTCCCTCGCCGAGGGCGGCGCCGCGATTGTAGGGCGAATGAGTCTGCCGCGCGACCAGGGCTTCATCCAGCTCCGGGAAGTAGGACCAGATCACCTCGCCGGTAGCGCCGTTCAGCGCAAAGGTGCGGCTATAGGAGCCGGTGTAGTAGAGCACGCCATCGGCCGCGAGCGGCATCGATTGCAGCCCCCGGGTCGAACGTCCGGGGATGTGGATCCAGGCCACGCCCAGATTGCCCACATTGCTGGTGTTGATCTGTGAGAGAGGGCTGTAGTGATACGACTTGTACGAACCGTGATAGGTGAGCCAATCGTTCTGACCGGCGGACTCGATCCGGGCAGTATCCACGGCTTGAGCCCACGCTGCCGACGCCGCAAGTGTCGCTGCAACGAGAACAGGTAAGCCCGAGTTAAGCCACTGCTTCCTCATGTGCACTTCCTCCCGCTTTATGTTTGATCATTGCGTCTTGTAGGCGCCGCTGCGAGGGATGTTGGCAGGTCAAGATACGTCGATCGCTCTCCGTCGGGCATGATATGCCAACGGATGTCCCCCTCTTTCGGCGCATATCGCCAATGGAGCTATGTTCACTGGAGTGGTTGCGATTGTACTTCTGTTCGCGGGCACAGCGTACGCCGGATCGCGGGGAGTGCAACGACGGAATGCGCGCACGGCGCGGATTTGACACGCGGACGCGAAATTAAAACGGCAGCCGCGCTGACCGTTTCGTCTCGATCGACAAATCCCGGACCGAAATGTCTTGGTGGTCGTCTTGGCGGAAGTGTCTTGGCGGTCGTGCACGACCGCCAAGATCGAGGCGATGCAAGGCCAGATCGTCAGCGCTTCACCCGCGTCCGTAGATCGCCATGGCCTTGTCCGAAGACACCAGCCCGCTCTCGACATCGTCCTGCACCGCCGCGCGATCGCGCTCGCCCGGTGCGCCGATGCCGGCGCCGCCCGGCGTCATCACCACCAACCGGTCATCCGGCGGAATGGTCTGAAAGCCCTTGCCGCGCATCTTCTGGCCGGACTTCAGGCCGACATAGCCGGCCTCGCCATTCTGGCCGCCGTCACGGCCACGTGGCGGATTCTCGATGCGATCGAAGGCCGCGAGGATATCGAAGGGCGCGTCGATGCCGGTGCCGACCTCGATGATCTGGCCGAGGCCGCCGCGGGTGCGCCCTGCTCCGCCGGAATCCGGACGCAGTTCCTTGCGCCAGAAGATCAGCGGCGTCTGCGTCTCGGCGATCTCGACCGGCGTACCGCGCACGCCGCTGGGATAGGCGGTTGCCGACAAGCCATCCTTGCCGAAGCGCGCACCGGTGCCGCCGTTGGAGGTCACCGCCATCGAGAATCCGTAATTGCCGCCGACGCCCGAGCGGGTCTGGCCGCGCACGTTGAGATTCCACAGGCACGAGGTGCCTTCAGCAGGCACGCGCTCGGGAATGATCTGGCGCAGGCAGCCGAACACGACGTCGGGCAGCATCTGTCCGATAATGTGGCGCGAGGCGACCGGTGCCGGCTTCGGCGCGTTCAGGATCGCACCCAGAGGTGCCGACACCGTCAGCGGCGAGAGCGAGCCGGCATTGTTCGGGATCTGCGAGGCAACGACGCAGCCGAGGCCGAACACGGTATAGGCCGTGGTGTAGGACAGCGGCACGTTGATGCCGAACTTCGAGGCCGCCGAAGTGCCGTCGAAATCGACGTGGATGCCTTCGTCCGAAATCGTCAGCGTCGCAGCGAGCGTCACCGGCGCATCGTAGCCGTCGACCACCATGGTGTTGCGCCACGCGCCCTTCGGCAATTTCGCGATCTCGGCGAGCACAGCCTCGCGCGAGCGATCACAGATGTAGTCACCGAGCTCGTCGAGCGTGTCGATGCCGAACTCGGTCATCATCTCGACCAGGCGCTCGCAGCCGACGTCGTTGCAGCCGGCGAGCGAATAGGTGTCGCCCTCGGTGTCGATCGGCAGCCGCGTGTTGGTGCGGATCATCGCCATCAGCGTCTCGTTGACGACGCCCTGGCCGATCAGCTTCAGCATGGGAATGTAGAGCCCCTCCATGAACACGTCGGTGGCGTCGGGGCCGAAGCCGATGCCGCCGATGTCCATGAGATGGCTGGTGCAGGAGAACAGCGCGACGATCTTGCCGTCCTTGAAGCAGGGTGTGGTGACGACGAAGTCGTTGAGATGGCCGGTGCCCATCCAGGGATCGTTGGTGATGTAGGCATCACCTTGCTTCATCGTCTCCAGCGGAAAATGATTGATGAAGTGCTTGACCGATTCCGCCATCGAATTGACGTGACCGGGCGTGCCGGTCACGGCCTGTGCCAGCATCCGCCCCCTGAGGTCGAACACGCCGGCCGAGAGGTCGCCGCATTCGCGCACGATCGGGCTGAACGCGGTGCGGAGCAGCACCTGCCCCTGCTCCTCGACCACGGCGATCAGCCGGTGCCACATGATCTGGAGGTCGATCAGGCTCGCGCCTTTGGTCTTGCTCATGATCAGGCCGCCTTCCGTTCCATGACGATGCTGCCGGCACCGTCGATATGTGCGTCGAAACTGTTCGAGACGAAGGTGGAGGTTTCGTCCTCGGCGATCACCGCAGGCCCCGCAATCGTCGCGCCCGGCGCCATGTCCTCGCGGCGATAGAGCGGGATCTCGATCACCTCGCCTGCCCGGCCGTCGAAGAATTTGCGGCTGCCGGAGGCCTTGGCCGCGGGCTTACGCGTGACGGCGGCGACAACAGAGGGATTACGTGCCTCCGTCGTCGCAAGCACCGACCAGCTCAGCACCTCGATCGCGGCGCCCGGGATCGGACGTTCGAACATCGCCGAATAGTCCGCCTCGAACTTTTGCCGCAGGCCGGCGAGATCGGCCGACGTCAGCGACCGGTTCGGCAGCTCGACGGTGATCTCGTGGCCCTGGCCGACATAGCGCATGAACGCGGCGCGGCGCTCGCGCACCGGCGCGCCGGCAGCGCCTGGCTCGACCAGTGCACGCGCTTCGGTCACCATTTCCTGCAGGAGTTCGGAAACTGCGGCCGTATCGAAATCGTCGAGCCGCACGTGGCGGCTGCGCACGAGCTCATAGGCGATCGGCGCGGCGAGGAAGCCAACCGCCGAACCGACGCCGGCGTTCGAAGGCACGATGACCCTGGAAACACCGATCTTCTCGGCGACACGCGCAGCATGCAGCGGCGCGGCACCGCCAAAGGCAATCAGCGTGTGCTGGCCAACGATCTCGCCACGCTCGACCGCGTGCACGCGCGCCGCACTCGCCATATTCTCGCAGACGACCTCGTGCACGGCATAGGCCGCGGTTTCCGCCGACAGGCCCAGCGCCTCGCCGACATCGCGCAGCAGCGCCTGCTTCGAAAGCTCTGGATCCAGCTTGATCGTGCCGGCCGCAAAGGTGTCGGGGTCGATCATGCCGAGCGCGACGTCGGCATCGGTCACGGCCGGACGCTGGCCGCCGCGGCCGTAGCAGGCCGGTCCCGGTTCGGAGGACGCGCTCTCGGGGCCGACGGTCACACGCTTCATCGCATCGACATGGGCGATCGAGCCGCCGCCTGCGCCGATCTCGACCATCTCGATCACGGGAATGCGCACCGGCAGGCCGGAGCCCTTGAGGAAGCGCGCGGCACGATCGACCTCGAACACGCGCGAAGTCTCGGGCTGGTATTTCTCGATCAGGCAAATCTTTGCCGTGGTGCCGCCCATGTCGAAAGAGAGCACCTTGCTCTCGCCGAGACGCGCCGCGATCTGCGCCGCGAAGATGGCGCCGCCGGCGGGACCGGATTCGACCAGACGCACCGGAAAGCGCCGCGCCGTCTCGATCGAGGTGACGCCGCCGCCTGACGTGACGAGATAGATGGCGCCACGGAACTGCTCGACCTGCAAGGCGTCGGCCATGCGGGCGAGATAGCCGTCGATCAGCGGCTGCACATAGGCGTTGGCCACCGCGGTGGACGTGCGCTCATATTCGCGGATTTCCGGACACACGGCCGACGATACCGTCACGGAGATGCCGGGCATCTCCTCGCCCAAAATCGCGGCAGTACGTCGCTCGTGCTCGGGATTGGCGTAGGAATGCAGGAACGCGATCGCGACGCTCTCGACCCTCAGCTCACGCAATCTTGGCGCGAGCGCACGCACGGCCGCTTCGTCCAGCGGGAGGCGAACCGCGCCATGTGCGTCAATGCGCTCGGGCACGGTGAAGCGCAGGCTGCGCGGCGCCAGCGGCTTCGGCTTGTCGATGCTGAGGTCATACTGGTCATAACGGCTCTCGGTGCCGATATCGAGCACGTCGCGAAAACCCTCGGTCGCGATCAGCGCCGTTTTGGCACCGCGCCGCTCGATGATGGCGTTGGTCGCCAGCGTCGTGCCGTGGATGAACACGTCGATGTCGCTGATATGCGCGCGCGCATCGGTGAGGATGAGACGCATGCCGTCCAGCACCGCCTGTTCGGGCCGTTGCGGCGTCGTCAGCACCTTGCGGGTTTTGCGTACTTCGCCCACGTCCAGCACGATGTCGGTGAACGTGCCACCGATATCAACGGCAAGCCGCACTTCGGCTCCTTCAAGCATTCCAAAATTCTCCGGCTGATCGTCAAGACTGAGGGCAAAAACACAGCAATTTCCGTGCCATCGGGCACACGCGGAACGCTGCACCAGGCTATTCTGCTTGGCACCTATGCAATAGGCAAGACGTGTTCGCGCCGCATCAGATCAGAGCAGGAATGCAAGCGCCGCCTCGCAGCGCTCCTCGACCTTGAGCGTCAGAAGATCGTCGGCGCGGGTGCGTCCGAGATTGATCGCGGCGATCGGAATCTGGCGATCCGCGGCAGCCTTCACGAAGCGGAAGCCGGAATAGACCATCAGTGACGACCCGACGATCAGCATCGCGTCGGCCTGCGCCAGATGATCCTGCGCGGTCGCCACCACATCGCGCGGGACGTTTTCTCCGAAGAACACGACGTCGGGCTTGAGAATGCCGCCGCAGGCTTCGCACGCAGGCACGTTGAACGAGGAGAAATCCGCATGCTCCAGATCGGCGTCGCCATCAGGCGCGTCCGCCGCATCGAGCGTCAGCCACTCAGCATTGGCGCGGCCGAGCGCATCCTGGAATTCGTTGCGCGGCGTCTTAGCCCCGCAGCCCATGCAGCGGACCAGATCGAGCCGTCCGTGCAAATCGATCACCTGCCGGTGGCCGGCGGATTGATGCAGCCGGTCGACATTCTGGGTCAGCAGCATCTCGCACCGCCCGCTCGCCTCGAGCCGGGCGAGCGCATGATGCGCATCGTTCGGGCGGGCCTGGCCGAATCGCCGCCAGCCGATCAGGCTACGCGCCCAGTAGCGCTGGCGCGTGAGCTCTTCGGACATGAAGGCCTGGAAGTTGACCGGCTGGGTCCGCTTCCAGTTGCCGTGGCTGTCGCGATAGTCGGGAATGCCCGAATTGGTGCTGCAGCCCGCGCCGGTCAGCACGAACAGTTTTTCGTGCCGGCCGACGAATTCCTTGAGCGGGGGGTTTGTCATGGCGCAGATGTAGTCTGCGCCGACCGGTTTTGCCAGATCACGGCCGCGCGGGCGGCTCGAATCCGGCGATCAGCTTCACGAGCTCGCTCTGTCGCGCGGTGCCGGTTTTGCGGAAGACATTGTGGAGATGCGTCTTGACCGTCGCCTGCGTCAGGCCGAGGGCCACGGCAAGGGCCTTCACACCGCTCACCTTCATGACGGCATCGAGCACGCGGATCTCGCTGGCCGTGAGCTTGTAGAGCTTTGCCAGCGCCTCCAGCGGCGGCGGACTTGCGGGCGAGGTCTTGCGGACGAACACGGCGGCGACGGCGGAATGCAGCGCGCCGGTGCGCTGTCGGTCGCCGGAGGTGAGCGGCAGCACGTTGGCGAACCAGCGGCCTTGCGAGGTCGCGAGCGGGATCGGGCCGGCGCTGTCGGCCGGCACATTGCCGTTCTCGGCGGCGACAAGCGCGTCGCGTAATGCGCGCTGCGCCTCGGGAGCGGCGGCGAACAGCAATCCGTTTCGTTCAGTGACCAGCGCGGCCTCGTCCAGCACCATGCGTCCGGGCGCGTTGGTGAAGACGAGGCGTCCGTTGGGGCCAACCAGAAAGACGGCGGCCGTGACGCTGTCGAGCGTCTGGGTCAACACCGCCTGAGCCGCCTTGTTCTGATCGAACAGCCGCCCGATCGAGACCGCGCGCTGGAAATGCGGCACGATCAGCGCGAACCGGTGGCGAGCGCCGGGGCTGACGAGGCCGTCCTTCTCATGCAAACGCACGCTGACGATCGATGAATTGGTTGCCCCCTTCTCCAGATTCGCCCCGAGCGCGTCGATCATGCCCTGCGGCTTCATCCACTCTTCGTAGAAGCGCGTCTCCGCCATCTCCTCGAAGGGGACGAAGTCGGTGGATGCATAGACGAGACCTGCCTCGCAGAACGTGGCCGCCGGGAAGCAGGGATTCAACGGAAGATATTTCTCGAGATAGAGCTTGGTGAAGTCCGGCGCTTCATTGAAGAGGTGCAGCACCGCGGTTTGCTCGGTGGCCGCGTCGTGCCAGAACAAGGCGCCGGAGGAACCGCCGACGAACAGGCAGGCTTGCTCCAGCGCACGCGGCCACAGGCTCGGATCGAGTGCGGCGTCGTAGACGAGGCCGATCACCTCTGAAAGCAAAGCGGCTTCAGACGTCACGGCCGGCTCTCAAGCATTTCGAACAAGGCATTTGGCATTTGCGCCTTCAGTCACACACTATCACGATGTCGACAGCGACGGCAGAACTTCAACCGTACGAATGATGCAGGGCTCCATGTCCGAAGCGGCGACGTGACATTGCCGATGGCTTACGCTGTGAGCGTTTTGCTGTTTCGTTGAGCAAGATGTCACGGGGTCGGGACCGTCGTTGATCATTTCGAGGGAGCGCTCGGCTTGGTTGGCGCAGCCTGCTTTTGCGACACCACGGCCTTGGCCGCCGGCGGTTCCGGCGCAGCAGGCGCGACCGGCGCGGACTGCCCGACTGACAACGACACGCCGAACACACGCCATTGCCCGTCGACCGGCGCGAACAGCAGTTCAAAATTCACCTGCGACGGCACCGATGGAAAAAACCCGGCCATGTGCAACAGCCCGTTTGGCTCGATCTGCGGCAGCAGCGATAATTGCGGATCGATGACGGCGACACCGGAGAGATCGAGCTTGTCGCCGCGGTGCTTGGCAAAAATCTCCGCGAGCCTTGCCGCGGTGTTGACCTGGAAGCCCGGCGCGCCGAGATCGCGCAGCACCGTGTAGTTGCCGGTCTTGTTGGCCTGATCGACCGCAAGCAGCGTCGAGCGGATCAGCATCAACACGCCGTTGCGGTCGATATTGGCGGGCTTGGCTGCCGGTTGCTGCTGCGGGGGCGCAGCCTGATGCGGCTGTGGCGGCGTCTGCTGCGCAGACGTCGTCACCGCATCGGCCACGACAAGCCCAAGAACTAAAAGCCCAAGAACCAGAAGCCCCAGGCCTGCGCCCAACCATCGCAGTTTCATTGCAAGCAGACCTCCGAGCCGCCGGGACTGTGGGCCAGGAGACAGGATCGGACATCAACCGTTCGGTTGAGTTCGCCTGTGGGTATCGCGCCGAGGCTGCGGTTCTTTCCGACTGTTGCTGGATTGCATCGCGAGACTTCCCGGGGTCAGCTCGCCCAATTGTCGCGAAACTCCGGAAACAACGTCAGCCCCCCGCAGGCATAGATGGTCTGCCCGGTGATGTAGCTGGCATCATCCGAGGCAAGGAAGGCGAAGACGGCGGCGATCTCTTCCGGTGCGCCGACGCGCCCGAGCGGGATATGGCTCGCGACGTTGGCGCGCTTGTCGGCATCGCCGGTCCATGCCGCATTGATCGGCGTGTCGATCGCGCCAGGACCGACCGCATTGACGCGGATGCCGCGGCCGGCAAATTCCAGCGCCAATGTGCGGGTCAGATTGGCCATGCCGCCCTTGCTGATCGAATAAGCGAGATAGCCCGGCTTGGGGATGATCTGATGCACGCTGGAGCAATTGATGATGCAGCCGGCCCCGCCGCGCGCAACGAAATGCGCGAGGGCCTTCTGCGCGCAGAGCACGGCGCCATTGAGGTTGACGTCGATGATGCGGCGATAGGTTTCGATATCGAGCGCCTCGCTCGGCGATTCCCGCTGGAAGCCGGCATTGTTGACGAGACAATCGAGACGCTTCCAACGTGCCAGGATCGTCTCGAACATCGCAGCCACCTCATCGTCGTTGCTGACGTCGGCCTTGACGATGACATGATCGAGCTTGCCGTGGCCGCGATCGCCCGATCCGGTCCTTGCGAGCGCAAGCGTCTCCTCCGCCTTCTCGGGGTGATCGACATAATTGATGGCAACAGTCGCCCCTTCCTGGGCGAGCCTGACAGCAACGGCGCGGCCGATGCCCTGGGACGCGCCGGTCACCATCGCATATCGGCCGACAAGGCGTGAGGGAAAGGTAGCTGAGAGGTCGGTCTGTGGCATGAGCTTTCTCCGGAATGCATCATCATGGATGGAACCGGTCTTTTGTTCCATCCGTCAACGCATCGCTGGGATTCATTCCGCGCGGCGCGCGATCGGCGAAGTCAGGATCTGGTACAGAATAATGGCGCCAAAGGTGGCGGTGCCGATCCCGCCGAGGGTGAACGCACCGAATTTCAGCGTGAGATCGCCGGCGCCTGCGGTCAGCGCCACGGCGACGGTGATCAGGTTCGCCGGGTTGGCGAAATCGACCTTGTTCTCGACCCAGATCCGGCCGGCCATCGCCGCGATCAATCCGAACAGCACGATCGAAAGGCCGCCGATGACGGGACCCGGGATCGACAGGATCAGCGCGCCGAATTTCGGCGAGAAGCCGAGCAACAGCGACCCGGTTGCGGCGAAGGCAAACAGCAAGGTCGAATAGACCTTCGTCGCCGCCATGACGCCGATGTTCTCGGCATAGGTGGTGACGCCGGTGCCGCCGCCGCAGCCGGCCACGATCGTCGCGAGGCTGTCGGCGAACAAGGCGCGGCCGAGATAGCCATCGAGGCTACGGCCCGTCATGGCGCCGACCGCCTTGATGTGACCGAGGTTCTCGGCGACCAGAATGACCGCGACCGGCGCGATCAGAAAGATCGCATCGGCATGGAAGGTCGGCGTCGTGAAGTTCGGCAGGCCGAACCACGGCGCCGCCGAAAGCTGCGTGAAGTCGATCGGCTTGCCGAAGCCCAGGCCGTTCGCGAACAGCAGGTACAACAGATATCCACCGATCGCGCCGAGGATGATCGGCAGTCGGCGCCAAAGCCCCGGGGCGGCCACGGCGAGCACACCGATGATCAGAACCGTCGCGAGCCCGATCCAGGTCTCGAACGCATTGGCGCTCACCGCCTTGACCGCCACGGGCGCGAGGTTGAGGCCGATCGCGGCAACCACGGCGCCGGTGACGGCCGGCGGCATCAAACGCTCGACCCAACCGATCCCCGACCACATCACGATCAGCGCGATCACGCCGTACAGCACACCGGCCGCGACGATGCCGCCGAGCGCAACCGACAGGTTCGGGTTCGGCCCATGCCCGGCATAGCTGGTGGAGGCGAGGACGACGGCAATGAACGCGAAGCTCGAGCCGAGATAGCTCGGCACGCGTCCCGCAACGATGACGAAGAAGATCAGCGTGCCGACGCCGGAGAACAGGACCGCAACATTGGGATCGAACCCCATCAGCAGCGGCGCGATGATCGTCGATCCCGACATTGCAACGCAATGCTGGAGACCGGAGACGATGGTCTGGCCCCACGGCAGCCGCTCCTCCGGCATGATCACGCCCGAGGTCTTCAGCTTCCAACGCGGAAAATAGCTGTTCGCGTGCTCGTCCGAGCCCGTTGCGTTCGACATGTTCCCCCCATTGCGGTGCAGCGATTGATCTTCGTGCGATCCGACAAAAATGTGATTGTTGCTTATGCGGCGAACATCACATGATGTAAATCATGCAAGATCAAAGCGTTCCGGGGCAAGCCATATGACACAAGTCGCGATCCAGCCAGCCGTCCATCGCCGGCACCAGCCCTGGTACAAGATCCTCTATGTCCAGGTGCTGATCGCGATCGTGCTCGGGGTGCTGATCGGTTATTTCTATCCGGACCTCGGCAAGGACTTGAAGCCGCTCGGTGACGCCTTCATCGCGCTGATCAAGATGATGATCGCGCCGGTGATCTTCTGCACCGTGGTGCACGGCATCTCCTCGATGGGCGACCTCAAGCGTGTCGGCCGGGTCGGATTGAAGTCGCTGATCTATTTCGAGACGGTCTCGACCGTCGCGCTCGCCATCGGCCTCCTGGTCGGCGAGATTCTCCAGCCCGGGCGCGGCTTCAACATCGATCCTTCCACGATCGATCCGAAATCGGTGGCGACCTATGTGACCAAGGCGCACGAAGACGGCATCGTCGCCCATCTGATGGCGATCATCCCGGACAGCTATGTGGGCGCCATCGCGCGCGGCGACCTGTTGCAGGTGCTGCTGGTCTCCATCCTCTCCGGCTTCGCCATCGCCTTCCTCGGCAAGACCGGCGAGCCGATCGCGGAGGCGATCGACAAGGCCGCAAAGATGTTCTTCGGCATCATCCGCATCATCGTGCGCGTGGCGCCGATCGGCGCGTTCGGCGCGATGGCGTTCACCGTCGGCGCCTACGGCCTCGGCTCGCTGCTCAACCTCGCCGCCCTGATCGGCACGTTCTATCTCACCAGCATCCTGTTCGTGTTGATCGTGCTGGGCTCGATCGCGAGGCTCGCCGGCTTCTCGATCCTGCGCTTCATCGCCTACATCAAGGACGAATTGCTGATCGTGCTCGGCACTTCGTCATCCGAGACGGTGCTGCCGCAGATGATCCAGAAGATGGAGCATCTCGGCGCCTCGCGCTCGGTGGTCGGCCTCGTGATTCCGACCGGTTACAGCTTCAACCTCGACGGCACCAACATCTACATGACGCTGGCGACGCTGTTCCTTGCACAGGCCACCAACACGCATCTGACGATCTGGCAGGAGCTCGGCATTCTGGGCATCGCGATGATCACCTCGAAGGGCGCATCGGGCGTGACCGGCGCCGGCTTCATCACGCTCGCCGCGACGCTCTCGATCGTGCCTGATATCCCGATCCAGTCGATCGCGATCCTGGTCGGTATCGACAAGTTCATGAGCGAGTGCCGCGCTCTGACCAATTTGATCGGCAACGGCGTCGCCTGCGTCGTCATCAGCATCTCGGAGGGAGAGCTCGACCGCGAGGCGCTGCACGAGACCATGGCGCATCCGCTGGAGATGGGCGAAGCGCTGGAGCCTGGCGGCAGTGCGTAACGCACCGCTCGACACCAGGTGAGTCGGTTCCGTCGCGGTAGTTTCCCGGAGTGGTCAATTGGTGCAGCACGCGTCACAACAAGGCGTTGGGATCACCGATTGATACTCATTCATTCCACCCGACGCGCTGGGGGCAGGGCGTCGGGTTTTTGAAGAATTGCAGCAGGATCTGCGGGGCGGGATCAGATGATCCCGCCATTGGCGCGCAGCACCTGTCCGTTGATCCAGCCACCATCGGGGCCAGCGAGAAACGAGACCGCGGCCGCGACATCCGTGGGCTGGCCCAGCCGCTCCAACGGCGCGAGCTTGGCGAGATGATCGATCACCGCCGGGGTCTTGCCATCCAGAAACAGCTTCGTTGCAGTCGGACCGGGCGCTACGGCATTCACGGTGATGTTGCGGCCACGCAGCTCCTTGGCCAGCACATGGGTCAGAGCCTCGACTGCCGCCTTGGTCGCCGCATAGATGCCGTAGGTCGGAGACAGGAGACCGGCCTGGCTCGACGACAGATTGACGATGCGCCCACCATTGCGCAGCCGGCGTGCTGCCTCGCGCAGCGTGTTGAAGGTGCCTTTCAGATTGATCGCGATCTGGCTGTCGAAGACGGCATCGTCGGCATCCGCAACCGCCGCCAGCCGCATGACACCGGCATTGTTGACCAGCACATCGACGCCACCGAACGCGCTCTCCGCCGCGTCGAACATCCGCGTCACCGCGGCTGCGTCGCTGACGTCGGCCTGCGCGGTGATGGCCCGGCCACCGGCCTGCGCGATCCTGGCGGCCAGCGCCTCGGCTTCGGCCGCGCCGCCGGCATAGTTAATGACAACGGCAAAGCCGTCGCCGGCGAGCCGTTCGGCAATCGCAGCCCCAATGCCGCGCGAGCCCCCGGTGACAATGGCGACCTGTTTGCTTGCGTTGGACATTTGCCTTCTCCGTGGTTCCCGGCCGCTGCTTGCGGCTGACACGGGAGGACTTGCCCCTTTTCCGGCGAAAGATAATCAGCCGGCCGCCGGTATCATTGTTCTGCCATGCCGAACAATCACCCCGAGGCGGCGAAATCGAGCCGCCGCGTGATCCCGATCGCCTGCAGGAACGCCTCGTCATGGCTGACGACGAGCAGCGCGCCGTCATAGGCCCTCAAGCCGGCTTCGACGGCTTCGATGGACTCGAGGTCCAGATGATTGGTCGGCTCGTCCAGAATGAGCAGCGAAGGCGGCGCCGATCCGCCCAGCACGCAGGCGAGGCCCGCCCGAAACAGCTGCCCGCCGCTCAGGCTGCCGGCGATCTGCAAGGCCGCATCGGCGCGAAACATGAAGCGCGCCAGCGCGGCATGGCACTCGTTCGCGCCCGCCCTTGGATTGAGGCGCGCGAAATTGTCCAGGATCGAGACCGCGGGATCGAGCAGGCTGACCTTCTGGTCGAACAGCGCAAAATCCGGCCTGACCCGCACGGCGCCCGAGCTGGAGGGGAGCTCACCGGCGATGAGTTTCAGCAGCGTCGTCTTGCCGGAGCCATTCGGTCCGATGATCGCGACGCGCTCCGGCCCAACGATGGTGAGCGATAGATCGCGCAGGATCGGCCGCTCCGGCTGATAGCCCGCGCTGACGCGATCGAGCCAAACCACCTCCCTCCCCGCCGGCAGCTGCGTCGAGGGTAGCTTGACGGACAGCGGCTGGAGGATCTCGATGCGTCGGCGTGCGGTATCGACCGCATCAAGCGCTTCCGCGCGCCGCCTCTCCGTGATCTGCGCAGTCTTGCCGCCGCTGTCCTCGCTGCGATCCCGACGCGCACCGGCGAGAATACGCGGCATGTCGCCCTTGGCGCGCTTCGCCATTCCGCCACTGTCCTTGCGCGCCTTGCGCTCGACCGCCTCCTGCGCCTTGCCGTCGATCTCGGACAGATGCTTCTCGGCATGGGCGAGGTCGTGCCTGACGGCGGCGAGCTCGACAGCCTTCTGCACGCGATAGCTGCTCCAATTGCCGCCGTATCTCGTGGCGCCCAGCGAGGTCAGTTCCACGATGGCGTCCATCGTCTCCAGCAGCGCGCGGTCGTGGCTGACGACGATCGCGCCGCCGCGCCAGGCGGCCAGCAGATCGATCACGGCACGGCGCCCGTCCCGATCGAGATTGTTGGTGGGCTCGTCCAGCAACAGGAAGTCCGGCTCGGTGAAGAGCAGCGCGGCGAGACGAACGCGCGTGACCTGCCCGCCCGACAAGCGGTCCAATTCCGTATCGGCGGCGATATCGAAGCCAACGCGGGCAAGGGCGGACGCGAGCCGTGTTTCCAGGGTCCAGTCGACATCGGCGACATCCTCGGCCGAGGCTTCGCCGCGCTCGGCACGGCGAAGCAGGTCCAGGGCAGCGCGCGCGCCGAAGAGGTCGACCACCGTCGCGCCGGCACGAAGCTGGGCGTCCTGGCGCAGCAGCCCGACGGTAGCGTTGGCGATCAGACGCCCCGACTGCGGAAGGTGCTCGCCCGTGATTGCGGCGAAGAGCGTTGTCTTGCCGACGCCATTGCGGCCGACAAGACCGGCGCGCTCGGAGCCGAAGGTCAGATCGATGTTGGAAAGGAGCGAGCGGCCGTCAGGCGTGGACAGTGACAGGCGCGACAGGATGATTGAAGCAGGCATGGAATTCCCCGTGAGCAATGCGGATCGGCGTTGCGGTCGGGGTGAAATCCATGGCTGCGAATATCCTTGTTGAGAGCCCGCTCATAATCCCGCCGGGCGACAAGATCAAGCCATGTCCTCGGCGGGATCTTATTGCCTCAGGGTTATGCGGCCAGCCTGTCGAACTGGACCTTGCCCGCCTTCATCACCAGCGGGATGTGCTCGCCCTGCCCGAGCAGGCAGGTCACGTCACGCAACGGGTTGCCATCAACCACCAGCAAGTCGGCAAAAGCTTCGGGCACGATCCGGCCGAGCTTGCCCTCCATGCCGAGCACCTCCGCCCCGATCACGGTCGCACTGGCGATGACCTCGCGTGCGCCCTGGATCTCGGCGCGAATGCGGAATTCATCGCTCTGGAGGCGCTGCGATGGTCCAAGCAGATCGCTGCCATAGCCCATCTTCACCCCGGCCTTGCGATAGATCTCGAGCGAGCGCAGGCCGGCATCGCGGACGTCGGCGATCTTGGCGACGCTCTCCGGCGGCAGGCCGTATTGCGCGCCCTCATTGGCAAGGGCTTCATAGGTCACGAGCGTCGGCACCACATAGGCGCCCTTCTCGGCCATCAGACGCGCAGTCGGCTCGTCGACGAGATTGCCGTGCTCGATGGTGCGGACGCCGCAGCGAACCGCGCGCGCGATCGCCGCCGCGGTATAGGCATGAGCCAGCACATAGGTCTGCCGGCCCTGCGCCTCCTCGACGATGGCGCGGATCTCGTCCTCGGAGTAGCCGAAGGCGCCGACCGGATCGGTCGGCGAGGCAACGCCGCCGGACGCCATGATCTTGATCTGGTCGGCCCCCATCTGGAGCTCCTCGCGCACAGCCTTGCGCACGCCGTCGACACCGTCGGCAACACGCCCCAACGCACCGACGCGCACGCAGCACGGACAGGCCGTGTCGCTAGCGAGGTAATCGGAACGCGCCCGCATGTCGGCGTGGCCGCCTGTCTGGCTCAGCGCACGGCCCGACACGAACAGCCGCGGACCGTCGGTCAGGCCGGTCTCGATCGCCTGCTTCATCGCGTGGCCGGCGCCTCCGGCATCACGGACGGTCGTGAAGCCTCGCCGCAGCATGCCGCGCAGCAGAAGCGTCGAGCGCAGCGTCACCAGCACGTTGGGAATGTGGACCTGCTGCGCCAGGTTCAGCTCGATCGCGATGGTGTGCACGTGGAGATCGATCAGGCCGGGCATCAGCGTCTTGCCCTTCACATCGATGGTTCGATCGGCGGTCACCTTGATTGGCCGGTCCGAGACCTCCTTGATCAGATTGTCCTCGACCAGCACGTCATGGCTCGTCAGCAGCTCCGGCTGAAGCGGGTCAAGCAGAGCGGCATTCTTGAAGAGGATGCTGGGCATGGTGGTTTCCTGTCAGGACGCCGGCGCCAGAAGTGCCGGCAATGTCAATTGGGCAAAGGGGAGACAGGCCGCGACGTCGTCCTCGTCGTACCAGGCCGCCTCGTGCAGCAGATTGAGCGAGCCGAGCGTGCGTCCACGCCAGCGCACGGGCATGTTGAGCACGCTCGCGCAACCAAGCGAGGCAATCAGCTCGTGGTCGGAAAACACGTTGCGCAGATCGTCCAGCGTGCGGCCGATATAGGCCTCGCCACGGTCGAGCACCGCCTCGGTCCACGGCCCCGGCGCCAGGCGCTTGCGCCCGCCCGCAGGATAGGGCCCGGGAAGATTGGAATAGACCCGCGCGGCTTCGCCGCTGGCGTCGTCGTAAGTCAGGATCGTAAACAGCTTGTGCCCGATCGCCGACTTCATGGCCTGGTCGAGCGCTGCGAACAACGCCTTCGGCTGATCGACGCTGCTCTGCGCTGCCGCGACGGCGCAGAGCCAGGGATCAGCCATTGTTTTGGTTCGCATCATGCAACCTCGCCCGCCGCGATCTCTTCCAGAGACCGGCCGCGCGTCGGCACGCCCATCAGCACGACCGTGACCGCCCCGAGCAGCAGCACGGTGGTGGTGACGCCGAACACGCCGGCGAAGCCGAAATTGGGATAGAGGTAGCCGACCAGGATCGGCGACACGATCGCACCGATGCGGCCGATCGCGGAGGCAAGCCCGGCCCCGGTGGTCCTGACCGGCGTCGGGAATACCTCGGCGGTAT
This sequence comes from Bradyrhizobium sp. CCGUVB14, assembly GCF_024199935.1. Classification (NCBI taxonomy): domain Bacteria; kingdom Pseudomonadati; phylum Pseudomonadota; class Alphaproteobacteria; order Hyphomicrobiales; family Nitrobacteraceae; genus Bradyrhizobium; species Bradyrhizobium sp. CCGUVB14. Next base: position 8,279,256 of record NZ_JANADS010000001.1, read on the forward strand.
AGGCATAGACGCCCGCATAGGTGCCGTTCATGAACAGAGACAGCAGAATTCCCGCCAGCATGATGTGCTGATCCGTCTGCGCGAAGGCGAGACCGAGCGCGCTGATTCCGGCGAGCACCATGTAGGTCGCAATCGTTGCCTGCCGGCCGATGCGCTCGTTGAAATAGGCGGCACTGAAATAGCCGGGGATCTGCGCGCAATAGATCGCGATCGAATAGCCGAAGCTCTTGGTGATGCTCATGCCGTTCTGGACGAGAAGGCCGGGGATCCAGACGAAGAAGGAGTAATAGCTGAAGGTGATCGCAAGCCACATGATCCAGGTCATGATGGTGATGCGCGCCTGACGGGCCGCCAGAAGTGCCGCGAAATTGGCGAGCAGCGTTCCGCCGGTCCCGGCGGGCGGGGCAACTTCGACGACCGGCGGCGGCAGGACATGGCCCTCGCGCGCAAAGCCGGCCTCGATTCGATCAAGCACAGCCTCGGCTTCCTTCTCCCGTCCGCGGCTTTCGAGCCAGCGCGGCGATTCCGGAAGGGCCCGACGCCACCACAACAGCATGACGACGGGTATTGCTGTGATCACCAGCACGATACGCCAGCCGTTATCATAGGCGGGCACGATGAAGTAGCCGAGCAAGGCCGCCGCGACGAAGCCGAAGGAGAAGAAGCCGGCCAGCGCGCCGGTGAAGCTGCCGCGGTAACGCCGCGCCACGAATTCCGCGAGATAGGGCGCGATGATCGCGCTCTCCGCGCCGGTGCCCATGCCGGCGACGACGCGTGCAGCGAAGAACGCCGACCAGCTATCGACCACGGCACTGACGATCGACGCCACGCAGTAAAGCGCCAGCGCCGACATCATCACTGCACGGCGCCCGATCAGGTCACCGAGCGTGCCGGCGAACAGGGCTCCGAACAGGAAGCCGATATAGGTGCTGCTGCCGAGCACGCCGATCTCGACGCTCGACAAATTCCAGGCAGTCCGCAGCACCGGCAGGATGAAGGCCAGCACCGCCGCGTCCATCGCGTCGAACATGTAGCCGAGCCCGCCCATCAGCAGGAGATGCATGTGGAAGCGCGCGAACGGAAGGCGCTCGATGCGCGCCGATATCATTGACATGGAAATCCCCCTCGATTGCGGCCCGGCACACCGCGCGTCGTTCGGGAGCGAAGCATAGACAAAGTGACATTATCGTCATAATTTATAATCTTGATCTCATATATCACCACGGTGAATGTGTGTCGTTCCGCGCGCTCGACCTCAACCTGCTGAAAGTCTTCGAGGCGCTGATGACCGAGGGCAGCGTCACGCGCGCCGCGAGCGCGCTGACAATGACCCAGCCCGCCGTCAGCAACGCACTCGCGCGCCTGCGCGACGCGCTCGGCGATCCCCTGTTCGTGCGATCCGGCACCGGCATCCGCCCCACGCAACGCGCCGTCGTGCTGTGGCAGCCGATCGGCGAAGCCCTGGAAAGCGTGCGCGGCGCGCTCGACGAGCAGGTGTTCGATCCCGGCCGCGCCCAGACCGAATTCACCCTGTCGATGTCGGACTATGTGGCTTCGCTGGTGATGCCGGACCTGCTGAACCATCTCGGCAAGGTCGCGCCGAAGTCGCGCGTGCACACCGTTCCCAATACCATCGTGGAGATCGCCGACCAGCTCGAGGACAACAGGGTCGACTGTGTCTTGAGCGTTTACGTCAACGAGGCGCAGCAGCCGGCCGCCATCCGCTCGCGCTCGCTATGGACGGTCGACTATGCCTGCTTCATGCGGCGCGACCATCCGCTCGCCGCACAAAAGCGGCTGAGCACGCGCGCCTTTCTCAACGCAAGGCATGTCGATGTGAGCCTCGCCGGCAAGACACAGCCATCCTACGATCTGTTTCTCGCCTCGCGCGGGCTGTCACGCAATCTGGTGGCGACGGTCAACCATTACAGCGCAGCCTACGAGACCGTGCGGCAGTCCGACCTCATTGCCGTACTGCCAAGCGATCTCCGCTCGCAGTCGCGCCACGCGCCGTTCCTGCATGCGATGCCGCTGCCGCTCAAGGCGCCGGCACGCATCGTCAGCCTGTTCTGGCACCAGCGCAACGACACCGTGCCCGCGCAGCGCTGGCTGCGCGAGACCCTGGTCGGGATGTTCGCCAAATCGGACTGAGCGGATCAGCCCTTGAGCGCGGTGACAACCACCTCGATCAGCGCGCCGCCACCGAGATCGGCGACGCCGACGGTGGCGCGGGTCGGCAGATCGTCGCCGAAGAACTCGGTCCAGGCCGCATCCATCTCCTTCTTCTTGGAGAGATCCGTGACGAAGATCGAGGCGCTGACGATCCGGCTCTTGTCGGTGCCGACCTCCTTCAGGTAGCCGGCGATCTTGCCGAGGATGTTGCGGGTCTGATCGCCCATCGAGACCGAGGTGTCGTCAGCAATCGTGCCGCCGACGAAGACGAAGCCATTGGCTTCGACGGCGCGGTGCATGATGGGCGTGCGGATGCTGCGGGTGATGCTCATGATGTCTTCTTCCTAAAGCGTGGAGGGATGGAAGCGGTCGATGCCGAGATCGCTGATGCGCGTCTGGGTGCCGCCGTTGACGATCAGCTCCGCCATCACGGCGCCGGCACCGGGGCCGAGCTGAAAACCGTGCAGCGAGAAGCCGAACTGGTGATAGAGCCCCTTGTGGCGGCTGCTCGGCCCGAACACGGGGATATCGTCCTTCATCTTGGCCTCGATGCCGGCCCAGGCGCGGACGATCGTGGCGCTGCGCATCACCGGGAACAGCTCGAACACGGTGCGCGCGCTGATCGCGAGGCTCTTCCAGTCCAGCACCGTCTCGTTGCGGTCCTGATAGGGGGTGGCCAGATGGCCGCCGCCGATCAGCACGGTGCCGTTCTTGAATTGCTTGAAGGAAAGCTTTCGTCCGCGCAGGATCACGACAGGATCGATGAAGTGCGGCACGCGCGAGGTGATCATCAGCATCGGCGCCACGGTCTCGACCGGCACCGGCTCACCGAGATCAGCGGCGATCTTGCCGGCCCAGGCGCCGGCCGCATTGACGAGCACCGGCGCGGCAAAGGTTTCAGTGCCGACGTCGACGTACCAGAGGCCGTCGCTATAGCGGATGTTGGAGGCGGCTACGCCCTCGCGCACGGTCGCGCCAAGCTGCTGGGCCTTGCGCCGAAACGCCGTCGTCGTCTGCGCGGGGTTGGCTGCACCGTCCCGGCGCGAGACGACGCCGCCGGGACAAGTCTCCGCCACAGCGGGCACGAGGCGACGTAGCTCGGTCGCATCAATCAGCTCTTCATGGGTGAAGCCGAACGCGTTGAGCTCGGCGACGCGCGCGCGGCAAACGGCAAGCTCCTCTTCGTTTTCCGCGACCAGCACCTGGCCGTAGCTCTCAAAACTGCAATCGTCGTCGAGGAGATCAGCGATCTTTTCCCAGATCCCCATCGAGCGGATCGACAGCGGGATTTCGGGGATGTGCCGCGCGAGCTGCCGGACACCGCCGGCATTGACGCCGGACGCGTGCCGGCCGGCATAGTCCTTCTCGATCAGCACCGGCCTCAGACCGGCGAGGCACAGGTGCAGCGTGGTCGAGCATCCGTGGATGCCGCCGCCGACGACGATCGCATCCACGTTTTGGGTCATCCGCGTACCACGGCCTTGATATCCGCTTCGCTCTTCGGAACGGCGGCGAGCTCGGCGAGCGTGATCGGCTTCACCGGCGCGCGCAGCCGGTAATAGCCGATCTCCTGAGGGGTCTTGCCACGCGCCTGCGCCATCAGCTCGGTGACGGTGAGGCCGCAGAGCCGGCCCTGGCACGGGCCCATGCCGGTGCGGCGATAGGCCTTGAGCTGGTTCGGCCCTGTCGCGCCGATCGCGACGGAATCGAGAACTTCCTTTGCGGTGACCTCTTCGCAGCGGCAGACGATGGTGTCGCCCGCGGGAATGCGGAATTGCGGCGCGGGACGGAACAGCGTGTCGAGGAAGACGCGGCCGCGCTCCGCCTTGGCGAGATGGGCACGGAGCGTCGCCATCGCGGGAAGCTTTGCCGCCGCCGCAGGCGCCAATGCCTCCACTGCCGCGCGCGCCGCGATGCGGCCGCACACCACGGCGGCATTCGCACCACCGATGCCGGCACCGTCGCCGGCGACCGCGATGCCGGCGACCGAGGAGTTACCGCTCGCATCGAGGACGGGCGACCAACACAGCTGCAGATCGTCCCAGCGATGCTCGATGTCGGCCGACATCGCGAGGTTGACGTTGGGTACGACGCCCTGATGCAGCAACAGCAGATCCGCAGGGATGGTCTCACGCCTGCCGCCGGCGACATAACTCACGCTTGCGAGCTGGCCATCGCCAGCCGCAGAGAGTTCAGTGACGCCGGACACGACCTGCACCTTGGCCTTGACCTCACGCATCATCGACAGGCCCTTGGTGAAATAGGGCGAGGTCAGGAAGGCGAAGGCGTGCGGCAGCGCGGCGACATAATTGCCGCGCTCGGTGGTGTCGAGAATGCGATCGATACGACCGCCGAGCCGCAGGATCTGCGCGGCGAGCAGCCAGAGCAGCGGCCCCTGCCCCGCGATCACGGTGCGGCCATCAGGTACCAGCGCCGACGATTTCAGCATGGTCTGCGCGGCGCCTGCCGTCATCACGCCCGGCAGCGTCCAGCCGGGAATCGGAAATGGCCGCTCCAGCGCGCCGGTCGCGAGGATGACGCGCTTCGCCTTGACGAAGGCCGAGGCGCCGCCGATCGAGACGGCGATATCGAGGTTGCGATCGAGGCTCCAGACCGTCGCACGGTGGATGACCTCGGCACTGCTCGCGCGGAGCGACTGCACGAGATCGGCACCAACCCAATAGTCCGCGCCGAGCTGATCGCGGTCGGTCACCGGCGTCGACGAGATCGCGCGAAACACCTGGCCGCCGGGACCGATATTCTCGTCAAGCAATAGCGTCGACAGGCCGGCTTCAGCTGATGTCGCGGCGGCCGCGAGACCGGCGGGCCCGGCGCCGATCACGACGACATCGTATTCTTCGCGCTTGGGAGCCACGCTCATCGTCCGATCTCCCGCTTGCCCTTCTGGATTTCAATCTGCATGCCCTCGGCCACTGGCACGAGGCAGCCCTGGCGATTGCCGACGCCATCGATGGTGACGAGGCAGTCGAAGCACACGCCCATCATGCAATAGGGCAGACGCGGCGCGCCGCTCACGGCCGTGGAACGGCGCGCGTCCTGATCGGACGCCAGCAGCGCGGCGGAGACGGTGTCGCCCTGGCGCGCCGCGACGGCGACGCCGTCGACGAAGATCTGCACCTGCGGCCGCTTGTCCTGTTCGGATCGTCTAAACATGGGATGCCTCTTGGCTCCTTCAAATGTTTCTAATAGCCGCTGTTGTTCGCCGCTCCCGCGCCGCCGAAGCGGCTGGCGGAGAACGCGCCGACCAGTTCCGGTTCGAGCGCGCCTTGCGCAACCATGCGCGCGATCTCGAAGGCATGGTTGGAGGCCAGCGTCACGCCCGAATGGCAGCAGGCGACGAAGGCGCCGGGATGCGTCTCCGACTGGTCGTAGATCGGAAAGCCGTCTTGCGGCATGACGCGAATGCCGGCCCAGCTCCTGACCACGTTCAGTCGCGCGAGATGCGGAAACATCCGCTGCGCACGATCGGTCATGACAGCGCTGATCGAATGTTTCAGCGCGCGATCGTCGAGCTCATCCTCCTTGCTGTCGCCGATCATCACCGTACCCTCGTCGGTCTGGCGGATCGTGGTCAGCGGATGCGGCAGGAACGGCATGGTGCGCTCGGTCACGACGATCTGGCCGCGGGTCGGCCCCATCGGCGCGTAGAGGCCGACCATCGGCGCCAGCGTCTGGTTGGCATTGCCGGCGGCGAGCACAATCTTCGCGGCACGGAGCTCGCCCTTCGGCGTGGTCAGGCGGAATTCGCCGCCACTCTTGCTGATCGCCGAGACCGGCTGTTCGGGGAAATAGTCGATGCCGAATTCCCTGAACCCGGTGTGGAAGGCGCGGAAGGTCCGCAGCGAATTGACATGGCCGTCGAGCGGACAGTAGCTGCCGCCCGAGACTTCGGGACCGATCAGCGGCAGCGACTTCCTGACCTCGGATGCGGACAGCATCTCCATCTTGTAGTCGGCCGCGCCGACCTGATTGTGCATGCGCTTGACCAGTTCGGTGCGCTGGCCGAATTCGTCCTCGCCGAGCGTGAGATGAAAGCCGCCGTTCTGCTGGAGCGCGACGTCGAGCCCGGTCTGTTGCTTCAGTTCGGACGCGAGCCGCCCCCAGGCCTGCGACGCCTGCACGGTCCACACCGTATAGGCGGGCATGCCGAGGCCCTTGCTCTGCACCCAGACCAGCGCAAAATTCGCGCGCGAAGCACGCTTGGTGATGTCGCCTTCGTCGAGCACGGCCACGCTCTTGCCGAGCCGGCCGAGGCCCCAGGCAATGGCGGAGCCGAGCAATCCGCCGCCAACGACGGCGACGTCATAGTAGGACTTTTGTTTAGACGCGTTTTCTTTACGCGAACCGGCGTCCACTTCGCTCGAAAACGCTTTAGACATAGATTCTCCTATCGTCCCGTATCGCCCTTGCCGGCGAGCACACGGTCGAGCCCGTAGAAGCGGTCGAGCAGAATGAGGGCGGTCATGGTCACAGCGATCACGCAGGCCGAGACCGACGTCACCAGTGGATCGATGTTGTCCTGGATATAAAGGAACATGCGCACGGGCAACGTCTCAGTGCCGGGTGCTGCGAGAAAGACGGTCATGGTGAGATCGTCGAACGACTGGATGAAGGCGAGCGCCCAGCCGCTGATGACGCCGGGCAGGATCAGCGGCAGCGTCACGCGGCGGAAAAGCGTCCAGCCGCCGGCGCCGAGCGACACCGCGGCCATCTCGACCGTGCGATCCATGCCGGTCGCAGCCGCCAGCGTCAGCCGCAGCGCGAACGGAAACACGATGATGACGTGCGCGATGATCAGCGCGGCAAAACTGCCGCCGAGGCCGGCCGAGGTGAAAAAGCGCAGGAAGGCGATGCCGAGCACGACATGCGGGATCATCAGCGGCGACAGGAACAGCGCCGCCAGCGCATCGCGCCCACGGAAACGATAGCGCGCGATCGCGAGCGCCGCCGGCACCGCAAACAGCAGCGCCACGAAGGACGATAGCGCTCCAAGCCCGAGGCTGACCCAGAAGGCATGGATGAACTCGGGATAATTGCCGATCGCCCTGAACCAACGCAGCGAGAAGCCGTTGGTCGGCAGCGACAGAAAACCCTCGGGCGTGAAGGCAACGAGGCAGACCACCAGGATCGGCGCCACCATCACGATAACGAAGATGGTGTGGAAGATCAGCGCCAGCGGCCCGTTCCGTCTCATCGGAACACCTCCGCATAGCGGCGTTCGATCAGCGCGTTGCTGCCGACGACGATCAGCACCAGCGCCACCAGCAGCAGCGTTGCGACCGCCGCTCCCAGCGGCCAATTCAGCGTGTTGAGGAATTCGTCATAGGCAAGCGTCGCCGCGACCTTCAGCCTGCGGCCGCCGATGATCGCGGGGGTCGCGAAGGCGCTGGCCGAGAGCGAGAACACGATGATCGCGCCCGACAGCACACCCGGCATGATCTGCGGCATGATGATGCGGCGGATGATGGTCACGGGTCCCGCGCCGAGCGACATCGCGGCATTCTCGATCTGCGGATCGAGCCGCTGCAGCGCGGCCCAGACCGACAGCACCATGAACGGCATCATCACATGCGCGAGCGCGACGACCATGCCGGTCTCGGTGAACATGAAGGGAATGGGTGAGCGGATTGCACCGAGCGACATCAGCAGCTTGTTGACGAGGCCGTTGTTGCCGCCGAACAGCAGCGCCCAGCCGAGCGTGCGCGCCACCACGGAGATCAGCAGCGGCCCGAGAATGACCAGCAGGAAAAAGCTCTTCCAGCGGCCGCTCATCCGGTTGAGGATGTAGGCTTCAGGTGCGCCGAGCAGAGCGGTGAGCAACGTGGTCAGGATCGCGATCCGGAACGTGCGCCAGAACATCTCGGCGTAATAGGGATCAGTCGCGATCTCCTGCCAGTTCTTCAGGATGAAGACCGGCTCGATGCCCTTGTACTGGCCCCAATCGTGGAACGACAGCATCACGGTCATCGCCAGCGGAATCAGCAGCACGCCGACGAACAGCATCAGGGCGGGCGCCGTCAGCGCCCATGGGGCACGCGCGCTGCGCTCCTCGGCGGCCGCGCTCATGCGACGGTCCTCGCACGCACGCTCATGTCCTCCGGCCGCCAGGTGAGGCGAACGGCCTCGCCTTCAGCCGGCTGCGGTTGACCGTCATTCTGACGGATCACGATCGCCGGACCGCATTCGCTGTCGCACTGGAACAGCCAGTAATTGCCCTGGAAGATGCGCGTGACGATCTTTGCGCTGAGGCCGGCATCGCCGAAGCCGATGCGTTCGGGGCGAATGCTGACGGTGACGGGGCCGCTCAAGCCGGCAGGCGCCGGCGCGCTCCAGGAACCGGCCACCAACCGCGCCGGGGTCGCAGTCCGATCGATGGTCCCGGCAAAATCGTTGGTCTTGCCCAGAAACTGCGAGACGAACGCCGAGGCCGGCTTCTCATAGGTTTCCTGCGGCGTGCCGATCTGCTCGATCTTGCCCTGGCTCATCACCACGATGCGGTCGGACAGCGACATCGCTTCGTTCTGGTCATGCGTGACGAGGATCGTCGTTGTGCCGATGGTGCGCTGGATCTGGCGCAGCTCGATCTGCATCTCCTCGCGCAGCTTGGCGTCGAGATTGGACAGCGGTTCGTCGAGCAGCAGCACGCTCGGCTTGATCACCAGCGCGCGCGCCAGTGCGACGCGCTGCTGCTGGCCACCGGACATCCGGCGCGGATGGCGATCCTCGTAACCGGCGAGGCCCACCATCGCGAGCGCGGCGCGGACGCGCTCGGCTCGCTCGTTGCGCGGGGCGTTGCGCATCTCGAGGCCGAAGGCGACGTTCTCCGCCGCGGTCATGTGCGGAAACAGCGCGTAGCTCTGGAACACGATGCCGAGTCCGCGCTTGGCCGGATGGATCGCGGTCAGGTCCTTGTCCTCGAGCCGGATTGCGCCGCGCGTGGGGTCAAGGAAGCCCGCGATCATCTGCAATGTCGTGGTCTTGCCGCAGCCGGAGGGGCCAAGGAAGGAGATGAACTCCCCCTTGCCGACCGCCAGACTGAAGTCATCGACCACAGTCTGCGCGCCGAACTGTTTGGCGACCCGATCGAGCTCGAGATAGGCCATGAGCTGTCTCCGCTACGAACGATCAGATCAGCGCTCGACCTCGCGGTTCCAGCGCTTGGTCCACTCCTCACGCTTCTCGTTGATGGTGGTCCAGTCCGGATTATAAAGTTTTGCCGCGCGCTCGCCGACCGGGGCCATCTTGCCGAGCTCCGGCGGCACCACCAGCGATTTCAGCACCGGGCCGTAGCCATAGTCCTTCAGCATCACGAGCTGGATTTTTGGATCGAGCAGCTTCTTCACGAAGCTCGATGCCAGCGGCGAGGCGTTGGGCTTCGCGATCGGACAAGCCGTCGTCAGCAGCGTTGCCGCGCCTTCCTTCGGGTACACGAAATCGACGGGGAAGCCGGTATTGGCAAAGCTCTGCACGCGGCCGGTGCCCCACACCGCGATCACGGCCTGGCCGGACTGGAACAGCTCGGTCATCTTGCCCGGCGACGGCTCATAGGCGAGCACGTTCGGATTGATCTGCTCCTTGAAGATCTTGAAGCCCGAGTCCACGTTGGACTCGCCGCCGCCATTCATCTTCGACAACATCACCAGCGCTTCGAGGCCATAGGTGTTGTTGATCGGCGGAATGACCAGCTGCTTGGCGTATTTCGTGTCCTTCAGGTCATTCCACGAGGTCGGCGGCGCCCAGCCTTTCTCGGCGAACACCTTGGTGTTGTACATCAGGCCGGTCGCGACGATGCCGATCGCAACGGCGCGATCATCCTTGAAGCGCGCGGTGTCGTAGAGATCGGCGGCCGGCAGTCCGTCGAGCTTGCCGCAGAAGCCGAGCTGGATCGCCTGGTACATCGGACCGTCATCGACGATGGCGACGTCGATCTGCTGATTGCCCTTCTGCGCCTGCAGCTTCGCCAACGTGTCGGTGGAGTTGCCGGCGACATACTCGACCTTGACGCCGTTCTCCTTCTCGAAGGTCGGGATCACCTCGTCCCGGATCGTCTTCTCGAACGAGCCGCCGTAGCCGGCGACATAGAGCGTTTTCTGCTGGGCCGAGACGGCCGTCGGGACGGCGATGAGCGCTGCGATGCTGACCGCGGTCAGAAGGCGAAAAGTCTTCATGTGGACCGATCTCCAATACCGGAATGAGGTGACGTGCCGACAAATCCCTGGCTGAAGCGCCTTCCGCATTTCCTTCCGCGCCGATCCCCTTTGGAAGCAGGGCTCCGGCCCCTGCTCAGCGGGTTTAGGCGCGATTTGGAGGTTTCAATGCCTCCAAGGTGCCGAAAAAGCGGGCTGTCTCCAGTCCTGATCAAAAAGATTGCAAACCCAGGCTTCCATCGTCCAATGAATAATGGCACCGTCTGCATGCCTAAATGTTATGAATGGAAACTGGGATGGCGCGGATCAATTCGCGGCAGGTGGAGGCCTTCCGGGCAACGATGCTGACCGGCAGCGTCACCGAGGCGGCGGCGCTGATGACGGTGACGCAACCGGCGGTCAGCCGCTTGCTGCGCGACCTCCAGGCGCTGCTGAAAATGGAGCTGTTCGAGCGGCGCGGCACTGGCCTGGTGCCGACCGCGGCAGCGATGGCGCTCTATACCGAGGTGGAACGTTCGTTCGTCGGCCTCGAACGCATCACCGCCGCTGCCGAGGAAATCCGCGGCCGCCGCACCGGCTCGCTGCGGATCGCAGCATTGCCGGCGCTGTCGAACGGTTATCTGCCGCGGCTGACAGGACACTTCCTGAAGGAGCGGCCAAATCTCAACCTGGCGTTCTTCGGCGTGATCTCGCCGATCGTGGTCGACTGGGTGCTGAACAACCAATGCGACGTCGGCTTTGCCGAGGTGCCGATCGCGCACTCAGGCCTACCAACCATGAAATTGCCCGCGCCGGCCCGCGTCGCGGTGCTGCCGACGGGTCATCGCCTCGTGGAGAAGGAAGTCCTGGAGCCACGCGACTTCGAAGGCGAGACGTTCATCTCGCTGTCCGCGGGATCGTCGAGCCGGCATCTCGTCGACCAGCTCTTCCACCGCCACGATGTTCGCCGCGTGCTGCGCGTGGAGACCGCGCTATCCGAGATCATGTGCGGCATGGTGTCGTCGGGGCTTGGGGTCGCGATCTGCGATCCCTTCACGGCGCAGGAATTCTCCACCCGCGGCGTCGTCGTGCGCCGCTTCCTGCCGCGCATCGATTTTGAGTTCTCCGCGGTCTTTCCCGCCCAGCGCAGCCCCTCGCCGGTCGCGCTCGATCTGGTCGAGACCATGCGCAAGTCGCTCGTCGACTTCGAGAGCTAGCCGTTGAATGCCGCCTGTGCCTCCGGCAAGTCCCAGATCTTGCCGATCGCGGCGGTGCCTGCCGCCGTGATCGCGGCCTCATCAGCGCCGAGATAGCGGCCCGCATCGACCAGCATGCGGCCGTCGACCATGACCTGATCGATATTGGCGCGGTTGGCGAGCGCGATCAGTGCGCGGCGCGGATCGAACAGCGGCTGAAGATGCGGATGGGTGAGATCGACGACGGTGAGATCGGCGGTGGCGCCTGGCTCGATGCGGCCGAGGTCCGGTCGCTTGATGACGTCGGCGGCCACCGCCGTATTCGCCTCGATCAGTTCCGGCGAGTTCGCGACATCGGCGCGCTGCGAGGTCACCTTTGAGATCAGCGACGCCGCATTGAGCTCGCCGAGCAGGTCCATGTTGTAGCCGTCGGTGCCGACCACGGTGCGCACGCCGTGCTCCGCGAAGCGGCTGAACGCCGCGGTCACGCCGGCGCGCGCGAAGACGCGCGGGCAATTGAGGACAGTCATGCCGCGCGCGGCCATCAGCTTCAGATCATCGTCGCTGCTGAACATGCAGTGCGCCGCCATCAGATCGGGCGCGAGCAGGCCGAGCCACTCCAGATATTCCGCCGGCGTGCGGCCGCCATAGCGCTTGCCGATGGTCTCGACCTCGGCGCGGCTCTGCGCCATGTGCGTCGTGATGGGAACCCCGAGTTCGCGCGCCCGCGTAGCGCAGGCCTTCAGCAGATCGGGGCCGCAGGTATCGGTGGCGTGTGGGCTCATGGCGAGGCTGATGCGGCCGTCGCCGCGATTGTTCCAGCGCTGATAGAGCGCATCCCATGTCGCCATGTCGGCCGTGCCGTCGTCACCGGAATAGCGGACTACGCCGTCGGCGCCAGCTTTCGCGTCCGATGTCGCGAACAGATAGGGCGCGCCGTAAAAGCGGATGCCCATCTCCTCGGCGGCGTCGAACATCTCGGGGATCGAATTGCGAAACGGCTCCATCACCGTGGTGGCGCCGCCCTTGAGGAGCTGGAGGATACCGAGCCGCGCGACCGCCAGTCGCTCCTCGGCCGATAGAATCTCCGCCCCGCGCTTGGTCAGTGGCAGCAGCACCGTATAGACGATGCTCTGGTTGTTCTTGCGGCCGTTGCCGTCCTCGCTGTGGCTGCGCGCGACGGCCTCGGAGAAGCAGTGATTATGCAGGTTCAGTAGGCCCGGCAACACGAAGCGGCCGGGACGATCGTAGACCTGATCGGCGCGCGGCCTGTCGCGGGTGACCGCCGCGATCTTCTTGCCTTCGACCAGAACCCAATGATCGCGCAGCACATCCTGCGCGCCGTCCTTGCGTGACAGCACATAGCTGCCGAAAATTGCCGTGGTGCTCATGCGGGGCGTACGTTCCAGAAGACGGCGGTGCCGTCGAGAATGCCGGTGATGTCTTTGCGATAGGCGGTCGGCTGCTTGTACAGGCCGATCGGAATATAGGGGATTTCCTCGAAGGCGACTGCCTGGATCTCGCGGCAGATGCGCTGCTGCTCCGCGAGCTCGGACGCCGCCAGCCACTGGCTGCGCAAGGGTCCCATCTTCTCGCTCGCATACCAGCCGGCGACCTTGCCTTCGCCGCGGATGTTGGTGTTGCCGGCCGGGTTGAGCCAGTCGATGCCCTGCCAGTTGCCGACTGCCGCACTCCAGCCGCCCTGCCCGATCGGATCCTTCTTCAACTGGCGCTGCAAGACGACGGCAAAGTCGAGCCCGGCATATTCGACATTCATGCCGGCCTTGCGCAAACTATCGACCGCGATCTCGCCGAGCGGCTTCTGTGCCAGCGAGTTGGTGGGGACCAGTACCACGATCTTCTCGCCATTGTAGCCGGCGGCCTTCAGGTCGGCCTTGACCTTGTCGTAGTTGCGCGGGCCGCGGAACACGTCGAGCCCGACGTCGTTGGCCATCGGCGTATCAGGTGCGAAGAAGCCGATCGGCGAGACCTGGAACGCCGGATCGGTGCCGGCGACGGCCGTCATGAAGGCGGACTGGTCGATGGTGCCGAGCAAGGCACGGCGGACGGCCGGATTATCGAACGGCGGCTGCAAATGATTGAGGCGCAGCATGCAGGCGTAGCCTCTGGGATCGAGGATGCGCGTCTCGATGTCGCCCGCGGCCTTGATGATCGGCAGCAGATCGTGCGGCGTGGTCTCCTGCCAGTCCTGCTCGCCGGTCTGGAGCGCGGCAACACCGGTGCCGGCGTCGGGCGTGGTGGTCCAGACCACGCGGTCGTAATGCACGATCTTGGGTCCCGCCGTCCAATCCGGCTTGCCGTCGGTGCGCGGCTGATAGCGCTCGAATTTGGCGTAGGCGTTGCGGGCGCCCTGCACGCGCTCGTCGGCGAGATAGCGGAACGGACCGCTGCCGATGACGTCGGTCAGCGGCTTGAACGGGTCCTGGCTCGCCAGCCGCTCCGGCATCATGAAGCAGGGATTGATCGCGGCCTTGCCCAGCGCCTGCGGCAGCAGCGGAAACGGACGCTTGAGGCGAAAGCGGATGGTGCGATCGTCCGCCGCCGACAATTCGGCAGTCGCCTCCATCAGCTCGCCGCCAAAACCGTCGCGCGCCGCCCAGCGGCGAATGCTGGCGACGCAATCGCGGGCAAGCACGCGCTCGCCGTCGTGCCAGAACAAGCCGTCACGTAAGCTAAGGTCCCACTGCAGCTGGTCGCCCGAGATCGCATGGCCCGACAGCATCTGCGGCGAGACCTGGAGCGAGGAGCTCATGCCATAGAGCGTGTCGTAGACCATGAAGCCATGGTTTCGCGACACCTGCGCAGTCGAGTAGATCGGATCAACGAAGGCGAGATCGATGACGGGAATGAAGCGCAGCGTGCTCTGGGATTCGGCGCGGACGATGCCCGGCAACGAAAGCGCCGGCACCGTTGCGGCAGCCTTGAGGAGCGAACGGCGAGAGATGGGCATTCCAAGAAGCTCCTGAAGGATCTTACGTATTCAACAACACCGCGCCGATCGCAGCCGCGACCGCCTGCTGCGCCGGTTCGATCACGGGCACGCCGATCGCCTCCGCAATCGCCGCGCGATGCGAGGCCATGCCGGCACAACCCATCACCACGACATCGGCGCGATAGTGCGTGACCAGCGCACGACCAGCGTCGATCAACCGGCCGCGGATGTCGGCGCTTGCCGTTTCGGCCGCGCTTGCGCCGACCGACCAGCTTCCGGCATAGCGGCTGTCGACGCCCATCACCCGCGCCATGCGCTGCTGGCGGCGGATGCTCGACGGCGACAGCGCGATCACGCCATAGCGTTCGCCCAGCATCAGCGCACGAAAGATCCCGCATTCGGCGATGCCCATCACGGGGCGTCCACCGGCCGCCTCGCGGACCGCATGCAGGCCGGGATCGCTGAAGCAGGCGAGCACGAAGGCATCCGCATCATCGCGCGTGACGCGAGCGACCAGCGGCATCACGACGCTGTCGGAATCGCGCTGCGAGCTGATGCTTGGCGGTCCCTCGGCAAGACCGACCACCTCGATCTCAGGCCCGCCTGATATCCGCAGCGGCGCGACCGCATCGTCGATCGCCGTCGTCACCGACGCCGAGGAGTTGGGATTGATGACGAGGATGCGGCGACGGGTCATGGCACTCCTCAACGGTTGGCGGCCTCGTGGCGCAGGAAGTTCTCAGCGATCTTCTCGCCGGTGGTGATCCAGACGTCCGGGCACGATTTTGCGTAGGTCAGGAACTCGCGCAGCAGGCGCAGCCGCATCGGACGGCCGCTGCATTGCGGATGCAGCACGGTCGTCACCATAGCACCCCAGTCCCTGGTTTCGTCGAGCTCGTCCTTCCAGATCGAGAGCACGTGCTCCTTGGGGAAGATCGAACGCGGGCTGAAGCGCGCCGACAGGCCGTGCATCCAGTCGTCATAGCTCGCCGTCACCGGCAGCTCGATCGTGCCGGGCTTGCCGTCAGCGAGGCGATGCCGATAAGGCCGCACGTCATCGCGGAACGAGGAGGTGTAGACGATGCCGCGACGCACGAGTGCTGCGCGCAGCTCCTCGGTGAATTCGCCGTATGGCGCCCGATAGCCGGTCGGCTTGACGCCGAGCCGACGCTTCAGCGCCTCGAAGCCGCGCTCCAGCTCTTCCTCGATCCAGGGATCGCCGGGATCCGGCAGGAGATGATGATAGCCGTGATGGCCGATCTCGTGGCCGGCATTGAGGATCGACTCCGCCATCGCCGGATGCGCATCGACTGACCAGCCCGTGACGAAGAACGTCGCCTTGAGATCGAGCTGATCGAGCAGCTCCAGCAGCTTTGGCGTGCCGACGCGCGCCTCGTAGCCGCCATAGCTCATGGTGATGAGCCGCTGGGCGTGCACGGCGTCCTTGCTGGTCCACGCGCTTTCCGCGTCGACGTCGAAGGACAGGAACATCGCCGATGTGTACGGCTTCGGCCAGGGATATTCCGGTGCGGGATCCGCGGTGTTGGCCGGGGTGAGCGGAATGCTCTGGAGGGCCTTACTGTCCAGCATTGATGGTCGCCTTTTCGAGTGCGTTGTCTGTCAGTTTCCACTTGGCAAGCAGGGTCTTGTAGGTGCCGTCGGCGATCAGCGCGTCGACCGCCTCCAGCATTGCCTGCTGGAGTGCCTTTTCCTTGACCGGCAGCGCAATGCCGGTGAACTGCGTTGCGAAGGGATCGCCGACCGGCGCATAGGTGCCCGGCTCGAGATCCATCACATAGGGCAGCGTCTCGTTGCCCTGCACGGCGGCGTCGATGCGGCCCTGCCTGAGCTGCGTGCGCGCATCTGCCGAGCCATCCGTGCCGACGAACTGGATCGGGTTGCTGCCGCAGTTCTTCTGGCTCCACTTGTCGATCTCGGCCGGAAACATGGTCCGGCGGCTGGCGCCGACCTTCTTTCCGCACAGTGCAGCCATGTCCTTGAACTCGGACGCACGGGACTGCTGCACGAAGAATTTTGGGCCGCTGCGCAAATAGTCGACGAAGGAGGCAATGTCGTGCCGGCTCGCATAGTCGGTGAAGCCGGACAGGATGGCGTCCACCCGCCCCGTCGAAATCGACGGCATGAACTCGGCAAAGCTGGTTTCGGTCCATTCGATCTTGACGCCGAGCTTGCGCCCGAGCGCCTCGCCGAGATCGATGTCGAAGCCCGACAGCGCGTTGGTCGCGGGATCGCGGAACTCCATCGGCGGATAGTTCGGCACCAGCGCCACCTTGAGGCTGCCGCGCTTGGCGATGTCAGGCGGCAGCTCGATCGCCCAAGCCTTAGTACCAAGCGCCGAGACGCTCATGGCACCGAAAAGCGCCGCCGCAACGAAAAGTCTTTTCATCAATACGCCCCCATTTCAGATCACAGCCGAAAGAAATGCCTTGGTGCGCTCTTCGCGCGGCGCGCCCAGCACTTCGGACGCGCGGCCCTGTTCGACGATCGCGCCCTGGTCCATGTAGACGACGCGGTCGGCGACCTCGCGGGCAAAGCCGAGCTCGTGCGTCACCACCATCATGGTCATGCCGCTCTTCGCCAGCTCCTTCATCACCGCGAGCACTTCGCCGACGAGCTCGGGATCGAGCGCGCTGGTCGGCTCGTCGAACAGCATCAGCATCGGCTTCATCGCGAGCGCCCGCGCAATCGCGACGCGTTGCTGCTGGCCGCCCGAGAGTTGCGCGGGATACGAATTGGCCTTCGCCGAGAGCCCAACGCGCCGCAGCAGCTCGATCGCCTCGGCGCGGACCTCGTCGGCCTTGCGGCCCTGCACCTGCAGCGGGCCTTCGGTGATGTTCTCCAGCGCGGTTTTGTGCGGAAACAGGTTGAAGCGCTGGAACACCATGCCGGTCTTCAGCCGCTGCCGCCCGATCTCGTTCTCGCTGAGGCGATGCAACCGCCCGCTTTGCTCGCGCACGCCTAGCAATTCGCCATCGAGCCAGATGCCGCCGCTATCGATGACAGCGAGCTGGTTGATGCAGCGAAGCAGCGTGGTTTTGCCAGAGCCGGAGGCGCCGATCAGGCACATCACCTCGCCGGGCCAGACGTCGAGCGAGACGTTCTTGAGAGCCTGAAACTCTCCAAAACTCTTGCTCACCGAGCGGATCGCGACGAGGGGTTTTGTCATCGCGCCAACCGCATGGTGCCGCGTGCAAAACGGCGTTCGAGCAGCATCTGGAGCGGCGTCAGGATCGAGACGACGAGCAGATACCAGAGCCCGGCGACGATCAGCAGCTCGATCACGCGGGAATTGGCGTAATAGATGTTTTCGGCGTTATGCAGCACTTCCGGATACTGGATGACGCTCGCAAGCGAGGTCGCCTTCACCATGCCGATGAACTCGTTGCCGAGCGGCGGGATCACGACGCGCATCGCCTGTGGCAAAATGATCCGGCGCAGCGCCCGCAGCCGTCCCATGCCGATCGCCTGCGCCGCCTCATATTGCCCGATGTCGACCGACAGCATGCCGGCGCGCATGACTTCGGAGGTGTAGGCGCCCTGGTTGATGCCGAGCCCAAGCAGCGCCGCGAGAAACGGCGTCATGACGTCGACGGCGCGCGCGGACCACAGGCCGGGAATGCCGATGGTCGGAAACACCAGCGCGAGATTGAACCACAGCAGCAGTTGCAGAATCAGCGGCGTGCCGCGGAACAGCCAGGTGTAGCCGGCCGCCACCGTCTTCAGCACCGGGTTCGGTGACAACCGCATGATCGCGACGACGATACCGAGAAAGATGCCGAGCGCCATCGCCAGCACGGCCATCACCATGGTGTTGACGATGCCCTCAAGGATCACTTTTGCGGTGATGAAGCGGCTGACATAGGACCATTCGATCTGGCCATTGGCGAAGGCTCGCGCGATCGCCGCCAGCACCAGGACGATCAGGGCTGCGCTGAGCCAGCGAAACCAGTGCGGCTCGCGTGCGATCCGCATTCCCGACAGATCGGGAAAACCTTCCGCGAGTGCCGGGGCCGCCTTCATTGCGGTGCCGCGTTCAGCATGGGCTGGGTCACCGCATTCGCACCCAGACCCCATTTGTCGAGAACTGCCTTGTAGGAACCATCCGCGATCATCACGGTGAGTTTCTCCGTCACGACTTCACGGAGCGCGGCATCGTCCTTGCGGAACATGATGCCTTGATAGCCCTTCGCGAAGGACTCGCCGACGACGCGGTACTTGCCCGGCTCCTGCGTCTGCGCATAAGGCAACGTCTCGCTGCCCTGTACGGCAGCGTCGATGCGGCCCTGCTTGAGCTGGTTGCGAACGTCGATCGAGTTCTCGCCCGGCACATATTGGATGGCTGGCTTGCCGCCCGCCTCGCAATTCTGCTTGCTCCACTTCTCGATCTCGACCGGAAAGCTGGTGCTGCGGGTGGTGCCGACCTTCTTGCCGCAGAGATCGGTCGCGTCCTTGGCCGCACTGTCCGCCATCACGAAGAACTGCGGGCCGGTCGTGAGGTAATCGACGAAATCGGCGCTCTCGCGTCGCGAGGCACGATCGGAGATGCCGGAGATGATGAAATCGGCACGCTTGGTCTGGAGCGAGGGAATCAGCTCGGCGAAGGGTGTCTCGCTCCAGACGATCTTGAGGCCACCGAGCCGCTTGGCGAGTTCGTTCGCGAGGTCGATGTCGAGCCCGACCAGCTCGTTGCTGGCGGGATCACGGTATTCCATCGGCGCGTAGGTGGAATTGACCGTGAGCTTGAGCGTGCCGGCCTGCTTGATCTCCGCCGGAAGCTCCGCGGATTGCGCAGACATCACGGCAGCCAGCGCTGCGAAACCGAGAGAAAGCGAGAGGCGTATCATGTCAGCTCCTTTGCCAGCGCCGTGCCAGATCGTCAGTCCGCGTCGAGCACGGCCGGCTCGATGACGCCGGCGCGCTCGGTGATCACCCTGTATTGCTCGGGCCGCCGGTGGGCGGCGAAATTGAACATCTTGTCCTTGCCCTGACGGCAGAGATCGAGGTCCAGATCGGCGACGATCACCTCGTCGGTCAGGGTCGCGGCCTGCGCGACGATGCGCCCGTTGGGATCGACGATGCAGGAGCCGCCGATCAGGCCCGAGCCGTCCTCGTCACCGGCCTTGGCGACCGAGATCGCCCAGGTCGCGTTCATGTAGGCATTGGCCTGCGTCACCAGCGTCGAGTGGAAGGTGCGCAAGGACGCGTCTTCAGTGCTGCCGCCATTGGGATCATAGGCGGCGGAATTGTAGCCGATGCAGACGAGCTCGACGCCTTGCAGGCCGAGCACGCGCCAGGATTCCGGCCAGCGGCGATCGTTGCAGATCATCATGCCCATGATCGCATGCGCCCATGCCGAGCCGGCACGGAACGCGGGAAAGCCGAGGTCGCCATATTCGAAATAGCGCTTCTCGAGCTGCTGGTAGCGCGCGCCCTCGCGTGGTTCGACCGAGCCCGGCAGATGCACCTTGCGATAGCGGCCGAGAATCTCGCCGTCGCGATCGACCAGGATGGCGCAATTGTAACGGCGGCCTTCGGCGGTCAACTCGGCATAGCCGACATAGAAGCCGACGCGCAGCGCACGCGCACGATCGAACAGTTTTGCCACGGCCGGGTTCGGCATGCCGTGCTCGAAATAGTGGTCGAGCGCATCGCCCTCCAGGAGCCAGCGCGGAAAGAAGGTGGTGAAGGCCAGCTCGGGAAACACCACGAGGCTGGCGCCGCGGCTCGCCGCTTCCTCCAGCATGGCAAGCATTCGCGATAGCGTATGCTCGCGCGTATCGGCTTTCTGCGTCGGCCCCATCTGGGCTGCGGCGGCGCGAAGGACACGAACCAAGACTGCCTCCAATCTGTGCGCAATGCTGCCTCAATGGGCGAATGAACCCTTTGATCCAGCATGCAAATCCGCGACCATTAGGCGCAAGGAGGGCTGCAAAAGCAATTCATCGTGCTATGATGTTTTGGCCCAGAGTATAATCGGCAGTGATATGAACCTGCGCCAGCTCGAGATCCTGCGTGCCGTCATCCGCCATCGCACCACGGTGGCGGCGGCCGACGAGCTGGCACTGTCGCAGCCCGCGGTCAGCAATGCGCTGAAGACGATGGAGGCGCAGGCCGGCTTTGCGCTGTTCGAGCGCGTCAACAACCGGCTGTTTCCGACCGCGGAAGCGATGGCGCTCTACAAGGAGAGCGAAGCGATTTTTGCGCTGCACGCCAAGCTCGAGAACCGCGTCCGCGATCTGCGCGAGAACCGCGCCGGACATCTTGCCATCGTGGCAACGCCGCCGCTCGCCTACAGCATCATTCCCTCCGCGCTATCCGGCTTCCTGCGCCGGCGTCCGGAGACACGCGTGTTCTTCGACGTCAGGCGCTATGAGGGCATCATCGAGGGCGTGCTGAGCCGCGTCGCCGAGCTCGGCTTCGCGCTCGGGTTGACCCATCATCCCGGCATCGCGCATGAAGTGGTGCACACCGGCGAGATGGTCTGCGTGCTGCCGCCACAGCATCCGCTTGCCGACAAGCCGGTGATCTCGGCCGCGGATCTGTCCGGCCTCCCCTTCATCGGGCTCGAGCGCGGCACGCGGCTCGGCGAAGCCGTGCGCGACAGCTTTGCCCGCGCCGGCGCGTCGTTCCAGCCGACAGTCGAGGTGCGCTATTGCAATACGGCCTGCGTGCTCGCGGCCGCAGGCGTCGGCGCCGCCGTGGTCGATCCCTTCTCGCCGCGCCAGAACGGTGGCCACGGCCTCGTGGTCCGGCCGTTCACGCCGACGACGCGCGCGGTCGCCTACATGCTATGGTCGGAAGCCGAGCCGCTGTCGCGTCTGGCCAAGGCGTTTCTCGCCGAGATCCGCAAGGAGAGTGCGCAGTTGGAGCGCACAGCGCCACACCAGCAACATGGGGCAGGAAGCGACTGAGCTTCGCAATCTTTGACCTGAGGGGCACATGGCACGCATCACCATCATCGAGACCGGACAGGTTCCGCCAAAATATCGCGAACAGCACGGCTCGTTTCCGGACATGTTCGAGCGCATGGTCCACGCCGAGGATCCGACGGCTACGGTTGACGTCGTCAGCATCCCGAATGGCGATGCGCTGCCCGATCCGGGCAAGCTCGAGGCCGTGCTGATCACCGGTGCTGCCGCCGGCGTCTATGACGGGCTCGACTGGATCGCACCGCTGGAAGATTTCGTGCGCAGCGCTTACGCCAACAAGACGCCGATGGTGGGCATCTGCTTCGGCCATCAGCTGATCGCACAGGCGCTCGGCGGCACCGTGCGCAAATCCGAGAAGGGCTGGGGCATCGGCCGGCACGTCTATCAGGTGCTGCCGGAGAACGGCGTCGTCGAGGGCGAGGCCGTCGCCATCGCCTGCTCGCATCAGGACCAGGTGATCGAGGCGCCAAACGACGCGCTCACGATCCTCTCGTCGGAGTTTACCCCGCATGCCGGCCTGCTCTACGCCAATGGCGCAACGCTGACCGTACAGCCGCATCCGGAGTTCGACGTGGAGTTCGCGCAAGTGTGCTGCGAATTGCGCGACGGCAAAGCGCCGGATGATGTCGTGGCAACGGCAAGGGATTCGCTGGCGCAGCCGATGGACAACGCGAAGCTTGGTGGAGCGATTACGCGGTTCCTCGCGCGCAAATCTGCCCCCTCATCCTGAGGAGCGGCCGAAGGCCGCGTCTCGAAGGATCGAGGCCCCCGCTGCAGCGGCGGGGCCTGCATGGTTCGAGACGCCGCGTCGCGGCTCCTCACCATGAGGGGTGAGAGCTCAGAACGGATCCGTTCCCAGCCCCGGCACATCCGCCGGCCGCGGCCCGGGCGCGGCCCAGTGGAACCGGCGATCCTTCTCCGCAATCATGATGTCGTTGATCGAGGCCTCGCGCCGCCGCATCAGGCCGTGTTCGTCGAACTCCCACTGCTCGTTGCCGTAGGAGCGATACCACTGGCCGCTCGCGTCGTGCCATTCATACCGGAAGCGCACCGCGATGCGGTTCTCGTCGAAGGCCCAGAGATCCTTGATCAGGCGATACTCCTGCTCCTTCTCCCATTTGCGGGTCAGGAATGCGACGATGGCCTCGCGGCCCTGAAACACTTCCGAGCGATTGCGCCAGCGGCTGTCCTCGGTATAGGCGAGCGAGACTTTCACCGGATCGCGCGAATTCCAGGCGTCCTCGGCCATGCGCGCCTTTTGCGCGGCGGTCTCACGGGTGAAGGGCGGAAGCGGCGGGCGCGACATGATGGCCTCATCGGTTGGTTTGGAGGCGCAATCTATCGCTGCATTTGACGGAGTCGATAGGCCGTGACCTGTCGGCCGATCACTTATCGGGCGATCAGGAAATCAAATCGGCCTTCATCAGAGCGCGGATCGATTTCGGGATCGGTTGCGCCCGGCCGCCGCTGATGAAAGCGACGCGCACCTCGGCCTTGACCAGCACGTCCGTACCGCGCCGCACCTCCTGCGCCAGCATGATGGAAGCACCCTTCACCGCAACCGGCCAGGTCACGACATCGAGCACGTCGTCCATCCGTGCAGGTTTGAGAAAATCCAGATGCATCGAGCGCACGACGAAGGCAAAGCCCGCGCCTTCGGTCTCGGGTTGATCGAACAGCGCCTGCTGCTCGGCACCCATCAGCCGCAGATGATTGGTGCGCCCGCGCTCCATGTAGCGCAGGTAATTGGCATGATAGACGATGCCCGAGAAATCCGTGTCCTCGTAGTAGACGCGGACCTGCATGTGGTGGCGGCCGTCGCGGATCTCGCCGTCGAGATGAGCTGTCACGTCGCGAGCCTCTTCACTTGTCGCTACCGGCCCGTTTTGCGCAAAAACGGCCGGCTGCGCAAGCCGGCTAGGACACAGTTGCCACCGGCGCCCGCCCCAGCGTCACCTCGACGATCTCGGGCGGCACACCGACGCGGACCGGCATGATGCTGCAGCCGAGGCCGCCGGAGATGATGACATCGCACTTCAGCCGGAGATGGCCGTAGACGAGTGGAACGCCGCGCTGCTGCGGAAGCGCCGGCGACCAGCCGAACAGGCGGATCTGACCACCATGGGTGTGACCGGACAGCTGGAGCGCGACACGCGCGGGCACGCGCGTCGCGATATAGGGCTCATGCGCGAGCAGGACGATTGGGGCGTCGTCCGTGACCTTTGCGAGCGTCGCGGTGAGATCGTCAGCACCGAAACGCTGAGCGCGTCCGTAGCGCTGCGACGGCGCATAGGCGAGTTGATCGCCGAGGCCGGCGAGCCAGAACGGGCGCCCATCCTTGGTGAGACGCACGACGTCGTTCTCGTAGACGGGGATGCCAGCCGCTTCCAGCGCACGGTGGGCGACCGTCGGCCCGCGCCCGGCCCGCTGCACGATCTTGTCGTCCCAATAGTCGTGGTTGCCCATGACCGCATGAATACCGAGCGGCGCCTTGAGACCGCTCAGCACCCCCGCCCATTCGCTGGCCGGGATGATGCGCGTGACATGGTGATGACCGGCGACATAGTCGCCGAGCAGCACGATGAGGTCGGCGTTCAGCGCGTTGGTCCGCTCGACGATGGCCTCGATCCGGTCCAGCGACATCCAGGGATCGCAGGCATGGATGTCGGCGATGACGGCGATCTTCAGCGGAAAATCCGTCGGCCATTGCCGCGGCTTTGGATGATAGCGCGTCACGCGCAGCCGCAACACCGGCTCGACGCCGACGCCATAAGCGGCGGTCGAGACGCCGAGGGCGGAGAGACCGCCGATGGAACGGATAAGATGACGCCGATTGATCATGGAAGTCCGCTTCTGATGCACTTGCTTGATGCGGTCGGATTTGAGCGGAATTGGGGTGCGCTTGTGCAGATCGTCTGCACGAGATTACCGGAAGTTCATGACACCGGGACGCTGCGCGTCTGCGCGAGATCAATCGTCGTTTTCGTCGGTGCCGAACAGGCCGAACTGGGCTGCCGCATCGCGCGATGGCTCGGCGATACCGAGATGGCGGAAGGCGTGGGAGGTGAGCAGGCGGCCACGCGGCGTGCGCTGGAGGTAGCCGCACTGAATGAGATACGGCTCGATGATGTCCTCGATCGCATCGCGCGGCTCCGACAGCGCCGCCGCCATCGTCTCGACGCCGACCGGGCCACCGCCGTAGTTCATCGCGATGGTCGTGAGATAGCGACGGTCCATCGCATCGAGGCCGGCCGCGTCGACCTCGAGCGCACTAAGCGCATGGTCGGCAATCTTGCGGTCGATCTTGTCGGCATTGGCGGCCGAGGCAAAATCGCGCACACGACGCAACAGGCGGCCAGCGATGCGCGGCGTACCGCGGGCACGGCGCGCGATCTCGTTGGCGCCATCGGCGCTCATGCCGACATTGAGCACGCGCGCGCCGCGGGTGACGATGCTCTCCAGCTCCTCGATCGTATAGAAGTTGAGGCGGACCGGAATGCCGAAGCGATCGCGCAAGGGGTTGGTCAGCAGACCTGCGCGTGTGGTGGCGCCGACCAGCGTGAACTTCGACAGCTCGATCTTGACCGAACGCGCCGCCGGCCCCTCGCCGATGATGAGGTCGAGCTGAAAGTCCTCCATCGCGGGATAGAGCACCTCCTCGACCGCCGGGCTGAGGCGATGGATCTCGTCGATGAAGAGCACGTCGCGCTCTTCGAGATTGGTCAGGAGCGCGGCGAGATCGCCGGCCTTGGCAATCACGGGGCCTGAGGTGGCGCGAAAGCCGACGCCAAGCTCTTTCGCCACGATCTGCGCCAGCGTGGTCTTGCCGAGGCCGGGCGGACCGACGAACAGCACGTGATCCAGCGCCTCGCCACGCTTGCGCGCCGCCTCGATGAAGATCGAGAGATTCTTGCGCGCCTGCTGCTGTCCGACGAAGTCGGACAGCGATTGCGGACGCAGCGCGGTGTCGCCGACGTCATCGCTGCGGCGTTCGGGCGAAACCATGCGGTTGGCCTTGGGATCGCTCACTTCGCGAGCTCCTTCAGGCCGAGGCGAATAAGCTGCGCCGTCTCGGCATTTTCACCGGCACTGCGCGAGGCCGAGGCAATCGCCGCAGCGGCCTGCGGCTGGCCGTAGCCGAGATTGACCAGCGCGGAGATGGCATCCGCCACCGGGCGCGGCGCGCGCTGCTCGTCGACGGCACCGGCGAGATGCACGACGGCGGGATCGACATTGGCGAAGGCCGGCGCCTTGTCCTTCAACTCGGTGACGATACGCTCGGCGACCTTGGGTCCGACGCCGGGGGTGCGCGCCACGGCGGCCTTGTCACGCAGAGCAATCGCATTGGCGAGATCGGCCGGCGCCAGCGTGCCGAGCACGGCGAGCGCGACCTTGGCGCCAACGCCCTGCACGGTCTGGAGCAGTCGAAACCATTCGCGCTCCTGGTCGGTGCGGAAGCCGAACAGTTTTATTTGATCCTCACGGACATAGGTTTCGATCGAGAGCACCGCTGCTTCGCCGGGCGACGGCAGATGCTGCAGCGTCCGCGCCGAGCAATGCACCTGGTAGCCGACGCCACCGACGTCGAGGACAACATAGTCCTCGCCGTAGGAATCGATCAGGCCCTTGAGCTTGCCGATCATAGTCCCACCACCTTCAGCCTGAGCGCCGCGCTCTGGCGGTGATGGGCGTGAGTAATAGCGATGGCGAGCGCGTCGGCGGCGTCCGCTGACGGCGGCTCGGCCTTTGGCAGCAGGATCTTCAGCATCATCGCGATCTGTTGCTTGTCGGCGTGGCCGGCGCCGACCACCGTCTTCTTCACCTGGTTCGGGGCGTATTCGGCGACAGAGATGCCGAACATTGCGGGCGCCAGCATGGCGACGCCGCGGGCCTGGCCGAGTTTCAGCGTCGCGACGCCGTCCTTGTTCACAAAGGTCTGCTCAACCGCGGCCTCCATTGGAGTGTGATGGGAGAGAACAGCCGTGAGCCCCTCATGGATCGCGAGCAGCCGGCTCGCCAGCGGCAGATCGTCCGGCGGTTCCACCGAACCGCAGGCAACGTAGATCAGGCGATTGCCGTCGGCCTCGATCACGCCCCAGCCGGTGCGGCGCAGGCCGGGGTCGATGCCGATGATGCGAACGGGGTGGCGAATCGGGAGCGCGGTCATGGGCCAGTGATAGCGCTTGGCCCATGATAGCGAAACAGAAACAGAACAGAAGTCCCCGGGAGAAAGGGGCCTGTACCCTACCCGCCCATCTTGGCGATCAGCGCGTCCGAAATCTCGAAATTGGCATAGACGTTCTGGACGTCGTCGTGCTCGTTGAGCAGGTCCATCAGCTTCAAGAGCTTCTCGCCGGTCTCGTCGTCAACGGCGACCGTGTTCTGCGGCTTCCAGATCAGCGCGGCCTTGCGCGGCTCGCCGAACTTGGCCTCGAGCGCCTTGGCGACGTCGCGATAGCCTTCGGTCGAGGCGTAGATCTCGTGTCCGCCTTCGCCCGAGACCACGTCGTCGGCGCCGGCCTCGATTGCGGCATCGAGCACGGCATCGTCATCGGCGACGCTGCGGTCGTATTCGATGATGCCGGTGCGGTCGAACATGAAGGAGACCGAGCCGGTTTCGCCGAGATTGCCGCCAGATTTGGTGAAGAAGGAGCGGATGTCGGAGGCGGCACGGTTGCGGTTGTCGGTCAGGGCCTCGACGATCACGGCGACGCCGCCGGGGCCATAGCCCTCGTAGCGGATCTCGTCATAGTTCTCGCCCTCATTGCCGAGCGCCTTCTTCACGGCACGCTCGATATTGTCCTTCGGCATATTCTCCTGGCGCGCCGCGATGATGGCCGCGCGCAGGCGCGGGTTCATGTTGGGGTCGGGCGTGCCGAGCTTGGCTGCGACAGTGATTTCCCGCGCCAGCTTGCCGAACAGCTTCGACTTCTGGGCATCCTGCCGGCCCTTGCGGTGCATGATGTTCTTGAATTGGGAATGTCCGGCCATGCGTGATCTTCTCTAGGGAATCGTGCGCCAAAGGTGAGCGTGGGAAAGCGCGGCCTTATAGGCCGCCAACCCACCGGAATGAAAGAGCCTCTCATACTTTAAGGTAATACAGTAGTCGCCCGTGCCCGGAAGTCAGGCATCGTTAACCCTGATTTCATTCCGGCTTGCGAAAATAGCCTCCGCCCGTCTCCCGACAAGAGTAGACCCAATGGCGTTCGCATTATTTCGGAAGCGCCTGCCGGATACGGCCGCACCGGCCCCAGCCCTGCAGGCTGCGCAGCCGGCGGCCGCGCCGGCCACCGAGGTCGATTCGGCCCGGGAAATCCTGGAACTGCTGGAACTCGAGCTCGGCGCCATGATCCGCCAGCTCGAGCGCGCGGCCAATTCGGTCGCGGGCGGCGCCGAGGCGACCGCGGCGACGCTTGCCGATATCCGCCAGCGTACCGATGCGCTGACCGGGCGGACCAACGCCGCGCAGTCGAACGCCTCGGGCTTTGCCCATGCCGCCGACAAGTTCACCCAATCCGCGCAAGGCATCGGCGCGCAGGTCCGCGAGGCCGGCAAGCTCGCCGATGAGGCCAGCGCCGCAGCACAAGAGGCCCGCGCCAATGTCGATCGCCTGCGTGAATCCTCCGCGGCGATCGGCAATGTCGTCAATCTGATCGCCCAGATCGCGCGGCAGACCACGCTGCTCGCGCTCAACTCCACCATCGAGGCCGCGCGCGCCGGCGCCGCCGGCAAGGGCTTTGCCGTCGTCGCCACCGAGGTCAAGGCGCTCGCGGTACAGACCCAGGGTGCCACCGAGGAGATCTCCAGGAAGATCGACGCACTGCAGCGCGACGCCGCCGGCTCCGCGGACGCGGTGCACCGCATCTCGCAGGCGATCGAGGCGATCCGCCCGGTGTTCGACACCGTCAACGGCGCCGTCGCCGAGCAGACCGCCACCACCGGCGAGGTCTCCGGCAACGCGGCCAGCGCATCGCAGTTCATCATCGCGGTCGGCGAAAGCGCGGCCGAGATCGACGCCGCGACCAAGGCCGCCGAGACCCATGGCGAGAACGTCGCCAGCGCCGGCAAGGCCGTGACGACCTTTGCCCAGAAGCTGAAATCGCGCTGCGCCGTACTGCTCCGCCAGAGCGAGCATGACGACCGCCGCAAGACCGAACGGCTGCCCTGCCACCTCAGATTCGAAACTCCGCGCGGCATGCTGCCGGTCTACGAGATCGCGATGGACGGCGTCTTGATCGGCGGTGCGGAAGCAGGCCGGCTGGCGCCGCAGGCGATCATCGACGGCAGCCTCGAAGACGTCGGCGCCTGCCGCCTGCGCGTGATCGAGCAGTCCAAGGCCGGCGCCCGCACGCAATTCGTCAGCCCGAACGCCGCGCAGCGCGAGAAGATCGAAGACAAGCTCTGGTCGATCCACGAGGAGAATACCGAGTTCGTCACCCGCGCGATGGAGGCCGGCACCGCGCTGACCCGGATTTTCGAGCAGGCCGTCGCGCGCGGCGAGGTCAGGATGGATGACCTCTTCGACACCGACTACGCCGAGATATCAGGCACCAATCCGCAGCAATACCGCACAAAATATCTGGACTGGGCCGACCGCGCGCTGCCGCCGTTCCAGGAAGCCTTTCTCGCCAAGGAACCGCGCATGGCGTTCTGCGCCATGGTCGACCGCAACGGCTTCCTGCCGGTGCACAACAAGATCTACTCGCATCCGCAGCGGCCGGGCGACGCCGCCTGGAACATGGCCAACAGCCGCAACCGCCGCATCTTCAACGATCCGGCGGGGCTGGCCGCGGCGCACAATTTGCGGTCGTACCTGATCCAGAGCTATGCGCGCGACATGGGCAACGGCAACACCGTGATGATGCGCGAGATCGACGTCCCGATCCGCGTGCAGGGCCGGCACTGGGGCGGATTTCGCACGGCTTACAAGCTGTAGGGCATGGTCCGAAAAAGTGTGCAGCGGTTTTTCGACAAGACCATGCCCAAACTCAAAAACTAAGGCGCGAATTGTGCCTTAGTGCGCTCTCGGGCAAGACGCGGCCCGCGAATCACGTCTTTAAGTGAAGTTGGAATGGGAATGCCGCGGAGGGCCGGCGAACGGCTCTGACTTGAGGAAGGCCGTAAATGTCCCTCGCCCAGCTTGCAGTCATGGACACCGGATCCAACCGGACGCTCGCCGAGCGGCTGATCGACCAGCTCGCCGACCGCATCGGCGGCCTCGGCGTCGAGCTCGCCGACATCGCCGGCAATGTGCAGGAGGTCGCCAACCGCGTCGCCAACCAGTCGGAGCGGTTCCATCACCTGCAGAAGACGGCGGAGACCATGGTCTCGGCCAACCACGATATCGCCAACGCCTCGCAGGCGGTGCAGTCGACCACATCGGCGGCGGTCGGCGAGATCGCGCAATCGCGCGGCGCGGTCGACACCGCGGTCAGCCATATCTCCGAGCTCGTCGCGGCCGTGGAACGGATCGAGGTGCGCCTCTCCGCCGTCGGCTCGGCGCTGGCGCAGGTCGCAAAAGTCTCCGGCTCGATCGAGGCGATCGCCAAGCAGACCAATCTGCTGGCGCTGAACGCAACGATCGAGGCCGCGCGGGCCGGCACTGCCGGACGCGGCTTTGCCGTGGTCGCAAGCGAGGTCAAGAACCTCGCCGAGGCAACCCGGCAGGCCACCCACCAGATCTCCGACACCGTGCGCGATCTCGACGGCCAGATCGAAGGCCTGATCGGCGAGAGCAGCGACGCGTCCCAGCGCGCGAAGACAGCCGGCGAAGGTGCCCAGCAGATTTCCGGCATCATCTCGCGCGTCCAGCAGGGCTTTGCCTCGGTGGAAGCCGAGATCGACAGCGTCACGCGTGCGGCGACCTCCAATCTCGGTCATTGCGACACCGTCATCAACGAGCTCAACGAGCTCGCCAAGGGCGTCGACCTTTCCTCGCGCGATCTCCGGAGCGCCGACCAGCGTGTCACGAAACTGCTCGATACCTCCGAGGGGCTGATCGCGCTGATTGCCGACAGCGGCGTGGAGACATCGGATGCGCCGCTAATCCGAATCGTCGTCGACACCGCCAAGCGGATCTCGGCCGAGTTCGAGGCCGCGGTCGATCGCGGCGAGATCACGCTCGACCAGCTCATGGATGAGAAATACCGGGAAATCGCCGGCACCGATCCCAAGCAGTACAACACCGCCTATGTCGACTTCACCGACCGGGTGCTGCCTGCGATCCAGGACCCGATCCAGAAGTCCGACCCCCGCATCGTGTTCTGCGTCGCCTGGGCCAAGGGCGGCTATTTGCCGACGCACAATCCCAACTACCGGCTGCCGCAAGGCAAGGACCCGGTCTGGAACAACGCCAATTGCCGCAACCGCCGCCTGTTCACCGACCGCGCGGTGAAGAAGGTCGCGGCCAACACAAAGCCCTTCCTGCTGCAGACGTATCGCCGCGACATGGGTGGCGGGCAATTCGTGCTGATGAAGGATTTGTCGTCGCCGATTACGGTCCGCGGCAAGCACTGGGGCGCATTCCGGATGGGTTTCCGGCAGGGCTGAATCAAAAGCCTCGAAAACAACCCCATGCACAGTAGCCGGGGTGCCAGTCGTCAACGACTGGCGCCGGCAGGCCACGACGTAGCTTGACTCGTCGGGCAAAACACCGGCATAATGCTATTATTCCGAAATCACGCAATCTCGTCGCCGCTGTCTCCAGCAGGAGGGAGCAGTCGCAGCCGACGTCTTGGCGACCGCCCGAGCAAGCGCCTCGTCCTTCGAGACGACCGCTTCGCGGTCTCCTCAGGATAAGGCTGAGCAGCGTCGGCGTCGTTTGAAATTGCTGCCGCGCACGCCGCCCTCATCCTGAGGGCCCGCCGCAGGCGGGCGTCTCGAAGGATGGCTGCGGGCGAGCTAACTGATCTCGTCGAAGCCGATCATCACCCGCCTTTCGCAATCGCACGAGTTTCGCCTTCGCACCGTTTTGCGAATTCGCACGGTGATGTGCGACGGCCATAGACGCCGATGATGCAAAAGCGTCAGAAAATGACGCGTATCATATCAATTAGCCCAAAACCGTTGCAGCTATTCCTGCACAAATTCGTGAACGTCATGGCCTGATGCTCCGGCAAAGCAAATATGCATTGCCGGAAATTTCGACGCTTCATCGTTTCACATCGGTATGATTATTGTCGCGCGCGAGCTCGCCAACTAGATCGCCGTAAGCGATCCGGCGAAGAAGGGGATGCATATGGCAACGACACTCACCATCAATGGCGAAACGAAATCCTTCGACGCGCCGCCCGAAATGCCGCTGCTGTGGGTGCTGCGCGACATCCTCGGCATGACCGGCACCAAGTTCGGCTGCGGCATCGCGCAATGCGGCGCCTGCACGGTGCATGTCGACGGCAAGGCGGTGCGCTCCTGCGTGCTGCCGATCAGCGCGGTCGCAAACCGCGCCATCACCACCATCGAGCACGTCGGCAGCACGCCGTCAGGCGCGAAGGTGCAGAAAGCCTGGTTAGAGGCCGAAGTGATCCAGTGCGGCTAC
Organism: Bradyrhizobium sp. CCGUVB14; assembly: GCF_024199935.1. Lineage (NCBI taxonomy): Bacteria > Pseudomonadati > Pseudomonadota > Alphaproteobacteria > Hyphomicrobiales > Nitrobacteraceae > Bradyrhizobium > Bradyrhizobium sp. CCGUVB14. Next base: position 8,311,211 of record NZ_JANADS010000001.1, read on the forward strand.
TGCCAGTCCGGCCAGATCATGTCGGCCGCGGCGCTGCTGGCGGCAACGCCCAACCCTGACGATGCCGACATCGACGCGGCGATGGCCGGCAACATCTGCCGCTGCGGCACCTATGTGCGCATCCGCGAGGCCATCAAGCTCGCCGCCTCCGGCCGTCAATCGTGAGGTCCGCCATGAATGCACATCACAACGTCTCCCGCCGCGCGCTTCTGACCGGCGGCCTCGCCACCGGCTTCGTGCTCGCCTTCCATGTGCCGCTGCGCGCCGCGAACGAGCCGGTGCAGAAGGATGCGACCGAGGACAAGTTTGCGCCCAACGCTTTCATCCGGATCGACGAGACCGGCCGCACCGTGCTGATGATGCCGCAGGTCGAGATGGGCCAGGGCACCTACACCTCGATCTCCGCCGTGCTCGCCGAGGAGCTGGATGCCGACTGGAGCAAGGTCGAGGTGCAGCACGCGCCGCCCAACGACAAGCTCTACGCCAACCCGACCTTCGGCCTCCAGGTCACCGGCAACTCCAACTCGATCCGCGCCTGGTGGATGCCGCTGCGCAAGGCCGGCGCCACCGCGCGCGCGATGCTGGTGCAGGCAGCGGCCGCCCAGTGGGGCGTCGAGCCCGCAAGCTGCACGGCATCGAAAGGCGAGGTCGCGCATGCCGCGAGCGGCCGCAAGCTCGGCTATGGCGAGCTGGCGCTTGCCGCGCAGGGCCAGACGCCGCCGAAAGACGTCGCGGTCAAGGACCCCAAGGATTTCGTCCTGATCGGCCAGCCGCTGAAGCGGCTCGACACGCCCGACAAGGTCAACGGCAAGGCGCTCTACGGGATCGATGCGATCCTGCCTGACATGAAGATCGCCGCGATCGCCAATTGCCCGGTGTTCGGCGGCAAGGTCGGCAAGGTCGACGACAGCGCGGCGACGAAGATCGCCGGCGTGCGCAAGGTCGTCGTGCTCGACGACGCCGTCGCCGTGATCGGTGATCACATGTGGGCGGCGAAACAAGGCCTCGCGGCGCTCAAGATCGAGTGGAACGAGGGAGCGAACGCTGAGATTTCCACCAAGGACGTCTGGGACGATTTGCGCAAGGCCAGCGAGAAGGACGGTGCGATCGCGAAATCCACCGGCGATATCGCCAAGGCGCTCGCGACCGGCGACAAGTTCGAGGCGACCTTCGAATTGCCGTTCCTCGCGCATGCCTCGATGGAGCCGATCAACGCCACCGTACGGGTCACGAAAGACTCCTGCGAGATCTGGACCGGCACGCAGATCATGACGCGCGTGCAGTCGGAGGCGGCAAAGGCCGCAGGGCTTCCGGTCGACAAGGTGATCGTCAATCAGCACCTGCTCGGCGGCGGTTTTGGCCGCAAGCTCGAGCCGGACATGGTCATTGCCGCGGTGAAGATCGCAAAGCAGGTCGACTATCCCGTCAAGGTGATCTGGACCCGCGAGGAGGACATCCAGCACGACGTCTACCGTCCCGTTTATCGCGACCAGGTCACGGCGTCGCTGGTCGACGGCAAGGTGGCAGGCTGGAAGTACAAGGTCGCCGGCTCGGCCGTGTTGGCGCGCTGGCTGCCGCCGGCGTTCCAGAAGGGTATCGACATCGACGCGATCGACGCCGCGGTCGACGCACCCTATGATTTCGCCAACTTCCACGTCGAATATGTCCATGCCGAGCCGCCGGCGGTGCCGACCGGCTTCTGGCGCGGCGTCGGCCCGAACAACAACGTGTTCGCGGTCGAATGCGCCATGGACGAGCTCGCCCGCAAGGCCGGCAAGGATCCGATCGAATTCCGGAAGTCGATGCTGACCAAGAACCCGCGCATGCTCGCGGTGCTCAACCAGGTCGCTGAAAAGTCCGGCTGGGGCCAGCCGCTGCCGGCGCGCGTCGGCCGCGGCGTCTGCGTGCAGCCGTCCTTCGCGAGCTTCATCGCGACCGTGGTGGAAGCGGAGATCGACGACATCGGCGAGATCGTGCTTCGCCGCGTCACCTCGGTGGTCGACACCGGCATCGCTGTGAATCCCGATACGGTGAAGGCGCAGATCGAGGGCGGACTGATCTTCGGCCTCACCGCCGCGCTCTATGGCGAGATCACCATCGAGAAGGGCCGCGTGCAGCAGTCGAACTTCCACGACTACCGCATGATGCGCATCAACGAGACGCCGAAGATCGAGGTCATCGTCGTCAAGAGCGGCGAGGCGCCCGGCGGCATCGGCGAGGCCGGCGTCAATGCCGGACCGCCGGCGTTACGCAACGCGATTTACGCCGCAACCGGCGTGGCGCTGCGGCGCCTGCCGATCGACCGTAAACTCCTGGCTGCCGGGAGGAAGGCATGAGCCGGACAATGCGTATCCTTGCAAGCCTCGTCGTGATCGCCATCGTCGCGGTGGTATCAGGCGTCTTCATCATCCGCGGACCCGGTCCGCTCGATTTCGCCGGCGGCACCAGGGTTGCGCTGGCCGACTACCGCGCCGGCAAGCCCACGGGCGTGCCGGCCAAGCTGGAGAAAGCAAGCCTGGTCGAGCGCGGCGAATATCTGGCGAAGGCGGCCGACTGCATGGTCTGCCACACCAAGCCCGGCGAGAAGGATTACTCCGGCGGGCTCGCTTTCAAGCTGCCGTTCGGCACGCTCTATTCGACCAACATCACGCCCGACAAGGACACCGGCATCGGCAATTACAGCGACCAGGATTTTCTCAACGCGGTCCAGCGCGGCAAGCGGCATGACGGCGCCCGGCTCTATCCGGCCATGCCGTACACGTCCTACACCTATATGAGCGATGACGACGTGCTGGCGGTAAAGGCGTATCTGTTCAGTCTGCCGGCCGTGCGCGCCAAGGCGCCGGAGAACACACTGTCGTTCCCGTTCAACCAGCGCTGGGCGATGTTGTTCTGGTCGGCCGTGTTCAATCCGGACACGCGCTTTGCGCCCGACACGTCGAAGAGCCCGGAGTGGAACAGAGGTGCGTATCTCGCGGAAGCGCTCGCCCATTGCGGCGAGTGCCATACGCCGCGCAATCTCGGCTTTGCGCTCGACAACCGCAAGAAGTTCGCCGGCGCCATCACCGCCGGCTGGCACGCCTTCAACATCTCCTCCGACAAGGCCACCGGCCTCGGCAACTGGAGCGACGCGGATCTGATCGCCTATCTGTCGCTCGGCCATGCGCCGGGCCACGGCTCGGCCTCGGGTCCGATGGGCGAAGCTGTCGACCACAGCTTTAGCCAGTTCGCGCCGGAGGACATCCGCTCCATCGTTGCGTATTTGCGCAGCGTGCCGCCGGTGCCCTCGCCCGATCTTCCGGCCACCACGGCGCCGGTCGCGCCCGCCTCGCACAAGGACGGCGTGACGGCCGACGCACGCGGCAAGAAGGTGTTCGCCAGCGCCTGCGCCAGCTGCCATGGCTGGAGCGGCGAGAGCCCGGTGTCGCCGATGGCGACGCTCACCGGCACCTGGGCCGTCAATGACCCCGCCGCCACCAACGTCGCGCAGATCGTGATCTCGGGCACCAAGCGGCACACGCCCGACGGCGCGCTGTCGATGCCGGCGTTCGGCAATGCCTACACCGACGACGAGATCGCGGCGGTGGCGAACTACGTCACGGCGCGGTTCGGCACCAAGGGCTCGAAGCTGACGGCGAAGGACGTGGCGGAGCTGCGGGAGCAAACGGCGGAGTAGCGGATAGCAAGATTGACGCGCGATCGCGCGTCAATCTCCCCTGTCGTCCCGGACAAGCGCAGCGCAGATCCGGGACCCATACACCGCAGCAAGCGTTTGGCGAAGATGAGTAATGACCATCGCGCGTAACGACTGCTGCTGCGGCGTATGGGTCCCGGCTTTCGCCGGGACGACACTGAGGGTGTGGCCGCGCTCGTCAACTCACCATTCGGCAGCGGAATTGTGTGCGGCGAGATTGATGCGAGAGCGTGCACCTCAATCTGTCGTCCCGGACAAGCGAAGCGCAGATCCGGGACCCATACGCCGCAGCAAGAGTTTTGCGAAGACCCGGAGTGACCAGCTTCGCGCCACAACTTCTCCCTGGGGTTATGGGTCCCGGCCTTCGCCGGGACGACACCGATTGTATGGCGTTGGCTAAACCACAGCATCGGCGCGGACGCTTCACACGCCCGCGCCGATCTTTGTCCTCACGTAATCGCAATCGGGCAGCCGTTGCTGCCGGTGGCGCCCTTGATCGGGGCGGGCGCGAAGCAGTAGACGAACTGGTACTTCTTGTCGGCGATCAGATCGTCGAAGAAGAGGTTCTCGTGGTTGTGGATGCCGTGCTTGGTCTGGAGCTCGGCGTGGACCACGAAGGCGAGCGACTTGTCGGGATTGGGCACCACCTCGACCGCCCAGGTGTCGGCGCCGGTCAGCGAGAGATCCTTCTCGACCACCCATTTTGCGGCATCGAGGCCGATGCCGGGCTCGCCGCTGTTGAAGCGATCGTTGTTCTTCATCCACAGCGAGCCCCAGCCGGTGTGGAAGAAGATCGCGTCGCCTGGCTTGATGTCGGCTTCATTCATGTTCTGCTTGGCCAAGGCCGCCTTGATGTCGGCCGCTGATATCTCCTGCCCGGCGTCCATCATGCCGCCCTTGAGCGCGACCATGTCGACGAGATGGCCTCGGGTGAACAGCGGCTTGAGCTTCTCGACGCCGAGCTTCTTCAGGCCGTAGGCGTCGCTGATCTCCTGGGCAGTGAAGCCGTTGTAGAATTTCATCTCGCTCTTGTCGCCGTCCTTGCCCAGCTGGATGCCGATATGGCCGAGACCGTCGAACTGCGTGCCGGTCTGGCCGATCTCGGTGGTCAGGAATTCGTCGTGATAGACCATCTTGTTGTCGCCGAACGGGCCGCCGGTCGGGCTGCCGGGAATGCGCAGCGTGAACGCGCGCGGACCGAACAGCGGCATGCCACCTTCGTAGACACGGCCGATCTTGTAGATCTTGCCGTCCTTGATCCATTTTGCGGTGTCGAGGACTTTCTCGGGCGTGATGTGATTGGATGCGCCGCACTCATCGTCCTTGCCCCATTTCGACGGCCACCACGGCTTGTCGGTGCCCTTGGGCATGGAGGTTGCGGTCTGCGCCTGGGCTTCGCTGATCGGGGCGAGCGAGAACTTGCCGTGCATCGAGCCGGCGAGTGCGGCTCCGGCAACGCCGGCGATGCCCGCGGTGCGGAGCAGGGTCCGGCGATCTGTCGTGGAGCCGCTGTCGTCTTGATCTACGTTATTGATCTCATTAGACATTGCACCCTCCCAGGTTGTGGTCAGAATAAGCTCTGACTCTAAAATTGTTTCCGCCAGCCTCCTCCTCCGCTACGCTGTTGTCCAGCGGCAAAAATATGACGGTCGGCGCGCGAGCTTCCCATGAGCCTGTTCGAAAGCGACAAATCGGCGCAGCGGCTACCGGTATCGCTGATCACCGGCTTTCTCGGCAGCGGCAAGACCACGCTGCTCAATCGCCTGCTGCGCCACGACGACATGAAGGACAGCGCCGTCATCATCAACGAGTACGGCGAGATCAGCCTCGATCATCTGCTGGTCGAGCGCGTCGACGGCGAAGTCGCCGTGCTTGCGAGCGGCTGCATCTGCTGCACCATCCGCAGCGACCTCGAGCAGACGCTGCGAGACCTTCTGGTGAAGCGCGACCGCGGCGAGATCCCGCCATTCCGCCGCATCCTGATCGAGACCACCGGGCTCGCCGATCCCGCGCCGATCGTCCAGCTTCTGCTCAACAATCCGCTCGTCTCGCACTTCCTGCGGCTCGACGCGATCGTGACCACGATCGACGCCGTCAACGCATCGCATCAGCTCGACCGTCAATTCGAGGCGGTGAAGCAGGTCGCGCTGGCGGACCGGCTGCTGATCACCAAGCGCGATCTTGTCGAAGATATCGGCGCGCTGCAGTTGCGTCTACGCCAGCTCAATCCCGCCGCTGGAATCGAAACCGTCGATCACGGCGAGATCGATCCGGCCAACCTGTTCGGCGCCGGCCTGATCGATCCCGAGAAAAAAAAGATCGACGTCGCGCGCTGGCTCAATGAGCACGCCTTTACCGGGCCGCACGCGCATGCCGGTCATTCGCACCATGAGCACGCGCAGCATGACCATGATCATCATGATCACGACGCGTCCATCACCAGCTTCATGCTCGCGTTCGACGAACCGCTCGACTGGATGGCCGTGACGCACTGGCTCGCGCATTTGCGCAACGCGCGCGGCGCGGACCTCTTGCGGGTGAAAGGGATTCTCAATCTTCAGGACGAGCCGACGCCGATCGTGATCCATGGCGTGCACCATGTGTTTCATCCGCCGGTGGCGCTGGCTGCCTGGCCCGACGGCGATCGCCGCTCGCGCATCGTCTTCATCACACGCGGGATTTCGCGTTCCGACGTGCTGGACCTCTGGCAGGCGGTTCGCGCGGCGGCGTGACATCGTCGAAATGCGGGACGCTGCCTAACCCTCCCCTGGAGGGGGAGGGTCGGCTCATGTTGAGCGAAGCGAGACATGAGCCGGGGTGGGGTGACGGTCTCTCCACATCCAACAGTGCCCGTGGGGAGAGATCACCCCACCCCGCTCGCGCTGCGCGCGATCGACCCTCCCCCTCCAGGGGAGGGTGGCAGCCCACCACCTTTAGCGATCGAGAAAGATCGTGGGCACGGCGCAAGTGCGCCTTTGCCCACCCTACGATTTCTTCGCGGGGACGACAGCGAGTGTGTGGCGCGGCCGCTCAGCTCAACCAGAATTTCGGCGTCGCCGGCTCCAGCCTTCCCCCAACGCGCACCGGCGCGATCTTCAGCGCGAGGCCCGTCGCGTCATCCGTCTCGACCGCGACGCCGCTCAGCGTCGCCGCGCCCGCGGCCGGCTCGAAGCGGCCCGACGGAATCCCCGAGGTGAAGCGGCGCAGCGGCTCTTCCTTCTGCATGCCGATGATGGAGTCGTAGTCGCCGGTCATGCCGGCGTCGGTCATGTAGGCGGTGCCGCCGGTGAGGATCTGGTGGTCGGCGGTCGGCACATGCGTGTGCGTGCCGACGACGAGGCTGGCGCGGCCGTCGCAGAAGAAGCCGACGCCCTGCTTCTCGCTGCTCGCCTCGCAATGGAAGTCGACCACGATGGCGTCGGCCGCGACGCCGAGCGGGCAGGCGCCGAGCTCGCGCTCGAGCGCTGCAAAGGGATCGTCGAACGGGGTCATGAACACGCGCCCCAGCGCGTTGACGACGAGCGCATGCTTGCCGTTCTTGGTCTCGACCAGGGCGGCGCCACGGCCGGGCGTGCCGCGCGGATAGTTCGCCGGCCGCACCAGGCGTTCGGCGCGTTCGATGAACACGAGGGCTTCGCGCTGGTCCCAGGAATGATTGCCGAGCGTCACCGCGTCGGCGCCGGCCTCGATGAACTCCTGATAGATCGTCTCGGTGATACCGAAGCCGCCAGCCGAATTCTCGCCGTTGACGACGACGAAATCGAGCGACCAGTCCTTGACCATGCCGGGAAGATATTCGGCGATTGCATCGCGGCCGCTGCGGCCGACGACGTCACCCACGAAGAGAATGCGCAACTTCAGAACTCCGGAAATCAAACACGTCCGATTCCGTTAGCACATAATCCAGCGCCACGTCGTGCGATAGTGCAGGGACCGCCTTGATCTCCTGCGCTGCAAAAGCGAGCCCGATGCCGAGGATGTTCTTGGCCTTGCGCAGATGCGCGAAGGTGAAGTCGTAATGCCCCGCACCATAGCCGATGCGGTGGCCGAGACGGTCGAACGCCGCGAGCGGCGTCAGCATGATGTCGGGGATGACCTCGGCGGCGGCCGGCGACGGCTCGGGAATGCCGAGCGGGCCGAGCATCAGGCGGTCGTTCGGATGGAAGATGCGGAAGACCAGTGACTGGCCGCGCGCGGTGACGCAGGGCAACGCGAGCTTCGCGCCATCCTCGGCGAGCTTCTTCAGCAGCGGCATCGGATCGATCTCGCTGCGGATCGGCGAGTAGCCGGAGACGATGGTGCCGGGAACGAGCTCGAACGGCAGCCCGCGCTTGGCGAGTTTTGCAGCGGCGGCGGTGCGCTTCTTCTCGCTCAGCGCATCACGTGCCGCGAGGGCCTTGGCACGGAGTTCGGATTTGGTGTTGGTCATGTGCGCTTGCTCCGAAGGCGGAGCCTTGCTCCGCCGTCATCGCCCGCGGAAGCGGGCGATCCAGTATTCCAGAGACGCCAGTGATCAAACATCGACGCCGCGGCGTACTGGATGCCCCGGTCCCCCGTGCGCAATTGCGCACTAGGCCGGGGCATGACACTGCCGGTTTGTCGTGGACGGCCATTCGACAAGAACGCATTGCCAGCAAACAAAAGTGCGAAGCCGCGGACGCCGTTGAAGCACTCGATCCCGGAGTTCCCTACGAAAGTAGGTGGGCACCATATGTCCGAGCCCACGGGCCCGGCCAGGGACAGTTCCCTAAAGGATCGATAAGGCCCCGGGGATATATGGCTCCGGACGCGCGTCGCAGCCTCGCCGTCGCAATGTAACAACGATACTGACGAATCGCCAGCCCGGTAACTGTCGCACTGGCGCGGCGTTCACAGTCTCACCCTCCCCTGGAGGGGGAGGTGGACCTCAGCCGATCGCGATTCCATTCCCGACGGTCCGATTCAGGACCTGGGTCGACTTCTCGATGCGCTCGGCGGCGGCGTTGAGGGCGTTGACCACGGCGGTCTGGGTCATCCGGGCGCGCTCGACGGCGGCGTTGCGGAAATCCCTAAGCTCGACCAGCTCCTGCTCCATGGTGCGGATACGGTTGCCGGCGTCGACCAGCTCGTCGCAGACGGTCAGCGCCGCCATCACGGTGAGGCGCGCATCGCCGATCTCGCCGAATTTTCCGCGCAGCGACTGAATCCGCGTCTCCAGGCCTTCGGCGAGCTTCAACAGCCGCACCTCCTGGCCCTCCTCGCAGGCCATGCGGTATTGCCGGGCGTTGATGGTGACGTTGATGTGGCTCATCCGTCCTCTCCGGTATCGAGCACCGAACGTATCGTGACGATCGCGGAATCCAGCCGATCGGAGATCTCGCGGTTGGTGCGCTCGAGCTTGCGCGCCTTCACCAGCGCACCGTCGAGCTCGTCGGCAAGCCGCGAGCGGTCCGCGCCCAGCGCCTGGATTCGCGTCGCGAGCTCATTCTCGTCGCGATCGGCATCGCGCCGTCGCTCGACCGCGCTTTCGAGCGCGTCGAGAGCCGCCGTGAGCCTGCGGGTCGCGATCTCGATCTCGACGGCGGAGGACTCCGTCATGGCAGCGCTATTGGATACGCGATCGTTCATGCAGTCAGCGGCGGAACCTGTGGGCCTGACCCGTGGCCTTTACCTCGGAGCTTGCCGCCCGGCAAAAGACTCGGTTCGGCAAGCGGTTAGAAGCAGAAATTTACGTGGCAAGCTAGCCGAGCGCAACGTCGCCGCGAAACTATGCACTGCTAAGCAACTTTTACGGCCAAACCGGCGTTTGATTGCCTTGGCCTGCCGGAACCGAGATGCTATCCCACCCGCGACCCCAGCGGCCGAAAGGCTCCTTCCAGCGCGGCGAAGACAGCCACAAGCGCCTCATTTCAGACGGATTTCAGACATGACGCAGGTCGACCCCAACCGTATGGCCAATGCGATCCGCGGCCTCTCGATGGACGCTGTCGAGAAGGCGAAGTCGGGCCATCCCGGCCTGCCGATGGGCGCCGCCGACATCGCCACGGTGCTGTTCACGCAGTTCCTGAAATTCGACGCCGCCGTCACCGACTGGCCCGACCGCGACCGCTTCGTGCTCTCGGCCGGCCATGGCTCGATGCTGCTCTATTCGCTGCTGTACTTGACCGGCAACACCGCGATGACGCTGGACCAGCTCAAGCAATTCCGCCAGCTCGGCGGATTGACGCCGGGTCACCCCGAGAACTTCCACACCAAGGGCATCGAGACCACCACCGGCCCGCTCGGCCAGGGCATCTCGACCGCGGTCGGCATGGCGCTCGCCGAGAAGATGCTCGCCGCCGAGTTCGGCAAGAAGATCGTCGACCACCACACCTACGTGCTCGCTTCCGACGGCGACCTGATGGAAGGCGTGTCGCAGGAAGCGATCGCGATGGCCGGCCACTGGAAGCTCGGCAAGCTGATCGTGCTCTACGACGACAACGGCATCTCGATCGACGGCCCGACCTCGATCGCCGATTCCGTCGACCAGGTGAAGCGCTTCAAGTCTGCGGGGTGGGCCGCCGAGAAGATCGACGGTCATGACCAGGTCGCGATCGCGGCTGCGATCACCCGCGCGCAAAAGTCCAACAAGCCGACGCTGATCGCCTGCCGCACCACCATCGGCTTCGGCGCGCCGCACAAGGCCGGCACCGCGAAGGCGCATGGCGAAGCGCTCGGCGCCGACGAGCTCAAGGCCGCCAAGGAAAATCTCGGCATCTCGCTCGAGCCGTTCTCGGTGCCAGATGACGTGCTGAAGGCCTGGCGCGCAGCCGGCAGCCGCGGCGCCGTGGCACGACAGGAATGGGAAGGCCGGCTCGGTGAGCTCGGCAGCCGCAAGCGCGCCGAGTTCGAGCGCCGCCTGCGCCATGAGCGTCCGGCCTCGCTCGCCAAGGCCGTGCGCGCCTACAAGAAGGAGCTCTTGGAAAAGCCGCTTGTCGCGGCGACCCGCAAGTCGTCGGAAGCCGTGATCGAGGTGATCGCCGGCGCGATGCCGATGGAATTCCTCGCCGGCTCCGCCGACCTCACCGGCTCCAACAACAACAAGGCGAAGTCGGCGACCGCCTTCTCCGCCAAGACGCCGAAGGGCCGCTTCATCCATTACGGCATCCGCGAGCACGGCATGTGCGCCGCGATGAACGGCATCTTCCTGCACGGCGGCTTTGCGCCGAACGGCGCGACCTTCCTGGTGTTCACCGACTACGCGCGGCCCGCGATGCGCCTCGCCGCGCTGATGGGCACCGGCGTCGTCTACGTGATGACGCATGACTCCATCGGCCTCGGCGAAGACGGCCCGACCCATCAGCCGGTCGAGCATCTCGCAGCGCTTCGCGCCATTCCGAACATGCGCGTGTTCCGCCCCGCCGATTCCATCGAGGTCGCCGAGTGCTGGGAGCTCGCGCTCAATCGCATCGACGGCCCGACCGTGCTGGCGCTGACGCGGCAGAACCTGCCGCAGCTCCGCACCAATGCACCGAACGACAACCCTTGCGCGGCCGGCGCCTACGAGCTGGTCGCCGCCGAGGGCGAAGCCAAGGCGACGCTGTTCGCCTCCGGCTCCGAGGTCGAGATCGCGGTGGCCGCCCAGAAGCAGCTCGCCGAACGCGGCATCCCGTCGCGGGTGGTCTCGGTGCCCTCGCTCGAGCTGTTGTTAGCGCAACCAGAGGCCAAGCGTGCCGCCATCATCGGCAATGCGCCGGTGAAGGTCGCGATCGAGGCCGCGGTGCGCTGGGGCTGGGATGCCGTGATCGGCCAGGATGGCGAATTTATCGGCATGCATTCGTTCGGCGCGAGCGCGCCGGCGAAGGACCTTTACAGGCATTTCGGCATTACCGCCGAGGCCGCGGTTAACGCTGTGCTGAAGCGCGTTAGCTGAGAGTTGAGCTTGCCAAAAAAAAGGACTACGTAATCTCTCATATGATCAAGCACCGCCCGGCCGAACCGGGCGTCCGCCCCTAAAAAACCCTCGCAGGCGCGTAACTCGCGCGTTGTGCGGGAAGACTAGGCGTTATCGAGCCCGTCATTGAACGGTCATAAGGAGATGAAACATGGCAGTCCGCGTCGGAATTAACGGTTTTGGCCGCATCGGCCGCAACATCCTGCGGGCTATCGCCGAGTCCGGCCGCAAGGACATCGAGGTCGTCGGCATCAACGACCTCGGTCCGGTCGAGACCAACGCCCATCTCCTCCGCTTCGACAGCGTCCATGGCCGCTTCCCCGGCACCGTGACGGTCGATGGCGACTCCATCAATCTCGGCAGCGGCAAGATCAAGGTGACCGCCGAGCGCGATCCCTCAAAACTGCCCTGGAAGGATCTCGGCGTCGACATCGCGATGGAATGCACCGGCATCTTCACCGCGAAGGACAAGGCCTCCGCGCATCTCGCCGCCGGCGCCAAGCGTGTGCTGGTCTCGGCTCCGGCCGACGGCGCCGATGCCACCATCGTCTACGGCGTCAACCACGACACGCTGACCAAGGACCACATGGTGGTCTCCAACGGCTCCTGCACCACCAACTGCCTGGCGCCGGTCGCCAAGGTGCTGAACGACCTCGTCGGCATCGAGACCGGCTTCATGACCACGATCCACGCCTACACCGGCGACCAGCCGACGCTGGACACGCTGCACAAGGATCTCTATCGCGGCCGCGCGGCTGCGATGTCGATGATCCCGACCTCGACCGGCGCCGCCAAGGCGATCGGCCTCGTGCTGCCCGAGCTGAAGGGCAAGCTCGACGGCGTCTCGATCCGCGTGCCGTCGCCGAACGTCTCGGTCATCGATCTCAAGATCGTCGCCAAGCGCGCCACCGACGCCAAGGAAATCAACGCGGCGATGAAGCGCGCCTCGGAGCAGCAGCTCAAGGGCATTCTCGGCTACACCAATCAGCCGAACGTCTCGATCGACTTCAACCACGACCCGCACTCCTCGACCTTCCACGAGGACCAGACCAAGGTGCAGAACGGCACGCTGGTGCGCGTGATGTCCTGGTACGACAACGAGTGGGGTTTCTCGAACCGCATGGCGGACACCGCCGTTGCATTCGCGAAGGTGATCTAAGGGGAGCGTTATGCTTCCTGCCTGGATCGGAATTCCTGGCGTCATCCTGCTGTTCGCATTGATCGCGTATGGCATGCGCCAAGGAGACAAGGTAACGACCAGGCAGGAAGGCAATCCACCCGAGCGCGATGGTTAGTAGCGTCGCCAGCTAACGAGTAATCAGGACATGGCCAAATTCCGCACCCTCGACGACGTCGACGTGAAGGGCAAGCGCGTGCTGCTGCGCGTCGATCTCAATGTGCCCATGGACAATGGCCGCGTCAGCGACGCGACCCGGCTCGAGCGCGTCGCGCCGACCATCAATGAAATTGCGGACAAGGGCGGCAAGGTCATCCTGCTCGCGCATTTCGGCCGGCCGAAGGGCCGCGATCCCAAGGAATCGCTCAAGCCCGTGGCGGAAGCGCTCTCGAAGGTCGTGAAGAAGCCCGTCGCGTTTGCCGACGATTGCATCGGCGAGCCCGCGGCCAGCGCCGTGGCGGCAATGAAGGACGGCGACATCCTCTGTCTGGAAAACACCCGTTTCCACAAAGAGGAAGAGAAGAACGATCCCGCCTTCGTCGCGGAACTGGCGAAGCTCGGCGACATCTGGGTCAGCGATGCGTTCTCCGCGGCGCACCGCGCCCACGCCTCGACCGAAGGTCTCGGCCACAAGCTGCCGGCCTATGCCGGCCGCACCATGCAGGCCGAGCTCGACGCACTGGAAAAGGCGCTGGGCTCGCCGACCAAGCCGGTCATCGCGATCATCGGCGGCGCAAAAGTCTCGACCAAGATCGACCTGCTCGAAAACCTCGTCAACAAGGTTGACGCGCTCGTGATCGGTGGCGGCATGGCCAACACCTTCCTGCACGCCCAGGGCGTCGGCGTCGGCAAGTCGCTGGCCGAGAAGGATCTCGCGCCCACTGCGCTGCGCATCATGGAGAAGGCGGAAGCCGCCAACTGCGCCATCATTTTGCCGGTGGACGCCACCGTCGCGTATCACTTCGCCGCCAACGCGCCGTCGCACGCCTACGGGCTCGATGCGATCCCGGCCGACGGCATGATCCTCGATGTCGGCCCGCAGTCGATCGCGCGCATCCACGCCGCCATCGACGACGCCGCCACGCTGGTCTGGAACGGGCCGCTCGGCGCCTTCGAGATGCAGCCGTTCGACCGCGGCACGGTCGCGGCCGCCAAGCACGCCGCCGAGCGTACCAAGGCGAAAAAGCTGATCTCGATCGCAGGCGGCGGCGACACCGTTGCGGCCCTCAACCAGGCCCAAGTGGCCGGTCAGTTCACCTATGTCTCGACCGCCGGTGGCGCATTTCTTGAATGGATGGAGGGCAAGCCCCTGCCCGGCGTCGAAGTTCTGCGCATCAAGTAATCAGACGGCAAGAAACAAGCGGCCCTGAGGCCCGAACGGAGAAAAAGACAGATGGCTCGGATCACGTTGCGTCAATTGCTCGACCATGCTGCGGAGAACGATTACGGCGTCCCGGCCTTCAACATCAACAACATGGAGCAGGCGCTGGCGATCATGGACGCGGCCAACCAGGTCGACGCGCCCGTCATCATCCAGGCCTCGCGCGGTGCGCGCTCCTACGCCAACGACGTCATGCTCAAGCACATGATGGACGCGGTCACCGAGATCTATCCGCACATTCCGGTCTGCGTGCATCTCGACCACGGCAACGAGGCCGCGACCTGCATGACCGCGATCCAGGCCGGCTTCACCTCTGTCATGATGGACGGCTCGCTCAAGGCCGACGGCAAGACCCCCGGCGACTGGACCTACAATGTCGGCGTCACCAAGACCGTGACCGACATGGCCCATCTCGGCGGCATCTCGGTCGAGGGTGAGCTCGGCGTGCTCGGCTCGCTCGAGACCGGCATGGGCGACAAGGAAGACGGCCACGGCGCCGAAGGCAAGCTGAGCCACGACCAGCTCCTGACCAATCCCGACGAGGCCGTGAAGTTCGTCCAGGAGACCAAGGTCGACGCGCTCGCGATCGCGATGGGAACGTCGCACGGCGCGTACAAGTTCACCCGCAAGCCGGACGGCGACATCCTCGCCATGAACGTGATCGAGGAGATCCACCGCAAGCTGCCCAACACGCATCTGGTGATGCACGGCTCCTCCTCGGTGCCGCAGGACCTGCAGGACATCATCAACGCCTATGGCGGCAAGATGAAGCCGACCTGGGGCGTGCCGGTCGCCGAGATCCAGCGCGGCATCAAGCACGGCGTGCGCAAGATCAACATCGACACCGACAACCGCATGGCCATGACCGGCCAGATCCGCAAGGTCCTCAAGGACAATCCGGAAGAGTTCGATCCGCGCAAGTACCTGAAGCCGGCAATGGAAGCCATGACCAAGCTGTGCAAGCAGCGGCTCCAGGAGTTCAACACCGCCGGCCAGGCCGCCAAGTTCAAGAAGATCCTGACCCCCGCCGACATGGCCAAGCGCTACGCCAAGGGCGAGCTGGACCCCCGCGTCGCGTAAGCGATCGCGTGGGTGGCGTAAGGCCGGTACGCTCTATCGTCTCACTCGCCCCGCTCTTCGCGGAGAGAGGGCGGGGTGAGGGTCTCCCTTCGCGCGTTGTGCTCTATCGCCAGACCTGTACCCCTCACCCGGAACGCACCGGACGATGCTTCGCATCGCCGGGAGCGATCCGACCTCTCCCCGCAAGCGGGGCGAGGTGAAAGGGCGCCCAGCCGGGCCAGCCATTTACCCGACGACCTCCCCCCTTTACCCTGCGACCAACGTTAACTCGGCAATTGCCCGAGAACCGTCTATTTTCACAGGCAAGGGCAGAATCGTTTTGGGAGGACCTCTCGATGAATCTGACTGAGCTCAACAAAATTGCGACCGCCATGGTCGCGCCGGGCAAGGGCATCCTTGCCGCCGACGAATCCTCCGGCACCATCAAGAAGCGGTTCGACGCGATCGGCGTGGAATCGACGGAAGGCAACCGCCGCGACTATCGCGAGATGCTGTTTCGGTCGAAGGAGGCCATGAGCCAGTACATCTCGGGCGTGATCCTCTATGACGAGACGATCTGGCAGGACGCCAAGGACGGCACGCCGCTGGTCAAGCTGATCGAGAGTAGCGGCGCCATTCCCGGCATCAAGGTCGACGAAGGCACGCAAGCCTTGCCGATGTGCCCGGGCGAGCTTGTCACCGTCGGGCTCGACAAGCTCGCCGAGCGGCTGAAGAAGTATTACGAGCGCGGCGCGCGCTTCGCCAAATGGCGCGCGGTGATCGACATCGGTAGCGGCATTCCCTCGATGACCGCGATCAGCGTCAATGCCCATGCGCTGGCGCGCTATGCCGCGCTGTGCCAGGCCGCGCAAATCGTGCCGATCGTCGAGCCGGAGGTGCTGATGGACGGCGATCACGACATCGATCGCTGCTATGAGGTCACGACCCG
The DNA here is from genome assembly GCF_024199935.1 of Bradyrhizobium sp. CCGUVB14. NCBI lineage: Bacteria > Pseudomonadati > Pseudomonadota > Alphaproteobacteria > Hyphomicrobiales > Nitrobacteraceae > Bradyrhizobium > Bradyrhizobium sp. CCGUVB14. The sequence goes on from NZ_JANADS010000001.1 coordinate 8,327,383, forward strand.
CGTGCTCAACAAGACGTTCCAGGAATTGCGTGTGCAGCGCGTGGTGCTCGAAGGCATGGTGCTGAAGCCGAACATGGCGATCTCAGGCAAGAAAAGCGCGAAGCAGGCCTCCGTGGAGGAGGTCGCCGAGAAGACGATCCGGCTGCTGAAGGCGTGCGTGCCGGCGGCGGTGCCCGGCATCGCCTTCCTCTCCGGCGGCCAGTCAGACGAAGAGGCGACCGCGCATCTCAACGCCATGCACAAGCTCGGACCGCTGCCGTGGGGCCTGACCTTCTCCTACGGCCGTGCGCTGCAGGCCGCGCCGCAGAAGGCCTGGTCGGGTAGGCCTGAGAACGTCGCGGCCGGACAGAACGCATTCAGTCATCGCGCCCGCATGAATGGCCTCGCCTCCAAGGGCGAATGGCAAAGCAGCCTGGAAAAGAAGGCAGCCTAGATCTTGTCGAACAAATCGCCTCCGCCGCGCCCGGCGCCGCGCCTTTATCTCGCGACGCCCGTTGTCGATGATCCCGCCGCGCTCATCGCCGAATTGCCGGCGCTGCTTGCAGCCGTCGATGTCGCAGCCGTGCTGGTGCGGCTGAAGGAGACCGACCAGCGCACCATGATCTCGCGGATCAAGGCCTTGGTGCCGATCGTGCAGAACGCGGGCGCGGCGCTGCTCGTCGACGGCCATCCTGAGCTCGTCGCGCGTGGCGGCGCCGACGGCGCACACCTGCCGGGCATCGCCGCACTGAAAGAGGCGATGCCGTCGCTCAAGCCCGATCGCATCGCCGGCGTCGGCGGGCTGACGACGCGGCACCATTCGATGGATGCGGGCGAGATTGGCGCGGACTATCTGCTGTTCGGCGAGCCCGATGCGAATGGGCAGCGACCGTCGGCGCAAGCCATTGCCGAACGGCTCGACTGGTGGGCCGAGCTGTTCGAGCCGCCCTGCGTCGGCTTCGCTGTTACGTTCGAGGAGGCCCACGATTTCGCCGCCAGCGGCGCCGATTTCGTGCTGGTCGGCGATCTCGTCTGGGCGGATTCGCGCGGGCCGAAGGCCGCGCTGATCGAGGCCGACGCCGCGATCAAGAAGGCCTTCGCGGCCGTTGCCGTGGGCGAGGGCTAGCGCCCGCCATGACGCTCCCGCGCATCACCCTTCTGGCCACGCTGCTGCTGGCGGCGCCTGCGGCCGCGCAGCTCCAGATCACGCCGCCGGCCACGATCCCGAGCCCCGCGGCCGAAAAGCAGAAGCCCAAGGAATCGACAAAGGAATCGACAAAGGAGCCGGCGAAGGAAAAGCCCAAGGTCGCGCCGCACACAATCAAGAAGAAGGAGGCTGCCCCGGCGCCGAAACCGTCGGCCTCGCCGAGCCCGACGCTGCCGGCAACCGTGATCCCGGCGCCGGCAACGGACAATTCCAACGTCGACCTGGTGTTCGGCGCCTATCAGCGCGGCCAGTACAAGACCGCCTTCGACCTCGCCAGCGCGCGCGCCAAGACCGGCGACGTCAAGGCCATGACCATGCTGGGCGAGCTCTACTCCAACGCCATGGGCATCAGGCGCGACTACGCCAAGGCGGTCGAATGGTACAAGCGCGCTGCCGATGCCGGCGATCGCGAGGCGATGTTCGCGCTCGCCATGCTGCGCATGGCCGGCCGTGGCGGCCCCGTCGACAAGGGCGAGGCGGTCAAGCTGATGGCCTCCGCCGCCAAGCTCGGCGAGCCCAAGGCAGCCTACAACCTCGCTCTGCTGTATCTGGACGGCCAGACACTGCCGCAGGACGTCAAGCGCTCCGCCGAACTGCTGCGCCAGGCGGCCGATGCCGGGCTGCCCGAGGCGCAATACGCACTCGCGACCTTCTACAAGGAAGGCACCGGCGTGCCGAAGGACCCCGAACGGTCGGTGCGGCTGCTGCAGGCGGCCTCGCTGGCCGACAATGTCGATGCGGAGGTCGAATATGCCATCGCCATGTTCAACGGCACCGGCACGCCGAAGAACCAGCCGGCGGCCGTGGCCCTGCTGCGCAAGGCGTCCCGCCAGGGCAGCGCGATCGCGCAGAACCGCCTCGCCTGGGTCCTGATCAACGGCATGGGCACATCCGTGGACAAGGTCGAGGGCTTCAAATGGCATCTGGTGGCCAAAACCGGCGGCAAGGGCGATCCGGAGCTCGACAAGCAGCTGTCCGATCTGCCCGCGGACGATCGCGCCAAGGCGGAGGCCGGCGCCAAGAAATGGCTCGGGAACAAATGACCTGACTTCAGGTGCCCTGAAGGCTTGACGTTTGGTCCCTCGCGGGGCACCCAATCCCCTCAAATGGCGCCCTTCCGCGCCTCCTCCCCCGATCAAGACCAGAGCTCATGCTGTATTCCGCCACTATCAACGTCATGGTCAAAGCCGCGCGCCGCGCCGGCCGCAGCCTCAAGCGCGATCTCGGCGAGATCGAGCATCTCCAGGTCTCGCTGAAGGGGCCTGCCAACTTCGTCACGCTCGCCGACAAGCGCGCCGAGGAGATCCTCTACCAGGACCTCTCGAAGGCCCGGCCCGGCTACGGCTTCATCGGCGAGGAAGGCGGCACGCGGGAAGGCTCCGACAAGAGCCACACCTGGATCGTCGATCCGCTCGACGGCACCACCAACTTCCTGCACGGCATCCCGCAATTCGCGATCTCGATCGGTCTCGTGCGCGAGGGCACCATCATTGCGGGCGTGATCTACAATCCCGCCAATGACGAGCTCTACATCGCCGAGCGCGGCAAGGGCGTCTTCCTCAACGACCAGCGCCTGCGCGTGGCCGGCCGCCGCCAGCTCAACGAATGCGTGGTGGCCTGCGGCCTGCCCCATATCGGCCGCGGCGACCACGAGGAATTCCGCCGCGAGATGACCGCGATCCAGGACCGCGTCGCGGGCCTGCGCCGCTTCGGCGCCGCCTCGCTCGACCTCGCCTTCGTCGCCGCCGGCCGCCTCGACGGCTATTGGGAGCGCAACCTGCAATCCTGGGACATCGCCGCCGGCATGCTGATGGTGCGCGAAGCCGGTGGCACCGTGAGCGACATCAGCACGCCGGGCGACGCCTTGGTGACGGGCGACGTCGTGTGCGGCAACGAGTTCGTTCACGGCGAACTGGTGAAGATTTTGCGGAAGTAGACGGACTCTTTCGTCACTTCGTTTCCGCGCCCGCATAAGACCGAGAGGATAGAGGCCGCACATCGCGGCCTCCGGTCTCATGTCGTGTGGCTTACCACGCCACCCACTTGCGGCCGTGCCAATAGCCCCGGCCCTCGTGCTCGCGGAAAGCAAACTTTTCGCGCGGTCCCCAGTGCCAATTGTCTTCGTGAACGACGACGCCCGCTTCGTGCGGAAACTCGTAGGCCTCATGCGTGTGCCAGCAGGTGTGGCCCTGACACACGATCGCGGCGGATGCGGTGAAGGTGGACATCATCAGCACGCCGGTGCCGACAGCGGCAGCGGAAAGAATCTTCTTCAACATTGGGACGATTTCTCCGTGGAACCCTAACCCCGCGGGCAAACACATTTGCGCACGGCCGGTTCCGTCAGAGAACGTGAAGCTTTCGTAAGGATTCGCGCGAATGCGACGCACGGCGGCTAAGAGTCGTCATCATCAGGCTCCTCGTCGCGATATTCGCCGCCGAGGGTCAGGCCCTCGATCGTCGTGGCGCCCTTCGACTTGATCACCCGGCGAAGCGGGACCGAACTCTCGTTTCGCAACGCATCCATCAACTGCTCCGAATGGGTGACGATCCAGATGTCGGCGCGGCTCGATGCCTTGACGATCAGCCGGGCCAATGGCGCCAGCAGTGACGGATGCAGGCTGGTCTCGGGTTCGTTCAGCGCGATGAACGGCGGAAGCCGATAGCCCATGAACACCGCAAGCAGGCAAATGTATTTCAGCGTCCCGTCGGATAGTTCGTGCGCGCTGAACGGCCGCGGCATATCCGTCAGTTGCAGGTCAAAATCACACAAGCCATTTTGCTCCCATGCACGGAGCTCAGCGCCTGGAAATGCATCCTCGATTGCGTCCTGCAGGTCGACGGCGTCTTCCCTGATCGTATAGAGCGTCGCCAGCGCCGCGGCCAAATCGGTCCCATCGGCACTGAGCGAAGGCGTCGTGATCGCCAGACACGGCTTTCGTATCGGCGACGCCGGATCGGTGCGAAAGTCGTGATAGAAGCGCCAGCCCAGCATGGCGTTTCTGATCAGATCGATTTCCGGGCATTCCTTGCCATCTGCAAAACCGGCGAGCGCCGTCTCGGACGGCAGCACCGCATCCTTGTGGCTGCTCCACGCGCCGCTGTCGCTGCGGACGCTGACAAGCGAATTCTTCCGCTCCATCAGCACAACCGTTCGCTTGCCCTGCTCCGCCTCGATACTCTCGGCCTTGATCATCGGCTCGCCGGAAAACGCCGCCTCGAGGGGACCGGGAAATCCGATCTCGATCGAATATTTGAGACGGTCGAATTTGGCCGACAACCGCAGTCGCCCATCTTCGCCGCGTTTGCGAACGCCGGACCAGCAGACCGAATTCAATCCGCCTTCGTCGGCGATCGTCCGCGTGATCCGCCCGGTTGCCGCGTCGCGCAACAGCGACAAGGACTTGTAGAGGTTGGATTTGCCGACGCCGTTCTCGCCCACAAACACGGACAGGGGGTGAATTGGTAGGGAGAGCCGGCGGATGGAGCGATAGTTCGAGATCGCAATGTCGGTCGGACGCATCACATGCTCTCAATCGGCAGGCCGTGTGCAGTCGCGGCGCAGTGCGACTACACATGCCTTCAATCCAGAGGTGTAGTCTGGATTGACCAACTTGGGAAGGCAAGTGCTCCGCTTGTCATTCCGGGGTGCGCCTCTTGGCGCGTGCCCGGAATGACGAGTGCGCTATGGCTTCACCGGCGCCGGCGGGCCATACGCCCCGCCGTCCTTCGCGACCTTCGGCTCCCGGTCACCCGCCAGCACGCGCTGCACCGAGACGAAGAACACCGGCACCATCAGTAGCGCCAGGATCACCACCGCGATCATGCCGCCCATCACGACGGAGCCCAGCGCCTGCTGGCTGGCGCCGCCGGCGCCGTGAGCGATCGCCATCGGCAGCACGCCGCAGATGAAGGCGAGACCCGTCATCAGGATCGGGCGGAAGCGCAGGCGGCAGGCCTCGATGGTGGCTTCCACCAGCGGCTTGCCTTCCTTGCGCAGGTCCTTGGCGAACTCGATGATCAGGATGGCGTCCTTGGCCGCAAGGCCAATGATCGTGATCAGGCCGACGGTGAAATAGACGTCGTTGGGCAGACCGCGCAGCATGGCGGCCACCACCGCACCGACGATGCCGAGCGGCACGGTGAGCAGCACCGCAAGCGGAATGGTCCAGCTCTCATAGAGCGCGGCCAGACACAGGAACACCACGAACACGGAGAGGGCGAGCAGGAACGGGGCCTGCGAGCCCGACAGCTTTTCCTGGAGCGACTGTCCGGTCCATTCATAGCCGAAGCCGCGCGGCAGCTGTCCGGCGAGCCGCTCCATCTCGGCGATGGCATCGCCCGAGGTGAAGCCGGGCCTGGCTTCGCCCGAGATGCGCACGGCCGGATAATAGTTGAAGCCCGCGATCTGCGTCGGCCCGCGCGACCATTCGACCGTCGCGAAGGAGGAGAACGGCACGAGCTGACCGTGAGAGTTCTTGACGTTGTAGTTGAGGATGTCCTCGGTCCTCATACGGTCGCGGCTGTCGGCCTGCACCACGACGCGCTGCATGCGGCCGCGATTCGGGAAGTCGTTGATGTAGTTCGAGCCGAGATTGGTCGAGATCGTGTTGTTGATGTCCTCGAAGGTGACGCCGAAGGCGCCGGCCTTCTCGCGGTCGATCACGAGATTGACCACGCCGGCCTCGGGCAGGCCCTCGATATAGACCTTCTGCAACACCGGGCTCGCATTGGCTTGCGCGATCAACTGGTCGGCGGCGCGCATCAGGGCCGGATAGCCCTTCTGGCCGCGATCCTGCAGACGGAACGAGAAGCCGGAGGAGTTGCCGAGATTGTCGATCGGCGGCGGCTGCAGCGCCGAGATCTTGGCGTCGCGGATCGACGACCCCAGATCGCGGTTGATGTCGTTGACAACAGCAGCCGCGGATTCGTTCGGTCCACGCTCCGACCAGTCCTTCAGCGTGATGAAGGCCTGCGCGGTGTTCATGCCCTGGCCGGAGAAGCTGAAGCCGGTGAGGAAGGTGACGTTGTCGACACCCGGGCGCTGCGCCAGATATTTTTCGACCTTCTCGATCACCGCCTCGGTGCGGCCGTAGGACGAATCCGACGGCGTCTGGACGTCGGTGGTGACAAAGCCCTGGTCGTCGACCGGCAGGAAGCCGCCCGGGAGATTGACGAAGGCCCAGGACAGGCCGGCGAGCAGCGCGACATAGACCAGCATCAAACGTCCGGTGCGCTTCAGCGAGAAGCCGACCGTGCGGGAATAGCCCTCCTTGCTGCCCTCGAGCATGCGGTTGAACCAGCCGAACACGCCCCTCTTGGCGTGACCGTGGCCGGCCGCGACGGGCTTGAGCAGGGTCGCGCACAGCGCCGGCGTCAGCGACAACGCGAGGAAGGCCGAGAAGCCGATCGCCGCGACCATGGTCACCGAGAACTGGCGGTAGATGATGCCGACCGAGCCCGGGAAGAACGCCATCGGCACGAACACGGCCATCAGCACCAGCGTGATGCCGATGATGGCGCCGGAGATCTGCGACATCGCCTTCCGCGTCGCTTCCCTCGGCGGCAGGCCCTCCTCGGTCATGATGCGCTCGACGTTCTCGACCACGACGATGGCGTCGTCGACGAGGATGCCGACGGCGAGCACCATGCCGAACATCGAGAGCATGTTGATGGAGTAGCCGGCGAGCAGCAGCGTGGTGCAGGCGCCCAGCAGCGCCACCGGCACCACGATGGTCGGAATGATGGTGTAGCGGATGTTCTGCAGGAACAGGAACATCACCACGAACACCAGCACCACGGCTTCGACCAGCGTCGTCAGCACCTTCTTGATCGAGGCCTCGACCACCGGCGTGATGTTGTAGGGGATCTCGTAGGAGATGTTGGCCGGGAAGAAGCGCGACAGCTCCTTCATCTTCTCCTCGACCGCGCTCGCGGTCGCCAGCGCATTGCCGGTCGGCGACATCAGCACGGAGAGACCGGCCGTCGGCTTGCCGTTCAGGCGGGTGTTGAACTGATAGCTGAGGCCGCCAACCTCGACGCGCGCGACGTCGCGCAGCCGCACGGTCGAACCGTCGGCATTGGCGCGCAGGATGATGGCGCCGAACTCGTCCGGCGACGACAGCTGGCCCTTGACCAGCACCAGCGCGGAGGTGCGCTGGCTGTCGGTCGACGGCTCCGCCCCGATGCTGCCCGAGGCGACCTGCGCGTTCTGTGCGGCGATCGCCTTGTTGACGTCGTCGGCGGTCAGCCCGTAGCCGACCAGCTTGGCCGGATCGACCCAGACGCGTAGCGAACGTTCCGTTGAATAGAGCGTGGCGCGGCCGACGCCGGGGATGCGGCGGATTTCGCCGAGCACGTTGCGGATCATGAAGTCGCCGAGGCCAACCTCGTCGAGGCTGCCGTCGGTCGAGTTCAGCGTGATGATCTGCAGCACCGCGCTCGAGGCTTCCTCGATCAAAATGCCCTGCTGGATCACCGCGCGCGGCAGCCGCGCCTCGACGCGCTTGATGCGGTTCTGCACCTCGACGGACGCCGCGCTGGTATCGGTGCCCGGCTGAAAATTGGCGATGATCTCGACCTGGCCGAGCGAATCGCTGGTCGATTCGAAATTGAGGATGCCGGAGGCGCCGTTGAGCTCCTCCTCGATCAAGCGGGTGACGCTGTTGTAGAGGTTTTCCGGCGACGCGCCCGGGTAGCTCGTCGAGATCGAGATCGAGGGCGGCGCGATGATCGGATATTGCGCGATCGGCAGCAACGGGACCGAGATCGCGCCGATCAGACAGATGAACAGCGCGACGACCCAGGCGAAGATCGGCCTGTCGATGAAGAAGCTCGCCATGGCGCGTTACCGCGTGGCCTTGAGGGCGTGCCGGTTGTCCGCGCTCGCCTCGGCTTCGGACCAGGATTGCGGCTTGACCTTGTCGCCGGCCGCAAATTTCTGGAAGCCCTCGACCACGACCTTGTCGCCGGCCTTCAGGCCGTCGGTGACGAACCAGACGCCGTCCTGCACCGAGCCGGTGCGCACCGGCTGCACCGCGATGCGGTTGTCGTCCTTGACGACGAACACCTCGCTGCCGCCACCGCCATTACGCTGGACCGCCTGCTGCGGCACCGCGATCGCGTCGGAATCGAGGCCCTGATCGAGGCGGACACGGACATACATGCCCGGCAGCAGCTCGCGCTTGGGATTGCGGAATTCGCCGCGCAACGTCACCTGGCCGGTATGGGCGTCGACCTTGGCCTCGGAGAACAGCAGCTTGCCGTCGAGCGCATAGATGGTGTTGTCGTCGAGCACGAGGCGCACCTTGACGGCATCGGACTCGATGCGATCGAGGTCGCCGCTTTCGAAAGCGCGGCGCAGCTGGTTGAGCTCGGTCACCGACTGGGTGAAGTCCGCATAGATCGGATCGAGCTGCTGCACGGTGGCGAGATTGGTCTCGTTCTGCACGACGAGCGCGCCCTCGCTGACCAGGGCGGCACCGACCACGCCGTCGATCGGAGCGCGCACGGTGGCATAATCGAGATTGAGCTTGGCGCGCGCGAGGTCGGCCTTGCGGCCCTCGACGTCAGCCTGCGCCTGGCGCTCGGCGGCAATGGTCTTTTCGTTCTCGGCTTCGGGCGCGGCGCGCTGGCTGGTCAGCGTCGCGATGCGCCGCGCCTGCTGCTGCGCCTGCATCAACGCGGCCTCGGCCTTGTCGACCGCAGCGTCGTTGGCCATCACCTCGACCTCGAACGGACGCGGATCGATGCGATAGAGCGCATCGCCCGCCTTCACCTCGCTGCCCTGGCGGAACAGCCGCTCGACCACGATGCCCGACACGCGCGGCCGCACCTCGGCGACGCGCGTCGGCGAGATCCGGCCCGGCAGCTCGCGTACCACGGCGCGCGGTTGCGGCTTGACGGTGACGATGCTGACATCGGGTTCGGAGGTTTGGGCAGTGGCGACGGCGGAAGAGGATTCGTCGCAAGCGCCTAGCAGCGGCGCAAGGGCCGCGAGCATCATTGCAACGCATGCCGATCGCGCTCGAAGTCCTGACATGAAGTGGGGTGCCCCAAAATTGTTGAAACTGATCACGCTTCGCGCGCAACGCCCGTTCTGGGCAATGACTGCGCGGCTGATGCGATCAAAATAGAATGGACTTGCTGCGACGCAACGCATCGCGCGGGCGGCTCAATGTCACACGCGCTATGGCGCTGAGTTCAGGCCGATTTTTGCGACTCACCAGATTGTGAGTCCGGTTCCATCGCGGCACGCTGCGACAGAACATCGCAATGACAGCGAGTTACCGGGCTTGATCGTAAGCCTGCAGGATCCGAACGAAATCAGCCATGCTGGATCGATCCTGGTTTTCAGCCATGGCCGCAACCTGAGTATGGGATGCGGGCCGGCTGCCCTGCCAGAACCACATGAGGAGATCGGCGATGTTTCTCATGGCGTACTCGCTGCACCAGCTGTGGCCGTAAGCATCGATTGAGCGGCAAAGCGCGGCTCAATCGGGAGATAAGGCCAGTGGGCGCTACGCCGCCGGCCTTGTCCCGCAACTGCCGGCTCGGAGGCCGGTTCCGTTGCTGTTCACCGTGGATGTATCGGTAACACCAAGGAACTGGTCGGGCCATTGCGCGCAGGTATTGCGCGACCATACTTAGGTAGGCCCGGACTACACCGCCGCCTTCATCCGATAATGGCTGACGCCCCACTCCGTTCCGTCGGCGCAGCCGAACAGGCCGGCGGTGGCGAGGAAGAACCAGCGCCAGCGCCGCATCCACAAATAGGTCTCGTCACCATAGACGTTGCGCAAGGCGGCTTCGATCGCGTCGCGATGTGCATCGAAATTCGCCAGCCAGTCGTTCGCGGTGCGCTGATAATGCGTACCGCTCCAGCACCATTCCTTCTCGATCGCGAAGATGTCGGCATATTGCCGGATGAGCTGATGGCTCGGCATCACGCCGCCGGTGAAGAAGTGCTGGGCGATCCAGTCCTCGCGATTGGCGCGGTCGAACGTATAGGAGCCCGTGCGATGGGTGAAGATGTGCATGAAGAAGCGCCCCTCCGGCGCAAGCCATGCGCGTGCGCGGGTCATCAGCTTGCGCCAGTTCATCATGTGCTCGAACATCTCGACCGAGACGATGCGGTCGAACTGGCCGTCCGGTGCGAACACGTTCATGTCTGATGTGACGACGCGCAGGTTCAAGAGCCCGCGGCTCTGCGCGATGTCCTCGATATAGGCGCGCTGCGATCGCGAGTTCGACACCGCGGTCACCTTGGCATGCGGAAACTGCCGGGCGATCCACAGCGACAGCGAGCCCCAGCCGCAGCCGAGCTCGAGGATGGTCTGCCCGTCGGCGAGGCCGGCATGCTCGACCGTCTGGCGCAACGCTTCCTCCTCGGCCTCCTGCAGCGTCGTCGCTTCGGTCTTGTAGAAGCAGGAGGAGTATTTGCGGTTCGGGCCCAGCACCTGCGCGAAGAAGCTTTGCGGCACCTCGTAGTGCTGGGTGTTGGCAGCGTCGGTATGTTCGGCGATCGGCCGCATCATCATCCGTCCGGCGAAGGCGGCATCGTCGGCCGCCGTATGCGCGGCGAGACGCGTCGCGGTGCGCGAGCACAGGCGCTGGATGGCGGCGCGGACCACGAGATCCGGCAGCGGCACGCGTTCGGCAGTCCCGATGATCGTGGACACGACGCTCATGCGGCCATTCCCTCTCTCGGTGGCAACGGGAAGAACATGCTGGTTCGGGATTGATAGGAGCGGTAGCGCTCGCCGCGCGACCGCAGCATCTGCGCTTCCAGCGGCGGGATGCCGGTGACGTGGACCAGGATCCAGTACATGAAGATGGGTGCGAGCAGGCTCGCCCAGCCCCAGGGATAGCCGGCCGCAAGTCCGATCACGGGATAGGCGAGCCAGCCGAACCATTCGAAGAAATAATTGGGATGGCGCGACCAGCGCCACAGCCCGGCATCGCAGACCTTGCCATGATTGGCGGGGTCGCGGCGGAAGCGGCGCAACTGCGCATCGGCCTGCGCCTCGCCCGCGATCCCGATCAGCAGGATCGCGGCACCCAGGACGTCCTGGATCCGCAAGGCTGATACAGGGACGTGCGCGGCGACAAAAATCGAAAACACCAGGGGCACCGAGCCCAGCGCCTGGTTCTGCAGGAAGATGAACATCTGCCGCGGGGCATTGAGCCCCCACTCCGCGGCAAAGGTGGCATAACGGGGGTCATCTTTGATCCCCGCGGTGCGGATCGCGATGTGGGTGCCGAGCCGGAGCGACCAGACCGCGACGAGGCCGGCAACCAGCCATTGCCGTTCATTGGGCCCCTCGCCTGCGACCGGCCACAGGGCGCTGCCGGCGCCGACCAGCCCGACGGCAAAGGTCCAGATCGTGTCGACCCAGCCGGAATTGCCGGTGCGCTGCTGTACAACCCAGGCGAAGGCCATCAGGACCGCGAGCGAAAGCGCGATGGCCGCCAGTCCGCCAAGATACGTCGCCATGCAAAAAATCCGAGCTAAGCCTGTGGAATGCCGAAGTTTTGCAAAATACGTCGGTATCAAAGCGCGGTTTCAGCTTTGGGTTCCCGAACCAGTCCCGAAATCGGCACAACCGGCGCTTTTTTTGGGCCGGCGCTGTGCCATAGTGCGGATGCAAGCAAGCTTCGTAACGGATGATACCGGCCATGCCGTCAGGCGCCTCGCCCCGCTCCTCCCTCGACATCGAATACACAAAACTGTCCTCCCCCAGCGTCTTCCTGGTGCGGATGCTGGTTTTCCTGGTGCTGTGCACGCTGGTGGGCGTGGTGCTCTACAAGCAGATCATCCAGGCCTTCTTCGCCAATCCCGGGCTGAACGCCCTGATCGGCGGCGTGATGTTCATCGGCGTCATCCTGGCTTTCCGCCAGGTGATCCGGCTCTATCCCGAGGTGTCCTGGGTCAACAATTTCCGCATCGCCGATCCCGGCCTGGCGCCGGCCCGGCATCCCAAGCTGCTGGCCCCGATGGCGATGATCCTGGGCGGCGAGCGCAGCGGGCGGATGTCGATCACGCAGACCACGATGCGGCATCTGCTCGATTCGATCGCGACCCGCCTGGACGAGGCCCGCGACATCTCTCGCTACATGACGGGCTTGCTGGTCTTCCTCGGCCTGCTCGGCACCTTCTGGGGCCTGATCGAGACGGTCGGCTCGGTCGGCAAGGTGATCGACGGCCTCAAGGTCGGCGGTGATTCCGGCGCGCTGTTCGACACGCTGAAGGAGGGCCTCGCCGCCCCGCTCGGCGGCATGGGCATTTCGTTCTCGAGCTCGCTGTTCGGTCTCGCCGGCTCGCTGATCCTCGGCTTCCTCGATTTGCAATCGAGCCAGGCGCAGAACCGCTTCTACACCGACCTCGAAGACTGGCTCGCCACCACCGTGCGCGAGTACGGCAGCGGCGAGGTCGCGGTCGCGGCTCCCGCCGCCGCCGGCGGCGGGGTTGCCAGCGGCGAACTTCAGGCCGCGGTCGAGCGCTTGCGCGGCGTGCTCGAGGAAGGCAGCGCCAGCCGGGGTACCACCGCGGCGATGGCGAGCCTCGCCGAGGCGATCCAGGCACTGGTCTCGCACATGCGGACCGAGCAGCAGATGATTCGCGAATGGGCCGACGGCCAGGGCGAGCAGAACCGCGAGATCCGCCGCCTCCTGGAACGCATCGCGCGCCAGCCCGAGAAGAGTTAGCGACACAGCCGTGCCCCGGACGCAGCGCAGCACGAAGTGATGCGCTGCTGAGCCGGGGCCCAGCGTTAGGTGAGACATGGGTCCCGGCTCAGCGGGGCAGCGTTGCACGCTGCACCGCGTCCGGGACACGAAAGTGGAGACCGACGATAATGGCTCTAGCCCGCGGCCGCCGCAGCGACGGCGCCTTCAACTACTGGCCCGGATTCGTCGACGCGCTGTCGACGCTGGTGCTGTCGATCGTGTTCCTGCTCTCGGTGTTCCTGGTCGTGCAGTTCTTCCTGTCCCAGGAGGTGACCGGCAAGGACAAGGCGCTGGAACAACTCAACGCCAAGATCGCCCAGCTCAACGAGCTGCTGTCGCTGGAGAAGCTCGGCAAGCTCACGCTCGACGACCAGGTCTCGTCGCTCAAAGCCGGCCTCGCGTCGGCCGAGAGCGAGCGCGATCGCATCAAGGGCCTCTATGACGGCTTGGCTGCCGCCGGCAACGACGCGCAAGGAAAGACGTCCGAACTCGGCAAGGCGCTCGACTCCGAGAAGGCGGTCTCGGCGCGGGCGCTGGCGCAGATCGAGGTGCTGAACCAGCAGATCAGCGCGTTGCGCCGGCAATTGGCAGCGTTGGAGGAAGCGCTCGACGCTTCGGAAAAGAAAGACAAGGAATCGCAGAACCGCATCGCCGATCTCGGCTCGCGCCTCAACGTCGCGCTGGCGCAGCGCGTGCAGGAATTGTCGCGTTATCGCTCGGAGTTCTTCGGTCGCCTGCGCGCCATTCTCGGCAACCGTCCCGATATCCGCGTGGTCGGCGACCGCTTCGTGTTCCAGTCGGAAGTGTTCTTCGACACCGGACAGGCGACGCTGCTGCCCGAGGGCCGCGCCGAGCTCGACACCGTCGCGGCCGCGCTGATCGAGCTCGACAAGAAGATCCCCACCGAAATCGCCTGGGTGCTGCGCGTCGACGGCCACACCGACGTGCGGCCGGTGAGCGGCGCGAACTTCAAGTCGAACTGGGACCTGTCGGCGGCGCGCGCGATCTCGGTGGTGCAATATCTGATCTCGCTCGGCGTCCCCGCCCAGCGCCTGGTTGCCGCCGGCTTCGGCGAATTCCAGCCGCTCGACACCGCCAACACCGAAGACGCCTACAAGCGCAACCGCCGCATCGAGCTGAAGCTGACGGAGCGGTAGTGAGCGCGCTCCACCTCCGCCCCTACGTGGACGCCGACGAAGCGGCGACGATCGAGCTGTGGCATCGCACCTGGCAGCAGGCCTATCCGCAGATCGATTTTGCCGCGCGCGTGGACTGGTGGCGCGAGCGCTGGCGCAATGAGCTGGTGCCGAAGGCCGCGATCGTCGTCTCGGAGCAAGATGGCGCGCTGACGGGTTTCGTGACCATCGACGGTGACGGTTATCTCGACCAGCTCGTGGTCGACCCCAGTCACTGGGGCTCGGACGCGGCGAGGCTGCTGGTGGATGAGGCCAAGCGCCTGTCGCCATCGGGCGTCACGCTGCTGGTCAACAAGGACAATGCCCGCGCCATCCGTTTCTACGAGCGTAACGGCTTTGCGCATGAAGGCGAGGATGTGAACCCGACGTCGGGACGGCCGGTGCTGAAGATGTCGTGGTGGCCGTGACTTCTGTCACGCAAAAGCGCGGCGCGGTTTGCTAGCGTGACATCAGGCAAGCAGATGGAGAGGATCGATGCGGCTCAGCGATCTGGCCAAGGGGTCTTCGGTGTTCCTGGGCGTCATCGTCGCCGGCTATGTCTCGACGATCTATGTCGACCAGCGCCTCGCGCCGCCGCCCAAGGCGGCGAGTGAGACGATGGGTGAGACGACGAATTCGTCAACCCCGACAAGCACGCCCGCTCCGACAGACAGCCCGGCTCCCGCCAGCGGTGGGTCGCCCTGCATCGGTGAGGGCGGCAGTTGGAAGAACTGGCCGTGGCCGAACGTGCCGATGGGCTCGCCGAAGTGCAAGTGAGCGGGCCACAAGCTCCGCTGTCATTCCCCGCGAAGGCTGGGAATCCAGTACGCCGCGGCTTCTCGGTTGAGCTCGACTTTCTCGTCGTACTGGATCACCCGCTTTCGCGGGTGATGACACCGTTAGTGGCGTGAGACAGCGCCTCACACCCCCTCGAATTGCAACCTCGCCAGCCTCGCATAGAGCCCGTTCACCGCGACGAGCTCGGCATGCGTGCCCTGCTCGACGATCCTGCCCTGGTCCATCACCAGGATGCGGTCGCAGGAGAGCACGGTGGCGAGGCGATGCGCGATCACCAGCGTGGTGCGGTGGGCCATCAGCTCTTCGAGCGCGGTCTGCACCAGCGTCTCGCTTTCGGCGTCGAGCGCGGAGGTGGCTTCATCGAGCAGCAACAGCGGCGCATCACGCAGGATGGCGCGCGCGATCGCGATGCGCTGACGCTGGCCGCCGGAGAGCGTCACGCCACGCTCGCCGAGCGGGGTCTCGAAACCTTCGGGCAGGCGGCGGATGAACTCGGTGGCGTGCGCGAGCTCGGCGGCACGCTCGACCTCGGCGTCGGTCGCATCGGGCCGGCCGAAGCGGATGTTTTCGCGGGCGCTCGCAGCAAAGACGTTGGATTCCTGCGGCACCAGCGCAATGCGGGAGCGGAAATCGCGCGGGTCGGCGGACTTCACCGGAACGCCGTCGAGCGAGATCGCACCATTGCGCGGATCGTAGAAGCGCAGCAGCAGATGGAAGATCGTGCTCTTGCCGGCGCCGGACGGGCCGACGATCGCGACCTTCTCGCCGGGCCGCACCGCAAACGAGACCGCGTCGAGCACATTGACGTCAGGCCGCGCCGGATAAGAGAAGCTGACCTGATCGAAGCCGACCTCACCGCGCCCGGGCACCGGCAATGCGCGCGGCGATGCCGGCGCCTTGATGTCGGGCTGCACGTGAAGAATCTCGAACAGGCGTTCGGCCGCGCCTGATGCCGCCGACACCTCGCCCCAGACCTCGCTGAGCTGGCCGAGCCCTGCGGCCGCGAAGGCCGCATAGAGCACGAACTGGCCGAGCCGGCCCGGCGTGATCGCGCCGGTCAGCACATCGTGCGAGCCGATCCAGAGGATGCCGACCACGCTTGCGAACACGATGAAGATGACGATGGCGGTGAGAACCGCGCGGGCCTGCGTGGATGTGCGCGCGGCCTCATAGGCCTGCTCGACCTCGCCGCCGAAACGCTTCGCAGCGAGCCCTTCGCTGGTATAGGCCTGCACGGTGCGGATCGCGCCGACCAGCTCGCCGGCATAGGCGGACGCATCGGCCAGCGTGTCCTGCGCATTGCGCGACAGCCGCCGCACCCAGCGCCCGAAGGCGACCAGCGGCAGCACGATCAAGGGGATCGCCAGCAGCACGAAACCGGAGAGACGCGGGCTGGTGATCACCATCATCGCCGCTGCGCCGAAGAACATCATCAGGTTGCGCAGCGCGATCGACACGGAGGCGCCGACCGCGGATTTGATTTGCGTGGTGTCGGCGGTGAGCCGCGACACCAGCTCGCCGCTGCGCGCGGAATCGAAGAAGGCCGGCGAGAGCGACAGCAGATGCGCAAACACGTCGCGCCGGAGATCGGCCACGATGCGCTCGCCGATCGTCATCACGAGGTAGTAGCGCGACGCGCTCGCCAGCGCGAGCACGGCAACGACGGCGATCATCACCGAGAAGTAGCTGTTGATCAGCGCGATGCCTTCCGGCGTCAGGCCGAAATCGATCATCCGGCGCACCGCGACCGGCACCAGCAGCGTGGTCAGCGCCGCAACCGTCAGCGCCACGAAGGCCAGGACCGCCCGGCCGCGATAGCGGGCCACGTAAGGCGCAAGCGCCATCAACGGCCGCAACTTGGCCCGGCCCTTCGCCGGCTGCTCGATCAGTTCGGCTTCGATCGACGGGGCTTCTGCCGGCCCGGTTTCAAGCCGTTCTACTGCGCTCATGGGATCCGACCAAAAGAGAGACGTTGGCTCCACATAGGCCGCGGCAGGGGGCGAGGCAAATCCGGGATGTCCCTTAGGTGACGGCCCGGTTCTCCAGTCCCCACAATGGCTTGTTTTAGGGGCTCCTGTGGGGTATAGACCCGGCCAAATCCGTCATTCGATAGTCACTCAAGCAAGGCGCCGGGCGCCCTAGGAATTGCCATGAAAGCCGAAATTCATCCGGATTATCATACGATTAAGGTCGTCATGACCGACGGAACCGAGTACCTGACCCGCTCCACCTGGGGCAAGGAAGGCGACACGCTGAACCTCGACATCGACCCGAAGTCGCACCCGGCCTGGACCGGCGGCAATGCCCAGCTCATGGACCGTGGCGGCCGCGTCTCGCGCTTCCAGAAGAAGTTTTCGGGCTTCCTCAAAAAGGATTGATCCTGGCCGCAAGGTTTTGGACGAAAAACGCCCCCGGGAGACCGGGGGCGTTTTTGTTTTTGGGGGGCTACCGTCGCTACCAGACCCGTCATCCTGAGGTGCGAGTGGCGCGAGGCAAAGCATCGCGCCGGGAGCCTCGAAGGATGAACGGCCGAGATGCAGCCGGGCCGTCCCCCTTCGAGGCTCGCCAAAGAGGCGAGCACCTCCAGCGACAACGGCTTCGCCGTTGCGCGGGGGTGACGGTTAGAGATTAGACCTCACCGCTCGAACGCGGCCTTCAGCGCGTTGAGATGCGGCACCAGCGGGTTGCCGATCGCGATGTGGTCGGTCGGCGGGGTGTGGATGGTGGTGTCGAGGCGGCGGACGCGGGTCTGCAGGCTCATCGAGCGATGGATCAGCTCCTGGAGCATCGACGGCAGCTTCTCGATGGTGTCGGCGGGGCCGGGATCGGCGGCGGTGAGCTTGACCTTGGTCTTCTCGCGGTTGGCCTGGACCAGCGTCATCTCGCCCTCCTTCACCGCGCGGTGCAGCAGCAGCCACGAGGCGAGCTGCATCAGGCGCGTGGTCAGGCGCATGCTCTCGGTCGCGTAAGTCAGGCTGATGGCGCGATCGAGCGCCTTGGCCTCGTTGCGGCCCGCGCCGTCGAGATAGGCCGCGGTCTCTTCGACGAGATCCATGCCTTCACGGAACAGCGCGCCGAACGCCGCAGAATTGGTGAACCGCTCGCTGAGTTGAACGAGAGCCCCGTCGGCCTGCAAACGTTCCATGGTTAACGCCCCTTACGCAACTGTTTACCCGTCCGGCTTTGGCGCCGGCTTATGATGAACAAATCATTGCGCGGGGGACGCGCGGAGTCCAGCGGCAAGCGCGGATATGGTTTCCGCGGGTCATTCCTCGGAATTCAACCGGGACTAGACGCTCAAAAGCAGGAGTAGACGCAAAAAAAGAGCCGCCGGAGACCGGCGGCTTTGAAAGTTGATAACAGGGAGGCGTCAAACAGAGTGGACAGGAGCCACTCGGTGTCCAAACGAGGACAGTCGAGTCATAAAGTGAAAAGCTTAATCGACCGTAAACGAACGAATTTTTTGAGGGTTCGTTAGCCATGTCGGCCAGAGGCCGAGCGGGGAAGCGGAACGAACTCTCACCGTCGCCCCGGCCTAGTGCGCAATTGCGCACGGGGGCCGGGGCCCATAACCACAGGGAGGAGTTTGGCGAAGACTCGTCGTTCGGTACTGCTGTCAAAGCCCATAGACAGATCACGCGGTATGGGTCCCGGCCCCCGTGCGCAATTGCGCACTAGGCCGGGACGACACCGGTGATAAACCCACTACGACTTGAAAAAACTATTCGCCGCATCGCGGGAGGCGCGCTTTTTCGTGGCGGCTTCTTCCAGTCTTGCGATCTCGGTCTGCAGCAGGGCGACGCGCTCGGTCAATTCCTCGACGGACAAGAGTGAGAGATCCTGTCCAATCTCGTGGGTGACCTTCTTGCGCGGGCGGTCGTCGTCTTCCATCGGCATCGTCGTTCCTCCTGCGTCCGCGGGCCGGACCACATGGCCGAGGCGGTTGCCAGCCTGAACCGCGCTGGCTAAGCAAAGGGCTCGTTCTCCCTCGCACCTTTGCTCAAGGATACATCATGGACAAGCTGCCCGCGCAAATGACCGTGGTCGCCATCTCCAAGCCCGGCGGACCCGAGGTGCTGCTGCCGGAACAGCGTCCCGTTCCGCAGCCCGGTCCCGACGAGATCCTGGTCAAGGTGCAGGCCGCCGGCGTCAACCGGCCCGACGTGGCGCAGCGCTCCGGCGCCTATCCGCCGCCGCCCGGCGCCAGCGACCTGCCCGGCCTCGAAATCGCCGGTGAAGTGGTCGCGGTCGGCAGCAATGCCAAAAAACACAAGGTCGGTGACATCGTGATGTCGCTCGTCGCCGGCGGCGGCTATGCGCAGTACTGCATCGCGCAGGACGCCCAGGCGATGACCGTGCCGCCGGCACTGTCGATCAAGGAAGCCGGTGCACTGCCGGAAACCCTGATGACGGTCTGGCACAACGTGTTCGAGCGCGGTGGCCTGAAGGCCGGCGAGACGTTGCTGATCCATGGCGGCTCTTCCGGCATCGGCACCATGGCGATCCAGCTTGCGAAAGCGTTCGGTGCAAAAGTGTTCGTCACCGTCGGATCGCAGGACAAGATCGATGCCTGCCTGAAGCTCGGTGCCGACCGCGCCATCAACTACAAGACCGAGGACTTCGTCGAAGTGATCAAGGCGGAGACGAACAAGGCCGGCGTCAATTTGATCCTCGACATGGTCGCAGGCGAGTATGTCGACCGCAACTATGACGCCGCCGCGGTCGACGGGCGCATCGTGCAGATCGCAACGCTCAACGGCCCCAAGGTCAGCGTCAACATCGCCAAGGTGATGGTGAAGCGGTTGACCCATACCGGCTCGACCTTGCGCCCCCGTAGTAATGCGGACAAGGCGGCAATGGTGGCCGCAATTGAAGCGAAAGTGATGCCGCTTTTGCGCGAGGGCCGCGTCAAGCCGCTGATGGACAGCGCTTTCCCGCTGGAAAAGGCATCCGAGGCGCACCGGCGCATGGAGACCTCCGCACATATTGGCAAAATTGTGTTGGAGGTCTAGGCCGCTGGCCGACCGGGGACGCCGGAAACCCTTTGATTTTCCTCGCTTTCGTGGCATCTATCGCGACGCGCCGAACGACTTCTGTTCGGCGTGAAATCGTCTTTACCTGACAGTCTTGCTCACTGAGTTTGCGTCGAACGCGGAGAACTGGCCTTGCGTCTGATCAGGTGCCTCGCGCCCATCGCGCTGGGCCTCATGATTCTTGTCGCCGCGTCGCCTGCACGCGCGCTCGACGCTGTCAGCGTCCGCGGTGACGCGCCCGCGATCGACCTCACCGGCGTGCTCGAGCATCAGCGCAGCGACGCCGACCGCATCCAGGTCTCCACCGCGCCGGGCACCGACGGCATCGTCCGCCGCATCGAGGTGCGCGCGCGCGAGGGCGGCCAGAACTGGATCGTGTTCGCGCTCGCCAACAACACCGACGACCAGCTCGACCGCCTGATCGTCGCCCCGCATTACCGCATTGTGTCGTCGGGCCTGTTGTGGCCCGACCTCGGGCTGTCGCGCATCGCGACCATCACGCCTTCGATCGGCGACCGGCCGGAGCGTCAGGAAAGCGCGACCGCCGACGTGTTCCGCATCACGCTCGATCCCGGCGCCGTCGTCACCTTCGTGGCGGAACTGCGCACCGACAAGCTGCCGCAGCTCTATCTGTGGGAGCCGGAAGCCTACAAGGACAAGGTCAACTCGTTCACGCTGTACCAGGGCATCGTGATCGGCATCTCCGGCCTTCTCGCCCTCGTGCTCACGATTCTGTTCGTGGTGAAGGGGAGCATCATGTTCCCGGCCGCCGCGGCGCTGGCCTGGGCGGTGCTGGTCTATATCGGCGTCGATTTCGGCTTCTGGGGCAAGGTGCTCGACATGTCGAACAACGCCGAGCGCATCTGGCGCGCGGCGGGTGAAGCGATACTGGCAGCGACGCTGCTGGTGTTCCTGTTCGCCTATCTCAACCTCAGTCGATGGCATGTGCGCTACTCCCACATCACGGTGGGCTGGCTCGCGTTCCTCGGCTCGCTGGTCGCGCTCGCTCTGTTCGACCCGGCCGTCGCCTCCGGCATCGCGCGCATCTCGCTGGTGCTGATCGCCTTCGCCGGCTTCACGCTGATCGTCTATCTCTCCACCCACGGCTTCGACCGCGCGGTGCTGCTGATCCCGACCTGGTTCCTGCTGGTGGTCTGGGTGGTCGCGGCCGGCATGACGGTGGCCGGTTCCGTCACCAACGACATCGTCGGCCCGGCGCTGCTGGGCGGCCTCGTGCTGATCGTGATGCTGATCGGCTTCACGGTGATGCAGCACGCCTTCGCCGGCGGCGGCGCCACCACCGGCGTCGTCTCCGACATCGAGCGCCGCGCACTGGCGCTGGCCGGTTCCGGCGATCTGATCTGGGACTGGGACGTCTCCGCCGACAAGGTGTTCACCAGCCCCGAGACGGAAGCCCTGCTTGGGCTGAAGCGCGGCACGCTCGAAGGGCCCGCGGCCTCCTGGCTCGAGGTGCTGCATCCGCTCGACCAGGATCGTTTCCGTGCCGCGCTGGACAGCGTGCTCGACCAGCGCCGCGGCCGGCTGGTGCAGGATTTCCGCCTGCGCACCCCCGACGGCCATTTCATGTGGTTCGCGCTGAAGGCCCGTCCGGTGGTCGGCTCGGACGGCGAGGTCTCGCGCGTGGTCGGCACGCTCACCGACGTCACTGAGCTGCGCAACGCCGAGGAACGCCTGCTGCACGATTCCGTGCACGACAACCTCACCGGCCTGCCCAACCGCAAACTGTTCATGGACCGGCTCGGTGCCGTCGCGCATTTCGCCAAGTCGATGCCGACCCTGCGGCCGACGCTGATGGTGATCGACCTCGACCGCTTCAAGCAGGTCAACGATTCCGTCGGCATCGCGGTCGGCGATTCCATCCTGCTGACGCTGGCCCGCCGCCTCACCCGCATCCTGAAGCCGCAGGACACGCTGGCCCGGCTCGCCGGCGACCAGTTCGGCCTGATCCTGCTCTCGGAGCAGGACCCGGCCCGCATCACCGCCTTCGCCGAAACCATCCGCAAGACCATCCGGGCGCCGATCGCCTTCAACGACCGCGAGATTTTCCTGACGGCCTCGATCGGACTTGCCTTGTCCGACCCGCAGACGCAGCTCACGGACGAAATCATCAAGGACGCCGAGCTCGCGATGTATCACTCCAAGCGCATCGGCGGCGATCGCATCGACGTCTACAAGCCGGCGATGCGCGCGCGAAAGACCGATCGCCTGACGCTGGAAAGCGAGCTGCGCCGCGCCATCGAGCGGCAGGAGCTCACCATCCTGTACCAGCCGATCGTCCGGCTGGAGGACCGTTCGGTCGCGGGTTTCGAAGCGCTGGCACGCTGGGATCATCCGAAGCTCGGCCGTATGGCGCCGTCGGAATTCATCACGATTGCGGAAGAGACCGGCCTGATCGTCGACCTCGGCATGTTCGTGCTCGACCAGACCGCAAAGCAGCTCTCGATCTGGCAGCGCGCGATGCGCTCGCGCGAGCCGATCTTCGCTTCCGTCAACGTCTCCTCGCGGCAATTGCTGCGCCACGATCTGATCCACGACATCCGCACCGTGCTGTCGCGCTCCTCGGTGGCGCGCGGCACGCTGAAGCTGGAACTGACGGAATCGCTGGTGATGGAGAATCCGGAGCACGCGGCCCAAATGCTGACCCGGATCCGCGAGCTTGGAACAGGCCTGTCGCTCGACGATTTCGGCACCGGCCATTCGTCGCTCGCCTATCTGCAGCGCTTCCCGTTCGACACCATCAAGATCGACCAGTCCTTCGTCCGCACCACCAACCGCGGCACCCGGCCGGTGATCCTGAAGTCGATCATCGCGCTCGCGCATGATCTCGGCATGGACGTGGTGGCGGAAGGCGCCGAGACCGATTCCGACGCGGTGGAGCTCTATCAGCTTGGCTGCGAATACGCGCAGGGTTTTGCTTTTGGCGAGCCCATGGACGCGGACGCCGCGATGCGGCTGCTGACGGAAGTGCGGTTAGAGGCGGCGAGCTGATCTTTCTGTTTCCCTTCTCCCCTTGTGGGAGAAGGTGGCGCGAAGCGCCGGATGAGGGGTTGCATCCGCAAATTCAGAAACAAGAAGAGTCGCGCGCGGAGAGATGCCCCTCACCCGTCTCGCCGCTCCGCGGCGAGCCACCCTCTCCCGCAAGGGGAGAGGGGAAGAAGGTCTCCGTCACCTTCTATCCCGGCCTCCGCCCGTCCTTCTTCATCTTCGTGAACCGCACCGTCTGGCCATCCGGCATCCGCGTGGCCTTGAAGCCGGCGGCGATGCAGGCCTCGCGCTGCGGCATCTGGATATCCGGGCTGCGCGCGGTGTCCCACCATGAGGCACGGTTGGCCGCCCGCGGCAGGGCCGCGCCGATGATCTCCTCGATCTGCTCGAAGCTCAGCATGAATTCCATCTGCTTCTGCCCCAGCAGGTAATCGCGTAGCGCGTCGTAATCGTTCACCGCCGTCCTCACCAAATGCCCGCGGCCTGATCTGCTGAAAAGCGATGCCCGCGGAAACCAATCCTTAACTGATTGCAGCAGCGCCGTCGCGGCTTAAACACTACGCAAGATTTCAGGCGCATCCGTTAGGGTCGGGAGCAAAGGATGCTGTCTGGATGGCGCGAAGCCATGGCCCGCCGGCCCTGGCGTATTTCGGCGAAGCTGCTGATCATCTCGTCCGTCGTGACGGTGATCGGCTTTTCGGCCATTTGCGTCAACGTCATGCTGGACATGCGCCGCGGCGAGGAGGCACTGGCCCGCCAGACACTGGAAAACCTGGCGACCTCGATCGACGCCGACATCAGCCGCAACATCGATATCTACGACCTGTCCCTGAAGGCGGTCGCCAGCAACATGCTGCTGCCCGAGATCAACACGGTCTCCAAGCCGATCCGCCAGCTCATCCTGTTCGACCACGCCACGACCGCAAAGCATTTCGGCGCCATCCAGGTGTTCGATGCGGACGGCAATCTGTCCATCGATGCGTCCACGCTCGACCCGGTGGCGGAAAATCGCGGCAGTGAGGAGTACTTCACGGTCCATCGCGACAATCCCGATGCCGGCCTCTTTATCAGCCGTCCGATGCTGTTCCGCGGCGCCTACTCCATCGTGCTGAGCCGGCGTCTCAGCGATACCGACGGCGGCTTCCTGGGAGTCGTCGCCGGCTCGATCCGCTTCACCTATTTCCACGAATTGTTCGAGCGGCTGAGCCTCGACCCCGAGGACACCATCACCGTGCTCAAGCGCGACCGCACCATCATGATGCGCCGACCGTTCGATCTCGACATCATCGGCAAGAATCTGAACGACCGCCAGAGCTGGAAGGCGGACAACTTGCGCGTCGGCGGCTCGTTTGCGGGACAGGGCCCGGTCGATCCGACCGCGCGGCTCTATGCGCGCAGCGCCGGCACCGGCCCGCTGTTCGTGGTGGCGGGCAAGCCGCTGAGCACGGTGTTCGCGCTGTGGCGGAAGGAAGCGCTTCGCATCGGCGCCGTGGTTCTGGTGCTCGCACTGTTCGTGCTGGGCTCGGCGATCCTGCTTGCCCGCGAGATCGGCCGGCGAGCGGATGCCGAAAACAAGCTCGAGGAGATGGCAACGACCGACGCGCTCACGGGCCTGCGCAACCGCCGCAAGTTCGACCAGACGATCGACACCGAATGGCGCCGCGCCATGCGCCAGAAGACACAGGTTGCGCTCTTGATGATCGATGCCGATCACTTCAAGGCCTACAACGACACCTTCGGCCACCAGGCCGGCGACCAGGTGCTGGTCGGCATCGCCATCTGCATCTCCGATTCGGTGCGCCGCGCCGGCGACTGCGCCGCGCGCTATGGCGGCGAGGAGTTCGCCGTGCTGCTGCCGAACACGTCCGCCACCGACGCCTTCAAGATCGCCGAGACCATCCGGGCCAAGGTGCTGGGCTGGTCCGACGGCAGCGCGGGGTCGACCGTCTCCTGCGGCATCGCCAGCCTCGCGCCCACGAGCGGCGCGGACTGGACCGTCCTGGTCGCCGCTGCCGACAAGGCGCTCTATGCGGCGAAGGCCGGTGGCCGCAACCAGTCGGTGGTAGCGAGCCTGCCGAAGCTGTCGCTGGTGGCGTGAGGGGCTGCTGTCGTCGTCAGGCGTGACGAACAAATCACCAAGCGCTCAGTGTCGTCCCCGCGAACGCGGGGACCCATAACCACAGGGAAGAATTTGGCGAAGACTCGTCGTTCGGTACTGCGGCCGAACGCGATCGATGGCTTCCGCGGTATGGGTCCCTGCGCCCCGTGCGCAATTGCGCACTAGGCAGGGACGACAGCGAAACAGCGGCGACTACTGCCCGAGATACTTCTTCATCTCCGCGATCAGCCCATCACGCAATTCCGGCCGCTTGAGGCCGTAGGCGATGTTGGCGCGGAGGAAGCCGGGCTTGGAGCCGCAATCGTGGCGCTCGCCCTCGAACTCGACGCCGTAGAATTTTTGCGACTTGGCGAGGCCGATCATGGCGTCGGTGAGCTGGATTTCGCCGCCGGCGCCGCGCTCCTGGGTCTCGAGGATCTTGAAGATCTCGGGCTGCAGAATGTAGCGGCCGGTGATCGAGAGGTTGGAGGGCGCAGTGCCCTTGGCCGGCTTCTCGACCATGCCGTCGACCTCGAACATCTTGCCGGTGCGCTTGCCGACGCCGCAGATGCCGTATTGATGGGTGAGATGGTCGGGCACCGCCTCGACCGCGATGACGTTGGATTTTTCGCCGAGCTTGCCGGCGGTCTCGATCATCTGCTTCAGGCAGCCGGGCGTGTTGAGCACGAGCTCGTCGGGCAGCACCACCGCGAACGGCTCGTTGCCGACGATATCGCGCGCGCACCAGACCGCGTGGCCGAGGCCGAGCGGCGCCTGCTGGCGGGTGAAGCTGACGGCGCCGGCTTCCGGCTGGTTCTGCGCCAAAATCTCCTGCTCGGCCTTCTTGCCGCGCGCAGCGAGCGTCGAGTCGAGCTCGAACATCTTGTCGAAATGATCTTCGATGACATTTTTGTTGCGGCCGGTGACGAAGATGAAGTGCTCGATGCCGGCTTCCCGCGCCTCGTCATAGACGTACTGGATCAGCGGCTTGTCGACGATGGTGAGCATTTCCTTCGGCATCGCCTTGGTGGCCGGCAAAACGCGGGTGCCGAGGCCGGCGACGGGGAATACAGCTTTGCGGATTTTCATGTGATTGATCGAATACCTTGGGGCGCACGTGAAAGAAGCAATGGCATCTTGCTAACCGTTTTGCAGCCGGTAACAAAGGCGGATGTAGGGCTCGGCCGTTGGAATTGAGAAAAGGCCACCACTGAAATTTCACCTTTGTTAAGATATTGGCAACCGTAACGAGGCCTCCTGATGGCTGATTTTTGGCCGGACGGATGGGACATGAGGCAATCGGTGGCAGGCTTGGCAAAACGCGGGGGATCTCTGGCCGGCGCAACAATCATTGCGGCCGCGCTTCTGTTCCCTGCGGTCGCACAGGCTCAAGGACAACAAGGGCAAAACGGGCTGTCGAAGCTGTTCGGCGGCATTTTCTCCGGCCCGGATCCCGCACCGTCGCAGCCCGCGCCTGCCCCGGGCGGCGCGCAACCCTGGAGCGGCGAGGACGGCGCCTCCGGCCATCCACTGATGACGGCGGCTGCGATCCGCGAGGCTGCCGGCAATTTTGACAATTGCGTTGCCGGGATGTGGCCTGATGCCGCACGGCGCAACATCACACAGGAGAATTTTCAGCGCTTCACCGCTGGCCTTTCGCCCGATCTGCGCATCATGGACCTGATGGATTCGCAACCCGAGTTCACCAAGTCGATATGGGATTATCTCGACATTCTCGTGAACGACAATCGGCTCGCCAAGGGCAAGGAAGTTCTCGCCAAGTACAAGGCGCAGTTCGACGCGACCGAGAAGGCCTATGGCGTCGACCGCTACATCATCGCCGCGATCTGGGGCATCGAGTCCAATTATTCGACGCAGATGGGCGACCGCAGCGTGCTGCAATCGACCGCGACGCTCGCCTGCGTCGGCCGCCGCCAAACCTATTTCAAGGACGAATTCCTCTCCGCGCTGGAGATCCTCAACCGCGGCGATTTGCGCCCGGAGCAGATGCGCGGCTCCTGGGCCGGCGCGTTCGGCCCGACCCAGTTCATGCCGACCGCGTTCAAGCGCTTCGCCGTCGACGGCGATGGCGACGGACGGCGCGACGTCGTCGACAACGCAAGCGACCTGATCGCCTCCACCGCCAACAATCTGAAGAAGGACGGCTGGCAGAGCGGCCAGACCTGGGGCTTCGAGGTCGTGGTGCCCCAAGGCTTCAACTACATGCTGGCTGATCGCGCCAAGGCGATGACGATCGCGCAATGGGAGAAGCTCGGGCTCAAGCGCGCAACCAACCAGCCCTTCCCGCATCCGGCGGAGAAGGCCTATCTGCTGGCGCCCGCCGGCGCGCAGGGGCCCGGCTTCCTGATGCTGCAGAATTTCCGGGTCATCATGAAATACAATCCGGCCGAGGCCTATGCGATGGCGATCGGCCATTTCGCCGACCGCCTGCGCGGCGGCCAGCCCTTTGTGCAGCAATGGCCGCGGCAGGAGCGGGAATTGTCCCGGACCGAGCGGCTGGAACTCCAGCAACTCCTGGTCCAGCGCGGCTTCTACAAGGGTACCCCGGACGGCCAGTTCGGCGGCCAGACCCGGGACGCGCTGCGCAACTTCCAGGCCTCGATCGGGGTGCCCGCGGACGGTTTTGCCTCCTCCGACGTGCTGGACCGGCTGCGCGGGCGGTAAAATCGCGCCGAAAGTAACCCTGAGGCGGGATTTTGCCCGATCGGCGGTGGTTGGCCCCAAGAATCTGCAAGAGAATTTGCCCGTTTGGCGCCCGATTCCGTTATTATAACGACCTACTTCCAGACCCCGTTGCGCGCGCCCGAGATCGCATGTCGAAGCCAAAATCCTTTTTCAAGGCGCTGACCGAGACCGGCCCGTTGATCGCGCTGGGAACGGCGCTTGCGATCATGGTCTCGATCGCGGGACCGGCTTCGGCGCAGTTCTTCAACTTCCCCGGCTTCGGCGGCCCGCCGCAGCGTCAGGCGCCGCCGCGCAGCGGTGGTGGCGGCTGGTTCGGCGGCGATTTCTTTGCGCCGTTCCAACAGCAGCAGCAGCAGGCCCCGCGCCAGGATTTCTCGCGCGCGCCGGCACCTGGCAAGCGCGACACCATCCCGGACAAGAACGTGCTGGTGATCGGCGACGCCATGGCCGACTGGCTCGCCTACGGCCTGGAAGACGCCTACACCGAGCAGCCCGACATGGGCGTGATCCGCAAGCACAAGACCACGTCAGGCCTGATCAAGTACCAGCCGAAGGGTGAGCCCTCGGACTGGGCGGCTGCGGCAAAGGGCATTCTGGAAACCGAGAAGCCCGACGTCATCGTCGTCATGCTCGGCCTCAACGACCGTATCGCGATCCGCGAAGCCGCGCCGGACAAAACGGACAAGCCGGCCGACAAGGACAAGAAGAACGACAAGGGCGCGCGCGGCAAGCCGCCGGCGAAGCCCGGCGATGCCAAGCCCGACACCGCCGCCAAGCCCGACGACAAGCCGGCCGATACCGATCTGCCGCAGGACGACGCCGACAACGCCGATACGCCGGCGGCCGCGCCGGAAAAGACCGCGCGCAATCCGAACGGCCTCTACGAATTCCGCGACGACCACTGGGTCGAGCTCTACGGCAAGAAGATCGAGGAGCTTGCCAACGTCCTCAAGGCCAAGGGCGTGCCCGTGCTCTGGGTCGGCCTGCCCGCGATCCGCGGACCCAAGGGCACCGCGGACATGCTGTTCCTGGATTCGCTCTACCGGGAAGGCGCCGCCAAGGCCGGCATCACCTATGTCGACGTCTGGGACGGCTTTGTCGACGAAGCCGGTCGCTTCCTGCAGAAAGGTCCGGATTTCGAAGGCCAGATCCGTCAGCTCCGCAGCGGTGACGGCGTCTATTTCACCAAGCCCGGCGCCCGCAAGCTCGCCCATTATGTCGAGCGCGAGATCACGCGCCTGCTGGCGGGCCGCTCCGGCCCGATCGCGCTGCCGAGCGAGCCGGCGACGCCCGACACCAGTGCCGAGCCCGGCAAGCCGGCGCCGCGGCCGCTCGCGGGCCCGATCGTGCCGCTGGTTGCAGCCTCGATCTCGACCGATCAATTGCTGGGTGGACCTGGCACGCGCCCCGCCGCCGTCGATGCGCTTGCCGCCAGAACGCTGGTGAAGGGCGAGCCGCTCGCCGCACCCGCGGGCCGTGCCGATGATTATTCATGGCCGCGCCGCGAAGTCGGTCGCGAGCAGGCCAAGGGCGATACGCCGATGGCCGCGACGACGCCTGACGGTGGTGCTGCGGCGCCCGGCACGACACCGGGTGCAGCCGCCGCGATCGCGCCACCCAAGCCGCTCGCACCGAAGAAGCCGACGCCACCGCCGCAGCAGCCGGCACAGGCCGCGCCGTCATTGCGTGATTTCTTCGGCTTCGGCTCGCCGCAGCCGGCGCCGCGTCAACTGGCGCCCGCCCCGCGCAACCCGAATCCCAACCCTGCGATTCCGCGACCGCCCGGCAATGTCGGGCGCTCGGCGGAAGTGGCGCGGTAGTCGTTGCTCTGAATTAATTTGTCATTCCGGGGCGCGCCTCTTGGCGCGAGCCCAGAATGACGGGCCGACGTCAGCCGTAATAACGCCAGCGCGGCGGCGGGCGACGGGCGGGGCGCGACATCAGCAGCGCGAGCGCGAAGCCAATGCCACCGGCAATCAGCAGCGCACCGAGCGGATTGTCCTGCACCTTTTGCGAGATCGCCTGCGAGCCGCCGCGAAGGGTCTCGCCACTGTTCTCGTAGGCATCCTTGGCGTAGCTCGCAGCGGTGTCCGTGGCGTCGCGCACGGCGTCCTTCGCCTGGCCGTAGAGATTCTGCACAGTGCCGGCGGCTTCGCGCGCCTTGCCCGACGCCTGTGTCTGCGCATCGCCTGCCATGTCTCCGATGGCGCCTTCCGCACGTCCGGCGAATTCCTTGGCCGATCCGACGATCCTGTCCTTGTCCATGATGCTCCTCCTCGGGGGTCTGCCGGAGTAACCGATCAGGAGCAGCGCAGTTCCAGTGCTGCTTAGAGAATAAGGCCGCCATCGACGACCAGTGTCTGGCCGATGATGTAGGACGACAGCGGCGAGGCCAGAAACAGCGCCGCGCCCGCCATGTCGGCCGGCGTGCCCAATCGCCGCAGCGGAATGCGCAAAAGTGCACCTTCGAGCCGCTTGGGATTGTCGGTTGTCACCTTCGTCATCTTGGTGTCGACCAGACCGGGCGCGATGCCGTTGACGCGAATGCCATCCTCGGCCCACGCCTCGCCCAAAGTCCGCGTCAATCCGACCGCGCCGGTCTTCGAGGCGTTGTAGGCGGGATTGCCCATGGTGGAATGATAGGCGGCGGTCGAGGACACCATGATCAGCGCGCCCTTGGAGTCCCGCAACATGGAATGAAAGCGCGTCGCGCACGCCATCAGGCTCATCAGGTTGACCTCGACGACCTTGCGGAAGCCCGCCATCTCGAACTCGCCGCGGCGATAGATCACTGCACCTTGCGCTAGCACCAGAATGTCGAGCTTGTCGAAGGACGGCTTGAACGCTTCGATCGCACTGGGGTTGCTGACATCGAGCTGCGCGTAGGCCAGGCCGCTGAGATCGGAGCCTTCCTCTACCGAATATTCCGTCGCACGAGCGCGCGTGCCGCAAACCGCGACGTCCGCGCCTCTCGCGCGAAAGGCTTGCGCGATGCCGTTGCCGATACCGCTGGAACCACCGACGACCAGCACCTGCTTGCCGGAGAAATCGAGCTCGTTTGCCATCGCGGCCTCCCCTTTTGTTTTGCTTGTTTGACCTGTCTGCGGATCGATGCCAGCCTTGTCAATCTCATAACAAGAAACAAGAGACGCGAGGAAACAGCATGTCCGAATTCAAGCAGCTCAGCCGCTCCGTGAAGGGCCTGACCGTTCTCGTCACCGGCGCAGCCAGCGGCATGGGGCGCGCGACTGCACGCGTGTTCGCCACCGAGGGCGCGAATGTCGCCACGACCGACTATGACGAGCAAGGCGCGCTAGCCGTCGCGAAGGAGATCGCAGCGAGCGGTGGTTCGGCGAAGGCGTGGAAGCTCGATGTCGCCGACGGCGGCGAGATCAGGCGCGTGGTCGACGATGTCGCCGCACATTTCGGCGGGCTCGACGTCGTCGTCAACAATGCCGGCATCTCCGTCCGCGTCGCGATCGACGACGAGGCTTACGAAGACGCCTGGGCCAAGGGCATCGCGGTGATGCTGACGGCGCATCCGCGCATCATCCGCGCCGCATTGCCTCACTTGCGCAAGTCGAACAGCCCGCGCATCGTCAACATCGCGTCGACCGAAGCGCTTGGCGCCACCGCATTGCACAGTCCCTATTCAGCGGCGAAGGGCGGTGTCGCCAGCCTCACCCGCTCGCTCGCGGTCGAGCTCGGCCGCGAAGGCATAACCGTCAACTGCATCTGCCCGGGGCCGATCCGCACCGCCATCACCGACCGGATCTCCGAGGAGCACAAGACAATTTACGCCAAGCGCCGCACCGCACTCGGTCGTTACGGCGATCCCGAGGAGGTCGCACATATGACGCTGAGCCTGTGCCTGCCGGCGGCGTCGTTCCTGACGGGTGCGGTCATTCCCGTCGACGGCGGGTTGATGGCGCGCAACGCGTGAGAGCCATGCGCGGCGAGCGTTGACAACGACGGGTGCGGGAGTAGCTTTTTCATCGACAGAGTGGGACCAACCGCTCGCGGTTTGCGGGAGAGACGCCATGACGATCGCCATCCGGCAGCTTCAGAAGCATTTTGTCGGCGAGGTTTCCGGCCTCGACCTGCGGAATCCGCTCACACCGGATGAGGCCCGCGAAGTCGAGTCTGCCATGGACACATACGCGGTGCTCGTCTTCCACGACCAGGACATTACCGACGAGCAGCAGATGGCCTTCGCGCTGAATTTCGGTCAGCGCGAGGATGCACGCGGCGGCACGGTGACGAAGGAAAAGGACTACCGGCTCCAGTCCGGCCTCAACGACGTCTCCAATCTCGGCAAGGACGGCAAGCCGCTCGCCAAGGACAGCCGCACGCATCTGTTCAACCTCGGCAACTGCCTGTGGCATTCCGACAGCTCGTTCCGCCCGATCCCGGCCAAATTCTCGCTGCTGTCGGCGCGCGTGGTGAACCCGAAGGGCGGCAACACCGAATTCGCCGACATGCGCGCGGCCTATGACGCACTCGATGACGAGACCAAGGCCGAGATCGACGATCTCGTCTGCGAGCATTCGCTGATGTATTCGCGCGGCTCGCTCGGCTTCACCGAATATACCGACGACGAGAAGGCCATGTTCAAGCCGGTGCTGCAGCGGCTGGTGCGGACGCATCCGGTGCATCGCCGCAAGTCGCTGTATCTCTCATCGCATGCCGGCAAGATCGTCAGCATGAGCGTGCCGGAGGGACGGCTGTTGCTGCGCGATCTCAACGAGCACGCGACGAACGCGGAATTCGTCTACGTCCACAAATGGAAGCTGCATGACCTCGTGATGTGGGACAACCGCCAGACCATGCACCGCGTCCGCCGCTACGACCAGTCCCAGCCCCGCGACATGCGAAGGGCGACGGTAGCGGGGACCGAGCCGACGGTGCAGCAGCAGGCGGCGGAGTAGGTGCGGCACATTCCGCTGTCGTCTCGGACAAGCGAAGCGCTGCTCAGCAACTGGTGTCATCGCCCGGCCTGACCGGGCGATCCAGTACTCCGAGACGATTGTGATGGAGGCGATCGGCCGCAGCGTACTGGATGCCCCGGTCAAGCCGGGGCATGACAGGGGAGAGTGCTGCGACAGCGCAGCGCCAACTACGCGTGCCCCGCCTCGTTCGACAGCATGCCGGGATCAATCCCGATCTTGCGCAGGGCGCGGCCGTATTTCTCGTCGACGTCGTCGCCGAAGATCAGATCCGCATCGGCATCGCAATGCAGCCAGCCATTGCTCTGGATCTCGGTCTCGAGCTGGCCTGGCGCCCAGCCGGCATAGCCGAGCGCGAGGATCGCGTGCTTGGGGCCGGAGCCGTTGGCGATCGCGCGCAGGATGTCGACGGTCGCGGTGAGGCAGACGCCGTCGTCGATCCGCAGCGTCGCGTGCTCGATGTAGAAGTCGCTGGAATGCAGCACGAAGCCGCGACCGGTGTCGACCGGGCCGCCGGCCAGCACCTTCATGCTTTCGGCATTCTGGGGCAGCTTGATGTGCTCGCCCTTCTTGACGATGCCAAGCTGCTCGAGCAGTTCCGGGAAATCGATGCTGCCGGCCGGATGATTGACGATGATGCCCATCGCGCCCTCGGCCGAATGCGCGCAAAGATAGATCACCGAGCGCTCGAAGCGGGAGTCGCCCATGACAGGCATCGCGATCAGGAGCCGGCCGTCGAGATAACCGGCCGAACTGGGGAGCCCGCTGCGGGTGCTTTCGCCCGTCCTCTTGCCTGTGGGAGCCATGGATGAAGCACTCCGGTTTCAATTCCTATCCTGATGTCGGGCCGCGCCGCTGTCAAATCAAGGCTTGCAGAGACCAGATTCAAGTGCATCCATCACAAGCAATTCAATGGTTTGCCCCGAAACGACCCTGTAAAGACGTGCCATGTTGACAAGAGTTCCCCTGCAAGCGGCGATTGGCGTCGCGACAACCTTGCTTGCGTCGTTGTTGGCGACGGGCGCCCATGCGGACGACGCTTCACTGTGGCAGCGCGACGGACATTCCGCGGTGCGATTGCTCGCGGGATCGCGTAGCGGCGCGGTCCTGCTCGGCGGTATCGCGTTCCAGCTGCAACCCGGCTGGAAGACCTATTGGCGCATGCCGGGCGATTCAGGCGTGCCGCCGCGGTTCGACTTCTCCAAATCGGACAATGTCGAAGCGGTGACCGTGATGTGGCCGGCGCCGCTGAAATTCGACGACGGCGCAGGCGGTCATTCGATCGGCTATCACGACCAGATCGTGCTGCCCTTGCGCATCGTGGCCAAGGCTGCCGACAAGCCGGTGACGCTGCGCGCCGAGATCAACTACGCTGTCTGCGAAAAGCTCTGCATTCCCGTCGAGGCCAATGTCGAGCTCGGCTTCAACAACGTCGCCTCGACCGAGGACGCCAATCTGCGCACGGCACTCGACACCGTGCCGAAGCCCGCCACCATCGGCGATCCCAATCCGCTGACCATTCGCGACGTCAAGCGCGACGGCCCCAAGAACGTGGTGGTCGACGTCGTTGCGCCCGCGGACAGCAAGGTCAATCTGTTCGTGGAAGGGCCGACGCCCGAATGGTCGCTGCCGATTCCAGATCCGGTCGAGCACAGCCCGCCCGGCGTCAAGCGGTTTTCCTTCGAGCTCGACGGATTGCCGCCGGGCATCAAGCCCGACGGTGCAGCGCTGAAGTTCACGCTGGTCGGGCCGGAGAAATCGTACGAGTTCAATACGAATTTGGAGTAGCCCGGGCTGTCGCGGCACTCTCAGCTGTCGTCCCGGACAAGCGAAGCGCCGATCCGGGACCCATACGCCGCAGCAATAGTTTTGCGAAGGCTCGGAGTTGCCAGCGAGCACCACACTGCTCCCTGTGGTTATGGGTCCCGGCCTTCGCCGGGACGACAGCGGGGGTTGGCGCGACACCAAGGACAGCACGCCCCACCCAACCGAATCTTAACGAATGGTTGCTAATCCCGAGCCCGCCGCAGCACGCGGAACGCCCGGGGATTCCCAGAATTGGCCGTGATGGATGCAGAACCCGTAACGACCGGACCGGCCGGGCTGATCGCGCGGCTGCGCGCCAGGCTGACCGGCGGTTCGAGCGAAGCGTCGCTGACGCGGCGGCTGGCCGGCACCATCTTCATCATTCGCGTGATCAGCGCGGGACTCGCCTATTTCTCGCAGGTCCTGCTCGCACGCTGGATGGGGACGTCCGACTACGGCATTTATGTCTATGTCTGGACCTGGGTGCTGCTGCTCGGCAGCATGATGGATTTTGGCATCTCGGCGTCCGCGCAAAAAATCATTCCGGAATATCGCGCCAGCGGTGACCATGCGCTGCTGCGCGGCTTTCTCTCCGGCAGCCGTTGGCTGACCTTCGCCGTCTCCACGCTGGTGTCGCTGGGACTCGCCGGCGTCGTCAAGCTGCTGTCGCCCTGGATCAATCCGGCCGAGGAGCTGCCGCTCTATATCGGCTGCATGACGCTGCCCGCCTTCGTCGTCGCCAACACCCAGGACGGCATCGCGCGCTCGCATGACTGGATGCAGCTCGGCCTGATGCCGCAGTTCATCATCCGCCAGGCGCTGATCATCGGCATCACCGCCGGCGCCTTCCTGCTCGGCTATCATCTCGGCGCGATCGCCGCGATGGTGGCGAGCGCCGGCGCGGTCTGGATCGCGATGACCGGGCAGATGGTGGTGCTGAACCGCAAGCTCGCCGAGCACATCGCGCCCGGCCCCAAGGCCTATGACGTCAGCGGCTGGCTCGCGGTGTCGCTGCCGATCCTGCTGGTCGAAAGTTTCTACCTGCTCCTGTCCTACACCGACGTGCTGGTGCTGCAGCAGTTCCGCCCGTCCGACGAGGTCGGCGTCTACTTTGCTGTCGTCAAGACGCTGGCATTGGTCTCGTTCATTCATTACGCGATGTCGGCGACGACCGCGCATCGCTTCGCGGAATACAACGCGCTCGGCGACAAGGCGCGGCTGTCGGCCTATGTCGCGCACGCCATCAACTGGACGTTCTGGCCGTCGCTGGCGGCGACCGCCGTGCTGCTCGCACTCGGCAAGCCCCTGCTCTGGCTGTTCGGGCCGCAATTCGTCGTCGGCTACGACATCATGTTCGTCGCCGCCATCGGCCTCGTGGTGCGTGCCGCCATCGGCCCGGTGGAGCGCCTGCTCAACATGCTGGGCCAGCAGAAGATCTGCGCGCTGGCCTACGCCCTGGCGTTCGTGATGAACGTCGTGCTCTGCATCGCGCTGGTGCCACGCTTCGGCGGCCACGGCGCCGCGGCCGCGACCTCGATCTCGCTCACCTTCGAGACGGTACTGCTGTTCTGGATCGTGCGGCAGCGCCTGGGGCTGCACGTCCTGGCGTTTGGTAAATAGGTACGACGCGCCCGTCCCTGCCCGCGCCCCCGGGGAACGGCTGTCTCGCAACGCACCCGGGGACAGCGCGAATTGCCTGCCCTTTTCCATCTCAGAGTACAATTTTTCTTATTCCACCCAAGAGGTTGCGCCTCAGGGGAAATTTATTCTACGTCTTATTGCCCAACTGACGAGATAAATCTAGATTTCCCCAACCATGATTGATCCGCTTTACGTCGCCTCGGGATTCGGCGTCGGCCTGCTTGTCGGGCTGACCGGCGTAGGAGGCGGCTCGTTGATGACGCCGCTGCTGATCCTGCTGTTCGGCATCCACCCGACCACCGCCGTCGGCACCGACCTGCTCTATGCCGCTGCCACCAAGACCGGCGGTAGCGTGGTCCATGGCTGGTCGCGCAGCGTGCACTGGCCGGCCGTGGTGCGGCTCGCCTGCGGCAGCATCCCGGCAAGTGCGCTGACGCTGCTGGTGCTGTGGAAGCTCGATCTCAGAAGCGATGCCGAGCGCAACCTCGTCAACCTGGTGCTGTGCTTCGCGCTGATCCTGACCGCGACATCGCTGATCTTCCGCAGGTCGATCATGGAGCGCTATCGCCGGCGCATGGAGCAGGTCAGCGAGCGCACCACGGTGATTGCGACCGTCGTCACCGGAATCGTGCTCGGCGTGCTGGTCTCGATTTCATCGGTCGGCGCCGGTGCGGTCGGCGTGACCGTGCTGCTGCTGCTCTACCCGCGCCTGCCGATGGCAACCATCGTCGGCTCCGACATCGCCCACGCCGTGCCGCTGACGCTGGTGGCCGGCATCGGACACTGGATGCTCGGCTCGGTCGACTGGGGGCTGATGGGCGTGCTGCTGCTGGGCTCGCTGCCCGGCATCATCATCGGCAGCTACAGCGCGACGCGCGTGCCGGAGACGGTGCTGCGCCTGACGCTCGCCAGCGTCCTTGTCGTCGTCGCAGGCAAGATCATGTTCGCGGAGCTGAACCTGCAATCCGCGATCGTGACGGCTCTGGCCTGGAGCCATTGAGACTCGACCAGGCGCTCTACTCTCGCTGTCGTCGCCCGGCTTGACCGGGCGACCCAGTATTCCAGAGACAGCCGCGATTGAACCGAGACGCCGCGGCGTACTGGATGCCCCGGTCAAGCCGGGGCATGACAGTGTGTGCCCCCTTACTCCGCGGTCCAGCCGCCGTCGATCGACAGGTTGGTACCCGTGATCTGCGCGGCATCGTCGCTGCACAGGAACAGCGCCAGCGCTGCGACCTGCTCGGACGTGACGAACTCCTTGGTCGGCTGGGCGTCGAGCAGCACGTCGTTGATGACCTGCTCGCGGGTGAGGTTGCGGGCCTTCATCGTATCCGGGATCTGCTTCTCCACCAGCGGCGTCCAGACATAGCCGGGGCTGATGCAGTTGCAGGTGATCTTGTTGGTCGCGACTTCCAGCGCCACGGTCTTGGTCAGGCCGGCGATGCCGTGCTTGGCCGACACATAGGCCGACTTGAAGGGCGAGGCGACCAGCGAGTGTGCCGACGCGGTGTTGATGATGCGGCCCCAGCCCTTCTTCTTCATGCCGGGGACGGCAGCGCGGATGGCGTGGAAGGCCGAGGACAGGTTGATCGCGATGATCTGGTCCCACTTCTCCGGCGGAAACTCCTCGATCGGCGAGACGAACTGGATACCGGCATTGTTGACGAGGATATCGACCGAGCCGAACGACTTCTCGCCGAGCGCGATCATCCCGGCGATCTCGGCCGGCGTGGTCATGTCGGCGGGCGAGTAGACCGCTTTCACGCCGAAATCGGACTCGATCTTGGCGCGTTCCTTCTCGATGTCCTCCGGCGAGCCGAAACCGTTGATGACGACATTGGCGCCGGCAGCCGCAAAGGCACGCGCATAGGCGAGCCCGATGCCGCTGGTCGAACCGGTCACGACGGCGTTCTTGCCTGACAGAGTACCCATATTATTCGCTCCTTTTTGGCGGGGGCGCGGTGACGTCCCCCGTGAGATCGTAGGTCACCATGGTCTCGCCGGACTGCGGCTTCTCGAGCCAGTCCTTGTGACGCATCGACAGGTGCACGTCGCGCACGCCGCTTTCCCAGTGCTCGACCATGGCGACATGCGAGAAGTCGTAGTCCTTGGACGAGGATTCGTAGTTCTTGCTGCGATAGATCAGATGCACCACGGTGACCGTACTCTCACGTGCAACCTTCGCAAGGAACTCGACCGAAGGGTCGTTCTTGAGATAATCGGGCAATTTCGAAATCAGGTCGCGCACGGCGCGGCGGGCGTTGTGCAGCTGCTTGTTCTTGTCGGTGTTCATCCGCGTCCGACTGGAGAAGCGGATGTCCTTTTCGCGCTCGGTGGCCTCGAGCAGCGAGTTCGGCAGATCGCCACGCGCACTGAACAGATCGACCTGGAAGATCAGCATGTCGCGATCGACTTCGGCGTCGAGCACGAAGTCGAGCGGCGTGTTGGAGGCGATGCCGCCGTCCCAATAATGCTCGCCCTCGATCACGACCGACGGAAACCCCGGAGGCAGCGCGCCGGAGGCCATGATGTGCTCGGGGCCGATTTTCTTGCCGAGCTTCTTGAACTCGTAATTGTCGAAATATTTGAAGTTGCCGGAGGTGACGCCGACCGCGCCGACCGACAAGCGC
Organism: Bradyrhizobium sp. CCGUVB14; assembly: GCF_024199935.1. Lineage (NCBI taxonomy): Bacteria > Pseudomonadati > Pseudomonadota > Alphaproteobacteria > Hyphomicrobiales > Nitrobacteraceae > Bradyrhizobium > Bradyrhizobium sp. CCGUVB14. Next base: position 8,366,135 of record NZ_JANADS010000001.1, read on the forward strand.
GTCTTCAAATCGTTGATGCGATCGAAATCGACAAGCCGCTCCAGCGTCTTCTTCAACGGCGCGGTGTCGTAATAGCTCTCGGCCTGCGGACTGCCCGGCGGCCAGAGCGGCGCCGGCGGCAGGCGCGGCGTGAAAAAGCCGGGCACGCCGAAGGTCGCGATCAGCGCGGCGCTGGTGGAATTGAACAGCTCGCGGCTGTGATCGCTCTTGCCGAGAGGCTTCCACGGCACCGGCGCGGACACCATCTCCCAGAATTCCTTGAGCCGCTTGACGCGGATGTGGCCCTCATTGCCGGCGATGATGGCGGCATTGACCGCACCGATCGAGATGCCGGCAACCCATTCCGGTTCGAAATCGAAATGGCACAGCGCCTGATAGGCGCCGGCCTGATAGGAGCCGAGCGCGCCGCCGCCCTGGAGAACCAGGACGCGCTGCGCCTTCGCGGGGACTGTTGCGACTTCCGGGCTATGATCTGTCATTCGGGAACAATAGCAAAAGGCGAGCCACCGTGGCGACAGTCTGCCGCGGCGTCAATGCATCCCGGGATCAAGTCTGGCTTATCGGGGGTCGGTCGACGCCAGGATCATGGTCCAGAACACCTTGTATTTGGTGCCTGGAGCATAGCCCGCCGCTATGCCCAATTTTGTGACACCGCCCTTGAGCATGTTGGCGCGGTGCGGGGGCGAGTCGCGCCAGCCGGAAAACGCTTCCGCCAGCGTATGATAGCCGGCCGAGATGTTCTCGACCGCCACGGTCGCGGGGTAGCCACCGGCGGCAAGGCGCTTGGCGAGCGGCGCGCGGACGTCATGGTCCATCTTGTTGGCGGCAGCCATGGCGTTGGACTGGGATTCGGCGAGCCGCATCAGATCGGGGTCGACGATGACGGTGCCGAGGCCGTTGTTCTGGCGGTATTGCGAGATCATGATCGCGGCCGCCGGCGCATCGAGCTTGGCGCCCGGGACCGACATGTCGGCATACATCGACGGCTGCTGGACCGGCGCTTCGTTGCCGGCGCAGCCGGCGAGAAGCAAAGTGATGAGTATTGCGGCCGCAGCGCGCATGAATCGAGGCCCCCAAAGGAAGGGCCGTTGTTGCATACCAACCGTGGCTGAAAGGTGAATTTTGAGGAAAATTCACCCCGTTAAGGCACCTCAGGCGCCCGCAAATATGCGGTAGCGGCGGGGCTCGAGGCCGATCGTGTCGCCGGCGCGCAGTTCCCGGTCACGAGGGGCGTCGATCTCGATGGTCTCGCCGCCTGACAATGCGACCTCGGCTCGCTGCACGGGACCGAAATTGCGGACATGCTGGACCGCGCCCTCGAAGGCACCCGAGCCTGCCGGGCCGACCAGCATGTCGTGTCGCCGCACGAACAGCTTTGACGCGCCAGGCGCAAGCCCGTCCGCCGCAAGATTGAGCGGGCGATCCCCGAGCCGGATGACGCCGCCCTCGACCTGGACCGGCAGCTCGATGGATTCGCCGATGAAGCCGTGCACGAAGGCGGTCGCCGGCGTCTCGTAGACGTCGTCGGGCGAGCCGATCTGCTCGATCCTGCCCTTGTCCATGACGACGACACGGTTGGCGACTTCGAGCGCCTCCTCCTGGTCGTGGGTGACGAAGATCGAGGTGACGTTGATCTCATGATGCAGCGAGCGCAGCCATTTGCGCAGCTCCTTCCGCACCTTCGCATCGAGCGCACCGAAGGGCTCGTCGAGCAGCAGGATGCGCGGCTCGATCGCGAGCGCGCGGGCGAGCGCGATGCGCTGGCGTTGGCCGCCGGAGAGCTGGCTCGGATAGCGGTCGGCGAGCCAGTCGAGCTGCACGAGGTCGAGCAGCTCCTTCACGCGCCTGCGGATCGTCGCTTCGTCCTTGCGGATCGCGCGCGGTTGCACGCGCAGGCCAAAGGCGACGTTCTCGAACACGCTCATGTGGCGGAACAGCGCGTAGTGCTGGAATACGAAGCCGACATTGCGTTCGCGCGCACCTTGCGCCAGCGCATCCTCACCGTTGAAGGCGACTTCGCCCGAGTCGGGCCAGTCGAGGCCGGCGATGATCCGCAGCAGCGTGGTCTTGCCGGAGCCGGAGGGGCCGAGCAGCGCGAGCAGCTCGCCGTCATTGACCTTGAGGTCGACGCCGTCGAGCGCAGCAAAGCTGCCGAACCTCTTGACGAGATTTTTGACTTCAATGGTCATTGACGTCGTGTCCTTCGTCGAGATGACGTTCGAGAATGGTCTTGGCGATCAGCGTGATCAGCGCCAGCATCGCGAGCAGCGAGGCGATCGCGAATGCGGCGACGAACTGGTACTCGTTGTAGAGAATCTCGACCAGCAGCGGCATGGTATTGGTCTCGCCGCGGATATGGCCGGAGACGACCGAGACCGCACCGAACTCGCCCATCGCGCGCGCATTGCAGAGCAGGACGCCGTAGAGCACGCCCCATTTGATGTTGGGCAGCGTGACGCGGAAAAAGGTCTGCAAGCCGGAGGCGCCGAGCGAGATCGCGGCCTCTTCTTCTTGCGTGCCCTGCTCCTGCATCAAGGGGATCAGCGCGCGCGCCACGAAGGGGAAGGTCACGAAGGTGGTGGCGAGCGCGATGCCGGGCACCGCGAACAGGATCTGGATGTCGTGATCCCTGAGCCAGCCGCCGAAATAGCCCTGCGCGCCGAACAGCAACACGAAGACCAGACCCGAGATGACCGGGCTCACCGAGAACGGCAGGTCGATCAGCGTGATCAGGAAGGTTTTCCCGCTGAACTCGAACTTGGCGATCGCCCAGGCGGCGACGAGGCCGAACACGAGGTTGAGACCGACCGAGATCGCCGCGACCAACAGTGTCAGCTTGATCGCAGCCAGCGCCTCCGGCTCGGCGAGCGCATTGAAATAGGCCAAAACACCCCGCGAGAAAGCCTGCGCGAACACCAGCACCAGCGGCAGCACGACGAAGACTGAGAGGAACGCGATCGCCAGCACGATGATGGCGATGCGGACGGCCTTGGGCTCGGTGCGGAGATTGTTGCGCGCGGCGGCCGCGTGGACGCGCGCCTTCGCCTCGGGCGAGGTGAGCGAAACGGAATCGGCGATCTGCATCGTCATCGCATACCGCCCTAGTGCACCGGGACCCGGTTCTGCGCCCAGCGCTGCAACCGGTTGACCGCGAAGATGATGACGAAGGAGACGACCAGCATGACCACGGCAATGGCCGTGGCATCGGCGTAACGGAATTCGGAGAGCCGGATCACGATCAGCAGCGGCGCGATCTCGGAGACATTAGGCAGATTGCCGGCAATGAAGATCACCGAGCCGTATTCGCCGACCGCGCGCGCAAAGGCGAGCGCGAGACCGGTAAGCAGCGCCGGCGCAAGCGAGGGCAGGATCACGCGGATGATGGTCTGCCAGCGGCTGGCCCCCAGGCTGCCCGCGGCCTCCTCGATCTCCGGATCGAGATCCTGCAGCACCGGCTGCACGGTGCGCACCACGAAGGGAATGCCGATGAAGATCATGGCGACGAAGATGCCGAGCGGCGTGAACGCGACCTTGATGCCGAGCGCGGCAAGCGGCGCGCCGAGCCAGCCCTTCTCGGCGAACAGCGACGTCAGCGCGACGCCGGCCACCGCCGTCGGCAGCGCAAAGGGCACGTCGACGATGGCGTCGAAGATTCGCCGGCCGGGAAAACGGTAGCGCACCAGCGCCCAGACGATGATGCTGCCCATCACGAGGTTGACGCAGGCCGCCGCAAAGGCGAGGCCGAATGAGACCCGCAAAGCATTCAGTGTGCGGCGGCTGGAGAGGATGGCCCAGAACTGATCGAAGCTGAGCTCGGTGGATCGCAGGAACAGCCCGGCGAGCGGAATCAGGATGATGACGGACAGCCAAGTCAGCGTCAGTCCCATCGTGAGACCGAAACCCGGAAGAGTCCGTCGTCGTGCTGCGATTACGCTCACCAGGCCCCCTACTGCCGTTCCGACAGCGCCCGATCAGTTCTTGTAGATCTGATCGAAGACGCCGCCGTCGGCAAAATGTTCCTTCTGCGCCTTGGTCCAGCCGCCGAACACGTCGTCGATCGTGAACAGCTCGACCTTTGCGAAGGAGTTTTCATACTTTTTAGCGATCTCGGCATCGCGCGGACGGTAGAAGTTGCGCGCGGCAATTTCCTGTCCTTCCTTGGTGTACCAGTACTGGAGATAGGCATCGGCGACGTTGCGGGTGCCCTTCTTGTCGGCAACCTTGTCGACGATCGCGACCGGCGGCTCGGCCAGGATCGACAGCGGCGGCGCCACGATCTCGAATTTCTCCGGACCGAATTCCTTCAGCGCGAGATAGGCCTCGTTCTCCCAAGCGAGCAGCACGTCGCCAACGCCGCGCTCGACGAAGGTCACGGTGGCGCCGCGTGCGCCGGTGTCGAGCACCGGCACCTGCTGATAGAGCTTGCCGACGAAGTCCTTGGCCTTGTCGGCCGAACCGAACTTCTTCTGCGCAAAGCCCCAGGCTGCCAGGTAGTTCCAGCGCGCACCGCCCGAGGTCTTCGGGTTCGGCGTGATCACGGCGACGCCCGGCTTGAGCAGATCGTCCCAGTCCTTGATGCCCTTGGGATTGCCCTTGCGCACCAGGAACACGATCGTCGACGTGTAGGGTGATGAATTCTGCGGCAGCCGCTTCTGCCAATCGGCTGCAATGAGGCCCTTACCGGCGATGGCATCGATGTCATAGGCGAGCGCGAGCGTCACCACATCGGCCTGCAATCCGTCGATCACGGCGCGCGCCTGCGAGCCGCTGCCGCCATGCGACTGCTTGATCTCGACGCTCTTGCCGGTCTCCTTCTGATAGGCGTTCGCGAACGCCTTGTTGAACTCGACGTAGAGTTCGCGCGTCGGATCATACGACACGTTCAAGAGGTTGATATCAGCAGCGAGAGCCGCGCTGGCCAAGAATCCCGTCGTGAGAAGTCCTGCAGCGAGCGGAACGATACGGCGCATCATGTCCATCTCCATTCACTTCGACGACGCCAATGTCGGCAAAGGCATGCAGGCGAAACTCATGGCGAAACGCACTCAAGTCAACGGAACCGGATTTTCTTGTTCGAAGCGGGGCAGCTTGCCTGTGCTACGAAGCCTTCATCGTGTGGATGCCGCATTCTGTCTTGGCCCGGCCACGCCAGCGACCCGCGCGCTCATCCTCGCCCTCGGCCGTTCTGCTCGTGCAAGGCATACACCCAACCGAGCGAAAACCAGACGCAGCAAGGGGGTGACGCGGCAATTTGGCGCGGATGAAAATCGCTTCGAGTTCCTCGCGCGAGACGTTGGCGAACGGGTTGAACTTCAACCGCGCACCATCGTCCTCGACGACAGGAATGTCGGCGCGCAAATTGCCCTGAAAGCGCTTGCGGCCGTTAAGCCAGGCCGAAAACGGCTTCAGCGCGCGCGCCAGCGGTTCGACCTTGCGGATACGGCAGCAGGCGTCGGGATCGGAGAACCAGAGGTCGCGTTCGGGATCTTCGCGCGTCAGCGTCTCTTCCGCCGGCTTGATGGAGCGGACGTCCTTCAAGCCGAGCGTCGCAATCAGCGTATCGCGATAGGCCAGCGTCTCCTCGAAGAGCCAGCCGGTGTCGAGAAAGATCACCGGGATGGCCGGATCGACATCCGCCATGACCTTGAGCAGCGTCGCCGATTCCGTCCCGAAGGACGACACCAGCGCAAGCTTCTCGCGCCCGACGGCTTTGAGCGCCGCCGCGATGACTTCTGCAGGAGAGGCGTCGCGCAAGGCGCGATCGAGCTCCGCCGCCGAAGGCAGCGTCGAGACGGATGAGACCTGGGGCGCGATCGCGTTCACGTGCCGACACCCTCGGAGTGACGCAACTGCATGCGCCGGTGCAGCGCCGTGATCCGGCCGTCGCCGGTCGGCTGGTAGAACACCGAGTAGCGCTTCGCGGTCTGCATGAACGCTTCCGCGTCCGCCTGCTTCTTCACCTCGAAGGAATCGAAGCCGGCGCGCAGCATGAACACGAACTGATCGCGCAGGATCTGGCCCGTCGCGCGCAAATCGCCGCGATAGTTGTAACGCTCGCGCAGCAGCCGTGCCTGGCTGTAGGCGCGCCCGTCGCGGAAGGTCGGGAACACCAGCGCAACCGTCGCCACCTCGCCGAGATACGGCACGAGCTCGTCGATGTCGCGGTTGTTCGGCCAGATCACGCCGACCTTGCCGGCGCGCTTGAGCAACGCGTCGGCCTCGCCGATGAAACGCTCGGCCGGCACCAGGATGTCGCCGCTCTCGGGCAGCGGGGTGTCGACGGCCAGCTTGACGAAGCTGTCGTCGATGATTTTTCCGCCGTTAACGAGTGGCATAGACGCGCTCCTTGAAGGGTTCGACGCCGAGGCGCTTCACGGTGTCGATGAACAGCTCCTCAGGCCGCTCGCGCAGCGCCAGATAGGCTTCCACGACGTCCTCGATGACATCGGCGACCTCGTCGAACTTGACGCCGGGGCCGATCAGATTGCCCAGCGCAGCACCCTCGTCGGCGCGGCCGCCGATGGTGATCTGGTAGACCTCCTCGCCGTTCTTCTCGACGCCGAGAATGCCGATATGGCCGACATGATGGTGACCGCAGGCGTTGATGCAGCCGGAGATGTTGATGTGCAGCCGCCCGATCAGATTGGCGAGCTCATGGTTGGCGAAGCGCCGCGTCAGCTCCTGCGCGATCGGAATCGAGCGCGCGTTGGCCAGCGAGCAATAATCCAGACCCGGGCAGGCGATGATGTCGGTAATCAGATTGACGTTCGGCGTCGCCAGCCCGAGCTTGTCGAGCGCCTTCCACAGCGCCGGCAGGTCGCGCTTGGCGACATGGGGCAGCGCTAGGTTCTGCTCGTGGCCGACGCGGATCTCCCCGAAGGAATATTTGTCGGCGAGATCGGCCAGCGCATCCATCTGTTCGGCCGTGGCATCGCCCGGAGGCGCGCCGATCGGCTTCAGCGAGATCGTGACGATCGAGTAGCCCTGCACCTTGTGCGGCGCCACCGAGTTCTTGCGCCACGCCTCGAAGTCGGCGTCGGCCGCAGCCTGACGCAGCTCGTCCGGCATGTGCGGCAGCTTCTCGTAAGCGGGATAGCTGAAGCGCGAGCGGATGTCCTCGATCACCTCGTCGTCGATCTGGAGCGAGGAATTGCGGATGTGCTGCCACTCCTCCTCGACCTCTCGCGAGAATTTCTCGATGCCGAGCTCGTGCACCAGGATCTTGATGCGCGCCTTGTAGATGTTGTCGCGGCGGCCGTACTGATTGTAGACGCGCAGGATCGCCTCGATATAGCTGAGGATATCGCGGCCGTGCACGAAGTGCTTGATGGTCTTGCCGATGAACGGCGTGCGGCCAAGACCGCCGCCGACGAGCACCTCGAAGCCGGTCTCGCCCTTTTCGTTCTTGATCAACTTCAGACCGATGTCGTGGATCTTGATCGCGGCGCGGTCATGATCCGACGCGGTGATCGCGATCTTGAACTTGCGCGGCAGGAACGAGAATTCCGGATGCAGCGTGGTGTGCTGGCGGATCAGCTCGGACCAGATGCGCGGATCCTCGATCTCACCGGGCGCGACGCCGGCCCACTGGTCCGAGGTGACGTTGCGCATGTTGTTGCCGGAGGTCTGCATCGCATGGATGCCGACCTTGGCGAGATCTTCCAGCGCGTCCGGCAGCTCGGCGAGCTTGATCCAGTTGAACTGGATGTTCTGCCGCGTGGTGAAGTGGCCATAGCCGCGGTCGTATTTGCGCGCGACATGGGCGAGCGCCCGCAACTGGTTCGTCGCCAGCGTGCCGTACGGAATGGCAACGCGGAACATGTAGGCGTGCAGTTGCAGGTAGACGCCGTTCTGCAGGCGTAGGATCTTGAATTCGTCCTCGGTGAGCTCGCCCGAGAGGCGGCGTTTCACCTGGTCGCGGAATTCCGAGACGCGCTCATTGACGAGCGTGCGGTCGATTTCATCGTAAGCATACATCAGAGAGTGCCTTAAGCCTGGGCCGACGACCCGATGGTCACGCCGGTGCGGCGGATCTGTTCGCGCAGATTGCCGGGTTCGATCTTGCCGTCCGCGCCGACCTGCACCGGTGCGATATAGGGACCAATCGCGCCGACGTCATCGGCGACCGACTCCGCAAGCAACGCCTTCGCTTCGTCCGAGTTGCGCACGATCGCGGCTTCCGACAGGTCCGCAGACCAGCTCTTGGCGGCAGTGCGATACACCACGATGCCGTCCCAGGTGCGGTTGGCAGTCACCACCGAAGGGCCGGCGATTTTGATTTTCTTCTGTTCAAGCGGAGAGGTCATTCGGCTGCATCCAATAGGTCAGAGATGATTTGCTTTGGAGATTGGCGATGAAGCGAGCCGGCATGCCGGACCACGTCACCGATGATGAGAATGGCGGGACCACCATGGGTCTGCCGCACAAGTTCGGGCAAGTCGCGCAGCGTGCCGATTGCGCCCTGCGCATCCGGCCGCGTGACGCGGGCGAACACGCCGACCGGCGTCTCCGGAGAACGGCCAGCGGCGAACAGGCCGGCGCGTATCGCGGGCGCAGCGGTCATGCCCATGTAGACCACGACGGTCATCCTGGTGTCGGTCAGCGTCGACCAATCCACCGTCTCCGCGTCGCGCGCCTTGTGCGCGGTGAGGAAGGTGATGCGGGTCGCTTCGTGACGGAAAGTGAGCGGCACCTCGAAATCCGCGGCGCCGCCGAGGCCAGCGGTGATACCGGGGATGATCGAATAGGCAACACCAGCCGCGCGCAGCGCTTCCACCTCTTCGCCGCCGCGGCCGAACACGAAGGGATCGCCGCCCTTCAGCCGCACGACGCGCTGGCCGGCTTGCGCGGCCTCGATCATGCGCTTGTTGATGGCGTCCTGGCCGATGCCGGGTTTGCCGACACGGCGGCCGACCGCAACGCGCGTGGTATCGCGGCGGATGCGGTCGAGAATGTCGGGCGAGACCAGCTCGTCGTGGAAGACGATATCGGCATCCTGCAGCGCGCGCAGCGCCTTGATCGTGAGGAGATCGGGATCGCCGGGGCCGGCACCGACCAACGCGACCGAGCCTTCCGGCTTGTCGGCGCGCGCGAATGCGGTCGGATCGGAAATCTGCTTGAGCGCTGCATCAGCCTCGCCCTTGCGGCCGGCCAACACAGCGGCGCCGATCGGGCCGTCGATGACGCGCTCCCAGAAGCGGCGGCGCAGCGGGAACTCGGCAATGCGCTCGTTGATCGATTTGCGAAAGCCGCCGATGAACTCGGCGAGCTCGCCGATGCGCGCGGGCAGCAGCGCCTCGATCTTCTCGCGCACGCGCCGCGCCACCACCGGTGACGTTCCGCCGGTACCGACTGCGACCACGACATCGCCGCGATCGACGATGGCCGGGAAGATGAAGCTGGAGTGTTCGAGATCATCCATGACGTTGACGGGCAGCCCGAGCGACTTCGCCCGCGCCGACATCGCCACACCGACATCGCCAGCGCCCGCGCAGACAATGGCGATGACGCCAGCGAGATCGGCCGTAAGCGGATCGACGGTCGCGATCTCGACACGCGCCGCATCGTCAGAACTCAGGCCCAGCTCATGATTGCCGTCGATCGCATGCACGCGGAGGCGCGCACCGGCGGCCGCGAGCACGCGCAGCTTGGCGCGCAAAAGCTCACCCGCGCCGATGAGGACCACCGGACCGGCCTTGAGATCGAGGAACACCGGCAAGAACCGCATGCGATACTCGCTTCCCCCACATCCGGGGTTGACTGGAATTATTTTCTATATATGTGTCGTTTCGAGCGCGCAAAGAGAAAATTTTTTCTTCTCTTCTGCACCGCAACTATAGAAAATTCGCCTCCAAACGCAAAGTGGCAGAGATGCATCTTCTCAGGACCGATTCCGGTGCAGATGGACGGGACTCCCAAGCCCCCGTTTCCGAGCAAATTCCCGTCGCGCTGACCGCCCCCAGCATGGACCATCTCGACCAGCTGGAAGCGCAGAGCATCTACATCTTCCGCGAGGCTTTCGCCCGTCTGAAGAAGATCGCCCTGCTGTGGTCGCTCGGCAAGGACTCCAACGTGATGATCTGGCTGGCGCGCAAGGCGTTCTTCGGCCGCCTGCCCTTCCCGGCCCTTCACGTCGACACCGGCAAGAAGTTTCCGGAGATGTATCGGTTCCGCGATCATTACGGCAAAGAGTGGGAGCTCGATCTGCGCGTCGAGCCCTGCCCGCCGATCGATGCCGTCGACCCAACGCTGCCGCCGGCCGCGCGTTCCGCCGCGCGCAAGACCGAAGGCCTCAAGATGGCGCTGGCCAAATACGGCTTTGACGGCCTGATCGCAGGCATTCGCCGCGACGAGGAAGCCACCCGCGCCAAGGAGCGCGTGTTCTCGCCGCGGGGTCTCGAAGGCAATTGGGACGTGCGCGACCAGCCGCCGGAATTCTGGGATCATTTCAACGCATCGCCGCCGCAAGGCGCGCATCTGCGCATCCATCCGATCCTGCATTGGACCGAGGCCGACATCTGGGCCTACACCAAGCGCGAGAACATCCCGATCATCCCGCTCTACCTCGCCAAGGACGGCAAGCGCTATCGCTCGCTGGGCGATCAGGACATCACCAATCCGGTCGCTTCGACGGCAACGAACATCGACGAGATCCTGGCCGAGCTCGAGCAGACCAAGGTGCCGGAGCGCGCCGGCCGCGCGCTCGACCACGAGACCGAGGACGCTTTCGAGCGCCTGCGCGTCGCCGGCTATCTCTGATCAAGGACGCATCGCGGTCATGAACATGCTCGTCACCCCCACGTCGCCCGCCACGCCCAACGGCACCACGCGTCCGCAGGTCCGCATCGTCATCGTCGGCCATGTCGACCACGGCAAGTCGACGCTGGTCGGCCGCCTTCTGCACGAAACCGGCAGCCTGCCCGACGGCAAGCTCGAGATGCTGAAGGCCGTCAGCGCGCGGCGCGGCATGCCATTCGAATGGTCGTTCCTGCTCGACGCGCTCCAGACCGAGCGTGACCAGGGCATCACCATCGACACCACGCAGATCCGCTTCCGCACCAATTCGCGCGACATCGTGCTGATCGACGCGCCCGGCCATGCCGAATTCCTGCGCAACATGATCACCGGCGCCTCGCAGGCCGACGGCGCAGTGCTGATCATCGACGCGCTCGAAGGCGTGCGCGACCAGACCCGCCGTCACGGCTATCTCCTGCATCTGCTCGGCGTGAAGCAGGTCGCGGTCGTCGTCAACAAGATGGACCGCGTCGATTTCTCGGACCTGCGCTTCAAGGAGATCAGCGACGAGATCTCCGCGCATCTCAACGGCCTCGGCGTGACGCCGACCGCAATCATCCCGATTTCCGCGCGCGACGGCGACGGCGTTGCCGAGCGCACCGACCGCATCGGCTGGTACAAGGGTCCGACGGTGGTCGAGGCGCTGGATCGGCTTGAGCCGGCGCGGCCGCTGGAAGCGCTGGCGCTGCGCCTGCCGGTGCAGGCGATCTACAAGTTCGACGATCGCCGCATCGTGGCAGGCCGTATCGAATCCGGCAGCCTGATTGCCGGCGACGAGATCGTGATCATGCCGGCCGGCAAGATCGCAAAGATCAAGACGGTCGAAAGCTGGCCGGTGACGCCGGTCGCAACGCGCCAGGGCGCCGGCCGGTCGGTCGGCATCACGCTCGACCGCGAATTGTTCATCGAGCGCGGTGACATCATTGCACATGCCAACACCGCCCCGCGCGAGACGCGGCGCTTGCGCGCGCGCATCTTCTGGCTGCACGACAAGCCGCTCGCCAAGGGCGACCAGATCCTGGTCCGCTCGGGGCCGAAGGAAAGCCGCGCCACGGTCGTCGCCATCGAGAAGGCAGTCGATCCCGGCGAGCTCGAGAGTCGCGAGAACAAGGCGATCGGCCGCAACCATGTCGGCGAGATCGACATTTCCCTGTCCAATCCGATTGCCGCCGATCCCTACACCGAGAATCCGCGCACCGGCCGCCTCGTGATCGAGGTGTCCGGGCGCATCGCAGGCGGCGGCCTGGTGCTGTCGGTCGATGCCGGCCAGCGCGCCGTGCCTGTCGATATCGTGCCGGTGGAATCGGCGCTGCGCGCCGACGAGCGCTCCGCGCGCTATCGCCACAACGGTGCCGTGGTCTGGCTCACCGGCCTGCCGGCCTCCGGCAAGTCGACGCTGGCCAAGGCGCTGGAGCGGCGGCTGTTCACCAATGGCGGCTCGCCGATCCTGCTCGACGGCGACACGCTGCGGGCCGGGCTCAACAACGATCTCGGCTTCTCCGCCGCCGATCGCAGCGAGAACATCCGCAGGCTTGCCGAGGTCGCAACGCATCTCGCCCGCAACGGTCATATCGCCATCGTCGCCGCCGTCTCGCCGGCCCGCGAGGACCGCGCCACCGCGCGGCGCATCGCCGACACCGCGTTCCGCGAGATCCACGTCGCGACACCCGCCGAAATCTGCGAGGAGCGCGACCCCAAGGGCCATTACAAGAAGGCCCGCGCCGGCGCACTTGCCTCCTTCACAGGCATCGGCAACGACTACGAGCGGCCCGAGGCGGCTGAGCTTGTGATCGACACGTCTGCCCGTACCGTCACGGATGCAGCGGATGAGATCGAACAGATGCTGAAGACGACCGGCGTGCTGTTCGACGAAGTCGTGGACCTCGCCGCGAACATCTAAGCACGTACTGCGCTGGTTCACGCACTGCCACCACGCAGGCAGTGCGTTCCCTCCCGCCCTTGCGGGGGAGGGCTAGGGAGAGGGGTCCACACGGGGACTCTTTCCATCAGGAGCACTCCGCTCCATCGATCTCAAGCACACCTTTTCCTTGGCCGCCCCTCTCCCCCACCCTCCGCCCTTGCGGGCAAGGGGGGGGGGAGCGCAGTTGCGTGCGCGGCGGGTAGCCGGGCTCGATCGATTGTCACTCGATCGCTTGTAAAACGCGTCAACCGTCCACCTCGGCTTGACATTTTGACAGACCTTTAGGGGTCTTCTCACCGCCCCGATTTTGAGGCTAATAGGTCCCGAAAGCCGCCCTGAGCGGGCGCATTTTGCTGCTGTCGGGTCAAAAGCAGCCAAAAACCGCCATTTCCAACAAGAAAGACCATCATGAAACGCGTCGACGCCCACGGATTGAAGATCGCCCCCGTCCTTTTCGATTTCATCGCCAAGGAAGCCGCCCCGAAAACCGGGATCGCGCCGGATGCGTTCTGGGCCGGGGTGGCAGGCATCATCAAGGAGCTGGGCCCGAAGAACCGGTCACTGCTCGCCTTCCGTGATCAGTTGCAGGCCAAGATCGACGACTGGCATCGCGCCAACAAGGGCAAGGCGTTCGACCTCGACGCCTACACCGCCTTCCTGAAAGAGATCGGCTATCTCGTCCCGGAGCCGGCGACGCAGAAGGTCGAGACCGCCAATGTCGACGAAGAGATCGGCAAGATCTGCGGCCCGCAGCTGGTCGTGCCGCTCACCAATGCGCGCTACGCGCTGAACGCGGCGAATGCGCGCTGGGGCTCGCTCTATGACGCCTTCTACGGCACCGACGCGATCCCGCACGATCCGTCCGAGAGCGGCAAGGGTTACAACAAGGCACGCGGCGACAAGGTGATCGCCAAGGCCAAGGCCTTCCTCGACGCCGCCGCGCCGCTGGCGACCGGCAGCCACACCGACGTCACCGCCTATAGCGTCGTCGCGGGCCAGCTCGCGGTGAAGCTGAAGAGCGGCAACGCCACCGCGCTGAAGAATGCCGCGCAGTTCGCCGGCTTCCAGGACGACGCGGCCGCGCCGAGCGCCGTGCTGCTCGCCAACAACGGCCTGCATGTCGAGGTCAAGATCGACCGCAGCAGCGTGATCGGCAAGGACGATCCGGCCGGCGTCGCCGACATGATCATGGAATCGGCCGTGTCGACCATTCTCGACATGGAAGACTCCGTCGCCGCCGTCGACGCCGAGGACAAGGTGCTGGTCTATCGCAACACGCTCGGCCTGATGAACGGCACGCTGTCGGCAGACTTCGAGAAGGGCGGCAAGACGCTGACGCGTTCGCTCAACGCCGACCGCAGCTACAAGACGCCGGACGGCAAGGGCGAGGTCAAGCTGCACGGCCGCAGCCTGCTGCTGATGCGCAATTGCGGTCACCACATGTTCACGGACGCGGTGCTGGACGAGAAGGGCGAGGAGGTGCCGGAAGGCCTGCTCGACGCCGCCGTCTCGGGCTTGCTCGCGATCCACGACCTCAAGGGCAACTCCAAGGTCAAGAACAGCCGCACGGGATCTGCCTATATCGTCAAGCCGAAGATGCACGGCCCGGACGAAGTGTCGTTCACCTGCGAGATCTTCGACCGCGTCGAGAAGATGCTCTCGCTGCCCGAAAACACGCTCAAGGTCGGCATCATGGACGAGGAGCGGCGCACCACCGTCAACCTCAAGGCCTGCATCCAGCGCGCCTCCAAGCGCATCATGTTCATCAACACCGGCTTCCTCGACCGTACCGGCGACGAGATCCACACCTCGATGGAAGCGGGTCCGATGATCCGCAAGAACGAGATGAAGGCGCAGGCCTGGATCAAGGCCTATGAGGACTGGAACGTCGACATGGGCCTGATCGACGGCCTGCCCGGCCATGCCCAGATCGGCAAGGGCATGTGGGCTGCACCGGACAAGATGGCGGACATGCTCCAGCAGAAGCTCGCCCATCCGCAGGCCGGTGCCACCACGGCGTGGGTGCCCTCGCCGACTGCGGCGACCCTGCACGCCCTGCACTATCACCAGGTCAACGTCATCGCGCGGCAGCAAGAACTCACCAAGGGCGGTCCGCGCGCAAAGCTCTCGGACATCCTCACCATTCCGGTGTCTAAGTCGAACTGGGCGCCCGACGACGTCAAGCAGGAGATCGACAACAACTGCCAGGGCATCCTGGGCTACGTCGTGCGCTGGATCGACCAGGGCGTCGGCTGCTCCAAGGTGCCTGACATCCATGATGTCGGCCTGATGGAAGACCGCGCCACCTTGCGCATTTCCAGCCAGCATCTCGCCAATTGGCTGCACCAGGGCGTCATCACCGAAGCGCAGGTGATGGAATCGCTCAAGCGCATGGCCGTCGTCGTCGACAAGCAGAACGCCGGCGACGCGGTCTACAAGCCGATGGCACCCGCCTTCGACGGTGTCGCCTTCAAGGCGGCTAGCGACCTCATCTTCAAGGGCCGCGAGCAGCCGAACGGCTACACCGAGTACATCCTCACCGCGCGCCGCCGCGAGGCCAAGGCGCTGGGCTAAACGGCAGCGGGCCGAGGCCGATCATTCGAACACCAAAAGCCCCGGCTCGCGCCGGGGCTTTTTTGTTGGGCGTCTGTGTCGCCTGCTAAAACACCGCGAGGTATTTCAGCAGCGACACGATGCCGATGATGATGACCACGACGCGCGCGATCTGCTTGGCGCGGCCGTCCATCGGCAGCATGTTGATGAGATAGAGAACGAGAATAATGACGAGAAAGGTGACGAGTACGCCGACCAGCATTGCAGGGCCCCCTTCAGGCAAATTGCTAACGAGGTCCTAACGCCCGTCTCGCGCGCCGGTTCCATCCGCGCAACCCCTTACAACTTCTAGTAAATGCGTAATTCTACCGGCAGGCGGCCTGCCTAAAACTTTACCCTTTTCGTTTCAGATGCGGAAACCGTACGGCCTGCGTGCCGCGAACGGTATGCGATTGCCGATGTGACCGCCCCCCGTTTTCTCGATTTTGCCGGGGCGTCTGTGCCGAACTTTGAAATGGGAACTTGGGGGGACTTCGATGCTCAATCGTCTGACCGTGTCCGCACTGTTGAAGGCAGTGATCGCGATCACGTCGATCTGCGTGGTGATCGCACTCTCGCTCACCGCCTACGAATCCTGGGATCGCCTCAACACCGCCAACCGCATATCGGCGATCGCCGACGCCTCCGCCGATCTATTCAAGGCGATGCACAATCTGCGCACCGATCGCTCGACCACGTCGCGGCTGTTGAACGCGACCGAACCGATGGACTCCGAGATCGAGAAATATCTCCGCGCGCTGCGCGATGCGCAGATGCCCGCGATGGCACGCGCGCTCGTGCTGCTGCCGTCCATGGACTTCCCGCGATCCGGCACGCTGGTGCCTGAGCTCGCGCGCCTCAACAAGCTGCTGATCGAAGAGCAGAAGGAGTTCTGGGAGAACGTCGCCAAGCCGAAGGACCAGCGCCGTGCGGGCTTGACCAAGGAATATATGGAGACGACGCAGGGGCTGCTCGATGTGCTCGACAATCTCGGGAACACGCTTGCCGCCACCGTCAACCACCAGGACGCCGAGATCGACCAGTTGCTGGCGATCAAGCAGAACGCCTGGCTGCTGCGCAACACCGCGGGCGAAGGTTCGCTGATCGTCTCGATGGGGCTTGCCGCCGGCAAGATCACGCCGGAAGCCCGCTACAACTATACCCAGTATGTCGGCGGCACGAGCGCGATGTGGAAGGCGCTGGAATTGTCGACCTCGGGCATGCAGCTGCCGCCGGCGCTCGCCGCCGCCATGACCGGAGCCAAGACCGCTTATTTCGATCCGCAATACCTGGCCTTGCGTGATCGCCTCGCCGACGCGCTGGTCAAGGGCGAGAAGGCCGAGATGACGGCCAACCAGTGGAGCCCGATCACGGTCGGCCGCATGGCGAGCGCGGTCGCGGTCGCCGAAGCCGCCCTCGATGCCGCGAGGGCGCACACCCTCGATCAGCGTGGCGCCGCGCAGCGCGCACTGATCGTGCAGCTGGTGCTGCTGGCGCTCGCGATCGGCCTCGCGGTCGGCGCGATCATGCTGGTCAGCCGCCGCGTCATCAACCCGCTCAACACCATCCGCGATGCCATGCTCAAGGTCGCCGGCGGCGATCTCGCCGTCGACAGCGGCTATCTGGATCGCCAGGACGAGATCGGCGCCCTTGCCGGCGCGCTGGAAACCTTCAAGCAGCAGGCCACTGAAAAGCTCAAGATCGAAGAGCACGAGCGCGAACGCAATGTCGGAGCCGCCGCGCGGCAGCGCGCGATCGAGGCCTATGTCGGCGAGTTCGAGGGCGCGGTGCGCAAGACGCTGGGCGAGCTGAACGATGCGTCGGGGCGGATGCGCAAGACCTCGGGCGATCTCTCCGCCGTCTCGCGGCAGACCAACGACCGCGTCCAGGTTGCCGGCAAGGCCTCCAACGACGCCTCCATGAGCGTCGACAGCGTC
Organism: Bradyrhizobium sp. CCGUVB14; assembly: GCF_024199935.1. Classification (NCBI taxonomy): domain Bacteria; kingdom Pseudomonadati; phylum Pseudomonadota; class Alphaproteobacteria; order Hyphomicrobiales; family Nitrobacteraceae; genus Bradyrhizobium; species Bradyrhizobium sp. CCGUVB14. The sequence continues at coordinate 8,383,379 of NZ_JANADS010000001.1, forward strand.
GCGGCCGCCGCGGAAGAGCTCTCGGCCTCGATCAACGACATCAGCCAGCAGGCCGCCCACGCCGCCGGCATCGCCGGTCGCGCCGTGACGCAGGCGCGCGAGACCGATGGCACGGTGCAGGGCCTGCAGAAGTCCGCAGGCCGCATCGGCGAGGTCGTCGGCCTCATCAACACCATCGCGGCACAGACCAATCTGCTCGCGCTCAACGCCACCATCGAGGCCGCACGTGCCGGCGAAGCCGGCCGCGGCTTTGCGGTGGTCGCCTCCGAGGTGAAATCGCTGGCGAGCCAGACCGCGAAGGCAACGGAAGAAATCTCCGAGCAGATCGCCGACATCCAGAAGGTCGCGGGCGATGCCATCAACGCGATCCAGACCATTGGCGGCATCATCGGCGAGGTCAACGAGGTCGCGACCGCGATCGCGGCGGCCGTGCAGGAGCAGGGCGCGGCGACACAGGAGATCACGCGCAGCACCCAATATGCGGCGCAGGGCACCAAGAACGTCTCGGACAACATCACCGGCGTGAAGGCGGATGCAGACGCCGCAGCCGCGGCCGCGGACAATGTGAAGAGCGCCTCCGAGATGCTGGAGACCCAGAGCAACCAGCTCGGCCACGAGGTCAGCGACTTCCTCGGCAAGATTCGCGCGGCATAACGCGCGCGGCTACGTAATTTTACGGCAGGCACACTGTCTAAGTTTTTACCCTTTTCAGGCCAAATGCGCCCGGCGCCCGCTGTATGCAGGCGCGTCTATTGCGGCATCCCTTTGGTTTCGAGGTTCGTGGGGCTGCCGTTCGGAGCCACGAACTTCGAAATGCGTACCGGGGTGTCCGATGCTGAATCGCTTGACCGTATCCACGCTGCTGAAGGCGGTGATTCTCTCTACCGCGCTCGTCGTCGTCATCGGCTTCTCGATCAGCGCATGGAGCTCATGGGGCCGGCTGCAGCAGGCCAACCGGATCGTCGCGGTTTCGGCGGCTTCGGCCGAGATGTTCAAGGCGATGGCCAACATCCGGGCCGACCGCTCGACCAGCAACCGCCAGCTTACCTCCGACGTCCCGATGGACAAGGACATCGAAAAATACATCCGCGATATCCGCGAGGCGCTGATGCCCGCACTGGCGCGCGCGATCGAGATCCTGCCCTTGATCGACATGCCCCAGCGCGAGCTGATGGTTGCCGACCTCGAGCGCTTCAACAAGGCGCTGCTCGCCGCGCAAAATGAGTTCTGGACCGAAGCCGCCAAGCCAAAGGCGTCGCGCCGCCTGGCGCTGGCCAAGGAATACACCGACGCCGAAGATGGGCTGATGTCGGTGCTCGAGAAGCTGTCGCCGCTACTTGCCGCGAGCGTCAACCACCAGGACGCGACGATCGATCAGTTGCTGATGATCAAGCAGATGGCCTGGCTGCTGCGCCTGAACGCCGGAGAGTCCTCGCTGATCGTCGGCAATGCGCTCGGCAGCGGCAAGATCGCCCCGGAAGTCCAGCTCGCCTACACGAAATGGGTCGGCGGCACCGAGACTGCCTGGAATGCGATCGAGCTTGCCGCGACCGGCATGCAATTGCCGCCGGCGTTGAGCTCGGCGATGGCCGAAGCCAAATCGACCTATTTTGATCCGCAATACGCCGCCACGCGCGACGGAATCATTGCTGCCGTCGCCAAGGGCGAGAAGGCGTCGATGACCGCCAACCAGTGGAGCCCCTATTCGGTGCCGCGCATGATGACGGCGGTGAACCTTGCCGATGCGGCGCTGCAGGCCGCCAAGGATCATTCCGCGGCACAGCGCTCATCGGCGGTCCAGTGGCTGATCGTCAATACCGCCCTGCTGATCGCTGCGATCGTTCTGACCGGTGCTGCAATGCTGGCCGTCAGCCGCCGCGTGATCACGCCGTTGCATCGGATCCGCGACGCCATGCTCAAGGTCGCCGGTGGCGATCTCGGCGTCGACAGCGGTTATCTCGACCGTCACGACGAGATCGGCTCGCTCGCCGGTGCGCTGGAGACCTTCAAGCAGCAGGCGATCGACAAGCTCAAGATCGAGGAGCAGGAGCGCGAGCGCAATGCCGGTGCGGCCGCGCGCCAGCGCGCCATGGAAACCTATGTCGGCGAATTCGAGGGCGTGGTGCGCAAGTCGCTCGGCGAATTGAGCGATGCCTCGGCCGAGATGCGCAAGACCTCGGGTGATCTCTCCGCCGTGTCGCGTCAGACCAACGAGCGCGTCGAGGTCGCCGGCAAAGCCTCCAACGACGCCTCCACCAGCGTCGAGAGCGTCGCGGCGGCAGCCGAAGAACTTTCGGCCTCGATCAACGACATCAGCCAGCAGGCCGCGCATGCCGCAGGGATCGCCAGCCGCGCCGTCAACCAGGCGCGCGAAACCGACGGCACCGTGCAGGGGCTGGCGCAATCCGCAGGCCGCATCGGCGAGGTCGTCGGACTGATCAACACCATCGCGGCACAGACCAACCTTCTCGCCCTCAACGCCACGATCGAGGCTGCGCGGGCCGGCGAGGCCGGCCGCGGCTTTGCGGTTGTCGCCTCCGAGGTGAAGTCTCTGGCGAGCCAGACCGCGAAGGCGACCGAGGAGATCTCGGAGCAGATCGCCGATATCCAGAAGGTCGCCGGCGACGCCATCAACGCCATCCAGGCGATCGGCGGCATCATCGGCGAGGTCAACGAGGTCGCGACCGCGATTGCCGCCGCCGTGCAGGAACAGGGCGCAGCGACGCAAGAGATCACCCGCAGCACGCAATATGCCGCGCAGGGCACCAAGAACGTCTCCGACAACATCACCGGCGTGAAGGCCGACGCCGACACCGCGGCCGGCGCCGCAGACAACGTCAAGCAGGCCTCGCAGATGCTGGAGACCCAGAGCCGTCAGCTCGGCGATCAGGTCAGCGACTTCCTGGGCAAGATCCGCGCGGCGTAGGCCCCCTACTCCTTCGCAACCACCGGCACCTGGCGGAATTTCGCGCGGATCTTTTCCGGCAAGGGCGAGAAGTTCATTGCGACACCGCGGCGATCGTTGGCGTTGCGATTGGCGACGACGAGGCCGTCGCTACCCGCAACGATATCGCCCTTGCGCAAGGTCGGATCGTCCTCGGCCTTGAGCGAAGCGAGGCCGGCCGGATCCTTGCCGTTGCATGTACACCCGGACACGATCTCGTTGCGATAGCGGAAGGCGTTCGGCAGATCGGAATAGGACTTTCCGCTGTCGGTCGTGGCGTCGTCGATATTGCTGCCATAGACCAGTGACGTCTCCGACGCCGGACAGAAGCTCTTGCAGGATTGTGCCTTGCTCTCGGCGTCGTTGCCCTGCGCCGGGAAATAGCGCCCGTCGCAGCCGCGCACGCAATAGGCCGTGCCACCGCCATAGGAAGCGCGCTGGCGCGGCGCGTCGTAGCGCGGCATATCGTCGTTCGGGAACGGCACCCGGATCTCGGGCGGCGGCCGCATGCGGAAGCCACCGAACAGCGCCGAGAAGAAGTCCTCCGCATGCGCCGAGGGCGCCAGCACAAGGCCGAGGCAAGCGACCGTAACGAACGCGGCCGTTCCGCCAGCGAGCCTGGTGATCGAACGTCTCATCATGCAACCTCACTCAACTCTTCAATCGACCGACGACGCAGAGATGTTCAGCGCCTGGCGCCCCGAGGGCAGCGTCGTCGCCGCCGGCCGCTTGCGCAGGGGATCGCCGCCGCGCGCCATCAGCGGCGCATTCTTCGGCAGTACCACGACCCTGGCGCCGACATTGACGCGGCTGAACAGGTCGCTCACGTCCTCATTGGTGAGGCGGATGCAGCCTGAAGAGACGAACTTGCCGATCGTGGTGGGATCGTTGGTGCCGTGGATACGGTATTCGCTGGTGCCGAGATACATCGCGCGGGCGCCGAGCGGATTTCCGGGGCCGCCGGCGACGAAGCGCGGCAGATAAGGCTGGCGCGCGATCATCTCTGCCGGCGGATGCCAATCCGGCCATTCCGCCTTGCGGCTGATGCTCTGCACGCCCGACCAGGTAAATCCCTCGCGACCGACGCCGACGCCGTAGCGCATCGCACGGCCGTTGCCGAGCACGTAGTAGAGATAGGTGTTGGCGGTATCGATGACGATGGTGCCGGCCGGCTCGTTGCGGTCGAAGCTGACGATCTGCCGGCGCAGGCGATCCGGCAGCGCCGCATCTTCGTCAGCGGCCCGCGGCGCCTCGCTCGCATAACCCTGCGAAGAATAGATCTGATCCTGCGGATAGGCCTGCGGCTGCATCGGCACATAACCGAGCGTTTGGGCCTGAGCCGCGAACGGCACGGTCAGCAAAGCTGTCGCAAAGGCACAAGCGGTGACGACGCGCGGCGAGAAGCTGCGACGGATTACGGAGAACTTGGTCATGTGCTGCCCCGTGTGATGTCGGCATCTTGAGTGATGCGGCTTCCCAACAAACGCAGCAGAACCGACTCAAGTTCCGCCCGCTCATGCGGCATCAACGTCACAGTCAAGCGAGCGCAACTTCACGAAGCCGCGATGGAACCGCCGGGGGTGTGGGGCGTTTCCTGATGACCAATGGGCGCCCGGAGACCTCCGTGCGGGAGAGAGATTGTGCGCGTCCTTCCCAGTGAACGTCTGATTTCCGGCAACGACGAGGGTACTCCGCTCCCCGACAGCCACGTCGAGCTGCCGCCGATGATCCGGCGCACCGAGTTCGTTGCCTTTGCGCTGGCGGGCCTGCTCCTGATCGCCGTCGTCGCCGTGCTCTATGTCGCCAAGGGGTTCTTCCTTCCGGTCGTCATGGCCATCGTCGCCGGAACGATGCTGTCACCGGCCGCGACTTTCCTGGAGAAGCGGCACGTGCCGCGCGCCGTCGGCGCCGTGCTCATCGTGATCGCGGTAACCGCGCTGGTGGCCTTCGTCTTTGCGCTGATCGCCGCACCTGCCATGGAATGGAGCTCGCGTCTGCCGGAGCTGGGCGCGCAGCTCAAGGATAAGATGCACGTCTTCGACCGGCCTCTGGCGCTGTGGCGAGAGCTGCAGACCATGATCGGTGGCTCCGAGGGGCTGCCGAGCCTCCAGCTGCCCAAGTTCGACTGGGTGCAGCCGACGCTGGAATTCCTGTCACCGACTTTCGCCGAATTCCTGTTGTTCTTCGCCACCCTGATCCTGTTCATCGCCAGCTGGCGCGATCTGCGGCGCGCCATGATCATGAATTTCAGCGACCGCGACGCGCGGCTGCGCACATTGCGGATTCTGAACGAGATCGAGGTCCATCTCGGCAACTACCTCCTGACCGTGACCCTCATCAATGTCGGCGTGGGCGTCGCGGCCGGGATCGTCTGCGCAGTCACCGGAATGCCCAATCCGGCCGGGCTCGGTGCGCTCGCGGCCGCCCTCAACTTCATCCCCATCATCGGTCCCGTCGCCATGTTCGTCATATTGGCCGTGGTCGGTGTCGTGGCCTTCCCGACCCTCGGCGGCGGCCTGGTCGCGGCGATCGCCTTCGGCGGCATTACCTTCATGGAAGGGCACTTCGTCACGCCGACCATCATCGGCCGCAGGCTGGCGCTGAATGCGCTCGCCGTGTTCATCGCTCTCGCCTTCTGGACCTGGCTGTGGGGACCGATGGGCGCGTTTTTGTCGTCGCCGCTCCTCATCGTGGGGCTGATCATGAAGGAGCATCTGTTGCCGGAGAATTCGCCGCAGCTTCCGCAGGCGTGAGCCCTGCCGTGAACGGAACTTACCTGAAGACGAAGCGTTTTCCGCCCATCTCACCGCCAACAGTTCGGAGCCCGTGATGTCAATATCCGATGGCGAAGCCAGAATGAGAGACTGGACCGACAAAGCCACCGCAGAACGCCTCGAGAAGGATGTAGCAGCCGTGAAAAGCGATATCGCCGCCCTCACCGACCAGATCACCGACGCCCTCAACACATTCGCCAACGCCACGGGCAAGCAGGCCCGACGCGGTTACAAGCAGGCGCGCGACAACATGGATTCGACCATCGACGACTTCTCCGAGCGCGGCAGCGCCATGATGGACGCGGCGCAGGATGCCTACGGCTCGATCGAGGAGACGCTGGAAGACGCAATCACGCAGCGGCCGCTCGCGACCGTCGGTGTCGCGCTCGGCATCGGCTTCCTCATCGGCTTCGCCTGGCGCCGCTAGGACGCAAGATGGATTATGAGGTCACGACGGCCTGTGCCGCCGTGACCGGCACGTGACCAATTGGCTTGTGGGGACCTGAGGAGCAAGACCGTGTTTCAGCGCATCATCGACGGCATCAGCGCATCGACGGGTACGACTGTGCGGCTGACCTCGCTGGCGGCGGGTGCGGCGTTCGCACTGTTCATCACCACATGCTTCCTCTGCGCGGCTGCCTTCATCTCGGTGCTGGAGAAATACGGTCCGGTTCAAGCCTGCCTTACGGGCGCCGGCATCTTCTTCCTGCTGACGCTCGCCGCGGCGGGAAGCTATTGGGGCTACAAGCGGGAGATGCGGACACGCGCTCGCATCGCCGCCGAGCGCGCCGCAAAGGCGGCCCCGAGCATGCTCGCCGATCCCATGCTGATCGCAACAGGCTTGCAGATCGTCCGCGCTATCGGCGTCAAGCGGCTGTTGCCGATCCTGGCCATCGGCGGCGTCGCGCTCGGAATCATGGCGAGCCGCGCCGGCGCTGCGGATGAGGCATCGGTCGAGCCGGCCGAGTAAGGGGCGCGATCGCATTAAGAAAATTGCGCGGCCGACCGGACGAGCGCGCTGGAGGAAATTCCACGGCTTATCTCTGCGCAATTTTTAATCAGGCGCGGTAAATCTACCCTCCTTCACGCAATCGCTACTCGGATAGGCAGGCGGTTGCCGCTAAAAGCATCGCCCCTGATTCCAAAAGTTATTTCCACGATGAAGCCGTCCGTCAAGGCGAACCTCTCCGCATTTCAGCACGATGCCCGTCTTTACCTGACGCTCGGGATTGCGACCTGGTCGGTTTTCGTCGATCACATCCCGAACAATGTCGTCAACCTGCTGACGCTGCGCAACTTCGGCTTCAGCGGCGCTGCCGACCTGTTCGTGTTCGTGGTGGGCTATGGCGTCGCCATCATCTACGGCAGGATGGCGCTGGAGCGCGGTTATGTCGTCGCCGCGACACGCATCTTCGGCCGTGTCTGGCGGCTCTATGCCGCCTATGTCGTGCTGTTCGTGGTCTACATCGACACCATCGCCTATGTCGCCTCGCAATCGATGGCGCCGGAGATTATCAGCGACTACAACATCTCCGGGATACTCGATCATCCGCTGCGCATCCTGGTCCGCGGCCTCGTGCTGCAGGAAGAGCCGCTGAACCTCGACCTGCTGCAATTGATGATCCCGCTGATGGCGTTCTTTCCGTTGGCCCTGTGGGGGCTGTTGCGGCGGCCGAACGTGACGCTGGCGCTCTCTGTTGCATTCTATTTCGCGGCGCGCTGGTTCGAGTGGGGTTTCCGAACCTATCCGGACCAGGAATGGACGTTCAACCCGTACTGCTGGCAGATGCTGATGGTGCTGGGCGGCTGGTTCGCCGTCACCGGCGCATCGGGCCGCGCGTTGCGCAACCTGCCCTGGCTCCGCGTGCTGGCGGGCGCCTATCTGGTGTCGGCGATGGCCATCACCCTGATGCGCCATTCGCCGACATTGTCGGCCTATTTGCCGGATGTCGTGCTCAACGGCATCTCGCCGGCCGACAAGGAAAACCTCGCGCCCTATCGTGTGCTGCATTTCCTCGCGCTCGCCTTCATCGCGACCCACCTCATCCCGGCCGACCATCCGGGGCTGCAATGGAAGCCGCTGCAGATGGTGATCAAATGCGGCGAGGAATGGCTCGCCGTGTTCTGCGTCGGCGTATTCCTGTCCTTCGCCGGCCATCTCATCCTGATCACCGGCGCCAATCTGGTCGTGATGCAGATCGGGGTGAGCGTTGCCGGTTTCGCGGCGATGACGGCGGTGGCCTATTATATCTCCTGGTCGAAGCGTCAGGATGAGCCGGCAGCCGTACGGCAACGGGCCTAGCCGCAAGGCTCTCGCGCGATTTCGCTAGGCCGGAGACCTCGGCTACGCTATGCGGGACGAGGCGGCGGCGGCTGATGGGAATGGCCGCGCAGGGAGACCGGCTTGGTCATGGCGAAGAGCACGAGCGATGTGGCCGAGGGCGCGCCCCGGCGCGGCCGGCCGCGCTCGATCGAGACCACCAACGCCATCCTCGAAAGCGCCTATGCGCTGATGGCCGCGACCGGCCTTGCCGCAACCACGATCGATGCCGTCGCGCGCCACTCCAACGTCTCCAAGATGACGATCTACAAATGGTGGCCGTCGCGGGAGGCGCTGCTGATCGACGCTTTTCTCCACCACGCCGCGCAGATGCTGCCGCTGCCGCCGCCGAGCGCGGGTACGCCTGCGGCACGTGCACGCCGCCATGCCACAGCCTATGCCGAAGCCTTGCAGGGCGAGTTCGGCAAGGTGCAGCTTGCGGTCATCTCCGAATGCATCTCCAAGACCGGCTCGGCGGAGCTGTTCTATTCGCGCTACCTCCAGTTCCGCCGCGACGCGCTGGTGGAGATGATCGCAACCGGCCAGCGTGACGGCAGCATCCTGGCCGAGGCTCCGGCGGAGGATCTTTACGACGCCATCTATGGCAGCCTGTTTTACCGCTACGTCTTCGGCATCGCGCCGATCACGGCGGCCTATGCACGCAACCTGGTCGACCTGGTGTTGCGGCCGAAGGGCTAGCGCACCGGCTTCACCGGCTGCGACAGTTTTTCGGTGCGGTCGCGCTCGGTCATGTCCACGACCGTCTCCATCGGTGCGGTCAATTCATAGACATAGGAGACGTCGGTGAAGTAGCGCTTGGCGGTGCCGCCGAGCGCTTCGGGCGCGACGCGGTCGAGCAGGATCAGGCCGAAATCCGAATCCGGCCGGCGGGTCGCCTCGCTGGTGTTGAACTCCTCCCAGCGGAAATGAAACACCGTCTCCGGCTCCTCGCCCGTCACGGTCCAGTTCGCGGTGATGTGCGGATGCTTGCCGACCAGCGACAGGCCTTCGTCCGAGTGCGAGGCAAGCTCGAAGAACAGCAGCGACAGGCTCTGGGCGGCACGCGCGCTGACCGCGATGTCCGGGCCGCTGACGGCGATGCGATCGGCATGCGGAATGGCACGCGCTTCGAACAGGCCCTTCAGCTTGACGCCCTGCCATTGGCTCTCGCTGAGCAGCGAGACCACGTTGGACATGGCGTGGATGCGGCCGATCAGGAGTTCGCGCGCGACATCGATGTCCGAGCCATGGCGCAGCGTGCGCGTCACGATCGACTGGATCACCGCGAGGATGTTCTTGACCCGGTGGTTGAGCTCGTCGATGACCGCGGTCAGCCGGCGCTCGAAGCCGATCCGTACCTGGATTTCACGGCTGAGCCTCAAATTATTGTAGGCGACGTAACCGAACAGGCCGCAGACCATCGCGGTAATGGCGAAGCCGATCGCCGCGACGATGATTGCGGTCTGCTCTGCGCGCCGTGCCGAATTGGTCTTCGCATAGTAGCCGAGCTGCCAGTCGCGGCCGCCGAAGCTGATGGTGCGCGTTGCCGACGGGGCCGGCCCGTCCGGCGTCGTCATGCGGGTGGACACGATGCCCTGATCGTTGGCAACGAGCTCGCTGCCTTCCTTGCGCGGGTCCTTCAGCGCGACCGAGAACAACGACAGATCGTCATTGGTCAGCATCAGCGACGCCAGCTCGTAGGAAAAGGTGACGAAGCCGACCGGCTCCGTGGCGCCTTCCGGAATAACGGGGGCGGCCACGATGACGCCGATCGGGCCGTTGTCGCGCAAGAGCGGTAAAGGGTCGGAGGCAACCGACCGCTTCTCGACCCTGGCACGCGTCAGCATGGCGTTGCGAACCGGTTCGTCATCGTAGCTGCGGCCCGGCAGCGCCTTGGTCTCGTCGCTGCGCGGCTCGAGGTCCATCAGCACGTCGATCGGCTGGGTCAGGCTTGCCGGGTTGATCGGCTTGTCGTTGTAGTCACGGATCTGCGGTTTCGGGAAGCCGGCGGCCGCAATCGCGGTCTGCGCCGCGGCGAGCTCGCTCGGCTGCAGCCGGGCGACCCAGCCGGCCACCACGAAATCGGTCTTGAAGGCGTAGATCGCCGAGCGCAGCGGCTCCAGCATGTTGGGCTTCAGCACCGACGGCGCGCGGAACAGGCCGGAAGCGACACGCGCCAGGAGTTCACGCTCGGTCGACCTGTCCTGGACGAGGCTCGCATGAACGTCGATCGCGCGGGCCAGCGCAATCCGATCCAGCGCCAGCTCCTGGTCGTGGACACGATAAGCCGCCAGCCCGGAGAGCAAGGCTCCGAGCAGAGCGATGAAGCCGATGATGAAACCCAGCCGGACCACGCGACTACTCAGGCGAAGGCGGGAGGTCGGCAATAAACACGGAGCATATCAACGCCGCTCGAACGACCATGTGCCGAAACAGGGTGGACCCCAGTGGCAGAGATAATGACGGAGGAGGCATCTGTACGCAACTTCGGTCGCCGAAAAAGCTTAATTCGCCCGGCCGATCGTCTGGCCAACAGCGGCTCTGCTCCGGGCACCGGAGGTGGATAATCGCCGTGTCCGACATTGGTTCCGCCGAGGCGGCTTTGCCTCAGGTGTTAACGGCGGAAAATGCCTGCGCCACGTCGCCGCGGTCCGTCAGCCCGCGCGTTTCAGCCCACCCTTGGTCTCGATGAAGCCGACGATGCGGTCGAGCCCCTCGCTCTTCTTCAGATTGGTCATGACGAAGGGGCGCTCGCCGCGCATGCGCCTGGCATCCGTGTCCATCTTCTCGAGGGAGGCACCGACATGGGGCGCGAGGTCGATCTTGTTGATGACCAGAAGGTCGGAACGGGTGATGCCGGGGCCACCCTTGGACGGAATCTTGTCACCGGCGGCAACGTCGATCACATAGATGGTGAGATCAGCCAGCTCCGGCGAGAAGGTCGCCGCCAGATTGTCGCCGCCGGACTCGATCAGCACGAGGTCGAGCCCCGGGAATTTGGCGCGCATGTCCGCAACCGCGGCAAGATTCATCGAAGCATCCTCGCGGATCGCCGTGTGCGGACAGCCGCCGGTCTCGACGCCGGCGATGCGGTCCGGAGTCAACGAGCCGGAGCGCACGAGGAATTCCGCATCCCATTTGGTATAGATGTCGTTGGTGATCGCGGCGATGTCGTAGCGCTCGCGCATGGTCTTGCAGAGCAGGTCCATCAGCGCGGTCTTGCCCGATCCAACGGGGCCGCCGACGCCGACACGCAAGGGGCCGTGAGATTTCGACATACTCTCTCCTAATGTCGTCCCGGCGAAGGCCGGGACCCATAGCCACCGAAGTCAGTTGATGAGACGGGATATGGCTGCGTCCTTTCATAACCACACACATTTGTGGTTATGGGTCCCGGCCTTCGCCGGGACGACGATCGGTTAGACCTCGCGCCTCTCATGACCGAAACAGCCGCGTATATTGTGTCTCGTGCCGCAGGCTGGCGAGATCGGCGCGGAAGGTCGCGCTGCCGAGATCGTCGAGTGTCGCCGCGAGTGCCCGATGGGCGGTCGTGGCGACGGCGGCTTCCAATTTCACCAGCACGCGCTGGCTGTCGGTCTGGCCGAGCGGAATGAGCCGGCTTGCCGCCGAGATCCAGTTCGAGACCAGCGCATGCAGGAAGGCGTGCAGCGTCGGCGCCAGCGGCACGCCGTGCATCGCGGCGACGACGCCGACGGCGACGGGATAGACCAGTGGCGTGCGGCACGCCGCGACCATGGCATCCAGGCCCTCGGCATCCCACGCCGCGCGGGAAATATCGATGAAGGCGCGCCCCTGCGAGGTCGTCTCGAGTTGCCGTTCGCGCGACGGCACGAAGGCGGCGGCGAGTTCGGTGACATCACTCAAGGACGCATCCTCGCCAGCTTCGGCGGCGCGATAGGCGTGGACCAGAAACGTCGCATCGCAAAAGCCGGAGCCGTCGCCAAGCATGGCATCCAGCCAATCGGCTAGCGTCGCGATGTCGGTGATATCACCCGCTTCGACCGCCCATTCGATGCCGCTCGAATAGGAGAACCCGCCGACGGGAAACGCCGGCGACAGCCACGTCATCAGCCGGTACAGCGCCGCCGCCTCGCGCTCGGCGAGGTCGGAGGCACTCACCGGCTCATTTGTGGTCATGAGCATGCTTGTGGCCGTGATGATGGTCGGGATGATCGCAGTGCTCGTCGTGGTGATGGTGATGATCATGACCATGGTCATGCGCGGCATGATCATGATGGTGGTCGTGGCCGTGATGATCATGGTGATGGTGGCCATGATCGTGGTGACCATGATCATGATGGCCGTGGTCATGGTGGGCATGGTCATCGTGACCATGCGCATGGCTGGCCTCGGCATAGGCGCCGCCTTCGGGATCGAACGGCGCCTCGATCTCGACGACGCGCGCGCCGAGGCCCTTCACCATGGCCTCGATGACGTGATCGCGGCGGATACGCAAGCTCTTGGCCATCAGCTGCGTCGGCAGATGGCGATTGCCGAGATGCCAGGCAACGCGGATGAGATGATGCGGGTCGTGGCCGCGGATCTCCAGCAGCGGCTCGGGCGCCGCAACCACTTCGACCAGCCTTCCATCCTCCAGCACCAGCGCATCGCCGCCGCGCAATGCCACGGCGTTTTCCAGGTCGAGCAGGAATTCGAGCCCCCGCGTCCCCGTCATCGCCATGCGGCGACGGTGCCGATCGTCGAAATCGAGCACGACCGTATCCGCCGGCGTTTCCGTGAAACGGTGCTGTCCTTTAACCTGCGTCGCCCGGATCATGCGTTGTTACCTCGTCTCGACCTTCTCGGGCGTGATGATTTCGACCTTCGGCGGCGCCGTGAAGCACTTCACCGCAACGCGGCCGAACGTCTTCATGTGCTCCTGGCCGCGATGCGGCACCAGCGCCTCGGCGTTCTCCCACTGCTCGACGAACACCATCTTGGTAGGATCGGTGACACTCTCGTGCATATCGTAGGCGATATTGCCCGGTTCCTTCCGCGTCTCCTTGATGCAGGCGGTGGCGGCTGCAATGAATTCGGCGCGCGTCTCAGGCTTGATGGTCAGGGTTGCAACGACGTAAATCACGAGAAATCCTCCCGGCTTTTCTTCTGGTTCAAGATACCGGGCGGGACATTAGACCAGCCCGGATCGAACGCAAAACCGGAAAAGCCGCCTCCGGGCATGCAATGAGACATGCGCCGGGGACATGCGTTGAGGCGCTATTTCAGTACATGAAATATCGCTGGGCCATCGGCAGCACCTCGGCCGGAGGACAGGTCAGAAGCTCGCCATCGGCGCGCACCTCGTAGGTCTCCGGATCGACCTCGATATTGGGCGTGGCGTCGTTGTGGATCATGCTCTTCTTCGAGATCTTGCTGCGGGTATTCTGGACCGCGTAGAGCTTCTTCTCGATGCCCAGTTTCCGGGCGAGACCGCCGGTGATCGCGGCCTTCGAGGTGAAAACTACGGACGACGCCGTGCGCGCCCCGCCGAACGCGCCGAACATCGGCTGGTAGTGCACCGGCTGCGGCGTCGGGATCGAGGCGTTGGGATCACCCATGGGGGCTGCGACGATCATGCCGCCCTTGACGATGCAGTCCGGCTTGACGCCGAAGAAGGCCGGCGACCACAGCACGAGATCGGCGAGCTTGCCCTTCTCCACCGAGCCGATCAGCTTCGACACGCCATGCGCGATCGCCGGATTGATCGTGTATTTGGCGATGTAGCGCTTGACGCGGAAATTGTCGTTGTCCTTGCCCTTGTCCTGCGGCAGCGATCCGCGCTGCTTCTTCATCTTGTCGGCGGTCTGCCAGGTCCGGATGATGACCTCGCCGAGGCGGCCCATGGCTTGCGAGTCAGACGACATCATCGAGAGCGCGCCGAGATCGTGCAGGATGTCTTCGGCCGCGATGGTCTCCTTGCGGATGCGGCTCTCCGCGAACGCCAGATCTTCCGCGATCGAGGGATCGAGGTGGTGGCACACCATCAGCATGTCCAGATGCTCGTCGATGGTGTTGCGGGTGAATGGCCGCGTCGGATTGGTCGAGGACGGCAGCACGTTCTTCAAGCCTGCGACCTTGATGATATCGGGGGCGTGGCCGCCGCCGGCGCCCTCGGTGTGGAAGGCGTGGATGGTGCGGCCCTTGAACGCCTTGATCGTGTCCTCGACGAAGCCGGATTCGTTCAGCGTGTCGGAATGCAGCATGACCTGGATGTCGTAATCGTCGGCCACCGACAGGCAGTTGTCGATCGCCGCCGGCGTGGTGCCCCAATCTTCATGCAGCTTCAGCGCGCAGGCGCCACCCTTGATCATCTCGACCAGCGCGGCCGGACGCGAGGCGTTGCCCTTGCCGGAAATGCCGAGATTGACCGGGAAGGCATCGAACGACTGGATCATCCGCCCCATGTGCCAGGGGCCGGGCGTGCAGGTCGTGGCGAAGGTGCCGTGCGAAGGACCGGTGCCGCCGCCGAGCATCGAGGTGACGCCGGACATCAGCGCGTGCTCGATCTGCTGCGGGCAGATGAAATGGATGTGGCTGTCGAAGCCGCCGGCGGTGAGGATTTTTCCCTCGCCCGCGATCACGTCGGTGCCGGGACCGATGATGATCGTCACGCCCGGCTGGATGTCGGGATTGCCGGCCTTGCCGATCGCCGAAATCATGCCTTCCTTGATGGCGACGTCAGCCTTCACGATGCCCCAGTGGTCGACGATCAGCGCATTGGTGATGACGGTGTCGGCCGCGCCCTGCTTGTTGGTGACCTGCGACTGGCCCATACCGTCACGGATCACCTTGCCGCCGCCGAACTTCACCTCCTCGCCGTAGGTGGTGAAATCCTTCTCGACCTCGATGATGAGATCGGTGTCGGCGAGCCGCACCTTGTCACCGGTGGTCGGACCGAACATGTCGGCATAGACGGAACGCTTCATCTTGACGGACATCACAAGCCCCGTTTGCGTTTGAATTTCAGGTCGGCGCTCACAGCGAAGCCCTCGCCTTTCGCACCATGTCGTCGAATGTCGTGTCGAGCCAGGCATTGCCGCCGCGGCAGCCGGCAACGACCCGCTCGGCCCAGCCGGTATAGTCGACGAGGTCGTCGCGCTCGTCCGCGGTCGGATCGGAATGAATGCGCGCACCGATATTGCTGACCTTGTCGGCGATCTTGATCAGCTTTGCGCCGGCGGACTTTTTCGGTGCGTCGACAACCTGCAGGCGCCGCCGCTCCGCTTTCGGCAGGCTCATGTCGTCGGTGCATTCGACGACGAGGGAGGCGACACGGTCGGAGAATCCTTGCGCCAGCTCTTCGCGCGTGGTCTCGGTATCCTCGATCACGTCGTGCAACCATCCGGCGGCGACGAGCTCGGCATCCGCCCCATCGGTCGCAGCCGCGAGCAGATTCGCGACCTCGGCGAGATGGTTGATGTAAGGCTCATTCCCCCGCCCCTTGCGCGCCATACCATTGTGCCGGCGCGCGGCCAGCTCAGCGGCTTCCGAGATGAGGCGCACGGCGGAGAGCATCATGCTTCCTCCGCACCATTCGACGCGCTCTTGCCATCAGTTAGGGACGCATCGCTGGAAGGGTTCCCTCCCCCCTTGCGGGGGAGGGTTAGGGAGAGGGGTGCCGCTTGCTCCGCTGCCTCGAGAATGGAAAGAACAACGCCCTCGAGGTTCTTCATCACGTCATCATTGGTGAAGCGCAACACACGATAGCCGCGGGATGTAAACCATTGGTCGCGCCGCTCATCGTGACGGATGCGTTCTTCGAAATCGTGGCTCTCTCCATCGAGCTCAACAATGAGCTTGCAGGAATGGGCCACGAAATCCGCGATGTAGTGGCCAATGGGTGTCTGGCGGCGAAAAGCGAGGCCTGCGAGGCGATCGGCTTTCAAGTAGCGCCAGAGAAGTGTCTCAGCACGAGTCATCTCGCGCCTCAATCGCTTGGCGCGATGACGCTGAATCTCGCTGACCTCGTCGTGCGGCATACCCCTCTCCCCAACCCTCCCCCGCAAGGGGGGAGGGAGCCCGACCGGCGTGCTCACCTCACTATGGATCACGGCACTCGCCTCGGCTTACGTCACAGCTTCCCCATCACGTCGCCACGGAAGCCGTAGATCGTCTTCTTGCCGGCGAGCGCGACGAGTTGGACGTCGCGGGTTTGGCCGGGTTCGAAGCGGACGGCGGTGCCGGCGGCGATGTCGAGGCGCATGCCGCGGGACTTCTTGCGGTCGAATTTCAGCGCGGGGTTGGTCTCGAAGAAATGGTAATGCGAGCCGACCTGGATCGGTCGGTCGCCGGTGTTGGCGACCGTCAGCGTCACGGTCTTGCGGCCGGCATTGAGCTCGATCTCGCCGTCCTGGATGAAGAGTTCGCCGGGGATCATGCGTCTTACTCCTATCGGATCGGTTCGTGCACGGTGACGAGCTTGGTGCCGTCAGGGAACGTCGCCTCGACCTGGATGTCGTGGATCATCTCGGGGATACCCGGCATCACCTGGTCGCGAGTCAGAACCTGCGCGCCCGATTGCATCAGCTCGGCCACGGTGCGGCCATCGCGCGCGCCCTCGAGGATGAAATCGGAGATGATCGCGATCGCCTCGGGATGGTTGAGCTTGACGCCGCGGTCGAGCCTGCGGCGCGCCACGATCGCCGCCATCGAGATCAGAAGCTTGTCCTTTTCGCGGGGAGACAGGTTCATGCGAAATCTCTTCCGTTCAACACTTCAATTCAGCCACAGCCGGGGCAGCGCGGCGCCGGTGCGCGCCAGCACAGCCATCATGTCGGCACGCAAACGCGCCGCATCTTGGGCACAGAACCGCGCCATTGCAAAGCCATTCCAGGCCGAGATTCCGACCTCGCCCGCGAAAGAATCCGATGCCTCGCGGACGCGTTCGACCAATGCCTCATCGCCGGGCACGATCAGGGCCGTGCCGATCGCAGCTGCGCCCTTCCCGACCGCCGATCGCGAGAGTTTCGCGCCGATATCGCCATCGAGCCTGATCGTCTCGGCAAAGACCAGCTTGCCGCCACGGCGCAACCGCCAGCGGTCGACGAATTCACCCTGCTCCATGCGCTCGCCCATGGCAGTGCGGCCGAAGATCACAATTTCACAAAGCAGGAGCGAGGCGGCCTCATCGAGTTCGATGTCGAAACAGCGATGAACCCGGGCGCGATCGAACAGGATCGTCTCCTGGGGCAACCAGCCGAGATGCGCGCCAGCGGCAACCCTCAGGGAAATGTTGAGCCGCGCAGCCTCGCCCGGCGCGCGATAGACCTTTTCGGCGGCGGCCGTCGTCAGCGTCAGCCGCGATCTGTCTGCGGCCGAAATCTCGATGTCGAAGCGATCGCCGCCGGCGACGCCACCGGCCGTATTGACGAACACGCCGGACAGGCCATCGTCCTCCGGTGAGGGAAAGCGCACGCGCAACGAGCCGGATTCATGCAGAGCCCCGCGCCGCGTTACGCCGTCGCGGGCGTGCACGTCGAAACGCACCGCGCCGCGGGCACGGTTGGCCTCGAACACCGAAGATGTCGCCAAAGATGTGACCAAGGCGTCGCTGCGCATCCGTCTCCCCCAGCCGGTCGCGGCAGGATTTTTTCCAGCCTACAATGTCCCGGCTTACAGCGCCATCTGGCGACTGATCTCGCTTGGGTCGAGATTGGAGCGGTCGCAGGTGAACTTCACCGCCCCGCGATCCATCACCGCGAAACTGTCGCCAAGCTCGCAGGCAAAGTCGAGATACTGCTCGACCAGCACGATGGCGATGTTGCCGAGGTTGCGCAAGTACGAGATGGCCCGGCCGATGTCCTTGATGATCGAGGGCTGGATGCCTTCCGTCGGTTCGTCGAGCAGCAGCAATTTCGGCCGCATCACCAGCGCGCGCCCGATCGCCAGTTGCTGTTGCTGGCCGCCGGAGAGATCGCCGCCGCGCCGGCCGAGCATGGACTCCAGCACCGGAAACAACGAGAACACGTCGTCCGGGATGTGCTTGTTCTCGCGCTTGAGCGGGCCGAAGCCGGTCTTGAGGTTCTCCTCGACCGTCAGAAGCGGAAAGATCTCGCGCCCCTGCGGCACGAAGCCGATGCCCTTGCGGGCCCGCTCGTAGGGCTTCAGGCCGGTAATGTCGCTGCCATCGAACATGATCGCGCCCGAGGAGATCGGATATTGCCCGACCATGGCACGCAACAACGACGTCTTGCCGACGCCGTTACGCCCGAGCACGCACGTCACCTTGCCCGGCTCGGCCGCGATCGATACGCCGCGCAGTGCCTGGGCGGCACCGTAGAACAGGTTGATGTCCTTGACCTCAAGCATTGCTCAGCGCCCCAGATACACTTCGATGACCCGCTCGTTGGACGAGACCTGGTCGATGGTTCCTTCGGCGAGCACCGTACCTTCATGCAGGCAGGTGACCTTGACCCCGAGCTCGCGCACGAACGTCATGTCATGCTCGACCACCATGACCGTGTGGGTCTTGTTGATCTCCTTGAGCAGCTCGGCGGTCAGATGGGTCTCGACGTCGGTCATCCCAGCGACGGGCTCGTCGACGAGGAGCAGCTTTGGGTCCTGCGCCAGCAGCATGCCGATCTCGAGCCATTGCTTCTGACCGTGGCTGAGGCTGCCGGCGAGGCGGTTGCGGGCGTCGGTGAGGCGGATCGTCTCCAGCACCTTGTCGATGCGCTCCGACTCCGCCCTGCTGCCGCGCCAGAACAGCGTGCCCTTGACGCTGTGATCGACATTGAGCGCGAGCAGGAGGTTGTCCTGCACGGTCTGGCTCTCGAACACGGTCGGTTTCTGGAATTTGCGGCCGATACCAAGCTCGGCGATGCGGGTCTCGTCCAGCCGCGTCAGGTCGGTGACGCCGTCGAACAACACGGTGCCCTCGTCCGGCTTGGTCTTGCCGGTGATGATGTCCATCATCGTGGTCTTGCCGGCGCCGTTCGGGCCGATGATGGCGCGCATTTCACCGGGCGCGAGCGTCAGCGACAGGTTGTTGATGGCGTGGAAGCCGTCGAACGAGACGTGCACGCCGTCGAGATAGAGCATCGCGGAGGTTGCGCGGGTATCCATGACGTTCATGACCGCTACTCCGCCATCTTCGGTTCGGTGACGCCGTCTTCGGCCGCCGCACTCGTCGTGGCCGGGCGCCTCTCTCTGGCCGACTCCCGCCATGCATTGAAGGTGCCGACGATGCCCTTCGGCAGCAGCAGCGTCACCAGGATGAACAGCGCACCCAGCATGAACAGCCAGTACGGCGCCAGCACGCCGGAGGTGAAGAAGGTCTTGGCGTAGTTGACGACGATCGCACCGAGCGCCGCGCCGACCAGCGTGCCGCGGCCGCCGACCGCGACCCAGATCACCGCCTCGATCGAATTACCCGGCGCGAATTCGCTCGGGTTGATGATGCCGACCTGCGGCACATAGAGCGCGCCGGCGACGCCGGCCATGCAGGCCGACAGCGTGAACACGAACAACTTGTAGGATTCGACGCGGTAGCCGAGGAATCGGCTGCGCGATTCCGCATCCCGGATCGCGATCAGCACCTTGCCGAGCTTGGAGGACACGACGGAGCGGCAGATCAGGAAGCTGACAATCAGCGCCAGACAGCTCAGCGCGAACAGCGCCGCGCGCGTGCCTTCGGCCTGGACGTTGAAGCCAAGGATATCCTTGAAGTCGGTCAGACCATTGTTGCCGCCAAAACCAAAATCGTTGCGGAAGAAGGCGAGCAGCAGCGCATAGGTCATCGCCTGCGTGATGATCGACAGATACACGCCGGTGACGCGGGAACGGAAGGCGAGCCAGCCGAAGCAGAAGGCAAGCAGGCCCGGCACGACCAGCACCATCAGCGCCGCGAACCAGAACATGTCGAAGCCGTACCAGTACCAGGGCAGCTTCTGCCAGTTCAGGAACACCATGAAGTCCGGCAGGATCGGATTGCCGTAGACGCCGCGGGTGCCGATCTGCCGCATCAAATACATGCCCATGGCGTAGCCGCCGAGCGCGAAGAAGGCGCCGTGGCCGAGCGAGAGGATGCCGCAATAGCCCCAGATCAGGTCGATCGACAGCGCCAGGATGGCGTAGCAGACATATTTGCCCCAGAGCGCGACCAGATAGGTCGGCACTTGCAGGAACGAGCCCGCCGGCAGCAGCAGGTTGGAGAGCGGGATGAGGATGCCGCAGACAGCGACGATGGCGAGGAACATCGCCGCACCGCGGTCCAGCGATCGCGTCAGCATGTGAGGGGTCATGCTTCCACCGCACGGCCCTTGAGCGCGAACAGGCCGCGCGGCCGCTTTTGAATGAACAGGATGATCAGAACCAGGATCGCGATCTTGCCGAGCACGGCGCCGGCGACCGGCTCCAGGAACTTGTTGGCGATGCCGAGCGTGAAGGCGCCGACCAGCGTGCCCCAGAGATTGCCGACCCCGCCGAACACCACGACCATGAAACTGTCGATGATATAGCTCTGGCCGAGGTTGGGGCTGACATTGTCGATCTGCGACAGGGCCACGCCGGCGATGCCCGCGATGCCCGAGCCGAGCCCAAAGGTCAGTGCGTCGACGCGCGAGGTGGCGATGCCCATCGAGGCCGCCATGCGACGGTTCTGCGTCACCGCACGCATCTCGAGGCCAAGCGCGGTGTAACGCAGCATGGCGAGCAGGATCATGAACACGGCGAGCGTGAAGACGAGGATCCAGAGCCGGTTATAGGTGATGGTGATCTGGCCGAGATCGAACGCGCCGCTCATCCAGGAGGGGTTGCCGACCTCGCGGTTGGTCGGGCCGAACATGGTGCGTACCGCCTGCTGCAGCACCAGCGACAGGCCCCAGGTTGCAAGCAGCGTCTCCAGCGGCCGGCCATAGAGGAAGCGGATGATGCTGCGCTCGATCAGCACGCCGATGCCGCCGGCGACGAGGAAAGCGAGCGGCACGGCGATCAGCAGCGAATAGTCGAACAGAGCGGGATAGCGGGTTCGGATCACCTCCTGCACCACGAAAGTGGTGTAAGCCCCGATCATCACCATCTCGCCGTGGGCCATGTTGATGACGCCCATCACGCCGAAGGTGATGGCGAGCCCGATCGCGGCGAGCAGCAGCACCGAGCCGAGCGACAGGCCGTACCAGGCATTCTGCACCCCCGACCAGACCGCCAACGAGCTCTGAATCGAGCCGATCGCGCTCGCAGCGGCCTTTGCGACGGAGGGCGGTTGATCGGTGCCGATGTCGGACAGCAACGCCAGCGCTTCCTGATCGCCGCGCGCCTTGATGGTGGCGACGGCCTCGAGCTTCTGCAACTCTGTTGCGTCGGACTTGAACAGCAGAATGGCCGCGCGCGCTTCACCGAGCGCGGTCTTGACCGATTTGTTGGTTTCCTTGGCGAGTGCCGCTTCAACCGGCTCGAGCGCGGTCTCCTCATGCGATTTGAAGACGGACTGCGCGGCCTGCAGTCGGGCGCCGAGATCGGGCGACTGCAGCGTCAGGCTGCCGAGCGCAGCGTCGACGCTGCGACGCAGACGGTTGTTGAGGCGAACGGCGCTGGCGCTATCGGGCACGCTGGCCACGGGCTCGCCGGTCGCGGCGTCGATCGACTTGCCGTCGGTGCCGGTGACGTAAACCTTCTTGCTGTCCGGATCGGCCATGAGACGACCGTCCTGGAGCGCGCTGATGATGGGAAAGGCAAGCTTGTTGCCGCTGCTGGCGACCACGCCGATCGCTTCGTCCGTGTCGGAATAATCGTCGTTGGCAAATTTGGCGACCGCATCCTCGAACGGACCGGCAAAGGCCGGCAGTGCGAACGCGATCAGGAACAGCGAGAGGACAAAGGTCGAGAGACGAACGGATAGATTGGTTGGCACTGTGGATCACCCCGGCAGAAGTGGGGAGAAGGCGGCGGAATAGCCGTCTTCTCCCATTGTGCAGTCGAACGTCAGATCCGGATCAGGAGCCGGAGCCGAGGCACTTGTTGGTCTTGGTGTTGAAGTTGCCGCACTTCTTGCCGACCCAGTCGCCGATCAGGTCCTTGGAGCCGTCGAGCTCCTTCGACCAGGCGTCGCCAGCGACGAGACCCGGGGTCTTCCAGACCACGTCGAACTGGCCGTTGCCCTTGATCTCGCCGATGAACACCGGCTTGGTGATGTGGTGGTTCGGCAGCATCTTCGACACGCCACCGGTCAGGTTCGGCGCCTCGATGCCGGGAAGCGCATCGATCACCTTGTCCGGATCGGTCGACTTCACCTTCTCGACGGCCTTGATCCACATGTTGAAGCCGATCACGTGGGCTTCCATCGGATCGTTGGTCGTGCGCTTCGGGTTCTTGGTGTAGGCCTGCCAATCCTTGATGAACTTCTCGTTCGCCGGGGTCTTGATCGACTCGAAGTAGTTCCAGGCAGCGAGATGGCCGACCAGCGGCTTGGTGTCGATGCCGGCGAGCTCTTCCTCACCCACCGAGAACGCGACCACCGGGATGTCCTTCGCCTTGATGCCCTGGTTGCCGAGCTCCTTGTAGAAGGGGACGTTGGCGTCGCCGTTGATGGTCGAAACCACCGCCGTCTTCTTGCCGGCCGAGCCGAACTTCTTGATGTCGGCCACGATCGTCTGCCAGTCGGAGTGACCGAACGGCGTGTAGTTGATCATGATGTCTTCCTGGGCAACACCCTTCGACTTCAGGTAGGCTTCCAGGATCTTGTTGGTGGTGCGCGGATAGACGTAGTCGGTGCCCGCGAGCACCCAGCGCTTCACCTTCTCGTCCTTCATCAGATAGTCGACGGCCGGGATCGCCTGCTGGTTCGGCGCAGCACCGGTGTAGAACACGTTGCGCTCGGACTCTTCACCCTCGTACTGCACGGGGTAGAACAGGATGTTGTTGAGCTCCTTGAACACCGGGAGCACCGACTTGCGCGACACCGAGGTCCAGCAGCCGAACACGACCGAGACCTTGTCCTTGGTGATCAGCTCGCGCGCCTTTTCGGCGAACAGCGGCCAGTTCGAGGCGGGGTCGACGACGACGGCCTCGAGCTTCTTGCCGAGCACGCCGCCCTTCTTGTTCTGCTCGTCGATCAGGAAAAGGATGGTGTCCTTCAGCGTGGTTTCGCTGATGGCCATGGTGCCGGAGAGGGAGTGCAGGACGCCGACCTTGATGGTGTCGTCCGCGGCTTTGGCACCGGAAATGGACGCCAGACCGAGCATCAGTCCGGTGGTCGCGGCGAGAACGCCGCGGCGGCTAAATGACGCCGCTATATCGTGAATGGATTTGGTAGGCATGGATGTATCATCTCCCTGACGCAGACGTGAAAAACGCTGCGAAACGGCCCCACGGCCGCCTGCGATTAACGGAATCGCAAGAACCATGCCATGGGCTGGGCACCTGCCAAGTGATTGGTCAGTCTAGACAATTTCGGCGCAATCCAAGTTTCGCCGCAGTCTAACTGCTCAAAACTTGGGCGAATAAAATGTATGCTTATGCGGCAGCCAGTTCATTTTTTGAGCAAAACGCTGCTGCTGGCTAAAATTCCGGCATAACTATTTTTGCACTGCGATCGACGCCAGATGATCGCCTGCCTTGAAAGCGCCCCGTCAATGTTCCATATGACTATGGAGATCGCTCGCGAATCGAGCGGTCATAGCGAGCCGCGTGTTCTTAAGCCCTCTACGGGCCTCTGGCTTGCCCCATATCTCCCAAGCCATCCGACACCCCAAACACGCAGGTGTCTTCTCGACACCCTTATGCGCGCGCCCCGCAGATTGCGCCGGGCCGACCGCATTTGACATGGAAAGAACCCATCTTTTGACTTCGTTTCAGGACTTCGGCCTCGCCGAACCCATCGCACGTGCTCTCGCCGAAGAGAATTACGTCACCCCCACCCCCATCCAGGCCCAGACGATCCCCACGGCGCTGACCGGCCGCGACGTCGTCGGCATTGCCCAGACCGGCACCGGCAAGACCGCATCCTTTGCGCTGCCGATCCTGCATCGCCTGCTCGAGAACCGCATCAAGCCGCAGCCCAAGACGGCCCGCGTGCTGGTGCTGTCGCCCACCCGCGAGCTTTCGGGGCAGATCCTCGACAGCTTCAACGCCTATGGGCGCCACATCCGCCTGTCCTCGACGCTGGCCATCGGCGGCGTGCCGATGGGCCGCCAGGTCCGCGCCCTGATGCCGGGCGTCGACGTGCTGGTTGCCACCCCTGGCCGCCTGCTCGATCTCGTGCAGAGCAACGGACTGAAGCTTGGCAGCGTCGAATTCCTCGTGCTCGACGAAGCCGACCGCATGCTCGACATGGGCTTCATCAACGATATCCGCAAAATCGTCGCCAAGCTGCCGATCAAGCGGCAGACGCTGTTCTTCTCGGCCACCATGCCGAAGGACATCGCCGAACTCGCCGATTCCATGCTGCGCGATCCTGCCCGCGTCGCGGTGACCCCGGTCTCGTCGACCGCCGAGCGCATCAACCAGCGCATCATCCAGGTCGATTTCTCGGCCAAGGCCACCTTCCTGACCAAGCTGCTGAAGGACGAGCCGATCAACCGCGCGCTGGTGTTCACCCGCACCAAGCACGGCGCCGACAAGGTCGTGAAGACGCTCGAGAGGGCCGGCATCGCCGCCAGCGCCATTCACGGCAACAAGTCGCAGAACCATCGCGAGCGCACGCTCGCCCAGTTCCGCTCCGGTGAAATCCGCACCCTGGTCGCCACCGACATCGCCGCCCGCGGCATCGACGTCGACGGCATCACCCATGTCATCAACTACGACCTGCCGAACGTGCCGGAGACCTATGTCCACCGGATCGGCCGCACCGCGCGCGCCGGCGCCGAAGGCACCGCGATCTCGCTGGTCGCAGGCGGCGAGGAACTCAGCTATCTCCGTGACATCGAGCGGCTGATCAAGGTGGCGCTGCCGCGCGAGGATCTGCGCACCGATGCCGGCCGCCGCGATGCGGGCGCTCCGCCGCCGCAGCAACGTCAGGGCCGGCCGGGCGGCCGCCCGGGCCAGCGCCCGCAAGGCGCACGGCATGGTGAGGGACGGCGCAACGACGAACGGCATGGCGATGGACGCCACCACAGCGCCGGCAAGCAGGGCGACGGCCGGCACGGCGACCCCCGGCATGCTGACGGAAGGCATGCCGATGGAAGGTCCGGCAATGGCGCGCAGGCCTCGAAAGGGTCGCGCCGCCGCCGCTCCGGTGGAAAGGTGCATTCTTCGCCGGCCGACCGCCCGGAACAGCGTTCCGCGCATAGCGCCGGGGCGCCCGATGGGATACAAGGCGTGGCCTTTTTGCGCCGTGAGAGTCGGCCGAACGGCCACCCGAACCGCAAACCTCATTCGCACTAGCCGTCCACGACCTGGAGAAATTCATGGCTAAGGAAGAGCTGATCCAGTTCGAAGGACTGGTCACCGAAATCCTCCCCGACGCGCGCTACCGCGTGCAGCTCGACGCCGGGCACGAGATCGTCGCCTACACCGCCGGCAAGATGAAGAAGAACCGCATCAAGACGCTGGCGGGAGACCGCGTGACGGTGGAGATGTCGCCCTACGACCTCGAAAAGGGCCGGCTAATTTTCCGCCACAAGGACGAACGTCCCGCGACCGCCGGCGGACCGCCGCGTCCCGGACAGCGCGGCGGCCAATTCCGCCGCCGTTAACGGCTCCCGCGCGCAAGCGCGGAATGAAAATGCTGATCTGTATGCTGATCCGCCGTGGGCATCACGGCGGATCAAAAAATCGTGCACGTCAGGATTGTTTTGGGGCCTTAGTTCCAATAAAATGAACACATCGATTTTCGGCCGGACGACATTGGCATCCACCGGTACAGCCGGTTCAGACACGCTGACGACCCTTCCAAAAATTCGATCTAACCTGCCTGCGCAAGCGGGCTTTTAAATTGTGTATCTGAGAAGGGACTACCCACGTGAGCATGGGAACCGTGAAGTGGTTTAACGCGACCAAGGGCTATGGCTTCATCCAGCCCGACGACGGCGGCAAGGACGTGTTCGTTCACATCAGCGCCGTCGAGCGCGCCGGCCTCGGCTCGCTGCGCGAAGGCCAGAAGATCTCCTACGAGATCGTCGCCGATCGCCGGTCCGGCAAGTCGGCTGCCGACAACCTTCGCGACGCAGGCTGATCTCCAGCGCGAGCGCACCGAACAACGAAAAAGGCCGTGCGGGATGCACGGCCTTTTTTTATGCGGTATCGACTAACCTGGCCGCTGTGCGGCTCAGCACGTCGTCGGAACGCCACCATAGTAGACGCAGGTGACCTGCCGCGGACGCGTATAAGAGACATCGCTCAGCGTGACGCCCGTCTTCAGGACATATTTGACGGGAGCTGTGTAGATGTAGCTCACCTGGCTGAAGATGAGATAGGTCGACGGAAGCAGCAGCGTCGACGGAATCATCGACGTGACCGTGGTGTTGGCCGCCAGTGTCGGCGGCGGAGCCGTCAGGCTGGCCTGCGTCGCACCGCTCGTAATGACGGCGGACTTGCTCCATTGAATCTTGGCGACGCTGTTTGCGTCGATATAGATCTGGGCGATCGTTCCGTTCACGAGCGTATTGTCGTACGGCGTGATGATCGACATGCTCGCCGTGAACGTGTTCTGGAGGTTGGCGTCGGTCAGCGTCCCTGAGGACTGCGACGTCAAATCGGACAGGGTTCGCGCGATCAGCGTCACCTTGCGGTCGACCGCCACCGCGGATGAGAGCTCGACGGTGCCGAAGAACATCACGAGCATCACCGGCACGATCACCGCGAACTCGGTTGCCGCGAGGGCCTTGTTGTCCGCGCGGAATTTGCCTGCAGAGATACGGCCAGCTTGCAAGATTTTCAGGATCGCCTGCATGGTTCTGCTCAAATCCGATGGTCCTAGTAGGGCTCGTTCTGGAATGCGGCCGTCGCGACGAGAAGCCGTGTATTGTTGGTGGTGCTACAGGCCAGATTGTAGCCGAGCCCGGTCACGAACAGCGGCCACTTGTAATAGAGCCGCACCACGACGACTTGCCCGGAGCTCCCGGGATTGTACCCCACCGTAGTGGGATCGAAGTTGCAGGCGGTGTAGTTGCCGAGAGTGACCGACGAGAAGTCCGAATAGCTCTGGACGTCGACGCTGAGGCTGTTGCAATCGAACAGCGCCGGGATCTGCGCACAGACGTAGGTCTTGAACGTCGCCTGGGTGCACGGCGTGGCCACGGAGTTCACCGCACAACTCGTCACCGAACCGGACTGCGCCTGCCCGGTCAGAACGACGCGGGCGGAGCTCTGCGTGATGGTCTCGAGCACCTGGCTCGCGAAGAACATCAGCGCCGTCTCAATGATCGCGAACAGCAGCCCGAAGAAGATCGGCGCGACCAGCGCGAACTCGACTGCTGCGGAGCCGCGGCGATTGCCGCGAAACCGGCGCAGCGCAGTCCGGAGCGTGAACCTCGAAGGTGCGGGCGATGGCATCGCGTGAAATTCCCCAGCGGCAGCGATCTCTGCCCCGATCAGTACCAAGAACTGATTGTTTAAGTGTTTCAGACAATCCGTACCGGCCGGACCGAGTCGTTAAGATCGGGTTAACCACGCCGGCCCGCGGACGCGGGAGAACAGAAAGCCTGCCGCGCACGACGCCTCGCGCGGGACCGGGTGGTCCCGCCCGTGGGCCTCTCGGCTGATCCCGCTAGTTCGTCTTGGCAGCCGCGGCGCCGTTGCCGCTGGCACTGTTGCTCAGCGTTCCGGCCTGATTCATCGTGGTGCTGAAGAAATTGTCGCTGTCGCCGAGCGTGACGCGGCGCTGGCAGATCGGCAGGCAGCTATAGGACTCCCGTTCGATCCCGCGATAGACGGTGACGAGACGATCGCTTGGGCCTTCGACCTGGATCTGCCGGTCAACCAGGATCTCGCCGCCGCGGTCGAGCGCGATGAAGTTGGTGGCGCCGTATCCCTTGCCGGTCACGACGATCATCCCGCCGGGCTGCAGCGTCACGTCGGCGATCAGGGGATTCCCGACCACGATCGTTGCCACCTTGCCGGGCAGGCGCACCAGCTTGGCCTGGTCGACATTGACCGCGATGGTATCGGCGGTGGGCTCGGCAAGGCCAATGGCCGGCGAAGCCAGCACGGCAGCCGCAGCCAGGAGACAGATGCGCGCGTGGCGGCGCAGAAACTCTTTACGCATACTCTTACCCCGGGACGTCACAAACCGGCAGAATCGATCAGCAAGCGGAGCCGGCGCCCGACCCGGTTAACCTGCCTGTAATTCGTGAACGTTCCGCAAACTCGGCAAGTATTGTTTGAACGGACCGACGTTTTTGTCGCCCCGGCGCCGGACGCACTCCTACTGACGGAACGGGTAAGCGAGCTGGCCGCCGATCTCCTTCGGCATCGTCGCTTCATCCTTGCCGTAATCCTGCGGCAGCTCGCCCTTCGGCATGCGGAAGGTCCCGAACAGCACATCCCAGATCGGGAAGGTGCCGGCAAAATTGGTGTCGCCGCCCTCCTCGAGCGAGGTGTGGTGCCAACGGTGGAACACCGGCGTCGCCAGCACATATCTGAAGGGGCCGAAGGTCCAGTTCAGATTGGCGTGCACGAAGGCCGAATGGAAGGTCGTGAACGGGCCGACCCAGATCATCACGTTCGGCGAAATGCCGGCCATCAGCAGCACGACGTCGACGCCGATGGTGCCGAGCATCAGATTGACCGGGTGGAAGCGGGCCGCCGAGATCCAGCTGATCTCCTCGGAGGAGTGATGGATCGCATGATATTTCCAGAACCCGCCGCCGTGAAACAGCCGGTGCAACCAGTACAGCATGAAGTCGGCCAGGACCAGGAACAGCACGCCCTGCACCCAGAGCGGCAGCTGCGCCAGCGGGCCGTGGCCGTTGTCATAGAAGGCGATCAGCTCGTCGGCGTCGTGGATGTTGAAGACGACACCAGCGGTAACGATCAGGAGCCCGATCCGCATGGTGCGGGCGAATACCGGAACGAAGAACCAGTAGCAGATGTCGGTCACGATCTCGCGCTTGCGCCACCACACCGGACCGGCATTGCACGCCCAGAAATGCTCGAGCACGGTGAAGACCACCGCGAGCATGAAGGTGACCGGGATCACCTTCTCGATGGTCTCGCCGAGCATCAAGGCGACTTGCATGGGTAGGCTCGACATCATCGCTTCTGTTCCAGTCTGCTTGATCTCCCCTTAGGCCTACTCCGCGAAATTTAAAGGAGGATGAAGTTGACGGCGCGTTCGGGGCTGGAACGAATTTAGACGGCCGCCTTAAGGCGATGTTCACTCTGGCCAAAAGCATCGCGTGAGATGCGTGTTTGACCGAACGAATTAACTCTACCGAAAGAGCTCGGCTCACATGCTCGTCGCGTCAAGACAGCGCCGATCGAGGCGACCTCACCCAGATGGAGTTTAGTTTCATGAAGAACCTGATTGCGCGTTTCGCGAAGGATGAATCCGGCGCCACCGCCATCGAATACGGTCTGATCGCCGCCGGCATCGCGCTGGCCATCATCACCGTCGTCAACAACCTCGGCACCACGCTGAACGCCAAGTTCGGCTCGATCAGCTCCTCGCTGAAGTAAGCCGACCGGCAGACGATCGCAAAAGCCCCGGACCTCCGGGGCCTTTGTTTTTTGCGGACAGTGCGAGTTCCAGTGGCGTTGCGTAAGCACAGAACGGATGCCGCGATTGCGGCGAACGAGGCGGACACGGCGCGAGGCGACGCCTCGGCCTATTGGATCTGCCTTGCGTTGCTGCTCGCCATGGTCACCCTCGCGATGCGCATCGCCAGCATGTGGTGAACCTTCCGGCGCCGGATGACCGGCCCCGAGGCCGCTGCGGTCGTTGTCGGTTTGTTTAGCACTGCCCCCTAGCATGCGCCGACGCCCCGATCCGGGCGACAGACCCAGGCCTCAAGACGCAGCCCATGATCCTCGACCTCGCGCGCCTTCTGCTGTTCCCGGCCCTGATGGCGTTCGCAGCCGCCAGCGATCTCTTCACCATGACGATCTCGAACCGCGTCTCGCTGGCGCTGGTGGCAGGTTTCTTCGTGCTCGCCTTTGCCGGTGGCATGGCACCTTACGAGATGCTCAGCCATGTCGGCGCCGGCGCGCTGCTCCTCGTCGTGGCTTTCACTTGCTTTGCGATGGGCTGGATGGGCGGCGGCGACGCCAAGGTCGCAGCTTCCGTCGCGCTCTGGTTCGGCTTCGGCCCCTTGATGGACTTCCTGCTCTACGCTTCGCTGTTCGGCGGTGCGCTGACCCTGCTTCTGCTCCAGTTCCGGCAGTGGCCGTTGCCTTACGGGCTTGCCGGTCAGGCCTGGCTCGCGCGACTCCACGACAAGCAGACCGGTATTCCCTACGGCATCGCGCTCGCACTCGGCGCACTGATGGTCTACCCCGAGACCGAATGGGTGAAAGCGATCGACCTCGCTCACCTCGCACTGCGCTGAAGGTTCCGGATAAACCCGGCGTTAAGGCGATTTAGATACGCCTCATTAACCATGCTTTGACGAATAGCTGGTCAACTGCCGAATACGGCGGCGGCAGCGTCGCGGCGTTCTGTGGAAAGTGAAGCGTATGAATAGGGCACGCATAGTCGTCCTGACGGTCGCCATCTGCGCCGGCGGCGTCGCCGCGTATCTGGCGAGCGGCTCGGACTCTGCGCCGCCTCCAGCGGCTCCGGTCGCGCAGCTTCCCACCACCGACGTGCTCGTCGCCAAGAACGACATCGGCCTCGGCCAGACCGTGAAGGCGGAAGACGTGCAGTGGCAGACCTGGCCCACCGCGACCGCCAGCACCACCTTCATCCGCCGCACCGAGCGCCCCGACGGCGCGACCCAGGTCGTCGGCTCGATCGCGCGCGCGCCCTTCATCCAGGGTGAGCCGATCCGCGACCAGAAGCTGGTCAAGGCCGATGGGTCCGGCTTCATGGCTGCGATCCTGCCGACCGGTATGCGCGCCATCTCCACCGAAATCTCGCCGGAGACCGGCGCGGGCGGCTTCATCCTGCCGAACGATCGCGTCGACGTGCTGCTGACGCGCCGCCTCAAGAACCCGGACCAGAGCGCCGGCGCCCAGGACGTCATCACGTCCGAGGTCATTCTGGTCAATGTCCGCGTGCTCGCCATCGACCAGGCGCCGAAGGAGAAGGACGGCCAGAACGCGGTGATCGGCAAGACCGTGACGCTGGAGCTCAATTCCGCGCAAACCCAGCTGCTGTCCTCGTCCCGCCAGGCCGGAACGCTGTCGCTGGCGCTGCGCAGCATTGCCGACGTCAAGACGAGCGAGATCACGCTCGATGATTCCGCCCAGAAGCGCGATGGCGTTTCAATCATTCGCTACGGCATTCCGACCCAGGCGACGAAGGCACGATGAGGACAGTCGACATGAAATGCAGGGCAGATCTGGCGACGATGCGGACTTCGATGGTTCGCGCCCTGTCGTTCTCGGCCGCTCTCGCGCTGACGCTCAACCCCGCGCTGACGCCCGTGATCGCCGCGGATTACCGTCCCGCGGCGCCGGTTGCAGCCGACGGCCAGATGAACGCGCGCTTCCTCTCGCTCGGCATCGGCAAGTCGATCGTGATCGACCTGCCGCGCGACATCAAGGATGTGCTGGTTGCCGACCCCAAGATCGCCAACGCGGTGGTCCGCTCGTCGCAACGCGCCTACATCATCGGCGCCTCGATCGGCCAGACCAACATCGTGTTCTTCGATTCCGCCGGCCAGCAGATCGCGGCCTATGACATCGCGGTCAAGCGCGACCTCAACGGCGTTCGTGCAGCGCTGAAGCAGATCCTGCCCAATTCCGACATCCAGATCGACGGTCTCGGCGACGGCGTCATCCTGACCGGGAGCGCGGCCAACCCGCTCGAAGCGCAGCAGGCCAACGACCTCGCGGTAC
The DNA here is from genome assembly GCF_024199935.1 of Bradyrhizobium sp. CCGUVB14. Classification (NCBI taxonomy): domain Bacteria; kingdom Pseudomonadati; phylum Pseudomonadota; class Alphaproteobacteria; order Hyphomicrobiales; family Nitrobacteraceae; genus Bradyrhizobium; species Bradyrhizobium sp. CCGUVB14. Next base: position 8,415,312 of record NZ_JANADS010000001.1, read on the forward strand.
GCCTTGCCGGCGGCCCCGAAAAGGTGGTGAATTCGATCGTGGTCCGCGGCCGCGACCAGGTCATGTTGAAGGTGACTGTCGCGGAAGTCGCGCGCACCGTCATCAAGCAGCTTGGCATCGATCTCACCGCGAACCTGAACTACGGCACCTCGGTGGTGACCTTTTCCAACTCCAATCCGTTCACGGCGCTTGGCAAGAATCTCGTCGACGGCAACGCTCTGACCACCAAGTTCGGCGCAGCGCCGTCGGTGCAGGCCACCCTGCGCGCGATGGAAACCGCAGGCGTGATCCGGACACTGGCCGAACCGAACCTGACCGCGATCTCCGGCGAGTCCGCGACCTTCATCGCCGGCGGTGAATTCCCGGTGCCGGCAGGCTACGCCTGCGATCCCACCACGCATGTCTGTACCACCCAGATCAGCTTCAAGAAGTTCGGCATCTCGCTCAACTTCACCCCCGTGGTGCTGACCGAGGGCAAGATCAGCCTGCACGTGATGACCGAAGTCTCGGAACTGTCGAACGAAAATGCGATCACGCTGTCGCAGGCCGTGACCTCGACCTCCGTCAACTCGCTGACGGTGCCGTCGATCAAGACCCGCCGCGCCGAAACCTCGCTGGAAATTCCCTCCGGCGGCGCGATGGCGATGGCTGGCCTGATCCAGCAGCAGACCAAGCAGGCGATCAGCGGATTGCCGGGGCTCATGCAGCTCCCGATCCTCGGCACGCTGTTCCGCAGCCGCGACTTCGTCAACAACACGACCGAGCTGGTCGTGATCGTGACGCCCTATGTCGTTCGCGCAGCCGCACCGAAGGACCTGTCGCGGCCGGATGACGGCTTCGCGGCACCGGCGGATCCGCAAGCCGAACTGATCGGCAACATCAATCGCATCTATGGCGTGCCGGGCCGGAACGAACCGGCAAAGAACTATCGCGGCACCTACGGCTTCATCACGGACTGATGGCGGAACGGGGACATAGGATGATCACAACACGACCCCAGACCCGCTACCGCGCCGCCGGCCTCGGTGCCGCGCTCGTCGGTATCGCGCTCGCGCTCGGCGGCTGCCAGCACGACGAGGCCACCGCTTCGATCCCCGACGATTACAAACAGCGTCATCCGATCGCGATCGAGGAACAGAACCGTTCGATCGTCGTGTTCGTCGGTCATGCTCGCGGTGGCCTGACCGCAGCCCAGCGCGCCGACGTGATGGGCCTGGCCTCGACCTGGATGCATGAGGGCACCGGCGCCATCCACATCGACGTACCGTCCGGAACGCCGAATGCGCGTCCAGTGGCGGAATCGATGCGGGAGATTCAGGCGATGCTGGCGGCGGCGGGCGTTCCCCCGCGCGGCATCATCGCACGTCCCTACCAGCCGGAAGACAAGCGCTTCCTGCCGCCCATCCGGCTCACCTATTCCAAGATCGCCGCGGTTGCGGGCCCCTGCGGCCTGTGGCCGGAGGATCTCGGCCCCTCGATGAAGAACAAGAGCTGGTTCGAGAACAAGGACTACTACAATTACGGCTGCGCCTATCAGCGGAACATCGCGGCCATGGTCGACAATCCGTCCGACCTCGAGCAGCCGCGGTCTGAAACTCCGGCCTACACGGTGCGCCGCACTGCCGCCTTCGAGAAGTACCGCAAGGGAACTCCAACGGCGGTGGCCTATCCCGAGGCCGACAAGGCCAAACTCAGCGACACCGGCAAATGATCAGCTACGCGCGCCAGACTCAAGAAGAGCAGCCAGAGGCCCCCGCGCCGGTCGAGGAGCATATTGCACCCGCGCCGCGCGTCTCGGTTCAGGCCTTCTGCGAAACCGTGGAGACTGCGGCCGCCGTGCAATCGGCCGGCGAGGACCGCCGTCTCGGCAAGGCCCATCTGAAGATCCAGATGGGTGGCATGGCGGCTGCGATCGAAGCTTATCGGTCTGCGCCGACTCCCAACGTGATCGTGCTCGAGAGCGACGCCCGCACCGATTTGCTGGCCGGGCTCGACCAGCTCGCGACCGTCTGCGACGCCGGCACCCGCGTTGTCGTGATCGGCCGCATCAACGACGTCATGCTCTATCGCGAGCTGGTGCGCCGCGGCGTCAGCGACTACGTGCTCGCGCCGGTTGGCGCGATCGACGTCGTCCGCTCGATCTGCAACCTGTTCTCGGCGCCGGAAGCCAAGGCGGTCGGCCGCATCATTGCCGTGGTCGGCGCCAAGGGCGGCGTCGGCGCCTCCACCATCTCCCACAACGTCGCCTGGGCGATCGCGCGGGATCTCGCGATGGACGCCGTGGTCGCCGATCTGGACCTCGCCTTCGGCACCGCCGGGCTCGACTACAACCAGGACCCGCCGCAGGGCATCGCGGACGCCGTGTTCTCGCCCGATCGCGTCGATACCGCCTTCATCGACCGCCTGCTGTCGAAATGCACAGATCACCTCAGCCTGCTGGCGGCGCCTGCAACGCTCGACCGGGTCTATGATTTCGGCACCGACGCCTTCGACTCGGTGTTCGACACGCTGCGTTCGACCATGCCCTGCATCGTGCTCGACATCCCGCATCAATGGTCGGGCTGGACCAAGCGCGCCTTGATCGGCGCCGACGACATCCTGATCGTGGCGGCGCCGGACCTCGCCAACCTCCGCAACACCAAGAACCTGTTCGATCTGCTGAAGGCCGCGCGTCCCAACGACCGCCCGCCGCTGTATTGCCTGAACCAGGTCGGCGTTCCCAAGCGGCCGGAGATCGCGGCGGCCGAATTCGCCAAGGCGATCGAGAGCCAGCCGGTCGTCTCGATCCCGTTCGAGCCTCAGATCTTCGGGGCGGCCGCCAACAACGGCCAGATGATCGCGGAGATCTCCGCCAACCACAAGTCGATCGAGATGTTCCTCCAGATCGCTCAGCGCCTGACAGGCCGCAGCGAGACGAAGAAACAAAAGTCGTCCCTGCTTTCACCGCTGATTGAGAAGTTGCGGGGAAAATAGGCCGCCGCATGGAGTCGTTAAGTGTTCGGTAAGCGTAGCGGAACAGACACCGACCTTCGGGCACCCAAGCCCGGCGCCGTGTCGCCAGAGCCTGACCCGGCTCCGGCGCCGACGGTGTCGCGCGCGCCGCCCCCGCCGGCCGTCGCCTCGCCGCCGCTCGCCCCCTCGCGGCCGGCGCCGGTCATGGAGACCCGCCGCTCGGACAATTATTACGAGGTCAAGGCGACCATCTTCGGAGCGCTGATCGAGGCCATCGACCTCGCCCAGCTCGCCAAGCTCGATTCCGAGTCGGCGCGCGAGGAAATCCGCGACATCGTCAACGAGATCATCGCGATCAAGAACATCGTGATGTCGATCGCCGAGCAGGAAGAGCTGCTCGACGATATCTGCAACGACGTGCTCGGCTATGGTCCGCTCGAGCCGCTCTTGGCGCGCGACGACATCGCCGACATCATGGTGAACGGCGCCGGCACGGTCTTCATCGAAGTCAGCGGCAAGATCCAGAAAACCGGCATCCGCTTCCGCGACAATCAGCAGCTCCTCAACATCTGCCAACGCATCGTCAGCCAGGTCGGCCGGCGCGTCGACGAATCCTCGCCGATCTGCGACGCGCGCCTCGCCGACGGCTCCCGCGTCAACGCCATCGTGCCGCCGCTCGCCATCGACGGCCCCGCGCTCACCATTCGTAAGTTCAAGAAAGACAAGCTGACGCTGGATCAGCTGGTCAAGTTCGGCGCGATCTCGCCGGAAGGCGCGGAAATCCTCCAGATCATCGGACGTGTCCGCTGCAACGTGCTGATCTCCGGCGGTACCGGCTCGGGCAAGACCACACTGCTCAACTGCCTGACCAACTATATCGAGCACGACGAGCGCGTCATCACCTGCGAAGACGCCGCCGAACTCCAGCTGCAGCAGCCCCACGTGGTGCGGCTCGAAACCCGGCCGCCCAACATCGAGGGCGAAGGCCAGGTCACCATGCGCGAGCTGGTGCGCAACTGTCTGCGTATGCGTCCTGAACGCATCATCGTCGGCGAAGTCCGCGGCCCGGAGGCCTTCGACCTCCTCCAGGCCATGAACACCGGCCACGACGGCTCGATGGGAACGCTGCACGCCAACAATCCCCGCGAAGCGCTGTCACGCTGCGAATCCATGATCACGATGGGCGGCTTCTCGCTGCCCTCGCGCACCATTCGCGAAATGATCTGCGCCTCGATCGACGTCATCGTCCAGGCCGCGCGCCTGCGCGACGGTTCGCGCCGCATCACCCACATCACCGAGGTGATGGGCATGGAAGGCGATACCATCATCACCCAGGACATCTTCCTCTACGACCTGGTCGGCGAGGACGCCAACGGCAAGATCATCGGCAAGCACCGCTCGACCGGCATCGGCCGCCCGAAATTCTGGGAGCGCGCCCGCTACTACGGCGAAGAGAAACGCCTCGGCGCCGCGCTCGACGCCGCGGAAGTGGCACCGAACACGTGAGCAGGTCGGTACAGCCATGAACATGCAGGTCCTCGCCCTCGCCTTCCTCGCCACCGCCGCCGTCGGCGGCATCGCCTGGGTCTTCCTCTATCCGCTGCTGTCTGGCGAACGGAAGGCCGAGAGCCGCCGCGCTTCGATCGGGCGCGCCGACGCGCCCGCGGCCAAGCAGGCTGAAAAGAGCCAGCGCTCGCGCCGCGAGCAGGTCGAGACCTCGCTCAAGGACCTCGAGGCGAGGCGGGCGCAGGAAAAGAGCGTTCCGCTCCACGTCCGCATTTCACAAGCAGGGCTCGACTGGACGCCGCAGAAATTCTGGATCGCATCCGCCGTCGTGGCAGGCGTGTTTTTCTTCGGCGCGCTATTCGGTGGCGGCGGCCTGATCGGCGCGGCCGGTCTTGCCTTTGCCGGCGGCCTCGGCCTGCCGCGCTGGGCGCTGGGCTTCCTGAAGAAGCGCCGCGAAAACAAGTTCCTGGCCGCGCTGCCCGACGCCGTCGACGTCATCGTCCGCGGCATCAAGGCCGGCCTGCCGCTGTTCGAATCCATCAAGGTCGTCGCGGCCGACGCCCCGGAGCCGCTGCGCAGCGAGTTCCTCGCCATCATCGAGACGCAGGCCATCGGCATGCCGCTCGGCGAGGCCTGCTCGCGCCTCTATGAGCGCATGCCGCTGCCGGAGGCCAATTTCTTCGGCATCGTGGTGTCGATCCAGCAGAAGTCGGGCGGCAACCTCTCCGAAGCGTTGGGCAACCTCTCCAAGGTGCTGCGCGACCGCAAGAAGATGAAGGAAAAGATCCAGGCGATGTCGATGGAAGCCAAGGCTTCGGCCGGCATCATCGGCTCGTTGCCGCCGATCGTGATGTTCCTCGTCTATCTCACGACGCCCGGCTACATCTCCCTGCTGTGGACCCATCCCACCGGCCAGCTCATGCTGGTCGGCTGCGTTGCCTGGATGTCGGTCGGCATCATGGTGATGAAGAAGATGATCAACTTCGATTTCTGACGGTGCCGTATGGTCGACTTCCTCGTTACGAAACTGCATGACCCGCACTTCATGACCATGCTGCTGGCGGCCATCGCCGCCAGTGCCACGGTGTATACGCTGGTGATGCCGCTGTTCGCCGGCGAGGGTCTCGCCAAGCGCATGAAGGCGGTGGCGAGCGAGCGCGAGCGGATCCGGCAGCGCGAGCGCGAACGCCTCAACAAGAGCGAGAAGGTCTCGCTGCGCCAGACCCCCAAGCAGCTCGTCTCCAAGGTGGTCGACGACTTCAACCTCACCAAATGGCTGGCGCAGGAAGCTGCGCGCGACAAGCTGATCATGGCGGGCTATCGCGGCCAGGCGCCTTACGTCACCTTCCTGTTCGCCCGCATGGTCGCGCCGCTCGTGCTGTTCGTCGGCTCAGTCGTCTACGTGTTCCTGATCGCCCATATGGATCGCCCGATGCCGATCAAGATCGGCATCTGCGTCGGTGCGGCCTATCTAGGCCTGCAGGCCCCGATGCTGTTCCTGAAGAACGCGATCTCCAAGCGCCAGCTCTCGATCAAGCGCGCCTTCCCCGATGCGCTCGACCTGCTGCTGATCTGTATCGAATCCGGCATGTCGGTGGAAATGGCGTTCCGCAAGGTCGCGACCGAAATCGTCGGCCAGTCGATCGCGCTGTCGGAGGAGTTCACGCTGACCACCGCCGAGCTGTCCTATTTGCAGGACCGCAAGGTGGCGTATGAAAACCTGGCGAAACGCACCGGGCTCGAGGGCGTCAAATCGGTGTGTCTGGCGCTTCAGCAGGCGGAACGCTACGGCACCCCGCTCGGCCAATCCCTGCGCGTCATGGCGCAGGAGAACCGCGACATGCGCATGAACGAAGCCGAGAAGAAGGCCGCCGCGCTGCCGCCGAAGCTGACGGTGCCGATGATCCTGTTCTTCCTGCCGGTGCTGTTCGTCGTCATTCTCGGACCGACCGGCATCAAGATCTCCGAGCTGCACTGACGCAGCAGGACAAAACCGCGAAAACAACCCCATGCACAGTAGCCGGCCAAGGCCGGCCCGATGCCATGTGGATCGCTGCAAAGCTCCGAAGTATCTGACGAAATTCTCCTGATCGCGTCGAGGGCGGCGGATCAGTCCGCCTGGCTGAGCGAGGCAACCGGCGTCCGCTTCGGCGCGCCGCGCGAACCATCACTGCGGTTCAGCATTTCCTTGAGATAGGCGACATTGGCCGCCGCCTGGTCCGGCGGCAGGTCCGCCTTCACAATGGTCTCCGCTTCCGCGAAGCGTCCCTGCAGGCCGACCACCAGCGCGAGGTTCTGCCGCACCCGGGCGCTCGCATGCGGCGAGGCGTAGGCCTGCCGCAGCGCTTCCTCGGCTTTCGGCAGCTCCTTCGTGAGCATGTAGGACAGGCCGAGATTGGAGAGCACGCCGGGATCGCCGGGCGCAATCTTGAGCGCACTCGCATAATAGCTGCGCGCCTCTTCGTGACGGCCCATCTGGTCGAGCGCCGTGCCCTGCACCGAGAGCAGGCGCCAGTCCGGATTGTCGGGCGAATGCGCCTTCGACAGCACGTCGAAGGCCTGCTGGAAATTACCGGTGTCGGCGAGCGCGCGGCCATATTGGGCAAGCAGCGGCTTGTTGCCGGGATTGGCGATGGTCGCCTGTTCGAGCACGGCGGCGGCCTGGGCACGCTGCCCGTTGGCGCGCAGGGCCTGGCCGTAGGCCAGCGCCGCGTCGGGATCCTTGGGGTTGGCGCGATAGCGCTCGCTATAGGCCTCCATGGCGCGCGCCGGATCGGCCGGGGCGGCCTCCGCCTTCGGGCCGATCGAGCCGGTCACATCCGAGAGCTTTGACATTGCCGTGCAGCCGCCGAGGCTCGCGGCCGCGAGCGCAATCAGCGAGGCGGAGGCAAGAAGCCGGGCAGGACGGAACCATTGACGCATGACGCTTTGACTCTCGAGCCGATTGATCGAGCTGAACGCGTCAGCAATAGACTGTTAACCCTAATGGCCGGTTAACGAGGAAGGTCCCCGCCTTGTGGCGGCATCTCGCCGCCCAGGCCCAGATCGAGGCCGAGCAGCTTCACCTGGTCGTTCAGGTCGCGCAGCAATTGCAGTCGCTGCTGCGTCCTCGGCGCGATGTCGGCAGCCTCGCGCGGCAGCGTCGGCCACTGCCGCGCGAGGTCGTCGCGATTGACCAGGCGGTCGGCGCGGAGCTCGTCGAGCGCGGCGCGCTCGATGCCGAGCGTGTCGGCGCATTGTCCGATCAACTGATGGAGCAGCCGCTTCACGTCTGCCAGCGCCGCGAGGTCGGACCTCTGGGCCGACTTCGCGAACCTGCCGGAGAGATCTGCCCAGGCATGGGAGGTGACGAGATAGGTGTAGAGGATGTCCGCCCAATCCTGTCCACCGTCGTCGTAGAAGGCGCGACGCGACAGCAGCCGATGGGCCAGCGCCAGGACCTGGTCCCGCTTCAGCGATGCGCATGAGGCGATCTCGATCACGGACTGGACAGCGGGATCGCGCGACAGATCTCGCCCCACCGGAAGCCTGACGACGCCATCCGGCAGATTCGAGTCGAGCGGCCTGAAGGCGCCATCATTGCGTGGCCGCGAATAGCGGGCGATTGCGAAGCAGTACTCGGGCCGCGCGGCGTCGGAGGCCGCGCCAAAATGGATGATGTTGAAGCCGGCGTCGTCGCCGCCCTGCCCGGTGGAGGACGGGCAGGAGAGCAGATAGATCGTGCGCCAGAAATCCTCAGCCCCGCTCAAGGGCGCACGCGGGTCGGGGATCGAATAGCGGGTGAGCCCCTCGACATGCCGGTGCCCGTGCAGCACCAGATTGACGTTGAGCGAGGTGGCGGCTTCGAGAAAGGTCGCGGGGGCGGCCAGATACATCAGCGGCTCATCGGGGACGCCGAGAAACCGCTTGCCCTCGCCGGTCGCCTGCGGCAGCGGATGATGATGCAACGCCAGCACGCGCACCAGATTTTCCATGGGCTCGGAATAATCCGCGCGTCCGGCCGAGCCCATGCTGCCCGCGAGCTCGACGCTCAGCCGGGCCGATTGCGCCACCAACGCGTGATAGGCCCGCTCATCGAAGTTGCCGCTGGCAAGCGTCGTCAGGCTTGCCCTGTTGGAATCGAGCAGCACCAGATCGAGACCGGCCTGGCGGTAATAGACGCTCTTCGAGGTGCGCGGCAGGTGCAGATAGTCGTAGGCATCGTGCCGGCCGCCGCGCTGACTGGGACGCTTGACGTCGTGATTGCCGGCGACCGCCTGGATGTCGGTGAACAGGCCGGTCTGCCGGAAGGACGCGATGACCGCGAGCGCTTCGTCGAGCGCGCGCGGCGTCGGGTCGTTCACGATATCGCCTGTGATCAGCAGGATGCGATCGGGCACATCCGAGAAATCCGCCATCCGCTCGCGCAACGCTTCGGCAAGGGCCTCGATCGTCGCAAGCAGCCGGCCGGACCCGTCCAGATGCAGGTCGGAAATCTGCACAATGACAAACGATCTATCCATGTTGCGCCGCTCATTGCGAATGCTGCGTCGCCCAAACGATTGAGAGGATTGCCGTCGACGAAGAGTGCAGCCAGGTATCAACCCGGATCGGCATCAACCCGGATTCAAGCGGCGCTGCTGCGCTCGATACGTGCAGTCGCGCGCGACACAATCTAAAAATATCGAGCAATAATGCCACAACCGCGGCGCTAGTAAAGCCCTGCGGCACTGCGCTCGTGAACGGCAGTTCTCAAACGAGATACGCGCGCAATCAGCCGATTGTTTCGCTGGCACGATCAATATTCAATGGCGAGACGCTTGCGGATTTCGTCGATGCGCTTGTCGAGCGCATCGAACCGCGCATGAATCGAACGGTCATGGAGATAGAAGACGTAGCCGCCGGCGAGGAACGCGAAGACCCAGTGGTGATGCTCGACATAGCCAAAGACAGCCTCGACGGCCTGGCCGATGAATGTGATCACGCCCCACACAAATTCCATTGCACGTCCTCCCGGCACGCTTCGTCTTCGGTCACCGGCGTTCTCTGCGCAACCTGGCAACCGCCGCCGGAACCTAGCATGGCTGCTGCTCTGCGAGTAGCGGCTCACTGAGCGGTGACAGCAAAGCCGATTGCAGCCACCGCAAAACTCTGCGAAGTCTCCTCCACCCGAATGACCTTGCGGACCCGCCAATGCCTTCCGTCTTCGAGACGTCCACGACTGCCACCCCGATCACCTTCGTCACCAAATCGAGCTGGGATGCCGTGCGCGAAACGCTGCCGCCGGCGCAACGCCAGTTCGCCACCGCGAGCGCCTTTGCCGCCAAACCGGGCGGCTATCTCGCGCTGCCCGCGCCCGACGGAACGATCGCGCAAGTGCTGTTCGGGCTCGAGGACGACGGTGCCAGATCGCGCGATCGGTTCCGGCCGGGCGCATTGCCGGGCCTGCTGCCGCCGGGCACCTATCGCTTTGCCAATGCACCGCACGATACGCGGCTGGCGGCGCTCGCCTTCGCACTTGGCTGCTACCGCTTCGCCCGTTACCGCAAGGCGGACCGCCCCGACGTCCGACTGGTGCCGCCCGACGGCGTCGACCCCGCCGAGATCAACCGCATGGCGGATGCCGCGATGCTGGCGCGCGATCTCATAAACACGCCATCCAACGACATGGGGCCGGAGGAGCTGGCCGCGGCCGCGCAAGAGCTCGCCGCTGAGTTCGGCGCAAGCTACGCCTGCACCATCGGCGAGGAGCTGGAGACAAGCTTCCCGCTGATCCATGCGGTCGGCATGGCCTCCAGCCGTGCGCCGCGGCTGATCGACATCGGCTGGGGGGATTCCGGCCATCCCAAGGTGACGCTGATCGGCAAAGGCGTCTGCTTCGATACCGGCGGGCTCGATCTGAAGCCGTCGAGCGGCATGCTGATCATGAAGAAGGACATGGGCGGCGCCGCCAACGTGCTGGCGCTGGCGCGCATGGTGATGGATGCGAAGCTGAAGGTGCGGCTGCGCGTGCTGATTCCGGCCGTCGAGAACGCGGTCTCCGGCAATGCCTTCCGCCCGCTCGACATCTTCACCTCCCGCAAGGGCATCACCGTCGAGATCGGCAATACCGACGCGGAAGGCCGGCTGGTGCTTGCCGACGCGCTGGCGCTGGCCGACGAGGAGAAGCCTGAGCTGCTGATCGATCTGGGCACCCTGACCGGTGCAGCGCGGGTCGCGCTGGGACCGGATTTACCGCCCTTTTACACCAATGATGAGACGCTGGCCGCCGACGTCGCGCGCTGCGCGGCGAAGGAGAACGATCCGTTGTGGCGCATGCCGCTGTGGCCGCCTTACGATGCCTGGCTGGACTCCAAGACCGCCACCATCACCAACGCACCGTCCGGCGGCTTTGCCGGCTCGATCACCTGCGCGCTGTTCCTGCAACGTTTCGTCGAGCAAGCCCAAAGCTGGCTTCACGTGGATATTTATGGCTGGACGCCGTCGGCCAAGCCGGCGCGCCCCGAGGGCGGCGAATGCCAGGCCGCCCGCGCCATCTACAAGGTGCTGAGCGAGCGCTATGCATGATCCGCGATTGACACCGGCGCGCGGCGACCTCGCAGCGAAATACCTCGAAGGCAAGGTGAAGGCCGATCGCTTCGTCGCGGGCGACGAATTCGAGGTGGTCGCCCCCATCGCGCCGGTGCGCGAGCAAGCCTCCTCGAACGCGATGCTGATGACGGAGGCGCTGCGCGGCGAGCGGGTCACGGTCTACGACCGCAACGGCGAAGGCTGGGCCTGGGGCCAGCTCGGTGGCGACGGCTATGTCGGCTGGCTGCCGGACGCTGCCCTGATGAAGCCAGCGGCCGATCCGACGCACAAGGTCAGCGCGCTACGGACGCTCGCCTTTCCCGGTCCCTCGATCAAGCTGCCGCCGGTCGACACGCTGGTGCTGGGATCAAGGCTCACGATCGCGCGCGAGGACGGAAATTTTGCCGTCACACGCGAGGGGACATTCCTGCCAAAAACCCATCTCGCGCCGCTCGACCATCGCGAACAGGACTTCGTTGCGGTCGCCGAGCGCTTCGTCGGCACGCCCTATCTCTGGGGCGGCAAGAGCAGTTTGGGCATCGACTGCTCCGGCCTCGTCCAGGTCTCGCTGACATCAGCCGGCACCGGCTGCCCGCGCGACAGCGACATGCAGCAGGCCGGGCTCGGCCGCACACTGGAGCCGCACGAGCGGAACAGTTTGCTGCGCGGCGATCTGATTTTCTGGAAGGGCCATGTCGCCATCGTCCGCGGTGCCGACACCATGGTTCACGCCAATGCGCATCACATGGCTACGGTGATCGAGCCAATCGCACTGGCGATCGCACGGATCAAGGCAGCCGGCAGCGAAGTCGTCGCGATCAAGCGGCTGTAGCCGCGCCAAAAAAAGCTGCCGTTCCGTACCCGGTGCAAGCGATAGATTGATCTATCTCAAGCTCCGTCCGAAATGCGGACCCAGCTTACCTTCACAAACCGGAGATGCGTCCGGGAGATCGGAAGGTTGGCATGTATCGGCATATTCTCATTCCGACAGATGGCTCCGAGCTGGCACAGCGCGGGGTTGCGCATGGATTGGCGTTGGCCAAATCCGAGGGCGCGAAGGTATCTCTCATCTATGTCGTGGAACCGTTGCTTGCCATCACCGGCGATTATGCGAGCGTGCTGGATCACGCGGAAATAGCGGCCCGGGAGGCCGGCGTATCCTGCGAGACAATTCAGGTGGAGCACGGTCAGCCTGACCAAGCCATCGTCGCAGCGGCCGATGCCAAGGGCTGCGATCTCATCGTCATGTCGTGGCATGGCCGCAGCGGTCTTTCGACGCTTCTCATCGGCAGCGTGACAAACAAGGTGCTGACCTACGCGAAAATCCCCGTGCTGGTCTGCCGGTGAACATGAAGCTCGTAGGATGGGCAGAGCGCAGCGAAACCCATCGTTCCAACGGCGCGACCGCAAAGCGATGGGTTTCACTGCGCTCTACCCATCCTACAGGACTTTGACGTCCGTCTTGAGCACTCGCCACGCAACCAGCACAAGAACAAGAACCCCACACGAAATTGCGGCCGCTGCTATGAAGCCGGGGTAGTCGCGCACCAAAAGGTACAAAGAAGCGCCGACCAACCAGATGACCCCGTAGATAACCCACAGGATCATCTCGCCAATAAAGTAAGCTCCCAGAGGCCCAACGACGTCGTCCAACATATCCAGCTTAGAGACGAAATCCGCGAGCTTCATAAGAAGTACGTCAGATCGCGCCAATCGGCGTTCAATGGGAGACAACACAAGCGTGTTATATTTCTCCGCGCCTCCGGTATCGCAGGATGGGCAGAGCACAGCGACATCCATCAGTCGCTCCACCCATCTCACCGCCCGTTCCTCAGAACAGACGCATATGCGGATTTTTCAACAGACCACCGCCGCCCAAAAGCGGCGGGTTCTCGACGCGCAGCGGCGGGGGCGGTTCGTAGACGCTACCGGGGCCTCCCCTCGATGCCGAACCACCGACGACTCCGTCGAGTTCGACTGCGGATAGCTCGTGCTTCACCTCCGCGTCGATCGCAATAAACCTCATCCCTGTACTCCTGTCGCGGTCGCGAGACTGCCCCGCGACTACTTGCACAGGATGCCACGGTGATCGCACCATTGCCGTGATCGCGATCACGCTGGGATCAGCTCGTAGGATGGGTAGAGCGAAGCGAAACCCATCAATCTAACGGCTCGGCCGCAAAGCGATGGGTTTCGCTGCGCTCTACCCATCCTACAGGTACTGAAGCCGCCGTAGCCCATGTTTGCTTTGGGCCAACAGGCGACATGGCGGACGGATCATCAGGTACGTGGCCCGACTGCCCCGAACGCCACACGCCGAGAATCGCCCCAATTGCTCAATTTCTCCGAATTTGGTTGAACGAACCGTTAGGGAGGCGAGGCTAGTGGTGACATCAGTACATACCCTTGGAACGAACGATGAGATGGCTCAGGTGGCAGTTCACGCGCAGTGACGTCTTCGTCGTCCTTTTTGCCGTAGCTCTGATATGTGTCTGCGCTGTCATTCTTGTTCGATATCCGTCCGTTCATCAGGCATCTGGCTTCGGCCCGGATTGGGATTGCAAGAGTGTCCCCAACAGTGAGCCAGTTTGCATGAAGAAGACCAGCCATTAGCTTGACGACCGCTCGCTTTGCCGCCGAGCCGTTAGAATGATGGGTTTCGCTTCGCTCTGCCCATCCTACCGGTATTGCTAATCGGCGGACGGTACGACAGGTCAGCAATGGGCCGGAAGGCGGAAGTCGTCCTTAGATGCTGCCGGCAAGATGAAGCAAAAGGACGTACAGCCCAAGCCCCGTCGAAAACCAGAGGATGAAATACAAGATCAGCTTAAAAAGGTCGCTGTCGCTGCGACGATAGTAGGAACGATCCGGGTTGGCTATCTGCCTTTCTTCGCGAATTAACTTGCCAGCCTCCCGTACGAGGGCCAACGCTCCAATCATGATCCAGAGCTGCAACAAGATGAACATATGGCCATGCGTTATAGTGCGCATGTCAATCATTCACGCGGCCGAAAGATAAACTTTGATTGAACAGCCGAAAATGATCGCTCGTCGGATGGTTTAAACCCTTGCGAAGCCATCATCCTTGCGCCGATCAGGCAGGCCGGCAATGAAGTCGCCGCGATCAAGCGGCTCCATCTGTATCTCTTGAGATGGGCGGAGCTCTACGAGAGCCATCGTCAGCTCCACCCATCCCACTTTCCGTTTCCTTAGAACAGGCGTAGCTGCGGATTTTTCAGCAGACCACCGCCACCCAATTGGGGCGGGTTCTCGACACGCACCGGCAGATGCGGTTCGTTGATCCAGCCGGGATGGCCAAATACGCTGCCGCCGGCGACCTGCTCGAGTTCGCCTGCCGATAGCTCACGCTTCACCTGCGCTTCGACTCCAGTCAATGTCATCTCAGTCCTCCTGTCGCTGCCGCGAGACTGCCCCGCGACTACCCACACAGGATGCGGCAAAGATCGCACCATTGCCGTGATTGCGATCACGCTGGGATCAGGTCGCCACTCCAGCCGACGAGCCGCGAAAGACTCGTAGCTCAGGGCTGATGACCCAGCTTCACAATCATCCGCGGATGACGTTCACTCAGGGCCTTCAACGCGAGCAAGCTCTTCCGTTCCTCTTCGCGGTCGAACGTGTAGCTGCCAGGTTCGACTCCGTGCTCCCAGCCCCAACGGGTGTGGCAAGCGTCGCCAGTGAGGAGCACCGGACCTTCCGGAGTGCGGGCGAGATAGGAAAGATGGCCCGCCGTGTGTCCTGGAGTCGGGATTGCGAACAACGAGCCATCACCGAAGACATCGATCACCCCTTCGAACTTGCCGTCCGGATCCTTGGTGAACTGAAATTCCTGAATCGCTGGCCGCCCCTCAAAGAAGGCGTCTTCCATCCCCTCGACAAAGAAGTTCTCCAGCTTCTTTTCCTCGGCCTCTCCAGGCCCCGTATAAAACGGCACATCTTTTGGAATGTCGGGCATCCCGGAGATATGATCGAGATGAAGATGAGTCATCAGTACCCCTTTGAGGGGAGTCCCTTCCGATTTGATGATCGACAAGGAGTCTTGCCGGACTTGCATCTTGTCGAGCTTTGCGAAGTTCCGCACCACCCATCCGACGCCCAGACTCTTGGGGTCCTCGACAAGCCGCTTCGAAACGCCGGTGTCGACCATGTAGAACCCCTGCGTCGGATGCCGCAGGAGATGCGCATAGATCTGGATCGGCTCCTCGTGGTCCTTGAGCCCCGCCTGGACGGCTTGGGAGTCCTTCAGATTGAGCAGCCCCGATAGATCGGCGACCCAATCCGCGCTGACGACCGTCTTGAGTTCGATCGGTCCCGGCTGATCGATGAGAGCCTCCATGGCCGCCGAGCTGATCGGCTTGCCAAGGCCGGCAGACTTCGTCGGATGGGAGCTCTGGGCGCACCCGGAAAGCGCGACGATGGCAAGGGCGCCAATAAAAGAGAGTCCTGACTTGCGGAGCATGATCGGTTTTTCCTCGTTTCTGCTACCGCTTTCGCCTTGGGCTGCTAGAATGGCAATCGCCTAAATTCCTATGTCGCCATCCATAATTGAATGGGCCTGGGACAAAGCCGAGGAGCGAACGTGGACCTGCAATGGGACGATCTGCGGATCTTTCTCGCCGTCGCCGACGCCGGCAGCCTCAGTGGCGCCGCGCGCCGCCTCAAGGCGAGTCAACCCACTTTGAGCCGGAGGATCGCGGAGATGGAGTACGCGCTCGGCGAGCCCCTTTTCATTCGCAAGAACCAGGGCATCGCCTTGACGAAAACCGGAGCCAGGTTGCTTCCCGCAGCCCAGGGCATGGCGCAATGGGCGACGGAAGCAAATCGCGCAGTCGACGCGAAGAACTCAGCCGTAAGCGGCCGCGTGCGCATCGCGGCCGTACCGGCATTTGCCTTTGATTTCCTGCCTCCGATCGCGGAAAAGCTCAAGAGGAAGCATCCGCAGATCACTCTCGAAGTTTTGGCTGGCACCGAACGCTTGAACCTCGCACGCGGCGAGGCCGACATCGCGCTCAGGAGATATCCATCTGATGATCCTGATCTCATCACAGTCGACGAAGTCGCTATTCCGATCGGCGCGTATGCGAGCAGAGACTACGCCCGGAGACTTCCCGCGAGATACGACTTCCGCGACCTCCACTGGATCGCATGGGCAGGAGAGCTCGAGATGGTGAGCCCGAATCCGGAGTTCGCTGCCAGGATCCCGGACTTTCGTCCCGCTTTCACGTCTGACGATTACAGCGTTCAAGTCGCGGCTTGCCACGCCGGGGTCGGCGCAATGATCCTTCTCAAGACCTCCCATCGGATCAAACGACCGGGCGAACTCGTCGAGCTAAAGCTCGTCCTTCCAACGTCGCTCCGCGCAGCCATCTCGATCATCTGCCATAAACGCATGGTGGATCTCCCGAAGGTCAGAACGGTGGTGGACCTGCTCCGGCAAGAGTTTGCTGATCTGAGGAAGAGCCAAGGCAGCTCGTAGGATGGGTAGAGCGAAGCGAAACCCATCGCCTTGTGGCCGCGCCGTTAGAATGATGGGTTTCGCTTCGCTCTACCCATCCTACAGGTCCTATGTCGCGACCGAGCCGTTGCCGGCCGTCTCGAGCCGGAACGCGGCCGCGAACAGGGCGCGGGTGTAATCCGTCTTCGGATTCTTGAACAGCTCCGCGGCCTGGCCTTCCTCGACCACCTTGCCGCCGCGCATCACGATGAGATGGCTTGCGAGCGAGGCGACGACGCGCAGATCGTGCGAGATGAACATGTAGGTGAGATCGCGCCTGCGCTGCAATTCGCGCAGCAGGTCGACCATCTGCGCCTGGATGAGCATGTCGAGCGCGCTGGTCGGTTCGTCCAGCACGACGAAATCCGGCTCCAGCACCACCGCGCGCGCGATGCTGATGCGCTGGCGCTGGCCGCCGGAGAATTCATGCGGGTAGCGAAAGCGGGTATCCGGCTTCAGCCCGACATCCTCCAGCGCCTTGACGACCCGCGCCTCGCGCTCGTCGCGCGATAGCTTGGGCTGATGCACCGAAAGGCCTTCGGCGATGATGTCGTCGACCGACATGCGCGGGCTGAGCGAGCCGAACGGATCCTGGAACACGATCTGCATGTCGCGCCGGAAGGGCCGCATCTCCTTGAAACGCAAACCCTGGATGTCCTTGCCCAGGAACACGATCCGCCCGTTCGACGAGATCAGCCGCAGCAGCGCGAGCCCCAGCGTGGTCTTGCCTGAACCGGACTCGCCCACGACACCGAGCGTCTCGCCCTTGCGCACGGCGACGCTGACGCCGTCGACGGCCTTGATGTGCCCGACCGTCTTGCGCATCAGGCCGCGCTTGATCGGAAACCACACCTTGAGATCATCGGCCGCCATCACCACCGGCGCATCCGGCTGCGGCGGTGCCGGATCCGGCTTCGGCTCGGCCGCGAGCAGATCGCGCGTATAGGGATGTCTTGGTGTCCTGAACACCTGCTCGACCGGCCCCTGCTCGACGATCTCGCCGCCCTTCATGACGCAGACGGTGTCGGCGATGCGGCGCACGATGCCGAGATCATGGGTGATGAAGAGCAGGCTCATGCCGAGCCGCGAACGGATCTCGGCGAGCAGCGCCAGGATCTGCGCCTGCACGGTGACGTCGAGCGCCGTGGTCGGCTCATCCGCGATCAGCAAATCCGGCTCGTTGGCGAGTGCCATCGCGATCATCACGCGCTGGCGCTGGCCACCGGAGAGCTGATGCGGATAGCTCTTCAGCCGCGTCTCCGGCTCGGGAATGCCGACCTGCGTCAGCAGCTCGAGCGTCCGCTTGCGCGCCTGCGCGTTGCTGGTCGGATTATGCAGCTGAATGATCTCGCCGATCTGCGCCTCGATCGTGTGCAGCGGATTGAGCGAGGTCATCGGCTCTTGGAAGATGATGGAGATGTCGCTGCCTCTGATCTCCCGCATCTGCTGCTCGGACTGGTCGATCAGCTCCTGCCCCTTGAAGCGGATGCTGCCGGAGGGATGCGAGGCGCTGGGATAGGGCAAAAGTTTCAGGATCGAGAGCGCGCTGACCGACTTGCCGGAACCGGACTCTCCGACCAGCGCGACGCATTCGCCGCGCTTGATCTGGAACGAGACCTTGTCGACCGCAAGCGTCGTGGCGCCGCCCTGGTGGAAGGCCACCGAGAGATCGCGTACCGCAAGCAAAGGCTGGTTGATCGCGTCCATCACGCCCTCACTTGAACGCCTTGCGCGGATCGAAAGCGTCGCGCACGGCTTCGCCGATGAAGATCAGGAGCGACAGCATGATCGCGACCGAGAAGAAGCCGGAGAAGCCGAGCCATGGCGCCTGAACGTTGGATTTGCCCTGGGACAGCAGCTCGCCGAGCGACGGCGAGCCGGGCGGCAACCCGAAGCCGAGAAAGTCGAGGGCCGTGAGCGTCATGACCGAGGACGATACGATGAACGGCAGGAACGTCATTGTCGCGACCATCGCATTCGGCAGCAAATGCTTGAACATGATCGTGGCGTTCGACACGCCGAGTGCCCGCGCCGCCTGGATGTACTCGAAATTGCGCCCGCGCAGGAACTCCGCGCGCACGAGCCCGACCAGCGACACCCAGGAAAACAACAGCAGGATCCCGAGCAGCACGAAGAATCCGGGCACGAGCACCGAGGACAGGATGAGCAGCAGATAGAGCGACGGGATTGCGGTCCATATCTCGATGAAACGCTGGAAGAACAGGTCGACCCAGCCGCCGAAATAGCCCTGCACCGCGCCCGCCGCGATGCCGACGACTGACGAGACAATGGTCAGGCACAGGCCGAACAGCACGGAGATGCGGAAGCCGTAGATCAACCGCGCCACCACATCGCGGCCCTGATCGTCGGTTCCGAGCCAGTTATATTCGAGATCGCGGCAGCTTTTGAGGCCCTTCTTCTCGACCACCGGCTTGCATTGCGCTTCCGTCAGCATCCAGGTCGGCGGCGACGGGGCGGGTGTCGGCAGATCGAGGTTGTGGGTGTCGTAGGAATAGCGGATCAGCGGCCAGACGATGCTGCCGCCCTTGTCCTTGATCAGCTTCTGCAGATAGGGATCGCGATAATCCGCCGCCGTCTCGAAGTCGCCGCCAAACGTCGTCTCCGAATAGGTGACGAAGGCCGGCCAATAGAGATGGCCGTCATATTTGATCATGAACGGCCGATCATTGGCGATCAGCTCGGCGAACAGCGACACGACGAACAGAATCATGAAGATCCAGAACGACCAATAGCCGCGCCGGTTCGCCTTGAAGTTCTGCCAGCGCCGCCTGTTGAGCGGCGACGGCGCGAACGGCTTGCGCGTGATCGGCACGGCGTCACCGAGCGGCGACTTCGCGGTGGTCTCGATCGGGGTCGGAGCGGTCAGCGTCATCAGACCTCCCGCGCCTCGAAATCGATCCGCGGATCGACCCACATATAGGCTAGGTCAGAGATGAGATTGACCACGAGGCCCACCAGCGAAAAGATGAAGAGCGTGCCGAACACGACCGGGTAGTCACGGTTGAGAACGCTCTCGAAGCTGAGCAGCCCCAGCCCGTCCAGCGAAAAGATGGTCTCGATCAGAAGCGAGCCCGAGAAGAAGGCGTGAATGAAGGTGGAGGGAAAGCCCGCGATGACGATCAGCATCGCATTGCGGAACACGTGGCCATAAAGCACCCGGTTCTCGCTGCAGCCCTTCGCGCGGGCGGTCATCACATATTGCTTGCGAATCTCGTCGAGGAACGAGTTCTTCGTCAGGAACGTCATGGTCGTGAACGCCCCTAACCCCATGGCGATCAAGGGCAGCGTCAAATGCCAGAAGTAATCGATGATCTTCCAGTACCAGGGAAATTGCGACCAGCCGTCCGACGTCAATCCGCGCAGCGGGAACCAGTTGAAGAACGAGCCGCCCGCAAACAGGATGATGAGGAGGATCGCGAACAGGAAGCCGGGAATCGCATAGCCGAGCACGAGCACGGTCGACGTCCAGGTGTCGAAGCGCGTTCCGTCCTTCACCGCCTTGCGGATACCGAGCGGAATCGAGATCAGGTAGGTCAGGAGCGTCAGCCAGATGCCGAGCGAGATCGAGACCGGCAGCTTTTCCTTGACCAGCTGGAGCACGCTGACGTCGCGAAAATAGCTGTTGCCGAAATCGAAGCGGGAGAAATTCCAGACCATCAGCGCGAAGCGCTCAGGTGCGGGCTTGTCGAAGCCGAATTGCTTCTCCAGTTTCTTGATGAAGTCCGGATCGAGACCCTGTGCTCCCCGATATTTCGAGTTGATGGCGTCGCCGCCGGCGCCGAGCTGACCCGGCGCGCGCTGCGCAAAGTCGCCACCGCCGGAAATACGCGAGGTGCCGCCGGTGTCGGCGCCCGACAACTGCGCGATCACGCGCTCGACCGGGCCGCCCGGCGCGAACTGCACGACGACGAAGGAGACGAACATGATTCCGAGCAATGTCGGGATCATCAGAAGGATACGCCGGGCGATATAGGCGCTCATGATTACTTCGCCTGCTCGAGCTTGGCCGCCCTGGCGCGGTCATACCACCACAAGGTCCGCTCCCCCACGCCGCTCGCGTAGTCGGAGAGCGGATAACGCGGCAGGTTCGCCGGATGGCCGAACTCGTCCCAATACGCCAGCCGGTGGCTGGTATTGTACCATTGCGGCACCCAATAGCGACCGGCGCGGAAAACGCGGTCGATCGCGCGGCAGGCGACGATCAGGTCGTTGCGCGTCTCGGCCGCCATCGCCTTGTCCACGAGCGCATCGAGCGCGGGATTGGCGGCGCCGGCAAGGTTGTAGGATCCCTTCGTCGCAGCAGCTTGAGACGTGAAATAGGTGCGCAGACTGTCGCCGGGCGTCGCCGTCATGGACAGGCGGTTGATCGCCACGTCGAAATCGAAGGATTCGACCCGGGCGCGATACTGGACGGCATCGATGAGGCGCAGGTTCGCATCAATACCGAGCATGTTCAGGTTCTTGAGGAACGAGGCGTGGTGCGGCTGGAACGACGCCTCGTCAGTCAGGAACTCGATGCTGAAGACGTCGCCGTTCGGCAGCAGCCGCTTGCCGTCCTTGACCGGAAGCTGCGCCTCCTGGAGCAATTGCTGCGCCTTGCGGAGCAGCGTGCGATCCTGGCCTGAACCGTCAGACACCGGCGGCACGAACGGCTCGCCGAAGACTTCGTCAGGCACTTGCCCGCGGAAGGGCTCGAGCAGCTTCAGCTCCTCGGGCGACGGCATCCCTTCGGCGACGAGATCGGAATTCTGGAACGGCGATCGCGTGCGCGCATAGGCGCCGTACATGATGGTCTTGTTGGTCCATTCGAAGTCGAACGCGCAGTTCAACGCTTCGCGCACCTTAGGATTCTTGAACTTGTCGCGCCGCGTGTTGAGGAACCAGCCCTGGCCGCCCGAAGGAGTCTGGTCCGGCACCTCCTCGCGCTTGACGCGACCGTCCTTAATGGCCGGGAAGTCGTAGCGCGTCGCCCAGATACGCGAGGTGAATTCCTCGCGATAGAGATAGTTCTTGCCGGTGAAGCCTTCGAAGGCGACGTCGCGATCGCGGTAGAATTCGTAGCGGATCACGTCGAAATTGTTGCTGCCGCGGCAGACCGGCAGGTCGGCGCCCCACCAGTCCTTGACGCGCTCGAACTCGATGAAGCGGTTGATCTCGAACTTGCCGACCTTGTACGGACCCGAGCCCAGCGGCGTGTCCGTGGTGGTCTCATCGAAGACCCGGTTCGCGTAATAGGCCTTGGAGAAGATCGGAAGTCCCGCCACGTAAAGCGGCACGTCGCGCGCGCGCTTCTCGGCGAAGGTCACGATCACCGTGGTCTCGTCGAGCGCCTCGGCGCCCTTGACGTCGCGCATCTGGATCTGGATCAGCGGATGACCCTTCTCCTTCAGCACGTTGATCGAGAACGCGACGTCGTGCGCGGTCAGCTTCGTGCCGTCATGAAACTTCGCCTCGGGCCGCATCGTGAAGCGATAGGCGAGCTTGTCGGGAGAGATCTGCACCGACTTCGCGGCAAAGCCGTACATGGCATCGGGCTCGTCACCGGCATGCGCCATCAGCGTGACGAAGGTCAGGTCCATGCCCTGTGCGCCCTCGCCCTTCAGGACAAAGGCGTTGAGCGAGTTGAAGGTGAAAAAGGACTGATTGTAGCCGCGCGTTGACGGGATCAGCGAGAATGCGCCACCCTTCGGAGCAATGGGATTGACGTAGTCGAAATGATGGAAATCGGCGGGATATTTGAGATCGCCGAACGCCGACATGCCGTGGGCTTCAGCGGGCCCCTCGGACGCCGCCGCGCTGCGGATTACGGCAGCGCCAAGCGCGCCGCCGACACCGAGGACCAGCACATGCCGGCGTGAAAGCTGCGCCATGCGAAACACGTCCTTCACGACTTCTTTGCGATCCGTGCCGCCTTGTCTGCGTCGTACCACCAGACGAACGGGAAGCCGGACTGGCCGTATTTGGGCAATTCCGCCGGCCGACCGAAACGATCCCAGCGCGCGGTGCGCACCTTCGTGTAGGTCCACTGCGGCACGACGTAGTGATTCCACAGCAGCACCCGGTCGAGCGCTTTGGTGGCCGCGACGAGCTCGTCGCGCCCCTTGGTGTAGATCACCCGATCGATCAGCTTGTCGACCGCCGGATTCTTGATGCCGGCATAATTCTGCGAACCGACGACGTCGGCCGACTTGGACGACCAGTATTCGCGCTGCTCGTTGCCTGGTGACTGAGACTCGCCCCACGAGTTGGTGATGACGTCGAAATCCCACTCGCGAGTCCTGTTCTCGTACTGGGTCGGATCGACGGTCCGCACGTTGACAGCGATACCGAGACGTTCGAGCGACGGCTTGTAGAACAGCGTAACGCGTTCGAAGCTCGGATCCGAGTTCAGCAGCTCAAGGGAAAACTGGGCACCGGTCTTGACGTCGATCAGCTTGCGATCGCGCACCTCGTAGCCGGCCTCCTTGAACAGGCGTAGCGCTTCGCGCAGATTGTCACGCACGGCTTCCGGACTGCCGCCAACCGGATTGGTGTAGGCTGTCGTGAAGACCTCGGGCGGGACATCGGCGCGGACGGTCTCGAGAATTTCGAGCTCCTTGCCTTGCGGCAAGCCCGTCGCCATGAGCTCGTCGAGGCCGTCGAAATAGCTGCTGACGCGCTTGTACTGACCGAAGAAGAGCTGCTTGTTCATCTCCTCGAAGTCGAATGCGTAATTGAGCGCACGACGCACGCGGGGATCCTTGAACTTGGCGCGGCGCAGGTTCGGCACGAACGCCTGCATGACGCCCGAACTGCGATTGGGGAATTCCTCGAGGATCACCCGCTTTTCAGTCACGGCCGGGAAGTCGTAGGCCGTCGCCCAGTTCTTCGCGCTGTTCTCGGTGCGCCAGTCGACCTGATCGGCCTTGAAGGCCTCGATCGCCACAGTGGTGTCGCGGAAATACTCGTAGCGGATCTCGTCGAAATTGTTGCGGCCAACATTGACGGCGAGGTCGCGCCCCCAATAATCCTTCACGCGCTCGAGCGTGAATGACCGGCCCGCGTCGTACGCCTTGACACGGTAAGGACCCGAACCGAGGGGAATTTCCAGCGTGGTCGTGGAGATGTCGCGCTTGCGGCCCTGCGCGTCGGTGCCCTCCCACCAGTGCTTCGGCAAGACCGTGAGCTGCCCCACGATCTGGGGCAGTTCGCGATTGCCCGGCGCGTCGAACACGAACTTTACTTCGCGCTCGCCGACCTTCTCGGCCTTCACCACATGGCTGTAATAGGCCGCGTATCTGGGGTGGAGCTTCTTGAAGGAATCGAACGAGAAGATCACGTCATCCGCAGTGACCGGGTTGCCGTCATGCCATTTAGCCTGCGGCCGCAAACGATAGACCACGAAGGAAAAATCGTCGGGGTGGCTAACGGCTTCGGCCAGCGCGCCGTATTCGGTCGAGACTTCGTCGAGCGCCTCCGTCATGAGGGCCTCATAGATAAACCCGATGGCACCGGCGACCTGTCCCTTCACACCAGAGACGACCATGTTGAGATTGTCGAAGGTGCCGATGGCGATCTGCCGAACGGTACCGCCCTTGGGCGCGTCCGGATTGACGTAATCGAAGCGCTTGAAGTCGGCGGGATACTTGACGTTGCCGAACAGCGACAGCGCATGGCGCCACGGGAGCTCGCCGGCCGACTGCGCCTCGGCAGTTCCGATGACGGGAAGGCCCGCCACAGAGCCGAGGGCGGGGAGCGCAGCAAATGCAGCGCCGGTGAGCAGGAGATCGCGTCGGGTAATGGCCAAATCAACATCCCAGTCTTGAAGGAGGTTACCCCTTTAAGTGCTCAATATAGGCGAGGTTTCGACGGAATATGTTGCTTTTTCCTCATGTTGGAAGGCCGGACGGCCTGTCAGATGCGGCCAAACGCCCCGATAACAACGTCGCGAGGCCCGAATACGGAAACGGCCAGGCTTTGAGGCCTGGCCGCACATCCAAGATCGAGAGACCGGAAAGCCTTATTTCGCCGCGGTCGGGAGCGGCTTCGGGCTGTCGGAGAGGCTGTTCAGGTAGGCGATCACGTCGGCGCGCTCGCTGTCCTTCGGGATACCTGCAAAACCCATCGCGGTGCCGGGAACGGCAGCCTTGGGATTGGCGATGAACTTGTTGAGCGCGTCGAAGTCCCAGGTACCGCCCTTGCTCTTCATGCCGGCCGAGAAGTTGAAGCCGCCGCGGCCTTCGCCGACGTGGTCGCCGACGACGCCGTAGAGGTTCGGACCAACGCGGTTCGGGCCGCCCTTCTCGAAGGTGTGGCAGGCGCCGCACTTCTTGGCGGCGGACGCGCCCTTCTCGACGGAGGCGGTCTGGAGCAGCTTTTCGATCGGCTCGGACGGGGCCGCGGCAGCGCCCGCGCCGCCCTTGTCGCCGGCTTCTTCCTTCACGGCGATCTCGAAGCCCGGCTTTTCCGGAAATTTCGGCGAGAACAGCGCCTGCGCGGTGAAGCTCGTCACCAGCAGAACGAGACAGGTGCCAAGCAGAGCACCGAGAATCTTATTGAGTTCGAAAGAGTCCATTTCCGGCCAGGCCCCACACCGCAAGAAGGAATAGGCGGCCGGGCGGCCGCCAGGACGAGCCTCGGGAGAATCAAAAACGTTCCTTATTGTTTCCCCGAGTTTTGCCATTGAGATATCGGTTTGCCCGGGGTCTGGCAACCCGTATAAGCGACCCGGCTTTTAGCCCATCCCCACCCCATTTCTCGGTGCGGAAAACGCCCCGTTTCCAGGCCCTTGAACAGATGACCGATCCCCGCATCCTGGTGCTGATCCCGGCCCGCATGGCCGCCACCCGCCTGCCCGGCAAGCCGCTCGCTGATATCGCGGGCCTGCCGATGATCGTGCACGTGATGCGGCGCGCCGAGGCCGCCGGCATCGGCCGGGTCGCGGTGGCAACCGACACGGCGGAAATCGCTGCAGTCGTGACCGCCCATGGCGGCGAGGCCGTGATGACCCGCGCGGAGCACCCCTCCGGCTCCGACCGCATCCACGAGGCCATGCAGAAGCTCGATCCGGACGGCAAGGCCGAGATCGTGGTCAATCTCCAGGGCGATTTCCCGACGATTGCGCCAGAGAGCCTCCGCGAGGTGCTTCCCCCCTTCGCCGATCCCGCGGTCGACATCGTGACGCTGGCCTCGCAGATCCACACCGAGGAAGAGGACCTCGCGCCCAGCGTCGTGAAGGCCATCGGCACCCGCATCGGCCCCAGACGACTGCGGGCGCTCTATTTCACCCGTGCCACCGCACCTCATGGCAACGGACCGCGCTACCACCATATCGGCGTCTACGCCTATCGCCGCGCGGCGCTCGAGCGGTTCGTGTCCCTACCGCCCTCGCCCCTGGAGCGCCAGGAGAGTCTGGAGCAGCTGCGGGCCGTGGAGGACGGCATGCGGATCGACATCATGATCGTCGACAGCGTGCCGCGCGGCGTCGACACCCCGCCCGACCTCGAAACCGCGCGCAGCATCCTTTCCAAATCCTGAGCCGCTGCTACAAGGCCCGTCATGAGCAAGCTGAAAATCGCATTCCAGGGCGAACCTGGCGCCAATTCCCATATCGCCATCGTCGAGGCCTACCCCGACGCCGAGCCGATGCCCTGCGCCACCTTCGAGGACGCGCTGTCGGCGATCTCCTCGGGCGAGGCCGATCTCGGCATGATCCCGATCGAGAATTCGGTCGCCGGCCGCGTCGCCGACATCCACCATTTGCTGCCGGCCTCCGGCCTCTTCATCATCGGCGAGTGGTTCCTGCCGGTCCGGCATCAATTGATGGCGATCAAGGGCACCAAACTGTCGGACATCAAGTCCGTCGAGAGCCATGTGCACGCCCTCGGCCAGTGCCGCCGCATCATCCGCAAGCTCGGTATCAAAGGCATCGTGCACGCCGACACCGCCGGCAGCGCCCGCGACATTTCCGAGCGCAAGGACAAGAGCGTCGCCGCGATCGCCTCGCGGCTGGCCGCGCAGATCTATGGCCTCGACATCCTTGCCGAGGACATCGAAGACGAGGCCCACAACACCACGCGCTTCGTGGTGCTGGCGCGCGAGCCGAAATGGGCGGTCCAAGGTTCGGGTCCGCTGGTCACGACTTTTGTATTCCGCGTGCGCAACCTTCCCGCCGCGCTCTACAAGGCGCTCGGCGGCTTTGCCACCAACGGCGTCAACATGACCAAGCTCGAGAGCTATATGGTCGACGGCAATTTCTTCGCCACGCAGTTTTATGCTGACGTCGACGGCCACCCCGACGACAAGGGCCTCGCATTTGCGATCGAGGAGCTGAAATTCTTCTCGCGCGAATTCCGCATCGTCGGCGTGTATCCCGGCCACCCGTTCCGCGCGACGTTCAGCGAGACGCAGCAGGATTGATCTTTCACCCTCCCCTGGAGGGGGAGGGTCGGCTCACATTGAGCGCAGCGAAATGTGAGACGGGGTGGGGTGACGGTCTCTCCTCATCCAACAGTGCCCGTTTGGAGAGATCACCCCACCCCGCTCGCGCTGCGCGCGATCGACCCTCCCCCTCCAGGGGAGGGTGAGTTACGCCGCCTGCTTCGCCAGCCCAAAGGCCTCCGCGAGCAGCGAATACGACCTCTTGCGCGCCTCGTGATCGTACACGGCCGTGATCACCATCAATTCGTCCGGCTTGCTCGCATCCATCAGCGGCTGAAGCTTCTTCTGCACCGTCGCCGGACTGCCGACGAACAGGCGCGAGCGGTTGCGCACGATCGAGACGCGCTCGGAATCCGTATAGGGATAGGCCAGCGCCTCCTCGACGCTCGGCAATGGCAGATATTGACCGCGGTCGCGGCGCAGCCGGTTGAGATCGAAGGACGTGGCGAGCTTTTCGGCCTCTTCGTCGGTATCGGCCGTGATGACGGCGACCGCAAGGATCGCATGCGGGGTCGCACGCCAGGCCGAGGGCTGGAAGCGGTTGCGATAGTGCACCATCGCATCAATCGCATCGTGAGACGCGAAATGATGCGCGAAGGCGAAGCCCATGCCGACTTGCGCGGCAAGCTCCGACGAATAATCGCTGGAGCCGAGCAGCCAGATCGGCGGCAACGGACTGTCGTCAGGCATCGCGACGACGTTGTGGTAGGGATGGCCTGCAGGAAATTCGCGGGTCTCCCACAAAATCAATTCATGCAGCCGCTCCAGGAAATCGTCACCCTCGCGGCGGTCGAGCCGGCTGCGCAACGCATAAGCCGTGGCACCATCAGTGCCCGGAGCGCGGCCGAGGCCGAGATCGATACGGCCGGGAAACAATGCCTCCAGCATCTTGAAGCGCTCGGCCACCACCAGCGGCGCGTGGTTGGGCAGCATCACGCCGCCGGAGCCGACGCGGATATGCTTCGTGACCGCAGCGATCTGCCCGATCATCACGTCGGGCGCCGGGCTCGCGACCGAGGCAAGGTTATGGTGCTCGGCGAGCCAGTAGCGGACATAGCCGAGCCCATCGACATGACGCGCCAGGGCGATGCTGTTGCGCAGCGCTGCGGCGGGCTTTGTGCCTGTGGTGACGACGGAGAGGTCGAGGACTGAAAGCGGGATCATGGAGCGCTAACGTAGTGGAGGGCCGCGCGGCGGCAATGGGCCCACAGCGCAGGTCTGGCGTGTGCGGGCGGAGAGGCCGTGCGGGCGGCAGGAGCGCGATGTTGGGACGATTGTAGGCCATGCAACATCAAATTCATCCTGCCCACCCTGAACAGCGCAATCAACACGCTACAAAAATAGAATTAATATATTGATACTGCTATATTTTATTCTCCTGAGCATCGCGTCCCACTCGGCTCCTCCGCAGCGCAATATTTGACACTCTCCTGACAAAAGTGGGCGACTTCCCATCTCTGATGGGCTGTCGAGAAATCCGCCATTGCCCTATCTTAGCCGCTCCCAAGCTGGACCCGACCGCCGCCGCGAAACCGCTGGCGCGCGCCCCTGGAGTGAGTGGTGCCATGACCGATTTGACGACGCCTGCCCACCCTGACGGGCACCTCACCGCAAGGCGGCCCGCGATCTCCTTCGAGTTCTTTCCGCCCAAGACCGAAGATATGGAGCGGAATCTCTGGGAGACCATCAACCGGCTGGCCCCGCTCGACCCGAAATTCGTCTCGGTGACCTATGGCGCCGGTGGCTCGACCCGCGAACGCACCCACTCGACCATCGCCCGCATCCTCAAAGAGACCGCGCTGCTGCCGGCCGCGCATCTGACCTGCGTCGGCGCCTCGCGCGGCGAGATCGACGAGATCGTCGACCGCTACCACGAGGTCGGCGTCCGCCACATCGTCGGCCTGCGCGGCGATCCCGCCGGCGGCATCGGCACGCCCTACGCGAGCCATCCCGACGGCTATCAGACGTCCGACGCGCTCGTCGCCGGCATCAAGAAGCGGCACAGCGATATCGAGGTCTCCGTCTCGGCTTACCCCGAGAAGCATCCCGAAGCACGCGACTTCGATGCTGACATCGATACGCTCAAGGCCAAGGTCGACGCGGGTGCAACGCGCGCGATTACGCAGGTGTTCTTCGATAACGACCTCTACTTCCGCTATCTCGATCGCGTCCGCGCCCGCGGGATCAACATCCCGATCGTGCCGGGCATCATGCCCATGCACAATTTCAAGCAGGCCCGCAATTTCGTCACCCGCGCCGGCACCACCGTGCCGGACTGGTTCGCCGCGAAGTTCGAGGGCCTCGACGACGATGCCGAGACCCGCAAGCTTGTGGCCGCGACGGTTGCGGCGGGCCAAGTGCAGAAGCTCGCCAAGAACGGCGT
This sequence comes from Bradyrhizobium sp. CCGUVB14, assembly GCF_024199935.1. Lineage (NCBI taxonomy): Bacteria > Pseudomonadati > Pseudomonadota > Alphaproteobacteria > Hyphomicrobiales > Nitrobacteraceae > Bradyrhizobium > Bradyrhizobium sp. CCGUVB14. The sequence goes on from NZ_JANADS010000001.1 coordinate 8,444,657, forward strand.
TGACACCTTCCATTTCTACACCATGAACCGCGCCGATCTCGTGTTCGCGATCAGCCATTTGCTCGGCATTCGCGCCAAGAGCGCGCAGAAGGCGGCTTAAGACATCATGACCGTATCCATTTCGCCCAAGCGAACCGCCCTCATCAACGCCGCACGCGAGCGCATCCTCGTGCTCGACGGCGCCATGGGCACGATGATCCAGAACCTCCAGTTCGACGAGGCGGCTTTCCGTGGCGAGCGCTTCAAGAACTTCCATCGCGACCTGCGCGGCAACAACGATCTCCTGATCCTGACCCAGCCGCAGGCGATCGAGGACATCCACGCCGCCTATTTGCGCGCCGGCGCCGACATCGTCGCCACCAACACCTTCTCGACGACCTCGATTGCGCAGGCCGATTACGACCTCACCGACATCGTGTACGAAATGGGGCGCGAAGGCGCCCGCCTCGCCGGCAACGCCGCAAAACGCGTCGCCGCCGAAGACGGCAAGCCGCGCTTCGTTGCCGGCGCCATCGGCCCGACCAACCGCACCGCCTCGATCTCGCCTGACGTCGCCAATCCCGGCTACCGCGCCGTCACCTTCGACGATCTGCGCAAGTCCTATGGCGAGCAGATCCGCGGCCTGATCGACGGCGGCGTCGACCTGTTGCTGGTCGAGACCATCTTCGATACGCTGAACGCGAAGGCGGCGCTCTATGCGATCGCCGAAATCACCGAAGAGCTCGGCATCGACATGCCCGTAATGGTGTCGGGCACCATTACCGACAAATCCGGCCGCCTGCTCTCGGGCCAGATGCCGGAGGCGTTCTGGAATTCGGTGCGGCACGCAAAACCCGTCACCATCGGCTTCAACTGCGCGCTCGGCGCCGAAGACCTGCGTGCGCATATCGCCGATATCGGCCGCGTCGCCGACACGCTGGTCTGCGCCTATCCCAACGCCGGCCTGCCGAACGAATTCGGCCAGTATGACGAGACGCCGGAGTACATGGCGCGTCTCGTCGGCGAGTTTGCTGCGTCCGGCCTCGTCAACATCGTCGGCGGCTGCTGCGGTACCACACCGGATCATATTGCAGCCATCGCTGCAGCCGTTGCCCCGCACAAGCCGCGTAGCGTGCCGGAGATCGAACCAAAGCTGCGCCTCTCCGGGCTCGAGCCGTTCGTGCTGACGGACGCCATCCCCTTCGTCAACGTCGGCGAGCGCACCAACGTCACGGGCTCGGCCCGTTTCCGCAAGCTGATCACCAATGGCGACTACACCGCCGCGCTGCAGGTCGCGCGCGACCAGGTCGAGAACGGCGCGCAGATCATCGACGTCAACATGGACGAAGGCCTGCTCGATTCGGAAGCCGCGATGGTGACCTTCCTCAACCTCGTCGCCGCCGAGCCCGACATCGCCCGCGTGCCCGTGATGGTCGACTCGTCGAAGTTCTCGGTGATCGAGGCCGGCCTGAAATGCGTGCAGGGCAAGCCGGTCGTCAACTCGATCTCGATGAAGGAAGGCGAGGACAAGTTCATTCACGAAGCCAAGATCGCTCGCCGCCACGGCGCGGCTGTCGTGGTGATGGCGTTCGACGAGGTCGGCCAGGCCGACACGTTCGCGCGCAAGACCGAGATCTGCAAGCGCGCCTACGATATCCTGGTGAACCGCGTCGGCTTCCCGCCGGAAGACATCATCTTCGATCCGAACATTTTTGCGATCGCGACCGGCATCGAGGAACACAACAATTACGGCGTCGACTTCATCGAGGCGACGCGCTGGATCCGCCAGAACCTGCCGGGTGCGCACATCTCGGGCGGCGTGTCGAACCTGTCGTTCTCGTTCCGCGGCAACGAGCCGGTGCGCGAGGCCATGCATTCGGTGTTCCTGTATCACGCCATCAAGGCCGGCATGGACATGGGCATCGTCAATGCCGGACAGATGATCGTCTATGACGACATCGATCCCGAACTACGCCAAACTTGCGAGGACGTCGTCCTCAATCGCGACGCGGGCGCCTCCGAGCGCCTGCTGGCGCTCGCGGAGAAATTCCGCGGCAAGAAGACCGAAACCAAGGAAGCCGATCTCGCCTGGCGCGAATGGCCGGTGGAGAAACGGCTGTCGCATTCGCTGGTGCATGGGATCACCGAGTTCATCGAGCAGGACACCGAAGAGGCCCGCAAGAACTCCTCGCGCCCGCTCGACGTGATCGAAGGTCCGCTGATGGCCGGCATGAACGTGGTCGGCGACCTCTTCGGCGACGGCAAGATGTTCCTGCCGCAGGTGGTGAAGTCCGCCCGCGTGATGAAGCAGGCCGTGGCCTGGCTGATGCCGTTCATGGAAGAGGAAAAGGCGCGCAACGCTGCAAACGGCGTCGAGAGCGGCGCCAATTCGTCGGCCGGCAAGATCGTGCTCGCGACCGTCAAGGGCGACGTTCACGACATCGGCAAGAACATCGTCGGCATCGTGCTCCAGTGCAACAATTACGAGGTCATCGACCTCGGCGTGATGGTGCCGGCCGCCAAGATCGTCGAGACGGTGAAGGCGGAGAAGGCCGACATCGTCGGGCTGTCCGGCCTGATCACGCCCTCGCTCGACGAGATGGCATTCTTCGCCGGCGAATTGCAGCGCGAAGGGTTGAAGCTGCCGCTGCTGATCGGCGGCGCGACTACAAGCCGCGTGCATACGGCCGTGAAGATCGACCCGAGCTATCGGGCCGGTCCCGTCGTGCATGTCAACGACGCCAGCCGCGCCGTCGGCGTCGCGTCCTCGCTGCTGAGCCCTGAGAGGCGCGAAGCCTATGCGGCCGAGGTCCGTGCCGAATACGCAAAAATCTCGGAGGCGCATCTGCGCGCGCAGGCCGACAAGAAGCGGCTGAAGCTCGCCGACGCCCGCAAGAACCGCGTGCCGGTCGACTTCGCAGCCAACAAGCCGGTGAAGCCGACCTTCCTCGGCATCAAGAGCTTCGACGACTACGACCTCGCCGAGCTCGTGCCCTATATCGACTGGACGCCGTTCTTCCAGACCTGGGAGCTCGCCGGCCGCTTCCCCGCGATCCTCAAGGACGACAAGGTCGGCGAAGTCGCCCGCTCGCTCTATGACGATGCGCGCAAGATGCTCGACACCATCGTCAAGGAAAAGTGGTTCCGGGCGCGCGCCACCGTCGGCTTCTGGCCGGCGAACGCGCAAGGCGACGACATCGTGCTCTATGCCGATGAGAGCCGGACCAAGCGCATCGCGACGCTGCACACGCTGCGCCAGCAGCTCGAGAAGCGCGAGGGCCGCTTCAACGCCGCGCTCTCCGACTTCATCGCGCCCTCGGGCGTGCCCGACTATGTCGGCGGCTTCGTCGTCACCGCAGGAATCGGCGAGGACGCCGTCGCCGACCGCTTCAAGATGGCCAACGACGACTACTCCTCGATCCTGTGCAAGGCGCTGGCCGATCGTCTCGCCGAAGCCTTCGCCGAGCGCATGCATGCCCGCGTGCGCCGGGAGTTCTGGGCCTATGCGCCGGACGAGGCGCTCTCGAACGACGAGCTGATCCTGGAAAAATATCAGGGCATCCGCCCCGCGCCCGGCTATCCTGCGCAGCCCGACCACACCGAGAAGGCGACGCTGTTCGAGCTGCTCGATGCGGAAGCCACCGCCGGCGTGAAGCTCACCGAGAGTTTTGCGATGTGGCCGGGCTCATCCGTGTCCGGGCTCTATTTTGCAAATCCCGAGAGCTATTATTTCGGCGTCGGCAAGATCGAGCGCGACCAGGTCGAGGACTATGCCGCACGCAAGGGCATGAGCGTGGCCGAGACCGAGCGCTGGCTCGCGCCGGTGCTGAACTACATCCCCTCGCAACAGGACGCCGACAAGGCTTTCGCCGCGACGCCTGCGAATGACGAAACGTCGAAGGACCTCGCCTCGCATCCGCCGGGCTGCAATTGCGCGGTGCATCTGGTCTGGCAGAAGAAGCGCGCAGGCGCGGGTTAGACTCACGGAACGCGAGACGCGAAAACGACCCCATGCACAGTACGGATGGGGTTGAATGGCCTGGTGATTTTCGGTCTAACCGAAAATTACTTGCTCCGTCGGGCAAAACACCTGTATCGAGGCAGGATCGGGTGTCGCGTGTGAAGGCAACTCTCATCCCAAACGCACGGTCCCCATCCTCCCCTGGAGGGGGAGGGTCGCTTCGTATGAGCGAAGCGAAATGCGAAGCGGGGTGGGGTGACGGTCTCTCCACCTCGAACAGTGTCCGTGTGGAGGGATCACCCCACCCCGTCTCACATTTCGCTACGCTCATGTGAGCCGACCCTCCCCCTCCAGGGGAGGGTAAGAGGCCTCACCCCTTCGGCGGCGCCAGCGGCTGCACGATGTCCCTGAACGGGGCCAGCGCTTCACAACGCTCGGCATGCGCGCTCAGCGCCGGGTAGCGCGCCGTGTCGAACAATTGCGGATGCGCCTCGCGGGTGAACCTGAGGGCGCAGGCGACCGCGATGTCGGCGTGGCCAACGCGGGCACCGAGCCAATACGGCGTCGTCACCTTGGCGCGCTCGGCCTCGAGCACGCCGAGCACGTCGCCGATCTGCGCCTGGCAGCGCTCGACCCATAGCGCGAGCTGCTCCTTCCGCAGCACGCGCTCGTAGAGCAGGCTGACCGCCTTGTCGCCGAGGCCGGTCGCGAGCGCGCAGATGCGCAGATGCCGGCGACGCTCGACGCCGCTTCGCGGCAGCATCGCCTTCTCCGCACCGACGAGCTCGTCGAGATAATCCAGAATGATCGTGCTCTCGATCAGCGCCTCGCCGTCATCGAGCACCAGAGTCGGGACCCGGCGCAGCGGATTGTACGGCGCGATTTTGTCGGCATCGCCGAAAGTCGACCACGGCTTGTGCTCGAACGCGAGCCCGTAGAGCCGGAGCGCAATCGCGACGCGGCGGACGAAGGGGGAATCATATTGGCCGATCAGGAACATGGTTCTCGCTCTTCTCTGGCGTTGAACAAGGCAGGGCCGATCAGTTTCCACGATGAGATTGCGGCCGCGCAAGGAAAATCCCGGACATGCAGCCTTGCGTCGAATGCAACGGGCTCGCGACAGCGTCTCCCGAATGCGCTATCAAGGACGGCATCATGACAGCGACATCAGACATCAATCGGGAGCGGATCGCGGCGACCGAGGCCGTCATCCGTCCGCACATCAGGCGCACGCCGCTCATTCAGGCCGATCTCGCCGATTTCGGGCTTGCCCCGGCGCCCGTCACGTTCAAGCTCGAGATGCTGCAGCATTCCGGATCGTTCAAGGCGCGGGGCGCCTTTGCCAATCTGCTGCTGCGGCAGGTGCCGCAAGCCGGAATCGTCGCCGCGTCCGGCGGCAATCACGGCGCGGCGGCGGCCTATGCGGCGCAGCGCCTCGGCATTCCCGCCACGATCTTCGTGCCCGACATCACTTCGCCGGCCAAGGCCGAGCGGATCAGGGGCTATGGCGCGAAACTCGTGATCGCGGGCAGCCGCTACGCCGACGCGCTCGCCGCGAGCGAAGCGCATCTCGCCCAGACCGGCGCGTTGGCCGTTCATGCCTACGACCAGGCCGAGACCCTGCTCGGCCAGGGCAGCGTCGGCCTGGAGCTGGAGCAGGATGCGCCTGATATCGACACGCTGCTGGTGGCCGTCGGCGGCGGCGGGCTGATCGGCGGCATCGCGGCATGGAGCGCCGGGAGAACGCGTATCATTGCCGTCGAGCCGGAGCTATCGCCGACCCTGCACGCCGCACTCGCGGCGGGAGCACCGGTCGATGCGCCGGCCGGCGGCGTCGCCGCCGACAGCCTCGCGCCGCGGCGCGTCGGTGAATTGATGTTCCCGATTGCACGCGCCCATGTCGAGCGCGTCGTCCTGGTCAGTGACGATGCGATCCGGCAGGCGCAGGCAGCGCTATGGTCGCGCCTGCGCCTCGTCGCAGAGCCCGGCGGCGCTGCCGCGTTTGCAGCGTTGCTCTCCGGCCGTTATCGCCCGTCGGCAGGCGAACGCATCTGCGTGCTGGTCTGCGGTGCCAATACAACGGCGGTGAACTTCGACAGCTAGCGGTTCGGCGCTGTAGTCCGGATGGAGCGAAGCGAAATCCGGGAATCGATCCACGGGTGAGAAAGCCCCGGATTGCGCTTCGCTCCATCCGGGCTACGAGCCCCCATTTGACAACGAGGCTTTGCGGCAACAGCCGCCGGTTTCCTTCGCCGCTCTCGTCAACTCCGCCTTGCCGAACAATTTGTCGCATGGTTCCATCTTCGGGAGCTTGGGGGAGCGGCCATGAATCGGCGGGCAGTTTGCGCTGTAGCGACCGGGATGATCCTGGCTACGACGGCACTTGGCGGCACGAGCGCGCTTGCCGCCGATCTGCCGGTGAAGGCGCCGCCGAAAGCCGTTGATTTCAATCCGTTCTGGGCCGAGGCCGACTATCTCGCCTGGAGCGTGAGCGGCGACAAGCTGCCGGCGCTGGTGACCACGGCTCCCATCGGTACGCCGCTGGGCCTGGCCGGCGTGTTGGGGCAACCGACCACGACGGTGCTGTTCGGGGATTCCAGCGTCAACAAGGACTGGCGTTCGGGTGGACGGATCACGGCCGGCTACTGGTTCGATCCGCAGCGCAGCCGTGGCATCGAGGCCTCGTTCTTCGGGCTGGAGAATGTCGGGACCGGTTTTGCCGCCAACACCGGCACTAGCCCGATCCTGATGCGCCCGTTCCTGAACGTCTCGACGGGCGCGCAGGACGCGCTGATCGCCGGCTTTCCGGGCATCGGCACCGGCAGCGTCAATGCCAACGAGACCTCTCGCCTTCTCGGTGCCGGCGCGCTCTATCGGCAGGATATTGGCTCGTGGAGCGGACAGCGCGTGAGTGCGCTGATCGGCTATCGCTATCTGCGTTCGTCCGACACGCTCTGGATCACCGATACCTTGAACAGCGCAGCCTTCGGGGTGTTTACGCCCACCGACAATTTCAAGGCTGCGAGCAATTTCCACGGCCTCGATCTCGGCCTCACCGGCGAGTGGCGCAACGGCCCGTGGTCGCTGGAATGGCGCGGCAAGGTCGCGCTCGGCGCCAATCTCAACACTGCCGATATCTCGGGCTCGACGACGAGCACGATCGGCGCTGTCACCAAGACCACCGCGGGCGGTTTCCTCGCCGCCCCCAGCAATATCGGTCATTTCGAACAGACCCGCTTCGCGGTGGTGCCGGAGATCTCGCTCAAGGCCGGCTATCAGATCGCACCCGCCTGGCGGCTGATCGCCGGCTACGATGTCATGTACTGGACCGGCGTGCAGCGTGCCGGCGGACTGGTCGACACCGGCGTCAATCCAACCCTGGTGCCGCCGGGCCCCGCCGTCGGACCGGTGCGGCCACTGCCGGTGTTCAACACGACGAACCTGCTGGCGCAGGGGTTTAGTTTTGGGGTGCGGTATAATTATTGAGGGTGCAAATAGCGCACCCACACTCCGTCATTGCGAGCGCAGCGAAGCAATCCAGAATCTTTCCGCGGAGACAGACTGGATTGCTTTGCTTCGCTGCGCTCGCAATGACGACGTGGAAAGAGACTACTCGACAATCGGCACATGCTTCGCCGCGTCGCGCGAGAGCGTGCCGTCGAGCCGCGGATCATCCGCAACTTCGACCTGCCGCCGGAACGGCCGAAATCCCGAGCGCTGATAGAATGCGACGGCCGACGGATGATCGAAGGTGCAGGTATGCACCCAGACGCGACGCACATCGCCGCGCCACGCGCGCTCCAGTGCGCGGTTCATCAGGAAGCGGGCGGCGCCGGTGCCGATCAGGCTGGCGGTGACGCCGAAATAGACCAGCTCGCACTGGCCGGGTTTGCGGAAATCCAGCTCGAGCAGGCCCTCCTCGCGACCGTCTACGACGAGCGCATAGATCTCGATGCCGGCGGTGTGGATGATCGCGGCGAGCTCCGCGTCGCTCATGCGTGCGCGTGAGAACCACAGCCAATCTTCGCCGACGCGGCGGAAGAGATCGCGATACCAGGCGAGCGCCGGTGCGTCGGCCTTGCGCAGGGTCCACGTGCCGGGCAGTTCGTCGCGGTGAGCGGGGCGCGCGGTCATCTCCAGATGGGTGACGATCGCGGCGATCTTGCCGGCGGGGATGTCGGAATAGCCGTCGGGGATGATCATGGGGCTGGCTCGTTCAGTTCAGGCCAAAGCGGCGGTGCGCTCCCTCGCCCCGTTCTTACGGGGAGAGGGTTGGGGTGAGGGGCATCTCTCCACGATTGAGATCGTCGTGAGACCTGTACCCCCTCACCCGGATCGCAAGAGCGATCCGACCTCTCCCCGCAAGCGGGGAGAGGTGAAACGGAGCTCGCCTCATTCACCTCGGCGTCAGCGTGATCGCTTCCGCGGTCGCGGCTTCCACCGCTGCGAGGCTGTAGAGCAGCGGCACATACTGGCCCGTTGCCCAGAGCGGGGCGAGGTCGCGGTAGTGGCCGCTGAAGGGATCGCCGGACTGGCCGGGCGTGTTGATGGTGCGGCTCGCATCCCAATTGCCGACGTCGAGCACCATGCGGAACGAGGCGCCCGCGGTGAGCTGGTAATCCGAGCGGCGATAGGTGGCGGCGCGCGGCACGTTGGCGGCGCCGCCATAGGCGAGCGGACCGACCGACAATTGCGCCGCGGTGGCCTTGTCGGCGAGCGGCATCAGCGCGTGATCGAACTTTGCGACATGCAGGCGGCCCCAGCGCCAGGTGGACGGATCAGGGCCGAGCTTGCTGATGACATCGGCCACCGCAGCACCGAGGCTGTCGCGCAAAATCTGGTCGCGCGCGGCCGCGGGATCGGCGCCGAACGACGCATCCGGAGATTCCAGCGCGGCGACGAGTGCCGAGATGCTGGAGGCCTCGGGCGCGATCAAGTCCGCCGCCTTCGGCGCCGTGATCTTCAGCAGTACGGGGCCCAGATGATTGGCGATCCACACCTCGAACACCGCCGCCGCCGCGCTGTCCGCGCTGTCACGCGCATCCCATGGCTTGAGCAGATCGAGGCCCTGCTTCACGTTGGCGTCGTCGGACGTCAGCCGCTGCAACAGCTTGACCAGACGGCGACCCATCATCGCCGTATCGTCGTTCTGCAGATCCATGGCGTCGGCGAGCGTCACCTTGTTGTTGGCCGCGAGCACGTCGGTGATGCGCTGCCAGCGCGCGCTGTCGGACCATTCGAAGCCGACCCTGCGCTCGTTGACGGGATAATCGGGCGGCAGGTTCATGTGGTTGGCGGTGGCGAAGAAGCCCTGCTTCGGCTGATAGGCTTTCGGCAGCTCGTCGAGCGACAGAAATCCCTGCCACTCGTAGCGGCCGTCGCCGGGCACCGGCATCAGGCCGTCGAAATTGACGCGGCGCGGCGTCTTGCCGGCAGCGACCCAGCCGATATTGCCCTTGGTGTCGGCATAGACCTGGTTCTCCGACGGCGCGCCCCAGCGCCGCATGGCGCCGAGAAAACCGTTCCAGTCCTTTGCGGTCATGTAGTCCGACGAGCCGAAATAGGCCGACGTGCCGGGCTCGAACCAGATCGAGCGCACGGCGAAGGCGCGGTTGTTCTTGTCATCAACGAAGATCACCGGCCCGTGGCGGGTGAATTTCAGCTCGAGGTCGCGATCGGGCTCGCCCTTCACCTCTTCCTTCTCGTGAACGATGCGCATGTCCTCCCAGCCATTGCCGTAGCGATACTGGTTGGGATTTTGCGGGTTGAGCTCGTAGACGTAGAGGTCTTCCTGGTCGACGTTGAAGATGGTGAGGCCGAAGGCGATGGTGCCGTTGTGGCCGATCGAGATGCCGGGCAGCGCCGGCTCACCGGCGCCGATCACGGACAAGCCGGGCGCATTGAGACCGACGATGTAGCGCAGCGAGGGCACGCTGTGCTCGCGATGCGGATCGTTGGCAAGGATCGGCCGGCCCGTCGCGGTGCGCGAGGCCGCGATCACCCAATTGTTGGAGCCGATGGTGTCGCGCTGCTGATCGGCTTCGGTGAGGTATTTGTCGGGATCGTGCGCGAGCGCGGCCTTCTGGTCCTTTGGCGCGGCGAAGGCGACGGGGCGCGTCGCGAGATCGTAGGCCGCGAGCACCGCTTTCGGAACGCTGCAGGGATCGAGGCCCTCGGGAATATTCGTGGTCCAGGCCGGCTCGAGCTTGACGCGAAACCGATCGGCATCGAGACCGGCGGCGCAGGCGACCAGCGAGCGCTTGACCTCGGAGGAAACATTGCGGGTCAGGCCGTGGCTGCGGATGCGCACGACATCGTCGGCGGTCCAGGCATCGGGCATGGTGCCGGCGATCCTGAACTCGATCGGCAACGGACGCTTGCCCGCGCGCACGTCGGCGACATAGGCGTTGACGCCGGCGACGAAGGCGTCCGCATAGGTCTTCGCCTTGGGGCCATAGGCCGCCCACTCCGCATTCATGTCGCCGCGATAGAGAAACAACCGCAGCGCCTTGTCCTGCTCCGCATAGGCCTGGCCGAAATCCTTCGCGAGCAGGCCGAGGCCGCGCTTGCGCCAGAGATCGATCTGCCAGAGCCGGTCGCGCGCGGCGTTGAAGCCTTGCAGGAAGAACAGGTCGTGCTCGTTGCCGGCATAGATGTGCGGGATGCCCCAGACGTCGACCAGGATCTGGGCGGGGGCGTTGAGGCCGGCGACGTCCGTCTTGACCTGCCGCGCGCTGAGAAGCGGGTTCGGTTTTTCGCGCGCGATGGCGGTGGAGGTGAGCAACGCGGCGCAGATCGCTGCAATGCTGAGCTTTTGGATGACGCGGTTGAAATCCGTGTTCATTGTGGTTCTCCCGATTGTTGTTTTTGTAGCCCGGATGGAGCGACTTGTCCGCCGAAGCTCGAAGAGCGAAGGCGGAAGCGTAATCCGGGATTCTTGCCTGCGGAGAAAACCCGGATTTCGCTGCGCTCCATCCGGGCTACGAGACTTTCGCCGGCGCGACCTGCCCTACTCCTCCCCCTCGTCGCTCGCCAGCACGCCCTTCACGGCCCTCGCCCAGCCGGCGAGCTTCCGGTCGCGCGTTGCCTCGCTCATGTTCGGCTTGAAGCGGTGCTCGAGCCGCCAATTGTCGGCGAACTTCGTCGGCTCGGGATAGACGCCCGCATTGAGGCCGGCGAGATAGGCCGCACCGAGTGCGGTGGTCTCCTGAATCACGGGGCGATCGACCGGCGCGTCGAGAAGATCGGCGAGCCGCTGCATGGTCCAGTCCGACGCGGTCATGCCGCCATCGACGCGGAGCACGACGCTCGCGGTTTCCGAGCTCGGCCAGTCCGCGCGCATCGCGGCCCAGAGGTCGAAGGTCTGGTAGCAGACGCTCTCCAGCGCGGCGTGCGCAAGCTCGGCCGGGCCGGTGTTGCGGGTGAGGCCGAACAGCGCGCCGCGCACGCGCGGGTTCCAGTAGGGCGCGCCCATGCCGACGAAGGCGGGGACAAGATAGACGCTCTGCATGGAGTCGGATTGATCGGCGAGCGGCCCGGTCTCCGCGGCGTGCTTGATGATGCCGAGGCCATCGCGCAACCATTGCACGGCGCTACCCGCGACGAAGATCGAGCCTTCGAGCGCGTAGGTGCGCTTGCCGTCGAGCTGGTAGGCGATGGTGGTGAGCAGCTTGTTCTTCGATACCACCGGCGTGGAGCCGGTGTTGAGCAGGGCGAAACACCCGGTGCCGTAGGTCGACTTCATCATGCCCGGGCGGAAGCAGGCTTGGCCGATGGTGGCGGCCTGCTGGTCGCCGGCGATGCCGGAGATCGCGATCGGGCCACCGAACAGGTCCGGCGTGCTCTCGCCGAAGCGCGCGGAGGAATCCTTCACCTCGGGCAGCATCGAGCGCGGCACGCCGATGATCTCCAAGAGCTCGTCGTCCCACTGGCCGGTGTGGATGTTGAACAGCAGCGTGCGCGAGGCATTGGTGGCGTCGGTGGCATGTACCTTGCCGCCGGTGAGGCGCCAGAGCAGGTAGCAATCGACGGTGCCGAACATCAGCTCGCCGCGTGCGGCGCGTGCGCGGGCACCGGGGACATGGTCGAGGATCCAGGCGACCTTGGTGCCGGAGAAATAGGGATCGATGATCAGGCCGGTCTTCTGCGAGATCAGCGGCTCGCGGCCATCGGCTTTCAGTTTGGCGCAGACGCCCGCGGTGCGGCGGTCCTGCCAGACGATGGCGCGGTGCACGGCCTGGCCCGTAGTGCGGTCCCACACCACGGTGGTCTCGCGCTGGTTGGTGATGCCGATCGCGGCGATGTCCTTCGCCGTGATGCCGGCCTGGTCGATCGCATCGCGGCAGACCATCACGGTCGAGGTCCAGATGTCCTCCGGCTCGTGCTCGACCCAGCCCGAGGCCGGAAAATGCTGCGGAAACTCCTGCTGCGCGCGGGCGGCGATCGAGATGTCGCTGCGAAACACGATCGCGCGCGAGGAGGTGGTGCCCTGGTCGATGGCGAGGACGAAAGACATGGAAGCTTACCTTGGCGTTTTTTCCCGGTGACGGGTCATTGTGTCGCGCCAAAAGGAGCGGATTAGGGCAGGAAGGTCAAGGTGGGATGCGCGCATCGCCTTGCCCTTCCCTTCTCCCCTTGTGGGAGAAGGTGGCGTAGGCGGCCTTCGGCCGCCGTCCTTAAGAGAACGCCGAAGCGAAGCTTCGGCTATGGCGCCGGATGAGGGGTTCGATCAGCGAGGAATAGTGCGAGAGATGCGCTCGTGGAGGCATACCCCTCACCCGTCTCGTCGCTGTCGCGGCGAGCCACCCTCTCCCGCAAGGGGAGAGGGAAGAAGGCGGGCCCAGTAGGCTATGACCATCTCGGCGAAAATGCTACATCCCGGATCGGGCATTTCGGGGCGGCATGAGTTTCACTTCGGTTCAGTTCGGCGTCTTCGTTGCGGTGGTGTTCGGCGCCTATTATCTGCCGCCGCTGCGCCCCTTCCAGGTTCAGCTGCTGGTGTTGGCGAGCCTGGTGTTCTATGGCTCCGGCCAGCCGGACCTGCTGCCGCTGCTGCTGCTTGCCGTGCTCGGGACCTATCTCTGCCTGGTGCTGGCGTTCAGCAACCGCGCGGTCTGGATGCCGGCCGGCATCGTCTTCAATCTCGCGCTGCTGGCGTTCTTCAAATACAAGCTGCTGTTCATCGAACCGAGCTCGGTGCACCCGACCGGCATTGCGCCGATCGACGTCCTGCTGCGGCTGCCGCTGCCGATCGGCATCTCGTTCTTCGTGTTCCACAACATCAGCCTGCTGGTCGACCTGACGCGCGAGAAGCAACCGCCTCGCTTGCGGGACGTGTTCCTCTACATCATCTTCTTCCCGCAGCTAGTGTCCGGGCCGATCACCCGCGCAGGGCAATTCATGCCGCAGATCGCGCCCAAGCGGCTCGCCGACGTCGATTTTGTGGAGGCCGCAAAATGGATCCTGTCCGGCTTCTTCTTCAAGCTCTACGTCGCCAACAACCTCAACGAGATGACGTCCTATATGGACTATCCGCTCTACGAGACCGTGGCGACGGCGGACCGCTGGCTGCTCGTGTTCCTGTACAGCTACCAGATCTACGCTGATTTCTTCGGCTATTCGGCGATCGCGCTCGGCCTCGCGCTGCTATTCGGCTACCGCCTGCCGATCAACTTCGATCTGCCCTACATCTCGGCCTCGTTCTCCGAGTTCTGGACGCGCTGGCACATCTCGCTATCGACGTGGCTGCGGACCTATCTCTACATCCCGCTCGGCGGCAACCGGAAGGGGCCGGTCCGGACCTGCCTCAATCTGATGATCGTGATGACGCTCGGCGGGCTCTGGCACGGCGCGAGCCTGAGCTACGCGCTGTGGGGCATGCTGCACGGCCTGCTGCTGGTCGTCGAGCGGCCGTTCCTGAAACTGCTCGGCGAAGCCGGGCCCGTGGTGCGGGTCGTCCGCATGGGCATGGTGTTTTTCTGCGTGACGATGCTGTGGATCTTCTTCAAGCTGCCGAACTTCAATCACGCGCTCGGCTACCTCGCAGGCATGTTCGCACCGACCGACAATCCCAATCCGACAAAGCTGTTCCGCAACATGGCGCTGCTCTACGCCCTGCCCGTGCTGATCCAGCACCTCGGCATCGGCGCACTGCTTGAGGGCAGATTGCGGCGATGGGAGCCGTATCTCTATGGCGCGCTCGCCGCGATGGCCTTTCTCGAGGCCGGCCCGGACGCCGCCTTCATCTATTTCCAGTTCTGACCATGCAGCGCGCATCCCGGTTTTCATGGCTGATCAAATGCGCTGCTGCCGCGGTGGCAATGCTGCTCGCCTGCGGCCTTGCCACCGCGCGCTTCGGCTCCGCGCTGCAGCAGCCGGCCGTCACCACGCGCGACGGCAGCCTCGTCACCCTGAACCGCTATGCGCGTGAGCCGACGCCGGACATCGTGCTGGTCGGCAGCTCGGTCATGTGGCGCCTCAAGGAAGAGTATTTCTCGCGCCCCCAAGTCCGGAACCTGGCTCTGGCCGGAGGCTCGCCAGTGACCAGCCTGCGGATTCTCGCCGAGCGGCGAAGCCTGCCGAAGCTCGTCCTCATCGAGACGAACGTTCTCACGCGCGTGCCGGACACCGCGCTGATCGAGAAATTCTCGGGCGGCGTTGGCGCAGAAACACTGTTCCTGCGTCCGATACGCGCGGCAACCGCGGCATATGAGACCTGGAATCACGCCAGCCCGGATCCCGCGCAGGCGCGAGCACAGCAGGACCGCCTGCTCAGCCAGCCACCAGACACATTCGACAACAAGGTCTATCTCGACCGCGCCGTGGAACAGATGAACGATGAAGACCCGACCGGGCCGACGCGCACAAACGTCGCCCTGATCAAGGCGCTCATCGACGACCTGCAGCGGCGCGGCACGCTTGCCCTTCTGATCCACATTCCCTTCGCGCCGGAGATCGAGGACTCTCGGTTCGTCCGCACCACCGGAGAGATCGTCCACGCGGCGTTCCCGGATCGCGCGCGCTGGCTGCCGATCAATCCTCGCTTGAGCGAACTGCGCTGGGCCGATGGCGTGCATCTCGACGAGAGATCCGCCCTGCTCGTCGTGCGCGCGATCGAAGACGCCCTGGCCGAGCGGGGCCGGTAGCGGAGCAGCGGCGGCTACACCGAAGCCGTGGTCACGCCGCCGTCGATGACGATGGTCTGTCCGGTCATGAAGCTCGATGCGTCCGAGGCGAGATAGGCGACTGCGCCGGCGATCTCGTCGGGTTCGCCGATGCGGCGGAGCGGCGTGGTGGCAGTGCGGCGCTTGAGGTTGGCTTCGTCCTCCCACAGCGCGCGGGCGAAATCGGTCTTGACAAGGCCGGGCGCGATGCAGTTGACGCGGACGCCCTTCGGGCCCCATTCGCCGGCGAGCGAGCGGCACAGCGCGAAATCGGCGGCCTTGGAGATGCCGTAAGCGCCGATCACGGTCGAGCCGCGCAAGCCTCCGATCGAGGAGATGATGACGACGGAGCCGTTGCCACGCTCCGCCATCTGCGGGATCGCGAGCGCCGAGAGCCAGATGTTGCTCTTGACGTTCGAGCCCATGATCTTGTCGAACGCCTCGTCGGTGATGTCGAGCAGTGGGCCGTAATACGGGTTCACCGCGGCGTTGCAGACGAGGATGTCGATCTTGCCGTAGTGCTTGATCGTGCCCGCGATCAGCGCCTCGACCTCGTTCTTGCGCGCGATGTTGCAGGGGATGACGGTAGCGTCGCCGCCGGAGGCATTGATGCCGTCGGCGACCTCCTTGCAGGCGTCGGCCTTGCGCGAGGACACCACGACCTTGGCGCCGAGCTTTGCCAGCAGCTCGGCCGAGGAGCGGCCGATGCCGCGGCTGGAGCCGGTGACGATTGCGACCTTGCCGGTGAGATCGAACGGGGTGTTTTTCATTGTTGTTGCTCCTGTCGCCTCTCGTTCAGATGTCATCGCCCGACTTGACCGGGCGATCCAGTATTCCAGAGACGACGCGGCTAGAACCGAGAAGCCGCGGCGTACTGGATCCCCCGCTTTCGCGGGGGATGACAGTCGTCGTGTGGTCTAGATCAGCTCAAACCAACCCACCCGCATCCGCGACGCGGCGCTGATGGTAGTCGGTGTCGCCGAAGGTGTTCTCGATCATGGTCAGGCGCTTGAAGTAGTGGCCGATCTTCGCCTCCATGGTCATGCCGATGCCGCCGTGAAGCTGGATCGACTGCTGCCCGACGAATTTCAGCGACTTGCCGATCTGCACCTTGGCCGCGGCGATCGCGTTGGAGCGCTCCTTGGCGTTCTCGAAATCGTTCGCCATGGTCGCGAACATCGACATCGAGCGTGCCTGCTCGGCCGCGACGAACATGTCGGAGGCGCGGTGCTGCAAGGACTGGAACGAGCCGATCGCGACGCCGAACTGCTTGCGCGTCTTGATGTACTCGACCGTGGTCTTCAGCGATTCATCCATCAGACCGACCGCCTCGGCGCAGAGCGCGACGCGGGCTTCGTCCACCACGCGCTCGATCAGAGCGAGCGAGTCGTCAGGGTTGCCGATCGCCGCGTCGCTGCCGACCTCGACACCCGTCAGGGTGATGTCGGCGGCGTGCAGGCCGTCCTGCGTCGGGTACGACTTCCTGGTCACGCCCTTGGCGCTCGCCGGCACCAGGAACACGCCGATGCCGGTGGTATCGCGACGGTTACCCTTGGTGCGCGCAGTGACGATGAGGGTGTCGGCGTTCTCGCCGTTGAGCACGACGAATTTTTCGCCGTCGATCACCCAGCCGTCGCCCTTCTTCTTCGCCGCGGTGGCGACGTCGAACAGATCGTAGCGCGAGTTCTTCTCGAGCTGGGCGAACGCCAGCGTCTTGCTGCCGTCGACGATCCCTGGCACATGCGCGGCCTTCTGCGCATCGGTGCCGGCGTGGCGCAGGAAGCCGCCGCCGATCACGACGGTCGCCAGATAAGGCTCGAGCACCAGCGCCTTGCCGAGCGCTTCCATCACGATCATGGTCTCGACGCCGCCGCCGCCGAAGCCGCCATCGGCCTCGCTGAAGGGCAGACCAAGCAGACCCTGCTCGGCGAGCTTGCCCCAGACGGCTTTGCTCCAGCCGCCCTTCTCCTTCATGTACTTTTTGCGGCTCTCGAAATCGTAGGAATCGGTCAGCAGGCCGTCGATGCTGTCCTTCAGGAGCCGCTGCTCCTCGGTCAAATCAAAATCCATGTTTCTCTCCAAATCGGCGGGAATTGCCCTGCCGTCGCCTCACCCTCAGACGTCATCCCCGCGAAGGCGGGGATCCAGTAAACGCAGCAGCCTGCCGTACTCACGACCGCCGCGGCGTACTGGGTCCCCCGCTTTCGCGGAGGACGACACCGTCATTGTTGAATCAAAGCCCCAGCACCGCCTTGGCGATGATGTTGCGTTGGATCTCGTTGGAGCCGCCGTAGATCGAGACCTTGCGGTTGTTGAAGTAGCTCGGCGCGATCTGCGCGGTCCAGTCCATGGCCTCGTTGGAGCCGTCGTCGCCGTGCACGTCGTAGGGCGCGGCGAACGGGCCGATCACTTCCATCAACAGCTCGGTGGTGGTCTGCTGGATCTCGGAGCCCTTGATCTTCAGCACGGACGAGGCCGGATTGGGCTTGCCCTTGCCGTGCTTGCCCTCGTCGGCAACGACGCGGAGCTGCGTCAGCTCGAGCGCCTTCAGCTCGATCTCGCAGGCCGCCAGCTTCTCGCGGAACGCGGCGTCCTGGATGATCGGCTTGCCGCCGGACTCGACCTTGGAAGCCAGATCGCGGATGCGACGCAGCCGCTCCTTCGAGACGCCGACGCGCGCGATGCCGGTGCGCTCATTGCCGAGCAGGAACTTTGCGTAATCCCAGCCCTTGTTCTCCTCGCCGATCAGGTTCTCGTAGGGAACCTCGACGTCGTCGAAGAAGACTTCGTTGACCTCGACGCCGCCGTCGATGGTCTGGATCGGACGCACGGTCACGCCCTTCGACTTCATCGGGAACACGATGAAGGAGATGCCCATCTGCTTCTTGGCGTTGTTGTCGGTGCGGCAGAGGCAGAAGATCATGTCGGCGTGCTGGGCTAGCGTGGTCCAGGTCTTCTGGCCGTTGATGATCCACTTGTCGCCCTTGCGCTCGGCCTTGGTCTTGAGCGAGGCGAGGTCAGAGCCCGAACCCGGCTCCGAAAAACCCTGGCACCACCAATCGTCGACATTGGCGATGCGCGGCAGGTACTTCTTCTTCTGCTCTTCGTTGCCGAAGGTGTAGATGACCGGACCGACCATGCTGACGCCGAAGGCGAGCGGCTGCGGCGCCGGATAGGACTGCAGCTCCTCGTTGAAGATGTAGTGCTGCACCGAGGTCCATCCCGTGCCGCCATACTGCGTCGGCCAGTGACTGGTGCCCCAGCCCTTCTTGTTGAGGATGCGCCACCACGTCACCATCTCGTCCTTCGAGAGGTGGCGGCCCTCGACCAGCTTGCGCCGCGTATCCGGCGGCACGTTGTCGCGGAAGAATGACCGCACTTCCTCGCGAAACGCCTGCTCTTCTTTCGTGAATGCGAGATCCATCGGATCCTCCTGTGAGCTTCCCTTGTCGTCCCGGCGAAGGCCGGGACCCATAACCACCGGCCTTCAATGTTTTGCGAAGGCCACGACCATCTGCGTTCCATACGTCCGCTGCGGCGTATGGGTCCCGGCTTTCGCCGGGACGACGATTACTGCAACACCTCAAAAAGTCCCGCAGCGCCCATGCCGCCGCCGACGCACATGGTGACGACCGCGTACTTGGCCTTGCGGCGGCGGCCTTCGATCAGAGCGTGGCCGGTCAGGCGCGCGCCCGACATGCCGTAGGGATGGCCGACCGCGATCGCACCGCCGTCGACGTTGATCTTCTCGGGATCGATGCCGAGCTTGTCGCGGCAATAGAGCACCTGCACCGCGAAGGCTTCGTTGAGCTCCCAGAGGTCGATATCGTCGACCTTGAGGCCATGGCGCTTGAGCAGGCGCGGCACGGCGAACACCGGGCCGATGCCCATCTCGTCCGGCTCGCAGCCGGCGGAGACGAAGCCGCGGAAGATGCCGAGCGGCTTGAGGCCGCGCCTGGCGGCTTCCTTGTCGCTCATGATGACGGAGGCGCTGGCGCCATCCGAGAGCTGGCTGGCATTGCCGGCGGTGATGGAGAAGCCTTCGCCGCGCACGGGCTTGAGGCCGGCGAGGCCTTCGATCGTGGTCTCGGGGCGCGGACCTTCGTCCTGCGACAGCGTCACGTCCTTCATCGTCACGGCGCCGGTCGCCTTGTCGGTGACCGCCATCTGCGTGGTGATCGGCGCAAGCTCGTCCTTGAACTTGCCGCCCTGTTGGGCTGCTGCCGTGCGGCGCTGGCTCTCCAGCGAATATTCGTCCTGCTTCTCGCGCGAGATGCCATAGCGCTTGGCGACGATCTCGGCGGTGTCGATCATGGGCATGTAGACCTCGCCCTTGATCTTGAGCAGCGCGGGATCCTGCGCGTGGAAGCCGTTCATCTTGTCGTTCTGCACGAGCGAGATCGACTCGCCGCCGCCGCCGACCGCGACCTCGACACCGTCGAAGATCACCGAGCGCGCGGCGAGCGCGATCGCCTGCAGGCCCGAGGCGCACTGACGGTCGATCGTGGTGCCGGCGACGGTGACGGGCAGACCGGCACGGAGCAGCGCCTTGCGCGCGATGTTGCCGCCGGTCGCGCCCTGCTGCAGCGCTGCGCCCATCACGACGTCCTCGATCTCCTTCGGATCGACCTTGGCGCGCGCAACGGCTTCGCCGATGGCATGGCCGAGCAGCGTGGCGCCCTCGGTGGCGTTGAGCATGCCGCGATAGGCCTTGCCGATCGGCGTACGGGCGGTGGAAACGATGACGGCGTCGGTCAAGAGCGACCTCCTGGTTGCGTGGATTGCGATGGTATCTGCTGCTGGCGCAATTCGTGGCGCGACAGCTTTCCGACCGGCGTGCGCGGCAGATCGTCGACGAACTCGACCGCCGCCGGCAATTCATGCTTGCCGACCTTGCCGGCGAGCTGCGCGCGCAGCTCGTCGAGCGAGAACGGCTTTGCATCCGGCTTGAGGTTGATGAAGGCCTTTGCGGCCTCGCCGCGATATTGATCGGGGATGCCGAGCACAATCACCTCGTGCACGCCGGGAACGGTGTAGATCGCCTGCTCGATCATCTGCGGATAGACGTTGAAGCCGCCGGAGATGATCATGTCCTTCTTGCGGTCGACCAGGAAGAAATAGCCGTCGGTGTCGACGTAGCCGATGTCGCCGGTCAGGAAGCGGCCGTCGGAGAAATACTCCGCGACGTCCTTCTGCTTGTTCCAATAGCCCCTGGTGACGTTCGGGCCCTTGATGCGGATCTCGCCGACCTCGCCCGTCGGCATCACCTTGCTCGGGTCTTCCAGCGAGACGACGTCGAGCTCGATACCGGGCAGCATCAGGCCGATCGAGCCGGGCTTCTCGGGCCCCGTCGGCGGATGGCCGGTTCCGGGCGAGCAGGTCTCGGTCATGCCCCAGCCGCTCTTGAGCTTCTTGCCGACCTTGCGCTCGAAGAAGCTCGCGACCTCGACCGGCAGCGGTGCGCCGCCGGAGCCGATGGCGGTGAGCGAGGAGAAGTCGCGCTTGTCGAGATCGGGGAGCGCGGCGATCGCAATCCACATCGTCGGCACGCCCGGGAAATAGGTCGCGCGCTTGACCTCGATGTCGCGCATCACGGCCTCGACATCGAAACGCTGATGGAGCGAGATCAGATTGCCCCGGCTGAGCGAGGACAGCAGCACGACGGTGAGCGCATAGATGTGGAACAGCGGCAGCACGCAGATCACGCGCTCGATGGCGTCGCCGCGCGCCGCGCGTGCCGGCTTGCCCCAGACGTCGTAGATCGACACGGCGGAGGTGAGATTGCCGTGCGTGAGCATGGCGCCCTTCGGCAGGCCGGTGGTGCCACCGGTATATTGCAGCAGCGCGACGTCATCGACTGCAACGGCGGGCCATTGCGCCGGCAGCGGCGCGCCTTCGACGAAGGCCTTGAAGGTGACGATGCGCGGATCATCGGGGATCGCCGCCTGCGGCGTGCCGACCTTGCCCCAATTGTCGTCCTCGCAGACGACGAGGCAATCGATCAGCCCCTTCTCCAGAAATTTCAGCGCGGTCGGCAGCAGGGCCTGGAGGTTCGAGGTGACGAGCAGGCGCGAGCCGGAGTCCGAGACCTTGTGCGTCAGCGCGATCTCGCCGTCGAGCGGCGAGAGATGCGCGACCCGGGCCCCGGCCTTCAGCGCGCCGAAGAAATTGACGGGGTGATCGGGCGTATTGCCGAGGAACAGCGCAACGGAGCTGTTCTTGCCGATGCCGGCGCGCAGAAACGCCGCCGCCGCACGCTCGGCCATGGCAGCGAGCTCGGCATAGGTGATCGGACGATCGCGAAACTCCAGCGCGGTCCGCGGGCCGTAGCTTGCCGCGGCCGTCGAAAGCAGGTCAGGCAGCGTGCCCTGGACGATGGTGTCGTCCCAATGCACGCCCTCGGGGTAAAACTGTTCGCCGGGATGGGTCATTAACGGTCGATACTCTGCAAGACAGTCGTGACAGGGCCGTGTGAGGTGGGCACCGACGGATAGGCTCCCTTCCCCCTTGCGGGGAAGGGTTGGGGAAGGGGGTGGCCACAAACTCGGACCTCGCCCGGGGCTACCCCCCTCCCTGACCCTCCCCCGCAAGGGGGGAGGGAACGGAGAGAGTGTTGCCCGGAGCCAGACATTGCGGCGACCACCAACCTGATCAAGCCGCCTTCGACGCGGCCGCCAGCGAGGCGAACGTCTTGCCTTCGGCCGCGAGCTTCTTCAGCAGGGGCGCGGGCTCGAGGCTCGGGTCGTTGGTCTCCTTGGCGTAGAAGGCGAGACGGTCGGCGATGTGCTTGAGGCCGACGGTGTCGGCCCAGAACATCGGGCCGCCGCGATAGATCGGCCAGCCATAGCCATAGAGCCAGACCACGTCGATGTCGGAGGGACGCGCCGCGATGCCCTCTTCGAGGATCTTCGCGCCCTCGTTGATCATCGGGTACATCATGCGCTCGAGGATCTCGTCGTCGCTGACGACGCGCTTCTTGCGTCCGAGACGCAGCAGCGTCTCGTCGATCAGCTTCTCGACCTCCGGATCGGGAAGCGCCGACCGCGAGCCCGCCTCGTACTTGTAGTAGCCCTTGCCGGTCTTCTGGCCGAAGCGGCCGGCTTCGCAGAGCGCGTCCGCGATCTCCGACTTGATGCCGCGGTCCTTGCGCGAGCGCCAGCCGATGTCGAGGCCGGCGAGATCGCCCATCGCGAACGGGCCCATCGGCATGCCGAACTTGGTGACGACGGCGTCGACCTGCTGCGGCAGCGCGCCTTCGAACAACAGCTTCTCGGACTGCTTGCCGCGCTGGGCCAGCATGCGGTTGCCGACGAAGCCGTCGCAGACGCCGACCACGGCCGGCACCTTGGCGATCTTGCGCGCAATGCTCACCGCGGTGACCAGCGCGTCCGGCGCGGTCTTGTCGGCGCGCACGATCTCGCACAGCTTCATGACGTTGGCCGGCGAGAAGAAGTGCATGCCCAGCACGTCCTGCGGACGCTTGGTCGCCTTCGCGATCTCGTCGATGTTCAGGTACGAGGTGTTGGAGGCGAGTACGGCGCCTTGCTTGACGTATTGGTCGAGCTTGCCGAACACTTCCTGCTTCACGGCCATGGTCTCGAACACGGCTTCGATCACCAGATCGGCGTCGCCGACGTTCTCGATGCCGACCACGCCTTTGATCAGCGCCATGCGCTTGGCGGGCGCGTCCGCCGGGATGCCGCCGCGTGCGGCGGTCGCTTCCCAGTTCTTCTGCATGATGCCGAGGCCGCGCTTGAGCTGCTCCTCGCCGGTCTCGATCAGAGTGACGGGAACGCCGGCATTGGCAAAGGACATCGCGATGCCGCCACCCATCGTGCCCGCGCCGAGAATGGCAACACGGTTAACCGGACGCGACTTGGTGCCTTCAGGGACGCCTGCGATTTTGGCGGCTTCACGCTCGGCAAAGAACGCATAACGCTGCGCCTTGGACTGGTCGCTGGCGACGAGCTTGAGAAAGCCCTCGCGCTCCTTCTTCAGACCTTCGTCGAACGGCAGGTCGATCGCCGCGCCGACGGCATCGGCCGCCGCGAACGGCGCTTCCAGGCCGCGCGACTTCTTGGTCATGGCAGCAACCGCATTGGTAAAGATGGAGCGGTCGGCCTTGGCGGCGGCGATCTTGGAATCGTCGTCGCGGAGGCGACGCAGCGGGCGCTTCTCGGCCAGCAGCTTGCGCACGAAGGCTTCGCCGCCCGAGGCCGGGCCTTCGACGATCTCCTCGATCAGGCCATTCTTCAGCGCTTCAGCGGCGCCGATGGGATCGCCACCGACGATCATCTTGACGGCGAGCTCGGGGCCGACCGCGCGCGGCAGGCGCTGGGTGCCGCCGGCGCCCGGCAGCAGGCCGAGCTTCACCTCGGGCAGGCCGAGCTTGGCCTCATTGACAGCCACGCGGAAATGACAGGCCAGCGCGACCTCGAGGCCGCCGCCGAGCGCGGTGCCGTGGATCGCCGCCACGATCGGCTTCGGCGAATTCTCCATCTCGGCCAGCACTTCGTTGAGGCCGGGCGGCTTCGGCGGCTTGCCGAATTCCGTGATGTCGGCGCCGGCAATGAAGGTGCGCCCCGCGCAGGTCAGCACGATGCCCTTGATCGCGGGATCGGCGATGGCGGCCTTGATGCACTCCAGGATACCACCGCGGACTGCGGCACTCAGCGCATTGACCGGAGGGCTATTCACCGTGACGATCCCGACTTCGTCATGACGCTCAAGCTTGACCACTTCGCTCACGGTTTCCCTCCTTGGTGGGGATTTACTTTTGTTCGATTTCGCGGTGCGGAATTTAATTCCGCATCTTGACGGCAGGGTTATTTTGAAGCACGTGGCTTGTCAACGACTCCGCGCAAGAGCAGATCAGGGATGAAGCGTACAGGAAAGAAGACAGCGACCGATCGGAATTTCGTCGTCGCGCTTTCCCGCGGGCTTGACGTATTGCGAGCATTCCAACCCAGTGACGGACTTCTCGGCAATCAGGAGATTGCCTCCCGCACCAACCTGCCGAAGCCGACGGTTTCGCGGCTCACTTATACGCTGACGAAGCTCGGCTATCTGACACCGGTTCCCCGTTTCGAGAAGTATCAGCTGGCGCCCGCCGCCATGGCGCTCGGTTACGCCGCGCTCGCCAATCTCGGCGTTCGGCATTTGTCCGAGCCGTTCCGCGAGGAAATGATGCGCGCCACCGGCGGTGCCGTCGCCATCGGCGGCCGCGACCGTCACAGCATGATCTATTTCGGGCAAAGCCGTGGCAGCGAGACGGTCGGCGTTCAGCTCGACGTCGGCTCCCGCGTGCCGATCGCAACCAGCGCGATGGGCCGCGCCTACTTCTGGGCGCTCGACGAAGATGGGCGCGCTGAAGTGACGCGCATCCTGCGCGAACATTACGGCAGCCGCTGGCCGAAGATGCGCGACGGACTGGAACGCTCGGGCGAGACGGTTGCGAAATACGGTTTCGCGATGTCCGTCGGCGACTGGCATGACGACATCGGCGCCGCCGGCGTCGCACTCAGGCTCAACGACGGAACCGGTCCTTACGCCTTCAATTGCGGCGCACCGGCATTCCGCTTCACGGAAGAACGCTTGATCAACGACATTGGACCGCGACTGCTGGCGATGGTAAGGAACATCGAAGCGGCACTTGGGGGTCTGATGCCGCAATCCAAAAAAGAAATCAGCAAAAAGCTGAAATCAGGAGGAAAAGTTGCGCGTGTGGCCGAGGGGTTCAGATAGCCTTTGTCATCATCGGGAGCGGTTCGCATCGCCCTGTCGCCCACTGATTAGTGTGGGCGAGACGACATGACGCAGGCACAGCTCGCGCAGGGGACATCGCCCCTGCTCGCCGTTCGCGACGTCAGCGTCGTGTTCGGCGGCATCGTCGCGCTCAACGGTGTGTCCTTTGACATGCACAAGGGCCAGATCCTCGGATTGATCGGCCCCAACGGCGCCGGCAAGACCACGCTCTTCAACTGCCTCTCCCGCCTCTACCAGCCGTCGTCCGGCGACATCCTGATGGAAGGCGCGAGCATCCTGACGCGGCCGCCGCACCGGATCGCCGAGATCGGCATCGGCCGCACCTTCCAGAACGTCGCGCTGTTTCCGAACCTCTCGGTGATGGACAATGTCCGCGTCGGCACGCATGCGCGCACGTCGAGCGACATCATCAGCGACTCGCTGCGGCTGGCCTGGATTCGCCGCAGCGAAACCAGCGTGAACAAGAAGGTGCACGAGATCCTCGCCTATCTCGACCTCGAGGACGTCGCCCACACCGTCGTCTCCGGCCTGCCTTTCGGCACGCAGAAGCGCGTCGAACTGGCGCGGGCGCTCGCGGCCGATCCGAAGATCCTGCTGCTCGACGAACCCGCCGGCGGCCTGAACCACGAAGAGGTCTACGTGCTCGGCGACCTCATCCGCAAAATCCGGGATGAGCGCCACATGACGGTGCTGCTGGTCGAGCACCACATGGGCCTCGTGATGTCGATCGCCGACCACGTGGTTGCGCTGAATTTCGGCAAGAAGCTCGCGGAAGGCACCCCCGCCCAGGTGCAGGCAGACCCCGACGTCATCAAGGCCTATCTCGGGAGCAAGGACCAATGACGACGCTGCTCAACGTCAAGGACCTGCGCGCCTATTACGGCCAGGTCCAGGCGCTCCACGGCCTCTCCTTCTCGCTCAACGAGGGTTCGCTGACGACGCTGCTCGGCGCCAACGGCGCCGGCAAGACCACGACGCTGCGTGCGATCTGCAACATGGTGCGCTCCACCGGCGGCATCGAGTTCGACGGCAAGCCGCTGAACAACAAATCGACCGAAAGCATCGTGCGGTTCGGCATCGCCCATGTGCCGCAGGGCCGCGGCACCTTCACCACCATGACGGTGGAGGAGAACCTCCAGCTCGGAGCCATCACCCGCAAGGACAATGCCGGCATCGTCTCCGACATCGAGCGCATGTATGCGCATTTCCCGGTGCTGAAGCAGCGGCATACCCAGCAGGCCGGCACGCTCTCCGGCGGCGAGCAGCAGATGCTCGCGGTCGCGCGCGCGCTGATGCTGCGGCCGCGGCTGATGCTGCTCGACGAGCCGTCCTTCGGCCTTGCGCCGCTCGTCGTGCGCGACCTGTTCGGCATCCTCGGCAAGATCAACCGCGAGGACAAGGTGTCGATCCTGGTGGTCGAGCAGAACGCCCAGCTCGCGCTCGAGCTCGCCGACCAGGCCTATGTGATCGAGACCGGCCGTATCGTGATGTCGGGCAATGCCAAGGACATCGCGAACAACGAAGAAATCCGCAAATCCTATCTGGGTTACTGAGGAGCCGGCACAATGGAACTGTTTACCAACCAGGTCCTGGCCGGGATCGCCACGGGCGCCATCTACGCCTGCATGGCGCTCGCGGTGGTCATGATCTACCAGGCGATCGACCATCTCAACTTCGCGCAAGGCGAGATGGCGATGTTCTCGACCTTCATCTCCTGGCAGCTGATGCAGTGGGGGTTGTCCTATTGGGTCGCCTTCCTGATCACGCTGGCGTTCTCGTTCGTCGCCGGCATCGCGATCGAGCGCATCCTGTTCAAGCCGCTTGCGAAGGCACCGGTGCTGACCAACGTCGCGGGCTTCATCGCGCTGTTTGCGATCATCAACTCGTCGGCCGGCCTGATCTGGGACTTCACCATCAAGCAATATCCGACGCCGTTCGGCTCCGCGCCGTTCCTCGGCAGCCAGCTGATCTCAACCCACCAGGCCGGCATGATCGGCGTCACCGTGCTGCTGCTGCTCGGCCTCTATTTCTTCTTCCAGTACACCCGCATCGGTCTTGCGATGCGCGCGGCCGCCTCCGTGCCTGAATCGGCCCGCCTGGTCGGCATCAACACGAGCTGGATGATTGCTCTGGGCTGGGGCATGGCGACCGCGATCGGCGCGATCGCCGGCATGCTGATCGCGCCGGTGGTGTTCCTCGAGCCCAACATGATGGGCGGCGTGCTGATCTACGGCTTTGCCGCAGCCGTGCTCGGCGGTCTCACCAGCCCGTTCGGCGCCGTGGTCGGCGGCTTCCTGGTCGGCATCTTCGAGAACCTTGCCGGCACCTACATCCCCGGCGTCGGCAACGAGCTGAAACTCCCGATCGCGCTCGCGCTGATCATCTCCGTCCTGGTCGTCAAACCCGCTGGTCTGTTCGGCCGGCACATCGTCAAGCGAGTTTGATCATGAGCGCAGCAGAAGAAGTCGTCGCCGAAGGCCACGAAGCGGTCGAAGCCGTTCCGAAGCGGGCCATGACGCTGGGCACAGGCACCTCGGTGGTGGTGCTGTTGCTTCTCATCGCCGTCCCCTTGTTCGCGAAGAACTTCGTGATCTTCCAGCTGACCCAGCTGCTGTATCTGGGCCTCGCCGTGCTGGCGCTGAACATCCTGACCGGCGGAAGCGGCCAGTTCTCGCTCGGCCAGAGCGCGTTCTACGCCATCGGCGCCTACGTCACCGCCGTCATGATGGAGCAGTTCAACGTCCCCTACTTCCTCTGCCTGCCGGTCGCGGCCGTGCTCTGCTTCGGCGCGGGCTTCCTGTTCGGCCAGCCGGCGCTGAGGCTCTCCGGCGTCTATCTTGCGCTTGCGACCTTCGCGCTCGCCACCGCGATGCCGCAGCTGCTGAAGCTGAACTTCCTCGAGCACTGGACCGGCGGCGTGCAGGGCCTCGTCGTCACCAAGCCCGACGCGCCGTTCGGCCTGCCGATGTCGCAGGACATGTGGCTGTATTATTTCACGCTCGTCGTCGTGCTCGCGATCTACATCTTCGCGGTCAATCTGCTGCGCTCGCGCTCGGGCCGCGCATTCATGGCGATCCGCGACAACGAGATTGCGGCCTCCGCCATGGGCGTCAACGTCGCGCTGTACAAGACGCTCGCTTTCGGCGTCTCCGCCGCCATCACCGGCGTCGCCGGCGGCCTGAGCGCCATCGCGGTGCAGTTCGTCGCGCCCGACAGCTTCACCATCACGCTGGCGATCCAGCTGTTCCTCGGCATGGTCGTCGGCGGCGTCGGCTGGCTGCCCGGCTCGATCGTCGGCGCCGCCTTCATCATCTTCGTGCCGAACATCGCCGAGGGCATCTCCAAGGGCCTCTCGGGCGCCGTGTTCGGCGTGCTGCTGTTCCTCGTCATCTACCTGGTTCCGCATGGCGCAAGGCAAGTCGCAATCCTGGGCCAGCAACTCGCCGGGCGGCTCAGAAAAAACTGAAACTTCGACAAGACTGTTTGTTTAACCAAGGAGACCCAATTGCTTTTCGGAAGAACACTGCGAACCGCAGCGCTCGCGACTGCGGTCGCAACCCTCGCCTCCAGCGCAGCCCTCGCCCAGAAGAAATACGACACCGGCGCGTCCGATACCGAGATCAAGATCGGCAACATCATGCCGTACAGCGGTCCGGCCTCGGCCTATGGCATCATCGGCAAGACCGAAGAAGCCTATTTCAAGATGATCAATGACAAGGGCGGCATCAACGGCCGCAAGATCGTCTACGTCACCTATGACGATGGCTACTCGCCGCCGAAAGCAGTCGAACAGGTCCGCAAGCTGGTCGAGAGCGACGAAGTGCTCGCCGTGTTCAACCCGCTCGGCACGCCCTCGAACACCGCGATCCAGAAATACCTCAACGCCAAGAAGATCCCGCAGCTGTTCGTCGCCACCGGCGCGACCAAGTGGAACGATCCGAAGAACTTCCCCTGGACCATGGGCTGGCAGCCCTCCTACCAGAGCGAAGCGCAGATCTACGCGAAGTGGCTGATGAAGGAGAAGCCCGACGCCAAGGTCGCGATCCTTTATCAGAACGACGATTTCGGCAAAGACTACCTCAAGGGCACCAAGGACGGTTTTGGCGCCAAGGCGTCGTCCACGATCATCCTGGAAGAGAGCTATGAGGTCTCCGAGCCGTCGATCGACGGCCACATCGTCAAGATCAAGGCCGCCAATCCGGACGTGCTGCTGATCTACACGACGCCGAAGTTCGGCGCCCAGACCATCAAGAAGACCGCCGAGCTCGGCTGGAAGCCGCTGCAGATCATCACCAACGTCTCGGCCTCGGTCGGCAGCGTGATGAAGCCGGCCGGCTTCGAGGCCGCGCAGGGCGTGCTGTCGGCGGCCTATGCCAAGGACGGCGCCGACCCGCGCTGGAACGACGATGCCGAGATGAAGAAGTGGGTCGAGTTCCTCGACAAGTACATGCCCGGCGCCGACAAGACCGACTCCAGCGTCGTCTACGGCTACGGCGCCGCGCAGACGCTGGTCAAGGCGCTGGAACAGTGCGGCGACGATCTCACCCGCGCCAACCTGATGAAGCAGGCGGCGAGCCTCAAGGATTTCACGCCGGACACCCTGCTGCCCGGCGTCAAGATCAACACCGGACCGAACGACTTTGCCCCGATCAGCCAGCTGCAGATGCAGCGGTTCAAGGGCGAGAAGTGGGAACCGTTCGGCGATATCCTGAGCGGCGACATCGCTCCCGAGTGACACGCTGACGCTGGAGTCCAAGGTCGAAAAGCCCCCGCGAGCAATCGCGGGGGCTTTTTGTTGACGTCGTGCATCAATCTTGTTCAATGCGGCGCCGATCCAGGTGAGGTGGGAGAATGATGTCTGCCGTTCGATTTCAGGTTGTGGTGATTTCGGCCGCATTTGCATTGTGCACTGCGATGAATCCCGCACTGGCACAGAAGTCCTACGACAGCGGCGCTTCCGATACCGAGATCAAGATCGGCAACATCATGCCCTATAGCGGCCCGGCCTCGGCCTACGCCGTGATCGGCAAGGCCGAGGAAGCCTATTTCAACAAGGTCAATAGCGAGGGCGGCGTCAACGGCCGCAAGATCAAGTTCATCTCGTATGACGATGCTTATTCGCCGCCGAAGACGGTGGAACAGGCCCGCAAGCTGGTCGAAAGCGACAACGTGCTCTTGATCTTCGGCTCGCTCGGCACCTCCACCAATGGCGCGATCCGCAAATACATGAACGAGAAGAAGGTGCCGCAATTGTTCGTGGCGAGCGGCGCTTCGAAGTGGAACGATCCGAAGAACTTCCCGTGGACCATGGGCTGGCAGCCGAGCTACGCCAGCGAAGCCAGGATCTACGCCAAGTACATCATGAAGGAAAAGCCGGACGGAAAGATCGGCGTGCTCTACCAGAACGACGATTTCGGCAAGGACTATCTGAAGGGGCTGAAGGACGGGCTCGGCGCCAAGGCCGCGATGATCGTGATGGAGGAGCCGTACGACACCTCGGAGCCCGCGATCGACGAGCACGTCGTGAAGCTGAAGGCAGCCGGCGCGGACGTCTTCATCAGCATCACCACGCCGAAATTCGCGGCGCAGGCGATCAAGAAGGCGGCCGAGATCAACTGGCACCCGATGCACATCATCTCCAACGTCTCGGCATCGGTCGGCGGCGTGATCGAGCCGGCAGGCTTCGAGATCTCGCAAGGCATCCTGTCGGCGAGCTACACCAAGGACGGCTCCGACCCGCAATGGAATGCCGACGAGGGCATGAAGCGGTTTTATAACTTCGTCACGCAGTTCAATCCGAAGGCCAACAAGCTCGATGCCGGCGTGGTGTTCGGCTATGCCGCCGCCCAGACCATGGTGAAGGTGCTGCAGATGTGCGGCGACAATCTGACCCGCGACAACATCATGAAGCAGGCGGCGAGCATGAAGGATTTCGAGCCGGACACGCTGCTGCCGGGCATCAAGATCAACACCGCGCCCGACAATTTCGCGCCGATCGAGCAGCTCCAGATGATGCGGTTCAAGGGCAAGACCTGGGAATTGTTCGGCGAAATCATCTCGAGTGACCTCGGTCACTGATCGCAACCCAGAATAGCCAGATTTTCTGAAGGCAACTCAAGACGGTTTCGCCTTCTCGCAGTTGCACAGGCGCTTCTGACTACTAAAGACGCAGCCCCTGCGGCGTTGTCGCGGGGGCTTTCTGTTGAAGGCCCAGGGCAAATCGTATTGAATTGCGGCTGCGTCCGCCAAAAACAATCAAGGCAAGAAAAGGAGCGCACACACACCAAGAAAAATAGGGAGATTGGAATGCCCGCTGTCACCGGCAAGCTTGCGGCCGCGTCACTGGCGCTCGCGCTCATTGCAGCCGCGACCTCCACCGCATCGGCCCAGAAGAAATACGATACCGGCGCGACCGATACCGAGATCAAGATCGGCAACATCATGCCCTACAGCGGACCGGCCTCCGCCTACGGCATCATCGGGCGGACCGAAGCCGCCTATTTCAAGAAAATCAACGACGAAGGCGGCATCAACGGCCGCAAGATCAACTACGTCTCCTACGACGACGCCTACTCGCCGCCGAAGACGGTCGAGCAGGCGCGCAAGCTGGTCGAGAGCGACGAGGTGCTGTTCATCTTCAATTCGCTCGGCACGCCGTCGAACTCGGCGATCCACAAATACATGAACACGAAGAAAGTGCCGCAGCTGTTCGTCGCGACAGGTGCCACCAAGTGGAACGATCCGCAGAACTTCCCGTGGACGATGGGCTGGCAGCCCAATTACCAGAGCGAGACGCAGATCTATGCCAAGTGGCTCTTGAAGAACAAGCCCGACGCCAAGATCGCGGTGCTCTACCAGAACGACGATTACGGCAAGGACTATCTCAAGGGCCTGAAGGACGGACTTGGCGCCAAGGCCGCTTCGATGATCGTGATGGAGGAGAGCTACGAGACCTCCGAGCCGACCATCGACAGCCACATCGTCAAGCTGCGGTCGACCGGCGCCGACGTCTTCATGAACATCACGACGCCGAAATTCGCCGCCCAGGCGATCAAGAAGGTCGCCGAGATCGGCTGGAAGCCGCTGCACTTCCTCAACAACGTCTCGGCCTCCGTCGGCAGCGTGATGAAGCCCGCCGGATACGAGAACGGCCAGGACATCATCTCGGCCGACTATCTCAAGGACGTGTCGGATCCGGAATGGAACAACGATCCCGGCATGAAGGAATTTCTGGCCTTCATGGGCAAGTACTTCCCCGAGGGCGACAAGCTCGACAAGGGCACTATCGTCGGCTTCGCGGTGGCGCAGACGCTGGTCCAGGTGCTGAAGCAGTGCGGCGATGATCTCACGCGCGAGAACATCATGAAGCAGGCGGCGAGCCTGAAGGACTTCCGCACCGAGGCGCTGCTGCCAGGCATCAAGATCAACACCGGGCCGAACGACTTTGCGCCGATCAGCCAGCTCCAGCTCGAGAAGTTCAAGGGCGAGAAATGGGAACTGTTCGGCGACGTCATCAGCGCCGACGCCGGCGGCTGACCCGTCGTCCCCTGCGACGATAACAAGCCCCCTGCGAGATGATCGCAGGGGGTTTTTGCTGTGCGCCGATTATGATCACGCGATTGCACAATCGAATGATGGTAAAGCCTGCTTACCCTTTGGCGCCCGATGCGCTAGGCAGGGGCATGGCGACGTTCTCGCCACAGCTCTAGTCTGCTCACGAGTTTGCTGAAGGCCCTCGTCATGACCGACCGACGCCCCCTGCTCCGCGCGCTCTACGACGCCGCCGTTGCCGCCGCCCATCCCAACACGATCCTGGCGCCGCATCTGCGCCCCGTACCCAAGGGGCGCGTGATCTGCCTCGCCGCCGGCAAGGGCGCGGCCGCGATGGCCGCGGCTGCCGAGCGGCATTATCTCGACACGCTCAAGCTCACGCCGGAGCGGCTCGTCGGCATCGCCACCACGCGCCATGGCTATGGCGTGCCGACGCGTCGCATCCGCGTCGTCGAGGCCGGCCATCCCGTGCCGGACGAGGCCGGCCTCAAGGGCGCCGCCGATACGCTCGCGCTCGCTGGCGAGGCCGGCCCTGACGATCTGCTGCTGGTGCTGCTCACCGGCGGCGGTTCGGCGAACTGGATCGCGCCGGTTGACGGCATCAGCTTTGCCCAGAAGCAGGCGGTCAACAAGGCGCTGCTGCGCTCGGGCGCGCCGATCGGCGAGATGAATATCGTGCGCAAACATCTCTCGCGCATCAAGGGCGGGCGACTGGCGCGCGCGGGCCGGAACGCCGCCGAGATCGTGACGCTCGCGATCTCCGACGTGCCGCATGACGATCCCTCCGCGATCGCCTCCGGCCCGACCGTCCCCGATCCGACCACGCTGGCAGATGCGCGCGCGATCGTCGCGAAGTACAAGCTCGCCATCGACGATGCCGTGCGCCGCGCGCTCGACGATCCCGCCAATGAAAGTGCCAAGCCGGGCGATGCCGCCTTTGCGCGCGCGCATTTCGAGTTGATCGCGCGTCCCAAGCAATCGCTCGACGCCGCGGTGAAGCGCGCGAAAGACGCCGGCTACGAGACCATCGATCTCGGCGCCGATCTCGAGGGCGAGGCGCGCGACGTCGCGGCCGATCACGCCAGGCTGGCGTTGCAGGCTCGCGCGCAAGGCAAGCGCGTCGCGATCCTCTCCGGCGGCGAGTTGACCGTGACCGTGCGCGGCCAGGGGCGCGGTGGCCCTAACCAGGAATATGCGCTGGCGCTGGCTTCGCTGTTGAAAGACACACCTGACATCTCGGCACTCGCCGGTGACACCGACGGCGCCGACGGCGGCGCCGGCCACCCCACCGATCCCGCCGGCGCGCTGATCGATGCAGCGACATTTGCGAAGATGAAGGCGCTGGCGCTTCAGCCGCAGGCGTATCTCGACAACAACGACGCGACCACGTTCTTCGAGGCGACGGGGGATTTGTTGCAGCCGGGACCGACGCTAACGAACGTGAACGATATTCGCGTGATTTTGGTGGATTGAGGTCGCGCTTACCCTCCCCTGGAGGGGGAGGGTCGGCTCGCAATCGAGCACAGCGAGATGCGAGACGGGGTGGGGTGACGGTCTCTCCACATCCAACAGCGCCCAAGTGGAGAGATCACCCCACCCCGCTCGCGCTTCGCGCGATCGACCCTCCCCCTCCAGGGGAGGGTAAGAGTCAAAACTCGTTCGCGATCTTCGACAGCATCCCGAGCAGGGCTTCGCGGTTGGCCTGCCCCAGCAGCTCGTTGAGCCGCGACTCGTGCTTGGTGGCGACGAGCTTCTTGGCGCGCGTCAGGACCGCCTTGCCCTTGTCGGTCAAAACCAGGATGTGCGAGCGGCGGTCGTTGGTGGAACGGATCCGCGCGCAGAGGTCGCGGCTCTCGAGATTATCGAGCATGGCGACGAAATTCGGCCGGAGAATGCCGAGGGTGGAGGCGATCTCGGTCTGGTTACGGCCCGGGTTCTTCTCCACCAGCAGGAGCACCGAGAACTGCGCCGGCGTCAGCTGGAGCGAGGCCATGCAGCGCAAAAAGTTCTCGAACACCTTGAGCTGGGCGCGCTTGAGCACGTAGCCGAGCTGCTCCGAGAGCTCGCCGAGCTGGAGGGCTTCGGGCAGGCCGTCGGCGGCATCCTTGCGGCCCTTGGTCGCGTCGGGCGCCTTTTCGGCAGACTTTTCAGCGGATTTCGAAACGGTCATCGCCTCATGCTCGCAATCCCGCTAAATTCGGGACGGGTCGTTCGCCGCCCTTGAGATTATATTTGATAATTGTTATGGACCATATCAAATATCGTCAGCGTATTTCAATGGCTGTGAACGGACCATCCACCGCAACCGCGGAGGCCGGTCCGGATCGTTAAGGGGGAGCGTCCGGTCTTGAACACCACCATCATGCTGTTCCTGCTGCAGGACGGCATTACCAATGGCGCGATCTATGCGCTGCTCGGCCTGGCGCTGGTGCTGGTGTTCGCCGTCACCCGCGTCATCCTCATCCCCCAGGGCGAATTCGTCACCTATGGCGCGCTGACCTATGCCTCGCTGGCCTCGGGCCAGATGCCGGGCACGGCCAAGCTTGCCTTGGCCCTGGGCATCGGCGCCTGCGCCTTCGACCTGTTCGTAGCCCGCAAGGCGCTGCATGGCCGGCTGATCGTCCGCAGCGTCCTCGCCAACGTCGTGCTGCCGGCCATTGTGCTGGCGCTGACCATCACCTTCGCCGCCCAGAAGCCGCCGGTCGCGGTCTGCATCGCGCTGTCGCTGGTGATCGTGGCGATGATCGGCCTCTATCTCTACCGCATCGCGTTCCAGCCGCTGGCGCACACCTCGGTGCTGGTGCTGCTGATCGCCTCGGTCGGCGTGCATCTGGCGCTTCAGGGATTGGGCTTGCTGTTCTTCGGCGCCGAGGGCCAGCGCGGACCGGCCGTGCTGTCCGGCGCGTTCACCGCGGGCTCGCTGCGCTTCACCGGCCAGAGCCTCACGGTCTACGGCATCACCATCGCCTTCATCGTCGGGCTCTGGCTGTTCTTCGGGCTGACGCTTTACGGCAAGGCGTTGCGTGCCACCGCCGTCAACCGGCTGGGCGCCCGGCTCGCCGGCATCCGCACCACGCTGTCGGGGCAGATCGCCTTCCTGCTGGCCTCCGTCATCGGCGCGCTGTCGGGCATCATGATCGTCCCGATCACGACGCTCTACTACGACTCGGGCTTCCTGATCGGCCTGAAGGGCTTTGTCGCCGCGATCATCGGCGGCCTCGTCAGCTATCCCCTCACGGCGGTCGCGGCCCTGTTCGTCGGCATCGTCGAGGCGTTCTCGTCCTTCTATGCCTCCAACTACAAGGAGGTGATCGTGTTCATGCTCCTGATCCCCGTGCTGCTGCTGCGCTCGCTCGCCGCGCCCGCCGTCGAAGAAGAGAAGGACTGAGGCCAAAGATGCAGAGCCGGCTTCCCATCCTCATCTTCGCCGTCGTGATGGCAGCGATCCCGTTCATCCCGGGCATGCCGCCGTTCTGGATCGTGCTGCTCGACAATATCGGCCTTGCCGCGCTGGTCGCGATGGGCCTCGTGCTGCTCACAGGCGTCGGCGGCCTCACCTCGTTCGGACAGGCCGCCTTCGTCGGCTTCGGCGCCTACACCACGGCGCTGCTGACGACGGCTTACGGCCTGTCGCCCTGGCTGACCTTGCCGCTATCGCTCGTGGTCAGCGGATCGCTCGCGGTGCTGCTCGGCCTGGTCACGGTCCGCCTCTCCGGCCATTACCTGCCGCTCGGCACGCTGGCCTGGGGGCTCGGCCTGTTCTACCTCTTCAGCAAGCTCGAATTCCTCGGGCGCAACGACGGCATCTCGGCGATCCCGCCGCTGTCGATCGGCTCGTTCAGGATGCTCGATCCCGGCTCGATCTA
Source organism: Bradyrhizobium sp. CCGUVB14 (assembly GCF_024199935.1). NCBI lineage: Bacteria > Pseudomonadati > Pseudomonadota > Alphaproteobacteria > Hyphomicrobiales > Nitrobacteraceae > Bradyrhizobium > Bradyrhizobium sp. CCGUVB14. The sequence goes on from NZ_JANADS010000001.1 coordinate 8,480,941, forward strand.
CTTTGCGATCTGGGTCGCGGTCATCCTCTCCGCCCTGCTCACGATGAACCTGCTGGACTCCCGCACCGGCCGCGCCATCCGCGCGCTGCGGCGCGGCCATGTCGCGGCCGAAGCGTTCGGCGTGCACACGCCGCGCGCCAAGCTCCTGGTGTTCATCCACGCCGCCGTGCTCGCCGGCCTCTCCGGCTGGCTCTACGCCCATCTCCAGCGCGCGGTGAACCCGACGCCGTTCGGCGCGCAGGCCGGCATCGAATATCTCTTCATCGCGGTGGTCGGCGGCGCCGGTTACGTCTGGGGCGGCGTGCTGGGGGCTGCGATCGTCGTGATCCTGAAAGAGGCGCTGCAGAGCTACCTGCCGATGATCCTGCCCGGCTCCGGCCAGGTCGAGACCATCGTGTTCGGCATCATGCTGGTGGCGCTGCTGCAGCTCGCGCCCGGCGGCGTCTGGCCCTGGCTGATGTCGCACCTGCCCGAACGCACCGGCGGCAGGAAGCCGGACACCTCGCTGAAGCTCGAGGCGCGCTCCCGCGCACCCGGCCAGTCCGGCGTGCTGCTCCAGGTCGAGAAGGCGCGCAAGCAGTTCGGCGGCGTGGTCGCGGTCAACAACGTCTCCTTCGACGTCCAGGCCCGCGAGATCGTGGCGCTGATCGGTCCCAACGGCGCCGGCAAGAGCACCACCTTCAACCTGATCACCGGCGTGCTGTCGGCAACCTCCGGCTCGATCTCGGTGCTCGGCAAGAAGGTCGATCGCGCGCCGCCGCAGGAGATCGTCAAGCTCGGCATCAGCAGGACCTTCCAGCACGTCAAGCTGGTCCCCGACATGACCGTGCTGGAAAATGTCGCGATCGGCGCGCATCTGCGCGGCCATTCCGGGCCGCTCGCCTCGATGCTGCGTCTCGACCGCGCCGATGAAGCCAAACTGCTTGCGGAAGCCGCCCGGCAGATCGAGCGGGTCGGCCTCGCCGACCAGATGCACCAGCTCGCCGGATCGCTCTCGCTCGGCCAGCAGCGCATCGTCGAGATCGCCCGCGCGCTCTGCGTCGATCCGATGCTGCTGCTGCTCGACGAGCCCGCGGCCGGCCTGCGCCACATGGAGAAGCAGCAGCTCGCGAAGTTGCTGCGCGATCTGCGCGACGGCGGCATGAGCGTGCTGCTGGTCGAGCACGACATGGGCTTTGTGATGAATCTCGCCGATCGCATCGTGGTGCTGGATTTCGGCACCAAGATCGCGGAAGGCACGCCCGCCACGATCAAGACCAATCCCGAAGTGATCAAGGCCTATCTCGGAGTGGCGGCATGAGCGCGCTGTTGTCCGTCACAGATGCACATGTCGCCTATGGCAAGGTCGAGGCCGTGCGCTCGGTTGGGCTCGAAGTCGGCGAGAACCAGATCGTCACCATCGTCGGCGCCAACGGCGCCGGCAAGACCACGCTGCTGTCGGCCATCATGGGCATCCTGCCGTTGAAGGGCCGCGTCGCCTTTGCCGGCCAGGACCTTGCCCGGCTCGACATCGAGGACCGCGTCGCGATGGGGCTCGGCCTGGTCCCTGAGCACCGCGAATTGTTCGTGACCATGAATGTCGAGGACAATCTCGAGCTCGGCGCTTTCCGCATCGAGCGCAGCAAGGCGAAGGCCTCGATGGAGCAGGTCTACACGCTGTTTCCGCGGCTGAAGGAGCGGCGCAAGCAGTTCGCCGGCACGCTCTCCGGCGGCGAGCAGCAGATGCTCGCCATGGGCCGCGCGCTGATGGGCGCCCCGAAACTCCTGATGCTGGACGAGCCGAGCCTCGGTCTCGCGCCGATCATCGTCGCCGACATTTTCCGCATCATCACCGAGCTGCGCGCCAGCGGCGTGTCTGTGCTGCTGGTCGAGCAGAACGCACAGGCCGCGCTGAAGATCGCCGACCAGGCCTATGTGATGGAGCTCGGCGAGTTCGTCCTCAGCGGCAAGGCCAGCGACATCGCGGCGAACGAGCGGGTGGCGGCCAGCTATCTCGGCTTCCAGCACGAAGGCGAGAGCGCAATCTAGGTTGTTATTTGAGCATGATCTGTTCGGAAAACCGCTACACGCTTTTCCGGATCATGCTCGCTTCGCCGTCCGCACAAAGCCCCAGGCGGCGATCGCGGCCATCAACAGCGAGATCAGCACGTTGTAGCCGGCGAGCGAGAGGCCGAGGAAGCGCCATTGCACCTCGTCGCAGCGCACCACCTTGACGGTGTCGAGCCGCGACAGCAGATCGCCGGCGCTGCCGAGATTGACGACCGGGCCGCTGCAATCGGTCGGGCCCTTCCAGAACCCCCATTCGACGCCCGAGTGATAGGTGCCGAGGCCGGCATTGGCGAGCGCCGCCAGCGCGAGGATTGCGAGCCCGGCCAGCAGCAGCGGCCGCGGCGCGCCGCTCCGCGCCGCAACGGCCGTGAGCGCACCGACCGGGATCATGAGGTAATAGGCGTAGCGCTGCTCGAGGCAGAGCGGACAGGGCAGGATCTCGAGGACGAGCTGGAAGAACCAGGCGCCCGCAATCGTCGCCGCGGCGATCAGGGTGACGGCCAGCGAGCCGGTCAGCGCAGGCGCGCTGGCGGCCGGTCGAAATGCGGGCATTGCGGCACTCTGGGTCGTCACGGCGGCCTCTTTCGGATGGGGCGTGGCGCTAGATTCTCATTTTGATGCGTTTTCCTGACGTGAACCGGTATCCACTTCGCTCGAAAACGCCACTAGCCTCTAACCCCAGCCTAGGCCCCTGTCGAGAACGCCCGGGATCACTTTGGCGCGGGTTGACCCCGGTTTCTCCATGGCTATAGTCCGCCGGCTTCGTGAGGCTCCTTCCGGGACCCGACCGAGGGCCCCTGTGGCGGAACTGGTAGACGCGCTCGACTCAAAATCGAGTTCCGCAAGGAGTGCTGGTTCGATTCCGGCCAGGGGCACCAACTAGCCTGTTCGGGCCGGTTCGAAAGCGTTCGGAACCGTTCGCGCAGCACCCAGAACCCCTTGAAAAATAGGCCTTTCCGCGTACATCGGTGTTCGTCACCGTTTGTTCTCATCCGATCCCAGCCGCCCGATTTGTCGGTATTTTTGTCGGTATCTGAAGAACAAACGTTCACGGCGACTTTCGCTTCTCCGAACGAAGGGATTTTCAGATGGCCGGCAAGAATGATGGCGTGTGCGCCAACCCCAAGCAGATCAAGACAGACGTCGACTGCCGAGCCGCGCGACCGAAATTCGACAACGGGTGGAGCCCCGCCAAGATCTCCGACGTGACCGGCGGCGGTCTCTATCTCTTCGTCACGCCCGACCAGAGCAACCCCGGCAACGCTGCCTCCAAGCTCTGGCGGATGGACTACCGCTTCCACACCCGTCGGAAAACCTACTCCATCGGCCCTTACGGCAACGGCAAGGATGGCACGTTCTCGCTCGCCGACGCGCGGCGAGAGCGTAACAAGGCCAAAGACCTGCTCAAAGAAGGCAAAGACCCGAGCACCGAGAAGCAGCTCGACAAGCACAGGCAGACGGCCGCCCGCTCTTTCGGGCAATGGGCCGACGAGTGGCTCGCGAAGAAGAAAATCGAAAAAGTCAAACGCGGCAGGATCGTCGCCGTGCGCGACCCCAAGACCATCGAGGTGCTTGAGCTGCGTGTCGGCTACGTCAAAGCTCGCTTCGGCAAGTTATCTAGGCTGGACATCAAGCGTCCGGACGTTCTCGCGTTCATGCGTTCATACGAAACCGAGGGAAAGCTGGAAACGCGCGACCGCGTGCGCAGCATCGGTGAGCAAATCTGCAACTATGCCGATGTCGAAGGCGACGGCTACAATCCATTCCGCAACCTGAAGGGGCAGATGATCGCCAACATTTCGACGCCACGTCCCGGCGTCACCGAACCACGTGACGTGACGCGCGTCTTCAAGCTCATCAGCGCACCGTGGACGAGAGGGAGGTTTGGTGACGTTGTTGGCCTCGCCTTGCGCTTCGATGCACTGACCATTCCCCGCCCCGGCATGGTCAATAAAATGGAGCGGAGCGAGGTCGATTGGGACGCCGAACGCTGGACTGTTCCAGCCGCCAAGATGAAGACCGGCTGGGACCATGTCGTGCCCTTGTCACGGCAGGCACTCGCAATCCTGCGGAGCGTTCAGAAGCTAACCGGCCATCGCCGATACGCGTTTTCCTGCTCCAAGGACGCGCCGCTATCAAACAACACGCTCAACAAGCGCTTGCGGCTGCTTGGCATTGACACCAAGACTGATCATTGTGCCCACGGATTCCGGACCACCTTCTCGACCCTGTCCCACCACGAAGAGATCAAGGATGCCAAGTCATGGGATGGCGATGTGGTCGAGCTGCAGCTTGCCCATCTCGATAACTCTACCGTGGAAGGTCTCTACAAGAGGCACGGACCGCTCGCCCTGATCGGCTCGCGCACGAAGCTGATGCAGCACTGGGCTGATCGGATCGACAACTGGCTCGATCCCAAGAAGGTAACGCCGATCAAGGGAGGCGCGCAGGTTTGCATCACTTAAAGACGCTCCATCCAGGTCGCCTGCGCCGCTAGAATCGGTGGTTGCGGGAACAAGCAACACAGGTTCTACACGCAAGATGGTAATTCGACCGCCCGGGTTGCCGTGCGAAAAGCCCTTCAGGACGGAAATTCATTCAGGCCCATGCAGACGGGGTCTGGAATGACAATCTGTTCGCCCTCGACGAGTGCTCGACCTAGATCAATCGCGGCAGACGCCACAAGCAGCTTCTCGTCGATAAGCGCGGGGCAATAGCAGTTCTCCGGCCCCCGATCACAAAGATGATCCTGTGCAAACGCCAGCTAAAAACCGAGCAGCCGGCTCGGCTCGCGGCCGCCAGTTGCGGGTGCTTGGGTAAAGGTTCGGCGGGCTCGACGAAATTTGACTGCGCCGCGATCCAGCGCGACTTGACGCATATGCGCCGCATTCCGTTGCCAAATGCGAGATAAGAGCAGAAAACGTTACCTCAAGTTGTACCAAATTTGATGGTCTTTGAACGACTCTTTTGGGGCTTCAATATGAAGAGACTTCTGGCACTTTTTCTGCTCGTCCAATCCTTGCTGCTTTCCGCGGAGGCCATGGCGCAGGGGCTTCCTGCTCCCTCATACTGGAAAAATGAACGAGGTTCGGAACTGTTGATTTGGTCCGCCAACACTGGGGCAATACAGGGGATTTTCACAAACCATGCTCAAGGGTTTGCGTGCCAGGGCATCCCTTATCCCGCATCGGGAGCCGTTAGTCCAACCGGGCTGTATTTTGTTGTTACTTTCTCCCAGTGCAATTCCTTTACCCGCTGGGTTGGAAGAGTTAAGGGATCTCAAATGCCAACGTCTTGGACGCTGTTTTACGTTGATAAGAAGGGTAAGCCTAGCAAGTTGAAGGGCGCGGATACATTCACGCGGATTTGGTAGTTTTCAATCTACTTGCAATCCCGCGACCTTAGATTGGAATATCGCTCTTGCGAGGTTTGAAATGGACCCGCGGAGCGGGACCGTTTGAGCCGGTTTGTTAGTTGGGAAATCCGACCGCTCCTACTTCCTTTCTATCACGCCGCCAACGACGTTGTCTGCTGTTGCTGTGATGGGGTGGACGCCCCTCGACGGCATCGATATGCCAAAGTGAGGGGTGTTGAACCGTCACAAAAGAGGAGGCGTCCGTGAACGAGGTTAGCACGATTGGACTAGACTTGGCGAAACATGTTTTTCAGGCACATGGCGCAGACGCTGGCGGCGATGTTGTTTTCCGCAAACAGCTGCGTCGTGACAAAGTGCTGGCTTTCTTTGCCCGGCAGCCTGCGTGCCTGGTAGCGATGGAAGCCTGCGCCAGCGCCCATTACTGGGCTCGTGAAATTGGCAAGCTAGGTCACACAGTGCGTCTGATTCCACCGTCCTATGTAAAGCCCTTTGTTAAGCGCCAGAAAAACGATATGGCCGATGCAGAAGCGATTTGCGAAGCAGCCCAACGCCCCACCATGCGCTTTGCCGCCGCGAAGAGTGAGGACCAGCAGGCGAGCGCGGTCGTGTTTCGCGCTCGTGATCTTTTGGTCCGGCAACGTACTCAGATCATAAACGCGCTGCGAGGTCACCTCGCCGAATACGGCCTGGTCGTTGCAAAGGGGGCGTCCAATGTCGCCGGGCTGGTTGAGCACGCGCAAGCTTCCGGGAGCGGCGTGCCAACGGCGGCGCACCCGGCGCTCGACATCCTGGTCAAGATGCTGGGGGTGCTGGAAGAGCAAATCAAGCAACTCGATATTGAGATCGCGCGACGAGCCCGAGAAGAGGAGGTTGCTCGACGGCTTATGACGGTTCCTGGCATCGGCCCAATCACGGCGACGGCTCTGATGGCGCTAGCGCCTGAGCCTGAAAACTTCAAACGTGGCCGGGATTTCGCTGCGTGGTTGGGTTTGACGCCGCTGCAACGTTCCACTGGTGGAAAACAGAAGCTCGGCCAAATATCGAAAATGGGTGAGCGAACGCTGCGGCGTCTCCTCATCATCGGGGCGAGTGCGGTGGTGAAGCTGGCTCGCCGACGCGGTGCATCGCAAGGGACATGGCTGGAGCGCATGCTCGCTCGTAAGCCGCCCATGCTTGTCGCGGTCGCTCTTGCCAACAAGATGGCTCGCACCGTTTGGGCTTTGATGGTCAACGGTGGGGTCTACAAAGCTCCGGTCGCAGCGGCTTAATCGCTTAGTCCGCCCGGCCAGAGGTCGTCGAGGAGGTAGGAAGGTCAAACGGAAGGTACGGCGCAACAGTCGATGAGACGGGGTCAGGAAAACCAGTACATGCCCAGGTGCTTCCAAGCACGCTGCTGTGATTTGGATCTGATCCGCGAACTCCCATACGGGCCCGCGACATCTGACGGTCGCAATAAAGGCCGGACAGATGTCAGCACCCGACTACGCGCAACACCTGATCGAAAGATTCTTCTTGCATCCAGCGGGGCGTCCACAGATGGGCATGTGGTCAACGCGGTAGCGTTGTCCATCATGTCCACAGCGGCTGCGGTTGCTTCGCGCCAGACCGCCATCGGCGTGCGATAGCCAAGCGCCTGATGCAAGCGCTGTTCATTGTAGAACTCTATCCACGCGGCGATGCCGGCCTTGGCCTCGCGGCCGTCGGCGTAGCCCTTGAGGTAGATATCCTCATGCTTGAGGGAGCGCCACAGCCGTTCGATGAACACGTTGTCCATCCAGCGGCCGCGGCCATCCATGGAGATCTTGATCCCGGCCGCCGCGAGCGCGCCGGTGAAGGCGGCACTGGTGAATTGCGAGCCTTGATCGGTGTTGAAAATCTCCGGTCGGCCGTGTCGCGCCAAGGCGTCGTCGAGCGCCGCCAGGCAGAACGAGGTGTCCATCGTATTGGACAGACGCCACGCCGGCACGGCGCGGCTCGCCCAGTCGATGATCGCGACGAGGTAGAGGAAGCCGCGGCCAATGGGCAAATAGGTGATGTCGGCCGCCCACACCTGGTTCGGGCGGTCGATCGTCATGTTGCGCAACAGATAGGGATGGATCTTGTGACCCGGCGCCGGCTTGCTGGTGTTCGGCTTCGGACCCAGCGCCGCGATGCCCATCTGGCGCATCAGCCGCTGCACGCGCTTGCGGTTGATCGTCTCGCCCTCGGCCTTCAGCATCGCCGTGATCCGCCGCGAGCCGAGAAATGGCCAGGCGGTGAACAACTCGTCGATCCGCCGCATCACCGCGAGATCATTGTCGTTGGCCGGCTTTGGCAGGCGATAGACGCCGGAGCGCGCCACGCCGAGCAGTTCGCATTGGCGGCGGATCGACAGCCCCTTGTCGGCGCGATCGAGCATCCCGCGACGGTCCGAAACGCTCATCTTCCGGACCTCTTTGCCAAAAAATCCCGCTCCACCGTCAATTGCCCGATCTTGGCGTAGAGGTCCTCGACCTTTTTCTCCGCCGCCTTTTCCGCGTCAAGGCCAACATTGGCGTCGAAGGAGCGCGCCGCATTCTCCAGAAGCTGCTTCTTCCAGGCGTAGATCTGATTGGGGTGAACCTCGTAACGCTGGGCCAAATCGGCGACCGTCGCTTGCTCTCGCACCGCCTCCAAGGCGATCTTCGCCTTCAGCGCTACATCAATCTTCCGTCTCGTCTTCTTCGTCATCATCCGCTCCATCTAGCAAACGGAGCGGTCGCTTTCCAACTTAACTGATGGTCCCAAAAACGGGGTCCATTTCAACCCCGTCTCATGGCTGTCAACGTGTTCGCACACTTCATCGAGGATACTGCGCAACATCGCGGTCGTAGCGGGATCAAACATGGGAACCCCCAGATGAAAAAGCTACCTTAGGGCAGATGCTTTAGTGCTGGATCCAAGATTGTTAAAGGTCAGCGAGAAAATACCGACAGTTTACATCCATTGCGCTTCTTTGCAACGGGCCGAGGGTTCGTCGCATTTGATCGATGCCAGGCGATGATACGCGTTTGCACGATCCCGTTGCGCGTCGAGGCCGAGGCGGTCAGGCATCGGCTGGATTTGCTGCTGTTCACAGAGTCCCTACGCCAGACTGATGCGGCACTCCCGCTCGCTTTTTTTGGTGGCGGGAGGACGGCATCATCCCTTCCGGCGGACTGCACCGCTACTTGCGAGCAGGTGGAGATTCGCCAGTTCGGCTGTCCATCTCGCCATTCCACCGCCGCGCCAAGACGGGAATGAGCTTGTCGTCACCCCTTGCGGGTCCCTCTGTTCGAAGCTGTTCTTCATAGATTCGTGAGCGCGGCGGTCCGAGGACATGGTCAATTGCCAGCCTATCCATCAAAGAATCGCCGCCAAACGCCGGATTCAAGCGCAAACATGGGGCCCATTGCATCAATCAAGATTACAACACTGCTATAGTTGGCCCCCATCAATTCGATCGTACGTCGCACCGGACAGGTTTGGCGATGACTTTCGGAATCGATCCTCGATCCACTAACATCGCGACAGGGGGCAAATTGTAGAGGAGACTGCCGGCGGGTTTCGGGTGAAATGCTCTCAAGTCGAGATGACAGGAGACGAGATTTCTTGATTCGCTTCGCACGATCTTAATCGGAGTAAAGTATTCCACATTTCGCCGTTGCGAGAGGACGACCACTCGGCGGAAAGTGAGTAGGCCACACTAACACCGCCGGCCGGCGTGAACTGAAGCAAAGTCGGTTCGCAGCGGGGGATGGCAGCGCTGCCGGGGTCAAGCGATTGAGACCTATGTAAACGGAAAGCTGCTGGGTTGATCGCTCTATGCGCCGCACAGGCCGACGTTTTCAAGTGCGTCGATCGCGTCAGAAGCGCCCATCCCGGAATGGCACGCATCGATACTCGGCTGATGCAAAATCGGCGGAGACAGCGCATAGAGCTCCTGGTGGCTGGTCTCATCAACGCCTCCATTGTACGGTTCCTTTCCCTCGCTCAGATGAACCAGCCAGATGACCAAGCCCGCCGACCCCTTTCAGATCGCTCGCATGGAACGCGTGCGAGAGCTCCTCGCGGTTAATTCAGGGAATCCCGCGATTCTTGCGGAAACGGCGCCGGCGCCGACTGAAAACCAACGAGGAACGACTCTGTCCTGCTCAGCTCAGCAGGCGATCGAGCAAGGGACCATTGAGGAGCCCAACGCCGAAGCCGGGCGAGGCTCGAGGACATTGGCCGAGAACGTGCCAAACCTTGGGTCGAGGCGCGCCAGCGAGATCATCCTCGCACAATCGGCACGGTCTGGTCGTGCAGACAATCAGGCTTCCGAACTGCGGCGAGCTAGTTCGCCGCCATCTGCGCGAAACTCGCTAGACTAGGAGCCGGCCAATGTCGCGGAGATATCCCGGAGGCCATAAGTCAAGGCGGTGCATTCACTGCGGCCAGGTTGGACCGCACGTTGTCGTCCTCGGCGGCTACGCACACCGCCGCTGCATTGCAAAGCCGATCCAAGTGATGCGACAACGGCCATCGCGATCTACAGGGAAATCTCCGCCCGACCGAAGGCCTTGAGTCTGAAGTCCTTGATCCCGGTGGTCGCGGCTGCTTCATGGACTTTTTGCCGTTGGCGGGCCCGCAGGTGCAACGCGCAACGGGTAAACATCCATTGCGCCGCGTGAGCGTACACCACGATCGTTAGGAAAAGCCGAGTCCCTGTGGCGCCGAGGTTCAGACGCCCAACAACGACCCGACTTTCTTGACCGCACGGTCGCAGCGCTGGAGATTACCATCGGCGAAGAAAGGCGATCAGGGCTGCGCTCTTGTCACGGTGAGGTGAAGCCTCTGCCCGTTCTCCAGCAGAACAGATAACACCGGGCAGTCGGCATTGGTCTTGCCGATGGCAACCGCAGCCTTGCGCTGCCCGAAGGAGTAATGTCTCAGGAGGGCTTCCTTGAAGTCCTCAGCAATCATTTCCAGCGTGTCTGAAAGCCCGGTGGGTGCCATAGATTTGGCTCCTGCGCGCGTTGAAACATCAGCATACTCTTGTTGCAAAGACAATTGCGGCGCACTTCCCTGCATTTTGGACATTTTCCTGCATCGCCTAAGCATTTCGCGGCGAATGTCAGCTCCAGGCGATATTGTCTGGCGAGTGCCACCCAAGCGGCTGAACACAGGTCTAACGAGGTGTTATCGGCGCCGACAGAACTCGTCGGGCTGGCCAGTTCGGAAGTTCGCACGCGAACCGCTTCGCATCTTTCCGATAACGCGCCGGATTTCGGCAACATAAGGTCCCAGATCAGGGAATTCCGCTTTAGTTGCATAGTAGTGTCATTGCCTCCGAAGCAACTAACCAAGCGAAACGAATGGCTCGCTTTTACTTCAACCTGGAAGGCAAGCACAATCTCGATGATCCCGGCGGCCTGGCATTCGAGAACGAGCTCCAGGCGTTTCGTGAGGCACAACGTATAGCAAATGACCTGGCGAGTGCTCAGCCTCGACTACGAGGTACAACTTGCGTGGTTGTTACACGTAAGGATCGGGGTGAGTCGTATTACGTGAGCGTTTGATCGAGCTTACTCATCAGAGTTTTCGGCCATTCTGCTCAGACCGTCACACGCTCTCGATATTGTTGTTGCAGGTCGCCTGAAAGGCGGTTCGCCGGCAGGCGCGCAGGCTCCGCGCAAGTTAAGCAATCGAGCCTGCTCCGGTCCTTAGCGGCACAGGTCTTTATCGCCGGACGAGCAGGATTCTTGCTCGCTAAATAGTATGGAACGTAGGACAATGGCCACTTACCGCATCGATTGTGTTCGCAAGCCCAACCGGCTGAGTCGGCATGAGCACATCACAGATGTCGGTGGGCCTAAGACCGAGGGCGGAAGATGGCAGGACAAGGTGGAAAACGTTGTCCGCTTTATCGAGAACAAGCAACACAGGTTCTACACGCAAGAGGGTAATTCGACGGCCTGGGTTGCCGTGCGAAAAGCCCCTTCGGGACGCAAATTCATTCAGACCCATGCAGATGGTGTCTGGACTGACAACTTGCTCGCCCTCGACGAGTGTTCGAACTAGGCGTGTGCCAGCGCCGTACCGGCCTGAACGGAAAATAGCCCCCAGAGAGCGCAAGGCGACCCGAAAGGCACGCGGGTCCGAGTGCAGCGACGAGACCGGTTCAATTAGCGACACCCGGGCACGGGGCAGTGATAGCGATCGCCGCAGGTGAACCCCTTTCCTGATGCCCCGGCGAGGAGCTCCGTAAGTTCGCCGAGCCCAGGGGCTCCTCCGAAATTCGATGTGTACCGGAAGGCGGCACAACTGCCCAATCACTCGGGCCAACAAACCAAGAGATCGCGGCTGCCGCATTTGGTTGCCGTGATCCGGCAAACCGATTCGTCCCTATTGGCGAATAGGGCGACTGCGTCCACAACAGGGAGCGCGAAACTTGACAGACGTTTGCCAACTGGTTGATCTCCGCGTACAATTTCCGCTTTGATTGAACGGTTTGTTTTATGGACTCTAGGACGGCGCCTAAACCATCGTTGGCCGAACGGTTCACGGCAGTGACACGTCAAGGCCTGGACTTAACGCCGGTGCTCACCACGGTCACAACCCACGCTCAGGTCGAAGATACGAAAGCTATTGCTCACTGCCACCACGTAGCGCTTGACGGCTCCTGCTTGCCACGGCTTTCCGATTTTACGGACGAAGTTGCGAACTGGCTCCTCGACTATGTGACGCCCCGCAGGCATTTGATGGCGGCGAGTTCGTCAAATCAACAGGAAGCTCGACTGAAGAACGAACGCCTGCGCCGCCAAGCCATCGATACTTTCAAACGATATGGCATGTCTGGCGAACAAGGAGAGATGCTTCTCTTTGTTCTCGCAGAAAGCCTCCTGAAGTTACCGCAGCTCCTTTGCAAAATGGATCTCAAGACGGATAGGGAGATGCATTTCCATGGCCTCGATGGAGTACATTGTGGGCCAGGGGGCGCACCCGATGAGCTGGCAATCTACTGGTGTGAATCGAAAGTACACAAGGATTTGGATCGCGCCCTATCCGAAGCATTGGAAGGGCTGAAGCCTTTTCTGTTGTCCGCAGGGACAGGAGATTCCGATAAGCGCCGGGAGCTCGCATTGCTTGAGCACTACATGGACTTGGCAGACCCTGAACTGCAGAAATTGATTCTCGATTCTATCAATCCTCACTCTGCAGCGTTCAACCGAGTTTCGTGGAGGGGCATTTGCCTGGTCGGCTTCGATTATGAGTACCCCCGAAAGCCAAACCAAGTGCGACACGGCGAGTTCACTGCGAAGGTCAAGACGGCCTTTCCACAGTGGTGCCAGATGGCAAAATCACGGGCCACCAATCGGGGGATTGAAAGCTTCGAGATCCATATTTTCTACGTGCCCTTTGGTTTTTGCGATGATTTCCGATCCGCGATGAAGAAGTCCCTGGGATTATTGGCATGACGGTCCAAGCGCTCGCAGAGAAGATTTGGAGTGACGGAAATCTGCAAAAGGCGATCGAAGCGATAACGTTACGCGCTGTTGTTGACGACTTGCCAGCTGTTTCCCTTGAAGACTTCTCTGCAATCCCCGATTGGTTTCACCTGGTGAGGTGCGCGAGTGTCTTCCTCAGCAGTGACTCCGAGTACTACCATGAAGCTGGTCTTCGCATTCTACATTCCTGTCTTACGTGGGAGAATGCCGAAAACGAGCGGGCGTTCGCTGCGGCAATTCTTGCCAAATCCTCCAACAATCCGGCGGTGCAGGTAGCGATAAGGCGACAGCTCCTACCCGCCGATGTGCTGTCGAGGCTTAGACCGGACCTATCGCTTGACATCGCAGCCCGCCAGATCGCCTCGACGATCAACATCGGTACGGCGAGAGAATTTGTAGGCAATGATTTCCAGCAAGCGCTTTGGAGAGCGCTGGAAACGAATGATTGGGTCAGCGCGTCAGCTCCGACCTCTGCAGGCAAATCCTACGTACTGGAAAAGTGGATCGAGAACATCGTATCGACCAAAACACACTCCACGACTTTCTTCATAGTTCCGACCAGGGCTCTGATATCCCAAGTAGAGGCGGATCTTCGAAAATTGGTCGGCGACGACCAGCCTAAGATCAACATTAGCTCGCTGCCGCTCTCATTTAGCGATCCAAAACCACACAATATTTACATCTACACTCAGGAGCGCTTTCACCTTTACATGCTTCGCCGCACTTCGGGCGAACCGGCCGATCTAATTGTGATCGACGAAGCACAGCAGATTGGAGCGAGCCAACGCGGCATCCTGTTGCAGCAAGTTCTGGAGCTTGCGCAAACACAGTTTCCTAAAGCGAAATTCTTGTTTGCAAGCCCTTCAACGGACAATCCGCAAAGTCTTTTACAGTTTGCGCCCAAAGGGAAACGCGTACGCGCCATCACTGGTATTAAACCCACCGTCAACCAAAATCTGATTTGGGTCGAGCAGGTAAGAGGCAAACCCAAGAAATGGGACCTGAGCCTACTACTCTCGGAAAACAAAAGAGCTGCTCTCGGGCAGATCAGCCTGCGCGATAGACCTTCGGTAACACAGAAGTTGCCGTTCATTGCATGGGAGTTGGGGAAAGCTGGTGGAAACGTAATCTACGTCAACCGAGCCTCCGATGCAGAAACAGTCGCCGAGATACTATGTCAATTCATCAAAGATGAAATTCCAGATCCGGAACTTACAGCACTCAGCGAGCTCTGCGAAAAGGCTGTTCATCCGAAATTCAGGCTTCGGCGGTTTGTGCGAAAGGGTGTGGCCTTTCACTATGGGAATATCCCGCAGTTGATCAGGACTGAGGTGGAGCGGCTGTTTTCGTCAGGCAAGATCAACTTCCTAGTCTGCACCTCCACGTTGATTGAGGGCGTCAATCTGTCCTGCCGCAGCGTTTTTATGCGACATCCAAAGCGCGGCAAAAGTGACCTCATGAAGCCCGAGGATTTCTGGAATCTGGCTGGCCGAGCCGGGCGATGGGGCAAAGAATTTCAGGGAAATATCTTTTGTATCGATCCACTTCACCCGTTGGAATGGTTTGATGGAAGCGCACCGCGTTCCAAACAGAAGCAAAGTATTCGTATCGCCACTCAGCGGTTGGCGTCAGAATTTCCCGCGTTCATGGAATACGCGAGAAGCCGCGCAATTGGGACCCGAAACCGCTTCTACGAATATTTGCTGTCCTATCTTGTTTTTCGACAGATCGGACATGGAACGCTCGCGTCGTCGCCGAGCGTGCATGCCCTGTCGGATCACGAGCTCGACGCTTTGTCGGCTGAAATTGATGAAATCATAGAAACCCTTGAGGTTTCAGAGCAGATCGTCTTGCGGAATCCAGGGATAAGCCCGTGGGGCATGAATGCTCTGCAGCGTCATTTTATGAAGACGCCAGATATCGAGTTGGAAGGCCTATTGCCAACCGACCCCTTGAGTGAGGCAACAATTCAAGACGATGACGGAGAAAGCCGGGATGACGCCATAGATAATTTCGTCAGAATATTCTCACGATTGACGGAGCATCTAGGGGCGGGACTAGGAAGCGGCAGCTCGGCGTATGGAAACGCCTTGCTGGTTATTGAATGGATGCGCGGTCTGCCCCTCAGTCGAATGATCGATAATCAGATCCGTTACTGGAAGCGACGAGACCCATCGAAGCCCGAAACAACCATCATTCGAGAAACGATGGAGCGGGTCGAGCGGGTTGCACGCTTCGAAACTCCAAAGTATCTCCACGCCTACCTCGATATACTTCGGCCGGTCCTGATCGTGCGCGATAGAGGAGACATTCTGCCTCCCACCGATGATTTTTGGCTGTATCTTGAGTTCGGCGTCTCAAAGCGAACCCAGCTATCGCTGATGTCACTTGGCCTCTCGCGATCAAGCGTAACCTCGTTGTCAGTTTTTATCACGGAAGACAATTTCTCTGAGGCGGACTGCCTGAACTGGCTCGTGACAAACAATTGGCGCGAGTTTGGTCTGCCTCGGCTGGTCGAGATGGAGGTTGAAGCAGTCCTTCGGCGGCACAATGCCAGCCCTCTTGCGCAGCCATAAGTTCAGCACGCTGATGGCTGTTCATCGTGCTGCGGGCGCCGGGCGCAGGCACACAACACCAGAGTATCGGAGGAGAGCCAGAGTCCATCAAGCAATGCGTCGCCGGTCTGAACGCACAACAGCGCGAGGCCATTTCGCTTAAATCCCGGCGCGTCTCGACAGGGCTACGACCTGCCTCGATCTCCCATGCCAAACTCACATCACCTCACGATGGACCCACAACTAGCCATTTGCGCGCGCCGGTGCCTGTTGATTTTGGTAGCCATAAGTTGCAGCTTCTAAATGGTCCATGTTGGAGAGTTACTATGCTGGCACTACGGCACCACGATTCGCTCGACTACGCGAAACTTCCGGACATTGATGCGACGGACGCCGGGATCATTACTTCCGACGATCAGGCCTGCTTGGACGAGATTGGAAGCACTCTACTACGGTCGAGGTTCCACGAGCGATTTGGTACCACCCTTCTGCACAGCCATTTTCCGATCGGCGATCATGAAACTTTGTTGGAGGAAGTTTGCCTGGACGAGCGAGCGATAACCTTGCGGCCGGTATGCGGCCAGCCTTTCGATGTTTTTGCCACGAACGTATGTTTCGATGACGCACATGCCAGCCGCGGAGGATTGCGCCTAGTGGGCTTGGAATTTGCAACTCGTCAAGCGCTCGGCGGCGCTGCTTCGATTGGCAGTTCAGACCACGATGTTCTGACAAGCGTTACCCAAATCCTTCAAGGCCATGGCAAGACAAAGCGGTTTGGCATCCGTCTTCTACACGACCCGCTCAGGCTGGGTGGAACCGCACTTTTGGAAACGTGCGATTCCCTGCAAAGAATCCTTAGATCCCGTAGCGAAGCAGAGAGTCCGGCGACCGTCCGATCCATACCTACAGTCTTCCGCTGGGAAGAGGCTTGGGCAAGCGAAGATGGATTGGCGGTTGACCAGGGATGCATGCAGTTCTGTCGGACAGTGAGCCGCTGCGAACAGCCCGTTCGCGGGAGCCACAGCCGAACCCGCAACCACGAACCGACAGGTCACGAAAGTATCTAGACTTAGCGGAAGCCGCTTCACTTGGGATCGAGATCTCGACAGCTCATGGATAACTCCGCCACGGCAATCAGCTTTCGTCATCTTTCTTGCCAAGGATCTGCTGCAGAGCGAAGGCCGGCTGCGGTGGCCCTGCGGCATATCGCGACGAATTAGTGCGATAAAGACGTCTTTGGTGCAGAAAACTTACCTTTGAGGTCGCTTTTGCGAGGGGGACGCGTCAACGGATTGCGTGCGCTGACCGACGCATCACACGCCCCTCCATTGAGCATCCGAATGACGGGCCGCTCGCATGCCGTCCGTCGTGCAGTTTTGCTCCTCACTCTGCCCGGTTTCACCGGGCTTGCACGAATGTAACGGTCGAGGTTTTGGGTAGCGCGTCCTTGGAAGTGGCGGCAGTGATCACCTGTGACACCAGATCCAGCACCTGGAGGGAGCGCGCCTCTTCGTTGGCGCCGAAAACGGGGGTCGGTATGAAGAAACTTTCCCCACCGTACGTGACGGCAACAGCCGTCCCGGCGGGAGCTGGAATGGCACGCCTGACCTCGAAGAGCGGAACCGTCAGTCTTCGATTGTCTTTTTCGATCAAGACTTCTGGTAGGAACGGATGCGTCGAGTAATTCTGAGCTGCGATCAGGTCACCGAGATAATACAGGATCGCTTGGGTCGTACGCGGCTTGAATGGAAGTTCGATCTCGAGAAGCCGCAATTGTCTGACAAAGGTCTGGAAGGTGACCATCGCACATAAATCACGTCCCACATTTAGCAGCGTCATGGTCGCATGAGTTTCCGGAAAGTCCTGGCAGCCGGCCTTATCGAAGCGGTCGCGGTCCCTCTCCATCGCGTCACAAATATCGGCATCACGTTGATTGGCTCTCGCCCGACACCTGGCCGCGGCTTCGGCTGCGATTCGTTGCCTTTTTTGCAAGGGAAGCGTGTATTCTTGCACGAAGATCAGTTTCACCAATTCCTTCGGAAATTTCAGCTGATCGAAGTACTGGACAATGTTGGGCGGCAGCGGACGCTGCATCTCCTGGGCGAAAGCCGCATAGTTCAGATTGTTCATCGTGAATGAGGTGAATCCGCCATTCACGTTGACGGTCGGATTGAGATTGTAAGTCGTGAGCCCGAACGGATCGAAATTGAACGTTCCACCGGCCGATCCTGAAAAGGTGGGCGCGGCCGCGACATCTCCGAAACCGACAAAGGACATCGGTGCACGTTGACTCGCCCGAACAGCATTCAGCAGGATCTGCCGACTGTTCGATTCAGCGATCGCCTGATTGTAGGCGTCGGCCTTGTGTTCAAGTTCGCCCCTTGTGCACCCAGTGCCACAGCCCAAGACCATCATCAATGCTGCAGCGTGACGTGAAAATCGCACCCGATGTTTCAAAAAGCTCATAGTCCGCCCTCACCCAAAATAGTTACGTTGCGTCCTTCACAACCGGGAGTCAACGGGCGGGCGGTGGATAAGACAGAGAGGCGGCGGGGCCTTGGGCCAGAGCGGAGGACGAACAGCTTTCTCGATGCCTGAGTGTCCAAATTGCAGTGTGGAGGCCCCTGCCCGACGAGCCCTCTACATATCGGTCATGAGATCAACGAGCCAAGCATTCCGCGGCTGCTTGCCAATTCTATCGGAGCGTGTATCGTTGTTACTATATCTTCATGAAAACTACTTTGTACGCTGGTAAGCACGTTTCCGAGTGGCATGTCGATTCAAGCAAGGTCCATGCTCCCTCGAGACCCGAATTCTCAGCATAAGGTGATTGGAGCTTTAGTGATGTCCGTTGACGAGTTTGTCGACAGAGCCCCCTCCCAACCTGAAGACGGCATCGGCCTGGCGCTCTCTGGAGGCGGCTATCGGGCGATGGTCTTTCATGTCGGTGCCCTGATCCGGTTGAACGAGCTTTCTCTGCTGCGCAAGGTCAAGCGGATATCCAGCGTCTCCGGTGGCTCCATCACGGCCGGAATACTCGGGGCGAACTGGAAGAACCTCAACTTTCAAGGCGATGTGGCGACCAATTTGGACATCGTTGTCAACCAGGTCAGAAGGATGGCCGATACCACGATAGATGCGGGTGCGATCATAGGGGGGATTCTTCTGCCCGGGTCCATTAGCGATCGCGTCGCAAGCGCCTATGACGATGTTGTCTTTGGGGGCGCGAAGCTTGCGGATCTTCCTGACGATACACAACCCGGCAATCCGCGGTTCGTGATAAACGCCACCAATATTCAGACGGCGGCACTCTGGCGCTTTTCGCGCAATTACATGGGTGATTACAGGGTGGGATTGATCGAACAACCAGACGTGCTGCTTGCCAAAGCGGTGGCTGCGTCTTCCGCTTTTCCTCCGATCCTGTCGCCGTGTGAACTAGACATCTCGCAAGACGTCGTGAACGCCCCAGGCGCGGATCTTCATCGCGAGCCTTACACGAAGACGGCGATCCTAAGCGATGGTGGCGTATACGACAATCTCGGCTTGGAGACGATTTCGAAGAGATACGCAACATTGCTTGTGAGCGACGCCGGACAAAAGATTGCGCCCGAGCCCGATCCGCATCGGGACTGGGCGCGCCATTCCTTGCGCGTGCTTGATACGGTAGACAACCAGGTCCGGAGCCTGCGCAAGCGACATCTGATTGAGTCGTTCCAGCGTAAGGACCACACGGGCACCTATTGGGGTATTCGGACTGCGTTCGCCGACTATCAGCTCGGGCAGGATCCGCTCGGCTGCTCGACGCGCAATCCGGTCCCCCTCGCCGAAGTTCCTACCCGGCTGGAGGCGATGCCCAGAAACCTGCAGGATCGGTTGATGAACTGGGGTTATGCGATCTGCGATGCGGCCCTGCGTGCACATATTGATCCGGCGTTGCAGTCCAAACTTGGCGTCAGCATAAGCCCTCCGACGCAATTTCCCTTTGCTGGTGGATATTGATGGTGCGCGAGCTCACCCCTCCCGCGTTCCGTCGCTTGCGCGTCTATGCATTCGACCCTTCCGCATCGACGGATCTGCGGACGGCCACGATGAACGCAGCCGTGATCAAGGTGCCCTGGGAAGAACTTGATCCCGGTCCGAGGGGCGAATACCTCGAGGTGATCGACGTAGATCCAGCGAGTGACGCCTTCTACGAGCCCGTCAATCTGAATTCTCCGCAACTGCTCGCGCAGGATGGACACGCTCCATCGGAGGGCAACCCGCAATTTCATCAACAGATGGTCTATGCGGTCGGCATGACCACGATACGCAATTTCGAACGCGCGCTTGGTCGGCGGGTCCTTTGGGCGTGGCGGTGGGCGCGAAGGGACGATGCAGACGCCTATAGGAGCAGAACCTATATCGGCAAACTGCGCATTTATCCCCATGCGTTACGGGAGGCGAACGCCTACTACAGTCCACAAAAGCGGGCTCTCCTGTTTGGTTACTTCCGGGCCAGCGGTGAGGACGTCGGCACCAATTTACCCGGCGGGATGATCTTTTCTTGCCTGTCGCACGACATCATCGCTCACGAGATGAGTCACGCGATTTTGGACGGCATGCATCGAATGTATCTTGAGCCGAGTAACCCGGACTCACTGGCGTTCCACGAAGCTTTCGCCGACGTCGTAGCCCTTTTGCAGCACTTCACCATGCCGGAGGCGGTCAAGAACCAGATCGGACGGCTTAGGGGCGATCTCTCGCAGCGCTCGCTGCTCAGCAATCTTGCACTCCAGTTCGGTCAGGCGATCGGCAATTACGGAGCTCTCCGCGATGGCATCGACAAAATAGATCCGGTGACCGGTCTTCCCGATGCGCGGGCGATTGGACATGTGACCGAGCCGCACGAGCGCGGCGCAATTCTGGTCGCGGCCGTCTTCGATGCGTTCCTAACCATTTATCGCACCCGCGTGGCCGACCTGATCCGGATGGTGACTGGCGAAGGCGAGCGCTACCCCGACCGCGACCTTCATCCCGATCTGTTAAACCGTTTGACCGCGGAGGCAAACAAAACGGCAGGGCACGTATTGCGGATGTGCATTCGTGCGCTCGATTATCTGCCCCCCGTCGACGTCACGTTCGGCGACTTTCTGCGGGCGGTTGTCACCGCCGACAGCGATCTGGTCGCCGATGATGATCGCGGATACCGCATTGCTTTTGTCGAGTCTTTCAGAAGGCGAGGAATCTATCCGCGGGATTGCCGCTCGCTGGCGGTCGACAGCCTATTGTGGGGTGAGCCCGACGAGGATGTGGCGTTGGGATGGCTCGACGGGATCGACACAAGCCATAAGGAAAGCCGCGAGGATCTCTGGAAACAGGCGATCGACAACGCCGGCGCTTTCTACGGACGCTTGAAGGACCGGAGCCGGCTTCCGGCGGAAACGCTTCGTAAGATGGGGTTGGCGCTTGATGACGATGCGCCAAAGACGATCAGGCGTTCTATCAAGGATGGCGGGGCGCCGGCGTTCGATGTCCAGTCGGTGCGGACAACGCGCCGTATCGGCCCCGATGGCGAGGAACTTCCGCAGCTCGTGGTGGAAATCGTCCAGGAGCGGAGAGGTTTTAGCGATGCCGGGGAGCAAGCGAACGCAGATGCATCAGGACATCGGTCCCGTGGCGCGGACTTCACCTTTCGCGGCGGGTGCACGCTGATCATCGACCTTCACTCGGCCAGAGTTCGATACATCGTCAGCAAGGACATTCTGAGCGCCTCGAGGCTAGAGGCACAGAGACGTTTTCTATTCGAGCGTGAGACGGAGTCGCTCGGAGCCACTTATTTCGGCCTCGATTCCCGCGAAGAACCGTTCGCCTTTCTGCACCGGAACGGGTGAGGCCATGTTGAGCGCACGAAAAACGCCTGCAAGGCGAAAGAAGACTACGAAATCGGCAGCAAACAAAAAGCCGGCGCGCAAAAAAGGTGGCCGGTCCGCTCCTGATACGGGAGTTGACAACGAGGTAGGCTCGGCCACAACACCTGCACGCGCCAAGCCAGGCCACATATCCGTTCGCATGTATAACAACATCCTCGGTGATTGCTTCCTCATCAGGATTCCCGCCGGCCCCGAACGCGACGTGCAGATCTTGATCGATTGCGGAGCGCTCCAGGGAATGCCGTCTGCGGCCGACATCATGAAGGAGATCGCCGACGACATAGCAACGACGACGGGCTCTCGTCTTGACGTCTTGATCGTCACCCACGAGCACTGGGATCATCTTTCCGGCTTTTGCCAGGCCGAGGACATCTTCCGCAAGTTCGAGATTGATGAGCTTTGGCTCGCCTGGACGGAGGATGACAAGGATGCCGATGCAGCACGGATTCGTGCGCGAAGGCAAAAGGCATTGCAGCTGCTGCTCACGCTCGACAAGCACTTCGGGCCGGCTGCTGCCGCTCCTGAGGAGGACGAGGAAGAGGCGACGAGATCGCCCCGGGCCGGTGGACAGCGTGATGAAGTGAGAGAGCTTCTGGCGTTTACGGGGCAATCCCCAGGCGCCGCAGCCTCGAGGATGGATACTGGAGCCATTCTGACCATGCTCAAGGGACTTGCCAAGAAAGTCCGATACTTCACGCCTGGCGCGGATCCAATTCCGTTGCCAGCCGGCGTACCGGTCCAAGCCTACGTTCTTGGCCCCCCGAAGGATCCTAAATTCCTCCTCCGCAGCAATCCCCGAAAGGGAGAGGTCTACCTCACAGACGAAAGCGCGGGTCTGGGCGTGTATTTGGCGGCAGCTGTTCAGCTGGAGAAGGAAGCCATTTCGCTTGATGCCGACGAAGCGAGGGCCATCGAGCTTTCGATGCCCTTCGACAACCAGCATTTCCGTCGGCTCTCCGAGATGAAAGCGCGGCAAGAGTTACAGGATCAGGTTTACTTTCTCGAGCGGGACGAATGGCGCCGGATCGACCGCGACTGGCTCGGCGCCGCGGAACAGCTGGCTCTGAAGCTCGATTCCGATACCAACAATACGAGCCTGGTTCTCGCTTTCGCGTTCGGGAGCAAGTCTGATCCTCGCGTGTTGCTTTTCCCTGGAGATGCGCAGGTCGGAAACTGGGATTCCTGGCAGCAATACGTCTGGCCGAGCGGTGCCAAACGAGAGGATCCGGCGGCCATCGATATTACCAAGCTGTTCGCCGCCACGGTGCTGTACAAGGTCGGCCACCATGCCAGCCACAATGCGACACTGCGCGCTAATGGCCTCGAGCTGATGACCCATCCAGACCTAGTCGCGATGATTCCGGTCAGAGAAGAGTTCGCTCGCAAGACCAAACACTGGAATATGCCGTTCCCGTCGCTGCTGGCTCGCCTTCTGGAGAAAACGAAGGGTAAGGTCTTGCGTGCGGACAAGTCCCTGGCGGATTTACACGAAGATCGGCTTCGCCGTGAGAATAAGCCAGGTGAACTCAGTCGGGACGACTGGGATGCCTTCTTTTCGCGGCTCAGCGCGGGTCCCAAGTCGGCGCATTCAGACGACGTACCACTATATGTCGAATACTCCGTACCACTTGCGTAAGCGCCAGCAAAGATAAATGGACGGCGTCACACCTTGCCTGGTGCAGTCTCGATCTATGCCGGCATGAATCGCCAGGCTCTTGCTTCGGGAATATCGACGAAAAGCGGGTCGGCCAGGCGAGATCTCTGCATTTCCAGAAAAACGGTCGGGTGCGGCTGCGCGAGGATCATCAATTTCGTCTTCTCAAGCTCTGAGACAGTGACGTTCCTGAGCTTCTGTTCTGCGTAGGACCGCAGTGCGTTTTCAAAATTGAAGCATGCGGATGCCCGCGCTCTGGTCAGAGTCGGCTTATTTAGATCAAGTAGTTCGATCGTCCAGACGGCTCGGCGACGAAGTACTGGGTCGGCGGCGATCGGCACAAAACAGAATGTTCCGGCAAGATCGAGCTGCATGAAATCCAGCGGATTCTCCCTCCGGGGATCAATCAACGCGTCAATTCCTTTGGGAGGAGCCATAAGGCGCCCCGCGCGCGTCCTGATGAACTCCTTCATCTCGCCCGACGGAGTTACATAGGAGTAGCGATTATTCTTGGGACCATTGCATGGACCACACGCGTAGAGATAGTTGGTCCAGTCAAAAACGCGCTCCGGAAAAAGCGCCTTCGGCGCAATATGCTCAACCTCGTCAGCGGCAGAATCTTCGCAGTAGCAGCACCGCCTGGCGCCGCAGCACATTCTCTCCAGCGCGGCTCTTATCTCCTGGAATGTTTTGTTTTTGCGATTATTTCTGCTGCCGAACTTCAAGGCTGCTTCGGCCCCCCTCTCCTTGTATGAGCGAAGCTTGTTTACCTCGGCCTGCCATCCCGCCAGTCGGGCTCGGCACCCGGGCGAGATTGGAACTTCATCGAGCGTAATCATTTCAGTATCGCGGGGCGTGCTGGAAATTTCTTTCTGAGCTCTGCCTGAGTGCGCTTTTCCTCGGCGGACAGCTCCGTCCGCAACGCCTTGACGTTCAGCTCAGCAAGACGATCCAACATTGGGGAGGAATCCTGAGACTGTTCTACATGCCGACCAAATATGTTGGTTCCTAGGGCCTCCACGAGATCGCCGTAGAGCACGCGGTCAAGCTCGGGCCCCGTAATGCGGCCGAAGCTTTGCGACGAATTGCGTTCAGGAAGCTTCCAGAGGCTCCCACGCAGCTCACCTTGGACGGCCATTGCGCGGCACACGATTGGACTATGCGTCGTTATGATGAACTGGACCCGAGGAAAGCATTTCTGCAGCCACTGACCAACCAACGCCTGCCAGGTCGGATGCAGGTGAGCCTCTATTTCGTCTATGGCAACCACTCCAGGAAGGTCAATCATGTTCGGGTTGTGCTCCAGGCTATCCATGAAGGCACGAGGACCTGCGGTTTGGAGCATCTGCCGGAGAATTTCGAGCACCAAGGTGATCAGCGTGCGGTAGCCGTCGCTTAGATCAGCGAGAGCCAAGGGTGCGTTTGCAAAATCCCTGACGAGAAGGCGATCTCGTGTTGGCTCGGTGATCTTCACGCTGTCGAAAATAAACTGAGACTGATTGAGGAATCGTTTGATCCTCCGCGATAGGCTGTCGAGTTCGAAATCGAATTCCGTCTCCTCGATTTTCTTGCCCACAGCGATTTCGACGGCCTTCAGTACGATCGAGCCGTGCCGCATCTGGTAGGCCTCGACGACTTCGTCCAGACACTTGCGGAATGCTTCGATGAGTTTCTGCACCGTCGGATCGGTCTTGGGTTTCTTGGTCGGATCTCGTTTGGCGATGCTACGCATCATATTGTCGACGAGCGACATTACTTCCGCCGACGACAGGAACTGCTTCAAAGCGATGCGCGCACCGCGCTCGAGACGTTGCTCTTCCGAATAAAGCTCGTAAAGCCATTCCTGGCTGGCAGAAAGGGGCACACCTTCGCTGAGAGCGGACAGGTGCGCTCCGAGGCGTCTACTGGAGGCTGCAAGGCTCGCCAGAGATGGGTCACCTGACAGGCGTCTGGATGGTCCGAATGCTGCTGTAAAAACCGGCCGGTCCTGCCAAGGAAGCTTTCTGGTCGTCGTCGCGAGCTTCAGCGATGCGTTTGCGGCTCGGCCATTCGCCTTGAACTGCCATTCCCATTTGGAGCTTTTTGGGAGTTTGGAGCCTGCTCCCGTCACCGCAACTTCGATCCTTCCCGACTTTCGCCCATATCGCAGAAAGGAGGAGGGAATGTCTCGAGGGAGTTGCTTGACATCGGCCTCATCGAGCATCGCCAAAGCGAATGCTTTGACGATGCTCGATTTGCCAGAACCATTCGGTCCGACAATCACGTGCCAGCCCGCCTCTTCGCCTGGCTCGAAGTCCATGCGTAAGCTTTCGATCGACCGGACACTGTCGATCGCGAGCGACCTCAAATACATGGAGGCTCCGATGTCAGCGGAGTAAGCGCGAGTTCAGCAACTCAGCTGCCGATAGAAAATTCTCGAGCCCGAGAAATGCGACCGTCCTCGTCTTCTTTCCAGGCCCCGACGAGAAATCCATCATGCTGAGCCTTCAATGCCCGAAACACGTACTGAAGACCGTCGCGTATGACATCGGTCTTGCTCTTTCCGAGTTGCTTTGCGGTTTGTTCGAGCTTACCGGCCAAAGGGCCGACGAGATCGACCGTCATTCGGACTCGGACAGTTTCGGGGCCATCGGTCTGATCGATTTCATGGGTGAGAAACGCATTGGACTCGTCCGTTAGATCGAGATCTCCCAAACGCGCGCTCTTGGGCCGCGATCCAGCACTGGCCCCATGCTTTTCAAGAGTTTTCGTTGCCATTTTTGACCTACTTCATCGGTATTTGGCGTGGATTTCATGCTGATACCCAAAATCCTTTTTGACATGAATTCACGCCTTTGTGAAACCACTTGTGCTGCCACATGTCCCAACTCAGGAGGGCAACAATGGGTTTCGCACGCAATTAGTTAAGTATTTCATAAGGTTGATAAGAAATTCGCCATTTTGCATCGTCCGCATGTGGACCTCCTCTTGCGCAGTTGCCGACCACTTCGGCAAATCAGTTGATTATTTACACTTTTTCTGACACTCTTCCAATGCCATAGATCAATGAAATTTCCGCCATAACGGGAAGTGGTAAATGGGTGACATTCGGCGCATCCGAGATTTCGTGGGGCCAAGTGTAGAACTGCCCGATCATGTTGAGCGCCTCATGCAGCGTTGGGTGGCCTCCGACGCTTCGGGCGTGGTTCTGAGACATATTCAGGCGCTCGCGCTCGTCGCCGCCGGAGAAGCTTTCCCTTGGACAAGCCCGGTCTTCGACGTCGATCACGAGACAATTTCCTACTGGATCGAGGCGGGCTGCAATCCTTCGCTCACCTTGTGCTCGACAGCGCTGATCACGACGATCGGAAAGGCCCGCTCGAGGTACGCGCGTTTCCGTATCCAATCGGCAAGCTTACGCCAACGTTTTGTGCTCAAGCAGGACCTCGCCCGAGAGGACCTCGACAAGTTCCGAGACGAAGGAGCGGACCAGGCCCCTACATATCTGCCGATGACACCGCGCGCTGCCGCAATAGCCCGCTCAATCCAACACACGGAGCAAGGCCAGATCCTGAAGGCATTAATTGCGGCATTTGCTTTTGCCTGCTGTGTGGCCGGCCACCACGTCGAAGGCCATATGGTAGACTGTCAGGGGCTCGACAAGCTTGTCTACGAGATTACGGAAGCAATGTCAGCGGCGCCTTTCCCGCGGCGAGTAATCATATCCAGCCTCGGCGTGGAGGCCGCATTTGAGTTGAGCCTCCGCGACCCGCGGATTCCTTTTGAGCTGACGCACATCGAGCTTCACTGCTAACGCTCCGACTGCAGGACGTCCGCGTCAGGCGGCGTAGCTAGGACTCGCTCAACCAACGATCAGCGCGCTGACATGCAGGCCGAAATCTCTGGCCTCGCCCGGTCCGCCTTTGTGATTGATCTCGGCGAGCGCGCCATCATCATCGAGTAGTGGCCCACCGGACATCCTTGAGCGGACCCAACGCGGCTCACTCGACATCACTTACTGGCTCGACCGGTTGCTCGGCTGTCTCGGCCGCGCCTTCGGCGGCGATGACGCGATCATCGGTAACGTCTCGCAGAAGGCGGCTGTTCTGGGAAGATTCACGGTGCGAGCGCCTCCAATAACCGTCAGCACTTATGCTAAGTCGTCTGCTGCTTCGAGGGCAAACTTACGTCGCCGAAATGGGAACAGATCGCCAAGACCTCGCAGCCGACCGCAACAGGCGACCTCAATGACCTAATCAAGCGCTGCGTTTCTGCGGAGGGACGCCGCGGGCGGCCGCAGCACCAGCTACCTACTCCTTTATTTGGCAATGAAGATGAGACCGATCGGCGTAGTGTACCTAGCGTTATGGTCGTGCCCAACAGTCAGGCGCTTCGAGGCGTCCTGAAGCTCAGCAGGTCAAGCGCTCGCCCAGACTTCAAGTTGCTGATGTCCGCTCCGAACGAGATAATAGCTCGAAGCGGCTAACACCTCCGCAAGTCGCGGCTCCAAATTGCCTTTGCTGATGCCTGGCTGGACCACGACCATCCCAAACTTGACGGGCCGCCGCGTTGCAAGTTCAAGCATCAGCGCTTCATCACCGCGCACAAGTCTGCCGACCCCCTTCCTTCGGCGCATGCGGTCCAGAGATCGATCTACCAGGCGGGGAAGATCGCACCAGATCATGGACTTAACTGCTTGTGCGCAGACTTCGTAAACATCATCCACACGATTGCCGGGTTGACCGCCACCTGCGCCTTTGCAGTGGAACAATGTCACTTCGACTCCGTCATCTGCTGCCGGGCGCAACACGATGAAATCTGCGGCCTCGCCGCTACCGTGGTCCCAGTAAACGACGGCGTTCTCCACGATATCCAGTTGCCGTGCGAGAAACAGCTGGATGGAGTTGTCGAGAACGCGCCCCCGGTTATCGGCATATTCGACCGTTATATCTACGCCACCGCCTCGCCAATCGACCGCCCTAATCTGTTGCACGTCGAACGGATTGTAGGGCTCAGCGGGCGCAGGAAAGTGTTCGTCGCCGCAGACCCTGGACCAATCATCCAGCATCAGGTTCAGCGGGTTGTCGTTCAGATAATCGACGATGTCCTCCGCGCGCCGGCCAAAAGCGAGCTCCACTTTGATTTGGTCGTCCGACAAATATGAGAATTGCGGGCTTTCGGCGATCTTGAATTGAATTCGTGTCTCCAGCCCTGGGCCTTCCAGCAACAGCCTAACGCCTCTGGCATCGGACTGTTCAACATCCAGGCTGAATTGCGTGAGGGAGTCTTCGGCCGGCCGGCCGCCGATCTCAAATTTCGCGATAGGGGGATCGATATAGATGTCTTTGTCCCATTCGGCCCACAAAACACGAGCAGGGATCGCATCGATAATCTGACCCATTTGAAGCAAATCGAGATTGCTGCCGGTTACAGCAGCCCTCTCGTCCAGTATCTTTCGCGCTAGATTTTTGCACCAGCCTAGCAGCTCAGGTAAAGTGAAGGACGTATTACTCCAAATTTTGGAGGC
The DNA here is from genome assembly GCF_024199935.1 of Bradyrhizobium sp. CCGUVB14. Lineage (NCBI taxonomy): Bacteria > Pseudomonadati > Pseudomonadota > Alphaproteobacteria > Hyphomicrobiales > Nitrobacteraceae > Bradyrhizobium > Bradyrhizobium sp. CCGUVB14. The sequence goes on from NZ_JANADS010000001.1 coordinate 8,509,477, forward strand.
GCTGCTCAGACCAATCGTTACCTCGTTCCCGTTCTCGATGGCGCTCCCGAAACAATGGCCGCGATGGAAGAGCCGGACGTCTTCCGCCCGGATTGCCTCGTCCACATGGGAGCCGGTCAACATTCGGTAGGATTCAGTCAGGCTCGACTGCTGACGATTTCGCATGCCGACATTGTAAAATCGCGCCTGCTCCAAATCCTTGAGAGCACGGTTGAGCTCCGACAAGCCGAGTATCTTGGGATCATATCCGACCAAGTCGCGCACGATCCGACGATAAAGTCCGTCGCCGCGGGAAGAGGCGCAGATGAAGAGAAGCGACGAGTCCGGATCGAAGTAGAAGATGAAAAGGTCGTATTCCACATCAATAAGCGCATCGTCCGTCGACCACGGTACAGGCGAGCGCATCCTGGTAACATAAACGCTTGAATTGGTGTCCTCGCTCACCCGCCCGAAAATTTGCTCCCGGTCTACGCCAAAATTCGGCACCACGTTGATGTCGAATGCTTCGCGCAGCCTGTAGATTTTTACGTGCGCATAGGGCGAAAGCGAATACAGCGACATATCGGAAAGGTCGGGTATCGTGCCGACGTCGTGTCCGAAGGTCTCGATAAACTCCCGTGCCTCGATTTCGCGCTGTACCCGCGCGGCGCTGAGGTTTGGGATGATGTCGGACCAGACCGCGCCAGCCGAGTATAGTTTCTCCGCTTCAACCTTTACGCCTGAAGCTGTTGCCAGAAATGTGGCGTCGCCTAGCCGCTCGCCGGCTGTTCTCGCGAAGCGTCCAATAAATTGAAGAGTAACCGCCAGAGAACGATGTGGCGAGTGCACAGCCGCGATCTTCAGGCGTGGCATGTCAAAGCCTTCGCCAAGCATGTTGACACAGATGATGCCGTCCAACGCATCGGAGGCAAGGTTTGCAAGCACTCGCTTGACGTAGCCGAGCGAGTGAGTGCCCTGGATCAGCTTAAGCCGCAGCCTCGTATGCGTTTCGTACAGTTGGACCAGCTCAGTTGCCCGTTTCTTGCTATCTGTTCGGACCATAAGGAGGTGATCAAGCCCTGCGCCGCGATCAGCTGCCAATTTGCGCTCCGCGGCTTGGGCAACAGCAATGTCCTCCATTTGCTGTCGGTTCTCACCCGGAGGGATTTGATCGACGAGTTGAAACTGGATGTGGCCAAAAACGCCATCCTGGTAGGCGCGCTTAAGATCGTAAGTGTAAGCGAAGCGACCCAGAATCTCGCGGTCGTCACGGCGGAACGGGGTGGCCGTAAAGAGCACCCTGTGGGCATCCCTGAACATGTCAAGTGTAGCCGCCCACGAGGCTGCCGGACTGTGATGGGCCTCATCAACCAGGATCAGGTCGAACAGATCAGCGGGCGGGACCGGGATCTGTTCCATGTGCGGACTGACGCTTGGCACGGTGGCGACGACGACATCGAACTCCCGAAGTCCTTCCCATTGCAGAGGGTCGGTGATTCTGCCGCTCGTCGCTGTGACGTTTGGCTCTGGCAGATCGGCCGGAAGAGCGCCGAGGCGCTTCAAAACGCCCAGTTTCTTGAAGTCATCGGCGATTTGCTCACGCACGAGGCGGCTTGGCGTCAAGACCAGGACACGGTTGGCTTGCAGTAGAAACGCGCTTGCCTGGAGGACCGCCGTTTTGCCGGTCCCGGTGGGCATCGTAATGATCGCCGCGTCGTTACGTCCGCTGAAATGGGAGCCCACGGCGAATAATGCGCCGCGCTGGGCTTCCCGAAAACCTGGCGTTTCAGCATCTGCAAGCGGAAAGGAAAGCTTCAAATAATGGTCTGAAAAATAGGACACCGCGAATCTCCTCCCTTGGGATTCTGCGGCATGCCTAGTCTTTGCTCAACCATTAGATGTTAGCGAATCCGGACTCTCCAACGGCGAGTCCGTCCTATCCGGGGGCAAACGGGAAACCGTAGCCTGCCTGACGACGGCTTTACCGACGGTCTCATTCCGAATCCGTCCTCAAATGTCGTCGACATTCAGATCATCCATTCGATACTCGCCGGCTTCGACTCGCTTGTCGCGCTCATCTCGAGTTTTAATCCCATCGTTCAGGACGTGCAGAAACTCAAGAGCGCCGTTTATTCTGACCGGGCGATCGTAAGCCGTTTCGGAATCGAAATAGTGAGCGTCCAGGGCGTTCATGACATCGGTGATTGCTTTGAGAGCTTCATTGACCTGCCTCCGGCTCGCCATCGCAAGCGGAGTTGCCGGGGCACCTGTCGCCAGTGCCAGGTCAAGGTGACCAATGTGCCGGTTGCGCCAGTCTCGGCAGAATTTGGTAGCGTCGAGGGCTGTGCCAACCAGGGCGGTGACTTTCGTTTTGAGGGCAGCGTCATCGATCAGGCCTGGCAGATTGCGAATCGTGAGGTTGTCTTTGCCCACGCTCTTGGGCGAGTCTGTTATGCGGGCGAGGTGCATCAGCCGGTTATCCCAGAGTTCTTCCTGCAGCATGTGGAAGAACGCGGGAGCTGCCTGGTTCATGAGATCGATGCGCGAAGGCTTGGTCCCGAACAGCTCTTTGTATTCCGCCCAATAGAGGTGCAAGACTGCCAGCTCCTGCCACAGCGCTGAATACTGGCTTCCGAGAGCTACTCCCATCCGCTCGATATTGCGCTGCTTTACCTGTTCCGCCGTGTAGTGGTCAGACATCTGTTACCCTGTGCTCGTAGACATCTGCGCGCGAGGCAGAATCTGCAGCGCTATCATGGTCGCAACGATTTTACGGGCAATCGTGAAATTGTAGAGGGGCTGCCCCAAAGATCGAGCAACCTCGGTCTGACAAGTGCCCGCCGCGGGTCTCGCCTTGGCTTCACGGACCTGCTTTGAGGTGAGTTTCCGAGGACCACCCAGCCACCCTCTGCGCGACAGCTCTCGCCCTTCCTTCGCCCGTCATGGCCATGACCAGCTCGCGGTCGAATTCGCAACACCTCCCAGGATCACCACCAGGAGCCGGCCCAACGGCGTTGTGGTACCTGCCCAAGCGGTCACTGAGAGATCGGAAGCCCGCCTTCTTCTCATTCAGGTGCGCAATTATATTCAGTCGTCAGTTGATTCTGCCATGCGGTCCAAGCGCGTCGCGACCACCACGTCTCCCACCCCTATGCTGCGAAGTAGCTTCTTGAGCCGTGGCCGATTCGTTTTCGCGCCGCTAACAGCTTCTGCATTGACTCAAGGTCGGCGCTTATTTCCATCCGCTGCCAATTCTGCGCTTAGACCGTTCATGCGCAAATCAGGAATTTTGCATAGCGCTGAGCCGGCACCGCCGTCAATCAGGTCAGGAGACGCGAGCACTCCTCAACGACATACTCCGGAATGCTCTCGAACTTATGTGGGTTGAGCTGCATTACATATTCATTCTCGATATGATAAGACTCGTTGATGAATTTTCGGATTACATTATCGTCGTGATCACTGCCTAGAATACGGAACAACTGAATTTTTTCATAGCCGACGTCGGTGGCGTGGAATTTAGCTTTGATAGCTTCCTCGTTTCGAGCCTCGGCCACGAGCTCATCGTAGTCAAATGCTGGAAAATCGACCCGTATTCTTGCTTCCGCCTGCATCTTCTCCTGTGGTGTCATATCCCGGCTGCCGGTCGCGGACTTTACTGTCGGTATTTCTCTCCCCTTGAAGAGACTGGCTAACAGGTTGTACTCCAGCCCCATATCGTCCCGCAGCTCGAACTCACGCCGCAGATAAATCGACTTGATAAGGGGATCAGCCAGAGACGTGACGTTATCTTTGCAGATCTTTGCGAAGGTCTGAATATCCTCCGGCTCGATCGGAACTTCCTTGACGATTCCAGCCCGGGACGACAGGAAGGTCGCCGAAGGTTGGGCCCCCTGAAAGATCGCGTTCGTGCTTTTGATCACGTCAATCGCCGGCTCGATGTCATGAGTCAGCATAAGAGTGGTCTTGTCGCGGAGACTCGCCCTTCCGCGGAATAACTCGTGCAGGATAGCGAACTTCTTGTTCTTGTCGAAAGAGGAGATAGGATCGTCGAGAATGATTAGATCCGGCTTCTCGCTAAGGACCTGATGCATGAACAGCACGAGCGCGAAAGCATTTTTCTCGCCATAACTCAGGTGTTGTGATGCCATTTCGATGTGGTTGCCAAGATCCTGATGAACCAGCTTCATTTTATAGGTATCTGGTTCGGCAACGATCTCCACTGCGTACCTATAACCTGCCGACCGAAGAAACCCGTTTATGCTGCTCTGGTTCTCATCAATCGCTTTCTTAATCTTCGCTTTATGCCGATTAATCCTGCCTTTCAGGCTTCCGACCTTGGCTATAAGACCGTCGAGCTGCTCATTGATCGGATCTACCGTTACCCTTGTCTCTTGAGAATCCAGCTTGTCGATGAGGCTAAGGTCTATCTTCAAGGGAGTCAGTCGGTCGCTGATTTCCGCAACGTCCCGGAGAGAAAAGAAGGATATGGTCCGCAGCGCTTCCAGCTTCTCAATCAGTCCTTCAATGTCCGCCTTCAGGCCGGTTAGAAAACTGTTCTCCTGAGCCGTCAGTTCGATTTTGGCCCTTGTCACCTTGTCGAGATTATCCTGACATTTCTCACTGAAATACTTTCCCAGCCGGTCGATGATGGCCTTTAGAGTATTCATGTGGCCTACAGCGGTTGCGTCATACTCCTTCTGGACGGCCAAGACCGTTTCCTTTTGTCCGGTCTCCGACAGCGTGGTCGAGCAATAAGGGCAGCGGTCCTCAAGTTGGAGAAATTCGTTTCCTTTGATCTGCCAGGCGATCCACTTGGCGGGCTCTTGACTCTTAATGAAAGTCTCGAATGGCTTCAGCACGTCGGGAATGTTCGCGATCTTATTCCCGGAGCCGAATGCCTTGTGCATCTTGCTGGTTTTAGGAATGGCGCCTGTCTTGGAAGACTTACCGAACGCTTCGCGCAGCTCTTTCAAATCGCTAATGACTTGTCCGATGTCGGCGTTATCGGCGAAAGCTTTCTTTATCCCGGCGAGTAAAGCATCGATTTCAGCTATTTCCGTCAGATACTCCGGTGTGCGGATGAAGATTTCGAAGCTATTTTTCACAACTTCATCCTTTTGAAAAGCAAACTGCTGTACAAATTCCTCATCGAAAACCAGCGCGGACTTCAGACTGTCAACACCTTCAACGGTCGGCGCGCCCACACCCGCTTTTCCGCGATTCTTGAAGGGGACAAGATTCTGAACCGTGCCATCGGCGCGTATTTGACCGACAATTGCTTTCGCTAACGTGCTTTTCCCGAGCCCATTTGGTCCATACTAAATATTCAGGGCGCCTTCGGTGATCCTGATTGTGGCGTGGTCGATGCTGTTGCAATTCGATACCTTGATGCTCAATGCAGCCACGATAGCCCCCTATGAAACCTTACCCATATTTAGCGGAGGCATCGCCTGTGGCGCAAATGAATTACAGACTAGCCCGACAACCTGATAGAGCAGAAGGACCAAGCCGCTCGCGCTGAGCAATAAGCGCTGGAAATCCGTCTTGATGCGGGATTCGCGCCTCGACAAGCCCCAGTCCTAATGCAATCCTTCTTGATACTTGGGTAGGAAGCGATTTGGCATTGCTGTCGTGGACCTCCAAACAGGGCTGGGATCTTTTTTTTCGCAATCCATGGGGAGGGCGCAAGAATCACGCGACTGCTTCCCCCTATTTTCTCGGAAGCATCGCTCTGATCAAACCGAAAGCCGAGGTGGTGGATGGCCAGCAAAGCTGACAACAATCACGCCTCTTTCTAGAAGCGATCCGGACCAACCTCTCCGCCGGCAAAGGCGGCAATAGAATCCCCCAAGCTTTGCGCATGTCCACTTATGACTTCACCCGCTTATCGGCCTTCGACTTCGAAGAGCTTATCCTCGACCTCTTGCAAGCTGATTGGGAGACGAGCCTCGAAATCTTCACGCCTGGGCGCGACGGCGGGGTCGATCTGCGTGCCTTTTCCGAATCCAAAGAAGAAGCGATCGTGCAATGCAAGCACATGCCCAACACGACGTTCGCCAAGCTGCTCGCTCATCTCAAAACGGAGGAGCTGCCGAAGGTCCGCGCGCTTGCGCCTAAGCGTTACGTTTTGGCCACATCGCTCGGCCTGAGCCCGGCGAATACCAAGGCGCTCGTTACGCTTTTCAAGCCCTACCTCAGACGACAGTCCGACGTATACGGCCGGGACAGAATAAACGCTCTTCTCCGCCGCCACAAAAAGGTTGAGACAGCCAACTTCAAGCTTTGGCTGACAAGCACCGCTGTGTTGCAACGCGTGCTCCACAATGCGGAGCATGTCCAGACCCAGTTCGAGGTTCGTCTTGTTAGCCGCAAGGCACCGCTTTTTGTCCAAAACGACGCTTTCCCGCGGGCGCAGGAAATACTCGACGACAGCCGCGTCGTCATCATCTCCGGTGAGCCCGGCATCGGCAAGACAACGCTTGCCGAGATGCTGCTTTTTGCTCACCTAGAACAAGGCTTTCAACCCGTCGTGATCGAAGGCGAGATCGACGAAGGAAAGCGCCTATTCGAGGCCAATACTAAACAAATCTTTTACTTCGACGATTTTCTCGGCGAAACGTTCCTTCCTGAACGGCCCGAGCTCCTCGCCAAGAACCAGGACTCCTCGCTCGTGCACTTCATGGACGCCATTCGTGCCACGCACGCGAGCCGGTTTATCCTCACGACCCGAGAACACATTTTGCGGACGGCATTGAACGCGTCTGAAAAACTGCGCCGCAGCTCGATCATTGCGGATAAATGCTTGCTTGAATTACGCGATTACTCCCTCGGGCAAAAGGCGCGTATTCTCTACAATCATCTCTATTTCAGCGACTTGCCTTCCGACTACAAGCTGGCCATCTTGCAGAACGAATTTTATTTCGAGGTTATTCGACACCGGAATTTCAATCCTCGTCTCATCGAATGGCTCTCCGGTTATGCGCGGGTGAAGACCGTTCCCGCCCACGATTATCAGAGACATGTCCGCGCTCTCCTCAACAATCCCGGGGAAATCTGGGCCCACGCTTTCGACAATCAAATCTCAGAGGCGGCACGCAATGTTCTTTTCATGATGGCCGTCCTGTCGTGGAGCGCCGCAACGGACGTGCTATACGCTTCTTGGCAAGCGCTGCACCAGTTCAAATCAAGGAAATACAACTTTCCGACAAGGGCGAACGACTTCAAGCGCGCGCTAAATGAGCTGGAGAGCTCGTTTATTCAAATATCCGACCAAAGGGTCAGCTTTCTCAATCCATCCATTCGTGACTTCGTGCAGTCCTTGTTTCAAAGCGACGGTGATTACGCCCGGGATGTCATCGAATCGGCAGACCGCTTCTCGCAGATCCGCAGCCTTCGCGATCTGCAGCAAGCCAGCAACGGAATCGCTCTGACCGAGGCGCTGGCGCCCACTCCACCTGTTATTCAAGCACTTACACGGCTCATCGGAGCGCCGCACGTTCGCTGGCACCGGGAAGCGAATGGCAGCCTTACGGGCACGTATCTCGACGATGCACCTGACACTCGCTTAAGAACCATCATCAAGTGGGCGGAGGAAACGAAGTCTCGCGACTTGCTCTCCATCTTGACGCTCGGCTACGAGCACCTGCAAAAAGGTTTAAGCTTCTTTATTCCTAGCATCCTCGACGTGCTTCGCGCGCTCGAAACCTCCCCATGGGTCTATGAGCACGGCGGAGCAGAGCTTCATCGCGCCTTGATGGATAGGATTCTCGATAACCTCTCAAATGCACGCAACTACGACTGGCGATCGCTCTTCGACTACCGTGCGGCTTCACCACCTTGGCCAAGCGATGACGAAGCGCGGTTCGGCCTTGAATATCAAGCCTATCGCCGGCGAGGCGTCTATGACGAGTTCGCTGATTGCCAGGAGCTCGCCGACCTCGAGAGCATGCGAGACAGCCTTCGCGACATACAGAAGTCTCACCGACAAGTTTTCAAGACCGTCATTAAAAAGCTGAATGTCGCGATTGAGCGAACGCGAAAGTCAATGGATAATGACAGCGATGACGATTACCAACCGATTTCCGAGAGCAAGCGCTCCCCCCCCGAAAACATGGATGACGTACGTCGGCTGTTTGGAAGCCTCGTCTAAGAGCTGGAATGTTTTATCCAAGCTGCTCCAGAACCAACTACAAGCTAAGCGGACGCCGAGAGCTTGGGGGTGGCGACAAAGGCGGCTTCTCTCTTGCCGATATTCCCATCGGGACACATCTCTATCGATATTTCAGCCTAGACCTGCCGCGCCCGGATTTGCCGAATGTTGAACGCCCGTATCGGCGACTCCTATCAAGGCCGGCGCACCGCGCGCAGTCTGCATACCTTTGGACCTCTAAGGGCGGCTTGATTTCTGATACAGATAGATGAACGTCGAAAGAACTTGTCGGCCCGTGCTTAGCCCGTCGCAACATTTTGCGCAGTGGCATGAACTTGGTCGTTATCGGAAGCAAGCCGGACGTAGTCACCAGTCAATGGCCCTCGTCAAGCCGCCACACCACCTTGGTATCACCGGCGCAATTATTCGTCGTGATGCGAGCTCCATGCTGATGCACGCGGACAACGACGCTCCAAGCGGCTTCAGTCATACAGACCGACTTGTCTTGCGACTCGCAGCGACCCCCGATTAGTCGCTTTGGGCGATCAGCGCTTGCCAAGCCCAGCAATGCTCGCGAACGAAAGGGCAAAAGAGATTTGAGACTTAGCTAGGATCCAGAACCAGGCTCATCTCGCGGATTTTTGCATCGATCTTTTCGAGGACAGCCGCGGGAACAACATCCCGCTCAGGAAGGTTCCACCAAAGATCGTTCACCAATGAAACAACTTGCTTGACGGCCGAGATGACGGCGGGATCGGGCAGCCGCGCCCGGTTGGCAAACTTCCGCCAACGATCTGGAGTAAGTGCCTTGAAGGACTTCTCGCCCCCCAATGACAGCGCCATGTCGTCTTTTGGAAAATATGCCGTGGTCGACAGCACGTCGTACACCGGGGCGATGGCGGGAGTGCAACCATCGCCCGGATAGATCGTGGACCAATTTTTTAAGTGCATGTCTCCGTTCCCGACAAGCGCGGCAAGAGCCAGGCGGCGAACAAATTCGAGTGCGGCATCTGTCGACACCGCGACGTTCAGTGCGGAGGCGATATCGTGGTATGAAGCGTCATCATACTTCTTGGATGGTTGTCGGCCAAAAACCTGCGCAAAGTCTTCGATATGTATCCGCCTGCCTTCGGGGCACCTATCGAAACGCTTCACCAACAGAACTTTACCGGTCGAGAGGGTATTGAACTCTTCAGGAATTTCCTCGAAATCGGATTTTTCAACAAGCTCTCGTTGAGGCACATCCATACCGAGAGCCTCCGAGAGCGCCAGGATGGCGAACTCATTTTCCGATAACCCGACAAGATTGGTTGAAGGGAATTTCGCAATGTACTGACCCTGCTCGTCGCCGATGGACAAGGTCAGCCCGCCCGCCCTGCCCGTGTTCTTCATCACCGAGAGCTTCATCTGAACTCCGGCCAGAGAAAAACGAGCTTTGATCACATGCAGATCGTCTTGAGCAGCTCTCGTGGTGGTGCCGTCGCTGGGCACAACGCGCACGGCGCCCGGCAAGTCCGTGCCAAGCGCCGCCAGCAGGTCGAAATCGTTGCCCGGCCTGACCGCTCCTGTGTGGTGCTTTTCCATTGCCTCGCGGAGCCTGTCCTCAGGCAACATGTTCGCGAAGAACGCCGGCAAGACGTGCGCCGCGGGCTTCGGATCTTTGCGAAGGCCGCCATCGGCGGAGCGCAACGAAAGGCTCAAGATCGGAGGCCGTGCCATGGCTCGATAGGCCGGATCGAGGCTGAAGGCGTTGAAATCGCCCGGCGTGCGTACGAGCGTTCCGACCTTGAGCTCTTGAAGGAACACGTCGAGCGATGGGATAGTGTGGGGGGCGCGGACTTGGACACTCATTCATCACCATCCTTATCGGTGGTGAAGGCCGGTCGGTCTTCGTCGTCGGAAGGGCGAAGCAGAGCATTGACGCCCGGGACCATTGCTTGTGGGATCAGCATCAACTCCATACCCAGCGCGCGCGCGACGTTGATCAGGGTCGTGGCACGCGCGGCGGCCGCGCCCTGCTCGATATCACGGTAACGAGGCCTGGAAATCCCCGCTCGTTCAGCCACCTGCTCTTGAGTCAGACCCGCTTGTTTCCTGGCATCCCGGAGGAGCCGTCCCAGCTGGAAGGTGGCCTCTGAACCGCGCTCCATGGTCTGTATCCGTATCTTTCGTGAAATAAAGATACGTATACATACCTTATCCAAATGGCTGCATCAACTGGAATGTTCTGTTTACATATCTTTTCAGAAAAAAAGATCCGTAAAGGTACTATTTAGGGCGATGGATTAAACGGCCCAGAAAGGCGGCCCCGTCGCCGTCGGAGCGCTTAGGCGGGTAGCCGATGCGCAGCCGGTGAAGCTCCGCAGGAAAATCCTCGTCGCACCGAGACAACTGCCGGATCGTATTGTCGGCAAAAAAACCGGCCCCGAAATCCAAATCAAAGTGCAGATGCTGTGAGGGCAATCTCGGTCCGGTCATCCAGGACGAAATTGCCGATTCCGAGCGCTGGCAGAGATGCGCATTTCGCGTTCTTCGGCGAACCGTCCTGCATCCTTCAAGTAGACGTACGCGATCGGGCTGGACACACAATGAGGCCGCCTTGCAGGGCAGATGCAATCCGAGTGGCCTCAGAAGTTTTCTACTATTCGCATTGATATCCAATCCTTCGACGCGCAATTGACGTGTTCCAACGCAACATGAACCAGAGCATGATGGTCGGATCGGCAGCACTCGGTTGACAAAGCTCGGCGACCGCTTTTGCTGATCTTGACTTTCTGCCGGAGAGCGAACGGGCGACAACACAAGAACCTCGCTCGAATCGTGAGTTGACGACGGGCCAATCGAAGGAGACGCTCCGCACCATGACGCGACCTCGGAAGAACCGTGGCATGCCGCCGCCTGCAACGTTCGATATCGATTCGCTGCCGGGCAGCTCCAATTTAACGGCTTTAGAGACGGCGGCCGTCATCCGACGCACGCCTGGAGCTCTGGAGTTATGGCGGCGCAATCCCAACCACCCGCTAAAATGGCGCTACGTGGATGGCCGCCCGCTTTACCGCGTTGATGCGGTGCGCAACTATCTGGCCGGATGCGATAAGACGACTAATTCGCCGCAGCCGCATAATGCTCGCGAAGACGCCCAAGCAATTCGGCCTTGATGGGATCGAGCGGATTCGTCCGCTGCAGTCGCACAATCTTGCCCGAACGTTTCGCGCCGACCAACTCCGCGATGTAGTCATGCGCAGCTTCGAATGCCATCTTGCGGATGATCCATTGTTCGTCATGATTGTAGACTTGGTCGATTCCTCGCGGCTTTTGCCCGACACACAACCGCTGGATTTCGTTGTCGTAGCCGCAGCGTGACATGACGGTGCGCAAGCTGCGCCTTAGGTCATGCATGGTAAACTTGGCGACCCCCGCTTCTGTGACCAGGCGATCGACCATCTTGGTGAAGCCCGACATCCGTCCGCCGGTCTTCGGTGAGGGGAAGACATAGTCCGACGTCGCACGCTCGAAATGTTTCGCGGCCGTCAGCACCTCGTCGACAAGATGGGTGCGCGGCACGTCGTGGTGCAGGCCCATCTTAGTCCATGCCGCATCGAACGTAATGCGGTCACTCATGACGTGATGTTGCCACTCGATCATTGTTGGCTCACTGCGGCGCGGGCCGCCGAGTAGGCACATCCGTGTCAGCAGCCCAAACGCTCCGAGCTTGCCGGTGGTGTGCCAGACTTTGATGATCTCCTCGTCGGTCAGCGCCCGCCCCTTCGTTCGACGCCCCACCCGCTGCGCACGCGTCTCCTTCGGCGTGCGATAGCCGGCAAGCACGTTGTGTTCGACATAACCTTCGCCAACGCACCATTCGAGGAACGTGTGTGTGTGCTTGCGCAAGTCCTTGGCCGCGCCGCGCTTGCCTGTCTTGGCGATGTTGTCGACCCCCGCCATGATTTGCCGCCGCGAGAGCTCAGCGATCGTGAGGTCGAAATGATCTTTCAGACCGCGCCTGAGCGCCGACAGGGCCGGCTTCCAGTTGACGACTTGGCGCCCGGTCAGGGATGTTTGGTAGGGGCCATCTTCAACGATCAGGGTCGACAGTGTGGTGCGCTGCCGTTCGGCCAACGCTTGCCGCTTCGCCTCGCGTTTGGCTTCATTGGGATCGACCCCGATGACTACCTCGCCAGCAACAACGGTGGCGGCCTTGCGCGCGGCCTTCTCATTGAATTTAGGCCATGCACCCAGCGTCTTGCGTTGGGTGCCTTTCGTCCCAGGCTTTGTGAACATAAAAACCCAAGTCCGGCCACCAGTCGCACGCATCCTAATCGCGAGCCCCGGCTGCTCGGTGTCGTGCAAATAGTGCTGCGACTTACCCGGCGGCAGAGTTGCCAGACGGATCGCCGCATCGGTGAGTCTCAGGTAGTTCGTCGCTCCTTCAGCTCCCTCTTTTTCGCTCTTTTCCATCGTTCTTTCCTTGCTCCTTGCGCCGTGAGCTAGGTGAGGCGAGACCCACCAACCCATTTCCCCTGCGCTCCCAATTTCCGTGTGCCCCATGGGAATTTCTCCGGAGGGCTCAGCTGGGACACACAAAATGTAGTAAGGCCAGCAGGGGTAAAGGATGGGCCAATATGGCCACAAACCCTTATTTTACAGAGGTTTCTACAATACAACTATGGCTAGATTGGGTTGGCTGAAGTCTACAGTTTGTGGTTCACACGGGAGAGGTCCAAGGTTCGATCCCTTGTGCGCCCACCATGCTTCGCCAAGCGGCTTCGCATGGCGCAGCCACTTCGCCAAAAGGCTTCGCGTGGCGCAGCCACGCCCAATGATGGCGAAGCGTGTCTGGCATAGCTCGAAGAGCGTAGACGGACTGGGGCGTCTTGCTTCCGCTCCGTCGAAATCTCGAAAACAACCCCATGCACAGTAGCCGGCGTCAGCCGGACAATCGGGCTACGACTTTTCCGAATCTCCGCTTGCTCCGTCGGGCAAAACAGGGGCATGATGGCACCATGAGGAGGATGTCCCCTCGTCGTCATTGCGAGCGTAGCGAAGCAATCCAGAGTCTGTCCGCGGAGGGATTCTGGATTGCTTCGTCGCATTAGCGCAAAATTGCTACGCAATTTTGTCGCGAGCTCCTCGCTATGACGGAGCAAGGAGCGAGACCGCGCCGGTTGACGCGCACGCGACCTCAAGCCTTAAGCAGCCCGAGCCGGCCGCCAGGCCGCATAGAGACCGACGAGGGTCCCGATGGCGACCAGCGCGGCCGCCAGCAGCACCTGCAATTCCCCATCATCGGTGGCGCCTACCGACGCCACGAGTCTGGTCACGACGACGAACAGAATGCCCACAGAGGCCGCCGCACCCACGCTGAGATAGGCGAGCTCCCGCGTCAGGTTCCGGCCGAGAAGTCCGATTGCCGTGAAATACATCGCGCAAGCGTTGGGATGAACGAACAAGGCAATTCGCGCGTAAGGACCGTAGGCGTCGAGGAGTGACTCACACCGGCTCAGTGCAGCTTTCGAAGCGACCCGCTGCAAGAGCGGTCTGAAAAAACGCGCCTGTCCGTAGCTCAGAACGGCGCCCACGATGATCGCCAGCCACGCCGCAATAAAGACGGAGACATCCGCGGGCTTCGGATTGAGTGCCACGGACATCAGGATGAGGGCGGTCCCGGGAAAATAGCCGAAATACGGAAAGACCGCCTCCAGAAGCACGCAGACGAAGATGAAGACCGGAAACCAGGACGAACCGGTCGCGTCCTGAACGATGGCGTTCAAGTCGAACAGGTTCGTCTTGTACAGGACGAGGTACATGCAAATGGCCAATCCGGCCAACGCGTAAAACGGCAACGCTCCCGACAGAAACTGTCTCATCCGACCATCATACATGGATTCGCGGAAGGGTCGCGCCGTGCGCAGCCGCGCAGCCAGATAACGAGGTCACGAAAGCACACCGCCAAACGACGGCGCCTTTCGTTGACATCCTCGATCCGCTGCGCGACCTCGTAGGCCTTCCGCCTGCGCCAGCCTCACGCCGACGGAAACGGATTTGCGGCCTTGGTGTATTTGAGCGCGCCGATGCCAAAGCCTTCCTGGCTGCGGTTCTGGATGAATTCCTTGTGCTCGTAGTGCGGCGACAATTCGCGCCACAGCTGCGGGACGCCGCCGGCCCAGGCGCTGGTGTTGCCGCTGGACTCGCAGATGTCGTGGAACAGGATGATGCCGCCCTCGCGAACGAAATGCCGGTAGCAGAGAAAATCCTGCTTGACGCCTTCGTAGCGGTGATCGCCGTCGATGAACAACGCGTCGATCAACCTGCCATTGAGAAACTTCTCGACCCGCTTGACGGTATCGTCCGCGTAGGACGGCATGTCGAAGAAGGTCCATGACTGCTTCGGCGTCGCAAGCAGCTTCAGCATTTCCTTGTTCTTCACGTGGAGATCGATGCAGATCATCGTCTCCATCGTCGGAAGAAATCGTCCGAACAGAAGGGACGTTCCACCATTCAGCGTGCCGATCTCAACCACGAGCTTCGGGGCGGACGCTGCGATATAGTCGAGGGCCGACGAGATCTCCGTCTCGATCTGGCAGGAGCCCGTGCCCATATGCTGCTTGGTGAAATCGATAACGTCCTGCACGCTCGATCCGCGCTTGTACTCGCCGATGATCTCGTCGCGCTTTTGCGTGTTGAACTTGAGGCGTAGTGCGGGTCCACTGTCGGCCAGACGCTTCTTGATCTGCCTGACCGCGAGGACGGCAGGATGAAACTTCAGTTCCGTTAGTCGCTCATTCAAGGCCTTGCTCAAGGACATTATCGAACCTCAATTCACTGGCGTGTTTGCCCGACAGCTCCAAAGCTAAGATCGTTTCAAATTAGGGGCAACTTAAGGTTTTCTCTTGACAGCAGAATGAACCGGCGAGCCGGCATCGCGGGGACAATCGCAAGAAAATCCGGAGTTCCTGGCGACGTCGCTTACAGCTTCTTTGATCAGAAACTTCTCGACCAGCGCACGAATGACATCGCCCCAGTCTTCGGACCGGCGCATCTTCGCCACAATGCGACACATCGGAGAGAGGCGCCGTCGGGCGTCTCGCTCAAATCTTGTGCATGACGTTGTCGCCGGTGGTGACCGTGATATCGGCGTAGCGACATGCGCCGTGGCGGCGCTGAAACGGTGCGACCGCGAGCAGCCAGATTTTCGCGATGGCTTTCGCCGATCCGCCGATATGGGCGGCGTAGTCTGACGCCACGTCGCGTTGCTGCGCTTGCCAGGTTCCGAGGTCGGTCTTCCCGGAACGGACGATCATGTGCGTCTCGATCGCAGTCCAGGCGGGCAACGGACACCGGAAGACCTTGCCCTCCGGCAGGTGTTCGCTCCAGATGTATGTCAGATCCTGCCCGTCTTCGAACTTCACGCCGATCGAAAGATAATCGTGGGTCGCAGCCTGGTCCTCCGCGACGACCGATGGCAGCTGATCGATCTTCCAGCGCCATGCAAGGCGCGGACGGGAGGCCAACGGAAGCGACAGCGGTCGCTCGATGATACTGACATGGCCCGTGGTGTCGCAGACGATCTCGCCGTCTGCGCCCTGATTGAAGATTTCCTGTCCGCCGCCGAAGCCGAGCAGGTTCGACCACCCCGCAGGCAGCTTGCCGCCGCGCTCGAGACGCGCGAGCTCGGACTTGAGCAGACCGCCGACATCGCCATGCGCCAGCAGGCTCCTGACGCCGACAGCCGCATCTCCGCGCCACAGCAGGGCAACGCCGCTGATCGCGACGTCCGCCTTTCTGTAGATCTCTTCCGGCGTTCCCAGCGCGCCGTCCTCATTGGTCCATTCCGCGGCCGAGCGCGCGACCTCGATCGGTCCATCGTGGGCGGCCGTCATGGTCCCCGTGTCCAGCATCGGATTGTACATCGGCCGCAGCCCGCGCGTGCGCGCGTGGAAGACCAGGCCAGGGCCGAACCAGAGATCGTGGTCGCGCGACAGCCACATGCGACCACCCAGGAGGAACGTCACCTGCTGGCCGCGCGCCGCATCGAGCCCGAGATCGGTCCATGGCAGATCGGCGCCCTTGATCTCGAAGGCCTTGGCGGCGAGCAGCTCCGCCGAACTCGCCTTCGCAATGAGAGCCTTGATGCCGCTCACGACATCGACTTGAACGCCCTGCTCCGCCGCTCGCGCTGTTCGCAGCGCCGGGCCGGCAAAGGGAAGCATCAGGCCGAGCGCCGAGGCACGCCACATGGCATCGCGTCGGGAAATTTTCCCGGCTGGAGACGAGAAGCCAAGACAAGCAAAGCACATGCATTCCTCCCTGCCCCACCGCGACGCGGGCGTTTGGCCGTAGTCCATCGGAATTCGGATGCTATGCTTTCGCGCCGAATTCAGCCTGCCATGACGCGCCGGCCCGGCCGCCGATTTGGCGCGAGAGGGCAGATGCAGCAGACCGGTTACACGCGCGCGAGCACGCTTGGTCCGATCGCCGAGGTCGTGACGGCGGCCGGGGGATCGATCGAGCGGGTGTTTCGGCGCGCTGATCTTCCGCTCGCCTTGCTGGACTCGCCGGACACGCTGTTGCCGCTGCGCGATCATTTCCGCCTGTTGATGGTGACCTCGCGGGAATTGCACGACGAGGTCTTCGCGGCGCGGCTCGGTCGCCAGACGTCGATGGCAGGCCTCGGCGTTTTCGGCAGATGGGTGGCGCAGGCACCGACCTTGCTCGAGGCGATCCAGCGCGCCGGAACCAGCCTGCCGCACATGCTGCAGAACGCCACGCAGCTGGTGGTCCGCCGACACGGCGACGAGATTCACTGGTCCTATGAAGTATACGACCCGGCGCGCGACGGGCGCCTGCAGAACGAGATGCTCGCGATCTGGTACATGATCGCGGTCGTCCGGCATTTTGCCGGCGCCCGGTGGCGGCCTGACAGAATCATCCTGAGCGGCCTTCCAAGCCGACTGCGATGTCCGACCAGCGCCTTGATGGGTACCGACACGGCGATCGGCAACGCCGCCAGCGCGATCGTGTTCGATCGGCGGCTGCTGACTTCCGTCAATCCGGATCTCGGACAAGGCGATGGGCTGGCCGCGAGCGAGCTTGGACGCATTTTTGATCTGCCGGATCCGGAAGACCTGCCGCGCCGTCTCTCCGTGCTGATCGAGCTGGAGCTGCTCGATCGTCGTCCGACCCTCGCACGCATCGGGGCTCGATCCGGCCTCGCGAGACGAACGCTGCAGCGCAGGCTCAGCGCCGCCGGACTGAGCTATGGCGACCTGCTGCGAAACGCGCTGCAGCGGCGGGCCGTGAGACTGCTATGCCAGACCGACCGGTCGATCGGCGACATTGCGGCCATGCTCGGCTATGACGACCCCTCTCATTTCAGCCGGGCCTTCGAGCGCTGGAGCGGTGTTGCTCCCACCCGTTGGCGGCGCCTCCTTGAACCGCGCGCGCGGCCGGAGACTTCAAGCTTCTGACCGCATCCTTACGCGATCTCGACGAGCTCGATTTCCTGCGCGCCCGCCCCCACGACGTCGCCGACCGCCTTGCCCATCAGCGACTTCGCGACCGGAGATACGAACGAGATCGACCCCGCCTTCGGATCGGCCTCGTCCTCGCCGACGATGCGATAGGTCTGCACGCGGCCGTCGGCGCGGCTGAACGTCACCGTGCTGCCGAAGGCGACGACATCGTTCGACGCCGGATCGGGAACCAGCTGCGCCGTACGCAGCCGTTCGGTCAGGTAGCGCGCATCGCGCAAGGGCACCGCCGACTGCCGGCGCTTCTCGTTGACGTCATCGACGGCTTGCGCGGCTTCATAGGCCTCGCGCGCCTGCTGGAGCTGCGTCTGCAGCGCCTGCAAGCCGGTCGCCGTCACGAGGTTCGGATGTGGCGAGATCGGGCGATCCGGCAACATCGTCTCGGCGGCGGTCTCGGCGCTTTCTTCTTTGGTAAAGGCGACGCTCAATTCGAATATCCTGTCGAACAGTTTCGGAGCATGGAATTAGGTTCGATCGGCTGCCAAGGTAAGTGGGGCCGCGGCACACAACGAGGCCGGAACCCCTCACCCGGACCGCATCTTCGATGCGATCCGACCTCTCCCTGCGGGAGAGGTGTACGAGTTCTCGGCTCGCATCGATCAAACCAAATTCCGTCGATCCTTATATCTCAAGTTCGACGAAACGGCGCAGCTTGAAGACGAGGTCGGGCAGGGCCTGGCGGAACCGGGTCGCGTTCTGGAACGTGGTCGAGAACGGCGCGAAGGTGATCATCGCGTTCCAGTGCCGATAGCCGTAGACCGTCACCGAGACGCCGGTCGCCGGAAAATCCTCGATCTTGCGCAACTCGCCGAGCACGAGATCGGCAATCGCCTCCGCCGGCAGAAGCCGCTTGCCGTCCGGCGTCAGGGGCGGGCTGGGCGCAACCGGCTTCGGAGCCACCACAGCCTGATCGGACGCATCCTGGAGCTTCGGAGATTCCGCTTCCGGAATCTGCGCCAGTTCCGCTGTCGGTGCGTTCGCCGGCGCGACCGGCATGAAGTCGGCAAGTGGCGGCGGGCTCGCGGCCTCTGCGCGCTTGTTGCCTCCCAGGATGCTGCTGATCATGGCCACAAGGCCAGCATCCTTCGCGTCGTCACTCATCACGGCTCCCCCCGGCTTGGCCCAGTCTAACACCGGAACCGCAGACCGCCACGGGGTCAGCCGATCAGATCATGCCATGCTCCTGCATGGCTCCCGCCCGGTTCCGCCGCGGCGCAAGACGGGAGCCCGTCGCGCCGCGGCGATCGGTCACTGCTTCTCGAACGGAATATATTGCTGGTACTGCTTCGGCACGGAGCTGCGATAGCGCGCCGGGACGGTGCCGGTGTCGACCGAATGGTCGATCTCCTGCTGCCGCGTCATCTTCTTCTTCGCAGGCTTCTTCTCGGCACTCTTCTTTGCGCCGGCCGGCGCCGTCGCATTGTCGGTGGTCGCAGCCGGCGTGGAGGTTGCAGCCGGCGCAGTGGTCGCGGCAGGCGCCGTCGTGGTGGCCGCAGCGGCCGGCGGCGTGCCGCCTGCGGCGGGCGCGCTCTGCGCCAGCACGAGCGGTGTCTGCATGATGAGTGCCAGTGCCGCAGTCGCAGCCAGCAAATATGATTTTTGCATCAGAACCTCCAAAATACCTGATCCCCAATGACGGAAGCGTAGTCCCGTGGGATCGACGCGTGCAAGTGAACCGACGATAGGCGGGACCCCAGCTGCAAACTGTGGCCGAGATCACATGTCTCGCCAGGCCTTGTCTCACCAGGCTTTGGCCCACGACGGCTTGGCGCATCTTAGGCCCATGCCGAACGCGGCGCACGCGCCGATGTCAGGACGCTTACGACAATGTGTCAGGTGAGTCCCGGCGCGCGTCGGCGCATGCGAGGTTGTGCCATCAACCTGCACAACTCGATCGCGCAAGCACGCGATGATTAAAGAGGCGGCGTGCGCACGCCGCTACAATTTTTACGCGAGCACGATGTTCGCTACGACGAATCGCGTTGCAGATTGGGTCGGCGAAGCTGACGTTGCTTCGCGTCGCGATTTTCGATGACGAGAATGTTATCCGGCGTCGATGCGGGAAAAATTTGCAAAGTGCATCCGCAGCTTGATCGCAACGATCGCGCACGGAACCGCGTCGACATCACGCAATGTGTGAAGCAGCACATTGCGACGCCAGATTCCGCGATCTAGCCTCACATGCAAATTATAATACAGACAACTTTAGCTTTAGTTGCTTGTCGTCGTAACTTTTCATGGAGGTACTTTATGAGCAGTCGTCACGCCATTACGCCGCGCGGCCTGAACGTCACCCGTTCGCCGCTGTCACAAGGCCGCTTCGGCCGCATGTTCCGCAATCTGACACCGGCGAAATTTGGCCCGACCGAGGCCGACAATGTCGCAAATCTCTCGGCGCTCGCCGACAACATGGTCGGCGATTTCGACCCGCCCAAAGACGGCCCCGATGCCGAGGAGAGCGGAATTCCCTCGCTCTACACCTATTTCGGCCAGTTCATCGATCACGACATCACCTTCGATCCCGTGAGTTCGCTGACCAAGCAGCAGGATCCGGACGGGCTCATCGACTTCCGCACGCCGTCGTTCGACATGGACAATGTCTACGGACGCGGGCCGAACGACCAGCCCTACATGTACGACAGCAGCGGCAAGTTCCTGCTCGGTGAAACCCTGACCGGCACCGGCGTATCCAACGCCAGCGACCTGCCGCGCTTCAAGGGCCGCGCCTTGATCGGCGATCCCCGCAACGACGAGAACAGCATCGTCTCGCAGTTTCAGGGGCTGATGCTGCGCTTCCACAACCGCATGGTCGACGACAATGACGGCATCCCCTTCGAAACGATCCAGCAGCGCGTGCGCTTCCACTATCAATACGTCGTGCTGAACGACTTCCTGCCGCGCATCGTCAATGCCGGCGTGCTGAACGATCTCAGGACCGGCGGCCAATACGATCGCAGCAGGCTCGCCTTCTATCACTGGAAGACGTTCCCATACATGCCGGTCGAGTTTTCGGTGGCGGCCTACCGGCTCGGCCACTCGATGATCCGGCCCGGCTATCGGCTGAACGACGCCGACAACATGCTGCTGCAGATCTTCCCCGATCCCAACAATCCCGACACCAACGCGCTGACCGGCTTCCGCGCGATGGGTCCGGGACGCGCCATCGACTGGGGACGGTTCATCGACATCGACACGCGCGCCTATGGCGTCGAGGACGACAGCACCAACGCGGACAACAAGCGGCGCCTCCAGTTCGCCTATCGCATCGACACCTCGCTGGTCGATCCGCTGCGCAAGCTGCCGCCGGAGGTCGCCTCCAATCCGTCATCGCTGGCGCTTCGCAATCTCGAGCGCGGCTGGCGGCTCGGGCTGCCTTCGGGCCAGGCGGTTGCCAAGGCGATGCACCTGACGCCGCTGACCGACGAGCAGATCATCATCGGCCGCGCCGTCGACAACCCCGACCCGGCGGGCGATCCGCAAGTTCCGATCGCCTCGATCGCGAACGGCGTGTTCAAGGGCAATTGCCCGCTCTGGACCTACATCCTCGCCGAAGCGCGGCAGTTCCAGACCGCGGTCACGATCCCGGCCACCGGTGCGCCGGCGGGCGGCATCAACACGCCGCAACTCGGCCCGGTCGGCGGTCGGATCGTCGCCGAAGTCTTCCTCGGCATGATGTTCGGCGATGCCTCCTCCGTGCTGTCACTGGACCCGAACTGGGCGCCGGTGACGGGTCCCGATTTCCGGCTGAAGGATATCGTGACCTACGCGCTGGGTGGCGGTGCTCCGCTGCACTGATCTGCCGACGCTTGACGGACAAGGCCGCTCGCCTCACGCGGGCGGCCTTTTCCGCTCAAAGCGTGATGAAACCAGGTTCCCGGGCTGTCCTATCCCCGACGGGAAGACGCCTCAATAGCAGGGCGGATAGGGGGCGTATCCACAGGTCCTGCGGTAGCCATAGGCTCCGTAGGCTCCATAGGCCGCGGCTCCGGCCGCCGCCGCGCCATAGTAGGCTCGCCGATGCACCCGGCGATTGACGCCAGCTACGCTCATCGGTGTGAGCGGCCGCCCAACTCTCGCTTGCGCACTGTCGAGGGATACGGATAGCACCGTCGCCGGCGAGTAACCGGGCGACAACGGAACGACTGCAAAGAGCGCAGCCGCCGCCATCAATCCAAGAAGTCTGGCATTTCGTGTCATGTTGCTCTCCCTGTTAGGCGATGGTCGAACACGACGTGACACGACGCCTCGCGTCGCTCCGTTGATATGAATCAATGGGAACCCATAACAGGGCCGAGGTCGCCGCCCGGCTCCAGGAGCGGCGCCGACGCGCCCAAGTCCACGCCCTAACGCGCGGACCCGAGGCCGCTCTCCCTCAGCCGCTCCGCGAACCAGAGCGACTGAGGCTGATCGAGGAGGCCGCCGACATAGACCTCGGACATCGTCACGTTGTGCTTGTCCAGCACCAGCAGCACGCCGATCCAATAGGCGAACCAGACATGCGCGTCGGTCATCGCCATCAGCTTGTGCTGGTCGTGCTCGAGCGAGGTGTGATTGCTCGCCTTGCGGATCTCGACGGTGAGCAGATTGTTCGGGATCTCGCGCTGGTGCACGACAACGTCGGGGTAGATCGACTTGCCGAGATGATCGTCGGTCGAGATGATGGTGCCGTGCGGCAGACGCAGCGTGCGCTCGCCGAGCCGATCGTAATTGCAGTCGACCGCCCAGCCCGAGAACTGGCGCTCGATATAGACGGCGAAGCGATGCGTGATCGCACGCTCGCCGAGATCCTTCTCGAACAAAAATCCTTCCTGGGAATAGAAGTCCCGGAGCGCCGCGATCACCTTGTTCAGCTCGGTCTGCATCGTGCCTCCGGGCCCATCATGGTGAGCATTCCGTTGCGCCGCTATCAAACCCTCATGGTGAGGAGCGCGGAACGCGCCACACCATCAGTGTCGTCCCGGCGAAGGCCGGGACCCATACCGCGAGGTCAAACGAGTGCACACGGTTGTGCGTACCGGACCCCTAGTCTTCGCCAAACGTCTCCCTGGGGTTATGGGTCCCGGCTTTCGCCGGGACGACGTGAGGAGAGAGCCTACATCAGCACTTCGATCAGCCGCGGCCCCGGCTCGGCGACGGCTTCGGCCAGCGCCTTGTTGAACTCCTCGGCATTGGCGACGGCGCGGCCGGGCACGCCCATGCCCTTCGCCAGCGCGACGAAATCGAGCGTCGGGCGGTCGAGCCTGAGCATGTCGTTGGCGCGCTGGCCGGGTTCGCCGGCGCCGACATTGTCGAACTCGCCGCGCAGGATCTGGTAGATGCGGTTGGCGAAGACGATGGTGACGATGTTGAGGTTCTCGCGGGCCTGCGTCCACAGCGACTGGATCGTGTACATGGCGCTGCCGTCGCCGACCATGGTGATGACCTTGCGGTCCGGACAGGCGATCGCGGCGCCGATCGACAGCGGCGTGGAGAAGCCGATCGAGCCGCCCATGTTCTGGAGCCAGTCGTGCGGCGCGGCCGCCGCGGTCGGCGGGAAGAAGCCGCGGCCGGTGGTGAGGGATTCGTCGACCATGATCGCGTTCTCGGGGATCGCGCATGCGATCGCCTGCGCGATCGTGGCGAAGGTGAGCGCGCCGGTCGGCTTGACCAGCTCAGCCGGGGCGTGCGGCTTGACGTCCTTCGCGCTCGCCTTCACGGCGCCGGCCAGCGCTTCGAGCGCCGCGACCGAATTCTCGCCCCAGGAGGTCATGCGATGGACGTCGCAGCCCTCCGGCTTGAGCATGCTCGGCTTGTTCGGATAGGCGAAGAACGCCACGGGATCATCGGACTCGACCAGCACGATGTGACGGAATTTCGCCAGCATCGGCAGCGCGTTCTCGATGACGTAATGAATGCGGTCGATCGAATAGCGGCCGCGGCCGCGCGCCATTTTCGGGCGGAAGGTCGGGCCCATCACGGTGCAGCCGGTCTTGGCGGCAATGCGCTCGGCCAGCGCCAGGCCCTGCTCGCTCAGCGCGCTGCCGGTCATCAGCAGCAGCGTGCCCTCGCCGTCACCGTGCAGGATCTTTGCGGCCCGCTCGACCGCCTGCGGCGAGTAGCTGGCGCGCTGCTGCTCGGCCGGCACCTCGGCGATGCCGTCGGCCTCGTTCCAGGCGGTGTCGGCGGGCAGGATCAGCGTCGCGATCTGCCCCGGGGCGCTCTTGGCGGCGGCGATCGCGGCGGCGCCGTCGGCGGCAACCGATTTGGAGTTGGGCGAGGTCCGGACCCAGGACGACATCGGCCGGGCCAGCCCCTCGATGTCGGAGGTCAGCGGCGCGTTGTAGTCGATGTGATAGACGGCATGCTGGCCGACGATGTTGACGATGCCGGAATTGGCCTTCTTGGCGTTGTGCAGATTGGCAAGGCCGTTGGCGAGGCCGGGGCCGAGATGCAGCAGGGTCGAGGCCGGCAGGCCCTTCATGCGGTAATAGCCATCGGCCGCGCCGGTCACCACGCCCTCGAACAGGCCGAGCACGCAGCGCATGCCCGGGACGCGGTCGAGCGCCGCGACAAAATGCATCTCGGAGGTGCCCGGGTTGGTGAAGCAGACGTCCACCCCGCCCTTGACCATCGTCCGCACCAGGCTTTCCGCACCGTTCATTCTGTCTGCTCCCGCAACCGGCTATTTTTCAGTAATCCGTCCGGTCAATCATTGTTCGCGAGCCCCGTCAAAGCAATAGCCGGCATCGCGGCCCTGCCCCGCAGGGCGACCTGCCGGTTTGGCTAACGCCCCGTTCCGATCGAATCGGAACGGGGCGTTAGATTCTTGTTTTGACGGGTTTTCTTGATGCGAACCGGCATCCAATTCGCTTGCAAACGTTCTGATGCTTTCCGGCGAACCAGCGTGGTTGCCGATTTGCTAACGCCGATCGCCGGGCATGGCCCTCTCACGGGGCCGTGGCTTGCGAAATGCGCGCAAATATGGCCTCTGGCTTCTGTTGAATCGATTTTTTGCTGGGGGAAACAATGACCCGTTTTTTTGCCGCGCAGGTTACCGCAATGGCGCTCTTGCTCGCTGGCGCTGCCGACGCGTCCGCGGCCGGAATGATAGACTTCACGGGCACCAGCTCCACCGGCTTTCTCGGCGGCGGCTCGAGCCCGATCCCCCGCACCACCGTCATGTACAACGGCAATTATGCCCCCGGCACGATCGTGGTGAACACGGCCGAGCGCCGGCTGTATCTGGTGCTCCAGAACGGCCAGGCGCTGCGCTACGGCATCGGTGTCGGCCGTGACGGCTTCCGCTGGGGCGGGGTGCACAAGATCACCGCCAAGAAGGAATGGCCGGAGTGGACGCCGCCGTCGCAGATGATCGCCCGCCGGCCGGACCTGCCGCGCCACATGAAGGGCGGCATCGAGAATCCGCTCGGCGCGCGCGCGATGTATCTGGGATCGACGCTCTACCGCATCCACGGCTCCAACGAGCCGGAGACGATCGGCCAGGCGGTGTCCTCCGGTTGCTTCCGCATGACCAATGACGACGTCACCGACCTCTACGGCCGCGTCGGGGTCGGCACCACCGTGGTGGTGCTCAACAACTGATCGGCCGGAACCGGCGGGGCGCGTGAATTTGCGGACTTGTGTGCGCCCCGCGAATACGGCAGCGTTGCGCGACGATGAGCGCAATGAACTCGGCCTCGCCTTGCCTCCGCATCGCCCTGGTGGCGCTCGCAACGCTCAGCTGTGTGCCTGACACCGCTACCATGGCGAACGCCGGCGAGTTGCCCGCGATCGCCTCGCGCCAGCGCGCCGAGAAGAAGAGCTTCACCGACGCCGAGATCGTCGACGGTTTTCTGAAGACCGCCTTCGGCGCCGAATACCATCTCGCCGGCCGCGTCGACCGCATCCGCAAGTTCGACGCCCCGGTGCGCGTGTTCGCCGAGACCGACCGCGCCGACCGCAAGGCGCAGCTCGCAAAGGTCGTGGCCGACATCGGCACGCGCGTGCAGCATCTCGACATCGCGATGACCGCGACCGCCGAAGCGGCGAATGTCCGGGTGAAGCTGGTACGCGACCGCGACCTCTATCGCACCATCGCGAGCTTCTACGGCGCGGAGAAGGCGCGCGAGATCCGCACCTCGCTCGATCCGCAATGCCTGTCGGGATTCCGCAAGAACGACAATTTCGAGATCGAGCATTCCGACGTCATCCTCACCGTCGACAATGGCGACTTCACCTTCCTCGACTGCGCCTATGAGGAGCTGCTGCAGTCGCTAGGTCCCATCAACGACACCGCGAGCGTGCCGTGGACCATGTTCAACGACAATGTGTCGATGGGGTATTTCGACATCTACGACCAGTACATCCTCAACCTGCTCTACGATCCCCGCATCAAGCCCGGCATGACCGTGCTGGAGGTGAGAGCGGTGCTGCCCGAGGTGCTCGCCGACGTGCGCGCGTGGGTGAAGCGGGTGAATGAGTTGAAGGAGTGAGGTCTTACCCTCCCCTGGAGGGGGAGGTCGTAGGATGGGTAGAGCGAAGCGAAACCCATCAAGCTCCGCCACAGACGAAAGTGATGGGTTTCGCTGCGCTCTACCCATCCTACAAGTTCATCGCTCGCCCTACCCCACGAGATCCGCAACCGTGGTCGCGGCCTTCAGCCCGGTGCCGGTGAGGACCGCGACCGTGGTCTCGTTCGCCTTGATGATCCCGGCGGCGGAGAGTTTCTCCAGCGCGGCGGCCGCACTGGCGCTGGTGGGCTCGGCGAACAGGCCCTGCCGCGCCAGACGACGAAGCGCGGCGACGATCTCGTCCTCGGTGAGCGCGACCGTGCCGCCGCGGCTCTCGCGCAGAGCAGCGATGATCTCGCGCAGCCGCAGCGGAGACTTGATCGCGGTGCCTTCGGCGATGGTCTTGTTGACCTCGCGCGCCACGGGCGTATCCACGCCGGCCTTGAAGCTGGCATCGATCGGCGAGCAGTTGAGCGGTTGCGCGGCGAACAGGCGCGGCAGTTTTGCAATCTGCCCCGCCTTCAACAGCTCGCGGAAGCCGAAGGCGCAACCGAGCAGACTGCTGCCGGCACCGACGGGAACGATGACGTTGTCGGGCGCGCGAAAGCCGAGATCTTCCCATATCTCATAGGCGAACGATTTCGTGCCTTCGAGGAAGAACGGCTGCCAATTATGGCTGGCATAGAAGGTCTGGCTCGACTGCCGGATGGCTTCCGCCTCCGACTCCTCGCGCGGGCCCTCGACGAGCTGCACCTCGGCGCCATAGGCGCGCACCTGCGCGATCTTGGCCGGGGAGGTCGAGGCCGGCGCCAAAATCTTCACACGCATGCCGCCGGCGGCGCCAAGCCCCGCCATGGACGAGCCGCCATTGCCCGAAGAATCCTCCAGAATGGCGTTGACGCCGATCTGCCGAAGGAACGACAGCATCACCGCCGACCCCCGGTCCTTGAAGCTGCCGGTCGGGTTGAACCATTCGAGCTTGAAGAACGGCCGCAAATCGCCCGAGACCTGCTGCACCAGCGGCGTGCAGCCCACGCCGAGCGAGATCGGATCCTTGATCTCCACCGGCAGCGCCGCGCGGTAGCGCCACAGCGACCGCGTACGGCCGTCGATGTCGTCGCGCGAAATCCCCGCCCCCGGCGTCACCAGCAGCGGCGTGCGCTCGTCCGAGCACCAGCGCGGCTCGTGAAACGGATAAAGCTTTCCATTGCGGGGATCGATGTAGCTGGCGGCAGACATGACGCACTCCGAAAACGAGGCCGGAGCTGCAGGGTATGTCCGATTGTCTAGGTTTTGCCTAGTCCGATGCGGCGCATGAGCTCCGTGAACCGCGCATCACTGCGGAGCGGATCGAAGGCGGGCCGCAGCAGGATCGAGGGATTGAAGCGGGCCTCATAGGCCTTCTCCAGCCAGCCGAGCGCGGCGTCGCGATCGCCGAGGCCTACGTAGATGAGCGCGATGTTGGCCTGCGCCGATGGATAGGCGTCGGCGTGCGAGGCCATGTCCGCGGCGATCCTGGCGGCGTCGTCCTTGCGGCCGGAGACGGCATAGGCGTAGGCGAGATTGGAATCGAACACGCTGCTGTGGCCCGAAATTTCGATCGCCTTGCGGAACTCCGCAATGGCCTCGTCGAAACTGCCTGTCAGCACCAGGGCCTGGCCGAGCTCGTAATGGCCGACGGCAAAGCCGGGATCGAGCTCGAGCGTCTTGCGGCTCTGTGCGACCGCGGCGTCGAAATCATGGTTGATACAGAGCGCATCGGCGATGTCGGCGCCGATGATGAGGGAGAGAGGATCGAGGCTTTGCGCCTCCTTGAACTCTCGCAGCGCCCTGCTCGTCTCGCCCGTCAGCATCAGATGCCATGCGTACCAATGATGCGCTGTGGCGTAACTGGGGTTGAGACGGATGGCGGCCTCGTATTCGGAAGCAGCGACATCCCAGTCCCAGCCGTAGAGATCGAGCGCAAAGGCGAGCGAGGTGTGGGCTTCGCCGAGCGTGCCGTCGAGCTCGAGCGCCTTGCTGGCCGCCGCCGTCGCCTTGGAGAACGCCTCCGTGGTCGACAGCACGCCGTACTCCCAATCGCCGGCAAGCGCATAGGCGTCCGCAAGGCCGGAATGCGCCTCGGCATAGTTGCGGTCGACCTCGATGGCCTGGCGGAAATATCTGATGGCGGCGCGGAGGCCGTCGCCGGTGCGCTTGTTCAGGAAGTAGCGGCCCTTCAGGTAATTTTCGTAAGCCAGCGGATCGATGCTGCGCGGCTTGTCGAAAGCGGCGCGCTCGCCGTGGTTCAGCGTGGCGCGCACCTGCCCCGCCACGGCGCGGGCGACGCGAACCTGAAGCGTCAGCGCGTCGCGCACATCGCCCTCGTAACTGTCGGCCCAGACGCGGCTGTCGTCGGCTGCCTGAATCAGCTGGGCCGTGATCCGCACGCGCCCGTTCGCACGCATCACGCTGCCTTCGATCACGGCGTCGACGTGGAGCTCGCGCGCGATGGTCGCGAGCGATTTGTGCGCGCCCTTGTAGGTCATCGCCGAGGTGCGCGAGATCACCCTGAGCGCATCGACCTTGCCGAGCTCCGTGATCAGCTCGCCGGTCATGCCGTCCGCGAAAAAATCCTGCGACGGATCTTCCGAGGTATCGACGAGCGGCAGCACCGCGAGCGAATGGATGGCTTGCGTTCCCTGAGGCCTGGGCGAGAGCCACGCCAAAAGCGCCGCGGCCAGCAACAAGACCAGGCCGATCGAGGCGAACACGCCGTGACGGCGACCCATGACGGGCCGTACCGGAGGCGCCGTCTCCGGCGCGAGGACTGCCGCCGGCGGATCGGGTTCACGCGGCGCACTGCCATCGACGACGACGGTGACGTCGGCGAGAAAGCGATAGCCGCGGCGCGCCACCGTCTCGACGAAGCGCGGGCTCTCCGCGGAATCGCCCAGTGCCTCCCTGATCTTGCTGACGGCCTTGTTGAGCCCGTGATCGTAGTCGACCACCGTCTGCGGCCAGAGCAGCGTGCGCAGCTCCTCGCGCGTCACCACCTCGCCCGGCCGTTCCAAGAGCGCCGAGAGCAATTGAAACGGCTGCTCCTGCAAACGCACCCGCCTGCCGTTCTTGACCAGCTCGCCGCTGCGCGGATCCGCCTCGAACGCGCCGAACTTCGTGCGCCTGCCAGGCTGTGCGGAGGCTGCCGCGGGTCTCTCGATCAATTCGGGTTCGAGCAGCATGGACATCTCATCGAGGCGTTGGGGAGGTGTCATCGGAAGCTGATGATTTCACAGGGCTTCCCGGGGGATTGCGATTCCAGCGAAAGACCACGCGCCGTCCATTGAGACCGGCTGCGGTGCGAGCGAAGAGAGCCGCGCACAACAACACGGGATCGCGCGGGGCTATCGATGCAGAACGGTGTCAATCCGGGACGGGACGGCATGCCTATGCTCGACTCGGCTTATAATTTTGCGCGCTTCCTGAGCGGCGACGCGGAAGCCGCCGAACACATCGTGCAGGCGGCGTTTCTCCGGACCGATGTCGACGCGGGCGGGAGAGGCCGGACCCGGTTGTTGAGGGGCGTGCGGAATTGCTATCGGACATGGCTGACCACCCGGCGGCGACACGATCGGCAAAGTGATGTATTCGCACACAAGGGGTTACCTGATGCGGTCGCCGCTTCCGTCCTCCGAACGGACGACCGTGCCGACAAAATTTCGGCCGCCGCCAAGTTCGATGCGGCGACAATTCGCTGCGCCATCGAGACCCTGCCGCGGCGCCTGCGCGAAATCCTGGTGCTGCGCGAGATCGATTTGTTGTCCTACCGGGAAATCTCCGAGGTGACGTCGCTGCCGACAGGCGAGGTCATGTCGCGACTGGCCTGCGCGCGACGCAGGCTTGCGGGATTCGCGGGTCATTAATTCGAAAATTGTAATTATATCAATATCTTAAATGGATGGCGCCCGGAGGCGAGTAGCCCAGCCGGTGCGTCCCACCATTCCGATCAGGCCAGACAGTCCCCATATAAAGGACGGATAAACCGCCCTGCCCGCCCCACACGATTAACTTGTCTGTCGTGGCCGGCCGCTACAATATGTTGGATTGCGTCGCCGGCCTCTGCCGGCAACGCCGCAGAGCCAGGCCCGTCCGAGCGGCGGGCCGTTGGCTTTTTGGGAGTTTGGCCATGAGCCGCGCGAACCGTACTGAGCATATCCGCCTGACTTCTCATCCGGAGCCGGGCAAGAAGGCCGCTTACCCGATTCACTGGGGTGCCGCCGATGCACGTGCCCGCGGGCCGATCATCGGCACGGTGTCACGCGCCGGGGATCGCAACGTGATCGGCAGCCATGGCGGCTCCTACGCGATGTACCGCGCGCTCGCCGTCTCCGCCGGCGCGCTCGATCCGATCCGCCGTCCCGATCTCACCAACACGTTCCCGGCGGCGACCATCGGACCGTTCGAGCAATGGTGCGATCCCGCCAAGATCGTCGCGCTCGACCCCTGGGGGCATCTGGTCGCCGAGAATTTCGGCAAGGACATCGCCGAGGGCGTCGACATCCGCCCGAGCATCGCGGTGACGCGGGCGCGGCTCGACCTGCCCGAAATCCGCGAGGCGCTCGCGGCCAAGCGATTGCGTGCCGACGGCGAGGTCGTGCATGCCAATGGCAGCGTCTCGGTGGTGAAGATCGCAATCGATCCGGTCTGGTACCTGCCCGGCCTTGCCGAGCGCTTCCAGACCAACGAGACCGAGCTGCGCCGCACGCTGTTCGAGCAGACCGCCGGCATGTTCCCCGAGCTCGTGACCCGGCCTGACCTGAAGGTGTTCCTGCCGCCGATCGGCGGCACCACGGTCTACATGTTCGGCGATGTGACGAAACTGCCGGACCACCGCACCAAGATCACCTGCCGCGTCCATGACGAGTGCAACGGCTCCGACGTGTTCGGCTCCGATATCTGCACCTGCCGGCCCTATCTGATCCACGGCATCGAGGAATCCGCGCGCGGCGCGCAAGAGGGCGGGCTCGGGCTCGTCGTCTACAACCGCAAGGAAGGCCGCGCGCTCGGCGAGGTCACCAAGTTCCTGGTTTACAACGCGCGCAAGCGCCAGGAGGACGGCGACGCGGCCGCCGCCTATTTCGAGCGCACCGAGTGCGTCGCCGGCGTTCAGGACGCGCGCTTCCAGCAATTGATGCCGGATACGATCCACTGGCTCGGCCTGAAGCGCATCGACCGCTTCCTGTCGATGAGCGACATGAAGTACGACGCGCTGACCTCGCAAGGCATCGACATCGTCGAGCGTGTGCCGATCCCGCTGGAGCTGATTCCGGCCGACGCGCATGTCGAGATCGCCGCAAAGAAGGCCGCCGGCTATTACACGACCGACATTGCGCCCGAGAAGGACGTCAACGGCGTGGTCGGACGTTCGCTGGAAAAATACTGATCAGGCGATGGCGGACGTTTCAGAACTGCAGGCACGCGCGCTCCTCACCGCAAAGGCGGTTCGCGCGCGGGCCGGCGAGATGCTCGCAATCGGACTGAGCGGCGGGCTCACGCATTTCACGATCAATCTCGATCGGATGGACGGTGTTGCGGAGGCCGTGCTGGCCGTCACGCGCAAAGCCTATCCGACGCTCGACATTCCTTTCCATGCGCGGTGGCGGCACTTTGTGTTCGGCGGCGTCGACCGCTGGGCGCAGCTGGCCGACGCGGCATCGTGGCCCGATCGCGCGGCGCGGGCGCGCGCGGAGTTCGACCTCGCCATTGTCAGTGTGCTGCTCGATGCCGGCGCGGGTGCTGCGTGGCGATATCGCGACGCATCGACGGGGCAAGGGATCGGCCGATCCGAGGGACTTGCGATTGCGAGCCTCGACATGTTTGCCGGCGGCCTGTTTTCCCGTGACGCGCACGCTCCCTTCAGGGCCGATGCGGACGTGCTCGCAAAGCTGCCGCTCGCGGCGCTCAACTCGGCCTTCCAGGCGAGCGACGCCAATCCGTTGCTCGGTCTTGAAGGCCGCACCGATCTGCTGCGGCGCCTCGGCAAGCAGGTCGCGGCGCGCCCCGATGTCTTCGGCATGCACGACGCGCCACGGCCGGGCGGGCTGTTCGATCATATCGCCGCGCAGGCCACGAACGGCGCCATCCCCGCGCCTGCGATCCTGTCCGCGGTGCTGAACCAGCTCGGGCCGATCTGGCCGTCGCGGCTCGAGCTCGCCGGTGTCCCGCTCGGCGATTGCTGGCGCCATCCGGCGATCAAGGCCGACGATGCGACTGCCGGCCTCGTGCCGCTGCACAAGCTGTCGCAATGGCTGAGCTACTCGCTGATCGAGCCGCTTCAGCGCGCCGGGTTCGACGTCACCGACATCGACGGCCTGACCGGGCTTGCCGAATACCGTAATGGCGGCCTGTTCGTCGATCACGGGGTGCTGCGCCTGCGCGATGCCGCGGATGCCGATCGTGCGCATGCGGTGGACTCGCTGCTCGTCGTCGAGTGGCGCGCGCTCACCGTTGCGCTGCTCGATCGCGTTGCCGAACTGGTTCGCGCCAAGCTCGGCCGCACGCCGCAGTCGCTGCCGCTCGCTAGCATCCTGGAAGGCGGCACCTGGGCCGCCGGCCGGGCCATCGCCTTTGCGCGCCGTCCCGACGGTTCACCGCCGCTCAAGGTGATCAGCGACGGCACTGTTTTCTAAACCCTCTCCCCCTGCGGGAGAGGGTGGCTTCGCGACAGCGAAGCCGGGTGAGGGGTATGTCTCCACGGGCATTTCTCTCGCTTGAGTTCGCGGAAGCAGACCCCTCATCCGGCGCTTCGCGCCACCTTCGCCCACAAGGGGAGAAGGGAAACAGCAAGAGCATCCAATCATGGAAGGCGTCACGATCGTCGATCATCCACTGGTGCAGCACAAGCTGACGCTGGTTCGCGACAAATCGATCTCGACAAAGTCGTTCCGCGAGCTGATCAAGGAGATCGGCATGCTGCTCTGCTACGAGGTGACGCGCGACCTGCCGCTCACCGATACCATGATCGAGACGCCGCTGGCGACGATGCACTCGGCCAAGATCGCCGGTAAGAAGCTGGTGTTCGTGCCGATGCTGCGCGCCGGCACGACCTTCGTCGACGGCATGATGGACCTGGTGCCGACCGCGCGCGTCGCCCATATCGGGCTCTACCGCGAGCCCGAGAGCTTTGCCGCGGTCGAGTACTTCTTCAAGTCGCCGTCGGATCTCAGCGAGCGCCTGGCGATCGTGGTGACGCCTGTCGTCGCGACCGCCAACACGGCCGTCGCCGCGGTCGACCGGCTGAAAGAGCGCGGCGCCAAGGACATTCGCCTCGCCTGCCTGATCGCAGCCCCGGAGGGACTCGAACGCCTGCGCGGCCTGCATCCCGACGTGCATATCTGGACCGCCGCGGTGGATGAAGGCCTCGACGAGAACGGCTTCATCCTGCCGGGCCTCGGCGACGCCGGCGACCGCGCCTACGGGACGCGGTAGCGTGGAGCAGGATGAAGTTGGATCGAGTTAGGCCAAGAGCATAACTCTCTCCGTTCCCTCCCCCCTTGCGGGGGAGGGGCAGGGAGAGGGGTTCACACGGGGATTCTATCCATCGCGCACCTGCCTCGGTGCGTCGGCAATAACCGAAACCTTTTCCTGGGCTACCCCCCTCCCTAGCCCTCCCCCGCAAGGGGGGAGGGAACGCACCTCCGTCGAGGCGCTCCTTGCCTCTCGTCGCAGCCCGCTTCAGATCTTCCCGCTGCCGCAGATGCCTTTCAGCGCCTGCCATTCCTTGTCGGTCAGCAGCGGTGGGCCGCTGGCGGGGCGGTCTTCCCTGGTCATGCGCGCGAGGCGGTCTTCGGTCAGCGGATGGCTTGCCAGGATCGTGAAGCCTGATCCGCCTTCCTTGCCGGTGATGCGGAACATCAACTCGGCCGCGGGCTTCGGCGAGCGGCCGAGCTTGTGCATGATGTCGATCGCGAAGGTGTCGGCATTGGTCTCGGCCTCGCGCGAATAGGAGGCTTCGACCAGGCTGCGCGAGGCGAAGATCACCGCGGACGAGCCGGTGACGTCGCCGAACAGCAGGCCGATCAGGAACGAGGTGCCGCCGTTGTAGATCAGGCCGCGCATGTTGTCGTGATGCTTGAGATGGCCGAGCTCGTGGGCAAGGATGCCGGCGATCTCGTCGGGACTTTCGGCCTTGTCGAGCAGGGCGTTGAGCACGAAGACCTTGCCGCCCGGCAGCGCGAACGCATTCGGCACCGAGCTCGGCAGCACGCCCGCCGTCATGGTGTCGTCGTCAAGCCCGGCCGCATCGCGCAGTCGGTTGACGAGCTTGGCGAAGGCCGCCTGGCCAGCCGGATCGCTGCAGGACTCGCGCCCGAAGATGGTCTTCACCTGGACCTCGGACGCATCGCCGATCCGCCGCTCGATCGGCTTCGGCACCAGCGGCGCCAGGCGATCCGCGGCGAGCGGCACGCCGAACAGCACGACGCAGACGATGGAGATGGTGGCTGCAAGCGACCAGCCGACGATTTTTGCGACACCGCGGCCCGTGGTCTGGTGCTCGTCGAGCCGCGGACAGCGTGCGACGAGATCGGCGCCAAAAGCCGCATCGCGGATCTCGAGCCGCGCCAGCGGCGGCGCGGACGTCGCGGTCAGGCGCAAGATGCCGGCCGGACTGTCCGCGCGGCGGATTTCGTCAAAAGCCCAGCGCGTGGCGGTCCGGCCCGTCTCTCCGTCGCCCGGCTCGACGATCTCGAGCGCATCAGCCAGGGTCAGCATGACCTGACGCCGGCGGCTCGAACGTCCGTCGAAGAAGATCGCTTGCTGTCCGGGCTTCGTCTCGGCGCCGGGCTCGGCGGTCACATCACTCACGATCTAGAATCCCGCGACATCGAGACCATCGGCAAAGCCTTCACCGAGCGCGCTGGCCAGCTCGCCGCTGGCGCGGACATCGGCTGCGGCTCCAATATCGTGCACGGTGACGGTCTCCAGCACCTTGGCCCAGAGATCGCGCTGGAGATAGACGCGCATGACGATGTTGATGGCCAGCGCAAGCGCGAAATAGCCGATCACCATCATCACCATCATCGGGATGCTCTTGGCAGCGTGGTCGGGCCCGAACACCTGCTCGGCCGGCAGGCCGCTCACCTTGACGACGAGCAAGGTGGCACCGCCGATGTAGAGGCCGAACAGGGTCGAGAGCAGCATCCACCAGCCGACCATCTTCCAGTAAAGGCCGTAGAACGCATTGTGCGGCAGATCCGATGACAGGCTGACGCCGCCGATGCGGATGCCGTTGAGCCACCAGCGCCATTCGCGCGCCTTGAACTCGGCATAAAGGAACGGCGCGAGCGGGAAGATGATGACCGCGATCGGCGTGAGCAGCCACAGCCACCAGCCGCGCTTGAAGAACTCCCAGCCGTTTCCTTCGAAGTCGCCCTGCAGATCGCCGAAATGCGTGTGCCGCATCTTGTAGCGCTCCAGCGACGCCTCGCGCCACGGCAGCGCCAGGCCGAGCGTCAGGAACACCAGCAGGCCCCACAGCATCGCGCGAAACGAATACGCCCAGCCGGAGCCGTCCATCCAGAAGCGCACGCCACGCCAGACCGTGCGGGTCAAACGATAACGTCGTGCGCGAAAGATCGCGAACTGGCCGAAGGCGTAGAACGAGATGAACAGCGGGGTCGAGGCAAAGCCCTGCCAGCGCTCGAACTCGATACCGATGAGAAAATAGGCGAGATAGATCGGCACCAGGATCGCGAGCGCGAACAGGAAGCCGATCAAGAGCTCCTTGCCGCGGCCGGTATATTCGGCGGCGTCGCCGTCGATCGCGGTGTTCGACCACAAATGGCGGCGGATGTCGGTGACGAGCCAGAACCGGTAGAAGCCGAAGGTGACGAGCTCCAGCATGGCACCCTTGGTGACCATCTTGCGGAACTCGGTGCGATTGCCGGTGAAGTCGACCCGGGAGGGCGGCAGCGGCGGCGGGACCGGTTCGGGGCGGCCGATCGGGGCCCATTGCATGTCATTCACAGGCATCAACCTCGGGATGCGGATCTGATCCGCTCAAACTATAGATCAGAGATTGGTCGATCCCCAAGATGGGCGGGTTCGATTTACCTCGGTTTCGAGCGATTTCTTGCACGATTGCGTGGGCGGAGACGTGCGGGAGGTCACGTTCAAGCAAGACCATGACGGCCGCCCGACGCTCTCGCGAAGGTTGGATGTGGCAAAACTCTCCCTTGCTCCGGCGCAGACAACGGGCTGTAATTGCTATCCAAATACCGCAGCGCAGAATTCAAGAAAATCGCGCGGTTCATGCCAGGGAGAGCGGTCATGCACGGGACCATGGAGAGCGCGGCGAATCTCGACGCATTGCGCGAGCGCGCGTCGTCACTTCCGCTGGAGCAATACGATCCCGGCGATCCCGAATTGTTCAGGACCGATACGTTCTGGCCCTATTTCGACCGGCTGCGCCGTGAAGATCCCGTGCACTATTGCAAGGATTCGATGTTCGGCCCGTACTGGTCGGTGACGCGCTACAACGACATCATGGAGATCGAGACCAACCATTCGGTGTTCTCCTCCGCGTCCGCGCTCGGCGGCATCACCATCCGCGACATCGATCCCGACCTGCGCCGCGAGAGTTTCATCTCGATGGACCCGCCGCGGCATGCCGCGCAGCGCAAGACCGTGGCGCCGATGTTCACGCCGACGCATCTGGACAATCTCGCGCTCAACATCCGCAAGCGCTCGGCCGAGTGCCTGGACAACCTGCCGCGCGGCGAGGTGTTCGACTGGGTCGACCAGGTCTCGATCGAGCTCACCACGCAGATGCTCGCGGTGCTGTTCGACTTCCCCTGGGAGGACCGCCGCAAGCTGACGCGCTGGTCCGATATCGCCACCACCATCCCCGGCCCCGACGGCCTGGTCGCGACCGAGGACCAGCGGCAGGTCGAGCTGACGGAATGCGCGCAGTATTTCGCGCGGCTGTGGAAGGAGCGCATCGAGCAGCCGCCGAAGAGCGACCTTCTCTCGATGATGGCGCATGGCGCCGCGACGCGCGACATGGATGCGCGGAACTTCCTCGGCAATCTCATCCTTTTGATCGTCGGCGGCAACGACACCACCCGCAACACCATGTCGGGCTCGCTTCTCGCGCTGAGCCAGCACCCCGAGCAATACCGCAAGCTGCGCGAAAACCCCGCGCTGCTCGACAGCTTCGTGCCGGAGGTGATCCGCTGGCAGACGCCGCTCGCGCATATGCGCCGCACCGCGCTCGTCGATTTCGAGTTCCGCGGCAAGCAGATCAGGAAAGGTGACAAGGTCGTGATGTGGTACGTCTCGGGCAACCGCGACGAAGAGGCGATCGAGAAGCCCTACGACTTCATCATCGACCGCGCCCGCCCGCGCACGCATCTCTCGTTCGGCTTCGGCATCCACCGTTGCGTCGGTTTGCGACTTGCCGAACTCCAGCTCAAGATTATCTGGGAGGAGATCCTGAAGCGATTCGACCATATCGACGTGATGGGCGAGCCGAAGCGGGTGTATTCGAGCTTTGTGAAGGGTTTGGAAACGCTGCCGGTCAAGATTGCGGCGTGACCTCTGAATTATAGTGTATAACATTGGCACTTGCGACGATGCCCTCGCCCCTCTGCGCTGCGCCGCGGGGTGAACGAACACAGGGAGCGACTGCCCATGAACATTCAGACCCCGGTCAAGGCCGACAAGGCCGAACGCATGCGGCGTGCGCGCGAGGAAGCCTATGCGACGCCCCTGAAGAATTTTCATCCGGGCGCGCCGCGGCTGTTCCAGGACGACACCCTGTGGCCGTGGTTCGAGCGGTTGCGCAAGGAAGAGCCGGTGCATTACTGCACCAACGCGCCGATCGAGCCGTACTGGTCGGTGGTGAAATACAACGACATCATGCATGTCGACACCAATCACGGCCTGTTCTCCTCGGACTCGACGCTCGGCGGCATCGGGATCCGCGACGTGCCGCCCGGCTATGACTGGCCGAGCTTCATCGCAATGGACCAGCCCAAGCACTCGTCGCAGCGCAAGACGGTGTCGCCGATGTTCACGCCGACGCATCTGGACGAACTGGCAAAGCTGATCCGCCAGCGCTCGCAGACCGTGCTCGACAATCTGCCGCGCAACGAGACCTTCAATTTCGTCGAGCGCGTCTCGATCGAGCTGACCACCCAGATGCTGGCGACCCTGTTCGACTTCCCCTGGGAGGAGCGGCGCAAGCTGACGCGCTGGTCGGACGTCGCGACCGCGCTGCCCAAGAGCGGCATCGTCGAGTCCGCCGAAGAGCGCCGCCGCGAGATGGACGAGTGCTACGCCTACATGTCGAAGCTGTGGAACGAGCGCGTCAACTCGGCGCCGCGCAACGATCTCCTGTCGCTGATGGCCCATAGCGACGCCACGCGCTTCATGGATCCCGACAATCTGATGGGCAACATCATCCTGCTCATCGTCGGGGGCAACGACACCACGCGCAACACCATGACCGGTTCGGTGCTGGCCCTGAACGAGAATCCCGAGCAGTACGACAAGCTGCGCGAAAACCCTGATCTGATCGACACCATGGTGCCCGAGGTGATCCGCTGGCAGACGCCGCTGGCGCATATGCGCCGCACCGCGCTTGCCGACACCGAGATCAACGGCAAGCACATCAAGAAGGGCGACCGCGTCGTGATGTGGTACGTCTCCGGCAACCGCGACGAGGAGATGATCGAGCGTCCCGAGGAGTTCATCATCGATCGCGCCCGGCCGCGCACCCACCTCTCGTTCGGCTTCGGCATCCACCGCTGCGTCGGCATGCGGCTCGCCGAGCTGCAACTGCGGATCGTCTGGGAGGAGATGCTGAAGCGGTTCGACCGCATCGAGGTGGTCGGCGAGCCGAAGCGGATCTATTCGAGCTTCATCAAGGGATATGAATCGCTGCCGGTGCGGATACCGGGCTGAGACAGCGTTCGGGCGGCGCGCTCAACTCCCTCCCCTCACCCTGAGGAGCCTGCGCAGCAGGCGTCTCGAAGGGCGAGGCCATCGGCCGGGCCTTCATCCTTCGAGACGCGCGCAAAAGCGCGCTCCTCAGGATGAGGAGCAAACACCCCAGCTATAAAATCTCGGCATGACAGCTCGCGCCAGATGCGAAGGCAAGATGGCGCCCGACTGGTCTACGACACCGGCACATCTAACTCAGCTTGATGTCCCACACGCCGTCCTTGCGGCAGGCGGCAACCTCGTCGCGCAACAGCGCGGTGACGGCCAGCGAGGCCGTCGAGGCCGGGCGGTCGATCGGAGAGGCGAAAATGAGCTCGCGTGACATCGGCTTGGAGACGGCAGCGATTTCCAGCCGGCCGTCCGCGACCTCGGCGTGGACCGACGATGGCGGCAGCAGCGCAAACCCGAGGCCCTCCTCGACGAGGCTCGTCAGCACGCGGAACGAATCCGCTTCCAGCTGGACGTTGAGCTTGATCTTGCGCTGGGCGGCCGCGTGCTCGATCAGCGCACGGAGGCCGTGCGAATGACTGGGCAGCACCAGCCGCTGTCGCAGCAGCCAGCCGATATCGATGGTCTTCTTGCGCGCGAGGCCGCAGCCGCGCGGACCGACCGCGACGATGTTGTCACGCCCCAGGCTCTGCACATTGAGATGCAGATCGGCCGAGCGGCCGTACAGGATGGCGAGATCCATCTCGCCGCGATGCAGCCATTCGACGATATGGCCGCTGTAGCTTTCGACGATGCGCAGCGAGATGCCGGGATATTTTTCGACGCAGCGCCGCGCAAAACGCGCCGACAGCACGCAGCTCACGGTCGGAACCAGGCCGAGCACGACCTGGCCCGATGGCGGCCCCTTGGCCGACTGGATGTCGTCGCGGATCTGGTCGATCTGCCGCACGATGCCGGAGGTGCGCGCCAGCAGCAGCCGTCCGGCCTCGGTCAGCACCATGCCGCGGCCGTTGCGGGTGAACAGTTCCGTGCGCAGCTCGTGCTCGAGCAACTTGATCTGCCGCGAGAGCGCCGGCTGCGCCACGCGCAACGTGTCGGACGCCTTGCTCAGGCTGCCGAGCTCCGCCACGCAACTGAAGGTCCTGAGCTGCCGGAAATCCATGCTTGCCAATCCTGGAAGGCTACTCCATACGCTATAGCAAATGAGCATAGGGGGCTGGCGATGTTTTCACAACGCCAGAGGATCGGCCGGCGTTATCTTAACTGCCGCTACGAACG
This sequence comes from Bradyrhizobium sp. CCGUVB14, assembly GCF_024199935.1. NCBI lineage: Bacteria > Pseudomonadati > Pseudomonadota > Alphaproteobacteria > Hyphomicrobiales > Nitrobacteraceae > Bradyrhizobium > Bradyrhizobium sp. CCGUVB14. Next base: position 8,549,838 of record NZ_JANADS010000001.1, read on the forward strand.
GGAAACGCCATGAGTGAAGAACACCACACCGAGGATCACGCCGACATCCGCGAAGCCGTCGCAAAGCTCTGCGCGCAGTTTCCCGGCGAATACTGGCGCAAGCTCGATCGCGAGATGGCCTACCCCAAGGCCTTCGTCGACGCGCTGACGCAGGCCGGTTACCTCTCGGTGCTGATCCCCGAGGAATATGGCGGCGCGGGCCTGAAGCTGTCCGCCGCGGCCGCGATCCTCGAGGAGATCCAGCGCGCAGGCTGCAATGGCGGCGGCTGCCATGCCCAGATGTACACGATGGGCACCGTGCTCCGTCACGGCAATGACGAGCAGAAGGCAAAGTACCTGCCGAAGATCGCGAGTGGCGAGTTGCGGCTGCAGGCCTTCGGCGTCACCGAGCCAACCAGCGGCACCGACACCTCCTCGCTCAAGACCTTTGCGCGCAAGGAAGGCAACGACAGCTACATCGTCAACGGCCAGAAGATCTGGACCAGCCGCGCCGAGCACTCCGACCTGATGGTGCTGCTGGCGCGCACCACGCCGAAGGAGCAGGCCAAGAAGCGCACCGATGGCCTCTCGGTGTTCATCGTCGATATGCGTGAGGCCAAGAACAATGGCCTCGAGATCCGCCCGATCCGCACCATGATGAACCACGCCACCACCGAAGTGTTCTTTACCGACATGAAGGTGCCGGCGGAGAATCTGATCGGCGAGGAAGGCAAGGGTTTTCGCTACATCCTCTCCGGCATGAATGCCGAGCGCATCCTGATCGCGGCCGAATGCGTCGGCGACGCGAAGTGGTTCATCGCCAAGGCCACCAACTATGCCAAAGAGCGCAGCGTTTTCGGCCGGCCGATCGGCCAGAACCAGGGCATTCAATTCCCGATCGCCAAGGCTTACGCCTCGATGCGCGCGGCCGAGCTGATGGTGAAGGAGGCGACACGCAAATACGAGGCCGGGCTCGACTGCGGCGCGGAGGCCAACATGGCCAAGATGCTGGCGGCCGATGCGTCCTGGGAGGCGGCGAACGCCTGCATCCAGACCCATGGCGGCTTCGGCTTTGCCGAGGAATACGACGTCGAGCGCAAATTCCGCGAGACGCGGCTGTATCAGGTCGCGCCGATCTCGACCAACCTGGTGCTGTCCTTTGTCGCCGAGCACGTGCTCGGCATGCCCCGCTCGTACTGAGGTCGCATCATGGGAGCGTTGGACGGGATCAGGGTGATTGCGGTCGAGCAGGCCGTGGCGGCGCCGTTCTGCTCGTCGCGTCTGGCGGACGCCGGCGCGGAAGTGATCAAGATCGAGCGGCCGGAGGGCGATTTCGCCCGCGGCTATGACGCGGCGGCCAAGGGCCAGAGCAGCTATTTTGTGTGGCTCAACCGCGGCAAGCAATCGGCGGTGGTCGATCTCGCCACCAAGGAAGGCCGGGCCGAGCTCGAGAAGCTGATCGCGAGCGCCGACGTGCTGGTGCAGAACCTCAAGCCGGGCTCGATGGACAAGCTCGGCTTCTCGCGCGAGCGGCTCTTGAAGGACTATCCGAAGCTGATCTCCTGCACCATCACCGGTTATGGCGACGAGGGCCCCTACGCGCACCGCAAGGCCTATGATCTCTTGATCCAGGCCGAAAGCGGCCTTGCTTCGATCACCGGCAATCCCGACGGCGCCTCACGCGTCGGCATGTCGATCGTCGACGTCGCGACCGGCGCCACTGCCCATGCTGCGATCCTCGAGGCGCTGATCGCGCGCGGGCGCAACGGCAAGGGCTGCGACATCCGCATCTCGATGTTCGACGTGATGGCGGACTGGTGCACCGTGCCGCTGCTCAACGCGGAGGCCGGTAATCCGCCGAAGCGCATGGGCCTGCGCCATCCCTCGATCGCGCCCTATGGCGTGTTCACCTCCAGGGACGGCAAGGACATTCTGATCTCGATCCAGAGCGAGCGCGAGTGGAAGACGCTCTGCGCCGAGGTGCTGGACCAGCCCGATCTGCCAAAGGATCCGCGCGTCGCCAATGGCGTCGAGCGCGTGCGCAACCGCGACTTCACCGACAAGACGGTCGCGGACAGTTTTGGCAGCCTGACGCGCGACCAGTTGCTGACGCGGCTGTCGGACGCCGACATTGCCTTCGCCGAGGTCAACACTATGACCGACCTCACCGACCATCCGCATCTGCGCCGGATCGAGGTGGATACGCCGAACGGCCGCGTCAGCTATCCCGCGCCGGCGCCGATCATCGTCGGCGAGACCCGCGCGTACGGCGCTGTGCCGGCGATCGGCGAAAATCCATCGAAGAAGTAACAGAGCGAGGCGTCATGACCGGAAAGCTCGACATCGACCATCTGCGGCAATGGATCGGCCGCAGCGAAGCGGCGACCGACATCGTCACCGCGCAATTGGTGAAAGGCCTGCGCGCGACGCTGTTCCAGGAAGTCGGCGAGCCCAAAGCGGGCGACGCCGCGCCGTTCACGGTGCATTGGTGCCTGGCGCAGCCGGTGTTTTCGATGTCGATGCTCGGGCCCGACGGCCACCCGACCCGCGGCGGCTTCCTGCCGCCGGTGCCGCTGCCGCGCCGGATGTGGGCCGGCGGCGAGATCGAGTTTTTGCAGCCGCTGCGTGTCGGCGACGAAGCAACCCGGACCTCGCGCATTGCCGATGTGCAGGTGAAATCAGGCTCGACCGGCACGCTGTGCTTCGTCTCGGTGGAACACAGCATCTCCTCGGCACGCGGCGTCGCCATCCGCGAGCGGCAGGACATCGTCTATCGCGAGATGACGAGCAGCGCGCCCGCCGGCGGCAAGGCCCCGCCTCCGCCGCCGACGGCGCAGCACCGCGAAACCCATGTCTCCGATCCCGTGCTGCTGTTTCGCTATTCGGCGCTGACGTTCAACGGCCACCGCATCCATTACGACCGCGACTACGTCACGAAGGTCGAGGGCTATCCCGGCCTGATCTTCCACGGCCCGTTGCAAGCGGCGCTCATCATCGAGATGGCGGCGAAGCTGCACGGCGGAACGGCGCCGAAGAAGTTCACCTATCGCGGGCTGCAGCCGCTGTTCGAGGGCACGGAGTTCTCGATCAATGCCAACGAGACCGAGGCGGGTCTGGAGCTGTGGACTGCGAACGCGGAGGGGCAGCCGACCATGAAGGGAACGGCGGTGTGGTGACGGCGCCGCTGTCATTGCGGGCGGCGACGTGACGATCTAGACCCTCACCCTGAGGAGCCGCATAGCGGCGTCTCGAAGGGCGAGGCCACAGCCGGGCCTTCATCCTTCGAGACGCGCGAAGACGCGCTCCTCAGGATGAGGGATGAACAGGGGACGGAAACCAATGACAAAAAACGGCAAGACCGGCAGCAAGTCCGTCACCGTCAAGCAGGCGACGCTCGATCTGCTGCGCTCCTTCGGCATCAAGCGCGTCTTCGGCAATCCGGGCTCGACCGAGCTGCCGTTCCTGAGCGACTGGCCCGACGACATCGACTACGTGCTCGCGCTGCAGGAAGCCTCCGCGGTCGGCATGGCCGACGGCTATGCGCAGGCGACGCGCAATGCCGGCTTCGTCAACCTGCATTCGGCGGCCGGCGTCGGCAACGCGCTCGGCAATATCTATACCGCGCACCGCAACCAGACCCCGCTGGTGATCACCGCCGGCCAGCAGGCCCGCTCGATCCTGCCCTTGCAGGCGTTCCTCTATGCGGAGCGCGCATCCGAGTTTCCCCGGCCCTATGTGAAGTACAGCGTCGAGCCGGCGCGGCCCGAGGACGTGCCCGCCGCGATCGCGCGGGCCTATTACACCGCGATGCAGGCGCCATGCGGGCCGACCTTCGTCTCGATCCCGATCGACGACTGGACGCATGCGACCGCGCCGGTCGAGGCACGCAAGGTCAGCCGCGAGCTCGGGCCTGAGCCCGAAGCAATCAAGGCGCTGGTTGCCGCGCTCGGCTCCGCAAAGCACCCTGCCCTCGTCGTCGGCCCCGGCGTCGACCGCGCCGGCGCGGTCGATCTGATGGTGCGCGTCGCCGAGAAGGCGAAGGCTGCCGTCTGGGTCAGCCCGTTCTCGGCGCGCTGCTCGTTCCCCGAGCGGCATCCGCAATTCGCGGGCTTTTTGCATGCCTCGCCGGCGCAGCTCTCCGACGCGCTGCGCGAGCACGATCTCGTCGTCGTGATCGGCGCGCCCGTCTTCACCTTCCATGTCGAGGGCCATGCCGCGATTTTCGACGGCGGTGCGACCATCTTCCAGATCACCGATGATCCGGATGCCGCCGCGGTCACACCGGTCGGCACCAGCATCATCGCCACCATGAAGCCGGCGCTGAGCCTGCTGCTCGACCTTTTGCCAGACAGCAAACGCGCCACGCCAAAAGGCCGCACGCTGCCGCCGGCGCCGCAGGCCGCAGATCCGCTGCCGGTCGAGTTCCTGCTGCATTCGCTGTCGCAGGCGATGCCGGATGGCGCATCATTGGTCGAGGAAGTGCCCTCGCACCGGCCGGCGATGCAGAAGTTTCTGCCGATGCGCGGCCAGGACAGTTTTTACACCATGGCGAGCGGTGGCCTCGGCTATTCGCTGCCTGCCGCCGTCGGCATGGCGCTCGGCAAACCGAACAACCGCACGGTCTGCCTGATCGGCGACGGCTCGGCGATGTACTCGATCCAGGCGCTGTGGACCGCAGCCCAACGCAAGCTGCCGCTGACCATCGTCGTCATCAACAATTCCGGCTACGGCGCGATGCGCTCGTTCAGCCAGGTGATGCAGGTGCGGAACGTGCCGGGCCTGGAGCTGCCGGGCATCGATTTCGTGCGGCTCGCCGAAGGCATGGGCTGCCACGCGGTGCGGGTGACGAAGGCGGCAGAGCTCGGCGAGGCACTCAAGCGCGGGATGGCGCACGAGGGCACCAGCCTTGTGGAGGTCGTCGTGGATTCGACGGTGCCGGTGCTGTACGGGCAGAAGCATTAAGACGCGCTCCCTCCACATCGTCGTCCTGGCGAAAGCCAGGACCCATTACCACCGCCGACAATTTGACGACGGCTGGTCATGCCGATCTCGCGCTACAACTACTCCCTGGGGTAATGGGTCCTGGCTTTCGCCAGGACGACACCAAGATTTTGGTTCGCGCCCAACATCACGCCGCCAAGAATCCCCCGTCCGCCGCAAGCACATGCCCGACGACATACGATGATGCGTCGGACGACAGCCACACCACGGCTTCCGCCACCTCCTCCGGCGTGCCCATCCGCCGCAGCGGCAGGCCGGCGCCAACGCTTGCGACGTCGCCGACGCCGGCGCTGAGCATCATGTCGGTGATGACACGGCCGGGGGCGATGGCGTTGATGCGGATGCCGCGCGGGGCATTTTCCATCGCTGCCGACCGCGTCAGCGAGATCGCGGCGGCCTTCGAGGCCGAGTAGAGCGAGAAGCCGGGATTGGGATTGCGCACGCCACTGACCGAGGCGTTGACCACGATGCTGCCGCCGCCGTTCGCCAGCATCGCCGGCAGTTGATGGCGCAGGCACAAGAACAGCGCGCGGACATTAGTGTCGAACACGCTGTCGTAGATCTCCATGCCCTGCTGCTCCAGCGGCGCACGGCGTTCCTGGAAACCGGCATTGTTGAAGGCGACATCGAGCCGGCCGCAGCGTTCAACCGCCGTGCGCACCAGACGCTCGACGTCGTCCTCTCGCGTGATATCGGTCTGGATCGGGATGGCCTGCGCACCGAAATCGCGGCACGCTGCTGCGGCGGCCTCGATCTCGGCCTCGCGCCGGCCCGCGACGACAACCGCTTCGGCGCCCTCGGCCGCCATCCGCAGCGCGGTGGCGCGACCGATGCCGCTGCCGCCACCCGTGACGAGGCACACCTTGCCCCTCATGCGCCCGCCGGCTGGCAAAGTTCCGCTCATGGCCCACTCCAAGACGCTTGCGCGCGCCGTTGCGCGCATATAGTTGTATGATACAACTATATGCCGGGAGTCAAGATGGCTGAACTCGCGCTGATCGACGACATCCGCGCCGCCTCGCGCCTGATGGTGCGTGAGCTCGGCTTCATGGATGCGACGGTGGCGGCATCGGACTATCCGCCGTCAGCGGTGCACACAATTTTGGAGATCGGCATCCGCGGTCCGCTGACCTCGGGCGAGCTCGGCGATTTCCTGCGGCTGGAGAAATCCAGCGTCAGCCGCATGGTGCGCAAGCTGATCGACTGCGGTGAGCTCAGGGAGACGCCGGACGAGCTTGATGCGCGCAGCAAGCTGCTGTCGCTGACCGCGAAGGGCCGGCGCACGCTGGAGGCGCTGCATGCGTTCGGCCGGCAGCAGGTGCGCGGCGCGCTGGCTGCGCTGACGGAGGCCGAGCAGCGCACGGTCCGCGAGGGGATGATGCTCTATGCGCGGGCGCTGCGGGAGAGTCGGGGGGAGGATGAGGCGGAGACGACGGCCTAACTACCGCTGTCGTCCCGGCGAACGCCGGGACCCATACCGCGTGATTTCTCGGTAAGCGAAGGTGTCAGTACCGCAGGAAAGATCATTGCCAGTCCTCGCCAAACTCCTCCCTGGGGTTATGGGTCCCGACGTTCGCCGGGACGACACTGATCGTTTTGGCGCAGGCATGGCTCAAGCAAGCAGACCTGTCGGCTACTTCCCGAACTCTTCCCGCATCTTCGCCTGGATCTTGGCCATGCCGCCGATCCAGCGGTCGTAGTTCTCGGTTTTCTTGCGCATGTAGCCGAGCACCTGGGGGTGCGGCAGGATCAGGAAGGTCTCCTGATCGAGGCCGGCGAGCACGTCCTTGGCGACCTGCTCGGGCGTGAGGTCGCCGTCGCCGGATTGCGGGCCCTTCGGGATCGAGCGCAGCATGTTGGTGTCGACGCCCTGCGGGCAGAGGATCGAGACCTTGATATTGTGGGCCTTGTGCGAGATCGCGAGGTTTTCGGCAAAGCCGACCGCGGCGTGCTTCGTCGTGGAATAGGCCGGACTGCCGACCTGCGACAGCAGGCCCGCGGCCGAGATGGTATTGAGGAAATAACCGCCACCGCGTGTCTTCATACGGGGAATGAGGTGCCGCGCCGCATAGACATGCGCCATCACGTGGATCGCCCAGGAGCGCTGCCAGGGCTCGTCGGAGGCGCCGCCGGCATTGACCGACATCGGATCGAAGCCGCCGCCGATGCCGGCATTGGAGCAGAACAGCGCGATCGGGCCGAACTGCCGCTCGGTCTCCTCGATGACGTGAGAGATCTCCTTTTCCTGCGCGACGTCGCATTTGAAGGCTGCGCCATCGACCGTCGCGGCGACGGCACGCGCGTTGGCGGCATCCATATCCGCGACCACGACCTTGGCCGCGCCCGCCTTGTGAAAGGCCTCGCACAGCGCCTTGCCGATGCCGTTTGCGCCGCCCGTGACAACCACGACCTTGCCGGTCACCTGCATGCGACGTCTCCTCTTGTCTTGATACCGCGCTGCTTATGCCGCTGCGCGGAACTTCGCTAGCTCAACACGAGGTCGAGCACCGCGGTATAATGGCATGCCGCGCCGGCCAAGACAAAGCCGTGCCAGATCGCGTTCTGGAAGCGCAGCCGCCGCCAGGCGTGGAAGATCACGCCGAGGCTGTAGAGAATACCACCTGCCAACACGAAGCCCAGCGCCAGCGCGGGCAGCGCCTTGACGACGGGGCCATAGAGCATCACGCCGCTCCAGCCCATCGCAAGATAGATGCCGACGGCGACACGGTCGAACCGGCCGGGATAGCGAAGCTTCAGCACGATGCCGACGATCGCGACGCACCAGACGCAGACAAGCAGCGCCAGCGCGAACACGCTGTCCTTCACCTCCAGGATGAACGGCGTGTAGGTCGCGGCGATCAGGAGATAGATCGCGGAATGGTCGAACCGCCGCAGCAGCCATTTGACCGGCGAGACCGGCCAGAGGTTATAGCTCGCCGACAGCACCAGCATCGACAGCAGGCCAGCAACATAGATCGAGACCCCGACGATGTCGGTGGCATCGGCATAGACCGCCGCGAGCACGACGAGAACGGTCGCAGCGATAATGCCGGAGAGCACGCCGATGGCGTGGATGACACCGTCGGCGATCAGTTCGGCGCGGTCGTAGTGCCAGCCGACGGCGTCGGCCGCGGCATGGACCGAATGGGAGGCGAGCTGTTTCAATCTGAAGACGGTCATGGCAATCCGCAAAGCAAATACAAGGCCACTGTTCTATGGGTCTTTCGGGACCGGCGCGTCGTTCAATCGGTTGATTTGCCGACAAAGGCGGTGGAAGTATGAAGCTTGATTTTCCTCACGCAATTGCCACTTTTGTGAACGGCATCACTGTTCCGCCCGCCCGAGATCAATCACGTTCATATGGCATTCAGTTTCCAGGATATGATCGAAGAAGCGCGCCTGTCGGCCCGCGCGCTGATCGACTATGGCGAGCACTTCTTCAACCCGACGGTGCGGCTTGGCGTCACCGGCCTGTCGCGGGCCGGTAAGACCGTATTCATCACCGCGCTGATCCACGGGCTGACGCGTGGCGGCCGGTTTCCGGTGTTCGAAGCCTATGCCTCCGGCCGTATCGCGCGGGCGCATCTGGCACCGCAGCCGGACGACGCCGTGCCGCGCTTCTCCTATGAAAGTCATCTGCGCGCGCTGATCGAGGAGCGGCGCTGGCCGAACTCGACCGTCGACATCAGCGAGCTGCGTCTCGTCATCGACTATCAGCGCCCGAACGGCGCCGACCGCACATTGACGCTCGACATCGTCGACTATCCCGGCGAATGGCTGCTCGACCTGCCGCTGTTGCAGAAGAGCTTCGAGCAATGGTCGACGGAAAGCCTGGCGCTCTCGCGCGAGGCGCCGCGTGCACATCTTGCCGCGGACTGGCACGCCCATCTGGCAACGCTCAAGCCCGAAGCGCGCGAGGACGAGCAGGCCACGCTGACCGCCGCAAAGCTCTTCACCCAATATTTGCGCGCCTGCCGCGACGAGCGGTTTGCCATGAGCCTGTTGCCGCCCGGCCGCTTCCTGATGCCCGGCAGTCTCGCCGACACGCCCGCGCTGACTTTTGCGCCGCTCGACGTGCCCGTCGGTGGTCAGGCTCCGGAGGGATCGCTGTGGGCGATGATGGTGCGTCGCTACGAGGCCTACAAGGACCTCGTGGTGCGGCCGTTCTTCCGGGATCATTTTGCGCGGCTCGATCGCCAGATCGTGCTGGCCGACGCGCTGTCCGCATTCAACTCCGGACCCGAGGCGCTGCACGATCTCGAAGCGGCGCTTGCCGGCATTCTCGACTGCTTCAACATCGGCCGCAGCACGCTCCTCTCCAGCTTGTTCAGGCCGCGCATCGACCGCATCCTGTTCGCGGCGACGAAGGCAGATCATCTGCATCATTCCAGCCACGACCGGCTCGAGGCCGTGCTGCGCCGCGCGGTGACCCGGGCGCTCGCACGTGCGGAAAATACCGGCGCGCAAATCGATGTGGTGGCGCTCGCCGCCGTCCGCGCCACCCGGGAAGCCCAGGTCACCCGTGGCCGCGACAAATTGCCCTCGATCCTGGGAACGCCGGCCGCAGGCGAAAGCGCCGGCGGTGAGTTCTTCGACGGCAACACGGAGGTCGCGACTTTTCCGGGCGACCTGCCGCTGGACCCCGAACCGCTCTTCAACGGCACCGATGCCTTCCGCGGATTGTCGACGCAAGCTGCCGAGACAAGCGATTTCCGCTTCCTGCGCTTCCGCCCGCCAAAGCTCGAACGCGAGGGCACGGACGAGCCCGCGCTGCCCCACATCCGCCTCGACCGTGCCTTGCAATTCCTGATCGGAGACAAGCTCGCATGAACGACCGATCCCAGCCGCGGCGGCCGGCGACGTTCCGGCTCGACGATCCCGGCGTCGTCGTGACCGAGGCCGACGAGACCAGCCGGCTCGGTCGCGCCACGATCCAGATCACGCCGGAGCCCGATCCGGCGACATTGCCGGTGCCGATCGAAACGGTGCGCACCGCACGGCGCGGCTTTCCCTGGGGCGCGCTGTTCTGGTCCGGCGTCGCCGGGTTGACGCTGCTCGGCACCGGGCTCGGCGTCGTGCGTTTGATCGAGGATCTGTTTGCGCGCAGCGAGAGCCTTGGCTTCGTCGGGCTTGCGTTCGCCTTCGTCACCACGCTTGCGCTCGCGGTGGTGATCGGGCGCGAGGCGTTTGGCCTCGCACGATTGGCCACGATCGAAAAACTGCACCGGCGTGCCGCCGAGGTGCTCGCCAGCGACGATCGCAAGGAGAGCCGCGCCATCGTGCAGGATCTGATCGCGATCGCGCATCAGAACCCGCAGCTTGCGCGCGCCCGTGCCGCACTCGAAAGTCATGCCGGCGAGATCATCGACGGCGCCGACATGATCCGGCTCGCCGAGCGGGAGTTGATGTCGCCGCTGGATGCGGAAGCACGGCGGCTGGTGTCGTCGGCGGCGCAGCGGGTATCGATCGTCACCGCCGTTTCGCCGCGCGCGCTGTTCGACGTGCTGTTCGTGTTCGTGGCTTCGCTGCGCCTGATCCGCCAGCTCGCCCGGCTCTATGGCGGCCGGCCCGGCACGCTCGGCATGATCCGCCTGCTCCGCCACGTCATCGCCCATCTCGCCATCACCGGCGGTCTCGCCGCGAGCGACAGCCTGGTGCAGCAGATGCTCGGGCACGGGATCGCGGCCAAGCTGTCGCAGCGGCTCGGTGAAGGCATGCTCAACGGGCTCTTGACCGCGCGGCTCGGGCTGGCCGCGATCGACGTCACGCGGCCACTGCCGTTCGCAGCCCTGCCGCCGCCGAAGCTGTCGGATCTGGCGACGGATCTGCTGCGGAAAAAAGAGGACGAGGAGTAGCTCGATCTTCCTGACCCTCCCCTGGAGGGGGAGGGTCGGCTCGCAGCGCGCGAGCGATGCGAGACGGGGTGGGGTGACGGTCTCTCCACATCCGACAGTGCCCGAGTGGAGAGATCACCCCACCCCGCTCGCGCTACGCGCGATCGACCCTCCCCCTCCAGGGGAGGGTAAGCAAGTGCGCGACTCTCGCGCCGAACTCCCCCGCCAGCACGCGCCACTGGAACAGCGGCGAGTCCTTTGGCGGAGAGAGTTCCGGGGTCCATCCGGTGAGCTTGTCGATCGTGTAGGTATCGATCAGGACACCGCGCCAGCGGCGCTCGACCTGCCCCAATGGCGTGTGCGTCGCGGGGATCTGCTCCCAGAGCGGCGAATGATCGTCGGGCTGGCGACCGACATAGATCCCCGCCTGCCCCTTGATCCGGTCCATGCCGGGATCACGAAAATCCTGGAAGCGGCCGCGCTCGTTGATTTCGACCACGGGCACGCGGCCGCGGAACAGCCAGCGCATCATGGCGTAGGTGCGGTAATCCGTGGTCGCGATCCAGGTCGCGCCGGTCTCATCCAGTGCGGCCTGTGCGCGCGCAGCGACCTGCTCGTAGCCGGCCTCGGCGCCGATCGGATCCATCTTGCCGAGCAAATTCCAGGGCGCCGCGACGTAATACAGGAACACGATCACGACGAAGGCGATCCCCGACACCAGCGCCGCCTTCATCCAGAAGATGCTCGACCGAATCAACCACGTCGAACAGCCGTCTTTCGGCATCATCGCGAGGTTCACCGCGGCGGCGGCGAAGCCGACCGGCCACATGAACATCGGCCAGGTGTCGCCAACCCTGAGCGTCAGTGACTTGAAGAAGAAATAGGCGAACGGCACCAGCACCGCGGTCGACAGCAGGATCGCAACCGGCTCGCGCCTGCGATAGCCGCGCCACGCCGTCATCACGAGGCCCAACAGCACCACAGGCAGCAGGACGAAACCGACGAGGCCGAATTGCAGGCCGATAAAATCGCCGACGGTGCGCAGCGAGATGCCGTAATTGGCGGTGGCGCGCACGCCCTGGAAACGGAACGAGGCCCAGTCGTGCTGCGCGTTCCAGATCAGCACCGGGGAGAACACGGCGATCGCGATCAGCACCGCAAGATAAGGATAGGGGCTGCGCAGCCAACGCCAGCGCCAATCCGGCACCAGCAGAAAGGCGGCGACCGCAGGCGCGAACATGATGGCGGTGAATTTCGACAGCAGCGACAGGCCGGCGAACAGGCCGGCCGCGAGCCACCAGCGTCCATCCCCGCTCTGCGCGAGCCGCACCAGCGACCACATCATCGCCACCGCAAACGGGACCAAGGCGACGTCCGGGGCGACCTTGGCCATCAGCAGGCCGTAATAGAGCGCGGCCTCGGGCATCAGCACCGCCGCCACGACCGCACGCACATCATGGGTGAGGCGGCGCACGATGTCGGCGAGCAGAAGCTGCGTCACCAGCATCGCGACGATGCCGCCGAAGCGGACTCCGAGCGCGGTGTCGCCGAAGATCGCGGTGCCGAACCTGATGAGCCAGGCGATGCCGGGCGGATGATCGAGGAAGCTCAGCGCCGCCTCCTTCGACCAGGTCCAGTAATAGGCCTCGTCGGTGCGCAGTTCGATCGCGGAAGCATAGACGATGCGCAGCACCGTCATCGCGGCGATCACCAGCGCGGCCACGACAAGCGGCCGGCGCGACGCGCCGTCGGGCTTCACGGTAATGTCGGGAGCGATCGTCACGGCCGCGCTTTTCCCCGACTTGGGAGGGGGAGTCAATGTGGCCGGTGTTGCGGCGCGTTTCCGCGTCGTCCCGGGGCGCGACGTAGTCGCGAGCCCGGGACCCATAACCCCAGGGAGGTGTGTGGCACGAGCTGATCACCACGTGTCTTCGTCAAACTTCTCCCTGTGGTTATGGGTCCCGGATCGGCGCGCGCTGAGGCGCGCTTGTCCGGGACGACAGCGGAGGCCCGCGAGACTTACCGTTAGGTAACCTTGCCGCGCATGTGATCGGAGGGGCCATTCACCCGCGGAATTTAACTCTCTACTGGCTGTTCTCATCAGTGAACTGGTACAAGCGAATCATGGCCGCCACCGCCCTTTCACGATTGCCCGAACTCGTCCGCTCGACCAGCGCGCGGCAGGTGCGGCTGGTGTGCGGCGTCATCCTGTTCGCTTACGTGGTCAGCCATTTCCTCAACCATGCGCTCGGCAACATCTCGGTCGAGGCCATGCAGATCGGGGTCGCCTACCACATGGCGTTCTGGCAGTTCCTGCCGGTCGCGATCGTGTTCTATGGCGCGGCCCTGACCCATATGGGGCTGGGTGTCTACGCGCTGTACCAACGCCGCCAGTTCCGCTGGCGGACGATCGAGCCGCTGCAGCTCGTGCTCGGTTTGAGCATCCCGGCGCTGGTGATGGCGCATGTGATCGGCGTGCGACTGGGCCAGACGCTGTACGGGCACGAGAAGCTCTATCCGCAGGAGCTGTATCTGTTCTTCGTCGTGGCGCCGGCCCGGCTCTGGACGATGACGCTCCTGCTGATCGTCGCCTGGGTGCACGGCTGCATCGGCATCTTCTTCTGGCTCCGGCTCAAGCCCTTCTTCATCCGCGCGGCGCCGTATCTGCTGGCGGCCGCCGTGCTGATCCCGACGCTGGCGCTGCTCGGCATCTACCAGGGTGGCCGGAGTGTCGCCGCCGACAGCGAGGATGCCGACTGGCGCAAGCAGAATTACACCCAGCGCGAGGTCGGCACGTTCGCGCAGGCCGCCACGCTCGACCGCATCACCGGCGGACTGACGATGGGTTATTTCGGCCTGCTCGGGCTGGTGCTGCTCGGGCGTGGCGTACGCGGCTGGCGCGAGCGGCGCGGCGGCATGATCGCGCTGTCCTACGGCAACGGCAAGACGGTGCGGGTCCCCAAGGGCCTCTCCGTGCTGGAAGCGAGCCTGCGCCACAACGTGCCGCATGCCAGCGTCTGCGGCGGCCGTGCGCGCTGCTCGACCTGCCGCATCCGCATCATCGGCGACCATGGCGCCCTGCCCGAGCCGTCGCAGCGCGAGGCCTTCGTGCTGGCGCGCGTCGGCACCGCCGATCCCTCGATCCGGCTTGCCTGCCAGCTGCGGCCTGACACCGATCTCTCCTTCTTCCAGCTGTTCATGCCGCACACGCTGTCCGCCAACGCGCATGCATCCGCGCCCGCCAGAATCGGCCAGGAGCGCTATCTCGTCAGCCTGTTCGTGGACATGCGCGGCTCGACACAGCTCGCCGAGAAGCGGCTGCCGTTCGATACGGTCTTTATCGTCAACCGCTTCCTCGGCGCGGTGTCGCAGGCCGTGATCGAGAATGGCGGCCAGCCGAACCAGTTCGTCGGCGACGGCATGCTGGCGCTGTTCGGCCTCACCACCGATCCGCACACCGCCTGCCGGCAAGCATTAAAGGCGGTGGCCGGCATCGCGACCCATGTCGACGAGCTCAACGAGCTCTTGAGCCACGATCTGCGCCAGCCGATCCGCTTCGGCATCGGCGTGCATGGCGGCGAGGTCATCATCGGCGACATCGGCTATCGCGACCACATCGTCTTCACCGCACTCGGCGACGCCGTCAACGTCGCGGCCAGGCTTCAGGACATGACCAAGACGCTCGCCTGCGAGGCGATCGTCTCCGAAGAGGTCCGCCGCACCGCCGGCCTGCACGAGGATGCGCTGCCGCAGCAGGAGGTCGCGATCCGCGGCCGCGACGAACCGATGGTCGTGCGCGTCGTCACCGACACCAGGACATTGTCCGCCCTCATCGCCGGCGGTGAACGCGTCGCGGCGTAACACCGCGTTGCTGCAGCGCAACGGCATGGGCTTGCTGCGAAAGCACGAATTGACTTCGCATGAGTCGTTGCGACAGATGGGCGCGGGCCTCGCGGTGATGACCGCGAGCCAACGAAAAGCTCCGGGAGGAGACTGCATGTTCGATCGACGCGACCTGCTCAAAGGAGCGGGCCTTGCCGCCATGGCGGCCACACTGAATTCCACCAAAGCGCTCGCACTCGACACCGTGACGCTGCCCTTCGCCAATGGCCAGCGGCCGCTGGTGAAATATCCGCAGAAGCGGCCGATGATCGGGCTCACGAGCCGGCCGCCGCAGCTCGAGACGCCGTTCGCGGTGTTCAACGACGGCCCGATCACGCCGAACAACGCGTTCTTCGTGCGCTATCACCTCGCCGGCCTCCCCTACGATCTCGATCCCGACACGTTCACGCTCGAGGTCAAGGGCAAGGTCGACAAGCCGCTGAAGCTGTCGCTGAAGGACATCCGCAAGATGAAGGCGACCGAGATCGTCGCCGTCAACCAGTGCTCCGGCAACAGCCGCGGCCTCGTCGAGCCGCGCGTCGCCGGCGGCCAGCTCGGCAATGGCGCTATGGGCAATGCGCGCTGGCGCGGCGTGCCGCTGAAGGCGGTGCTGGAGATGGCGGGCGTGCAGGCGGGTGCGAAGCAGGTCGTATTCGCAGGCATGGACGGCCCGGTGAGCGACAAGACGCCCGACTTCGCCAAGGCGCTCGACCTCGCGCACGCCACCGACGGCGAGGTGATGCTGGCCTACGGCATGAACGGCGACGAGCTGCCGTTCCTCAACGGCTTCCCGCTGCGCCTGGTCGTGCCCGGCTATTACGGCACATACTGGGTCAAGCACCTCAACGAGATCACCGTCGTCGACACGATCTATGACGGCTTCTGGATGAAGTCGGCCTATCGCATCCCGGACACGCCGAACAATTCGATCGAGCCCGGCACCGCGCCGAAGGCGACGATCCCGATCAACCGCTTCACCATCCGCTCCTTCATCACCAGCGTGACCGATGGCGCCAAGCTGAAGGCGGGGCGCACGACGCTGCGCGGCATCGCCTTCGACGGCGGCAAGGGCATCAAGGACGTCCAGGTCTCCACCGATGGCGGCAAGACCTGGGCCTCCGCCAAGCTCGGCAAGGATCTCGGCAACTACTCATTCCGCGAATGGAAACTGCCGGTGAAGCTTGCCGCGGGCCAGGTCGAACTCAGGGTGCGCGCCACCAGCAATGCCGGCGAGACGCAGCCGGAGACGCCGCGCTGGAACCCGGCGGGATACTTGCGCAACGTCGTCGAAACCGTCCGCGTCAGCGTGGCCTGAGGAGAATGATCATGCAGCGCACCGTTCTCCTCACCATCGCGCTTGCGGTCACGACCGCGGTGGGTTCGGCACTTGCAGCGCCGGTCAATTACAAGACGCCGGATGAGGTCGCAGCCTTCAAGCCGGGCCCGAATCTCGAGGTCGTGCAGGGCAATTGCGCCGCCTGCCACTCGTCCGACTACATCGCCACGCAGCCGCCGATGAAGGACAAGAAAGCGTTCTGGCAGGCCGAGGTGACCAAGATGATCAAGGTCTACGGCGCACCAATCGACGATGCCGACGTCGGCAAGATCGTGGACTATCTGGCCGCGACTTATTGACGGAGGGTGTGCCGCGTCCGCGAGAATTGACCGCGAAACGGGCAAAACCGGCAAAAACGCCGCGAAGTTGAGCGAATTTCCGCGAAATGTCGATATGGTTTGATCTACCAAGGCCGCCACATTCCGCGTATCCTGTTAGGACCGAACCGGCCGGTTGGCGGGGACTGGCGGTTCGTGATCTCGGAGGAAGACCCGCGGAGAAGTCGTGATGGCTAAAGGTACGGTCAAGTGGTTCAACCCGACCAAGGGTTATGGATTTATCCAGCCTGCGTCGGGCGGCAAGGATGTGTTCGTGCATATCTCGGCAGTGCAGAAAGCCGGTCTGTCCTCCCTCAATGAGGGCCAGACGGTTGAGTATGAAGAGATCGCAAACCGGGGCAAGACATCCGCAGAGAACCTCAAAGTATAAGCCCGCCAGCCTTCGCTGCCTCCCGGATCTGTCCGGGAGTTGGGCCAAAAAAATTTTAGAAGACGATCAGTGCATTCGACGACAGGCGTTGCGACTGCGCGCGGAAACTATTTGCCCGTAGAGATCGCCATTTCAACGCTGCAGCAGTGACAATCGCGACCGCATTTCGTCAGCCAACCGGCAACGGTGCGTCGCGCTTGATCTCTTCCATCACCGCATAGGTGCGCGTCTCGCGCACACCCGGCATCGACAGCAGGGTCTCGCCGAGGAAGCGCCGGTACGCGGTCATGTCGGCCAGCCGCGCCTTCACTAGATAGTCGAAGCCTCCGGCAACCATGTGACACTCGAGCACTTCGGGCGCGAGTTTCACCGCGCGCGCAAAGCGCTCGAAATTGTCCGGCGTGGTCTTGTCGAGCAGCACCTCGACGAACACCAGCAAGCCGAGCCCAAGCCGGTGCGGATTGAGCCGCGCCCCATAGCCCTCGACAAAGCCCTCGCGCTGCAGGCGCTTCAGCCGCTCGCCGATCGAGGTCGGCGACAGCCCGATGCGCTCGGCCAGCTCGACATTGGCTATGCGCCCATCCTCCTGCAAAATCGAGAGGATTTTCCGGTCGATTCGATCGAGTTCCATATTTTATACGGTTGATATCCAAGTGATCTTCATTTCCTAAGGCAAATCGGCTAATTTGTCTATCGAACTACGGTTATGCGGGCTTTATCCTGGATTTCAGCCACAGGACACGCCATGCCGAACATTCCACCGCCCTTCACCGCCCCCTACGCGCCTGACGATGCCGACATCGCTGCGCGCCTCTTTCCGTCTGCCCATCTGAGCTCGCCGCAGGAGGCGCGGATCGACCGCACCGCCACCCGGCTGATCGAGGCGATCCGCAAGCGTGACGACCGGCTCGGCGGCGTCGAGGACATGCTGCGGGAGTTCGCACTCTCGACCAAGGAAGGGCTGGCGCTGATGGTGCTGGCGGAAGCGCTGCTGCGCGTACCGGACGCGCGCACTGCCGACCAGTTCATCGAGGACAAGCTCGGCGAAGGCGACTTCATCCATCACGAGACCAAGTCCACGGCGTTCCTGGTCAACGCCTCGGCCTGGGCGCTCGGACTGTCGGCGCGCGTGATCCAGCCCGGCGAGACGCCCGACGGGACCATCGGCCGCCTGGTGAAGCGGCTGGGCGCGCCGGCCGTGCGCACCGCCACGCGCCAGGCGATGCGGCTGATGGGCAATCATTTCGTGCTCGGCGAGACCATCGAGCAGGCGCTGGAGCGGGGCAAGCCGCGCTCGGGAGAGAGGCCACGCTACTCCTTCGATATGCTCGGCGAAGGCGCGCGAACCGCAGCGGACGCGAAGCGCTATTTTGACGCCTATGCCAGCGCGATCGAAACCATCGGCAAGGCGGCTGGCAACCATCCCCTGCCCGACCGGCCCGGCATCTCCGTGAAGCTCTCGGCGCTGCATCCGCGCTTCGAGGCGATCAGCCGCGCGCGCGTGATGGCCGAGTTGGTGCCGCAATTGCTGGATCTGGCCCGGCGGGCCAGGGCGTATGACCTCAACTTCACCGTCGATGCCGAGGAAGCCGACCGGCTTGAGCTGTCGCTCGACGTCATCGCGGCAACGCTCGCCGATCCCTCGCTGGCCGGTTGGGATGGCTTTGGGCTCGCAATCCAGGCCTATCAGAAGCGCGCGAGCGCGGTGATCGACTACGTCCACGAGCTTGCACGTGCGCACGACCGCAAGCTGATGGTGCGCCTGGTCAAGGGCGCCTATTGGGACACCGAGATCAAGCGCGCGCAGGAACGCGGGCTCGACGGCTACCCCGTGTTCACGCGCAAGGCGATGACGGATCTGAACTACGTTGCCTGCGCGGCGAAGCTGCTCGCGTTGCGGCCGCGCATCTTCCCGCAGTTCGCGACCCATAACGCGCTCACCGTCGCAACCGTGCTGGAGCTCGCCGGCGATGCCGGCAGCTTCGAATTCCAGCGCCTGCACGGCATGGGCGAAGCGCTCTACGAGCAGCTCGCCAAGGATCATCCTGAGATCTCCTACCGCACCTATGCACCGGTCGGCAGCCATCGCGATCTGCTCGCTTATCTGGTGCGCCGGCTGCTCGAGAACGGCGCCAATTCCTCCTTCGTGGCGCAGGCGGCCGATTACCGTGTCCCCGTCCCGGCGCTGCTGAAGCGCCCGGTCGATCTCATCGTTCGTCCCGATCACGCCCATCACGCCAAAATTCCGCTGCCGGGCGATCTCTTTGCGCCGGAGCGGCATAACTCGGCCGGGATCGAGTTCGGCGAGCGCGCGGCGCTCGACCGGATGCTCGCCGACGTCAGGGCCGGGACGATCGATCTCAAGCCGGTCGCCGACGCAACGCCCGAGCAGGCAGGCGCAGCGATCGCCGCAGCCCGCGCGGGCTTTGCGGCCTGGAGCCGGACGCCGCCGGCGACACGCGCGGCGGCGCTGGAGCAGGCCGCGCATCTGTTGGAAAACCGCGGCACGTATTTCATCGGGCTGCTTCAGCGCGAAGGTGGCAAGACGCTCGACGACGCGCTGTCCGAGCTGCGCGAAGCCGCCGATTTCTGCCGCTACTACGCGGCGCAGGGCCGGAAACTGTTCGGCGGCGAGGTCGCGATGCCGGGCCCGACCGGCGAGAGCAATGCACTCGCCCTGCGCGGCCGCGGCGTCTTCGTGGCGATCTCTCCGTGGAACTTTCCGCTGGCGATCTTCCTGGGCCAGGTCACGGCTGCACTGATGGCCGGCAACAGCGTCGTCGCAAAGCCCGCGGAGCAAACGCCGCGTATCGCGCGCGAGGCTATCGCCCTTCTGCATGAGGCTGGTATCCCCGCAAGCGCGCTGCATCTCGTCACCGGCGACGGCCGCATCGGCGCCGCGCTGACCGCGCATCCGGATATTGCCGGCGTCGTTTTCACCGGCTCGACCGAGGTTGCGCGCCACATCAACCGGACGCTGGCGGCCAAGGATGGGCCGATCGTGCCGCTGATCGCAGAGACCGGCGGCATCAACGCCATGATCGCTGATGCCACCGCGCTGCCCGAACAGGTCGCCGACGACGTCGTCACCTCCGCGTTCCGTTCCGCAGGCCAGCGCTGCTCGGCGTTGCGGCTGTTGTTCGTGCAGGAGGACGTCGCCGATCGCATCATCGAGATGATCGCGGGCGCGGCGCGCGAGTTGAAGATCGGCGACCCCGCTGACGTCGCGACCCATGTCGGCCCCGTCATCGACGCCGAGGCCAAGCAGCGGCTCGACGCGCACATCGCCCGGATGAAGAAAGAGGCGCGGCTGCACTTTGCGGGTCACGCGCCTGAGGGCTGCTTCGTAGCGCCGCATATCTTCGAACTCAAGAACGCCAGCCAGCTCACCGAAGAGGTGTTCGGCCCGATCCTGCATGTGGTGCGCTACCGCGCCGAGACCCTCGAACGCGTGCTGCAAGCGATCGAGCGCACCGGCTACGGGCTGACGCTCGGCGTGCATTCCCGCATCGACGACACGGTCGAGGCCATCATCGACCGTGTCCAGGTCGGCAACATCTACGTCAACCGCAACATGATCGGCGCCGTTGTCGGCGTGCAGCCGTTCGGTGGCAACGGCCTGTCCGGCACCGGCCCGAAGGCCGGCGGCCCGCATTATCTCGCGCGCTTTGCCACCGAGCAGACCGTGACCATCAACACCGCGGCAGCCGGCGGCAATGCCGCCCTGCTGGCCGGCGACCCGCCCGCACCCTAACGGGAGATGTAGCCCGCGGCCTCCGGCTTGAACCGATAGATCAGATAGGGCGTCTTGTTCTCTGCCTTGCCGTTGTGAAACATCGCGGCTGCGGAGACCTGGGACGCGGACACGTACATGTATCCGTCGGGAGACGCCGTAATGCCGTCCGGCCACACCATGTCGGCATCATTGAGATAGGTTCGATATTTCCGGTCCGCCCCGATGATGCCGATCGACCTGGTTTCAACGGCGGTCAGGTAGATATTTCCCGCGTAGTCGATCGATAGCCCGCCATTATTCGGCTTGTCGGAATAGCGTTCGACCCGCTTGCTCAATTCTTCGGAGCCGAGCTTCTCGTTGCCGAGATCGGCGGCCCTGATCCGATAAAGCGACCGGCCGCTCAGCGGAGCGAAATAGACCCACTCCGAATTGACGTCCATCGTGATACCGTCGCAGCCGACTTTGATGACGGATTGCTTGCCGTCCTTGCCCGGCACGGTCAGCTCGTTGCCGTCCACCGTGATCGGGATATTTTCGGGAACGGTTGACCGATCGCCATCCAGCACGCGCCGCGCGGCACCGGTGTCCATGTCGATCACGATGATCGCCGCGTGAGAGCCGTCGCCTCCCGGCCCGATGTTTTCATCGGCGATATAGAATTTGCGATGCTTCTGATCGATCACGATGTCTTGCGGTTGAGACCCGGTCACCGTGACGGGCTCCGGCATGTAGTAAATTCGCTCGAGCCTGTTCGCTCGCGTATTCCAGCCCACGAGCTTTGGCGTAATCCGGGTTCGAAACCCCATATCGATGATCCATACGATTCCGCTTTCGTCGGATCGCAAGCCGAGCACGTTGTCGAGGTATTGATCGGTTCCCTTCCTTGACGCGTTCCACTCGGCATTTGGAAAGGGCTCGAAAGTCGTCGGCGACGTGAGCCGGGCCACTCTCAGATCGGGCTCATAGAACGGATGGTGACTGAAGATCAGCTGATTGTCCGGCGTGAACGCAATGTTGCCGACGGACTGAGGCAGCCTGGCGAAGATCTCCGCCTTACCGCTCCGCTCCTGGGCCGCCGCTCCACCGAGACACACAACGGCTATCGATGCACAGATCAGATCTCGCCTCACGCTTCTCATGCGTTTCTCTCCCTTGGGCATCTTTGTTGTTGATGAAGGCTTGGATATTTCGAGGACTGCGGCTTCCGCTCGCAAGCGGCAGTCACCGACTTGTCCGGACCAGAGTTAGCCGGTAGCCTCAGAACTTGCGATACGCACAAGAATTGCCACTAGTATCGAAAGGGATACCGTCATGGCCAAACCTCGGCACTCGCGCTTCGATTGCGCCCCGGGCTGCACGGTCGAAGCCGCCATCAGCCTCATCGATGGAAAATGGAAATGCGTCATCCTCTTCCACCTTCTGGAAGGGACGGTTCGCTTCAACGAAATCAAGCGGCGAATTCCTGCCGTCACGCACAGGACTCTTACAAATCAACTCCGCGAACTCGAAATGGACGGATTGATTGTACGAACGGTCTATCCGCAGGTGCCGCCGAAGGTGGAATACAGTCTTTCAGAATTGGGAAGAAGCATGACGCCTGTGCTGAGGGCGTTGAAAGCCTGGGGAGACTCCAACATCGGCCTGTTCACCAACCGCGTGTCCGTCGCGGCCTGACGAAGCCATACCATCTCGCCCTGTCGCGTTTTCCGGCTAGAGGCAGGTATCGTCTTTGCTGCCGCGCCCGGAGCTGCCGCAAGGGATGCGCTTCGAGAGTTGCTGGATCTTCAGCTTGGACTGGGCCTGCGCCGCGATATCGAACACGTTGGCCGGATTCATCTGGGTGGCGCTGCGATAATCGCCGGTCGCCTTGTCCACATCACCCTTGGCCTCATAGACGCCCGCGCGCGCGAAATAGCGTTCGATCGTCGGTTTCTGCGCAATCGCCTTGCCGAGATCGTCCAAAGCCTTGTCGTATTGCTTCATCGACGTGAAGGCGATGCCGCGCAGGCTGAGCGCGTCTGCATCGTCGGGGCGCGTCCCCAGCACCAGATTGAGGTCGGTCATGGCACCGGCGGCATCCTTCTTGCCGAGATAGGCGCGCGCACGCAGCGTCCGCACGAATGCATCCAGCGCCGGCTGCTTGCCGACAATCTGGTCGAGCGCCACGATCGCACGGTCGAATTGCCCGGAGAGCAGCATTGCCAGGCCCTGGCCGAGCTCGGCAACCTGGTTGTTGGGATTGCGGTCGAGCGCGTTCTTGACGTCGACCAGGCCCTCCGCGCTATTCCCCTTCAGCAGCAGTACGAGGCCTCGCGCGGCCCGCGCGGTGTCGTTGACGGGGTTGAGGACCAGCGAATGGTCGAAATCGACGACCGCCTTGTCCATCTGGTTGAGGCCCATATAGGCCTGACCGCGCTCGGCGTAGGCCATGTAGTCCTTGTCGTTGAGCGAGATCGAGCGGTCGAAATCGGCAAGAGCGTCCTGAAACTTTCCGGTCAGGCGGTATGCCATGCCGCGGCAGATATAGGCAGCCGCATCGTTCGGGTTGACGCTGAGCGCCTGATTGGCGTCGGCTGTCGCCTGGTCGAACTGCTTCATTCCGATCGAAGCGACAGCATGGGACACCAGCAACGGTCCATCGTTCGGCTTCATCCTGAGCAGCGCATCGATGTCGGTCCGCGCCTCCGCGAAATGAGAGAGCGACAAGTTCGCAGCGACCCGGAACTTGAGCGCGGCCTGGTTGTTCGGATCGGCCGCGAGCACCGTGTTGAGACGCGGCAGGGCCTCGGCATATTTTTTCTGCGTGATCAATTGCGCTGCCTCGGTCAAAGACGGCGGCAGCGCCGGGAAGGTTCCCTTCGGGATGATCGCCATTGGAGCGGTCGGTTGCGGCGCGACGGGCGGCGGGGCGGCAGCGGCCTCCTTGGGCGCTACGACAGCGGGCTGCCCGCCATGCACCTTCGCAAGCTCGGCCTGCATGGCGATCGCAGACTGCTTCTGCTGAAGCGCCGCAGGATCGTTCGGGGCCACCGACAGCACCTTGTCGAAGTCTGCGATCGCACGCGCGTAATCGCCCTTGGAGCTGAACAGCTGTCCCCGCGCGAAATAGGAGCCCCGATCGGGCTGCGGCGTCTGCGCGATCGCGCGTGAAAAATCCTCGATGGCGTGGTCGATGTCACCCTTGCGGCGATAGACCTGGCCGCGCCAGAAGAAGGCGCTGGGCAGGCTCGCATTCATCGAGATCGCGGTGTTGAGATCGCTCATGGCCTGGTCAAGTTGCGACGTCTCGATAGAGGCCCGCGCGCGCCCGACATAGGCTGGCGCGTAGTCTTGCCGCAGAGTGATGGCCTGGCTGAAATCCGCAGCCGCGTCGGTCCACTGCTTCTGGTCGATTTTCAATCCTCCCCGCAATGCAAACGCATTCGGGTTCTTGGGGTCGAGCTCGATGGCCTGGTTGGCATCGGCCAGCGCGCCGTCGGCATTGCCTTTCCGCTGCCGGGCATAGCCGCGCGACAGCAGGGCGGGCACCGATTTCGGGTTGAGCTGGACCGCAGCATCCGCGTCGGCCAGCGCCGCATCGAGGTTCGAGCGTCCCATGAACAGGCGCGATCTGTTCACATAGGCGCGCAACCGATCATCCGCGGCGCGCGATTGATCGCCAATGATGGCGGAGCACGCCGGCTCGACCTTCTCGGACGGCGGGCCGCTACAATCTTCGAGATCGCCCGCCCAGACCGAACCGCCCCCGCAGAACCAGCCGATCAACACGACCAGCGCCGCCAGACGGACGAAAGAAATCGACATCATCGGATCACCCAAGCCTGGCGAGTTGCCCGAGACGCTCGCGCAATGAAGGAACCTGTACAACCGGAGCGAGCGGATTGCCATAACCGTCTGGCATGACGCCCCCGAGAAAGCGGTGGCCGGACGGCGTTGCATCCGGCCAGAACATCGGTCAAATGACTGTGCTGACGGGGATTAAAGAATTCCAGCCAGCGGGAAACAACAAGAGCGAGGGAGCAACGCCGCGATGGAAAAGGGCATTTTTGCAGGTCTCAAGGTTCTGGACTGCGCGAGCTTCATCGCGGCGCCCGCTGCTGCGACCGTGCTGTCCGATTTCGGCGCCGACGTCATCAAGATCGAGCCGCCCGGTGCCGGCGACCCCTACCGCAATCTGCCCAACATTCCCGGCTATCCGAGCAGTGAGCACAATTACGCCTGGCTTCTGGAGGCCCGCAACAAGAAGAGCATCGCGCTCGACCTTTCCAAGCCCGAGGCGCAGGCCGTGCTCTACAGACTGGTCGAGGAGGCCGACGTCTTCATCACCAACATGCCGCCGCCGGTGCGGACCAAGCTCGGCATCACCTATGACCACCTCGCCCATCTGAACGACCGGCTGATCTACGCCTCCTTCACCGGCTATGGCGAGAAGGGCGAGGAAGCCAACAAGCCCGGCTTCGACAGCAACGCCTATTGGGCGCGCTCCGGCCTGATGGACCTCGTCCGCGCCGACATCGACACGACACCGGCCCGTTCGGTCGCCGGCATGGGCGACCATCCCTGCGCGATGGCGCTGTACAGCGCCATCGTCACCGCGCTTTATCAACGCGAGAAGACCGGCAAGGGTTCGCATGTCGCCTCCAATCTGATGGCGAACGGCATCTGGGCGGCGAGCGTGCTGGCACAGGCAAAGCTGAGCGGCGCCAAATTCGCCGAGCGACGGCCGCGCGAGCGCGCGCTGAACGCGGTCGCCAACCACTATCAGTGCAAAGACGGCCGCTGGCTGATCCTGTCGCTGCTGAGCGAGGAAAAGCAATTTCCGACGCTGGCCAAGTGCCTCGGCCGCGAGGACCTGATCACCGATCCGCGCTTCGCTACCAAGCCCGACCGCCACGCCCGCTCGGTCGAGCTGATCAAGATTTTTGACGAGACCTTTGCCACCAGGGATCTCGCCGAATGGCGAAAAATCCTCGACGGCAACGGGTTGGTGTTCGGCATCGTCGGCATTCTCGACGACATCCCGAACGACAAGCAGATGCTCGACAATGAGGTGCTGGTGCCGTTCGAGAACGACACCATGCTCACCATCAGTAGCCCGATCTGGATCGACGGCACCAAGAAGGTGCAACCGCGCAAGCCGCCCGGCGTCGGCGAGCACAGTGACGAAATTTTGCGTCATGCGGGATACGACGAGGCCGCGATCAAGCAGCTGCGGTCGAAGGGGGCTGTGGGGTAAGGGGCGAAGCGCGCCACATACTCCGCTGTCGTCCCGGCGCAGGCCGGGACCCATAACCCCAGGGAGCAGTTTGGCGAACACTAGTCGTTCGGTACTCCCACTGACCACGATCGATAGATCACGCGGTATGGGTCCCGGCCTTCGCCGGGACGACGCTGAGGTGATAACTTGTCTCTACAACTAGCCGTCCCGTGAGGTCCCATGCCCAGCTACCGCCTGCACTACTTCCCGGAATCCGGCAACAGCTACAAGCTGGCGCTGATGCTGACGCTTTGCGGCGAAAACTTCGAGCCGGTCTGGACTGATTTCGGCGGCGGCGTCACGCGCACGGCGGAGTGGCGCAAGGCCGTCAACGAGATGGGCGAGATTCCCGTGCTTGAGGTCGACGGCGTGAAGATGACGCAGACCGCGCCTCTCCTGCTCAAGCTTGCGGAACAATACGGCCGCTTCGGCGCCGAGACGGAAGCGGAAAAGTTCGAGTTGCTGCGCTGGCTGTTCTGGGACAACCACAAGCTCACCGGCTACATGGCGACCTACCGCTTCATGCGGGCCTTCACCGAGAAGAACGATCCGCAGGTGCTGAAGCACTTCCGCCGGCGGCTCGACGACTTCCTCGGCATTCTGGACGGACATCTCCAGCACAATGCCTTCGCGATCGGCAGCAGGCCGACCGTTGCCGATATCTCGATGATGGCCTATCTGCACTATCCGAGCGACGAGCACGGTTTCGATTTCGCGACGAGCCATCCCGCCATCTATGCCTGGCTCGGCCGCATGGCTGCGCTGCCGGGCTGGAAACCGGCGTATGAGCTGCTTCCGGGCAAGCGGATGACGAACTACGCGAAGTGAGGGCTGGAGCTATTTCAGCGCCAGCCAGCCGAGCGTGAACAAAATCCCGCCGATGATGACGACCACCGCGACGGCCCAGGTGCTGACGCGGATGCTGCCGGTGACCTGTTTGGCTTCCTCATTGCGCGCGATCTCGCGATTGCGCTCCTTGTCGGCGTCGCTGGTATCCGTCATGGGTCATCCAAATCGGTTGAGGGCTTTATCTTGTGCGTGATCTTCTCGGAAAACCGCTACACACTTTTCCGGATCACGCCCTAACGCGTCTTGATGAAGCACATGCCAATGCGGCTCGAGGCTGCCGCGGCCTGACAGGTGAGACCTTTAGCACAGGTCCATGACGTAAAACTCTTATCGGGCGTTCCCGATCCCGCATTTTGCAAGGAACAATGGGCGCCCCAGCCGTCCTGATATTCCGTGCCGGCGAGCTCCTGGGCCCCGCGGGTCTGCGGCCGGCTGGCAAATCCGCGTGAGAAATCAGGGCGTTTGCCGGCGGCAAAGGCAGTCAGGATGTCGCGGCGGCGGGGCTGGTCGCCGACAAAATGCGGCGAGGCCGGCACGATGGTGGAATTCGACGCGTTATCCGAAAGCCAGTCCACGCCCGGGAAATGGAAGCCGCCGATGCCGCGGGTCTGGTGGCAGCCCGAGCAGGTGACATCGTTGAGGCGGCGCTGGAAGCCCGCGACCGAGCGGATGTTCTCCATGGTGATGCCGCGTGCCGCGGCCTGCTTCAGTGCGTCGACGACGTCATTGTCGGTGAAGACGGGATCGCTCTTGTCTCCTCCTTTGCCCTCGCCTTTCTCTTCCCCTTGCATCAAGCCGAATTCCGGCTGCATCGTCGAGGCGTCGAGACCCGCCGGTGTCGGCGCCACGGCAGCCTTGGCGAGAAATTTCTCCGGGATCAGCACGGTGCCGCGATCGAACTCGCGAAGATTCATTGGCGCAAGGAGCCAGGCCTTGAAGTCGCGCCGGAGCGCATCATCGGCAAGGATACGATCGCGGTCGATCTGGTTTTCCAGCGTCGATTCCTGGAAGGTCCTGGTGGCCGCGTCGTATTTGAACACCTTGAGCAGATAGTCGGAGCGGAAATCGTGCAGCGCCGATTTCGGCGCGATCGAGACCTGGATGTTGGTCTCGATGCGATCGATCATTGCATCATAGGGGACAGTGTGGCTGCCGATCAGCCCTTGCCAATCGCCATTGTCCAGCCAGCGCCGCGCGACCTCCGCGCAGGTAACGGGCTTGCCGCCCGGATCCGTCTGGCCTGCGTCGCGCGCCTTCATCACGAGATTGAACGTCATCGGCAGGCGCGTCGCGGTGTTGCTGCCATCCGGTTTTGTCTCGAACCGTGCCAGACGATAGATCAGCCGGATCTCGCCGCAGGATTCCTCCGAGACATAGGCGCGGTCCATGCGGTTGACGATGCCGGCCAGCACGAAGCGCGTGTTGGCGGACTTCATATTGGCCCGATCGAACAGCTGGACGTCGAAACCTTCGCCGATTCCGATGGTCTCGCTCGGCCAAGCCTGCTTGTGCTGCGCGATGTAGCGATCGAACTCCGCATCGATCGCCGGCGGAATCGCCTTCAGCTGCGGCAGCGAGGCGAACAGCAGATCGCTGGTCAGCGGAACATCCGCGCGTCCCTCAGGCTGCAGCAGGCGGGAAATCGACAGCGCATCGCTCTGGTCGAGCTTGCGGAGCAGATCGGGATCGGTGATCGCGGTGCCGCGTGCGAGCTGTCCGATCTCCGCAGCTATCGACGGCATGCCTGCGCCGAACAACAGCGTGGTAGCCAGAAGAATTTGGACAGCAACGAGAATTCGCAAGGCGCGGCTCATGCCTTCACTAACACCGCGTGAGCACGCCTATTCAAGCAAAAAGGCGCTTCACATCGTGGTGAAGCGCCTCTTTGAAAGTTCAGATATCGGTCGCTTAGCGCGAGACGATCAGACCCTTGCTGGTGACGACCACCCAGCGGCCGTCCTGGCGCCGGATCGCATCGACGCGGCCGATGCCCGGAATGGGATCGCCGGCATAGACCTCGTACAGGCCATCCCGGCCCTCGATCAGCGCGCCGCCATTGGCGACGTCGCGGAGCCTCCAGCCGTCAACCGTCGGCAGGCGGCCAACCTCGGTCTTGGGCGCGGCCGGCGCGGGAGCCGGGGCAGCAGCGGCCGTCGCGACCTGGGTCGGGGCCGGTGCGATCGAGCCGGTGGTCTCCTTCGCGGGCGCCGCGGCTGCGGCCTGCTGCGCCGGGGCTACCGGCGGCGTCGCGCGGAGCTTGTCGACGGTCTCGGACAGTTTTGCGAGCTTGGCGATCGGTTCGGCCTGCGCCTTCTCGAGCTTGTCGAGACGGTCGTTGGCCCGATTGAGCTGGCTGACGCCGGTCTTCGAATTGTGCTCGACATTGGCCTTGAGCGCGACGATGTCGGCATCGATCCGGGAGACGGACGCATCCAGCGCGCTGGTATCGGCAATCTGCGCCGGCGCGGGGCTGGCAAAATGCATCATGCCGGCGGTCGCGAGCGCGCCGCTGACGGCGCCGACGCAGGCTGCGATCGCCACGACGGCGGCCATGGCCGAGAAGCGGCGCTTGCTGCCGGTGTCACGCACCTCGTCGGCCTTCACATGCGGGGCAAACTCTTCACGATCCCAGGATCGCTCCGAGGGCGCCATGACAATGAGCTTGCCGGGCTTCGGCTCGGGCTTGGTCTCGGCCTGCGGTGCGGCACTGATCCTGGGCACCTCGATCCGCGGCGGCTCGACCTTCGGCGGCTCGATCTTCGGCGGCTCGACCTGCGGAGCGTCCGCTTTCGGCGGCGCCTCATGGTCGGGGGCGATCGAGGGGGCCTCGATGCCGGCGGCAGCCTCGACGGCCTGCGCGGTTGCGGCGGCGTCGGCGGCTTCCTGGCCGGCCAATTCGGGCATTGCTTCGCTCACGGCTCAAATACTCCAGTCTGGGTTGACTTTTTGGTAACTTTCATTGCTTGCGAATTCCTTACCTCCGGACCCGCTTACCGAAATTTTAGGAACTCGTCCGAGGCCGAATTGGGTCGGGAAAGTGGAACCGGCGTGGCGCCGTGCAACAAATTGTCAGCCGATGCTGCCTTGCGGTAGGCCGCGCGCCTTAGCCGAAGGGGTTGTTTGCCCGTCATTGTTCCGCGGCTAACATGAGCCCGTCCCGTCAGCCAGAAGGCGTTTGGGGGTGTCATGACGATCGAGAAATGCATCAACGCGTTTGCTGTCGATGACGTCATCTTCGAGGAGGGCTCGACCGGCCGAGAGCTGTTCGTCGTGCTCGACGGCGAGGTCGAGATCGCCAAGGTCGACGGCGCGCGCAAGACCAGCATCATCAAGCTCGGCAAGGGCGAGTTCTTCGGCGAGATGGCCGTGATCGACGGCTCGGCGCGTTCGGCCACCGCGATCGCGTCGGCGCCGAACACGAAGGTGATGCGGATCAACCACGCGCGCTTCGTCTATCTCGTCAGCCAGCAACCGGCGTTCGCGCTGATGGTGATGGATGCGCTGTCGAAACGACTGCGCGCCTCCAACGCCGTCACCTACCGGGCAGCGCAATCATGAGCGAGCGGAAGCCGACCGCATTCCCGATCCTGATGAAGAACGACACCTGCTCGCTGATCCAGGCGGCCGATGACGTCTACCAGATCCGATTTTCCAACCGCGCGGCCAACGCCTATCTAGTGCGCGGCTCGGCGCGCACCATTTTGATCGATGTAGGCCTCTCCTCGAACTATCCGGCGATGGTCGAATGCCTGAACTTCGTCGACTGCCCGCCCGAGAAGATCGACATGGTGGTGCTGAGCCACGAGCATCTCGACCATATCGGCGCGGCCTGGCACTTCAACGAGCGCCGCACCTATGTTGCCGCCCATCGGCTTGCCGCCAACAAGATCATGCTGCGCGACGACTTTTCCATGCTGCGCAAGATGTTCAACGAGCCGAACGTGCCGATTAATATCGACATCTGGCTCGAGGAAGGCAATCTGATCGACCTCGGCAATTTCCGCCTCAACGTGATGTACACGCCGGGCCATACCTCGGCCTGCATCACGCTGTTCGAGCAGGACAAGGGCCTGTTGTTCGCCGCCGACACCTTGATGCCCGGCGGTGTGATGGGCGGCGTGTTCGGCTCCGGCAGCATCGCCGACTACATCCAGTCGCTGGAGCGCATCAAGGGGCTGAACACCAGGATCCTGCTGTCAGGGCATGGGAGGCTGTCGGACACGCCGCAGGAGGACGTGCGCATCGCCATTGCGCGGTCGCACGGCCTGCTGGAGGACACCGCGCAATTGTTCGATGCGCTGGATGCGCGCTCGAACTTCGAGCCGATCATGCAGTCGGTGCGGGATCTGAACAAGCTGGATGATTGAGCCACACCTGTGGTCCTGGCTCTCGCCAGGACGACAAAGGGTCACATCACCACCGGCTCATCCGGCAGCTCGTTCGGGTGCGGGCCCGCCGGCGGGAAATGTTTCGCCAGCTCCCGCGACACTGCCGCGATGCCGTCGATCACGCCACGCTCGAACTGGCCGGCTCCGAACTCCGCTTCCATCGCGCGGCAGATCGTCTCCCAGCCGGCGGCGCCGACCTTCGCGTCGATGCCGCGGTCGGCGATGATCTCGACATCGCGGTCGGCGAGCAGCAGGTAGATCAGCACGCCGTTGTTGTGTGCCGTGTCCCAGATCCGCAGATGCGAGAACAGGTCGAGCGCTCGCTCGCGGGCATGCTGGTTGCGGAACAGCGGACGGCCGTCGAGCGCGCCTTCGACGACGAAGCGGACCTGGCCGGAATGCGTGGTTTCGCTGCTCTTGATCGCCTGCTCGATGCGGTCGAGCACGTCTTGCGGAAACGCCTGCCTCGCACGCCAATGGTGCTGGAAGAGATGCCGGGTGATGCGCCCAATGCCCATGACTACCAGCTCCCCGAGGCGCCGCCGCCACCAAAGCTGCCGCCGCCCCCGCTAAAACTGCCGCTGTCGCTCGACGACGATCCGCTGCTCCAGCCTCCCGACGAGGAGCCGCCCGACCACGCCCCGCCGCGCGACGACCCCGTCGATGCCGGGAAGAGATCGGCGATGAAGGACAGCACGAAGCCGATGATCCCCGCGAGCAGCGCTAACGCACCGGATCCGATGATGAGCAGCGCCAGGAGGCCGATCACGCTGCCGGTCGCGACCGAGCCCAGCAGCCGCCCCAATAGCGCGCGCAGGAAGCCGCCAACAACGAGCGAGCCGAACAGCGCGACGGGGACAAGCGGCCCGATATCGTCGAGATTGGCAAAATTCACGCTGCGTGAGGGCGCCGGCAACGGCTCGCCGTCGACCACGCGCATCATCCGCTCGGCGCCGGCCGAGATGCCGCCGGCGAAATCGCCTTCCCTGAATTTCGGCGTGATGACCTCGTCGATGATCCGCCGCGAGGTCACGTCGGTGAGCGCGCCTTCGAGGCCGTAACCGACCTCGATGCGCAGATGCCGATCGTTCTTGGCGACGACGAGGATCGCGCCGTCGTCGACCTTGTTGCGGCCGATCTTCCAGGCCTCGGCGACGCGGATGGAGAACTGCTCGATCGTCTCCGGGTCCGTCGTCGGCACGATCAGCACGGCGATCTGGCTGCCCTTCCGCTTTTCGAAATCAGCGAGCTTCTGCGACAGCGCGGCGACATCGCTGCTCGACAGCGTACCGGTGCGGTCGACCACGCGGCCGGTGAGCTGTGGCACCGCGACGTCGGCCGCGGCTGCAAACGCGAAGGCGAGGAAGAACGTTGCAACGATCGTTGCACACCACACCCGCAGTGTCATCGCCCGGCTTGACCGGGCGATCCAGTATTCCAGAGACGCCAGAAGGTTGCGGAGAAGCCGCGGCGTACTGGATTCCCCGCTTTCGCGGGGAATGACAGTGGTGAGTGGCGCGCGCATCGGAGCCGGACGCGCTTACTTCGACGGTGCGGGCGCGGTGTTGAAATCGACCTTCGGTGCGGTCGAGATTTCCTTCTCGTTCTCGACCGAGAAATTCGGCTTCTCCTTGTAGCCGAACATCATCGCCGTGAGGTTGTTCGGGAACGATCGGACGGTGACGTTGTAGTCCTGCACCGCCTTGATGTAGCGGTTGCGCGCGACCGTGATGCGGTTCTCGGTTCCCTCGAGCTGCGACATCAGGTCCTTGAACAGGGCATCCGACTTGAGTTGCGGATAGTTTTCCGTGACCACGAGCAGCCGGGACAATGCGCTGGAGAGCTCGCCCTGCGCGGCCTGAAACTTCTGGAGCGCCGCAGGGTCGTTCAACACCTCCGGCGTCGCCTGGATGCTGCCGACCTTGGCGCGGGCATTGGTGACGCCGAGCAGCACGTCCTTTTCCTGCTGCGCAAAGCCCTTCACCGAATTAACCAGATTGGGCACGAGATCGGCGCGGCGTTGATACTGGTTCACCACCTCGGACCAGTTGGCCTTGATCTGCTCATCCTGGCTCTGGATCGCGTTGTAGCCGCAATTCGTCAGGCTGAGCGAGGCCAGTGCCGCCAGCACGGTCAGGATCTTGCGCATGGAAATTTCTCCCGGTGGAATCGAGGGCAAACTACCAGATTGAGCGCGCAGGACGCCAGATGTCCCGACGGACGGCGCCGAAAGCAGCCGGCTGACGCAAGCCTCTTGCCTATCACCGGGCGACATAGTCAACTCCAAGCAAACAAGACGAAAAATCCAGGGGAGCGCGCCATGTCCTCGTTCGAGACCATCCTCGTGGAGCGGCCGGAGCCGGCGATCGCCAGGGTCGTCATGAACCGGCCCGAAGCGCGCAATGCGCAGAACCTGCAAATGACCTACGACCTCAACGCCGCCTTCGACGCGGCGGTCCAGGACGACGCGGTCAAGGTGATCATCCTCGCCGGCAACGGGCCGCACTTCTCCTCCGGCCACGATCTGCGTCCCGGGGCTAAGAATGCCGCCGGCGCGGATTTTCCGCCGATCGGGAATTGGGGCGGCTTTGCCGAGACCAACGCCCATGGCCGTTTCGCGCGCGAGCAGGAGATATATCTCCAGATCACACGGCGCTGGCGCAACCTGGCGAAGCCGACCATCGCCGAGGTGCATGGCAAGTGCATCGCCGGTGGTTTGATGCTGGCCTGGGCCTGCGACCTCATCATCGCCAGCGACGACGCGCAGTTCTGCGACCCCGTCGTCACCATGGGCGTCTGCGGCGTCGAATGGTTCGTACACCCTTGGGAGCTCGGCCCGCGCAAGGCCAAGGAATTTCTGTTCACGGCCGACAGCTGGAGCGCCGAGGAGGCGCATCAGCTCGGCATGGTGAACCAGGTCGTACCACGCGCGGAGCTTTCATCGCGCGTGATGGAGCTGGCGCGGCGGATCGCGTCAAAACCGTCCTTTGCACTGAAGCTGACTAAGGAGGCCGTGAACCGCTCCGTCGACGTGATGGGCCAGCCCGCCGCGATCGACCAGGCCTTTGCGCTGCATCAACTCTGTCACGCCCACAATCTTCAGGAGTTCGGCATGGTGGTCGACCCGTCCGGACTGCACCCCTCCGTGCGCAAGCCGGCGGCCGCGGAGTAAGGACATGGATCTCAATCTCACCGACGAGCAACGGCTGCTGCGCGAGAGTGCGGAACGCTTCGTGGCCGAGAGCTACGATGCCGACCACCGCCGCAAGACGGCCAACGATCCACTCGGCTTCAGCCCCGCGGTGTGGAAGCAGTTCGCCGAGCTCGGCTGGCTGGCGCTGCCGATCCCTGAAGAGTTTGACGGGCTCGGCGGCGGGCCGGTCGAGATCGGCATCTTGATGGAGGCGTTCGGCCGTGGGCTGGTGTCCGAGCCCTATGTCGCAACGGTCGTGCTCGGCGCTGCACTGATCGAGCGATGCGGCAGCACGGCGCAGAAGCAGGCGAGCCTGCCCAAGATCGCAGACGGCTCATTGAAGCTCGCGTTTGCGCATTCCGAGCGCGCCGCGCGGTTCGACCTGGCAAAGGTCGCGACATCAGCGACCAAGACGGCGCAGGGCTGGCGTCTTGCCGGCAGCAAGATCGCCGTGCTCGACGGCCATGCCGCCGACGAGATCATCGTCTCCGCGCATCTGCACGATCATCACGGACCATCGGGGCGGATCGGCCTGTTTCTGGTGCCGGCGACGGCGCCGGGGCTTTCGATCTCCGACTATCCGCGCCTCGGCGGCGGGCGCGCTTGCAACATCGAGCTCTCCGATGTGCAGCTGCCAGCAGATGCCCTGCTCGGCGACGGCAAGGACGCGCTGCCGGCGATCGAGTGGGCCGTCGACCGCACCATGGCTGCGCTCGGCGCGGAAGCCGTCGGCATCATGCAGACGCTGCTCGATACCACGCTCGACTACACCAAGATCAGGAAGCAATTCGGCCGGCCGTTGTCCGCCAACCAGGTGATCCGCCATCGCCTCGCCGACATGGCCATCCAGGTCGACGAAGCCCGCTCCATGGCCCTGCGCGCCGCGCTGAAGGCCGATAGCGCGCCGGTCGAGCGGGCCCGCGCCGCTTCGGCTGCGAAGGCGAAGATCGGCAAATGCGCCCGCTTCGTCGGCGAGCAATCGATCCAGCTCCACGGCGGCATGGGTGTCACCGAGGAGCTCGAGGTCGGCGCCTATTTCAAGCGGCTTGTCGCCTTCGACACGCTGTTCGGCGGCAGCGCGCATCATTACGGCCGCCATGCCCAGCTCGGCCGCACCACTCAACCTGCCTGACACCGGGAGCGCATCATGGACCTGTCGTTCAATGCCGAGGAGCGCGCCTTCCAGAGCGAGGTGCGCGGTTTCATCGCCAAAAATCTCACCGAGGAGATGAAACGCGCCACCGCGCTGACGCCGTCGGTGTTCTCCGATCCTGATATCGGCATGGCCTGGCAGCGCGCGCTGCACAAGCAGGGCTGGGGCGCGCCGGGCTGGCCCGTGGATCATGGCGGCCCGAACTGGACGCCGGCGCAGCGCTGGATCTTCGAGAGCGAATGCGCGCGCGCCGGCGTGCCCAATGTCAACGTGATGGGCGTGAAGATGGTCGGGCCCGTCATCATCGGCTTCGGCTCGCCCGAGCAGAAGAATTTTTACCTGCCGCGCATTCTCTCCGGTGAGGACTATTGGTGCCAGGGCTATTCCGAGCCGGGCTCCGGCTCCGATCTCTCCTCGCTGAAGACGCGCGCAGTGCGCGACGGCGACGATTACATCATCAACGGCACCAAGATCTGGACCACGCATGCACACCACGCCAACCGCATGTTCGCACTCGTGCGCACCAGCGACGGCCCGCGGCAGCAGGACGGCATCAGTTTCATTCTGATCGACATGAAGACCCCGGGGATTACGACGCGCCCCATCCTCACCATCGGCGGCGACCACGAGGTCAACCAGGTATTCTTCGACGACGTGCGCGTGCCCGTGGCCAACCGCGTCGGCGACGAAGGCAAGGGCTGGACCTACGGCAAGTACCTGCTCGAGTTCGAGCGCGGCTCGGGCATCGCATCCGCCAAGCTGCGGGAAGGGCTGCGCGCCATCACCGAGCTGGCGGAGTCCGATCTCACGGGACGCGCGATCGACAGCCCTGAGATCGCGTCCCGCATCTCCGAGGTCGAGGTCGACATCGACGCGCTGGAGATGACCGAACTGCGCGTACTCTCGGCGCTCCAGACCGGCCAGAATCCCGGCGCGGTGTCGTCGATTCTGAAGCTGCGCAACAGCGAAATCCGGCAAGCCGTGACGAAGCTCGGCGTCGACGTGATCGGCCACGATGCGCTCGCCGTCGAACCGATGCGCCCGCTCTACAAGCTCAACCACGAGCCGGCGCTGCCGGAGGACATGCTGACGGTGGTGCCCGAATATCTCAACGGCCGCGCCTACACGATCTTCGGCGGCACGTCGGAGATCCAGCGCGATATCATTGCGAAGATGATGCTGGGGATCTAGCGAGACTGGCGCTCCACACTCCGCCGTCGTCCCGGACAAGCGAAGCGCAGATCCGGGACCCATAACCACAGGGAGATGTGGTTACGGGGACTCGGAGTGACCGGCTTCGCGTCAAACTCCGCCCTGTGGTTATGGGTCCCGGGCTCGCGCTGCGCGCGCCCCGGGACGACGGTTGTGGTTGCCGTGACAGCAGAGACTATAGTTAGACAGCCTTCGCGTCCTTGATCGCCTTCCAGATTTTCTGCGGCGTCAGGGGCGTGTTCAGCTGGCTGATGCCGAGTTCGGCCAGCGCATCGATCACGCCGTTGGTGACGCAGGGCGGGCCGCCGATGGCGCCGGATTCGCCGCAGCCCTTGGCGCCGAGCGGGTTGGTGCGGCAGGGCGCGGAATCATCCAGCGTCAC
Organism: Bradyrhizobium sp. CCGUVB14; assembly: GCF_024199935.1. Taxonomy (NCBI): domain Bacteria; kingdom Pseudomonadati; phylum Pseudomonadota; class Alphaproteobacteria; order Hyphomicrobiales; family Nitrobacteraceae; genus Bradyrhizobium; species Bradyrhizobium sp. CCGUVB14. The sequence goes on from NZ_JANADS010000001.1 coordinate 8,586,748, forward strand.
CACGATCGGCGGGACGTCATCGGCGCGCGGGATGCAGTAATCCTGGTAGCTCGCGGTCAGGAGCTGGCCGTCGGCATCGTATGACACGCCCTCGTACAGCGCCTGACCGATGCCCTGCGCGACGCCGCCATGGATCTGCCCCGTCACCAGCATCGGGTTCACGGCAACGCCGACGTCGTCGACGGTGGTGTAGCGCACGACCTTGGAAACACCGGTCTCCGGATCGATCTCGACCTCGCAAATATGCGTGCCGTTCGGCCAGCTCGGACCGTCGACCTCGCCTTCGGAATCGACGCTGAGCTTGGCGCCGGTTTCCTTCTCGGCAATGTCGAACAGGCTGATGCGGCGGTCGGTGCCGACCACGGTGAGCATGCCGCCCTGATACTCGATGTCCTCGACCGAGGTCTCGAGCACATTCGCCGCCTTCTCACGCGCCTTCTGGATCAGGTCGTTGGAGGAGACGGCGACCGCCGTGCCGCCGACGAACAGCGAGCGCGAGCCGACGCTGCCAAAGCCCATCGCCAGATCAGTGTCGCCCTGGACGACGTCGATCTTGTCCATGGGAATGCCGAGCGTATCGGAGATCATCTGGGTGTAGGTGGTCTGCAGCCCCTGCCCCATCGCCATGGTGCCGGAATGCAGCACGACGCGGCCCTGCGAGGTCGCGTGCAGGCTGACCTTTTCAGTGTGGGCGCGACCGCCGGTCCATTCGATGTAGGAGGTGAGCCCGCGGCCATAGAGCAGGCCCTTCTTCTTCGCGGCCTTCTTGCGCGCGGCAAAGCCGTCCCAGTCGGCCAGCTTCACGGCGCGGTCGAGCATGTGGGCGAAGGCGCCGGAGTCGTAAACCTGGCCGGCGGCGTTGGTGTAGGGCAGCTGCGCCGGCTTGATGTAGTTGGCTTTACGGATCGCGCGCGGATCGATGCCGATTTTTCGCGCGGCGGCGTCGAACAGTCGCTCGACGATGAAGACAGCCTCAGGGCGGCCCGCGCCGCGATAGGCACCGACCGGTGCGGTGTGGGTCATCACCGACTTGACCTCGAAATGAACCAGCGGCAGGTCGTAGACACCGGTCTGCACGAACGGACCGAGCACCAGCGGAATGATGTTGGCCGCGCCCGAGGAATAGGCGCCGGTGCAGCCGATCGAGGTGACGCGATAGGCCAGCACCTTGCCCTTCTCGTCCAGCGCGAAGGACGCCGTCGAGGTGAGATCGCGGCCATGGGTGCCACCGACGAATTCGTCGGTACGGTCACCGCGCCAGCGGATCTTCCTGTTCAGCTTGGTCGCGACATAGGCGACGATGCCGTCTTCCGGATAGAGGTTAGTCTTCTGGCCGAAACCGCCGCCGATGTCGCCGACCAGCACGCGCACGCTGTCCTTGGGACGCTTCAGCACGGCTTCGGCCAGCACGTCGCGGGTCGAGGCCGGGGTCTGCGATTGAACATGCAGGAGGAGACGGCCGGTCTTCTTGTCGATCTCGGCAATGGTCGAGCGCGGCTCCATCGCCGACGGCACCAGGCGCTGGCTGACGAGATCGAGCTCGACGGTGTGCGCGGCCTTGGCGAAGGCCTCATCCACCTTGGCGGCATCGCCATAGCTCATCGCACCGACGATGTTGTCGGGCGCCTCAGGCCACACCACCGGCGCGCCGGGTTTGACTGCCTCGACGGGGTCGACCACGGCGGGCTGCACGTCGTATTCGACCACGATCGCTTCAGCCGCGCTCTGGGCTTCCGCACGCGACGAAGCCACCACCGCCGCCACCGCCTCGCCGGTGTAGCGCACGACCTCATGGGCGAGCAGCCGTCGCGGCGGCACGGTCATCGGCTTGCCGTCGGGGCGCTTGAAGATGCTCAGGGTCGGAATGGTGCCGACGTCGTCCTTGATCAGATCGGCGCCGGTGTAGATGGCGGTGACGCCGGGCATCGATACCGCGGCGCTGGTGTCGATCGAGAGGATCTTCGCGTGCGCATGCGGCGAGCGCAGCACGTGCAACCACAACGCGCCGTCCTCCGGCTTGTCGTCGATGAATTGACCCTTCCCGGTGAGCAGCCGCTGGTCTTCCAAACGCTTGACGGGCTGGCCCGCTCCGAAACGCAAATTGCCGGGAAGAATGTTCATTCCGCTGGGTCCTCTAAGCCTCAAAGTGCGGCCGCCTTTTAGCGGATCGAGGCAGGCGAGACCAGCTGCGGTTTTAGGCGGAAATCCCGCGATTTCGGCATAGCGAGACGAGGTTAAGCCAGCTCTTTGAGCGCCGCTTCCACGATCTTGCGCGCTTCCGCGGTGAGAGCTGCCTGCGGCGGGACGGGGTCGCCGACGTCATAGCCCTGGATCGCGAGACCGGCCTTGATGCAGGCCGCGAGATTGAAGCGGGCGAAGGCCTCGTTGATGCGCCACAGCCTGCGCTGGAGCGCCATGGCCTCGTCCCAGCGGCCGGCCTGGCAGAGATCGTAGAGTGCCACGCTCTGGCGCGGGATGATGCAGGCCGGGCCCGCCATCCAGCCGAGGCCGCCGATCAGCATCACCGCAGCCGGGATGTGGGCGGAGGCCGAGAACACGCGCAGGCGATCGCCGCAGCGGTTCATGATCGACAGCAAGCGCCCGGTGTTGGTCGAGGCGTCCTTGATGTAACCAATGCGCGGATGCTCGGCGAGGCGCGCGATGACATCGAGGGTCAGATCCGAGCGCTGGAATTGCGGATTGGTGTAGATCACGACGGGAATGTCCACGGCATCAGCGATGCTGCGGAAATAGGATTCGACCTGGGCATCTGCGAGCGGAAAGTAGGCCTCGAGGATCGCCAGGATGCCGTTGGCGCCGAGCTTCTGGTAGGCCTGCGCCTGCGCCACCGCATCGGCCGTCGAGGTCGACGCAACGCCGGCCACCACAGGCACGCGGCCCTTCGCAGCCTCGATCGTGGTCTGCACCACCGCCATGCGCTGTGCGGCGTTGAGATAGGCGAACTCACCGGTCGAGCCCAGCGGCGTCAGCCCGTGCACGCCGGCACCGATCAAATCGTCGCAGAGCTTTGCGAGCACGTCCGTTCGCACCGCGCCGTCAGTGCCGACGGGCGAGACGAGATAGGGAAAGACGCCGCGAAAATCGGTCATGTCGGGAATAAAATCCGGGGAAGCGAGTCTTGTCTGGCAGGCGCGCGATCCAACGCGTGCTACCATGGGGTCCTATTGCCAGCAAGCGACCTGCTTTCGAAGAGCGTATTTGTGGTTTGGGGAATTGTCCTGCAGCGTTGGCGGGCGTCGTTGTGTTGCGTCGGCCTCCTCGCCGCGGCGCTATGTCCCGGCATGGCTCGGGCCGGTGAATGCCCCGCGCCGCAATCGGAGATCGCGACCGATCGTCCCGACGTAACCAATTCCAGCCTGGTCGTGCCTGATGGCAGCATCCAGATCGAGAACGGCCTCAACACGTCCAGCCAGAGCGCCGGCAAGGGCTTTGACGGCAGCAACAGCCGTCTTCGCTTCGGCATCGCGCCGTGCCTCGAAGTGCTGGTCGACGTGCCGAGCTATGTCGGGCGTTTGACCGGCACGGTCGATACCGGTTTCACCAACGTCACCCCTGGCGTGAAGTGGCAGGTCAGCGGACTGCCAGAGCCTGCGAACCTCTCGGTGGTGTTCGGCGTCGGCCTGCCGACCGGCACGCCCGCGATCACCGGCGCAGGCCTTCAACCCTATCTGCAATTCCCCTGGTCTTACGAACTCGGCGGCGGCTGGGGCATCAGCGGCATGTTCACGAGCTTCTTCCGGCCATCGGATCCGGGCAACCACCAGACCAGCGAAGCAACCTTCGTGATCGAGCGCAAGGTTAGCGAGAAGCTGGCGCTGTTCGCCGAATATGTCAGCGACACGCCATCGCGCGGCGCGAGCACGGCGCTGCTCAATGTCGGTGGCGGCTATCTCCTGAACCGGACCGAGCAAATCGATTTCCACCTGGCCTTCGGCCTCAACCGGAATTCGCCGGACTACATCATCGGCGTCGGCTATTCCTACCGCTGGGACAACGTCCTCGGCCCGGCCGCGCGACCGATGCTTCGGCGTTGACCAAGCTGGTCAGCGCGGCCGCTCACACCTTGAGCAGGCGCACCCGCGTGCCCCAGGGATCGACCGCCTCGACGCCGTCCGGCAGCTGCGCCACCCGGGCGCCGCCCTTGCGCAGGCGTTCTTCCTGCGCGGCGAGCAGCTCCTGCTTCTCCGTCACCAGCGAAAACCAGGCGAGCCCGGTCATGGCATCGTCGCGCTGGCCTGCGCCCTGGCTCTGCCAGACGTTCATGCCGAGATGGTGGTGATAGCGCCCCGACGACAGGAACGCGGCGCCGTTGCGACTGCGGGTCGGGTCGAGGCCAATCGTTCCGTGGTAAAAGTTCTGCGCCTGCGCGAGATCGCCGACACGCAAATGCATATGGCCGACCCGCATCCCGTCCGGCGCCTTCGCATAGTCGCTGACGCGCGTGTTGGTCAGCGACAGCAAATCGGGAATGTTGAGCTCATCGGTCGCCATCTGCACGCTGCCCTCGCTCCACTGCCATTGCGAGGGATCCCGATCGGCATAGACCTCGATGCCGTTACCTTCGGGGTCGTCGAGATAGACGGACTCGCTGACGAGGTGATCGGCAAAGCCCGAAAGCTTCACGCGGTGCGAGGCCGCGTGCACCAGCCAGCGCGCCAGGTCTTTTCGTGTCGGCATCAGGAAGGCGGTGTGGTAGAGGCCGGCGGTGTTGCGCGGCTCGATCGCGGCGTCGGGACGAGCTTCCAGCACCAGCAGCGTGATACCGGCGGTGCCGAGCTTCGCGGCGGCGCTGGAGCGCTCCATCACGGTGAGCCCGATGACGTCGCGGTAGTAGTCGGCGACCTTGTCGAGATTCTTCACCCGCAGCGTCACCATGCCGACCCGCATCGGCGTACGGCTGGCATAGGTCGGCCCGCCGCCTTGCGGATTGCCCTCGGCGCGCGCGGCGGCCGCGGCCGCCATCGCGAGCGAGCTGGCACCGGCGAGTTGAAGCAGGGTGCGGCGGGTGAGGTCGATGGTCATCGGTCGGGGCTCGCTGACATCCTTGAGGCCATATCACGCAATTCGGGGATTGCTACACGTTCCCGTGAGCGGCTCCCAATCACATGTTCGTCGGCCGTGGCCCAGGGCGGACTGGCCACCCGGCCAGTTTCGCAATGGCCCGTGACATCCCAGATTGTGGACAGCTTACAGGAGCCTTCCATGACCGACTTCACTCCTCTCACCTCGCTATCGTCCGCGCTCGCGGATGTCGTGGCGCGCATCGCGCCGTCCGTCGTCTCCGTGCATTCGCATCGCTCCCGCTCGACCGGCTTCGTCTGGAAGCCCGGCCTGATCGTGACCGCCGACGAGGCGCTGGCGGACGAGGGCGAGGTCCAGATCGTGCTTGCCGACAGCAGCACGGCCCTGGCCACCGTCGTGGGCCGCGACCACACCACCGATATCGCGCTGCTGCGCGCCGACACCAACCTCGCGCCGGTCAGGCTCGCCGCAACGGTCCCCGCCCTCGGCGCGCTGTCGGTCGTGGTCGCCACCAATCGCGATGCGCCCAGCGCGGCGCTCGGGATGGTATCGGTATCCGGCAAGGGCTGGCGCTCCTTGCGCGGCGGCGAGATCGATACGCGGATCGAGCTCGATGTCCGCTTGCGTTCGAGCCAGGAAGGCGGCCTTGCCGTCGATGCCTCCGGCGAGGCCTTCGGCATGACCGTGCTCGGACCGCGGCGCGTGCTGGTGATCCCGACGGCGACGATCGAGCGGGTCGCGGCGCAACTCGAAACGCGCGGCCGCATCGCGCGCGGGTATCTCGGGCTCGGACTGCAGCCGCTCCGGCTCGACGATGGCATCGGCGCGATGGTGATGAATGTCGACAAGGCGGGTCCCGCCGCCACAGCCGGCATCCGTCAGGGCGACGTGATCGTCGCGGTCAATGAGCAGAAGCTCTCCGGCGTACGCGCGCTGTTGCGAACGCTGGGCCCGGCGAGCGTCGGCCAGGTGGTCGATGTCGCGGTCCGTCGCGGCGGCGAGCCGGCGAGCTTCAAGGTCACGATCGGCGAAAGGCCAGAGGCGTGAGCGAGGACAACGCACCCGAGATCGTGCTGTCCCTGGAGATCGACGATCCCACGCTGGCCGACCGCCTCGCGACGCTGCTCGGCAGCGTCGCGGGGCTTCGCCTTGCTGCGCCCGGCGAGACCGCCACGGCGAGCGTCGTCGCGCGCGATCCGCGTGTCATGCCGGAAGACATCGCACTAACGCAGCGTGAGCTAGATGTGCTGGCGCTGATGGCGGAAGGCGCCTCCAACAAGATGATCGCGCGGCAGCTCAGCATCTCCGTGCACACCGTGAAATTCCATGTCGGCTCGCTGCTGGACAAGCTCGATGCCACCGGCCGCACCGACGCCGTCGCGCATGCGGCGCGCCGCGGCGTGATCGAGCTATAGCGCGACCGGGAATTTGAGTTCGACGGTCAGGCCCGGCGCGTTGTCACGCAGCGCGATCTCGGCGCCGTGGAGGCGCGATACCGCCGCGACCAGGCTCAGGCCCAGACCGTTGCCGGGCGTATAGCGGCTCTGTTCGAGCCGGTAGAAGCGTTTGAAGACGTGATCATGCTGATCGGCGGCAATGCCCGGACCGTCATCGGCGATGGCGATCGTCGCGCTGGTGCCGGCATAACGGCAGGTCACGGTCACCTGTCCGCCGGCGCGGCCGTGCTTGATCGCGTTGTCGACCAGATTGGCGATGGCATCGAACAAGAGGTCGCGATCGCCGGTTACGGCAACGTCGCGGTCGCCGCCAAGGCTCATGCGCGTCGCGACCTGTTCGGCGGCGGCGTCATAGAGTTCGACGACCTCGCCGGCGATCTCGGCAAGATTGAGCGCGCGAAACGCGCTGCGGCGAGCGCGGGTCTCGATCTCCGAGATCCGCGTGATCGAGGCGAACATGCCGAGCACCGCATCGAGGTCGGCGATGGTATCGCCGATCAGGGCGGCATCGGCCTCACTGTTGCGCTCGTGGTGATAGGCCTTTTCCAGCCGGCCGCGCATGCGCGTCAGCGGCGTGCGCAGATCATGGGCGACATTGTCGCTGACCTGCTTGACTTCGCCCATCAGCGTCTCGATGCGATCGAGCATCTGATTGAGGTTTTCGGCGACGCGGTCCCACTCGTCATGGCTGCCGCGCAGGGGAATGCGCCGGTCGAGGCCGGACAGCATGATGGCGCGGCTGGTGGCATTGATCTCCTCGATCCGCCCGACCGTGCGTCGCGTCACCAGCACGGCGGCGAGACCGGCCAGCACGACCAGCAGCACCGCAACTGCGACCATCGCCAGCTCGAGCATCGCGACGAAGCCTGAGTGGTCGCCGACATCGCCGACCCGGCTCCGCACAAAGGCGAGCGTGCCGAAATAGACATAGGCCATGATGGCCGCGACGATCAGGCCGAAGATCGCGATCGCGATCAGCGCCAGGCGGAAGGTCGAGGAACGAAGCGTGTCAGCCAGGAGCACGGAGGCAATATCCAATGCCGCGAATGGTGTGGATCAAAGGATAGGCCTGGGCATCGTCGACCTTGCGACGGACGCGTCCGACATAGACGTCGATGATGTTGGTGGAGGGATCGAAATGCAGGTCCCAGACATGCTGGAGCAGCATCGCGCGGGAGACGACGCGGCCTTCGTTGCGCACGAGATATTCGAGCAATTGAAACTCGCGCGGCAGCAGCGGAATCTTGCGGCCGCGGCGGCTGGCATTGCGTGCGATCAGATCCACCGCGAGATCGCCGACGCGCAGAATCGTTTCCTTGGCGATGGTCTCGCTGCGGCGGCCGAGCGCCTCGAGGCGGGCGAGCAACTCGACGAAGGAAAACGGCTTGACGAGGTAATCGTCGCCGCCGGCACGCAAGCCGCGCACACGGTCATCGACCTCGCCGAGCGCGGAGATGATCAGGAAGGGCGAGGCAACGCCGTCATCGCGCATCTGCCGCATCACGGCGATGCCATCGATGTCGGGCAGCATGCGGTCGATCGTGATCACGGCATAGTCGCGCGCAACGCCGTGGCTGAGGGCTTCGCGCCCCGTAGCGGCGAGGTCGACGTCATAGCCGGACATCGTCAGCTCCTCGACGAGCTGGCCTGCAGTTTCCGGATCGTCCTCGACGACCAGGATGCGACGGTGGCCTCCGGTCATGACAAACTCCGAGCGACGATCGCCACCAGACTATCCCGTTCCGGGGCTGAGCGGAACTGCCTGGTGGCGATCGCGACAATGGTGCGGTACGGCGATGCTAGTACCAATTTTCCCCGCACACATTGACCCATTGCCACCCATAGGGCGTCAAGCTCCTGCGCCAGCAGCCGTCGTCGTAATAATTGGCGTAGTAGAAGGGCGCACCGATGAAGGCGAACCGGTGGAAGCGATGATGCCGGAAGAAGAAGGCGTGGCGGCCGATGAACGGCCTGCCGTGCCAGCCGGCGCCGGCGAAACGCGGCCCAAAGGCCGCGCGGGTCGCCAATGGGGCACCGGCAAAGCGCGGCCCAAAGGCAGCGTGGGCCGCCATCGGCGAGCCAGCGAAGCGGGCGCCGCTGAAATGAGCACCGCCCATGCCGCCGAAGTGCATGCCGCCGCCCATACCGCCGACGTGCATCCCTCCACCACCGAAATGGCCACCACCGCCAAAGCCGCCGCCGTGACCGCCGCCGCCACCACCACCCCGGGCGAGAACGGGCGATGCAAGTGCCAGCGCCGCGACGACGGTCGCCGCGACGAGGCGAGTGAGACGTCTGTTGTTCATCGGAAATCCTCCATGCAGCGCGGCAACACGCGCCGCGCGGGGAGGATCAGATGAGAAGAAAGAGCCCTCTCCTTCAACTTACAAATGCGCCAGATTCTGACGCGGGTGTTAGGGAGGCTACGCCCGCTTGCCGTTGTTCTTCTCGGCCGCACGACGCATCGCTTCGGCGAGCGCGCCACCGCCGGAAGATTCCTGCTGGCGCGGGGCCGATGACGTCATGCGGTTGGTGTTGCGCGTGTTGTCGCGCTGCATGCCGGGGGCGTCCTTCTTGGCGCCGACCTCGTCGTCGAGGCGCAGCGTCAGCGAGATGCGCTTGCGGGCGACCTCGAAGTCCAGCACCTTCACCTTGACGATGTCGCCGGGCTTCACCACCTCGCGCGGATCCTTGATGAAGGTTTTCGACATCGCCGAGATGTGGACGAGGCCGTCCTGGTGCACGCCGATGTCGACGAACGCGCCGAAGGCGGCGACGTTGGTCACGGTACCCTCGAGGATCATGCCCTTCTGGAGATGCTTGATCTCCTCGACGCCCTCCTTGAACACCGCGGCCTTGAACGCCGGACGCGGGTCGCGACCGGGCTTTTCCAATTCGCGCAGAATGTCGGTGACGGTCGGCAGACCGAAGGTCTCGTCGACGAAATCCTTCGGCTTCAGCGTACGGACGACCTCGCTGGAGCCAATCAGCGCCTTGATGTCGCTCTTGGTCGCGGCGAGAATCCGGCGCACCACCGGATAGGCTTCCGGATGCACGCCGGAGGCATCGAGCGGGTCTTCGCCGCCGAGGATGCGCAGGAAGCCGGCGCACTGCTCGAACGCCTTCGGCCCGAGCCGTGGTACTTCCTTCAGCGCCTTGCGCGACTTGAACGGACCGTTGGCATCGCGATGCGCGACGATGCTCTGCGCCAGGCCGGAGCCAACGCCCGACACGCGCGCGAGCAGCGGCGCGGACGCCGTGTTGACGTCGACGCCGACCGCGTTCACGCAGTCTTCGACCACGGCATCGAGCGATTTGGCGAGCTTGGCCTGGCCGAGATCGTGCTGATACTGGCCGACGCCGATCGCCTTGGGCTCGATCTTGACGAGCTCGGCGAGCGGATCCTGCAGACGACGGGCAATCGAAACCGCACCGCGCAGGGTGACGTCGAGATCGGGCAATTCCTCCGAGGCGAAAGCCGAGGCCGAGTACACCGACGCGCCGGCTTCCGACACCACGATCTTGGACATCTTCAGCTCGGCGAGGCCCTTGACGAGATCGCCCGCGAGCTTGTCGGTTTCGCGCGAGGCGGTGCCGTTGCCGATCGCAATCAGTTCGACGCGGTGCTTGATTGCGAGCTTGCCGAGGATCGCCAGCGACTCGTTCCACTGCCGCTGCGGCTCGTGCGGATAGATCACGGCGGTATCGACCACCTTGCCGGTCGCATCGGTGACGGCGACCTTGACGCCGGTGCGGTAGCCGGGATCGAGACCCATGGTGGCGCGGGTGCCGGCGGGCGCCGCCAGCAGCAGATCGCGCAGGTTCGAGGCGAACACGCGGACGGCCTCGGTCTCGGCCGCATTCCACAGCCGCATGCGCAGATCGATATTGAGATGCACCTGGATCTTGGTGCGCCAGGCCCAGCGCACGGTGTCGATCAGCCAGCGATCGCCGGCGCGCTTGAGGTCGGCGATGCCGAACCGCTTCATGATCTTCAATTCATAGGCGCCCGGGACACCCGCCGGCGGCACCTCGGCCTCGGCCTGGATCTGGAGATCGAGGATCTCTTCCTTCTCGCCGCGGAACATCGCGAGGATGCGGTGCGAGGGCAATTTGGTCAGCGGCTCGGAGAACTCAAAATAGTCGGCGAATTTTTCGCCCTCGGTCTTCTTGCCGTCGCGCACCTTCGAGGCCATGCGCGCGTTGGTCCACATCTCCTCGCGCAACACGCCGATCAAATCGGCGTCTTCGTCGAAACGTTCGACCAGGATGGCACGGGCGCCGTCGAGCGCGGCCACCGCATCGGCAACGCCCTTCTCGGCGTTGATGAAGCCTTCGGCGACGACCTTGGGATCGTTGCCGGACTCCGCGATCAGTTGGTTGGCGAGCGGCTCGAGGCCGGCCTCCTTGGCGATCTCGGCCTTGGTGCGGCGCTTCGGCTTGAACGGCAGATAGATGTCTTCGAGGCGTGCCTTGCTGTCGGCGGCGAGGATGGAGGCTTCGAGTGCGGCGTCGAGCTTGCCCTGCTCGCGGACTGATTCGAGGATCGCCTTGCGGCGATCTTCCAGCTCGCGGAGATAGCCCAGGCGCTCCTCCAGGGTGCGCAATTGCGCGTCGTCGAGCGCACCGGTCGCTTCCTTGCGGTAGCGCGCGATGAAGGGAACCGTGGCGCCGCCGTCGAGCAACGCCACCGTCGCCTCGACCTGCTCTGCCCGTACCCCAAGCTCCTGCGCAATTTTCTGGTTGATATTTGCCACGCGAGAATCCCTCTATATCCAAGCACGCGACGCAAACCGAAATCCGGCCGCGGGACGCCGCTTATGGACCAACCGAGGTTGATTCATCAAGGTGCGGCGCGCAACCGTCGACAGAGGATTTTTTTGCGGGACCGATGCGGTCTCGCCACAATCTTGGGGATGTCGCGGGGCACACATGAAGTCCTGTAGGATGGGTAGAGCACTTGCGAAACCCATCAACTCTTCTTCCAATCGGAGACATGATGGGTTTCGCTGCGCTCGACCCATCCTACGGCCTCGCAGACACACCTTCGCACCCTCGCGGCGCGTTTCGCCCGAGGGGAGTTGTTTGGCGAAGACTCGTCGTTTGGTACTGATATCGAGCGCAATCGATGGATCACGCGGTATGGGTCCTGGCTTTCGCCAGGACGATATCGGGGATTGACATCCACCCCGCTTCCACGGCTGGTTGGGCCTGCCGGACCATCGAACTTCCCACGAGGACACTCCATGCGGACGACATCGGTCGGCGTCTTCAAGGTCGCCACCAAGGGCCCCGGCGACGTTTCCGGCCTCATGAGCCTGATCGTTTCAGGCGCGATCGATCCGGCCGCCATCCTGGCAATCCTGGGCAAGACGGAGGGCAATGGCGGCGTCAACGATTTCACCCGGGAATATGCCGTCGCCGCGCTGTGCACGGCGCTGGCGCCAAAGCTCGATCTGACGCCGCACGAGGTCGAGCAGCGCATTGCGTTCGTGATGTCCGGCGGCACCGAGGGCGTGCTCAGCCCGCACATCACGGTGTTCACGCGCCAGCAGGTTGCGAAGCCGCTCACAGGCATCTCCGGCAAGCGCCTGAGCATCGGCATGGCGCAGACCCGCGATTTCCTGCCCGAAGAGCTCGGCCGCTCGGCACAGATCACCGAGACCGCCAAGGCGGTGAAGGCCGCGATGGCGGATGCCGGCATCAGCGATGCCGCTGACGTCCATTTCGTCCAGATCAAGTGCCCGTTGCTGACCAGCGAGCGTGTCGAGGCCGCGAGCGCGCGCGGCAGCAAGACGGCGACGATCAGCGCCTACAGCTCGATGGCCTATTCGCGCGGCGCCTCCGCGCTCGGGGTTGCGGTCGCGCTCGGCGAGATATCTCCCGATCTTCGCGACCAGGACGTGCTGCACCGCTACGATCTGTTCTCGAAGGTCGCCTCGACCTCGTCAGGGATCGAGCTGATGCACAACGTTGTCATCGTGCTCGGCAATTCGGGAGGCTCCGCGAGCGAATTCGAGATCGGGCATGCCGTGATGAGCGACGCGATCGATGCGCCTGCGGTGGTATCCGCGTTGACAAGTGTTGGCCTTGACATCGCGCCGCAAACCAGCACCGGCCGCCAGCTCGTCAACGTCTTCGCCAAGGCCGAGGCCTCGCCGGACGGCACCGTGCGCGGCTTCCGCCACACCATGCTCGAGGACACCGATATCAGCTCGACACGCCATGCCCGCGCGGCGGTCGGCGGCTTGATCGCCGGCCTTGCCGGCACCGGCGCGGTCTACGTCTCCGGCGGCGCCGAGCATCAGGGGCCCGCCGGCGGTGGACCGGTTGCGGCGATCGCAAGGCTGCTTTAAAGCGCCCCGACCTCTCCGTCCGGCGCAACCCTGCCCTTCGCGCCGGCTCAGTTGATTCACGCGGGCCCTTGCGAAAAAGGTGGCGCCGCGACCCAAGGGGATTTGAACTTCATGACTTTGCCGATGAGCTGGAACGAATGGACGCAGCACGATGGCGTCGGCCTTGCGGCGCGCGTCCGCAACGGCGAGCTGACGGCAAAGGAACTGGCACGTCAGGCCGCGGCGGCCGTGGCCAAGGTCAATCCGACGCTGTCGGGCGTGGTCGAGCTGTTCGATGACGTGATCGCCGATCCCGCCAAGGACGGCGCCAATCTCGCCGGTCCGTTCGCCGGCCTGCCTTTCCTGATGAAGGATCTGGGTCCGACCATGAAGGGCCGGCTCCAGGAAATGGGCTCGCTGCTGATGCGTGGCAATCGCGCCGCGGCCGACACATTCCTGACCGGCAAATTCCGCCAGGCAGGCTTGAACCTGATCGGCCGCACAACGACGCCGGAATTCGGCGTGTGCAGCTCCGCCGACAACCCGGCCGTCTATGTCACCCGCAATCCCTGGAATACCGACTACACCACCTGCGGCTCGTCGGCCGGCAGCGCGGCGATGGTCGCGGCCGGCGTGGTGCCGATCGCGCACGCGACCGACGGCGGCGGCTCGATCCGCATTCCCGCCGGCGTCAACGGCAATATCGGGCTGAAGGTATCGCGCGGCGTGTTCTCGCTCGCGCCGCACATGTCCGACCTCACCGGCCTCGTCTCGATCCAGGGCTGCCAGTCGCGCACGGTGCGCGACACCGCCGCTTTCGTCGACCACGCCCGCGGCCCCGCGCCCGGCGAGTTCATGCCGTTCTGGACCACGGCGCAGCCTTACGGCGAGATGATCAAGCGCGATCCGTCCAAGCTGCGCATCGCGCTGTCGCACACCTGGGGCGATTACACCGCGACGCCAGAGATCGCCGCCGAACTGGAGAAGACCGGCCGCTTCCTCGAGGGCCTCGGCCATCACGTCGACTACGCACTGCCCGAGCTCGATTTCCGCGCCGCCTTCGCGGCGCAGACCACCTGCTACATCTCGAACTTTTCCGTGGTGATTTCCAACATGCTCGCCGCGCGCGGGCTGGAGCGTCCGCCGGAAGATCTGATCGAGCCGATGAACATCCGGATCTGGGAAGCCGGCCTGCACACGAGCTTCGCCGACCGGGCGAAGATGCAGGCGGTCTTCAACACCACCTCGCGCGGCTTCGGCAGCTTCTTCGAGCAGTGGGACGTGATCCTGACGCCGATCACGGCGCTGCCGACGCCGAAGGTCGGCACCAAGGAATATCTCACCATCTCCGACAATCCGGATGTGCTCGACTGGTTCGGCAATCTCTGGCGCTTCTTCGCCTTCACGCCGCTCGCCAATCTCTGCGGCATGCCGGCAATCTCGATGCCGATGGCGGCCCAGGACCACGGCCTGCCGCTCGGCATCCAGGCGATCGCGAAGCAGGCCAATGACGGCCTGCTGCTGCAACTCGCCGCCCAGATCGAGCGCGCGCTCGACGGCAAGTGGAACGGCGGGAAGAAGCCGAAGGTGTATGTCGGCTAGGCGTAGCGACAAGCTCTAGCCAACACCTCGCCCGATCGCCTTGTCCGCACGTCCGCGCGATACGCCATGCTCCGCGAGCAGGCGCGCCGCGGGACTTCGCGTCTCGGCAAACAGGGCAACAAGCGCATTGACGCCGGTGACCTCGGGATATCCGACCTCCTGGGCAAGGAACGGGGCGCGCTGATCGACGCGCTTGAACGCCGCCGTCGGCTCGGCACGTCCGGTCTCGATCACGGTGTGCTTGAGTTCGTTGTCGAGATACTGCACGAGGCCTTGCCTCAGCTTGTCGAGATCGGCGTCGCAGGCACGCATCACGGCGGCCGCGTTCGCATCCTCGGTCAGGGCAAGCAGCAAATGCTCAAGCGTCGCGTATTGATGGCGGCGCCGGTCAGCGTGCTCAAGCGCCCGCCGTTTCGTAGCCGCGTAGTTTGCCGAGACCGGCCGTTGCGACAGGTCGAGCAGCGCGTCGATCCGCTCGAGCCGTTTCACGGGATCGAGCGTCGCCAGCAGCTCGTATTTGTCCCTGATGGGTAACTTCATCCGCGTCGCGACGGTATCGGCGATCTGTCCGGGATCACGGGTTAAATCGAAGAACAGCCAGAGGTCCGGCACCAGAATTCCATGAGCCGCCGTGTAATCCTGGAAGCTTTGATAGATCCTTCGGATCAGATCCCTGGCATCGCGGGCCGTCCCCTCACTGACGTCAACGACCGCGGCCTGATAGGCGACCGCCTCAGCCGCAAAGCTGCGTAGCGCGACGCGCCGAAGGCCGCGCGTCAGCACCCTGAACGTGCCATTCTCGAGCGGCACCAGTTCGAGCAGTTGCGATAGGATGCCGATCTCGTAGACATCGGACAATCGAGGATCGTCGACGGCCGCCTCGCGTTGAATCGCCAGGACGACTTCGCGTCCGCCTTCGAACGCCTGGTTCAACGCCTGAACGGTGCTCTCGCGGCCTACAAACAGCGGGTAAGTCGCGTTCGGAAACGGAACGAGATCGCGTAGGGGAATGGCGGGATAGAGCGCCGTTGTCGTTTTCAGCGGTGCAATCGCCGGCGCCGTGTCACGCCGCTCTGCGTGAAGCAGCGCCGACAATGTATTCCAGTCGGCAACACCGAACATCCTCGACACGAGTTCGAGGCTCTCGCTGTGGCTGATGGTGACGGCCTTGGTGGTCAGGGATTCGCGCAGGGTCTGCGCCATAGCCTTGGCATCGCGAAAATCGCGCATCGGTTCGTCCTCTGCATGAGCGATCCAGGTGTGTCAGGTGGTTGCGTTGCTGACCCGGTCGCTCGGGCAAAGGGGGCCGATCAGGGCTCGATACATTCACCGTTCCACGGAGGGCGCAACCGGCAGGTCGTATCAACCTGCGCGGAAGGTGACGTAAAGGCGGATGGCTGTCAATCTCGGTTCCTGCTCAGTTCTTGCTCAATTCTTCACGGTCGGGATCGCTTCGTCCGGCTGCTGCTGTCCGAGCTTGAGCATCGCAAGCGCCTTGTCGAGCGCTTCGCGCAAGGCCAGCGCCGCGGCCGGGCTGCAGCGCAGATGCGCGGTCTGGACCACGTCGACCCTGACGGCGGCACCAATCGGCATCAGCAAATTCGCAGCGAGCTCGATCTGGATCGCACCGTTGTGATGGCCGAAGCAGGACGCGCCGTCGAAATAGATGATCGGCGCCCGCTCCGAGCTCGAGCTAGAAATGGTGACGAGCCCCTGGCTGGTGGCGGGCGTCTCGGGATCGGCCATGGGCACTCCTTGGGACTGGTCGACGGGCGAAGCGCCCACCATCGTTGCTTCGGCGCGCTCTGTCGAGGCCAAACCGGTTCCTGGCAGATCTGCCGCGCGGGGCGCATTTCCGGGTTTTGCGCCGTCCCCGACGGTGGTCTAGAACGTCATCATGTCCATCTCATCGACCACGCTTCCTTTCGAGGAACTCGCCGAAGCCATCAAGGGCCGCCGCTCCGATTACGGCCATATCAGCGGGCTGCAGCTCGACCGGTTCGCGCCGGGCGAAGCCTGGTCGAGCCTGCCCTATCGCCCCGTCTTCGTCGGCGACACCGAGACCGGTGTGCTGCATGGTGGCGTCGTCACCGCGATGCTGGACGAGAGCTGCGGCATGGCGGTTCAGCTCGCGCTCGACGGCACCAGCGCGATCGCGACGCTCGACCTGCGCATCGACTACCAGAAGCCGGCTACCCCTGGGCTCGCCATCAAGGCGCATTCGGTCTGCTATCGCACCACGCGCTCGATCGCCTTCGTGCGCTCCACGGCTTACCAGGAGTCCGAGGACGATCCGGTGGCGACCGCCACCGGCTGCTTCATGATCGGCGCCAACCGCACCAACATGCTGGCGGACCGCCGGATGGACCAGCGCAGCATCCCGACGCTGGAAGCGCCGGAGGATCCGGACAGCCCGTTCGCCAACAGCCCGTTCGCGCGCTGCCTCGGCATTCGCGTCAATGATGACGGCACGCTGACGATGCCGTTCTCGCCCAAAATCATCGGCAACCCGATCCTCCCCGCCATCCACGGCGGCATGACCGGCGCTTTCCTTGAGACCACCGCGATCCTCGGCGTGCGGCGCGAGCTCGGGATCGCGACGCTGCCGAAGCCGATCGGGCTGACCGTCAATTACCTGCGCTCCGGCCGGGCGCTGGACACCATTGCCAATGTCTCGATCGTGAAACAGGGCCGGCGTATCGTCGCCTTCGAGGCGCGGGCCTGGCAGGACGATCCGGACAAGCCGATCGCGTCCGCCTTCGGCCATTTCATGCTGCGCCCGACGCCTGGAAACGACGAGGAATAGGCGTATTTTACTTGACGACCGGGATTCGGGACACAACGATAGCGCGTTCCCACGAGAGGTATTGGGTTGCGGCATCCGATCGACATCATCGCCATGTTCGCCGCCATCTGGCTGTTGGCGTCAATGGTGCTCGACGCGGTGACGCCGAAGGAACTGACCGCGGTCATGATCGCCATCGCGATCGGGCCCGCCGTGGTCATCACCGCCGTGTTCTACTATCTGCGCTGCCCGCGCACGGATTTCGCGGTGATGTTCGCAGCGCTCTGGCTGATCTCCGACATCGCCATCGCCTTCATCTCGCCGAAGGAACTGCCGCATTTCCTGATCGCGCTCGGCTTCGTGCCGGCGGCGCTGATCGGCATCGTGCTGCACTGGCAGCGCTTCCAGCGCCGCCATGAGCAACTGCCCGCGCCGTCAGCGAAGCGCGGCTAGCGCGACAGCAAGTTTGTCTTCGCGAGGTCGATGACCTCGTCGCCACGGCCGCTCATCACAGCGCGCAGCACCCAGAGGCTGAAACCCTTGACCTGTTCGGCCGTGATGGTCGGCGGCATCGACAGCTCCTGCTTGGCGGTGACGACGTCGAGCAGCGCCGGGCCATTGTGGGCCAGCATCTCCTTCATCGCGCCGGGGAGTTCGCCGGGGTCCTCGACGCGTTTCGCAAAAATGCCCATCGCGCGCGCCATCGCGGCGAAGTCGGGATTTTCCAGATCGACATTGGTGTCGACGAAGCCTGCGGCCTTCATCTCCAGCGCGACGAAGCCGAGCACGCCGTTGTTGAAGACGACGATCTTCACCGGCAGCTTCATCTGCGTCAGCGTGATCAGATCGCCCATCAGCATGGTGAAGCCGCCGTCGCCCGACAGCGAGATCACCTGGCGGCCGGGCTGCGAGGCCTGCGCGCCGATCGCCTGCGGCATGGCGTTGGCCATCGAGCCGTGCACGAAGGAGCCGATCAGCCGTCGGCGGCCGTTCATGTTGAGATAGCGCGCGGCCCACACCGTCGGCGTGCCGACATCGGCGGTGAAGACGGCATCGTCACTCGCGTGATCGCTGATGACTTTTGCCAGATATTGCGGATGGATCGGCTTGGCTCCCGGCGTACCCTTGGCGAGCGAGTCCAGGCCTTCACGCGCCCTCTTGTAATGCGCGATGGCGTCGTCGAGATGCTTTCGTTGCGTCTTGGTCTTGAGCAGCGGCAGCAGCGCCTCGATGGTCAGCTTGACGTCGCCGACGAGACCGAGATCGATCTTGGTGCGCCGTCCCAGATTTTCCGGGCGGATATCGATCTGCGCAACCTTCGCATCGGCCGGGAAGAACTGCTTGTAGGGAAAATCCGTTCCCAGCATCACCAGCGCGTCGCAGGCGTGCATGGCGGCGTAGCCCGAGGAGAAGCCGATGAAGCCGGTCATGCCGACGTCGTAGGGGTTGTTGTATTCGACGTGCTCCTTGCCGCCGAGCGCATGCACGATCGGGCTCTTCAGCGCTTCGGCCAGTTGCATCAGCGGTGCATGCGCGCCGGCACAGCCGCGGCCGCAGAACAGCGTGATGCGCTCGGCGCTATTCAACAGATCCGCAAGCGCCTTCAGCTCATCGGCCTGCGGCACGACCTTGGGCGCGGACAGCGCAAGCCCGCGATTGGTCGACAGCGCCCGCTTCGGCGGGCTGCGGAAGGCGACGTCGCCGGGCATGGCGACGACGGCAACGCCGCGCAGGCCCACCGCTGCGCGGATCGCGTTCTCCAGCACGAAAGGCAGCTGGCTCGGATCCGAGACCAGCTCGCAATAATGGCTGCATTCGCGAAACAGATTTTGCGGATGAGTTTCCTGAAAATAGCCGCCGCCGATCTCGGCCGACGGGATCTGCGCGGCGATCGCCAGCACCGGCACGCGGCTGCGATGTGCGTCGAACAGGCCGTTGATCAGATGCAGATTGCCCGGGCCGCAGGAGCCGGCGCAGACCGCGAGGCTGCCGGTCATCTCGGCTTCGCCGGCGGCCGCGAACGCCGCGACCTCCTCGTGGCGGACGTGCACCCATTCGATGGTGCCGCGGCGGCGCAGTGCCTCGGTGAGACCGTTCAGGCTGTCGCCGACAATGCCGTAGATGCGCTTGACGCCGGCCTGTTCGAGTGTTGCCACGAACAGATCGGCTATGTTGTTGATCGCCATGTCGGTCTCCTGATCTCGCTATTGCAGCAAGATAGGACAACGCACGACCGTGACGACATCACGGCTTGTTTATTGCGCGATCAGTCTTTCACAATCGCCCGATCATAGGCCTCGATCGTCGCCTTCGCGCGCGCGGCGACATCGGCGGCCGACATGCCGGGCTTGTAGAGGCTGGAGCCAAGCCCGAATGCGGTCACGCCGCCCTTGATGTATTCTGCAAAATTCTGGTCGGAGACGCCGCCGACGGCGGCGATCATCACGCCTGCGGGGAGCACCGCGCGGATCGCGGCGATGCCGGACGCGCCGAGCACGCTCGCCGGAAAGAATTTGAGGCCGGATGCACCGGAGCGGGCTGCAAGCAGCGCCTCGGTCGGCGAGAACACGCCGGGCAGCGTCACCATGCCGTGCTGATGCGCACGCGCCAGCACCTCGGTATCGACATTCGGCGAGACCATCAGCTTGCCACCGACATCATTGAGGCGATCGACATCCGCCGCGGTGAGCACCGTGCCGGCGCCGATCAGCACGCCTGATGGCGCGAGCTTGGCGGCGAGCCCGATGGAGCGGAACGGATCGGGCGAGTTCAGGGGAATCTCGATCGCGGTCATGCCGGCCTCGACCAGCACGCCGACGATGGCCTCGGTCTCCTCGGGCTTGACGCCGCGCAGGATCGCGACCAGGGGCCGCTTCATCGGCGGAAAGGGAACGCTCATCTCAAAGATCCTTCTGACTTCGTCCAGATCGCCGCAGCGGCCATCGACAGGCCGCGGCGCACCGCTTCATCGGCATCGATCGGGTTCACGTTGACCGACAGCGCATCGAAGGCCTGCCGGTACAGATCCGCCAGCCGGCCCGAGGCAATCAGCATGATGCCGGCCTTCGGCACCGTACCGGAAAGACCTGCGGCGAGCTCGGCGCCGATCAACGTGCCCGACAGTGTCTCACGCGCCGCGGCCGGCGTGCCGCCGAACAGCAGCTGACGCGACCTTGCGGTGAACAGGAGATTGGCCGCGAAAGCCGGCGCCTCGTACGCGGCTTTCACCGCCGCCTTGAAGCTCGCGACATCCTCGGCGTCATCGGCGCCGGCGACTGCGAGCGACAGAATCGTCTCGCGCGAAACCACGCTGAAGAGCTCACCGGTCATGAAGGTGGAGAAATGCGCGACGGTGCCGTCCTTCACCCGCACCCATTTCGAATGGGTGCCGGGCATGCAGACCAGCGCCTCGCCCGCGGCATGAAGGCCGAGCGCGCCGAGCAATTGGGTCTCCTCGCCGCGCATCACGTCCGGCGCGACTTTGTCGCGCTGCGCGATGCCCGGCAGGATGCGGATGTCGCGCGCCTCGCCCGGCACGCGCGCGGCCTGCTTCAGGACCGCCGACAATGGCGCCGGCGTGTCGACATAGCCGGCCTCGACCCAACCGGTTTTGGCGCCGGCCATGCCGCAGACGAGAACGGGCAGATCAGCGGGCGCCGCGACTGCGGCAAGGTGCGATTGCAGCACGCCGGGGAAGCCGGCCTTGGCCGCGGCCAGCATGCCCTCGCCGCTGCGGCGCTCGGCCAGCACGTGGCCCGTGCGGTCGACCAGCCAGAGCCGGAAGCTGCTGGTCCCCCAGTCCACCGCGACAAAAGCGGGATCGGTCATTTCCAATCGTATCCTCGAGTCTCACGGCCAAGACGGCGTCTCGCGACAATGAGACGGCGCTTTGCAAATCCGCCCCGGGATATCGGCTATTGCGGCCCTAAACCAGCGTTTTCTCGCGGGTCCGGGACGCCTCCCACGCTGGCACACCGCTTGCTGAAGCTGTTCCTGTTCACGTCAGCGAACGCGCAGCAAGACGCGTCAACACCAGATGAGGAAACCCATGGAGATCGGCTATTTCACGATGCCTTCGCATCCGCCGGAGTGCGGCCTGAAGGAAGGACATGACTGGGACCTGCAGGTCCTGCGCTGGCTCGACGAGCTCGGCTATCAGGAAGCCTGGATCGGCGAGCACCATACCGCGCCCTGGGAACCCAATCCCACGCCGGACCTGCTGATCGCACAAGCCCTGATGCAGACCAAGCGCCTGCGCATCGGACCAGGTGGCTTCCTGCTGCCCTATCACCATCCGGCCGAGCTCGCCAACCGCGTCGCGATGCTGGACCATCTGTCGGAAGGTCGGCTCAATTTCGGCGTGGCCGCCTCGGGCCTGCCGAGCGACTGGGCGATGTTCAACGTCGACGGCATGAGCGGGCAGAACCGCGACATGACCCGCGAGGCGCTGGAGATCATCCTGAAGCTCTGGTCCGATCCCGCGCCCTTCACCTATAAGGGCAAGTTCTGGACCGTGACCAAGCCGGACACGATGTTCGACTTCCTCAAGCCTCACATCAAGCCGTTGCAGGCGCCGCATCCGCCGATCGGCGTTGCCGGGCTGTCGAAGAACTCGGACACGCTCAAGCTCGCGGGCGAGCGCGGCTTCATCCCGATGAGCCTCAACCTCAACCCGGCCTATGTCGGCAGCCATTGGGACTCGGTCGAGATCGGCGCCGCCAAGACCGGACGCAAGCCGAACCGCGCGGACTGGCGCCTGGTGCGCGAGGTGTTCGTTGCGGACACCGACGAAGAGGCCTGGAAGCTCTCGACCGGCGACATGATGGGCCGGATGATGGGCGAATACTTCCTGCCGCTGCTCGGCCATTTCGGCTTCAAGGACTATCTGAAGCACACGCCCGACGTGCCCGATAGCGACGTCACCGTCGAATATTGCGCCAAGCGGAACTGGGTCGTCGGCTCGCCCGCAACGGTGGCCGAAAAGATCGAGAAGATCTACGACGAGGTCGGCGGCTTCGGCGTGCTCTGCGTGTTCGGCTTCGACTACAAGCACAAGCCGGAAGCCTGGCACCACTCGCTCTCGCTGCTCAAGAACGAGGTGATGCCGCGCCTGAAGCATCTCGGCTCCGCGAAGAAGGCAGCTTGACCGGATGCGGGTGCGGCGCAATCGTGTCGCACCCGCCATTACTTCGGAGATTTCCGCGTGAGCGTCGACGCAAAGGATTTCAAGCAGGCGATGCGCCAATGCGCCGGTGCGGTCGCACTGGTCACGGTCGGCGCCGAGCACGGCAAGCGCACCGGGCTGACGGTGACGTCGGCATGCTCATTGTCGGACAATCCGCCGTCGCTGATCGTCTGCGTCAACCGCAACGCCAGCGCGCACGCCCGCATCCGCGAGGAAGGCGCCTTCGCGATCAACTTCCTGCACGAGGATCACGCGCTGCTGGCGCTGACCTTCAGCGGCCAGAAGGGTGTCAACGGCGACGATCGCTTTGCGTTCGGCCAGTGGACCCGGGGCGCCACGGGCGCACCGGTGCTGACCGATGCGGTCGCCGCGTTCGACTGCGTGCTGGCGCAGGAGTTCGAGACCAAAACGCATTCGATCTTCGTCGGCGAAGTCCGTTACGTCTCGCATTCCGACGGCGCCGCGCCGCTCGTGTATCTGCGCAGCAGCTTCCACGTCCCGCAGGAAATCCGCGAGATCGTTTCAGTCGGCGATCTCGATTCGCGGCATCTGAGCTGGACCGATTTTTCGTAGGAAGCGAGCCGAACTCGCTGCTGCTCCCCTCTCCCCTTGCGGGAGAGGGAACAGAGCGAAGCTCGCTTGAGGCGCCGGATCCGCCCGTCCTCAGACGACGGCCGTCGCGCCCAATGCCGGATAGTCGGTGTAGCCCCGGGCGGTGCCGCCGAAGAACGTCGTCCGATCGGCCTCGTTCAGGGGCGCACCTGACTTCAGGCGTGCGATGAAATCGGGATTGGCCAGCACCATCTGGCCGTACGCCTCCAGATCGGCCAGTCCCGCCGCAACGTCGGAGCCGATGTGATCGCGCGGGCGCCCCGGCCGGTTCACGATCAG
Organism: Bradyrhizobium sp. CCGUVB14; assembly: GCF_024199935.1. NCBI lineage: Bacteria > Pseudomonadati > Pseudomonadota > Alphaproteobacteria > Hyphomicrobiales > Nitrobacteraceae > Bradyrhizobium > Bradyrhizobium sp. CCGUVB14. The sequence goes on from NZ_JANADS010000001.1 coordinate 8,610,046, forward strand.
CTTGCCGCGCCAGAGCTTGCGCAGATCGGCCAGAAGGCCATCGTCGCCCTGATGCATGATGTGAAGATAGGCGAGCGAGAGCTTGTCGAGCTCGGCCACCAGATGACGATAGAGGTCCGGTCCTTCGGCGCCTTCGTCGATGCCCCACATCGTGATGCCCGGCGACAGGCGGATCGCGGTCTTGTCCGCCCCGATCTCCGCGGCAATGGCGGCAGCAACCTCGACGGCGAAGCGCGCGCGATTGTCGATCGAGCCGCCATACGCATCGGTGCGGGTGTTCGCGCTCGGCGCCATGAACTGCTGGACCAGATAGCCATTCGCACCGTGGATCTCGACACCGTCTGCGCCCGCCGCGATGGCGTGGCGCGCAGCGTCGCGGAAGTCGGCGACGGTCCGGCGCACCTCATCGGTCGCCAGCGACCGTGGCTGCGGAATGTCCTGCATGCCCTTCGGCGTGAACATCGGCGCACCCGGCGCGATCGCGGACGGAGCCACGCCCTGTCGGTGATGTGGCGTGTTGTCCGGATGCGACATACGCCCGGCATGCATGAGCTGGATGAAGATGTGGCCGCCCTTGCCATGGACGGCGTCGGTGACCTTGCGCCAGCCGGCGACCTGTGCGGGCGTGTAAATGCCGGGCGTCGCCATATAGCCCTGCCCGTCATCGGACGGCTGCGTGCCCTCAGTGACGATCAAGCCGACGCCTGCGCGCTGCGCGTAATATTCGGCGGAGAGCACGCCGGGGACGCCATCGGCGTTTGCGCGCGAACGAGTCATGGGCGCCATGACCAGGCGGTTCGGAAGCGCGAGCCCACCGACGTGGACGGGGTTGAATAACGGGTTCATGGCAGATTCCTTCTCGATGATACCGAGAAGGCAGATGGAGCTTCCATCTAATGGAATAAATACCTTATATTGGAATAGATTCATCCATATATGGGATAATTGTATGGAGCTGTTGAACGACATGGCCCTGTTCGTGGAGGTGGTGAAAGCCCGAAGCTTCCGGGGCGCTGCCGCGACGCTCGATATGCCGAACTCGACCCTGTCGCGACGGATCAGCCTGCTCGAGAAGGAAATCGGACTTCGCCTGCTGAACCGGACCACGCGCAAGATCGAATTGACCGAAGCTGGCCAGCTCTATTTCGAGCGCTGCAAGCGCATCGTCGACGAAGCACGCCTGGCACACGAGCAGCTCGGCGATATGCTGGCCCATCCAAGCGGATCGCTGCGCGTCTCACTGCCGGTGGACTTCGCGAACACCTATCTCGCGCCGCTGATCACCGAATTCGCGCAGCATTATCCCGGTATCGATTTCGAGTTCGATCTCACGCCGCGACGCGTCGACCTGGTCTCCGAACCGTACGATCTCGCGATCCGGATTGGAGATTCCCCGGCGTCGCACATGATCGCGCGACCGCTCGCCCGACTGCACGCCAATCTCTACGCCTCGCCGCGTTATCTCGAACTCAACGGTGAACCGCATGAACCGGCAGATCTCGCGCGCCATCAATGTCTCTGCCAGACGAGAGTGAGCAGCTGGACGCTGCACAACGGAACGCGAACGGTCGAGGCCGACGTTAACGGACGCTTCCACCTCAACAGCATCGGCATGCTCCGCCGCCTCGCGACGCTCGACATGGGCATCACCTTCGTGCCGCAGGAAATCGTCGCCGACGAACTCGCAGATGGACGGCTGCGCCGCATCATGTCGCAATGGCAGGGCCTGCCCATGACCATTTACGCAGTCACCGAGACCAGGCTGCTTCCAGCCAAGACGCAGCGCTTCATCGAATTTCTGCGCGAGCGGCTGAGCCGGCGTTAGATCAGACGTGCGGTGGCAGGTACCGAGCGCTACTGCGCCGTCTCGATCTTCAGCTGCTTGATCTTGCGATACAGCGTCGCCCGGCTGAGTTTTAGCGCGCGGGCAGCTTCGGTGACGCGGCCACAGTGCTTGCGGAGCGCCTCGATGATGGTGGCTCGCTCGGCCGCTTCGAGATCAATCCCCGCCGTTCTCCCGCCGAACGGCGGCAGATCGAGGTCGGCATCCATGATGACGCCATCCTCCGCCGTACAGCCGGCAAGCCGGAGCACGTGGCGGAGCTGGCGCATGTTGCCGGGGTAGGAATAGGCCGAGAGCAGCGACCAGGCTTCGCCCGAGAGGCGGCAGTTCGGCGCCTCCTCGCGCGCGATCTGGCGGATGATGTCATCCCTATCAGCGCGCTCGCGCAGCGCCGGCAGCCGTACCTCCATGCCGCGCAGGCGAAAATAGAGGTCGGCACGGAAAGCCCCCTCCTCGGCCATGCGGCCGAGATCGCGATGGGTGGCGCTGATCAGGCGAATATCCACCGGCACCGGCTTGAGCGCGCCGAGCGGCCAGACTTCGCGGTTCTCCAGCACGCGCAGCAACCGGGTCTGCAGCGCGATCGGCATGTCGCCGATCTCGTCCAGAAACAGCGTGCCGCCGTCGGCCTGCACGATCAGGCCCTTCGAGCCGTCGCGCCGCGCGCCGGTGAAGGCGCCGGCCTCGTAGCCGAACAGCTCGGCGTCGATCAGGCTCTCCGGCATCGCCGCACAGTTCAGCGCGACGTAATTGTTGCGGGCACGGTTGCTCGCGGCATGAATCGCGCGCGCGAACACGTCCTTGCCGACGCCGGTCTCGCCATGCAGCAGCACCGGCAGATTGTGATCGCCGATGCTCCGCAGCCGCTTCACGCTTTTGACGAGGCCCGGATCGCCGCCTGCGAGCCGATGCAGCGCGTCGAAGCGATCGACCGGCGCATCGCGGCGAAGCATGGTGGATTTTGCGCGCAGGGGCGGGGCGACATGGCTTTGCCCCAGCGGACGGCCATCGGCGCGGCGCAGCTCGACGATCTCGTCTGCGTTGCGCGCGTGATCAAGCTTGATATAGCGCGACAGATCGATGCCCGAAGCGATCAGGCCGTCGGTGAGGCCCAGCAATGCGCGCGCCGACCGGCAGGCGCCGACGATGCGGCGATCGTCATCGTAAGCAAGCAGGCCACTGCCGCCATCACCCGGCACTGTTGCGATCCAGGCGTTTCGGAAATGATCGCGGAAGATCGCGCCCTCCATCCGCCGCGTCGCCTCCATCGTCACCGCGAGCGCAAGCTGATGCGCGGCCCGTTCGAGATCTTCACGACAGGAGGTGATGTTGACCGCGCCGGCGAGGCGCCCGGCCTGATCGAACAGTGGCGCCACGGCGCAGGAGAACATGTGCCATTGCGCACGAAAATGCTCGTCGCGATGCACCAGGATCGGCTTCTGCTCCGCGAGGCAGGTGCCGAGCCCGTTGGTGCCCTCGAACGTCTCGGCGAAATTCGAACCGGTGTAGATCTTCCAGTCCATGAACATCCGTGCGTCGGCCTCGCCCGGCAGGCGGCTGAACAACATGGTCGCGTTCGCGTCAGCGAGGTTGACGCAATAGCCGGCGTCCCGCAGCACGCGGGCGAGATCGTCGAGCTCCGGCGTCAGCAGCCGGATGGTCTCTTCCAGGGGCTCAGCGACGTGACGAACCTCGGCCTCGGTCAGTGTCTGCGGCGGGCCCTGCCGGGCAGGATCGAGCTTGTGGCTGATCAGGCAGCGCCGCCACGAGTTCTCGATGCGCGAAGAGGCGTCGACGTCGGCCAAACGGTCATTAACCTGATTGGCGACGGACAAGACACGGGCGACATGGTTCGAGGCCGAAAGGCTGGCCATCGCGGACGTCTCCACCCTGTATTATTGTGCAAAGTCTGGCAGCACAGGCGGGGATGTCAATCGGGAACCGGGACGCAGGCTATTGCTGCACTGCCCTCACCAGGTGTCGATGCACGGCCGCTTCTTCGCCGTCCGCACCGGCGGCTTCGGCACCGAACGGAGCCCCGCCATGATCCAGCGCCGCGTCTCGGCGGGGTCGATGACGTTGTCGATCTCGAACACCGAGGCGATCGAGACCGCCTTGCCGTTGGCGTAGAGCTCGGCGACCTTGTTGCGGTAATAGGTCTCGCGCTCCTCGGGGTCGGCGATCGCCTCCATCTCCTTGCGGAAGCCGAGGCGGACATAGCCCTCCAGGCCCATGCCGCCGAACTCGCCGGTCGGCCAGGCTGCCGTAAAGAAGGAGGCGTGGAAACCGCCGCCGATCATCGATTGCGCACCTAGTCCATAGCCCTTGCGCAGCACGATACCGAACAAGGGCACGGTGAGGCTCGCACCGGTGACGAACATGCGCGAGACATGGCGCACGATCGCGGTCTTCTCCGCTTCCGGGCCAACCATGAAGCCGGGCGTGTCGCAGAGCGAGACGATCGGCAGGTCGAAGGCGTCGCAGAGCTGGAGGAAGCGCGCAGCCTTGTCGCCGGCGTCGGCATCGATTGCGCCGCCGAGATGGCGCGGATTGTTGGCGATCAGGCCGAACGGCTTGCCTTCGATACGGATCAGCGCGGTGATCATGCCGACGCCGTAGTCGCGGCGGAGCTCCAGCACACTGTCCTTGTCGGCGACGAGATCGATCACGCTGCGGATGTCGTAGACGCGAAGACGATTCTCGGGGATGGCGCGGCGGAGCAGGCGCTGATCCGCAGCTTCCCAATCGCTCATCACACCCTGGAAATAGGACAGGTATTTTTGCGCGACGCGCGTCGCCTCCTCCTCGTCCTCGACCACGATGTCGATGACGCCGTTCGGCGACTGGAACGAGACCGGACCGACTTCGGCCGGGTGATAGACGCCGAGCCCGCCGCCCTCGATCATCGCGGGGCCGCCCATGCCGATCGAGGCGTTCTTGGTGGCGATGATGACATCGCAACAGCCGAGCATTGCGGCGTTGCCGGCGAAGCAATAGCCGGAGACCACGCCGATCACAGGCACGAGGCCGGAGAGCTTTGCGAACTGCACGAAGGACGGGCCGTCGAGGCCGGTCATGCCGAGCCGGTCGGTGTCGCCGGGCCGGCCGCCGCCGCCTTCGGCGTAAAACACCAGCGGTACGCGCCAGTCTTCCGCCAGCGTGAGCATGCGGTCGATCTTCTTGTGGTTCATGTGGCCCTGCGTGCCCGCGAGCACGGTGTAGTCATAGGCCACGACGATGCAGCGCGCGGCCTCGCCGCCGAACTTTTCGGCGTTGACGGTGGCCACGCCCATCACGAGGCCGTCCGCCGGCGTGTTCTTGATGAGATCGTCGAGCTTGCGGCGGCGGCGCTGCGCTGCGATCGCGAGGCTGCCGTACTCCATGAAGGAGCCCTCGTCGACGAGTTGGTCAACGTTTTCGCGCGCGGTGCGCTGGTTGGTGTTGCGGCGGCGCTCGACCGAGGCCGGGCGGTTCGCATCGAGCGTGTTGGCCTGGCGCGCGATCAGCTCGGCCAGATCGGGACGGATGTGGTCGAGATCGATGTCGGCTTCCGCCGCCGTGTGATCGGCCGCGACGTCGAGCGGCTCCAGATACAGGATCGGCTCGCCATGCATCAGGGTGACGCCGTCGCCGGCGACAAGCGTCATGACGCGGCCGCCCTGCTCGGCCATGACCAGATGCTCCATCTTCATGGATTCGATCACCGCGAGCTGCTGGCCAGGACGCACGATCTCGCCTTCCGTCACCTGAATGGTGACGATGGTCCCCTGCAGGGGTGCCGCGACCATCACCGCGCCTTCCGGCACGACCTGCGCGGCATGCGCCTCGGCGCCGTGAGCACCGCTACGCTCGGCTGCGGCAAAATACAGCGGCTTGGCCGCGCCGTCGGCCGCCTCAACCAGCTTTGCGATGTTGCGATCAATGAAGTCGGTCGCGATGCGATTGGTCCTGAAGTCGGGGTGTGCCAGCACGGCCTGCAGGAACGCGATGTTGGTGACGACGCCGTCGATCCGGAACTCACGCAAAGCGCGCGAAGCCTTGGCCACGATGTCGTGCCAGGCTTCACCCGGCGTATGCACGATCACCTTGGCCAGCAGGGAGTCGAACGCCGCGCTGGTCTTGTAGCCGGCATAGCCAAAGCTGTCGACGCGGACGCCAGGGCCTGACGGCGGCTCGAATACGGCGAGCACGCCGCCGGTCGGATGCGTCGCCCCGGTCTCGTCCAGCGTCTCCATGTTGACGCGGAGCTGCATGGCATAGCCGCGCGGCTTCGGGATCGATCCTTGCGCGAGGCCGAGCGAGGCCAGCGAAGCGCCTGCGGCAACCGCGAGCTGGGCGCGGACGAGATCGAGGCCAAGCACCTCCTCCGTCACGGTGTGCTCGACCTGGAGCCGCGGATTGGCCTCGATGAAAGCAAAGCTGTCCTCGGCCGTGCCGTCGACCAGGAACTCGAAGGTGCCCAGATTGTCATAGGACGCGGCTGTCGCGAGCTGCTTCGCCGCCTCGATGATGCGGCCACGCAAGCCGTCGCTGAGCGAGGGGCTAGGCGCCACCTCAATCAGCTTCTGGTGCCGGCGCTGGATGGTACATTCGCGCTCCCAGAGGTGGGAGATCGCGCCGTGGCGATCGCCGATGATCTGCACCTCGATATGGCGCGCCTGCCGGATCAGTCGCTCGGCATAGACGCCGTCGAAGCCGAAGGCCGCCTTGGCTTCGGACTGGCAGCGCGCATAGGCCTCCGCGAGATTGGATGCGTCCTCGACCACACGCATGCCGCGGCCGCCGCCGCCGGCCATGGCCTTGATCACGATCGCCGCGTTGCTGCCGAGCGAGGTGAAGAACGCCGTGATTTCGTCGAGCGACGACGGCCCGCTGGTCCCGGCGATGATCGGCGCGCCGCAGCGTTTTGCCAGTTGTCGTGCGGCGACCTTGTCGCCGAACAGTTCGAGCGCCGTCACCTTTGGTCCAACGAAGGTGATCCCTGCGTCGGCGCAGGCTTTGGCGAATGCCGCGTTCTCGCTCAGGAAGCCGTAGCCGGGATGCACGGCATCGCAGCCGGCGCCCTTGGCCGCTTTCACCACGGCCTCGATATCGAGATAGGCCCGCGCGCCGCGGCCGGGGATTTCGACCGCTTCATCGGCCACGCGCGCATGGAGCGACAGCGCATCATCCGCAGGATGGATCGCGACCGTGGCGATGCCGGCATCGGCCGCTGCGCGCGCGATGCGGATGGCGATCTCGCCGCGATTGGCGATCAGGAGCTTTTTGAACGACATCGGTCTCTCACTCAGACTGAAGCAGGCTGGTTCGGGTTGAGGTCCTGCTTCTTCACCTTGCCCGTGGCCGTCAACGGCAGCGCCTCGATGATGCGCACCTCCGGGATCTTGTAGACCGCCATGCGTTCGGCACACCAGGCGCGCAGGTCTGCCGCGGAGATCGTGCCGACCGCTTCCGGCTTGAGCTGGATGTAGGCCACCGGCACCTGTCCCTTGTCGGGATCGTCGCGCCCGACCACGCCGGAGCCCAGCACTTTCGGATGTTGGCCGAGCAGCGCCTCGATCTCCGGCGGAAACACGCTCATGCCCTTGACCTTCAGCATCTCCTTGCGGCGGCCGAGGAAGTGCAGAAATCCGTCCTTGTCGATGGTGCCGATGTCGCCGGTGCGCAGCCAGCCATCGATCAGCGACTCCGCGGTTGCCTCCGGCTTGTTCCAATAGCTCTTGAGCAGCGACGGCGTCCGCACGCGGATCTCGCCTTCGGCGCCGAGCGGCAGCAATGCACCGGTCTCGAAATCGGTGATCTTAAACTCGGCGCCGGGCACCGGCAGACCGACGAAGATCGGCTGGTTGTTGAGATCGAAATCGTCGTCCTGGAAGCCTGATGTGAACGTGTTGGAGGTGTGGGTCTCCGTCATGCCCCAGGCCGCCTCCATCAGGATCGTGCCGGTGAGATCCTTCCAGCGCTTGCGATAGTCGGCATTGAGCTTCTTGACGAAGGAGACGACGCGGACCTGCTTCAGCGACGACAGATCGAACTCGTTCCAGCGCGGATGGTCCATCAGTTCGACCGCACCATCGACCGGCATCGCCGTGATCGTGACCTTGTACTTGTCGATCGCGGCCATCGCGCCGACGGCGTCCCAGCGGGCCAGCAGGATCAGCGTCCCGCCGGAGAACAGCGGGAAGATCAGGCCGAAATTCTCGCCCGCGATCCAGAACTCGGGAAAGAACGACAGGAAGACGCTGCTCGCGTCCGACAGCACCGAGATGCTGTAATTGGCGGCCGCCGTGTAGACCATGTCGCGATGGGTGTGGACGCAGCCCTTGGGCATACCGGTAGTGCCACCGGTGTAATTGAGTGCGGCGACTTCATCGAGACCGGGCGGCGGCAGCGGCGATGGCGCCGGCAGTGCGGCGAGCGCGGGCAGTAGATCGGTCGCGCCCGGGATTGCGATCCGCGGCATGCGGATCGAGTCCGGCGTCGGAAATGCCGGCGTTGCCGGCACGACATCGGCAAAGCTGGTGACGATGACCTCGCGCAGGCTGACCTCGCCCCGGACCTGCTCCACCACGGGGATGAGTTGGTCCAGCGCCACGATCACCTCGGCCTTGGTGTCGTTGAGCTCGTAGGACAGTTCGAACGCGCGCGACAGCGGGCTCACGGGAACATGGACCGCGCCGAGCTTCAGAATGCCGAAGAACACGATGTGGAATTGCGGACAGTTCGGCAGGAAGACGGCGACACGATCGCCTTTGCGCACGCCCTTGGCCTGCAGCAGCGCCGCAAAGCGATCGCTCTGCTGGTCGAGCTCCGCATAGGTCGTGACATGGCCGTAGAAGATCACCGCAGGCCGCGCCGGGCTCTGCTTCGCCCAGGCGCGCAGATATTCCGTCAGGGGAACTTCGCCGTGCAGATAGTTCGGCGAGCGCGGCATGCCCTTCGGCCAGGCTTTCTCCCACAGGCCGCGCAAGGTGGCGAGGTAGTCCTTTTCGGTGAGGCCTGCACTCATGACGTCTTTCCCGTGTGCTTTTCTTGTTCGCTGCGGCACGCGCGATGCCGCCAATCGACATGGTTACAGGTCGAGCACGGCAGAGGTCATGTCAAGGAAAACAGTTTTCCACGTCGCGGCCGATGCCGCGCCGCGGAAAAACTACACCGTCACGAGGCGGACGATCCGCGCCACGGCCGACGGGATCGGCGCGATGATCGGCACGGTGAACGTCGGCTGCAATTCGCGCGCAGCCTCGCCGAGCGGCCCGCCGCCGATGATGACAGCCTCCGCGCCGTCCTGCGCGATGCAGGCCTCGACCGCTCCGGCGAGCGCCGCACGCAGCCGTGCCGGGTCGCGCATCAACTCCTGCGGATCGCCGTCGGCGAAGCGGGTGCCCGTATAGCGGGATCGCAATCCCAACGCGTCGGGTAGCGCGTCGATCTTTGCTTTCAACAGCGGCGTCGTGGTCGCGACGCCGAAGCGGCGGCCGCCTTCGGCAGCTTCCAGCATCGCGGACTCGCCGATGCCGACCGCGGGCAGCTTCATCGCCGACCTGATTCCCACGAGGCCGGGATCGCCGAACGCCGAGACGATGATGCCGTTGCAAGCGCCCTGATGCGCGCGTGCGATCTCTTCGACCTCGGGGGCGGCAGTGTCGAGCGCTTCGGGTGTCACGATCATCGAGGGCGCACGCGTCGCCGTGGCGCCTTCGATGTCGAAGCCGTCGCCGGCGACAGACGTCGCAATCGCGACCATCATTGCCGTGGTCGCCTCGAGACTGTTCGGATTGATCAGGAGGATGCGCGCGCGGCGATCGGAGTTTTGGCCCATCCCCCGCTATACTAGGCCGCCCGCACGCCGGCAACGAAGGCGCTGACCTCGTTCTCCAGCGATTGCAGCTTTTCGGTCAGGCGTCCGCTCGACTGTAGCACGCGCCCTGCAGCCGCGCCTGTTTCCGCCGTCGCATCGGTCACGCCGGAGATGTTCTGCGAGACCTGGTCGGTGCCGGACGCCGCCTCCTGCACGCTGTGGGCAATGGCCTGCGTCGCCGCGCCCTGCTCTTCGACCGCGGCGGCAATCGACGAGGAGATCTCGTTGACCTCCATGATGGTGGCGCGGATGCTCTCGATATTGCCGACGACCTGGTTGGTCTCGGCCTGGATCGCGGAGATCTGCGCGCCGATCTCGTCGGTCGCCTTCGCGGTCTGGCTGGCCAGCGATTTCACTTCGCTCGCGACCACCGCAAAGCCCTTGCCGGCTTCGCCCGCACGCGCGGCTTCGATGGTGGCATTGAGCGCAAGCAGATTGGTCTGCGAGGCGATCTGGTTGATGAGGTCGATGACCTCGCCGATCTTGTGGGCGGCCGCGGCCAGTCCCTGCACGGTGTCGTTGGTGCGCTGGCCGTCGGCCGCCGCCTTGTCGGCCACACTTGCTGCCTGCGCGACGCGCTGGCTGATCTCGGTGATCGAGGATGACAGCTGGCCGGCGGCGGAGGCCACCGTCTGCACATTGCTCGAGGCCTGCTGGCACGCAGTGGCGACGAAGCTCGCGCGGTCGGTCGCCTTATCAGCGGTCTCCGACATGCCCTGGGCGGCCTGCTGCATCGCCCGCGCCTCGTTGAAGACGTCGCGGACGACGGCCTGGACGCTCGCCTCGAACTTGCCGGCGAGATCGGTCATCGTCTTGCGCTTCTCGTCGTCGGCCCGCTGCTTCGTCTCCTGCTGCTCGGCATGCATCCGGCCGACCGCCGACGCGTTGTCCTTGAACACGGCGAGCGCCTTGGCAAGCCCGCCGACCTCGTTGCTGAGGTTGGTGTAGGGCACCTCGAAGGCGCTGTCGCCGGCAGCGAGGCGCTCGGTCAGGCCCGTGATTTTCGCGAGCGGCCTGGTCACGCTACGGCCGATCAGGAAGGACGCGCCGAGCACCAGTACGAAGACCGCGAGACAGACAAAACCGAACGTCATCGCGTCCTGCCGGAACACGGCGTCGACGTCGTCGAGATAGATGCCGGTGCCGATGATCCAGCCCCAGGGCGCAAAGCCCTTCACATAGGAGATCTTCCCGACCGGCTGGTCGAAGCCGGGCTTCGGCCAGAGGTAGCTGTAGAAACCCGCGCCCTGTTTCTTGACGACGTCAACGAAGCCGACGAACAGCGCATTGCCGGAGGGATCCTTCATCCCCGCGAGATCCTTGCCGTCAAGCTCAGGCTTGATCGGATGCATGATCATTTTGGGGGTCATGTCGTTAAGCCAGAAATACTCGACCTTGTCGTAGCGGAGGCTCTTGATCTCGGCCATGGCGCCGGCCTGCGCCTGTTCGCGCGTGAGCTTTCCCTCGCTCTCGAGCTTCTGGTAATGCGCGAGAATCCCGTAGCCGACATCGACCATATGCTGCGTCTTGGCCTGACGGTCGGCGATCATCTGGCTGCGCAGCGTCGACAGCGCGATCGGTGCCAGCGCGATCATGCCGAGAAGGCTGATGCCGACAATGAGGACCAGCTTGAAACTGATGCGGGAGAAAATCATTGGTGCTCGCGAGAATTGGCGGGGCTGATATGCCATTTTATCCCGCCCGTCTTAGCAAAGCCTTAAGCATTCGGGTTCCCGACATCCCGCGGCTCAATTTGGCGTTAATCGGCCCGCGCATAGCTGCGCCACCGGAGCCAGACACAATGCCAATCACGCCCACCATCGAAGCCCGCCGCCTCGACACGCTCGCGTCGCTCGACATTCTCGACACGCCGAAGGAGCCCGCGTTCGATCGCCTGACGGCGCTGAGCAAGCGGATTTTTGGCGTGTCGATGTCGACGCTGACGCTGATCGACGGACACCGGCAATGGTTCAAGGCCGAGGTCGGCATGGCTGATCGCGAGACCGATCGCCGCCCGGCGCTGTGCAGCCTCGCCATCGCGCAGGATACCCCCCTCGTCATTCCCGACACCTACGAGGATCCCCGCGTCACCGACAATGTCTTCGTCCGCGGACATCCGTTCATCCGTTTCTATGCCGGCGTGCAGCTCAAGATCTCCGGCGTCAACATCGGCACGCTCTGTGTGATGGATACAAAGCCGCGCGAGTTCGAGGCGGGGGAGCTCGCGGTTCTGGTTGATCTCGCAGCGATCGCGGTCGACGAGCTGCTGCTGCGCAATCTCAGCATGCAGTGCAATCTGACCGGCGCGCTGTCGCGCCGCGCCTTCCGTGCAGAAGCGCAGCGCCTGTCGTCGCTCGCCAACCGGCACCATCACAAGCTGACGCTCGCCGTGCTCGACGTCGATCACTTCAAGCAGGTCAACGATCGCCACGGTCACGCCGCCGGCGATGCCGTGCTGGCGTCGATCATCGCGACCTGCCGCAACAATCTGCGCGGCTCCGACATCATCGGCCGCATCGGCGGCGAGGAGTTCGCCGTTCTGCTGCCGCACACCGATCTTGCCGGCGCCATGACGACGCTGGAGAAGGTGCGCCTGGCCATCGCGGCCGAGAGCGTCGACACGCCCTGCGGCCCGGTCCCGGTAACCTGCAGCTTCGGTGCCGCATCGCTGCTTCCCGGCCAGCATTTCGACGACGCCCTGCACAACGCCGATCTCGCGATGTATTCCGCCAAGAGTGCCGGCCGCAATCGTGTGATCGCCTGGGTCGATGCCGCGCCGTCGATCTCTCCCGCGCGCCGGCGGGTGTTCAAGGCCGGCCAGATCACCTTCAACGCAGGCCGCTCGACCTTCGACTGCACGGTGCGCACGCTGGCGGACGACGAGGCCACGATCGAGGTGATCTCGACCGCCGACATCCCCGAGCAGTTCAAGCTCGCGATCGCCAGCGATGGACTTTCGCGCGCCTGCCGCATGCTCTCCAAGTCGGACAACAAGATCGACGTCGCGTTCGTGTAAGCGCACTTTAGAATTCATCGATAGTTGGCGACTGCATTGGAATCGCTCCAGACAAGGAGCTTCCGATGCGTGCGCGTTTCTAGAAGACCTCGATATCGGCCTTCCCGGCGTTGACTTGCACGCGCCCCTGGCAGAACGATCGGCGCAAGGCGCGGCCATTTGCCAGAGGCTCCATGTATCAATCGACAGACACCAGGACGCTTGACCTTCCGGCGCTGAGCGCGGGCGAGCGGCTCTTCATCTGGGGATTTCGCGCGAAGGCGCGAAGCGGGACAGCAGTGCCGACCGCGGCCGACATCCAGCAGGTCTACGACCATTTTCGCGTCGGCGATGCCGTGCTCTCTCTCGAGGCCATCATCGAGATCTTTGCGTGCACGGCGCATACGGCCATCGAAGTGCATTGCCCCACTTGCCCGAAGATGTCGGAGAGCGAGCACGGAATTCTGCACGCGATCGCAGCGGCGCAAGAGGAGCGCATCGATATCGCGCGCGAGCAGTTCGAGAGCTGGCTGCCTCCCGTCGGCGCGGATTGGGCGCTCGCCCCCGTCAGGGGACTTGCGACGATCTTCCGCATGGCCGGTCTCATCCTGCCGGATCGGCAGTTTCGGACGCCCAACGTCGAACGGACGATGGCGATGAAGAGCTGGTTCGTCGGAAGCCCGACATTGCACTGACGAGGTTGGTCATGATGCAGGACAATCCGCGAAGCATGGAAGGCTGCGATGATTTCTGCCGCACCGCGCTCTCGCTGTTCCGGTTCATCGGGGCAGCCTATGCGACCGGCGCGTCCGATTGCTGGGAGGCCGCCTATCGCTTCGCCGACGAGGCACCCGGCATTTCCGACAGCCCGCTGCTGGTCGCCCGCGTGGCCGCGCTGGTCAGAATCCTGCGCAGCGGACGTCCCTGCGATCTTTGCTTCATGCCGCCGTCGTGCCGGCGGCTGTCAAAGGACGAGGCGGAATTGATGCGGCTCCTGGCCGTTGCGCGCCGCAGGGAGCCAGGCGAGCTCAAGACCGCCGTCGGCCAGCTGGTCGGGATCGAGCAGGAGAGCGCGGCCACGCAGGCCGTCAACGCGCTCGCATTCTGCTGAGGCCTAGCGAGCGCCCTTGCCGAGCACGAGATCGATGCTGTGGGCCGCGATCTTGCGCAGTTGCGGCTCGTCACCGAACGCACGCTCGAGCACCGCAAGACCGCGCGTGACCGTGACGATGTGCAGCGCTGCGGCCGCCGGGTTGCCGCTGAACTCGCCGCGCTCGGCGCCCGCCGACAAGGTGTCCTCGACCAGCGCGGTGATGCGCGATACCAGGTTCGCAAAAGCGCGCCGCGCCTCTTCGTCGAGCCCCTGGCCTTCGGCGGCGCCGAGCTCCATCAGCCCCCGCGTCGTCGGACATCCGCGCGGCGGCGAGCCTGAGCGGAAATTGGCGATGGTCAGATCGAAGAACGCGGTGAGCCGTTTGCGCAATGAGCCCGTGCCGAGCGCCTTCTGCAGGGCGACGAGATAGTCGCCGGCGTAACGCTCATAGGCCTGAAGGAACAACGCCTCCTTGCTGCCGAACGCATTGTAGAGGCTGCCGCGTTGAACGCCGGCATCGCGCGCGATGTCGGACAGCGAGGAGCCGCGCACGCCCTTGCGCCAGAACTGATCGAACGCGATGCGCAGGACGTCGTCGTGGTCGAATTCGCGCGGCCTCACATCATGCTCCTTGTCGGCGCATATTTGACACGACGTCAAAAACATGCTTTCTGGACATCGTGTCAAAAATAAAATGAGATTGATAGCCCGTTTCGTCAATGGGCTGAACGGCCGGCGCTTGCATGCGCCCTGGCCGGTCGCGGCCACATGCAAGGGACCAGTTGATGCCTCTGCTTCACATCTCCATGCGGGCCGGAAAGCCGGACGCCTATCGGCAGGCGATCCTCGACGGCCTTTACCGCGCGATGCGCGAGGCGTTGAACGTGCCCGAGGGTGACGAGTTCATGACCATCAGCGAGTTGTCGCCTGCAAACTTCCGCTGTGGCGATGCCTATGGCGTCAAGCGCAGCGACGACGCCATTCTGATCCAGATCACCGTATTCGCCTCACGAACGCCCGAGCAGAAGAAGGCGCTGTACCGCCGGATCGCAGAACTGCTGGGCGACAATCCCGGCATCCGCCCCGAAGACGTCTTCGTCAACGTGCTCGATGCTCCCGCGGAGAACTGGTCCGTCGGCCACGGCATCGCGCAATTCGCTTGAGCGTGCCGGACCTGCCGCCCTCTTGAGAATTGCCGCCCGGAAGGGTCTGATGAGCGGCGGAGCCAGCCTCCGCCAGCCATCGCTCCGATCAACGCGGGCGCATAAGCGGAGGGGACGACATGACCGCATTCCGGGGAAGCTGCTTGTGCGGCGAGGTCGCCTTCGAGGTCGAGGGTCCGTTCGATCGTTTCCTCAACTGCCATTGCTCCCGCTGCCGCAAGGCGACCGGGACCGCACATGCATGCGAGGTGATCGTCAAGGCGAGCGCACTGCGTTGGCTGCGCGGCGAAGCATCCGTCACACGCTACGATCTGCCCAACGCGCGCAGTTTTGCCACCGCGTTCTGCAGGACCTGCGGCAGCCCGATGCCGCATCTCACACGCAGCGGACGCGAGGCGATCATTCATGCCGGCGCGTTCGACGAGCCGCTGGGCGCGACACCCGACCGTCACGTCCAGTGGACGTCGCGTGCGGAGTGGTATGTGCACGGGGATCGGCTGCCTGTGGAAGATTAAAGCTCAGCTTCCCGCATGCACGCCGTGGTGACGGTGATACGCACTCGGCGCTGGCCAGGCCCAGCCATTGAGCGTCGCTCGATCCGGCTCGAAGATCTCGATCTTGAGCGGATGGCACGCTGCGACATCGCTGGAATGGGTTGCGCTACAGTCCCCACCGGGACAGGCCGACAACACTCCGAGCAGGTCGATCTCCGCGAAAAACTCGATGAAGTCGTCGGGGCGGACCGGACTTGCCTTCATGAAATATTGGTGTGTGTCCTGCGTGAAGCCGGTGCACATGAAGACGTTGAGCACATCGTGGACATGATGCTCCACCGCGGCCGGATCGAGCTTCAATTCGGCGGCCAGCGCGCGGGACAGATTGGAGTGACAGCAAAAATCGTACGTCGTGCCGTTCAACAGGAGATTGGTGTAGGGATCGCAGCGCGTGCCGATGACGTCGTGAATTCCGGCGCCGTCCGCGTCAAAACCGTACCAGCCGAGCGTGTCGTGACTGATGGTCGCCATCGGCCGAAGATAAGGCATCGTGCTCCAGAGCCGGTCGCTGAGGCCGACATGCGTGCCATGAAGCGCCCGCGTCTTGCCGCTGAAGAAACGTTCGGCGAGATCGCCCGCGTTCCAGAGATTGAGGTCGCCGACCTGAGGGCCTTCGATGCTGACGATGCGGAAGAACTGACCGCGCGCCACGCGAAATGGCCTCGCATCGCGCGGCGGCACGATGATCTCGCGCGTTTTGGTCATCGTCTGCCGCGCGGCTTCGAGCGTCGCCATATCCGGCCCGGTCATCGTCCCGGCCGGATAGGCGATGGCCGGCTTGGCAGCGCGGCGTGAAGCTGCATCGGCAGGGGCGGATGGAACATTTGAGGACATGGTTCGGCCTCGGATCGGCGCGGCAAGAGGGCCCGCGACGGCTGACAACGGGAGCGATCAAGTCTATCGCCTGACTTCACCCGGCTGCAACACACGCCGCCATGGTCTCGTCGAGCTCGGCTTTCGATAGCACCCCGAGTTCGGCGATGAAGACGATCCGTGCCCGCGGCACGTCTTCGCCCGACGGTTCACCCGGCGCGAGTGTTGCGCGGCCGCCGGCGAACTGAAACACCATCAGACGTCCGGGCTGCTCAACCGTCTCGAACAGCCCCTTTGCGCGCGCAAGCTTCGGCGCGAGCTTGCCGATCGCCTGCTGCAGACGCGGCAGCGAGAGCGGCCGATCGGAGGTCCAGCTCAGCGTCTCGAAGCGTTCTTCGGCCGGTCGTTTCGGCCCCGGCTCGCGCGGCGCAGGCGCACGATCGCTCGCGGGAAACAGCAGCGCCGATGGAAGCTCGCCGTGCTTCGCATCGACCACCAATGCGGGCACACGCTGCGCGCGGATGGCTTCGCGCATCCGCACGCCCGCGCCCTCGTCCGCCAGGTCCAGCTTGCTCAGCGCCACGATGTCGGCGACGCGCAGCTGCGAGCGCTGCAGAGCGTCATCAAGGGCAGAAGGTGGCGTGGCCGCGTCCATCACACACAGCACCGTCTCCAGCGGTGCCTCGCGCAGGATGACCGGGTCCATGAGATTGCGGACGATATCGGCGGGGTCGGCGACACCGCTGGTCTCGATCACGATATACTCGGGCTTCGGATCACGCCGCAGCAGCGTCGAGAGCGTGCGCAACAGATCGCCTTCGAGCGAGCAGCAGATGCAGCCGTTACTGAGGCTGACCACGCCGTCGCTCGCGCCCGCGATCAGCTCCGCATCGATGTTGATCGCACCGAAGTCGTTGACCACGGCGGCAATCCGCCGCCCCTCGGCATGCGCCAGCAGATGATTGACGACCGTGGTCTTGCCCGCCCCCAGAAAGCCCGTCACCAGGAGAATGGGGACCGGCATGGATCAGCCCCCGACGACGGGGCGGCGCACAGGCCGGCCGGGCCGCGCGGCCACATCGAGCACGCCGTCGGTGATCAGCATCTCGCCGCTGACCACAAGATGACGGACGCCTTCCGACGGACGGTTCATCGCCGTGAAGGTCGCGCGGTCGGAGAGCTTCTCGTAGTCGAACATCACGATGTCGGCATCGGCACCCTTCGCCAGCCGGCCCTTGGCGCGCATCGCGGGCGTGCTCTGCGACAGAATCTCTGCAGGGATCAGCGCGCATTTGCGCACGCCTTCCAGCAGCGACACGGTCTTGCGCTCGCGCACCCATTCGCGAATGAACTTCGTGAAGCAGCCGGCCGAGCGCGGATGCGAGGTGGCATCGTCGGGCAGCGGCCAGGCATCGCCGGTGTAGGTCTTGCCGTCCGACGTCGTCCACGGCATCGCGTCGGAGGCGATCGCACCGCCGGGATAGAGCACCGACATGTCGAGCAGATCGCGGTGATGCGCATTGTGCTCGGTGTCGAGGATGTGCCAGAGCACCAACGAGGACGGATCTTCGGCCTGCGCCTTCAAGAGCTCCTCGCGATCGTGGAAGCGGTAGCCATCGGTCACGCGCTGCACGGAATCGTAACCGGTGCCATTGCGCTCGACGAACTGCGGATCGCTGAAGAACGCCGCCGCCAGCACGGTCGAACCGGTGCCGTAGGGGTAAGCCTCGACCGTGATGGGCAGGCCCTGCGCCTGTGCCTTCTCGATCAGCACGCGACAGCGTTCGATGTCGGTCTTGCTCGACGAGTTGAAGTGGCAGATGTGCATGTGCGCGCCGGTCGCGCCGGCATAGCCGATCAGGCGAATATAGGCCTCCGCCGCGCTTTCGGGGTCGATGCGCGACATATAGGCGACGTGGGTGAAGGTCGGCACGTCCAGCCTGGCCGCAAGCTGGCACACCGCCGTCAGCTCCTGCACGCCGGCGCCCGGCGCATAGGCGTTCAAGATGCCGATGCCGATGCCGCCCTCGTTCAATCCGCGCCCGAGGCGCTCGAGAATGCCGGCGACCTCCGCATCGGTTGCAACATTGTCCATCCAGCGGCGATCACGCATGGCGTTGCCGAACGCCTCCAGCGAGCTTTCCGCGTTGGAGCCGGTCATCGCGCCGATGCGCGCGAAGGCCCAGTTGGTGGCAGCGCCGTAGTTCAGCACCCGGCCCTTTCGGGCCTGGCGCTCGTACCAGGAGCCGACCGGCAGCACGCCGGCCTCGAGATCGAGCGTCGTCGTCACACCATCGAACGCCTGCATGCGGTCGGCAGGGATCGACTGGCCGTGGGCGTGCAGATCGATGAAGCCGGGCGCGACCACGAGGCCGGTGGCATCGATCACCCGCTCGGCGCCGCCAAGCGAGGAGCCGACCGCGGCGATCTTGCCGTCCACCACCGCCACATCGCCAACGGCGTCCATTCCGCTCGCCGGATCCACCACCCGGCCGCCAGAGATCACCAAACCGCTCATATCGTCACTCCGCCAAGCAAATCACCCCAACCTCCGAAGGTCCGGCAGCAGCTCCGGAGGCATTCGTGGGGCATAGAGACAGATTTTCGGGACAACGACCACCGCCACGGACGCCGATGCATCATGCTGGAGCGGCCGAACCGGATAAGGCTGTGGGCCTTTCAGGAACGTCCCTGCCAGGTTGCTGGCTTTTGCGCCACTGTGCCGGCGTGATGCCTATGTGGCTCTTGAAGGCGCGCTGGAATGCCGCTTCGGATTGATACCCGACAGCTTCCGCCACGGCGCCGGTCGACAATAAAGATTTTTTCAGCTCGTTCGCTGCGAGCGCCATCCGGATATCGGTCAGGAGATCTGCGGCCGAACGCCCGAGCTTCTCCTGGAATTGCCGCACGAGCGTGGCGCGCGACATGCCGCACAGACGCGCCAGCTCGGGCAGCGACCATGCGCGCGCCGGCTCTTTGAACAAGGCGGCCACCGCCGGTGCAAGGCGCGGATGACCGGCCAAGGCAAGCAGACCCCGCGGCGCATCATCTGTGAGGCTGGCGAGCCGCAGCACCAGCGCGAACATCGCGCTCGACAGTGCGTTCAACATCGCGCGGCCGCCGAGACGATCGTCTGCCGACTCCCGACGCATCAAGGCGACAAGGCCGGCAAGTTGACCCGCCGTGTCTCCGTCGCCAGCGTCAGCACCGGCATGGACGACGAGGCGCGGCGGTAAATAGCTGCGCAGCAGGCGGTCGTGCGGCGGCGCGATGGCGAAATGTCCGCACAACAGATCGAGCCGTTCCCCCGAGCCGGGATTTTCGCTGATCGTGAAATTAAGCGAGGTGCGATTGCGCGCCGGCAGTGGCGCCGCCCCGCTGCCGTCGTGCATGACGTGTCGGGGATTGCTGGGGAGCAGCAGGATGTCGCCGCGCTCGAGCTTCAGCGGCCGCCCGCCCGACGGATCTTCCAGTACAGCCGAGCCGGCCAACACGGCATGATACGGAATTTCGTTCGGCTCGCCCGGTCCCTGGTCGATACGCCATGGCGCACCGTAAGCGCAGCGCAGGTCGAGCCGCCCACGTACAGGCATCATCTCGAACAGCCGGCTCAACCAATCCATCACGGTTTCCCTCGAGTCGACCTCGTCATGAGACGATTGAGCATGTAATCGAGATTTATCGACATTTAAAGTATCAATTTCGACCCCTATTGTCACTCCGCAATCATTCACCAGCCCAAACCAAGGAGTGCCAACATGTCCCGTCTTTCCGTCCCCGATCTCGAAACCGCCACCGGCGCGACCGCTGAAGTCTATGGTCAGATCAAGAAGGCGATTGGTAGCGTCCCAAACACCTTTGCCGCGATCGGCGCCCACGCGCCGGATGCGCTCAAGGCCGTCCTGCTCGCCGACAGCGTGCTCGCTTCGGGTTCGCCATCGAAGCGCGACCAGGAAACCGTCAAGCTCGTCATCTCAGAAGTCGCCGGTTGCGATTACTGCGTCGCCGCACACAGCCTGCTCGGCAAGCTCGCGGGCCTGAAGCCCGAAGAATTGAAGAATATCCGCGAGCGCCGGGCGACCGGCGACGACAAGCGCGATGCGCTCGCCCGCTTCGTTCGCAAGCTCGCGCAATCCAGTGGCACCGTCAACGACGACGACTTCGCTGCCATCAAGGCTGCCGGTTACACCGACAAGCAACTGGTGGAGATCAGCCTGGCGTTCGCGACCACCGTCTTCACCAACGTGTTCAACCGCATCAACGACACCGAGATCGACTTCCCCGCGATCGCGTGAAGCGACCGCCCAGTCAGATCTTGAATGAAAGGATCACGACAATGACCGCGATGATCGGCAACATGCAAAATCCGTTTGTCCGCGCGCTGCAAAACTCCGGCCTGCTTGCGGAAGATCTCGACTACCACGTCGTCCGGGCCTCGATGGTGATCATGTTTCTCTTCTTCGGCTATCAAAAATGGTTTCCGTACGAGTTCGAAAGACTGGTCCCGTTTATCAGCAACGGGCCGCTGATCTGGTGGCTCTATCCCGTCTTCGGTCACGCTGGCGCAAGCTACTTCCTCGGCGCCTCGGAGTGGACGTTCGGGACGCTGCTGCTCGCGGGCTTCTGGGACAAACGGCTCGGCGTCGTCGGCGCCCTCGGCTCGACCGGCACCTTCATCGCGACGGTCACGATCATTCCGTTCATGCCGGATGGCTGGGATGTCGCTGCGGGAGGATTCCCGGCTATGACGGGCAACGTCCCCTTCCTGATGAAGGACGTCGTTCTGCTGGCGGTGTCGTTCTATCTGCTGAGGCAGGACGTGGTTCGGCTGATCCGGGAATGAGGTTTGGAATCAACGTGCAAAACCTCCGGACCCGAGGGCCCGGAGGTCGCAGCTTCTCAGTTCTGCCTGTGAATGGTGATGTTGACGTGGCTGCTGCCCAGAGCAGAGGCCACTGCGTTCTCGGCTGCGGCGAATTCCGAGCCAACCCACTTTGCGGCCGCAACCGCTTCATGCTTGATCCAGCCCCACAGCCCAGCTGCAGCAATGCCGTCGAGTTCGTCGATGGACAGCTCGCGGTTTTCAAAGCCGATATCGTCAGAGCGTTTCATATTGGTCTCCGGTTGGTGACGCGGGCCATCCCGCGATCACGAACAGGATGCACGCATGCGCCGAAGACAGCTGTGATGAGAATCACCTCGATCGCGGCAGCCGAAAAATGACCGCCCGGTCGTGACGCGACAACCAGCTACGACGCCAATCTCCGCTCGGCGATGATCCGCACGGGCGGAAACACAACGCAATCCACCACGTCGAACATCACTTCGATGCTGCGATCGAACGCCCGCGCAAAGGCGATGGCATCGTTGCGCCGTTCATCGGCGATGGCCGTGCCGAGCGTACAATGCGGGACCCATGCGCCGGGCCGGTAATGAGGACGACAATGTGCTGGATCGATTGCCGCGCTGACAGCGCCATGGATGCGAGCCAGAACCTCGTCGACCGCCGGCTCCGCCCAGAGCACAAGCGGAGAGCCTTCGAACCACCGAATGCGCTTGAAATGGATGCGCAGTTGCGTTTCGCCAGCTACGGCTGCCTGCATGGCGTCCCATGCGGTCTCTTCGTTGATCGCGGGCCCGTCATAGATCGCAAATGTAAAATGCGGACGGTAGCCGAGCGCACGCATCGACGGCGTGGCCTCGAACGCGCCAACCTGATCCCACAGCCGCTCGATCTCGTCCGCTGAACTGTTGTCGGCGCGAATGTTGATCGCCAAGGCCACAGGCTCACCCCGCGGGAGGAACAACCAAATCGAGACGGAGGGGTGGTGACTTCGAGAAATGGCGCTCCCTAGGAGCCTGATTTTTGATGTCCGCCGGAAACGATAATGCCGATTTTCCTACGCAACTTCAACAATTTATTGCAGGTCAAAATTTTTCGTTATGCCAAGAAATTTTGCAAATGTGCGACGTAATGTTGGACGTTTTTGTTGGACGTAATAGCTCGAATAACAGCGCGGCATGGAAGCACATGCCTGGCACTCGCTATCGCGCCTTCCAATTTCCTCCGGCGCGCTTGCCTTCTGCCAACCTTCCGACAATGGAGTTGTCGTTGAGATCATAAATCGCGCCGATATGACTTACGCGGAAGCCCAGCATCGTCTTTGATTCAGCACAAGTGGCGAGGTAACGTCTGGAAGGCGACATGATCCCGGCTTCAATCCGGCATTTGCGGCCCTTGACGGCAGACGTAACTCGGCCGGCAACACGGTCCCATACTTCATTTCCGTCGGTATTTCTACGCATCCCCTCGAGAAGCTCACTAAGGGGGCGAAGTTTCGGCGAAAATTGGCCTGCTAAGAACTCTACATGAATAGGCAGGCCGGTAAGCGAGCACGACCGTAGGTCGTCGGGATGACATCTACGATCGCTCCAAAAGCAACTTTGGGCCTCAGATGGCAGGCAGAATTTGCCTTCGCCAGAGCGGACAGCTTCATCCTTCAACACATAGGCTTGTGAAATGCTGCTGGTTACTAGATGATTTTTCAACACCCGCTTGTTCGTCACAACACAGCTTGCAAAGCAAGAGGGTAGCGCGCGTTTGCCTGTGAGCTCGCAGCTTAGAAGGATGCCAGGCATTACTTTTTGATGTGTGACCTCGCAAGTTTCTGCCTCATTTGCGGCCATCATCTGTTTCGTTTCAGGGCACGCAATGAATTCGCTGGCATGGCCAACCTTGCCAGATATCTGTGAACGCTGCTGTTCATCGATACGATAAATTTTTCCAGATATAGCGCTAATCCCCAGCTCAGTCTTTAATACATCAGCGCCGGTGAAAGCGCATTTGTCGAACTGATTAGGCTCAGCACGCTTTCCACTTATGGCAGAGGTTCGCATAAGCGAAGCTGCAACGGCCTGACCGGTAGTGCTGGATATTTCCAGCTCATCATTGAGAACCTTCTTACCACTGAAGGCACAAACCGCGATGAATTCTGGCAGCGCACGTCGTCCGCTTGCTTCGGAAACGGATAGCAGATGCTGCAGCACCTTTGCGCCTGTCACTTCACAACGAGCTAGGCATGTTTCCGGTACCATCTTGCCAGTCTTTGTGCAGAGATCAGTCTTGGGCGCGCTGAGGATTTGGCCCTGCTGCGGCAAGACCGTTATCTCACTTTCATACCGTCCTCCGCTCTCAAACTCGAACGATGCCTTCATCACGGCGTCGCGATGCATCGTGCCTTCAAGACCAACCAAGGTCATCTCTAGGCGCGGAGTAAAGTCATCTTCGAGTTTTTTGCGTTTTCTTTCGTCTTCACCGGCCGCTTTCATTTCCAGCTCGCGCCGCTCTTCGTAGAAGCGCCGGAACTCAGCAATGGCATCATCGCTTTCGCTAGCGGCGATCAGTCGCTGACGATCGACGCCAGCTACGGCCATGTCTTTTATTGTTTTGGGGAGAGGCACTAGGCCTTCCTGTCCCAGCTGCTCTACGCTGTGCTCGGAATTCTTGCAGTCCACCGAGACAAGCCGCTCGTAACTGTCATGTGCCACTGTGGCACGAATGCGTAGTAGAGCGCTTCCATTGAAGGATCGACGCACCTTGGAAGCAGAAATCGACAATTCCTTTGCTTCAAAACCACTCATCCACTCCCGCACTAGACGGTTGGCCTCCGCCGCCACATTTGTGTCCGCATCGGTTACATTGTGGATGCCAGTGGCGATGCTACGATCAACAAGGCGTTGGAAAGCAGAAGTCTGCGGGCCATAAAGGATAGCTGCTTGGCCTGCTCCTACGCCGTCTTCAAAGCGAATGCGCTCTCGTCTGTCATTCGACTCCGCTAGAAAAATCCCCGGCACTTCTTCCTTCACTGAAGCGCCAAGCATCCTGAGAGCAGAAAGGGTAAAGTCTTTCGGCTCCATAGAATGCTGCACCGGCGGCAGCGTTGGAGCGCGTGGCCCGACGTAACCAGCTCCATCCATGCTCCCCAGAAGCGAATTAATGTTATTTTCCTCGCGCTTGAGCTCTTCCTTGGCGCGCTCGATGCTTTCGGTGGCCAGCTGGACGTCACGTTCAACATTGCGCTTAGCAAGTGCAGCCAGCACCAGCTCTAACACTCGGTCCTCGAAAGTGTCTGCATCATCAGGTTCTCCATCGCCATCGATATCCGCGCCCCTTAGCAAGGATTCAATGTCACCTATGGCATGCGCTGCCATCTGGAGTTTCTCGGTAAGACGTCCGACGATATATTCTTCAAAAGTGCCCTTCAGCATGATGTTGAAGATACTGACCTTCTCATGCACCGAGGCTAGGCGCTGCACGCGACCGATGCGCTGCTCCACAATCATCGGATTCCATGGCAGATCGAAATTCACTAAGACATTAGCTACTTGCAAGTTCACGCCTTCCGATCCCGCTTCCGTCGATACGATGACACGACAATCAGGTGGGCTCTGGCGGAACCGCGCGATGGTTTCCTGATTTCTCTGCCCAGAATCACCGTTGATGAGACCAACACTCAAACCTCTTTTCTCCAGGAAGCTCTGGATGGTGGTTTGTGTTTCGCGGCGCGTGGTGAAAATCACTAGCCGCCAGCTATCGGGGTCCTGCTTTTTAAGGTTGTCGATTAATGTACCAAGGCCTTCAAGCTTGGCACTTGTAGGCATAGTATCGACGATCTGCTTCACAGCTAGCGCAAGTTCTTGCGGAGCCGTTCCCTTCCGCGCCATATTGGCAAGTTGTGCCGATAGCGCATCCGGACTGCTGGCCAAGGCCTGAAGAATACTAATCTGAGCTAAGCGGTTCATTTTCTGAATTGGCTTGGCGATGACGTCAATCAACTGCAACTCGGCTGTAGTTGGCTTCAATGGGTGCATCTGCACCACGCGCGTTGGGAAAGCCAACTGCGCATCACCACGCCGCACGCGCGACATGTAGCCATATACGATCGATCGGAATTCATCGCGCGCACTGGCTTTAAGTTGACGAGCCTGACCTGTGTCATCGGCGATGAAACGGCGCGCGAACATTCCTGGTTTTCCAAAGGGGTTTTCATGGCCACGCGCTACGGTCAAAAGGTCGACCAGCGAATAAAGATCCCAAAGACGGTTCTGAATGGGTGTCGCCGTCAGCATCAAAACAAAGCGGAAGCGGCGATCCTGCAAAGCACCATGAAAGCTCTTTGCGACTTGTGGGGTTTTTTCCACGCCATAGAGGTTCCGTAGCTTGTGCGCCTCGTCGAGAATGAGCATGTCAAAGCGATCTTTGGGAATGCGATCTAAATAAAGCCGCGCCGAATTGTAGGTCGTTATGACCGCACCCATTTCTTCATGGTCGGCATCGAGAAGCCCTTTGCCGATGGCAACCGTGCCAGGAACATTAAACTTCGTTTCCAGCTCCTCCTTCCACTGTGGGCAGAGCAGTTTTGGGCAAACGATGAGGATCTTTGAAAGGCGCCCACGCGCGGCAAGCTCGCTGATGATCAGCCCTGCACTAATGGTCTTACCAAGACCAACATCGTCGGCCAGCAATGTCACCGGCAATCGACGACAGAAGGTGATGAGATTGCTTACCTGATGATGATAGGGATTCAGGCGTTCGCGCCAACGGGGGGTCGAACGGAAATCCTGCTCGCTCTCAATAACGATGGGCTCGGTTAAATCCCATTCAAGACCTGCGCGGTAAATGGCGTAGTCTTCCGCGTTGCCGAGGCGGCTAAGAGATTTTGACTGGAATTTGGTTTCCACTTGAACCAACCCGGATGTAATTGGGTGATTTTGCAACCCAACCATGCCGCCACCTACCCCTAAGGGGCAAGGGCCAACCAGTTAACTTCCATTTCCTCGAAAAATGAACGAGATAGCAAGACCTTCCAGACGCCGTAACCAGATCGTCGACGACGTGGGCATGCTTATATGAATTCCTTGGGGCATACAGGTGCAGGCAAATTCCGTTGACGCATCAAAGAGCCCTAACCCGCAATCTGTACCAATTCTGAGTTCAACAACATCGGTTATTGGAGAGCTATCGCTTGCAAAATCGTAGCATGAGTAAGCTGAGGTTCGACGGACCTCTCTTTAGAAAATGGTACAATTTTGCTGAGGTTCGACTCCGTTTTGTTAGATGCCCTGTTAGACGTTTTGTTGGACACCCTTAAGTTGCACCGAGCGATTCCCGCGCGCACAAAAGCGCAGCTTACCGGTTGAAACTTCTGATCTTTTCAGGAATTTGTTTTTAGAGGTTTTTGAAAAAGGTGGCGGAGGGGATGAGCATGTGTGGCGCTCCCTAGGAGCCTCGGGGTTGATATCCGCCTACGAAGATAATGCCGGTTTTCCTTCACAACTTCAACAATTTATTGTCGGTCAATATTTTGCGCGCTGCAAAGAAATTTCGCAAATGTGAGACGACGTGTTGGACGTTTTTGTTGGACGAAAGAGACGCTGAAAGCCGCGTTCGCTCGCTCCTCACCCTCCCCCTATCTCGTCCCTGAAATCCAATTTGGCGCCTTGCGGTATTCCGTCATCGATCCAGTCAGATAGCAGGCGCGACTGCCGGGAGCAGCTCCTCCGTCATAGCTGAATGCAACGCACTTCGGCACGCGACGGCAGCGTGTCGCACAGTCCTCCAGGTTTGTCGCAGTCTGAGAGACCGGAATCGCTCCCAGGAGCGCTCCGAATGGGATCAATGTGTCGCAGTGCAACGAAAACCCAGCCACCTTGGCGCCAGCCATTTTGGCCTCACAGCCTTCCGGCGCTTTGGGTTCGAGCGCCTTCAGCTTTTCGTCTATCCGCTTTTGGGCATCGTCGGCTTGCGCAAAACGGTTTGCGAGCGGTTCGGAATTGGAGAGACCGCAAGACGCCACGGTCAGCACGGCGGCAATGGCATAGGTCACAAGCTTTCTGTTCACCGTTCTCACCTCATTTGGCTGTCAGTTGAGCTGGAAAGCTGCTCGCATCCGCATAGGCAGGCGGCAGGTAATCCGCCTCGGCAACACGACCGAGCGGACAACCCCCATTCGCATAGAGCCGCTCCAAAGCCGGGATGACCGCGCCGTCGATCGCAAAATTTCGCCGGAGCGTGGTTTTGATCAGTGCGAACACTTCAGCCCGCTCCGCCGCCGTCCAGTCAGGCTTGTTCGAATACTGCCGATAAAGCGCGAGGTACCGATCTCTATCGGCAGCGAAGGCAGCATCCGTTGCCACATCAACCCGCTTGGCTCTCGCCCAGAACGCGAGATGCTTCATAAGCTTCAATTCATCTGCGCCATGGCCGGGTGCACAAAGGCCGATATTCTTGTCCATAAGGTCGATGACGAAGTCACGCGTGGCCGGTCCCGCTGGCGTGAACCGCAGCGCATCGGCGTTTGGCACAGGCGCTCGCGTTCTGACCGGCGGCGGCGGAGGCGCCGGTCTGGCAGGCGGCGGTGGAGGTGCAATGGCTACCTTGACGGGCGGCGGCGGTGGCGCTGGCCGAAACCATGGGACCTCGGGTCGCAGAATAAGGACCATCAGAGCAAGAGCCGCAAACGCCATGGCCAGCTTGATACGGTAATCGAGCGGCTTCGCTTCTGGAGCCGGGATCGCCTTGGGCTCAGGTGGAGGCTCCGGTTTGGGGAGTTCCGGCCGAGGCGGCGGCGCCATCAGGAGCTTGGCAGTCCTCCAGCGCGTGAAATAAGCCAGCTCCTCCTTATCCTTCGGCTTGCGGCCGATCGTCCCGAGGATTTCCTTCAGCGAGAATTGCGGAAGCGATGGGAATACATCCCAATAGTTCGGCCGCCAGCACCGGACAGGATGCATTTCCCTCAAGAAGAGAAGCTGGGTATTTCCATTAAGGCGACGCACTTCATCTGGCGTTTGCAAAGCGCGTTGCGTGGGTGTGCTGCTTTGACTGCGGGACCAACCCGACGTCTCATTGTAAGACGTTGTATGGCTCGCGCCGTGGGTCGTCGACTGGCTGCCGCCTGGTCCCGTCACGCTTGAGCTACGGGATTCCCCCTGGTTCGTGCCATAGCTGTCACCGACGCTCCGGCTACCACTGGTCCCAATGCTTGTGCTGATGCTCTCTACCGTAGCTCCGCCGAGCATGCGCGACACATACTCGGTCGTGAACATATCGCCGAGGGCGAAGAAGCGCTGAAACGAGTTGTTGATGAAGCTCTCCCAGCCTTGCGTGTAGACACGCGCGAGCTGGCTAAGATCCTGAATGGCGAGGTGGTATTTGACGTTGTAGCCGCGCGCGACCGCAATATCGTTCAGGATGAAGCTCATTTCGCCGAGATTGGCGAATTCATCGATGACGATGTGTCGCCAGCGCGGCCCGCTGGAAAACATCCCGCCTGTCGTCGTGCGCTTGAAGGCCTTGGCGAAGGTCGTGACCATCAGGCGCAGCCAGGCGCGATGGGTCATGAAGAACTCTGGGGGCAGCACGATGAAGTATTTGTGGCCGCCCTTGGCCGCTTCCTGAAGGTCGATGCCTTTCCCCTGCAAGACCTTCTTCATCTGGGGGCTATCGATCCACGAAGTATCGCGGTCGATACTGCTTATGATGCCGGAGCGCTCCTTGTCTTCCCGGTTGAGGAGCGCACTAACGCCTCGTTTGACGGCGCCATCGCCAAGATCGCTGTCGAGCAGCCCGAACAGAACTTCGGAGAGCGTCGGTCGCTTGGGGCCCGTATACGATTTGGGCATCGCCCAGGTCATGGACACGAGTTCGCGCACGCGAAGCAGGCTGCGGCTGTCCTTCTCCTTGGGCGACAGGGCTACATAGAGAAGGATCGCCGTCAGGAAATTGCGCGCCGCGTTGTCCCAATGGGTATTTTCTCCACCGGAGGGGATCACCATCGCATCCGCCAGCGCCCGGGCGTCATCCACGTGGTTTGGATTGCTTGCCGTAATCTGGTCGAGGATGTTGAGCGCGCTTGTCTGGCCCGTTCCGCACTGGTCCCACGGGTCGAGAATATGCACCGTGGGCTTGTCCCCGAACGGCTTCTCGAAATACGGCCCTACGAGCTTTGCGATCTCGCCCTTGGGGTCGACCACGACAACGGTGCTGGGCGCCAGTTGGCTGCCAAGGAGCAAAGGCGCGAGCGCGGTCGTGAACTTGCCGCCGCCAGTCCCGCCCACGATCAACTGGTGAAGGTCGCCGTTGTATTCGATCGGGGTGAAGTCGTACTGGTCCTCGAACCACCAGCCGACCATCAGGCCTTCGGGAAATTCCCCGGGCGGCCGCTCACGGACCAGCTTGGCTTTCCGAAGCTCATCCCGTTCGGCAAAACGGGCGGTACCGTGCACCGACATGCCGGCGAATTCCCATCCCCACTGGGGCAACTTGCCGCCACCCCTTCCCAAGCCCGAACTTACATTAAATAAGTGTCACTGGAAGTTGAATTGACGCCGTTGTACGCTCTTTTGAGCGGTGGGGCCGGTAATGGCAATATTCAATCTGAACCACAGCTTCATAGGCCGGAGCACCGATCCCAAAGGGTCGGCAAGCCTGTTCGTCCGCTACATGGCCCGCCCCCAAGTCTGCACGGAGCTTCTCGGAGGGCGGGTCCCGCTCGACCGCAGCTCGCTTATGCACTGGATGGACGCCCAGGAGCGCGGGGACCGCCGCAACGCCCGGGTCATCGACAAGGTCGTGGTCGCCCTGCCGATCGAGTTGACCCACGAGCAGAATGCCGAGCTGCTGCAGGCCTATTGCGAGCGGATGACAGAGGGCCGCGCCTCCTGGGCGGCAGCCATCCATGACGGGCCGGATGACCTCGATAATCCGCACGCCCACATCATCTTCCGTGACCGCGACCCTGACACCGGCAAGCGCGTCATGATGACCACCGAAAAGGGCAGCACCCAGCGGTTTCGGGATGCGTGGGAAGAAGAAGTAAACCGCGCCCTCGAACGTGAGGGCATCGATGAACGGGTCGACAAGCGCAGCCTGAAAGACCAAGGCATCGATCGCGAACCGCAGATCCACGTCGGCGCTGCTTCGAAGTACCTCCACGACAAGGAGCATGAATTCCGGAGCGACGAGAAGACGGTCACGCGCCTGATCGACGGCGTGCCGACTGAAGTGACGGTGAACTACCCCGTCATCGACGAAGGCAAGACACGCTATCAGGAGAACGAGGACCGGAAGGCGCGCAACGCCGAGCAAGAGCGCGCGATGAACGGAATCTTCGCCGCCGAAAGACAGCTTCACGATATCTACGTCAAGGCCAACAAGTCAGGCACCATGCCCGACGACCCGAGCGATCCCCTCGCAACCATCGTCGCCTTCCACATGCGCGATCTTCAGCGCACCGAGCAGAACAACGAGCGGCGTGACCTCTGGACGATGGACCCCAATACGGATCGGCTCGGCGATCCATTTGAGCCGGGCCGCCGGCCAAAAGGGCCGAGTGACATGATCGCTGGAGCCGGTCTCGCGATCATCGGCAAGATCGCGAAATCGCTCGAAAGTATTTTTGACGGGCCGCAGCGCGACCCGGAAGATAAGGAGCAGAACGTGGCTGAAAAACAGATGACGCCGCAGCAGCAACAGATGCAGGCGCACTTAAGAGAGAAAGCGCAGCGCGATCACGAGGGCGATATCGAGAAATGGCGCCAGAAAGAATTGCAAGCATACCTCGATGAACGCGAGAAGGCGCGCGGGATCGAGCGCGGCCGATAAGAAGCAATGCGATAGCCACTATGGATACCAGCTTTCTTCCCCAAGTCGTGGGCGCGCTTGGCGCCTTGATCGGGACCACGTTGGGTTGGTCGCTAACCTATTTTTCTGGCCAAAGAGCGGAAAAAACAAAACAACGCATCGCTGTAGCTAATGCATTGGATGCATGCGTCATTGAGATGAACTACCTGCACCATCATAACAGCAACAACCTTCGACGTCTCAAGGAGTATAGCGAGGGAATGGCCCCTCGAAAGCTGGATGTAAGAAAGATGAAATACTCCGGCAGAGGATTTTTGTCGCTTAAGGCGCAGGAAATCGCCAGCCTCCCTCCTGCGATCGGAGCGGAAATGCTCCACTTCCTGCATTTCATTGATAATAATGAAATCGAGTATGACGCACTGCTTGAGGAATATGACGAGCTTTCAAAAAACAAAGAGCAGTTCAAACTCAGAGCAGTCAAATTGGCAAAGCGCGCGGCGTCGGCAGCAAGAAGATCGAAGGAAGTAATTGACCTTATCGAGTCCGCTCGCGAGAAGGGAGGAAAGACGCGTTACCTGGAATTGAAGGCTGAGACAGTTCAGACGATTCCACGATTAGCCGGCGACCAAAGCGTAGGAACAAGAGAGCGTAATGCATCCCAAGCCACGCCGCTTGATAGCTCTTCCATCGACCATTGAACCCAAGACAGCCGTTCCAACCACGCTTGACGGTCGCAGAATAGCGGCGGTTCGCCGAGATTGTGGGACGTAACCTCCCAAGCCATCGAATCAACGTCGAACGAAACGGCTGGCACACCATAAACGACGGCTTCGACTGCGACAGAGGAATTGAAAGTTACGCAAATAGCCGCCTTTTCGAAATCCTCGATAAGCGAGGCAGACGAGATTTCAAGATCGGGCGGAACCCAGTTGTCTTTCCACTCCAGCGCCTTGGGATGCCTTCTATATCGAATGTTGTGTCCGAGCGCCGATAGAACGGCAATGACATCCTCGGTCCAACTGTGACTGAATGGCCCGGTAGTCGAGCCTTCACCGGCAACCTGATCGATGAGGAGCGCATAGCCCTCTCTTCGCACCCACTCTTTTATATGTTGGGCAAAATATCGCTCCAACCGATCATTCCCCGGTGCAGGAACGGCATAGACTCCGCGACGCAACATCCCGTTAAAACCACAGCTAATCCAATTCCGACGCGGTGGAAGATGGCCGCGCTCCATGACAAGGATCGGAATTTGGTTTTCAAGCGACTCGCTTACGACACGTTGCTGGCGCCAGCTCCAGACAACGGTCAGGTCGGCCACTTCGGGAACATCGTATTGAGCTAACCTGACCTTTATTCCATGTCTAACTAGCCCTGCCAGCATTGCTCGCGCAGCATCATCCTGATGCCGCGCGCCAGGCTGAACATGGATTACAGCGGTCCTGATATCCACTGAGCCCCTATCCCAAATATTCTCATCAAGCTTCGCCGATGGCCGGCGCGCCGCCGACCAATCGCACGAGGCGCAAATCGCTTTTAAAAATAAGCTGAACGTCGAATGGCGTGATTATATCCCCTATAAATCTTAAGTAGCATTCAGGCAAGCCATGCGCTGTCGGACATTCGGGTGAATGTCGAAGCGCGCTTGGCAAGGGGCAGAGCCCCGTTGCATCCCCGGTTTGAAGCTGGGGTACTTGACCGACAAGGACCGCATGAACCCGAGCGACGGGCGGCAACGCCGCTTCCGTATCACCATCCGCGTCTCTCTATCCGAGCGCCTTGCGGTCGAGGCCGCCGCGACCCGTAGCGGTATTACGCTTTCGGCCTATGCCCGGCATGCCCTTCTTGGCGCCAAACCGCTGCGTGCGGCGCGCCGGCCAACGGTCGACATTTCGCTATTGGTATCCGTTCTCGACCGGCTGGGCGGGATTGCTTCGACGATACGCGCGGTATCCTGCATGCTGAGCGCACGCGCCGCGGACGCCTTGCCGCCGTTCATGGAGCGGGATCTCGCCCGCAGCCTCACCGAACTTCGCTCGCTCCGACCGCAGCTTCTCCGGGCACTCGGCAAGCGTCCTGACGTTCCATGATCATCAAGGGCCAGGCACGCGGTCGTGCCAAACAACTCGCGTCTCATCTCTTGCGAGCCGACCAGAACGAGGCCATCCAGCTCGTCGAATGCCGGGGCACCCTCGCGCAAGACGTTGAAGGCGCCCTTTTCGAAATGGAAGCACGAGGAAAGGCCGCGCGCTCCGATCGCCCCCTCTATCATGCTTCGATCAGCCCGGAGGCGACGACGCCCTTAAAGGGCGAGCAGATCACGCAAGCGGTCGATCATCTGGAAGAACGGCTTGGGTTGCATGGCCAGCCCCGCGTCGTGGTCGTGCACCGAAAGAAGGATCGTGAGCACATCCATGTCGTCTGGTCACGGATCGAGGCCGAGACCGGCAATGCAATCTCCTATTCCTGGAACTACCGGCTGCACGAGCAGGCGTCCCGCGAGCTTGAAGCAATGTTCGGTCACCGCCCCGTCCCCAATTCTCGCGCGCGGCGGGCTCGAGCACCACGCGGTGTGGAAGATTACGAGCTGCGTCAACAGGAGCGCTCGGGACGAAATCCGGCTTCGGTGAGCAAGGAAGTCACGGCGATTTGGGATGCCTCGGCAAATCCGGAGGAGCTTCAGGCCAGATTGGCGGCAGCAGGATATACGCTGGCACGTGGCGATCGCCGCGTCTTTGTGATCATCGACAGTCACGGCGAAGTTCATTCACTCGCACGTCGGATTCAAGGCGCGACTGTGAACGACGTTCGGCAGAAGCTGAAAGGTCTCTCACTAGAAGCGTTGCCATCGGTTAGAGAGGCAAGAGCGGAGCGGCCGGTTGCTCCTGCACTTTCCTTGCCGGCGCAATTTGCGGAGGCCAATCGCGAGGTTTCTCTACAAATCGTCTCGCGGGCACCCAGGATCAAACGCTCACCTCGGACATCCGTCCGATCCTTGGTTCGGGTGCATACAGGGAGCCTATATCCCGACCGCCGAGTGCGCGTGCTTGCAGTACGAGTTCATGGCCGTCGAAGCCGCAACTATCACTCGTCTTGGGGAGCCATTCTTGCGGAATTCGCTGCGCGTTTGGCCGAAGCGCGGCGCTCGTCACGGCCCGAGGAGCTTGCGGCCGTTCTTGCTACCCTTCACGCCGAACGGGAAGCCACGCTAGCAGCGCTTCGCAAGCGTGAAACTGGGAGCGGCGCGAAACCACGGAAGGTACCGCCGCAGCAACGACGGAAACGCCCGAAAACTGGCCGGAGATTTATTGAGCTGAGGCTCAAGAACGATATCCCAAGGAGGTAGCCAGAATCTACAGGCGTTGGCTAAAAGCCGACCCACGCATCCCGCACTTCATTGTAATGCCGTTCTGGATCATAGACATCTACGGGCAGTTTCAAGGCGTCCGCTGTGAGTTGTCCCGTGGCACCGCGGAGTTGGAGGATCGACAGGGCATGATCATGCTCGGCCCGGGCAAGATCGACCTTGGCGTCCAGCCATTCCTCCTGAGCGTTCAGAACATCGAGCATCGTGCGCGTGCCAACCCGGGATTGTTCTCTAACGCCTTCCAGTGCCCGTCCAGCCGCAGCTATTTCAAGGCGATCAGAGGTCATGGCGGCTTCAGACATCGTAAGCGTTTGCCATGCGTTGGCCGCGGCTTCATGAGCCCGGTGTTGAGTGTCTGCCATTTCCATCCGGCGCTGCGTGTTGGTCTCTTGCGCGGCCCGGATACGCGAATAATCTGCGCCGGCCCGGTAGAGCGGCATCGTCAACTGGACGAGCACTTGCGCCGTATCTCCACGGCCGGGGATGGTGCTGCTCTGATCCCAATTGCGGGAGGCATTGCCGACGAGATTGACCTCCGGAAGAAGGCTGCCCTTGTTGGCATCGACATCGGCATCTGCCGCCTCAACCCGAAAGCGGGCTGCGACGACGGCCGGGTTCTCGCTTTCGGCGCGGTGAAGCATTTCTTCGACCGTATGAGCTGATGCCATGCTCAGGGCCGGCGCCTCCAAGCGGCCCGGTGCGCGACCTACCAGCCGGGCATAAGCCGCTTTGTCGGTGGCGAGTTGGTTCTCGCTTTCAAGGCACCGCACACGGGCCCGTGCGAGACGCGACTTGGCTTGCTCCACATCGGTATCGGTCAGGTCGCCGTATCTGGCGCGATCGCTTGTCTCCTGGAGCTTCTGGGAAAGTAGTTCCTGATTTTGCTGGTTGATG
The DNA here is from genome assembly GCF_024199935.1 of Bradyrhizobium sp. CCGUVB14. Taxonomy (NCBI): domain Bacteria; kingdom Pseudomonadati; phylum Pseudomonadota; class Alphaproteobacteria; order Hyphomicrobiales; family Nitrobacteraceae; genus Bradyrhizobium; species Bradyrhizobium sp. CCGUVB14. The sequence goes on from NZ_JANADS010000001.1 coordinate 8,645,270, forward strand.
GCGAGAATGGATTCATCGCGCAGGATGTCGAGATAGGCGGTCGCGGTATCGAGGAAGAGCTGTTGCTCGCTGGTTTGAAGGTTGGCACGTTCCGCTCTCACCCCCTTCTCCGCTTCTTCCACTTCCGCCAATGTCCTGAAACGAAAGAGCGGCTGCGTAAGCTGCACGCCAAGCCCACGGGTGTTGCCCGCCCAGGAGGAACCAGCTAGTGCCGGAATATCCTGAAAGGTTCGCCCCGCCTGCGCATTCGCATCCACCGTCGGGCGATAGTGGCTCAGTGCTTGTGATACTTCTTCGTCGGTTGCGCGTAATTTGGCCCGGGCCGCCTCCAGCGAGGGGTTGTTTTGATAAGCCTGCACCAACGCCTGCTCTAGCGTCTCGGCGAACGCCGGGCGCGCAGTGAACAACATCGCCAATGCCAAAGCCAGAAGATATTTCATCGGAAGGCCTTGCCGCTCTAGCGTTCCCGCATGGCCTGCTGGCCATGGCGCGCCAATGGCGAGAGCAGATAGTCGATGATCTTGCGCCGTCCGGTCTTAATCTCCGCCGTGACCGCCATACCGGGCGTGAGGTTCACCATTCTTCCGTCGACGGGCATTTGCGTCTGATCGAGGGCAATCCTTGCCGTGTAAACAAGCTCCTGCCCCTTGGGCTCGCTGCTGTCGCTTTCGGCGCCGCTCGCGGCAGTCTTGTCACCTTCGGTGGCAGGGCGATTGCGGGCCACGGAATCTTGCGAAACCGAGACCACGCGACCCGAAAGCAAACCGTATTTGGTGAAGTTGAAGGTATCGACCTTTATGGCCGCAGCCTCGCCCGCATGAACGAAACCGATGTCCCGGTTCGAGATGTTTGCCTCGATCTCTAGCCCGGATTCAACAGGCACGATAGCGAGCAGCGCTTGAGCCGGTGTCACCACCCCGCCTTCCGTATGGACGGCAAGCTGCTGCACCGTTCCATCGACGGGGGCGGTCAACGTTTGCAGTTTCAGTTTCTTGGCTGCCTGGACGAGCTGTTGTGACAGGCTGGCCGTCTTCTTCTCCGCCTCAGCCAAATCGTCCAAGGTCTTTTTCTTGAACTCAGCCTCAGCCTGACGACGTTGCTCGGTAAGTGCGGCACCGGCTTCGGTCGCCTCGATGAGACGGCCCTTCTGGACTTCCAGCTCTTGCTCGTGCTCGACGAGATCCTGCTCGATCGTGAGTACGTTCATGTGGGATTCCCAGCCCTTCTTCTCCAACGTCTTTCGCATCGCGACACGCTGTTCAAGAAGCGGGATGGATTTTTCGAGCTTACGGATGCTGGATTGAACGGCAGCCCGATTGCCCTCGCTCTGCGCAATCTGGCGGTCGAGGCCCTGCACCTTGGCCTTGAACTCCGCCATCTGGCTAAGGAGCAATTGCCGCTGAAGATCGGCCTGCTCCTCGGTCGTTCCTTGCGGCAGGACGAGGGCCGCGGATGGATCGGCATCGCCCTTTGCGATTGCGCGCAACCGCGCGGCATCGAGGCGGGCTTGAGTAAGTTCCGCGTTCAAACGGTCCCGATCGGCGGCATTGAGGGTCGGGTCGATCTCGATCAAGACATCGCCAGCACTAACCCTCTGACCATCCGTCACGTGGATCGCACGAACCACGCCGGTTTCGAAGGGCTGGATGGTCTTGGTGCGGCCCGAAGGCACAATGCGTCCCTGGGCAATGGCGATAATGTCGATTGAACCGATGCATGCCCACAGGAGCGCAATGGCGAAGAATGCCATTAAAGTCCATGCCAGAATGCGGCCGGCGGGCGAAGGCGGCGTCTCGATGATTTCAAGCGCCGCCGGCAGGAATTCAGCCGCGCCCGCGCGCGGCTCCGGGCCGAGAGCTTGCCATTTCCGTGAGAGCCAGTCTGCGATCATGGTCAGGCCGCCTGCATGCGCAAGAGCGTGGCATATCGGCCATTTGCATTGGCAAGCTCGTCATGCGTGCCGTCCTCGACAATCCGACCCCTTTCGATGGTTAGGATGCGATGGCAATGCCGCACGGCGGAGAGCCGGTGCGCAATGATGATGACAGTGCGTCCCTTTGCAATCTGGCGCATATTGTCATGGATGATACGTTCGCTCTCATAATCGAGCGCGCTGGTCGCCTCATCGAGAATGAGGATACGCGGGTTAGTTATGAGCGCGCGAGCGATGGCGATACGCTGGCGCTGCCCACCGGAAAGGCTTGCGCCGCGCTCGCCAACCACCGTGTCGTAGCCTTGCGGCAGTTCGAGAATGAATTCGTGAGCGCCCGCAAGTCGCGCCGCTTGCACAACGGCTTCCATGGGCATGCCGGGATCGACAAGGGCAATGTTTTCGCGAACCGAGCGGTTGAACAGAAGGTTTTCCTGCAGCACGACACCGATCTGCCGGCGGAGCCACGAGACATCCAGGGTACGAAGGTCCACGCCGTCGACATAGACCTGTCCCGCTTCCGGCAGATAGAGACTCTGGATCAGCTTCGTCAGCGTCGACTTGCCGGAGCCGGAAGGACCCACGATGCCCACCATCTGCCCGGCGGGAATTTCGAGATCAACGTCATGAAGGATGACCGGTCCATCCGGGCGATAGCGAAAGGTAACGTGGTCAAAGGACACTTCGCCCTGAAGCGCAGGCGGTACCGAACGGCCCGGCGTGAACAGAGGCTCCGGTGCGGAATTGAGAATGTCGCCGAGACGCGCGATCGAGACCCGCGTTTGCTGGAAGTCCTGCCAAATCTGGGCAAGGCGTAACACCGGCTGCGCGACGCGCCCGGCCAGCATGTTGAAGGCGACAAGTTCGCCCACACTCATCGCGCCGTCCATGACGGACCGCGCACCGAAGAACAAGATGGCGGCCGTTACCAGCTTGCTCACGAGCTGCACCGACTGGCTGGCCCAATTGCCGAGGTTGAGGACGCGGAAGCTCGCTTTTACATAGCCGGCCAGCTGCTCCTCCCAACGGCGCTGCATGGCGGGCTCGACGGCCATGGCCTTCAGCGTCTCGATACCGGTGACGCTCTCAACAAGGAAGGATTGGTTTTCGGCTCCGCGATTGAATTTCTCATCGAGCCGCTGCCGGAAGAGCGGTGTCACCGCCATGGAGATCCCGACATAGAGCGGGATCGAGAAAACAACGATAGCCGTCAAAAACAGGGAGTACATCGCCATGACGGCAAGGAAGATGACGGTGAAGACCAGGTCCACGACGAGAGTGAGCGCCGAGCCTGTCAGAAAGTTACGGATATTCTCAAGTTCACGAACCCGCGCGACGCTATCGCCCGTGCGCCGCGCCTCGAAATAAGCAATCGGCAATGCCGTCAGATGCTTGAAGAGCCGCGCGCCGAGTTCGACGTCGATCCGGCTCGTCGTGTGCGCGAAGATATAGGTACGAAGCGCCGTAAGAATGCTCTCGAATACCGAGACCGTCACAAGACCGATGATCAAGACATCGAGTGTCGTGAGGCCCCGGTGCACGAGCACCTTGTCGATCACGACCTGGAAGAAGAGCGGCGATACGAGGCCGAACAGTTGCAGGAACATCGATGCGACCAGCACCTCGCCGAGGAGGCGCCTGTACTTGTGCATCGCCTGCAAGAACCACGTCACATCGAACCGGCGCGCCAATTCGTCCAATCCCGCGCGGCGGGCCATCAGGATGACTTCACCCGTCCACAATTCGTTCAGTTCATCGCGTGACAAGCGCTGCGGCTGCGCCATGCCCGGAATTTGAACGAGGGCCTTGTCGCCATTTATCTGCGCGAGAATGAAGAAGCCGCCATCGCGCGCGACGCCAATGGCGGGCAATGGTACGCCGCCGAGCTTCTCCCAAGTGCTGCCAACCACGCGGGACTTGACGCCGAAGGCCTTTGCCGCGCGCAGCATCTCCGAAGCGCCGAACGCATCACCGTATTGATGACGAAGCTGAGCAACATCCGCGGCCACGCCATGAAAGCGCAGGAGCATAACGAACGCATGAAGGCCGCTGTGTGGCCTGGGGGCTTCGGACGACATAATCGGACCACTAAAATAACTTCAGTATCACCCGGCGTTATACGCCGGGTGATATGAAAGTAAAAAAACGTGCGCTTTTCCTAGCTATGCCACGAAGACGCGAGTGCCGACTGGAGCGTCGTGTCGGTCGGCATCGCAGTGGCCGTTGCCGGGTCAAAGCCGGAGTTATTCGCCGAATAGGTCGCCATGGCGGACACAAGCGACGCGAGCTGCGAGTCCAGAACGAGGCCGTCGTCGGTGTGGACGCTCGCTACCTTGGCGCTTGCGCTGTTATACCATCCCGCAACAGTGACCTTGTTCGATGTGCCAATGGAATCGATTTCGAGATCGTTGCCGACTTGCTTGAACCAGAGATCGGTCGATGCGAGCGCCGTGAAATCGATCTCGCCGTTGGCAGAGCCGCCGCCGTTGTTGATGACGGTGTCCTGCGTGAAGCCGGAGCCAAATTTATAGGTGTCGTTGCCGCCATCACCCTGAAGCGTGCCGGTACCCGTACCAGCAGTCAGCGTATCGTCGTAGGCACTGCCATAGAGATAGACGTTATTGCCGTTACCCGCCGTCAACACGTCGCTTCCTGAGCTAAAGAAAGCGCTGAGCGATTCACCGTCGGCGTTGTTACCGATAAGGGTAATGCCTCCGACAAACGCATTCATGTCGATCCGGCTCGTTCCCTTTCCAGCTAGGGAATACGTGCCGGTCGTTCCAAGATTCAGGTGCGAGCTACTGTTGAGCGCCTCAATCGTATCGAACGCATCGAACTGAGCCTCGGTAAACGCGCCGGCATTGACCAAAAGATGCTGAATGCCGGTTATGCCGACACTCTGCATGTCGGTATCATTTATCAGGATGAGGGTATTGTCCCCGCTTCCGCCGGTAATGGACGAGCCCGAGCCAAGCGTATTTGACACAACGATGGCCGTGTTGGCATCTCCCGCATTGACGGTAACCTTGCCCGTGCTCAAGAACATCGTATTGGTTGTGCCATTGCCACCATTCAAGGTGTTAGTACCGCCTCCGGCATAAAGCGTGGCGCCGTTGCCGTCGCCCGCCGTCAAGGTATCTGTTCCGCTTGCACTGGCGGTCAGAATCTCGCCATTTGCATCATTGCCGATGAGCGTCACGCCCGCATTGGTATCGGCCTTTAGATCAGCGCGCGCAGTTCCTTTGCCCGCCATGGAATAGGTACCGGCCGTCTCTAAATACAACGTATCGGCCTGGATTGAACTGAAACCGTTGAATTGATCGGCCGTGAGTTTCGCTCGGAAGATCACGAGATTGTCTACGCCGGTAATAGTCGCGCCGGTCATATCGACATTGTAATAGTACGTGTAGTCGTAGAGCGTTGTCGTGCCAGACCCGCCGACGATCGTCCCCGTAATAGTCGACGCCGTTTCAAACGAAATCGTCGTCGTGCCGGAGCCTCCGGTATAGGTATTTCCAGTCCCGCTTCCGCCGTAGATGAAGACATTGTTGCCGCCGCCCGCCGTGAACGTGCAGTTACTCGATCCATTGGCGGCCAGTATCTCGTTGTCAGCATCGTTGCCAATCAGATTGATGTTGTCGTGAAACGCAGCCATGTCGATGCGGGCAGATCCTTTTCCAACAAGCGAATAGGTTCCGGCCGTACCGATATTCAAATGGCCGAAACTTCCAACAGCCGCGATCGTGTCGAACGCATCGAACTGCGCTTCGGTGAACGCGCCGGAATTGACCACGAGGTGCTGGATGCCGGTTATGCCAACACTCTGCATGTCCGCGTCGTTTACGAGGGTGAGCGTGTTATCACCGCTTCCGCCGGTAATCGATGAGCCCGATCCCAGCCCGTTCGTGACGATGACATTCGTATCGGCATCGCCAGCGTTGACGGTGACTGTGCCGCTGCTTGTGTGGATGGTGTTGTGAGCACCGTTACCGCCGTTCAGCGTGCTTGTGCCGCTTCCGGCGTAAAGGGACGCATAGTCGCCATCGCCCGCCGTGAGGGTGTTGGTGCCACCTCCACCATAAAGAGAGACACCATTTCCGTCGCCACCGATAAGGGTATCATTGCCGCTGCTGCTGGCGGTCAGGATTTCGCCGTTGGCGTCATTGCCGATAAAGGTGACGCCTGAGTTAGTGTCCGCAGTCAGATCAATGCGACCCGTTGATTTGCCAGATAAGTCATAGGTTCCGGAAGTCTTCGCGATCAGCAGATTGGCCGCGATTGAGTCGAAGCCGTTGAACTGGCCAGCGGTAAGCTTGGCCTGGTTCACAATTAAGCCGCTGACCCCGGAAATGCTCGCTCCCGTGATATCGACGGGATAATAGTTGTTATAATCAAAGAGCGTGGTCGTGCCGGTGCCGCCGACGATCGTCCCCGTCATCGTCAGGGCGTTATCGAACGAAATCGTTGTTGTGCCCGAACCGCCGATATAGGTATTCCCGCTCCCGCTTCCAGCACTGATAACAACATTATTGCCGCCACCGGCCGTCAGCGTCACATTGCTCGCCCAGTTGGCGTAGATCTGCTCGTTGTCCGCATCATTGCCAACGAGAGTCACGTCGTCGTTGTAGGCGAACAGGTCGATGCGATCATCGCCTTTGCCAGCGAGGGAGTACGTTCCCGAGCTTGCCGTATCGATGCGTGCGGTGCTGATCAAGCCGCCGACAGACGCGACGTCATCGAGTTGATCCGCTGTCATCACCGCATGGACGACTTTTATATTCTCGATACCGGAAATATCCGTGTTGGAAATGTCGACTTGCCCTTGAACTGACTGCTCGAGCAACAGCGTATCCGTCCCATCGCCGCCTGATATCGACGACCCGGCGCCAAGCGTGTGGTTCAACTGGATGATATCATCGCCACTTCCGGCGGTAAGGATCATCGTCCCCGTGTTGCCATAAAAGGTATTGTTGCCATTGCCGGCCACAATGGTAGTCGTGCCCGTGCCGGCATAGAAATAGTTTTCATCGCCATCACCAGAGATGAGAAGGTCGTTGCCGGAGCCCGCAAAGAGAGAGTCATTGAATCCGTTTCCGGCGATCAGAACATTGTTGCCCGAGCTGGCGTAGAGGCCAGCTTGCTTTCCATCACCCGCGACTAGCAAGTCGTTGCCAGTCGAATTATCTGTCAACGTTTCGCCATAGCCTGGTTGCGTATACGTGCCGCCGTTGCCTGATAGGGTGTAAAGAATGTGATCACTGCTGCCGGTCACCTGTAGGCTTTGCAGTGGAGCATTCGAGGCATTGGACGACGAGAAATTATCGATTGTCGTCGTGCTGAAGCTGAAGCCAAAATCGCCGAATGCATCCTGAAGAATGGTATCGTAGCCGCTCTTGGCGACGCCCGCGGCCTCGGCAACATCATTCAAAAGCGGCGTGTAGTAGGCCAGAAGCTTTATCGCCGCGGCACTATCTTCCGGCAAAGAGCTCACGAGGTTGGTTGCGGCGGTCGATAGGTCCGTCGCGGTCAGGCCGCCGCTATTGTAATCGAAGCTCACGCCATCAAACAAAGAAGCAAGCGGCCCCTGCACGAGGAGCTGCGCCTTCATCATGTTGAAAACGATGCTCCAGGCAGCCTCAAGGTTCGTTCCTTGATGGGCATTGGCAGGATTTGTTGGGTCCCAACCGGTCACCAAGCCCGTTCGATCAAGAATGCGGTATTGCTGCCCCATGAACGCTTCGAGCGCGCCGAGATCCTGTCCATTCACATAGCCACCGCGGCTGGCAACAGGATCGAGGCCATCCACGCCCGTCCAACGGTAGATAATCTGGGTTACCTCAGCATCGAAATTTCCAACATCCGTCGGATCAGCACTTACTAGGTCGCTCACCATGCCCTTGAGCGTAGAATCCATGCTCATGGCAATGTAGAGATCGGGCACCGTGCCGTAACCACGCAGATTGGGCAGGAGCAACACTTCGGGATCCAGATCATAGGAACCCGCGAAGGTGGAATCCATCTGGTTGTTGTCGAAGAACGCCTCCGCGACTTGACCGGTGCTGTCGTCACTCCGTTTGAAAGTAGCGACTGCACCGATGAGGTTGCCGTTTACTTCCTGGCTAGTCTCCGACGTGTTCAAAGCGATCTCGGTTATGTCGAGCGCCGAGAGCGATTGCAGTTCGCCGCTGTCGGTCACGCCGTCACCGTTTGCATCGACCCAGACTTTGAGGCTCGACCAGCCGCTATCGGCGGAGGTGATCTTGTTATCGTTGTTGCTGTCGAGCGCTTTTAGTGCAGTGAAGCCATCGATCGAGGAATTACCGAACAGCTCAGTGATATTGTCGACGATTCCATTATTGTTGTTGTCACGTACCAAAAGGCCCGTGGTCGGACCCACCCAACCCGTGTGCACGGCAAAGCCCGAATTATCGAGATCGAAGTATGCACTGGAGGCCGCAAGAGACGTCAGCTCAACACCTGTTGCGCCAGTTGAGAGATCAAGCACTAACGGATCGGTATGCACGCGGCTAAACCAGTCCGAGGCGTTCATCAGGTAGCTGTTGATGGAAGGAATTCCGCCGTTTGGAAGGTCGCCACTTGTCCCATAGAGCGACCAAAGGCTCGACACAGGATCAAAGACGGCTTGATGCGAATTCGGAAACTGAAAGATGTAATTCGTGCCGGAGGTGCCAACCGGAACGAAAATGGTGTCGCCTTCTGAGAATCCGTTCTTCGTGAAGAAGCCATTGGCCGCTTCTAGATCAAGCGCGCTGATTGAAGACGACAAACCGTTCTGCGAATTGACTGCAGCTGCAATCGATATGGGGGTATCACCCGACTGTACGACGTAGCTACCCTTAGAAATAAGATACTGCTCACACTGAGAAACAATGTTGTCGTAGCTCTGGGAAACAGAGGACGAGCCCCACAAGCTGATGTAGTCTTGGGCCGAGATATTGCCGGATCCAAGCATATTCGTAGGATCCAGCGTGCCGGATAAGAATTGTTCGACGTCGTCAACGTCAGCGCCAGACGCATCAAGACTAACTATCTTGTTGTTGCCATCGAAGGTTGGCACAATACCAAGAGCAAGTAGAGCGTCACCCAAGTAGCGTTGTTCGAGGCCGGGATGGGTGGAGTCAGGAGTTTTTTGAGTTGCATACGCCAACTCGTTGGCGATGCCTACTAGATCGCTTGATCGAGCAGCCCCGTATGTACCGTCTCCTAGTAAAGATGGGCTATGGTAATACATATCGATGAGCGCCCCTTGCGTTGAAGATGGCAACTCGCTCAAATTAGGTACCTTGATCAAAAGCGTTGGGACCACGTAGGTGTCGACGAAGCTATCCAGCATGTCATTCGCCGTGGAGGTCCAGTCCTGCGGATTACCGAGACCATCCAGCGGCAAGCCACTGTTTAGCGAAGACTCGATGGTGGTGCCGTTACTCGAATTGACGGTTGCAAAACTTTCCCATTGCGTCTCCGTGACGGTGATGCCATGCGCGCTGAACCAATCATTTATGCTGTCTTTGAGAGTCGTGTCGCCATCAATCGCGGCCTTTTCTGCGCTTGTTAAATTCAAGCCGTAGCCAAAATTGATCGTGGCCGGGACATCGCCGCTAGCAGGCTCATAGTAGAACGGGGTCGTCGGATTTAGAGTGCCGCCCTCAAAATGAGCGATGTAATCATGGGTGCTAGCTGGGGTAAATGACATGCGTCCTTCTCCGGCTTCTGTTTGGTGTGAGAGCTACTTCCACTCCCACGTCTTGATTTTTGGTTCGGCGCCAATTCTCGAAAAGATTGGTGGGTTTAAGACTGAAACCCAGAGCTTCTTGTTCTCGCGTCTTACCGAGAACAGCGACTTCTGTTCAGGATTGAAATTCAAGCTGGTGACGCGCTTCCCATTTATACTTGCATCGACGTTGTTATCTCTGGGCCTCATTGGGTCATACCAAATGGCAATTTCCATCACGTCGTTCCCTAGACGACAGCGCTGCTTTCTCGTCTCGTCAGTCATGGAGCTGTCTAAGCGAATGTCGCCATTTTTGTTCTCTTCGCCGTTGTTAGCATCGGGATCGTCATACACGACCAATGTTTCGACGGACGCTCGCCCTAGCTTTGGTTCGCACTTGAAGCGAACGTATTCTTCAGCGCCGTCAGCAAGGGCACTCCGAGTGAATGCTCCGCATAACAGCAAAAGAAGAACCCAGAGCCTCATGTCTACTCCCTTGAAAATTGTAGCGCGCTAGGATGCTGTCACAACCCAAGGTGGCATTCAAGGTTTGAGTTCGGGATTTAGCCAGGGGCGATTCAACATGTGAAACTACAACGAGTTAGATTGGACGACGTCGAGGTGGGGGTGGGCTCGTCAGCAGCGTTGGCGAACACAAGTTCATCCGGTCCGCATACGTCCATAGATCATGGTCGTCTTCAGGCGGGAGTGCCCCATCTAGCGTTGAATGAGATGTAATGGAACCTGACTTTGCAGCGTCGCTACCTATCGGATGACCAGCTCGTAGCTGCAATTGCGGCGCTGGAGGCCGAACGCAACGCCGCACTCGACCACTTAACGGAAAGCCAGTCTTGGAAAAAATCTCGAGACAGGAAAGCAAGATCGAGCTCAAGGGCGCGCTTACGGTTCCGCGCGCTTAAGCTCCGTCCGAGACGCAAGCCGAGCTAGTTATAGATCAATTTCCCTGAAGGTACGCGGCCGCAAACGATTCCGGCGTCGGACTCTTCCAGGGGATAACGCGGGTTACCTTTTTCTCCAGCGCCCCAAACTCTTGTTCGGTCTCTTCGACGAAATAGATAACATCTCCGAACAGCAAACAGTCGGCCAATTCATTTCTCAGTTCCGGAGAGATACGGTATCCCTCTGGACCCAAAAAGTCGTCGCCCCGAGGCGCGCCATGCCAAACGAGGCAATCCTTCCGTACCTCCACTCGAAAGATCGATGACAGATACTCGCCGAAGAGCCCGTTGAGATCGACTGGCCATGGGGCGGGTCGCGGCAGCGGTGCAGTTGACGCAATCACGAAGGTTGGCCGCACAAGACCCGACACCGCGACGGCGGCAGTTCCAACCAAAATCATCCGTCGAGTGATTTCAGAGTCCATGTGCGCCTCCATGAGCGGAAGCAATCTGAATCAATTAACTCCGATCCGCAACCGGCGCTCCAGCATTTTTAATGCTGCGCCGATGGGCGATGCTGAGACTTGAAATCGGTGGCCTAGTCTCGCCGAGGCGGCTAGTCGAATTCGAGCGTTAGCAATGAATCCAGCCACGTACGGCGACGGCTCCAACCCATTGCAGGGCGCGGCGGTTGATTGATGGCATCGAACGCCGCGTGATTGCGTTTGTGACGTTCATGCGCTTCGCGAGCCCCTTCGTGATGCTCGTGCGCCATCCGTTGGGCTTCCTGCGCCTCGCGGTGAATACGCGCGTGTGTTTGATGAAGTTCTTCGTAGGCCAGCATGACCTTATTATATGTGCGCGCCGCCTCGCGCGCTGGGCTGACATTACTTGCAATCACGCTCGCAGTTTCGAGCGAAATCAAGCCCTTGGCTCGGAATTAAGTCTTCACCGACCATCAGGACCGCTCCTGCGGGCAGGCTATTGCGTCGTTAAGGCCGCGCCGCGGTCAACGAGCAGCAAGCCTTCTCGGCGGAATCCAAGGCTGCGCAAGAGCCGCCGCAGGCCCGCCTTTCCGTAGCCGACCCCAAATTGCCGCTGCACAAAACCGCAAAGCTCTCTCAAACTGGAATCCGGCCGAGCACGCACAGCCGCCGCGAGTTGCTTGACCTGCTCCGGCCCAAGACGGATCGTGCGGCCGCGCGGGGGCCTGCCCTGCATGGCCGCAAGTCCCCCGTCCCGAAACCGCGCCAGCCAGGCACGTACCGACTCCTGCGAACTCCGGGCGCGCAGCGCGGTGTCAATGATTGTCGTTCCTTCCGCGAGCAACGCCAAAGCACGAAGCCGCCGCGCTGTCGCGCGATTCCTTTCTTTGGCAGCAAGATCGTGCAGGGCGTCCGCACTGATGCCACCTGGCTTGAGATCGCCGCGACGCTTACGCGCATCAAGAAGAGGCTCAAGGCCTCGTTGCTCGACAATCGCGAGCCATCGCACGAGTGACTTTTTGCAGACATTCCCGATCTCAGCCGCAGCCTCGACCGAACTTCCTGCGAGCCAGGCATCGAGGGCGATGAGACGTTGCTTTACGCGCAAGGTGGTGACGTCGTCCTTCAGAGCTTTGCGGATGCGATTTCGAAGCTTCAGGCGAAAGGAGGCGTCCGGGGAAAAAAGCGTGCTTTTGGGAGGCATGGACGGGGGCATGCGTGGTGAACGAAATGCAATCATAGTCTTACGTGGTTAAACGGCTGTTAAAATAAGGTTTTGTGAAGATTACATTAAGATACCGAAAACCATACGCCCCGTATAATCGTTCTCAATACTTAAGGGATTTCGCGCGCGTCTTTTCTGGACGGACCGGCGCATGTTTTTTATCGAGCTGTTCTTGAAGACGATTGGATGAACAAATTTTTGAAGTGTATTTTGAAGAGCCATTCATGACTATCGATCCGGCGCATTCATCCGCCATTACACGGCATCCAGCGGCCACGCTGTATGACCGCTTCTTCGTGACGGCGTTGCCAGAAGTCGCAATCGTCGCAGCTCACAAGAATGTCTATCTTGGAACGGGTGAAGCCGAACACGTCTTGCGCTATGCGCTCAAGGATATCCCTCGAAAGACTCTAAAACTAGCTCTTCAAAATAACGTCAAAGCTTGCTGGACGACGAGCTTCGCTCTCGACCACGCCCTTGATGTGCTCGCGATGATGCGCCTCATCGCATACAGCGAAGCCGTTTGCCAAAAGCCACTCCTTGGCGATGGTCTCCTCGTCGAAAAGGCCGAGGAATGCCTGAAGCGAGAATTTGCCAACGACAAGGCGCCGACTTGTGCCGTCTGGCGCGATCCGGTCGAGGATGTAACCAACTTCATTCGCGGGGCCTTTACTGGTCCAACTATTACGCTGCCTGATACTGCCGCCGTGCGCGCTACGGTGCAGAGCATCCAGGCGAATAGTGCATTCGGTGGAGCATCGGGATGAGTACCGAGACGCCTACCGGCGACACGTTTCTTGCACGGCGCTTCAACTTCCTCGGCCTTCCGAGTGAGCGGCGTGGAGGCGCGTTGTCCTATACCGCCCTGCGTACGGAACTTGGCGACGATAACGCTGCCGCCCTCGTGACCAAGATCGGCGTGCTCGTTCAGGTTCATCAACTCGATAAGCTCGGCATACCGATGCAGAATGCGGTGGATCGCATCTTGCAATCGCTTACGCCGGATGAGCGTCGGTCGATGGCACAAGGCGGCGCAGTGCCGCCACGCGTGGAAGCCATACTCAACTCCGAAGCCGAGACAGCCAGACTTCAACAGAAGCAAACGGGCCCCAATGGCGCGGGTACAAATGCCGATGTTAAAGTCCAACACGCGGGAGTGGGTCCGTTTGGCCGCGTAGGTAACATGGCTATGGCTGCGAGAGACGGCGGCGATAGTACGGGTGCCAGCTCCGGCACGAGCCATTCGGGCACAACGGACCTGGCATCCATCAAGCCCGAGAATTACGCCAGCAGCCATTTTGCATCGGTCGGGCTGTCTTACGCGCACTTCAGCGAATTGCGCTCGCAGGGCTTTGGCGAGCAGCAGATCATCGCCGCCGTCAACACCAACAAACAGTTGGGGCTTGATGCGAACAGCAATCCAGCGGCAACGGCACGCTTGCAACGCGACACACCGTGGGCGGTCGAAAGCTTGAAGGGCAGCGCCAGTTCCTTGCAGCAGGCGCGCAAGCATGAAGACCAAGCCAAGGATTGCGAGAATCGCGGTGACATGGCTGGAGCCGCCCAACACCGCAAGCGCGCTGAGGAGGCGTTAAAGACGGATCAGGAACGCTATACCAAGACGCAAGAACGGTTGCGCAAGGAGAAGCCGGAACGCCTCGACGACTACATGAACAAACACGAGGAGATCGAGAGGGCGACGCGCAATGACTTGTCCCAGGTAACGCCGAAAAATGATCGGCAAGTCGACGCCAATGTACGAATTACGGAAGCGTATCGCCGAAACCCGGAGGACGCGAAGGCGCGTAGAGACTACGCCGAATTAAAACAGACCGCTGAGCGTGATCCTGTTGCAGCCGCCGCAATGGCGAGAGTCGATAAGAAGCTTAAGCAGGATACAGAATTGAAGGCCCACGTAGCCGATAAGAATGAAAGGAAGATTGAGTCCAACGAGGTCAAAGTTGCAAACAACGCAACCAAGATCGCATCAAACGCCGCGGCAGCAAAAACGGGTGATGCGGACTTAGACCTATTGAACGATACGGGCGCAACGTCGCCTGCGAAGGCAGCGGAATCTTCGACCAAGGCCCCGGCGGTCAAGACAGCCGAAAACAAGCAATCGGACAAACCAGCAGTTATTCAAGAGAAGAAAAAAGTCGCGCAAGCGAAGCCAGCCGCGCCGACCGTCTAGCTATTGTTGGAGGCTTGCGCTCTGCTTGGGAAGACGGCTCGCAAGGCTGCAAGCGTTATCGCGCGTAATTGTCCCGAACCCCATGGATTTGAATTTGTCGGGGTCGCCTTTCTTGAACCTGACCAGTTCCGCGATGCAGGCATTTTGAGCAGCGAGCGTACTGCCTTGAGCATCGAGCGCTTTACCCTGTGCATCAAGAGCTTTGCCCTGTGCATCCAGGGCTCGGGCTTTGAGAATTTCGCACTTGGTATCTGCCATCAGCACGCCGGGTTTGTAGTCGTGGCAGTTAGTCCCAACGGTGACTTGATCGGTTGAAGTAGCGATCGGAGTTGTTTTTTGCTCAGCGGCAGCCGGGAATGCGGAGACGGCGGCGAGCGTTATGATGCCCGCTCCGATGGCGGCATTGCGAAATCTGGTCTTGGTCGAAGGGCGAAAGAGCATGATCTAGTCCGTGTATAATGTAGCACAGACATTGGCTAAGTGCTTATAGTTACTTTACTTTCATGACTACACTACTGCGCATATTGTTGCTTTGACCTATAACTACTTGTAGCCTTTACCTTATATTTCTAAGGCGCCGCTCTTAACCAAGCGGAGCGGGGGAGCGAGTTATTTGAATCAATTGGCAAAATCCGCTTGCAACAATATGCGCAGGACGGTTGCGGCTCAGGGCCAGAGCGGCGGGAGATACAGCTTCAGCCTGTACGGCCCCGAAGGCGGACGGAAATATCTCAACCGCGAGGAGCGACGGCGCAGCCTCACGGCCATGGAGACTCTCGAACCTGACGAGCGACTCTTTGCGTTGACCCTCGCGCTCACGGGTGCGCGCATCAGCGAAGTGTTGAACGTGACGCCTCTCGCGTTCCAGATTGAAAGCTCGATCGTCGCCGTGCTGACCTTGAAGCGACGCACGATCGTCTGGCGCGAGATCCCTATTCCGGCCTGGCTGATGGCCGAGCTCGACACGCATTTTGGGATCGCGGAGGCACAGCGCGATCCAGCACGAGCGTGCCAGCGCTTGTGGCCGCAGCATCGAGTAACGGGCTGGCGCATCATCAAGGATGTAATGACGCTCTCCCAGATCGTCGGGCGCGCGGCGTGTCCGCGTGGGCTGCGTCACGCCTTCGGGGTTGGCGCGCTTCAAGCTGGTGTGCCGCAGACCAGGGTCCAGAGCTGGCTCGGCCATTCACGGAGCAGCACGACTGCCGTCTACACTGCCGCCTGCGGTCCAGAGGATATCGAGTTCATGGATCGCTTCTGGCGCGATGCCGGCCTGGATCGCAGGCCGAACCGTGGCTGAAATCGATCCGCTCAATGTTATCATTGGCGCGAACATGCGAAGGCTGCGGCTTGCGCGCGGCATGACACTCGAAGAAATCGGGAGCGCTCTCGGCAAAACCTATCAGCAAGTGCAAAAGTATGAGCGCGGCATAAGCGGCGTATCCGCTGCCGATCTCGCAAGGTGTG
Source organism: Bradyrhizobium sp. CCGUVB14 (assembly GCF_024199935.1). Classification (NCBI taxonomy): domain Bacteria; kingdom Pseudomonadati; phylum Pseudomonadota; class Alphaproteobacteria; order Hyphomicrobiales; family Nitrobacteraceae; genus Bradyrhizobium; species Bradyrhizobium sp. CCGUVB14. Next base: position 8,661,199 of record NZ_JANADS010000001.1, read on the forward strand.
CAGTTGCGCTGACGTGCACCATCAACGAATTCTTCGAGATGCTCTAAGACGTAACTTCCGTCTTGCCGATCTGGTGCGCGGCGAGATAGGAGCGGAACATGATCGTGAGCTGCCGTTCGGCCTCGGCACCGTCAGTCACGCTCAAAACCCGGTGACAAAAGGCAGGAACTGTTCCGTAAAGCGCGGCAGTGAGGGTTTGAGCGAGCAGGCCTGGTTTGGTGAAGCGACCATCGCCGGAGTTGGACAACATCGCTTCGATTGCCTTCGCACTGCGCCCCATCGCCAAATCCATTAACTGGCGCGCATCGAGTTCCGCAGCAATGCGGTAGAGGGCGGGCGAGATTTCGGCTTGCGCCATCTTCGCACGCAGATAAGTCTTCACCACCGCCTCGGCGGCGGCTTCTATCGTAACGCCCAGGTTCTCGTTACACGCTTTCTCGACAGCCTCTGCCAGCAGTGCGAGGTGCTGTTGCAATACCGCGAAGAGCAAAGCCTCCTTGTTCGGATAATATTGGTACAGCGTTCCCACCGAAACGCCTGCCCGTAGCGCGACCCGCGTCGTGGTCAAACGCATCAGACCATCGCTCCGCAAAACCTGAATGGTCGCCTCGAAAATCGCTTCCAAGGTAGCGATCGAGCGCCCCTGACGTGGGTTTTTCCGGGGGTTTAGCGATGGTTGAGGGGCGTTTCCCATAAGCGAATTCCGAACCTGAAGGATCGCTCATATCTTAGTCCTGACCCCGGGCCTCCTGCAATGATGCGGTTGTCGGCGGGATGCTTGAGACGCGTTAGGAGACGAATATGGGCAAATTAGATGGAAAGGTCGCTGTTATCACGGGTGGCAGCGATGGAATGGGGCTCGCAACAGCCAGACTCTTTGCGCGCGAAGGTGCGAAGGTCGTCATCACCGGCCGGGATCAGGTAACGCTCGACGCAGCCGCGCGAAGCATTGGGAATGGTGCCAACGCGATCAGTAGCGATATGTCCAAAATGGCGGACATTGAAGCACTTCGCGAGTTTGTCAAAAAGACGCATGGCCGGGTCGATATCATTTTCGCGAACGCCGGTGCTGCGAAGCCGAACATGTTCGAATACATGTCGGAAGAAGAATTCGATTTCACGATCGCCTGCACGTTCAAGGGAACCTACTTTACGGTGCAGAAGCTCCTGCCGCTCATGACGTCGGGTGGCTCGATCGTCCTCAATACCACGACGCTCACCACGAGGGGTATGCCCTATGTCAGCGTCTATGCGGCAGGGAAAGCAGCCATCCGTTCACTGGCGCGGTCGCTCACCGTAGAACTCATCGACAAGGGCATACGGGTAAACGCCATGGCGCCCGGTTACATCGATACGAACCAAGCCCGCAAATCGGGAGTGAGCGAAGAGATGATCGAACAGACGAAGACTCACGTGCATGCCCAAATCCCAATGCACCGCAGCGGCACGGTCGATGAGATCGCAAAATCCGTCCTGTTCCTTGCTTCCGATGACTCGTCCTACCTGACGGGCAGCGAACTTTGTGTCGATGGCGGCTGGAATCAGGTTTGAACGCTGCTGGCATTCAATGAACGGGACGGCAGCAACTCCACCCAGGGCGCTCTCATCGCGAGACAGCTTTCTTATTTCGATGGGGCTCCTCGTCCAGGTAGCGCGGTGGCAGACCGTTCACGAAATTGCAGGCAACGCGGTAGACTTCATGTGTGCCAAGCTTTCCGAAGCGCTCGTTGATAGGTTCCGCCCAGAACCGAGCGGCGACATAACCTTTCCCATGCCAATGCTCTTCCAATTGGCGCGCTAACTGGGCGGCGCCTCTACGGCTCAGTGTATCGCCCTTTCGCGGATCATGCCGCGTCAGGGGTGCGCTTCCGGGGCCTGGATTGTCTCCGTGCTCGACAATTTTCTTCATGATCATCCTCTTGTTTCTTGTTGGTGCCGTCATGTGTGAACGGCGTTGTTGGATGTGGCTGCCATGCTATGCGGATCACGGTTATTGAAGCCGTAATTCAGTATTTTTAACCAGCGAACCTCAGCCCAGCCGCGGTGTTTGATCACGATCGCCGTCGAACAGACAGCACACCGCCGTATGCAGGGGCTCGCGGATGGTCCGGCCGGTCGCTCATTAGCGGCTGCAATTGGCGATGCGCGCATCATCCTGTTGCAGCGAGCCCGCGTTGTATCGCGGGTCTTCACCGGCCGGTCCCTTTGCGCTGTGGCGCGTCTCGCTCTAATTCCGATAGCGTGGCGGCAATCCATTGATGAGGTTGCAGGCCACGCGATAGAGCTCGTAGGTGCCGATCTTGGCAAAGCGCTCGTCAATGGGCTCCGTCCAGAACCGTGCGGCCGGGTAATCCTGTTCATGCCAATAGCGCTCCAGCCGTCGCGCTAGCGCCATGGCGCCTCTTTTGCTCAAGTGATCGGGGGCATTTGCATACGGAGCGCTTGCGCCGCGTATGCCGGACCTGGGCGGGTTGTCTCCCGCCTCTTCTTGTTGTTGCATCAAAAATCCTCGTTCCAGCTATGACGGCAGATATAGCCGGACGGCGGCATGCGCTTTCAACTTCAAAAGCTCTTTAAAGAGACTCTTCCTGCATGAGGCGCCGGACAGAACACATCATGTGTCGCTCGCCGGAGGCACTCGCGCGAAGGGCTGCCGCTTCGCGGCACCGCTATCACTGCCCGTCGCGCGGGTGCCTTGTTAACCGGTCTCGCGACTGCACTCGCTTTCGGGTCCCGCCGTCATTCCATGCCGGCGTCGCTATCACTACCCCGAAATCGGGTGCCTCCTTTCTTTTTGGCATACTTGAGCCGGCGGCACCGGAACTCTCGGGTCAGTCATGCGCGCGGACGTAGGTCTGCGGCGCAGCATTTCCGACGCTCATAAGAGTCTGAGCATACCGAGAGTCTCAACCCATTCACGCAGGTGCTGCTCGGTCATGGCGCGGTCTGTCAGTGGCTTCTCGTGATGCGCAACATAGGTATTCCGAAACTCGTTCAAGTCGCTCACCCGCTTCAAGTGATTGGAGGCGCCCGGAACTGAGAACACCTTCCTTACGGAAGCAAATACGCCTCCGATCGGCGGCGCGCCCTGCACAGCGTGATCCAGGCACGAACGGGTAAGTCCGATAGCAGAATGAACGGAACCAAACACGAGCGCTCGCTTAAGAGACGCTGCCATGTTCTGAAAGTGTCGCAACTCCCTATGCGGCACGTCGGCAAAATCAGGCTCGAACCACCGCTGCTGATCCCCCTTGTTGGCTGGCAACATCGGCTGCAAGAGCTTCAGTATGAAGGTCTTGGCCGCTTCATCGACCGAACCCAAAAGGACGGTGAAGACGGGCGCTAAGCTCGTCACATCCGTCTTCTTTTCAAGATACCGGTAAATCTCCAGCGCTTCCTCAGCCGCCTTCTTGGCACGTGGGGTGAGCTTGGTCAGCGCTTCCTTGCCGAAAAACACCTCTGCATCCCCGTCCGCCTTCCCGGCGAATAGCGGAAGTTCCGGCGCGCTGCTCGTTTCACTTAGCAGGTTCTGGAGTGCCGGCGCACACGCCCGCACCAAATCGGCGAACTGATTGCTGGTAAGTCCCTCCATGACGTTCTGGGGAATAAAGACGTATTCCCAGTCAGTCTTCGACCGTGAAGCGGCCTTGCACCACGCCACCGCGGCCATCGCCTTCCGGGGCACATCTCGATCCTGTCGTCCCTTTGTCTCGACGAGATAGAGCCTTCCATCCGTGGAACGGACGAAAAAATCCGGAGTGTAGAAGGCAAGCCTTTGGTCGGCCGTCAGATAATCTATGCGAACGGCTTGGGGTCCTGCGTTCTTGGCAAACGAGGCAATATCTGGACTCACATCCGCGAAGTTTGTGAGCGCTACTTCAAGAGAGCGATTGCACGGAACGAGGTTAAAGAGCGTATGCGCCGCCTTCAAAACAGGCCGTTCAGCCGAATAGGACGCCTGGAAGGGCTTCCAGTGGCGCAGAGATTCGGCTGCGCCTGCAACCCGCCGCTTCTCGGTTGTAACCGTCCGCTCACGGATCAGAGGAATGAATACGGCACGGATATGCTCACGCACATCCTGATCGGCGAGACGGGCGGATAGCCGCTTGTCAACTAACGACACCTTCTCACCGAATAGAATTTCACCAAGGAATGTCTGGAGAAGAGGCGCGAGCACCGCGTGGGCGCTTTGGACCTTGCAGGCGGCTTCAAGCTCGCGGACGTAGAATGAAATAGCTGTCAGGCCGTTTTGGAGGAGCGGCAAGCTCACCTTCATCTCTTCCACGACTTCGTTGGTGATGAGGTGCCGCCCCTCGTATTTGAGTTCGGTATCCCCCTTATTCCCGAGCGGCAGAGCCTTCAGCGGGCGAAACTTCTCGCGCACATGCTCAATCGTCAGCCCTTCAAGCTTGGGCTGGATCTCATGTGCCGCCGTAAGCGCGGGCAACAGGATGTCGAGCTTGTCGAAATCCTTGGATTGGTCGGGGAAGATCGTGACCGTTGTCGCGGGCACATCCTCGGCGGCGATCACCTCGAGCGGCAACCCTTCCTGCTCCAGCTCTTGCTCGTAAAGGCTCGCAAACGCAGGATGCTCAATGACCGTGACCAGTTCGTTCGCCTGTCCCGGAGGCGTCATGCGGCGAAGGCCTCGCCCGAGGGTCTGCTCGGGTAGGATATTGGCGCCCGAACTATAAGGGCGGAGGGGCACGATCGTGGTCACGTTTCTGACGTCCCAGCCTTCGCGCAACATGAGGACCGAGACGATGCAGCTATAAGGACTTTCGTTCGTGTCCAGCTCGCGACTGATGCGTCGGATGGCTTTTAAATCGTCGTCGGAAATCGCCTTTTCGTCCTCGACAAAAATCTCGACCTTCTTTCCCTCCTGCTTGATCGTCTTGATCTTGCCCTTGAGATTGGTGTGAAGGTTGATGGTCTTTTGGTTCAGCGCCTTAAATACCGGATCGTTGTTGAGCCGCTTTGCGATCTGGTCAGCCGCGTCCGTATTCTCGCACATAACGAACAGAAGCGGCTTTTTGCCCGACTTTACCCACTCTTCCTGGCTCTTCTTCCAACGCTCGTAGCCGAGGCGAAGGTGCGCCTCGTAACGATACGCCGCATCCTCGTGGACCTGTTCGATCAGCTCTTTGGTGCGGCCGAGAACCGGCGTCTTTACGATTCCGGCATCCACAGCTTCTCCCAAAGGCGTATCGCAAACGACGTGCGGGAAGATGCGGCCGTTGTTGTCCTTCGGTGTTGCGGAAAAATCGAGCTGCGAGACGACGCCGCCTCCACCGGTTTCCTTCATCGCATCGTGAAGAGCACGGATCGATTGGTTCCAAGCTGACCCCGGGTCCCAAACGTGATGGGCTTCGTCGTTCAGCACCATAACCCGGCCATGTGCTGCAATCCGCTTGCGCAGCTCAGAGGCCGTCTCAAGGGCTTTTGCTTTTGAAATCTTCGGCCCTGCCCAGGCGACCTCATCGTCCGATCCGCTCTCGCCGCGGGCATCGAAGAGACGATGAACGTTTGTCAGGTAAAGAACGCCCCCGGAAGTCGCGCCGCCAGCCTCGTCTTGCAAGACTACGGATAGATTCCAGTCACCCTTCCACTCAGCTGGAATGAGCGGGTCCGCCGTAAAGATGTCCGGCCCGCCCGCTTCCGGGCGAAAGTCCTCCTTGAGCCGCTCAAACACAGTGAGGTTGGGCGCGATTACGACGAAATGCCTAGCCATCGGGGAGTCACTCTCACGCAGTGCGTGGAAATAGCTCCAAACGATCGCAAGGCTCATGCACTTGGTTTTGCCCGCGCCTGTCGCCAGTTTGAAGGCATAACGCGCCCACTCGTCGTCCTCTGGACGAATGCCTAGGGCCTCTGTCTCTCCCGTTGGCCCTCCAAATTCTGCGAGAAGCATAGAGAGCGCATTGATGCCCCGGACCTCCAGCAGATAGATAAAGGTCTCAATCGCCTCGCGTTGGCAGAAATAATATCGAAATTCGAACTCGTCGCCGTTCGCGTTCGTCGCCCGGTGAGGTCTATCAAACCAGTGGCTCAGGAGTTCGCGCGTCGTATCGCTTGCGCCCGGATAACGAAGATCTCGCCATTCCTTCACTGCAAAGCGCAACGAGTTTACGAGCCGGAGCGGAGAAGGCCTGCGATAGGTCTTGATCTCGGGTGGGCCGCCGGGTTTTGACGCCCGCACGCGATGCCGAGAAGCCTCCTCCCACGGCGCAAACAGCGGCTCAAGCGCTGCCGAGTTAATGACATGCGCGCTATCGGTGGTGCTCATACCGTAACCTCGACTGTAATGCTCGTATCGCAACCAAAGACGTCCACAACCTTGACACAGGCCGTGTACGTGCCGGCCTTCGGATAGACGTGCTCGGCATCGCTGACCGTCTTCAACGTGCGGTCCTTGCGGGTGCGGAAGTCCTGCCAGTGGTGATTAAATGGACGGTTCGGCTTCCAGTCAAAATCGACCGCCCAAAAGTCGATGAAATCAAAGCCACTTTCGACCGCCCGCTCTTGCAACGCTTCAAGCTCCTTGCTCGGAACCTCTGAAAGAGAAGGCAGGAAATTCTCCAGCTTGATATCGACTTTTCGCTTGGTGCCCTCCTTCCCAATGACGGGCGCCGCCTCCAGTACAGCCACCTCGAAAAAAGGCGGTACTTCCGCACGGTTCTTTTCCATAATTTCGCGCGGAATGCGTGCGAGCCTTAACTTTACGCCAGTTTCGGCTTCAACCGCCGCGACCGCCTGCCGTATATCCATCTCATAGTCCCAAGCTAGGACGTGAACCTCTTTACCGCCCGCGCCAGCAACAGCCTGCGCCAACTCCTTCACTTCGTTGCGGGTAAAGATGCTGTCGATGCCATCAACGTGAACGAAAGCCATGCCTTTGCGAGCATGCAAAAGTGGCGAAGGCGCCTTGGCTAACGGTTCTGCTTTAAAGAATTTTAGTACAATAGCCCGGTGCTCATCATCTGCACCACGGAGCGACTCCTTTTGCCACCATTGCCGCTCGTAGCGGCCGAGGTTGTAAAGGTCAAACGAGCGATACGGTTTCGATGCGTCGTGAAGCTCTCGCTGAAGACCGATCAATCGTTTTCTCGCCGTATGGATCGCGAAGCGCCCTAAATCGGCTCCGATCCAACGACGTCCTAGCTTCTCCGCTACGGCCAGCGTCGTTCCTGAGCCGCAGAAGAGATCCGCAACGATGCTATTTTCGTCCGAAGATGCTCGAATAATTCGTTCGAGCAGGGCCTCCGGCTTCTGCGTCGCGTAACCGACCAGTTCCGACGACTGGTTGTGAATCTTGCTGATATCGGACCAGATATCTTGCACGGGCACACCTTCGTGCTCGCTCTCATACTTTTTAAGCCTCGGGACACCACCCTTTTTCTTCGGCCAGTGCAGGCGCCCCTCTTCGTCATGCCGACGAAGCGTCTCTATCGGACACCGCCAGAGAGTTCTAACGCCCTTATATTCGTAGTCGTATCCGCCGCCAGACAGACCACCTGCCGATAAGCTCAGACGCTGATAGCGTTCTTTTCGCTCTTCATCGTATTGGTCGAAGAAAGTGTCGATGTATTCCTTGTCGGCCGGTTGCACGGGTTGGTGCCAAATTCGATTTTGGCCCTTCGCATACAAGAGGATGGCATCATGAATAACTCCGTACTTCCCGGAGTCACTGTGGCCAAAGGCTCGACGCCAAATGATCTCGTTAACGAAATTTGCCGCTCCGAAGACATCATCCGCTAGCGCACGTACGAAATGACTGACGTTTGGCCCAATGTGGATGTAGATACTTCCTCTCTCAGACATCAGCTGCTTTAAGAGCGTCAGCCGCTCGACCAACATATTGAGGTAGGACGCTGTTCCCTTCCCCCACATGTCCCGGTAGGCGACCATCTCCATCACTGACTGCTGCTTGTCGATCGTCTCTTTCTCGTCTCCAATCAAGACGTCCATCGTGAAATCGGCACCCACGTCGAAGGGTGGATCGATGTAAATCAAATCCACCCTGCCGCTAAACTCCTGCAGGAGCGAGCCTGCGACTAGCTTGTTATCACCCCAAATCAGTCGATTTCTGAAATCATCGCGATGGGCTTTCGCGGGATCGAAAAGCGATCCTTGCTCTTCGGCTCGCGAGCGCGGCTCGTCGATTGTTTCAATTCTCTGGAGAGGGAGCGAAAGATTTCCGGCGTTGATCTCCCTTCTGTTTCCGAACTCATCGTACTTGCCTTCCCAGACAAGCTCCGTCTTCATGCGCGACAGAGGATGAGGGTTGTTTGGGCCGTATATCGTCATTTCCGGACTTTCCGTTCAATTAGCCTTATCGGGGCGGATCAAGCTGCTAGTGGGGTTTGTTCTTCTGACCGTTTTAATGCAGCCCGGACCTCTGCTTTATTCCCGAGCACAATATGTTGTTCTTTCGGAGGGCGCCGCTCAGCATCCCCGTCGAGATTAAGCCGCTTCAGGAAGTAATAGAGAAGCGCTAGGCGCACTTTGACGCTCACCGATTCGGCCTCCATGCCGAAATCAAGGGCGATGACGCGGCGCTGGCTCGGGCTCATCTGAGGATGCGGTACGAGCTTTACGTCGATAAATTCCTGCCAGACCGTGTCCGCGTTTTCCGAGGCACCGGGGGCGCCCGTATCCTTCAGCTCGAGGAACCGGGGGAGTAGGAAGTCCTTGAATATCCGATCCTGATGGCAAAATGCCCGAACATGCCAGCGTAACCCGTCTGAAGCGAACGCATGGGGCGTAATCCACCGCCACGTGGCGTCAGCGCGCGTAAGCGATTGATAGTGAACGTGCATCGAATGCTTGTTGCGTATAGCTGCGAGGAGTTCACGCAGGATCGCTGGTTCAATCCGCCGATGCGGGTAGGGCAGCGTGTCAAACGTTGGAGCGGCGGCAAGCCAAGTCTCTCCAAGCGTCACCACCTTCTCGCTCGTTGCCGAAAGATGGCTAAGGTAATGATCGGCATCAGGCTTTCGGAAGATAGGTTTGAAGCGCTTACTGGCTAAGTACCGCTTCCCGCTGGTGTCGTAGACGATGTTGTGCGGGGCACGTTCTTGATAGCGGGCAAGGTCGTTTGAAGCCTGGGGTACAGATACGCCAAAATAATTGGTGATGTCCGAACGGTTCACCCCGCCCTCCCAGAACAGCCTGAATTCAATGAATTCGAGCCGCTGTTCGATACCCCACCGCTTATTCTGTTCTCCGGCCTTCATTCACAACCTCGGGATGCGTATAGAAACTATGTTGACTCCGGTTCGGAGTGCGTATAGTTTCTTAACCCATCGGCAACCCCCAATCAACAGCCAAGGAGGGCTGAGATGTCAAAAAATGACCGATTCGTTGTGAAGCACGGCTCCGATTGGGCCGTGAAGAAGGGTGGCGTGTCCACCCCGGAAAGTGTCCATCACAAGCAGAGCGATGCCGAGCGTGTCGCCAAGCAAACCGTCCACCGCGCCGGCGGCGGCGAGGTTCGCATCCAGGGCCGTGACGGAAAATTCCGTGACTCGGATACGGTGAAGCCCGGCCACGACCCGTTCCCGCCCCGCGACAAGAAGCACTAGGAGGCGGCTATGCGGGGCGATGGTGAAATGGTGGTGGAAAAAATAAAGGACTCGGTGCCGGCGCCAATAGCGCGCCGGCTCATCTTCATCAGCCATGCCACCCCGCAAGACAACACCTTTGCGACTTGGCTCGCGACGCAGCTTGCGATCGCGGGCTATGAAGTCTGGTGCGACACCACGAAGCTGCTCGGCGGCGAGGGCTGGTGGGATGACATTGCCGAGGCGATCGACAAGCACGCAGTACGGGTTCTCTTCGTGTCAACACTGGAGGCGAACCGGAAGAGCGGCACCTTGCGTGAGCTGCGCCTCGCGCTTGAGGCGCAAGCGAAGCACAAGATCAAGGATTTTGTCGTTCCCCTCAAAATCGATGCCTTTCCGTTTGCCGCAATGCAGAAGCCCTTGCCTGACCTCAACGCGGTGCGGTTCGACGAGAACTGGGCCCTTGGCTTGAGCCAGTTACTTAAACTTCTAGAACGCGAAGGCATCCCCCGCTCGCCTTCGGCTGGGCCAGCTTGCGTGACCGAGTGGTACGGGCGGTCCCTAGACCGACGGCGCAAGCCCATTGTGACGAATGAACGCTGTCATTCGAACTGGTTTCAGATCGCTCTCCCGAAGGATCTTCACTTCTTTACCTTCGGCCTGCCCTCAGACACGTTGGCAAAGCGGGCGAACGGCTTGAAATATGCCTACCGCATCGTCGGTTCTACCTTCCTGACTTTCGCCGGTCCCGCCGAGATGCAGGATCACTTCGGCCCCGCGATCGCCGTACCGACGCCCGTGATTGTCGACACCGAGGACTTCATCGAAGACGGAAGTGAAGACTTCGACATCGCTGCATTCGATGCCGCCAACATGGTCACCGATCTCGTCCGCCAGACCTGGGAGCGCTCGCTCGATACGCGCAAGCTCGGCACACACGTCCTCGGCAGCGGCCTTGCCGCCCGCTACTTCACCGCCGGCCAGCTCACCAAGAACCGGGCTTACTTCACGGCATTTGGCGGACGCCGAACCTACCGTCAACTCGTCGGTAACAAAAGCAAGCGCGCCAAGGACGGAACGAAGGTGCCCGACGGCAACTGGCATTATGCCTTGTCGTGTTCACCCCAACTTCTGCCGTTTCCGCGCCTCGTATTGCGCCACCACGTGATCTTCACCGACGACGGGACGACACCGTGGGCCAAGCCCGAGCGGATGCATAAGGCACGCCGGAGCGTCTGCAAACAGTGGTGGAACGGCGAATGGCGCGATCGCCTGTTCGCCTTCATGGCCGAGCTCGGCCACAGCAAGAAGAAGCTCGCGCTCGACGTTGGCGGAGCCCAAGCGCTCACCGTGACAATGCTCCCGATGAACTTCACGAGTCCGATGAGCTACCTCGAAAACGCCGACGACGGCCTCGATGAAACGACCGAGATTGAACTGGTCGAGGATGAAGACCCGGAGGATGAAGATGACGAAACCCCGTAAGCGCCTCCCGGAGCGCAAGCTCATCCCGTTCCCCGAGCCGCGCCTGCGGTTCGGCTTCGACCAGCTCATCGAAGACCCCAAGGACGGGTTATTGCTGTTTGGTCCTCCCGAAAAGCCGCTCGGCACAGACTACGGTGTAATCGGCACGGCCGAAGGCATCCGTCAGTTCGAGGCGTGGGCCGCGCGCTTGCAGCAAGCCGTCCCTGCCGATCCCAAGGTCACGAGCTCGATCACCTTCCCGGGCTTTGAGACGATCTTTCGTACGCTCTGGAATCCGTCGCCGCGCGTCAAACTCACGGTAGATAGCGACGAGCTTGAGAACAAGGTGAACCTCACGGACCCGCACCAAAGGGTCTTCGACACCGTCGACCTCTTTGCAAAGCCGATTGCCCGCTGGGTCAAGGAGGAAGACGATAAGGTTGCCATGTGGTTCGTCGTGGTGCCCGAAGAGGTTTGGAAGCTTTGCCGGCCACGCTCGACGGTCACAAAAGATAAGGCCGTCCAGCCCGACGTTCGGCTCACCCACGCCAAGGCGTTCGAGCTGCAACAATCGCCGGACCTCTTCGACGACATGAACGAGGCGGCGAAGAAGCACCTGTTTGAAAATCATTTCCACAATCAACTCAAAGCTAAGCTTCTCGACTGCGAAGCGGTCACACAAATCGTGCGCCAGACGACCATTGCACCACTGGAATACTTGACAGCCAAGGGCGAGCGTTCGCGCAAGATGCAAGACGATGCCACGATCGCCTGGAACCTAGCGACCGGCATCTTTTACAAGGCCGGCGCGAAGCCGTGGACGCTCGCCGATATCCGCGATGGCGTTTGCTATATTGGCTTGGTGTTCAAGCGCACCAACAATCCGAATGACGCCCGCGAAGCATGCTGCGGCGCCCAGATGTTTCTCAAAACGGGCGAAGGGATCGTGTTCAAAGGTGCGGTGGGCTCGTGGGCTTCGGACAAGGAAGGCGAATACCACCTCTCGGAAGAGAAGGCCCGGGAGATTGTCGAGCGCTGCATCGCCGCTTACAAGGTCCATCACAACAACAAGGCGCCACGGGAGCTGTTCATCCACGGCCGCACGCGTTTCGACAAGAATGAGATCAGGGGATTCCGCAGCGGTGCGCCTGACGGTACAACTGTATCAGGCATTCAGATTTTGCGGCCGAACGACCTCAAGCTCTTTCGTGAAGGCAAGAAACCGATGCTGCGCGGCTCCGCGCTCAAGCTGGACAACCGGAATGCCTTCCTCTGGAGCTCAGGCTACGTGCCCCACCTGTTGACTTATCCCGGCCGGGAGGTGCCAACGCCGATCAAGATTCGTATCGTCTTCGGCGCCTCTGACATTGAGCAAGTGGTCGCCGATATTCTGGCGTTGACCAAGGTCAATTTCAATGCCTGCATCTTCGGGGATGGATTGCCGGTAACGCTCCGCTTTGCCGACGACATCGGCGAGATCCTGACGGCGATCCCGGAGGTCACGTCAAAACCCCTCATGTTCAGACATTATATCTAATTCGGCAGCAAGCATGGATAACAACAATTTTCAAAGGGTCGGCTCGGTTAGCAATGCACACGCCGGCAACGACTTCGAAGCCGCGGCGCTCGCGTTTTTCGGGACGCAGGGCGTCGCCCTGACGAAAAACTTTGCTGTTCCTGTCGGCGTTGGCGAGACCAAGAAGCTTCATCGCTTCGATCTGGGAAGCGAAAGCCCGCCTGTGCTCGTCGAATGCAAATCCCACACATGGACGCAAGGCGGCAATATGCCGAGCGCGAAAATGACGGTGTGGAACGAAGCGATGTACTATTTCCACGTTGCGCCCGCGTCCTATCGCAAGATTTTCTTCGTGCTGAAGCATTACCGCAGGGAGCAGAGCCTCGCGGCCTATTACCTTAAAACGCACGGCCATCTTGTGCCGGCCGAGGTCGAAATCTGGGAATATGATCCGGAGTCCGGCACCGGCGAGCGGCTGCGCTAATCGCCAAGCCTGCTGTTGCGTTTTCCTACTATTTTTAAGGCCTTGCGGCGGAGCCGCCGCACGCTAGGCTGGCGATGGGGGCGATATACAAATGAACATGCCGGTACCCGACTGGGTGTCCTTCGATGCCGTCAAGACCGGCGGCCTTGACTTGCTCGGCCTTCGCGCGCCCGTCCAGTCGCTCGGCAACGATCTCTTCGATGGCGTCACCACGATCACGCCGAAGCTTCGTTACATGTCCGTGATTTCGTGGATCGTCTGGCGTTATGCAGAAGCGCGGCTACCGGAGGATCGGGCAGCCTTCTTCAAATTTGCTGCCGCACAGGAGGCGGCATTCGTCATGGCGAACCGGACGCTGGGCCTCGCCGTCAACAATCTCGTCGGCGTCGACGGTGCGAACGAGGCGCTCGCTACCGGAAAGAAGACGCTGCCTCTGAAGAAGCTTGCGCAAAACATCGCCTTGAATGCCTATATCGCTTCTAGCCGCCAGTTAAACCTCACAAAGCAAGCCGAGCACGGTCTCAACCAGCTCAGCGAGCAGCGCGGCCTGTTGCTGGCGAAGGAATTCGACAAGGTGCTGGACGGCACCGCATATGGCGCTCGCCTTTCGAAAAAGCCGGACACGGACAAGATAACGCGCGAGGAGCTTCAGGAACTGGCCGAGCCCATGTCGATCCTGTCGATACCGCGCGGCGAGCGTGACATCCTGATCGACGTCATCATGCCTGAAAAGCCATTGAGCCTGGCTGAATGGCGGCGACTTCGGCACTACGCATTGATGCTGTGGCTCACGCAAACCGAAGATCGCTCGATCGAAGAGGCGGACATCTTCGAAGCAGCGCAACGGCCGCCCGCGGGGCTCCCTGTCACTCTTGCCGCGAGCCTGGACGGATTTCTTGCCTTCGTCGTTAGAGACTGCCTTGCCGTTTGCCATGAATACGTCTTCGCGGCGGTCATGAGGGAAGTTGACAGCGTTTTTCAGGAGCGGGCCTCCGCCGCCCTATCGAGCGAGGTAATCGCATCCCTCGTCGCTGACGCTGCCGACAAGGACGAGGCCCTGCGTACGTTTGGCCTTTTGAAGCCGGGCGAGACGACCGGTGAACTATCCTTTCGTACCGTGCATGAGCGCGTCCGAAAGCGCTGCGGAAAAGCTCGCATCGAAGCGAACGGCATTGCCCGCTGGACCGGAGGCCTGTCCGACACCGAGCTTTATGAGCACGCCGCATCCTCGGGAGATGCGGCGGTAGCCTTGCTGCCGGTTGCATGGTGCCTTGCGTGCGAGCGGACCTGCTTCGAAGATGCGTCCGCCCCGGCGCAACGGAATCCACTCGGACGCATCGGCCAGCACCTGATCGGCATCGACGCCGTCATAAGGCCGAAAGTCGTGGAGTTTCTCGATGAAGACCGAAGCTACCGGGACGTCATGGCCGAGCTGGTCCTGCGAACCGTGCAGCAGCACCTCCGCGTGGCATGGAACCGCTTCTCGGTACCGCAGGGAAAGGATGTGTCGGTCCTCATCGCCGACACCGATAGCTGGGCGCGCAACAACGCCTTCCGGCCGGGCCGGACAGGATCACGCCTTCCGATGGCGATCGATTGGCTCGATCAACTAAAGCTCACTTCGAAAGACGGCCTGACCAAATCCGGCAAGCGCGTTCTTGACCGTTCTCTCAAAGCGCTGGAGAAGGCATGATCAGCGCTCGCGATTTCTGCAAGGAAACCGGATACCCCGTCACGATATTCCTGACCTACGCTTTCGATCCCCTATTCTTCGAGCGCATTCCGCTTGAGGATCTTGGCATCGGAGGTACGCGGCGCATTGTGATACTCGGCGACGCCGCCGAAATCGGTGGCGCCATGGAGCGTTGCGCTGGGCAGATTTTCCATCTCGGGCGTCGATACACGCTCGCCGAGGCAAAGCCCTCGAACCTCTTCCATCCGAAACTGATCGCTCGTCTCTCGCCTGAGCGCGGCAAGGTGTGGATCGGCTCCGGCAATCTCACCTACACAGGTTGGGGCGGTAATCACGAGCTTGCCGTCGGCTGGCCCATTGGACCGGGCTCGGATGACAACGGAGCGTGGCTGTCCGATGTGTTGCGCTCGGTCGCGACGGTGACGCGATCGGAGTCCTTTCATACCCAGATGGAGATCATCCGCGCCGCTGTACCGTGGTTGAGTAGAGCCGCAACTGGTCCCGCCCCAAGCCCTGTTCTTCTCGGCATGCCGGGTCGGCCGCTCGCTCCCCAACTCGCGCAGCGTTGGCAAGGCCGCCGCTTCAAGACGCTGAAAATGTACACCGGCTCAACCGATGTGGATGGCGCCTTCCTTCGCTGGGCCCACGACACGTTCGGTTTAAAGAAAGCGACAATCTGTCTCACGCCATCCTTTGCGTCGTTCGATGCGAAACAATTGGCAAAGCTTCCCTTGGAGGTTCGCTTCGTTGAGCGTGATCCCAAGCGCCGGGTGCATGCGAAGTTCTGCTGGTTTTCCGGGCCAGATGGTGATGCCGCAGTTATGGGCTCCGCCAACTGCTCGGCGGCGGCATGGCTGGCTAATCACGCCAACGGGAACGTCGAACTGATTACCATATATGACGCCGCCGAACGAAATGCCTTTGCGCCAATCCTCGCCGACTTCGATGGCGAAGAGCGCTTGCCCAAGGATTTTCTCAGCGCCCCGGCCAAGCCCGAGGAGCTTCCCGCGGATGCGCAAGGCGGTGTCGTCTATCGCCTGACAAGCCTTCGGCTGCGGCCTTCGGGCCGCACCCTTGAAGCGAGAGTTGAGCCGGTGCCCGACGCGGAGCCTGCGACGCTCGTCTTCGAGGTGAAGCAGAA
The DNA here is from genome assembly GCF_024199935.1 of Bradyrhizobium sp. CCGUVB14. Lineage (NCBI taxonomy): Bacteria > Pseudomonadati > Pseudomonadota > Alphaproteobacteria > Hyphomicrobiales > Nitrobacteraceae > Bradyrhizobium > Bradyrhizobium sp. CCGUVB14. The sequence continues at coordinate 8,677,060 of NZ_JANADS010000001.1, forward strand.
AACGTATCGCATCGCGATGACGCGGTCGGGCAATCGCTACTCCGGACGGCTTGCTGAAGACATGTCGCTCGGTGCGGAGACGGTCTTTGCCGCGCTGGAGATCCCATCGGGCTCGGCGTTTGTCACGACCCCGCCTCGTTGGATCGACAACGAGCGTGCCATCGAGAATGCGGCGCGAAACCGCGATGTCGATCCCAACCAAAAGGTATTCTCCGGGCGCGGCTTCGCCGGCGCCAGCGAGCAACAGATCATCGAGGCCATTCACTCCATTTCCACGAGCCTTTTCAATTTCGAGACCCCCGACCTTACGGACCTGACCAACGAACGGAAGGGACCGGATAAAAACGATGCTGGCGCGGACGCCGAGGACGGACCGGCCGGCCCCGTCGATCCCTCGAAGCTGATCTATGACCTGAACGATGAGACCTCAAAGAGCGGAACGCATTCACCCGACCAGGACGCGATGCATGGCGTCTCGCTCCGGGGCGTCATGCGGCTTCTCTTCGCCTCGGATGATGAGCACGAAGTCGATCTTTCGCAGGAGCGATGGACCGCGGATGAACCGGAGGCAAACGACGCGAGCGGAGGTATGGTCGACAGCTCAAACACCGAGCCGCCGCCACCGGTCCCTCCGGTGCAGAGAAGCGATGCCGAAGCGCTCGCAACTCTGCTCGATCAAATCGAGCAGTTTCTGTTTGGCCTTGCAAAGCCAAAGTTCGCCGAAGGTTGCCCCGCAGAGACATTCTCGCAAGCCGTCGTCTTCCCGATCCTGGTTGCCATCAAGCTCAACGAGAAAGGTTGGCTTCCCGACTACGCCCTCGCATCGGTCGCTTGCCGCGTGGTCACGACGATGTTCTCGAAAACCTACGGTCGCGACAAGCCGCGCGGACTCTTTCGTCAGGTTCAGGCACGCCATGCGAGCCCGGAAAAGAGAGCGGAATTTCTCAAGGCGGTCGGTGACGGCGCCCTGTATACGGTGCTGCTCGCCGCACTTGCCAAACCCGTCGCCCGGTCTCTCGGCGCGACGATCCAGCAGGCCACTGCGATCACAGAAGTGATGAACTGTGCAGACCTCGTCGCGACATCGCATCCCGATCAGCGCTCGGCGCTGGCAAAAAACGTTATTCTGCAAAACGCCGGATTTGCAATCGGCACGCGCGCTCCGGCGCTGGCGTCGGCCATGGCAACGCTCACCGCATTGATGCAAGCTTGGGACCGCGCCCATCCCGGCCGTGCCACGCGGAGCACCATGCAACGAGCCGGTTCGATCCTGTGGATGTCGCCCGGCTGGGAGGTGACACCACGATCACCGGCCGAGACCTACTGCAGCGGCGTTAATATCGAAGGTGTTGCGTCGGGAAACCCGGATGTAGCTCTCGCCGTCGCTGCGCTCCACGAGGCTATGGAACTCACCCACGCCGCGGGGCCCGCCGCAGAACACGACGATAGTGCCGCAGACGCCGTCGCGTAGACATCGTCAACTCTGGTCGAAAATGATCCGCCCTTCATTGTCCTTCTTCGCCTGAAAGACTTTGATCTGCGCGTTGACCGCCTTTGCCTTAGCAACGATGTCCTGCTTATCTGCATCGGTCATGGCAGCGCCGAGGTTGAGCTCGGTGATTTCCTCTGGGTGATACGGCAATGTATTCCACGGCTCTTCGCCGGGCGCGATCGGAATAGCGAGGCGGTATTCGCCTTCATGCTGCCAAGGAAGGGTTTTGGCATAGATGATCTTGTTCATCATTGCCATCGACCGGGCATCCCTGTCACCAAAGAGGCCGCCCGCAACGAATTCCAGCGTGTCGTCGTAAAGCGGAGGCCGCTTCGCCTGATAGACTACCGGTACGAACTTTTGAAACTTGGAATCTTTCTCGATGTTGGGTTCGATACGCAGGGCGATGCCGGTGTGGTTCCTGGCATAGCCTGACCACATCTTCTCTGAATCCCTATGGGTGGTGACGCATAGGACGCGCCATCCCTGCATGAACTCATTGACGTCAGCGATCGTGGCTTCGGCGACAGCTTGCATGTGGGCCGGATCGTAGGCCCCGTCGAGCCCACCATTTTTGATCTCTGCCCTCATCCACTCGGCAAGTTTGGGGTCTGCACGTAGCAGGGCCTGGATCTGCGCGAGCTTCTCTCGCATCGGCGAGGCGCATGTCGGCGGATCGTTCAAGTGTTTCAGAATGACATCGAGTATGCCGTCGCTGGCACGCTTGAGCGCCGTTTGCAGCTCTTCCGGGAAGATCGACTGGATCGTCAAATCCTCGGTATCGTTGAAGTCCGATGGCTTCGCATGCCTGAACGTGCGATTGCCGAGGGTCAACTTCGCGCCTTCGACATCGAGATACTTGTAGAGCGGCGGCAACGCCATCGGCTTACCTCGTCAGGGGGAGGAGCAATCCGAGGGCAATCTCCCACTTTTCATGCACGACCGAAAGTAGCGCGGCTCAATAAAGTCGCCCGCCCAAACCCCGGTCCGGGCCTTCGAGGCCTCGTCCTGCGCCGCGCGATACCGTCCCTTCGAATAATAGGCATAATCGATCGCGAGCCCTCGTCGCACGAGCCATTCGCCGATATCTAGGCCCGAAACGGCGCAGACGGCTACCGTCCTTCCATACTGGTCTGGCCCGCGAGGGTCACACGCAACAAGCTTTCCGTCGATCAAATCCGCAAGCGCATTCGCCGCCCTCTGGCCGCAGCGATAATCCTTTCCCTGACCGTCGCGGCACAGTTGCGCAGCCTCCGGAGCATCGATGCCGAACAAGCGTATGCGCGTGCCATGCACCTCTATCGTATCGCCATCGATAACGGATGCACGGCCCGCCAGATCACCTCCGCATGCGGGAACGGCGAGTGCAACTAGTGACGCGAGGATCAGGAAGGCCATTCGACTCATCGATCGATTAGCCGCCAATTAGGGGATTGAAGCAAGCGCGTTCGGGGGCATCCGGCTTCGCCGGAAACGGGCTCTACTCGCTTCGCTCACCGAGCCCCCGCTACGCAGGGTCTCGGCCCTTCGGGTAACGATCGCCGTGCCCCGCGCTATCGCGCGCATTTCTTTCGGGCGGGGACACCCCTCCCGCGAGGTGCAAGCACAAGACAAGTCCGCGCGGCATCCCCACGTCTCCCCATGCTTTTTGTTTTTGTTTTTTGAATGGGGCCCCTCGTGCGGAGCCTCCGCGCGGATGCTTGCACCCCGCGACCCCGAAGAGGGCTGTCCATTGGTTTTCAAGCGCGGGCTTGCGCCCAGCGCCGAAAACCAACGACCAAGAAAGGAAGCCCTCATATGAAACTCTTACTCAATGAACAACGCGCTGAATTGCTGGCAAACGGCAAAGCCAACAACACGCTCCGGGAAAGCGGCCTCGCCGAACAGGACTTTAACCCCGTCGTCAAACTGTTCTGCCCATGGGGAGCCGCAACGTGGCTGCTCACAGAATTGGACCCGGAAGACGAAGACATCGCTTTCGGCCTCTGCGATCTCGGCATGGGTTTCCCCGAGCTGGGAAACGTCAGCCTCCGCGAAATCGAAAGCGTCACCGGTCCCGGCGGGCTGCGGATCGAGCGCGATATGCACTTCACTGCGAACAAGTCGCTTGAGGCCTACGCCAAGGAAGCGCGCCTCCATCAACGTATCGTCGCGTGAGGTAGCGCATGCCAAACTTCCTCAATCTCGTCTGCCCCCGTTGCGGGGCAGACGACCGCGTCGAGATCGCTTCGCAGCTCTGGCTGCGCGTCACCGATAGCGGCACCGAACCCGACCTGACAGGCACATACGACTACACGCCCGGCAGCCCGGCAATCTGCACCAATTGCAGTTACGTCGGAACCCTGCGGCAGTTTGAGGACGCTGGTAAACAATCGGGAGCCGCGTCATGAACAACGCACCGCTTTCCCCGGTCGATTTCGAGACACTTCTGGCCGAGACAGACCGCGTCAATGCAAACCGCGTCCTTGCACGCGAGACAGCCGCGCTCCCCGGCACGATGGACGAGGCGCTGCCGTTCTTCCGTGGCCTGATCGAGCGGCATCACACCGCGATGCTTCGCGCTGATACCGCGTCCGCCATGGCTATCCGCAGTGAGGCCGAGCAACTGGCCACGAAGCTGAACAACTTCGAGCCGGGATATCTTGCGGACAGTAACGCACCGGGTTGTGTGCTCGACCGGAAGACACGCGCGCGCAAGGGCAAGGTCCCGCTCTGGGGCCAAAGCGGCGCGTTCGAGATCGTGGTTCAGGGCATGCGGGCGTGGATCGATATGGACGGTGTTTTCGGCATCTCTGCAAGCTGTGTCGCCTGGCTCGACTTCAAGGTCCGTGCCATCGAATGGGACAAGCCTTTTATCAGCGAGACCGGCTACCGGAGCTTCCTCGGCCTCGGCGGCGAACTCGTGCCCGACCTCACACCCGATGCATTCGTTCGCGAGGTTATCGCACAGCACATCAAGGTCGCCCTCAAAGGAAAACTCCTCGCGATCAAGCCCGAGTATCGCGACCGCATACGGTCACGGCAAAAGAGTGCGGACTCCTCATGATGTTTCTCCCTCGGCTCGCTGCAAGGACTTCAGCCCGAAGCCTCACGCCTCGTTGCGTGAGCGCCTTGCGAGGATCGTGGAGCATGCCGGACGGCGACGCGCTGTCAATCGCCAGCCCGCGCCACGGGGCGGCGCAATCAAAAGCGCCGCCCCCCGTGTCGGCGATGACAGCACGTCTCACATCCGCCCGGCCGAATAGCTCCCCGATCCCGCAAGGGCCCTCAACAACAAGAACAGTGGAGTAAATTCATGCCAAAATACTTTGCACGTTTTGCCAACGACTACGCTTCAGCGGCGGCGGAACTTGAAGCACCATCGATCGAGAGCGCATACGCCTCCGCTCTTGAACTTTCCGTACATCAAACCGGGCTTCACTTCGAAACTGTCTACCGGCTCCACCCGGTCGACGAGATCGCCGTGATTGATCCCGGCATTGAAGAGCGCATTTGGGAGTCCGACACCGCCCGCGTGCGGCGTTTGGCACCTGAGCTGCGCGATGCCGCCGACGAGCTACTGGATGCTCTCCATAAAGAGCACCTCTCCAAGCTTCTGTTCAGCCGGCGTACCTACGCGTTGATTATCGCCCTTGCGCACCTCGTGGACCTCGCCGAAGGGAGGCAGTCATGATCGCCTTCCGCGACATCAAGGCCGAGGCCCGCGAGAACGCCATCCTCATGACGAACCCGGCCAGCGCCGGGGTCCGTCCACCCGCCATCGTGACGCGGGGCCAAAGCCGCGCCCTGCCGGAAGCGGAGCCCGAAGGCGTCAGCCATATCGACCCGTGGATGGAGGAAGCCTTCGAGGCGCTAACCACTTCCGTCCTCACGCGGGAGCCGTTCATGCTCTTGCCGTGCACGGTCAACGGCGAGCGGACCGCCGCCATCGTCCATGTCTCCCATGTCGAAGAGAGGGCCCACCGCACCCACGTCACGCCCCTGTTCGTGGCCATGACGCCGGGCATGGTCCTCATTGACCAGAAGGGCCGCCGTGCGGGCAGCGGCGGTAGCCCCGCCGATGACGGCGACGCCCCCGCGCCGAGCTAGTCCTCTTCTATCCCGCTAGCCGCTGGGGCAACCGCTCCGGCGGCTTTTTTTTGCGCAGCGCTTACCTCTCGGGCGGGGCGTTTCGGTGTCTGCGGCAGCATGCTCGCGTATGCCAATCCGGAGGACCGAGCCCGAATTCTCAGATGGGATGAACGGTCAAAAGGATCGTGTCAGCCAATCAGCGGCAGTCAGTCGGTGGCAGGGTAAAATGGCGTGGTGGCCTTGGGGATGGTGTGAAGGCGCACTTATGGGTTGGTGAAAAAAGCGAGCAAAATCAGGTGCTCCTAGGAGCTGCGGCGAGCCCGCGTCCCCGGCACCAGGCTGGCTAGTTTCTTTCCATTCCGGGAGCACCAAACGTGGAGCACGTTGTAAAAGGCGGGGTCCACCTTTCGGATGTCGGCTTGGGTCAGGCCCCTCGGAACATGGGCCCCGTAGACGCGCCCGAAGAACTTGTCCGGCGTCTCTGATCGGTTCTTCCGTGTCCTGTATTTCTCCGGCGGCACCGCAAACCGATACCCACTCGGCGGGGTCGCCGCGACGTAAGCGATGCGTTCATCGAGGTCTTTTCGAAGGTCCCGCAGGACGGCCAGAAGGCTCGTCTTGGTGGCCCGGTGATCGAAGGTCAGAGCATCCAAGCCGTCGCGCAATGCGGCCAGCTCCCCCCGCAGGCTGGATGGCTCGCGGTCCGAAGCGGCGAGCTTCTGCGCCACCAGGGCCACGGTCGCGACGTACAGATCGAGGTCTCGATCCCGGGCACATCCGAGCAGAACGGCCTTGGCCTCGCCGGGCAAGGGCAACTCCGTTTCGCGGCCCGGAGGTGGTGTCACGAGGTAAAAGATCACTTCGTGCATCGCCTGCATGACCCGTTCGAGATCCTGCGGGGTAAGCGGCGGCAAGCCCGCCAGACGGTCACGGGTGGCGACGAGTTCGTTGAAGAAGACGAAGGCGGCTTTGCTTTGATCGCTGTCAGCCGTCCAACCCGTCGCGCTGTCTGTTAGCTCAGAGGGCTTGCGCTTCGATCGTCCCACCATCGCCGTCTCGCACGGGTGTAAGCGAAAAATTCAGCCTCGCGTTTCTGTCTTACACGAATTCGCGATGCTCTGCGATGTGTGTTGACGCGATCACGCTTCGCTTTGTTTGAAAAAATTTCTTTCAAGAAAGCGGTTCGTTGCGGCCGAAGACCGCAATGAGGTGTGCTCGTCAGATCAACAAAACATGGAGCACATCATGCAAAACGTCATTCGTATCGCCAAACATCTCATACCCATCGAACAGATCGCGCTCTTCGAGCCGTTCGTTCCTCCCACAAACCCGCTGCGCTCGGAACGCGAATTCAAAGCCCGTGTCGTACTGCTCGACCGCAACAGCGTTCTCTCCGAAGAGACGCCCGAGCAACTAGCCGTCGACCATGGTTTCCGCTACCTCACGGCTGATCGATCTGCGGCCAATCCCGCCATCAGCTTCCGTGTCGAGACATTCGTACCGGCAGAGAATTTTACGCCCACCAAGAACTATACGAGCCGCCTTTCCTGGACCGATAACGAGGGCAACAGTCAGAGCAAGCTAATGCTCACGCCTCCCGAGGAATTGCTCGCCGCTGTAGTTCGTGGCGAAGAAGCGTCGCAGGAGTTCTCCCAAGCGAGCGCTCCGGCAAGTACACGTCGTCCGAAGGCGAAGCGCCGCACCAAAGCACCAGAGAAGAATCTCTAGGTTCGACACCTCGGACGCGCGCGAATGCGTCCGAGGATTTACGACGCAGCAAGCAACCCACTTACTTCCCGATCGAACAATCGCGCGACCCACGTTGAGGATGGCCGGCGAAAGGGAGGAGCGAGCACTGTTCAGGGCGGTGCGTCGCCTCAGCAAAGGAGCCGATTCATGACGAACATCGTTCGGACCCTTGAACACACCAATCTGGAAATCTTCACCTTTGAGAAGTGCAGCCTACGCGACAATCCGGGGATTGCCTGGGGCGCAAGAGAAGTCGCCGCCATTATGTACGGCGTCAGCACGGATGCTGCCGTGAACAGCACGAGGCGGCGCCGCGTTTTTCGCGCGTACAGGAAATATCGCGAGGCTTGCGCCGAAGCGACAGCACGCAAGCGCCCCGCCCCACCCAATCCTCTCGGCTGGATTGTTTTTTCCGACACCAACCGGATCGTGCTCAGCATCCCGACCTATCGCGCCCACATCGCCTCGCAGCTCCAACCGAACTAGTTCGGCACAGATGCCTAAAGACGAAAGACCAGTTCTAACCCCGATCGAGCGCACAGAACGCGCATTGCTGCTGCTCGCCTATTTCATGGAATTGGATGGCGATGTCTACCTTCCCATGTTTGAAAAATTCGAAGCAGAGCTTGCCGAGATGAAAGCAGCGGAGACGGCGCGCGATCGCGCGCGCCGTCTGCTGGAACGCTACAGCCGCGACGGTGGTTTGAAAGCGATAGATTCCAAGAACTCGAGCTTGAGCGATAATGGCGGACCGTCGCCGTATCTCGGCCCGCCTCGCTTATGACCCATCAAGCTGTCAATCAAGCTATCTGGCGCGCGAGCCGCGACCAAACGATCCTTGAAACTGTGGCGTAGCGAATAGACGGTGTGGTCTTTCGTCGGGCGCAAATTGTGTTCCAAAAGATACTTGTTCAGCGTAGCCGAGAGTGACGATGACTTATCTCGGTAACGAGGAAATCCGTCAGGCCGCAGCTTCATAGCTGCGAGAGCCGCCCCAACGAGTGGGATTTCTCGCTTCGATGACTTGGTTTTCAAAACCCGGCCCACAGGCTTGATCTCGACATATGGAATGGGCGCATCCAAATGGATGGCCTCCGGCAACAGGTTCACAAGCTCTGACGGCCGCATTCCGGTGTCTGCAAGAGTATACAGGATCAAGCGTGCATCTTCGTTGAGCCCCTCCAAGGCATTATCTGCAAGCAACCGGGATTGAATGAATCCGGTCTCGAATGGCCTGCGGATTTCCGAGTCAGGCGCTCTAAGTCGAAGCCCCTTGAATATTTCGGGGATCTTGAGCCGACGACGGACGCTGATTTCCTTGAGCATCCGGCTGAGCATGCCCATGGATTTGTTCGCGGTGCCTGCTTCGACCTCTTTGGCTTTCGCGCGCTCGCGGTACCATTCGACGTAATCGAGACCATCGTCGTCGGACAGTTCGGTGACGGGCTTGTCGCCGGTAATGTCAACCAACTCCTTGACCACCCGCGAGCGCCCGTTGCGCCAGACTTTCAGTTGGTTGGGAGAATACTTTTCAATCTCCTCCCTCATCAGCTCTTCGTACTCGGCGAACAGTTTAGAGAGCAAAATCGAAGGCTGCGGCTGCGTGCCGAGAAGCGCCGTCCTGGCGGTAGCGTCGTTCTCCAATCCGCGGGAAAGGAGGGCGTCCAAACGCTCCCAGCGCTTTTCGTTGGAGAACGCCATTAGGTCGGCAAATTGGACATACTCAAAGCCAAGCGACCGAGCCCGGCGTCGGGCTTCTTCATAGCCTGCCGTCACGGGATCGGCCCCTATCGCACATTGGGACCAAAAGGCCTCAAGCTCGTCGTTGAGCCGTTCTGCAACCCGGATAGCGCGCCGGCCTGTGCGATCTGAAGAGACACGGACCTTGGTCGAATGGCGAACGATCCCGCGTTTGTCGAAATCGGAGAACTCAGCGGGCACGCGACGGACGAAATGCCACGTTCCGTTCCTACGGGTGAGGAAGTCAGGCATGACTTACCTCCCTGTTGGACGAAATGTTGTACGTTTTGTTGGCCGCTCGGGCACTCACGTTCGCGCTCCACACCGGAATTCTCGGGTAGAGCGTACCGCCCACATCGCACGGATTGCGGGGAATAATTGGTAATTTCAAGTTTTTGCCTCCGTTAGGAGGCTCTCGGTCGCGCCGGATGCTCTTAAAGAATGGCGGAGGGGATGAGCATGTGTGGCGCTCCCTAGGGGAATCGAACCCCTGTTTCAGCCTTGAGAGGGCCGCGTCCTAACCGCTAGACGAAGGGAGCGTGAGGGCTAGCCAATAGCCTCGAAATTTGTCGGCCGCAAGGACTGAACTGCCGTTTTACGGCTCATTGGCAAATTTCAGCTTTCCAGCCGGCCTCAGGGTGTGCGCATCGAACGTTCGGATCTCCATGACTCCGCCGATATCGAGAGTGACCACGAGGCGGTCGCCGGCCACGCCGGTGGAGACGATTTTTGCGCCCTTCGGCAGGGTGGCCGTGATGTCGCTCAACGGCTCAGCCGCCCTTCCCTCCGACCTGAAAAGGCGGTAGCCCACCGCGATCAGGACGGCGCAGATGGCCAGCGCCGAGGTCAACCCCGCGATCAGCATCATCCGCCGCACCCGCGCAAACAGCGCGGCCTGCTCGGGGGTCGGTTCGGGAACAGCGGTATCAGACGTCGTCATGGATAGCTCAGGCTCAGCGCAACGGTTGGAGGTCACGGTCGAAGGCGACGAGGGCTCGGCCCGGCTCGACCGCGTGCTGGCGGCGCGCCTTCCCGACCTGTCGCGATCAAGGCTCAAAGCCCTGATTTTGGCCGGCGCGGTGAGCCTGAAGGCCACCGAGGTCCGCGACCCCGCTTATCACGTCGCATCCGGCGATACGATCATAATCGACGTGCCGGAGGCGGCCCCGCCGGAGCCGAAGGGCGAGGATATCGCCCTCGATATCGTATTCGAGGACGACGACATCGTCGTCATCAACAAACCGAAGGGGCTGGTGGTGCACCCCGCCGCCGGGCACGAGACGGGTACGTTGGTGAATGCGCTGATTGCCCATTGCGGAGGCTCGCTGTCGGGCATCGGCGGCGTGCGCCGGCCCGGCATCGTGCACCGACTGGACAAGGACACCACCGGACTGATGGTGGTGGCCAAGAACGACTTGGCGCATGCTTCGCTGACCGCCCAATTCGCCGACCACGGCCGCACCGGGCCGATGCGGCGCGGCTATATGGCATTTGCCTGGGGACTCCCCGGCCGGCATCGCGGCACAATCGACGCGCCGATCGACCGTCACCCGCATGCGCGAGAGAAGATGGCGGTGCGCCAGGGCGGCCGCGAGGCGGTGACGCATTGGGAGCTGCTGGAAAGTTTTGCGGGCCGCGACGGCAAGCCGATCGCGGGGCTGCTGGCCTGCGAGCTCGAGACCGGGCGCACCCATCAGATCCGCGTCCACCTCGCCCATATCGGCCACCCCCTGATGGGCGACGCGGTCTATGGCCCGCATTTCAAAACGAAGGCGAACCAGCTTGGCCCCGAGTCGCAAGCGGCTTTAACGGCGCTTGGGCGGCAGGCCTTGCATGCTTATTTGCTGGTACTCGAACACCCCCGAACCGGAGAACTTCTTCACTGGGAGGCGAGCCTGCCGGAGGATTTGCTTCTCTTGGAAGGCGCTCTGAAAGCGGCGCTATGACGCAGGGGCTTTGAGAAAACCCTTACCTTACAAAAAGTTATAGCTGCCACACGGGGACGTGACGTCAGCAATCCTTCCCTTTTTGACCCCCGATGGGGTATATTGCGCCTGCGTTGGAAATGACCAACGCGGAACATCGCAGCTACGGCCGGCTTTAACCAAGCGGTCGTCTGCCTGGCCCGCCGCTATCGGGGGCCTGAACCTTTGGAGGGCTTAACAATGGCCCGTACCGCTGCTCTGCCGGTCCTCAATGGAGAATCCGGCCTTTCCCGCTACCTCGGCGAAATCCGCAAGTTCCCGATGCTGGAACCCCAGCAGGAGTACATGCTCGCCAAGCGTTGGCGCGAACACGATGATCGCGACGCTGCACACCAACTCGTCACCAGCCATCTCCGGCTCGTGGCCAAGATCGCCATGGGCTATCGCGGCTACGGCTTGCCGATCTCCGAGGTCGTCTCGGAAGGCAATGTCGGCCTGATGCAGGCGGTGAAGCGTTTCGAGCCCGAGAAGGGCTTCCGTCTCGCCACCTACGCGATGTGGTGGATCAAGGCGTCGATTCAAGAGTACATCCTGCGTTCCTGGTCGCTCGTGAAGATGGGCACCACCGCGAACCAGAAGAAGCTGTTCTTCAACCTGCGCAAGGCGAAGAGCAAGATCAACGCGCTGGACGAGGGCGATCTCCGCCCCGACCAGGTGAAGATCATTGCCAAGCGTCTCGGCGTCACCGATCAGGACGTGATCGACATGAACCGCCGTCTCGGTGGCGACGCGTCGCTCAATGCTCCGATCCGCGACGACGGCGAAGCCGGCGAATGGCAGGACTGGCTGGTCGACAATTCGCCCAACCAGGAAGCCCTGCTGGCCGAGCACGAGGAGTATGACGAACGCCGTGACGCGCTGAACGGCGCCATGGGCGTGCTCAACCCGCGCGAACGCCGCATCTTCGAGGCCCGCCGCCTCGCCGATGAGCCGATGACGCTGGAAGACCTTGCTGCCGAGTTCGGCGTGTCGCGCGAGCGCGTCCGCCAGATCGAGGTCCGCGCCTTCGAGAAGGTGCAGTCCGCGGTCAAGGGCACGATCGCAAGGGCCGAACAGGCCGCGCTGGAAGCCGCTCACTAACCGAGGGCTTTCGCGACCCACGAATTGGCGGATCGAGACAAGACAAAAGCCGGCGGCAACGCCGGCTTTTTTTGTTGTGTGTGAGCTGCAGCATGGTCGCGGGGCACGCCGGCGGGCATCTTGAACGCACGCGACGGGTCAACCGACCCAATCCTGTCGGGCCTCATCCAGAGAACGGACACACCGTGTCGATCATCCTGCAATCCACCGTCGGCGGCTTCTCCGCCCAGTTCATGCGCAAGCTGCCGCTGGTCGAGCAGGCGATGCGCGACCACGGTCTCGATCCCAGTGAGTTCGTGATCTCCAAGGACTATGCCTCGACCGCGACGATCCCGATCATGGGCCCGTTCTTCTTCAACTACAGCGTCTATTTCGGCGAGGCGACATTCACCGTCACCGAGCCGAACGACATGGTGTTTCTGGACTACTTCCTCAAACGCGTACTCGCCGCAGACGAGTCGCCGGAATTGCCGGAGCAGCCGGGACTGATCCGGCGCTTCTTCGGCTGGATGGCGCAGCCGGTGTAGGCCTGTCATTTCGGCGCGCAACGATCACTCCAATCAATCTCGCTTGTCGCAGCACGCCTGCTGGTGTATGTGCTGCCGCCCCGGCGCGGCGTCGCGCCTTTTTTTGTTCAGCGCTTTCGAGGGAGGCGGCATGATTTGTAGATCGATACGTTCCGACCGCAGCCCATCTCTGATCGGCAAGTGGTCATAGGCTGAGCGCCGCTCCGCGGCTGTCCATTCATTTCATCTGACTACGAGGGGCGTGACGCAACAATGCGTCGCGCCGTGTCGTCATGTATTTGCGGTTCGTTACACCGCTCATCCACCCGGACAGCCGCGTGGAGAGCGGCTTCTTTCGCGCGTCCTGGTACATCCAGCGCAACAACTGTCCGGACTGGATCCGGCAGGAGCTCTCGGAGCAGTTCACCTGGTTCGCGGAGCATCTGCCGCTGCCCGGACGTATCGCACGGCACTTCAAGCGGCGCGATTCGATCTGGGGCATCTGCTGGTTCGATCCAGGGGCCAGCGAATGTGTCAGTCGCGCGCACTATTGCGCCTGGCTGCTCGAAGAGGGCGGCCTGCCGGTGCGGACGATCACGACCTCGCGCCAGCGCGAGGTGATCTGGCGCGACGCGCACCAGATCGTCACGAAGCCTTCCACCGATCTGCCCAAGGCATTTCCTTGAATAGGGGAAGGCTCGGTCGGTCTAGGGATGACGATGCTGTCGGGCACCGGAGGTTTCGGCCTCCGGTGCCCGCTCGATCACTCGCCCCAGGTCCGCGCCAGCGTCGCGAGCCAGCAGCCTTCGCAATAGCGGGCGTCTTTGAAGTCGATCCAGTTGTGGGCGTAAACGTGGTCGAGCGGGATGTCGTAACGCGCGCGCAGGACCTGGACCAGGATCTTCCAGGCCGCGACCTGTGCCGCCGTCGGGCCGATCGCGACATCGGGATAGTTGCCGGCGAACTCGACGCCGATCGAATTGTCGCGCACGACCTGATGATAGGTCACGCTGTTGTCGATGTATTTGTTGTCGTTGCGGTTGGCGCCGTCGGTGTGGGTCGGCACCAGATTGTCCGCGACCGACCAGTAGACCGTACCATCGGTCTCGACCCAGACCATCACGCCGCGCCGGGTCGGGTTCTTCGACTGCTCTTGCGCGCCGCCGCGCGCCGAGCCGGTCGGCCCTTCGGTCTGATGCACGATGATGTTGCGCCAGGCATGAGCGTTGGCGACATCGCCCCATGGCGCGAGCCAGACGATCTTCAACCCGGGAATGTCAGGCGTGCCGGTGCTGCGCGCGAGCCTTGTGAGCTCGGCGTCCATTGCGGCGGCGGGAGCGATCAGAACGGCGGCGAGAATTGCCGCGACAAGGCGGGACAGCATTACGGGGATCCAACAAGGGAGCCGAGCGTAGCAGGATTCAGGCGAAATTGCGCGCGGCTTCGACCGGCTCGGGCGAGAGCGGCGGGGCGGGATCATAGACCGCAAAATCGTTCTTGCCGTTCTTCTTGGCGGCATAGAGGGCATGGTCGGCATGGGCGATCAGCCGATCCGGGAATTGGCCGATGCCGCGGTCCCATTCCGCAACGCCGATCGAGATCGCGATCGGGATGTCGTTGCCGGCGCAGCCGGCGGCATCCTGGCGGCAGACCTCGAGGATGCGGCGGGCGATCCGCGCGCCCTCGCGCATGGAGGAGGACGGCAGCACGACGCAGAACTCGTCGCCGCCGGTGCGGGCGAGCATGTCGCCGGGCCGCAGCCGCGTCTGCGCCATCAGGGTGAAGTGCTGAAGGCAGGCATCGCCCGCGGCATGCCCATAGGTGTCGTTGATGGTCTTGAAGCCGTCGAGATCGATCACCAACAGCGAGAACGGCTCGCCGCTGCGCTCCGAGCGGGCGCATTCTTCTGACAGCCGCTGCAACAGATGGCGGCGGTTGGCGACGCCGGTGAGATCGTCGAGCAGCGCGAGGTCGGCGACCTCGTTGCGTAAGCGGTCCATCGCCATCAGCAGGAAGCCGAAATTAAGCGTCATCGACAGGAAGAGCAGCACCAGCACCATGACGGCGTGGGTCTGGCCGCCCGCCCTCGCCGAGAAATCGTAACCGAGCATGTTGCCGACCGCACGTATCACGAAGATCCCGATGATGCTGAGGATCACGATGCCCGACAGCCGCGCCCCCGGGCTGACGCGGCCTTCGGGCGGCGACAACAACAGCCGCAGCGACAGCACCAGCGGCAGGCCTTGCCCCACCGTGTAGAAGAGCATGCGCAGCTGCATCTGGTCGAAACCAACCATGAAGATCACGACGCCGGCGAGGCTCAGGATCCCCGTCGTCAGCATAAGGCGCAGATGCACCGGCCGGTCGTAGAAGCGCTGAATGCCCATGGCCGCGAGGCAGCTCGCCGCCATGATGCCGGCGGCCCCGAACACAAGCGGGATGGGAGAATCGACGAACAGGCGGACCAGCGCCGTCAGCGAGCCGGCGGCGCCAACGAAGGCCGACGCCATCCAGTACCGTGCAGCCTCGAATTTCGGATAGGAGCGCGTCACATAGGCCCAGATCAGGCCGAGCGCCGAGAAATTGACGACGAAGACCATCCAAAGCGTCGGTACGTTCAGCATGGCGCCCGCGATACGCGCAGCGTCCCGCCCCCTGTCACTGGCAGAAACTCGTCCATGACCCGTCCCCGTGTTCTTGCGGAGGATCATGCGCGGATTGCGCTTAACGGAACCTCACTTCGTTCGTCCAAAACGCGCCCTTGGTTTTGGATTCATGAACGACGCGTCTCGATTATCGGATCGTTAGGCACGTCGCCGGCGTGCATCGCGGTCGCGTCGGCATGCTCTGCGATGCGGATTCGCGGGCCGAAATCACCCAAAAATGCATCTGAGCTGTGGATAACGTAATGACACAGATGTGACAGCGCGGGGCATGGACGCGCGAATCTGCTGAGTTCGTCATCGAGGATGTTGCGAGGCTGGCCCTCCGCCGAGCGTTCCTCGTGTCGCGTTTCACCATTAACCCTTAAGAGGATCCTATGGCTAAGAAAGCGAAGAAGGCGAAGAAGGCGACGAAGAAGAAGGCCAAGAAGGCTGCGAAGAAGAAGTAACGCAGCTTCTTTTGATTTCGCCCGGGTGGAGCCTCGCTCTGCCCGGGCTCCGGATAAGTCTGAAAGACGCGGGCACAAGGCCCGCTTTTTTATTGGCTACCGCTCGGCGAACGCGAGCTTGGCGCCGAGCAGGGCAAAGCCTGCGGCAAAGGAGCGGCGCAGCCAGGCCATCACGCCGGGACGGGAGATGACGCGCTCGCGCACGGACGCCGCGCAGAGGCCATAGACCACGAACACCACAAAGGTCATGGCCATGAAGGCGCCGCTCAATTCCAGCATCCGCGCCAGCACGGACGCCTCGTCCGCCGCAATGAACTGCGGCAGGAAGGCGAGGAAGAAGATCGAGAGCTTCGGGTTCAAGATGTTGATCAGGAAGCCGGTGACGATGACCCGGCCGCTGGAGCGCTCCTTGATCTCGCCGTCGACCGCAAGCGCACCTGTCTCGCGCAGCGCCTGCCAGGACATGTAGAGCAGATAGGCCACGCCGCACCATTTCAGCGCGGCAAAGGCGAGCGCGCTGGTGTGCAGCACGGCGGCGAGCCCGAGCATCGCCGCGACCATGTGCGGCACGATCCCGAGCGTGCAGCCGAAGGCCGCAGCCACGCTGGCGCGCGAGCCGCGGGTCAGCGCCGCAGCCAGGGTGTAAAGCACGCCGGTGCCGGGCGAGGCGACGACGATGAGCGAGGTGAGCAGGAAGGACCAGGACATGCCTTGTCCCTATCACTCCTGCCGTTTGCCGAGAAGTCACGACACGGTCAGCCGCGCCGCCGGACAGGAAACCGAAGCGCGAACGCGCCTCAGTTCAGCTGGGCGATCTCGGCTTCGCGCAGGACGTCGAGCGGCGCCCAGGGCTTGGCCCAGAATTTTGCGCCGTCGGGCAAAGGCTGCCTCAGGGGGCGGCCCGAGGTGACGACGACGTCGAGCTTCGGATTGCGGTCCTTGGCGACGTGCGCGAGCTCGACGCCGTTCATGCGGCCGGCGAGCTGCACGTCGGTCAGCATCAGGCAGAGTGCGCCGGCGCTCTTGTCCAGCACACGCTCGGCGGCTTCCGCACTCTCGCACTGGATGACCTGGTACCCGCTTTCTTCGAGCAACAGACTGAGCATCTCTCGCTGCATGGCGTCGTCTTCGACGATGAGGGCTGTGGCTGTAAACGGTTTGGATTGTCCCATCGGTGGCTCCCAATGCTGCTTGCCGCCGTTCAAGTATCGTATGTTAAAGACGGAACCTGATTTAGGTTTCGGTTCCTATCTGAAAAAATGTACATCGTAGTTCCCCTGTTCGGGGTTGACGGGAGGCATCATGACGGCGATTCGCGGCGCAGCCGCCATCACGGGCGCGGCGAGCGGCATTGGCCGTGCGCTCGCCATCGAGCTTGCACAACGCGGCTGCGACCTCGCGCTCGCCGATCGCGACGAGGCCGGATTGAAAACGCTCGCCGCCGAGATCGGCAGGCAGCGCAAGATCAGTGTGCATCGCGTCGATGTCAGCGAGCCCGCCGACATCGCGCAATTCGCGCGCGAGGCCATCGCAGCGCATCCCGCGCTCGGCATCCTCGTCAACAATGCCGGCGTGGCGCTGATGGGGACGTTCGAGGAGATCGACCAGGCGCAGATGGACTGGCTGTTCGACATCAATTTCTGGGGCGTGGTGCACGGCACCCGCGCCTTCCTGCCGCATCTGAAGACGCGAGCAGAGGCGCATATCGTCAACGTCTCCTCGATCTTCGGCATCATCGCGCCGCCAGGACAATCGGCCTATGCGGCGGCGAAATTCGCGGTGCGGGGATTTTCCGAGAGCGTGCGGCATGAACTCGCGGTCGCGGGCAGCCCGGTCAAACTGTCGGTGGTGCATCCCGGCGGCGTCGCCACGTCCATCGCGCGCTCATCGCGCACCGGCGTTGGCGTCACCGACAACGCCCGCCGCGCCCAGATGATCGATCGGTTCGAGACCGCGGCCCGGACGACGCCGAAGGACGCGGCGCTGCGCATCATCAAGGGCATCGAGCGAAACGAGCCGCGCATCCTGATCGGCAACGATGCCAGGTTCATGGACATCCTGCAGCGCTTCCGCCCGGGGACGTATTGGGCGCCGTTGCAGCGGAAGCTGGAGAGGATGGCGAAGGGGAAGTAGTAACAGGTCAGTTGCGTGACGCCGCAGCCTCACTCTCCGCCGTCATTCCCCGCGAAAGCGGGGAAATCCAGTACGCCGAGACATCGCGGTTAGAATCGAGCCGCCGCGGCGTACTGGATCGCCCGCCTTCGCGGGCGATGACAGCGAATATGTGGTTACTGCCCCACCAGCCGATCTGCAAAATACCCGATCGTCTTGCGGTAGATCACAGCCCTGTTCCACTCGCGCATCGCGTCGAAATTGGCCGAGCCTTCGTCATAGGGCTGGCCCATCTTGAAGCCGTTGGAGTGGAGCAGGTTCGCGGTCGAGGCGAGCACGTCGGCGACGCTGTGGCGGAGGTCGACATGGCCGTCGCCGTCGAAATCGACGCCATACTTGATGTAGGACGACGGCAGGAACTGGGTCTGGCCGATCTCGCCGGCATAGGCGCCGATGAGATCGCGCAGCGGCAGGTCGCCGCGCTGCACGATCTTGAGCGCGGCGAGCAGCTCGCCCTGGAACAGCTCGGTGCGGCGGCAATCATGCGCGAGCGTGGCAAGCGTGCGGATCACCGGCAGCTTGCCCATGTCGCCCTTGCCGAAATCGCTCTCCAGCCCCCAGATCGCGACCAGGATCTGCCGGGGCACACCGAACTGCTGCTCGATGCGCGAGAGCAGCGCGGCGTGACGCTGCAGCAGCGCACGGCCGCCATTGATGCGGCCCGGGCCGACGCGGGTCGAGACGTACTGCTCAAAACTCTTGTTGAACGTGTAGCGCTGGCGCCGGTCGAAGGCGAGCACGGCGCCGTCCTGGGTGATGCCGCCGAACGCCGCGCTGGTCACGCCCGCCGACACGCCCGCGGCCTGCGCCTCCGCCGTCATGCCGGCGACGAAGCTGTTGAAGTCGCCGCCGCAGCGCGCGGCCTCGGCCGAACCGCCGGCCAGGCAAACGATGGAAGCGACGGCGAGCGCGTATCTCAACATGCGGGGAAATCCTCAGGCATCATGCGCGGAAAGTGGCGGGCGATCATGCCCGGGAACTGGATTCGCGTCAAAGCGGCACGCAGCCGATCATCTCGGGGGACCGCGACCAGCTGCACTGAGACGAAAATCGCAAAACAACCCCATGCACCGTAGGCGCGCGACGATCGACTGCGCATTTTCCGAATTTTAGTTGACCCGTCGGGCAAAACAGGCGTATGGTGTCAGCATCGGAGACTCTGGCGTGAGTGCCTGCTCGCGCCACGCACCCCGTCGGCGGATTGCTCCGGTTGAACCGATCCCGCCAGAACCGAACAGGCCGAGCGCGCGACTAAAGGGCAGCGCTCGCCCTGTCCCCCAACCGATCGAGATGACCATGCCCCTTCCCCGCCGGATGCTTGCTGTCCTCGCGTTGCTCTCGCTCCATACCGTGGCCGCCTCGGCACAGACCCGCGATGTCGCAGGCGCCCGCGACTATCCCGGCATCGGCCGCTTCACCGGCAGCGTCATCACCGGCTATGTCGTGAAGGATTTTGACGCGACGCGGATGCAGGCCGCCGCCTTCAGGGATGGTCAGCCGGCAGACGCGCGGCGGCTCGAGGGCCGCATTGTCCGCATCGCCTACCGCACCAATCCCGGCCCCTCGATCCTCGAAGTCTCCCGCAATTTCGAGACGCAGCTGGCGAAAGCCGGCTACGAGACCCTGCTGGCCTGTGACACCGACGCCTGCGGCGGCATTCCCTTCACCGAGGCGATCGACACGCTGCCGGTCCCCCAGATGTGGGTCGACGGCTTCAACTATCGCTATTTTGCCGGCCGCAAGACCGAGGGCGGCCGCGAGACCTATGCGAGCGTCATCGTCAGCCAGAACAACCAGGACATCACCGCGCAGGTCACGATCGCCGAGCTGGGCGCCATCGCCAACAAGATGGTCGACGCCGCTGCGATGGCGAAAGGTCTTGGCGAGGCCGGCCACATCGCGCTCTACGGCATCTATTTCGACACCGACAAGGCGGTGCTGAAGCCGGAGAGCCGCCCGACGCTGGAGCAGATCGCAAAGCTGCTGACGGGCCAGCCTCAGCTCAACGTCTTCATCGTCGGCCACACCGACAGCCAGGGCGCCTATGAGTACAATCTCGATCTGTCGAAGCGGCGTGCGGAGGCGGTCGCGGCGGAACTGGTGAAGAGTTTCCGGATTGCGCAGGCGCGACTGCGCACCGCCGGCGTCGGATTGCTGGCGCCGGTCGGCTCCAACGCCACGGACGCCGGCCGCGCGCTGAACCGGCGCGTGGAACTGGTGGCGCCGTGATCCCACGGAGAGAGCACACAACCCATGTGATGTGTGCAATGCACGAACGACATTGGCCGGCATGCGCTGGATGAGATCACGTGCATGCAACGGGCTCGAGTTCGCAGCTCAATGACTTCTTACAACGCATGCTCGCTCTCGTTGCACTGCGAGAGCACCGCCAGATGAACAAACTACTTCGATGATCCAAGCATCTGCTTTGCGGAATTGCGGGAACCCGCAGCGACATGCGCCGCATATCTGATGCGCTCGCTGCGACATCAGCACGGTGACGATTTATCTTGCCATCGCAGAGCGCAAGCGATAGCCTTCTATCTCAGGTTGTTGCCCTGCCAGCCCCGGGCGACGCTGACGACCAAAAATAAACGGCGGGCTTATCGGCCCGCCGTTTATTGAGGTCGGGGTCGCATCGGACCTTGCGGACGCCTGGCGCTCCGATCGGGCCAACAAATCACCAAATGATTGTGCAGAAGGCGGCCGGATTGATGCCGGCGGCTGCCGAAGTCATTTGACTGCGGCGCCCTGATCGACGACAAGCCGCCATGGCCAAAAAACCCGGAACCAATCCCAAAGGCGAATTCGCCTTTTTCAACGTCTTCTATGAGGACGATTCCCAACGCTCCAACCGCCGCGTCCCCAGCGAATTGCTCGGCGGCCTCGACGGCGACGAACCCGCGCGCAACTTCATCATGGAGCAGGACCGCGAGATCGCGGAGAAGGGCGGCCGTCCGGCACTCGAGATCAAGCGGATCGAGCGGGTCGGGGCGAAGAAGAAATAAGCTGCGCCCGTGAGACGCGCGCGGCGACTGCACAGACGGCGGGCCTCGGCCCGCCGTTTTCGTTTGTAGAGGCTCTGGCCCCCCTCAATAGGCCTGCATTGACGGATCTCCCCGCCGGTCCACAAACCAGGACGCGGCCTCGTTAAGGCGCAGCCAAAAAAGATTGATGGGCGAAATCGCTCGCAGCCAAGCCGGCGATCAGTCTAATTCATGACACCTCGGAAAAGCGCGGTGAAATCAGCCCTGGGTGGGGCTCGGTCACGACCGGTTGATGAGGGAATTTTCAGCACCGTCCGCCGATATCTTCACGTTGGGGGGATTCCAGCATGAGAGGTCACGGATGTTTCGCAATATCGCGCTTGGAATGACGATTACTCTCGCAATGGCGCTAACCGCGCCGGCGGCCGTTGCGCAGCAAAAGCACCACGTCAGCTATGATACGCCGGCAACTCAGACCGTATACACCCAACAACACGTCATCGACGTTGGCGACATTCCCGGACATCAGGCTCGGCTCTTCGAAATTCGGCGGACCTATGGTGACGATGCCCCCCTCATCAACGGTTCGAGGTTGAAGGAGCAATGGACACGCGGCATGTCTGATTACATCGACAACAACGGTCCAGCTCTCATCTACAACGTTTGGATACTGGAGAACGGAGAGAAGTTTTTTGTCAGGACATCTCTGGTCGCTCAAAGCAGTGGAGATGGCAAGCTCACGAACATGACATCGGGCGTCATTACCGGTGGCACGGGTAGCCTCACCGGAATACGTGGCATCATCAGCAGTCATGGCCCGTCCGAGCCGAAGGCCGCCATCAATGCCAATCAGACAGACATCGACTATTGGATCGAGTGAGAAGGCCTTCTCGATAGACGATGGACCGGTGAAAAGGTTGCCGGTCCATCATTCCCGTTCTGATACGGCATGTCGTGATCACAAAGTGCTCGAAACCAGCCGCTATCCCCTATGGAGAATTCCCATGCCGCACGGTCGAAGCGTGCGAATTGTGATGTTCTTGCTTGGCTTGTTCGGCCTGGTCTCGACGGCGCGGCCAGCGAGCGCAGAAGTCACCCGGATCGAGTTCACGTCGAAGCAGCCTTACGGCACATTTCGCGCCGGCGACTATGTGATCTGGCAGGGCAGGATCCGCGGCGACCTGTCGCCACAAGAGGCCATTCCCGGGATCGACAAGGCGCCGCGCAATGAACGTGGGCGCGTCGACTACGCGGCGAAGATCATTCTCATGATGCCGGCGGCTCCGCGCGGGGACAACGGTGCGTTGCTGGTGGACGTACCCAACCGCGGGCAAGTCTGGGCCGAGGCGATCTACAACTCGCCACGCGATGTGCGGTTTCTCCCGGGCACGCTGGAGCAGGGCACCGGCTTTCTTCAGGACCATGGTTTTGCGGTTGCCGAGGTTTTCTGGGAGCTTGGACAGGGTGCGGACCTGCCTTCGTTCGCTGACGCCGATGGCAAGACACGCTTCGTCGAGGGAGCGGGCTTTGCGATCGTCCGCGATGCCGCGGATTTCTTCGCGCATGCGGCTTCTGACAAGGATGGAACGCCCAACCCGCTCAGGGGAGCGATCAATCGCGTGCTCGCGAGCGGCAGGTCCCAGGATGGACGATTCCTGAAGACCTTTCTCCTGAACGGCTTCAACATGATCGGCAACCGGCGCGTCTTCGACGGAATGCATGTGTTCGTCTCGGCCGCCGGCCTTCTTCCGATCCTGCAGACCGGCCTTGGACCCATGTCGAGCGCCGAGGGGGCGCCCACATTCGACAACCCGGATTTTCCCGGCGTGAATGACGGACCGCTCACGATCGGGGAGATCACGGCCAAGGTCGAGACGCGCGGCGAGGTGCCTCCAAGGATGATCCTCGTGAACTCCACCACGGACTACTATTCACTGCGCGCTTCGCTCGGCCGCACGGGCGCGTCCGGAATCGCGGATCAGCCACTGCCCGCCAATGTGCGGATGTACGATATTGCGGGAGGCCCGCATGTACCCGCCCCCAAGGCACCGGCCTGCACACTGGCGCCGGGCCGCCTCGATTGGTCGCCGCTGTCGCGGGCCCTCCTGCTGCACCTTGATGCCTGGGTAAGCCGTGGCACCGAGCCGCCCGCGAGCGAATTGATGTCGCTCGAAACCGCGGGCGGCGAGCCCCCTGCACTGCGCGCCCCGAGCAGGCTTTCCGCCGCAGTGATCCAAGTGCCGAAGCGCGATCAGGACGGCAATGCGCTCGGCGGCGTGCGGCTGCCGGATGTCGCGGTGCCGACCGGCACCAATGGCGCCCAGAACCAGCCGCAGACATTCACCTGCATGCTGATCGGGTCCTTCTCACCATTCGCAGCGACGAAAGCGGAACGAGAGCGTACCGGTGACGCCCGCCTGTCGATCGAAGAGCGCTATCACGGCCGCGACGATTACGTGAACCGGATCCGGATCGCCGTCCAGGATCTGATGGCGCGCGGGTTTCTGCTGCCGGAAGACGCGGCAGTGATCGTTCAGGAAGCCGCATCGACGAACCTGTTCGCGCCCGCACCAGAGAATGCCGAGCCACGTTGAGGCCTCGACGGCGACGAACCCGCGCGCGGCTTCATTACGGACCTGCCGCCCCACGGTCGCAGTCCTCGCGAAAGTCGCTCATGCGTCAACTTTTGCTGTTATGCTGCAAGGATCATGAGAGGAGAAACGCCCGATGATGAACCGCAAGCTCGTTGCCGCGCTGTTCGTGTTCGGCCTGGCCTTGCCCGCCATCTCGCGTGCGGAGGACGCGCCCGTCGAGCAACAGCTCGTCGACCAGATGAACAAGGTGTTCGGCGTCCACGCCGGCTTTCGCGCCAATCACGCCAAGGGCGTCGTGGCCGAAGGAAAATTCAAGGCCTCCGCGGACGCCGCCGGCCTGAGCAAGGCTGTGCTTTTCGGCGGCGCCGAGATTCCGGTGACTGTGCGGTTCTCGGACTCCACCGGCGTGCCCAACCTGCCTGACGGCTCCGGCGACGCCAACCCGCACGGCATGGCGGTGAAATTTCACCTGCCCGACGGCAGCGACATGGACATCGTGATCAATTCGCTGAAATTCTTCCCCGTGTCGACCAGCGAGGAGTTTCGCGATCTGCTCGTCGCGATCGCGCAAAGCCCGCCGGACGCGGCCAAGCCGACCAAGGTCGAGCAATTCGTGGCAAGCCATCCCACCGTCCCGGCCGCCTTGGCCACGGTCGCCACGCCGGACAGTTTTGCCAACGAGGCCTATTTCGGCATCAACGCGTTCGTGTTCGTCAACAAAGCGGGCCAGCGACAGGCCATCCGCTATCAGATGATCCCCGAGAAGATCGTGCACCTCGACAAGGCGGAGGCTGCGAAGAAGGCGCCGGACTTCCTGATGGAGGAACTGCCTGCCCGCCTGAAGCAGGGACCGGTGGTTTTCCACTTCAAGGCGCAACTGGCTGCCGCCGGCGACTCCACCAAGGATCCGGCAAAACCCTGGCCTGACGATCGCAAGCTGATCGAACTCGGCGTGCTGACGATCGACAAGGCCGTGGCTGATAGCGACGAGGCGCAGAAGAAGCTTCTGTTCCTGCCGGGCCAACTCACCGACGGGATCGAGCAGTCCGACGATCCGATGGTCGATGTCCGCAACGGCGCCTACGCCATCTCGTTCTCGCGGCGCAATCCCTGAGGGTCATGGTTGGTTGCGGGGAGACTTCAACTCGGAGCACGTAGGATGGGGTGAGCGGCAGTGCCCCCCATCCTACGGGCTCACCAGCGCCCGCACCACCTATTCCAGGCGAACAGCAAATCGGCGAACCGATTATAGAAGAAGCGCGTGAACGGCAGCGCCACGCGATTGCCGAGCAGCGCCGCAAGCCATCCTTCGCCCGGGGTCATCCGCCAGAGCGCAATCGCGACATCGGCGCCGACGACAAGTCGGCCGGCCTCATCGGTCGCATGCAGGCGGCGCCTGATGTCATCGAGCGAAGCGCCAAAGTGCGCCAGCGCGTCGGGCTGCTGGTTGATGTCCCTGAATTCGATCGCACCCACACGCACCAGCGCCAGCAGCTTGTTGCGCTGCCAATCGATTCCGGCGTCACAAACGGGGCAGCGGGTGTTGTACCAGACGGTGAGGCTAGGACTCGGCATGACTGGGTACCACGAAGTAGAACTTTGGTATCTTTCACAAGGAGATACCGAAGTGGCGCGGTACGGCTCATAAGACCGCGCGGAGGGCAGAAGGAAGAACAGCCCCCGAAACGTGAAGGCCGCAAGAGGCGCCGACAGAGGCAACGTTCTACGCTACGCCCCATTATGCGCGCAGCTTCCCGCAATCCGGCAACACTCAGAAAATCGTCGCCAGAATGCCCTCGATGACAGGCCAAGTGAGCACGCCAGCAACAACCTCGGTGTAGTGCGGCAGGACGTTGGGTGTGGCCCCACAGGATCGCAGTATCTTCTCCAGCATTTCAACGGTCATGATGAATGAAGCCAGCAGCCCCAGGAAGCACAGCGCTATCTCCCAACCAGCCCATCGGGTTTGCTGAAACATCACCGCCCGATCCCGGAGATTTATGTAGAGCTGGCTCATTCTCCCCAGGTACGAGAAAACCATCGCGATGAACACGTAATCCGGCAGGACCGTTGTTTGATCCCGGCTGTAGAGGCCGATCTTCGCCAGCAGCCACAAAATCCCGGCCGCGATCGAGAAGTAGATCAACTTCTTCGTGACGCCGGTTACGAAGTTGACGGGATAGACGGTGGCAACATCAAAAACCTTGTACGACCAAGGCCGTTTCATTTTCATGCCTGTGGTCAACATCAGGCTCTTGAACGTGCTGAATGTTGGCCCGAACACGACCTTCGATGTCAGTGCGATGGAGGCGACGGCTGTCAGGGTCTGAACCGACCAGATGTTTTGCACGTGGAACGAACAGGTCCCCTCGGGCACCATCAGCAGGATTCCCATCCCCGCGACCCAGGCCAAAGGCGCCAACCCCGCCCAACCAAACGGGGGCGATATCTTGTCGAAAGTCATTGTGGGTTCAGCGCTGGGGTTGATCTCAAGGTAAACCCGAACGCGGAGATTGGGATCGAAGCTCAGGAAATAGAAAAAAGGAAAGGCGGTCAAAACGCCCGCGACAGCATATAAATTCATGTCCAAGATCCGATGATAAAGTCGCACCTGACTCGCCGATTGTGGTGGGAAATGGGCAGCCAAAGGTGGTATTGGCCGCTTCACTCAACCATATTATTCGCATGGGCGCATCCCGCGCTCAACCGGGCAATTTTCTATGCCGTGCACTCAATGCCGAAAGCCAGCTTTCTATCAGGTCGGTGACCAGAAGGTGCCGCTGTGCCTAGACTGCTGGCATAAGTTTCAGCAAGCGAACTTTCTCCAGTTCCTCCAGAACGCCGCCATGATGAATCAGGCGATGGATGACATGGATGAGATGACAGGCTTTGGCCCGAGTGGCGGCAGGATACCGGTAGCAGCACTGGCGAGCGCGATGAGCACGAAATCCACCTACAATAACATCAGCATTTCAAACTCGAACATCGGTGTCGTAAATACCGGCGACCTCGCGAAGATCGATGCCGTCATTACCCTAACCAAGGACAGTGATGCCGACGCCATCGGCCTCGCGATAAAGTCCCTCGCCCAGGCCATCGTTGACTCAAGGGAGATCGACAAGGCCGGAAAACAGGAACTCATCGACTTCGTTCAAGCCATCGGCGAACAGATTGTAGGCGCGCGCAAGAAGCCTATTCTCTTCAGCTTGTTTAAGGGCTTGGAAGAGCGGGCGAAGGGATACGTAGCCGTGAGCGCTGCGGCCCAGAGTCTTATCCTCATCGCGACTAAATTGTTGGGCGCTTGATGTTTCCAATCCATCGCACCTTTCCAAAAGAAATGGCTGTCATCGGCCGCATCTTGCTCGATTACGGCGAATTGGAAGTCGATTTGATGAACTGCGTGCAGGTCGCGCGCGGCTTCGACCTGAACGGTACACTCAAACCGATGTTTCGGATTCGTGGGGAGACCAACCGCGTTTTGATCGCCGATGGTCTGGCACGTGTGGCCTATGAGAAGCTGGGTCTCGGCACCGAATTTGGCCTAATGATCGAAGCCCTGCGGAACTGCCTGGCCATCCGCAACCGATACGCCCACGCCTATTGGCATGACCCCGAACAGGGTAAAGCCCTGTGTTACGTTTCCCTAGAAGAACTCGCCAAAGAGGATGCGGAGGTCAAGAATCTCGACGACCTGTCGTTTTTTTATATCGACGAAGCCCTCCTGCTCTCCCAAGAGGCCTATCTGGAGTATGCCCGCGACCTGATTGCGTTCTTGAATTTCGAGGGGCGCTTCAGGGCTGGCAAAATCAAGACCCAGCCGTTCAAGCTGCCCGCGACCCTTTCGAAGCCAGTTGCGTATACAAAGAACCTTTGATGAAGACGCTTAAGCAGTTCACCGAGACTCAGCGCATAATGCAGCGCCTCGCAGCGGCAATCGAAAACCTCGCGATCAATACGTTATCCGGCTAGCCAAACGAGAAACGGCGGGTTTCACCCGCCGTTTTCGTTTTGATGAATGCGTGGATTAGTTATCCAAGAAGCTCCGCAGCTTCCGCGACCGCGACGGATGCTTCAGCTTGCGCAGCGCCTTCGCCTCGATCTGGCGAATACGCTCACGCGTCACCGAGAACTGCTGGCCGACTTCTTCCAGCGTGTGGTCGGTGTTCATGCCGATGCCGAAGCGCATGCGCAGCACGCGCTCTTCGCGCGGGGTGAGCGAGGCGAGCACGCGCGTGGTGGTCTCGCGCAGGTTCGACTGGATCGCGGCGTCGATCGGGAGGATCGCGTTCTTGTCCTCGATGAAATCGCCGAGGTGCGAATCCTCTTCGTCACCGACCGGCGTTTCGAGCGACAGCGGCTCCTTGGCGATCTTGAGGACTTTTCGCACTTTCTCCAGCGGCATGCCGAGCTTTTCGGCCAATTCCTCTGGCGTCGGTTCGCGGCCGATCTCGTTGAGCATCTGGCGGCTCGTGCGCACGATCTTGTTGATCGTCTCGATCATGTGCACGGGGATGCGGATGGTGCGGGCCTGGTCCGCAATGCTGCGGGTGATCGCCTGCCGGATCCACCACGTCGCGTAGGTCGAGAACTTGTAGCCGCGGCGATACTCGAACTTATCGACGGCCTTCATCAGGCCGATATTGCCTTCCTGGATCAAATCGAGGAATTGCAGGCCGCGGTTGGTGTACTTCTTGGCGATCGAGATCACGAGACGGAGGTTGGCTTCCACCATCTCCTTCTTGGCCTGGCGGGCTTCGCGCTCGCCCTTCTGCACGGAGTGCACGATCTTGCGGAACTCGACGATCTCGAGGCCGGTCAGCGCGGCGAGCTGATGCACCTCGTGACGGAGATCCTTGATCCGGTCCTTCTCGTGATGGACGAAGTTCTTCCAGCCCTTGGCCGAGAGTTTTGACACCCGGTTGAGCCAGCGCGGGTCCAATTCAGAACCGGTGTAGTTGCGCAGAAAATCTTCGCGGGCGACGCCGTGGCTGTCGGCGAGGCGCATCAGGCGGCCCTCATGCGAAACGAGGCGCTTGTTGATGTCGTAGAGCTGCTCGACCAGCGAGTCGATACGGGCCTGGTTTAGGCGCAGCGACTTCACCTCGACGATGATCTCGTCCTTCAGCTTCTTGTACTTGCGCTCCTGGTGCGGCGAGAGCGACTCGTTCTGGAGCTGGTTCTGGATGTCCTGCTCCTGAAGCTTGCGCAGCTTCTTGTAGCTGTCGGCGATCTTGTCGAAGATCTCGACCACCTTCGGCTTGAGCTCGGCCTCGATTGCCGCAAGCGACATCTGGTTCTCGAACTCGTCGTCCTCGTCCATGTCGGCTTCGGCCGCGGCTTCGCCCGGATCCTTGTCCTCGCCACCCGGCGCAGCGCCGGGGGCGGGCTGCGCGGCGCGGAACGGGGTCGGCGACGGAGGCGCTGCGGGCGGCGCGACATGCGCGGGCGCGCCGTCGGCGGCGGGCTGGCCAGCTTCGGCCGATGCTTCGCCGTTCTCGCCATTGGGACCGGCGATCATCGCGGTGTTCATGCCCGCCTTGGCATCGGGGCCGGCATAGGTCGCTTCGAGATCGATGATGTCGCGAAGGAAGATCTTTCCTTCGTTGAGTTCGTCGCGCCAGATGATGATGGCCTGGAAGGTCAGCGGGCTTTCGCAGAGGCCCGCGATCATCGCCTCGCGGCCGGCCTCGATGCGCTTGGCAATCGCGATTTCGCCTTCGCGCGAGAGCAGCTCGACGGTGCCCATCTCACGCAGATACATGCGCACGGGATCGTCGGTGCGTTCGCCCGGCTCGCTCTTCTTGACCTCGGTGACGGCCTTCTGCGTGACCTCGACGAGCTCGTTGTCGGTCTCGTCCTCGCCGCCCTCGTCCTTGTCTTCCTCGCCTTCGCTATCGTCGGCTTCGGTGACGTTGATGCCCATGTCCGAGAGCATGGACATGATGTCCTCGATCTGCTCGGGCGAGGTCTGATCGGACGGCAAAACTTCATTGAGCTGATCGAAGGTCACGAAGCCGCGCTTCTTGGCCTGCTTGATCATCTTCTTCACTGCCGCGTCGGACAGATCGAGCAAGGGAGACGGCGCGTCCTGGGAGTCCTTCTCCGGCGCGTCCGCTGCCTTGTCGTCTTTTTCCTTGTCCTTCGCCTGCAGCGTCTTTGCCTTGGTGGCCATCCATTGCTCCTAAACGCGCTTCATGCAGTGGGCACACCGGCCCGCCCGCGTGAATTCACTTGAACCTGTTGTTCGACGCTCTCGCTTCGTCAGATCTCGACACGGAAAGGGCGGCGCGCACACATCTCGCCACCCCGACCTTTCTCTCGCCGGATTTGCCTAACGCTTCGTGAGCCTCTTTGTCGCAGCGGATGCAGGTGAAGTGCCAACAGCTATTGCGCGGATTCATTCCTGACGCGTCTGTTCTGCCTGCGGCCGCCTGGGGGCCAAAGTGCTACAAGACCGTTAAGCCTCGATTAACCCTGTTTTTGCCGCCAAACCTTGGATTTGGCGAGTCTTTTAGCGGTTCCGGCCTCAGCCGTCCGCATGATTCTTTTATCACACACTCTTCTGGAACCGGCCCGACAGCTCGCCAAAACCCTCGATCAGGGCCTCGGTACCGTCGACCTCGGCCAGCCGGGCCTTGACGTCACGCAGCCACGCCAAATTGGCCTCGCTGGGGTCCTCCCCCAAGGCCAGCTCGGCGTCTTTCAGCTCTCTAAGTAGTGAATGGTATTGCCGATGCAAGGCAACGAGCTGGTGCCAGGTGGCAAGAACGTCGTCGCGGGCCGCGCCCTCGCGGGCGCCCCACACCGCCGCAGTGGTGATGCCGCCCTCAACTCTTTGAAGAAGCTGCGCAAATCCGCCCTTCTCGATATCGGCCCGCATCTTTTCGGCCTGCTCGCCGGGGTCCGATGAGTGGTGATGGTCGTTGGCAAAAGCCGCGATGATACCGGCCCTGAGCTTGTGGGCCTCGGGGTGGGCGAACTCCAGGGCAGCCACCTCTTCGAGGTGATCATCCAGCAGCCAGGGGTGGTTGATCAGGCTTTGCAGGATCAGGGCCTCTCGGCGGGAGATGGCGCTGCGCTGGCCCCGCATGATCGGGCTTGCCGCAAGCTGGGGGCTCGCCGCCTGGTAGGGGCCGGAGGGGAGCGGGGTCGGACCGGGCGGGCCGCGGCGGCCTCCTCCGAATCCTTGCCCGAATCCCTGACCGCCGAATCGATTCGCCTGCCCCCCACCGCGCGGCTGGAACGGGCGGCCGCCGCCCCCCTGGCGGAAATTGCCCCGGCCGGCGAAGCCGCCGCGACCGCCATCGGGCGAGAAGGCGCGCTGGAGCCGCTCGACGAATTCGTCGCGGTAGTAGCGCCGGACCACCTCGTCGCGGATGCCGTTCGACAATTCCTTGATGCGTGCTTCCAGCGCTGCGCGGCGCTCGGGCGTGGCGAAATTGCCGCCTTCGAGCTCGCGCGACCAGATCATGTCGGCGAGCGGGCGCGCCGCCGCGATCACCTCCTCGATCGCGCCACGACCGCCGGAGCGCGCGAGATCGTCGGGGTCCTGCCCTTCCGGCAGCAGCGCAAAACGCAGGCTCTTGCCTGGCGCGAGAAACGGCAGCGCGAGGTCGGCGGCGCGATAGGCGGCCTTCTGTCCGGCGCGGTCGCCGTCGAAGCAGAGGATCGGCTCGTCCGCCATCTTCCACAGCAGCGCGAGCTGGTTTTCGGTCAGCGCGGTGCCGAGCGGCGCGACGGCGCCTGCAAAGCCCGCGGTGACCATGGCGATGACGTCGACATAGCCTTCGACCACGATCAGCGCGCTGCCGTCATGGGTGGCTTTGCGCGCGGTCTGGTGATTGTAGAGATTGTCGCCCTTGTGGAAGAGCGGCGTCTCCGGCGAGTTCAGATATTTGGCCGGAACGTCCTTCTCCAGCGCGCGTCCGCCGAAGGCGATGACGCGGCCGCGCAAGTCGGTGATCGGAAACATCACGCGATCGCGGAAGCGATCGTAGGGCACCGGGATGTCGTTGCCGGCAACGAGCAGCCCGGTCTCGATCATGTCCTCGACGGACACGCCGAGCTTGCCGAGATGCTCCTTCAGCGCGAAGCGCTCGGGCGGCGGCGGCGCATAGCCCAGCCGAAACTGCAATTGCGTCGCCGGCGAGATCGCGCGATCCGCGAGATAGCCGCGCGCCTTCGCACCAACACGCGAGGCCAATGTCTCGGAGAAGAATTTCGCCGCGAGCTCCATGACGTCGTGCAGCGTGCGGCGCCGCTGCTCGTGCCGCGCCGCATCCGGCGTCACCGCCGGCAGCGCCAGGCCGGCCATGCCGGCGAGCCGCTCGACCGCCTCGGCAAACGGCAGGCCGTCGGTCTCCATCACGAAGGTGATGATGTCGCCGTGCTTGCCGGAGGAGAAGTCGTGATAAAAACCCTTCTGGTCGTTGACATAGAAGGACGGCGTCTTTTCCTGCTGGAACGGCGACAGCCCCTTCCACTCCCGCCCGGTCTTCTTCAGCTTGACGCGCTTGCCCACGACCTCGGAGACCGAAAGCCGGGCGCGCAGCTCGTCAAGGAATTGGGGCGTGAAGCGGATGGCCATGGGCTGTGTGTAGCGCGAACCGAAGTGAGTCGGGCGAAGGATCAGGGATATAGGCGCGGGCCGGCCAAAAGTCAGGTTTGTCAGGATTATACGCGCTGTTCACAGCCCTTTCCGGTGCGATGCGCGGGCCCGGAATGACGGGAAAAGCTTGAACCCCGCCCGGTTCCACGCTTCCATGGGCCATGTTCAGGACCTTTCGGGGTGGCCATAGCGGGGGCTGGCGGGTGACCTCGATGTCGCCTGTGACGGGCGAGCCCCTGCCCTTCATGCCGGCGCTGTCGGTCAACGACAGCGAGGCCGTGGCGTTGCCGTTGGTCCCCTCGCGCAATGCCTGGCGGCTGGTCGGCGTACCCAGCAGCTTGCGCTACACCGAGCGCGCCGAGAAGGAGCAGCTCGTGAGCGTGCAGGCCGGCCTCGGCCGATTGGAAGCAACCAGCGCGGCGCTGATTCCGATCCGCAAGTCGCAGGCATGGTGGGATCTCACGCAGGAAGAACGCCGCGAGATCTTTGAAGACAAGTCGCACCACATCGCCAGCAGTCTTCGTTTTCTGCCCGCAATCGCGCGCCAGCTCTATCACTGCCGCGACCTCGGCGAGCCCTTCGATTTCCTGACCTGGTTCGAGTTCGCGCCCGCCCATGCCTCGTTGTTCGAGGAGCTGGTCGGCATGCTCAGGCAAACCGAGGAGTGGACCTATGTCGAACGCGAGGTCGACGTGCGCGTGGTGAAGGAAGTGCTGTCGGCCTAGTGGTCGAGGAAGCGGCCGGATTCGATGTGCGGCAGATCGGTGACGGGCCAATTGTAGACGTAAGTCCAGGCCGGCGCGGTCGCGCCGTCGGCGCCGGTCACGTCGATCAGCTGGCGCAGATATTCCGTCGGCTCGGGAAAGCCTTCGCCGCAGGCCTCGTACATGTCGAGCTCGCGCAAGAGCTCGTCGCCGGCGCGCAAGCGGAAGAGCTCGCCGTGCACGAGCTCCGACGGCGCGTCGGACAGCAGCAATCCCGGATAATGCTTCACCAGCACGAGCCGGCCGCGGCAGCTCGCCTCGCCCAGAAAATCCGCATGCTGCGCCAGCAGCCGCGCCATCGGATGGTCGAAGCCGCGCATCAGGGTGCCGTAGACGAAGAGACGATCGGAGGTCATGGCCTTCTATAGCCGTCAATCAGCAGCGTGCAAATCGCAGCAGACTTACAAAACCTCCGCTTCCAGCTCCGCACCGGTGCGCTCCTCGTCCGAGACCACGCTGATGTTCACCTCCATGACATCGAAAGCGTCCTGGGTGCCGATATAGATGCCGTGCAGCGGGATGGCTTGGCGCGGGTCGCGGGCGACCGCGACGCGGATGAGGTCGCGGGTGCCGACGATGCCGTTGGTGGGATCGAACTCGATCCAGCCCGCGCTCGGCAGATAGACCTGCACCCACGCATGAGTCGAGCCGCCACCGACATGGTGCTGCGCGATGTCTTCGGGCACGAAGATGTAGCCGGAGACGAAGCGCGCGGCGATGCCGAGACGGCGCAGCGCCTCGATCATGAACAGCGCGTAGTCGCGGCAGGTGCCGGTGCCCAACCGCAAGGTGTCGAACGGGGTCTGCGTACCGGGTTCGTGACGCCTCTGGTAGTTGAACTGCTTGCGGATGGCGTGTGTGATGCGGCTCAGCAGCAAAAAGCTCGGCGCCGGTGCATCTTCATCGAAAAAACCGCGCACCCACTCCGCGATCCTGCCGCCGGGATCGGGATATTGCGGCGTGATGTACTGGACGAGATCGGGCAATTCCGCGTCGTCATAGACGAAAGGATAGAAGTAAGCGGGATCGTCCGGCGTCAGCGCGAACTCTTCCACCGGATTGTGCTCGACGGTGACGTGCCAGTCGAAGATCAGACGGTCCGCGCGCGCGTCGAAATCAACAATCGCCACCGAATTGCCGAACACGTCGTGGATCCAGCGCAGCGACATCGGCTGCGGCGAGATCTTGAGCCTGGAGTCAAGTAAGCGCAGATCATGGCCGTCGCTTGGGCGCAGCATGAACCTGTGTTCGCCGAAGGCCACGGGACGATTGTAGCGATATTCGGTCTTGTGGTGAATCGTCAGCAGCGGCATCGTCAGCAGATCATGGTGATTTTGGGCAGACCCATTGTGAATGATTCTTTGCCCAATTTCCGGGGCGACTGCTTTTTCCATAGGCAATCAGGATGGCTTTCAACACAGCCGAGGCGACGGATCAACTCCTGGGACAAGGCGATATTCCGCCAGTGCATGAGGTGAATGCAGAGGGCACATCGCCCTTCCTGCTCACATCGGACCATTACGGCCGCATTCTGCCGCGTGCGCTCGGCGATCTCGGTGTATCGGAAGGCGAGCTAATGCGGCACATCGGCTGGGACATCGGCATCGCCGGCGTCGCCGATCGGCTTGCAAACATGCTTAACGCGCATCTCGTCGCGCAGCGCTATTCGCGCCTCGTGATCGACTGCAACCGCTCGCCCGGCGTCGCAAGCTCGATCCCCGTGATATCGGAGGCGACCACGATCCCGCGCAACGAGGACATTTCCGACAGCGAGCGCGCGGCGCGGCGGCGCGAGATCTTTGAGCCCTATCATCATCGCATCGACGCGGTGATCGACAGCCGGATACATGCCAGGCGGCCGACCGTGCTGGTATCGCTGCACAGCTTCACGCCTGTGTACGCAGGCGTCGCGCGGCCCTGGCACATCGGCGCGCTGTACAACCGCGACACCGTGCTGCCGCAGATGTTGCTGAAGCATCTGCGCGCCGAGGGCGATCTCGTCGTCGGCGACAACGAGCCCTATGCGGTGAGCGATCTCAGCGACTACACCATCCCCGTGCACGGCGAGGCTCGCGGCCTCGTCAACACTGGCATCGAGATCCGCCAGGACCTGATCGCAGATCAATCCGGCCAGCAGCAATGGGCGGAGCGGCTGGCAAGGATCTTCGCGGAGATCGAGATGGAGTTGAAGCCGGAGCTGTTGACAAGGTGAGGCGTCGCCACGACACGCGGTGTGTTCCCTCCCCCCTTGCGGGGGAGGGTTAGGGAGAGGGGTACCACACGGGGACTCTCTCATTGCAGCGCGCGCGGCTTTCGACGACGCATAAACCCTTTGCTTGGCTACCCCTCTCCCCCGCCCTCCCCCGCAAGGGGGGAGGGAGCGCAGCGGAGTATGCGGCCCAGGATTTAGCTCAACCGCCCCGTGTCGCGACGAACAGCGCGAGCGCGGCGAAAATCGCGGCGATGCCCCACAGCACATAGGCGATGCGACCGTCGCCGCTTGCATCGAGCGTCGCCTCGGCCGGGTTGTCGGGATTGACGTGAACCTCCACGGTCGCGCCGTCCTGGTAGCGCGACATCAGCTTCTCCAGCATCTTGTTGGAGGCCTGTGGCGTGCCCGCCGCGACCCGCGCGCATTCATTGGTATAGCGGACATTCTGGTAGCTGTAGGTGTAGGTCACGCGCTTGCCGAACATCTCGGCGCCGCGGGCTTCGCCGGGCTCGCTCGCCTCGTGGTATTCTTCCATCTCCGACAGCTTGATCGTGCCCGGCACTACCGGCCAGCGCGTCGCCATCGAGGCCTGCCGCCGCACCGCCCAGGCCATCAGCGCGATGACCAGGCCGAACGCGCCAAAGCCCACGACCATGCCCGCCAAATCAGGCCGGCCGATGTGATGCGAGAGCCAGGCGTAGCTCTGGTTGAGGCCGAACGCCGAGCCGAAGATGATGGCGACCACAATCGCCGAGCCGATGCCGAGACAGCCCCACAGGCCCTTCGGCAGGTCGCGCTCCAGCACGGCCTGATCGGGATGGCGCGGATTGTAGTAGACCGTGACGATGCTGCCGGCGGGGTATTTCGCGAGCTTCTCGGCCACCTGGAAATTGCCGAGGTCCTCGCCGATCGAGATGCGGTTGCAGCTCAGTTTCCGGCCGCTCACCGAATATTCGTAAGCGACATTGGCGAAGTTGCGGCTCTCCGTGCGGTAGCCGTCCTCGCGCTCGTCGTCGGACACCCTGACCTCGCGTACCTCGGCGACTGACGTGACGACCTTGCCTGATACCTGCGGCCAGCTCCGCGCCTCGCGGGCCTGCCAGGTCTTCACAAGGGCGGCAATCAGGATCAGCGCGAGCGGCGCGAGCAGCATCGCGTAGACGAGCGGGGGCAAATTCGGCACGGCAATATCCTTCGTCGGCGGCAATGCTTCCTTGGACGCACAGCCGCGGACGAAGGTTCAACCGGCAGGCTCGCTTGCTTAAGGCTCGCTTGCTTTAAGTCTTGCTCACTTGGCCCGGATCAGCGCCAGCCAGATGCCGCCGCCGATCATGAAGCCGCCGGACACGCGCGACACCATGCGGGTGCGGCGTGCCGAGAAAAAGCCGCGGACCTGACCGGCAAGCAGCGCGTAGATTCCGTCGGTCAAGCCGGCAAGCACCATGAAGGTGATTCCGAGCACCAGGACCTGCGACAGGTGATCCTTGCTCATGTCCATGAACTGCGGAATGAACGCGCCGAAGAACACCAGCAGCTTCGGGTTCGACAGCGCGACCACAAAGCCCTGCAACAGAAAGCCTCCGCGAGGGGGCGGCGGCGGCTCGTCAGCGGAGACGCCCTCGACCGGAGAGCGGATCAGCTTGATGCCGAGCCAGACCAGATAGGCCGCACCTGCAAAGCGGACCCAGTTGAACCAATAGCCCATCGTCGCCATCAGCGTGGTGAGGCCGATCGCAAGGACGCCGATCACGATCAACAGCCCTATCTGCACGCCGAGAATGTTGGTCAGTGCCGAGCGCGTGCCGTAGCGCAGGCCATTGGCGATGACGAGGGTGACGATCGGTCCCGGCAGCAGCGCGAGCGCAATGCAGGCGGCGACGAAGGCGAGATAGGCTTGCATGGACATCATGGGGAGGACTCAAGCTGAGGGGCGTTTGCTTATATTAATGCATGGCACTTACTTTCCGTCCAGCGCCGCAATCACCCACGTTTTCATCTGCGGTGTCTCCAGGAATGCGAGCGCCGCATGCTGCATCGCGCTGGCGTCGCCCCGCCCCTGCGCCGCCGCGACGAAGAGATCGCAACGGCGCGAGAGCGCAACGCCGACCGCGGCGTGGCTCGCACCGTCAGACATCGCGAGATCATAGCGCCGCGCACGACCGTGCATCTCGCCGACACGCACCACCTCGCCCGGCGCGGTCGCCGTAAAGCGTGGGGTGATCAGATCGATATCGGCAACGCGATCGACCTCGTCGTCATCGGCGACGCCGCGGTCGCAATTGCAGAAGCCGCGCTTGGCGCGGACATAGAGCTTGGCGCCGTCGCAGCTACCGCCCTCGCAGCGAAAGGCACGGCCCGCGGGCCAGCCGTCGCGCGGGAATGGCCAGGCAAGCTCGCGCCAATGCGCTGATGCCGGCGCGGGCGACGGCGCCAGCTGATAGGCCCCGACGCCGGATGCGCCGAGCGCGGCAAGCACGAGCGCGATCGTCGCCGCGCGCCGCATCGTCAGTTCTTCGGCAGGCCGGCGACGGCGCGTGCCGGCCCGGTCAGCTCCAGGATATGCAAGCCGGTGTTGGCGCGGTCGACGATGTAGATGTAGCCACGGTCGTCGGTCTCGACATTGTTGGTCTGGATCGCGACCTTGCAGCGCTCGCCGCCTTCGACGGGAATGCAGCGCTTGTCGGTCGCCTGCGTGATCGCCGGGATGAAATAGCCGACTTCCCTGGGATGATAGGGATCGCGAATGTCGAGCGCGCGCACCCCGGCATTGAAGAAGGCGATGAAGGCCATCTTCTTGTAGTAGACCGGCGCCATGCTCTCGTTCGAGGAATGCGAGCCGAAGCGGCCGCCGCGCTGGCAGAACTGCCCGCTCGCCTCCGGCACGGTGTAGCTCGAGATCATCATCGGCCGCGCTTCGGTGGTGACGTCGGCGAACCACACCATCTGACGCGCCTCGCCGCATTCGTTCAGGATCGCCTCGTCGACGATCATGACGATGTCGCGGGTCTTGCCGTCCTTGTCCTCGGCGAATTCGGCGACGGGCATGTCGAGCATCGGGAATGTGGTGTGCGCGCCGTTGAACGCGGACATCGGCATCCGCGCGATCTCGGGAAAGCGCAGATTGTCCGGCGTCGGCTCCTTCGGCCCGGTCAGAAGCTTCTCGCGATCGACGATCTGCAAAATGCCGCCCTTGTTGGTGCCGTAACCGAAATAGACGCGGTTGCCATTGGGCCCGGTCGAGATCGGGCCGTGCAGCTCGGTCGGCACCGCGCCGGTCGATCCGGGCTCCTGGCCGGGCAGGCCGAAGTCGCGGATTTTCTGCGGATGGGCGGGATCGGAGAGATCATAGATCTGTGTCATGCGCCGCGTGCGCCAGTCCGGCGCGCCCGAGACGAGATAGGCAATGCCGGTGTCGCACTCCCACCAGTTCTTGTGCGTGTCCTTCAGTCCGCCGATGCGCGTGATCAGCACGGGATTGGCGGGATCGGCGACGTTCCAGATCTCATGCGCCTCGCTGCCAAAGGTGCGCAGCATGTAGACCGCATTGGGATCACCCCTCGGCAAGGTCTTGCCGTCGCACACGCGCACCATCTGCGCGCCACCGGATTCATACTTGCCTTCCTGCCCCGGCAGATGCCTGAGATATTTGGGATGCGCGGGATCGGTGACGTCGACGATCGAGGTCCCGTTCGGCTCCGCCTGGCCCGTCATCGGATTGACGGGCGCCGGCACGTCATCTGTGCCGCCGTGGTGGCCGATATAGGCGATCCAGCGGTCGCCCTGGTGATGGATGGTCGGCTGGTAGGCGCTGCGCGCCTGCAAATCGTTGGTACCCACCAGCTTCATGTTGGACGCCTCAGGCGGCGCACCGATGGTCTGCTTCTGGGCGTGAACAAAAGTGCCGCCGGCGAAAAGGACGAGGGCGGCAGCAGTCAGGACGCAACGGAACATCAAAGTCCTCCCGGAACCAATCTGCGTTGGCTGAGATTCAAGGCTAGCACAGCCGCTCGCGCGCGCCAAAGACATCATCTTGACATGCAACTATTTGGTTGCCTATTATCGTCCTCATGGATGAGGTCTTCAAAGCGCTCGCCGATGCGTCGCGACGGTCGCTGCTGGACAGGCTTCACGCCAGGAACGGCCAGACCTTGAACGAGCTTTGCGATGGCCTGGAGATGACGCGCCAGGCGGTGACAAAACACCTGGTCATCCTGGAAGAGGCCAATCTGGTGACGACCATCAAGCATGGTCGCGAGAAGCTGCATTATCTCAATCCGGTGCCGATCCATCAGATCGGCGAGCGCTGGATCAGGAAATTCGAGCGCGGCAAGCTCGCCGCACTCAGCGAGTTGAAACGCCAGTTGGAGAAGCGTGATGAGTAAGCCGCAATTCGTCTATGTCACCTACATCGAGACCACGCCGGAAAAGCTGTGGGAGGCGCTGACGTCGAGCGCGTTCACCCGGCAATACTGGTTCGGCGCCGAGGTTCGGTCCGACTGGACGATCGGCTCACCCTTCACGTTGACGCTGGACGGCGAGGTCACCGATTCCGGCGAAATCCTCGAGGCCGATCCGCCGCGCCGCCTCTCCTACAGCTTCAAGCACCTGAAATACGAGGAACTGCGCGGCGAGCCGATCTCGCGCGTCGTGTTCACGTTCGAACCATTTGGCTCCGTCGTGCGTTTGACCGTGCTACATGACGGTTTCGTCGAGGGTGGAAAATATCTCGGCGCGGTCTCCAACGGCTGGCCGGCGATCCTGTCCCAGCTCAAGAGCCTGCTCGAGACCGGCAAACTGCTCTCCATCACGCGCGCCGCCCTCAACAAGGGATTTGACGCAAAATGAATCTCGGTCAATTCAAGCCGCTGACGGTCTACACCATCTACATCGCCGCGACGCCGGAAAAGGTGTGGGAAGCGCTGACCTCGGCCGAGTTCAGCAAGCAATACTTCTTCGGCAATGCCGTGGTGGTCGAACCTCGACTTGGCGGCGCCTTCATCGTGCGTACGCCTGACGGCGCGCTGCATATCAGCGGCGAGGTGCTCGCCTACGATCCGCCCCGCAAGCTCGCCGTGACATTCAACGTCAACTGGCCCGAGCTGATCGAGAAACTAGGACCAACTCTCGTCACCTACGAGATCGAGCAGGCCGGCGACGCGGTGCGGCTCACCATGAGCGAAGGCCACGATCGCCCGCTCAGCGACGACATCCTCGCCGGCGGCCGCTCCGGTTGGCCCGCGATCTTGTCCAGCCTCAAGAGCCTGCTCGAGACCGGCAAACCGCTGGTGGTCAAGATGGGCCCGCCACAGCGGATGCTGGATGCGCTGAAGGCGATGGGGATCAAGACGCCGTAGCACCAACTTCCGCTGTCGTCCCGGCGAAGGCCGGGACCCATAACCACAAGATTGAGTTTAGCGGACACTCGTCGTTCGGTACTCCGACCGTTCGCAATCGATAGATCCCGCGGTATGGGTCCCGGCCTTCGCCGGGACGACACCGAGGTTACGGCACCGGCACCACCAGCCGCCGATAAAGATGCCACGTCGCATGCCCGAGCACGGGCAGCGTCACCACCAACCCGAGAAAATACGGCAGCGCCGACACGATCAACAGCGTCACGATCACCGCCGCCCAGCCGATCATCGGCAGCGGGCTGGTCACCACCGCGCGCACACTCGTCACCATGGCCGTGACGAAATCGACCTCGCGATCGAGCAGCAGCGGAAATG
Source organism: Bradyrhizobium sp. CCGUVB14 (assembly GCF_024199935.1). NCBI lineage: Bacteria > Pseudomonadati > Pseudomonadota > Alphaproteobacteria > Hyphomicrobiales > Nitrobacteraceae > Bradyrhizobium > Bradyrhizobium sp. CCGUVB14. Next base: position 8,717,861 of record NZ_JANADS010000001.1, read on the forward strand.
AGACCACGGTCAGCGAAAACAGAATCAGCGACAGCGCCGCCCCCACTGCGTTGCCGATCGCCAGGAACAGCAGGCCCTCGTTCGTGGTCAGCACCACCGTCATGAATTCCTGCAGGCTCGAGAACGAGGCGTGCAGGCCGAGCAGCAGCGCGATCAGAAGCCGGACCTGGTACATCCAGATCACGAACACGAACAGCGTGACGAAGGCCATCCAGCCGATCTCGCTGCGCGAGCGTATCGCCGACCAGATCGCACCGAAGGAGATCGGCTCGCCGCGCTCGCGGCGGCGGCTCACCTCATAGAGCCCGATTGCCACGAACGGCCCGATCAGCGCAAAGCCGGCGGCCAGGGGATAAACCAGATAGATCATGCCGAAGGCGGTGAGGCAGAGCATGATGGAGATGCCGCCGGCAGCATAAAGCGCGCCGAAGCAAAGTCCGTAAAGCGGCAGCGCCTGGAAATCGCGCAGGCCCTCGACCAGCGCCTCGGCGATGTCGGTCGCCGCAACGGGACGCACCACCGGATCGACCTTGCCCGAGATGGACATCAGCTCCCTCCGCAGAAGCGCGATCTTCCGTCGCGCTCAAACCGCGATATTAGCGCCGCTGCGTACACACGCAACTTGACGCCCGATAACGGGATGATTGTGGCGACACCGCAATGCACGCGCAGCGAAATCTTGACCATCGGTACGATTTTCCAGCCGATGGCTATGGACTGCGCAGACGATCGTGCCGCAGATTGTACCTCCAAACAAATACGCGCGAAGAGCGGACCCGCCCCCACCGATGAGCCTGCGTACCCGGTTACTGATCCTCGTCATCGCGGCCATGCTGGTGCCGGCATGCCTCGTTGGCTTGCGCTTCGTGCAGAATCGCACCAGCGAGATCAATGCGGCCCTGGCCAATCTGGCTGCGTCTGCCGACGATATTGCAAGCGATCTGGAAGAGAAGATTCAGGGCACCGCCCAGCTTCATTACGGCCTCGCCCGTGCCCGCGACCTCGACACGCGCGACAAGGCGGCATGCTCTGCGTTCCTGTCCGATGTGCGCGAAGAGTACCCGCAGTTCACCGGCATTTTGACCATCGATCCCGATGGCAGTCTGTTCTGCGACTCGCTCCGGACCAACCGTACGCTCGATCTGAACGATCGCGCCTATTTCAGGCAAGCGAAGGTCTCGCAGGGTGTCGTCGCGGTGGAGCCGGTGTTCGGCCGCCTGACCGGACTATCGGTGCTCCAGATCGCCTACCCCGTGCGATCCGATGCCGGCGTGCTGAAATTCGTGTTGCTCGCTTCGTTCAACCTGAACAAATTCGCGGAATTTCACGACAAGCGTTTGCTCGCCGAAAAGGAGATCCTGTTCGTCGACAGCAAGGGCACGGTGCTGGTCGCACCGAGGGGAGGTGACTGGAGCGAGCCCGTCGGCGCTTCAATCGCCGGTTCCGACTTGTTCCGCTTCGCTGTAACACCCGATGGCCAGGCGTCCCGCGAGGTGACCGATCGCGAGGGCCGCACGCAAGTCTGGGCCGTCGCGCGCTCGCCGTCGATCCGCAAGGCCGGCCTCTATGTCATGGTCGGACGCTCCAAGGACGGACTGGTAGCGGCAGCGAACCGCCGGCTCTACGAAGACATGGCGATCCTCGCGGTGGCCTCGCTGTTGCTGCTCGCCGGCATCTGGATCCTTGCGACCGTCGGCGTCGGGCGCCAGGTCGGACGGCTCGCCGCAATGGCAAAGCGGCTCGGGCTTGGCGATCTCAGCGCGCGCATTCCGCCGCCGCATCCGAGCGGCGAGCTGGGTGGATTGATGGCCCTGCTCAACGGCACCGCCGAGTCGCTGGAGCAGCAACGCGCGGCCATCGCTGACCTCAGCCACAAGCTCAGCCAGTCCCAGAAGATGGAGGCCATGGGCCAGCTCACCGGCGGCGTGGCGCACGATTTCAACAATCTCCTCACCGTCATTCTCGGCAACTCCGAGCATCTGGCCGATCGGCTGGCGGGCAACAAGGAATTGCAGCGGATCGCCGGCGATATCGCGACCGCCGCCGAGCGCGGCTCCGACCTGACACGCAGCCTGCTCGCCTTCGCGCGCAAGCAGCCGCTTCGGCCAAGAGAGATCGACATTGCCGAGAAAGTCGTCGGCATGGAGCAGCTGTTGCGCCGGTCGCTCGGCGAGCACATCGAGTGCAGCTTCGCGTTTGGAACGGATCTGTGGCTGACCAGTGTCGATCCCGGCCAGCTGGCAACCGCCCTGCTCAACCTCGTGCTCAACGCGCGCGATGCGATGCCCGACGGCGGCAGATTGACGGTCGAGGTACGCAACAACTCGCTCAGCCCATCCGACCTCGACGTCAACGGCGAGCCGCGCCCCGGCGACTACGTCATGGTGGCCGTGACCGATACCGGCTGCGGTATGGAAGCCGACGTCGCCAGCCGCGCGTTCGAGCCGTTTTTCACCACCAAGGAGGTCGGCAAGGGCACCGGCCTCGGCCTGAGCATGGTCTACGGGTTTGCACAGCAGTCCGGCGGTCTCGTACAGTTGCAGTCCGAGCCGGGGCAAGGCAGCGTCGTGAGGCTGTTCTTCCCCCGTATCGCCTCGGTGTTGAACGAGGACCCGGCTCCCGCGGAACAGATCATCGCCCCCGACGGAAGCGAGACCGTTCTCGTGGTCGAGGACGACGACATGGTGCGGGCCTATGTCGAGAGCGAACTGAGGACGCTCGGCTATCGCGTCATCGCGACGTCGAACGGGCCGGCGGCGCTGGACGTGCTGCGCCAGTCCGGCGATATCCATCTGCTGTTCACCGACGTCGTGATGCCCGGCGGCATGTTCGGCCCGGAGCTCGCGCGGCAGGCAACCGCGTTGAGGCCCGATCTCAAGGTGCTCTTCACCTCCGGCTATAGCCAAAATCCGGTCAAGACGCCCGACGGGGTCGACGCCCGCATTCTGACCAAGCCGTTCAAGCGGCAGGATCTTGCCGCGATGCTGCGGTCCGCCCTGTCGGCCCCGACGCGCTAGCGGGACACCAGCAGCACCGCCACGCCGAGATTGGCCGCGAACAGCGCTGCATCGATGACGAAGATCCTGAGCATCGGGCCTTTCAGCACGGGCCAGTAAGCCACGCCGACGCGGCCGCCGCGCATCAGCACCGGAAGGTTATAGGCGAACTGGCTGAAGTGGCAGGCCGCAAAGAACAGGAACAGCGCCAGCTGCGCCTCGACCGGCTGGAAGAAGAGTGGGCGCGCGGCCAGCAGATAGAGCGAGAGAAGGCCGATCGGCAGATTGATCCCGCCGAGAAACGCCACGCTGGCCGCCAAGGTCGGCGCGATGGGATTGCTGCGCTCCTCGCGCGGCAGGAGGATCTTCAGCGTGTTGGCTTGCGCGATGCTGAACTGGATGAAGGCGCCACCGAACCAGAGCGCATTGAGGAGCAGGACAAAATCGGAGAGGTGCATGATCATTTTCCGTAGAAGGCTTCGCTGCGCATCACGCGACCCGCATCGTCGAAATCCATGAACTCGCTGGCTCTGACATCGCCGAGCTGCCACCACACCGTGAGGCGCTTGATCGCCTCGTCCCAGCTCCAGCCCAAAATCTTCAGGTCCGCGCTTTGGATGTGACCATAGGCCTCACGCCAATAGGCGCGGATATTCTCGGCACCCGTGACAATTGGCGAACCGGTCAACGACAGCGCCAGAGGACTGCGCATCTGCGCATCGTCGGCGAAATGCGCGACGACGGCGTCGATATCGACCTTGCACCAGTTTGCGCACCACGCCGCGACAAAGCCTTCGGCGGCGGCACGATCCATTGTCCGTGCGCCCATGACGCGGCCCTCCCCCGGTTCGTTGCCGGGAAAGTGGCAAAGCTCGCGCCTCATGTCAACTATATTGACTTGACAGTCTGTCAGTTATTGTCGGCGATCGTCTCCATGACCGCCATCCATGCCGCCGCGCCTCGCGTCCCGACCCGATCGAACGCCTCGCGCATCACCTTGCGTTCGTGGCCGGACGCGGTTTGCTCGATGCGTTTCCCGATTTCGGTCAGCCGCAAGAGCTTCGAGCGATGCTGCTCGGGCGAACGCTGCGATGTCACGAGCTTGCGCTCCAGCAACAGATTGAGCGGCCGGTTCAGGGCCTGCTTGGAAATGCCGAGGATTTCGATCAGCGATCCGATGGCGATGTCGGGTTGACGCGCCACCACGTAGAGGATGCGATGGTGCGAGCGCGACAGGCCCTGCTTGGCGAGATAGTCGTCGGCCTCGAGCGTCATCCCGCGCCAGCCATAATACATCAGCTCCAGCGCCGCATCGAGATCGTGCAGCTTGGTAAGGGAGGCGCGGTGCAGCCCCGCGGCTTGAGACGTCTTTGGCATTCCCGGAAGCTACCCCCTCGCCCGCAGCTCGCGCCGCAGCACCTTGCCGGTCGCAGTCATCGGCAAGGTCTCGGCGAATTCGACGAAACGCGGATATTCATGCGCCGCAAGCTGCACTTTCACGAATTCCTGGATCTCGCGCGCGAGCGTATCGCCCGCCGCAAAACCCGGGCGCAGCACGATCCAGGCCTTGATCGATTCCGTCCGGATCGGATCGGGAATGCCGACCACGGCGGCCATCGCCACCGACGGATGCTTCATCAGCGTGTGCTCGATTTCGGACGGGCCGACGCGGTAGCCGGCCGTGGTGATGACGTCGTCCTCGCGGCTGACGTACCAGAAATAGCCGTCTTCGTCCTGCACGCCGAGATCGCCGGTGAGCAGAAACGCGCCGGCATATTTCTTCGCCGTCGCCTCGGGATTGCGCCAGTATTCGAGCATGGTCACGGGGCATGGCTGGCGCACGCCGATGATGCCGCGCTGCCCGCGCGGCTGCTCCTCGCCCTTGTCATTGACGATACGGACATCAAAACCCGGCGTCGCCTTGCCCATCGAGCCCGGGCGGATCGGAAACAAGTTCGCGTTGCTGCCGATCACCAGATTGCACTCGGTCTGGCCGAACACTTCATGGGCGTCGACGCCAAAGGTCTCGCGCACCCAGCCGAGCAACTCACCGCCGAGCGATTCGCCGCCGGTAAAAATGCTGCGCAGCTTGACGCCCGCGTGTTTCACGCCGGCCTGCCGCATCAGCTTCAGCGCGGTCGGCGGCAGGAAGACGTTGCGCACGCCGAGATCGGCCATCATCTGCATCGCCGCCTGCGGCTCGAATTTTCGGGCCCGATGGCCGACCAGCGGGATGCCGTGATACCAGAACGCGAACAGGCCGTTGACGAGACCGCCGATCCAGGCCCAATCCGCCGGCGTCCACATCAGGTCGCCGGGCCGCGGCAGGAAGTTGTGGCACATCTCGACATTCGGGAGATGGCCGAGCACGACGCGATGCGCATGCAATGCGCCCTTCGGATTACCTGTCGTGCCGGAGGTGTAGATGATCAGTGCGGGATCATCGGGGGAGGTGTCGACGGTCGCGAAGTCCTCGGACGCGGTTTCGATCGCCGACCAGAACGGCTTTGCGCCGGCGTGGACGGCGCCGCTCGTGACATAGATGTCCTGCAAATAGGGCAGCCGATCGCGGATCTTCGTGAGCTTGTCCCAGCCCGCCTCATCAGTGATGATCGCCTTCGCTTGCGAATTCGCCAGGCGGAATTCCAGCGCGTCCTCACCGAACAGCGCGAAGAGCGGAATCGAGATCAGGCCGGCGCGGAACGCCGCCATATGCACGATCGGCAGCTCCAGCGATTGCGACAGGAACACCGCAACGCGGTCGCCGCGCGTGAGCCCGTCCGCCGTCAGCACATTGGCGAAACGGCGCGACATCTCCGCGACCTCGTCGAAGGAGGTGCGTGTGGTGGCGCCGTTCTCGTCGACATAGACCAGCGCGAGACGACCGCTGCCGTCGGCATGACGATCGCAGCACGCCTCCGCCATGTTGAAGCGCGCCGGGATGTCCCAGCGGAAGTTGCGGATGAGTTCGTCGTAGGTTGCGGCTTCCGTGAGCATGGGCTTGATCCTACCGCACGGTCGCGAAGAACTTGCGGACATCGCGCACGAACAGCTCCGGCTGCTCGAATGCGGCGAAATGCCCACCCTTGTCCATCTCGCTCCAGTGGGTGATGTTGGAAAAATTCGGCTCCATCCAGCGCCGCACCGGCGTGATGATCTCCTTGGGGAACACCGCAACACCGGTCGGCACCTTCACGGCCGGCGTCGTCCGGCGCCTGCCAAAGCTCTCCCAATAGAGCCGCGCCGAGGAAGTCGCCGTCTCCGTTGTCCAGTAGAGCATGACGTTGTCGAGCAGCTCGTCCTTGTCAAAGATGTTTTCGGGGTGGCCGTCGCAATCGGTCCAGGCCCAGAATTTCTCCAGGATCCAGGCCGCCTGCCCACTCGGCGAATCCGTCAAGCCGTAGCCCAGCGTCTGCGGCCGCGTCGATTGCTGCTTGGAATAGCCGGAGTCGAGATCGACGTAATGCTTGAGCCCCGCAAGCGCGCGCTTCTCTTCCGCCGTCGGCTCACCCTCGACCTTCGGCGCGGCGTTGAAGGCGAGCGTGATGTGGATGCCGGCGCAATGCTCCGCGTCCTGCGCGCCGAGCGAGGTCGTCACCGCCGAGCCCCAGTCGCCGCCTTGCGCGCCGTAACGCGCGTAACCCAACCGGTCCATCAACTTCGCCCAGGTCGCCGCGATGCGGTCGACGCCCCAGCCGGTGGTTTTGGGTTTGGCCGAGAAGCCGAAGCCCGGCAGCGAGGGGCAGACCACATGGAAGGCATCCGCCGGATTGCCGCCATGCGCGGCGGGATCGGTCAGCGGCGCGATCACCTTCTGGAATTCGACGATCGAGCCGGGCCAGCCATGGGTGATGATCAGCGGCAGCGCGGCCGGCTCTTTCGAGCGGGCATGCAGGAAGTGGATGTCGAGCCCGTCGATCTCGGTGGTGAACTGATCGAAGCGGTTGAGTTTTGCTTCGCGCGCCCGCCAGTCGTAGCCATCCGCCCAATAGGCGCAGATCTCCCGGATCCATTTCAGCGGCGCGCCCTGGCTCCAATCATCTACCAGTTCCGCTTCCGGCCAGCGCGTGCGGGCGAGACGTGATTTGAGGTCGGCGAGGATGTCGTCGTTGATCGCGATGCGAAACGGTCTGATGGCGGTCATCGGTTGCCTCCCGATTGTTTCTGTCGGGAGAGAGTAGACCGGATCGCCACAACAACAAAGGCGTCCATCCTCCCCTGGAGGGGGAGGATCGGTTCGCATGGAGCGAAGCGCAATGTGAACCGAGGTGGGGTGATCTTTCCACACGAGCGGTACCCGAGTGGAGAGATCACCCCACCCCGCTCGCGCTTCGCGCGATCGACCCACGAGCGAGCTCCGCTCGTCTCGGACCCCTCCAGGGGAGGGTAAGAGGCTAGCCCGACAGTGCCGACTTCACGAGACCAGATGCCTTGCCAAAGTCCATCTGGCCGGCGTACTTCGCGCGCAACGCGGCGATCACCTTGCCCATGTCCTTCATGCCGGCGGCACCGGTTTCGGTGATGGCGCCCGCAATCGCCTTCTTCACCTCGTCGTCCGACATCTGCTTCGGCAAGTACGCCGAGATGACCGCGATCTCTTCGCGCTCCTGGGCTGCGAGCTCGGCGCGGCCGCCCTTGTCGTAGAGCTCGACCGACTCCTGGCGCTGCTTGATCATCTTCTGGAAGACGCCGAGCAAATCGGCGTCCGACAGCGGCGGCTTGCCGTTGCCGCGCGCTTCGATATCGGCATTCTTGATGGTCGAATTGACCATGCGCAGCGTGGACAGCTTGCGCTCGTCCTTGGCCTTCATGGCCTCCTTGACCGCATTGTTGATGTCGTCGCGCAGCATGATGGTGATCCCTTCGAGTATCCGACGCCTGATCTAGGCCGTTCGCGCCCCTGACACAACCGGAGTTCCCAGCCATTCGGCCAGCGCCCGCGTGGTCGCCTCGGGCTGCTCAGGCTGCGGCAGATGTCCGCAATTGGCCAGAACGACGAGCTTCGCGCCGGCAATGGCCTCCGCCATCTCCTTCGAGAAGGCGTTGGGAATGGTGTTGTCCTGATCGCCCGTCAGCACCAGCGTCGGGCATCTGATCGTCGCCAATGTGGGGCGTGAATCCACCCGTGCGATGATCGCGGTCTGCTGCCGCAGATAGCCTTCGACACCGACGTCGTCGCCCTGCTCATGCACGAGTTGACGTAGGCTAAGATCGTCACGGCGCGAAGGATGCACCAATTCCGGAAACATCTCCTCGCGCGCGGCGCGCAACTCGCCGCGCTTGGCGCGCTCCATCAGGCCAAGACGGCGCGCGGTCGCCTCCGGCGTATCAGGCCGCGCCTGGGTGTTGATCAAGGCGAGCTTCGCCACCCGCTCGGGGGCCTGGCGCATGATCTCCAGCGCGATGTAGCCGCCCATCGAATGGCCCGCGAGCGCGAAGCGCGGCGGGGCCTCGCTCAGCACGCGGGCGGCGATCGCTGCCATGCTGTCGTCGCGGATATGGTTGGCAACCATCACGGGACCAAAGCGCCAGAGCGCGGGGATCACGGGCGCATAGATGCGGGCCGAGGAAGCCAGCCCCGGAACCAGTAGAAGCGGGGTGGTCTGATCCATTATTGCCTCGCAAGCCCAGGAATTTGCCGGAAATTATTCCGCCAAGCTTAAGTGCCTGAGGGGACCTGTCAAATATGCAAAAACGCATGTGAATCCGCCGTTTCCCGCTTTGACGGGCGCGCTTCGGGGGCTTATGAAGCGGGCTCATGACACAACATGAAAACGATAACGCTTGGCCGGACCATAAACCGACCGCGCTCCTCGTGCTCGCCGATGGCACGGTGCTCGAAGGCTTTGGTCTCGGCGCCGAAGGCCAGGCCGTCGGTGAAGTCTGCTTCAACACCGCGATGACCGGCTATGAAGAGATCCTCACCGATCCCTCCTATGCCGGGCAGCTCATCACCTTCACCTTCCCGCATATCGGCAACGTCGGCACCAACGACGAAGACATCGAGACGGTGAACATGGCCGCGACGCCCGGCGCGCGCGGCGTGATCCTGCGCACCGCGATCACCGATCCCTCGAATTACCGCGCCACCAAGCACCTCGACCAGTGGCTGAAGGCGCGTGGCATCATCGGCCTCTCCGGCATCGACACCCGCGCGCTGACCGCGCTGATCCGTTCGAAGGGCATGCCCAACGCCGTGATCGCACACGCCAAGGACGGCGAGTTCGATCTGCATGGGCTGAAGGAAGAAGCGCGCGAATGGCCCGGCCTCGAGGGCATGGACCTCGTGCCGATGGTCACCTCGGGCCAGCGCTTCACCTGGGACGAGACGCCGTGGCTGTGGGACAAGGGTTTTGGCCGGCAGGACAAGCCCGAATTCAACGTCGTCGCCATCGACTACGGCATCAAGCGCAACATTCTGCGCCTGCTCGCCGGCGTCGGCTGCAAGGTGACGGTGGTGCCGGCAACGACCTCGTCCGAAGACATTCTGGCGATGAAGCCGGACGGCGTGTTTCTGTCGAACGGCCCGGGCGATCCGGCCGCGACCGGGAAATACGCGGTGCCCGTGATCCAGGACGTGATCAAGTCGGGCACGCCGACCTTCGGAATTTGTCTCGGTCACCAGATGCTCGGCCTCGCCGTCGGCGCGAAGACCAAGAAGATGCATCAGGGCCATCACGGCGCCAATCATCCCGTGAAGGACGAGACCACCGGCAAGGTCGAGATCACCTCGATGAACCACGGTTTTGCGGTGGACGAGAACACGCTGCCGAAGGGCGCAACGCAGACCCATATCTCGCTGTTCGACGGCTCCAATTGCGGCATCCAGCTCGACGGCAGGCCGGTGTTCTCGGTGCAGTACCACCCAGAGGCGTCGCCGGGTCCGCGCGACTCGCACTATCTGTTCCAGCGCTTTGCCGATCTGATGCGGCAGAAGAAGAGCGCGTAAAGCGCGCTCGACATCGCTTCGTGACATCAGGCCCGGGCTCGTCCCGGGCCTTTTTTGTTGTTCCGAGAACTGGGAACACCACCGAATTTCTCTCGTTGAACCTGCTACGCTCACGCAGGAGCCCTGCCATGTCCGTCGTCCGCGACTATGCCGAGCCGCTCGCCATCGTCTTTAGGGATGACGGGCTGGTGCCGAACAACATCCTCCCCTTCCTGGTTTACCAGGGCGCGGTGACGCTCGATCCGAAGCGCCCCGAGGAGACCATCGAAAACCTGTTCGAAACCAACAATTGGGGCGGCACCTGGCGCAACGGCGTCTACGATTACCTGCACTACCACGCGACGGTGCATGAGGTGCTCGGCGTCGCGCGCGGCCATGCCCGCGTTCGCTTCGGCGGCGATCACGGCCAGGAGCTGGACATCAAGGCCGGCGATGTCGCGATCCTGCCGGCCGGCACGGGACATCAGCGCATCAATGCGAGCGACGATTTCTGCGTGATCGGCGCCTATCCGCCGGGCTCGCGGATGGAGGTCACGCGGGCCACGCCGGAGAACCACGCCAAGGCGTTGAAGACGATTCCGAACGTCGCACGTCCGCCGGCCGATCCGGTCACGGGCAAGCACGGCGCGTTGATGCGGTTGTGGCGGTAGCGGCAAGTGTGGTGCCGTAGGGTGGGCAAAGGCGCATTTGCGCCGTGCCCACGATCTCTCAATGATTGATAAGAGACGTGGGCACGCTTCGCTTTGCCCACCCTACGGAGGTTCGGCTTAAGCCTCGTTGCCGCCTTCCTGGCGGGTGGCTTCGAACAGGAACCAGGTCCGGCGCTCGGTCTCGTCGATGAAGTTCTCGAGGATGCTGGCGCTGGCGACGTCTCCGGCATCGTCGCAGACTTCGTGCGCTTTGCGCATTGCGGCCGCGACATGCTTGTTGTCCTGCATCAGCTCGCGCAGCATTTCGCGCGGCGGGACGTAGTCCTCGTTGTTGTCCTTGATGGTCTGGAGCTTTGCGATTTGGCCGATCGACTTCACCGTGGTGCCGCCGATCTTGCGGACGCGCTCGGCGAGCTGGTCGGTGGTGGCGAAAATCTGGTCCGACTGCTCGTCGAGCAGCAGGTGATAATCGCGGAAATGCCGGCCGCTGATATGCCAGTGGAAATTCTTGGTCTTGAGATACAGCGCGAACGCGTCGGCCAGAAGCACGTTGAGCGCCTCCGAGACCTTGTTGACCGCCTGGGGCTGCAGATCAGTGGGGGTATCGAGGTCGGGCGAGACCTTGCTGGGGGCTTTGCTCACGGGAAACCTTCCTGTTAGGACGCGGACATTGACGGCGCGCCGTCGCACCCCTAACGCAAGGCGGGCAGCGCGGTTCCTAGATAGGAACCGCCGGGCGGGATACCATGGACGATTGGATCGATTATTACGACTCGACGCATACGATCTATGTCAGCAAGCTGCATCGCGATTTGCACTTCCAGATCATCGCGCGGGACATCATCAGCTACATCACCTCGCCCGACGCGACCGTGCTGGACTATGCCTGCGGCGAGGCGCTGTCGGCGAGCCAGGTGGCGGCGGCCTGCGGCCAGCTGATCCTGGCCGAACCCGCGCCCGGCGTGCGCGGCCGGCTGATCGCGCGGTTTGCGCCGAATACAAAAATCCGTGTTCGGTCACTCGACGACGTCCGCAAGATGCAGGATCAGTCGATCGATCTCGTCGTGATGAACTCGGTCGCGCAATACATGACGGCGGAGGAGCTCGATGCCGCACTCATCAATGTCAGGCGCATCCTGAAGCCGTCCGGCAAGCTGGTGCTCGGCGATATCCTGCAGCCCCATGTCGGCATGGGCCGCGACGTCACGGCGCTACTCTCCTTCGGCCTGCGCCACGGCTTCCTGAAGGACGCACTGATCGGGCTCGTCAGCACCGCGCTGTCAGATTACCGTCATCTGCGCACGCGCATCGGGCTCAAGCGCTACAGCGAGGACGAGATCACGGCCAAGCTGAAGGCAGCGGGCTTCGCAGGTCAGCGCGCCAACACCAATATCGGCCACAATCGCTGGCGCATGACTTTCATCGCGCGGCCGCCTTTGGTGCGTTAAGCATAACACTTGGCTGAGGTGGCTTGTCGCAGCTCGATCGGACATGATCGCCGCGGCCCGGTGGCGGAAGCGTCTACGCGAGAGCAGTGCATTGCTCTTCATCCTGGTTCAAATCCAGGCCGGGTCTCCACGCTTCGCCCCTGCGGGGCTACGCGTGGCGCAGCCACGCAAGGCCCGCAGGGGCGAAGCGTGTCCGGCGTAGCCGGAGCGAAGCGATGGCGAAGACGGACTGTCCGCCCAAAGACTTCAATCCACCTTCGCGACTTCGCACGTCGCACTCAGCTGAAGCCTGTCCGCATCCTTCGCCGCTGACTTGAGCACGGCGTCAAGCAGGCCGGGAAAGCGTGCCTCGAGATCCTCGCGACGCAGCCGCATGAAGCGGTTGGTGCCCGCGATTCGCGTCTGCATCAGCCCGCAATCGCGCAGCTTTGCGAAGTGATAGGTGAGGTTCGACTTGCCGGAGAGGCCGTTGAAGTCGCCGCAGCAAAGCTCGCTGCTGACACGTTCCTGCTGGGCGAGCTGATACACGATCGCCAACCGGATCGGATCGCTCAGACAATCCAGAACCAGGGGCAGTTCGATCTGCTCGCGGGTGGGGTGGGGAGGCGTGCGGCTCATGATCCCTGAATCATAGCGATGCGGTCGTAATGTTCAATAGTTCTTGAACCAATTGACTCTCAGATCGTCATCTTCGATAGTTCAATAAACATTGAACATAGGGATTATTAGCAATGAGCGTATTCTGGCTGGCCCTGGGGGCCTTTGCGATCGGCACCGAAGGCTTTGTGATTGCTGGGCTTTTGCCGTCGATCGCCAGCGACCTCTCGATTTCGGTCTCGGCCGCCGGCCAATTGGTCACCGCCTACGCCCTCACCTACGCCGTGGGCTCGCCAATCCTGGCGGTGACGCTGAACAATATCGACCGCCGTACCGTGCTGGCGCTCGCGCTCTTGACCTTCATCGCCGGAAACCTTGCGGCAATGGTCGCCTCCAACTACGCCGTGCTGCTGGCCTCGCGCATGCTGATGGCGCTGGGTTCCGGGCTGTGCATGCCGACGGCGCTGGCGGTGTCCGTGGCAGTCGCCTCGCCGGAACGGCGCGGCCGCGCGGTGGCGCTCGTCACCTCGGGCCTCACCGTCGCGACCGTCATCGGCGTGCCCCTCGGCAATCTCGTCGGCAGCTGGTTCGGCTGGCGCGCGACTTTCGCCATGGTCGCAATGATCGGCGCCGTTGCACTCGCCGGCCTTCTGCTCGGCCTGCCTCGCGGGCTGCCGCGCAACACGGCCTCGCTCAGCGACAGGCTTGCGGTCGCGCGTCACAGCAATGTCGTGATAGCGCTTCTGATCACGATTTTATGGGCGCTGGGCGGCTTCACCGTGTTCACCTATTTCGCGGTCCCGCTGCGCGGCCTCGGCTTCGACGCTTCGCAGATCAGCCTTGCCCTGCTGGTGTTTGGCGGCGCAGCCGCGATCGGAAACATGCTTGGCGGCGTCCTGGCCGACCGACTCGGCACGATGGCCACCGCGGCGCTCGGGCTCGCCGGCATGGCGAGCGCGCTGATCCTGCATTCGCTGGTCCTGAAGCTCTTGCCCGGACAGGCGCATTACGCGGTGCTGGGCGCGATCTTCCTCTGGGGCCTTTCGGGCTGGGCGTTCTATCCGGCCCAGATCGCCAGCATCATCCGGATCGAGCCGCAGGCCTCGATGATCGCGCTCTCGCTCAACGCCTCCGCCATGTATCTCGGCTTCGCCATCGGTGGCGCCCTGGGCGGGGCGGTGCTGGCCACCCTCTCGCCGAACGACCTTGGCTGGATCGGCGGAACGAGCGTTGCGGCCTCGCTTCTGGTGCATCTCGCCCGTGGCTGGCAGGCACGGCCGAAACCCGTCAAAATTGCCGGTTGATGGGCGTTTTTCGGGGTTTCGCCGCCCCGAAAACTGGTCTAAGACCCACCCGCGCGCGAGGGAGACCAACGCGCTCTCGGCCACAGGGGACGCGCAGCAAGCGCGCCCTTTTTTTGTGCCCAAATTCCACTTCGGCGAGAGTTGATGCCCAAACGTACAGACATCACCACCATCCTGATCATCGGCGCCGGTCCCATCGTGATCGGCCAGGCCTGCGAGTTCGACTATTCGGGCACGCAAGCGGTGAAGACGCTGAAGGAAGAGGGCTATCGCATCGTCCTCGTCAATTCCAATCCGGCCACGATCATGACCGATCCGGAATTGGCGGATGCGACCTATATCGAGCCGATCACGCCCGAGATCGTCGCAAAAATCATCGAGAAGGAACGGCACGTCGTTCCCGGCGGCTTCGCGCTGCTGCCGACCATGGGCGGACAGACCGCGCTGAACTGCGCACTGTCGCTGCGCCGGCAGGGCACGCTGGACAAGTTCAACGTCGAGATGATCGGCGCCACGGCCGATGCCATCGACAAGGCCGAGGATCGCCAGCTGTTCCGCGAGGCGATGACCAAGATCGGGCTCGAGACGCCGAAGTCGCGGCTCGCCAATGCATCCGAACTGAAGAAGTCGTTCCGCGATAAATACCACGCCGAACGCGAGAAGCTGTCGGGCGCAGCACTCGAGGAGCTCGATCGGCAATGGACCCTCGGTGAGAGCGACCGTCGCAAGCGTTACCAGGAATATGCTTTCGGCCAGGCCATGATGGCGCTGTCCGAGATCGGCCTGCCTGCGATCATCCGCCCCTCCTTCACCATGGGCGGGACCGGCGGCGGCATCGCCTACAACAAGGAAGAGTTCCTCGACATCATCGAGCGCGGCCTTGACGCGTCCCCCACCAACGAAGTCCTGATCGAGGAATCCGTCCTCGGCTGGAAAGAGTTCGAGATGGAGGTGGTGCGCGACAAGAAGGACAATTGCATCATCGTCTGCTCGATCGAGAATTTCGATCCGATGGGCGTGCACACGGGCGACTCGATCACGGTCGCGCCGGCGCTGACGCTGACGGACAAGGAATACCAGATCATGCGCGACGCCTCGCTGGCGGTGCTGCGCGAGATCGGCGTCGAGACCGGCGGCTCCAACGTGCAGTTCGGCGTCAATCCCGAGGACGGCCGCATGGTCGTGATCGAGATGAATCCGCGGGTGTCGCGTTCGTCGGCACTGGCCTCGAAGGCCACCGGCTTCCCGATCGCAAAGGTCGCGGCAAAACTCGCGATCGGCTACACGCTCGACGAAATCGCCAACGACATCACCGGCGGAGCGACGCCGGCCTCGTTCGAGCCGACGATCGACTACGTGGTGACCAAGATCCCGCGCTTCGCCTTCGAGAAGTTCCCGGGTGCATCGACCACGCTGACGACGTCGATGAAGTCGGTCGGCGAGGTCATGGCGATCGGCCGCACCTTCCAGGAGAGCCTGCAGAAGGCGCTGCGCGGGCTCGAGACCGGATTGACCGGCCTTGACGAGATCGAGATCGAAGGCCTTGGTCGCGACGACGACAAGAATGCGATCCGCGCAGCACTCGGCACGCCGACGCCGAACCGCATTCTGCAGGTTGCGCAGGCGATGCGGCTCGGCTGGTCGAACGAGGACATCTTCAACTCCTGCAAGATCGATCCGTGGTTCCTCGGCGAGATGCGCGGCATCGTCGACATGGAGGAGAAGGTCAGGAAGCACGGCTTGCCCGGCAATGCCTTCGGCATGCGTACGCTCAAGGCTATGGGTTTTTCGGACGCGCGCCTTGCGGTGCTCGCCGAGACGACGGAGGCCGAGCTCACCGCGAAGCGTCACGCGCTCGGCGTCCGTCCGGTCTACAAGCGCATCGACACCTGCGCGGCCGAATTCGCCTCGCCCACTGCCTACATGTACTCGACCTACGAGTCGCCGTTTGCGGGCAGCGTTGCCGACGAGAGCACGCCGTCGGACAAGAAGAAAGTCATCATCCTCGGTGGCGGTCCGAACCGTATCGGCCAGGGCATCGAGTTCGACTATTGCTGCTGTCACGCCTGCTTTGCGCTGCATGACGCCGGCTACGAATCCATCATGGTCAACTGCAACCCCGAAACGGTGTCGACCGACTACGACACCGCGGACCGGCTCTATTTCGAGCCGCTCACCGCCGAGGACGTGCTGGAGATCATCGCCAAGGAGCGCAGCAACGGCACGCTGCACGGCGTGATCGTGCAGTTCGGCGGCCAGACCCCGCTGAAACTCGCACGCGCACTGGAAGCTGCCGAAGTACCGATCCTCGGCACCTCGCCCGACGCCATCGACCTCGCCGAAGACCGCGACCGCTTCAAGCGCGTGCTCGACAAGCTGCGGCTGAAGCAGCCGAAGAACGGCATTGCCTATTCGGTCGAGCAGGCGCGCCTGGTTGCGACCGATCTCGGCCTGCCGCTGGTGGTGCGTCCGTCCTATGTGCTAGGCGGCCGCGCGATGCAGATCATCCGCGAGGAGAACCAGCTCAGCGATTACCTGCTCGGCACGCTGCCGGAGCTGGTGCCGGCCGACGTCAAGGCGCGCTACCCGAACGACAAGACCGGGCAGATCAACACCGTGCTCGGCAAGAACCCGCTGCTGTTCGACCGCTATCTGTCCGACGCGACCGAGATCGACGTCGACTGCCTCTGTGACGGCAAGGACACGTTCATCGTCGGCATCATGGAGCACATCGAGGAAGCCGGCATCCATTCCGGCGACTCGGCCTGCTCGCTGCCGCCGCACTCGCTCGACGCCAAGATGATCGAGGAGCTGGAGCGGCAGACCCGCGAGCTCGCGCTCGGCCTCGACGTCGTCGGCCTGATGAACGTGCAATACGCGATCAAGGATGGCGAGATCTACGTGCTCGAGGTCAATCCGCGTGCTTCGCGCACGGTGCCGTTCGTCGCCAAGGTGATCGGCACGCCGGTCGCCAAGATCGCCGCGCGCATCATGGCCGGCGAGAAGCTCGCCGACTTCAAGCTGAAGAAGGCCGACTTCAAGCATGTCGGCGTGAAGGAATCGGTGTTTCCGTTCGCCCGCTTCCCCGGCGTCGACACGGTGCTTGGTCCGGAGATGCGATCGACCGGCGAGGTCATGGGCATCGACCGCTCCTTCGCGGTCGCCTTCGCCAAGAGCCAGCTCGGCGGCGGCACGCGGGTCCCGCGCAAGGGCACGGTGTTCGTCTCGGTACGCGAGAGCGACAAGACGCGCATTGCGGAGGCCGTCCGCGAATTGCATTCGCTCGGCTTCAAGGTGCTGGCGACCTCCGGCACGGCGCGCTTCCTGACCGATGAAGGCATCCCGACCGAGAAGGTGAACAAGGTGCTGGAGGGCCGGCCGCATATCGTCGACGCCATCACCAATGGCGACGTCCAGCTTGTCTTCAACACCACCGAAGGCCCGCAGGCGCTTGCCGACAGCCGATCGCTGCGGCGCGCGGCCCTCTTGCATAAAGTGCCGTATTACACCACTCTTTCCGGGGCCGTGGCGGCCGCGCAGGGCATCCGCGCCTATCTTGGCGGAGACCTTGAGGTTCGTACCCTGCAGAGCTACTTTTCGGAAACCTGATCGCGAGCGGCAGCTTCGCTGCGGCTAAGTGATTGGCAATGAAGCCACAATGGCCGGAGGAACTGTCCCGGCCATGTGGTTGTTCTGTTCCGGCGCCAGACCCACATAACGCTCCGGCGGCGGCGTATTCAGCCCCCGGACATACTGACGAATCAAGGTTGGCGCGCCCTCTGTTGTTGGCGGGCGCGCGACCGAAGGACGAGAGAAGAGATGGAAAAGGTTCCGATGACTGCGAGCGGCTTTGCCGCACTCGGGGAAGAATTGAAGAAGCGCCAGTCCGAGGACCGTCCGCGCATCATCGAGCATATCGCCGAGGCGCGCTCGCACGGCGACCTGTCCGAGAACGCCGAATACCATGCCGCCAAGGAAGAGCAGTCCCATAATGAGGGCCGCATCGCCGAGCTCGAAGACAAGCTCGCGCGCGCCGACATCATCGATATTTCCAAGCTCTCCGGCGACACCATCAAGTTCGGCGCCACCGTGACGCTGGTCGACGAGGACACCGAGAAGAAGGCGGTGTGGCAGATCGTCGGCGAGGTCGAGGCCGACGCCAAGAAGGGCCGCATCTCCATCACCTCGCCGCTTGCGCGCGCGCTGATCGGCAAGAAGAAGGGCTCGACCGTCGAGGTCAACGCCCCCGGCGGCGCCAAGGCATATGAGATCACCAAGGTCGAGTGGAGGTAATCCACTCCGCAGGATCTGCCTGAAAAGCCGCGCCATCTGCGCGGCTTTTCTGTTTCGCGAGGTGTCCAGCCCGCGATTGTGAACCGCACTGCCCTCCATCATGCTTTAGGCTGCCGTCCGAGCAAGGGAGGACACGATGAACATCGATCGCATCACCGCTCGGAGCCAGCCTTATCTGCTCAGCCTCTTCCGCTTCATCACCGGGCTGCTGTTCTTTCACTACGGCGTGGCCAAGCTGTTCAAGTTTCCGCCGGTAGAGATGTTTTCCGACGTCACGCCGCTGTCGCTCTGGGGGGTTGCCGGCATGTTCGAATTCGTGCTCGGCGGCCTGTTGATGATCGGGCTCTTCACGCGGCTGGCCGCCTTCATCCTTTCGGGTGAGATGGCCTTCGCCTATTTCATCGAGCACCTGCCGCACAGCTTCTTTCCCGTCGTCAACGACGGTGCGCTGGCGATCATCCTGTGCTTTGCCTGCCTCTTCCTCGCCGCCGCCGGCGGGGGCCCGCTCAGCGTGGATGCGATGCGGCGGTGACTGCCCGCTTCTACCGCCGGCCCTTCACGTCGAGCGGCACAGCTGCCTCATACTTCGAATTGTGCAGCACCAGTGACGTGCGCACGTTGCGGACATGGGGCGCGGCGGTCAGGTGGGTGACGAAATCCTGGAAGGTCGCCATGTCAGGGGCGACGCATTTCAGGATGAAATCGACCTCGCCCGACAGCATCCAGCACTCCCGCACCAAGGGCTCGGCGCGGACGAATTCCTCGAAGGCCCGCAAATCGGCTTCCGCCTGGCTGGAGAGGTGCACGGCGGCGAACACCGTGACGTCGAAGCCGAGCTTTCGCGCATCCAGCAGCCCGCGGTAGCCATGGATGTAGCCCTCCTCCTCCAGTGCCCGGACCCGGCGCAGGCAGGGCGGGGGCGAAATACCGACCCGCTTGGCGAGCTCGACATTGGTGATTCGGCCGTCGGCCTGGATCTCGGCGAGAATTTTGAGGTCGATCTCGTCTAGGTTCCGCGACACGTGATTGGAACTCCTGGCCTTTATGGCGGTATCGGGTGGATCTGATGCAATCCTCATAGCCAGTCACGCAGGTTTGCGCAATTTTATTGCGCGTTCACCCCACCTGACTTTTGTTCCTTGTTGGAAAAATCCGCCGATTGGGAATGCAATTCTTGCATAGCTCATCAGAAGGCTTATTTTAGCTCTGATATTTCAGCGCCTCCGCGAGGCCTCCCGGCACGTTCCGCGCCCGCGCTGCAAATCCCCCGTGAAAGGCGTCCGCAAATATGTCCGCTCCTGTTCATGCAAAGGTCGTCATCATTGGCTCCGGCCCCGCCGGCTACACCGCGGCGATCTACGCCGCGCGCGCGATGCTCGAGCCGATCCTGATCCAGGGCATGCAGGCCGGCGGCCAGCTCACCATCACCACGGATGTCGAGAACTATCCCGGCTTCGCCGATGTGATCCAGGGCCCCTGGCTGATGGAACAGATGGAGAAGCAGGCGGTCCATGTCGGCACCCGGATCGTCACCGACCTGGTGACCAAGCTGGAGACCGGTCAGCGGCCGTTCCGCCTTACCTGCGACTCCGGCGACGTCTATCTCGCCGAGACCGTGATCCTTGCGACCGGCGCGCAAGCGCGCTGGCTCGGGCTGCCATCCGAGGTGAAATTCCAGGGTGGCGGCGTGTCGGCCTGCGCCACCTGCGACGGCTTCTTCTACCGCAACAAGGAGGTCGTGGTGGTCGGCGGCGGCAATACCGCGGTCGAGGAGGCGCTTTACCTGACCAACCATGCCTCGCAGGTCACCATCGTGCATCGCCGCGATCACTTCCGCGCCGAGCGCATCCTGCAGGAACGCCTGTTCAAGCACCCGAAGATCAAGGTGATCTGGAACTCCGCCGTCGATGAGATCTGCGGCACCGAGAACCCGAACAAGGTCACCCATGTGCGCCTGAAGAACGTCAAGACCGGTGCTCTTTCGGACGTGAAGACCGACGGCATTTTCATCGCCATCGGCCACGCACCGGCAACCGAGCTCGTGAAAGACCAGATCAAGCTCAAACCGTCGGGCTATGTCGAGGTGGCCCCGAACTCGACCGCGACCTCCGTGCCTGGCCTGTTCGCCGCCGGCGACGTCGCTGACGAAACCTACCGCCAGGCCGTCACGGCCGCCGGCCTCGGCTGCATGGCAGCCCTCGAGGCCGAACGTTTCTTGGCCCTGCGCGCCAGCGAGCGCGCGGCAGCGGAATAACGATCATGCCTCGAACACGCGACGGATTTACGGATATGGATTGGGACAAGCTGAAGGTGTTTCACGCGGCGGCGGAAGCGGGCAGCTTCACGCATGCGGGAGAGCAGCTCGGTCTGTCGCAATCGGCGGTGTCACGCCAGGTCTCGGCACTGGAGCAGGAGCTCTCGGTCTCGCTGTTCCACCGCCACGCCCGCGGCCTGATCCTCACCGAGCAGGGCGACCTGCTGTTCCGCACCGCGCATGACGTGTTCATGCAGCTGCAGGCGGCGCGCGCGAAACTGACCGACAGCCGCGAGCGGCCGAGCGGCGATCTCAAGATCACCACCACGCCCGGCGTCGGCATCAACTGGCTGATCCCGCGGCTCGGCGAATTCACCGCGCTCTATCCGGAGATCCGGATCTCGCTGATCGTCACCGACGAGGAGCTGGACCTGTCGATGCGCGAAGCCGACGTCGCGATCCGCACGCGCAAGCCGACGCAGCCGGATCTCATCCAGCGCAAGCTCTTCGCGATGGGCTTCCACGCCTATTGCTCGCCGGATTACATCAAGCGCTTCGGCACGCCGCGGACGCTGGAGGAACTCGACTCCCACCGCATCATCACGCTGTCCGACGGCAACTTCGCGCCGCATCTGCAGAACCGCAACTGGCTTATCGAAGCCGGCCGCAACGGCTCGGGTCCGCGCGAAGCCTATTTCAAGGTCAACAACATCCTTGGCCTCGTGCGCGCCTGTCAGCAGGGCCTCGGTATCGCGGCGCTGCCGGACTACCTGATCGAAGAACAGAGCCGCCTCGTACAACTGTTCGGCGAGTCTGATTCGATCCAGCTCGATACGTATTTCGTCTATCCGGAAGAGCTGAAGACGGTCGCGCGCGTGCAGGTGTTCCGCGACTTCGTGGTGAGCAAGGCGCAGCGCTGGCCGTCCTGATTTCCGCATGACTGACATGCGGCCTCGGCTGTTGCTGCATGCCGCTCGTCAAGCCCATACTGCTTGCACGCTGAGCCTTCGCGTTGCGCATTTGTCCCCCTCCTCCAGTGGCGCGGGAGTTCAGTAATCCCTCTTGGAAGGTGATTGTGTCGGCCTCACGTGGCCAATACCTAAGCCGGGCCTTCGGGTCCGGCTTTTTTTCTGCCCGATCCGGGTTTCGCCTTCCGCGTGTATTGACAGTTTTGGGTATCCCCCGCATCATTTCCAAATGATCACGAAGTCGTGCGCAATCGTCTCGAAAAAAGGCCCCCACCCGGGGACCTCGGATTTTTGCGCGCGCTAATCACCGCTTCGTCATCGCAAGCAAATCCCGAAAACCCCGCCGCCTGGACGGGGTTTTTTCATGTGCCCTCCGTCTCAGGTTTTTCCCGAGAAGGAGAATGAACATGACTGATGTGCGAACTCATATGCACGGGCTCTGGCTGCCGCTGGTGACGCCGTTTCGGAACAGTCGTCTCGACGAGACGTCGCTGCGACGGCTGACGCGGCACTACTGCACCCAAGCCATCGACGGCTTCATCCTGGGCGCGACCTCGGGCGAAGGCATGACGCTGCGCGAGGCCGAGCTCGAACGCCTCGTCGCCATCGTCCGCGACGAGATGGCGGCCGGCCGACGGACGTTGCCGATCGGTCTTGGCCTGTCGGGCGCGGACACCTCGCGGATGAAGGAGCGGCTCGATGAGACCGCGGACTGGCCGATCGACTTCTATCTGATCGCGAGCCCCTATTATGTGCGGCCGTCGCAGCGCGGCATCCTCGCGCATTTCGAGACGCTGGCCGATCACGCCGCCTGGCCGCTCGCGCTCTACAACATTCCCTATCGCTGCGCCGTCGGCATCACCAACCAGACCCTGCTGCGGCTCGCCGAACATCCCAACATCATCGGGCTGAAGGATTGCGGCGCGAGCCGTGAGCAATCGATCGCGCTGCTGCGCGACAGGCCGAAGGGCTTTCGCGTGCTGACCGGCGAGGATGCGAACTATTTCGAGGCGCTCGGCGACGGCGCCGACGGCGGCATTCTGCTGTCGGCCCATCTCGAGACGGCAACCTTCGCTGCCGTCCATGCCGAGCTGAAGCGCGGCAACAAGGATGCGGCGCTGTCGCGCTGGCAGGAGGTGTCGGACCTGACGCGGCTGCTCTTCACCGAGCCGAGCCCGGCGCCGGCGAAGTACTGGCTGTGGCGGACAGGCCTGATCGACAGCCCCGAGGTGCGGCTGCCGATGGTGGAGGTGAGCAGCGAGCTCGCCGCCACGATCGATCGCGAGATCGAGCGGAGGTCGGAAAAATCGGTCTTTGAAGAACCGTTGGTGGCACCACGCCCCGACAGCCATATGGCAGCACCTTTCATCCAGACCTGAGCATCGACGGGTCGTGACGCATCCGATGTCCGCCTGGTTGCGCCGCGATATCGGGCTGAGCGAGGACATCGCGACATCGGCTTGGGACCGCGTCGACGAGATCAGGCGCAGGCATAGTGGGTGGTGGTAGCCCCTCACCACGCGCTCTCTCCGTGAGGACGGCGAGAGCGCGTGAGAGAGCATCGCTTGGTTAACCGGGCGCGAACTTGGTTCGCACCTGCCGCATGGCGCATCCACGCCTCGTTTACGTAATCGCGCCTATCGTCTCGCCTCCACGTCCATCAAAAGGGGGGAATGACCATGGGACAACGCGTTCGCCCGACTGCGGCGGAAGACTTCGCGCCTGCCGATCTTTTGCAGGGAATCCTGGTGGTATCGTCGTTCGGTTTCTGGGCGGTGATGCTCGGCCTGATGCCGGTGCTGCTGTTTCGGGTCTGGCTTGCCGGCTGACGAAGCCGGCTTGCATGGTTAACCCGTGGATCGCGATTGCGTTTAAATGCGAGCGGGCCCGCAAGCCGGAATCTTAAAACATCCAGCCTATCGTTGCCCCCATAAGCGAAGAAATCGCGGGGGCGATCTTGAACAATCAGAATGATGCGGCGTCGCATTACGACGCCGGACAGCAGGGCTTTTCCACCGAAGACATCATCTGGGCCGTCGGCATCTGGTCGGTGATCCTGACGCTGTCGCCGGTCATCGTGTTTTACATGCTGATGGTGGCCTAACCTTCATCCTTACTCCCAAAAACGCAAAACGCGCGGGAGCACTCCGCGCGTTTGTCGTCCGGGGAATGATTGATGAAATTATGCCGCCTGCTTGTGCATTGCGCCGGACGCCGACGCCGT
Source organism: Bradyrhizobium sp. CCGUVB14 (assembly GCF_024199935.1). NCBI lineage: Bacteria > Pseudomonadati > Pseudomonadota > Alphaproteobacteria > Hyphomicrobiales > Nitrobacteraceae > Bradyrhizobium > Bradyrhizobium sp. CCGUVB14. The sequence continues at coordinate 8,741,544 of NZ_JANADS010000001.1, forward strand.
GCCGCGAATGGCTTTCACTGAACGCTCGATCGCCGCCCACAGCCTTGCAATTTCCTGAGCAGCACGGCTCTCGGCCTGATACTCACGCGCGCCTTCGCCGTGGCTGAGTGCCATCAACAAATCGGAACGATTGGTGATCTGACCGCCCCACACCGGAGCGCGGAATTTGGCCAGCGCCTCGCGGGCGATGGTGACGATCGGGCTTTCGGACTCGTCGCGACGCGCCGGAGCACCGTTGAGCACGACCGCGTAGGGCTTGCGCGCCGCGCGGCACATCTGGATGGTTTCCTGCACCGCGTTGACGTCGAACACGCCGGGCCGTGCCGGGATGACCACCATCGTCGCGTTCTTGATCGCGTCGTCGACCACGGCCGAGAGATTCGGCGGCGTGTCGATCAACACCCATTCGTAACCGTCGCGCTTGGCAGCGGAGACGATGCCGCTGACCGAGTTCACCGCCGGCTTGATCGGCGGCTCGTTGGTGCCACGCAGCTTGTGCCACAGCGTGAGCGAGCCTTGCGGATCCGCGTCCACAAGCATCACCTGCTTGCTCGCCTTGATCTGCGCAGCGAGATGTGCAGCCAGGGTACTCTTGCCCGAGCCGCCTTTACGCGATGCAAAAACAATAACGTTCATACCTCTGGCCTCCAGATTGACCCCAGGTCGCGAAAATGAATCACCGCGCTGATTCGTGAAAGAAAAATTTATCGGTAGTTGCGTCGGAGTCACGAAATAACAAGACGTGTTGGCTTTGAGTCACACTGCCGCGAGCGACGACAGACACGAACCGTCATGAATCGCTGTTCGCACGGCCGATCGTGTGTTTTCCGGGCCTAATCAAGGGGAAGAGCGCCATACAACCTCGCCGCGCAAATCCTCACGCGACCTTTGCCATCGCGCGGGCTCGCAATCGCTGCAGGCATGCGCGCGGGCGGCGCGAACAAAACGAGTCCGGGGGCTGTCGTGAAGCTGATGCGCCTTGAGGCGTTTTGACGCGCGGGGTGTCGTGAGAGGGGCGCGGGCGCCTAGCCGTCGTCGGTCTTTTTCTTCTTCTTCGGCTTGGTCTTCTTCGCCACGACGGGCTTGATGTTGGTGGGCGCGCCGGCGCGGACCTCGCCCGGCTCCGGCCCCTGGCGGAAGAACGCCCGGCACTGCGGCGACAGCTGCGACTTCTTCCGGATCATGCAGGCGGTGATGGCGTCGACGTTCGGCACGAACTCGCCGCACAGGTTCATCGCATCCGGCGTGCAGGCCTGCTGCTGCTCCTGCGTGTAGGCGAAGCCCGTGCCCGGCTGGACCAGAACGGCGAGCGCCAGCGAGAGGCCCGCGAGAGCCAAGGATGTCTTCAAGCGAAACGCCGGCATCGATCCCCCCAAATGTCGAGCAAGTGTCGAGTCAGGGCGGGAGTGTGGGTGAACGGGCGTTGGTTGGCAACGAGGGCTGCGGCGAATACGGGCGGCTGTGCGCTCCCGGCAACAGGGAGGCAGTGCCTTCCTCTCCGCTGTCGTCACCCGCCTTGAGCGGGTGACCCAGTATTCCAGAGACGCCAACGTTCCCCGAGAAGCCTCGGCGTACTGGATCCCCCGCCTTCGCGGGGGATGACAGTTGTGGGTGGGCACCCTGCCCGGCCAAACCTCGAAAACAACCCCATGCACAGTAGCCGGGGTTCTCGGCCGCCTCACGAAATCCGCGTGCTTTGCGGATTTTGCGAATTTCCTTTGACACGTCGGGCAAAACACCGGCATGATGGCAGGATCGAGAGCTGCGTGGGGTGGTGGGCCTGATCTCCCCGTGAGGGGGAGGACCGCATGGCCACCGTGTTGATCGTCGCACCGGTGTTTGCGCTGATCGCGGCCGGCTATGCGTCGGTGCTGTTTCGCTTCGTCTCCGAGGGCGCGCACAAGGGCATCTCCGAATTCGCCTTCAGCATCGCGATCCCCGCGCTGTTGTTTCGCACCATCGTCGTCTCGGAATTCCCCGATGTCAGCCCGTGGCGGATGTGGGGCGCCTATTACGGCGCGCTGGCGCTGACCTGGATCGCGGCGCTGGCGATCTCGGCGGCCTTGCGCGAACGGCGCGAGGACCACGAGGACGGCGTCGTGTTCGCGATCGGCTCGGTCTACGGCAACATCGTGATGCTCGGCATTCCCTTGGTGCTCTCGGCGCTCGGCAACGAGGGCGCCGGCCCGATGTCGCTGATCCTGTCGGTGAACACGCCGCTGCTCTGGCTCTGCGGCATCCTGCAGATGGAGCTCGTCAGCCGGAAGCGCACCGGCTCGCCGCTGGCGGTGATCCGCCCGGTGCTCGCGGATCTCGCGCGCAACCCGCTGATGCTGGGCATCGGTTTCGGCGTGGTCTGGCGGTTTACCGGCCTCGGCCTCAACCCCGTCGTCGACAAGACGATCGAGCTGCTCGCGCAGGCGGGATCGCCGGCCGCGCTGATCGCGCTCGGCATCACGCTGTTCCGGTTCGAGGTGAAGGGCGAGATGCTGAGCGTCGTGGTGATGAGCGCGCTCAAGCTGCTGGCGATGCCGGCGATCGCGTTCGCGCTCGCAAAACTGTTGAACCTGCCGCCGATCGTGACCGGCGTCGTCGTGCTGTTCGCGGCGATGCCGACCGGCGCCAACGCCTACATCTTCGCGGTGCAGTATCAGCGGCTGGTGAACCCGGTGTCGGGCGCGGTGGCGCTGGGGACGCTGCTGGGGGCGCTGACGTTGCCGGTGGTGGTACTGCTGGTGGCGCGCTGAGCCCCTGCCGTCATGCGCCCGAGAGGTTAGCCGCCCCAGTGCATGGCTTGGTAGATATCGGTGTATCCGCCCGAGTATGGGGATCCACCCGAGCACGGGGCCGAGTAGGGCACATAGCCAAAGCTCTCAGCCGCACGCGGCGTGAGTTGGGGTGCGAAGGTTTGTGTGGCCGGCGCGGCATGTCGCCTATGATGTGCCGTCCCGGCACTGGCGGAGGCAGTCAGGGCGACAAGGATGCCCAAGGCCAAGATCGCACGCATCGCAATTGCTCCTGTTGAGGCGAGGTGTCGACGTTGACGTGGGCTTCGGCCCTTGCCGCACCAGTCCGCCACCCCTTCACGATTGCTCACATCCCCGGCATCAAAGTGCCGGCAGAACCCGCATCACGACGACCTGGCGGGGTTACGGTGACGTTGCCGACGGTGGCGATGGTGGTGGCGGGGATGAGGTAGCGGGCGCCTGGCGATGGACGAAACCGCTATTCGACACGCTGGCCCACGCGCCAGCCCATCTCCCAGAAGTCCGCCTCGAGCCGGGTGGCTTCCTTGAAGATCGCAATCAGCTCGGCCTCGCGGGCCGGCGTGGCGTAGAGATCGGCGAGATGATCCAGGTGCGCCCGCGCTTTGGCAGCGACCTCCTGGTATGGCGCGCCGGCGTACTCGGCGATCCAGACGCGATAGGCGTTCGTCGCAGCGCCTGCATCGGGCAGCGCGGCAAGCCGCGTTGCGATCTCCGCGTACCCGATCACGCAAGGCGCAAGCGCCACCTTGAGTGCCAGCAGATCGCCGCGCATTCCCGCGTCGAGCACGTAGCGTGTATAGGCCAGCATCTCGGCCGCCGGCGGAGCCTGTTCGAGGTCGGTCGGCGATAGACCCCAATCGGCACAGAGCTTCACATGCAGGTTCATCTCGACGTCGAGGATGGCCGACAGGCCGGCCGCGGCTTCCCGCATGTCGGCAAGTCTGGGCGACTTGTAGACCGCGAGCGCGTAGGCGCGCGCAAACTCGATCAGGAACAAATAGTCCTGAACGAGGTAATGACGAAACGCTGCTTCGGGGAGCGAGCCGTCCGCCAATCCGTTCGTGAAGGGATGCTCGGTGTAGGCCCGCCACTCAACGGATGCTGCTGTCTTGAGACGCTCGAAGAAACTCACGATCTTTTCCGCCTGGCTTGCTTGTCCATGAACGTGCTGGGCTCGCTACCGATATCGCATTGCGAACCGAGGAGCTACGGTGACGGGGCACAAAATCGGCTTTGGGCAGCGTTGCGGATAGGGGTCGCCCCGCGTCGGGAGTTTGGTGCACTGTCGCCGTAATTCCCGGTGGCGGTGCTGCTGGGGCGCTGACGTTGCCGGTGGTGGTGATGCTGGTGGCGGGAATGAGGTAGCGAGTTTCCAATGAGTCCCATGTGAGCTAGCTTTGAGCCACAACAGCACCAACAAGCCTGGGCCGCGCGGTGATCAATGAGTTTGGCTAAGCAAGCAATCGTCACTGTAATTTGCGTGCTGATTTTCTTCGGTCGTTCCTCCGCTGAACCGTTGGGGGATGCAAGAAGCGCGTATGAAGCCAAGGATTACGCCAAGGCCCTGAGCCTCTGGCTGCCGTTAGCGCAAGAGGGAAACGCTGAGGCGCAAAGGTTCGTTGGTATCCTGTATGACAACGGCTACGCCGTGCCCCAGGATGGTCGGCAGGCTGTAGAATGGTTTCGCAAGGCGGCCGCCCAGAGTGACGCACAGGCGGAGTATCGGCTCGGCACGAAGTTTGTCAGCGGGCATAACGGGCTTCCCCAAGACATCGCTCAAGGCCTCTCGCTGATGGAAAAGGCTGGAGAGCACGGCTACGCGTACAGTTACTATTGGATCGGAAATTATTACGAACGCGGCGCCCCCGGTCTGCCGGCGGATCAGGCTCAAGCTGTTAAGTGGTGGCGGAAGGCTGCAGATATGGGCGACTCTCTGGCGCAAACGTCTCTCGGCTTCGCTTACCAACAGGGACGGGGCGTCAATCAGAACGTTATTGAGGCCATCTCTTGGTACAGGAAGGCCGCCGGTCTTGGCGAGCTTGTGCCTCAAGTGTGGCTCGGCCGCATCTACGAGCGGGGCGAAAGTGTTGGGGCGGACAAGGTGATGGCTCTGTGCTGGTATCGCAAAGCGGCCCAACACAACGATCCCTACTACGCCAGGGAGCTTCAGCAAGGCATTTCGCGCCTGGAACGAGAAGGCATCGACAGCGTGAATAGTTGCCAGTAGCTCCTGCCTCACCTGGCATCGTGGGCTTCATGCATAGTCGCCGAATTTACCCAGTGGTGGTGATGGCGGTGGCGCGCCGAGCCCCCGCTTTGATTTTGCCTCTGCACGCAAAAGTCGCTATCCTGCGATAACACACATCAGCGGAGGCGGACATGGGACATCGCGAGGACATGCTCGACGTCATCAAGCGCGCTTACGCCGCGCGCGGTGCCGGTGACGTGAAGGGTCTGGTGGCAACGTTTCATCCGGAGGGCTCGTTCAACCTGATCGGCGACAACAGCGCGCTGCACCTGACAGGAAGTGTGCAGGGACAGCAGCCACTGCTCGAGGCTTTCGGTCAGTTCATCAAACATTTCGCCTTCGAAAAGCGCGAGATCCTGAGCGAAGTGGTTGAGGGAAATCATGCTGTAGTACGATGCCGCCTCGTCGTCCGATACCATCCAAGCGGGAAGGTTTTCAGCACCGAAGTCCTGGACCTCTTTAGGTTTCAGGATGGCAAGATCATTGAGTTAATCGAGTACGCGGACACTGCGCTAGTCAAGGCCATTATCTCGTGACACGTGGTGAGACGGGATTGAATCGCGCTGAAGAGGGCGTGAGCCTTCGTGCTTGCTGTGGGGACTAGAGTTTCGTCCACCGTCACCCTAGCCGGGGCATTCGCGGATAGAGACACATGGCGGCTGGGAACCTGGCATGGGTTTATGAAGGCCAGTAATACTCGAAATTCGCAAATGTACTTGCTGCTGCCATTTACCGGAGGGACCAATGAATTGGTCTTGGACTGTCTTTGTCATAGCCTTGATTGCCTGCACCATATTGTCGCAATTTGCGCGGGGTGCGATGAATAGCGCGAATGTAGCCAAGTATGGCTCTCGCGCTGACTACCGGGCAACGCCCGGTATGGCGATGTTGGGATCGGTATTCGCTGGCGCTGTTTGCGCGGCAATTATCACGGTCGTAGTTGGCGCTATCTTCTGAGGCGAACTCGGACTTGGCATGGGCTCAAAGCTGGCTGATCTTCCTCGGACATAGACAAGATGTTTTATGCAGTTGTCCTGAGCCTAACAGCGATCGTGTTGTATTGGCTTTGGGGTATGAGCAAGATGACCCGGATGAACAACGATCCGGGTCAAGTAGCGCTGGCAACGCTATTAGTCCGAGCGGGTTCTGGCGAGGATGAGCCACTTCTACGCGCTATTCGCGACGAGCAATGGACACCACTTCAAATGTCTGATCGGATTGCTCATGCACTCACATTGGCGCAGCAAATGTTTCTTGCGAGTGAATACCTCGCTGCAAAGACGTATGCGAGCTCGATCCACGTACGGTACGAGGCGTTCGAAAAGGCGCAGACCATACTACGAAAAGTTGAACCTGAAGTGCCGACCAGGGAAGCACCTTCGATGGCCTTTGACTATCTCGCAGACTTTCCTATTCCGGCATCCCAACTGCCCAATCGACTTCGAGCACTTCTCGAGCCCGTCGGCAGCGCTCCTCATCAAGCCGTAGAAGTAACATCTCGATACGACTTCGATCTGCGCGGACCAAAGCGCGAGTACGTACAAATGATCATGGCGGCCGTGCCCGATGATGGGCCTATCGTAACACCGCTGCTCCGCGAGTCGGCGAATGGCGTGGTCGCCTCGTCTACGCCTGCCGTTGACGACAAAGGAGGCGCGAGAGCATTTTCACCGTCTATTTCTGGGCATGACTACATTGTCGCGTCATGGGGCAATCGCTCGTTCTACACATACAATCTCGCCGAGAAAGTTTGGATGGCGCTCGGGCTTTCGCCCCGCTGCGTTGGGAACGACAGTCAGCGAATGATCTATGATGACCTGTCTCTGCCCGAGTTCGGAGTCGCGGAGGGAGAGATTTCGAATGAATTCTACTGGACGGCTTCACGCAATATCAGTTGGAAAATGTCCAACGAATACTTGCGCAAGTATCTTTGGATGCGCGGCGCCCACGGAGTTCGCGTTTTCTTCTATGAAGCTCTTTTGCCTGACGAACCTCAGCTTCGCGCCACCATGAACGGAGAAGCGCATGTCCGAATTCATCCAAACAACGGCTGGTACGACCTCGACATACGTGAACTTGAAGGTGGTCTTCTCATCCAGGTCTGGGCAACTGTAAAGGCTATTCCGCCTGAACTTTGTCCGGAGCAGAGCGCCAACGGCATCAATTGGCCTGATATATCTGATCCAATGACGCACGATCGTGCCAATGCACTTGTTGGCATGACGCCGGTATTTCTCAACGATAGATTTTTAGAGCGGTACGAACAGAGCAGCTTTTATGAGACCATGCCAGTGAACAGTCACGGGCGCTGGTTGTGTAGCCCCTCCTATAGAGGGCAATGGAGCTTTACGGATTGCGAGCGAGTCGGACGAAATCTAATTCAAGTTCCGATTCGAGAACTCTACAAGGCAAAACCTGACCGTGAAATTCTTCATGCTCATTCTTTTGCAGTGTCGGTGGCGGAGGTCGCTCATTTCGATCCACGCGAAGAGCACATTGCATCAAAGGTAGGCCGCCTCGTAGATCAGCTACTCGATCTCGGCGACAATCTTTCGTCGCTCGCTGACGCATTGGGAATACAGAAAACGGCATCCGGCATAGTTGGGTTCTCACGTGCGGAGATTAACGCTAACGGTTGGAGCGCTTATCCGCAGCTCTCGCGCTTGGCTCAGGTTGCACCACTAGATATGAGCCAGCAGGCGTTTCTGTCGCGATGCAAGAGTCTGCACGAAGTCTGGCAGAAAATACCCGATGGATTTCTCAAATTTCTCTTGGAGAGCGCTGGCTGCCGTCGAGAAGACGTCAAACAACTAGGAAGCTTGAAACTCTTGCAAGCTCTTCTGAACATTGTGACACGCTTAAATGCCAACGAAGAGTTAGCTGATGCGTTCAAGAATAGCGTGGAGCCCGAGGGCTGGGGCGACAAGAATGCCGCCATGGCTCCCCTATTTTTGAACAACGATCTCCGGATTGCGGACGCACACGAGGTCGAACAATGCTTAAGGACACTCCAAAAGCTTGGCTTCGACACTGCGAACGTCAACCAGGGATATGGCCGCGCTCTGGACTTCGTCATGGACGGTGTCATCGATGCGCTTGCAGCGCTTAACAAGGCAATTGCAGCTCTGTTCGCGCGTTAGCAAATAGCAATTTCTGACGGCAAAATTGGAGTCTAAGGTGACGGTGCACAAAGTTGGCCTTGACCAGCATTGTGGATGGCCCGTGCCAAACACTGGTACAGTTGGGTGGGCTCGAACCACCGACCTCCTGTTCCACAGACAGGCGCTCTAACCAACTGAGCTACAACTGCATCCTTGCGAGCCGCCTTGGGGCTGCCTGAAAAGGCCGACTGCCGAGGGGGGCTGGACGGGGCGGAAACTAGGTGCAACGGGCCTTTTTGGCAAGGCCGCAAACGCACGAAAAACCAGCGGAAATCACCTCTCGCGCGATGAAATCGGGTTAATTGGGGGAAAATTCCCCGTGGGGAGAGAACCCTCACCCGGCTCGCATCTTCGATGCGATCCGACCTCTCCCGCATCCGCCTTCGCCAAGGCTTCGGCGGACAAGGCGGGCGAGGTGAAGAAAAACCCGGGCCTCGCGGCCCGGGTTTCGCAAACTCGATCGATCCGCCTTTTTGATCAGGCGGCCGGGTAGAACTTCGAGGCGGAGGCCTTGATCGGCTCGGCGGTCGCACTGGCGGCGCGCTGGGCGATCTCGAGCAGCTCCTTGGCCTGGGCCTGGAAGGTCTCGAGCTGGGTCTTGGCGTGGCCGCTCCAGAGCTGGAAGGCGTCGGTCGGCGACTTCACGCCGAGCAGCTCCTGGGTGAAGTCCAGATGGGCGGTGGAGTTGGCCTTGGCGAATTCCATCAGCTTGGCGGTGTACTCGTTCGCGCCCTTCTGGGCGGATGCGAACACGGCCTCGATGGTGCCGTTGTGGGTCTCGGCCGCGTCCTTGAACTTGGCGTAGTTCTCGCGGGCCTGCGAAACGCCCTTTTCGGCGAACGCACGCACCTGCTCGGGAACCTCGAACGGAATGATCGAGGCAGAAAACGGATCAGTCGCACCTGTCATGGTTGGTCCCTCGCGATAAACAAAAATGGAGTGAGCCTTCTGGCGCGCCCGCCGACCCAACCGGGGCCATTTCTTCTTGACGCTTGGCGGGTACGAAAGACTGGAAAACGCAGAACAAACGAGATGGCTCGTCCAGCGCCCAGTAGTATCGCTGCCTAACATGTCAACATTGTGCACCGCAATGTGATCCGGGGGTGCTGCGCAAAATTTAATCTCGGAGAGGATGAGGTTCCCAGGGTGGGGAACCGGGGGTTGAGGTATTTGGGGCTGGGATGCGGTGGCTTCTTACCCTCCCCTGGAGGGGGAGGGTCGATCGCGCGGAGCGCGAGCGGGGTGGGGTGATCTCTCCACACGGGCAGCGCTTCCGGGGAGAGACTGTCACCCCACCTCGGTTCGCATTTCATGCGAACCGATCCACGAGCGAGCTACGCTCGTCTCGGACCCCTCCAGGGGAGGATGGGCACCTGTGGCGCCGCGCCGGACCTCGCTCATCTCGCTGGCCTGCCCGAGGCCACTGAATCCTGCGGATGCGCGCCTGCTGCTCCTTGCGGGGTCGGCCGGATTAAGGTTATCGCGGCTTTAGGGCTTCCTCTGTAGACCTGCACCGTGGACCTGCCCGTGACCGCGGGCGATAGTAACCCTTTCTTAAGGCTGCCCTTCCCGGCAGCCCCCCAAGTGACGCGTGAGAGAGACTTAAAGCCGGTCGGATGACGAATTCGGATTTCCAGTTGCGAGGCGTCGGCGATCCGCGGTTGTCCGTGCATGCGACCTCTCCGCTGCCGGCCTGGCTCTGGTCGCCCGACGGCAGCCGCCTGCTGTGGGCCAATGCGGTCGGCGCCAGGTTCTTTGGCGCGGCCAATGCGGCGGCGCTCGCCGGAAAGAGTTTTGGTCCGGCCGATACCCATCGCCGCCAGGTCACCCGCCTCGCCCGCAAGCTGCCGGCGAACGGCGCTGTCAGGCTGGAGCGGCTGCGCGGCTTCGGCGCCCGGCTCGGCACGCTGATGACCTGCGCCTGCGCGCGGCTCGATTTTGCCGACGGCAGCTCTGCCGTGCTCGTCACCGCGATGGATGCGGGCGCGCGCACCATGTCGCTGGTCGAGCGGCTGCATCGTCTCGTCGACGGCGCTGATGTCCCGATGGCGGCGTTCGCGCCCGATGGCATGTTCGCCGGCGCCAGCGAAGCCGCGCGCGCCCTGCTCGGCTTTCGCGATCTCGGCGAGGCCGGCCTCGAACAGGCGCGCAGCGATGCGCTGGCGCAAGGCCGTGTCGAGATGCCGATCGGCATCGGCAAGATGGTGCTGCAACGGGTCGGCGCCGGGGCCGATGTCGGTCTCGTCGCGCTGATCGAGCCGGCGGTGGCGCAAGCCGCGCCGGCGGCTGAGAGCACGCCGGATCCTGCGCCCGCTATGATGTCTGAAGCGGTGACGGCCCCTGCCCCGCAAGCGCCGGTCGAGCCCGCGCCGCAAACCGCGAAAACACCGCCGGCGGACGAGCCTGCCGCGGGGATCGACCTGTTCGATGCCTTTGCCGATTTGGACGAGACGCCTGAGACGGCCGCGACGATCACGCCGGAGCCGCCCGCGCCAGACGCGCCGACGGAGAATTCGGCGACGGACGATTTGCCGACAGCGATCGTCCCGATCCAGGACGCCGTGAGAGAGGCAGCCGAGGCGCCTGTCGCGGACACGATCGCGGCAGCCGCGCCGGAAACACCGGTTGAAAACCCGCCCGCAGCCATCGTGCCGCCGCAAGCCGCGCCGATCACGGCCGCCATGGTCGAGCCGCCGCATGCGCTAGCGGACACACCGCGCCAGCATCCGCTGCGTTTCCTGTGGCAGATGGATGCGGAGGGGCGGTTTGTGCTGGCCTCGGCCGAATTCATCCGCCTGATGGGCGCGCACACCGCGGCCGGCTTCGGCCGGCCGTGGCGCGAGATCGCCGACGAGTTCGCACTCGATCCGGACGGCCGCGTCGCGCAGGCGCTGGCGAGCCACGACACCTGGGCCGGCATCACCGTGAACTGGCCGGCCGATGGCGGCGAGCACCTGCCGGTCGAGCTCGCCGGGCTTCCCGTCTACGACCACGCGCGCAATTTCGCGGGCTTCAAGGGTTTTGGCGTCTGCCGCGATCTCGACGGGCTCAACCGGCTCGATGCGCTGCGGCGATACGAGCTGTTCTCCGAGCCGCGCGCCGCGCAGCGCCTGTCGGCCGATGTGGTCGAGCCTGATCCCGAACCGGAGGCGGCGCCTTCGATCGAGGCTCCGCCGGTCGAGCCGCCCGCGCCTGAGCCCGAACCGCCGACTGTCACTGAACCCGAACCGCCCGCAATCTTCATCGAAGCGAATTCACACCCAACCGATTTGGAAACGCCCGTGGAAACGCCTCCCAATGTCGTGCCGTTCCGCGCACCCGGCGACCTCAGATCACAGGGTGATCAGAGATCATCCAATGATCAGAGATCGCCGACGCTGACGCCGGTCGAGAACAGCGCGTTCAACGAGCTCGCGCGACAATTGTCCGAGCGGCTCGAACGCGAGCGCGAGACGATCGCATCCGCTGCAAGCGCGCCGCCGGCGGAAGAGATCACGTCCGAGCCGTTGATGCCGGAGCAGCCTCCGATATCGGAGCCCGGGGCGCCGCCGGCCGCGGCCGAATGGCTGATCGAGCCCGCGCCGCCCGCGCACGGCCACAGCATGCGCGACCGCGCGCTGCTCGACCTGGTGCCGACGGGCATGCTGATCTACCGGCTCGATCGCCTGCTCTACGCCAACCCCGCCTTCCTCGCCCGCATGGGCTATGCCAGCATCAGTGCGCTGGAGGATGCCGGCGGGCTGGATGCGCTCTATGTCGAGCCCGGCGTCTCCGCCGCCAGCAGCACCTCGCAAGGCGGCACGCCGGTGACGATCAGCGCCGCGGTCGCCAATGGCGAGCAGCCGCTGGCGACCACCGAAGCGCATCTGCACACGATCGACTGGGACGGCGCGAGCGCGCATGCGCTGATCTGCGCGCTGCCGCAAGTCACGGCTGTCGTGGTCGCACCCGCGATGGCGGAGCCGATGGTGGTGATCCCCGACCTGCCGGAGCCTGAGGCGGAATTGGAGGCCGGCGATGCCGACGCCGAAGATCTCGCCGCGATCCTCGACACCACCGCCGAGGGCATCGTGATGTTCGATGCCGAAGGCAACGTCCACGCCTGCAACCGCAGCGCGGAAGCGCTGTTCGGCTATGACGGCGAGACGCTGATGCAGCAGAATTTGCTGACGCTGTTCGCGCCGGAGAGCCAGCAGGTCGTCGTCGACTATCTCGACAGCGTGAAGAACGAGGACATCGCGAGCCTGCTCGATCACGGCCGCGAGGTGCTCGGCCGCGAGAAGAAGGGCGGCGTGCTTCCGCTCGCCATGATCATGGGCCGCACGCGGCCCGACGGCCCGAACTTCTTTGCCGTGTTCCGCGACCTCTCGCATGCGAAGAAGGGCGAGAGCGAGCTGACGCAGGCGCGACGGCTCGTCGACGGCGCTGCGAACGCCAAGGCCGACATGCTGGCGCGGATCAGCCACGAGATCCGCACGCCGCTCAACGCCATCATCGGCTTTGCCGAGGTGATGATCTCCGAACGCTTCGGCGCGCTCGGCAACGAACGTTACGGCGAATACATGAAGGACATCCGCGCCTCCGGCGAGCGCGTGATCACCATCATCGACGATCTCTTGGAGCTGTCGCGGATCGAGACCGGCAAGCTCGATCTCGTCTTCGCCAACCTCAACCTCAACGACCTCGTCGAAGCCTGCGTCACCGTGATGCAGCCGCAGGCCAACCGCGAGCGCATCATCATCCGCACCTCGCTCGCGCACGCGCTGCCGCAGGTGACGGCCGACACGCGCGCGCTGCGGCAGGTCACGATGAATCTGATCTCGAACTCGATCCGGCTGGCCAGCGCCGGCGGCCAGGTCATCGTCTCGACCGCATTGAACGATCGCGGCGAGGTGTGCTTGCGCATCCGCGACACCGGCCAGGGCCTGAGCGAGCGGGAAGTCGCGGCCGCGATGGAGCCGTTCCGCACGCCGCCGCCGGGCGATGCCGCGGACAATTCCGCGCTGAGCCTGTCGCTGACGAAAGCGCTGGTCGAAGCCAACCGCGCCCAGTTCAACATCAAGAGCGCAGGCAGTTCCGGCACGCTGATCGAAGTGACGTTCGCACCGGTGGTGGCGCGGGCCTGAGGTCCGCGCCGCCGCTATTCGACGGATCGGATGCCGCGCGGGTCGCGCCACTGGTTCGAGGCGACGTAGTCGATCTCGCCGCGCGTGGTGCCGATATCCATCAGCTCCCTATCGCTGAGATTGCACAGGTCGGTGCGCAGCCTCTCGCGGCAGCGCCATTGCAAAAACGCACGCCAATATTGCCTGAAGGCTTGGGAGACGTACCGCTTTCTCGCAGCGGTCCGTCGCAGCCCGGTTGCACCATAGGTTATGCTCATCACAGCATCTCCCGCGGGTGTTTCTTTTCATTGGATGAATGTGTCAGGCCGCGCGAGAAAATGCTCGACATCCGGTTGACCTGCCGATCGTACCGCGGCTTCGGCGTTGCCCTGTGTGAACGAGTTCACATGGTTTCCGCCGGCCGCTCACATGGCCGTGACGTGGGTTCGCCGAACCATCGGGACGCGGCGAGAGCAACCTCATCGGCGTCGGGGGCGCCATCACAGGCCCACGCGACGAAACCGTCGGGGCGGACCAACACCGCGCTCAAGCCGAGCCGATCCTTCGGCTCGCCTGCGATATAGGCGATCCGATCACCCCAGCGGCTGGCAAGCACTTGCAGCGGCGCACGCGCATCGAAATCCAGCAACAGGCCTTTCGCTGGCCTGAGCAGCTCTCCGACCGTCGTGCCGCCCGAGAGCTCGAAATCGGGACTACTGCGGCCGACCAGCGGATGGCTGCCGCCGAGATCGTAGCGCTGCAAGACACCGCGCACGCGACAGGCGAAATAGGTTGCACCGTCGCGGGTCGCCATGAGATCGCGGATGATGGCCTGGAGCGCGCGGGCGCTTGGCGTCGGCCGCATGATCGCGACCTGCGCGCGCGACCAGTCGAGAATTTGTGCGCCGATCGCGTGCCGCTCTTGCGAATAGGTGTCGAGCAGATCTGCGGGCGCGTGGCCGCCGATCGTCGCGGCCAGCTTCCAGCCGAGGTTCATGGCATCGCCGAGACCGAGATTGAGGCCCTGGCCGCCCAGCGGCGAATGGGTATGCGCGGCGTCGCCTGCGAGCAGCACGCGCCCCTTGCGATAGGTTGCGACCTGCCGGGCGCGGTCCGTCCAGGTCGCGGCCAGGCGGAGCGCGGTGATGGTGACGTCGGTGCAGGAGATGCGGCGCAGGACATCCTGCACATGCTCGCGTGTGATCGGCGCGCTGCGGTGGAACGCGCCGCCGTCGAAATCGACCATCGCGATCGTGCCCGGCTGCGCATAGGTGTACATGCCCGTGGGCGTGTAGTTGCGGCCGGGTTTGAGTTTCCCCGGATCGGCCAGCTCGACGTCGATGGAATAGCCGGTGAATTCGGGGTCGGTGCCGACGAAATCGAATCCGCAGATCTTGCGCACCGCGCTGCGGCCGCCGTCGCAACCGACGAGCCAGCGACCGCGAAACGTTTCTCCCCCCGCCTGCACGGTCATGTCGTGGTCCGCGGCGGCAATGGCGGTGACGCCGAGACCGCGCCGGATGTCGACGCCCATGCCGTCTGCGCGCGCAGCGAGCGCGGATTCGAGCGTGTCCATGTCGACGGCGACATTGGCATCGGCCGGCGTCGGCAGGCGCCAGGGCCACTTCGCGGCGTCGACGTCCTCTTGATAGAACTGGAGACCGGCGAAATGACCGGCGGGCCGGCGCGCCTGCTGCATCCAGTGTGCGGCACTCTTGATCGCACCCGACGTCGCGCGCTGCGCGGCCAGGATATCGTCAAGCAGACCGCGCCGGTGAAAGGCTTCCGTCGTGGGCAACGTCAGGCCGCGCAAGCCGAACGGAAGCTGCTTCAGCGCCGAGTACGGATCCGCTGCTTGTTCCAGCACCAGCACCGAGAGACCGCCGAGCCGCAGCTCGCAGGCGAGAAACAGGCCGACCGGTCCGGCACCGGCAATGACGACGTCGTAGATATCGAGGGATTGGGTTCGCATGAGACGCTCCTGTGGTCGATGTTCGACCGGAGCGTTCCCTGAGATACGAGAATCACACGGACGAACGATTGAGCGCCTGCGTGGCGCCCGATGTTCGTCGCGGGGATCTCGGCACAAGGCCAAAGACCAGAGCTTCCGTTACCAGAAGGACTTGGGCTTACCAGACCAAGTCTGCCTTTTCCGACGGGGCCTCTATAGTTTCGTCGCGATGGATGCGCAACAAAAAAAGGCACGGCGCTTTGGGCGCCGTGCCTTTCGTTGGTTCAGGCGTTTTGGATCAGCTGTAGATCTCGAACAGGCCGGCGCCGCCCTGGCCGCCGCCGATGCACATGGTGACGACGCCCCACTTGGCCTTGCGGCGGGCGCCTTCCTGCAGCAGATGGCCGGTGAGACGGGCGCCGGTCATGCCGAAGGGATGGCCGATAGCGATCGAGCCGCCGTTGACGTTGTACTTCTCGGGATCGATGCCGAGCTTGTCGCGCGAATAGAGGCACTGGCTGGCGAAGGCCTCGTTGAGCTCCCAGAGATCGATGTCGTCGATCTTCAGGCCGTGACGCTTCAAAAGCTTCGGCACGGCGAAGATCGGCCCGATGCCCATCTCGTCCGGCTCGCAGCCCGCGGCTGCCCACGCGACGAAGCGGCCGAGCGGCTTGAGGCCGCGCTTCTCGGCGTCCTTGGCTTCCATCAGCACCACGGCGGCGGCGCCGTCGGAGAGCTGGCTGGCGTTGCCGGCGGTGACGTACTTGCCCGGGCCCTTCACCGGCTCAAGCTTGGCCAACCCTTCCAGCGTGGTTTCGGGGCGATTGCACTCGTCGCGGTCGACCACGTAGTCGACGATGCTCTCAGCCTTGGTCGCCTTGTCGACCACCTTCATCTTGGTCTTCATCGGGACGATCTCGTCCTTGAACTTTCCGGCCTGCTGGGCGGCGGCCATGCGGCGCTGCGACTCCAGCGAATACTCGTCCTGGTACTCGCGGCTGAGCTTGTAGCGCTCGGCGACGATGTCGGCGGTGTCGATCATCGCCATGAAGATGTCGGGCGCGGTCTTGAGCAGTTCGGGATCAACCCACTCCTTCGGCGAGCCGCCGCCGGGGATCGAGATGCTTTCGACGCCGCCGGCGACGATGCAGTCGGCGCCGTCTGAGCGGATCGAGTTCGCAGCCATCGCGATGGTCTGAAGCCCCGAGGAGCAGAAGCGGTTCACCGACACGCCGCCGGTCGACTTCGGCAGGCCCGCGAGCAGCGCGGCCTGGCGGCCGATGTTCGGCGCGCCATGGGCGCAATTGCCGAGATAGCAATCCTCGACATATTCCTTGTCGACGCCGGCGCGGTCGACGGCGTGGTGAATGGCGTGGGCCGCGAGCGACATCGGCGGGGTGATGTTGAACCCGCCACGGCCGGACTTGGCCAGGCCCGTGCGCGCGTAGGAAACGATGACGGCTTCACGCATTGTTTTCTCCCTTTGGCAAGAAACGTTCTGAGCGTCATTGGTACACAAAGTTCGGCAGCCTTGGGAGACATAAAGCGCCGCGCGGCATCAACAAAAACGCCGCCCCTCGCGAGAAGGGCGGCGTTGTTCCGCACGTCGGAATATATGATGGACGTCATTCCGTGGGGCGCGCCCCCCGCGGACGCCTCAGAACGTCAGCGCCTTGACCTGCTTGACCTGCGGCAGCGCCTGCACCTTGGCGAGCAGGTCCGCCGGCACCGCGCCGTCGACCTCGACCAGTGCGATGGCATCGCTTCCGGGCGCGACGCGGCCGAGATGGAAGGTGGCGATGTTGATCTTGGCATCGCCGAGCAGGCTCGCGAACTGGCCGATGAAGCCCGGCTTGTCCTCGTTGGTGATGTAGAGCATCGACTTGCCGAACTCGGCATCGACACGGATGCCCTTGACGTCGACCAGTCGCGGCTTGCCGTCGTGGTACACGGTGCCCGAGACCGAGCGCTCCTGGCGCTCCGTCGCCACCGTGACCGTGATCAGGCTCTCATAGTCGCTCTGGGCGGCGCGGACGATCTCGTCCACCACCATGCCGCGCTCCTTGGCGACGACCGGCGCGGACACGACATTGACCTCGCCCAGCATCGGCCGCAGCAGGCCCGACAGCACCGCTGACGTGATCGCCTTGATCTTCATCTCGGCAACATGGCCCTCATAGGTGATCTCGACCTTGAGGATGCCGCTCTCGGTGAGCTGACCGGCGAACGAGCCGAGCTTCTCGGCGAGCGTGATGAACGGCTTCAGCTTCGGCGCTTCTTCCGCGGTGATCGAGGGGAAGTTCACCGCGTTCGAGATCGCGCCGGTGAGCAGGTAGTCCGACATCTGCTCGGCGACCTGAAGCGCGACGTTCTCCTGGGCTTCCGTGGTGGAGGCGCCGAGATGCGGCGTGCAGATCACGTTGGGATGGCCGAACAGCACGTTGGTATTCGCGGGCTCCTCGACGAACACGTCGAAGGCGGCGCCTGCGATGTGCTTGGCGTTGAGCGCATCGACCACGGCCTGCTCGTCGACGAGACCGCCACGGGCGCAATTGATCAGGCGCACGCCCTTCTTCATCTTGGCGATTGCGGCCGCGTCGATGATGTTCTTCGTCTTCTCCGTCAGCGGCGTATGCAGCGTGATGAAGTCGGCGCGCTTGAGCAGGTCATCGAGGTCGACCTTCTCGACGCCGATGTCCTTGGCGCGCTCCGGCGACAGGAAGGGGTCGAACGCCACGACCTTCATACGCAGGCCAAGCGCGCGATCGGCGACGATCGAGCCGATATTGCCGCAGCCGACTACGCCGAGCACCTTGCCGGTGATTTCGACGCCCATGAAGCGGTTCTTCTCCCACTTGCCGGCCTGGGTCGATGCGTCGGCCTGCGGGATCTCGCGGGCCAGCGCCAGCATCAGGGTGATGGCGTGCTCGGCGGTCGTGATCGAATTGCCGAACGGCGTGTTCATCACGATGATGCCCTTGGCGGTGGCCGCAGGGATTTCGACGTTGTCGACGCCGATGCCGGCGCGGCCGATCACCTTGAGGTTGGTGGCCTTCTCAAGGATCTTGGCGGTCGCCTTCGTCGCGGAGCGGATCGCGAGGCCGTCGTAATTGCCGATGATCTCGGCGAGCTTGTCCTTGTCCTTGCCGAGGTTGGGCTGGAAGTCGACCTCGACGCCGCGGTCCTTGAAGATCTGAACGGCGGCGGGCGAGAGCGCGTCGGAAATGAGAACTTTGGGTTTGGTCATGAGGTGTGTCCTTCACCGTCCCTAAGGGAGGATCGGCCCGAGGGCCGGAAAATGCGTGAGTGACTTGGAAGCTCCTCTCCCTCTCCCCGTTCTTACGGGGAGAGGGTTGGGGTGAGGGGCAGCCACAGGCGAAGTGCTCGCGGAGAGAGCCCCTCACCCGGATCGCTCAGGCGCGCAATTGCGCTGCCGGCGACCCGGCCTCTCCCCGTAAGAACGGGGAGAGGCGAAGAAAGAAAAACTCAGGCCGCCTTGGCGAGCTGGGCCTTGGTCTCGGCGAAGGCCCAGTCGATCCACTGCGTCAGCAGCTCGACATCCTTGGCCTCGACGGTGGCGCCACACCAGATGCGCAGGCCTGCCGGCGCATCGCGGTAGTACGCGAAGTCGTAGCCGGCGCCCTCCTTCTCGACGAGAGCGACCAGCTTCTTGGAGAAGTCGGCCTGTGCGTCCTCCGAGAGCGAGGTGATCGCGGGATCGGTGAACTTCAGGCACACCGAAGTGTTGGAGCGGATCGCCGCGTCCTTGGCCAGGAAGTCGATCCAGGGGGTCTTCGCCTTCCAGTCGGCGAGCACCTTGGTGTTGGCATCGGCGCGACCGATCAGGGCCTTCAGGCCACCGATCGACTTTGCCCAGTTCAGCGCATCGAGATAGTCCTCGACGCACAGCATCGACGGCGTGTTGATGGTCTCGCCGACGAAGATGCCTTCGTTGATCTTGCCGCCCTTGGTCATGCGGAAGATCTTCGGCAGCGGCCAGGCCGGCTTGTAGGTCTCGAGCCGCTCCACCGCGCGGGGCGACAGGATCAGCATGCCGTGCGCGGCTTCGCCGCCGAGCGCCTTCTGCCAGGAGAAGGTGACGACATCGAGCTTGGCCCAGTCGAGCGGCTGCGCGAAGGCGGCCGAGGTCGCGTCGCAAATGGTCAGACCTTCACGGGTCGCGCTGATCCAGTCGGCATTCGGCACGCGCACGCCGGAGGTGGTGCCGTTCCAGGTGAAGACGACGTCGCTCTTGGGATCGACCTTCGAAAGGTCGGGAATCTCACCGTAAGCCGCGTTGAGCTTGGTGACGTCCTTGAGCTTCAATTCCTTGACGATGTCGCTGACCCAACCCTCGCCGAAGGATTCCCAGGCGAGCGTGGTGACGGGCCGTGCGCCGAGCAGCGACCACAGTGCCATCTCGACCGCGCCGGTATCCGACGCCGGCACGATGCCGATGCGATAATCGGCCGGCACTTCAAGCACTTCGCGCGTCAGATCGATCGCGAGCTTGAGCTTGGTCTTGCCGACCTTCGCGCGATGCGAACGGCCGAGCGCTGCGTCCTTGAGATTTTGGGCGTTCCAGCCGGGGCGCTTGGCGCAGGGGCCGGAGGAGAAATGCGGCACGTTCGGCCGCGAAGCGGGCTTCGCTACAGTCATGATCTACCCTTCCAGATAGTAAGCCTCCCGTTGGGGGGAGGTGTCCCGCCGCGGCTGATACGGGAATCGGGAAGGATCGTCAAGAAACTTCCGGCGGCTCACGGCGGCGTGAGGGCAATTCCGGCACGATATCGGGGGATTCCACCGCGGCGAGCGCGTTCAGCAAGTCCGTGGCATCGCTGATCAATTGCGCTGCGCGCCGACGGCTGCCGACTTTCAAAATGCATTTGTCATTGGCCTGCACAACGTAGTCGTTGCCGACCTTGATCATCGAATAATTTGTCATCGAAATCCCCGAACCGACCGAGCCCGGTGTCCTGACGTTGCGTAGCACCGTTCGTTCCCCGATCAACGTGAACGACGAACGGGTAGTTTATCAGCTGTTAAGATGAACGAATGCGCGATCCGATTTCGCTGATCATGCAACGCTCGCATTCACCTGCCTCAAAACGCGCCGCTTCAAAAGCGGACAGTCATGCCGGCGTGACTGAGTGAAAATCCGAGACGCTTGTAGAAGCGCTGCGCGTCGACGCGACTCTGATGTGTCAGCAATTCGACCAGATTGCAGCCGCGCGCTTTGGCTTCCGCGATCGCCCATTGCACCAATTGTTCGCCGATGCCGCGGCTGCGGCAATCGCTGGCAACACGGACATCCTCGAGCAGGCCACGAATGCCGCCCTGCGAGCTGATGCCTGCGAGCACCGCGAGCTGCAGGCATCCGACCACCCTGCCCTCGCTCTCGGCCACCACGAGCGTGAGATTTGGGTCGCGCTCGACACGCTCGAACGCCTGATAGTAGACGGCCGGAAGCGGATCCTCGAGGCGCTCGCGGGCGCGGCCGAGATGATCGTCGGCGAGCATCGCCACGATCGCGGGAACGTCCTCGCGGCGCGCGAGACGGATCGAGACGGATTGGTCGTTCATCGAGAAAACTCCAGGACTCAGCGCGAGGAACTCAGCGCGCCGACGGAAGACCAAGATGGGCCTCGGTCTCTCCGATCCAGCGGCGGATGGCGGCATAGCGGCCGAGATCAAAACCGCCTTCATGCGCGAGGCGGGTATAGGCGAGCAGCGAGACGTCGGCGAGCGAGACCTCATCGCCCGCAAAGAAGCTGACGGCGGCGAGATGCGCCTCCATGCGGTCGAGCGCCGCATAGCCGCGCTTGACCTTGTCAGGATCGAGCTCGGAGACATCCTTGCCGAGATAGACCAGCTGGAAGCGGCACACCGCGATATAGGGCTCGTGGCTGTACTGCTCCCAGAACAGCCATTCGTCCATCTTGGCTGCGGCAAAGGCATCGCGCGGAACGAGCGCGCTGTCGCGGGCGAGATAGCGGATGATGGCGTTGGACTGCGCCAGCGTGCGGCCGTCGTCGAAGGCGACGGTCGGCACCTGGCCGGCGCCGTTCATCTTCAGGAATTGCGGCGTGCGCGTCTCGCCCTTGCGGGTGTCGATCTCGATCCAGCGATAGGGCAATGCGAGCTTGTCGCAGACCCACTTCACCTTCAGACAATTGCCGGAATTGCTGTCGCCGTAAATCTGCATCGCTGCCGCCCCGCATCTGGCGACAGAGCATCAGGACGCGGCCGACCTGTCAACCGCGGCGCAGCAAAGCCGCGTCAGAACTTGTAGCCGAGCCCGACGCGCGCGTTGTTCAGCGTCACGGAGGTGTTCATGACGGGCGAGAACTTCACGTATTCGTATTCGATCCGCGCGAACAGACCGTTCCAGATGCAGTATTCGAGGCCGAGGCCGGCGACCCAGCCCACCGCGAACGCGTTGGTTCGATGCTGGCTCTGCGTCTGCGACTGCGCAGGAACGGCATATGTCGTGCTCGTGGTCGTGGTGGCGCCACCCGCGCCCGTCGTCGTCACGATCTGGGTCAGCGTCACATCGCTCGTCACCGTGCGGGAAACGTCCATCCGGCCGATGGCAGCGCCGGCGAAGGCGTAAGGCATGAAGTCGCCTCCGTCCCAGCCCACGCGTCCGCGGAGCGAAATCATGTCCTTGACCTTCGCCGCGGCGGTACCGGTCAACGTGACGTTATAGTTGTCCGTCGTGCCGGTGGGCGGGTTGTCGCCGGCCGGATTGGTGATGATGAGCGAGTTGGAGCCCGACGTCGACGTGGCGAGGTTGTTGAAGTAGCTGTAGGTGCCCTCGAGACCGAGGATGGCATCGTACCATTGCCAGTTGCGGCCGACGAAGGCGCCGAAATTCGTGCTCTGCGTGTTGGTCTTGTTCATGAGCGACCAGCTCGCGGTCGGCTGCTGCAGCACGCTGTCGCGGAAGATGAAGTTGGTCAGGCCGACGACGCTCTGGCTGAAATCGGTCGCGTTGGTCGTGTAGCCGCCATTGACGCCGACATAGGCGCCATCCCAATTGTGGGACGTCGTGGACAGGCCGTCGGTGAAGCCGCCGCGCAGAACGGGCAGATCCGGCATGTCGGCCGCGTGTGCGGCGGACACAGATCCCAAGGCCGCCACCACCACCCAAAGCCTACGCATTGCAACGCTCCATCGAACTCCGAACTCTCGAGCGTGATCATCGCCTGTTAACCTTAACCAATGGTTGCGTCTGACGTTTTCGTCGCCGCGCGCCATGAAAAATATGCAAAGCAAAACGGCGCGGGATGATCCCGCGCCGTTAAGAGAAGTTAAGCGATGGAGCTTGCGATCAGCCCTTGGTGACGAGCGGCGGCGGCACGTAGGCCGGCGGGCTGTTGAGCTCCCAGCGCACGCCGAGCTTCACGTCGTTCGAGGTGATGTTCTTGATCTTGATCGTGGAGGGGCCGGAGATGCTGCCATCAAACGCGCGGAAGTTGCCGGGCGCAGCGTCGCCGAGATTCATGTAGCTGTAGGCCAGTTCGACGGTGAACCCGGGATTGACCTTGTAGGCGAGACCGGCATGGGCGGCCCACGCGAAGTTCCACTTACCGTTGGTGTCGAAATAGGTGACGCTGTTGGACAGCGCGCCGGCGGTGTAGCGAACGCCGTTGTCCTGGAAGCTCGAGAGCTGGTTGTAGGAGCCGCCGACACCGGCGCCGATGAACGGCGTGATGCACCACCACGTGCCGAGATCGACATAGGCGTTGGCCATGACGACCCACTCGGACTTGCTGCCGGTGTAGGTGTTGGCTTCGACGTCGGCCGCGCCGAGGGCAACGCTCTGCGAACCGTGCAGATTGGACTTGCCGCGGTACTGGCCGGTCACGTCGGCGCGGAACCAGTTGTTGAAGCGATAGCCGACACCGACGTCGAACAGCGGCGAGGAGTCGAAGCCAAGGCCGGCGGTCGTGGTCGGGAACGTCGCCGACGTCGCGCTGTCGATGCTCTTTGCAGTCTGGTTGGTCATGCCGATGTCGCCGCGCAGATACCAGCCCCCGAAGTCGGCGGGCGGAGCGGGCGGCGCGTACATGGGGGGCGGAGCCGCGATCGGCATATCGGCGGCAAACGCCATCGACGAGATCAGAGATGCCGCACCCGCGGCAAGGAGAGACTTAACGCTACGCATTGGCTTCGTCCTTATGGCCGGTGAGACAAAATGCAGATGCCTCACGTTCTGGAAACTCACGGGCGGACGATGGCAGCAAATGCTTAAGCGCCACTTAACCCTAATTTTTAAGGTTGATATTTTCTCACCGCACACGCGGATGCGGGTGCGAGCGTTGCGAAAATGCCGCGCCAAAGCGGCGTCTTCGCCGCATTTCCTAACGATGTATGAAGCCGCAATGCAGCGAAAGAAGATTTGTTAACGTGCGTGCTGCGGCAATTTTGGCAGGAACACCGCAAGCAGCCCGATCGCCGGCAGGTAGGCGCAGACCTGGTAGACGAACTCGATCGAGGTGTGGTCGGCGAGCTTGCCGAGCACGGCCGCGCCGAGGCCGCCGATGCCGAAGGCGACGCCGAAGAACACGCCGGAGATCATGCCGAAGCGATGCGGTACCAGCTCCTGCGCGAACACGATGATCGACGACGTCGTCGAGGAGATGATGAGACCGATGATCACCGTCAGCACCGCGCTCGCGTAGAGCCCCGCATAAGGCAGCGCCAGCGTGAACGGCAGCGCGCCGAGGATCGAGATCCAGATCACGATCTTGCGGCCGAAGCGATCCCCGAGCGGTCCGCCGAGAAACGCACCGACTGCGTTCGCCGCCAGGAAGATGAAGAGGTACATCTGAGCGGCCTGCGTCGACACGTTGAAACGGTCGATCAGGTAGAAGATGTAGTAGCTCGACAGGCTCGAGACGTAGAGCTGTTTCGAGAACAACAGCGCGACGAGCACGGCAAGCGCGACCCCGACGCGGCGCGAGCTCGGCGCATCAGCATGAGCCTGCGCGACCACTGCCTTCTTCGCCTTGATCTGCGGCTCGTACCAACGGCCGATGCGCCAGAGGATGACGATGGCGAGGAACGCGATCGACGAGAACCAGGCGATGCTGCCCTGCCCGAACGGCACCACGATGAGCGCAGCAAGCACCGGGCCCATCGATGTGCCAAAGCTGCCGCCGAGTTGAAACACCGATTGCGCGAAGCCGTAGCGGCCGCCGGAGGCGAGCCGCGCGATGCGCGCCGACTCCGGGTGAAACACCGCCGATCCCAGACCGACCAGGGCTGCGGCAACCAGGATGACGAGATATTGGTGCGCGGCGCTGAGCAGCAGCAGGCCGAAAAAGGTCGAGGCCATGCCGATCGACAGCGAGTACGGCTGCGCCTTCTTGTCGGTGTAGTGCCCGACCACCGGCTGCAGCAGCGACGCCGTGAACTGGAACGCCAGCGTGATCATGCCGATCTGCGCGAAGTCGAGCGCGTAGGTGTCCTTCAGGATCGGATACACCGAGGCGATCAGCGACTGCATGGTGTCGTTGAGGAAGTGCGAGAAGCTGATGCCGGCGAGCACGACATAGGCCGGCCCCGCGACCGCCTTGGCAGCGGGGGGCGCAACGTCGCTGACGACGACGGGCTCGGTCAGCGTTTCCTCGGAGACGACGACAGGCTTGTTCAAGGGAGCATCCCGGCAGGCGCGGCGAACCACCGCATCTCCTGGTTACGATGCAAGGAGCGGCCGAACCACTCCCAATCGTCGATAGCTGGGATGCGTGTGTGCTCTCGTCGCTTGCCCTCCCCTGGAGGGGTCCGAGACGAGCGTAGCTCGCTCGTGGGTCGGCTCACATCGAGCGCAGCGAAAATGTGAGACGGGGTGGGGTGACGGTCTCTCCACCTCGAATGCTGCCCGTGGGGAGAGATCACCCCACCCCGCTCGCGCTTCGCGCGATCGACCCTCCCCCTCCAGGGGAGGGTAAGAAAGGCTCAGGCCGCCGCGGCCTGTCCCAGCGCGGAGACGATGGTGTCGACGACGTCCTCGACCAGGACGCGGTCCTCACCCTCGCCCATGACGCGGATCACGGGCTCGGTGCCCGAGGAGCGGATCAGGAGGCGGCCATGGCCGTTGAGCCGCTTCTCGCCGTCGGAGATCGCCGACTGCACTTCGGACGCGTCGAGCGGCTTGCCGCCCTTGTGGCGAACGTTCTTGAGGATCTGCGGCAGCGGGTCGAAGCGGTGGCAGACTTCGGACACCGGCCGGCGCAGCTTCTGCACCACGGCCAGCACCTGCAGCGCGGCCACGAAGCCGTCGCCGGTGGTGGCGTAGTCGGACAGGATGATGTGGCCGGACTGCTCGCCACCGAGATTGTAGCCGCCGGTCAGCATCTGCTCGAGCACGTAGCGATCGCCGACCGGCGTGCGCACGAGATCGAGCCCCTGCCCTTTCAGGAAGCGCTCGAGGCCGAGATTGGACATCACGGTCGCGACGATGCCGGGATGCGACAGCCGCCCGTCTTCCTTCCAGCTCTGCGCGATCACCGCCAGCAGCTGGTCGCCGTCGACGACATGGCCGCGTTCGTCGACCAGGATGACGCGGTCCGCATCACCGTCGAGCGCAATGCCGATATCGGCGCGCATCTCGCGCACCTTGCGTGACAACGCTTCCGGCGAGGTCGAGCCGCAATCCTTGTTGATGTTGAAGCCGTCGGGCTCGACGCCGATCGGCACCACGTCGGCGCCCAATTCCCACAGCGCTTCCGGCACCACCTTGTAGGCGGCACCATTGGCGCAATCGATCACGACGCGCAGGCCGTCGAGCGAGAGATCGCGCGGCAGCGTGCGCTTGGCGAATTCGATGTAACGGTCATGCACGCCGTCGATACGGCGGGCGCGGCCCAGGCTCGCACTTTGCGCGAGTTTCTTGTCCATCGGCTCGTCGAGCAGCAGCTCGATCTGCTTCTCGACATCGTCGGAGAGCTTGAAGCCCTGTGGGCCGAACAGCTTGATGCCGTTGTCCTCGAACAGATTGTGCGAGGCCGAGATCATGACGCCGAGATCGGCGCGCATCGACTTGGTGAGCATCGCGACCGCCGGCGTCGGCATCGGGCCGACCAGCAGCACGTCCATGCCGACCGAGGTGAAGCCCGCGACCATCGCGTATTCGATCATGTAGCCGGACAGGCGGGTGTCCTTGCCGATCACGACACGATGGCGATGCTCACCGCGCTGGAATGCGAGGCCCGCGGCCTGGCCGACCTTGAGCGCGAGCTCCGGCGTGATCAGTCCGTTGGCGCGGCCCCGAATCCCGTCAGTCCCGAAATATTTGCGGCTCATATCGTCCCCCACGCAACAACCAGGGATCCCCACGACAACTACCGGATGCCTTCTACGGCTCCGCCATCCCTGATTACGCTTGGGTCTTATAAAGCGTTCGCGGCTAACTTGGCTTCAAAAAATATGATGAATCATTACGGAACCAGGGCACGCTCTGCCCACAATAACATATTGTTAACGCTATATTTTCTCCCAAAAGGCGGGCCGAGCGGGAATTCCGGGCTAATCCGTTCGCTTGACGTGGCGGTCCCCGCGGCTCGGCGCCGGCTGGGTGACGTTCACGGGATCGGAGCCCGGAAAGGTCTCTTCCAGACCCTCCTCCAAGGCGTCCTCGAGGTCCTGCTTCTCCTTGATCTCTTCGGGCGAAGGTCCCGTGCGCGGCTTGGTCATGGCGCCCCTCTCGCAAACGATTTGGCTGTGCATCCAACCATGCTAGATGACCCCGAAACCTTCCGATGCAAGACTTTAAATACGAGACGGCCGGGGAACGTTCATGAAGCACATCACCTGTATCGACGATCTTCGCGCGCTGCATAAGCGCCGGGTGCCGAAGGCGTTCTTCGACTATTGCGATCGCGGTTCCTATGCCGAGGAAACCCTGCGCGCCAATCGCGAGGACATGCAGGCGATCAAGTTCCGCCAGCGCATCCTGGTCGACGTCTCCAGGCGCGACACCGCGACCACGATCCTCGGCGAGAAATCGACCATGCCGCTGATCCTGGCGCCGGTGGGCCTGCTCGGCATGCAGCACGGCGACGGCGAGATCCATGCCTGCCGCGCGGCGCAGGCCGCCGGCATCCCGTTCACGCAGTCGACGATGTCGATCTGCTCGATCGAGGACATCGCCGCCGCCGTCGACAAGCCATTCTGGTTCCAGCTCTACGTCATGAAGGACCGCGGCTTCATCAAGGAGCTGGTCCAGCGCGCGATCGCGGCGAAGTGCAGCGCGCTCGTGCTCACCGTCGACTTGCAGGTGATCGGCCAGCGCCATGCCGACATCAAGAACGGCATGACGATCCCGCCGGAATGGTCGCTGTCGAAATTCATCGATTTCGCGACCAAGCCGGCCTGGGTCTCCGGCGTGCTGCAGGGCAAGCGCCGCACCTTCGGCAACATCGCCGGCCATGTGAAGAACACCGAGGACCTCAACCGGCTGGCCGAATGGACGGCGTCGCAGTTCGACACTTCGCTGAACTGGAAGGACGTCGCGTGGATCCGGAGCATCTGGCCGGGCAAGCTCATCATCAAGGGCATTCTCGACGTCGAGGACGCCGAGGAAGCGGCCAAGACCGGCGCGCAGGCGCTGGTGGTGTCGAACCATGGCGGCCGTCAGCTCGACGGCGCGCCGTCCTCGATCGAGGTGCTGCCCGAGATCGCCGACGCGGTCGGGTCGAGGATGGAGATCATGTTCGACGGCGGCATCCGCTCCGGCCAGGACGTGATGCGCGCGCTCGCGCTCGGCGCAAAATCCTGCATGATCGGCCGCGCCTATGCGTATGGGCTGGGGGCCGGCGGCCAGGCCGGCGTCGCCAAGGCGATCGACATCATCCAGAAGGAGCTGCTCACGACCATGGGCCTGTGCGGCGTCAACCGGATCGACGAGATCGACGAGCACATCATCGCGGAAGCGCCGTAGCGACGGCGGTGCAGGGGCAAAGCGCTGCCGCTACAAACGCTACTGTCGTCCCGGCGAAGGCCGGGACCCATAACCACAGGCAGTGGTTTGGCG
The DNA here is from genome assembly GCF_024199935.1 of Bradyrhizobium sp. CCGUVB14. NCBI lineage: Bacteria > Pseudomonadati > Pseudomonadota > Alphaproteobacteria > Hyphomicrobiales > Nitrobacteraceae > Bradyrhizobium > Bradyrhizobium sp. CCGUVB14. Next base: position 8,769,819 of record NZ_JANADS010000001.1, read on the forward strand.
AAGACTGGAAGTGGTTCAGCCTTCGCCCGGTACTGATACCTGCGACTATCGAAAGATCACGCGGTATGGGTCCCGGCGCCCCGTGCGCAATTGCGCACTAGGCCGGGACGACAGTGAGGATATAGCGGCAGCTCCGCCTCACATCGGCGGCGTAATTCCATCCCGGCCGACATTGACCCGGTTCGCTTCCAGCGTGCCGTCATCCTTCTTCGCCGCACCGAAGATGATCAGCTTGGCGCCGGGCTTCACTTCCGACTTGTCGCTCGCGACGAAGGTGACAATCGGGGTCTCCGGCGGCACCACGACTTTCTTCTCGCCGTCCTTGTATTTGACCGTGATGTTCTGGCCGTCGGTGCCCTTCACCGTCTGCGCCACGGTGGCATTGGTCATGGTCGAATTGGCGCGGGCATCCCAGGGGCGGAAGCCTTCGGCGGCGCCGCGCTGGTTCTCCGGGAAGATGTGGACGGCAATGGCCTTCTGCGTGCCGTCGGGCTCGGGCATGGCGGTGACGCCAATATAGGAGCCCTCCTTGATCTCGGAGAGCTCGGTCTTCACCACCGCGAAGACGGCGACGTTGTCGGTCATCTTCACCTTCACGTCGGTGCCTTCGCGCGTCTTGATGCCGAGCGTGTTGCCGTCGACGCTTTCGATGGCGCCGCGGATGCGGACGGTCGGCGCCTGCTGCTGCGCCGAGGCGGTCGATACGGCGATAAAGGTGACGAATGCTGCCACGACGGCGCGCGGCATCCAGTTGATCAGTGTCGGCATGGCCTTGTCCCTTCCAGGCATGTTGCGGCGATCACACGGCAAACCCCGTGCGACCGCCGCTATTCCCTGAATTCCTGATCACATCGGCGGGGTGAGGCCGTCGCGGCCGACATTGACGCGGTTGGTCTCGAACGAGCCATCCGGCAATTGCTTCATGAAGGCGATGACCTTGGCGCCGGCCTTCAGCTCGGACTTGTCGCCGGGCACGAAGGTCACCACCGGTGTCATATCGGAGACGAACACCTTCTTCTCGCCGTCCTTGTACTTCACCAGCAGCGTGTGGCCGTCATTGCCGACCACGCTCTCCGACACCGTCGCATTGGTCATGCTGGAATTGGGCTTGAGGTCATAGGGCCGCGAGCCTTCGCCGGTGCCGCGCATGCTCTCCGGAAACACGTGAACCTCGACGGCGTTCTCGCCGCCGTCCGGTCCCGGCACGGTCGTCGCGCCGACGAAGGAACCGACCTTGATGTCGGCGAGCGAAATCTTGGTGACGCCGGCCACGCGGACGTCGGATGCGATGTGGAGCTTGACGTCCTCGCCGCTGCGCGACTTGACCTGCAGCGTGTCACCATCGACGCTCTCGATCGTGCCACGCACGCGGGTCGGCACCGGCGCCTTTTGCGCGACGGCAGCAAAGGTGGAAGCAGCCACCATCGCAACGGCGATGAGCGGACGCGTGAAACTGGCACGTTGGATCGTCATGAATTGTCTCCGATTGTCCCCACGAATAGTGAACGCCGGAGACGGCGCACTATTCTCTCAAGTCTTTGTGAGATCGGCCTCGACCAGCGCGCGCAGCTCCGCGGTCACCTCGGGCCGCTGGCCGAACCACAGCTCGAAGCCGCGCACCGCCTGGTGCAGCAGCATGCCGAGTCCGTCGCCGGTCTTCAGCCCGCGGGCTTCGGCCGCCGCCAGCAGCGGCGTCACCAGCGGGACATAGACGAGGTCGGCAACGACGGCGTCTGCTGGCAGGTGCGCCACATCGACCTCGAGCGCGGGCTGGCCGTGCATGCCGAGCGAGGTCGTGTTCACAAGAAGTTTTGCCCGCGGCAGGACGTCATTGATCCCGTCCCAGCCGAGCGGATGCACGTTCGGCCCGAATTGCGCGGCCAGCGCCTCGGCCCGCGCCACAGTGCGGTTGGCGAGATGAATGCGCTTGAAGCCGCGTTCGAGCAGGCCGAACACCACCGCGCGCGAGGAGCCGCCGGCCCCCATCACCAGCGCTTCGTCGGCCCCGTCCCAACCGGGCGCGCTGGCGTCGAGATTGCCGAGAAAGCCCTCGACGTCGGTATTGGTCGAACGCAGCTCGCCATCGGCAAACCACAGCGTGTTGGCAGCGCCCACGGCCCGGGCACGTGCATCGGGGATCGAAAGCTCCAGCACGCCGACCTTGTGCGGGATGGTGACATTGGCGCCGACGAAGCCGCGCAGCGACAGCCGCAGCACGAAATCGCGCAGATCCTCGGGCGGAACGGCCTCGATGACATAGCCGCCTGCAATGCCGAGCGTACGCAGCCAGTAATGATGGATCAGCGGTGAGCGCGAATGCGCTGCCGGCCATCCGATCAAACAGGCTGCGGGCGGTTTGGTCACAATCGTCGTCCCCTGAAACAGAGCGTGGGAGGCGATCCATTTCGCGTCCCGCAGGCGCTGTCAAGCGCGCGGGCGCCGCATCGCGGCGGCGACGATCGCGGCCAGCGCCAGCGCCGCGCCCGCGGCAAACCAGATCGCGGCGAGATTGATCCTCAGATAGGCGAGCGCTCCGGCTGCGGAGCCCGCGACCAGCGCCGCCCACAGCAGCAGGTTCGGCGCCCAGCCCCAGCGCGGTCCCCCGGTGAGGCTGACCGCGAGGAGCTGACCGGCCTTCACCAGCGCGCCCGTGACATAGGTGAGACCGAGGCCCGCGCCGCCGTCGATCTGGAACACGGCATTCTCCAGGCCCATCGCGAGCACGATCCCCGTGATCGCGAGGGTTTGCAGGCCAAAGGCATGGCAAAGTCCGGCGCCGGCCAGCAAAGCGGCTTCGATCAGCAAGAGCCAGGGCTGCCGCTCGGTGCCGCCGCCGAGCACCACGAGGCTGCCGGCTGCGGCGCCCACCACGAACAGGGCGATCAGGCCAAGCGCGCCGGCGGCCTGCCACCACTGCGTCTCCGCCAGGCTGACGCCGAGGCGCGTGGAATTGCCGCTCATGAACGAAACGAACAGGCCGCCGAGATGCAGGAAGCCGATGCCGTCGACATAGCCTGCCAGCATGCTGAGCGCGCACGCCAGCGCAATGTTGCGACCCGAATTGAGCATGTAGAAGACACCACCGCCGCGATGCGGCAGTGTCGGTCAAATCGGCGGCCTTGAGAAGAGCGCGACGTCAGCTCGCGAGAACCGCGGCTTCGCCGCCCTTGATGTCGGCGACCGCGCGCTCGATCGTCTCGCGATAATGCGCGTGCGGCTCGGTAACGCCATGGGTCTGCAGCGCCTCGCGGACGGAGGGCGATGCGGCGGTGATGAACAGCTTGATGTCCTGGCGGTGCGCCTTGGCGGCGACGCGGCCGAGCACGTTGGCCGCGGTGGAATCCAGGAACGGCACCGCGGCGAAATCGACGACAAAGCCCTTGCGCTCGTCGGCGACGCCGTCGAGCACGTTACCGATGGCCGACGCCGCACCGAAGAAGAACGCGCCGGTGATGCGATAGACCAGCACGTCGCGATCGACCGCGAGCGCGGGATCGTAAGGCACGCGCTCGCCATTGCCGTCATCGGGGCGATCGGCCGCGACCAGCGGCGAGCGCTCCTCGATGCCGGTCATCTCGGCCATGCGATGGATGAACAGCACCGCACCGAGCGCGAAGCCGACCAGAATGCCTTCGGTCAGATCGCGGAAGATCGTGAGCAGGAAGGTTGCCAGCAGCACGACGGCATCGCCCCAGGACGAGCGCAGCAGCGTTGCGAATTCGTGCTTCTCCGCCATGGTCCAGGACACCACGACCAGCACGGCGGCGAGTGCGGCGAGCGGGATGTAGCTCGCGAGCGGGGCTGCGACCAGCATGAACAGCAGCAGGAAGATCGCGTGCAGCATGCCCGCCAGCGGCCCGCGCGCGCCGGCGCGGATGTTGGTCGCGGTGCGCGCGATCAGGCCCGTGACACAGATGCCGCCGAACAGCGCCGCGCCGATATTGGCGGCACCTTGCGCCACCAGCTCGCAATTGGAGCGGTGACGGCGGCCGGTCATGCCGTCGGCGACCACCGCCGACAGCAGCGATTCGATGGCCGCCAGCAGCGCGAACGAGATCGCATCGGGCAGCACCGCTTTTGCCTTTTCGAGCGAGAACGCCGGCAGCGCCGGTGACGGCAATTCGCGCGGGATGCCGCCGAAGCGCGAGCCGATGGTTTCCACCGGCAGCGCGAACACCGCGCACACGACGGCTGCGAACACGACCGCGATCAGGATGCCGGGCCAGGACGGCCGCCAGATCCGCAAGCAGGCGATGATGGCGATGCTGGCGAGCGCGACCGCGACCGCCGACGGATTGATCGTGTGCAAGCCGCCGGCCAGCGCGACGAGCTTTGCAACGAACTCGCTCGGCTCCTTCCCCGCAAGCGTAATCCCCGAGAGATCGCGGAGCTGGCTCGAAAAGATGATCACGGCGATACCGGCGGTGAAGCCGACCGTGACGGGATAGGGAATGAACTTGATGTAGGTGCCGATGCGCAAGAAACCCGCGGCGATCAACACCATTCCCGCCATCATGGTGGCGAGGATGACGCCGTCGACGCCGTGCCGCTCCGCGGTCACTGCGACGAGCACGATGAAGGCCCCCGCGGGCCCACCGATCTGAAACCGGCTGCCGCCAAGCAGCGACACGATGAAGCCACCGACGACCGCTGTGTAGAGCCCGCGATCCGGCGTCACGCCCGAGGCGATCGCGATCGCCATCGACAGCGGCAGCGCGACGATCGCAACGGTGAGGCCCGCAAATATGTCGGCGCGGAAATCCGCGACGCCATAGCCCTCGCGCCAGACGGTGATGAGCTTCGGCAGATAGAGTTCGGCAAAGGTCGGCTGACGCAGCTGATGCAGTCCGCCTGCCCGCTCGCTGGTGATGCTCATGCTCCGCTGCCCCACAATGCTCAACTGCATCGTGCGGCCGCGATCGGACGCGACGGTGCGTTAGTTCATCCTGATCCCGGGCATGATCGTCGCGATCATGCCCCCACGCGGCGCGGCGGCCCCGGCTGCTTCAGGCGAACGCCCCGCCCGCCGCTGTCGCTGCGGGCCTGTTCGCCGATCAGCTCGACGCCGGCCCGGTCGAACGCCTCGACCACCTTGATCAAGGTCTCGACCACGCCACGCACATTGCCGGTAGAGGCCTCCATCCGCTGGATGGTCGGCAGCGACACGCCGGCGAGCTCGGCCAGGGCTTTCTGGTCGATGCCAAGCAGCGCGCGGGCTGCCCGCATCTGGAATGACGTGATCACCTGGGCCTCACGTGTCAGGAGTTATAAGTGATATCTGAAGCATTCACAATGATGTAAAATACATCATGAAACGGCGAACGCAAGCGCTCTCACCGCCAACCCATCTGCCAATGAACCTGCCGTAGCTCCGTCATCCTGAGGTGCGAGCCGAGCGGCGCGGCGCGCCGTTTGGGGAGCCTCGAAGGATGTACGGCCACGATGCAGCCGGGCCGTCGCCCTTCGAGGCTCGCCTTGCTTCGCAAGACGAGCACCTCAGGGTGACGGTGATAGATGAGCGCCAAGCTCCTCTTCCGTCATCGCGAGCGTAGCGAAGCAATCCAGAAATCCCGCGACGGAGACGGACTGGATTGCTTCGTCGCTTCGCTCCTCGCAATGACGGGTGGAGAGACCCCAGCTCATCTCTCCTCTCCCCGCGCGAGCGGGAAGAGGAGCGAGAGAATGACCTCCTTCGCAGAATCACGCCGCGTGTTGATGCGCGGCGATGATCTGGTCGGCGGCGCGACCGGTGACTTCGGCCATGTGGTCGAACTGACGGGTGAAGCTGCCCGCACCTGCCGTTGCCGAACGCAGCTCGACGATGAGCTCGCCGATCTCGGCTTCCGGCATCATGGCGCGGACGCAGTCCCAGCCGCTCCAGCCGTCGCGGGTGTCGAAGCCGAGGATCTGGCCGCGCCGCGCCGACAGGATCGCGTTGATCTTGGCGGTGGCGTCGGTCGGACAGACGATCTCGACCACGTGGATCGGCTCCAGCAGCACCGACTGGCATTGCGGCAGGCCTTCGTTGAGCCCGACCCGCGCCGCCGTACGGAAGGCGAGGTCGGAGGAATCGACGCTGTGATACGAGCCGTCGGTCAGCGTCACCTGCAGATCGGTCACGGGGAAGCCGAGCGGGCCGCGGGCGAGCCCGTCGACGACGCCCTCTTCCACCGCACCGATATAGTTGCGCGGCACCGCACCGCCGACGACCTTCTCGGCGAACTTGAAGCCTTCGCCGCGCGGCAGCGGCTTGATGTCGAGCACGACATCGCCGAACTGGCCGTGACCGCCGGACTGCTTCTTGTGGCGGCCACGCTGGACGATCGGCTTGCGGATGGTCTCCTGGTAGCCGATGGCGGGCGGATGCGAGGCGATCTTGACGCCGAAGCGATCGCGCAGCCGCTCGCTCGCGACGCGTAAGTGCATCTCGCCCTGTCCCCACAACACGGTGTCGTGGGTCTGGGGGTTCTGCACGACGACGAGCGACGGATCCTCCTCATGAAGCCGCATCAACGCCTGGCCGAGCTTGACGTCGTCCTTGCGGTCGGTGGCCGCAACCGAGATGGCGAGCACCGGCGGCGTCGGTTCCGGGGCGACCAGTCCGGCGGGCGGCGCCTTGCCGCTCGACACCGTATCGCCGGTCTTGATCGGATCGAGCTTGGCGAGCGCCACGGTGTCACCGGCTTCCGCGGTGGCACGCTTGGTGTCGTAAGCGCCGTTGACGGCGAGGATGCCGGAAATCCGGCTCGTTCCGCCGGAGGAGGATTGCAGCGTGGCGCCGTCGTCGAGATGGCCGGCGAGCAGCCGCGTCAGCGACAGTTTTCCGCCGTGCTGCGAGTGCAGCGTCTTGAAGACGAAGCCGAGCGCGTCCTTGGTGGAGGGGGCGCCGAGACGTTTTGCGGTCTCCGCAATGCCGGGCGCCTCGTGGCGCAGCGCCTTCATCAGACGCAACACGCCGTTTTCGCGCGCGGCAGCTCCGAGCAGGACCGGGCAGATCACGCCCTCGCGCAGCTCGCGGGCGAGATCGTCGAACACGGCATCGCGCGGCGGCTGGATATCCTCCAGCAATTGCTCCATCAGCGCGTCATCGTGATCGGCGAGCTTCTCGAGCATCGAGAAGCGGGCCTCTTTCTCGCGATCGAGATCGCCGCCTTCGAGCGCGACCACTTCGGACGCCTTGTGCTCGCGATAGACGAAAGCTCGTTCCAGCGCGAGATCGACAAAGCCCTCGATCAGCTCGCCCTTCCAGATCGGGATCTGGCGCAGCACCAGCGGCACGCGCGAGGCGGGCTGGAGCATCGCGAGCGTCTCGCGGATGCGCTTGTTGGCGCGGTCGATCTTGTTGAGGAACAGGAAACGCGGGATCTTCAGCTCCTCCAGCTCGCGCAGGATGATCTGAAGCTGCGGCAGCTTCTTCTCGTCGGCCTCGCAGACCACGATTGCGGCGTCGACGGCAGGAAGCGCGGCGCGCATGTCGTGGGCGAACTCGACGGAACCGGGACAATCCAGGAAGGTATAGCTGTCGCCCATGAAACTCGTGGTGGCGGCAGTAAGCCCGACGGTCATCTTGTGATGACGGGCTTCAGGCGTGGCGTCGCCGACGGAGGTTCCGGCGTCGACGCTGCCGGCACGCGGGATTGCGCCCGTTCGCGCCAGGATCGCTTCGAGAAGTGTGGTTTTACCGCTTTGGAAAGGGCCCACCAGCGCAATGCACCGTGGACCTCGGGGACTTCTGACGTCTTGTCCCATTCGCCGCCTCCTTGGTGTGGAGCTCGGCCCATGATTGGGTCGGCAAGCGCAGATGCTCTGCCCGTCCCCGAGATTTGGCAAGCATCAAACGTCGCTGCGGTGCGTCGTCAGTGAGATCAGGTCTTAACGGATGGTGTTCCACCTCTCGCCAGCGGAGAGAGGTGGAGCAGCACTACGATTGGCGCGTCTTAACGGCCCGGACGGAGTTCCAGGCTCTCGAGTCCGGCCGCAACGTTGAGGCCGACCTGGCCCTGCACGCTGAGCGGCTGAAGCGCGATCGAATTGTTGGAGCCACCGACCAGCACGTTACCGCCGAGGCCGACGCCGACCGAGGCGCTGCCCTGCGCGCCGGCATAATTGCCGGAGAGATCGCCGGGGCCGAGGCGGTTGACGGGTGCGAACACGCCCCAGGCAAGCGCCGTCTCCTGGGTGATGCCGAGGTCGATGCCGATTTTGCTGATCGTCGCGACATAGCGGTCGTCGGGCATGCCATCGACGCGCAAGACGCAGCCGAGATGGGTCACCGATCCGACCACGAAGCCGACGCTGGCGCCGCCACGGCATTCGAGCACGCCGACCTGCACCAGTCGCGACTGCGCGCTGGCGCCCGCAACGGAGGCAACGAGGCTGGCGGCCGTGAGTCCGGCAAGAAGGAGTGAGCGGCGCATGAAAATGTCTCCGGCGATGAATGTGATGCGAGCATTGGAGAAGCGCGGCAGGACGCCGCAGGACGGTCTATGCCACAAGTGGCGCGGACGTGCCAGATCGCGCGGACGTGAAAGAAAAAAGGGCCCGCGCTACGCGGGCCCTTTCGTGTCGGATCGTTACTGCGGGCTTAGCGCAGATTGCCGCAGAAGCGCTGGATGCGCTTGCAGGCGTCTTCGAGGTCCGAGGTCTTGGTCGCATAGGAGATGCGGAAGGCCGGGCCGAGGCCGAAGGCCGAACCCTGCACCACCGCGACGCCTTCGGTCTCGAGCAGCTCGGTCACGAAGGTCTCGTCGTTGTCGATCACCTTGCCCGACGGCGCGGTCTTGCCGATCGTGCCGGCGCAGGACGGATAGACATAGAACGCGCCTTCCGGACGCGGGCACTCGATGCCCTTGGCCTGGTTGAGCATGGAGACGACGAGGTCGCGGCGCTCCTTGAACACCTTGTTGTTCGCGGGGATGAAGTCCTGCGGACCGTTCAGCGCTTCGACCGCAGCCCACTGCGCAATCGACGACGGGTTCGAGGTCGACTGCGACTGGATCGTCGACATCGCCTTGATCAGCTGCGCAGGACCACCGGCGTAACCGATACGCCAGCCGGTCATGCAATAGGCCTTCGACACGCCGTTCACGGTGAGCGTGCGGTCGTAGAGGCTGGGCTCGACCTGCGCGACGGTGGTGAACTGGAAGTCGTCGTAGACGAGGTGCTCGTACATGTCGTCGGTCATCACCCACACATGCGGATGCTTGACCAGCACGTCGGTGAGCGCCTTCAGCTCGGCGCGGGTGTAGGCCGCGCCGGTCGGGTTCGACGGCGAGCACAGGATGACCCATTTGGTCTTCGGCGTGATCGCGCGCTCGAGCGCATCGGCCTGGAGCTTGAAGCCGGTCGCGGCGGTGCAGACCACCGACACCGGCTCACCGCCGGCGAGCGCCACCATCTCGGGATAGCTGACCCAGTACGGCGCGGGGATGATCACCTCGTCACCCGGATTGATGGTCGCCATCAGCGCATTGTAGAGCACCTGCTTGCCGCCGGTGCCGACGATGATCTGGTTCGGCTTGTAGACGACGCCGTTCTCGCGCTGAAATTTGCCGATGATGGCTTCCTTCAGCTCGGGGATACCGTCGACCGCAGTGTACTTGGTCTTACCGGCTTCGATGGCGTGGATCGCCGCCAGCTTGATGTTGGCGGGCGTATCGAAGTCGGGCTCGCCGGCGCCGAGGCCGATGACGTTGCGGCCCGCCGCTTTCAGCGCGCGTGCTTTATCCGTGACCGCGATGGTCGCGGACGGCTTCACACGGTCGAGCGCAGCAGCAAGGAAGGCCATCGTCATCTCCTGACAAGCGTCGTGAACCCTTTGGCCTCACGACTCTGATTGTGGGAATGCAGACACCCTAAAACGTGTGCCGCTGCACCGCAAGAAACTTCGGCCCGATCTCGAAAAAGTTTACAGGTTTGGAGCGTTTCAAGGCGCGATTTCCCGCAATTTTCCGCAACTTTGCCGGGCAAACCGCTCATATCCCGCAAGGCTTGTCCTCGGAGCAATTTTGAAGGCGCTCAAGTGCCACAAGACTGACGGCGGGCTGACGCGCGAGGCCAGCGACCGATCGGCAGCGGGTGGCGAGATCGCGACCCATCACCGCTTCGCACACGATCGCGCGACGCGACTTGTCGCGCACGTTGACGCAAGCGTGATCTGATTTGCGGCGTGGCACGAACATGATCTTCCGCAGCGTTGCAGTGCGGTAGGGTTTTCGAGTTTTTCTATAGGTCAGCCCTTGCGGCGGATTCGCATCGGCATCATTGTTTAGCCGCGGTGCGGGGCAACAAGCGCTGCGCCTTTCCGTCCTTTGCCCGTCCCTTGGAATCGAACTCCCAGAATGTACAAGCTCTATTCGATGCAGCGCTCGGGCAACAGCTACAAGGTCCGCCTTGCGCTGGCGCTTTTGAACGTGCCCTACGAACCCATCGAGGTGGACATTCTGCGCGGCGAGAGCAAGACGCCGGACTTCCTGTCGAAGAACCCGTCCGGACAGGTGCCGCTGCTCGAGGTCGGCGACAATCGCTATCTCGCAGAGTCCAACGCCATCCTGTGGTACGTCGCCGTCGGCACGCCGCTCGCGCCTGAGAACCGGATCGACCGCGCCGAGGCGCTGCAATGGATGTTCTTCGAGCAGCACGCGCTCGAGCCCAACATCGGCGCGGCGTATTTCTGGCTGTCGCTGGTCAAGGGCGGCCGCGACCTGCAGACCCACGCGCTGGAGGACTGGATGGAGCGCGGCTACGGCGCGCTCCAGGTGATGGAAAACCACCTCAAGACCAACGCCTATTTTGCCGCCCGCCAGCTCACGGTCGCCGACATCGCGCTGTACGGCTACACCCACCTCGCCGACCGCTGCGATTTCGATTTGGCGCCCTTCCCGGCGATCCGGGACTGGCTGAAGCGCGTCGAGGCCGCGCCCGGCTTCGTGGCGATGGACTGGCGCCCCGCCGACATCGACGACTCCGCCAGCATTGCCGCCGGGGTCTAAAAACCGGTGCGGCGTTAAGGAATAGCGGGCATTGCGTTAACCTTTGCCCCAATCCCGCCATTTTCAGCGCGACCGCCGCCGCAATATTGCCGGTTGAAATTGTGACGTTGTTCGATGTCGCGGGTGATTCGCTCGCACGTTGAAGGATTTAGACCCATGATGCGGGCGTCCGGCACGGTCGGCTTTCAGGGCCAAACCGATACCGTCTCGTCTTCCCGGCTGACCAATGCGGTCGCGGCCTCGCTCGCCGTCGCCGCCCTCTCGCTTTGCCTGATCGTCACCCTCACGGTGCTGTCGACCAAGGCGACCATGGCGATGGGTCTGCCGGTCTGATCCCCGTTTCATCTGGATGACCTTCAAGGTGCCGCGCGGCCCCGCGCCGATCAGCATCGCGACGGGACACCAATGAAATCGCCTGTGGTAGTCGTTGCAATCACCTTGACTGCGGCCATCCTGGTCGCGGCGTCGCTTTTGATCTTCGTAGGCACCCGCAAGGGCCCGGGCACGTCGACATGGAATGCGCCGACGCTGCAGGAGCGTATCAAGCACGCGCATTTGGTCTAAAATCATCCGAAAGCTTTGGGCGCGCGGGCAAGCGCCTCTTAAGCGCACCGCGCGAAATCGTCTTGCGCGCGCGCAACCATGCGCCAGTCTGACGCCGTTATCTCGTTCAGGGAGGAACGAGTCAGGCCCATGTGGTTCGGATGGCGTGCCATTTCCGGTCCCGTGCTCACGGCAGCGATCGCACTGCTGGCGATCGTGCTCGATCGCGCCGTTCCCCTTCCCTCGCCTGCGCCGCTGTTCGTCTGTGTTGTCGCGCTTGCAGGCGCGCTGTCGGGCTTCGCTTCCGCCATGACCAGCGCGGCGCTCGCCGTGATCGGCGCCGCGCTGTTCTTCCTCGGCCACCGCGCCATGCCGTTCCATGCCGCCGCCGATCTGGTCGGGCTCCTCGCAGTGACGGCCTTCGGCACCGCAGGCATCACCGGCCTCATGCGCGAGCGGCTGCTCGACACCTTTGCGGCCGAGCGCCAGAGCCACGCCATTGCGGCGCGGCTTTCGGCAGCGCTCGACCAGGTCGATATCGGCATCGTGCTGCTCGATGCCGAGACCCGCGCCGAATTCATCAATCGTGCGTTCCGCGATTACTTCGCGCTGCCGGACGAAAAGGCCGACGACAAGCCGCCCTTCATCGCACTGATGTATCACAGCCGTGACACCGGCGCATTCGAACTGCCGGAGGACGAGCTCGGCGTCTTCATCGCGCAGCGGATGGAGATGGTGCGGGTCGGCGACGCCACGCCGATCAACATCAATTTGCGCAACGGCGAGGTGCTGCGTTTCGTCTGCACCGCGCTGCCCGACGGCGGCCGCATGCTGAGCTACACGCCGGTGACCGATCTGGTGCGCCACACCGACGCGCCCGCACGCGCGGATTATTATCGTTCACTGCGCGATCCCACGGGACGCAAGCTGCTCCGGTACTTGCGCGTTGCGGAGTGATGCAACGGCGGGCATCTCCGAGGATGGCCGCAACAAGATCTTCTCCATCACGATTGATCCGCAACGCGATCATCCCGTATGAAGGATGCATCATCGCCTCATCGATCGCGGATTTCCCAGATGTCGCTCACCATTCGCTCCGTCACCCGGCAGGATTACGATCAATGGCTGCCGCTGTGGGATGGCTACAACGCCTTTTACGGCCGCTCCGGCCCGACCGCGCTCGCGCCCGAGATTACGAAGGTGACGTGGCAGCGCTTCTTCGATGCCTATGAGCCGGTGCATGGGCTGGTCGCCGAGAGCGACGGCCGCCTGCTCGGCATGACGAACTATCTGTTTCATCGCAGCACCACGGCGATCGAGCCATCGTGCTATCTGCAGGATCTGTTCACGCTGGAGGCCTCGCGCGGCAAGGGCGTCGCCTCGGCGCTGATCTATGGCGTCTACGAGCGCGCGAAGCTCGCGGGCTCCCCACGGGTCTACTGGCAGACCCATGAGACCAACACCACGGCGCAGAGCCTGTACGACAAGGTCGCGGAACGCTCCGGCTTCATCGTCTATCGCAAGATTTTCTGATTTTTCCCGGGCGGGGCGCGATGAACCATCATCGCGCCCCGGTTCGTTTTGAGCATGATCTTTTCGGAAAACCGCTACGCACTTTTCCGGATCATGCTGCCTGTGGATAACTTTGGTTGTCACCGGCGCGTAACACACCGGGACTAAGTTGCAGTTGCGTCTGATCAGGCCCCCCGTCACCGATCAAGCGCCCCAAGCGGTCCCCGTCAGTCGCCGCGTCTGACAGGGGCCGCATTTTTTTGTCCGCAGTTCCTTTCAGCATGGCTGCAACGCAGCCAGCCGCTTGCCGCTGCGGCACGCCGCGGTCACAATGGGCGCCTGCTTTTTCTGACAGGATCTCCCATGGAAATTCGTAATCTCGGCGGCTCCGGCCTGCGCGTGTCTGCAGTCGGGCTCGGCTGCAACAATTTCGGCCAGCGCACCGATCTGGAAACGTCGCGCAAGGTGATCCACCGCGCGATCGACCTCGGTATCACGCTGTTCGACACCGCCGACATCTATGCCGGCCAGGGCGGTTCCGAGACGGTGCTCGGCACCGTGCTCGGCGATCGCCGCAAGGACATCGTGCTCGCCACCAAATATTCCAAGCCGATGGCGGCCGACGGAACCAAGCAGGGCGCCTCGCGCCGCTACATCATGAATGCGGTCGAGGCCAGCCTGACGCGCCTCAAGACCGATTACATCGATCTCTACCAGCAGCATGATTACGATCCGCTGACGCCGCTGGAAGAGACGCTGCGCGCGCTCGACGATCTCGTCCGCCAGGGCAAGGTCCGCTACATCGGCCATTCCAACTTCCCGGCCTGGCGCATCGCGGAGGCCGAGTTCACCGCGCGCGCGATGAACGTCAGCCGCTTCGTCTCGGCGCAGGACGAGTACAGCCTCGTCGTCCGCGATATCGAGAAGGATCTGCTGCCCGCAGCCCAGGAATACAAGCTCGGCCTGCTGCCGTTCTTCCCGCTCGCAAGCGGCCTGCTCACCGGCAAATACCAGCGCGGCACGGCAGCGCCCGCCGACACGCGCTTCGGCAAGGCACCGGCGCTGCGCGACCGCTACGTCACGCCGCGCAACGAGGACATCGTCGAGAAGCTCCAGGGCTTTGCGCAGGCCCGCGGCCATTCGATGCTCGAGCTCGCCTTCTCCTGGCTCGCCGCGCGCCCGCAGGTGTCGAGCGTGATCGCCGGCGCCACCCGCGTCGAGCAGGTCGAGCAGAACGTCAAGGCGATCGCCTGGCAGCTCAGCGCGGACGATCTTGCCGAGATCGACAAGATCACGCTGGGATGATCCTGGCGGCGCGGCGCGCTACTTCGCGCCGCGTCCGACGGTCTGCTTGACCTCAAACCCTTCGAACTGGGGATGCCCCTGATAGAGCGGCTTGTTGTCGCCGGCACGGGCGTGCGCCGCGCGGAACGCCTCCGACTTGGTCCAGGCCTCGAACGCCGCATGATTGGCCCACACCGTATGCGAGGCGTAGAGCGTGTGGTCCTCGAGCTCGGGGCCTTTGAGCAGATGGAATTCGACGAAGCCCGGCACCTTGTCCAGATGCGTGTCGCGCGACGCCCAAACCTGCTCGAAGGCAGCTTCGGAACCTTTGGTGACACGAAAACGGTTCATGGCGATGTACATGCGGGTGGTCTCCTGATGCTCACGCGATCATGTCGTCATTCCGCGACGCGCCGCAAGGCGCGGGCGCGGGATGACGGCGGCGGCTGCTAAGCCACCAGCCCCTTCATCGGCCTTGCGCTTGCGCTGTCCGGGAAGACAGTGCCCGCCAGCACCTGATCCGACAGGCCGAACTGGCTCTGCAGCACGCCCTTGATCACGGAGCGGAGATCGGTGGTGGGCTTGAGGTCGCGGGCCTCATAGAGGTTGGCGGGCTTGAGGCCGGGCCAGTCGGAGATGACGCGGCCGCCTTTCACGGCGCCGCCGGCCAGCAGCGCGATGGTGCCGGTGCCGTGGTCGGTACCGTCGGTGCCGTTGATGCGCGCGGTGCGGCCGAATTCGGTGGCGACGACCACGACGGTGTCGCGCCAGCGCTCACCGAGGCCGCTTTCGAACTCGGCGAGCGCGCCGTCGAGACCGCCGAGCAGGAAGGCGAGACGCCCGACCGGGCCACCTTCATTGGCATGTGTATCCCAACCATCGAAGGCGAGTGCGGCAATGCGCGGACCGTCATCGGCGGCCATCAGCTTTGCCGCGCCGCGCGCGACCTGGCGCATCTGGGCGACCTGATTGCCGGGCTTCGGCTTCATGTCGTCGCCGGATGCCGCCTTTTCGAGCTGGAGACCTTGCGACAGCGCCGAAGCCAAAGCGGGATCGCGATGGCGATAGAGATCGACGAGCCGCATCGCGGTGTCGTCGTCGGCCTGCGGCAGCGCGACCGGCGCCCAGCCGACGGTCGGCGCATTGCCGCGCAGCACCAGTGGCGTTGTCGGGCCGACCGCAAGACCGCTCGACACGCGTTCGCCGCGCGGCAGCGCTTCCAGCGCGCGATTGAGCCAGCCGGACTGCACGCGGCCCGGGCCGGCATAGCCGCTCTCGAGCACGTCCTGGCCGTCGAAATGCGAGCGATCGCGATACGGCGTCGCCACCGCATGAATCACCGCGGCATGCTGCGCGCGATACATCCGCGCGAATTCCGGCATCGACGGATGCAGCGCGAAGAAACTGTTGAGCATCAGCGCGGGATGCGCACCATCCGCCGTCAGCGCGATCGCGCCGTGCAGGCCGGCATAATCGGGATCGCCGATCGGCGCGACGGTGGCGAGCCCGTCGAGCGCGCCGCGCAGGATCACCACGACCAGGCGGGGGTCGCGCCCATCGGCCGCGCGCGCGAATTTCGGCAAATAGGCCCAGGCCGCGAACGAGGCGCCGCCGAGCAGAAGGTCGCGGCGCGAGGTGAGGAGCCGGTTTTCGACGCAGTCGATCATCATCATCTCCTCTGCATTTCCGGCGACATCAGCAGCAGTGCCAGCGCCTGCTGGCGCGATTCCGCGCGCTCGATGGTCTTGCGCGTTTCGACCGAGGCCGCATCCGCCGCAGCGAATTCCAGGAGATCGAGCGGATCGATGTTGGGCCCGAGCCGCGCGCCCATCTGCGAGGCGATGTCGAGCCGGAGCTTCATGCCTTCAGGTGCGGCCCATGCCGCAGACGTGTCGGGGAAACCGTTCGGTCCGGCCGGCGTCCACAAGGGCTGGCCGAGCAGGTTCAGACTGTTGAGATACCCGCCGGGATCCTCCGGCACGCGCGCGAGCAGCCGGCCGCTCGCGACTAGGAAATCGTAAGGCGAGCGCATCTTGGTCAGCGGCGCCTGCCAGGCCTCGTTGGAATCGACCAGAGCGGTGGCAAGCGCCTTCAGATCGCCGTCGGTCTTGACGAAGACATCGCGCAGCCGCGCGACCAGCACGGGCGGCGGATCGTCGGCGACGAAGTGACGGACGAATTTGGTGGCGATGAAATTCGCGGTCGCGGGATGGCGCGCAATGTCGGCGAGCGCGGCCTCGCCCTGCGCAAGGCCCGTCGCCTCGTAGGTCTTGCCGAGCAGCATTTGCGGCCCGGGCTGATGCGCATTGGCGTTGAAGGCGAACGAGCCGGGCGCTCCGAGCTGACCCTGCCGGCCGGCAAAGGTCCAGCCGGTGATGATGCGCGCGAGCGAGGTGACGTCCTCCTGCGTATAGCCGCCGCCGACGCCGAGCGTATGCAGCTCCATGATCTCGCGCGCGAGATTCTCGTTCAGGCCGCGCTTTCGGTTCTGGCCCGCGCGCGAATCCGGTCCGAGCGATTGCTGGTTGTCGAGGAAGAACAGCATGGCCGGATGCTGCTCGACCGCCTTCAGCATGTCGGCGAAGCGCCCGAGCACGTGCGGGCGAATCGCCTCGCGCTCGAACGCGCCGGCCCACATCCGCGCCAGCTCGCCCTTGCTTGCGGAGATGCAGAAATGGTTGGACCAGAACACGACCAGACGCTCGGTGAAGCCGCAATCGACCATCATCGCGCGCTGCAGCCGCGCCAGTGCCTCGGCGCGAAAGGTCTTCTGGATCACGTTGAGCGGCTGCGCCGGTTTTGCAGCAGCCGGCGCGGCGGCACCGGGCTGCATGGCATCGGGCTTCATCGCAGCATCGGCAGGCTTGTTGTCGGCGGCAGGTTTGGCCTCGGCCATCTGCTGACCTGCGATCTCGGTCATCACCGTGTTGAGCGAGAGATTGCGCCGCAATTGGTTGTCGGGCCTGGGGTCGGCGGGCGGCTGCGGCGCGGGCGCTTCGGTGGGAGCTGCCGCCTTCGCGGCCTCGCGCGCCTGCTTGACCTGGTCCTGATAGGCGAACGCGGCTTGGCCGAGTTGCGGCGTCGATTGCAGGCCCGGCGCCTCCAGCAGCGCGCCCACCGGACGCGCCAGCTCCGCCTTCACGAAACCGCGGGGATCGGAAGCCGCATTGATGAGATCGCCGGAGGCCCCGCCGCGGGCGCCGAAGCCGAAGCGGTTCAGCGCGACGAGGGCGGCTTGCGAATCGCGGGCCATCGATTTGTCCTCCGCGCGGTGCCAACCGCTTCCCTGGTCCGGGCGTGGCGCCTAATATACCGCAGCCGGAGATGAACCCGACATGAAAATGACGGCGAAGCTTTTGCGTAAATCATGACAAATCCGAAAGAAATCACGCTTCCGCAACCGGCCCCGCGCCGCCTCGCCTGTTCCCGATGCGGCACCGAATTCGGCTGCGATCTCTCGGGCGAGTGCTGGTGCGCCGAGGAGACGGCAAAGCTGCCGATGCCGGTGAAGGGCGAGGATTGCCTGTGCCGGGAGTGTCTGCGGAAGGCGGCGGCGGAGGCGGCGAGCACTGCAGGTTAGTTGCGAGAGATCGCGACACTCACGGTGTCGTCCCGGCGAAGGCCGGGCCCCATAACCCCAGGGAGAGGTTTGGCGAAGACTCGTCGTTCGGTACTTCGACCATCCACAACATTTAGATCACGCGGTATGGGTCCCGGCCTTCGCCGGGACGACGGACTGCCCTACACCGCAAATCCCGGCGACTTCCGCGCCATGCCGTCGAACGCATCGAGCAGCTTTTCGCGCCACGCATGGACCGGATCGTCCGCCTCGATCAGCCTGAACGGGCTCACTACGCGCGCCCATTGGAAGCCGCCGAACACGATGTAGTCGGCATAATTCGGCGCGGCGCCGCCGAGATAGGCTTGCGTCTTGAACGTCTGCCGCATGATCTCCAGCGATTTGCGGAACGCGACGACGCCGCTGTCGCGGCTCGCCATGATCTCTTCCAGCCTCTTGCCGCCGAAACGAGCCTCGCGCGATTGGCGGAAATAGGCGGCATCGACCTCGGCCAGATTGTTCGGGATGTCGGCGATGATCAGCGGAAAGATGCCGCCGACGATGGCGATGTCGCCCCAAGCATTGATCATGCGCGCCATTGCGCGACCGCCCTCGCCGCCGAACAGCGACGGGCGATCGGGAAAATTGTCTTCGAGATAGTTCGCGATCGCCCAGGAATCGACCACGGGCTTGTCGTGATGCAGCAGCACCGGCACCTTCTCCGAGCCGTGCGGCGCGATTGCGCCCTTCTCGGTAAACCGCCAGGGCAGCGAGTCCGCCGTCAGCCCCTTGTGCGCGAGCGCCATCCGCGTGCGCCAGCAATAGGGACTGAAGGGGCGCGAGGCGTCGGTGCCGACGAGTTCGAAGAGCTTGAGCGACATGGTGGTGTTCCGTCATTGCGAGCGCAGCGAAGCAATCCAGTCTGCCGCTGCGGAGACATTCTGGATTGCTTCGCTTGCGCTCGCAATGACGTTGTGGCGTCACCGCCCGTTCGTTCGCAGCCACCTTTCGCCGTCTTCCGTCACCGCGATGATCAGGCCGATGCCGGGCAGCGTCTCGCGCGCGACGAAGCCGCGATCGGCGGCGTCCTCCCAGATGGTGAGGCGCGGGCACGAGGTCTTCCAGGTCGAGATCACCTCGGCATAGGCGCGCGGCTCGCGCGCGATCCATTCGACGAAGTCCAGCACCAGCGGGTCGGCCGTCTCGCTCATTGCAAACCTCCCTTGTCGAAGGCAGCCAGCACCGGCGTGCGCAGCAGGAGCCAGCCACCATAGGCAATGTAATAGCAGGCGATGGTGGTGATCAGCTTGTTCGACCAGGCGATGAATTGCTGGTCGGTCATGGCTTCGAGAATACGCCGCGCCAGCGAGGTGCCGATCATCGAGGCTGCAATGGCGATACCGGCGAGGACGGGGTCGAGCGTCGCGGCCTGGTCGATGATTCCGCCGAAATAGATCAGCTTGGTGAAATGGCTGACGAGCTGGCACATCGCCTTGGTCGCCACCTTCTCGCGGCGGCCGAAGTCGCCGCCGAGGAAGAAGGTGTCAAGCAGCGGACCGGAGACGCCGGTCATCAGCATCAGCCCCATGCAGATCGTGCCGTAGACGGTGCCCTGCCAGAGGCGGTCCGGATCCGGCTTGATATTCGTCGGCAGCAGCCGTGCCATGAACGGCGTGGCACCGAGCATCAGGAGCGCCATCGGCTTGTCCGGCACGTAGCGGGTGAGCGACCAGGCCGCCAGCGCGATGGCAGCGCCGACCATGTAGTTCGCGACCGGCCGCCAGCGGATATGGGCGCGCCACAGCAGCGCGCGCCAGCCGTTGGAAGCCATCTGCGTGATCGCGTGCAGCACCATCGCGGTCGGCAGCGGCATCAGCGCCAGCAGCACGCCGATCAGGATCAGCCCGCCCGCCATGCCGAACAACCCCGACAGGAACGCCGTGGCGACCATCAGCAATCCGAGGGCAGCGATCATGATGGGCGTCACGCGAGGGGTCTCCTATTGGAATGGTCAGGGACGCAGACTGCTCAATCCCCTTCGCCCCGTTTGGGGGAGAAGCGAAGAAGGGCGCCTCCGGCTCAAATCAGCATGAATTACGCTGATATTTGTGCCTCGCTTGCTCCGTTCGGGCAAACTGAGTTATCTTGCCCTGGCATCAGCTTTCCTGAGGGTCCTTGGTTTGCGGCGGCTGCTCTTTCTCAACGGCATCAAGGCATTCGAGGCGGCGGCGCGGACCGGCAGCTTTGCCGCGGCCGGCGTCGAGCTGAGCGTGTCGGCGGCCGCCGTCAGCCGCATGGTGCATCTCCTGGAAGAGCGGCTCGGCGTCGCGCTGTTCGAGCGCAAGGCTAACAAGCTAGTGCTGACGCAGGCGGGCCGCGCCTATCAGAGCGGCCTGACGCCGATCTTCGACGCGCTCGCCAGCCTCACCGCACAGGTGACGGCCCCCTCCGGCGTCCGCGTGCTCACCATCGGGGTCGGACATACGTTCGCGATGCGCTGGCTGATCCCGCGGCTGTCGGAGTTTCGCAGCGAGGAGCCCGACATCGAGGTGCGCTTCACCACCGGCGGCGCCGAGGTGCCGTTCGGCGAGGATTGGAGCTGCGGCATCAAGCTTGGCACCGGCGACTGGCCAGGGCTCGTCGCCGAGCCGCTGTTCGCCGGCGACCTCACGCCGGTCTGCGTACCGCGCCTCGCCTCCGGCCTGAAACGCCCGGCCGATCTCAAAGGCCCGAGCCTGATCCGCGTCACGCATTCAACCGAGGACTGGCCGATCTGGCTGAAAGCCGCAGGCCTGCCCCGCATCAACGCGCGCGGGCCGGAGTTCCAGTTCTATGGCCAGGCGCTCCAGGCCGCCGCCGACGGGCTCGGCATCGCCATGGGCATCCGGCCCTATATCGACGACGATCTCGCTGCCGGACGCCTGATCGCGCCGTTCGATCTCTCCGTGCCAAAAGGCATGCGCTGGTACCTGCTCTACCGCAGCTTTCAGACCGAACAGCGCGATTTTGCTGCGTTCCGCCGCTGGATCATGCGTTCCGCGGCGGAACCCGCAGCCCGGCCGCGCCGGTCGAGCCGCGCCGCCGGACGGGGCTAGATTCTTGTTTTGACGCGTTTTCTTTACGCGAACCGGTATCCACTTCGCTCGAAAACGCTCTGGCCCATCACCCGATCGGGTGAAAAAGCCGGCCGCGTGTGAACCGCTTCACATTTCGAAATCCGCAAACGTGGTCCTCTAACCCTCCGACAAGAGAGCATTTGGGGACTACCTATGACGACCCTTTACGACGGCTTTGACATCGAATCCTTCGAAGCTGGCAAGGGACTGTGGCACGCCCGGATTCGGCGCGCCGATTTCAGCCCGGTTGCCATCGACGGCGTGCTGTTTCCGGCCATGGAAGTCGGCTTCGCCTGGCCCGATCCCGACGCCGCGATCGCGGACGCTAAGCATCACATCGATCGCTTCCGCCGACGCGCCGACGACATCGACGACGAATAGACCTGTCGAACGACAGCGTGGCGCCACAGGGGGACACCGGTTGATGTCGGTCATCGATTTCGAGGACGGTCCGCGGCCGCGGATCTATTCGCGCAAGGTGCTGGCGATATGCCCGGAATGCAACGGCGATCTCACGGTGCTCCGTGTGATCGGCGGCCGCGCCGGGTGCGAGTACTGGACGATGCGCTGCACCGATTGCGGCGGGATCCATCTCGACATCCTCGAGCCGCGCCTGACGGTCGTGGACGGCGACGGACCGCTGCCGGCGGCATAATCGCGCCCCTGCTGCCAACCTGCTGTCAGCAGCCTGCGTGTGGACGGGCATTCGCTCTTTTCTGAGGGGCGGACTCGTCCCATATTCGGGGCATGGCGAAGAAAGCTGCTCCCCCAAAATCCCCGAAATCCAAGACTGCCAACAAGGCACCGAACTCGAAAGCACATCGGCCCGATGTGCAACCGATCGGACCGGCCCTGGCCGAATTGCTCAATCCCGCGATCAATCGCGGCGATGCCGGGCTGGGATCGGGCACCGGGCTGCAGCCGCCGCCGGACAATTCGCGCGACCGCCGCTCGGGCGGCGAGGCCGCCGCGCATCGGGCGCGGGCCTCGACGCCGAAGGAGTTTCCGCAGGATCGGCCGATGCCGCTGCGGCCCAATCCGCAGCCGCCCGGAGCTCGCGACGCGGGCTTCGACGAGGCGCCGCAGGCCAATTACGGAACGGCGGCCACGATCCCGACGCTCGATCCGGAACTGGCGCGGCAGCTCGGCCTTCCCACCGAAGAGGACGATGCCGAGGCGCTGGCGCGTCCGCCGCGCACCAAGATGGAGGCGCTCGGCGTCAAGGCCACCGCCGACGCACTGGAATCGCTGATCCGCGAGGGCCGGCCGGAGTTCCGCAAGGACGACGGCTCCACCAAGGTGTGGACCCCGCACCGGCCGCCGCGCCCGGAGAAGTCCGAAGGCGGCGTGCGTTTCGAGATCAAGTCGCCCTACCAGCCGCGCGGCGACCAGCCGACCGCGATCGCGGAGCTCGTCGAGGGCATCCAGCGCAACGACCGTTCGCAGGTGCTGCTCGGCGTCACCGGCTCCGGCAAGACCTACACCATGGCCAAGGTGATCGAGGCGACGCAGCGGCCTGCCATCATCCTGGCCCCGAACAAGACCCTCGCCGCCCAGCTCTATGGCGAGTTCAAGAGCTTCTTTCCCGACAACGCGGTCGAGTATTTCGTCAGCTATTACGACTATTACCAGCCGGAAGCCTACGTTCCGCGCACCGACACCTATATCGAGAAGGACTCCTCGATCAACGAGCAGATCGACCGCATGCGCCACTCGGCGACGCGCGCGCTGCTCGAACGCGACGACGTCATCATCGTCGCGTCCGTGTCCTGCATCTATGGTATCGGCTCGGTCGAAACCTACACCGCGATGACCTTCGCGCTGAAGAAGGGCGAGCGCATCGACCAGCGCCAGCTGATCGCCGATCTCGTCGCGCTCCAGTACAAGCGCACGCAGGCCGATTTCACCCGCGGTACCTTTCGCGTGCGGGGCGACGTCATCGACATCTTCCCGGCGCACTATGAAGACCGCGCCTGGCGCGTGAATCTGTTCGGCGACACCATAGAGAACATCGAGGAATTCGATCCGCTCACCGGCCACAAGCAGGACGAGCTCGAATTCATCAAGATGTACGCCAACTCGCACTATGTGACGCCGCGCCCGACGCTGGTGCAGGCGATCAAGTCGATCAAATCGGAGCTGAAGCAGCGGCTCGACCAGCTGAACAATCAGGGTCGCCTGCTGGAAGCGCAGCGGCTGGAGCAGCGCACCACCTTCGACCTCGAGATGATGGAAGCAACGGGAAGCTGCGCCGGCATCGAGAACTATTCGCGCTATCTCACCGGACGCCTGCCCGGCGAGCCGCCGCCGACGCTGTTCGAATACGTCCCCGACAACGCGCTGGTGTTCGCCGACGAAAGCCACGTCACCGTGCCGCAGATCGGCGGCATGTTCCGCGGCGACTTCCGCCGCAAGGCGACGCTGGCCGAATACGGTTTCCGTCTGCCGTCCTGCATGGACAACCGCCCGCTCCGCTTCGAGGAATGGGACATGATGCGGCCGCAGACGGTCGCGGTGTCGGCGACACCCGGCGGCTGGGAGCTGAACGAGAGCGGCGGCGTGTTCGTCGAGCAGGTCATCCGCCCGACGGGGCTGATTGATCCCCCGGTCAACATTCGCCCGGCCCGCACCCAGGTCGACGATCTCGTCGGCGAGGTGCGCGCCACCGCGCAGGCCGGCTATCGCTCGCTGATCACCGTCCTGACCAAGCGCATGGCGGAAGACCTCACCGAGTACCTGCATGAGCAGGGCATTCGCGTCCGCTACATGCACTCGGACATCGACACCATCGAGCGCATCGAGATCATCCGCGACCTCCGGCTCGGCGCCTTCGACGCGCTGGTCGGCATCAACCTCTTGCGCGAAGGCCTCGACATTCCCGAATGCGCGCTGGTCGCCATCCTCGACGCCGACAAGGAAGGTTTTCTGCGCAGCGAGACCTCGCTGATCCAGACCATCGGCCGCGCCGCGCGCAACGTCGACGGCCAGGTGATCCTCTATGCCGACCAGATGACGGGCTCGATGGAGCGCGCCATCGCGGAGACCAACCGCCGCCGCGAAAAGCAGGTCGAGTACAACACCGCCAACGGCATCACGCCGGAGAGCGTGAAGAAGCAGATCGGCGACATCCTCAACTCCGTCTACGAGCGCGACCACGTGCTGGTCGAGGTCGGCGGCCACGACATGACCGACGACGTCATCTCGATCGGCCACAATTTCGAAGCCGTGCTCGCCGATCTCGAAACCCGGATGCGCGAGGCCGCCGCCGACCTGAACTTCGAGGAGGCCGCGCGCCTGCGCGACGAGGTCAAGCGCCTGCGCGCCACCGAGCTCGCGGTCGTCGACGACCCCACCGCGAAACAGCGCACCGTCGCCGGCAAGGCCGGCGCCTATGCCGGCACCAGGAAATACGGCGACGCCGCTAACCTGCCGGTCAGCGCGATGAAGAAAAAGACCGTGAGCTCCGCGCTGAAGGCCAGCGGCGGTGGCAGCAGCAGCGGCTCGAAGGTCCACAAGCCGCATCTCGACGAGATGCACGGCCCTGAATCCTTGCCCTACCGCGAGAAACAGACGCTGCCGTCGAAGCCGTTCGGCAGCACCAGCCGGATCATCCAGCCGACGGACTCACGGCAATCGGGCCCGGAGTTCGGCCCGGCGCCGAAGTCGACGGGTGGGCAGCCGGGACGGCGGGGTGGGTGGAAGAAGAGGTAGGCGACGGCATATCGTCCGCACTTGTCGTGACCATGGATTCTCAGATGCGCAATTGCGCATCATGGCTCGCCGCTCGCGCCCGGAACGAAACGTCTCTCACCCCGCGATCGTCGCCAGCAGCGACAACAGCAGCACTGATGCCATGAGCTGCAGCGATGTTGCCGGCTTGGCGCGCCAGCGGGCGATTTTTTCGAAGAAGGACAGGCTCGCGTCGAAGAATTGCGCTTCGTAGCCGCTCTTGATCCTCGGGAAGGCCGACCCGACCGAGACGACGAAGATGCTGTAGAAGACCGACGCCATCGCAATGGTGAGGACTGGACGGCTCCCGTGAGTGTCGCCGAGGAGTTTGACCATCAGCGAGGCTGCCGCGAAGATCGGAAAACCCTGAAGGATTGTGGTGAGCGCAAAGCCTTCGAGGCAGTTGAGGGGGGCGGATTTCGACGTGGTGATGAAGGGCATACGCGTTCACCCCACGCTCGCCGTCACCACCGCCATCACCGACAGCAGCAGCACGATGGTCACGAGCTGGAGCGAGGCGACCGGGTGGGTGCGCCATTCGGTGATCTTGTCGGAGAGCGACAGGGTGCCATCGAAGAAACTCGGCTCGTAGAGAGTCTTGAACAGGGCCGGGAAGATCGGCCCGAGCGTGACCGCGATGGTCGCATGAACCAGTGAGGCGAAGGCGACGAAGATGGCGACGCCGGGGTCGCCGACGAGGTCGTGATTGCCGCACAGCTTGAGCAGCAGCGCGGCGGCGGCGAAGGTCGGGAAACTCTGCAGGATCGCGGTCAGCGCAAAGCCCTCGAGCGCGTTGCGCAGGCGGGACTTTCTCGCAGCGGCGGTGACGGCCATGGCACGTCTCCCTGATGACAGGCGGATGATGTTAGCCGCGATGTCAAAAGCGAGATGTGAGCTGGCTCACGCGGTGCCGGGGCCCGCGGCGTGAAGCCGGCTGAAGGAACTCAGAGCTGGCGGAAGAAGACGAGATAGATGGCGAGGCCAATCGTCGAGAACGACAGCAAGACGCTGAGCCAATTGTATTTGACGCCCCGCGAACGGGACGCGTTTCCCACGAAAGCGACGACGCAATAGAGGAACACGATTGCGACGACGACGCCCCACAAGGACTTCCCGACGTCCATCGTTCCCTCGCCCGACTCAACCCCAGCGTTTGCAGCCGGAATTTACCATCGGCACGACCTGGATAGAAGGCCGCCGGTGCGAGGTTTTTCGGCGTCTCTACAGCTTGCCCTGTCCGTTCACCTGGCTCTGCTGTTGCTGCTGCTTGTCCTGCTCGTTGGCGCGGTGGCGGCCGTAGAGGCAGCCGGCGGCGGCACCGAGCACGCCATGATGGCCGGCGTAGTGGCCGGCGACGCCGCCGACCACGGCGCCCTTGATGCACCCCTTGGCGTTGGCGACGGAGCTCGCGCCCAGCATGAGCAGCGCGGCAGTGACGGCGATGAACGGGGATTTCATGATCGATGTCTCCGGATACGGTGTCGCCGTCTCAACGAGCGTGGGCCGCTCCGGGTTCCAGCGCTCGCCACGGGGCAACGATTGAAATTCGTGCATGCGGATGCAAGCGCGACCCGCCATTGAACGGTGTGAACCCACGTACATTGCAGCGTGACCAATCGCTCGGTAGCCCGGTGTTTTCGCGGATTGATGGACCCGCGCGCCGGGCCATAGCGTTCCTCAATCCGTGGCCAATGAAGGCTGGAGCAGCATGACGGTTGAAAAGTTGAACAGGCAACGCGTGCTGCATCTGCTCGACACTTTTGCACGCGGCGACATCGAGGCGGCGCTGTCGTGCTGCACCGACGACGTCGACTTCCTCACCCACGCGCCGATCGACGTGCTGCCGCATATGGGCCCGCGCCACGGCAAGGCCGAGCTGCGCGAGCTCTGGCAGACGGTGTGGTCGCGCTATTCCGAGATCCGCTACAAGGCGCCGCACGTCGTCGCCGACGGCGACGATGTCGCGACCTACCTGCACACCTATTTCACCAAGCGCAGCAACGGCCGCATCGTGCAGTTCGACATGGCGGTGTTTTATACCTTCCGGAACGGACAGATCGCGCAGATCCGGGAGATCATCGATTCCTACGATCTGGTGCAGCAGGTGCTGGAGCGGGAGATCGGGCCGCTGATCACGCGGGCTGGGGTGGACGACATCGAGTACTGGGCACCGCCTCGCGCTTGAACCTCCCTCACCGCTTCCCCGACCCATTCCTCGGGGCGTCATGCACGCCGGCTCTGGTGATGTTTGCCGATGAAAGTCGCGTTGCTTGCAATCTTGGGGCTGTTCCTGGGGGCGTTGGGGGGAGCCGCGCTCGGCGTCGGCGCCGGGCTCGCCTGGGTCGAGATCGCGCAGACCACCAGCTTCGAGGGCTATAGCGGCATGCTGGTGTTCCTCACCTTCATGCCTGTGGGGGCTGCGATCGGCGGGATCGGCGGCGCCGCTCTCTTCGCCATGATGGCTATGCGCGACGATGCCATCGCGATCGAGCGGGAACCGGCACGCGGCCACGACTGATCGAACTCCGGTAAGATTACGGGGTTCTATTGTAAATCTCACACTTGGCGCTCACTTGTGCATTGCAAAAACGTGAATTGCGTTTTGGCCGAAATCCCGTATTTGTTCGCATACAAATGAGTTGACCCGCCCCGGGGCACATTGCGGTGCATGGGGTTGTTTTCCGTTTTTCTACAAACCCAGCGTCAGGACTGCCCAAAATGACAGAGCACAGCCTCTGGCGTTTCTCGCGTGCGTTGCACCGCGCGATCAACGACCGGCATTTCGAGGACATCGAGGCCCTGATCGACGAGGACGTCGAATGGGCGATCTATGGCCCGATCGACATGTTTCCGTTCCTGGGCGCGCGCCAGGGCAAGGCGGCCGTGCTCCAGGTCATCCGCCAGCTCGCCGACAATTTCCACGTCCGCCGCTTCGAGCGCGAGAGCATCATGCTGGGCGTTGATTCCGCCTCCTCGATGCTGCGCTATTCGCTCACGGCACTTGATTCCGACAAGCCGATCAGCTTGCGCGTCGCGCAGTTCGCCCAGTTCAGGGCGGACCGGCTCATCAGCATGCGCGTGCTGATCGACACTTTCGACCTGGTCGAGCAGGCACTCGGCCGCGCCATTCATCTGCCGAAGATGACCAGCGTCGGCTGAGGGGGACACCAACGGGCTCCGCAATTCGGGACCGATCGATTGATGCTTCCGCGACCCTGTCCTGGCCACCAGCCCCGCCGGATGCCGTCGTGGAAATGCTCGTCATCGGGCGCGCGCTTGCTCGCGCGGCCCGTTGGTTCGCTATTCTGAAGGCCCGGGCAGCTTCCAAACTGTCGCGGCATGCGCCATAATTTCGCAACGTTAGCGCCGCATCCTGTGCGCGAACTGGGCTTGCGGGCAAGGCAATGGAATTCACGACAGGTTTTGGCTGGACCCGGCTGCCGCTGGCGGCCGCGTTCATTTTCGGCTCTGTGCTGACGGCCCCGGCGCAAATCATCCCGCCCTTCTCCCCTCCCCCCGCTGCGACGGCGCCCGACGAGGAGGACGAGGTCGCAGAAGCCCCCAACGTCGCGGAAGCCCCCAACGTCAATGACACCGACGTGCTCAAGGGCATCGACGTCGACAAGCTCGACTGGAGCCAGCTCGCCATCGACGCCGGCACGCTCAACGACATCATCGCCGCCAAGAAGCGCGCGCAGGCCGCCGCCAATAACGGCATGAACTGGTCGACCAACGCCAACGCCAACGGCTCCTCGGCCGTGACCGTGAAGCAGTCGGTGTCGTCGTTCTGGGACACCCGCGTCGGCGCCGACATGACGGTGGCGAAAGAGCCGACCACGATGTCGGAGCTGATGGCGCAGAAGGCCGCCAATGGCGGCAACCTGCCGCAATCCTCCGGCAGTGCCTGGGCCGCCGCGACCGCACCTGGCGCGGGCGCGGTCTGGGACAAGACCGCCGTGGAAGCGCGTGTCGATCCCGGCGCCGAGCAGAGCAAGCTTGGCGCGTCGCTGACCAAATCGGTGCCGCTGTCGGGCGATTACTCGCTGACGCTCCAGAACGGCTACAGCGTCAACCAGCAGGGCACGACGGCGCTGCCCGGCGTCGGCGGCCACATCACCCGCAATTACGAGACCGATCAGTCAGCCAAGGTGACCATTACCGACACCGGCACCAGCATTACCGCCGGCCAGACCATGTCCACCACCGACGACAAATGGCTGCGCAAGGTCGGCGCCGAGCAGAAGCTGTTCGACAACGTCACCGTGTCCGGCTCGGTCGGCGAAACCTCGCAAGGTGCGATCAACAAGAGCCTGACCGCGGGCTTCAAGAAGAGCTGGTGAGCTTTCTTAGGAATCCCGTAACCATACGCCACGGCAAAACCCCCGAATGGTCCGCCCTTGCCGCATCTCGGCCCCTTTGCGGTCAAAATCGGACGCCCTGATGCACCGGCCTGACACATATCGTCGTGCGGGGGACACTCGCGCTGCGCTCAACGCGAACAGGGGAATAACGATGAACGCCATGCGTCCGGAAAAGACCGAGACCACCACCGCCGAGACCGAGACGGTCGACACCAACCTCGCCGCCGTGACGGAAGTCGAAGCCGGCATCCGCGATTTCGTCCGCAACGACATCGCCTATCTGCGCCGGCCGGCCGCGGCCACCACGACCGACGCGCCGCCGCTCGATCCGAGCGCGGAAGCCACCGTCACCAACGTCAACTCGCTGATCCAGCGCGTCGCCGGCACCTCGCTTGCCGAGATCGAGAATCTGATCTCCGAGCTCGAGAGCCTGCGCGACCTGCTTCATGCCGAAGGCCAGCGCGTCCAGCGCGAGATCTCGGGCTACGCCCAGCTCAGCCAGGCCGCGATGAAGTCGACCCGCATGATCGCCGACAACGTCGCCCAGTGGAAGCGCGCCGCCGACGGCCTGCGCAACAGCTGATCGCACGTACCAAGCATCACCAGCCGCCGCGCTCCGGAAGGGGCGCGGCGGTTTTGATTCCGAAGAGGTCTCGTGCCCCGGACGCGGTGCGGCACCGTAAGCGCGTTTACGCGCGTCTTCGACGCACTATGGTGACGCTCCGCAGAGCCGGGGCCCATGAATATGTGAAGCGCTGGGTCCCGGCTCTGCGCAGCGGCGCAAGAGCGCTGCAGCGCGTCCGGGACACGAGAGGAGGCGGCTTGGCCTTGAACCCACCGCCCATCCCCGCCGACCAATGCCTAGCGCCCGCAGCCTTGCGGCCGGGCCTCGGGGACATTTTCAGATGGAAAGCATTCGGCCCGATAACACGGACCCGATACCGCTGCGGCCCGCGCCGAACCAGTTCGGGACCATCATGCTGCGCTTTATCGGGCTGCTGGCGGTTGCGATCGCGATCTTGGCGTTCGTCTATAGCCGCTGAAAGCGGAGGCCGTATCGCGGCCCCACGCGGAGGCCACTGCGCGGCCCCGCGGAGTTAACGAGTGCTTAACGGCTCGCGTCGACCGTGGAGGCTTCCAGGGTGTAGGCGCCGTCGGCGTAGCCCTTCACCACCATGCCGGCGACCAGCATCACGGCCAGCGTCGCGGTAGCGAAGATAAATCCGACCAGCTTGAGTGCGCCGCGGTCTGCCATTGTTCTCGTCCCCTGTACTCTGCCCAGTTTGTTCAAATAGACAGCGACAGGTTCATAATTGGTTAGCAACTCGATGGTTCCGGTTAACTGCTTCGCAACGACCGGCCATCTCGGAGAGGCTTATGCCAGCCGCCCGGAATCGCGTCCATAGCGCACGGGCAACACCTGCGCGCTGATTTCTGCGCGCTGATTTCGGCCGTTCATTCTGGAACTGGTCTAAGCGCCCTTCCGCATCGGCACGAAGGCCGACGCGGTGATGGAATAGACCTCTTCGCCACGCTGGTTGGTTCCTGTGGTGCGGGCGGTCAGGATGCCCCAGCCGGGACGCGAGGCGGAGCTACGCTTGTCGATGACGACGCTGGAATAGCTGATGGTGTCGCCGGCCAGCACCGGCTTGATCCAGCGCAGGTCGCGAAAGCCCGGTGACGGCCCCCACACCGCAACCTCCTCGCCGCGCGCCACAGCTTCCCGCGCCAGGCGCTGGCCGTCGGCGACAAGCAGGCTCATGCAGGCCGAGCCGACATGCCAGCCGGACGCAGCTAACCCGCCGAACAGCGAGTTCTTGCCCTCCTCCTCGTCGAGGTGGAAGCGCTGCGGATCGAACTTCGCGGCAAAGGTCTTGATGGAGTCCGCCGTGAAACTGTAGCTGCCGATGTCGCGGCGATGGCCGATCTCGATATCTTCGAAGAACCGCATCAGACCGCTCCCGCGCGCCGCTCGATCAGGATCGGCGAGGTCATCTCGCACAGCGCTTCGCCCCTGGCGTTGCGCATCGTGCATTTGAACTTGACGATGCCGAGGTTCGGCCTGCTCTTCGAAGTCCGGGCTTCCACGACGTCGACGTCGAGCGTGAGGTCGTCGCCGGGTCGAAGCGGGGACAGCCAGCGCACCTCGTCGACGCCGGGCGAGCCCAGCGACGCGGCGCGCGTGATGAAACCGTCGGCCATCATCCGCATCATCAGCGAGCAGAGGTGCCAGCCCGAGCCGGACAGGCCGCGCAGCATGCTTTTGCCGGCGGCCTCCTCGTCCAGATGCATCGGTTGCGGATCGAACTCGGCGGCGAAAGCCAGGATCTCGTCGCGGGTGACATGGCGCGGGCCGAACGTTCCATACCGGCCGGTCGGGAAATCTTCGAAGGTCAGGGTCATCTTGGGAATGCTTTGCGGGAATGACAGATTGTGGCCGCACTTTGCGGCAATCTCAACCCGCCGGCCCGCATGGCTCGTGCTACATTCGGCGAGTCGGGCCGAACCAGCCTCATTGTTCGATTGGCGCGGCCGGGGGCGCGATCTGCCCGGGGGAGAGAGATGTTTTCATTCAACGATCTGTTTCAATGGGACCGCTTCATCACGCCCACGATCATCAAGACCTTCTACTGGCTGGTGATCGGCGTGATCTGCCTGTTCGGGCTTTCCGGAATTTTTGCCGGTCTCACCGCGATGGCGATCAGCCCGTTCGCCGGCTTCCTGGTCGTGCTGGAATCGATCGCGGGCGTCGTCGTCGGAATCGTGTTCTCGCGCATCGCCGCGGAATTGATCCTGATCGTGTTCCGCATCAACGAGCATCTCGGTGCCATCCGGGATCAGGGCGGCGGGGCGCGCTGAGGCGCCCCTCTCCGCGACTTACGTATTGAACCGGAAATGCATCACGTCGCCGTCGGCGACGACGTATTCCTTGCCTTCGAGCCGCAGCTTGCCGGCATCGCGCGCGCCGGCTTCACCGTTCAGCGCGACATAGTCCTCATACGCAATCGTCTCGGCGCGGATGAAGCCCTTCTCGAAGTCGGTGTGGATCACACCGGCGGCGCCCGGCGCCTTGGTGCCGCGATAGATGGTCCAGGCGCGCGCTTCCTTCGGTCCGACAGTGAAATAGGTGATGAGGTCGAGCAGCGTGTAGCCGGCGCGGATCAGGCGATCGAGGCCGGCCTCTTCGAGACCAAGCGTCTCCAGGAAGTCGGTGCGCTCCTCGCGCGAGATCGTGGCGATCTCGGATTCGATCTTGGCGGAGATGACGACGGCAACGGCGCCTTCCTTGGCGGCCTGGTCCTGCACCGCCTTCGAGAATGAATTGCCGGTGGCGGCCGAGCCTTCCTCGACGTTGCAGACATAGAGCACGGGCTTGGACGACAGCAGGCCGAGCATGCCGAAGGCGCGCTCTTCCTCCGCCTTGCGCTCGACGAGGCGCGCGGGCTTGCCCTCGCGCAGCAGCACCAGCGTGCGGTTGACGAGGTCGAGCTGCTCCTTGGCGTCCTTGTCGTTGCCCTTGGCCTTCTTGGTGAGGTTGTCGACGCGCTTCTCGAGGCTGTCGAGGTCGGCCAGCATCAGCTCGGTCTCGATGGTCTCGATATCGGCGAGCGGCGCGATCTTGCCCTCGACATGGGTGATGTCGGAATCTTCAAAGCAGCGCACGACATGCGCGATGGCGTCGACCTCGCGGATGTTTGCCAGGAACTGGTTGCCGAGGCCTTCGCCCTTGGAGGCGCCGCGCACGAGGCCGGCGATGTCGACGAAAGTCAGCCGGGTCGGAATGATCTGCGCCGATTTGGCGATCGCCGACAGCTTGTCGAGCCGCGGATCGGGCACCGCGACCTCGCCGACATTCGGCTCGATGGTGCAGAACGGATAGTTCGCGGCCTGCGCCGCGGCCGTCTCGGTCAGCGCATTGAACAAGGTCGACTTGCCGACATTGGGCAATCCGACGATTCCGCATTTGAATCCCACGAGCGTTATTCCTTGCCGTTCTCGTCCTTGGTCAAAAATCCCTTCGCCTGCATCGCGAGATGCACCCTGTTGGCAAAGGTCGCGTCCGTGCCTTTGACGATCAGCGCGGCATGCTCGGCCACCGCATCGCAGAGCGTCGTCACCCAGTCGCTGTCGGCCTTGGCGAAGTCGGACAGCACATGGCCGTGCACCATCTCCTTGACGCCGGGATGACCGATGCCGAGCCGCACCCGGCGATACTCGTTGCCGATATGCGCGGAGATCGAGCGCAGGCCGTTATGGCCGG
The DNA here is from genome assembly GCF_024199935.1 of Bradyrhizobium sp. CCGUVB14. Classification (NCBI taxonomy): domain Bacteria; kingdom Pseudomonadati; phylum Pseudomonadota; class Alphaproteobacteria; order Hyphomicrobiales; family Nitrobacteraceae; genus Bradyrhizobium; species Bradyrhizobium sp. CCGUVB14. The sequence continues at coordinate 8,803,175 of NZ_JANADS010000001.1, forward strand.
CGATGCCGCCGCCGATCTTCACCCGCACCTTGCCCGGCGGCAGTTCGAGCTCGTCGTGAAACACCGTGGTGTCGCCCGGCGCGATCTTGAAGAAGCTCGCCGCCTCCTGAACGCTGCGGCCGGAGTCGTTCATAAAGGTCGCCGGCTTGAGCAGGATGATGCGCTCCGTGCCGAGCGTGCCTTCCGAGGTCTCGCCCTGAAAGCGACGGCGCCATGGTGCGAAACCATGACGCCGCGCAATCTCGTCGACGGCCATGAAGCCGATATTGTGCCGGTTACGTGCGTATTTCGCGCCGGGATTGCCGAGCCCAACAAAGAGTCGCATGACGCGGCGCGCCCCTCAGCCAGCACGCGGTCAGCGACCGCGCGCCAGCTTCTCTGAGAGATTACTTCTTCTTGTCGCCGCCGGCCGGAGCCTTGGCAGCCGCCGCCGGAGCAGCAGCACCCGCAGCCGGAGCAGCACCTGCTGCCGGAGCTGCAGCACCTGCCGCCGGAGCCGCGCCACCAGCAGCAGCCGCAGCCGCGGCCTTCTGCTCTTCGGCGTAGCCGGACGGCGGAACGATGGTGACGAGGGTCGCGTCCTCGCGGGTCAGCGCCTTAACGCCGGCCGGAAGCGTGACGTCCGACAGATGCAGCGAGTGACCGATTTCCAGCGCGCCGACGTCGGCCTCGATGTACTGCGGGATGCTCTCGACGCCGCATTCGAGCTCGATCGCGTGGGCGACGATGTTGACCGTGCCGCCGCGCTTCACGCCGGGCGAACCTTCAGCCTTCACGACATGCAGCGGGACGCTGATGCGGATGGTGGCGCCTTCGCCGAGACGCATGAAGTCGACGTGGATCGGGAAATCCTTGACCGGATCAAGATGGTAGTCGCGCGGAATGACGCGGTGCTTCTTGCCGTCGAGCTCGACGTCCACCAGCGTGGTCAGGAACCGGCCCGCGAGGATGCGCTGGCGCAGTTCACGATCGTCAACCGAGATCGGGAGCGGGGGCTGGTTGTTACCATAGATCACTCCGGGTACGCGCCCGGCGCGACGCTCAGCCCGGGCGGCCCCCTTGCCGCTCTTCGGACGTGCGGTCGCCTTCAATTCCTTGACGGTCGTCGCCATAGTCTAAGTCCTTGTTTTTGCAAAAGTTAATGGGCCGCAGCGCGGCCCATGGCATCGTTCGCAGCAAGCCTCCAGGGGTGCGGGGGCCACGAACTGGCGGGCTTTTACCCGGAAGATGCAGAAATGACAAGGAGAATGGGCGGGCGGCCCGGGTTCCTACCCTCCCTGGAGGGGGAGGGTCGGCGCGTAGCGCCGGGGTGGGGTGACAGTCCATCCATTGAAGCGGTGCCCGAGTGGAGAGATCACCCCACCCCGCAGCGCATTCCGCTGCGCTCCATACGCTGCGACCCTCCCCCTCCAGGGGAGGGTAAGAAGAGCGACTACCCGCCGAGCTTGGCCTCCAGCGCGGCGATGCGCGCCTTCAGGGCCTCGTTCTCCTCGCGGGCGAGGCGGGCCATGTCCTTGACCACCTCGAACTCCTCGCGCTTGACCAGGTCCATGTCGCGCAGGAATTTTTCGGCCTGATTGCGCAGCACCGTGTCGAACTCCCGCTTGGCACCCTGGGCAGCCCCGGCGGCGTCGTTCATCAAGCGGCCGATCTCGTCGAAAAACCGGTTGGTGGTCTGGGTCATGTCGGTCTCCTGATCGGTCTCTTGATCGGTTTCTCGATCGGTTTCTTGGCGGCCTGCGATAAACTTTGCGCGAACGCGCCAAAAGACAATGGCAATCCGCGGAGGCCGGTTCAAGGGCCGCCGGCGGTATCCTTGTCATGCCCCGGTTTCCTTGCAATCGTATTCCACGTCCCTGCATAACAAGAATCAGAAGGCGGAACGCAAGACATGATCGAGCAGCAGATCGCTATTCCCACCAAGGACGGCCACACCGCGACCTTCATCGTCCATCCCGAGCGTGGCGGACCGTTCCCGGTCATCCTGTTCTACATGGACGCGCCGGCCATCCGCGAGGAGCTGCGCGACATGGCGCGCCGGCTCGCGACATCCGGCTATTACGTGATGCTGCCGAACCTCTATTACCGTTCCGGCGTGATGGAGCTCGGCGCGCTGCCGGTCGATCCGAACGCGCCGGAGCGCAAGCGCATGTTCGCGCTGATGGGCTCGCTCACGATTCCCATGATCATGGACGACACGCGCGCGCTGCTCACCTATGCCGAGAGCCAGACCGCCGCGAACACCAAAATCATCGGCACCGTCGGCTATTGCATGAGCGGCCGTTACGCCGTGAACGCCGCCACGCATTTCCCCGATCGCGTCAAGGCCGCCGCCTCGGTCTACGGCACGCAGCTTGCGACCGATCAGGACGACAGCCCGCATCTCGCGGCAGCCAAGACCAAGGCCGAGCTCTACTTCGCCTGCGCCGAGACCGACATCTATGCGCCTTCAGAGATCATCGAGAAGGTGAAGCAGGGCATGAGCGGCGCCAAAGCCGAGGTCGAGATCTATCCCGGCACCCATCACGGCTTCGCCTTCCCCAAGCGCCCGGTCTATGACCGCGACGCCGCCGAGCGGCATTGGGAGCGTCTGCTGGCGCTCTATCGCCGCAACCTCGTCCAACATTAGCAGGCGCGATGCCCTTTCTGCTTATCGACTTTCCGTCGTTCAGTCCGGTCGCGGTCGCGATCGGACCGTTCGCGATCCGCTGGTACGCGCTCGGCTATATCTGCGGGATCACGTTCGGCTGGTTCTATGCGCGTGCCCTGATCAAGAAAGACAGGCTGTGGGCCGGCGCGTCGCCGATCAGCCTGACGCAGATCGACGATTTCATCCTGTGGGTGACGCTCGGCATCATTGTCGGCGGCCGCACCGGTTACGTCCTGTTCTACAATCTGCCCTTCTTCATCGAGCATCCCTCTGCCATCTTCAAATTGTGGGAAGGCGGCATGTCCTTTCACGGCGGCTTCCTCGGCTGCGTCGTGGCGGTGATGTGGTTCGCCCGGAGGAATGGCATCTCGATCCTGTCGCTCGGCGACATCACCTGCGGCGTTGCGCCGATCGGGATCTTCCTGGTGCGGCTGACGAACTTCATCAATGGCGAGCTGTGGGGTCGCGCGGCCGACCCGAGCCTGCCCTGGGCCATGATTTTCCCGACCGGCGGTGACGTGCCGCGCCATCCGAGCCAGCTGTACGAAGCGGGCATGGAGGGCATCCTGCTGTTCATCGTGCTCGCGGTGATGATCCGGATGGGGGCCTTGAAGCGGCCGGGGCTCATCCTCGGCAGCTTCATCCTGATCTACGGCCTGACCCGGATCATCGGCGAGCATTTCCGCGAGCCGGACGTCCAGCTCGGCTACCTCTGGGGCGGATTAACCATGGGCATGCTGCTGTCGATCCCGATGCTTATCGTCGGCGGTATACTTATTGTATGGGCTATCAGGCGCGGCGCGCCGAAGCCGGTCGATGCCGTTGGTTAATTCATTTCGAGAAGACACGTGACCGAACAGCCATTGCTGAACGAGATCAAGGCGCTGATCAAATCCTCAGGCCCCATGCCGGTCTGGCGATACATGGAAGCGTGCCTGATGCATCCGCGCTACGGCTATTACGTCTCGCGCGATCCATTGGGCCGCGAAGGCGACTTCACCACCTCCCCCGAAGTCAGCCAGATGTTCGGCGAGTTGTTGGGATTGTGGACCGCCTCGGTCTGGAAGCAGATGGGCTCGCCGCAATTCCTGCGGCTGATCGAGATCGGCCCCGGCCGCGGCACCATGATGGCGGACGCGTTGCGCGCACTGCGCGTGCTGCCGCCGCTCTATCAGGGGCTCAGCATCCACCTGGTCGAGGTCAATCCGGTCCTGCGCGAGCGGCAGAGTGCGACATTGTCGGGCGTGCGCAACAGCATCACCTGGCACGACAATATCGACGACGTGCCCGAAGGACCGAGCATCATCCTCGCCAACGAATATTTCGACGTGCTGCCGATCCACCAGATGGTGAAGCGCGAGGACGGCTGGCACGAGCGCGTGATCGAGATCGATCCCAACGGCAAGCTTCAGTTCGGCGCGGCCGCCGAGCCGACGCCGCGCTTCGACGTGCTGCTGCCGCCCCTGGTACGCGCGGCGCCCGTCGGCGCGGTGTTCGAATGGCGGCCCGATACCGAGATCATGAAGCTCGCCACGCGCGTGCGCGACCAGGACGGCGCGGCGCTGATCATCGACTACGGTCATTTGCGCAGCGATGCCGGCGACACCTTTCAGGCCATCGCACGTCACACCTTCACCGATCCCCTGAAGGCGCCGGGCCAGGCCGACGTCACCGCCCATGTCGACTTCCAGGCGCTGGCGCGCGCAGCCGAGGATGTCGGCGCCCGCGTGCACGGGCCGGTGACGCAGGGCGATTTCCTCAAGCGCGTCGGCATCGACACCCGCGCAGCCGCGCTGATGCAGAAGGCGACGCCGGAGGTGGCCACCGACATTTCCGTGGCGCTGAAGCGGCTGACCGACACCGGGCGCAGCGGCATGGGCACGATGTTCAAGGTGCTCGGCATCTCCGAGCCGCGGCTGACGGGCCTTGCTGGCCTCAGCGATCTCGAACAGGCCGGAGGCCATTGATGACTCTCACTTCATCGCTGCTCTCAGGCGTACCCGGCCTGCGCCATTCGTTCTTCACCCGTGAAGGCGGCGTTTCCAACGGCATCTATGCGGCGCTGAACGGCGGCCTCGGCTCCAGCGACGATCAGACCCTTGTTGCGGAGAACCGCCGCCGCATGGCCGAGCATGTCGGCGTTGCACCGGAGCGCTTCGTCAGCCTGCATCAGATCCATTCGCCCTATGTCCTCGTCGCAGATCGCGCATGGCCGAGCGGCCCGCGGCCGAAGGGAGATGCGCTGGTGACCAAGACGCCCGGCATCGCGCTCGGCGTCTCCACCGCCGATTGCGGACCGGTCCTGTTCGTCGATCCCAACGCGGGTGTGATCGGCGGCGCGCATGCCGGCTGGAAGGGCGCGCTGACGGGCGTGCTGGAATCGACGATTGTCGCGATGGAAAAGCTCGGCGCCAGCCGCAGCGGCATCATCGCCGCGATCGGCCCGCTGATCCGGCAGGACAGCTACGAGGTCGGCAACGAGTTCGTCGCGCGCTTCATCGAGGCGGATGCGGACAACGCCGTGTTCTTCATCCCGTCGGTGCGCGAAGGCCACGCGATGTTCGACCTCGCCGGCTTCATCCGCAGGCGGCTGGAAGCCGCCGGCATTCTGATGATCGACGATCTCGGTCTGGACACCTATGCCGACGAGCGCTTCTTCAGCTATCGCCGTTCAGTTCATCGCAAGGAGCCGGATTACGGCCGCCACGTTCACGCGATCGCACTGGAAGGGTGAACACACAGGCAACGTCGTTTCATTCCGGGGCGATGCACAAACTTCGCGCCCGTAATGCACCGGATCTGTGTCGCCTCTGCCCTAGACCTTAATCGATTTTAACGATATCGCTGCCCTCAATGAGGGAAGCGTCATCCATCTTGCGCCGCGCCGGTTCGCGCGGGCTCGCGGTCATGCTGCTGGCGGCAGCGACCGCGCTGGCCGGCTGCGCCGGAGGCGGCGGTAATGCCGCCAATTCCTATGCGATGGCGACGCCAAGCGCCGGCTCCGGAGCGACGGTTGCCTTCGAGTCCATCGACGGGCCACCGCCGCAGGTGTTCGACCGTATGGTCGGCGTGCTCGACAGCGAATCCAAGCTGCGCAGCCTGTCCGTGGTCTCCCGCGAGGGGACGGCTGCCTTCCGCGTGCGCAGCTACCTCTCCGCCCAGGTGGTCCGCGGCAAGACCGTGATCGCCTGGGTCTGGGACGTCTACGACGCCAACCAGCAGCGGGCGCTGCGCCTCTCGGGCGAGGAACCGACCACGGCCAAGGGTGGCCGCGACCCCTGGACTGCCGCCGACGACCTCGTGCTGCGGAAGATCGCCCAGGCCGGATTCAGCGGACTTTCCAATATGATCAACGGTGCTCCGGGAGATGCGCCGGGCCCGGTTCCCGGCCTGCGCGGGCCCGCGGTGGCGAGCACGACGCCGGAGGCGACGGCGCCGGAGGTGCCGGCCTCGGCGCTCGGCTACGCCCAGCAATAACCACCGCTAAACCACGGGCCCAACTACCAGCCAAGCCGTTGGCCCGACTCAGGATTTTCAGAGGGAAAACGTAGCATCCCGGGTTGCCATTGCGGCCTCCCGCCTGATATTTCCTCGCCCGTCGTAACCGTGCTCCCAGTGGGTATTCTTTGATGTTGAACGTCGTATCCAGCAAAGCGCGGGAGGAAGCATCCATGTCGGCCAAGAACGGCTCCATCAAGCTTGTCGCCGGCAACTCCAACCCCGCGCTCGCGCAAGCGATCGCGCAGGGCCTCGATGTGCCGCTGACCAAAGCAGTGGTCCGGCGTTTCGCCGACATGGAGATCTTCGTCGAGGTCCAGGAGAACATCCGCGGCTCGGATGCCTTCATCATCCAGTCGACCTCGTTTCCGGCGAACGACAATCTGATGGAGCTGCTGATCATCACCGACGCGCTGCGCCGCTCCTCGGCGCGCCGCATCACCGCGGTGATCCCCTATTTCGGCTACGCCAGGCAGGACCGCCGCTCCGGCTCGCGCACGCCCATCTCGGCCAAGCTCGTCGCCAACCTGATCACCCATGCCGGCGTCGACCGCGTCATGACGCTCGACCTGCATGCCGGCCAGATCCAGGGCTTCTTCGATATCCCGACCGACAATTTGTTCGCGGCCCCCGTGATGGTGCGCGACATTCGCGAACGTTTCGACCTCTCCAAGGTGATGGTGATCTCGCCCGACGTCGGCGGCGTGGCCCGCGCCCGCGGCCTCGCCAAGCGCATCAACACCCCGCTCGCGATCGTCGACAAGCGCCGCGAACGTCCGGGTGAATCCGAGGTCATGAACGTGATCGGCGACGTCTCCGGCTACAGCTGCATCCTGGTCGACGATATCGTCGATTCCGGCGGCACGCTGGTGAACGCGGCCGATGCGCTGATCGCCAAGGGCGCCAAGGATGTCTACGCCTACATCACCCACGGCGTGCTCTCCGGCGGCGCGGCCGCGCGTATCGCCGGCTCGAAGCTGAAAGAGCTCGTCATCACCGACTCGATCCTGGCGACGGAAGCGGTGACCAAGGCGCCGAACATCCGCACGCTGCCGATCGCAAGCCTGATCTCGGATGCGATCGCGCGCACCGCGGCGGAAGAGTCGGTCTCGAGCCTGTTCGACTAAGCTTTTCGGACTTGTAAGGTCTCGTAGGGTGGGCAAAGGCGCAAAGCGCCGTGCCCACCTTTTTCTTTTGAGATGCAGACGGTGGGCACGCTTGCGCTTTGCCCACCCTACGGCACCGAACTCTGACGCGCCGCGGCGCCCCTCCCCGCACCCGCGGGTTGTTGCCGGCTGCCGCCCATGACATCATCATGACACCGAGTCATCTCTGCCCTCTGGATGCCTGATGCCCCGCCGGAAATTCGCTTGGGAAAAATTGTCGGATGACGAGTTGCTCAAGCAGCGTCTCTCCAGCCTGAGGGTCACGGTCGAGGGCACCTGGCTCGAAGACTGCGTTGGCACGCTTCACGAAGAGCTCGAGGAGCGCGGCATCCGGCTACGGCCGCACACGTGGATCTCGAGCGAATGGTTCAGTCCGGGAGATGTGCCCGGCATCGCGCTGCCCTTCTATCTCGCCCATCCTCGCCTGATGAAGCTCGAGAAGAAGATGATGTTCGACGTCGAGGGCGGAACCTGGCGCGAGTGCATGGCCATCCTTCGTCACGAGGCGGGCCACGCGCTGCAGCACGGCTACCAGCTGCAGCGCCGCCGGCGCTGGCAGCAGCTGTTCGGTCCGTCGTCGAAGCACTATCCGCGCTACTACCGGCCCAACCCGGCAAGCCGGCGCTACGTCCAGCATCTCCGGCTCTGGTACGCGCAGAGCCACCCGGACGAGGACTTTGCCGAAACCTTCGCGGTATGGCTGCGGCCGCGCTCGAACTGGCGGACGCGATATGCCGGCTGGCCGGCGCTGAAGAAGCTCGAATATGTCGACGAGCTGATGGGCGAGATTGCGGGAAAGCGGCCGCTGATCACGACGCGGGAGCGCGTCGATCCACTGAGCAAGCTCAGCCAGACGCTCGAAGACCACTACAAGAAGAAGCAGGATTTCTACGCCTTCACGCCACCGAAGACCTACGACCGCGACCTCTCCCGGCTGTTTTCAGCCGATCCCCGGCATCATCGGTCCCAACCGGCTTCGAGCCTGATCAGGCGACATCGTGCCCAGATCAGGCAGTTGGTCGCGCGATGGACCGGCGAGAACCAGCTTACGCTCGATGCCGTGCTTGACGACATGATCTCCCGCTGCCGCGAGCTCGATTTGCGCGCGGTGGGCCCTGAACAGAAGCTCGTTCTCGATTTCACCGTCCTCGTGACCGCCAAGACGATGCACGCGCTGTTTGGCCCGTCTCGGCGCAAATGGATCGCGCTATGAGACGACTCCGTATTCTCGTGCTGATGCATCCGGACTTCATGCCGCCGGACTCGACCGACGGATACACGCCACAGGAAATCAATAGCTGGAAGACGGAATACGACGTCGTCAGCACCTTGCGCGCCGCCAAACATGAGGTTCGTGTCCTCGGCGCTCAGGAGGAAATCAGGCCGGTGCGCGAGGCGATCGAGCAATTCAAGCCGCACGTGGTTTTCACGCTGCTCGAGGAATTTCACAACAACGTCGCTTACGACCAGCACATCGCCAGCTATCTCGAGCTGATGAAGGTGCCCTACACCGGCTGCAATCCGCGCGGCCTGATCCTGGCGCGCGGCAAGGATCTGTCCAAGACGCTGGTGCATCACCGTCGCATCGCAGCGCCAGCTTTCGCCGTGTTCCCGATGCGGCGCAAGGTGAAACGGCCAAAGCATCTTGCGCTGCCGCTGATCGTCAAGGCGCTCAACATGGATGGCTCCTTCGGCATCTCGCAGGCCTCCATCGTCGATACCGACGAGAAGCTCGCTGAACGCGTTGCCTTCATCCACGAGCGGGTCGAGACCGCCGCCATCGCCGAGCAGTTCATCGAAGGCCGCGAGCTCTATGTCGGCGTGCTCGGCAACAACCGGCTGCGCGTGCTGCCGGTGTGGGAATTGAAATTCGGCAGCATGGGCGGGCGCAGCTCACGCCACATCGCAACCGAAAAAGCCAAGCACGACACCGACTATCAGGAGAAGGTCGGCATCGTTGACGGGCCGGCGAAAGACCTTGCGCCCGAGGTCACCGCACGCATCCAGCGTGCCGCAAAACGCATCTACCGGGCGCTGGGTCTCGACGGCTACGCGCGCATCGACTTTCGCCTCGCCGCCGATGGCACCCCGTATTTCATCGAAGCCAACCCCAATCCGGAAATCGCCAAGAGCCAGGAGTTCGCCACGGCGGCTCAGCACGACGGGCTGAAGTACAAGGATCTGCTGCATCGGATTCTGACGCTCGGCATCAGCCGCGCCAAAGCGGGCGTGTCTCTGGGCTGAGCGCAGGTTCAGGCAAAGCCCGGCAGCACCACGTCCCTCATCAGCGCGAGCATCACCGCCGTCTGCTCCTGGCCGGATCGCTGATAGTTGCCGCAGTGAATCACCACGACGAGATCGCGCGCGGGGATCACGAACAGATACTGGCCGCCCCAACCGACCCCGCCGAACCAATGCAACGGCTGCGCCGTCGCGAAATCGCCCATGTACCAGTGATAGCCGTAGTGACGACCGAAGCTGATCGGGACGACCGGCGTGGTCACGCGCCTCACCCAGTCGGTCGGGACGATGGATCTGCCATTCCAGCTACCGCCCGCCAGCATGAGCTGACCAATCTTGACGAGATCGCGCGGCAGCAGACGCGCCCCTGACGCGGCACGGGGCTCGCCGTCACGGCCGACGCGCCAGTCGGACGGACCAAATCCCATGGGATCGAACAGCACGCGGCGGCAATAGGCCGGCAGGGCTTCGCCGGTGCCCCTCGCGATGAGCCGTCCGAGCAGCGCGGTGGCGCCGCCGCAATAGGTCCACTTCACACCGGGCTCACCGACGATCGGACGTTCGAGAATGAAGCGATAGCGGTCGGGCGCGGCCTCCATCGCCGTTTCGCCGTTGCGCGGATCGCCGTACACGATCGTGAGCTCGTCCCAGTCGAAGCCGAGCGTCATCGACAGCAGATGATGGATCGTAAGCTTGTCACGGCCCGGCTGCGCGGCGAGATCAGCATATTCCGGAAACTGCGCGTAGAGCTTTGCGTCCGGCGGCGGCACCTTGCCTTCGGCGAGTGCAACGCCATAGGCGAGACCGACGATGCTCTTGGAGACGGAACGCAGATCATGCAGCACGTCGGGGCCGAAGACGACGTCGCCGAGCGCAGCGCCCAGGCGCTCGTCCGGGCCCTGCCCGTAATGCTCGAACAAGAGCTTGCCGCCCTGACTGACTAAAACCGCATGCAGACCGGGCACCTTTCCGGCCTGCGTGAGCGCGGCGAGGCGCTCAGCGGTGTCGGACGATGCGGCAAGGGCAGGCATGGCCCAAGGGAAAGCCGACGGCAGGATCGCGCTCGCGCCAAGACCAGCCAGCAGATGACGACGGTTGAGATAGGCCATGGGTCATTTCCTCCGGAATAGGGTATTCACAGGTACCTTGCAATACACAGTACCTTGCTATATAAGCTCCCTTGAAAGCGGTGTAGTCAAGGAGGAAATGGCCGACTCGTCGAATCAGGTTCAGCTCAAGAAGGGCGCGCTGGAGCTCTGCGTGCTCGCTCTGCTCGCGCGCGGCGAGAGCTATGCCTATGAGATCGCGAGCACGCTGTCGGCCGGCGTCGGCATGGGTGAAGGCACGATCTATCCGCTGATGCGGCGCATGCAGGATGACGGGCTGGTCGATACCCGCCTGGAGGAATCCAGCAGCGGCCCGCCGCGCAAATACTACCGGCTGACGGCCGCCGGCCGCGCCGCCTTCACCGCGCAAAAGCGCGAATGGCGCAGCTTTACGGACGCCGTGGACCGCCTCCTCGGAGACAGCAGATGACCCGCGACGATTTCCTTCACATCCTCGCCGATGGGCTCACGGGGCTGCCCGCGCGCGAGATCGACGACATCCTGGCCGACTACGCCGCTCATTTCGAGGAAGCGCGAGCGTCAGGACGGACCGAGCAAGACGTCGCCGCCGCGCTTGGCGATCCCCGGCGGCTGGCGCGCGAGCTGCGCGCCGAGACCGGATTGCGCCGGTGGGAGAACCATCACTCCTTCCGCAACTCGACGGCCGCCCTGTTCGCGCTCAGCGGCCTCGCCGTGGTCGATATCGTCCTGCTGCTGCCGCTGCTGCTGGCCGTTCTGCTGATCCTGCTCGTGATCGCCTTCGTGATGTGCGTGCTCGGAATTATCGGCATCGGCTTGCTGATCAGCGTCTACAAGCATTTCGGCGACGGGCGGATCGTCGAGCTGATCCTGCGCGGGCTGGCAGGCGTCGCGCTGGTGACCACGGGCGCAGGGTTCGCCGCGCTGCTGGCGCTTGGGCTCAATACGGCCGTCCGATGGCTCGGCAACTATGCGCGGCTGCATTACCGGTTGCTCAAGCCGGACCCGAGCGCGCATTCGTAGGGTGGGCAAAGCGCAAGCGTGCCCACGATTTTTTTCATGCGGTGAAAGGTGGTGGGCACGCTTCGCTTTGCCCACCCTACGGCAGCTAGCCCGCCTCTGCTTTCGCGCTCACCACCTCGGCAAACGACTTGAAGAACTCACCCGCGAGCTTCGTCGCGGTCGAGTTGATCAGCCTGGCGCCGAGCTGGGCGAGCTTGCCGCCGATCTGGGCGTCGACCTCATAGTGCAGCACCGTGACGTCGGCGCTTTCCGATTCCAGCCGCACGATTGCTCCGCCCTTGGCGAAGCCGGCGACACCACCAGAACCTTCGCCGGAGATGCGATAGGCGTTGGGCGGATCGAGATCGGACAGGGTCACCTTGCCGCTGAATGTCGCCTTCACCGGGCCGACCTTGAAGACCACCGTGGCCGTCATCTCGTTCGGCGCGGTCACGTCGAGCGACTGGCAGCCGGGAATGCACTGCTTCAGCACAGCGGGATCGTTCAGCGCCGCCCACACCTGCTCGCGTGACGCCGGGATGCGCTGGCTGTCGTTCATCTGCATGATCGGTCACTCTCTGCTTGCTGGCTGATTGGCGGCGCGCTGACCGCGCCTGCGTTCGACGGTGATCTCGGCGAGGATCGACATTGCGATCTCCTCGGGCGTGATGGCGCCGAGATCGAGCCCGGCCGGTGCCTTGAAATCATCGATCGCCGCGGCGTCGGCGCCTTCCGCAAGGAGCTTTGCGCGGAGCGAAGCCATCTTTCGGCGGCTGCCGACGAAGGCGTGATAACAGGCCCTGGTCGCGACCGCCGCGCGCAAGGCGGCCTCGTCGCCCTTGCCTTGCGTGGAGACCACGACGAAACGTTTGGCGTCGTTGAGCTCGCCGAGCTGGTAGCCGTCCATGATCATATCGGCATCCGGCGGCGCGGTGAGATCGGCGGCAGGCGCGGCAAGCGTGACGTGGTAACCAAGCACGCGCGCCTGTGCGGCGAGCGACAGGGCTACCGGGCTCGCACCGAGAATGACGAGCGAGGGATGCGGCAGCACCGGCTCGACGAAGATATCCATGGTGCCCTTGCTCGGGCACATGTTGCTGGCGAAGCGAATGCCGTCGCGGCTCTCGCCCGCGCTGACGCCGAGCTCGGCCAAAAGGTTCTCCGGCTGCACCGACACCATACGCGGCTCACCATCAGCGAGCGCCTCGCGCGCCGCCTTCAACACCGCGCCCTTGGCGCAGCCGCCGCCGATCCAACCCGCGACGATGGTGCCGTCGGCCGCGATGATCGCTTTGGCGCCAGCCTTCGCCGCGGTCACCGAAACCGTCCGCACCACCGTCGCGAGCACGAAGGCGCGCTCGGCTGCCTTCATCTGCGCTATGAGATCCAGCACCTCGACATGAGCGGTCATCGCAACATCCCTCAGAGCTTCGCCAGATAGGGTTCGAGCGCACGCAGGCTTTGCAGCGAATTCGCGGGCGCATAGAGATCGACATGCGGCAGCGCCGCCTTGATGCCCCTGGCTTCGGGCGCATAGCCCTCCCAGGCCATCATCGGATTGAGCCAGACGATGCGCCGGCAGCGGCGGTGCAGCGCCGCCATTTCGCGGCCGAGCAGCGAGGCATCGCCGGTCTCGTAACCATCGGACACGATCATCACGCAGCTGCGCGAATGGATCACGCGCGCGGCATGCCAACGGTTGAAGGTCTGTAAGGACTCGCCGATCCTGGTGCCGCCGCCCGCGCCCTGCGCCATGATCGAGAGCCGGTCGAGCGCGCGGCCGGCATCCTTCTCCTTCATCGCATCGGAAACGTAGGCGAGCCGCGTGTGGAACAGAAACGCCTCGGCCTCGCGGAACTGGTCGAGCACGCCGTGGATGAAGCGCAGGAACACGGCGGTGTACATGCTCATCGAACCGGAGGCATCGAGCAGCACGACCAGCCGCAGCGGCTTGTCCTTGCGCTGCCGCCTCACGAGGCTGATCGGCACGCCGCCATGGCTGATGTTGCGATGGATGGTCCGCCGGAGATCGAGCCGATAGCCGTGCCGGCGCGCCAGATCCCGCCGGGTCAGGCGCGTGCGCATCGCCTTGGCGAGCTGTGCCGCGGCTTCATGGGCCTGCGCAACCTGGTCGGGATCGCTGAGCTTTCGGAAATCGACCTCGGCAAAGTTCTCGGTGCGCGAGGCGCCCTCCATGCGGCCTTCGCCTGCGCCGCCTTCCGGCGCATCGTCCGAGGACGGAAGCTGATCAGCAACGGACTGATGGCCGCCCTGCTCTGCGGCCGTATCCTGCAAGCTCTTCAACGACGGATTATTGGCGCCGGGCGTCGACCCCATGGTGCGGGACCGCGAGCGCACGCGCTTGCCGAGCCAGAACGCATCGAACAGCCCGTCGAACTTGTCCCAGTCGGACTTGCGCGCCGAGAACAAATGCTTGAACGCCGCGCGCAACAGCCCCGGCTTTGCTGCGTATCCCGCCGACATCAGCGTCGCGGCATCCTGCCCCTCCGCCAATCCAACGCGAAAGCCGGCATCGCGCAGCGTGCGCAGGAAGGCGGCGAGCCGCGCGGACACGAGGCGGGAGACCTCATTGAGATCATCAAATCCGGGGCTGGAGCCGCAGCAGCTCATGCGACCTTCCCCAGCAGGCGCTGCGTCACCTCGGGCGTGACACGGGCGCGGTCCTCGTGGGTCTTCAGCAGGCAGACCAGCGTCTCGTGCACCGTCTCGGGCGCGTCGTGGAGATCGCGGACGTCGAGGCCGACGAGCGCAGCCGCCCAGTCCAGCGTCTCCGCGACGCCCGGAACCTTGCGCAGCTCCTCCCTGCGCACGCCTTCGACCATGCGCGCGATCTGCAGCGATAACGACGGGCTCGCGCCTGCGACACGCGCGAGAATGATGCGGGTCTCGCGATCGACGTCGGGATAATCGACATAGTGATAGAGACAGCGCCGGCGTAGCGCGTCGGAGAGCTCGCGCGTGCCGTTCGAGGTCAGCACGACATGCGGGATGGTGATTGCGGGAATGGTGCCGAGCTCGGGGATCGAGACCTGGAAATCGGATAGCAGCTCGAGCAGGAACGCCTCGAACTCGTCGTCGGCGCGGTCGATCTCGTCGATCAGCAGCACCGGCGCCTTCGGGCGGCGGATCGCCGCGAGCAAGGGGCGCTCCAGCAGGTATTTTTCCGAGAAGACCTGGTCCTCGATGCTGTCGGTACCGCGATGAGCCTGGATGGCCAGCAATTGGCGCTGGTAGTTCCACTCGTAAAGCGCGGCGGACTGGTCGAGGCCTTCATAGCATTGCAGCCGGATCAGCTCGGTCGCATGCACCTTGGCCAGCGCCTTCGCCACCTCGGTCTTGCCGACGCCCGCTTCGCCCTCTAGCAGCAGCGGACGCCGCAGCAATTGCATCAGCGAGATCGCGGTCGCGAGGTCCGCATCGGCGATGTAGCCCGATGCGGCCAGCGCTTGCGCGATCTCGTCACGGCCTTTCATCGTCAGGCCACCGCCCCGAGATCCTTCGCCGCCTTCCAGTTACGCCAGAAATCGTGCGGCATCTGGATGTGCGTGGACCCCAGGAACGAGAACGCGTCGTTGACGGCGTTGGAAAAGGCCGGCACGCCGCCGACATTGGGGCTCTCGCCGACGCCTTTGGCGCCGATCGGGTGATGCGGCGACGGAGTGACGGTGAAGTCGGTCTCCCAATGCGGCGTCTCCACCGCGGTCGGCATGAAGAAGTCCATGAACGAGCCGGTGACGACGTTGCCGACCTCGTCGTAGCGGATCTCCTGGCCCATCGCGATCGCGAAGGCTTCGGTGAGGCCACCATGGACCTGGCCCTCGATGATCATCGGGTTGATGCGGGTGCCGCAATCGTCGAGCGCGTAGAAGCGCCGGACCTTGTACACGCCGGTATCGACGTCGATGTCCATCACGCAGAGATAGGCGCCGAACGGATAGGTCATGTTGGGCGGATCGTAGTAGCTGACCGCTTCCAGTCCCGGCTCCATGCCCGGCGGCACGGAGTTGTAAGCCGCCCAGCAGATATCCTTCATCGACATGAATTTTTCCGGCAGGCCCTTCACCCGGAAGCCGTCGATGTCGAATTCGAGATCGTCCTCGTGGACCTCGAGCTTGTAGGCCGCGATCATCTGCGCCTTGGCCTTGATCTTTCGCGCGGCCATGGCGATTGCCGCACCAGCAACCGGCGTCGAGCGCGAACCGTAGGTGCCGAGCCCGTAAGGCGCGGTGTCGGTATTGCCCTCTTCCACCATGATGTTG
Organism: Bradyrhizobium sp. CCGUVB14; assembly: GCF_024199935.1. Classification (NCBI taxonomy): domain Bacteria; kingdom Pseudomonadati; phylum Pseudomonadota; class Alphaproteobacteria; order Hyphomicrobiales; family Nitrobacteraceae; genus Bradyrhizobium; species Bradyrhizobium sp. CCGUVB14. The sequence goes on from NZ_JANADS010000001.1 coordinate 8,819,097, forward strand.
TCGGCGGGAATGCCGATCTCGGTCGCGATGATCTGGGCCCAGGTGGTCTCGTGGCCCTGGCCCTGGCTCTTGGTGCCCATGCGCGCGATGCCCGCGCCGGTCGGGTGCATGCGGATCTCGCAGGAATCGAACATCGCGATCCCTAAGATGTCGCAATTCTTCGACGGGCCGGCGCCGACAATCTCCGTGAAGAAGGAGATGCCGAGGCCCATGATCTCACGAGTCTCGCCGCGGGCGAACGCGGCCCGCTTCTCCGCCTGCTCTTTGCGGAGCGCGGCATAGCCGGTGGTCTCCATCATCTTGCGCATGGCGGTGTGGTAGTCGCCGGAATCGTATTCCCAGCCCAGCGCCGAGTGATACGGAAACTGCTCCGGCTTGATGAAGTTCTTCAGCCTTAGCTCCGCCGGATCCATGTTGAGCTTCTGCGCCAGAATATCCATGGCACGCTCGATGCAGTAGGCGGCCTCCGTGACGCGGAACGAGCAGCGGTAGGCGACGCCGCCGGGCGCCTTGTTGGTGTAGACGCCGTCGACAGCCAGATGCGCCGTCGGGAAGTCATAGGAGCCGGTGACGATGTTGAAGAAGCCGGCCGGCCATTTCGACGGGTCGGCGCAGGCGTCGAACGCGCCGTGATCGGCAAGCACGTGCACACGAAGCCCCGTGACCTTGCCGTCCTTGGTCGCGGCGATCTCGGTGGTCATGTGATAGTCGCGCGCGAACGAGGTCGCGGTCAGGTTCTCGATGCGGTCCTCGACCCATTTCACCGGCTTGCCGGTGACGATGGAGGCGACGGCCGCGCAGATATAGCCGGGATAGGCGCCGACCTTGTTGCCGAAACCGCCGCCGATATCGGGGGCGATGACGTGGATCTTCTGCTCCGGCAGCTTGGCGATCAGCGCCACCACGGTGCGGATCACGTGCGGGGCCTGGAAGGTGCCGTAGATCGTCAGCTCGCCCTTGATCTTGTCGAAGGAGCAGACGCACTGGCAGGTCTCCAGCGGCGACGGATGGGTCCGGTGGTAGGAGATCATCTCCTTGATCTTGACCTCGGCCTTGTTGAAGGCCGCGTCGGTCAGCTCCTTGTCGCCGACGGTCCACTCGAAGATGTGGTTGTCGTGCTTGCGCGGTCCGTGCGCGCCCGACATCTTGCCGACGAGGTCTTCGCGCAGCACCGGCGCGTCCTTGTCCATCGACTTGAAGGGATCGACCAAAGGCGGCAACGGCTCGTATTCGACGACCACCTTGTTGATGCCGTCGTCAGCCGCGTAGCGGTCGGTGGCGACCACGAAGGCGACCTCCTGGTTCTGGAACAGCACCTTGCCATCGGCCAGAACCATCTGCACGTCGCCCGCCAGGGTCGGCATCCAGGCGAGGTTGACGGTCTTCAGCGTCTCGGCGGTGATGACCGCGAGCACGCCGGGGACCTTCAGCGCTTCGCTATCGTCAATCTTCTTGACGCGCGCATGCGGATGCGGCGAGCGGACGAAGTCGCCGTGCAGCATGCCCGGCAGCTTGACGTCGTCGACGTAGTTGCCCTTGCCTTGGGTGAAACGGATGTCCTCGACGCGCTTGCGCTTGCAGCCCATGCCTTCGAGTGCGGCGGTGCGTTGTTCCCGCGTGGGAGTCATGTCGTTCATTCTGCGGCCTCCCGGAATTCCACGCCGTTGATCTTGGCGCTCGCATATTGAATGGCTTTGACGATGTTCTGGTAGCCGGTGCAGCGGCAGATGTTGCCGGAGATGCCCATCCGGATTTCCGGCTCGCTCGGCGAGGGATTTTCCTTCAGCAGCCGATGCGCGCGCATGATCATGCCGGGCGTGCAGAAGCCGCATTGCAGGCCGTGCATCATGCGGAAGCCTTCCTGAAGCGCGGACAGCGTGCCGTCGGCATTGGCCATGCCTTCGACCGTGGTGATGTCGCTTCCCTGGGCCTGCACCGCGAACATGGTGCAGGACTTCACCGACATGCCGTCGATATCGACGGTGCAGGCGCCGCAATGGGTGGTCTCGCAGCCGATATGGGTACCGGTCATCTGCAAGTTCTCGCGGATGAAGTGCACCAGCAACGTGCGCGGCTCGACGAGGCCTTCGACCTCGGTACCGTTCACCTTCATGGTGACGTGTGTTTTGGCCATCGGTCCCCTCCCCTTATTTCGCGACGGACGCGGCGCGCTGCAGCGCCCGTGTCACCATGATGCCGCCGACATGTTTGCGGTATTCGACCGGGCCGCGCGCATCGGCGGCCGGCGCCATGATTGCTTCGGCCGCTGCGGCGGCCTTCTTCAGGGTGGCCGCATCGAGGCTCGTTCCGATCACGGCCTTGGCGGCGTCAGCGGCAAGCAGCGGTGTCTCGTGGACATTGGTGAGGCCGATCGAACAGGTCGCGACCTTGCCGCTCGCCATGGTGAGGACGACGGCCGCCGCCGCGGTGGCGTAGTCGCCGACCTTGCGCTTGAGCTTTTCATAGGCGTAGCCGTGGCCGGCCGCCGGCATGGGCACAGAGATGGAGGTCAGGATCTCGCCGGGCTCGAGCGCGGTGAAATAGGCGCCCTGGTAGATGTCCGCGGCCGCGACGTCACGGGCGCCGCCGGCGCCTTCGAGGCGATAGGTCGCGCCCAGCGTCATCATCAGCGCCGGCATGTCGTTGCCGGGATCGCCGTTGGCGACATTACCGCCGATCGTGCCGCGGTAGCGCACCTGCGGGTCGGCGATCAGCAGGGCCGCCTCATGCAGGATCGGCATGGATTTGGCGATGTCATCGGAGGCCAGCAGCTCGTGCTGGGTGGTCATCGCACCGATGACGAGATTATTGCCGTTGCGGCTAATGCCCTTCAAGGCGGCGATGCCGTGGAGGTCGATCAGATGGGCGGGGGTGGCGAGCCGAAGCTTCATCATCGGCACCAGGCTGTGCCCGCCGGCCAGTGGCCGCGCATCCTCGCCAAGGTCTGACAACAGTTTCACGGCGTCGGCGACACTCGCCGGCCGGTAATAGCTGAATGAGCCCGGGATCATCATCTCCTCCCATATTCGTCCTTGGCGCGTGACGGCGCGGACGTTGGAGGGGACGGTCACTCCGGACCGGGCAAGCCGCAATCATTCGGGCACGGAACAGCGGATTTCGCACGAGTTGCGGCTGGGAACGCACGAATTGCGTCAGAGAGAACGACCTATGGAGCTGGATGCCTACCCTCCCCCTCCAGGGGAGGGTAAGAAGATGTGCCTCTCGTGTTTCCTGACCCTAAGCCTGCCGCCGGTTCACCAGTCCGAGCCTCGCCTTCACTTCGGCGATCTTGGCGCGGCTCACCGGCACCCGGTGCGGCGACGGGCCGTCGAGCTCGAGCACGGCACCGTCGCCCTCTTTGCGGACCAGGGCGACATGGGGGATGGCGACGATATGGCTGCGATGCACCCGGAGGAACAGCGAGGGATCGAGCTGCGCCTCGGCCTCCGAGATCGACCAGGGGCACATCCGCTCGCGGGTGCCGTCATGGACGCGGGTGTAATGCGCATCGGCGCGCACGCTACGGACATTGGCCGTCTCGATGAAATGCGTGCCGTCAGCGCTTTCGACCGGCAACCTCGGAACCGGCGCACGCGGCGGCTGGCCAAGGCCACCGAGCGGAGCCGCCGCGCGCGGAGCTGCGGCCGGTGCGGCGATCAGTTCAATGGCCGCCTCCGCGACCGGCGAAGCAACCGGTTCGGCGGCAGCGGAATTCGAGGCCTGACGCCGCTGATCGGGGACAAGGGACAGGAGGAAGCCGGCCGCGATGACGAAGCACAGCACCGCGACGATGATCGACAAGACTTGCTGCGATGCGGCGAGGCCGCCGCCGGCATGGTGATGCGCCGCACCGGTCAGCGGCTCGAAGTGCATACCCAGCATCGCCGTGTAGTGCATGCCGGAGACCGCGATGCCGAAGACGATCGAACTGACGATCAGCCGAACGCCTTCCTGCTGCGCCAGAAAGGCGCGCAGACCGCCATAGGCCGTGACGACCGCGACCACGACCGACAGCAGCACCATGACCGGGTCGTGCACGATGCCGAACGGACCGGCCAGTCCATGGATCCCGACATAATGCATGCTCGCAATCCCGACGCCGAGCAGCACCGCCGACGACGCCACGCGCTTCAAGCTCGGCTCGCCGATCGAGACAAAGAAAAGCGAGATGCCGACCACCAGCGCGCAGATCAGGAACGAGATGATGGTGGGAAGAACGAGATACACCGTGTCCGGCGGCAGCGGCGCCGCCAGCATGCCGACGAAATGCATGGTCCAGATGCCGACGGCCAGAAACGCGGCCGCACCCGCGAGCAGAACGCGGTTGCTGACGCCGGGCGTGTTGCGGATGCGAGCAGCAAGCGCAAAGCCGGTATAGCCACCCAGACTCGCGATCGCCACAGAGAGCGCGACGAGATAGGGATCGTGTCCTTCGAACATGATCTTGTCGGCCGCCCGTCTCCACGGCCCGGCCTCCTCCCGCCGCCGACTTTATAGGGACGGCGGCGGGATTGACAATCAGCGGCGTGTGAAGCGGCGGCTCACACAATTCCCGCCGCGACCTGGCCGCGCAGGCGTTCCAGGCCGTGCAACGTCTCCGCACAGGCGGCCGCGACCTCTATGCCCTTGGTTGTGAAGTGCCTGCGGAAGAAATCGTAGTGCACTTCGGTCTCGTGGAATTGCTGCGGCGTCAGCACGGCGGAAAACACCGGCACCTCGGTGCGGAGCTGGACGTCCATCAGCGCCTTGATCACGGTGTCGGCGACGAACTCGTGGCGATAGATGCCACCGTCAACGACAAGGCCGGCCGCGACGATCGCGGTGTAGCGCCGCGTCTTGGCGAGGACCTGCGCATGCAGCGGGATCTCGAACGAGCCCGGCACCTCGAACACGTCGACATGGGTGAGATGCCGCGCCTCGGCTTCCTTGATGAAAGCGATGCGGGCTTCCTCGACCACGTCGCGGTGCCAGCAGGCCTGCACGAAGGCCACCCGCTGCGGCTTTGCGAAGCGCGGATGTTCGGTCGCCGGCGGAACCGGCGGTTGGACGACTTCGGAAGTTTCGGTTTGGGGATCTTGCAACATCTGATTCATGGCTTTCCTTCAAAGGACCAGAATCAGGGCACACGGAACGACAAACAGCCGCATCCTGCGATGCGTCTGCCACCGACCGTTCTCTTTCATCCGGACTTTAACCGTCGGCTTCGGAGTTGCACCGAATCTGCTGACCCTTTCCTTTGGAGAAAATCCTTTTCAGGAAATCCCTCTGGGAAGGCGCTCGCGGGCTTAGGCCTTTCGGCCCTTACCGCCGGTGGGGACTTTCACCCCGCCCTGAGAACATCGGCCGTCCGGAATGAACGGCCTGAGCGGAAATATGACGCCGGTCCGGGGCAGCACGCAAGCGTGTTCCGCTGCAAAAATCCGCATGGTCCCATGTCGCCATGGCGGGCTGGCCCTCGCGGGACGGAATTAGCGATCGGTGCGCGCTCCGGGGAGTCCGATTCCGATTTGTTCTCTTCGTTAATAATTGTGGCGGAGATGAGCTGTGGACGAACGAGTCCTGGCTTGTGGACGGACTCGGCAGCCGGTTGCGCAGATTCCGCAAATCACATCAGTTGATCCGCGACAAGCCCGCGCTGGTCTGAGGGATCGCAACAGCGACTCCTAGGGGATCGCCTTAACGACATTAGGGGAGCGCGCGCCGGACCAACCGCGTGCGTATCTAACGACAACAAGAAGGCAAGAGGTCGAGACGGCATGTCCCTGCTCGAAGGCACTATCGATTCCAAAAGCCATCCGCTCGCGGTGGTCGAGGATATCGCTGCCAGCAACAACTGGCCGTTCGAACGCTCCGGCGAGGACGAACTGACCATTGTCTCGAAGGGGCAATGGACCGACTACCAGATTTCGTTCACCTGGATGGGCGAGATCGAAGCGCTGCATCTGGCTTGCGCTTTCGACATGAAGATTCCGCTCACACGCAGGGGCGAGGTGCAGCGGCTCGTCGCCGCGGTCAACGAGCAATTGTGGATCGGCCATTTCGATCTGTGGACCAACACCGGCATGATCATGCACCGCCAGGCGCTGGTGCTGCCCGGCGGCCTCACCGCCTCGACCGCGCAATGCGAAGCCATGCTCGCCGGCGCCATCCACGCCTGCGAGCGCTATTTCCCGGCGTTCCAGTTCGTGGTGTGGGCGGGCAAGACCACCGCGCAAGCCATGGACGCCGCGATGTTCGATACGGTGGGCGAGGCGTAGGGAGCCGACGCTCCCTCCCCGACGCGGTGAGGAACACAAAGCTCGCCCCTCATCGTCGTCCTGGCGAAAGCCAGGACCCATACCGCGAGGTCTCTCGGTACCCGCGATGCTTGTTGCTCTGCCCGCCATCCACTAGAACCCTTTGGGGTAATGGGTCCTGGCTTTCGCCAGGACGACGGGATTATTTGTGGCGGCAGCGATGGCAGACAACAGCACTCTCCAAAACATCACCGGCACCATCCTGCTTGCCGGCGCCGGCAAGATGGGCGGCGCGATGCTGACCGGATGGCTGGCAGGCGGGCTCGATCCGCGCCGCGTCGCGGTGGTGGATCCGCATCTCTCGCCCGAGATCACCGCGCTCGCCGCCAAGGGTGTCGCGCTCAATCCTGATGCGAAGGCCGCAGGCTTTGTCGAGACGATGGTTGTCGCGGTGAAGCCGCAGATGTTCCGCGAGGCCGGCGCCAAGCTGAAATCATTCGTCACGGAGAAAACCTCCGTGGTCTCGATCATGGCGGGAACCACGATCGCCTCGCTCGAGGAGGTCTGCGGCGGCGCCGTGGTGCGCGCGATGCCGAACACGCCGGCTGCGATCGGCCGCGGCATCACGGTGGCCGTGGCAGCGAAGAATGTCAGCACCTCGCAGCGTGCGGTGGCCGATGCGCTGCTGCGCGCCACCGGCTCGGTCGAATGGGTCGAGGATGAGAGCCTGATGGACGCGGTGACCGCCGTCTCCGGGTCCGGGCCCGCTTACGTGTTCCTGCTCGCCGAAGAGCTCGCGCGCGCCGGCGTCGAAGCCGGCTTGCCCGAAGCGCTGGCGACAAAGCTCGCGCGCGAAACGGTCGCGGGCTCCGGCGAGCTGCTGCACCAGTCGGATCTTCCCTCCGCTACGCTGCGCCAGAACGTCACCTCGCCCGGCGGCACCACCGCCGCAGCGCTCGGCGTGCTGATGGGCGAGCCGGGCCTGCGCGATCTCATGATCCGCGCGATCGCGGCAGCGACGAAGCGATCGAAGGAATTGGCGAAGTAGCCGCTACGCCCCCAACCGCTTGTTGAACGTCTCCACATTCACAAGCCCGCGCGCGTGCCGGCCTTCGCCGAGCTTGCGCGTACCCTCGAAGGCCTCGACCTCGAAGCGGATGACGCGGCGCTCGACCGCGATCACTTTCGCAGTGGTCCGCACCGTCGCGCCGACGAGCGCGGCAGCGAGATGGCGGATATCGACCTCGGTACCGACCGTGACCCAGCCCGGCTGCAGCGCGGCGCGGATCGCATCGCCCGACGTCATCTCCATTTCCAGGATCATCATCGGCGTCGCATAGACCATCGGCATGCCTGGCACGAAATGCCCGACCGTGCGCTCGGCCGGCACCACCAGCGTGCGCTCGGCGCTCATGCCGACCTTGATGAAGTCGCGTGCGTCCATGATGCTTGCTCTATGTCGTCCCGGACAAGCAAAGCGCAGATCCGGGACCCATAACCACAGGATCGAGTTTGACGAAGACTCGGAGTTACCAGCTCGCCCCACAACCACTCCCTGTGGTTATGGATCCCGGCCTTCGCCGGGACGACAGCTGTGATTGCTGCTGCGGCTGCACTCGCCAGCGCTGCCTACTTCTTCGCAGCCGCCGCGCGCTCCACAAACGTCTTGCCGCCCTTCATCTTGTGGCGAAGGGGCGCTTCGTTGATCTGGATGACGACGGCATCGGCGTCGACGCCGAGATTCTTCACCAGCGCCTGCGTGATGTCGCGCATCATGCCGGCCTTCTGCTCGTCGGTGCGGCCTTCGGCCATGCTGACGGTGATCTCAGGCATTGTCTTCTCCCTGCTGCTGTCGCGATGACCGGGCACACCCCGGTCGTTCATGAAGGTGCGCATCAAACAGGACGCGGATGCCCGGGACAAGCCCGGGCATGGTGGCCTGCCGGAATGGCTATCCCCACTTTACGTCATGGCGCGCCAGCACCTCGCGCACCTTCGCGACGAGATCGGCTTCGCTGCACGAGAACTGGGCGGGGCGCGTCTCGCGCCATTCCTGGTTGGAGGCGATGGCGGCGGCGGCCTTGGCGCCCTCGATCAAATCCTTGATCTGCAGCTCGCCGCGCGCCTTTTCGTCGGAGCCCTGGATGATGACGCAAGGTGAGTTGCGGCGGTCGGCATATTTGAGCTGGTTGCCCATGTTCTTGGGATTGCCGAGATAGAGCTCGGCGCGGATGCCGGCGTTGCGCAAGTTCGACACCATCTTCTGATAGTCGGCGACGCGATCGCGGTCGAACACGGTGACGACGACGGGGCCGACTTCGGGCCGCGTGTCGAGCTTGCCGAGCAGCGTTAGCGCGGCCTGCAGGCGCGACACGCCGATCGAGAAGCCGGTCGCAGGCACCGGCTCTCCGCGGAAGCGCGAGACCAGGCCGTCGTAGCGACCGCCGCCGCCGACGGAGCCGAAGCGCACCGGGCGGCCCTTCTCGTCCTTGGTATCGAGCAGCAGTTCGACCTCGTAGACGGGACCGGTGTAATATTCGAGACCGCGCACGACGGACGGATCGATCTTGATGCGATCCGGTCCATAGCCCGATGCCGTGACCAGCTTCGCAATCTCTTCCAGCTCGCTCACGCCGGCCTGACCGACCTCGCTCTTGGCGAGGTAGGTTTCGGCCGCGGCAATCGCCTCCTTCCAATCCTCGCGCGGCTTGGTGATGGCGAGAACGACGTCCGCCTCTGCCGCGCTCAGATTGGCGCCTTTGGTGAAGTCGCCCTTGCCTTCTTCGCCGCCGTCCCAGCGTCCGGGACCGAGCAATTTGCGCACTTCGTCGGCTGAGAACTTGTCGAGCTTGTCGATCGCGCGCAGCACGGTCAGCCTGCGTCCCGCATTCTCCTCGCCCGCGAGCCCGATGGCTTCGAGAACGCCGTCGAGCACTTTGCGGTTGTTGACCTTCACGACGTACTGGCCGCGCGCAACGCCGAGCGCTTCCATCGTGTCGGCTGCCATCATGCAGATCTCGGCGTCCGCCGCCGGCGTCGCCGAGCCGACCGTGTCGGCATCGAACTGCATGAACTGGCGGAAGCGGCCGGGGCCGGGCTTCTCGTTGCGGAAGACGTAGCCGACGCGGTAGCTGCGATAGGGCAGGACCAGACCGTCGGTGCCATAGCGCTCGCCGACATAGCGCGCGAGCGGCGCGGTCAGATCGTAGCGCAGGCTGATCCACTGCTCGTCGTCGTCCTGGAACGAGAACACGCCCTCGTTGGGGCGGTCCTGGTCCGGCAGGAACTTGCCGAGCGCGTCGGTGTATTCCATCGCCGGCGTCTCCACCGGCTCGAACCCGTAGAGCTCGTAGACGGCGCGGATCTTCTCGACCATCTCGCGCGTCGCCCGGATCGCGGCGGGATCGCGATCCTCGAGCCCGCGCGGCAGGCGCGCCTTCAGTTTCTGGGGTTTTTTGGGTTTTTCGGCCATGCGGGCGTTTACCAGCCGACGCGCGATGCGGCAACTGCCGGCTGGCCCTACGGCTGCTCCATCCGCGCCCGGAGCGCGTCGGCGTCGGCCTTCGGCATGGATTTGAGCAGCGGCTTGATGGTTTCGCCGCCGACGATCTTGCCGTTGCGCATGAACATCCAGTCCGAAATGTCGCCTTGTGCGAACTGGACCTGGTCGCCTGAGTGCTTGCCCGGCAGATCACGCGGCTCATTGGCGAAGTGGCCCGAATAGGAACCATCCGGCCGCTTCGTCACCTCGGCCATCCAGATGTGCTCGGCGCCCTTGCGGGTCGGAAAGCGCACTTTGAGCGAGTGCCCTGTCTCGGACGGTTTTGGTGCGTCGTAGGAAGCCCAGAAGGTGGGCAGCGTGTCGCGGGCGCGCAGGATCGCGGCGTTCATCTCCATGTCGGCCGTGCGCACATCAACGACGGGCGAACGATCCTCGGCCAGGACCTCACGCTTCGTGCCGATGGTGAGAATGCCGTAGATCGTGCCGCCCATGACGGCGATGAGCACGGCCCATCTCAGGGGTTGGGAAGGAGCGGAAGCCATGATCGCGATGTCCAAATGGTCTTGGGCTTTGTCGCGCGGGCAAGGCAGTGCGTTCACCGCGGCCGGCCCCCTCCCCGCAAGCGGGGAGGAGGAGAGGCAATCAAAGCACCTTACGGATCCAGTTGTGCGGATCGTTGGTGCGGCCGTACTGGATGTCGACGAGCTGCTTGCGCAGGCCCATGGCGACGGGGCCGGCGGCGCCGCCGCTGATCTCGAAATCACCGCTCACCGAACGCACCTTGCCGATCGGCGAGATCACGGCCGCGGTGCCGCAGGCAAACGCCTCCTTCAGCCTGCCGGAGGCCGCATCCTTGCGCCACTGGTCGAGCGAATACGGCTCCTCGCGCACGGTCTTTCCGGCATCGCGGGCCAGCGCGATGATGGAGTCGCGGGTGATGCCGGGCAGGATGGTGCCGAGCGGCGGCGTTGAGAGCGAGCCGTCGTCGAACACGAAGAACACGTTCATGCCGCCGAGCTCCTCGATGTATTTGCGCTCGACCGCATCGAGGAACACGACCTGGTCGCAGCCGTGCTGGATCGCTTCGGCCTGCGCACGCAGGCTCGCCGCGTAATTGCCGCCGCATTTGACGGCGCCGGTGCCGCCGATCGCTGCGCGCGTGTAATTCTCGGAGACCCAGATCGAGACCGGCGCGGGGCCACCCTTGAAATAAGAGCCGACCGGCGAAGCGATCACTGCAAAGATGTATTCCGACGACGGCTTCACGCCGAGGAAAGTCTCGCTCGCGATCATGAAGGGACGCAGATAAAGGCTGCCCTCGCCGCCCGGCATCCAGGCGCGATCGATCCGCACGACCTGCTCGACCGCCTCGATGAAGACGTCCTCGGGGATCTGCGCCATCGCCATGCGATCGGCGGAGTCCTTGAAGCGGCGCGCATTGGCGTCGGGACGGAACAGGTTCACGCCACCGTCGTCGCGCTTGTAGGCCTTGAGGCCTTCGAAGATTTCCTGGGCGTAGTGCAAGACCGCGCCGGCCGGATCCATCTGGAAGTTGGCGCGCGCCTCGATTTTCGCCTCGTACCAGCCACCCTTGGCCTGGTTGTAGCGGACGATCGCCATGTGATCGGTGAAGACGCGTCCGAAGCCGGGGTCGACCAGCTTGGCGACCCGGTCCTTCTCAGGAGTGGGATTGGATGCGGGCTGGATGTCGAATTTCATGCTCATGTCCTTGCCTCCCGCTGCCGGTAGCGGCGCTTTCTGGCGCCCGCCCGCCCGTAATCGGACCCGGCTGGCTTGATGTGGTTTCTGGCCGAACCACCGCCAGCCTTGTTACGGCCGGTTTCCGTGGCCAGCATGTCGTCCGAGGACATGCTTTTGCGGAAGGCGGAAGTCCAGTATGTTTTGCCGAAATGCCGCTCGACAATCGCACGGTAGATCTGATCCGGCCGTCGCTGCCTGTCTGGCTTACTCCGGCCGCTGTTAGAAATGCCGCCCGGCACGAAACGATCTAAAATTTCGTGCGGGCTGATCGTTTTGTAACATTGAACCCAAGATACGTCAATATGCCTGACATAAATTTCGCGACTCCCTCTCAAGACGCTGCCGAGCCACGGCCGGCGGCAGACGATGGAGGCAATTTGCGCTGGGATATCATCGAGCTGCTGTTTTTCGCCTATCGCGATTTCGTCGGCGATCCCGACCAGGAGCTGGAGGCGTTCGGCTTCGGCCGGGCCCATCACCGGGTCATGCACTTCGTCTATCGCTATCCGGGCCTGAAGGTCGCCGACCTGCTCGATGTCCTGCGCATCACAAAACAGTCGCTCGGCCGGGTGCTCAAGCAGCTCCTGGACGAGGGCTACATCGTGCAGAAGACCGGCGACAATGACCGCCGCCAACGCCTGCTCTATGCAACGCCGAAGGGCGAAGCACTGGTGCAGAAGCTCGCCGGGCTCCAGACCACGCGGATCACCAAGGCGCTCGCCGAGATGGCGCCGCAGGATGCCGAGACCGTCAAGCGCTTCCTGCGCGCGATGATCGACCGCGACGATCCCGACAAGGTGCTGGAGACGATCTTCGCCACCAATCAAGACTCAAAGGAGTGACCGTGCCGCTCGCTGCCACGCTCGCCCGCCCGCCGGTGCAACCGGCCGACGATGCCCCGCATCTGCTGCTGGTCGACGACGATCGCCGCATCCGCGATCTCTTGTCGCGCTTTCTCGCAGCCGAAGGTTATCGCGTCACCACCGCTTCGAGCGCCGGTGATGCGCGCTCAAAGCTTCTGGGCCTGCATTTCGACCTGCTCATCCTCGACGTCATGATGCCCGGCGAGACCGGCTTCGATCTCGCCCGCTTCATCCGCACGTCCTCCTCGGTGCCGATCGTGATGCTGACGGCGCGCCATGAAGCGGAAGCCCGCATCGAAGGCCTGCAGATCGGCGCCGACGATTACGTGGCAAAGCCGTTCGAGCCGCGCGAGCTGGCGCTGCGCATCAACAACATCCTGAAACGCGCCGCGCCCCCGGTCCAGGCCGCTGCGGTGGAGAAGATCGCATTCGGTCCCTACGTCTATCATCTCGATCGCGGCGAATTGCGCCAGGGCGAGGAGGTCATCCACCTCACCGACCGCGAGCGCGAGATGCTGCGCATTCTCTCGGAGACGCCCGGCGAGACCGTGCCGCGCAGCGCACTGACCGGCAATGGCAGCGTCAACGAACGCGCCGTCGACGTGCAGATCAACCGGCTGCGGCGCAAGATCGAGACCGACCCGGCCAATCCGCTGTTCCTTCAGGCGGTGCGCGGCATCGGCTACCGGCTGGTAGCCTCGCCGTAGAAGCAGTGAAGCGCGACCGATGAGCACGATCGATACCAGCCTGACGCTGCTCAAGAGCGCCGCCGGGCGCGTCTCCGCCGCCAATGGCTGGATGGGCAACGCGTTCAAGGGCTGGATGCCGACCGGCCTCTATGCCCGCGCACTGCTGATCATGATCGTCCCGATGGTGATCCTGCAGACCGTGGTCGCCTTCGTGTTCATGGAGCGGCACTGGAACACGGTGACGCGGCGCTTGTCGCAGGCCGTGGCACAGGACGTCGGCAGTCTCGTCGACGTCTACAAGGGATATCCGCAGGACAAGGACCACACGCAACTACGCCGCATCGCCCAACGCATGCAGTTCGTGGTCGATTTCCTTCCTCCCGGCGACATGCCACCGCCCGGACCAAAGCCGTTCTTCTCGCTGCTCGACCAGACGCTCTCGGTGCAATTGGGACGGCAGCTCAATCGTGCGTTCTGGATCGACACTGTCGGCAATTCCAATCAGGTCGAGATCCGCGTTCAGGTCGACGATGCCGTGATGCGCATCTTCGCGCAGCGCAGCGCCGCCTATGCTTCGAACTCGGAGATCTTCCTGTTCTGGATGGTCGGGACGTCGTCGATCCTGCTGATCGTGTCGGTGCTGTTCCTGCGCAACCAGATCAAGCCGATCCTGCGGCTTGCCGACGCCGCCGAAAGTTTCGGCAAGGGCCGCGAGGCGCCGAACTTCAGGCCGCGCGGCGCGCGCGAGGTGCGGCGCGCCGCTGGCGCCTTCCTCGAGATGAAGTCGCGCATCGAACGCGCGATGGAGCAGCGCACCGCGATGCTCGCCGGCGTCAGCCACGATCTGCGCACCATCCTCACCCGCTTCAAGCTCGAGCTGGCGCTGATCGGCGACAGTCCCGAGATGGAGGGCATGCGCAAGGACGTCGACGAGATGTCGATGATGCTTGAAGACTACCTCGCCTTCGCCCGCGGCGATTCCGGCGAGCAGTCGCAGCCGACCGACATGGCGCAGGCACTCGAGGAATTGCGCAGCGATGCCGAACGTCACGGCCACACCGCGACCGTGACCTTCAGCGGCCTGCCGGTGGTCACCGTGAAGCCGGCCTCGTTCAAGCGCTGCCTCGCCAACCTCGTCACCAATGCCGCGCGCTACGGCCAGGCCATCGCCATCTCCGGCCAGCGCGATCACCGCTATCTCACCGTCACGGTCGACGACGATGGTCCGGGCATTCCCGTCCATCTGCGCGAGGAAGTGTTCAAACCGTTCCTGCGGCTCGACAATGCCCGCAACCAGGACGAAGGCGGCACCGGCTTGGGGCTCGCGATCGCCCGCGACATCGCCCGCTCGCATGGCGGCGACATCACGCTGGGCGACAGCCCGATGGGTGGATTAAGAGCGAGCGTGCGGATTCCGGTGTAGCTGCGATAGCCCCGCCTACTTCGGCAGCAGCGCCTTCAGCTTGTCGACGTCGCGGACGTTCATCTTGAAGCCGCCGGGCATCACGATATCGCCGGGCTTCTGGTCGGGCTTGCAGGCGCCGAGCCATTTCGCCTCTAACGTCATGGTTGAGTCGCGCCCGGCAGCACCGGCGGCACCGCCTTGCGCATGCGACGAGGTCTTCACCGTGTAGGCCGAATTGAAATCGCCGGTGATCTCGGCGTGCGAGGTCGTGGACATGCCGGCGACGCTGCACTCGGAATCGCTGACATAGCCGGTCGCGGTCTTCTTGATGTCCTGCTTGGAGCAGACCTGCTTGGCCATCGGCGAGATGTTGTTGTTCATCTCCTTGTCGACAGCCTCGTCGGTGCAGTGCTGCATGGTCATTTCCGGCATCGCCGAGCCGGTCCTGACCATCTTCAATTCCCAGAGACCGGCCTTGCGAACCGGCAGATCGTCGGCGAAGGCGCTCGCCGCCGACAGCACGAGGCAAACGGCTGATCCGAGCAAAGCAAGCTTGCGCGTCATGCGAGAGACTCCCGGCTGAGATGTCGTGGCGTGACCTTTGTCGTTCCGAAAACGCCTCAGTAGAGCGTGCGGATCGGCCGATCGGCGGCGCCGTAGGGCACCCAACGGCAGGCGAACGAGATGTAGCCGCCCTCATAGGCCTGCACTGCGAGGAATTTCACCACCTTGCCGTACCGCGCACAGTGGTCGACCGCGACCTGGCGCGCATCGGTCTGCGTCGCCATGGAATAGGCGATGATGCCGCCGGTGTCGTTGCCCTTGAAGGGCGGCACCGGAAAGATGTCGGCCTGCGCCGACTGGCTCGCCACCGAGAAAACCAGGCTGGCAAGAAGGCCCGCGGCCGCAATGATTCGCATTCCCGTCACTCCGATTGATTGGCGCCAGTTTACGGTGCCGGCGCGGCGGTGGAAAGAACGGAAGGCCGGTTGACGGCGCCGTTGTGATCAACTCCTGGCCAAGTGTTGCCGTGCTGCACTTGACCTCCCTCGCCCTTCGCGGCACCGTCCCACCTTCACAGATCATGCTGTCTGGATTGCCCATGCGCGCCTCGACCTCCCTGAAATCGCTTCGTTTTGCCGCCGTTCTCGGCCTCATGTTCGGAGCGTTGTCGCTCGGTGAGGCCAGGGCCGCCAATCCGCTGGAGCTGAATTTCTGGCTCAGCGGGCCTCGCTATGACGGCAATGTCGCCGAGTGCGACAGGGCGCTGCCGACGATCGCGAGCCAGTTCTCCGAGAAGGAAGGCTCCTTCTGGAATTCGCCTTTGCGGATCGAGGGCTTCGCGGCTGTCCATGAGACCGCGTTCCGGCCTTGGGCGTCCGACAACATTCCGCGCCGCTACTGCACCGGCGAGGCCATGCTGAACGACGGCAAGGTGCGCAAGGTGCACTTCTCGATCATCGAGGACGGCGGCTTCGCCGGTTACGGCCAAGGCGTCGAATGGTGCGTGGTCGGGCTCGATCGCAATTGGGCCTACAATCCGGCCTGCCGCGCCGCCAAGCCCTGATTCGCAGGCCCTGATCCGAAGGTCCCTGATTCGGACCGATCAAGCAGGCGATTGGCCGTCGCCCGAATTTTGTTCTTGAAATGTTCTTGTTGCCTGCTAGGCTTGTTGCACAGTCTAGACGACCGATTCCATGAAACCGGCACGGAACTGGAAGTGTGTTCGTGGATTCCTCGTTTTGAGATTGTCCGAACGAGGGTTGGTATCATGGCGACATGGCGGCAAGCAGTCGAGTTGGCGATGACTGAGAAGGAAATTGAAACGTTGACGGCTCTTTCGCGGTCTCGAACCGAGCCGGCGAGCCGGGTGTCACGGGCAGCAATGCTGCTGGCCTATCGCGAGAACCCGTCGTTCTTTGCCGTGGGACGAAGACTTGGTGTGCATCATCAGACGGTTCAGCGCTGCGTCGAGCGGGCGGTAGCCTATGGTGCGGTGGCGGCACTCGACGACCGACCGCGACCGGGCAAGGAGCCGGTGATCACGCCGGAGGCCAAGGCCTGGCTGGTGTCTTTGGCGTGCGACAAGGCCAAGGAGCACGGCTACCCGCACGAGCTGTGGACGACGCGGCTGCTGGCACGCCATGCGCGTGAGCATGGCCCGTCGGCGGGGCACCAATGCGTTGCCAACCTGGTCCAGGGCACGGTGTGCAAGATTCTCGGCCAAGAGGAAATCAAGCCGCACAAGGTGCGCTACTATCTGGAGCGTCGCGATGCCGAGTTCGAGCAGAAAATGGCGGAGGTCTTGTGTGTCTATCGCGAGGTCCAGATCCTGAAGAAGAGCGCAGCCAGGTCGAAGAAATCGGGCAAGCGGGTGGCGATCGTCTCCTACGACGAGAAGCCCGGAATCCAGGCGATCGCGACGACGGCGCCGGATTTGCCCCCTGTGCCAGGCGTCTATCCGGCCTTTGCGCGCGATTTTGAGTATCGACGTCATGGCACGCTCAGCTTGTTGGCTGGAATCGATCTGCTGACCGGCAAGGTCCACGCTCTCGTCAAAGACCGCCACCGCAGCCGCGAGTTCATCGAATTCCTCAAACTTATCGATGCTGCCTATCCGGCCGGTACCGCGATCAAGTTGATTCTCGACAATCACTCCGCACACATCTCGAAAGAAACCAGAGCCTGGCTCGATACACAACCGGCAGGCCGCTTCGAGTTTACGTTCACGCCCAAGCACGGCTCCTGGCTCAACCTCATCGAGGGCTTCTTCTCCAAATTCGCCCGCTCCGTCCTGCGCCACATCCGGGTGACCTCAAAACACGAACTCAAGGAGCGTATCATGGCCGGCATCGACGACGTCAATCGGTATCCAGTCATCCACACCTGGTCCTACAAGCTCGCCGAGGCCGCTTGATATGATTCGAACCACGAAAACGCTGACCTAGTTGAGGGGCGTCGCCATGTTTCATTTTAGATTGCATTCGTTCTCCCGCCTTGTGATCTCACTGACCCTCCCCCTGATTCTTGCCGCCGGGCTGATCTCGCTGGCCGGTGGCGCGAACGCGCAGGACAAGCGGCAGAACGCGCCCGGTGAATTCGATTTCTATGTGCTGTCGCTGTCATGGTCGCCGTCCTTCTGCGCGGAGGCGGCCGAGCGCGGCCGCGGCGGCGGACGCTCGAATATCCAATGTGAGGGCCGGCCCTATTCCTTCGTGGTGCACGGGCTGTGGCCGCAATATGAGAGCGGCTTCCCCGAATATTGCCAGCGGCCATCACCGCGGCTGAACCGCAACATCGTCTCCACGATGCTCGATTTGATGCCGGCGCCGGGGCTGATCTTCAACGAGTGGGACAAGCACGGCACGTGCTCCGGGCTCGACGGCCGCAATTATTTCGAGACCATCCGCAAGGCACGCGCCGCAATCAAGATTCCGGCCGAATATCTCGACCTGTCGCAAGCCAAGACCGTGGCGCCCGGAGAGGTGGAAGAGGCCTTCATCAAGGCCAATCCGGGCCTCAGCGATGCAGCCATCTCGGTCACCTGCAATCGCACCCGGCTCTCCGAGGTCCGCATCTGCCTCAGCAAGGATCTGCAATTCCGCGCCTGCGAGGAAATGGAACGTCGCGCCTGCCGCCGTGACCAGGTGACGATGCCGCCGGTCAGGGGTGGGTAGCCCAGGCTGTCGTAGCTCTTTGCTCAGGCCCTCACGTGGCGTAGTGCTCTTCGCATGAACTATCGCCACGCCTTTCACGCCGGCAACTTCGCCGATGTCATCAAGCACATCGTGCTGGCGCGCATCCTGACCTATCTGCAGGACAAGCCGGCCGCCTTCCGCGTCATCGACACCCATGCGGGCGCGGGTCTCTATGATCTCGACAGCGACGAGGCGCGCCGCAGCGGCGAATGGCTGACGGGGATCGCGCGGCTGATGCAGGCGCGCCTCACGAACGAGACAGTCGCACTGACCAAGCCGTACATGGATATCGTTCGCGCCTTCAATCCGAAGGGCGAGCTCAAGGCCTATCCGGGCTCGCCCTTGATCGCGCGCGGTTTGATGCGGCCGCAGGACCGGCTCGTCGCTTGCGAGCTCGAACCGAAGGCACGCAAGGCATTGATCGACGTGTTGCGGCGCGACGAACAGGCCCGCGTGGTCGATCTCGACGGCTGGATGGCGCTGCCGGCGTTCGTACCGCCGAAGGAGCGGCGCGGGCTCGTGCTGATTGACCCGCCGTTTGAGGCGAAAGACGAGTTCGAAAGACTGGGCGAGGCCTTCTCCACCGCCTTCGCGAAATGGCCGACCGGTATCTATGTAATCTGGTATCCCGCCAAGAGCCGCCGCGCCACCGACACGCTGGCGCAACTCGTGGCGCGGACCGCAGTTGCAGCAAAGACTCCGGGAAAATGTCTGCGGCTCGAGTTCAGCGTTGCACCACAGCTTGATGGCGCAGCCCTCACCTCGACCGGACTCTTGATCGTCAATCCGCCCTACACGCTGCAGAGCGAGCTCAAGACGATCCTGCCCGAGCTGGAAATGCCGCTCGGTCAGGGCGGAGCTGCCAGATTCCGATTAGAGGTACCCAAGCCCTAAGCTGCCGCCATTCTTGGGAAAAATATGCAGTAGCGGTAGTCAATCTGCAAAGAACCGTATTATGCTATTTGCGTGACTGGCTTTACGTTCCGCTTCCGCGAATGGTTGCGGCGGAGTGAAGGCCTAAGAAAGATCCAGTCGGACCGAAGGGTCTGCCCAAGGATGGCCAGCTCTCCCGGGCTTCGTGATGCCCGGTCATGTCGCGACGCGTGTCTGCGTTGCGACGGAGGAGCAATGAGGGGGAGTTTCCCGATGGCCAATACGGGAACAGTTAAGTTTTTTAACGGCGAGCGCGGCTACGGTTTTATCAAACCGGACGACGGCGGTCGCGATGTATTCGTTCACATCACCGCTGTTGAGCGGGCGGGACTAAAAGACCTTGCCGAAGGACAGCGTATCACTTTCGAAGTCGAACCGGACAAGAAGGGGAAGGGGCCGAAGGCGGTCAATCTCGTGATCCTTTCGTAGCGGACCTTTCCCAAAACACCTGGCGCAAAAAAAGTCCCGGCCGCGAGCGGCCGGGAGACTGTTGTCCGGTATTTTCTTATTTGGCTATCAGAAGTGATAGTTCACGCCTGCGCGAACAACGCTGGCGCTATAGCCGTTTGACACGCCTGTAATTGCGAACTGGCTCGACGACAGATCGATGTAGAGATATTCGAGCTTCGCGCTCCAGTTCGGCGCGAAGCCGACTTCCGCGCCGACGCCGGCGGTCCAGCCGGCGGTGGTGTGCGATTCCGTCCAGCCGAAGGTCTGCGCACGCAGCTCGCCGAAAGCGAGGCCGGCGGTGCCGTAGACCAGGACGTTGCTGAAGGCATAGCCGGCGCGACCGCGCAGCGTGCCGAACCAGGGATTGGAGAACTTCCACGGCGCGAAAGTGTCGTCGGCGCCTGCCGCCTGGATGTCGCCCTCGACGCCGAACACCCACGGGCCGTTCTGGAAATTGTAGCCTGCCTGCACGCCGCCGACGAAGCCGGAGGGCTTTACGGACGTGTTGCTGACCGAGCCCCATTCATAGCCGAGATTGGCGCCGAGATACGGGCCGGCCCAGCTATAGCCATTGAGCGGCTGATTGACGGTATAGGGCGCACGCTGTCCGTAACTGAGATCGGCGGCCTCTGCCGACGCCGTCCAGCCGGCTGCAACCAACGCGGCTGCGCCCACAACGAGCCTCTTCATCACACACTCCAACGCAACTTGCCGCAACCAGACGCGATGCCCGCGCCGCCGCGCAAGGCCAGACCGCATGGTTACGGAACCACCACTTTTTCGCGTAAGATTTATCGAGAGTTTTAAGTTAAAGGGCTGTTAAGACCCGTTACCGCGCTGTTAACAGACTTAAGGAAGCGTTACCGGGACCTGCGCCGCCATCCTGTGCGTGCGGCACGGCCGGAACTTCAAATCGGCTCCCCCAGCGCCTAAATTCGCACCATGGTTCACGATTCCACCGACAATCCGGACGACCGCGCGCGCAAGTCGCCGCGCGCTGCGAGCTCCGACGTCCCGCCCCAGGAGACTTCGCACGAGACAGCGCCGCCCGACCTCGATCCCGCCACCAGCGGCGGCGATGACGAGGACGACGGCCGGCTGCCGGATATCCTGGAAGAGAGCGGCGCGATCGGCGAAGAGCCGCTGGCAACCGGTCACGAGGCGATCGAGCGCGCGGTCCGCCTCGCGCCGACCTCGCCCGGCGTCTATCGCATGCTCAGTGCGAATGCCGACGTGCTCTATGTCGGCAAGGCCAAGAACGTCAAAAAGCGCCTGTCCAACTATGCGCGCCAGAGTGCGCCGCTGCCGGCGCGCATCCTGCGCATGATCGCGGCCACGGTGACCGTGGAGATCGTCTCGACCACGACCGAGACCGAGGCGCTGCTGCTGGAGGCCAACCTCATCAAGCAGCTGCGGCCGCGCTTCAACGTGCAGCTGCGCGACGACAAATCGTTTCCCTACATCCTGATCACCGGCGACCATTGGGCACCGCAGATCCTGAAGCATCGCGGCGCGCAGACCCGCCCCGGACGCTATTTCGGCCCGTTCGCCTCCGCCGGCGCCGTCAACCGCACCATCACCGCCTTGCAGCGCGCATTCCTGATCCGCTCTTGCACGGATTCCTTCTTCGAGAGCCGCACCCGGCCCTGCCTGCTCTACCAGATCCGCCGCTGCGCCGGCCCCTGCACCCGCGAGATCGACTTTCCCGGCTACACCACGTTGGTGCGCGAGGCGACCGACTTCCTGTCCGGCAAGAGCCAGGCGGTGAAGCAGGAGCTCGCAGGCGAAATGGAGAAGGCCTCCGGCGAGCTCGAATTCGAGAGCGCGGCGCTCTATCGTGATCGCCTCGCCGCGCTGTCGGCGATCCAGTCGCAGCAGGGCATCAATCCGCGCACGGTGGAAGAAGCCGACGTGTTCGCCATCCATCAGGAAGGCGGCTTCTCCTGCGTCGAAGTGTTCTTCTTCCGCACCGGCCAGAACTGGGGCAACCGCGCCTATTTTCCGCGCGCGGAAAAGACCTTCACGCCGGAGGAAGTGCTGGGCTCCTTCCTCGCCCAGTTCTACGACGACAAGCCGCCGCCGAAGAGCATCCTGCTCTCGCACGAGATCGAGGAGATGGAGCTTCTCGCCAATGCGCTGTCGATCAAGGCCGGCCACAAGGTCGAGGTCGTCGCGCCCAAGCGCGGCGAGAAGAAGGAGCTCGTCACCCACGCGCTGACCAATGCGCGCGAGGCGCTCGGCCGCAAGCTCGCGGATACCGCGACCCAGAGCCGCCTGCTCGACGCCATGGCCACGACGCTGAGCCTGCCGCATCCGCCCAAGCGCATCGAGGTCTACGACAACAGCCACATCCAGGGCACCAATGCGGTCGGCGCCATGATCGTCGCGGGCCCCGATGGCTTCGTCAAAAACCAGTACCGCAAGTTCAACATCAAGTCGGAAGGGATCACGCCGGGCGACGACTTCGCCATGATGCGCGAGGTGCTGGAGCGCCGCTTCAAGCGCCTGATCAACCCGCCTGAAGAGGGCGCGGCCAAAGCCAAGGACGACGACTTCCCGCAATGGCCCGACCTCGTCATCATCGACGGCGGCCGCGGCCAGCTCAACGCCGTCCGGGAGATCTTCACCAATCTCGGCCTGACCCAGGTGTCGCTGATGTCGGTCGCCAAGGGGCCGGACCGGGATGCCGGCCGCGAGACCCTGTTCATGCCGGAGCGCGAGGCGATCAAGCTGGAGCCGCGCGACCCCGTGCTCTATTTCATCCAGCGCCTGCGGGACGAGGCCCACCGCTTCGTCATCGGCTCGCACCGCAAGCTGCGCAAGAAGGACATTCGCGAGGCCGGTTTGCAGGAAATTCCGGGCATCGGCCCGTCACGCAAACGTGCCTTGCTGCACCATTTCGGAACCCTGAAGGAGATCGAACGCGCCTCGATCGCCGATCTCGGCAAGGTTCCTGGGGTGAGCGCCGAGAGCGCCCGCAGGATATTCGACTATTTCCATCCCCAGCCGGGGTGAACTAAAGGGGCTGTAGTCATATGGTCGTCGCATCCCGCACCCCAATTGGGGACGGACGGTTGACCTTCAGGCTCGAGCGGTATTGGTAGGACGGATGAACATCGCCACGACACGAGGGACCACCAGCCGCGCGATGTCCCTCCCGAACATCCTGACCTATGGCCGGATCGCCGCGATCCCGGTCGTGGTCGGATGCATCTATGCGCAGTCCATCATGGACTACCCGCTGTGGCTGCGCTGGGTCGCGGTCGCGATCTTCATCGGCGCCGCGGTGACGGATTATCTCGACGGCTATTACGCGCGGATCTGGAATCAGCAATCGGCGTTCGGCCGGATGCTCGACCCGATCGCCGACAAGCTGCTGGTCGCCTCCTGCCTGCTGATGCTGGCCGCCGACGGGATCATCCATGGCTGGTCGCTGTGGGCCGCCATCGTGATCCTGTGCCGCGAGATCCTGGTGTCTGGTCTGCGCGAATATCTCGCCGCGCTGCGTGTCAGCGTGCCCGTGACCAAGCTCGCCAAATGGAAGACCACGGTCCAGCTCGTCGCCATCGGCTTCCTGCTCGCCGGCCCGGCCGGCGATGAGGTCGTCCCCATGGTCTCGCTGATCGGCCTCATCCTGCTGTGGGCCTCGGCGATCCTGACCATGTACACCGGCTACGACTATTTCCGCGCCGGCATCCATCACCTCATCAAGGAGGATGAGGGATGAAGATAAAATACTTCGCCTGGGTGCGCGAGCGCGTCGGCAAGGCCGAGGAGACGATCGAGCCGCCCGCGACGGTGCGCACCGTCGAGGAGCTGATCGCCTGGCTATCCGGTCAAAGCGAGGCTTACGCCTATGCGTTCGAGAAGCCGACGGTGATCCGCACCGCGATCGACCACGCCCACGTCAAGGCCGACGCCGCGATCGCGGGCGCCCGCGAGATCGCATTCTTCCCGCCGATGACCGGCGGCTAGGCCATGACTTCCCCCGTCACCACCTGCCCCGTTGCCATCCGCATCCAGGAAGACGATTTCGACATCGCGCGCGAGATCGCGCTCCTGACCGAGAGCCGCACCGATATCGGTGCGGTCGTCAGCTTCTCCGGCATCTGTCGCGCCGACGAGGACAGTTCGAAGATCGCGGCGCTCACGCTCGAACATTATCCTGATATGGCCGAGGAAGAAATCAAGCGCCACGTCGACGAGGCCATTTCCCGCTGGCCGCTCAACGGCGTCACGGTCATCCATCGCGTCGGGCGGTTCATGCCCGGCCAGAACATCGTGCTGGTGCTCACCGCCTCGCAACACCGAAGGGCGGCGTTCGAGGCGGCCGAGTTCCTGATGGATTATCTCAAGACCAGCGCACCGTTCTGGAAGAAGGAAGAGAGCGCCACCGGCACCGGCTGGGTCGAGGCCCACGCCCGTGACGACGAGGCTGCTGCACGCTGGACCAAATCCTGATGGCAAAAGCATCCAAGAAGCCCGCGCGAAGCCGCGCCGCGCCGAAACTCGCGAAGGTCGGCCGTGGCGAGTTGCTGACGCTGCTCGATTTCGTCCGCTATGCAATCAGCCGTTTCGTCGAGGCAAAACTCGCCTTCGCCCACGGCACGACCGATCCGGTCGCCGAAGCCGCCTTCCTGGTCTGCGAGGCCCTGCATCTGCATCCCGATCAGTTCGAGAGCTTTGCGCATGCCCGCGTCACCGCCGCGGAAGCCAAGACCCTGCTCGACCTGATCCATCGGCGCGTGACCACACGCAAACCGACGGCCTATCTGGTCAACAAGATCTATATGCGCGGCCTGCCCTTCTATGTCGATGAGCGCGTCATCGTTCCGCGCTCCTTCATCGGCGAGCTGCTGGATTCGCATTTCGGCGGCGACGGCGAAGCGGGGTCGCTGATCGACGATCCCACGGCCGTCGAGCGCGTGCTCGATCTCTGCACGGGATCGGGATGTCTTGCGATCCTCGGCGCCTATCATTTCCCGAATGCCATGGTCGATGCCGTCGACATCTCCAAGGGCGCGCTCGAAGTCGCCGCGCGCAATGTCGGGGAACATGGGCTGGATGAGCGGATCACGCTGCATCGGGGCGATCTGTTCGCGCCGCTCGGCGCCAACAAATATGATCTGATCATCACCAATCCGCCCTACGTCGACGCGGAAGGCATGGCGGCCTTGCCGCCGGAATGCCGGGCCGAGCCGAAGCTTGCCTTCGACGGCGGCCTGGACGGCCTCGACGTGGTCCGCCGTATCCTGCACGAAGCGCCCAACCATCTCACGCCCGATGGCGGCCTGCTTTGCGAGATCGGCCGCGGCCGCGAGCTGGTCGACGAGGCCTTTCCGGAACTGCCGCTGCTCTGGCTCGACACGGAAGATTCCGAGGGCGAGGTGTTCTGGATCGCGGCAGCCGATCTCGGCTGATCCGCCACGCGCAGGCCCGCTCCGGCGGAACAAGTCAAATTCCGCCACGTTCATCCCCCGACCAATGTCTCGCTCTCGGAGGATGTCCGCATGCTCGCGCCATCGGGCGAATTGCTGCGCGCCGGCATGGCGCTGAAACTCAACCATCTCAAGCGCGCGGCGCAGTCCTATCTGCGTGACCGCACCAGCCAGACCACCGGGCGCGTGACGTCCTACGCGGTCGCTGCGGGACTGTTCGCGGTGGCCGGGCTGTTCCTGATTGCGGCCTTCTTTGTCGGCCTGATCGCGCTCTACCGCTGGATCGCCATCACCTACGGACAGTTCTGGGGCTTTGGTGCCGTTGCGGCCGTGCTCCTGGTGCTGGCCGCAGCCTGCGCCGGGGTTGCCATGGCCCAGATGAACCGCCGCACACGACCGATCGTGCCGCTCGCCAGCCGCATGCGCGTGGCGATTGCCACGCCGCGGATCCCGCGCGGGACGGTCAAGCAGGCGGTCAAGGAGGTCGCGACGACGATTCCGTTGGTCCCGCTGGCGCCGGGCGAACGCGGCCGGGACGGCAAGACTTTCCCGGCGCGAACCAACCGCCCCGTACAGTTTGGCCTGATGCTTGCCGCGATCGGATTGCTGGGCTTTACGGCCGCGCGCAGGCGGCGCCACGGTCACAGACTGGACGCCTGACATGCGTGCGCGGCACAGCGAGCAGCTCGACTCCTGGCTGCTGGTCGCCGCCACGGCAGTTTTCGTCCTCACCGCAGAACGCTATTTTCAGGAATCGGGGCTCGTCCGGCCGAGACCGCCACAGGATCATCGCAACAACGAAGCGAATTCGCCGGAAACGAGCCCCGCAAACGCAACCATGCAGCCCGGCCACGGCCGCGGCTCGACAAGCCCGTTTGCGATTCCCTGGTCCGGCTGGAAGGACATCCTCTGGCGCACCTATCAACGCATCGACGACGATCGCCTGCTGGCGACCGCAGGGGGCGTCGTCTTCTTCGGTCTGCTCGCGATTTTTCCCGCGGTGACCGCGCTCGTCTCGTCCTACGGACTGTTCGCCGATCCCTCGACCATCAGCGACAATCTGCAGACACTCGCGATGATGCTGCCCCAGGGCACGTTCCAGATCGTCGAGGATCAGGTCGCGCGCGTGGTCTCGAAAGGCAACACGGCGCTGGGCGCGACCTTCGCGTTCGGCCTGGTGCTCGCAATCTGGAGTGCCAATGCCGGCGTCAAATCCATCTTCGACGCCCTCAACGTCGCCTACGAGGAGCGCGAGAAGCGCGGCGTCATCAAGCTGAACCTGATTTCCCTGTCCTTCACGGTCGGCGGAATTGTCGCGCTCCTGCTGATGGTGGCCGCCGTGGTCGCGTTCCCGCTTGCGCTCGATCACCTCGGCATTGCGCCCGAGAGCAAGCTGATCGTCGCGCTGGCGCGCTGGCCGCTGCTGCTCGTCATCCTGCTGGCGGCGCTCGCCATCCTCTACCGCTTCGCGCCCAGCCGCGATGCGCCGCGCTGGCAATGGCTGAGCATCGGCGCGGTGACGGCCGCCCTGCTCTGGATCGCCGGCTCGGCGCTGCTGTCCTGGTATCTCTCGGCGTTTGCCAATTACAACGCGACCTACGGCTCGCTTGGGGCGGCGATCGGTCTGATGACGTGGATGTGGATGTCGGCGATCGTCATCATGTTCGGCGCGGAGCTCAACTCGGAGGTCGAACGGCAGACCTTGCGGGATACGACCACCGGTCGGCCCAAGCCGCTCGGCAGCCGCGACGCCGTTTCGGCCGACACGGTCGGCGCCGCCGCACCGTCTTGACTCGGCGCTCGCCGCCCGCGGTCGCTATCCCCCCGAATCAACAATGATGTTAGGGTCGCGCATGCTTGGGGAGCATGAGGCGTGACGGGTGCGATTTGCAGCCCGTGTTTTCCCGGGTGAGGCAGCCAGCTCTTGAGGCGTAACGCGCGACATGATTCGCATTTCGACGATTTTCATCGCCATCTGCATGGTTCTGGTCGCGGCCTCGCTCGGGCTCGTGCTCTACGCGGTCGCCGGCATCAGCGGAACCGAATCCGCGATCGTGGCGCTGACCGCGCTGACCTTCCTGATCCTCTACAACGCGGTGTCGATGCGGTTGCGCGACCGCAGCGACGTCGGCGGCCAGATCGCCGACCTGTCGCGCGGCACCGCCGACCTCGCCCGTCAGGTCGCCGAGTTCGGCCGCCGGCTCGCCGCGATGGAGGGCCGCATCGCCTCGTCCAATTCGACCAATTCCGATCGTGTGCAGTCGGTGGTCGGCGAAATCAACGAGCTCGGCGGGCTGGTCAGGCAGCTCGCCGCCACCGTGTCGACCCATGAGGACCTGCTGGCCGGTCACGCGCCGGCCCCCGCTGCGGTCGCCAGACTGGAGCCGGAAGCGCCGGTCGATCTGATTGCCTCCTTCGAGGAGCGGCCGGCCGCTCCTCCCCCGCTTCCCGCGCCGCCGCCGCGGCCGACCCCGCCGGCCGTCCAGACCCAGACCGCCAGTGCCGTTTCGACGGCCAACGGCCGCAACCAGACCCAGATGCTGGCGACGTTGCGCAATGCCATCGACGAGAACCGCATCGACATCTTCCTCCAGCCGATGGTGACGCTGCCGCAGCGCAAGGTCCGCTTCTACGAGGCCGTGACCCGGGTGCGCGACGAGCGCGACCAGCTGATTGCCGCAGAAGAGTTCATCAGCATCGCCGAGGCCTCCGGGCTGATCGGACGCATCGACAACATGGTGTTGCTGCGCTGTGTCCAGGTGCTGCGCCGGCTGATGGTGCGCAACAAGGATGTCGGCGTGTTCTGTAACGTCGCGGCCTCGACCCTCGGCAATTCCACCACCTTCGCGCAATGCCTCGACTTCCTCGAGGCCAACCGGGCGCTCGCGCCATCGCTGGTGCTGGAGTTCAAGCAGTCGACCTTCCGCGGCCTCGGTCCAGCAGAGACCGAGAATCTCGCGGCCCTCGCACAGCGCGGCTTCCGCTTCTCGATCGACCATGTCACCGACTTGCGGATCGAGCCGCGCGAGCTCGCCGATCGCGGCGTGCGCTTCATCAAGGTCCCGGCCTCGCTGCTGCTCGACCCGAAGCAGGCCTCGACCTCGGACATTCATCCCTCCGATCTGTCCGACCTGCTCGGCCGCTTCGGCATCGATTTGATCGCGGAACGGATCGAGGGCGAGCGCGCAGTGGTCGACTTGCTCGACTATGACGTGCGCTTCGGCCAGGGCTTTCTGTTCGCGCCGCCCCGGCCATTGCGGCCCGAGGGGGCATCTGCTACCGGCGGAGCCGCGTCGAACCCGACGCAGGACATTCAGGGATCCAATGGTTCCGGTACACCCAGCCCAAGCGCAACATCAGCCGCGGCGCCTGCCACCCCGTCACAGCGTATCACCGGCAACGCGGCGCTGGCGCGCCGCATCTGATCGGCCTCACGCATCATGACCACGCTGCATTTCGCCCAAAGCCTGCGCGAACTCGTGGGCGGGGTCGACGTCGTGCTCAGCGACATCTGGGGCGTCGTCCATAACGGGCTGGAATCCTTCCCCGAGGCCTGCGAGGCGCTGCACACCTATCGCAGCCGTGGCGGTACGGTGATCCTGATCACCAACGCGCCGCGCCCGGCCGACTCCGTGCAGCGGCAATTGCGCAAGCTCGGCGTCGCCGACGAGACCTATGACGCGATCGTCTCCTCCGGCGATCTGACGCGACTCTATGTCGCCGAGCACCCCGGCCGAAAAATGTTCTGGCTCGGCCCCGAGCGCGACAACTCGATCTATCGCGGCCTCGATGCGAAGACCGCGCCGCTGGAAGAGGCCGACTACATCGTTTGCACCGGCCTCTACGACGACGAGACCGAGACCGCGGAAGATTATCGCGGCATGATGCTGAAGGCGCGCGAGCGCAAGCTGACGCTGGTCTGCGCCAACCCCGACATCGTGGTCGAGCGCGGCGACCGGCTGATCTATTGCGCCGGCGCGATTGCCGAGCTGTATCGCGAGCTTGGCGGCGAGGTGATCTTCTACGGCAAACCGCACCGGCCGATCTACGAGCGCGCGATGCGGCTGGCCGGCGAACGCCAGGGCCACCCGATCGACCGGAAAAAGGTGCTCGCGATCGGCGATTCCGTCCGCACCGACCTGACCGGCGCGCGTGAATTCGGCATCGACTGCCTGTTCGTCACCCGCGGCATCCATGCCGAGGAGTTCGAGGGCCTCGACCAGCTCGATCCCAAGTCAGTGACGGAATTGTTCGGTCACCCGCCGAAAGCGCTGATGCGCGAATTGAAGTGGTGATGCAAAGCGGCCTGACGTGGGGCCGGCTTAAACGAATTGCCGAGTGCCGACGTGGCCGGGCTTGACCCGGCCATTCACGCCTTCTCTCGCAGACCCCAACAACGTGGATGCCCGGGACAAGCCCGGGCATGACGATCCTATTGGAAGATTGTTTGTCCGGCCTCGAAGCGCGCTTACGCGCTCGCCATGTCCGGGAAGACCGCCTCGATCTTGGTCTTCAGCGTCGCCGCATTGAACGGCTTGACGATGTAGTTGTTCACGCCGGCCTTCTTGGCCGCGATCACGTTCTCGGTCTTCGATTCCGCCGTGATCATGATGAAGGGCGTGGTGGCGAGGTTGGGATCTGCCCGCACTTCGCGCAGCAGGTCGTAACCCGTCATCGGCTCCATGTTCCAGTCGGAGATCACGAGCCCATACTTCTTGCCGCGCATCTTGTTCAGCGCCGCCGAACCGTCGCTGGCATCATCGATATTCTCGAAGCCAAGCTGCTTCAGCAGATTCCGGATGATACGGATCATGGTGCTGTAGTCATCCACCACCAGAACCGACATCGACAAATCAACCGCCATCTCGACTCCCCCAACGCATACCCAGGAAATATTTACGATCGGACCTGACGGGACGGCGCCCCGCAGTTCCACGTTTCAAGGACTAGCACCAAGGCTTTAAACAGCGCGTTAATCGGGGCGGCCTTCGAAAGATTGAATCGTGTTCAGCGCGGCCACCCCTCCCGCTTGACTTCATCGGCCGGGTCACGCCACGGTCCCGGCCGGTCCCGCCGGCTCGAGAATTCCCCTGATGGCCCCGCAATTTACCGTTATCCGCGATACCACGCCGGATTCTGCCATCCTGAAGGGGGCGGTGGTCGCCATGGGCAATTTCGACGGGGTCCATCTCGGACACCGGGCCGTCATTGCAGCCGCCCTGGAAATGGGCCGACTGCATGGCCGCCCTGCGCTGGCGCTGACCTTCGAACCGCATCCGCGCCGGTTTTTCAGTCCCAACACCCCGCAATTTCGCCTGACGGACGAACGCGCCAAGCTGCGACTTCTGGCCGGGACCGGGCTTGCCGGTGCCGTGGTCATGACCTTCGACAAGGCCCG
The DNA here is from genome assembly GCF_024199935.1 of Bradyrhizobium sp. CCGUVB14. NCBI lineage: Bacteria > Pseudomonadati > Pseudomonadota > Alphaproteobacteria > Hyphomicrobiales > Nitrobacteraceae > Bradyrhizobium > Bradyrhizobium sp. CCGUVB14. The sequence goes on from NZ_JANADS010000001.1 coordinate 8,849,470, forward strand.
CGCCGGGACCAGTGCGCAGGACTTCATTCACCATGACCTGATCGACCGCCTCGGCGTCAGCGGGATTGCGGTCGGCTACGACTTCCATTTCGGCAAGGGACGCGTCGGCTCGCCCGGCCTTTTGGTCAACGAGGCCCCCCGGCTGGGCATCGAGGTCGATGTACAGCCGCATGTCGATATCGACGAGCGGCCGGTCTCCTCCAGTGCGATCCGGATCGCCCTCGCCGAGGGGCTCATCGACGAGGCCACCACCATGCTGGGCGCGCCCTGGTTCATCACCGGCGAGGTCATTCATGGCGAGAAGCGCGGCCGCGACCTCGGCTATCCCACCGCCAACATCCGGCTCGACGCCAATTGCGGCCTGAAGCATGGCATCTATGCCGTGCGGGTCGGCCGCGGGCCCGAGCGTCTGAACGGGGTGGCGAGCTTCGGCCGCCGGCCGACCTTTGATGATGGCGCGCCGCTGCTCGAAATCTTCCTGTTCGACTTCAAGGGCGACCTTTACGGGCAGGCGCTGGACTGCGCCTTTGTCGGCTTCATCCGCGAGGAGCTGAAATTCAACGATATTGAAGCCCTGATCCGCCAGATGGACGACGATTCCGCCCGCGCCCGCGCCATCCTGGCCGCCGCCCCGGACGCTTTTCCGCAGCTCGGGACCGTCGATTGAGGGGGCCCGAGCCGGCCGGCAGGACCTTTGCGCTTCCCTTTTGCGCTTCCCCTTTTGCGCTTCCCTTGGCCCCCTGCTATGGAGAGCCCATGTTTGCGCGGCGCATCATAGGGATTAGCGGCCCGGCTTCCGCCTGAGCCTTCGGCTCGGCGCAAGACCGGGATTTTGTCGTTTCACCCCGCGATTCCGCATCGCCATCCGTTCCCGCGCCATTCCGAGCCAGTCAGCCTCATGTCCGAAAAGCCGCAGAAGTCCCAAAAGTCTGAAGCCAAAGACTATTCGAAGACCCTGTTCCTGCCGCAGACCGAATTCCCGATGCGCGCCGGCCTGCCGCAGCGCGAGCCGGAAATCCTCAAGCGCTGGTACGAGATCGGCCTCTACGAAAAGCTGCGCGAGAACGCGAAGGGCCGCGACAAGTTCGTGCTGCACGACGGACCGCCCTATGCCAACGGCAACATCCACATCGGCACGGCGCTGAACAAGATCCTCAAGGATCTCGTCACCAAGAGCCAGCAGATGCTGGGCTTCGATTCCAACTACGTGCCCGGCTGGGACTGCCACGGTCTGCCGATCGAGTGGAAGGTCGAGGAAGAGCACTATCGCAAGAAGGGCAAGCAGAAGCCCGACTTCCGCGACTCAACCGCGATGATCGACTTCCGCAAGGAGTGCCGCGCCTATGCCACGCACTGGCTCAACGTGCAGCGCGAGGAGTTCAAGCGTCTCGGCGTGATCGGCGACTGGGCTCATCCCTACGCCACCATGAACTATCCGGCCGAAGCCCAGATCGCGCGCGAGCTGATGAAGTTCGCCGCCAACGGCACGCTGTATCGCGGCTCCAAGCCGGTGATGTGGAGCGTGGTCGAGAAAACCGCGCTCGCCGAAGCCGAGGTCGAGTACGAGGACTACACCTCCGACATGGTCTGGGTGAAATTCCCGGTCACCTCGCCGGCGCATGGCGCGCTGGCCTCGGCCAGCGTCGTGATCTGGACCACCACACCCTGGACCTTGCCCGGCAACCGCGCGATCTCGTTCTCGCCGAAGATCGCCTATGGCCTCTACAAGGTGACGGACGCTCCGGCGGATAATTGGGCCAAGACCGGCGATCTGCTGATCCTCGCCGATGCGCTCGCCGCAGAGGTTTTCAAGCAAGCACGTGTCACTGCCTTCGAGAAGGTGCGCGACATCCCCGGCGACACCATGGACGCGATCGAATGCGCCCATCCGCTGAAGGGCCTCGCCGGCGGCTATGACTTCATCGTGCCGCTGCTGTCCGGCGACCATGTCACCGACGACACCGGCACCGGCTTCGTCCACACCGCGCCCAGCCATGGCCGCGAAGACTTCGACGTCTGGACGGTGAATACCCGCGAGCTCGATGCCCGCGGCATCAACAGCGCGATCCCCTACACCGTCGACGAGAACGGCGCCTATACCGACCACGCGCCGGGTTTTGCGGGCAAGCGCGTCATCAACGACAAGGGCGAGAAGGGTGACGCCAACGAGGCCGTGATCAAGGCGCTCGTCGACAAGGGCATGCTGCTCGCGCGCGGCCGGCTCAAGCACCAATATCCGCATTCCTGGCGCTCGAAGAAGCCGGTGATCTTCCGCAACACGCCGCAATGGTTCATCGCGATGGACAAGGACATCGCGGCCAACGGCAAGGCGAAGAGCGGCGACACGCTGCGCGCCCGCGCGCTGCACGCGATCTCGGTGACGCAATGGGTTCCGCCGTCAGGCGAGAACCGCATCAACGGCATGATCGAGGCCCGCCCCGACTGGGTGATCTCGCGCCAGCGCGCCTGGGGCGTGCCGATCGCCGTGTTCGTCCGCGAGAAGGGCGACGGCTCCGCCGAGATCCTCCAGGACGAGGCTGTCAACACCCGTATCGGCGACGCCTTCGAAAAGGAAGGCGCGGATGCCTGGTACGCGACGGGCGCGCGCGAACGCTTCCTCGGTCCGCATGCCGGTGAGAACTGGCAGAAGGTCGACGACATTCTCGACGTCTGGTTCGATTCCGGTTCGACGCACGCCTTCGTGCTCGAAGACCCCGTGCAATTCCCCGGCCTCGCCGGCATCAAGCGCAAGGTCGACGGCGGCACCGACACCGTGATGTACCTCGAAGGCTCGGACCAGCATCGCGGCTGGTTCCACTCTTCGCTGCTGGAAAGCTGCGGCACCCGCGGTCGCGCGCCCTATGACATCGTGCTGACCCACGGCTTCACCCAGGCCGAGGACGGCCGCAAGATGTCGAAGTCGCTCGGCAACACCATCGAACCGCAGTCCGTCATCAAGGAGTCCGGCGCCGACATCCTGAGACTCTGGGTCGCGTCCTGCGACTATACCGACGATCAGCGCATCGGCCCCGAGATCCTGAAGAATACGGTCGAGACCTATCGCAAGCTGCGCAACACCGTGCGCTGGATGCTCGGCACGCTGCATCACTACAAGCCGGCCGACGCGATCGCGCCCGCCGAGATGCCCGAGCTCGAGCGGCTGATGCTGCACGAGCTTGCGCTCCGCGCCGAATTGGTCCGCAAGGCCTTTGAGACGTTCGACTTCAAGAACGTGGTCGCAACGCTGTCCGCCTTCCTGAACAGCGAGCTCTCGGCGTTCTATTTCGACATCCGCAAGGACACGCTCTATTGCGATCCGCCGTCCTCGCTGACGCGCAAGGCGGCGCTGACCACGATCGACCTGCTGTGCAACTCGATCCTGAAATGGCTGGCGCCGGTCCTGAGCTTCACCGCCGAGGAAGGCTGGCGGATGTACAGGCCGGACGCCGAAGCATCGGTGCATCTGACGCTGTTCCCGGAAGGTCTCGAAAAGCTTCGCGACGACAAGCTCGCCGCGAAGTGGGAGAGCATCCGCAACGTCCGCCGCGTCGTCACCGGCGCGCTGGAGCTCGAACGTGCCGCCAAGAACATCGGCTCCTCGCTCGAGGCCTCGCCGGTGATCTATGTCGCCGACCGCGACATGCTGGCGACGTTGTTCGACACCGATCTCGCCGAGATCTGCATCACCTCGAACTACGAGGTGCGTGAGGGCGAGGCGCCGGCCTCTGCATTCCGTCTCGACGCCGTGTCCGGCGTCGCGGTCGTGGTGGAGAAGGCCGTCGGCACCAAATGCGCCCGCTCCTGGAAGATCTCGCCGACCGTGGGTGAAGACCCTGAGTATCCCGACGTCACCCCGCGCGATGCCAAGGCGCTGCGCGAATGGAAGGCGTTGGGCGTGAGCGTCTGATCGGCCCTGCCATGACCCCGCTCCGCGCCGGCATCCTCGCGGCCGTGGTCACGCTCGTGGCCGATCAGGCCTCAAAGCTCTGGCTGCTGAACGGGTTCGACCTTGCCCGCCGCGGCGTGGTGAAGGTGATGCCGTTCTTCGACCTGGTGCTGGCCTGGAACATCGGCATCAGCTTCGGCTGGCTCCAGAATGACGGTCAGGCCGCGCAGCTCGCGCTGATGGCGGTGAAGGTCGTCGCGGTGATCGCGCTCGCGATCTGGATGGCGCGGTCGCAGACCCGGCTCGCCACGGTGGCCCTGGGGCTGATCATCGGCGGTGCCATCGGCAATGGCATCGACCGCCTGGCCTATGGCGCGGTGGTCGATTTTGCCCTGTTCCACATCGAAATCGGCGGAATTACCTATAATTGGTACGTCTTTAACCTGGCAGACGTGGCCATCGTTGCTGGGGTGGCGGCCCTATTGTATGATTCCTTCCTGGGGGTACCCGCCGCAAAAGCGCCCTGATCCCGGCCGATACGGGCCGGAGGTGGAACCTTGCATGGCGAGGGGTGGTCGCGCGCGACGCGGCAAGGCTGGCACGATCAAATCTGCCACAATATGGAACAGGTATAGGCATGCGCAGCTTCCAGACCAGCGGTTCGATCGGCCGAGACGCCCGGCGGGGACTTTGGCTGGCGCTGAAATTGTCAGCCGTAGCCCTCGGCATCGGTCTCGTCATGTCGGCAGGCCCGGTCCGCGCCGGTGATGATGGCGACGATGACGACGACATGACCTTCGAAGAGAAGCTCATCGACAATCTGATGTCCGGCATCGGCGCCAAGAGCATGGAGAAGAAGGGCATCGAGTACCGCGAGCGGTCGCCGCTGGTGGTGCCGCCGAATCTCGACCTGCCGCCGCCTGCCAGCGCCGACGCCGCGAACGCGCCGAACTGGCCGAAGGATCCCGACGAGAAGCGCCGCAAGGCGGCCATCGCTGAGCGGAAGAAGGCGGGCAACAAGCAGGCGGAGTATTTGAAAAATGCGCGGCCGCTGTCGCCGGCCGAGCTGGACGCCCACAAGACGGCCGGCCCCGACAAGACGGTCAATGATCCGGCCCAGCCGGGCTCCAACACCAACCACCCGACGATGAGCCCGGCCGAACTCGGTTACACCGGCGGCCTGTTCAAGATGTTTTCGAACAACAAGGACGAGAGCAAGCAATTCACGTCCGAGCCGCCGCGCCAGTCTCTGACCGAGCCGCCGCCGGGATATCAGACGCCTTCGTCGAGCTATGCCTATGGTACCGGCGAGGATAAGTCGAAGCGGACCTATTTCGACGTCAGGTCGGGTAAGGAAAAGGAGCAATAGGCTCCTTGTCCATCGCACGCAGACGCGGCCCCGCCGCGGCCGTCCGGCGTAGGCCGGACGCGGCAGATGACCTATTTTTAAGTACAACTTGACCGCGTTCTCTGCTTCGTGACCCGAAGCTCAAAGCCGCGCGGTGTAGCATGCCGTGCTTTCACGCCCGGACAGGGTCCGGGCCTTTACAAGGATCGTGATGTCCTCACACCGATCGGTTGTTTGCCTCTTCGCCGCGCTGCTTTCGACATCTGCCCTCGTCGTCGGCAGCGCACTCGCCCAGACGACGGTCACGTCTGCGCCGCCCGCCAGCTTCACGCTCAGCAACGGCCTCCAGGTCGTGGTGATCCCTGATCACCGCACGCCCGTGGTCACGGAGATGATCTGGTACAAGGTCGGCTCGGCCGACGAGACGCCAGGCAAGTCCGGCCTCGCCCACTTCCTCGAGCACCTGATGTTCAAGGGCACGGAGAAGCATCCGGTCGGCGAGTTCTCGCAGACCGTGCTCCGCGTCGGCGGCAACGAGAATGCATCGACTTCGGTCGACTACACCAACTACTACCAGCGCGTGCCGAAAGAGCAGCTCCCGACCATGATGGAGTTCGAGGCCGATCGCATGACCGGCCTGATCCTCAAGGACGAGAATGTGCTGCCCGAGCGCGACGTCGTGCTCGAAGAGTACAACATGCGCGTCGCCAACAGCCCGGACGCGCGCCTCAACGAACAGATCATGGCTGCGCTCTATCTCAACCATCCCTATGGCCGGCCGGTGATCGGCTGGCACCAGGAGATCGAGAAGCTCAATCGCGAGGACGCCCTCGCCTTCTACCGCCGCTTCTACGCGCCGAACAACGCGATCCTGGTGATCGCCGGCGACGTCGAGGCCGCCGACGTGCGCCCGCTGGTCGAACGCAATTTCGGCCCGATCCCGGCCCAGCCTGCGATCCCCGCGCAGCGCATTCGCCCGCAGGAGCCGGAGCCGGCGGCACCGCGCACCGTCACGCTGTCCGACCCGCGCGTCGAACAGCCGAGCCTGCGCCGCTATTATCTGGTGCCGTCGGCGACGACGGCCGCGGCCGGCGAGAGCGCCGCACTCGACGTGCTGGCGCAGTTGATGGGCAGCGGCAGCAACTCCTATCTCTATCGCGCCCTCGTGGTCGACAAGCCGCTCGCGGTCTCCGCCAGTGCCAGCTATTCCAGCATCTCGCTCGACCCGACCCAGTTCGCGGTCTCGGCCTCGCCGAAACCGGGCGTCAGTTTTGCGGAGGTCGAACAAGTGATCGACGGCGTCATCGCCGACATTGCGCAAAACACAGTCCGCGCCGAAGATCTGGAACGCGTAAAGACCCAGCTGATCGCGGAAGCGATCTACGCCCAGGACAATCAGGCGGTGCTGGCGCGCTGGTATGGCGGCGCACTGACCACCGGCCTGTCGATCGAGGACATCCGGAGCTGGCCGGACCGCATCCGCGCCGTCACCGCCGAGCAGGTCCGTGAAGCCGCGCAAAAATGGCTCGAGAAGAAGCGCTCGGTGACCGGCTATCTGATCAAGGACACCAGCACCGCTGCCAAGCGCGAGGAGAAGCGTTCGTGACCCATTCCTTCCTCCGTGCAAGACACGTCCTGCGCGCAAGACACTTCGCGCTCTCCGTCGCCACGGGCGCGGCACTCGCGCTCGCCACGATCTCGCCGTCGCAGGCGGCAGCAAAGATCCAGCGCCTGGTCTCGCCGGGCGGCATCGAGGCCTGGTTCGTCCAGGACGCGACCGTGCCGCTGATTGCCATGGAATATTCCTTTGCCGGCGGCTCGGCGCAGGATCCCAAGGACAAGCCCGGCGTCGCCAATCTGGTCGGCGACCTCCTCGATGAGGGCTCCGGCGATCTCGATTCCAAGACGTTCCATGAGCGGCTCGACCGCCGCGCCATCGAACTCTCCTTCAGTGCCACCCGCGACACCTTCCGCGGCAGCCTGCGCATGTTGCGCGACAACAAGGACGAGGCCTTCGATCTGTTGCGGTCCGCGCTGACCTCGCCGCATTTCGACGCGGCCGATGTCGAGCGTATCCGCTCGCAGGTCATCTCGGGCCTGCGACGCGACACCACCAACCCGACCTCGCTCGCGAGCCGCAAGTTCCTGGAGATGACGTTCGGCGATCATCCCTATGGACGGCAGACCAACGGCACGCTGGAGAGCGTGCCGACCATCACGATCGCCGACATGAAGGATTACGTCGCGCGCAACCTCGCCAAGGACACCCTGAAGGTCGCCGTCGTCGGCGACGTCGACCCGGCAACCCTCGGCAAGCTGCTCGATCACACGTTTGGCGCACTGCCGGCCAAGGCCAATCTCGTGCCGGTGCCGGACGTCGAGGCCGCCAAGCCGCCGCAGCGCGCCTTTGTGCCACTCGACGTGCCGCAGACCGTGATCACCTTCGGCGGCCCCGGCGTGAAGCGCGGCGATCCGAACTTCATGGCGGCCTATGTCGTCAACCATATCCTCGGCGGCGGGGGCCTGTCCTCGCGGCTCTACCGCGAAGTGCGCGAAAAGCGCGGGCTGGCCTATTCCGTGTTCGAATCGCTGCTCTGGATGGAGCATTCGGCGATCTTCATCGGCAACACCGGCACCCGTGCCGACCGCTCCGGTGACACCATGGATGCCATCGAGAAGGAAGTGCGCCGCATCGCCGACGAGGGTCCGACGCAGAAGGAGCTCGACGAGGCCAAGTCCTACCTCAAGGGCTCGCAGATGCTGGCGCTCGACACCTCCTCCAAGCTCGCGCAGGCGCTGCTCCAATACCAGCAGGACAAGTTGCCGATCGACTATATCGAGAAGCGCAACGCCATCGTCGACGCGGTCACGCTGGACGACGCCAAGGCCGCGGCCAAGCGGCTGTGGGGCCAGGGACTGCTGACCGTCATCGTCGGCCGCGCCCCGCAGGCTGCGGCGCAACCGGCCGCGGCGCCGGCGACCAAGTCGAACTGACGTCTCCCGACGTTTCCTGAAATGGCCGGGCTCGCCCGGCCATTTGCGTTTCCAGATGCACCATTGCCGAACAAGGTTGTTCCGCGATATGTCGTGATATCGCCAATGGTGCCATCATGCTGCGGATATCCCGCGATCTCGTTATCGACGAGGACGACATCGAGATCGGCTTTGTCCGCGCCTCCGGCCCGGGCGGGCAGAACGTCAACAAGGTCTCGACCTCGGCCCAGTTGCGCTTCGACACGCGCAAGCTGACCATCCCTGAGGATGCGGCGATCCGGCTCGCCCGCATCGCCGGCCAGCGCATGACCAAGGACGGCGTGATCGTGATCCACGCCCAGCGCTTCCGCACCCAGGAGCGCAACCGGCAGGACGCCATCGACCGCCTCGTCGAGATCCTGAGCGAAGCGATGATCCGGCCGACGCCGCGCCGCGCAACGCGGCCGACCTTTGCCTCCAAACAGCGACGGCTCGACGGCAAGAAGCGCCGCAGCGACGTCAAGGCCGGACGCGGCGGGCGCTTCGACGATTGAGTGTCCTTCACCGGCCACGAAGATTGAACTGCCGGGCATGGCAAAACCTCCGGCCGCCATGCGACCGGAGGTTCGCTCGCTCAAATCTCGTGCGTCAGTAGCGTTTGCCGCTGGTCGTCGCCCCGCCCGGAGCGGACCCGTCGGTGGCGCTCTTATGCGTGGCACTGCCCGTGGTGCCGACCGTGCCCTTCGTGCTCTTAGCCGGCTTCATGCCGGTCTGGCCCGCACCGCCCGACTGCGCTTCCAGCTCTTCTTCGCTATTGCCCGCGACGCCGCCTTGGATTGTCTTGCCTTGCGCGCCGCCACGCAACTTGGTGTCGGATGACACTCCCTGCGCAAGGACAGGGCCCGCAAGCAGGGCGGAAAGAGCACAAGCGATCACTGAGGTCTTCACCAACTTCATCCATGTCTCCTGGATTTTCCGCGATGAGCAGCTTGGCCATTCCCCACGCCGTTCGCGGAAACCAAACCGCCCGATCGCGTCGATTGCACGAACGGCGTGCCCGCGATCCAACCCGCATGGTGTGGTCATCGTTTAGGGATTTGGAGGCGCTTTCGCGAAATTGCGCTCCTCATATGCGGCAGCGCGGAACATTCGCGTAGAATGACTGATCGCGATTTTGCAATTTGAATCGCTTGCGCGATGAAACAGCCCGCTACTACCACGGCATGTTTTGTGCCGCCTAGAGTTTGCGCACGCTGATTTTTGTCGTGGATAGACGGGTCTTGGCGATGCGCGCAGTCGTTCTCGGATTGTGCACCGCGATGGTGCTGGCGACACGTATTGCCGATGCGCAGATGCCGTTGCCGGCCGCGAAGCCGCTGGATGGTGCGACACTGTTCAAGCAGCAATGCGCGGTGTGCCACACCACCAATCTGTCGGAACCGATACGGCAGGGTCCGCCGCTGGTGAAGGTCGTGGGACGAACGGCCGGCAAGATTGAAGGTTTTCGCTACTCCGACGGTCTCGCGAAAGCTGATTTCACCTGGGACGACGCCAAGCTTGATGCGTGGCTGACCAATCCGCAGGCCGTCATTCCCGGCACGATCATGGCCTACCGCCAGGGCAAGCCGGAAACGCGCACCGCCATCATCGCCTATCTCAAGGAGCTGAACTGAATGGCCAAGCCTGTCCATTCCATGATCCGCGTACGCGATGAGGCACTATCGCTCGACTTCTACCGGCGCGCTTTCCACCTCGAAGTCGTAGATCATCTGAAGTTTCCGGACTTTGCACTGATCTATCTGCGTCATCCCTCCTCACCTTTCGAGGTCGAGCTGACGGTCAACTTTGATCGCAAGGAACCGTACCAGCTCGGCGACGGCTACGGCCATCTCGCCGTGGTGGTCGAGGATCTCGATGCCGAGCATGCCCGCTTCGCCCGCGAGCAGCTCGCACCGGGGCCGCTGCGCGACTTCAAGCACGACGGCAAGACGCTGGCGCGCTTCTTCTTCGTCAGCGACCCCGATGGTTACAAGATCGAAGTGATCCAGCGGGGCGGACGTTTCGGCTGATCACGATCACGGAAATCCCAATCATAAAAGACCTACGGAGGAACCCATGAGAGAAGTCGATCGTCGAAGCAAGCATAGCCGTCGCGTCTTTCTCAAGGGCGCAGCGACCGCCGTCCCGGTCGTGGCTGTGGCGACCAGTGTCGCCGTCAACATCGAGGACGCCTGGGCCGATGAGGCCGGCACACTTTCGCCCGCGACGATGAAGACCCTGCTGAAGGTCGCGCGCGACATCTATCCGCACGACGTTCTCGGCGACAGCTACTACATCACCGCGATCAAGCCGTGGGACGACAAGGCTGCCAAGGACCCCGCCGTCAAGTCGCTCATCAGCGACGGCATCGCGCGGCTCGACCAGAACGCGAAGGATCGCCACAAGGCGCCTTATGCCGAGGTGCCCTGGGAAGCCGATCGCGTGGTGCTGCTGAAGGAGATCGAGGGAAGCGACTTCTTCCAGAAGGTTCGCGGCGATCTCGTCGTCTCCCTCTACAACCAGAAAGAGGTCTGGCCGCGGTTCGGCTACGAGGGCTCCTCCGCCGAGCACGGCGGTTACATCAACCGCGGCTTCGCCGACATCGACTGGCTGCCGAAGGCCTAGGTCGCACCCAACGGTTCAGGAGAACGCATATGGCAAAATTCGATCTGAACGATAACAGCGTTGTGGTGATCGTCGGCTCCGGCGCCGGCGGCGGCACGCTGGGCAACGAGCTCGCGCAGAAGGGCGTCAAGGTCGTCATCCTCGAGGCCGGTCCGCGCATCGAGAACCAGGACTTCATCAATGACGAGTGGGACAGCTTCTCCCAGCTCGCCTGGACCGATGCCCGCACCACGTCAGGCAACTGGCGCGTCGCCAAGGATTTCTCGGGCCTGCCCGCCTGGATCGTCAAGGCGGTCGGCGGCTCCACCATCCACTGGGCCGGCGCCTCGCTGCGCTTCGACGAGCACGAGTTCAAGATCAAGAGCACCTACGGCAACATTCCCGGTGCGAACGTTTTGGACTGGCCGGTCACGCTCGCGGAGATGGAGCCGTGGTACGCCAAGGCCGAGAACAAGATGGGTGTGACCCGCACCAACGGCATTCCCGGACTCCCCGGCAACAACAATTTCCGGGTGCTCGAGGCCGGCGCGAAAAAGCTCGGCTACAAGACCGTGCACACCGGCAACATGGCGATCAACAGCCAGCCGCGCGACGGACGCGGCTCCTGCCAGCAGATCGGCTTCTGCTTCCAGGGCTGCAAATCCGGCGCGAAATGGTCGACGCTCTACACCGAGATCCCCAAGGGCGAGGCGACCGGCAATCTGGAGGTCCGCCCCGGTAGCATGGTGGTCAAGATCGAGCACGATGCGAGCGGCAAGGTCACCGGCGTGGTCTATGCCGACGAGAGCGGGGCGATGCAACGCCAGAAGGCGCGGATCGTCGCAGTCGCAGGCAATTCGATCGAGAGCCCGCGGCTGCTGCTCAACAGCGCATCGAGCATGTTCCCCGACGGCCTCGGCAACTCGAGCGGTCAGGTCGGCCGCAACTACATGCGTCACATGACCGGCAGCGTCTACGCCGTGTTCGAGAAGTCGGTGCACATGTATCGCGGCACCACCATGGCCGGCATCATCCGCGACGAAGCGGCCAATAATCCGAAGCGCGGCTTCGTCGGCGGCTACGAGATGGAGACGCTGTCGCTCGGACTGCCCTTCATGGCGGCGTTCCTCAATCCCGGCGCATGGGGCCGGCCGTTCACCGCTGCGATCGATGGCTATCCGCGGATGGCCGGCATGTGGCTGGTCGGCGAGGACATGCCGCAGGAGACCAACCGCATCACGCTCGATCCAACCGTGAAGGACAAGTTCGGCCAGCCCGTCGCGAGCGTGCATTACGACGATCATCCCAATGACCTCGCGATGCGGGCGCACGCCTACAAGCAGGGCGCGGCGGTCTATGACGCCGTCGGCGCCACCGTGACCTATCCGACACCCCCCTATCCGAGCACGCACAATCTCGGCTCCAACCGGATGAGCGAGAAGCCGCGCGACGGCGTGGTCAACAAGTTCGGACAGAGCCACGACGTGAAGAACCTGTTCGTCTCTGACGGCAGCCAGTTCACCAGCGGCGCGGCCTGCAACCCGACGCTGACCATCGTCGCGCTCGCGATCCGGCAGGCGGACTACATTGCAGGGGCGATGCAGAAGAAGGAGATCTGATCTGGCGCCGTCATCGCGCAGGACGGCATCGAGGAGAGATTGCGTATCCACACTCAAGGTGTCGTCCCGGCGAACGCCGGGACCCATAACCACAGGGAGAAGTGTGACGAAGATTAGTCGTTCGGTACGCCGATCACCCACACTCGATGGATTCCGCGGTATGGGTCCCGGCGTTCGCCGGGACGACATCGAGAATGTGGATGCGGGCTCGCGCTTAGCGCTATTCAGCCGCGTCGAGGATCGGCGCCACGGTGGCCTTGAAATCCTGCACCTGCGCCACGCTCTTCGAGCGATAGATCAAACACGAGCAGCGCAGTAGCGAGGCGAAATTGTTGACCTCGCCATGGTGGTCGAGCACCTCGTTGTAGAGCGTCGTCAGGAACTTGCCGACGCTCATGCTCTCCTTGGCCGCGATCTCCTCCAGCGTGTCCCAGAACGCCATCTCCAGCCGGATCGACGTGCAGTGCCCGCCGATCCGCAAGGACCGCGTTTGGGATTCATAGTCGCGTTGGGGCTGGTGCGCGAAGAGATGGCACATGGCGTCCTCCCGTCCTGTTGCCGTTTTTTCACGATGCTACACCGCTGCCCGGCCCCCCACAATCAGGGACCGTAGCCGGAGAGCGGTCCGCGCCGGTTGCGGGATTTTCTCGAACGCCCAATGTCTTCAATGTGATAGGCATCCCTCTTCCCCAGGCCCCCACACGCCTGTTGCCCAACACATGCTTTTGACGCAACACGGCCTAGAATAGGCTGTTCCGCGAATCCAAATCGAAAGCCCCATGCCCGTCCGTCAGCTTCCAGAGCAGGTCGTCAACCGTATCGCCGCCGGCGAGGTGGTCGAGCGTCCGGCGAGCGTGGTCAAGGAACTCGTCGAAAACGCGATCGATGCCGGCGCGAGCCGGATCGACGTCTTCACCGATGGCGGCGGGCGGCGGCGGATCGGCATCACCGATGACGGCGGCGGCATGACCCAGAGGGACCTGTCGCTGGCGGTCGAACGCCATGCCACCTCCAAGCTCGACGACGAGGATTTGCTCCAGATCCGCACCCTCGGGTTCCGTGGCGAGGCGCTGCCCTCGATCGGTTCGGTCGCGCGTCTCTCCATCACCACGCGGCATGCCAGCGAGCCGCATGCCTGGGCGCTCACTGTCGAGGGCGGCGAGAAATCCGAGATCATGCCGGCTGCGCTCGCGCACGGCACCCGCGTCGAGGTCAACGATCTCTTTTATGCGACGCCGGCGCGGCTGAAGTTTCTGAAGACCGACCGCACCGAGGCGGAGGCAATCCGCGAGGTGGTGCGGCGGCTCGCCATGGCGCGACCGGATGTCGCCTTCACGCTCGCGGGCGAGGAGCGCGCGCCGGTGACCTGGGCAGCGGCGCTGCCCGGCGCGGCCGGGCGCCTGACGCGGCTCGGCGACATCCTGGGCGCGGAGTTCCGCAGTCATGCCTTCGAGGTTCATGCCGAGCGCGAAGGCGTCGTCGTCGCAGGCTATGCCGCAGCACCTGCGCTGACCAAGGCCAACGCGCTCGGACAATATCTCTTCGTCAACGGCCGTCCGGTGCGCGACAAGCTGATCCTTGGCGCTGTGCGCGGGGCCTATGCCGATTATCTGCCGCGCGACCGGCATCCGGTGCTGGCACTGTTCGTCACGCTGGATCCGCGCGAGGTCGATGCCAATGTGCATCCCGCCAAGACCGAGGTGCGCTTCCGCAATGCTGGCCTCGTCCGTGCGCTGATCGTGCACGGGCTGAAAGAAGGCCTCGCGCGCGAGGGCCGACGCACCGCCGCCAACAGCGGCGAGAGTGCGCTGTCGTCGTTCCGCCCGGCCTTCACACCGCCACGACCGGCAAGCTGGGACTGGCGAGCCTCGCCATCCGCCCCTGTCGCGTCGATGCCGTCATTCGAAGGCTCCGTAGCGCCCGCCTTCGCCGAGCGGGCTCAGGCCGCGTTCGACGTCGGCGCGCCGAGCGCCGACGTGCGCTTCGACCCGCAGCCTGTGACCGATCTCGTCGACCGTCCGCTTGGTGCTGCGCGCACCCAGCTTCACGAAACCTATATCGTTTCGCAGACCCGCGACGGTCTCATCATCGTCGACCAGCACGCCGCGCATGAGCGCATCGTCTATGAGCGGCTGAAGGCTTCGCTTGCCGAAAACGGCGTGCAGCGGCAGATCCTGTTGATCCCCGAGATCGTCGAGATGGATGAGGCCACGGTGGAGCGCCTGCTCGAGCGCAGCGACGAGCTTGCCTCGTTCGGCCTTGCGATCGAGTCCTTCGGCCCCGGCGCGGTCGCGGTGCGCGAGACGCCGTCGCTGCTCGGCAAGACCAATGCCGGCGGGCTGTTGCGCGATCTGTCCGAGCACATGGCCGAATGGGACGATGCACTGCCGCTGGATCGCCGCCTGATGCATGTCGCCGCCACCATGGCCTGCCACGGCTCGGTGCGCGCCGGCCGCCGCTTGCGGCCCGAGGAAATGAACGCGCTGCTCCGCGAAATGGAGGAGACGCCGAACTCCGGCCAGTGCAATCACGGCCGGCCGACCTATGTCGAGCTGAAGCTCGCCGATGTGGAGAAGCTGTTCGGGCGGCGGTGACGGTGCCGTAGGGCGGGCAAAGGCGCAACGCGCCGTGCCAACGATCTTTGCATGATCGGCAGCGAGGCTACGGCCCCTTCAAAAACACGAACTCCGTATCGTCATACGCCCGCCGCTCCAGCTCCTCGTACCCTTCCGGCGTCACGAACTGCGCGGCCTTGGCCTCTTCCACCACGAGCAGCGCCCCTGGCGTCAGCCAGCCACCATCGCGCAAGGAGGCGAGCGCCTTCTCCGCAAAGCCCTTGCCATAGGGCGGATCGAGGAACACCAGCGAGAACGGCTCGACGGGATGTGCCGGGCCGAGATCGGTCGCATCGCGACGATAGACTTTTGTGACGCCGCCGAGGCCGAGCGACTCGACGTTGTTACGCAGCAGCGCACGCGCCTCCGCGCCGTTGTCCACGAACAGCGTGAATTTCGCGCCGCGCGAGGACGCCTCGATGCCGAGCGCCCCTGTGCCGGCAAAGAGATCGAGCACGCGGGCGTCCTCGATTGGATTGTCATAGGCGTGCACGAGAATGTTGAACACGGACTCGCGCAGCCGATCCGCCGTGGGACGGATGTCGCGCGAAGACGGTGAGGCGAGATTGCGCCCCTTCAAGCGACCGCCGACCACGCGCATGTTATTCGTCCCGCGGCGTCAGATCGCGCTTGCCGTGATAGCCGCGCTTGGGACGGCGCGGCGGGCCGTAGCCGTTCGCCTCTTGCTCGTTGCGCTCGCGCGCCTCGTCGCTGCCGGTGCGCTGCACCAGCACGCGGCGACCCTTGCTGTCCGCGATCACGGCCCGCTTGGACGTCTTCGCACCGGAAGCATCGCCCTCGACAGACTTCCTCGGCACGTCGAACTGCGCGCCCGACTTCTCGATCACCTTGTCGCCGAGCTGATCGCGCAGCACGCGCGCGCGGACCTCTTCGACCTGGCCTTCGGGGACCTCGCCGAGCTGGAACGGACCGTAGGAGACGCGGATCAGCCGGTTCACCTCGAGCCCGAGATGGGCGCAGACGTTACGCACTTCGCGGTTCTTGCCTTCGCGGATCGCGAACACCAGCCAGACATTGGCGCCCTGATCGCGCTCCAGCGTCGCTTCGATCGGACCGTATTTCACGCCCTCGACCTCGATGCCGTCCTTGAGCTGGTCGAGCTGCGCCTGGGTGATGTCACCATGGGCGCGAACACGATAGCGCCTCAGCCAGCCGGTGTCCGGCAGCTCGAGCGTGCGTGCGAGGCCGCCGTCATTGGTGAGCAGCAACAGGCCTTCGGTATTGAAGTCGAGCCGGCCGATCGAGATCAGCCGCGGCAGGCCCTCGGGCAGATTGTCGAACACGGTCGGACGCCCCTCGGGGTCGTCATGCGTCGTCATCAGCCCGCGCGGCTTGTGATAGAGGAACAGCCGCGTGCGTTCGCGCTCCGGCAACGGCTTGCCGTCGACCAGAACCACGTCGTTCTTGGTGATGTCGAGCGCCGGCGAGTTGATCACGCGGCCGTTGACGGTGACGCGGCCCTGCGTGACCATCTCCTCGGCATCGCGCCGCGAAGCCAACCCGGCACGCGCAAGCGCCTTGGCGATGCGCTCGCCGGCCTTCTTCGGCTTCGGCGCCTCTTCGCGACGCGGCCGTCCCTCGAAATCACGCTCGCGCGCGCGATAGGCGCCACGGCCGCCGAAGGCCGGACGCTTCTCGAAGATCCTGCTGTCGTCCTCGTTGTCGCGGCGCGGACGGTCGCCGAAACGGCCTTCACTGCGCGGATGCTCCTGCCAGTCCATGCGGCCTTCGGGCCGCTCGCGCGGACGGTCGAATTTCAGACGGTCGCCGCCGCGCCCACCGCGCGGGCCGTCACCATCACGACGCGGCCGGTCGAACTTGGGACGATCGCGGAACGGACGATCGCCGGAGGCGCGATCATCGCGCGAGCGCGAGAAGCGCGGACGGTCGTCACCGCGGCCACCGTCGCGGCGGTCATCGCGCTTTTGCCAGGGCTTGTCCTCGCCGCGGTCACGGCCGCCGAAATCCTTGCGCGGACCCTTGCTGAAGTCCCTGCGCGGCGGCCGGTCGCCACGCGGGCGATCCTCGCGCTTCTGCCACGGCTTTGAATCGTCCCGCTCGCCGCGATCGCGCGAAAACTTCCGCTCGCCGTCGAACTTGCGTTCCGGACGCTCGCCGCGCGGCGCATACGGTCGCTTGTCGCCGAATTTCTTGTCGCCGAAGCGACCGGCGGGACGCGCATCATCGCGATCCCGGCTGCGCGGCGGACGGTCGTCGCGCCCGGAGAAGGGACGGTCACCGCGCGGCTTGAACGGCCGCTTCTCGCCGTCACGCGACGGACGATCGGAGAAGGGGCGGTCGCCACGCGGCTTGAAGCTGCGCTCGCCGCGGCCCTCGCCGCCGCGATCGTCGCGCTTGAAGCGGGGACGATCGGAAAAATCGCGGCGCGGCGCATCGCCCTCCTCGCGGCGGCGGAACGGTCTGCCCTCACGGGGCGGACGGCTGTCGCGGTCGCCCCTGCCCTCGCTCTTGCCCTCAAAGCCGCGCTTGGCGAACTTCTTCTCGGGGCCGCGCGGCTTGCCGCTGCGCCCGCCCTTTGCTGGTCCCTTGGGGGGGCCTCGCCGGCCGCGGGAATCGTTGTCTTTGTCGCTGTCGCGAGGCATGAATAATCTCACTCAGGGGATGGCCGGTAGCATTGTGCGCGCTCGTTTCGAGCCGCATGCTCAGGCAAAATCGGTAAGCACTTCTGCTGAAGGCGCAGCTACTAGCAGGTTTCTTCGGATGATACGAGGCTTGAAAGCCCCCTCTTTCATGGATTTAGCGCTCAAAACGGCCGAAAATGCCGGAAAGGCGGGCGAAGTTCCGATCGGATGCGTGGTGGTCCGGAATTACGAGGTCATCGCCACCGCCGCCAACCGGACGCTGACCGATTACGACCCCACGGGACACGCCGAGATCATCGCGCTGCGCGAGGCGGCAAAGAAGATCGGCAGCGAGCGCCTGGTCGACTGCGACCTCTACGTGACGCTGGAGCCCTGCACCATGTGTGCGGGCGCGATCTCGTTTGCAAGGGTCCGCCGGCTCTATTACGGCGCGGCCGACCCCAAGGGCGGCGCGGTCGAGTCCGGCGTGCGGTTCTTTGCTTCCCCAACCTGCCACCACGCCCCGGATGTCTATTCCGGCGTCGGCGAGAGCGAGGCGGCGCGGCTGCTCAAGGCGTTCTTCCGCGAGCGACGTTAACCACCTGCGAAGAACGCGCGCAGCGCCTTCGCGGTAACGTCGGGGTTCTCTTCGGTGAGGAAGTGGCCGGAGTCCACCGGCTGGCCCTCGACGTTGGTCGCCCATTGCTTCCAGACGTCGAGCGGCGTCGCGGCGGCCTGGGCGATGCCGACGCCGCCCCACAGCGCCAGCATCGGAATGGTGATCTTCTTGCCGGCCTCGAAATCGGCCTTGTCGAGCTCGTAGTCGATAGTGGCGCCGGCGCGGTAGTCCTCGCACATCGCATGCACGCGGGCGGGATCGCGGAACGGGGCGATGTAGTGTTCGAGCGCGCGCTTGTCGATCGCGTCCAGCGTCTTCGACTTGGTCTGGCTCGCCATCTTGAAGCGCAGGAAGAATTCGCCCTGGCCCGAGATCAGCGTCTCCGGCAGCGGCGCGGGCTGGGCCAGAAACGTCCAGTGATAGATCTTCAGCGCATAGGCGCGGTTCATCCGCTCCCAGTAATTATAGGTCGGCAGGATATCGAGCACCGCGAGCTTCGACAGCCGGCCGGGATGGTCGAGCGCCAGCCGGTACGACACGCGGCCGCCGCGGTCGTGGCCGGCGAGCGCGAAGTGGACGTGGCCGAGCTGCTCCATCGCCTCGACCATGGCCTTGGCCATCGCGCGCTTGCTGTAGGGCATGTGCAGCGCGTCGCTCTCGGGCATGTCGGACCAGCCATAGCCGGGCAGGTCGGCGATGATCAGCGTGAACTGATCGGCCAGCTGCGGCGCGACGCGGTGCCACATCACATGTGTCTCGGAGAAGCCGTGCAGCAAGAGCAGCGGCGGACCCTTGCCGCCGACGCGGGCGAAGATGCGGCCGAACGAGGTGTTGATCCATTCGGAGGCGAAGCCGGGATAGAGGTCGGCGAGATCGGACATCTTCTGCATCCTTATCTGGTCAGTCGCGAGGGCGCCTCGACCTGAAAGTCGAAAACAACCCCATGCACAGTAGCTAAGTTCAAGGCCTGCCTGCACATTTTCGGCGTGCCGACGGGCGGGGCCGGGAATGGCGCGCTCGCGCGCAAAAAGCCCGTCAGTTCCCTGTCAGCCCTTGGCCTTCTCGGCCTCCACCGCCTGCCAGCCGATGTCACGGCGGCAAAAACCCTCCGGCCAGTGGATGCGGTCGACGGCCTGATAGGCGCGCGCCTGCGCTTCGGTCACGGTCGCGCCCAGCGCGCAGACATTGAGCACGCGGCCGCCATTGGCGAGGATGGCACCGTCCTTCGCGACCGTGCCGGCGTGGAAGATCTCGGCGGTCTCGACCTTGGCGGCGTCATCGAGCCCCTCGATGCGCGTGCCCTTCTGATAGTCGCCGGGATACCCCTTCGCCGCCATCACCACCGTGAGCGCCGACTCCGGATACCAGCGAAGGTCGAAATTCCTGAGCTGCCCGTCGCAGGAGGCGAGGAACGCCGGCACGATGTCCGACATCATGCGCATCATCAGCACCTGGCACTCGGGATCGCCGAAGCGGACGTTGAACTCGAACAGCTTTGGGCCCTGCGTCGTCAGCATGATCCCCGCGTAGAGAATGCCGCGGAACGGCGTGCCGCGCTGCTTCATGCCGGCGACCGTCGGCAAGATGATCTTGGCCATGATCGCGTCGTGGATCGCGGGCGTCACCAAAGGCGTCGGGGAATAGGCGCCCATGCCGCCGGTGTTCGGGCCGACGTCGTGATCGAACACGCGCTTGTGGTCCTGCGCGGAGGCGAGCGGAATGGCGGTCTCGCCATCGCACAGCGCGAAGAAGCTGATCTCGCGGCCGGGCAGGAACTCCTCGATCACGACCTCGGCGCCGGCGTCGCCAAACGCGCCCTCGAACATCATGGCGATGGCGTCCTCCGCCTCGCGCACGGTCTTGGCGACGACGACGCCCTTGCCGGCGGCAAGGCCATCGGCCTTCACCACAATCGGCGCGCCCTGGCTCTGGACGTAAGCGCGCGCATCGTCGGCGTTGGTGAATCGCTTGTAGGCGCCGGTCGGAATGCCGAATTCGGTGCAGAGCGCCTTGGTAAAACCCTTGGAGCTTTCGAGCTGGGCGGGGATCCTGTTCGGCCCGAACGCCTTGATGCCGGCGGCGGCGAGGTCATCGACGATGCCGGCGGCCAGCGGCGTCTCCGGGCCGACCACGACCAGCTCGACCGCGTTGGTCTTGCAGAAGTCGATCACGGCGGCATGGTCGGCGACATCGAGCGCCACGCATTCCGCCTCGCGCGCGATGCCGGCATTGCCGGGCGCGCACCAGAATTTGGTCACCAGGGGGGAGGCTGCGATTTTCCACGCCAGGGCATGTTCGCGGCCGCCGGAACCAAGCAGGAGAATGTGCATCGAAGGCTCGAAATGAGGGGTTTTGCTGGGGCGGAGGTCGCACGAATCGCGGTGGGGCTCAAGGGGAAACGGCCCTCCTTCCCGTCATTCCGGGCCGCGCCGAAGCCACGAGCCCGGAATCCATCGGGTCGCGCCAAGCGCAGAGCGGTTGGTGGCGCTCCGGAATCCATCACCGCTATTGGCGGAATGACGAACATTGCCGAATCTGAACGCCGCAACGAACGTTAGATCAATTTGTAACACGGGAGGTAGAGCGACAACCACGCTCACTTTGGAATCACAGGGATTCCGTTTTGCATGCGTTCTTGTCTGGTTGAACGTGTCGAAGCAAGTTCGTCAATGAATGTGCCGCGGGGCTACCGCGGCGACAATCATCCCCCAGCGACGACACATCAGGCGGCTCTCTAAGCGCGCTAGCGGTTTCGTCCCCGCGTCCATACGAGCGTATGCACGTCCGGATGCGGGTTCGATTGCCCTTGACGCCTCCCCTACGGCGGGCGGTCAGGCCGCGAACTTTGCGTAGAAGCATAGGCGAGTTCGACTTCCCCGGGTTGGTCGAAACTGCCATTATCAACCAGTAGTATTTCAACCCCTCATATCCACCATCATTCCAATCACGCGGAACGCGTTGCGGTAATGGGCGAGTACACGCACAACCATTACGTCCCAGTCTGGTACCAACGGCGCTTTATGCTGCCGGGGCAGTCGAAGTATTTTCGCCTCGACCTGAGGCCGGACATGATTACAACGCCCAAAGGCAATGTCCCGCGTAAGAGCGAGCATGAGTGGTCGCCGGATAGTATCTTCGCACAGGACGACCTCTACACGACCAAATGGGGCACCATCACCAACACGGAAATTGAAAAGTTCTTCTTCGGCAAGCTCGATAACGACGCTCCGGCTGCGGTCCAATATTTCTCTAAGTTCACCCATGTCAGCGCGAATGAAAAGGCGTTCAATACTCTCTTGCCCTACATGAGTGTGCAGAAGCTCCGCACCCCGAAAGGGCTCGCTGACCTCGCTGACAGGACGAGAAGCCGAGATGCCAACATGACGTTGATGGTCCTCCAGAAAGTGCAAAACATGTTCTGCGCTGTGTGGACTGAGGCAGTTTGGCAGATTGCCGATGCGTCGAACTCGCCGACCAAATTCATTATCTCCGACCATCCTGTAACGGTCTACAACCGCGCATGCCCGCCGCTCTCAAAGTGGTGCGAGGGGCACAACGACCCGGATGTAAGGCTGAACGCAACGCATACGTTCTTCCCGCTGTCACTCGATAAGGTCCTGATACTGACGAATCTGAGCTGGGCACGCGACCCGTACCAGAGCGAGACGCGATATCGCCCCAACCTTGAAATGTTCCGCACGGCTATCTTCAACTTCCTCTCGGTGCAGGTCGGGAGGAATCTTACAGAAGACGAGGTGCTGCAAATCAACTCGATAACGAAGCGCCGCGCCTTTCGCTACGTCGCCGCCGCGAAAAAGGAATGGCTGTATCCCGAGCGGCACTGTTCGACGGACAACTGGCGGAAGTTCGGCGATGGCTGGCTTCTAATGCCAGAACCTCGACTGCTCTACATGGGCGGTGAGGTAATTATCGGGTATCGCGGTGGAGGTGGAGAAACATTCAGCGAGTACGGTCAACGCCCGTGGGAAAAAGGCTTCAAGGATGAAGACCGCACCCGGCGCGAGAGCAAGAGCCTGCATCGCTTCAAAGCTGAATGGGCTATGAAACACGGACGAAAATACACGGCAGTCAATCAGGACTTCGGCGGAAGGCTGACAGAAGACAGCGAAGATATGACCGCAGAGCGCAAACGCATTCTAGAGAAGTACAAGAAGCGTTGAGTGAAATCCATGCCACGCTTGCAAACATTTGTAGCCCGTAGGATGGGTTGAGCCCTTGCGAAACCCACCACACTTGTTTTCACGAAGCGTCCGTCAGGCTCGCAAACTGCGTTTCATCGGAACGCATGACTCGGCAACTGTCCAGACGGGCGGGCGGTCAGTCGGATGATAGCCGCGATGAAGAAGAGCGAGAACTAGAAAGCGATGGGTTTCGCAAAGGCTCAACCCATCCTACGAGCTGAGCTAGTTGGATTTTGGTCGTTCCCTTGAGACATCGTCGCCGATCAACGAGAGCAGCGTCCTCAATGCCGCCTGGGTGAAGCGGATATTCAAACGCTTGGCATCTTCAGTAAGGATCTGAATGGCGAAGCGGTCATGGTTGTCGTTTTGACTAAGCTCCAAAATATGCGTCACCGTGCCAACCAATTCCGGCTTGCCATACTTGGCGTCCAATTCCTCGACAGCCATCTCCATCGGGTCTTTGCTCATGCGCGCTCCAGCCATTCTGTCATTGCGAGCCCCTTTCCGCTTCATAGCATTGGCACGTCCACCAATGCACGTGCTCCTTGAGGGTAAGCGCTCCTTTCTACGCACCTATGCAGTTGAGCGCGGGGATGGGATGAGGTGTCCACCATGAGCGAGGTGGACACCATCGATGATAACTCCAGAAGAACCTTTGAGACTTGAGACGGTCGGCGTGTTGTGCAATGGCCGGCGTCGCTATGATCCGGCCAGCAAACAGCGACTGGTCGAGGCCTGTCTGCAGCCTGGCGTGTCGCTGGCGGGGCTGGCGTTGCAACACGGCGTGAACGCGAACCTGCTGCGCAAGTGGGTGGCCAAGCGACAACTTCAGAACGGGGATGACCAGCCGGAGGCGCGGGCGCCGATTGCGCCAGCTTTTATTCCGGTTTGCGCGACGGAGCGATCCTGTGCAGGGCGGCTGACGGCATCGATGCCCAACGGCGTGACGCTTTCGCTGGAAGGCGGCGACGCGCAGTTGCTGTCGGCGGTGATTGAAGCGCTGGGGCGTTGCGATGTTCCGACTGGCGTCTGATCTTCGGGTCTACCTTCACCGCGAACCGATTGACTTCCGGGCGGGCATCAACAGCCTGGCGATCGTGGTGGAGCAGTCGATGGGGCTGGATCCGTTCCAACGCGCGGTGTTCGCGTTCTGCAATCGTCGCCGCGACCGGATCAAGCTGCTGATTTATGATCGGTCAGGATTTTGGATGCTGCTGAAGCGGCTGGAGGCCGACAGATTCCACTGGCCCCGAAGTCAGGAGGCGGTGCTGACGCTGACGATGGAGGAGCTGCACTGGCTGCTTGACGGCATCAACATCGCGGCGATGCGTCGTCATCCGGTGCGGCAATATCAGAGCGTGGGCTGAGCGTGTTCGATGCGGGCGGCGTCATCGGGCTTCGGCATGGCCGTTCTCAGATGACGCCGCCGAAGACATGACGAAGACATGGGAGCCCGGTTGACGCGGCGGCATGACTTCGATTCAAGACTACGATGAGTCGCAAGCCCACGACGCACGAACTGGAAGCCTTGATCGCGGCGCTGAAGGCCGAGAACGAGAAGCTCGCGCAGCGCGTGAGGCACCTTGAGGAGCAGTTGCGGCTGGAGCGGCTGCATCGCTACGCGCCACGCAGCGAGAAGCTCAAGGATCGCATCTTCAACGAAGCCGAACAGGCTTCCGCCGAAGAAGGCGCGGAACAGGACGATCTCGAACCGGCGGTCGTGCCGGATACGGGGCGGCCGGAGGGTGAGACGCCCGCGCCGAAGAAGCGCGGCCGCAAGCCTCTGCCGGCGGATCTGCCGCGCCAGCGTATCGAACATGATCTGCCCGAGGACCGGAAGGCCTGCCCGTGCTGCCGGAATCGGATGCACCGGATGGGCGAGAACGTCACCGAACAACTGCATATCGAGGTGAAGGCGACAGTGCTGCAGCACGTGCGGTTCAAGTACGCGTGCCGTCACTGCGAGCGCACTGCGCTGAACACCCCGATCGTGATCGCACCGATGCCGGCGCAGCCATTGCCGGGCAGCGTCGCCACGGCTTCGACGCTGGCGCTCGTGCTGGCCAACAAATACGTCGACGGCACGCCGCTGTATCGTCTGGCGGACGCGCTGGCACGCGCCAACGTCAGCGTCGGCCGCGGCGCCCTGGCCAATTGGGTGATCCGGTCGAGCGAATTGCACCTGCAACGCGTGTATGATGCGCTGAAGCAAACGCTCCGGTCGCAGCCTCTGATCCATGGCGACGAGACGTGGGTCAAGGTCCTCAAGGAGGACGGGCGGGATGCGCAGACCAAATCGTACATGTGGGTCTACCGCAGTGGCCAGGACAGCGCCCAGCCAGTCGTGTTGTTCGATTACCAGCCCGGTCGCGGCCAGGAGCATCCACAGGCCTTCCTGGCCAGTTGGGGCGGCCTGTTGATGAGCGACGGCTATGACGCCTGGCGCACGCTCTCCGGTGTCACTCATCTTGGCTGCATGGCGCACGCGCGCAGGAAATTTACCGACGCGCTCAAGGCGATGAAGAAGCCCGGCGGCCTCTCGTTGCAGGCACTCAGGTTCTTCGAGGCATTGTATGAGGTCGAGAGGCTGGCGCGCCAGACGCCGCCCGACGGCAAAACGCGCGCCGAATACGCCTTGCGGCTGCGCCAGCAGCACAGCGTCCCGGTCCTGGCTGCGTTCAAAAATTGGCTCGACGATCAGGCGCCGAACGTGCTGCCCGAAAGCCTGACCGGCAAGGCCATCGCCTATGCCCGCAACCAATGGGATTATCTGGCCCGCTACGCCAATGATGGCCTTGCGCCGATCGACAACAATGTTCTCGAACGCGACATCAGACCCTTTGTGACCGGAAGAAAAAACTGGTTGTTCAGCGACACCGTCGCCGGCGCAAAGGCCAGCGCGGTGATCTACAGCCTGGTGCTGACATGCCGGGCCTGTGACGTTGAGCCCTACGCCTGGCTATGTCACGTGCTCGCTGAACTGCCGCAGCGTCCGCCCGACGCCGACATCGAAGACCTGTTGCCATTCAACTTTGCCAAGCACGCAGAGACCGTCAACCCTGGCTGATCGCCTTAAAGCCAACAGGGACACTCCACCAATCAAAATCCCCGCCCTGCGCAGACGAGGAGATGATGCTGCACCGTGCGTCAAAAAGCGCGCTTACCCTTGAGGAGGAACCATATCTCAACTTGCAAGTCGTGGCTTGGGACAACTACTCATCAGGAAGGGAATAGAGGTGAACGTCAACGTCACATGCACCTTCGGTTGCCGCTAGGGCGAGTTTCGCAATGAGAAATGACGGAGATATCTGCTTGTGTTGGCGGAGGTCGAGTTTGTCGCGCGCAATAGAGATGCTGCTTGGGCAGCCGCCGCTAATCGTCGCTCGGCTCATTGCCAATCCTGCGTTCGCAGGTCGATCTGGATAGGGATAATGAGCGTTCAAAGAACTTGTACCAAGTGCAGCAGCCAGCGGTTCAACGCTTGGAATCGTTGCATGGACTGCCGAAACGCCCGAGGACGCGTTCGGGCTGCGCGGGAGAAGAGGAATGGTGGGACTCATACCGAAGCGGAATGGCAGGAATTGCTAGCGCGAACTCCCCGATGCCAGGAGAAGTGCAACCGACTTTGGTCGGAGATTCCTCCCCGCCCCGACCGGCGCTACAAGAACGTTTGGACCAAAGGGCATAAGGTTTCGGTTTATGCTGGCGGCACTAACAATATCGAGAACATTCAACCTGAGTGCTATCGGTGCAACTTTCGAAAGAACGCCGGTAGACTTGGGGCGCGGCTCTAGCTACCCCGGGGCGGGAATTGTGTTGACAGTGCTCTAAAATCCAAAGCCAGAGCATCAACCGTAATCCCTGGGTTCTTTTAGAAATACTACCTTTAGACTGAACATAAGGATTTAACTTCAATGGGTGAGCTGAAACCTTATCGCGTGAAGTCTGAGGTACCGTTGACCGGTGGCGCACGCTTCATTCGGGGCTTCGCTCGAATCGGCGCGGTCGTTGCCGTGCTGATAGTGCTGACCGGAATTGCAATCGCAATCTTTGTTAGTGTCGATCGATACAATTCCGATGTTCGCAAACATGAAGACGCCCTGTGCGTCACGCGCCTCGCGCGTGCTGGTTGGACCTTCAAAAAGAAATACGACTACGGCAGCGACCTCGACTACAGCGTCGGCGGTTGTTCGGGATGGAGTCTTTCGTATCAGTCGCTCAATGATGTAATTGCCATCGCGGACGCGCCGGCGCCGACGTTTCTATCAAGCGAAGCTAGCTCCAACCTCGGGTGGGGGCTGGTGATCACCGGCGGGCTCGCAGTCGTCGCCTATCTGGCTTTCTGGTGTATCGGCTGGGTGTTCGCTGGATTTACAAGGGACGCATAAGACAGCACTTTGTTTCCTTCTCCCCTTGCGGGAGAAGGTGGCACGATGCGCCGGATGAGGGGTCTCTATCCGCAGAGGGACTTTTGATGAGGAGCCAACCCCTCACCCAAGTGAGCGCGCGGCGGTTAGCGGTGATGCCCTCTCCCGCAAGGGGAGAGGGCGCAACAATCGACACCTCGAACATTAAGCCTGCTTCCCCGCAATAATCTCCTGCAACGTCGCCACATGCCGCGCGAACGCGCCCCGGCCCGCCGCCGTGGCTGTCACCGTCGTCTGCGGCTTCTTCCCCACGAACGCCTTCTCCACCGAAACATAGCCGGCTTTCGCCAGGGTCTCGATATGCGCACCGAGATTGCCGTCGGTGGCGCCGGTGAGCTTCTTGAGTCGCGAGAATTCGAGGCCTGCGGCTGTCGCCGGGAGCGAATTCAGCGCGGCCATGATCTTGAGCCGCAGCGGCTGGTGGATGATGTCGTCGAGCTCGGCCATGACGCTAGCTCCGCCGCATCCAGAGGCCGCCGACGACCAGGCCGGCGCCGTTGACGACGGCCATCCACGGCAGGAAGGCATCGCCGGTGACGAAGAAATAGCCGACCAGCGTCAGGGCGGTGATCGCAAGCGCGATGACGACGAAGGCCGTGCCGAACCACAGCCCCGCCAGCGCGTAGAACAGCATGAAATAGATGGTCCAGAACGCGCCCTGCTGGCGCGGGGTGAAGTGGCCGAGCACATGCGCGCACAGGAAGCCGAAGGCGATGAACATCAGGAAGGCGAGCAGGATTCGCATATCGAAGCCGCGAACGCCGGTCGAAGCCCTGTTCGCCGCGCTGATCGCGAACGAGCCGGCGATGCCGAGGACGTAGACCGCGAGCCAGTAGTAATTGGCGCCTTGCGGCAACAGCCAGGTCGCGATGTCTGCCGCGAACACCAGCACGCCCCACAGGATCATCATCCGGCTGGCGAGATCGTAGATGCGCGACTGCCGCACGCGCTGGACGATGTCGTCGATCTCGGCCAGCGCCTCGGCGGCCTGCTTGCTGTCGATCATGTCGGCCTCCATCAACCCGGCATCATCGCAGCATCGTGCGCGCGTTCGACGGCACGTCGACGACGCGCGACAGCGATGGTGCGCAGGAATGCGTAACCGATCAGGAACATCGCGGCCTTGCTGACGATGCCATAGATCGACATGGCCACCGACCAGGTCGCGACGTCGACATTGAGCGCGACGATCACGTTCAGCGCCGCCGAAAAGAACATCAGGGCCGACCAGGCGTAACCGACGATGATGGCGACATCCGGCACCAGCTCGATCGCGATCGGCGGCAGATAGCGATTCATCCATCCCCGCTTCAGCATCACGACCCCGACGATGACGTAGATCACGCTCGGCTTGATCATCACGAATCGCGGATCGTCGGTGATCAGCGTGACGGTGCCGGCACCGAGCACCAGAAACAGGCTCATCCACTGCATGGTGTCGATCGGCTTGCGGCGCGCGACTTGCCAGCCGATCTGGGTGATGCCCAGCGCCATGCCGAGCACGACCGACAGGGTCACATTGTGGGTCAGCAGATAGAGCACGAGAAACAACAGCGTCGCCGCCATGTCGAGCAGCAGCAATTTTCCGGCCGCGAACAGGTTCTTCATGGGAGCCTCCACGGCTTGCCGGCAGCGGCAGGGCAATCGCGTATGATGTCCACAACGCAGCGGCATCGGCACTGGGCTCCCTCTCCCGCTTGCGGGGGAGGGCTGGGGTGGGGGTGTCTCCGCGTCGGGATTGCCAGGGATTGTGGAGGACGTCCCTGCGTGGCGAGAGCCCTCACCCGCCGCACTCTGCGAGTGCGTCGGCCTCTCCCGCAAGCGGGAGAGGCGAAGCAAGCCCGCGGACCATCCTCGTAGAATGCGATGGCCCTTCCACCGACGGGCCACATCATGACTGCCCCGCCCCTCTGGTCGCCACGTCCTCGGCGATGGCATTGACCGCCTTCGGATTGGTGACCATGCCCATGTGGTTGACGCCCTCGATCAGCTTGACGTCGACGGCGGGTTTGATGGCCTGCACGGTCTCGGCGTATTTGGCGGAGATCATCATCTCGTCTTCAGTGCCGCCGAAGATCGTCATCGGATGCGTCACGAGAGGCAGATCGAGGCGATAGCCGTGCGTGGCGAAATTGCGCATCAGGCGGTCGGAATAGGTCGGCGTCAGGAAGCGCTCCGAATTCGGCGGCACGGCGAAGGCGAGCACCGGCAGCTGCGAACAGCAATCGATGCCGAGCTTGCGCAGCGCGGTGAGGCCGAGAAAGCGCGGGATGTCGGCGTTGGCCCAGCCGCCGGAGTGCGGCATGTTGGTCGGCGCGTCATAGCCGAGATAGGGCGCGACCAACACGGTGCGCACGAACAGGTCTTGCACGATCGGCGTCGCGGCGACGCGCAGCGAGAAGCCGCCGCCGGCGGAGTGGCCGACCAAAGTCAGCGGCAGGTCCGGCGCGCTCTTGCGGACATGGGCGACGAAATCGACGAGATCGTCCTCGAGCTGGCCGACATAACCGATGTCGCCGCGCGTGCCCGACGCGCCATGGCCGCGCGTATCCAGCGCCCAGGTCTCCACGCCATGCGCGGCAAGCGCCGACGTGAGCGCGTGATTGATCGTGCCGGACGAGCCGGACGAACCGTGGATGAAGATCGCGCCGCGGCCGGTGGCGGAGCCGCCGGCTGCGTAATGGCGATAACCGAGCCAGGTGCCGTCACGGGCCTGGAAGCGCTCCAGCGCCGGCAGGGTCGACATGTCGACGCCCTTGCGGGAATCGGAGACCGAGCGCAGCTCGGGCGGCCGCTGCAGCGGCGTTGCGATCAGGGCGGTGAGGATCAGCGCCACTGCGCCGACCGCGCAGAGACCCCATTTCAACAAGTCGAGGGCACCTCGCAGCAATCGCATCGCCATGGCGCAAACTCCCTGACTGGATCATCAATAGAGAACTCTATAGTACAGAGTACTCTCCCGATCAAGTCCCGGATTGGCGCCGGGCTGCGAAAATCCTTAACGTCGGGTCTGACCCCAAAATGCCGAATCGTTTGCCGATGCCGCCTGCGGAACAACTGAACAACGCGCCCGAATTCACCGTCTCCGAGCTCTCGCAGTCCCTGAAGCGGACGGTCGAGGACACCTATGGCCATGTCCGGGTCCGCGGCGAGATCTCCGGGTTCCGTGGCGCCCACTCCTCCGGCCATTGCTATTTCGCGCTCAAGGACGAGAGCGCCAAGATCGAGGCGGTGATCTGGAAGGGCGTGCACGGCCGCATGCGCTTCAAGCCCCAGGAAGGGCTCGAGGTCATCGCCACCGGCAAGCTCACGACCTATCCGGGCTCCTCGAAGTACCAGATCGTGATCGAGGCGCTGGAGCCGGCCGGCATCGGCGCGCTGATGGCGCTGATGGAGGAGCGCAAGAAGAAGCTCGCCGCCGAAGGCCTGTTCGACGAGGCGCGCAAGCAGCTGTTGCCCTGGCTGCCGGAGGTGATCGGCGTGGTGACCTCGCCGACCGGCGCCGTGATCCGCGACATCCTGCACCGCCTCGAGGACCGCTTTCCGCGTCACGTGCTGGTGTGGCCGGTGAAGGTGCAGGGCGAAGGCTCGGCCGAGCAGGTGGCGGCCGCGATCCGCGGCTTCAACGCTCTCGCCGAGGGCGGCAGGATTCCGCGGCCCGACGTGCTGATCGTCGCGCGCGGCGGCGGCTCGCTGGAGGATCTCTGGTCGTTCAACGAGGAGATCGTGGTCCGCGCGGCGGCCGAGAGCATGATCCCGCTGATCTCGGCGGTCGGCCACGAGACCGACATCACGCTGATCGATTTCGTCGCCGACAAGCGCGCGCCGACGCCGACGGCGGCCGCCGAGATGGCGGTGCCGGTGCGCAGCGAATTGTTCGTCGAGGTCGCCGATCTGGCGCGGCGCACCCGCGCCTATTGGCAGCGCGCGAATGAGAGCCGCCGCAGCGAATTGCGCGCCGCTGCGCGTGCGCTGCCTGCGGCCGGCGATCTGCTGGCAATTCCGCGACAGCGGCTGGATTCGGCAGGCAGCGCCCTGCCCCGCGGATTGAAGGCCAACACGCACGCGCATTTCCGCAGGTTCACCGCGGCAAGTTCAAAACTGACGCTGCGGGTGCTGCACGGCCAGATCGCGCAGGCCGGGCACCGTCTCACCGTGTGCGGCGAACGGCTCGGCCTGTCGACGCGCTCGCTGCTGCGGCAACGGCGCGACCGTTTTGCCGGACTTGAAGTGCGGCTGCGCGCCTCAAAGCTCTCCAACGCGCAGGCGCAGCGCAATGCGATTGCCCGCCAGCGCGAACGCACGCATCGCCTCGCCGAGCGCGCCAACCGCGCGCTGGTCACTTTGCTGCAGCGGCTCGATGCCCGCGTCGAGAACAGCGGCAAGCTGCTCTCCGCGCTGTCCTATCGCGGCGTGCTCGCCCGCGGCTTTGCGCTGGTGCGCGACGAGGCCGGGCATCCGCTGCATTCGGCAGATAGCGTCGGGCCGAACGCGCGGATCGCGATCGAGTTCGCGGATGGACGCGTGAATGCGACGGCGGATGCGGATCGGCCGGCGCCTGTGGCCAAGCGCGCGCCGGCGCAGCCGAAGGCGGCCGCGCAGGATGCAAAGCCAGCTCCGAAGCGCAAGCCGGTGGATCAGGGCAGTTTGTTTTAGGGTGTGATGGAACGCAGTGCGGCCGCAAGTACCGCTGCGTTCCCTCCCCCCTTGCGGGGGAGGGCTAGGGAGAGGGGTACCACACGGCACACTCTCTCAACTAAGCGATCGCATCCGCGAGAACGGATGGACCTTTTCCTGGGCTACCCCTCTCCCCCGCCCTCCCCCGCAAGGGGGGAGGGAGCGCAGTGTGCGATACGGCACGACTGCGCGACGAGAGAGTTGGGACCGCGCTCTCAACACCTCAACGGCAGGACAATCCCGCGTCGATCGTGGTCCAGAAGCCGCAATGTTCCGGCGTCGGTTGTGGCGCGCCGGCGTGGGCTTCGAACAGGAAGATCACCACGGTGAAGACGACCAGTGCGGATGAGAAGATGGCGAGGCGATTGCGCATGAAAGATGCGTTTAGCCGACATCATGGTCGAACTAAGGCACCGTCTTCCGCTGAAACCGGGTGATGCGCCAACCGTAGATTCACGGTCGGCCATTTCGATCCGTGCAGGGCGGTGGTCGATGCGGGGCTGTCTGCCTCACCTTGTTCCTCGGGCGGCCCCGCCTCCCGCCTTCGCTCTGCCGAGCTTCGGCGTGACAAGCCGCTCTGCCGAGCTACGGCGGGGCAGGCCCGCTCTTGCGCGCTAGCGCGCCAACCACTCCGCGACGTCCTTCTGCGACTCCGCGCGCGCTTCGGAATCGGTGCCGAGATGGCCATGCTCGGGCACGGCGGCATCGGTGCTGCTGGCGGCCGCGTGCAGCGGCGTGTTGGCGCGGTCGAAATCGTGATAGGCGCCGGGATAGACCACGATGCGCGCGAGCGCGCTGCGGCCGTGGGCGCCATCCACCATCTGGCGGCAGGCCGGCGGCGACGAGACGTCGTCATTGGCGCCGATCAGCACCAGCGTCGGCACCCGCGTGCTCCAGCCGAGACCGGCGGAGATCCGGCAATCCGGATAGAACGCGATCGCGGCGCGGAAATCCGGTCCCGCATCACGCGCCACGCTCTGCGGACGCACCGCCCAGAGCAGCGCGCTGGCGCCGTTGGCCCAGCCCATCAGGCTGACACGGTCGCGCGCCACCCAATTCTGCTTCATCAGCCAGGCGCGCGAGGCCGCGATATCGGTGACGCGCTCGCGCCGCGCCTTGACGTGCATCTCCTTGACGCGGCATTGCGGGCCGAGCTCGCGCGAGCCGTAGCTGTCGGGCAGCAGCACCGCATTGCCGGCCTTGAGCAGGCGCTCGGCCCAGTCGCGATAGCGCGGCTGCACGGAATCGGAATGGCTGCCGAGACCGCCGCAGCCGTGCAGCGCGATCACCGTCGGAAACGGCCCCTCGCCCTCGGGCTTGAACAGCTGCGCATGCAGGACGCCGGACGACAGCGGAATCTCGACCGGCGCAGGCGCGGGCGCCGGTGCAGCATGCGCGACCGACATCAGAAACAATGGGAACAGGGCGGTCAGGGAAAGGCGCATCGGAGACTGTCGCAGGAGGTGCCGCACGGCCTCAAGCACTATCATGCGTAAACGGCGGCAAAACATCACAAACCGGTGGGTTTAACGGGCGGACAAGCCACCCTATCTATGCTACATCCAGTCCAACACATCGTGCCCCCCATCTTCTTCAACGGGGCGGCCTCCCACGGAGACTTTCGACCGTGCTGAACAAGTTCGGCCCCTCGGGCCATGGCGAAGCGCAAGTGCAATATCTCGACGGCGATTTCCGCGTGATCTCGCCGGGCACCTTCGTGCGCTGCGCCATCACCGACACGCGCATCCCGCTCGACGAACTGAAATACTGGAGCGTGGATCTGCAGGAAGCCTACGCCACGCCGGCCGCCGTGCTGCAGCGGCATTTTCCCAACGCGCCGAAGCCGTGATCGCGATTTCGTAGGGTGGGCAAAGGCGCAACGCGCCGTGCCCACGGCCTCTGCATGATCACGACGAACAACGTGGGCACGCTCCGCTTTGCCCACCCTACGGCACCGGGGTTGTGGCATCGTTCTGCTATTGCGGCTCCGGACCATCGCCGCCCACGCAAGTCTTGATCGCACTCCTTCGCGCCTCGCCGACGATCTTCTGATCGATCGCCTGCTTCAGGCAATCGACCCGCGCCTGCGCCATGCAGAGCTGCATCTGGTCGCGCTTGTCCTGCCCCTTGAGATTTTGCGTGGCGGCGAGACACGTCACGCGCTTGGTCGCGGGAACCGGCACCGTGGCGGTCGGGGTAGCCGGCGCCGGCGTCGTCTGCGCAAACACCGGCGCAACAATCAAACACGCAAGGCTGGCGGCCAGCGCCGCGAGAGGCAGTTTCATCGCAGTCTCCGAGATCGTCCGAAATCGATAGAGGATTGCGATGAACGCCGCCTGAATGGCGCGCTGCCGTAGGGTGGGCAAAGCGGAAGCGTGCCCACCACCTGTCTCCGGACGCAACAGATCGTGGGCACGGCGCAAGAGCGCCTTTGCCCACCCTACGAGATCGCGGCGTGAGGCTGGATCAACGCCTGCTGAAGCGGCGCTCGCGGGCCTTGTAGAGATGGTCGCTGATCAGCTGCTTGAGCTTGGCTGGATCGTCGAACTCGAGCTTGACCGCGAACGGCACGACGCCGTCCGGCACGCCCTCGGTGCCGTGCAGGCGTGAAACATCCTTTTCCGTCGTCACCAGGATGAGCTGCTCGCGCTTTGCGTCGGCGGCGAGTGCGGCGAGCTCGTCTTGCGAAAACATGTGGTGATCGGCGAAGGGACGCGTGCGCGCGACCTCGATACCGCAAGCGCGCAACGTGCGGAAGAAGCGTTCGGGATCGCCGATGCCGGCAAACGCAAACACCTGCTTGCCGAAGAGCTGTGCGATGGCTGCCGCATCCGGTTTGAGGCGCGCCCGCAACACCGGCTTGCCGCGCGCGGCAATCTCCGCGGCAACGCCGTCAGCCGCATGGCCGTCGCCGATCACGACCAGCGCATCGGTGCGCGAGAGCTGCGCCCTCAGCGGTGCGCGCAACGGACCTGCGGGAAACACCTTGCCGTTGCCGAGGCCGCGCTCGCTGTCGATCACGATCAGCGAGGCGTCCTTCAACAGCAGCGGGTTCTGGAAACCGTCGTCCATCAGGATCACGGTGGCGCCTTGCGACTTCGCCAGCGCGACGCCGTCGAGGCGGTCGCGCGCGACGGCGACGGGCACGTCGCGCACCATCATCAGCGGCTCGTCGCCGATGTCGGCGGCGGTATGACGTTCGCGATCGACCATCACCGGGCCGTGCAGGCGTCCGCCATAGCCGCGGCTGAGCACCACCGGTGTCTCGCCGAGCTCGCGCAGCAGCCTGGTCAGCGCCAATACAGTCGGCGTCTTGCCGGCGCCGCCGACATGGTAGTTGCCGACGCAGAGCACGGGGATGCCGGCGTCAAATCCCTTGCGCGCCATGCGGCGCGCGGTGATGGCGCCATAGAGCACGCCCAATGGGCTCAGCAGATGCGACTTGGGGGAACGCGGCCGGTACCAGAAGGCCGGCTCACGCATTGGCGGCTCCCATCTCGATCCGCAACTGCATCAGATACGGCTCGAGCGCCGTCATGGTGCGATCGAGCGCGCCGCCGAGCTCCTCGACCACGCCAGCGCCCGCGCGATGCATCTTGTCGCGCACGGTCGGCTCGGCCAGCAACAGGCCGAGCTGCTTGACCAGCGCCTCCTGCGTGTCGGCCTGGCGCGCCCCGCCGCTTTGGTCGAGTGCCGCATAGACGTCGGCGAAATTGAAGACGTTCGGACCATGGACGATGGCCGCGCCTAACTTGATCGCCTCGATCGGATTCTGGCCGCCATGGCGGATCAGTGAGCCGCCCATGAACACGATCGGCGACAGGCGGTAGAACAGGCCGAGCTCGCCCATGGTGTCGGCGATATAGATATCGGTGGTCGCCGCCGGCGGCTCGTCGCGCGAGCGCAGTGCCGGCTTCAGGCCGGACGCCGTGACCATGCCCGAGATCGACGAGCCGCGATCGGGATGCCGCGGCACGATCACGGTCAGGAGCTGCGGGAAGATGCCGACGAGGCCGCGATGCGCGGCGACCAGCATCTCGTCCTCGCCCGGATGGGTCGAGGCCGCGACGATGATCGGACGCCCGCGCGTCATCGCCATCAGCCGTTCGAGTTTTGCCGGATCGGCCGGCGGTGCCGGCACGTCGAGCTTGAGATTGCCCGTGGTGACGACGTCGCGGCTGCCGAGCGCGGAGAAACGTTCGGCATCGGTCTTCGACTGCGCCAGGCAGATGTCGAAGCGTGACAGCAGCGCCGAGATGGTGCCATGCATCCGCCGCCAGCGCGGGAAGGAGCGCGGCGACATCCGCCCGTTGATCAGCACCATCGGCACCCGGCGCGCGGCGCCCGCCAGGATCAGGTTCGGCCACAGGTCGGATTCGATGAACAGCGCCAGCGACGGCTTCCAATGATCGAGGAAACGCGCGACGTAGCGCGGGGAATCATACGGCACGTATTGATGGATGACGTCGGGCGGAAAACGTTTTGCCACCACGGCAGCCGAGGTGACCGTGCCGGAGGTGAGCAGGATGCGCAGATTGAGGTCGCGCAGGCGTTCGATCAGCGCCGCTGCGGCCAGCACCTCGCCGACGCTGGCGCCGTGGATCCAGACCAGCGGGCCGTGCGGGCGCACATCCCGGCTGAGCCCCCGCCGCTCGCCGACGCGCGCGGGATCTTCCTTGCCCTGCTTCAGCCGCCGCTTAATCAGCGCAGGCGCGAGCGGCACCAGGCTGGTCGCCAGGCGCCGATACATCCGCAGCGTCATCGGCAGGGCATAAGGCAGCGAATTAGCCATCTGCAGGTCCCGGGCGGCCGAGCTGCGCATAGGCGCGGCGGGTCGCTTCGTTCAGCGTGTCTTCCAGCTCCTGCCGCAGCGCTTCCATGGTGGTGGCATCGGCATCCGGCGGCACGTGGATCTCCTTGATGCCGACCAGGGCGCCCCGCCCGAACGGCAGGTTGATGGTGGTGCGGTCCCAGTTCTTGAGCCGGATGAAGCGGCTGGTCGCCATTGCGAAAGGCATGATCGGCCGCCCCGATTCCCGTGCCAGCATGATGATGCCGAGGCCGGCCACGCGCGAGCGCTTGGGGACATCGGCGGTCAGCGCGACATTACAACCGTCCTGGAGCGTGTACACCATTTCCCTGAAGGCGCCGACGCCGCCTTTCCGGTGGAAAGCGCCGCCATGATCCCCGGAACCGCGGATGAGGCCGATGCCGAGCCGCTCGACCGCGATCGCATTGAACTCGCCATCGCGATGCCGGGAGATCAGGACCTTGGCCCGGTAGGACTCCTTGGTCTTGATGAACGGGGTGAGGAAATGCTGGCCGTGCCAGAACGCGAAGATCGCCGGAATCTGCGGCTCGACGATGTCATAGACATCGGGCGGATCGAACGTGAATTTGTTGGTCCGCCAGACCAGACGCAGATATTCGGCCGCCAGGACCCCGACGGCACGCTGAAACCAGCTGCTTCGCAGCGTATTGCGAAGCAGTTTTTTCAACGCGCCTTCGTTTCTTGATTCGGGTCGAGCAACCGGTGGAGATGAACGATGAAGTAGCGCATCTGCGCGTTGTCGACCGTGCTCTGCGCCTTGGCGCGCCAGGCGACGTGGGCGGCCGCGTAGTTCGGATAGAGGCCGACGATCTCGACGTCGTCGAGGTTCTTGAAAGTGTTGTGCTCGAGATCGAGCAGCTCACCGCCAATGACGAGATGGAGCAGTTGTTGCGGGGCACTATCAGACATGGGTTCTCCTAACGGGCTGCCCGGCAAAGCAGTGTTCGAAAAGCAAAACGGACGCGCTCAGGCCAGGGGACGGTTTCGAAAATGCGCGACAATGCTCGCATGACGATCGCGTCCCGCTGCCACCAGCACCCCGTGCGTCACTTCCCGACGATTATAGAGGATGGGATCTCCGGAGAGGTCGCTCATCCTACCATCCGCTTCCTGCACGATCAAATCGGCCGCCGCAAGGTCCCAATCATGGCTGTTGCCCCCCGCAAAAGCCGCATCCAGGGTGCCGTTGGCGACCCGGCAGAGCCGGAGTGCCAGCGAACCGATTCGCGGATGCAGCTTGATGTCGCCGCCTGTCGAGAGTCGCTCGACCATCGGCTTCGGGCCGGCGACCCGGGCGAAGTCGAGCGCGGTCCCGCCTGTCGCCCGGACCGGCTTGCCATTGAGGATCGTGCCCTGGCCGCGGACGGCGAAGAAGAACTCGTTGCTGACAGGCGCGAACACGGCGGCCAGCACCGGCGAGGCATCCTCGACCAGCGCGACGCTGACGCACCATTCGTCATGGCCGTTGAGATAATTGCGGGTGCCGTCGATGGGATCGACCACCCAGGTCAGCCGCCGCGATAGCCGCGTGGCATCGTCGGCGCTCTCCTCCGACAGCCAGCCATAGTCCGGCGTGGCGCCGCGCAGGCGCGCTTCGAGCAGATCGTTGACGGCGATGTCGGCTTCCGAGACCGGCGAGGACGCGCCCTTGGTCCATTTCTTCAGCTCGGTGCGGAACATCGACTGCGCCAGCGCACCCGCGTCTCGTACCGCATCTTTCAGGAGCGCCGCATCGTGCGTCAGAACGTTTGCGTCGAGACTGTCAGCGTCCGCCAAGCGTCAGTCCTTCGATACGCACCGTCGGCGCATTGATGCCGTAGCGGAACTCGAGATTGTTGGCCGGCTGCATCGACTTGAAGATCTCGAACAGATGGCCCGCGATCGTCACCTCGCTCACGGGATAGGTGAGCTCGCCGTTCTCGATCCAGAAACCGGAGGCGCCGCGGCTGTAATCGCCGGTGACACCGTTGACGCCGGAGCCGATCAGGTCGGTGACGTAGAAACCCTGCTTGATGTCGGCGATCAGCTCGGCCGGGGTCGGTGTGCCCGGTTCGAGATGCAGATTGTACGGCCCCGGCGACGGCGAGGACGAGACGCCACGATGGGCGTGGCCGGTGGTGGTGAGGCCGAGCTCGCGCGCGGTGGCGCAATCGAGCAGCCAGGTCGTCAGCACGCCCTCGTCGATCAACGCGGTCTTCTTCACCGCGACGCCCTCGGCGTCGAAGGTCTGCGAGCGCAGGCCGCGCTTGCGCAGGGGATCGTCGATGATGCGGATGTTCTTGGCAAACAGCTGCTGCCCGAGCTTGTCCTTGAGGAAGCTGGTCTTGCGCGCGATCGAGGCGCCGTTGATGGCGCCGACGACATGGCCGACCAGCGAGCCCGCGACGCGCGGGTCGAACACGACCGGCACCTTGCAGGTCTCGACCTTGCGCGGATTGTAGCGTGCCACGGTGCGCTCGCCGGCGGAGCGGCCGACCACTTCGGGCGACAGCAGATCGGCACCGTGCGGCGCCGAGGTGAAGTCGTAATCGCGCTCCATGCTGGTGCCTTCGCCGACGATCGCGGTCGCCGAGATGCCCTGGCTCGAGCGGAGGTATGAACCGTGGAAGCCGGTCGAGGTGACGAGCACCATGCCGCCCATGCCGGCGGAGGCCGAGGCACCGCCGGATTTCGACACGCCCTTGACGGCAAGCGCCGCAGCTTCGGCTTCGAGCGCGCGGCGCTCGAGCTCGGCGGTCGCAGGCACATCGGGATCGAGCAGATCGAGATCGGGGAAATCGCGCGCGAGCAGCGCGGGATCGGCGAGGCCGACATATTTGTCTGACGGAGCAACCCTGGCCATCGCGACCGCGCGCTCGGCAAGCTTGGTCACGGCATCGCCGCTCGCGTCATTGGTGGAGACCACGGCCTGGCGCTGGCCGACCAGCACGCGCAGGCCGACATCGTCACCCTCGGACCGCTCGGATTCCTCGACGCGGCCGTCCCGCACCTCGACGCCTTGCGAGATGCCGCGCACTGCGACCGCATCGGCCGCATCAGCGCCGGCGCGCTTCGCCGCCTCGACCAGACGCTGAGCGAGTTCGGACAGCGCGGACTGATCAAACAGGTCGCGATTGGCTTTAGGCGAAAGCGTCGAGCTTGGTGAAGGGTTCACAAACGAAATCCTGTTGGGGCGCGGGAGGTTTCGGGGCGATCTTAGGCCCTGAACACCAGATGTGCCCAAATGGTGCGGACTTCAAGCATTATCAGCCCGCAAAAGGCTCAGATTCGCGGCTTCCGCGCAACGTCTCGTCAATCATCCGCGCCAAGGTCTTGTCAATCATGGCGGGCGGTGACGCTGGATTAACCAGCCTTTTTAAGCGGTTTCGGAAAGCCCCGCGCTAAGGTCCTCGCATCGACCGGGAACATAATCCTGGCGGGGAGAACGAAAGCCGTGAGGCGTCAAACAGCAATAAGCGGGGCCGCTCCCGCAGGGTCGAGCCGCAATCTGCGGCTCGACCCTCTTTCCCTTCCGGTCCGTTTCGATGCGCATGATCCGCGCGCCGACGGCTACACCAGGCAAATCGAGCTTCATCGCGAGCGTGTCGTGCTGCGCCGTGCCGTCCGCGGCATGCAGATGGCCATCAACGTGCGCGTCAGCGACTTCACCGGCGTCGCACTGCGCGGCAATGACGAGGCACAGACCCTCGTCCTGGTGCATCGCGATCCCTCACTCTCCGTTCCGCTGCTGGTCAGCGCCGATGGCGACGATCTCGCCGAGGCCTGGGCGATCTGGAGCGAGATCTTCGCGCTGCCGCAGCTCAACGAAGGTGCCAGCAAGCCCGCACCGCGTCGCCGCCGCCGCAACGCGATCCGCGACCGCCGTCCGAAATTCCTGATGCGCCGTCGCACCGCCATGACGCGCGAGCTGCCGATCCATCGCGCAGAACGCGAGATCATCGCAAGGAACTAAGCGACGGGCACGGCCGTCGGGTGGGCAAAGCGAAAAGCGTGCCCACCTCTTCTATCAATCATTGAGAGATCGTGGGCACGGCGCGAGTGCGCCTTTGCCCACCCTACGGGAGCTACGCGGCCCGCATCACCGCGTCGGCCAGCAGTCCCGCAAACAGCAGCAAGCCCGCATATTTGTTCGAGTAGAACAGACGCTTGCACAAGTCCGGGTCGTCGATCCGGAGCCGCATGATCTGCGACGCCAGATGCACGGCGAAGGCGGCAAGCCCGAGCCAGGCCGGCCAGCGCGCATCGCCAGACGCCAGCGCGACACCGATCAGCGTCACCGACAGCCCGTAGAACAGGATCAGCGCCTGGTGTGTATGTGCGCCGAACAGGCGCGCGGTGGACTTGATGCCGATCAGCGCATCGTCCTCGGCGTCCTGATGCGCATAGATGGTGTCATAGCCGATCACCCAGGCGATCGACCCGGCATAGAGCACCAGCGCGGTGACGTCGATACGTCCGAAGGTGACAGCAAAGCCCATCAGCGCGCCCCATGAGAAGGCGAGCCCAAGGAAGACCTGCGGCCACCAGGTGACACGCTTCATGAAGGGATAGATCGCGACGACCACGAGCGAGGCGATGCCGGTCGCGACCGCAAAACGGTTGAACTGCAGCAGCACAACGAGGCCCACCAGCGCCTGCGCGACCAGAAAGGCCAGCGCCTGCTTCACGGTGATGCGCCCCGACGGCAACGGCCGCGAGCGGGTGCGCTCGACCTTGGCGTCGAGGTCGCGGTCAGTGATGTCGTTCCAGGCGCAGCCTGCCCCGCGCATCACGAAGGCGCCGATCAAGAACAGGACGACGGTGAGCGGCAGGCGGCGGACATCATGCACCATGCCGGCGGCGAGCGCTGCCGACCACCAGCATGGCATCAAGAGAAGCCAGGAGCCGATCGGACGATCGTAACGCGACAATCGCAGATACGGCCGCGCCCATTCCGGCGCGAGCGTATCGACCCAGTTGCCGGTGGAATCGGCAACGCGGGCGGATGTGTCGCTCATCGGGTGAGGACGTTGCCGTTGAGTGTATCGAAAGTGCTGCCGCCCTTCTTGCCGGCATTGGCTTCCGGCGCCGAGCCCGAACCCACCACCTCACTCAGCGACGGACCGGCCGGACCGCGCGGCTGGTTCGCCATCTGCTGCGCGACGTTGCAGACCTTCGTCGCCATGGCCTCGGTGTTCTTGTGCCCGGCCTTCATCTGCTCGCCGACGTTCGGCGGGATTCCGCATTTGGCGGCGTGAACCTCGATGTATTTCATCATCTTGGTCTCAGCCTGGCTGAAACTGCGGATCAGCTTGCAGGCTTCGTCCGGCGGAGCATGACGGTTGCTCGCGGCCTGGATCAGCTTGCCGCGCTTCTCGGCCTCTTCGCGGAGCGGCATGAACGCCTTCATGCAGTCCTCGCCGGGACCGCCCTGCGTCGGCGGCGCCGCGCTGAAAGCGCCGCCGGCACCACCGATGGGGGCGGCACCGTTCGTGGGAAAGGATGCTTGCGGCGCAGTGCCGACGGAGGCGACCGGTGCCGAACCGTTCACGGGCGGAAACGCGGAATCGGGCGCGGACTGGCCCGGCAGCGGCGCCGGGAATCCCTGGGCATAGGCGCCAGCAGTCCCCATGGCGAGCATGGCGGCAGCGATCGGAACCATCAAACGACGGATCATCAAGATAGTCTCTCCGGCAGGAGCTTACGGGGCTCGGCGCCTTCCCAATTGAAGCGCAACCAGCGTGTTCGCAATTTTACGATTCCCGCCGCCGCTTAACAACCCGTCGAATAGGGCAGGAGCGCGGCGCGCCGACGCACCGATTCGGCAATATTTACCCCTGAAACGGCTGCTTTCGGTTAAGAACGGGGGCAAATTGGACTTTTGATCAATGCCCTCCCACGATTTTCGCGCCCCCCGCCTGTTCGTCGAGCCCACCCTGGCCCAGGATGCCAGGGTTCCGCTCGACCGTGACCAGAGCAACTACCTGGGTAATGTGCTGCGGCTTGCCGCCGGGGCCGAGGTTCTGGCGTTCAACGGCCGCGACGGCGAATGGCAGGCCGCGATCGAAGGCCGCAAGCGGCCCGACAACCTCGTCATCCTCCAGCAGGTCCGCCCCCAGGATCGGCTGCCCGACCTC
This sequence comes from Bradyrhizobium sp. CCGUVB14, assembly GCF_024199935.1. NCBI lineage: Bacteria > Pseudomonadati > Pseudomonadota > Alphaproteobacteria > Hyphomicrobiales > Nitrobacteraceae > Bradyrhizobium > Bradyrhizobium sp. CCGUVB14. The sequence continues at coordinate 8,892,029 of NZ_JANADS010000001.1, forward strand.
GCTTACGTCTTCGCCCCGCTCAAGCATGCCCGGCTCGATTACACGGTCCAGAAGGCCGTGGAGATGGGCGCCGCCATCCTGCAGCCTATCCAGACCCGGTTCACCCAGGCCTCCCGCGTCAACATCGAGCGGATGCGCGCCAATGTCATCGAGGCGGCCGAGCAATGCGGCATCCTGAGCCTCGCCGCCGTGGCCGAACCCGCGCCGCTCGAGCGCTACCTCAGCCAGCGCCCCGCCGACCGCCTGCTGGTGTTCTGCGACGAGGCGGCCGAGGTCGCGAATCCCATCCAGGGCCTGCAGCAGGCGCGCGCATCCGGGCACGGTATCGACATCCTGATCGGTCCCGAGGGCGGCTTCGCCGAAGAAGAGCGGGCCCTGCTGCTGCGCCAGCCCAATATCCTGCGGCTGGCGCTCGGCCCGCGGATCCTGCGGGCCGACACGGCCGCAGTGGCGGCGCTGGCGCTGGTGCAGGCGGTGCTGGGCGATTGGGGCGGCGCGCGCGACTAGGTCGCGATCTCCGCTAGCTGTGCTCCCGCACGGATCGATGCAGGGTCTCGGACGGCAACTCGCCGAACGCCGCCCTGTAACTCGCCGCGAACTCGCTCAAATGCCAGAACCCGTGGGCAATGGCGCAGGCCTTCACGCTGCGCCGTCCCGGTCCGGTGCGCAGCTGCAGGCGCACCGACCAGAGACGCAGGACCCGGCTATAGCGGTGCGGGCTCATGCCGCAGATGGCCTGCGTCGCACTCTGGAGGGTCCGAACCGACACGCCGACCCGCTCGGCCATTTCGGTCGTCTTGAGCCAGACCGTCAGGTCGTGCCGGATCAACTTCTCCATGTCGGCGACGATCCGCAGATAGCTCTCCGTCGTGGCGTGCACGGACCTGCTGTCCACGCTGGTCCGGACCGCACCGTCGATCGCGCCGAGCAGGGATTGTTCGACAGCCGCTCGCGACGTCGGCTGGCTCAGGAAGTCCGGATCGTTGGCGGCGGTTTCGAGCGTCGTGGAGATCAGGCATTGCAGGGAGGCGAGGACGTCCGGTGTCGGGCTCAGCAAATGATAGCCATCCAGCCGAGACCAGGGCTCGTTCGCGGGCGGCGTGAAGTAGACGACACCGATCAGACGTCCGACCGGCTCATACACCAGGCAATCGGACGCGCCCTTCAGAATGACGATCGAACTGCCGATTGCCTGCCCATTGATGCGGGTCGAGGCCACATGATCCATCGGCACCACCACGGCGGCAGCATGCGCCAGCTGATAACCGCGAATGATCCGCGGGAAGGTCTTCACCAGCGACAGGCTCAGCGTCGGCAGACTGAGCCGCGCGCGCATGATCGCGGTCGACCCGGCAGACAACGGCATGCTGGACGCACCGGCATATCTCTCACTGTCGCCGAAATGATCGATGTCATACGACTGGAGCTCGAGCGCCGATGACGGCTTGAGACCCTGGAACGACAACAAGCACTCCGCAGAGCCTTTTTGAGCTCCGTCGCGAGCAATGTTGAGACGGCTTTGATCCATGTCCTGCCGCCTACCTCGCCTTCTTCGTCGCCGCGACGACCTTGGCGCCACTCAGATCGTCCGGTCCGTTGATGCCGGCGCGCTTGAGATCGCGGAGCAGTTTCGTCAGCAGCAGCATGTTGGTCTTCTGTAGCTCGTGGTTGTTGCCAAACTTGAATGCGTTCTGCTCGGTCACGATCAGCCCGGCTTTGGTCTCGGCGAGAATCTTCCGCCTCTTCAATCCCGACACACGACGGCGAACCGTCTCCAGCGGCAGGCTGAGGAAGCGAGAGAGTGCCGCGCGGGACACGCCCTGCTTGATCGTATCCGGTTCGACAGTGTGAATGCTGGAGAACTTCTCGTCCAGCGACGGATCGTTCATCACATTGATAACGTTCGCATTGAGAATCGCGTGAACGATCAAAAGGTCCATCGGATCGAATTCGTCGTAGTTCCGGAACATCTCGCTGATCGAGAACAGCATATAGGCCAGCGTATGTCGCGAGACCGTCCGGATGATATCAGAAGCATTGCGCATGAATCGGAAACCAATATTCATCTTGTAAACGAAGGCAGCAACGAGCGTATCGTCCCGCATACCCAAATTGAGTATGTGACAACTTGCCAAGTGTGCTCAATCTCTCATTGTGACTCACAATGACGCTGCAGGTTCATGGGGCGCGTGCGTCGGACGATTTTCGCGATCGGCATCACGGCTGACCATCGACACGATCGTCGGGTCCACGATCGTCGCCGCGACCTTGATGCACTGCATCCAACGATGTCGATGACGCCGGCGCGATTCAGCCGGCCGTCGCGCAGGAACGAGTGGCCATGGACGACGAAGGCGAGCGACGCCAGGAATTGCGCCTGATCAAAGCGTTTCTCAGCATCACGGACGCGCGCAAGCGGCAGAGAATTCTCAATCTGGCGGAGCAGCTCGCCGACGACGCCGCATCCGACAGCACAGCACTGGCCCCGGCCGACGTATCGAAGCCGGACGGGTGCGGAGACGCCACTGGCCGGGTTGAATGAGCGCGAAACAGCGTCGCGGCACACCGGCCGCCGCCGCCAACCCGGAAATCAGGAACTAGGTATTTAGATACCTAGAGCGGGCAAGGCGGCAAATCCGGGCGGGATCGTCCGGACGGCTCCGAAGTCGTTAAGCGATTGATCCTTTGGAGGTCGAAACCGCTTTCCGGCCATGCTAAGGGCTGCGCAAATTCCTGTGCCTCCCCGTTGGCACCCTTTGGCCTCCCGGTTCCGCCGGGACGATGGACCCCTGTTATGACCGCGACTGCCACCTCAAATGCTGCCGGCTCCGCCGCCTGGGCGGATACGCTGCTGTTGTCGTTTGCGCAGGCCGGCTACGTCAGGGCCGAGCCGGCCATCCTGCAACCGGCCGAGCCGTTCCTCGACCTGTCCGGCGAGGACATCCGAAAAAGCCTCTACCTGACGACGGACCTGTCCGGCGAGGAGCTCTGCCTGCGCCCAGACCTGACGATCCCCGTGGCGCGCGACTATCTCGCCTCCAGCCGTGCCGGCCAGCCGGCGGGGTTCAGCTATCTGGGCCCCGTGTTCCGCTACCGCAGCGGACAGGCCAGCGAGTTCCTCCAGGCCGGGATCGAGTCGTTCGGCCGCCAGGATCGTGCGGCCGCGGATGCCGAGACGCTGGCGCTGGCGCTGGAGGCGACCGCCGCTTTCGGCGTGCGCGACGTCGAGATCCGCACCGGCGACGTGGCGCTGTTCAACGCATTGCTCGACGCGCTCGACCTCTATCCGGTCTGGCGTCGCCGCCTGGTCAAGGACTTCCACCGCAAGATCAGCCTGGAGCAGGATCTCGAAGGGCTGGCCCGCACGACCGCAACCACGCGCAGCGAATATGAGGGCGTGCTGGCTGCGCTCGCGGGGTCCGACCGCAAGGCGGCGCTGGCCTTCGTCACCGATCTGATGTCGATCGCCGGCACCACCAATGTCGGTGGCCGCACCACGGCCGAGATCGCAGACCGCTTCCTCGAGCAGTCGACGCTGAAGGGCGGCGCGCTGCCGCGCGAGGCGATCACCGTGCTGAAGCGCTTCCTGTCGATCTCGGGCAATCCGGACGATGCCATTGCCGAGCTGCGCGCGCTGACCGCCGACGCAAAGCTCGACCTTGCCGGCGCCATCGACCAGTTCGAGAGCCGGATCGGCTTCATGGCGGCGCGCGGCATCGACGTGAAGACCACGCGCTTCTCGACCGCGTTCGGGCGTGGCCTCGACTACTATACCGGCTTCGAATTCGAACTGCACCACACAGGCAACGGCGCCGAGCCGCTGGTTGCCGGTGGCCGCTACGATGGACTGATGACCCAGCTCGGATCGCCGGCGCCGATTCCGGCCGTCGGCTTCTCGGTCTGGGTGGACGCGCTGACCAGGATCGGCCGCAAGGTGGGAGCTTAAGTCATGAGCGCGCCATTCGTTCTGGCCGTTCCCTCCAAGGGTCGCCTGCAGGAAAACACCGAGGCCTTCTTCGCCCGTGCCGGGCTGAAGCTGTCGAAGGCCGGCGGCGCCCGCGACTATCGCGGCACGCTTGCGGGCCTCGACAATGTCGAGGTCGCCTATCTCTCGGCCAGCGAGATCGCATCACAGCTCGCCCGCGGCTTCGCGCATCTCGGTGTCACCGGCGAAGACCTGGTGCGCGAGAACATCGCCGACGCCGACAAGCACGTGTCGCTGATCGACGGGCTCGGCTTCGGCTATGCCGACGTCGTGGTCGCGGTGCCGCAGGCCTGGATCGACGTCCGCACCATGGCGGATCTCGACGACGTCACCACCGGCTTCCGCGAGCAGCATCACATGCGGATGCGGGTCGCGACCAAGTTCGTCAACCTCACCCGCAGCTTCTTCCAGAGCCACGGCATCACCGACTACCGCATCGTCGAGAGCGCAGGCGCGACCGAGGGCGCGCCGGCGGCCGGCAGCGCCGAGCTGATCGTCGACATCACCACGACCGGTGCGACGCTTGCCGCCAATGGCCTGCGGGTGCTCGACGACGGCGTGATCCTGCGCAGCCAGGCCAATCTGGTCGCCTCGAAGGAGGCCGACTGGTCGCCGCAGGCCCGCGAGACCGCCCGCGTCATCCTCGACCACATCGCGGCCCGGGCCCGGGCCAACAAATACCGCGAGGTCCGGACCCGCTTCCGGCAATGCGACGCCACCCTGCTCACCGAGGCCCACAGCCGTTTCGGCGTCGAGGCTCCGTTCGGCGGACCGACCTCGTCGGGCATGCTCACGCTGCACTGCCCACCCGGGCAGCTTTATGCGCTCGCGAGCTTCCTGCGCGAACATGGCGCCGAGACCGTCTCGGTGGTCTCGCTCGACTACGTGTTCGACCGGGAGAACCCGCTGTTTGCCAAGCTCGAAGCGTTCCTGCGGCGGTGAGCCCAAAGTTTGCCGGACAGCTCCGTTCAGCGTAGCGACAGCAAGCGGCAGCTATCATATGCTGTTGAGATGATTTCGACGCCTCTGGAACCTTGATCGATGATGCTGGGCACTGACGTTTCCGCCCTGACCACCACCGCAGCGAGCGCCGCCGCGAAGGGGCTGTCGATTGTCGTCCCCGTCTATAACGAGGCGGCCGGCCTCGCCGTCCTGCACCAGCGCATCTGCGATATCGCCAAGACCTTGCGGCAACGCTACCGCCTCGCCTGCGAGGTCGTTTACGTCGACGACGGCAGCGCGGATGCGACGCTGTCGATCGCGCGTTCGCTGCCGGCCGACACGATCGATGTCCAGGTGGTCTCGCTGTCGCGCAATTTCGGCAAGGAGGCGGCGCTGATGGCCGGCCTCGACCATGCCCGGCTTGGCGCCGTGATGTTCATGGATGGCGACGGCCAGCACCCGCCGGCGCTGGTCGAGCAGCTGGTGCGGCACTGGATCGAGGACGGCTATGACGTCGTCTATACCGCCAAGGCGCATCGCGATAACGAGCCCTTCCTGCGCCGCGTCGCCGGGCGCGGCTTCTACGCGCTGATCAATTGGGGCGCACGCCAGAAGATCCCGGAGGACGCCGGCGACTTCCGCCTGCTGTCGCCGCGCGCGGTCGCGGCACTGCGGCAGCTGCCGGAGCGCAACCGCTTCTTCAAGGGTCTCGCAAGCTGGATCGGCTTCCGCCAGATCCGCGTCGACTACGAGCCCGCGCCGCGTGTCCATGGCGTGACGACCTTCAGCGCCGCGCGCCTGCTGGGCCTGTCGATCGAAGGCGTGACCTCGTTCTCGGTCGCGCCGCTGCGCTTCGCCAGCCTGCTCGGCGTGATCCTCGCCGGCGGTGCCTTCCTGTTCGGCCTCTCGATCCTCTGGGAGGTCTGGACCACCGGCAAGCAGGTGCCCGGCTATCCCTCGCTGGTGATCGGCCTGATGACGATCGGCGGCGTGCAGCTCATCATGATCGGCATCGTCGGCGAATATATCGGCAAGATCCTCTCGGAGCTGAAGGCGCGTCCGATCTACTTCGTCGCCGAGCATAGCGAAAAGCATTTCGAGGCCGACAAGGCCCAGGACGCTTCAAGCCAGGACGCATCCAGCAGGACCGCAGCCGAATGAGCGCGGCGGCAGCGCCGCGACCGATCTGGCTCTGCGCCGACGATTACGGCATCAGCCCGGGTGTCAATCGCGCGATCCGCGACCTGATCGAGCGCGGCCGCCTCAACGCGACCTCGGTAATGATGGTGGGCCCCGCGATCGAGCGTGGCGAGGTCGATGGGCTCCAGGCTGCGGCGAAGACCAGCCCGCGCTGCGCGATCGGATTGCACGTGACGCTGTCGGCGCCGTTCCGCCCCCTCACCATGCACTTCCGTCCGCTCGACGGCGACATGTTCATGGCCTTTCCAAAACTGCTGCGCGCCGGATTTCTGCGACGGCTCGACCGCGAATTCTTCCGCAACGAGGTGAGAGCGCAACTCGCCGCTTTCGTGGAAGCGTTCGGCCGCGCGCCCGACTTCGTCGACGGCCACCAGCATGTGCAACTGTTTCCGCAGGTGCGCGACGGCTTCATCGATGCCGTCAGCGAGGCAGCACCACAGGCGTGGGTGCGCCAGGGCGGACGCGACCTGCCGCTGGCGCAGCGGCTGGCTTCGCCGAAGGCAATGGTGCTCGATGTCCTCAGCGCGCAATTCCGCCGCCAGGCCGGCCGCGCCGGTCTTGCATTCAATCCCGCCTTTGCCGGCGCCTATGATTTCACGCGCGCGGCCGATTTCGGCGAATTGATGCGGCAGTTCCTGGACGGTCTCCCCGAGGGCGGTCTCGTGATGTGCCATCCCGGCTTCGTCGACGAGGTCCTCGCCGGCCTCGACCCGATGACGGATGTCAGGGAACGCGAGCATGCCTATCTCGCCAGCGACGCCTTCGCGCAGCTGCTGGCGGCCAGCCACGTGACATTGGGATGAAACCGGCCAAGGCCGGGGGTCGCGAGGCAGTCTGTCGCATACGGAAATTTAATCCGGCCGCCACTGTTGGGGCCACAATGGAACCCTACATCCCGCTTGCGCTTGTTTCGCGCGAGGGAGACAGACCATGACGCCGCAGGAACGCCAGCTCGTCGACGAGCTTTTCGACCGGCTTTCGAAACTGGAAAATGCACCGCGCGATCCCGACGCGATCGCCGCAATTTCGGACGGCCTACGCAAGGCGCCGGGCGCAGTCTATGCGCTGGTGCAGACCACGCTGCTGCAGGACGAAGCGCTGAAGCGCGCGCATAACCGCATCCAGGAGCTGGAAGCGGCCCATGCGCCCGAGCAGCCCCAGTCCGGCGGCTTCCTCGACACCATGCGCGACACGCTGTTCGGCTCGAGCCCGTCGCGCGGCTCGGTTCCGAACGTGCCGCCGCGCGACTCCCGGCCGGTCTGGAACAGCGGCCAGGCGATGCAGCAGGCCCAGCCGGGCTACGGCCAGCCGCCTTATGGTCAGGCCTACGGACAGGGTCAGGGTTACGGCCAAGGCTACGGCGCCCCGCCGGTCGGCGGTGGCGGCGGCTCGTTCCTGGGCACGGCAGCGGCGGCCGCGGCCGGCGTGGTCGGCGGCTCGCTGCTGCTCTCCAGCATCCGCGGCATGATGGGCGGCGGATCGCATCAGGCTTTCGGCGACACCACCATCATCGAGGAACGCGGAGGCGGTGGCAGTGCAGGTGGCAATCCCTGGAGCGGCGACCAGTCCGGCAGCTCGCTCGCCCGCGATGCCGGCCTCAACGACATCGGATCGAACCGGGATTCGCGCCAGGATTCGCGCCAAGGCTTCTTTGACCAGGCGTCGAACGATCGCGACGGCAACGATCAGGATTACGACAACAACGATAGCGGCAATATGGACCTGGCCGACGACAGCGATTTCGGCAATGACGACGGCGGCAGCGATTACGCCTGAGCAAGTCCGATCCGCAACGCAGAACGGCCGCCCATTGGGCGGCCGTTTTGTTTCGTGCGGCGGTCAACCGCCCCAGTACGGATAACGATTGCTGTATTCGTCCGGCGTCGAGGACGAGTACGGGACCGGGCGAGGAACATAGGCAAAGCCCTCAGCCGCGCGCGGCGTGAGCTGGGGGGCGAAGGTCTGGCCGGCAGGGGCGACATGGCGCCGATGATGCACGGTCCCCGCACTGGCCGAGGCGGTCAGAGCGACGAGAACACCCAAAGCCAAGATCGTACGCATCGCATTGCTCCTGTTGAGTAGCTATGCGCACCACATAGGACCAGGGCATGACCGCACCAATCCGCCGCTCCTTCACGACTGCTCACAACTGCGGCATCATTGATGCCGCAGGCCCTCACATCACCACGACCTTGGTACCGACATTGACGCGGCCGTAGAGGTCGATGACGTCCTCGTTGCGCATGCGGATGCAGCCGGAGGAGACGTTGGTGCCGATGGTCCAGGGCTCGTTGGAGCCGTGGATGCGGTAGAGCGTCGAGCCGAGATACATCGCGCGCGCGCCGAGCGGGTTTTCCGGGCCGCCCTCCATGTGCCGCGGCAGATCGGGACGGCGGGCGAGCATTTCCGCCGGCGGCGTCCAATCCGGCCATTCGCGCTTGGCGGTGATCGACTTCACGCCGCTCCAGGTGAAGCCCTCGCGCCCGACGCCGATGCCGTAGCGCATCGCCCGGCCGTTGCCCTCGACGAGATAGAGAAACTTGTTGTTGGAATCGACCACGATCGTGCCGGCACTTTCCTTGCCGCTATAGTCAACAAGTTGTTTCTCGAATTTCGGATCGAACGGACGCTGCCGCGGATCGATCGCCTCCTGCTGGTAGCTTGCGCCCTGCTGATATCCACCCTGCATCTGCGGCTCGCCCATCGGCGGCAGGCGGCGCGGATCGTTGTAGGCGGGCTGCTGCTGATAGATCGACTGCTGCGGCGCATAGGCCGGACCGCGGCCGGGCCCGTCGCCGAACAGGAACTCGATGAAGCCTCCGCCCATGTTGGCATTGGAGGCGACGCGCACCGGTGCCGGCGGGACATGCGGCTGGTAGAGCACCGCGGGCGGATCGTTCGGCACCGTATTGTCGAAAGCACTGGCGCGATCGGCGCCGGCAATGAAGGCGCAAGCGCTGCCAAGCAGCGCGACAGACATTTTCTTGAACATCGACGTACTCTGTACTGTTTCGTCTAGTTGCATTCGCCGCCGAACGCGATGGCTGTCCGCGTCCTCGACGTGGTCAATAAAGAGCAAACTCCGTTTCGTTTGGTAAACGCATCGGGCGTTTCGATTCACCACGTCGCGATCGGCGCGGCAATTCGGCGATCAGCGTTTATTTTCGATGAAGGGCGAAGCCCCATGGTTAATCGCCCGTTTGCATGCCGTCGCGCGCGGCCGCACAAGAGTTCCTGCTGTGAACCTCGTGTTAAATCGCTTCTGTCTACAAAGACGCGTGAGTGAGGTGGGGGGAGTTCCTGATGGCTGTTCACCGCAAGCGTTTTCGTGTCGAGGATATCGCCGGTGGCGAGATGCCAATTCTTGACGTAGCAGAAGAGGCAGGCCCGATGCATAGCGAGATTATGGCGGAGCTGCGCGCGATCCGCGCACAGATGGCAAAGGGCGCGGCGCCCTTGACCGGCAGCGCTGCCATGGCGGCGATCGACGCCTCCACGGCGCAGGAGCTTTCCGACGCACGCACGATGCTCGAGACCTATCGGGCCCAGATCGAGCAGTGCGAGAAGCTCAAGGTCGAGCTCGACCTGATCCATGACGCCATCGACCGCACCAAGCGCGAGATCGCGACCCTGCACGGCAAGAGCTTCGACGGCGGCGAGATGGCCAAGGTCAACGGCGAGCTCGGCGCGGTGGTCGGCGGCACCGAACAGGCGACCCAGCAGATCCTCGAAGCCGCCGAGTCGATCGACCAGGCGGCATCCGCGCTCGGCAAGGTCGACTCGGTCGACCAGCAGAAGCGCCTTGCCGACGACATCCAGGAACGCGTCATCTCGATCTTCGAAGCCTGCAACTTCCAGGACCTGACCGGCCAGCGCATCAGCAAGGTCATGACCACGATGAAGTTCATCGAGCAGCATATCAATGCGATGATGGACATCTGGGGTGGCGTCGACGCGATCAAGTCGCACGTGCCGGCCCCGGTCGACAGCCGCAGCGAGGACGAAAAGCTGCTCAACGGCCCGAAGCTCGCCGGCGACGTCGGCCACGCCTCGCAGGACGACATCGACGCGCTGTTCGACTGAGCGAACGCGACAGAGAGACAAACAAAACGCCGGCGCGAGCCGGCGTTTTTTATTGTCTATCGTCTGGCGAGATCGCCTGCCCTTCTCCCCCTGTGGGAGAAGGTGGCGCGAAGCGCCGGATGAGGGGTTGTCTCCCAGAACGCAAATGACAGTTGGACTCGCGGAGGGTCACCCCTCACCCGGCTTCGCTTTCAGCGAAGCCACCCTCTCCCACAAGGGGAGAGGGTGAAGGTCACGCCCTCGGCGCGCAGCGGACGTAGACCATGTTGCCGTAACGGGTGGCGGCGTCCTTGTCGACGAAGCGGGTGATCATGACGCGGCCGTCGAAGGAGACGATCTCGCGGTCCTGCTCGCCCGGCGTCGGGCCGGAGGGGCCGATATAGTTCTTGCCGCCCGGCGAGCCCTTCAGCCGCAGTTCCTGCGGCGTGGCCTGGTCGGCGAGATGCATGATCACGCCGCCGGAGGAACCGGCGCCGATCACGTAGGGGTTCTTGCACTGGGCCCGCGCGGCCGCCTCGGTGCGGGCGCGGTCGGCCGGGTTCTGGAACGAGGCGAGGCCCCAGCGCCCGACGATCTCGTCGGCGCGGATCGAGGCCGGCATTTCCGGCGCGACGCCGGGCTCGGTCTCGGGCGCCGGCTGGGACGAAGAGAAGGACGGCAGGCTCATGCCGCCGCCGCAGGCGCCGAGCAGCAACGCCAGGCAAGAGGCAGCCGCCAGATTGGCAACCGTGCGCGCGTGAGCTGAACTGATCATGGCATTCCCCCGAACAAGACCATGGCCGCATCCCTCCCGCAGCCAAGCGCAAAACCGCAGCCGTAGCAATGACGTCCTAATATACGCCTGCGCCGGAATCGAGTTTCCGTAGACACCATCCTATATCCGCCTCACCAATCGCTTAACCACCTTTGCTTGACAGGATCGCAGCCAAGCCATATCCCCTGCGCACTATTAGCACTCGGAAAGACCGATTGCTAAGCGCGCTGTTCGCTCCTCGGGCTGAGGGTGAACGGGAGCGCCGCCCCCACCCACTTCCGCTGCTTTCGGAAAAGCGAGCCTCCAAAGGGAAACGTCATGGCTAAGTCCAAATTTCGTCCGCTGCATGACCGTGTCGTGGTCAAACGTATCGACGCCGAGGAAAAGACCAAGGGCGGCATCATCATCCCCGACACCGCCAAGGAAAAGCCGTCCCAGGGCGAAGTCGTCGCCGTCGGCCCCGGCGGCCGTGACGAGGCCGGCAAGCTGATCCCGATCGACCTCAAGGTCGGCGACCGCGTGCTGTTCGGCAAGTGGTCGGGCACCGAGGTCAAGATCGACAACGAAGATCTCCTGATCATGAAGGAGTCGGACATCATGGGCGTGATGGCCTAAGGCCAGACGCCTGAACGGCCGCTGAATGCCATGCCCGGATCATGAGGTCCGGGCATCCATCATTCCGCCGCACAGCCTCAAACAAGACACATCACGACACACGAAGGGATAGCAGACCATGGCTGCCAAGGACGTCAAGTTTTCCGGAGACGCGCGCGATCGCATGCTGCGCGGCGTCGACATTCTCGCCAACGCCGTCAAGGTGACGCTCGGCCCGAAGGGCCGCAACGTCGTCATCGAGAAGTCGTTCGGCGCGCCCCGCATCACCAAGGACGGCGTCACCGTCGCCAAGGAGATCGAGCTCGAGGACAAGTTCGAGAACATGGGCGCCCAGATGGTGCGTGAGGTCGCCTCCAAGACCAACGACCTCGCCGGCGACGGCACCACCACCGCGACCGTGCTGGCCCAGGCCATCGTGCGCGAAGGCGCCAAGGCGGTTGCCGCCGGCATGAATCCGATGGACCTCAAGCGCGGCATCGACACCGCGGTGACCGCCGTCGTCAAGGACATCGAGAAGCGCGCCAAGCCGGTTGCCGCCTCCTCCGAGGTCGCCCAGGTCGGCACCATCTCGGCCAACGGCGATGCCGCCATCGGCAAGATGATCGCCCAGGCGATGCAGAAGGTCGGCAACGAGGGCGTCATCACCGTCGAGGAAAACAAGTCGCTCGACACCGAAGTCGACATCGTCGAGGGCATGAAGTTCGACCGCGGCTATCTGTCGCCCTACTTCGTCACCAACCCCGAGAAGATGACCGCCGAGCTCGAGGACGCCTACATCCTGCTGCACGAGAAGAAGCTCTCCGGCCTCCAGGCCATGCTGCCGGTGCTCGAAGCCGTGGTGCAGTCGGGCAAGCCGCTCGTCATCATCGCCGAGGACGTCGAGGGCGAGGCGCTGGCCACCCTGGTCGTCAACCGCCTGCGTGGCGGCCTCAAGGTCGCCGCCGTCAAGGCGCCGGGCTTCGGTGACCGCCGCAAGGCCATGCTGGAAGACCTCGCGATCCTGACCGGCGGTCAGCTGATCTCGGAAGATCTCGGCATGAAGCTCGAGAACGTCACGGTGAAGATGCTGGGTCGTGCCGGCAAGGTCGTGATCGACAAGGAGAACACCACGATCGTCAAGGGCGCCGGCAAGAAGCCGGAGATCGAGGCCCGCGTCGGCCAGATCAAGGCCCAGATCGAGGAGACCACCTCGGACTACGACCGTGAGAAGCTCCAGGAGCGTCTCGCCAAGCTCGCCGGCGGCGTCGCCGTGATCCGCGTCGGTGGTGCCACCGAGATCGAGGTCAAGGAGAAGAAGGACCGCGTCGAGGACGCGCTCAACGCCACCCGCGCCGCGGTGCAGGAAGGCATCGTCCCCGGCGGCGGCGTCACGCTGCTGCGCGCCAAGAAGGCGGTCGGCCGTCTCACCAACGCCAATGCCGACGTGCAGGCCGGCATCAACATCGTGCTGAAGGCGCTGGAAGCTCCGATCCGCCAGATCTCGGAGAATGCCGGCGTCGAGGGCTCGATCGTGGTCGGCAAGATCCTCGAGAACAAGTCCGAGACCTTCGGCTTCGACGCCCAGACCGAGGACTATGTCGACATGATCGAGAAGGGCATCATCGATCCCGCCAAGGTGGTGCGCACCGCGCTGCAGGACGCCTCCTCCGTGGCCGGCCTGCTGGTGACCACCGAAGCGATGGTCGCCGAAGCGCCGAAGAAGGACGCTCCGCCCGCCATGCCGGCCGGCGGCGGCATGGGCGGCTTCTAAGCCCATCCTCACCTGACAGTGTTGCGAAGGCCGCCTCCGGGCGGCCTTCTTTTTTGCCGACACTGGCCTGCGCTTCAACCGGCGGCCAAAACCCACTACGGTGGCGCCCGATTCTGTTCCTCCGAGGATTTCGTCGATGCGCGCGCTTCTGGTTTGTTCGACGGCCCTTTTGGCCGCCCTGATTGCAGTATCGCCCGAGGTCGCCTCAGCCCAGATGAAGCTGTCGCCGAAGGCCACGGCGCCCGGCGGCATGGAGACGCGCTATTTCACCTCGATCGACGGGCTGATGGACGGCAATGCCGACGTGATCCTGAAGGAGACCCGGCAGGGCAAGACGGTCACCGCGGCGGTGCTCGACGTCTGCTACCCCGTCGCCAAGAACTCCGACCGCAAGGACCGCTTCGTCGTCAATCTCCAGATCTCCGGCCAGACGCTGAGTGGAACGACGCAAAGCCTCGGCGCCAAGGCGCCGGTCACCGTCAAGCTCACGCGCAAGCCGACCGGCGACACCTTCGAGTTCCGCGGCCAGATCGGCATCGGCCAGACCATGACCGAAGTGACCTCGCCTGATAATGCCGATCTCAGCGAGAAGGAATTCCTGGACAACCAGACCACCGACGACGGCATCACGCCCCAACCGAAGGATTTTACCGAAGTGTCGCCGGAAGCGATCGCGGTCAAGGTCAAGCTGGATAACGCGACCGAGTTCCTGAAGAGCCTCAAGGGCCAGGACGTCGAGGTGACGCTCGCAAGTCTCTCCGTCGGCTGCGACGCGCTGCGCGCCGGCGAGCAGACCATCAACATGTCGGTCGATCCGGAGCGCTCAGCCGCGCTGCTCGCGAAATTCAAGGCGATGCCGGGCGTCACGGCCGCGGGCTGGACCGCAGGGCTCGCCGAGATGGACCGCACCGTCCGCATTCCCGCCGCCGACTGGCGCGACGGCGACAAGATCAACCGCGACAAGCTCGCCACTGCAATTGCCGGCGTGCTGAGCAAGACGCTCGCGGCCAAGCCGGCCTCGCAGGGCTTCGACGCCGCCACCGGCAAGCTCAAGCTCGTTTTCAAACGGCCGAACCAGGATTTCCCGGCGCTCGAGCTCACCGACACGATCGAGGTCTCGGGCCTCATCTCCGCCGACAAGCCGGGGACATCAGACAAGCTGATGGTCTGGATCGGCAGCCCCTCGACCACCACCGCCGACGAGAGCACCGGCGCCAAGCTCAACGTTTCCGATGACGCGACGGCCGATGAGGAAGGCGACCAGCCCGACGACAATGGCTCGATCGAGGCGCTCGCCAAGGAGCTGAAGGGCCAGCGCTGGGACGCCGACAAGTCGGTGTGGAAGTAGGCGGAGCTCTCGACGCGCTGTCATCGCCCGGCTTGACCGGGCGATCCAGTACTCCGAGACGGCCGTGCTTGAATCGATAGGCCGCGGCGTACAGGATGCCCCGCCTTCGCGGGGCATGACGGAGAGACCTAATTGCCGTTGGCGCGGAAGCGCAGCGGCTTCGGGCCGATCAGCGTGAGCACATCGCCCTGACGTTTCCAGGTCTCGACGGCGGCGAGCGCGGCGACGAGATCGTCATCCGCCTGGGCCTTGGCCGGCGGACAGGACCGATCCTGAATTGCGCCGGGAACGAAAATCACGGTGTTGCCGGCGACCGAGAACTGGCCCTTGCCGCCCTTGCACCAGAGCTCGAGCACGACCTCACCATTGTCGCCGATCTCGATGTTCGGGATTCGCTTCGAGCCGGGTTGCGGCACGGCCTCGAGCGTCATCTCAGTGCCGAAGGGAAAGCCCTCTTCCGCTCGCGCAACGGCGGACATCACGAGCAACGCAGCCGCCGCGCACACCATCTGCTTCAACGATACCATGAGACCTCTCGACCGACCCGCTTTGCGGGGTCTTTTATAAGACGGCAAAGCCTTTGAGAAGGTTCGCCGATCCAGGACACAAAAAGCCCCGCGGGACGATCCCGCGGGGCTTTTCGTCCATGCCGGACGTCGCCGCTACTTCAGGACGAGCTCCGTGAACGGATAGACATAGGCTTGCAACGTCACGAACACACCGACGAGGCAGGCCAGCACGATCGAGTGCCAGAACACGAAGCGCAGGATCGTGCCTTCGTGGCCGTACCAATTGGTCGCGGTGGAGGCGACGACGATCGATTGCGCGTCGATCATCTTGCCCATCACGCCGCCGGACGAGTTCGCCGCCGCCATCAGGATCGGCGACAGGCCGAGCTGCTGCGAGGTGATCTTCTGGAGGTTGCCGAACAGGATGTTCGACGACGTATCCGATCCGGTCAGTGCCACGCCCAACCAGCCGAGCAACGTGCCGAAGAAGGGATAGAGCACGCCGGTTGCGGCAAAGGCGAGACCCAGCGTCGCGTCGACGCCGGAGAGGCGCGTCAGCGTTCCGATCGCGAGCATCGCCGAGATCGTGATCAGCGAGATCGCGCAGAGCCGGATGGTGCGGCCGTATTCAACCAGCAGCCTGCCGGGACCAACGCCCATCAGGACGCCGGAGATGATCGCCGCAATCAGCATGCCGGTGCCGGTGAAGGACAGGTAGGTGAAGCCGAACACCGCCCCTTCCTTGGTCGGCCCTGGTGCAACCGGCGGCATCTTGTTGATCATCTGGTGCAGCTCCGGAACGGGATAGTTCCAGACGAAGATCGAGTTCGCCCAGGTCTTGAAGGCCCCATTGCCCCAGATCAGCATCACGACGCAGACGATGATCCACGGCAACAACGCACTGAAGAGCTCGCTTTGGGTCAACGGCGTCTTGTCGATCGGCTTTGCCGCGGCCATCGTCGCAGCCGATTCATCATGTCCGCGCAGCGCCGGCGACAGCCAGAGCTGCTTCGGCTGCCAGACCTTCAGGAACAGGATCAGCGCGCCCATCGAGATCAGCGACGCGCCGATGTCGACGATCCAGGGATTGACGTAGTTCGAGATCACGAACTGCGGAACCGCGAACGTCACGCCGGTGACGAGGATCGCCGGCCAGACATCCTTCATGCCCTTCCAGCCCGCGAACGCCCACACCACCCAGAACGGCACGATCAGCGAGAACAGCGGCAATTGCCGCCCGACCATCGCGCCGAGGATGTAGGGATCGAGCCCGGTGACGGAGGCGAGGCCCTGGATCGGCGTCCCCAGCGCGCCGAAGGCGACAGGCGCGGTGTTGGCGATCAGCGACAGGCCGGACGCTGCGAGCGGCGAGAAGCCGAGGCCAATCAGCACGGCGCCGGTGATCGCCACCGGAGTGCCGAAACCCGAGGCGCCCTCGAAGAAGGCGCCGAAGGAGAAGGCGATCAACAGCAATTGCAGCCGCCGGTCCTCGGTGACGCCGCCGACTGCGCGCTTCAACAGTTCGAACCGCCCGGTCGTGACCGTCACCTGGTAGAGGAAGATGACGTTGAGCACGATCCAGCCGATCGGGAAGAAGCCGGTCACGATGCCGAGGATCGAGGCGCGGATCGACATGTTCACCGGCATGGTGAAAACGAAGATCGTGATCAGGTTGGTCACGATCACGGCGACGATGGCTGCGATGTGAGCCTGAACGCGCCCGCTCGCGATCAGGACCAGAAGCGTGACGACGGGTATCGCCGCCGCGATCGTCGACAGCACGGGGCTGTGCAGCGGATCATAGATTTGATTCCACATGGTCTTCCTCCCCCACGCGTTTATGCCGCAGGCCGGCCAGCGTGGACGGCGGACCTGCTTGACGTTGGAAGCGATAACCCCCGAGTTGGATGCGAATTCCTCGCGAAAGCCGCAGTTCCCGGCTGCTCACAAGCTCGCGAAAATCAGGAGGCCCCCACCCCACGCCGTTGTCCCCATGCTAGGGTTGCAAGCCGCGGCTAGCCAACGCAAATTGCAGAACTTGCGACTTTAGTCTAAGCGCACCCATTTTCTGCCATCGCCTCAGCCGCTTGGCTCTGGCGCCGCTGTGAATATCCGTCAGGAGATCCCCCTCTGTGAAGAACATCAGCGCCACACTCGCGACCGTCTGGCGAATCGCCGGTCCCTATTTCCGATCGGAGGACAAATGGGCGGGCCGCGGCCTGCTCGGCGTCGTCGTCGCAATGGAGCTGACGCTCGTCGCGATCAACGTGCTGCTCAATCAGTGGCAGAACCGGTTCTACAGCGCGCTCCAGGCCTACGACCTGAACGAGTTCGTCATGCAGGTCTGGATCTTCCTCGGCCTTGCCTTCACCTACGTCGCGCTGGCCGTTTACAAGCTTTACCTGAACCAGTGGCTGCAGATCCGCTGGCGGCGCTGGATGACGCAACACTATCTCGGCGAATGGCTCAACGGCGCCACGCACTACCGCATGCAGCTGAAGGGCGATGCCGCCGACAACCCGGACCAGCGCCTCACCGAGGACGTCACGAACTTCGTCGAGCAAACGCTCGTCCTCGGTCTCGGCCTGCTGTCATCGATCGTGACGCTGGCATCGTTCATCGTCATCCTCTGGGGCCTGTCCAACAAGGCGCCCCTGCACATTTACGGCACCGATATCGTCATCCCGGGTTTCCTGGTCTGGTGCGCGCTGGCCTACGCGCTTCTGGGTACGGCACTGACGCACTGGATCGGCAGGCCGCTGATCAATCTTTATTTCGAGAAGCAGCGCTACGAGGCCGACTTCCGCTTCAACCTGATCCGCGTGCGCGAAAATTCCGAGCAGATTGCCCTCTTGAAAGGAGAGAACGCGGAGCGAGGCCATCTGCTGCAGCGCTTCGGCCACGTCATCGGCAACTGGTATGCGATCATGAGCCGGACCAAGCGCCTCACCGCCTTCACGGCGAGCTACGGTCAGGCCGCGACGATCTTTCCCTATGTGGTGGTCGCGCCCGCCTACTTCGCCAAGAGCATCCAGCTCGGCGACATGATGCAGACCGGCTCGGCCTTCGGCCAGGTGCAGGATGCGCTGTCGTTCTTCGTCACGGCCTATCGAACGATCGCGGAATGGCGCGCGATCGTCGCGCGTCTCGACGGCTTCGAGATGTCGGTCGAGACGGCGGCAAACCTGCCGGCGCATGAGGCCACGATCGAACTCAGGGTGGCCGGCGGCAGCCGCACGATCGGGCTCGATAAGCTCTGCGTGTATCTCCCCAACGGCACGCCGCTGGTCGCAGCCGACGGCTTCGCCATCGAGGCTTCGGAGCGCGTGCTGGTGACCGGGCCGTCCGGCTCCGGCAAGTCGACGCTGTTCCGGGCCATCGCCGGCATCTGGCCGTTCGGCACCGGCACTATCGCCGTCCCCGCGCAGGCGAAGCTGATGATGCTGCCGCAACGCCCCTATTTCCCGGTCGGCACACTGGGTGACGCCGTGATCTATCCCGCGGCACCGGGCGCGTTCCAGCCGACCCAGATCCGGGATGCGGTCATCGCCGTCGGCCTGCCTGACCTCGCCGACCGGCTGGGCGAGGACGGCCACTGGAACCGGATGCTGTCGCTCGGCGAGCAACAGCGCCTCGGGCTCGCCCGCGCGCTGCTGCATGGGCCGGACTATCTCTTCCTCGACGAGGCCACCGCCTCGCTCGACGAGCCGTCCGAGGCGCGGCTGTACCGGCTGCTGGCGGAGAAGCTGCCGCAAGCCACCATCGTCTCGATCGGCCATCGCGCGACGCTCGACGCCTTCCACACCCGCAAGGTCGCGATGGCAAAGGACGGCGCGATCCATGTGCTGGGCAATGGCGATGCGCCGGCCGAGCCGGAGCCGAGCGCGGCGCGCTGATATCTCGAGATCGTCATGGCCGGGCTTGTCCCGGCCATCCACGACCTTGCCGGAAGCACAGAAGAGAACGTGGATGCCCGGGACAAGCCCGGGCATGACGAGCGAATCTGGAGCGACCGCCAAGCTCTATTGCAACCTGGAAAAACAAAAGGGCGGCAGATTGCTCTGCCGCCCTCGTCAGTCGTCTCGGGACAAAACTTACTTCAGGTTGCTCATCGCCGTCAGGTCGAAGGACAGCTTGGCGATACCGGCCGAACCGCACCAGTTGGAGCCGGCGCCGCCCGGGTTGATCGCGGTGACGTTGGTGGTGCCAGTGGCGTTGAAGGCGCTGGTGAAGGCGTTGCAATCACCCTTGTTCAGGTCGGTGCCGGAGTAACGCAGGTCCAGCGTGAACACCTTGTAGGTGAAGCCGACACCGACGTTCCAGGTGTTGTAGCTCTTGTAGGGAATGCCGTTGGCATAGATCGTTCCGGGGATGCCGTAGAAGGCGTCCGAGGTGCCGAGCCACTGCCGGCCGAATTCACCCGACACGTACATGCCGACGCCCGAGGCACCGAAGGTGGTGCTCGGCGCAGTCCACTTCGCGGTCAGCGAGGAGTAGTTGCCCCAGGCGCCCGAGTTGAGGAAGTTCGGCGAGTAGTACTCGTTTACGCCGACGGCCCAGTTGTCGTTGATGGTGTAGTTCAGCTTGCCGTAGACTTCGAAGAAGCTGACGTCCTTCTTCATGACATTGCCGTCGGCAAGGAAGATGGTCGTGGTGCTGACGGGGCAAACGCCGCCGCCGGGAACGCCACCCGTGAGCACGTTGTCGGCGCAGCTTCCGCCCGGATACAGGTAGCCCCAGACGCCGATATCGAAGGCGAAGGCGCCGAAGGTCGGACGGATACCGCCGTAGACGTCGACTTCAGCCGCAGCGCGGTTGGCGAAGGAGATGCTCTCCGCGGACACGCCGGCGTACAGCTGCAGGTCCTTGGTGACGTTGTAGCGCGGCTCGAAATAGGCGGCGACCGACGGCTTGTGGTTCGACTGGGTCACGCCGCGGAAGATGTAGTCGCTCATGATCGCGCCGCCGAAGGCGATATCCCAAGGATCGAAAGCGGGCGCGGGAGGAGCCTTCAGAGCCTTCATAGGCATGTCCGCCGCGAAAGCCGAGCCCGTCACCATTGCCAGCGCCGTTGCCAACAAAGTCACTTTCTTCATTTCGATCCCCATCACCAGTTCTAGACCCCGGTCGAGCTCCGGAAGCCCCCCGGGGCACCCGACCTGATTGCAAATTTCGTTACCGCCGCAATCTGGAGGGAGGGACGTAAAGCGAGAAGCAAAAAACAAGAGCATCTGCCGACTTTTTGGGCGTTCTGACGATTCCACGAAAGGTTGTCGGTTGGTGTTGCTTCTCGATCACATTATTTTCACTCCAAAGTGCACAGAGGCGTCCGGGATACTACGTAGGCCGCCGGCGCCGTGGCGCGCGTGCCACGAATCAGCTGACTCAAAAAAGGGCAGCCCCCCGCCACCGAAGCCGCGATACAAAAAGGCCGCAGCGTTGCCGCTGCGGCCTTCCTGTTATCGATCGTGGTCGGGGAGATGGACCGGGCCTCAAGCCTGGGCTTGGCGCCCAGCCCTTTGAACCTAACCCTGCCCTTCCGCCGGCGTGGGCTCCGCAGAAGACGAAGGCATCGCCCAGCTCGTCTCGGCGGCGGGCTCGGGGGCCGGCGCTGCCACGGGAGCTGCGGGCTTCGGCGCGGGAGCTGCCTTCGCCTTCTTCGGTGCTGCTGCCTTGGCTGCTTTCTTGGCTGCCTTCTTCGGCGCGGCCTTCTTCACGGCCTTCTTGGCCGCAGCCTTCTTTGCCGTCTTCTTGGCGGCCTTCTTCGGCGCAGCCTTCTTGGCCGATTTCTTCGCTGCCTTCTTGGCGGACTTCTTGGCCGCCTTCTTCTTCGTCGCCTTCTTCGCCGCTACAACCTTCTTGGCCTTTTTGGCCTTCTTGCTTTTTTTCTTACTCGCTTTCGCCATCGTGGTCCTCCTGTTGCCGCCGAACAATGGTCGATCGGGCGCCCTTCAACCGTCACCTCCGGACGAAAGCTCAGCGCGACGCATTGAGTGCCGGCCGCGCCCCGCCCGTAGCCCAATCGAGAAGCTCAATCGTGTGTACGACCGGAACTGACGTGCCACTGGCAATCTGCACCATGCAGCCGATATTGCCTGCGGCAATCATGTCCGGCTTGACGCTCGCGATGTTGGCGACCTTGCGATCGCGCAACCGGCCCGCAAGCTCAGGCTGGAGAATGTTGTAGGTCCCCGCCGAACCGCAACACAAATGGCTCTCCGGGACATCTTTCACCACGAATCCATTCTTGGAAAGCAATTCTTTCGGAAGGCCCGTGATTTTCTGCCCATGCTGCAACGAACACGCTGAGTGATAGGCGACGACGATGTTGTCCTGTCGCGCGGTGGGTTCGAGTCCAAGACCGGCGATGTACTCAGTGATGTCCTTCGCAAGCGCGGACACCTTCGCCGCATCGGCGGCGAACGCGCCGTCCTCGCGCAGCAGATAGCCGTAGTCCTTGATCACCGTGCCGCAGCCGGACGCCGTCACCAGGATGGCATCGAGCCCCTCGCCGGCGGCCTCCTTCTGCCACGCCGTGACGTTGGCGCGGGCCCTGGCCAGCGCATCGTCGTCGTGACCGAGATGATGGGTGAGCGCGCCGCAGCATTGCTCGTCCCTGACCAGGACGACCTCGATGCCGTGGCGGGTCAGCAGGCTGATGGCAGCCTGGTTGATGCGAGGCGCCAGCACCTGCTGGGCGCAGCCCTGCAGCAGCGCGACCCGGCCGCGCTTCTTGCCAAGCGCTGCGAACACGCTGCCGGGAAGCGCGCCCGGGGCCGGCAGCTGGCCGGGAGCCAGCGCCAGCATCGCCTTGAGGCGCTGGATCAGGCCAGGCGTGGCCGACGGCCGCGGGGTCGGCAGGAAGACGGCAAAGGGCCGGGCCAGCCGTGCCAGCTGCATACTGATGCGAAACCGCTGCGGGTCCGGCAGGACGTAGGCCAGCACCTGGCGCAGCAGCCGTTCGGCGAGCGGCCGCTGATAGCGCTGCTCGATCCTGACACGGGCCTGGTCGACGAGGTGCATGTAGTTCACCCCGGAGGGGCAGGTCGTCATGCAGGCAAGGCACGACAGGCAGCGGTCGACATGCTTGACCACCTCGGCCGTCGGCGCCTGGTCCTTCTCCAGCATCTCCTTGATCAGATAGATGCGGCCGCGCGGGCTATCGAGCTCGTCGCCGAGCAGCACGTAGGTCGGACAGGTCGCTGTGCAGAAGCCGCAATGGACGCAGGCGCGCAGGATCTTGTCGGCTTCCGCGATGTCGGGGTCGGCGAGCTGTGCGAGTGAGAATTCGGTCTTCATGCCGCAGCGCCCCGCGTCAGCCGTCCCCGGTTCAGAATGGACTTCGGATCGAAACTGGCGCGGACCCGTTCGCTCAGGGCCGCGACACCCGGCGCTTGCGGATGGAACACGTCGACGCCGCGCCTGACGTCCTCGGCCGCCCGGATCAGCGTGGCGTGCCCACCGAATGCATCGGCGCGCTGGCGCACGGCCGGGGCATGCGCGTCGGCCTTCGGCGGCAGCGCCGCCCAGATCAGCCCGCCGCCCCAGTCGTAGATGACGTCGCCGCCGGTCTCGCGCGCCAATTGCGTGCCGAGTGCCGCGCCCGACGCCGGCGGGCAGACGATCCGCCACACCGGCCAGCCGCCAAGCGCGCCGCCGGCCGCGAACGGCAGCACGTCGCGGATGGTTGCCCACAGTGTCGACGAGGCAGCGTCCTCGACCAGCGTGGCGGTTCCGAACGGGGCCAGCAATTCGCGCAGCGAACCGGCGCGATGGGCGGCGGAAGCCGTGATGCCCTCGAGCCGCAGCACCGTCAGCGCCTCGCTCTGGCTGGCGATATCGCCAAGCCCGTCGGTCCTGGCGCGGAAGGCCGATTTCGGCAGATGCGCGGCGGCGGAGACGTCGAAGGGCGAGCCGAGCGCCGCGGTCATCGCCTTGTTGGCGACGGCGTCGTCCAGCCCGCGCAGCAGCAGCGTCCGCTCGGCTTCGGGCTTCGGCATCACCTTCAGCGTCACTTCCGTCATCACCGACAGCGTGCCCCAGGAGCCCGCGAGAAGCTTGCAGAGGTCGTAGCCGGTGACGTTCTTCACCACCTTGCCGCCGGTCTTGAAGCTGTCACCGAAACCGGAGACGGCATGCGCCCCCAGGAGATGGTCGCGCGCCCCGCCGGCCTTGATCCGGCGCGGGCCGGCCAGCCCGGCCGCGATCATGCCGCCGATGGTGCCGAGCGCCGGTGTGCCGAGCAGCGGCGCGGTGTTGACCGGCTCGAAGGCGAATTGCTGGTTCTTGGCATCGATCAGCGACAGCACGTCGGCCAGCGGCGCGCCGGCCTGGAGCGTCACGATCAACTCGTTGGGCTCATAGGAGGTGACCGCATTCAGCGCGGAGACGTCGAGCACGGCGTTGGTCGCCATGGCATGCCCGATGCTGCGCTTGCTGCCATGACCGATGATCTCGAGCGGCTGCTCATTGGCAATCGCCGCGCGCACCACCTCTTCGACGTCTTTGGCGTCTCTGACCCTGAGCGTATCCACGCCTCTAGCGGGTAACGAAATTTGGTCCCAAAATCAAATGCGGATGCCGAACAGGGAGCGGAATGCGTCGAGCCCGCTATCGGTGATCTCGACGGAGCGCCCTTGCGGCCTGCGGCGGATCCAGTCGCGCTGGAACGCCAGCTCGGCAAGTGCCGCCCCTGCCCGTCCGGCCAGATGCGGCCGGCGTTCGCTCCAGTCGAGGCAGGGCCGGCACAGCACCCGCCGGTGCCGCGCCGACGGGCGGAGATCGAGACCGAAACTGCCGAGGAACGCCGTGCCCGCTGCCGTCAGCTCGCCGACCTCCTGGTCGAGCACCAGATAGTCGCGCTCCCGCAGCGCGTCAGCGAGGGCGACACCGAGCTCGCCCGCGAGGTGATCGTAGCAGGTCCGGGCTCGCCGCATCGCGGCATCGATCCGTGCCGGTGGCTGTGAACCCGGCGGACCGATCGCAGCGACCGTCATCATGCCCTCCAGGATCTGCGCGACCAGCGGCGTGGCGAGCCGGTACAACCGCCGCGGCCCCCGCCGCTCGACTTTCAGAAGCGCCTGCTGCACCAGCCGGCCGAGATGCCAGCTTGCCGTTTGCGGCGTGACGCCGGCGACCAGCGCCAGCTCACCCGCGGTTTGCGGGCGTCCATCCATCAGTCGCGACAGGATCAGGGCGCGGCCGGGATCGGCGATCAGGGCTGCGAGGTCAGCAAGTTCGCGTGCGATGGTCGGCATGGCCGGCTCCGGCTTGTGACGAAACCCATTCTGCTTCTGGCACGGGATATCGCCGCAACGTTTCGATCATGATCGAAATGTTCACGACATCGACACTTCGATGTCAGGCGAACCCAACCGGCAAGCCGTCGCGACATGGTCGCAGCGATCGCGATCGAGACGAAGCAATGGAGACACAGATGGAGCGATCGAGACATGCGCGGCCAGCGCCGCGCGCACGTGAAGCGTTCAGCCGCAGGTCGGTGATCCGCGCCTGCGGCACCGTCCTGGCGATCTATCTCTCGCCCTGGACGGCGGCGCCATCTCAGGCACAAGAGCAAGGAGCAAAGACAATGAACCACTATGCCACACAGAAATCGATCAGCGACGCCGTCGACGGCGGCGGCCTGCTCGTGGTCGCGCAATGGGAGGCGAAACCGGGCGAGGCGGACAGGATTGCCGCCATCCTCGACCGCTTCCTGCCGGAGGCGCAGCGCGAAGACGGTGTCAAACTGTTCCTGATCTCGCGCGGCAAGGATAATCCGGCGCAGTTCCTGTTCTACGAACTGTTCCGCGACGAGGCGGCATTCAAGGCGCATCAGGAGAGCGCGCATTTCAAGACCTACATCGCCGGTGAAGCGCTGCCGCTGCTGGCGAAGCGCGAGCGGGCGCAATACACGCTCATGTAGGAACGCGCTTGGGCGCCGCGGTTCGATCCGGACCGCGGCGTCGCACGACTAGATGATCGCGCGCAGCGGCGACTTCCGCAGGATCAACGCCGAGACGGCGAGGCTGCCGATCCCCGCCAGCATCGTCAGCAGCAGCGCCTTCGTGAGTGCGAACAGCGGCAGCGCGTGCAGGAGCAGGGCGAAGCCGATCAGGATCGGCGGGTGGATCAGATAGACGCCGAAGGCGTTGTCCGCGAGCCATCTCGCGACCGGGCCCTGCGCGTCGAAATGGCGGCGGTAGACGGCCAGCATCAACAGGCCCATGCCGACGCAGACCAGCGCCTCCCATAGGCACTTCCCGGCACTGACAAGGTTGAAGCCGCCGCCATAGAGCGCCGTGTCGCCGTGCAGGCCGCCACCGAACAGCACAAGCGCCGCGAACAACGGTGCGGAAAGAGATAGCGCGAGCAGTCCCCACCGGATGCAGGAGCGTTCGGCGACGCCCAGCATCCAATTGCCGCGATAGCCGAGGCTGCCGGCTGCGAACATGAGAACATATTGCGGGATGTCGCCGGGGTGAACGTTGAGCATGGAGGCATCGGCGCGGATCGCAATGCGGACGGCGAAGGTAGTCGCCGCCATAGCCGCAACGAACAGGACGATTCCCCAGCCGCGCAGCGCCAGTTGCGGTTCGCGCCATCCGGCCCGGCGGATCAGGCCATAGAGCAGCGAGACCAGCAGCAGCACCGCGCAGAACCACATCGGTCCCGTCTCGGAGAGCCACTCGCCATCTTTCAGATGGATCAGCCATTGATGCCCGAAGCCGCCCTTGCCCCAGGTCCAGGACAGGAAATACTGCGTCAGCGGACCGATCACCAACATGTAGAGCAAGGTCGGCAGGCCGAGCCTGATCAGCCGGTCACGCGCAAATCTGGAGAACCCCTTCCGATCGAAGGCACCGGCGGCGAAATAACCGGCGATGAAGAACAGCGCCGCCATGAAGAAGGCCTGAAGGAAGCTCTGATAGATACCGAAGAACAGCGCCGTGCCGAAGCCGGTCTCCTTCCGATCGACATAGTACCAATTGCCGAATGGGCTGTAGGTGTCGGCCGCATGCATGCTCAGCACGAGAATGATCATCGACCAGCGGATGTTGTCGATGAACAGAAGGCGCGATGTCACCGCCGGCCTGGCCGGAGCTTCTTCCGTAGCCCCCATGAGAACGTCGGCCATGCCGCCACCGCGCCGGATCTTCGGCCGTCAGAACCGCGGAATATCCGGGAACGCCACCTTGCCGGCGTGCACATGCATGCGGCCCAGCTCGGCGCAGCGGTGCAGGGTCGGAAACACCTTTCCGGGATTGAGCAGGCCCTGCGAGTCGAAGGCGCATTTCAATCGCTGCTGCTGGTTGAGGTCGATCTCGGTGAACATGTCCGGCATCAGATCGCGCTTCTCGATGCCGACGCCGTGCTCACCGGTGAGCACGCCGCCAAATTCGACGCAGGCGCGCAGGATGTCGGCGCCGAAGGCTTCGGCGCGCTCGATCTCGCCGGGCTTGTTGGCATCGTAAAGGATGAGCGGATGCAGATTGCCGTCACCGGCGTGGAACACGTTGGCGCAGCCGAGCTGGTATTTTTCCGAGAGCTCGCGAATTCGGGCGAGCGCCTTCGGCAGCGCGCCGCGCGGGATGGTGCCGTCCATGCAGAGATAGTCGGGCGAAATGCGACCCACTGCGGGGAACGCGGCCTTGCGGCCGGCCCAGAACAGATTGCGCTCGGCCTCCGAGGTCGAGATCTGGCAGCTGGTGGAGCCGCAGCCGTTGGCGATGGTCTCGACGCGCGTGATCAGCTCGTCGACCTCGATCTTGGGACCGTCGAGCTCGATGATGAGCAGCGCTTCGACGTCGAGCGGATAGCCCGCATGGACGAAGGCCTCAGCGGCGTGGATCGCCGGCTTGTCCATCATCTCCATCCCGCCGGGAATGATGCCGGCCCCGATGATGCGCGCCACGCATTCGCCGGCTGCCTCGACCTCTGCGAAGCCCACCATCAGCGCGCGCGCCGTCTCCGGCTTCTGCAGGATGCGCACCGTGATCTCGGTGATGACGCCGAGCAGTCCCTCGGAGCCCGTGATGACGCCCATGAGATCGTAACCCGAGTTCTCGCACCCCTTGCCGCCGATGCGCAAAATCTCGCCGCTCATCAGGACAATCTCGCAACCGAGCACGTTGTTGGTGGTCATGCCGTATTTCAGGCAATGCACCCCGCCGGAATTCTCCGCGACATTGCCGCCAATCGAGCAGGCGATCTGCGAGGACGGGTCGGGCGCGTAATAGAAGCCCTCATGCGCGACCGCCTGGCTGATCGCGAGATTGGTGACGCCGGGCTCGGTGACGACGACGCGGTTCTCGAAATCGATCTCTCGGATGCGCTTGAACTTGCCGAGGCCCAGCAGCACGCCGTCCTCCAGCGGCAGCGCGCCGCCGGATAGCGAGGTGCCGGAGCCGCGTGGCACCACCTTGATGCCCTGGGCGGCACAATATTTCAGGACGAGCGAGACCTGCTCGGTGGTGTCGGGCAGCACCACGACCATCGGTGGTTGCCGATAGGCGGTCAGCCCATCCGATTCATAGGCCCGCATCTCGGCAGGCGTATCGATCACACCCTCGCCCGGCACGATTGCGCGCAATGCAGCAACGATCTCCGCGCGGCGCGCGAGCACCGCCTGGTCGCTCGCAGGCATCATGATGGCCATATCAAACCCTTCATGGCATATCCTTCCGCACGTCAATTTATCACGACAAATCAACCACGTCCGCGGCGGTTTGGGTAGGCCGTCCGAAAGTCGGAGCCACGATCCGCGGCGAGTTCGCTCTGGGACAAGTAGGCAGCCATGAAACCTGTCATGGTTTCGTGGCTTGTCCAAGCCGAGCGGGCCGTGCCAAAACCGGCAGGGTTCGACGACCGCCGACCAAATAAGACCCCACCGGGAAAGAGACGAAGAGCACCCTATGAAAAAACTGACTTTTGGCGCGCTGATGATCCTCACCGTCACTGCCACGGCCACCAGCGCGATGGCGCAGGACGCTGCGGCCGGCAAATCGTCGTTCAACAAGTGCCTGGCCTGCCACGCGATCGGCGAAGGCGCCAAGAACAAGGTCGGCCCCGAGCTCAACGGTCTCGACGGCCGCAAGTCCGGCACCGCGCCCGACTACAATTACTCGGATGCGAACAAGAATTCCGGCATCACCTGGAACGAGGCGCAGTTCAAGGAATACATCAAGGATCCGAAGGCGAAGATCCCCGGCACCAAGATGGCGTTCGCCGGCATCAAGAACGAGACCGAGATCAACAATCTCTGGACCTATGTGTCGCAGTTCGACAAGGACGGGAAGATCAAGCAGTAAGCGAAAAAGCGGCGGCCGTGAGAACTTCGGTTTTGAATCAGAACTGAAGTTCTCACGTCTTGTTTGGATGCGCTTTCTTCAAGCGAACCGGTATCAACTTCTTCGCTCGAAAACGCTTTAGTCTGCCGCCGCCTGCGCGGGGACGATCTTCCCGATCATGGTCTCGATCTCCGTCTTCACGAGATCCGGTACCGCGTTCTGCACCATGTGGCCGAGATCGGGCAGCACGATCAGCTTTGCATTTGACACCGTCGCCGCGAACGGGCGGGCGTGGATGTCAGTCTTCACCGTCTTGTCGGGCTCGCCGGCGATGATCGTAACCGGCACACGGATCTCGCCGTAGCGGGCGACTTGTGCGGCGACGGCCTGCTTCAGCGTCACCAGATCATAGGCATTGGCGATGAATTCGCGCGGACGCAGCAGCAGCGGCGTCGCCGACTCCTTCATAAAGCCATCCGGCATCGTCTGCGGCAGGAAGACATTGCGCGCGCCGGAGTCGGCGACGAAATAGCCGAGCGGCAGCGTGATGGTGTAGGCGAGCAGCGGACCGATCACCGGCGTTGCGATGATCTCGTTGTAGCGGCCGACGCCGCCGCGCCAGGGATGGGTCACCGGCGCCAGCATCACGAGGCCGGCAACGCGGCTCGAATGATCGAGCGCCAGCCGTGCGCCGAGCGCGCCGCTCCAGGAGTGCACGACGAAGACGGCACGATCGACGCCGAGTTTGGCCAGGGCCTCGTCAATCATCCGCGCCTGAATCGCGGGCGTGGAATCCTCCAGCCGTGCGCGCGTGCTCCAGCCATGGCCGGGGCGGTCGATCAGGATGACGCGATGCTGCTTCGCCAGGAGGTCGCCGAGCGGATGCCGCATCACTTCGAGATTGGAGCTCGCGCCATGCAGCATCACGATCGGCAGGCCGCCATCGCGCGGGCCGATGTCGACGACGTGGAGCACGGCACCTTCGACTTCGATCATCCGGCCCTGCGGTGGAAAGGCGCGCTGCACGGCCACGACGCCGGCCTGCGTGACCAGCGCCAGCAGCACCAGCGCCGTCACGGCTGACATCACAATCATGAAGAGAGTCCGGGCAATCCAGGGCACATCGCAGTTACGGGGTTAGACAGTCGGCAGTTTCGCTCAAGCAGGCGCAGCGCTTCCACCGGAAATGCCGCCCTGTGGATATGTGCATAATTGCGGAGCCAAAAACCTCAATGGAATCAATCATTATGGGTGGTACCCCGTAAGCTCCGGACCAGCTTCATGTAGTCGTCATCGCAGCTTCCTTATAATCGCCACGGTCGGTTCCGCCATCTAGACGCGGATGGGCGCCGATCCCTCCTCGCAGCCCCAGAGGATGCGGGAAAGACCGGCAGGATTGTCCTGGTTTGAACCGGAGGATTTTCGATGAGCCTGAGATCGAACGATACCGCAATCGACGAGATCGTCGCGAGCTGCAACGGCGACCTGCGCGGTGCCGTGCGGGCGCTGCTCCTGATCAACGAGCATCTCGAAATGGAGCTCGCAAAGGCGTATGCCGCAGCCGCCGATCGCGGCCTCGCGGAGCGCGGTACCAGCGTCCTGCACTAGGCCGCAACCGGCCTCCGTTGAGCGCCGTCCCGCGTAACGCCGCTGCGCTCAGCCCGCCATCGCCGCAGGTGACGGCATCTGTTGCCCCACCAGGAACGCCGTGACCTCGTTCCCGAAGGTCTTGAGCGCGGCACCGATGGCCTGGTGCATATCGAGATATTTGTAGGAGCCGAGCCGGCCGCCAAAGATGATGTTCGGACGCTTCTCCATCATCATGCGGTAGCCGGACAGGATGGCCCGGTCGGCGGCGGTGTTGATCGGGTAGTAGGGCTCGTCGTCGCGGCCGGCGAAGCGGGAATATTCGCGATAGATCGTGGTCTTCGGCTCCCGATAGTCGCGCTCGGGATGCAGATGCCTGAATTCGTGGATCCGGGTGAACGGTATGTCCGCGTCGGCGTAGTTGATCACCGAAGTGCCCTGGAAGTCGGCGACGTCATGCACCTCGCGCGCGAAGTCGACGGTGCGCCAACCGAGCTCGCCGCAGCGATAGCGGAAGAAGCGGTCGATCGGCCCGGTATAGATCACGAGCTGGTCGGGGCGGATCTGGTCCTCAATATCGAAATAATCGACGCCGAGATGAAGCTCGATATTCGGTGAGTTGAGCATGCGCTGGAAGATCGCGGTGTAGCCGTCGACCGGCATGCCTTCGTAGCGATCGGCGAAATAGCGGTCATCGAAATTGAGCCGCACCGGCAGGCGGCCGATGATGTCGGCCGAGAGCTCGCTCGGCTCGGTCTGCCACTGTTTCTGCGTATAGCCGCGGATGAGAAGCTCGTAGAGCGTACGGCCGACGGAGGCGATCGCCTTGTCCTCCAGGTTTTGCGCGGCGCTCGCGCCACAGGCGTGAACGTGAGCGTCGGCCTCGGCCGCAATCAGGAGCCTCGCCTCTTGCGGCGTCATCGCACGGCCAAACGCGGCCGAGATGGTCGCGAGATTGATCGGCATGGAATAGAGCCGCCCGCGCGCCACCGTGAAGACGCGATGTCGGTAGCTGGTGAATTCGGTGAAGCGCTGCAGGTAGCGCCAGACCGTTTCCGAGTTGGTGTGAAAGATGTGCGTGCCGTAGCGATGCACCTCGATGCCGCTGTCGGGATCGATCTCGGAATAGGCGTTGCCGCCGATATGGGCGCGCCGGTCGAGCACGCAGACCTTCCGCCCGAGCTCGTTTGCGACCCGCTCGGCGATGGTCATGCCGAAGAAGCCGGCGCCCACAACCACGACATCGAAGCCATCAAGCTGCATGCGTTCCCCACCCTGTCGGCGTCGCACGCGCACACATTCACGGCCGATGAGGCTTCAACGGCGAGGGACGCCGGCTCAGGCGGAATAATTGCGCGACGCGCCAACAATTCGTGAGCCCGGGACGGCCGCCCTGGATCGTTCAACAGTCGGGGCGCGACGGCGATGCGATCGGCAAGCCGGGCGACGCCATCGGCTTCGGAGACCGTCGACCATGGCTTTGATCTGCATCCTGTCTGCGACCAACAGCGCCTATCAATCGGTTCGCGGCATCCTCCTGATGGCGGGTGCCGAACTCGACCGGCTCGGCCATGAGGTGAAGATCCTTGATCTTGAGGCGCCTGACACGCCGGCGCGGATGGAAGCCCTGCTGCCGCGGCGCGACGAGATGATGGCGCTCGTGATGTCCGGGATCGGCCTCGAGATCTACGCCAACGAGGGCAAGCTGCTCTGGGACGCGGCGCAGATTCCCGTGTTCAACTGGAACTGCGATCACCCGTCCTATTTCATGCGCCGCCACCGGCTTGACAGTCCCTACGTCGTGCACGGCTACGTGTTTCCGGATCATGCGGCGTTCAACCGTGACCATCTGCATGCCAATGGCGCGGCGTTCGGGGCCCATATCGGCATTCCCGATCCCGGTTTCTTCGGTGCACAGCCGGCCGAGAGGCGCAATGGCCGGATCGTCTTCGCCAAGTCCGACTGGAATCCGGCCAAGCTGGAGCGCTCCTGGCGCAAGGCGTTGCCACCAAAACTGTTCGCCATCCTGTTCGATGCGATCGCCGCTGCGCGTGGCAAGACCTGCTCGGCCTTTCCCGAGATCATCTGCGACGTGGCTGCCGAGCATCTCGTCCATCTCACGCCCGGCGGCGATGTCTTCAACGCGCTCCTGACCCGCCTCGACAATTACACGCGGGCGGTCCGCACCCGTGAGGTGGGCGCGGTGCTGTCAAAATACCCGGTGGATTTCATCGGCGGCGGCTGGGAGGATTTCAGTGCTGAGACGCGTCACGCCCGTTTCCTCGGCGCCATGCCGTTCGACACGCTGCGCGAAACGCTCGGAACCTATCTCGGCGCAGCCTCGCTCAACCCCAATGTCGATCTCTCGGTGCATGATCGCGTGTTCTTCGCGCTCGGCGCCTCGACCGTGCCGATCTTCGATGCCAACAGCTTTTCGCAGGCGAATTTCCCGCGTCTCTCCCGCTTCGGCTTCGGCCACGATGCCGAGAGCATTGCCGCAGCCGTCGAGGCCGTGCTCGATGATCCCGAGGCGGCGCAGGCGGCGACCGCCGCGACACTCGCCGAGACCTATCCACGGCTCTCCATGCAGCGCTCGGTGCAGGACATTTGCGAGATCACGACGCAGATGGCGGGCAAGCCCGGCGCGAGACTGATTCCAGCTGCGCCCTCGCCGGCGAGCTATTGGACCAAGGAGCGTCCGACGGCCGCAGCCTGAGCAGACTCAGCCCGCGCCGTCCTCGGCCTTTTGCTCATCGGGGGTGAGCGCGGGACAGGCGCGGATGGTCGAGCGTGCCAGCTTGGCATCGCCCTTGGATTTGTAAGGGCCGTCGCCGAACCAGATGTCGCCGTCGATGACCGGATTGCGGGTCACGATGTTGCATTTGCCGGTGGCGCGATTGCCGACCACCCAGAACAGTCCGTCGGCGAGGCTCATCGTTCCCGACGCCAACAGCAAGCTACAAGCAAGGATCAGACGCTTCATGGCTTTGGCTCCTGCCATGCAGGTAGACCTGCGGCGGCGCCGACAATAGTCCTTGCGACATTGCGCCTCCGATCGTGGTTAATCGGCGGGCGCCACAACCGCTCAAGAAATGATCGAGTTATCGGCTAGATGTCGCGGCCCTCGACCTTCTCGGTCAAAGCCTTCACCTGATCGGGGATCTTCTCGAGGTGCGGATTGACGGCGAGCGCCTTGCGATAGGCCTCGAGCGCGCGCTTCTCGTCGCCGACGTCCTGCATGATCATGCCGAGCCCGGCGAGCGCGCCGAAATGGCGGGGCTCGCGGATCAGCACCTCGCGGATGTCCGAGAGCGAGCGGGCGTAATCGTTCTGCATGTAATAGAGCGTGGCGCGGCGATTCCAGGCTTCGATGTAATCGGGCCGGAGCTTGATGACCGAATCCAGCAGCTTGATCGCGACCTCGATCTTCTGCGCATCGACGGCCGCCTTGGCCCGCGCCATCAACAATGCCGCCGTGTCGCTCGGGGTCTGCAGCCAGATCGCCCAGATCCGCGCCTCGACATGCTTGGCGCTGGCGTCGTCGGGGGCGGCCTTCAGCGCGCCGAACAGGAAATCGAGGTTCTTGGTGCGCTCGGCCTTGGGCAGCTTGGCCGGCGCTTCCGGCAGCTTCTTCTGCTGTTTCGCCGGCGGTGCCGGATCATCCTGCGCCAGCGCCGGCGTCAGGCCGGCCGTTCCGAGAACCAGGGCCAGACACAGCGTGCGTAGACGAGGGAATCTCACTGCCATGGGCGAAAGTCTAAACGCGTAAAGCCGCCCTTGCCAAGCAAAGGCGGCGTCAAACTCGTGTGAGACCGTGGTCTTGCGGGAGCGCGCGAAAGGCGTCCGGCAGGGCAATATCAGCCTTGCTGATATCAGCCCTGGCGAGCCTTGAAGCGGCGCTGCACCTTGTTGATCACATAGACCCGGCCCTTGCGGCGGACCAGGCGGTTGGCGCGATGGCGACCGCGCAGCGACTTCAACGAGTTACGGACCTTCATGGCAGAATCCTGAACGTTCGAAAGGCCGTGTTCGGCACTACCGTTTCGGCACGCGCGAATGTGGCAAAATGAGATCTTTCCCGCTGGCGGACCGACCGCCCGGGACGGGGCGGTTCTTAAGGCATGACGGGAGGTCATGTCAATGTTAACTGCCCGGTTCCGAACCGCCAAATTCGCGAAAACAACCCCATGCACAGTAGAAACGGCCGGATCGGGCCGATTCCACCCCTTCGCGACCGAACCCGGCAAGACTTTTGCGGACTGCGGTTTGAGCCCCAGCAACGCCTTGCCAAATTCGTTATATCATATAATCAATTCGGCAACTGTCGGGAGGACACCCATGCCGAAGCTGAAGCTGCCGAACATCGACGACGTCGTCGCGATCGACATCCACACCCATGCCGAGGAGCCGTGCGGCATGCATGGCGACGACGGCTATGACGATTTCCAGGCGCAGATGGCCGACTACTTCAAGTCGCCGCACAAGCATCCGCCGACCGTGCCGGAGACCGCGGCCTACTACCGCTCCAAGAACATCGCCGCGGTGATCTTCCCGGTCGACGCCGAACGCGAGACCGGCTTCCGCCGCTACAACAATTACGAGATGATCGAGGCCGCCTCCGACCATCTCGACGTCCTCATCCCCTTCGTCTCGATCGACCCGCACAAGGGCAAGCTCGGCGCCCGCGAGGCGCGCAAGCTGATCGAGGAATACGGCGTGCGCGGTTTCAAATTCCATCCGACCATGCAGGGCTTCTACGCCAACGACCGCATGGCCTATCCGCTCTACGAAGAGATCAACAATGGCGGCGCGATCGCGCTGTTCCACACCGGCCAGACCGGCGTCGGCTCGGGCATGCCCGGCGGCATGGGGATGCGGCTGAAATATTCCAACCCGATGTACATGGACGACGTCGCGGCCGATTTTCCCGACCTCAAGATCATCCTCGCCCATCCCTCCTTCCCCTGGCAGGAAGAGGCGCTGTCGGTCGCGACCCACAAGCCGAACGTCTACATCGACCTGTCCGGCTGGTCGCCGAAATACTTCCCGCCGATCCTGGTGCGCTACATCAACTCGATCCTGCAGGACAAGATGCTGTTCGGCTCGGACTGGCCGGTGATCACGCCGGACCGCTGGCTGGCCGACTTCGCCAAGCTCGACATCCGCGACGAGATCCGGCCGAAGGTGCTGAAGGCCAACGCAAGGAAGATTCTGGGGATCTAGGTCGCGTCATCACAAAGCTCGGCTATTTCCGCCGCCGGTTCGCGATGGCGACGTCCATTGCGACCGGCTGTCCATCCTGAAAAACGCCAGTTGCAAACTCAGGTGACTAACTCGAAATCGGCCAGCTTGAACGTCTTGTTGTTGAATGCGTCCGTCGGTCCATAGAACCGCATCGCCGGCAGCGGCCTTTTTCCGGCTGTCGGTATCCAGTTTGACTCCAAACTGTCCGGCGCTTTCGGACCTACGTAGAGGGTTACGCCGCCATCGGCGTTCTTCTTCATCTTGTCGAGATCGTAGGACGACAGCGTGGTGCGATTCAGGTTGCTGTAGATGAACGAGCAGGTCGCGCGGTCGTAGACCGTCAGGGCCCAGAACTGCTTGACCGGCATCTCGGCGGGCACGTCGAGCTTGTAGAGCCTGCCGGCCTCGAGCGGCTTCCCGTCTTTTTCGGCCAATGCCATCATGTATTGCGTCGCCGGGGTGTCGCTCAGCACCTTCGGCATATACGTGCACCAGAAGTATTCTGCAGCACGCGGAATAAGATCGATATAGTCGTCGTAGATGAACGAGAACGTCTTGTTGGCATCAGTCTGCAGCAGTGACATGTAGTGCCGATCCGGCCAGTAGCGCAGCGAAACTGGCGCGTTGTCGTACCACTGCTGCAAGTAGAACCACGCGTCGATCGCCGCTTGCCGCATGGCCCGCCTGGTGGTGTCGTCAGCCGTGAACGGCTTGCCCTTCTCGATGCCGAGCGTCCGCAACATTCCCGCCATGATCTTGTCGTGCTCACGCACGGGCTCCACGCTGAAGACGGCGTGCATGTCCTCGAAGTGCCGCTCGTCAAAGAATGGTAGCGTCGGATAGCGCTGGTTGATGGGATCGACGAACTTCTGCTCGGGCGGATTGCCAGCCTCGCTGAGATAGTACATCCGGAGCCGTTTTGAATACGCATACGCGTCGGCGAGGGCTTTGCCCGGCGCAATGACCGAGCGGAATGCGAACGCGATACGATAATTCGGTGATGCGACGTGAATGTAGCCGGTGGGGATCGCGCCCTTGTAGCCGGGCGGCGTGAACAGCAGCTTTCCGCCCTTGCCCTGATCAAGACCCGAAGGACCGACATCGGCGATGGTGAATTGCCACGCGTCGACGACCTGGCCGTAGAGACTGCCGTCGGGGCCGGCGGCAGGCAGCTCCACGACGACGGGCCCCTTTTGCAAGTCCGAATAGGCGGCAATGTAGGGCGTGCTGCTGTTGGCGGTGATCGCTTCCAGCTTCGGCGTCGCGGTCGCCGAATAGGTGATGATGTCGTTGTCCTTCATGCCGAGAGCCGTGAACGCGCCCCGACGAAGGGAGTAGATTGCGATGGCAGGCATGTTCCAGAGCACCGCTTCAAAGGCCCGTTGGTATTTGATCTGATAGTCGAAGTCCTTAACGGAGCTGGACGAGCCTGCGGGCGGCTGTCCGCCAAGGGGCTCCTGACCGTCCTGCGCAAAGGCCGGCGCAGATTCGAGCAATGAGGTGCCGGATGCAAATGCAACCGCGCCGGCTACCGTCGGAACAAGAAATTCTCGTCGATTCATGGGGCTTCCTCTCCGAACGCGACTATTGGACTTTGCGCATTTGTGGGAGCTGGTACGCACCGGACAATATCGCCTCACTCGGCTGATAGAGACGGAGGATGACGTAGAAGCTTCCTTTGGGCGATGGCAGCCAGTTTGCGGCATCGTCTCCCTGCGGTTGATCGGCCTGAACGGGAATCGTGATTGAGCCGTCGGCGGCGCGTTTCAAACCCTTGGTATCGGTTCCCACCTTGAAGCGGCCGATAGCATTGGGAACGAGCATCTTGTCGGCATCGTCGTACATGGTGAGGGACCAGAAGCCATCGACCGGCGGCTCCTTATCCAGTTTGACGACATACCGGTTGGCACCGTTCAGCGCATTGCCGTCGGCGTCGGTTGAACGGAGCGGATACATGGCTTCACGCTCGCCATTGCCGCCGAGATAATCTCCCGCAACGACGGCGCGAAGCGGGTAGTTGAACCCGAACTTGTCGAGGCCTGTAGCCCAGGTCCAGCCGTTGCGATTGACCGTCGTGCTGGCAAGCGATGAAACCGCCACCGCCGGCGCATCGTCCAAACCGCGCAGCAAGCCTTTGCGCGCCGGCTCGGGCAGTTTCGATGGATCAAACCCATCCTTGGTGAGACCGATCCGGGAGAGCTGAGCAAACAGCGCCTCATCGGCGGGCCTTACCTTGCTTTCCTTCAGCGCGAAAGCGAGGTGCTTGAAGAAGCCCAGATCGTCGCCGGCGATCGAAGGCATCGGCGGCAAGGATGCATCCTTGTCCTTGGCAGTGAAGCCGCCGAGGGGCTCAAGCTTGAATTGCTTTTGCAGAGCCAGAACGGGTGCAGCGGGTTCGCCTTGCGCAATCCGGAGCCGGCCCCAAAGCCAGACCTTGCTGGTGGTTACATCAAGCCGTTTGACGTCCGCTGGAAGCTCGCCGTTCCAGCCCGGTGGCACGATGGCATAACGTCCGGCTTTCGTGCCCGTGCTGCGGCGGCCGACATAATGCTCCAGTTCCTGCCACATGTTGAAGACGTTGACGACATAGTATCGATCCTGCGTATCAGGAACGGAAAGGATATAAGGCCGGTCCAGCTTGACGACGGCGCTCATGTAGAACGTGTCGTTGTTCGCTGTCGGCATGTCCTTGGCTTCAGGCGTTGCCAACTGAGACGCCCAGCCGATCTGGTTCAGGGGCGCGCGGTAGCTCGTTGGCGGGTTCGGGTTTGGAACGTCGGAGTACTGCCGAATGACCCGCTCCATCCGGACGAGCGGATATCCCCACGCATATGCGGAAATACCGAGCTGGTATCCGTCAGATTCCATCCCCTTGGCGACCACTTCCGGCGTCGTCGGTGTCGCCAGCAGTTTGTCCGGAAACGTCTCCTCAGCGTGCAGTGGTTGTGCTAAAGTCATGGCTGCGATGAACAAGGAGCAGAGAGCGACGTTTTTCCTCTCTTTCCCCGCAGCAAAGGAAAGCCACAGAATGGATTGTTCCGATCTGGGCATCGTGTGGGCTCCTTTCGAATTGCCTAGCGCGTGAGTTGTCGTGCCCGGGCACAAGTGTTGTGGCCGGGATGTCGTGGTCGCGATGAGCGGAGCTGTTCGGGGCTACTTCTGACCGACCGTTACGTCGATCTTCCCGACGCCGGGCAATGCCTACGATATGTCGAAGAATGCCTCGGTCGGCCCGTAGAAACGGAAGCAGGCGAACCATCTCTTGTCGGAGTTGGTCTGCCCCCAGTTCGCCTCCTTGCCGGCAGGCGCCTTGGGACCGAAGTAGACGTCCACCGAGCCGTCGGCGTTCTTTGCGATCTCGGTTTTGCGCGAGGATGGCGTCGCTCAGGTCCTCGATTTTCGCTATCTGAATACACGCCCAGGAATTGGCCGATGCAGCGACTGACATAGACGCCTCGGTCTGTGAATTGTTTTTGTTCTGAGCCTCACTATCCTTGGATGGTAGTCCGATCTTCCCGGCAAAGCATGTGCAGTTTGTGCCAAGTCCGGCGACACATGCGCTGGTCTGCCAACACGCGCGTCTGTCTTGAGCTCGGAGACGGCCGCACTCAACCCGTTGGGCAGACAAAGATCATTCATGAGGCCGGTGAATACATCAGTCGGACATGTTGGGTGACACGCGGGCGGTCATGAAGCTGCCCCCGGTGGCCGGTGAGGCGTGTACGACGCCGCTGTCTACTTCCTGGCTTGTTCGATCCTGGTCGTGCTGGCCGGGCCGACAGCCGTCGCTTGAAGAACCACCTCGCCGTCCTTTGCCATCGCGTAATGTGAGATTTTCGTCGGCTCGATCAGGAACGAGCCGGGCGGGTATGCCTTGAGTTTACTTTCATCCCACTGGTCGCCGTTCGCGTAGTAAAATGTGCCGGACAAGACGACGGCGGTTCGTGTCTCTCCGTGCCAATGCGGCATGATCTTGAAGCCAGCCGGGATCCTCACCCGTTCCGAAAACACTTCTGCTTTTTTCGGGTCGCCATACAGCACAGCGATTCCCACCGCCCCTTCGGATCCCTTGAAATGAATGTCCTGAGGAAGCGTTGCGACAACGGCATCCTGAGCAAAAGCCGGCACCGACCCGCTCAGCATGAGCAACGACGCAGTCGCAAGGCCGATCAATGAAGATGCCGGCCCTGTAGAAATTGCGTACGTCATGTCTCAATTCCCCCTGGGGTATCGGTTGGACCCGCGTGTGCAGCCCGAGCTACGCCACGCGCCTGAGGCAAAATGGAGGCGCCTGATCCTGTACTTCCTCGCCCAGGGCGGTCCGACCCGCTATGGCGAACTCCGGCGCGCCATACGTGACGTCAGCGACAAGATGCTGATCCAGCAGCTTAAGGAAGCGGAGGCCGACGGTCTAGCTCGCGGTGCAGTGCGTGTGAGCGCCCCGTCATTTTACCAGGAGAGCTCGACAATAATTCCTCCTTTGTCGGAGACCCGCGCCAAACCGCACGAACAAAACCTTACGCCGAGAGCGGGCCCACCTACAGCTTGGCGCGTCCGCTTTCCTTGCCGCCCTCCTTCAAAAATCGACGTTCTTGAATCAGCTTCTCAGCCAGGGATGTCTCGTTAGCGCGTAGAGCGGCTTCGAGAAGATACTGGTCGAAGATGTCCCGCTGGGCATGGCTCGCGCCGACCGGACCGGTCACGTGACGCAACGGTAAGATTCCGTCGATGACGTCGTCATATCGCTTCTGCTCGAAGGCGACGATGCTCTCGCAAAGCGGAACGCCGAGATTCCGGATGACGCTGCTGACGTACTTCGTCTCGTCGCGAGAATAGGATTTCATGGAATCGATCAATCGTCTGGCTGAGGCGAACCGGCCGTCACGCGCCAACGACATGACGAAATGAATGTCGGTGAAGATCAAAGCATGATCGTCGATGTGGTTTTCGGCGTAGTCCGCCAGCTTCGCCCAACGGGCACCGACGTCAACGCCGCGGAATTCCAGTCGCGTCAACAGCGACGCCGCATTTTGGATGTCCAGATAGAAATCCGATTTCTCGCCCATCACGGCCACATCGTAGAGATCCAAAGCGCCATCGAGCCGGCCCGCATCGATGTTGAATAGCGCCTTGTGCCACCAAAGGTGCCGACGGAACGGATTCCGGTCGTTCCAGATGTCGAGCGGATGGTCGAGCCACTTCAGGCCGTCGTCGTGCCGCCCTTGCATCTCTAACACGTGCGCGACGGCATGCAGCGCCCAGAGGTCGTCCGGACTAACTTCGGAAGCTTCACGTCCATAACGCTCGGCGTTGACGTAGTCACCGTTCTCCTCGCATCCGAAGGCGAGCATGCCGAGAAGATTGCCATATCCGGGGACGTCCTTTCGCCAATCGGCCAGCACCGATGCGGGCACCGACCTCAGCGCACGGGTTTGTCCCGTCCAGAAGCTGTTGAAGTGATGGAGGCGCAGGGCCAGAAGATCGTGCGGATGGTCGTAGAGAATGCGCTCCCAGCACGCGTTCGCAGCCAGTAGATCGCCGTCGATCCAAAGACGCAGCGCTTCGACGTGCCGCCTTTCGCGATCCGTCGCTCCTTCGGATGCGAGCAGGGCTTGCGCAAGCGACGCCCTGGCCTTGTCGAGAACCGCGAGCGTTCCGAAGATCATGAAGAAGTAGCCGCGCAGGCAGTGCGCCATGCAGAACTCCGGATCCAGGTCCGTCGCCCGCTTCGCCAATGTCATCGCCGTCGTGCGGTACTCGAGGAAACTCCCGACCGCCTGGTTGTAAGCGGTAACAGCGTCCTCGTTCCTGGAACTCAGCTCCAGATTT
The DNA here is from genome assembly GCF_024199935.1 of Bradyrhizobium sp. CCGUVB14. Classification (NCBI taxonomy): domain Bacteria; kingdom Pseudomonadati; phylum Pseudomonadota; class Alphaproteobacteria; order Hyphomicrobiales; family Nitrobacteraceae; genus Bradyrhizobium; species Bradyrhizobium sp. CCGUVB14. The sequence continues at coordinate 8,933,164 of NZ_JANADS010000001.1, forward strand.
CGATCGTCAAACATGGGATCCCCGTTCCGTCGGGTTTAGCGAGGAGCGATCGCGGATCGGCTAGAGCAGCGTCGAGCGTGCCCGCCGGCACTGTCGGTCGCGGCTCGTCGCCAAAAACGAGCGACGGCCTGACCTATTCGGCCGCATCGCGAAGCGCGGCGGTCGGTTTGTAGCCGTCTCGCGTTTGCGGGGCCTTCATGCCGAGCACCCGAGAGGCGACCAACGTTCTCAGGACCTGCGCGGTACCGCCGGCGATCGTGAACATGCGCGCGTCCCTGACGGCGCGCTCCATCGGATAATCCCTGGAGTAACCACGCGCCCCGAAGAGTTGGAGCGCCTGATTGGTGACTGCGTTAGCAGTCTCCGAGGCGATGATCTTCGCTTGGGCCGCCAATAGCGGGTCCGGGAACGGATCGGCGCTCAACGCCGCCTGGTGAAGAGAAAGCCGCGCCGCGTTGAGCGCGATGGCCATATCGGCCACCATCCATTGAAGGCCTTGAAATTCGGCGATCGGCCGTCCGAACTGCTCGCGCTCCTTCGCGAAGGCCACCGCCCTCTCGAACGCGCCTTGGGCGATCCCGAGTGCGACGGTGCCTGCACCAACGCGTTGGCTATTGTAAGCGTTGATCAGATCCGCAAAGCCGCGACGCAGACCGCGCGGCGGCAGGACGAGCATGTCTTCCGGGATCTCGAGATCCTTGAAGATGATTTCCGTCTCGGGGATCCCGCGCAGCCCCATGGCGGGCTCTCGCTTGCCGACGACAAGTCCTGGGGTCCCCGCCACGGCGAGGAAGCCGCCGATGCCCTGCTCGACGCCGCTCTGATCGAAAACGCGCGCGAAGATCAAATGGAGCTTCGAGACACCGCCGCCGGTAATCCAATGCTTTTTGCCGTTGATGACATAAGCCCCGCCACGCTTGTCCGCGCGTGTCGTCATGTCGGTCGCGGCCGACCCGGCCTCCGGCTCGGTGATGCAGATGGCAGGCTTGTCGCCGCCGAGGACCAGTTCGGCCGACATGCGCTTCTGCTTCTCGGTCCCGTACTGCATGACCGCCGAAATGGCGCCCATATTCGCTTCGACGGCGATCCGCCCCGTCGCACCGCACACGCGGGCCATCTCTTCGATGATGAGCGTGGCCTCGAAGAAGCTCCCGCCGCGACCGCCATACTCTTTCGGAATCGTATATCCCATGAAGCCGGCCTGCTTCAGCCCGGCCACGTTGTCGAAAGGATAAGATTCGGTCCTATCGACCTCCGCCGCCCTGGTTGCGAACTCGGATTCAGCCAACTCTCGCGCGGTGGCCCGGAGCTTCGCGTGTTCGGGCGACAATTTCATCTGCATGGTCGGGACCCTTTCCGGCAACGGACATCCCCGCAATTCGCTCGGAAACCCATCGAAGATCAAACGAATATTTTATGGGCCCGACTTCAAAAAATGTTAAGTCAAGTGATGAGCATCAGACAACTCCGGACACTCGTAGCCATCGCCGACCGAGGCAGCTTCAACGCCGCCGCGCAGCGCCTGTTCATCACCCAATCCGCAGTCAGCATGCAGATGAAGGCTCTCGAAGCCGAGATGAGAGCGAAACTGTTCGACCGCGCCAGCCGTCCTCCCGTGCTGAACGCCAACGGCTGGAGGCTGGTCGACGAGGCGCGCCAGATCATTGAGCGGTACGATGCGCTTCGGCTGCTCGCTTCGGCCTCGACGACCGGCCTGACTGGATCTGTGCGGCTGGGGGTGATCCCTTCAGTAGCGACGCACTTGCTGCCTCAGACCTTGTCCAGACTGCGGGCCGACCACGCGAGCTTGCGTATCCAGGTGCAGAGCGGACTTTCGCCCGAGCTTGCATTCAAGGTCGAAAGCAATACTTTGGACGTCGCCATTATCACGGAACTGGAAAGGCTCGATCCGGCAATCGTTTTCGAACCGATTTCCGAAGAGGAGTTGAAGGTCGTTATCCATAAGGATCTGGCCCGCGGCTCGATCGCAGATCTCTTGCGGGCTCATCCGTTTATTCGCTTCGACCCAGCGATGGGTGTTGGCAGGATCATCGATGCAACCTTGCGCGAGCGTCGCATTCCGGTGAACGACTTTATGGAATTCGACAGCATCGAGACGATGGTCAGGATGGTCAAATTGAAGCTTGGGGTCGCAGTCATCCCCGTCGGCTTGTTTTCCTTCGGATCGGCCGACAATGTCAGATCGATTTCGTTCGTCCCACCGGTCCATCGGAGGATCGGGATGGTGGCGCGTCGCGGCATGATCGACGCACCCACAGTTCGGACCGTGACCGAGGCGTTCAAATCTTTCGCTGGCGCATCTCGCACCACGGCGCACGTCCGCAGGAAGAAGAAGTGAAGGAAGCCAAATCGCGGGAAAGTCCGCTTCGGTCACGAGCCGCCGATCACGCTTGCAGTGGTACACCTCCGCTACGCTTTGATAAGCTGACGATCGCGCGCACTCCCTTACTTGGAAGGACAGCCCATGAGCATCAAAGCCGTCGTCTTCGACGCCTACGGGACGCTCTACGACATCCAGTCGGTCGCGGAGATCACCGAGGACGCGTTTCCGGGCTATGGCGAGATCATCACGCAGGTCTGGCGCATCAAGCAGCTCGAATACACCTGGTTGCGCTCGCTGATGCGGCGCTATCAGGATTTTTCCGCCGTCACGCGCGACTCGCTGGCCTATACGCTGCGCGTGCTCGGGCTTGCCTATGAGAACGAGGCCTTCGAGCGCGTCGTCGAAAAATATCTGCATCTCGATCTCTATCCGGACGCCACCACCGCGCTCGCGGCGCTCAAGCCGCGCAAGCTTGCCATCCTCTCCAATGGCAGCCCGGATATGCTGAATGGTCTGGTGCGCAATTCCGGGCTCGATCGCCTGCTCGATGCCACCATCAGTGTCGACGCGAAGACAATCTTCAAGCCGAGCCCGCAGGCCTATGAGCTGATCGGCGAGGTGCTCGGCACGAAACCGGACGAGGTCCTGTTCGTCTCCTCCAATCCCTGGGACGTCGCCGGGGCCAAGTCGTTCGGGCTGAATGTTGCCTGGATCGAACGGGTGACGCCGGAGGCCATGGCGCTGGCTTGCGTCGAGAGCGAACTCGTGGCACCGCTAACGATGTTTAAGGCGATCCGCACCCAGATGGACGAGCTCGGCTTTGCGCCGGATCACCGCGTCCATTCGCTCTCGGAGCTGGCAAAGATCGTCTGACTATCGCCGCCCGCCCGCAAGTCCTCGATGAGCTGACTGGAATGAGCCTGGAATCCGTTCGCGCCTTCTTCGCCGAGAAAGCCCCCGACATCACAGTCATGGAATCCCCGATCAGCTCGGCGACCGTGCCGCTGGCTGCCGAAGCCTATGGCGTCGAGCCCGGCATGATCGCCAAAACGCTGTCCTTGCGCGTCGGCGAGCGCGTGATCCTGATCGTCGCGGCCGGCACCTCGCGCATGGACAACAAGAAGGTCAAGGCGCAATTCGGCGGCAAGCCGAAGATGCTGGGACTGGAAGAGGTCGCCGAGATCACCGGCCACGAGGTCGGCGGCGTCTGCCCGTTCGGGCTGAAGGCACCGCTGCCGGTTTATTGCGACGTGTCGCTGAAAGCGTTCGACGTCGTGGTGCCGGCCGCGGGCTCAACCCACAGCGCCGTGCGCATCGCACCCGACCGGTTAGCCGAGTTGGTCAACGCCGAATGGGTCGACGTCTGCGAGCACAGGCCGTAACGCGGGCGTCTAGCCGCCCCAGCCACAATAGGGACGACAGCGATAGCGTACGCTATGCCCGAAATGCCAATGGCCGAAGCCCCGGTGCCACCAGCCGAAACGCGCTTGCGCGAGGTCGCTCTCCTGCACCATCGGCCTGGCGGCTCCGGATAAGGGAGTGACCGGGGCGGCCATTGCTGGTGCGCCGAGCAACATCGCGCTGATTACGATAAGCGTCGCAGGCATTTTGGTCATGGACATGCCATTCCTCCGATCCGCAACGTCCGACCGCAATCAACCTGGCTGACCGCAATTCGTTGCACCCTTATGACGATTTCGGGGCAGGACGGCCGGTCGCTGAACCGCGATGGCGCCGGATGTGATGGCTGATGCATTTGCCGGTCAGGGAGGTTAGTGTAGGGACCATGACCGATGACAAGGTGAAACGACGACTGACCACCGTGCTGTGCGCCGACGTGCACAGCTATTCTCGTCTCATGGAAGCCGACGAGACCGGAACGCTGGAGACGCTCCGCCGCTACTTCGCTACTATGGCGCGATTGGTCGAGCGGCATGATGGCCGCATCGTCAATACCTGGGGCGATGCCGTGATCGCCGAATTCGCCAGCGTCGTCGAGGCCGTGCAATGCGCGATCGAAATCCAGCAGGAAGTTTCCAATCAGGAGTCGGCCCCGCCCCAACTGAACCCGATGCGATTCCGCATTGGCATCAACCTCGGCGATGTCATGGTGGACGGCACCAATATCTATGGTGACGGCGTCAATATCGCATCACGCCTGCAAGAGCTCGCCGACCCCGGCGGCGTCGTGATCTCGAGCTCCGTCTACGATCAGGTCCACAACAAACTGTCCGTCGGCTTCGATTGCCTCGGCCAGCGCCCGATGAAGAACATTGCGCCCCAGACCAGCTATCGGGTGACCATGAGTGGCCGGACCGGCGGGCAAGGAAGCTTTGCGGTCAACGAAAGCCCACCTCGCCGGGAGCAAGCAGGTCCCCTGCAGATGGGCGACAGGCGCGATCCATCTTCATGGATGGGTGCCCTCTCGAATTGGCTGGCCAAGCTGCCCCGCCCGGTTGCAGCGGCCCTTACGATCTCGGGCTTTCTGATTTTGATCAATCTTTTCACCAACCCGCACAGGATCTGGTTTCATTGGCCAGTCGCAGCAATATTCTTCGGCGTCCTCATGCGGACCGCACTCGGACACCGACCCGACAGCAAGGAAGAGCGCTGAACGCGGCGGCGCGACCGCATCTTCGCGTTTGGCGCTGCCACTCCGGATCGTGCCCTCACCGGCGCTAATCGTCGTCATCGTCATAAGGCCGCGGCTGCGCCTGCGGTGGCGGAAGCGGCGCATTGTTGTAGCGCGGCGGCACGCCTCGACCGCGCGGAACCTGGCTCTGCTGCGGCATCTGATTGTTGGACTGGAACACCGCACGGCATGCGCTCGAGAGCTGCGGCGTGTTCGCTTGCAGGCAAGCCACAATGCGGTTCTCGTCGGGAATCTGATCACTGCACAGGCGCCACACATCGGGCGTACAGGCCATCTGCTGTTCCAGGGTGCCGCGATGCTCCTGCGCGAACGCGGCGCCCTGCGTAGCCAAGCCGCCGATGACAAGCGCCGCACCCAGCGCAATTCGCTTAGTTCGCATGGTCCCAATTCCTTCTCGGGTCTCTCGATTTGTCTTCAATCAATGAGACGCGGTCAGGTTCTGGACCAACAACAAAACGTGAAAGCGCGGTGGGAACCTACTCGACCTTGCCGATCTTCTTGACCGCCGCAATCAGCCGCGCGCTGTCGGTCGCCACGAAGTCGGAGAATGCCGGCGCATCCTGATAGGCGACGAGGCTGCCCGAGGCATCGAATGTCCTGAGCACGTCCGGGCTCGTCATCACCTGCGCCATCGCCTCGCGCAGGCGGCTCGCGATCGGCGCCGGAAGAGAGCTCTGCGCGAACAGTCCGGCCCAGATGTACATCTCGACATCCTTGTAGCCGAGCTCCTGGAAGGTCGGCACGTCGGGGAAGCTCGCGACGCGCTGCGCGCCGCAATTGCCGAGCACCCGCAGCTTGCCGTCGTCGACCTGCGGCTTCAGCGTGCCGGGCGCGGCGGCGATGGCCTGCACGGTGCCGCTGAGCAGCGCGGTCAACGCCGGCCCTGCGCCGCGGAACGGCACGTGCAGCAGCTTGATGTCGGCGCTGCTCGCAAACATCTCCATGGCCACATGCAGCGTGCCGTAAGGCCCGGATGAACCATAGGTGATCTGGCCCGGGCGCTTCTTCGCATCCTCGACGAATTCTTGCGCCGTCTTCCATGGCGCCGAACTCGGCACCGCAAGCAGCGTGGGATCGGCCAACACGCGCGCGATCGGCATGAACTGCGACACTTCATAGGCGACGGGGCGATCGAACAGCCGGTCAGCCTCGGGCAACACCGCGAGCGAGGACAGCGTCATCAGCAGCGTGTAGCCGTCGGGCTCGGCGCGCGCGGCCGCGGCATTGCCGACCGATCCGCCGGCGCCGCCGGCGCGGTTGTCGACGATGACGGACTTGCCGAGAATGCGCTCCAGCGCCTGCGCGACGGGACGCGCCGCCAGATCGGCCTGGCCGCCGGCCGGGAACGGCACGATCATGGTGATGTTGCGCACCGGATAGGCTTGCGCGAAGGCCCGTTCCGGTAACGCGGCCCGCATCAACGGCAATGCCGCAACGGCGCGCAAGACGTCACGTCGGTCCATGGCAGCCCCCTCCCCTTATTTTCTTGTTTCGGCGCCAGCCTAGCGTGGCGACCGGCAAGAACAAGCCGTTTACGAAGCGTTAGCCATGTTCGCCCCGTTCCGGAACGCATCCCTCCACCCTCCGTTGCCTTCAGAGGGTCTTGCCGGGGAGGATGCCGAGGGAGTGTGTCATGGGAAAGCTCGCGACCATCGACTTGGCGCTGGACGAGATGCTGGTGAACCTGGCGGCGATCGTCCTGCGGCTTTCAAAGCCCGAAGTAACGCGAACGCCGGAAGCGCGCCGCGCCCTGCTGCAATCGGTCCATCAATACGCGGTGTGCGCCGCACGCTCGACCGACCCGCGTGTTCATGAATTGAGCTCGCAGTTGGAGCAGACGCTGAAGCCGAACTTGCGCATCGTCGCGATCGATGGGGTCAAGGTGACGTAGCGAGAGGTGGTGGGCAAAGGCGCAAAGCGCCGTGCCCACGCGATCTATCCCGCCTTCCCACCTTTCTTTGGCTTCCGCTTGCAGGTGCCCGGCAGCTTCGCTGCGAGGAAATCGCCGAGCGCTTCGACGCGTGCGGGGCGCGGGCCGCCGGGTGGGGTCACGAGGTGCACGGCGCCTTCGGCCTGCTTCCAGTCCTTCAGGATCACTTCGACCTCACCGGACGAAATCGCCTCGCCGACGATGAACTCGGGCAGCTCGGCGATGCCGAGGCCGGCGATCAGCGACGGCATCACGGCTTCGCCGTTGTTGACGCGAAGCAGGCCGCCGGGGCGGACGCTGGCCTGCTCGCCGGCGGAGTTGGTGTAGTGCCAGACGTTCGGCGTCGAGAGATAGGCGTAAGCGAAGCATTTGTGTTCGGCGAGATGCATCGGATGCGTCGGCCGGCCATGCTTCTTCAGATAAGACGGCGCAGCGACCGTGAAGCGCGGCATGGTGAAGAGCCGGCGCGCGATCAGTGACGAATCCGGCAGCCGCGCGATCCGCACCGCCATGTCAAAGCCTTCGCCGATGAGATCGACGGTCGCATCGCTCAGATGCAGATCGACGGAGACTTCCGGATAGGCCGCGAAGAACTCCGGCAGCAGCGGCGCCACCGCCTTGATGCCGAACGTCATGGGCACCGCGAGCCGCACCAGGCCGCGCGGCGCCACCGATTGCGCCAGCGCCTCGTTCTCGGCCGCCTCGCCATCGGCGAGCAGGCGCGTCGCGCGGTCGGCGAGCTTGTGCCCGGCATCGGTCAGCGCCAGCCGGCGCGACGTGCGGTTGAACAGGCGGGCGCCGAGCCGTTCTTCCAGCCGCGTGACCGCCTTCGACACCGTCGCCTTGGACATCGCCAACTCGCTCGCGGCCCCCGCAAACGACCGTAATTCCACGACTTTTGCGAAAATCGCGAGCGCCTCGAAATCAGGAAGTTTTGCCATGGCAGCGGTCCAATCGGGATATTTAAGGAAACAATGCGTTTCAACAGTTTCTATTTCTATACCACAGGCGGAGGCTTATCCAAGGGTCATCAGAAATTCAGGAATGGAGAAATCCAATGACCAAGAAGCTCTCAGGCAAGGTTGCCCTCGTCACCGGCGGTTCGCGCGGCATCGGCGCGGCCTCGGCCCGCGCTCTCGCCGATGAAGGCGCGGACGTTGCGATCAGCTACGTCGCCTCACCCGAAAAGGCCGAGGCCGTCGTCACCGAATTGAAGGCCAAGGGCGTCAAGGCCCGCGCTTTCAGGGCGGATCAGGCCTCCGCCAAGGACGTGACGAAGCTCGTCAACGACGTCGCCAGGGAATTCGGCCATCTCGACATCCTCGTCAACAACGCCGGCGTCGCCAATGGTGGTGCGATCGACGACGCCAATGCCGACACGACCGCGCTGGAGCGACAGGACCAGGTCAACGTCCATGGCGTGATCGCGGCGATCCGCGCCGCCTCGCAATTGATGGGCGAAGGCGGCCGCATCGTCACCGTCGGCTCGATGCTCGCCGACCGCGCCTCGTTCCCGGGCCTTGCCGACTACGTCGCCACCAAGTCGGCGGTGGTCGGTTACACCAAGGGCGCGGCACGCGACCTCGGCCCGCGCGGCATCACCGTCAACGTGGTGCAGCCCGGCTCGATCGACACCGACATGAATCCGAAGGACGGCGGCGAGTTCGCCGAGACCCAGCGCAAGCAGCACGCGCTGCAGCGCTTCGGCCGCCCCGAGGAAGTCGCTGCCGGCGTGGTCTTCCTCGCCAGCCCCGAAGCCTCGTTCGTCACCGGCACCGTGCTCAACGTCGACGGCGGGTTCGGCGCCTGATCAAGGCGCGAACCCACTCACACAAGGACTACGCAAATGATCGAACTCAGACCTTTCAACAAACTCGGCGGCGCCGATCACGGCTGGCTGAAAGCAAAGCATCATTTCTCGTTCGCAAGCCATTACGACCCGAACAATATGGGTCACGGTGCTCTGCGGGTGTGGAACGATGACGAGATCGCGCCGAACGCCGGCTTCCCCGCCCATCCCCACGCCAACATGGAAATCATCACCTATGTGCGCGAAGGCGCGATCACCCATCAGGACAGCCTCGGCAACGAGGGCCGCACCGAGGCGGGCGACGTGCAGGTGATGAGCGCCGGCAGCGGCATCCGCCACTCCGAGTACAATCTGGAGCCGACGCAGACCCGCATCTTCCAGATCTGGATCGAGCCGACCGCGCGCGGCGGTCAGCCGACCTGGGGCTCAAAGCCATTTCCGAAGTCGGATCGCTCCGGCAAGCTCGTCACCATTGCGAGCGGGATCGAAGGCGACACCGACGCGCTACCGATCCGCGCCGATGCGCGGGTGCTCGCCACCACGCTGAAGGCCGGCGAGAGCGCGGAGTACGAACCCGCGAGGTCACGTCACCTCTATCTGGTGCCGGCGGCCGGCGCGGTCGAGATCAACGGTGTGCGCGTCAACGCCCGCGACGGCGCCGCGATCCGCGACGAGGCCAGGCTGAAGATCACCGCGCTCGAAGACTCCGAGCTCGTGCTCGTCGACGCCGCGTAACCCTTCAAGCAATCAATCATCTCACCCAATTCAACGGAGACCACCATGACCAAAGTTCTCGTCCTGTATTATTCCGCCTACGGCCACATCGAAACGATGGCGAATGCCGTTGCCGAAGGCGCGCGCGAAGCCGGCGCCACCGTCGACATCAAGCGCGTGCCCGAGCTGGTGCCGGCCGAGGTCGCGAAGGCTTCGTATTACAAGGTCGATCAGGCCGCACCGATCGCCAAGATTGAAGACCTCGCCAATTACGACGCGATCATCGTCGGCACCGGCACCCGCTTCGGCCGCATGGCCTCGCAGATGGCGAACTTCCTCGACCAGGCTGGCGGGCTCTGGGCCAAGGGCGCGTTGCACGGCAAGGTCGGCGGGGCCTTCACCGCGACCGCGACCCAGCATGGCGGCCAGGAGACCACGCTGTTCTCGATCATCACCAACCTCCTGCATTTCGGCATGACGGTGGTCGGACTGAACTACGGCTTCGCCGGCCAGATGAAGCTCGATGAGGTCACCGGCGGCGCGCCCTATGGTGCCACCACGATCACCGGCGGCGACGGCAGCCGCCAGCCCAGCGCCAATGAGCTGGCCGGCGCGCGTTATCAGGGACGCCAGATCGCGGAGACCGCCAAGAAGCTGCACGGTTAAGCCTGGGGTTCACAACGGCTGCATGGCTGATGCGTTTGGGGCGGCATTCTCATGGGGGAATGCCGCCCCATCTATGTTTGCAGAGACGATGCTTACGACACGCAGGACTTCTGAGACGAATGGCTTTCGAACTTCTCTTGATTGCACAGATGATCCGCAGGCCGGCCCAGGCGTTTGCGCGCCGCTGGTATTGCCGCAGCCTGTTCCGCGCCTCGCGCGGCCGGTTTCACTGCGCCGAGTGCAAGGGATCGTGACCGTCACGCCTGCGTGATGTCGCCGTGCGCCGGGATGCTGACGGTTGGCGCAGCAGCGAGTGCCGTCGAGAGCCACCAGCCGTCGCCCGCAAACCAGCAGGTCTCGTCGGGCGTATCCGCTCGCCGGAACGACTGCACGCTCTCCCATCCTCTGGCGAACGCCGCGGCCAATCGCTTGCCGGCATCCGCATCCTGAAGTCCGGCGCAGCCGATGAACTGCGCCCGGCTCAGGAACTTGGCGGGCCACGCGCCCCCCTGCTCCGGGCGCGTGATCATCAACATGCCGCCGAGCATGCCCTCCGGCGCCAGCGGAAACACCAGCCGGCCTCCGGGACGCAACGCCGCGAGCCATTCCGTGGCCGGCTGCGCCGCGCCCGCGCAGACATAAATCACGTCGACGTCGGGCAGATCGGACGCGATGCCCGAGCGCTCGCGCAATTCGACCGTGGCGATGTCCTTCAGGTTCTCGCGCGCAAGCGCCGCCAGGCGTTCGTCGATCTCATAGGCATAGACGCGGCCATTGCGGCCGACGAGCTCGGCGAGAATGGCGGTGTAGTAACCGGTGCCCGCGCCGATCTGCAGCACGGTCTCGCCTTCCCTGACGCCGGTGCCACTGAGCCAGTAAGCGTGTGCGCCCGGCATGCCGATGTTGACACCGCGCGCGGGATCGAGTGCCAGCAGCGCGTTTTGATAGAGAAAGGCTGGATCGTCATCGGGCGTCACGACATAGGGATGGCCGCCGAACGAAATCGACCACGGGCCGGGGCCGGCGAAGGGTTCGCGCCTCACGGTGCGAAACGCCTGCTCGAGACGAGGGTCTGTTGCCTTGGCCGCAGCGCAGATCAACTGCGCATAGAATGCGCGATATTTGGCCGAACGATCGTCCATGTCGCCTCCGGGTTGCGGCGAGGACGATAGCACAACGATTGCGATATTCGAGTGACCCTGCAACCCGCGAGGGTGCGCCGCCTAGCGCGGACCTTTGCCAAGCGCCCGCGCCGCAAGGGCCGCAAGCTTCGGATGGCGGCGCAGGCCCTGAGCCGTATGATCGCGAAGCACATAAGGCAGCCCACGCCAGGACAGCGCGACGGTGACATCGGTCAGGGCGACCTGTTCGGCGCCGAAGCGGCGCTTGTAGTCGTGATTGCCGATGCTGAGATCGAACCGGCGCGCGCCCTGCGCATGCAGGGCCGCCATGGTGCGCTCGGTGACGAGAAGCCCGGGCGAGCAATTCGCCCATTTCTTGCCGGCATGGCCGATGCGCAGCAGATAATAGGTCGCGCCGTATCTGACGCCGAGCGTGGTCGCGACGATCCCCTCGTCGCAGACGAGCGCCGAGATCACCGCATAGCCTTCCGCAACCCCCTGCCGCGCCACCTCGCGATAGAAGGCGGCATGCGCTTCGTCGTTGAGGACGAACCGCGAGCCGAGCTTCCGCATGCGCTCCTGCTGCTGGGCGTCCAACACGTCGAGAAGCTCATGCGCCCGCGCAGCATCGGTCGCGATCTCGAACCGCGCGCCGGCATGGCGGCTGAACACGCGCCAGCAGCGCGGCATCTGCATGCGCCTGATCGAGGCCTGATAGTCCGCATAGTCGTCGCCGGTCAGCACGAGGTTCGCGTTGAGCGAACAGGAGCCGAGCCGGCCGAGCGACACCAGCGGGTTCGGCTTGGCGCCGACATAGGTCGGCAACTTCTTCAGGCGCAGCAGGTCCAGGCCATCAGGCAAGGCGCGCAAAGCATTCACCAACGCCGCGCCGATGGCCTGCGCGCCGGCGGCATCGAAGGTTGCATCGCAAGCCAGGATCGGCGCGTTGTTGTCGGAGACGCCGAGATCGGCAAATTCGACGACGCGGATGCCGCGTCGTGCGTGGCTGAACATCGGCACCATCGCGATGTCCTTGCCGGTCGCCGTATCGGTGATAACGGCGATCAAGGGCGCTACGCCATGAAAGGCATTGTACCAGGCACCCAACCAGTAACCATGCTGGAATGCCGTGCGATGACCCACATTCAGGCGCAATGCGGCCGCTCGCCAGTCACGCAGGAAATCAACCGAGATTCCCGACGTGCTGGACACCCGACCGTCTAGTTGTTCGACGCTGAGAAACGCCATGTGCGGGGCATACAGTTACAATACGTGTCCAGATAGATTATGTTTTGTCGCACACCACAAGTTACGTCGCTGCTTATCGTTAAGCGGATACCGTCGCGGCTGACCCAATGTCCTCGTGTCCCGATATGAAACGCGCGCTGCGACAAGTTGTCAGCGCGCGGGTTCCATTTGCGCGACGCATTGGAACCTTGCGAGGAAATGCAATCCGGCGACCGCAAGCGCGAACATGAACCACACCGGGTTCTGCCGCTCGAGCAGGAAGGTCTCGGTCGTCCCGAAATACAGGCCGAACAGCCAGATCGTCAGGAACAGCTTGCCCAGCGCGTTGCTACGGTTGTGGGCCTGGACCTGCTGGAAATTGCGCAACGGCGTCCAGACGAAAATGAGGATGACCAGCAGCAGGCCCGGCAGGCCGATGGTGACTGCGAGATCGAGATAGCTGTTGTGGCTGTGCGCTGCGGCCACGGCCCATTCCGAGCCCTGGGTGGTCTTCCCCTCCGCCGCGCCGTCCCAGAACGCCGCATAGCCATGACCGGTGATCGGCTTTTCCGCGACGGCCGTGAGCGCAAACTCCCAGACCTCGGCACGACCGGTGAAGGTGGGATCGACCGGAAGCGCCCGCGTGATGCTGCCGAGTACCGGGCTCATGACGCTGCCGACCGTCAGCAGGTTCATCACGATCAGCGGCGCGAAGCAGATGACCCGCTTCAGCCACAGGCTGCGCGTGGCGTAGACCAGCGACGCCAGGGCATAGATCGCAAGGCACAGCACCGACGAGGTCTTGCCGCCGGTGAAGATCAGGAAGATGCCGGCCAGCAATGCGATTGCCGGCCCCATCACGAAGGAGCCCACGGCTGACAGGTAAATACCGACATAGACCAGGATGCTCATCACCGGCGAGGCGATGTTCTTGTGGTCGAAGCTGCCACGCCAGTCGCCGGCAAGCTGCGGCTCGGTGATGTCGAGCGCGCTGTGGATCGCATATTGCGGGGCAAAGAAGATTCCGAGATAGCACACCACCAGCAACACCAGCGCGGCGCCGCCGAGGCACAGATTGAAGCTCCGCGGTGTCGGCGGCAGCAGCGGTAGCAGGACCGCAAGCGTGGTCGCGCTGGCCGCAAGCACGAAGCGCTGGATCGAGACGTCGCGGCTCCCGGAGAATGCGAGATTAATCAGCATCCAGCCGATCAGGCAGAGATGCAGCGGCGTGACCAGGCTTCGAAGCGCGGGCGCATCGGTGGTGATGGTGAGCAGCACCGCGACCGCGGCCAGCAATCCGAACGAGATGTAGGTCGTCGCCAATCGTCCGCCGACGACGGTGGCAATGTCGGGGTTGCTCAAGTCCTGAAACGGATCGAGCGTGATCAGAACCAGCAGCAGGGCCGCGACGGCGACAAGACAGCGCGCCACGGTAACGACGTCGAGCCTCGCCAGCACGCCGTGCAGCGCGTGGCCGAGCGAGCGGGCCTCGACGTCAGTCATGTCTGCGGTGCTGCGATCCATGCCTCAAGGCCTGACGGGACGATGGGGGACCTCGGAGGTCTAGCCCATCCCCGTTAACCATCCGTCAACCAGCACATCGGCAGCTGCAGGAACCCGGCTCTGCTGTGCGACGCTGCGCGCGATCTCGTAATATTGCAGCGCGCGCTGCTCCAGGGTCAGGTTGTCCATGATGTAGCCGCGCGGATCGAACTTGCCCGCGGTGCAGCCGGCCCAGAAATCGGTCCAGCTGTGCTCGAAGTCGGCGCGGTCGGCGAATTTGAGCCCGCAGCGATCGTCCCAATAGGGCACCGACGACACCGGTCCGAACTGGACCCGGTGCGGATAATAGTCGGGATCCCGCCATGGACCGCCGGGATCCCAGGCGAACACCGGCACGCCGCAGGACAGCGCCTGCTGATAGGCGATGCCTTGGCTCTCGTTCTGGCACAGGAAGATCATCGCGCGCGAACGCGCCAGCGCGGCCTGATAATCTTCCTCCTTGTAGCTGCCGTAGCGCAGCTCGGTGAACGTTCGGCCTTCACTCCTGAGCCGGGCGCGGACCGGCTCGACCAGCTCCGGCACGTAGCGCTCGCGGTTCAGGCTGACCTTGTCGTAGAGCAGGATATCGACGGTCTTTTCGCGCGGGCGCGATGGCGTCCAGAGTTCGGTATCGATGCCGACGGGCCAGGCTTCGGTCTCAGGCCAATGGGGCCGGTACATGTCGGCATACCAGTCGCCGGGCACCAGGAATTTCTTGACCGGAAGCCGCTTGAACAGGTCGGGATCGTCCAACGGATGATTATAGGCACAAACGCCAAGCAGGATCGGATTCTTCCATGCGAACTTGTCGAGCAGGAAGGCGCGGCCGATGATGCAGGCGACTTCCTCGGGATGCTGCGCGATGTAGCCGTAGTCGTTGACGCGATAGCGGATGCCGAGCCGGTCGAGCCCTGCACAGAGATTGAGGAACACGCGCAGCTGCCCGCTCATCCGCGGCTCGCCGAACAGCATCTTGCGCGCCATGCGACGCAGATGACGGTCGCCGGGAAACCAGCGATCGTCCTTGTCCTCGTAGAACAGGTTGAGGATCATGTCGTCGGGATCGTAGTCGAATGTCTTTGCGGGCACAGGGTCCATCCGGGGCAATCAGGCCTGCATTCTCGCATGAGACCGGCCGTCGCATCTCTCGAAAGCAGTGACAGACTTAACGCCACAGGTTTAACGCTAATCTACGAAACCGACGACGAGACGGCCTTCGCAACAACGCTTTGATCGTTATGTGAGTATGATCCGCGACGGCCGCACGAAGCGGCCTGGTTAAAGAATCGTTAAACACGACGAGCCTCACTTGACCCTCGCCGACGCCACGCTCGATGCGCCCACCGCCGCGCCCGCGACAACGGGCGCGCGTGCGCCGACGCCTGTGGTTTCGGTCGTGATCCCCGCGAAGAATGCCGCGGCCTATATCGGCGAAACCATCGCAAGCGCGCTGGCGCAAGCCGACGTCGCCGAGGTGATCGTCGTCGATGACGGCTCGACCGATGACACTGTGGCGATCGTCCAGGCCATTCGCGATCCGCGGCTGCGCCTGATCAAGAACGACGCCAGCGGCGTGTCGGCTGCGCGCAACCTCGGCGCACGAGGCGCGCGCGGCGACTGGCTGATGTTCCTCGATGCCGATGATCGCCTGCGCCCCGATGCGGTGACGACGCTGCTGACGGCGGCGACGACTGCGCCGCGCGCGGTGCTGGTCTATGGCGACTACAACACGATCGACAGCGCGGGACGGCCGATCGGCCGCCGCGGCCTGCTGAAGGGTCGCCAAAAGCCCTCCGGCAACGTGCTGGAGCGGCTCGCCGCCGGCAATTTCATCGTCAATGGCGGCATCATGTTGATCCGCAGTGATGCCTTCCGCGCCACCGGCGGCTTCGACATCTCGCTGCGCTATTGCGAGGACTGGCATTGCTGGTGCCGTCTCGCCGCGCTCGGCGAGTTCGCTTATGTACCAAAGCTTCTGCTCGACTACCGCCTGCACACGGCCAGTACGATGAACGCCGCGGTGCGGACGCCGCAGGATTTCTTCCCGGCGGTCGCGCGGGTGTTCGACGATGAATTAATCCTCGGCAAGCTGCCGGCCGGCGCGGCGCCCCGGCTGCAGCAGGCCGCCGAAATTCATCTGGTGACTTATGCGGCGACCCAGGCCGTCCGCTTCGGGAGATATCGCCAGGCGCTCGATTATCTCGGCATGGTCGGCCGGCGCTCGCCCAAGGCGATGCCGCGAGCTGCAGCCAAGATCGCTTTGTCCTATTTTGGAATCTAGCTTTTGACGCGTCAGGAAACGATCTTCGAGGCCTCATAGGGCTTCGGATCGTAACCGAACGCCGCCAGCATCGATCCGACGGCCATCAGCACGGGGTGCATCGCGACGACCGCCTTCGATGACGTCAGCAGGCGAGCCGAGCGCAGCAGCGACAACGGCAACCGTCCCAATGCTTGTGCAAACAGGCTCATCCGCGCCGCCGCGTTTCCCGCAGCCTTGACCTGCACACTGTAGTTGATCACGCCGATGCGCAGGCTGCGCTTTGCGATCCAGGCGGGATTGCTGCGGCTTTGCGGCACGGTCTCGGTGATGACGGCTTCCGCCGTCCAGTGGAAACTCAGGCCGGCGTCGCGACCGCGGTTGAAGAAATCGCAATCACCGCCGCCAAGAAAATTGAAGCGCGGATCGAAGGCCGGACTGCCGAGCCGATCGAACGTGGCGCGCGTGATCAGGCAATTGCCGCAGCCATAGATTAGCGGCACGGCACCGGTGTAGTCGTAGGCGGGACAGAAGACGGGATGACGCGCGAGCCAGGGCTTGCTGTCGTCGTCGAACACCGGCAGCACCGGCCCGCCGACGATGTCGGCACCGGTCGCCTCCGCTGTGCGAACCATCAGTTCGAGCCAATCGGGCGAAGCGATCTCGTCGTCGTCGATCATCAGGAAGCGGGTCGCCGCGGGAAACACCGCCTGCGCCGTCTCGAACGCGGCGTTGATCGCCTGACAATTGCCCTGCCGCTTCTCGATCAGACAGATGCCCTGAAATTTGCCGGACGCGAGATATTCCGCAGCGACCGGCGCACTCGCGCGCCCGGCCGCATCGTTCTCGACCATGACCACCGCAAAGGAGCGCGGGGTGCGCTGGCTGACCAGCGAATCCAGTGTCAACCGCAGATGGTCGGGGCGGCGGAAGCAGGGAATGCAGACGACGATGCCGACCGAGAGATCAATGACGCGCGAGCTCGCCGCGATCTCCCGGTTGGGATCGCGCACGGCATCCAAGATCCGGCTGGCGGACAAGTCGGTCGGGATCAGCGTCATCGCGCGCTACTAGATGGCTGAGACATATTGAAAAAGCCTTGCGTCCATTGTCCCGGGGCGACACGTCCGCGCGGGACAGATCCGTCCCAAAATGAACGGCCTGCTTCGGCGCGCGAACTGCACCGCGACGCTGATGTCCTCGCTATGACGCGCCCTATCACCCGCTTGACCCCTTTCGCGTGTTTTCCCTGCAAATTCCTGCACGCGTGGTCCTGCAATTTGCAGTCCATCACCCTCCGACGGCACAACATGGGCAATGCCGTAGTTAACGCGTGTTCGAATTAACCCGGCCGTAAGCACCGCGGTCGGTGAAGGCCCGCGGCATCGGATTTGCTCTTCGGGCATGAGAGATTTTTCCTGTAAATTTGAATCGAACAAGCGCGGTCATAGCGAGGGTCAGGAACGAACGTGGTGCCCAAGATCGAGAACCCGGTGCTGCGGGCCGGCGCGCTCCTGTTCTTCGCCTGTCAGCGCGCCTGGCTGACGGTGCGGTACGGGCGCCGGCTCCAGCTCGGACCCGGGATCATGTTCAAGGGTCGGCTGGTGCTCGGTCGCGGGGTCCGAGTGTCGATCGGCGCGAACTGCCGGATCGGCAAGCGCGTGCTCATCACCGGGCGCGGCCAGGTGACGGTCGGCAATGACACCTTGCTCAACGGCTGCTGGATCGGGTGCGAGCAGAAGGTCGACATCGGGTCGTCCTGCTTGATCAGCGACTGCGACATCGTCGACACGGACTTTCACAACCTTCCCCCGCGGCTACGGCACGAGCCTGCAGTTGCTCGGGCCGTCGCACCGGTACACATCGGGGACAACGTGTGGGTGGGCGCGCGCGCGATCGTGCTCAAGGGAGTGACGATCGGCGACCACTCAGTCGTGGGCGCCGGAACGGTGGTGCGTGAGGACGTCGCCCCGCGCGTGGTCGTCGCAGGGAATCCGGCGGCTGTCGTCAAGACGTTCCGCGACGACGAATAGGCAGGCACGAACGCCGGACCCGCGCAGCGCCGGCACGCATGGTAACGGACCGTTAAGCACTGAGGATCGTGATGACACCAAAGCGGCACAACGACGCGGCAAATGGCGGCCTGCGCTTAAACGCTTTGTTTGCCATTTCGGTGAATAGTCCCTCAATGAGTATGGTTAATTTTCCCTGTTGCGTTGATTGCGCACCTATATCCCCGGTGCGGGGCGTAAAGCGAAGAGTAACCCCTCAGCCCGCGGTCTTTGGAATGAAAGCTGGGGACTATGCTTGACTATAACCAGCCGATAGACCGGGCCGGAGATCCAGCGAGATCGGAGGCCTCGCAACGGACACCCGAGGCCAGCTTCAAGGTGCTGGAGCTCGTCAGCCTGCTATGGCGGCGCAAGATTGCGATCGCCTCCGCCGCGCTGATCGGCGCGTGCCTCGCCGTCACCGTCGGCAAGAGCCTGACACCCCGCTACACAGCGACCGCCCAGCTTTATGTCGACCCGCGCGAGCTTCAGCTCGTCGATCGCGAGCTCACGCCGCGCGCGCAGGACGTCTCCGGGATGTCCATGGTGGTGGAGAGCCAGGCACGCCTGATCACCTCCAACAGCGTGCTGCTGCAGCTGATCCAGCAAGCCGATCTCGACAAGGATCCCGAGTTCGGCGGCAGTGACGGCAGGGGCGTGATGACGTCGCTGCTGGGCCTGATCGGCCTCCAGCCCCGCGCGCCCTCCGCCGCCGACATCAAGGACGTGCAGCTCGCGGCGCTCGAGGCGCTGAACAAGCACATCACGATCCGAAAGACCGAGAAGAGCTTCATCGTCGACATCGAGGTCTGGTCGACCGATCCGGCGAAGGCAGCGATGCTCGCCAACGCGCTGACCAATACCTTTCTGACGGACTCGCGCAATTCGCAGGCGCTGGCCGCACGGCGCGCCACCAGCGAATTGTCCGGCCGGCTGAAGGAGCTGCGCGAGCGGCTGCGCAACGCCGAGACCGCACTTGCCACCTACAAGGCGCAGAACAATTTCGTCGGCACCCAGGACTCGCTGATCTCCGATCAGCAGCTCTCCTCCAGCAACCAGCGGCTGTCCGCGGCCCGCGCAGCGACGATGGACGCTCAGGCGCGGCTGGACCAGATCGAGGCCAACAAGCGGACCGCTGCGGATGCAGGTGCAATTCCGGAAGCGCTGCAATCGCCAACCATCGCAAACCTGCGCGCGCAATATGCCGACGCCCGCAAGAAATACGCGGAGCAGACCGCCGAGCTCGGCCCGCGCCACCCGGCCCTGCGTCAGACCGAAAAGCAGGTCGAGGATCTCAAGCGCACCATCAGCGAGGAGATCGAGCGCTTCGCACTGTCCGCCAAGAACGATCTGACCCGCGCCCGCGACTACGAGGCGTCGCTCAACCGGGCGCTGGAAGTGCAGAAGCGGCAGAGCGTGCAGCTCAGCCAGGCCGCCGTGCGCCTGCGCGAGCTCGAGCGCGAGGCTGAAGCCAGCCGCGAGGTCTATCAATCCTTCCTGAAGCGCTCGCGCGAGACCGAGGAGCAGGAGACCCTGAACACGTCGGCTGCCCGCGTCATCGGCGAGGCCACGGTGCCGCAGCGGCGCTCGTTCCCGCCGGCGATGAGCCTGTTCGCGATGATCGGCTTCATGTTCGGCGCGCTTGCCGCCGCCTCCTGGTTCGTCGCGGCCGAGTACCTGTTCGACGGCGCGAGCGCTCCGCAACCGACCCGCCGCGGACGCACGCCTGCGCCGGACGTTCCGAGGCCCCCCGTGGAAGCCGCAACGCCCCCACCCGCGCTTGCGCTGGTCGAGAAACCGCTGATCGCCCGCCTGCAGGAAGCCGATGTGATCCGCACGCTCGGCGCCATTCTCGCCACCGGCAACGGCGTCGATCTGACCCGCGTCGGCTGGCCGACGCTGCGACCCGGATTTCCGCTGACGACGCTGCTCAACGCCTTGCGCGACATGCGGGCGGCGATGGCTCGTCGTTCCGGCGGCAAGTCCATGCCGGTGATGGCGCTGGTCGGCGCCGGCGCCACCACGGGCTGCAGCGTGACCGCACTGAATTTCGCGCTCGCAGCCGCGCGCGACGGCAGCCGCGTGCTGATGATCGATGCCGACCATCAGGCGCACACGCTCTCGCGCAGGATCGATCGTCCCGGCAAGAGTGAGCCGGGCAAGCTTGGCTGGCTCTCGATCGGCAGCAAAGCCGCGCGCGAGGTCAAGACCGTCAACGGCATTTCGGTGCTGCCGGCGACCGAGAGCGATGCCGGCAAGGCCACTGAGGCCATCCGCAAGGCAATCGCACAGGCGCGTTCGGCCGGCGGCTATGACCTCGTCATCCTCGACGGCCCCGCGATGCCGCTCTCGGCCGCAGGTCGCAAGCTGCTCGACGACGCGGACGCGCTGGTGGCGGTGCTGCCGACCAGCCTCGACATCAATGACAGCATGGAAGAGATTCTGGCCGCACTCGGCGGCGCCCAGCGCAAGCTCGTCGGCGTGGTGCTCGACGAGCTCGCTCCCGCAACCGAAACGCGCCAGCGAGGCAAACAATATGCTTGAGCGCCGCATCAATCTGGACGGCAGGGCTGCGACTGCAGAGGTGCCACGGATCACCGTCGGCGGCCTTCGCATGGCCGCACTCGACCTGGAAGCCACCGCAGATTTCATGATCGAGGCGACCGATCCGCGCCATCGCATCGGCCGTCCGCTGTATCTGACGTCGGCCAATGGCGAGGTGCTGGCGCGCTGCTCGACCGAGCCGCAGACCGAACGCCTGTTCCGCGCCGCCGACCTGATCAATGCCGACGGCCAGCCGCTGGTGGCGGCCTCGCGGCTGCAGTCCTGGTTTCCGTTGCCGGAGCGCGTTGCCACCACGGACCTGTTCCATGTCGTCGCACGCAAGGCGGAAGTCGCCGGCCGCAGCTTCTACATGCTCGGCGCCAGCGAAGAGGAAAACGCCGCGGCGGTCCGGCGGGTCCAGAACATGTATCCGAAGCTGAAGATCGTCGGGCACAGCCACGGCTATCTCCGCGGCGACGCGTTGCGGGCCAAGGTCGAGGAGATCAACGCGCTCGCACCGGATTGCCTGTGGGTCGCGCTCGGCGTCCCTTCCGAACAGGCCTTCGTCGAGGAATACATGCCGCTGATGACCAATGTCGGCGTCATCAAGACGTCGGGCGGCCTGTTCAATTTCCTGTCGGGCAGCCGCTCGCGTGCGCCGCAATGGATGCAGCGGATCGGGCTCGAATGGGCCTGGCGAACCTGGCTCGAGCCGCGCCGCCTGTTCTGGCGCTATTTGACCACCAACCCCCGCGCGATCTATCTTCTCTTCAGCCGCAACCGGCCCTTCAATCGCTGAGAAGGTAGCACGCCATGAGTGACCGGCCGACGATCCTCGTCACAGGAGGCGCGGGCTATATTGGCTCACATGCCTGCCGCGCCCTTGCCGCTGCCGGCTATCGGCCCGTCGTGTATGATAATCTCACCACAGGTCATCGCAGCTTCGTGGCTGGAGATCTGGTGACCGGCGATCTGCTCGATGGCGCGACGCTGGCGCGCGCCTTCGCCGACCACAAGGTCACGGCGGTGATGCATTTCGCGGCGGCGAGCCTGGTCGGCGAGTCCATGACCGACCCGCAGAAATACTACATCAACAACGTCCAGGGCACGTTGTCGCTGCTCCAGGCGATGCGCAACGCCGGCTGCCACCGCATCGTGTTCTCCTCGACCGGCGCGGTCTATGGCAACGCCGATTCCAAGGAATTGCCGGAGGACTTTCCCTGTGCGCCGATCAATCCCTACGGCGCATCGAAGTGGATGATCGAGCGCATGCTCGCCGACTACCGCGCCGCTTACGGCTTCGGCGCGTTCTGCCTGCGCTATTTCAACGCCAGCGGCGCCGATCCGGCCGGCGGCATCGGCGAACTGCGTGACAATGAGACGCATCTCATCCCGCGCGCAATGATGGCGTTGCAGGGGCATGTCGACTTCGCCGTGTTCGGCGACGACTACGATACGCCCGACGGCACCGCGATCCGCGACTACATCCACGTCAGCGATCTCGCTGCCGCGCATGTTGCGGCGTTGAAGCTGCTGGAAACCGGACATGCCGGCGGCAGCTTCAATCTCGGCACCGGCTCGGGCTTCTCGGTGCGCGAGATCCTCACTGCCATCAAGCAGGAGACCGGGCGCGAGGTGCCGCACACCGTCAAGCCACGCCGCGCCGGCGATCCCACCTATCTCGTCGCCGACCCCTCGGCCGCGCGAAAGGTGCTGGACTTCGTGCCGCGTCATTCCGACCTGTCGACCGTGATCCGCACCGCCTGGGCCTGGCACCAGACGGCGCATCCGCTCAAGGGCCGTTAAGCAACCGTAACACCCGTATCTTGCCGGCCGCCCCCTTGAGCGGCTAGAATGGCCGCTCGCTGCCGCCGTGGGCGCTTTGCCGACGGCCGCACTTTTGGGCATGGCCGACGATGATGTCGGCATGCATGGCTCCGCCAACTGCGCGAGCCGATTTTTCCAAACGTCAAGGCCACGATCAGATCCGCGTGCCGGCCTGCGATCAGACGCGGATTCAAGGAGTACCTGCGGATGCATCAGGCTGCACGCCTGGAGTTCGAGCGCGTGATGGATGAGTTCGTTCGCTGGCATGTCGTGCCCGAGGGCGAACGCTCCCCCGCGCCCGCCTGGTGGTGGGGCCCCGCCATGGCGGTGGTCGACGACCACGAGCCGTTGAGCGAGACATGGCGCAGCGCGCTGGGCCTGGGTGAAGGCGCTAGCTTCGCCGACGGCGCGGGCAGGATCGTCTCACTGTTCGTCGAACAGACGTCGCTGACGGGACCTCAGGATTTTCCGAGCAAGGCGGAGGCCGCCGATCACGACATCCGTGAATTGCAGCCGCTGCCGTCAGACGACAGCGCGTTTCAGCCTTAGCGCCGCGGCTTCGGTCACGGCCGGATCCGTCTCCGGCTGGAGCGGCGGCGCGACGGCCAACTCCACCGGCCGCAGCAATTCGGCCATCTGCTTCGCGGGCAGCGGCTTCGCGATCAGGAAGCCCTGCATCTCGTCGCAGCCATGGGTGCGCAGGAAGGCCTCCTGCTCGGCGTTCTCGACGCCCTCGGCGACCACAGTCATGCCGAGCGCCTTGCCCATGCTGATGATCGCCTGTGCGATCGCCTGGTCTTCCGAATCCTGCGGCAAGTCACGCACGAAGGAGCGATCGATCTTGATGGTGTCGATCGGGAAGTGCTTCATCAGCGACATCGACGAATAGCCGGTGCCGAAATCGTCGATGGCGAGCCGGATACCCCGGCTCTGAATGGCGTCGAGCACCTTCAGCGCACGACCGACGTTGCGCATCATCATGCTCTCGGTGACCTCGAGCTGGAGCAGCACCGGCGACATGCCGGAGGCCGCCAGGGCCTCGTCGACGTCCTGCAGCAGATGTTCGTCAGCAAACTGCCGCGGCGACAGGTTGACCGCCATCGACAGCGGCAGCAGGCCGCGGCGCTGCCACGCCATGGCCTGCGCGCAGGCCTCGTTCAACACCCAGCGGCCGATCGGCACGATCAGGCCGGTCTCCTCCGCAAGCGGAATGAACTGGGCCGGCGAGACGTTGCCGAGATCGGGATGGTTCCAGCGCAACAGCGCTTCCACGCCGGTGATCTGGCCGGTCTCCATGTCGACCTTGGGCTGGTAGTTCAGCGAGAACTGCTCGCGCTCCAGCGCCCGGCGCAGCGCGCTTTCGAGCGACAGCCGTTCGATCGACTGCGTCTTCACTTCCTTGGAGAAGAAGCGATAGCCGTTCTTGCCGTCTTCCTTGGCGAGATACATCGCCATGTCGGCGTTCTTGGTCAGCGTCTGCGCGTCGGCGCCGTTGGCCGGATACATCGCGATGCCGATCGAGGCCGTGGTGTGGCATTCATGGCCGGCGAGCTCCATGGGCTCGGCGAGCGCCGTCAACAGACCGGTGGCAATGTGCTGGACGTCGTCGATCTCGCCGCACTGATCGAGGATCACCACGAACTCGTCGCCGCCGAGACGCGCCACGACGTCGCTTACCCGCAGCGCGCCGCGCAAACGGTTCGCCACCTCGAGCAGGAGCAAATCGCCGGCCTCATGGCCCAGCGAATCGTTGATGACCTTGAAGCGGTCGAGGTCGATGAACAGCACCGCGAAACGGTGATCGTGGCGTTGCGCCGCGTCGATCGCCTCGCGCAGCAGCCCGTTGAAAGTCTCGCGGTTCGGCAGGTCGGTCAGGCTGTCATGCGAGGCGAGATATTCGATGCGCTCGTCCGCCTCGTTCTTCTCGTCGGCGCGATCGAAATTCTCCATCGCAAAGGAGACGTTGTCGGCAAGACGCTGCAACAGCTCAACGAATTCGGTGGTGAAGGTTTCCTGCTCGATCGACATGTAGATCATGACGCCGACAGGCCTGTCGTGGGTGATCAGCGGGAACGCGGCGCCGGAGCGTGCGCCGTCGCCCTGCAGCACGGTATGGAAGGCGCTGACACGGTTGTCGTTGACATAGTCGTTGCTGACACAGGGCTGCCGTGTGCGGAACGCCGTGCCGCTCATGCCGCGCCCCTCAGGCCGGTCGGCATCGATGGAAAGACGAACGTTCCGCGTGGTCTCGGCCGAAGGCCCCGCGGCCGCGACGATCGCCAGCCGGTCGCTGTCGGCCTGGGCGAGCGCAATGGTCGTCGAGGTGAATTTGCCGCCGGTGGACGCGGCCTGACACACGAGCTCGAACAGCTCGGTGCGCGACTTGGCGCGCACGATCGCCTCGTTGGTGGCGCTCAGCGCCGCGAACATGCGGGTCAGGCGCTCCTTTTGCGCCTCGGTGCGGGCCTTTTCCACGGCGCGATCGAAATTGTCGAGGGCGAAGGAGACGTTTTCGGCGAGGCGTCCGAGCAGCTCGACTAGATCAGGCGTGAACGTATTCTCCTCCGGTGCGAGGAAAAGCAGGATACCGATCGGCTCCTGGCCCACGCGCAGAAGCGGGAAACTCGCCGCCGCACGCGTTCCATCCTCGGTCGCCTTGGAGCGCCAATATGCCGATCGCGGGTCGTTCATGTAGTCGTTCATGACGCAGGGACGGCGGGTGCGCAGCGACGTGCCGATGATCCCCTGTCCCTCCGGATGGTCAGCAGAGACAACGGCGGTGCGCCCGATCATCCGATCCTGGAGGCGCCCCTTCACCGCAACGACGCGAATAAGCTCGCACTTCTCGTCAAGGATGCCAATCGTGGCCGATTCGAACACATCGCCCAACACCGCCGCCTGGCACGCGACCTCGAACAGTTCCTCGCGCGACTTGGCACGCATGATGGCTTCATTGGTCGCGCTCAGCGCCTCGAACATGCTGCTCAGCCGGCCGCGCTGCTTATCGGCCCGCGCCTTCTCTTCCGCACGATCGAAGTTTTCCAGCGCGAAGGCGACGTTGGCCTGCAATCGCTGGAGCAATTCGACGAACTCGGGAGTGAATGTGTCGCGCTCGACGGCATTGAAGAGGAAGACACCATCGATCCGGCTGCCGTTGAACAACGGCAAGGCGGCTGAAGAATGTATACCGGCGCGGCGCGCGCTATCGTGCCATGGCTTGATGCGCTCGTCGGCCAGGATGTCGTTGCTGATATAGGTCTGGCAGGTCCGGAAGGCGGTTCCGGTCAGCCCTCGTCCCTCCGGCACTGCATCAGTGAGGGCGAAAGTGTAGTTGCGCAAGTCTTCCGCATGCGGCCCATAGCTCGACACGACACGGAGCAACTCGGCTTCACGATCGGCCAGGAAGATTGTGCTCGACGCGAATTTTGCACCTTGTACCGTCGCCTTGCAGACCAGATCGAACAGTTCGGCGCGCGATCGCGCGCGCAGAATCGCTTCATTGGTGGCGCTGAGCGCCGCATACATGCGGGCGAGGCGCTCCTCCTCGGCCGCGATCCGTGTCTTCTCGGCTTCGCGGCCGAAGTTGTCGAGGGCAAAGCAGACGTTCTCGGCGATGCGCAGCATGAGCGCGACGACCTCCTCGTCCTTGGCCCAGGACTGGCTGAGGAAGGACAGGATCACGCCGATGCTTTGGCCATGCTTGATCAAGGGCGCCGCGACAACTGCGGCGACGCCGGTGTTGACGTTGGCCCGCTCCCACGGCGTCCCCCTGGTGCGACGCGCGAGATCGCGCTCGACGATGGGTTTTTGCGAGCGAAACACCTCGCCGGAAATGCCGCGGCCGTAGGGATTTTCGGGATCGACCGAATAGCTCGCCTGGGCGACGATCTCCACGTTCTCGCCGGTACCGGCAACAGGCTTGAGCCAATGCGAATCCTGCTCCTTGAGCAGGACAAAGGTCGCCAGCGACTTGCCGCCATGCACCGACGCGTCACAGACGAGCTGGTACAGCTCCTGCTCGGTTTCGGCGCGCAGGATGGCTTCGTTGGTCGCGCTAAGGGCGCCGAACATGCGGTTGAGCCGCCGCGTCGCCCGCTCGCTGGTCTGCCGCGCGGTCTCGCGCGAAAAATTCTCCAGCGCATACGAAATGTTGGCCGACATGCGCTCGAACAGCGACACCATCTGCTCGCTCAGCGAGCCGGCCTCGCTGCGGGTCACGAACAGCACACCGACGCTCTTGCCGTTGCACAGCAGCGGCAGCGCCGCCGCGGCGCCGATGTTCGCCCTGGCCGCGCCTTCACGCCATGCCAGCGAGCGCGGATCGTTCAGATAGTCGTTGCTGATGCAGAGCTTCTGGCTGCGAAACGCCTCGCCGCCGACACCCGACCCCTCGGGCGCGCCGGCTTCGGTGGTGATTTTGATCGCGCGCAGACGCGCCACGTCGTCACCGCGCCCTGCGGCAAAGCGCAAGTGCTGGCCATCCGGCTCCACCAGGAACACGGCAACGGCCATGAAGTCCCCGCTCGAAAACCCAGCGTCGCAGACCATCTGGTACAGCTCGTCCGGCGATTTCGCGTAGAGGATCGCTTCATTGATGGCGCTCAACGCCGCAAAGGTGCGCGCGAGTGTCGACGGCACGATCTTAACTCCCGGGCATTTCTGCCTATTTCTCCCGGGTGCGTTATGACCGGGGATCGCCTAAGTGGTCGTTATTGCAGCAGGGAAACCACCAATCAGAGTGAACGAGCAGCGAATGACCGGCAAGAAATGTCCGGGAATACCGCCGCGCGGGAGGAATCTTCGACGAAAGGCGCGTTCTCTTTACGAATTTGCAGCCCTGTATTGGTTTACGGGAGATTGATATCGCAGCTCCGCTTTGAGACGATGGCGTCCAACAAGCAGGTCCGTTAAGGGCACCAAAGCCGAGGGAACGCCATGCCCGTCGTCAAGGCCGACCGCCTCACGCGCGTCAGCGCTGCGCTGCTCCATGCCGCCGGAGCCTCCGAGGAAGAAGCCGACGCCGTCGCCGTCGGCTGCGTCAACGCCAATCTCGCCGGCCATGACTCGCACGGCGTGATCGCGGTTCCGACCTATATCGATCGCATCAAGGCCGGACACATCGTGCCCGGCGCCAAATGGACGATCGTCCAGGAATCGCCGACCACGACAGTGATCGACGGCCATTGGGGCTTCGGTTTCCACGTCAACGCCAAGGCGATGGCGCTGACGATCGAAAAGGCGAAGACGGCGAACGTCGCCGCCTGCACCGTGTTCCGGCAGAGCCATGTCGGTCGCCTCGCCGCCTATCCGCTGATGGCGATGCGCGAAGGCATGATCGGGATTGCCACCGCCGATTCCGGCCGCTCGCCAAAACATGTCGCGCCGTTCGGCGGCAAGGAGGCGCGGCTCGGCACCAACCCGATCTCGATCGCCGTGCCGTCCGATCTCGAGGCGCCGTTCTACCTCGACATGGCGACATCAGCTGTTGCCGCCGGCAAGATCCAGCTCGCGGTCGCGCGTGGCGAGGAGATCCCGACGGGTTGGATCATTGATGCCGAGGGACGGCACACCACCGATCCCACCCAATACCGCAAGGGCGGCGCGCTGCTGCCGCTCGGCGGCACCGAAGGTTACAAAGGCAGCGGTCTGGCGGCCATGGTCGAGGTGTTGTGCGGCCTGCTCACCGGATTGGGATTCGGCGTCGAGCCGACCGGGCGGCACAATGACGGGTGCTTCATGGCGGTATTCAACGTTGCCGCGTTCCGTCCGCTGAAGGAGTTCAAGCGCGAGGTCGCCGAGTTCGCGCGCTATTTGAAATCGACGCCGCCGTCCGAGGGCAGCCGAGGCGTCTACTATCCCGGCGAGATCGAAGGCGTGCGCGAGCAGCAGCGTTTGCGTGACGGCATCGAGGTCGAGGACGCGACCTGGGAGAAGCTGCGCGCGCTGGCGCGCGACTACAGGCTCGACACCGTCCTCGATCTGGCCTGAGGCAATCCGGAGAACAGCAGCATGAATCGACAGATGGTCCTGGTCGGCTTCCTTCAGGCGCAGAATTGCACGAACCTGCCGAGTTCGTGGCGGCATCCGAAGTCGCGCAGCGATTCGATGTCGGCGGACTATTACCAGGAGATCGCGCGGATTCTCGAAGCCGGAAAATTCCACATGGCATTCTTCGACGATCGCCTGGCGATGCCGGACCGCTACGGCAACGACCACGCCCACACCGTCGAATACGGCATCCGCTGCGTGAAGATGGATCCGCTGATCGTGCTGACGACGATGGGCATGGTCACCGACAAGCTCGGGCTGGGCGCGACCTGCTCGACCACCTATTACGAGCCCTTCGACGTCGCACGTCGCTTTGCCACGCTCGACCTGATGTCGGGCGGCCGCGCCGGCTGGAACGTCGTGACCTCGCTCAATGACGGTGAAGCGCTGAACATGGGGCGCGACTCCCATCCCGAACATGACTCGCGCTACGACAAGGCCGACGAATTCATGGAGGTCGTGCTCGGCCATTGGGACACCTGGGAAGACGGTGCGCTCATCATGGACAAGACGAGCGGCCGCTTCGCCGATCCGACCAAGGTGAAGCGGCTCGATCACAAGGGCGCGGCCTTCAAGTCGCGCGGGCCGTTCACCGTGCCGCGCTCGGACCAGGGTCACCCGGTGATCATTCAGGCCGGCGCATCCGGCCGCGGCCAGCGCTTTGCGGGGCGTTGGGGCGAGGTGATTTTTACGGCCGCACGCAATCTCCAGGGCGCCAAGGACGGCTACGCCGCCGTGCGTAACGAGGCCGCGAAAGCCGGCCGGGATCCGGAGCAGATGTTCCTCTGCAATCTGACGACACCGGTCTGCGCGGCGACCAAGGCTGAAGCCGAAGACAAGATGGCGCTGATCAACAAGCTGCCGCTGGAGATCGACGCGCTGTCGCTGCTCGCCGAAGCGCTCAATTACGACTTCGCCTCCAAGGACCTCGACGCGCCGCTGACGACCGACGAGCTGAAGAGCATGCAGGGCATTCTGGGCATCCGCGACGGCGTGTTGAAGACATCAGGCAAGAGCAATCCGAGCGCGCGCGACTTCGTCACCTTCTCCGGCCGCGGCCAGGTGCATGACGCCATGGTCGGCGGCCCCAGGGAAATCGCGGACAAGCTGGAAGAAATGTTCGTCGAGCGCGGCTGCGACGGCTTTGTCATCGCCGCGACCTATGTGCCCGGCTCCTACGCGGACTTCGTGCAGCACATCGTGCCGGAATTGCAGCGGCGCGGCCTGTTCCAGAAGGACTATCGCGGCAAGACGTTGCGGGAGAATCTTGGGCTGAAGCGGCCGGCCGCCGGCGCCTGGAAAGTCCAGCCGCGCGACGCCGCGGAATAACAACGAGGACACGACATGCGCTGGCTGAAATTCACCACCTCCGGCAAAACCTCCTGGGGCCTGGTTGAGGGCGACCAGGTGATCGCGATCGACGGCGATCCGTTCGGTGAATGGCAACGCACGTCGCGCAAGCATCCGCTTTCGCACGTGAAGATCGAGCTGCCGCTGATCCCGCGCACCTTCTATTGCGTCGGCCTGAACTACCTGAAGCATCTCAAGGAAGCCGCCGACAAGGCCGGCACGGTACCGGCCGTCCCTGAACGGCCCGAAATCGGCTACCGCGCGCAGAATGCGCTGATTGCGCATGACGAGGACGTCGTGATCCCGCCCTTCGCGACGGAGAAGATCCATTACGAGGGCGAGCTCGCGGTCGTCATCGGCAAGAAGGTGAAGCATTTGACGGCCGATAACGCGATGGACTGCGTGTTCGGCTACACCATCGGCAACGACGTCAGCGAACGCTCCTGGCAGAAGGCCGACCGCAGCCTGTGGCGCTCGAAGAACGCCGACACGTTCAAGCCGATGGGTCCGTGGATCGAGACCGAGGCCGATCTTGCGACGATGGAAACGATCGTTCGCGTCAACGGCCAAGAGACCAACCGCTTCCATACCAACGACATGATCTTTGGCGTCGTGGCGTTCCTGGTCGAGCTGACGAAGTATTTTACGCTATGGCCGGGTGACGTGATCTGGATGGGCACGGATGGCGCTTCGCCTGACATCAAGCACGGTGACGTCGTGGAGATCGACATCACCGGTGTCGGCACGTTGCGGAACAGGTTTGTGCGGGAGGGGCGGTGATCAGCCTGCCGCCGCGCTGCCTTTCACATGGTCGATGAAGGCGCGCAGCTTCGGCAGGATCTGCCGATGACCCGGATAGTACAGGAATACACCCGGCGTCATGGGCGAGAATTTCTCCATCACACGGACCAGCCTTCCCGATGCGATGGCGCCCGTGGCCAACGGCGCAGGCACTTGCGCAAGACCCACGCCTTCGAGCGCAGCACCGAGCATCGTCGGGAAGTCATAGGCGATGAAAGGTCCTGAGACCGCGATCTCGATGGATCGGCCACCGTCGATGAACGACCACGATGCAAGCGCGCCGTTCGATCGTCGCATCCTCAGGCAGGCGTGCCCACGTAGATCGTCCGGATGCGCGGGCCGGCCGGCGCGGGCGAAATAGTCGGGGCTTCCGATGACAATGAGGGGAAGCGGCTTCGTGAGCCGCACCGCGATCATGTCGGGCGTGATGAACTGGCCCATCCTGATGCCGGCATCGAAACCTCCGGCCGCCAAGTCGACCATCTCTTCGCTTGCAGCCAGCTCCACCTCGATCTCGGGATAGGCCTGGCAGAACGAGGCGATCAGCGGCTCGAGCAGGATCGGCACGACCGAGCGTGGCACGGTGAGACGCAGCAGCCCGGCCGGTCGCTGACCGAGTTCACGGGCTGCTCCGCTTGCAGCGACAAGCTCCTCGAAAGCAGGCCTGGCGCGCGCCAGGAATCGTTCGCCCGCTTCCGTCAGGCCGACGCTGCGGGTGGTGCGAATGAACAGCGCGGCGCCGACGCGCGCCTCGAGTGCTCGCACCGCCTGGCTGATTGCCGATGGCGTCACCCCGAGTTCGCTGGCTGCCCGGCGAAAACTGCGGTGTTGGGCGACGCTGAGAAACGCCTCGACGCCGTCGAGCGCTCCCTGCCGGACTGTGAAGTTCTGCTTCATAGCCCGTCAACATTATCGCGAATAGTCGCCCGCGGAAAGCTGCCCTACATCGGGATTGCAAATGACCCGCACCGGAGCAGCGAAACCGATGAAGGCAATCCGCAACGCCGCCCTGGCACTCGCCCTCTCACTGACAGGTGTTCCCGCCATGACCGATCCATCCCTTGCCCAGACACAGGCGCAGTCACCCGCGACCACGGGCGTGTTGGTAATCCTGACCGTGAAGGCGGGTATCACGCGTGAACAGGTGATGGCCGTCATGCCCGATGAAGTCAGGCAGACGGTCCAGCTCTATCTCACTGGGAAAGTCCGTGAATGGTATTCGCGGTCCGATGGGCGCGGCGCGGTCTTCCTGCTCGATGCCGGGGATGTCGCCGAAGCGCACGCGATCATGGATGCCCTGCCGCTCGCGAAGCAGAATCTCATCGACCACGAATACATCGCGGTCGGCCCGCTGATGCCCCTCCGCCTGCTGATGACCAAGCCCTGAGCACTCGCCGGCGATCGACCGGCATCGAAACCTCACGTGAAGGACATCCGAACGTGCCCCCGAGCTTCAACCTTCCATTCGTTCTCAGCGTCGCCGGCGCCTTGCTGACATCAGCGGTGGTGGCCTCCCTCTATGTCTGGCCGTTTATTCGCGCAATGCCCCGCCATGACGCGCTTCGACTTCTCGCAGCTTTCCATGCGTTCCGCTTCCTGGGAATGAACTTTATGGTTGCCGGATTTGTGTCCGCGGAGTTGAGCGCGGATTTCGCCAGCGAAGTCGGCTGGGGCGATCTCATCGCCGCCACTCTCGCGCTTGCTTCGATGGCGGCGTTGTCCTGGCGATGGCCGATCGCCATTCCGATGGTCTGGATCTTCAACGCCTGGGGCACGCTCGATCTTCTGAACGCGTACTATATGGGTGCGACGAAGATCCAGAGTCCCGGCCTGTTCGGCGCAGGCATCTATATCCCGGCGCTTTACGTGCCGTTGCTGCTGGTCAGCCACGTGCTTGTCTTCATGCTCCTGCTCAGGCCGGCGTCGCAAGAACAGGCGTCGTGATACGCCGCACCAACGGGCACGCGAATAGCGTCCTCTCAAAAGGGCAGTGCCGTAGGGTGGGCAAAGCGACTCGTCCGCCGTAGCTCGAAGAGTGAAGGCGGAAGCGTTCCCACGGCCTCTCCCGATCATAAAGAGATCCTGGGCACGGCGTTATGCGCCTTTGTCCACCCTGCAGCACCTCCCGTGCGTTCAAAACGGCAGCGCCACGCTCGTCTTGATCTCCTTCAGCACCACGTTGCTGCGGACGTAGCGGATGCCGGGGATGCGGAACATGAACTCGTCGAGGAAGCGGTTATAGGCCGCCATGTCCTGCACGACGACGCGCAGATGGTAATCCGCGTCGCCGGTCGTCGCAAAACACTCCAGCACCTCGCGACGCGTGGTGACGCGGGAGACGAACTCGTCGACGAATTTGGCGTCGTGCCGCTCCAGCGAGACGTGGAGGATGGCGGACATCGCGAACCCCGCCTGCTCGCGCGCGACCAGCGCCGCATAACCGCGAATGACGCCGCTGTCCTCGAGCGCGCGCACCCGGCGCCAGCAGGCCGAGGTCGACATACCGACCTCGTCGGCGAGCTGCTGGTTGGTGGCGCGGCCGTCCTTCTGGAGGTGGGCGAGAATCCGCGTGTCCTGGTCTTCAATCATCGAGAACCCTCAAATCGATTAATTCTACCAAATTCTAGGCAATCACGCAAAATTATACCGAATTCGCACCACCAACGGGAAAAATAGGTAGGACCTACCAGCCCGCCGGGCCTACCCTTTGCCTATTCGGCAGAATGCCGCGCGAGGTCCGCCATGGACGCCATTCCGTCACTCGACGTCTACGAACTCTCCGACCGCTACGACCGCGAGGACGGCCGCGTCTTCCTCACGGGCACGCAGGCCATCGTCCGCATTGCGCTCGACCAGGTCAGGCGCGATCGCGCCGCGGGGCTCAACACCGCCGGATTCATCTCCGGCTATCGCGGCTCCCCGCTCGGCGGCATCGATCTCGAACTTTGGCGCATCGCGCAGCGATTGAAGCAGGACCGCATCGAATTCCTCCCCGCCGTGAATGAGGACCTCGCGGCGACCGCTGTGCTCGGCTCGCAGCAGGTCGAGACCCAAACCGACCGCGAGGTCGATGGCGTGTTCGGGCTCTGGTACGGCAAGGGTCCCGGCGTCGATCGCTCCGGCGATGCGCTCAAGCACGGCAATGCCTACGGCTCGTCCCCGCATGGCGGCGTGCTGGTGGTCGCCGGCGACGACCATGGCTGCGTGTCATCCTCGATGCCGCACCAGTCCGACGTCGCCTTCATGAGCTGGTTCATGCCGACGCTGCATCCCGCAAGCGTCAGCGAATATCTCGAGTTCGGCGAATATGGCTACGCGCTGAGCCGCTTCTCCGGCATGTGGGTCGGCTTCAAGGCGATCTCGGAGATCGTCGAGTCGGGCGCATCCGTCGCGCTGCGCCGACCACGCCTGTTCCGCACGCCCGACTTCACCCCGCCGCCGGGCGGACTGCACTATCGCTGGCCCGATCTGCCGGGCCCGCAGATCGAGGAGCGGCTGGAGGCCAAGAAGCACGCGGTCTACGCCTTCGCCAAAGCCAATCCGATCGATCGCCACATCTACGACATTCCCAACGCCACCTACGGCATCGTCACCACGGGCAAGGCGCATCTCGATCTGATGGAAGCACTGCGACTGATGGGCCTCGACGAGGCCGCTTGCCGCAGCATCGGCATCGACATCTACAAGGTCGGCATGGTCTGGCCGCTGGCGCTGCATGACGCCATGGATTTCGTGAAGGGCAAGCGCGAGATCCTCGTGGTCGAGGAGAAGCGCGGCATCATCGAGAGCCAGTTCAAGGAATATTTCTACGACTATCCCGGCACGAAACCCGAGCGGATGGTCGGCAAGCACGACGAAACCGGCGCGCGGCTGATCTCCTGGATCGGCGAATTGTCGCCGCGCGCGCTGGCCTCCGTGCTCGCCCGCCGGCTCGATCCGATGTTTCCGGGCCTCAATCTTGCCGCGCGGGCGGCGGCGCTGTCGCCGGAGGCCGAGCGAACCATCAACGTCGCAGGCGCGACGCGTACGCCGTATTTCTGCTCCGGCTGCCCGCACAACACGTCAACCAAAGTGCCCGAAGGATCGAAGGCATTGGCGGGCATCGGCTGCCATTTCATGGCGAGCTGGATGGACCGTGAGACCTCCTCGCTGATCCAGATGGGCGGCGAAGGCGTGAACTGGGCGGCGTCGTCGCGATTTACCGGCCACAAGCACATCTTCCAGAATCTCGGCGAAGGCACCTACTACCATTCCGGTTCGATGGCGATCCGGCAGGCGATCGCCGCCAAGGCCAACATCACCTACAAGATCCTGTTCAACGATGCCGTCGCCATGACCGGCGGCCAGCCGGTCGATGGTCCCGTCAGCGTGCATGCCATCGCGCACAGCGTCCGCGCCGAAGGCGTGGACCGGATCGCGCTGGTATCGGACGATCCCGCGCAATTTTCGCCCGCCGGCCTGCCGGTCGGCGTCACCATCCATCCGCGCGAGGAGATGGACGCTGTGCAGCGCGAACTGCGCGACGTCGCTGGCGTCTCCGTCCTGATCTATCAGCAGACCTGCGCCACCGAGAAGCGGCGCCGGCGCAAGCGCGGACAGATGGCCGATCCCAAACGCTTTGCCTACATCAACGATCTCGTCTGCGAGGGCTGCGGCGACTGCTCGGTCGAATCCAACTGCCTCAGCGTCGAGCCGAAAGAGACGCCGTTCGGCCGCAAGCGGCAGATCAACCTGTCGGCGTGCAACAAGGATTTCTCCTGTCTCAACGGCTTTTGCCCGAGCTTTGTCACCGTCGAGGGCGCGACGCGCCGGAAGAAGAGCGCGAGCCAGATCGACGCGATCGGTCGCGCCGCCACGCTCCCCCTCCCCGCGCCCGCCACGCTGGATCGCCCTTACGATCTGCTCGTGACCGGCGTCGGCGGCACCGGCGTGATCACGGTCGGCGCGCTGATCGCGATGGCCGCGCATCTGGAACGAAGCGGCGTCTCGGTGCTGGATTTTACCGGCTTTGCGCAGAAGTTTGGCCCGGTGCTGAGCTACATCCGCCTCGCCTCGAGTCCCGATGTGCTGCACCAGGTCCGCATCGACCAGGGCGCGGCCGATGCGCTGATCGGTTGCGACCTCGTCGTCAGCTCCTCGCCAAAGGCATCCGGCACCTATCGTCGCGGCACACGCGCTGCAATCAACACCGCGGAGATGCCGACCGGCGACGTCGTGCGCTTCCGCGACGCCGATCTCGCCTCGCCTGCCCGCCTGCGCGCGATCGGCCGCGTCATCGGCAGCGACAATCTCGATAGCATCGACGCCAATGCACTGGCCGAACGGCTGCTCGGCGATGCCGTCTATGCCAACATCATCATGCTCGGCTTTGCCTGGCAGCGCGGACTGGTGCCGGTTTCGCTGTCGGCGCTGTTGCGCGCGATCGAGCTCAATGGCGTCGCGGTCGATCGCAACAAGCAGGCTTTTGCCTGGGGTCGGATCGCCGCTGCCGATCCGGAGTTTTTGCCCAAGGCGAACGAGCGGCCCGAGGCCGAGACGCTCGACCAGCT
The DNA here is from genome assembly GCF_024199935.1 of Bradyrhizobium sp. CCGUVB14. Classification (NCBI taxonomy): domain Bacteria; kingdom Pseudomonadati; phylum Pseudomonadota; class Alphaproteobacteria; order Hyphomicrobiales; family Nitrobacteraceae; genus Bradyrhizobium; species Bradyrhizobium sp. CCGUVB14. The sequence continues at coordinate 8,969,601 of NZ_JANADS010000001.1, forward strand.
CATCGCCCGGCGCGCCGATTTCCTCACGGCCTATCAGGATGGGGCTTATGCGGCGCGCTATCGGGCAGGCGTCGAAAAAGTCCGCGCTGCCGAAGCCGCGCTCAACAGCGAGGCCCTGACCGAGGCCGTCGCCCGCGCCCTCTTCAAGCTGATGGCCTACAAGGATGAGTATGAGGTGGCGCGCCTGCACATGCAGACCGGCTTTCTCGACGAGCTGAAGCGCGAATTCGAGGATGGCTTCAGCGTCCGGTATCATCTCGCCCCTCCGTTCCTGCCATCCAGGCACGACGCTCGCGGCCGCCCGCGCAAGCGCGCGTTCGGTCAGTGGATCCAGACGCCGCTCGCCATGCTGGCGCGGCTGAAGGGATTGCGCGGGACGCCGTTCGATCCATTCGGCTACACGGCCGACCGGCGGGCCGAGCGGGAGCTGATCGTCTGGTACGAAGGCTTGATCGAACGGATGCTCGACGGCCTCGACGCAGCGCATCTCCCCGATCTCGTCACTGTCGCAAAGGCGCCGATGGACATCCGCGGCTACGGCCCGGTGAAGGATGCCGCCATCGCGAAGGTGCGATCCGAGACTGAAACGCTGCTCACGGATTTGGCAATGCCGGCGGCACCAAAGATGCGCGCCTCCGGTTGACGTGGCTCCGGCGAGGCTTCAGCCTCCGAACCCGAGGGGCGCCCTGTTGGCGCTTCCTGCAATCAGGTGACGCATCATGGATTTCGACCAGTTGACCCTGAGCCAGGCCGCAGCAGACCTCCGCGCCGGAAAAGTCACGAGCACCGCGCTCACGGCCGAAGCTCTCGCCCGCGCCAAAGCCAACGCCGATCTCAATGCTTTCGTCACCCTCGACGAGGCCGGCGCCTTGAAGGCTGCAGCCGCGTTCGACGCGGCGGGTAGCCAGGACAAGCCGCTCGGCGGCGTTCCTATCGTGATCAAGGACAATATCGAGGTCGCGGGGCTGCCCTGTAGCGCCGGCACGCCCGCTTTGAAGGACTACGTTCCGAAGGCCGATGCGCCCGTGGTTGCGAAGCTGCGGGCCGCCGGCGCAGTCATCATCGGCAAGACCAACATGCACGAACTCGCCTTCGGCATCTCCGGCTACAATACCGCGTTCAAGACCGGCACGGCGTTCGGCGTGCGCAACGCCTATGATCGCTCGCTGATCGCCGGCGGTTCGTCGTCCGGAACGGGCGCCGCGATCGGCGCGCGGATCGTCGCGGGCGGGCTCGGCACCGACACCGGCGGATCGGTCCGGGTGCCGGCTGCGCTGAACGGATGCGCCTCGCTTCGCCCGACCGCCGGCCGCTATCCGCGACAAGGCATCGCACCGATTTCGCATACCCGCGACACCGCGGGTCCGATGGCCGCGACCATGGCTGATGTCGCCCTGCTCGATCGCGTCATCGCAGGCGGAGCCACCGTTGCGCCGGCCGATCTGAAACAGGTGCGCATCGGCGTGACCAAGGCGATGCTGACCAATCTCGATGCCGATACCGACGCCGCATTCCAGGCGGCCATCGCGAAAGTGAAGGCGCATGGCGTCACGGTCGTCGAGATCGAGATGCCGCAACTCGCCGAGCTCAACGGCCAGGTCAGCTTTCCCGTCGCGCTGTACGAGGCCTATGATGACCTCGTCGCGTATCTCGAACGCACCGGCACCGGCCTCAGCATCGACGCGGTGGCGAAGGACATCGCCAGCACAGACGTGAAGGGCACCTATGACGGCCTCGTGATCCCGCGCAAGCTACCCGCCCCCGATGGCTCGCTGGTTGACGCCAAACCGATCTACGACGCCGCGATCAAGACCGCGCGCCCGGCGCTTCAGGCGCTCTACAGCAAGGCCTTTGCCGACAACAGGCTCGATGCCATCGCCTTCCCGACCACGCCGCGCGTTGCGATTCCCTCCAATCCGGAGTCCAGCACGCTGGAGAATTTCGGCCTGTTCATCCAGAACACCGATCCCGGCAGCAATGCCGGCATTCCCGGCATCCAGATTCCGATTGCGCTGGGCGAGACCAGCAAATTGCCGATCGGGCTTGAATTGGACGGCCCCGCGGGAAGCGACGAACGGCTGCTTGGGATCGGCGTCGCGCTTGATGCCGTGTTCGGACGGCTGCCCGCGCCGCGTTGATGCACCTGGAGGGTGGGCAAAGCGAAAGCGTGCCCACGACCTCTCCGTCATTGCGAGGAGCACTTGCGACGAAGCATCCAGTATCTCTCTGCGGAGGGATTCTGGTTTGCTTCGCTACGCTCGCAATGACGGAGAGGCCGTGGGCACGGCGCGTTGCGCCTTTGCCCGCCCTGCGGCACCGTCAACTTGGCTTCACGAATACGGATTGATCAGCTTCTGCTGCTCGGCGCTATGATGCACGAGCATGTCGATGAAAGTCCGGACCTTCGCCGACAGATGATGGCGATGCGGATAGACCGCATTCATCGACATCTCGACCGGCCGATATTCCGGCAACAGGCGCACCAGCCGGCCGGCGTCGAGATCGTCGCCGACCAGGAATCCGGCCGCGAGGCTGACGCCTGCCCCCTGCAACGCCGCTTCACGCAGGGCTTCGCCGCTGTTGGTGATCAGATTGCCTGATACGCGCACCGAGGCCGGCGTGCCCTTGCGATCGAAGAAGCGCCATTCATCGAAGGGGTAATTGATGTGGCGCACGCAATTATGTTCGGCAAGTTCCTCGAGCGTCTGCACGCGTCCATGCGCCTCGATATAGGAATGCGAGCAGCACAGCACGTGCCGCCAGGTCGCAAGGCTCCGCACGATCAGGCTGGAGTCGGGCGGCGCGATCATGCGCAATGCGAGATCAAAGCCTTCCTCGACCAGGTCGACATTGGTCTCGCCCATGCGCAGGTCGACCTTGACCTCCGGATAAGTCGCGAGGAACTCGACCATCACGGGCGCGACGAACGGCACCATGTGGGTGGCGGTGTGGATGCGCAGCGTGCCGCGCGGAGCCGATTGCAGCGCGCCGGCGATGTCGTCGGCCTGTTCGAGATCGGCGAGGATCTGGGTCGAGCGGTCGTAATAGGCCTTGCCGATTTCGGTGAGGCTCACTTTACGCGTGGTGCGGTTGAGCAGCCGCACGCCGAGCCGGTCTTCCAGCGCCTGGACGTGATTGCTCACCATGGTGGTCGACATGTTGAGGCGGCGGGCGGCGGCGGAAAAACCGCCGTTTTCGACCACGCGGACGAAGGCGGTCAGGCTGGTGAAGCGGTCCATGCGTTGAGGCTCCGATTATCCGCCATGGCTGGATAATGCTTCCATCAATTCCGGGATTATCACAACGGCCGGGACAACGCATCTTGCAGCCATCAAGAGCGCACTGGTCTGAAACAGGCGCATGGAAATTCCGAGGGTGCCATGTCGAACGCCACTTATACCACTGAAACAACTGACAAAATCAGCCTCAAGCCATCCCGCAAGGCGATCAAGCGGGCAGCCCTCGCGCTGGCACTGGTGCTCGGCGTCGCCGCGGCCGGTGACTTTGGCTACGACTACCTGACGACCGGCCGCTACCTGGAAACGACCGACGACGCCTATGTGAAGGCCGATTCCACGATCATCGCTCCCAAAGTGTCGGGCTACATCGCCCAGGTGCTGGTCGGCGACAACGAGAAGGTCAAAGCCGGCCAGCTCCTGGCCAAGATCGACGACCGCGACTTCAAGGCGGCACTGGGCCAGGCTCGCGCGGATGTGGCCGCGGCCGAAGCCTCGGTTCGCAACCTCGATGCCCAGCTCGAACTGCAACAGCCGATCATCGAGCAGAGCACCGCCGACGTCACGGCTGCCGACGCCAATCTGAAATTCGCGCAGGAAGAGCGCGCCCGCTACGACGACCTCATGAAGTCGGGCTCGGGCACGATCCAGCGCGCGCAGCAGACCGATGCGGCGCTCCGCGCCAGCAACGCGCAATTGCAGCACGCCAGGTCGGGCCTGGTCGCCGCGCAGCGCAAGGTCGACGTTCTGACCACCCAGCGTGCCCAGGCCACGGCGCAGCTCGATCACGCCCGCGCAGTCGCGGATCAGGCTGAGCTGAACCTGTCCTACACCGAGATCACCGCGCCGGTTGAGGGCACGGTCGGCGCCCGCTCATTGCGCGTCGGCCAGTACGTGCAGGCCGGCACGCAGTTGATGGCGGTGGTGCCCCTCGACGCGGTCTATGTGGTCGCGAATTTCAAGGAGACCCAGCTCACGCATGTGCGCGCCGGCCAGCCGGTCGAGCTGATCGTCGACAGTTTTCGGAATCGCACGCTGCACGGTCATGTCGACAGCCTTTCGCCGGCGAGCGGGCTTGAATTCGCGCTGCTGCCTCCCGACAACGCAACAGGCAACTTCACCAAGATCGTGCAGCGCGTCCCGGTGAAGATCGTGCTCGACGATCACAGCCTCACCGGCCTGCTGCGGCCCGGTATGTCGGCGGTGCCGACCGTCGACACCAAGGCAACCGTGGTGGCCGAGCGCGAGACGACCAAGCGCATCGCCGACAACGCGCCGCGCGGCACCGGCGGCTGACGCTCAGGGGGATCCCGGCAAGGATTATCAAGTCCCGCCGGATGATCCTTCCCGGACTTCCACGATTATCGAAACCATCCGCCTAATGCATCCTGTCTCTGTAACCGAGACGAGGCTTCCATGAGCACGCTTCAATCGACCCTCGACACCGCTTCCGCCGCCAATCTCCCCGCCCCCGCCGCGGCTCCCGCAACGCCGGCCGTCTCCGCCAAAACCTGGATCGCCGTGATCGGCGCCACGCTCGGCGCCTTCATGGCGGTGCTGAACATCCAGATCGTCAACGCCTCGCTCGCCGACATCCAGGGCGCGATCGGCGCCGGCATCGATGACGGCGGCTGGATCTCGACCTCCTACCTGATCGCCGAGATCGTGGTGATCCCGCTCTCCGGCTGGCTCGCGCAAGTGTTCTCGATCCGGATCTATCTGCTCACCAACGCGATCCTGTTCCTTCTTCTCTCCGCGGCCTGCGCGCTGGCGCAGGACCTCCCGCAGATGATCGTGTTGCGCGCCGTGCAGGGTTTTACCGGCGGCGTGCTGATCCCGATGGCCTTCACGCTCATCATCACGCTGCTGCCGCGTGGAAAACAGCCGGTCGGCCTTGCGCTGTTCGCGCTGTCGGCGACGTTTGCGCCTGCGATCGGCCCGACCATCGGCGGCTATCTGACCGAGAATCTCGGCTGGCAGTACATCTTCTACGTCAACCTCGTGCCCGGCGCGATCATGGTCGGCATGCTCTGGTATGCGCTCGACGCCAAGCCGATGCAGCTGTCGCTGCTGCGCGATGGTGACTGGGCCGGCATCATCACCATGGCGATCGGCCTTTCCGCGCTGCAGACCGTGCTGGAGGAAGGCAACAAGGACGATTGGTTCGGCTCGCCCTTCATCGTCAAGCTCAGCGTCATTGCGGCGGTCGCGCTCGCAGCCTTCCTGATCATCGAGCTGACGGTGAAGAAGCCGCTGTTGAACCTGCGCCTGCTGGTCCGCCGCAATTTCGGCTTCGGCATGCTCGCCAACTTCCTGCTCGGCGTCGCGCTCTACGGCTCGGTGTTCATCCTGCCGCAATATCTGGCGCGCATCCAGGGCTACAATGCCGAGCAGATCGGCATGGTGCTGGCGTGGACTGGCCTGCCGCAGCTCGTGCTGATCCCGCTGGTGCCGCGCCTGATGCAGAAGTTCGACGCGCGGATCATCATCGGCATCGGCTTCGTCCTGTTCGCAGGCTCCAATTTCATGAACATCTACATGACCAACGACTACGGTTCCGACCAGCTGTTGTGGCCCAACATCGTCCGTGCCATCGGCCAGGCGCTGGTTCTGGCGCCGCTGTCTGCGGTGGCAACCGCCGGCATCGAGCCGGAGAATGCCGGCTCGGCCTCCGGCCTGTTCAACATGATGCGCAACCTCGGCGGCGCCGTCGGCATCGCGCTGCTGCAGACCGTGCTGACCAAGCGCGAGCAGTATCACTCCAACGTGCTGATGCAGTCGGTCTCGGTGTTCGAACAGGCCACCCGCACGCGGCTGGAGCAGCTCACGCAGTACTTCATCAATCACGGTGTGCCCGACCGTGCGGACGCGTCGCATCGCGCCTATGTCGCGATCGGCCATATCGTGCAGAAGCAGGCTTACATCTTCGCCTTCAGCGACACCTTCTATCTGCTCGGCATGGCGCTGATCGTGGCCCTGATCGCCGTCCTCTTCCTGAAGAAGCCCGGCCATGTCTCGGCCGGCGGGGCCCACTGACCTCAACCCAAGAGACCAACTCAAGCAAGGAGAACGACCATGAAACCCCGCATGAATTTCTACCAGGCCGCCCCCGAGACGATGAAGGCGCTGATGGCGCTGGAAGAGCAGATCCAGTCCACCGGACTCGAGAAATCGCTGATCGAGCTCGTCAAGATCCGGGCCTCGCAGATCAACGGCTGCGCCTTCTGCATCAACATGCACACCGAGGATGCGCGCAAACGCGGCGAGACCGAGCAGCGTATCTATCTGCTCAACGCCTGGCGTGAATCCCCGCTCTATACCGACCGCGAGAGCGCCGCGCTGGCCTGGACCGAGTCGGTGACGCTGATCGCGGAAACGCACGCGCCGGACGACGTTTACGAAGAGGTCCGCGGACGATTCTCCGATGCGGAGACGGTGAACCTGACCATGCTGATCGGCGCCATCAACGCCTGGAACAGGCTGGCGATCGCATTCCGCGCGGTTCATCCGGTGAAGGTGAAGGCGTCGGTGGCGTAGGTGCTATCACGCGAACTGTCATGCCCCGGCTTGACCGGGGCATCCAGTACGCCGCAGCCCATCGATTCAATCACAACCGTCTCTGGAATACTGGATCGCCCGGTCGAGCCGGGCGATGACAGCGCAGTGTATGGCGGATGGCTCCGAGCCTAAACCGCCGTCGCCTTTGCGAACTCCACATAGATCTCACGCAGCCGCGTTGCGAGTGGACCGGGCTTGCCGTCGCCGACCTTCTTGCCGTCGATCGCCACCACCGGCTGGACGAACAGCGAGGCCGATGTCGCAAAGGCCTCCTTGGCGGCGAGCGCCTCTTCCACCGTGAAGGACCGCTCCTCGACGCGGAGCTGGCGCTCTTCGGCGAGCGCGACCACGGCCTTGCGGGTGCAGCCCGGCAGGATCGCGTTTGAATTCTTGCGGGTGACGATGACGTCGTCCTTGGTGAGAATGAATGCCGACGACGAGCCACCTTCGGTGACGTAGCCGTCCTGCAGCATCCAGGCCTCGCCGGCGCCGGCTTCCGCAGCCGCCTGCTTTGCCAGCACCTGCGCCAGCAGCGCGACGCTCTTGATATCACGCCGCTCCCAGCGGATGTCGGGCACTGTGATTACGTTGATGCCGGTCTTGGCAGCCTCTGCATTGATGATGTCCTTTTCGGAGGTGAACATCACCAGGCTCGACTTGATCTCGCCCTTGGGGAACGCGAAGTCGCGGCCCTTGTCGGCACCGCGTGTGACCTGGAGATAAACCAGGCCGTTCACCACCTTGTTGCGGGCGATGAGCTCCTTCTGGATCTCGGTGATGCGCTCGACCGTCTCCGGAAGCTTCAGCTTGATCTCGCCGACCGAGCGCTCCAGCCGCGCCAGATGCGAGGCATTGTCGACCAGCTTGCCGTCGAGCACAGCCGAGACCTCGTAGATGCCGTCGGCGAAGAGGAAGCCGCGGTCGAGCACCGAGACCTTCGCGTCCGAGAGCGGGACGAATGAGCCATTGACGTAGGCGGTCGAATCCAAGGCTGGTCTCCAGAAAAAGGGGGATTTATCGACCGGTATAGGGGATTTGAAGCGCGCGATAAACCCTCGATCCGTCATTCCGGGGCATTCGCAAAGCGAATGAGCCCGGAATCCATAACCTCAGCTGGTGGTTATGGATTCCGGGCTCGCGCGACGCGCGCCCCGGAATGACGGAGGAAGTGGCTAGTGCGACAAGATCTTCGACAAGAACTTCTGCGCGCGGTCGCTGCGGGGCTTGCCGAAGAAATCGTCCTTCGGCGCGTCCTCGACGATCTCGCCGCGGTCCATGAAGATCACCCGGTTGGCGACCTTGCGGGCAAAGCCCATTTCGTGGGTCACGACCATCATGGTCATGCCGTCATGGGCGAGGTCGACCATGACGTCGAGCACCTCGCTCACCATTTCGGGGTCGAGCGCCGAGGTCGGCTCGTCGAACAGCATCACGATCGGATCCATGGCGAGCGCGCGCGCGATCGCGACACGCTGCTGCTGGCCACCGGAAAGCTGTGCCGGAAACTTCTGGGCCTGTTCCTTCAGGCCGACGCGCTCGAGCAGTTGCATGCCCTTCGCCACGGCCTTGTCGGACGACCGGCCCAGCACCTTCTGCTGAGCGAGGCAGAGATTGTCGATGATCTTCAGATGCGGGAACAGCTCAAAATGCTGGAACACCATGCCGACGCGTGAGCGCAGCTTCGGCAGGTCGGTCTTGGGATCGTTGACCTTGGTGCCGTCGACCGAGATGTCGCCGCTCTGGAACGGCTCCAGCGCGTTGACGCATTTGATCAGGGTCGACTTGCCCGAGCCCGAAGGGCCGCAGACCACGACGACCTCGCCCTTGGTGACGCTGGTGGTGCAGTCGGTCAGCACCTGGAAGGTCGGGCTGTACCATTTGTTGACGTGGCTGATTTCGATCATGACCGACTTGCTCTAGCGGATGATGGCGATGCGCGTCTGGAGGCGGCGGACGCCGAAGGACGCGATACAGGAAATGGTGAAATAGACGATTGCGGCGAACAGATACATCTCGACCAGACGGCCGTCGCGCTGCGCGACCTTGCTGGCGGCCCCGAGGAAGTCCGTAATCGACAGCACGTAGACCAGCGAGGTGTCCTGGAACAACACGATGGTCTGCGTGATCAGCACCGGCAGCATGTTGCGGAACGCCTGCGGCAGCACGACGTAGCGCATGGTCTGCGCATAGGTCAGGCCGAGCGCGCTGGCCGCGGCCGGCTGCCCCCGCGAGATCGACTGGATGCCGGCGCGCATGATCTCGGAGAAGTAGGCCGCCTCGAACATGATGAAGGTGATGAGCGAGGAGGCGAACGCGCCGACGCTGATCGGCCGCGAGGCACCGGTCACCCATTGTCCGATATAGGGCACCAGGAAGTAGAACCAGAAGATCACGAGCACCAGCGGCAGCGAGCGCATGAAGTCGACATAGAGGCCGGCGATGCGGCCGAGCGTCTTGTAGCCGGACAGCCGCATCAGGGCGATGGCGGTGCCGAACACGAGGCCGCCGAGCGCCGCGAGCCCTGTCAGCATCAGCGTGAACGTCATGCCCTCATAGAACAGATAGGGCAGCGCGCGGATGATGACGCCAAAATCAAAATTGCTGAACATGGTGCTATTTCCCCGTGATGTAGCCGGGGATCGCGACGTAGCGCTCGAGATAGCGCATCGCGGTCACGACGACGGCGTTGACGAGGAGATAGAGGATGGTCGCAGCCGTAAAGGCTTCGAACACCTGGAACGAGAATTCCTGCATCGAGCGGGCCTGTCCGGTCAATTCGATCAGGCCGATGGTGATGGCGACCGCGGTGTTCTTGATGGTGTTGAGGAACTCCGAGGTCAGCGGCGGCAGGATGATGCGGAACGCCATCGGCAGCAGCACGTAGCGATAGCCCTGCACCGTGGTCAGACCAAGCGCCGTCGCGGCCATCTTCTGCCCGCGCGGCAGCGAGGAGATGCCGGCCTGCAATTGCACCGCGACGCGCGCCGACATGAAGAAACCGATGCCGATCGCCGCCGTCCAGAACGGCGCGTTCGGCAATTGCTTCAGCCACAGACCGGCGGCCTTCGGCAGCAATTCCGGCAGCACGAAGAACCACAGGAACAGCTGCACCAGCAGCGGCATGTTGCGGAAGAACTCGACCCAGCAGAAGCCGAACCAGCCGGCGGCCTTGGAAGGCAGCGTCCGCATCACGCCGACGATCGAGCCGAAGATCAGCGCGATGATCCAGGCGAGCACCGCCGTCTTCAGGGTCAGCACCAGCCCCGACAGCAGCATGTCGAGATAGGTGCCGGTCCCCATCGGGTTCGGCTCGAAGAAAATTCCCCAGTTCCAGTGGTAGTTCACGTGTCCCCCGCGCGAACGCGCCAATCAAAATTGGCTCGAAAGAAGTTCTGGGCGCCTATGCAAATGTCCGGCCACTCTGGTGTCAAGAGTGGCCGGACATGATCCCGATCCCGAGGGATCGAGGTATATCTTACTTATAGTCGTCCGGGTTCGGCGAGTCCGAAGGTTTTGCGAACTCGTTCTTCAGTTCGGCCGAAATCGGCGTGTTGAGGTTCAGGCCCTTCGGCGGGATCTTGGCGGTGAACCACTTGTCGTAGATCTTCTGGCCTTCGCCGGAGGTATAGAGCGCAGCGGTCGCCGCATCGACCACCTTCTTGAAGGCAGCGTCGTCCTTGCGCAGCATGATGCCGTAGGGCTCAGGCTTGGAGAACGCGTCCTTGGAGATGACGTAGTCGTCCGGCGTCTTCGAGCCGGCAACCAGGCTCGCGAGCAGAACGTCATCCATCACGAAGGCGACTGCGCGGTCGGTCTCGACCATCAGGAAGGCTTCGGCGTGGTCCTTGGCCGGGATGATATTGGCACCCAGGCTCTTGGCGACATTGGCCTCGGTGAGCTGCTTGATGTTGGTTGTGCCGGCGGTGGAGACCACCGTCTTGCCCTTGAGATCGTCGATCGACTTCAGCCCGCTCGACTTCTTGAAGACGTAGCGGCTGGCGGTCAGATAGTGGGTGTTGGTGAAGGCGACCTGCTTCTGGCGGTCGGCGTTGTTGGTGGTCGAGCCGCATTCGAGGTCGATGGTGCCATTCGCCATCAGCGGGATACGGGTCGCCGAGGTCACCGGATTGAGCTTCACCTCGAGCTTGTCGAGCTTGAGCTCCTTCTTCACGGCGTCGACGATCTTGTAGCAGATGTCCATCGCGAACCCGACGGGCTTCTGGTTGTCGTCGAGATAGGAGAACGGGATCGAGGAATCGCGGAAGCCCAGCGTGATCGCGCCGGTGTCCTTGATGTTCTTCAGCGTGCCGGTCAGCTCTTCGGCGCCGGCCTGGCTGACGACAAAGGTCGCGGCGAGCGCAAGGCCGATGTGACGGAAATGTTTCACTTTTTCTCCCCTTTCAGGATGATGCGGCCGGATGCAAGCACATCTGGGCCCGGATTAGAATGTGACTTTCGGCTGGATGCCGGCTCAGGTTAACGGGCTCAGGCGAGTGGCTTGGGCAATTCGCCGAGATCCCAGAACAGCCCGGCCATCACCGTCAAGGCCTCTTCGGTCAATGGCAGCAGGATGTGCTCATTGGGCGCATGCTGGGAACAGCCGGGGTAGGAGTGCGGGACCCAGATCGTCGGCAGGCCCAGGATCTCGGAAAACACGTCGTTCGGCAGCGAGCCGCCGAAGTTCGGCAGCACCGCCGGCGCCTTGCCGGTGGTGTTTTGGACTGAATCCGCGGCCCATTTGATCCAGGGACTGTCGAAATCGGTGCGCGAGGCCGCAAAGCTCTGCGCCGCCCGCACCTCGACCATCGGAAAGCCCTTTGCGACCAGATGGGCGCGGACGGCATCGATCAGGCCATCAACCTTGGTGCCGACCACGAAGCGCAGTTGCAGCACGGCATTGGCGTGACCGGGAATGGCGTTCGCCGGCTTCCCGATATTGCCCGACGACATCGCCAGAACCTCCAGCGTGTTCCAGGCATAGAGCCGCTCGGCCGCGGACAGACCGTCCTCGCCCCAATTCTCCGCAAGCGCCGGCTCGTCCTCGGTCGGCACCACCTGCACATCGGCAAGATAGCTGCGGATCTGGTTGGTGAGCCGCGGCGGCTTGAGGGCATCGAGCTGAAGCCGGCCGTGGCCGTCGACCAGCGTCGAAATCGCGTTGACCAGGATGGTCGCGGGGTTGGCGAGCACGCCGCCCCAATTGCCGGAATGATGGCCGCCGTCGCGCAAGGCCACGTCGAGATGGATGCGGATGCCGCCACGGCAGCCGAGGAACAGCGTCGGCCGATCGGCCGACAGCCGCGGCCCGTCGGAGGCCATGAACAGATCGGCCTTGAGCGCGTCGCGGTTGAGGTCGCAGACCTTGCCGAGATCAGGCGAGCCGATCTCCTCGCCCATCTCGACGATGAATTTTGCATTGAAGCCGAGCTTGCCGCCGCGGGCCGCGCGCACCGCGCGGAGCGCGGCCATGTTGATGCTGTGCTGGCCCTTGTTGTCGGCCGTGCCGCGGCCATAGAGACGAATGCCTGCCGCCGTCGTGCGCCAGGGATCGCGCCCATCGCGCCATTCGCCTTCCATGCCGTCGACGACGTCGCCATGGCCATAGATCAGCACGGTTGGTGCAGACTCACTCTCATGGTGCTCGGCGAACAGGAATGGCGACTTGCCGCTCGGGGATTCGACCAGACGGCTGGTAAAATCGAGCGCGGCAAAAGCCGGCACCATCTCCTGTTCCAGATAGCTGCGCAGCTCGGCACCGCGCGACGGATTCTGGCTTTCGGTCCGATACGCGACGCGGCGGTCGAGTTCAGCGAGGAACGCACCGGATTGGAAGTCGTCCCGGGCGCGGGCGATGGCGTCGGCTCTGGTCATTGCTTTCGTTTTCAAGGTTTCGAAGCGGGAGAGCGTAGCGGGCTACACTGGGCCTCGAAAGTGGCGGGGACTGGATAGTTCTTGGGTCGATCTTGCGATTTCGTTCTTGCGCTCTTGAGATTGGCTTGCCAAGGGCTGGAGTACCGCTGATTTTGGCCTTGCCAATGCCCAAGCATATGCAAGAACGTCGCCAAGTTGGGGCGCACATCTATCATTCGAAGAGCGCTCAGTACAGGGCGCCAGGGGACCAGCATGGCCAAGCAGATCAGGCTCAACGCATTCGCGATGAATTGCGTCGCGCATCAATCACCGGGCCTGTGGACCCATCCACGCGACCGCACCGCCGAATATAACCGCCTGCCTTACTGGATCGATCTCGCCAAGACACTGGAACGCGGTCGTTTCGACGGATTGTTCCTCGCCGACGTGCTCGGCGTCTACGACGTCTATGGCAATAGCCCTGACGCAGCCTTGCGCAATGCAGCACAGACACCGTCGAACGAGCCGCTCCTTCTGCTCTCGGCGATGGCCGCGGTCACCAAGAACCTCGGCTTCGGCGTCACCAGCAACCTTTCGTTCGAACCGCCCTACCCGTTCGCACGGCGGATGTCGACGCTCGACCACCTGACCGAGGGGCGGATCGGCTGGAACGTCGTTACCGGCTATCTCGACAGCGCCGCACGCGGCGCCGGCAAGGACAAGCAGACCGGGCATGACGACCGCTACGACATCGCCGACGAATATATGGAGGTGGTCTACAAGCTCTGGGAAGGAAGCTGGGAGGACGACGCGGTGCTGCGCGACCGCAAGCGCGGCATCTTCACCGATCCCGGCAAGGTTCATCGCGTCAATCATGAGAGCGCGAATTACCGCATCAACAACACCATCCATCTCAGCGAGCCATCGCCGCAGCGGACGCCGGTGCTGTACCAGGCCGGGACGTCGCCGCGCGGGCGGCAGTTCGCCGCCAAGCACGCCGAATGCGTGTTCATGTCGGGCCCGTCGGCCAAGATCATTGCGCCGCGGGTCTCCGCGATCCGCGAGGAAGCCGCCAAGTTCGGCCGCAACCCGGCCGAGATCCTGATGTTCAACATGATGACGATCATCCTCGGCAACACCGAAGCGGAAGCTGCGGCGAAATATGCCGACTACCGGTCGCACATCAATCCGGAAGGCGCGCTTGCCTTGATGTCGGGATGGACCGGCATCGATTTCTCCGGCTACGAGCTCGACCAGCAGGTCCGCCACGTCCAGAACGATGCCGGCCGCAGCGCACTCGACAACGTCACCCGCGGCGACCCCGACCGCGTCTGGACCGTGCGCGACGTCATCGAACATGTCGGCATCGGCGGCGCCGGCCCGGTCGTGGTGGGTACGCCGGAAAGCGTCGCCGACAAGATCGAGGATTGGTTCGAGAAGACCGACGTCGACGGTCTCAACGTCGCGTTTGCGATCTCGCCCGGCGATTTCGAGGACATCGCCGACATGCTGGTGCCGGAGCTGACCAAGCGCGGGCGCTACAAGTCCGAGTATGCGAAGGGGACATTGCGCGAGAAACTGTTCGGCGACGGCCGCGCCCGGCTCGACGCGCCGCATCCGGCGGCTGGGTATCGGGTGGGGAAGAAGGGGTAGGCCCCAGCTACGCGTTCAGCCGAACTACATCCGCAATCACCACTGCGTTCCCTCCCCCCTTGCGGGGGAGGGAGCAGAGCGGAGCACGCGGCGCCTACACCTTCCCGTCTACCATCACCTCGATCAGCTTGGTCCCCGGCCGGTTGAACGCCGACGCCAGCGTTGCCTTCAGCTCACGGGGATCGCTGATCTTGATCGCCTCGCAGCCAAGCGCCTTCGCCACGCCGGCGAAATCCACGGGCGGATCGGCAAAATCCATGCCGACGTAATTGTCATCGCCATGGAAGGCGAGCAGGCGCTGCTTGATGATGCGGTAGCCGCCATTGTTGGCGATGACGACGTTGAGCGGCAGCTTGTGGTGCGCGGCCGTCCACAGCGACTGAATCGAATACATCGCGCTGCCGTCGCCTGAGAAGCACACGACGGGCCGATCCGGATTGGCGATGCTGGCGCCGACCGAGGCGGGCAAGCCCCAGCCGATGCCGCCAGAGGCAAGGCCGTGATAGCCATAGCGGTCGCGGTGCGGACGCAAGTTAGTGATCTGACGGCTGGACGTGAGCCCTTCGTCGACGAGGATCGCATGATCGGGCATCGCCTCGACCATTTGCAGCACGAGATAGTCGGGATCGATGGGGCTGCGTCCCGCGGTCTTGCCGATCTGCTCGACCAAGGCCGCGCGGCGCGCGGTCCAGTTCTTCGGTGCCAGCTCGGCGAGACGCTGTTTCGCACGCTGCGCCAGCGATGCGCCACCCATCTCCTTCAGCACCGGGATCAGCGCGCGCAGCGTTTCCTTCACATCCGCCTTCAGCGCGATCTCGGCGCCGTAGTTCTTGGCGATCTCCCAATCGACGAGACCGATCTGAACGATGCCGAGCCCGTCCGGCAACGCATCGACCTCGCTATAGACGGACATCCGCAGCGGATCGCCGCCGAGCGCGATCAGCAGGTCGTAGGGCGCAAGCGTATCGCGCGCGACCTTCTGCACGCGCGCCAGCGTGCCGACGAAGCTTGGACTCTCCGACAGGAAGTGCGAGCCATAAGGCGTCGAGGATTGGTAGGCGGCAGCCCCAAGCAGCTCGGCGAGTTCAGCGGCCTCCTTCAGCGCATCGCTCTTGACCACCTCGTCCATGGTCACGATCACCGGACGCTCGGCCTTCAGTAGCCGCGCTGCAAAAGCCCTGAGCGCTTCGTCCGACGGCTTGACGCGCGCGTCGATACGGGTGGAGCGGCCGAGATCGATACCGGCCTCGCTGTTGAGGATGTCGCCCGGCAGCGAGATGAACACCGGCCCGGTCGGCGGCGTCATCGCAACCTTGGCGGCGCGGCGCACGATGCGCGGCAGGTCTTCCAGACGCGTCACCTCGACCGCCCATTTCACCAGCGGCTCGGCCATCCGCACCAGCGGGCCATAGAGCACCGGCTCCATCAGCCCGTGGCCCTGCTCCTGCTGGCCCGCGGTCAGGATCATCGGCGTGCCCGTGAACTGGGCGTTGTAGAGCGAGCCCATGGCGTTGCCGAGGCCCGGCGCGACATGGACGTTGCAGGCGACGAGCTTGCCGGAGGCGCGGCTGTAGCCATCCGCGATCGCCACCACCAGGCTCTCCTGCATCGCCATCACATAGGTGAGATCGGGGTGGTCCTTCAGCGCATGCATGATCGGCAGCTCGGTGGTGCCGGGGTTGCCGAACAGATGCGTGATACCCTCGTCCTTGAGCAACGCGAGAAAGGCGGAACGGCCGGTGATCTTGTTCTTCATGTTTCCTCCAAGGAGCGGACGTTGCCGCAAGGACGGATCACATGATGGCCGAAAGTTCAGGAGGCGCGCAAGGAAGCGTGGTCATGGCTGCCTTGCGCGGGCGCGCCGAACGCGACTCTCGTGTCCCGGACGCGCTGCAACGCGCAGCGTTGCTGCGCAGAGCCGGGACCCAAAAGGCGACACGGCACCATACGGCGAGATGCGCCCCGGCTCAGCAGCGCATCACCGAAGAGGTGCCGCACTGCGTTCGGGGCACGAGAGCCATGTACGCGGCGGCTACATCTCCTCCCGACCCAGCTCGAAAGGATCCTCGCCGCTAGCGCGCTTCTTCTTTTTCGAGCGCTGCCAGACCACGCCCGGAAAGCCCTTCAGCGGCACCAGCGGCTCGCCGGTGTAGGCCCATTCCTGCAGCTCCTCGATCGCGATGTGATAGAGCGGCTGGCGCCCGGTGCGCTCTTTGAACAGGGCGCGGGGGATGTTGACCATGTGCGGACCGCGCGGACGCTCATAGGCGATCGGCGTGCCGCAATGGGCGCAGAAGCTGCGCGCGGTTTTGGTCGCCTTGTCCTCGTAACGTGTCAGCATGGTCTTGCCGGAGGTGATGCGAAAACGCTTCTTCCAGCTGCCGACATAGGTGGCGTAGGCCGCGCCGTGAGCACGGCGGCTGGCCGCGGAGTGATCATGCCAGGCCCAGCGCGCGGGGATGTCGATCTCGAAGGTGACCTTGCCGCAGAGGCACTGGCCGGTGGCAGTTCCTGCGGCGACTGCGGCTTTGGCCATGGTCTCTCCTCATCGTCATGGCGCGCGACAATACACGATCGTCATTCCGGGGCGCGACGAAGTCGCGAGCTATGATGCGCAATTGCGCATCGGAGAATCCATCGAACCTCAGGTTCAGGCAGAGGAATGGATTCCGGGCTCGGCGCTACGCGCCGCCCCGGAATGACAGGAGAGAGATCAGGCCGGCGTCAGTTCGTCATACCCCGGATAATCCGTATACCCCTTCTCCTCGCCACCATAGAACGTCGCACGGTTATACGGCGTGATCGGGTAATCGTGCTCAAGCCGACGCGGCAGATCGGGGTTGGAGATGAAGATGCGGCCGAAGGCGATGATGTCGGCGTGGCCGTCTGCGATCGCGGCATTCGCCGTCTCGCCGGTGAAACCACCCGCGGTCATCAGCACGCCGCTGTAGTGCGGACGGAACAGCACCATGGCTGACGGCACGTTCTCCCAGTGGACGTCGGCACGGCCGGCGCCGCTGGAGCGCGGCTCGATCAAGTGCAGATAGGCGAGGCCGAGCTTGTCGAGCGCCTTCACCACATGGGTGTAGAGCGGCATCGGGTCGGGATCGGCGGAATCGTTGGCGATACCGTGAGGCGACAGCCGCACGCCGACGCGGTTCGCGCCCCAGACGTCGATCGCAGCCTGGGTTACTTCGAGCAGCAGACGGGTGCGATTCTCGATCGAGCCGCCATATTGATCGGTGCGCTGGTTGCTGCGCGACTGCAGGAACTGCTCGAGCAGATAGCCGTTGGCGCCGTGGATCTCGACGCCGTCGAAACCGGCGGCGAGCGCATTCTTCGCGCCCTGCCGGAAAGCCTCGACGATGCCCTTGACCTCGTCCGTCTCCAGCGCGCGCGGCGTCTCGTATTCGGCGATCTTGCCGTCGGCGGTCATCGCCCGCATGCCTTCGGCCTTGATCGGGATCGCCGAAGCGGACACCGGCAGCTCACCACCATGGAACGAGGAATGCGAGACGCGGCCGACATGCCAGAGCTGGAGGAAGATGATGCCGCCCTTGGCATGCACGGCGTCGACCACCTTGCGCCAGCCGGCGATCTGCGCCTCCGAATAGATACCGGGGGTTGCCGGGTTGCCGCGGCCTTGCGACAGCACCGGAGAGGCTTCGGCAATCAGCAGGCCGCCCGGCGTGGCGCGCTGGCCGTAATATTCGGCGTTGAGCGGCCGCGGCGAAAAGCTCTCGCGCTCCGCGCGCATGCGCGTCAGCGGCGCCATCGCAACGCGATGCGCGAGCTTATACGGACCGACCTGCAACGGTTGGAACAACGCCTTGAATTTCATGGGGGCCCCGGATGTCTTTGAAAGGATGCGGATCATATAGCGAGGGGCGGCCACCGGAAAAGGCGCCGCCCCTCACAAAAGCAGATATTCCCTCGCGCGGAACGCGGCAGAGAACAGGCCTTACGCCGTCTTGACCCAGACGGCCTTGACGTTGAGATATTCCTCGACGTGCTGCTTCCCGGACTCGCGGCCGTAGCCGCTCATCTTGTAGCCGCCGAAGGGCACTGCGGGGTCCATGGCCTGATAGCAATTCACCCACACCGAGCCGGCACGCAGGCGCTTCGCAACCGCATGCGCCTTGGTGACATCACGCGTCCACAGGCCGGAGCCGAGGCCGAAGGTGGTGTTGTTGGCGCGCTTGACCAGTTCGTCCATGTCCTTGAACGCGATCGCGGAGATGACGGGACCGAAGATCTCCTCCTGCGCGATGCGCATGTTGTCCTGGACGCCGGCGAACACGGTCGGCGAGACGAAGAAGCCCTTGGCAAGCGCGCCTTCTGTGACGCGGCCGCCGCCGGCGAGCGCCCGCGCGCCTTCCTTCTGGCCGATGTCGAGATAGCCGGTGACGCGCTTGAGTTGCTCCTCGGACACGAGCGGGCCGATCTGGACGTTGGGATCGAGGCCGTTGCCGACCTGCAGCTTCTTGCCGAACTCGGCGACGCGGCTGACGAACTCTTCGTAGACCGACTGCTCGACGAACAGGCGCGTGCCGGCGCTGCAGATCTGCCCCGAATTGGCGAACACCGCCATCGCGGCACCCGGTACGGCGGCATCGAGGTCCGCATCCGCGAACACGATGTCCGGCGACTTGCCGCCGAGCTCGAGCGAGACGCGCTTGAGGTTCCCGGCCGAGGCACGAATGATCGACTGGCCCGTGATGTGCGAGCCGGTGAAGGCGACCTTGTCGACGTCATGGTGCGAGGCGAGCGCGGCACCAGCGGTCTCGCCGTAACCCGGCACGACGTTGACGACACCGGGCGGAATGCCGGCCTCGATCGCGAGCTCGGCAATGCGCAGCGACGTCAGTGGCGCCTCTTCAGCGGGCTTGAGCACCACGGTGCAGCCGGTCGCGATTGCAGGCCCGATCTTCCAGAGCGTCGCGGTGAGCGGGCCGTTCCAGGGAATGATGGCGCCCACGACACCGACGGGCTCCTTCAGCGTGTAGGAGAAGATTTCGCCGGGCAGCGAGTTCTCGATGGTCTCGCCATGGATCGCGGTGGTCTGGCCGGCATAATAGCGGAGCATGCCGACGGCGCGGAGGCGATAGGCGCGGGTGCGGCTGAGCGGCGCGCCCATGTCGAGGGTGTCGAGCTGCGACAATTCGTCGAAATTCTTCTCGACGAGGTCGGCGAGCCTCAGCAGCAGATTCTGCCGCTCGAACGGCTTGACCTTGCTCCAGGGGCCTTCGAACGCACGGCGGGCGGCGGCGACCGCGTGGTCGATGTCTTGCTTGTCGCCCTCAGCCACGGTTGCGAGCAACTCGCCGGTGGCGGGGTTATGGGTCTCGAAGCGCTTGCCGGAAGCGGCATCAACCCACTTCCCGTCGATCAGCATCTGCTTGTAGGAGCCGTTGGCGAACGGATGACGCGTGATCGGAATAGCCTGCGACACAGCCATGGCTGCACTCCCTAGGTTAGCTCATTGATTGGATTCGATCTGGCTCGATCGTTAGGTCGCGCAGAATACAGCGGTGCCGGATGAGCGTAAAGGCGGCGTGGAACGAAGATCTCCCATGCCGACTTGTGCAGGCTCGTGCACGTGCCATGTTATAGCTCGACCGAACGCAACGCCATGTCCCGGAGAATAGCCATGCCGCATCCTGTCATCACCAAGGGCAATGTTGCCGTGATCACCGGAGGTGCATCCGGCATCGGTCTCGCCGCCGCCATGGCGTTTGCGCGCGCCGGGATGAAGGTGTGCATCGCCGATGTCGATGCGGGCCGGCTGGCCGAGGCCGCAACAAAACTGTCATCGATTGCGGGTGCAGCGAACGTGATGACGTCCGCGATCGACGTCAGCCGGGTCGAAAGCGTGACGGAACTGGAACGCGCCGTGGGCGCGCATTTCGGCGGCACCGATCTGCTGATGAACAATGCCGGCATCCAGCCGGGCAGCACAATGTTCGGCGAACCCGACAATTGGCAGCGCATCATCGGCGTCAACATGTGGGGCATCATCAACGGCGCGCGCATCTTCGCGCCCAACATGATCGCGCGCGGCAAGGCCGGCCTGATCATCAACACCGGCTCCAAGCAGGGCATCACCACCCCGCCCGGCGATCCCGCCTACAACGTCTCCAAGGCCGGCGTGAAGGCGTTTACGGAAGCGCTGCAGCACGAGTTGCGCAACACGAAAGACTGCCACATCACCGCGCATCTGCTGATCCCCGGCTTCGTGTTCACCAACCTCACTGCCAAGGGCCGCACCGAGAAGCCGGCCGGCGCGTGGACGCCGGAGCAGACCGTCGATTTCATGATCGCGCGGCTCGAGGCCGGCGATTTCTACATCCTCTGCCCGGATAATGACGTGCCGCGCGCGCTCGACGAGAAGCGCATGCTTTGGGCCGCCGGCGACATCGTCGAGAACCGCCCGCCGCTGTCGCGCTGGCATCCGGACTACGCGGATGCGTTCAAGAACTTCGTCGACCGGAGTTAGCCCGGGCGATCAGCTCAGCGCCAGCAGAAGCGCGGTGCCGATCGGCACGCCCCAGCCGGACACCGCATCGAACCCACGCCTCGCTTCGTATCCGACGCCGGGCTTCGGCCTGGATACGTTGTGGCCGATGGTGATGTCGTAGCAGACGAGATCTCCTGTCGGCCGGCCGAGCGACGATTTGCGATAGAGCAACGGCGCGAGGAAGCGCTGCCGTTTCTCCGGCGGCAGGAGCGCATTCACGCGCGCGATGAGCGCAGCCAGGAGCGGCGCAGACGCGCTGGTTCCACCGCCGTAATCCGCCTTGCCGCGGAAGATCATCGCGTAGCCGGGCGGGCCGGCAAGCGCCGCGATGTCGGGCACGATGCGCCCCCACCGACCGGAACCGTTTAGCGACGCAATATCGAGTCCGCGCTGCCACGCAGGACGCCGAAAGACCTCGCTGACTCCTCCACCTGTCGCCCCGCCTCCCGCCTTCATGCGCCGCCCCGGCGTCTCCCACCACGCTTGCTCCGTGACCTCGCCGCCAAGACGCGTAATCATCGTGCCACCGACCGCGAGAACGAACGGGCTGCAACTCGGAAAATCGACATGAGCGGCGCCGTCGGTCTCCTCGTCGCCCGCGCCATCGTCGCCGGAGGCGCCGCAGATCGTGATGCCCAGCGCGGCAGCTGCCTGGAGCCGCTCGTTGATGGCCGTACGTGCCGCCGGCGACCAATCACTGGAATCCTCTGCAGACCCCCAGCTTATCGACAGTGCGACCGGCCTGTCCTTGATGACGCGATTCAGTAAATCGACCCAGCCCTTCTGATCGAACGTCGCAAAATAGACGGACAGCTCGGCACCGGGAGCCAGGCCCGCAGCCACCTCGACGTCCATCATCACCTCGCCGGTATCGTCGAGCGCGTCCTGACGATCGTCCTTTGGCAATCGCTCGATTTGCCTGCGGTTGCGCACCGGCCAATTGATCGAGACGATCTCGACCTTGGGCCTCTTCCGACCGGATGTCCTGCAATGGAGCGCGAGGTCCTCGGCAAAATAGCCGCCACCGAACTCGGCGATTGCGATCTTCTGGCCGGCGGCATCCCCGGGCGGAAAATGATACAGCGCTTCCAGCGACGACGGGCTGAGCGGCGTCAAACCAGCACCAATCCTCGCCCTGCTCCGCCACATCACACGCCGCTGGCCGAATCCGATCAACGCGGTGACGATCTTCTTCAGCGAAGCAGGAATCTTGTAGTCGTCCTCTCGATCGCGAAATTGCCCCTGATCCTCGCTCCAATAGACGCCGAGGCGGGGCTGAAACGCCTTCTCCATCTCCGCGACTGTCCCGCTCACGCGCATGCTGCGCGTCTCAAGCGAGACCTCCTCGACCTTGAGGCCGAATTTGCGCAGAACCTGTGACACCTTGTCGGCGTCACTCTTCGAGGCACTGTATCTTGCCCTGAACTGGGCCCGCGACAACGCTCGACGTCCGAGCTTGTCGCCATCCGGCAATTTCGGTCCACGCAATGTCAGCGTGATCTCGACGTGCTGACGCGGATTCTCGTCGCGCAGACGCCTGGCCCCCGCAGTCGGCGGGCGCGCACTGCCGGACACGACAACAGGGCGCGTTACCGCACCTGCCGATCCGGCCTTGTCATCTCGCTTTGCGACCTTGCGATGTGCGGCCGACCGGCGGCCGGTACGCGCCTTAGCCTTTGATGCCATATCCGAGCCCCCGCTCTCGACACGACCAAAGGTTGCAGGTTATCGTCGATCCCCGGACCCGTCAAATCAGAGGCCCGCCCGGCACTTTCCGCCGCGCGTTTCCGACCGGCCCTCGACGGTTCTGATTTTTCGATTTTGATTTCGACCTGAGGATTTCAATCATGCGCTCGATTTTCGCACGCCTCAATCGCCGCTACGGCAGGAAGTTCATCGGCTTCGACCGCCAGAAGCTCGTCAGCTCGACCCTTGCCAACGCAATGGTCGTCACGGCGGCCACACCTCCCCGCGACATGCCACGCCCGGCGCGGGCGGCACGACGGCCGCGCGTCACGATCGTCGGCGCGGGACTTGGCGGCCTGATGGCCGGCTACACTCTCGCGCATTGCTGCGACGTGACGATCTTCGAGGCGCGCGAGCGCGTCGGTGGTCGCGTCTGGAGCAAGAACAAGTCGAGCGGCGTGGTCGAAGCGGGCGGCGAGCTGATCGGCTACAATCACCCGCTGTGGTTGGCCCTGGCGCGCCAATTCCGGCTGGGACTCTCGCTGTTCACGCTGGACTCGAATTTCGACGCGCTCGATCTCGATATGCCGATCTATCTCGATGGTCGAAAGATCTCGAACCCGTTCGCGCTCAAGACCCTGTTCGAGCAGATGGAGGCGGCCTTCGGGCGAATGGCAAGGCGCGCGCGGCACGTGCACAAGCACGCACCCTGGCTCACGTCGGATGCCGACGCGCTGGACCAGCAATCCATGGCGGACTGGATTCGGGGCGAACATTGTTCGCGTCTCGCCAAGCTCGCGATAAAGGAGCAGTTCAGCAACGACGCAGGGCAGCCGGTCGAACGGCAGAGCCTGCTCGCCAATTTCGCGGTGGTGCATGGCGGCGCATTGAAGGGACATCCGGCCGCCTTCTTCACCCAGACCGAGACGCTGCGCTGCTCGGAGGGCAATCAATCGCTGGCCGAACATCTTGCCGAGGAGATCAGGAAGGTCGGAGGGGTGGTGCATCTGTCCACACCCGTCGTCGCTGTAGACATCGACAAGGAGGGCGTGACGATCACGCCCGAGGGGGCAGCTTCCCATCTCGCCGACTATGTCGTGCTTGCGATACCGCCGAGCCTGTGGCCGGGCGGACGCTTCGCCAAGATCAAGATCACGCCGCAGCTCACGCCCGACCATTACATCTCGATGGGGACGGCCGTGAAATACCTCAGCCCGGTCAAGCGCCGCTTCTGGATCGACCATGGGCTGGCGCCGGCCGCGACTTCGAGCCGCTTCGGCGTCACATGGGAAGGTACCGACAACCAGATCGCGCCGCGCGGCCGCGAGGTCGAGCTCAGCCTGTTCGCCGGCAGCAGACCGGCGCAGCTGGCCATTCGACAATGGGAACGCGGCGGCAAGACCGCGGTCGATGCCTTTTACGCCTCGCGGATCGGCCAGGTCTATCGCGGCTATCAGGACAATCTGTCCCAGCCGCCGGACTTCATTGCGTGGCCCGCCGACCCCTGGACCGGCGCCGGCTATTCCTGCCCCGCGCCCGGCGAAGTCACGCGCGCCGGCCCGCTGCTCAACAGCGCATTTCACAAGCGCATGTATTTTGCCGGCGAGCACACCTGCTTTGCCTATTACGGCTACATGGAAGGCGCGTTGCAATCCGGCCTGAAGGCAGGGACGGCGATCCTGAGGGCGACCGGACGCACAAGTCGGCGCCGGTCGGCCTGAGCGTTACAGCGTCTCTTGCTGGTGCCCGCAATTCTTGCAGGCGAACTTGACGCGGCTCTGGCCTTTTTCCGCCTGGACCCGGTTTGGCGCGCCGCACTTGCCGCAGACGGCCTCGATGCGGGTCGAGCCCTGCTTCACGACGATGGTCTTCTTTTCCATCGATTCGCGGATCAGGCGCTCGGCCTCTTCACGCAGGGATTGTTTCGACAAAGCTGGTCTCCGCCTCTGAAAGCGCGAGAGCCATATCGCACTTGCGTACGAATCTCAATCGGCAATGCCGGCTCAGACCTCGACAATCACATAACTGTCTTCGACATGCACCGGAAACGTTTCGGCCACATACGGGCCTTTCTGCAACTCGTCGCCGCGTTCCACCGCAACCGGATATGACCGGATCTTGAAGCGCTTGGGATCGAACCAGGACTGGCCGTTGCGCATGTCGAATTCCCAGCCGTGCCAGGGACAGCGCAGCATCTCTCCGACGCGCGAGCGCTCGTAGACGCCCGGCTCGGGCGAGGTCAGCCGCGCCACGCAGGCCGCCTTCTCCAGCGGCGCGCCTTCATGCGGGCAGCGGTTCAGGAGCGCAAAGAACTCGCCATTGACATGGAACACGACGATATCGCGGCCCGCGACGTCGACGACCTTGTTGCCGCCGGGCGGGATCTCCGAGGTGGATGCAACGATGTGACGGGCCATGGGACTCAGAACTTGTAGACCGCACGGGCATTGGTGCTGAAAATCTTCCTGCGCTCGGCCTCGGTGAGCGGCGTCTTGAAGGCAAAGCGCGGATCGTCGAAATCCCAGTGCGGATAGTCCGACGAGAACAGCAGGCGATCGACGCCGACCCATTCGATCAGCGCGCGCAGATGCCGCGCCTCGTCGGGCTCATCAATCGGCTGGGTCGTGAACCAGAAGCTTTCGCGGACATATTCCGACGGCTTGCGCTTGAGATGCGGCACCTCGCTACGGAACCGCTCGAAATGCTGGTCCATCCGCCACATCGCCGACGGAATCCAGCCGAAGCCGCCCTCGATGAAGACGATCTTCAGTTTGGGAAACCGTTCCGGCACGCCCTCGATCACGAGGCTGGCAAGCTGCGCCGCGATGGTGTGGGCGTTGGACTGGTGCTCCTCGACATAATAAGACGGCCACCCGCCACCGGTCGGCGCGTGGCCGCCATAGCCGCCGACATGGATCCCGAGCGGCAGGTCCAACGCCTGCGCGCGCTCGTAGATCGGCCAGTAGCGGCGGCGGCCGAGCGGCTCGTTGGCGCGCGGCGAAACGTTGATCTGGATGTATTCACCGACTTTCGCGCAGCGCTCGATCTCGGCGATGGCAAGATCCACACCGTCCTGCCCAACCAGGATCGAGGCCTTCAGGCGCGGATCGCGGTGCGACCAGAACGCCAGCTGCCACTCGTTGATGGCGCGCTGGATCGCCGCGCCGAATTCGAGATTCTGCTGCGAGAAGATGAAGAGATCGAGCACCTGCAGGATCCCGAACTCGACATCGAGCGGATCGAGATGCTGGTTCTGCATGAAGGCGAGGTCTGAACCGGGCGGCCCGCCGGTCGGCGGCCAGGCGTCACGCCGCGCGATCAGCGGCGATGAGCGCGGATAGGGCGTGGTGAAGAGATAGGGCGTGCGCAGATGGCTGCCGTATTCCTTCAGATGCTGCTGCCAGCGCTTCGGCAGGAACTCGTTGAGATCGTCGTGCGAATGCAGGCTCGGATGCACGTCGCAATCGACGATGCGCAAGCGCGAAGCGGCAGGCTTCTCATCGTCGCGCAGCGGGCGGTCGATGACTTCACTCATGCGAACCTCCTGGATCAGTTGACGAGCGACAGCCGCGGAAACGTCTCCAGCGGATTGTCGACGCACATCTTGTCGATGATGCTCTTCGGCAGATGCGGCGGGATCGGATCGTCGCCGTCGAACTGCCAGTGCGGATAGTCGGACGCAAACAGGAACATCTTGTCGGAGCCGATCTGGTCGATGATCTCCAAGACGCTTTTGGCATCGCCCGGCGCATCGAACGGCTGCATGGTGACGCGGAAATTGTCGCGGATGATCGCGGCCGGCTCGCGCTCGACCCAGGGCACCTCGACGCGCACGCCGCGCCAGGTCTTGTTGGCCCGCCACATGAAGGCCGGCAGCCAGCTGACGCCGGACTCCATCAGCACGACGTTCAGGTTCGGAAACTTTCCGAACACACCCTCGTAGATCAAGCTCAGGATCTGCGCCTGAAACGCCTGCGCCTCGACGAAGTAATATTCGTAGCGGTGCGACGGCCAGCCGGCCGAGCTCGGTGCCTGCCGATATTGCGTGCCGGCGTGGATCGCGAGCGGCAGCTTGTACTTTTCAGCAAGCTGGTAGACCGGCCAGAAATGCCGCCGGCCCAGCAGCGTCTCACCCTGCGCCAGCACCAGGATGGAGACGAAGCGATTGTCGCTGGCGCGGCGCTCGATCTCTTCGATGGCGAGATCCGGCGCCTGCATCGGCACCACGATGGAGGCACGCAGGCGCGGGTCGCGCGAGAGCCATTCGGCGGCAATCCAGTCGTTGATCGCCTTGCAGAAGTCCGCCGCCATGTAGGAATCGAACACGGCCTGCGCGCCATAGAGCACGTTGAGGATCGCGTGGCTCGCGCCCAGTTGGTCGAAAGCCCCCTTCTGCACCATCGCCAGATCAGAGCCGGGCTTGGCACCGTTGGCCGGCCGCCAGTCGGCGCGGCCCGAAAACGGCATGCTTGGCGGATAGGAGGTGAGGTCGAGGCCGTCGATGGCCCGGCTCACCACCTGCTCCTTCCAGTGATCGCTGAGATAAGGAAGCAGCGTCGTGCGCGTGCCACCAACCGCCGGGTGGATGTCGCAGTCGATCCGCGTCACCGCCATGGATGCTTCCTCGGGCAATCTTTATTGGCGGCGTTCGTTTCCCGCGCCGCCTCGGCAGAGTGCTCCGGCAGGTGCCGACGCGCAAGGGCGCAGACCTGCGCGATCCGTCATGGCTCGGTTGCATTTCGCAGGCGCGATACGAGGTTTGGCGGAATGCGCGCCGGCGCCGAAGCAGCGGAGTGCATTGCTCCGCTGCATCCTCGCGTATTGTCTATGCCTATCAAGCCGCCTTGGAGACTTCCATCAGCAGGCGCTCGGCCTTGGCATCCTCGATGCGGTTCACCAGCCGGCTGCTCTCGTGGTTGTCACGCACGGTCTTGGTCAGAGTGATACAGGTCTGGATCAGCATCACGATACCCATCGTGAGATAGCCTTTCATCCAGAGATCGATCGGCAGGAAGAAGATGCCGATCGCGACGAGAAAGGCGGACGCTGCAAAGGACACGTAGGTAAAGGTCACCCAGGCGCCGCTGTGGGGTTGGCCGTTCTGGTTCATGATTATCTCCTGTTGATTCGAATGATGATTGAGCTTGAGATCAGGCAGTCGGCATGCGCTTGGACTTCAACCGCGCCAGCACATCGTCCGCGGTCGTCTTGAGCCGGGGACCAAAGCCCTGCTCGGCGAGTTTCTCGGCGGTGGCGAGCGGACCGGTGGCCGCATCGAGCTCGACCAGCGCGTCATCGGCGGCCTGGGCCTCCATCTGTCGCTCGCGCAGGCGCCTCAAGGTGCTCTCCGCTTCCGGCAGCGTGGATTCGTAAGGGCGTGCCGCCTCGATGCCGCTGCGGCGAAGCGAGCGCACCGCTTCCGAGGCGCGGGCGACACGGCGGCCGCGATCGAGCTCGGTGATGCGGGCCCGCGCATTTGCGACATGCCGCTTCAGCCGGGCGATCTCGGCCGCGAACAACGCGCGCGCGGTCAGCGCCGCGTCGCGGTCGGCCTCGAGGCCGGCGATGGCATCGGCCGCCTCCTTGGCGAGATCCTCGCGGCCGCCATCGAGCGCTGCGACCGCGCGGGTCTCGAGATCGGCGATTCGGGCGACGGTCGCCTCGAGCTTGCCGCCTTCCTGCTGGTCCTGGGCGATCGCCAGCGCCAGCGTCCGCTTGCCGCGCTCGACGGCAGCAGCCGCATCGCGCATCTGCTGGTCGAGGATCAGAAGAGCCGTCCGGTCTTCCAGCTCCTCGCCGGCTGCGGCCACGCTGCCGCGGAAAAGTGTCACTATGGTCTTGAACATCTGCAGCTCCCTGTTATGAGCGTTGCTCACAGATCCTTTGTAGCATCGACTTTGAACATCGTTCAATAAATATTTGAGCGGCGCTCAAGAAATTGGTTAAGAATGACTAAAACCTTGGAGCGTCGAGAGAAATTGCGAACCGACCTGATCCAGGCGGCTGAGCGGATGATCGCCGAGCGGGGATTGGCCGGGCTGAAAACCCGCGATCTTGCCCGTGAGATCGGCTGCGCCAATGGTGCGGTCTACAATCTCGTTGCCGATGTGGACGAGCTGGTCCTGCGCGTCGGCTCGCGCACGCTGCTCCGGCTCGACGAGGCGCTCAGCGCGGCGGTGCGCGCAGGCAATCCATCGCCAAAGGAGACGCTGGTCCGCATCGCGATTGCCTATTGCGATTTCGCCGCAGACAATCTCCAGCTCTGGCGCGCCCTGTTCGAGCACCGGATGGAGATCGAGAAGGCCCTGCCCGACTGGTCGGTCGATGACCAGTTGCAGTTGTTTCGCCACATCTACCAGCCGCTTGCTGCGTTGTTACCAAAGCGAAATGCGGAGGAGCTCGGCATCACCGCACGCAGCCTGTTCTCGGCCGTGCATGGCATGGTGGCACTGGGACTGGAGCAAAGGCTGGTCGCCGTTCCCCTGCCGGCGCTCCGCAAGGAGATCGCAGGCCTGGTGCAGGCGATGATCGACGGCTTGATCGCGCGCGAGCCAGCCGCAAAGCCTGACTAAACTTTCGCCTGTCGCATCGCAGCCGACACGCTTAGCTTTCGCCGCGTCCCGTCCTCCCTGCTCTTCCCGGAGTTCCCATGTCCCTCCTCATCCGCGGCGGCACCGTCGTCAATCATGATCATTCGCGCCGTGCGGACGTGCTGATCGAAGGCGACAGCATCGTCGCGGTCGGCGCAGCCATCGCGGCGCCGACCGGCGCGGAGATCATCGATGCGGGTGGCGCCTATATCATTCCGGGCGGCATCGATCCGCACACCCATCTCGAAATGCCTTTCATGGGCACGGTCACGGCGGATGATTTCGAGTCCGGCACCAAGGCGGCGCTGGCCGGCGGCACCACCATGGTGGTCGATTTCTGCCTGCCGGATCCCGGCCAGTCCATGCTCGCAGCCTACCAGGAATGGCGCCACAAATCCGAGAAGGCGGCCACCGACTACGGCTTCCACATGGCGGTGACGTCATGGTCGAAGCAGATCTATGACGAGATGGAAACCGTGGTCAAAACCTACGGCATCAACACCTTCAAGCACTTCATGGCCTACAAAGGTGCGCTGATGGTGAACGACGACGAGCTCTACAACTCGTTCGCGCGCTGCGCCCATCTCGGCGCCATGCCTGTCGTGCACGCGGAGAACGGCGACGTCGTCGCCCTGATGCAGGAGGCGCTGATCGCACGCGGCGTCACCGGCCCCGAGGGCCACGCCTATTCGCGACCGCCGGAAGTCGAGGGCGAAGCCACCAACCGCGCCATCATGATCGCTGATATGACCGGCACGCCGGTCTATATCGTTCACACCAGCTGCCGCGAGGCGCATGAGGCGATCGCTCGGGCACGGGCCGCGGGAAAACGCGTCTATGGCGAACCGCTGATCCAGCATCTGTTGCTCGATGAGCGCGAATATCAGAACAAGAACTGGAATCATTCCGCACAGCGCGTGATGTCGCCCCCGTTCCGCGACAAGTCGCATCAGGACAGTCTTTGGGCCGGCCTGCAGTCCGGCTCGCTTCAAGTGGTCGCGACTGATCACTGCGCCTTCACCACCGAGCAGAAGCGGTTCGGGCTCGGCGACTTCAGAAAGATCCCGAACGGTACCGGCGGCCTGGAAGATCGTCTCCCGTTGCTGTGGACCGCGGGCGTCGCCACCGGGCGGCTGACAAAGGAGGAATTCGTCGCGGTGACTTCGGCGAACATCGCCCGCATCCTCAATATCTATCCGCGCAAGGGCGCGGTCGCCGTCGGCTCGGATGCCGACATCGTGGTGTGGGATCCCAAGGCGACGAATACCATCAGCGCGAAACGGCAGATGAGCCGGATCGACTACAATGTATTCGAAGGCTTTGCCTGCACCGGCGGGCCGGCCGCGACGCTCTCGCGCGGTCGCATCGTGTGGAAGGATGGCGATCTGCGTGCCGAGGCGGGCGACGGACATTATGTCGAGCGGCCGGCCTTCTCGCCGGTGCACGTCGCCAATTCAACCTGGAAAGAGCTGACCACCCCGCGCGCAGTGCCACGCGGAGCGGTGACGCCGTAGCGATCAGGCCGCCTTGTCGGCTCGCAACCGGTCAAGCATCGGCAGAAGCTCGGACGGATCAGGACGGTGCGTATAGTCCGGGTTCACCTCCGCATATGCGATGATGCCATCCCGACCGATGACGTAGCGCGCGGGCATCGGCAGTACCCAGGCCGGATCATCGTTGAACGTCGGCAGGTCGTTCTTGAAGGACTTGTAGAGCGAGACGAGTTCGGCCGGTAGCGCGAAACGGATGCCGAAAGCGTCGGCGACCTCACTTCTGACGTCGCTCAAGATCGAAAACGACAACTTGTTGTCGCGCTCGGACTTGCGGCTGTTCGGCGCGGTTTGCGGCGAGATCGCAACCAAGCTCGCGCCGCGCGCAGCGATCTCCGGCAGCGCCTCCTGAAGCGCCTGGAGCTCGAGGTTACAGTAGGGACACCAGACGCCGCGATAGAAGGACACCACCAGCGGCCCCTTGGCGAGCAAATCGCGCGAGGCAACTTGCTTGCCCTCGGGGTCTTTCAGGATGAATTCCGGCGCGGCGTCGCCGGCCTTCTTCGCGCGCTGCGCCTGACCGCTCGCGATCAGTTCGGCAGTGGCACGATGCATCGTGTCCAGCGCCTCCTTCGTCGGCTTGAGGGGGAAGCGGCCGCCTTCGAAGTCGGCTTTGAGGGCGTCGAGTTTGTCTTGCAGGGCCATGAGAAGCTCCATCGGTTGCTGTTGGCCCGTCCTATCTGGATCATTTGCAAACGAAGGGGTATATGGCCGACACGGAGAACATTTATTTGGATTTCGAATGAGTGATCGACTTCAAGAATTGTCCGTTTTCGTCAGGGCGGCCGAGAGCGGCAGCTTTTCCAGGGCGGCGCGAGAGCTCGGCCTGTCGCAGCCCTCGGTGTCGCGCATCATCGGCGAGTTGGAGAGCCGGCTCGGCGTAAAGCTGCTGCTGCGGACCACGCGTCGTATCACCGTCACCGACGCCGGCGCGCTGTTCCTCACCCGTGCCCGCGAAGTGCTGGCCGACATCGAGGACGCCGAAGACGCCGCGCGCGGCCTCGATTCGCTGCGCGGGACGCTGCGCATCACCATGCCCATCGTCTACGGCACCAGGCAGATCATTCCGCGCCTGCCCAGATTCTTCAAGCTGCATCCGCTGCTGCGCGTCGAGCTCTCTGTTGCCGACGAACGGCACGACCTGGTTGCCGAAGGCACCGACATCGCCATTCGCCTCGGCCCGCTCAACGATTCCGGCTTCGGTGCGCGAAAGCTTGCGACCCTGCCGCGCTTTCTGGTCGCCGCACCGTCCTATCTCGCCGAGCGCGGTATCCCGAAGACGCCGGCCGATCTCGCCTCGCATGACTGCATCTTCGGACCCGGCCTGTTTGGCCGCACCACCTGGTCGTTCACCCGCAACGGCTCGGAGACCTCGGTCGATGTCCGCGGCCGCATCACCACCGATTCCGGCCCCGGCGTGTTCGCGAGCGTACTGGCGGGACTCGGCATCGCAATGACGTCGCATGTGATGGCCGGCCCCGAGATCGAGGCAGGCGCACTGATGCCGCTGTTGAAGAGCTACAAGCTCGCACCAGTCGATGTGTACGCGGTGTTCCCGGCGGGTCCGCGTCCCTCGACCAAGGTACGTGCGCTGGTCGACTTCCTGGCCGAGGAGTTGAGATAGGCAAGGTGCGGCTGCGACGCCATGAAGCGCAGTCGATGGCATGCGCCTTGCCTCTTTGAGAAACAAATCGCTCTCAAGGAGGCATCGATGAGCCCATCGTCTTTCGATCTGAGCCGCCGCAGCGTCATGCTCGGCGGCCTCGGCATTGCCGGAATGACGGCCGCCCCGTCGCTTGCCTGGGCACAAGCACGCGCGGAGACGCTGCTGGTGGTGCAGGAACTCGGACCGAACTCGCTCGACATGCAGGGCGTCGGCTCCAACCAGACCGTCAATGGCCTGTCCTGGAATTGCTACGACCGCCTGCTCTCCTACGCCTCGAAGACATTGCCCGACGGCACCTTGTCTTACGACCGCGAGAAGCTCGCGCCTGAACTCGCCGAAAGCTGGGAGGTCGCGGCCGACGGCATGTCCTGCACCTTCAAGCTTCGCAAGGACGCCAAATTCCACGACGGCACGCTTGTTACGGCCAAGGATGTCAAATGGTCGTTCGACCGCGCGGTGAAAGTCGGGGGCTTTCCGACCTTCCAGATGTCGGCGGGATCGCTGGAGAAGCCCGAGCAGTTCGTCGCGGTCGACGACCACACCTTCCGCATCGACTATTTGCGCAAGGACAAGATGCTGCTGTTCAATGTCGCCGTCGTCGTGCCCTTCATCATCAATTCCGAGCTCGCGAAGATGAATGCGACGGCTGAAGACCCCTGGGCATTGGCCTGGCTTAGGACCAACGAGGCCGGCGGCGGCGCCTACAGGATCGAGAGCTGGAAGCCCGGCACCGAGACCGTGCTGGCGCGGTTCGACGACTGGAAGAGCGGACCGCTGCCGAAGGTGAAGCGCGTGATCACGCGCGACGTTCCTTCCGCGGGCACCCGCCGCGCCATGCTGGAGCGGGGCGACGCAGACATTTCGAGCGGTTTTGCACCGCGCGATTTCGAGCAGATTATCAAAGAGGGCAAGGTCAAGGTCTCGGGTGTGCCAATCCCCAACGCGCTCTGGTACGTTGCGCTGAACACGGCAAGGCCGCCGTTCGACAATGCGAAGCTACGCCGGGCCATCGCCTGGGCGATGCCGTACGAGCAGATCCAGAGCAGCGCCTTCTTCGGGCGCGCCGTTCCGATGTATGGCGGCGCGGCGGATGTCTCAAAGCCAGTGTGGCCACAACCGTCTCCCTACGTCACTGATCTCGAGAAAGCCAAGGCGCTCATGAAGGAAGCCGGATTCGAGTCCGGCCTGGAGACGACTTTGTCGCTCGACACCGGCACAGCCACCGTCGGCGAACCGACCGCGATCCTGATCCAGGAAAACCTCGCCAAGATCGGCATCAAGGCAGGAATCGAAAAGATTCCCGGCGCGAACTGGCGCACGACGCTGAACAAGAAAGGGCTACCGCTCGCCCTCAACCGCTTTAGCGGATGGCTCGATTATCCCGAATATTACTTCTACTGGAATTTCCACGGCAACAATTCGATCTTCAACATCTCCTCTTACCAGAACAAGGAGATGGACGCCCTGATCGACAAGGCGCGCTTCACCACTGACCCGGCCGAGTACGACAAGGCCGTCAAGGAGTTCATCGCGCTTTGCATGCGCGATGTTCCCGTCATTCCGCTCAGCCAGCCCATCCACGACGTTGCCATGCAGAAGGGCATCTCAGGCTACGAATTCTGGTTTCATCGCGAGCCGGACTATCGCCAGTTCGCGAAGGGCTAGTTCTTCTCGACCACGCGGACGGCCGCTGACGCTGCCTGCGCCTGCTCGATCGGAAAGGCCCGCTCCAGCCGTGCCTTGCTTGCGCGGAGCATCGCTGCATCAAGCTTGCCCTGCCGCGATCCGTCGAGTGCGCATCCAAAGATCCGGTAGAACTGCGCGCCGTCATAGGCGACGAGCAGCAGATCGACGCCGGCGTTGATCGCCTCGACCACGGCCTTGCAGACGTCGTGCTGATAGATCGCGCCCATCACGAGATCGTCGGTCATCACCAGGCCCTGGTAGCCCCATTTGTCTCGGATGATCCCATCGACGAGGCGCTTTGAATGCGAAGCGGCATGGTCGGGATCGACGGCGGTGAGCGTGATGTGGCCGACCATGAGCGCACTGCGCGAGTGCGACAGCACCTCGCGGAATGGCAACCAATCCGTGGCCTCCAGCTCCCTGACCGGCGTATCGAGGTTGGCGCTGAAATGATGCGTGTCCGTACGCACACGGCCAATGCCTGGAAAATGCTTCAGTGTCGCGCCGACGCCGGAGGCCTCCAGTCCGCTCACATAAGCGCTCGCGATCGTGCTGACGACAACGGGGTCGGTGGCAATCGCGCGCTGGCCGATCAGCGTATGGAAATCAAGGCGATTGCGCCGAACGGGCGGCTTGAGATCGAGCACCGGCGCGAGATTGAGGTTGACGCCAAGGCCGGCGAGCTCGCGGCCGTGGATCCGGCCGAACTCTTCCGCTTTGCTCTGCTGATCGTCAGGAGCAAGCCCGGCGAGCGTCGCCAGCGCCGGCACCTTGGTCAGCGGCGGCGCGAGATGGCCGACGATGCCGCCCTCCTGATCCGCGGCGACGATCAGCGGCGGCAGGCCGGCTGCACGGCGCTTGCCCTGAAGCGCAGCGATCTCGGCGCGCAACGCATCGACCGACCGGCCACGGATGTTGTGCCGGGTGACGTAGACGCCGCCGATCAGCCCCTGCTCGGCGAGGCGCGCGACCTCGGGAAAGGAGGAATAGCCGATCATGAAATGGGGGCCAAGCTGACGCGCCTCGGTCACGCCGGCGCTGAGCACATCGTGCTTGCGCAGCTCGAAGCTGAGATGCGCCACCGCCATCAGCATCGGCGGCAGACACCAGAGCATGACAAGGAGCTTGCCGGCCAGGCTGTGCCAACGCCCGCGGCGAAGCAACAGGATGGCGATCGTGATGCTAGCAA
The DNA here is from genome assembly GCF_024199935.1 of Bradyrhizobium sp. CCGUVB14. Taxonomy (NCBI): domain Bacteria; kingdom Pseudomonadati; phylum Pseudomonadota; class Alphaproteobacteria; order Hyphomicrobiales; family Nitrobacteraceae; genus Bradyrhizobium; species Bradyrhizobium sp. CCGUVB14. The sequence continues at coordinate 9,004,782 of NZ_JANADS010000001.1, forward strand.
GGACAAGCGCGATGTTTCCGACGCCGCGCAGCGGAAGCAAATAGGGATCGTTCTTGTTCGCAGCCGCGAACGCGACGAGAGGCGCCCCAAACCAGAGCAGGATGAGGCCGATACGACGGAGGAATTGCATGATGCGTCACGTCCGGGGAGTGGCGAATGCTTCGCACCTATCAAAGCGATTTGCGCTCGGCGAGAGGCAAAAGCGCGCCTGCACGAAATCTGCAAAAGACTCCTGAAACCGTGCAGACGTTGATCCCGGCTTCTGCACAAGGGCCGTGCAGATTTCGTGATGCCACCCATCACGAAAGGTCATCTGCACATGACGAGCCTGGCTTCGACGATCGCCGCCGACATCCAGCCAATCAGGCATTCCGCCATTCCGGCCAAGGTCGGCCTTGCGCTGGCGCTGGCCGCGCTCGCGGACTGTTTGTTTTATGGCGAGCGGATCGGCCTGTCGCTCTCACTCTTTGCGATCGCAATCGCCGTGGTGTCGATGCTGTTCAATCACGACACGCTGGACCTGCGTCGCGCTTTGACAGGCGCAGCGATTTTCGTCGCAGGCCTCGTGCCGGCCATCGAGGAGCTCAACCCGCTGTCGTCCCTGATCCTTGTCGCTGCATTGCTCATGTCGCTTCTGCTCGCGACCAATCAGGAGACGACCGGGCTCACCGAGCGCGCCCGTGCGCTGCGCAACTTCGTCCTGCTTGGCCCATTCAGGTTCTTCCCCGATGTCCTTCAGGTCTTCAACATGTCCGCGTTCACGCGCGGCATCGCACTCTGGCTGCTACCGGCGGCGCTCGGCACCGTCTTCGTCGCCCTGTTCGCCGCGGCCAATCCAGTGATCGAGCATTGGGTGTCCCTGCTCAATCCAAAGATCATCCTCGACTATGTCAGCATCCCGCGCGTGCTGTTCTGGATCATGATGCTGGCGTTGGTCTGGCCGTTCATCCACGTGCGCTGGCGACGCAGGAAGGTCGTCACTACCGATGTCGACGATGTTCCCATGCCACCGCCACTGCCGCCCATGGTCTCGGCCGAATTCCTCGGCCCCTCCACGATCCTGCGCTCGCTGATCCTGTTCAATCTGCTATTTGCGGCGCAATCGATTCTCGATGGCCTCTATCTCTGGGGTCACGTAGCCTTGCCCGCCGACATGACCTACGCGGCCTACGCCCATCGCGGCGCCTATCCGCTGATCGCGACCGCATTGCTCGCCGCCGCCTTTGTGCTGGTCGCAATGCGTCCGGGCGCACCGGTTGAGAGGTCGACGGTGATCCGTCCGCTGGTTTATCTCTGGGTCGGGCAGAACGTCCTTCTGGTCGCCTCCTCCATCCTCCGCCTCGACCTTTATGTCGACATCTACATGCTGACTTACTGGCGCATCGCGGCCTTCATCTGGATGGGGCTGGTGGCGCTGGGGCTGATCCTGATCGTGGCGCGGATCGCACTCGACAGGTCCAACCGGTGGCTCGTCGGCGCCAACCTGATCGCGTTAACGATCGTGTTGTATAGCTGTTCGCTGGTGAACTTTGATGCGTTCATCGCCGACTACAATGTTGCGCACAGCCGGGAAGTCTCGGGCAGAGGCATGTCGATCGACGTCAACTATCTTTCACAACTTGGACCACAAGCCTTACCCGCGATCGCGAAGCTATTGCCGTTTCGCTCCGATTATACTCTTGTCGGATGCCAGGACCGGCTTGTAGAAGCACAGCGCCTGGACTTGGCCTGGCGGGCCTGGGGTCTTCGCAGTTGGCGTCTGCAACGCTGGCTGGATGCGCAGGCCAAGAGCTCGACCAACAATGGTCAGCCTGCAGGTTGAGCGGAGAAGCCCTTGGCGCATCGCATTCTCATCGTCGACGACGAGGGCCACATCCGCGAGGTCATCCGCGTCGCCCTGAAGAAGGCCGGCATGGACGTGATCGAAGCACGCGACGGCAAGGAGGGACTTCTCCGCTTTGCCGCCGACAAGCCCGACCTGATCGTGCTCGACATCGGCATGCCGGAGTTCGACGGTCTCGATGTATGCCGCGAGGTTCGCAAGACGTCCGACGTGCCGATCCTGTTCCTGTCGGCGCGCGACGAGGAGATCGATCGCGTGCTCGGCCTCGAAATCGGCGGCGACGACTATGTGACGAAACCGTTCAGCCCGCGCGAGCTGGTGGCGCGGGTCAACGTCATCCTGCGCCGCCTCGCCCCCCGCAACGGCGAGGCCAAGTCCGGCTCCGCCGCGCTTTCGCAAGGCGGCCTGCTGATCGATCCCGAGCAGCATGTCGCAACCTTCGCCGGCACACCGCTGAAGCTGACCGCCATCGAGTTCGGCATTCTGCGCGCGTTCCTGACCCGACCGACCTCGGTGTTCAACCGCGAGCAGCTGATGCGCGCGGCCTATCAGCTCAACATCCAGGTCTCCGACCGCACTATCGACAGCCACATCCGCAACATCCGCGCCAAGCTCGCGGCGCTGTCCTGCGATAACGTCATCGAGACCATCCACGGCGTCGGCTTCAAGCTCGGCCGCTGCGAGACAGAGGCATGAGCGCGGCCCCCGACAAGTGGCGGCCGTCGCTCGGGCTCGTGATCTTCGCGGTGCTGGCGACTGTTGCCGTGCTGCCGCTGGTCGGCCTGTTCTTCTTCCGCCTCTATGACAACCAGCTGATCCGCCAGACCCAGGCGGAGCTGATCGCGCAGAGCCGCGTGCTCGCAACGATCTATGCGCAGGAGGTCGAGGCCCGGCTCGGCAGCGGCCTGACCCTCGGCCCCGAGGTAGCGCCGGACGTGCTGCCCGATCCCGGCGACCAGTTCACACCGATCCGGCCCGCACTCGATCTCACCGCCAACGATCTGTTGCGGCGACGGCCCGATGCGCAAGCGGCTCCGCGGCCGCCGCAGCCGGCTTACGTCGAGATCGGCGCCAAGCTGACGCCGATCATCCGCGAGACGCAGAAGGTGACGCTGGCCGGCTTTCGCATCCTCGATCCGCAGGGCGTGGTGATCGCCGGGCGGCAGGAGGTCGGGCAGTCGCTCGCCCATATCGAGGAGGTCTCTGACGCACTGCACGGCCAGTACCGCGCCACCTTGCGCAACCGCGTGCCGGACAAGCCGCCACCGCCGATCTATTCCTTCAGCCGCGGGCTTGGCGTGCACGTGTTCTCGGCAATGCCGGTGATCGTCAACAATCGCGTTGCCGGGGTGATCTATACCACGCGGACGCCGAGCAACATTTTCGATCATCTCTATCAGGAGCGCGCCAAATTCGTGCTGGCGGGGCTCGCCGTGATCCTCGGCACGATCGCGATTGGGCTGGTGTTCTCGCGCACCATCACGCTGCCGATGCGCGAGCTGATCGACCGCGCCGTCAGAATCGGCCGTGGCGACCGCGAGGCGTTCCAGCCGCTCCGGCACTACGGCACACGCGAGTTTGCCCAGCTCTCGCACAGCTTTCTTGGCATGGCCGAGCAGCTGGCGCGGCGCTCCGACTATATCGCGACGTTCTCGGCCCATCTCACCCACGAGCTGAAATCGCCGCTGACCTCGATCAAGGGCGCGGCCGAGCTGTTGCAGGATTCATTTCAGGGCAAGCCCGAAGGCCTCACACCGGCCGAGCAGCGAACCTTCATCGCCAACATCCTGTCCGACACCCAGCGGCTGGAGGCGATGGCGCAGCGGCTGCGCGAGCTCGCGCGGGCCGAAAGCCTGCCGCAGAACGAGCGGACGGAGCTGGCACCCGTGATCGCGGACCTCCGGAGCCGGTTTCCGGCAAGCGCGATCGAGGCCAGCGGCAGCCTCGAGCGGCCGATCGGCATGTCCGGCGAGAAGGCGCTGATCGTGCTGTCGCATCTCGCCGACAACGCGATCCGGCACAAGGCTGGGATAATCAGGCTGGAGGCGGTCGACGAGCGGACGACGCTGCGACTGACTGTGAGCAATGACGGCGAGCCGATCTCGGCGCCGAACCGCGACAGGATCTTTGACGCGTTCTTCACGACCCGCCGCGACCAGGGCGGCACCGGTATGGGGCTCGCGATCGCGCGGGCGGTGATGGCGAGCCATGGCGGCTCGATCAGGCTCAAGCCGACCGCCGACGGCGTGGCCTTCGAGCTGCAATTCCCTGCGGCCTAGATCGCGAACACCCAGGCGGCGACGATGGTGCCGATGGTGACGAGACCAGCGATGGTCCAGCCGGCGACATATTCCAGCTCAGGATGACCGGTCGCCCGCATGATCTCTGCCGGATCGGCGGTATGCTTCTCTGCCATGACTGCCTCGCACGTGTTTCCCCGTGTCATGGATAAGTCGCACCAGCCGCCATTAGGTTCCATCACGGACGCGCGAATGGCGAAAAAGTCGAAAACAACCCCATGCAAAGTAGAACGACCTTGCCGCCCTGAGACGGGGTCGCGCGTCCCAACCATTTGACCCGTCGAGCCAAAACCGCCGCGCCGCGCAAATCGCCATGCGTGCCGTATCTTGCGCTGCAAAATCCGATTGCATGCTAGACTGGATGCACGCGATCCAAGGCACGTGACAGGGCGGGAGAGAAGCATGGCCGACGACAAGACCAAGCGGGGCGGAGCGGACCGCAAGCTGATTGCGCTCACCGAAAAATACGAAGTCGCCTATTGGTCGAAGAAATTCAAGGTGACGCCGGCCAAGCTGAAATACGCGGTCAAGAAGGTCGGCCACTCCGCGAGAAAGGTAGAAGAGTACATCAAGCTCCAGAAGCACCGCGCCGCCGACAAGAGCCGGATTGCCCTCGGCGAAGCTTATGAAGTCCGCTACTGGTCGAAGAAGTTCAAGATCACGCCGGCCAGGCTGAAGGCGGCCGTCGCCGCCGCAGGCCATTCTTCGAAGAAGGTCGAGGCGTATCTGATCGCCCAGAAGGCGGCGAAGAAGAAGAAGAAGACCAAGAAGACCACCAAGAAGACCGCCAGGAAGAAGACATCCGCTTCGCGGAAGTAGGCCGGCCAAGTCATCAAGACATAGCCGAGACATCGGGACACCTGTCCGCAAGCCCGGCACATCAGCCGGCGTGCATCGCGCCCTCGCGCACGCACGGCGATTGTGACAATTCAACTGCGTGAGATCGCCGACTGCGTCAGATCGCTTGGCTCATCGATGAGGCGAGGCCTGCGATACATTGACGCGATTGTGAGGCGCGCGCGGCGCGTTCGGCTTTGCCGCACCGGCATCCCGCTGTTAGGATGCATTACTTCAGTTTGCTATTTTAGGTTTGGTCACCTGACGCGCCGGCGATTTTCCCGCCGCCGCACGACGATTCATTTTCGAACACCAGAACCCTTTCGAACGAACAGGACCTGCGTTCGCAATCCCGGTTTTCCAGCGCGCCACCTCGTACAAGGAGGAAATACTATGTCCCCTAGTGCAACACCCCACATGGTCGAACTTCCCAACTCCGTCCATCAACTGCCGACAGGCTCGAAGGCGATGCGCCGAACCAACGGCCAGCGCTGGATCGAGCTGACGCTCGGCGTGAAGCGCTCCGCCGATCTGCCCGACCTGTCCGATCTGGACAACAAGCTCCCCAAGGCGCGCAAATACATGACGCGCGACCAGCTCGAGAGCAGATACGGCTCCGATCCCAAGGCCATCAAGTCGATCGAGGATTTTGCCAAGGCGCACAAGCTCGTCGTCACCCGCAACGAGCCCGCCGCCGCACGGCTCGGCATCGCCGGCACGGTCGACGACGTCAGCGATGCCTTCGGCGTCACGCTGTTCGACTATTCGCATCCGCATCTCGGCGACTTCCACGCCCGCACCGGCCCCGTGCACGTCCCGACCGAAGTCGGCGATGCTATCACCGGCGTATTCGGGTTGAACAATCACCGTGTGCTCAGGCGCTCGCGCCATTCGGCACAGAGCGCGAAGCCGGATTTCGCAAGCTCGGTGCGACACTGGTTCGTTCCGACCGAGCTCGGCGCCATCTACAAATTCCCCCAGGTCGACGCCAGCAAGCAATGCATCGGCCTGCTCGAATTCGGCGGCGGCGTGGAGACCCCCGATGTCGCCGCCTATTTCGCCAAGATCGGCGTTCCCGCGCCATCCGTCGCGGTCATCGCGGTCGACGGCGTCTCGACAGATCCGGCCGGCGATCCGGATTCGACCGGCGAAGTGATGCTGGACGTCGACGTCGCCGGCGCACTCGGCGGCGGCGCCAAGATCGCGACCTATTTCTCGACCTTCGACGAAAAGGGTCTGGTCGATTGCCTCGCCAAGGTCGTCAGCGACTCCGACAACGATCCCTCCGTCGTCTCGATCAGCTGGGGCTGGGACGAGAACCAGTCCTTCAACAATGCCGGCGTGATCTGGTCACCTGCGGCGATCGACCATTGCAACCACAGCTTCCTGGCCGCGGCCCATCTTGGCATCACGTTCTGCGTCTCCACCGGCGACGACGGCTCGGAAGCGCAGATGCAGGACGGCCGTGCCCATGTGAACTTCCCCGCAACCAGCCCCTACGTGCTGGCGGTGGGCGGAACGTCGTTGCACGCGCGCGCGAATGCGAAGAAGCAGGTGCAGATCACCGAGACCGTCTGGAACGACGGACCGGGAAGCGGCACCGGCGGCGGCGTCAGCGACATCACGCCGGCTCCGAGCTGGCAGAAAGGCATTGTGCCGAAGTCGATCAATCCCGGGCACTTTGCCGGACGCGCGATCCCTGATGTGGCGGCCAATGCCGATCCGGCGACGGGCTATCTGACGATGTCGGGCGGCAAGCTCGGCATCGTCGGCGGCACCAGCGCGTCCGCGCCGCTCTGGGCGAGCCTGATCGCCCGGATCAACGCCGCCAATGGTGCACGCTCCGGCAACTTCAATGCCCTGCTCTATTCCAAATTCGGTCCGGCCGGCGTGCTGCGCGACATCACCGTCGGCAACAATGACACCGACGGTCTGCTCGGCGGACAATTCAAGGCAGGGCCGGGATGGGATGCCTGTACCGGCTGGGGCGTGCCGGATGGCGGCAAGCTCCTCGCCGCGTTGCAGGGCGGCCCGACCAGCTAGCCGATCCGCGCTCACACAGGCGGGCAATCGTCCGCCTGTGCGAGACATAACAGCCGGCCGCGTCCGACCGACGCGACCGGTCGCGTCTCGGCGGCGCCAGAATAGAAGTGAAAAATCGAACGCAACCGGCTCAGATCACTGTGGGTGTCCGCTTGTCCTCCAACAGCGGCGCAATAGCGGACATGCTGGGAGGCCTGTTGCGGGCCAAAAGCGGAAGTCGCGATCGGACGACAAGTCCGCTGTCATGGTTGGCGATAAATATCGTACGTGAAGTGGTTCACAAATGGACGGTCGAGACCGCGATACGCTAACCGGGCTCTTGGCCGTCGTGCGCCAGTAGGATCAGCAGATTCGAAATCGAAAATCGACATATACCGCTCCGCCGCGCGTATCGTGCTTCGCAATGCTGGCTCTATGAACTGGCAAAGCCCAAGAACGACCAATCTCTTCGCGCGATTCATAAAGTTGATTGGAGAATAAGCAACACGACAAATCAGATGGAGGATCCGATGGTGAAGAGAGCGATCACGCTTGGCGGTGGGGGGCCGGCAGCAGGGCTGCATATCGGGGTTCTGGAAGCTCTCGCCGATGCAGGAATAACCTTCGACGTGTGGGCATTGTCCTGCATCGGCGCCTGGGTCGGGATCGTCTACAATCAGTTTGATGACAAGGTGGTTGCGGAAAGGGATCGCGCGCAAAAGACTTTTGAATTCTTCAGGGATGGCGTGTTTCGTGACGACAAAAGCTACAAGCGCTTTCCCATCAATACGGTGTTCGGCGCGGATTGGGGAAACATCAGCAAAGCTATGGTCGACTTCGTCACGGATGCCGATACCTACAAGCATTTGTGGGATCCGCAGGCGATCACGAGTGCCGTCGAAGAAACCATGTCGCTCTGGTTCCCTCAACACTCTAACACGAGCTGCGGCGGGAGGTTCACGATCCCGGACGAGGGCGACAGAAATAGATGGATTCTCAATCAGGTGCTGGCACCCAATCCGTTCGTTCGCTACGTCACGTCGATGATGTATCTGTCCCATGTCACTGGCCTCTCCAGGATCAATTATCCAGACAGCCAGTTCATGAAGAGCATAAGGTTCAACGAACTGAGCAAGCCCGAAAAGCCATTCATATTTCATAACGCCTGGAATCTTGATGCTCACAAGCTCGCGCTGTTTTCCAACCGCGACTTTGCTCAGACTCAGAAGGCGAAGCACATCGAGTACAACGTGCCTATCACTGCATCCAGTTTGTGCGCATGTTCAGCCCTTCCCTTCGTCGAAGAAACGGTAGAGATCGACAAGGTTACATACTGCGAGGGAGCGCTGATCGACACGGTCAACTTCGAGAGCCTGATCCAGGAGCACCATAAGCCGGGCGATGAACTCGACGAAATATGGGTGAGCCGGATCGTCGATGCGAAGCAAGTCCGCAAACCGAAAAACCTTCATGATGGCTTGGCAAATCTCTGCCAATTGTTCGCAGCGACCGTTGGCGAAGACGACGTCAAGCTCTTCAAATACCACGTCCGGTGCGACGCGAAAAAGGACAGTCGGTGGCAAGGCACCGTCGTGGAGATTCATGTGCCGGGGCACATCAATTTCAAATGGAATCACAGCAACCTGCGCGGTGGACGCAAGTTGGGGAAAGCCGCCGCGGAACAAGCGATCGCCGCATACTACGACCACCAAAATCGTCCGCCGCATCCCGGGCCGCATTTCATCAACGAGGATCCCGCGAAAGAGCATGCGCAGGAATGGCGAGAGGTGCAAGGTACCTATCAGGACTGTCGCCAGGAGTTCGATGCTTGACGCCGTGGCGAAGTGGCTTTGCAACTGTTGAGCCAGGCCGCTCTATCTTTAGCGAAAGCAACTACCGCAGCCGGTCGAGCAACGCCTTCGCTTGCTTGAGGTCCCTCGTTTCAGAACCCTCGGTGAACCAGGCGTAGATGGGTGCGAGCAAGTCGAGCGCTTGCGCGCGCTTGCCCTGATCGACCCACAAGGCAGCGAGGTCTGTTGCAGCTCGAAGCTCGAGGGCCTTGGCGTGCTGGCTTCTTGCGATTGTCAATGCGCGATCGAGCAGTAGTTGCGGCTCGCTGCCGGCTTCCGATCCGGCACGGACGCGCAACACGCGCGCTTTCAGCCGGTACAGCTCGGCCTCGAATATGCGTTCGCTGTTGCGGCCGGTTGTGGCGAGGCCCTGTTCGATCAGCTCCAGCGTAGGTTCGTATTGATGGCTCGACAACAAGACCGGCCCCAGGAGCACGTACAGTGCCGTGATGCCGAGCTGATAGCCCGCGCCGCGATATTCGTTCATCGCAGCCTGGACTTCCTCGAGCGCAGCGGATGACGAATCGAGAAAGGTGGCGCTTATCCCCCGGACGGCGCGCGACAATCCTCGCCACTGCCTGAATCCATGCTCTTCCGACAGACCGAGACAACGATCGGCGTAGCGGTGCGCCGTCAGGAACTCGCCCCGAAGCGCGTGGACAATGGACGCATAGTAGGTCGCATAGGCCTGGGAATGCGGATGATTGATGGCGTCGGCGCGCTGGATGGCGGCATTCACACGTGCAAGTGCCATATCGGGGTAGCCCAGCAGCAGCAGCGCCCATGACATCAGGGCAAGGTCGGCTACGCCCGCATCCTGCCCGGCGGCCCGCGCCGCCAATCTGTCCTGCTCGCTGCTCGTCTCGAACGTCTCGAAGGCCCGTTCGATCACTTCGCGCGCGCCGGTAAGATGTCCCATGAAGAGGCGGATCATGCCTTGGCCACGCATCGCGTTGAGCAGCGTCGGTCGATCGTGGTGCGCTTCGGCGAGATCGAGCAGCGCCGAGATCATTTCCTCGGCGACCGGCAGCTCACCGCGAATGACGCTCGCTGTGGTCAACCAGAACATGATCTGCAGTTGCTCAGGGGGATCGGTGAGGCGCTGGCACAGCTCGCGCGCACGCGCGAAGGTCGCCACTGCCTGGGGCGAGGCCGGCCCCAGGGTGGCGATCAGGCATGGTCCCAGCTCGAACTGAAAATCAAGCTCCAGCCTGTCCTTCACCGCGCCGTCAGCCAGATGGGCCAAGACCTCGATGCCTTTTCGCAAATGTGCAATGGCTTCGAGGTTGGCAGAACGCATGGCCGCCTTCCTGCCCGCCTGGAGCCAGTAGCCCCTGGCCTTGTCGAACAGTCCGGCCTCGGTCAGGTGAAGCGCGATCGTCTCGGGTTGCGCCTCCACGACTTCCGGAAATCGTTGCTCGAAAGCGTCCGCGATGGTGGCATGCAGCGCCGCGCGCCGGCTCTTCAGAAGTCCCGCTTCGGCGGCGTCCCGCACCAGCGCGTGCTTGAAGGTATAGACAGCCCGGGGGATCTCGCCGCGGCAGAATATCAGCTCCGCCCTAACCAGCTGGGCAAGCGCCTCCTCGAGCCTCTGCGCCGGCAGCCCCGCAACGGCGCTCAGCAGTTCGTAAGAGAATTCGCGCCCGACGACGGCGCCGATCTGGGCCACGTCCTTCACCGGGGCCAGCCTGTCCAGTCTCGCCATCAGCGATGCGCTCAATGTCGACGGAATCGCCATTGGGGGAAGCGGACGGCTGAGCGCGTAATGGTCGCCCTGCTCTTGCAGCAGCCCAGTCTCGAGCACGGTCTTCGTCAGCTCCTCGACGAACAAGGGCACGCCATCGGTACGGGCGAGGATCTGGTCCATGACCTCCTCGGGCAGCGTCTTTCCCGCCGTGACGCGCTCGACCAGTGCGGCGCCGTTGCGGCGATTCAGCCGTGTCAGCGAGAGCGTCGTCACATGTGCATGGCCGGGCCAGGGCGGCGTGAACTCCGGTCTTGCGGTGATCAGCAGCAGCACGCGAAGCCGCGGCACCTTTTCCAGTGTGACCGTGAGCAGCTCCAGCGAAGTCGGGTCCGCCCAATGGGCATCCTCGAAGATGACGAACACCGGTTGCCGCGCCGCCAATGCGTCGAGCTGGTCGAACAACGCCGCCAGCGTCATGTCCTTGCGGTTCTGCGGACTGAGCTCGGGCAGCCGGTAGCGGTTGCTGACCGGCAGCGACAGAAGATTGGCCAGGGGCGGCACGACGCGGTCGGCGTCGCCGCCAGAGCGCAGCAGCAGAGCCTCGAGCTTGGCAAATTTCTCCGCCGGCGTCTCGCCTCGCTCGAACCGGGCGGCACGTTCGAGGTTGGCAATGAAAGGATGCAGCGCACTGTTGGTGTGATGCGCCGAGCAGAAATGGCGCACCGTGATGTGCCGTTCCGCCTGCAGCCGCTCCTGCAGCGCCAGTGCTATGTGCGACTTGCCGATACCTGGCTCGCCGGTGAGAAGCACGACGCAGCCTTCGCCCGACACGGCATGCTGCCAGCGCCGCAACAGCAGCTCGATCTCCTCATCACGCCCGATCGGTGGTGTTAGTCTGGTCTTGTGCTGCGCCTCGAAGCGGCTTTCCACGCCACTGATCCCGAGCACCTGCCAGGCAGAGGCAGGCTCCGACCATCCTTTGAGCGTGACAGGCCCGAGATCGAGATACTCAAAATATCCATCCGTGAGCTGATGCGTGCTCTCGGAGATCAGCACCGTGCCGGGCTCGGCAAACTGTTGCAGGCGAGCGGCGAGGTTCGGTGTCTCGCCAATCACCGCCTGCTCCTTGGCGGCGCCTTCGCCGATCAGGTCGCCGACAACGACCATACCGGTGGCGATGCCGATGCGGACCTGCAGCTGGGTGCCGATGTCCGTCTCGAGGTTGGCGACGGCATCGACCAGCGCGAGCCCGGCGCGTGTTGCCTGCTCGGCATCGTCCTCGTGGGCCTGGGGATAACCGAAATAGGCGAGCACGCCATCCCCCATGTACCGCGCGATGATGCCTTGGCTCCGCGCGATGATCTCCGCGATGCAGGCATGATAGGCGCGGATGACCGCGCGCAGATCCTCCGGATCAAGTCGGGCCGAAAGTGCCGACGAGCCCACCAGATCGCAAAACATGACTGTGAGCTGGCGCCGCTCGGCGCTGTCCCGCGGCGCCGGTCTGGCGGCCGCTTGAGCCGATACGAGGTCACCCTTGAGGTCTGCGATCACGCGCAGCAGCTTACGCCGGTGCCCGAGCAGGACGCCGAGGTCCTTAAGGTCCTGCTCCGTGAGGTCGCCAATGACGGAAAGGTCGATGGCATTCTCGGCGAAACGCTGGGCGTACTCACCCAACCCGATCGATGCGAGCCACTCTGCAGTACCTGTCATGGGATACCTATGGCCAATGCGATGAGAATAGCACATTGGAATAGCCAGCGAAGGCGCATCTATCGCCAGAAGCGCAGATCGCCGGACCTCTCGCCCAATTGAAAGGGCTCCGGCGAAAACTGGATGCCGCCAAGCGATGTCCGCTCAGGGTCAAAGACCGAAGCATTCACTTCGAGCTCAATTGGTCCGCTGCGCTCTCGGAAGCAGACTTCCGTCCGGCCCCTCATGAGTACACGTTCTTGTTCGTCAAGTGACTTCGTCGCGTTCAACTCTCCCCGGCCCATGACTATAGCCCTCCCCCTCATGGGAAATCTGTCATAGGCTCCGACTGTCATGTGGCGGCAAAGCCGTGGCCTTCTAGCAGGCTGCTGAAAAAGTCGCTTCGCGCGACGCGCGGATTGTGATTCCCTGCATTTGCTTGATTCCTTGGGGCTGGGGATTGCGATGCGCGGGGCAGATCAGCGGTCGGAAGGCATATTCAGCTACGTGCGATTGGAGCAGCGTGTTCCGGCGGATCATCCGCTGCGTGCGATCCGCGACCTGGTCGACGCTGCGCTGAAAGAGTTGTCGCGCGATTTTAGCAGGCTTTACTCGCGCGAAGGTCGGCCGTCGATCCCGCCGGAGCGGCTTTTGCGAGCGCTGCTGCTGCAAGCCTTCTATACGGTGCGTTCGGAACGGCAGTTGATGGAGCAGCTCGACTATAATCTGCTGTTTCGCTGGTTCGTCGGTCTTTCGATGGATGACGCGGTGTGGAATCCGACCGTGTTCTGCAAGAACAGGGATCGGCTGCTCGACGGCGACATCGCCGCCAAGTTCTTCGTCGCCGTGCTGAACCTGCCGCAGGTGCGAGGACTGCTGTCCAGCGAGCACTTTTCGGTTGACGGTACGCTGATCGAGGCCTGGGCCAGCATGAAGAGCTTCGTGCCGAAGGACGCTGGCGATCCGCCCGCGGGAAAGGATCGCGGCTCCCGCAATGCCGAGCGCGACTTCCATGGCGAGAAGCGCAAGAACGCCACGCATTCCTCGACGACGGACCCCGACGCCCGCCTGTTCCGCAAGGGTGCTGGCAAGGAGGCCAAGCTCTGCCACATGGGGCATCTGATGACGGAGAATCGCAACGGACTCATCGTCGATGCGCGGTTGACCGAGGCCAACGGCACCGCCGAGCGCGCGACTGCGCTCGACATGATCGAGGACAATGCCCGGCCCGGTAGCACGGTCGGCGGCGACAAGAACTACGACACTGCCGACTTCGTCGCCGGCTGCCGCGAGCGCGGCTGCACGCCGCATGTCTCGCAGAACGACACCAACCGCCGCTCGGCGATCGACGCGCGCACCACCCGCCATCCCGGCTATCGGATCAGCACCATCAAACGCAAGCTGATCGAGGAGCCGTTCGGGTGGATCAAGACGGTTGGCGGCCTGCGCAAGACGCGCCATCGCGGCCGCGGCCTGGTCGAGTGGTTCTTCGTGTTCACCGCCGCAGCCTACAACCTCGTTCGCATCCCAAAGCTGCTGGCCGCGACGGGATGAATCCGTCTGGAGCGTCAAAAATGAGCCACCAACCCCACCTATACAGCGCATGCGGAGCTCATCGAGGCCCATCGCTGGCTTCGTTTTCAAGCCGCATATTACGAAAATCATCATCCAAGGCATCTTTTTCAGCAGCCTGCTAGGAGAAACGTCAATGAAAATCACGATGCCGGCCTGCCTCGCCTGCGCCGTCCTTGTCGTTGGCACCGCCCATGTCGCCACCGCCAACGGCGCCGGCGCCGCGCCTTCCAAAGTCTCGGGCTCCACGGCGCTGGCGCTCGCGGGGGTGATCGCACCGCTGTCGCCGCTCCTGTCGGGCGCCGAGAAGAAGGCGGTGGCGATGCTGTTCGCCGCCAATGCCGACATCCCCTACAAGAAGCCGATCGTGGTGACCGCGGACAGGATCGTCTGCCGCACCAGCAATGTCGACATCACCTTGCGCAACTGCGAGGTCACCTTCGGCAAGAAGGTCAGGAACGTGAACGGATCCACGGCCAACGAGATCTTCGCGACCGAGGCGCTGGCCGGCATTCCGCCCGATGGCGCGGCGGGATCGAATTTCGAGAGCCTGAGCAAGCTGAGCTGCACGATCGACCCCAATGCCATCAGGCAGAAGGACGGCAGCGGGGCGGATTGCACCTTCCAGCCGGCAGATTGAACCCCGGCGATGAGAGAGCGGACCAAGGGTGCCGTGAAATCGCCGCAAGAAGAACCAACAACACGAACCAAGAAGCCGAACTAATAAGGCGAATTGAAAAGACAGGCCAAACCGGCGCACCAATATGAAGCGCGCAAGGCCGACACCAACATGATGAAGAATTGTCTCGCATTTTTTCTTGTTCTGACCGTGACGGCGGCCTCCGCACATGGCCCGCTTCCGGCGAGCCGCATCGCGCCATCGGATCTCGTCCGGGTCGGCCTCACCGATAACGACACGACCGCCGGTGGCGTCGCGCGGCTGTGCGAGCAGGTCACCTTCTCGCGCGGCCTGCGCTATGGCGACAGCGAGGCCAATGTGCTCGATGTCGCGGTCAGCAACACCACCAAGGCGGACACGCCGCGGCCGGTGCTGCTGTTCGTGGCGGGCGACACCTTTACCGGCGACCGCGGCGCGCCGGACCTGTCCCGCGACATCCAGGACGAGGCCATGTGCTTCGCCGCGCGCAACGGCATGATCGGGGTGCGCGTGAATTATCGGCTCGCTCCGGCCGCGACCTGGCCGATGGGCGCGACCGATGTGGCGGCGGCGCTGTCCTGGATCCACGGCAATATCGACCTGTTCAACGGCGACGCGCGCGAGATCGTCGCGGTCGGCTATGGCGCCGGCGCCTTCCATGTCGCCACCCTGCTGGCGCATCCCGAGCTCCAGGCCGATCGCGCCGATGTCGCGGCCGTGGTGCTGGTGTCCGGCATCTACCGCGCCGGCAAGGACGCCAGCGACAGCGAGAAGGCATATCTCGGCACCGATGCCGCTCAGTATGACAAGCGCTCGGTGTTTCCCGGCATCCTCAATGTCGACGCGCCGATCGTGCTGGCCTGGGCCGCGAACGATCCTGCGAACCTCATCGCGCAGGGCGAGACCCTGAAGAAGACGCTCTGCGGCGCCGGCCACTGCCCACGCACCACGGTGCTGCGCAGCCGCGACGGCATTGCCGCAGCGTTCGGGCTGGATGGTTCGGGCGACAGCCTCGCCGAGCCGACGCTGCTGCTGGTGCATCAGCTGGAAGCGCGAGGGCTGCCGTAGCGCTAGTGACGGTTCGAGCGCGCGCCTCGCCCTTCGAGACGACCGCTCCGCGGTCTCCTCAGGGTGAGGCTAAGCGACACCGGCGTCCGTCGAAACAGTTGCCGCGCAGTCCGTCCTCATCCTGAGGAGCCCGCCCAAGCGGGCGTCTCGAAGGATGGCCGCAGGGAACATCGCTCTCAAACGCGATTGCCCACGGGCTCGCATGAGGATCATCGCGAAAATCGGGAGCGGCGCAGAGGGCGAAGGTGCGCGTCCGTCATGCGCTCCCTCCAGATCATATATGTGGAGCGCAAGGCTCTTGCTTCAAGACCCCGCCTCCGCCGTAGAAGTCAGGCCCCCTACCAAACCGAGGCGGCAAATGACTGAACATGACGTGATCATCGTCGGCGGCGGCCCGACTGGATTGATGCTGGCCGGGGAGCTGGCGCTGGCCGGCGTGGACGTCGCGATCGTCGAGAGGCGTCCGAACCAGGACGTGGAGGGCTCGCGCGCAAGCGGTCTCCATCCACGGGCGATCGAGCTTCTCGATCAGCGCGGCATAGCGGACAGGTTCCTCCCGCTGGGAAACAAGCACTACGCCGTCGCGCTCGCGGGCATGGTCCTCGAGGCGCGCGACCGACCGACCCGCCACAACTACACGCTGGGGCTCTGGCAGGAAAAGATTGAACGCGGTCTCGCCGACTGGATCTCGGAACTCGCCGTGACGCTCTATCGAGGCTGCGAGATGGCGAGCTTTGTCGAAACCGGGGAGCGCGTGGAGGTTCAGCTGACGGACGGGCGCAGGCTTGGTTCAAGCTACCTCGCCGGCTGCGACGGCGGCCGCAGCCTCGTGCGCAAGACCGCGTCGATCGGGTTTCCCGGATCGGAGCCACAGGCGAGCTACCTCATCTTCGAGGCCGACATCGCGGATGAGCCGCCACTTGGCATCCGTTATGGGGACCGGGGGCTGTATGCCCTGGGATGGCTCGACGGCGGCCCGCGCGTGCGTGGCATCGTGACGGAGCAGCGGATCGAGCGGGGCGAACGCCCGACAGAAGCGGATCTCAGGGCGGCGCTCAGGGCTGCCTACGGATCGGATCTGGGCATCCGCGAGGTCACGTGGATGTCGCGGTTCACGGACGCGGCGCGGCAGGCGGAAGCGTACCGGAAGAACCGCATCTTGCTCGCCGGGGATGCCGCACACATCCATTCCCCGGTCGGAGGACAGGGCCTGAATGTCGGACTGCAGGACGCCGTGAATCTCGGGTGGAAGCTGGCCCAGGTGGTGAAGGGGATCTCATCCGACGCCCTGCTGGACACCTATCACAGGGAGCGGCACCCGGTCGGGGCCGCGCTGCTCGAGCTGACGTTGGCGCTCACGGCTCTCAACCGCGGCGACGAACACACCACGGCCCTCCGGGGGCTCGTCGCCACGACCATGACGATGGACGAGCCGAGGAGATGGTATTCCGCCAAGGTGTCCGGCCTCGACATCCGCTACGGAGAGGAGGGTTGCCATCCTCTGCTCGGCAGGCGCATGCCCGACCTCGACCTCGTCACCGCCGATGGCCCGACCCGCGTGTTCGAGCTGATGCGCGATGCGCGGCCGCTGTTCCTGACTCTCGGCGCGCCGGCGTGCGTCGTCCCCGCGCGCTGGGACGAACGCGTCAGGCAGGTCAGCGCGACGTGCACGGGCGCCTGCGAGATGCCGGTGATCGGCGTCGTTCCGACCCCTGCCGCCGTGCTCGTCCGGCCCGACGGGCATGTCGCCTGGGTCGGCACCGGCGACAGCGAAGGACTCGTGGAGGCGCTCGCGACCTGGTTCGGAGATTAGGGAACGTGGCGGGCGGCCGCTCTCACGATTTGCTGAGCCCCTCTCCCTCCCTTCCCCGGGGGAGAGGGATACCGCACGGAGACTCTCTCAGTCGAGAGCGCGTCAACACAGCTGCCGCTTCGCTCGGGTGCCACAGGATTGCCAAACGCTTGACGTAGATCAACTCCACTGGGTGCGGAACGAGCCGACTTCGTTGGGGCCAACAACGACAAGGTGTCGAGCATGCGCGTCACCGGCAGACTGCTGTTCGTCTTGATTGCCGCTCTCGCCTCGCTCGGGGCGATGTCGCAGCAGCGCTCGGATCAACCCGATTCCGACTCCAATCCCGACAAGGAAATCCGCATCGGCAACATCGTGCCCTATTCCGGGCCGCTCTCGGAATTCGGCGCGATCGGCAAGGCGGAGGCCGCCTATTTCGACATGGTCAACGATCGCGGCGGCATCAACGGCCGCAAGGTCCGCTTCATCACCCGCGACGACAATTCCGATCCCGCGGCCGCGCTGGACCTGACCCGCGATCTCGTCGAGAAGGACGACGTGCAGCTGATGTTCGGATCGTTCGGCACGCCCGGCAATATCGCCACGCGCTGGTATCTCAACGAGAAGAAAATCCCGCAGCTGTTCGTCGCCTCCGGCGACGAGGAGCTGAGCCAGGCCAAGGCGTTTCCCTGGACCATGGGCTGGCAGCCGCCGTTCCGCTCCGAGGGACGGATCTACGCCAACTACATCCAGGCCTATTATCCGCGGAAGAAGATCGTGGTGCTCTGGCAGAACGACCAGTTCGGCCGCATGCTCTACAAGGGCATCCAGGAAGGACTGGGCGATCTCAACCGTCAGGTCCTCGTCGACGTCGCCTTCGACATCTCCGACGAGCATCTCGAAGGACACGTCTCGATCCTCAAGCGCGCGGGCGCCGACATCTTCGTGTTTCTCGGCGTGCCGTCGACCGCGGCCAAGGTGATCCAGCTCGCGGCGTCGCTGAACTGGCACCCGGTCGTCATCGTCAACGATGCTTCCGCCTCGATCGCCAATGCGATGGCGCCCGCGGGCCTGGAGAATTCGGCCGGCGTGATTTCGGCGGCGTTCCTGAAGGATCCGAGCGATCCCGCCTGGAAAGACGATCCCGCCATGAAGGACTGGTTCGCCTTCATGGACAAGTATCATCAGATCGAAAGCACCAACAACAGCGCGGCGCTCTACGGCTACGCGGCGGCAGAAGCGCTGACCAAGGTGCTGAGGCAATGCGGCGACGACCTGTCGCGCGAGAACATCATGCGCCAGGCGGCGTCGCTGCGGGATTACCACCCCTCCGTCGCGCTGCCCAACATCAGGATGAATACGTCACCCGACAGCTACCTACCGATCAAGCAGATGCGGCTGGTGCAGTTCGACGGGCGGTCGTGGCAGCCGTTTGGCGCGGTGATCGAGACGGCATTCACGGAGGGTGCTGCAAGGTGAGGATTTCCGCGCGCACCTTTTGCTGAGCCACCCCTCTCCCCCGCCCTCCCCCGCAAGGGGGGAGGGAGCGCAGCGGAGTGCGCGGCGACACTGCGGCTCATCGCAAGCGCCCTAATGAATCGAGTCATCCGCCACGAGGAAGGTATGTTCCCTCCCCCCTTGCGGGGGAGGGTTAGGGAGAGGGGTGCCGCACAGGGACTCTCTCAATAGAACGACGCATCCTCACGCCGGCTTCAACGCGGCCAGCGCACTCTCCAGCAGCGAGCGCACCCGCGCGGCATCACCCGACTTCACCACGACCGGATCGAGATAGAGCTCGAGCCCGGGCGCTCGCTCGGTGATCACCCCGCTCCGCTCGGTCGCCGCATCGTTGAGCGCATCGACCGAATAGGGAATCACCTCGCGGCTGATGCCCTTCATGGTAATCGCGGGCAGCGCGTGGGCGCGGACGATGTCGCTGACCAACGCAAAACTCTCATAGCTCAGCACGATGCCGCCGGGCTCGGCGATCGACTGCAGCCGGGCGGCGAGGTTCGCCTCTGCGCCGATGATGGTGTAGTCCATGCGGTCGCTGCTGCCGAAATTGCCGACATTGCAATAACCGGAATTGATGCCCATGCGCGAGCGGAACGGCTGCTCGATGCCGGAGGCGCGCCACTTCGCATTGAGCTCGGTGAGACGCTGCTGCATGCGCCAGGCCATCTGCAGGCAGGCCTGCGCGTCGGCGCGGTCGCCCTTGGTCTCGGGATCGCCGAAGAAGATCAGCATGGCGTCACCGATGAACTTGTCGACGGTGCCGCCATGTTCATGCGCGATCGCCGACATCTCCGTGAAATATTCGTTGAGCAGCTGGGTCAGCAATTCGGGCTGCAGCCGCTCGGTGGTAGCGGTGAAGTTCTGGATGTCGGAGAAGAAGATCGTGAGCTTCTTGCGCTCGGTGTGGATGGTGACGTCCTTCTGGCCCGAGAAAATGCTCCTGTAGACCTGCGGCGGGATGTAGCGCGAGATCTTCATCGACAGCGAGGCGAGGAAGTCGTTGGCGGATTCGAGCTCCTTGTTCATGCCCTTGATGCGGCGTGCCTGACGGCGTTGCAACGACAGGAAGGAAAGTCCGCTGCCGGCGGCGATCAGGAAATAGGCCAGCAGAAACTTGAACGAGAAGATGTTGGCGGCGATCGGCTGGGCGATGATGACTTCCTGGATGCCGCGGACGTCCCCCACCTTCCAGTCCTTCTTCGGGCTTTCGGGGTGGCTGTTGTGGCAGCTGACGCAGGCCGGGCCCATCATGACGGGCGCGACCAGGCGGACCTTGTCGGAGAACAGCGAGGTTTCGGTGTCGACGATCTTCTGCTCGGGATCGGCGCGCAGCGCGGCCAGCGCATCCTTCTCGAACTTGTCGAGCTGGTGCGGGGCGCGGTTCTGGAACGGGAAGTCCGAGACGAAGCGGTAGGTGATGTTCTCCTGCTGCGCGCCGATGACACGGCCGAGCTCGAGCGACAGCGTCGCCGGGATCGGGATCGCACCGGGGACGGATTCGTAATTGTGAACGACCTTGGTCGAGCCGTTCGGGTTCGCCAGCACGCGCCCGACCACGTTGGACGCATAGTAGCTGCGCACGCTCGATATGACCGAATTGAGATCGGCGGTTTGCCGGCGAAGCGCGGTCTTGTTCAGCTCCGTCAGGTCGAGCCACACGGCCAGCGGCAGCGCGAGCAGAAGGAAGGCGACCACGGCTCCAATGAGGATGCCGTGCTTGCGCTGTACTTCGGAGATCTCTTGTTTCACTTGATGGCTCCGTTGTGTGCGTTCTTGTCGCAAATCCCCGGGATTTGCGGCACGGCATGCGGCCTGCACAGAGCCCATAAACGCGCGCCCGCGCAACCCCATTTTATGGTGGTCGGGCCAGGCACCTTTTCGTTTCATGGCGAGTGTTTAAGATCGGGCATGAACCTGCATTCATACCGCCGGGAGATCCCATGACCGAAACCATCCGCATCAAGCGCTTCAACGCGCGCCCCGTGATCGTGCCGATGAACTTGCCGCTTCTGACCTCGACCGGCGCGGTGGCGAAAGCGCCGCTGGTGCTGATCGATTGCGAAACCGACCTGGGTGCGGTCGGACACGCCTATCTGTTCTCGATCACGCCGTCGGCGCTGAAGCCGCTGACCGCGATGGTCACGGAAATGTCGGAGCTGCTCGCCGGCGACGAGCTGCTGCCGTTCGAGATCGAGCGCAAGCTGACCCAGCGCTTCATCCTGCTCGGGCTCGCCGGCCTGCAACGACTGGCGCAATCCGGCATCGACATGGCGGCGTGGGACGCGTTGGCCCGCGCCCGCGGCCTGCCATTGGCGCGGCTGCTTGGGGGCGCACCGAAGCCGGTGAAGGCCTACAATTCGAAGGGGCTCGGCATCATGCCGGCAGGCGCCGCGGTCGAGGAAGCCCACAAGCTCTTGGCCGAGGGTTTTCACGCCGCGAAGATCCGCGTCGGCCGGCCCGATGCGCGCGACGATCTCGCCGTGGTGCGCGCGGTGCGCAAGGCCGTCGGCGACGAGGTGACGCTGATGTGCGACTACAACCAGGCGCTGACGGTGACCGAAGCGATCCGGCGCGGCGAGATGCTCGACGACGAAGGCCTGACCTGGATCGAGGAGCCGATCCGTCACGATGATTACGAGGGCAACGCCCGCATTGCGGACGCGCTGCGCACGCCGGTCCAGATCGGCGAGAACTTTGACAGCGCGTTCTCGATGCAAGCCGCACTCTCAGCCGAGGCCTGCGACTACGTGATGCCCGACGTGCAGCGCATCGGCGGCGTCACCGGCTGGCTGCGCGCCGCGTCGCTGGCGCATGCCGCCGGCATCGAGATGTCGACGCATCTGTTCTCGGAGGTCAGCGCGCATCTGCTGTGCGTGACACCGACTGCGCATTGGCTGGAATATGTCGACTGGGCCGACGCGGTGCTTGCGACGCGGCTGACAATCAAGGACGGCTTTGCGCTGCCGAGCGAGGAGCCCGGCAACGGGATTGCGTGGGACGAGGCGGCGGTTGCAAAACATCTCGTCGCATAAGGCGGCCTGCTACGACCGAACGGCGGCAATCATGCTCAGCTCGACCGGAGCACCCCGCGGCAGCTCGGCGACGCCAACGGACGTGCGCGTGTGACGACCGCGATCGCCGAGGCGCTCGATCAGCCGGTCGGAGGCTCCGTTCATGACTTGCGACTGCTGGGTAAATCCAGGCGCTGAAGCGACGTATCCGACGAGCTGCAGGACCTGGACGATCCTGTCCTCTCCGCCCGTTGCGTGGTTGATGGCCGCAATGCAGAGATCGGCACAGAGGGCTGCGGCCTCCTGTGCGGCCCCGATATCGACACCCGCGCCGACCTTGCCCGCGTACAGCAGATCTTCGCCGCGACGCGGCAGCTGACCACTGACATACGCAAGCCCGCCATGAATGATCACCGGCAAGTAGTTTCCACCGGGCTTGTTCACGCTGCTCATGTCGATAACCCACCCTCTTTTTCACATCCGGCGGCGCGACACTTTTCGACGAACGCCGCAACCTCGACCTCCCAAGGCTCACGGCCGTGGTGGATGAGCGGACAATGGCAGGCGGCCGGTAGCGGATCAAGACTTGCGCGCATCGCTCTCCCAGCGCCGTCATTGCGAGGAATGACGGGACGGATGATGCGGTGAAATCCTCACTCACCGCGCTGCGGCGTTCAGGTCCATGGTCTCGAGCAAACTGTTCTGGCGCCAGTCGATGAAGGCATCCTTGAGGCGGCTGATCTCACCGGCATGCTCGCCCACGCCCCAGAGATTGTGCTGCTCGAGCGGATCGGTCGCGAGATCGAACAATTGCCCGTCCTCGGCGCCGTGGATGAACACGACCTTCCAGCGGTCGTCGCGCACCATCGTGATCAGCCTTGCGCCGGTCATGGCGACGTCGCCGGCCTGCTCCGAGAAGACGAAGTCGCGGCCGGTCCAGTCCTCGCCCTTCAGCGCCGGCAGCAGGCTGCGCGCCTGGAACGGCTTTGGATGCTCTGCGCCGGCGAGATCGAGAATGGTGGGCGCGAGATCGAACAGCTGGCACTTTTCGCGGATGCGGCGGCCGTCGGAAAACAGGCTCGGCGACCAGAACAGCAGCGGGATGCGCGTCACCGGTTCGTACATCGACCATTTCTGGCTCAGCCCGTGCTCGCCGAGATTGTCGCCATGGTCGGACATGAAGATGACGACGCAATTGTCGAGATAGCCCTTGGTGTCGAGCGTCTCGATCAGGCGGCCGATTTGCTCGTCGATCATGGTGACGTTGGCATAATAGTGCGCGCGCAGGCGGCGCATCTCTTCATGCGTCGGCGCGAGCTTCCATGACACGGCGTCGTGGTCCACTTCCGTGTCGTGGCGGCGCTTCTCCTTCAGATAGGCCGGCAGGCCCTCGATCTCGGCCTCGGTCGGCTGCGGCACCGGAAGGTCGTTGCGGGCGAGATAGTGCTCCAGATATTCCGGCAAGGGATCATAGGGCGGATGCGGTCCGGGCAGGCCGATCTGCATGAACAGCGCCTCCGGCCTGGGGCGCGTCTCCAGCCACCACATCGCGGTCTCCGCGACGAAGATGTCCGGGTGCAGCGACTTCGGCATCTCCCAGGTGAAGGCGCCCATGCGGTCGCCATAGTCCGGCAGGCTGCGATAGCCGGCGCGCGACGGTTTTGTCAGCTTGTGCGCGGCAAAGGCCTTGTCGAGCTCGTCGGCGAACCAGCGGCCCTCGAAGAAGCGATCCTTGTTCTCGACCACGAAACGCTCGTGGAAGCCGGCCTTCGCATCATAGGGGATGGTGTGCATCTTGCC
The DNA here is from genome assembly GCF_024199935.1 of Bradyrhizobium sp. CCGUVB14. Classification (NCBI taxonomy): domain Bacteria; kingdom Pseudomonadati; phylum Pseudomonadota; class Alphaproteobacteria; order Hyphomicrobiales; family Nitrobacteraceae; genus Bradyrhizobium; species Bradyrhizobium sp. CCGUVB14. The sequence goes on from NZ_JANADS010000001.1 coordinate 9,028,429, forward strand.
GACATTGACGCAGTGATAGCCGGCGTCGCCGAGCTTGCTCACCCAGGTCTTCTGCCAGTGCTGCCCGTTCTTCAGCACGCCCGAGGCGTGCGGATAGAGGCCGGAGAACAGCGCCGCGCGCGAGGGCACGCAGCTCGGCGCGTTGATGAAGCAATTGTCGAAATAGACGCCCTCGCGCACCAGGCGGTCGAGATTCGGCGTCTTCATATAGGGATGGCCCGTCGCGGCGATCGTGTCGAAACGCTGCTGGTCGGTCATGACCAGGATGATGTGGGGCTTTGTCACGGTTGCTTTGTCCTGCGCGGCGATGAGTCAATGGAAAATATGTCTGACATAATAATTCTTGTCAAACCAGTCCGGGTTTGATTATCTGCGATAGGAAGCACGATTAAGCGCACTTCTTCTCTGTCACGCGCAATAAATCAGACATTTTATTCCACGAATCCGGGATCGCCGTGGCAAAATCTCCTCACAAGGACAGCCCGCAATCGAGCGCCCAGGTCGCCCGCGAGGTGGCGCGGATGATCCTGACCGGGGTCTGGCGCGAGGGCACCACGCTGCCGCGCGAGATCGAGCTGGCGTCGCGCTTCGATGTCAGCCGCGCCTCGATCCGCGAGGCGCTGTCGCTGCTTAAAGCGAAAGGACTGATCGCCTCGAAGCAGAAGGCCGGCACCCATGTGCGCGCCCGGTTCGACTGGAACATGCTCGACGAGGAGTTACTGAACTGGACGCTGTCGGCGCTGCCGACGCAGGAGTTCGCCAAGCAGATTCTGGAGGTTCGCCGGATCGTCGAGCCCGAGGCCTGCGCGATCTGCGCCGTGCGCGGCACCGACGAGGATTTTGCCCGGATCGAGCGCGCCTATCGCGGCATGGATGCGGCCGGCATGGACCGTGTCGCCTATGCCGAGCCCGATTTGCAATTCCATCGCGGCATTCTCATCGCCACCGGCAATGATTTCCTGATCGCCTTCGGCGCGACGGTCGCCGCCGCCTTGCGCATGTCGTTCGATTTGTCGAGCACCAATCCGGGCGCCCCGCGGAAAAGCCTGCCCTATCACCGCGCCGTGCTCGACGAGATCTGGGCACGCAACGCCGACGGCGCGCGCCAGGCCATGCACAAGCTGATGGATCTCACCGAACAGAACATCGTCACGGCCATGTCGCGTCAGAAGAAAAAGGACGCCGAGGACGAGACCATCCGGACCAAGCGGACGCGTTGAAGCCGACAAGAATAGTAATGAGGGAGAACGTCATGACAAACGCACCGCGCGCGAGCTCGATCACCCGCCGCAAACTGCTGAAAGCGAGCGCCGCGGGCGCCGCGCTGGCCGTATTCCCGGCGCCGCTGATCGCGCAGACGAAGCCGTTTGCGGGCGTGACGCTGCACGGCGCCTCGTTCCAGCACCGCTTCTTCACGCTGCTGGCGAAATACATTCCCGAGTTCGAGGACAAGACCGGCATGAAGGTCGACCTCCAGCTCTCGGCGCTGCCGGTCTACAACCAGCAGGCCAATCTCGAACTGTCCTCGGGCGGCTCGGCCTATGATTTCGTCAACGTCACTTTCACGCTCGCGACCCGCTGGATCGCGGCAGGCCTGCTCGCCAATCTCGACGAGTTCACGGGCGACGCCAACCTGACGCCGGCCGAGTGGAATCCGAAGGACTTCGTCGACGGTGCACAGGTGCCCTATCGCGACGCGAAGGGCGCGACCTACGGCTATTCCTGGGAAGGCGGCGCGATGCTGATGGGTCTGTCGCGGATGGACCTGATGGAGAAGAAGGGGCTGAAGATCCCCAAGACCTTCGCCGAACTGCAGCAGGTCTGCGCCGAGATCAACGGCACCGATGGCGTCAGCGGCCTGGTGTCGTGGTTCCTGCACAACTGGAATCTGCCGCCCTACATCCAGGGTTTTGGCGGCAACATCTTCAAGAATCCGCCCGGCGACGTCATGCCGGCGCTGAACACACCCGAGGCGATCCAGGGCGTCGAGTTCTACGCGAAGCTCCTCAAGAGCGCGCCGACGGGCGTCCTGACCTACACGGAGGACCAAGCACGGCAAGCGATGCTGACCGGCCGAGCCAACATCTTCATCCACTCCAGCGCCTGGGTGACGCCGATCCTGCTCTCCGACGAGAGCAAGGTGAAGGAGACCTCGCGCGTGGTGCGTTCGCCCGCCGGTCCCGTGCACGATTATCCGGCCTCGAACAGCCAGGGCCTCGGCATTCCCAAGAACGCCAAGAACCAGAAGGCCGCGTGGGAATTCATCAAATGGGCGCTCTCGCCCGAGATCTCGATGAAGCTCGTCAGAGAGCACGGCCATTCCTCGGTCTGCCGCCGCTCGATCATCACCAGCGACGACTATCGCAAGCTCAACACGGTGAACGGCCAGGACCTCGGCGCGCTCTATCTCGAGGTGCTGGAGCAGCCCGGCAAGGGCGAGAACTACATGGCCTATCGGACGTCGAAGGAATTTCCGATCGTCGGCGACGTCCTCAACAAGGCGTTCGAGCAGGTCGCCACCGGGCAACTGCCGGCCAAGGACGCCATGAACGCGGCCCAGGACCAGGCCATCGCCGCACTCCGCCGCGCCGGGACGAAGCTTTGAGCGAGAGCGGAATTGACCGAGAGCGGAATTGACTTGGAGCGCCGAAGGTTCATCGCCTTCGCGCTCACCCCGAGCCTGATCGTGCTGTTCGCGGTGGCGGTGCTGCCGGCGATCTATCTGATCGTGACCAGCCTGACGCCGTTCCAGCTGACGACGCCGGGCTCGGCCACCGATTTCAGCGAGCCGTTGCGCAACTATGGCCTGCTGCCCGGCGATCCCCGCTTCGTCAACTCGCTGGCCGTCCAGGCCAAGCTCTCGGTCGCGAGCGTGCTGTTCCAGGTGCTGCTCGGCATGTTGCTCGCGCTGCTCCTGAACGTGCCGTCACGCTTCGTCGAATTCGCGCGGACCTTCTTCCTCATTCCGATGGTGCTGCCGCCGATCGTGGTCGCGGTGATCTGGAAGCTGATTTACGCGCCCGACATCAGTCCGCTCTATTACGCGGCTCAAGCGCTGCACGTCACGCTGCCGGCGCTGACATCGAGCGTCGACTTCGCGCTGACCGCGATCGTCATCGCCGACACCTGGGAATGGACGCCCTTCACCTTCCTGATGGTGCTGGCCGCGCTGCAGACCATTCCCGACGAATATTCGGAAGCCGCTCTCGTCGACGGCGCCAACCGCTTACAGATCTTCTGGTACGTCACGCTGCCCTTCATCACGCCGATCCTGGTGATCTCCGGCATGTTCCGCCTGATCGACAGCGTGAAGGCGTTTCCGCTGATCTTCCTGTTGACCGGCGGCGGCCCCGGCACGGTGACGGAAGTCACGAACTACTATGCCTATCTCCTCGCCTTCGACACCAACGAGATCGGCTATTCCAGCGCGGTCACCGTGGTGATGCTGCTCCTGGTCTGCGGCATCAGCCTGGGGCTGGTCTGGATGGGACGGCGCAAGGAGGCACTGGCATGAGCGAGTCGTCGCTGCGCAAGGCAACGCCGGGCCGGCTGGTCGCCATCACCGTCACGCTCCTCATTCTGCTGTCACCGTTCCTGTGGCTGCTGCAGATGAGTTTCAAGACCAACGACGAGATCCTGCAGTTCCCGCCGCCGCTGATCTTCACGCCGACGCTGCAGAATTACATCTCGCTCTGGCACAGCGCGTTCTCGGCCTCCTTCGTCAACAGCTTGTTGAGTGCATCGCTCTCAACTGCACTGGCGCTGCTGTTCGGCGTGCCCGCGGCCTATGCGCTGTCGCGCTGGGCGGGGCGCGGCAAGCATGCGCTCTCCTTTGCGATCCTGGTGACACGCATGGCGCCGCCGATCGCGTTCACGATTCCCTTCTTTCTGTTCTATCGCTGGATCGGCTTGCTCGACACCATCACCGGCCTCGTGCTGGTCTACACCAGCTTCAACCTGCCGCTGGTGATCTGGATGATGCAGCCGTTCTTCGACACCATCCCGGTCTCGCTGGAGGAAGCGGCGCTGGTCGACGGCGCGCGGACGCGCACGGTGTTCACCAAGATCGTGCTGCCGATGGTGACGCCCGGCATCGCCGCGACCGCGATCCTGTGCTTCCTCTACGCCTGGAACGACTTCTTCTTCGCGCTGATCCTGACCCGCACCAATGCGCGTACCGCGCCGGTCGCCGTCGTCAACTTCATGAATTACGAGGGCTGGGAATGGGGTAAGATCGCCGCCGGCGGCTCGCTGGTGATGGCGCCGGTTCTGATCTTCTCGCTCGCGGTGCGCCGCTATCTCGTCTCCGGGCTCACGGCTGGTGCCGTCAAAGGCTGACCTCATGAAATATCCGACCGGCGCCTCGCGCACCGTTTTCATCCTCGCCCACCCCTCCAGCCATGTCGCCGCGCCGCGCTACTACACGCCCTATTTCGAAGAGCAGGGCCTCGACTGGCACATGGTGGTGATGGACGTGGCGCCGAAGCACCTCGCCGAGACCATCCGAACCTTGGCCAAATCGCCGAGCACCGCCGGCTTCAACATCACCATCCCGCACAAGCCGGCCGCGTTCGAGCTCTGCGACGAGGTCGGGCCCGCAGCAAGCTTCGAGGGCGTGGTCAACACCATCCGCATCGAGGCGGGCGGAAAACTCGTCGGCGAGTCCTACGACGGCGAAGGCTTCCTGAATGCCGCACGCGAGGCCGGCATTTTCGACCCCGAGCGCCGCATCGTGGTGATCGGCGCGGGCGGCGCCGGCCGCGCGATCTGCCATGGGCTGGCTGCGGGCGGCTTAAAGCGCCTGCGCATCCTCAACGAGGTGCCCGGACCGGTCGAGGCGCTGGCTGCAAGGCTCCGCGGCCAATTTCCGGATCTCGACATCGACCTGGAGACGCGCTTCGACGACGCCGGTCTCTGCGTCAATGCGACCTCGCTCGGCCTGAAGGCGACCGATGCCTTGCCGATGGACCCGGCAAAACTGCCGAAGGATTGCGCCGTATTCGACATCATCGCCGGCCGGCGCACCGGGTTCATGGAAGCCTGCGCGGCGCGAGGGCTGAAGGTCGTCGACGGCGTGGCGATGATCCGGCAGCAGCTGCCGCTGCAGACAGCGTTCTGGCGGGGCGAGGCCTAGGTACCGATGACGGGGAGACATTTCCGCCTCTTCCCTCGTTGCGAAAGCATGTGGCACCGACTATCGATGGCCCATGACCACATGGCGCCCTCGTCCCCATATCCGCGTCGTCGCGATCGGCCTGCACTGGCGGGACGGGCGGCTGCTTGCGGCTGAGGTGCGCGACGATGCGGGCCGGATCAAGGGCGTGCGCCCGCTCGGCGGCGAGATCGAGTTCGGCGAGAGCTGGCGGACTGCGCTTGCGCGCGAGTTCAACGAAGAGCTCGGCATCGACATTGCCATCACAGGCGAGCCGCTGATGATGGAGAACATCTATGTCCACGAGGGCGCGACCGGGCACGAGGTGATGTTCATCGCCGAGGTCGCGTTTCCGCAGCACGCGTTCGCCGGCCAGGACCGCATCGACTTCCGTGAGGATAATGGCGAGGAGATCGTCGCCCGCTGGTTCGACCTCGCCGATCTCGACGTGCCTGACGGACCGAGCCTCTATCCGGGCGGACTGAAGGATTTGCTGCTCAGGCGCGACTGACGGTTGCGCCTACCATGTCTCCGCGCCGGGGATTTTCTTGCGGACCGCCATGCGCTGGATCCAGATGCAGCGACGGACGGATCTGTTGGAACGGCCGACGGCGGATATGCCCTCGCCGGCCTGAAGCAGTGGCGCCACGCTCTCGCGCACCGCGCGGCAGCGCTGCATCTCGGCCTGCCAATCGATGATCGCCGCATTGGCGCTCGAGGCCATCAGCGCGAGAGCCGTCACCGCAAGACAAATCCCAAGGCAAGTCCCAAGACAAATCGTCCGCATCATTCACTGTCCCTTCCCTTCGATCCGTCCGCAACGCGCCGGTAGCGGAAGTCGCAATGATCGGCGCCTTGCATGATGGTCTGCGTCCGCGTGAGCCTGACGTCGGGGCCGAACCCTGCGGCCGTCGCAAAATCGGCGGTGCAGACCATGAGGAAGCCGAGCTCCGGCTCGCCGAGCGCCTTGTAGAACTCGGCATAGGCGCATCGCTTCACGTCGAACGCGAATGCATCCTGCGTCTGCTCGATCACGTCATAGGCGAGCGCGTCGTCGCGCGCGTAGGTCTTGAAGGCGGAGGCGACGGCCTGACCGAGATTGGCCTCGTTCTTCGCCGCCCAAAACGCCTCGCCGAAGCCGCGATAGAGATCGCCGAGCGTTTTGCGCACCAGCGCATTCGCGCGCGCCTCGCCGAGCTCGGCCTGCAGCGCCTTGACCAGCGGCACCAGGACCTGCGCCTGGATCTTTGCCTGTTCGATGACGGATATGCTCATGGTGTCGCCTGCTCGTCTTCGGTGCTTCGATGAGAACCAGATCTGGCGCGGGCCTCACGCCGATCGTTGGCGTGACTGCGACTCTTTCGCTTGTGAAATGGAACACACTTGAAGCACCTCTTAGGTTGTATCATAATCGAGATGTAACCAAGGCGAACGGGGCGTGCGACCCCGTATGTTTCGATCATTCCATTTTTGAACACCCCTGACAAAGCGTCGTTTCGCGCAGGGTGACACCGACGATCCCCGCGACGGACGACGCGCCAGAAGATCGCGATCGGTTTCAAAAAAATCCGACGTCTCGCCGAGCCAGGCGAAGCGACATCCCGCGCGTGCGCGTGGCGTGGCCTGACACAGGGAGACCATCGATCAGCCCGGAACGCCGGCCCGGGAGAGTGCCGGCATCGACAGTCGCGCTTGCAGCCATCGAAAGGAACGCCCTATGGACGAACCCAAGCCGCTTACCAGCGCCTTCAACAGAACAGCAAACTTTTCCATCCACCAGGTCGATAGCGTGTTCAGGGCTGCCGCGCATGCCGCCGTCGCGCCTGCTGCGCTGCCGCTCGTCCTGCCGCCGACGCTCGGGCCGCTGTCGGCCTTCGCCGGCACGTTCACGGGACAGGGATTCAACACCATCTTCCGGCCCGACAGCGCGACGACGCCGACCCAGATGCCGGGGCCGATCACCACCACCGACCCTCCCGACAACGTGCTGGAGCTGAACCTCACCGACGAGACGATGTCGTTCTCGAACAGTCTCGGCTCGATTCCCAATCGTGGCTCGGGGCCGCAGGCGGATGCCTTCCTGAACGGCGTGCCCTATCTGCAGACCATCAACGACGTGACCACCGGGACGCCCGTCGGCATTCACTTCGAACCCGGCATCTGGCTCGCGGTGCCGTCCAGCACGAATCCGAACGAACCGTTCACCCTCGCGCGCATGGCCTCGATTCCGCACGGAACCACGATCACCGCGCAAGGCGCCGCGTTGCCGGCCGTCGCCGGCAAGCCGACCATCGCGCCGATCGACATCACGCCGTTCTTCGGCGGCAATCCGGCCAACAAGTTCACGTTCCAGAATCAAACCGCGGCCAACAAGACGACACGCAGGTTGCCGCAGGACCTCACCGCGCTGATCGCCTCGGGCAAGCTCACCCAGGCCATGATCACCGATCCGAACACGGTGCTGCGCCATCAGATCGCGCATCAGACCATCCATCAGACCATCATCATCGAGACTTCGACCAAGCCCGGCACGCCGCTGTCGGGCGGTCCGTTGCCGGCCGTCGTTTCACCGGGCCCGCATCCGCAGGCGCCGAACTTCGCCGGCGGCACCGCGAACATCGCGTTCCTGCAGGGCGTGCCGGCACCGCCGCCCGGCGGCAATGGCGCCAACGCCAACGCCTTCCAGATGGATGCCGTGTTCTGGATCGAGACCGTCATCTACGACGTCGACGTCCCGCACATCGCCTCGGGCGAGCCGCCGATCATCCTGCAGCCGGTGCAGAAGAGCACGGTGCCGCTGGTGCCGAGCTTCGTCGCCTCACTTCCGTTGGTGCCGGGCAAGGGATTTGCCGGCGGCCGCGTGAAGGTGGCGACGACGCAGATCCAGTACTCGCAGAAGGTGATGCTGGATTTCAACGGCCTGACCTGGCCGCACGTCTCCGTCGCCTCGCTGGTGCCGGCAGCCCCAGTGCCGATCCCGGAGCATCTGCTGCCGCTGAGCTGAGAGGGCTTGAGGCGAGTTGAGATCAGGAGCGCAGCCGCCGTAGAGCCTTGCCCTTGTGCAAGGCGACGTGATCGGTCTTGTCGCTCTTGATCTCGTACTGCGGATCGTCCGCCGTCGCGTGGTGGACGTAGCCCTTGTAGTCGACGTCCTTGATGTGCACGCGCAGGATATGGCCGCGGACGCGGCCGGCCTCGGAATTCCAGCTGACGTGATCGCCGCGCTTGAAGGGCTTGGTTGAGGCCTTGGGCATGGCGGAACAATGCCGGGTGCGGAGGCGTGTTCCAAGGGAGCTGAGAATGACGTTCCAGTTCGTCTTCGCTCTTCGAGCTACGCCGGACACGCTTCGCCATCTATGGGCGTGGCTGTGCCACGCGAAGCCTTTTGGCGAAGCGTGGTGGGCACGACAGGGATCGAACCTGTGACCCCTACCATGTCAAGGTAGTGCTCTCCCGCTGAGCTACGTGCCCTAATAGTCCACTTACGTCGGGTGGGGTCCCTATAACGGCTCGTGGGAGCCGGTGCAAGGACGGAAGGGGGCCAATTTAGGCCGCCAGCATCTTGTTCACTTCGCTCACCAATTCGCGCAGGTGAACGGGCTTCGACAGCACCTTGGCGTTCTTGGGGGCGTCCGAATCCGAGTTCAGGGCGACCGCGGCGAAGCCGGTGATGAACATGATCTTGATGTCGGGGTCGAGTTCCGAGGCCCGGCGGGCGAGCTCGATACCGTCCATCTCCGGCATCACGATGTCGGTCAGGAGCATCTCGAACGGCTCTTCCCGCAACCGCTGATAGGCGGCCATGCCGTTGTCATGGGACGAAACCTGAAAACCGGCGTTTTCCAGCGCCTTGACCAGGAAACGGCGCATGTCGTTGTCGTCTTCGGCGAGCAGGATTTTTGGCATGGCAGGAACGTCGAATCCCCAAAGGATATGCAGAGGTCAGTAAGCCCGACAGAGGGTAAATTTCGGGTGAAAATCTTTACCCTGGGCCCGACCGGCGCGGCCCCTTGTGAACCCGAACGGGCTACGAATCAATCTCGCGCGCCGGCGCATCCCCGCCTCCCTGCCCGCACGGTTAAGACATGTTCCATGCGCCAATCACATCTTTTCGCTTGGCAGAATGGTTGCGATTCCGGACAATGACGACACATAAGAGCCGCTCGATCGGCCGAATCATTCGATCTGGGGCTTGCTGGATTTTGGCCGGATCGTGCGGCGTGAAGGGACGAAGCCTGAGAAGATGACCCGGTTTGACGGCGACGCGTCGCCAGCCTTCGAGATCGTGGAGCCCGCCGAGTGGCGCGCGCCTGTTATCTTCAACTCTCCGCATTCCGGCTCGACCTATCCGGACGAATTCCTCGCGGCGTCGCGGATCGACCTGCCGCAACTCCGGCGATCCGAAGATTCCTTCATGGACGAGCTGATCGGCCATTTGAGCGATCGCGGCTTTCCGACCGTGCGGGTGAACTTTCCCCGCTCCTATGTCGACGTCAATCGCGAGCCCTATGAGCTCGACCCCCGCATGTTCACGGGCCGGCTGCCGAGCTTTGCCAATACGCGCTCGATGCGGGTCGCAGGCGGCCTGGGCACCATTCCCCGCGTGGTCGGGGACGGCCAGGAGATCTATCGCGACCGCATCCTGGTCGACGACGCGCTGGCGCGGATCGAGACGCTGTACAAGCCCTACCATCGCGCGCTGCGCCGGCTGATCAACAAGGTGCACCAGATGTTCGGCACCGTGGTGCTGGTCGACTGTCATTCCATGCCGTCGATCGGGGTCAGCAGGGACGAGCCGCGCCGGCCCGACATCGTGATCGGCGACCGCTACGGCACCAGCTGCACGCCGCTGCTGCCCGACCGAGTCGAGGAAACCATGACCGGCCTCGGCTATTCGATCGGCCGCAACAAGCCCTATGCCGGCGGCTTCATCACCGAGCATTACGGCAACCCGGCGAGCGGCCTGCACGCGGTGCAGCTCGAGCTCAACCGCGCGATCTACATGGACGAGCGCCGCCGCGAGCGCGGTCCGCGCTTTGCGCAAGTGGCAAGCGACTTCGGCATTCTCGCCGATGTGCTGGCGACCACGATCCCGTTCGGCGATCTCGGCCCGTTCCAGGCCGCGGCGGAATAGACGCGAACTCTTTCTCGAACGATTTTGCTCGAACGATCGTGCTCGCTGCGAGAAGTGCGAATGCGTTTTCGCTTCGCAAGCGTATGCGCGCTAAACTGAAAACGGAGACCCAAGAAAAAAGGGCCGCTTCTAATGAAGAAGCGGCCCAAGTCTAGGGAGGAAACGCCCAAGGAGGGCAGCGGTAACGCAGAGCGCTACCGCACCGCAACAATATGCGGCCGCGCCGCACAAAGTGCAAGGGCTTTTGAGCCGTTTCCCATGCAAAAACACATGGCTCATTTGCTTCCAGCGAAATCCAGATTCAGTTTCTTTGATAAGGAATTTCAATGGGTTGATTGTCATTTGCATACGAACGAGGCATACGCGGAACTAAGTTCTCAACACTGTGATCGATATTTGGCCAGCATATAGCTCGCCTGGGCCGCCGGTATCCGCATCCAAAATACCAGGGTGCAAATGAAGACAGCGCTGCACGCGAGAGGCGAATTGAGCTAGGCAGATGAAAGCTTCACCCGACTTTCGTTTTGAGGATGCGCCGTGACGGTGATCGACTTCTCAGCCTTCATCGGACGGCTTGCCACCGCCTCCGGCGAAACCATCCTGCCGTTCTTCCGGACCTCGCTGTCGATCGACGACAAGAGCAAGACCAAGGATTTCGATCCGGTGACGGAAGCCGACCGCGCCGCCGAAGCGGTGATGCGGCGGCTGATCAAGGCGAGCTTCCCCCAGCACGGCATCGTCGGCGAGGAATTCGGCAACGAGCGCGAGGACGCCGACTATGTCTGGGTGCTCGACCCCATCGACGGCACCAAGTCGTTCATCGGCGGCTTTCCGATCTGGGGAACGCTGATCGCGCTGCTGCACAAGGGCACGCCGGTCTACGGCATGATGCACCAGCCCTTCATCGGCGAGCGTTTTTCCGGCGATAATGGCTCAGCCATTTACAAAGGCCCATCGGGCGAGCGCCGGCTCCAGGTCCGCCGCTGTGCTTCACTGTCGGAGGCGACGACCTACACCACCTCTCCCTTGCTGATGAACGAGCGCGACCGCGCCATTTTCGGCCGGATCGAGCAGGGCGCGCGGCTGTCGCGCTATGGCGGCGATTGCTACTCCTATTGCATGCTGGCGGCCGGCCATGTCGACCTCGTGGTCGAGACCGAGCTGAAGCCGTACGACATCGCAGCCCTGATCCCGATCGTGACCGGCGCCGGCGGCGTCGTCACCACATGGGAAGGCAAGCCGGCCCAGGGCGGCGGCCGCATCGTCGCGGCCGGCGACGCCAGGGTGCACGAAGAAGCACTGAAACTGCTCAACCAGTAACAAGCGCCAGCGGGAGGCTTGCATGACCATCTCACGCAGGCTTCTTGTTGGATTGTTTCTGCTGCTGCTGCCGTCCATGGCGGCCGCCCAGAATTTTCCGGCAAAACCGATCAAGCTGATCGTGCCGTTCCCGGCCGGCGGCCCCAACGACATCATCGCCCGCATCATCGGCCAGCGCATGTCGGAACTGGCAGGACAGCCGGTGCTGATCGACAATCGCGGCGGCCAGGGCGGCGTGCTCGGCACCGATGCGGTCGCAAAGAGCGCGCCCGATGGCTACACCATCGCGATCTCCTCCGCCGGCGCGCTCGCGATCAGCCCCAGCATGGAGAAGGTCGCCTACGACACGCTTGCCGATCTCACGCCGGTGACGCTGGTGGCGACCGTGCCGGAAATGCTGGTCGTGGCCACCAACGTGCCCGCCAAGGACATCGGCGAACTGATCGCGCTCGCGAAAGCGCAGCCCGGAAAGCTCAATTTCGCCTCCTCCGGCCCCGGCAGCCTGCCGCATCTCGCCGGTGAATTGTTCAAGCTGACGGCCAAGATCGACATCGTGCACGTGCCCTATCGCGGCGCCGCGCCGGCGGTGAACGATCTCTTGGGCCAGCAGGTGCAGATGACATTCCTCGACCTCCCGGTGCTGCTGCCGCAGGTCAAGGCCGGCGCCCTGAAGCCGATCGCGGTCGGCTCGGCTGAACGCGCCCCGACCGCCCCCGACGTGCCGACGACGAAGGAAGCGGGTTTCCCCGATCTGCGCATCGAGAACTGGTACGGCATTGTCGCGCCCAAGGGCACGCCGAAGGAGATCGTCACGGCGCTGCATGACCTCGCGACCAAGGCCATGGCGGATCCCGCGGTGAAGGACAAGCTCGCGCAGCAGGGCGCAACGCTTGTCGGCGACGAGCCGGAGCATTTTCGAAAGTTCATCGCGGATGAGACCGCGAAATGGGCGAAGGTAATCAAGGACGCCGGTGTGGAGACGGCGAAGTAGCGCGCTCTTTCTTACCCTCCAGGGGAGGGTAAGAGTCATCTCACACCGCAGCCGCCCTCAAATGCTCCACCAGCATCTTGGCCGGCTTTGGCAATGCCTTGAAGCTGCGCGCGCAGATCACGAGCCTCCGGTTGGCCCAGGCGTCGCGCAGGCGGACCATGGCGAGCGGCATGAGCTTGGCGCAGCGGCGGGCGGCGGATTCCGGCACCAAGGCGACGCCGACGTCGGCTGAGACCAGCTGGCAGATCGCATCGAAGTCGCGCAGGCGCGCGCGGAAATGCGGCCGCATGCCGAGCCGGGCGGCGTGCTTTGAAATATGCATCTGAAGCGCGGTGGCGCTGGTCAGGCCGACAAACTCGCAGGCGTTGGCCTCCTGAAAATCGATCTGGCGGCGGCCGGCGAACGGGCCTCGTTTCGAGGTCACCAGCGTCAGGCGATCCTCGCTGAACACGAAACGCTCGACATGATCGGGCAACGCGTGCTCGGCGGCGAAGCCGAGCTCGGCGGCGCCCGCGGTGATCGCGGCCGCGATGTCGGTGCTCTCGCGCTCCTCGATGTCGATGGCGACGTCGCGATGCTCGCGCAGGAAGCCGGCCAGCGCCTTCGGCAGATGCTCCGACAGGCCCGAGGTGTTGGCGAGGAAATGCACGCTGGCGCGCACGCCGCTGGCAAAGCCCGCGAGATCGCCGCGCATGGCGTCGATCTGGTGGATCACGAGCCGCGCATGATCCAGCAGGCTCTCGCCGGCCGCGGTCAATTCGACGCCGCGGCGCCCGCGCTTGAGCAGCGCGACGCCAAGTGCATCCTCGAGCCCCTTGATCCGCGCGCTGGCGGAGGCCAGCGCCAAATGCGAGCGCTCCGCGCCGCGGGTGATGCTGCGCTGGTCGGCGACCGCAATGAACAGCTGGAGATCGACGAGATCGAAGCGCACCTTTGCCTCCTCCAAAATGAGCCTTCGCTGTTAACGAAGGCTGTCTCCGTAACCTGCAGATTGTGCCTGGGCGCGGCTTCGGTCAATGTGGCTCGCATGATTGATCCGCTTCTCATTCTGATCGCCGCCGTCTTCCTAGTCGCCGGCTTCGTCAAGGGCGTCGTCGGGCTCGGCCTGCCGACGGTGTCCATGGGCCTGCTCGCGGTGAACATGGCGCCGAGCCGCGCGATCGCCATCGTGATCGTGCCCGCCATCGTCACCAACATCTGGCAGACCTTCGTCGGCCCTCATCTGCGCGACATCCTGAGGCGGCTGTGGCCGCTGATGATCGGCACCGTGGTCGGATGCTGGCTCAATGCCGGCGCGCTGACCGGGCCTTATGCCCGCTACGGCACCGTGGTCCTCGGCATCCTGCTGGTGATCTACGCCATCATCGGCCTCAGCAAATTCAAATTCCACGTGGCACCGCAGAACGAGAAATGGGTCGGCGGCGTGGTCGGCGTGATCACCGGTGTGATCTCGGCCTCGACCGGCGTGCAGGTGATCCCCTCGATGCCGTTCATGCAGGCGATCGGCATGGAGAAGGACGAGCTGGTGCAGGCGCTCGGCGTGTTCTTCACCACCGCAACGCTGGCGCTCGCCTTCAATCTCACCGCCGGCGGCCTGCTGACGCCAGCCAATGCCGTACCGGGCACTGTTGCCATGGCCATGGCCTTTGCCGGCATGTTCGTGGGACAGTCGGTGCGGGCGAAAATGCCGGCGGAGGCATTCCGCCGCTGGTTCCTGGTCGCGATGATCTTGCTCGGCGTCTATCTGGCCGGCAGCGCGCTGCTGAAGGAATTTGCGTAAGGAAGAATTGTACGGTGGGCAAAGCGAAGCGTGCCCACGCATTTTTTGTAACCGAGAGAGGTGGTGGGCACGGCGCAATTGCGCCTTTGCCCACCCTACGAAGCCTGCATCATCCGTTCGGACGAGCTAGCGCGTCTCCAGCATGGCGACGCGGATGCCGAGATAGATGAAGAGGCCGCCCAGCGTCCGATTGACCCAGGCGATCACGCCTTCCGACTGCCGCAGCCGGTTGGCGGCCTTGGCCGCGAACGCCGCCAGCACTAGGCACCATAGCGTGCCCGTGCAGATGAAGATCAGGCCGAGCGTCAGGAAGGCGAGCGGCTTGTGGGGCGCATCGGCTGCGACGAATTGAGGCAGGAAGGCCAGGAAGAACAGCGCGACCTTGGGATTGAGCGCGTTGGTGAAGACGCCCTGGAGGAAAACCCGCCGCAGCGAGTTCCGCTCGGCCTCGTCCTTAACCGTCACCAGCGCCGGGCGCGACCACAGCATCTGGAGCCCGGTCAGGACCAGATAGGCCGCACCGACCAGCTTCAGGATCGAAAATGCGGTGGATGAGGCCATCAGAAGCGCCGAAAGGCCGATTGCGGCGCCCGCCACATGGAAAAAGCAGCCGCAACTGATGCCGAAGGCGGCCGCCGCCCCGCCGCGCCAGCCCATCTGCATGCTGCGGCCGATCACATAGACCGAATCCGGCCCCGGCGTGATGTTGAGCAGCACGCCCGACAGGACGAAGAGCCAGATTTCGTGAATACCCAGCATGTGAGGTGACCCGACGCTGCGACCGTTCGTCTCAAGAGCTGCCCTTAGTCGGTTCGCGCCCCGCCGTCCACTGCCGCGATTGCGGAGAATTTACCTCGAATTTGCAATGCGGATCACACTTTCGCTCGGCGCCATCTGCTCTATAAAGGCAGGGTTTTGACATGCGGGATTCGAGGCGCCTGCCACGCGGTGGCTATCCCCTCTCCGTTGGAGCTCCGAGGATATGGAAAGACGTCTGGCCGCCATCGTCTGCGCCGATGTCGCCGGCTATTCGCGGATGATGGGCCATGACGAGGCCGGCACCCATGCCGCCTTCAAGGCCCATCGCAGCGCGATCCATCCGATCATCCTCAATCACGGCGGCCGCGTCGTCAAAAACACCGGCGACGGCTTCCTGCTGGAATTCCCCTCCATCGTCGGCGCCGCCGAGGCCGCGATCGCGATGCAGGTGCTGATGGCGGAGCGCAATCACCATCTGCCTGCCGAACGCACCATGCAATTCCGGCTCGGCATCCATATGGGTGACGTCATCGCCGACGAGGACGAGGTGTTCGGCGACGATGTCAACATCGCCGTCCGGCTCGAGTCGGTGTCGAGCCCCGGCGGGTTCGCGATCTCGGCCAAGGCCTATCGCGAGGCCAGCAAGCATCTCACCGTGCCGCTGGTCGATGGCGGCAACCACCGTTTCAAGAACATCAAGGATCCGATCGGGGTCTGGACCTGGACGCCCGACGGCGCGACTGCACTCGCGCCCGAGCTGAAGGAAGGGTCCGCACTCTCGCAGCAATACCGCACAGCCATCGTCGGCGTGCTGCCGTTTGCCAATCTCAGCGACGCCCAGGATGAATATTTCTCCGACGGCCTGACCGAGGATCTGATCCACGCGCTGTCGCTGCAATCATTCTACCGCGTGCTGAGCCGCAACTCGACCTTCCCCTTCAAGGGCAAGACTGTCAGCACCCGCGTGATCGCGCGCGAGATCGACGCCACCTATCTGATCCAGGGCTCGGTGCGGCGCGCCGGCGCCAAGATCCGCGTCACTGCCGAGCTGATCGCGCCGGAGACCGGCGAGCAGCTCTGGACCGGCCGTTACGACCGCGACATCGGCGATCTCTTCGCGATGCAGGACGAGATCACGACCAATCTGTCTGCGGCGATCGCCACCGAGATCGTCCGCGCCGAGGCCTCCGCGCCCGCGCGCCCCACCACCGACATCACCGCCTGGGACCGCTTCCTGAAAGGCCTGTCGCACTATTATCGGCACACCAAGGAAGATATGGGCATTGCCGTCGCCCTGTTCCGGGAGGCGATCGCGCTCGACCCCAAACTGTCGATCGCGCATGCCTATCTCGCCACGATCCAGATCCAGAGCATCCAGTTCGGCTGGGTCAAGGGCACGCGCGAGATGTGGACTGAGGCGATGCAGCTGGCCGAGACCAGCGTCCGACTCGACCCGCGCTCCTCCTTTGCGTTCTCCATCCTGTCCTGGGCGCACGCGATGGAAGGCCATGACGAGGCCGCGATGGACGCGGCCAAGCGCGCCGTCGCGCTCAACCCCTACGACATGGGCGCACGCGGCGTGCTCGGCATCTGCCATTTCGTCATCGGCGAGCACCGCCAGGCGATCGAGCTGTTCTCGATGGCCGCCCAGCGCGACAACGGCGACCCGCGCTATCAATGGGCCGCGCTGAACGCCTTCAGCCATTATCTGCTCAGGCAATATGACGCGACGCTGTCATGGGCGCGCGAGCAGCTCTACATCAACCCCAACCATATGCAGGCGCTGGCGATCCGCGCTGCGGCGCTGGCGCAATTGGGCCGGACCGACGAGGCGACGGAAGCGACCGGCGTGCTGATGGGCAATTACCCGACCCTGAACGTCGACCGCCATTTGCGGAATTTTCACTGGAAGCGGCCCGAGGACATCGCGCATTACCGCGACGGGCTCCTGAAGGCGGGCGTCCCGGCCAGCAAGCTCACGCTAGTCCAAAGCGACGTCAAACGCGCCGCCGAGTCGTGAAGGCAACGGCCGTCGGGAGGCGATCTCTCGCCCAGTTTTATTGACACGACAGTGAATTCAGCCACACTTCGCCACACGCTGAAGTAGTATAGGTTGCTGTCGGTTTGTTAGGACTTTCCGCGCTTGATCGGCGCGTCTGCATTTCACGATTCGCTGTTTTCAGGATTTTTGGGCCATGAACGATTCCGTCTCGAAGCCCCCCTTCAACCCCTCGATCCAGGTTTCGCCGAACAATCCCTGCCCGTTCCTGCGCGGCCTCGTCGGCGAGGGTTTTGTCGACGGCGGGACCGTCCCGCTCCGAACGCTGTCGCAGACCATCGCAAATGCAAGCGGCGAGACCGGGCTGAACAAGGTCTCGGCCCGTGTCCAGGTCCGCGGCGTTGCGCTGATCGCCAATGGCGCCTGTCACATCCTGCAAAGCATCTTCTGGGGCGCGCAACTCAATGGCCTGCGCGGCGGCCCTCTCGACAAGCTCGGTGCGGGCTCGCGCATCCTCGGCGTCGACGGGCGCGTCAACGAGGACGAGATTGCGCGGCTCGCCAGTTTCGGCGGCACCTACACCGATCCCGATGGCGGCACCGAGACCGGGCTCAACGCCTCGCAAATCCAGACCTTCATGAATGACAATCTCAAACGCGCCGGCAATCAGGCGCGCTGGTACTACCGGATCCTGATGAAGTTCGAATGGCCGGTCCTGCTCAAGATCATGGGCAAGGGTCAGGGTGATGACCGCTATCTCAGCGTGGCCGAGGTGAGGACATTGTTCAACGAGCGCAAATTCCCCGACAGGATCACCCAGCGGGTCGTCAGCCAGCCGGTCAAGCCGCCCTCGCTGATCTTGCGCGCGGCCGGCGGATTGGTCGCGGCGCTCGTCCTCTTTGGCATCGTCGCGCTGCGCTTTCCCGATCAATTCCAGCCGATGCTGCCCAACGTCGTCGGCCAGCTCGTGGCCCCGCCATTGCCGAAGCTTGTCGAGCCCCGCGCCGCCTACTGGCTCGAGCAGAACTGGGCGCTGGAGGACCGGCACTGGTTTCATCACGCGAGCCAGGGCACCGCGACCTTCCCTGTGCCCTATAGCTGGTTCATGGCGCTCGAGCAGCCGCGGCTGCATTTCTTCGCAAAGCCCGGGATGCTCCATGACAGCGATCACCTGCAGCGCTTCGGCTTCATCCCCAGCCCACAGACGATCAACACCGACGACGCCACCTTGCGCCGCTTCGGTTATGCCAACGTCTACGACAAGACGACGCCGGTGCCGGCGCGGCTTTGGGATCCGCCGGTCGACTGGGGCGCCCAGGCCGAAAACGTCGACGGCCTGCCCGTCGGCTTTGCGCGCATGACCGGCGTGCCGGATCCAGCGACCGGCAAGGTCGGCGAAGACCGGATCGGCCTGACCTGCGCCGCCTGCCACACCGGCCAGATCCACTACAAGGGCATCGACATCCGCTTCGACGGCGGCCCAGCGATGACCGACTTGCGGAAGCTCGAGATCACGACCGGCCTGTCGATCGCCTACACGCTCTTCGTGCCGGGTCGCTTCAAGCGCTTCGCCGACCGCGTGCTCGGCCCCTCCGCCAGCGATGCGGATCGCGATGCGCTGAAGCAGAAGCTGAGCGCGATCGGCACGTTCCTGAAGGACTGGGAAGCGACCTACAGCAAGACCATCGAAGGCAAAACGCGGTTCAACGAGAAGACGAAGCGGGACGAGCAGCAGCAGGACACCGAGGAAGGCTACGGCCGCCTCGACGCACTCAACCGCATCGGCAACCAGGTGTTCTCCCAGGACATGACGCTGAGCGGCCTCAGCGGCTTCGAGAAGAATCTGCATGCCAAGGACGCGCCGGTCAGCTTCCCGCCGATCTGGACCGTGCCTTGGCTCAAATACGCGCAATATGACGCGTCCATCGAGCAACCGCTGATCCGCAACGCCGGCGAAGCGCTGGGCGTGACCGCGCTGCTCAACCTGTCCGACACTACGCCCAAGGACACGCTGTTCCGCTCGTCGATGGACATCAAGAACCTGAACTGGATCGAGGATCTGCTGAAGGGGTCGGCGCCCTATCCGAAGAAGCAGCTCTCCGGACTGACATCACCGAAATGGCCATCGGACATCTTCGGCGATGCCGCGTGGAAGATCGACGGCGAGCGCGTCAAGCGGGGCCGCAAGCTCTATGCGGAGATCTGCGTCGAATGCCATCTTGGCCCGGTCAACGATCCCGTGTTCGACAGCGAATTTCCCGACCAGAGCATCTGGTCTTCGTCACGGTGGGAGACCATCGGCAATGAGAAATTCCTGAACGAGGTCCAGAAAAGCGTCAAAGGCATGGGGACCGATCCCTCTCAGGCCAGCGTGCTGGCGACCCGGACGGTGCAGGTGCCGGGCTTCCTCAAGCTCGATCCCACGCAGAACCTCAATACCTGGTGGAGTTGCAATCTGCCGGATATTTCGTCGACCGACATGCCGTACTCGGTCGGCCTGATGGTGCTCGTCGACATCGTCAGCCGCAAGGCGATGGACGATGCGAAGATTCCCCCGAAGGTTCAGGACGCCTGGTGGGGTGCGCGCAAGAACTGCCCGAATTCCGGTCCGCAGCCTGCCGAGAAGAACGAGCCCGGGCCGTGGTATCGCGCGCGTCCGCTCAACGGCGTCTGGGCCACCGCGCCTTACCTGCACAATGGATCGGTGCCCTCGCTCTGGTGGATGCTGAGCCCTGCCGCCGAACGCCCCAAATCGTTCTGCATGGGCGGTGGTCGCGACTACGATCCAAAGCAGGTCGGCTTCGCCGTCGCCGATGGCGAGAGCTGCAACACCGGGCAGTCGCGCTTCTCGACGCGCGCGGCTGATGGCACCGAGATGTTCGGCAACAGCAATGCCGGCCACTCCTTCGATGGCACGCCGGGCCCCGGCAAGGACGGGACCATCGGCCGCGTGCTCAAAGAGCAAGAGCGCTACGATTTGATCGAGTATCTGAAGACGCTTTGAGCTGCGCTTCACCTCTCCCCGCTTGCGGGGAGAGGTCGGAATTCGCGCGCAGCGCGGATTCCGGGTGAGGGGGTACAGGTCTCACGACGATCGCGCGTGTGGAGAGAAGCCCCTCACCCCAACCCTCTCCCCGTAAGAACGGGGCGAGGGAGCACACCGCCTTCGCGGATGCATCTCACTTGAACAGCGGCGTGCCCGGCACGAACGCATCAAACGCGGCCCAGAACTGGGAACGGTAGCGGTCCTGCTCCTGCAGGATCTCGTGCTTCGAGCCGGCGATCACGAGATGGGAGCCGGCGCGCAAATGGTAGGCGAACTCCTCGATCGCAGCCGTTGAGACGACCGTGTCGTTGGAGGCCGCCAGCATCAGGATCGGCTGCCGGATTTCGGACGGGTAGGTCATGCCCTTGAAGGTGTTCATCGCACGGAACGCGGAATCGGCCCAGGCAACCGTCGGTGACGCCAGGCCGAGCGTAGGGTCCTCCTCCAGGATCGCGGCGTTGCGCGCATAGCGCACGGGATCGCTGGTCAGCGGATTGTTGATGAAGGGGGACAGCCCGGTGAGGTGGTCGCTGCCGCCGGGAACATAACCGCCGCCCCGCCCCAGCATCCGCATCGTCCTCAACAGGGTCCGCACCGGAAACGAGGTGGAGCGGCCGGGCAGGTCGATCATCGGCGCCGACAACACCATGCGGTCGAACCAGCGCTTTTGCGCATGCGCCAGCCGCAGCAGCACGGCGCCCCCCATCGAATGGGCCAGCGCGAAGAACGGCGGCGGACAATCCGGCAGCACCACCTGCTGCACGAAGGTCTCCACGTCGATCTCGTAGTCGGCGAAGTTGCGCACATAGCCCTTGCGCGGATCGCGAAGGCGGCGCGAGGAGTGTCCCTGCCCGCGCCAGTCGAACGTCGCCACCGCAAAGCCGCGGTCGCGCAAATCGCGTACGGTCTCGAAATATTTCTCGATCTGCTCGCTGCGCCCGGTGAAGACGCAGACGGTGCCCTTGCGGTTCGCCGGCGGCGCCCAGCGCGCAAAGCGCAGCTCGACGCCGTCGGGCGTCTTGATGGTGCCGCTGACGACGTCTTCGGGAACGGGATTGGACGGAATCGAGACCAGCGTCATGATCGGGAGTGCTTGGGCGCCAAGTGCTGTAACTCAAGTGCTGCAAATCAAGGGGCGGGAGCGCCGAAAAGGCGCAAGTGCCGCCCTCTTGAACGCTGTCTGGACTCACCCATATCACCTTGGTGCAGGCCGCTACCAGTGTTTCGGAACCGGAACATCAGGCTGCACACAGACTAAAGCCCGGCCCGATTGGCGGGCGGGTTACCGAAAACAGTCGCTCAATGGAGGACTAGACCATGCGTACCTACGATCTCACCCCGTTCTATCGTTCCACCGTCGGCTTCGACCGTCTCTTCAACCTGCTCGACCAGACGAGCTCGGACGGCAGCCCCGGTTATCCCCCCTACAACATCGAGCGTACCGGCGAGAACGCCTACCGCATCACCGTTGCGGTCTCCGGCTTCGCCAAGGATGAGCTCTCCATCGTCGCGAAGGAAAACACGCTGACGATCAAGGGCGAGAAAGTCGCCAACGAGAACTCGAAGTCCGAAGTGCTCTACCGCGGTATCGCCGCCCGTGCCTTCGAGCGCGCCTTCCAGCTTGCCGACTTCGTGCAGGTGAAGGACGCCTCGCTCGAGAACGGCCTGCTCCATGTCGAGCTCGTGCGCGAGATTCCCGAGGCCAAGAAGCCGCGCCAGATCGCGATCAACAGCGGCGCAGCCAAGGCGCAGGTGATCGAGAGCTCGGTCGCCGCCTAAGCACGCAGCAACTTCCAGGTTACGAGAACGCCCCGGTGCCCCGGGGCGTTTTTCGTTGTTGATGTCGTCTCTCTCCCCATTGTCGTCCCGGCCTGCGCCGGGACGACACCGGTTGTTTGATTAGCCTTTTTGCACCGCATCACAGAACGGTGAGCGCGTAACGCCGCGCCCTCACGCTCCGTCCTTTGGACATCGAACCCAAAACAAGACGGAGAACGATCGTGACTTTCTGGCGCAGCCTTTTCGTCGCCGCGAGCTTGCTGGCGGCCCCCATCAGCCTTACCCATGCGCAGACCCCGCAGGCCGTGAAGGCGAAGAACGTCGTGCTGGTGCATGGCGCCTGGGCCGATGGCTCGAGCTGGTCGGAGGTGATCCCGATCCTTCAGGCCGCAGGCCTCAACGTCACCGCCGTGCAGAATCCGCTGGGATCGCTCGCCGAGTCGGTCGAGGCGACCAAGCGCGTGCTGGCCGAACAGGACGGTCCGACCGTGCTGGTCGCGCATTCCTGGGGCGGCACCGTGATCAGCCAGGTCGGTACGGATCCGAAGGTCACCGGCCTCGTCTACATCGCCGCGCGCGCTCCCGATGCCAACGAGGATTTCGTCGCACTGTCGAAGCAGTTTCCCACGGGACCCGCGCGCGCCGGCATCGTCGAGCGCGACGGCTACACCAAGCTCTCGGAAGACGCCTTCCTGAAATATTTCGCCAACGGAGTCGCGCCGGAACGCGCGAAGGAGCTCTACGCGGTGCAATGGCCGACGGCGGCCTCGATCTTCGCCGGCCGCACCACTGAAGCCGCCTGGCATTCGAAGCCGAGCTGGTACGCGGTGTCGAAGAACGACGGCACCATCAACCCCGATTTCGAGCGCTTCCTCGCCAAGCGCATGAATGCAACCACCATCGAGCTCGACGCCGGCCACCTCTCGCTGGTGTCGCATCCGAAGGAGGTCGCTAATCTGATCCTGGAGGCCGCGGGGTATCCGCGGAGCTGAGCGGCGATCGCTGAAACGCAGGAGGCGCCTGAGTGCTCAGGCGTCTTTTGTTTTGCTCCGGTGTCGTCCTGGCGAAAGCCAGGACCCATTACCCCAGGCAAAAGTTTGGCGAAGACTCGCAGTTCGGGACTCACACCAGCCGAAATCGATAGACCTCGCGGTATGGATCCCGGCGTTCGCCGGGACGACACTATGAGTGTTGCGCCAGCTCGCGTCTCACTAACCGCAGCAGATCAATCCAGCCCCTGTGCCGCGGGCATCTCCTGCGTCGGCTGGATCGTTGCTGGCTGCTTGGCCTGACCGACGGTTGCCTGCGGCGCGGCCTCGGCGGGCTTGGGCTGCGCGGCGGCCGTCTGCTGCGTAGGCTGCGCTTGCGGCGCCTGGGCAGGCTGCGCCGCCTGCTCGACGGGCTTCGCGGCAGCCACCGGGGTCTCGGCGCGCGGCGGAGCCGCCTTCGGCAACGGGACGGTGCGGCTGGCGACATGCGGGATCGACGCCGGCGGGCGCGGCGGGCCGCCACGGACCATGGTCGGCGGCGGCAGCGCGCTTTGCGGCCGGTAAGGTGCAACCGAAGGCTCCTCATAGGCCGGCGCCATGCCATAGGCATCAGCGGCCGGCATGAAGCGCAAAATTCTTCCGTCCCGGGCATCGATCACGAGCCGGCCGTCGTCGCCGCGACGGTCGATCACCGCGATGGTGTAGACGGCGCCGCGCAGGCGCGGGATGCCGAGCGGCGAGAAGCCGTTCTCGCGCAGCACCGCATAGACCTCGGTGGCCGGCAGCAACGCCGGGGCCGGGCCGCGCTCCTCATAGCCATAGCCGTAACCGTAGCCTTGGCCGTAACCGTAGCCTTGGCCGTAACGCGGCTGTGGCGGGGGCGCGACGACCGGCGGCCCGTAGGGTCCCTCGAAATCCGACACCGCAATCATGGCCCCGCCGGACATACCGCTCGCCGGAACCTGGGCCTGAGCAACGGTTGCAGCCAGCGCCAGCGTGGCCGCGGCCACACATCCTGTGAAAAACTTCATGGTCGACACGCTCCTGTCAGGCCGTTCGGAGGGTCGCGCTCTTTCGCTTCTTGCGGCGTGGCGCGCCTTCCGAAGGGCTGAGGTGAAGCTTCATCCGGGATTTCGGCGGCGCTTGGGCCGGAACAGGGCGCGTTTGCTTCAAAACCGGGGCCGCGCAACTTTCGGAAAGCGATTGATTGACATATCGGGAATCGGGACTTCCACGCGCTTGTGTGATAGACAAAAATTTGGCAAGGTGATGGTTAGGACAGGAAGACTGTCTCAATTTTGCTCGCGATTCCGGCACAGGGATTGCAGCGAAAACCGGCACTTTCGAGCGCCGGCAAGGTACCAGGCAAAGCCGTTCTCGGGGACGAAGAACGCCTAGGCCTGAATTTAAGAAAATGCGGCTCGCAACGGACGAGCGGTGACCCAGAGGCGGGTGCCGCGGAACGCCCAAGGTGCGCCGAAGATAGCGGTGAGGCAGCTTGCCGCATGGAGAGGATTGGAACAATGAACGGGTCGCAATTCGAGCGCGCAAACATCGTGGCAGAAGAGCTGTCGGCGACGGTCGCCTCGAAAACGACCGATCCGATTCAGGAACACAATTCACGCCCGCCGGCCGAGGGCCTCTACGATCCGAGCCTGGAGAAAGACTCCTGCGGCGTCGGCTTCATCGCCAACATCAAGGGCAAGAAGTCCCACGAGATCGTCTCGGACGCGCTCAACATCCTCTGCAATCTCGAGCATCGCGGCGCCGTCGGCGCCGACCCGCGCGCCGGTGACGGCGCCGGCATCCTGGTGCAGATCCCGCACGCCTTCTTCAGCCGCAAGGCCAAGGAGCTCGGCTTCGCGCTGCCCGCGCCCGGCGAATACGCCATCGGCGCGCTGTTCATGCCGCGCGACACCGCCTGGCGCAACGTCATCAAGAGCATCATCGCCGACCAGATCAAGGAAGAGGGCCTGACCCTGCTCGGCTGGCGCGACGTGCCGACCGACAATTCCTCGCTCGGCGTCACCGTGAAGCCGACCGAGCCCGCCTGCATGCAGGTGTTCATCGGCCGCAACGGGGTGGCCAAGACCGAGGACGAGTTCGAGCGCCGGCTCTACATCCTGCGCAAGTCGATCTCGCAGGCGATCTACCAGCGCCGCGACCGCGGGCTTGCGGGCTATTACCCGTGCTCGATGTCCTGCCGCACGGTGATCTACAAGGGCATGTTCCTCGCCGACCAGCTCGGCAAGTATTATCCCGATCTGCACGAGAAGGATTTCGAGAGCGCGCTCGCGCTCGTTCACCAGCGCTTCTCGACCAACACCTTCCCGGCGTGGTCGCTGGCGCATCCCTACCGCATGATCGCGCACAACGGCGAGATCAACACGCTGCGCGGCAACACCAACTGGATGGCGGCGCGCCAGGCCTCGGTGAGTTCCGAGCTGTACGGCAAGGACATCAACCGGCTCTGGCCCATTTCCTATGAAGGCCAGTCGGACACCGCCTGCTTCGACAACGCGCTCGAGTTCCTGGTGCAGGGCGGATACTCGCTGCCGCACGCCGTCATGATGATGATTCCGGAGGCGTGGGCCGGCAATCCCCTGATGGATGAGAAGCGCCGCGCCTTCTACGAATATCACGCCGCCCTGATGGAGCCGTGGGACGGCCCGGCCGCGATCGCGTTCACCGACGGCCGCCAGATCGGCGCCACGCTCGACCGCAACGGCCTGCGGCCGGCGCGCTATCTCGTGACCAAGGACGACCGCATCGTGATGGCGTCCGAAATGGGCGTGCTGACCATCCCCGAGGACCAGATCATCACCAAGTGGCGCCTGCAGCCCGGCAAGATGCTGCTGGTCGACCTCGAGCAGGGCCGCCTGATCCCCGACGACGAGATCAAGGCCGAGCTCGCCCGGAGCCATCCCTACAAGGAGTGGCTGGAGCGGACCCAGATCGTGCTGGAAGAGCTGCCGAAGGTGCCGACCACCGGGGTGCGCTCGAACCTGTCGCTTTTGGATCGCCAGCAGGCATTCGGCTACAGCCAGGAAGACATCGCGATCCTGATGACGCCGATGGCGGCTATCGGCGAGGAAGCCGCGGGCTCGATGGGCAACGACACGCCGATCTCGGCGCTGTCGGACAAGGCCAAGCCGCTGTTCACCTACTTCAAGCAGAACTTCGCGCAGGTCACCAACCCGCCGATCGATCCGATCCGCGAAGAGCTGGTGATGAGCCTCGTCTCCATCATCGGACCGCGGCCGAACCTGTTCGACCTGCAGGGCCTCGCCACCACCAAGCGTCTGGAAGCGCGTCAGCCGATCCTGACCGATGCCGATCTCGAAAAGATCCGCTCGATCTCGGAGGTGGCCGAGTCGCACTTCAAGTCGCGCACGCTGGACACGACCTTCCACGCCGGTCTCGGCGCGGCCGGCATGGACCAGGTGCTCGACGAGCTCTGCGCGCGTGCCGAGAGTGCGGTGCGCGAGGGCGTCAACATCATCATCCTGTCCGACCGCATGGTCGGCACGGACCGCGTGCCGATCCCGTCGCTGCTGGCCTGCGCCTCGGTGCATCACCATCTGATCCGCACCGGCCTGCGCACCTCGGTCGGTCTCGTCGTCGAATCCGGCGAGCCGCGCGAAGTGCATCACTTCGCCTGCTTGGCCGGTTACGGCGCCGAAGCGATCAATCCTTATCTGGCGTTCGAAACCATCGTCGCGATGAAGGACCGCCTGCCCGGCTCGCTCGACGACTACGAGATCGTCAAGCGCTACATCAAGTCGATCGGCAAGGGCCTGCTCAAGGTGATGTCCAAGATGGGCATCTCGACCTACCAGTCCTATTGCGGCGCGCAGATCTTCGACGCGGTCGGCCTCAAGGCGGACTTCGTCGCAAAGTTCTTCGCCGGCACGCACACCCGCGTCGAGGGCGTGGGCCTTGCCGAGATCGCCGAAGAAGCGGTGCGACGTCATGCCGACGCGTTCGGCGAGGCGCTGGTCTACAAGACCGCGCTCGATGTCGGCGGTGAATACGCCTATCGCAGCCGCGGCGAGGATCATGCCTGGACCGCGGAATCGGTCGGGCTGCTTCAGCATGCCGCCCGCGGCAATTCGCTGGAGCGCTATCGCGCCTTCGCAAAGATCCTCAACGAGCAGTCGGAGCGTCTCTTGACGCTGCGCGGCCTGTTCCGGATCAAGAACGCCGACGAAGAGAAGCGCAAGCCCATCCCGCTCGACCAGGTCGAGCCGGCCAAGGACATCGTCAAGCGTTTCGCCACCGGCGCGATGAGCTTCGGCTCGATCTCGCGCGAGGCGCACACGACATTGGCGATCGCCATGAACCGGATCGGCGGCAAGTCGAACACCGGTGAAGGCGGCGAGGAAGCCGACCGCTTCAAGCCGATGCCGAACGGCGACAGCATGCGTTCGGCGATCAAGCAGGTCGCCTCGGGCCGCTTCGGCGTCACCACGGAGTATCTCGTCAACTCCGACATGATGCAGATCAAGATGGCGCAGGGCGCCAAGCCCGGCGAAGGCGGCCAGCTGCCCGGCCACAAGGTCGACGCGACCATCGCCAAGGTGCGTCACTCGACCCCGGGCGTCGGCCTGATCTCGCCGCCGCCGCACCACGACATCTACTCGATCGAGGATCTGGCGCAGCTGATCTACGACCTCAAGAACGTCAACCCGACGGGCGACGTTTCGGTCAAGCTCGTCTCCGAGATCGGCGTCGGCACGGTGGCCGCGGGCGTCGCCAAGGCGCGCGCCGACCATGTCACCATCGCGGGCTTCGAGGGCGGCACCGGCGCTTCGCCGCTAACCTCGATCAAGCATGCCGGCTCGCCGTGGGAAATCGGCCTTGCCGAGACCCACCAGACGCTGGTGCGCGAGCGGCTGCGCAGCCGCATCGTGGTCCAGGTCGACGGCGGCTTCCGCACCGGCCGTGACGTCGTGATCGGCGCGCTGCTCGGTGCCGACGAGTTCGGCTTTGCCACCGCGCCGCTGATCGCGGCGGGCTGCATCATGATGCGCAAGTGCCATCTCAACACCTGCCCGGTCGGCGTCGCCACGCAAGACCCCGTCCTGCGCAAGCGCTTCACCGGCCAGCCCGAGCACGTGATCAACTACTTCTTCTTCGTCGCGGAAGAAGTCCGCGAGATCATGGCCTCGCTCGGCTTCCGCACCTTCAACGAGATGATCGGCCAGGTTCAGCTGCTCGACCAGACCAGGCTGGTGGCGCACTGGAAGGCCAAGGGCCTCGACTTCTCGAAGCTGTTCGTCAAGCAGAAGGAAGAGAAGGGCCAGAAGATCTATCACTCCGAGCGCCAGAACCATCATCTGGAGGCGGTGCTCGACCGCTCGCTGATCGAGAAGGCACAGCCCTCGCTCGATCGCGGCGCACCGGTGAAGATCGAGGCCACGATCAACAGCACCAACCGCTCCGCGGGTGCGATGCTGTCCGGCGCGGTCGCCAAGATCTACGGCCATGCCGGCCTGCCGCAGGACACCATCCACGTCAGCCTCAAGGGCACGGCCGGCCAGGCCTTCGGCGCGTGGCTCGCCAACGGCGTCACCTTCGAGCTCGAAGGTGAAGGCAACGACTATGTCGGCAAGGGCCTCTCGGGCGGCAAGATCATCGTCAAGCCGCCGGCCAACAGCGGCATCGTGCCCGAAGAGAGCATCATCGTCGGCAACACCGTGATGTACGGCGCGATCCAGGGCGAGTGCTACTTCCGCGGCGTCGCCGGCGAACGTTTCGCCGTGCGCAACTCGGGCGCGGTCGCCGTCGTCGAAGGCGCGGGCGATCATTGCTGCGAATACATGACCGGCGGCATCGTCGTCGTGCTCGGCAAGACCGGACGCAACTTCGCAGCCGGCATGTCGGGCGGCATCGCCTATGTGCTCGACGAGACCGGCGACTTCGACAAGCTGTGCAACATGGCGATGGTCGAGCTCGAGCCGGTGCTGTCGGAAGAGCTGATCAACGCCGGCACCTATCACCACTCCGGTGACCTCGAGGCGCACGGCCGGGTCGACGTGTTCAAGAACCTGCTCGATTCCGACGTCGAGCGGCTGCACGTCCTGATCTCGCGCCACGCCAAGGCGACCGGCTCCAAGCGCGCCGCCGACATCCTTGCCAATTGGAAGGACTGGCTGCCCAAATTCCGCAAGGTGATGCCGGTCGAGTACCGGCGCGCGCTGCGCGAGATGGCCGCCAACGCGGACGCCGAGCCGAAAATCGCGATCGGGGCGTAAATACAAGAGCCTCATGGTGAGGAGGTGCGAAAGCGCCGTCTCGAACCATGAGACCACCAGCCGGGCCTTCATCCTTCGAGACGCGCGTTCCGCGCTCCTCAGGATGAGGGTCTAGCTAGAGACCAAACGACCAAGCGGCAGGGACTTCGGGTTTAATGGGCAAGATCACGGGTTTTCTTGAAATCGAACGGCATGACCGCAAGTACACCCCGGTCGCCGAGCGCGTGAAGCATTACAACGAGTTCGTCGTTCCCTTGACCGAGAAGGAAACGCGCGACCAGGCCGCGCGCTGCATGAACTGCGGCATTCCCTATTGCCATGGCACCGGCTCGGTCGCGCCGGGCACGCCCGGCTGCCCGGTCAACAACCAGATCCCTGACTTCAACGACCTCGTCTATCAGGGCAATTGGGAAGAAGCCTCGCGCAACCTGCACTCGACCAACAATTTCCCGGAGTTTACCGGCCGCATCTGCCCTGCGCCGTGCGAAGCGTCCTGCACGCTCAACATCGACGACAACCCGGTCACCATCAAGACGATCGAATGCGCGATCGTCGACCGCGCCTGGGACAATGGCTGGCTGAAGCCTGAAGTCGCCGCGGTGAAGACCGGCAAGAAGGTCGCCGTGATCGGCTCGGGTCCGGCCGGCATGGCCTGCGCGCAACAGCTCGCGCGCGCCGGCCACGACGTGCACCTGTTCGAGAAGTTCGCCAAGGCCGGCGGCCTGCTGCGCTACGGCATTCCCGACTTCAAGATGGAGAAGGGCGTCATCGATCGCCGCGTCAAGCAGATGGAAGGCGAAGGCGTCACCTTCCACTACAACAGCCATGTCGGCGTCGACGGCAATGTCGATCCGCGCGAGATGCTCAACCAGTACGACGCGATCGCACTGACCGGCGGCGCGGAAGCCCCGCGCGACCTGCCGATCCCCGGCCGCGAGTTCGACGGCATCCACTACGCGATGGACTTCCTGCCGCAGCAGAACCGCCGCGTCTCCAGCGAACCCCTCAACGGCGTCACCGAGATCCTGGCCGGCGGCAAGCATGTCGTCGTCATCGGCGGCGGCGACACCGGAAGCGACTGCATCGGCACCTCGCTGCGCCAGGGCGCGCTCTCGGTGACCCAGCTCGAAATCATGCCCGCCCCGCCCGAGCGCGAGAATAAGGGCCTGACCTGGCCGAACTGGCCGCTGAAGATGCGGACGTCGTCGAGCCAGGCCGAAGGCGCGGTCCGCGAATACGCGGTGCTGACGCAAAAGTTCACGGCCGAGAACGGCAAGGTCAAGAAGCTGCACTGCGTGCGCGTCGACGACAAGTTCAAGCCGATCGAAGGCACCGAGTTCGAGCTCGACGCCGAGCTGGTCCTGCTCGCGATGGGCTTCGTCCATCCCGTGCACGAGGGCCTGTTGAAGCAGCTCGCGGTCGACCTCGACCCGCGCGGCAACGTCAAGGCCAACACGCTGGACTACCAGACCTCGCGCCCGAACGTGTTCTCCGCCGGCGACATGCGCCGCGGCCAGTCGCTGGTGGTCTGGGCCATCCGCGAAGGCCGGCTGTGCGCACGGTCGATCGATACGTTCCTGATGGGGAAGACGGATCTGCCGCGCTGAGTTTTTTTGCTCGGCCGCCAAATTGGCAAACGGTGTCATCGCCCGGCTTGACCGGGCGATCCAGTATTCCAGAGACGTCAAACGTATGCGGATGGGCCGCGGCGTACTGGATGCCCCGGTCAAGCCGGGGCACGACAGCGGAGTGAGTGGCAACGCCCTCGCCGCCCCTTAATTCTGCAACCTCACGCCCAGCATCACCACCGTCCCCTGCGAGCTCGAGCCCGGCTGGTTCGAATCCAGGATGTCGTGGCGCAGTGTGCCCTTGATCCAGACGTTGCGGTTGAGCTTGTAGATCAGATTGCCTTCGATCGAGTAGGTCTTGTCGTTGCGATTCTGGCCCTGGTAGTCGTAGGTGCCGTAGGTGAACTTGCCGATCGCGGTGAGCCAGCGGCGGAAGTCGTGATCGACCTCGGCAGCATAGGTGTGCACCAGCACGCCGGAGGAGCCGGGGATCGTGGTTTCCGCGATCTGGGTGTCGGTGTTGAATTTCACCGTCGTCAGCCCGCTCGCGTTCCAGATCAGCGAGCCCGAGGTCAGGAAGCCCGAGAGCTGGCTCAGCCGCGGGTCGACATAGTTGCGCGCGGAGTAGCCGACCGAGATTTCGCCGGTGAGGATGCGCGAGAACTCGAAGGACGAGCCGACCTTGGCGTAGCCGCCGGTTGAATCGCGCAAATAGCCGTTGCGATCGGCGGCCTGGTCGTGGACCCGGTTGTCGCCCTCGATCTCGACGAAGGGCTTGAGGCCCGGCTTCAGCTCGTAGGAGAAACGCCCGACGCCACCATACTGGTTGAAGTCGCGATCGTCGTTGCTGAAGGTCGAACCGTCGGTGAGTTTTGAATCCGTATAGGCCGTGCGATCGATGGTGGCGCCGGCGGCGACCTGGAAGCGGTTAAAGGTCTGGTCGAAGCCGAAGGTGCCGCCATAGGTGGCGTAGACAGGATATTTCTGCAGGCCGGCCTGCACGTTGGGGCTGCCGGGATTGTCGGTGGCGAGCCGCAGACGGAATTGCGAGGTCAGCTTGAGATCGCGATCGACGTCGAAGCGGCCGTCGACATGGCCGGTGAAATCGGGACGGTTGATCTCGACCGGCGACGGCGAGGCAAGGCCGTCGATCGTCGCCGGCATGTTGTTGGTGTAGCCCGAGAACGAGCCGCGCAGGTCAGCGACCAGCGCGTGGCGTTCCCAGTCGGACATGACGAGAAGATCGGGCGCAACGACATAGACCGGCGAGCCGACCGGCTTCTGCAGGCGCGCAGGATTGGTGTCGTAGCCGGTGGACAGCTCGAGCCCGCCCTTGATCAGAAAACTGCCGGCGTAATCGCCGACCGCGCCGAACGCGTCGTCATCGACCTTGAGGCGACGACGCTGCGGCTGACCGGGCACGGTGCCTGCCATCGCCGGCGGCAACGGCGCCTTGTTCGCAGTCTCCGACGGCGGCGGCGCAATGCGCGGCGCACCGAGAGGCGACAGCGTCGGTGTTGCGGACGGCACCGGCGAGCCCGGACCTACGGGCTTCTTCGGCTTCGGCTGGCCCGGATAGAGTTTTGGCTGCTGGCGCTTGCGATTGAGCGAGTCGTAACCGGAGCTGCTCGCGCCGTTCGCTGCGGGCAGGCCATAGGTCGGGACCTGGCCGACGCGCGAGGTCGCGGGTGCATCG
Organism: Bradyrhizobium sp. CCGUVB14; assembly: GCF_024199935.1. Lineage (NCBI taxonomy): Bacteria > Pseudomonadati > Pseudomonadota > Alphaproteobacteria > Hyphomicrobiales > Nitrobacteraceae > Bradyrhizobium > Bradyrhizobium sp. CCGUVB14. Next base: position 9,060,899 of record NZ_JANADS010000001.1, read on the forward strand.
CTTTTCTTGCGCGGATCGTCGTTGGGATCCGGCGGTGCCGGGATCGCATCCGACGGCGCCTGCGGCACACCGGCCGTACGCCGCGTCGGCAGCGTGTCAGGCGCGGCAAAGCCACCGCGGGTGGGATTGAACAGGTCGGGCGTGACGCTCTGGGCGGCCGCCGGCGCGCTTTCCAGCGCGGTCAGCAGCAGGCACGGCAAAGCGGCGCGAAAGACGTGCGCGCGACTGCTCCGGCCCCTACCTGGAGGCGACCCCACGATGGAATAACTCCAACGAAATCAAATACTTTCACGATGACCTCCCACCGGCTCGCGGGAACCATCGTTAATGGAGTTAAAACAATTATGGTTAATGACCGGTTGAGGGCTTACGGGCCCGCGTCGCCTCACGGGCCGGGGCGTGCTAAGCAGGCGGCCAACGGGCCGACGCCCCCCTTCCCTGGACCAGAACATGCCGAGTTCGAAACCGCTGATGACCCCATCATCCGCCCCCGCCAGCGTCGAATCCGCGCTCCGCACACTGGAGACCGAGAGCGGCGGCATCAACGCGCTCGCGGCCGCCCTGCGCGGCCCGCTCGGTGAAGCCTTCGCCAGGGCGGTCGATCTGATCCGCAACGCCAAGGGCCGCGTCATCGTCACCGGACTCGGCAAGTCCGGCCACATGGCGCGCAAGATCGCCGCGACCCTCGCCTCGACCGGCACGCCGGCCTTCTTCGTCCACACCGCCGAAGCCGCCCATGGCGACCTCGGCATGATCACCACCGACGACGTCATCATGGCGCTGTCCTGGTCCGGCGAGCAGCCGGAGATGAAAACCCTCGTCAACTACTCGGCGCGCTTCGCGATCCCGATGATCGCACTGACGTCGAACGCGGCGTCCTCGCTGGGCCAGGCCGCCGACATCGTGCTCGAGCTGCCGAGGGCGCGCGAGGCCTGCCCGCACAATCTGGCACCGACCACTTCGACCATGATGCAGGTCGCGATCGGCGATGCCATCGCGATTGCGCTGCTCGAAGGCCGCGGCTTCACCGCGCTGGAGTTCGCGCACTTCCATCCGGGCGGCAAGCTGGGGGCAATGCTGAAATTCGTCCGCGATTACATGCGCACCGGCGCGGAGATCCCGGTCAAGCCTGAAGGCACCAAGATGTCGGACGCGGTGATGGAGATGTCCGCCAAGGGCCTTGGCTGCGTCTGCATCGTCAACGCCGCGAACGAGGCCGTCGGCATCATCACCGACGGCGATTTGCGCCGTCACATGCGGCCGGACCTGCTGACGGTGTCGGTCGACGACATCATGACACGGCAGCCGAAGACCGTACCGCCCTCGATGCTCGCCAGCGAGATGATCGAGGTGCTGAACACCCGCAAGATCACGACGCTGGTCGTGACCGAGGCGGACAAGGTGGTGGGCATCGTGCATCTGCACGATCTGCTGCGGGCGGGCGTGGCGTAGTTTCTTCGCCTCTCCCCGCCTGCGGAGAGAGGCCGGAATACGCGCGGCACGCGGGTATTCCGGGTGAGGGGGACTCTCCACGAGTCCAACCATCACCTCCCCCGCGGAGACTCCCCCTCACCCCAACCCTCTCCCCGCAAGCGGGGCGAGGGAGTCTACGCCGGAAACCGCGCCGCTTTCTCCTCCAGCGGCAGCCGCAAGCCGTTCGCGAGATACGACACCGTGCGATAGAAGCCGCACAGCAGCATGACCTCCAGAATCTGCGCCTCGTCGTAATGCGCCGACAGCGCGGAAAACTCGGCGTCGGTGAAGGTCGCTCTGGTGTGCAGAGCGTCCACCGCCGCGATCAGGGCCTGCTCGGCCGGCGACCAGCAGGATGAACTCGCATCGCCCTCGACAGTCGCCCGCACGTCTTCCTCGGTAAGGCCCGCCGGGCCCGCGAAGATCGCGACATGCACGCCCCATTCATATTCGCATTTGTTCAGCGCGCCGGTGCGGTCGATGACGATCTCGCGCTGGCGCAGGGAGAGTGGACCCGGATCAAGAAGCCCGCCGGCGCGAAACTTGTCCCAGGCGCGGGTGTGGCCGGCCATCACCCGGAACAGCACCAGCGGCGGCGCGCCGCGCATGATGCGGTCGAACTGCGCCTGGATATCCGGGGGATAAGGCTGATCGAGCGGAGCGATACGCGGCGTCGGCTGGGACATGGGGCGCCTCCCTTGCTACATTTATCGTAGCAATACGCTACACTTTCTGTAGCAATGCGCAAGAGGGCTTCCAGGAGAGCTTCAATGGCAAAGCAGGCCAGCTCCAAAACACGCAGCGTGCGCGGCTCGCGCAGCGGACGGCCGATCATGGCGCTGCTCGACCTCCTCGGCCAGCGCTGGACCCTTCGCATCCTCTGGGAATTGCGCGACGCCCCCCTCACCTCCCGCGCACTGCGCACGGCCTGCGACGAGGCTTCGCCGACAGTGCTGCAGGCGCGGCTGACGGAGCTGCGCGAGGCCGGCTTTGTGGAGCTCGGCGACGGCGGCGGCTATGGGCTGACGCCGCTGGGGCGAGAGCTGTGCGAGACGTTCATGCCGCTGCACAGGTTTGCGGAGAGGTGGAAGAAGTAGAGCTCCGCTTACCCTCCCCTGCAGGGGGAGGGTAAGAATCGAACTACGCCGCGGCCACCGTCAGATTGACGCCGTCCACCTGGACCACCTTCACCCGCGTTCCCGCCGGCGTGTCCGGGCCGGCCACGCGCCAGACCGTGTCGCCGATGCGGACGGTGCCGTTGCCGTCGATGATCGGCTTCTCCAGCGTGAACTCGCGGCCGAGCAGCGCCTCGGTGCGCCTGTTGAGGAAGGGGCTGGCGCTGGCATCCGGCTTCGGCCGGGCGAGCCGGCGCCACACCGGAACGGCGGCGGCAGCGAACACCGCGAACATCACGAGCTGGATCTGCCAGGATATGAGCATAGCGAACGAGATCAGGCCGACCAGCAACGCAGCCAGCCCGAGCCAGAACAGAAACACGCCCGGCGCAATCACCTCCAGCGCCATCAGGATGAAGCCGAAGATCAGCCAGTTCCAGGTGCCGAGCGATACGAACATGTCGGTCATGACACGACCTCTTTATATTAGCGCATGCCCTTGTCGGAAACCCGGTCTCCACTTTTCCGGGGCATGCGCTCCAGATATTCGCGCATGACCTTAGCTTGACTTTGGCCAATTTTGAACTCGTTCATGGGGTACGCGGACCCCTGAACATGGGATCGTTCTCGACGATTTCATGAGCGCTCGTGAGCATGAGTTTCATGCGCCCCATATTGCCAAACGTTGTCCAGCGCCCCTTCACGTTCGACCAGTAGAAGAGCTCGAAGCGATCGGTATCTGGAATGGGGCGCAGCCGTGCGACCGGATTTGAAGTCCGACGGTTGATAACTAAATAACCGCTACGGCTCTTTTCTATGTCGTGATGCGTGAACTGAGCAGCAATCTGGGCAAGCGTTGGGTCGGATTTTGCCATAGCGCTCAATGTGCTCGATCGGTGCCGCGCGGGCCAGAGTGGATCGGTTTGCCGATTCAATTTGTCGCAGCTGGACGAGGTTGCTGCGATTCAACATGCCGATTCTACCGATGGGATGCAACACGCCCGTCTTCTTCCCCGCTCTTGCGATCCGCTGCCGCCGCGTTTTGCGGCCCGGCTTGCAGTCTTCACCGATCTGTTCACGCGTCCTACCTGGCCGAATGTTCTGATGCTGCTCGCCGGCGTTATCCTGGCGCCCGGCCGGCGCACTGTCACGGCGGCGCTGCGCATCCTCGGGCGAGAGCGCGATCCCGATTTCTGTACTTTCCATCGCGTCCTCAACCGGGCGGCGTGGTCGTCGCGGGCCGCGGCAGGCCGCCTGCTGCTCCTGCTGATCAAGGTCTTCGTGGCGGCCGGCGAGCCAGTGGTGATCGGGCTCGATGACACCATCGAGCGACGCTGGGGACCCAAGATCAGCGCCCGCGGCATCTATCGCGACCCGGTGCGCTCCTCCAAGGGGCACTTCGTCAAAGCCAGCGGTCTGCGCTGGCTTTCCGCCATGTTGTTGGTGCGCGTGCCGTGGGCCGATCGCATCATGGCGCTGCCCTTCCTCACACTGCTCGCCCCCTCCAAACGCTTCTATGACGGCAAATCGCGCTCGCCCAAGACGCTGCTCGATTGGGCCCGCCAGGCTGCTTGGCAAATCCATCGTTGGCTGCCCGATCGATATATTGTCCTGGTCGCCGACAGCGCCTTTGCGGCCATCGAGTTCCTTGCCGCAGTGCGCAAGCATGTCTGCATTGTCACCCGCCTGCGCCTCGATGCCAACCTGTTCGAATTTCCCCGACCAAAGCGCAAAGGTCGTGGCCGCCCTCCAATCCGAGGTAAGCCCCACAAAAAACTCTCTGCCATCCTCAAGGATCGCAACGTGTCCTGGACGCGCTACCGGGTCAGTCTCTGGTACGGCCGAACCAATCGCATTGTCGAGATCGCAACCGGCACCGCGCTGTGGTATCGCGGCGGCGTTCCGCCGGTACCGATCCGCTGGCTTCTCGTCCGCGACCCAACCGGCGAGTTCGACCCGCAGGCCTTCCTGGCGACCGATCTCAACGCTCTTCCCCGCGACATCCTCGCCTGGTTCGTCAGTCGCTGGCAGGTCGAAGTCACCTTCGAGGAAGTTCGCGCTCACCTCGGTGTCGAGACCCAGCGCCAATGGTCGGACAAAGCCATTCTGCGCACTACCCCGATCTTGCTCGGCCTCTACTCCATCGTCACGCTATGGACCCACGACCTCGCCAAGGCACAAAAGCTCAAGCCCAGAACCGCGGCTTGGTATCCAAAAGCCGCGCTGACCTTTAGCGATGCGATCGCATCCGTCCGACGCCAAATATGGGCTCATCAGATTTCTTTCATGTCCCGGCCGCGCCGGAACAGTATAGAAATTCCGCGCCATATCTGGCGCCGGATGGAGAACGCGCTCGCCTACGCCGCATAAATCGGCCAAAGTCGAGCTTAGCGGAAGATCATGCGCCGTTCCTTACCCCTGCCGCGGCGGGACCGCCGGCGGCGTCGTGCCGCCGGTCGCCGGTACCGAGCTGGTACGGCGCGCGGCGGCGGCCGCAGATGCCGCACTTTCGCCGAACGTCGCCTTCGCGATCTCGCCGATGCCGGCGAGCGAGCCGAGCATGGAGGTTGCTTCCATCGGCAGCATGATGATCTTCTGGTTCGGCGCGTCCGCGAACTGGCCGAATGCCTTGATATATTTGTCGGCGATGAAATAGTTCAGTGCGGCGACGTCGCCCTTGCCGATCGCGTCCGACACCGCCAGCGTCGCCTTGGCTTCGGCTTCGGCCAGACGCTCGCGTGCCTCGGCGTCGCGGAAGGCGGCTTCGCGACGACCTTCGGCCTGAAGGATCTGGCCCTGCTTGGCGCCTTCGGCGCGCAGGATCTCGGACTGGCGCTGACCTTCGGCGGCGAGAATGTCGGCACGCTTGACGCGCTCGGCCTTCATCTGCCGGCCCATCGCTTCGACGAGATCGGCCGGCGGCACGATGTCCTTGATCTCGATGCGGTTGACCTTGACGCCCCAGGGCGAGACCGCGGCGTCGACCACGCGCAGCAGGCGCTCGTTGATCTCGTCGCGGTGCGACAGCACCTGGTCGAGATCCATCGAACCCATCACCGAGCGGATGTTGGTCATGGTCAAAACCGTGATCGCCTGCGTCAGATTGGCGACCTCGTAGCTCGCCTTCGCCGCATCGAACACCTGGAAGAAGGCGACGCCGTCCACCGTCACGGTGGCGTTGTCCTTGGTGATGACCTCCTGCTCGGGAATGTCGATCACCTGCTCCATCATGTTGATCTTGCGCCCGACGCGATCGAAATAAGGCACGATCAGATTGAGCCCGGGGCTCAGCGTCTGGGTGTATTTGCCGAACCGTTCGATGGTCCAGTCATAGCCCTGCGGCACTGTTTTCACGCCGGCAATCAGCGTGACGATGACGAGCAACACCAGAACAATCGCGAAAATATCGAAACCGCTCATATTTCCTCCAAGGCGGGACCAGACCCTTCCCGCGCTGCCATTGGTCGGGACCAGGACCCTACCGGTTCAGCGGTCGCTTTTCAGGTCGGCATCCACACCATTCTGCACAAGACGCGACGAGAGGGAACGCTCACGATTATGTATTTAAGAAGGGCCCTTGAAAGCCTCCAGGCGCAGACCTAGCGGCAAAGGTTAACGATTGCGTCGCTATTCGATGACGTCGTTTGCGATTGCGAGCAGGCCTGGAGAAAGCATGACGCCGAGCGCCTTGGCCGTTTTCAGGTTGACGGCGAGCTCGAACTTGGTGGGGTTCTGGACCGGCAGGTCCGCAGGCATCGCGCCTTTCAGGATGCGATCGATATAGGAGGCGGCGCGCCGCAACTGCTCGGCGCTGTCCGTGCTGTAGGACATCAGACCGCCCTCATCGACGAAGACGCGACTCCAGAACACCGCCGGCGCGCGTGCCTCATTGATTGCCGCCAGCAGCTGCGCACGATTGGCCATGGTGAAGAAGTCGGGCAGCACCAGGAGCGCGCCGTCCCTGCGCGAGGCCAGCGTCGCGATCGAGGCGGCATCGTGCACCGGCGCGGGCTCTACCGTGACATGAAGCGTGCGCGCGGCATCCTCGAGCGTGCGCAGCATCAGGGGCGCGAACGGGGCGGTGGCGGGATTGTAGACGACGAAAACGCGGGACACTTTTGGCGTGACCTGCGTCAGCATCTCCAGCCATTTTCCGGCGAGCGGGCCGTCATAGTCGGTGAAGCCGGTGATGTTGCCGCCGGGATGAGCGAGATTTTGCACAAAGCCCTGGCTGACGGGATCGGTGACGACGGCGAACACGATGGGAATCGTCGTCGTGCGCTGGCGCAGCTCCTCCACCGAGGGCGTGCCGATCGCGAGCAGGACATCGGGCTTCAGCGCGATCAGCTCGTCGGCAAGCGGAGCGATGGGAGCACGATCGCCGGCCCCGCTGCGCCAATCGACCTTGATATTGTCTTGCTCCCTCCAGCCGTGGACGGCGAGCGCCTCGGCGAGGCGGGCCTGCCCGATCACGTCGTCGGCCGTGACCGAGAGCACGCCCAGCCGGCGCGGTGCATTCGGCTGCTGCGCCAGCACCGAAGCCGGCCATGCCGCAAGCATCCCAAGAAGCGCCAGATAGTCGCGGCGGTTCATGGGAGACATCATCAGATCCAGCCCTGAAGTTCGCGCAGCACCAGCGTCCGGATCACGTCCATGCCGGGATCGCTGTCGTTGAGGCAGGGGATCGCGGAAAACTGCTCGCCGCCATTGTGCTTGAAGATCTCGGCATTCTCCTGCGCGATCTCCTCCAGCGTTTCCAGGCAGTCGGCGGAGAAGCCCGGCGTCACCACCGCGATGCGGCGCACGCCTTCCCTGGCGAGACGCTCCATCGTCTTGTCGGTGTAAGGCTGCAGCCACTCGTCATTGCCGAAGCGCGACTGGAAGGTCAGGAGCAGCTTGGTGTCGTCCATGCCGAGCCGGCGGCGCAGCGCTTCGGTCGTGGCGATGCAGTGGCTCCGATAGGGATCGCCCTTGTCGACATAGGATTTCGGCATGCCGTGGAAAGAGGCGACGATCAGCTCGGGCTTGAACGGCAGCGTCGCCAGATGCGTCTCGATCGAGACCGAGAGCGCCTCGATATAGGCATCGTCCGCGTAATAAGGCGGCGTCACCCGCAGCGTCGGCTGATTGCGCAGGCGGGCGAGCACGCGGAACACCTCGTCGCAGACGGTCGCCGAGGTCGAGGCGGAATATTGCGGATAGAGGGGCACGGCGAGGATCCGGTCGCAACCCTTGGCGATGAGTGCATCGATACCCGCCTTGATCGAGGGATTGCCATAGCGCATCGCCCAATCCACCACGACATGGACGCGGTCCGACAGCGCGGCGGCGAGCTTGTCGCTCTGCGAGCGTGTGATGGTCTTCAGCGGCGACTCGTTTCGCTCGTTGTTCCAGATCTTCCGGTAGTCGAGCGCCTTGGTGCGGGGACGGCTGCGCAGGATGATGCCGTTCAGCACCAGCTGCCAGATCAGGCCCTGGTCCTCGATGACGCGGGCATCCGACAGAAATTCCTTGAGATAGACCCGCACGCCGGGGGCATCGGCGGTGTCGGGCGTACCGAGATTGACCAGCAGCACGCCGACGCGTGGCTGGGCTGACGGCACAGCCGGTTTCGTGGCCTGGATGGGGGTGACGGTCGTCATGATCCGTTGGGTCGCGCGTTGCCCCGAACTTGTCAAGATGAGCCCGGTTTCGCTAGGGTCGCGCCCAAGCGGGGGAGGGAAGATGACACTCGCGGAATGGTGCATATTTGGAGCGCTGCTGCTCTATCTCTTGACGATCGTCTCGATCAAATGGATCCGGTTTCGCGGCTTCGACAATTCCCGGCCGCGCGATCCCGCGTTCTATCAGGACGCGATCGCGCAGCGTGCGCTCGGCGCGCATCAGAACGGGATCGAGACGTTTCCGTTCTTTGCCTTTGCCGTGCTGCTCGCCGAATTCCGGGACTCGCCGCAGCGCCTGGTCGACGAGCTCGCGGTGCTGTTCCTGATCGTGCGGATCGCCTATGTGTTGACCTATCTCGGCAACCGCCCGACGCTCCGCTCGATCCTCTGGAGCATCGGCTTTGCGATCAATCTCGGGATTTTCTTCATGCCGCTGCTGAAGCGGTTTTTGCCGGTGTGACTCTTACCCTCCCCTGGAGGGGGAGGGTCGATCGCGCGCAGCGCGAGCGGGGTGGGGTGACGGTCTCTCCACATCGCACACTGCCCGTGCTGAGAGATCACCCCACCCCGTCTCACATTTCGCTGCGCTCAATATGAGCCGACCCTCCCCCTCCAGGGGAGGGTGAAGAAAGCTCTGCTTCAGAAACACGTCGTCCGCTCGGCCGCGACATAGCCAAGCAACAGGCCTGCGCCGAACAGCAGCACGAGGGCGGCAGCGGCGAATTCGATGCCGCGCATGAACAGCGCGCCGCCGCCGTCGCGGGCTCCGCTCAGGCGGCCGGCGATGTCCTTCGCGGAGACGGCAATCACGGCGATGGCCGCGACGGTGATCGCGGTGCCGAGCCCCATCAGGAAGGTCGCGGCGATGCCGGCCCAGAACAGGCCCTGGGCGAGCGCGAACACCAGCACCAGGATCGCACCGGAACAGGGGCGGATGCCGACGGTCAGGATCGCGGCAAAGCCGCGCCGCCAGCCGCCGGGGCCCGCGAGCTCGCTCGGCGTGGGGCCATGGGAATGGCCGCAGTGCTCGTCGTGGACGTGGTCATGAGCATGATGCGCATGGGCGTGACCATGGTCATGGTGATCATGGCCGTGATCGTGGTGATGATGATCATGCGCATCATGGTGATGGTGATGGCCGTGATCGTGATGGTCATGCGGCACGCCGGCGATCGCCGGCACCGGTTGCGTCGCCTGGAGCGCGCGGATGAAGGTGCGGCCCTTGACCCAGACCAGCCGCAGGCCGAACAGCGCGATCAGGCCGTAGCTTGCGATCTCGATCGCGCCCTCCGCCTTGCACATGGTCTTGGCCGTCGCATTCAGGATCCAGGCCGAGATGCCGACGATCAGGATCGCCACCAACGACTGCATCAGCGCCGAGGCAAAGGACAGCGCGATGCCACGCCGCGCGGTCTCGCGGTTGGCGACGAGATAGGAGGCAATCACCGCCTTGCCGTGGCCGGGACCGGCGGCATGGAAGATGCCGTAGGCAAACGAGATGAAGAGCAGCGTCCACACGGCCGAGCCGTCGGTCTTGGCGGCGCGGATCGTCGACGACATCTGGCGATAGAATTCCGACTGCTTTGCCAAGAGCCAGCCGATCAGGCCGCTGGCCTCCGGCTCGGCGGCAGGCGCCTGTTTCGGCGCGCCGAACGGGTTTTGCGCCAAGACATCGTGGATCGCGGCATCGGCCAGGCCGACGACAAGGAGAACAGCGGCACAGGCGAGGAGCCCGCGCATGAGCGGCGAGAGATGCGGCTTCAAGGGCAATCCACCGTGATCTTGTTGGCGAACATCATGCCGAAATTGGCATTCGGGCCGTCCATGAAGGTCTGCTCGTTGAGCTTCTGCGCGGTCGCTGTGCCGTCGCTGGGACGATCGAGCTTCATCTGGCAGCCGGCCGGCGCGCCGACCAGCTTGACCGGATTGTCCTTGGCCATCTGGAAATCGATGAAGAAGGAGCGGTCGAACACTTCCAGCATCAGTTGCTTCGGCTTGAGCGGCGTCTTCAGCGGCAAGGTGAAGTGCAGGGTCAGCACCGTATCCTCGTAGTCGAGATAATAGTCGACCGGCTCGCCGAAGCGCTCCTTCTTGCCGTCGGCTCGCGCAAAGGTGAAGTAGGCATATTCCTTCAGCGACTCGACATTGGTCTGCGCCAGCGGCCCCAGCTCCTCGCGCGTATAGGCCCCCTTCTTCTTGGCTTCGAGCCCCTGCACTGCATAGGCCGAGAACATGTCGTCGAAGGTCCAGGCGTGGCGGACGCCGGTAATCGAGCCGTCCTCGGCATAGAGCAGCTCGCTGGTCGCCGTGATCCAGACATGCGGATGCGCGCTCGCCGCAGGCGCGGCGAACGTGATTGCAGCGGCGAGCAGGCATCCCAACAGGGCACGCATGCCGGTCAGGCCGCCTTGGCGTCGTCGAGCAGGCCGCGACGACGGAGCAGCGCGTCGGGCTCGGGCGGGCGGCCGCGGAAGGCCTCGTAGGCCGCTTCCGGATCGACCGATCCGCCGCTCGAATAGATGTCGTCGTGCAGGCGTTTTGCGACCGCGGGATCGAAGATGTTGCCGGCCTCCTCGAAGGCGCCGAAGGCGTCGGCATCCATCACCTCCGACCACATGTAGCTGTAGTAGCCCGCGGCATAATGATCGCCGGAGAAGATGTGGCCGAATTGCGTGGGCCGGTGCCGCATCGAGATTTCCTCGGGCATGCCGATCTTCTCGAGCTCCTTCTTCTCGAAGGCGCGGACGTCCTGCACGGCCGCGGCAGGCTGGGAGTGGAATTCGAGATCCACCAGCGCCGAGGAGACGAACTCGACGGTGGCAAAGCCCTGGTTGAACTTGCGCGCGGCAAGGAAGCGCTTGAGCAGATCGTCCGGCAGCGGCTCGCCGGTCTGGTAGTGGCGGGCGAACTGCTGCAGCACCTCGGGCCGCTCCTGCCAGTGCTCGTAGAGCTGCGAGGGCAGCTCGACGAAGTCGGTGAACACCGAGGTGCCCGACAGCGACGGGTAGGTGACGTTGGAGAGCATGCCGTGCAGGCCGTGGCCGAACTCGTGGAACAGGGTGCGGGCATCGTCGGGCGATAGCAGCGAGGGCTCGGCGCCCGTGCCCTTGGCAAAATTGCAGACATTGATGACGAGCGGCGCGATCTCGCCGTCGAGTTTCTGCTGGTCGCGCAGCGAGGTCATCCAGGCGCCGGAGCGCTTCGACGGCCGGGCATAGTAGTCGCCGTAGAACAGCGCCTTGTGCTTGCCGTCGGGGCCCTTCACCTCCCAGACCCGGACATCCGGGTGCCAGACCGGCACGTCCTTGCGCTCCGCAAAAGTGATGCCGAACAGGCGGGTGGCGCAGTCGAAGGCGGCGCCGATCATGTGGTCGAGCGTCAGATAGGGCTTGATCGCGGCGTCGTCGAAATTGGCGCGCTGCAGGCGGAGCTTTTCGGCGTAGAAGCGCCAGTCCCAGGGCGCGAGCTTGAAATTGCCGCCCTCCTCCGTGATCAGCGCCTGCATCTCGTCGCGGTCGGCGAGCGCCCGGGCCCGGGCCGGCTTCCAGACCCGCTCGAGCAGGCCGCGAACCGCATCCGGCGTCTTGGCCATGGAGTCTTCGAGACGGTAGGCGGCGAAGGTCGGGTAGCCCAACAGTATGGCACTCTCCTCGCGCAGCTTCAGGATCTCGCCGATGGTCGTGTTGTTGTCGTTGGAATTGCCGTTGTCGCCGCGCGCGGTGAAGGCCTTGTAGACCTTCTCGCGCAGGTCACGCCTCGCCGAGCTCTTCAGGAACGGCTCGGTCGAGGAGCGCGACAGCGTCACGATGGCCTTGCCTTCCATGCCGCGATCTTCTGCCGCAGCCCTGGCGGCGGCCACAAAGCTCTCCGGCAGGCCCTGGCGGTCGGCCTCCCCCAACTCCATGAACCAGTCCTGCTCGTCGCCGAGCAGGTGATGGCTGAAGCCGGTCGCGAGCTGGGCCAGCTTCTCGTTGATCTCGGCCATGCGCGTCTTGGCCTCGTCGGAGAGGCCGGCGCCGGCGCGGTGGAAGCGGGTGTAGGTGCGCTCCAGCAGGCGGAGCTGCTCCGGGTTGAGGCCGAGATTGGCGCGGTTCTCGTGCAGCTGGGCGATGCGGCCAAACAGCACGGCGTTCATCATGATCGGATTCCAGTGCCGCGCCATCCGCAAGGAGACCTCCTTGTCGATGTCCAGGATGGTCGGGTTGGAATGCGCCGAGACCAGGTCGTAGAACACGGAGGCGACCTTGCTGAGCAGCTTGCCGGAACGCTCCAGCGCCGTGATGGTGTTGGCGAAGTCGGCCGTGGCGGGATCGTTGGTGATCGCCGCGATCTCGGCGGAGTGATCGGCGAAGGCCTGCTCGAAGGCGGGCAGGAAGTGCTCCGGCGTGATCTCGTTGAAAGGCGGGGTCGCAAACGGCGTCACCCAGGCCTTCAGCAGCGGGTTGGTCTCGGAGTCCGTGGTTTGGCGGGGATCTGACATCGCAAGTCCGTTTTTTGAGCCGATTTGTTGGGTCCAGCTTAGCACGCCATGGGGCTTTTTTGGGCCATTTGGCCTTGCTCCCGCCCGCCTTTTCGGGGAGATTGCGGCCCTCGAAGCCACGGACCCCTATGCCCATGAACGCGCCCTCCTCGTCTTCCCGTCAGATCGTCTGGCCGAGCGTCATCACCGTCATCAGCGCCGCCATCCTGATCGGCGCCGAGGTGTTCGGCGCGGCGTTTGCCGGCGGCTGGGCGCTCGCGATTCTGTTCGGACTCGGCGACCAGGGCGCGCACATCCTCCAGGCCGTGCTGTTCGCACTCGGCGTGCTGGTGATGACCGCCTTCATCCGCGCCGCTCAGCGCGTCGAGCCGTTCTTCAAGCGCGGCTGACGCTCCTCGCGCGCGTCTGAGTCACGCGCACGACACAGAAAACTTAACGCGCATTCATCTTCCGCGTCGCTCGCGCAACACCGCGCAAGCAGATGTTAGGCAATTCTGTCTTCAGCCTAAAAAAATTCTTGCGAAGCCGAGTCAAAACGCTTATGTGCGCTCTTGCCCAATTTCGCACGTGCCTGTGGTCGTGTGTCAGTCGGTAGGTATCCGGACAAGAGGCCGGACAGCCGCCAAGGGGTGAAGAAGCCGAGGGGCTCTTCGGAAGTGCGGAAGTCGGAAACCTCCAGGGGTTGAAGATGGACAGCAAGCCCGGAGCGCCCAGCATCTCTCTCAAAGAGATGCCTAGTCGAAGGTGACTTCACTTTTTGCAACCGTGACTGGCAGCCGGAGGCGAACCGGCGCACCCCGCTCTCAACGGGGGACGCGACTTAAAGCAACGACGGATCGGGCTTTTTTGGTCTCTACCGGCATTCCAACGCCGGCGCGGGCTACTGAAAAGGCTTGTCCTTCATTGCCAGGTGTGCGGGCGGGAAACTCTCCCAACCAATCCACGGCAGCACAGTCTGGTTTGAGTCTTTTGGTCTCAACGCGCCTCCATCGCGCGGTGTGGCCGGAGCACTCTTATCCGACGTCACGTTGATGCGGACCCCGTCGCTGGGGCCGTTGGAGAGTGCCATGACCGAACGTATCCAGGAATTCCTGCGCAACCGCCGCAAGGAAGGTCTCGACACCGAGCCGTGCCTCGTCGTCGACCTCGAGGTCGTGCGCGACAATTACCAGACCTTCGCCAAGGCGCTGCCCGACAGCCGCGTGTTCTATGCCGTCAAGGCGAACCCGGCGCCGGAAGTGCTGGCACTGCTGGCCTCCATGGGCTCCTGCTTCGACACCGCGACCGTCGCCGAGATCGAGATGGCGCTGGCCGCCGGTGCGACGCCCGACCGCATCTCCTTCGGCAACACGATCAAGAAGGAGCGCGACATCGCGCGTGCCTTCGCGCTCGGCATTCGCCTGTTCGCGGTCGATTGCGTCCCCGAGGTCGAGAAGGTCGCCCGCGCCGCTCCCGGCGCGAAGGTGTTCTGCCGCATCCTCTATGACTGCGCCGGCGCCGAATGGCCGCTGTCGCGCAAGTTCGGCTGCGACCCGGAAATGGCCGTCGAGGTGCTCGACGTCGCCAAGCGCCTGGGCCTGGAGCCGTGCGGCATCTCCTTCCATGTCGGCTCGCAGCAGCGCAAGGTGAAGGCGTGGGACCGTGCGCTGGCGATGGCCTCGCAGGTGTTCCGCGACTGCGCCGAGCGCGGCATCAACCTGACCATGGTCAACATGGGCGGCGGCTTCCCGACCAAGTACCTCAAGGACGTGCCGCCGGTGGTGACCTACGGCCGTTCGATCTTCCGCGCGCTGCGCAAGCACTTCGGCAACCAGATTCCGGAGACCATCATCGAGCCGGGTCGCGGCATGGTGGGCAACGCGGGCATCATCGAATCCGAGGTCGTGCTCATCTCGAAGAAGAGCGACGAGGACGAGGTGCGCTGGGTGTACCTGGACATCGGCAAGTTCGGTGGTCTCGCCGAGACCATGGACGAGTCGATCCGCTACGCCATCCGCACCCCGCATGACGGCGCGGACATGACCCCGTGCGTGCTCGCAGGCCCGACCTGCGACAGCGCCGACGTGCTGTACGAGAAGACCCCGTATCCGCTTCCGGTGACACTCGAGATCGGCGACAAGCTGCTGATCGAAGGCACCGGGGCCTATACGTCGACCTACTCGGCGGTGGCATTCAACGGCATCCCGCCGCTGCGGACCTACCACATCTAAGCGGCCTCTCTTGTCCGAGGCCTGACGAACCCGGGAGCCGGCTTGCCGGCTCCTCCCTGACATCTTTGATTCTGACGACGCCTTGGACCGGCGTGCTGCGCGCACGTCGGCTCAAGCGGGGACTGACGCGCCATGACTGCTTTTCGGAAGCCACAAGTCGCCCTCACTTCGAAAGCCGCTCCGTTCGCGATCCGTGCGGAACGAGCTGTCGACGTCGCCGCCCGAGAAGCGCTGCTGGATGCCAGTTTTGGCGAAGACCGCCATGACCGCACCTGCCAGCGCCTGCGCGACGGACGTGCACCTGCCGCAGGCCTTGCCCTGTCGGCTGTGCGCGAGGGGACACTCGTGGGAACCGTGCGGCTGTGGCACGTCAGCGCCGGAGGCAGGCCCGCTCTGGTCCTCGGACCGCTGGCGGTGGACCCTGCCTGCCGCGAGCTCGGGATCGGCGCCGCGCTGATGCAACAAGCGCTGGCCGCCGCCCGGGCGCGCGGGCATGCCGCCGTCATCCTGCTCGGCGATGCGCCCTACTATGCCCGTTTCGGCTTCTCGGCCGAGAAGACCGGCGCGCTGATGCTGCCCGGCCCGTTCGAGCGCGAGCGCCTGCTGGCGATCGAATTCGAGGCCGGTGCGCTGGATGGCGCCGAGGGGATGATCGTCCCGACCGGCGCGGCCCTGCCCAAACGGAGGGTAGTTCGCCCTCTCCAGGCGCACGCGGCCTAAGACATCGCCATGATGGCGACGGACCAAGCCGCGTTGAGCGGCTTCGTCCGGCTGCGCCTCCGTTCAGCTCCATTGCTTTGGGGTTGCGCCGGCCCGCAAATTGCCCGTAAACCCCACGAAATCCCCCTTCAGCCGAGGCCGAACCCATGTCCCGTCGCCTGATTTCCACCGGCTCCCCCCTCGAGAAGAGCGTCGGCTACAGCCGCGCCGTGATCGACGGCGACTTCGCCTTCGTCGCGGGAACCACCGGCTATGACTACACGACGATGACAATGCCGGCCGATGTCACGAGCCAGTCACGCAACTGCTTCAAGACCATCGAGGCCGCCCTGCGGGAGGGCGGATTCGAGATGGCCGATATCGTCCGTGCGACCTACTACGTCACCGACGCCAGCTACATCGACGCCCACTTCGCCGTCTGCGGCGAGGTTCTCGGTGACATCAGACCGGCTGCGACCTTGCTGGTCGTCAGCGCGCTCGCCAAGCCCGAGATGAAGGTCGAGATCGAAGTCACCGCCAAGCGCCGCAGCGCCTGATCCACCCATCACCCTTTGTCCGCCAGCACGTTCCGGAGAACCCATCCCATGAGCCACCCCTCGCAGATCTACGCGAAGATCACCGGTCCCATCGTCATGGTCGGCTTCGGCTCCATCGGCAAAGGCACGCTGCCGATGATCGAGCGGCATCTCGATTACGACAAGTCCCGCGTCACCGTGATCGACCCCAAGGACGAGGGCCGCAAGGCGCATTGCGAGAAGCAGAATGTGCGCTTCATCCAGAAGGCCGTGACCAGGGACAATTACCGCGAATTGCTGACCCCGCTGCTGACCGAAGGCGGCGGCCAGGGCTTTTGCGTCAATCTCTCGGTCGACACCGGCTCGACCGACATCATGGAGCTCTGCAACGAGCTCGGCGCGCTCTATATCGACACCGTCAACGAGCCCTGGCTCGGCTTCTATTTCGATTCGACCAAGGGCCCGGAAGCGCGCTCCAATTATGCACTTCGCGAAGTGACGCTGGCCGCCAAGAAGGCGCGCCCGGCGGGCTCGACCACGGCCGTGTCCTGCTGCGGCGCCAATCCCGGCATGGTCTCCTTCTTCGTCAAGCAGGCGCTGCTCAACGTCGCGGCCGACCTGAAGCTCAACGCCCCCAAGCCGAAGACCAAGGCCGAATGGGCTGACCTGATGCGGCAGGCCGGTATCAAGGGTATCCACATCGCCGAACGCGACACCCAGCGCTCCAAGACACCGAAGGAGCCGGATGTCTTCGTCAACACCTGGTCGGTGGAAGGTTTCCTCTCCGAAGGCGTACAGCCGTCCGAACTCGGCTGGGGCACCCACGAGAAATGGATGCCCGAGAATGCGCGCACCCACGAAGCCGGCTGCGGCGCGGCCATCTATCTGATGCAGCCCGGCGCCAACACGCGCGTGCGCACCTGGTGCCCGACCCGCGGCGCGCAATACGGCTTCCTCGTCACCCACAACGAGTCGATCTCGATCTCCGACTACTTCACGGTGCGCGATGCATCGGGCAAGGCGGTCTATCGGCCGACCTGCCACTATGCCTATCACCCGGCCGACGACGCCGTGCTGTCGCTGCACGAAATGTTCGGCCGCGCCGCGAAGATGCAGGAGAAGCACCACATCCTCGACGAGAACGAGATCGTCGACGGCATCGACGAGCTCGGCGTGCTGCTGTTCGGCCACGACAACAACGCCTATTGGTACGGCTCGCAGCTCTCGATCGAAGAGACCCGCGCGCTCGCGCCCTATCAGAACGCGACCGGCCTGCAGGTGACCTCCGCCGTGCTCGGCGGCATGGTGTGGGCGCTGGAAAACCCCAGGGAAGGCATCGTCGAAGCCGACGAGATGGATTTCGATCGCCTGCTGGAAATCCAGCTGCCGTATCTCGGCCCGGTGAAGGGTTTCTACACCGACTGGACGCCGCTGACGGATCGTCCGGGACTGTTCCCGGAAGACATCGACACCAGCGATCCCTGGCAGTTCCGGAATATTCTGGTGCGGTGATCGCGCACGAGGCCTGATCGATCATGATGCCCGGCTTCGCGCCGGGCATTTTCGTTTCGCGGCCAGTCTCGCCTCGTTACTTCGCCAGGTTACTTGGCCATGTAATCGAACGCCACGCTGCCGAGCCCGAGCGTCAGGTCCGCCTTGAAGTGCAACGCCGAGATCACTTCGCGCACCGGCAGGCGGGCGACGTCGCAGAGCGCGTGAGGAAACAGGCCGAGTGCGGCGGGACCGGTCCAGGCTTCCTTCAGCGTGATGTCCTCGAGATGGAAGCGCACCAGCTCGCAGATCCGAGGGCTACCGTCGACATGCGGGATGATCTTCAGGATGAAGTTCGGTGCCTTCATCGGCTGCAGCACCGCGTCAAGGTCGACCTTGCGGTGCTTGTAGCCCATGGTCGCTGAGGCACAGAGCACCGAACCATAATGCAGCGAGCCGACCAGCACGTCGCTCTCGACCTCGATCTTCGGCCGCGCCAGCTTCTTCGGAAAGCCCCACAGCTCGCGGCCGCCGGCGATCGGACCTTCGTCGTCGAGATACATCGCGTGGGTGTAAGCGCCCAGCTCACCCTTGAAGCGGACCGGGATCACCTGCCCGGTCTCGGTGTAGTCACCGAAGCCGGTGGAGTCGGGCATGCGGATGAATTCGTATTTCACCACCGGCTCCGCCACCTCGAGCGGCTCAGGCACGATGGCAGCCAGGGCGTCGGGATCGGTTCTGTAGGTGATGATGAAATATTCGCGGTTGAAAAAGCGATATGGCCCCGGCGGGAATGACGGGTTGGTGAGCGGCATCGAGTAAGCGGTACGGCGGACGTCCTCGATCTTCATGGAAGGCCCCATCTGTCGTTGGTTCGACGGATTATGGGGCGCCCTGCACGCCGAGGCGAGATCGTTGAAGTGGCATCGGCAGTCAAATACGCGTCAAGACGCGCGGCCGTCGAGGCTATTTCTTCTCAAGCGGCGGCGCGACCTTCTCGGCCGGAGCCGGCGGCAATGCCGGTTTGGCGGCTCCCGCCGCACCTTGCGTCTGCGGATCGGGGCGCGCGGGCTCCGGCGCCGGCGTGGTCGGCCGATCGCCGCCGGGTTTGGCCTCGGCGGGCGTCTTGTTCTGATCGTTGGACGGCGTGCCCTGAAGCGGCTGCGTCGCCTGGGCCAACTCCATCCGGCTCTGGGCACGGATTTGGGCGAGTGACATCACTGACACCACGACGCCTGCTGCGAATAGCGAGCAGGCAATCGTCAAATCGAGCTTCAATCTGCGCTTGTCATCTTGGCCGGGCATGTCGATCACCGCCTTTGTCCGCGGGATCAACGAAATGGCCCGGCTGCGGTTCCGTGCCCAGCCGGGCGGGAACCGCTCGCTTGCACGCCAACAGGCCGCGCCTACTCCGTGGTGCTGACTTCCCAGGTGGCATGGCGCACGCCGGGCAGATGCTGGAGGTCGGTCGCCACCGCGTTCAGCTCGTTCGGATCGACCGCGGTCGCGACCAGCTTGGCAACGATCTCCAGCAAATCGTCGTCTCCGATCTCGACCACATCGACGTCGGCCACCGGATATTTCGCGGCCTCCAGCTTGTCAACGAGACGATCGCGCATGTCCGGCAAGGCGTCGATCGTGACTGCGAGCTTGAAGTAATAGGTCGCCTCCAGCGCCTTCTCGTTCAGCGGAATGCGGTTGATGGCATTAACCAGCGGGCGCAGCATGGTGTTGCCGGCAATGACGAACACGGTCAGCGCGGCCGCCTGCGCGACCATGTCGGCCCCGGCGCAGGACCCCACGGCGGCCGAGGACCACAGCGTCGCCGCGGTGTTGAGGCCGCGCACGTCCATGCCCTGCTTCATGATGACGCCGGCCCCTAAGAAGCCGATGCCCGAGACGACATAGGCGATCACCCGCACCGCGCCGTCGGCGCCGTCCAGATGCATGGCGAGATCAACGAAGGCGGCAGCACCGACCGCGACCAGCACGTTGGTGCGCAGGCCGGCGGTGCGCTGACGATATTGCCGCTCGGCGCCGATCAGCGTGCCCAGCACGAAGGCCGTGAACAGGCTGATCAGCGTGTCGGCGAAGTCGGCAAGCTGGAAGGTCGTGAGAAATCGCATGGTCTCCTATACGGCCGGAACCATGACAGATCAAAGCTCCAGCAGACCGCCGTCCCCATTTTCGTCGGCGAAGGCCAGCAGCGTGCCCTTGGCGTTCCAGGCGAGCCCGGCCACCGGCGGGGTGCCGTTGCGGCGGACCAGGATCTCCGCGCCGTCCTCCAGCCGCACCATCAGCACGGTGCCGTCACTGTAGCCGGCGGCGAGGATGTCGTTCTTCGGATGGCAGGCGACGACCGACACGCGCGCCTGCAGTGGCGCGAGCATCGCGGGCTCCTTGCCCATCGGGCCGTCCTTGCTGGCGAACGGCCAGATGATGACGGTATCGGCACCCGAGGTCGCCAAGCCCTTGCCACCCGCGCTCCAGGACATCGAGCGGACACGGCCGGGATAGCCGGTCATGCGCATGTGCCTGCTGTCGGCGAGCCGCCAGCCGTGCAGGGCCGCCTCGTGCATGGTGGTGACCAGGAACTTGTTGTCCGGGCTGAAGGTGACGCCGAGATGCGAGCCGGCCCAGGGCAGGAATTCGGCCGACCCTTCCATGTTGGGAAACCACAGCGTCGCGCCGTTGTAATGCGCGATCGCGAGCCGCAAGCCCTTCGGTGCGAACGCGAGCCCGCCGACGGTCGAGGGCACCTCGAGCGATTTTTCCTCGGCCTTGCCGCTCTTGACGGTCGCGGTCTTGCCGGCCGACCAGGCGTAGGCGCCATCCGGATGCACCGCCACCGCGTCGATCCAGCGCCGCTTCGGATCGGTGGCGAGCAGCGTCACCTCGCCCTTGGCATCGAGCGAGACGACCTTGCCGTCATCGCCGCCCATCACGAGGCGCTTGCCGTCCGAGGCGGTCGAGAGAATGCCGCCACTATGCACGGCAACCATCGTGATCTCGCCCTTGGCGTCGACGAATGCGACGTTTTCCTCCCCGCCGACGAAGGCGGCGCGGAGGCCAAGGAAATGCACCGAGGTCACGCCGATGCCGAGCGTCACGGGCTTGACGCGATCGGTGACGGAGACGATCGAGGCGGAATCGGGGGCCGGCGTAAACTCTTTCATCACGAGACGATGCAGCTCTCGAAGCCCTCGCGAATGGCCTTTTCCGGCAATTCGCGGCCGATGAAGACGAGGCGGCTCTCGCGCGGCTCGCCGTCCTTCCATTTCCGCTGGTGGTTGCCCTCCAGCATCATGTGAACGCCCTGGAACACGTAGCGGTCATCGTCGTCGTGGAAGGCGAGGATGCCCTTGGAGCGCAGGATCTTGCCGCCTTCGACCTGCACCAGGTTCTGGAGCCAGGGCATGAACACGTTCGGATCGAGCGGCTTGTCGGTCTTGAGCGACAGCGATTGCATGTCCTCGTCGTGATAGTGCTTCAGGCCGTGGCCGTGATCATGGTGGTGATGATGGTCGTGGCCGTGATGGTGGTCATGGTCGTGATCATGATCGTCGACCTCGAGGAAATCAGGCTCGATGTCGAGGATGCGGTCGAGGTCGAACGCGCCGCGATCGAGCACGTCGGCCAGGGCAACCGAGCAGCGCTCGGTGCGATGCAGCTTGGCATAGGGATTGATGCCACGGATGCGGGCTTCGACCTCGGCAAGCTCGGGCTTGGTGACGAGATCGGTCTTGTTCAGCACGATGACGTCGGCGAAGGCGATCTGGTTCTTGGCTTCGGGCGCATCCTTGAGCCGGTCGGCCAGCCATTTGGCGTCGGCAACCGTGACCACCGCGTCGAGCCGCGCGTTCTTCTGCACGTCCTCGTCGACGAAGAAGGTCTGGGCGACCGGCGCCGGATCGGCAAGGCCGGTGGTCTCGACGATGATGGCGTCGAACTTGCCCTTGCGCTTCATCAGACCGTCCATGATGCGGACGAGGTCGCCGCGCACGGTGCAGCAGATGCAGCCGTTGTTCATCTCGAACACTTCCTCATCGGCGCCGATGATGAGGTCGTTGTCGATGCCGATCTCGCCGAATTCGTTGACGATGACGGCGTATTTCTTGCCGTGGTTTTCCGACAGGATGCGGTTCAACAGCGTGGTCTTGCCGGCACCGAGATAGCCGGTCAGGACGGTCACGGGAATTTTGGACGCGGTCGCTTCAGACATAAGAACTCCGGGGTCGGCTTGCCGCGCGACGCGAGGCTACGGGGTGGCCCCCTGCCCTAATGGTCAAGCGCGCTGGTCAGGGCCTTTATATTGTGCCTGACCATGTCAATGTAAGTGGGTGCAGGCCCCTTTTCGCCGGTCAAACCGTCCGAAATCAGGGTCCCGCCGACCTTTGCGCCGGTCTCGGCTGCGATCCGCCGGATCAGGCGGTCGTCGCTGATATTTTCCAGAAAAACCGCCGGGATCCTCGCAGCCTTGATCTGGCCGATGATGGCGGCAATGTCCCGCGCACTGGGCTCGGTTTCGGTGGAAACGCCGAGGGGAGCCACGAACTGGACGCCATATTCGGCGGCGAAATAGCCGAAGGCATCGTGGGTCGAGATGATCTTGCGCCGCTCGGGCGGGATTTTGGCCACGGCCTCGCGGACCTCCCGGTCGAGCGCTTCGAGCTTGTCCAGATAGGCCTTTGCCTGCGTGCGGAAGAGCTCGGCATCGTCGGGGTCGGCCGCGACCAGCGCGTTGGCGATGTCGGTCACATAGACCTTGGCGTTGGGCACGGATTGCCAGGCATGGGGGTCTGCGGCCGAGCCGAGCTTCAGCGGCGCGATGCCGGCGCTCGCGGTCACGATCGTCGCTCTGCTGCCTGCGGACTGAACCAGCCGCGGCAGCCAGCCCTCGAGGCCGAGCCCGTTGACGATGACAAGTTTTGCGTCCGCGATCCGCTTCGCATCGCTCGGGGCCGGCGTGTAGACATGGACGTCGCTGTCGGGACCGACCAGCGTGGTCACGTTGACCCGGTCGCCGCCGATAGCGCGGACGAAATCGCCGAGGATCGAGAAGCTCGCAACGACATTGAGCCGCTCGGCGGCATGCAGCGGCGAGGCGATCAGCAGCAGCGCAAAAAGCAGAAGGAAGCGCATCGTCATGCTTCCAGATGCCGGCCGGGAAACAGCTGCCGGACGATGCCGCCGACGCGGCCGAACAGGACGGAGACGATGTAGAGCACCGTCGCCACGAGAATGATCGCAGGGCCGGAGGGCACGCGGGTCTGGAATGACAGCACGAGGCCCGCATAGCCCGAGACGGCGGCAGCGACGACCGCGATGCAGATCATCACCGTCAGATCGCGCGACCAGAACCGCGCGATGCCGGCCGGAAGGATCATCAATCCCACCGCGAGCAGAGTGCCGAGCGCCTGAAAGCCGTTGACGAGGTTGATGACGACGAGCGCGAGGAAGGCGAGATGCGCGGGGCCGCCGGCGCGGCTGACCGTGCGCAAGAACAAGGGATCGACGCTCTCGATCACCAGCGGCCGGTAGATCACCGCGAGCACCAGCAGCGTGACCGTGGCGTTGAAGGCGACCACCAGCAGCGTCTGATCGTCCATCGCAAGGATGTTGCCGAACAGCACATGCAAGAGATCGATATTGGTGCCCTTGATCGAGACGATGGTGACGCCGAGCGCCAGCGAAGCCAGATAGAAGGTTGCAAGCGAGGCATCCTCCTTCAACCCGGTCGAGCGCGCGACCACGCCGGCGAGGATCGCAACCGCAAAGCCGGCGATCAGCCCGCCGGCCGTCATCGCGAACAGATTGAGGCCGGACAGCAGGAAGCCGACGGCGGCGCCCGGCAGAATTGCATGCGCCATGGCGTCACCGACGAGGCTCATCCGCCGCAGCATCAGGAACACACCGATCGGGGCGCCCGCCAGCGACAGCGCGATCACCGCGGCAAGCGCCCGCCGCATGAACTCGAATTCGGTGAATGGGCCGATCAGCGCGTCATAAATCATCTGCTATCACGCCGCCCGCGAGCGCCCGTCCTCGGCACAGGCGGTGGCGCTGTCGTCGAAGGCCTCGCACATCCGCATCGCAACCAGCAGGTTTTCCGGCGTCAGCACCTCCGCCGTCGGCCCCCAGGCCACGGGGCCGCGGGCCAGCACCAGCGTCTCGCTGAAATGGGTGCGCACCATCTCCATGTCGTGCAGCGCGGCGAGCACGGTGCGGCCCTCGCCATGCCAGTGTTTCACCAGCGCGAGCAGGTCGGCCGTGGTCTTGCTGTCGATGGCGTTGAAGGGCTCGTCGAGAACGATCAGGCGCGCATCCTGGAGCAGCACACGCGCGAACAGCACGCGCTGCATCTGCCCGCCCGAGAGCGTGCCGATCGGACGGTTCTCGAAACCGTTGAGTCCCACCGACGCAATCGCGCGAAGAATCTTTTCGCGCGCGGCCTTGCCGATGCCGCCGAACAGGCCCGTCCCGCGCCACAGCCCGGTGCCGACGAAATCGAACACCGAGATCGGAAAGCTGCGGTCGATGTCCGCGCTCTGCGGCAGATAGGCGATGTCGCGGCTATCTAACCCGCCGAGATGGATGCTGCCGTCGAGCGGCCGGAGGATGCCGACGATGCCGCGCAGCAGCGTCGACTTGCCGGCGCCGTTGGGACCGATCACGGCGACCAGCGCGCCGGGCGCGACCTCGCCGTTGAGATGGTGCACGGCCGGATGGCGGTCATAGCCGAGCGTCACGTTGTGAAAGTGTATGGCCGCCATGGTCACCTCATCGCCAGAAAGACGACGCCCCAGAGCACGGCGCAGACGGCGACGGCGGCCGACAGGCGGCCGGCCATGGTCATGCGCAGGATCGACCAGGGCGCCTCCTGGGCCGGGTGCGGCGAGGCCGCGTCATGGACATGGGCGTGGGTGTGGTCGTGCCCATGCGAATGCCCGTGGTCATGATCATGGGAATGGCCGTGGGAGTGGCCAGGCGAATGACCGTGGGCATGGTCGTGATGATGGGCGTGGGACGCGGCGGGAACCATGTCCAGGACGTTATATTATAACATTACCCCTGTCCACGCCCGGCTCAGGGCTTGCCGATCACCATCGCGATGGCGGCCGCCACGAACGGGAACGGCACCGAGACCGCGCAGCGGAACCAGACGAAACGGGCCGGCATGAACGGGATTTCCCACAAAATCACCCGCTGGAAGGCGAACAGGGCCCAGGCCACGACATAGGCGACCACCTGGGGCACCCCGCCGCCCGACTTCAACGCCACCGTGCCGATGGAAAAGCCGATCACCGGGCCGCCGGGCGTGGCGGCGCCGGCGACCACGGCGGTTGCAACCCCGAGCCAGCCGCTGTCCGGCCCGAGCCAGCCGGTGATCACCTCCTGCGGGATGATGGCGGCGATATAGCCGGAGCCGATCACGCCGAGTGCGATCCGCGGCACGATGTTGATGAAATCCATCGAGCCCTCGCGCAGCGAGGCCTTGAACACCGGAGGGCCACGACGGAAGGCGATCAGGCCGACGCCGAACACCGAGCCCCACAGCAGGATATCGATGAGGAGCGCCGCGCTCACGCCGCCTCCTCGTCGCTGTCGCGCTTCGGATAGACCCTGACGTAGACGAAGCGGCCGAGCGCGCCGGCGAGCACCGGCAGCGGCAGCGAGATCAGAATCCGCCACAGCGTGAAGTCGGTGCCCATGATCGGAATTTCCCAGGCGACCGCACGGCCGTAGCCGATCAACGTCCAGCTCACGACCATGGCGATGGTGGCGCCGAAATCGGCGCCGACCGCGAGCAGTGCGCTCGCCACGGGATAGGCGGTGAAGGGACCGCCGGGCAGGATCGCGCCAAAGGCGGTGCCGATCAGAAGGCCCATCAGGCCGGATTTAGGCCCAAGCGAGCGCGAGACTTTTTCGTGCGGCAGGATTTCCGAGATGAAGGCGCCGAGCAGGCAGCCCGCCAGTACGCGCGGCAGGATGCCGCCGAACAGCGAGAGGTCGTGGGTGAGAATGTCGAGAACGCCATCGGTGCCGTCACGGCGCCAGACCAGTCCGGCGCTCACCGCCACCAGCGCCGCAATGATGATCGTCGACCAGCCGATCGGCTTGCGGATGCGCCCGGGGTGCGGCTCGGAGTCCGCGTCCTCGGCAGGCGCAGGACTTTTCGGGGAAGAATCTGACAACGGGCTGGGTCGGCTCGAGGGTGATGCCTCTCCTGATTAAGGGCGCCGTCGAGGCGATGCAAACGGAACGATGACAGACCCGTGCGCGCACCGCGCAGGACTGGCTCAATCAATTCCGCACAGCAAAAAGGCGGCCGCGCGAGCGACCGCCTTTCGTTTCTGACGGCGTAAGACTTACGCCTTGTCGAACAGGGACTCGACGTATTCCCAGTTCACGAGGTTCTCGACGAACGCCTTGAGATAGTCGGGACGGCGGTTGCGATAGTCGATGTAGTAGGAGTGCTCCCAGACGTCGACGCCGAGGATCGGGGTGGCGCCGTGCACCAGCGGATTCTCGCCGTTCGGGGTCTTGGCGATCTCGAGCTTGCCGTTCTTGACCTGGAGCCAGGCCCAGCCGGAGCCGAACTGGCCGACGCCGGCCGCCTGGAAGTCGGTCTTGAACTTCTCGAAGCCGCCGAGGTCCTCGTTGATCTTCTTCTCGAGCTTGCCCGGCAGCTTGGTGCCGCCGCCATTGGGCTTCATCCAGCTCCAGAAGTGGATGTGGTTGTAGTGCTGGCCGGCGTTGTTGAACACCGCGGGGTTCTTGCCGAACGAGCCCTTGACGATCTCTTCAAGGGACTTGCCTTCCCATTCGGTGCCCTTGAGCGCGTTGTTGCCGTTGGTGACGTAGGCCTGATGATGCTTGTCGTGGTGGAATTCCAGCGTCTCCTTCGACATGAACTGGCCGAGGGCGTCATAGGCGTAAGGGAGTGGGGGCAGCGTGAATGTCATGGGTTCTTGTCCGCAACTGGTGGGGAACGTTTTAACGGTCACCCCTTATAGAAGGTTCCTGCGCCGTTAAATACCGCCAATTTGCGAAAAGGCGCGATTGCCACGGCATGGCCCGATTGCGCAGCTTTCAGACCCCCGAAAAATATCATTGCCTTTGAAGCGCTTATGGCAGAACGAATGCGTCACGGAGCAGAGCTGCGAAAGCCATGAGCATCGAAATCGACATTTTGAACGGCGACGCCGCGTGGCCGATTGCCGAGCCGCTTTTCAAGGCAGTCTATCCGCGCGAGGTGGTGGAGAAGCTGCCTTGGGGCCATATCAAGTGGGCGAATCCCGATCTCCGCGTGCTGATCGAGACTCCCGAGGACGGCCTCGTCTGCCATGTCGGCATCTATTTCCGCACCATCACCTGGAATGGACAGAAGGCACATGTCGGCGGCATCGGCGGCGTCTGTACGCGCGAGGATCGGCGGGGGCGAGGCTATGCCACCATGGCGATCGACGCGGCGGTGCATACCATGCGCGCCAACGAGGCGGTGCGCTTCGCGATCCTGTTCTGCGAGCCGCACAATGCCGCGTTCTACGAGGCGCGCAGCTGGCTGTCCTTCAAGGGCGAGGTCTATTGCGAGCAGCCGGAGGGGCGGATCCGCTTCACGCATACGGCGCCCTATGTGTTCAACATCGTCCGCGCACCGACGCTCGGCACCATTGACCTCTGCGGCCTGCCCTGGTGAGACGCTCTCTGGGGCAAATGAACGCAGCAATGTGATTCCATCAGGCGTTGCACGATTCTGATTTGCTGCTATGGAGACGCCCTCCATTCCGAGGCCTTTCCATGTCCCGCAGATTCGCCATTCTCACCGTCCTCCTCGCTGCGCTGTCCGGCGCAACGGCTGCGCATGCGCAGAGCGCGGACGCGAGCGGGACCTGGCTCACCCAGGCCGGCGATGCGCGCGTAAAAATCAGCAAATGCGGCGGCGGCATCTGCGGCGTCATCGTCTGGCTGCGCGAGCCCCACGACACCGCGACCGGCCAGCCCGCCACCGACAGCAAGAACCCCAATCCCGCGCTCGCCAGACGCCCGATGATCGGCCTGCCGCTGTTCTCCGGCATGCAATCATCGGGTCCGAACAAATGGTCGGGCCAGATCTACAATGCCGATGACGGCAGCACCTATGCGAGCAGCGTCTCCGTGACGGGCGCAGAGACGCTGCGCGTCGAAGGCTGCGTCGGCGCGCTCTGCGGCGGCGAAACCTGGACGCGCGCGGGTCGCTAGGTCGCAGCCGCCATCATCGCCTTCAGCGCCGTCGCCGCCGAGGCGTAGCCGCCGCGCGCGCCGTCGATGAAGTGGACGTGGTCGCTGCGCAGCGCAGAGGGCGTGAAGCAGGTCATCATCGCGGCATCCTGCTGGTAGAGGCCGTAGCGCACGACGCCGTCGCGCGCGGCGATCGCGAGACGATCGCTCAGCGCCCGCTCGAGCTCCGGCGTGCAGTCGAGGATCATGCGCAGTCCGTCGTCATATTTGCGGAAGTCGGAATTCTCGACCACCTGGCGCTTGTAGACCTTCGGCAGGAAGCCGCCGACCTTGATGTCGAAGCGCATCAGGACGTAGACGAAAAACGTATAGGCAAGCAGGCCGGCGCGACGCTTGAGCAATGACCCGCCGCGGATCGCCCGCGCCTCGTAATCGAGGCCCTGCGGCGGCCATTTCAGCGGTGGCCCCTGCGGCGGCACGGGACGCCCGGACTCCGGACTGCGCTCGACGAGATGGATGATGTCCTCGATCACCTTGCGGAAGGCCTGCGGGTCGACGCCAGCAGCCGGCATCACCAGCACCGACAGGATCAGCCCGCGCGAGGCCGGTATCACCTCGAAGCGGCAGGACAGGCCGGAGAGATCGGGCTGCGTACCGGCGGACGCCTCGGCGACGGCGAACTCGCCGCGCTTCATCGCGGCGTCGGCGAAGGCGAGCCCGCCGCCGGAGAACATTGCGTAGGACAGATTGGCCGACGGACCGAAGCGCGCGACGCGCACGTCGAAACCTTTGGCACGGATGGCGCTCACCGGCACGAGCGCCACACGCATCTTGAGATCGAGGTCTTCCCGCACCCAGGTCGCCGTCGCAGCCAAAGCTTCGCGGGCCGCATCGAGATCGCCCGGCGCGACTGCGAAACTGGCGCCGTCGCCGCCGAACACGAAGGGAAATTCGCGTCCCTCCAGCGCATTCGTCACCGCGGCGATCACGGCAGCGCCAGCCATGTTGACCGCCTTGTAGCGCTGCGCCGCAATCGCCTTGGTGGAATCGACGATGTCGGCGACGCCAATGCTCCAGTCCTCCGGCAGCGGCGAATAGAGCTTTGGCTCCATCAGGCTGGTGAAGCCGCGGAAGACAGGGATGCTGCCGTAAAAGGAGTCGCCTGGGATCATTGGATGATGCTGGATGGTTGGGACGCGTCCGAACGAGATACGTGGCAGGATCGATCGGGGTTCGCGCCCCCTTCGATGCCCCGATCTTTGGCCGAAATGGCGCCGGACAACAAGCTCGCTCCGCGCCGCAATGCCGCACGTCGTCATTGATCGGCATCAAACAGCCGGCCGGGGATGACGCTACGGTCGGACCGCCCCAGAAGCTTGCACGGGATCATCGAGGTGTCCGACATCATCAGTGCGGTCAAACTGCCGGAATGGCTCACCGCGGCCGTGGATGCCTGGGCGCGGGACCATCACCTGTCGCGCTCGGAAGCGATCTGCAAGCTGGTCAATTTCGGCCTCAGGATTGCGCCCGCGGCGCCGTCATCGACGCACACGATCACGTCGGATGCGACGAGAATCGAGGAAATCGCGGTGAACGAGATCGAGAGCCTGCTCGATCCCGCTCTGCCCGCAGACGAACGCGAGCGCCGCATTCGCCGCCTGACCGAAGGGCCGCCGGAATTCTCGCACGCGCGGATTGATCTGCCGAAACATCAGACGTGAGCGCCGACGCGCGCTAATGCAGCTTCTCGTCCTGGCGCTTGCGCAGGGCCGATGCCGGCACGTCATGACAGCCGATCAGCCGCACGAATTGCTGCGGATACATTTCGTAGCCGTGGCTGCCGGAGTTTTGATGCGACATCGGCGGGCAGCGGGTATCGTCCAGTTTCGCGGGCGATGGCTCTGCAGACGTTTGACCGTGACTCGCAACGGTTGGCGTGACCATGGACTGCTCCCTGTCGTTTAGGGCAGTTCGATTGACGTAACCCAATCGAGCACGAGGCATCTTACGACTAAATCCGGCTCAATGTCATTGCGCCGGATCAACCCGATTGCGACGGCGGAGTTCCGTGTCAGGCCGTATTCCCTGCGTCGATCGTGAACACGGTGCCGGTGACGTTGCGGCCGCCCTCGCCGAGCAGATATTCCACCATGCGCGCGACGTCGTCGGTCTCCGGCAGGCGGCGCAGCGCGCTGCGGCCGGCGATGCGTTTGCGGCTTTCGTCGGAGAGATTGTGCGTCAGCTCGGTATCGATGAAGCCGGGCGCGATCGCGTTCACGGTGATGCCGAGCTTGCCGACCTCGCGCGCGAGCGAGCGGGTGAAGCCGGTCGCGGCGGCCTTGGTCGCGCCGTAAACGGACAAGCCGTTGTAACCGGTCGTCGCGATGATCGAGGAGATGTTGATGATGCGGCCGGCGCCATCCGCCATCATCTGGCGCGCGACATATTTGGTGAGGATGATCGGCGACAGCACGTTGAGCTGTACCAGCGACTCGATCTCGGAATTATGCATGGTTGCGAGCAGGCCCTCGGTGCCGAGGCCGGCATTGTTGACGAGGCCGTAGGTCGGGCCGAACTCGTCGCGCACCAGTTTTGCAAAGGCCGGAATCGCATCGATCACGGCGAGGTCGCAGGCGCGGAAATGCAGGCGGCCCTCGGAGGCAGCGATCGCGGCCTTGAGCTCATCGCTCTCACGTCGTGCGGCCGCGATCACATTGTAGCCGGCGCTGACCAGCCGCTTGCCGATCGAAAGGCCAATGCCGCGGCTGCCGCCGGTGACGAGAACATTATGCATCGGTGCGCGCCAGTTTGCCGGCCGGGGTGACGTCGAGCGCCTCGACGAAGCGGATTACCGCCGGCACCTTGTGGGACGCCAGCTGCGCGCGGCACTGATCCAGGATCTGGTCGCGAATGTCCTTCGCGCGCGCCTGGTCGGTCCCGTCGGCAAGAATCACGTCGGCGACGACGATGCCGCCCGTGATCGGGCTGCGCCGCGACTTCGCCCGCGACATCCGCACGTCTGGATGACGGTTGATGGCCGCCTCGATCTCCTCGGGATGAACTTTCAGGCCGCCGATATTGATGATGCCGCCGCGGCGGCCGACGAAATAATATCGGTCGCCACGCAATTCGACGATATCGCCACTGTCGACGAAACCGTCGCCGTCGGTGAGCGCAGCCGCATTGCGGCCGATGTAAGCGTGTGCCGTCCGCGTCGAGCGTATGCGCAGCGAGCTGTCGACGACCTTCATCTCGACGCCGTTGCGGTTGCCGAGATAGTTCGCCGGAAAACCCTCGAGCCCGTCATTAACGGCGAAGCCGACGCCGGCCTCGGTGGAGGCATAGGCATGACCGACGGAGGAATTCGGGAATGCCGCCTTGAGGCCGTCGAGCACCGCCTGGTCGGCGATCTCGCCGGAGAGGCGGACGTAGCCGGGCGCGAACTGCGCGGCCGAACCGCTCATCAGAAGCTTGCGCCAGTGCGAGGGCGTGCCGGAGATGTGCGAGACCCCGCGCGCGTTCAGCCGCGCGACGTGATCGGCGAGCGCCTCGTGCGGATCCGACAGCACCATCGAGCCGCCGGAGAGGACGGCGCGGAGGAAGATCTGCAGGCCGCCATAGCGGCGGATGTCGTAGAAGGTGGCCCAGACCGGCGCCGGGCCCTTGGCGGGGCCTTCGGTGACGATGGCGCCGGTGAGCGCTTCCAGCGTGTGGCCGACGATTTTGGGCACGCCCGATGTGCCCGAGGTCAGCATCAGCCATTCGGTCGCGCGCTCGGTCTGCGCGGGCGTCGTGGCTTGAAGTGGCAATCGGGCGATAACGACCAGCGACACGCCGGTCGCGGCCCAGCGATCGGGCTGGTCGGTGACGACGGCATCGATGCCGGCATCGGCGATGAGCGCGTCCAGATGCGCAGGATTGAGATCCGGCGGGCATAGCAGCATGCGACGGGCGATGCCGTCGAGCTCGATCATGGCGAGGCCCGAGCGGAGCTGGTCCGACAGTTTCAGGAGGACCGCGCGGCCGGACAGCTCGCGCAGGCGGCCACCGAGGACCGTCTGCGACAGGATGTCGGTCAGCGACACGACATCGTGCGCATCCGACAGTGTCCGCCCTTTCAGATGATCACGGAGCGCGAAGATCTCACGCGGGGACATTTTCGTAGGCCCGCACGAAATCACCCACGGTGGCGGGGAACGCTGCGTCCTCGGAAATGGTGAAGGGATCGACGCCGGTCTCGTCCTCGAGACGCGCGACCAGGATCGCGAAAGCGAGCGAGTCAAAGCCCGTCTCGTGCAGGGACAGATCGTCCGAAAGTGCGGGAAGCGTGACGTGCTGCTCTTTTGCGATCTGCTGGATCGCTTCAATGACCTTGGATCGTACCGACATGGCTGGCTCGCCTCTGACTTTAGTTAATCGATCGTGTTTCTTGCGGCGGCTCTCGATGACCGCCTCCCCTTGCCCGTGGGTTTACCGGACAGAAGTAAATGGCCTCTTGGACAATTCAGATAAAATTGGACCTATCTCGCGATTTTGCTTCCGTTACAGCCGGATCGTACCGTCCACGACCTGCGCATACGTCTTCTCATCCAGCGCAACATAAGCGCCGGATTTCGGCTCGAGCATGAACATCGGATCCGTCACCGCGCCTGGATCAAAGCCCTCGCGCGCGAGCTCCCCCTTCTTCTGCTTGAATGTCTCGGTCGCATCGAGCTCGCGCGAGATGCGGATGAAGACCGGGCGGGCATAGGCCGGCAGCCGCTGCGCGAGATGCGCAGACAGCGCGGCGATGTCAAAGCCCTCGTTCACGACGATCGCGCTCATGCCGGCGCGGCCATCGGCGCCGGGAATGCTGACGCCATAGGTGGTGGCATCGACCACGCCGGTGAAATCGCGCACGGCGTCGTTGACCTCGGAGGTCGCGACGTTCTCGCCCTTCCACCGGAAGGTATCGCCGATACGATCGACGAAATGAAAGAAGCCCTTGTCGTCAAGCCGCATCAGATCGCCGGTACGGAACCAGGCATCGCCCTTGGCAAAGACGTTGCGCAAAATCTTCTTCTCGGTCTCACCCGCGTCGGTATAGCCCTCGAAACGACCACCGCCCTCGTCCGCCCTGCCGATGCGACCGATGGCCTCGCCCGGCTCACCGCGGGCACAGGCCAAGCAAAAGCCTTCCTCATTGCGCAGCGGCGCGCCGCTGTCGGGATCGAGCTTGACGAGACCGGCGGGAAAGCGATGCGCGAGCAGCGGCGGGATACGGCCGATGGCGCCCGGCTGCCCCTCGACGTTGAACAGCGAGAAATTGCCTTCGGTCGCGGCGTAGAATTCGAGGATGCGCGGAATGGCGAAACGGCCCTGGAAATCCTCCCAGATATCGCCGCGCAGGCCATTGCCGCAGACGAGCCGCAGGCGGTGGCGGTTTTCGTATTCCGACGGCGGCGCCTTGAGCAGATAGCGGCAGAGCTCGCCGATATACTGAAACAGGGTGCAGTCGTGCCGCACGATGTCGGGCCAGAAGTTCGACGCCGAGAATTTCTCGGCGACCACCACCGAACCGCCGGCTGCGAGCATGCTGCACGGCGCGACGATGCCGCCGACCGAGTGAAACAGCGGCAGGCAATCGTAGAGACGGTCCTGCGGTGTCGCGCCGGTGAGGCCGGCGAACCAAAAACCCCAGTTGAGGATGCGGCGATGGCTGATGCTGGCAGCCTTCGGCAGGCCGGTGGTGCCGGAGGTATAGATCAGCAGCGCGCGGTCATCGATGGTGACGTCGCCGTGCTCCTCCGGCAGCAACGCCTCGTCGTCGAGCGCGGCGAGCGCAACATCGATCGCACGCTCGCTGCGGGCATCGCCATGGGTCCAGACCTTGGCGTCGGTCTTCAGGTGCGGCGCCGCGCTCTCCAGCGTCTCCGAGAGGTCATGCGCGACGATGATGTGCGAGGGCTTTGCGACATCGATGCAATGCGCGAGAGATTGCCCGACGAGCCTGGTGTTGATCAACGCCACCACGCCGCCAACACGGCTGATGCCGAGCCAGGCCGCGACATAGTCGATGCCGTTCGGCATGATCAGGCCGACAGTATCCCCTTTGGCGACGCCGACCGAGAGTGCCCAGCGCGCATAGCGATTGATGCGCTTCGATAGGCCGTCATAGTCGAGGCTTGCGTCGTCCGTGACCAGCGCGACACGGTCGGGCTGGCGACGTGCCCAATCGTCGACGACGTCGGCGAAGAGCCGGCCCGGCAGCGTCTCGATCCGCGCCGTCAGCTCGATCGCCTTCAGCCAGATCTTTGAAGCCGAAGGCGCGCGCGCGGCTTTCGTTTGCTCGATGACGCCGGTGGTCATGCCGTTCATTCTTTCGGGCGGTATCTGCTTGTTCCCGGCAGCTTAGCGCGCGCGCCCTGCCCAGGTGTTAAGAGACAAGGTAAAACTCGGTTAGCTCTCGATTAACTGCGATCATCCTTTACCAAGCCGACGGGAACGTCGTGCGGCCCGACGCGATTCTTGCGATAGCAACGCCAGTCATTCGAGCGTGCTGCGCGCGTCCTCTCGCCCCGCGAGAGATGAAATGGAGGCCATCATGATCACCAGGCGACATTTCCTTCAGACCGCGGCCTGCGCCGCAGCCACGCTCGTGGCTCCGCGCGCCTTTGCGATCGGCAACCCGTCCTATCCCTCGCGCAGCGTGAAATGGGTGGTGCCCTATGCACCTGGCGGCGCCACCGACGTGCTGTCACGTCTGATCTGCCAGCGCCTGTCCGACCGGCTCGGCCAGAGCTTCGTGGTCGAGAACAAGCCTGGTGCCGGCAGCAATATCGGCACGCAGGCGGTGATCACGTCCGCGCCGGACGGCTACACGCTGCTGCTGACCTCGACTGCGAATGCGATCAACGCCTCGTTCGATCCGGCGTTGCCCTATGATTTCGCCAAGGGCATCGCGCCGGTCGCCGGCGTTGCGCGGATTCCGCTGGTGCTGGTCGTCAACAACGACTTGCCGGTCAAGAGCGTTGCCGACTTCATCGCCTACGCCAAGGCCAATCCCGGCAAGATGTCGATCGCCTCGTCCGGCATCGGCACCTCGCTGCATCTCTCCGGCGAGCTGTTCAAGTCGATGGCCGGCGTGCAGTTCACCCACGTGCCCTATCGCGGTTCCGCGCCGGGCCTGACCGACGTGATGAGCGGGCAAATCCAGGGCATGTTCGACAACGTCACCTCGTCCTTCGAACTGGTGCGCGCCGGCAAGCTGCGCGCGCTCGGCATCACCACGCGCGAGCGCTCGGAGATTTTGCCTGAGGTACCATCGATTGCCGGCACGCTTCCCGGCTACGAGACATCCTCGTTCTACGGCGTCGGCGCCCCCTACGACACGCCGCGCGAGATCGTCGACCTGCTCAATCGCGAGGTCGACACGGCGCTGTCCGACGCCGAGATCAAGGCGCGCATCGCCGAGCTCGGCGCGATCCCGCTGCACGGCAATGCGGGCGAGTTCAGCGGCATGCTGACCGCCGAGACCGAGCGCTGGCGCAAGGTGGTGGAGTTGTCCGGGATCAGGAAGGAATAGCCTCTTCCACGCGTCAGGCGGATTGATTGCTTGGTCGAACAATCCGCCGGACATCGCACCCACAGCCCGTCAGTACACCGTCTTGTGACGCTTGCGCGCCGGAGGCTGCTGCCGATCGAAGGCGTAATAGGGATTGACGTCACACATCGCGGAAAGGCCCGATGCCGTCGCGCGACACTGCTCAATTGATGTAAACGAGCAATCGTACCAGTCGCTGGCGCCGCCGTGAGGGCCGCCCGACCAGATGTGCATGCACACCGGATAACGCGGGTCGTAACGCTGGGCGCTGGCAGGAGTCGCGACGAAAAGCGCTGCGATGGCGGTGAGGGTCAGGACAGGGAGGCGCATCGGACATTTCCTCGAATAGGTGGCGTCGACGGATCTGATGCCGACGGCCTCCTATGACACAACGCTACGCCCGAGGCGACTGTTCCTGGGGACAATGACGGCAAGGTGAGCGCGCCGTGGCGCTACCCACCCAGCCCCTGCAGCACGAGACGATTCAGCCTTGCCGCAAACGCGGCCGGATCTTCCGGCAGCTCGCCATCCAGAATCTGCGCCTGTTCGAGCAGGAGCAGGCTGAGGTCATCGACCGTGTTCGAGCCGGCTTGGGCCTTGGTGATCGCCGTGACCATGGGGTGGCGCAGATTGATCTCCAGGATCGGCTTGGTGCGCATGCCGCGGTTCTGCTGCGCCAGCAGCCGCTCGAGCTCGCGGCTTGGGCCCTGGCTGTCGGCGACGAGGCAGGAAGCGGAGCTGGTGAGGCGGGTCGAGGCCTTGACGTCGCTGACGCGCTCGCCAAGCGCCGCCTTGATCACCGCGATGGTGGCGGCCTCGTCGGCCTCGGGCTCGTCCTTCTTCGACTCGTCCGTGTCGTCGACGCGCGGGATCAGGTCGAGATTCAGATCGCCCTGGCTCAGCGACTTCAGCGGCTTGCCCTCGAACTCCGTCGGCATCGAGGTCCAGAACGCATCGACCGGATCGGACAGCAGCAGCACCTCGATGCCGCGCGCGGTGGCGGCTTCCAGCCGCGGACTGGATTTCAACCGCTCGATGCTGTCGCCGACGAGATAATAGATCTCGGTCTGGTTCGGCTTGAAATCGGCGACGATGTCCTTGAGCGCGCGTTTCTCGCCGGTCGTGGTGGTGAAGCGAGACAGCGCGAGCAGCTTTTCGCGGCGCTCGAAATCTTCGTAGATGCCCTCTTTCAGCACCGCGCCGAAAGCGTCCCAGATCTTTGCGAAATTCTCGGCGTCCTTCTCGGCGAGGCTTTCGAGCTCGTTGACGACGCGGGTCGCCACGGCCTTGCGGATCTGCGCCAGCTGCGGGTTGTTCTGGAGCATCTCGCGCGAGATGTTGAGCGGGAGATCCTCGCTGTCGACGACGCCGCGGATGAAGCGGAGATAGCCCGGCAGGAGATCCGCATCGTCGGTGATGAAGACGCGGCGGACATAGAGCTTGACGCGGCCCTTGCGGTTCGGCTCGAACAGGTCGAACGGCTTGGTCGACGGCGCGAACAGCAGCACGGCATAGGAGTAGCGCCCCTCGGCGCGATAATGCAGTGTCATCGCGGGATCGTCGAAGGCGGACGCGATCTGCTGGTAGGCCTTCTTGTAGTCTTCCGTCGAAAGCTCGGATTTCGAACGCTGCCACAGCGCGCTCGCCGAATTGATCTGGCGAGGTTCGCCTTCTTCCGGCACCAGCTCGATCGGGAAGAGGATGTTGTCGGAATAGGCGCCGACGATGCGCTCGATCTCGTAGGTCTCGAGATACTTCTTCGCGTCGTCCTTGAGGTGCAGGACGATCTCGGTGCCGCGCGCCACACGCGCCGCCTCCTCGTCGCTCGCGCGTGCGATCTCGAAGCCGGAGCCGCCTGACGACGTCCAGGTCCAGACGTCGCTTTCGCCGGCACGGCGGCTGACGACGACGATCTTGTCGGCGACCATGAAGGCGGAATAGAAGCCGACGCCGAACTGGCCGATCAGGCCGAGGCCGTCCTTGGCCTCCTTCAGCTTCGACACGAAGGCCTTGGTGCCGGAGCGGGCGATGGTGCCGAGATGATCGATCAGCTCCTGCCGCTCCATGCCGATACCGTTGTCGGCGATCGTCAGCGTCCCTGCCGTCTTGTTCGGGATGATCCGAATCTTGGGCGCGTCGCCCTCACCCAGCAGGGCCGGATTGGCGATCGCCTCATAGCGCAACTTGTCGCAGGCATCCGAGGCGTTGGAGACCAGCTCGCGCAGGAAGATGTCGGTCTCCGAATAGACGGAGTGCACCATCAGGTGCAGCAGCTCGGAAACCTCGGCCTGGAAAGGCTGCGTATGCGTGGCCGTATCGGACGTCGTCATGCGTTTACCCGGTCAATCGGAAGTAAGGAAACCCGGGATATAACGCGATGGGATAGGGGATCAAGTGGACGTGCAAAGCCGCCCCCCCAGGCGGAGGGGCGGTTTGGCAGGTAGGGACGGGCCCGATCAGGTCACGCAGCGGCCGGGCTGCAGCAGCTTGGCGACCTCGGTCAGGGAGCTCACCATCGGCTCACACGCGATGGTCGGCTTGCGGCCCGGCTTCAACAGCATGGTTGAGGGCTTGGCATTGCCGGTCTCGACCACCGCGGGGACCCGGATCAGCACGGACGTGTCGGCCAGATCGTTCAGCCGCATCGAGACGGTGCGGGTCGGAGCGGCCGCCGGCTTGAGGTCGGCGAGCCGATCGGACTTGCTGGCGCGATTGACGTCATGACTTGCGACATTCCGACCCGAGGTCTGGCCCGGCTGCTCGGCGAGAGCCTGCCAGCGTTCGGCCAGATCGTGGCCGGAGGCAAGCTGAACGGCGCCGACCTGAACGGCGCAAAGCGTCGCGGCGATGGCGACGGCACCCAAAAATACCTTTTGAATCTGTGGCATGGCTGTCGGTCCCTCGCCCCATGGCGATCACGGGAACAACGCGAGGAGAGGACAGGAGTTTCCCAGAGGTTAAGATCACTTAACCGTGTGCCAAATTCACGCCAGGCCGCACAAAAAATTTTGCGGCCGCCTGGAACGACTCCCGCGCCTGGGAGTCGTCTCAACAGCCGGCTATTCCCCCCTGCCCCATAAGCCGGCGACGTAGGGCGCGACTGTGGTGATGCCAGTCGCGCCTTACTTTTTTCTGGCGTTCGCTTCTGCCCGCAGTCTATTTGGCCTTCCCCGCAAGCCAGTCCCGCCCCTCGCCATAGAGCTTCTCGACCTCGGGGCCGATCAGGCCGGGCATGTCGCGCTTGACCTTGTAGCCAATCAACTCCTGCATGTAGGCGAGGTGACGGTAGCCTTCGGGCAGCGCGGCGAGCGCCTGCTGGTCGAGGCGAAGCGTCGCGGCAGGATCGACCGGGTCGATCCGATCCTTTTCGTAGATCGGTTGGCGGCGGACGATGCCCCACTTGCCTTGCCGGTTCTCCAGGAAATCGTAGAACCGCCCGGTGCAGACGACGTCGCAGAGTACGTCGTGGACCAGAGCCCGCTGCGAGATCGTCATCTTGGTTTGCGCAATGGCCCGCTCGCCCGCAAGGTCGATGCTGGTGCCGCCGAGGAAATGCAGGATGCGCACGCCCTTGGCAAACCCCTCCTGGCTGACGCGCATGAAATCCCGCGCCGGTCCTTGAAACCAGGTCGCGGACATCCAGCCCTCTTCATGCCAGACGGTGGCAAACCGCTCCCAATCACCGGCGTCGCGCCACACCGCCCAGTTCTCGACGAGGTCGCGGATGGCGAGACGGTCGAGCAGTTGCTGGTCCATGGGCACGTCTCCGGCTTGAAGCGGCGATGGGTGTCATCGCGGCGAGATATCAAGGGGGCAATGACGTTGGCGTCAAGCGTGCGATGCCTTGCAGCCGTTCGAATTGCCCACAGCGACAAGAGCGCGATACGAGCAACGAACCTTGCAATCAACCAGACCGCGATTAATATTGGCGTCGATGCAGATGAAATTCCCTTTAACGGCCGCGCTTCTCGGATTGCTGTTGGCTTTTCCTGCGCTTGCGCAGACTGATACGCCGACCGAGAACGTCAAAGCCTGGCGAGCAAGGATCGCGGCACACATTAACAGCAACAAGTATTTTCCAGGGGGAGGATTGGGGCAGACGGGCAAAGCCAAGGTCACATTCGCCATTGACCGGTCCGGCAAATTGATCTCGCGGGCGCTGACCGAAAGCACGGGCTCGCGGGCGCTGGACGATGCTGCGCTGGCGATCATCGCTCGCGCCGAACCCTATCCGGCACCACCTCCGGAACTGAAGGACGACTCGTTCTCCTTCACCGTGCCGATGAACTTCGCCGGCCGCCAGTTTCAGGTGCCCCCTTTCGGGCTCGTCCTGAGCAGGCCGGATCCAACCCTTGGTGAGTCCGATCCCATGGCCGTCTGGCACAAGGCGGTCACTGAGCATGTCTGGCGTAACAGATCGTTTCCTCCGGAGGCGATGGGCCAGAAAGCCGATGCTGGCGTCACTTTCGTGATCGACCGCGCAGGCAAATTGATCTCGAACGCCTTGGTGGAAAGCACAGGCTCCCCGCCGCTCGACGCGGCCGCTCTGAAGATGGTGGAGCGAAGCGAACCGTTTCCAAGGCCGCCTCCCGAGGCCAAGGACGACCTTCAACGAATGACCATCCTCATGACGCTCGACGGAACGCATCCTGTGGACGGCGCATGGGCAGACGAAGCCAAGCTAAAGGCCAAACTCAACAGTGTCTGCCGAGGCTGCTGACGCGGGGTATCGACAACAAAAACGGCGCGCCATGCGACGCGCCGTTTGCTCATTCGATGCGAATCTTATCAGGCCGCCGGCGCCTTCGGCGCGCGATTGCGCGAGTTGCGCTGGAAGAACAGCGCCTGGCTCGCCACCGCCGACACCATCGCGGGCTGGAACGGCTTTGAGATCAGGAACGCCGGCTCCGGACGCTCGCCGGTGAGGAAGCGCTCCGGATAGGCGGTGATGAACACCACCGGCACCTCGAAGGTGCGGAGCAATTCGTTGACGGCATCCAGGCCCGACGAGCCGTCGGCGAGCTGGATGTCGGCGAGGATGAGGCCCGGCCGCTTGTTCTTGGCCAGCGCCACCGCATCGGCGTGGGTGCGCGCGACGCCGACGACGTTGTGGCCGAGATTCTTCACCAGGCTTTCGAGGTCCATGGCGATGAAGGTCTCGTCCTCGATGATCAGGACGTCGGTCGCGATCTCGGCCGCCATCTCGCGGCCGGCGGCATCAGCCAGCCGGCGCGTCTCGGCGACGTCGGTCGCGAGAACAAAGGCGACTTCCTCTTCCGAAAATCCCTCGAGCGAGAGCAGCAGAAACGCCTGCCGCGGCAGCGGTGTGATGTTGGACAGCCGCCGCTCCGGCGGCATCGGCAGCGTCGCTACCTCGGCGTCGTCATTGACCGAGACCGAATTCCAGATCTGGGTGAACAGCCGGAACAGGCCGGCGCGCGGCCCGTGGCTCTCGTCGAGCACCGACGGATCACCCAGCATGGCTTCCAACATGGCTGCGACATAAGCGTCACCGGAGGCCTGGCTGCCCGTCAGGGCGCGCGCATACCGGCGCAACAAGGGCAAGTGCTCAGCAACAAGCTGCGAACGGGACATCCCCACTCCATTCATTTCGGGCCAACCTTAAAAATAGGGAACTGCGAGGGGAGGCCCGGGTTCCCCTACTGGAGCTGATTACGCTTCAGGATAAGAAAAGTTCCCACGGCTTGGGAACTTTTTGCCGAACCTGGAATTGAACTCATCCAGGGAACGGCTCCCGGTTGAGAAAACTTCTCGATTTTGCAGTCACTTAACTCGGGGAAACGTGGAACAGGTCATGAAAGATCTCAAGTCTCAAGCCAGCAAAAGCACGACCCCCGGCAAGGGAGGCCTAACTCCGGAGATCCAATCCCGGATCGGCCATCAACTGCGCGCCATGTACGACGACGTCGTGCGGCAAGGGGTTCCGGACCGGTTCGCGGAGCTCATCAAAAAGCTTGATGCGCCGGGAGGATCCCAGAACGAGAATGGGGCTGGGGGCTCCAACGACAACAATGGGAGGGATTAATGCCTCTCACGAACTCCCTGCGTGACGACATCCTCGCGGCCGTGCCGAGCCTTCGCGCGTTCGCGATCTCGCTCAGCGGCAATGCCGACCGCGCCGACGATCTGGTGCAAGAAACGCTGTTGCGTGCACTTGCCAACATCGACTCGTTCCAGCCCGGCTCCAACCTGCCGGCATGGCTGTTCACGATCCTGCGCAACCTGTTCCGCTCCGACTATCGCAAGCGGCGGCGCGAGGTTGAGGACGCTGAGGGCAACTATGCCAAGACGCTGAAGACGCAGCCCTCGCAGAACGCCCATCTCGAGTTCGAGGAGTTCCGCGGCGCGCTCGAGAAGCTTCCGCAGGACCAGCGCGAAGCGCTGATTCTGGTCGG
Source organism: Bradyrhizobium sp. CCGUVB14 (assembly GCF_024199935.1). Taxonomy (NCBI): domain Bacteria; kingdom Pseudomonadati; phylum Pseudomonadota; class Alphaproteobacteria; order Hyphomicrobiales; family Nitrobacteraceae; genus Bradyrhizobium; species Bradyrhizobium sp. CCGUVB14. The sequence goes on from NZ_JANADS010000001.1 coordinate 9,102,785, forward strand.
CGCCTCCGGCTTCTCCTATGAGGATGCGGCCTCGATCTGCGGCTGTGCGGTCGGCACCATCAAGAGCCGCGTCAACCGCGCACGCTCGAAGCTCGCTGCGCTGCTCTATGTCGACGGCGCCGAGGACTTCGGACCCGACGAGACCGTGCGCGCCGTGATCGGCGGCAGCGGCGGGTAGCGCGTCAATCGACCTCAGGCGACAACGGTGAAGGCGGCCGTCTTGCGCGGCCGTCTTCGTATGCGTGTGAGCAGGGTATTTCCGCTCGGTTACGTCTCGACGAACGTCACGGTGTCGGCGACGGTTGCGCGCGAGGTGCGGTAGCTGTTGACCTTGTGCGCGTTGTCGGCATAACCGAACGAGATGCCGCAGACGACGCGACGGTCGTCGGGCAGGTTGAAGTGGCGGCGGATCAGGCCCGAATGGCGCGCAAGTGCCGCCTGCGGAATCGTGCCGAGCCCGAGCGCTTGTGCTGCGAGCATGAAATTCGACACATAGGCCCCGCAATCGATCGCGCCGTAGATGCCGAGCGGCTCATTGGTGTGAATGATCGCGACGTGCGGCGCGCCGAAGAAATTGTAATTCTCCAGCGCCTGCTTGGCGTAGCCGCTTCTGTCGCCGCGCGGGATGCCGAGCGTGTTGTAGAGCTGAAAGCCGCTCTCGCGGCGGCGTTCGAGATAGACGCCGACATATTCGCGCGGCGGGGTGAAATCGTAATCGTCGCCGAGCCCGCCTGAGGCCTCCTTATAGATCAGTTGGCGGAAGCGCTCCTTGGCCTCGCCGCTGGCGATGATGACCTGCCAGGGCTGGCTGTTGCACCAGGACGCGGTGCGTTGCGCCGTCGTCAGCACATGCTCGATGGTGGCGCGGTCGACCTCCTTCGGCAGGAAGGCGCGAACGGAATAGCGCTCGTTGAGGAGCTCTTCGAGCACGCCGATGCGGTCTTGGGTCTGGCTCACTTTTGCGTCCATGAATTCTTCTCTTGTAGGGTGGGCAAAGGCGCGTAGCGCCGTGCCCACTAACTTTCCCCGATCTTGAGACATGGTGGGCACGCTTCGCTTTGCCCACCCTACGAGATACCGCGGGAAGCGAGATCACCGCCCCTTGGTCGGGATCTTGTTATACGGCACGTCCTTGTCGACGCGGATGTCGCCGGGCAGCCCCAGCACCCGCTCGGCGATGATGTTGCGCAGGATCTCGTCGGTGCCGCCGGCGATGCGCATCGAAGGCGAGGACAGCAGCATCTGCTGGAATTGGCCGTGCACCGTCTCCTCATCGCTGCCGGTGAGAACACCGGCCGCGCCCTGGAGGTCCATCGCGTAGGTCGCGATGTCCTGCAGCATCATGCCCGACACCAGCTTGCCGATCGAATTCTCCGGTCCCGGCCGCTCGCCCTTCGACAGCGCCGAGATCGCGCGGTAGCTGGTGTATTTCAACCCGCTCGACTTCACCGCCCAGCTCGCGAGCTTCGAACGCACGGCGGGATCGTCGATGGCGAGCCCTTCCTGCAGCATTAGGTTCGAACAGAACTCAAATAGTTCGGGCACGCCGGTCGCAAGACGCGCCCCGATCGACATGCGCTCGTTCATCAGCGTGGTCAGCGACACGCTCCAGCCCTCGCCGACCGCGCCGAGCCGCTGGCTGTCAGGGATTACGACGTCGGTGAAATAGACCTCGTTGAACTCCTGCATGCCGTTGGCCTGCTTGATCGGCCGCACCTCGACGCCCGGGCTCTTCATGTCCAGGAAGAACATGGTGAGGCCCTTGTGCTTGGGCACATTCGGATCGGTGCGCGCGATCAACAAGCCGTAGTCGGAGTAATGCGCGCCCGAGGTCCAGATCTTTTGGCCGTTGACGACCCAATTGTCGCCCTTCTTCTCCGCGCGCGTACGCAAGCCCGCGACGTCGGAGCCGGCCGACGGCTCGGAGAACAGCTGGCACCAGATCTCCTCGCCCGCGGCGAGCTTCGGCAGATAACGACGCTTGGCATCCTCGCTGCCCCACGCCATCACGGTCGGGCCGCACATGCCCTCGCCGATCTGGAACGGCTGCGTCAGCTTGCCGTAGACGCCCTCCTCCTGCTGCCAGATCACGCGCTCGATCGGCGTGGCGCCGCGGCCGCCATATTCCTTCGGCCAGTGCAGACAGGCCCAGCCGCCCTCCGCCTTCTTCTTCTGCCAGGCCTTGCCGACCTCGACCATGTCGTGCTTGGCCAGCCTGATACGGCCGAGCGAGGATTTTGACAGCTCCTGCTCGAACTCCTTCGGCGCGTTGGCGGCGACCCATTGGCGTGCGGTCTCGCGGAACGCGGCTTCCTGCGGGGTGTCGTCGAAATTCATCTCCGAACTCTCCTCTCTCTCGCCCCGGACGCTGCGCAGCGCGAAGCGGTGCGCTGCAGAGCCGGGGCCCATTCCGGCTTTCTGGGTCCCGGCTCTGCGAAGCAGCACTACGTGCTGCATCGCGTCCGGGACACGAACTCATCTTCCCTTGGTCGGGATCTTGTTGAACGGTACGTCCTTGTCGACACGGATATCGCCGGGCAGGCCCAAGACCCGCTCCGCGATAATGTTGCGCATGATCTCGTCGGTGCCGCCTTCGACGCGCGTGCCGGGCGCACGCAGCAGCATCGCCTGGAAACGGCCGGCGAGCTCGGCATCCTCGCCGCTGACCACGCCGCTCGCGCCCTGCAGATCCAGCGCGTAGGTCGCGACGTCCTGGATCATCGAGCCCGCCACCAGCTTGCCGATGGAATTCTCCGGTCCTGGCCGCTCACCCTTCGACAGCGCGGAGATCGCCCGCATGCTGGTGTATTTCAGCCCGCTCGCCTTCACCGCCCAATTGGCTAGCTTCGAACGCACCGCGCGATCCTCGATCGCCGGACCGTCATCGAGCATGAGGCTGGAGCAATATTCGAACAGCTCCGGAAAGCCGGTCGAGACGGCCGCGCCGATCGCGCTGCGCTCGTTCATCAGCGTGGTCAGCGAGACGTTCCAGCCGTCGCCGACCTCGCCGAGGCGCTGATGATCGGGAATGCGGACATTGGTGAAATAGACCTCGTTGAAATCGGAGGCGCCGCTCGCCTGCTTGATCGGCCGCACCTCGACACCAGGGCTCTTCATGTCCAGGAAGAACATGGTGAGGCCCTTGTGCTTGGGCACGGTCGGATCGGTGCGGGTGAGCAGGATGCCATAGTCGGAATAATGCGCGCCCGAGGTCCAGATCTTCTGGCCGTTGATGACCCAGTCGTCGCCGTCCTTCTCCGCGCGGGTGCGCAATCCTGCAACGTCGGAGCCGCCGGCGGGTTCGGAGAACAGCTGGCACCAGATCTTTTCGCCTGATGCGAGCGGCGGCAGGTAGGTGCGCTTATGCTCCTCGCGCGCGAATGCCATCATGGTCGGCCCGCACATGCCGTGGCCGATGATGAACATGCGGGAGAGCTGGCCGAACGGCCCCTCCTCCTGCTGCCAGATCACGCGCTCAATCGGCGACGAGCCGCGGCCGCCATACTCCTTCGGCCAGTGCAGGCAGGCCCAGCCGGCATCCGCCTTCTTCTTCTGCCAGGCTTTTGCGACTTCGAGGATGTTGGCGTTCCTGAGCACGGTGCGGCCGAGCGAAGACTTTCGCAGCTCGTCCTCGTACTGCTTGGGCGCGTTGGCACCGATCCAGGCGCGCGCTAGGCTGCGGAATTCGGCTTCCTGCGGGGTGTCGTCGAAGTTCATATTCGTGCCCTTCGCTTACGCCGCGTTCTTCTTGCGCATGCGATCGATCAGCTGGTCTTCCCAATAGGAGAGGCTGCCGAGGCCGAGCGCCATGGCGTTGGCGCGGCGGTAGTACATGTGGCAGTCGAACTCCCAGGTGAAACCCATGCCGCCGTGAACCTGGATGTTGTTCTTGGCGCAGTGCTGGAATGCCTGCGTCGCGCTGATGCGCGCGGCAGCGGCGGCTTCGGGCAGCTCGGCTGCGTTGGTCGAGAGCGCCCAGGCGCCGTAATAGCTGTTGGAGCGCGCCAGCGTCGCCGAGACATACATGTCAGCGAGCATGTGCTTGACCGCCTGGAACGAGCCGATCTGTCGGCCGAACGCAATGCGGTCGAGCGCGTAGTCGCGGCCCATCTCCAGCGCGCGGTCGGAGCCACCGACCTGCTCGAAGGCGCAAAGCACCGCAGCGCGGTCGAGCACCTGGGTCAAGATGCTCCAGCCGTCGCCGGCGGCCCCAAGCGGCTCCGCCTTGCAGTCCTTGAACGTGATCTCGGCCTGACCACGGGTCGGATCCAGATTGGTGAGGCTCTTCACCTCGACACCACCCGCCTTGAGATCGACCAGAAACAGCGAGATGTCGCCATCGCGCCCGCTCGAGCCCGTGCGCGCCGCAACCACCGCGAAGTCGGCGATCGCACCATCCGCCACCGGCTTCTTGACGCCGTTGAGCACGCCGTTCGCAGCCGCGAGCTTGACGTTCTTCGGCGCCGGATTGCCCTTGCCCTCGAACAGAGCCAGTGTGCCGATCGCCTCGCCCGAGGCGATCGCGGGGAGCCACTTCTTCTTCTGCGCGTCGCTTCCGGCGATCAGCAGCGCTTCGGCCGCGAGATACACGGTCGAAGAGAACGGCACCGGCGCGTTGGCCCGGCCCATCTCCTCGGCGATCACGCAGAGCTCGAGATGACCAGCACCGGCGCCGCCGAATTCCTCGGGGATAGCGACTCCCAGAAAGCCCATCTCGGCGAGACCCTTCCAGAGCTCCTTGTCGTAGGGCGCCTTACCGTCGAGCACGACGCGCACCGCCTTCGGCGAACATTTCTCGGCGAGGAATTTGCGCGCCTGGTCGCGGAGCTGCTTCTGGTCGTCGGAGAAATCGAAGTTCATAGCGGGCTACCCTGTTATTGCTGTTCTGTAGGATGGGTGGAGCGAAGCGATACCCATCAATTATCTGACGAGAGGCGATGGGTTTCGCTGCGCTCTACCCATCCTACGATCTTCATCTCAGCACGATCACGTCCTGGTCCGGCTTGTCGGCATAAAGCCGCTCCACCAGCACCGCGCGGCGCTCGAGGCCGGCGCGCTGGTTGATGTAGCCTTTGTCGGTGAGCTCGTTGCCGTCGATCGAGGGCGGCTCGACCATCAACATCGCACGGGCGATGACGCGGCTGCTGGCGCCGCCGCATTCGGTGTTGTGCGCCTCGAGCCCGCGCTTGAAGCAGGCGATCACCTCGGGGTGCTTCACCGCGTCCTCGAAGCTGAGATCAGGATTGCCAACGAGCTGGCGGCACGCATGCAGATTGGGCCAGGCCAGCAGACCGATCGAGCACTGATCCTGCCCGGCCACGAGCGCGTCATGCACGACCGGCGTCGCAGCCGCGATCGCATCGGTACGGAGCGAGCCGACATGCACGAAGGTGCCGGTGGTCAGCTTGAAGTCTTCCACCACGCGGCCGGCGAAGATGATGCCCTTCACCGGATCGCTGTCATCAACGAAAATGCCGGCATCGCCGATGCAATAAAAACCCTCTTCGTCGAACATCTTCTTGGTCAGGTCCGGCTGACCGAAGTAGCCGGGCGTGACGTTGACGCCGCGCAGGCGCAGCTCGTATTTCGAGCCGCACGGCACCATCTTCAATTCGACGCCGGGGAACGGCAGGCCGATCAGGCCGACGCGCTCAGTATCCCAATAGGTGCCCGTCGAGGTCGGTGCGGTCTCGGTCGAACCCCAGCCGGTATAGAACACGATGCGTTCGCCGGTGGTCTTCACGGCGAGAGCCTGCATGCGGTCGTAGAGATCATCAGGCAACCGCGCGCCGCCATAGGCCATGATCGAGAGATTCTTGAAGAAGGAACGGCACAGCGCATCGTCCTTCTCCATCGCCGCGGCGAGCGCGGCATAACCGGCAGGCACGTTAGCGTAATAGGTCGGCGAGATCTCGCGCAGGTTCCTGATGGTTTCTTCGAGCTGGCCCGGCATCGGCCGGCCATCGTCGATATAGAGCGTGCCGCCGTCGACCAGCACCGGATGGAACGCGGCATTGCCGCCCATGGTGTGATTCCAGGGCATCCAATCGAGCACCGTGGCGAGCGGGCCGCCCGGCGTGCGCGGCCGCACCTGCATCATCATCGCCGCATTGGCGCACATCATCTCTTGCGTGTTGATGACGGCCTTGGGCATGCCGGTCGAACCTGACGTGAACAGCAGCTTGCCGACCGTGTCAGGCGTGATCTTTGCGATCGATGCGTCCACATCCGCCGTCACCGGCGTTGCGGCGAGCTCGGCAAAGCTGACACTCTTCACACCCTCGCAGGGCCGCGCGACGTGAACAACGGTGACGCCCGAGAGGTCGAGCGCCTTAAGTGCCTTCTCGAAGGTCGGGCCGTCCTGCACCATCACCACGGCCGGCTTGATCAGATCGAACAGGTACTTCAGCTTGACGTGATCATGGCTCATCAGCGAGTAGGCCGGCGACACCGGCGCTGCCGGCGAACGCGCCTGCATCGCGGCCTGCGTCATCAGCGCATGCTCGATCGAATTGCCGGAGAGGATCGTGACCGGGCGGCCATCGAGATCGAGATTGAGCAGCGCCTGCGTCAGCGCGTCGACGGTGCGCTTGGCTTCACCATAGGACACCTTGCGCCATTCGCGGCTCGGACCGCCGCGTTGCGCGAGCCAGATGCGCTCGGGCGCTTCCCTGGCCCATTTCGCCAGCGAGGCCGGAAGATGCTTTTCGTAGGCCTGCAGCGGAATGCGCGACTTCAGCACCACCGTGCCGTCAGTGCGCCGCTCGACATCGATGTCGCGCGCGAGCCACTCGACCTTGCGAAAGGCGGGCTTTGCCATCACCGCCGCCGCGCTTCCACTCATTTTGCGTCTCCCGGAATTATTGTCCTTTGCGGATCTTTGTTGTTTCAGCGCTTGATATAGACAGGCTTTCGCTTCTCAAGGAAGGCCCTGATGCCTTCCGAAAATTCCTCGGAGCGGCTGCACAGGACCTGGTTGCGGTCCTCCATCGCAATCGCCGCTTCCAGCGATCCGGCATCGACGCTCATGTTGAGACATTCCTTTGACAGGCGCAGCCCAACGGGCGAGGCCGTCATCATTGCATCGACATAAGGCTCGGCCGCCGCATCGAGCTTGTCCTCGTCCACGACCTCGGAGACAAGCCCAACCGCAAGCGCGCGCTCGGCGCCGATGAAGCGCCCGGTCAGGATCAGCTCGGAGGCGACGGAGACGCCGACGAGGCGCGGCAGAAAGTAGCTGGTTCCGATGTCGCAACCGCCAAGGCCAAGCTTGATGAAAGCGCAGTTCATCCGCGCCGACTTGGTCGCGATGCGGATGTCGGAAGCCAGCGCCAGCGCAAACCCGCCGCCGGCCGCGGCGCCCTGCACCAGAGAGAGGATGGGTTGCGGACAGCGGCGCATCAGCATCACGATGTCAGCGATGCGGCGTTGCGAGTCGAGCGACTCGGTCACACCGGGCGGCTCCTGCTGCCCGGCCCTGCGCGCCATCGCGGCCTTGAGGTCGAGGCCAGCACAAAAATTCTTGCCGGCGCCGCGCAGCACGACGACGCGCGTGTCGCGATTGCGCTGCAGGCCCTGGAAATAGACATTAAGCGCGTCAATCAGCGCGGGATCGAGCGCGTTGAGGCTCTCCGGACGATTGAGCGTCACCCGGTCGACGCCGTCATCGTGCTCGATCAGCAGCGGTTGGGACATGGGGCGCTCCTGCGTACCGCTGATTGCGGTGCCAATTGCTGCGCCCTCTCCCCTTGTGGGAGAGGGCAAGTCGCTGTGAGCCCAGAATTCGCTTGGGTGAGGGGTCTGTCTCCGCGGACGCAAACCCCTCATCCGGCGCTTCGCGCCACCTTCTCCCACAGGGGGAGAAGGGAAGAAGTGCCCTACCGCGGAGCCATGCGAATGGCACCATCGAGACGGATGGTTTCGCCGTTGAGCATCGGATTCTCAACCATGTGCACGGCGAGCGCGCCGTATTCCTTGGCATCGCCGAGACGCGAGGGATGCGGCACCTGGGCCCCCAGGCTCTTGCGCGCTTCCTCGTTGAGGCCCATCAGCAGCGGCGTGAAGAACAGGCCAGGCGCAATGGTGTTGACGCGGATTTTCTGGCTCGCGAGGTCGCGTGCGGCAGGCAAAGTCAAACCGACGACGCCGCCCTTCGACGCCGAGTAGGCGATCTGGCCGATCTGGCCTTCGTAAGCAGCGACCGAGGCGGTGTTGATGATGACGCCGCGCTCTTCACCGATCGGCTCGATCGTGACGAGACGCTCGGCGAACAGACGCAGGCAGTTGAACGTGCCGATCAGGTTGACGTTGATGATGCGCGCGAACTTTTCCAGCGGATAGACGCCGTCGCGGCCGACAATACGCTGCGAGCCACCGATGCCGGCGCAGTTCATCAGCACGCGGGCAACGCCATGCGCGGCTTCCGCCTTGGCGATCGCCGCCTTGATCTGCTCTTCGCTGGTGACGTCGGCATGGAGCGCGACGCCCTTCACTTCGGCGGCGACCTTCTCGGCATTGTCCTTGTTTTGATCGATCACGCCGATCTTGGCGCCCTTGGCGGCCATGGCGCGCGCAGTCGCTTCACCAAGACCCGAACCACCACCAGTGATGAGAACGGCTACGTCTTTCAATTCCATGACAGGCTACCTTTCCTTGGGCGTTTCTTCTCTAGACTTGAACGTCTCGGCCGGATTATCCGGCCGCGGCAGCTTCCTCGGCTTGCGTGAGGATGCCGCCGCAGATCAGCGTTTCCATGTGCTTGATGTATTGCCGGCAAACTTCATCGGTGACCGGACCGACGCCGGTCGCGCGAGACATCGCGTGCCGGCCGAAGAACAGGTGATCGCAGGCGCCGATCAGGCTGGTGTAGAACAGCACCGGATCGGTTTGGCGGAACTCGCCGCGGCTGACGCCCTCGGCGAGCAGGCGGCGATGAAAGTCGAGCAGCGGCGCGACGAAGAATTTCGAGACTTCATCCGCCGAACCGGCAACGCTCTCGTGCAGGAGATAGTGGATCAGCCGGTTCATGTAGGGGAACCGGTGATAGGCGCGGATGATGCCGGCGATATGCAGCTTCAGCTTCGCGGTCGAATTGATCGGCTGCGCCAGCAGATATTCGAGGTTCGACATCTCGGTCGCTGCGTCGCGCGCGAGCAGCGCCAGCAGCAGCCCGTCCTTATTGCCGAAATGATATTTGACCAGCGCGGCGTTGGCGCCGGACTTCTGGGCGATGTCCGAGAGCGAGATCTCGATCGATGAGCGTTCGATCATCAGCTCGCTCGCGGCCACGAGCAATTTCTCTGCCGTGGAATTCTTCCCGCTCGGAAGCCTGTTCGGTACGCTGGTAGTCACGGAGATCCCTTGTTCTCGGCGCTGGAGCGGGCCGCAGATAAACCCAAGCAGCGCCTCCCCACAAGAGTTAATTGATCGATTGACTAAACGATATCCCGCCCCTTAAAACCCCGACAACCCAGCTCAGAACAATCCAGGGAGAGACCGAAATGGCCGAGGCTTATATCGTCGCCGCTGCGCGTACCGCGGGCGGGCGCAAGGGGGGCCGCCTCGCCGGCTGGCATCCGGCTGATCTCTCCGCAAAAGTGCTGGACGAGCTGGTCGATCGCACCAAGATCGATCCGTCGCTGGTCGAGGACGTGATCATGGGCTGCGTGATGCAGGTCGGTGAGCAGTCCAACAACGTCGCACGCAACGCGATCATGGCCTCGAAGCTGCCGGAGAGCGTGCCGGGCACCTCGATCGACCGCCAGTGCGGTTCCTCGCAGCAGGCGCTGCACTTCGCGGCACAGGCCGTGATGTCCGGCACGATGGACGTGGTGATCGCGGCCGGCGTGGAATCGATGACGCGCGTGCCGATGGGCCTGTCCTCGCAGCTCGCCGCCAAGAATGGCTTTGGTCACTACAAGAGCCCGGGCATCGAGGCGAAGTACCCGAACATCGTGTTCAGCCAATTCACCGGCGCCGAGATGATGGCCGAGAAGTACGGCCTGTCGAAGGATGATCTCGACGAATATTCCTACAACAGCCATCAGCGCGCGATCGCGGCGACGCAGGCCGGTCACTTCAAGACGGAGATCGTGCCGCTCGAAATCACCCGCGCGGACGGGTCCAAGGACACGCATCACATCGACGAAGGCATCCGCTTCGACGCCACGCTCGATGGCATCAAGGGCGTCAAGCTGATCGCAGAGAACGGCAAGCTGACTGCGGCGAGCGCCAGCCAGATCTGCGACGGCGCGTCCGGCGTGATGGTCGTGAACGAGCGCGGCCTCAAGCAGCTCGGTCTCACACCGCTGGCCCGCATCCACCACATGACCATGACCGGCGGCGATCCCGTCATCATGCTCGACGCCCCCCTGCACGCCACCAAGAAGGCGCTGGAGAAGGCCGGCATGAAGGTCGACGACATCGACCTGTTCGAGGTCAACGAGGCTTTTGCTTCGGTGCCGACCGGCTGGCTGAAGACCACCGGCGCTGATCCGGCACGTCTTAACGTCAACGGCGGCGCCATCGCGCTCGGCCATCCCCTCGGCGGCTCCGGCACCAAGCTGATGACGACGCTGGTCCACGCCCTGCACCAGCGCGGCAAGCGCTACGGCCTGCAGACCATGTGCGAAGGCGGCGGCATGGCCAACGTGACGATCGTCGAGCGGCTGTAAGCCGTCGTTGTGGCCACATCGGCCACCACATTATAGGTGTCGTCCCGGCGAAAGCCGGGACCCATAACCACAGGCGAACGTGGTTAGGCCGCGCTGGGGCGACATCTCGTTTCAACGATCTGAATCGGTGGTTATGGATCCCGGCCTTCGCCGGGATGACACCTTCTTTGTTGCGAGATCTCCGCCATGACCCACCCGTCCATTTACGCGAAGACCACACCCGACAAGATCGCCTATCAGATGGCCGGGACCGGCAAGGCGATCACCTATCGCGAGCTCGACGAGCTCTCGAACCAGGGCGCAAACCTGTTCCGCTCCCTCGGTCTGAAGGCCGGCGACCACATCGCGCTGCTGATGGAAAACCGCCTCGCCTTCATGGAGATCTGCTGGGCGGCGCAACGCAGCGGGCTCTATTACACCGCGATCAGCCGCTACCTGAAGCAGGACGAGATCGACTACATCATCGGCGATTGCGGCGCCAAGGTCGTGATCACCACGCCGAAATGCGCCGACCAGATCAAGGACCTGGTCAAGGGCACCGCCGGCGAGCCGATCTTCTACATGGTGGATGAGCCCCTGCCCGGCTTCCGCTCCTACGACAAGGAAGCAGCCGCGCAGCCGACAACGCCGATCGCGGACCAAGTCGCCGGCTACGACATGCTGTATTCCTCAGGCACCACCGGCCGACCGAAGGGCATCAAGAAGGCGTTCGAGGGCAACGCCATCGATGTGCCGAATGCCTTCCTGCGCGTGCTCTGCGCCGACATGTGCGGCATGAATGCCGAAAGTACTTATCTCTCGCCGGCGCCGCTCTATCATGCGGCCCCGCTGCGCTTCAACATGATGGCGATCGTGCTCGGCGGCACCTCGATCATCATGGAGCATTTTGACGCCGAGGACTTTCTGAAGCTGGTCGAGAAGTACAAGGTCACGCAATCGCAGCTCGTGCCGACCATGTTCGTGCGCATGCTCAAGCTGCCGGATGAGGTCCGCACCAAGTACAACGTCTCGACACTGAAAGGCGCGATCCACGCCGCCGCGCCCTGTCCGGTCGACGTCAAGGCAAAGATGATCGAGTGGTGGGGGCCGATCCTGATCGAGTATTACGCGGGCTCGGAAGGCAACGGCGTCACCGTCTGCAACTCGCAGCAATGGCTGGAGCATCGCGGCAGCGTCGGCCGCGCCGTGGTCGGCAAGATCAAGATTCTGGACGAGAACGACGAGGAGCAGCCGGTTGGCGAGATCGGCACGGTCTATTTCGCCGATGCGCCGGCGTTCACCTATCACAACGATCCCGATAAGACGAAGAAGGCCTACAACGCCAAGGGTTGGTCGACGCTCGGCGACGTCGGCTATCTCGACAAGGACGGCTTTCTCTTCCTCACCGACCGCAAGTCCTACATGATCATCTCGGGCGGGGTGAACATCTATCCGCAAGAGACCGAGGACGTGCTGATCACCCATCCGGAGATCGCCGACGTCGCGGTGTTCGGCGTTCCGAACGAGGAGATGGGCGAAGAGGTCAAGGCGGTGGTGCAGCCGCACGACATGACGCGTGCCGGCAAGGCGCTCGAGGCGGACCTGATCGCCTACTGCAAGACGCGTCTGTCGGCGATCAAATGCCCACGCTCGATTGACTTCGAAGCTGAGCTACCGCGCACACCGACGGGAAAGCTGGTGAAGCGGCATCTGCGCGACCGGTATTGGCCGAAGACCGCGGCGAAGATTTAGCGGACGGTCTCGTAGGGTGGGCAAAGGCGCAAAGCGCCGTGCCCACGTCTTCCTGCATTGTTGTAGAGAGATGGTGGGCACGCCTCGCTTTGCCCACCCTACGACGCCGGGGCAAGCTCCCTCAATCAAACAAACTCGGCGTGTGGTTCACCAGCGCGCCTTCGATTTCCAGCATCTTCAGCTTGGTCACGACGCCGCCATTCGCCGAGAAGCCGCCGGGCTTGTTGCCGGCCGCGAGCACGCGGTGGCAGGGCACGACGATCGGGCACGGGTTGTGCCCAAGCGCCTGGCCGACATCGCGCGAGAGCTGAACGCCACCGAGGCGCTTGGCGATGTCGCCATAGGTCATGGTCTTGCCGGGCGGGATGGCGCGGGCGATCTCATAGACGCCGCGGTTGAAGTCGGGCACGCCGTCGAGATCGAGCGGGATATCGGTGAGGTCGTCGTGCCCGCCGGCGAGCAGCTTGACGATGCGGTCGATCACCTGCTGCACCTCAGGGGTCGGTTCGGCTTCGGTGGCATCAGCGTGGCGCTGAGCGATGCGGGTGCGGATCTTCTGCTCGCCGCCCATCGGCAGCTGGGTGCCGTTGATGCCACGCGGGCCCCACGCGATGGCACAAAGGCCGATCTTGGTGTCAAACAGGGCAAAATGCTGGTCGGTCATGGCTTGGTTCCTGAGCTCGCGTCCTTCTCGCATGCCCCCATTGTCATCTCGGCCTAAATCTAGGCTTGGAAATAGTTGCGATCCACCCGGTTTCCGGGAATCTTGCACAGGAGTTCCACGCCCCTTTCCGCGAGTCCTGAATGCAAAGCCTCCACGTCAACGGATACGACATGCCCTATCTCGACGTGGGCAACGACAGGGACAGGCCGCCGCTGGTCTGCGTGCACGGCTCGCTCTCCGACTTCCGCGTCTGGGGCTGCGTGCTCGGGCCGCTGACGCAGCGGCACCGGATGATCGTTCCGAGCCTCCGGCATTTCTTCCCGGAAAAATGGGACGGCGTCGGCGATACCTATTCGATCGCGCAGCATGTCAGCGACGTCATCGCCTTCATCGAGAAGCTCGACCTCGGCCCGGTCGATCTGATGGGCCATTCCCGCGGCGGCCACATCTGCTTCCGCGCGGCGCAGCAGCGGCCGGATCTGCTGCGACGGCTGGTGCTGGCCGAGCCCGGCGGCGAGCTCGATGCGAGTCTCGATCCCGAGTACGCCGGCGGCCCCTCGCCGTTGCTGGCACGGTTCACGGCCTCGGCCGAGAAGATCGCGGACGGCGATGTCGATGGTGGCCTTGCCGTCTTCGTCGACACGCTGGAAGGCGCCGGCACCTGGCCGCGGCTGCCGGCAATGGTGAAGCAGAACCTTCGCGACAACGCCACTACCCTGATCGGCCAGGTCCGCGACAACCGCCCGCCGTTCTCGAAAGCGGATGCGGAAGCGATCAAGATGCCGACGCTGTTCATCCTGGGCGCACAGACCAAGGGCCTGCTGCCGAAGGTGCTGCATGCGCTCGCCGCTCACGTGCCCTACTCCAAGACGGCGATCATCCCGAACGCGACGCATCCGATGTTCGAGCAAGCGCCGCAAAAATACTCCGAAGTGGTCCTGGATTTTCTGGCGAGCTGATCATGCAGAGCTTTCGCGTCAACGGTTATGACATGGCCTATCTCGAAGTCGGACAGGGCCATCCGCTCGTCTGCGTGCACGGCACGCTCGGGGATTTCCGTACCTGGTATTCGGTGCTCGGGCCGCTGTCGAGGAATCATCGCGTGATCTCGGTCAGCCTGCGGCACTTCTTTCCCGAGCATTGGGACGCCGTCGGCGACGACTACAAGATGGCGCAGCACGTCGCCGACACGATCGCTTTCATCGAGCAGATCAAGCCCGGCCCGGTCGATCTCATGGGCCATTCGCGCGGCGGCCACATCGCGTTTCGCGTCGCGCAGGCACGGCCTGATCTGCTGCGCAAGCTGGTGCTGGCCGAGCCCGGCGGCGATCTCGACGCCAGCCTGCCGGTGCCCGAAGGCACGCCGGCGCATCCGCCGCTCGCCGCGAAGACGATACGCTCGGTCGAGATGATCCGCGCCGGCGACATCGAGGGCGCGCTGCAGAATTTCTACGAGGGCATCGAGGGTGACGGCTCGTGGCGGCGCGTGCCGGCGGCTGCCAAGCAACAGCTGCGCGACAACACGCTGACCTTCCTCGGCCAGATCAACGAGCAGCGCAGGCCCTATACGCTGGCGGATGCGCAGGCGATCAAGACGCCGACGCTGCTGATCGGCGGCAGCGCCACCACCGGCAGCCTGTCGGTGATGTGGCGCGTGCTGGCCGAGCACATTGCGGACAGCGAGACGGCGGTGATCCCGAACGCCGGCCACTGGATGTTCGAACAGGCGCCGCTGGAGTACAGCGAGGTCGTGAGCAGTTTTTTGGCGGAGTAGCTCTCTCCCCGCGGACGGGGGAGAGAGAAGAAGGTCTCACACCTTCCACACGCCGACCGGCATCTTGATCGTCGCGTTAAGCCGGTTCCAGACGTTGATCGTCGCGATCGAGAGGATCAGGGTTGCGAGCTCGCGCTCGTCGAAGTGCTTGGCGGCCTCGTTCCAGATCGCATCCGGCACCGGGTCTTCGCGATCGGCAACGCGCGTGACGGCTTCGGTCAGCGCCAGCGCGGCGCGCTCGGCGTCGGTGAAATAGGGCGCCTCACGCCAGGCGGAGACGGCGAACAGGCGCTCGTCGGTCTCGCCCAGCTTGCGGGCGATTTTCGGATGCATGTCGACACAGACGCTGCAGCCGTTGATCTGGCTGGCGCGCAGGTGCACCAGTTCCAGGAGCTTTTCCGGCAGGCCCTGCTTGGTCAGGCTGGCGAGGGCCTGAAGGTGGTTCATGGCCTCGGGCAGGACCATCACCGGGTGATTCATACGGGCGTGCATCATCTTGCGTCTCCATCTATCGAATTTCGAAGGTTCCGGTCACATCGGCCGGATTGGCTTCGTCATGGGCATGACGGATCGCGACGAGGGAATGTGACCGATGACCCAAGAAAACTTCGAAGAAAATTTTCTGAGCCGGCAGTTCGAGGCCAACCGGGACCACTTACGCGCTGTCGCCTACCGGATGCTGGGCGCGAGCGGCGAGGTCGACGATGCCGTGCAGGAGGCCTGGCTGCGGCTGAGCCGGAGCGACACGTCCGACGTGGCGAACCTGCGGGGCTGGCTGACCACCGTGGTCGCGCGGATCTGCCTCGACATGCTGCGCGCGCGCAAATCGCGCAAGGAAGACCCGATGGGCCCGCACGTGCCCGAGCCGATCGACGACACGCGGGAGCGCGAGGCGGAGATGGCCGATTCCGTCGGTGCGGCGCTGCTGATCGTGCTCGAGACCTTGCAGCCGGCGGAGCGGCTTGCCTTCGTGCTGCACGACATGTTCGCAGTCCCGTTCGAGGAGATCGCGCCGATCGTCGGCCGCACGGTCGATGCCTCGCGGCAACTCGCGAGCCGCGCGCGGCGGCGCGTGCAGGGCGCGCCGGTGCCGGAGGCAGACCTGTCGCGCCAGCGCGCGATCGTCGATGCGTTCCTCAAGGCTTCTCGCGAGGGCAATTTCGAGGGGCTGCTCGCAGTGCTCGATCCCGACGTCGTGTTCCGCGCCGACGATGCCGCGGTGCGGCTCGGCACGCTGCCGGAGATCCGCGGCGCGGATGCGGTCGCGCAGCTCTACAAGGGCCGCGCCCAGGCGGCGCGCACGGCGCTGGTCGATGGCGAGATGGGTGTCGCCGTCATCCTCGGCGGACAATTACGCATCGCGTTGCGCATCATCTTCAGCGGCGACCGCATCGCCGGGATCGACGCCATGGCCGATGCGGAGCAGGTGGCGGCGCTGGACGTCGAGGTGCTGGAGGGCTGAAGCGGGTCATTGTCGCGAAAACAACCCCATGCACAGTAGCCGGCCCAAGCAATATCAATAACTTAGCTGGCTCGAATCGTTGCACCGCGACGGTATTCAGGTAGCGCTTGACGCCCCCGGCACGGAGCCGTAGTTTCGAATACGGAATTCCGTATTCCCTTTTCGGAGCCGCCGGCGTGATCCCTCTCGACCCGCTCCCGAACCTGATCGACCAGGTCTATGCCCGGATCCTGGAGGCGATCTCCGATCGCACGCTGCAGCCCGGCCAGCGCATCCGGCAGAACGAGCTCGCCGACAAGCTCGGCGTCTCGCGCCAGCCGGTGTCGCATGCGCTGCATCTGTTGCACCGTCAGGGTCTCGTCGCCGAAAGCGGCAAGCGCGGCTTTGAAGTCACCCAGCTCGATCCCGCCCGCATTCGTCAGCTCTACGAAGTGCGCGGCGCCATCGACGCGCTCGCCGCCCGGCTTGCCGCCCAGCGTGCCGCAGCCGATGCAGCCGGGCGCGCGCGGCTCGAGACAGCGCTCGCCGCGGGACGCCGCATCGATCGCAAGACTGTTCTCGCCGAGCTGATCGCGCTCGACGTCGAATTTCATCGCGCCATCTACCAGCTCGCCGGCAATCCCGTGATCGAGGAGACGATCACGCCGCAATGGCCGCATATGCGCCGCTCGATGGCGACCGTGCTCTCCGAGCTCGATTATCGCGGCAGCGCCTGGGCCGAGCATGCCGATATCGCCAAGCACATTCTCGCAGGTGACGCGAAGGCGGCCGAACGCGCGGCGCTGGCGCATGCGCAGACGGCCGGACGGATGACCGAGGAGAGATTGAAGGCGACGGACGAGGTGGCGGCGTAGCTGCAAACGCCTGCGCCGTCATGGCCGGGCTTGACCCGGCTATCCACACCTTTGCTTCACGCTCGGAGAACGTGGATGCCCGGGGCAAGCCCGGGCATGACGAGAGAGAACAACAAACAAAACCAAGGAGGACGACCCATGAAACTGTCTCAGGAGCAATTGGAGTTCTTCCACCGCGAGGGTTGGCTGTTCCTGCCCGAGCTGTTTACCCAAGAAGAGGTCGACCTTCTCGCGCGCGAAGCGGTCGGCATTTACGACGCCAACCGGCCGGAGGTCTGGCGCGAGAAGAGCGGCGCACCACGGACCGCCTTTGCCGCGCATCTCTACAACGAGGCTTTCGGCGTTCTGGGCGCGCATCCGCGCATGATCGATCCGGTCGAGCAGGTGTTCGGCGAGCCGGTTTACATGCACCAGTTCAAGATCAACGCGAAATCGGCCTTCACCGGCGACGTCTGGCAATGGCACCAGGATTACGGCACCTGGAAGCGCGACGACGGCATGCCGGAGCCGCGCGCGATGAACATCGCGATCTTCCTCGACGAGGTGATGCCGATCAACGGTCCGCTGATGCTGGTGCCGCGCAGCCAGAATGCCGGCGATCTCCAGGCATCGCATGACCTCTCGACCACGTCGTATCCGTTGTGGACGCTGGACGAAGACACGGTGACGCGGCTGGTCAAGCAGGGCGGCATCGTCGCGCCGACCGGCAAGCCCGGCGGCATGCTGATGTTCCACGGCAATCTCGTGCACGGCTCGAGCGGCAACATCACGCCCTATCCGCGCAAGATCGTGTACCTGACCTTGAATGCGGTCTCGAACTACATCCGCACCCCGACGCGGGCGGACTACATCGCGCATCGCGATTTCACGCCGATCAAGACGGTGGATGACGACGCGCTGGTGCGGCTGGCGCGGGCACCGCGGCAGGCGGCGGAGTAAGGTCGGAGCCACGGGCGAGATTCACCTCTCCCTTTGGGAGAGGTCGGCGCGAAGCGCCGGGTGAGGGGTTAAGGCCTCTCGTCGGAGCTGCGGCCCCTCACCCGGTTTGCTGCACAAACCGACCCCTCCCCTCCGGGGAGAGGTGAACTGAGCGCAGCTGCATCAGCAACGCTGAACATCGGAATTCCCATGAACCTCTTCCGCATCCTCCAGGCCCGCGCGTCCGCCGGAATGCCTGTTCGTGTCGCGCTGATCGGCGCCGGTAAATTCGGCTCGATGTTTCTGGCGCAGGTGCCGCACACACCGGGGCTGGAAGTGCCTGTTATCGTCGACATCGACCGCGATCGCGCACGCGAGGCCTGCCGCACCGTCGGCTGGAGCGCCGAGCGGATTGCTGCCACCGTGTTCACCGATGACGGCGCACGCGCCATCGCCGGCGGTGCGATGGATGTGGTGGTTGAGGCGACCGGCAATCCCGCCGTCGGCATCAAGCACGCGCGCGCCGCGATCGCGGCGGGCAAGCATGTCGTGATGGTGAATGTCGAAGCCGACGTGCTCGCCGGCCCCCTGCTCGCCGAGGAAGCGCGCAAGGCAGGCGTGGTCTATTCGCTCGCCTATGGCGACCAGCCGGCGCTGACCGCCGAAATGGTCGACTGGGCTCGCGCCACCGGCTTCCGCGTCGTCGCCGCCGGCAAGGGCACAAAATATCTGCCGGCCTACCACGACGTGACGCCGGATGGCGTCTGGCAGCACTATGGTCTGACCGCCGGCGAAGCGCAGTCGGCCGGCATGAATCCGCAAATGTTCAACTCCTTCCTCGACGGCACCAAGTCGGCGATCGAGATGGCCGCGATCGCGAACGCCTGCGGGCTCGACGTGCCCAAGGGCGGCCTGCTGTTTCCGCCCTGCGGCGTCGACGATCTCCCGCACATCATGCGGCCCAGCGACAAGGGCGGCGTGCTGGAGCGGTCGGGCGTGGTCGAAGTCGTCTCGTCGCTCGAGCGCGATGGCCGGCCGGTGTTTCGCGATCTGCGCTGGGGCGTCTATGTCGTGCTGGAGGCGCCGAACGACTATGCCGCGGATTGCTTCAAGCAATACGGTTTGAAGACCGATGCTAGCGGACGTTTCGCCGCGATGTACAAGCCGTATCACCTGATCGGGCTCGAACTGAACATCTCGGTGCTGTCGGCGGCACTGCGGGGCGAACCGACCGGGCAGCCTTACGGCTTCCGCGGCGACGTCGCATCGGTTGCCAAGCGCAATTTGCGCGCCGGCGAGATGCTGGACGGCGAAGGCGGTTACACCGTGTGGGGCAAGCTGGTGCCGGCGGATGCGAGCCTAAAGGCCGGCGCCCTGCCGATCGGCCTCGCCCATCGCCTCAAGCTGAAGCACGACGTCGCGCACGGCGAGATCGTGCGCTGGAGCGATGTCGAGTTCGACGCGAACAACGAGACGATCAAGACCAGGAAAGCGATGGAGACGGCATTCGCGAAGGCGGAATGAACGTGGATGCATCGTGTGGTCGCTTCAGCTATGTTCGCTTCCCGGTGCTTTGCGGGCTCGAACCGGACATGGCAGCAGGTCCGTTGAGGGCCACCTCCAGACGCATGCAGCGCAGCAAATAGAACGCCTGGCAGACCCACCTCGCCGATGGGCAAAGCGGCGTTGTTGCAGGTGAGCGCCGAGAGGCGCTGAAGCCCGGCCGGGAACCCTGCCGTGCAAGTCTGGATTCCCGCGATGGTTGGGATAAGCTTACGTTGCCTGCGCAGAAAAATCGCAAAACGACATTTGGGAGGACGTAATGCTCGACACCACCCTAAGCGCGCGCGTCCAGGTTTTCCTCGACAAGTTTGATGCCGCGCTTGCGGCGGGCGATCTCGACGCCGCCGTCGGAATGTTCGCGCCGGAATGCTACTGGCGCGACCTCGTTGCCTTCACCTGGAACATCAAGACGATGGAAGGCCGCGATCAGGTTCGCGACATGCTCGCGCATTGCCTCGCGCGCGTGAAGCCACGCAACTGGAAAATCGCCGAAGGTGAAACGCCGACCGAGGCTGACGGCGTGACGGAGTCCTGGATCTCATTCGAGACCGAGGTCGCGCGTGGATATGGACTCCTGCGCTTGCAGAACGGCCAGATCTGGACGCTTTTGACCACGATCGTCGAACTCAAGGGCCATGAGGAAAAGGCGGGCTTCACCCGGCCGCTTGGCGCCAGGCACGGCGTCAATCCCGGCTCCAAGAGCTGGAAGGAGCTGCGCGACGAGGAGGTTGAAGAACTCGGATTCAAGACCCAACCCTACGTGCTTGTCATTGGCGGCGGACAGGGCGGCATTGCGCTCGGGGCGCGGCTGCGCCAGCTCGGTGTCCCCTCGATCATCGTCGAAAAGAACGCACGCGCCGGCGATTCCTGGCGCAACCGCTACAAGTCGCTCTGCCTGCACGACCCCGTCTGGTACGATCACTTGCCCTACATTGATTTCCCGAAGAACTGGCCCGTGTTCTCGCCCAAGGACAAGATCGGCGACTGGCTGGAAATGTACACCAAGGTCATGGAGCTGAACTACTGGACCAACACCACGGCCAAACGCGCCAGTTGGGACGACGCCAAGAAGGAATGGACCGTCATCGTCGAACGCGACGGCAAGGAGATTACTCTGCGGCCCAAGCAGCTTGTGTTCGCGACCGGCATGTCGGCCAAGCCAAACATGCCGAAGATCAAAGGCATGGAAGCGTTCAAAGGCGAGCAGCACCATTCCTCGCGCCATCCCGGCTCCGGCGGCTACAAAGGCAAGAAGGTCGTGGTGATCGGCTCGAACAATTCGGCCCACGACATCTGCGCTGCGTTGTACGAGGCCGGCGTCGACGTCACGATGGTACAGCGCTCGACCACGCACATTGTGCGCTCGGACTCGCTGATGGCGACGCTGGGTGATCTCTATTCCGAACGCGCCGTCCGCGGCGGAATGACCACGGCAAAGGCCGATCTGATCTTCGCTTCACTGCCCTACCGGATCCTGAATCAGTTTCAGAAGCCGGTCTACGACAAGATCCGCCAGGATGACGCGGCTTTCTATGCCGGGCTGGAAAAGGCCGGCTTCAGGCTCGACTTCGGCGACGACGAATCCGGGCTGTTCATGAAGTATCTGCGCCGCGGCTCGGGCTATTACATCGACGTCGGCGCCTCACAGCTGATCATCGACGGCAAGATCAAACTGGTCGCGGGACAGGTGGAGGAAATCACGCCCAACGGCGTCAGGCTCGACAGCGGCAAGGAATTGCCGGCGGACGTGATCGTCTATGCCACCGGCTATAGTTCGATGAACGGCTTCGTCGCCGATCTCGTGAGTCCAGAGACGGCCGACAAGGTTGGCAAAGTCTGGGGCCTCGGCTCGAATACGACGAAGGACCCCGGCCCATGGGAAGGTGAGCAGCGTAACATGTGGAAGCCGACGCAGCAGGAAGGCCTGTGGTTCCACGGCGGCAACCTGCATCAGTCGCGGCATTACTCGCAATTCCTTGCGCTGCAGCTGAAGGCGCGCCAAGAGAGCATCCCGACGCCGGTCTACGGCCTGCAGACCGTCCATCACAAGGCCTGACATTGCCGAGAGCACGGCGGGGCTCGCGGATTGCGGGCCCCATGCTATTTCCGGGTCGCGACGGGGTGCTCCGAGCTAGCGCGCTTGCCTGACGCTGGGCATCAGGTCGATCAGGCCGAGATCCACGAGCGTGCGATGGAAGCGACGTTTCCGTTCGGAAGACGACGCGAAATAGGCTTCCCTGCAATCATCAAGCAGGCTCGCGCGCGTGGCGAATATCGGGTCGAGCGCAATACCCGCCCGTTGCAAGGCGACAGTTCCGAGAAAGGCGATGTCGAGATCCGCGCCCCTTCCGGGGCTGAAATGGGGGATATTCAGGGCTTCTATCGCATAGAACGTGCCAAACGGGCGCCGCCCGTCACACGGTCGTTTCAGGTGTCGATCGATCTGCTTCGTCAACACGGGTTGATGGTCCCCGTAATGCACGATGAGAACAGGCCGTCCAGGGAAGCTGCTTGCGAGCTTCTCTCTGAGCCTTTGCCAGGCAGACGCGGTCTCCGCCAGTCGCGTGTAGTACTCGACGTATCCGGCATCGGGGAGGCTCGCCATGGCAAAGGCGCGCTCTCTCTCGAATTGACCTGATGGCACGAGCTGCCGATCATGCGGACCGTGATTGAAGTTGGTCAGCGCATAAAGAAATCTCGGTGTCGGATCGCTGGCGATCCCCCTGGCATGCACATCGATGACCGCATCCAGGAACATCGCATCGGAATTTGTTGCCTCGAAGCGCCCGGCATCGAACGGCGGCGGAAGCTCGTCGACGAAGATACGCTCGTCGATACCGATCGAGCCGTAGAATTTGTCGTAACTGAGAAACCCGCGGCGACAGCTGGATATGAGGGTTGTCTTGTAGCCGAGCGACGCCAACGAACGCGGCAGGCTGCTGTGAAAGCGGCCGGCCCCCTTCTTGAAGAGGTAGTAGGCGCTCGAGCCGAAGCTGGCACTTGAAAGACCGGTGAGCAAGCTGAATTCGGATTGCCACGAACCTCCGCCAAAGATGTCGACGTTCAGGCGCCCAAACTCGCCATCTGGCGGAGACAGGAAGGCTTCGACGGCCGGCTCGACCGGCAACCCGAAAATGCGCGGGTCGAACACAGACTCGTGCTGGATGACGATGATGTCGGGAGAACAGGCCGAGCGCGCGGGCGTGGCCTCCCTCAATGGCAGCGGTTCGTTGGCGATATCGCTCAGAGCCAACCCGCCGAACTGTCGCCAGCAAGCGGGATCAACCAGCGAGGCCATGAAGGTCGCGTAGAAGCACCGCCCTTGCGTCAGCGTCTGCCGCAAAAGGGTGGCGCCCTTCGACACGGAAGCCATTGCAAAGCCAACCAGCGCCAAGGCGAACAAGAGAATTCGAAACGCGATCGACACGGGAGATCCAGCCGCATAGAACAGAACCGCGCTCGCAGCAAAGGCGAACAACGCGCTTCCCGCCACAACACCCAGCATCATGCGTGGATATTGCAGCACGAAGAATGGGACTGTGCCGGCAAACGCCAGCGGCAGATCGGATACGGTCAGCTTGAGCGCGCTGTGATTGAATTTGACGATGGAGATGCCGGCGATCGCCACCGCCAGCATGCCGGACAGCAGGATCGCTCGATCGAGATCGGCAAGAAACACCAGCAGCAGGGCAGCATTGAGGAGAAGTGCGGCGACGGCAAACGGCAGATGCTCAACGCTCCGTTCCATCAGGGCAATCGCGGCGATGGCCGCCACAAGGATCAAAATTGAAATCATGGGCCGAGCATGCCCCGGGCATTGGATTTTTTCAATTTGGGCCCTGGGCAGCCCGAGCAGCGCAGGCCGGCAGCGGCATCAACCGATCCTGCAGCGCAACAAGAACGAGAGGTCGACGAAATCGGTAAGGCCGACATCGCGATTGGTGATGTTGAAGGCTTCGCTACGCGCCAATTCGGCCTGCCCCGGTGGGCTCACTGCCCTTGGGTCAATTGCTGCAGGATCTGTTGGAACATTTGGGCCTGGTCGCTTTGTGCTCTGTCGTTTCTGCACACGGCCTCGAGTGCGCCCTTGATCCCGCCGCTCACGCAGTCGAGCTCGCGTTCGCCAAGAACGTCGCTCTGCGCATTGATTTGATCAGTCATCTTGATTGCATCAGTCATCACACGTCTCCTTGAGTTGGCGCGATTGTCCGACACCGATGCGACCACATTAGGCATCACCGCCCTCATCTGTATGTGACGGCCATCACAAAGTGTCTGATTTGGGAGGCGCCCGCCCGTAAGCGCGTGGGTGGAGAGAGCGCACCACCTTCGCGGCGATCGCTCGAACTTTAACTCACGGCAACAGCCGCTCCTGCTTCGCCTGCCTGAACCACTTCCGGAACATGTCTTCCGTATCCATCATCTCGGTGAAGCCGGCGCGGTTGATCTTGACGGTCGAGACGATCGAGGGCGGGCCTGACGCGGTCTGGCCGTAGCGCAGGCTGTAATCGGCATACTGGAACGAGAGGCCGACGAATTCGGCAAGGCCTGGCGACACAAGATTGTGCTTGCGCCTGAGCGCGTCCCACGGCGCGACCCAATTCGGAAACTCTTTCGCCAGCGACAGCGGCACCGGCTTGCCGGGTTTCATCTCCAGCGCGTCGGCGACCGCGGGCCAGATGTTCTCCCAGGTGAAGACGTCGCCATTGGTGACGTTGAAGGCTTCGTTCCGCGCCGACCTCGCCTCGCCGGACCATGCGATCGCGCGTGCGAGGAGATCGACGTCAACGGCCTGCGACACCCGCGCGGCGCCGCCGGGGAAATCGAGCGGCCTGCCCTGCTCGCGCAGCATCGCCGCGTAGACGCCGAGCGGCGGGATCAGATCCATGGCGCCGCCCATCGCGAGGCCGACGATCAGGACGGGGCGCAAGATGCTCCAGTGCCAGGCCTTCACCTTTTGAGCCTTGCCCATTTGGAGCTCGCGCAGAAAGTTTTCCTGCGCCCAATAGAAATTGGGCTGCTCGTACATTTCCGAGCGGCCTTCGCGGGCCGGCACTGTCAGGGGACGGACATGGACGCCATAGGCCTTGGTGCCCTGCAACAGGGCAACGTGCCTGAGATCAGGTGCAACCGGCTCGAGCGCGCCCATCAGGTTGCGCAGCATCAAATCATTGGTTTGGATCTGCTGCGGATCGCGCCAGCCGTCGACAAGCTGTGGCGCCTCGTAAAGCGCGGCATAGACGAGATGGGTGGCGCCTCGCAGCTCGGCTGCGGCACGCCGGCAGTCGGCTTCGCTGGTCAGATCGACGGGCACGTGGCGCGCACCGTAGAGATCGCGCGGCCTGCGCCGCGACAAGGCGACGACCTCGCAAGACTCGGCTGTGCCGAAGTGTCGCAAGGCGGCGTTGCCGACGAGACCCGTTGCGCCGGCGACCACGACTTTCTTGCCCGCCATGCTCGTTCTCCCCTTTTGTTGTTGCCTATTCGCGTAGCAGACGCGCGCGCCGGCGACTTGCGTCAGGCCGTGTTCGCAGATGCGAGCGAGGCATGAGGCTTGATTATCGCCGGGCGGCCGGTCATCCTCGCCTCGGGAACCGCAATGATCGGAATTCCAACAACAAGAGCCCCCAGAGGGGCCATTTCGGAAGCGCTCACAAGTCTCAAACAAACAACGTCGGGCTCGGCGAAGAAAAAACGACAACAAGATCGTTCCCTGGTCGAAGCATCGGCATCACGGAGGGTACGCATGCAACGTCGTGAATTCCTGAAAGTCACGGGCGTCGGCCTGGCTGCGAGCACAGCGGTCGCCGCGCCCGCGATCGCACAGTCCTCGCCCGAAGTCAGGTGGCGTTACGCCACGAGCTGGCCGAAGGCGCTCGATACGCTCTATGGCGGCTGCGAATATTTCTGCAAGAAGGTCGCCGACATCACCGACAACAAATTCCAGATCCAGCCCTTCGCTGCAGGCGAAATCGTTCCGGGCTTGCAGGTGCTGGATGCCGTCTCCAACGGCACCGTCGAGATCGGCAATACCGCGCTCTATTATTATTGGGGCAAGAACCCGGCCTTCACGTTCGCAACGGCCCTTCCGTTCGGACTGAACACGCGCCAGCAGATCTCATGGTTGCTGTGGGGCGGCGGACAGGATCTCGTCAATGATCTGTTGAAGGAGCACAATGTCTACGGCATTCCGACCGGGTCGACCGGCGCTCAGATGGGCGGCTGGTTCAGAAAGGAGATCAAGAGCACCGAGGACCTCAAGGGCCTGAAGATGCGCATCGGCGGTTTCGCCGGCACCATTCTCGCCAAGCTCGGCTGCGTGCCGCAGCAGCTCGCCGGCGGCGACATCTATCCGGCACTGGAGAAGGGCACGATCGACGCGGCCGAATGGGTCGGCCCCTATGACGACGAGAAGCTCGGCTTCGCCAAGGTCGCGAAGTATTACTACTATCCCGGCTGGTGGGAAGGCACGAGCCAGGGCCACAACATCATCAACATCGACAAGTGGAACGCGCTGCCCAAGCACTATCAGGCGGCGGTCGATGCGGCGTCGCGGGACACCTTCACCTGGATCACCGGCAAGTACGACGCGGTGAACGCGCCGGCGCTGAAGCGGCTGATCGTCAACGGTGCGATCCTCAAGGGCTTTCCGCAGGAGGTGCTGGAGGCCTGCTACACCACCGCCAACGAGATCTACGCCGACCTCTCCAAGAGCAATCCGCATTTCGGCAAGATGCATGCGAGCATGATGGCCTACAAGAACGACTCGCTGCCTTGGACGCAAGTCGCCGAGCTGAGCTACGACAGCTTCATGGCGCGGATGCGGACCAAGACATGAGGCGTTGATCGGCCAGGAAGGGCGGAAACGACGAAAGCCCCGGAGGTGTCTCCGGGGCTTTTTGTTTTAGGCAGGTTCAAGCGACTGATACAGCTATCGTAGGGTGGGCAAAGGCGCGACAGAGCCGTGCCCACGACCGTCCTGACGCCGAGAGAGGTGGTGGGCACGCTTCGCTTTGCCCACCCTACGGGGACTGCGCGAGACGCGAGTCCCCGCAGACGTACTCAGTTCTGATCATCCCCGAGCGCGGCGACCAGCTTGTCGTAATACTTGCCGACGAGATCGATATTGCCCTTGTTCTCGATCGCCGGCGCCGGCGTCTTGAGGGCCTGGTTGAGCTCGTCGAGCGCTTCCTTCTTGTCCTTGGCCGGCATCTTCTTGTCGGCCTCGACCTGCGCGATCTGCGACTTGAGCACGGCTTCGGCGCCGACATATTTCTTGGTGGTGGGATCGAAGCCGCCGAGCACCAGGCTGACGTTGTCGACGACGTTGTTGTAGTCGTCATAGCTGGCGAAGCCGTGCTTCTTGGCGACGCCGTCGAGCTGGGCCATCACCTTCGCGTCGGGCGCGGTGTTCTCCGGCAGCTTTTCGGTGATCGCGTCCATGTCCTTCTGCGCGGCGAGCACGCCGTCGAGCTGCTTGTCGGTCAGCGCGACCTGCTTGAGCGTGGGCGTCTGCTGTTGCGCAGGCGCGGCTTGCTGCGCCGGTGCGGGCTGCTGCTTGGCCTGCGCGAACGCGG